>NZ_CP077062.1 GCF_019039255.1 Nocardioides panacis | reverse complement strand
AACTGCTCCCAGTCGCCCGACTTGTCGATCTCGAAGATCGCGTCCGCCGTGCTGCCCGGAGTGAGCGCGGTCCAGGCGAGCGACACGGCGTAGCCGTTGCCGCGGTCCGGGGCGTCCTCGCCCGCCGGGGCGTTCGCGCCCACGGTGCTGAGCTCGGGCGACACGTCGGACAGCAGCGGACCGTGCCGGGTGGCCCGGACGGTGAACCGGAACGGCTTCGAGCGGCCGAGGACCTTGATCTCCTCGTCGCGCATCCGCATCGGGCGCTGCGCGCCGTCGTAGAGGTAGGTCCTGCCCTCGACCTTCTCGAGGTAGAGGTCGATGACGTCCGGGCCGAGGTTGGTGAAGCCCCAGGCGACCTGCTGGTTGTGGCCGATGACCACGCCCGGCAGGCCGGAGAAGGTGAACCCGGAGACGTCGAAGGGGCAGTCGTCGGTGAGCGTCGTGCAGTGCAGGCCCATCTGGTACCAGATGCCCGGCATCGAGACCCCGAGGTGCGGGTCGTTGGCCAGGATCGGCTCGCCGGTCGTGGAGTGGTCGCCGTCCACGACCCACGCGTTCGAGCCGAGCCCGTCGCCCTTGCCGAGCAGGGCCGGCAGGTCGCGCACCGCCCGGTGCACCCGCTCCAGGGCGCCCTCGGCCGCCCTCGAGACGGGTGGGCGGGACGGCTTGCGAGTGCCGCCGCGGGTGGCGTCCTGCTCGAACACCTTGTCCACGACCGCGCCCTGGTCGACGATCGGGCGGTGCCGGTCGTAGGGGTAGGGCGGGAACAGCTCGGCGATCTCCGCCGGCGTCCGGGTCGCCGACATCAGGCCGCGCTCGATCTCGTCGTCCATGTTGCCGCGCAGGTCCCACGCCATCGCCTTGAGCCACGCGACGGAGTCCGCCGGCGTCCAGTCCTCGATCTGGTAGTCGGAGTTCTTCAGCCCGAGCACGGTGTACTCCAGCGAGATCTCCGAGGGCGAGTGCCGGTGCAGGTAGGCGTTCACGCCGTTGCTGTAGGCCTGCAGGTAGGCCAGCGTCGCCGGCTGGAGCCGGGACAGCTCCTGCTCCGCGACCCGGCGCCACCCCATGGTCCGGATCGTCTTGTCCGTCTCGAGGGTGGCCTCGCCGAACATCTCCGAGAGCCGTCCGGCGGTCGTGTGCCGGCGGACGTCCATCTCGAAGAACCGGTCCTGGGCCTGCACGAACCCCTGCGCGTAGAACAGGTCGTGGCTGGTCCCGGCGTAGACCTGCGGGATGCCGTGGTCGTCGCGGAGCACCTTGACGGTGCCGTCCAGGCCCTGCAGCGACAGGTCGCCGGAGGTCTGCGGGAAGGACTGGCGGACCACCACGACGCCCGCGACGAGCGCGGCCACCAGGAGCAGGACGACCGCCAGGACGCCGTACGCCGACCAGCGGCTCCAGCGCGGCCAGGCCCGGAAGCCACGTCGCGGCGCCGCCGTCGAGGAGGGAGCGGGCGTCGCTGCGGGGGTGTCGGGCACGGCGGCAATTGTGCCTGTTGCGGTCCCCCGCTCCCGCCGCGCCCCCACGCGGCACGGCCGGGAAGTTTGTGAATCGTCCCGACGTTGCGATACTTGGCAGTCGAGTCCCCGGAGTGCCAGTCGAGACCCCCGGGGACGACGTATGAGCATCCCGTGGAGGACCCGTGCCCACCTACCAGTACGCCTGCACCGAGTGCACCCACTCGTTCGAGCAGTTCCAGAGCTTCACCGACGACGCACTCACCGTGTGCCCCGTCTGCGAGGGTCGCCTGCGCAAGGTGTTCAACGCCGTCGGTGTGGTGTTCAAGGGGTCCGGCTTCTACCGCAACGACAGCCGCACCGACGGCAAGTCCGCCGGCAACGGCTCCGCGCCGAAGTCTCCCGCGACCTCGGACCACTCCGGCAGCAGCGGCGACTCGTCCTCCTCCACCGCATCGGAGAAGTCCTCGGAGAAGTCGAGCCCGGCCGGCTCGTCGTCGAAGAAGTCGTCGGACACGTCCGCCGCGACCTCGTCCAGCAACTCCCCCAGCGCCGCCTGACCCCTCGGTCCCACCCGACCCGGGCCCTGTGGACGACGGCCGACGCGGTCCCGGCGGGGCTCCTAGCCTGGGTCGATGCCCCGTCTCCCGGCCTCGTTGCGCCGCCTGCGTCGCGTCGCGCTCACCCACCGCCGTCCCCTCACGGCGCTGTGCGCGGCGGTCGCGGTGGCCGCGGCCCTGCAGGCCAACGCGGCGCCTCCCCCGCCCCGCACCCTCGTGCTGACCGCGGCGCGCGACCTCCCTGCCGGCACGGTGGTGCGGTCCGGTGACCTGGTCCGGACCCCGTTCGACCCGGGCAGCGTGCCCGCGGGCGTGCTCCCGGCCGCGGCAGCCGTCGGGCGTACGACGACCGGGCCGGTGCGCGCGGGCGAGGCGGTCACCGACGCCCGGCTGGTGACCCGGTCGCTGCTCGCCGGCTACCCGGGGCTGGTCGCGGTCCCGGTGCGGATCGGCGACCCGGCCGCCGTACGCCTGCTGCGGGTCGGGGACCGCGTCGACCTGCTCGCGGCGGACCCGCAGTCCGACTCGGCGGCACGCCTCGTGGGGCGGGACGCACCGGTGCTGGCGATCCCGCGGGCCGGGCCGGAGTCCCCCGGCCTCACCTCGGGCGCGCTCGTCGTGCTCGGCGTTCCGGACCTCACCGCCCCAACCGTCGCACAGGCCTCGGTCACGGCATTCCTGTCGGTGGTGCTGACCCGCTAGCGTGCTGCCTGTCCGCACCAGCCAGCCCCTCGGCCTTCTCGGAGGAGACAGTCATGCTCAAGGGTTTCAAGGACTTCGTGATGCGCGGCAACCTGGTGGAGCTCGCCGTCGCGTTCGTCATCGGCGCGGCGTTCGCCACCGTGGTCACCGCCACCGTCGCGCTGATCATGGACCTCGTCGGCAAGGTGGGCGGCACCCCGGACTTCTCCAGCTACAGCCCCGGCGGCATCTCGATCGGCGCCTGGCTGACCGCCGTGATCTCGTTCCTGATCATGGCCGCGGTCGTCTACTTCCTGGTCGTGACGCCCTACAACAAGCTGCAGGAGCGGATGTCGAGGGGCGAGGAGCCCACTCCCCCGGCACCCGACATCGCGCTGCTGACCGAGATCCGCGACCTGCTCGCCGGTCGCGCCGGCAGCACGAACGTCCGGGGCGGGGGCGGTCTCAGCTGAACCGCTCCGCGCCCTCCACCGCACGCACGGCCGGTCTGCTCGCCGCCTGCTGGCTGGTGCTGTGCGCCGCCGTGGTCGGCGTCGGCCGGCTGCTCACCGGCCCGCTGGCCGGCTCGGTCGGCGTCCGGGAGAACGACCTCGCTCGCTGGTTCGCCGACCAGCGCACCCCGACGCTCGACACGGTGGCCGAGGTGGGCACCTTCCTCGGGGACACCCTCGCGGGCATCGTCGCGCTGCTGCTGCTCGGCGTCGGCTTCTCGCTGTGGCGCCGGACCTGGGTGCCGTTCGCCTTCGTCGCCGTCGGGTACGGCGGCCTGCTCGGCGTCTACCTCGTCGCGACCCAGCTCGACCCGCGGGACCGGCCGCCCGTCGAGATCCTCGACAAGGGGCTGGTGCCGGACCACAGCTTCCCGTCCGGTCACACGATGACGTCGACGGCCGTGGTGTGGACGCTGCTGCTCCTGCTCTGGACGTTCACCCGGGTGTCGCGCCCGGCCACCCTGCTCCTCGCGCTCGTCCCGGTCCTCACGATGGCCGCCCGGATGTACCAGGGCGCCCACCACCTGACCGACGTGCTGACCGCGCTGCTGCTCGCGCTGGTCTGGCTGTCCGCGGTGACGCTGCTGCTGTTCCGGCCCCGCGTGCAGGCGAGCGGGACAGGCTTCCGGGCCCGGGTCCGCGGTGGCAGCATGGCGTGAGGGGGGCATCTGACAGCCAGGAGGTGGGCGTCGTGTCGGCATCGCTGCTCGCGGTCGTCGTGGACTGCGCCGAGCCGGGCCGGCAGGCGGGGTTCTGGTCCCAGGTGCTGTCCTACGAGGTGGTCGAGCGCAACACCGAGGAGTTCCTGGTGCGCGACCCGGCCGGGCTGGCTGCTCCTCTCTACTTCATGAAGGTCCCCGAGCCCCGGACCCAGAAGAACCGCCTCCACCTGGACGTGGTCACCGACGGACCCCTCACCGACGAGGTGGACCGCCTGACCGGGCTCGGGGCGCGCCTGGTCGAGTTCCGCCAGGACCCGGACACGCTGGCGAACCCGGACACGTGGGCGGTGCTGGAGGACCCCGAGGGCCTGGTGTTCTGCGCCAGCAGCTCCTCGACCCTCACCGGCTGGGACTGACCCGCCACCGGCCGCCCAGGTCTCGTCCGACCCGGATGATGACGGGGCCGCCCCACCGCCCCTAGCGTCGGGAGCCGGCAGCGAAGGGGACCGCCATGGCAAGCACCGACGACGACATCCTCGCCCGCAGCGGGCTGGCCCACGGGGTCTCGCTCTTCGGCGGGATCATCCTGGCCACCGCGGGGCTCTTCCAGTTCTTCGAAGGGGTCTCCGCCGTCCGCAAGGACAAGGTCTACGCGTCCACGCCGCAGTACGTCTACGAGTTCGACCTGACCGTGTGGGGGTGGTTCCACCTCGTGGTCGGCGCGCTCGCCGTGGCGACCGGCATCGCGATCGTCGCGGGCCAGTCCTGGGCGTTCTTCACCGGCATCTTCCTGGCCGCGCTGTCGGCGCTCACCCAGTTCCTGTTCATGCCCTACTACCCGCTGTGGGCGCTGACCATCATCGCCGTGGACGTCGCGGTGATCTGGGCGCTGTGCAGGCGGCTCCGCGAGGACTGGGCGAACCCGTAGCGGGCACGCCGGGTCAGCCGGCGTCCTCGGCGGCCCAGCGCTTCGCGGCCTCCAGGTCGGCGAACGGGAACGCGCGCGCCTGCCCCGGCCACAGCAGGCTGAGCACCTTGATCGCCGGCCCGGCCCAGCGCGCATCGGTCACGACGGCCATCCGCTCGAACGCCGTCGGGTGCCGCGCGCCGAGCTTGAGGTCCTCCCAGACGGCCTCGCCCTCGTAGTCGTCGAACTCCGGCCCGAGGACGTAGACGAGGCGGACCTTGCCGTGCTCCGCGACGGCCGCCTCGATCGCGGGGACGACGACGTTCTCGTAGTCCTCCTTCTCCACGTCGTCGACCGCCTCCAGCCCGAGCACGCCGGCCGGCATGTGAGAGAGAAGACGGATCATGTCTCCACTCTCGGCAGCCTCCGCGTCCGCGTCAACCTCCCGCCCACCCGGCGACTCTGGCGGGTCGTCCGCAGGGGGTGAGGTGGGGCCGGCCCGGGCGGGAGAGGGTGGTCGGCGACCATCCGCCCGTCCCGGAGGCGACACCGTGAGCCCGACCAGCCGTACCCACCAGATCGTCCGTGCCGTGGCCGACGGGACCGGGCTGACCGAGGAGGAGGTCTGGCTCCGGGTGGGGTCGACGGTCCTGGTGGCGGTGGTGCTGGGCGTGCTGCACACCGTCGAGCTCGTGATGGACCTGACCGCGGACCTCGCCCGGATCGCCCGCGAGTAGGACGGCTCAGCCGTGGTGCGGGGGGACCTGACGGCGGAACCACTCGTCGCTGCCCTCGCGCGGCTCGCCCTCACCCTCGTCGCCGCGCTCGTCGCGGGTGCTGTCCGGCAGCACGTCCCCGAACACCAGCGCACGACGCCGGCGCCGTTCCGCCTCCGACAGCTCGGGGGTGGCCGGGACCGGCCGCTCGTCGGGGTCGGGCGTCGGGCTCATCGCAGCGTCTCGCTGGGTCTCGCGGAGTCGAACCAGGTCGAGTCGAACTTGGCGCGCTGCGGGCTCCACCCCGTCGAGGCGGTGAAGTGGTCCGAGCTCACGCGCAGCGACCGGGCCAACGGCTCGAGGCGGGCACCGCCGACGCGGTGCAGCAGGGGTCCCATGGAAGTCGATGCTCTCGCGCCCGGCGTGCGCCGCGAAACCGGCGACCATCTCGAAGCGGCGGACCGGCTCGGCGCCGACGTTGTAGACCCCGCTCGGCGCGCTCAGCGCGGCGAGCACCGCCCCGGCGAGGTCGTCGGTGTGCACGACGTGCGCCCAGCCCTCCGGCGAGCCGAGGCCGATCGGGCGTCCGTGCCGGAGGGAGCGCAGTTGGAAGCGGGTCATCGGGTCGTCGCCGATGATCGTGCCCAGCCGCAGCACGACGCCGGTGCGCGAGCCGCAGGCGTACTCCTGGACGTGCGACTCCCCCACCGACGCCGGCTCGGTGGCCCGGGTGATCGCGAGCGGGGAGTCCTCCGCGACCCACTCGTCGCCCTGGTCGGCGTAGAGGAACGAGACGCTCTCCTGCACGACCCGGCGGACGCCCGCCTCGCGCGCGGCCTCCACCACGCGACGTACGCCCTCGGTGCGCAGCCGGTCGTTGACCCGCCACGCCCCGGGCCGCAGGCCGGACAGCCCGATCGGGATGTGCGTGGCCAGGTTGCAGACCGCGTCGGCGCCGTCGAACATCGCGGCCAGGCCGTCGCCGTCGAACAGGGTGGTGCGGGCCGCCGAGGCACCCAGCGCCTCCAGGAAGCGGGCCTTCTCCGGCGTGCGGGCGAGGCCGACCACGTCGTGGCCGGAGGAGACCAGGAAGGGCACGACGACAGAGCCGATGACGCCCGTGGCGCCGGTGACAGCCACCCTCATACGAGGACCTTTCGCGGTCTGAGGTCCCCCCGGACCCGGGTCGACGACGCGCGAACGGTGCATCGCGGCGTCGCCCTGACCGCCTCAGTGTCGGGTAACGGACTGATAACGGCAAGCCGGACGACCGGACCGGCCGTTAAATCTCCGCGCCGAGCGTCCGGTCAGCGGACGATCCGCACTTCTCACCCCGTCTGGCAGGACGGAGTGGTCCAGACCGCCGGATCAGCGCAGCGACTCGTACAGCCGCACCGTCTGCTCGGCGATCGCGTCCCAGGCGAAGGACGACACCGCCCGCTCCCGGCCCGCCCGGCCGAACCGAGCGGCCAGCTCCGGGTCGGCCGCGAGCCGGTTCACCCCCTCGGCGATGCCCCGCTCGAAACCCTTCGCGTCGTCGGCGTCGTAGGCCACGACCACCCCGGTCTCGCCGTCGACGACGACCTCGGGGATGCCGCCCACGTTGCTGGCCACGACGGCCGTCTCGCACGCCATCGCCTCGAGGTTGACGATGCCGAGCGGCTCGTAGACCGAGGGGCACAGGAACGCCAGCGCGCCGGTGAGCACCTGGCGGACCTGGTCGCGCGGCAGCATCTCGGACACCACGAACACCCCGTCGCGCTCGGCCCGCAGGTCGGCGATCAGCGCGTCCGTCTCGGCCTTGAGCTCCGGGGTGTCGGCCGCACCGGCCAGCAGCACGATCTGCAGGTCGCGGTCGAAGGCGAGGCCGGCGCGCAGCAGGTGCGGCACGCCCTTCTGCCGGGTGATCCGCCCGACGAAGGCGACGTACGGCCGGGTCAGGTCGACCCCGATCCGCTCCAGCACGGAGGTGTCCGGGTCGGGCCGGTAGAAGTCGGTGTCGATGCCGTTGTAGACGACGTGCAGCTTGCCCGGGTCGAGCGCGGGGTACGACGCGAGGATGTCGGCCTTCATGCCGTTGCTGACCGCCACCACGGCGTCGGCCGCCTCGTAGGCGGTGCGCTCCGCCCAGGAGCTGATCCGGTAGCCGCCGCCGAGCTGCTCGGCCTTCCAAGGCCGTTGCGGCTCCAGGCTGTGCGCGGTGACGACGTGCGGGACGTCGTAGAGCAGCTTGGCCCAGTGCCCGGCCATGTTGGCGTACCACGTGTGCGAGTGCACGACGTCGACCGAGCCGGCGGCCCCGATCCCCGCGGTCATCGCCACGTCGGTGGACAGCACCTGGAGGGCCGCGTTCGCGCCGGCGAGCCGCTCCTCCTTCTCGGTGTGCGCGGTGGCGCCGTCGCGCGGCTCGCCCATGCAGTGCACGTCGACGTCGATGAGCTTGCGGAGCTCCCGGACGAGGAAGTCGACGTGCACGCCGGCGCCGCCGTACACGTCGGGCGGGAACTCTCGGGTCAGGATGGCTGCTCGCATGGCCGCAATCTAGTGCGTGCGACCGGCAAGGCCCTAGGGTCGAGCCGAACACGGAAGTTCCAGGTTCCAAGGGCGGACAGGAGCACTGCACATGCCGAAGGTGTTGGGGATCGTCCTGGCGGGCGGCGAAGGCAAGCGGCTGATGCCGTTGACTCTGGACCGGGCCAAGCCCGCGGTGCCGTTCGGCGGCAGCTACCGGCTGATCGACTTCGCGCTGTCGAACCTGGTCAATGCCGGCTACCTGCAGTGCGCCGTGCTGACGCAGTACAAGTCGCACTCGCTCGACCGGCACATCTCGGTGACCTGGCGGATGTCGACGCTGCTCGGCAACTTCGTCACCCCGGTGCCGGCCCAGCAGCGGCGCGGCCCGCAGTGGTACCTCGGCAGCGCCGACGCGATCTACCAGTCGATGAACCTGATCAACGACGCGCACCCGGACATCATCGTGGTGTTCGGCGCGGACCACGTCTACCGGATGGACGCCTCGCAGATGGTCCGGGCGCACGTCGAGTCCGGCGCCGGCGTCACCGTCGCGGGCATCCGGGTGCCGCGCAAGGAGGCCTACCAGTTCGGCGTGATCAAGGCCGCGGCCGACGGGCTCACGATCGAGGAGTTCCTGGAGAAGCCGGCCGACCCGCCCGGGCTCGCGGACTCCCCCGACGAGGTGTTCGCCTCGATGGGCAACTACGTGTTCTCCACCGACGTCCTGGTCGACGCGTTGGAGAAGGACGCGGCCGACCCGAACTCCCGGCACGACATGGGCGGCGACATCATCCCGATGCTCGTCGGGCAGCAGAAGGCCTGCGTCTACGACTTCAAGGACAACGTCGTGCCCGGCGCGACCGACCGCGACCGGGACTACTGGCGCGACGTGGGAACGCTCGACTCCTACCACGAGGCGCACCTCGACCTGGTCTCCGTCGAGCCGATCTTCAACCTCTACAACACCGACTGGCCGATCTTCACCTCGCACCCGCAGCTGCCCGGCGCCAAGTTCGTCGAGAACGCGTTCGCCCGCGACACGATCGTCTGCGGCGGCTCCATCGTGTCCGGCGCCAACGTCGACAGCTCGGTGATCGGCAGCAACGTGTACGTCGGAGCGGGCGCGAAGGTCGAGCGCAGCGTCATCTTCGACAACGTCACGATCGGTCGCGGGGCGATCGTCCGCAACGCGATCCTGGACAAGAACGTGATCGTCCCCGACGGGATGGTGATCGGGGTCGACGTCGAGGAGGACCGGCGGCGCGGCTTCACGGTCAGTGACGGGGGCGTCGTCGCCCTGGCCAAGGACCAGCTGGTCATCCCCTGACGGGGTGCCGACGGGGGATCGAGCTGCGCAGCAGCCGGTCCCGTCGGGCGTAGCGGGGCAGCACCACCGGGTTCTGCTCCGCGACGCGGACCATCGACGCCACGATGTTGCGCAGGTTCATGATCAGGGCGCCGTACTCCGGCCAGTGCAGCCCGGAGAGCTCCTCGGTGCTCAGCTCGTGCGCGAGCCGGTTGAGGTCGGCGCGCACCTGGGCCACGCGCGCGGAGTCCGGCACGCCGATGGCCTCCCCCGCCTCGGCGAGCAGCGCCAGCCAGCGGTCCCGGAACGCGGGCTCCCACTCGACGAGGCTGTCGATCCCGTGCCCGAGGGTGCGGGCCATGCTGCGCAGCTCGGCGACCGCCTGCTCGTTGAGCTCCAGGAGCTCCTCGAACACGTCGGTCTTCTTCACCGACTGCGCCGCGCGCCGCGGGTTGAGCCGGCCGCTCTCCTTGGCCTGGCGCAGCAGCGCCCAGGCCCGCTCGATGTCCTGGTCGAGCGTCCGGGTGCGGGCCACCCAGCCGCGGACGTCGTCCTCGGTGCAGCGCTTCTCGCGCAGCTCGCGGGCGATGTCGCTGAGCAGCTCCCCGACGGTGTCGTCGACGGCGTCGATGGCCTTGGCCGAGGAGTAGTCGCGCAGCGGCGGCCAGACGACCATGTTGACCGCGAGCCCCACCACGATCCCGATCGCGGTGTCGAACAGCCGGTCCAGGAGGACCTGGTCGTGGGTGCTGAAGCCCGTGGTCAGCACGATCAGCCCGGTCGCGGCGACGGCGGTGCTCTCGTCCCGGAACCACCGCACGCTTCCGGCCAGCAGGCCGACCACGAGCAGAGTCGAGACCGCGAACGTGGTCAGCCCGAGGTAGTTGCCGACCACCCAGGCGAGCAGCACCCCGAGGACCGCTCCGGCGACCTGCCGCAGGCCGCGCGAGAAGGTCCGGTAGACCGTCGCGTGCACGACCAGCAGCGCCGCCCAGGGTGCCAGGAACGCCTGCGGCAGCGCGAACACCTGCGACGCCAGCACCCACGCCAGGACGGCCGCCGCCACGGTCTTGACCAGCTGCAGGACCTCGGTCCACCTGACCGGGTCACGCAGGTTCTCGCGGATCTGGGCGCGCGCGTCCGCTCCCGTCGAGACCACTCCACCACTCCCTCTCCGTCGGACCGTGTACCCGTGCTGACAGGCGCAAAACAGGTTTGGTCACGTGACGCCGGGTTACCGCGCGGGTGACAGCCATCACCGAGCGAGGAGACGACATGAGCGAGCAGACGTTGCAGGGCCGGACCATCGCGTTCCTGGTGGCCGCCGAGGGGATCGAGCAGGTGGAGCTGACCGAGCCGTGGAAGGCCGTGCAGGAGGCCGGGGGGACGCCGCGGCTGCTCTCCCCCGAGAGCGGCACCGTGCAGGCCTTCAACCACCTCGACAAGGCGGACACGTTCGACGTCGACGAGACGGTGTCCGGGGCCGACGTGGCGTCGTACGACGCGCTGGTGCTGCCCGGCGGGGTGGCGAACCCGGACGCCCTGCGCACCGACGAGAAGGCCGTCGCGTTCGTGCGGGACTTCGTGGCCAGCGGCAAGCCGGTCGCGGCCATCTGCCACGCCCCCTGGACGCTGATCGAGGCGGACGTCCTGGCCGGCCGCACGCTCACCTCCTGGCCGAGCCTGCGGACCGACATCCGCAACGCCGGCGGCACCTGGGTCGACGAGGAGGTCGTCGTCGACGGGAACCTCGTCACCAGCCGCAACCCCGACGACCTCCCCGCCTTCTCCGCCCGGCTCGTCGAGCTGGTCGCCGCCGCGCGGTGACCGGGTGCGCTGCGGCGCACTCGGACGGCCGACCCCGCGGGACGCGGCCGGTTAGCCTGACGCCATGGAAGCGACGCGTCCCGCAGCAGGTGCGCAGCCGCGACCGGGTGGAGCGGATCCTCGAGGTCGCCGGCGAGATCGTCGTCGCCGACGGCGTCGAGGCCGTCACGACCCGCGCCGTCGCCACCGGGGCGGGCCTGCCGGTCGCCTCGCTCTACCAGTACTTCGCCGACAAGGAGGCCGTCCTCCTCGCGCTCGTGGAGCGGGACGTCGCGGACCTGCAGGTCCAGCTCGCCGAGGACATCGCGGCACTCGCCACGATGAGCGTCCGCGACCTGGTCGAGGCCACGATGCGCGCATTCGTGAAGGTCTACCACCGACGTCCGCCGTTCGTGGTGATCTGGTTCCGGGGCCGCACCAACGCCGCCGTCGCGGGCTACTGCCGCGAGCACAACCGCCGGATGGCGCGCGACCTGTTCCACGTGGCCCGCTCGGCGGGGATGGTCGTGGAGGGCTCGGACGGGCTGTACGCCGAGCTGGCCGTCGAGGTCGCCGACCGGATCCTGCAGATCGCCTTCGAGGACTCGCTCACCGGCGACCCGCACGTCATCGACGAGGGCATCGCGCTGGTCACGGCGTACCTCGAGACGCACGCGACGCCGGTGGGGATCGCCGGCCGCCCGCGACACCCGGCCGGCCCGGAGCAGGCCGACCGGCCCTAGGCCTGTTGCCCGAGGTCGGTCTCGATGAGGAGGTCGGTGGGGTAGAGGTCGAGGTCGGGGTCGTGGGTGCGGGCGGTGCCGACGGGGTGGGTGCCGGTGTGGTCCTGGAGGTAGAGCAGGCCGTGCGGGTCGCGCCACAGGTAGATGCCGGGGAACGGTTGGCGCAGGGTCCAGTGGCCGTGGGTCTTGATCCGGTGGTGGGTGCGGGTCAGCGGGCCGAGGTTGCCGATCCGGGTGGCCCACTGCTTTTCGGGTCCGCCGGTGCGGGTCGCGTCGTAGGGCACGGTGTGGTCGAGGTCGAGGCGCGCGCTGGGGGCGCAGGCGTAGGGGAACACGTCGGTGGGGTAGAGCAGCCGGACGGCTTCGCGGAGCCGGTCGGGCAGCTCGTAGGCGTCCACCGGGGCCTGCTGGGCGAGGTCCAGGACCGGTTTGATGACGTAGTCGTGCAGTGGGCGTAGGTGCTGGTGCACGAAGGCGTGGGTGACCGGTCCCTCGCCCTCCCAGCGCACCACCCCACCCTGGCCGGTGGCCAGGTCGTCGGCGGACAGGTGCAGGTAGAGGGTCAGGGCGGGCAGCAGCCGGGACCAGTCGAACCGGAACTCCGGTCCCGGTGGATCGGGCGGATCGGGGTCCGGGCCGGTTGTTGGGTCGGGTGGATCGGGTGGTGGGGCACTGCCGGATGGCCGGGGAGGCGATGTCGGTGGCGTCGGGGTCAGCCAGGCGGGCAGCCGGTGCGGGGTGAACCCGACCCGGCGGGCGAACGCGTCCATCCGGGCCAACGCGTCGCTAGCCCGGTCTTCGTGTCCGGCTTCGTTGCCACCGGGGTCCAGGTCGGGCTCCGGCTCGGGTTCCGGGTCGGGGAGCGGGACGTCGAGGGTGGCGGCGCGGAGCGCGGCGAAGGCGGCGAGCAGCTCCACGGCGCGGACCGGGTTGGCCAGCAGCGCGACGGCCTTGACCCGGCGCAGGTCCTCGGTGTCGCGGTCCCCGAACGCGGCCAGCGCGTCGGCCAGGAACGCCACGGTGGCCTCCAGCCGGGCGATCACCCCGACCGTGGAGCGGAGGTAGAACCCGGCGGTGCCGTGCTCGCTGGACCGGGTCCGGTGGGCGAACTGCTCGGTGGTGGCGGCGTCCTCGCGGGCCGCCGCGGTCGCGGGGTCGGCGGCCACCACCTTGCCGGCCAGCCGGGCCTCGAAGCGGCCCCAGGACAGCGAGCCGTCCAGGTGCTCGACCATCGCCGCATCGACGTGGGCGGCCGCGTCGGCCGAGAGGTGCCGGGTGGCGGCCGCGACCCGGCGGGCGTGCGAGACCCGGGCCCGCCGGCCGGTGACCTGGGCCCAGGTCAGCGGCAGCCGGTGCCGCACGTCGAGGGCGTCGGCGACCAGCCGCCGCGCGGACCAGGGACTGATCTGCAGCCGCGCGCCGAGCTCCGCGCACGCGAACTCCGCGACCCGCGGGGTGCCGACCCCACCGACCCGGACCGCCCGCTCGCCGCCCGCCGGCCCCCGGTCCGAGCGGGGCAGCGTGTCCCCGCTGTGCTGGTCGGCGAACACCGCCGCCAGCTCGAACAACGCCGCGTCCGCATCGGTCCGGACCGCGTGCAGCCGCGACACCGCCTCCAGCGTCGCCACCACGCTGTCGGGGGCCGATCTCGTTGCCTGCATGAGGAAACTCTCCCAGCAACCACCGACAGAACCGCCCACGAACAGCCCCGTGGAGCCCGGTTGTGCAGAACTTTTCGAGAGTCTTCCCGCGTCATACCGCTGCCGCCAGGGCCTCCCCTGGCAGGATGCGAACGATGAACGACATGGACTGCGACAACTGCGGCGCCACGATGCGCTGGGAGACCTCGCACTCGCGGTGCGACCGGTGCGGCTACATCCGGCCCTGCTGCGAAGGTGCCCCGGTGACGGCGGCCTGCGTCGTACCGGCCACCCGCAGGGCCTAGGCGCAGAGCCCGTTCTCGGCGGCCTTGGCGGCGGCTGCCTCGTCGGTGGAGGGGTCGGCGCTCGGGCTGGGCGTGCTGCTCGCACCCGGCTTCGGCGACGCCGACGCCGACGGGTCCTTGGCGGCGGTGGTCACCTCGGAGGCGAACCGCTTGTTGATCGGCATGTCGTTGCGGATGCGGTACCAGAGCCGGTCGGCGCCGGGCGCCCACTGCAGCCGGTTCGGGTCCGGCTCGTAGGACTCGAACGGCACGGTGAGGAACTGGACCTGGTCGAGGCCGACGCCCTGGAGCGACTTGGCGAGGCCACCGAGCTTCTGCAGGCTGGACAGCCCCGTGTCGGTGGTCAACGACTTGGTGGCCGCGTCGAGGAAGCGCACGAGCCGCACCGGGTTGGCCAGCGTGCCGGCGGAGACCGCCTTGTTCGCCATCGAGGCGAGGAAGGTCTGCTGGCGCTTCATCCGTCCGATGTCCCCGTTGTCGGAGATGACGTGCCGGACCCGGACGTAGTCGAGCGCCCGCTGGCCCTTCACGTTGTAGGTGCCGGCCGGCAGCGTGATGTGCCCGGTGGTGTCGTTGACCTCCTTGGGCACGCAGACCTCGACACCGCCGAGGGCGTCGACCATCTTGCGGAAGCCGTTGAAGTCGATGACCACGAAGTGGTTGATCCGCACGTTCGTGAGCTTCTCGACCGTCTTGATCGTGCAGGCCGGGCCGCCCACGGCGTACGCCGCGTTGAACATGCTCAGGCCGCCGGGGTCGGTGCCGTTGCCGTCCTTGCGCTCGCACGTGGGTCGCTCGACCATCGCGTCGCGGGGCAGGCTCACGCCGTACGCCAGCTTCCGGTCCCCGGAGATGTGCAGCAGGATCGTGGTGTCGGACAGCCCGGGGGTGTCGCCGCCGATGTGGCCGGTCTGCCCCTCGCGGGTGTCGGAGCCGAGCAGCAGGATGTTCAGCGGCTGCTGCGGGGTCTCCTTCTTCACCGCGGCAGGGCGGTCGGTGCCGAGCGCGTCGGTGATGTCGATGCCGGTGATGTTGTTGTTCAGGTGCCGGTAGACGAAGAACCCGCCGGTGAGGACCACGACCAGGACCACGGCCAAGGAAAGGGCCACGGTCTTGAGGACGCGGTGCTTGGAGCGCACGCGGTCGCGGTGTCGCGGTGTCGACTCAGACAAGGGCAGGTCCAGCGTTCGTGTTCGGTGATCGGACGGAGAGCGTCCGGGCCCGGCAGGCACAGCCTACGCGAGGGCCCGAACCCCGGACCCGGGAACAGGCAGCCGGGCGGTCCTGACGCGGACAGCCACCCATGATGCCAAGAGCGACCGTCCACCGCGAAATCGGGCAGAAGGGACAGGTATCCTTCCCGGCGCCCAAAACTCGTCCCGACATCGGCCGGCACACCCCCCTCGCCGGCTCGCCGCGCTTACGCTGACAGCGCCACCCTGTCCGGACCGCGCGCGGGACCACTCCTGCGCGGGGGAAAACACATGGTCGACGAAGGCAAGCTGTCAGCGGTCCTCAGCGAGCTGGCGTTCACGCTCGCGACCGACTTCCCCCTCACGGCCATCCTGGACCACCTGGTCGAACGGATCGTCGACGTCCTGCCGGTCACCTCCGCCGGGGTCACGCTGATCGACCCCGGGGTCAGCCCGCGCTACGTCGCCGCGTCGGACGAGTCCGCGCTGCTGTTCGAGCGGCTGCAGACCGACCTGGCCCAGGGCCCGTGCGTGCTCGCCTTCGAGTCGGGCAGCGCGGTGGCCGTCCCCGACCTGAGTGTGGACCACCGCTTCCCGGAGTTCGGGCCGGCCGCGGTGGAGGCGGGCCTCGCGGCGGTCTTCACGTTCCCGCTGCGCCACGCGGACGGCCGCTTCGGTGCCCTCGACCTGTACCGCGGAACCCCGGGTGACCTCAGCGGCCACGCCATGGAGGTCGCCCAGACCCTCGCGAACGTGGCCGCGGCCTACCTGCTCAACGCCCGGGCCCGCGAGGAGACCACCCGCAGCCATGCCCGGTTCCAGCACCTGGCCATGCACGACGCCCTGACCGGCCTGCCGAACCGGCTCCTGCTGCAGGAACGGATCGAGCAGGCCAGCCGTCGTGCGCAGCGCTCCGGCGCCCAGGCGGCGATCCTGTTCATCGACCTCGACCGCTTCAAGCAGGTCAACGACACGCACGGCCACCAGGTGGGCGACGAGCTGCTGCGCGGGGTGGGTCGTCGGCTGTCCGGGCTGCTGCGGCCGAGCGACACCCTGGCCCGGCTGTACGGCGACGAGTTCGTGCTGCTGTGCGAGGACCTCGACGACCTGAGGGACGTGGAGGTGCTCGCCGACCGGATCCGCAGCGCGTTCTCCACGCCGTTCGCGACCTCCGGCACCGCGCTGACCCTGACCGCCAGCATCGGGGTCGCCTTCGCCGGCCCGGGCGAGTACGTCACCGAGGTGCTGATCGCCGAGGCCGACAGTGCGATGTACGACGCGAAGCGCCGCGGCCTCGTCCACGAGGTCGTCGACCTGCGGGACGCGGTGCAGCACAACGAGTCCGGACGGCTGAGCCGCGACCTGCGGACCGCGCTCACCGAGAACGGGCTGGATCTCGTCTACCAGCCGCTGGTGCGCTGCCGGGACGGACTGGTCTGCGGCGTGGAGGCGCTGCTGCGCTGGAACCACCCGGACCGGGGGCCGATCTCGCCGCCGTCGATCGTCGCCGTGGCCGAGCAGAGCGGCCTGATGAACCGGCTCGGCACCTGGGTGCTCACACAGGCCTGCACCGACGCGGTGCGCTGGCGGATCGACCACCCCGACTCACCGTTCGACCTCGCGGTGAACGTGTCGGCCCGGCAGCTCATGCAGCCCGACTTCGTGGCCGAGGTGACCTCCGTCCTCGCGGCCACCGGGATCGCGCCGCGGAGCCTGGTGCTCGAGGTGACCGAGACGATCCTCATCGAGGACAGCGAGCGGGCGCTGCTGGTGCTGCACCACCTCAAGGCGCTCGGGGTGCGGATCGCGCTCGACGACTTCGGCACCGGCTACTCGTCGCTGAGCTACCTGCACCGGCTGCCGATCGACGTGCTCAAGATCGACCAGAGCTTCGTGGCCGACGTGGAGCACGGGTCACGGGGTGCGGCGATCGTCGCCGCGGTCACCAACCTCGCGCACGCCCTCGACCTCGTGGTGGTGGCCGAGGGGGTCGAGACGCGCAGGCAGCGCGAGGTGCTGACCTCGATCGGCGCCGACCAGGCCCAGGGCTACTACTTCGCCCACCCGCTCCCGGCCGCCGGCATCGACGGCCTGCTCCAAGCCGCGGCCCCGGGGGCGCTGCACCGCCCGGCGGGCAGCGCACCCGGTCGGGGTCACAGCGCGTAGATCCGCGACTCCCAGGGCGCCAGCTCGAGCCCGTCCCCCTCGTGCGTGCCCAGCAGCAGGGTCGCCGCCGCGAGGTCGGGTACGTCGGACGCCTCGACCTTCGCGGGCTCCGAGGAGCAGTTCGCCAGCACCAGGCGGACGTCGTCGCCGAGGGTCCGGGTGAACACCCACAGCTGCTCGTCCTCGGGCAGCAGCAGGTCGAAGGTGCCGTCGACCACGACCGGGTCGGCGTGCCGCAGCGCGATGAGCCTGCGGAAGTGGTGGAAGACCGAGTCCTCGTCGGCCACCGCCGCGGCGGCGTTGATGTGGTCCTTGTTGGGGTGCGCGGGGAGCCACGGCTCGCCGGTCGTGAAGCCGGCGTGCTCGGAGTCGTCCCAGTGCATCGGGGTGCGCGCGTTGTCGCGACCCTTGGCGGCCAGGGACCGGAGCAGGTCCGCGCTGTCGCGGCCCGCCTCGAGCTCCTCGCGGTACCAGTTGATCGCCTCGAGGTCCTGGTACTGCTCGATGCTGGTGAAGTAGCTGTTCGTCATCCCGAGCTCCTCGCCCTGGTAGACGTAGGGCGTGCCGCGGTGCAGGTGCAGCACCGTCGCCAGCGTCTTGGCCGAGGAGACCCGGTGCTCCGGGCTGTCGTCGCCGAACCGCGAGACCGCCCGCGGCTGGTCGTGGTTGTCGAGGTAGAGGGAGTTCCAGCCCACGTCGGCCAGGCCGCGCTGCCACTCGGCGAGGTTGGACTTCAGGACCGGGAGCTCGAGGTCCAGCAGCGCCCACTTGCCGAGCCCGGTCTGCTCGTCGAGCCCGACGTGCTCGAAGGTGAAGACCATGTTGAGCTCGTCGCGCGCCGGGTCGGTGACCTCGCGGGCCAGCTCGATGGTGCTGCCCGGCATCTCCCCGACCGTGAGCAGGTTCTGCGCCGAGAGCCCCACCTCGCGGTTCATCTCGGCGAGGAACTCGTGCAGCCGCGGACCGTTGGCCACCGCCCCCTCGCTCGAGGCGTACTTCTTGCCGGGCTGCCTCGTGCCGTCCGGCAGCGACGGGTCCTTGGAGATCAGGTTGATGACGTCCATCCGGAAGCCGTCGACGCCGCGCTCGACCCAGCGGCGCATCATCGCGTAGACCGCGTCGCGGACCTCGGGGTTCTCCCAGTTGAGGTCGGGCTGCTTCTTGCTGAAGACGTGCAGGAAGTACTCCCCGCGCCGCTCGTCGTACTGCCAGGCGGACCCGGAGAAGACCGACGCCCAGTTGTTCGGCTCGGCCCCCTCGGTGCCGCCCTCGAAGCCCTCGCGCGGCGGCCGCCACCAGTACCAGTCGGCCTTCGGCGATGCGGGGTCGCGGGACTCCTGGAACCAGGTGTGCTCGTCGGAGGTGTGGTTCACGACCAGGTCCATCACCAGCTTGATGCCGCGCTCGTGGGCGCCGGCGATCAGGTCGTCGAGGTCGGTCAGCGACCCGAACAGCGGGTCGACGTCCTCGTAGTTGCTGATGTCGTAGCCGTTGTCGTCCATCGGCGAGGAGTAGACCGGCGAGAGCCAGAGCACGTCGATGCCGAGGTCGGCGAGGTAGTCGAGCTTCGAGGTGATCCCGGGGATGTCCCCGATCCCGTCCCCGTTGCTGTCCAGGAACGAGCGGGGGTAGATCTGGTAGACGACTGCCGACTTCCACCAGTCGGCCGAACGGGCATCAGGATTCATGGGCCAACCCTTCCACAACGTCGGTCCCGGGTGCTCTCAGGTGGGTGACCTACCCTCCAGGGGTGCTCATCACCAACCACGTGCTCGCCGGTGCGCTGATCGGGAGCGTCGCCCCGGGACCCGTCTGCGCGTTCGCCGCCGGCGTCGTGTCGCACTTCGCGATGGACGCCGTGCCGCACTGGGGCGGGACCTCGATCCGCGACGTGCTGCCGATCGCGGTCGCCGACGGGCTCGTCGGACTGGCCGCGATGACGCTGGTCGCGCGGGCCACGCCGCGCGGACGCCGCACCCGGGTGGTGGCGGGCATGCTGGGCGCCGCCTTCCCCGACACCGACAAGCCGTGGGACCTGTTCGTCGGCGGGTCGCCGTTCCCGCAGGGGTGGGACGACTTCCACGGCCGGATCCAGGTCGAGTCGACGAAGCGGATGCCGCAGGAGGTCCTGGTCGCGACGGTCGGCGCGCTCCTGGTGCGCCGACGGCTGGCCGCCCTGCGGTAGTCCGTCCGCCGGCTAGCGCAGCGGCGAGGCGAAGCACCCGTTCGTCGCACCGAGCAGCCGCAGGCCGGCCAGGTCGCCGGCGGCGTAGCCGCCGGTGAACGCCCCGTTGACGTTTGGGTACATCACGTCGCCTGCGAAGGCGCTGTGCCCCAGGCCGGCGGTGTGACCGAGCTCGTGCAGGACCAGTGCGCCCAGGGAGTACCCGTGACCCAGGCCCGGCGCCAGCGCCGCACCGTCGTGGTCCAGCACCAACTGCGCCGACACGATCTCCTGCGGCCCCCGGACGCCGTCCGCGCTGATCTGGTAGCGCGTGGTGGTGCCGCCGTACCCGGCCACCGAGCCGGCCAGGTCCGGGAGGGTGGCCTGGTTGCCCCAGCCGATCAGCAGGTCCTCGTCGGTGCTGTTGCCCTTCTGCGGGCGGTAGGGCTGGTCGCTGGTGGTGCCGGCGTACACGTACCGGAGCCCGGTGGCCGCGGCCAGCCGGGCGACGCTCGCCCGGACGTCACGCAGGTCGCTGGCCCCGCGCTGCCGGGCCGGGTTGTAGCGCCAGGTGATCGGCTTGCAGGGGTTCCAGCGGGCCGGGCGCCCCAGGTCGTCGGTGTTCAGGAAGCTGTACCGGGTCGCCGCACGCCGCGCGCTCGCGGTCCGCGGCACGGCCGGGCTCCCGTAGCGGGCCAGGTCGACCGAGGAGGAGGCGACCACCACTGTGCCGTGGGACGCGGCGTCGAGCGGGGCCTGCGACGTCAGCGCCGCGAGGACGGTGAGTGCGGCCATGACCGTACGCGTGATGCTCATGCGGGAACCCCTTGGGCGCGGACCGACTCGACGAGCGTCGGTTTCGCCTCTGGCTCCTCGTCCGGCACCTGGGCGACCAATCACCCGGACGTATCACTGCCCCGCTCCCGGCCGGTGGAACCGGCCAGGGCACCACCTTGACACGTAACTTAAGCCGCAACTTGCCATAAAAAGTGAAATAGCCTTATAGCACCATCAAGAGGACTGAAACGGTGAGCAGATCGGACCGGTCGGGCCATTGACCCGTCGTCGGGAGTGTGGCCCCGATGAACCGTCCGTTGCCCCGCTCCGTCTCTCCGATGAGGCCCGGCGCCCGCCGGAGCGACTCGGAGAGCGGAGAGTGTCATGAACATGCGACTCGTGACGGCCGCAGCGGTGCTGGTCTCGGCGGCCGTGCACCTCTACCTGTGGTTCGACGTCTTCAGCGGCCAGGCCGTGATCGGTCCGGCGTTCCTGCTGAACGCCGCCGGCGGCCTGGTCATCGCGGTGCTGCTGGTGCGGTGGCGGCACTGGCTGCCCGCGCTGCTGGCGCTCGGCTTCGGGGTCTCGACGCTCGGCGCCTTCGTCGTGGCGGCGACGGTGGGGCTCTTCGGCGTGCACGAGCACTGGATCGGCTGGCCGGTCTGGACCGCGGCGGTCAGCGAGGTCGTGGCCATCGTCGGGGGCGCCGTGCTGCTGGCCGGCACGCTGCGTGCCGACTCACGCGGTCAGCTGCAGCACCCGTCTGCCGCTCGTGGTGCGCACCTCCACTGAGGCGATCTGCGAGCGCCGCACCGAGGTGGCGGCGGTGAGCCGCATCGTCCGGCCGCCGATCGACCGCCAGGTGCCGACCTGCTCGGTGCGGCCGTCGCGGGTGCGCACGACCAGGACGTACGTCGCCACGGCCGGCAGCTCGTACTGGTCGGCACGCGGCTCGTAGGTGCAGGCCAGGTCCAGCCGGGTCCCCCACGCGACGGGGTCGAGGGCGATCGTGGCCCGCACCGGCGCGCCGCCCAGCGGCACCATGGGGGTGCCGGGTGCCGGGCTGCCGGTGACGGCCGGTGCCGCCGCCGAGGGCCGGTCGTGCGACAGCGCCTCGGCGACCACGACCGGCACGACGCCGGCGACCACCAGCGCAGCGGCCGCGACGGCTCCGGTGAGCACGGTGCGGCGGTGCCGGGTCCGTCGTACGTCCGCGACCAGCCGGGGCAGCAGCGTCCCGGGCACCGGCTCGGCGACGGGCGCGCCCTCCAGCACCGACCCGTCGACCCGCGCCAGCAGCCCGGGGAGCCCGGCCAGCCGGCGCACCGCCCGGGCGCAGTCGGGGCAGGCCGCCAGGTGGTGCTCGAACGCCATCCGCTCGCTCGAGGACAGGGCGCCCAGGACGTAGGAGCCGTCCTGGTGCGCGAACTCGCAGCTCATGCGGTCACCCCCATCTCCTCCAGCGCCAGCCTCAGCGCCCGCAGCGCGTAGTGCGTGCGGGACTTCACTGTGCCCTCCGGCACCCCGAGGTGACGGGCTGCCTCGGCGACCGGCATCCCCCGGTAGTAGCACTCGAGCAGCACCGCGCGGTGCTCCTCCGAGAGCCGGGTGAGCGCGTCGTCGACCACCCAGGACAGCAGCAGCCGGTCGGTGCGGTCGCCGTCGTCGGCCCGCTCGGGGACCTCGGCCACGGTCAGCTCGGACTGCGAGCGGCGGGTCCGCCACTCGTCGATGACGATGTTGCGGGCGACGGTGAACAGCCAGGCACGGACCGCGGACCCGGGCCGGTCGAGCACGGCACGGTTGCGCCAGGCGCGCAGCAGGGTCTCCTGCGTGACGTCCTCGGCGCGGGCCCGGTCGTGGCCGGTCAGGCTCAGGCAGTAGCCCCACAGCGCAGCGGCGTGCTCGTCGTGCAGCTGCTGCATGAGTGCGACCTCGTGGTCTGCCATCTCACCTCCCCTGGTGTAACGGGGCACCGCTCCCGGAGGTTCAGTGTGGCCGGTCACGGCCCGAACGCGGAGAGGAACCGGTCCCGGAACGCGTCCATCCGCCACACCGGGGCGGCCGGCGACGGGTGCAGTCCGGGCTGCCAGTGCCAGGAGTCGATCCGGTGCAGCACCGCGGGGTCCTTGGCCACCACGGTCACCGGCACGTCGTGGTCGGCACCGGCCCCGGAGACCACCGGGGCCGGCTGGTGGTCGCCGAGGAACACGAGCACCGTCCGGTCGTCGCCGTAGTGCTCGAGGTAGGACACGATCGCCGACAGGGAGTACTCGATCGACTGCCCGTAGGCCGCCCGCACCCGCTCCGGCGACCGCCAGACCTGCGTCTCGGAGGGCAGCGTCTCGGGCATCCCGTCGAACACCGACCCGTCCCCGACCGCGGCCTGGTCGATCAGGTGCGGGGTCCGGGACCACGGGGCGTGGCTGCTGATCAGGTCGATCTCGGCCATCACCGGCCGCCGGTGCTGCCGGGCGAGCTCGAGACGGTGGAACGCGTCCAGGGTGTACTGGTCGGGCATCGTCGGGTAGCCGAACCGGGGCCCGCGGTAGCCGACGTTGCGCGAGTCGTAGAGCCGGTCGTAGTGGTAGAACGCGCCCTGCGGCCAGTCGTGGGTGTCGGCCGGCACGTCGCTCACGGTGCGCCAGCCGGCCCGCCCGAAGGCCTGGCTGAGCGTGGAAGCGCGGGCTGGTGACCAGCGCGTCGTACCGCTGCTGGCTGTCGACCCAGAGCCCGGACTGCAGCGTGGAGTGCGCCAGCCAGCTGATCGCGCCGAACGTCGGGGAGGTGAGGAAGGCGCTGCGCGACCCGAAGCCCGCGGCGTCCAGCCGCCGGGTGCCGTCGGCCAGCACCCGGTCCACGCCGGGCGCCATCGAGGAGTCCTGGACCGCGACCCGGCCGTAGCTCTCCACGAACACGAACAGCACGTCCTTGCCGCGGAGCCCGGTCAGCAGCCGGCTTCCCGGCGTGCGGCGCAGAGGGTCGGCCTGCGCCGCCCGGGCGAAGGCCCGCTGGTCGCGGAGCTCCGAGGGGATCCGGCGCACCTGGCCGATGGCGTACGTCGACGTGCTGGTCGACGCGACGTCCGCGCCCTGCGCCGCGTGCACGCCGAGCACCGCGCAGAGCACCCAGGCGGTGCCGAGCGCGACGACGCCGCGCAGCGTGCCCTGCCGGTGCCGGGTGGCGACCCGCGCCAGTCGCAGCAGCGCCAGCGGCATCACCACCAGCAGCGCCAGCACGGCCAGCGCCGCGAGGACCACCGCGGCGACCGCGGCCGGCCGGCCCACGGAGTCGTCGACCAGCCCGACGGCCGAGCCCAGGTAGCGCCAGTCGATCACCGAGTCGAAGGGGCGGTTGAGGCTCGCGTAGAACCCCATGTCGAGCACCTTGACCACGGTCAGCAGGCCGAGCAGCACCCCGAGCAGCACCAGCACGACCCGGGCGGCCCGCCAGGGCACGACCAGCACCAGCAGGCCGAGCAGCACGACCTCGAGCGGGATCCGCACGGCCGCCGACGGGGTGAGCAGCGCGAGCTGGTCCGGCACCACGAGCGCGACCCACACCAGCGCGAGGGCCAGGCCGGTCAGCACCCCCGTCGCTGTCCGGCCGGCGGCCCTCACGTCGGCACCCCGACCCGGACCGGGGCAGGCACCCGGTGCCGCCGGAGCCAGAGGACCTGGTGGGCGAAGGACTCGGTGAGCAGGACCAGGGCCAGCACGAGAGCGGTCACCTCCACCGCGGCGGGGAGCAGGTCGGCCGCGACCGCGGTCAGCACCACCCCCTGGACGGCGGCGACCACCTTGGCCCACGGCCGGGTCGGCACCGGCTCCCGCAGCCATGGCGCGAACCGCCCCGCGACCCAGAGCGCGTAGCGCGCGAGACCGATCAGCAGGACCCACGCCCCGGCGGTGCGGGCGACGTACACGCTGAGCACGAGGACCAGGAACGCGTCGACCTCCATGTCGAACGCCGCACCGAACCCGGAGACCGATCCGGTGCGCCGCGCCACCTCGCCGTCCACCCGGTCGAGCACCAGCGCCACCGCGGCCAGCCCGACGAGCAGCGCCACCGGCGCCGGGTGGGCGGCCACCAGCGCGGCGACCCCGCCGACGAGCACGGCGCGGGTCAGCGTGACCCGGTCCGCCGGGCCCAACCGGTCCAGACCATGGGCGGGCAGCGCCACCGTCAGGGCGCCCGCCGTGACGGAGCCGCAGGCCAGGCCGACCGCCCAGCCGGGGGCGCCGAGCCCGACCGTCGCGGCGAGCCCGGCCAGCACGGACAGCTGCGCGAGCAGGCCGAGCATCGGACCACGTTGAACCATCGGCACCCGGCCTCCGTTCATGGGGGACAGCAGGTAGACGGACGGGTGGCGGTCCCGGTTCAACGGGGGCGGGTGGGAAGGGCCGATGGAGACTGAGGCGCAGGCGTTCTGGGTGAGCGGCCCCGGTGCCGGCGAGATCCGCCGCGTCCGGCTGCCGCGGCCGGGCGCGGGCGAGGCGCTGGTGCGCACCCTGCGGTCCGGGGTGAGCCGCGGCACCGAGTCGCTGGTGTTCCGCGGCGGGGTGCCGGTCAGCCAGCACGCGGTGATGCGGGCGCCGTTCCAGGACGGCGACTTCCCGGGACCGGTCAAGTACGGCTACCTCAGCGTCGGAGTCGTGGAGGAGGGACCGGCCGCGCTGCGGGGACGGACGGTGTTCTGCCTCTACCCGCACCAGACGGCGTACGTCGTCCCCGTCGACGCGCTCACGCTGGTCCCCGACGGGGTGCCGACCGCCCGGGCGGTGCTCGCCGGGGCCGTCGAGACCGCCGTGAACGCCCTGTGGGACGCCGCTCCCCTCCTCGGCGACCGGGTCGCCGTGGTCGGGGCCGGCATGGTCGGCTGCTGCGTCGCCCGGCTGCTCGCGCAGGTCCCCGGCGTCGAGGTGACGCTCGTCGACGTGGACGCCGGCCGGGCGCCCGTCGCGGCCGCGCTGGGCGCGTCGTTCGCGGAGCCCGACGCCGCGCCCGGGGGCCGCGACCTGGTGGTGCACACCACCGCCACGTCCGCGGGGCTGCAGCTGTCCCTCGACCTGCTGGCGCCGGAGGCGGAGGTGCTCGAGCTGAGCTGGTACGGCGACGCGGAGACCACCGTGTCGCTGGGCGGCTCGTTCCACTCGGGGCGGCTGGCGGTGCGGGCCAGCCAGGTGGGCACCGTCGCGGCGGCGCGCCGCGGCCGCCGGACCACCCGCGAGCGGCTCGCCCTCGCCCTGGACCTGCTGCGCGACCCGGCGTACGACGTCCTGCTGACCGGCGAGTCCCGGTTCGAGGAGCTGCCGGAGGTGATGCCGCGACTCGCCACCGGCGACCTGCCGGCGCTGTGCCACTCACTCACCTACGGGACGGGGGCGGTGCCGTGTTCAGCGTGACGGTCCGCGACCACATGATGGTCGCCCACAGCCTGCGCGGCGAGGTGTTCGGCCCGGCGCAGCAGCTGCACGGGGCCACGTTCGTGGTGGACGTGACGTTCCGCCGCGCGCGGCTGGACGCCGACGGGATAGTCGTCGACATCGGGCGGGCGGCCGAGGAGCTGCACGCCGTCGTCGGCGCGCTGTCCTACGGCAACCTCGACGAGGACCCGTCGCTGGCCGGGCTGAACACCACCACCGAGGTGCTCGCGCAGGTCGTCGCGGACCGGCTGGCCGACCGGGTCCGGCAGGGCGCCCTCGGCCTCGACGCCGACGAGCTCGCCGCGATCGCGGTGACGCTGCACGAGTCGCCCGTCGCGTGGGCCAGCTACGAGCGGGCACCGTGACCGGCCGGCCGCCGCGCACGGGCACCGTGCACGCCGTCGTGCCCGAGGGGCTGGACGACCCGGCCCGGCCGAGTGGCGGCAACGCCTACGACCGGCGGGTGCTCGACGGCCTGCGGTCGGCGGGCTGGAGGGTGCACGAGCACGCCGTGCCGGGGTGCTGGCCGCGACCGGACGCCGCGGCGCTCGCCGCGCTGGCCTCCGTCGTGGCGGGGGTGCCGGACGACGTGCTGCTGCTGGTGGACGGCCTGGTCGCCGCGGCCGCGGCCGCCGTGCTGGTGCCGCAGTCCGCCCGGGTGCGGCTGGTCGTCCTGGTGCACATGCCGCTCGGCGCGGCCGAGCACGCGGTGCTGGCCGCCGCCGGGGCGGTGCTGACCACGAGCCGGTGGACCCGCTGCCTGCTGCTCGAGCGGCACGGCCTGCGTCCCGAGCGGGTGCACGTCGCCGAGCCCGGGGTCGACCCCGCCGGCCTGGCGCGGGGCACGCCGACCGGCGGCCGGCTGCTCTGCGTCGCGGCGGTGTCCCGGCACAAGGGCCACGACCTGCTGGTCTCGGCGCTCGCCGGCGTCTCCGGCCTGCCCTGGCGGTGCAGCGTCGTCGGCTCGCTGACCCGCGACCCGGCGTACGTCGCCCGGGTCCGGCGCCAGGTGGCGGGCGCCGGCCTGGCGGACCGGGTCTGCTTCCACGACGCCCTGCGCGGTGACGCCCTCGCCGCGGCGTACGCGTCGGCGGACCTGCTGGTGCTGCCGACCCGGCTGGAGAGCTACGGGATGGTCGTCACCGAGGCGCTCGCCCGCGGGCTGCCGGTGGTCGCGACCACCGTCGGCGGCGTCCCCGAGGCGCTGGGCACGCTGCCGGACGGCCGGCGCCCCGGGCTGCTGGTGCCGCCGCACGACGCCGACGCGCTGGGCACGGCGCTGGAGCGGTGGCTGACCGACGCGGCGCTGCGCGCCGGGCTGCGGGAGGCCGCCCGGGCCCGGCGCGAGGCTCTCGCGGGCTGGCCGGCGACCACCGAGCGGGTCGCCCGCGTGCTGTGCGGGGTGGCCGCGTGACCGCCGGGCGCTGGCGGTGGGCGCGGCTGCTGGCCGGCGCCGGCGTGCTGGTGCTGCTGGTCGCCCGGGTCGGCGCCGGCCCGTTCGTCGACGGGCTGCGCGCCCTCGACGCCTGGGCGGTCGGCGCCGCGTCCGCGGTCACCGTCGCGACCACGGTCTGCGGTGCGTGGCGGTGGCGGCTGGTCGCCGCCGGCCTGGGCCTGGACCTGCCCCTGCGGACGGCGGTCGCGGCGTCGTACCGTGCCCAGCTGCTCAACACCACGCTGCCCGGCGGCGTCGTCGGCGACGTGCACCGGGGGGTGCGGCACGGCCGGGAGGTCCGGGCCACCGGTCGCGCGCTGCGGGCGGTCGCCTGGGAGCGGGTGGCGGGGCAGGTCACCCAGGGGGCCGTGGCGGTGGTGGTCCTGCTGGTGCTGCCGTCCCCGGTCCGCTCCTCGATGCCGCGCGTGCTGCTCGTCGCGGTCGCCGCGGCCGCGGTGGGTCTGCTCGTCGTCCGCGTCGCGGTGCCGGTGCTCCGCACGGACCTGCACGCCCTCGCCACCCGCGGGTCACCGCTCGGGGTGGCGCTGCTGTCCGGCCTCGCGGTCGTCGGCCACCTGGCGGTCTTTTGGGTCGCGGCCCGCACCGCCGGGGTACCCGCGTCACCGGTCCGGCTGCTGCCGCTCGCGCTGCTCGTGCTGCTGGCGATGGCGGTGCCGACCAACGTCGCCGGCTGGGGCCCGCGCGAGGGGGTCGCCGCCTGGGCATTCTCCGCGGCCGGGCTCGGCGCCTCCGCCGGCGTCGCCACCGCGGTCACGTACGGCGTCCTGGTGCTGGTCGCCAGCCTGCCCGGCGTGGTCGTGCTGGTCGTGGACTCGCTGCACCGACACGTCGAACTGGAGGCCGCCCGTGGCTGACCGCCCCTACACCCTGCTGAGCTGCGGGATGTCCCTCGACGCCTACCTCGACGGCCCGGGCGAGGACCGCGTGCTGTTCTCCAACGACGCCGACTTCGACCGGGTCGACGCGGTCCGCGCGGACTGCGACGCGATCCTGGTCGGCGCCGCGACCGTCCGCAACGACGACCCGCGGCTGCTGGTCCGCGACCCGGCCCGGCGGGCCCGGCGGGTGGCCCGCGGCCAGTGCCCCTCGCCGATGAAGGTGACCGTGACCGAGCACGCCGACCTGGACACCGGCGCCCGGTTCTTCACCGCCGGCGACAGCGACAAGCTCGTCTACTGCCCCACGAGGACCGTCGACGACGCGCGGGCCCGGCTGGGCCGCGTGGCCACCGTGGTCGACGGCGGTCCCCGGGTCGACGTACGCGCGCTGAGCGAGGACCTCTACGCGCGCGGCGTGCGGCGGCTGATGGTCGAGGGCGGCGGCTCGGTGCACACCCAGTTCCTGACCGCCGACCTCGCCGACGAGCTGCACCTGGTCGTCGCGCCGTTCTTCGTCGGCGACCCGCGCGGGCGGCGGTTCGTGGGCGACGGCCCCTTCCCGTGGAACCCGGACCACCGGGCCGAGCTCGTCGACGTGGACCGGATCGGGGACGTGGTGCTGCTGCGCTACGCGCTCTCGTCCCGGTTCCGGGGGGCCTGACGTGCTGTCCCCCGCGACGGTGCGCACCCGGCTGGACGTGCCGCTCCGGCTGTCCGACGGCTTCGTGGCGACCGCACAGGTGTTCACCTTCGACGGGCTCGTCGACGGCGGCGAGCACCTCGCGCTCCGGCTGGGCGACGGCACCGGCACCCCGCTGGTCCGGCTGCACAGCGAGTGCCTCACCGGGGACGTGTTCGGCAGCCAGCGGTGCGACTGCGGCCCGCAGCTGCGCGAGGCGGTCGAGCGGATCGGGGACCGCGGCGGCTACCTGCTCTACCTGCGCCAGGAGGGCCGCGGGATCGGTCTCTACGCCAAGCTCGACGCCTACGCCCTGCAGGACACCGGGCTCGACACGTACGACGCCAACCTCGCCCTCGGCTACGGCGCCGACCAGCGGGACTACACGGTCGCCGCCCAGATGCTGAACGCCCTGGGCGAGACGCAGGTGGACCTGCTCAGCAACAACCCGGACAAGGCGGTCCAGCTCGACCGGCTCGGCGTCACCGTGGCCACCCGGGTGCCCACGGGCGTGCACCGCTCCCCCGCGAACGAGCGCTACCTCGCCGCCAAGGCGCACCGCGGCTTGCACACGCTCGACCTGGCGCCCTTCCCGCTGGACCGTCCCGGCGCGTAGGCCTGTCCCCCGCCACCGGACCGCGGCGCGGCCGACCGGGGCAGGGCGGGCTTGCGAGGCGTGTACAGCCAGGTCCGGAACAGCGCGTGGAGGTGCTGGCCCGAGACCCGCTCCGCGAGCCGGACGAACTCCGGGGTGGACACGTTGCCGCCGGCCCGGGCGCCGGCCCAGCGCCGCAGGATCCGGAAGAAGTCGCGGTCGCCGACCTGCTGCCGCAGCCGGTGCAGGGTCATCGCGCCCCGCAGGTAGACCGGCTGGTCGAAGAGGTGGTCGGGTCCCGGGTTGCCGATCCGCAGGCTCCAGAACGGGTCGCCGGCGGGGATCGCGTTGTAGGCGAGGGCGAAGATCGCGGCAGGCGACCCGGTGCCCACGTGCCGGGCCCACAGCCACTCGGCGTACGTCGCGAAGCCCTCGTTGAGCCAGATGTCGCGCCAGCGCCGCACCGCGAGGCTGTCGCCGTACCACTGGTGGGTGAGCTCGTGCACCACGACGCTGTCCCCGTCGGTCCGGTTGGTGAAGAACGCGCTCGCGTAGACCGGCCGGGTCTGCGTCTCCAGCGCGAACTGGAGCCGGTCGTCCTTCTCCACGATGCCGCCGGCGACCTTGAAGGGGTACCGGCCGAAGTAGTGCGAGAGGAAGGCGAGGATCTCCGGCTGCCGGCGGAGCGACGCCCGGGCGACCGCCCCCGGCGACGGGGGTGTCTGCGCGGCGGTCCCGACGATCCAGTCATTGGTGTTCCCCGGGCTCCCGGGCGGCGGTCCAGGGGTCGTCCACCCGTCCAGGGTGTCGCCGTCCGCCTCGAACGAGGTGCTGCCCTGGCCGGTGGAGACGGTGACGTCGTCGACGAAGGCGCCGTACATCTGGAAGGTCTCGTCGCTGGCCTGGCTGAGCGACACCTCGACCGTGCGTCCGGCGTAGGCGCTGAGGTCGACCACCCAGTTCTCGTAGCCGTCGCTGGCGCCGGACGCCGCGTGCCACGACCCGGTGCTCCCCGAGGCGGCGCAGGACCCGTCCGCCCGGGGGGGTCTGGTAGTGCGCGAGGAAGGGGTGCAGCCCCAGCCACGACGGGCACGACGCGCCGGTGCCGGTCGAGGTGTGACCCTGGGTGTCGGCGAGCGTGGTCCAGTCGTCGAGGCCGGCGGTGTGCGCCTCGACGAAGAAGAAGTCCCAGTCGGGCTCGGTGTTCCGGGTGACCCAGAACGACAGCTGCGCGCCGCCGGCCGGTACGTCGATCGAGCGCGTCAGCCGCTTGTAGGAGGAGTCGGCCTGCTGGCCGATCGCCAGCTGCCGGCCGGTCCGGGGGGCGGCGACGGGCTGGAACAGCCGGCTGTCGATGGCGTCCCAGTAGCTGATCCCGCGCCGGCGGTGGTGGCTCAGGGCGAAGTGCCCGATGGCCATCGTGGCGAGGTAGGACGCCATCGGCTTGCCGGCCGACCAGGTCCAGGTCGTGAACGCACCGTGCCGGCGGCGCCGCTCCAACGTCCCGTTGGCGACCACCTGGAGGGCGCGCGGCGCGCTGATCCGGAACGTGTAGCCGGCCTTGTCGGTCGGGTGGTCGTTGACCGGGAACCACGCCGACGCCGCGTGCGGCTGCCCGGCGACCACGGCCCCGTCGTCGGTGTGGAAGAAGCCGCCCGCGCCCAGGCTCTGCGACGGCAGGAGCCGCGGCCGGCCGCCGTACCTGATCACGGTGCGGAACCGGTGCCCGCGCCGCAGTCCGGGGCCCTGCGGGTCGATCGTCAGCTCTCCGGCGTGCCGCCGCCAGGTCGCCCGCCGACCGTCCACGCGGACCGACCGCACCCGCAGCCCGTCCAGGTCCAGGTTGAACCGGGACAGGTCCTGCGTGCTGCGCGCCCGGATCGTCGCGACGCCGGCCAGCCGCCCGGTCGAGGGCCGGTAGCGCAGGTCCAGCACGTAGCGCTTGACGTCGTAGCCGCGGTTGCCGTCCCGCGGGAAGTACGGGTCCCCGGTCCCGGGCGCCCCGGGCCTGAACCGTCCCTCCGGCGCGCCCTGCGTCCCCGCGGGGACGGCCTGGGAGGGGGCGGCGGTGGCCGGGACGGCCAGCGCGAGTGCGACCAGCACCACGACACCGGTCCGGCGTGACAGCTGAGCCATTCCCCTACCCCCCTTGTGCGACGGACCCTTCTGGTCAGTCACGGTAGGGAGTGCGCCACGAGGTGCCCATAGGCCCAATTGACTACCTGTCCGACGTCGCCCCGGACCTCCCGCAACCCCGACCCGGGCCTCCGGTCACCGGTTGACGGGGGTGTCCACCGGCGGCACGTAGTTCTTGCCGGCCTCGGCGGCCCGGTGCATCGCGGAGATGCCCTGGTCGACGGTGAGCAGCGGGGTGGTCTTGATCGCCTTGAGCGACCCGCCGGCGGTGGCGGCGAGCGAGAACGACGCGGCCTCCTCGGCGTTCGGGAAGTCCGCGATCAGGACGAGGTCGTAGTCGCCGAAGGCGTAGAAGCAGCTGTCCACGCGTCCGTTGCACGCCTTGAGCAGCGGCGAGATGCGCTCCAGGACGTTGGCCTGGTCGCGTACCTGCTTGGCCCACGAGCCGCTCGTGTAGGCGACCTGGAAGAGGAACTGGGGCATGTCGGCCTCCTGGGAGTTGGACGAACACTCGGCCGCGGGCCGGGTCGCACGCGACCGAACAACCCGGCCATGCTCCGTCCGCGTCTTCGCGCCGGGCAACGGGCAAAAGCCACGGTCTAGATCGGTTTCCCGGTCCGAGTGCGCAGGATGAGCCATGGCTGCCCGGATCGTTTGGTGCCAGCATGGATCCGCACCCCGGCGGCTTCGGGTTGGTCGTCGGCCCTCCGACTCCGATCGTTCCGGTTCAGGGGAGGCGCAGAGCGATGACCGAGCACCACGTGCACCTTCACCCGCAGCACCCGCACCCACCCCCCGGTCACCTGCAGCGCTCGGTCGGCTTCTACGGCCTGATGTTCGTCTCGCTGGGCTCGATCATCGGCTCCGGCTGGCTGCTCGGCGCCCTCAACGCCGCCGAGACCGCGGGACCGGCGTCGATCATCTCCTGGGTGATCGCCGCCGCGATGCTGACCGTGCTGGCCCTCGTGTACGCCGAGCTGGGCGCCGCCTACCCGGTGGCGGGCGGCACCGGACGGTTCCCCTACTTCTCCCACGGCCCGCTGGCCGGCTTCACCGCCGGGTGGGCGTCGTGGCTGCAGGCGGTGGCGATCGCGCCGATCGAGATCCTCGCCGCGATCACCTACGTCAACAGCATCCACGCGGTCAACCAGAACTTCGCGATGCTGCACGAGTCGGGCGCGAAGGCCGGCCTGCTCAACGGTCGCGGGCTGATCGTCGCGACGGTGATGATGGTGCTCTTCACGGCCGTGAACCTGGCGGGCGCCAAGTTCATGTCGGAGAGCAACGCCATCGTGGTGATCTGGAAGACCGCGGTGCCGCTGCTCGCGATCGCCGTGGTCGCCTCGCTGTCCTTCCACCCCGGGAACTTCAGCGCCGGCGGCGGCTTCCATGCCGTTCGGCGTGCACGGCGTGTTCGCCGCCCTCCCGGCCGGTGTCGTCTTCGCGCTGCAGGGCTTCGAGCAGGCGGTGCAGCTCGCCGGCGAGGCGCGCAACCCGAAGCGGGACCTCTCGCGCGCGATCATCGTGGCGATGACCATCGGGGCGGTGCTCTACATCCTGCTGCAGGTGGTGTTCATCGGCGGCGTGGACCCGACCGACGTCGCCCGCAGCTGGAGCTCGCCGCTCGGCACCGATCCCTCCGACTACGGCGCCTGGTACACGCTGGCCCTCGCCGTCGGCGCGACCTGGCTCGCCGTCGTACTCATCATCGACGCGGTGGTCTCGCCGTCCGGCACCGGCGTCGTGTACGTCGGCACGAGTGCCCGCCTGACCTACGCGCTGGGCGAGGAGTCCGAGCTGCCCGGAGCGCTCTCCCAGACCAGCAAGAAGGGCGTCCCGGTCACCTCGATCCTGCTGGCCGCGGTGGTGGGCGAGCTGTGCTTCGGCCCGTTCCCGAGCTGGAACCGCCTGGTCGGCGTGGTCACCGGCGCGACGGCGCTGATGTACGCGTTCGCCCCGATCTCGCTGGCGGCGCTGCAGGCCCGCGACGCCGAGCGGGTCCGGTCGTACCGGATGCCGATGCCGAAGGTGCTGCTGCCGACCGCCTTCGTCTCGGCCAACCTGATCCTCTACTGGGGAGGCTTCGAGTACACCTGGAAGATCGCCGCCGCCCTCGTCGTCGGCCTGGTGATCTTCGGCATCGGCACCCAGCTCGCCCAGACCGACGTGATGTCGATGCTGCGTCCCGCCGCCTGGATCGGCCCGTGGATCGCCGGCTCCGTGATCATAGGCGCCCTGGGACGGTACGGCGTGGGCAGCCACAGCTGGCTCCCGGAGTGGATCGACCTGCTGGTCGTCATCGTGTTCAGCCTGGTGATCTTCTACTGGGCGATCAGCCTGACGATGCCGCGGGACAAGGTCGAGGCCGCGATCGCCAAGGACCGCGAGCAGATCGAGTTCGAGGCGGCGACCGCCTGAGCCCGCCCGGGGCCGTCTCAGTTCCCGCCGAACGTCTCCCTCAGCGCGCTGCTCTCGGCCTCGGTGAGGTTGGTGTCGACGAGCCGGGTGAACACGCCCCGCATGCGGTCGCCGAGCCGGTCGAGGTCGGCCTGCTCGGTGACGAGGAAGAGGGCCGAGGTCCCCTCGGTGACCTGATCGCGGATCCGGTCCAGCTGCTCATCGGTGATGCCGAGCCCGTCCCTCATCTTGGTGAGGACGCCGCCCGCGGCTCCCGCTGCGGCACCGATGACCGGGACGGCGAACAGCATGCCGAACAACAGTCCCCAGAACACGCCCCACGCCAGGCCCCGCCGGGTGTCGTCGTGCGTGTGCTTGACCGTCGGGTGTTCGGCGCCGACCGGCCAGGAGACCACCGCGTGGTCCATGATCCTGACCAGGCCGTCGTGCGCCGCGTCCTCGAGGAGCGAGGACGCATGGGCCGCTCCCTGCGGGTCCTCGAACTTCCACACCGTGAAAGCGGTCACGCTCGGGCCTCCTCGATCCGGTGCTGCGACGGGTCCGCCCGGTCCTCCTCCTGGGCGCCCCAGAGGCCTCGACGATGGACCGCTCCGTCCGTTCGGGCATCATCCGCGGCGAATGATCGCCGTTCCTCGTGCAGCTCGCGGACCGCTCGCGGTGCCGTCCGGGTCGACGTGTGGTGCCCCAGGCGCGAATCGAACGCGCGACACCCGCTTTAGGAGAGCGGTGCTCTATCCCCTGAGCTACTGGGGCCGGGGTTGCTGCACAGGCTACCGGCGCGTCGGCGCGGCACCGGGAACCGGCACGCAGATCCGCCCACGACGCGGACCGGTCACTCCACTCCGGTCACTCCACTCCGGTCACTCCACTCCGGTCACTCCACTCCGGGGACGATGCGCATGTCCCGGACCGCGCCGCCGTCGAGGGCGGCGAGCGCCTCCTGGTAGGCCGGGCTCTCGTGCGCGGTGCGGGCAGCCTCGACCGAGTCGAACGCGATCACGACGGTGCGGGTCTTCTCGCCGGACTCGTAGGTGAGCTCGGGCAGGCCCCGGGCGATGTAGGTGCCGCCGGCGTCCTGGAGGGCCGGGCCGGCGAGCTCGGCGTACGCCGCGACCTTCGCCTCGTCGACGATCTCCTTGTACACGCTGATCCAGTAGGCGCTCATGCCGTCATCCTGCCGCACGGGCCGGTGCCGGGCGTCGGGCGGTCAGAGGTCGGACCGCTCCGGAAGCCCCTGCATCACCCCGGTGCCGATCAGGCACCAGACCACGCTCCCGTGCTCGAGGGTGAGGCTCCCCCACTCCTCGCTGACCTGGTCGACGATCTTGAGACCGAGCCCCAGCCCCTCGCTGGGCGTGCGCGGCACGAGGCTGGAGAGACCCTCGCCGAGGTCGCGCACCGACAGCCAGACCTTGCTGATGTGGCAGCCGATGTCGACGGTGATCGGCGGAGCGCCGTACAGCACCGCGTTGGTGACGAGCTCGCTGGCGGCCAGGGCGAGCGCCCCGCGGGCGAGCAGGCCGTGCTTGGGGCAGACCCCCTCGCGCACGAACCGACGAGCGTGGGACGGGTCGCGGAGGGTGCCGGAGAAGTCTCGGCTGTCGGGAGCGCTGGAGCAGCACTCGCGCAGGCCCCGGCTCATCCGCTCGGCCCACAGAGCGTCGTTCGAGGACATAGGCCCCCACTTCGTTCGAGCTCGAGTCACGACCATGACGGGCGTCGCGTGGCTGTCGTCCCAACCTGTGTGCCTCGAACGTACGACCCGTCCGCTCCGCCCCCCAAGGCAACCGGCCGATTGTCTAGGCCGCGCCGGGCCTCGCCCGCTCAACGGCGCTCAGCCGTCCTGCTCGGCGGGACCGCGGAACAGCGCACCGCGCTCCTCGGCCCGCGGGTCGCCGGAGAACACGCCCCGGTGGTCGGAGTCCTCGTCGGGCCGCGCGGCGCCGCCCGCCCGGTGGGCCTCGACCAGCTCGACGCGGGTGCGCGGCAGGCCGGGGGTCCCGTGGCCCTGGACCCAGGACACCAGCTGCTCGCGGACGTGGCAGCGCAGGTCGAACAGGGTGCCGGCGTCCACCGCCGTGACGAGCGCGCGGACCCGCACCACTCCCCCGACCGCGTCGGTCACCTGCAGCACCTGGGTGCGACCGTCCCACAGCTCGGTGTCACCGACGATCCGCTCGAGCTCGGCACGCATCGCCCCGACGTCGACGCCCCAGTCGACGTCCAGCTCGACCGCGCCGAGCAGCTCGGAGTTGCGCCGGGTCCAGTTCTGGAACGGCGTGCTCGTGAAGTACGTCGACGGCAGCACCATCCGCCGGTCGTCCCAGAGCCGGACCACCACGTAGCTGAGGGTGATCTCCTCGATCCAGCCCCACTCCTCCTCGGCGATGACGACGTCGTCGAGCCGGATCGCGTCGCTGAACGCGAGCTGGATGCCGGCGAAGACGTTCGCCAGCGTGGACTGGGCGGCCAGGGCAGCGACCACGCTGATCAGCCCGGCGGAGGCGAGCAGGCTCGCGCCGACCGCCCGGACGCCGGGGAAGCTGAGCAGCGCGGCGCCGAGGGCGACCACCACGACCACGCTGACGGTGAGCCGGCGCAGGATCAGCATCTGCGTGCGCATCCGGCGCGCGGTGCGGTTGTCGCGCACGTCCGTGCGGTAGCGCTTGAGCCCGAGGTCCTCCAGGAACAGCAGCACGGAGGAGAGCAGCCACGCACCGGTCCCGATCGCGGCCAGCCGGAGCGCCAGCCGGATGCCGTCCCACCAGGCCTGGTCCACGACGTCGAGCCGCATCGAGCTCGCGACAGCGCTCAGCGCGAGGACCACCAGCAGCAGCCGGAAGGGCCTCCGCGCGTGGCGGGCGAGGTCGCGCGCGGATGCCCAGCGACGGGACATCGCGAGCACCACGACGTGGACCACGACGATGACGACGAGGACCGCGGCGAGGGCGGAGCCGAGCGCGACGAGCAGCTGGGACAGGGTGACGGTCATGCCTCATGCTGGCAGGTGTCGCTGGGCCCGGCTCCAGCGCCGCGACCGGTCCGCGACCCGTCAGTTCTGCAACGACACGCCGCGCGAGGGGCTGCAGTGGTGACGGGTCGGCGGATCAGGGCAGGAGGCCGTCGCGCAGGGCGGCGGCGAGGGTGGGCGCGAGCGGCAGGCGCGGGATCAGCGTGGCCTGGAACGCGTGGTACGTGTCCGGCTTCCCGGCCCAGGTGACGCTGCTCGGCGTGTTCCGCGGCGACAGCTCGTGCCGCCAGGACCCGTGCTCGGTGTCGAGGAAGCAGTCGGCCACGTGCTGCCACCAGGTGGTGTACCAGTCGGCGTACGCCGCCTCGCCCGTCGCGGCGTGCAGCGCGGCGGCGGTCGCGGTGGACTCGGCGGCGACCCAGTGCATCCGCTCGCGTACGACGGGCGTGCCCGACCAGTCCACGGTGTAGACGAACCCGTCCGCGCCGTCGACGGCCCAGCCCTCGCGCACGGACGCGTCGAACAGCGACCGGGCGTCCTCGAGCAGCCACTCCGGGGCGGAGGCGCCCAGGCCGGCCCGCAGGTGCAGCGCCAGCCGGGCCCACTCCAGCCAGTGGCCGATCGTCGCGCCGTAGGGGCGGAACGGGTGGGCCGGCTCGTCGACGTTGTACTCCAGGTCGGGGGTCCAGGTCGTGTCGAAGTGCTCCGGGATCCGCCACTGGTTGCCGCGGGCCAGGTCGTGGACCACCCGGGTGACGATCCGCTGCGCCCGCTCCCGCAGCGAGGCGTCGTCGAGGACGTCCGCGGCGGCGAGCAGCGCCTCGACCGTGTGCATGTTGGCGTTCACGCCGCGGTAGCCGTCCAACGTCGTGAACGACTCGTCCCACTGCTCGACGACCATCCCGAACTCGTCGTCCCAGAAGTGCTCGAGCAGCACGCCGAGCGCGTCGTCGAGCAGCTCGGCCCCGCCGGGGCGGCCCGCCGCAGCGGCGCTCGCCCCGGCGAGCACGACGAACGCGTGCTCGTAGGCCGTCTTGTCGGTCGTGGTCGGCCCGTCCGGGCCGACCTTGGCGTACCACCCGCCGTGCACGCGGTCGTGGAACCGCTCGCGCAGCGCCGCGACGCCGTGGTCCGCGAGCGTCCCGCAGTCCGGCCGGCCCATCAGGTGACCCAGCGCGTAGACGTGGGTCATCCGGCAGGTGATCCAGAGCTCGACGGGCCGGTCGAGCTCGGGGGCGCCGGTCTCGTCGAGCCACGCGAACCCGCCGTCGGGGTGCCGGGAGGCGCGCCCGAAGGCGAGCAGCCGGTCACCCTCGGCCTCGAGCCAGCGTGCGTGCGCGGGGGTGGTGAGCCAGCTCATCAGAGGCTGCCGTACTTCTCGCCGACCTTGTAGGTCGCGACGCCCAGCGTGGAGTCGCTCTGCCCGTAGTAGGCGAACCAGGTGTCCTGGAAGTGCACCAGGCCCTCCACGAACGTGACGTTGGAGACGAGGCCGTTCTGGTCCTCGTACGTCGACGGCTCGAGCCACGGGTAGTTCATCTGCGCCATGATCTCGGTCGGCCGCCGCGGGTCGAAGAGCAGCTGCCCGCAGGTGTAGCGCACGGTGCCGTCCGCGTTCTTCACCGCGGCGTTGTGCAGCAGCAGGATCAGGCCGTTGTCGGTGATGATCGGCTGCGGGCCGACCTCGACGAGGAACTCCCCGAAGGTGCCCGGGGCGGTCGGCACCATGATCGGCTCGTCCTGCGGGCCCGGCGTCCAGTGGATCAGGTCGTCGGACCACGCGTAGTAGATCGACCCCTCACCGAAGTACATCAGGTAGCGGCCGTCGATCGGCGTCGCGAGGATGCCGCCGGCCTTGCTCCACGGCCCCGGGAGGTCGTTGCCCTGCGGGAGGAACGTGTTGTAGTCCGGGAACATCGGCCCGTGCTTCTCCCACGTGAAGAGGTCGGTCGACGTGGCCAGGCACAGCTGGGCGTTCTTGCGGTCCCAGGCGGTGTAGGTCAGGTAGTAGGTGCCGTCGATCTCGGTGACCCGCGGGTCCTCGCAGCCGAACTCCTCGTAGGACTCGGTCGGCGAGATCACCGGCTCGGGGTGCCGCTCGAAGTGGATGCCGTCGTCGCTGGTCGCCAGCCCGACGTGGCTGACGATGTCGTCGGCGTGCGCGCGGTAGAGCAGCACGACCTGGCCGTCCTTGACCACGGCGGCGGGGTTGTAGACGTTCGAGGACTCCCAGCCGTCACCCTGCGGGCGGAGGATCGGGTTCGCTTCGTACGGCGTGAACGGGCCGAGAGGGAAGTCGGCGTGCGGGTGGCTCATGGATTCACTTTCTATCGGGGGGGTGTGCTGCGACGAGGGGGGACGTCGTCAGCGGCGGACCAGCGTGAAGCCGCCGGGGGTGATGCTGACGGGGACGGCACGGGCGGCGACCCGCTTCGTGCCGAGGAGACGGCCGTGGCCGTCGTACGAGCGGACCGTGGCGACGCCCGGCCCGGGGACGGTGACCCGGGTGTGCTGGGTCCTGGTCGCGGCCGAGCGGAGCAGGGCGGTGCCGTGCCCGTTGCCGCCGAGCACGAGACGGGTCACCAGCGGCTGCACCATCAGCGCGTCGAGGCGGGTCTCGCCGCCCGTGGCGACCGCCTTCACCGTGCGGGTGCCCGCAGCGAGCTCCCCGGACAACGTCACGGGCAGCAGGGCGCCGGGTCCGGCGGAGGCACCCGAGGGGCCGATGTCGCCGGACCGCACGACGCCGAGTCGGTGGCCCGCGGCGCTGAACGTGGTCGTCCCGGTGGTGCCGCGGCGCAGGTCGACGACCGGCATCAGCAGGGAGGCCCGGCGTGCCGGCAGCGTGAACGTGGCGGTGCTCCCGCCGCGCAGCGAGGCGTAGCCGGTGCCGCCGAGCAGCGACTCACCGGTCCACAGCGACTCGGGCTTCACGGCCTTCGCGTTGCCGGACAGCCTGGCGTCCTCGGCCTCGAGCACGGACGGCGCGAGCCGGTAGCGGACCGAGGCGGTCCGCGCGATGGTGCGGACGGCCGGGTGCGCGTCGAGCGCGAGCATGGTGAGCAGGCCGTGGATCGTCGACTCGGCACCCGAGTTGTGGTTCACCGTGCCGTCGGGGGCGACCCCGTCGAAGGTGACGCCGGTGGCGGGGTCGTAGGTCGGGGCCTTCGAGGCGTTGGCGCCGAAGAACCAGGAGGCCACCACGCCGGCGAGCCGGTCACCGGCGTCGCCGCCCGTCGCGAGCAGCGACTGGACCCGCGAGTCGGCGCCGTAGGCGATCTGGTTGGCGTCGGTGCGGGTGGGCAGCCGGCCGTTGTCGGGACCGCCCGAGGTGAGCATCCAGGGGTCGAAGGTGAACGAGTCCAGCGCGGCGGTGCGGGCCAGCGACCGGTCGCCGAGGACGTCGGCCGCCTCCGCGAGCGCGGCCGGCATCTGCGAGGACCAGGCGTGCCAGTCCGACCGGGACAGCGCCCACGGCAGGATCCCGCCGAAGGGCCAGGAGCGGGCGTCGCCGCCGGAGAGCCGGGCGATGCCGTCGCTGAGCCGGGCGAGCGTGTGCCGCGCGGCGCCGGAGCCCCCGGCGCGGACGTAGGCCGCGAGACCGAGGACCGCCTCGGCGGACGCGTCGCCGCCCTGGGCGATCAGCCACGCGGGCGTGCGGCGGCCGTCGACCTGGAGGAAGGTGCCGTCCTTGGAGAGCACCTGCCGGTCGATCGCGGCGACCGCGAGGCCGAGGCGCTGGCGGAGGAAGCCCGCGAACGCGGGGTCGGTCTTCTTGAAGGCCGCGTAGCCCTCACCGAGCGCCCAGGTCGTGCGGGCCAGCCAGTAGGACGCGTCGCTGTCGGACGGGTCCGGGAGCTCCTTGGGCTCGGCGCTCGGGTTCAGGGTGCCGTCGGGCTGCAGCCACAGCACCACGTTGCCGGCGTTCGGGCCCGAGGCGGTCTGGAGGTAGGTCAGGCCGCGCAGCATCTGGAAGGCTGCGTCCCGGCTGTGCGCGGAGCGGGTCTGCTTCCAGTCGCGGAGGTAGACCACGGCCGCCCGAGCCATGTCGTCGGCGTTGTAGGCGCCCTGGCCCCACGTGTCGGTGGCCGCGTCGTACGCGCCGCCGCCGACGCGCGCGAACGTGCCGCCCGGACGGCTGTCGGCGTAGGTCCACAGCGTGCCGAGCGCCGGGCGCTCCGCCAGCTGGTAGGTCGTGTGCCCCGGCTGCGCCGGCGGCGTGAACGTGTCGCCGAGGTAGTCGAGGTGCGCGAGGTTGGTCAGCCGGCCCGCGGAGGGTGCGGCGAGCTGCACCGGGGCGGACACCGGCGTCCGCGGGGCGGCGACGGTGAGCTGCGGTGTCGCGACGAGCACGGCCGAGGCCGCGGCGGTCGCGGCGACCGCGAGGGGGATGCGCTTCATGACGGGACTCCCGAGAGGTGGACGGTCTGCTGCAGGTCGGCAGCGCGGGTGGCGGCGAGGGCGAGCGTGGTGGCGGCGGCACCGGTGACGATGCCGGAGCGTGGGGGCGTGCCGCTGCGTACGGCGCGGACCAGGTCGGCCATCGCGGCGTGCACGCTCTCGGCGTACACCGCCGCCTTGGCCGCCGGGCCGCCGAGCGTGAGGTGCACCCGCACGTGGTGCGGGACGTGCAGGTCGTGGCCGCGACCGCGCGCCGCGGGCACGTCCGCGTCCCGCCGTACGTCGACCGTGACGGCCGCGCCGGCGCCGAGGCGGAAGCCGTCGACGGCGAGCAGCTCACCGCTGCGCGCCGGGAGCGACCCGCACAGCGCCACGCCGGCGTCGTCGGTCCAGAGGTCGACGACCGCGTCGACCGGGATCCAGCCCTCGATCCGGGTCTCGGCGGCGCCGTGGTCGAGCCGCATCAGCTGGCGCTCGCCGCGGTGGGCGTGCGTGAAGGAGTGCGTGTGGGTCGCGAGCACGTCGTCGCCGTGCCGGACCGTCGCGCTGACCAGGTCGGTGAGACCGGTGCCGGCGCGCCGGGCGGCGGTCGCCTGCACCGCGGTGGCCGGACGGCCGAGCAGCATCGCCGCGGCGTCGAAGAAGTGCACGCCGTGCTCGACGAAGATGCCCCCGCTCAGGGACGCGTCCCAGAACCAGTGGGCGTCGTCGAGGTCCTCGTCGCTCGCGTCGTTCTCGAACAGGAACCGTTGCGGGGCCCCGAGGACCTCCTCCTGCAGCCGGCCGACGGCGGCGAGCAGCGGGTTGAACCGGAGCACGTGGTCGACGACCAGCACGCCCGGCCCGGCGTCCGCCGCCGCGACCAGGTCGGCGAGGTCGCCGGCGGTGGTGGCCAGCGGCTTCTCGCAGAACACGTGCCGTCCGGACCGCAGGGCCCGGACGGCGATCGCGGCGTGCGACGCGGGTGGGGTGGCCACCACGACGACGTCGACCGCCGGGTCGGCGACGAGCTCGTCGGCCGTGTCGTGCACGCGGGCGCCGTACGCCTCGGCCAGCACCGCCGCGGCCTCACGGTCGCGGTCGCTCACCGCGCGGACGGCGACGTCCGGCAGGTCCGCGACCGCCTCGCAGAGGAAGGTCGCGAACCGGCCGGCGCCGACGACGCCGAGGCCCAGCACCGGGGGCGAGGAGGGGGAGGCCATCTCAGCCCTTCACCCCGCTGCTGATCTCGGAGGCGGTGAACCGCTTCTGGAACACCACGAACAGCGCCACCGCGGGGGCCGCCAGCACGACCGCACCGGCGAGGATCGCGCCGAACGGGTTGGAGGCCCGGCCGGCGATGTTGCTGATGTAGTTGGCCAGCGTGACCGCCAGCGGTTGCAGGCTCTGGTCCTTGGTGACCAGGAACGGCCAGAGGAACTCGTTCCACGGACCGATGAAGGTCAGCAGCACGACCGTCAGCAGGGCCGGCCGCACGAGCGGCAGCGCCACCGACCACAGGATCCGGAGCTCGCCGGCCCCGTCCAGCTGGGCCGCGGAGAACAGGTCGTCGGGCAGCGCCAGGAAGAACTGCCGGAAGACGAAGACCGCCGTCGAGTTGATCAGGAACGGCACGATCATCCCGGCGTAGCTGTCGGCCAGCCCGTAGGTGCGGACGATCATCACGTAGATCGGGATGATCAGCAGCTGGAACGGCACGATCTGCACGAGCAGCATCACCGCGAACAGCGTGCCCCGGCCCCGGAAGTGCAGCCGCGCCAGGGCGTAGCCGGCGAGCACGCCGAACACCACGGTGCCGAGCAGCACGCCGCCGGTGAAGATGCCGGAGTTCAGCAGCGAGCGGACCAGGTCCACCCGGCTGTTGATCTCCGCGTAGTTGTGCAGGGTCAGCCCGCCGGTCGGGAAGGCGCCCTTCAGCGACGTGTCCGGCTTCTTCTGCAAGGAGCCGATGATCATGTAGTAGAAGGGGAACAGGAACACCAGGGCGCCGATGAACAGGGCCGTGGTGCTCCAGATCTTGCGACCCGGCCGGGTCGAGCTGGTGCTCAGGCGGTTCGAGCTCGTCGAGGCCATGTCAGTCACGCTCCAGGATCTTGCGGTTGACGAGCGAGATCGCGAGGACGCAGATCACCAGGATCACGCCGATGGCGGACGCGGTGTCGGGGTTCCCCTGCTCGATGCCCTTCTGGTACATCACGAACACCGGCGAGGTCGAGGCCCCGTCGGGGCCGCCGCCGTTGGTCAGGAGGTAGGGCTCGGTGAACAGGTTGGCCCCGGTGATGGTGGCCAGGATGACGACCAGCGTGGTGGCCGACCGCACCCCCGGCACCGTCACGTTCATGAACGACTTGACCCGGCCCGCCCCGTCGACGGACGCCGACTCGTAGAGGTCCTTCGACACGTTCTGCAGCGCGGCGAGGTACAGCAGGATGAAGAAGCCGAGCTGCTTCCAGGTGACGAACAGCGCGATGATCGGCATCGCCAGCGCGCTGTTGACCAGCCACGACGGCGACGGCGCCAGCGGGCCGAGGATCTGGTTGACCATCCCGCCCTTGCTGAACAGGAACAGCCAGACCGCGACCAGGGCCACGCTCGCCGTCACGTAGGGCACGTAGTACGACACCCGCAGGAACGTCTTGAACCGGGTCACCGAGTTCAGCGCCGTGGCCAGGACCAGGGCGAGCACCACGGTGAGCGGCACGTTGATCACCAGGAACTCGGCGACGTGCAGGAACGACTGCCGGACGTCCGGGTCCTTCAGGACCGTGGCGTAGTTCTCGAAGCCCACGAAGGGCCGCGGGACCGTCGCCCCCGGCGCCGCGAAGAAGTAGTCGTGGAAGCTGATCCACACCGCGAGACCCAGCGGGTAGGCGAAGATCGCCGCCAGGAAGATCGCGTACGGAGCGGCGAAGAGGATGCCCAGCGGTTGCCGGCCGAGCACCCTCCTGGACGCAGGGCTCACGACTGGCCGGCGAGCTCGTCGGCCTTGGACGCCGCATTGGACAGCGCGTCCTGGACCGGCGTCTTCCCGAAGATCACCGAGGACGAGTAGTTGTCCCGGATCTCCTGCCAGATCTCCACCGAGTTCGGCACGTTGGGCACCTCGACGGTGCGCGAGGCCTGGTCGGCGAACGTCGCGTAGTCCGGGTTCGCCTTGAAGTAGTCGGCGTAGGTCGTCGCCAGGTCGGTGCGGATCGGCATCTGGCCGGTCGTCTCCAGCAGCTTGCCGTCCTGGTCCTCGCTGGTCGCGAACTTCAGCACGTCCCACGCGGTCTTCTGGTTGGCGCAGGCGGAGTAGAGCCCGATGTTCTTGGCGTCGGTGAAGGTGTGCACCTCACCGGCCGGCATGCCCGTCTTGGTCGGGACCGGCACGACGCCCCAGTTGACCTTGCCCTTGTAGACCGAGATGGCCCACGGGCCGACGACCGCCATCGCGGACTTCTTGTCGGCGAACGAGTCGCCGTCGTACTTCTCCTGCGGGGCGTAGCCGTCCTTGTACATCTGCGCCCAGAAGTTCCAGACGTCCTGGCCGGCGGCGTCGTCGAAGGTCGCCTTGCCGTCCTCGATCGTCTGCTTGCCACCGGACTCGGCGGCGTACAGCGGGTAGAAGTCGAACCAGGACTGGAAGAACTCGCTGGACGGGGCCGGCGCGATCGCGGCGTCGGCGGCGCCGCTGTCCACGATCTTCTTGCTGGCCGCGAAGAACTCGTCGTACGTCGACAGGGCCGGCTTGTTCGGGTCGAGCCCGGCCTTCTTGAACAGGTCCTTGTTGTAGAAGATCATCACCGGGTTCTGCTTCCACGGCATCTGGTAGAACTTCCCGTCCGGCGAGGTGTACTGGTCGGCCGAGTCGCCCGACCGGGCCTTGATGTAGTCGGCGGCACCCGAGAAGCCGTCGAGGGCGACGAGGCCGCCCTGCTTCTCGAACTGCGGCACCGCGGCCGGGCTGGTGTTGAACACCAGGCAGGGCGCGTTGCCGGCGGTGATCGCCGCCCCGATGACCTCCTCGGAGGTCTTGCCGGCCGGGATCTCCTGCGCGGTGACCTTCTGGTCGGCGTGCGCGGCGTTCCACTCCTTGACCATCGCCTTGCCCCAGGCGATCTCCTCGGGGTTGTTCGACAGCCACACCTTGATCGGGCCGGTGGCGCTCGCGGCGTCACCGGAGCCGGACCCACCACCCCCGCACGCGGCGGTCATTCCCAGCGCCAGGACGGCGGCGGACACGGTCAGGATCTTCGATCTCATCGGTGCTCCAATTCGGCAGACGGTCGGACGGGTCGAGCGGTGGTGCGGGACAGGACGTCAGGTGGGGAGGCCGGGCGCGGGCCCGGTCGAGGCGCGGACGACGAGCCGGGCCGGCGGCAGGTCGACGGGGGTGGGCTCCTGGGAGCCGATCAGCTCGAGCAGCCGGGTGGCGGCCGCCCGGCCCCACGCCACGACGTCGGTGCTGACGGTCGTGAGCGAGGGCTGCAGGTGCGCGGCGATCTCGGTGTCGTCGTACCCCGTGACCGACAGCTGCCCGGGGATGCTGATCCCGCGGGAGACCGCCAGGGACAGCCCGGCCATCGCCATCAGGTCGTTGGCGTAGACGATCGCGGTCGGCGGCTCGGCGAGGTCGAGCAGCTCGCGGGTGGCGGCGGCACCCGACTCGGCGGAGAAGTCCGCCTCGACGCACAGGTCGGCGGGCAGCCCGGCCGCCCGCAGCGCCCGCTCCCACGCCGTGCGGCGGGAGCGGCCGTGCACCATCGACTGCGGGCCGGACACGTGGGCGATCCGCCGGTGCCCGAGGCCGGTCAGGTGCGTGACCGCGGCGTCGACGCCCGGGGCGTCGTCGACGCCGAGCGTCGGGGTGGGGTCGCCCTCGACGGCCGGGCCGACCACCACGGCGGGCAGGCCGAGCTCCTCGAGCAGCGCGGGCCGCGGGTCGTCGACCTGGAGGTCGGTGACGAACACGCCGTCGACCCGCCCCTCGCGGGCCAGCCGGCGGTACGTCGCGGCGTCGCCGTGCTCGGCCACCATCAGCAGCAGCGCGTGCCCGCGCCGGGACAGGACCGTCTCGAGCCCGGAGATGAAGGCGGGGAAGAAGGCGTCGGCCCGGAAGACCTCGGGGGGCCGGGCCACGACGAGCCCGACGGCGAGCGCCTTGGACACCGACAGTGCCCGGGCCCGGGGGCTGGGGGTCCAGCCGAGCTCGGCGGCCACGTCCAGGATGCGCTGCCGGGTCTGCGGGGCCAGCCCGGGCCGGTCGTTCAGCGCGAACGACACCGCCCCCTTCGAGACGCCCGCCGCGCTGGCGACGTCGTTGATGGTGGGCCGGCTCACGATGGGCAACTAAACCGGTTTAGGACCCGTGTGTCAAGGGTCACCTTTCCGAAAAGTGCTGCACACCGGGCAGAGTAAAGACACACTGCGGGACATGAGACGGGGAACTCGGCTGGTCGTCGCGCTGTCGCTGCTGTCCACGATGCTGACGCTGGGCGCCGTCGGCTCCCCGTCCGCCGGGGCCGCGGAGGTGCGCGGCCGCTACGCCAACGCGCTGAAGCCGAAGACCTCCACCGGCGCCCGCGTCGAGAGCTGCTCGGACCCCTCGGTGCTGCGCGGACGCGGGAAGTACGCCCGCTACTGGTACATGTACTGCACCTCCGACCCGCTCAGCGACCGGGACACCGCCCGCACCGGGTCCCCGACCTTCCGCCGGCTGCCGATGATGCGCAGCCGCGACCTCGTGCACTGGAAGTACGTCGGCTCCGCGCTGCCCGGCAAGCCGAGCTGGGCCAGCGCCTCCGCGCAGCTGTGGGCGCCCGACGTGGTCTACTCCAGCACCTACAAGCGCTACTACATGACCTACGCGGTCACCGACACGATCGACCGGGTCAGCGGTCAGCCCGGCTGCGCCAAGGACCCCGCGATCGGCGTCGCGACCAGCGCCACCCCCACCGGTCCGTGGCGGATGGGCAGCATCGTGGTCCGGCCCAAGCGGCTGGGCCCCGGCTGCTCGTTCGGCTCGACGATCGACCCCGACGTGCTCGGCGAGAGCATCGGCCGCACCGGGGTGCTCTACGCGGGCGGCTTCCGCGGCGGGATCTTCGCCCAGCGGGTCGCCCTGGCGAAGTACTCCATGCGGCTCACCGGCTCCTCGCGCCAGGTGACCATCGGCCGCCGCTACGAGGCGGCCGACGTGGTCAGCCGCGGCGGCTACTACTACCTCTTCGTCTCCTCCGGGAGCTGCTGCACCGGGCCGCTGTCCGGGTACGGCGTCTTCGCCGGCCGGTCCGCCAGCCCGTTCGGGCCGTTCCTGGACCGGGAGGGCAACCCGCTCACCGCGGCCCGGGTCGGCGGCACGCCGGTGCTCGCCCCCAACGGCAACCGCTGGGTGGGCGGCGGGCACAACACCGTCTTCAAGGACTTCGGCGGCCAGTGGTGGACGGTCTACCACGCGATCGACAAGTTCAAGCCGTTCTTCGCCAACCGTCCCGGCTTCACCAAGCGGCCGCCGATGCTCGACCCGATCGACTGGGTCGACGGCTGGCCGACGGTGCGCTCCGGCCACGGCGCGTCGGTCGAGTGGGGCGGCTCGCCGGCCGCCCAGCCCAAGCAGCGCTCGAGGTACCGGCCCGCGCCGGTCCCCGTCGACGTGCTCGGCGCCCCGGTGGCCGCGGCCAGCGACGAGTTCGACGGCACAGCGCTGGACCCGCGCTGGTCGTGGGTGCGTCCGCCGGTCGACCCCGCGACGTACTCGGTCAGCGGCGGCACCCTGAACTTCGCCACCCAGGCCGGCGGTCTCACCGGCCGGGCCGACGGGGCCTCGGTGCTGACCGAGGCGGCCCCCGCCGGCAGCTACGTGGTGGAGACCGCGGTCCGGCTGAACGTGCCGGCCACCGGCTGCTGCCAGGACTACGTGCAGGGCGGCCTGGTGGTCTACGGGTCCGACGACCGGTTCCTCAAGCTCACCCACGTCTCGGCCGGCCAGACCCGGATCACCGAGTTCGGCAAGGAGGTGCCGAACGGCGGCAAGGGCTACCCTCGCTACGGCGGCTTCACCGTCGGCCCCCCGTCCGACCTCACCTGGCTGCGGATCGTCAAGCGGGTCTCCGGCGGGCACAGCCTGTTCACCGCCTACACCAGCCAGGACGGCACTCGGTGGGTCCGCGGCGGGACCTGGGCCTACGACGAGCTCGGGGCCGGCGAGCGCATCGGGTTGGTCTCGCTGGGCGGCGCCGGCTTCGTCTCCACCTTCGAGCACGTGCACGTCTGGTCCCTGGGCAACTGAGCAGAACGGGTGACGCGGCCGGCCGCACGATTCCACTAGCCTGCAGGGGTCGCGACGGAACGGGGTGAACGTCATGCCACTCGGACGAGGCATCGTGGAAGTGTTCGAGGCGATCCCGGAGCGGATCGAGGTCTCCGGGCACCGGCCGACCTGGCGGGTCACCGGCGGGTCCTTCGAGGCCGCGCTCGACTATGCGCGGGACGCGTTCGGCGGGAGCGCCGTCGTGGCCCGCGAGGACCGCGGCCGCTGGTGGCCCCGGGTCACCCTCACCGTGACCGTGGACCCCGCCCTGGTGGCCGCCGCTCCCCCGCTCGGCTCCTTCGACACCGGTGAGCCCGAGCCGTCCGTGCCCGACCCGGACATCCCGCTCGCCCTCGAGCGGATGTTCGCCCACCAGGAGGAGCGCCGGATGGCCCGCCTGAGGATCCCCGCGCAGCGCTCGCACCGCTCCTGAGCCATGACCGGGTCGATCCTTCCCGCGGAGGGCGAGCACCTGACCAACGGCTGGGAGGTGGACGTCCCGGCCGACGACACCCTGGTGCGCCGCGCCGTGCTGGTGCACGCCTCGTGGCCGGTCGAGGTCGCCGGCGCGCTCGGCCGGCCGTGGCGGCGCACGGACCGCTGGGCCGGTGCGGTGCTCGGCGAGGGCGACGGCGCGCTGGTGAACCCGGTCGTGCTGACCGCACCGGTCGCGGACGGCGAGGCCGAGGCGGTGGTGGCCGAGATCGCGGACCTGGTCCCGAGCGGCACGACCTACTTCCTGCTCAGCCCGTGGCTGACGCCCGACCTCGCCCCGCACGGCCTGGCGCTGATCGGCCACCCGCCGCTGATGCTCCGGCTGCCCGCGCCACGGCCGCGCGCCGACCCGCCCGGCGTGCAGGTCCGGGAGGTGCGGGACGCCGAGGGCCTCGCGGTCGCCGAGCGGGTCCTCGTCGAGGGCTACCCGATGCCGGGCGCCCCGCCCGGCAGCGTGCTCGCGCCCGGGCTGCTCGGCGGCCCGACCCGCGTGTGGGTGGGGTACCTCGACGGGGAGCCCGCCTCGGTCGCGGCGGCGCACCGGGCCGCCGGCACCACGCTCGTGGAGTACGTCGCCGCGCTGCCGGCCGCGCGGGGCAGGGGCGCCGGCGCCGCGGTCACGTGGGCCGCGACGCTCGCCGACCCCGGGGCGCCGGCCGTGCTGGTGGCCAGCGACGACGGCCGCCCGACGTACGAGTCGATGGGCTACCTGGCGCTGGAGCGCTGGACCGCCTGGCTCCGGCCGGGCGCGCCCGGCCCCGGCACCGATGAGGGACGATAGGGGACGTCGTACCACTCATCTCGGGGAGATCCATGCCGTCACGCCGCCTCCTGACCCGCACGCCCGGCCTCGCGCTGGCCGTCACCCTCACCACGGCCTGCGCCGTCGGCGCGGACACCAGCACGGCCGGCCCCCGCTCGGCCGACGACCCGGTCGACTACGTGGTGGCGATCTCGGTCGACGGTCTCAACCCCGACGCGATCCGCGAGCTGGGCGCCGGCGGCACCCCGGCGCTGCACCGGATGATCGCCCAGGGCGCCACGACGCTGAACGCGCGCTCCGCCTACGAGCGGACGATCACCCTGCCGAACCACACCGGCATGGTCACCGGCCGCCAGGTGACGGGAGCCGGCGGCCACCGGGTCACCTTCAACGACGACAACGGCAGCACCCTGCACCGGACCGCGGGCGGTTACGTCGCGAGCATGTTCGACGTCGCGCACGACCGCGGCCGCGCCACCGCGTTCTACTCCGCCAAGCACAAGTTCGACCTGCTGAACCGGTCCTGGGACGCCGGCCACGGGGCCGTCGACCGGGTCGGCGCCAACGACGGCCGCGACAAGATCGACCGCTACACCGTGTCCACCGAGGCCGCGAACGTCACCCGGCTGCTGGGCCGGCTGCGCAGCGCCCCCCGACGAGCTGAGCTTCGTGCACCTCGCGCAGCCCGACCGGGCCGGCCACGCCGCGGGGTTCATGTCGCCGACCTACCTGCGGGCCGTGCGGGCCGCCGACGCCCAGGTCGGCCGGATCCTCGACGCGGTCGCCGCCGACCCGCGGCTGCGCCGGCACGTGGCCGTCGTGCTCACCGCTGACCACGGCGGCCTCGGCGCCGGCCACACCGACCCCACGAAGGCCGTCGACTACACGGTGCCGTTCATGGCGTGGGGGGTGGGCGTGGCCAAGGGCGCGGACCTGTACGCGCTGAACGCCGACGACCGCCGCGACCCCGGCGTCGGGCGTCCGTCGTACGCCGGGCGGCAGCCGGTCCGCAACGGCGAGCTGGCCAACCTGGTGCTGGACCTGCTCGACCTGCCCCGGGTGCCGGGCAGCACCTTGAACACCCGGCAGACGCTCAGCGTCCGCTGACACGCCCGGGCCGCCGACCGGACGCACGGTTTCGGGAAGACGGGGTACCACCCCGCGGACGGTTGAGCCCCCAGCCGTCCTCCCCCTCCCTGGAGTCCCGTGGCCGCGACCCCGCACCCGACCACCCCGACCCGGGTCACCCCCGACCCGGTGCACGCCCACGCGTGGGCGCGGCGGCTCGACGCGGTCAGACCGGTGTCGCCCGCTGCCGCCGTCGGCGTCGCCGCCGGGGACCGCTTGCTGGTCGTGGTCGCGCACCCCGACGACGAGACCCTCGCGCTCGGCGGCACGCTCGCCGAGCTGGCTGCGACGGGCGTGCACGTGCAGGTCGTCTCGCTGACCTCCGGGGAGGCCGCGCTCGACCACGTCGGCGAGCCGGTCGGCGACCTCGCCGCGCGCCGGCGTGCCGAGCTGCACCGGGCCGGCGCGGCCCTCGGGCTGGCCGGCTGCACCGCCCTGGGCCTGCCCGACAGCCGGCTCGCCGACGACCCCGGACGGGTCGAGGCCGCGGTGCGGGGCGCCGTCGAGACCCACCGGCCGGACCGGGTCGCGACGCTGTGGCACGCCGACCCGCACCCCGACCACCGCGCCGTCTCCCGGGCCGCGCTGGCGGTCTGCGGACCGGACCGGGTCGCGGAGTTCCTGCTCTGGACCGTGCACTGGACCGACCCCGTCGACGTCCCCGACGACGTCGCCCAGGTGGCCCTTGGCGAGGCGGCCCGCCGGGCCCGTCGTACGGCGCTCGCGGGGTACCGCACCCAGGTCGAGCCGCTCGCCCCGCACCTCGGACCGGTGCTCCCGCCGGCCGTGGTCGCGTGGCCGCACGAGTGCGTGGTGCGCCGATGACCGTCCCCGACTTCGAGGCGATGTACCAGGCCGACCACGACCCGTGGCAGGTCGAGACCTCGTGGTACGAGCGCCGCAAGCTGGCCGTGCTGCTGGCCGCGCTGCCCGCGGAGCGCTACCGGCGCGCGTGGGAGCCGGGCTGCGGGCCCGGCCTGGTCTCGCGCCGGCTGGCCGACCGGGTCGGGGAGCTGGTCGCCTCCGACGTGTCGGACACCGCGGTCGCCCTCGCCCGGCAGCGCACCAGCGACCTGCCCAGCGTCAGCGTGCACCGGTCCACGCTGCCCGAGGTGCCCTTCGAGGGCACCGTCGACCTCGTCGTGGCCGCCGAGTTCCTCTACTACGTCCCCGACCTGGAGGGCGCGCTGGACGCGCTCTGGTCCCGGTGCGAGCCCGGCGGCCACCTGGTCGTCGTGCACTGGGCGCACCACCCCCACGACGCGTTCCGCGGCGGGCCCGAGATGCACGCCCGGATCCGTCTCGACTGCGTGAGGAGAGACGTGCGCACGCTCGTCACCCACGTCGACCAGGACTTCCTGCTCGACGTCTACGAGGCCCCCGCGTGAGCGCCGTCGCGCTGACCGTGCGCGCCGACGAGGTCAGGTCGTCGACCGCGGCGATGCGGGCCGCGGTCCGGGACCTCGCCGCCGAGCACACCGAGGTGTGGACCGGCCCGTTCCCCGGCTTCGCCGACGCGCTCGCCGAGGTCGCCCGCGTCGACCTGTGCCTGGCGCGGCTGGTCGAGGGGCACGCCGACGCCCTGCGGATCCTCGACCAGGCCGGCGCCGCGCCCCGACCCGGCGTGTACGGCGTCTGGGCGTCGCGCTCCGCCGGCACCGGCGTCGGCGCCCGTGCGAACGGGACCGGGTGGCACCTCGACGGCGAGCTGCGGTTCGCCTCCGGCATCGACGTCGTCGACCGGGCGCTGCTGCCGGGCTGGGTGGACGCCGACACCCACCTGCTGTTCGACGTCGCCGCCGACGCGGTGCGCGCCGACCGCGACAGCTGGCACACCTCGGCGATGGACGCCTCGCGGTCGTTCACCGTGACCGCCTCGATGCCGTGCGGCGCCGACGACGTGGTGGGGCCGGAGAACTTCTACCTGCGCCGTCCGGGCTTCCTCGTCGGCGGGCTCGGCGTCGCGGCCGTCTGGGCCGGCGGTGCGCAGTCGGTGCTGGAGCAGGTCGCCGCCGGGCTGCGCCGGTTCACGCCGTCCGCCCACCAGGTTCGCCGGCTCGGCGTGGCGGAGCAGGCGGTGTGGCAGGCCCGGACCGTCGTGGCCGCCACCGCGCGGCGGCTGCCCGACCTGGACGGCGACCGGCTCGCCCGCGAGACCACCGCGGCCCGCACCTGCGTGGTCACCGCCTGCGAGCAGGTCGTCGACGAGGCCCAGCGGATCGTCGGGCCGGGAGGGCTGAGCGGGGACGCGCGGCTCGCCCGGACGCTGGCGGACCTGGCGATCTTCGTGCGCCAGCACCACGTCGACCTCGCGCACGAGGCGGCCGGCCGGCACGCGCTGGACACCCGCGAGCCCACCGGATGAGCGTCGACGTCGTGGTCGTGGTGCCGGCCCGCGACGAGCAGGACGGCATCGCCCGGACCCTGCACGGCGTGTGCGCGTCCCTGGACCTGGCCGTCGAGCAGGGCCTCGTCGGCCGGTGCGCCCTCGAGGTCGTCGCGCACCGGTGCGCCGACCTGACCGCCGTACGCGCGGGCGGGGTGCTGGGGCGGCGCCGCGACGCCCGGGTCACCCGGGACGAGTCGTCGGTGACGGTCGGGCAGGTCCGCGACTCCGGCGTACGCCGTGGGCTGGCGCGCCTGGACGGCGACCCGGGACGCACCTGGGTGCTGTCCACCGACGCGGACACCGAGGTCGGGACGGGGTGGGTCGGCCGGATCCTGCAGTCCGCCCGTGCCGTCGACGCGGCCGCGGTCGTCGGCGTCACCACCCTCGACCGGTGGCGGGGCAGCGCCGAGGCGTCGGCGGCCTACGACCGGCTGCTCCGCGAGAAGACCGACGGCGACACGCACCAGCACGTGTACGGCGCCAACCTGGCCGTCCGCGCGGACGCCTACCTCGACGTCGGCGGCTTCCCGCACGCCGTGCACGGCGAGGACCAGGCGCTCGTCGACGCGCTGGAGGCCCGGGGCCACCGGTTGCTGCGGACCACCGGCGTCTCGGTGGTCACCAGCGGCCGGTTGATGGGCCGGGCAGCCGGCGGGCTGGCCGACCGGCTGGCCGGCCTGGAGCCGTCGGCCGGCGTCGCCTAGGACTTCGCGGCGAAGAGCTCCAGGGCGATCCCGTCGGGGTCGCGGAACTCCAGGATCCAGCCCACGCCGATGTCCTTGATCTCCTCGTGCGGCACGGTGTGCGCGTCCAGCACGGCGAGCGCGTCCTCGAGCGCCGCACGGTCGGCCACCGCGAAGCTCAGGTGGTCGAGCCCGGTGCGGTTCTCGTCGAACTCGTCGCGGCTGACCGGGCGGAGCCCGAACAGCGAGTCGCCGAGCCGGTAGATCACCCCGCCGAACAGGAACGACAGCTGCTCGCGGGTGGCCTCGTCTGCGTCCGGCGGCAGCTCGAAGGCGACCGGCAGGCCGAGCACCGCGTCGTAGAACGCCCGGGAGCGCTCGATGTCGGTGACGGTGATCCGGACGTGGGCGTAGGAGCTGGTGGCGATGGGCATGTGTCCCACCCTCGCAGCGCCCGCCAAACCCGGGACGTCTCAGCCGCGCAGCCGGACCCGCCGGGTCAGCCGCACGAACTGCTCCTGGTTGATCACCCGGATCGGCTGGCCGGTGCGCAGCCGCTCGCGCACCCCGAACATCTTCAGGCCCTCCGAGGTGCCGACCCGCCCGACCACGACCACCGTCGTGGCGTCGGTCAGCCGGGTCTGGGGGTGGGCGCCCACGGCCCGGGCCCGGGCCATCGCCTGGGCGCGGGTCAGCCCGTCGAGCCGGCCGCTGAACACCACCGGCTGGTCGCGCAGCGTGCGCGGGGCCCGGCCGGGCGCGACGTCGACGCGGCGCAGCGAGGACAGCGCGTCGAGCGCGTCGTCGGCGTGCCAGTAGCGCTTGGACCGGGCACCGGTGGCGTGCCAGATCCAGCTCTTGAACGCGTCGTCGGCGTCCAGCCCGGCGATCGCCCGCGCGGACACCAGGTCGTTCCACCAGATCTCCCCGGACAGCAGGGTCGCGGCGAGCAGGCCGACCTGGAAGATGTCCTCGGCCGGCCCCCACAGGGTGCTGGAGGCGAGGTCGCGCGGGGCGAAGTCCGGCTGGAACTTGGAGGCGTCCGAGCCCTTCTGGTCCAGGGCCAGCTTGGTGATCCCGAAGTCGCCAAGCACCAGCCGCCCGTCGCGCAGGTAGACGTTGTCGGGCTTGATGTCGCGGTGGATGATCCACACCCCGTGCATCCGGCGCAGCAGCTTGAGCAGCGCCCGGATCTCGGCGCGCACCTTGCCCTCGCTCCAGCGCAGCCCGTCGCGCTCGACCGCGTCCCAGACCGTGCCCTCGTCCATGTGCTCGAACACCAGCACGTGCCGGCGGCGCTGGCGCTGGCCGCGTCCGGTCGCGGTGACGAACGCGTCCAGGAGCTCCACGACGCGCGGGTCGCCCTGCAGCAGCCGCCCGAAGTACGCCTCGCCGTGCCAGTCCTCGAGGCTCTGGCACACCTTGATCGCGACGGTCCGCTGCGGGGTGCCGCGGGCGGACAGCTGCTGCCCGACGTACGCCTCGCCGAAGCCGCCCTCGCCCAGCGGGCCGACGACGAGGTACGGCGTCCCGGTGTCGCTGTGCAGGGTCTCCCCCACCCGCATCCTCGGCATCGGCTCATCGTGCCACCCACCCACCCCCGATAGTCCGTGACGTACTTGTCCCCGGGCGGGTCCTCGGGGAGCAAGAACGTCACGGACTATCGGGGAATGGGTCAGCATCCGCGCGGGTCGGCCGATACCTCTACCTGGCCGGCCGCGGAAGGAGCACGATGGTCGCACTCACCGAGGAGACCCGCCTGCGGGCCCTGGCTGCCCTGAACCTGCTCGACACCCCCCGCGAGGAGCGCTTCGACCGGCTGGTCCGGCTCACCCGGCGGATGTTCGACGTGCCGATGGCGATGGTCAGCCTGATCGACGAGCACCGGCAGTGGAACAAGGCCGAGGTCGGCATCGGCAACCGCGACGACGTCCCCCGCTCCGCCTCGATGTGCGACCACGCCATCCGCGGCGAGGGGGCCCTGGTGGTGACCGACCCGGTCCACGACCCGCGCTTCGCGTCGTACCCGGGGGTGACTGCCGAGGGCGGCGTCCGGTTCTACGCCGGCCAGCCGCTGCACGCACCGGGCGGCGCCCGTGTCGGCTCGCTCTGCATCGTGGACACCCGGCCCCGCACCCTGGACGACAACCAGCTCGCCATCCTGCGCGAGCTGGCGGACTTCGTGGAGACCGAGCTGGCCCGCACCGACGAGCTCGACCGGGCCGGCGAGCTGCAGCGCACCCTGCTGCCGCGACGCACCCCGCACCTGCCCGGGTACGACGTCGCCGGCGTCTGCCTGCCCGCGTCCGCCGTGGGCGGCGACTTCTTCGACTGGCACCTCCTCGGCGACGACTTCCAGGTGGTGATCGCGGACGTGATGGGCAAGGGCATCCCCGCCGCGATCATCGGCGCGAGCGTCCGCTCCGTGCTGCGCGGCGCCTCCCGCTTCAACGACGTCGAGACGGCCGTGAACCGGGCCGCGGCGGCGCTGGAGTCCGACCTCTTCGACACCTCGACGTTCGTCACCCTGCTGGCAGCCCGCCTGGACCCGGCGAGCGGGACGCTGACCTACGTCGACGCCGGGCACGGCATCGCCGGCATCGTCACCCGCGCCGGCGAGGCCCACCAGTTCGAGTCCGACGGCCTGCCGCTGGGCGCGCCGGCGTGGGAGCCGTGGCGCGCCGACCGGGTGGTGCTCGAGCCGGGCGACACGTTCATCGCGCTCAGCGACGGCCTGCTGGACCTCTTCGACACCATCGAGGACGCCCGCGAGGCCGCCCGCGAGACCGTCGCGTCCTGCTCGACCGCGCAGGAGGTCGTCGACATCGTGGCCGCCTACGCCCGCGACCACCACGCCACCGACGACGTGACCGCCGTGGTGGTCCGCCGCCACGACGTCGCCTGACGTCCCCCACCGCAACAGGAGCCGCATGGAGATCGAGCAGACCGACCGCGAACGGGGCGTCACCGTGCTCCGTCTGGAGGGCCGGCTCACCATGGTCTCGGCCCCCCGCCTCAAGGCGGTCATCGACCAGGCCGTCGAGTCCGGGCACCCGCGGGTGGTCGTCGACCTGGCCGCCGTCTCGTTCATGGACTCCTCCGGGCTCGGCACCCTGATCGCCGGGCTGAAGAAGGCCCGTCAGGGCGACGGGGACGTGCGGATCACCGGCGTCGCCCAGCAGGTCGCGACCGTGCTGGCGCTGACCAACCTGGACCGGGTGCTGCGCGCGCACCCCACCGTCGAGGCGGCCACGGATGGCTGGTGAGTACGCGCTCCGGGGGCTGGCCGTGCCCGAGTCCCTCGACCTGCTCCAGGACCTCCTCGAGCTGGTACGTCGCGAGCACCCCGACCTGCACGAGACCGACGTCTCGATGTTCGAGACGGCGATCGTGGAGATCCACGGCAACGTCGTCGAGCACGGCCACCCGCCCGGCCAGGTGATCTACGCCTTCGAGCTCGAGGTCAGCCCCGACCGGCTGGTCGGGATCCTCGCCGACACGGGCGTCGCCGCCCCGGACCTCTCCGGCATGGACACGCTGCCCCACGAGATGGCCGAGAGCGGCCGCGGTCTGTGGCTCGCCAAGGCCACGCTCGACGACCTGCAGTACGTCCGGATCGGGGACCGGAACACCTGGAAGCTGGTCCGCAACCGCACCGACCTCTGAGGGTCGCAACGTCAGGGCAGCCGGACCAGCAGCGAGCCGCCGAGCAGCAGGCAGCCGGCGATGCCGAGCAGGAACCCGCCGACCCACAGCACCCCCGGCACCCGGGTGAGCCGGGCCAGCACGTCCGCGTCCGAGCTCCGGGCCCGGCCGCGGCGGCGCTCCTGCTGGAGCTCGACCACCGGCCGGGGCGCGGCCAGCAGCAGGAACCAGGTCACGACGTAGGCGACGACCAGCTGCACCCCGTCCCCGGCCCACCAGGTCACCGCGAACAGGCCCCCGCCCGCGAGCAGCACCGACCACAGGCCGAAGAAGTTGCGGATCTGCAGCAGCAGCAGGGCGAGCAGCACGAGCAGGGCCCAGAGCACGCCGACGGCGTAGCCCCGCGAGAGCAGGTACGCCGCCCCGAGCCCGACCAGCGCGGGACCGACGTACCCGGCGCCGGCGGTCAGCACCATGCCCGGCCCGCTGCTGCGGCCCTTCGAGACGGTCAGCCCCGACGTGTCCGAGTGCAGCCGGATCCCGGCCAGCCGCCGGCCGCTGAGCAGCGCCGCCACGCCGTGCGCGCCCTCGTGGGCGATCGTGACCAGGTGCCGGGTGCGCCGCCACGCGCCGGGGACCAGCACCAGCACGAGGGCTACCGCGGCGGCGGCCAGCACCAGGCCCGCGGACGGCACCGGCGAGGCCGTGGTGACCTGGTCCCACACGTCCCCCACGACGCTGCCGGTGCCGGGTGCGCTCACCCCCCTCATGCTGCCAGCCGGCAGGTCGCGGGAATCTTCGAGCCCGCGCGGACGCTGGGACCAGACGGACCCGACCAGACCAGACCGACGACCCCAAGGTGGACACATGACCGACCAGCCGACCGTCGCACTCCTCGGCACCGGCACGATGGGCGCCGGCATGGCCCGCAACATCGCCGCCGCCGGCCTCCCGCTGCGGGTGTGGAACCGCACCCGCGCCAAGGCCGAGCCGCTCGCCGGCTCCGGCGCCCAGGTCGCCGACACCGCCGCCGACGCGGTCCGCGGGGCCACCGTCGTGGTCACCATGCTCTTCGACGTCGAGTCCGTGGAGTCCGCGCTGGCCGGGGCGCGGGACGGGCTGGCCCCCGGCACCGTGCTGGTCCAGCAGTCCACGGTCGGCGTCGCCGGCGCCGAGCGGCTCGCCAAGCTGGCCGCCGAGCTCGGCCTGGTGTACGTCGACGCGCCGGTCCTGGGCACCCGGAAGCCCGCCGAGGACGGGGCCCTGGTGGTCCTCGCCTCGGGGCCGGACGAGGCCCGCGCGACCGTCCAGCCGGTGTTCGACGCGATCGGCTCGCGCACGGTGTGGGTCGGCGAGGCCGGCCAGGGCACCCGCCTCAAGCTGGTCGCGAACTCGTGGGTGCTCACGGTCGTCGAGGGCATCGCGGAGTCGCTGAGCCTGGCCCGGGCGCTGGGCGTCGACCCGGAGGCGTTCCTCGACGTGGTCAAGGGCGGCGCGATGGACGCGCCGTACGTCCAGCTCAAGGGCAAGGCCATGCTGGCCGGCGACTTCACGCCGTCGTTCGGCCTGGACGGGGCGGCGAAGGACGCCGGGCTGATCGTCGAGGCCGCCCGGGACGCCGGCGCCGACCTGGGGGTCCTGGAGCTCGTGCAGCAGCACCTCGCCCGCGCCCTGGCCGCCGGGCACGGCGACCTGGACCTGGCGGCGACGTACCTGGAGCACTGAGCGCGCCCGCACCGCGGGAGTGACGGCAGCACGGCAGCAGTGTTAGCCTGCGCTTAGTTAGGGCAGGCTTACCTCTGATGCAAGGACTTCCCCCATGCTGGCGAACTACCTGATCGGGCTCCGTGAAGGGCTCGAGGCCACGCTCGTCGTCGTCATCCTGGTGGCCTACCTGGTCAAGTCGGACCGGCGCGAGCTGCTGCCCCGCGTCTGGGGCGGCGTCGCCCTCGCCGTCGCGGTCTCGCTGGCCTTCGGCGCCCTGCTCACCTTCGGACCGCGCGGCCTGAGCTTCGAGGCGCAGGAGACCATCGGCGGCGTGCTGTCGATCGTCGCGGTCGGGTTCGTCACCTGGATGGTGATGTGGATGGCGCGCTCCGCCCGCAGCCTGTCCGGCGACCTCAAGGGACGCGTCGACGTGGCCGCCGCGGCCGGCGGCGCGAGCCTGGTCCTGGTGGCGATGCTGGCCGTCGGTCGCGAGGGCCTGGAGACCGCGCTGTTCCTGTGGGCCGCGACCCAGGCCGCGGCCGGCACGGGCGGCTCGACCGCCGGCCCGCTGCTCGGTGCCGCGCTCGGGCTCGGGACCGCCGTGCTGCTCGGCTACCTGTTCTACAGGGGCGCGGTGAAGATCAACCTCGCGAAGTTCTTCACGTGGACCGGCGCGATCCTGATCCTGGTCGCGGCGGGCGTGCTCGGCTACGGCCTGCACGACCTGCAGGAGGCCCGGGTGCTGCCCGGCCTGGACAGCCTCGCCTTCGACGTGAGCAACGTGATCGCGCCCGGCTCGTGGATCGGCACGATCCTCAAGGGCACCCTGAACTTCTCCCCGGCGACCACCTGGCTGCAGGCCGTCGCCTGGGTGCTCTACGTCGGGGTCACCATGACGCTCTTCTTCCGGCAGATCCGGCGCAACAACCGCCCGAGCACCGCCCCCACCGCCCCGGCACGCACGCCCGCCGGCTCCCCCTCCTGAGCTCCCCCGAAGGAACCCTCCCGTGAAGAACCGACGACTCGCTGCTGCCCTCGTGGCCGGCGTGAGCCTGCCCGCCCTGGCCGCCTGCACCGACAACTCCTCCTCGTCCTCCGACGCGACCGACGGTCGCACCATCGCGGTGACGTCGAGCAGCGACGCCTGCGACCTGTCGTCGGACACCGCCCCGTCCGGTCGCCTGGTCTTCACGATCAAGAACACCGGCCAGGAGGTCACCGAGTTCTACCTCTACGCCGCCGACGGCAAGCGGATCGTGGCCGAGGTCGAGAACATCGGCCCGGGGCTCTCCCGCACCCTCGTGGTCAACGCCGACGCCGCGACGTACGTGCCGGCCTGCAAGCCCGGCATGAAGGGCACGGGCATCCGCAGCGAGCTCACCGTCACCGAGTCCGGCGGGTCGGGCAAGGCCTCCGCAGCCGTGCAGGAGCAGGTCGACCAGGCCAACGCGGCCTACCGGGAGTACGTCGAGGACGAGTCCGGGCAGCTGCTGGCCGGCACGCGGCGGTTCGTCGCGGCCTACACCTCCGGGGACGACGCGCGGGCCCGGACGCTGTACCCCACCGTCCGGGTGCACTGGGAGCGCATCGAGCCCGTGGCCGAGTCGTTCGGCGACCTCGACCCCAAGATGGACGCCCGCGAGGCCGACCTCGAGGCCGGCCAGAAGTGGACCGGCTGGCACCGCATCGAGAAGGACCTGTGGCCGCCGAGCGACCAGCCCTACACCGCGCTGACCAAGGCCGAGCGGGCGACGTACGCCGACCAGCTGCTGGCCGACACCGAGACGCTGCACGGCCGGATCGGCAAGCTCACCTTCACCGTCGACCAGATCGGCAACGGCGCCAAGAGCCTGCTCGACGAGGTCGCGACCGGCAAGGTCACCGGCGAGGAGGAGATCTGGTCGCACACCGACCTCTACGACTTCCAGGCGAACATCGACGGCGCCCGGGTCGCCTTCGAGGGCCTGCGGCCGGTGCTGAAGCAGAAGGACCCCGCGCTGGAGTCCGAGATCGCCGACCGGTTCACCGCGCTGGAGTCGATGCTCGCGCAGTACCGCGTCGGCGCCGACGGGTTCGTCAGCTACGAGAAGCTCGACACCACCCAGGTCAAGCAGCTCTCCGACGCCGTGAACGCGCTGTCCGAGCCGCTGTCGAAGCTGACCGCCGCCGTGACGCTCTGATCCGATGACCGAGCCCTCCGCCACCCCTCCCCCGGTCAGCCGCCGGCGCCTCCTCGGGTACGCCGGGGCGGGTGCCGCGGTGGGCGCGGCCGGTTTCGCCGGCGGCATCGGGGCGGCCCGCGCGACCGACGGACCGCACGGCGAGGGCGTCGACCGCTACGCCTTCCACGGCACGCACCAGGCCGGGATCGTCACGCCCGCCCAGGACCGGCTGCACTTCGCCGCGTTCGACGTCACCGCCACCTCCCGCGCCGAGCTGCTGCTGCTGCTCAAGGCCTGGACCGCGGCCGCCGCCGCGATGACCCAGGGCCGTCCCGTGGGCGGCGGGGTCCCGCTGCCCTACGACGCCCCGCCCGGGGACACCGGCGAGGCCGCCGGACTGCCGCCCGGCAGGCTGACCCTGACGTTCGGGTTCGGCCCGTCGCTGTTCCGCGACGCCGACGGCAAGGACCGCTTCGGGATCGCCGACCGGCAGCCCGCGGCGCTGCGCCGGCTCCCGCACTTCCCCGCCGACGCCTTGCAGGAGCAGCGCAGCGACGGCGACCTCTGCGTGCAGGCCTGCGCCGACGACCCCCAGGTCGCGGTGCACGCGATCCGCAACCTCTCCCGCATCGCGTTCGGCAGCGCCGCGCTGCGCTGGTCCCAGCTCGGCTTCGGGCGTACGTCGTCCACGTCGACCTCGCAGGCCACCCCGCGCAACCTGTTCGGGTTCAAGGACGGCACCGCCAACCTCAAGGCCGAGGAGCCGAAGGCCGTCGACGAGCACGTCTGGGTCGGCCAGGGTGACGACGACGGCGCCGCGTGGCTCGCGGACGGGTCCTTCCTGGTGGCCCGCCGGATCAACATGATGATCGAGACCTGGGACCGCACCTCGCTGCGCGAGCAGGAGACCCTGGTCGGCCGCGACCGGCACGTCGGCGCCCCGCTGTCCGGCGGCACCGAGTTCACCGAGCCGGACCTGTCCCTGAAGGGCAACGACGGCCAGCCGCTCGTCGCGATGAGCTCGCACGTCCGGCTGGCGCACCCCACGCAGAACAACGGGGTGCGGATGCTGCGCCGGGGCTACAACTTCACCGACGGCAACGACGACCTCGGCCGCCTCGACGCCGGCCTGTTCTTCATCGCCTACGTGCGCGACCCCGCCACGCAGTACATCCCGATGCAGACCAGGCTCTCCCGTGACGACGGGCTGATGGAGTACCTCCGGCACACCGGCTCGGGCCTGTTCGCCGTCCCCCCGGGCGTCCGCAAGGGCGGCTTCCTCGGCGACACCCTCCTCACCTGAGGGTCAGGGGGTGGTGAAGCTGCCGTCGGCGCCGCGGTAGTCCAGGCCCTGGATCAGGTAGACGACCGTCGTGCCGTCCTTCACCTGCACCGTGACCTGGGTGTCGACCAGGCCGGCCAGCTCCTCGCCGAGCGTCTGGACACCGTTCGTGCCGTCGTAGTCGCGGGCGGCAGGCGTGCCCGCCCGGTCCTGGCCGAGGTCGAGCTCGCGGCCGTCGACGCTCCACGTGGTGCCGGACCCGGTCAGGGTGCCGGTCAGCGGCCGCAGCACCAGCTGGGGAGCCTGGGCCGTCGGGGTGGCCGACGGCGCCGGTGCCGGCGCGGGGCTCGGCGCCCTGCTCGGGGTCTTGCTCGGCGCGGGGCTCGGCTTGCGGGTGGGCGACGCGCTCGGCGAGGGGTGCGCGGCGGCCTGGGCGGCCTTCGCCTTCGCGGCCCTCTTGGCCTTGGCCGCGGCGAGGGCGGCGGCCTTCTTCGCCGCGCGGGCGTGCTGCTCCGCCTTCAGCCGGGCGGTCTTCGCGGCCACCCGGACGGCCTTGGCCGCCGTGACCTTCGCCGCCCGCGCCGTGACGGCCCGGGCCTTGGCGAGGCGGTCCTGACGAGCCTGCGCGCGGTCGACGCCGTCGCCGGAGCCGGGTGCGACGTCCGGGGACGGGATCACGAACACGCCGGTGCGGTAGCCGCGGGCGAACGCCGTGACCAGCGCGACGTAGTAGTCCGAGGGGTTGTAGCGGAACACGGCGGCGTTCTCCGCGGGGGTGTCGGAGAGGTCGCCCCCCGCGCCGCAGAGGTACGCCGCAGCCGCGAGGGCCGCGTCGTCGATGTCGTTGGGGGACTTCACGCCGTCACCGTCGCCGTCGCGGCCGGCGCCGCCGAGCCACGTCGAGGGGATGAACTGCATCGGGCCGACGGCACGGTCCCAGACCTTGTCACCGTCGAACGAGCCGTGGTCGGTGTCGCTGATCGCCGCGACCGGGCCCTTGCCGTTCAGCGCGACGCCGACGATCGCGGGGCGTGGGACGCCGTCGTTGCCGAGCACCGAGCCGCCGTACCGGCCGTGGTCGGACTCGACGCGGCCGATGCCGGCCAGCAGCGTCCACGGGAGGTGGCAGCCGGGGTCGGTCGTGTCGATCGAGGCGGCGGCCCGCTTGTAGGCGCGCAGCGCGGCCGACGGCAGGTCGTGCTCGGCCAGGGAGCTCGCGGTCCACACGTGGCTGCCCTTGGAGCTCGAGACCGCGATCTTGCGGTGCCGCTCCGCCTTGGTGCGCAGCGCCAGGCCGCCGGTGATCGTGGTCTGCTCGGCGACCACCTGGGGCCGCTGGGAGACCGGCAGCGTCCGCACGTAGTGACGCTGGAGGGTGGTGACGCTGGGCGCGATCGGCGCGGTGCTGACGTGCGCGGAGGCGACGGCCCGGGGGGCCACCGGCTGCGAGGTCGGCACGATCGCCGGGGACAGACCGGTCATCGAGACGGGCACCGCGACGACCATGACGGCAGCCGAGAAACGCGCACCCAGGCGCAACCGCACACTCATGTTGAAACGTGTCTCCCAGACCCTCTACGTCACCTGCCGGGCCAGGCTATTTCGAGGATCGGGACCCGCGCGGCAAAACCGACAATTGTTCCAGCTCGTGGAACCGCTCAGGCCTCCACGGTGCGGTGCACGGTGAACGACAGGCCCGCCCGGACCAGCCGGTCGAGCAGGTTCTGGCCCATCGCGACCGCCGTGGTGACCTGGCCGGCGGTCGGCGGGTTGTCGTCGAAGGCCAGGCAGAGCGCCGACTCCGACAGCATCTTGGCGGTCTCGGTGTAGCCCGGGTCGCCGCCGCGGACCTCGGTGTAGGTCCGGCGTCCGCCGCCCTCGCCGATGAACCGCACGGAGAAGTACGACGCCGCGCGGCGTTCCTCGCTGGGCCCCTCGCCCTGGGGCAGCCGGCTCATCAGCAGCCGGCGCAGCGGCGGGACCTGCGCCGCGGCCGCGACCCCGCCGACCAGGCCGATCCCGCCCACCACGGTGGTCAGCCGCTTGACCGCGGCGTAGTGGCTGTAGGTGAAGTCCGGGCCGTAGGACTCCAGGGCGGCCGCCGAGCGGCGGACGACGAAGGGGTCGATGGTCGGCAGCGGGACCAGCCAGAAGCCGGCGTCCCGGTCGTGGTGCGGCCGCTTCGCGGTGGTGCGGACCGAACGGCCCTCGGGGCGCGGCTCGAGCCTGCGCCGCGCGGCGTGCGCCTGCTTCATCTGCCGCGAGCGGGAGAACGCGCCGAGCGCGGACGCGAGGGTGCCGCCGGACAGCGTCGCGTTGCTGCGCACCATGCCGCGGACCCGCAGCGGGACCCCGGCCGGCAGCTGCTGCACGGTGAACATCGCGCCGAGGTCGTGCGGCACGGAGTCGAAGCCGCAGGCGTGCACGATCCGTGCACCCGTCTCGACCGCCCGGGCGTGGTGCTCGACGTAGGTGCGGTCCACGAACTCCGGCTCGCCGGTCAGGTCGACGTAGTCCGTGCCGGCCTCGGCACAGGCCGCGACGAGCGGGCCGCCGTGCTCGACGTACGGGCCGACCGTGGTGATCACGACCCGGGCTCGGGACGCGACGTCGGCCATCGAGGCGGGGTCCGTGACGTCGGCGTGCAGCAGCGGCAGCGCCGCCAGCGACGGGTCGGTCCGCGCCAGCCGGTCGCGCACCGCCTCGAGCCTGCTGGGGGTGCGGCCGGCCAGCGCCCAGCGGCAGCCCTCCGGTACGGCGCCGGCCAGGTAGTCGGCGGTCAGCCCGCCGGTGAAGCCGGTGGCGCCGAACAGGACGACGTCGAACTCGCGGTCGGGCATGGGTCTCCTCGGGCGTGGGGGAAGGGCCTCACTCTGCCAGGGGCCGGCCGGGAACCGCACGGGCCCCGTCCACGTCCCACCCCCACGAGCGGGACGGCAGATCGGGGACGGCGATGGGTGCACGACGAGGTCTGGGCGGCTTCGCGGCCGGGGTGACGGTGGGCGCGGCGGCCTGCGCGCTGCTGACCACCGGGCTGCTCGGCCGCGGCGCGGACCTCGTCGGCCCCGCGGCGGTGGCCGGCGAGCTGCCGGCGTTCGACGACTGCGCCCAGCTCCGCCAGTGGTACGTCGACCGGGCGGTCCCGCTGGTCGGGCCCTACGGCTTCGGGGGCGGCCCGGTCGTCCCGATGTTCGCCGAGCGCTCCGGTTCGTCGGCCTCGCTGGACGCCGCGGGGGCCGTCGGCAGCAGCGGCACCGGCACGAACACCCAGGAGGCCGACGTCGACGAGTCGGACGTCGCGAAGACCGACGGGTCCCTGGTGGTCCGCCTCGCCGACCGCTCCCTGGTGGTCACCGACGTGTCCGGCGCCGCACCCGTCGAGCTGTCCCGGACCCGGCTGCCCGGACCGGCGCTGGTCCGGCCCGAGCTGCTGCTCCACGACGACCACGTGGTCGTCGTCGGCGACGAGCCCGGCCCCGGCGTGGGCTGGCCGGAGGGCGCCGCGATCGACCGGACGTTCCTGCCGGGCCGGCCCGGCGACACCCGCGCCCACGTCATCTCCTTCGACCTCGCCGACCCCGCGGCGCCGACCGTGACCGACCAGCAGGTGGTGGACGGCGGTGCGCTGTCCACCCGGGAGTACGCCGACGGCACGGTGCGGGTCGTGGTGACCACCGACTTCCCGCCGCTGGACTTCGTGCAGCCCAACCGGGACCGCACCCCCGCCGAGGCGACCCGGCGCAACCGGGAGATCGTGCGCGCCACCGGCATCGACGACTGGCTGCCCGGGGTCCGCTCGGACGGTGGCGCCGAGCACCCGCTGCTTGCCTGCTCGGAGGTGCGACATCCCTTGCAGGCTTCGGGATTCGGCACGATCAGCGTGCTGACCTTCCCCTTCGACGAGCCCGGCCGGACGACGGCGACGGCGGTGACGGCGGCCGGCGACCTGGTGTACTCCTCCGCGACCAGGCTGTACGTCGCGACGACCTCCGGCGGCCCGGTGCTGACCACCGGCGACGCCCCGCTCCCCCGCGTCGCGACGACCGAGGTGCACGCCTTCGCCCTCGACGGTGGCGGGACGACGTACACCGGGTCGGGGTCGTTCCACGGCACCGTCGAGGACCGCTGGTCGTTCAGCGAGCACGACGGCCGGCTGCGCGTCGCCGCGGAGTTCCCCCGCGACCAGGGCCCGGCCGACAACGGCGTGCTGGTGCTGACCGAGCGGGACGGGCGGCTGGTGGAGACCGGTCGCGTCGACGGCCTGGGCCGCGGCGAGTCGATCCGGTCGGTGCGCTGGTTCGGCGACCTGGCGATCGTGGTGACGTTCCGCGAGACGGACCCGCTCTACACCGTGGACCTCGCCGACCCGGACCGGCCGCGGGTCGTGGGCGAGCTGAGGATCCCGGGCTTCTCCTCCTACCTGCACCCGGTCGGCGGCGACCTGCTCGTCGGCGTCGGGCACGACGGGAGCGCGGACGGCGCCGACCTCGGCGCGCAGGCCGCGACGTTCGACCTGCGCGACCTGTCCGCGGTGCGCCGCCGGGACACCCTGGGCTTCGGGCCGTCGACGGACGTCAGCGCCGGCGTCGACCCGCGGGCGTTCAGCTACCTGCCCGACGTGCGGGTGCTGGTCACGCCGGTGCAGGACTGGGCGCGCGGCGGGGCCCGGTTCGTGGCCCTGCGCGTCGGGGCCGACGGCTCGCTGACCGAGACCGGCTCCTGGGTGAGCCGCGGGTACGGCGGCGAGGACGCCCGCACGCTGCCCCTGGGCGGAGGCCGGGTCGCCCTGGTCGGTGACGTGGTCCGCGTGGTCGACGTACGGTGAGAGGCATGTGCCGCAACATCAGGACCCTGCACAACTTCGAGCCGCCGGCGACCCGGGACGAGGTGCACGCCGCGGCGCTGCAGTACGTCCGCAAGGTCAGCGGGACGGCGAAGCCGTCGCAGGCCAACCAGGACGCGTTCGACCGGGCCGTGCTCGAGGTCGCCGAGACCACCCGCCGGCTGCTCGAGGAGCTCACCACCTCGGCGCCGCCGAAGGACCGTGACGTCGAGGCCGCCAAGGCCCGCGCCCGGGCCGCCGTCCGCTACGCCTGAGGGACGTGGCGCCGGGACGGACCCCGCGCCGCGCACTCGACGCGGCGTTCGCGGCTGCGCCCCGCGAGGCCTTCCTGCCCGCCTCCCAGCGACGCTTCGCCCGCCTCGACCGGCCGCTGCTGATCGGCCACGGGCAGACCAACAGCCAGCCGCGGACCGTGCGCCGGATGCTCGCGCTCCTCGACGTCCGGACCGGCCAGCGGGTGCTCGACGTCGGCAGCGGGTCGGCCTGGACCACGGCGCTGCTGGCCGCCCTGGTGGGACCCGGCGGTGAGGTCGTCGGGGTCGAGCTGGTCCCGGAGCTGGTGGAGCAGGGCCGGGCGAACCTGCGGCCGTTCCGGCTGACCCACGCCCGGGTCGAGCAGGCGCAGCCCGGGGTCCTGGGCTGCCCGGAGCAGGCGCCGTTCGACCGTGTGCTGGTCTCCGCGGCGGCGCCCGAGCTGCCCGCCGGGCTGGTGGCCCAGCTCGCCCCGGACGACGCGGTCCTGGTCGTGCCCGTGGCCGGCACGCTCGTCGAGCTCCGACGGGACGCCCGCCGGACCCGCCTGGTGGAGCACGGGGCGTACTCCTTCGTGCCGCTCGTCACCGACCCGCCCTAGGGGGCGAAGTCCACGACCTCCTGCGACTCGTCGTTCCACTCGTCCACGAGGTCCACGAGGTCGGCCACCGAGTCGACCACGTGGGTGGGCCGGTAGGGGAACCGCTCGATCTGGTCCGCCTTCGTCGACCCGGTGAGCACCAGGATCGTGCGCAGGCCGGCCTCCAGCCCGGAGATCACGTCGGTGTCCATCCGGTCACCCACCATCACGGTTGTCTCGGAGTGCGCGTCGATGCGGTTCAGCGCCGACCGCATCATCAGCGGGTTCGGCTTGCCGACGAAGTACGGCTCGACGCCGGTCGCCTTGGTGATCAGCGCGGCCACCGACCCGGTCGCCGGGATCGGGCCGTGGATGCTCGGCCCGGACACGTCCGGGTTGGTGGCGATGAACCGCGCACCCTTCTCGATCAGCCGGATCGCGGTGGTGATCGCCTCGAACGAGTAGGTCCGGGTCTCGCCCAGGACGACGTACTCCGGCTCGCGCTCGGACAGCACGTAGCCGATCTCGTGCATCGCGGTGGTCAGCCCGGCCTCCCCGATCACGTAGGCCGAGCCGCCGGGGCGCTGGTTGTCGAGGAACTGCGCGGTGGCCAGCGCGCTGGTCCAGATCGCGTCCTCCGGTACGTCGATCCCGGACCGGTGCAGCCGGGCCTGGAGGTCGCGCGGGGTGTAGATGGAGTTGTTGGTCAGCAGCAGGAACGGCCGGCCGGTCCCGGTGAGCCGTGCGATGAAGTCCGCGGCGCCGGGGATCGGCTCCTCCTCGTGGACGAGCACGCCGTCCATGTCGGAGAGCCAGGCTCGGACCGTGCGCTTGGGCGGCTGCAGGCGGCTCGTCATGCCGCCCATGGTCTCAGAACGCGGGCGCGTCGGAGAGCTCCCGCTGGTGCTCGCCGGTCACGGCGGCCATCGCCATGCCGGTGAAGGCGACCGCGAGGGCCATCACCTGGATCGCGCTGCCGACCCGTCCGAGGTGGGTGGAGAACGGCAGCAGCGCCACGAACAGGGCGAGCAGCGCGGGCACCCACCGCGGCACCGAGCGGGCGACGTACAGGGCGACGGCGAGCAGCGCGATGCCGCCGTAGAAGCCGACGATCCAGCCGTTCAGGAACACCGTGAGACCGGGCTCGTGGGTGACCTCCTCGAGCGCGCCGGCGCGCAGGGCCCCGGCCACGACGATGGCCCGGAAGAACACCATCAGCATGGCGTACCCGGCGGTCCCGATCGTGCCGATCGTGAAGACCGCCAGCGCCGTGAGGCCCAGCTTGCGAGCGCGCCGCTGGAACAGGATCAGCACCGACGGCAGGCCGAGGGTGAGGCCGAGCGAGGCGAGCACGAACATCACCGACATCGCCACCCAGCGGGCGCTGTCCTCGTTGACCACGCGGAGCGTCTCCGCGGAGCTCGCGCCGGCGTCAGCTGGGTTCAGCAGCGAGCCGAACACCAGCGCCATCGCGCCGATCACCAGGGCGCTGGCGGACAACGGGACCCAGTCGGAACGCATGGGCGAACTTTAGGCCGTGCGAGCCGGCCGCGGGAGTTCCCCCCGCCCGAAACCACCCGGTTCGCCCCGGTGGCGCGCGGTTGTGACTAGAGGGGCACCACCCGGCTGGGTCGTACCCTGGCTGCGATGACGCTCACGCCCGCCCCGACCCCCGTCGCCACCGCCCTCGAGCTGGTCGCCGCCCGGCCGTTCGTGGCGCTGACCGGCGCCGGGATGAGCACCGACTCCGGGATCCCCGACTACCGAGGGCCGAGCTCGCCGGCCCGGATGCCGATGACGTTCTCGGAGTTCGTCTCGGGCCCCGGCGCGCAGCAGCGCTACTGGGCCCGCTCGCACCTCGGCTGGTCGCGGATGCGGCGCGCGACCCCGAACGCCGGGCACCGCGCGCTCGCCGCCCTGGAGGCCGCCGGGCGCCAGCGGCTGCTGATCACCCAGAACGTCGACGGCCTGCACGAGGCGGCCGGCTCCCGCGCGGTGTGCGCGCTGCACGGCCGGATCGCCGACGTCGTCTGCCTGGACTGCCGCGCGCAGAGCAGCCGGGCCGCGCTGCACCGGCGGCTCGGCGAGCTGAACCCCGGCTGGGGCGAGCGGCACGCCGACGTCGAGGTCCGCCCCGACGGCGACGTCGACCTCGACGACACCGCCGGCTTCGTGGTCCCCGGCTGCGCGGCCTGCGGCGGGGTGCTCAAGCCCGACGTGGTGTTCTTCGGGGAGAACGTCCCCAAGCCGCGGGTCGAGCGGTGCTACGCCGCCGTGGACGCGCTCGACCCCGACGCGGACCTGCTGCTGGTGCTCGGCTCCTCGCTGACGGTGATGTCCGGCTTCCGCTTCGTGCGCCGCGCCACCAAGCAGGGCGTGCCCGTCGTGGTCGTGAACCGAGGAGCCACCAGAGCCGACGAGCTGAAGATCGAGAAGGTGGAAGCAGGCACCACGGAGTTCCTCACCACCCTCGCCACCACCGCCCCCTCCGAGTTGTCAGGCGGTGGATCGGCTCCGGCCGAGTGAGCGCCTGACAACTCGGGCGGGGGTCGGGGTTTTCCACACCTCTCCGGTTTCCCCGTCTCCCCTGGACCCCGCCAGGTCAGGCTGGGGCGATGACGTCACGGCTCGCGCGGCTGCTGTCCCAGCAGGACGGCGTCGCGACCCTGCCCCAGCTGGTCGCCGCCGGGGTCACCGCGCACGGCGTCAGGGCGCACGTCGACGCCCGCCGCTGGACGAGGTACGGCGACCGCTGCGTCGTCACGCACAACAGCGTCCCGACCCGGGCCCAGTGGCGGTGGATCGCGGTGCTCGACCACCGGGGTCCGGCCGCGCTGGCCGGCTTCAGCGCCCTGGAGGTCCGGGGGTTCACCTTCTTCGGCGAGGAGCCCCGGCTGATCCACGTCGTCGTCCCGCGCGGCGCCCGCTACCACCGCTTCCCCGGCGTGAAGGTGCACGAGTCGCGCCGGTTCGCGCCCGCCGACGTCGTGGTCGCGCCCGGCGTCCCCCGGCTGCCGGCAGCCCGGTCGGCCGTCGACGCGGGCGCGTGGCAGCCGTTCCCCCGCTACGCCTGCGGCGTGCTCGCGGCCGTCGTACAGCAGCGGCTGTGCAGCGCGCGCGACCTGGACGCCGCGCTGCAGTCGGTCGGCCGGGTGCGCCACAAGCAGGCGATGCGGCTGGCGGTCGACGACATCGCCGGCGGCGCCGAGGCGCTCGGCGAGATCGACGTCGCCGCGATGTGCCGGCGCTTCGACCTGCGCCCGCCGCAGCGGCAGCGGGTCCGGCCGGACCGGACCGGTCGCCGGCGCTACCTCGACTGCGAGTGGGAGCTGGCGGACGGCCGGATCGTCGTGCTCGAGGTCGACGGCAGCCACCACGCCCGGGTGGAGCACTGGGAGGCCGACCTGTCCCGCGAGCGGGGCATCGTCGCCTCGGGACGCACCGTGCTCCGCTGCACCGCCACCGAGGCGAGGTACCACCAACGGCGATTGGCGGCCGACCTGGTCGCCGTGGGCGTCCCCTCCCTCCGAGTTGTCAGGCGGTGAGTCGGCTCCAGCCGACTCACCGCCTGACAACTCGGCTCAGGTGATGTCGCGGCGCACCGACAGCCGGACGCCCACCCCGGCCAGGACCGCCGCGTAGCCGAGCAGGACCAGGCCGCCGGCCCACCAGGGGAGGTACTCCACGAACGTGCTCCCCGGGGACGTCAGCGCCGTCGAGGCGTTGGTCGGCAGCCACTTCCACGATCGCATCCAGGTCGTTGGCGGCGAGGACGAAGGTGGCCAGCGGCTCGACCAGGAACGTCACGAAGACCGCGACCAGCACCGCCGCGACCTGGTTGCGGATCAGCGTGCCGATGCCGATCCCGAGCATCGTCCAGAGACCGACGGCGAGCACCGCCAGCAGGACCGAGGACCACAGCCGGTCGGCGCCGTACCCGAGCGGGTAGCCCCGGATCGCGATCACCACGCCGCCGACGAGCAGCGCGAACAGCACACAGACGACGCCGTAGCCGACGCCCACCACCAGGTGCGCGGCCATCTTGCCGAGCACCACGCGGGCCCGGCGCGGTGTCGCGAGGAAGGTCGGGGTGATCGTCTGGTAGCGGTACTCCCCCGTCATCCCGGTGATGCCGAGGATCATCGCGAAGATGTAGCTGCCCTGGAACGGGGAGCTCGCGTAGATCGTCCGAATCGCCTCGGCGGTGTCCAGCGCGGCGGTGGCGGGCTGCCCCGCCCCGGGGTCGCTGCCGGCCAGCGCGGCGTTCGCGGCGGCCTGGATCACCGTGTAGACGACCGCCCCGACCAGCAGCCCCCACCACAGCCGGGTCGAAGTGATCTTGCGCAGCTCCGAGCGCACCAGTGCGGTGGTCACGCCGCCCCCCTCGTCGCGCGTCAGGTCGAGGAACACCTTCTCCAGGTCGCTCGCCTCCGCCGCCAGCTCGTGCAGCTCGACGCCGTGCACGTGCGCCAGGTGGCCGACCTCGTCCGTCGAGCAGCCCTCGACGCGGAGCCGGTCCCCCACGGTCGTCACGGCGTACGGCGCGAGCGCGTCGGCCAGCAGCTCGGGCGTGGGCGTGCGCAGGAGCACGGCGGCGGGGCCGGCCTCCAGGGACGCCAGGGTCCCCTGCCGCACCAGCCGGCCGCGGGCGATCACCACGATGTCGTCGACGGTCTGCTCGACCTCGGAGAGCACGTGGCTGGAGACCAGCACGGTGCGCCCGTCGGCGGCCAGCGAGCGCAGGAACTGCCGGAGCCAGGCGATGCCGGCCGGGTCGAGGCCGTTGGCGGGCTCGTCGAGGATCAGCACCGGCGGGTCGCCGAGGAGCGCCTGGGCGAGGCCGAGCCGCTGCCGCATGCCGAGGGAGTAGCCGCCGACCCGACGGGTCGGCGAACTCCTCGAGGCCGACCAGGCCGAGCAGCTGGTCCACGCGCCCCCGCGGGACGCCGGAGGCGAGGGCGATCACCTGCAGGTGCGCGCGGGCGGTGCGGCCGGGGTGGAAGTCGGCGGCCTCGAGCGCCGCGCCGACGGTGGCCAGCGGCCGCTCCAGGTCGCGGTAGCGCCGCCCGTCGACCGTCGCGGACCCCGACGTCGGCGCGACCAGGCCGAGCAGGCAGCGCAGCGTGGTGGTCTTGCCGGCCCCGTTGGGGCCCAGGAACCCGGTCACCACCCCGGGCTGCACCGAGAACGTCAGGTCGTCGAGCGCGGTGACCGCGCCGAACCGCTTGGTCAGGCCGACGACGTCGATCCGGTGTCCCTCGCGCATCCGGCCATCCAAGCAGACCCGTGGCGCGGGAGGGGCCTCAACGAGCCCGACCGGCCGCGCTGCAGGTCAGAGGCGGTGCACGAACAGGTGCGCGGCGAGCTCGGGGTCGATCTCGGCGGTCTCGCCGCCGCTGCCGATCAGCACGCCCTCGGCGCCGGCGGCCACCACCACGACCTTGTCCGGCATCGCGCCGACCCGGCGCAGCGCCGCCATCACCAGCTCGTCCTTCTGCATCTCCTCGCCGATGCGGCGGACCAGCACCCGGATCTCCTCCGGGCCCTTGGCGACCGTGTCGAGGGGCTCCGCCTCGGCGGTCGAGGCGGCGGTCGGGGCCGGCTCGCCGAGCTCGGCGAGTCCGGGGATCGGGTTGCCGTAGGGCGACTCGGTCGGGTGGTCGAGCAGCGCGACGAGCCGGCGCTCGACGGTCTCGGACATCACGTGCTCCCAGCGGCAGGCCTCGGCGTGCACGTGCTCCCACTCCAGGCCGATCACGTCGGTGAGCAGCCGCTCGGCGAGCCGGTGCTTGCGCATCACGCGTACGGCGAGCCGCAGACCCTCCTCGGTGAGCTCGAGGTGCCGGTCCCCCCTGGACGACCAGCAGGCCGTCGCGCTCCATCCGCGCGACCGTCTGGCTCACCGTCGGACCGCTCTGGTGCAGCCGCTCGGCGATCCGGGCGCGCAGCGGCACGATGTCCTCCTCGACCAGCTCGTAGATGGTCCGGAGGTACATCTCGGTGGTGTCGATCAGGTCGCTCACCGCACCATTCTGTCTCATCGGGGGTCGGCCGCGGTTTCCGCGCCCTGGCAGAGTGGGCGTCGTGCCCACGACAGCCGTGATGTGGTTCCGCCGGGACCTCCGCCTCGCCGACAACCCCGCGCTCCTCGACGCCTGCGACAGCGACGGCGTGCTGCCGCTGTTCGTGCTGGACCCGGCCCTGTGGGGGCCGGCCGGTGTGACCCGCCGGGCCTACCTCGGCGCGTCGCTGCGGGCGCTCGACGCGTCGCTCCGCCAGCGCCGGGCGTCCCTGTCCGTCGTACGCGGGAACCCGGTGCGCCAGGTCGTCCTGGCCGCCCGGCAGGTCGGCGCGAGCCGGGTGCACGTGGCGGCCGACTACGCGCCCTACGGGCACGCCCGCGACCTCGAGGTCGAGCAGGCGCTCGCCGACGCAGGCATCGAGCTGGTCCGCACCGGCTCGCCGTACGCCGTGGCGCCGGACCGGGTCCGCAACCAGTCCGGCAACCCCTACAAGGTCTACACGCCTTTCTCCAAGGGCTGGATGGAGCACGGCTGGCGCGACCCGGTGGACGCCCCGACCGGCGCGACCTGGCTGGCGCTCGACGAGACCGCCGACATCCCCGACCCGGAGCTGCCCCCCGGGCTGGAGCTCCCCGAGGCCGGCGAGGCGGTCGCCCGCAAGAGGTGGGCGGCGTACGTCGAGGAGCACCTGGCCGACTACGACGACGAGCGGGACCGCCCCGACCTGGACACCACGAGCCGGATGTCGCGGCACCTGAAGTGGGGCGAGATCCACCCGCGCACGATGCTCGCCGACCTTCGCGGGCGCACCGGTGCGGGCGCCACCGCCTACCGCCGCGAGCTCGCCTTCCGGGAGTTCTACGCCGACGTGCTCTTCCAGCGGCCGGACAGCGCGCGGGAGTACCTCCGCCCCGAGTTCGGGGCGATGCCGTACGACGAGCCGGGCGAGCCGTTCGACGCCTGGCGGGAGGGCCGCACCGGCTTCCCGATCGTGGACGCCGGGATGCGGCAGCTGCGGGCCACCGGCTGGATGCACAACCGGGTCCGGATGATCGTCGCGAGCTTCCTGGTCAAGGACCTGCACGTCGAGTGGCAGCACGGCGCGCGGCACTTCATGCAGTGGCTGGTCGACGGCGACGTGGCCTCGAACATGCACGGCTGGCAGTGGGTGGCCGGCTGCGGCACCGACGCGGCGCCGTACTTCCGGGTGTTCAACCCGACCACCCAGGGCGCGAAGTTCGACCCGGACGGCCGCTACGTGCGCCGCTGGGTGCCCGAGCTCGCGGACGTGCCGGCCAAGCACGTGCACCAGCCGTCGGCGTCCCCGGACGGGGTGCCGGACGGCTACCCCGAGCCGATCGTGGACCACTCCGCCGAACGTCTCGAGGCGCTCGCCCGCTACGAGAGGATCCGCTCGTGAACCAGACCCTGCTGGTCCCCGCCCGGTTCAACGGGCCCGCCCGCTCCGGCAACGGCGGCTTCGTCTCCGGCGCCCTGGCCGAGCGCGTGCCCGGCCACCGGGGCCGCACGGTCGAGGTGACGCTGCGCCGGCCGCCGCCGCTGGAGACCGCGATGACCGTCGCGACCGACGACGGCGTCACCACGCTGGCCGACGCGACCGGCCCGGTCGCCACCGCCCGGGTCGTCGACCTGGAGCTGGACGCGGTCGACGAGGTCGCACCCGACGTCGCCGCGGCCGCGATGCTCGGCTACCCCGGCCTGGGCAACCACCCCTTCCCGACCTGCTTCGCGTGCGGGCCGGACCGCGCCGAGGGCGACGGCCTGCGGATCTTCCCCGGCCCGGTGGGCGGCGCGACCGGGGACCGCGGGTACGTCGCCTCGCTCTGGGTCCCGCACGCCGAGGACGCCGAGTCCGGCGACCTGGTCGACGGCGTGGAGCGCTGCGGCTCCGGCACGACCTGGGCGGCGCTGGACTGCGTCGGCGGCTGGTCGGAGGACCTCGAGGGCCGACCGTGCGTGCTGGGCCGGATGACCGCCCGGGTCGACGCGTTCCCGGTCGTGGGCGAGCCGCACGTGGTGGTCGGCCGGCACCTGTCGACCGAGGGCCGCAAGTCGTTCACCGCCAGCACCCTGTACGACGCCGACGGCCGGGTCGTGGCCACCGCACGGCACACCTGGATCCAGGTCGACCCGTCGGTGTTCAACGAGACCGGGGCGCGCGGTCCCGTTTGACACGATTCCCCTGTCTGCCCTGCAATTGGAACGTGCAAATCAACTCGACCCCGAGCCCGTGGTGGCAGCACTCCGTCTGCTACCAGATCTACGTCCGCAGCTTCGCCGACGGGGACGGCGACGGCGTCGGCGACATGGCCGGCATCGCCCAGCGGCTGCCGTACCTCGCCGACCTCGGCGTGGACTCGGTCTGGATCACCCCGTTCTACCCCTCCCCGCAGCACGACCACGGCTACGACGTCGCGGACTACCGCGACGTCGACCCGCTGTTCGGCACGCTCGCGGACTTCGACCTGATGCTCAAGACCGCCCACGACCTCGACATCCGGGTGATCGTCGACGTGGTGCCCAACCACTCCTCGACCGAGCACCCGTGGTTCCAGGCCGCGCTCGCCGCCGCGCCGGGCGACCCGGTCCGCGAGCGCTACGTGTTCCGCGACGGCACCGGCCGCGACGGCGCCAGGCCGCCGAACAACTGGGTCTCGATCTTCGGCGGTCCCGCGTGGACCCGCGTCGAGGACGGCCAGTGGTACCTCCACCTGTTCGACGTCAGCCAGCCCGACCTCAACTGGTGGAGCCGCGAGGTCCACGACGAGTTCGATGCGATCCTGCGGTTCTGGCTGGACCGCGGCGTCGACGGCTTCCGGGTGGACGCAGCGCACGGGCTCTACAAGCACCCCGACCTGATGCCCCGCGAGCGGCACCACCGGCTGCCGCACCCGATGTGGGACCAGCCCGAGGTGCACGAGGTCTACCGGCACTGGCGCACCGTCCTGGACTCCTACGACGGCGAGCGGATGGCGGTCGCCGAGGCCTGCGCCGGCACCCCGGAGGCGATGGCGCGCTACATCCGCGAGGACGAGCTCCAGCAGACCTTCAACTTCACCTGGCTCGAGGCGAGGTGGTCGGCCTCCGCGTTCAAGAAGGTCGTCGTCGACACCTTCGACTCCGTCGGCCTGGTCGGCGGCTCCCCCACCTGGGTGCTCTCCAACCACGACGTGGTGCGCGAGACCACCCGGTACGGCGGCGGCGAGGCGGGTCGGGCCCGGGCCAGGGCCGCCGCGCTGACGATGATGGCGCTGCCCGGCTCGGCCTACGTCTACCAGGGTGAGGAGCTCGGCCTCGAGCAGGTCGACGTCCCGCCGGAGCTGCGCCAGGACCCGTCCTTCCACCGCGGCGGCGACCCGGTCGGCCGGGACGGCTGCCGGGTGCCGATGCCCTGGTCGGGCAGCGAGGCGCCGTACGGCTTCGGCCCGGGTCAGGGCCAGCCGTGGCTCCCGCAGCCGGCGGACTGGGCCGGGCTCACCGTCGAGGCGCAGGAGGGCGACGAGGGCTCCACGCTGAGCTTCTTCCGGCGGATGCTGAAGCTCCGCCGGGAGGTCCGCGCGGGGCTGCCCGACGCCGTCGAGGTGCTCGGCACCCCACCCGGCACGTTCGGGTTCCGGCGCGGCGACCTGGTGTGCGTGGTGAACTGCGGGTCGCGCCGCTCCCGGCTGCCCGCCGAGGCCGGCGAGCTGCTGCTCAGCAGCGGGCCCGACCCGGTCGACGGCCGGATCGCCCCGGACACCGCCGCCTGGTTCCGCTCAGCGTGACCCGGCGCCTCTGGCGCCGGAAAGCAGCCTGACCCGGCGGGTCTGGCGGAGAATTCTCCGCCAGACGCGCCGGGTCAGCGTGTGGTCAGACGGTCTCGACGGCCTCGTCCTCGCGCTCGATCGTGGTGCGCAGCGGGACCTCGTGGATGAACAGCACCGCGATCAGCGCGACCAGCGCGCAGGGCGCGGCGATCAGGAACAGCCGGCCGGTCGCGTCGCCGAAGGCGGTCTCGAAGACCGCGCGCACCGGCGCCGGCAGGGTGGCCATGTCCGGGATGGCGCTGCTGCTGCCCGCGGCGTCCGGCTGGACGCCGAGCTTGGCGAGACCGGTGGCGACGCTGCCGGCGACCTGGTGGCTGAGCACCGCACCGAGCACCGAGACCCCGATCGAGCCGCCCATCGAGCGGAAGAACGCGACCACGGAGCTGGCCGAGCCCATGTCGCGCTGGGCGGTGTTGTTCTGCACCGCGAGCACGAGGTTCTGCATCGTGGCGCCGAGGCCCACGCCGAGGACCGCCATGAACACGCCGACCCGCACCAGGCTGGTGTCCGCGCCGATGGTGGAGAGCAGCCCGAGGCCGATGATCACCAGGACCATGCCGCCGACGAGGTAGCGCTTCCACACCCCGGTCCGGCTGATGATCCGGCCGGTGGTCAGGCTGGAGACCATCAGGCCGCCGACCATCGCGATGGTCATCAGGCCGGCGTGCGTCGGGGTCATGCCGTGGGCGATCTGGAAGTACTGCGACAGGTAGACCGTGGACCCGAACATCGCGATGCCGATCATCACCGACGCGAACGTGGCGAGGCTCGTCGTACGGTCGCGGAACAGGCGCAGCGGGATGATCGGCTCCTTGGCCCTCATCTCGGTGACGACCGCGGCGACGAGCAGCAGCACGCCGAGCGCGATCATCCAGCCGGTGGTCACCGAGGCCCAGTCGAAGTCGTGGCCGGCCAGCGACACCCAGATCAGCAGGGTGGAGACGCCGCCGGTGAGCAGCAGGGCGCCGAGGCAGTCGATGCTGACCTCGCGCTTGACGGTCTGCACGTGCAGGGTCTTCTGCAGCACGCCGAAGGCGATCACCGCGATCGGCAGGCCGACGAAGAAGCAGCCGCGCCAGCCGAGCGGCGAGTCGACGATCACGCCACCGATGAGCGGTCCGCTGACCGTGGCGAGCGCGAAGACCGCACCGATGTAGCCGGAGTAGCGCCCGCGCTCGCGCGGGGACACGATCGAGGCGATCACGACCTGGACCAGCGCGGTCAGGCCGCCGACACCGAGGCCCTGGACGGCGCGGGCCGCGATCAGCGAGCCCATGTTGGGAGCGACCGCCGCGATCAGGGAGCCGATCGAGTAGATCACCAGCGCCGTCTGCACGAGCATCTTCTTGTTGAACAGGTCGGCGAGCTTGCCCCAGACCGGCGTCGAGGCGGTCATCGTCAGCAGCGTGGCCACCACGATCCAGGTGTAGCCGGACTCGCTGCCGTTGAGGTCGGTGACGATGCGCGGCAGGGCGTTGGTCACCACCGTCGAGGACAGCATCGCCACGAACAGGGCGAGCAGCAGCCCGGAGAGGGCCTCGAGGACCTCGCGGTGCGACATCGGCTCCTCGACGTGCGGGGCCGGGGTGGCGGTGGTCTGAGCGGTGTCTGTCATGTCCTCGGTATCTCTGTCGGGTTCCCGCTCAGCGTACCCAATGCTTGCGTTCTGCAACCATCTATTTTCCGGCATGCGGACGTGATCCCGCCCACGGCACGGTCAGGGGGTCGGGTGCCGCGCGTCGTACTCCAGGAACCGCCGCGACAGCGCGCTCGCGGTGAGCACGCCGACGATGCACGCGGCTCCGCCGAGCACCAGCGCGAGCTGCTCCCCCGTGTGGCTCGCCACCGACCCGGCCAGGAAGTCGCCGGCCCGCGGCCCGCCGGCCACCACGACGATGAACACGCCCTGCAGCCGGCCGCGCAGGTGGTCCGGGGCGGCGACCTGCAGCACCGTGTTGCGGTAGGCCGAGCTGATCATGTCGGCCATCCCCGACACCGCCAGGAACGCCACCCCGATCCACAGCACGTCGGTGAGCCCGACCCCGCCGACGGCGGCCCCGTAGACCAGCACCGCGATCACGATCGCCAGCCCCTGCAGGCGCACCTTGGTGATCCACCCCGAGAACAGGAACGCCACGATCGCCCCGGCGGCCGGCGCCGCCTGCAGCAGGCCCACCACGCCGGCCCCGCCGCCGTACACCTTGTAGGCGAGCGCCGGGAACAGCGCGCGGGGCTGGGCGAGCACCATCGCGCAGAGGTCGAGGACGAACGTCATCCGCAGGTTGGGCGAGCGCCGGAGGAACCGCAGCCCGTCCAGCACCGACTTCAGCCCGGCGCGCGGGCTGTCGTGCAGCGGCGGCATCCGCGGCATCCGGAGCAGCGCGTAGTACGCCGCCGCGAACGTCACCACGTCCACGCCGTAGGCCACCGCGAAGCCGCCCCACCCGACGGCGAGCGCCCCGAGCATCGGCCCGAGGGTCATGCCCAGGTTGGCGGACGCCATGTTCAGCGCCGCGGCCGCGGAGATCAGCTCGCGGTCGAGCAACCGGGGCACCATCGCGCTGCGGGCCGGGTTGTTCACGGCGTAGAAGCCCGACTGCACGGCGATGCAGCCGTAGAGCAGCCAGACCGAGGTGTTGCCGACGTACGCCTGCACCAGCAGGGCGATCGAGACCGACCACAGCCCCGCGCTCGCGACGAGGGCCAGCAGCCGGCGGTCCACGGCGTCCGCGATGGACCCGCCGTACAGGCCGAGCACGACCAGCGGCACCAGCGCGAACACGCCGACCAGGCCGACGTAGAACGACGAGTGGGTCAGTGCGTAGACCTGGATCGCCACGGCCACGTTGGACATCTGCTGCCCGAGCTGGGCGATGGTGTTGCCGAAGAACAGCCGGCGGTACGGCGCGGAGACCTGCAGCGGACGGATGTCGGTGACGACCGACCGCCACCAGGACCGGCGGTCCTCACCCGTTGTCTGCACGCACCAACTGTGTCAGGTGCCCGGGCGGCGGGCGCGGCGACGTCCGCCGCTCGTCTCGGAGCCGCGGGAAATCCCCTTGTCTGGCCCCGGCGGCCGGACGTACCGTTGAGCCACACGAGGAAGGAGGTGGTCCGAAAGTGCATTCTTTACGGATTCGTGAGGTGGCTGCTCGCTAGCAGCGCACCAACCAGCCACGCTGATTGAGCAGTGCGCGCTGGTCACTACCAAGCAGTCACCCGGCCCGTGGGCGCTCCGGACATCATCCGACCGGAGACGCGGAACTCGTTCCGCACCGCCCACGGGTCGCTTGCGTCTCCCGCCGACCCGTCACTCGCGCAGCGACACGCCCCGCGTGTCGCTGCACGAGTGACGGGTCGGCGTCAGTGGAGGGTGAGCCGGACGACGCGGTCGGTGAGGGCCGGGGTCTCGCCCCCCGACGAGGTACGCCGTGTCGGGGTCCGCGGCCACCGGCGTCGCGTCGGCCAGGCCGGTCGGCAGCCGGCCGGCCCGCCGGAACCGGCCGGACGCCGGGGAGAACCACCACAGCCGGTCCGTGACGGTGTCCGGGCCGGTGCGCCCGCCCGCGAGCAGCACCCGGCCGTGGAGCACGACGGCGGCGGCGTGGCCGAGGGGCCGGGGCAGGTGCCCGACGAGCCCCGCCCGCCCGGTGCCGAGGTCGATGCGCTGCACGGCGTCGACCATCGCGCCGTTCCGCTCGCCGCCGAGCACCCACACGGCGCCGCCGACGAGCACGGTGGCGGCGTACCGCACCGGCAGCGGGAGGTGCGCGGCCACCCGCCACGACCGGCCGTCGCGGGACGTCAGCACGTCGGCGAGGGCGGGGCTGCCGCCGTCGTACCCGCCGACGACGTACGCCCGGCCGCCCGCCACCACCGCGGTGAGGTCCGAGCGGGCGGCCGGCAGCCGCCCCACGACGCGCCAGCGGCCCCGGCGCCGGTCCTGCACCACCGCCTGCTCGCTCGCGTTGCCGCCACCGAGCACCAGGGTGCGGCCGCCGAGACGCACCCCCGCCGTGTCGTGGACGTCGACGGGCAGCCGGGGAAGCGTCGTGACGTGACCGTCGGCCAGGTCGAGGGTGTACGACGCGGAGCTCGACGCGTTCCCGGCGAGGAGGCCGCCGGCCACCGCCACCGGGGAGCCGGGACCCTGCGCGACGACCGCCTCCCGGCCCAGCGGCTGCGGCAGCCGCCAGCGCGTCCGGCGCACCCGGAGGTGCAGGGGGCTCGGGGTCGCCGAGGGCGCGACCGTGGACACGGAGACCGACGGCGCCGGGGCGGCGGGTGTCGCGGAGCCGCCGTCCGCCGTGCACCCGGTGACCAGCAGCAGCACCGCGGCCGGGAGGACGGCCCGCCTCACCGGAGGTTCCCGGTGTGGCCCAGGGAGTAGCGGCCGGGCTGCGGCCAGACCAGCAGGCCGTGCGGGTTGCCGCCGACGTCGATCTTCGCGACCAGCTTGCCGGTGCGGGTGTCCCAGCCGTAGACGTGGCCGTCGTAGCGCCCGGACAGCCACAGGGTGCGCCCGTCCGCCGAGACGCCGCCCATGTCCGGGTGGCTGCCCGGCGCCTTCCAGGTGTCCACGACCTGGTGGCTGGCCACCGAGACGACGCTCACCTCGCCGGCCATCCGGTCGGAGACGTAGAGGTGCCGGCCGTCCCGGCTCGGGTAGATGCCGTGCGGCATCGACGGCAGGTGGGTGACCCCGACGACCCGCAGGTGCCGCCAGCCGATCCGCAGCAGCCGGTCGCGGGCCATGTCGGCGACGTAGAACACCCGTCCGTCCGGGGAGAGCCGGACGTCCTGCGGCTTGCTGCCCGGGCCGAGATCGAGCCGTCCGGTGACCCGGTGCGAGGTCGTCGAGACCTTGAGCAGCGAGCCGGAGAACTCGCAGCTCACCAAGAAGTACCGCCCGTCCGCCGAGAAGTCCGCGTGGTTCGGGCCGCGGCAGCTGCCGTCGTGGACCACGGCGCCGCGCCGGAACGTGCGCGGGTCGGTGAACGCGATGTCGTCGTGCTCCTCGTCCATCACGATCCCGTGCCGACCGTCGGGCGTGAAGTAGAGGTTGTAGGGACGGCGCTGCGGGATCCGGCGCTCGATGCGCCCGGTGGCCGGGTCGATCGCCACCAGCTGGTTCGACGCGCTCGCCTCGACGTAGAGGGTGCGCAGGTCCCACGAGGGCGTGACGTGCTGCGAGAGCTCACCGGTGTGCAGCACCCGCACGATCGTGCGGGTCCGCTGGTCGATGACGGTGGTGACGGGGGCGCCGTACGCGTTGGGGACGTAGAGGTACGCCGGGTCGCCGGCCGCCTGCGGCGCGACCTGGCCGGCGCCCGCGTGGGCGTAGACCCGTCCCGGGACGGCCGGCGGCATTCCCGGGAGCGGGTCCCGGAACGGCGCGGGCACGACCCGCGGGGCGCCGGTGACCCGCGCGGGCGGCGTGCCCTCCGACGTGGCGGCCGGCGGCGAGGCCGGGCTCTCCGGCGTCTCCCGGTGGGCCGAGCAGCCGCCGGCCGCGGCGACCACGACGACGCAGCCCACCAGCACGCGGAGGGGACGGGAACGAGGAGGCACCCTGCGAACCTAGGCCACGAACCTGTCCGGCACCTGACCCCTACACCAGTGCGTCGCTGAACTGGGAGTTGTAGAGCGCTGCGTAGGCGCCGTCGGCCGCGAGCAGCTCCTCGTGGGTGCCCTGCTCCACGATCGCGCCGGACTCCATCACCAGGATCAGGTCCGCGTCCCGGATCGTGGAGAGCCGGTGCGCGATCACGAACGAGGTCCGGTCGGTGCGCAGCGCCGCCATCGCGTGCTGCACCAGCAGCTCGGTGCGGGTGTCCACCGAGCTGGTCGCCTCGTCGAGGATCAGCAGCGCCGGGTCGGCCAGGAACGCGCGGGCGATCGTGACCAGCTGCCGCTCGCCGGCGCTGATGTTCGAGCCGTCCTCGTCGACCACCGTGTCGTAGCCGTCGGGCAGGTTGTGCACGAACCGGTCCACGAACGTCGCCCTGGCGGCCTCGAGGATCTCCTCCTCGGTCGCGTCGGGGCGGCCGTAGGCGATGTTGTCGCGGATCGTGCCCTCGAAGAGCCAGGTGTCCTGGAGCACCATGCCGGTGCGGCCGCGCAGGTCGCCGCGGCGCATCGTGGCGATGTCCACGCCGTCCAGGGTGATCCGGCCGGCGTCCACGTCGTAGAACCGCATCACCAGGTTCACCAGGGTGGTCTTGCCGGCGCCGGTGGGCCCGACGATCGCGACCGTCTGCCCGGGCGTCGCCACCAGGGACAGGTCCTCGATCAGGGGGCGGTCCTCCTCGTAGCGGAACGACACGTGCTCGAATCGCACCTCGCCGCGCCCGCCGACGGTGAGCGGCTCGGCCAGCTCCTCGGGCTCCTCGACCGCGTCGAGCAGCTCGAAGACCCGCTCGGCCGACGCGACGCCGGACTGCAGCAGGTTGACCATCGAGGCGACCTGGGTGAGCGGCTGGGTGAACTGCCGGGAGTACTGGATGAACGCCTGTACGTCGCCCAGGCTCATCGACCCGCTCGCGACCCGGAGACCGCCGAGCACCGCGATGACGACGTAGTTGACGTTCCCGATGAACATCATCATCGGCATGATCAGCCCGGACACGAACTGGGCCCCGAAGCTGGCCTTGAACAGCTCGTCGTTCTCCTCGGCGAACCGCTGCTCGACCTCCTGCTGGCGGCCGAACACCTTCACCAGCGCGTGCCCGGTGAACGTCTCCTCGATGTGCGCGTTGAGCTGACCCGTCCGTCGCCACTGGGCGATGAACATGCCCTGCGAGCGCTTCATGATCTGACCGGTGACGACCATCGTGACCGGCACCGTGACCAGCGCGACGAGCGCCAGCGTCGGGGAGATCGAGAACATCATCGCCAGCACCCCGACCACCGTCAGCAGCGAGACCAGCAGCTGGCTCATCGTCTGCTGCAGGGTCTGGCTGACGTTGTCGATGTCGTTGGTGACCCGCGACAGCAGCTCGCCGCGGGGCTGCTTGTCGAAGTAGCTCAGCGGCAGCCGGTTGATCTTGTCCTCGACGTCGGCGCGCATCCGCCGCACGGTGTTCTGCACGACGCCGTTGAGCACGAAGCCCTGCAGCCAGGCGAGCAGCGAGGAGGCGACGTACACGGCCAGGACGATCAGCAGCACGTGCCCGACCGCGGTGAAGTCGACGCCCCGGCCGGGGACGACGTCCATGTGGGACAGCATGTCGGCGAGCTTGTCGTCGCCCTGCGCACGCAGACCGGCGACCGCGTCGGCCTTGGTGGTGCCCGCGAGCCGCCGGCCGAACAGGCCGGAGAAGATCAGGTCGGTGGCGTGGCCGAGGATCCGGGGGCCGACGACGCTGAGCGAGACGCTGACCACGGCGAGCAGCACCACCGCGAGCGCGCTGGCCCGGTCGGGCCGCAGCCGGCGCACCAGCCGCTTGGCGGACGGGCCGAAGTCCATGGACTTCTGGCCGACCAGGCCGCCGCCCATCGGGCCGCCGCGTCCGGGTCCGCCGGGCGCCTGGATCCGCTCGGTCTCCTTCATGGCTCCCGTCGTGGGCTTCGCCACCGGGGCGTTGGTGCCGCTCATGCCGCCTCCTCCGCCGTCAGCTGGGACTCGACGATCTCCCGGTAGGTCTCGCAGGTCTCGAGGAGCTCGGCGTGGCGGCCGCGGCCGACGACCTCGCCGTCCTCGAGCACCAGGATCTGGTCGGCGTCGATGATCGTGGAGACCCGCTGCGCGACGAGCAGCACCGTGGCGCGGGTGGTGACCGGCGCGAGGGCCGCCCGCAGCCGTGCGTCCGTGGCCAGGTCGAGCGCGGAGAACGAGTCGTCGAACAAGTAGATCTCCGGCTGCCGGATCAGCGCGCGGGCGATCGCCAGCCGTTGCCGCTGGCCGCCGGAGACGTTCGTGCCGCCCTGGGTGATCGGCGCGTCGAGCGTGTCGGTCATCGCCTCGACGAAGTCCCGCGCCTGGGCGATCTCGAGCGCCCGCCAGATCTCCTCCTCGGTCGCGTCCGGCTTGCCGTAGGTGAGGTTGCTGCGGACCGTGCCGGAGAACAGGAACGCCTTCTGCGGGACCAGCCCGATCCGGCTCCACAGCGCGTCCGGCTGCACCCGGCGTACGTCGACCCCGTCGACGTACACCTCGCCGGCGGTGACGTCGAACAGCCGCGGCACCAGGTTCACCAGCGTGGACTTGCCGGAACCGGTGGACCCGATGATCGCGGTGGTCTGCCCGGGCAGCGCGGTGAACGAGAGGTCGCGCAGCACCGGGTCGTCGGCCCCGGGGTAGGTGAACTGCACGCCGCGGAACTCCAGCAGGCCGCTGCCGTCGAGCTCGGTGACCGCCTCCTCCGGGGGTACGACGGACGACTCGGTGTCGAGGACCTCCGCGATGCGGTCGGCGCACACCGACGCGCGGGGCACCATCATCAGCATGAACGTCGCCATCATCACCGACATCAGGATCTGCACGAGGTAGGCCAGGAAGGCCGTCAGCGCACCGATCTGCATCTGGCCCGAGTCGACCCGGTGACCGCCGAACCACAGCACGGCGACGCTGGAGAGGTTCAGGATCAGCATCACGGTCGGGAACATCGTGGCCATCCAGCGGCCGGTGCGCACCGCGACGTCGGTGAGGTCGTCGTTGGCCCGGGCGAAGCGGCGGGTCTCGACGGGCTCGCGGACGAAGGCCCGGACCACCCGGATGCCGGTGATCTGCTCGCGGAGGATCCGGTTCACCCCGTCGATGCGGGTCTGCATCAGCCGGAACCCCGGGACCATCCGGGAGATGATGAAGCCGACCGCCAGGAACAGCATCGGGACGCAGACCGCGAGCAGCCAGGACAGCCCGAGGTCCTCGCGCATCGCCATCAGCACGCCGCCGACCATCATGATCGGCGCCGCGACCATCATCGTGCAGGTCATCAGCACCAGCATCTGCACCTGCTGGACGTCGTTGGTGTTGCGGGTGATCAGCGACGGCGCCCCGATCTGCGCGACCTCGCGGCTGCTGTAGGTGCCGACCCGCTGGAACAGGCCGGCGCGCAGGTCGCGGCCGAACGCCATCGCGGTGCGCGCCCCGACGTACACCGCGGCGCCGCTGCACAGGATCTGCACCAGCGAGACCATCAACATCGTCGCGCCGGTCCGCACGATGTAGCCGGTGTCGCCGCGCGCGACGCCGCTGTCGATGATGTCCGCGTTCAGGCTGGGCAGGTAGAGCGCCGCCATGGTGCCGACGAACTGCAGCAGCACGACGAGCGAGAGCGGCCTGCGGTACGCCGCGAGGTACTCCTTCAGGATCCGGATCAGCACGTCAGGCCTCCTGGCGGGTGGGTCGGGTGCGGATTCCACCGAGCAGGGCGTCGGTGATCTCGGAGGGGGTGAGCATCTGCTCCGGCTCGGCGCCGGGGTGCCGCACGCCGAGCACCAGGGTGCGCAGCAGCAGCGCGGCCTTGCGGGGCTCGACGGTGAGCTCGTCGCGGTGCGGCTCGAAGACCTCGGTGAGCCGGTCGAGCAGCGCCCGGTGCGAGTCGAGGACGAACTGCGGCGGCCCCGGCGGGTGCTCGTGCGACCCGGGCGGCTGGGACATCCAGACCTCGCGCAGCGCCATCATCACCGCGACGACCCGCTCCGAGCGTGCGTGCATCCGCTCGGTGGCGACCAGCACCCGCTCCCGCAGGTCGGTGACGCCCGCCAGGGCGTCGGCCAGCTCGGCCTTCCCGGCGGCGGGGTCCATGGTCTCCGCCGCGGCCGCCATCAGCAGCGCGGCCTTGTCGGGGAAGACCCGGAAGATCGTGCCCTCGGCGATGCCGGCGGCCTCGGCGATCTGCTTGGTGGTCACCCCGCCGCCGTGCTGGAGCAGCAGCGGCACGACGACGTCGACGATCGCGCGGCGGCGGTCGTCGGGGGCCATCGGCGCGGCGCGGCCGGTGCGGCGGGAGGAGGTCACCCCCACATGCTAGGTGAGTGAGTGCTCACTCACAAGCGGTTTTCCGGCTACGGGGCCAGCCGCTCCACGGTCCAGGGCGCGTGCGGGTCGCCGTGCGTGCGGCGGTAGCGCAGCCGGTCGTGCATCCGGCCCTTGCGGCCCTGCCAGAACTCCACGAGCTCGGGCTCCACCCGGAACCCGCCCCACGACGGCGGGAGGGGTACGTCGTCCACGTCGGCGAACTGCGCCAGCACGCCGCCGTACCGCTCGTCGAGCGCGGCGCGCGAGGCCACCACCCGGGACTGCGGCGACGCCCAGGCGCCGAGCTGCGACTCCCGGGGTCGCTCGGCGAAGTAGGCGGCGCTCTCCTCCCGGGAGACCCGCGAGGCGGTGCCCTCGACCCGGACCTGGCGCTGCAGGTCCTGCCACGGGAACAGCAGCGAGACGTGCGGGTTGGCGTCGATCTCCTCGCCCTTGCGGGACTCGTAGTTCGTGTAGAACACGAAGCCCCGGGTGTCGAGCCCCTTCAGCAGCACCATCCGCGAGGAGGGCCTGCCCTCGGCCGACACCGTCGAGACCACCATCGCGTTGGGCTCGTGCACCCCGGACTCCACGGTCTCGTCCAGCCACCGCCGGAACATCTCGACCGGGTCGGGCTCCAGGTCCGGGGTGTCGAGCCCGCGGTCGCCGTACTCGCGGCGCAGCGCACCGAGGTCCTGGGTCTGGGGGTGCTCGCTCATCCTGCGAACCTACCCATACGGCATGATGAGCTCGTTTGGGGTGCGTCGAACAGCCACAGAGGAGTCGTCATGACCGAGGTCCACCACGGCCTGGAGGGCGTTGTCGCCTTCGAGACCGAGATCGCCGAGCCCGACAAGGAAGGGTCCGCGCTGCGCTACCGCGGCGTCGACATCGAGGACATCGTCGGGCACGTGCCCTTCGAGAACGTCTGGGGCCTGCTCGTCGACGGCACCTACTCCCCCGGCCTGCCGCCGGCCGAGGCCTACAACATCCCGGTGCACACCGGCGAGGTGCGCGTGGACGTGCAGGCGGCCATCGCGATGCTCGCGCCCGCGTTCGGCTTCCGGCAGACCTACGACATCACCGACCAGCAGGCCCGCGACGACCTGAGCCGGGTCGCGGTGATGGTGCTGTCCTACGCCGCCCAGGCCGCCCGCGGCCTGCACCAGCCGGTCGTCCCCCAGAAGGACGTGGACGCCGGGCACACCCTCGCCGAGCGGTTCCTGATCCGCTGGAAGGGCGAGGCCGACCCCAAGCACGTCGCGGCCATCGACGCCTACTGGAGCTCGGCGGCCGAGCACGGCATGAACGCCTCCACCTTCACCTCCCGGGTGATCACCTCCACCGGTGCCGACGTGGCCGCCGCCTTCTCCGGCGCGATCGGCGCGATGAGCGGCCCGCTGCACGGCGGCGCGCCCTCCCGCGTGCTCGGCATGCTCGAGGAGGTCGAGAAGACCGGCGACGCCGAGGCCTACGTCAAGGCCCTGCTCGACAGGGGTGAGCGGCTGATGGGCTTCGGGCACCGCGTCTACCGCGCCGAGGACCCGCGCGCCCGGGTGCTGCGGCGCACGGCGAAGGAGCTCGGCGCGCCGCGCTACGCGGTCGCCGAGGCCCTGGAGAAGGCGGCGCTGGCCGAGCTCAAGGCGCGCCGCCCGGACCGCGTCCTGGAGACCAACGTGGAGTTCTGGGCGGCCATCGTCCTGGACTTCGCCGAGGTGCCGCCGCACATGTTCACCTCGATGTTCACCTGCGCCCGCACGGGTGGCTGGTCGGCGCACATCCTGGAGCAGAAGCGCACCGGCCGGCTGATCCGGCCGTCCGCGAAGTACTCCGGGCCCGCGCCGCGCAAGGCCGACGAGGTCGAGGGCTGGCAGAGCGCCTGGGCCTGACCGGTGGGCCCCGGGGCCCGGAATGGACTTCCGGGCGGTTTCTGACAGAATGCCCGGGGCTCGTTCAGCAATGCAGCGGCGTCCGGACCGGTACATCGGAGGAAGCATGCATCTGCAGATCGACGTCGAGCGGCGTGAGGGCTACGCGATCCTCAGCCCCCAGGGCGAGATCGACTTCGCCACCGGGCCCCAGCTCAAGGACGCGATCACCGAGACCCTGGTCGGCGGGGACGTCAACCTGATCATCGACCTGCTGGCCGTCGACTTCATCGAGTCGACCGGCCTGGGCGCGCTGATCGGCGGCCGCCGCCGGGCCTACGCGCTCAAGGGCTCGCTGTCCCTGGTGTGCACCGAGCAACAGATGCTGAAGATCTTCCGGATCACCGGCCTGGACAAGGTGTTCACCATCCACGACACCGTGGACGAGGCGGTCAGCGCCCGCGCGGTCGCCTCCTAGCGGCCGGCCCGGGACCCGGGCACCAGCCGCTTGCCGTAGCACCGCGACTTGGGCGACCAGCGGTAGTAGCCGAAGCCCTCGATCCGCTCGTAGCCGGCCCGCTCGTACATCGCGATGGCCTCCGGCTGCTCGGTGCCGGTCTCCAGGACCATCGCCTCGGCACCGGCCCGCGCGGCGGTCTCCTCCAGGTGCGCGAGCACCGCCCGGGCCAGCCCCTGGCGGCGGGCGGCCGGTGCGACGTACATCCGCTTCACCTCGGCGGACCGGGTCGCCCCGAGGGCCGGGACGTCCGAGCGCAGCCGCCAGCCGCCCATCGCGACGGGCTGCCCGTCGACGTAACCGACGAAGAAGGCACCCTGCGGCGGGTCGAAGACGCCGGTGTCCAGCGGGGTGGAGTCCTCGCTGCCGTAGAGCCGGACGTACTCCGCCTGCACGTCCGCGACCAGCCGCTGGGTGTCGGGATGGGTGAACGCAACCGCGAGGATGCGCATGCTCATCAGGTGTCCCCGTTCGTGTCCGGTGCGGTGGCGGATGCCAGAATAGTGGTGCACACGCTGACAACGAGGTCAGGTCACCCGCACGCGACACTCCCCGAGGTAGCAGCCACCGTGACCGAGACGATCACCCTCCCCGCCGCACTCCTGCCCGCCGACGGCCGCTTCGGCGCCGGCCCCTCGAAGGTCCGGGTCGAGGCCCTGCAGGCGCTCGCCGCCACCGGCAGCTCCCTGCTCGGCACCTCCCACCGCCAGGCCCCGGTGAAGAACCTCGTGGGCCGGGTCCGTGAGGGGATCGCCGCGCTGTTCGAGCTGCCCGAGGGCTACGAGGTGGTCCTCGGCAACGGCGGCGCGACCGCGTTCTGGGACGTCGCGACGTTCGGCCTGGTCCGCGAGCGCAGCCAGCACCTGGTCTTCGGGGAGTTCTCCTCCAAGTTCGCCCAGGCCGCGCAGGCCGCGCCGTTCCTCGGCGACCCCACGGTCATCGAGTCCCCCACCGGCACCCGCCCCTCGCCGCGCGCCGAGGCCGGCGTCGACGTCTACGCCTGGGCGCACAACGAGACCTCCACCGGCGTGATGGCCCCGGTCCGCCGGGTGGCCGGCGCCGACGAGGGCGCGCTCGTGCTGGTGGACGCCACCTCGGGTGCCGGCGGCCTGCCCGTCGACGTCAGCGAGACCGACGCCTACTACTTCGCGCCGCAGAAGAACTTCGGCTCCGACGGCGGCCTGTGGGTCGCGCTGCTCTCGCCGGCGGCACTGGAACGCGCCGCGGAGATCGGCGCGTCCGACCGCTGGGTGCCGGCGTTCCTCGACCTGCCCACGGCGATCGACAACTCGACCAAGAACCAGACCTACAACACCCCGTCGGTCGCGACGCTGTTCCTGATGGCCGAGCAGCTCGACTGGCTCAACGGCCAGGGCGGCCTGGACTTCGCGGTGTCCCGGACCACCGACAGCTCGAACCGGCTCTACACCTGGGCCGAGAAGACGTCCTACACGACCCCGTACGTCGCCGACCCGGACGAGCGCTCGCTGGTCATCGGCACCATCGACTTCGACGAGGGCGTCGACGCCGCCGCGGTCGCCAGGGTGCTGCGCGCCAACGGTGTGGTGGACGTCGAGCCCTACCGCAAGCTCGGCCGCAACCAGCTGCGGGTGGCGATGTTCCCGGCGATCGACCCGGCCGACGTCGAGGCGCTCACCGCCTGCGTGGACCACGTGGTCGAACGGCTCTGAGCGTCAGGTAGCCCAGCGACAGGACGCCGACGGAGGCCAGCGCGACCCAGCCCCACTCCTCGGCCGTCCGGTCGCGCGGCGGCCGGTCCCCGGGGCGCTGCGGGTCGCGGGTGGGCCCGGGCCCCAGGGGCGCCGCCGCCGGGGTGGCCGACGGGTCGGTGAGCGCCGCCGGCAGTGTCACCTCGAGCACGTCGGACCGGGGCCCCTCGCTGGAGACCAGCACCCGTCCCTGCGGCGAGACCGAGATGCCCTCGCCCTGCCGCTGGGCGGGCAGCCGCACGGTGCCGACGAGCGCGAAGCCGGGGAACGTGTAGACCGAGGCGGTGCCGTAGGTGCGCAGCAGCACCCGCCTGCCGCCCGCGAAGAACGTGCCGTCGGTGACCAGCCCGGAGACCCGCGCGAAGGACGTGAGCCGGTCGGTGGCGGCGCCGGACAGGGTGCGCGGGGCGGCGTACACGGTGCCGCCGAAGGGCGACTTGGACACCACGAAGACCCGGCCGGTCCGCGGGTGGACCAGCAGCGTCTCGGCGTCGTGCGCGCCGTCGGGGTAGGTCAGCCGGTGCGGTGTGGCCGGGTGCTCGCCGTCGCGCGGGTCGACGCGGTAGACCGTGACGTCGTCGCGGCGGCGCCGGTTGTCACCGATGTCGCCGACCCAGACGCGGCCGTCCCGGCCGGGGGCGATCGCCTCCACGTCCTCGACGGAGCCGGCGTACGTCGTCCGGCTGACCGGACGGCCGGTGCCCGGGTCCAGGCCGTAGACGACCGCGTCGTCGCCGGAGTCGTTGATCGTGTAGACCACCCGGCCGGTGTCGACCAGCCCGCTGGACTCGAACACCTCGTCGTCGTCGATCGTGAACAGCGTCCGGCTCGGGACCGGGTCGTCCGGCGCGGCGTACGCCGCCCCGGCTCCCGTCGCGAGCACGGTCAGGAACGGGGCCAGCAGCGCGGCCGCGCGGGTCCTAGGCCAGCCGGTCACGCAGGAGCTCCGCCAGCTGCGGGTGGATGCCCCAGGTGCTGACGACGTCGTCCAGCTCGCGCCGGGCGTCCGGCGAGGGCGCGGCGCCGGTCCGCACCGCGCGCAGCAGCGTGTTGCGCGGGGTGTGCCGGCTGTCCACGAAGTCGGTCACGTCGACCCGGTAGCCGACCTGGCGCAGCACCGAGGCGCGCACCGCGTCGGTGAGGGTGTCCGCGAACCGCTCGCGCAGGATGCCGCTGCGCGTGAGCAGGGAGTACGGCGCCGGGGTCGGCGTGCGCCGCAGCTGGGCGGCGATGTCGTGGTGGCAGCAGGGCGCCGCGAGCACCAGCGGGGCCTCCCAGGTGACCGCCCGGGCGAGCGCGTCGTCGGTGGCGGTGTCGCACGCGTGCAGCGCCAGCACCACGTCCGGCCGCTCGTCGAGCTCGGCGGTGCCGATGTCGCCGGGCGAGAACGAGATCCGCTCCTCGATCCCGAGGTCCCGCGCGATCTCGTTGTTGCGGGCCACCAGCTGCGGCTGCCGGTCGATGCCGACCACCCGCACCGGCAGGCCGCGGACGCCCTCGAGGTAGGCGTGCGCCGCGAACGTGAGGTAGGCGTTGCCGCAGCCGAGGTCCACGACCCGCAGCGGCTCCTCCGCGGTGGGGGTGCGCAGCCGTCCGGAGGCCAGCGCCTCGTCGACCACGGAGGTGAGGCTGCGCAGGAACTCGTCGACCTGGCGGTACTTCGCCTGCCGGCTCGGCTTGACCCGGCCGTCGGCGTCGGAGATGCCCAGCGCCACCAGCACCGGCGCGTCCTCCGGGAGCAGCCGGGGCTTGCGCCGGTCGTGCTCGCGCGCCGGGTCCTCCCCCGACTGGTCGAGCCCGGATCCCGGCCGGTCGAGCCCGGGTCCCGGCTGGTCGAGCCTGTCGGGACCACTCGCCTGCGTGTGCACCATCGCCTCGAGCCTCTTGGTCACCCGGAGCTGGTGGGTCTCGGTCAGCGTCTCGACGTGCCAGTTGCCGAAGGGCAGGTCCAGCAGGTCGTCGACGGCGGCCTTCGCGGCGTCCCCGGGCTCGTGGTTCGAGGTGTGCGCCTGGGTGTCGTCGTAGGCCGTCACCTGGAGGCGTCGGCCGGCCTTCAGGTCGACGTACCGGAGCTCGACGCGGCGCCAGCGCGGGGTCTGGCCCTTCTGGCGGCCCGAGGCGACGGCCCGGACCAGCTGCTGGTCGTCCAGGAGCAGCCCGCGCATCCGCGTCAGGGCCCGGAGGAGGGGTTCGGCGGCCACGGCTACCGCCCGAGCAGGGCGGTCAGGACCACGATCAGGATCAGCCCCACCAGGGCGCCCGGGATCACCAGCCGTCGGTAGCGGGGATTCATGTCTCCAGGGTAGGCGGCGGGCTGCCCCGAACGGGCCATGGACCCCACCCGAGCGCCCTCACTAGCGTCGGGAACGACCACTTCACCCGAAGCGGCCTGCCCACAAGGAGGCCCCATGTTCATCCAGATCATCCAGGGGGAAGAGCACCCGGCGGGACGAGTGCCGGGAGATGGGCGAGCGCTGGCTGCGTGAGCTCGCACCGGGGGCGGACGGCTGGCTCGGCGGGACCTACGGGTTCACCGACGACGACCAGTTCCTCGCGATCGTGCGCTTCGAGTCGCAGGAGGCGGCGGCCGCGAACGCCGCGCGCCCCGAGCAGGGCGCCTGGTGGTCGGAGATGGAGAGGCTGTTCGACGGACCCGTCGAGTTCCACGACTGCGCCGACGTCACGCTGCTGATGGACGGCGGCTCCGACGACGCCGGCTTCGTCCAGGTGATCCGGGGCAAGGTCGACGACGTGGACACCCTCAAGGCGATGATGACCGACACCGAGCAGCTGCACGAGATGCGCCCGGAGATCCTCGGCGGCACCCTGGCGATCGAGGCGGACGGGTCGTTCATCGAGACGGTCTCGTTCTCCGACGAGGAGTCGGCCCGCCGCGGCGAGCAGGTCGCGATGCCCGAGGAGGTACGCCGGGCGATGGAGACCGCGATGCACGACGTGCGCTACCTCGACCTGCACCAGCCCTGGTTCGCCTCGCGCTAGACGGGGACCCGCTCTAGGCGCGGCCGGCAACCACCTCGCCGGCCGCGCCTACCTCGCGCACGGCCCGCTCGGGCTCGGCGCTCGGTCGGTGCGCGGTCCGGTCGTGCGCGTGCCCGATCAGGCCCTGGGCGCGGCTGAACACCAGCACCGCCAGCACGGTGCCGAGGATCGTGGCGACCCCTCCGCCGATCAGCGTCCAGCGCGCCCCGAAGGTCTCCCCGACCCAGCCGACGATGGGCGAGCCGATCGGCGTGCCGCCCATGAAGATCATCATGTAGAGCGCCATCACCCGGCCGCGCATCTCCGGCGCGACGCTCATCTGGAAGGTGGCGTTGGCCGACGTGATCATCGTCAGCGAGGCGATCCCGATCACTGGCGTCCAGATCGCGAACGCGACGTACGTCGGCAGCAGGCCGGCGACGATCTCGGCGACGCCGAACACGACGGCGGCGATGATCACCAGGCGGTGCCGGATCCGGCCGCGGCGCGCGGCGAGCAGCGCGCCCGACAGGGAGCCGATCGCGAGCGTCGTACCGAGGATGCCGTACTCGCTGGCGCCCTTGTGGAACACCTCGGTCGCCATCAGCGCGGAGGTGAGCTGGAAGTTCAGCCCGAAGGTGCCGGCGAAGAACACGATGGTGAGGATCAGCATCAGGTCCGGGCGACGCAGCACGTAGCGCACGCCGTCGCGGATCATCCCCTTGTGCCGGGGGGTCGGCGCGGCGCGGTTGAGCTCGCTGTCGCGCATCCGCTGCAGCGACAGGATCACCGCGCCGTAGCTGACCGCGTTGACCATGATCACCGCGCCGGTCGCGGGGACGCCCGAGCCGAAGGCGGCGATCAGCAGGCCGGCCAGGGCCGGGCCGATCATCCGGGCCAGGTTGAACGACGCCGAGTTGAGGCCGACCGCGTTGGTCAGGTCCTCGGGACCGACGATCTCGCTGACGAACGACTGGCGGGCCGGGGCATCGAACGCCGAGCCGATGCCGAAGACGAACGCCAGGGCGTAGACGTGCCAGCTCTGCGCGACCCCGGTCACCGCGAGCACGCCGAGCAGCATCGCCGGGACGGCGAGCATCAGCTGGGTGACCTGCAGCAGCCGGCGCTTCGGGAAGCGGTCGGCGATCAGGCCGGCGTACGGGGAGAGCAGCAGGATCGGCAGGAACTGCAGGCCGGTCGTGATGCCCAGGGCGGTGCCGTTGTTGTGCGTCAGCTGCAGGACGAGCCAGTCCTGGGCGACGCGCTGCATCCACGTCCCGACGTTCGACACCACGGCACCGGACGCGTACAGCCGGTAGTTGCGGTTCGACAGTGAGCGGAACGTGGGACTCAAGCCTGAGCCAGCCTTTCGATGATCGGAGCTGCCTGACGCAGCACGGAGCGTTCTTCGGGGGTGAGCTCGCGCAGCCGCTGCGCGAGCCAGGCGTCGCGACGGCGACGGTCGTTGGCGAGGGTCTGCTTGCCCTGCTCGGACAGCGCGACGACGACCTGGCGCCCGTCGGACTCGTTCTTGCGACGTACGACGTAGCCGCCGTCGTCGAGGCAGTTGACGGTGCGGGTCATCGACGGCGGCTGGACCCGCTCGAGGGCGGCGAGCTCGCCGACGGTGCTGTCACCGAAGCGGTTCAGCAGACCGAGGACGGACAGCTGCCCCACCGGGAGCAGCTCGTTGTCCGGGTCCCGCTCGCCGCGCAACCGGCGCTGCAGTCGCGCGACGGAGATGCGCAGCGCGGACGCGAGCCCGCTGTCGGTGCGGGTGACCTTCTCGACGGATGGCATGGTGCTTAGCCTAACTCATTACCCTTGCTAACTATTTCCGTATCGAGGCATCCCTCCGCCGGCCCGTGCCCGGGCGCACCCCGACATCGGGCCCGCGCCGACGGGGTGGGGGCGCCTCAGTGGGTCTGGAGGTCGCGGTGGCGGAGGGCCGTGACGCCGACGGCGGTGAGCAGGGCCACCAGCAGGGTGATCACCAGCGGGGCGGTGAGGGACAGCGACGCCACCGGGACGGAGGGGGTGCGGGTGAAGGGAGAGGTCCGCACCAGCCACTCGGGGGCGTTCAGCAGCTCACCGAGGTAGCCGAGCACGAACCAGACGGCGAGGACCACCCAGGCGACCCGGGCCCAGCCCGGCCGCCACCCGTGCACCAGCGCGGCGATGCCGGCCGGGACCAGCACGGCCGGGAGGTAGACCAGCTCCAGGCCGGCGATCCGGAGCAGCTGGGACGGGTCCCCCGTCGACATCGCGTACGTCGACCCGAGACCCGCCCCGGCGGCGAGGAGCACCGTCGCGCTGCCGACCAGGGTCATCGCCAGGGTGCCGAGCATCCACCGGGCGCGCGACAGCCCGGTGGCGAGCAGCGGCTCGAGCCGGCCGGAGGTCTCCTCGGAGGTGAGCCGCAGCGCCGAGCCGACGGCGTAGGCGCCGGCCAGCAGGGCGAGCACCAGCAGCATCGTGGCGCGGAACGAGTCGACCAGGCTGCCCTGCCCGCTCGCCCGGAAGAACTCCTCCAGCGTGGGGTTGCTGCGGGCCAGGTCCTCGACGCCCTGGGTCAGCGAGCCGTACACCGCGCCGAGCGCGAACAGGCCGAGGGCCCAGCCGACCAGCAGCGGGCGCTGGGTGCGCAGCGCCAGGCCGAACGCCCCGGACAGCGAGCGGGCGGCCTGCGCGCGGCCGGGCCGGCCGGACACCAGGCCGGCGCCCTCGTCGCGCCGGCGCTGCAGCCAGGCGGCCAGACCGACGAGCACGGCGCTCACCACGACCGGGACCAGCAGCGGCCACCAGGTCGCGTCGGCGCCGGTCGCGTGCGTCGCCTGGGACCACCCGATGGGCGAGAGCCACACCAGGCCGTTGCCCTGCACGTCACCGGCGCCCCGCACGACGTAGGCGACGCCGAAGAGCGCCAGGGCCGACCCGCTCGCCGCCCGGGCGTGGGTGAACACCTGGGCGGTGCACAGCGCGATCCCGGCGAACACCAGGCCGAGGGCGGCCACCGACGCGCCGTACAGCAGCGCGTCCCCGAGCGGCACCTGCGCGGCGTTCGTCGCGAGCGCCTGCCCGGCCCCGACGAGCAGCGCGGCGGCACCGGTCACCAGCACCGTCGCCGCGAGCGCGGCGTCGCGGCCCACCACCCCGGCCCGGACCAGCTCGGCGCGCCCCTCCTCCTCCTCGGCGCGGGTGTGCCGCACCACCTGGAGGACGGTCATCAGGCACACGCCGACCAGCCCCAGGAAGGACACCTTGTTCAGCACGATGCCCGGCAGCGTGTCCAGGGCGACCGGCGGGCCGGCGAGGAAGATCACCGCCGGCGAGGTGGCCATCGAGGAGGCGTAGCTGTCGATCGAGGCCTGGGTCGGGAACGTCGTGCCCATCGCGCTGCCCGAGGAGTAGGTCAGCAGCGTCATCGCGAGCACCCACACCGCCATCCTGACCCGGTCCCGCCGGACGACGAGGCGGGCCAGGGCCGTGGTGCCGGTGAGCGTGCTCACACCGACTCGCCGTACTGCCGCAGGAACAGCTCCTCCAGGGTCGGGGGGTGGCTGACCAGCGACCGGATGTCGAGCGAGGACAGGTAGCGCATCGCCTCGTCGAGGTGCTCGGTGTCGACGTCGAAGCTGACCCGGCCGTCGAGGCGGTCCACGTGCCCCACCCCGGGTACGGCGGCCAGGGCGTCGGCGTGCAGCCGGGTCTCGGCGATCACCGTGGTCCGGGTCAGGTGCCGCAGGTCGGCGAGCGTGCCGTGCTGCACGATCCGGCCGGAGCGCACGATGCTGACCCGGTCGCACAGCGCCTCGGCCTCGGCCAGGATGTGGCTGGACAGCAGCACCGTCCGCCCGGCGGCGGCCTCCTCGCGGATGCACTCCTGGAACACCGCCTCCATCAGCGGGTCGAGCCCGGAGGTCGGCTCGTCGAGCAGCAGCAGCTCCACGTCCGCGGCGAGCGCGGCGACCAGGCCGACCTTCTGCCGGTTGCCCTTGGAGTAGGTGCGGGACTTCTTGGTCGGGTCGAGGTCGAACCGCTCGAGCAGGTCCGCCCGGCGCCGCGGGTCGTGGCTGCCGCGCAGCCGGCCGAGCAGGTCGATGACCTCGCCCCCGGTGAGGTTCGGCCACAGGTTCATCTCGCCGGGCACGTAGGCCAGCCGCCGGTGCAGGGTCGCGGCGTCCCGCCACGGGTCCCCCTCCAGCAGCCGTACGTCGCCCGCGTCGGCCCGGAGCAGCCCGAGCAGCACCCGGATGGTCGTGGACTTCCCGGCACCGTTCGGGCCGAGGAAGCCGTGCACCTCACCGGTGGTCACCTCGAGGTCCAGACCGTCGAGCGCGACCGTCCGCCCGAAGGTCTTGCGCAGGCCGGAGACCGAGATCGCAGCGCTCATGAATCCATCGTGGCACCCCGGACGCCCCGGGCGAAGGGACTAACGCCGGGCGAGGCCGACGACCTCGTACGACGCCGGCCGGCTGTCCCGCGTCGCCCGGCAGGTGAGCCGCTCGTGCTCCCCCGTCGTGCGCCGCACCCGCACGTCGTACGTCGCGCCGCCCACGTCGAGGGTCACCTCGCTGCCGTCGCCGACGGTGCGGAGCCCGACCAGCCGGACCGCGTCCAGCCGGGTGTCGCCGGTCTCGCGACGCACGGCGAGCTCGGCGACCTGCACGGGGAAGGGGAACCCGGACCGGCCGCGGAGCAGGTCGAGGTCGACGTGCCCGCTGAGGTGCGCCGCCGCCACCGTGGGCGCGTCGGCCGGGGCGACCCGGCCGTAGTAGAGGCCGGCGGGCAGCACCAGCAGGTTGGCGGCGAACCGGTCGCCGCCGATGTGCGAGACCTCCCAGGTCTGCTCGGGGTGCCGGGCCGCCAGCGCGGACACCGTCGGCCGGCCGAGCTCGGCGCAGCACGCGTCGTGCCGGCCGTGCGTGCACACGCAGAACACCGGCTCGTCGGTGGGCGTCAGCCCCGGCGAACGGCCGCGACCGAGCGCCTCGAGGTCGAGGTCGAGCAGCACCTCCGGGGCGGCGAGCGTCGCGGTCTCCATCCAGGGCGCGGCCGGGTCGGCGTAGGCCGCGAACACCCGGATCCCCGGACCGGTGGGGGCGCCGCCGTGCCGGCGGACCAGCAGCGCGCGAACGCCGGTGGCCGCCGAGCGGGCCTGCAGGCCGTCCTTGACCTCGGCGGGCAGCCGGGCGTCCCGCAGGGCCTCGGTGCCCCACGGGCCGGCGTTCTCGACGAGCAGGAACGCGCGCACCGTGGAGGCGGTGCCGACGGCCGGCTCGTCGCGGGCCAGGCTGGCGGCGGCGCAGCGGAAGGCCATCAGCCGACGACTTCGAGGAGCCCCTCGCGGACCAACCGGCGGCAGAGCACCAGCCGGCTCTGCTCGTCGAGGTCCAGGTCGGCCGGGCGCAGCCGCCCGGCGTCCCGGACCACGGTGAGCACCGGTGCGAGGTGGCCGGGCAGCACGAGCTCGCGGTCACCGAGGAGCAGCCGGACCCGGTCGCCGGCGGGACGCAGCACGCACGGGTGGCCGGGGCGCCGGCGCAGCAGGGCGGTGTCGGACAGGTCGCGGGCCGCGATCCGGTCGCGCAGCCCGCCGCGCTGCCAGAGCGTGCGGCCGGTGAGGAACCGGTGCACCTCGGCGTCCGCGACCGTGGCCGGGTCCAGGCCGCGCACGGTGGCGGCGAGGGTCTCCAGCCGCTCGGCCAGGCCGTCTGCGAGCAGGCCGGGCTCGTCGAGGTAGCCGGCCGGCAGGTGCTGGGCGCCGGCCTCGTCGAGGGCCGCGGCCAGCGCCCGGTCCAGGACCTGCTTCCAGGTGACCTGGTTGATCCCGATCGTGACGTGCAGGGAGACCGTGTCCTGGGCGCGGGCGGCGTGCGGGGTGCCGGTGGGGAGGTACATGCTCACGCCGGGCTCGAGCACGACGGTCTGCGGCTCCTGCGTGACGGAGGGCTCGTGCACCTCCCAGACCTTGCTGCCGTGGGTCTGGAACACGAAGACGTCGTGGGAGTCGCTGTGCACCGCGAAGCCCTGCGAGCCGGGCGGCGTGAGGTAGGCGTTGGCCTGGCAGGGGTGGCCGAGCGCGAGCTCCAGCTCGGCGACCAGGGCACCGAGTGGCTCCCAGTAGCGGTGCAGCCCCTGCAGCACGACGGTCGCGCCGTCGTCGAAGAGGTCGAAGACCTTCGCGGGGTCGAGCAGCCCGGTCATCGTCTGCCCGGCGAGGGTCGCGTGCCGGGTGTACGCCGACGCGGGGAGCACGGCGCCGTCCTGCGCGATGCGTACGGCGGGCGTGCGGATGGCCGTGCCGGTCAGCAGGTGGTCGACGTCGTCGAAGGACAGCAGGTCGACGAGCCCGGCCGGGTCGGTGCGGTGCACGTGCACGCGGGACGCCCAGATCTTCGCGAGGAAGGTCTGGGCGTCACCGCTGAGCAGGTCGAGAGCGGACACGAGTCAGGCGTCGGTGCCGTCGGCGTCCGAGCCGTCCGTGCCGTCGGCGTCCGCGCCGTCGGTGCCGTCGGCGTCCGCGCCGTCGGTCGAGTCGCCGTCGGTGGTGTCCGTGGCGTCGCCGTCGTTCGCGGCGTCCGTGCCGTCGGCGCCGTCGGCGTCAGCGGCGTCGGCCGGCCCGTGCGAGGAGCCGGTGGTCTCGATGTCCTCGTCCTTGAGGGGTTCCTGCGGGCTGGTGCTCATGTGCGGCTCCCTTGGTCGTCGGGCGACGGCGCGCGCCGTCGTGGAGGACTTACCCAGGTCGGGGCGCGTCACACGTCAGGCGCCGAGGAGCTGCCGGATCGGGTCGATGAAGAAGTAGACGACGAAGAGCGCCGAGACGACCCACATCAGCGGGTGCACCTCGCCGGGCTTGCCGCGGACCAGCTTGATCAGCACGTAGGCCAGGAACCCGGCACCGATGCCCACCGAGATGGAGTAGGTGAACGGCATCAGCACGATGGTCAGGAAGGCCGGCAGCGCGATCTCCAGGTCGTCCCACTCGATGTTCTTGACCTGCTGCATCATCAGGAAGCCGACGAGGACCAGGGCCGGGACGGCCGCCTCGTTGGGGATGATCGCGACGAGCGGGGCGAAGATCGTGGCCAGCAGGAACAGCACGCCGGTCACGACGCTGGCCAGGCCGGTGCGGGCCCCCTCGCCGACGCCCGAGGCCGACTCGATGTAGGAGGTGTTGCTGGAGACGCCGGCCGCGCCACCGGCGGCCGCGGCGAGCGAGTCGACGATCAGGATGCGCTGGCTGTTCGGGGGGACGCCGTCCTCGTCGAGCAGGCCGGCCTCCGCGCCGATGGCGGTCATCGTGCCCATCGTGTCGAAGAAGTCCGCGAGCATCAGGGTGAACACGAACAGCGCCGCGGTGACGAAGCCGACCCGCTCGAACGACCCGAACAGCGAGAACTGGCCGAGCAGCCCGAAGTCCGGGACGGCGATGATCTTGTCCGGCAGCGACGGGACGTTGAGGTTCCAGCCGTTCGGGTTGACCTGCTTGCCGTCCACGGACGGGCCGACCTTGGCGATCGCCTCGACGGCCACCGCGACCGCGGTGGTGATCATGATCGAGATCAGGATCGCGCCGCGCACCTTGCGGACGTAGAGAGTCACCATCAGCACCAGGCCGAAGGCGAACACCAGCACCGGCCAGCCGTCGAGGAACCCGTTGGCCCCCAGCTGCACCGGGACCGTGGTGTTCGCGGCGTCCGGGATGCGACGTACGAACCCGGCGTCGACCAGGCCGATGAGCGCGATGAACAGGCCGATGCCGACGCTGATCGCGGTCTTCAGCTGGGCAGGTACGGCGTGGAAGACCGCGCTCCGGAAGCCGGTGAGCACCAGCACCAGGATCACGATGCCCTCGAGGACCACCAGTCCCATCGCGTCGGCCCAGGACATGCCCGAGGCGATCGAGAACGCCACGAAGGCGTTCAGCCCGAGGCCCGTGGCCAGCGCGAGCGGGTAGTTGGCGACGACGCCCATCAGGATCGTCATCACGCCGGCGACCAGGGCCGTCGCCGCGGCGATCAGCGGCAGGTTCGGGCCGCTCCCCCCGCCGAGGAACTGGCCGTCGGCGTCCTGCGCGAAGCCGAGGATGAGCGGGTTGAGAACGATGATGTAGGCCATCGTGAAGAAGGTGACGACGCCGCCGCGGACCTCGCGGCCCACGGTCGACCCGCGCTCGGTGATCTTGAAGTACTTGTCCACGCCGCTCCGGCTGCCGACCGTCGAGCCACTGGTGCTGGTCCTGGTGAGATTGTCCACTGACGGATCATGACAGAGCGGTGTGACGGGCATGTTGCCCGGCCGGATCGCGGGCTCCGTCGTCGGCTAGGTTCGAGGCGTGCAGGAGCCCGAGTACCCCCAGCAGCCCACCGACGGCGTCCAGACCCACGAGATCGGCAACCGCACCTACATCGTCGCGAACGTGGACCCGCTCGACGTCGACGGCACCCGCACCGTGGCGGTCGGCTCGGTGCTGTTCCTCGTCGCGTTCTTCCTGCTGCTGCCGTTCTACGGCCGGCTCGCCGACGCCGACCGGACCTGGTGGCTGTGGACCTGCCTGGCCGGGTTCGGCCTCGGGGTCATCGGCTGGGACTACTGCCGCCGGCGCAGGAACCGCCGCCAGGAGCACGAGCAGGAGCCGGAGCAGGGCTGAGCACGGCTCAGCCCGGGCTCAGAAGGTCTCGATCTCGTCGTAGCCGAGGGTGTCGAGCACCGGGTCGGGCAGCGGCTGCGGCTGGCTCTTGGCCGCCAGCTGCGCCTCGGAGTGGGCGCCGCAGCCGTGGTCCCAGGAGACCACCCGGCCGTCGTCGTTGGCCTGCGCGTTGGCGCACACGCCGAACGCCTGGGACAGCGGGCCGGCCAGCCGGACCAGGAAGCCGCAGGTCTCGCAGGTCGCCGGGGCGGCCAGCGCCAGCGGGGACGTCGGGCCGTGGCTGCCCTCGTGCCAGCGCTCGGCGGCCAGGTCGCGGCCCTCGAGGGACAGCACCCGCAGCCGGTTCAGGCCGAGCTCGTAGATGACCTCGCGCACGCTGTCCTGGTCGACGATGTCGTCGCCCGGGTCGCCGGAGAGGTAGCCGGGCACCAGCCGCGGATCGTCCTCCTCGGTGGGCAGGAGGTCGCCCGGGCTGAGGTCGCCGGGCTGGATCCGGTCGCGGTAGGGCAGCCACGGCGGCGCGATGATGGCGTCGTCGCCGGGCAGCAGCACGACCTCGTCGACGGTGACCACCTTCATGCGCGGCGCCCGGGCGACGGTGACCGCCCAGCGCCAGCCGCGGTAGCCGGGCCGGAGGCAGGCGAACAGGTGCGTGGTGACCCGCTCGGCCTCGGCGACGTACCCCAGGGTGTCGCCCACGTCGGCGGCGTCCACGAGCTCGAGGAGCGCCTCGCGGGCAGCATCGACCGCACCCACGCCCACGGAGTCGGGCTTGACGGACCTCGCTGCAGTCATCACGTCCGTGATTGTTCCTTAACGCGCGCCCGGATGTCTCCTCGGGGCGTCCGGCGTGACCGGGTCGTGTCGACAGGCAAGATGGGGACATGCGGCCCGAGGACAGCAGGCACGCCGGCGGCACCGTCGGCGGGAGCGCGGGCCCGCGCCCCGGCGAGGACGCCGACACCGAGGAGCTGCCCGGCCGCTCCGGGGCCAGGATGCGGGCCCGCTCGGTCGCCGGCGGCAGCCGCCGCGCCGCCCGGGCCGCCGCCCGGGGCGCCCGCCGGGCAGGTTCCGGCACCGGCCGGGCGGCCGGCTACACGCTGCGCCAGGCCCGCCGCGCCACCCACGCCGAGGGCGCCGGCGACAGCGGCCTGTCCCGGCTGATCGAGCTGCACGCCTTCAACGGGGCCGGCGACGCGGCGGTGGCCATCTCGCTGGCCGGCACCCTGTTCTTCCAGGTCCCCACCGACCAGGCCCGTGGGCAGGTCGCGCTCTTCCTGGGCCTGACGATGCTGCCGTTCGCGATCGTCGCCCCCCTGATCGGCCCGTTCCTGGACCGCTTCAGCCACGGCCGGCGGTGGGCGATCGGCGCGACGATGGCGCTGCGCGCGTTCCTCTGCTGGGTCCTCGCGGACGCCGTACGCTCCGGCGACTCGGTCGCGCTGTTCCCCGCGGCGCTGGGCTGCCTGGTGGCGTCCAAGGCGTACGGCGTCACCCGGGCCGCCGCGGTGCCCCGGGTGCTGCCGCGCCAGCTCAGCCTGGTCAAGGCGAACTCCCGCATCTCGCTGTCCGCGGTCGCCGGGGCCGCGATCTCCGCGCCGCTGGCGGTCGGGGCGTCGACCTTCGGACCGCAGTGGTCGCTGCGCTACGCCTTCCTGGTCTTCGTCGGCGCGACCGTGCTGGCGATCCTGCTGCCGGCCCGGGTGGACAGCTCGGCCGGCGAGGACGGCGCCGCGGTGACCGGAGTGGGCCGGGCGAAGCGCCCGCCGCTCCCGTACAGCGTGAAGGTGGCGCTGCGGGCGAACACCGGGATGCGGCTGCTGAGCGGCTTCCTGACGATGTTCATGGCGTTCCTGCTGCGCGACGAGCCGTTCCCGGGCTGGGAGGACAAGCCCGCCCTGCTCCTCGGCCTGGTGATCGGGTCCGCCGGCCTGGGCAGCACCATCGGCATCACGCTCGGCTCGGTGCTGCGCCGGATCAGCCCGCAGGTGACCGTGGTGGTGATGCTGCTGGCCGACGCGGCGGTCGCGGTGGTGGTCGCGCTGTTCTACGGGCTGCCGACCGCGGTGCTGCTGGGGCTGACCGCCGGGCTCGCCCAGTCACTCGGCAAGCTCTCGCTCGACGCGCTGATCCAGCGGGAGGTCCCCGAGCGGCGCCGGGCCGGGACCTTCGCGAAGTCCGAGACCCTGCTGCAGCTGTCCTGGGTCGTGGGCGGGTTCATCGGCATCGTGCTGCCGCTGAACCCCGAGCTCGGCCTGGGCGTGGCCGCCGCGATCCTGGTCGCGTGGAGCGGGTGGACGCTCAGCGCGGTGCGCCGCGGCGGGCCCGCCGCACGCCGCGTTTCCTGAGCGGCGGCTACCGTCCTGCCATGCGCATCCTCTTCGTCGGCGGCACCCGTTTCGTGGGCCGCGCCATGGTCGAGTCCGCCCTCAGCGCCGGTCACGAGGTGACCCTGCTGCACCGGGGCGTCACCAACGACCCCGCCCTGGACCGGGTCGAGCACCTGCTGGCCGACCGCAACGGCGACCTGGCGGTGCTCGCCGATCGGGAGTTCGACGCCACCGTCGACGTCTGCGCCTACGTCCCCCGCCATGTGCGGACGCTGGCCGCGGCCCTCGACGGCCGCGGCGGCCACCACGTGCTGGTCTCCTCGGTGTCGGCCTACGCCGAGCCGGCCGGCCCGGGCTACGACGAGGACTCGCCGCTGGCCCGGCTGGACGACCCGACCGTCGAGGAGGTCACCGGCGAGACGTACGGCGGGCTCAAGGTGCTCTGCGAGGAGGCCGCCGCCGAGGCCTACGGCGCCGATCACCTCGCCGTGCTCCGACCGACGTACGTCGTCGGCCCGCACGACTACACCGGCCGGTTCACCTGGTGGGTGCGCCGGGTCGCGGCCGGCGGCGAGGTGCTCGCGCCGGGACCGTACGACGCCCCGATGCAGGTCATCGACGCCCGCGACCAGGGCGACCTCGCCGTCCGGGTGTGCGAGAACGCCACCGCCGGCCCGCTGACCGTGGCGTCCCCGGCGCCGCCGTACGGCTTCGGCGACCTGCTCGACGCGACCGTCGCGGCGGTCGGGCCGGCCGGCACGCAGCTCACCTGGGTCGACCCGGCGTGGTACGCCGAGCAGGGCGGCACCTACCAGAGCGCGCCGCTGTGGACCGAGGGCGCGGCCGAGCACGTGATGGCCGCCGACCCGGCCCGGGCGGTCGCGGCCGGCCTGCGCACGCGGCCGCTGGAGCAGACCATCGCCGACACGTGGGAGTGGATGCAGCAGGCCGGGCCCGAGCCCGTGGCGGAGTGGGGCAGCGCGCCCGAGGACGAGGCCCGGCTGCTGCGCGCCTGGCACGCAGCCGCCGGCTCCTAGAGCTCGAGCTCGTCGGCCAGGGCGCGCAGCACCTTGGCCGTCGGCTTGGCGACCTTGCCGTCGGGGTGCCGGCCGCCGCGGTAGGACCGCTCGATGTTCTCCAGCAGGCCGTAGAGGTCCTCGATGATGTTGACCATGTCGGCCGGCTTCTTGCGCTGGGACTTGGAGACCGCCTTGGCCACGGAGGGCACCGGGTCCAGCAGCCGGACCTGCATGGCCTGGTCGCCCTTGCGGCCCTGGACCAGTCCGAACTCCACGCGCGCGCCGGGCTTGAGCGCGGGGGCACCCGCGGGCAGGGCGTCGGCGCGGACGTAAACATCGCCCCCGTCGTCCTTGGACAGGAAGCCGAAGCCCTTGTCGGCGTCGTACCACTTGACCTTGCCAGTCGGCACGGCTGAACCCCTTTGTGATCACGTGAGTCGGTCGCTCTTTGCTCGAGCAGCAAGAGCCTACGGCCGGGGTGCACCCGGCAGCCACGGAGTTGACGAAAGTGTCCCCGTGGTGGACGCGACCGGACGTCACACTGCACACAAACGACCTGTCATCGGCACGTTACGGCGTTCCGTCGACCACCCGGAGACACACGGCGCCGACGACGGAACCAGTCGTCGCCCTGCCCGCCAGGGCCCGCGAGCGGTGATCGTCGTTGGTCTGGTCATGCTCTACTCGGTCCTGAAGCTCCACGGGATCCTCCAGCACCCCGAGGCGATGCCACGACTTCTCGACTTTCCCCTTGTGGACAAGGGAATTCTGTCTCATCGCGGCACAGAAACTGTCGGTGGTCGCGTCTAGGTTCGACCCATGACCACGACAGCAGATCCCGGGTTCGAGCCGGACACCGACGTGTCCGGGCTGCGGGACCTGGACCGGTCCGCGGTGCTGGACGCGGTGGTCACCGCGCGCCGCACCGCGGACCGGCAGGAGGCCCGGCTGCTGGCCGCGGCGGTGGCCTGGGTGGACCTGCACCCGGTCACCGAGCAGACCCCGGCCGCGGTGTTCGGGGCCGGCACCCGGCCCGGGCCGCTCGGGCACGGGCTCGCCCTCGACGGCGAGGTCCCGCTGGCCGGGCCGGGCACCCCGGGCATCGCGCAGTACGCCGTGGAGGAGCTGGCCGCCGCACTGGACCTGTCCTTCGCCGCCGGGCTGCGGCTGGTCGGTGAGGCCGTCGAGCTGTGCTTCCGGCTGCCCCGGCTGTGGCGCTGGTCCAAGACGGCCGGCTGCAGGCCTGGAAGGCCCGCCAGGTCGCCCGCGCCACCACCGGACTGGGCTCCGTGTCGGTGGCGTTCGTGGACCGGCACCTCGCGGTGGCCGGCCGACACAACCGGGTTCCGGCGCTGAACCCGGTGCTGCACGAGGCCCGGCTGCGCTGCGACCCGGACCAGGCCGCCGCCGTCGAGCAGCTCGCCCTGGAGCACCGCGGCGTCTGGTTCGAGCACCGCGACTCCACCGCGGTGACCACGATGACCGCCCGGCTCGACACCCTGGACGCCCTGGACCTCGACTCCACCCTGGCCGACCTCGCCTCCACCCTGGGCCGGCTCGGCGACCACCGCCCCCTCGACCTCCGGCGGGCCACCGCGCTCGGGATGCTCGCCCACCCGCAACGCACCCTCGCCCTGGCCCACGGCCCGCAGTCGGATCCCGAGACGTCGCCCGGCCCCGGCGCGCCGGGGCTCAACGGGGCGCACGGCACCCTCTACCTGCACGTGGACGCCGCCGACCTGGCCGACCCCTCCCGCGGTGGCGGGTCGGTGGAGCGGCTCGGTACCGCCACCCTGGCCCTGCTGCGGGACTGGCTGCAACGGCTGGCCGGGGTCAGTGTGCGACCGGCCCTGGTCCCGACCCGCACCGACGCGGTGGACGGCCACGACGCGCCGGGGTGGATGCGGGAGCTGGTGCGGCTGCGCGACCGGCACTGCGTGTTCCCCGGTTGCAGCACCGACGCCCGGTCCTGCGACCTGGACCACCTACGGCCCTACCTCCCCCCCCGACCAGGGCGGACCACCCGGCCAGACCAGCCCGGCGAACCTGGCCTGCCTGTGCCGGCGGCACCACCGGATGAAGACCCTCGCCGGCTGGGCCTACCGGCGCGTCCCCGAGGACCCGCTGAGCGACCCGCCAGGTGGCGAGACCACCTACGAGTGGACCAGCCCCCTGCAGCGCACCTACCGCGTCACCATCTCCTCCCACTGAACAGTGCTTCGGAGTCGCCGCACCTCGTCAACGGTTCCCCGAGCGCAGCGCCATGCCTCCCGGCACCCCCACTGTCGACGATCCAGCACGTCCGAGACCCGGGTCGGGCTGTGCTGAGGCCCGGGTCGGGCTGTGCTGGGCGGGAGGTCAGCGGAACTGCTCCGGCTCGGGCAGCAGCTCGTTCATCGAGCCCGACCGGAACCCGTGCCGGTCCACCTCGGCCTCCTCGAAGCCGGCGTCCCGCACCGCCTCGAGGACCGCCGGGCAGGCGTCCACCTCGGCGAGCCGGTCGGCGTCGACCTCGAGCCGGCCCCGGTCCCCGACGTCGCGCACCCGCACGTTCCGTACGTCGATCCCGGCGGCGTCGAGCGCCGCCCGCACCCCGGCCTCGGCGCGCTCGACGCGGGCCAGCCGGAACGGGCTGACCTCGATGCCGAAGGCGACCCGGCTCGACAGGCACGCCGCGGCGGGCTTGTCCCAGGTGGGCAGGTCCCAGCGCCGCGACGCGAGCCGGATCTGCTCCTTGGTGAGGCCGGCGTCGCGCAGCGGGGTGGCGGCGCCCCGTTCGGCGGCGGCCCGGATGCCCGGCCGGAACCCGGCCACCGCGTCGTCGGCGTTGGTGCCGGTGGCGACCCGGGCGAAGCCGTGCTCCTCGCCCAGCGGCCAGAGCACGTCGAGCAGCTCGGCCTTGCAGAAGTAGCAGCGGTCGCCGGCGTTGGCGCGGTAGCCCTCGCGGTCCATCTCGTGGGTCTCCGGGGTGAAGACCCGGACCCCGAGCGACGCCGCGAGGTCGAGGGCCGGGGAGCGCTCGCTCTGCGGCAGGGAGTCGGAGTAGGCGGTGGCCGCACCGACCCGGTCGGCGCCGAGGGCGCGGACCGCCGCCGCGAGCAGGAACGCGCTGTCCGCTCCGCCGCTGTAGGCGACCAGCACCGACCCGTAGGACCGCAGCTCCGCCTCGAGCGCGGCCAGCCGGACGTCGAGGACGTGGGCGTCCAGCCAGGCGGGCAGCTCGGTCAGGTCGTGCAGCACCACGTCGGTCCCGGCGTCCCGGAGCTCCTGCTCGGTGCAGCCGCCGGTCAGCACCGACACGCTGACCGCCCCGGCCGCGCGGGCACCCTCGACGTCATGGACGTGGTCACCGACGTAGACGCTCGCGCCGTGCTCGACCAGCACCGCGCCCTTGCCGACCCCCAGACCTCGCCGACCAGGGCGTCCGCGTCGAGGTCGAGCGCCTCGAGGTGCAGGGCCGCGTTGGGGCGGTACTTCCCGGTGACCACGACGCTGCGACCGCCGTGCCGACGTACGGCGTCCAGGGCGGCGTGCGCTCCGGGGAACGTCCCGGTCGGCGCGATCGCGTGCGCGGGGTAGTGCGCCCGGAACCGCGCGACCAGGCCCGGCAGGTCCTCGGCGGGGTAGTGCGGCGCGAGCATCAGGTCGAGCGGCGGGCCGAGCCGGTTGCTGAGGTCCTCGACGTCCAGGACGGTGCCGGTCTCCTCCGCGAGCACCGACAGCGTCGCCGCGAACCCGGGGCGGGTGTCGATGAGCGTCATGTCGAGGTCGAAACCCACGACGAGCTGAGCGGGATCAGGCATGGGGTGAGCGTATGTCGAGGTTCCTGTTGAAGCAGCCTGGGGCCCCTGCGACGATGGGGGGCCGCGAGGCGCCCGCCCCGCGATCGCAGAGAGGCGGCCCGGTGTTCCCCCGAACGCACCTCGTGCGCCGCGCCGCTGCGCTGGCCGCCGGATCCGCCCTGCTCACGGCCGGCCTGGCCGCCGCACCGGGCACCGCCGCCGCCAAGGGCACGATCCCCGACCCGCTGCGGGCCACGGCCCCCGGGGTGTACGTCGTCACGCTGACCGCGCCGCCCGCCGCGTCGTACGCCGCGACCCGGCCCACCGGCGGCGCGCGCTTCGACCGGGCCCGGCCGGCCGTCACGGCCTACACCGCCCGGCTGACCGCCGAGCAGGACCGGGTCGTGCACGCCCTGGGCGACCCCGCGGTGCTCTACCGCTACTCGACCGCGCTGAACGGCTTCGCGGCGACGCTGACCAGCGACCAGGTCCGGCAGGCGCGCGTCACGCCGGGGGTCACCCTCGTCGAGCGCAGCACCAAGCAGCACGTCGACCGGGTGCGGTCGAGCGCCGCCGCCGCACCGGTCGTCGGCAGCAGCTCGCGCAACCTGCTCGGCCTCGCCGGCCCGGACGGCGTCTGGGCCCGGCACGGCGGCCCGCAGCGCGCCGGGCACGGGGTCGTGGTCGGCGTCGTGGACACCGGCATCTGGCCGGACAACCCGAGCTTCAGCGGCCTGCCGCAGCGCACCCCCGGCACCGCGCCGCAGCTCCCCGGCTTCCACGGCGCCTGCGCCGCCGGCGAGGAGTGGGCGCCCGAGGACTGCAACGACAAGGTCGTCTCGGCCCGCTGGTTCGTCAGCGGGTTCGGCGAGGAGAACGTCGCCGGCGCGGAGTACCTCTCCCCCCGGGACGGCACCGGCCACGGCTCGCACGTCGCGTCGACGGCCGCGGGCGACCACGACGTCCGCGTCGAGGTCGATGGGCAGCGCTTCGGCACCACCTCGGGGATGGCGCCGGCGGCCCGGCTCGCGGTCTACAAGGCCTGCTGGACCGCCCCGGACCCGAGCCAGGACGGCTGCACGACCGCCGACACGGTCGCCGCGGTCGACCAGGCGGTGTCCGACGGCGTCGACGTCCTGAACTACTCGGTGTCCGGCAGCCGCCGCGTCGACGACGCCGTCGAGCGCGCGTTCCTGGGTGCGGCCACCGCCGGGGTCTTCGTGGCCACCTCGGCCGGTAACGACGGGCCCGCGGCGGACTCCGTCGGCCACGTCTCGCCGTGGGTCACCACGGTGGCGGCGAGCACCCACCACGTCTTCCAGGGCGCGGTCCGGCTCGGCGACGGCCGCTCGTTCGTGGGCGCGATGGTCTCCGACCAGCCGGTGCGCTCCACCCGCCTGGTGCTCGGCGCCGACGTCGCGGCCCCGGGCGCCACCCCCGACTCGGCCCGGTTGTGCGAGGCGGGCAGCCTCGACGCCGCGCGGACGCAGGGCCGGATCGTGGTCTGCGACCGCGGCGACGGCGCCCGCGTGGACAAGTCCGCGACCGTCGCCACCGCCGGCGGGGCCGGCATGGTGCTGGCCAACACCCGTCCGCAGAGCACCGACGCCGACGTGCACGCCGTGCCCACCGTGCACCTGGACCTGACCGCGTCGGCCGCGGTCCGGGCCTATGCCCGGCAGCCCGGCGCGACCGCCCGCCTCGACCCGCGCGACCGCTCCGACAGCCGGGTGCCCACGGCGGCCGGCTTCTCCGGGCGCGGCCCGGCGCTCGAGGCCGGCGGCGACGTGCTCAAGCCCGACCTGACCGCCCCGGGCGTGGGCGTGCTCGGCGCGGTGGCCCCGGCATCGGACTCCGGCCGGTCGTGGGACCTCGCGTCCGGCACGTCGGCCAGCGCCCCGCACGTGGCGGGCCTGGCGGCGTTCATCGCCGGCGTGCACCCGGACTGGTCGGTCTCCCGCATCAAGTCCGCGATGATGACCACCGCCTACGACCTGCACGGCCCGCACGGGCCGCTCGTCGAGGGCGCCGGCCACGTCGACCCGTCGGCGTTCCTCGACCCGGGCCTGGTCTTCGACACCCCGGCGTCGTCCTGGCAGCGGTACGTCGCCGGGCGGATCGACGCCAGCGACGTCAACGCGCCGTCCCTCGCGATCGGCGACCTGGTCGGCCCCACCACCGTCACCCGCACGGTCACCAACGTGAGCAGCCGCCGGGAGTCCTACTCCGTGCGCAAGCGCGGCCTCGCCGACGTCGACGTGCAGGCCTTCCCGGCGACCGTGCGGCTGCGCCCCGGGCAGAGCCGCACGGTCCGGCTGCGGATCACCGCCCGGCCGTCCGCGACCGTCGACCGGGACGTCACCGGCTGGCTGGTGTGGCGCGGCGACCGGCACCGGGTGCGGATCCCGGTCGCGGTGCGCCCGACCGTCGTCGCCGCTCCCCGCCAGGTCACCGGCAGCGGTGCCAGCGGCAGCGTCTCGGTCACCGGACGCTCCGGCAACGGCCGCACCGTCAAGCTCCGCAGCAGCGGCCTGGTGCCGGCGACCACGACCCCCCTCGCCCTGACACCGGGCCCGTTCGACGTGACCGCACCCGCGGCGGACGCGGCCACCGCCTCCCGGCAGGTCACCGTCCCGGCCGGCACCGACGTGGCCCGTTTCACCACGGCCAGCGGCGCCGCCGGTGACGACGTCGACCTCTACGTCTACCGCGACGGCGTGCTGGTGGACGGCTCGACGGGCTCCTCCCCCGAGGCCGAGGTCACCCTGACCGACCCCGCGCCCGGCAGCTACACGGTCTACGTGCACGCCGCCTCCGCGGAGAACGGCTCGACCGTCGCCGGCGCGCTGCAGACCTGGGTCGTCCCCGGCAGCGGCGCGGCCCCGGTCACGCTGAGCACCGACGCGGTCGGCTTCGCCCCCGGCCAGCGGTTCCGCTACTCCGCGTCGTGGGTCGGGCTGGACGCGGCCACCAGCTACCTCGGGGTGCTGACCTACGGCGACACCGCGGCCCGCACCCTGCTCGCGGTCAACTGACGCTCGACTCCCCCGGTCGCCGGCTAGGGCAGGCGGCGGGTGACGTGCGCGTCGAGCAGCCCGAGCGGCATCGGACCGGAGTCCAGCACCGCGTCGTGGAACGCCTTGATGTCGAACGCCGTGCCCTGCCGGGCCTCCGCCTCGCGCCGGATCCGCTGGATCTCCAGCCGCCCGATCATGTAGGACAGTGCCTGCCCGGGGGTGACGGCGTACCGGTCGATCTCCGCGCCGATGTGGCCGGCCCGCATCGGGGAGTTCGCGAGCATGTAGTCGACCGCCTGCTGCCGGCTCCAGCCGAGCGCGTGCATCCCGGTGTCGACGACCAGCCGGCAGGCGCGCATCGAGTCCGCCGACAGCATCCCGACCCGGTCCAGCGGGGTGGAGTAGAGCCCCATCTCGTCGGCGAGTCGCTCGGTGTAGAGCCCCCAGCCCTCGCCGTACGCCGCGATGAAGGCGCGCTTGCGGAACTCCGGGACGTCGTCGAGCTCGGCGGCGATGGCCAGCTGGAGGTGGTGGCCCGGGATGCCCTCGTGGTAGCTGGTGTTCTCGATCTCGTAGCGGCCCCAGCCCTCGGGGTCGGCGACGTTCATGAAGAACACCCCGCCGCGCGAGCCGTCCTTGGGCGGCGCGAAGTAGTAGGCGATCGCGCCGCTGGTGGTCGCCTCGACGTCGCAGTCGGACTGCGGCAGCCGGCCGAACCAGTCCCCCATCGCCGCACGGGCCTTCGCCATCGCGGTCTTGGAGTCCGCGACGATCTCGTCGCCGCTGGTGTGGTGCATGGCCGGGTCGTCGCGCAGCGCGGCGAAGACCGACGGCACGTCGTCGGTGCCGACCACCTGGGGGCCGAGGTCGCGGTACTCCTCCGCGAGGGCGGCCACCTGGCGCAGCCCGGTCTCGTGGATCTCCTCGGGGGTCCGGTCGGTGGTGGTGAAGAACCGGGCCAGCCCGGCGTAGACCGCGTCGCCGTCGGGGAGGTAGGTCATCCCGCACCGCTCGTCGGGCCGCGCGTGCGGCGCCACCTCGTCGCGGAGCACGTCGCGGTAGCGCTCGGCCGCCGGACGCACCTGCTTCTGCACGACGGCCAGCAGCCGCTCGTGCCAGCGGGCGGCGTCGACGCCGGCGGGCGGGTCCTGCACGCCCAGCATCGGGTCCTCGCCGATCGGCGTGGCGAGCCAGGCGTCGAGCTGCTGGACGGTCTGCCGGACCGCGAAGTCGGCCGGGGTGCGTCCCGACGCGACGCCCTCCCGGTGCCGCTCCGCGACCTGGTCGAGGTGGGCCGCGACGCCCTCGAACTTGGCCACCATCGCCTCGGCGACCTCGGCGTCGGGCACGGCGAGCTTGGGGACGTAGACCCCGAGGCTGGCCTGCACGCCGAAGATCGGGTTGGCCATCAGCTCGGCGGTGCGGCCGGCGAGCAGCTCGGCGCGTGAGGACGCGTCCCACACCAGCATCGACCGGGTGATCCGGTCGCCGTCGTCGAGGCCGGTCTCGTCGACCGCCTCCGCCCGCGCGGCCAGCGCCCGGGCCTCGGCGATCGCCGCGTCCTCGCCGGCGCGGCTGACGTCCTCGTAGCGGTCGGCGTAGGCGTACTCCCCGATCATGTGCGCCCACGTGGGCGTCGTACGCAGGCGGTAGTCGTAGTAGTCGGCCGCCAGCCGGTCGAGCTCTTCGTTCATGGGTCCCCCCTCAGGCCAGGCCGAGCTGCTCGGCGGTCTCCTCGCGCATCTGCACCTTGCGGATCTTGCCAGTGACCGTCATCGGGAACTCGTCGACCACCATCACGTAGCGCGGGATCTTGTAGTGCGACAGCCTGCCGGTCGCGAACTCCCGCACCGCGGCGGCGTCCAGCGGCTCGGCGCCGGCGCGCATCTTGATCCAGGCGCACAGCTCCTCGCCGTACTTCTCGTCGGGCACGCCGATCACCTGGACGTCCTCGATGTCGGGGTGCGTGTAGAGGAACTCCTCGATCTCGCGCGGGTAGATGTTCTCACCGCCGCGGATCACCATGTCCTTGATCCGGCCGACGATGTTGGCGTAGCCGTCCTCGCGCATCACGGCGAGGTCCCCGGTGTGCATCCAGCCGTCGGGGTCGATGGCCTCGGCGGTCTTCTCCGGGTCGTTCCAGTAGCCGATCATCACCGAGTACCCGCGGGTGCACAGCTCGCCGGTCTCGCCCCGTTCGACGGTCTCGCCGGTCGCCGGGTCGACCACCTTGATCTCGACGTGCGGGTGGACCCGGCCGATGGTCGACGTACGGCGGTCGAGGTCGTCGTCGCTGCGGGTCTGGGTGGACACCGGCGAGGTCTCGGTCATGCCGTAGGCGATCGACACCCCGGCCATGTGCATGTCGGACAGGCAGCGCTTCATCACCTCGACCGGGCAGATCGAGCCGGCCATGATCCCGGTGCGCAGCGTGGACAGGTCGTAGTCCGCGAAGTCCGGGGCGTTCTGCATCGCGATGAACATCGTCGGGACGCCGTACACGCCGGTGCAGCGCTCGTCCTGGACGGTCCTCAGCGTCACGGACGGGTCGAACCCGGGGGCCGGGATGACCATCGCGGCGCCGTGGGTGGTGCAGCCCAGGTTGCCCATCACCATCCCGAAGCAGTGGTAGAAGGGCACCGGGATCGCCAACCGGTCCTGCTCGGTGAAGTCGATCGCCTCGGTGACGAAGAAGCCGTTGTTGAGGATGTTGCGGTGGCTCAGCGTGGCGCCCTTGGGGAAGCCGGTGGTGCCCGACGTGTACTGGATGTTGATCGGGTCGCGGGGGTCCAGCGCGCTCATCCGCTCGCGCAGCGCCTCCTCTGCGACCGCGGCGCCGCCGGCGACCAGCTCGTCCCAGTCCGGGGTGCCGATGTAGACCGTGCGCTCCAGGGCGTGGGTGTCGGAGGAGACCTCCTCGACCATCGCGCGGTAGTCGCTGGACTTGAAGCTCTCGGCGCTGACCAGCAGCCTGAGACCGGACTGGTTGAGCGCGTAGGCCAGCTCGTGGGTGCGGTAGGCCGGGTTGACGTTGACGATGATCGCGCCGATCTTGGCGGTGGCGTACTGCACCAGCGTCCACTCCGCGCAGTTCGGCGCCCAGATCCCGACCCGGTCGCCCTTCGCGACGCCGGCGGCCATCAGCCCCCGCGCCAGCGCGTTCACGTCCGCGTCGAGCTCGGCGTACGTCCACCGCCGGCCGCTGGCCACCTCGACGAGCGCCTCGCGGGCACCGTGCCGGGCCACCACGCTCTCGAAGTGGTCCCCGATCGTCTGCTCGAGCAGGGGCGGGGTGGTCTCTCCGGCGGCGTAGGACTCCATGCCTCGCAGACTAGTGAGCGGCCCGCGCCCCGCCTACCCCTCGTCCGGGGAGGTGCGCGGCAGCACGGTCGCGAGGTAGGACGCCACCTCCCGGTCCGCCCATCCGCGGGACTCGCGCAGGCCGGCCCCGAGCATCGCGAGGTAGCCCTCGGAAGGGCGGGTGTGCTCGACGTGACCGGCGCCGTGCGGCGAGGTGAAGGTGAGCATCGGCAGGCCCTGGTGCCGGCCCACCTCGACGAGCGTCTCGTAGCGTCCCGGACCGACCTCGTGGCGGCCCCCGTCGAGCGGACGGCCGAGCAGCGCCTCGAGGGGGTCGCCCTCGCGCGGCTCGCGGTGCATCTCCTGCGCGGCGATGTCGGCGAGCTGGCCCGCGGTGACGTCGTAGCCGCGGGCCGCCGTCCAGCCGGGCGTCGCGTGGTCGTAGAACGCGACGCCGCCGCCCCACTGCGCCGACTCGCCCGCGAAGTAGACCGTCCCCGGCAGGTCGACCGGGATGCTGCGCCGCGGGAGGGTCCGGTCCCGCGCCCCCGCGTGGGTCCTGCTCGCGCCGACCGGGCGACCACCCTCGAGGTAGCAGGCCAGCCGGTCCGAGCACAGGTTGGAGCCGTAGCTGACGTACCAGACGCGCGGCCCCTCCGTGCGGTTCTCCGACGTGTCCGACATGACCTCGCAGGCTACGCGGGCCATGGCCGCGGACGTGTTCGAGCCATGGCAGAGGGAGCGCACGGGGGCGATCATGAGCCATGCGACCAGAGGGTCCTCGGGTTCAGGTTGCAGTCAGGGATCCGGGTCTTCACTCTGGGGGTGAGCATCACGCGAACAGCGCGGCGGCACCGGCCCCGCCCTCCCACCGCGGCGCACCGGTCGCTGCGGGTGGGTGCCGCGGCTCGCCTCGGAGGGGTCGCCGAGAAGGCCTCCTGCCGCATCGGGCTCGGTTCCGGCGGTGTCATCGGCGGCCGGGTGATGCTCGCGCTCGCCCCGGGTACGGCGCGGGAGCTCTCCCGGGACCGCGACGTGGTGCTGGTGAGCGGCACGAACGGCAAGACCACCACGTCGTCGTACCTCACCGCCGCCCTGCGGGTCCGCTCGGCCGTGGACAGCAACGAGGACGGGGCGAACACGCCCAACGGGCTGGTGCGGACGCTCGCGTCGGGCCGGGCACCCGTGGTGGTGCTCGAGACGGACGAGGGCTGGCTGCCGTGGGCCCTGGCCCAGACCGGCGCCCGGACCGCGGTCCTGCTGAACCTGTCGCGGGACCAGCTGCACCGCCACCACGAGGTCGCCGCGCTCGCGTCGAGCTGGCACCGGGTGCTCGGCGGGCTCGAGCACGCGGTGGCCAACTGCGACGACCCCGACGTGGTGTTCCCCGCCCTGGCCGCGCACCGGCGGACCTGGGTGAGCGTCGGCCTCCGGTGGACGCAGGACTCCCAGGTCTGCCCGCGGTGCGGCGACGAGTGCCGGCACACCGGCCTGGACTGGGGCTGCGGCTGCGGCCTGCGTCGTCCCCGCCCGGACTGGTGGCTCGAGTCCGCCGACCTGGTCAGCGACTCGGTGCGGGTCACGCTGGACCTCGGCCTCCCGGGGCGGGCGAACCTCGCCAACGCCGCGATGGGGGTGGCGGCGGCTGCCGCGGCCGGCGTCGACCCGCAGGCCGCGGCCGACCGGCTGCGCGACATCCACTCGGTGGCCGGCCGCTACGCCGTGATCGACCACCACGGCCGGCTGACCCGCCTGATCCTCGCGAAGAACCCGGCCGGCTGGGTCGAGGCGTTGAGCATGGTCGCCTCGCGCACCGTCCCGCTCGTGCTGGCCTTCAACTCCGAGGGCGTCGACGGACGGGACCCCTCCTGGCTCTACGACGTCCCCTTCGCCGGGGTCGCGGGGCGACCGGTGGTCGTCACGGGGCGCCGGGCCACGGACATGCTGGTCCGGCTGGAGATGGCCGGTCTGACCGACGTCCGACGGGCCGCGGACACCCGCTCGGCGTTGGCGATGCTGCCGCCGGGGCCGGTCGACCTGGTCGCGAACTACACCGCGTTCCAGAGTGCGCGTCGGGAGCTGCGGGATGCCGGCTGACTCCGAGGTGCGCGTCGTCCTCGTCTACCCCGAGGTGCTCGGCACGTACGGCGACCAGGGCAACGCGATGGCGATCGCCCACCGGGCCCGGGCCCGCGGCATCGACTGCAGCGTCGTCGCGGTGGGCCTGCACGACCCCCTGCCCCGGGCCGCTGACATCTACCTCGTCGGAGGAGGCGAGGACGCCTCGATGCTGCTCGCGTGGCGCCGGCTGGTCCACGACGGCGGGCTGCTGCGAGCGCTCGACCGCGGGGCGACCTGTCTCGGCGTCTGTGCCGGGCTTCAGCTGCTGTCGAGGTCGTTCGTCGGTCCGGAGGGCGGGCGACGCGCAGGGCTGGGCGTCCTCGACCTCCACTGCGGTCGGCTCCCCGGGCCGCGAGCAGTCGGGGAGGTGCTCGCCGAGTGCGAGGGGGTCGTGGGAGCCGGGTTCCTCACGGGGTTCGAGAACCACCAGGGGGGATGCGCGACTCGGGCCGGCGGCGAGCCCGCTGGGCCGTCTCGTGTCGGGCACCGGCAACGGCGACCGGCACACCGAGGGTGCGGTGCAGGGACACGTCGTGGGCACCTACCTGCACGGTCCGGTGCTGGTCCGCAACGGCTGGCTCGCCGACCACCTGCTCGAGCAGGTGGTCGGCGAGCTGCCCGCCTACGACGACGAGCCGGTGCTCCTGCTGCGGGAGGAGCGTCGCGCGGCTGCCCTCGCCGTCCGTCGTGGGCACCGGCTGCACCTGCACCGCTGACCGGCCGGCGGGCCGTCCGGGTGGGGATCAGGCGGTCGGCGCGGGCATCTCCGTGTGCTCGTGCGCACCGTGCACCACGCGGTCGTGGCGCAGCGAGCTGCCGCGGGTCTCCTTGGCGAACAGCACCGCGATCACGGTGATCACCGAGGTGATGGTCACGTAGATCGCGACCGCCTTGGTGTTCGGGTCCTCCAGGGTGCCGGTCTTGAGCAGCGCGACCGCGACGAGCGGGGCGATCGCACCGGCGAAGATCGACGCGAGCTGGTAGCCCACCGAGGCGCCGGTGTAGCGCACCGAGGTGCCGAACAGCTCGGAGAAGAACGCCGCCTGCGGGGCGTACATCAGCGCGTGCAGCATCAGCCCGACGACGATCGCCAGGATGATCTTCGGCTGGCTGCCCGAGTCGAGCAGGCCGAAGAACACGAACGACCAGACGGCCACGCCGATGGCGCCGGCGAGGTAGAGCGGCCGGCGGCCGACCCGGTCGGAGATCGCACCGACGGTCGGGATCCACAAGAAGTGCACGACCGAGCCGATCAGCAGGGCCTGGAGCACGGGGCCCTTGTCCTGCTTGGCGAAGTCGACGATGTAGGTGATCACGATGACGGTGAAGATGTAGTACGAGGTGTTCTCCGCGAGCCGCATGCCCATCGCGGTGAGGACCTCCTTGGGGTACTTCCGGAAGACCTCGAGGATCGGGATGTGGTTGGCGTCCTGCTTCTTCTCCCCGATCTCGTTCGCCGCCTCGGCGAACACCGGCGACTCCTCGAGGGTGAACCGCACCCAGAGGCCGACGAAGACCAGCACGGCGGACAGCAGGAACGGGATGCGCCAGCCCCACGCCTCGAACGCCGCGTCGCTCTGCACCGCGGCCAGCACGAACAGCACACCGGTCGCGAGCAGGTTGCCCAGCGCGACACCGGCCTGCGGCCACGAGGACCAGAAGCCGCGGTCCTTGTCCTTGCCGTTCTCCGCGGCCATCAGCACCGCACCGCCCCACTCGCCGCCGACGGCGAAGCCCTGCACCAGCCGGCAGACCAGCAGCAGGATCGGCGCCGCGACGCCGATGGTGGCGTACGTCGGCAGCAGGCCGATCGCGATGGTGCCGAAGCCCATCATCAGCAGCGAGACGACGAGCATCTTCTTGCGGCCGACCCGGTCACCGAAGTGGCCGAAGACCACGCCGCCGAGGGGCCGGGCCGCGAAGCCCAGGGCGTAGGTGCCGAAGGCCAGCAGGGTGCCGGTGATCGGGTCGGAGTCGGGGAAGAACAGCTTGCCGAAGACCAGGGCGGCCGCCGACCCGTAGAGGAAGAAGTCGTACCACTCGGTCGCGGTGCCGATCAGGCTCGCGAAGACGACCTTGACGATCCCGTTCTGGGTGCCGGCGGGTGAGCCGGACGCGTGGGTCTGGGTGGACATGGGGTTGTTTCCTTTCACGCGGCGGTCCAGCCGCCGTCCATGAGAAATGAGCTTCCGGTGACCGAGCTGGTGCCGGGACCGCACAGGAAACCGACCATGTCGGCGACCTCCGCGGGCTCGACGAGCCGCTTCACCGGTGTCCTGGCGAGCAGGACGTCGTCGAGGACCTCGTCCTCGTCGATACCGTGGGTGCGGGCCTGGTCGTGGATCTGTCCCTCGACCAGAGGGGTGCGGACGTAGCCGGGGCACACCGTGTTGCTGGTGACGCCCCTGCCCGCCGCTTCCAAGGCGATGACCTTGGAGAGACCTTCGAGACCGTGCTTGGCCGCGACGTACGCCACCTTGTACGGCGACGCGCGGTGGCCGTGCACGGAGGAGACGTGCACGAGGCGGCCCCAGCCGCGGGCGTACATGCCGGGGAGCAGCGCCCGGGCCAGCCGGAACGGCGCCTCGAGCATCAGCCGCTGGATGAAGCCGAACCGCTCGGGGTCGAAGTCCTCGACCGGCGCGACGTGCTGCACGCCGGCGTTGTTGACCAGGATGTCGGCGTGCACGCGGTCGCCGAGGCCGAGCGCGTCGATCGACGTGCCGTCGGAGAGGTCGGCGACCAGGTAGTCGCCGCCGACGTCGGCGGCGGCCTGCTTGGCGCCGGCCTCGTCGCGGTCCAGGACGATGACGTGCGCGCCGTCGGCGGCCAGCCGGCCCGCGACGGCGAGACCGATGCCGCTGGCCCCGCCGGTCACCAGCGCGGTGCGGCCGACGAGCGGGAGGGGGGTGCGGGTGGGCGTGACGGGCGTCTCACTCATGCCTACGACGCTAGAGGTCCGCGGCGCACATACCTATGTGAAGCCTGCACATGAACTCCGGGGTCCGGTGTGGCATCCTCCACACGACCTCCGCCGACCCGGCGACTGTGGCGGCGCCTGCGCCGCCACAGTCGCCGGGTCAGCGGGCTCTGAGGCGGAAGAGGCGCAGCGCGAGCTGGACGTCGAGGCCGCGGGCCGGGTCGCGCCAGTCCTCGCCGAGCAGGGTGCTGACCCGGTCCAGCCGCTGGGCGACGGTGTTCGGGTGCACGTGCAGCCGCTTGGCGGTCTCGGCGGGACGGGAGCCGGCCGCGAACCACGCCTCCAGGGTGCCGACCAGCTCGGTGCCGCGGCGCGCGTCGTAGGCCAGCACCGGCCCGACCAGGGTCTCGATGAACGCGTCGAGCTCCTCGGGGCCGTTCTGGCCGAGCAGCAGCCGGGCCAGCCCCAGGCCCGCGGGGTCGCTGACCTCGCCGGTGCGGCCCAGCGTGACCAGGGTGTCCAGGCACCGCCGGGCCTCGCCGTAGGCGGCGGCGACCTCGGCCGGTCCGCCGGTGGCGATCGCCACGCCGACCGTGCAGGAGCCGCCGGCGCCCTGCACCCGCTCGCACAGCTGCCGGCCGACGGCGCGGGCGTCCTCGGGGGCCGGCGCCACCAGCACCACCCGCCCGTCGTGCTCGCCGGCCAGGCCCTGCAGCTCGCCGCCGAGCCGGGCGGCGACCTGGGCGGCGCGGTGCCGGTCGAGCCCCTCGACGGCAGCCACCGCGACGACCGTCGGGCCCTCCAGCTCGGCGTGCTGGCGGCGGGCCCGCTCCACCAGCCGGGCCTCGTCGAGGTCACGGCGCTCCAGCAGGTCGTTGAGCAGCTCGCCGCGCACCCGTTCCTCGGCCTCGGCGACCGACCGGCTGAACAGCAGCACCAGCGCGGTCACCAGGGCCCCGCGCTCCAGGGTCCGCCGGTCGGCGAGGCCCAGCTCGCCCGGCAGGCCGTGCAGCAGCAGGGTGCCGAGGTGCTCGCTGCCGGCCAGCGCCACCGCGACGTACGACGGACCGCCCGGCCGGCTCACCCGGACGCTGCGGCCGGACGCCCGGGCCTCGCCGATCGCGTCGTCGAGGTCATCGACCGAGCCGCTCTCGCCGGCCAGCCGGTGCCCCTCGGTGTCGAGCACCACCACCGAGCCGTGCAGCACGTCGGCCACCACGTCGGCCACGTCGCCCACGCCGCCGCCGTGCAGCAGCACGTCGGTGAGCTTGTCGTGGGCGCTCGCGGCCACCTCCACGGCGTGCGCCTGGGCCCGCACCTGCTGGTTGGCCGTGTCGAGCTTCTCGAACAGCCGGGCGTTCTCCAGGGCGACCGCGGCGTGCGCGGCGAACGACATCAGCAGCGAGACCTCGCGGGGCGGGAACCGGCGCACCTGCCGGTGCACCGCGAGCAGCGCGCCGATCACGGTGCCCTCGACCGTGAGCGGGACGCCGAGGATCGCCCGGATGTTCTCGCCGTCGACCGCCGAGTCGATGAACTCCCGGTGCAGGAAGCGCTCGTCGTTCTGGTAGTCCTCGGTGAAGTAGGGCTCGCCGGTCTGCGCCACCAGGCCGAGCAGCCCGGTGCCCAGCGGCAGCCGGAGCCGCCGGAACTCCGGGGTGAGCGCCCCCTCCGTCACCTTCATGTACGACGCCCCGTCGGTCTCGTCGTTCAGCGACAGGTAGGTCATGTCCGCGTGCAGCAGGGAGCGGGCCCGGCGCACGATCGCGGCGAGGATCGCGTCGACGTCGCGGATCGCGGTGAGGTCGTTGGCGGTCTCGTAGAGCGCCGACATCTCGGCCTCGCGCTGCCGCTGGCGCTCCATCTGCTCGCGGATCCGCAGGGCCACCGTGCGGTGGTCGCGCAGCCGCTGGAGCGCGGGTCCGTCGAGGCCGTCGTCGACGGCGCCGGTGACGACCGCGTCGAAGGCCTCGCGGGGCGCCTCGCCGTACAGCAGGTCGAGGAACTGCTCGGACACTAGGCGTCCCGACGGTGGAAGAGGGTGAGGCTGAGCGCCATCGCCACGGCGGTCAGCCCGCCGAAGACCACGACCGCGGCCCCCACCGACAGCGGGCTGCCGAACGCACCGTCGGCGCCCGGGACCTGGCTGATGATCCGGGTGCCGGCGTTGAACGGGAGGAACCGCGTCACCTCGGCGTGCTCGCTCAGCGCGGGCACCAGCGAGAACACCACCGAGACGACGTTCTCGACCGCCAGCGGCCACAGGAACAGCAGCACCAGCGCGGCGGTCTGGTTGCGGACCAGGGCGGTGAACGCCGAGGCGAGCCAGGCGAACAGCAGCGTGTAGAGCAGCGTGCGCGCCACCGCCCGCCACACGTCCGCGGTGAACACCGGTACGCCGTCGCCGTGCAGCCACAGCCAGCCGACCAGCAGCGAGGCGAGCGCGGTCACCAGCGCGACGACGACCACCCAGGCGCCGACCACCAGGAACTTCGCCACCCAGGCCGCGGTGCGGGAGCCCAGGGCGGTCAGGGTCGCGCGGATCATCCCGTGGCGGTACTCGTGGCCCCAGCCGAAGACCGCGACCATCGCCAGGATGTAGGCCACGAAGTAGGGCACGCCGAACACCGCGAACTGGGTGGCGATCCCCTGGTCGACGCCCTTCAGCTCCGAGGCGGGCGGCGGGTTCGCCGACACCAGCGAGAAGTGCAGGCCCATCGACACCAGGAACGACAGGCCGACGCCGAAGACCACCGCGATCGCGGAGAGCCAGTAGGTCGAGCGGATGGTCCGGATCCGGGTCCACTCGTAGGCCAGCGCGGCGGTCATGCGCCCTCCCCCGGTCGCGCGGCCACCTGGGCCCGGTACTCCTCGGCGTCCGAGGTGGCCTCCAGGAACGCCTCCTCCAGGGTGGCCACCCGGTGGGACAGCTCGTGCAGCCGGATCGACGCCTCGAACGCCAGGTCGCCGACCCGGGCCGCGTCCAGCCCGACGACCGAGACGACGCCGGGCTCCAGCGCCTCGACGGCCGCACCCTCCCGGCGGAGCACGTCGGCCAGGTCGGCGGCCTGGGGCGAGCGGACCACGACGGCGTTGCGGGTGGAGGTCCGCACGAAGTCCTCGACGGGGCCGCTGGCGATCAGCCGGCCGCGTCCGATCACCACGAGCTGGTCGGCCATCAGCGCCATCTCCGAGAGCAGGTGGCTCGAGACGAACACCGACCGCCCGGAGGCGGCGAACCCCTTGAGCAGCTCGCGGATCCACTGGATGCCCTGCGGGTCGAGGCCGTTCGCCGGCTCGTCGAGCACCAGCGTGTGCGGGTCGCCGAGCAGCGCGGCGGCGAGGCCGAGCCGCTGGCCCATCCCGAGGGAGAACGTCCGCGGCTTCTTGCGGGCCACCGCGGCCAGCCCGAGCTGCTCGAGCACCTCGTCGACGCGGCGCACCGGGATGCCGTTGGCCGCCGCGAGCATCCGCAGGTGGTTGCGGGCCTTGCGGGTCGGGTGGAACGGCTTGGCCTCGAGCAGCGCGCCGACGTGCGTCATCGGCCGGGTCAGGGCGGTGAACGGCACGCCGTCGAAGGTCGTCGAGCCCCGGCCGTGGTCGAGGCCGAGCATCAGCCGCATGGTGGTGGACTTGCCGGCGCCGTTGGGGCCGAGGAAGCCGGTCACGCTGCCGGGGTGCACCTCGAAGGACAGGTCCGAGACGGCCGGCTTCCCGGCGTACTCCTTGCCCAGCCCCCGCGCCTCGATCACTGCCATGGCCACATCCTGACATCCGGCCCGGCCGGGGACGGCCGTCTGCTGCCCGGGTCAGTATCGTGGTGAGGATGTCCACACCACGCCAGGGGTCCGCGCCCCGCACGCTCGCCGACCAGCTCCGCGGCTGGTCCGACGCCGAGCTCGCGGCGCTGCTCCGGGCCCGGCCCGACCTGGCCACGCCGACCCCCCAGGACACCTCCCAGCTGGCCTCCCGCGCCGGCACCCGGGCCTCGGTGCTGCGGGCCGTCGACCAGCTCACGCTGCTCGAGCTGACCGTGCTCGACGCCGTCCTCGCCCTCGGGGGTACGGCGGCCACGTCGACGCTGCACACGGTGGTCAACGCCGAGCCCGCCGCCGTCGACGCCGCGCTGGCGAAGGTGCGTCGCCTCGCGCTGGTGTGGGGCACCGACGAGGCCCTGCGCGCGCTGAGCGTGCTCACCGAGGTGGTCGGCACGAAGATCAGCCGGCTCGGGCAGCCGCTGGCGGTGCTGATGGCGCCGTACGGGCCGTCCCGGGTCACCACGCTGGCCCGCGACCTGGGCCTGACCCCGAGCGGCAACCGGCACGAGGACGTGGACGCGGTCGCCGCGCACCTGTCCGACCCCGCCGAGGTGGCGAAGCTGGTCGCCGAGGTGGACGACCAGGCCCGGGCGATCCTGGAGCACCTCGCCGACGAGGGCAAGGACGGGTCGGTGGAGAGCACCGAGCGCACGCTGTCCCGCGGTGGCGGCGGCAGCCCGGTCGACCAACTGCTGGCCCGCGGGCTGCTCGTCGCCCGCGACCGCCGGCACGTCGCGGTGCCCCGCGAGGTGGCGATCTGCCTGCGCGACGGCCGGACCACCGGCGCCCGGGCCGACCTCGAGCCGGAGCTGGCCACCTCCGCGCGGGACGCCGCCCTGGTGGACCGGGCCGCCGCGGGCGCGGCCTTCGAGCTGGTCCGGCACGTCGAGCTGCTGCTCGAGCACTGGGGCACGACGCCGCCCTCCGCGCTGCGGGCCGGCGGGCTGGGGGTGCGCGACCTCAAGGCCACCGCCGAGCTGCTGCACACCGACGAGCGCACCGCGGCGCTGCACGTCGAGATCGCGCTCGCCGCCGACCTGCTCGCCACCGGCACCTCCGGCGACGGGGACGCGGTGTGGCTGCCCACCGAGACCTTCGACATCTGGAGCGCGGCCTCCGTCGCGGACCGCTGGACGCGGCTGGCGCTCGCCTGGCTCGACTGCCCCCGCCTGGTCGGGCTGGTCGGTGGTCGCGAGGCGGGCAAGCCGGTGAACGCGCTGGTCCCCGACCTCGAGCGCATGTGGCTGCCGGAGACCCGCCGCGCGGCCCTGGAGCAGGTCGCCGCCCTCGAGCCCGGCACCGTCCTGGCGGCCGGCACCGGGGTGCCCTCGCTGGTGGAGCGGATGGCCTGGCTGCGGCCGCGCCGTCCCTCCGTGCGGGCCCAGGCGGTCGCCTGGGTGACCGAGGAGGCCGCGGTCGTGGGCGTCACCGCACTGGGCGGCATGTCCGTGCACGGGCGGGCGCTGCTCTCCACCGACGACCCGCAGCACCACGCCCCGGCGGCGCTGGGCCCGCTGCTGCCCGAGCCGATCGACCACGTGCTGCTGCAGGCCGACCTCACCGCGGTCGCCCCCGGCCCGCTGGAGCAGGACCTCGCCCGGCACCTGTCGGTGGTCGCCGACATCGAGTCCCGGGGCGGTGCGACGGTCTACCGGTTCACCGAGGGGTCGGTCCGGCGGGCCTTCGACTCCGGCTGGTCCGCCGCGGAGGTGCACGCCTTCCTGGCCGGCTCGTCACGGACCCCGGTCCCGCAGGCGCTGTCCTACCTCGTCGACGACGTGTCGCGCCGGTTCGGCACGATCCGGGTCGGGGCGGCCGAGTCGTTCCTGCGCAGCGACGACGAGGCGGCCCTGACCGAGCTGGTGCACCATCCCAAGTCCTCCGGGCTGCGGCTGCGCCGGATCGCGCCGACCGTGGTGGTCAGTGACGTGCCGCTCGACGTGCTCCTGCCGCGGCTGCGCGAGCTCGGGTCGGCCCCGGTCGTCGAGGCACCCGACGGCACCGTCCGGCTGGCCCGGCGCGAGACGCTGCGGGCCCGGACCGTCCGGCGCCGCCCCGGGCCGGGCGACGCCTCGCCGTTCCCGGGGCCGCTCGACGCGCACGGCGCCGCCCGGCTCGCCGCCCGGGTGGCCTCCACGGTCACCGCGATCCGGGCCGGCGACCGGGCCGCGGCGAACCGTCCCGCGCCGGGCCTGCGGGCCGCCGAGCCCACCACGCCGGCCTCGACGCTGGCCGTGCTGCGGGAGTCGGTGGAGACCGGGACCTCGGTGTGGATCGGGTACGTCGACAACCACGGGTCCACCGTCGAGCGGGTCGTGGACCCGGTCCGCGTAGAGGCCGGCTGGCTGTCGGCCTACGACCACCGGACCGAGGACGTGCGGTCCTTCGCGGTGCATCGCATCACCGCCGTACGCCGCCTCGACCAATAGCGGCGAAAGCCTCACACCGGACGCGTTCTGCGCGCAGAATTGACCGGTCCGCTCGCGGTGGACGCCGGACGAATCGAGGTGCACGGTGACGGCAGCGGTGGCGGGGGAACACCCCCTGTCGGTGCAGGTCGTGGTCGCGCGCCAGCCGATCGTCGACCTCGACGAGGAGGTCGTGGGCTTCGAGCTGCTCTACCGGCCGCAACGCCCCGACGCCCCCGCGATCAGCGGCGAGCAGATGACCGCGCAGGTCGTCCTCGGCGCCCTGACCATCGGCCTGGACCAGCTCGTCGGCGACAAGGCGATGTTCTGCAACGCCGAGCGCGGGGTGATCACCGGGTCCACCCCGGTGACCCTGCCGCCGCACCGCACCGTGATCGAGGTGCTGGAGACGGTCGCCGTCGACGACGACACCGTCGCGGGGTGCCGCGAGCTGGTGGACGCCGGCTTCCGGCTGGCCCTCGACGACTTCACCTGGACGCCCGGTGCCGAGCGGCTGCTGGAGCTCGCCAGCATCGTCAAGATCGACTTCCTGGCCGTCAGCCGCGCGGACCTGCCGGCCCTGGTCGACAAGTGCCGCCCCTTCGGCGTCCGCCTGCTCGCCGAGAAGGTCGAGACCCTCGACGACATCGCGTTCGCCAAGGAGCTCGGCTTCGAGCTGTTCCAGGGCTACGCCATCGAGCGTCCCGACATCGTGCACGGCTCCTCCATCCCGGCGTCCGCGGTGGCCCAGGTGCAGCTGGCGATGACCCTGCTGTCGGAGGACATCGAGTTCGAGGAGGTCGAGGAGGTGCTGCGCCGCGAGCCCGGTCTCGTGGTCCAGGTGCTCCAGATGGCGTCGGTCGGCAGCAACCACGGGCTGCGCCGCCAGGTCCGCACCGTGCGCGAGGCGCTGGTGCTGCTCGGCACCACCCGGATCCGCCAGTGGATCGCGCTGACCATCCTGAGCACCCAGCCCGGCAAGACGCCCGACGGCCTGGCCACCGCCCTGGTGCGGGCCCGGATGGCCGAGACGCTGGCCGGCCTGCGCGGCCTGGGGGCCCCGGAGGTCGCGTTCACCGCCGGGCTGCTGTCCGCCCTCGACCTGCTGCTCGGCGTCGAGCTCGAGCAGCTCGAGCGGACGATGGACATCGACGAGGTGCTCAAGGACGCGGCGTTCCGCCGGACCGGGCCGCTCGGCCTGCTGGTCGCCGACGTGGTCCGCTACCAGGACCAGCTCGACGAGACCGGCGCCGTCGAGGACCCCTCCGGCGAGCTGGACGCGGCCGCCGCGGCCTCGTTCGCGTGGGCGATGCCCTACGTCTCCAGCCTCCAGACGGCCGGCTGACCGCTCCGCCCGGCGCTCCGCTCAGCTGAGCAGCTCGCGCGAGCCGCGCCGCAACTCCTGGGCGATCAGCAGCTCGAACGCCTGGGCCGGCATCGGCCGGCCGAGCAGCCAGCCCTGCACCAGGTCGCAGCCGAGCTCGCGCAGCACGAACAGCGTGCCGGCGTTCTCCACCCCCTCGGCGACCATCCGCAGGCCGAGCGCGTGGGTCAGGTCGACCGTGGAGCGCACGATGGCGGTGGCCCGCAGCTCGGTGACGATGTCGCGGCAGAACGCCCGGTCCAGCTTGATCTCGTTGATCGGCAGCTTGAGGAGGTACTCCAGGCTGCTGTAGCCGGTGCCGTAGTCGTCGACCGAGAGCCGCACCCCCAGGTCGGAGAGCGCCGCCATGACCTGCTGGGCCTGCTCCGGGTTGTGCATCATCGCGGTCTCGGTGATCTCGATGGTCAGCGCCTCGGGCGGCACGTCGTGGGTGAGCAGCGCGGACGCCACGAGCCTGACCAGGCCCTCGTCACGCAGGTCCGAGGCCGACACGTTCACCGACACCGTCAGCCGGGTGCCACCCCGGCGCCAGCGCGCGAGGTCCCCCAGCGCCACGTCGAGCACCCGTTCGGCGATCGCGGGCGTGAGCTTGTAGCGCTCGGCCGCCTCCAGGAACTCGCCGGGCGACAGCCGGCCCCGGGTCGGGTGGTCCCAGCGCACCAGGGCCTCGCAGCCGACCAGCGCGCCCTCGACGGTGAGCACCGGCTGGTACTCCACCGTCAGCTCGCGCCGGTCCAGCGCGGTGTAGAGGTCCTCGGCGACGATCAGGCGCTGCCGCCGGTCCCCCACGGCGGACGGCGAGTGGTAGGCCAGCGGCAGGCCGGAGGTCTTCGCGGAGTACATCGCCGCGTCGGCGGCGAAGAGCATGTCCCCGCGCGTCTCGCCGTGCTCCGGGGAGGTGGCGATCCCGATGCTGGCCTGGGCGTGCAGCACCACGTCGCGCAGCTCGATCGGCTCGGCCAGGCTCTCCTCCAGCGCGCTGCCGCAGGCCATCGCGGCGTTGTGGGTGTCCGCCTCGTAGAGGATCACCGCGAACTCGTCGCCCCCCCAGGCGGGCCAGCAGGTGCGGCGTCTGGAGCTGCTCGAGGGCCGCCGAGTAGCGCTCCACCACGGCCTGCAGCAGCTCGTCCCCGGTCGCGTGCCCGAACGAGTCGTTGACCTCCTTGAAGTGGTCGAGGTCGATCAGCGCGAGCGAGAAGCCCGTGCGGGCGCGGCCCGGGGCCGGCTCCGCGCAGACCCGGTCCAGGGCGACGTACAGGGCGCGGCGGTTGGGGGCGCCGGTCAGCTCGTCGGTGAGCGCCAGCGCGCGGACGGCGGCGAGCTCGCGCAGCTGGAAGAAGGCGAGCAGCAGGCGTACGGCGCAGGTGGTCAGCGTCATCAGCGCCAGCACCGTGGGCAGCGGGTTGTCCGACCAGGGCGGGGCCGCGGCCAGGACCGCGATGGTGCTGACCGCGGCCACCGCCGAGACCGCCAGCGAGCGCGCGCCGGGCAGGGCACGGGTGGTCTCCCGGGGCTGCAGCGTGGTGGCGCCGAGGGCGACCAGCACCAGGCCGGTCGGCCACAGCACGTCGAGCCAGGTGCCGACCCGGTAGCTGCTGTTGGCCAGCCGGTAGGCGTAGGTGATGTCCGCGGCCGCGAAGACCAGCATGCCGAGGCCCCAGACCACGAACGACCGGCCCTGCGCCCGGCCGGCCATCCCGAGGGCGCCCAGGGTGAGTGCGACCGCGACGACCGCGCAGACCGGGTAGGCCAGCGTCGTGGCGGCGGCCGGGCTGCCGTCCCAGAGCCGGTCGATGAGCGGTGCGGTCGCCCAGGCGGCCACGGCTCCGCCGGCGAGCGTGCCGCCGATCCCGTCCAGCGCCACGATCAGGCGTACGCCATGCAGGTTCTGCCGCAGCACGAGCAGCAGCCCGGCCACCAGGCACGGGTAGGTGACCAGGTAGCCGACGTCGGCCACCGACGGGAACGAGACCGGGCCGCCGGACTCGACCACCATGTAGTAGACGTTCCCGACCAGGTGGGACGTGGTGCCGACCGCCAGCGGCAGCGTCCAGACCCGGTCCTCGGGACGCGCGGCGGCGCGGCCCACCAGCAGGCAGGTCGCGGCCAGGAAGGGCAGGTTGCCGAGCAGGACGTCGCGGGTCCAGGCGGGCACGCCGGGCGGGTCGAGCAGCGCGACCGCGGCGTACACCACCAGCGCCGCCAGCGCTGCGACACGCATCCCCCCGGGGCCCGCTCACCCGCACGTCCTTCCGGCGTCGTCGGCCCACGGCGTGGGCCGGAACACAGTCCACCAGACCCCCCTGCCGTTCGTGAGGAAACCGGCTTCTTCCCACCCGGAAGATCGGATTCCGGGCGGCCGGACTTGACCCTCGGGACCGATCCGGCCGTTGCCGGGCCGCGTAAGATCTAGTCATGGACTTTGTTCGTTACGCGGAGCGGTCTGCCGGCCTGGTGAACGCCGACCTCGGTGACACGGACCACCTCATCCACTTCCTCGACGAGCGCCAGTGGCTGCACGCGGCGGTCGCCGAGCGCGACGCCGGCGCGCTCCGCCGCTTCGTCAAGGACCTCCGCCCGGTGTTCGAGGCCTCCAACGCCGGCGACGAGCACGCCGTCGTGGCGCTGCTCAACGCGCTGCTCGCCAAGCACCCGGTGACCCCCTACATCGCCGGCCACGAGCCGGGGAGGTGGCACATGCACGTCGCCGACCGGGACTCCTCGGTCTCCGAGCTGCTGATCGCGGAGTCGCTGATGGGGCTCTCCACGCTGGTCTGCGACCTGGGCGCCACCCGGCTGGGGGTCTGCGACGCGAGCGGCTGCACCCACGTCTTCGTGGACACCTCGCCGAACCAGTCCCGCCGCTACTGCTCCGACCGCTGCTCCTCGCGCGCGAACGTCGCGGCCTACCGCGCCCGGCAGCGTGCGGCGAGCGCCTGAGGCGACCCCTCTCCCACCGCGGAACCCCGGAGGTGCCATGACCGACGCCACGTGGACGGCGCTCCACGAACAGCTCACCGCCTGGCTGGAGTCGCTCGACGACGGCGAGTCCGTGGTCCTCGGCGAGCCCGTCGTCCTCGGCGAGCCGCACGGCCTGCTCCGGCACCGGAAGCCGCTGCCGTCCCGCTTCGTGCGCTACGTCCGCATGGAGCACCACCTCGGCGGTGAGTGCGTGGGGTCCACGGCCTTCGGCGGCGACTGGGAGATCTCCCCCGCGGAGGACGAGCGGCTGCGCGCGCTCGGGTGGCGGGCCCCGGACGACACGAACACGCACGCGTGGGGCGACCCGCTGTACAAGTGCGACGTGCCCCGCCATGAGGCGGCCCGGCTGGCGCAGATGGGCGTCGACTCGCTGCGGCTGCTCGGCGTCGCCCCGGCCGCCGTGGAGTTCCGCCCGGGCGGCTGAGTTGCCGGTCGCCGGTAGGCTGGCGGGATGTTGGTGACGAAAGCGTGAACGACGGACCGCTCATCGTCCAGTCCGACAAGACCCTGCTCCTCGAGATCGACCACGAGCGCGCCCAGGACTGTCGCAAGGCGATCGCGCCGTTCGCCGAGCTCGAGCGCTCCCCCGAGCACGTGCACACCTACCGGCTCACGCCGCTCGGCCTGTGGAACGCGCGGGCCGCCGGCCACGACGCCGAGCAGGTCGTGGACACCCTGCTGGCCTTCAGCCGGTACGCCGTCCCGCACGCCCTGCTCGTCGACATCGCCGAGACGATGGCCCGCTACGGCCGACTGCGCCTCGACAAGCACCCCGTGCACGGCCTGGTGCTGACCAGCACCGACCGCCCGGTGCTCGAGGAGGTGCTGAAGGCCAAGAAGATCGCCCCGATGATCGGCGAGCGGCTCGACGAGGCGACGGTCGTCGTACACCCCTCGGAGCGCGGCAACCTCAAGCAGGCGCTGCTGAAGATCGGCTGGCCCGCAGAGGACTTCGCGGGGTACGTCGACGGCGAGGCGCACGCCATCGAGCTCGACCAGGCCGGCTGGACGCTGCGGTCCTACCAGCAGGAGGCGGCCGAGTCGTTCTGGCACGGCGGCTCCGGGGTGGTGGTGCTGCCCTGCGGCGCCGGCAAGACGATCGTCGGGGCGGCGGCGATGGCGCACGCCAAGGCCACGACGCTGATCCTCGTGACGAACACCGTCTCGGCGCGGCAGTGGAAGGAGGAGCTGATCCGTCGCACGACGCTGACCGAGGACGAGATCGGCGAGTACTCCGGCACCAAGAAGGAGGTGCGCCCGGTCACCATCGCGACGTACCAGGTGATGACCACGCGCCGGAAGGGCGTCTACGCCCACCTCGAGCTGTTCGACGCCAAGGACTGGGGCCTGGTGATCTACGACGAGGTGCACCTGCTGCCCGCGCCGATCTTCCGGATGACCGCCGACCTGCAGGCCCGTCGCCGGATCGGGCTGACCGCCACGCTGATCCGCGAGGACGGCCGCGAGGGAGACGTGTTCTCGCTGATCGGCCCGAAGCGGTACGACGCCCCCTGGAAGGACATCGAGGCGCAGGGCTACATCGCCCCGGCCGACTGCGTCGAGGTGCGGGTGACGCTGCCCGAGAGCGAGCGGTTCGTCTACGCGACGGCCGAGCCCGAGGAGCGCTACCGGCTCGCTGCCTGCACCGACGCGAAGACCCGCCTCGTCGAGGAGCTGGTGGCCAAGCACCGCGGCGAGCCGACCCTGGTGATCGGCCAGTACCTCGACCAGCTCGACGAGATCGGCGAGCGGCTCGACGCCCCCGTCATCAAGGGCGACACCCCGGTCAAGGAGCGCGAGCGGCTGTTCAACGCGTTCCGGCACGGCGAGCTGAACCTGCTCGTCGTCTCCAAGGTCGCCAACTTCTCCGTGGACCTGCCGTCGGCCGCCGTCGCGATCCAGGTGTCCGGGTCGTTCGGCTCCCGCCAGGAGGAGGCCCAGCGGCTCGGCCGGCTGCTGCGCCCCAAGGAGGACAAGCGCTCCGCACGGTTCTACGCGATCGTGTCCCGCGACACCGTCGACGCGGACTTCGCCCAGCACCGGCAGCGCTTCCTCGCCGAGCAGGGCTACGCCTACCGGATCGTCGACTCCGACGACATCGCCACCGCCTGACCGGACGGCCAGGACCACCCCGACCCGGGTCGACGTGAGCCGGTACCCGGGTCGACCTGACACCACACCCGGGTCGACGTGGGTCTTGTGCGTCAGGGGGGCGTGGGCCTTCAGCAGGGCGGGGAGCACGGCGGCGAGGTGCTCGTAGTCCGCCGGCTCGTTGTACGCCGCCCCGCTCAGCCGGACCCAGCCGCGACCGCCGTACGCCACGACCTGCGCCTCGACCAGCTCGTCGCTCAGCGCGAGGTAGAGCGCGTCGACCTTGTCCTCGTCGTCGGCCACCCCGTCGGGCAGCGCGACCAGCCGCAGGCAGGGCGACGGCTCGGCGGGCATCCGGACCGCCGCCCGGGGCAGCCCGGTCCCCCGGACCGCGTCGTCGACCACGGCGGCACCGGTCTCCAGCAGGGCCGCGGCCCGCACGCCGAGGTCCAGCCCGCCGGCGTCGCGCCAGAAGGCCACGGCGGCGGCCAGGGAGTACCAGCACGTGTAGTCGTCGGTGCCGTAGGTGTCGAACGGCAGCGGGAACGGCATCTGGTGGTTCCAGCTCGTGGTCAGCGGCACGACGCCGTCCCGCTCGGCCTCGGCCACCCACAGCACGCTCGCACCGCGCGGCGCGAAGCCCCACTTGTGCCAGGTGCCGGTCCAGAAGTCCGCGCCGCTCTCCGCCGGCCGGGCCTCGACGTGGCCGGGCACGTGGGCGGCGTCGACGAAGGTCAGCGCACCGACCTCACGGGCGGCGGCGGCGATCGCGGCCGCCGGCAGCAGCGCCCCGGTCGGCGAGGTGATCCGGTCGGTGATCACCAGCCGGACCGTGCCGCCGCCCGCGGCGACCACGTCGAAGGCGTCTCGGTAGGCCTGCACGACCTGCGCCTCGTCGGCGTCCAGCGCGAACGACACCACGCGGTACGTCGCCCCGGTCCGCTCGCACCAGTGCTCCACCGACCGCTTCACCGACTGGTAGCCCTGCTCGTTGAGCACCACCACGTCCCCGGGGCCCAGCCGGTCCTGGTCGCGCAGCGACGACAGCACGGTCGCGGTGGCCTGGGTGACGTTGCGGACCAGGCCCACCTCGTCGGCGCCGACGCCGAGGAACTCGCCCGCGACGGCCCGTGCCTCCGCCTTCAGGCCCGGGCTCTCGACCCGGAAGAACCGCATCGGGTTCGCCTCCGCCCGGGCGTGCACCCGGCGCTGGTGCTCCGCGACGACCCGCGGCACCGCGCCGAACGAGCCGTGGTTGAGATGGGTGACGGCCGGGTCGAGGCTGAACGATTCACGCACCCCGGCAGTGTGCCAGGCGCCCTCTCACGGCCGCCGTGCGGCAGACGGGCTGCGCTGCAGACCCTGGGGACCGAAGCCCACCGGCGCGAGGCCCGACCCACCCACGGTCCCCCGTGCCGGGTGCGCCGTCGGGTGGGGCTGCGGGACCGGCGGGCAGTCCAGGTCGGCGCGCCGTCCGGGCCGGCGGGCCGGGACGACCCCGGTGCTCAGGTACGCAGCGATCGCGTCGTCCACGCAGGCCACCCCCGACAGCGACGCCGCGTGCGTCGTGCCGCCGACTCCGGCGACCAGGCTCGAGGTCGGGAACCGGCCGCGCACCTCCAGGCTGCCCGGGAACGGGGTCGCGGCGTCCTTCGTCTCGTCGATGAGCAGGACGGGCTGGCGCACCGCTCGCCCGTCGACGCGCACCGGGCGGCCCGCGGGCGCGGGCCAGCGCGTGCAGGGCGCGTTGAACCAGGCGTTGGCCCACGTCAGGAACGGGTGCGTGCGGTAGAGGCGCCGGTTGTCGTGCCGCTGCCGCGCCCAGCTGTGCGGCCACGGGGCGTCGGTGCACTCGGTGGCCAGGTACATCGCGAACTGGTTGTCCGCGGCCGGGCCGACCGGGTTGACCGCCCGGTAGAGCCGGACCATCCCGGCGGCACGTCCGTGGTGCCGCAGGGCGGCGTACGCCCGGGCGATGGCCTCCCAGCCGTAGACGTAGTACCCCGCGGTGGTGAACACGTCGGTCAGCTCGTCGGGTCCGAGGACCCCGCCGGCGGGGTGACGGCCGAGCCGGGCGAGCTCCCGGTAGAAGCGACGCTCGACGGCCCGCGCGCTGGAGCCGAGGTGGTAGACCCCGTCGTAGCGCGCCAGCCAGCGGAAGTAGATCTTGACGTTCCGGTCGAAGGCGACGTCCTGGTTGAGGTTGGCCCGGTACCAGACGGTCCGCGGGTCGACGTTGCTGTCCAGGACCAGACGGCGGACGTGGGTGGGGTGCAGCGTGGCGTAGACCTGGCCGAGGTAGGTGCCGTAGGAGAAGCCGTAGAAGCTGATCGCGGGCTGCCCCAGCGCCTCGCGCAGGCTCTCCATGTCGCGGACGGTGTCGCGGGTCCGCGCGTGGGCGAGCAACCTGTGGCCGCGCGCCGTCGCGCACGCGTGCGCGTAGTGCCTCGAGCGAGCCCGCCACACCCGCATCAGGTGGCGGGTCCGTGGCACGTAGCCCGGCCGGTCCAGCCGGAAGTAGCGTCCGACGCACGACAGCGACGGCCGGCTCGCACCGACGCCGCGCGGGTCGAAGCCGATCCAGTCGTAGGCGTCACCGGCATGGTCCGGCACGAACCGGCCCAGGAGCGCCAGGTTCAGGCCCGCCCCGCCGGGTCCGCCGGGGTTGGTGAGCATCACGCCCTGGTACGCCGCGTCCGGTGAGGTGTGCAGGACGCGCGACACGGCGAGGGTGATCTTCGCGCCCTCCGGGTGCGCGTAGTCGAGCGGGACCACGAGGTCCCCGCAGCTCGCGCCCGCCTTCTGCAGGTTCGGGTCCGCGCACCGGCCCCACCGGATGGGCGGCGGCGCGTGCCGCGCCACGGCCACCTGCGCGGCTTGCGGAGCGGTCAACCCCGCCACCATGACGCAGGTGGACACCACGGCTGCAACGAGTCTCATGCGTCGCCCCTCGACCTCGCGTCCACGATGCGCGAGCGGTGCACGGCTGTCCATAGGCCGGACGACCGGTCTTGGCCGTGCCACCTGGCGCATATCCGGATGACGCGGTCGCGATCCGGGTGTAGCGTCACCGGGCTCCCACCAACCCTGCGAGGTCCTCGCGTGCCTGCTCCCACGCCCCCGACCACCGTCCCCGACTCCCCGTCCGCCCCCGACCTGGCCGCCGAGCGCGACCACCTCGCCGCCTCCCGCTCCGCGCTCACCCGGATGCGCGAGCGTACGGCGGCCCTCGACTCCTCCGCGGCCGGCGACTGGGTCAGCCGCATGTACCTCGAGTCGGCGATCTTCGCGCGGATGAAGGCGCTCGCCGACGACCCGACCGTCCCGCTGTTCTTCGGCCGGCTCGACTACGACCCGGGCCACGCCGACGCGCTCGGCGAGCGGTTCTACATCGGCCGCCGGCACGTCAGCGACGAGGCGGGCGAGCCGATGGTCGTGGACTGGCGGGCCCGGATCAGCCTGGCGTTCTACCGGGCCAGCAAGGCCGAGCCGATGGGCGTCGTGCTGCGCCGCCGGTTCGGCTTCCAGCACGGCGAGATGACGGCCTACGAGGACGAGGCGCTGCTGGAGGGCGTCGTCGAGGACCACTCCGAGATCCTCGAGTCCGAGATCGAGCGGCCCCGCGTCGGGCCGATGCGCGACATCGTGGCCACCATCCAGCCCGAGCAGGACGTCATCGTCCGCTCCGACCTCGACCAGTCCGTGTGCGTGCAGGGCGCACCGGGCACCGGCAAGACCGCCGTCGGCCTGCACCGTGCGGCGTTCCTGCTCTACTCCCACCGCGACCAGCTCTCCCGCCAGGGCGTGCTGGTGGTCGGGCCCAACGCGTCCTTCCTGCGCTACATCGGCGACGTGCTGCCGGCGCTCGGCGAGATCGACGCGCAGCAGACCACGATCGAGGGGCTGGTCGGCGCGACGCTGACCCGGCTCAACGCGAAGTACGCCGTGCGCGGCGCCGACGAGCCGCCCGTCGCGACGCTCAAGGGGGACGCCCGGCTCGCCGAGGTGCTGCACCGCGCGCTCTGGTCCCGGGTGCAGCCGCCCACCGAGGGGCTGCTGGTGCCCCGCGGATCGCGGCGCTGGCGCCTCGCTCCGTACGAGGTGGAGGAGGTGCTCGCCGCGCTGCGCGCCCGCGGGGTCCGGTACGGCGCGGCGCGGGGCATGCTCGCCCAACGGCTGGCGCACGGGATCCTGGTCAAGATGGAGGACTCCGGCGACTCCCCGGACGACCGGGTGCAGGACGCGGTGGCGCGCAGCCGCGAGGTGAAGCGGTACGTCGACCAGCTGTGGCCCCCGGTCGACCCCGCGCGCCTGGTGCTGCGGCTGCTCGGCGACCCCGACGCGCTGGCGGCGGCCGCCGAGGGGGTGCTGACCGCCGAGGAGCAGGCGCTGCTGCTGTGGGACAGGCCGTTCAAGGCGCCCACGTCCGCGCGATGGTCGCTGGCCGACGCGGTGCTCATCGACGAGGTGGCCGACCTGGTGGAGCGCACCCCCTCGCTCGGGCACGTGGTCGCCGACGAGGCGCAGGACCTGTCGCCGATGATGCTGCGGGCCGTCGGGCGGCGCTGCTCGACGGGCTCCACCACCGTCCTCGGCGACCTGGCGCAGGCGACCACCCCTTGGGCGTCCCGGTCCTGGGAGGACGCGCTGCGGCACCTCGGCAAGCCGGACGCGCACATCGAGCAGCTCACCAAGGGCTTCCGGGTCCCCGGCGAGGTCATCGAGTACGCCGCCCGGCTGCTGCCCACGATCGCCCCCGGACTGGAGCCGCCGACCTCGGTGCGGCGCACCCGCGGCGAGCTCGAGGTGGTCCGGGTCGAGGACGACGAGCTGCTCGACCGGCTGGCCGCGCTGGTCGGCACGGCCGTCGACCGGGTCGGCTCGGTCGGGCTGATCACGCCCGACGTGCTGCTGCCCCGCGTCGTCGACGCGCTCACCCGTGCCGGGACCGGGCACGCGGTGCTCGGGGACGAGTCGGCCGACGCGGCGCCGGTGGAGTTCCAGGTCCAGCTCGACGTGGTGCCCGCGTCGCTGGCCAAGGGCCTGGAGTTCGACCACGTGGTGCTGCTCGAGCCGGCGGCCCTGGTCGCCGGGGAGGCTGACCACGTCACCGGGCTGCGGCGGCTCTACGTCTGCCTGACCCGGGCGGTCACCTCGCTGGCGGTGCTGCACACCGAGGACCTGCCGCCGGAGCTGGGCAGCCCCTGACCCGGCGTGCGAGGATCGGCCGGTGTCCGACCTCGCACGGTTCTGGCCCGCGCGGCTGCCAGTGGCGCTGCGCGACGACCTGCTCGCGGCGTACGCCTCGCCCGGCCGCGGCTACCACGACCTCCAGCACCTGACCGAGGTGCTCGAGCACGTCGAAGAGCTGACCTCCCCCGACGACCCGGTCCGTGAGGCGGTGCTGCTGGCCGGCTGGTTCCACGACGCGGTGTACGACGGGCAGGACGACGACGAGGAGCGCTCGGCCCGGCTCGCCGCCGACTCGCTCGGCCGCGACCCGCTGTCCGACGAGGTGGCCCGGCTCGTCCGGCTCACCCGGACCCACCGGCCGGCCGCGAACGACCACGCCGGCCAGCTGCTCTGCGACGCGGACCTCGGGATCCTCGCGGCGCAGCCGGAGCGCTACGCCTCCTACACCGCCGGCGTGCGGCGCGAGCACGCCCACGTCCCGGACGCCGACTTCGCCGCGGGTCGGGCCGCGATCCTGCGCGACCTGCTGGCCAAGCCGACGCTGTTCCACACGCCCACCGCCCGGTCGCGGTGGGAGCAGCGGGCGCGCGCCAACGTCACGAGGGAGATCGAGCGGCTGACCGGACGCTGACCGGCCCCCGGCGCACGCTCAGCGCTGCCAGTCGTACGGCGTCGTGGTGGACACCTTCACCAGGCCGGACCGCTCCAGGATCGGGCGCGAGAACTCCGTGGAGTCGCTGTGCAGCAGGGTCTTGCCCATCGCCAGCGCCGAGCGGGCCCGCGCGGCGGTCACCGCCCGGTAGAGCCCGCGCCCGCGCCACTCCTCGCGGGTGGCCCCGCCCCAGATCCCGGCGAAGTCGGACCCGCTGACCGGCTCGAGACGTCCCGCGCTGACGATCCGCCCGTCGGCCTCGCCCACCCACAGCTCCATGCCCTCGCCGAGCGCCAGCCGCCGCAGCAGGGCGTCGGCCATGACGTCGGAGACCGGGTCGCCGAACACCTCGTCGGCCATCGCGCTCATCGCCCGGACGTCCGCCTCCTCGGTGATCCGGCGCACGGTCACGCCCTCGGGCAGCGGCACGTCGACGGCGAGCCCGCGCGCGTCGCCGAGCATGATCGACTCCGGCTCGGCGGCCGTGAACCCGTGCTCCAGCAACGCCTCGTGCAGCCCCGGCGCCTGGTCGTGGCCGCGGGTCTTCCACTCGACGCGGTCGATCCCGGCGTCGACGCGGAAGTGCGCGAGGGCGGCGGAGACCAGGCGGCGGACCGTCGCGGCGTCGGCCCCGTCGAGGTCCCGGTAGGTCACGAAGCCGCGGCCGCCCGCGAACGTCACCAGCCGCAGCGGCCCCAGCCGGGTCACCGACACGGCGCTGGGCGTCTCGGCGTCGGTGCGGAGCTGGTCGTCGTAGGCCGCGAGCAGGCGGGCGGGATCGGTCATGCCGTCACGGTCGCGGCTCGCCGTCCCCGAAGCAACTCCTTATCGTCCGCCCGAAGCACGACGTGACCGGCCAAAGCCCCCTCGTCGGGTGATCCCGGCTTGTCCCGTCCCGGCGCGCTATCGCCGCACACGGCGGGCGCCCCCCGGAGGCCGGGCCCGCCAACTCGGGACCAAGGGCCCTGTTGACGTCGGGGCCGTCGGTCGAAGGATCGAGGAACCAGGGCCCAGGTCCGGGCCCACTCGCAGAGGGGCGACGGAGCGACGATGGCGACCTATCTCTACCGGTGCACCTCCCACGGGGAGACCGAGGTCGTCCGACCCATCGGGTCGGCCCCGCCGACCTGGTCGTGCCCGGTCTGCCAGTCGGAGTGCGCCCGGGTCTTCGTGCCGCCGATGCTGTCCCTCGCCCCCAGCCGGCTGGTGGCCGCGATCGACCGCGCGGAGCGGTCCGCGGACGCTCCCGAGGTGGTGACCTCGCTGCCCACGCAGGGCGCCCGCCGGCGCACCCCGATGGCGCCGCCGAACCCCGCGTACCAGCGGCTCCCCCGTCCCTGACGGCCGCGAGCCGCTGCGGCGCTCGCGACCAGGTGCTCGAAGTGCTCGAACTGGAGATGGTTCCTCATGGGAAGTGTTGGCTTGCTGTACGTCGGTGCCGTGCTGTTCCTCAACGGCATGATGCTGCTGGGGCGGGTGGACGCCCGCTCGGCGGCCCCGCTCAACATCTTCGTCGGCGGCTTGCAGGTGATCACGCCGACGTACCTGATCTTCACCGCGAACGGTGACGCCGACACCATCCTGGCTGCCTCCGGCCTCTACCTGTTCGGCTTCACCTACCTGTACGTCGCGTTCAACCTGCTCGCCGGCACGGACGGCACCGGGCTCGGCTACTTCTCGCTGTTCGTCGCGGTCTGCGCCGTGGTGTACAGCTACCTCAACTTCACCCGGTTCAACGACAACGCGTTCGGCGTGATCTGGCTCTACTGGGCGTTCCTGTGGGCGCTGTTCTTCGTCGTGCTCGGGCTCGGCGTCGAGTCGCTGAGCCGCTACACCGGAGCCGTCGCCGCGATCCAGGGCTGGCTCACGGGTGCCATCCCGGCCTTCCTGCTGCTGACCGGCAACTGGGTCGACCACACCAACACCGCGGCGATCGTGCTCGCCGTGGCCGCCGTCGTCCTCTTCGGGCTCGGCTACCCACTGTTCCGCGGTTCCACGCCGAGTCCCACCCCGGCGCAGAGCCCCACCGTGTCCACGGCCGGCTGACCCGGTCCCGCACAGAAGTCCGCACTACAGGAAGAGGCAGTCATGCCCGAGGTCGTATTCCCACTCGACTCCACCAAACGCTTCACCGACCAGCAGCTCGTCGGGCACAACCGGTGGCACCCGGACATCCCGGCGGCCGTGTCGGTCAAGCCCGGTGACTCGTTCCGCGTCCACTGCCGGGAGTGGTTCGACGGCGCGATCCACAACGACGACTCGGCCGTCGACGTACGCGACGCGCCGCTGTCGACGGTGCACGTGCTCAGCGGCCCCATCGCGGTCGAGGGCGCGGCGCCCGGCGACCTGCTGATCGTCGACATCCTCGACGTCGGCCCTATCCCGCAGGAGGACTCCGGCCCGCTGGCCGGCCAGGGCTGGGGCTACACCGGCATCTTCGCCACCGAGAACGGCGGCGGCTTCCTGACCGAGCAGTTCCCCGACGCCTACAAGGTGATCTGGGACTTCACCGGCGGCAAGGCCACCTCCCGCCACGTACCCCGCGTGGAGTTCACCGGCATCGTCCACCCGGGCCTGATGGGCACCGCCCCCTCGGCCGCGCTGCTGTCGAAGTGGAACCGGCGAGAGGGCGACCTGATCGCCCAGGAGCCGAACCGGGTGCCGCCGCTGGCGCTCCCGCCGCTGCCCCAGGACGCGGTCCTGGGCACCCTGAACGGCAAGGCGTTCGAGAAGGCCGCCTCCGAGGCGGCGCGCACCGCGCCCCCGCGGGAGAACGGCGGCAACCAGGACATCAAGAACTTCACCAAGGGGACCCGGGTCTTCTACCCGGTCTTCGTCGACGGCGCCAAGCTGTCCATGGGCGACCTGCACTTCAGCCAGGGCGACGGCGAGATCACCTTCTGCGGCGCCATCGAGATGGGCGGGTTCATCGACCTGCGCGTCGAGCTGATCAAGGGCGGCATGGAGACGTACGGCGTCAGCGAGAACGCCATCTTCATGCCCGGCAACACCGACCCGCAGTACAGCGAGTGGCTGGCGTTCTCCGGCACGTCGGTCACGCTCGGCGGCACGCAGCACTACCTGGACTCGCACCTGTCCTACCAGCGTGCCTGCCTGCACGCCATCGACTACCTCACCAAGTTCGGCTACTCGCCCGAGCAGGCGTACATGATCCTGGGCGCGGCCCCGATCGAGGGCCGGCTCTCGGGCGTCGTGGACATCCCGAACTCCTGCTCGACGGTCTACGTGCCGACCGCGATCTTCGACTTCGACGTCGCCCCGAGCGCCGCCGGACCGACCCGCATCGACCCGGGGATGGGGGTGCCGAAGGCCAGCTTCTGACCCGCTGACCGCGCCGCGACGGCGGACCGACCCCCGAGGGCCGGCCGCCGTCGCGGCCTGCGCGCACGCGCCCCGGCGTCCCGGCGCGATCCGTCTAGACAGCCGGGACGAACCTGCCCGGATCTGCATGACCCGCCCGAGAGGGGCAACCCTCCGGTACCCCCCCGGCTCCCCCGTGTCGGGAGAACGAGAACAGGTACCGGAAAATGGAACGAGACAGCGACCGCATCGCGGTCTGGGACGCCAAGGCCCGCAGCCTGGTGGCCCGGATCGACGCGGCCCTCGGTGAGGTGCGCGAGCCGGCCGACGAGGCCGCCGACCCGCACGACCTGCACCAGCCCGAGCTGGACGCACTGACCCGCCGCGTGATGCTGCGGACCCCGCCGCCCGCCGGCCGGATCATCAAGGCGGACACCCCGAACATGGGGCCGCAACCCGACCGCGTCGACCACTGGGACGCCTACGTCTGCCGCTTCGACGATGCGGACGACTCCGGTCCGCCGACCTTCTGAGCCGTCGTGACCATGCGTCCGCCCTCGCTCCCCTCCGCCTACTGGGTCCTGTGGTCGGTCGCGGCCGCGGTGGTCGTCGCCCTGGGCGGCCTCGGGCTCCTCGCCACCACCTCCCCCGGCAACCTCGTCCCCTGGGTCCTGGTGGGCCACTTCGCCGGCTGCGGCGGCTACTGGATGCGGGTGCACGCCCCGTCGCCGGTGCCGGTGCCGGTGCGCCGCGACCTGCTGGTCGGGGCGGCCGTGGGAGCGCCCCTGACGCTGCTCGTGCTGGTCGGCCTGGTCGGCCTCGGCGGCTTCGGCGGCGCGGTGCTCCTCGCCGTCCTGCTGCTCACCTCGCCCCCTGTCACCCGCCTCGTCCGGTCCCGGCTCGCGGGGCAGCACCCGCCGGTCGCCGACCGGCCACGCCCGGACGGCACGCCGGTGGCAACGCCGGTCGCGGCCCCGCGCCGTCCCGTGACCTGCCCGCCCGCCGACGGCATGACCACCGCGCAGCTCTGCCGGGCGTGGCGGGTCAGCTTCACCGCCCTGGACACCACGCTGGACCGGCCCGAGGAACGCGCGCAGGTCGTCCAGCGGCGCCAGGAGTACCTCGACGCCCTCGAGCGCCGGGACCCGCGCGGGTTCGCCCGCTGGATCGGCCTCGGGCCACGCGCCGCGAGCAACCCCGGCCGCTACCTCGCGCGGGGCACGGACGTCGAGCCGCCGGCCGCCTGAGCGCCGGCCGGCGACGGGCCGCTCAGAGCAGCGCCGCTTCGCGCATCACGAGCGACCCGGCGGTGGCGTCGAGGATCGCGGGCACCCCGAACGCGAACGCGAGGTTGCGCGGCTCGTGCCCGATCGGCGCGCCCCACAGCAGGGGTACGCCGAGCGGGGCCAGCCGGTCGCCGACCAGCTCCTGCAGGGCCTCCGGGGAGGCGCAGTCGGTGAAGGCGCCCAGCACGATCCCGCGGACCTCGTCGAACCAGCCGGTGCGCAGCAGCTGGGTGAGCATCCGGTCCACCCGGTAGACCTCCTCGCCGATCTCCTCCAGCACCGCGATCGACTCGGCGGCGCGCAGCGAGTTGCGGGTGCCGACCTCGGAGGACAGCAGCGCCAGGTTGCCGCCGACGAGCACGCCCTCGGCGCGGCCGGGGACCAGCGCGAGCGCCCCACCCGGGGTCAGTGACGTGCCCGGGACCGGCTCGAACAGCAGCGCGCGCAGGTGCTCCTTGGACACGTCGTCCCCGGCGCCCAGCGAGGTCACCACCGGGCCGTGGATCGTGGACAGCCCGAGCCGCGCCCCGAACGCCTGGTGCAGGGCGGTGACGTCGGAGAACCCGACCAGCGCCTTCGGGCCCGCCGCCGCCAGCGACTCCCAATCGAGCAGGTCGACCATCCGCTGGACGCCGTACCCGCCGCGCGCGCAGAACACCGCCTGCACCGCCGGGTCGCACCAGGCCCGCATGAAGTCCTCGGCCCGGGCGGCGTCGTCGGAGGCGAGGTAGCCGAACCGCTCGTCGGTGTCCCGCGCGTGCGCCCCCACCTGGACGTCGAGCCCCCAGGACCGGAGCACCTCGAGGCCGGCGTCGAGCCGGGCGGGCTCGACCGGGCCGGCGGGCGCGACGACGGCGACCCGGTCGCCCGGCCGGAGCCGCGCGGCACGGATCAGCGACCGGCCCGGCTTCTTCGGGGCCAGCGCCTCGGCCTTGCGCCGGCGCAGGCCGGCGGCGATCAGCCGGGCGATCAGCTCGCGCGAGGTGACCGCGGTGGCCCCGGCGGCCACCACCGCGTCGTACCGCTCGGCGGGGATGTCGTAGTGGTCCCGGTCGAAGCCGCGCTGCGGGATCCCCAGCGACTGCGCGAAGCGGTGCAGCTCGGTGTAGGAGGTGTCGCTGGCCAGGTGGGACCAGAGCCGTCCGTGCCCCGGGGAGTTCGGCGGGTCGATGAGCAGCGTCACGTGCTGCTCATCCGGTGGGCCGTCCCGCCGCGCGGTCGGCGGCGTCGTCGAGCAGCATCCGCCACGCGCGGACGTGCCCGGCGTCGACGTGCGCCTTCTTGGTGCCGCCGGGCCGGACCGTCGAGGCCACCTGGAACTGGTGCACCCCGGCCCGGACCAGCCACGGCACGTGCTCGCCGCGCAGCCCGCCGCCGGCCATCAGCAGGTCGGCGACCCCGGCGTCCGACACCGCCCGGTCGGTGAGCTCCTCGTGGCCGCTGCCCATCCCGCGCGACGACCCGGCCGAGAGGACCGCGTCCAGACCGGGCAGGCCGCGCAGCTGGCGCCAGGCCAGCGAGGTCTCCAGGGAGGCGTCGATCGCCCGGTGGAAGGTCCACGGCACCACCCCGAGCGCGTCGGCGAGGTGCGCGCAGACCTCGACGTCCACGGTCAGGTCGCTGGTCAGGAAGCCGAAGGAGACCCCCTCGGCGCCGACCGCGAGGTAGTCCTCCCCGAGGCCGACGAGCCGGGTCAGCTCGCCGCCGGTGGTGGTGAAGGTGTCGTTGAGCCGGAGCATCGCCCGCACCGGCAGGTCGGTCTCCTTGCAGACCGCGGAGACCACCGACGGCTCGGCCGAGAGCCCGTCCAGACCGAGGTCGTCGACCACGAAGATCCGGTCCGCGCCGCCGTCGTGGGCACCCGCGACGTCGCGCGGATGCAGCACGACGACCTCCAGAAGAGGGGCCGGGCCGTGCCCTGGGACTTGATCCGTGCTCACAATGGACATCGTGACATCCGACGAGCACCAGACAGACGCTCTGCTGACCGCGCGGGCCCTCGTGTTGCACGACCTCGAGGCGACCGCCGCGGCGAACCCGGCCTCGGTCTCCGCCCTCGAGGCCTCGGTGACCACCCGGAGGTGGTGGGCCTCCCAGTGGGAGGAGGGCAAGGAGTACGTCGCGGGGCTGATCGCCCAGGACGTGCAGGATGCGCTGCTCGAGGAGACCGGACGCTGGCCGTTGTGCCGCGCCTGCGACGACCTCGACCCGCACGCGCTGTACATCCACCCCGAGCTCGGCGGCCCCGACCCGACGTGGGTGTGCGAGAGCTCCGGCATCGCGGTGGCGCCGCTCGGCGGGCTGACCCGCTGACCGCCGTACGCCGCGAGCGCCCCCCGTCCCGGTGGGACGAGGGCGCCCGTGGTCACGGTGCCGGTCAGCGGCGTCAGCCGCGTCGGCGGCCCAGCAGGTAGCCGACGACCAGGGCCACCAGCGCGATCGCTGCCTGCGGGCCGTAGGTCCGCGCCAGGATCGGCAGCACGGTCGCGCCGAGGTCCAGCGCGTCGTCGTCCGGGGCCGAGTTCCCCGAGGACGCCGTCCGTGACGCGCCCGAGGACCCCGTGGAGGTCCGCGGAGCGGCGACCGGCGCCGGGGTGCTGCTCGGCGGGGGCGTCGCCGCAGCGGGCGGCTCCGCGCCCGCCGCGTCCGGCGCCGCCTGCGGCGCCGACCCGGTGGTGGCCGGTGCCTCCTCCGCAGCCGGCTCCTCGTCCTTGCCGACCTTGTCCTGCAGGCAGGTGACGAACTGCTGGAGCAGCTTGTTGGAGATGTCCTCGATGACGCCCCGGCCGAACTGCGCCGGCTTGCCGGTGATCGCGAGGTCGGTCTGCACGTCGACCCGGGTGGAGCCCGGCTCGGCCTCGGCGAACGTCGCGGTCACCGTGGCGCCGGCCGTGCCGTTGCCCCGCTTGTCCTTGCCCTTGGCCTCGATGACGAACCTCCGGGCCGCCTCGTCCTTCTCCAGGAAGGTGCCGGCGCCGGAGTAGACCATCGCGATCGGCCCGAGCTTGACCTTGCAGGTGCCCTTGAAGTCGTTGCCGTCGACCTCCGTGACGGTGGCACCGGGGAAGCAGCCCGCGACGGACTCGATGTCCTCGAAGGTCTTCCAGGTGTCGGCCACGGAGGCCGGGACGGTGAACGAGTGGTTCAGGTCCACGCCGCGATCACGCCCCTGCTGCCGCGAGCACGGCGCGCCGCGTGAGCACCGTCACCAGGTGCTTGCGGTAGTCCGCGTCGCCGTTGAGGTCGGAGGGCGGGTTGGTGCCCTCGGCCGCCGACTGGGCGGCCGCCCGGACCGCCTCGTCGGTGGCCGGCTGGCCGACCAGGGCCGCCTCGACGGAGCGGGCACGCAGCGGCGTCGACCCCATGTTGGTCAGCCCGACCCGGGCCTCGCTGATCGTGCCGCCCTCGACCTTGACCGCCGCGGCGACCGCCACGATCGGCCACTGGTGGGCCACCCGCACGAACTTCTCGTAGTGCGCGCCCCAGCCGGCCCGCTTCGGGATGCGGACCTCCTTGAGGATCTCGCCCTCCTCGATCGCGGTGTCGAACAGGTCGCGGAAGAAGTCGTCGGCCTCCACGGTCCGCTCGCCCCCGCTGCCGACGATCACGAACTGCGCGTCGAGGGCGAGGGACGGCGCACCGAGGTCGCCGGCGGGGTCGGCGTGCGCCAGCGCGCCGCCGAACGTGCCGCGGTGCCGCACCTGCGGGTCGGCGAGCTGCTCGACGGCCTTGGTGATCACGAACGCGTTGTCGCGGACCAGGTCGTTCTTGAGCACGTCGTCGTGGGTGGTCATCGCGCCGATGACGATCGCGTCGCCGTCGTCGCGGACACCGCGAAGCGCCTCGATCTTGCCGAGGTCGATCACGACCTCCGGGGCGTTCAGCCGCATCCGGAGCACCGGGAGCAGGCTCTGCCCCCCGGCGATGATCTTCGCGTCGTCCCCGTGCTCGGCCAGCGCGGCGAGCGCCTCCTCGAGGCTGGTGGGCGCCAGGTAGTCGAACTGGGCGGGGATCACAGCGAGCTCCCATCGGTGCGGTCGGCCGTGTCGGCCTCGTCGAAGTGTGGCGTGGCGGCACCCTCGGTGGCGCCGCCACCGGACTCGGCGCCGTCCTGGGCGTGGATCGCCTTGTAGACCCGCTCCGGCGTGCACGGCATCCGGACGTCGTTGACGCCGAACGGCCGCAGCGCGTCGACCACGGCGTTCACCACGGCGGGCGTCGAGGCGATGGTGCCGGCCTCGCCCACGCCCTTGGTGCCGAGCGTGTTCGTCGTCGAGGGGGACGTCGTGTGGTCGATGTCGAAGCTGATCGTGTCCGCGGCCGTCGGCACGAGGTAGTCCACGAACGAGGCGGAGACCAGGGTCCCGGCATCGTCGTGCACGGCCTCCTCCCACAGCGCCTGGGCGATGCCCTGGACCAGGCCGCCGTGCACCTGGCCGGCGACGATCAGCGGGTTGATGATGTTGCCGATGTCGTCGACACAGGCGTACTTCCGCATCTTCAGCCCCCCGGTCTCCGTGTCGATCTCCATCGCGCACAGGTGCGTGCCGTGCGGGAAGGAGAACGCCACCGGGTCGTACGTCGCGTCGGAGTCGAGCGTGGGCTCGATGCCGTCGGGGAGGTTGTGCGCCGCGAACGTCGCCAGCGCGATCTCCGCCATCGCCAGGCCCTGGTCGGTGCCCTTGACGCCGAACCGGCCGCCCTTGAACTCGATGTCGTCGACGGAGGCCTCGAGCAGGTGCGCCGCGATCGGCTTGGCCTTCTCGATCACCTTGTCGGCGGCCCGGACCAGTGCCTCGCCACCGACGACCAGCGAGCGCGAGCCGTAGGTGTCCATGCCCTTGGCCGCGACCTGCGTGTCGCCGTGCAGCACCTCGACGTCCTCGAACGGGACGCCCAGCCGGTCCGCGATGATCTGGGACCAGGCGGTCTCGTGGCCCTGGCCGTGCGCGGAGGAGCCCGTGACGACCTCGACCTTGCCGGTCGGGAGCATCCGCACCGAGGCGCTCTCCCAGCCGCCGGCGCCGTAGTTCAGGCTGCCGAGCACCCGTGAGGGCGCCAGGCCGCACATCTCGGTGAACGTCGAGACGCCGATGCCGAGCTGGATGGGGTCGTTCGACTCGCGGCGCTGCTTCTGCTCGGCCCGCAGCGCGTCGTACCCGAAGATCTCCTTGGCCCGCTCGGTGGCCGCCTCGTAGTTGCCGGAGTCGTACTCCATGCCGCAGACGGTCGTGAACGGGAACTCGGTGTTCTTGATCCAGTTCCTCTCCCGGACCTCGAGCGGGTCCACGCCGAGCTCGTGGGCGAGCTCGTCCATGATCCGCTCGATGGCGAAGGTGGCCTCGGGCCTGCCTGCGCCGCGGTAGGCGTCGGTCCAGGTCTTGTTCGTCAGCACCGTGGTGCAGTTGAACTGGTAGGCCTCGAACTTGTAGATCGAGTTGAACATGAACGCGCCGAGCACCGGGACGCCGCCGCCGACCAGCGCGACGTAGGCGCCGAGGTCCGCGATCAGGTCGACCTTGAGGCCGGTGACCTTGCCCTCCTTGGTGGCGGCCAGCGTGAGCTTCTGCCACTGGTCGCGACCGTGGTGGGCCGCCATCAGCGACTCGGACCGGGTCTCGGTGTACTTCACCGGCTTGCCCAGCCGGCGGGCCGCCATGAAGGTGATGAACTCCTCGGGAGTGACCTGCAGCTTGCCGCCGAAGCCGCCGCCGACGTCGGGGGCGATCACCCGGATCTTGGACTCCGACATGCCGAGCACCGCGGCGAGCAGGAACCGCAGGATGTGCGGGTTCTGGGTGGCCGACCACATGGTCAGCTGCTCGCCGGTCGGGTCGACGACCACGGAGCGGGGCTCCATGAAGGCCGGGATCAGCCGCTGCTGGCGGTACTCGCGCTCGATCACGATGCCGTCCGCGCGGGCCTTCTCGATGGCCGCGTCGACGTTGCCGCCGGTGCCGGCGCCCTCGGAGTCGAACTGCCAGAACGCCGACTTGTTCGTGCCCAGGTCGGGGTGCGCGAGCACCTTGTCCTCGGCCGACTCGCGCAGGTCGAGCGCCGCGGGCAGCTCCTCGTAGTCCACGTCGACGAGCTCGGCCGCGTCCCGCGCCTCGGCCGCCGTACGGGCGATGACGACCGCGACGACCTCGCCCGCGAACGCGACCCGGTCGACCGCGATCGACGGGTGGTTGGGGGTGACCTGGTCGGGGGTGATCGCCCAGGCGTTCGGCAGGCTGCCCTGCTCGTCCTTGACGTCCTCGCCGGTCAGCACCGCGACGACGTTCGGGGCCGCCGCGGCCTCGGCGGTGTCGATGTGGGTGATGGTCGCGTGCGCGAAGGGGCTGCGCACCATCGCGATGTGCAGCATCCCGGTGAGCTGGATGTTGTCGGTCCACTTGGTGCGGCCGGTGATCAGCCGCTGGTCCTCCTTGCGGCGACGCTTGTTGCCGATCTCCAGCGCGGCCGGCCGGTCCTCGGTGACGGTCATGAGGCGCTCCCTTCGAGGGCGTCGGCCTTGGACTCCTGGCCGGAGGCCGTCTGCACCGCACGCACGATGTTGTGGTAGCCGGTGCACCGGCACAGGTTGCCCTCGAGACCGTCGCGGATCTCGGCCTCGCTCGGCTTCGGGTTGTCGTTGAGCAGGTCGATGGACTGCATGATCATGCCCGGGGTGCAGTAGCCGCACTGGAGGGCGTGACACTCGTGGAAGGCCTTCTGCATCGGGTGCAGCTCGCCGTTCTGCGAGAGCCCCTCCACGGTGGTCACGTCCTGCCCGTCGGCCTGGACGGCCAGCACGTTGCACGACTTCACGCTGCGTCCGCCGAGGTGCACGGTGCAGGCGCCGCAGTTGCTGGTGTCGCACCCCACGACGGTGCCGGTCTTGCCGAGACGTTCACGGAGGTACTGGACGAGAAGCATGCGGGGTTCGACGTCGTCGGAGTACTTGGCTCCGTCGACGGTCACACTGATCCGGGTCATCGACAATCTCCTGTGCTGGCTCGCGAGTGCGGTTAGGCAGATCGTTGCCGCTTTGACGACACGAGACAAGGGTCACAGGGGCCAGATTGCGCACCCTGTCCGAAAGGACAGGTCGCGCTCCCCGGGTGCGCGTCGGACCGGGTCAGTGGTGGATCCGGCCCTCCATCGAGGCGAGCCGCTCGCCCTTCCCGCCCCAGCGGAGCGCGATGATCTCCGCGGCGATGCTGACCGCGGTCTCCTCCGGGGTCCGCGCACCGAGGTCGAGCCCGACCGGCGAGGACAGCCGGCCGATCTCCTCGTGGGTGAGGCCGGCCTCCTCGAGCCGCGCCATCCGGTCCTCGTGGGTGCGCCGGGACCCCATCGCCCCGACGTACGCGACCTGCTGGTGGTCCGGCAGCCGCAGCGCCACCTCGAGCAGGGGGACGTCGAACTTCGGGTCGTGGGTGAGCACGCAGAGCACGGTGCGCTGGTCGATGCGGCCGGCCTCGATCTCCTCACGGAGGTACTTGTGCGGCCACTTGACCACCACCTCGTCGGCCGACGGGAAGCGCGAGTTGGTCGCGAACACCGGACGGGCGTCGCAGACGGTGACCTTGTAGCCGAGGAAGTTGCCCATCCGGGCCACCGCCGCGGCGAAGTCGATCGCGCCGAAGACCAGCATCCGCGGCGCCGGGGCGAACGACCACACGAAGACCCGCATGCCCTCGCCGCGGCGCTCGCCGTCGGGGCCGTAGGTCAGCGTCTGGTCGTGCCCGGACGCGAGCAGGCCCAGGGCGTCGTCGGCCACCGCGGCGTCCGCGCGCGGCGAGCCGATGGACCCCGAGCGCTCACCGTCGTCGGGGCGCACCACCATCCGCCGCCCGATCCATGCCGGGTCCGGGTGCTCCACGACGGTGGCGACGGCCACCGGGCGGCCGGCCTCGACGTCCTCGGCGATGGCGCCGAGCTCGGGGAACGTGTGCACGTCGATCTTCTCGACGTACACGTCCAGGATGCCGCCGCAGGTCAGCCCGACCGCGAAGGCGTCGTCGTCGCTGACCCCGTAGCGCTGCAGCTTGGGGGCACCGGTGCCGACCACGGACTGGGCGAGCTCGTAGACCGCGCCCTCGACGCAGCCGCCGGACACCGACCCGACGGCCTCACCGGACGGGCCGACGAGCATCGACGCGCCGGGGGGCCGGGGGGCCGAGCGGAACGTCGCGACGACGGTGCCGACCCCGATGGTCTTCCCGTCCCGCCACCACCGCATCAGCTCGGGGAGCACTTCACGCATGGGCGACCACCTCGATCAGGTCCTCGAAGGTGGCGAGCGAGTGACCCGCCACCAAGTCGTCAACGTAGGGCAGGGCCGCCACGATTCCCTGCTGCACCGGCAGGTAGCCGTCCTTGCCGACGTGCGGGTTCACCCAGACCACCCGGTGGGCGATCCGGTGCAGCCGGCTCATCTGCTCGCCGAGCAGCGACGCGTCGCCGCGCTCCCAGCCGTCGCTGAACACCACGACGACCGCGCCGCGGGCCAGCCCGCGCTGCCCCCAGCGGTCCATGAAGATCCGCAGCGTCTCGCCGAGCCGGGTGCCGCCCGACCAGTCCGGGACGGTCTCGCCGGCCGCGATGATCGCCCGCTCGGCGTCCCGCATCCGCATCGCCCGGGTCACCCGGGTCAGCCGGGTGCCGAGCGTGAACACCTCGGTCCGGGGCGGTGCGCCGCGGGTCGGCCGGGGATGGCTGAACCGGTGCGCGAGCCGCAGCAGGGCGTCGGCGTACGCGCTCATCGAACCGGAGACGTCGACCAGCAGCACCACCCGGCGCGGCCGGGTGGAGCGCCGCCGGTAGGCGATCTCGCCGGGCTCCCCCATCCGCCGGAGCATCAGCCGCAGCGTCCGCTGGGCGTCGACGTCGCCGCGGTGCCACGGGGTACGTCGCTGGGCGCTGCGGTGCGGCGCGCGCGGCTGGAGGGTCTCGAACATCGCCGCGAGGCGGGCCTTCTCCGACGCCGGCATCTCGGCGATGTCGCGCTGCCGGAGCACCTCCGCCTCGCTGGCCATCGCGTGCAGGGTGTCCTCGTCGAGCTCGTCGCCGGCACCGCCGGACTCGCCGGTCTCCAGCGCGGCCTGCTGGACCTGCCGCTCGTCCTTCGGCGCCCGCCCCATCGGCCGGTCCGAGGTCAGGAACCAGGCCTCGAATACCTGGTCGTAGCGGTCCAGGTCGTCGGGGCCGGAGCACAGCGTGGCCCGGCCGGCCCAGTAGGTCGCGCGCTGGTCGTCGAGCCCGACCAGGGAGGTCGCCTCGAGGTAGGCCTGGCTGCGGTCCTGGGTGACCGGAACCCCGGCGGCGCGCAGCGCCCGGGCGAACCCGAGCAGCAGCTCGTCCGCGTCGTGGTGGTGCGGCGCCAGGATCGACTCGGTCACGGCGTCACGCGGTCAGCATCCGGTCCAGCGCCTGCCGGACCCGCTGGGCGTCCTCGCGGTACTTCACCACGGCGCCGAGCGTCCGGGCGGCGTTCTCCACGTCGAGCTCGCCGGCGCCGAGGGCCTCCAGCGCACGCGCCCAGTCGAGGGTCTCGGCCACGCCGGGGGGCTTGAGCAGCCCCTCCGCCGTACGCAGGCGCTGGACCATCGTGGCGACCTGCCGGGCCAGGGTCTCGGAGACCTCCGGCGCCCGGGACCGGACGATCGCGATCTCCCGGTCGAGGCCGGGGTGCTCGACCCAGTGGTAGAGGCAGCGGCGCTTCAGCGCGTCGTGCAGCTCGCGGGTCCGGTTGGAGGTGAGCACCACGATCGGGGGCGTCGCGGCGGTCACCGTGCCGAGCTCGGGGATCGTCACCTGGTAGGTCGAGAGCACCTCCAGCAGGAAGGCCTCGAACTCGTCGTCGGCCCGGTCGATCTCGTCCACGAGCAGCACCGCGGGGCTCTCCCGCAGCGCCCGCAGCACCGGTCGGGCGAGCAGGAACCGCTCGTCGAACAGGGACTCCTCGGCCGCGTCGGCGTCGCTCACCGCGCCGCCGCCGGCCGCCTCGAGGGCCCGCAGGTGCAGGATCTGCCGCGGGAAGTCCCAGTCGTACAGCGCCTGGCCGGCGTCGATGCCCTCGTAGCACTGCAGCCGGATCAGCGGCAGGTCGAGCGCCTCGGCGAACGCCTCCGCGAGCGCCGTCTTGCCGGTGCCCGGCTCCCCCCTCCAGCAGCAGCGGCCGGTGCATCTTCAGGGCGAGGTAGCCGATGGTGGCCAGCGAGTCGTCGCAGAGGTACCCGGTCTCACCGAGTCGCTTGGCCAGGTCGTCGGGCGAACCGACAGAGGTCTCTTGCATGAGCCCCAGCATCCCCCAAGGGAGCAACCCGGTGCACCGACCGTCCGGATAGTCCGTGACGGAATTGTTGTCTCCGGTACCCCGGAGCAACAAGTCCGTCACGGACTATCGGGGTCAGGAGGCGACGGTGAACCGCTTCCTGCTGTGCTGGGGGGTCTCCACCTCGTCCAGCAGCGCGGCGGCGTAGTCCTCGGCGCTGACGAAGTCGCCGGCCGGGGACTCCAGCCCGAGCCGGTAGGAGCCGGTGCGCTCGCCGGGGGCGATCACCGGTGCCGGGGACAGGTAGGTCCAGTCGGGCCCCTCGGGCAGCCCGCGCAGGTAGGCGAGGCTGTCCGCGCCGATCAGCGACTCGCTCTTGTAGGCCTCCGGGAAGTCCGGGCCGTCCACCAGCCGGACGCCGTCGACGAGCAGGCTGCCCGCCCCGCCCACGACCACCAGGCGGCTGTCGCCCAGCGTCTCCACCAGCGTCCGCACGGCCTGCACGAAGCGGCCCTCGTCGGCGCCGGTGCGGCTCGGGCCGACGGCGGACACCACGACGTCGTGGCTCGCGGCGACCCGGCGGGCCAGGTCTGCGTCCAGCGCGTCGCCCTGCTCGGGCTTCACGCCCTCGGGCAGCTCCCCGCCGGAACGGCTGACGCCGGTGACCTCGTGGCCGCGGGCCACCGCCTCCGCGGCGATCCTGCTGCCGACCATCCCTGTTGCCCCGTAGACCGCGATGCGCATGCTGTCGACCTCTCCTCGAATGACTGTTGTCGCTACAACAGTCATCGGTGGCCGGTTATTCCAGCAGGTCCTCGGGACGGTCCAGGTCCCGCCCGGTCGCCAGGTCGCCGCACTCGCAGGCCAGCGGCGCGTGGGTCCGGAAGTAGGTGCGCGCCCCGCGGTCCCCGGCGGCGGTCTCCACGACGCCGGCCCAGTGGTCCCGCCCGATCAGCACCGGGTGCCCCGGCTCCCCGCCGTACGTCGACCGCACCAGCGCCCCGGGTCCCCGGCCGGCGGCCAGCACCCGGCGCAGCACCCGCTCGTCGACGTCGGGCAGGTCCACCAGCGTGACCAGGGCCGCCTCGTCGCCCCGCCCGGACAGGGCCCGCAGCCCGGTCCGCAGCGAGGCGCCCATGCCCTCGTCCCAGTCGTCCGCGACGACCACGTCGACCGCGGGGTCCGCGGTCCAGCCGGCCTCGTCCAGCAGCGCCCGGGCCTCCCCGGCGGAGGCGCCCAGCACCACGGTCACCGTCGCGCAGCCGCCGTCCAGCAGCAGCCCGACGGCGCGGTCCAGGAACGGCACGCCGTGCGGGTCGCGCAGCAGGGACTTGGGCCCACCCATCCGTCGGCCCGCCCCGGCGGCGAGCAGCAGCCCGGCGACGCTCACGAGGCCGCGGACTCCATGTCCCGCAGCGCCCGCAGCACGTTGCCGGACCCGAGCGCCACCAGGTCGTCCTCGGACCAGCCTCGCGCGCGCAGCTCGTCGAAGAGCCGCGGGTAGCCCGAGACGTCCTCCAGGCCGGCGGGGAACGACACGGAGCCGTCGTAGTCGCCGCCGATGCCGACGTGGGCCAGGCCGGCGACGTCCCGGACGTGCTCGACGTGGTCGGCGACGTCGGCGACGGTCGGCGCGGGCGGCGCCACCGCCATCCGCTCCTGGAGCACCGGGTCGAGGTCCTCGAACCGGCGCGGGTCGCCGCCGCGCCCGGACACCACGTCCATGCTCTCGAACCACCACGTCGCCCAGTCCTGGCTGACGAACGGCGGCACGAACGTCACCATGCAGACGCCGCCGTTGCCGGCCAGCGAGGCGAGCACGTCGTCGGGCACGTTGCGGGGGTGGTCGCAGACGGCGCGCGCCGAGCTGTGGCTGAAGATCGCCGGAGCCGTGGCCACCGCGAGCGCGTCGCGCATCACGTCGGCGGAGACGTGCGAGAGGTCCACGAACATGCCGATCCGGTTCATCTCGCGGACCACGTCGCGACCGAAGTCGGAGAGCCCGCCGAGCACCGGCTCGTCGGTGGCCGAGTCCGCCCACGGGACGTTCTCGTTGTGGGTGAGGGTCATGTAGCGCACCCCGAGCGCGTGCATCATCCGCAGCGTGCCGAGCGAGGAGTTGATCGAGTGCCCGCCCTCCATCCCGCTCAGCGAGGCGATCCGGCCGGCCCGCATCGCGGCCTCCACCTCGTCCGCCGTGCGGCACAGGGCGAGGTCGTCGGGGAACGCCGCCACCAGCCGGTGCACGAAGTCGACCTGCTCGAGGGTCGCGGTGACCGCCTCGTCACCGGCCAGCGAGCACGGCACGAACACCGACCAGAACTGGCCGGCCACCCCGCCGGCGCGCAGCCGCGGGAGGTCGGTGTGCACGGCGCCCTCGCCGCCCGCCAGGTCGACCTTCGACAGGTCGTACCCGCAGTGCTCGCGCAGCGCCCAGGGCAGGTCGTTGTGCCCGTCGAGGACGGGGATCCGGCGAGCCGTCATCGAGTCATCGGGCGGGGGTCACCGGTGTGTTCGGGCGGGACAGCGGCACCCACAGCGTGAACCGGTCGGCACGGTACGTCGACCGCGAGACCTCCACGGCGATGTTGCCCGCGAACGCCCGCCGGGCGATCCGCAGCACCGGCGTGCCCTCGGGGATGCCGAGCAGCTCGGCCTCGTCCTTGCGCGCCAGGGCCGCGTCCACCGAGTCCTCGCCCCACGTGGGCAGCAGGCCGCGGCGCTGCAGCTCGACGTACAGGCTCTCGGGGAGCGCGTGGTCCAGGAAGTTCGGCAGGATGGCGTCGGAGAGGTAGGCGTCCTCGATGCACATCGGGGTGCCGTCGGCCAGCCGCAGCCGCTGCCAGTGCACGACCTTGTCGCCCTCGCCGATCTCGAGGGCGCGCGCGACGCCCGGCCCGGCGGACTCCATGCGGGCCAGCAGCGTGCGCGCGTCCGGCTTCATGCCCCGGCGGCCCATCTCCTCGGTGTAGCTGGAGAGCCGCACCTGGACGTCGATCTTGGCGCGCGCCACGAAGGTGCCCCGGCCGGGGACCCGCTCGAGCAGCCCCTCGGCGACGAGCGCGTCGAGCGCCTGCCGCACGGTCATCCGGGCCACGCCGAAGTGGTGCACCAGCTCCCGCTCGGACGGGGCCGGACTGCCAGGCTCGGCACCCTGGATCAGCCCCCGGACGTACTCGCGGACCTGGACGTGCTTGTGCACCGCCGGGCGCGAGCGATCTGGTGTGATCACGTCACCCATGACACCTCCCTCGGCCCCCTCGCGCCCACCATAGCGTCCCGGCCGGTGGCTGTGGCAGGGACCAAAGGACCCCCTGCCACCGCGGACACCCGACCCGGGCGGATCAGTCCGGAGTGCCGTCCGCGGCAACCGCGTCGAGCTGTCGGGCGTCCATCCGGGTCATCCGGTCCAGGACCGTCTCCCGGTCGGGGTGCCGCACCTCGTCCACGACGCGGCCGTCGGCGAGGAACAGCACCCGGTCGGTGAACGCCGCCGCGACCGGGTCGTGGGTGACCATCACGACGGTCTGCCCGAACTCGTCGACCGAGCGCCGCAGCAGCGTGAGCACCTCCGCGCCGGAGCGCGAGTCGAGGTTGCCGGTCGGCTCGTCGGCGAACACGATCGAGGGCCGGCTGGCCAGCGCCCGGGCCACCGCGACCCGCTGCTGCTGGCCGCCGGACAGCTCGTTGGGCCGGTGCGTGAGCCGGTCGCGCAGGCCGACGGTGTCGATGACCAGGTCGTACCACGCGGGGTCCGGGCGGCGGCCGGCGATCGAGAGCGGCAGCAGGATGTTCTCCTCGGCGGTCAGCGTCGGCACCAGGTTGAAGGACTGGAACACGAAGCCGATCTCGTCGCGCCGCAGCCGGGTCAGCTCCTTGTCGCCGAGCCGGCTGAGCTCGGTGTCGCCGACGAACACCGACCCGCTGGTGACGCTGTCGAGGGCGGCACAGCAGTGCATCAGGGTGGACTTGCCGGAGCCGGACGGCCCCATCACCGCGGTGAACTCGCCGGCGTAGAGCTCGACGTCCACGCCGTCCAGGGCGGTGACCGTGGCGTCCCCCGTGCCGTAGGTCTTGGTGAGGCCGACGGCGCGCGCGGCGGCCCGCCGCGGGGACGGGTCGGTGCTCGACTGCTCGGTCACGATGCGGTTCCCTCCGGTACGGCGCGCGGCACTCCGGCCCCACCGTAGTGCGACGGGCAACCGGCCCCGACGCAGACTGGGGGCGTGCCCCCCGAGGAGAAGACCGGTCCCGACGTCGACGCACGCCTCGAGGCCGCGATCCTCGACCTCCTGGGGAAGCGGGCACCCACCTCGACGATCTGCCCCTCCGACGCCGCCCGCGCGGTGCGGCCGGACGGCTGGCGGGACCTGATGGAGCCGGCCAGGCGGGCGGCCCGCCGGCTCGTCGCGGACGGCAGCGTGGTCGTCACGCAGGGCGGCCGGGTCGTCGACCCCGCGACCGCGACCGGGCCGATCCGGATCCGCCGGGCTGGCTGACGTGGCCCGTGAGGTCGGCCGGCTCCCGGCCCGCGACGTCGACCGGCTCGGCGCCCTGCCGTTCAGCTACGCCCCGGTGGGCGCGACCAGCGGGTCGACGTACCCCGCGGGCTTCCACCGGCTCGACCTCGAGGTCGCGGTGGGCCGGGGCGAGGCGGACCTCCGCCGGGCCGCGGAGACGCTGATGACCTGGCGGATGCACGCCGGAGCCGGGCTGCGGGTCGCCGCCGGATCGCCCCGCGTGCACACCGGCGCCGTCGTGCTGTGCCGGCTCGGGCCGCTGCGGATCCCCTGCCGCGTGGTGTGGGTGGTCGACGAGCCGACCCGGACCGGGTTCGCCTACGGCACGCTGCCCGGGCACCCGGAGGCCGGCGAGGAGTCGTTCGTGGTCCGCCTGGACGGCGACGTCGTGCGGCTGGCCGTGTCGGCGTACTCCCGCCCGGGGCTGCTGGTCACCCGGCTCGCCGGGCCGGTCGGCCGCTGGGGCCAGCGCCGGATGCTCGCCCGCTACGCCGGCGCGCTGCGGTGACCCGGGGGCTTCTGCTCAACGGCACCGTGGGCGCCGGGAAGACCTCGGTCGCCGCGGCAGTCGGCGACCTGCTCCGCGAGCGGGACGAGCCCCACGCGGTGCTCGACCTCGACGCGCTGCGGCAGGCCTGGCCGTCCCCGCCCGGCGACCGGTTCAACACCACGATCCTGCTGGCCAACCTGCGCGCGGTGTCGGCGAACGTCCGTGCCGCGGGCGCCCGGACGCTGGTGCTGGCCGGCGTCGTCGAGACGGCGGCCGACCGGGAGGCGCTGACCCGCGCGGCGGGCGTGCCGCTGACCTTCGTCCGCCTGACCGCGGACCCGGACCTGGTGCGGGCCCGGCTCCGGTCGCGGCACCGCGACGACCCGGACGGGCTGCGCTGGCACCTGGCGCGCTCGAGCGAGCTGGCCGACCTCCTGGCGGCCGCCGCGGTGGAGGACCACGTCGTCGACACCACCGCGGCGAGCGTGCCGACGGTCGCCGCACAGGTGCTGGCGCTGACCAGGCACTAGAACACCTGTTCGAAGCAGGGGTAGCATCGACGCATGACCGTGGAGTTCCAGACGTCGCTGTTCGACAGTCCCGACGACCTCGACTGCCCCGACGGCACCGGTGGACCCGACGCCGCCCTCGGGCCGCTCGGCGGCACGGTCACCCGGCACGTGCTCACCCGGGGCGCCTGGGTCGACGTGCGCCCGGGCTGGGTGTCCGGCTCGGACGAGCTGTTCGCCCGGCTGGTCACCGACGTGCCCTGGCACGCCGAGCGGCGGGTGATGTGGGACAACGAGGTGGCCGTCCCGCGGCTGCTGAAGTTCTACGCCGAGGACGAGCCGCTGCCCGACCCGCTGCTCGTGGAGGCCCGGCACGCGCTGGACCGGCACTACGCCGCCGAGCTCGGCGAGCGGTTCCGGTCGGCCGGGATGTGCTTCTACCGCGACGGCCGCGACAGCGTGGCCTGGCACGGGGACACCATCGGCCGGAGCAGCACCGAGGACACGATGGTCGCGATCCTCTCGCTCGGCGAGGCCCGGCGGCTCTCGCTGCGCCCGCGCACCGGGGGCGAGTCGATCTCGTTCCCGGTCGGGCACGGCGACCTGCTGGTGATGGGCGGCTCCTGCCAGCGCACCTGGGAGCACGCCGTCCTCAAGACCGCCCGCCCGGTGGGGCCGCGGATCAGCATCCAGTTCCGCCCGTACGGCGTCCGCTGACCCGTCCGGACGCGAGCAGGGCCCCGGCCGAAGCCGGGGCCCTGCTGTCATTCAGTGGACGGTCGGGACCGTCCGCGCGGCGGGACTCAGAAGTCCATGCCGCCCATGCCGCCGTCGCCGCCGGGCATGCCGGCCGGCGCCTTCTCGGGCTTGTCCGCCACGACCGCCTCGGTCGTGAGGAACAGCGCCGCGATGGAGGCGGCGTTCTGCAGCGCCGAGCGCGTGACCTTGGCCGGGTCGAGGATGCCCTCGGCGACCATGTCGACGTACTCGCCGGTGGCCGCGTTGAGGCCGTGACCCGGGGTCAGGTTGCGCACCTTCTCCGCCACGACACCACCCTCGAGACCGGCGTTGATCGCGATCTGCTTGAGCGGGGCCTCGGCCGCGAAGCGCACGATCTGCGCACCGGTGGCCTCGTCACCCTCGAGCTCGATCTTCTCGAACGCGGCGTCGGTCGCCTGGACGAGCGCGACGCCGCCACCGGCGACGATGCCCTCCTCGACGGCAGCCTTCGCGTTGCGAACGGCGTCCTCGATGCGGTGCTTGCGCTCCTTGAGCTCGACCTCGGTGGCCGCGCCGACCTTGATGACCGCAACGCCGCCGGCCAGCTTGGCCAGACGCTCCTGCAGCTTCTCGCGGTCGTAGTCGGAGTCGCTCTTCTCGATCTCCGCACGGATCTGGTTGACCCGCCCGGCGATCTGGTCGGCGTCGCCGGCACCCTCGACGATCGTCGTCTCGTCCTTGGTGACGACGACCTTGCGGGCCTGGCCGAGCAGCTCGAGGCCGGTCGACTCGAGCTTGAGGCCGACCTCCTCGGAGATGACCTGGCCGCCGGTCAGGATCGCGATGTCCTGGAGCATGGCCTTGCGACGGTCACCGAAGCCGGGAGCCTTCACGGCGACCGACTTGAAGGTGCCGCGGATCTTGTTGACCACCAGGGTGGACAGCGCCTCGCCGTCGACGTCCTCGGAGAGGATCAGCAGCGGCTTGCCGCTCTGCATGACCTTCTCGAGCACCGGCAGCAGGTCCTTGACGTTCGAGACCTTCTGGTTGGCGATCAGGATGTACGGGTCGTCGAGGACCGTCTCCATGCGCTCCGCGTCGGTGACGAAGTACGCCGAGATGAAGCCCTTGTCGAACCGCATGCCCTCGGTGAGCTCGAGGTCGAGGCCGAACGTGTTCGACTCCTCGACGGTGATGACGCCTTCCTTGCCGACCTTGTCCATCGCCTCGGCGATGATCTCGCCGACGGTGGTGTCACCGGCGGAGATGGAGGCGGTGGAGGCGATCTGCTCCTTGGTCTCGACGTCCTTGGCCATCGCGAGCAGCTGCTCGGTGATGGCGGTGACGGCGATCTCGATGCCACGCTTGAGCGACATCGGGTTCGCGCCGGCCGCGACGTTGCGCAGCCCCTCGCGAACCATGGCCTGGGCCAGGACCGTGGCGGTGGTGGTGCCGTCGCCCGCGACGTCGTCGGTCTTCTTGGCGACCTCCTTGACGAGCTCGGCACCGATCTTCTCGTAGGGGTCCTCGAGCTCGATCTCCTTGGCGATGGACACACCGTCGTTGGTGATCGTGGGGGCGCCCCACTTCTTTTCGAGGACGACATTGCGACCCTTGGGGCCGAGCGTCACCTTGACGGCGTCGGCGAGCGTGTTCATGCCACGCTCCAGGCCGCGCCGTGCTTCCTCGTTGAACGCAATAAGCTTCGGCATTCTCCGCGGTTCCTCACGCTGGAATGAATGGACTGGCCCGGGGGATGCCCGCGACGGACGATCTCCGCTGACCCGGCAGACCCTTCCCGCCGGCGCGTGGAGACCTCATCTTCCCGGTCCACTTGGCACTCTCGTGGTGAGAGTGCTACCTCATGTTTAGCACTCGCCCCTTGCGAGTGCAAGACGACGTGGGCGGGCTAGGTCTAGACCGACGTCAGCCACCCCCACGTGTCATTGACCCCTCTTCGGAGCCGGGCCTAACCTGAGGGAACCTCGTGGGTGCGACGGGGTTTCGGCCGGAGAACGCGAAAGCGCTCTCCGGCCTCTTCTTAAGCCAGCCGGCCCGCGACCATCGCCCCGAAGGCGGTCGCCACCTCGGGCACCAGGTCGAGGTAGAGCCCCGGCTCGGTGGCCTCGAGCTCCCCCACCGCGAGCGAGCCGTCGGCGAGCCGCATCAGGTCCACCCGGGCGTAGGCCAGCCGGGCCCCGAGCAGCCGCTCCGCGACCTGCACCGTCCGGGTGGCCAGCGCGGCGTGCGGCTCCTCCAGCGGTACGGCGCCGGAGCGGCCGCCGTACTCCTCGTGGACCCGGACCTCGCCGTCGCCGGGGACCTTGCGCACCTGGGCGACCGCCCGTCCGTCGATGGTGAACACCGAGACCTCGCCCTCGGTGCGCACCGACTCCACCAGCGGCTGCACCAGCCAGGGACCGTGGCCCCGGACCGGCAGGTCGGGGCGGTCCAGCACCACCACGCCCCGTCCTCCGGCCCCGACGACGGGCTTGCAGACCGCCACGCCGAACCCGCGGGCGGCGCTGACCACCTCGGCCCGGGTGCCGGCCAGCACGCTGGGTACGACGGGCAGCCCGGCTGCGAGCAGGTCGAGGAGGTAGGCCTTCTCGGTGTTCCACGCGAACACATCGGCGCCGTTGAGCAGCGCCGGCCCGACGCTCGCGGACCAGTCCAGGAACTCCTCGCGCCGCGACTCGTAGTCCCAGGTGCTGCGGACCGCGACGACCCCGGCCCGCGACCAGTCGACGTCCGCGTCGTCCCAGGCCACCCAGCGCGACGTGAGGCCGCGGGCCGCGAGGTCCTCGACCAGCAGGTGACCGTCGGTCTCTCCGTCGGGCAGGGGGGCGCAGGTCACGAGCAGGACGTCGGCGGACATGGGCGGGACGCTACCGATCGGCGCGACCGGTTTGCGACAGTGGGAGGGTGATCGACACCTGGCTCACCGAGACCTTCGACCTGTCCGTCCCCGTCGTCGGCGCCCCGATGGCCGGTCCCGGCGAGGGCCGGCTGGCCGCCGCGGTGTCCGCGGCCGGCGGGCTCGGGATGGTCGGCGTGGGGGCGGCGCGCTCCCCCGGGTGGGTCCGCGAGCAGGCGGAGGTGGCCGCGGCCGGCGGGGCGCCGTACGGCGTCGGGCTGATGGCCTGGGCGCTCGAGCGCGACGCCGGCCAGCTCGACGCGGTGCTCGAGGTCCGCCCGGACCTGGTCGCGGTCAGCTTCGGGGGCTTCGAGCCGTACGTCGACCTGCTGCGCGCCGCCGGCCTCCGGGTCGCGGTCCAGGCCGGCACCGTGGCCGAGGCGCTCCGTGCCGCACGGGCCGGCGCGGACGTCGTGGTGGCCCGCGGGGCCGAGGGCGGCGGTCACGGCCGCGACGCGGTGGGCACGCTGCCGCTGCTGCAGGCCGTGCTCGACGCGGTGGAGGTGCCGGTGCTCGCGGCCGGCGGCATCGGCACGGCCCGCGGGCTCGCGGCGGTGCTGGCGGCCGGCGCCGCGGGCGCCTGGGTCGGCACCGCCCTGCTCACCACGCACGAGGCGGCCTCGACCCCGGCCGCCCGGCAGCGGCTGCTCGCGGCCGACGAGACCGCGACGGCCTACGGCCGGGTCTTCGACGTCGCCCAGCGGCTCGCCTGGCCCCCGGAGTTCGGCGGCCGGGCGCTGCGCAACGCCTACTTCGACCGCTGGCAGCACCGCCTCGACGAGCTGGCCACCGACGACGCGGCCGCCCGCGAGCTCACCGAGGCACAGGCAGCCCAGGACCATGACACGGCCTACGTCTACGCCGGGCAGGGCGCCGGGCTGCTCCGGGAGGAGCGCAGCGTCGCCGAGGTGCTCGCGGACCTGGCCGGCGCCGAGGCCCTGCTGCGACGGTTCTAGGCGTTCTCGGGCGGGAAGCCGCCGGTCGCGACCGGCCCCCAGCGCTCCACGGTGATCCGGATCAGCGACTTGTCCTGGGTGCGCATCGCCGCGCGGTACTCGTCCCAGTCCGGGTGCTCGCCCGAGATGCACCGGAAGTACTCCACCAGCGGCTCCACGGCGTCCGGCATGTCGATGACCTCGGCCGTGCCGTCGACCTGGACGTAGGGGCCGTCCCACTCGTCGGAGTGGACCACCATCGACACCCGGGCGTCGCGGCGGGCGTTGACCGCCTTGGCCCGCTGCGGGTAGGTCGACACCACGATCCGGCCCTCGGGGTCCAGGCCGCAGGTCACCGGCGACATCTGCGGGCTGCCGTCCCTGCGGCGGGTGACGAGGGTGCCCTTGTGCCGCGGCCGGACGAACTCGTCGAGCTCGTGCTTGCCGACCCGGTCTGCTGTCGCGAGCTTGCGCGCCATGCGGTGTCAGCCCCCGGCGACGGCCGGGATGACCGAGACCTGCGCGCCCGCGGGCGTGCTGGTCTCCAGCGACTCCAGGAACCGCACGTCGTCGTTGCCGACGTAGACGTTCACGAACCGGCGGATCGCCCCCTGGTCGTCCAGGATGCGGCCCTTGATCCCCGGGTAGCTCGCCTCGAGGGAGTCGAGCACCTCCGCGAGGGTCCCTCCGTCGGCCGACACCTCGGACTCGCCGTTGGTGTAGGTGCGCAGGATGGTCGGGATCCGGACGCTGACGCTCATGAGTACCTCGATCTTGTCTGGTGCGGACGCTGGGGAGCAGGTTACCCGGGGTTCAGACCAGGCCGGCGTCCGTGAACGCCCGGTAGCTCGGGTCGATGGTGGCGGCCGGGCCGACCCGGTCCGCGATCGCGTCCAGGGTCTTCAACCCGTCGCCGGTGTTGAACACCACGGTCTCGGCGTCCGGGTCGAGCTGGCCGGTGTCGACGAGCTTCTTCAGGGTGGCGATGGTGACGCCGCCGGCGGTCTCGGCGAAGACGCCCTCGGTGCGGGCGAGCAGCTGGATGCCCTCGCGCACCTCCTCGTCGGTGACGTCCTCGATCGCCCCGCCGGTGCGGCGGGCCACGTCGAGGACGTAGGGGCCGTCGGCCGGGTTGCCGATCGCGAGCGACTTGGCGATGGTGTCGGGCTTGACCGGGCGTACGACGTCGTGGCCGTCCTTGAACGCCGCGGAGACCGGCGAGCAGCCCTGGGCCTGGGCGCCGAAGATCTTGTAGGGCGACGCCTCGACCAGGCCGAGCTGCACGAGCTCGGAGAAGCCCTTGTCCACCTTGGTCAGCTGCGACCCGGAGGCGACCGGGATCACGACCTGCTGCGGCAGCCGCCAGCCGAGCTGCTCGGCGACCTCGTAGCCCAGGGTCTTGGAGCCCTCGGCGTAGTAGGGCCGGACGTTGACGTTCACGAACGCCCAGCCGTCCTCCTCGCCGGCGATCTCCGACGCGAGCCGGTTCACGTCGTCGTAGTTGCCGTTCACGGCGACCAGCGTGCCGCCGTACACCGCGGTGGTGATGACCTTGGGCCGCTCGAGGTCGGCCGGGATGAACACGACCGTCTTCATGCCGGCGCGGGCACCGGCGGCGGCCACGGCGTTGGCGAGGTTGCCGGTCGAGGGGCAGGCGAAGACCTTGCTGCCGAACTCGCGGGCGGCCGACAGCGCGATCGCGACGACGCGGTCCTTGAAGGAGTGCGTGGGGTTGCCGGAGTCGTCCTTGACCCAGAGGTTCTTGATGCCGAGCTCGCGGCCGAGGTTGTTCGCCTTGATCAGCCGGGTGTAGCCGGGCTCCATGTTGGGGCTCGAGGTGATGTCGGCGGGCACCGGCAGCAGCTGCTGGTAGCGCCAGATGTTCTTGGGTCCGGCCTCGATCCCGGCGCGGGTGACCGCGGGGAAGTCGTAGCCGATCTCCAGGGGGGCCGAAGCACTCCTGGCAGGCGTAGAAGGGACCGAGGTCCTGGGTGGCGCGGCACTCGCGACAGACGAGGTTGACCGCGTTGCCGAAGGCGCCGGGACGCGTGCTGGTGCCGGGACCGGAAACGACTGAGGTGCTCAAAGGAATCCTCCTTCTCATCTTCCCCGGTGGGCCGACTCTCGGACCGGGACGGAATTAGCACCGTTGGCACCACAGGCCGGTCGACGGATTTCGACGCGTGCGTGCGGTGGCGGGTTGCCGGGGCTTCAGCGGGCCGTGTCCCTCTGCCCCTCTCGATGAGCAGTCCTTACTGTACGAATCCGTCTCAGCATGTGCACATCGCATCCATCATGCGAGACCGACGGGGTGCAGGATGACGGGATGGAGCCGTGGCGGGTCAAGCAGGTGGTCAACGTGCTGAACGGCTCGACGCTGCTCGGCCTGGCCGTCGCCCGGGCCGGCCGGGCCCACGTCGACCGGGGGCCGCGCGGACTGGTGGTCGCGACCGGCTACCGGCTGCCGCTGCCGGTCGCCTCGGCGTTCACCCTGGGCAACGTGGTGGCCAGCACGCACGACCGGGCCTGGCTCGACGCCCGCCCGGCCCTGATGCGGCACGAGGAGCGGCACACCTGGCAGTACGTCGCCTGCCTCGGGCTGCCGCTGCTGCCGCTGTACCTCCTGGCCGTGGGCTGGTCGTTGCTGGTCGGCGGCGACCCCGCGGTGCACAACGCCTTCGAGCGGCTCGCGGGGCTCGCGGACGGCGGCTACCCGACCGTGAGCGCCCGGGCCCGGCGGCGCGGGCAGGCGGCGGCTCAGCCCTCCTGAGCGGAGCGGACGTCCTCGACGAACCGGGCGAGCAGCCCGAGCACCCCGGCCGGACCGTCGACGACCACGTCGGACAGCGCCGCGAGCGCCTCCTGCTCCTCCGAGCCCGAGCAGACCAGCAGCGTCGGCAGACCCTGGTCACGCAGGCCGCGCACCGCCTCGAACGCCTCGAGGTCACCGAGGTCGTCGCCGGCGAACAGCACGGCACCGGCGCGGTGCTCCTCGAGCGCGGCGTGCACCGCGAGCCCCTTGTGCATGCCCGGGGCGCGGACCTCCAGCACCATCCGGCCGGGCTCCAGACCGAGACCGTGCCGCTCGACGGCCTCGCCGAGGGCGGCCTCCAGCCGGGCGTAGGCGGCCGCGGCGTCGGGCAGCCGCCGGGTGTGCACGGCGACGGCGAGGCCCTTCTCCTCCACGAACGCACCCTCGGCGTCCTGGGCGGCGAGCAGCGCCGGCAGCTCGTCACGGAAGGCCTGCAGGCCGGGGGGCGGCTCGGGCGACCGGAACTCGCGGGAGCCGGAGTCCCAGTGCTCGTTGCCGTACTGCCCCATCACGACCAGCCGGGACCCGGCGGCCAGCGAGTCGGCGACCGCGTCGAGACCGCCGAGCTCGACGACCTGGCGCGCCGGGCGGCCGGTGATCACGACGACCGCGCGGACGCAGGCGGCCAGGTCGCGCAGCACCCGCGGCCCGTCGGGGTGGATCACCGCCCGGGACGGGTCCTCCACGATCGGGGAGAGCGTGCCGTCGAAGTCCAGGCCGACCAGCACCTCGTCGGCGACGGCCACCAGGGCGTCGTACCGGTCGCCGGAACCGTCGCCGGACCCGCGGGGAGGCGTCACGGGGTCAGGAGTAGTCGCGGGTGAGGATCACGGTCAGCCGGTCGCCGCGCATCGGGGCGATCGCGGGCTTGAGCCGCTTGATGCCGAGGTCCTTGCCGAGCAGCTGCGCCTGGTCCTTGAGCCGCGCCGGGAAGTAGACCGTGCTGGCCGCGATGGTGCCGTACCAGTTGTCCGAGCCGACGACCTGCCAGCCGGCGCCCTGCGCGCGGGCGGCGGTGCTGCCGGCCAGGCCGCTGATGCCGGAGTTGTTGTAGACCTCGACGTAGGTGCCGCCGCGGCGGACCTTCTTCTTGACGACCTTCTTCTTCTGCTGCGGCTGCTGCTCGACCACCGGAGCGGGGGCGGTGCTCGTCGGGGCCGCGGAGCTGGTCGCGACGACCGGGGTGGCCGCCGGGGTGGGCTCCTCGTCGTGGCCGGTGAACAGGAAGGCGGCGCCGGCCACGACCACGGCCGCGACGGAGAGCAGGGCGACCGGGGAGGACATCGCGACCCCGCGCTGGGTGCGGCGGCGCACGTCAGACCTCGAAGCCGAGGCGCCGGGCGGACCGGGCGCGCTGCCGGGCGGCGCGCAGCCGGCGCAGCCGCCGGACCAGCAGCGGGTCGAAGGCCAGCGACTCGGGACGGTCGATCAGGGCGTTGAGCACCTGGTAGTAGCGCGTCGAGGACATGTCGAACTTGTCGCGGACCGCCTGCTCCTTGGCGCCGGCGTACTTCCACCACTGGCGCTCGAAGTTGAGGATCTCGCTGTCGCGCTCGGAGAGCTCGCTCGACGGGGCGTTCTGTCCCGGGGTGAGGGCGTTCGCGGCGTCCATGGTGGGCGACTCCTGTGCCGGATGACGGCGGGTGGTGGCGGGCTGTGCTCGAGCCATCATAGGCGACGAACCACACGCGTGTAGTTCACCCCGCGCATCTGTGTCAGGCGTTTCGGATGGGGTGCGTGGGGTCGGAAAACGACGGTTCGTCCGGCTCCGGGGGGTCACGCGTGGCCGCCCGGGGATCGGGCACGATGGGGCCATGACGAAGCTCCCCACCGACCTCCCGCCCCTCGACGTCACCCCGGGACCGAGCCGTGCGGAGCCGCTGCCGGACGACCGTCCGGTGCGCTGGGGCATCCTCGCGACCGGCAAGATCGCCGGCTCCTTCGCCCGCGACCTCGCCCTGCTGCCCGAGTGCGAGATCGCCGCGGTCGGCGCCCGCCGCCAGGAGTCCGCCGACGCGTTCGCGGCCGAGCACGGCGCCGCCGCGGCGTACGGCGACTACCGCGCGCTCGTCGAGGACCCCGCCGTGGACGTGGTGTACGTCGCGACGCCGCACGCCCTGCACCGCGAGCACGTCGAGCTGGCCTTCGAGGCCGGCAAGCCGGTGCTCTGCGAGAAGGCGTTCACCCTCGACGCCGCCGACGCCGAGCACCTGGTCGCGCTGGCCCGCGAGAAGAACCTGTTCCTCATGGAGGCCATGTGGATGCGCTGCAACCCGCTGGTCCGCCGGCTCCGCCAGCTGTTCGCGACCGGCGCGCTCGGGGAGGTCCGCCAGGTCCGCGCCGACCTCGGCTTCGTGGTGGACAAGCCGCCGACGGACCGGCTGCTCGACCCGGCCCTGGGCGGCGGGGCGCTGCTGGACATGGGCGTCTACCCGCTCACGTTCGCCAGCCTGTTCCTGGGCGAGCCGTCCACGCTGGCCGCGACCGCCGCGCTCTCGGAGGTCGGCGCCGACCTCAACCTCGCGATGAGCCTCGGCTACGACAGCGGCGCGGTCGCCTCGCTCACCTCCACGATGACCGCCTGGTCCCCGCGCACGGCGTCGATCGCCACGGACCGCGGCCGGATCGACCTGCCGGCGCCGTTCCACCACCCGACGAGCGTGACCTGGACCTCGATGACCGGCGACCTCGACGGCCCCCCGGAGCCGCAGGAGATCCGCCAGGAGCTGCTCGGCACCGGGCTGTCGCACGAGGCCCTCGAGGTGGTCCGCTGCCTGCGCAACGGCGAGACCGAGTCGCCGCTGGTGCCGCTGGACGACACCGTAGCGCTGATGCGGCAGATGGACCGGCTCCGCGACCAGATCGGGGTGCACTACGCGAAGCGCTCATGACCCCGTCGCGGCTGGGTAGGTTGGGGGGGTGAGCCCCGCCGGAACACCCAAGCCCCGCCAGGCCGACCTGGTCATCGTCGCCAACCGGCTCCCCGTCGACCGGGTGGTCAACGACGACGGGTCCGTGGCCTGGCGCCGCTCCCCCGGCGGCCTGGTCACCGCGATCGAGCCCGTGATGCGCGAGAACGACGGCGCCTGGATCGGCTGGTCGGGCGGCAGCGACGACGACATGGAGCCGTTCGTCGACGACGGCCTGTCCCTGGTCCCGGTGCCGCTGAGCGCGGCGGAGATCGAGGAGTTCTACGAGGGCTTCTCCAACGCCACCCTCTGGCCGCTGTACCACGACGTGGTGGCCAAGCCGGAGTTCCACCGCGAGTGGTGGGACGCCTACGTCCGGGTCAACCGGCGCTTCGCCGAGAAGGCCGCGGAGGTCGCCGCCGAGGACGCCACGGTCTGGGTGCACGACTACCAGATGCAGCTGGTGCCCGCCATGCTGCGCGAGCTGCGACCCGACCTGCGGATCGGCTTCTTCCTGCACATCCCGTTCCCGCCGGCCGAGCTGTTCCAGCAGCTGCCCTGGCGCCGCCAGCTCCTCGAGGGGCTGCTCGGTGCCGACGTCGTGGGCTTCCAGCGGCCCGGGGCCTCGCAGAACTTCGTCCGGCTGGTCCGCCAGCGGGTCGGCCACAAGACCCACCGCGACCTGATCTACCTGCCCGACGGCCGGGTCGTGCAGGCCGGCTCGTTCCCGATCTCCATCGACACCCCGGGCCTGGACGCGCTGGCCCGCACCGAGGCCGTCGGGGAGCGGGCCCGCGAGATCCGCGAGCAGCTCGGCAACCCGCGCCGGGTGCTGCTCGGCATCGACCGGCTCGACTACACCAAGGGCATCTTCGACCGGCTCCGCGCGTTCGGCGAGCTGGTCCGCGACGGCGAGGTGTCGGTCGAGGACACCGTGTTCGTGCAGGTCGCCACCCCGTCGCGGGAGCGGGTCGAGCAGTACCGCAAGCTCCGCGACGACATCGACCGCCTGGTGGGCCGGCTCAACGGCGACCTCGGCTCGATCGGCAGCCCGGCGATCCACTACATGCACACCTCCTACCCCAAGGAGGAGATGGCGGCGCTGTTCCGGGCCGCCGACGTCATGGTGGTCACCCCGCTCCGCGACGGCATGAACCTCGTCGCCAAGGAGTACGTCGCCTGCCGGTACGACGACCAGGGTGCCCTCGTGCTGTCGGAGTTCGCCGGCGCGGCCGACGAGCTGCGGCAGGCCTACATGGTGAACCCCTACGACATCAACGGCATGAAGGCCGCCATCGTCACCGCGATGAACGCCGAGCCCCGGGAGCTGGCGCGGCGGATGAAGGCGATGCGCAAGACGGTCCTGGACCACGACGTGAAGAGCTGGGCCCGCTCGTTCCTCGCCGTGCTCGACGAGGCGAGGCCCGAGCACCACAAGCAGCTGCGCCCGTCGCGGAGCGCCTGACCCGGTGGCCGGCGGGTCGGCACCGCCACCCCCGCTCCCGCCCCGCCCGCCGGGCCGGCCGCACCCGCGCGACCTGCTCGCCCTGCTCGCGGGCCACGTCGGCGAGCAGGGCGCGGCCGGGCTGTGCGCCGACCTGCTGGCCGCGGACGACCCGCACGACCACGCCGCGACGGTGCTGTTCCTCGGCGGACCGGCCGGCCGGTCCCTGCTGGAGGACGGCACGTCGTGGAAGGAGTGGTGGGCCCGGGTCTGGGCCGCCCGCGGGCTGCTCTACGTCTGGGACGACGCCGCCGGCCCGGTGGTGCTCGACCGCCTCGACGACGACGCCTGGCGGGTCGCCGAGATGTGCCTGAAGGTCTCGGTCCGCCGTGAGCTGCCCTGCGGGGACGCCGCCGCCCGGCTGGCCGCCCACGACCTGCCACGCGTACGCGCCACCGCCGCGCGGGCGCTGGGCACCTGCGGCGACAGCGAGCACGTGGCCGCCGTACGCCGGCTGCTGGAGGACCCCGACGCGGACGTCCGGACGGCGGCGGCCCGGGCCCAGGACCGGCTGGCGCAGCGGCTGGACCTCTGAGCCGCCGCCACCGAGACGCTGCGCACAGACCGGACCGACGGGACCGACCCGCTGGTAACTTCAGCTCATGGATCTGATCCCGAAGCCGGACCAGATCGTCTCGGCAGCCGCCAACGTCGCGCACAAGATGTTGTACGGCGGCCTGGCCGATCTCCGCCCGATGCCCCGCACGCTGATCGACGAGGGCGTGCTGCGGGAGGTCTACCACTACCGGCCGCGGGCCTCGGCACGCGAGCACGGCGACCCGGTCCTGCTGGTCACCCCGCTGGCCGCGCCGGCGATCTGCTTCGACCTGCGCCGCGGGTGCTCGCTGGTCGAGCACCTCGTGGAGGCCGGCCGCCCGACGTACCTCGTGGAGTACGGCGAGGTCTCCTTCGCCAACCGGGGCCTGGGCATGGAGCACTGGGTCGACGAGGTCGTCCCCCGGGCGATCGAGGAGGTCAGCGCGCACGCCGGCGGCCGTCCGGTGCACGTCGTCGGCTGGAGCCTGGGCGGGATCTTCGCGCTGCTCACCGCGGCGGACCGCCCGGACCTGCCGATCGGCTCGCTGACCTCGGTCGGCGCCCCCGTCGACGTCACGCAGGTGCCGCTGGTCGCGCCGCTCCGCCCGTTCCTGGGCGTCACCGGCGAGCGCGCCGGGCTGGTCACCCAGTCCTACCGGCTGATGGGCGGGCTCCCCAAGCCGCTGGTCAAGCGGGCCTTCCAGCTGTCCTCGTTCAACAAGCTGGTGACCAAGCCGATCGCGCTGGCCGCCAAGCTCGACGACGCCGACTTCCTCGCCCAGGTCGAGGCCGTCGACCGGTTCACCGCGAAGATGATCGCCTACCCCGGCCGGACGTTCGGGCAGCTCTACCACCGGCTGCTCAAGGGCAACCAGCTCGCGTCCGGGTCGGTGACGATGGACGACCGGGAGATCCGGCTGGCCGACGTCACCGCGCCGCTGCTCGCGTTCGCCGGCGCCGGCGACGGCATCGCGCCGGTCGGGTGCGTGCGGCCGATCGTCGACCTGGTCACCGGCGTCGACGACCTGCGCTTCGAGATCGTCCCCGGCGGCCACCTCGGCATGCTCACCGGCCGGGCGGCGCGCGGCACCACGTGGCGGATCATCGACGAGTGGATCGACGCGCACTCCTCGGCGGCGGCCGACCGGCCCACCCCCGGGGCGCGGGCGACGTCCGCCGCGACCCGGAAGAACGCGGCCTCGCGGAAGACCGCGGCGGGCAGGAGCGCCGCGACCAAGCGGACCGCGGCCGCGGCTGCCACGGCGGCCGCCACCCGGGCCACCACGAGGAAGGCCACCGCCACCAAGGCCACCCCGACGAAGCCAGCTGCGCGGAAGGCCACCGCGAAGAAGGCGGCCGTAGGGAAGCCGGCGAAGGCACCGGCCCGCTCGGCGTCCAGGACCACCATCGGTGCGAACCCGGCCCGGCGCTACGGCTCGGCCGGCAGCCGGACGCTGGCACCGAAGAAGCGATGAGGTGAGGCTCGCCGCCGCGAGCACGAACGCCGCCGTCACCCCCCGACTGGCGGCTCGCGGTCGTCCTGGTCGCCCTCGTCGGCGTCGCGGTCGTGGCCGCGGTCGTCGGCCGGCTGGGCACCGAGCGCAGCTACCCGACGGCCGCCCTGCGCGCCGTGGTGCAGCTCGCCCTGGTCTCGCTGGTGATCGCCGCCGCCCTGGCCAGCGTCTGGCTCTCCCTGGCCTTCGTGGTGCTGATGTTCGTGGTCGCGACGATCACCTCGACCGGCCGGCTCCGCACCCCGCGGGCCCAGATGCCGTGGGTCGGGCTGGCCATCGCCAGCGGGATCGCCCCGGTGCTCGCGCTGATCTTCGCCTCGGGCGTGGTGCCGTTCAACGGACCGGGCATCATCCCGATCGCCGGCATCGTGGTCGGCAACATGATGACCGCCTCGACCCTGACCGGACGGCGCGCGTTCGACGAGCTCGCCGGGCACTTCGGCACCTACGAGGCCGCGCTGGCGATCGGGCTGAGCAGCCCCGAGGCCGCCTTCGAGGTGATCGCCCCGACCGCCCGCGAGGCGCTCACCCCGGGCTTGGACCAGACCCGTACCGTCGGCCTCGTGACGCTCCCCGGCGCGTTCGTCGGCGTCCTGCTCGGTGGCGGCACGCCGCTCGAGGCCGGCGCCGCGCAGATCCTGGTGCTGATCGGCCTGATGGCGGGTCAGGCGATCACCTCGGCGGTGCTGCTGCGACTCGTGGCGGCCGCCCGGCTCGTGCGCCGGGACCTCGTCGCGACGTACCCACGATGACCCACCCCGAGGACAGACGGAGGACCCCGATGCACCTCGCCCGTCTGACCACGGCCGTGGTCGCGGCCGCCCTGCTGGTGTCCGGCTGCACCCAGGGCACGGCAGCCACGCCGGACCCGGCCGCGTCGAGCCCGAGCCCCCCCGTCGATCGGGAGGTACGTCGCCCTGGGCGACTCCTACTCGGCCGGTCCGCTGATCCCGACGACCGACCTGGCCGGCGGCTGCGCGCGCTCCGACCACAACTACCCCAGCCTGGTGGCGGACGCGGTGAACGCCCGCAAGCTCGTCGACGTGACCTGCAGCGGCGCCGACACCCGCGACCTGACCGGGGTGCAGCGGACGTTCGGCGACGCCCGCATCCCGCCGCAGCTGCGCGCGGTCACCGCCGACACCGACCTGGTCACGCTGGGCATCGGCGGGAACGACCTCGGGCTGTTCTCCACCCTGGTGAGCACCTGCACGCGGCTGCGCGCCTCGGACCCGCAGGGCTCGCCGTGCGCCCGCGAGCTCGCCGCCCGCGGCCCGGACCTCGACGCCGCCGTCACCACGATCAGCCGCCGGGTCGCCGCCTCCCTGCTGGCGATCCGGGCGAAGGCCCCGCGGGCGAAGGTCCTGCTGGTCGGCTACCTGCGCTTGGCCCCCGAGCACGGCACCTGCGTCGGGCTGCCGCTGGCCGCGGGCGACTACGCGGAGGGCCGGCGGATCAGCCGGACCCTGGACACCGCGCTGAAGACGGCGGCCCGCCGGACGGGCACCACGTTCGTCGACATGTACGCCGCCTCGCGCGGGCACGACATCTGCGCGCGGGACCCGTGGGTCAACGGCAGCGTCAACGACCGGCAGAAGGCGCTGGCCTACCACCCGTTCGCCTCCGGGATGCGGGCCGACGCCCGCGCCGTGGTCGCCGCCCTGCGGCGCTGAGCCGGCTCAGCCCGTCCAGGAGGCGCCGTCGGCACGCGCCGGTGGACGTCCCTCCGACGAGGGTGACCGAACGTGACCCCTGAGCCCGCTGAAGAGCACCCGGTGCCGGATGAAAGGGTGGGGGGATGACGGGGACGACGGGGTTGGCGACGCTGGTGGCACGGGGGCTGGTCGCACCGGACTGGGCCGAGGCGCTGGCGCCGGTGGACGGGCAGATCACCGCGATGGGCGAGTTCCTGCGCGCCGAGGTGCGCGCCGGGCACACCTACCTCCCGCCCGGCGACCACGTGCTGCGCGCGTTCAGCCGGCCGCTGGCCGAGGTGCGGGTGCTCGTGCTCGGGCAGGACCCCTACCCCACCCCGGGGCACGCCGTCGGCCTGTCGTTCTCGGTGGCCCCGGACGTGCGGCCGCTGCCCAAGAGCCTGGTCAACATCTACAAGGAGCTCGTCGACGACCTCGGCTGCCCGCCGCCGTCGAACGGCGACCTCACGCCGTGGTTCGAGCAGGGCGTGATGCTGCTGAACCGCTGCCTCACGGTCCGGCCGGGCGAGCCGGCCTCGCACCGTGGTCGCGGCTGGGAGGCGGTCACCGAGCGCGCCATCGAGGTGCTCGCCGCCCGGGGCGGCCCGCTGGCGGCGGTGCTCTGGGGCCGGGACGCCCAGGGCGTCAAGCCGGTGCTCGGCGCGGTGCCGTGGGTCGAGTCGGTGCACCCCAGCCCGCTGTCCGCGTCGCGCGGGTTCTTCGGGTCGCGTCCGTTCAGCCGCGTGAACAGCCTGCTCGAGCAGCAGGGCGGCAGGCCCGTGGACTGGCGGCTCCCGTGACCGGGCTGCGCACCGTGTGCGTGTTCAGCGGCTCGAGCCCGGGCGCGCGCCCGTCGTACACGGACGCAGCGGCGGCGCTGGGCCGCGAGGTCGCCAGCCGCGGCCTGCGCCTGGTGTACGGCGGCGCCAGCGTCGGGTTGATGGGCACGGTCGCGGACGCCGCGCTCGCCGCCGGGGGCGAGGTCGTCGGGGTGATCCCGCAGCACCTCGTCGACCGCGAGGTGGCGCACCCCGGGCTCACCGAGCTGCGGGTCACCACCTCGATGCACGAGCGCAAGGCGATGATGGCCACGCTGTCCGACGGGTTCGTGGCGCTGCCCGGCGGCTTCGGCACGCTCGAGGAGCTGGCCGAGATCCTGACCTGGTCGCAGCTCGGCCTGCAGAGCAAGCCGAGCGGTCTGCTCGACGTCGAGGGGTTCTTCGCGCCGCTGCTGGCGTTCTTCGACCACACCGTCACCGAGCGGTTCGTGTCGGAGCGGCACCGGGCCCTGGTGCTCTCGGCGGACGCCCCGGGCGCGCTGCTCGACCGGCTCGCGGACTGGCGTCCGGACCCCGCCGCGACGAAGTGGCTCGACCGATGACCCAGATTTGTCGACTTCTTCAGTAGTATTTGCTGCATGACGCAGACTCTCGCCCTTCCCCGCTTCGAGGACGCCACCGTCGTGGTGCCCGCTCCCGGTCACGAGCCGGGCAACTGGTCCGGTGCCGCGAGCGCGGTCCTGGTGGACGGCGTCTACTGGCTGACCTACCGCGTCCGGCGGCCGCTGCGCGAGGGTCGGGGCGTCTCCGTGGTGGTCGCCCGCTCCGACGACGGCGAGCACTTCGTCACCGTCGCCGAGGTGCGGCGCGACGACTTCGGCGCCGAGTCGTTCGAACGTCCGGTGCTGGTGCGCCGCCCCGACGGTGGCTGGCGGCTCTACGTCTCCTGCGCGACGCCGGACTCCAAGCACTGGTGGATCGAGGCCGTCGACGCCGACGAGCCGGCCGGCCTCGTGACGGGCACCCGGACCGTGGTGCTCCCCGGGTCGCCCGACGTCGCCGTGAAGGACCCGGTCGTGCTGGTCGACGCGACCGGCTGGCGGATGTGGGTCTGCGTGCACCCGCTCACCGAGCCGGGCCACGAGGACCGGATGACCACGGCCTTCGCGACCAGCGCCGACGGCCTGTCGTGGGACTGGCACGGCACCGTGCTCGCCCCCACCGACGGCACGTGGGACCAGCGCGGCACCCGGGTCACCGCGGTGCTCTCCGAGGAGCCCCTCGTCGTCCTGTACGACGGACGCGCGCGCGCCGAGGACAACTGGCACGAGGTCACCGGGGTGGCGCGGTCCACCGACGGCCGCAGGCTCGTCGCGGAGGAGGGGCCGGTGGTCCGGTCGCCGCACAGCGACGGGGCGCTGCGCTACGTCGCGGCGGTGCCGCTGCCCGACGGTGCCACGAGGTTCTACTTCGAGGCCGCCCGGCCCGACGGGGCGCACGACCTGATGACCAGCGTGTCCGGCTGACGGTCGGTCCCGAGCCCGCTCAGCCGGTGGCGGTCCTCTGGGACTGCCGGGTGTGGAACGTGTCGCCGGCGCGGTGGGTGCGCCAGTCGTCGTAGGACTCCCCGGTGACCTGCTCCAGCAGGGCGATGTCGTCCAGGAACGGCTCGCGCAGCACCTCGCCCTGCTCGGGGGTCAGCCGCGGGCGCTCCGGGTTGCCACGCTGGTGCAGCTGCCCGATGATCGGCCGGCTCGCCGTGCGCCAGGCCTGGGGCGGCAGGAACTGGCCGGCCGCGGCTCCGGCCCGCACCACCGGACCCAGCATCCGGGTGCGCACGCTGGGGTTCACGAACGGCTTGGAGTTGCCCGACGGGATCTCGGTGACCACGTCCTCGGCGACCCCCAGGAACCGGCAGACCCGGTTCAGGGAGTCCCGCGGCTCGTCGACGAGGTCGCGGTAGCGCAGCACCAGCACCTGCTCGCGCGGGAAGTGCTCGAAGAGGTCGGCCAGCTGCCGGCCGTACATCCCGAGCCCCCGGTAGTGCCAGAACGGCGCCCAGCCCTCGTCGACGCGCTGCGCCTCGCGGGCGCACGCCTCCACGACGTCGGCGCACGGCTCGAGGCCGTCGGCCCACAGGTGCATCCAGTTGGAGTACGCCCGGTCGACCGGGTCCCGCAGCACCGTGACCAGCCTGGCGCGCGGCAGGTCGGCGGCGATCCGGCGGCGCGCGTCGCGGTGGTAGAGGTAGAACGGCGTGCTCTCGCCGGCCTGCTGGTCGTCGCCGGCGTCCGCGAACAGGTCCAGGTAGCGCTGCCGCTGCCAGATCCACTCGCGGTTGCTGTGCGCGTCGCCCGGTCCCTTGTACGCCGGCGGCGGGCTGTCCCCGCACAGGTAGTACTTCGGCTCCTTGACCCCGCTGAGGAACAGCTCGGGATGTCCGGCCAGCGCGCCGTGCAGCGCCGTCGTACCGGCCTTGGGAGCACCGACGAGCAGGAAGTCGGGGAGGCGTCCGCCGCGGGGTGCCTGCGACGAGCCGGGGAGTGTCCGCACCATCCGCCGATTGTAGACGAGATCGATAGACAAACAATGGCCCTCGGCAGGCGCGACACCGGCGGACGGGTGCGGGTCAGCAGGTGGACTTGAGGCGGGACGCCTCGATGCGCTCCACGATGTGGCCGGCCACCCGGGTCAGCGCGGCGACGTCCTCGCGCGACAGGTCGTCGAAGACCAGCTCGCGCACGGTCTCGACGTGCCCGGGAGCGGCCGCGACGAGCACCTGCCACCCCGCCTCGGTCAGCGTGACCAAGGTGACCCGGCGACTGTCGGGGGACGGCCGGCGGGCCACCCAGCCGCGCTTCTCCAGCTTGCTGATCACGTGCGAGAGCCGCGACAGGCTGGCGTTCACCTGGGTGGCGAGCTCGCTCATCCGCAGGGTGCGGTCGTCGCTCTCGGAGAGCATCGCCAGGCACAGGTAGTCGAAGTGCGTGAGCTCGGAGTCGCGCTGCAGCTGGGAGTCCAGGGTCGGGGCCAGCTTGAGCATCACCCCGGCGAGCTTGAGCCACGCCTGCAGCTCGTCCTCGTCCAGCCATCGCGTCATGCGCCCAGCCTAGGGGCCGACCGGTCGTCGACGTCGTCACCTCGCCGATACTTGATGCTTCAACTTTATCGGGCTACAGTCGGCTCACCACGAGTTCCCAGGAGGGCGTCATGAGCGACATCACCACCAGCAGCCGGATGCCGGCGCTCTACATCGGGCACGGCGCCCCGCCGCTGCTCGACGACGCGCTCTGGAGCGGCCAGCTCGCCGCCTGGTCGGCCGACCTCCCCCGCCCGAAGGCGATCCTGATCGTCTCCGCGCACTGGGAGTCCGCGCCCGTGATGCTCTCGGCCAGCGGCCCGGGCACCCCGCTGGTCTACGACTTCGGCGGCTTCGCGCAGCGCTACTACGAGATGACCTACGCCACCCCGGACGCGAGCGCGCTGGCCGCCCGGGTCGCCGCGATGATGCCGGACACCGAGCCGGTCCACCAGCACACCAGCCGCGGGCTCGACCACGGCGCCTGGGTCCCGCTGCGGATCATGTACCCGGACGCCGACATCCCGGTGCTGCAGATGTCGCTGCCCACCGACGACCCCTACCGGCTGCTCGAGCTCGGCAAGCGGCTGCGCCCGCTGCGCGACGAGGGCGTGCTGATCATCGGCTCCGGCTTCCTCACCCACGGCCTGCCCTACCTGCGCGAGTTCCGCATCGACGCGGCCGCCCCGGGCTGGTCCCGCGAGTTCGACGCCTGGGCCGCGGAGGCCCTCGCCCGCGGCGACGTCGACGAGCTCGCGTCGTACCGCTCGAAGGCGCCGGGCATGCCCTACGCGCACCCGACCGTCGAGCACTACACGCCGCTGTTCATCACGCTCGGCGCCGCCTCCGACCCGGAGACGCCCGGGGACCAGGTGGTCGACGGCTACTGGATGGGGCTGTCGAAGAGGTCGCTGCAGGTCGCCTAGGTTGCTCGCATGGGCATCCTGTCGATCCAGTCCCTCGTCGCCTACGGGCACGCCGGCAACAGCGCCGCGGTGTTCCCCCTGCAACGGCTGGGCAAGGTCGTCTGGCCGGTGATGACCGTGCACTTCTCCAACCACACCGGGTACGGCGCGTGGCGCGGGCCGCTGCTGGCCGCCGACGACGTCGCCGAGGTGATCGCCGGGGTGGAGGAGCGCGGCGCGTTCGAGACCTGCGAGGCGGTGCTCTCGGGCTACCAGGGCGCCGAGGACGTCGGCGCGGTGGTCCTCGACGCCGTCGCTCGGGTCAAGGCGCTCAACCCGCGGGCGATCTACTGCTGCGACCCGGTGATGGGCGACGTGGGCCGCGGGATGTTCGTGCGGGCCGGGATCCCGGAGTTCATGCGCGACCGGGTGGTGCCGGCCGCCGACGTGGTCACGCCCAACCACTTCGAGCTCGACTACCTGGCGGGCACGACGTCGACGACGATCGCCGGGCTGCTCGAGGCCGCCGACCGGGTCCGGGCGACCGGGCCGTCCGTCGTGCTGGTGACCTCCGCGGTCCTCGACGACACCCCGGCCGACGCCCTGGACCTCGTCGCGGTCTCCCCGGACGGGGCCTGGCGGACCCGCACCCCCCGCCTGCCGGTCACGCCCAACGGCACCGGCGACCTCACCACGGCGGTGTTCCTCGCCCACCTGCTCGACGGACGCGCGCTGGAGGACGCCCTGGCACGCACCACGTCCGCGGTGTTCGCGGTCGTCGAGGCGACCGCGGCGGCCGGCGAGCGGGAGCTGCGGATCGTGCAGACCCAGGACCGCCTCGCCGAGCCGCGGATGGAGTTCGACGCGCTCCGGGTGCGGTGAGCCGGGGTTCGGGTCAGGCGTTCTTCCAGCCGACCTTGTCCACGCGCCGGTGGTAGTGCGTGCCGACCGAGCCGCCCGCCAGCGCCGCGACCAGGGTGCCGAGGAGAACGGCCAGCGCGGCGATCACGCCACCGACGCTCAGCGCGTCGACAGTGACCGGCAGGCGCGGCAGGTTCACCCGGCTGAGGATGTCGTACTGCTGGCCGAAGATCGCGCCGATGGCGATCATCGCGATCGTCACGACCAGGCCGGTGATCCACACCCCGAGGCCCTGGCTGGTGCCGGAGAACCGGGACATCCGGCCCGCGACGTACCCGCCGGAGTAGTAGCCGACCATCAGCACCACGAGCAGCACGACGGCCGCGGCCAGGCCGATCGAGCCGGCCTGGGCCTGGGCCTGGGACTGGGTCAGGTGCACGCTCGAGCCGACCGCCGCGGCGATCGCGCCGGCCACGCCGGTCAGCAGCACGCTGACGGCGACGGCGACCAGCCAGCCGAAGAACGCGGCACCCGGGTTCAGCCCGCCGAAGCGCTCCTTGCGGACCGCCTGGGCGGCGGCCGGGTCACGCCCCTCGGCGTACCCCTCCTCGTACCCGGTCCGGGCGGAGCGGTCGTCGACGACGGTCTCGTCGGTGCCGCCGGTCTCGGCGGCGGTGCGGTTCCTGGACTTGGCGAACATGGTGACCTCCTGGGGTCTGCGGGCGCGAGGGTTGGGTACCCCTCCTGTCACACGCCTATGCCCGGACCGGCCGGTCCGGTGCCACCAGCGACGTACGGGAGCAGCCATGCAGGTCAGCAAGCAGCAGGTCGTCGAGTTCATCCGGGCCCGCGGGGACGCCGCCCGCGCCGAGCAGGCCGAGGCCGAGCTCCCGGACGTGGTCGACCTGCCCAAGGACGACGACCTGGTGACGCGGCTCGGCGTGGACCCGCTGGACCTGGCCGGGGACCAGCCCGACGCGGGGTGAGTGGAGCCGCTTGTCAGGTTCGAACTGACGACCTTTCGCTTACAAGGCGAGTGCTCTACCAGCTGAGCTAAAGCGGCCTGGAACGGATGCGCGCCCATGGTAGGCGAACCCGGACGGCTCGCGGGAACCACGTCACCGCGCATCCTTTGACCGCGGCGGGGTAGTGGACGGGTACCTACTGAGGAGGAACGACATGGGTAACGACGACAAGATCGCGAACAAGGGCGAGGGGCTTCTCGGCAGCGCCAAGGAGAAGCTCGGCGACGCCACGAACGACCGCGACCTGCAGGCCGAGGGCAAGAAGGACCAGAGCAAGGCCGACCTGAAGCAGGCCGGCGAGAAGGTCAAGGACGCGTTCAAGAACTGACGCCACGCTCTCCGGGCCGGAGCGGCGCCGCACGGACTCACGCAGTCCGCCGGTGCCGCCCGGCCCGTTCTCATGCCACCCGGTGGCCCGCGGCCAGGAACCCGTCGACCGACCGGCGCAGGCCGGCCGCGTCGAGGCCGTGCGCCGCCTGGTGCTCCGCGGGCGTGCCGTACCTCCGCAGCTCCGCGGTCGTGACCCCGAGCGCCAGCAGCCGGTGGGGTACGTCGACCAGGGCCCGGCTCACCCACCGGGACGACGTCCCGGCCAGGTAGGGCTCGACCAGCACCACCTCGGCCGGGTCCCCCAGCACCGCGCGCAGGGTGACCGCGTCGAACGGCCGCACCGAGCCTGCGTAGAGCACGGTGACGTCGCGGCCCTCGACGGCGGCCAGCACCGGGTCGAGCACCGGCCCGACCGCGAGGACCGTGGCACCGGCCCCGCGCCGTACGACCTGGAACCGGCCGGGCGTCACCGGCCGCGGCCCGGCGTTCTGCTGGGACACCACCCGCACGTAGTCGCGCCCGTCGCCGGCGACCGCGGCCCGCAGCGCGCCGGCCACCTCCTCGGCGTGACCGGGCACGTGCACGGTCCAGCCGTCGAGGGTGTCGAGCAGCGCGACGTCCCCGGGCGCCTGGTGGGTGCGCCCGGAGGCACTGGCGTCGAACGAGCCGCCCGACCCGACGAGCACCCCGCCGACGTCCTGGTGGCCGAACCCGAGCTTGACCTGCTCGAAGGCGCGCTCCACCAGGAACGAGGCGAACGTGTGCACCACGGGCCGCATCCCGGACAGCGCGAGACCGGCGCCCACGTTCAGCAGCAGCTGCTCGCGGATCCCCACGTTGATTACCCGGTCGGGGTGCCGACGCTCGACCTCGCCGAAGTACTGGCCGGAGATCTCGGCGTAGACCAGCGCGACCGACAGGTCGTCGTCGACCAGCTCCGTGACGGTCCGCGCGAACGTCAGCCTGGGGTCGCTCATGACTTCTCCTCCACCTCGGCCACGACCACGTCGGGCCGTCCCGTCCTCGTCCTGGTCAGCGCCCGCTCGAGCGCCTCGTGGTCCCGGCCGTCCACCACCGCGGTGTCCCAGCCCTCGTGGGCGAACCGCCCGGCGATCACCCCGGGCCGGTGGTAGCTGGTCGAGGCGTTGTCGACCACCACCACGGTCAGCGCGTCCAGCCCGAGGGCGCCGGCGAGCTCGACCGCCTCGGCGTTGCTGCCCTCGTCCAGCTCGGCGTCGCCGACGAGCACCACGACGCGGGCGTCGATCCCCTGCGCCCGCAGGTCGAGCGCCGTACCCACGGCCAGCGGCAGCCCGTGCCCGAGCGACCCGCTGGAGATCTCCACCCCGGGCACCAGCACCCGGTCCGGGTGGTAGCCCAGCGGCGAGTCGTACGACGCCCAGCCGGCCAGCCACTCCTCGGGGAGGAAGCCCTTCGCGGCGAGCGTCGCGTAGTAGGCCATCGGACCGTGCCCCTTGGACAGGTAGAACCGGTCGCGCCCGGGGTCGTCCACGGTCTGCGGCGTGACGGCGAGGACCCGGTCGTAGAGCACCCAGACCACGTCGAGGGTCGAGGTGGCCGCCGCGTCGTGCTTCTCGTCGCCGGTCATCAGGGACATCAGCCGTCCCAGGTCGTCGTACCCGTGCGTCGGTCGAGGTGCGAGCGGAGCGAGCCTCGAAACCATCGGCTGTGCTGTCGTGTTCATGACCCCATGCTGCAAGTTGAAGCGAGGTTGAAGTCAACTATGCTCGACGCATGGTGTCCGCACCCCTCACGATCGGTGCCCTGTCCGAGCGGTCCGGCGTGGCGACCTCGGCCCTGCGCTACTACGAGAGCCAGGGCCTGATCCACGCCGAGCGCACCACCGGCAACCAGCGCCGCTACCCGCGCGCCACGCTGCGCCGCGTCGCGTTCGTCCGGTCCGCGCAGCGCGTCGGGCTGACCCTGGAGGAGATCCACGACGCGCTCGCGACGCTGCCCGAGGGCCGCACGCCGACCAAGGCCGACTGGGCCCGGCTCTCCCGCGGCTGGCGACCGCGCATCGACGCCCAGATCGAGCGGCTCGAACGGCTCCGCGACAAGCTCGACGGCTGCATCGGCTGCGGCTGCCTCAGCCTGCGTACCTGCGCCCTGCAGAACGCCGACGACGAGGTGGCGCCCCGCGGCCCGGGAGCGGTCTACCTCGAGCCGGGCGGCTGATCCCCCGGGTCTAGGCTGTCGGCCATGGCGCTGCGCATCGTTGCGACGAAGCCCAACCCGGCCCTGGTCACGCTCCCGTGGCACCTCTCCCTCGACGAGTGGGGGGACGACGTCGTCGTCCCGCTCCCCCGCGGCATCTCCCGGCACATCGTGCGGATCGTCCGGCTCGGCCAGGACGTCTACGCCGTCAAGCAGACCCGCGAGCAGTGGGCCAACCGCGAGTACCGCCTGCTGCGCGACCTGCGCCGCCTCGGGCTCCCCGCGGTCGAGCCCGTCGGCGTGGTCAGCGGGCGCGAGGCTCCCGACGGCGAGGAGATCGAGCCCGCCCTGGTCACCCGGCACCTGCAGTACTCCCTGCCCTACCGGTCGCTGTTCAGCCACGGCCTCCCGCACGACAGCCTGCCGAAGATCCTCGACGCGCTCGTCGTGCTCCTCGTCCGGCTGCACCTGGCCGGGTTCTTCTGGGGCGACGTGTCGCTGTCCAACGTGCTGTTCCGGCGCAGCGCCGGCGAGTTCGCGGCGTACCTCGTCGACGCCGAGACCGGCGAGCTGCACGAGACGCTCAGCCCCGGCCAGCGCGCGCACGACCTCGAGGTGGCGCTGACCAACATCTACGGCGAGCTGCTCGACCTGCAGGCCGGCGACCTGCTCAGCGAGAACTTCGAGGCCGACGTCATCGTCGACCGGCTCCAGGAGCGGTACGACGGGCTGTGGTCGGAGCTCACCGGGACCGAGGAGTTCACCACCGACGAGATCTGGCGCATCGAGCAGCGCATGGAGCGGCTCAACGAGCTCGGCTTCGACGTCGACGAGCTCGACATCGTCACCGACTGGGACGGCTCGACGGTGCGGGTGCAGCCCAAGGTCGTCGAGGCCAACCACCACGCCCGCGAGCTCCAGCGGCTGACCGGCCTCGACGTCGAGGACAACCAGGCCCGCCGGCTGCTCAACGACCTCGCGGCCTACACCGCCCACCACGACCTCGGCGGCGAGAACCGCTCGATCGTCGCGCACCGCTGGCTGACCACGGTCTACGAGCCGATCACCGCGATGGTGCCGCCCTCGATGCGCGGCAAGCTCGAGCCGGCCGAGGTGTTCCACGAGATCCTCGAGCACCGCTGGTTCCTGTCCGAGCAGCGCGGCCACCCGGTGCACACCGTCGACGCCGCCCGGTCCTACATCGACACCGTGCTCACCGCGCGGCCCGAGGAGGTCATCGCCGGCGAGCCCGCCGCCGTCGACCTCCAGACCGCCCTCGAAGAGACCTGACCCGCCCTCAGGCAAGCCGACCCGGGCCTGAGCCAAGGCCGACCCGGGCCTGAGCCAAGGCCGACCCGGGCCTCAGTTCACCCCGACCCGGGGCTCAGCGGGTCCGCAGGGCCGCCCGGAGCTCGTCGAGCCATCGGGCACGTCGACCGGCCGCGAAGTCACCTCGCCGCACCACGATCACGGTCCAGCCGTGGTCCGCGAGCCAGCGGCGGCGCCACCGGTCGCCCTCCCGTTGCTCGTCGGTCTGGTCATGCCACTCGGCACCGTCGTACTCCACGGCGACCCGGTGCCGCGGGTAGGCCAGGTCCAGCCGGAAGACCGGGACGCCGTGGTCCTCCACCCAGTGCTGCAACCGCGGCGCCGGCAACCCGTCGTCGAGGATCGCGAGCCGCGTGCGCGACTCACGGGCCGACTCGGCCAGCCCGTCGACCAGCGGCAGGAGCGAGCGCAGCTGGACGACGCCACGTCGCCCCCGGTACCGCTCCGCTGACGTCTCCAGCTCCGCGCGCGTGAGGCCGTGCACACGAGCGAACATGTCCAGCGCTGCCAGCGCGTCCGGTCGCGACAGGGAGCACCCGAGGTCGAGCGCGGTCCTCAACGGCGTCGTCACGCGCAGCCCGCGCACCCGCATCACGTCCGTCGGCGCGAGGTCGCGCTCGCCGCTCCGGCATTCGGGCCGCTCGATGCGCGACCGGTCGCGGAGCACCACGCACTCCACCGGCGGCAGCACCTCGAGCTCGCGGTAGTCGAGGACGTCCACGCCGTGCAGCCAGGCCGCGGTCCGGTCGACGAACACCGCCCCCGGCACGACCGCGAGTGCCGCGGCGGCGGCCCGCACCTCCACCGCGTCCGGTACGTCGCAGGCGACGTACACGTTGCGGAGCACCCGGCGGATCCGTCTGCACCGCAGCAGCTCGGCGATCTGGAAGGAGGACAGGCCGAGGTCGCGAGCGTCGGCGCGGGTGAACGGACCGGCGGGGAGGAGGGAGATCTGCGTCATCCGCCGAGGATCGGTCGGCTCGGCGCACGCCGTCAGCGCCGGTCGAGGGGCTGTGCACGACACGCCCCGGCCGGGCGCTGGGGACCAGATCCGGCGCCGGGCCCGGCTCGGCGTGGACCAAGCCCCGGCTCGGCCTCACACCGGACCCGGCTCGGCATCACACCGGACCCGGCTCGGCATCACACCGGACCCGGGTCGGCCTCACACCGGACCCGGCTCGGCCTCACACCGGACCCGGCTCGGCCTCACACCGGACCCGGGTCGGCCTCACTCCAGGCCCGGGTCGACCGTTCCCCCCGGCCGGGTCTCAGGCCCGGAGGCGCGAGATGGCGTAGAGCGTGACGCCGGCGGCGACCCCGGCGTTCAGGGACTCCACGTCGTTGACCATCGGGATGCTCACCAGCTGGTCGCAGGTCTCGGCCACCAGCCGGGACAGGCCGTCGCCCTCGGAGCCGACCACCACGACGAGCGGGCCGGTCGCGAGGTCGAGGTCCTCGAGCCCGACGTCGCCGTCCGCGGCGAGGCCGATCACCATGCAGCCGGCCTCCTGGTAGGCCTTCAGCTGCCGGGTCAGGTTGGTGGCCTGCGCGACGGGGAGCCGTGCGGCCGCACCGGCCGACGTCTTCCACGCCGAGGCGGTCATGCCCGCGGAGCGACGCTCGGGGATCAGCACGCCGTGCGCGCCGAAGCCCGCGGCCGACCGGACGACGGCGCCGAGGTTGCGGGGGTCGGTCACCGAGTCGAGCGCGACGATCAGCGGCTTCTCGCCGGCCAGCGCGGCCCGCTCGAGCAGGTCGTCGGGGTGGGCGTACTCGTAGGCCGGGACCCGCGCGGCGAGCCCCTGGTGCACGGCACCGTCGGTCAGCCGGTCCAGCTCGACCCGGCCGATCTCCAGCAGCGAGATGCCGCGGTCCGCGACGATGCGGAACGTCTCGCGCAGCCGGCCGTCGCGCTCGGCGCCCTCGGCGACGTACACCGCGCTGACCGGCATGTTCGCGCGCAGCGCCTCCACGACGGAGTTGCGCCCGGCGATCCACTCGGTGTCGCCGGCCTTCTTGACGCTCTTGCGGCGCGGCGCGGCCTTCTTCTCGGCGTTCTTGCGGGTCTTGTAGGCGATGTGGCCCTCGCGGTCCTTCGCCTTCGGGGTCGGCCCCCGACCCACCAGGCCGCGCTTGACCCGGCCGCCGGAGCCCGCGGTGGGGTTGCCCTTGCCGGTCTTCTTGATCGACCCGCGTCGCGAGGAGTTGCCTGCCATCAGTTTCCTTCGGTTGAGATTCGTTGGTGACCCGTCACAACTGCTGCGACGCACCGCGAAAAGTGCTGCATCAGGGACGGGTGGGCGTCAGAGGGACCACGTCGGGCCCGTCGGGGTGTCCTCGAGCTCGATGCCGGCCGACTTGAGCTGGTCGCGGATCGCGTCGGCGGTCGCGAAGTCCTTGGCGGCCCGCGCGGTGGCCCGCTGCTCGAGCAGGGTGCCGACCAGCGCGTCGACCGCGGCGGTCAGCCGGTCCTCGGTCTTCGAGGAGCCGGCCGCGGCCCAGTGCGGGTCGAGCGGGTCGAGACCGAGCACCGCGAGCATCGCGCGCACCGACGAGGCGGCCCCGCGCAGCGCCGCGGTGTCGCCGCCGGTGAGCAGCTTGTTGCCCTCGCGGACCACGTCGTAGATGCAGGCGACCGCGGCCGGCGTGCCCAGGTCGTCGTCCATCGCCTGCTCGAAGTCGGCGCACCGGGTGCCGAGCCCGACCGGCTCGCCGAGCACGTCGGCGGCCCGGGTCAGGAAGTTCTCGATCCGCGCGAAGCCGGCGGCCGCCTCGTCGAGCGCCTCGAAGCTGAACTCGACGTGCGAGCGGTAGTGCGCGGCGACGATGTAGTAGCGCAGGTCGATGGCCCGCACCCGCTCGAGCACCGAGGCGACCACCAGGGAGTTGCCGAGCGACTTGCTCATCTTCTCCCCGGCGGTGGTGATCCACGCGTTGTGCATCCAGTACGACGCGAACTCGAACCCGGCCGCGCGGGACTGGGCCTGCTCGTTCTCGTGGTGCGGGAAGCGCAGGTCGACGCCGCCGCCGTGGATGTCGAAGCCGCCGCCGAGGTACTTCAGCGCCATCGCGGAGCACTCGATGTGCCAGCCGGGCCGGCCGCGGCCCCACGGCGAGGGCCAGGCGGCGGTCGCGGGCTCGGAGTCCTGCTTCCAGCCCTTCCAGAGCGCGAAGTCGCGCGGGTCGCGCTTGCCGCGCGGGTCGGCGTCGCCGGCGGCCTCCATGTCGTCGATCCGCTGGCCGGTGAGCGAGCCGTAGTCCGGCCAGGACCGCACGTCGAAGTACACGTCGCCGGACCCGTCCTCGGCGGCGTAGGCGTGCCCGCGGGAGATCAGCCGCTCGATCAGCTCGAGCATCTCCGGGACGTGCCCGGTGGCGGCCGGCTCGTAGGTCGGCAGCGCGACGTTGAGCGCGTCGTAGGCCGCGTCGAGCTCGTGCCGCATCGCGTAGGCGAGGTTGTACCAGGGCCGGCCCTGCTCCGCGGCCTTGGTGAGGATCTTGTCGTCGATGTCGGTGATGTTGCGGATCATCGTCACGTCGTAGCCGCGGGCGGTCAGCCAGCGCTGCAGGACGTCGAAGTTGACCGCCGAGCGGACGTGCCCGACGTGCGGCTCGGACTGCACCGTGAGACCGCACAGGTAGATCCCGGCCCGGCCCGCCTCGCGGGGGGCGAAGTCGCGGGTGGCGCGGGTCGCGGTGTCGTAGAGCCGGAAAGTCACCCCCCCATCGTATCGGCGCACGGCACCCGGGTTTCCCACCCGCCGCGGGGGCCGGAGTCGGTGCGGCTCCGGCTGCCGCGGCGCCGAGCCGAACTGGTGACGGGTGGGATCGATGTGCAGGATGTTCAGGGAGTGATTCGTCCCGGTATCGTGCCGGGGTGGCCACCTTCCCCCTCCGCCCGCTCGTCCTCACCGTCGCGACGGCCCTGATGGCTCCCGCCCTCCTGGTCGCCGGCACCGCCCCGGCGCCGGCCCGCCCCGCCAGGGCCGACGCCCCGCGCCCGGTCGCCTACCGGCAGTGGGACACCGCCGCGGAGCTGGCGACCGGGACGTTCTCCGGTGCCACGTCGCGCGCCGGGAAGCTGCGGCTGGCCACCCCCCGGGCGACCACGCGGATCGGCCGGACGTCGTACGACGTGGGCAGCTGGACCTCCCCGGCGGTCAGCCCCGGGTTCGCGCTCACCGAGCTGGTGCCGTCGTGGACGGCGACGACCCCCGAGGGCACCCTCGTGCAGGTCGACGTGCGCGGCGTCAGCGAGGCCGGCACCCGCAGCAGCTGGGACACCCTGGGCCGCTGGGCGAGCGGGGACGCGTCGTTCCGGCGCACCAGCCTGGGCGCGCAGACCGACGACCTCGCCCGGGTCAGCACCGACACCTGGATCGCGACCTACGGCGGCTTCCGGTCCTGGCAGCTGCGGGTCCGGCTGCTCCGCAGGGCCGGCACCGTGCTGAGCCCGCTGGTCGGCACCGTCGGCGCGGTCGTCTCGGACCTTCCGCACGTCGACCGGGTCAGCACCTCGGCCCCGGGGGTCGCCCGCGGGGTCGTGCTCGACGTGCCGCGCTTCTCGCAGATGGTGCACGCCGGGGAGTACCCGCAGTACGGCGGCGGCGGCGAGGCCTGGTGCTCGCCGACCTCCACCTCGATGGTGCTGGCCTACTACCGCAGGCTGCCGGCCGCCGCGTCGTACGCCTGGGTGCGGACGTCGTACGTCGACCGGGCGGTCGACCACGCGGCGCGGATGACGTTCGACCACGGCTACGACGGCACCGGCAACTGGCCGTTCAACACCGCCTACGCCGCGAGCCGCACCGGGCACGCGTTCGTGACCCGGTTCGCGTCCCTGCGCGGGGTCGAGCAGATGGTCAAGGCCGGGATCCCGGTCGTCACCTCGATCACCTTCGGGCGCGGGGCGCTCTCCGGGGCTCCGATCAGCGCCAGCAACGGCCACCTCGTGGTGGTCGTCGGCTTCACCAGCGGCGGCGACGTGGTGGTCAACGACCCGGCGTCGCGGACCCGCAGCGGGGTGCGCCGCACCTACGACCGCGGCCAGTTCGAGAACGCCTGGCTGCAGCGCTACCCGAGCGGCGGCGGGATGCGCGGCTCGGGTGGCCTGGCCTACGTGATCCGGGACGCCGCCCACCCGCTGCCGGCCCGCACCGCCGGGGCGCCCTGGTGACGCTGACCGCCGTGGCCGCCCGGCACGTCACGTTCACCGCCTGGCGCGGGCCCGCCGGCCTGGCCGCGGGCAGCCACCTCGGCACGGTCGTCGAGGACGGCCGGCTGGCCTGGGGCGCCGCGGCCGGGACCTTCACCTACGCCGACCCCTACGGCGCCGAGCCGCCCGCCCCGGTCGGCTACGAGTGGGCCGCCTGGGTGTCCCCGGAGGTCGAGTGCGACTTCGGGGCGACCGAGCTGGTGCCGTCCTGGAACGCGGAGACGCCCGGGGACTCCTGGCTGCTGGTCGAGGCCCGCACGGCCACCGGCCACGACGCCGCCGGGCGCCGCTGGACCCGCTGGTTCAGCCTGGCGCTGTGGGCCGACTCCGACCGCGAGATCCACCCCACCTCCGTGCCTGGCCAGGCCGAGGAGGCCGCCCGCGTGGAGACCGACGTGCTGGCCGCCGACGGGTTCACCGCCTTCCAGCTGCGGGTCTCGCTGGCCCGCCGGCCCGGCAGCACGGCCCGGCCCACCGTCCGGATGGTCGGCGCGATGGCCTCCCGGGTGCCCGAGGACGCCCCCGAGGACGTCTCCCCCGGCGGCCTGGCGTGGGGCGTGGAGCTGCCGGTGCCGCCGTACTCCCAGCAGCTGCACCGCGGCGAGTACCTCCACTGGGACCGCGGCGGCCAGAGCTGGTGCTCGCCGACCTCGATGTCGATGCTGCTGGCCTTCCACGACCGGCTGCCCGAGCCCAGCGACTACGCCTGGGTCGAGCCGCTGATCCCGGACCCGTTCGTCGTGCAGGCCGCCCGGCACGTGTTCGACTACGCCTACGAGGGCGCCGGCAACTGGTCGTTCAACACCGCCTACGCCGGCCGGCACGGCGCCGACGCCTTCGTCACCCGGCTGCGCTCGCTCACCGAGGCCGAGAGGTTCATCGCCGCCGGGGTGCCGCTGGCCGCCACCGTGTCGTTCACCCGCGAGACGCTGCCCTGCGCCGGGTACGCCACCGAGGGGCACCTGCTGACGATCATCGGCTTCGACGAGGTCGGCGACGTGATCTGCAACGACCCGGCGTCGCACATCCTCCCCAGCAACGACGAGGTCCGGGTGGTCTTCGACCGGGGCCGCTTCGAACGCGCCTGGCTGGGCTCGTCCGGCGGGGTGGTGTACGTCGTGCACACGGACGCCGTACCCCTGCCTGCGCCGGCGGACCCGGCCGAGCCCAACTGGTGAGGGCCTAGCCGGCCGAGAACTTCACGCTGTGCCAGCCGGTCGCGCCGTTCGGGACCACGTCGGCGCGGGCCGCGGTCTGGGTGTAGCCGGACCGGTCGGTGGCCCGCACCGCGAGCGTGTGCTGCCCCTGCGGTACGTCGACCGTGCCGGACCACTGCACCCAGGTGTCGTTCCCGGGGACCCGGCCCAGCTCGGCCTCCTGCCACGCGGAGCCGTCCAGGCGGAACTCCACCTTCTCGATGCCGGTGTGCTGCGCCCAGGCGTGCCCACCGACGCCGACCGACCCGGAGGGCACCGAGGCGCCGTCGCGGGGCACCTCGACGCGGGACTCGGTCTTCACCGGGCCCTTCTCGGACCAGCCGCGGTCGGTCCAGTAGGCCGTGAAGTCGGCGAACCGGGTGACCTCGAGGTCCACCAGCCACTTGGTCGCGGACACGTAGCCGTACAGCCCGGGCACGATCATCCGGACCGGGAAGCCGTGCTCGACCGGCAGCGGCTCGCCGTTCATGGCCACCGCGAGCAGGGCGTTGCGGTCGTCGGTGAGCGCCTCGACCGGCGTGCCGCAGGTCCAGCCGTCCTGGGAGGTCTGCTTGACCGCGTCGGCGCCGGGCTGCACGCCGGCCTCCCGGAGCAGGTCCGCGATCCGCACGCCGCTCCACCAGGCGTTGCCGATCAGCTCGCCGCCGACCGGGTTGGACACGCAGCAGATCGTCACCCAGTCCTGGGTCATCTGCCGGGCGACGAGCTGGGCGTAGGTGAGCTCGATCTCCCGGTCGACGAGACCGTGGATCCGGAGCTTCCACCCGTCGGGGTCGACGGCGGGCACGACCAGCGCGGTGTCGATCCGGTAGAAGTCGTCGTTCGGCACCCGCCAGGGCGTCAGGCCCTTCGGTGCACCGGTCTCGGCGCCCGCCGGGACGGTCCCGGCGGTGACCGGCAGCCGGAGCAGCCGGCGCGAGGTCTCGACGGCCCGGCGGCCCTGGCCGACCACCCGGCCGCCGACGCCGACCACCACCGCGGCGACGGCGACCCCGCCCGCGGCGAGCAGGAACTTGCGGCGGGAGGCCTCCACGGTGGGGTGCGGGGTGGCGGCGCCGGTCAGGTAGTCCAGGAGCACCGCCCACACCAGCACCCCGACCGCGAGCGGCAGCAGGCTGAGCGGGGTGAAGTCCGGACGGCTCATCGCGGCGGCCAGCGAGACCGCGGCCATCGCCCAGAAGACCAGGTGCCCGTAGAGGTTGCGGCGCGCGGTCAGCAGGCCGGCGACCGCGCCGAGCAGCACGATCGCGATCGTCACCCCGGCCACCAGGATCGGCTTGTCGTTGCGGCCGACGACCGAGATCAGCGACTCCACGACCGGGCCCGGGGTCTTGGCGATCACCACCTCGGCTACCACCTCGACCGGTGTGGCCCGGCCGTTGAGCAGGTGGGTGACCACCTGGCTCGCCGCGACGCCGGCGAGTCCGGTCACCGCGCCGGCGAGCGCGAGCCGGAGGCGGGGTGCGGAGGTCATGTCTCCATGTTCGCCCACGGACCCTGAACGGATGGGCGGCGGCACCCGGCGGACCGGTTGCGGCATGATCGCCGGGTGAGCCTCCCCCCGCACCGGCATCGGCACCGACGTGCACGCCCTGGCCGACGGCGTGCCGCTGCACGTGGCCGGCCTGCACTTCCCCGACGAGCCCCGGGGTCTCGCGGGCCACTCGGACGGCGATGTCGCGGCGCACGCCTGCTGCGACGCGCTGTTCTCCGCCGCGGGGCTCGGCGACCTGGGCAGCAACTTCGGCACCTCGGAGCCGGCGTGGGCCGGTGCCAGCGGCGTACGCCTGCTCGCCGAGGCGGCCCGCCGGGTCCGCGAGGCCGGTTTCGAGATCGGCAACGTCGCGGTCCAGGTGATCGGCGACCGCCCGAAGATCGGTCCCCGTCGGGCCGAGGCGCAGGCCGCGCTGTCGGAGGCCGCCGGCGCCCCGGTGACGGTCACCGCGACCACCACCGACGGCCTGGGCCTGACCGGTCGCGGCGAGGGCGTCGCCGCCATCGCCACCGCCCTCGTCGTCCCGCTCCCGCACCCCCCGGGCTCCCGCGACCCCGGCTAGCCGTCGGCGGGCGCTGTCGGCGGGGCGGGTCAGGCGAGGGAGAGCGCGAAGCGGTGCGCGACGGTCGCGCGGTACCGCCGGGCGATCGCCTCCGCGACCATCGGGTGGTCCCCGAGCACGTCGGCGACCGTGGTCAGCCCCAGCGAGCGGGCGTCCTCGCGGGCCCTGCCGTGCAGCTCGCCCGGCCCGATCAGGTACGGCGCCACGGCCGGCGGCGCGACGCCGAGCCGGCCGAAGGCGTCGACCACCTCCGACATCCGCTCGCCCCGCCCGGTCAGGTGCGCCGCGCGGACCGGGCCCCGCCAGATCTCCTCGAGCAGCCGGGCGGCGCGCGCGGTGTCGCCCTGCGCGCAGGGGTCCGGCGAGCCGGCCGCGACCAGCACCACCGGCTGTCCGGGCCGGGCCCCGGCGGCCACCAGCCGCACGCCGAGCACCTCCGCGAGCAGCCGGTCCGGGCCGAGCGGCTCGGCGACCAGGCACCCGTTGGTCGCGTCCGGGCGGGCCGTCGGCCCGTGCGCCAGCAGCAGCGGCACCACGACCGCGGAGCCCTGCACGCCGGCGAGCACCTCGCCCAGCGAGGGCCGCTGCACCTCGACGTACGCGGTGCGCACCGGGACGTCCGGCAGCCGGTAGCGCACCCGTGCGACGAGCGCCTCGAGCGTCCGCGCGCCGGCGGGATGACGGGTGCCGTGCGCGAGCGCGACGAGCGGGGTCGTCACGGGCTGGTCCGCGGGCCGACGTGCACGACCCCGTCGACGACCCGCACGGCGTACGACGGGACGCTGACCGACGCGTCGTCGAGGCAGCGTCCCGTGCGCAGGTCGAACGCCTGCCGGGCGGTGGTCGAGGCGACGAACGGGACGTCCCCTCGCGTGCCGCGGATGCCCCGGCCGAGCGTGCTCAGCCGGGTGTACGGGTCGTGGTTGCCGATCGCGTAGACGTCCCCCCTCGGGGGTGGCGAACACCGCGATCGCGTGCCCGCGCACCAGCGCGGTGACGCCCCGGTCCAGGGGCAGCTTGTCGACCTCGCAGATCGGCGTCCACACGTCCCCCGCGGTGGGCGCGCTCATGGCGTGCCCGGCCCGTCGTGCCCTGCTCTGCCCATCCGCCGTCCTTCCCGAAGGCTCCGAACGTACGGACCGGATGTTGTCGCCGCGTGTGGCCGTTGTTACGGCCGTGAAAACCTCGGGTCACCCGGTCTGGCAGGCTCGGGCCCATGTCCGCACCTCCGGCACCGCGCGTCGCGGTCGTCCTCGTCGCCGCCGGCTCCGGAAGCCGGGTCGGCGGAGGCACCAACAAGGTGCTCCTGCCGCTGCTCGGCGTGCCGGTGCTGGCCTGGTCGCTGCGCACCGCCGCCTCCCTGGAGTACGTCGACCAGGTCGTCGTCGTGGCCAGGGAGGCCGACCTGGCCGCGGTGCACGCCCTCGTGGAGCGGCACCTGCCGGTGGGCCGGGAGGCGGCCGTGGTCACCGGCGGCCCGACCCGGCACGCGTCGGAGTGGCGCGGGCTCTCGGTCCTGCGGCCCCGGATCGAGGCCGGTGACGTCGACGTCGTCGCGGTGCACGACGGGGCCCGGCCGCTGGCGGACGCGGAGCTGTTCGGGGCGGTCTGCCGGGCGGCGCACGAGCACGGCGGCGCCCTCCCGGTGCGGCCGCAGCCGGGCCTGGTGACCGCGGACGGCCGCCGCCACGTGACCGGGCTCGTCGGCGTGCAGACCCCGCAGGCGTTCCGCGCCGGGCCGCTGCTCGAGGCCTACCGGCGAGCGGAGGACGACGGCTTCACCGGCACGGACACGGCGTCCTGCGTCGCGACGTACACCGACCTGCCGGTGCGCGCGGTGCCCGGGACGGCCACCAACCTGAAGGTGACCTTCGCCGAGGACCTGGCCCTGGCCGAGCGCCTCCTCCGATAGTCCGTGACGCACTTGTCGTCACGGAGGCCCTCGGGCAGCAAGAACGTCACGGACTATCGGCCAGTGCCTCCACGAGCCGCAGGTCGGACTCGTCGCTGACCCGGCGGCCCTCGGGGGGTGCCTCCAGCAGCAGCACCTCGTGGTCCGCGCGCAGGGCCGCGACCAGGTCCGCGAGGTCGTCGGCGGCCGGCAGCGCCTCGAGGGCCGCGACCACGGAGGCGGGCAGCACCACGGGTGAGGTGACCGCGAGCAGCCCGGCCCGGTCGACGGTCTCGCCGAGCAGGTCGCCCTCGAGCCGCTTGACCGTGTCGGTGACCGGGCGGGACCCGGCGACCACGGTGTCGCCGTCGGTCGCCACCTCGACGGCCCGGGCGATGAACGCCGCGGGGGTGCCGGGGCAGAGCGGGTCGTGCAGCACCAGCGCGGTCGCCCGCTCCTTCCACGTCGGCCCAGGTGGCGGTGAAGTCCAGCATCTCGACGCCGGCCTCGTCCAGGGACCAGGTGGCCACCGCGACCAGCGACTCACCGTGCAGCAGCGCGTAGGGCAGTGACCCGCGCCCCTCGACCGGCACCCAGCCGGCCGCCGCCCGCTCCTCGTCCTCGTCGTCCCACATGGGTCAAGACAAGCAGAAGCCCCCAGCGCGAGCGCTGGGGGCTTCCGGGTGGTGCAGGTGTGTCAGGACGCGAGCACGTCGTCGAGGAGGGCCTCGGCCTTGTCCTCGTTGGTGTGCTCGGCGAGTGCCAGCTCGGAGACGAGGATCTGGCGCGCCTTCGCCAGCATCCGCTTCTCACCGGCAGAGAGGCCACGGTCACGCTCGCGGCGCCACAGGTCGCGCACGACCTCGGCCACCTTCATCACGTCACCGGAGTGCAGCTTCTCGAGGTTCGCCTTGTACCGGCGGGACCAGTTCGTGGGCTCCTCGGTGTGCGCTGCGCGCAGCACGTCGAAGACCCGATCCAGACCCTCCTTGTCCACCACGTCGCGGACCCCGACCAGGTCCAGGTTGCAGGCGGGGACTCGAACGACCAGATCCTGCTGGGCGACGATGCGGAGTACGAGGTACTCCCTGTCCTCACCCTTGATCTGTCGCGTCTCGATGTCCTCGATGATCGCAGCGCCGTGATTTGGGTAAACAACCGTTTCGCCGACGGTAAATGTCATGTGCCAAGTACCCCTTCCTAGGTGACTAGGATAACACGTCCTCCTCCCGACCGAACTCGCGTTTGCGCAGGTCAGAGGCCAAATCCGGGCTTGACAGATCGCAGATTCATATGCGTCCGGGGGCCGGTGAAGCGGCTCCGGCACCCCTCGCCGGGTGGAAATCCGCCGGTGCGTGGGGTTCCTGGTCGATACTGCGACCCATGAGGTTCCGCAAGCAGCGAGGCCCCGCGCTCTCGCTCGCGCTGGCATGCCACCCCGTCCCCACGGCCGCGATGACGGTCGCGGTGACGGGCGCCGCCGCGCTGTCCGGCCGCAGCGGCCCCGAGTGCCTCCTGGTGGCCGCCGCGGTGCTCACCGGCCAGCTCACGATCGGCTGGATCAACGACGTCGTCGACCGGGAGCGCGACCGCCGCGTGGGCCGCCCCGACAAGCCGGTCGCCCTGGGGTGGGTCGAGCCGGGCACGGTGACCTTCGCGGTGGCCGTGGCGGTCCTGCTGGTCATCCCGCTCTCGCTGTCCAACGGCACCGCCGCCGGCCTCGCGCACCTCGCCGCGGTGCTCGCCGCCTGGCTGTACGACCTCTACCTCAAGCAGACCGTGCTCTCCTGGCTGCCGTTCGCGGTCGGCTTCGGGCTGGTCCCCGCCTTCTTGTCGTACGGCGGTCTCGGCGGCGGCCTGCACGGCGCACCGCCGACGCTGACGATGACCGCGCTCGCCGCGCTCCTCGGCGTCGGCCTGCACTTCCTCGCCGCGCTGCCGGACCTCGTGGAGGACAACGAGACCGGGGTGCGGAACCTCCCGCTGCGGATCGCGCTGCGCACCGGGGCGCCGCGGCTGCTGTGGATCTCGACCGCGTACACCGCCGTGGTGGCGGTCGCGATCGTGATCGCGGCCCTGACCGTCGGGCTGCGTCGGTGAGCACTAGACTCTGCGACGTCGTGCAGCCGTGAGAGGAAACCGATCCGTGAACGTTCGTCGCAGCATCGCCGCCGCAGTCGTGGTCCTCGCGGTGCCCGCCCTCTCCTCCTGCGGGGTCAGCTTCGGCGCCCAGACCGACCAGGTCTACAACCCGTCGGTCGGCGTCGACGACCGCAGCGGCGACGTGGACGTGCTGAACGCGCTGATCGTCTCGGGCACGAACGGCAGCGGCACGGTCGTCGCCACGCTGGTCGACAACGACCAGCAGAACGCCGACACCCTCAAGGGCGTGGCCGGTGCGGGCGCCGACGCGTCCGCCACCGTCAAGGTCACCGGCGACACCACGATCCCCGCCGGCGGGGTGCTCAACCTGGCCGACGGCAGCGGCATCTCCATCAGAGGCAAGCGTGTCGTGCCCGGCAACTTCGTCACGCTCACGTTCTCCTTCGACCGCGCCGAGGCGATCACCCTCGGCGTCCCGGTGGTCAGCGCCTCCAACCCGGACTACGCCGGCGTCAAGGTCCCGCCCGCCTCCTGATCCGGGCTGGGGCATACCCGAGGTATCCCACGTTCTTACGGTTCACCCCGTTTCGCCCCATCTGGTGCGGGCACTCCGAACATGGTCGCCGGCGACGGGTCGGCGCCGCAACGGAGGGAACCACCGCACATGAAGAGAGCTCTCGGGGGACGCATCGGTCGTCCTCTCACCCTGGTCGTCGCCCTGCTGTCCCTGACCCTGGCGCTCGGCACCCCGGTCGCGGCGAACGCCGCCGTCCGCACCCCCTCGCACACCGTCGCCAAGAGCGCCGCCGGCAGCATGAAGTCCTACGTCACCGGCACCGCTTCGCACGGCCGCACGGTCGTCGGCTCGTTCACGCCGTCGAAGTTCGTGCAGAAGAACGGCAAGCTCGCCGCGGTCGGCAAGCTCGACGTGGTCACCCGCGGCCCGGGCAAGGACCTGCACCGCGTGAAGTCCGGCGTCACGATGTACCTCAAGAAGGCCAGCGTCGCGCAGACCGGCACCTTCGGCTCCGGCGCCAAGGCCCCGGGTGCCGCCCGGACCGCCGCTCTCGGCTCGTGCGACGTGCTGAACCTGGTGCTCGGCCCGCTGGACCTGAACCTGCTCGGCCTCGAGGTGCACCTCAAGCAGGTCGTCCTCGACGTCGTCGCGGTCGCCGGTGCCGGCGCGCTGCTCGGCAACCTGCTCTGCGCCGTCGCCGGCCTGCTCGACGGTGTCGGTGTCCTCGCCCAGGTCTCCGACCTGCTCAACCAGATCCTGGCCGTGCTCAAGGCCTGACCTGCTGGGCTGCACGACCCACGACGACGGGTGCCGGACCTCGCGAGGTCCGGCACCCGCCGTACGTTCTCGCGGCCGTGCGCCTCGCACTAGGGTGGCCGCCATGACGAGTGCGCCGTACACCCTGGTCCTGCTCCGCCACGGCGAGAGCGAGTGGAACGCCAAGAACCTGTTCACCGGCTGGGTGGACGTGGCGCTCAGCGACAAGGGACGCGAGGAGGCCGCCCACGGCGGCCGGCTGATCGCCGACGCGGACGTGCTGCCCGACGTGCTGCACACCTCGGTCCTGCGGCGCGCGATCACCACCGCGCACCTCGCGCTGGACGCCTGCGACCGGCACTGGATCCCGGTCCGTCGCTCGTGGCGGCTCAACGAGCGGCACTACGGCGCCCTGCAGGGCAAGGACAAGAAGGCCACCCTCGCGGAGTACGGCGAGGAGCAGTTCATGCTCTGGCGCCGCTCCTACGACACCCCGCCGCCGGCGATCGCCGACGACGACCCGTGGGCCCAGACGGGTGCGCCGGCCTACGCCGAGCTCGCCGACGAGGTGCTGCCGCGCACCGAGTGCCTGGCCGACGTGGTGACCCGGATGCTGCCCTACTGGTACGACGCGATCGTGCCCGACCTGCGCACCGGCCGGACCGTCTGCGTCGCCGCGCACGGCAACTCGCTGCGGGCGCTGGTCAAGCACCTCGACGGGATGTCCGAGGAGGCCGTCGTCGGGCTGAACATCCCGACCGGGATCCCGCTGGTCTACCGGCTCGACGAGCACCTGCGCCCGACGGTGCGCGGCGGGGAGTACCTCGACCCCGCCGCCGCCGCGGACGCCATCGCCGCGGTCGCCAACCAGGGCCGCTGACCGTCCGGCCCGGTCAGGGCACCAGGCGGGAGGCGAGGAAGCGGCGCACCCGCCGCTCGTCGCCGGCCAGCAGGACGTCGGCCGTGTCCACGTCGACGCGGCCCCACAGCAGCCGGTAGAGCACCGCGGCGGTGCCCTCGACCCGGTCCTCGACGGCCGGCGGGTGGGAGGAGCGCCGGTGCTCGACCGTCGGCGGGAGCGACGGCACCACCTCGCTCGTCGTCCCCACAGCCTGGGCGGGCACCAGCGGCGTCGCGGCCGGCCGGGGGTGCGGCGCGACCACCCAGCTGTCCCCGGTGTCGGTCGCGGTGACCGCCAGCGGACGGTCGAGCGCGGCGGGCCGGCCGCGCTGGTGCATGCGGTGCAGGAACACCCCGAGCACCTCGTCGACGCCGTCGCGTCCGACGGCCGGCTCGATCTCGGTCTCCCGGTGCAGCGTCCGGTCCAGGTCGACCTGGTGGACGGTCGTCTCGTGCAGCTGGCGCCGCGGCCAGAACCGCTTCGTGCCGCTGCCGAACGCGAAGTTCCAGCACGGGGCGTCCGGGTCCGCGCCGCGCAGCACCTCGTAGAGGTCCTCGGCCTTGCCGGCGTACCAGCTGCTCACCGCGCGGGGGGCGCGACGAGGACGGCCGGTCGTTCTGCTCGGCGGCCGCGCGGCCGGTCTCCACGATGGTGGCCGCCCAGGCGTGCACGTTGCCGACGTGCACCACGAGGTCGAGCACCGACCAGCCGGGGCAGCCCGGGACGGGCGCGCGCAGGTCGGACCAGGCCACGGCCACCGCGAGACGCTCGGCGGCCGCGGCGTACTCCTCGGTGAAGTCGACCGTGGTCGACAGCCGGACGGCCGCGTTCACGTCGCCATCATGGCACCGCCACCCGCGCCCGCGCGGGCGTTCCCGCCGGAGCGGCCTAGAGGTGGTCGACGGTGGTGACGGTCTCGCCGGTGACCAGGTAGACCACCCGCCGGGCCAGGGACACGGCGTGGTCGGCGATCCGCTCGTAGTAGCGGCCGAGCAGGGCGATGTCGACGGCCGGCTCCACGCCGTGCGGCCAGGAGTCGTCGAGCATCAGCCGGAACGAGGAGCGACGCAGCTGGTCCATCTCCTCGTCGTCCTCCTCGAGCTGGCGGGCGCCCTCGACGTCGCGCTCGGCGATGATGCCGGCGACCGTGTCGACCATCTTCTCCGCGACCGTGGCCATCCGCTCGATGGTGGGCACGATCTCGGCGGGCACGGCCACCTGGGGCACCCGCAGCCGGGCGACCTTGGCGACGTGCACCGAGAGGTCACCCATCCGCTCGAGGTCGGCGACCATCCGCAGCGCCGCGACCAGCATGCGCAGGTCGCTGGCGACCGGCTGCTGGAGGGCGAGGAGCTCGAAGGAGCGTTCCTCGACCCGCTCGCGGGCGGCGTCGATCGCGGCGTCGTCGGAGATGACCTTCTCGGCGATCTCGGCGTCCGCGGTCAGCAGGGCCTGGGTGGCCAGCGACACGGCGACCTTCACCACGTGGGTCATGTCGACGAGCTCGTCGACGATGGAGTCGAGCTGGTCGAAGTAGGCATTGCGCATGACGTGAACGGTAGAAGACGCAGGTGAAGCCCGGGCGACCCGGACACGACGAGGCGTGAACGCCAGGTGAACAGTCGGAGAAAGCGCAGGTCAGGGACCCTCTCCTCGACGAACGCCCGGCGACGGGGGCCGTACGATCGTGGCGTGGACCAGACGACGCAGGCGCTGCTCTTCGCGCTGCTCGGCGCGATCCTCGGCGCCGGCGTGGTCCTCGCCTGGCGGGTGAGCGAGGTGCAGATGCACGAGCGCACGCAGGCCGAGGAGCCCGTCGTACCCCCGGGCATCGCCACCGTGCTGTCGGTGCTCCGCTCCAGCGCCCTGGTCGTCGACGAGAAGGACGAGGTGCTCAAGGCCTCCGCGCCGGCGTACGCGCTCGGCCTGGTGCGCGGCACCGAGGTCGCGGTGGAGGAGCTCGCCGACCTGGTCCGGCAGGTGCGCCGCGACGGGCAGATCCGCGAGACCGAGCTGGTGATGTCCCGCGGCCGCGCGGTCGCCCCGCTGCACGTGACCGCCCGGGTGGCGCCGCTGAGCAGCCGGCTGGTGCTGGCGCTCGTCGAGGACCGGACCCGCGAGCGGCGCGTCGAGGCGATCCGCCGGGACTTCGTCGCCAACGTCTCCCACGAGCTCAAGACCCCGGTCGGTGCGCTGAACCTGCTCGCCGAGGCGGTGCAGGAGGCCGCCGACGACCCGGAGGCGGTGATCCGGTTCTCCGGGCGGATGCAGACCGAGAGCGCCCGGCTGACCCGGCTGGTCCAGCAGATCATCGAGCTGTCCCGGCTGCAGGGCGACGACCCGCTCCTCGAGCCGCAGGTCGTCGACGTGGACGCGGTGGTGAACCGGTCGATCGACCAGAGCATCATCGACGCCCAGTCGAAGCGGATCTCGGTGACGCGGGACGGCGAGCGTGGCCTGCAGATCCTCGGCAACGGCGACGAGATCGCGCTGGCGCTCGGCAACCTGGTCGCCAACGCGGTGGCCTACTCCCCCCGGGAGCAGCCGGGTGGTGGTGTCGGCCCGCACCGACGAGATGATGGTCGACCTCTCCGTCACCGACCAGGGCATCGGCATCCCGGCCTCGGAGATCGACCGGATCTTCGAGCGGTTCTACCGCGTCGACCCGGCCCGGCACCGTTCCACCGGTGGCACCGGCCTGGGCCTGTCCATCGTCAAGCACGTCGCCGCCTCGCACGGCGGCGAGGTGCGCGTCTGGTCCGTCGAGGGCCAGGGCTCCACCTTCACCCTCTCCCTTCCCCGCCGGGCGTCCGAGCCCGCGCCGGGTACGTCGACCACCCCGTCGTCGACCGCCAGCCCCCAGGAGGCAACGCCGTGACCCGTGTACTCGTCGTCGAGGACGAGGAGAGCTACAGCGACGCGCTCGCCTACATGCTCCGCAAGGAAGGGTTCGACGTCTCGGTGGCCAACACCGGCCCGGACGCCCTCGTGGAGTTCGACAAGACCGGCGCCGACATCGTGCTCCTCGACCTGATGCTCCCGGGCCTGCCCGGCACCGAGGTCTGCCGGCAGATCCGGCTGACCTCGACCGTGCCGATCATCATGGTCAGCGCCAAGGACGCGGAGGTGGACAAGGTCGTCGGCCTCGAGCTCGGCGCCGACGACTACGTCACCAAGCCGTACTCCCCCCGCGAGCTGGTCGCCCGGATCCGGGCGGTGCTGCGCCGCGGCAACGAGGTCGAGCTGACGCCGGCCACCCTCGAGGCCGGCCCGGTCCGGATGGACGTGGAGCGGCACGTGGTGACGGTGAACGGCGGCGACACCAAGCTGCCGCTCAAGGAGTTCGAGCTGCTCGAGATGTTCCTGCGCAACCCCGGCCGGGTGCTCACCCGCGGCCAGCTGATCGACCGGGTGTGGGGCTCGGACTACGTCGGGGACACCAAGACCCTCGACGTGCACGTCAAGCGGCTGCGCGCCAAGATCGAGCCCGACCCGGCGACGCCGAGCTACCTCGTCACCGTGCGCGGCCTCGGCTACAAGCTCGAGGCCTGACGGGGTGGTCGGGAGCGTCGGCGCCCGGCACTAGCGTGGGCGCCATGACCGCGCCACGCACCAGCACGCTCCCCCTCGTCGCCGTCGGCATCACGCTGGTGCTGTGGTCCTCGGCGTTCGTGGCGATCCGGCACCTGGGCGCGACCTTCTCGCCCGGCGCGCTGTCCCTGGGCCGGCTGCTGGTCGGCTCGGTGGCCCTCGGGGTGGTGCTCACCACGCGGGGCTGGACCACGCCGAACCGGCACGAGTGGCCGCGCCTGGTCGCGATCGGGGTGCTGTGGTTCGGTCTCTACAACGTCGCGCTGAACGCCGGCGAACGCCGCGTGGACGCCGGCACCGCGGCGATGCTCATCCAGCTCTCGCCCGTCCTGGTCGCCGTGCTCGCCGCGGTGTTCCTGAAGGAGCGGGCCACCCCGGCGCTCGGCGTCGGGCTGCTGGTGGCGTTCGCCGGGGTCGTGCTGATCGCCACCTCGACGGGCGGGGACGGGCACCGGGACCCGGTCGGCGTGCTGCTGTGCCTGGTCTCCGCCGCGGCGTACGCCGTGAGCCTGATCCTGCAGAAGCCGCTGGTCGCGCGGCTGCCGGCCATCGAGGTCACCTGGGTCGCGTGCACGGTGGGGGCGGTCGCCTGCCTGCCGTTCGCCGGGGACCTGGTGCGCGACGCCGGCGCCGCGAGCGCCGCCGACCTGGGCTGGGTGGTGTTCCTCGGCGTCTTCCCCACGGCGATCGCGTTCTCGACGTACGCCTTCGCGCTCTCCCACATGAGCGCCGGCAACCTCAGCGTGACGACGTACCTGGTCCCGCCGATCACCGTGCTGCTCAGCTGGCTGCTGCTGTCCGAGGCGCCGCCGGCGATGGCGTACGTCGGTGGGGTGCTCGCCCTGGTCGGGGTCGCGCTGGCCCGGCGCCGGCCGCGGTCCCGCGTCCCCGCCTGACCCGACGTCGGACGCGTGTCAGGGACCCTGGGTCAGGTCCGGTCGCCGTGGTCGGAGCGGGCGGCCTGCGCGGCGCGGTCGCGGTCGCCCTTCTCGAGCCAGCCGCGGAACGCCTCGAGGTTGCGGGTGGACTCACCGCGGCTCTTGCGCCACTCCCACTCCTTGCGGATCGAGGTGGCGAAGCCGAGCTCGAGGATGGTGTTGAAGGACTCGTCGGCGTAGGTCAGCACCGCGCCGAGCAGCCGGTCGACCTCGTCGGGGGTGACCGCGCTCAGCGGCAGCCGGCCGTCGAGGTAGATGTCGCCGATCGCGTCCACGGCGAACGAGACCCCGAACATCTTCAGGTTCCGCTCCAGCAGCCAGCGGTAGACCCGCTCGTGGTTCTCGTCGGGCTGGCGGGCCACGAAGGCGTGCACCCCGAACGCGTGCTCCCCGACGTCGAGGCGGCACGGCGTGGACAGCTTCTTCTCGCCGGGCAGCTCGACGGTGAAGACCCCGTCGGAGACCTCCTTCCAGGTCAGGTCGGAGTCCGCCAGCGTCGCCCGCAGGGTCTCCAGCGCCTGCTGCCTCACACGCGGCCGCCGGCCAGGTCGTCGCGCATCGAGCGGGCGGCGGCCCGGTAGACCTCCAGGGTGCGGTCGGCGGTCCGCTCCCAGGCGAAGCTCGCGGCCTGTGCCACCGCCCCGCGGGAGAGCACCGCGCGCAGGTCGGGCGCGGCGACGATCCGCTCCATGGCCCGGGCGTAGTCGGCCGGGTCGTGGCCCTCGACGAGCAGGCCGGAGACGCCGTCGCGCACCACGGTGGTCAGCCCGCCCACGGCGGCGGCCACGACGGGGGTGCCGGCGGCCTGGGCCTCGACGGCGACCAGCCCGAAGGACTCGTTGTAGGACGGCACGCAGACCAGGGTGGCCGCGGCGTACCAGTCGGCCAGCACGGTCTGGGCGACCGGCGGCACGAAGCGCACCACGTCGGCGACGCCGAGCGAGTCGGCGAGCTGGGCCAGCGACTCGGGGTGCTCGAGGCCGGAGCCCGAGGGCCCGCCGACCACGGGTACGACGAGCCGGGACCGCAGCGACGGGTCGCGGTCGAGCAGGGCACGCACGGCGTGCAGCAGCACGTCCGGGGCCTTGAGGGGCTGGATGCGCCCGGCGAACATCAGCACCACGGCGTCCTGGGGCAGTCCGAGCCGCGAGCGGGCCGACGAGGACGGCCGGAACACGTCGAGGTCCACCCCGGGGTGCACCACCTCGACGCGGGCGGGGTCGGCGTCGTAGAGCTCGAGCAGCTGCTTGGCCTCGATGTCGGTGTTCGCGATCAGCATGTCGGCGGCCTCGACCACCTGCTCCTCGCCGATCACCCGGGCGGCCGGCTCGGGGCTGTCCCCGGCGGCCAGCGAGGCGTTCTTCACCTTGGCCATCGTGTGCATGGAGTGCACCAGCGGCACGCTCCACCGGTCGCGCACCAGGGCACCGACCTGGCCGGAGAGCCAGTAGTGCGAGTGCACGACGTCGTACCAGCCCTGGTCGTGCCGGGCCTCGGCCCGCAGCACCTCGCGGGCGAACACGCACAGCTGACCGGGCAGCTCGCCCTTCGTCAGGCCCTCGAACGGACCCGCGTGCACGTGGTGCACGGTGACGCCGGGGAACGCCTCGACGGTCGGCGGCAGCGCGGAGGAGGTGGCCCGGGTGTAGATCTCGACGGCGACGTCCCGGGCGGCGAGCCGGCGGGCCAGCTCGACGACGTACACGTTCATGCCGCCCGCGTCCCCGGTCCCCGGCTGGTCCAGCGGGGACGTGTGGACGCTGATCATCGCCACCCGCCCGTGCCCGTTGCCGGCACGCGGCGCGGGATGCGGGGTCGGGGAGTGCAGTTCGGGACTCACGTCGGGCATACCTCCATGTCCCCAAACCCGGCCACCGTCACACGTATTCCGCGCGGCCGTCCGGCCGGGGTGCGGTACCTCAGCGGGCGGCCCGCCGGCCGCGCACCGGCACCTCGACCGGCTCGGAGCGGGTGCGGGCCAGCACCAGGCCGCCGCCGCCCAGCAGGGCCAGGCCGGCGACCAGCACCGGCAGGTGGTCGGCCGGGAACGCCGCCTCGACGGTGAGCCACACGGCGTAGGCGAGCGCGGGGGTGGCCACGCAGACCACCGCGCGCAGCCAGACCGGCGCCCGGTCCACCAGCGAGTAGCCGATCGCGCCGAACGTGAGCAGGAAGAGGACCGCTCCCAGCGCGTCGGCGACCGGGTTCACGTCCCCGCCCCAGGCGACCGCCGCCGCCACCGCCCAGACGAGGCCACCGAGCACCGCGGCGCCTGCGGCCGCACGGGTCAGGTTCATGCGCCCGAGTGTGCCGGGTCGGCCACGATTTGGCACCTGGTGTCCGAAACGCGGCCGGGCCCGCAGCGCGCCACCACCGCCCACCGGGCATGATCGGGGCATGCCTACCAGGACCGCCGTCGTCACCGGAGCCAGCAGCGGGATCGGCGCCGCCACCGCTCGCCACCTCGCCGCGGAGGGCTTCCACGTCTTCTGCGCCGCCCGCCGCGAGGACCGGGTCGCCGAGCTCGCCGCCGAGATCGGGGGGACGGCGGTCCGCTGCGACGTCACCTCGGCCGCGGACGTCGACGCCCTCGCCGCCCGGGTCGGCCCGCGCCTCGACGTGCTCGTCAACAACGCCGGCGGCGCCTTCGGGGCCTCCCCGGTCACGTCCGCGGACGCCGACGACTGGCGGCGGATGTACGAGGTCAACGTGATCGGGCTGATGCTGGTCACGAAGGCGCTCGTGCCGGCGCTGATCGCCAGCGGAGCCGGGGTGATCCTCAACGTCGGCTCGACCGCCGGCCGGGTCGCCTACGAGGGCGGCGCCGGCTACACCGCCGCGAAGCACGGCACCCAGGTGGTCTCCGAGACGCTGCGGCTCGAGCTGTTCGACCAGCCCGTCCGGGTGTGCGAGATCGCCCCCGGCATGGTGCGGACCGACGAGTTCGCGCTGATCCGCTTCGACGGCGACCAGGCCAAGGCCGACGCGGTGTACGACGGGGTGGCCGAGCCGCTCACCGCCGACGACGTCGCCGACGCGATCACCTGGATGGTGACCCGCCCCGCGCACGTGAACATCGACGAGCTGGTCATCCGTCCCCGCGCGCAGGCCGCGCAGCACAAGGTGCACCGCGTCAAGCAGGACGGCTAGCCGAGCAGGATCCGGGCCAGCTGGTCCAGGTCGGGCGTGAGGTCCTGCTCGCCGACGACGACCCGCTCGCCGTCGACCTCGAAGCTGTAGACGAACCGGTCGGGCTGCGGCCGGTGCGGTGCCAGCCCCTGCAGGTCGATCCGGCCGAGCAGGGACTCGACCTCCGGGGTGCGCGGGTCGTCGCCCAGCGTCAGCTCACCCGCCTGCCGGACGCCGGCGAAGCCTCCGGAGCGGACCACCGCGACCCGACGCTCGCCGGCCGGGACCGGCGGCGCCGACGTCCCGGCGGCCCCCGTCACGCCGACGGCCGTCCAGGCCGCCCGCACCTGCTCGGCGACCGCGGGCGACACCGCCCCGGCGGCGGTCACGGTGGCGTCGGCGAACCCGGCGAAGTCGGTGTCCGCGGCGATCCCGGAGGTCAGCGCGGCGTACCAGATCCTCCCCGCGCCCTCCCAGGCCTTGCCGCCGATCGCGGTCGCCGCGAGGTGGAACGCCTTGTTGGGGATACCGGAGTTGGTGTGCACGCCGCCGTTGTCGTCCTGGGTGTCGACGTAGTCGTCCATCGATGCCACCTGCGGGTCCTTGCCGAGCACCGGGTCGTCGTAGGCCGTGCCGGGCTCCGCCATCGAGCGCAGCGCCCGGCCCTGCACCGACGGCAGGAAGATGCCCTCGCCGATCAACCAGTCCGCCTCGTCGGCGGTCTGGCCGAGCAGCCGCTGCTTGAGGCAGGAGCCGAACACGTCCGACACCGACTCGTTGAGCGCTCCCGACTGGCCCTCGTAGGTCAGGTCGGCGGTGAACTGGGTGACCGCGTGGCTCAGCTCGTGCCCCAGAACGTCGACCGGCTTGGTGAACCGGCCGAACACCGTGCCGTCGCCGTCGCCGAAGACCAGCTGGGTGCCGTCCCAGAACGCGTTGTCGTAGTCCTGCTCGTAGTGCACGGTGGCGACCACCTCGGCGCCCCGGTCGTCGTAGGAGTCGCGGCCGAACACCTCGGAGAACAGCGCGAGGGACGCCTCCACCCCGGCGTACGCCTCGTCGACCGCGGGGTCGCCGGAGGCCGGGTCGCCGGGGGCGCGGACCAGGTCGCCCGGCAGGTCGGTGCCGTGGCGAGCGGTGTGCACCGAGAACGGTCGCCCGGCCGTGGCACCGGCGGCGGGCCGCGCGCCGGGCGAGGCGGTGGCGCGGGCGACCCGCAGGGAGGCGTCGATCCGCAGGGTCTGCGCACCGCAACGGCTCGCCCCGGGGTCCGGGTGGGAGGTCGCGATCTTCTCGAGGAGGTAGGGCGGGATGAACAGGCACCGAGTCATGGGACAGGTCTATCCCGGGCCGCCGACAACGTACAGAGCGCTGTGACAGACTCGGGCTCGTGTTGAGCATCGGACTCGTCGGCGGGATGAGCTGGGAGAGCAGCCTGGTGTACTACAAGCTGCTCAACCTCGGCGTGGAGCAGCGCCTCGGCGGCCTGCACTCGGCCCGCACGGTGATGTCCAGCGTCGAGTTCCACGAGCTCACCGAGCTGCAGCGCGCCGGACGCTGGGACGACGTCGCCGCCGTCCTGGCCGAGGCCGCGCGGGGCGTCGAGGCGGCCGGTGCCGACCTGCTGCTGATGTGCACCACCGCGTTCCACACCGTCGCGGACCAGGTCGAGGCCGCCGTCGGCATCCCGTTCCTGCACCTGGCCGACGTCGTCGCCCAGGCGTGCACGGCCCGCGGCCTCACCAGCGTGGGGCTGGTCGGGACGTCGTACAGCATGGAGCAGCCGTTCTTCGTCGACCGGCTCGCCTCGCACGGCCTGCAGGTCGTCGTCCCCGACCCGGAGCGGCACGAGGCGATCGACCGGATCATCTACGGCGAGCTGGTGCACGGCAAGGTCCTCGACGCCTCGCGGGCGACCGTGGTCGGCGTGATCGACGAGCTGTGGGACGCCGGCGCCCAGGGCGTGATCCTCGGCTGCACCGAGCTCGAGCTGCTGGTCAAGCAGGCCGACTGCGAGCCGCTGGTCCTCCCCTCCACCACGCTGCACGTCGAGGCAGCCCTCGACCGCGCGCTGGCGGAGTGACCCACCCCGCCTCGTGAGCGGGTCGGTCGATCATCCGGGGGTGAGCACGGCGTCCACGGCGGTGGCGAGCACCTCGCCGGCACGGCCGCGGACCACGAGGTCGGCCAGGTCGTCGTACGGCGTGGGCTCGTCGTTCACGATCACCAGCCGGGCGCCGTTGCGCACCGCGACCACCGGCAGGTCCGCGGCCGGGTAGACCGCCAGCGAGGACCCCACCGCCAGCAGCAGGTCGGCCTGCGCGACCAGGGCCAGCGCGTCCCTCACCACGTGCGGGAGCAGCACCTGCTCGAAGGACACCGTCGAGGACTTCACCAGCCCGCCGCACAGCGGGCAGAGCGGGTCCGGGTCGCCGGCGTCGACCAGGTCGAGCGCCCAGCTCACCGGGGCGGTGAAGCCGCAGCCCTCGGGCACCCCGCCGCGCGGCCGGTGCCCGATGCACATCACCTCGCGCGCGGTGCCGTGCACCTCGACCACCCGCCGGGAGCCGGCGTCCTGGTGCAGGCCGTCGATGTTCTGGGTGACCACGCCGGGCGAGCGGCCGGCCTGCTCGAGGCGGGCCAGCGCCAGGTGCCCCGCGTTGGGGTGGTGGCCCGCGGCGAGGAACTCGCGCCGCATCCGCCAGGACCGTTCGCGGACCTCGGCCGACTCGACGTACCGGCCGAAGGTGAAGTCGGTGGGGTCGTAGCGGGTCCACACGCCGTCCGGGGACCGGAAGTCCGGGATGCCCGACTCGGTGGAGATGCCGGCGCCGGTGAAGGCGACCACCCGGGTGGCATCGGCGAGGAGGTCGCCCAGGGCGGGTGCCGGCGTGCTCATGGTGCGCTCACACCCCCGACGGTAGCGATTCGGGCCAGGACCCCTCCTGCCGGTAGACTCGACCTGCTCCCTGTGCACGTCATCCGCCCCGGTCGCCCCGCCGACCACCCCGTGTGACGTGCGGCCCCCCTCGTGGGAATCCCGACTCGAAAGCGACGACTGCCCCGCCATGCCCGAGAACACCTTGAAGCGCACCGACCTCCGCAACGTCGCGATCGTGGCGCACGTCGACCACGGCAAGACCACCCTCGTGGACGCGATGCTCTGGCAGGGCGGCGCCTTCGGCGAGCACCAGCACGTCGACGAGCGCGCGATGGACTCCGGTGACCTCGAGCGCGAGAAGGGCATCACGATCCTCGCGAAGAACACCGCGATCCGCTACACCGGCGCCGCCGCCCAGGCCGTCGAGGGCGGTGCGATGACGATCAACATCATCGACACCCCGGGCCACGCCGACTTCGGTGGCGAGGTCGAGCGCGGGCTGTCCATGGTGGACGGCATCGTGCTGCTCGTGGACGCCTCCGAGGGCCCGCTCCCGCAGACCCGGTTCGTGCTCCGCAAGGCGCTCAACGCCGACATGCCCGTGGTGCTCGTGGTGAACAAGGTCGACCGGTCCGACGCCCGCATCGCCGAGGTCGTCGACGAGACCTACGAGCTGTTCATGGACCTGCTCGACGACAGCCACAGCCAGGACGCCCTGGACTTCCCGGTGGTCTACGCCTCGGCCAAGAACGGTCGGGCGAGCATCAACATGCCGGAGAACGGCGGGCTGCCGGACAGCGAGAACCTCGAGCCGCTGTTCCAGACGATCGTCGACACGATCCCGGCGCCGAAGTACCACGCCGACGCCCCGCTGCAGGCGCACGTCACGAACCTCGACTCCTCCCCCTTCCTCGGTCGCCTCGCGCTGGTCCGGGTCAAGGAGGGCCACCTCAAGAAGGGCCAGCAGGTCGCGTGGATGAAGCGCGACGGCTCGGTCTCCAACGTCAAGATCACCGAGCTGCTGGTCACCGAGGGCCTCGAGCGCAAGCCCGGCCTGGAGGCCGGCCCCGGTGACATCGTCGCGATCGCCGGCATGGCCGACATCATGATCGGCGAGACGCTGGCCGACGTGGAGAACCCCGTCGCCCTGCCGCTGATCACCGTCGACGAGCCCGCGATCTCCATGACGATCGGCACGAACAGCTCCCCGCTCGCCGGCCGCGGCCAGACCAAGAACACCAAGGTCACCGCCCGCCTGGTCAAGGACCGGCTGGACGCCGAGCTGGTCGGCAACGTCTCCATCAACGTGCTGAACACCGAGCGTCCCGACACCTGGGAGGTGCAGGGCCGTGGCGAGCTGGCGCTGGCGATCCTCGTCGAGCAGATGCGCCGCGAGGGCTACGAGCTCACGGTCGGCAAGCCGCAGGTGGTCACCAAGGACGTCAACGGCAAGGTGCACGAGCCCGTGGAGCGCCTGACCATCGACGCCCCCGAGGAGTACCTCGGCACGATCACCCAGCTGCTGGCGGTCCGCAAGGGCCGCATGGAGCAGATGACCAACCACGGCACCGGCTGGGTGCGCATGGAGTTCCTGGTCCCGGCGCGCGGCCTGATCGGCTTCCGCACGGAGTTCCTCACCGACACCCGCGGCACCGGCATCGCGCACCACGTGTTCGAGGGCTACGAGCCCTGGGCCGGCGAGATCCGCTCCCGCAACAACGGCTCGCTCGTGGCCGACCGGTCGGGTGCCGCCACGGCGTACGCCATGACCAACCTGCAGGAGCGCGGGATCATGTTCGTGGAGCCGACCACCGAGGTCTACGAGGGCATGATCGTCGGCGAGAACTCCCGTGACGACGACATGGACGTCAACATCACCAAGGAGAAGAAGCAGACGAACGTCCGGGCTTCGAGCTCGGACAACTTCGAGAAGCTGATCCCGCCGAGGAAGCTGTCCCTCGAGCAGAGCCTCGAGTTCTGCCGCGAGGACGAGTGCGTCGAGGTCACCCCCGACGACGTCCGCATCCGCAAGGTCGTCCTGGACGCCGGCGACCGCGGCCGCTCCGCGGCGCGGGCCCGCCGCAACTGATCGCCCGGGGGTTCGCGGCGGTCCCGGCCGCCGCGAACCCCTTCAGGTCTCCTCCGGCACGCACCGACCCCTAGGGGCGGTGCCGCAGGCCGTCGCGGCAACCTCGCAGGACCGCGACCAGGTCGGCCCGGCCGCCGCCCGTCAGCGCACGTTTGACCCCCCACGCCAGCAGCTCCGGCAGGCTGAGGAGAACCTTCAGCGGCTGACCCTGCCGACGCCAGGTCACGAGCCGGTTGCGGGTCGCGTAGTACGCCGACCCCGAGGACGTCGAGGGCGACTGCACGGCCACGGCGCCGGGAACGAGCAGCACCGTCCCCACCTCACGCAGGGCCAACGAGAAGGCGACGTCCTCCCAGTACAGGAAGTAGGACTCGTCGAACCCTCCGACGGCTGCGAAGGCGTCGGACCGCACGAGCAGGCACGCGCCGTCGAGCCACTGCGCTCCCCGGGGGCTCGCTCCGGGGTCGTCGCGCAGGTGCCGGGCGCGGCCACGCCAGTCCAAGGTGCCCCCGTTGGCCCACAGGGAGCCGTCGGGCAACCGCAGCGAGGGGCCGGCCGCGACGGCGTCCCGGGAGCCGGCGGCAGCGAGGAGCTCCTCGGCGCACCGCGCCTCCATCCGGAGCTCGTGCGTCAGGAACATCAGGAACTCGCACCCGTCGGCGCTCGCGGCACGGGCGCCGACATTCATGCCGCCCGCGTACCCGAGGTTCTCCTCGGTCCGCACGATGCGCACCCCGTCGAGGTCGCCGCGCTGCTCCAGCCGGTCGACGACGCCGTCCGAGGAGCAGTTGTCCACCAGGTAGAGGCCCACCGGGCCCGACGTCTGCGCGCGGACGGCCGCGATGGTGTCGAGCACCCGTTCGCCGTACCGGTAGTAGAGGAGGACCACGCAGTAGCGCCCGGCGGAACCGAGGTCGGACTCGTCAGGGGAAGGGTCGAGATCGGCCACGAGATCCTCTCGTCGATGAACCCCTCGGGCGCCGGAAGGGCACGGAACCCGGCCACCCTACTCAGGGGCGACGGGGACCGCGTCGCTGCGACCGGCAACTTGTCGGATAACGTCACCCCACATGCATCGCTGGTGTCCCGACCCCGAGTGCTCTGCGCGGCTGTGCAGATGAGGAAGTCCTTGGAGGCGGTTGCCCTCATGGCCGTCTCGTCGGCGCTCGCACTGGGTCTCGGTGCGGTGCGGATGAAGATCGTCGCGGTGGATCTCGGGGCATCGGGCATCGGCAGCCTGGGGATCCTGATGGCCGCGGTGAGCACCTTGGCCACGACCTTCGGCTGCGGCCTCGGGGTGAGTGCGATCGGGGCCATCGCCGTCGGTCTGGACAGCGGAGACCGGGCCGGCAGTGCCCGCGAGGCGCTTCGACGCGGCACCTGGGTCCTCGCGCCGACGGCGGGACTCGTCTCGTGCGCCGCGTGGTTCTGGTGGGGGGACGACTTCACCGGCGAGCCGCTGGGCTTCCTGGCGCCGTGGCTCGGCGTCGCCGTCTTCGCCACCATCCTGACCGCCCGGTACTCGGCACTCCTCAGCGGCTTCGGCAAGGTGCGTGAGCTGTCCGCCGCCAACGTGGTCGGCGCCGCTCTCGCCACGCTGGTCGTCGCCGCGAGCATCCCCTCCTCGGACCGGACGATGCTCGCGGCCGCGGTCGCCGCACCGCCGGTCGCACTCGCCGCGGTGACCGCCCTGGCCTCACGCGTGTTCGCCCGGACGCCGGGCGGGCGTGGTGGGACGTGGAGACCAGAGCTGCGATCGATGATCAAGCTCGGGGTGACGGTCAGCTCCTCGGTCATCATGGTCAGTGCCAGCCAGCTGTTCGCCACCTCGTGGGTCACGCGGACGCTGGGTATCGACAGTGCGGGCCTGTTCCAGGCCTCCTGGTCGATCGCCAACCTGTACCTCGTCTTCCTGCTCAGCGCCCTGACCGCGGAGTACCTCCCCCGCCTGTCCAAGCTGCGCCTCGACCCGCTCGCGACGTCGGAGGCGGCCCGGGAGCAGGTGAGGCTCCTGATCCTGCTCGCGGCACCGATCATCGCGTGGCTCCTGGTGGTCGCCCCCTGGCTGCTCCAGCTGCTCTACACCCGGGACTTCGCCCAGGCCGCCGGCCTCCTGAGGGTGCAGCTGCTCGGGGACGTCTTCAAGGTGCTCGGCTGGACCCTCGCCTTCATCCTGCTGGCCCGCGAGTCCAAGACCCGCTACTTCGCCGGAGAGCTCAGCTGGAACCTGACGTTCGTCGGGTTGGTCGCTCTCCTGGCCCGCCACGGGCTCGAGTTCGTCGGCGTGGCCTATGCGGCGGCGTACGTCGTCTACCTGTTGATCACGGTCGCCCAGACCCGGTTCCGGCTGGATGCGGACACCCGCCGCCTGATGCTGGTGGCACTCAGCGGACTCTTCGCCGTCTACGCCCTGACCCTCTGGCCCGAGGGCGCACGGTGGGGCCCGCCGGTCGGCGCGGTGCTGATCAGCGGCTGGGCGCTGTGGAAGCTGCGCCGCTCCGCGGCGTGGTAGCAGCCGGACAGCACGAACAACCCGCCCTCGGGACCGCAAAACGCCCCGATAGGCTTGCCGCATGGATCTGGTACTCGTGGGCGCAGGCGGCCACGCCCGCGAGATCGCGGGAATCCTCCTCGATCTGCGCCTCGGTGCCGCTCCCCTCCGGCTCGCCGGGATCGCCGCGGACTGGGGGTACGAGGAGGAGTTCTGGCAGGCCCACTTCGGGTGCCCGCTGCTCGGCACCGTCGACGACGTGCTCGCCGATCTCCCGCCCGGCCGGTTCGTGGTCGGCATCGGGAGCGGCCCCGCACGCGCGCAGGTGGGCGCGAGGTTCGTGGACCGGGGGTGGACGGAGAACCCCCCGCTCGTCCATCCGTCGGCGACGGTGGCCGCGGGCTCCTCGCTGGAGCCGGGGACCGTGGTCTTTCCGGGCGCCCGGGTCAGCGTGAACGTGCAGGTGGGGCGTCAGACGCACATCAACGTGGGCGCGACGATCGGGCACGACGCCGTCCTCGGAGCCGGCTGCTCCCTGAACCCGAACGCGGTGGTGAGCGGCAACGTGACGCTGGGAGACCGTAGTACGGTCGGCGCCAATGCCACGGTGCTCGAGCGGCGCAGGATCGCCGCCGACGTCACGATCGGCGCGGGCGCCGTCGTGTCCCGGGACATCGAGTCCCCCGGCATCACGGTGGTCGGAATTCCCGCGCGCCAACTTATTCATGGAGGATGACGTGGACCAGATCAGGTTCCAGGCGCCGCAGCTTCCTACGCTGGACGACGCGCAGAAGTACTGGTCGGCCTCCGAGCAGTCCCAGTGGTTCTCGAACGGCGGCCCGTGCCTCAAGGCCCTCGAGGTCCGGCTGGCCGACTACGTCGGCGAGAGCGTCGAGGCGGTTCCCGTCTCCAGCGCCACGGCCGGACTGCTGATCGCCCTGCGTGCGGTGGCCGAGCCGGGCGTCCGCAAGCTCGTGGTCGTCCCGAGCTACACGTTCGCCGCCACCGCCGCCATCGTGCACTGGGCCGGCTTCGAACCGCTGTTCGTGGACATCGACCCCGAGCACTGGCACGTCGATCCCGGTGGCCTGGCCGACGCGCTCCGCGCACATCCCGACGAGGTGGCGGCCGCGGTCCTCTGCTCGACGTACGGGACCGCGCCGCCGCGCACCGTGGTCGCCGAGTGGGAGCGGCTCTGCGCGGAGCACTCCGTCCCGCTGGTCGTCGACTCGGCCGCCGGGTTCGGGTCGCGCGACGAGGACGGACGGCCCATCGGGACGGCAGGGGACGCCGAGGTCTTCTCCTTCCATGCCACGAAGCCGTTCGCCATCGGCGAGGGCGGCGTCGTCATGACGAAGTCGTCGGAGACCGCGGCCCGCCTGCGCCGGCTGGCCAACTTCGGCTTCAGCAGTGCCCGCGTCGTGGACGGGGCCATCGGGCTGAACGGCAAGATGGACGAGCTGCACGCGGCACTTGCCCTGTGCGTGCTGGACCAGCTCGAGGGGATCCTGGAGCGACGGCGCGGCTACGCGGAGGTCTTGCGGCTCGCCCTCGAGGAGCAGCACTTCTCCTTCCAGACGGGCAACCACTCGAGCGCGTTCCAGTTCCTCCCGATGCTCTGCTCCTCCCGGGAGGAGCGCGACGCGCTCATCGCCCGCGCCGCCGAGCAGAACATCGAGCTGCGTGCCTACTTCGGCGACCCGTTGCACCAGATGCCGGCGTTCGGCAGCTCGCCCCGCATGCCGCTGCCCGTGACCGACGACGTGGCCGGCAGGGTCGTGTGCCTGCCGATCTACAACACGATGACGGACTCGACGCTCCAGCGGCTCATCGCCGTGTGCACCCCGGAGACGCCCGCATCGTGAGCGACTTCGCGGAGCGGTGGAGCCTGGCTCGCGACGAGGGCCTGCGACAGGTGGCTCTCGCGCGTCTCGTCCGCACCCGCAAGGCGCTCACCCGCCAGAGCCTCACGGAGAGGGCGCGGGAGTGGACGGAGGTCAGGCTCGACGCCGCAGAGCTGAGCCGCGTACGTCGCGAGCGCGAGCCCGACGAGGGCGACCCTCTCGTGACCATCAGGATCGCCACCTACTCCGCGGGCGAACGCCTCCGACGCACGATCGAGTCGTGCCTCGCCCAGGACTACCCGCGCGTCGAGATCGTCGTGGTCGGAGACTGCTGCGACGACGCGACGGCGCGGGTGGCACTGGACTACGCCGACCGGGGGGTCCGCTTCGTCAACCTCGGACGACGGGGTCAGTACCCGAGCGACCGCATGTCGCTGTGGCAGGTGGCGGGAGTCACCCCGATGAACATCGGGGCCCTGATGGCCGCAGGCTCCTGGATCGCGCCGTGCGACGACGACGACACCTTGACTCCCGACCACGTGTCCACGCTGCTCGCCTGGGCCCGCACGCACGACGCGGAGATGGTGTGGAGCGATGCGGCGATGCAGGCCGAGGACGGGACGTGGACGACGACCGGTGGTCCGCCGCTCGCTCTCGGGAGGATCAGCCACGGCTCCGTGCTGTTCCGGTCCGACATCGCCTTCATCGACCTCAACCGGCGCAGCTACCTGCTCGACGAGCCGGCGGACTGGAACCTCTGGCGGCGCATGTCGAAGGCGGGGGTCCAGATCAGCTACTGCCCCCAGCTCACCTACTATCACTACTTCTGAGTCGGCACCGAGGTGCGGAGCGAAGCGAAAGCGGGGGATGCATGCTCAACTGGTTGCTTCGTTACCAGCCGGTCATGGACATGATCGACGAGCTCGACGCGACTGACATCCTCGATGTCGGGAGCGGCACCCACGGTCTCAGCTGGTACTCACCGCGCAAGGTCGTCCAGACGGACCTCGTGTTCCCCGCGGACCATCGCGAGTCCGCCCGCGTCGGCGAGGCGGAGTTCGTCGCGGCCAGGGCCGAGGCGCTGCCCTTCAAGGACGACGCGTTCGACGTGGTGATCTCCCTCGACCTCGTCGAGCACCTCCCCGAGGCGATCCGGAACGACGCGCTCTCCGAGCTGTGTCGCGTCGCGCGACGTGCGGTCATCGTCGGTTATCCCGACGGGCTGCCGGCGCAGCGCCTCGACCGGGTGCTGGCGGCGTACTGGAAGGTCCGCGGCGCGGCCCGCACGCCACCCTGGCTGGCCGAGCACCTCGACCAGTCCGCGTACCCGGACCGGTCACTGGTGGAGAACGCGATTCCGGACACCTGGCAGATCACGGCCGACAAGAGGTCCGGCAACGTGTGGTGGCAGGGCCTGATCGTGATCCTCGAGTGGACGCCCGTGCTCAGCCGGCTGACGACCCGCTACGAGCGGCGCCTGCGCACCCGGCCCACCGCAGCCTTCCTGGACCGCGGGAAGACCTACCGGACGATCTGGCTGGTGGAGCCCCGGCCGGCGCCCGGGGCCTGAGGCTCAGTCGGCGAGGTCGGGCCCCGGCTCGCGCCGCAGGTTGGCCGCCAGCGCGAGCAGCCCCAGGACCGGCAGCCCGGCGAGCAGGAGCAGCGCCCCCGGCATCGTGAGCGGTCCGCTGAGCCCGCCCACCACGGCCGAGCCGACACCACCGCCCACCAGGAAGAACAGCGTGGCGATCCCCAGCGCGACCCCCCGGACGTCGTCCTCCACCGCGTCGCCGACGGCCGCCATCAGCGCCGGCTGACCCAGCCCGAACGCCAGCGTCACCGCCACCACGGCGACCACCAGCAGCACCGCCGAGGTCAGCGTGGCCCCCAGGGCGGCGACGCCCAGGGCGACTGCGGCGATCACGGCCGCCAGCGCGAGGGACGGCGCCGGCCCGACGCGCGAGAGCAGCGGGCCGGCGACCCGGGGCGCGAGCAGGCCCGTGACCGCACTCGGGAGCAGGGCGACGCCGACCAGCCACGGCTGCCAGCCCTGGCCGACGAGCACCGCGGGCACGGCGATCAGCAGGGCGAACCAGGCGGCCGGGACGGCGGCGGCGGCCAGCGCGCTGCGGACCACGGCCGGGTTGCGGATCACCGACATCGGCAGGAAGCCGTGCGGACGCCGACGCACCCAGAACGCGACCGCAGGGGTGCCCAGCACGATCAGTCCCGCGCCGACGGCGGCGACCAGGGGGCCGGTCGACGGCGACTGCACCAGCAGCACCACGCCGGCCGCCGTACCGGCGACCAGCACCGCGCCGAGGAGGTCCAGGCGGGCGCCGCTGCCGTCGGTGGGCAGCGAGCGCCACAGCACCGGTAGGAGCTGGACGCCCAGCATCGGCAGGGCGATCACCACCCGCCAGCCCAGCAGGCCCTCGACGCTGCCGCCGGCCAGCGGGCCGAGGCAGCTGACCGCGGCGGCTACGCCGGCCACCCGGCCGAGGGCGGACGAGCGGTCCGTGCCGTGGAAGCGCGAGCTGATGATCGCCACCCCCAGCGTGGGTACGGCGGCCGCGCCGGCACCCTGGAAGATCCGGGCCGCCAGGAGCACCCCGAAGCTGGGCGCCAGCGCGCCCACCAGCGCGCCGGTGGTCATCAGGCCGACGCCGACGAGCAGCGGCAGCCGGATGCCGACGAGGTCGGACACGCGGCCGTAGACCGCCGTGGCGACTGCGAGCATCAGCGCGTACAGGCTGATCGCCCACGCGCTCACCCCGGTGCTCACGTCGAGGTCGCGGGCCAGGACCGGCAGCGCGATCGCCGCCGAGGAGCTGCCCATGCCAGCGAGGCCGAAGAGCAGACCGACGAGGGTGGACACGCGACGAGCGTCGGAGGCGGTGCTGGAGGCAGGCATTGCGGACTCCAACCACCGGCCGGGAGCAGGAATTCCCCGGGCGCACCTGTGGCGCGCACCCCGGAGGGTACGCGCCACAGGTCAGGAGCGGATCAGATGTTCAGCAGGTAGCGGACCCGGTCGTTCGCCACACCGGTGGCGGCGACGTGGTGCGCCTTCTGCCAGCGGACGAGCGCCGTCTTGGTCGACTTGGTGAACGAGCCGGAGGCCTTGACGCCGAGGGCCTTCTGCATCTTCTTGACCGCCGCGCCGGACTGGCCCGGACGCAGGGTCGGCTTCGGCGCCTGGGCGACCGACTTGTTGACCTTGATGGTCAGGGCGGCAGCCTTGGAGGTGCCCTTCTTGTTGACCGCCTGGACGACGACCTTGGCGGGGCCGGCGCGCAGGCCGGAGACCTTCAGGGTCGTGCCCTTGGTGGAGAACACCCGACCGTCGACGGTGACGACGTAGCGGATCACCGGCGCACCGGGGACGGCCTTGGGGGCCTTCCAGGTGATGGTGGTCGCGCCGCCGTCCTTGACCGGGGTGGTCTTGGGCACGGCCGGGGCGGCCGGAACCGTGACCGGAGCGATGACCGGCGGGGCCGGGGGCGCCGGCGGGGCCGGCGGAGCGGGCGGCGCAGGCGGGGTCGGGTTGCCGACCGTGACCTGGGCCGTGCCGACCGGGGACTCGCCGTTGTTGTTGTAGGCCCAGACCTTGACCGGCCAGGTGCCGGCCTTCACGCCGGTGATCGTCCCGCCACGGGCGCCGCCGGGGAAGTCCGCCCAGACGCCGTAGCCATCGTTGCTGCCGTCCTCGACCACCGCGTAGTAGTCGGTGACGGCGTTGCCGCCGTCGGTCTCCGGCGCGTCCCAGGCCACGGAGACCTGGTTGGCGGCGCTGCTGGTGGCCGTGACGTTGCGGGGCGCCGAGGAGATCGTGCTGGCCACCTTGGTGAACACCGGGCTGGTGTACACCGGGCTGCGGCCGCGCTCGTTCTCCTCGTACACCTGCACCTTGTAGCTGCCGGCGGGGATCGGGTACTCGTCCTCGCCGTAGAAGGTCCAGGACCGGTCGTACTCGGCGGGGTCCGAGTCCCGCTCCATGTAGACGCCGGTCTCGGGATCGGTGAACTCGCCGGTCACCGGGTCGACGTCCCGCAGGGTCGCGACGTACCAGGTGGCGGGCAGGCCGCCCTCGTCCTCAGGCGCGTCCCAGGTGACCCGGACGGCGTTGTTGGCGTAGTCCGTGGTGACGACGTTGCGCGGGACCGAGGGAGAACCCTTGCCGTCCACGACGACGGTCCCGGTCGCGTCGTCCTGCGAGTGGCCGGTGGCGTTCCGCTCGCTGACGTGGACCGTGTACATGCCCTCGCCCACACCGGTGAAGTCGACGGACTCGTCCACGTCGGCACCGACCTGCTTGGTTTCGACCTCGGTCCCGCCCTGCGTCACCAGGGTGACGTCGAAGAAGTCGGGGAACCCGAGGTCGTAGTTGCCCTGCCACTCGACGTGCACCGTCGAACGGTTCGCAGCGGCGGTCACCTCGGTCGGGGCGCCGGGAAGCGGGTCGGACGACGCGTGGTCGGACTGGGGCGCGTCCCCGTCCAGGCGGACGCTGACCTGGTAGCTGTACGCCGGGTCGGCGTCCGGGATGCCGTAGCGCTGGGTGCCGTCGGCGTCGGGCACCGTGGTGTCCAGCGCTTCGCCGTCCTCTGCGCCGTTCAGGTCCACGGGGGCTCCCGCGGCCTCATCGTACGCGGTCACCGTGACGTCGTAGTCGTCGGCGGTGACGTCCGGCTTCGGGTCCTCGTCCTCCCAGCGGGCGACCAGCTTGTAGCTCGGTCCCGTCTGGTCGGCGACGACCGAGAGGCCGAACGGGTGCGGCGTGGGGACCTCTTCGACGGCCGAGGCCGGGGACATCGCGCCGAAGGCGCAGATGCTGGAGGTCAGGGTCACCGCGAGGGCGGTGGACAGTGCGCGCGTCACGCGACGGCGCTCGACGGGGGGAGTCGGGCATGGGTCTCCTCGAGAAGGCAGCGCCGCCAGGTGCGTCCGCTGCTGCGGGGACCGCGGGCAGGTGCCCGCGGTGGGTGCGACCGCGCGCAGCACCAGGGACCCGAGACCGCTTACATCCCCCGTACGCCGCGCACGGCACCGGCGGTCGCAGAGCATCACGACCCCGATGCCTGCTCCTTCGGCGTCGCCCGACCCTTCCTGAGGGTTTTCGAACAGGCGTCTCATTTCCGCCCCACGAGGCGAGGCTCAGCGGCACCACCGGTGCAGCAGCTCGGCGTACACCTCGACGGCTCGGTCGACCTGCGCCAGCGAGCACCACTCGTCGGCTACGTGGCACTGGTCGGGCTCCCCCGGGCCCAGGATCACCGTCGGCGCCGGCCGCGCACCCTCGTGGGTCAGCAGCGGGATGAGCGCGGAGGCGTCGGTGAAGTAGCGCGCGGGCTCGGCCGGCCCGCCGTCCAGACCCGTGGCAGCCAGCGCCTCGCCCACCAGTGCGACGAAGCCGTCGTCCAGCGCGGTGTCCACCGGCGGCAGCACCACGTGGTCGGCCACCTCGACACCCTCGCCTGCCAGGGACCGCACCAGGTCGCGGACGACGTCGCCGGAGGCCGACGGCACGGTGCGGACGTCCAGCAGCAGCTCGGCCGAGTCGGGGACCACGTTGGGCTGCACGCCGCCGCGCAGCAGCCCGACGTTGGCGGTCACCCGGCCGAACCCGTCCTGGCTCGGCCAGTCGTCGAAGTCGTGCAGCGCGACGGCGGCGCGGGCCAGCCGGACCACCGCGTTGTCGCCGAGCTCCGGGGCGGACCCGTGGGCGGCCCGGCCCTTGGCGGTGAGCCGCATCCAGTGCGCGCCCTTGTGGGCCGGCACGAGGCGGTTGGCGGTCGGCTCGGCGACCACGAGCGGTCCGCCGGCGGCGAGCGCCGAGGCGGGGATCCGCACCGCACCCTCGCACCCGGTCTCCTCCCCCGACGTCAGCACCACCTGCACCCCCCGGCACGCATGCGTACGACGGACGTGGTCGGCCACCGCGACGACGAGGGCGGCGACGCCGGACTTCATGTCGCTGGTCCCGCGTCCCACGAGCCGGTCGCCGTCGGCGGAGGCGGACCAGGGGTCCACGCTCCAGTCCGACGGCGTCGCCGGGACGGTGTCGAGGTGGCCCGTGAACGTCAACGGCGCGTCGGAGCCCGCCCGGCCGACGTACTGGGCGCGGCCGGGTCCGACCTCGAGCAGGGTGCCGGGCAGGCCGGCCTCCTCGAGAAGACCCGCGCACCGTCGCGCGAGCAGCTCCTCCCCCGCGGCCACCGTGTCCTGGCGGACCAGCTCGACGAGCAGCTCGGTGGCCCGGCTCACTTCAGGACCGATCCCTTCGTCTCCGGCAGCGTGAGGATCGCGAGGAACGCGACCACGGCGCCCGCGGCGACGTACCAGAAGAACCAGTTGCTGTGCCCGGCCCCGCCGAGCCACTGGATCACCAGCGGCGCGGTGCCGCCGAAGACCGCGACGGTGAGGTTGTACCAGGCGCCGATGCCCAGCCCGCGCAGCTCGGTGGGGAACAGCTCGCTCATGATCGCGGGGGCGATGGAGGCGAAGATCGCGTAGAGCCCGAGGCCGAAGCAGAACACCAGCAGCACCGACCCGAAGCTCGCGCCGGGCACGATGAGGTGCGACATCGGGACGATGCCGACCGCGATCAGGCCGGACCAGATGAGCATCTGCGGCTTGCGGCCGAAGCGGTCGGCGGTCCAGCCAAAGGGGTACTGCAGCACCACGAACAGCGCGGTCGCGATCGACAGCGCCCAGAAGACCATCCCGTCGTCGAGCTTCTGCTGCTTGACCGCGAAGGGCGTCAGCGCCGAGAAGAACGTGTAGTAGCAGAGCGTGGAGAGCAGCGTGAAGCCCATCAGCTGCGCCACCGCGCGGGGGTGCTCGCGCAGCGTCATCATCAGCGGGTTCTTGATCGCCTCCGCCTTGGCCTTGTTCTCCTCGAACTGCTCGGTCTCGGCCATGTCGCGCCGCAGCCAGACCCCGACGAGCCCGAGCAGGCCGCCGACGAAGAACGGCACGCGCCAGCCCCAGCTCGCGAGCTGGTCGTCGCTGAGGTTGCTGGCCAGCAGGGCGCCGAGCAGCGACGCGAGGAGGACCGCCGTACCGGTGGAGGTGTAGAAGAACGAGGAGTACCGGCCGCGACGCTCGGCGGGCGCGATCTCCGCGAGGTAGGCCGAGGCGTTCGAGACCTCACCGCCGAGCGACATGCCCTGGGCGATGCGCGCCGCGAGCAGCAGGATCGGCGCGAGCCAGCCGACCTGGTCGAAGGTCGGCAGGATCGCGATCACGAACGACCCGCCGGCCATCAGCGCGATCGTCAGCAGCATCGCCTGCTTGCGGCCGCGCAGGTCGGCGTACCGGCCGAGCAGCATCCCGCCGAGCGGCCGGAAGAAGAACGCCACGGCGTACGTCGCGAAGGTGCCGACGAACGCGGCCGACTCGTTGGCGTCGGAGAAGATCTGGGTGGCGAAGTAGATCGAGAACGTCGCGAAGACGGTCCAGTCGTACCACTCGACGGCGTTGCCGACGCTGGCAGCGATGAGGGTGCGGACGGGGAGCTTGTGCTTGGTCTGCTCCGGTGTCGTGGCGCTGGTCATGGGGGCTCCTACCGAGTGAGAGGTGGCTCACACCTGCCCACCTGGACGGCCGCGAAACCGGGACCGGCGGGTCCGTCTCCCGGACGGACGGCAGGATGACGTCATGGACTACGGGCACGAGCTGCACTTCGGCGTCTTCCTCCCGCCGCTCGCCGGCCGGGCCGACCTCGTGGTCACCGCCGCGCTGGAGGCCGACCTCCTCGGGCTGGACTCGGTCAGCGTGCAGGACCACCCCTACCAGCCGGCCCACCTGGACGCGTGGACGCTGCTGACCCACGTCGCGGCTCGCACCGAGCGGGTGACGGTCTTCCCGAACGTCGCGAACCTGCCGCTGCGGCCGCCGGCGGTGCTGGCCCGCAGCGCCGCGTCCCTCGACGTGCTCAGCGGCGGCCGCGTCGAGCTCGGCCTCGGGGCCGGCGCCTTCTGGGACGGGATCGTGGCGATGGGCGGCGTCCGTCGTACCCCGCGGCAGGCCGTGGACGCGCTCGAGGAGGCGATCGGCGTGATCCGGGCGCTGTGGGCCCCGGGGCGCACGCCGCGGCTCGAGGGGGAGCACTACCGGCTGGACGGCGCCAGGCCGGGGCCGCTCCCGGTGCACCCGATCGGGCTGTGGCTCGGCGCCTACAAGCCGCGGATGCTCGAGCTCACCGGACGGCTCGCCGACGGCTGGCTGCCCAGCCTGGGGTACGCCGCCCCCGAGGAGCTGGCCGGCATGAACGAGCGGATCGACCGGGCGGCGCTCGACGCCGGCCGCTCACCGCAGGACGTGCGGCGGATGTTCAACGTGCAGGGGTCGTTCACCGGCTCCGGCTTCCTGCAGGGGCCGCCCTCGGTGTGGGTCGAGCAGCTCGCCGGCCTGGCGCTCGACGAGGGCATCAGCGGGTTCGTGCTGATGGCCGACGTCGAGGACCGCACCGACCTGCACCGGTTCGCCGAGGAGGTCGCGCCGGCGGTCCGGGAGCTGGTGGAGGCCGAGCGGCTCGCGCCCGCTGCGGCCGCGGCCCCCGCGCCGCCCGCCCCCGAGATCCCCGAGCGGGTCGAGGTGGCGGCGCCCTCCGGTGGCGACGGCGACCACCTCGTCGCGATCCACGACCACCTGCGCGCCGAGCTCGCGCAGGTCCAGGACCTCGTGGAGCAGGTGGCGCGCGGGCACGTCGACGTCGGCGCGGCCCGGTCGATGATCAACACGATGACGATGCGGCAGAACAGCTGGACTCTCGGCACCTACTGCGAGAGCTACTGCCGGGTGGTGACCACCCACCACACCATCGAGGACACCACGATGTTCCCGCGGCTGGTGCACGCCGACCCGGCCCTGGCGCCGGTCGTGGAGCGTCTGGAGCGCGAGCACCACGACGTCGCGGCGGTGCTCGAGGACGTGGACCGGGCGCTGGTCGACCTGGTCGCGACCGGCGGCGGGGTCGACGGCGTCCGGCGGGCGGTGGGCACCCTGTCCGACGTGCTGCTGGGGCACCTGGCCTACGAGGAGGCCCAGCTCGTCGGCCCGCTGAACCGGCTCGGCATCGGCATCTGACACCCGTGCGACGGGCACCTGCCGGGCCCATAGGTGGGGCTCAACCTCTGCGGCTCCGGACGGTGTCCTCATGTGCCCGTCCCACCGGTTCCACGGCGGCGAGCAGGACCTGCCGCACCTACTGCGGCTCGAACATGACGTGCTCCCAGGAGAAGCGCAGCACCCGCCCGTGGAGCTCGAAGCAGTCCGCCTCGAGGACGACTCCCGACGCCCCGTCGACGAGGTCGGGGCGGCTGATCGGGTCGACCCACACCTGCGGGGTCACCGCGAGGCCGGGAACCTCCAGGCGACAGCGCGGAGCACGGACTCGAACGGGTTGGCGGCAGCACCGTCCGCCAGGCCGGCGACCCGGAGACAGCGGGTGCGGTACCTGCCGGGCATCGCCTCGGCGCGGCGGAGGAGCTCGGCACCCGGCAGGGCGTAGCGACCCCGGGCTTCGCGCACCACCCATCCCGGCGCACGGCACGACGCAGCCCGGACCGCGACGTCGACCGCAGCAGGGTGGCGGTGCCGCGCGCGAGCGGCCGGCCGGCGGACGGATGCACTCGAGTGCACGTCCGCGTGGCTACTCGTCGCTGACCTGGATCACGAGCTTGCCGAAGTTGCGGCCGGTGAGCAGGCCGCGGAACGCCTCGGGCGCGTTCTCCAGCCCGCGCACGACGTCCTCGCGGTACCGCACCGACCCGTCGGCCACCCAGCCGGACATCTCGCGCACGAAGTCGCGGCCGTGCGACTTCGTGAACTCGCCCTGGATGAACCCGCGCACGGTCAGGCTCTGCCGCAGCACCAGGCCCATGAAGCCGGGCAGCCGGTCCGGGCCCTCGGGGGCGGACGTCGCGTTGTAGCTCGCGACCAGCCCGCAGACCGGGACCCGCCCGTAGAGGTTCATCCGCTTGAACACCTCGGTGGCGACGTGCCCTCCGACGTTCTCGAAGTACACGTCGATGCCGTCCGGCACCGCTGCCTTCAGGTCGGCGGCGAACGTCGGGGACCGGTGGTCGACCGCGACGTCGAAGCCGAACTCCTCGGTCAGCGCCCGGCACTTGTCCGGGCCGCCGGCGATGCCCACCGCCCGCGCGCCCTTGATCCGGGCGATCTGGCCGACGGCCGACCCGACCGGCCCGGTGGCGGCCGCGACCACGACGGTCTCACCGGCCTGCGGCTTGCCGATCTCCAGCAGGCCGGCGTACGCCGTGAAGCCGGGCATGCCCAGCACGCCGAGCGCCGTCGACAGGGGGGGCGACGGACGGGTCGAGCCTGCGCAGCCCGGAGCCGTCGCTGACCGCGTGGGTCTGCCAGCCGGAGTAGGACAGCACGTAGTCGCCGGCGGCGTAGTCCGGGTGGTTCGAGGTCTCCACCTGGCACACCGTCCCGCCGACCAGCACGTCGCCGACCTCGACCGGCGCGGCGTAGGACTTCGCGGCGCTCATCCGGCCGCGCATGTAGGGGTCCAGCGAGAGGTAGACCACGCGGAGCAGCAGCTCGCCGGGGCCCGGCGTGGGCACCTCGTCGTGGGTGATCGCGTACGTCGCGTCGTCCGGCTCGCCCTCGGGGCGACGGGCGAGGCGGATCTGGGTGGCGGTGGTCATGAGGTGCCCTTCGAGTACTGGGTGCGCAGCTCGCGCTTGAGGACCTTGTGGCTCGGTCCGGTGGGGAGCGCGTCGAGGACCTCGACACGCCGTGGGTACTTGTGCCGGCCGAGCTGCTCGCGCGACCAGGCGACCAGCTCGTCCGCGTCGACCGGGAAGGCGGGCACGACGACGGCGCAGATCTCCTCGCCCTTCTCGTCGTCGGGCACCCCGATCACCGCGACCTGGGCGACCGCGGGGTGCCGCATCAGCACCTCCTCGACCTCGCGCGGGTAGACGTTGAAGCCGCCGCGGATGATCAGGTCCTTCTTGCGGTCCACGATGCTGATGAAGCCGTCGTCGTCGATCGTGCCGATGTCGCCGGTCCGGAACCAGCCGTCGACGATCGCGTCGGCGGTGGCGGCCGGGTCGTCGAGGTACCCCGCGAACACGTTGTGCCCGCGGATCACGATCTCGCCGCGGCCGCCGGGCGGCAGCAGCACGATCCGGTCGTCGACGGTCTCGTCGGCCACCTCGACCTCGACGCCCCAGATCGGGTGCCCGACCGTGCCGGCCCGGGTGCCGAACCACGGCTGGTTCACCGACGCGGTCGGCGAGGTCTCCGAGAGGCCGTAGCCCTCGAAGACCGTGGTGGAGAAGGCCTTCTCGAAACGCTCGAGCACCACCACCGGCAGCGACGCGCCACCGGAGACGCAGTCGCGCAGCTCCGGCAGCGCGGCGGCCCGCGGGACGGCGTCGAGCAGCTGGACGTACATCGTCGGGACGCCGAAGAACAGCGTCGCGCGCTCGTGGTGCATCAGCGCGATCGCCGCGTCGGGGTCGAAGCGCGGCTGGAGCAGCAGCGTCGCGCCGACCCGGAACGTGGAGTTCATCGACACCGTCTGCCCGAAGGTGTGGAACAGCGGCAGGCAGCCCATCACCACGTCGTCGCGACGGATCGGGTTGGCGTCGAACGCGTTGACGGTCGAGTTCATCACCAGGTTGAGGTGCGTCAGCAGGGCACCCTTGGGACGTCCGGTCGTGCCGCTGGTGTAGAAGATCACCGCCACGTCCTCGGCCTCGCGCGCGACGTGCGTGCGCACCGGCTCGAGGTCGGCGGCGCCCAGCGACGCGATGTCGCGGGCCGGCACGCCGACGGCCTCGGCGGCCTGCGTGCCGACGGCGGCGAACGACGCGTCGTGCAGCAGGAAGCTCGCGCCCGAGTGCCGCAGGATGTACGCCGCCTCCTCGGCGTTCAGCAGCGTCGGGACGGGCACGACGACCGCGCCGGCGGCGAGGATGCCGTAGTAGGCGCGGACGAAGTCCACGACGTTGGGGGCGAGCAGCGCGACCCGGTCACCGGGCCCGATCCCCTGCTCCTGCAAGGCGGTGGCGTGCTGCCGGGCCTGCCGCCACAGGTCGCCGTACCCGACCCGCAGGTCACCCTGGACGACCGCGAGCCGGTCCGGGGCACGCCGGGCGGACTCGGCCAGCACGCTGGCGAGGGAGAGCAGCGTCATGCGTGCAGCACCTTCCCGAACAGCGCGCAGGTCTCCGCGACGGCGGCGCGGGCGGCCGCCGAGGCCGGGCCCATGTCGAAGAAGCCGTGGACCATCCCGTCGTAGCGGCGGGCCTCGACGCGGGTGCCCGCGGCCACCAGCGCGGCGGCGTACGCCTCGCCCTCGTCGCGCAGCGGGTCGAACTCGGCGGTGACCACGACGGCCGGGGGCAGCCCGGACAGGTCCTCGGCCAGCGCCGGGGACAGCCGGGCGTCGACGTCGGTGACGTGGCCGGCGTAGTGCCCGAAGAACCACTCCATCGTGGCCGTCTCGAGGAAGTAGCCGGTGCCGTTCTCGGTGCGCGAGGGGTGCGCGCCGAGCATGTCCGTGGCCGGGTAGACGAGCAGCTGCGCGGCGACCTCGGTGCGCAGCTCCTGGGCGACCACCGCCGCCAGGTTGCCGCCGGCACTGTCGCCGGCGACGGCCAGGACGGAGGAGCCGCCGAGCTCGTCGAGGTGCGCGGCCGCCCAGCGGGTCGCGGCCAGCGCGTCCTCGACGGCGGCCGGGAACGGCGCCTCGGGGGCGAGCCGGTAGTCCACCGACACGACGACCGCGCGGGAGTCGCGGGCGATCGTGCGGGCCATGTTGTCGTGGGTCTCGAGGTCGCCGATCACCCACCCGCCGCCGTGGAACAGCACGACCGTGGGCAGCGGGCCGGTCTCCTCAGGCCGGTAGACGCGGGCCGCCAGGTCGCCGGCCCCGCCGGTCACGGTGACGTCCTCGACCGACCGCACCGGGACGACGTGCGCGGGCTGACGACCGCCCACCACGAGCGCGGCGAACGAGTCGCGGGCCTGCCGCGGGGTCATCTCGTGCACCGGCTGGTCCACCGCAGCGAGCAGCTGCAGGACTCCGGCGATCTCGGGGTCGACGGGCAAGGGGTTCTCCTCGGGTCGGGGTGGGGATCGGGGCGCTGCCACTAAGCGCTTGCTTACCTCGGGCGGTCGGTCTTAGGTTTCTCCCCAGAAGTGCCCGCGTCAACACCGATCCGCCGGAGGCGCGTATGAGCCAGGTCACAGCCGACTCCCCCACCCAGGCCCGGCTGCTGGACGCGGCGGTCGCGTCGTTCGCCGCGCGCGGCTTCCACGGCACCACGACCCGCGACATCGCGGCCGCCGCCGGCCTGAGCCCGGCCGCGGTCTACGTGCACCACCGGTCCAAGGAGGACCTGCTGCACCTGATCTCCAGCCGCGGCCACGAGCGGACCCTGCGCCTGGTCCGGGACACGGTCGCCGCCGTCGACGGGCCGGTGGACCGGCTCGCGGCGTTCGCCCGGACGTTCGCGGCGCACCACGCCCGCCACCACACCACCGCGCGGATCGTGAACTACGAGCTCGCCGCGCTGAGCGAGCCGCACCGCGCCGAGGTGGCCGCCGTACGACGGACGATCGAGGCCGAGGTGCGCGCGCTCGTCGAGGACGGGGTGCGGGCCGGCGTGTTCGACGTGCCCGATCCCCGGATGACCACGCTCGCCTTGCTGTCGCTGGGGATCGACGTCTCCCGCTGGTACGACGACGACGGGGCGCTGACGCACGAGGAGGTCGGCGAGCACTACGCGGCGCTGGCGCTGCGGATGGTCGGCGCCTGACCGGTCGGCGCCGCTCACAGCGTCACGACAGGGTGACGACAGTCCTTCGCCAGAGGGCCGGCGGACCGTGAGCGGACCGCGCTCGGCCGGAGCGCCGACCAGGGAGAGACCACGTGAACAAGACCAACCGCACCACCAAGGCCGTCGCCGCGGGGGCGCTGCTGCTCGCCGGGCTCGGGGCCGGGGTCGCCCTCGGCGCCAGCGGCTCCGCCAGCGCCGACACGTCCACCGGGACCTACGGTCGCGCGGGCGGCACCCCCGACCCGAGCCGGAGCATGCGCTCGGACGAGAAGCTGCTCACCGGCACCACGGCCGCCAAGGTGAGGGCGGCGGCGCTCGCGAAGTACCCCGGCGCGACGATCCAGCGGGTCGAGACCGACTCGGACGGCGTCTACGAGGCGCACGTGGTGACCAAGGCGGGCGACGAGGTGATCGTCCAGGTCGGCAAGGGCTACGCAGTCACCGGCACCCGGTCCGGTCACGGCGGCCACGGCGGCGGGGACCACGACGGCGACGGCCCGGGCGCGCCCGGGACCCCGCCGGCCGCCTGACCGGTCAGGCGGACGGCTGCATGAGGTCCCAGCGGTTGCCGTAGAGGTCCTCGAAGACCACCACGCTCCCGTAGGCCTCGTGCCGCGGCTCCTCCAGGAAGCGCACCCCGGCTCCCCGCATCCGCTCCAGGGCGGCCGCGAAGTCCGCGGTGTGCAGGAAGAAACCGACCCGTCCGCCGGTCTGGTCGCCGATCCGGTCGCGCTGCTGCTCCCCGTCCCCTCGGGCCAGCAGCAGCGCGGCCCCCTCGGCACCGGGCGGCGCCACCACGACCCAGCGCTTGCCCGGCCCCCGGGGGCTGTCCTCGACGAGCTCGAACCCGAGCGCGCCGGTGAACCACCCGATCGCCTCGTCGTAGTCGTCGACCACCAGCGTGACCAGCACGATCCCTGAGCGCATCGGGCCAGGCTAGGACACCACGAGCACGTGCAGGGTGCGCGGGCCGTGCACGCCCTCGACCCGGTCCAGCTCGATGTCGCTGGTCGCCGACGGTCCGCTGATCCAGGTGGTCGGCCGGCCCGGGTCCAGCAGCGCGACGGCCTCGGGCACGTCGGCGACGACCTGGTCGGCGCGGACGACGCACACGTGCAGGTCGGGCACCAGGCTGACCGCCCGGCGGCCCTCGGCCGGCCCGTGCGACAGCACGATCGTGCCGGTCGTCGCGATCCCCACCGTGGCGGCGGTGACCACCGCGTCGAGCCCGTCGAGCTCCGCCGAGGACAGCCCCGTCGGGCCGCTGTCGGCGACCGCCCCCGGGACCTGCCAGGGCAGGCCGTCCGGCACCAGCACCCGGGCCCCGTCGGGGAGCGCCGCGGCGATCCGGGCCTCGACGTCGCCCGCCGCGCAGCGCACGACCGTGGCCCGGTAGTCCGCGACCCGCTCCACGAACAGGTCCAGCATCGCCGCGGGGTCGGGCGTGCCCGCGTCCCGGTAGCTGCGCGGGACGGTCACCGGTGAGGTGTCCGCGGCGGCCAGCGCGCGTCGTACGTTCGCGAGGACCGCCTCGCGGGCCTCAGTCATCGCGTCCTCCCGACGTGCGCCGCCACCAGGCCCGGAACGACTCGGCCGGCGGCAGCGGCAGGTCGCGGGCGTTCGTCCAGGCGGCGCCCGGTCCGGGCAGCCGCCCCAGCATCCCGCGTCCGCCCGGCAGGGTACGTCGACCCGCCCGGCGTCCCGCACCGCCGAGCAGCCGGCCGACCAGCCCGGACGCCTTCTCCGCCGCACCAAGCCGGGCGCCCGAGCCGAACGTGAGCGCGGCCGCCTTCATGGCCAGCGCCTCGGGCTTGGGCACCCCGCCGCGGTGGGCGTCGACGACCTGGGCCCGCAGGTCCACCAGCACCGAGGGGATGTCGATGCGGACCGGGCAGACCTCGAAGCAGGCGCCGCACAGCGAGGAGGCGTAGGGCAGCGAGTCGGTCTGCGCGTCGACGCCGACGCCCTTGAGCAGCGGGTTGAGGATCGCGCCGATCGGGCCCGGGTAGACCGAGCCGTAGGCGTGCCCGCCGGTGCGCTCGTAGACCGGGCAGACGTTCAGGCACGCCGAGCAGCGGATGCAGCGCAGCGCCTGCCGGCCGACCTCGTCGGCGAGCGCGCGGGTGCGGCCGTTGTCGAGGAGCACCACGTGCACCTCCTGCGGCCCGTCGCCGGGCGTGACCCCGGACCAGGTCGAGGTGTAGGGGTTCATCCGCTCGCCGGTCGAGGACCGCGGCAGCAGCTGCAGGAACACGTCGAGGTCCGCCCAGGTGGGCAGCACCTTCTCGATGCCGACGACCGAGACGAGCACCTCGGGCAGCGTCAGGCACATCCGGCCGTTGCCCTCGGACTCCACGACGACCAGCGTGCCGGAGTCGGCGACCGCGAAGTTCGCGCCGGAGACGCCGACCTTCGCGCGCAGGAACTTCTCGCGCAGGTGCAGCCGGGCCGCCTCGGCCAGCTTGGCCGGCTCGTCGGAGAGGTCGGCCGGTGCGGGCCGGCCGGCGGCCGCCATGTTCTCGAGGAAGATCTCCCGGATCTCGGCCCGGTTGCGGTGGATGGCAGGCACCAGGATGTGGCTGGGCAGGTCATCGCCGAGCTGCACGATCAGCTCGGCCAGGTCGGTCTCCCAGGCCGCGATGCCGCGTGCGGCGAGGTGCTCGTTGAGGTCGATCTCCGCGGTGGCCATCGACTTGACCTTGACCACCTCGTCGACCCCGTGCGACTCGGCGACCGCGGCGACGACGTCGCAAGCCTCGGCCGCGTCCCGGGCCCAGTGCACGGTGGCGCCCGCGGCGGTCAGCGACGCCTCGAGCCGGAGCAGGTGCTCGTCGAGGTGCAGCAGGGTGTTGTCCTTGATCGCCGCACCGGCCAGCCGCAGCTGCTCCCAGTCGTCGAGCTCGGCGACCACCTTGGCGCGCTTGGCGCGGATCGTCGAGGTGGCGTGCGCGAGGTTGCTGCGCAGCTGGGTGTCGGCCAGCGCGGCCCGGGCCGCCTCCGGGAAGGCCGGCATCCCCACGAACGTCGCCGCCGCTCGGTCGGGCCCGCTCATGACGTCGCCGCCAGGATCTCGGCCAGGTGCACGACCCGGACCCCGCTCTGCTGCCGGGAGAGCAGCCCGCCGACGTGCATCAGGCAGGAGTTGTCCCCGGCGACCAGCACCTCGGCGCCGGTCTCCCGGACGTGCCGGGCCTTGTCGGAGCCCATCGCCACCGACGTGTCGGAGTTCTTGACCGCGAACGTGCCGCCGAAGCCGCAGCACTGGTCGGCCCCGGGCAGCTCGACGAGCCGCAGCCCCCGGACCGCCCTGAGCAGCCGGGTGGGCCGGTCGCCGACGCCGAGCATCCGCAGCGAGTGGCAGGTCGGGTGGTAGGTCACGGTGTGCGGGTAGTACGCGCCGACGTCCTCGACCCCGAGCACGTCGACGAGGAACTCCGAGAGCTCGTAGACCGTCGGCGACGTCGCGGCCACCGCGGCCTGCAGGGCCGGGTCGCCTGAGCGCCGCGCGACGAGCGCGTGCTGGTGCCGGGCCGACCCGGCGCACGAGCCGCTCGGCGTGACCACCGCGTCGTACCCCGCGAACGCCTCGGTGAAGGTGCGGACGACGGGCACCGCCTCGTCGAGGTAGCCGGTGTTCACCATCGGCTGCGCGCAGCAGGTCTGCGCGGCGGGGAACTCGACGTCGACGCCGAGCCGGCGCAGCAGCCGGACGACCGCCTTGCCGGTCTCGGGGAACATCGCGTCGTTCACGCACGTGACCATCAGTGCGACCTTCATCCGGACTCCCTCCCGCCGACCTGTCAGGCGCTGACGTCGTCCCAGCAACGTAGCCCCCCCGGCCTCCCGACGCACAGCCGGGCCCGCGGCCGCGCCCCTTGTAACGCGGGGTTATGGACGCTGGACCCGAGGTGTGCCGTGGGTGGAGCGTCCATAACCCCGCGTTACAGCTGGGGGGTCAGCTGCGGGTCAGCTGCCGGTCAGGAGGTCGGTTACCAGGGTCAGGAGCTCGGCGTAGGCCTCGCTGTCGGTCAGCTCGAGGCGCTCGAACAGCTCGCCGCGCTGGATCTCGAACATCGTCGCGGCCACCATCTCCCCCACGAACGCGGCGTGCACCGGCCGGAAGGCTCCCTCGCGGACCCCGGCGGCGACCAGCGCGCGGATCCGGTCCGCCGCGGCCGCGGTGTTCTGCCGGTAGACCGCCGCCGCCGCCGGCAGCGCGGTCAGGTCGTCCATGAACGCCCGCGACAGGGGCTGGAGCTGGTCGGCGACGGCGGAGAGGTACGCCGCGATCCGCTCGGCCGGCTCCTCCCGGGCGGCGACCCGCTCCTCGACCCGGTCGACCGCGGTGCGGAAGTACTGCTTGACCACCTCGACGACGAGTCCCTGCTTGCTGTCGGCCAGCGCGTAGAGCGTGGTCTTCGAGCAGCGCATCCGCAGCGCGAGGTCGTCCAGCGTGAACCGGGCGAAGCCCTCGGCCGCCATCAGGTGCACGAGCCGGTCGAGCAGGTCGAGCTGGCGGCGGGTGCGCTGCGTGCGGGCCATGCGGCCTCCTCCGGTGACGGCTGGAATGATACTGTAGCCTGCTTGTCAGTATCATTTTCGCGTCACCAAGGAGTCCCCGTGCCCGCATCCCGTGTCCTGCCGACCGACGAGGCCGCCGACCTGGTGCGGCTGGTGCGCGAGCTCGCCGACCGCGAGCTGCACCCGCGCGTCGCCGGCGACGAGGCCAGCGAGACCTTCCCGCGCGACATCTTCACGATGCTCGGCCGGGTCGGCGTGCTCGGGCTGCCCTACGCCGAGGAGTACGGCGGCGGCGGTCAGCCCTACGAGGTCTACCTGCAGGTCGTCGAGGAGATCGCCCGGGTCTGGGCCAGCGTCGCGGTCGGCGTCTCCGTGCACGCGCTGAGCTGCTTCGGCCTGGTCACCCGCGGCAGCGAGGAGCAGAAGAACAAGCTGCTGCCCGAGATGCTCGGCGGGGAGCAGCTGGGGGCCTACTGCCTCTCCGAGGCGCACGCCGGCTCCGACCCGGCCGCGATGCGCACCCGTGCCCGTCGCGACGGCGACGACTACGTGCTCGACGGCACCAAGGCGTGGGTCACCCACGGCGGCGTCGCGGACTTCTACAAGGTGATGGCGCGGACCTCCGACGAGCGCAACGGCATCTCCTGCTTCCTGGTCCCGGCCGACACCGAGGGCGTGCTGGCCGACCCGCCGGAGCACAAGATGGGGCTGACCGGCTCGGTCACCGCGACCGTCCGGTTCGAGGGCGCCCGCGTCCCCGCCGACCGGCTGCTCGGCGCCGAGGGCGACGGCCTCAAGATCGCGCTCGCCGGCCTCGACTCGGGCCGGCTCGGCATCGCGGCGGTCGCGACCGGCCTGGCCCAGGGAGCCCTGGACGACGCGGTGGCCTACGCCAAGACCCGTGAGACCTTCGGCAAGAAGATCATCGACCACCAGGGCCTCGCGTTCCTGCTCGCCGACATGGCCGCCGCGGTCGGGTCGGCCCGGGCGACGTACCTCGCCGCGGCGCGCCTCAAGGACCAGGGCCTGCCGTTCAGCACCGAGGCGTCGGTCGCGAAGATGGTCGCGACCGACAACGCCATGAAGGTCACCACCGACGCGGTGCAGGTGCACGGCGGCTACGGCTACACCCGCGACTTCCCGGTCGAGCGCTACATGCGCGAGGCCAAGGTCATGCAGATCTTCGAAGGCACCAACCAGATCCAGCGGATGGTGATCGGCCGCGCCCTGGCCCAGCCCTCGAGCGCGCCGATCACGACCGCCCCCCACGGCAAGGAGAACTGATGCAGCTCGACGACACCTCCGCCCTCGTCACGGGCGGCGCCTCCGGGCTCGGCGCGGCCACCGCCGCGGCCCTCGCCGCCCGGGGCGCCCGGGTCTTCGCCCTCGACCTGCAGTCCGGCATCGACCGGGCGCCGGACGTCGCCGGCGTCACCTACGTCGCCACCGACGTCACCGACCCCGAGCAGGTCCGGGTCGCCGTCGAGCAGGCCGCGGCCGCCGGACCGCTGCGCACGGTCGTGAACTGCGCCGGCATCGGCCCGTCCGCCCGGATCCTCGGCAAGAAGGGCGTGCACGACCTCGCGCTCTTCGCCGCCGTCGTCTCGGTGAACCTGGTCGGCACCTTCAACGTGCTCGCGCTGGCCTCGGAGCAGATCGCCCGGACCGAGCCGGACGCGCAGGGCCAGCGCGGCGTGATCGTCAACACCGCCTCGATCGCCGCGTACGACGGTCAGGTCGGCCAGGCTGCCTACGCCTCGTCCAAGGGCGGCATCGTCGGCCTCACGCTGCCGGCCGCGCGGGACCTGGCGCAGTACGGCATCCGGGTCTGCACGATCGCCCCGGGCATCGTCGAGACGCCGATGCTGGCGACCGTCTCCGACGAGTTCCGCGCCGGCCTCGCGGCCGGCGTTCCGTTCCCGCAGCGGCTCGCGCGCCCCGAGGAGTACGCCTCCCTCGCGCTGATGGTCATCGACCACGACTACCTCAACGGCGAGGTCATCCGGATGGACGGCGCCCTGCGGATGGCGCCCCGCTGACGGATCGCCGCCTCAGTCGCGCGCCCGGCGCCGGAAGGCGGCCAGCGCGAGGGGTGCGAAGACGGCCGTGATCAGCACCGCCCACACGACGGTCACGAGCGGGGCGTGCTGCAGCGCCCAGGAGGCGCTCGCCGGCGCGGGCGGCCCGTTGCCCCACAGCTCGCGGGTCGCCTGGGTGAGCGCCGAGACCGGGTTCCACTCGGCGAGGAACCGGAGCCAGGTGGGCATCTGGGCGGTGGGCGCGAAGGTGTTGGCGATGAAGGTCAGCGGGAACATCACGGTGAACATGAACCCGTTGACGGCCTCCACCGAGCGCAGCATCGAGCCGACCCAGATGCCGATCCAGATCATCGCGAAGCCGAACAGCAGGATCAGGGCGAAGGCGGCGACCCCGTGCAGGAAGCCGTCGCGGATCCGCCACCCGATCAGCAGCCCGGTCAGCGCCATCACCGTGATGCCGATGCTGGAGTGGATCAGGCTGGACACGGACCGGCCCACCAGCAGCGCGGACCCGGAGATCGGCAGCGACCGGAGCCGGTCCACGATGCCCTTCTCCAGGTCGTTGGTCAGCCCGATGGCGACGATGAACGAGGAGAACACGATGGTCTGCGCCATGATCCCGGGCACCAGGAACTCGCGGTAGTTGCTGCCGGGCACCGCGATCGAGCTGCCGAACACGAACGCGAACAGCAGCACGAACATCACCGGCTGGATCGTCACGTCCAGGAGCAGCTCGGGCATCCGCTTGATGTGGATCAGGTTGCGGCGCACCACGATGGCGGCCGACACGGCCAGGGACGGCGGGGTCAGCACCGGCCGCGTGCTGCCGGTGGTTCGGGACGTGAGGGTGGTGGTCATCGCAGAACGCTCTCGGGGTCGGAGGTGGAGTCGTCCGGGTCCTCGGACTCGGCGCGGTGGCCGGTGAGGTGCAGGAAGACGTCGTCGAGGCTGGGGCGCTTGAGGCCCAGGTCGTCGACGGCCAGGCCGTGGTCGCCGAGCAGCCGGCCGATCCGGGTCATGTCGTCGAGACCGTTCGCCGGCGCGGTGATGCGGCGCGGGCCGGGCTCGACGTACACGTCCCCGATCTCCGACCGCAGCAGCCCCTCGGCGCGCGCGAGGTCACCGGCGTCGGTCAGCGTGAGCACCACGCTCGCCCGGCCGGCCTGGTCCTTGAGCTGGGTCGGCGTCCCGGCCGCGATGACCCGGCCCTTGTCGATGACCACGATGTCGTCGCAGAGCTGGTCGGCCTCCTCGAGGTACTGGGTGGTCAGCAGCAGCGTGGTGCCCTCGGCCACCAGGCCGCGCAGCACGTCCCACAGGTCGTTGCGCGAGCGCGGGTCGAGCCCGGTGGTGGGCTCGTCGAGGAACAGCACCGGGGGCGCCGCGATCAGGCTGACCGCGAGGTCCAGCCGCCGCCGCATGCCGCCGGAGTAGGTCTTCACGGTCCGGTCCGCTGCCTCGGTGAGGGAGAACCGCTCCAGCAGGTCGTCGCCGATCGGGCGGATCGAGCGTCGGGGCAGGCCGGCGAGCCGGCCGATCAGCCAGAGGTTCTCCCGGGCGGTGAGCAGCTCGTCGACGGTGGCGGCCTGGCCGGTGAGGCCCATGGACCGGCGCACCTGGTCGGGCGCGGTGAGGATGTCGTGCCCGGCGACCCGGCCCGTGCCGCTGGTCGGGACGCTGAGCGTGGTCAGCATCCGCACGGTGGTGGTCTTGCCGGCGCCGTTCGGGCCGAGCAGGCCGAGCACCGTGCCCTCGGGCACCACGAAGCTCACCCCGTCGACCGCGACGGTGTCACCGAACTTCTTGACGAGATCGACGGCCTCGACGGCCAGCTGCGTGCTCACGGGAGCACTCCATCACACGGCACCGACAGTGAGGGAGGTTCAGCGGAAGTGTTCACGCCAGGGCAGACCAGGTCGCCGTCCCGAACTCATCGGGTCAGGCCTTCTCCAGCATCCTCAGCACCGCGCGCTCCATCGCAGCCTGCCGCAGCTCGGGGGTCTTGTGCCGCGCCCGCACGGTCGACGCGATCGTCGTACCGCCCTCGTAGAGGTCCACCACGCGCGGGTCGACGTAGGACGACCTGGCGATCGCCGGGGTGTTGCCGAGGTACTCCGACACCTCGACCATCGCCTGCCGCACCGCCCGCTTGCGGGAGGCCTGGGTGTCCCCGGGCTCCTCGCTCGACGCCAGGGCGGCCGCGGCCAGCACGGTCGCGTGCCAGGTCCGGAAGTCCTTGGCGGTCATCTCGCCGCCCGTCGAGGTGGCGAGGTACTCGTTGACCCGCGCGGCGTCCAGCACCAGCCAGCTGCGGTCCTCCTTGTAGGCGAGCAGCCGGGCGTCCTTGCTCCGCCGCCGGCGCATCGTCTCCACGGCCGCGACCGACAGCGGGTCGTCGATCTCGATGCAGTGCTCGACCCCCGACTTGCCGACGAAGCAGAACACCAGCTTGTCCCGCGCGCGGGTGACGTGCCGGCGCTCGAGGGTGGTGAGCCCGAAGCTGCCGTTGTCCCCGGCGTAGACGTCCGAGCCGATCCGGAAGTAGCCCAGGTCCAGCAGGCGTACGGCGGTCGCGGCGGCCCGCTCCAGGGGCATCCCGTCGAGCGCGAGATGCTCCAGGACGGCGGCGCGGGTCGTGGAGAGCCGACGGGCCACCTCGGTCACGCGCTCGAACTTGAGCTGGTCGCGCCGGGTGCGCCAGTCCGGGTGGTAGAGGTACTGCTTGCGGCCCGCGGCGTCGACGCCGACCGCCTGGATGTGGCCGTTCGGGACGGGGCAGATCCAGACGTCCTCCCACGCGGGCGGGATCACCAGCGCCTTGATCCGGGCGACGTCCTCGGCCGGCAGCCGGGCGCCGGTGTGGTCGACGTAGGAGAAGTTCTTGCCGACGCGGCGGCGCGTCCACCCCCGGGTGCCGGGGGTGACGGTGCGGAGGCGGACCATGGCAGGAGGTTCCCGCGCGGTCCCGCCCCAAACGGTGCTCGTCCCCGGGCCGGCTCAGTACGCGCCGGTGGACCGGATCACGGCGCGCACGGTCTTCGCGATGATCACCAGGTCGGTGGTCATCGACCAGTTGTCCACGTAGTACAGGTCGAGCCGCACCGACTCGTCCCAGCTCAACCCGGACCGGCCGGAGACCTGCCACAGCCCGGTCAGGCCGGGCCGCACCAGCAGCCTCCGGTGTACGTCGATCGCGTACCGGTCCACCTCGGAGGACAGCGGGGGTCGCGGCCCGACGAGGCTCATCTCGCCGCGCAGCACGTTGACCAGCTGCGGGATCTCGTCGACCGAGTAGCGGCGCAGGAACCTGCCCAGCGGGGTGATCCGCGGGTCGGCCTTGATCTTGAACAGCAGGCCGTCGCCCTCGTTCTGCTCGTACAGCTCGCCCAGCCTCTGCTCGGCGTCGACCACCATCGAGCGGAACTTCAGCATCCCGAAGGGTTGGCCACCTCGCCCGACCCGGGACTGGCGGAACAGCACCGGCCCGCCGTCCTGCGCCTTGACCAGGACCGCGACGACCGCGAGCAGCGGGGCCAGGAGCAGCAGCGCCAGCCCGGCGAACAGGACGTCGAAGGCCCGCTTGGAGATGCCGCCGGCCTCGCCCGCCTGCGGCTGCTCGAGGTGCAGCAGCGGGAGGCCGGCCACCGGGCGCATGTGGATGCGCGGGCCGGCCACGTCGGTGAGGCTGGGCACCACGACGAGGTCGATGCTGGAGCCCTCCAGGTCCCAGGCGATGCGGCGCAGGTCGTGCGAGGTTCCGTAGCCACCCCGTGCGACCAGGACCGTGTCGGCGCCCCACTCGTTGCAGAGCCGGCGGGTGTCGCCGACGGTGCCCAGCACCGGCACCGGGAAACGGTCCTCCTCGACGGTCATGCCCTCGGGGACGCAGGCCCCGACGACCTCGTAGCCGACGTACTGCGCCCGGCGCAGCGAGTCGACGACCTCGCCGATGCCGGAGGGCCCGCCGACCGCGATGACGCGGTGCAGCAGCCGGCCGCTCCTCCGCATCCGGTGCACGACCTTGCGCAGCGCGAACCGCTCGACGAGCAGCAGCGGGCCGCCCAGGAGGAACGAGAGCAGGAGGAATCCGCGGGAGAGCGGCACCTGCAGGAGGTAGCAGGCGGTGCTCACGAGCGCGGCGGCGAACAGCGAGGCGAGCGCCACGGAGCGGTACTCCGCCGCACCCGCCCCGAAGTGCCGCGCGGAGTAGGCGCCCTGCGCGATCAGCATCAGGAACCAGGCGCTGATGACCCAGGGGGTCGCCTGCACGATCAGGTCGTCGGCGCCAACCAGCTCGGTGGCGAACACGTCGAAGGCGACCCGCAGGTCCCAGGCGAGGATGATCGCCAGCACGATGACCATGACGTCGAGGATCGCGGTGATGGCGAGCACCAGCCGGATGTCGCCCCGGGTCCGCTCACGGTCGAACGCACGGGGCAGCGCGACCCGCGGGTCGTCCGAGACTGCCACGCGACCCCCCTACGCCCACACGCTTCGTGAATGGTTCAAGGATAAACGAAATGCCTGATATGTGTGGGAGTAACCCGAGTGAGCCGTCGAGGGAAGACCCGCCCCACGACCTCAGTGTCGGCCGGTGACGGCGCGCAGGGCGGGCCGGGCGTCCACGATGTACACGATGCCGGCCACCGCCCCGATGAGGTTCAGGAAGCTGAACGGGCTCCAGATCAGCATGTGCGCGCCGAGGGCGACGCCCAAGATGATCAGCCAGGTCGGCTTGGTGAGCTTGTCGGCGGCGACGAAGGCCTCCGCCCGATGGGACACCGCGTCCACGAACGCCCAGGCCTGCAGGAGGAAGACCACCAGCGAGATGGCCAGCACGAAGGCGTTCTGGATCTGGAAGACGGCGAGCACGTCACCAGGATAGCCCGGCACGCGCCGACGGGCCCCGACCGTGTGGTCGGGGCCCGTCGGGATGCTGCGGGTGCGGGGCCGAGGCGCTCAGAAGAGCGTCGGCTGGCCCTCGTCGTGCTCGCCGGGTGCGACGAGCCGGCTAGGACCGCCCGCAGTCCTTCAGACGCCGGTCGTGCCGGTCTTGGCGGCAGCAGCGGTGGTGGCCTTCTTCGCGGCGGTGGTGGTCTTCTTCGCCGTGGTGCCGGTGGCCTTGGCCGAGGACTTCACCGTGGACGTGGCCTTCTTGGCCTGCGTGGTGGTGGTCTTCGCCTTGGTGGTGGTCTTCCGGGTCTCGGCCTTCAGGTCCTGGGTGGCCTGCTGGCGACGGATCCGGCCGACGAGGTTCTTGCCGCGCAAGGCGAGGTCGACGTACTGCTTGTTCAGGTCGTCCACGGTGCCGTTGAGCTCGGCGACGAGCTCGTTGATGCGCGCCTCGACGCGGGACGGCACGGCCTTGGCCTCGGCCTGCACCTGGCCGACGAGCGCCTTGGGCTCGAGCTCGACCTTGGCGAGGCGGGTCTGCACGTCGGAGAGGCCGGTGCGCGCGAACGCGACGGCGACGTCGACACCACCCACGGCGGCGTAGAACGGACGGATCGGGTTGGCCTTGGTGGTGCTGATGGTCTTCGCCATGTCAGTTTCCTCCTGTGCTGGTGCTGCTCGGGTGGGGGTTCGCTGCCCGGAACGACTGGTACACGTCCAGCAGCGACTGCTTCTGTCGCTCGGTCAGCCCGCTGTCGGCGAGGATCGCCAGCTCGACGGAGCGGACTTCGCTGTCGTCGAGGTTGAGGATCCCGGCGCGGACGTAGAGCGTCTCCGCGGAGATGCGCAACCCTTTGGCGAGCTGTTGGAGCACCTCGGCGGAGGGCTTGCGGAGCCCTCGTTCGATCTGGCTGAGGTACGGGTTCGACACGCCGGTCTGCTCGGCGAGCTGCCGCAGGGACAGCGACGCCGCGAGACGTTGTTCCCGGAGATAGTCCCCGAGTGTCTCGACGGTCTTGCCGACTCCGAACTTGGCCATGCCCTCCATAGTGCTAACTCTTGCTAGCACATGCAAGCCGAGAGGGCGTGAGTGAGGCCACAGACTGGCTTGTTTACCTGGGCGAAACCTGCGTCAGGAGTGCGCGCTAGGAGCAGGCAGACGTCTGGATCGCGCCCAGCCCGGTGCTCCGCACGCCGGGCGTGGTCCGCACCTCGGGGGTGCCGGTCTGCCCGGGGCCGGCCAGCACGTCGACGGTGAGGGACCGCTGCTGGCCGCGCTTGAGCGTGATCGTGCGGGCGAAGACCGTGCGGCCGTCCAACGACTGGCGGACGACCTTCTCCCGCTCGCCGTCGACGGACAGCCAGCGCAACGACCCGCCCTCGGGAGCGAAGAAGTAGACGGTGGTGGCGATGGTGCCGGCGCCGAAGAGCGGCACCGCGCGGGGGGCCACGTACTCCGACAGCGAGGAGAGGTCCTTGGGCACCGTCGAGCGCAGGGTGACCGTGGTGGTGAGCTGCTGACGGTCCCCGACGCACGAGACGGACCGGACCGCGACCTCGTGGTCGAGGTAGTAGTCGAGCTTGTAGGGCAGCGCGGCGTTCAGGTAGACGCCGACCTGCGGCGCGTGCGGGTCATGGGCGGCGAGGCCGCCGCCGAGCGCGGTGGGGGCGAGCAGCCGCTGCTCTCCGGGATGGGCCGACCAGACCAGCAGCCGACGCTCCGAGGCGGAGGTGACCAAGCCCTCGAGCAGCGTCCGCGGGTCGCCCGTGCCCGACGAGACCGCGTCGAAGACGCTGCGGGCCGCGGCGTCGAAGAATACGTTCTGCCGGTCCGGGTCGGCGATGTCGGCGTACACCTGGCTGAGCAGCAGCTGCACGGCGTTGTCGGCGGTGAGCTCGCGGCCACTTGCGCGGACCGGCCCGGTGCCGCGCAGGAGGTACGACAGTGCGACGGGATCGACCGAGACGACCCCGTCGACCGTGCGGCGGTTGGTCGCGCGGTACATCCCCGACACCAGCTGCGCGGAGCGCGGGAAGTCCGGGGTGAAGTTCACGTCCTGGGGGAACAGCCCGAGCCCGGGGCCGAACACGGCCCGCTCCTCGGCGGTGAGCGGTGTCGGCGGCCGGCGGAACTCGCCGATCGTCCTCGCATCGTCCTGCCGGCCGAGCGTCAGCCTGCCGCGGTCCGCGGTGATCGTCGCGAACGCTCCCGGGATGCCACCGGTGGCGCGGACCTCCGCGTTGTTCTGGAACAGGAACAGGTAGGTCCGCCGGCCGTCGCCGCCCAGCATCGGCGGCAGCAGCCGCACGGCCCGCGAGGCGCGGTCGGCGAGGTCCGCGGCGTCGGCGATCCGCGTCTGCAGCTCCTCCACGGGAGCCGCGATCTGGGTCACCAGCGGGGTGGGGTCGATCCGCTGGACCCGGTCGGACTCGGTCGCCAGCCGGCTGGCGGCGCGGACCACGGCCGGCTCGCTGGCCGCGATCGGAGCGAGGTCGATCCGACCGTCGACCGGGCGCAGGCTGTCCGGGCTGAGCGTCGCGGCGGTGGACACCACGTCCGGCAGCACCCCGTCGGCGAGCCTCTGGGTGGTCCCGGCGACCGTGCGGATCGCCTCGACGTTGGGCCCCAGCTGCGGGAGCCTCGCGGCGACCCACCACCCGGGGCCCCGGGTGTGCCGCACCGAGGCGCGGGCGTTCGTCTGCGCCTCGGCCAACGTTGCCCGCGCGGCCGGGAGGTCGCCGGAAGCGATCTGGCCGCCCAGGGCGTCGAAGTCCCCGGCGACCTTCTCGAGCTCGGTCTTGGCCTGGAGCGCCTGCCAGCCGGTGAAGCCCACCAGGAGCAGCACCAGCAGACCGAGGAGGGCCGGCAACCGCCGAGGCACCTTGCTACGTCCGCTCACGTCGAGCAGACGTCACAGGGAGGGGCAGAGCTGCTCAGGCCTGGACCCGACGGCGGTGCACCAGGAGGGTGAGACCACCCACGGCGACCAGGCCGAGGCCCAGCACGCCGTACAGCTCCGTCTGCGCGTTCAGGCCGGTCCCGGCCAGACCCGCGACCCCCGAGGCCCGCGTGCCGGACACACCGGCGACTTCCGAGCCGCTGGGGGTGTCGCCACCGCCGATGCCGGAAACGCCCGCGACCACCGGGAACCGGCCACCGCCGGTGCCGAGCGCGACGCCACCAGACTGGCAGCTGCCGCCGTAGCTCGCGGACACGGGGAACCTGCCCTGGTGCGCGGTGAACGTGGTCGACGCGACGCCGCCGGAGAGCGCGTGCGTCGCGGAGTCGCCCGCGTAGCCGAAGGTCACCGTGCCGGACGACACCGGCGCGTTGTCCGCGACGACGGTGGCGGTGGCGGTGAAGGTCTGTCCCACCGAGGGCGACGCCGGCGTCGCGGTGACGGTGACGCTCGTCGTGACCTGGTTAGGGTACGACGGGCAGTCGGCCGGCGGAGCGGCGTTCGCGCTCGTGACCGCCAGGGGCGAAAGGGTGAACAGCGCGCCGACGAAACCGGCGGTGACCGTCCTGGAGAGAGTGGAGTTGCGCATGGAAGGAGCCCCCGGAGTCTGGGAATGGTGTGCGGCCTGTGCTGGACCCCCCAGACACGAGACCGGACCTTCTCAATCACCCGTCGGTCGAGCCGTCGGCCCGCGGGGGTGACTCATCCCCGCAACCGCCGCCTCCCGGTGTGACCGGGAGCGACCTCAGAACCCCTTGAAGCTGTCCGGACCGTGCCAGCTGTGGCCCCCCGGCCACTGATCCGAGATGATCCTATCAACGTAGACCTCCCGTTACCAGAGGCAACGGACAAATGCACCGGACCGACCATTTAGTTGGCCCATCTGGGCTATGCGCACCTAGTCATATTGGTGCATTCGCCTAGTTACCTCCGGACCGCGCGCGTTAGAACGTGGCGCGGATCTCGCCGACCGGCCGACCGCCGCCGAGCAGCTCCACGACGCCGGTCCGTCGTACCGCGGCGCCGTCGACCCAGGACTCCCCGGTGACGCCGAGCCGCTCGAGCGCGGCCGCCATCAGCACCGGGCGGACCCGGGCCGCACCGTCGTCGGTCTTGAGTGCCACCGCGCGGCCGTCCGCGAGGGCGACGACGTGGCAGGACTCGGCGCCCGCCTTGCCGATCGACCCCGGGATCGCCCGCAGCAGCGCGGCCTCGTCCCGGCGGGTGCCGGAGGTGAACTCGGGGAACGCGCGGATCGCGTCGGCGACCCGCTTCTCCGGCCCCTCGGTGGCCAGGGACAACGCCCGGAACGCCCGGGCCAGGCCGGTCAGCGAGGTCGAGAGCAGCGGGGCGCCGCAGCCGTCGACCGCGACGACCTCGACCTTCTCGCCGGTCAGGTCCGCGAACGCCTCGGCGATCGCCACCTGCAGCGGGTGCGCGGCGTCGAGGTAGGTCGCGGTGTCCCAGCCGTTGGCCACGCAGGTCGCCAGCATCGCGGCGTGCTTGCCGCTGCAGTTCATCGCGATCGAGGACCTCGCGGCGCCGGACCGGAGGTACTCCTCGCGCGCCTGGTCGTCGATCGGGTAGTCCGGCGGGGTCTGCAGGGCGGTCTCGTCGAGCCCGGCGCCGGCGAGGATCCGGCACACGCCCTCGAGGTGGAAGGGCTCGCCGGAGTGCGAGGCCGACGCCAGCGCCAGCAGGTCCCCGTCGAGGTCCAGGCCGGCCCGGAGCATGCCGACGGCCTGCAGCGGCTTGTTGCACGACCGCGGCAGGATCGCGCTCTCCACGTTCCCGACCGACCAGGCGACCCGGCCGTCCGCTTCCAGCGCGGCGACGGAGCCGTAGTGGTGCCCCTCCACGAACCCGGAGCGGACGATCTCGGCGACGACGACAGGTTGCGGCATGCCGCCGACCCTATCCACGCCGGGCGCCAGGTCGACCCGGGCCTCCCGTCACCCCGACCCGGCCCCGTGCCGGTCGGGGCCGAGCCTGTCGCGGGCGCACGGCACGCGTGCGGCATCCTTGCCCTGTGCCCGACCAGCCAGCCGTACCCCAGCACTGCCCCACCCCCCGCGAGCTCGACGACCTGGAGCTGCTGGCGCACGGCGCCTTCGGGCTGGCCGGCTTCGAGGGGCCGGGCGGCCTCGTCACGCTCACCGTGCCGACCGTGGTCGCCGCCGCGGCCGCGGACGCGGGGGCGCTCGAGCTCGTCGACCCCGAGGGCCTGCCGCTCGCCCGGGTCTCCGTCGGGTCGACGTACGACGCGGGCGACCGCACCGGGATCAGCGGAGCCGTCACCCCGCTCACCCACCACCAGTTCGGCGCGTTCCGCCGGCTGTACCTCTCCCCCGCCCAGGTGGCCGAGACCCACGACGCCGGGACGCTGACCGTGCCGGTCGCCGGACCGCTGACCGCCGCGGACCTGGACACCATCCGGGACAGCGCCGCCGGACGACCGGTGCTGCTGCTCGCGCTGACCGGCACCGGCACGCCCGAGGGGCTCTCGGCCCCGGGGCTGCTGCGCGCCACGCTGGCCGCCGCCGACCTGCTCGACGACGCCTCCGTGGTGGCCGTCCCGCTCGCCTCCCGTGATGACGCGGAGTCCGATCACCGGCTCGGTCAGCGGGTCGTGGCGGCCTACGCACCGGGCGACGTGCTCGGCGTCCCGGGCGAGGGCGAGCTGCCCGACGTGGTCGCGGACGTCGTCGACGCCGACCGCCCGGGACCCGACGAGCAGGGCCTGGTGCTGTTCTTCACCGGGCTGTCCGGCAGCGGCAAGTCGACCTTGGCCCGGGCGCTGCACGACGTCGTCCTGGAGCGGGGCGACCGCACCGTCACCAGCCTCGACGGGGACGTGGTCCGGCGGAACCTGTCGGCCGGGCTGACCTTCTCCAGGGCCGACCGCGAGACCAACATCCGCCGGATCGGCTGGGTCGCGGCGGAGATCAGCCGGCACGGCGGGATCGCGATCTGCAGCCCGATCGCGCCGTTCGACGAGACCCGCCGGCAGGTCCGGGCGATGGTGGACGAGGCCGGCGGCGCGTTCGTCCTGGTGCACGTGGCCACCCCGCTCGAGGAGTGCGAGCGACGCGACCGCAAGGGCCTGTACGCCAAGGCGCGGCGCGGCGAGATCCCCGAGTTCACCGGCATCTCCTCGCCCTACGAGGAGCCCGACGACGCCGCCGTACGCGTGGACACCACGGGTCGGACCATCGAGGACTGTCTCGACGACGTGCTGACCCACCTGTACGACGCCGGCTTCCTGGCTCCGGTAGCGGCCGGGACCACCCCCACGGAAGGTGCATCGTGACGGACCTCCTCACCACCAGCGCACTGTCGGTGCTGCTGGTCAGCTTCGGCGTCGGGATCGTCGTCGGGCTGACCGGGATGGGCGGCGGCGCCCTGATGACCCCGGCGCTGATCTTCCTGGGCATCAACCCGACGGTCGCGGTGGCCAACGACCTGGTCGCCGCCTCGGTCAACAAGTCCGTGGGCGCGGCCGTGCACTGGAAGGTCGGCCGACCCAACCTCAAGCTGGCCGGGCTGCTGATGTGCGCCTCGGTGCCCACCGCCTTCGCCGGCGCGTTCATCGTCAACGCCATCGGCGACGTCGAGGCCCAGGAGGACTTCCTGAAGCAGGCCCTGGGCGTGGCGCTGCTGTTCACCGCGTCCACCTACGCACTGCGGATGTACATCCAGCTGCGGTACGTCACCGCCGGCAACACGCTGCGGCAGGACGATCCGAAGCTCAAGCCGGCCCTGACCCTGCTCGTCGGCGCGGTCGGCGGCCTGCTCGTCGGCATCACGTCCGTCGGCTCCGGCTCGCTGATCATGGTGGCGCTGCTGCTGCTCTACCCGACGCTGTCCGCGGTGCGCCTGGTCGGCACCGACCTGGTCCAGGCGGTCCCTCTGGTGCTGTCCGCGGCGATCAGCCACGTGCTGGTCAGCGGCGTCGAGTGGGCGGTGCTGATCCCGCTGATCCTGGGCGGCTCACCGGGCACCTTCCTCGGCGCCCGGCTGGCGAACTGGGTCTCCCAGTCGGTGATCCGGCGCGGCATCGTGATCGTGCTGTCGCTGACCGGGCTGAACATGCTCGGGGTCCCCCCGGAGATCGTCGGCCTGATCGGTGCGGCACTCCTGCTGCTCGGCCCGCTGGTCTGGGGGTTCGTCCGGCAGTCGCGCGGGCTGCCGGCCTTCGACAACAACGCCGCGGCCTGGCGGCCGGTCGACGACCCCGACGGCGTCCCGGCGCGGCCGGACGCGGGTGCCGTGGAGCAGCCCGAGCCGCGGTAGGCGTCGTCGGGAGTGGTCTCGACAGGCTCGACCAGCCGGGGCGGCTCGAGCGGCCGGGTCAGCAGCGCAGCGAGGCGACGTAGGCCAGGGCCTCGTCGTACGACGGCAGCAGCCCGGACCGCTCCGCCTCGGCGAGGGTCGGCGCCTGGGCGTCCTTCTCCGACAGCAGCAGCTCGAGCGGCCGGCCGGCGCGGTCCGTGGTCGGCCAGGCGATGCCGAGCGCCGGGTCGAGCGGGTGCACGCCGTGCTCCCGTCCGGGCGCGTAGGGCGCCGAGCAGAGGTACTGGATCACGGTCCGGTCCTCCAGCGCGAGGAACGCGTGGCCGAGGCCCTCGGCGAGGTAGACCGCCTTCCGGTTCTCGTCGTCCAGCCGGATCATCTCGGTGTGCCCGAACGTCGGTGACCCCACCCGGAGGTCGACGACCACGTCCACCAGGGCGCCCGCGGGACAGGTGACGTACTTCGCCTGGCTCGGCGGCACGTCGGCGAAGTGCACGCCGCGCAGCGCACCGGCCGACGACACCGAGCAGTTGGCCTGCACGAGGGAGAAGTCGTGGCCGGTCAGCTCGGCGAACCGGTCGGCACGGAACCACTCGAGGAACGCACCCCGCGAGTCGCCGATGATGTTCGGGGTCATCTCGAAGGCGCCGGCGATGCTCAGCTCTCTTGTCTCCACCTGCGTAGGGTACGGACGGTCCACCCCGTCGATGGAAGGAACCTCGTGGAAGTGGCTCGTCACCGGTGCGGCCGGCATGCTCGGAACAGACCTCGTGGACCTGCTGCGTTCCCAGGGGCACGAGGTGACCGCGGCCGGACGGGACACCCTGGACGTCACTGACGAGGCCGCCCTCGACCGCGCCGTCGCCGGCCACGACGTGGTGGTCAACGCGGCCGCCTGGACCGCGGTGGACGACGCCGAGGAGCACGAGGACCAGGCGCGGGCGATCAACGGCACGGCGCCCGGTGCGCTGGCCCGCGCCGCCCGCGAGCACGGCGCCCGCCTGGTGCAGATCAGCACCGACTACGTGTTCGACGGGTCGGCCACCTCGCCGTACGAGGAGGACGCCCCGGCGACGCCCCGCTCGGCCTACGGCCGCACCAAGGCGAGCGGCGAGGAGGCCGTGCGCACGGAGCTGCCGGACGGGCACCTGATCGTCCGCACCGCCTGGTTGTACGGCGCCCACGGAGGCTGCTTCCCCAAGACGATCGCCCGGGTCGCACGGGAGCGCGGCGAGGTGAGCGTCGTGGACGACCAGGTCGGCCAGCCCACCTGGACCGTCGACGTCGCCGGCCTGGTGCTCGCGCTGGTCGAGGCCGACGCGCCCGCAGGGACCTACCACGCCACCTCGTCGGGACGGGGGACCTGGTTCGACTTCGCACAGCGCGTGGTCGTGGCCGCCGGCCTCGAGTCGTCGACGGTCATGCCGACCACGAGCGACAAGTTCGTGCGGCCCGCGCCCCGCCCGGCGTACTCGGTGCTGGGGCACGACGCCCTGGTCCGGCTCGGGCTCGAGCCGATCGGCGACTGGGAGTCCCGCTGGGCCGAGGCGGCCACCGCGGTGCTGGCCTGACACTCCCACCCTCGCCGGCTGCAGCGCGGCCGTCACTGTGGGAGAGACGCATCGGTGTGTGGCTCCGGGTGGCGCCGTGAACTGCAGCTCCTCGGTCTCCGACCCGAACTCGAAGGGCATGGCGTCGTGCGGAGCGCGACGGCGCCCACTATGGTCTTGCCGCATGAAGGTTCTCGTCACCGGCGGCGCCGGCTACATCGGATCCACCACAGCGAAGGCGCTCGAGGCGGCCGGCCACACCCCGGTCATCCTCGACTCCCTGCTCACCGGGCCCCGGGCGTTCGTCAAGGACCGCGCGTTCTACGAGGGCGACGTCGCCGACCGCGCGCTGCTGCGCCGCGTCGTCGACGAGCACCCCGACCTCGACTGCACGATCCACATGGCCGCACGGATCGTCGTGCCGGAGTCGGTGGCGCAGCCGGTGCTCTACTACCGCGACAACGTCGCCAAGTCCCTGGAGCTGTTCGACGAGCTGGTGGCACTGGGCAAGCCGCGGGTGGTCTTCTCGAGCTCGGCGTCGCTGTATGGCACGGTCGACGACTTCGAGGTGGACGAGCAGGCCCCGCTCGACCCGGGTTCGCCGTATGCGCGGACCAAGTGGATGATGGAACAGATTCTCCAGGACATGGCCGAGGCCACCGAGCTGCGGGCGCTCATCCTTCGCTACTTCAACCCGATCGGCTCCGACCCCGACCTGGAGTCCGGCGTCTACGCCCGCACCCCCTCGCACGTCCTGGGCCAGCTGGTCCTGGCCGCGACCGGCCGGCGCGAGGCCTTCGCGGTGACCGGCACGGACCACCCGACGAGGGACGGGACCGGCCTACGGGACTACGTACACGTGTGGGACCTGGCGCAGGCCCACGTCGCGGCCGTCGAGCAGTTCGACGATGCCCTCGCCAGCCTGGGTACGACGAGCAGCGTGATCAACATCGGCACCGGCGAGGGCGTCACCGTCCGCGAGCTGCTGAGCACGTTCGAGCAGGTCTTCGGCCGCGCCGTGCCGACGGTGGACGCACCGCCGCGCCCCGGGGACGCCGTTGGCGCGTTCGCCAACGTGGACAAGGCCGCCGAGGTCCTCGGCTGGCGCTCGACGCTCTCGCTGGCCGACGGGATCACCTCCGCGCTGGCGTGGAACGCGCGCCGCGAAGAGGTCCTCGGCTACGCCTGAGACCCGACCCGCCGGTCAGCGCGCCTCGAGCAGCTGCAGCAGGTAGGCGCCGTACCCGGACTTGGCGAGCGCCTCGCCGCGCTGGCGGAGCTCGTCGTCGGTGAGGAACCCCTCCCGCCAGGCGACCTCCTCCGGGCAGCCGATCTTGAGGCCCTGCCGGTGCTCGACGGTCTGGATGAAGTTGCTGGCGTCGTTGAGCGAGTCGAAGGTGCCGGTGTCCAGCCAGGCGAAGCCGCGCTCGAGCACCTCGACGTTGAGCCGCCCCTGGTCGAGGTAGGCCTGGTTGACGTCCGTGATCTCGTACTCGCCCCGGGCCGACGGCTTCAGGTCGCGGGCGATCTCGATGACGTCGTTGTCGTAGAAGTAGAGCCCCGGGATCGCGTAGTTGCTGCGCGGCCGGGCCGGCTTCTCCTCCAGCGACAGGGCGCGGCCGCTCTCGTCGAACTCCACGACGCCGTACGCCGAGGGGTCGGACACGTAGTAGGCGAACACCGCGGCGCCGTCGACGTCCTGGAACCGCTCGAGCTTGCGGCCGAAGCCCGGCCCGTAGAACAGGTTGTCACCGAGGACCAGCGCGCTGGTCTGGCTGCCGATGAAGTCCGCGCCGATCGTGAACGCCTGGGCGAGACCGTCCGGGGCGGGCTGCTGGGCGTAGGTGAGGTTGATGCCGTACTGCGACCCGTCGCCGAGCAGCCGCTCGAACTGCGGCGCGTCGAACGGGGTCGTGATCAGCAGGATGTCGCGGATGCCAGCCAGCATCAGCGTGGTCAGCGGGTAGTAGATCATCGGCTTGTCGTAGACCGGGACCAGCTGCTTGCTGATGCCCATGGTGATCGGGTGGAGCCGTGTGCCGGTGCCACCGGCCAGGATGATTCCGCGCATGTCGGTTAGTCTGCCGGACCATGAGACTTCTCGTGACCGGCGGCGCGGGCTTCATCGGCTCGCATTTCGTGCGACAGGCCCTCCGCGGTGCCTGGGGCGGGTCCGAGCCGGACTCCGTCGTCGTGCTGGACAAGCTGACCTACGCCGGCAACCTGGCGAACCTCGCACCCGTCTCCGAGGACCCCCGGCTGACCTTCGTCGAGGGCGACATCCTCGACCGGGCGCTGGCGCAGGAGCTCGTGGCCGACGTGGACGCGATCGTGCACTTCGCCGCCGAGTCGCACGTCGACCGCTCGATCCTCGGCGCCGCCGACTTCGTGATGACCAACGTGGTGGGCACCCAGACCCTGCTCGACGTGGCCCTGCACCACGGAGTCGACAAGTTCGTGCACGTCTCCACCGACGAGGTCTACGGCTCCATCGACACCGGCTCCTGGGCCGAGGACCAGCCGCTCGAGCCGAACTCGCCGTACTCCGCGTCCAAGGCCTCCTCGGACCTGCTGGCCCGCGCCTACTTCCGCACCCACGGCCTCCCGGTGTGCGTGACGCGCTGCTCGAACAACTACGGCCCGTTCCAGTTCCCCGAGAAGGTCATCCCGCTCTTCGTGACCAACCTGATCGACGGCGCGTCGGTCCCGCTGTACGGCGACGGGGCGAACGTCCGGGACTGGCTGCACGTCGACGACCACTGCCGCGGCATCTGGCTGGTGCTCACCGGCGGGCGCCCCGGCGAGGTCTACAACATCGGCGGCGGCACCGAGCTCACCAACAAGGACCTCACCGGCCTGCTCCTCGAGGCGACCGGCACCGGCTGGGACCTCGTCGAGCGGGTGACGGACCGGCTCGGCCACGACCGTCGCTACTCGGTCGACATCTCCAAGATCAGCGACGAGCTCGGCTACCAACCGCAGGTCTCGTTCGAGCAGGGCCTCGCGGACACCGTCGAGTGGTACCGCACCCGTCGCGACTGGTGGGAGCCGCTCAAGCGTCGCGCGGCGCTCACCCGCTAGGACGCCGTGCGCCGCTTCGTCTCGGGCCTCGCCCTCCTGCTCGCGTTCCTCGCCGGCACCGCCGCGCTCACGAGCTACGTCGCCGACCAACTGCTCCTCGACCAGAGCCGGGCCGGCGAGCTGCTCGGCCGGGCCCTGGGCCAGGACGACCTGCGCCAGGAGCTGCTGACCCGCGCCGTGCCGGGCTACGACCGGCTGCCGGCCGCCGTACGCTCCCGGGTCGACGCTGCGGCGGACTCACCCGCGACCCGCAAGGCCCTGGAGAGCGTGCAGGTGGGTGCCGACGGAAGCGTCTCGCTGTCCGGGCTGCGGTCCCAGGTCGTCCGCGAGCTCCGGGCCAACGGCCAGTCCGCGATCGCCGGCCGGGTCGCCGGGGCCACCGGGAGCGCCGAGGTGTCCGTGCCGTCGCGGTACCTCGACCGGCTCACCGAGGCGCGCGACCTGAGCCACCGGATCTGGACGGTCGGCGGCCTGGTCGCCGGTGCCCTCCTGCTGGTCGCGCTCGTCGTCTCGCCGCGGCTGCGCACGGTCCGCTCGGTCGGGATCACGGTGCTGCTCGCCTGCGGCGCGTCGGCGCTGCTGTTCCGGCTGCTCCCGTCGGTGGTCCGCTCGGCGAGCAACGACCCGCTCGTCGTCGCCGGTGCCGAGGTGCTCCGGTCCGAGTGGTCCGGGGTCGTCAGCACCCTGCTCCCGGTCGCCGTCGTGGGTGCGGCGCTGATCGTGATCGGCCTGTTCGGCGGACGGTCGCGCCGCTAGCGACGACCGCGGCTACGGGCGTCCGAGGGCACGGTAGGTCCAGCCCGCGTCGCGCCAGGCGGTCGGGTCCAGGCAGTTGCGTCCGTCGATGATCCGGCGGTCCTTGACGAGCCGGCTGACCTTCTCCGGGTCGAGGGCGACGTACTCCGGCCACTCGGTGCCCACGAGGACCAGCTCGGCGCCGCGCAGCGCGTCCTCGACGTTGTCGACGAAGGTCAGGTCGGGCCACTTCTTGCGTGCGTTCGGCACGGCCCACGGGTCGGTGACGGTGACGGAGGCGCCCTGCAGCTGCATCTGGGCGGCCACGCTCAGGGCGGGCGAGTCGCGTACGTCGTCGCTGTGCGGCTTGAAGGCCGCCCCCAGGACGGCGATCCTGCGCTGCACGATCGAGCCGCCGAGCTCCTCGCGGGCCAGGTCGACCATCCGCACCCGGCGGCGCATGTTGATCGCGTCCACCTCGCGCAGGAAGGACAGGGCCTGGTCGGCGCCGAGCTCACCGGCGCGGGCCATGAACGCCCGGATGTCCTTGGGCAGGCAGCCGCCGCCGAAGCCGAGACCGGCGTCGAGGAACCGCCGGCCGATCCGGTCGTCGAGCCCGATCGCGTCGGCGAGCTGGGTGACGTCGGCGCCGGTGGCCTCGCACAGCTCGGCCATCGCGTTGATGAAGGAGATCTTGGTGGCCAGGAACGAGTTGGCGGCGACCTTGACGAGCTGCGCGGTGGCCAGGTCGGTCACCAGCTTGGGCGTGCCGTCGGCCAGCGCCACGGCGTACACCTCGTCGAGCCGGGCGACGGCACGTGCGTCCGCCTCGCCGGCCTGGACGCCGTACACGAAGCGGTCGGGGCGCAGGGTGTCGTCGACCGCGTGGCCCTCGCGCAGGAACTCGGGGTTCCACAGCAGGGTGACCTCGGGGGCGTCCTTCCACAGCCGGGCGGCGATGTTCTCGGCGGTGCCGACCGGGACCGTGGACTTGCCCACGACCACGTCACCGGGGCTCAGGTGCGGGATCAGGTCGTCGACGGCGGCCTGGACGTAGCGCAGGTCGGCGGCGTTCTCGCCGCGCTTCTGGGGGGTGCCGACGCACACGAAGTGCACCTCGGCACCGGCCGCCTCGGCCGCGTCGGTGGAGAACCGCAGCCGACCGGTCGCGAGCGCCTCCTCGAGCAGCTCGGGCAGGCCGGGCTCGTGGAACGGCGCCCGGCCCTCCGCGAGGGCGGTGACCTGGGCCTCGATGACGTCGATGCCGACGACCTCGTGGCCGAGCTTGACCATGCAGGCGGCGTGGACGGCGCCGAGGTAGCCACAGCCGAAGACAGAGATGCGCATTCGGGGAAGTCTAGATGCTGGTGGGACCCCCCGCCGAGAGAACCGTCACCTCACCAGGTGGCGCCGACGTGGCCACGCCCCTCCCACTCGGTAGAGTGACGGCTGCTCCCCGACGAGAGGTCCCTCCAGACGATGTCATCCACCCATGCGGACTACCGCCTGAGCCAGCTCGACGAGCTGGAGGCGGAGTCGATCCACATCTTCCGCGAGGTCGCGGCCGAGTTCGAGAAGCCCGTCCTGATGTTCTCGGGCGGCAAGGACTCCATCGTCATGCTGCGACTGGCGGAGAAGGCGTTCCACCCAGCCAAGATCCCGTTCCCGGTGCTGCAGGTGGACACCGGAGTCGACTTCCCCGAGGTCCTGTCGACCCGCGACAACTGGGTGAACCGCCTGGGCGTCCGGATGGTCATCGCCTCGGTCGACGAGGCGATCGCCAACGGCATCGTCGTCGACGACGGCAAGACCTCGCGCAACCGTCTCCAGATCGGCACGCTGCTCAACGTCATCGAGGAGGAGGGCTTCACCGCCGCCTTCGGTGGCGGGCGCCGCGACGAGGAGAAGGCCCGCGCCAAGGAGCGCGTCTACTCCCACCGCGACGAGTTCGGCCAGTGGGACCCCAAGCTCCAGCGGCCCGAGCTCTGGTCGCTCTACAACGGCCGGATCCACGGCGGCGAGCACATGCGGATCTTCCCGCTGTCCAACTGGACCGAGCTCGACATCTGGGACTACATCCACCGCGAGGAGATCGAGATCCCCGCGATCTACTTCTCGCACCAGCGCCGGGTGATCCGCCGCGACGGCATGCTGCTCTCGGAGTCCGAGCACGTGCAGCCCAAGGGCGGCGAGACCGTCGAGGAGCTGACGGTGCGCTTCCGGACCGTGGGTGACATGACCCAGACCGGCTGCGTCGAGAGCGGCGCCGCCACCACCGCCGAGATCATCGAGGAGATCGCCCTCGCCCGGGTCACCGAGCGCGGCGCCACCCGGGGCGACGACCGGTTCTCCGACTCGGCCATGGAAGACCGCAAGAAAGAGGGCTACTTCTGATGGACCTGCTTCGTTTCGCCACCGCCGGCTCCGTCGACGACGGCAAGTCCACCCTCATCGGGCGTCTGCTGCTCGACGCCAAGGGCATCTTCGAGGACCAGCTCGCGGCCGTCGAGGCCACCTCGAAGTCCCGTGGTGACGACTACACCGACCTGTCGCTGCTGACCGACGGCCTGCGCTCCGAGCGCGAGCAGGGCATCACCATCGACGTGGCCTACCGCTACTTCGCCACGCCCAAGCGCAAGTTCATCATCGCCGACACCCCCGGGCACGTGCAGTACACCCGGAACATGGTCACCGGCGCCTCGACAGCCGACCTCGGCCTGGTGCTCGTCGACGCCCGCCAGGGCCTGACCGAGCAGTCCCGCCGGCACGCCGTGCTGCTGTCGCTGCTCCGGGTCCCGCACCTCGTGCTCGCGGTCAACAAGATGGACCTCGTCGACTACGACGAGGCGGTCTTCGACCGGATCCACGCCGAGTTCACGTCGTTCGCGGCCAAGCTCAACATCCCGGACCTCGAGATCATCCCGATCTCGGCCCTCAAGGGCGACAACGTGGTGACCCGCAGCGAGCACATGGACTGGTACTCCGGCCAGTCGCTGATGCACCACCTCGAGAACGTGCACGTCGCCTCCGACCGCGACCTCGTCGACACCCGGTTCCCCGTGCAGTACGTCGTCCGGCCCAAGTCGGACGCCTACCACGACTACCGCGGGTACGCCGGCCGTGTGGCGGGCGGGGTGCTCAAGCCGGGTGACGACGTGCTGGTGCTGCCGTCCGGCATGACCAGCAAGATCGCCGGCATCGACCTGTTCGACCAGGAGATCGAGGAGGCGTTCCCGCCGATGTCGGTGACCGTCCGCCTCGAGGACGACGTCGACGTCTCGCGCGGCGACATGATCTGCCGCCCGCAGAACGCCCCGAAGCCCAGCCAGGACATCGACGCGATGATCTGCTGGATGACCAACGAGCCGCTGCGTCCGCGCCAGAAGCTCGCGATCAAGCACACCACCCGGTCGGGTCGTGCGCTGGTCAAGGACATCCAGTACCGCCTCGACGTGAACACCCTGCACCGGGACAAGGAGACCAAGGAGCTCGGCCTCAACGAGATCGGTCGCGTGCAGCTGCGCACGACGGTCCCGCTGCTGTGCGACCCCTACTCCAAGAACCGCACCACGGGCTCCTTCATCCTGATCGACGAGGCCACCGGGGTCACCGTCGGCGCCGGGATGATCAACTCCGGCTCCTGATCGCCGGGACGCCTGACGAGCCGCGGGGGACGACCATGCACCGCCTGACCAACCCGGTGCGTGCCTACGCCTGGGGCTCACGGACCCACATCCCCCGGCTGTGCGACCTGCCGGTCGGCGACGAGCCGATGGCGGAGATGTGGTTCGGCGCACACCCGGCCGACCCCTCGCGCGTCGAGGACGGGCGTGGGCTCGACGCCGTCATCCAGGACTCACCGGTGTCCAGCCTGGGGCTGCGCACGGTCGACACGTTCGGCCCCCGGCTGCCGTTCCTGATGAAGCTGCTGGCCGCCGCCGAGCCGCTCTCGCTGCAGGTGCACCCCACCAGCGAGCGGGCCCGGATCCGCTACGCCGAGCAGAACGCCGCCGGCATCGCGATGGACGCGCCCGAGCGGTCCTACCAGGACGCCTCGCACAAGCCGGAGCTGATCTTCGCGCTGACCCGGTTCGAGGGGATGGCCGGCTTCCGGGAGATCGCGAAGACCGTCGCGATCCTGCGGGAGCTCGGCCTGCCCTGGCTCGACGAGATCGCCGACCAGCTCGAGAACACGCCCACGCCCTTCCAGACGCTGCGGCGCGTGGTCACCGCCCTGCTGGCGACGTCCGGGACCAAGCTGCAGGGGCGGCTCCAGGAGCTGCGTACGGCGGCCGCCGACGCCGAGGCCCGCTGGCACCGTCCGCAGCCCCGGATGCGGCCGGTGGCCGTGGAGCCGAGCAGCCTGGAGCGCGAGAGCCTCCGGGTGTTCGCCCAGACGCCGCCGCTGGTGGACCGCTACCCCGACGACGCCGGCGTGCTCGTGACGCTGCTGCTCAACCACGTGGTGCTGGCCGCCGGCGAGGCGATGTTCATCGACGCGGGCGTGATCCACGCCTACACGTCCGGCTTCGGGGTGGAGATCATGGCGGCCTCGGACAACGTGCTGCGGGCCGGCCTGACGCCCAAGCACGTGGACATCCCCGAGCTCCTCGAGATCACCAACTTCACGCCGATCCCGCCGCCCCTGTGGGTGGGCAGCCCGCTGCGGGACGCCGAGGGCACGGTGCTCTCCCCGCCGGTCTCGGAGTTCGAGCTGGTGGTGGGATCGATCGACGGCCAGGAGCCGGCCGCCGAGGACGTCCGCCCGATGATCGTGCTGTGCCTGGAGGGCGAGGTCCGGGTCGCGGCCGGGAAGGCCGAGGAGACCCTCACCCCCGGCGAGTCGGTGTTCGTCGAGGACAACGACGGCCTGGCCCGGCTGTCCGGGACCGGCCGCTTCGCGATCGCCCGCACGCCCGCCTAGGGCTACTCGCGCAGGTCGCCGGCGTGCTCGCGGTACCACGCGACCGTGGCCGCGATGCCGTCCCGCAGGCCGACCCGCGCGGTCCAGCCCTCGCCGGCGAGCTTGCTGACATCGAGCAGCTTCTGCGGCATGCCGTCGGGCTTGGTGGTGTCCCAGAGCGTCCGGCCCTGGAACCCGGTGACCTCGGCGACCACCTCGGCGATCTCCCGGATCGTCGCGTCCCGACCGGTGCCGACGTTGACCTGCTGCGGCCCGTCGTAGTTCTCGAGCAGGTGCAGGCACGCCTCGGCCATGTCGTCGACGTGCATCAGCTCGCGGCGCGGCGTACCGGTACCCCAGTTGGTCACCTCGTCGAGGCCGTCGCGGACCGCCTCGTCGTAGCGACGCACCAGCGCGGGCAGCAGGTGGGAGCCCTGCGGGGAGAAGTTGTCGCCGGGACCGTAGAGGTTCGTCGGCATCGCGGAGATCCAGGGCAGGCCGTACTGGCGACGCACCGCCTGGACCTGCAGGATGCCGGCGATCTTGGCGATCGCGTAGGCGTCGTTGGTGGGCTCGAGGTGGCCGGTGAGCAGCGAGTCCTCGTGGATCGGCTGCGCGGCCAGCTGCGGGTAGATGCAGGACGAGCCCAGGAACAGCAGACGCTCGACGCCGTGCTCCAGGGCGGCGTCCATGACGTTGACCTGGATCTGCAGGTTGTTGCTCAGGAAGTCGACGGGGTACGTCGAGTTGGCCATGATCCCGCCGACCTTCGCGGCCGCGAGGACGAGGTAGCGCGGCCTGATGCGGGCCAGGTGCTCGAAGACCGCGGCCCGGTCCGTGAGGTCGAGCTCGGCGGACGTCGCGCCCACCAGGCCGGTGAAGCCCGCGGCCTCGAGGGTGCGCCAGATGGCCGACCCGACCAGCCCGCGGTGGCCCGCCACGTAGAACGTCGCGTCCCGGTCGAGCGGTCCGGCGCGGAAACCCTCGCTCATGCGCGCGGGAGCTTGAGCTGCGGCCAGCCCTCGAGGTCCGGCTGGTCGATCCACGGACGGCCCTCGTGCTTGAGGGCCTCGATGTCCGCGTCGACCATGATCCGGGCGAGACGCTCGGTGTCGACCTGCGCCTTCCAGCCCAGGTCCCGCTCGGCCTTGCTCGCGTCGCCGACCAGGGCGTCGACCTCGGTCGGGCGCAGGTAGCGCTCGTCGAAGCGGACGTGCTTCTCCCAGTCCAGCCCGGCGTGCTCGAAGGCGGTGACGACGAAGTCGCGGACCGTGAAGTTGCCGCCCGTCGCGAGGACGTAGTCGTCGGGCTTGTCGGCCTGCAGCATCCGCCACATGCCCTCGACGTACTCCGGGGCGTAGCCCCAGTCACGGATCGAGTCGAGGTTGCCCATGTAGACGTAGTCGTCGAGGCCGGCCTGGATCCGGGCGACCGCGCGGGTGACCTTGCGGGTCACGAAGGTCTCGCCACGGCGGGGGGACTCGTGGTTGAACAGGATGCCGTTGACCGCGTAGATGCCGTAGCCCTCGCGGTAGTTCCTGGTGACCCAGTAGGCGTAGACCTTGGCGGCGCCGTACGGCGAACGCGGGTAGAACGGCGTGTCCTCGTTCTGCGGAGGCGGCGTCGCGCCGAACATCTCCGAGCTGGAGGCCTGGTAGTAGCGGCACTTCACGCCGGCGAGGCGCACCGCCTCGAGGAGCCGCATGGCGCCGATGCCGGTCGTGTCGCCGGTGTGCTCGGGCTCGTCGAAGCTGACCCGGACGTGCGACTGGGCGCCGAGGTTGTAGACCTCGTCGGGGGGCGATCTCGTGCATCAGCGTCACCAGCCGGGCGCCGTCGGACAGGTCGCCGTAGTGCAGGAAGAGCCGGGCGCCGGTGTCGTGCGGGTCCTGGTAGAGGTGGTCCAGGCGCGAGGTGTTGAACGTCGACGCCCGCCGGATCAGGCCGTGGACCTCGTACCCCTTGCCGAGGAGCAGCTCGGCCAGGTAGGACCCGTCCTGCCCGGTGATCCCGGTGATCAGTGCACGCTTCACAGCTCTCAACCCATCCTCGTTCGAATGCCCCACGACGGCCGGTCGGTCGTGGCCGACCGACGTGCCACCCTACGCGACCGCCGTGCCCGGCCGCAGGCCCCGCCCCGGCATCCGGTCACTCCCGGATCGCGGGCCCCTGGTCGATCCACCAGCGGGCGGCCGCCTTCTGCCAGTCGACGGCGTCCCTGCTCTTGGTGATCGCCTGCAGGCCCGGGGAACCGGTCATCCCGAGGACGTACATCTTGGCGCGCTCGCGGTGCGACCAGACCGGACCGAGGGAGTTGCGCACGGCCAGGTCGGACATCGCGTTGAGGCTCAGGTGCCCCAGTCCCTGGATGGCCGGCGCGGCGACCTCGTCGGAGGGGTCGTCGACGAGCGTCAGCATCCGCATCCGGTGGGTGTCCGCGCTGAGGTAGCGGACCAGGGTGGCGAACCGTGCCCGCATCCAGTCCGGGTAGGCGCGGCCGGCCAGCCGCGCCAGCAGCTCGTCGGTGACGCCGGAGTCGAACGGGGACGAGGCGATCAGCATCGCCGCGAGGTGCCGGCGCTCGGAGTCCCGGTGGAACAGCGCCTCGCGGATCAGCCGCGGCAGCATCCGGTCCTCGTCGTACGCCGGCTCCTGCGGGGCACGCGCCCGCGCCCCGGCCGCCAGCTCGGCGGAGAACTGCTCCGCCTTGGCCGCGAGGATCTCCTCGCCGTGCGTCACGACGTAGCCGAGCTTGCGCCGCCCTGCCTTGTCGGCCGCCTGGACCAGGGTGGCCCGCATGCCGGGGGGGCAGCTCGGCGATCAGCTCGGCGAGGTCGGCACTGGCCTGCTGCGGGTTGCGGCGCCAGGCCTTGAGGATCAGCATGTCGAGCTGGGTGCGCTCGGCCTGGTCGAAGTCCCCGCGGACGATCTTCTGGGTGGCCAGCCAGATCCCGGTGCCGTAGGTGAGGCCGTTCTCCGGGTGGTCGAAGAACTCCAGCACCAGGCGGGCCGCCTGCCGGGTGGGCAGCCGGTCGAGCAGGCCGACCGGGCTGGTGATCACCTGGACGCCCGGGACCGAGGTGTACCGCGCGATCGCCTCCGCCATGAAGTCCTGGGCGCGGGGCACCGCCGCCATGTTCATCGCGGCGGTGCTGAGCTGCCGGTAGCAGACCTTGATGGAGCGCGGCAGCTGGCTGACGAGCCGCTGGGCGAGGATCTCCCAGGTGCCCCGCCGCAGGTGGATCATCGGAGCCGCGGTGAGGTGCCAGCCCAGCTCCTGCCAGTCACGGGCCAGGACCGGGCCGTGCTCGGCGAGGTCGATCAGGTCGTCCAGCCGGTCGGCGAACGCCGCGGACGTCGGGTCGAGCTTGGGACGGACCACCCGCGCCCGGACGGCCGGGATCGAGGCCCGGATGTAGCCGGTGATCGACGAGATCTGCCCGACCGGCAGGCCGAGCACCTGCTCGTAGCCGGTCATCGCCTCGTAGGAGATCGGGATCTCCCCCGACTCCCAGCGGCTCAGCAGGCTGCGGCTGACCGGGGTCCCGGCGTCGCCGAGCGCCTCGGCGAACCGGCGGCCGTCCTGGTAGGACTCGTCCGGGTGGTGCAGGCGCGACATCGCCAGCAGCCAGCCGATGCGGGCGTCGATGTCCGGCTGGGACGCGGTCAACGGCGTCAGGTCGCTGGCGATCTTCTGCGTGCGACCCGGTCGCTTCGTGGTCACCGTGCCCGCCCCCTTGCCCGTCCTACCGTTCGGAGCCCTTGGCCCGCAGCATAGGGCGAAGGAGACGGAAGAGCAGCGCCCCGGCGAGCGCACCGACGGTGTTCGCCACCACGTCACTGAAGGCGGCCTGCCGGTCGGGGAGCAGGAGACCCTGCACCGTCTCGACGGCGAGGGACCCGAGGAAGGCCAGCGCCGTCCAGTCCCGCCAGCTCCAGGCGGGGCGGATCTCCGAGCCCAGCAGCGCCACCGGTACGACGATCAGCGCGTTGCCCACCACCTCGAGCCGGTCGTAGGTGACCTGGGGACCGTCGACGCCGACCCGGGCCAGCAGGTGCTGGAGCCAGTACACCGCCTCGGTCTGCCGGCCGGACTCCGGGGCGAGCAGGGCGACGAGGAGCAGCACGAGGTAGACCGACAGGAGCAGCCCGGCGACCCGGGCGCTCCGGGTCACCGCAGGGACGGGCGGACGTGCAGCCCCACGTCGGGGTCGACGACGACCTCCTGGCCGGCGGCGAGCCCGTCGGCCACGAGGGTCGCGTCCACCGGGACGCTGCGCTTGACCAGTGCGAGCGCGATCGGGCCCAGCTCGTGGTGCCGGGCGCTGGTGCCGACGAACCCGACCACCTTCTCGCCGAGCACCAGGTCGGCGCCGCGCGCGGGCAGCCGGTTGTCGGAGCCGTCGAGGTGCAGCAGGGTCAGCCGACGCGGCGGCTTGCCCAGCGTGTGCACCCGCGCGACCGTCTCCTGGCCGCGGTAGCAGCCCTTGTCGAGGTGCACCGCGGTGCCGATCCAGCCGGCCTCGTTGGGGATCGTCCGGTGGTCGGTGTCGAGACCGAGCCGGGGCTCCCCGCGCGCGATCCGCAACGCCTCGAACGCCCAGGTGCCCGCCGCGGGACCGGCCGCTGCGGCGTACGCCGGGAGCTCGGCGCGCGGGACCAGGTCGTAGCCGGAGTACGGCGCCGCGTCGATCCGGGCCGACGGCCGCCACGTCACCGCGAGCTCGTCGGTCACGTCGGCCACCTCGACGCGCATCATGAACCGCATCCGGTCGAGCCAGGCGACCAGCGCGGCCGCCTCGCCCGGCTCCACGTGCGCGGTGAAGGACTCGCCGTCGTCGACGCCGTACAGCGCGTGCTCGACGTGGCCCTGGGGGCTGAGCACGAGCGTGGCCGTCGGCACCCGCGGCTGCAGCCGGTCCAGGGCCTGGGAGGTCAGCGAGTGCAGCCAGGTGAGCCGGTCCGGGCCGCTGACCCGGACCACCTCGCGGTGCGAGAGGTCGACGAAGCCGTCGCCGGCCTCCAGGGTGCGCTGCTCACCGGTGAAGGACCCGTAGTGGGCCGCGACCGGGGCGTCGACGCCGTTGCCGGCCACCGCTCCGGGCAGACCGAGCAGGGGGCTGGGACTCGTGGACACGTCGTCACCTCTCGTCGACACACTGGCTGAACCCATCGGGGGGCACCGATCCTTCCCGCCTCAGGAGGCGCAGCGCCCGCAGGTGCCGAACACCGTGAGGTGGCCGACGTCCGTCTCGAAGCCGTACGTCGACCGCACGGACGCGACCAGCGGCTCCACGACGGCCGGCGACACCTCGGTGATGCCGTGGCACTCCCGGCACACCAGGTGGACGTGCTCGGGGGCGGCCGCGGAGTGGTAGGTCGGCGCCCGGTCGGAGATGTGCGCGTGCCGCACCAGCCCGAGCTCCTCGAGCAGCTCCAGGGTCCGGTAGACGGTGGAGACGTTGACCGCCTGCGACTCCTCGCGCACGGCGCCCAGGATCTCGTCCGGGGTGGCGTGCCCGAGCCGCTCGACCGCGCGGAGCACCAGCTCGCGCTGCGGGGTGAGCCGGTAGCCCTTCGAGCGCAGCGTGGCCTGCCAGTCCCCGGCGGGGGGCGGGTGCTCGTGCGCGTGGTGGGTCATCGCCCCCAGTGTAGGTAGCGCGTAGGCGGCGGGACACCCGGTGGGACCGGGCCGCCGCTACTGGCGGACGAGCCGTCCCCACAGGTGCGGCTGGAGCTTCTGGCCCATCGCCGCCATGTCGTAGGCCCAGAGCAGGTCGCCCTCGACGAGGCCGTACATCCGGTGGCCCCCGACGTACTCCTTGGCGGTCTCGGTGCGCACCACGGCGTCGGTGCTCACCTCGATCTTCGCGCCCTCGGAGGTGCCGTGGTAGACCTCGGCGAACCCGGTGTTGTGGGTGAGCAGCCACTCGAGGGTGCCGTCCGCCTTGGGCCGCAGGAACCCGGTCTCGATGGCCGCGTCGCGGACCTTCTCGCCCTGCTCGTCCACGATCCAGGCGCGGCTCATGTAGTGGAAGAACGGCCGGCCGTCGTGGGTGAAGATGCACTCCTGGCCGAACTGGAACGCGTCGATCGTCGGGTAGTCACCGTGCCCGTTGCCGCGCCAGGTGCCCAGCAGCCAGGCGATCGGGGCGCAGTCGGGGTGCAGGTTGTCCGGCAGCTCGAACGGCACGGGTCAGCTCTGGGTCTTGAACAGCTTGTAGAGCACCACGAGGGCGACGTAGCCGGTGAGCAGCACCACGATGGCCATGAGCGAGATGAAGACGGCTTCCATGCCGGGGAGTCTATATAGGGTCGGGGCATGACACGGAGCCTGGTGGTGAAGGTGACGGTCGGCGACGCCGACCCGGAGCGGTGCAACCAGGCCTTCACGGTGGCCGCGGCCGGGGTCGCCTCCGGCGCGGCGGTCAGCCTGTGGCTCACCGGCGAGGCCGCCTGGTTCGCGACGCCGGGGCGCGCGGAGGAGTTCTCGCTGCCGCACGCCACCCCGCTCTCCGACCTGCTCGCGATCGTCCTGGACGCCGGCACGGTGACGCTGTGCACCCAGTGCGCCGCCCGTCGCGGCCTCGGTCAGGGCGACGTGCTGCCCGGGATCGCCATCGCCGGCGCCGCCGCGTTCGTCGAGGAGGCGCTGGCCGACGGTGCGCAGGCGCTGGTCTACTAGCGCGGCCTGACCTGCAGCAGCTCGCGCGCCTCGTTGGTGGTCATCGGGACCCGCTGGGCCAGCCGCCCCAGCTCCACGACCCGGTCCACGAGCTGCACGTTGTGCTCCACCGGGACGCCCTTGGCGAGGGTCAGCACGTCCTCCATGCCGACCCGGAGGTGGCCGCCCTTGGACAGCGAGGCGAGCGCCACCGCCAGCGTGGAGCGGCCGATGCCGGTGGCCGACCAGGACGTGACCTCCGCGGGCAGGGCGCCGACGGCTGCCACCAGGGCGTCGGCGGTGCCGGGCATGCCGCCGGGGACGCCCATCACCAGGTCGACGTGCACCCGGCCGCCGTACGGGAGCCCGTACGTCGCCAGCAGCCGGCGCAGCGAGGCCACGTGGCCGAGGTCGAACAGCTCGAACTCGGGCACCACCTCGCGCTCCTGCGAGAGCTGGTAGAGCTCGGTGATGAACGGCCACGGGTTGCTGAAGACGTCGTCGCCGAAGTTGGTGGTGCCCATCGTGAGGCTGCACGCGTCCGGCTCCGCGTCGAGCACCTTGAGGCGCCGCTCGAGCGGGTCGTGCACGGAGCCGCCGGTGGACAGCTGCACGACGAGGTCCGTGGCCTCCCGCAGCGCCTCCACCGTCGCGGTCAGCCGGCCGAGGTCGAGCGTCGGCCGGTGCGCGTCGTCGCGGATGTGCACGTGCACCATCGCGGCGCCCGCCGCCTCGCAGCGCCGGGCGGTCTCGACGAGCTCCTCGAGCGTCGTGGGCAGCTGGGGGACGTCGTCCTTGGCCGTCTCCGCGCCGGTCGGCGCGACGGTGATCAGGAGTCGGTCGGTGGGCACAGTCATGGCGGTCATGCTGGCAGACTCACCGCGACCCCGTCGAACCGGAACAGGAAGATCTGCTCATGCGTGTCGTGATCCAGCGAGTCCTTGAGGCGTCCGTGGCCGTGGACGGGAAGATCGTCGGCGCGATCGACGAGGGGCTGCTGGTCCTGCTCGGCGTCACGCACACCGACGGCCCCGCCCAGGTGAGTTGGACGGCCCGCAAGATCTGGGACCTGCGGCTGCTCCGCGAGGAGCGGTCCGCCTCCGACGTCGCCGCGCCCGTCCTGGTGGTCAGCCAGTTCACGCTGTACGGCGACGCGCGCAAGGGCCGGCGCCCGACCTGGAACGCCGCCGCCCCGGGCGAGGTGTCCGAGCCGGTCTACGAGCAGGTGTGCGCCGAGCTCGAGCGGCTCGGCGCCACCGTCGCCCGCGGCGCGTTCGGGGCCGACATGCAGGTCAGCCTCGTCAACGACGGCCCGATGACCCTGGTGCTCGACGCTCCGGAGCCCTGAGGCGGCTCAGCGGGCGACCGCACCGATCCGCAGCTCGCTGACCGCGATCGTGTTGCGGTCTCCCCGCTCGGAGTCCAGCACCTCGACGACGACCTTCTGGGCCTTCGTCACCGGGATCCGCATCGACTGCATCGACCGGTTCGACGGGGCGGGGTCGAAGGTCTGCTCGACCGTCGTACCGTCGTCGAAGACCCAGCGGACCCGGGTGATCCGGTCGTTCTCGGCGTAGCGGTCGGTGCCGCTGCGCACGTCGGTCTTCGCGTAGCCGGGGACCAGCCCGACCTCGCCGATCTTCGTCTTCCCGGCGAGGTCGACGGTCAGCTGCTGACCGGTCCCGTCGCCGTCGCAGCGCCAGGCGGTGGTCATGTCCTCGTCGTAGACGTTCCCGGGCGAGTAGCTGACCAGGTTGCCCGCCGAGTCGACCCCGTTCCCCGACTGGCAGGTGGCCGAGGCGCCACCGATCGGGGCCGTGTCGGTGGTGCCGGCGTACGGCGTGCCCCCCGGGCTTCTTCGACGGCTGGGCGGAGCCGCTCCCCCCGGTCGAGCCGTCCTCACCGATCACCACGCCGTCCGGCTCGGCCGGCTTCACGTCGGTGCCGGCGAGGTTCCCGGAGACCACCCGGCCGATGCCGTAGGCGCCGAGCAGGAGCACGACCGCCAGGCCGGCGAGCAGTGCCGGGACGAGCCAGGCCGGGCGCTGCCGCGGGACACGGGAGTCCTGGTCCGGGTCCTCGTCGAAGAACCCCTCGTCGAACAGCGGCTGCTCGGGCTCGGCGCGGTGCGCACCCGCGGACCCCGGCTGGTCGAGCTCACTCCCCCCGGCCTGCTGCACCGCGCTCTCGTAGCCGCGTCGGTACGCCTCGGCGTACTCCGGCGGGAGCTCGGGGGGCACCTCACGGGGTCTGTTCGGGTCGGACATGAGCAACGACCCTACGGACAAGCGCGCCCAGCCGCCAAGTGCGGCGAGGACCGGTCGGATAGCGCACCCTGGCGCGGACGTCGGGCAGCGGGAGATCGACCGTTCGCCCGATTCCTCACCGGGGACTTGAGTCCGCACCGGCATACCGGACTTCTGCTCTGTTCGGAGGGGCCGAGGGCGGGCTGTACTAGCGGTGCAGGCAACTACGCCCGCGCGTCTGCGAAGGGGCACCCAGCGCCACTGCCGAGGGACCTGACGAAGGGGATCGTCACCATGAAGTATCTCGTGACGGGTGCGGCCGGATTCATCGGCAGCCACCTCGTCGACCACCTGGTGCGCCAGGGACACGACGTCCTCGGCGTCGACCGGATGACGGACTACTACGACGTCGCCCAGAAGCGCTCGAACCTGGCGGCCGCGATGGCCTACGGCAACTTCGAGTTCCTGGAGGCGGACGCCTCGGCGCCCGAGGCCTTGGCGCGGCTCGACGGCACCGACGTCGTCTACCACCTGGCGGGGCAGCCGGGGGTCACGTCCTCGTGGGCGCACGACTTCCACCGCTACCTGGAGCACAACGTCGCGGCCACCCAGGCGCTCCTGGAGGCGGCGCGCCACGCCTCCGTCGGCCGGATCGTCTACGCGTCGAGCTCGTCGGTCTACGGCAACCAGGCCGTCTACCCGTGCGACGAGAGCGTCCGGCCGCAGCCGTACAGCCCGTACGGCGTGACCAAGCTGGCCGCGGAGCACCTGTGCGGCCTGTACGCCGCGAACTACGGGACCCCGACGGTCTCGCTGCGGTACTTCAGCGTCTACGGCCCGCGTCAGCGTCCGGACATGGCCTTCTCGCGGTTCATCCGCACCGGGCTCGCCGGCGGCCAGCTGACGGTGACCGGCGACGGGACCCAGGTCCGCGACTTCACGTTCGTGGAGGACGTGGTGGCGGCGACCGTGGCCGCGGGCACCCGGGGCGTCGCGCCGGGCACGGTCCTGAACGTCGCCGGTGGCCAGACCGTCACCATCAACGCCGTGCTCGCCATCATCGAGCGGGAGCTCGGCCACCCGCTGAAGGTCGCGCACGTGCCCGACCTTGCCGGCGACGTGGCCCGGACGGGTGGAGCCGGCTGGCTGGCCGAGGACATGCTGGGCTGGGTGCCCGCCGTGAGGATCGAGGAGGGGCTGCCCCGGCAGGTCCGGTGGGAGGTCGGGCGGCAGAGCATGGTGGCGGCCTGACCCTCGCCGTGGAACGGAAGGACCCCCGGGCTGTGGCAGCCCGGGGGTCCTGGGGTTCCGGAGCGGTCTCGACAGGCTCGACCACCCGGTGGGTGCGTCAGATCGCTACGGCGACCTCGGCGACGACGCCCTGCTGGGCGACCACCTTGTTGTCGACCACGTCGGCCTTCGGGGCCAGGGTGCGCAGCGTCCACTCGCCCGGAGCGGCGAAGAACCGGAAGTGACCGGTCGCGGACGTCGGCACCTCGGCGGTGAACTCGCCGGTCTTGTCGAGCAGCCGCACGTAGGCGTTGCCGACCGGCTGGTCGTCACGCGTGACGACGCCCTGGATCACCGACTCCTTGGCGACGTTGACGCCGTCCAGCGAGACGCCGCCGGTGGTCGCGCCGCACATCAGCGCCCACCCTCGGCGGAGCCCGGCTCGTCGCCGAGCGCGATCGGGACGCCGACGAGGGAGCCGTACTCGGTCCACGAACCGTCGTAGTTCTTGACGTTCTCGTGCCCGAGGAGCTCCTTGAGCACGAACCAGGTCAGCGACGAGCGCTCGCCGATGCGGCACAGGGCGATGATGTCCTTGCCGTCGTCGATCCCGGCGTCCGCGTAGAGCGCCGTGAGCTCCTCGTCGGACTTGAAGGTCCCGTCGTCGTTGGCGTTCTTGCTCCACGGGACGTTGATCGAGGTCGGCACGTGGCCGGCGCGCTGCGCCTGCTCCTGGGGCAGGTGGGCCGGGGCGAGCAGCCGGCCGGCGTACTCGTCGGGGCTGCGTACGTCGACCAGGTTCTTCACACCGATGGCCTCGACGGTCTCGTCGCGGAACGCGCGGATCGAGAGGTCCTGCTCGCCTGCCGTGTAGCTGGTCTTCTCGCGGGTGACGGTGTCGTCGGTCAGCTCGCGGGAGTCGAGCTCCCACTTCTTGCGGCCGCCGTCGAGGAGCTTGACGTCCTGGTGGCCGTACAGCTTGAAGTACCAGTAGGCGTAGGCGGCGAACCAGTTGTTGTTGCCGCCGTACAGCACCACTGTCTGGTCGTTCGCGACGCCCTTGTTCGACAGGAGCTCCTCGAACTGCGCCTTGTCGACGAAGTCGCGGCGGACCTGGTCCTGGAGGTCCGTGGTCCAGTCGAGCTTGATGGCGTTGCGGATGTGGCCCTTGTCGTAGGCCGTGGTGTCCTCGTCGACCTCGACCAGGACGATGCTCGGGTCGTCGAGATGCTGCTCGACCCAGTCGGCGTTCACGAGTGCGGTGTCGCGGCTCATGGCGTTCCTTTCGTTGCCCGGTCGGTCCGGGCGGTTGTCTTGATGAGTGCTGTGAGGTCAGGGGGTCGTGCGGGCGGGGCGGGCGCGCTGGAGGAGGAGGTACACCTCGCAACCGAGACAGAAACCGAAGGCCGCGTTGAGGAAGGCCGCCGCGAGGGCGAAGCCGGTCGCCACCGCGCCGAGCAGGTCGACGCCGGCGACGTACCCGGCCAGCGCGACGACCGCGAAGCCGAGGCCGACGGCCTGGGCGAACCGCGGCGGCGCGGCGTCCTCCAGCTCGGCGGGTCGGCCGAGGCGGGGACGCACGAGCGTCTTGAACAGCCAGGCGTAGGGCGTGTGCTGGATGCCGAGGAACGCGCCGATCGCGAACACCACGGTCTGGACGGCGAGCAGCGTGATCGTGGCGGCCGACGGGGCGAGCACCAGCGCGACGGCGAGGAGCACCGTGGTCAGCGTCGCCGCGAACCGCGGGCCGCGCGGGTCGATCCGGGTGCGCGTGCCGACCGAGGTCTCGGCGGTGCGGGTGGTGGTGGACACGTGGGTCTCCTGCGAGGGGATCGGCCTGGACTGCGGGGCAGAGGCACGGACACGTCGGTGCGGCCGGGAGAACCGGCACGACCTCGAATCTTAGTCGAGTAGATCAGTCGACAAAAGAGAGGTGGGCGACGTCCGTCAGGACATTCGACACAGCGCCGAGCGCACGCGGCAGTGGTCCACTGCGCGGCGCTTGGTGAGCATGGTCGAGGACATGACGCCACAGTACGCAGAGCGCCGACCGGTCCGGAAACAGCCGTCTCGCGATGTGGTCACACCGTCCGCCATGTGGACGCTCAGACGGCGCCGGCGAGGGTGGCGAGCACGGCGTCCTTGGATGGCGCACCGCTGGCCCGGGAGACCTCGACGCCCTGCGCGTCGAGCACCAGGGTGGTCGGCGTCCGGACGATGCCCAGCCGGCGCACCAGCTCGAGGTGCTGCTCCGCGTCGATCTCGACGTGCGCGACGCCGGGCACCAGGGTGGCGACCTCGCCGAGGATCCGGCGGGTCGCGCGGCAGGGCGCGCAGAAGGCGGACGAGAACTGGAGCAGCGTGGCCCGCTCCCCCAGCGAGTGGCCGAGGCCGTCGAGGACCCCCGGCTCGACGTCCGCGGCCGCAGCCGCGGGGACCGCGGGCAGCCGGTGGGTGCCGCGGAAGCGCCCGTCGCGCGCCGCCCGCCAGAGACCGAACCCGGTGGCCAGGACCAGCGCGACGACGAGGACCCACGCACCTTGGCTCATGTCGTCTCCCAACCGGGCGGAGGCCGGGTTGATTCCGCCGTCGTCCGGGACGTGACCGGGACAACAGGGCCCCGGAGCGATCCACCTGGGAGGTGGCGGACCGCTCCGAGGCGGCTGCGGGACCGCGCTGCCCGGAGGCGCGCAGGTCGATAACCCTTGTATATCAAGCGAAAGCGGGATTTCACGGTAAAGATCGCTGCCTTTGGACAGCCCCGGTCAGCCGCCGGCGAACGGCGGCAGCAGCTCCACGGTGTCCCCCGCCACGACGCTCACGTCGCCGGGTTCGCGGGACCCCACCGGACGGTCGCCGACGAGCACCGAGCAGACCGACAGCACGTCGGCGAGCCGGTCGCGGTCGGCGTGCAGCGTGCGTACGGCGGCCAGCACGTCGGCCAGCGTCGTACCCGCGGACACGGCCACCTCGTCGGACTCGACGCCCGCCGCGGCCCGCGCGGCAGCCCAGTAGCGGACGGTGACGTTGCTCTCCGGTGAGACGCTGCGGTCCGATCGGTCGCTCATGTTCGGTATCCTCTCGTATCGCGCAAGACGGCTCGGGCCCGTCCGGCGCTTCAGCGGCTCAACGGCGAGTCGGCGAGACCCCTTGACCGGGAGGTGCCATGAGCACCCTGCTGCTGCTGACCAGCACGACCCAGCCTTCGGCTGACGTGCTTCCCTCGCTCGCCCTGCTCACCCACCAGGTGAAGATCCTGCCTGCCGAGGGGAGCGCGCTGCTCGACGCGCCCGACGTGGACGTGGTCCTGGTCGACGGCCGCAAGGAGCTCGCCCACGCGCGGGACCTGTGCCGGCTCATCCGGACCACGGGCTCCGACGCCCCGGTGCTGATGATCGTCACCGAGGGCGGCCTGTCGGTCGTCGCGGCGGACTGGGGCATGGACGACGTGCTGCTCTCCACCTGCGGCCCGGCCGAGCTCGAGGCCAGGCTGCGCCTCGCCGTCGGACGGCTCGCCGCGCAGCGCGACGCCGACGACCCGGAGTCGCACGTGATCCGCTCCGGCGAGGTGACCGTCGACGACTCGACGTACACCGCGAAGCTGGGCGGCCGACCGCTCGACCTCACCTTCAAGGAGTTCGAGCTGCTGAAGTACCTCGTCCAGCACCCCGGCCGGGTGTTCACCCGCGAGCAGCTGCTCCAGGAGGTGTGGGGCTACGACTACTTCGGCGGCACCCGCACCGTGGACGTGCACGTGCGCCGGCTGCGCGCGAAGCTCGGCCCCGAGAACGAGACCCTGATCGGCACCGTGCGCAACGTCGGCTACCGGTTCGTGCTGCCGCCCAAGGAGCCCGCGCAGGAGCGCGAGAACGCCTGACCCTCAGGCCACCGCGGTGCCGGGCACCACGTCGGGCAACCGCTCGGACTCCGGGGCGGTGCGCTGGACCGGGACGCTCACCGGCGGCCGCACCGGTGCCCCGCGCACCAGGATCGCGAGGATCGGGGCGGGCTCCGGCCGGTGCCGGGCGCGCTGCACGTCCTGGGGCAGCGTGTCCTCGAGGTGCGCGAGCCACAGCAGCAGCGCGAGACCGAGCAGCGGTGCGAGCACTGCCGCCACCAAAATGAGCAACACCTGCATCACAGGCCCCTCTCGTCGCGTCGAGCATAAAGTTGCGGCATGACTCCCGCCAGCACCGTTCTGCGCGTCGCGCGATCCGACTTCCGGTGGGACAATCCCGCAGGTCCGGCCGCGGAGGTCCGTCGCCTCGTCGACGCGGCCACCGCCGCGGACGGGTCCGCGCCCCTCGACGAGGCGGCCCTGCTCGCGCTGCGGCACCGCGGCCTCGAGGGATCGGCGCTCTGGCTGGCGGCTCCCGCCGACGGCCCCGGCGACGCTCCCGCGCTGGGGCTCGCCTGGCTGCACGACGAGGCGCTCGACCTGGTGGTCGCGCCGACGGCGCGCGGCACGGGTCTCGGTGCGGCGCTCGCGGCGGCGGCCGTCCCGGGCACCGGCCGGCTGACCGCCTGGTCGCACGGCAACCACCCCGCGGCCGCCGCACTCGCCCCGCGGTTCGGGCTGGCCCGGGTGCGCGACCTGTGGGTGATGCGCCGGCCGCTGTCCGGGCTCCCCGACCTCGGCGCGCCGGCCGACGGGATCGACGTACGGGCGTTCCGGGTGGGGGCCGACGAGGAGGCGTTCCTCGCGGTGAACGCCGCCGCGTTCGCCCACCACCCCGAGCAGGGCCGGATGACCCGCGCGGACCTCGACGACCGGATCGCCGAGCCGTGGTTCGACCCGGCCGGCTTCCTCCTCGCCTGGCGCGGCGACGACCTGCTCGGCTTCCACTGGACCAAGGTGCACGCGGAGGGCGCGCCGCCGTTCGGCGAGGTGTACGTCGTCGGGATCGCGCCGGACGCGCAGGGCGGCGGCCTCGGCAAGCACCTGACGCTGGCCGGCCTGCACCACCTGGCGGGCCGCGGCCCCGGCGAGGTGATCCTGTACGTCGAGGCGGACAACGCCCCGGCCGTCGCGGTCTACGAGCGGCTCGGCTTCACGCACGCCGCCGCGGACACCCACGTGATGTACGCCCGCGACTGACTAGTGGAGCGCGGCCTTGAGCTTCGCGGCGGCCTCGGCCACCGCCGCGCGGCTCGACCGGCCCACGCCCACCACGTTGAAGAACCCGTGCACCTGCCCCGGGTGGCGGCGCAGCTCGACCCGCACCCCGGCATCCGCGAGCTGCCGGGCGTAGGCCTCGCCCTCGTCGCGCAGCGGGTCGAACCCCGCGGTGACGACCAGCGCCGGGGCCAGGCCGTCCGGGAGCCGCTCGGTGAACGCCACCGACACCCGCGGGTCCGCGAGCTCGTGGGCGCCGGTCACGTAGGAGGAGTGGGCCAGCTCCATGAACTCGCTGGTCAGGAAGAAGCCCTCGCCGAACAGCCGCCGGCTCTCGCTGTCGTCGACGAGGTTCGTCGCCGGGTAGACCAGCAGCTGGAACGCCAGCGGCACCCCCTCCTCGGCGGCCCGGATCGCGGTGACCGCAGCGAGCGTGCCGCCGGCCGAGTCGCCGCCGACCGCGATCCGCCCGGCGTCGGCGCCGTACGTCGCGGCGTGCCCGGCGACGTACGAGAACGCCGCCCAGCAGTCCTCGACGGCCGCGGGGAACGGGTGCTCGGGGGCCAGCCGGTAGTCCACCGCCAGCACCAGCGCGTCGGCCCGCTCGGCGAGCAGCCGGCAGGTCGCGTCGTGGGAGTCCAGGTCGCCGAACACCATCCCGCCGCCGTGCGCGAAGAACAGCAGCGGCGCGGGCTCGGAGCCGGCCACCCGGGAGCGCGGGGTGTAGAGCCGGGCCCGGATCGGGCCGTCGGCGCCGGGCACCTCGAGGTCCCGGACCGCCCCGATCGGCTGCCGTCCGCCGGCCAGCCAGGTCTGCCGGTCCGTGTCCCGGCGGATGTCCGCGATGGTGCTGCCCGACAGCCCCGGGTCGCGGGTGATCCGCTGCAGCCGGAGCAATAGCTGGGTCTCGGTGTCCAGGGTCTGGCCGTCGCGGAGCACCGGCCGGCCGGCGAGGACCCGCTGCAGCCGGGACGGCAGGCGCAGCACCGCGGCGAGGACCCCCGCGTCGATCCGGTCGCGGAGGGAGGGCGAGGGGCTGGGCATGCCCGCAAACTACCCGCCCCGTCGCAAACCACCCCGAGGCCCGCACTTTGGCTACCTCCCGTTCACCTGGTGGTGACACGATGACGACATGACCGCCGACTCCACCACCGGCAGCTCGCTGGCCGCGCACGTCGGTGGCCCCGCCCAGGACGGACCCACCGACCTGCGCGCGGTGCCCTCCGAGCCCTTCGACATCGAGCCGCCGTACGACGCCTCCGCACCGGACCTCCCGCCCGCACGGTTCCTGGACCGCGAGGTGTCCTGGCTGCACTTCAACACCCGGGTCCTCGAGCTCGCCGAGGACGACACGCTGCCGCTGCTGGAGCGGGTCCGGTTCCTGGCGATCTTCGCCTCGAACCTCGACGAGTTCTTCATGGTCCGGGTGGCCGGCCTCAAGCGCCGGATCGCCGCCGGGGTCGCCGTACCCGCCGCGTCCGGGCTGCTGCCGCGGGAGGTGCTGGAGCAGATCTGGAGCACCACGTCGGCGCTGATGGAGCGCCAGGCGCGGCTGTTCCGGGAGGAGATCGTGCCCGCCCTCGCCGCCGAGGACATCGAGCTGCTGCGCTGGGCCGACCTCACCCGCGAGGAGCAGAAGCAGTGCAAGAAGCTCTTCAAGGACCGGGTGTTCCCGGTGCTGACCCCGCTGGCGGTCGACCCGGCGCACCCGTTCCCCTACATCTCCGGGCTCTCGCTGAACCTCGCCGTCCTGGTGCGCAACCCGAAGACCGGCAAGGAGCACTTCGCCCGGGTCAAGGTGCCGCCGATCTTCTCGCGGTTCGTGCCGGTCGGCGACCAGCGGTTCGTGCCGCTCGAGGACGTCATCGCCGACCACATGAAGCGGCTGTTCCCCGGCATGGACGTGCTCGGCGTGCACACGTTCCGGGTGACCCGCAACGAGGACCTCGAGGTGGAGGAGGACGACGCCGAGAACCTGCTCGCGGCCCTCGAGAAGGAGCTGCTGCGCCGCCGGTTCGGGCCCTCGGTCCGGCTCGAGGTGGAGGAGTCCATCGACGACCACATCCTCGAGCTGCTGGTCTCCGAGCTCGACATCACCCCCGGCGAGGTGGTCCGGCTGCCCGGACCGCTCGACCTCACCGGGCTGCACGACATCGCCGACATCGACCGGGCCGAGCTGAAGTACCGCGCGTTCGTGCCCTCCACGCACAGCCAGCTCGCGGAGGTGGAGTCCGCCTCGCCCGTCGACGTCTTCAAGGCCGTCCGGCGCAGCGACGTGCTGCTGCACCACCCCTACGACTCGTTCGCCACCTCGGTGCAACGGTTCATCGAGCAGGCCGCCGACGACCCGCACGTGCTGGCGATCAAGCAGACGCTCTACCGCACCTCCGGTGACTCCCCGATCATCGAGGCGCTCGTCGACGCCGCCGAGGCCGGCAAGCAGGTGCTCGTGCTGGTGGAGCTCAAGGCCCGCTTCGACGAGCAGGCCAACATCCGCTGGGCCCGCAAGCTCGAGCACGCCGGCTGCCACGTGGTCTACGGGCAGGTCGGGCTCAAGACCCACTGCAAGCTCGCGCTGGTGGTCCGCGACGAGCCCGAGGGCATCCGCCGCTACGTGCACATCGGCACCGGCAACTACAACCCGAAGACCGCGCGGATGTACGAGGACTACGGCCTGCTCACCTCGCACGAGGGGATCGGCGAGGACGTCGCGCACCTGTTCAACAACCTGTCCGGCTTCTCGCGCAACGCGTCCTACGAGCACCTGCTGGTCGCCCCGGACTCCGTGCGCGACGGGCTGCTGGCCCGGATCCGCGGCGAGGTGGAGCACCACGCGGCCGGCCGTCCCGCCCGCATCCGGATCAAGGCGAACTCCATCGTCGACGAGTCGATCATCGACGAGCTCTACCGTGCCTCGATGGCCGGCGTCCCGGTCGACCTGCTCACCCGCGGCATCTGCTCCGCGCGTCCGGGGGTCCCGGGCCTCTCGGAGAACATGCGGGTGCGCTCGGTGCTCGGCCGGTTCCTGGAGCACAGCCGGGTCTTCTGGTTCGAGAACGGCGGGTCGCCCTCGGTGTGGATCGGGTCGGCCGACCTGATGCACCGCAACCTCGACCGGCGCGTCGAGTGCCTGGTCGACCTGCCCGGCCAGGAGCAGATCGACGAGGTCGGCCGGCTGCTCGACCTCTCCTTCGACGACCGCACGGCGTCCTGGTGGCTCGGCCCGGACGGCGAGTGGACCCGGCACCACGTGGACGAGGGCGGCAACCCGCTGCGCGACCTGCAGGAGGTGCTGGTGGCCCAGAAGCGCCGGCGCCGTACCCACCGGGCCACCGCGCCCACCCAAGACCCCACCTCCCCCGATAATCCGTGACGTTCTTGTAGTCCGGAGGGCATGTCCGCAGCAAGTTCGTCACGGACTATCGGGCTGGACGAGCAGGGCTGTGGACAACCGCTTCTAGGGCCGCATCTCCCGGCACGTTGGGGGGATGCAGCTTCCACGTCATCGGTGGGACCCGGTCTGCCGGCCGCCCACCGGGCTGGTGCGCCCCGTGCCGGCCGACCCGTCCGGACGCACCGGCCCCACCCCGGGCGAGGCCCGCGGGCCGCACTGGCGTACGACGAGCCGGGGACTGTTCGTGCCCGCGGACGTCGACGCGACCGTGCCCGAGCAGCGGATCCTGGAGCAGTCGATGCGGCTGCACGGCGGCGCGGTCACCGGCTGGGCGGCCTGCCGGATGCACCGGGCCGCGTTTTTCGACGGCCTCCGTCGGGACGGCCGGACGCCGCTCCCGGTGCCGTTGAACTGCGGGCCGCTGCACCAGATCCGGAGGCTGCCCGGCGACGACCTGCTGCGCGACATCCTGCTCGACGACGAGATCGTGCTGGTCGACGGCGTTCCCTGCACGACCGTCCTGCGGGCCACCTTCGACGCCATGCGGTTCGCGGCGAGCACCCGGGAGGCGGTGGTCGCGCTGGACATGATGCTCGCCGCGTCCTGCGCCTCGCTGGCCCGGGTCCGGGAGTACGTCGACGCGCACCCGGCCTGGACGGGCGTGCCGCAGGCGCGCGAGGCGGTCGCTCTCGGCGACGCGTTGAGCCGCTCGCCCCAGGAGACCCGGCTGCGGCTCGTCTGGCAGCTCGACGCGCGGCGTCCCCGCCCCGTGGTGAACCCGCCGCTGTTCGACCTCGACGGCCGGCTGCTGGGGTACCCCGACCTGCTCGACCCGGTGGCCGGGGTCGTCGGCGAGTACGACGGGGAGGACCACCGCGACGCCCTGCGGCACAGCGCCGACGTCGACCGGGAGGCGCGCTTCCGGGCGCACGACCTCGAGGTGTTCCGGGTCACCGGCCCGGACCTGTCGCAGGTCCTGCGGGTGACCGGGCGGATCCACGCCGCCTACGCCCGGGCGCGCCGGGTGCCACCCGGTCGACGTACCTGGACGTTGGTGCCGCCGCCCCACTGGCGATAGTCCGTGACGAACTTGTTCCCGAGACGGGTCCGGGACGACAAGTTCGTCACGGACTATCGCCACGGGGGTCAGCAGGTGGCGAAGAGGACCGGGCCCGAGGCGAGGTCGGACAGCACCGAGGCGGTGCGGCCGGTGGGCTTGGTCGTGATCACCACGTCCTGGCCGTCGGCCTTCCCGGACGCGATCTCGAACCGGTCCGCGAACGAGCCGCCCTGCCCCGGGGCGGGACCCGAGGCGAGGTCGACCCGGGTCTGCAGGTTGCGGTCCGCCTGGTCGGCGTTCTCGAAGTGCAGGCCGACCACCAGCGACCGGTCGGGCTGCAGGGCCATCACCAGGCCTTCGAAGGGTCCCGCGTCGCCGGCCCTGGCGACCAGCCGCTCGCCCTCGGCCCGGTCGCCGTCGTCGGCCGCGCCCATGCTCAGGTCCTCGCAGGCGAACGTCGAGACCCACTGCGTCGCGGCCACCGGCTCGTGGGCCGCCGCGGCCAGGCCGTGGACGCCGGCGACGTGGCCGAGCCCGTCGGCCGAGCCTTTCGCGACCGCCGTCGCCGTCGACAGGTAGGCCGCGTTGTCCGACATCAGCACCAGGTGCTCGTCGGGGAACACCGCGACGTTCTGCTGCACCGGCGTGAGGTCGGCGTCGATCTGGGCGACCAGGTCCGGCCCGCCGACCCACACCCCGCCGGTGCCGGAGCCGCCGCGCGGGGGCGTGTACCCCAGCCGCCGCAGCGCCCGCTCGACCCCGTCGAGGTCGACGCCGTCGGCCACCCGCACCACGTCGACCTGCCCGTCGCGGCCCTGGCCGAACGCCTCCCAGCTCGCGTCGATGGGCGAGAAGCCGTAGGCCTCGCGCATCGCGTACGTCGACTCGGCGAGCGCGGAGCCGGAGGTGAGGTCGAGGTCGTAGGCCCGGGTAAGGAACGCCTGCACGTCGGCCTTCGAGGACACGCTGCCCAGCGTCGTACCGCCGGCGCTGTCGCGGACCTGCGCCCAGTCGGTGTACGTCGCCCGCAAGGTCGTGCGGGGCAGGGTGTCGATCGCGCTCTCGTAGGTCGAGGTCGCGCCCAGCAGCCGCCAGGCCACCACGCCGGCGAGCGCCGCGACGACCAGCAGGCCTGCGACGTAGACCACGACACGTGTGTACACCTGGCGTTCACCTTCCGCGGGTCCCGAGGCCATAACCTGATTGCATGACCGAGGCAGACCTCATCGTCGCAGCGGGGGCGGTGGTCGTGCGCAAGGGCCCCGAGGTGCTGCTGGTGCACCGGCCGAAGTACGACGACTGGTCGTTCCCCAAGGGCAAGCTCGATCCCGGCGAGCACACCACGACGGCGGCCGTCCGCGAGGTGGCGGAGGAGACCGGTCTCGACGTACGCCTGGGGCCGCCGCTGAGCACCCAGGAGTACGACGTCCGCAACGGGTCGACCAAGCACAAGCTCGTGCACTACTGGGTGGCCCGAGTCGTCGGCCACGACGACGTGTCGGGCTTCCGGTTCAACGCGGAGATCGACGGCCTCGAGTGGGTGCCGGTCGAGAAGGCCGGCCGGATGCTGTCCTACCGCCGCGACCGCGAGACGCTCGCCGAGGCGGCCGGCCTGCGCAAGCGGAGCAACCCGATCGTCGTGCTCCGGCACGGCAAGGCGACCCCCGGAAGGCCTGGACCGACGAGGACCGCCTGCGCCCGCTGCACCCCGACGGCGAGCTGCAGGCCGAGCAGGTGGTGCCGGTCCTGGGCGCCTACGGCGTGCAGCGGGTGGTCAGCTCGACCAGCACCCGCTGCCGGCAGACCGTCGGCCCGTACGCCGACGTGCTCGACGTGGACGTGGAGACCAGTCGGGAGCTGTCCGAGGAGGAGGTCGACCCGGACGCCGTCGAGGCCCTGGTGCACGGGCTGATCGAGGCCGGTGAACCGGCCGTCGTCTGCACCCACCGACCGGTGCTGCCGCACGTCTACGCGGCCCTCGGCGTCCCCGACCCGAAGCTCGACGCGGGGGGCGATGGTGGTGGTCCACCACCGCCGCGGCCGGGTGGTCGCCGTGGAGCAGCACACCGCCTGAGGAACGGCCTGTCGCGCGGCGACACACCGTCGTTCACGTGACCGCCGTCTCACGTCCGACGAGCGGTGACCAAACCGGTTGCTGGCGTTCACCTTCCGTTCACCGGAGACGGCCGGTCGCTTCACCTGCGCTGCCTAACTTCGGTCTCGACCAGTCATGTCCTGAACAGATCACAGGAGCCAGAAGTGAAGCTCTCGTCCTTCCGCCGGACCGCAGCACCGTCCGTCGCGGTCCTCGCCCTCGGCCTCAGCCTGACGGCGTGCGCCGCCGGCAACGAGCAGCCCTCGTCCAGCGACACCACGGCCGCGGGCGGCACCACGCTCAGCGGCACCCTGAACGGCGCCGGCTCGAGCGCCCAGGAGGCCGCCCAGGGTGCCTGGACCGCCGCCTTCCAGACCGCCAACAGCGGCGCCACCGTCAACTACGACCCGGTGGGCTCCGGCGGCGGCCGCGAGCAGTTCCTCGCCGGCGGCGTCTCCTTCGCCGGGTCGGACTCCTACATGGCCGACACCGAGCTCGCCTCCTCCAAGAAGACCTGCGGCGGCACCGAGGCGTTCGAGGTCCCGGCCTACGTCAGCCCGATCGCCGTGGTCTACAACCTCGACGGCGTCAGCGACCTGAAGCTGTCCCCCGAGGCGCTCGCCGGCATCTTCGCCGGCAAGATCACCAAGTGGAACGACCCGGCGATCGCGGCCGACAACTCCGGCGTCAAGCTGCCCTCCACGGCCGTCACCCCCGTGCACCGCTCGGACGACTCGGGCACCCAGGACAACTTCACCCAGTACCTCTCCGCGGTCGCTCCCGACACCTGGACCAACGAGCCCGACGGTGTCTGGCCGCTGAAGTCCGGCGAGGGCGCCAACGGCACCTCCGGCGTCATCGAGTCGGTCAAGAACGGCGCCGGCTCGATCGGCTTCGCCGACGAGAGCCAGGCCGGTGACCTCGGCGTCGCCCAGGTGAAGGTCGGCAGCGCGTACGTCACCCCGTCGGCCGAGTCGGCCGCCAAGACCGTCGACGTCTCGCCCCGCGTCAAGGGCCGCCCGGCCGGCGACATCGCCATCGACGTGGACCGCAAGACCACCGAGTCCGGCGCGTACCCGATCGTCCTGGTGTCCTACGTGATCGCGTGCCCGACGTACTCCGACGCCAAGACCGCGGACCTGGTCAAGGGCTACCTGTCCTACCTGGTCGGCACCGACGGCCAGGCCGCCGCGGCCAAGGCAGCCGGCTCGGCGCCGCTGTCGAGCACGCTCAGCGACGAGGCCACCAAGCAGGTCGACACCATCAAGGCCGGCTGATCCGCACGATCCACCCGCTCGGGGTCCGCGTCGCCGGCGACTTGCCGGAGGCACGGACCCCGACGTCGGTAGGACCGGCAGCACCCGAGAGACGAAGGACGAGACAGTGACCGCCACCGCAGCACCGCCGACGGAAGCTCGCAAGGTCAAGCAGCGCCCCGGTGACCGCATCTTCGCCGGCGCCACCCGGGCGGCCGGCTACGTCATCCTGGTCGCGCTGGCCGGCGTCGCGATCTTCCTGACCGTCGAGGGCATCCCCGCCTTCAGCGCCGGCCCGGACGACCTGGCCGGAGCCGCCAACTTCGTGGCCTACGTGTGGCCGCTGCTGTTCGGCACGCTGCTCGCGGCCGTGCTCGCCCTGCTGATCGCCACCCCGCTCGCCCTCGGTGTCGCGCTGGTGATCTCGCACTACGCCCCGCGCCGGCTCGCCACCCCGCTCGGGTACGTCGTCGACCTGCTGGCCGCCGTACCCAGCGTCGTCTACGGCCTGTGGGGCCTGGCGTTCCTCGGCCCGAAGCTGGCCCCGGTCTACGCCTGGCTCGCCGACCACCTGGGCTTCATCCCGTTCTTCGCCGGGCCCGCGTCGGCGACCGGCCGCACCATCCTGACCGCCGCGATCGTGCTGGCGATCATGGTGCTGCCGATCATCACCGCGATCACCCGGGAGATCTTCGCCCAGACGCCGACGCTGCACCAGGAGGCCGCGCTCGCCCTGGGCGCGACCCGCTGGGAGATGCTCCGGCTGGCGGTGTTCCCCTACGCCCGCTCCGGCATCGTCTCGGCCGTGATGCTGGGCCTGGGCCGCGCCCTCGGCGAGACGATGGCCGTGGCCATGGTGCTGTCGGCGAGCGGCGTGATCACCTTCAACCTGATCAGCACCACGAACCCGTCCACGATCGCCGCGAACATCGCGCTCGGCTTCCCCGAGGCGACCGGCCTGCGGGTCAACGCCCTCATCGCCAGCGGCCTGGTGCTGTTCGTGATCACCTTCGCCGTGAACTTCGCCGCCCGCTCCATCGTGGGCCGGCGCGAACGGAGGATGGCATGAGCCCCCGCGCGAAGACGACCCACCCGCCGACCCCGACCGAGGCCCCGACCGTGACCCCTCCGACCGCCACCGCGCCGGCCGGCTCCGCGCACCTCGCGCTGCGCCGCCCGCGGCTGCCCCAGTGGGCACCCTGGCTGGTCGCCGCCGTGGCCGCGTCGACCTCGGCGATCCTGGCCCTGCTGCTCGGCTGGAGCGTGGTGGGCTGGGCGATCGTCGCGGTCCTGCTGTACGCCGTGGTGCTGCCGTCGTGGTCCCGGGTCGTGGAGAACGCCCGGGCCGCGAAGGACCGGCTGGTCACGACGCTGGTCTGGGCGGCGTTCGCGGTCGCGCTCGTGCCGCTCGTCGCGCTGGTCTGGAAGGTGCTCGCCGAGGGCGCCCCGGTGGTCAGCGCCGAGTTCCTGACCTTCTCGATGCGCAACGTGATCGGCCCCGGCGGCGGGATCTACCACGCCATCCTGGGCACCCTGCTGATCACGCTGGCCGCCACCGTGATCTCCGTCCCGATCGGCCTGATGAGCGCGATCTACCTGGTGGAGTACGGCAACAGCTCCCGCGCTGCCCGCACGATCACCTTCCTGGTCGACGTGATGACCGGCATCCCGTCGATCGTCGCCGGCCTGTTCGCCTACGCGCTGTTCGTGCTGTTCTTCGGCGAGGGCGTCCGGATGGGCTTCGGTGGGGCGGTGGCCCTCTCGCTGCTGATGATCCCGATCGTGGTGCGCTCCTGCGAGGAGATGCTCAAGCTGGTCCCGCACGACCTGCGCGAGGCGGCGTACGCCCTCGGCGTGCCGAAGTGGCGCACGATCACCAAGGTCGTGCTGCCCACCTCGCTGGCCGGCATCATCACCGGCGTCACGCTGGCCATCGCCCGCGTGATCGGCGAGACCGCGCCGCTGCTGATCATCGCCGGCTCCACCGACTCGGTGAACACCAACCTGTTCGCCGAGCGGATGATGACGCTGCCGGTGTTCATCTACTACTCCTACACGCAGCCGGGCGTCCCGGCCGAGTACGGCCAGGAGCGCGCCTGGGGAGCGGCGCTCGTGCTGATCGTGATCGTGATGGCCCTCAACCTGCTCGCCCGGGCGGTGGGGCGCTACTTCGCCCCCAAGTCCGGCCGCTGACCTCCCCGTTCGAAAGAGAGAACCATGGCCAAGAGCATCGACGTCTCCGACCTCGACATCTACTACGGCGACTTCAAGGCCGTCGAGGGTGTCACGATGAGCATCGCCGCGCGTTCGGTGACCGCCCTGATCGGTCCGTCCGGTTGCGGCAAGTCCACGTTCCTGCGCTCGCTGAACCGGATGCACGAGGTGATCCCCGGCGCCCGCGTCGAGGGCAAGATCGTGATCGACGGGCAGGACCTGTACGGCGCCGAGGTCGACCCGGTCGAGGTGCGCCGCCAGGTCGGGATGGTGTTCCAGCGGCCGAACCCGTTCCCGACGATGACGATCGCCGAGAACGTGCTGGCCGGCTCGCGGCTGAACGCCAAGAAGATGCCGAAGAAGACGGCCGAGGAGATCGTCGAGCGGTCGCTGCGCGGCGCGAACCTCTGGACCGAGGTCAAGGACCGGCTGAACAAGCCCGGCGCCAGCCTGTCCGGCGGCCAGCAGCAGCGGCTCTGCATCGCGCGCGCGATCGCCGTCGAGCCGCAGGTGCTGCTGATGGACGAGCCGTGCTCCGCGCTCGACCCGATCTCGACCTCCGCGATCGAGGACCTGATCCACGAGCTCAAGAGCGACTACACGATCGTGATCGTCACCCACAACATGCAGCAGGCCGCGCGGGTCTCGGAGGACACCGGGTTCTTCAACCTCTCGGCCGCCGGCAAGCCCGGCCGGCTGGTGGAGATGAACCCGACCCGGAAGATCTTCAGCAACCCCGAGCAGCCGGCCACCGAGGCCTACATCTCCGGCCGCTTCGGCTGATCCCCCGCCCCCGCGCCAGGCCCGGCACCTTCCGGCGGGTCGGTCGTCCGTGCCCCGGGTGACCCCTCGTCACCGTTCTCGGGGCACCTGGGAGAAATGTCCGATTTCTGCGTCATGACGGTCGGGGTGGCCCGTCTCGTTCCTGTCCGGGGGGTCGGACAGTGCCGGGGGGCAGTGCGTGGCGGGCCGTGTCTCCTACGGGGGTGGACACGGTCCGTCCGTGCATGGCGCTCGCGCCAGAGCCGCCGGGTCGGCCGCGCTCGCGCCAGAGCCGCCGGGTCGGGCGCGCTCGCGCCGCCAGAGCCGCCGGGTCGGGCGCGCTCGCGCCGCCAGAGCCGCCGGGTCGGGCGCGCTCGCGCCGCCAGAGCCGCCGGGTCGGGCGCGCTCGCGCCAGAGCCGCCGGGTCAGGGGAGCTGGAAGACGAACTTCAGGATCAGGTAGACCACCGCGGCGAAGATGCCGGCGGCCGGGAAGGTGGAGACCCAGGCGACCAGGATGTTCTTCGCGACGCCCCAGCGGACCGCGGACAGCCTCTTAGTGGCGCCGGAGCCCATGATCGCCGAGGTGATGATGTGCGTGGTGGAGACCGGCGCGTGCCAGACGAACGCGGTCGTGTAGAGCACCAGCGCACCCACCGACTCGGCCGAGAAGGCCCGCGGCGGGTCGAGGTGGATGATCTTGCGGCCGAGGGTGCGCATGATCCGGAAGCCACCGGAGTAGGTGCCGGCCGAGATCGCGAAGGCGGCCGAGAAGATCACCCAGAGCGGCAGGTCGGAGTCCGGGGAGATGTAGTTCCCGGTGACCAGCGCCAGGAAGATCACGCCCATCGTCTTCTGCGCGTCCTGGAGGCCGTGGCCCAGCGCCAGGGCGGCCGCGGAGACCGTCTGGGCCAGGCGGAAGCCGCGGGAGACCCGGTGCGGGTTGCGGCGCCGGAAGATCCACATGATCGAGAGCATCACCAGGAAGGCCAGGCCGAAGCCGACCAGCGGGGAGGCGATCATCGGGATGAGCACCTTGTCGACGATCGTGGCCCAGCGGATGACGCCGCCGGCCACCAGCGCCGACCCGACGAGCCCGCCGATCAGCGCGTGCGACGACGACGACGGCAGCCCGAAGTACCAGGTGACGAGGTTCCAGCCGATGGCGCCGATCAGCCCGGCCAGCACGATGACCAGGCCGTGGCTCGGGGACGAGACGTGCGAGAGGTCGATGACCTCGCTGACCGTCTGCGCCACCTTCTGGCCGAGGAAGGCGCCCACGAAGTTCATGATCGCGGCCATCACGAGCGCGATCCGGGGGTCAGCGCCCGGGTCGAGACCGCGGTGGCGATGGCGTTGGCGGCGTCGTGGAACCCGTTCGTGTAGTCGAAGACGAGGGCGACGGCGACGACCGCGATGACGATCGCGAGGTCCACCCTCAGGACTCCTTGACGACGAGCTGCTCGACGATGTTCGCCACCGTCTCGAACGCGTCGATCGCCGCCTCGAGCGAGTCGACCACGTCCTTGAGCTTCATGACCTCGAGGGCCTCGTACTTGCCGCTGAACAGCTTGGCGAGGATCCGTCGGTAGGACTTGTCACCGAGGTTCTCCAGGCGGTTGATCTCGATCCAGTACTCCTCGAGGTCCGCCATCGTCCGCAGGCGCGGCATCGACTCGGCGGTGAGCTCGGCGCACCGCTGGATCACCTCGACCTGGTTGGCCAGCTCGGAGGGCAGCTTCACGACCTCGTAGAGCAGGGTCAGGTCGACGGCCTCCTCCATGAAGTCCATGACGTCGTCGAGGCTGGAGGCCAGCGAGTAGATGTCCTCGCGGTCGAACGGCGTGACGAACGTGCTGTTCACCCGCCGGATGATCGCGTGCGTGGTCTCGTCCGCCGCGTGCTCGGCGTCGCGCATCCGCTGCGCGATGCCCTCGCGGTCGTTGCCCTCGCCGAGCATCTCGGCCAGCAGGGCCGCGCCGTCGACGAGGTGGTTGGCGGCCTGGGTGAACAGGTCGTAGAACGTGGTGTCGGCAGGGCGGAAGCGCAAAGCCACGGCGAACTCCTGGAATACGGACTCTCGACAAGCCTGATCACAGGTGTGAACAAACCGTGACACATGCTAGGCGCACACCGCCTCCATCACGCAACTCAGGGTTGGTCGATACCCGTGGGGGGTATATGGTCGGGGCATGGCCGAGACACACGGATACCACGACAACAAGGCCGCCTACCTGGCGCGGCTGCGGCGCATCGAGGGCCAGGTCCGGGGACTGCAACGGCTCGTCGACGAGGACACCTACTGCATCGACATCCTGACCCAGGTATCCGCCGTGAACAAGGCGCTGCAGGGCGTGGCGGTCGGCCTCGTGCAGGACCACCTCGGCCACTGCGTGCGTGACGCGGTCGCCTCCGGCGGGACCGAGGCCGACGCCAAGGTCGCCGAGGCCTCCGCGGCCATCGCGCGGCTGCTCCGCACCTGATCCGACGACGTACGACGAGGAGACCGGCGTGACCGAGAACACCTACACCGTGACCGGGATGACCTGCGCGCACTGTGCCGCGGCCGTCACCGAGGAGGTCTCCGCCGTGTCCGGTGTCGAGTCCGTGGAGGTGAGCGTCGAGGCGGGGACCGTGCTGGTCCGCGGCGTCGGCGTGAGCGACGAGCAGGTGCGTACGGCGGTCGACGAGGCCGGCTACGCGGTGGCCTGATGGCCTCCCTGCGGGACGCCCCGCCCCCCGGCTCCTCGCGACGGGCGAGCGGCTCGAGCGGCTCGAGCGGCGGGCACGTCGACCTCCTGGTCGGCGGGATGACGTGCGCGTCGTGCGTCGGCCGGGTCGAGAAGAAGCTGAACCGGATCGACGGCGTCACCGCCACCGTCAACCTGGCCACCGCCTCCGCGTCGGTGGACTACACCGGGGACGTCGGCGTCGAGGACCTGGTCCGCACGGTGCAGCAGACCGGCTACACCGCGGCGGTCTCGACCGACGCGTCCTCGACCGCCGCCACCGACGACGAGCGGGCCCTGGCCGCGGACTACCGGCGCCGGCTGCTGGTCGCCGCGCCGCTCAGCCTGCTGGTCGTCGCGCTGACCATGCTGCCCGGCGTGCCCGACACGACCGCCGTACGCCTCACCGCGCTCGCGCTGGCCACCCCGGTGGTGCTGTGGGCCGGGTGGCCGTTCCACCGGGCCGCGGCGCTCAACGCCCGGCACGGCGCGAGCACGATGGACACGCTGGTCTCGCTCGGGACGCTGGTCGCCTACGGCTGGTCACTGGTGCAGGCGCTGACCGGCGGCATGCACACCTACGTCGAGGTCGCGGCGACCGTCACCACCTTCCTGCTGCTCGGCCGCTGGAGCGAGTCGCGGGCCAAGCAGCGCGCCGGCTCCGCGCTGCGCGAGCTGCTGGCCCTGGGCGCCCACGAGGCCACCCTGCTCGACGAGGACGGCGCCGAGCGGCTGGTCGAGGTCGGCCTGCTCCGGCCGGGCATGCGGTTCCTGGTCCGGCCCGGTGAGCAGGTCGCGACCGACGGGGTCGTCCTCGAGGGCCGCTCCGGCGTCGACGAGTCGATGCTGACCGGGGAGAGCGTCCCGGTCGACAAGTCCCCCGGCGACGAGGTCGTCGGCGCCACCCTGAACACCTCGGGGCGGCTGGTCGTCGAGGTCACCCGGGTCGGCCGGGACACCGCGGTCGCCCGGATCGCCGACCTGGTCCGGCACGCCCAGGCCACCAAGGCGCCGGTGCAGCGGCTCGCCGACCGGGTGTCCGCGGTCTTCGTGCCGGTGGTGCTCGGCCTCGCGGTCGCCACCTTCGCGGCCTGGGCCCTGCTCGGCGACCCCGCCGGCGGGTTCACCGCCGCGGTCGCGGTGCTGGTGATCGCCTGCCCCTGCGCGCTCGGCCTGGCGACCCCGACCGCACTGCTCGTCGGCACCGGCCGCGCCGCCCAGCTCGGCATCGTGATCCGGGAGGCCGGGGTGCTGGAGTCCACCCGCCGCATCGACACGATCGTGCTGGACAAGACCGGCACCGTCACCACCGGGGTGATGGGCGTGCACGACGTGGTCACCCACCACGCCGAGGCGGTCCGCCTGGCCGGCGCGCTCGAGGCGTCCTCCGAGCACCCGGTGGGCCGGGCGGTGGCGGAGTACGCCGCCCGCACCGGTCCGCAGCCGTGGCAGTCCCGGCCGCCGACGGTCACCGACTTCGCCAACCACGAGGGCATCGGGGTCTCCGGCGTCGTCGACGGCCGCCGGGTGCGGGTCGGTCGCGCCCCGGCCGACGTGGCGCTGCCCTCGGCCGACGCCGACGGCGGCACCCGGTCCGAGACACTGCCCTTCGCGCTGGCCCAGGCAGTCTGCTCCGCCCGGGAGGCCGGCCGCACCGCCGTGCTCGTCGAGCTCGACGGCCGTCCCGCCGCGGTGTTCGACGTGGGCGACACCGTCAAGGCCACCAGCGCGGACGCCGTACGACGGCTGCGGGGTCTCGGGCTGCACCCGATCCTGTTGACCGGCGACCACACCACCACCGCCCGGGCCGTCGCGGCCGAGGTCGGCATCGACGAGGTGATCGCCGAGGTGATGCCGGCCGACAAGGCGGCGACCATCGCCGGCCTGCGCGCGCAGGGGCGGGTGGTGGCGATGGTCGGGGACGGCGTCAACGACGCGGCCGCCCTGGTCGAGGCGGACCTCGGCGTGGCGATGGGGACCGGCACGGCGGCCGCGATCGAGGCCAGCGACCTGACCCTCACGCACGGGGACCTGCGGGCCGCGGCGGACGCCATCGAGCTGTCCCGCCGGACGCTGAGGACCGTGCGGCAGAACCTGTTCTGGGCGTTCGCCTACAACGTCGTGGGGCTGCCGGTGGCCGCCCTCGGGCTGCTCGACCCGATGATCGCGGGCGCGGCGATGGCCGCGTCGAGCGTCTGCGTGGTCGGGAACTCGTTGCGGCTGCGCAGGTTCACGCCGGACCGCCGGAGCTGAGCAGGCGGGTCCGGGCGGAGCCTGGAACGCAGCTCAGACGCTGCGGATCTGCTGCGTCGGGAAGGCGTGCCGGCCCTCGGCCGGCTCCGCCTCGACACCGAGCAACCGGTCCACCACTTCCTGCGGCAGCGCGGCGTCGGCCTCACTCGCGGCGATGATCAGGTTGGTCGTCAGCTCGACCTCGGCGAGCAGCTCGGCGTCCTCGAGCGGGACGTTCAGCTGGTCATCCATCACGCCGGCTCCTCCCTTGCGCATCGCGACTCCTTGTCGACCCAACCGTTTTTCTGCTGACCTCATTGTGGGCGACGCTCAAATTTCTACCCATAGTCATTTGGGACAAACACGAGGGCCCCGACGTGGTTCCGTCGGGGCCCTCATGGGTGCCTGAAGGGTCAGGCGTGTTCTCCTGTGCTGCGCTGACCTAGATCAGAGAGCGCGAACGTTCTCCGCCTGCGGGCCCTTGGGGCCCTGCGTGACGTCGAATTCGACCTTCTGGTTCTCGTCGAGGGACTTGTAGCCCTGCGACTGGATGGCCGAGTAGTGCACGAAGACGTCGTCGCCGCCGTCCTCCTGCGCAATGAAGCCGAAGCCCTTCTCGGCGTTGAACCACTTGACGGTGCCCTGAGCCATGCTGTTACTCCTCATACGGGGGTAGGAACCGCCACCTCGGCGGCCCCTGACAGATGCGGTGAAACGCCGAGCCCCCTCGAAAAGCTAACGCTCATACAAGAGAAAACGCCGTCGGATCACAAACTCCGCGGGCGTACCTGCTGGAACTTGCATCTGTTGCGTTCCGAACCCTACCAATCATCGGCCCGGAAACCGAGCCGGGAGCCGAACCAGTGTGACCCGGTCCCGGCGGCCCCGTGCCGGGGCGTCCGCATCGACGCCTGGGACCCGGCTCCCGAGGCCGCCTGGCGAGGTGGACGAGGTGCGCGAAACCGGCGTGTCGCACCCCGTCCGCCCGTAGACTCGGCCTCGGTGCCCGGCGACTGCCGAGCACCGACATCTGCGTGGGTCGCCGGTCCGGGGTGAGACCGGCCCGCGGTGGGGGCACCGCGGTCGGCCCGACCTCTCCGAGGGGTGCCTCATGAGGAAGCTCGTCCACCGCGTCCTGCCCGTGGCCGGCGCCGCCGTGCTGGTGGCCGCGCTCGTCCTGGGTGCCGGCTACCTCAAGGCGCTGTCCCTGCGCCACGACCCGGCCGCCTCCCCGGTCGCCGCGGTGCCGTCCCAGGACGCCTCGGTGCTGGTCGTCGACGACGGCACCGTCGCGCAGGCCGACGTCACCGCCTGCCTCACCGCCGGCTTCGCCTCCGACGCGGCCCGGGTCGACGTGCTGTACGGCGTCCGGCAGCTCCGGCTCGACGGCAGCAACCCGGTCCTGGTCCTGCGCAACGCCGCCGGCGACGTACGGATGTGCGACCAGTTCGGCCCGGACAGCCCGGCGCAGTCCGCGCTGCCCACGGCCTCGGCCGCCGAGCCGGTGAGGTTCCTGTCCACCGGCCGGTCCAGCTGGAGCTGCGCCGGCACGACGAAGGTGCTCGACCGGTTCGAGCAGTCCAGCTGGCTGGTCGTGTCCCCGCTCGTCGCGAAGGTGCAGCAGCGGTTCTGGGTCGACGGGGTCGCGGGCCCGTGGTTCGAGACCGCGGCGCAGGACGGGTACGTCCACCTGCAGTCGTGGGTGAAGGGCCCCCAGCCGGCCGGCACGACCTACGCCGAGCAGTTCCGGGTGCTCGACGCCGACGGGGTCGACGTACCGCAGGAGGCGCTGCCGACCCGGCCCCACGCGCTGGCGGGCTGCAGCGCCGGCGGGACCGCGCAGATCGGCTGACAGCGTCGTGACGCTCTCGCGGAGCCTGCAGGAGACCCCGAGGCACGGCGACCGGCCGGCCGGAGCGGCCGACGGGTCACCCTACCGACGCAAGACGGTGCCGAACCGACATTCCGGGCTGGTACCGATGCGCCACCCGGAAACGGCACCTCTGCCCCTCGGGCATGGCCCGATCGCGAGCCAGGATTGGACGGCTTACCCCTAGACGACTTGCCTCCACACGAAAGGCCGCGCACCCATGCGGGACTCTTCCGCCGACCACACCTTCGTCTCCCACACCGTGGAGGCCGAGCTGATCGGATCCGACGACCTCACCACCCTCCTGGGTGCCGAGCTGCAGTACCACCCCTCCGACCCGTACGCCGCGACGATGGTGCTCAGCACCCCCACCGGGCCCGTGGTCTGGGTGTTCGGCCGCGACCTCCTTATCGACGGGCTCGGCGAGCCGACCGGCGACGGGGACGTGCACGTCTGGCCGTCCCTCGACACGAACGGCCGCGCCGTGGTCCTCATCGAGCTGTGCTCGCCCGAGGGTGCCGCGCTCGTCCAGCTGCGGTCCGGGGACCTGGCCCGCTTCACCGACCGGGTGGTGGCGCTCGTGGCACCCGGCAGCGAGTCGGCGCACGTCGACGTGGACGCCAGCATCGCGGCCCTGCTGCCCACGCCCTGACGCCGCCCCGGGGCCCCACCGATCGGTGCGCGGCCCCGGGTACGGCGAACCCGGGTCAGCCCCGGTTCTTGCGGAACGCGGCCTGGTCCTTCTTCGAGGCCGCGACGTACGTCTTCAGGGTGGCACCGGCCTTGAACGCGGGCACGTTGGTCTTCTTGATCTTGACCACCGCACCGGTCTGCGGGTTGCGGCCCTCACGCGCCGCCCGCTCGCGCTTCTCGAAGGTGCCGAAGCCGGGCAGCGTCACCTTGTCACCGTTCGCGACCGAGTCGCTGATGGTGTCGAGCACGGTGGCGAGGGCGAGCTCGGACTCGCGCCGCGACCAGCCGGTCTTCTCGATGATGGCGTCGACGAACTCTCTCTTGTTCACTGAATGCCTTTCCTGCAGAGGGATGGGGCGGTTGTCGGCCGTCATCGTAGGCATGCCCCCACGAACGGGTGAGGCGGGCGGTACGTCGCGACCACCGTGGCGAGGTCCCGGGAAGCGCCCGGGGCCCGCTGCCCACGGCGCTCCGGGGAGGGCGAGGCCGCACACGGCGGTCGCGGCACCCCACTCGGATACCCTGTGCCGGCGGGTGCGAGCCGGCAGGCACCACGCGGACGCGGTCCGGGGGTTCCTCCCGGTGCAGGTGCGTCCCCGGGCCTCTAGCTCAACTGGCAGAGCAGCGGACTTTTAATCCGCGGGTTGTGGGTTCGATCCCCACGGGGCCCACCCCTGTGTGCGGGGCTCAGCGGTGCTCGTGGGCCATCATGTCGAGCGCGACCGTGGCGGCCAGCACGACGACCGGGTCCTGCCCGGGCTCGACCGCCACGCCGTAGGTGTCGGCCACCCGGAACCACTGCTTGGAGACCGAGGCCACCGGGGTGTCCTCGGCGGTGAACGTGTACTCGTGGTCGACGATGTTGCCCTTGATGTGGAGGTCCGGGCCGTCCTCGACCTCGACGGACCAGCGCTCCCTGAGCGGGCTGATCAGCGCCTTCTTGACCATGGCCATCCGGTGCCCGTCGGCGTCCTCGACCTCCATGGCGTCCTTGATGCGGAGCATCTTCTCCTGGATCTTGGCGAGCTTGTGCCCGTCCACGTCCTCCAGGACGAGCGTCTTGCGCAGGCGCAGCGCCTTGCCGTCCACCTTGAAGACCCGCTCGCCGGCGTCGTCCTCGATCCAGAAGTCGTCACCGATCGACACCAGGCGCTGGCGCATCTTGTAGTGCACCCAGTCGTCCTCGTGGCGCTCCTGTCGCCTGCCTCGCATCGTCCTCACGCCCCTGCCGACTCGTTCGCACCCTCGTGCGCTCGGCTCGAGTGTCCGGCGTGGGAGCCGACCGCGGCTCACCTGCGGCGGGTGATGCGACGTACCTCAGTCCTGGAGGGCACCGTGCAGGAGGCCGCACACGACGACGAGGGGCTGGGCGGTCCAGTGCTGGCCGGCCAGGAAGTCCACGAGCCGGTCGACGCGGTCGTCCTCGAGGTGGACCGGCTCGAGGTTCTCCCAGGTGCCGACCTCGGTGCCCGCGACGCCCTCGAGCAGCAGGTGCACCACGTGCCGGTCGTTGGCGGCCAGCGCGAGCCGGGCGAACAGCCCCGGCGTCAGGCGGCGCCACGGGTAGCGCTCCAGTGCCGCGCACATCGCAGCAACCACCGACTCGCCGTGGGGGGTGCTCGCCGTCATCTCGCCGTCCTCGGTAGTTCGCGTGTCGGCTACGTACCCGACACCTCGCCGGGCGAAACAGATGTCCTGGACAGGACTGGACAGACCGGCGGAACGAGGCCAGCGGCGCGACCGGTCGGGTCCACCGGAATTGTGCCGGATTGACCGGTCCAGTCCACGTCCACACGCCGGTGTGTGTCGCGGCCCGATCGACGCACGAGGCAACCACGGGGCGTTGTACTCTTCCCTCGGGCCGACCCCGACCATGCATCCCCCGTCATGGTTCGGGGTCGGTTCCTCCGTGCTCGCCCAGGTCAGCCGAGCAGCGCGGCGACCAGGGCGATCGCCGGCACCGACAGCACCGTGGTCACGAAGATCGAGTCCCGCGCGAGCACGACCCCGCGGCCGTAGCGGGTCGCGTGCACGAAGATGTTCTGCGCCGTCGGCAGGGCCGCGAGCACCGTGACCGCCAGCAGGGCGGTGCCGTCGAGGCCGAGCACGAGCCGCGCCACGCCGTACGCCGCAGCGGGCTGGACGACCAGCTTGAGCACCGTGATGAAGCCGATCTCGACCGCCGACGTGCCGTGCCCCGGCCGGGGACCCAGCCGCAGCGAGATGCCGTAGGCGATCAGCATCGACGGCACCGCCATGCCGCCCACGAGCTCCAGCGGGTCCTGCACCGCCATCGGCAGCGAGACACCCGTGACCGCCAGGGCGAGGCCGAGCAGCGACCCCAGCGTGAGCGGGTTGGTCAGCGGCCGGCTGAACGCCCGGACCCACGAGAACCGGCGTGCGGACACCGCGTTGTCGAGCACCGCGAGGGCGACCGGTTGCAGGACCAGCAGCTGCATCAGCAGCGTGGGGGCGACGAGCGCGGCGTCACCGAGGACGTACGCCGCGATCGGCAGGCCGAGGTTCCCGGCGTTGACGTAGGTGGCCGAGAGCGTGCCGATGGTCGTCTCGGCCGGCGGGTGGTGCCAGACGAGCCGGGCCGCGAGCAGGTAGAGCACCCCGCACACCAGGACGCCGGCCGCCGTCGCGACGAGGTTCTTCGACAGCACGCTCGTGACGTCGGCCCGGCCGAGGACGGTCACCATCAGGGCCGGGCTGGCCACGAAGAAGGACAGCCGGGAGAGCACCTGCTGGCCGGCCAGGTCCAGCACGCCGAGCTGGGCCAGCAGCACCCCGAGGGCGATGATCGCGCCGATGGTGGCGAAGCCCTCGAACACCCCCTGCACGCGGACCTCCCTCGACGGACCCCGATTCTCGCAGGCCGCCGCCCGCTCAGCTGGTCGCGGCCCTCCGCCGGGCCCGCGAGGACCGCAGGTTGGCGACGTTGCCGCACGTGCGGACGTCGTGCCACACGCGGCTGTTGTTGCGCGACCGGTCGAAGAACGCGCACGGGCACAGCGGGTTGCGGCACACCTTGAGCCGGTCCCACCGGCCGTCGCGCTGGGCGAGGAGCACCTCGCCCCACACCGCGGAGGCCAGCCAGCGCACGCCGCTCCCGGGCGGCTGGAGCCGCAGCAGGTCGTCCGGGCCGGCCGTCAGCGTGGTCGGCACGGGACGCGGGACGCCCTCGCCGAGCAGGTGCCGCTCCAGGTCCCGTCGCAGGCGGCGCAGGCCGACCAGCTCGACCGAGGTCACGCGGCCGACGCCGCCGGTCGCGGCGGAGTGCACCTTCCACGACCCGACGGCCTCCGTCGTCCAGCGCCGGGCATCGGCGACGGTGCCGAGCAGGTCCCGGACGCCGTACGGCGGGACCGGGCGGGTGTTGACCAGCTCCTGGACCAGGGCCAGCCCACCCGGCGCCGGCTCGACGAGGAAGCGTGACGTGGCCGACATAGGCGAAGCATAGTTGCCTCTGTCACCATGGGACAGAGACAACCCCGTGACACCTGTGTCGACGAGAGGAACCACCATGACCACCACGCCCGAGGAAGCCCGTCGCGAGCGGACCACGACGTGGGAGGACCCGTCGATCAGTGCTGCCCGGCTCGGGCGCGACAGCGGGCTGGCGATGCTCGAGGCGGTCCGGGACGGCCGGCTGCCCGCCGCGCCGATCGCCACGACGGTGGGCTTCGACCTGGACCACGTCGAGGAGGGTCGCGTGGTGTTCTCCCTGGAGCCGGCCGAGCACCACTACAACCCGATCGGGTCGGTGCACGGCGGCGTGTTCGCGACCCTCCTCGACTCGGCCACCGGGTGCGCCGTGCACAGCACGCTGCCGGTGGGGGTCGGCTACACCAGCCTCGACCTGGACGTGAAGTTCTTGCGCGGCATGAGCGCGACCACCGGCCGGGTCACCTGCGAGGGCCGGGTGGTGCACCGCGGCCGCCGGGTCGCGCACGCGGAGGCGTCGATCACCGACGGTGCCGGTCGGCTGCTGGCGACCGCGACCAGCGCCTGCCTGCTGTTCGACCTGGCCTGAGCCCCGGGTCGAGGTCGCCTCGGGCCCGGGTCGAGGTCACCGCTGGCCGGGGAGGAGGGCCCGCAGGCCGCGGAGGCGATGGTCCGCGACGTGCATCGCGGAGCTGAGCAGCATCGACCCGGGCAGCCGGGTGGCGACGACGGCGCGCTCGGCCCACGAGGAGCGGACCCAGGACGGGTCGCTGCTCTCCCGGCCGGAGGCGCGCCCCCCGGGCCCGTCGGCGAGCACCGCCTCCTGCATCGCCTCGCGCAGCGGCAGCGCGTCGGTGAGGTCGACCTTGTCCGGGTCCGGCTGGCCGGGCCGGCAGACCATGTCGTGCCGGAGGCTGCGGACCAGCGCGGCCGCCGTCCAGTACGGCGCCGCGGAGACCAGCCCGGCCCCGAGGGACACCGCGGTCACGGGGGCGAGGAGCGCCGGCACCTGCAGCCGGGTCAGGCCGGCCACGTCGGCGTACAGCGCCAGCAGGTCGGGGTAGCTGATCACGTCCGGGCCGCCGACGTCGACGTCCCCGACGGCGTCGCCCTCGAGGGCGTCGGCGATCGCGCGCAGCACGTCGGCCACCCCGATCGGCTGCACCCGCGAGCGCATCCACAGCGGCACCGGCTGCACCAGCAGCCCGGAGGCGGTCTGCCGGACGATCTCGAAGGACGTGGACCCGGCCCCGATCACGACGCCCGCCCGCATCGACAGGGTCTTCGCGGTGCTGCCCAGCAGGATCCGCTCGACCTCGAGGCGGGACGCGATGTGCGGGGAGAGCTCGTCCTCGGGGACCTCGGGCACCAGCCCGGAGAGGTACACGACCCGGCCGACGCGCTGGGCGTCCACGGCGTCGCGCACGGTCTCGGCGGCGACCCGGTCCCGGTCGCGGAAGCTGCGGCTGGACAGGCCGTGCACCAGGAAGCAGACCGCGTCGACGCCCGCCGTGGCGGCCGCGACCTGCGCGGCGTCCGTGGCGTCCATCCGCACGAAGTCCACGGCGTCCCCCCAGGCGAACCGCTCGGGGGCCGGGACCGAGGACGACGCGGCGACCACGTCGTGCCCGCGCCGGAGCAGCTCGGGGACCATCCGGGAGCCGATGTAGCCGGTGGCGCCGGCGACGAGGATGCGCATCGGGCCAGCATGTCAACCCCCCTGCAACCCCGACCCGATAGTCCGTGACGAACTTGTCCTCCCAGGGCCCCTGGAACAGCAAGTCCGTCACGGACTATCGGGGGGCGACGAGGGCGATCAGCCGCTCCCAGGCGGTGCGGTGCAGGAAGCTCCCGCGCTGCCCGACCGCCGCGGCGTGCACCGCCTCGTGCGCCCGCGTGACGTCCGCGCCGTCCGCGCGCGTGTAGGCGGTGAGCGGGCAGCCGGCCAGGTCGAGCCGGTCGTCGCCGGCGTAGCGGCCGCCGGTCGCGGTCATCCGGTGCTCCCACGCGACGTGCCCGGCCAGCGCGCCCATCGGGGTGCTCGGCACGACGGGGTCGACGGAGATCCGGAAGCCGGCCGCCCAGGCGACCACCTCCGAGGCGGGCATCGGCCGGGCGATGCCGTACCCCTGCCCGGCGTCGACGCCGAGCTGGACGGCCGCGTCGATGAGGCCGACGTGCTCCAGCCCCTCGATCACCACGTGGATCCCGAGGCTGTGCGCGATGTCGGTCATCGGCCGGATGAAGTGCAGCGCGGTCCCGGGCGCCAGGTCGGTGCCGCGGACCAGGCTCTGGTCGATCTTGGCCTCGTCGAAGTCGAAGTGCTGGAGCCGCAGCAGCGAGCTGTACCCGGAGCCGAGGTCGTCCTGGGCCAACCGCACCCCGAGGTCCCGGAAGTGGTCCAGGGACAGCGGCCGGCCCGGCGTCTGCCGGTCCAGCGCGCCGGTCTCCAGCAGCTCGAGCGTGAGGCGTTCCGGACACACGTCGTACGTCGCGAGCAGGTCCGCCACCACCTTGGCGTAGCCGTCGTCGGTCACCGCGGCGACCGGCAGGTTCACCGAGACCCCGGTGACCAGGCCGGCGTCCTGCCACTCCCGCAGCGCCCTCAGGGACTCGCGCAGGCCGACCTCGAACAGCGTGAACAGCTCGCCGTCACCGAAGGACGGCAGGAACTCGGCCGGGCTGACCCGCGCCCCGGCGTCGCGCAGCCTGGCCAGCGCCTCGAGCTTGACCAGCCGCCCGGACGGCAGGCTGACCACCGGCTGGAACAGCATCTCGACCGCACCGGCCTCCAGCAGCGCCAGGTGGCCGGCCCGCTGGGCGAACGCGCGCACCCCGCTGGCCGTCGTCGGCCGCTCCTCCAGGTCGGTCAGGGCCCGCTCCGCGACCTGCTTGACCTGCTGCAGCAGGGTCGCCCGGCCGCGTGCGCCGAAGGCGCCGGTCCAGCCGGACTGCAGGGAGACCAATGCGCGGGTCCGCCCGCTCGGGTCGACGAGCGGCACGGCGGCGCTGGAGCGCCAGCCGATCCGGGCGGCCAGCGCCCGCCAGGGCCGCGCCGAGGCGTCGGTCGACAACGAGTCGCTGCGCTCCACCATCCCCGACCGCCACGCCCGCCCGATCGGCCCCTGTCCGGAGGAGAGCCGCTCGCTGGTGGAGACCGGCGCCCACTCCTCGCGGGCGGCCTCGGCCAGGAAGGTCGCCAGCCCGCTGCCCGCGCCGGCCTCGGTCTCCATCCGGCCGGCGTCGTCGGCGCGCGCGAACAGGCAGGCCACCACGCCGTCGAGCCCGGCCAGCGCGGTGACCAGACCGCGGGACAGGTCCGGGACGGTGGCCGCCTCGGCGCACACGTCGAGCACCTCGAGGAGCACCCGGTTCTCGACCTCGTCGAGGTCGCGGTACCCCAGCATCGCGCCGTGCAGGTCCGCCAGGAACCGCTCGACGACCACCTCGTGCACCGCGATCAGGTCGAGGCCGGGGCAGTGCTCGACGATCGCCTGCCAGACGCCGTGCCGGTTCTCGGTCATCCCGTCGACGTACCAGTCGAGCTCGACGCCGGTCATGGCGTGGATCCGGCCGACCTCGCGGGCCCGGCCGCGCAGGTCGTCGGCGTCCAGCCGGGGGGTGAGCAGGTGCCGCAGGTGCAGGGCCTGACGGTGCCGCAGGTGGTCGAACTCGTCGGGGGTCAGCCGCCCGACGACCGCCTTGAGCTCGGGCCGCAGCGCGAGGCGTGCGTAGAAGTCGTCCACGACGCGCGCGAGGTGCGGCGCGACCGCAGCCAGCACCTCGGGCGGGAGGTCGGGAGGCGAGACCAGCCCCGTGCTCGCGCCGGTTTCGCTCCCCGTCACCCTTCGACAGTAGGACACCCGCGCGGGCTGGTCCTGGGATTGCCCGCATTGCCGGAGGTGGTCCACCCGGCCGTCACCGTCAGGCTCCGGGGAGCGGGCCGCCCTCGGCGTCGAGGTAGGTGGTGCCGGCCGGCAGCCGGGCCCGCATCACCTCGACCGCCTCCGGGTTCTCGTCGACCAGCACGAACCGGCGGCCCATTGCGGCGGCCACCGCGCCCGTCGTACCGCTGCCGGCGAAGAAGTCCAGCACCCAGTCCCCCGGCCGCGACGACGGCTGCAGCACCCGGCGCAGCACGCCCTCCGGCTTCTGGGTCGGGTAGCCGGTCTTCTCCTTGCCGCCGGTGGGCACGATCGTGTGCCACCACACGTCGGTCGGCAGCTTGCCGCGGAGCGCCTTCTCGGGCCCGACCAGCCCGGGGGCGAGGTAGGGCACCCGCTCGATCTGGTCCTGGTCGAACAGGTGCGCGCCCCGGCGCTTGACGTAGACCAGGATCGTGTCGTGCTTGGCGGGCCACCGGGTCTTGCCGCGGCCGCCGAAGTCGTAGGCCCAGATGATCTCGTTGAGGAAGCAGTCCCGCCCGAAGATCTGGTCGAGCAGCACCTTGCAGTAGTGCGACTCGCGCTGGTCGAGGTGCACGTAGAGCGTGCCGGACTCGGTGAGCAGCCGCCGGGCCTCCTCCAGCCGCGGCGCCAGGAAGCCGGCGTAGTCGGTGAAGGTGTCCGGGTAGGACATCCGCCCGGTCTCCTCGCTGCGGTAGCGCCGGCCGCCGAAGCCGGTGCGGTCGCCGCCGGCCTCCTCGCCGCTGCCGTCCTGCACCGTCCGGAGGGTACGGCGGTCCCGTCGGCCACCCGTGTTGAACGGCGGGTCGATGTAGACGAGCTGGAACGACTCGTCCGGGAGCTTGGCCAGCACCGCGGCGTTGTCGCCGTGGACCACCACGTCGGCGGAGGTCGCGAGATCGATCACCGGGACATCCTCGCAGCCGACGGCCCGGCACCTGTGATTCGATGGACCGTGACCATCGAGTACGCCGCATCGGCCGGGCCGACGCTGGGCGTCGAGTGGGAGTTCGCTCTGGTCGACAAGTCCACGCGCGACCTGTCCAACAACGCCAGCCAGCTGTTCGACCGGGTCCGCGAGTCCCTGGGCGAGCAGCCCCAGCTGCACAAGGAGCTGCTCCGCAACACCGTCGAGGTGGTCACCGGGATCACCCGGTCGGTGCCCGAGGCGATGGAGGACCTGGCCTCGACGCTGCGGCTGGTGCGGCCGGTCGCCGACGAGCTGGGCGTCGACCTGTACTCCGCGGGCACCCACCCGTTCGCACAGTGGTCGAGCCAGCTGCTCACCCCCGGCGCCCGCTACGAGGAGCTGATCGAGCGGACCCAGTGGTGGGGCCGGCAGATGCTGATCTGGGGGGTGCACGTGCACGTCGGCGTCCAGCACCGCGACCACGTGATGCCGGTGGTGTCCTCGCTGCTCAACTACTTCCCGCACCTGCAGGCGCTCTCCGCCTCCTCCCCCATGTGGTCGGGGACCGACACCGGCTACGCGAGCAACCGGGCGATGATGTTCCAGCAGCTCCCGACTGCCGGGCTGCCCTTCCAGTTCGAGACGTGGGAGGAGTACGAGTCGTTCGTCGAGGACCACTTCCGGACCGGGGTGATCGACTACCTCAACGACATCCGGTGGGACGTGCGGCCCTCCCCGAAGCTCGGCACCGTCGAGGTCCGGATCTGCGACGGCGTCTCCAACCTCCGCGAGCTGGCCGCGCTGACCGCGCTCACGCACTGCCTGGTCGTCGACCTGACCGACCGGCTCTCGGCCGGCGAGACGCTGCCCACGATGCCGCCCTGGCACGTCCAGGAGAACAAGTGGCGGTCCGCGCGCTACGGCCTCGACGCGGTGATCATCCTGGACGCCGCCGCGAACGAGCGGCTGGTCACCGACGACCTCGCCGACCTGCTCACCCGGCTCGAGCCCGTCGCGGCCCGGCTCGGCTGCGCGGACGAGCTGCGCTCGGTCGACGAGATCACCCGGGCCGGGGCGTCGTACCAGCGGATGCGGCGGGTGGCGGCCGAGACCGGCGGCGACCTCGTCGCGGTGGTCGACTCCGTGGTCCGCGAGCTCGACCTCTCCTGAGGGCCCCGGTGGGGTTGCGCTTGAGTCGTCCGGGTAAGCCTGGGACATGAGCGAGAACAGCGGCGAGAACGAGACCTACAACGACTACAGCGTCGACGACGAGGACCAGCCGCAGGGCGACGGCGACAGCCTGGTCAGCGACCGGGGCCTCACCGAGCCCCTCGACGAGGGCTACTCACCGCCCGAGAAGTGGTCGGTGGCCGAGGGCTTCGGCAACACGCCCTACGAGGAGGAGGTCGGCGAGACGCTCGACCAGCGCATCGCGCAGGAGGAGCCCGAGCCGGACCCCTACGCCGAGGCGGAGCTGGACCGCGAGGACGTCGGCGGCGAGGTCGGCACCGAGCGCGCCGGCCGGCTGGTCGACGAGGACGAGGGCCTCGGCCCGGACGTGGACTCCGAGATGATCGGCGAGGACGTCGGCATCGACGGCGCCGGCGCGAGCGCCGAAGAGGCCGCGGTCCACGTCATCGAGGACTGAGGCGCCGCCAGACGCGCCGGGTCAGCGGTCGGCGGGCCGCCAGACGCGCCGGGTCAGTGGGCGGGGGCGGTCTCCTCGTGGTGGACGCCCCGCTCGCCGGAGTCGGTGAGCCGGGCCTCCTCAGCGGCCTGCGCCTCGAGTTCCGCGCGGCGGGACGCCTCCAGGAGGTTCTGGGTCGCCTCGTAGTCGCCCGGGCTGCTGACCAGGTCGGAGGCACCACCCTTGAGCCGCTGCAGCGCGGCGCGGGCGAAGATCTGCTGCTCGGTCGCGGTCCGCTCCGAGCGGCCGCGGCCGAGGAAGCTGACCGCCCAGTGCGCCAGCGCGCCGACCCGGTTCTTGAACCCGGTCATGTAGACGAGGTGGACGGCGAGCCACATCAGCCAGGCGACGAAGCCAGTGATCCGGATCCTGCCCACCAGCGCGACCGCGCGGAACCGCGAGATCGTCGCCATGCTGCCCTTGTCGAAGTACTTGAACGGCTCCTGGGGCGCCTGCCCGTCCGAGAGCCGGGCCTTGATCTCCTTGGCGGCGTACTTCGCGCCCTGGATCGCCACCTGGGCGACGCCGGGAAGGTGGTCGAGGCTGATCATGTCGCCGACCACGAAGACCTCCGGGTGCCCCGGCAGCGTCAGGTCGGGGTTCACGCCGATCCGGCCGGCCCGGTCGACCGGGGCGCCGGACTGCTCGGCGAGCAGCTTGCCGAGCGGGCTGGCCTGCACGCCCGCGGCCCACACCTTGGTGGTCGCCTCGATGCGCCGGCGGGTGCCGTCCTTGTCCTGGACGTCGATGCCCCACTCGTCCACGTCGACGACCATGGCGCCGAGCTGGACCTCGACGCCGAGCTTCTCCAGGGCGACCTTGGTCTTCTCGCCGAGCTTCGCGCCGAACGGCGGCAGCACCTGCGGCGCGGCGTCGAGCAGGATGACCTTGGCGGCGCGGGTGTTGATCCGCCGGAAGTCGTGGCGCAGCGTGCGGTGCGCGAGCTCGGCGATCTGGCCGGCCATCTCCACGCCGGTCGGGCCCGCGCCGACCACGACGAAGGTGAGCAGCCGCTCGATCTCCTCCTCGCTGTCGGAGATCTCGGCGAGCTCGAACGCGCCGAAGATCCGACCGCGCAGCTCAAGGGCGTCGTCGATGCTCTTCATGCCCGGGGCGAACTCGGCGAACTGGTCGTTGCCGAAGTAGGACTGGCCGGCCCCGGCCGCCACCAGCAGCGAGTCGTACGGCGTCACGGTGACCCGGTTCAGCACCTTCGAGGTGACCGTGCGCGCGGCGAGGTCGATGTCGGTGACCTCGCCCAGGATCACCCGGGCGTTCTTCTGCCCGGAGAGCACCTCCCGGGTCGGCGGGGCGATCTCGCCCTCGGAGAGGATGCCGGTCGCCACCTGGTAGAGCAGCGGCTGGAAGAGGTGGTGCGTGGTCTTGGCCACCATGGTCACGTCGACGTCGGCGTTCTTCAGCGCCTTCGTGCCGAACAGCCCGCCGAAGCCGGACCCGATCACCACCACCTGGTGACGGTCGCTGCTGGGGGTGCTGACGTTCGCCATGGACTGGCCTCTCCCTGGGTGGATCCGCCGGACGGGCACTGCGTACCCATTTTCGGCCTTCTGCTCACACAACGCATCCCCGGTCGGTCTGCTTGCACCCCGCGACATGTCCTGGCTCACAGTTCCGCGGCGCGCCCCGCCTGGGACCGGGCCCGACGTGTCACCAGGATCACAGCGGGCAGGATGGGGAGGTGAGCACCCACTACGACCTGGCCATCATCGGCACCGGCTCCGGCAACTCGATCGTCGACGAGCGGTTCGCGGACCGCCGGGTCGCCCTCCTCGAGAAGGGCACGTTCGGCGGCACCTGCCTGAACGTCGGCTGCATCCCCACCAAGATGTTCGTCTACCCCGCGGACATCGCGCTGTCCGCGGCGCAGGGCGGCAGCCTCGGCGTGGAGACCCGGTTCGACGGGGTGCGCTGGCCCGAGGTGCGGGACCGGATCTTCGGCCGGATCGACCCGATCTCGATCGGCGGGCGCCGCTGGCGGGCCGACTCGAACGAGAACGTGACGCTGTACGAGGGGCACGCCCGGTTCGTCGACGTCCGCACCCTCGACACCGGCACGGGCGAGACGATCACCGCGGACCAGGTCGTCATCGCCGCGGGTGCCCGGCCCGTCGTACCGGAGATCGAGGGCCTGGCGGGGGTCGGCTTCCACACCAGCGACACCGTGATGCGGCTCGAGAGGCTGCCCGCCCGGATGCTGATCATCGGCGGCGGGTTCGTGGCCGCGGAGTTCGCGCACGTGTTCGGCTCGTTCGGCACCCAGGTGACGATCGTGAACCGGTCGAACGGGTTGCTGCGTGCCGAGGACGACGACCTCTCGGCGGCGTTCACCGAGGTCGCCCGGGCCCGCTGGGACGTCCGCCTGGAGACCGTGGTGACCAAGGCCGAGGCGTACGACGGAGGGGTCCGCGCCCAGCTCTCGGACGGCAGCACCGTCGAGGTGGACGCGGTGCTGGTCGCGGCCGGGCGGCAGCCGAACTCCGACGGCCTGGACCTGGACCGGACCGGCGTCGAGGTCGACGAGGACGGCGTCGTGGTGGTCGACCGGCACCAGCGCACCGGCGTCGAGGGCATCTGGGCGCTCGGCGACATCGCGAACCACTTCCAGCTCAAGCACGTCTCGAACCTCGAGGCCCGGGTGGTCCAGCACAACCTGCTGCACCCCGACGACCTCTGGGAGTCCCGGCACGACGTGGTGCCGAGCGCGGTGTTCTCCAACCCGCAGGTCGCCAGCGTCGGGCTCACCGAGCGGCAGGCCGGCGAGCGGGGCGTGCGGCACGTGGTCGCACAGCAGCGCTACGGCGACACCGCCTACGGCTGGGCCATGGAGGACACCACCGGCTTCGCCAAGCTGATCGCCGACCCGGACACCGGGCTGATCCTGGGCGCGCACATCCTGGGGGCCCAGGCCTCGAACCTGCTGCAACCGCTGGTGCAGGCGATGAGCTTCGGGCAGACCGCGCACGACGTCGCCCGGGGGCAGTACTGGATCCACCCGGCCCTGATGGAGGTCGTGGAGAACCTGCTCCTCGCCCTGCCCGCGCCGCCCGGCTGACCCCTGGGGCCCCGCCGGTCAGCGGGGCTCGACCAGGACGTCGGCGACGGTGTCCAGGCGCGGGTGCAGGTGGTCGCCGCCGACGACGGTGCCGGTGTGCCAGCGCACGTCGAGGCCGTCCGCGCGGTCCTCGACGATCGCGATCGAGTTGTCGAACCACGGACCCGCCAGGTTCTTCCACGAGAACGGCGCATCCGGCACCTTCGCGGACCGGGCGACCACCTTGCCGATCGGACCGGCCACGGCGTAGGCCAGGACCGCGGTGGCGAAGCGCATCTTCCGCGGCAGCGGGTTGCGGATCGGCGAGCAGACCGCCTGGATGATCCTGCTGCTGCCGGGCGGGTGCTCGCGCTGCACCTCCGAGAGGTAGGAGTGGTGCACGTCCCCGGACAGGAACGTCACCGTCTGCGGGGCCGCGCCGCGCCGGCCGTCCGCCACCTCGACGGCCATCTGCGCGACCCGCTGGAACGCCTTCTGGAACGCGCCCCAGTGCTCGAGGTCGACGGCCTGGCGGAGCTTCTCGCCGAGCGCCGCGGACCGCTTGCCCCACGCCCCGTTGCCGACCGCCTCGCTCCAGGCCTCGAGGTAGTGCAGGCCGGGCGGCAGCAGGAACGGCAGCGATGTACCGATGAACAGGTGCTTCACGTCGCCGCGCATCTGCTCGTCGAGCCAGGCCATCTCGGCGTCGTCGAGCAGGTCGCGGCGGTCCGGCTCGAGCACCCGGGCGGCCCGGGAGTCGATCACCACCAGCCGGTTCCCGGAGATCTCGCGGGAGTAGCTCCACCGGTAGGTCTCGGGCTTCTGGTCGACCCGCTCGGCGAGGTCGCGGAGCCGCTCGGTGAGGTCGAGCTCGTCGCCGGCGGACTGGTGCCGCAGCACCTCCTGCCAGATGTCGTCGGCGGCGCGCTCCTCCGGGGAGAGGTTCCCGAGGTGCTGGTGCACCCAGTAGGACACCAGCCCGGACACGATCCGCTCGTGCCACCAGGAGGTCTTCTCGATCTCCTGCTTCCAGGCGTAGGAGGTGTTCCAGTCGTCGCGGACGTCGTGGTCGTCGAAGATCATCGAGCTCGGCAGCGTGGAGAGCAGCCACCGGTTCAGCGGGTCGCTCCAGGCCAGCTCGTAGAGGTGGGAGTACTCCTCGTAGTCCTTGAGCTCCTTGCCGGGCGGCTGCTCGATGTCGCGGCGGGACTCGATGAACCGCTGCATCTCCTCGGTGGTCTCGTCGGCGTAGACCTGGTCGCCGAGGAACAGCACCAGGTCCGGCCAGCGGGCGTCCCGGTCGGTCGCCATCCTCAGCGCGAGGCTGCGCAGCGCGTCGACGCCGTGCGTGGTGTTGCCGGCCTCGTCGTGCCCGACGCTGGTGCGGCACGACCCGAAGGCCATCCGGAGCGGCTTGTTCGGCTTGAGCGTGGTCAGCACGCTCGGCGGGAAGTCGCTGCCCTCCTCCCCCTCGGCCGGCGGCCACACCTGCTGCCCGTCGAGCTCGACGGTGTACGGCGCGATGGTGCCCGGGGCGAGGCCCTCGATCTCGACGAGGGCGTAGTGGTGGCCGTGCACGCGGAACGTCCGGGCGTCCCAGGAACGGTCGTCGGCCCGGACGGTCACCAGCGCGGCGTCACGGGTCTGCACCCACAGCGAGGTCGACGTCTCGTCGACATACCGGACGAGCGGGCCGAGGACCAGGGGAGGTGTGCTCACGGGGTCCGTTCTACCCGGCGGACAGGTGGATCGAACCGGCGGCCCGGCAAAGCGTGACCCGACCCGAAAGCGGGTACGTTCCCCCCGGAAGCCGGGAGGGCGAACATGAACGCATCGACACACGCGGAGCAAGCAGGACGTCGTGCAGACAACAGCGAGTGGATGGACCGGGCGGTCCGGGTGGGACTGGTGTCCTACGGGGTCGTGCACCTGGTCCTCGCCTGGCTGACCCTGCAGCTGGTCATCGGGGGCGGCGGGGGCCAGGCATCGAACAAGGGCGCCATGCAGGAGCTCGCCCAGAACAGCATCGGCCTGTTCTTCCTGTACGTCGCCGCGGTCGGGTTCCTGGCCCTGGTGGCGTGGCAGGCGCTGGAGGCGATCTGGGGCCACACCGACGAGGACGGCGGCAAGCTTGTCCTCAAGCGATCCATCTCCGGGGGCAAGGTGGTGCTCTACGGCTACCTCGCCTACAGCTGCTTCAAGACCGCCATCGGGGCCTCCTCGAGCGGCGGCGGCACCGAGGGCATGACCGCCCAGGTGATGAAGCTCCCCGCCGGACAGGTGCTCGTCGGCCTGATCGGCGTCGGGGTGCTCGTGACCGCCGGGTTCCTGGTCTACCGGGGCTGGAAGGAGAAGTTCCTCTCCAAGCTCGACACCCAGGGCAAGACCGGCAAGGACGGCAAGGCGTACGTGCTGGCCGGCAAGGTGGGCTACATCGCCAAGGGCGTGGCGCTCGCGGTGATCGGCGTGCTGTTCCTCTTCGCCGCGTTCACCCACGACGCGCAGAAGTCCGCCGGCCTCGACCAGGCCCTGCACAAGGTGCTCCAGCAGCCGTTCGGCGGCCCGGTCCTGGTGGTCATCGCGATCGGCTTCGCCTGCTACGGCGTCTTCTGCTTTGCCTGGGCGCGACACCTTGACCGCTGACGCCGGCTTCGGCACCGACCGTCTGGTGCTGCGCAGCTGGTCGCTGGCCGACGGCCCGGCGTTCTTCGACCTCTACCGTCGGTGGGAGGTGGCCCGCTGGCTGGGCGCCGCCCCGCAGGCGCTGCTCTCCCTCGACGAGGCGGAGGCCCGGATCACCCGCTGGGCCGAGCGGAACCTGGAGAGCGAGGTGGAGGGCCGCTGGGCGGTCCAGCGCCGCGAGGACAGGCGGGTGCTCGGCACGGTGCTCCTGGTCCCGCTGCCCGACGGCGCCGGCGAGTTCGAGGTCGGCTGGCACTTCCACCCCGACGCCTGGGGCCACGGCTACGCCACCGAGGCGGCCCGCGGCGCGCTCCGCTGGGGCTTCGACCGCGGCCTGGACGAGGTGCACGCAGTCGTGCGCCCGGACAACGCGCCCTCCCTCGCGGTCTGCGACCGCCTCGCGATGACCCCGCTGGGCCGCACCTCCCGCTACTACGACACCGAGCTCGAGCTGTTCCGGACCCGCGAGGCCCCCCGGGCACCGGCCGACCCGACCGTGCCCCGATAGCCTGCCGACATGCCGAGGTGGCTCGACTTCCTGCGACGTACGCCGTGCCTGGTCCTGCTCGTGGTCCAGCTCGCCGGCGTCGTGCTCTACCCGTTCATGGAGGAGACGTACGCCGGGCGCGCGGCGTTCGCGCTGTTCGGGCTGCTGGTCCTCGCGCTGGTGGTGCTCACCCTGCGGGTCACCCCGTTCCTGACCTGGGTCGCGCTGCTGGTCGCGGCGCCGTCGGCGGTGCTGCTGGCCGTCTCGGCGGTCAGCGGTGACCCCGGCCTGTTCGTGTGGTCCGCGGTGTTCGAGATGCTGCTCTACCTGTACGCCGCGCTGAGCATGCTGGCCTACATGCTCCGCGACGACCGGGTCACCACCGACGAGCTGTTCGCGATCCCCGCGGTGTTCACCCTGCTGGCCTGGGCCTTCGCCTACCTCTTCGTCGTGGTCCAGGCGCTCGACCCGGGCGGGTTCAGCACCGGCGGCCAGGGCACCCGGACCTGGATGGAGCTGCTGTTCCTGTCCTTCACCACGCTCTCCAGCACCGGTCTCTCGGACATCACGCCGATCTCGGGCCATGCCCGCAGCGTGGTCATGATCGAGCAGGTGGCCGGGGTGTTCTACATCGCGATGGTGGTGACCCGGCTGGTCGCGCTCCGGGGCCAGCGGGCCGCCGGGAGGCAGTCGTGAGCGTGCTGGTGCTCGAGCCCGAGCCGCGCTCGGTCCGCCGGGCGCGCGTCTGGGTGATCGAGGCGCTGTCCGCGATCGGCCGCTCCGACCTCGGGGACGCCGCCGAGCTCGGCGTCTCCGAGCTGGTCACCAACGCGATCCTGCACGCCGACCCGCCGATCACGGTCCGCGTCGGCGGCACCGTCGCGCACCCGCGCGTGGAGGTGCACGACACCTCGCCTGCACCGCCGCGGATCCGCGACATGAACGACGACGACCGGCTGCTCGCGACGGTCGGGCGCGGCCTGGGCATCGTGGCGACGTACTCCACGAGCTGGGGCGCCGAGGTGACCCCGCGGGGCAAGGTCGTCTGGTTCGAGCCGGCCGGCGAGGACGTCGGGGAGGGCCCGGCGCCCGTCGGGGAGGTCTTCGACCTGGGCGGCTACGTCGAGCAGCGGCTGGCCGGGGCCGGCGAGCCCGCCGAGCGGCTCGCGGTGCACCTGCTCTCGATGCCGGTGCAGGTCTTCGCGCACTACCGCGGCTGGTACGAGGAGCTGCGCCGCGAGCTGCGGCTGCTGGCGCTCAACCACGGCCGGGTCTACCCGCTCGCGAGCGAGCTGTCCGCGCTGACCCTGCAGGTCGAGCAGGAGCGCCGGCAGGCGGTCGGCTTGGACCGTCTCGACGCGGCCATCGCCGCCGGCGAGCAGCGCGTGGACCTGGTGTACCGCGTCCCGGTCACCGCCGGCGAGACGATGGGGCGGCTGCGCGAGCTGCTCGAGGAGGCCGACGTCTTCTGCCGCGAGCAGCGGCTGCTCACCCTCGAGCCGACCGCCCAGCAGCTGGCGCTGCGGACCTGGTACCTCGGCGAGTTCACCCGCCAGGCCGCCGGCGAGCAGCCGGTGCCCTGGTCCGGATCCCTGAGCGTCGAGGCCGACCCGCGGTGACCCCCCGGTCCGCCCTGCGACCGTCCCTGGTGGGCGCCGTCGCCGTGGGCGGCGCGATCGGCGCGGTGCTGCGCTACGCCCTGACGCTGGCCTTCCCGGACCCGTCCGACGGGTTCCCGTGGACGATCTTCGCGATCAACGTGGTCGGCTGCGCGGTCCTCGCGACGCTGCCGGCGATCCCCGTGCTCCGGCTGCACCCCGTCCTGCCCCCGCTGCTCGGCCCGGGGGTGCTGGGCGGGTTCACCACGCTGTCCACGTTCGCCGAGCAGGCCCGGGCCCTGGTCGCGGGGGGCCACGTGGTCACGGCCACCGCCTACGTCGTCGGCAGCGTGGCGGTCGGCCTGGTCGCCGTCGCCCTCGCGGACCGGCTCAGCTCGGTGGTGGCCCGGGTGGAGTTCCTGGGCGAGGAGGGCGACCAGTGAGCTGGCTGCTGGTGGCGATCGGGGCGGCCGTCGGCGCCCCGCTGCGGTACGTCGCGGGGAACCTGCTCGACGGCCGCCTGCCCCGCGGCACGATCCTGGTCAACTGGGCCGGCTCGCTGCTGCTGGGCTGGTTCGCCGGCCTCGCCCTGAGCGGCGACGGGCTCGCCCTGCTCGGCACCGGCTTCTGCGGAGGGCTGACGACGTTCTCCTCCTTCGCCGTGCAGACCCACGACCGCGGTGCGCGGCTGGGAGCGGTGAACGTGCTGCTGACCGTCGTACCGGCCCTGGCGCTGTGTGCCGTGGGCTTCTGGGTCGGCGCCGCTCAGGCGTAGCCGAGGTCGTGCAGCCGGTCGTCGTCGATGCCGAAGTGGTGCGCGATCTCGTGCACGACGGTGATCCGGACCTCGTCGACGACCTGCTCCTCGCTCTCGCACATCGCCAGCGTGGGGGCGCGGAAGATCGTGATCCGGTCCGGCAGCGCCATCGTGTAGCCCTGCCCGCGCTCGGTCAGCGGCGTGCCGTCGTACACCCCCAGCAGGTCCGGGTCGCCGGCCGGCGGGTCGTCCTCGACGAGCACCACGCAGTTGTCCACCAGCGCCGCCAGCTCGGCCGGCACGGTGTCCATCGCGTCGGTCACCAGCTCCTCGAAGCGGGCGCGGGACATGTCGATCACGGCCCCATTGTGTCCGGTGCGGCGAATTTTGTGGCGCTGCGGAGCGGGCCCTATGCTGTGACGGTCCCCGACGGCAGTCGTGCCTGACGGCCTCTTCGAGGGAGCTTGCCCCCATCGTCTAGCGGCCTAGGACCCCGCCCTTTCACGGCGGTAGCACGGGTTCGAATCCCGTTGGGGGTGCTGATCCAACAGGGCCTCTGACCTGCGAACCGCGGGCCGGGGCCCGGGCTTCGTGGACGCACCCGGGCCTGACAGCCGGCCCGCGTCGTGCAGCTCAGCGCAGCAGGCCCTTGCCCGCCGTGGCGTCCGCCATCCGCATCGCCCCGAACGCGTTGGGGTGGATCCCGTCACCGGAGTCGTACTGCGGGTCCAGCGTGTGGTCGGCGCCCTCGAGCCGCCGGGCGAAGTCGATGTGGGTGGTCGGCCACTCGCTGCGGATCCAGTCGTTGACCCGGAGCCGCTGGTCCTGCATCACCGGGTGCCACGGCCAGTTGAGGTTCGTCGGGGGGAATCGTCGCGACGTAGACGCGGATCCCCCGGGCGGCGCCCCTCTTCACGAGCTTGCGGTAGTCGGCCCGGTACTGGGCGTCGGTGAGGTGCGCCAGGTCGTTGACGCCGATCTCGACGATCACCGCGCTGGGTGCGGGTCGGGCGCGGAGCACCTCGGGGCCGAAGGTCTCCAGCAGGGTCTGCGGGTAGATGCACCCTGGGGTCGCGAGGCACTGGCCCGGGTGACCGATGGCCCGGGTCTGGGTGCAGCGGTAGCCGCAGAGCAGGTTCCGCGCGCGTGACGGCCACCGGTCGCGCAGCCGGGACGCCGGCGCGATCCCGCGGCCGGCGGTGAGGGAGTCACCGACCATGTAGAGCATCCGCGGCGCCTTGGCCGGCGAGCCGGTGGTGGTGAGGGTGGCCGAACCACCCAGCATCGTTCCCAGCAGGAACCCGAGCACGGCCGCTGTGATCCCCCCGAAGCTTCATATGCGGGACGATACCGGCCGGATCTGGTCGCTTCGGCTCACCCCAGTGCCCGGCCCGGGTACAAACCGTTCGAATCCCGTGGGGTGCTGGACCTCAGGTGCGCGACGCACCGGTGCGGTCCGGCCCTGGTCGGCCCGTCCCGACGGCCTAGAGCCCCAGCCCCACGGTGGCGTCCGCCATGCGCATGGCACCGAACGCGTTCGGGTGGATCCCGTCACCGGAGTCGTACCGCGGGTCCAGGGCCTGGTCCGTGCCCTCGAGGCTCCGGGCGAACTCGACGTGCGTGGTCGGCCACTGCCTGCGGATCCAGTCGTTGATCCGGAGCCGCTGGGCCTGGATGGCGGAGTGCCACGGCCAGTTCGTGTTCGTCGGGGGGATCGTCGCGACGTACACCGGGATCCCGCGGGCGGCGCCCCGGGCGACCAGCTCGCGGTAGCCGGCCTGGTACCCGGCGTCGGAGAGGTGCGCCAGGTCGTTCACGCCGATCTCGACGACCACCTCGCTCGGTGCGGGCTGGGCGTCGAGCACCTCGGGCCCGAAGGTGTCCAGCAGGGTCTGCGGGTAGTAGCAGCGCGGTTTCGCGAGGCACTGGCCGGTGTGTCCGACGGCCCGGGTCTGGGTGCAGCCGTAGCCGCAGATCAGGTTCCGGGCACGTGCGGGCCAGGCGTCGCGCGGCCGGAGCTCCGGGGCTATCCCGAGCCCGACCGTGATCGAGTCACCGACCAGGTAGAGCATCCGAGCCGACGAGGGGCTCGGGGCGGTCGGGCTGGGGGTGGCGGTCGGGCTGGGGGTGGCGGTCGTGACGCTCGGGCCGGTCCTGGCGCCCGGACCGGTCGCGGTGGGCCTGGTGAGGAGGACGGCCGAGGCACTCAGCACGGCCCCCAGCACGAACGCGAGGAGGACGGCGATGATCCCCCCGAAGCCTCATGGGCGGAGGATACCGGCCGGCCCGGGTCGGCCCACCCGGTCGGGTGGGCCCTCGTGCCGGGGTGCCCACCTGCCTCCGGAGGGGGTGGGCTAGGCTCGTACGACGCCTCCTGGCGCGGGTGCGCGCAGGTTCGAATCCCGCTGGAAGGCACTCGATTCGGAGCGGCGGGCAGGGATGGGTTAGCCTTTCCACCGCCCAGCAATGAGCAGCAGCACAGCAAGGCCCCGTAGCGCAGTTGGTTAGCGCGCCGCCCTGTCACGGCGGAGGCCGCGGGTTCGAGTCCCGTCGGGGTCGCCAGACCTCAGCTCGCCCCGGACGACCCAGTCGTCCGGGGCGAGCTGCATTTAACCGACGGGGCGAACCCGCCTCCGGCTGGTCGAGCCTGACCACTCCCGCCCGCAGGTGACCCGCCTCACGCACCTCACCAGGAATGTTGAAGCGTCAATCATAGTTCTGGTGTGCATGACTTCCTTGACGCTGTCCCCCGAGGCCCAGGACCTGCTCTTCCGCGAGGCCCGCACCGCGAACGCCTTCACCGACGAGCCGGTCACCGACGAGCAGGTCGCGGCGATCTACGACCTCGTGAAGTACGCCCCCACCGCGATGAACACCCAGCCGCTGCGCGTGCTGCTGGTCCGGGACGGCGAGCCGCGCGAGCGGCTGCTCAAGCACATGGCCGACGGCAACCGCGACAAGACCGCCGGTGCGCCCCTGGTGGCCGTGCTGGCCGCCGACACCGACTTCCACGACCACCTCGCCCGGACCTTCCCGCACTTCCCGGGTGCCCGCGACGTGTTCGCCGACGACGCCGCGCGCGAGCAGGCGGCGACGTTCAACGCCACGCTGCAGATCGGCTACTTCCTGCTGGGCGTCCGCGCCGCGGGTCTCGCCGCCGGACCGATGGGGGGCTTCGACGCCGCCGGCATCGACGAGGAGTTCTTCGCCGGCCGCAACCTCAAGTCGCTGCTGGTGGTCAACATCGGTCGCCCCGCCGAGAACGCCTGGTTCGACCGGCTCCCCCGCCTCGACCACGACGAGGTCATCCTCGAGGCATGAGCGGGCGGGGCCAGCGGGGTCAGCGGGGTCAGCGCGGTCAGCGCGGTCAGCGCGGTCAGCGCGGTCAGCGGATGGTGTAGCCGCCGTCCACCAGCAGGTCGGCGCCGTTGATCATGTCGGAGGCGTTGGACGCCAGGAACAGCGCGGAGGCCGCGATCTCCTCGGGCTCCGCGAACCGGCCCGTGGGGATCTGGCTCTTGAGGGCATCGCCCTTCGGGCCGGCCCACGCCTTGCGTCCCAGATCGGTCATCACGACGGTCGGCGAGAGCGTGTTGACCGTGACACCGCGCCCGGCCCACTCCGAGGCGAGCACCTTCGAGAGCCCCACGACCGCGAACTTCGAGGCGCAGTACGCCGCGTGCTGGTCCAGGGCGACCGTGGCCGCCTGGGAGGCCAGGTTCACGATCTTGCCGCGGCCGGCGCGGAGCATGTGACGGCCCACGGCCTGGCAGACCAGGAAGGTACCGCGCAGGTTGACCGCCAAGGTGGTGTCGAACGCGGTCACGGACAGCTCCTCCGCGGGCCCGAGGATCGCGACCCCGGCGCTGTTGACCAGGACGTCGATCCGGCCGAACCTCTCCATCACCTGCTCCACCGCGGCCGTCACGGAGGACTCCACCGTGACGTCGCAGGCGACGCCGAGGCTTCCGTCCCCCAGCTCGCTCGCCACGGCGGCGGCAGCCGATCCGTCCAGGTCCAGGACGGCGACGAGCGCCCCCTTGGCGGCGAAGGTGCGAGCGATCGACGCTCCGATGCCCGATGCCCCTCCGGTGATCACCGCCACCGAGCCCGTGAGCCCGAAGTCGAGATCGATGCTGCCTGACACGTCCTTCATCGAGCGCTCCTCACCTGTCGTCACTTCGGTCACCCACGCACGCCATCGGGACGCGGGGTTCTGGCCAGCTCCTCGTCGTCGCGCAGCGTGTCTGCGCGGTCCGCGTCGCCGTTGCCGAGCTCGTACGCCGAGAGCGCGCGAACCTTCGTCGCCGAGCCCGATGACTCGTCGAAGCGGTAGTCCAGCCACTCGAGGGCCAGCCGGCGCGCGAGGCCCAGGCCGATCACCCGCTGTCCGAAGCACAGGACCTGGGCGTTGTTGCTGAGCACCGACCGCTCCACGGAGAAGCTGTCGTGAGCGGTCACGGCCCGCACACCCGCCACCTTGTTGGCACTGATGGCCACTCCCAGTCCCGTGCCGCAGACCAACAGGGCCCGGTCGACGCGTTCCTCGGCCACCAGCCGGGCCGCCGCCACCGCGACGTGCGGGTACGGCGTCTGATCGTCCTCGCCCACGCCGACGTCCACGACCTCGAGGACCCGCGCGTCGTCCCGGAGGACTCCTTTGAGCACCTCCTTGTACGCGAGACCGGCATCGTCGCTCCCGACCGCGATCCGCCACTTGGCAGTCATCAAGAAGACCTTCCTCGTTCTGGTTGTGACCGGGTCACGGTGTCGTGGCCAGGAAGGGTGCCACCGCGCGGACGCACAGGGCGAACGACGTCGCTCCCGCGTCCGGCGTGCCGACGCTGCGCTCGGCCAGCGGCCGGGCCCGGCCCAGCCGGGGCCGGAGAGCGGCCGTGGCCACTGCTGCCTCGGCGCTGAGGTCGGCCGCGCCGGTCCAGGCCTCGGCGAGACCGACGCCGTCGCGGAGCGACTCGTCGAGCGCGTCCACGAAGGGCAGGAACGCGTCCACCATCGTCTTGTCGCCCGGCTTCGCCTCGCCGAGACGCTGGATCGCCTCGAGCCCGGCTCGAGCTGCCGCGGCCACGTCCGCCGGCGCAGGCTGCGCCTGGTCGCTGAGACGCGCGCCGAAACTGCGCAACGCCGCTCCCCAGAGAACGCCCGACGTCCCACCCGCGCGGGCGGCCCAGCTGTCTCCGGCCGCACCCAGCACGGTTGCCGCTCCCGAGCCGCGGGCAACGGCCTCGCGTGCCGCGTCGACGGCCGCGCTGATCCCCTTGGCCATGCCGCGACCGTGGTCGCCGTCTCCGGCGACGGCGTCGATCCGACCGAGCTCCTCCTCGTGCCCCACCAGCTCGCCCTGCATGGCCTCGAGCGCCGCCACGACCACGCGGGCGCACCGCTGGGAGGCCTCTGACCCGGGCACCAGCGTCGCCGCCGGCGCGTCGGGCAAGGTGGTGTGCTGGGTCGAGCGGAGCGGCGCGGCCGACGGCTGGGCCGCCCCCTTGCGGTAGGCGGGGGTCTGCGCCGGGGCTCGCCACAGGCGCTCGAGCTCGTCGTCGAGGTAGACCAGGGTGAGTGAGCATCCCGCCATGTCCAGGCTGGTGACCAGCTCGCCGACCTCCGGCTCCACGACCTCCAGTCCTTGCTCGGCGAGCAGCCGGGAGACCGTGCGCCAGACCACGAACAGCTCTTCGTACTTGGTGGTCCCCAGTCCGTTCAGGATCGCCCCGACCTTGGGGCCCGAGCCAGGCGGTCGCTCCGCAAGCACGCCCTCCACCAGGCGCTGGGCGAGGACCGCTGCTCGAGGCAGCTCGTCCTCGCCGACACCGGGCTCGCCGTGGATGCCGAGACCGACGCCCATCCGCCGGTCGGGGACCGTGAAGAGCGGCTCGTCTGCGCCCGGCATCGTGCAGCCCGCGAAGGCGACGCCAAGCGTGCGGGTCCGGTCGTTCGCGAGACGCGCGACCCGCTCGACACCGTCGAGGTCGTACCTCTCCTCGGCAGCCGCACCGGCTACCTTGAAGACCACGAAGTCACCGGCGATCCCGCGTCGCTTGTGCTTCTCCTCCACCGGCGCGCTGGCGACGTCGTCGGTGACGAACACCACGCGAGTGTCGACGCCCTCGTCGGCCAGCCGCTTCTGGGCCAAGGTGAAGTTCATGACGTCGCCTGCGTAGTTGCCGGTGCTGAAGAGCAGCCCGGCCCCGGACGCGGCGGCCCGCCCCACCTCGTAGGCGTCCTCGGCCGAGGGGGAGGTGAAGATGTTGCCCACGACCGCGCCGTCGGCGAACCCGTGCCCCACGACCCCGCAGAACGCCGGGTAGTGACCGGACCCGCCGCCCACGACCACGGCGACCTTGTCGGCCGGGGTCTGGTGCGCACGTACGACGCCTCCCGGCACGCCCACGACGGACCCTCGGTGAACGTCCAGGAAACCTTCCAGCATGTCATCGGTGAACCGATGGGGATCGTCGTACAGACGCGTCATCGAAGGTCCTTTCTGCCGGCGGGAGGCGCCGGGGTCAGTGCTGAGGGTTGATGATCGACTTCACTGCGCGAGCGTCGACGGTGGCCGCGAGCAAGGCGTCCTCGGAACTCTTGAGCGGGAAGTGGCCCGTGACGAGCCGATCGAGCGAGACGCGCCCGGAGGCGGCGAGCCCGATCGCCGTCGGCCACGTGTTGGCGTAGCGGAAGGTGCCGGTCAGCTGGATCTCCCGGCTCTGGATCACCCCCAACGGAACGGCGAGCTCGTCGCCGCCCATGCCCACGAGGACCGCACGCCCGGCGCGGGCCAACGACCTGAGGCCCTCGTCGGTGACCCCGGAGTGTCCGGAGCACTCGAGAAGGACGTCCGGCTCGAAGCCGCTGTCGGCCACGCTCCCGGAACCGGAGTCCAGCACCGCGGTGGCACCGAGCTCGCGGGCGAGCTCCAGCCGGTGCGGGTTGATGTCGGCCACCACCACCTCCTGGGCTCCGAAGGCGAGGGCGCACTGGGCCGCAACCAACCCGATGGCGCCGGCCCCGGTGACCAGGACCCGGCTGCCCGGCCCGACGTGGGCCTTCTGGTTCGCCCAGACCCCCACCGAGAGAGGCTCGAGCAGGGCCGCGGCGTCGTCACTGATCGAGTCGGGCACCGGGTAGGCGAAGCCGGCGTGCAGGGTCACCACCTCGGCGAGCGAGCCGTCGATCGGCGGGGTGGCGAAGAAGCGCATCCCGGGACACAGGTTGTACTTCCCGGCCCGGCACTGCGCGCAGGTCAGGTCCGGCACCCCCGGCTCGAGCGAGACGCGCTGGCCGATGCGGGACGGGTCGACGTCCGCGCCGACCCCGATGACGACGCCGGCCGACTCGTGCCCGAGCACCATCGGGCTCTCGACGACGAAGTCACCGATGCGACCGTGCTGGAAGTAGTGCACGTCCGAACCGCAGACGCCCACGGCCGTGACCCGGACCTGGACCTCGTGGCGTGCGGGGTCGGGGACGGGCCGCTCCTCGATGACGAGGTCGCCCGGCGACCTCAGGACGCAGGCTCGCATGGTGCTCATGGGAATCCCTTCAGAAGTGGTCGGCCCGGACCGAGGTCACGGGGCGAGGGTGGGGCCGGCCGAGTCCGCTCGGCCGGCCCCGGAGGCACTGTCAGCCGTTCTCGTTCGCGATGTCGCCGGACTGGAGGTTCTTGTCGATCAGGGCGGGCAGCTGCTCGAGGAAGCCGTCGGGGTCGGTGACCACGTGCTCCATGAACTGGTCGACGTTCTTGCTGGTCACCTCGGGCATCAGGTAGACCGGGTTCACGTCGACCTGCTCCTTGCGGGCGATCTTGGCGGCGACGGCGACACCGGCCGCGAGCTCCACGGTTCCGTGCTGCAGGTTGGTGCCGATGAAGTCGCCGTTCTTGACGGCCTTGAGACCGTCCTCGATGCCGTCCACGCCCACGATCGGCAGCTTCACCTTGGCCTCGCGGGTGGCCTGGAGGGCACCCAGACCCATGTCGTCGTTCTCCGCCACGACCCCGTCGATCTGGTCACCGAAGCTGGAGATCCAGTTCTTCATCTTGTTGACCGCCTCGTCGCGCTTCCAGTTGGCGGTGTCCTTGGCGAGGATCTTCATCCCCGGGTTCTTGGCCAGGATGTTCTCGATGCCCTTGGTCCGGTCGAGCTCCCCGGACTGGCCCAGCGGGCCCTGCAGGACGACGATGTTGCCCTTGCCGCCCAGCTCGTCGGCCATCATCTGCATTTCCTGCTCGCCCGCCTTCACGTCGTCGGGCAGCACGGTGCCGGCGAGCGCGTCGCTGTTGAGGCCGGCGTTGACGGCGAGGAACGGGATGTCCTTGGCCTTCGCGGCAGCCACCTGCGGGCCGAGCGAGTCCGCCTGCACGGGGACGACGATGATCGCGTCGACGCCGGCGTTGACGAACTGGTCCACCTGGTTGGCCTGGGTGCTCACGTCCAGGTTGGCGGAGTTCCACAGGATGTCGATGTCGTTGGCCTTCGCGTAGGCCTCCACGCCCGCCTTGCCGGCGGTGATGAACGAGGACATGTCGTAGACGCTGACGCCGACCCGCAGACGGTCCTTGCCGCCGGATCCGGCGTCGGCGCTGGGGTCACCGGCGCCGCAGGCGGCGGTGAGCATCATGGTGAGGCCCGTGGCGAGCAGTGCGAGGTTTCGCAGGGGACGGTTGAGCACAGCATTCTCCATCTGGTTGTGAGTGGGTGGCGCGGAGGAGTGACGAGAGAGGAGTGGCGAGACAGGCGCCGCTTGGTGCGGCTAGACGCGACGCTTGGCGGACCAGACGTCCACCGCCACGGCGGCGACGATGAGGACGCCCTTGATGACGCTCTGCCAGTAGGCGGGGACGATCAGGATGTCGAGGCCGTTGTTGAGGGTCTGGATCAGCAGCAGGCCGAGCGCGGTGCCCCAGATGCTGCCGCGCCCACCGAGCAGGCTGGCGCCGCCGATGACGACCGCCGCGATCGCGTCCAGCTCGTAGCCCTGCCCGAGGTTGGGCGGACCGGAGATCACCCGGGAGGCCAGCATCACGCCCGAGAGGCCGGCCAGCAGCCCGCTGATGGCGTACACGCTGAACAGGATGCGACCGGTCTTGACCCCGGCGATCTGGGCGGCGACCGGGTTGCCGCCGACGGCGTAGATGCGCATGCCGTACGACGTGCGAGCCATCACCAGGGCCAGGGCCAAGATGCCGACGATCATCACGATCACCGGGATCTGCAGCCCGAGGACCTGGTTGTTGGCGATCTTCCCGAAGTCGCTCGGGAGCCCGTTGATGGGTGCGCCGTGGCCGATCACGTAGGCCAGCCCAGAGGCGGTGGTCAGCATCCCGAGCGTCGCGATGAACGGCGGGACGTTGATCCTGGCGACCAGGAACCCGTTGACGGCACCGGCGGCGAGTCCGACCAGGAGGGCCACCAGGACGCTGAGCCAGAGCTGGTCCGGGTGGCCCTTGACCACGGCGGCGGAGGCCATGGCGCTCACGGCGATGACGCTGCCGACCGACAGGTCGATCCCCCCCGGTGAGGATCACCAGCGTCTGGCCGAGCGCGATGAGGGCGAACGGGGCCGCGGCGATGGCGATCGTCTGCAGGTTGTCCGGCGTGCTGAACCGGGCGCTGCGGTAGCTGAAGTAGGCGATGATCAGCACCATCACCACCACCATGGCGTGCCGGATGAGCTGGTCGCGGAACCACTCGGCGCTGAACCGCTGGGCGGGACCGCCCCGGTCCGCGCCGGAGCTGGCCGTCCCCTGCTCGGGGGCTGTCTGGGTGGTCATCGGTCTTCCTCCTGGAGGGTGGCGGCACGGGAAGGGGCGGTGGCGGGGGAGGTCTCGAGGCCGGCCGCGAGGCGGAACACGGTCTCCTGCACGTGGGGCGCGGACAGTGCCTGGCGGTCCAGCTCACCGGCGACGCCGCCTTCCCTCATCACCAGGACGCGGTGGGAGAGGCTGAGCACCTCCGGCATGTCGGAGGAGGCCATCACCACGGCCATGCCCGCGGCGGCGAGCTCGGTGATGATCCGGTAGATCTCGCTGCGCGCACCGACGTCGACCCCACGGGTGGGCTCGTCCAGGAGCAGGACGTCGACGTGCTCGGTGAGCCAGCGGGCCAGGACGACCTTCTGCTGGTTGCCGCCCGAGAGCGTGCCAACCTGCTGGGACATCCCCCGGCTCCGCAGGTTGACCGAAGCCATGGCCTCCCCCACGGCCCGCCCGCGGGCCCGTTGCCGCAGCCAGCCGCCCACGGTGAAGCTGCTCAGCCGGGGCAACGACCCGTTGTCCAGGACGCTCATGCTCAGCACTGCGCCGGCGCCCTTGCGGTCCTCCGGGACCAGGGCCATGCCGCGCGCGATGGAGCCGGCCGGCGAGTTGCGGCGCACCGGCCTGCCGGCCACGCTCACCTCTCCCGCCGTGCTGCGTCGCACGCCGAACACGGCCTCCAGCAGCTCGGTGCGGCCGGCGCCCACCAGCCCGGCGAGGCCGAGGATCTCGCCGCGACGGACGGACAGGTCGACAGGCTGCGGGGACCCGAGGACCTGCAGCCCGGAGACCTCCAGCCCCGGCTCGACGCCGGCCGGCTGGACGTCGGGGAAGAGGTCCTCGAGCTCGCGGCCGATCATCGCCTCGATGATGTCGTCGTCGCCGACCTCCTCGAGAGGACGGTCCATCACGAGCCGCCCGTCGCGCAGCACGACGACCTGGTCGGCGAGAGCCCGGATCTCCTCCATCTTGTGCGTGGTGTAGAGCATCGCCACTCCCTGGTCGCGCAAGGTGTTGACGACGTCGTACAGCCGCCCGACCTCGCGCTCGGAGATGGCCGAGGTGGGCTCGTCGAGCAGCAGCACCTTGGCACCCCCGCTGGAGTTCTTGGCGATCTCGACCAGCTGGCGCAGTCCGACGGCCAGGCTCCGCATGGAGGCCTGGGGGTCGATGTCGACCCCGAATACCTCGAGAAGCTCCTTGGCCTCGCGGACCATCGCGCGGCGGTCCAGCAGCCCGACCCGGGTGCGGATCTCCCGCCCGAGGAACAGGTTCTCGTAGACCTTCATGTCCAGGATCGGTGCCAGCTCCTGCGGCACGATCGCCACCCCTTGGCGGTGGGCCGCATGGGCGTCGGCGTGAGCCATCGGCTGCCCGCCGATCAGGATCCGCCCGGAGTCCGCCCGCACCTGCCCGGAGGCGATCTTCATCATCGTGGACTTGCCGGCGCCGTTCTCACCGGCGAGCGCCGTGACGGTGCCCGGCTGGAGGGAGAGCGAGACCCCGCGCAGCACGGGTACCCCGCCGAACGACTTGGTCAGCTCATGACACTCGAGTGCTGCGGTCACGGCCTCTCCTCTCCTCCGACGTGCGGCGCACGTCACATGTTCATTGGTGAGAAGTTCACACGTACCAACGTTCGCCGTCAAGAGGTTCGCTCGATAATCCCACCCCGAAACCCGGCAGATTGCTGCTGCTCGGCCTCCTGGAGACCCGCTGACCTGGGGACTTCCTGCACTGTCGCCCGAGCCAGGCTTGTGGTTTCATGTCAATGTTCACAACACACAACACGCCCGCAGGGAGCGCCCATGGTGGTTCGGAGCACCGTCGACCTCGAGGGGAGACGGCAGGCACTCGCCGAGCTGCTCAGCTCAGGGGGCAGCCTGCGCATCGAGGACCTGGCCTCGCGGTTCAAGGTCAGCACCATGACCATCCGGCGCGACCTCCAGGCGATGGAGGACGACGGCCTGGTGCGTCGGGTCCGTGGCGGTGCAGTGAGCGGTGCGGCCAACTTCGAGGCCCGCGAGCACCGGGCCGGGCGGGCCAAGCAGGAGATCGCCCGCAAGCTCGCCGCGCTGGTGCCCTCCGGCGGCGTCGGGATCTGCATGGACGCCTCCTCCACGATCTCGGTGCTGGCCGGCTCGATGCCGCACGCGGAGAACCTCTCGGTCGTGACCGACGGGATCGAGACCTTCCTGACCCTGACGCGCAACCTCCGGGTGCACGCCTACCTGACCGGTGGGCAGAAGGACCCGAACGCCGGCAGCCTCATCGGCCCCGTCGCGTCAGCCGCACTCAAGCAGTTCTCGTTCGCCCGGGCCTTCCTCTCCAGCGCAGCCGTCGACCCCTCCTTCGGGACGAGCGAGTTCAGCGCGGAGGAGTGCGAGATCAAGCGGCTGATGGCCGAGCTCTCCGACCACGTCGTGATGGCGGCCGACTCACAGAAGCTCGGGACCGGCGCCGCGGCGCGATGCCTGCCCTGGGACGGGATCGACCTGATGGTGACCGAGCTCGACGTCTCCGACGCCCGCCTCGACCCGTACCGCGACCACGTGGAGCTGCTCTAGGCGACCGGTCGGCGCACCCAGCGGAGGGTGACGATCTGGAAGGGTCCGAGCCGCAGGGCCACCCCGTCCTCCCGTACGTCGACCGGGCACAGCGTCGCGGCCACCTCGTCGTCGTGCTCGTGCAGGTCGGTGACCCGGACGTCCGCGACGTCGAACCCCGGCCGCAGCAGCACGTCGCTGCGACCGCCGTACGGCTCGTAGACGCGCACCACGACGTCGCCGCTGCGGTCCTCGGCCAGCTTCCACGGCCTCGACCACCGCGTGCCCCGCGACGACCCGGACCACCGGCTCGACGGGTCGGGCGCCGAGGACCGACCGGGTGGGCAGGTGGAACCGGTAGCCCTCCTCGACCGCGGCCGGAAGCTCCGCACCAGCGACCAGCCCGTAGCGGAACGTGTGCGTGCCGCGGTCGGTGTCCGGGTCCGGGAAGCGCGGGCTGCGGGCCAGCGTGAGCCGCACCGTGGTCGGGCTCGGGCCGCGGCGCTCGCCGCTGCGGGAGCGCGCGACGTCGTGGCCGTAGGTGCCGGCGTTGACCAGCGCGACGCCGTACCCCGGCTCGCCGACGTGGATCCACCGGTGCGCGCAGATCTCGAAGCGCGCCGCGTCCCAGCCGGTGTTCGTGTGCGTCGCGCGGTGCACGTGGCCGTAGCCGATCTCCGAGGTGGAGCGGTCCGCGTGCACGTCGAGCGGGAACGCCACCTTGAGCAGCGTCTCGTCGTGCTGCCAGTCCACCGTCGTCTCGAAGTCGACCCGGCGGCTGCCCGGCGCCAGCCGCACCCACTGGTCGAACGTGGACGGCCCCTCGGTGCGTACGACGTGCAGCTCGGCCGTCCCGTCGTCGAGCAGCCGGCTGTCCAGGCAGACCGCGTCGTGCAGGGACGTGACGCGGTGCGTGGCATAGGCCTCGACGTCCCAGGCGTCGAACCGGTTCGGGGTGTCGGGGTGCAGCTGGAGCAGGTTCGCCGGGGAGGTCAGCACCTCGCGGCCGGCGGCCAGGTCGAGGACGGAGACGACCAGGCCGCGGGCGTCCACCTCGACGCGGAGGTGCTCGTTCTGCAGGATCGTGCCGGCCTCGCCCGCGGTCAGCGTGGTCGCCGCACCCGCGGGCGCGACCGGACCGCCGCCCAGCGCGGGCACCCCGTCGACGGCGAACGGGGAGGCGTTGAAGGCCACCGGCACCGAGCCGTCGCCGGCCAGCGCGCGCAGCGCCGTGCCGATGACCGTCTCGAGCGCGCCGGCCAGCTCGGCGTAGGTCGCGCGGGCCTCGCGGTGCACCCACGCGATCGAGCTGCCCGGCAGGATGTCGTGGAACTGCAGCAGCAGCGTCGAGCGCCAGAGCCGCTCGAGCTCGTCGTAGGGGTAGGCCGCCCCGGTGCGCAGGGTGGCCAGGGTGCACCACAGCTCGGCCTCGCGGAGCAGGTGCTCGGTGCGGCGGTTGCCCTGCTTCATCGCGATCTGCGAGGTGTAGACGCCGCGGTGGTACTCCAGGTACATCTCCCCGGACCACACCGGCGCGTCGGCGTACTCCTCCTGGGCGCCGACGAAGAACTCCGCCGGCGACTCGAGCCGGACCCGGGGCATGCCCTCGAGGTCGGCGAACCGGTGCGCCCGCTCGACCATCTCCCGGGTCGGGCCGCCGCCCCCGTCGCCGTACCCGAAGAGCAGCAGCGAGCGGGAGGCCGGGCCGGCCTCCCGGAACTCCGACATCCCCCGGGCGAGCTCGGCCGGCGTCACCTCGGCGTTGTAGGTGTCCGTGGGCGGGAAGTGCGTGAACACCCGGGTGCCGTCGATGCCCTCCCACCAGAACGTGTGGTGCGGGAAGTCGTCGGTCTGGTTCCAGGACATCTTCTGGCTGAGGAACCACTTCTTCCCGGCCAGCCGGGCGATCTGCGGCAGCGAGCCGGTGTAGCCGAACGAGTCGGGCAGCCACACCTCGTCGGTCTCGACGCCGAGCTCCTCGGCGAAGAACCGGGTGCCGTGCACGAGCTGTCGGACCAGCGCCTCGCCGCCGGGCAGGTTCGTGTCGGACTCGACCCACATGCCGCCGACGGGCACGAAGTGGCCGGACTCCACGCCGGCCCGGATCCGCTCGAAGAGGTCGGGGTGGTGCTGCTGCATCCAGGCGTACTGCTGCGCCGACGAGCAGGCGAACCGCAGGTCCTCGTGCTCCTCTGCCAGCGCGAGGACGTTCGCGAAGGTGCGCGCGCACTTGCGGATGGTCTCGCGGACCGGCCACAGCCAGGCCGAGTCGATGTGCGCGTGGCCGGCGGCCGAGACGAGCGGGGCGCTGGCGTTGGCGGGTGCGGCGAGGACGTCGGCGAGCCGTCCGCGGGCCGCGGCGGCGCCCCCGGCCAGGTCGTTCACGTCGAGCCCGTCGGCCATCGCCTGGAGCGCGGTGAGCACCCGGGCGCGGCGCGGGTCGCCCTCGAGCATCGAGGTGACCGTGCCGAGCAGCACCTCGACGTCGTGGCCGAGCGCGCGCACCTCGGTCTCGACGGCGACCAGCTCGGCCCGGGCCAGCCGGTAGAGCGGGTCACGGGGAGCGGTCAGCACGTCGCCCAGCGGGGTCCGCGGGAAGCCCGCGACGAAGACCGTGGGGTTGGCGGCCGCCTCGACGTAGACGTCGACGCGGTCGCCGGTCACCGGGACGTAGGACGTGCGCGGCTCGATGCCCTTGAGGACCCGGCCGTCCGCGGCGTAGGCCAGCCCCTCGGCCTGGAAGCCGGGCGTCGCGGCGGTGAAGCCCAGGTCGACGTGCAGCTCGACGGTCCGGCCGCGCAGGGACGCCGGCACGTCGCCGGTCAGGTGGAACCAGCTGGTGGACCAGGCGGGCCCCCAGGCCAGGCCGACCTCGCACGGCTCGAACGGGCGTCGTACGACGTCGGCGAACGGCTCGGGCTCGCCGGCGAGGTGCTGCACCTCGACCGCGACGGGATGCCGGTCGACGTACGTCGCCGAGCGGATCCGGCTCAGGGTGCGCTCGATGCGGAGGACCGGGTCGTAGAGGTTGCGGTGCACGCCGCCACCCTCGCACGTCGGTGGCGCGGCCTCAGGACCGTGGCGCGTCCCGGTCCAGGAGTCCGCCGGTGCCGATCTGGTGCACGAGCAGGGTGAGCCGTTGCTCGACGCGGGCCACCCGCACCTTGGTCCAGGCGTGCAGCAGGGTCGTGAGCAGGTCGCAGGTCTCCCACAGCAGCACGCGGTCGCGCGAGACCGGCGTCCATCTCTGGTAGTCGGCCAGGAATTGCTCGCAGAAGTCGTCGACGAGCGCCAGGTTCGCCTCGACCCACTCCGGGGACGGCACCGGGGCGTCGGGACCGAACGCGGAGATGCCGGTGTCCCGCAGCTTGGCGCGGAACCTGCCGACGTCGAGCGCGGGCTCGGCCATGCAGGCGCCGTCGAAGTCGACGAACGCGACGTCGTCCCCGTCGAGCAGCACCTGGGCCGGCCGGAAGTCGTGGTGCGACGGCACGACCGGGTCCGGGTCGGTGTCCGCGGCCAGCTCGGTGAGGCGGCTGACGAGCGGTCGTGCGGCGGCGGCCAGCTCGGGCACGCTGGTCGCCAGCCTCTCGACGACCTCGCGCACCTTGTCCAGCTCCTCCTCGAGCGTGTCCGTCCGCCCGTACGACGCACCCGACCGGTGCACCGCGGCGAGCCCTCGCGCGGTGGCCGTCAGCTGCACCCGGAACGCGTCGAGCCGGTCGCCGGTCTCGACGATCGCCTCCCGGGCCAGGTCCTTGAGGAGCCGGTCCCCCGGCACCGGGCCCTGCACCAGGATCCGCTCGTCCGCGAGGTATCCCAGCGGCTCGGCCAGCCGCACGGCCGCGGCCCACGGTCGTGGGGGCTGCCAGAGCGCGTTCATCGCCTCCCACGCGGACTCCCCCCTTGTCGCCGTGGTGGGTCTTGACGACGACCCGGTCCGGCGGCACCGGGTCGGTCGACCGGTCGGCGTAGGTCAGGCCGACCACGACCGTGCAGCGGCTCCCGGGCTTGTAGCGCACGACGACCGGGTCGCAGGTGGCGATCGTGGCGTCCCGGTAGCCCGCGTCCCGCAGGACCGGCTCCAGCAGTCGTGCCGCCCGGGTCGGGTCGGCCAGCTGCGGCAGGGCGGGGAGCGCGTCGTCCGCGGTCTGCACCTGCAGGTCGAGCCTCGGATCGGGCAGCGCGCACCGCCACCCGGGATCGCCGAAGGGGACCTCGGGGTCGCCCTCCGTCGGCGTCGGCTGCCGTCCGGGCGGCCACAGGTTGCCGACGAGGACGACGTCGCGCGGCGCACCTCCCGGCTCCGCGACCACGACCGTGTAGCGCGCCCGCCACTCGTCGTCCTTGGCGCGCAACCGCTCGGGCGAGCAGGCGAGCAGCCGGAGCCGTCCGTCGCGGAGCTCGGGCACCCGGCGGGCCAGGCCCGCGCAGAGCCGCGGCGCGTCCATCCCGGCGGCCAGCCACTCGGGCAGCCGGCCGAAGGCGGCGAGGGATGCGACGACCGAGGTCGCGTCGTAGGTGGTGGTCACGGGCGGTGCTCCTTGCCTAGATGTCGTCGAGCAGGGACAGGGCGAGCTCGAGGCGGTGGCTCTTGAGCTGGCGGCAGGAGTTGAGGGCCGCCCGGGCCAGCGACGTGGTCATGAAGAACGTGATGCGCTCCGGGTCCGGGGACGGCCCGGTGCCGCCGGACGCCTCGAGGTACCCGCCCACCAGCTCCTGGGCCAGGCGCTCGAGCGTGTCGCCCGGGGCCGGGTCGCCGTACCTGCCGGCCAGCAGCAGGAGGTGGGCGAGGTAGCGGCCGAGGTCCTGCGCCGGGTCGGCCCAGCAGAGCGTGTCGAGGTCGAGCACGGCCGGCGTGCGCCCCGGGCACAGCAGCACCTGCGACGGCGTGAAGTCCCCGTGCGACAGGACGAGCTGCGCGGGCTCAGGCGCGTCCCTCGACGCCCAGTCGCCGCTGACGACCCGGGCCGCCACGTCCGGCCAGACCCCCGCGACCAGGTCGAGGTCGCGGCGCAGGGTGGCCAGCTCGTCCCGCGGCAGCCGCACCGGCGCCTTGGCCACGTGTGCCGCGTGCAGCGACGCGAGCGCGCGGCCCGAGTCCCGGACGGCGGCGTGCAGGGCAGTGCCGGCCGGCGCGGTCGAGTCGCCGGTCGGCGCCAGGGCGGCCTTGAGCAGCCGCGGCACGACCGCCTCGCCCGCGAGCTCGGCCGTGACCAGCAGGCGCATGCCCCGGACGTAGGCGACCGACGTCGGGAACCGCGCCGGGAACGGCAGCCGTCTGCCGCGGTCCCGCACCAGTGCGCGCAGGTACCCGTCGACCCGCGCCCCGCTGTCGTCCGGGTAGACCTTGCCGTAGAGCGTGCGCCGGGGCTGGCCGTGCGACGGGCCGCGCCCCGAGACGAACCGGTACCGCAGCGTGCACGCGCCCTCCCGCGGGCGGTGGGCCACCTCCACCGACGGCCCCGCGCCGGTCCGGGTGGGGGCGAACCCCCGCAACGCCCCCGCCCCCATGGCACGGGCCAGCGTGGGGAGGTCCGCGTCCACGGGGAACCCGGTCAGCGCGAGCCCCGCCTTCTCCACCACCGCGGTGGGGCGTCGCCACGGCCCCGCCCGCGACGTGGACAGGTCGACCAGGGACGCCCGCGCGGACGCCGGGTCCCGGTGCACGCGACCGCTCACCTGGAGCTCGTCGGGCTCGTCGCCGCGCTCGGCGCCGGCCCGCACGAGGTACCGGAGCCCGAAGGTGCCGTCCGCGGCCATCCAGTGCTTCTCCGCCGTGATCCGCTCGATCTGCGCGCCCTCACGCAGCAGGTCCCGCCGGATGCGGTCCGCGACGAGGTCGACGTCGAGCGCCCGTGCGACGCCGGGGAGCCGGGCCAGCAGCGGGCGCAGCAGCGGGTCGGCGGCCGGCCGGTCGACGTACGGCGCCGGGGTGGTCCCGACCGGCTGCCCGACCGGCTGCCCGACCGGCTTCGCGACCGGCGGCTGCAGGAGGTCCGGCGGCGGCTCGCGGCGTTCGTCCTCGACGACCCGGCCGTCGGAGACCCGCAGGACGCGGTCCGCGCACGCGACCAGCGCGGGGTCGTGCGAGACGACGATGGTCGTCGCCTCGCTCATCAGGCTGCGCAGGGCTTGCACCACGACGTCGGCCGACTCGCGGTCGAGCCCCGTCGTCGGCTCGTCGAGGATCAGGATCGGCGCCTTGCGGATGAACGCCCGGGCGATGGCCAGACGCTGGCGCTGGCCCCCGGACAGGGTGGCTGCCCGCTCGCCCAGCTGGGTGGCGTAGCCCTCGGGCATCGCCATGATGAAGTCGTGGGCGTTGGCCAGCCGGGCCGCCGCCTCGATGTCCCGGTCGTCGGCCTCGACGACCCCGTAGCCGATGTTCTCGGCCACGGTGCCGGTCAGCAGCACGGTGTCCTGCAGGACCACGCTCACCTGCGCCCGGAGCGACTCCAGGGTCAGGGACCGCACCGGCCGACCGTCCACGAGGACCTCGCCCTCGTCGGTGTCGTACAGCCGCGGCACCAGCCCGGCGATGGTGCTCTTGCCGGCGCCGCTCGGGCCCACCAGGGCCACCACCTCGCCCGGCGAGACCTCGAAGTCGACGTCCTTCAGCACCGTCGCGCGACCGGCGCTCCTGGTCCCGTCCTCGCGCTCGACGGGGTAGGTGAAGCCGACGTGCCGGAACGCGAGGCGGCCGCTGAGCGGCGGGGCCACCACGGCGTCCACGGCGTCCTGGACGACCACCTCCCGGTCCAGGAGGTCCACGATCCTGTCGACGCTGGCGAAGACCTTGCCGACCTTGTACCACTCACCGACGATCTTGCGGGCCGGCCGGAACATGTTCTGCAGCAGCAGGACGAACAGCACGAGGGTGCCGACGGTGATGGCGTCGTGGTCGACCAGCCACACCCCCAGCCAGATGACCGCCGAGATGCACAGCGCCTCCAGCAGCGCGATGGCGAAGCTGAACCGCGCCTGGATGTTCGCGGACGTCAGGGACGCCTGCATGCTCTGCTCGGTCTGGCCGGAGAACCGGGCCAGGTCGACGACGCCCCGCCCGTAGCTCTGCACCAGCCGGATCGAGGTGAGCATCTCCTGCGTCGTCGAGGCGAGCTCGCCCTCCCGGGTGCGCTGCGTCTTGGCCGCGACCTTGATCCGGCGCGAGTAGTGGTTCGACACCACGGCGAGCAGCGGGATCACCACGATCGCGACGACCGCCACCTGCCACGACCGGTAGAGCAGGAAGGCGAAGCTGCCGACCAGGACCATCAGGCTGCCCACGATGTTGCTGACCGACTTCACCACGAAGTCCTCGAGGACCAGGACGTCGCCGGTCACCCGGGTGAGCACGTCTCCGGTGCGCCGCTTGTCGTGGTAGGCCAGCGGGAGCCGCTGCAGGTGGGAGTACATCGCGACCCGGATCCGGTAGCCCAGCGACCGACCGGCGCGAGCCAGGCTGACCTCGGTCAGCGAGTCCGCGGCGCTGTTCGCCGCGGCCAGCAGCAGGATCGCGACCGTGAGCACCAAGATGGTGGTGACCCGCTCCGAGAGGAGTCCCGCCGAGGAGCCCGGCGTGGTGAGCGGGGGCTTGTTCCCCTGCAGGAAGTCGACCAGGTAGGAGATCGGCCAGGGTTCGACGACCGCGGTGGCGGACTCGATCGTCAGCAGCAGGAAGCCCACGACGTAGGGCTTCCTGCTGCCGGTGAACTGCTGGAAGATGCGCAGCGTGCGCCGCAGGTCGCCCGCGCGGTCGCTTCCAGGAGTCGTCGCGACGTGGCTCATGGCGTCTCCGTGAGGCCGTCCAGGCAGGCCTCCGCCTCTCCCGCCAGGACGAGCGCGACCGGCGAACCGGGCGCCCGCGCCCAGGCCCGCAGCGCCTTGCGCTCCAGCGCTACCGCCTCCTGCCAGCCGATCCGGGCAGGCGAGACCTCGCACCCCCGGGCCTCGAGGTACGACGCCAGGAACGCTGCTCGCAGAACCGGGAGCACCTCACCCAGGCGGCACGGGTCCGCGCCCGAGCTCCGCAGCGGGAGCTGGCGGAGCGAGGCGAGGAACGTGCCCACGTCCATAGCCTGGTCCGCCACCGCCAGGTGGTCCAGGTCCATCAGCAGCACGTGCCGGCGACCCAGCAGCACCTGGCTCGGCTTGAAGTCCCCGTGCACGGTGCCCGGGACGGCGCCCGGCACCTGCTCCCGGGCGGTCCGCAGCCGGTCCGCGAGCCGCACGAGCGCGGCGCCCGTCCGGGGATCGGCACCGGCGACGCCCAGCGCACGGTGGGCGAACCGCTCCACCTCGGCGTCGGCCGACCGCGCCCGCCCGGTGTCGGGCGGCATCCGGTGCAGGTCGGCCAGCGCGCGGGCGGTGCGCACCGTGGCCTCCGTCGCCGCCGCCACCCCGCCGGGCGTGGCGAGGGACCGGCCCAGCAGCGCCTCGAGCGGTCGGCCGGCCACGGCTGCCTGGACCACCACGCCGTCCGCGGGCAGGTGGGCGACCGTGGCGGGGATCCGGAGCACGTCGCACGTGCCGGCGTGCTCCGCCAGGGCCGGCGCCTCCGCGACGACGGCGGCCGCCTTCCGGGCGTCGTGGTAGACCTTCGCGACGTACGCACCGGCCGCACCGGCCGCACCGACGAGGTCGACCCGCAGGGTGACGCGTCTGCCCGGCCGGTAGCGGATCGGCGCGGTGCGGCACCGGACGCCGTGCGGAGCGTCCGGCAGCGCCGTGCCCCGCAGGGCGTCGGCCAGGGCCGGCCCCAGGTGGGCGGGGTCCATGACCCGTGGCAGCCTCGGCAGGTCCGGGTCCTCCGGGAAGACGCTGATCCGGAGCCCGGGCGCCACGACGAGAGCCCGGCCGACCCCGACGTCGCCCTCGGCGACGAGGTCGCCGCGGACCCAGGCCCCGTCGTGCTCGTAGAGCACGGTCGCCCGGACGCCCGGCTCGTACTTCGCATCCAGCACGTGGCAGGTGCGCACCCGGCCGCCGAGCGCGTCGGCCAGCCGTGGACCCATCACCCGCGGGCGCAGGATCTCCGCGAACCGGTCCGCCTCGGGTCGTGCCGGTCCCAGGGCGGCGGCCGGCCCGGCGAGACCGCGTGGCGCGGTGGTCATCGGGCGGCCTCCGGGACCGGGGCGCCGGCCCTGAGCACCCGTTCGAGGCAGGAGGCGGCCTCGTCGGTGTCGTAGCCCCGCTCCACCGTCTGCCGGGCGGCCGCGCCCAGCCTGGTCCGCGACCCCGCGTCGGTCAGCACCCGGGCGAGCGAGTCGGCGATGCCGGGGACGTCCCCGGGCTCGGCGAGGAGGCCGTTCACGTCGTGCGCGACGAGCTCGGTGATCCCGCCCGCGGTGGTGGTCACCACGGGCAGCCCGCACGCCATCGCCTCCACGAGCACGTTCGGGATCCCGTCCCGGTCGCCGTCGGCCAGCACCCGCGGGGTCAGCGCGAACGCGGTGGCGTCCCGCAGCGCCCGGACGACGGCGTCGCTGTCCTCCGCCCCCGGCAGCTCGACGTCGCCGGTCAGGCCGAGCTCGTCGCGCAGCCGGACCAGCTCACCGAGCAGCGGTCCGTCACCGAGGACGCGGACCTGGAACCGCAGCCCGCGCTCCTTGACCAGGCGCAGTGCGCGGAGCAGGTCGGGGAACCCCTTCTTCTCGACCAGCCGGCCCACCGACACCAGGAGCGGGACCGGGCCCGGGGCCGGGTGCCCCGAGGGCGCGAACCGCCGCAGGTCGACGCCGTGGTGGATCACCCGCACCGGCGGCCTGTCCCCGGGCGGGACCACCGACTCGATGTAGGCGGCGTTCACCGCGCAGCACGTCACCACGGCGGTCGCCTCCCGGGCCCGGGCCGCCAGGCTCTCCGGGGGGATCTCGAACAGGTCGCGGGCGTGCGCGGTGAAGCTGAAGGGGACGCCGGTGAGCCGGGCGGCGAGCATCCCGACCAGCGCCGGGTCGTGGGCGAAGTGCGCGTGCACCCGGACCGGCTCGTCGCCGTGCGCGCGGATCTCCCGGACGACGGCCGCGAGGGACGTCGCGTGCCGGAGGCACTCGAGCGCCGAGCACTCGCCGTACCCGGCGGCCAGCCGCGGGTGGCGCAGGCACTCGAGCAGCGCGCGCAGCGACCGGACCGGCGCGCGGACGCACGAGGCCAGCTGCCGGCGGACGCTGCGCGCACCGTGCTCGAGGTCGTCGAGGTAGCGCACCTCGGCGCGCACGTCCGCGACCTGCGGCTGGACGATGACCTCCCCGGAGCGCACCAGGCTGCAGACGACCAGCTCCAGCCCCCGGCGCTCCAGTGCCAGCACCTCGTTCACGATGAAGGTCTGCGAGAGCCGGGGCCAGCTCCGGACCACGTAGATCACCCGCTCAGGCATCGCGCCCCCTCGGCGAGCGCTCGCCCGACCTCGTCGGCACGCCGCGCGGCCGGGACGGGCTGCTGGGGTCCGGTGCCGACGGCGTACTGCTTGGCGATCTTGAGCCACGTGTAGGCGGAGAACGCGCCGCGGCTGCCGGGGTCCCGCCAGCCCGTCGCTCCCACGTACTCCGCGAGGAAGGCGTCCCGGGCGGCTCCGCCCCCGTCCGGGGACAGCAGCCCGAGGTAGCAGCAGAAGTGCGCGACGTCGAAGGTCGGGTCGCCGCTCCGCGCCTCGTCGAGGTCGATGACCGAGAGGTCGCCGCCGACGAGCACGTGCCCCGGGTGGAAGTCCTTGTGGATCGGCACGACGGTCACCCCGGTGGCGGCCCGGGCCGCGGCCAGCCAGGCCTGCGCGAGCTCGTCGGCCTGCGCGGCCAGGCGGGGGTGACGGTCGCCGATCAGCCACGCCCACTCCCGGGTGCTGCGCGCCTCCTGGTCCAGCGAGAGGGTCCGCGGCAGGCGTACGTCGGACGCGTGCAGGCGCGCCAGCCACCGCGCGGCCCGGCGGGCGCCGTGCACCGCGCTCGCGGGCGGCGTGAGCCGGTGCAGCGGGAGTCCCTCGCAGTGCCGGTAGACGACCAGCCGCAGGTCGGGGACCCAGGCGACCGGGGCGGGGACCCGGAGCGGTCCGTCGGCGAACGGCCCGGCGTCGAGCTGGCCGAGGTGGTCGTAGAGCAGCTGGGCGCGCCGCTGCTCGGTGAACCGCTTGGCGACGACCGACACCGGCGCGGCACCGTCGAGACCCCGCACGGAGTACCGGACGACGCTGCGCCCGCCGTGCGCGGAGCGGAGCTCGGTGGCCGACTCGACCACGACGGGCGTCCCGCACCCCGCGCGCCGGGTCACCGCCTCTCGCAGCACCCGGGTCATCTGCCGGACGTCGAGCGGGTCGGCCACCGTCGACGCTCCCGGGTGGCGGTGACGGTCCAGCAGGTCCGAGGCTGCGTCGACGAGCGCGGGCAGCCGTCCCCACGCGGCCACCTCCAGCCGCCGATAGCGCCGCAACGCCACCTGCAGCAGCCCGGCGGCGTGCCACCACGCGAGCGCCGCCGGGTCCGGGTCGCCGGCCCCGGCGGCGTACCCCGAGAGGAAGGCCTGCTCCGCCCCGAGCAGCGTGGTGCGCCGGCCGGGGCTGCGCACCGCGCACCAGCGCAGGTGGGCCAGGGCGGTGCCCAGGTCCGCGCACGGGTCCGACCTGCGGGCGCCGTCGGTGTCGAGGACCACCAGCCGCCCCGCGGGAGAGCGGAGCACCTGCCCTGCCCGGAAGCCGCCGTGCGCCAGCACCTCGGCGGGGGGCGGCGGAGGCCGGGAGGCCAGCCGGTCCAGCAGCTGGCTCGCCCGGTCGGCCGTGGCGGGGTCGCAGACCCGGGCGGCGGCGAGCAGGGACTCCAGCGCGGCGAGCTGCTCGGACGGGCACCACCGGCGCGCGGGAGCGGCCCGGTGGGCGTGGAAGGCGGCGAGCAGGGCGCCGAGGTCGTGGGCGACGCGCAGCCGCCCACCCTCCGTCGTCCCCGGTCCGGCGATCAGCGTGGACACGGAGCTCCCGGGCACCGCCTCGGCGACCATCGTCTGCTGGTCCGGCCAGACCGACACGAGCCGCGGCACCAGCACCGGCCGGTCGTCGACGGGAGCGGCCAGCGCCTGCTGCACGCGGACCGCCTCGACGAACGGGGCGGGCGCCAGGACCTTGGCGTACAGGGCCGTCCAGGTCGTCCCGGTCCGGACGTCGTAGCGCAGCACGCACCTCGAACCCGGCCGGTAGCGGACCGCCTCGACCCGGCACGTGCGGACCGGGCCGTCGAGCCGCGGCGCCAGCAGGGCGCACACCTGCTCGGGGTCCGCGGCGCCCGGCAGGCCGGGCAGCCCGGCGTCGTCGCGGTAGTCGTGGCGCGACCAGCCGTCCGGCCGTACGTCGACGGACACGAACGTCCCGGCCCCGCTCGGGTCCCGGAGCCGCACGACGAGCCGGCACCGCTCGCCGGGTGCCCACTGGAGGTCGTGCAGCACGTACGGGGCGGTCGTCCAGGCCGCGGGGAGCGCGTGCGGCAGCAGCCGTAGCGCGGGGTCGAGCCTCGCGAGGCGGCGGGCCGTGGAGGTGTCGAGCGTCGCTGGTCCGGCCATCAGGAGCCTCGCGACGCCCGCAGGCCCTCGACGACGTCGGCGACCCCGCCGCGGGCCCGGTCGGCCCAGTCGACGTCGTGCACCGGGAGGCGGCGCGCGGTCATCCGGAGCCGGAACAGCGCCGTCCAGAGCCGGGCCCGGCCCCACCGGGCCGGGTCGCAGGCGCCGTACCCCTCGCGGAACGACCTGCCGAGGACGGTGGCGGCGGACGGGTCGGGGCACCACCAGTGCAGGTCCGCCAGGAGCTTGCCGAGGTCCCTCGCCGGGTCCGCCCACGCCGCCCGGTCAAGGTCGAGGACCGTGAGCCGGTCGTCGCCGACGACGAGGTTGTCCGACTTGAAGTCGCCGTGGCTGACGACCGCGGCCTCCCCCGGCATCCGGTCCAGCTCCTCGACCACTTGCTCGACGGCGTCCTCGTAGGCCGGGCCGACGTCCGGGAGCAGCGCCCGCACGTGCTCGCCGGCCCGGAGCGTCTCCTCCGCCTCGACGTGCACCGCCTCCGGCCCGCCCCTGTCCCGCAACGACTCGGGCCCGGTCGGGCTCTCGTGCAGCACCCTGAGCACCCGGCCGGCCTGGGCGACCGCCCGCACCGATCCGTCCGCGCGGGGCGCCCGCAGCCGCGTCGACAGCGGCACCCCGGGCACGTTCCACCAGAGGGCCGCGGCGTCCTCGGCGACGTACCCCAGCGGCAGCGCGACCGCTGCGTGCACGGGGTGCTGGCCGACGAGGTCGCGCAGGTACGTCGCGACGGCGACGGCGCGCGCACCGGAGCAGTCCCGGTCCGTCTTCACGTACATCCACGGGTGGCCGTCGAGCCGGACCCGCTCGACGTGACGTTGCCCGGGCCGGTACCGCACGGTGTCGACCGTGAGCTGCCGGGTGGCGAAGCGGCGCCCGCACAGGTCCGCGACCAGGCCGGCGAGGTGGCCGGGGTCGGCCAGCCGCGGCAGCTGCGGCATCGCCGGGTCGTCGGGGCAGATGCGGACGACGATCCGGCCGTCCTCGGAGGCCGTGACCAGCCGCTCGAAGGGTGGCTGGGGACGCCCGGTCCCGGGCATCGCGGACGCCGCCGGCTGCCGGTCCACGGACCAGGTGACGGCCAGGTGCCGGGCGCGGACCCCGTCCTCGCCGGCGGTCGGCGGGGAGGGCCGGGCGGGCGCCAGGCGGTAGTAGGCGGTCAGCTTGCGGCCCGGCTTGAACTTCGACTGCAGCAGGTCCAGCCGCCAGGCCCCGGCGTCCGACAGGCACTCGCCGAGCAGCTCGCCCACGCCGTGCCCGAGCGGGTCCGCGCACAGGCGACGTACCGGGTCCTGCCCGAGGGTCCCCCCCCAGCAGCGGGCCGAGCGCGGCCGGCCCCGCGCTCCTGGGGCGTTCCGACAGCTCCACGGTCAGACCTTGCCGAGCAGCTGCGGGCCCACCCCGAGAAGGTCGTCGGACCCGGTCGCGGACAGCACCGCTGCGTCCGTGTCCTCCTGGGCACCGCCGTTGAGCAGGTGGCGCGCGGCACGCTGGCGGCCCAGCAGGTCCGGGGGACGACCCGCGCAGCCGACCGGCCGGTCCAGGGCGTCCAGGACCGCGGCCGCCAGGGTGGTGCTCGACAGCTCGGCCGGGGGAAGCCACTTCACCCACCCTCGCTCAGCGAAGCGGCTGGCCCGCATCTGCTGCTCGGCGCTGGGTCCCTTCCGGGGCACGAGCAGGGCCCGGGCACCCGTGCTCAGGATCTCCGAGGTGGTGTTGTAGCCCGCCATCGCGATCACCAGGTCGGCCGCGCTCAGGTAGCTCAGGGAGTCGTCGACCTGGTGAAGGATGTGCACCGGCAGCCCGACGGCGAGCCGCTCCAGGCGCGCGCGTTCCTCCTCGGGGAGGAAGGGACCGGTGACGAGGACCAGGACGCAGGGCTGCTCCTCCGCGACGGCCGGGAGGGCCCGCAGCAGCGCGTCGAACAGCTCGAACCCGTCCGCACCGCCGCCGGCCATCGCCACCAGGAGCTGGGCGTCCGGATGGTCGGCCAGGTGCAGCCGCCGCACCGTGTCGGCCAGCGGAGCCGGGGCCGGGGCGCAGACGTAGCCGCAGTAGCGGAGCCGGTCCCGGATGCTGGTGGGCCAGGCGTACTGCCCCGCGACGTCGAAGACGTCCTCCGAGCCGTAGACCAGCACCTCGTCGAAGTAGCTCTCGAGGGCCTCGAGCGCTCCCTCCAGCCGCCAGCGGCGGCGGACGGTGGCCGGCGCGTCCAGGATGTCGCGCAGCCCGAGCACCATCCGCGCCGGCGTCTCCGACAGTGCCTGGAGGGTCGGGACGAGCTCGCCCATCGCCCCGTGCGGCATGTGGTCCACGAGCACCACGTCCGGCACGAAGCTCGACGCGACGCTGCGGATGGTCTCCTTGCGGAGCGCCAGCACGTCCTGGAACGGCGCGGACAGCGAGACCGGTGCCCAGTGGCCCGGCCGCACCTTCCGGATCGACGGCAGCTTGAGGTAGTCGTGCCCCGCGGCGGCGGTGAAGAACTGGCCGAGCGGGGGAGTCCGAGATCGTCAGCACGCTGCCCCCCCGGCCGTGTGGCCAGGAACTCCCCTGCGAGCAGGGTCGTCCGGCGCAGGTGCCCCAGGCCGAGCCCGTCCTGCGAGTAGATCAGCAGGCGCGGCTCGGAAGGATCGGTGCGCATCAGTGACCGCCTGTCCGAGGATGATGACCCCTGGCAGGCGTAGGAACGCTGAGAAGAGTTCGCGTCATGTGGGTTGCCCCCCCCGACTCAAGGCGAACGAGTGGTTTCCGGTTGAACGCTGGCTGGGCAGCGGGCGAACGTCTCGCCTACAGCCTGTGAATTTTCCGCCCTCTTCTTAACTTTCACCCTGGGACCTACCACCGCCCATGGCCTGATGGGATGGTCCGCTCGGACTGTCCGGGCCCGGTGGATGGTCTGTCTGGGCTCTGACTCGTGGAGCCCGTCGGGGATAGGGTCTCCCTCATCCCAACAGCCGTCTGCCCGGCCCGTGACTCATTCCGCCCTCTTCGGAATCGAGGGAAGAGGTGGCGAAGATGGGTCTGCTCCGACTGGCCGTCGTGGGGGTCGGCAACTGCGCGAGCTCCCTGGTCCAGGGCGTCGAGTACTACCGCGACGCCGACCCGAGCGCTGCGGTGCCCGGGCTGATGCACGTCAAGTTCGGCGACTACCACGTCTCCGACGTGGAGTTCGTGGCCGCCTTCGACGTGGACGCCAAGAAGGTCGGCTTCGACCTGTCCGAGGCGATCAACAACTCCGAGAACAACACCATCAAGATCGCCGACGTCCCACCGCTGGGTGTCAGCGTGCAACGCGGCCCCACCTACGACGGGCTCGGCAAGTACTACCGCGAGACCATCGAGGAGTCCGACGCCGACCCCGTCGACGTCGTCGCGGTCCTCAAGGAGCAGCAGGTCGACGTCCTGGTCGCCTACCTCCCGGTCGGCTCCGAGCAGGCCGACAAGTTCTACGCCCAGTGCGCCATCGACGCCGGCGTCGCCTTCGTCAACGCCCTGCCGGTGTTCATCGCCTCGGACCCCGTGTGGGCCCAGAAGTTCACCGACGCCGGCATCCCCATCGTCGGCGACGACATCAAGTCCCAGGTCGGCGCCACCATCACCCACCGGGTGATGGCCAAGCTCTTCGAGGACCGCGGCGTGGTCCTGGACCGCACCTACCAGCTCAACGTCGGCGGCAACATGGACTTCAAGAACATGCTCGAACGCGACCGCCTGGAGTCCAAGAAGATCTCCAAGACCCAGGCCGTCACCTCCAACATGACCCACGACATGGGCGCCCGCAACGTGCACATCGGCCCCTCCGACTACGTCGCCTGGCTCGACGACCGCAAGTGGGCCTACGTCCGCCTCGAGGGCCGCGCGTTCGGCGACGTCCCCCTCAACCTGGAGTACAAGCTCGAGGTCTGGGACTCCCCCAACAGCGCCGGCATCATCATCGACGCCGTCCGCGCCGCCAAGATCGCCCTGGACCGCGGCATCGGCGGACCCATCCTGTCCGCCTCGACCTACCTGATGAAGTCCCCACCCGTGCAGATGGCCGACGACCAAGGCCGGCTCGCACTCGAAGCCTTCATCCGCGGCGACGTCGACCGCTGACCCGGCGCGTCTGGCGGCGCCCGGCCCGTCGACCCGGCGGGTCTGGCGGCGCCCCGCCGCCAGAGTCGCCGGGTCGACGGTGCTTTCGCCGCCGGAGGCGCCGGGTCAGCGGAGCGAGGTGACCCGCTGGGGCGCAGGTGCGTCGTGCTCGGCGGGTGGCCGCCCGGCGGGGAGCCGGACGGTGAACCTCGCGCCGCCGGCCGGCGAGTCGGTCACCTGCACCGACCCGGAGTGGATCCGGACGATCTCGGCCACGATGGCCAGGCCCAGACCGACACCTCCTCGGGAGCGGTCCCGGGAGGTGTCGAGCCGGACGAACCGATGGAACACGTCCGCGCGGTCCGTGGGCGCGACGCCCGGTCCGTCGTCGTCCACCGTGAGCACCGCGGTCGTGCCGTCCGAGCTGGACGACAGGTCCACCGTGCTGGTCGCGTGCCGCACCGCGTTCTCCACCAGGTTGCGCACCACCAGCTCGAGCAGCGCCGCGTTGCCCCGCACCTGCACGGGCTCCACGTGCCCGGTCCGGACGGACACCCCGTCCGACGGGGTGGACGTCACGACGTCGTGCAGCACGTCCTCGAGGTCCACCGGCTGGTCGAGGTGCGGGAGCGTCCCGGCGTCGCTGCGCGCGAGCAGCAGCAGCTGGTCGACCAGCGAGCCCATCCGCACCGTCTGGCTCCACAGCTCCGACAGCAGCGCCGGGTCCGGGTCGCCGTCGCCGCCGCCGCGCAGCATCGCGGTCTCGAGCCGCGTGCGCAGCGTCGTCAGCGGGGTCCTGAGCTCGTGCGCGGCGTCGGCGACGAAGCGCTCCTGCCGCTTCGCGCTGCGCTCCAACCGGCTGAGCATGCCGTTGAGCGTGCGGGCCAGACGGAAGATCTCGTCCTGCGTGGTCGGCTCCGGGACGCGCTCGTCCAGCCGTCGCCCGGTGATCAGCTCCGCGCGCCGGCGGATCGCCTCCACCGAGCCGATCGTCCGCCCGACGACCAGCCAGAGCGCGCAGGCGAACACGGCGAGCAGGACCGTCAGCCCGACGGCCCCCCTTGCGGGCCAGCGTCGCCAGGAACTCGCCGATGTCCTCGACGTCGACCGCGACGTACACCGTGGCGTCCCCCCGGGGCGTCGCGATCCCCACTGCAGCCACCCGGTAGGGCCCGTCGTCGTCGATCGGCAGGTAGCCCACCGGGGTCACGTCCTCCTCACCGACGGGCTGCGCGGGCAGGTGGAAGAAGTCGGTGCCGGGCGCGTTCGACGTGGAGCTGATCACCCGGCCCGCGCGAACCACCTGTACGGCGGCCTCGAACTCGTCCGCCCGCGCGATCCCCGCGGGGAGCACGCCGCGGGCCGCGAGCTCCGAGAGCTGCTCGGCCCGCGCCAGGGCCACCTCGTCGGCGTTGTCGACCAGCTCCTCGCGGATGGCGATGCCGACGAGCACCCCGGTGAGGGCGACCACCACGGCGACGAGCGAGGTCGCCACCACGACCATGCGCCAGCGCATCGACGGCTCGCGGCGAGGGCGGCCCCGCCGGCTCACGAAGGGACCACCAGCCGGTAGCCCTGCCCGCGGTGCGTGCGGATCAGGCTGTCGGCGCCCGGCGGGTCGAGCTTCCGCCTGAGGTACCCGATGTACACCTCGACCAGGTTCGCCCCGGGATCCTGGACGTCGCCCCACACGTTCTCGAGGATCTCCTCCTTGGACCGCACGTCACCGCCGGTCCGGATGAGGTACTCGAGCAGCGCGGACTCCCGACGGCTCAGGTGGACGGGCTCGCTCCGTCCCAGCCGGACCTCGCGCCGTGCGGGCTCGAGCACGAGGTCACCGGCGATCAGCTCGGACCAGCCCTCCCGCCCCCCCTCGCCTCACGAGGGCGCGGCACCGGGCGACCAGCACCTGGAAGGAGAACGGCTTGCGCAGGTAGTCGTCCGCCCCCGAGTCCAGCGAGTCCGCCTCGTCCGAGTCGCCCTCGCGCGCGGTGAGCATCAGGATCGGCGTCGTGACGTCCTCGGTGCGCAGCCGTCGGCAGACCTCCACCCCGGACATCCGGGGCAGCATGATGTCGAGGACGACCACGTCGAAGCCGGGCTGCTTGGCCTGCCGGTAACCCTCGAACCCGTCGTGGGCGAGGTGCACGTCGAACCCGCGGTCGGCCATGCCCTCCGCCAGCGTGCGGGCGAAGGCGACCTCGTCGTCCACCAGGAGCAGGCTGTCCATCTCTCGATCGTGCGCCGCCGCGCGGGCCCGGGAAAGGCTCGAACGGGCTAGTCCGCGGACGCCCTGGGTCCGCGGGTGGTCTAGACCGATCGCGACGATTCCGGGGCGTCTTTCATGCGAAACCACCCAGGGTCGATAGTCCTAGGACACCACTACCCGACGAAACGGACCCATGACACTCGCGCCCACGCACCAGGCGGAGCGGACGGCGGCCCCTGCCCGCCGGCCGGTCGCCGCCTGGACGCTGCTCGCGCTCGGCCTGCTGCTGGCCGCGAGCGTGTCCCTGGTCCGCGACGCCGCGTACACCGGGGCCGCCCTCACGGTGGTCTCGGTGGGCGCGATCGTCTCCATCGTGGTCGGCATCCGCCGGCACCGGCCGCTCAACCGACGGTTCTGGTCGCTGTGCGCCTGGGCGCTCGGCGCCAGCGTGCTGGCCGGCCTGTTCACCGTCACGCTCCCGGTCAGCCCTCGCACGGTGACGCTGATCGACGCGACGTACCTGCTGGGCTACACGATGCTGGTCGTCGCCGGGCTCGTGGCGCTCCCGCGGCGCGGCCCGGACCGCGACTGGGCCGGCATCCTCGACGCCGTCACGATGGCGATCGCCGGCGCCACGCTGTTCTGGTACTACGAGGTCGACCCGACCCTGACCACCACGCTGTCCTTCCACTCCGTGGTGACCGGCGTGGTCTGGCCGATCTACGACCTGCTGCTGATCGTGGTGCTGATCCGGATCACCACCTCGTCGATCTCGCGGCAGTTCCCGTTCGTGATGGTGTCCGCGGCGCTGGCCTCCAGCGTGATCACCGACTTCTGGTACGCCACGACGGCCACCAGTGGCGGCTACGTGTGGGGCAGCGTCAGCGACGCGTTCTGGGTCCTGCCGATGACCTGCCTGGGCGCCGCGGCGCTGCACCCGACGATGCGCGAGTTCGCCGCCGCCCGGCAGGGCGACCACCTGCGGATCACCTGGATACGGGTGTTCCTGGTCGGCTTCGGCGCGTTCTCGGTGCCGATCGCGATCTCCGCGCTCGCCCTGCTCGGCGGCTCCATCGAGCAGGCCATGCCGGTGGTCCTGGCCGGCTCCACGCTGCTCGCCGTGGCCGGGGTGGCCCGGACCGCGGAGATGGTGCGCCAGTCCCGCAACACCGCCGAGGCGTCCCAGGCGCTGAGCGCCCGGCTCACCGAGGCGCTGTTCGAGCGCGAGCAGCTGCACGAGGAGCTGCTGCACACCGCGCTCTACGACCCCCTGACCGGGCTCGCCAACCGCCGGCTGTTCCAGGAGCGGCTCGACCAGGCGCTGGCCCTCGACGGCCGCACCTGCGCGGTGATGTTCATCGACCTCGACGACTTCAAGAACATCAACGACTCCCTCGGGCACGCCGTCGGCGACCTGGCCCTGGTCGCGCTGGCCCGGCGGATCGAGGAGCACCTGCGCACCGACGACGTCGTGGCCCGGCTCGGCGGCGACGAGTTCGCCGTCCTCGTCCCCGACCCCAGCGACGACGGCCTGCTGATGCTGGGCGAGCGGCTGCTGGCCGCGGCGCGCGAGCCGGTCGTCGCGGGCGGTACGACGCTGGACCTCGGCATCAGCCTCGGCATCGCGCACTCCCGGGACGCCGAGGACAAGGACGACCTGCTCCGCAACGCGGACATCGCGATGTACCACGCCAAGGAGTCCGGCAAGTCCCGGCTGGCGGTGTTCGAGGACTCCATGCGTCGCAGCCGACTGGACCGGATCGACCTGCGGTCCGAGCTGCGCGCTGCCATCGACCACGACGAGCTGCACGTGGTCTACCAGCCGGTCGTGGACCTGAACAGCGGCCGCGTCGACGGCATCGAGGCGCTGGTCCGCTGGACCCGGCGCGACGGGACGGTGGTGCCCACCCCGGACTTCATCGAGCTGGCCGAGGAGACCGGCCTGATCCGGCCGCTCGGGCGCTACGTCCTGCGCCAGGCGACCGCCCAGGCCCGGGCCTGGCGGGAGCGCGGGATCCAGCTGAACATCGCCGTCAACGTGTCCGGCCAGCAGCTCCGCGACCCCGGCTTCGTCGAGGCCGTCACCCGGGCGGTCGCGGCGCTCGGCCAGGACCGGGTGCTGGTGCTCGAGCTCACCGAGTCCTCGCTGATCGGCAGCGCCGCCGACGTCGAGGTGCTGCACGAGCTGCGCCGCCGCGGCTGCCGGATCGCCATCGACGACTTCGGCACCGGGTTCTCCTCGCTGGCCTACCTCACCCAGCTGCCCATCGACATCCTGAAGCTCGCGGCCCCGTTCGTCGACGGCGTGGACCGCGGCGGCGACAACCTCTCGGTGGCGCAGGCGGTGCTCTCCCTCGGTGAGAGCCTCGGCTACCTCGTCGTCGCCGAGGGCATCGAGCAGACCGCCGAGTCCGACACGCTGCGCGGCCTCGGCTGCCAGCTCGGGCAGGGCTACCTGTTCGCCCGGCCGGCCTCCCCCGAGGACCTCGAGCCCTATCTCCAGCGCTGGAACCGCGCAGACGCCGGGTCCGCGGCCGAGGTCGACGTGGCCTCGGCGGGCTGAACCGATTCCGGGATCGACGTACGCCTGTTGTAGAGTTTCGCCTCGCTTGGGCAGGTAGCTCAGTTGGTACGAGCGTCCGCCTGAAAAGTGGAAGGTCGGCGGTTCGACCCCGCCCCTGCCCACAAGCAGCGACCGCAGGTCAGCCCCCGGCTGGCCTGCGGTTCGTCTTCCCGGACCCCTCCGGTACGCACCGGTGTCGGATCTCGCCGACCGGGTACGGCGTCCTCCACGACGTCCGCACCCGGGAGGCACCATGGCCGAGTCCACGCAGCAGCGACGCGGCACCGGCCAGGACGTGCCACCCGCCGGGCTGACCGGGCTGATGCTCGCCGCCGCGGTCGTCTCCGGGTGTCCGGGCTGCTCTACGGCTACGACACCGGGATCATCTCCGGCGCACTGCTGCAGATCAGCAAGGAGTTCGACACCGGCAACGGCATGGAGCAGGTGATCGCCGCCAGCATCCTGCTCGGCGCCGTGATCGGCGCGCTGACCTGCAGCCTGCTGTCCGAGCGGCTGGGCCGCAAGCGCACGATCCTGGTGGTCTGCGCGGTGTTCGTGGCCGGCACGCTGGCCAGCGCCCTGGCGCCCGCCCCTCTGCTGCTCGCCCTGGGCCGGGTGGTCCTCGGGTTCGCGGTGGGCGGCGCGACCCAGACCGTCCCGATGTACGTCGCCGAGCTGGCGCCGGCCAACCTGCGCGGGCGGCTGGTGCTCTGCTTCCAGCTGGCGATCGGCGTGGGCATCGTGATCTCCACGCTCGTGGGCGCGAGCGAGTCGGTGTCCTGGCGGATCTCCATCGGCGCGGCCGCCGTGCCGGCCCTGCTGATGCTGCTGGTGATGCTCCGGCTGCCGGAGAGCCCCCGCTGGCTGGTCAAGCACGACGAGCCGGACGCCGCCCGGCGCGTGCTGGAGTCGGTGCGGCCCGCCGACTACGAGGTCGACCCCGAGCTGCGCAGCATCGTCGAGCTGGAGGAGCGCAAGCAGGAGACCAGCCGCAGCCACCGGGGCTGGAGCGGATTGCGCCAGCCGTGGGTGCGTCCGGCGCTGGTCGTGGGCTGCGGGATCGCGGTCTTCACCCAGCTGTCCGGGATCGAGATGATCATCTACTACTCGCCGACGATCCTGACCGACAACGGGTTCTCCACGACCGCGGCGCTGCGGGTCAGCGTCGGGCTGGGCCTGACCTACCTGGTGATGATGGTCGTCGGACTGGCCGTCGTGGACCGGGTCGGCCGCCGCCGCCTGACGATGATCATGGTGCCGGGGGCCGCGCTGAGCCTGTTCGTGCTGGGTGCGTTCTTCGTCACCGGCAACGACGGCCGCGCCAGCACGCCGTACATCATCGCCACGCTGATGGTGTTCATGTTCTTCAACGCCGGCGGGCTGCAGCTGATGGGCTGGCTGACCGGGTCGGAGATCTACCCGCTGGCGGTCCGGGGCGCCGGCACCAGCGTGCAGTCGGCCAGCCTCTGGGGCACGAACCTGCTGATCACCCTCACGTTGCTGACGATGATCGACACGTTCGGCGTGGGCCAGGTGTTCTGGATCTACGGGCTGTTCAACGTCGCCGCGTTCGTCTTCGTGTGGCGCCGGATGCCCGAGCTGACCGGCCACAGCCTGGAGGACGTCGAGCAGCACCTGCAGGACGGCGCGTTCCGGCCCGCGGACTTCCGCACCAGCTGAGGACCGGCGCGCTTCTCTCTACCGGTACAGTAGGGGTGATGCCCCTCCCCCTCCGCACCGGGCGGCCCTGGGTGCTCGCGCTCGTCCTCGTGACCGGCGTCGGCCCGCTCGCCACCGACACGTACCTCGCCTCGCTCCCCCAGGTGCGCGCGAGCCTCGGCACCAGCTCCACGGTGGTCCAGCTGACGATGACGTTCTTCATCGCCGGGATGGCCGTCGGCCAGCTGCTCGCCGGACCGGTCAGCGACGGCCGGGGCCGGCGCGGGATGATCCTGGGCGGCACCGCCACCTTCACGGCGGTGTCGGTGCTCTGCGCGTTCGCACCGACCGGCTGGACGCTGGTGGCCGAGCGGGGCGTGCAGGGCCTGGTCGCGGGCGTCGGCGTCGCCGTGGGCCGCGCGGTGGTCAGCGACCGGTACGCCGGTCCGCGGGCCGCCGCGATGTTCGGCACGCTGGCGTCCTTCTCGCTGATCGGGCCGGTCGTCGCCCCCGCGATCGGCAGCGCGCTGCTGACGGTCGGCGACTGGCGGACGGTCTTCCTGTTCCTGGGCGGCCTCGGCGTGCTGATGACCGGGCTGGCGTTCCTGGGCATCCCCGAGACGCTGCCCGTCGAGCGACGCCAGGCGACCGGGCTCCACGACGTGGGGCTGCGGATGCGCGACCTGATCGGCGACCGGGCCTTCGTCGCGCCGGTGCTCGTGCAGTGCCTGGTCAGCGCCGGCTTCTTCGTCTACATCGGCGGCTCGTCGATCGTGCTGCAGTCGCAGCTCGACCTGAGCCCGGGTCGCTACGCGCTGGTGTTCGCGTCCAACGCGCTCGTGATGGTCTCGGCCAGCGTGACGTTCCGCCTGCTCGTCGTACGCACCGGGGCGGCCGTGCTGCGCCGGGTGGCCCTCACCGTCGCGATCTCCGCAGGCGCGGTGCTGTTCCTGGTCTGCCTGGTCGCCCCGGACCACACCCCGGCGCTGCCGCTCGTGTGGGCACCGCTGGCCGTCATGCTCGGCGGCCTGGGGATGTTCCTGCCGGCCAGCACCGCGATCGTCCAGGCGGCGGGACGGCGGTCGGCCGGCACCGCCGCGGCGCTCGGGGGCGGGGTGCCGTTCTTCGTCGGCGCGCTGACCACGCCGCTGACCGGGCTGCTCGGCAGCCAGACCGTGCTGACGATGGCGTCCGGGACGTTCTTCTTCTACGTGCTCGCCCTGCTGGCCGCCTGGCGGTTCCGGCACCTCACGCCCGACGACCGCCCTGTGCGGGACGTCACGCTCATCGAACCGGAGCTCGTGGGGCACCCCTAGGAATGTCCGGGCCCCCGCACGACGTTGTGCCTGGTTCGACCGGTTCGACCCCCGCACCCCCCGAGGAGACATCCCGTATGACGCAGACCGTTGACGCCCTGGTGACCGCCGGCGCGAGCAAGCCGTTCGAGCGGGGCACCATCGAGCGCCGCGACCCGCGCCCGCACGACGTGGTGATCGACATCGCCTACGCCGGCATCTGCCACAGCGACATCCACCAGGCCCGCGAGGAGTGGGGCACCGCGCTGTTCCCGATGGTGCCCGGCCACGAGATCGCCGGCGTGGTCCGCGAGGTCGGCAGCGAGGTCTCGAGGTACGCCGTCGGCGACCGCGTCGGCGTGGGCTGCTTCGTGGACTCCTGCCGCGAGTGCGAGAACTGCAAGGCCGGCGAGGAGCAGTACTGCCTCAAGGGTGAGGTGGCGACGTACAACGGGACCGGGTACGACGGCGAGCCCACGTTCGGCGGCTACAGCAAGTCCGTCGTGGTCGACGAGAACTACGTCCTCGGGATCCCCGAGGGCATCGGTCTCGACGAGGCGGCGCCGCTGCTGTGCGCCGGCATCACGCTGTACTCCCCCGCTCAAGCACTGGGGCGCCGGCCCGGGGCAGAAGGTCGCGATCGTCGGCATGGGCGGCCTCGGCCACATGGGCGTCAAGATCGCGCACGCCCTCGGCGCCGAGGTGACCGTGCTCAGCCAGACGCTCTCCAAGGAGGACGACGGCAAGCGGTTCGGGGCGGACCACTACTACGCGACCAGCGACCCGAAGACCTTCGAGACGCTGGCCAACAGCTTCGACCTGATCGTGAACACGGTCGCGGCGAACCTGCCGGTCGACGACTACCTGTCGCTGCTCCGGCTGGACGGCACGATGGTCAACGTGGGCATCCCGGAGAGCCCCGACAGCTTCCAGGCGTTCTCGCTGGCCGCGATGCGCCGCCGGATGGCCGGCTCGAAGATCGGTGGCATCCGCGAGACCCAGGAGATGCTGGACTTCTGCGCCGAGCACGGCCTGGGCGCCGAGATCGAGACCATCGGTGCGGACGACGTGGACGGCGCCTACGACCGCGTCGTGAAGAGCGACGTGCGCTACCGCTTCGTGATCGACCTCGCGACCCTCTGACCCACCGGTCGACCCGCCACCCCCGTGGCGGGTCGACCCGGGCCCCGGTCCACCCCGACCCGGGCCTCCTGTCAGTCCGACCCGGACGTCGTACGACGGACCCGGCATACTCGCCGGATGCGCAGATGGGTGCTCGCCTCGGCCACGGTTGCTCCGACGGCGTTGGTCGGCGGATGGACGCTGGCCGCCTCCCGGCAGCGTGGCGGGTTCGACCAGGTGCGCGACACCATCAGCGCCCTGGCCGCGCACGGTGCCGACGACCGCTGGCTGATGACCTCGGCGCTCGTCGTCCTCGGCGGCGCCCACGTCGCCACCGCGGCCGGGCTCGAGGAGGCCGCGCCCGCGGGACGGGTCGCGCTGGCGGTCGGCGGAGTGACCGCCGTCCTGGTCGCAGCGTTCCCGCAGCCGGCTGCCGGCCACTTCCCCGCCGCCACGGCCAGCTTCGCGGCGCTCGCCCTGTGGCCGGCCCTCTCGGGCCTGCCGACCCGGGCGGCCGGACGGTGGGCCACCGCCGGGCTGCTCGCGATGCTCGGCTGGCTCACGGTCGAGCTCGGCGACGGCGACCTGCTCGGCCTCAGCGAGCGCGTGGTGGCCGGCGCCGAGGCGCTCTGGCCGCTCGCCGTGGTGCTGGGCGTCCGCGCCGGCGCCCGCCGCACCCGGGCCTGACCCGGGACCCGGGTCGGCCCGGACTCCGACCCGGGTCGGCATGAACTCCGGCCCGGGTCGGCCCGGACTCCGGCCCGGGTCGGCCGTCAGGGCTGGGAGGCGCCGGCGTACTCCGTGCTGTCGATGCTGGCCTGGGTGACGATCATCGGGTGGTCGCTGGTCCGCTTGTCCAGCGGGCCGCGGTCCTCGACGTACCCGCTGAACGTGAGGTCCGGGCTGCCGAACGCCCAGTCCACGTAGCGCGGGTTGCCCGCCCGGCAGGCGCCGCCGGCGTGGCTGCCACCGCGTGCGGCCTGGAGCGGCGCCCGGGCGGTGAGCGGGCAGAACGCCTGCTCGCGCTCGTTCATGTCACCGGTCAGGAACACCGGCAGGCCGGTGTCGTGCAGCCGGCGGACCAGCCGGGCCTCCTGGGCGATCGCCTTCGCGCGCCACTTCGCGGAGCCCCGGTGGCCCGTGGTCGACGCCGGGTTGTGCACGTTCGCGAACCAGGCGGTCATCCCGGTCTCCCGGTTCTGCAGCTTGACCAGCGGCATCGCGCGCCGGTTGCCGTGGAAGTAGGGGATCGAGAAGGTGCGGGTCTCCACGGCCTGCCAGGCCGAGCGGTCCCAGGCCACCGAGTTCTCGCCGTCGATCTCGCGCCTCCCGTTCGGCCCGGGGAACATCGCGTACCGGCCGTCGGTGCGCCGGCGGAAGCTGCGCATCTGGTCCGCCTGCATCTCCTGCAGCCCGACGACCTCGACGTGGTGGCGGGCCAGCAGCCGCACCACCCCCGCGGTACGACGCACGCCGCTGGCGTAGCCGCCGGGACCGCGGGTGTGGCTGCTGCCGAGCACGTTGAACGACGCGAGGGTCAGGTCGGTCGGCGCGGGCTGCTGGGAGGTCGCCGGCGCCGCGGCCGGCACGTCGGCCGCGTCGGCGGGCGTCAACGCCCCGCCTCCGACCGTGACGGCGAGCAGCGCGCCGAGGCCGGCGGTGCGGCGGAACAGGGGGCGTGCGGTGCGGGGGGGCATCGATCGACCGTAGGAAACCTCGTCCGAGACGGCAAATCGGCCCAGACCGCGCGGGGTCCTCCCTCCCGCGCGCGGGCCGTGGAAGGATCAGCGCCAAGATCGGGGTCGAGGACCCCCCTTGCGCGACCAGAGAGGGTCCACGTGAACGACACGTCCGCAGCCGGCGGCTGGGCAGTACTCGAGCAGAACCGCACCGCCATCACCGAGGGATGGGTCGCCGCCGCGAGCCGGTCGCTGGCCGGCCGGATGACCCACGCCGAGCTGCAGCGCGACGTCGCCGAGATGCTCGACGGGATGATCGCGGCCACCGACGGCGGCAGCCACGAGGCCGACGGCACCAGCTCGGCGCCGCTGCGCGGGCTGCTCGCGGACCTGGCCCGCACCCGGGCCCGCCAGGGGTTCTCCCCCACCGAGACGGCGGTCAGCGTGTTCGCGGTCAAGGAGGCGGTGCTCGACGTGCTCGGCGGCCAGGGCGACCTCGCGTCGTACCGGTTCTTCGCCGAGTTCTCCCGGTTCGTCGACGAGCTCGGCCTGCTGATGCTCGAGACCTACTCGCAGGCCCGCGAGCAGGTGATCTCCGAGCAGGCCGACGCGCTCCTCGAGCTGTCCACGCCGGTGGTCAAGCTCTGGGACGGCATCGTCGCGCTGCCGCTGGTCGGCACGCTGGACTCGGCACGCACCCAGGTGGTGATGGAGAAGCTGCTCCAGGCGCTGGTCGACACCGGCTCCGAGCACGCCATCATCGACATCACCGGCGTCTCGGCCGTGGACACCCAGGTCGCCCAGCACCTGCTCAAGACCGTGATGGCGGCGCGGCTGCTCGGCGCCGAGTGCATCATCTCCGGCATCCGCCCGCAGATCGCCCAGACCGTGGTCGCCCTCGGCATCGAGTTCGGCGACGTGGCCACCAAGGCGAGCCTGGCCGACGCGCTGCTCCTCGCGCTGCGCCGCTCGGGCTCCGACGTCGTACGTCGCTCCGGCTCGGCCCGCGCGGGCGGCGCGGCCGGCTCCCCCGGGAACGGCTGATGGAGCGCATCCCGATCCTGCGCATCGGCGACATCCTGCTGGTCTCGATCCAGGTCGACCTGCAGGACCACATCGCGGTGGCGCTCCAGGAGGACCTCGCCGAGCGGATCGTCAGCAGCGGCTCGCACGGCGTGCTCATCGACATCTCGGCGCTGGAGATCGTCGACAGCTTCATCGGCCGGATGATCTCCACGATCGCGTCGGTGTCCCGGGTGCTCGACGCCCAGACCGTCGTGGTCGGCATGCGTCCGGCCGTGGCGATCACCCTGGTCGAGCTCGGCCTGTCCCTCGACGGGGTCCGCACCGCCCTGGACGTCGACCGCGGCATGGCGATGCTGCAGGCCGACCTCGAGCACGCGGTCCGGGTCGACCACGTCGAGGACGAGACCAGCGGGCCCGTTGGATGAGTGAGGCCGCCGTCGACGTCGAGAGCGAGGCGTCCCACGCCATCGCGTCCGACGCCGACGTCGTCCGGGTGCGCCAGGCCGTCCGGGCGCTGGCCGTCGACGCCAAGCTCTCGCTGGTCGACCAGACCAAGCTGGTCACCGCCGCGAGCGAGCTGGCCCGCAACACCCTGGTGTACGGCGGCGGCGGGACCGTCACCGTCGAGCTGATCCGCGCCGGCCTGCGCCGGGGCGTGCGGGCCTCCTTCGCCGACCGGGGCCCGGGCATCGCCGACGTGTCCCTGGCCCTGACCGACGGCTGGACCAGCGGCACCGGCATGGGCCTCGGGCTGTCCGGCGCCAAGCGGCTGGTCGACGACTTCGACCTGCAGACCAGCTCCGGGGAGGGCACCGTCGTCCGGATCGTCAAGTGGACCCGATGACCGACCCGGACCGGCCCGGGGAGCTGCGGGCCGAGGACGTCGCCTGGGTGCGGGTCGAGGACGAGAGCAGTCCCGGAGCCCTGCGGCGGCGCGCCGTCGAGCTCGCGGAGCGCGTCGGCCTCGACGAGCAGCGCACCGGGGAGATCGCGATCGTGGTGACCGAGCTGGCGACCAACCTGACGAAGTACGCCCAGCAGGGCGTGATGGTGCTGCGGCTGCTGCGCCGCGACACGCTCGGGGGCGTGGAGATCGTGGCCCTCGACCGCGGCCCGGGCATGCGGGACGCCCGCTCCCTGTTCGTGGACGGCACGTCCACGTCGGGGACGCTCGGCATCGGCCTGGGCGCCGTACGACGGCTGGCGAACGCCTACGACGTCTACTCGCTGCCCGGCCAGGGCACCGTGCTGACCGCGACGTTCTGGCCCGCCGGGGTGGACGCCGACGAGCCGGCCGCCGGGATGACCCGTCCGATCGAGGGCGAGACCGAGTGCGGTGACGCCTACCAGGTACGACGGACCGGGCGCGGGCTGCTGCTGCTGGTCAACGACGGGCTCGGCCACGGGCCGCTGGCGGCGCGGGCCTCGGCCGAGGCGCTGCGGGCGTTCCGGGAGTCCGAGCAGGAGTCGCCGCTGGCGCTGCTGCGCGAGCTGCACACCCGGATGTCGGGCACCCGCGGGGCCGCCACCGCCATCGGGCACCTCGACGTCGCGGCCGGCCGGCTGACCTACGCCGGGATCGGCAACATCGCCGGCCGGGTGGTGGGCGCCGGGCGTCCGCAGGGCCTGGTGTCGATGCCCGGCATCGTCGGGCAGAACATCCGCAACGCCCGCGAGACGGTCTACGACCTGGCCCCGGACTCCTGGGTGGTGATGCACAGCGACGGCCTGACCGACAAGTGGGACGTCGGGGACTACCCCGGCCTGCTGGCCTGCTCTCCGCTGGTCGTCGGCGCCACCCTGCTGCGCGACGCGGCCGTCCGGCGCGACGACGCGGGCGTGCTGGTCTGCCGGGCAGGTGCCCGGTGACCGGCGAGATCTACGGTCTCGAGGTGCACCACGAGACCGACGTCTTCGCCTCCCGGCAGGCCGCCCGGGACGTGGCCACCGCGGTCGGTGTCGAGGGCCAGGACGTGATCCGGGTGGCCACCGCGCTCAGCGAGGTGACCCGGGACCTGCTCGCCGCGGGCGGCGGCCGGGTGTCGTTCACCTCGGTGGCGCCCGACCTGCTGCGGGTGACCCTGACCGGGGATGCCTCGGGCCCCGGGACCGCGTGGCACTCCGCGAGCGGTCTCGACGCCGCCCGCCGGCTGATGGACACCGTCACGGTGGCCGGTGACGAGGGCGGCCGGACGGTCGTCGTCCTGGAGAAGCGCGCCCGGTCCGTCCGGCCCGTCGACGAGCACCTGCGCCGCGAGCTGCGCCGGCGGCTCAGCGACACCGCCGGCCGGACCTCGGTCGACGAGCTGCGGCTGCAGAACCGCGACCTGGTCGCGGTCCTGGAGGAGGTGCAGGCCCGCAAGGAGGAGCTCGAGCGGGTCAACGCCGAGCTCGAGGAGACCAACAAGGGCGTGCTCGCGCTCTACGGCGAGCTCTCCGACGAGCTCGAGCGCACCAACCAGGGCGTGGTCGCGCTCTACGCCGAGATCGACGACAAGAACCGGCTGCTGGCCGAGGCCAGCGAGTCCAAGACCCGGTTCCTGAACAACATCAGCCACGAGCTGCGCACCCCCGGCAACTCCGTGCTCGGGCTCTCCCGGCTGCTGCTGGACCCGGCCGCCGAGCTGCTGACCGACGAGCAGCGCCACCAGGTGCAGCTCATCTCGACCAGCGCCGAGGACCTGCTCCGCCTGGTCAACGAGCTGCTCGACCTGGCCAAGGCCGAGTCCGGGCGGCTGGAGGTGGCCGTCGACGACGTCGACCTCGCGGCCCTGTTCGACGAGCTGCGCGGCACCACCGCGCCGCTGGTGACCCGGCCCGGGGTGGCGCTCGTCGTCGAGCCGCCCCGCGGCGTGACCGGCTTCCGCACGGACCGCACCCTGCTGCGCCACCTGCTGCGCAACCTGCTCAGCAACGCCGTGAAGTTCACCGAGTCCGGCAGCGTCACGATGACCGCCGAGGCCGGCACCGACGCCACGGTGACGTTCCGGGTCCGCGACACCGGGGTGGGCATCGCCGGGGCCGACCAGGCCAAGGTGTTCGAGGAGTTCTTCCAGGTCCGCGGGCGGCTGCAGTCCTCCGTGACCGGCTCCGGCCTGGGGCTGCCGTTCGCCCGCCGCGTGTGCCGGATCCTCGGCGGCGACCTGCGGCTGGCCAGCGCTCCCGGCCAGGGCACCACGTTCTCGTTCGCGCTGCCCCTGGCCGGCCCGGAGCCCGAGGCGGTGCGGCCCGCGTGAGCCCGGTCTCCGTCCTGGTCTGCGACGACACCGCCGCGAAGCGCTACGTCATCTCCAGCTGGCTGCGCCGTGACGGGTACGACGTCCTGGAGGCCGAGACCGGGGGCCAGGCCCTGGCCCTGGTCGCCGAGGGCACCGTCGACCTCGCCGTGCTCGACGTGCACCTGCCGGACATGAACGGCCTCGACGTCTGCGCCCGGATCAAGGCGGACCCCCGCACCGCGTCGACGCCGGTGGTGCACATCTCCGCCGTCGCGGTGGAGCCCCGCGACCGCACCGCCGGGCTGGACGGCGGCGCGGACGCCTACCTCACCGACCCGATCGAGCCGCAGGAGATGCTCGCGACGGTCCGCTCCCTGCTCCGCTCGGCGAGCGCCCGGCGCAGCGCCGAGCGGCTCGCCGTACGCCTGGACCGCCTGGGCGCGGCGAGCCTGCGCATCAACGTCGCGATGACGGCTCCCCGGCTGGCCGCGGCCTCCGTCGAGGGCGCCGGGCGGCTCTTCGACACCGAGGCGGCCGTCCTGCTGGTCGAGGACGTCGACGCCAGCAGCGCCGCGCGGACCACCGCAGACGGGACCACGACGGCCTGGGGGCTCTCGCCCGGGACGGCGGCTGCCCTGCTGGCCGCCGCCGCCGGGGCCCGGCTCGTCGACCCCGCCGAGGGTCCCTGGCCCACGCTGCTCGGCGGCACGCAGGTGCCGCGGTGGTGGGTGGTGCCGGTCCCCGGGGCCGCCGGCCCGGTCGGCCTGCTCGCGGTCCCGGCCGAGGAGGCCCCCCACGACGAGGACCAGGTGCTGCTGGTCCGGCTGGCGCAGACCACGGCGGTCGCGCTCGGCAACCTGCGGATCTTCGAGGAGGAGCACCGCACGGCGCTCACCCTGCAGCGCAGCCTGCTGCCGGCCGGGCTGCCGCCGCTGCCCGGCCTCGCGGTGGCCGCTCGCTACCAGGCCTCCGGCAAGCAGCTCGAGGTCGGCGGCGACTTCTACGACGCGTTCGAGACCGACGACGGCGACGGCGTGGTGGTGATCGGCGACGTGCAGGGCCACTCGCTGGAGGCGGCCATCGTGATGGCCGAGCTGCGCTACGGCCTGCGGGCGTTCATGCACGAGGGGCACACCGCGCTCGCGACCCTGGACAGGCTCAACCGGATGCTGCTGCGCAGCCACCCCGAGATGACCGCGACGGTGTGCGTGCTGGTGTTCCCTCCCGACCGGGCCACCGTCACCGTCACCAACGGCGGCCACCTGCCGCCGCTGGTGCTGCGGGACGGCGCCGCGACGTACCTCGACCCCGGCGGCATCCTGCTCGGTGTCCACGGCGGCGTACGGCGGCCCGCCACGCTCCCGGTGCAGCCGGGGGACCGGATCGTGGTGATGACCGACGGGCTCGTCGAGCGGCGCAACGCCTCGCTCGGCGGCGCGCTGGACGAGCTGGCCGCGCAGGTGGCCCGCAGCGAGGTCGACGCCGAGGCGCTCTGCGACGCGCTGATGGAGCGCTGGGGCGACAGCGAGGACGACATCTGCCTGATCGTCCTGGACGTGCTCGGGGCCTGACCCGGCTCAGCGCGCGGCGTACGCCTCGATGCGGGCCCGCTCGGCGTCGGTGACCGGCCGCGAGCCGCCGGTGGCGAGGTCGCGCAGCACGCACACCGAGCGGCCGCGGGCGACCACCCGGCCGTCGTCGGCGCGCAGCTCCTCGCGCAGGGTCAGGCTGGTGCCACCGACCCGCTCGACGGCGAAGACGGCGCCGACCCACCGGTCCGTGCGGACCAGGCTGCTCAGGTAGTCGACCTCGACCCGGGCCAGCACGTAGTCGCCGGCGTCGTCGAGGCGCAGCCCGTCGCGGAACCACGCGGTGCGGGCCTCGTCGAGCAGGGTGAGGTACTCCGCGTGGTAGACGTGCCCGAACGCGTCGAGGTCCCGGAACCGCAGCGGCAGCCGGACGGTCCCGGCGTCAGCGCCTTCAGGGGCGTCGGGCATGCCTCAGCCCTTCGCCGACAGGATGCACCAGACGGCCTTGCCGTGCTCGGTGGGCCGGGTGCCCCAGCGGGCCGCCAGCGCCGAGACGATCTGCAGGCCGCGGCCGTGCTCGTCGTTCTCGTCCGGCCGCTGCTTGCGGGGCTGGTAGGTGGCCCGGTCGCGGACCTCGACGAGCACGTCGGAGCCCTCGAGCCGCAGTCGCAGCTCCACCGGCGCACGCCCGTGCAGCACCGCGTTGGTGACCAGCTCGCTGGTGGCCAGCGCGGCGTCGGCGACCAGCGGGGCCGGCATCGCGCGCTCCTCGAGGTAGGAGGTGACCAGGTGCCGGGCCACCGCCACCGCGGTCTCGCTCGGCTCGAGCCTGCGCGACAGGCTCTCCTCGCCGGTCGGCGGGTCGACGCGGGCCACCAGGATCGCCACGTCGTCGTCCGGGCCGTCGGGCAGCATCGCCGCGACCAGCTCCTCCGGGACGCCGTCGACCGGGCCGACCATCTGCGCGACCCGGCTGGCCAGCGTCTCGATGCCGACGTCGATGTCCTCCCCGCGCCGCTCCACCAGCCCGTCGGTGTAGAGCACCACCCGGGCGTTGGGCTCGAGCTCGACGTGGTGCTGGGTGAGGTTGAACGGCCCGACGCCGAGCGGCGGGTTCTCGTCGCCGCCGACCAGCCGGCACTCGCCGCCCGGGACGGCCACGATCGGCGGCAGGTGCCCGGCGTTGGCGAACCGCAGGCATCGGTCCGCCGGGTCGAAGACGGCGTAGATGCAGGTGACGATCTGGTCCTCGCCGAGGTCGCGGACCAGGCCGTCGAGGGACTCCAGCAGGTCGGCCGGCGGGAGGTCCAGCCGGGCGTAGGCGCGCACCGCCGAGCGCAGCTGGCCCATCACGGCCGCCGCGCGCACCCCGCGGCCCATCACGTCGCCGACCACCAGCGCGGTCCGCCCGCCGCCGAGCTCGATGACGTCGTACCAGTCGCCGCCGACCTGGGTGCCCTCGACGCCGGCGCGGTAGTAGGTGGCCACCTCGAGGTGGTCGAGGTCGAAGCCCTTCTGGGGCAGCAGGCTGCGCTGCAGCTGGTCGGCGATCGCGTGCTCGCGCGCGGCCGCCTCGGCGTTCGCGGCGGCCATCGCCAGGGCCTCCTCGGCGGCCCGGCGCTCGGTGATGTCCTGCACCGACCCGCGCAGCCCGACCCGCTTGCCGTCGTCGTCGAGCACCGCCTCGCCGAAGATCGCGACCAGGATCTCCGACCCGTCACCGCGGATCACCCGGAACTCGTAGTGGAAGCCGGACTCCTCGTTCGACAGGTCCTCGGCGACCCGGTGCTTGTCCTCGGGGTGCACGACCCGGTCGATGAGCTCGCCCCAGGCCCACCCGGCGAGCTCCTCGCGGGTCCGCCCCATCACCCGGAGGTACTCGTCGGAGAACTCCGCCTGACCGGTGGCCAGGTCGATCTCCCAGCTGCCGACCCGCGCCAGCCGCTGCGCCTCGGCGAGCAGGCTGCGGCTGCGCTCGAGCTGCCGACGGGTACGACGGGCACGGTCGAGCTCGAGGTTGGACCGGACCCGGGCGAGCAGCTCGCGGGCCGTGAACGGCTTGACCAGGTAGTCGTCCGCGCCGGCGTCGAGGCCCTCCAGGGTGCCCTCCTCGCCGGCCCGGGCCGAGAGCATCACGACCGGGACGCCGACCGTGGTGGCGTCGCCCTGGAGCGCGGCCAGCAGCGCGAAGCCGTCCATCCGGGGCATCATCACGTCGGTCAGCACCAGGTCGGGCGGCAGCCGGCGGGCCTGCTCGAGACCGTCCACGCCGTCCACGGCGGTCTGCACGGCGTAGTCGTCGGCGAGCAGCCCGGCGACGTACTCCCGGATGTCGGCGTTGTCGTCCACCACCAGGATCCGCGGCCGGTCCTGGCCGGTGTCGCCGGGCGCCCGGGACAGGTCGGCGGCGTCCGGGTCGGTCCAGTGCGTCGCCTCGGCGATGAACCCCTCGGCCACCGCGGTGACGGCCGCCGACGTGCTCCCGCGCGGGGCGGCGACCTGGTCGGCGGGCAGGTGCGTGTCGCCCAACGGCAGCCGCACCGTGAACGTGGTCCCCCGGCCCACCTCGCTCTCGGCGCTGACCCGGCCGCCGTGCAGCGCGACGAGCTCGGCGACCAGGGCGAGGCCGATGCCGGATCCCTCGTGGGTGCGCGAGCGGGCACCAGAGACCCGGTGGAACCGCTCGAAGAGGTGCCCGACCTCGTGCTCGGGGATGCCGGTGCCGGTGTCGCTGACCGTGAGCTCGGCGTCGCCGTCGTCCCCGACCGCCAGGCGCACGGTGATCCCGCCCTCGAAGGTGAACTTCAGGGCGTTCGACAGCAGGTTCAAGACCACCTTGGCCCAGAGGTCGCGGTCGACGTACACCGGCTCGGACAGCGACGGCGAGTCCACGGTCAGCTCGAGCGCCAGGCGCTGCGCGGCGGTGTCGAACATGCTGGCCAGCTCGCGGGTGTACTGCCCGAGGTCGACGGGCTCGAAGCGGGCCTCGACCCGGCCGGACTCGAGCCGGGAGAAGTCCAGCAGGGTGTTCACCAGCTTGAGCAGCCGCTGGCCGTTGCGCAGGATCACCTCGACCCGGTCGCGCTGCCGCCCGGTCAGCGGGTCGTCCTCGTCGGTGACCGCGTCCTCGGCCGGCCCGAGCAGCAGGGTCAGCGGGGTGCGGAACTCGTGGCTGACGTTGGTGAAGAAGTCGGTCTTGGCCTGGTCGAGCTCCGCGAGCGTCTCGGCCCGGTCCCGCTCGAACTCGTAGGCACGGGCGTCGGTGAGGCTGGCGGCGAGCTGGCCGGCGACCAGGTCGCAGAAGTCCCGGTAGCCGTCGTCGAGCGGGCGGAACCGGTTCAGCCCGAACACCTGGAAGCCGTAGGGCCGTCCGCCGGCGCTGGCGGCGAGCGGCAGGACGAGGGCCTCGCGCGGGCTGACCTGCCAGGAGCCGGTGGGCAGGTCGAAGAACCGGTCCTCGAGCTCGCGGACCACCGTGGAGGCACCCCGCGCGGCGGCCGCGGCCGGCCAGACCTCGTCCGGGGCGCCGACGGCGATGGTGTCCGGGGCGCCCGGGTGCTCGCCGGTGAACCCGACCGAGCCGACCAGCCGGGCGGTCTCGTCCCCGTCGAACAGGTAGACCAGCGAGAACGGCAGGTCGGACGGGCACGACTCGAGCTCCTCGCACGCAGCCGAGATCGTCTCGGTCTCGGTGAGGTTCGAGGCGCGCCGCGAGCCGAGGTCGCGCAGCGTCTGCATGCGACGGTGGGCGACGACCTCCTCGGTGTCCTCCTTGACCACGCAGAGCATCCCGGCGACCACGCCGAAGTCGTCGAAGATCGGGCTGTAGGAGAAGGTGTGGAACGACTCCTCGGTGTAGCCGCTGCGCTCCAGGAACAGCATCAGCGACTCGTCCCAGGTCGCGACACCGGTCGACATGACCTTCGCGATCCGGTCGGAGATGTCGTCCCAGATCTCCGACCACACCTCGGCGGCCGGCCGGCCGAGCGCCCACGGGTACTTGTCGCCCAGGGTGTCGCGGCGGTAGGCCTCGTTGCACAAGAAGGTCAGCTCGGGTCCCCACGCCATCCACATCGAGAACCGCGACGTGAGCATCAGGCGGACGACCGACTCGAGGCTGCGCGGCCAGGTGTCCAACGGCCCCAGCGGCGTCGCGGCCCAGTCGACCTTCAGCAGGTCGCTGCCCACTTCGCCGGATCGCTGAAACATCCCCTGCACGGAGAGCCACCTTCGTCGTCGACCGGGACCAGGGCACCGACCCGCTGCCACGGACGGTGCCTGCCGCGAGTCTAGGACGAACCCCCCGGACCGGTCGCCGTTCCCCCGGCGGCGGACGCCGTCGCCGTGCCGTGCAGCGCGACGACCACCTCCAGCACCGTCCGCGGGTCGTCGAGCCGGGCGCCGTACAGCTCCCGCAGCTGCCCCATCCGGTAGCGCACCGTCTGCGCGTGGACGTGCAGCTCCGCGGCCACCTCGTCGCGCCGGCCCTGGTGCAGCAGCCAGGACCGCAGCGTCTCCGCGAGCCGGTCCCGGGTCGCCGCCCGCAGGTCGGCCAGCGGCGCCAGCACCCGGGCCCGCAGGTCGGCGAGCGCCTCGGGGTCCGCGCCCACCACCAGGTCGGCGAGGTGCTCCTCGCTGTCGACGGCCGCCCCCTCCCGCGACGCGGGCGCGAGGGCCGCGGTCCGGGCCGCACGGTCGTACGACGACCGGGCGCGCAGCCACGGGCGGGGCGGCCCGACCACCGCCTGCCGCCCGTCGAGCACCCGGAGCAGGTGCCGGCGTCCGGCCGCCTCGACGTCGGGCACCAGCAGCAGGGCGAACGGCTGGCCGTGGTCGACCGGCTCGGCGCCCGGGAGGTCCTCGCCGACCTGCACGGTGTCCGGGCCAAGTGAGGCGAGCACCCCGCGGACCTGGGCCGCGGGGAGCAGCACCGCGGTCAGGGTCTCCGGCACCGGCCAGCCGGCGCGCTCGGCCGCCGCGGTGAGCACGTCGAGGTTGGCGCCGGCGAGCAGGTGCTGGCCGAGCCGCTCGCGGTAGCGCTCGCGCACCCGGCCGCTGGTGGAGAGCTCGTCGGTGTGCCCGGCGACGCTGGACGCCGACAGCTCGTCGATGTAGGCGAACACCAGCTCGGCGAACTGCGCCATCGTCGCCGCACCGACCCCGGCCTCCGCCGCGGCCCGGGCCATCTCCCGCCACGCCACCCGGGCCCCGACGCGGTACGCCGCCAGCAGGGCGTCCATCGAGCGGCCGCTGCGCGCCTCACCCCGGCCCAGCGCGTAGGCACCCTCCAGCGTGGGACCGAGCGGGGTGCTCGGGTCGGACTCGCGGCTGCCGGCGGCCAGCCTCAGGAAGCCGCCGAGCGCCATCGTCACGGCCGCCTCGATGTTGGCCCCCATCGAGCCGCTCAGCGCCCCGGTGTAGCCGGGCACCTCGACCGTCACGGCCGCCACGGTCTGGGTGGCCACGTCGGGGAGCCGGTCGCGCAGCGCGCGGACCACCCGCTCGTCCATCTCCAGCGCCGCCGCGCCCCGGGCAGTGGCGCTGCGCACCTCTGAGGTCATTTTTTGTTCCCTCCGAACAATGAGTGCCCGGAACTTCACGCGCACCGGTCATTACTTTACCCCGTGGAGCCAGTCAGTATGGATACATGAGCACTTCCGTCCCGACCCGCCGCTCCGGCACCCGCCCGCTCGTCCAGCGGGTCGCCCGGCTGGCCGAGCGCGCGACGACGCCCCTGCTCCCGGCCGACTACCTCGACCTGTTCCACCCGCTGCGCTCCGGCGCCGACCTGCGCGGCCGGATCGTGGAGGTCCAGCCCGAGACCGCCGACGCAGCCACCCTGGTGATCCGCCCCGGCGCCGACTGGGCCGGGCACGTGCCGGGCCAGTACGTCCGCATCGGCATCGACGTCGACGGCGTCCGGCTGTGGCGCGCCTACTCCCTGACCCACGGCCCGCGGCCCGACGGGCTGATCTCGATCACCGTCAAGGCCGTCCCGGACGGCAAGGTCAGCAACCACCTGGTCCGCCGGGCCCGGCCGGGCACCCTGGTCCACCTCGAGCAGGCGGCCGGCGAGTTCGTGCTGCCGGCCGAGGGCACCAAGCTGCTGTTCGTGACCGCCGGCTCCGGGATCACCCCGGTGATCGGGATGCTCCGCAACCTGTTCCCGGTCGCCGACTCCGGCGTGGTGCGGCTGGCCCGCAGCGCCGGCTACGACATCACCGTCGTGCACGTCGCCCCGAGCGAGCCGGACTCGATCTTCCTGGCCAACCTGCGCGAGCTCCACGCGGCCGGGATGATCCGGCTCGTCGCCCGCTACGACGACGTGCACGGCGTGCTCGACGTCGCCGACCTGGTCGACCTGGTGCCCGACGTGCAGGAGCGCACCACGTTCGCCTGCGGCCCCGCCGGGCTGCTCGAGGCGCTCGGCACCCACCACGCCGAGCTGGGCATCCCGCTGCTCACCGAGCAGTTCAAGGTGGCCACCGTCGTGGCCGGCGAGGGCGGCACGGTCGCCTTCGGCAAGACCGGTACGACGGTCGAGGTGGACGGGTCCACGCCGATCCTCGACGCCGCCGAGGAGGCCGGGGTGCTGATGCCGTCCGGGTGCCGGATGGGCATCTGCTACGGCTGCGTGCTGCCGATGCGCGAGGGCGCCGTACGCGACCTGCGCACCGGCGAGGTCACCACCGCCGCCCCCGGCGACAACGTGCTCGTGCAGACCTGCATCAACGCGGCAGCCGGACCCTGCCACCTCGACCACTAGCGACACCCCGGGTGGCCGCGCTCGTCGCGGCCGCTCCCCCACTCACCTGTTCCCGCGCGACCCGAAGGAGATCCCCATGACCGTCATGCAGAAGAAGGCACAGGACCCGACCGCGCACCTCAGCGCCGCCGACGTCGAGCAGCTCGGCGTCGAGCTGGACGCGATCCGGCAGTCCGTGATCGACGCCCGCGGCGCCGACGACGCGGCGTACATCCGCAAGGTCATCGCCGCCCAGCGCAAGCTCGAGCTCGGCAGCCGCGCGGTCCTGCTGGTCTCGCTGTTCCCGCCGGCCTGGGTGCTCGGCACCGCCGGCCTCTCGATCGCCAAGATCATCGAGAACATGGAGATCGGCCACAACGTCATGCACGGCCAGTGGGACTGGATGCGCGACCCGAAGATCCACTCGACCACCTGGGAGTGGGACAACGCGTCGCCGTCGGAGCAGTGGAAGCACTCGCACAACGAGCTGCACCACACCTACACGAACGTGATCGGCAAGGACAACGACCTCGGCTACGGCATCATGCGCGTCGACGAGGACCAGCGCTGGGTGCCGCTCTACCTCGCGCAGCCGCTGTGGAACTTCCTCAACGCGTGCTTCTTCGAGTACGGCATCGCGGCCTACGACCTCGAGCTCGGCAAGAACCTGGCCACCAAGAAGCGCCGGTCCAGCCCCGAGTTCCGGGCCCGCGGCAAGCAGGTGCTCCGCAAGATCCGCGGCCAGGTCACCAAGGACTACGTGGTGCACCCGCTGCTGTCCGGCCCGTCGTTCCTCGGCACGCTGACCGCGAACGCGACCGCGAACCTGGTCCGCAACCTGTGGACCCACTCCGTGATCATGTGCGGCCACTTCCCCGAGGGCGTCGAGACCTTCGAGCGTCGCTCGATCACCGGCGAGACCCGCGGCGAGTGGTACCTCCGCCAGATGCTCGGCTCGGCGAACATCACCGGCTCCCCGGCGATGCACTTCATGACCGGCAACCTGTCGTTCCAGGTCGAGCACCACCTGTTCCCCGACCTGCCGAGCAACCGGTACGCCGAGATCGCCCCGCAGGTGCAGGCGCTGTTCGCGAAGTACGGCCTGACCTACACCACCGGCTCGCTGCCCCGCCAGGTCGGCTCGGCCTGGAAGAAGGTCTTCCGTCTCGCGCTGCCCAACGACTTCGCGCGCACCGCGCAGGCCAAGGTGCTGCAGATCGGCCGCCAGCCGGCCGAGTCGGAAGCGTCCGCCGCCGCCTGACCCGCGGGGCCACCGCGCCCCCCGCGCGCAGCTGTAACGCGGGGTTATGGACGCTGGACCTGAGGTATGACGCCGGCGAACCGTCCACGGCGCACGACCAGCCCGCGCCCGTCGTACGCCGCGGGGCCGGTCGCCCTCGCGGCGCCTCGCTCCGCACGTGCCGCGGACGGTTCGCACGCGGCGTACCTCGGGTCCAGCGTCCATAACCCCGCGTTACAGCGGCGGGGGGCGGTCGGCCGCCTAGGGCGTCGTGGTTCTTTTCGCTCTTAGGTCGGCTCCTACTGCTTCCAGGTGCCGGAGCACCTGGGCGTACGACGACCAGGCCGAGGTCTCCGCGTAGGGCACGCCGCGCTGCTCGCAGAACCGGCGCACCACGCGTTGTGCGTGCGCCAGGTGCGGGCGCGGCATGCTCGGGAACAGGTGGTGCTCGATCTGGTAGTTGAGCCCGCCGAGCGCGTAGTCCACGAGGACCCCGCCGCGCACGTTGCGGGAGGTCAGCACCTGCCGCAGCAGCGGGTCCTCGGACTGCTCGGCCGACAGCACCGGCATCCCCTTGTGGCCCGGGGCGAACGAGCAGCCGAGGTAGATGCCGAACACCGCCTGGTGCACCGCGACGAACACCAGCGCCTGCGGCCAGGTCAGCGTGCCGACCAGCAGGGCGCCGTACGCCACGTAGTGCGCGAGCAGCAGGGCGCCCTCGAGGACGCGGTGCCGGGCACCGGGCCGGCCGAGCGCCCGCACGCTCGACGCGTGCAGGTTGACCGCCTCGAGCGTCAGGAACGGGAAGAACAGCCAGGCCTGGTGCCGGGTCGTCCACCCGGCGATCCCGCGACGGCCGACCGCCTGGCCGGCGTCGAACACCAGCGCTCCCGGGTGCACGTCCGGGTCGGTGGCGAGGTCGTTGGGACGGGCGTGGTGCGCGTTGTGCTTCTCGATCCACCAGGACCAGCTCATCCCGTTGAGCAGGTTGCCGCACAGCAGCCCGAGCGCCAGCGTCACCCCGCGACGACGGGTCACCTGCCGGTGCCCCGCCTCGTGGCCGAGGAAGCCGACCTGGGTGGACACGACGGCCAGGACCGGGGCGAGCAGCACGGCCCACCAGGAGTCGCGCAGCACCACCATGCCGGCGACGATCGCGGCCAGCGCAGCCAGGTCGACGACCAGGAGCGCGGCGTAGAAGCCCGGCTGGGGACGGAGCAGACCGAGCGAGCGGATCTCGGTGGCCAGCTCGGCGTACCCGCCGGGGTGCATGGACGGGGTGGGCGGGTCGGCGAGGGACACGAGGACGCTCCGAACGGGGACGTGACGCCGTCGGGGTCCGGAACAGCCTGACGTCCCACGGTACCTCGGGAATCAGGCTCTTCCCATGGGTCGCCGGCGGGAGTTGTCAGGCGGTGGAGCGGCCCCAGCCGCTCCACCGCCTGACAACTCGGGGGGTGAGTGCGGGTACTCAGCTGCACTGAGGCGTTCGGCGGTGACGCCGGGTGCCCCGCACGTGGGTTGATGGGGACATGACTCGCTACGCCGACCCGACCCGCTGCCCCGACTGCGGCGCCTCGATCACCCCGGGCTCCCCGTCCTGCCCCGCCTGCGCGCTGTCCCTGCGCGGGGAGACCGCGCGCGACCTGTTCACGACGCTGTCCCGGGCCGACGAGCTGCTGACCGTGCTGCGCCGCGCGCCGACGCCCGGCGCGGTGCCCGCGTCCGCCTCGATGACCGCATCGCTGACCCCGGCCCCCGCGACGCCGCCCCGCCCCCCGCGGGGCCGGCTCAGCTCGGCCACCGTGCCGCAGATCCTGCTCGCCCTCGGCGCCGGCTGCCTGCTCGTCGCCGCGCTGGTGTTCCTCGCGGTCACCTGGTCGGTGATGGGCGTCGGTGGCCGGACCGCCACGCTCGTGGGGTTCACGGTCGTCGCCGGCGTGCTCGCGGCCTGGATGGCCCGGCGCGGCCTGCGGGGTGCGACCGAGGCGCTGGCACTGGTCGGCTACGGCCTGCTCACCCTCGACGTGGTCGGCGCGGACCACGCCGGCTGGTTCGGCGACCTGTCCGGCGAGGGACTGCTGGTGCTGGTCGGCGTCGTGCTGGCCGTGGCGGGCACCACCGGCCTGACCGCCGTACGACGGACCGCGGCACGGGCGCTGGTCGCCGGAGAGGTCGTGGCCGGGACCGGGGCGGCGCTGGTGTGCCTCGGGGTCGGCAGCGCCGCCTGGCTGCCGGTCGCGCCGTCCCTGGTGCTGGCCACGCTGCTCGCCGCCGGCGCCGTCGTGGCGCTGCACGGGCTCCGGGCCCGGGTCGGCACCGCCCTCGCCGCCGTGGTCGCCGCGGTGGCCTGGGTCTGGCTGGTCGCGGTCGCGCTGGACCGGACGTTCACGCATTCCTCCTGGCAGCAGCTGTGGGCCGGGCGGCACGTCTGGCCGTTGCTCGTGGCCGCCGGCCTGGCCGCCGCGCCCGCCCTGGCGTCCCGGCTGCCGCGCGCGGCCCGGGTGACCGGGGCTGCCCTCGGGGAGCTGCTGCTGGTCTGCGCGGTCGTGGCGCCGTTCGACGGGGCCACCGCGACCACCCAGGTGCTCGTCGGGGTCGTCGTCCTCGTGGTCGTCGGCGCGGTCTCCTGGCGGCTGCCGCACCCCTGGGGGCTGACCGGTGCCGCCACCCAGGCGGTCGTCGGGACCGCCCTGCTGACCGCCGTGACCGTGCACGCCTCGTTCGCGGCCGGCCGGCTGCTCGAGGGCGCGACCCCGGTGTGGTCCGGTGGGGCGGCCGACACCCTGCCCCTGCCGACCGTGCACGACCTGCCGGCCCCCTGGCTGCTGCCGCTGATGGTCCTCGTCCTGCTCGCGACGCTGGCGGTGCTCGCCGAGAGCAGCCGCGCGGTCGACCGGGCCGTGGGCGCGGTCCCCGGCCTCCAGGTCGTGGTGCCGACCCTGCTCGCGGGGTCGGTGGTGGGCGCGGTCGCGCTGTACCCCGTCGCCCTCTGGCTGGTCGTGGGTCTGCTGCTGGTCCTGGCCTCCACGTTCGCCGCCTGGAGCGTGGCCGGTCGCACGCTCGGTCCGCTGGTGCCCGCCGCCGTGTTCCTGGTCGCGGCGCTCGTCGTGTCGCTGCACGCGGCCGTGCTGACCTCTGTCGTGCTCGCGGTCGCCCTGGCGCTCACCGGGCTGGTGCACCTCTCCGCCCGCTCGGTCGTGCTCGCCTCCGGCGCCGGGGTGGTGCTGGCCGGGGCGCTGGGCGCCGAGGTCTGGAGCCTCGGTCACCTCCTGGACGCCCAGCCGTCCTGGGTCGCGACCGCCGGGCTGCTGGCCCTCGGGGCGCTGGTCCTCGGTGCGCCGTACCTGCCGGACCGCTGGTGGGCCTCGGACGCCCCGGTGCTCTGCCGGACCGGGCTGGAGGCCGGTGCCGCGGCCGCCGCGGTGCCGCTGGGCCTGGCCGGGGTGCTCCTCGCGCCGGTCTCGGAGACCGCGTCCTGGGCCGCGGTGCTGCTCACCGTCGCCGGTGCGCTGGTGACCGCGAACTCCCTGCTGCGAGCCGACCGGCGCGCGCTGGGCTGGGCCGGCGGCGCGCTGCTCGCGCTGGCCAGCTGGGTGCGGCTGTGGGACATCGGCGTGCACCAGCCCGAGGCCTACACGCTCCCGGCCGCGCTCGCCCTGCTGGTGGTGGGCGGCCTGCACCTGCACCGGCGTGCGGAGGCCGGCACGATGACCGCCCTGGCACCCGGGCTCTCGCTGGCCCTGGTCCCGAGCCTGCTGTGGGTGCTCGTCGAGCCCACCGGGCTGCGCGCGCTGCTGCTCGGCCTGGGCTGCTTCGCGCTGGTGCTGGCCGGGCTGCGGCTGCGCTGGACCGCGCCGCTGGCCCTGGGCGCCGCGGTGGGCGCGCTGCTCGTGCTGCGGCTCGCGGCGCCGTACGTCGGGGACGCGGTGCCGCGGTGGGTGCTGATCGGCGGAGCCGGAGCCGTGCTGATCACGGTCGGCGCCACCTGGGAGCGCCGGCTCGCCGACGCCCGGCACCTGGCCGGCTACGTCCGGGCGCTGCGCTGACCCCGGACGTCCGGGCGCGAGAAAGCCCCCGAGCCTTCGGCTCGGGGGCCTCTCCAAGGCCTTTGCCCGTTCCCCTCGCCGGCGGCGAACCGCCAACAGACCGGCCAAAAGCTTGTGGAACGACGTCCAACTGACCTGGGGAGTCAGTCCTCGTCGCTGCGCCGCTGCTCGGGAACCATCCCGGTCAGCAGGTCGCGTACTTCGGACTCGCGATAACGGCGATGTCCGCCGAGAGTCCGGATCGAGCTCAGCTTGCCGGCTTTGGCCCATCGGGTGACCGTCTTCGGGTCTACCCTGAACATGGCCGCGACCTCAGCAGGCGTGAGCAGCGGTTCGGACTCAGGTGGCCGCGTATTCATAGCGGGCCTCCCTCACAGTTGTTCCTAACCGTGGTGCACCGAGACTCCGGGCACCCTTCGGTCTCAGACTATTGGGCTGAGCGAAACTATGACAATGGCCTATATGAGTCACCAACACTCCCGGACTAGTCATTTCGGGCCCCCGTCTTTCCCCGATGTGACCCAGGTCGCATCCCCCGTCCGGCTTCCGTAGGCTGGCCCCAACGCGCCGCACCACCCCCGCGGCCGCGCGCACACCACCGACACGAACCGCTCGCACACCCCGCGGGCACGACAGGGAAGGGTCACCACCGTGACCGGCACAGCACAGGTCCCCCCCGCACGCGGAGGGCGTCTTCGGACGGGCCTCCGGGCACGAGCAGGTCGTCTACTGCCACGACGAGCCGACCGGCCTCAAGGCGATCATCGCCGTCTACTCCACTGCCCTCGGCCCCGCCCTCGGCGGCACCCGCTTCTACCCCTACGCCTCCGAGCAGGACGCCCTCGAGGACGTCCTCAACCTGTCCCGCGGGATGGCCTACAAGGCAGCGCTGGCCGGGCTCGACCTCGGCGGCGGCAAGGCGGTCATCATCGGTGACCCGGCCCAGCTCAAGACCGAGGCCCTGCTGCGCGCCTACGGCCGCTTCGTGCAGTCCCTCAACGGCCGCTACTACACGGCCTGCGACGTGGGCACGAACAGCGACGACATGGACCACATCGCCCGGGAGTGCTCCTACGTCACCGGGCGCACCGTCGCGCACGGCGGGGCCGGGGACTCCTCGGTGCTCACCGCGTACGGCGTGTTCCAGGGCATGCGCGCCGCGGCCGAACGGGTCTGGGGCGCCCCCACGCTGCACGGCCGCACGGTCGGCGTCGCGGGCGTCGGCAAGGTCGGCCGGCACCTGGTCCGGCACCTCGTCGAGGACGGCGCGACGGTCGTCGTGACCGACGTGGACCAGGCCGCGGTCGCGGCGGTGCAGGCCGAGCACGTCGACGTACGCTCCGTCGCCGACGCGGACGCGCTGGTCGCCTCCGGGCTCGACGTCTACGCACCCTGCGCGCTCGGCGGCGCGCTCACCGACGAGGTCGTCGGGCAGCTGTCCGCGAAGATCGTCTGCGGCGCCGCCAACAACCAGCTCGCCCACGAGGGCATCGAGAAGCAGCTGCAGGACCGCGGGGTGCTCTACGCCCCCGACTACATGGTCAACGCGGGTGGCCTGATCCAGGTCGCCGACGAGCTCGAGGGCTTCTCCTTCGAGCGCGCCCGGCAGCGCGCCGAGAAGATCTTCGACACCACCGCCCGGGTGTTCGACCTCGCCGAGGCCGACGGTGTCCCGCCGGCGGTCGCCGCCGACCGCCTCGCGGAGCGCCGGATGACCGAGGTCGGCCGGCTGCGCGGCATCTGGCTCGGCTGAGCCCGCGCTCGACACTGCGCCGCAAGACGTCCCTCCCGCGACCAGGTCGCGGGACGGGACGTCTTGACGGTGCCGCCGGTCGGAACCGGCGAGAAGTGACTGCTGCTAGTCGCGACTGCGGGACTCGGAGTAGTCCGCCCAGTCGTCGTGGTCGTCCGGGGAGCCGTCACCGGCGCCGTCGGACGTCTTCGGCTCTCTGCCGTGCAGCTCCTGGGCCAGCGCGCTGAGGTCCGTCTCGTGAGAGCGGTACTTCAGATCGCGGGCAACCTTCGTCTGCTTCGCCTTCGCTCGGCCGCGCCCCATAGGGTCGACCCCCTCGCCACTCGGCCGGAGTCACGTCTGACCCTGTGTCGGCGGTTCGTCTCACGAAGCCGCGACTGAGCCACACGCGCGTCCGGTCTCACCTGTAGTTTCTCGTGGGCCCACGGTACCTGCCCGGGGGTCGATATCGCACGCCAGGCCCCCGAAATGGGCACGATGTCGGCTGTCGGCTTAATCGCAGCCGGTCACCAGCCCGGGTGCTGGCCCCGCAACGTGACCGTGCCGCCGGCCGGCGCGCCGACCGCGCCGGTGGCCTCGCCGATCTCGCCGCACACCCAGCTGTCGACACCGTGGCCGGCCAGCACGCTGCGCGCCCGGTCGGCGTCCGCGGCCGCGGTGATCGCGACCATCCCCACGCCGCAGTTCAGGGTGCGCTCCAGCGCCGCCTGCTCCACCGAGCCGACCTGGCGGACCAGGTCGAAGATCGGCGCCGGGGTCCAGGTGCCGCGGTCCAGGGTGGCCACCTTGCTGTCCGGCAGCACCCGCTCGAGGTTCGCGGCCAGGCCGCCGCCGGTGATGTGCGACATCGCGTGCGTGGCGGTGCTGCGCGCCAGGTCGAGGCAGGCCTTGGCGTAGATCGTGGTGGGCTCGAGGAGCTCCTCGCCGAGCGTGCGGCCGAGCTCGTCGACGTGCCGCTCCAGGGACCAGCCCGCGGTGCTCAGCAGCACGTGCCGGACCAGGGAGTAGCCGTTGGAGTGCAGTCCGCTGGACGCCATCGCGATGACCACGTCGCCGGCCTCGACCCGGCCGGGGCCGAGCAGGTCGGCGGCCTCCACCACGCCGGTGGTCGAGCCCGCGACGTCGTACTCGTCGGGGCCGAGCAGCCCCGGGTGCTCGGCGGTCTCGCCGCCGACCAGGGCGCAGCCGGCCTGCACGCAGGCCTCGGCGATGCCCTGCACGATCGCGGCCACCCGCTCGGGGACGACCCGGCCGGTGGCGATGTAGTCGGTGAGGAACAGCGGCTCGGCGCCGCACACGACGAGGTCGTCGACGAGCATCCCGACCAGGTCGAAGCCGATCGTGTGGTGGATGTCCATCGCCTGCGCGATCGCGACCTTGGTGCCCACCCCGTCGGCCGAGGTGGCCAGGATCGGGCGGTCGAAGGACTTCAGCGCGCTGGCGTCGAACAGGCCGGCGAAGCCGCCGATCCCGCCCAGCATCTCGGGGCGGCGGGCCTTGTCGATCCACACCTTCATCAGCTCGACGGCCTTGTCCCCGGCGTCGATGGACACCCCGGCCGCTTCGTACGTCGCACCGCTCGGCGGCTGCTGCTCGGTCATGGGGCTCCTGCCTTCGCGTGCGTTCGGGGGCCGGTCAGGGGCGGTCGAGGGAGTCGCCGGCGCCGCCACCGGACAGCGAGGTCGACAGGCCGTCGACGTCCGTGCCGGTGGTCGGGGCGAACTCCAGGAGGTGCTTGCCCAGGTGCTCGGGGTCGGGCAGCTCGATCGGGTAGACCCCGTCGAAGCAGGCCCGGCACAGGTTCGGCATCGGGACCGTGGTGGCCTCGACGAGCTGCTCCAGGGAGATGTAGCCGAGCGAGTCCGCGTCGATCGAGCGGCAGATCTCATCAGAGGTCAGACCGTTGGCGATCAGCTCGGCGCGGGTCGCGAAGTCGATGCCGTAGAAGCACGGCCACTTCACCGGCGGCGAGGAGATCCGCACGTGCACCTCGCGGGCGCCGGCCTCGCGGAGCATCCGCACCAGGGCGCGCTGGGTGTTGCCGCGCACGATCGAGTCGTCGACGACGACGAGGCGCTTGCCCTCGATGACGTCGCGCAGCGGGTTGAGCTTGAGCCGGATGCCGAGCTGCCGGATGGTCTGCGACGGCTGGATGAACGTGCGCCCGACGTAGGAGTTCTTCACCAGGCCGGTGCCGTAGGGGATGCCGCTCTCCTCGGCGTAGCCGATCGCGGCCGGCGTACCGGACTCCGGGACCGGCATCACCAGGTCGGCGTCGGTCGGGAACTCCCGCGCCAGCCGGCGGCCGATCTCGACCCGCACGCTGTGCACGCGCTTGTCGTTCATCAGCGTGTCCGGGCGGGCGAGGTAGACGAACTCGAACAGGCAGTGCTTGGGGGCGGCCTCGGCGAACCGGCGGCTGCGCAGCCCGTCCTCGTCGATCGCGACCATCTCGCCGGGCTCGAGCTCGCGGATGAACGAGGCGCCGACGATGTCCAGCGCGGCGGTCTCCGAGGCGACCACCCAGCCGCGCTCGAGGCGGCCGAGCACCAGCGGCCGGACGCCCTGGGGGTCGCGGGCGGCGTACAGGGTGTTCTCGTCCATCCAGACGAAGGAGAACGCGCCGCGCAGCCCGGGCAGGATCCGGACGGCGTGCTCCTCGAGGCTCGTGTCCGGGTGGTGCGCGAGGAGCGCGGTGACCAGGCTGGTGTCGTTGGTGGCGGCCGGGGTCGGCTTGACCGGCAGGTCCAGCTCGCCGAACACGTTCGTCAGCCCGGCGACCTGCTGCTGCAGCTCGCGGGTGTTGGTCAGGTTGCCGTTGTGCGCCAGCGCGATCGAGCCGGTCTCGGTGGGCCGGAACGTCGGCTGCGCGTTGTGCCAGGTGCTGGCGCCGGTCGTCGAGTACCGCGCGTGCCCCACCGCGAGGTGGCCCTTCAGGGAGGCCAGCGTGGACTCGTCGAAGACCTGCGAGACCAGCCCCATGTCCTTGTAGACCAGGATCTGCCGGCCGTTGCTGACCGCGATCCCGGCGGACTCCTGGCCGCGGTGCTGCAGGGCGTAGAGCCCGTAGTACGTCAGCTTCGCGACGTCCTCGCCCGGCGCCCAGACCCCGAAGACCCCGCAGGCGTCCTGCGGTCCGGCGTCGTGCGGGTCGAGCTCGTGGGTGAGCATTCCGTCGCCACCGGTCCGGCCTGAGCTGCCGCGGGGCGTCTGGTGAGCGGGCACCGCTCGAGTCTACGGCCGGTCCCTGGCCTCCGACGAATCAGTCCATGCCCCGCGCTCGACGGTCGGGATCAGCCGAGGGCCTCCGCGAGGTTGTGCAGCAGCAGCGCCTCGGCCAGGCAGACCCGCTCGAACTCCGCCAGGTGCAGGCCCTCGTTGGCGCCGTGCGCCCGGGTGTCCGGGTCCTCGACGCCGGTGACCAGCACGGCCGCGTCCGGGAACGCCTCGTTGAACGCCGCGATGAACGGGATCGAGCCGCCGACCCCCATGTCGACCGGCTCGACGCCGTCCCACGCGTCGCGGAAGGCGGCCCGCGCGGCGTCGTACGCCGGCCCGGTGGCGTCGATCTGGGTGGGCTCGCCGAACTCGCCGGCGGTGAAGGTCAGCTGCGCGCCCCAGGGGACGTGCTTCTCGAGGTGCTCGCGGAGCCGCTCCATGGCCGCCTTGGAGGAGTCGCCGGGGGCGAGCCGCACCGAGAGCTTGGCCTTGACGGTGGGGATCAGGGTGTTGCTGGCGTCGGCGGTGCGGGTCGCGTCGAACCCGATGGTCGCGATCGCGGGCTTGGTCCACAGCCGCTCGACGACCGAGCCGCTGCCGATCAGCTCGACGCCCTCGGCGAGGCCGGACTCGGCCCGGATCCGGTCCATCGGGTAGTCCACGTCCGCGGCGGGGCCCGCGTGCAGGCCCTCCACGGCGACGTTGCCGGCGTCGTCGTGCAGGCTGGCGAGCAGCCGCACCATCACGGTGACCGCGTCCGGGACGACGCCGCCCCACATGCCGGAGTGCACGCCGTGGTCGAGCGTGCGGACCTCGACGAAGCAGTCGACCAGGCCGCGCAGGCTGGTGGTCAGCGCGGGCTCGCCGATGTCCCAGTTGCCGGAGTCGGCGATCACGATCACGTCGGCGGCCAGCAGGCCCTGGTGCTGGTCGAGGAACGCCTCGAGGGTCGGTGAGCCGACCTCCTCCTCGCCCTCGACCAGCACGGTGATGCCCACCGGGAGCTCGTCGCCGTGCGCCCGGATCGCCGCCAGGTGGGCGGCGATGCCGGCCTTGTCGTCCGCGGCGCCGCGGGCGTAGAGCCGCTCCCCGCGCTCGGTCGGCTCGAACGGCTCGCTGTCCCAGTCGGCCGGGTCGCCGACGGGCTGCACGTCGTGGTGGGCGTAGAGCAGCACGGTCGGGGCGCCGGCGGGGGCGGGCCGGCGGGCCACCACGGCCGGGGCTCCCCCGGCGGCGGTCAGGATCTGCACGTCGTCGAAGCCCTCGGCCCGGAACAGCTCCGCGGTGGCCTCCGCGGACCGGCGTACGTCGCCGGCGCGGGCGGGGTCGGCACTGACCGAGGGGATCCGGACCAGGGCCTCGAGGTCGGCGCGCACGGACGGCATCACGTCGCGCACCGCGGCGCGGATCTGGTCAGGAGTCTTCGTCATGGCGACACCCTAGGACGCGGTGCCGACGGGTCGGGCGGGGGCTCACTCGACCGTGAGCAGGGGCAGCAGCGGGCCCAGGCCGGAGCGCTCGCCGGAGGCCAGGAGCCGGCCGTCGCGCTCGGCCTCGGCCCAGTCCAGGTCGCCGGTGCCCAGCGCGATCCAGGTGGCGGCGTCCATCTCGACGGCGGCCGGCGGCGTGCCGCGCGTGTGCCGGGTGCCGGTGAGGCACTGGGCGGCGGCGTACGGCGGCACCCGCACCTCGACCGCGCCGCCGGGAGCCTTGGCGACCAGCAGCGCGAGCAGGTGCTTGGTGAGCAGCCGCAGGTCGTCCCGGTCCGCGGCACCGTCCCGGAACCGGGCCAGCGCGGGACCCACGACGGCGGGGTCGGCGGGGCGCAGGCGGACGGGCACGACCCCAGTATCCGCCCGCCCGCGACCCCCGAACCACCGGCGTGTCATTCACCGGCAATCGGCGAAACTCTTGTTACCTTTGATGGTTTTGTGACTAGAGTGACGCCTGCTTCCCCGACGAGCAGGAGCCCCGATGCACCGTCTCTCCCGGTCCCCGCGACGCCCGACCGCCCGGGCGATCGCCCGCACGGCGACCGCCGCCCTCGCCTGCCTGGCCACCCTGGCCGCCGGCCTGGTGCTCGCCGCGCCCGCCCAGGCCGGCAACCGGGTGACGCCCGGCAGCTTCACCGGCTACGGCTTCGACCAGTGCACGGCGCCGACCCAGAAGGCGATGGACGCCTGGCTGACCGGCTCGCCGTACTGGGCGGTCGGGATCTACGTCTCCGGTGACTCGCGGGCCTGCACCAGCCAGCCGAACCTGTCCCCGACGTGGGTCGGCACCCAGCTCGCGAACGGCTGGCGGCTGCTGCCGATCACCCTCGGCCCGCAGGCCTCCTGCACCACCCGCGAGCGGTACCTGCGCCAGGTGCGGATCAACCCCTCGCCGACCTCGTCCTACGCCGCCGCCCGCAGCCAGGGCCGCGCCGAGGCCGCCAAGACCGTCGGCGCCGCCCAGGCGCTGGGCATCTCGCCCGGCAGCACGCTGTGGTACGACCTCGAGGCCTTCGCGATCACCAAGACCGACTGCCGCGAGTCCGCGCTGACGTTCCTGTCCGGGTGGACCGAGCAGCTGCACGCCCAGGGCTACGTGTCCGGCGTCTACTCCAGCGCCGCCTCCGGCACCAAGATCCTCGACGACGCCCGGGCCACGCGTCCCGGCGCCTACGTGATGCCCGACCACCTCTGGGTCGCCGACTGGAACGGCCGCGCGGACACCGGGTCGAGCTACCTCCGCTCCGACGGCTGGGCCCCGCACCGCCGGGTGCACCAGTACCGCGGCGGGCACAACGAGACGTACGGCGGCGTGACGATCAACATCGACACGAACTGGGTCGACGTCGGGCGGGGCTCGACGGTCGCCGCGGAGCCGCGGCACTGCGCCGGCGCGGCGACGTACAACTTCCCGCGCTACCCCACCCGTCGTGCCGGCCACACCGGCGCGCTGGTGAGCGCCGCCCAGTGCCTGCTGAAGGCCAAGGGTTACTACACCGGTCCCGTGGACGGCACCTACGACGCCGACGTGTCCGCCGCGGCCCGGCGCTACCGCGCGGCGACCCGGCTGCCCGCCGGCGGCACGGTCGGCCCGCGGGTGTGGGTCGCCCTGCTCTCCCGGGGCACGACGCCGCTGCTCAAGTTCGGCGCCGCCTCCTCGGCCGTCCGCCGGGTGCAGCGCGGGCTGAACGCCGCCGACGCCGCCGGCCTCCCGGTCACCGGGGTCTTCGAGGCGGCCACCACCGCAGCGGTGAAGACGTACCAGCGCGGCCACGGCCTCGCGCAGACCGGCGTGGTCACCCCGGCCGTCTGGTCCAGGCTGGTGGCCGGCACCCCCTGACCCCCCGAATCTCCGGCCGGGCGGTCAGCCGAGGGCGTCGGGGAGGGTCGCGGTCCAGGCGGCGCGGACCTCGGCCAGCGGCAGCGTGAACTGGCCCTGGACGTCGAGGACGGCGTCGGGACCCGAGCCGTCGGTGACCCCGATCCGTGCGTGCGGGAAGCCCCGGGCCGCGCACATGTCGGTGAACCGGACCTCCTCCGAGCGCGGCACGGCCACGATCACCCGGCCGGCCGACTCGCTGAACAGCGAGACGAAGGCGTCGACGCCGTCCGGCAGCCAGACCCGGGCACCGATGTCGTTGCGCAGGCAGGACTCGACCAGCGCCTGGGCGAGCCCGCCGTCGGACAGGTCGTGGGCGGCGTCCACCAGGCCGTCGCGCGAGGCGTTCACCAGGATGTCGGCGAGCTCCTTCTCGGCGGCCAGGTCGACCCGCGGCGGCAGGCCGCCGAGGTGGGCGTGCACGACGTGCGCCCACTCCGAGCCGGACAGCTCGTCGGCGGTGGCGCCGAGCAGGTAGATCTGCTGGCCCTCCTCGACGAAGCCGGACGGGGTACGACGCGCCACGTCGTCGATCACGCCCAGGACGGCGACGACCGGCGTGGGCAGGATCGCGGTCTGTCCGGTCTGGTTGTAGAGGCTGACGTTGCCGCCGGTCACCGGGATGCCGAGCGTCTGGCAGCCGTCGGCGAGCCCCCGCGTGGCCTCGGCGAACTGCCACATCACGTCGGGGTCCTCGGGCGACCCGAAGTTCAGGCAGTCGCTGATCGCCAGCGGGCGCGCGCCGGACGTGGCCACGTTGCGGTAGGCCTCGGCGAGGGCGAGCTGCGCACCGGCGTACGGGTCGAGCATGGCGAAGCGGCCGTTGGCGTCGGTGGAGACCGCCACGCCGAGGCCGGACTCGGCGTCGACGCGCACCATCCCGGAGTCCTCGGGCTGGGCCAGCACGGTGTTGCCCTGCACGTAGCGGTCGTACTGGTCGGTGATCCAGGACTTGTCGCACAGGTTCGGCGAGGCGACCATCGCCAGCACCGTGGCGCGCAGCTCGTCGCCGGTCGAGGGCCGGGCCAGCGCCGCGGCGGTGTCGTCCTGCAGCCGGTCCTGCCACTCCGGGCGGGCGTAGGGCCGGTGGTAGGTCGGGCCGTCGTGCGCCACCGACCGCGGGGGTACGTCGACGACGGTCTCGCCGTGCCACTCGATGGTCAGCCGGCTCGACTCGTCGACCTCGCCGACGACCGTGGCCTCCACGTCCCACTTCTCGCAGATCTCCAGGAAGCGCGCGACGTTCGCCGGCTCGACGACCGCCATCATCCGCTCCTGGGACTCCGACATCAGGATCTCCTCGGGGGCCAGCGTGGAGTCCCGCAGCGGCACGCGGTCCAGCCACACGTGCATCCCGCCGTCGCCGGCGGACGCGAGCTCCGAGGTAGCGCAGGACAGGCCCGCACCGCCGAGGTCCTGGATGCCGACGACGAGCTCCTCGGCGAAGATCTCCAGGGTGCACTCGATCAGCAGCTTCTCCTGGAACGGGTCGCCGACCTGCACGCTGGGCCGCTTCGCCGGTCCGGTCGACTCGAACGTCTCCGACGCGAGCACGGACACGCCGCCGATGCCGTCGCCGCCGGTGCGGGCGCCGTAGAGGATCACCTGGTTGCCGGCGCCGGACGCCTTGGCGAGGTGGATCTGCTCGTGCCGCATGACGCCCACGCAGAGCGCGTTGACCAGCGGGTTCCCGGCGTACGTCGCGTCGAAGACCGCCTCGCCGCCGATGTTCGGCAGCCCGAGGCAGTTGCCGTAGCCGCCGACGCCGGCCACGATCCCGGGCAGCACCCGGTGGGTGTCGGGGGCGTCGAGCGGCCCGAAGCGCAGCGGGTCCATCACGGCGACCGGCCGGGCGCCCATCGCGAGGATGTCGCGGACGATGCCGCCGACCCCGGTGGCCGCGCCCTGGTAGGGCTCGACGTAGGACGGGTGGTTGTGCGACTCGATCTTGAAGGTCACGGCGTAGCCGTCCCCGATGTCGACGACGCCGGCGTTCTCGCCGATGCCGACCATCAGGTGCTCGCGCATCTCGTCGGTGACCTTCTCGCCGAACTGCTTGAGGTGCACCTTGGAGGACTTGTAGGAGCAGTGCTCGCTCCACATCACCGAGTACATCGCCAGCTCCGAGGACGTCGGGCGGCGGCCGAGGATCTCCCGGATCTCGGTGTACTCGTCGGGCTTGAGGCCGAGGTCGGACCAGGGCTGCTCGTGGTCGGGAGTCGTGGTGGCCGTCTCGACGGTGTCGAGGTGCGGACGAAGCTCGGTCAACGCGGGAGGCTCCAGATCGGATGGCTGGTGCGGGAGGTCGGCGCGCTCAATCTACCGGTGCCGGGCTCGCCGGGACCGCCTACCTCCCGGTCAGCGCCGGAAGATGGTCGCGGAGCGCAGCAGGGCCAGGGCGGCCTCGGCCTGGACGGGGCGCGAGAACAGGAAGCCCTGGACGCGCTCGCATCCGAGCGCTGCGAGGATGTCCGCCTGCTCCACGGTCTCAACCCCCTCGGCGACCACGTCCAGGTCAAAGGCCGCGGCCAGCCGCAGGACCGCCTCCACGACCGCGCGGTCCTGGACCCCGTCGGCGAGCCGGGACACGAAGCTGCGATCGATCTTCACCACGTCGAAGGGATAGCCGCCGAGCCGCGACAGGGACGAGTGGCCGGTGCCGAAGTCGTCGAGCGAGAGCTGCACCCCCAGGTCCCGGATCTTCCGGAGGGCCTGGCTCACCTCGGCGTCCGAACCACCGAGCCCGCTCTCGGTCACCTCCAGGCACAGCCGGTCGGCGGGGACCCGGGTGGTCCTCAGGACCTCGCCCACGAGGCCTGGCAGGTGCGGGTCGGCGAGCTGCTGGGGCGACAGGTTCACACTCACCACGGGCACGGCGTCGGGGCCGAGCTCGTGCCGCCACGCGGCGAGGTCGGCGCACACCCGGGACAGCACGAAGTGTCCCAACCGGTCGATCAGGCCGGTCTCCTCGGCCAGGGGGGATGAACTCGGCCGGGGAGATCGCGCCCAGGACCGGGTGCTGCCAGCGGGCGAGCGCCTCGAAGCCGGTGACGGCCCCGGTGCCGAGGACGACCACGGGCTGGTAGGCCACGTCGAGTCCGCCCTCCTCCAGGGTGCGGTCGAGGTCGGCGGTCAGGTCGAGGCGGGCAATGGCCGCGTCGTGCATGCTGTCGACGTACACCCGGTGGCAGGCGCCCCCGTCGCGCTTCGCGGTGTACATCGCCAGGTCCGCGTTGCGCACCAGGTCGAGGGCCGGGGTGACGTCGTCGGTCAGGGCGATCCCGATGCTCGCCCGGATCGACAGCCGGCGCCCCTCGAGGTCGACGGGGCGCGCGAGGCGTTCGATGATGCGGTCGGCGACGGCGCGTGCGCCGTTCGCGTCCCGTGCGTCCCGCAGCAGGACGGCGAACTCGTCGCCTCCGAGCCGGGCCGCGACATCGCCCGCGCCGACGCAGTCCGCAACGCGCTCGGCCAGGGCGACGAGGACGGCGTCACCCGCGACGTGGCCGAGACCGTCGTTGACGGTCTTGAAGTCGTCGATGTCGATGAGGATCAGGGCGTGGCCTGCGGCGACCCCGTCGGCGTCCCCGACCGCAAGACCCGACAGCTGGTCCATGAACCGGTAGCGGTTGGCCAGTCCGGTGAGGGCGTCGGTGTGGGCCTGGTGCCTGAGCTCAGTCTCCAGCTTGCGGTAGTCGGTCACGTCCCGGAAGCTCCAGACCCGTCCGACCGGCACGTCGTCGAGCAGCTGCGGCTGGCTGTACCTCTGGAACACGCGCCCATCCGCGAAGACGAGCTCCTCGTCGCTGCACAGCTCAGGATGGGCGTAGAGCCGGCGCACCTCGCGCATGAAGTCCTCCGGATCCCGCAGCTGAGCCTTGACGAAGCACAGCATCGCGTCGTCGTCACCGGCCTGCACGAGCTCCGGGGGGGGATGTTCCACATGCGGCTGAACGTGCGGTTGAAGTCGGCGATCCGGCCGGCGCCGTCGACGACCAGGATGCCGTCGGCGGTCGACTCCAACGTGGCCTCCAGGAGCGAGTAGGACCGGGCCTCGCGCTGCTCCTGACGGGAGCGGCCCACCGCCAGGGCCGCGATGCGGCCGGCCCACCCGACCGCCGGCGCCCCGCTCTCGCTCCGAAGGTCCGGCCCGGCCGGCAGCCCGAGCAGGACAAGGTGTCCCAGCGGCACCCCGTCGAGGTCCGCGAACGCCAGCCGCTCGGTGGCGGCCGTCGGGGCGAGGTACGTCGCGCCGGCGACGTAGGTGCGGACGTCGCGGTCGTGACCGTCGTCGACGGGGTCCACCACCACCGCACAGCCCTGGGCTCCCGTCACCCGGAGCACCGAGTCCGCCAGGGCCTGCAGGGTGGCCGCGAGGGTCCCGCCGCGGGCGATGTGCTCCATCAGCGCGGCCTGCTCGGCCAGCAGCAGCTCGGTGCGCTTGCGGGCGGTGATGTCGAACAGCAGGCCGTGCTGCACCGAGCCGTGGCCGGGCTCGTGCAGCACCGTGATGTCGTCGAGCACCCAGACCACGCGACCGTCGCGGGCGATCAGGCGGTACTCCGCGTAGGACCGGCGTACCTCCGGTGCGTGGGCCGCCTCTTCGTCGGCCAGGACCCAGTCCCGGTCCTCGGGGTGCAGCAGGCGGGCCCAGAGCCCGGGGTCGTCGACGAACTCCTGCGGGCCGTAGCCCAAGATGGCCTCGATCTGCGGGCTGGCGTAGAGCCAGGCCCCGTCGGCACCGGTGCATGCGGTGTAGACGGCCGCCGGCACCTGCTGGGCGACGTCCGCGGGGATCGTGGAGGGGGTCGCGGGTTCGTCCGCCTCGACAGCCGGGCGCCCGGGACCGTCGAAGGGCAGCGCCGTCGCGGAGCTCATGGCGTGCTCCCCTCGGGCGACCGGTGTCGCGTCGTGCCTCCCGTGATTGGCGCGCGGCCGGGCCGCGACGTGCCAGAACCCGCGAGCGTTCGGTCCATCCCCACCAGGCTAGGGGCACAAGCGGCGGAACGCGGCTAAATCGGTCAGATTCCCCCGGTGCCGGCTCCGGGCGACCCCAGGCTGGACCGGACCGGGGAGAACCCGGTGGATCGGGTCGGGGGTCAAGCGCTGGTGGGCGGTGGCTACGGTGAGCACAACGCGCTCGGAGGCCCCCCGTGGAACGTCGTACCGTCCTGAAGGCGGGCCTCGTGGCGCCCGCTGCGGTCACCGGCTCGGCGCTTGCCGCCGCACCGGCCGACGCCCGTCCCCGCCTCGGCGGCACGCTGGCCACCGGCCTGGACTACCCCTGGGGCCTCGACTTCCTGCCCGGCGGCGGTGCGCTGGTCAGCGAGCGGAACAGCGGCCGGGTGCTGCACGTCCGGCCCGGCGGCGGGGCCACGGTGGCGGGCGTGGTGCCCGACGTCCACAACGACGGCGGCGAGGGCGGCCTGATGGGGGTGGCGGTCTCCCCGACGTTCAGCCGCGACCGGTGGGTGTACTTCTTCCTCACCACCCCGAGCGACAACCGCATCGTCCGGATCCGGTACGTCGACGGGCGGCTGTCCGGCGCGCCGCACCCGATCCTGACCGGCATCCCGAGCGACTCCACGCACAACGGCGGCGGTCTCTGGTTCACGAGCTACCCCAGCCTGTTCGCGACCACCGGCGACACCCGCAACAGCGCCCTGGCCCAGAACAAGGGGTCCCTGGCCGGCAAGGTGCTGCGGCTGAAGCCGGACGGGACGGCGCAGCGGGGCAACCCGTTCGGCAACCGGGTCTACTCCTTCGGCCACCGCAACGTCGAGGGCATCACCGTCGACGCGAGCGGCCGGCTCTGGGCCAGCGAGCTGGGCGAGAACACCTGGGACGAGCTCAACCGGATCCTCCCGGGCCGCAACTACGGCTGGCCGCGGGTCGAGGGCACCGACCGGGCCGGCGGGTTCCGCGACCCGCTCGTGCAGTGGCACCCCGCGGACTGCTCGCCCAGCGGCGTCACGACGCTGCACGGCCGGGCCTGGGTGGGCGCGCTGCGCGGGGAGTGCCTCTGGTCGGTCGACATCGACGGTCGCGGGCTGCGCCGCAAGACCCGCTACTTCCACGGGACGTTCGGCCGGATCCGCAACGTCAAGCGGGCGCCCGACGGGTCGCTGTGGCTGACCACCAGCAACGGCGGCGGCACCGACAAGGTCCTGCGCGTCACCTTCGGCTGAGCCGGCGGGCCGGGTCCCGGGAATCCGCGGGCGCCCGGCGGCGTTCGCAGTACACGTGACCCCGTTGCCGACGACCGTCCCGCTGTCCGTGCTCGACCTCTCGCCGATCCCGTCCGGGCGGCCCGCTTCGGCGGCGCTGCACGAGACCGTCGCGCTGGCCCGGGCCGCCGAGTCCTTCGGCTACCAGCGCTACTGGCTGGCCGAGCACCACAACATCGGCAGCGTGGCGAGCAGCGCGCCGATGGTGATGATCGCGACGGTGGCCGCGGCGACCCGGACGATCCGCGTCGGCAGCGGCGGCATCATGCTGCCGAACCACGCTCCGCTCGCGGTGGCCGAGTCGTTCCGGGTCCTCGAGGGCCTGCACCCCGGCCGGATCGACCTGGGCCTGGGCCGGGCCCCCGGGACCGACCAGCTCACCGCCTACGCGCTGCGGCGCGGCCGCGTCGAGTCCGAGGAGTTCCCCCAGCAACTGTCCGAGCTGCTCGCCTACGTCGACGGCTTCCCCGACGACCATCCCTTCGCCCCGCTGCGCGCGATCCCGGACGACGTACCGCTGCCGCCGTTGTGGATCCTCGGCTCGTCGCTGTACGGCGGCCACGCGGCTGCCGCGTTCGGCACCGGGTTCGCGTTCGCGGGCCACTTCGGGTCGGCCGACCCGGCCGAGGCGGTGGCGGGCTACCGGGAGCGCTTCGAGCCGTCCACCCGGCTGGCCGAGCCGCGGGCGATCCTCGGGGTGGCCGCGATCGCCGCGGAGACCGAGGAGCGGGCCGAGGCGCTCGCCCGGGCCAACGACCTCTCGATGGTGCGGCTGATGCAGAACCGCCCCGGCCCGCTGCCCACCCCCGAGGAGGCGGCCGCCCACGACTGGAGCGAGCAGGAGCTCCAGCTCGCCGCCCAGCGCCGGCGGTTCATGTCGGTCGGCACGCCCGGCCAGGTCCGCGACGACCTGGAGCGCCGGCGCACCTACGCGGACGCCGACGAGCTCGTCATCACCACGCAGATCCACGACGCGGCGGAGCGCGCCCTGTCCTACGAGCTGATCGCGAAGGCCTACTCCGCCTGACCCAAGGTGGCAGCCGCCACCGACAGCGTCAGCCGACGAGCTGCTCGAGGAGCCGGAAGAACCCGAGTCCGTCGACGCCGGAGCCGAAGCCCTCCTCGACCGCGTGCTCGGGGTGCGGCATCAGCCCGACGACGTTGCCGCGGGCGTTGGTGATGCCGGCGATGCCGCGCATCGAGCCGTTGGGGTCCGCGCCCAGGTAGCGGGCCACGACCCGGCCCTCGGCCTCCAGCTCGTCGAGCGTCGGCTCGGAGGCGACGTAGCAGCCCTCGCCGTTCTTCAGCGGCACGACGATCTCCTGGCCCGCGGTGAACGACGCGGTCCAGGGCGTGCCGGTGTTCTCGATGCGCAGCCTCTGGTCGCGGCAGATGAACTTCATCGCCTGGTTGCGGACCAGCGCCCCGGGCAGCAGGTGGGACTCGCAGAGGATCTGGAAGCCGTTGCAGATGCCGAGCACGGGCAGCCCGCCCTCCGCGCCGGCGACGATCTCCGTCATCAGCGGGGAGAACCGGGAGATCGCCCCGCACCGCAGGTAGTCGCCGTAGGAGAAGCCGCCCGGGAGCACGACCGCGTCGACCTGCTGCAGGTCGTGGTCACGGTGCCAGAGGGTGACCACGTCGTGGCCGGCGAGCCGGACCGCGCGCTGGGCGTCGACGTCGTCGAGGGAGCCCGGGAAGGTGACCACGCCGACCTTCACGAGACGTGCACCTCGAAGTCCTCGATGACCGGGTTGGACAGCAACTTCTCGGCGATCTCGTGCAGCTGGGCCAGCCGCTCCTCGGTGACCTCGCCGTCCACCTCGAGCTCGAAGCGCTTGCCCTGACGCACCTCTCTGACCCCCTCGAAGCCGAGCCGCGGCAGGGCGCCCTGCACCGCCTTGCCCTGCGGGTCGAGGATCTCCGGCTTGAGCATGACGTCGACGACGACTCGGGCCACGGTTACTCCTGGGTGGGGGGGAACGACTCGGGTCAGTCTAGGGCGGGTCCTCCCGACGTTTCGCGGCACGTCCGCGAGGAGAGCATGGCGGGCGTGGACCTCCTCCCGATGGCAGCCGCGGCGCTCGGCGTGCTCGTCGCCCTCGGCCTGCTCGCCCGGTCGCTCCGGCGGGACCGCCCACGCGACCCGGGAGCCGACGCGCGCCAGGTCCTCGAGCGTCCCGGCGGGGGCCGCGGGGCCCGCGTCGTGCAACGTGCCGACGGGTCGGTCGTCGACCTGGCGTCGCTGCCCGACGTACCCCGGCCGGCCGCACCCCGCCGCGGCGTCGCCGGCGCCGTCGTGGCGTGCGTCGCCCTCACGCTGCTCAGCGGTGTGGTGCCCGTCTGGATGTACGTCGATCACCACGACGTCCCCGCCGGCACCCGGGTGCTGCCGGCCACCGTCGTCGACCGGAGCTCCGCCTCGCGCACCCGCACGACGCGCAACACCGGTTCGGTGCTGACCTTCCGGCTGGCCGACGGCCGCACCGGCAGCTTCTACGCCGAGCCGCAGCTGTTCGGTCCCGGCCCGGGCGACCGCGTCGACGTCTACCGGCAGGACGGAGGCTGGGAGTCACCGTCCAGGACGTCGCCGGGCTACCTGGCCGCTGGACTGGTCTGCCTCGTGCTGTGGCCGGCGATCACCGTGGGCTACCTCCGCTCGCTCCGGCGCGCCCGCGCTCTCCGCTGACGTTTCACCGGCCGCCCGGTCGGGAAGGTCTCACCCATGGGAACCTGGATCTTCGTCGCTGTCGTGCTCGTCGTGTGCCTCGGCGCCGCCCTGGTCGCCTACCTCAAGCGCGACCGGTCCAAGGACTGGGAGACCGAGGAGCAGCGCCAGAAGGCGCAGCTCGGCGACCGCCTCGAGCGCCGCTACCAGAAGGAGCAGGCCGAGCGCGACGCCCTGCCGCCCACCCACGAGTCCTGACGCCGTCAGGTTTCACGCGCGGCTGCGCCGGGAAGACTGCCCGCGGTAGACGTCACGGGGGAGTTCAACCATGGTTCAGTTCCACGTCGATCCGGACAGCCTGACCGCCGCGGCGGAGGTGGGCAGACGACAGCACGACCACGTCGCAGCGGTGTCCGACTACGTCGACAGCGCGTGCTCGCGCTTCGACGCCTTCCGCGGGGTGCTGAACATCTTCGAGGGCAACTACCGGGATACGGTGCACAACGCCCAGCAAGGCATGCGGACCTCGAAGAAGGTCGCCGACACCGTCGCCGAGACCTTCACCGCCTGCAGGGACGACTACCTGGAGTCCGACCGCTCCTCCCACCGCGTGTTCGAGAAGCTCTTCGGCGACGAGATGGCGCTGCCGCCGTACGTCGCCCCGGGGAGCGGCGCCACCACGCCCGGGGGCCCGAGCTGTCCCGCCGGCGCCGTCCCGCCCGGCGAGGACGGGGAGCCGTTCGGGCTGGCCAAGCTGCCGCCCTGGATGAGCGAACCGGTCAACCGCGTCGCCCCCGGCGACCCGAGCACGCTGGCACCCGGCCTGTCACCACGCACCTACGCCAAGGACCAGGTCCTCGCCTACGTCCGCGACGCGCAGACCCGCCACGACTACCTGGAGTACCGCTCCCAGGGGATGACGCCCGCCGAGGCGCTCAGCCACGCCCAGCGTGACGTGGACTCGGTCGCCGACGGTCGGGTCTACGACTCCCTGCAGGACCGGCAGGCCGGCGCGTTCACCCGGGCCTACGACGACGCCATCGCCGGCGGCCGGACCCCGGCGGAGGCGACCCAGGCAGGTCACGAGGCGGCGAGCGACCAGCGCCAGGGCGACTCGGCCGACTACCACCACCGCCAGGACGTGCTCAGCACGGCCGGCACCTACAAGGGCGCCTACGACCAGGTCGCCGACGTGGTCGCGAACGTCGACGACGTGGTCGCGGGTGCCGAGCAGCTGCACGAGACCAACGAGGACCTCGGCGAGTACGACGACTACGAGGACCAGCCCGAGGACCGCAGCGCGCAGGACTGGGCGCGGCCATGACGATCTCGGAGACGTACGACGCGAGCTCCCCCGTCGGCGGCGGTCAGCCGGACGGCGGCATGGGCGAGTACATCGAGGGCCTCAAGGACCAGTGCGGCTTCCTGATCAGCTCCATCGACTGGGCCGTGGACCAGCTCACCGGCTGGAGCATGCTCGAGGCGCTCTTCGAGCCCATCGCCGGCGACTTCAACGCCCTGGCGTCGATGCAGAAGGCGTGGGGCAACGTCGGGTCGGCGGTCGGCGCGATCGCCGACAACTACGACGGCGTCGCCGACCAGCTCCCGTCCGTGTGGACCGGCCACGCCGCGCACGCGGCCGGCCGGCGGCTGCACGACATCGCGGACATGCACGACGGCCAGAAGGAGGCCTCGCAGCACATCCAGGACCAGCTGGGACACGTGCTCGAGGTCGCGCAGGCCACGGCGGAGGTGGTGGCCGCAGCGGTCAGCTTCGTCAACGACGTGATCCAGGAGCTCCTGCTGGACGCCGCCTCCGGGCCGCTCGGCTGGGCCAAGGGTGCGTTCAGCGCACCGGGCAAGGCCCGCAAGGTGATCAACCTGATCCACCGGGGCATCGAGGCGATCGAGAAGTTCACCCGCGCCGTCAAGGCGGTGGTGACCGTGCTCCGCTACGTCAACGTCGCGCTCAACGCCGCCGACACCGTGCTCGACTTCGGGAACGTCGTGGAGAGCACCCGGGCCGGCACCCACATGGACGACACCAGCCAGCACGGCTTCGGCTGACCCACCGGTCCGCGGTACGTCGATCCACCCACCAGCCAGGAGGCAGCAGCTCATGCCCGAGCAGGATCCGCGGCTCCGCGCCGCGCTGGAGAGCTCCCGTCGCGAGACCGCGGACGCCGTCTCGTCGCTCCGCTCGATGGCGGCGTCCATCCGTCAGGAGCACGAGAAGTTCAAGCAGGAGCGCGACAAGCGCCAGGAGGACCGCGTGAAGGCCGCGCGCGACGGCGAGCTGGGACGCGACGCCCAGCGCCTGCAGCAGCGCATCGACCTGCGCGAGACCACCTGGGAGGACGTCCTGTCCGGCCGCGACACGCACCCGAGCGCCGCCCGGGCCCGGCACGACCTGCAGCGGAACCTGCCGCTCATGGCCGCCCAGGCCCAGCAGGACCCGGACGTCGTCGAGGCGGACCTCGAGGCCCGGGCGGCGCAGGTCCGGCTGCGTGAGGAGATGGAGGGCTGACGCCTTCCCTCAGACCACGTCCGGGGTGCGGCGACGCCGGCCGCGCGTCGTACGACGCCCGAGCCTGACCCCACCCAGCCACGGGCGCACCACGAGCGCGAGGGCGCAGAGCCCGACCGCGGCGAGGCCCCACCACAGGGCCTGCTCGCGGGCGGGGGCGAGCGGGTCGCTGCGGGCGGCCAGCGGGGTCACCGGCGACGTCACCGCGGCCTGCTCCGGACCGGCGGCGGCACCGGGCAGCGGCGGGCCGGGCCGGTTCGGGTCGATCGACATGGTGAGCGCGGAGTAGGGCCGGATCTCGCCCCAGCCCTGCACGTCGTCCCGCTCGGAGAGCCGCGGCCGGTCGGCGGAGGCCATGATCCGGTAGGCGATCTGGTCCGCGGACTCCTTCGGGTAGCGCTCGCGGAGCTGGGCGGCGAGTCCGCTGACGAAGCCGGTCGCCCAGCTGGTGTAGGCGTGGTCCTGCCCGGCGATGCAGTCGCCGTTGGCGTGGAACGCGATCAGCACCTCGGAGCCCGGCGCGGACACGTCGTTCTGCGGCCCGTGGATCGACCAGTTGTCCACCTCGCCCACGCCGCTCGACGCGGCCACCCCGATCACGCCCCGGCCACCCGCGGGGTAGCGGACCTGGGCGAACGGGGCGTCCTGGTCCTGGTTCCCCCCCGGACGCGACGACGACCACGTCCTTGCGGTGCGCGAGGTCGAGCGCGGCCTTGAGCCGCGGCAGCGCGGCATCGCTGGGGCGGGTGCTCATCGACACGTTGACCACGTCGGCGCCGTGGCGGACCGCCCAGGCGATGCCGGCCGCCATCCGGCCGGTGTCGGGCGGGTACGCGACCGGCTGGGTCCCGGTGGAGTCCTCGTCCTGGAAGACCCGCACCGGCAGGATCTTGGCCTCGGGCGCCACCCCGATGAGGGCAGACCCGCGGACGTAGCGGGCCGCGATGATCCCGGCCACGCCCGTGCCGTGGCCGAGCAGGTCGTCGGTCGGGGCACCCGGCACGAACGAGGTGCCCGGCAGCACGGCCCGGCCGAGGTGGGCGTTCCCGGCGTCCACGCCCGAGTCGACCACCGCGACGGTGACGCCCTTGCCGGTGGCCAGGGCCCAGGACTGCGGGACGCTGAGGCTGCTGAGCGCGGCGGACGACTCCGCGACGTAGCGGGTCTTCCCGACCTCGCACTGCTGCCCCTCGGCTGCCACCGGCACCGACGGGGCGGCCGGAGCCGGGGCGGCGACGCCGACCAGCGCCACCGACAGCGCCGCCGCCGCGGTGGCCCTGCGGGGGCTGCGGACCGTCACGACTGGCTGCCGCTCGCCTGGGTGGCCGCCTGCGAGGTCAGCGCCGGGCCGTCGGCGAACAGCGCGAGCCACGCGGACGGCACCGGCCTCGGCTTGTCGGCGGAGTAGCCCAGGGCCGAGAGCGCGCCCTGCACGTCGCTCTTGCTGCCCACGGCGTAACGGGTGCCCGTGGAGTCGACCAGGAAGGTGGTGCCGGAACCGATGACTCCGCCGCTGGTGGCCTGCACGAGGGCGCCGTGCCCGCTCTCCACGGTCCGCACGATCCCGGGGCCCGTGCTGGCGGCGAGCGAGTCGGTCCGGGGCGTGCCCAGGCTGACGCCGGCTGCCTTGTCCGCGTCGGTGTCGAGCAGCAGGCAGGGTGCGTCGACGCCGTCGAACGGCGTGACGTCCTGCTCCGGCCAGTCGGAGGGGTAGGGCCGGGCCCCGGGGTCGTTGACGGTGCGCAGCGAGGAGATCTGGCCGCTCTGCACCTCACGCTGCCGCAGCTCGGCGCCGGGACCGGCGGACCGGTAGACGGTGTAGGCGAAGTCGGTGAGCGGGAGCAGACCCTTCTTGCTCAGGACGTAGGGCCGTCCGTCCACCTTGACGGGGGTGCCCACGGTGTCCAAGCCGCTGACCCCGGTGTCCACGGTGTCGCCCTCGCCGTCGACCGTGAACGGCTCGAGCTCCTTGCCGGGTGGGACCAGGTCGAGCCAGAGACCCGGCACGGTGGTGGGGGCGTCGCCGTCGAGGCCGAGGGCCCGCAGCACCGCGTTGCCACGAGCACCCGCGGGGACCGCGTACTGGTGCTCCCCCGAGATGACCTCCACCTCGCCGGCCCGTCCGGACGTCACCACGAACGCACTGCCGGGACTGGTGGTCACCTGGTCGCGCGTGGAGAGCGCGACGGTGACGCCCTGCGACGAGCCGGTGCACGCGCTCCAGCCGCTCTGGATCAGCTTGGCGGGGGTGGGCAGCAGGTCGGGAGCCCCGGGGATGCCGATCGTGTCGCCCTGCTTCTGCTTGGCGATCTCGTCGTCGGGCACGAAGTTGACGTCGAAGTCGCCCTCGGAGCCAAGGATCAGCCGCGCGGAGGTGGTGTTGATGACCGGGTAGAGCGTCCCCTTGAACGCGACGAACCGCGAGCCGCTCTCCTTGCCGACCACCAGACCCTTCTGCTGCCAGTCCTTGGGCAGCGCGGGCTTCAGCAGCGGCGCGACCGCGGCACCGGCGACGATGAGCAGGGCCAGGACGAGACCGCCCACCAGCGTGCGGCCGTAGCGCACCGGCTCGACCTCGCGACCGCCCGGTGCACCGCTGACGAACGCGGTGATCAGGCGACGGCGGTTGAAGGAGTGTGCCTCAACCAGGTCCTTCTTGCTCGACATGCTTCCTTCGTACCTGTCCGTGACCCGTCAGCGGGTCGGTTCGCCACGATCGTTGTCCATCAGGGACCGGAGGGCCCGGCCGCGCTCGGCGGTCGGGCCCCCCCCGGCGCTGACTCAGGCCTTGTGCAGCGCCCGCCGGCGCGGACGCACCAGCACGAAGCCGGCGACCAGCAGTCCGAGGCCCAGGACCAGGAGGCCCTGCGTGCCTGCGGGGGCGCCGGTCTCGGGCAGGACCGAACCGTCGTCGGCCGAGGCGGAGACGGACGGCGTGCTCGTCGTCGGGACCGAGGCGCTGGCGTCGACACCGAGGATGCCGCTGTCGCTGCAGATCGCCGGGTCGCCACAGGCCGACGTCCCGGGGGACGAGGTGCCTCCGCTGCCGGGGACGGTGCCCTCGGCGCCCGAGCCGTTGCTGCCCAGCGAGCCGCCGGCGCTGATGCTCGGCCCCTGGTTGTGGTGCGTGCCGCCGTGGTGGCTGGCCGGGGTCGAGCCGGTGTTGCCGCCGCCGGTGGGGCTGCCGCCGCCGGTGGTGCCGCTGGGCACCGGGGTGCTCGGCGCGGGGGTGACCGGGGCCGGGACGACCGGGACCGGGACCGGGGTGCCGCCCCCGTTGCCGTTGCCGTTCCCGTTCCCGTTGCCGTTCCCGCCGTTGCCGTTGCCGGGGTTGGTGGGGTCCGGGTTCGGGTTGCCCGGAGGCAGGTCGCAGTCAGGGTCCGACGGGTCGAAGTCCACCGGTACGCAGGTGGGCGGCTGGGGGTCGGTCTGGCAGCCGGGGGTGTTCGGGTCCGTGTCGGCGGAGTCGCACGCCGGGGGCGGCGGGTTGCCGCAGCCCGGGTCGTTGCCGTTGTAGTCCTGCGGGATGCAGATCTCCGGCGCGGTTCCGCAGCCGGGGTCGTTGCCGTTGTAGTCCTGCGGGATGCAGATCTCCGGCGCGGTTCCGCAGCCGGAGTCGCTCCCGTTGTAGTCCCGCGGGATGCAGGCCCCGTCGGGCGTGCAGTTCGCGTCGTCCGGGAACGAGCACTCCACGGCAGCGAGCGCGAGGGACGGCGCCGGCGTGCGGGCCGACGGCGGCGCGGTGTCGCCGCTGGCCGGGATGGTGCTGTCCTGGGCGGCGGCGTCCGAGGACGTCGCGGCCTGGTCCGTGACGGGAGCGACCGCGGTGAGGCTCGTTCCCGTCGTACCGCTGGTGGCGTCTGCCAGGGAGGATGCCGCGAGACCGACGAGCAGAAGTCCCCCGGTGATGATCCCTACTGCGGTCAGTCTGCGACCGTTTCTCATGATTCCCCTTCTCAAGGCCGTGCTCGGCCGGTGGTGACGTGGTGCAGGTGGTGGTGTTCCGGTGCGGATGGAGCCACGAAGGTCGCGATTGTTCCCAGGAAGGTCAGCCGCCAACCGCGCCGACGAGGCCGATGGCGAGCACGAGCAGCGGCAGCATCGCCACGAGGGCGACGAGCTCGCTGATGTCCCCCAGGCGGCCGCGCCGGACCGACGGGGCCATCGGGACCAGGGTGAAGACCAGCAGCACGGCACCGGTGATCGCCAGCAGCAGCGCGAGCGCCACGTGCCAGGTCGGCTGCTCGACGATGACGCTCACGGCCAGGGCGACCAGTCCGGCGATCCCGCAGAGCAGCCCGGCCGCCACCTCGCTGCCGACGCGGTACTGGCGGGTGCGCAGCATCAGCACGACGCAGGCGCAGACCACGACCAGGGCACCGGTCACGCCGAGGCTGACCGCGAGCGGGCTCACCAGGACGACCAGCAGGCCGACGGTGGAGGTGACGGCGAGCAGGATCTCATGACCCATCCGGGCGTCCCGGCGCACCTGGCCCGGCTGCACCTCGCGCGGCTCGGCGGTGAGGTCCGCGTCGGTGTGGGCCTGGTCGACGCGGGTCGCGGTGGTGCCGAGGGCGACCCAGGGCAGGGCGCTGCCGACGACGACCGCGAGGACCAGCGCGACGGTGTAGACGGCGCCTGCGGAGAACGACGAGACGGTCAGCACCCCACCCGCGGCCGCGACGACGCCGCCGACGGAGACGGCGGGCAGCATCAGCGTGCGGCGCTCGGCGAGGCCGACCAGGCCGACCAGCCCGACCAGGACCGCACCGGCGCCGGCCAGCGCGGCCGGGGCCTCGAGGAGCGGTCCCGCAGGGGCGGCGGTCAGGCCGCAGACGACGGCGTAGGCCACCCCGGCCCAGGCCAGGGTCGCGGCCGCCTCGTGCTCGGCCTGCACGCGGGAGAGCACCAGCGCGGAGGCGACGAGCACCAGCGCGGCCACGCCGGCGGCCGCGCCGGCCACCACGTCGGGCCGCTGCAGCGCGAGGGCGAGCGCCCCGAGACCGAGGAGCAGCGCGGCCGTGGAGAGCGCCGTACGGCGGCCGGCCGCGGGCTCCCACGGGCGCATGTCCTTCTCGACGGCGTCGGCCATCGCCTCGACGATGTCGTCGTAGACCCGCGGGGACTCCTCGTCGACGCCGACGGTGACGGTCAGCACGCCACCGTCCTCGACGCCCTGGAACGTCAGGCCGGTGTCCTCCGAGAGCCGTCGGCCGTCGGAGGTCAGCAGGGCGTAGCCGCCGTAGGCGGTCTGCGCGTCCAGCACCCCGACGGCGCGCGCCAGCTCGGGGAGCAGCTCGGCCACCGGGAGGGCACCGGGCAGCGCGAGGTCGGCGCGCCGTTCACCGGCGACCACCGACACCCGCACCAGTCCGGCGCTGCCGGTCAACGTCTGGGTCACCTGATCACGTCCGGTCCGGCCTCGTCGTCGTCGAGCCAGGCCTCGTCGTCCTCGAAGACCATCGACTTGCGCTTGGCGTTCTTCTCGTCGCGCCCGCTGCCCGTGGAGCCGTGGGGTCCGGTGCCCCGGCCACCCGCGCGCTCCTCGCCTGCAGCCGTCCCGGTCCCGGCCCGTCCGCCCGAGCGGGCGCCGCTGCCCGAGGTGGTCCGACCGCCCCGTCCTGCGGCGGTCTCCTCCTCGGTCGCACCGGCGCTGTAGCGGCTGCTCGTCGACCGGCCACCGGCGCTCGTCGAGGTGCCCCGGCCGCCCGCACCGCTGCCGCCGGTGGTCGTGGTGGCGGGCCGGCCGGCGCTGGAGCCGGTCGTGCCCTTGCCGGCGGTCGTGCCCTTGCCGGCAGTCGTGCTTGTGGCGGACTTGCCCCCGGTGGTCCCGGTCGTGCCCGTGCCGGCCGTCGTGCTCGTCGGCGAGCCGCCCAGGACGCCGCCCTTGGCGGTGCCCAGCGCACCCGCGCGGGTGCTGCCACCCAGCGCGGTGCCGGTCTTGCCGCCGACCGCGCCCGCGGCGCCACCCAGCCGTCCGGCCAGCATGCCGCCGCGCGAGGTGGCCCCGCCGCGCAGCGCGCCCAGGGCGCCACCGGCGCCGCCGAGCATGCCCGCGAGACCGCCGACCGCGCCGCCCGCCAGGCTGCCGGAGGAGCCGCCGATGGCTCCGGGTGCGCCACCGAGGCTGCCCGGGGTGCCCAGGGCGGAGCCGCCCGCGGCACCGTGCGCGCCACCGACGAGCCCGTCGACGACACCGTCGGCCGTGGTGCCCCCAGTGATGCCCCCGGTGATGCCGCCGTGGGAGTGCGTGGTCCCTCCGACGACCGGGTGCACGAGCGGGTCGAGACCCGGCACGTGCTTGACGCCGCCGGTGAGCAGCTCGGCGTGCACGTGGGTGCCGTTGGTGCTCGTGGAGTACGGACCGACCGGTCCCCCACCGGTGGAACCGGGAAGCGGCACGTAGGGACCCGACCCGGGTCCGCCGGTCGGGGGCAGGGTCTGGTCGCCGCCACCGCCGCCACCGCCGCTGAAGCGCGGCGGAGCGGCACCGTTCATGAGGATCTGAGAGTCAGTGAGACCGCTCTTGAGCTCGAGGTAGGCCTTCTTCGCGGCCTGCTCACGCGCAGCATCGTCGGAAGCGGCCGCGTCGACGGCCTGCGAGTGCTGGATCTGCGCCTCGTGCTGGGACTGGCCGTCGAGGCCAGGGTGCACGGCTCCGGGCATGACGCCAGGCGGGGGCAGGGTGTTGTAGGCCTTCTGGGCGTCCATCAGGGTCTGCGCGGCGGTGTTCAGCGAGCTGCTCGCGTTCACCATCCTGTCCTGGTTCTTGCGCACGTTGGCGCTCAGGCTGGTGAACGCCGCGGTCGCCGCGTCGGCGTCGTCGCCCTTCCAGGACTCGGCGATGGACTGCCTGGCGCTGTCGATCTGCTCGGCCACCTTGCCGAGACCCTCGGCCGCCTTGGTCCAGGTGTCCGCGGCCTGCATGACCACGACGGGTTGCGCGTCCGTCGCCTGGTCCAGCTTCGCCTCGTAAGAGCCTGCCATCTCGGTCAGCCTTCCTCTCTGGTGCGACCACTCGTGGACGAGCGGCTCCCCCGTTTGTTCGCTGCGACTCCTGCGCCGGCTCCGGCCAGCACGACGACCGCGCCGAGCGGCCACACCCACACCGGGACCCCGCCGCTGTCCGCGGTCGCCGCCGAGGCGCGGGTCGTCTCGTCCGGCACCGCGGAGGCGTCGGAGGACGGGCTCTCGGCCGCACTGGGCGACGGTGAGGCCGAGGCCGAGGCGCCCCGGCTGCTCATCGGGTAGTCGGCGAGTGCGGCGCGGGGCCCCTTGCGCAGCGGGTTGACGTCGGGCCACGCGGTCGGGTCGGTGGCGAGCATCCTCGACATCGAGAGCAGCCCGAAGCCGTAGTCGCGGTCCCAGGCGTACTTCCCCGACGACGGGTTGTGGATCAGCTGCTGGATCAGCTGGTTGCCGGTGGCGTCGGGGTACTTCGACTTCACCAGGGCGAGGGCGCCGGCCACGATCGGTGCCGAGAAGGACGTGCCGGTGAGGCTCCGCCCCGACTGCCAGCCCACACCGGGGACCCACGCGATGCCGGGTACGTCGACACCGGGGCCGGTGATCACCGGGTTGCCGTTGATGAAGCTGCGGAACGGACGGGGGTTCTGGCTCCAGGCCCGCCCGTTCCGGTCGCCGGCCAGGACCGCGACGGCCCCGGGCACGGCTCCCGGGAAGGTCATGGTGACGCCGGGCACGAGGACCCGGCCCTTCTGGCCTGCGTCGCCGACGAGCACGATGCCCTGGTCGAGGGCCTGCTTGACGACCGGGCGCATCGAGCCGTTGTAGCCCAGGTCGAGCGAGGTGGTGATGATGTCGGGGTGGTCGCTGAGGGCGAGCTTCATCAGCGAGTAGGTCTCGCTCGTGAAGCAGTCGACCGGCTCGTCGCTCGGGTCCGAGTCGTCGGCGTAGAACGTCACCTCGGCGCCGGGGGCGACCCCGCGGATGCCCCGGCCGCCCGGGCCGGTGCCCCGGCCGGTCCCGGAGATCAGCGTGGTCACGGCCGTCCCGTGGTCGGCCTTGGTCCCGGTGGCCGGCTTGACCCGGTTGCCGTCACAGTCCTTGCCCAGCTTGACGTTCGCGCCCCGGAGCTCCGGCGCGGTGGGGTCGATCGCCTCGTCGATGACGGCGATCTTCACGCCCTTGCCGGTGGTCTCCCGGTGCGCCTTCTCCAGACCGAGCGCGGTGTACCACCAGGTCTTCAGACCCTTCTCCTGCGTCACCGGCGCGGCGGAGGCCGGGGCCAGCGCCCCCGCTGACCCGCTCAGCAGCAGCGCGCACAGCCCCAGCGCCGTCGCGCGGGCCACGCGCGCACGACGGTCGGGGGTACGACGGAGAAGGCTCATGTTCCTCGGGTCCTCAGGAGAACGTCGCGCCACCGGGCGGGTCCGCCGGGGCAGGAGTCTCGGTCTCGGCGGGCGGAGCAACGCCGTCCACGGGCGTCGTGGAGGTGGTGAGGTTCTCGGCCTGGTCGTGCCGGGCCTGGTCGTAGGACCGCGACGAGTGGAAGGTGTGGCCGTCGTACTTCTTCGAGATGCCCAGCAGCAGCTGCTGCGCCGCGTCATCGGTGCTCTCGTGGTTGTTCATCGCGTCGAGGAGCTTCTGCCGGAAGTCCTGCAGGTCCTTGATGGTGCCGTCGATCGTCTCGACGAACACCTCGTGGGCGCCGCGGTGCTGGTGACCGAGCTCCTGGCCGAGCGGACTGGCCCCGAAGGCGGAGACGTCCAGCGTCAGGTTCTTGAAGCTCGAGCTCGAGTGCGACGCGTCGGTCTCGGCCTTGGTCAGCGTCGAGTTCGCGATCTGGCGGATGGCGTCGATGGTGACCTCGACGTCGTGGGCCGCGGCCGCGAGGGCCATCTCCGGAATCATCTGTCCTACCCCCATGTGAAGTGCGGTGGAGCCTGCGTGGAGCCGGGCGCGCGAGGCGCCCGGCTCCACGGGTGCCGGTCCGGACGGACCGACGGTCGTTCGGTCAGCCCCAGCGGGACTGGTTCTGGTTCTCCGTCGACTGGTAGTCGCTGTTCGAGGTCGTCACGGCGGTGCCGATCTCGGCGAGCAGCGCCTTCATGTCGGCCATGCCCTGGTCCCACTTCGTCTTCGCCTGCTGGTACGACGCGGACGCCGAACCCGTCCAGTCGGAGCGGAGCGGAGCGAGCTCGGACTCGAGGGCGTCGAGACGACCCTCGATCTGGTTGGCGGACGCCTGGATGTCGGCCGCAGCCGCGTCCAGGCCGCCGAAGTTGACCTTCAGCTCTCCTGCGTTCATGTCTGGGTTCCCCTGTTTCTTCGAGAGTCGAGCGTCAGCCGAGACGGCCGGACAGCTTGCCGAACGAGGAGGACTGCGCCTCGTCGTTGGCGTTGTAGGTCTGCTCGGACGAGCGGAGGTTGGCCTCGAACTCGTTGAGCGCCGAGATGATCTTGCGGGAGTCCTCGTCCCACCGGACCATCACCTGCTGGAAGGCGGACGAACCCGCGCCGCGCCACTGCTGCCCGATCCCCGACAGCTTGCCCCGAAGACCGCTGAGCTGCTGCTCCAGGTCACCCCGCGCGGACGACACCATCTGTGCGCCCCGCGTCAGTGCCTGGTCTTGCTTGGTAACTTCGCCGGCCATCTAGCCAGCCTCCTTTCGATCCCCCGTTCGAAGGTCAGCTGCGTAGCCGAGCCCCCGCTCGAGACTGTCTGTGCGCCCGTCACAGCGACGCCTGGACTTTCCGCCCGAAACTGTACTATCTCACCACCTACGTGGCGAGAAGCGTTATTCCCGTATTGATCAGGCCGTAAACCCGCGTACCACCTCGTAGAAGCCCGAGGCCAGCGGGACCGCCGCGACCACCAGCACGATCGACAGCCCCTCGACCAGGTCCGCGACCCGGGCCCACCACACCGACCGCCAGCCGCGTCCCAGCGAGACGGCGGACAGCGTGACCACCAGGGCGAGTGCCAGCACCGCGGCGAACGTGACCCAGTCCGCCGTGCGTCCGTAGGTGTCCAGGACGTCGTACCCCAGGAAGGCGAGCACCCAGACCGCCGCGCACCGCAGCGCCACCCGCGGCAGGGCCGAGCGGAACGACCGGGCGACCAGCGCGAGCGCGGCACCGCCGAGGCCGACCATCACCAGCGTGCTGAGGCCCTGCAGGCCGCGGCCGGCGCCGAGCGCCAGCAGCGGGCCGGTGACCGCGGCGACGACGGCGATCACCACGGTGCCCGCGGCGACCAGCCGGAGGCCGCGACGGACCACCTCGGTGACGCCGTCGAGGCGGACGATGCTGCGACGGCGCCGGCTGCCCCGCGGCTGCTCGCGGGCCGACCAGGCGGTCACCGCCAGCCGGTCGAGGTCGAGCAGGGCCTGGTCCGGCACGTCGACCACGGTGTACGGCAGCAGGCGGGCGCCCACGACGGCGGCCGCGAACAGCACCGCCCAGAGGCCCTGCACCGAGCCGCCGAGGAGCAGCAGCAGCACGGTCAGCAGCGCCAGCGCGGCAGCGACCGCGAGCCAGATCTCCACGAGCTCGTCGTGCTCGGAGTCCAGGAAGGTGCGGCCCACCGCGGCGAGGACGGCGGCCGCCAGGGCCGCGACGGCGAGCCCGAGCAGCAGGCCGCCCGGCGCCGAGGAGTACGCCGCCACGAAGCCGGCACCGGCCGCGAAGGCCGGGGCCGCCGCGCTGCGGGCGCGCGCGGCGGCACCGCTCGCACCGGCCATCGGCGCCACGCAGGTCAGGGCGCACAGGAGCAGGAGGACCAGGCAGACGACCCGGGCCGGACCCGCGCCACCGGTGGCGGCCAGCACGCCGGCCCCGGCCAGGCCGCACAGCGCGGCGAGCGCGAGGAGCAGCGGCTGCCGGTCGAAGGCGCCGGACAGCCCGCGCCGCACCTCACGGCGGCGGCGGCCGGGCTGCGGCCCGTCGGCCTCGTCCAGGGCGACCACGACATCGCCGTGGCGCAGGCCGGCGAGCTCGACGGTGCGGGTGCCGTCCAGCAGCACGCCGCCGCTGGTGGTGAGGGGCGGGGGCGCGGAGGCGCCGACGAGGTCGGCGTAGCTGTGCGCGAGGGTGTCGACGTCGACCCAGAGCGGGACGGCCAGGTCGGCCCGGCCGGCGCTGCCGACCACCGTGACCCGGATGGTCGCCGAGACGATTCCTGCCGACACCTGCGACCTCCCCGTGGCTTTCCGGCTTCCGACGTCCAGCCCGCAGTCGTCGGCCTACTATCATGCACGACGGAGCGTCGAACCGGACATCGAAGACAAGTCGGATTACTTCTCGGCCGCTCCGTCGACGACGGGGAGGTCATCGCTTGTCCACGACGCTGGGCCGCGGCCAGAAGCTCGAGCCGCCGACGATGCCCGGGGGGGCAGCTCGTCCTCCAGGCGCCTCCGGAGCTCGCACCGCACGAGGGCGCGGGCGGCGCGCTGATGATGGCGCTGCCGATGCTGGGCAGCGTCGGCTCGATCGTGTTCGTCGCGGCCGCACAGCCGGGTGGCAAGGGCATGATCGCCGCCGGCATGTTCCTGGTCGCCACGCTCGGCTTCGTCGGGGTGAGCATCGACCGGCAGCGCAAGCAGCGGGCCGCCAAGGTGACCGGCGCGCGGCGCGAGTACCTGCAGTACCTCAGCGGCGTGCGCAAGGTGGTCCGCGAGACCGCCACCCAGCAGCGCCGGAGCCTGCTGTGGCACCACCCGCTGCCCACCTCGCTGCCGGCGATCGCCGAGGACCGCACGCGGCTGTGGGAGCGCACGCCCGACAGCCCCCAGCACCTCCAGGTCCGCTACGGCCTGACCTCGCAGCCGCTCGCGCTCGAGCTGCTGCCCCCCGAGACCGCCCCCGTCGAGCAGCTCGACCCGGTGGCCGCCTCGGCCCTGCACCGGCTGCTGGTGGTGCACCGGGTGCAGCCCAACCTGCCGGCCGCGCTCGACCTGCGCGCGTTCAGCCGCGTCGAGGTCACCGGCGAGGCCGGCCAGGCCCGGTCGCTGGCCCGCGCGATGGTCTGCTCGATGGCGGCGTTCCACTCCCCCGAGGACCTCCTCGTCGCGGTGCTGGCCACCGACGAGACGCTCCCGCAGTGGGAGTGGCTCAAGTGGCTGCCGCACGCCCAGAGCACCGAGGACAGCGACGCGCTGGGCCCCAGCCGGATGGTCACCACCTCCCTCGACGACCTGGCGGCGATGCTGCCCAAGGACCTCGTCGACCGGCCGCGCTTCGGCGCCGACCAGCGCGCCGCGGCCCCGCACGTCCTGGTGCTGGTGGACGGCGCCACGCTGCCCCCGGGCAACCACCTGATCCCCGACGAGGGCGTGCACGGGGTGACCGTCCTCGACCTCCCCGAGCGGTGGGACGAGCTGGACGACCCCACCCGGCTGCGGCTGAACATCGAGCCCGGCCTGCTTCCCGACGGCCTGGCCGCCGTCACCGCGCTGCGGGTGCGCGAGGGCGCCTCCCGGGCGGCCGGCGACCAGCTCGACCTGGCCAGCGCCGAGGCGTTCGCGCGGCGCCTCGCCCCGCTGCACACCAACGACGGACCGGTCCGCGAGGACTCGCTCTCCGGCACCCCCGACCTGCACGACCTGCTCGGTCTCAGCGACGTCCGCACCTTCGACCTGGCGGCCGCCTGGCAGCCCCGTCCGGCCCGCGACCGGCTCCGGGTCCCGGTCGGGGTCGGCGACACCGGCGCCCCGATCTACCTCGACATCAAGGAGTCCGCCCAGCAGGGCATGGGCCCGCACGGCCTGGTCATCGGCGCCACCGGCTCCGGCAAGTCGGAGTTCCTGCGCACGCTGGTCCTCGGCCTCGCGATGACGCACTCGCCCGAGGTCCTCAACATGGTCCTCGTCGACTTCAAGGGCGGCGCGACCTTCGCCGGCCTGTCGGACATGCCGCACGTCTCGGCGGTGATCACCAACCTGGAGAACGAGCTCACGCTCGTCGACCGCATGCAGGACGCGCTGTCCGGTGAGATGGTGCGCCGCCAGGAGCTGCTGCGCGAGGCCGGCAACTACGCCTCGGTGCGGGACTACGAGAAGGCGCGCGCCGCGGGCGAGCCCCTCGAGCCCCTGCCCAGCCTGTTCATCGTCGTCGACGAGTTCTCCGAGATGCTCTCCGCCAAGCCTGAGTTCATCGACCTGTTCGTCGCCATCGGCCGGCTGGGCCGTTCGCTCGGCCTGCACCTGCTGCTCGCCTCGCAACGCCTGGAGGAGGGCCGCCTGCGCGGCCTCGAGAGCCACCTGTCCTACCGGATCGGCCTGCGCACCTTCTCCAGCGCGGAGTCGCGCGCGGTCCTCGGCGTCCCCGACGCCTACGAGCTGCCGCCGGTCCCGGGCCTGGGCTACCTCAAGCCCGACCAGTCGACGCTGCTGCGGTTCAAGGCCGCCTACGTGTCCGGACCCCCGCCCCGGTTGGGCGGGCCGGCCTCCACCCGCTCCGGCGTGCGCGCGCGCAGCATCCTGCCGTTCACGGTCGGCCACGTCCTCGCCCCGCGCGAGCTCGAGCCCGAGCTCGTCGAGGAGACCGTGGCCAGCGCCGCCCCGGTCGACTCCCGCGCGGTGCTCGACATCGCCGTGGACCGGATGCTCGGCCACGGCCCCGAGGCGCACAAGGTCTGGCTGCCGCCGCTCGACGTGCCGGACACCCTCGACGCGCTGATGGGCGACCTCGTCGAGGACCCGGACCTGGGCCTGGTCTCGCCGTCCTGGCGGGCCCGCGGGGGCCTGGACGTGCCGCTCGGCATCGTCGACCGGCCCCGCGAGCAGCGCCGCGACGTGATGCGGGTGAACCTCGCCGGTGCCGGCGGCCACGTCGCCGTGGTCGGCGGACCGCGCAGCGGCAAGTCCACGCTGCTCCGCACGATCGTGAGCAGCCTCGCGCTGACCACGACCCCGAACGAGTCGCAGTTCTACGTCCTCGACTTCGGCGGCGGGACGTTCGCCCCGATGACCGAGCTGCCGCACGTCTCCGGCGTCGCGACCCGGTCCGAGCCCGACGTCGTACGCCGCGTGGTGGCCGAGGTCCAGGGCATCGTCGACCGTCGTGAGGCGTACTTCCGCCGCGAGGGCATCGACTCGATCGAGACCTACCGCTCGCGGCGCAAACAGGGCACCGCCAACGACGGCTACGGCGACGTGTTCCTGGTCGTCGACGGCTGGAGCACGCTGCGGGCCGACTTCGACGAGATCGAGATGGAGCTGCAGGCGCTCGCCCAGCGCGGCCTGACCTTCGGCCTGCACCTGGTCGCCGGGGCCGCCCGCTGGGCCGACTTCCGGGCGGCGATCCGCGACGTCTTCGGGACCCGTCTCGAGCTTCGTCTCGGCGACCCCAACGACTCCGAGGTGGACCGCAAGCTCGCCCAGCTGGTGCCGACGGGTCGTCCCGGACGCGGCCTGGTCGCCTCGAAGCTGCACTTCCTGGCCGCCCTGCCCCGCGTGGACGGGCAGCCCGACGCGCACGCGGTCGGCGTCGGGGTCGAGGACCTCGTCGAGCGGTCCCGCAAGGCGTGGGGCGGCAGCCAGGGACCCAAGCTGCGCCTGCTCCCCGAGCGACTGGAGCTCTCCCGGCTGCGCGAGCAGGTCGAGCGCACCGGGTCGCTGGCCGGCCCGACCGTCTACCTCGCCGTCGACGAGCGGGACCTGGCGCCCGTCGGTCTCGACATCGACCGCGAGCCGCACCTGCTGGCGTTCGGCGACAGCCGCTCGGGCAAGAGCGCGCTGCTGCGCACCTACGCCCAGGAGGTGATGCGGACCCGCACCGCCGCGGAGGCGCAGGTCGTCGTCGTCGACTACCGGCGCTCGCTGCTCGGCGAGGTCCCCGAGGAGTACCAGCTGCACTACCTCACCAGCGCGACGCAGGCCGAGCCCGCGATCGCCGAGCTGGCGGCGTACCTCCAGCAGCGGCTGCCTGGCCCGGACGTCACGCCCGACCAGCTGCGGAACCGGTCCTGGTGGACCGGCGCCGAGGTCTACGTCGTGATCGACGACTACGACCTGGTCGCCACCCAGTCCGGCTCGCCGATCCTGCCGCTGGTCCCGCTGCTGGCCCAGGCCCGCGACGTCGGGCTGCACCTGGTGCTGGCCCGGCGCTCCGGCGGCGCCGCCCGCGCGCTGTACGAGCCGGTGATCCAGAGCCTGCGCGACCTGGCGATGCCGGGCGTGCTGCTCTCCGGCAGCCCCGACGAGGGCCCGCTGATCGGCACGGCCAAGCCCCGCAAGTCGGTGCCCGGCCGCGCCCAGCTGGTCACCCGGGACCGCGGGGTCGAGGTCGTCCAGACGGCCTGGACCGATCCGACCCTCTGAGCGGGGCCCGGGTCGACGGGTCAGAAGGTGCGGCCGGTGAGGCGTTCGTAGGCCTCGACGTAGCGGGACCGGGTGCGCTCGACGACCTCGTCGGGCAGCGGCGGCGGGGCCTCCCCGGAGGTCCGGTCCCAGCCGCTGGCCGGGGAGGTCAGCCAGCCGCGCACGATGTCCTTGTCGTAGGACGGCTGCGCGCGGCCCGGGGACCACGACGCGGCGTCCCAGAACCGCGACGAGTCGGGGGTGAGCACCTCGTCGGCCAGCACGATCGTCCCGTCCGGCCGGGCGCCGAACTCGAGCTTGGTGTCGGCCAGCAGGATGCCCCGCTCGCGCGCGACGCCCTCCGCCCGGCCGTAGACCCGCAGCGTCAGGTCCCGCAGGGCGGCCGCCACGTCGGCGCCGACCTCGCCGACCACCGCGTCGTACGACACGTTCTCGTCGTGGTCGCCGAGCTCCGCCTTGGTCGCGGGCGTGAAGATCGGCTCCGGCAGCCGGCTCCCGTCGACCAGCCCGTCGGGCAGCGCCAGGCCGCACACCTCGCCGGTGGCGGCGTACTCCCGCAGGCCCGACCCGGTGAGGTAGCCGCGGGCCACGCACTCGACGGGGTACATCGCGAGGGTCTCGCAGACCACCGCGCGGCCCTGCACCGCCGCCGGTACGTCGACCGACAGCACGTGGTTCGGGACCAGGTCGGCGAGCTGCTCGAACCACCACAGGGACATCTGCGTGAGCACCGCGCCCTTGTCGGGGATCGTGGTCCCCAGCACGAAGTCGTAGGCCGAGATCCGGTCGCTGGCCACCATCAGCAGCTCACCGCCGGGCAGCCGGTAGAGGTCGCGGACCTTGCCGGAGTGGACGTGCTCGGCGCCCTCGACGACGGGTGCCTCGGGAATGCCGTGCGTGCCTGCGCTCATGGCGACGAGCGTAGGGGACATGCTGGACGCATGTGGAACGACCTGATGGGCCTCGGGGTCAGCGCGCCCGAGAAGATCCTGCGCACGATCGTGATCTACCTCGTGCTCGCGGTGCTGCTGCGGCTGGCCGGCAAGCGCGACCTGGCCCAGCTGAACTCCTTCGACCTCGTGGTGATGCTGCTGCTGTCGAACGTGGTGCAGAACGCGGTCATCGGCCCGGACAACTCGCTGCTCGGCGGCATCGTCGGCGCGACCGTCCTGGTCGCGTTCAACGCCCTGGTGGTGCGTGCGTCGCTGACCTCGGACCGGGCCTACCGGCTGATGGAGGGAACCTCGACGCTGCTCGCCCGGCACGGGGCGTGGGACCACCGGGCGCTGCGCCGCGAGGGGCTGCGGCAGGCGGACGTGGACGCCGCGCTGCGCCGGCAGAACGCCAACGGCGTCGACGACGTCGAGACCGTCAGCCTCGAGCCCGGTGGGGCGGTGGTCACCACGCTGCTGCCCGGCGCCGAGTCGGCCACCCGGGCCGACGTCGAGCGGCTGGAGGCCAAGCTCGACGCCCTGCTCTCCCGCCAGCGGTGAGCGCCGCGGCGCCGGTTAGCATCGGCGCTCACCGTCGAGGAGAGGCACGCGCCTGAGCACCGAAGGCTTCATCCGGGTCCGCGGCGCGCGCGAGCACAACCTGCTCGACGTGGACGTCGACGTGCCGCGCGACGCGTTCGTGGTGGTGGCCGGCGTCTCCGGCTCCGGCAAGTCCTCGCTCGCGTTCGGCACGATCTACGCCGAGGCGCAGCTGCGCTACTTCGAGTCGGTGGCGCCGTACGCCCGGCGGCTGCTGCAGCAGGTCGGTGCGCCCCAGGTCGACGAGATCACCGGGCTGCCGCCGGCCGTCGCCCTCCAGCAGGCCCGCGGCGTGCCCACGGCGCGCTCGACCGTCGGCACGCTGACCACGCTGTCGAACTCGCTGCGGATGCTGCTCTCGCGGGCCGGCAGCTACCCGCCGGGCGCGCCCCGCCTGGACTCCGACGCGTTCTCCCCGAACACCCCGGCCGGTGCCTGCCCGGAGTGCCACGGCCTCGGCCGGGTGCACCACGCCACCGAGGACTCCCTCGTGCCGGACCCGTCGCTGACCATCCGGGAGCGGGCCATCGCGGCCTGGCCGGGAGCCTGGCAGGGCAAGAACCTGCGCGAGATCCTGGCCACGATGGGCTACGACGTGGACCGGCCGTGGCGCGACCTGCCGCAGGCCGACCGGGACTGGATCCTGTTCACCGACGAGCAGCCGGTGGTCACCGTGCACGCGCACCGCGAGGCGCACCGGATCCAGCGGCCCTACCAGGGCACCTACCAGAGCGCCCGGCGCTACGTGCTGCACACGCTGGCGAGCACCGGCAGCGCCACCCTGCGCCGCCGGGTCCTGCAGTACGTCGAGGTGACGGCCTGCCCGCGCTGCGCGGGCACCGGCCTGCGGCCCGAGGCGCTGGCGGTGCGGTTCGCCGGGCTGACGATCGGCGACCTCACCGCGCTGCCGCTGGACGGGCTGGCGGCGACGCTGCGCGCGGCCGGGTCCTCCGGCGACGTCGCGGCCACGATCGTGCCGGACGTCCTGGCCCGGATCGGGGTGCTGACCGAGCTCGGGCTGGGCTACCTCAGCACCGGGCGACCGACGCCGACCCTGTCGGCCGGCGAGCTGCAGCGGCTCCGGCTCGCGACCGCCCTGCGGTCGCACCTGTTCGGGGTGCTCTACGTCCTCGACGAGCCGTCCGCCGGGCTGCACCCCGCCGACACCGAGCCGCTGCTGACCGTCCTCGACCGGCTCCGGCGGAGCGGCAACTCGCTGATGGTCGTCGAGCACGACGTCGAGGTGATGCGGCGCGCCGACTGGCTGGTCGACGTCGGACCGGGCGCCGGCACGCTCGGTGGCCGGGTGCTGCACAGCGGGCCGGTCGCCGGTCTCGCCGGCGTCGAGGAGTCCGCGACGCGGCCCTACCTGCTCGGTGCCTCCCCGGTGCCCGCACGGGTCCCGCGGACCGCCGTCAGCACGATCGGGCTGACCGGGGTCACCCGGCACAACCTGGAGGACCTCGACGTCGAGGTCCCGCTGGGCGTCTTCACCGCCGTCACCGGGGTGTCCGGCTCCGGCAAGACGACCCTGGTCACCCAGGTGCTCGCCGACGCGGTGCGCGACCACCTCGGCGCCGACGCCCCGGAGCCCGACGACGGGGACGACGACGCCGGCGAGGAGGGCGGGGACGCCGCCCCCGCGCCGGTCGGGCGCACCGGGCTGCGGGGCGTCACCGGGCTCGACGCCGTCGACCGCCTGGTGCAGGTCGACCAGCGCCCGATCGGGCGCACCCCGCGGTCCAACCTGGCCACCTACACCGGGCTGTTCGACGGGGTCCGCAAGCTGTTCGCCGCCACCGACCTGGCCCGCGAGCGCGGCTGGTCCGCCGGGCGGTTCTCCTTCAACGTCGCCGGCGGCCGGTGCGAGACCTGTCAGGGCGAGGGCTTCGTCGCCGTCGAGCTGCTGTTCCTGCCGGGAACCTACGCGCCCTGCCCGGTCTGCCACGGCGCCCGCTACGAGCCCGGGACGCTGGAGGTGCGCTACCGGGACCGGTCGGTCGCCGAGGTGCTCGCGCTGACCGTCGAGGAGGCGGCCGGGTTCTTCGCCGACGTGCCGGCCGTGTCCCGCAGCCTCGCGACGCTGCTCGCCGTCGGCCTGGGCTACCTCACCCTGGGCCAGCCGGCCACCGAGCTGTCCGGTGGGGAGGCGCAGCGGATCAAGCTGGCCTCCGAGCTCCAGCGGGTCCGGCGCGGGCACACGCTGTACCTGCTCGACGAGCCGACCACCGGGCTGCACCCCGCCGACGTGGCGCTGCTGGTGCGCCAGCTGCACGCCCTGGTCGACGCGGGCAGCACGGTCGTGGTCGTCGAGCACGACATGGACGTGGTGGCCGGGGCGGACTGGGTGCTCGACCTGGGGCCGGGCGGCGGCGGTGCCGGCGGCCGGCTGGTCGCCGCGGGCCCGCCGCACGACGTGGCCCGGTCAGGCAGCAGCCGTACGGCGCCGTACCTCGCGGCCCGGCTGGACGCTCAGCAGCCGCCGCAGCTGTAGAACGTCACGTCCCAGTGGCTGCCCTCGTCGGCGTACACGTTCCCGGCGCCGGACTGGTACTGCGGGTAGCCGTCGCCGCGCAGCCCGATGTAGGTGAAGCTGTTGTGCACGTAGCTGGTCAGGCAGGTGGTCTTGGCGAAGTCCAGCTTGTAACCGTTGTAGTGGCTGTAGGTGCCGCTCGCGTGGCCGACCTCGGTGCCGCCGGTGATGTTCAGGGCGCAGCCGCTGGAGCCGCGCAGCGTGACCGCCCCGTCGACGGTGGTCTGCCGGATCCCGTCGAAGGACGTGCAGGTCGAGTTGCTGCGGGTCGTGCAGCCGCCCGACGAGGACCAGGTGATCCCGGCCGCCCGGAACTGGCTCTCCGCCGAGGCCTGGGTCACCGCCGAGGCGGGCAGGGCACCGGCCAGCAGGGCGGTGAGCGCGAGCAGCACGGCGGCGAGCAGCGAGCGTGGCCGGACGCGGCGGGTGGCGGGGACGGTCTCGAGGTGGGTCATGCTCGCGAACCTAGGCCCGCCGGCCGGTCACCGGCAGCCTCACGATCGTGCAGTGCAGGAACCGGCAGACCTCAGAGGATGTCGCCGGGCGTGTAGGCCGCCGCCTCCGGGTGCGCCTTCGCGACCTCGCCCACGCGCCGTACGACGACCTGCACCTGGTCCACGGCGGCACCGGTGAAGGTGATCGGGTCGGCGACCAGCGAGGCGAGCTGCGCCTCGGTGAGCCCGAGCCGCTCGTCGGCGGCGAGCCGGTCGAACACGTCGTTGACGGCCTGCCCCTGCCGCATCGCCAGCGCCACCCCGACGGCGGCGTCCTTGATCGCCTCGTGCGCGACCTCCCGGCCGACCCCGTTGCGGACCGCGGCCATCAGCACCTTGGTGGTCGCCAGGAACGGCAGGTAGCGGTCGAGCTCGCGCTGCACCACGGCCGGGAACACCCCGAACTCGTCGAGCACGGTGAGGAAGGTCTGGAACAGCCCGTCGCAGGCGAAGAACGCGTCCGGCAGCGCCACCCGGCGGACGACGGAGCAGGAGACGTCGCCCTCGTTCCACTGGTCGCCGGCCAGCTCGCCGACCATGGAGAGGTAGCCGCGCAGCACGACGGCCAGCCCGTTCACGCGCTCGCAGGAGCGGGTGTTCATCTTGTGCGGCATCGCCGAGGAGCCGACCTGGCCCTCCTTGAACCCCTCGGTGACCAGCTCGATGCCGGCCATCAGCCGGATCGTGGTGGCCAGGTTGGAGGGGCCGGCGACGACCTGGACGAGCGCGGAGACGACGTCGAAGTCCAGCGAGCGCGGGTAGACCTGGCCGACGCTGGTCAGCACCTGCTCGAAGCCGAGGTGGGCCGCCACCCGCTGCTCGAGCTCGGCGAGCCGGTCGGTGGACCCGTCGAGCAGGTCGAGCATGTCCTGGGCGGTGCCGACCGGGCCCTTGATGCCGCGCAGCGGGTAGCGCGCCAGCAGGTCCTCGACCCGGGCCAGCGCGACCAGCATCTCGTCGGCGACCGTGGCGAACCGCTTGCCCATCGTGGTGGCCTGCGCGGCGACGTTGTGGGAGCGGCCGGCCATCACCAGCGACTCGTGCTCGGCGGCCAGCCGGGCCAGCCGGGCCAGCGCCGCGACGACCCGGTCGCGGACCAGCCCGAGCGAGGCCTTGATCTGCAGCTGCTCGACGTTCTCGGTGAGGTCCCGCGACGTCATGCCCTTGTGGATGTGCTCGTGGCCGGCGAGCGCGCAGAACTCCTCGATGCGCGCCTTCACGTCGTGCCGGGTGACCCGCTCGCGGGCCGCGATCGAGGCCAGGTCGACCTGGTCGACGACCGCCTCGTAGGCCTCCACCACCCCGTCGGGCACGTCGACGCCGAGGTCGCGCTGGGCCTTGAGCACGGCGATCCAGAGCTGCCGCTCGAGCACGATCTTGTGCTCGGGGGACCAGATCCGGACCAGGTCGTCGGCGGCGTACCGCGTGGCGAGGACGTTCGGGACGGTCATCAGACTCCTGCGGCGATGTCGGTGCGGTGGTGGCTGCCGTCGACGCGGATCTCCGCGACCCCGGCGTAGGCCTTGGCCCGGGCGTCCGCGACGTCCGCGCCACGGGCGGTGACGGCCAGGATCCGGCCGCCCGAGGTGACCACGTGCCCCTCGCCGTCGGTGGCGGTGCCGGCGTGCAGCACGTCGACCCCGTCCACCCGGTCGGCCTCCGCGAGGCCGTGCACCCGGTCACCGGTGCGGGGGGGACGCGGGGTAGCCGTCGGCGGCGACGACGACGGCGACCGCCGCCCCGTCGTGCCACAGCAGCGGGCTGAGCTGGTGCAGCCGTCCCTCGGCCGCCGCCTTGAGCAGGATGCCGAGCGGGGAGGCGAGCAGCGCGAGCAGCGGCTGGGTCTCCGGGTCGCCGAACCGGGCGTTGAACTCGATGACCTTGACCCCGCGCTCGGTCAGCACGAGGCCGGCGTACAGCAGGCCGGCGAACGGCGTGCCGCGCTTGGCCATCTCGTCGACGGTCGGCTGGAGCACCCGTTCGGTGACCTCGGCGACCAGGCCCTCGGGGGCCCAGGGCAGCGGGGCGTAGGCGCCCATGCCGCCGGTGTTCGGGCCGGCGTCGCCGTCGAGCGCGCGCTTGAAGTCCTGGGCCGGGATCAGCGGGACGACGGTGGTGCCGTCGGTGACCGCGAACAGCGAGACCTCGGGACCGTCGAGGAACTCCTCCACGACCACCCGCTGGGTGATCGCCGCGTGCGCCAGCGCCTCGTCGCGGTCGTCGGTCACCACCACGCCCTTGCCGGCCGCGAGCCCGTCGTCCTTGACGACGTACGGCGGCCCGAAGGCGTCGAGCGCGCTCGCGACCTCCTCGGGACTGGTGCACACGTGGGCCATCGCGGTGGGCACCTCGGCGGCGGCCATCACCTCCTTGGCGAAGGCCTTGGAGCCCTCGAGGTGCGCGGCCGCGGCGGACGGCCCGAAGCAGGAGATCCCGGCGGCGCGCACGGCGTCCGCGACCCCGGCGACCAGCGGCGCCTCGGGGCCGATCACCACCAGCTCGGCGCCGACCTCGCGGGCCAGGGCGGTGACCGCCGCGCCGTCGACCGGGTCGACGGCGTGCAGCGTGGCCACCGCCGCGATGCCCGGGTTGCCCGGGGCGGCGTGCACCTCGGTGACGTTCGGGTCGCGGGACAGGGCGAGGGCGAGCGCGTGCTCACGGCCGCCGCCCCCGACGACCAGGACCTTCATCAGCCCTCCCGCAGCACGATCGTCTGCTCGCGGCCCGGCCCGACACCGACGGCCCAGAACGGCGACCCCGACATCTCCTCGAGCGCGCGGACGTAGAGCTGGGCGTTCTTCGGCAGCTCCTCGAAGCTGCGGCACGCCGAGATGTCCGTCTGCCAGCCGTCGAAGTACTCGTAGATCGGCTTGGCGTGGTGGAACTCGGTCTGGGTCATCGGCATCTCGTCCTGCCGCTCGCCGTCGACGTCGTAGCCCACGCAGACCGGGATCCGGTCCCAGGCGCCGAGCACGTCGAGCTTGGTGAGGCAGAACTCGGTGAGGCCGTTGACCCGGGCCGCGTAGCGCGCGACGACCGCGTCGTACCAGCCGCAACGGCGGTTCCGGCCGGTGCTCACGCCGACCTCGCCGCCGATCTCCCAGAGCCGCTCGCCGTCGGCGTCGAACAGCTCGGTCGGGAACGGGCCGGCGCCGACCCGGGTGGTGTAGGCCTTGATCACGCCGATCACCCGGTCGATGCGGGTGGGGCCGACCCCGGAGCCGGTGCTCGCGCCGCCGGAGACCGGGCTGCTCGAGGTGACGTAGGGGTAGGTGCCGTGGTCGACGTCGAGCATGGTGGCCTGGGCGCCCTCGAACAGCACCGTCTCGCCGGCGTCGAGCGCGCGGTTCAGCAGCAGCCCGGTGTCCGCGATCATCGGGCGGAGCCGGTCGACGTACGACAGCAGCTCCTCGACGACCTGGTCGGGGTCGATCGCACGGCGGTTGTAGACCTTGGCGAGGATCTGGTTCTTCAGGTCCAGGGCGGCCTCGACCTTGTCGCGCAGGATCTTCTCGTCGAGCAGGTCGGCGACCCGGATCCCGGTGCGGTTGATCTTGTCGGCGTACGTCGGGCCGATGCCGCGGCCCGTCGTCCCGATCTGGTTCTTGCCGAGGAACCGCTCGGTCACCTTGTCCATGGTGGTGTGGTAGCTGGTGATCAGGTGCGCGTTGGCGGACACGACCAGGCGGCTGGTGTCGACGCCGCGGGCCTCCATCCCGTCGACCTCGCGGAACAGCGCCCCGGCGTCCACCACGACACCGTTGGCGATGACCGGCGTGCAGCCCGGGGTGAGGATCCCGCTCGGCAGCAGGTGCGTCGCGAACTTCTCGCCGTTCACGACGATCGTGTGCCCGGCGTTGTTTCCGCCGGACGTTCTCACGCAATAATCGATGGTCGAACCGAGCTGGTCGGTCGCCTTGCCCTTGCCCTCGTCCCCCCACTGGGCTCCGAGGATCACGATCGCGGGCATCTGGCACCTCTTTCACTGGCCGGGGCACCGGTGCGCGTGCCGGGGTCTGTCCCCGCCTGCCACCCTGGTGACACGCAGGGAGCCCGGATGCGCAACAGCATCTGGGCTCTTGCAAACCAACGTTAGCAGAGCGCGCGGTGCTGCTCCGAGGACCGATCTCCTGGTGAGCACGGACAGCCCCGGGGCCGGCGCGGTAGCCTCCGCCCCGTGGAACCTCTGCTGATGATTACCAACTCCGAGGCCGGGAGCAACGACGAGGAGACCCTCGAGCGGGCCCTCGCCGTGCTGCGGGCCGCCACCGACGTCGAGGTCGCGGCGACCTCGAACCAGGGTGAGCTGGACGGCGTGCTGCACCGCCGCGGCGGCCGGCAGGTGGTGGTCGCCGGCGGCGACGGGAGCCTGCACGCGGTGGTCGCGGCGCTGCACCGGCGCCACGAGCTCCAGGACACCGTCCTCGGCCTGGTCCCGCTGGGCACCGGCAACGACTTCGCCCGCGGCACCGGCATCCCGCTCGACGCCGAGGAGGCCGCCCGGGTGATCGTGACCGGCGACATCCGGCCGGTCGACCTGATCGTGGACTGCCTCGGCGAGGTCGTGGTGAACAACGTGCACGTCGGCGTGGGCGCCACCGCCAGCCACAACGCGCAGAACCTCAAGAAGGTCCTGGGCCGGTTCGGCTACGTGCTGGGCGCGCTCAAGGCCGCCGTGGAAGCCGCCGTTCGTGCGGCTCCGGATCGAGGTCGACGACCACGTGGTGGCGGACTTCGCGCACCCGATCCTGATGGTCGCGATCGGCAACGGCTCCCGGGTCGGAGGTGGCGCCGCGATCACCCCGGAGGCGACGCCCGAGGACGGCAAGCTCGACGTGATGGTCTCCTACTCGACGTCGCTGTGGGCCAAGGTCGGGTACGCCGTCCGGTTCCGCCTCGGCACGCACCACGAGCGCGACGACGTGCTCTACCTGCGCGCGAACCGGGTCAGCGTCTCCGGGCAGGACTTCTACTGCAGCGCCGACGGCGAGCTCTACGGCCCCGAGCGGAACCGCACCTGGCACGTCGAGCCCGCGGCGTTCTCCATGCCGCTGCCGCCGGCCTAGATCCAGCCGCGCCGGACCGCCTCGACGCCGGCCTGGAACCGCGAGTCGGCGCCCAGCTCGCCGAGCAGCTCGGCCACCCGGCGCCGTACCGTGCGCACGCTGAGGCCGAGCGCCCGCGCGATCTGCTCGTCCTTGGCGCCGCCGGCGAGCTGGCCGAGCAGCAGCCGCTGGTCGCTGGCCCCCTCCGCGGGGCGCTGACCGTCCAGGCCGGGCACGGCCATCGCCTTCTCCCACAGGCTCTCGAACAGGAGGGTCAGCGACCCGATCAGCGAGTGCTGGCGGATCACCAGCCGGCGCTGCGAGGGCTTCCCGAACCGCTCGGTCACCAGCGCCGCCGAGCTGCCCATGATCGCCAGCCGGCACGGCACCTCCGCGAGGATCCGCACGTGCTCCCCCGCCTCCGCACGGCTGCGGATCATGTCCGGGGCCTCCTCGAGCACCCGGGCCGGGTAGATCGCCCGGGACCGCCGGCCGGTGCGCATCAGGTCCTTGACCCAGTCGTCGACCTGCACCCCCTCCGGCAGCTTCCACTCGTCGGGCCGCAGCCACAGCAGGTCGCCGGTCGAGGCGGCCGAGAGGCTGCGCACCAGCTGCGCGATGTCCCCGCCGTCGACCAGCTCGAGCGTCACCGGCTGGCCCTTGGGCGCCGAGGCGGTCAGGTGCTCGGCGCTCAGCGACGGCAGCATCCGCCGGACCGCCTCGAGCTGGGCCCCCCGGCTCTGCAGCCGCCGGGTCTCCTCGGTGACCAGGCGGGAGATCGCCTCGGCCGGCGGCCGCGCCAGCACCACGTCCCCCCGCAGGTCGACGACGCCGGCCCCGGCGAAGCGGGCCACCGTGTCGCGCAGCTCGTCGGGAGGCAGCCCGACCAGGGCGCCGAGCTCGGCCAGGGTGCTGCCCGAGTGCCGCAGCAGCAGCCGGTAGATCTCCTCCTGCGGGGCGCTGAAACCGAGCACCCCGAGGGTGGACATCTCGTCGGAGGAGAGCGGCAGGGAGGTCATGCTGACAGGTTAGTGTCAGTGGCATCAAACGGTCACGGGATCCTGGTCGTTTGCTGAGAAGGTTTTCCCAGTGGCCGACCGGGTGGTCCTCCGTTCGGGGGGAATCCGAGGATCCCCGGGCCGGCCCCTTCACGTCGGAGCGTCGGAATCGCAGCAGGGGACGATTCCGGCGCTCCGCTGCGTGGCCCCACCCTTGTAACGCGGGGTTATGGACGCTCCACCCACGGTATGACGCGTGCGAACCGTCCAGACCACTCGCGAGGAACGGCCTCAGCGGCCGAATCGCTGCTCCGTGTGGCGGTACTCCTCGCGGAGGCGTCTCAACGTGCGACGGCGCGCCTCCCCGAACAGCTCGTCCCACACCACGCGGGACATCCCGTGGCCGCCGTGCACCCGGCGCAGCCAGTCCTCGCGGCGCTTCTCCTCCCACAGCACCTGCGTCACCGGCCGGTCGGCGACCCCGCCGTGCTCCCGGTCGACGTACTTCACCCGCCCGTCGAACTCGAACAGGTGCCGCCCGACCCGCAGGTCCACCTCGGCCCGGCGCGAGCCCTCGGTGACGACGTACTGGGTCTCGGGACGGCCGATGCCGAGCTCGAGCACCATCAGCCGCAGCAGCGACTCGCCGACGTTCTGGGCGCCGCCGTCGGCCGCCTCGACCGCCGCGCGGGCCCGGGTGACGTGCGGCCAGTACGTCATCGGCAGCAGCGCCGCGGCCAGTGCCGGGCGCGAGACCCCCATCCGCAGCGCGGCGTCGCACGCCACCACCCCGTCCTCGAAGCCGTGCTCACGGGCGAGGTCGACCGCGGTCCGGGCCAGCGCGAGCACGCGCCGGCCGTCCGCGGTGGCCAGGTCCGTCTCGCCGTACGCCGCGAGGTGGTGCTTGACGCCGTTCTCGGTCCGGGAGCCGGTGACGCCGGGGCGGGTGACGTGCACCAGCTCGCGCCACCGGGGCCGGGTGGGCATCCCGAGCAGCACCGCCGCCGAGCCGTGCGACGGCACGCCGTGGCGGGCCTGGGCGAGGGCGGCCGCGCGCACCCGTAGGGCGTAGCGGCCCTCGTCGTCGAGCCGCTCCCACAGCGCGCGCTCGGCGTAGCAACCCCGGCGGACGACGACCCAGGAGCCGCCCGGACCGGTCGCCGTCTTCATCTCGCGCTCGGTGCAGCCGCAGGCGACGGCCTCGGAGCGGCGGAAGACCCCGCCGTGACGGGCGGCGACGGCTCGGAGCTCGGGGCGCATACCAGCAGCCTCGGACGGTTCCGGCCGTCCGAGGCCGGTCCGGCGCCGAGCCGGTGGACGAACCGCGCCGGTCGCGCCCTGGGGAGGAAAACCGGCCGAGGCGGGTCGGGGGTGCGGGACGGCCGGCTGTGCACGTGCGGTGGACGGTTCGCGCCCGTCGTACCTCGGGTGGAGCGTCCATAACCCCGCGTTACAGCTGCGGGGCGGCTTCCGCCCCCTAGGCCAGGAGGGCTTCGTAGGCGGTGGGGCTGCTGTCACGGAGGAAGTCGGCGCAGCGCTGCGCCTCGGGGGCCTCGCCGATCCGGTCGGCGGCCCGGGCCAGTGCCGCCAGCGCGCGCAGGAAGCCGCGGTTCGGCTCGTGCTCCCACGGGACCGGGCCGTTGCCCTTCCAGCCGTTGCGGCGCAGCTGGTCGAGGCTGCGGTGGTAGCCGACCCGCGCGTAGGCGTAGGCGGTCACCTCGATGAGGCCCTCGGTGCCCTCGGTGGCGAGCGCCTGCTCGGCCAGCGTGGCCCAGGCGATCGGCGACTCGGGGTGGCTGCGGACGACCTCCACCGCAGGGGTGCCGGACTCGAGCTCGGCCGCGGCCGGGTCGACGGGCAGGTGGGTGGGCGGCGGTCCGGCCATCAGGTCCTGGAAGGTCATGCCCGCCATTGTGCCCGCACGGCGCTGCCGCCGTGCGGGCCGGTGGGGTCAGCGGCTGACGCTGGTGCCGGTGCTGCTCAGGTTCTCGCAGGCGGTGACGACGCGGGCGGCCATGCCGGCCTCCGCCGCCTTGCCCCAGGCCCGCGGGTCGTAGGCCTTCTTGTTGCCGACCTCGCCGTCGATCTTCAGCACGCCGTCGTAGTTCGCGAACATGTGCCCGGCGACCGGTCGGGTGAAGGCGTACTGCGTGTCGGTGTCGACGTTCATCTTGATGACGCCGTAGGACACCGCGGCGGCGATCTCCTCGGCCAGCGAGCCGGAGCCGCCGTGGAACACCAGGTCGAAGGGCTTGGCGCCGGGCTCGAGGCCGAGCTTCTCGACGACGGCCTGCTGGGCCTGCTGGAGGATCTCCGGGCGGAGCTTGACGTTGCCGGGCTTGTAGACGCCGTGCACGTTGCCGAAGGTCAGCGCGGTCAGGTAGCGGCCCTTCTCGCCCAGGCCGAGCGCCTCGACGGTGGCCAGCGCGTCGTCCGCGGTGCTGTAGAGCTTGTCGCCCGCGCCGCCCTCGACGCCGTCCTCCTCGCCGCCCACGACACCGACCTCGATCTCCAGGATGATCTTCGCTGCGGCCGCCTTGGCGAGCAGCTCCTGGGCGATCTGCAGGTTCTCCTCGAGCGGGATCGCCGACCCGTCCCACATGTGCGACTGGAACAGCGGTGCCTGGCCGTTCTTGACGCGCTCGATGGAGATGTCGAGCAGCGGGCGGACGAAGCCGTCCAGCTTGTCCTGCGGGCAGTGGTCGGTGTGCAGCGCGATGTTCACCGGGTAGTTCTTGGCCACCTCGGCGGCGTACGCCGCGAACGCGACCGAGCCGGTCACCATGTTCTTCACCGTCGGCCCGGACAGGTAGTCCGCGCCGCCGGTGGAGACCTGGACGATCCCGTCGCTGCCGGCGTCGGCGAAGCCCTTGAGGGCGGCGTTCAGGGTCTGGGAGGAGCTGACGTTGATGGCCGGGTAGGCGAAGCCGTCACGCTTCGCCTTGTCGAGCATCTCGGCGTACACCTCGGGCGTCGCGACGGGCATCAGCGGTCTCCTGTGGTCTCGGGCCAGCGGGGTCGGACGTGTTCGCCCTCACTCTAGGAGGCGTACCCCGCCCGGGGCGACCCACCGTCCGTCGTCGGACCGGAGGGGACCCCGGCGGCGTCCTCGGACGGCTGCTCGTCGCGCTCCCGGCCCGGCGTGCCCAGGTCGAAGCGCCGGATCGCGAACCGGAACAGCAGGTAGTAGACCACCGCGTAGCCGGCCCCGACGACCAGCAGCGCGAGCGGGTGCGTGGCGGTGGTGAAGTTCAGCGTGTAGTCGATCGCGCCGGCCGAGAACCCGAAACCGTCGCGGATCCCCAGCGCGTTGACCAGCGCCATCGACGTACCGGTGAGCACGGCGTGGAGGAGGTACAGCGGCCAGGCCACGAACATGAACGCGAACTCGAGGGGCTCGGTGACCCCCGTCAGGAACGAGGTGAGCGCGCCGGACAGCATCACGCCGCCGATCACCTTGCGGCGCCCGGGCGCGGCCTCCTGGTAGATCGCGAGCGCGGCGGCGGGCAGCGCGAACATCGTGATCGGGAAGAAGCCGGTCATGAACGAGCCGGCCGTCGGGTCCCCGGACAGGAACCGGGCGACGTCGCCGTGCACGGTCGTGCCCCCCGGGGTCTGGTAGGACCCGACCACGAACCAGGGCACCGAGTTGAGCAGGTGGTGCAGCCCGAACGGGACCAGCAGCCGGTTGGCGACGCCGTAGACGCCGGCCCCGAGGATGTCGTTGCCGACCAGCCACCCCCCGAGCCGGGTCAGCGCGGAGTCGAAGGCCGGGTAGGCGAAGGAGAGCAGCACGCCGAGCGCCAGCGCGGCGGCGGCGGTGACGATCGGGACGAAGCGCCGGCCGCCGAAGAACGCGAGGTACGGCGGCAGCCGGATCCGGTGGAAGCGCTGCCAGAGCAGGGCGGCCGTGAGCCCGACGAGGATCCCGCCGAAGACGCCGTAGTCGAGGGCGTCGGCACCCTCCGGCAGGACGTACGGCGACATGGCGTCCGTCACCGCGCCGAACACGAGGTAGCCCACGACCGCGGCGAGCGCCGTCGACCCGTCGGACCGGCGGGCGAACCCGATCGCGACGCCCACCGCGAAGAGCAGCCCGAGGTTCTCGAACAGCGCGCCGCCGGCCGCGGCGAGCACGTCGGCGACCGGCGTCAGCCAGCTCCAGCGGGCGCCGAGCGCGAGCCCGGTGTCGCCGTCACCGAGCATGTCGGGCTGGCCGAGCCGCAGCATCAGCGCGGCCACCGGCAGGGCCGCGATCGGGAGCATCAGGCTGCGTCCGAGGCGCTGCAGGACGCCCAGCCCGGGGGTCCGGGCCGCGGTTCCGGTCGGGGCGGACGAGGGTCCGGCGCTCACCGCGGGCACCTCCCTCCCGAATGGTTAGATGCAGCCATGAGCCAAGCAGCGGCGATCCTGGCGGCCCTCGGCGGGCCCGGGAACATCGTAGAGATCGAAGCCTGCATCACCCGCCTCCGCACCGAGATCCAGGACGCCTCGCTGGTCGACGAGGCGTCCTTGCGAGCGGCAGGCGCGCACGGCGTCATGCGGTCCGGCGTGGTCGTCCAGGTGGTCCTCGGCCCCGAGGCGGACACCGTCGCCAGCGAGATCGAGGACCTCCTCTGATGGACCGCCCCTGATGCAGGTCCTCGCACCGGTCACCGGCACCAGCCTGGACGTGGCCGACGTGCCCGATCCGGTCTTCGCCTCCGGGATGGTCGGCCCGGGCCTGGCGATCGAGCCGCGCCCGGGCCCGCAGAGCGCGGTGGCACCGATCGCGGGCCGGCTGGCCAAGCTGCACCCGCACGCGTTCCTGGTGGTCAGCGACACCGGGCCCGGGGTGCTCGTGCACCTCGGGATCGACACGGTCCAGATGCACGGCGACGGGTTCACCCTGCTCGCCGACGAGCTCGACGTGGTGCGCGCCGGGCAGGAGATCGTCACCTGGGACCCCGGCTACGTCACCGGCACCGGCCGCTCGGCCGTGTGCGCGGTCGTGGTGCTCGACTGCCCGGCCCCCTCCGAGCCGCTGCAGCGCCCGGGCTCCACGGTCACCGCCGCCGACCCGATCTTCGACATCCGCTGCTGAGCGGCCTAGCCGCGCCAGGACTCGCCGAGGTCGGCGTGCTGGCGCACCCAGGCGTGCATCGCGATGGCCGCGGCCGCCGAGGCGTTGATCGAGCGGGTGGAGCCGAACTGCGCGATCGAGAACGTGCCGTCGCACGCCTCGCGGGCCGCGTCGGAGAGGCCCGGGCCCTCCTGGCCGAAGAGCAGGCAGACCCGGCGCGGCAGCTCGAGGGTCTCGATCGGCCGCGACCCGGGCAGGTTGTCGATGCCGAGCAGCACCACGTCCTGGGCGTGCAGGTGCTCGGCCAGCGCCGCGACGTCCGGGCTGTGCCGGACGTGCTGGTAGCGGTCGGTCACCATCGCGCCGCGACGGTTCCACCGCCGGTTCCCGACGATGTGCACCTCGCGGGCCAGGAACGCGTTGGCCGAGCGGACGATCGTGCCGATGTTGAAGTCGTGCTGCCAGTTCTCGATCGCGACGTGGAAGTCGTGCCGCCGGGTGTCCAGGTCGGCGACGATCGCCTCCATCGTCCAGTAGCGGTAGCGGTCCACGACGTTGCGCCGGTCCCCCCTCGGCGAGCAGCCGCTCGTCGTACTGCTCCCCGACCGGCGGCTCGCCGGGCCACGGCCCCACCCCGACCTCGGCCGGGCCGTGCGGCATCGGGTCGTAGGGCGCACGACGCGCTTCATCGGTCGGGGGGTCGGTCGCGGGGTCGGTCGCGGGGTCGGCCATGGTGCGACCCTAGGCCGCGGCCAGGCTGCGTTCAGGTGCCACCTCTATCCTTCTCGACGTGACGGACATCCACGCCCTGGTCGCCCCGATGCTGCTCGGCATCCAGTGGCTGGACCCGCAGTACCTCCTCGACCAGTTCGGCGACTACGCACTCTGGGGCGCGGCGGCGGTGATCTTCGCCGAGTGCGGCCTGCTCGTCGGCTTCTTCCTGCCCGGCGACTCGCTGCTGTTCACGGTCGGCCTGCTGGTCTCCAAGGGCGACGTGCCGCAGCCGCTGTGGGTGTGTGCGCTGGTGCTGTTCGCCGCCTCGATGCTCGGCAACGCGAGCGGCTACGCCATCGGCGCCGTGGCGGGGCCGTCGATCTTCCACCGCGAGGACTCGAAGATCTTCAAGAAGAAGTACGTCGACAAGACCCACGACTTCTTCGAGAAGTACGGCAACCGGGCCATCGTGCTGGCCCGCTTCGTGCCGATCGTGCGCACCTTCATCACCGTGATGGCCGGGGTCGGCGACATGGGCTTCCGGCGGTTCATGGTCTACAGCGCGATCGGCGGCGCGGTCTGGGCGAGCGGCGTGACGGTGCTGGGCTACTTCCTGGGCCAGATCTCGTTCGTCCGCAACAACCTCGAGGTGATGCTGCTCGCGATCGTGGCGATCTCGGTCGTCCCGATCGCCGTCGAGGTGCTCCGGGCCCGGGCCGTGGAGAAGATCGAGGAGGTCCGGGAGGACTGAGCTCCTCCCGGCGGCTCAGGTCTGCGACTGCCCGAGCTCGTCGAGCCCGAACGCGGCGAGGTAGTCGCAGCCGGCGGCCTCGACCTTCTCCTTCGCGCCCGTGGAGCGGTCCACGATCACCGCGACGCCGACCACCTCGGCACCGGCCTCGCGGAGCGCCTGCACGGCGGTGAGCACCGACCCGCCGGTCGTCGAGGTGTCCTCCACCGCGAGCACCCGGCGGCCGCGCACGTCGGGTCCCTCGACCCGGCGCTGCAGGCCGTGCGCCTTCTCCTCCTTGCGGACCACGAACGCGTCGAGCGAGCGGCCCTGCTGGGCGGCGGCGTGCAGCATCGCGGTGGCCACCGGGTCGGCGCCGAGCGTGAGACCGCCCACCGCGTCGTACTCCCAGCCGGCGGTGAGGTCGAGCATCACCCGGCCGACCAGCGGCGCGGCCTGCGCGTCGAGGGTGATCCGGCGCAGGTCGACGTAGTAGTCGGCCTCCTTGCCGGAGGACAGCGTCACCCGCCCGTGCACGACGGCCTTGGTCCTGACCTGGTCCAGCAACGCGTCCCGATCGCTCATGCGCGCCACCCTAGTGGCCGGCCTGCCGGGCCCCGGGTCAGCGGGGGTGGTGCCGACGAGGTGCCCGAACACGATCATCCGGTTGTCGGTGTGGAAGAGCTCCGCGCAGGTGGTCAGCGTGATCAGCTTCTGGCCGGGCCGCTGGGCCGGCTGCACGCCGCCGCGCGGGTTCGTCGGTAGCCGGTCGATCACCCACACGTCGGCGAACGTCACGATCAGCTTGTCGGGGTCGGTGTCGAGCCGGTAGGTGTAGGTCGCCTTGCGGGTCTCGACCACGACGGTGTCGCCGGGCCGCAGCCGGGGCATGTCCCGCAGCGGCTCCCCGTGGGTGACCCGGTGCGCGGCGATCGCGTAGTTGCCGACCTGGCCGGGGTCGGCGGTCCCCGGGAAGTGCCCGAAGCCCTCGGCGAGCACCGCCTCGGAGACACCCGCCTGCACCGGCATCACGTACTTCTTGCCGAAGCGCGGGATCCGGACCAGCGCCTGGGCGCCGTCGAGCTCCACGCCCTGCGCGGTCCCGGACGCGCCGGCGGTGCCCTGCGACCGCCAGGCGCTCTCGGTCCTCTCCACGATCTTCTGCTGCTTCTGGTGGGCCACCACGTTGGTGCCGAAGAACTGCCAGGCGACGTAGGCGAGCACCGCGAGGCCGGCGAGGATCAGGGCGATGCCGAGCCAGAACGCGGCTCCGCGCCGCCGCTTCGGCTGCGCGGGCGGGCGTGCGACGGTCTGGGTGGCCATGCGGCGATCATCCCTCATGCCCGTCAGCGGCTGCACACGAACGCCGTACAGTCGCGGTATGTCTGCGACCTCCCCGAGGATGGCGACCCGGCTCCGGTCGATCCCGCCGACGATCTTCTCCGAGATGTCCGCGCTGGCCGTGCGCACCGGCAGCCTCAACCTCGGCCAGGGCTTCCCGGACCGGGACGGTCCGCCCGGTGCCGTCGAGGCGGCGGTCGAGGCGCTGCGCGCCGGCCGCAACCAGTACCCGCCCGGCCCCGGCCTCCCCGAGCTGCGCGAGGCGGTCGCCGAGCACCAGGCCCGGCACTACGGCCTCGAGCTCGACCCCACCTCGCAGGTGGTGGTGACCGCGGGGGCGACCGAGGCGCTGGCCGCGGCGATCTTCGCGTTCGTGAACCCCGGCGACGAGATGGTGGTGCTCGAGCCGTTCTACGACTCCTACGTCGCGTGCATCGAGATGGCCGGCGGCGTACGTCGCCCGGTGACCCTGCGCGCCCCGGACTTCCGGCTCGACGTCGACGCGCTCCGGGCCGCGGTCACGCCGCGCACCACGACGCTGCTGCTGAACACCCCGCACAACCCGACCGGCGCGGTGCTCACCCGGGCCGAGCTCGAGGCGGTCGCGGAGGTGGCGATCGAGCACGACCTGGTGGTGGTGACCGACGAGGTCTACGAGCACCTGCTGTTCGACGGCCGCGCGCACGTCCCGATCTGCACGCTGCCGGGCATGTGGGAGCGCACGGTGAGCATCTCCAGCGCCGGCAAGACGTTCTCGTTCACCGGCTGGAAGGTCGGCTGGGTGACCGGGCCGGCCGACCTGGTGAGCACCGTGATGGCCGCCAAGCAGTGGCTGACGTTCAGCAACGCCGCGCCCCTGCAGCCGGCGGTCGCGCACGCCCTGCGCCAGGAGGCCGGCTTCTACGACGGGCTCGCCAAGGAGCTCGAGGCCAAGCGGGACCTGCTCGTCGAGGGCCTGCGCGGGCTCGACGTCGAGGTCTACCCGCCCGAGGCGACGTACTTCGTGACCACCGACGTGCGGGCCTACGGCTACCCGGACGGGATGGCGTTCTGCCTCGCCCTCCCGGAACGGGCCGGCGTGGTCGCGATCCCGAGCCAGGTGTTCTACGACGACCACGAGGAGGGCCGGCACAAGGTGCGCTGGGCCTTCTGCAAGGAGACCTCGGTCGTCGAGGAGGGCGTGCGCCGGCTCCGTCAGGCCGACCTGCACGCCTGAGTCACCAGACCGGCGGCTTGCTCCGGGGCGGCGGCTGCGGGAGCGACTGCCGCGGCGGGCCCGGCGGCAGGCCCCGTCCCGCGAACCAGTCCCGCGCCGGGCGGCGGCTGAGCAGCGCCACGGTCGTGAAGGCGGCGACCGCCCCGGGCCAGCCGACGGGTACGGCGGCCAGGCACACCAGCCCCGCGACGATCCCCGAGACCACCAGCACGACACGGGCGATCTCCACCCGCCGGAAGGCCAGCGCGGCGAGCGCCATGGCGCCCAGCGACCAGGCGATCGCGACGGCGCTGAGCACCCACATGAAGCCCAGGATCTGCCGGGTGGTGAACCCGGCGTCGGTCAGGGTGGGGGTGCGCTGGATCTCCTCGAGCAGCCGGTCCCGGTCGAGCAGCATGGTGAGCACGACCAGCACGAAGACGAACGCGACGAACGCGGAGAACACCCAGGTCAGCCAGACCGCGGCGGTGACCTGCACGGGGCGGCCGGTCCGCGGGGCCGCGCGGAACGCCGCCGGCGCCGGGTGTCCGGGGCCACCGCCCTGCGGGGCGGGCGTGGCCCACGGCGAGCCGGCCGGCGGGTACGTCGACCCGGCCTGCGGGGCACCGGCCTGCGGGTGCGACAGGTGGGGCGGCAGCGGCCCGGGCGCCTGCGGGGCGGGACGGGGCTGGCGTCCGTCGTACCAGTCACGCGCCTCGCGGCCCCACAGCATCGCGGCGGCCACCGCCACGACCAGCGGGAGGATGCCGGACACGAACGTGGCGGAGAACAGCATCAGCACCGCGGCGACCGCGAGCCCGACCCGGGCCCCGCGGTGCCGCTGGAGCGCGAAGATCGCAAGCACGGCACCGGCGGCGGCCAGCGCGCCGCTGACCAGGACGACGGCACGGAGCAGGTCGACGACGGCGTCCGCCGACAGCCCGAGACCGTCGCCGGGCGGGGTGCTGAGGAACTTCGCGACCCGGTCCCGCATGTCCGCCGAGCGGACGGTCGCCATCGAGTCGAACAGGGTCACCACCAGCAGCAGGCAGGCGGCGGCTGCCGTCACGCCGGCCACCGTCACCTGACGCGGGCGGGCGGGCGCCTTCGTTCCGTCCGGCTCGCTCATGGCGCCCATTCCACCACGCGGCCGGTCGGTCCCTGTCGCTGCCTTCACCGCCCGTGGCAGGCTCGGCAGTACACCGCCGCCCCGTCCGGCCCGCGACAGGCGGCCGGCGTCGGCACGAGGATCGGACGAGAGCGTGGACCAGCAGCGCACGACCGGCAGCCCGGTCCCCGCCCTGCTCCGCAGCGCGCACGCCGGACCCGCGCTCGCGGTCACCGCGGTGGCCGGGCTGCTGGCGGTCACCGCCGGTCTCCCCCCGAGCACCTCGGCGCTCGTCGTCGCGGCCGTGCTCACCGGACAGCTCTCGATCGGCTGGTCCAACGACCTCGTCGACGTACGACGGGACCGGGCGGTGCACCGCGCCGACAAGCCGCTCGCCACCGGGGAGGTCGGGGTCGGGGTCGTCCGGGTCGCCTGCGCCCTGGCCCTGGTCGCGACCGTGCCGCTCTCGCTGGCCTGCGGCCTGGTCGCCGGGCTGGTGCACCTGCTCACAGTCGGGTCGGGCTGGGCCTACAACCTGGGGCTGAAGTCGACGGCCTGGTCGTGGCTGCCCTACGCCGTCGCGTTCGGCGCGCTGCCGGTGTTCGTGACGCTGGCCGGCACGCCGGGTGAGCTGCCGCCGCCGTGGGTGCCGCTCGCGGGCGCGCTGCTCGGCGTCGGCGCGCACCTGGTCAACGCGCTGCCCGACCTCGACGACGACGCGGCCACCGGGGTGCACGGCCTCCCGCACCGGATCGGCGCCCGCCGCACCGGGCCGGCCGCGACCGCGGTGCTGGTCGCCGCATCGGTGCTGATCGCGCTCAGCGCGACCGGCTCGCACCGGTGGCTGTCCTGGCTCGGGCTGCCCCTCGTCGTCGTGCTGGCCGCCGTCGGCCTGCGCGGCCGGGGACGCACGCCGTTCCGGGCGGCCGTCGCGATCGCGCTGCTCGACGTCGCCCTGCTGGCGGGGGCCCGATGAGGCCCGCCCCGCAGCTCCGCCCACCGGTCAGTCCAGTGAGAGGGACACCCCCCATGCAGATCCTGTCGGTCCGAGGCACCCTGCCCGAGCACTGCTACCCGCAGGAGCAGATCACCGACGCCTTCGTCGAGGTGATCGCCAGCGGCGGCGGCCTCGACGAGCGGCTGCTGCGCCGGTTCCACGCCAACGCGGGCGTCCGGCAGCGGCACCTCGCGCTGCCGCTCGAGGCGTACGCCGCGCTGCGCGACTTCGGGGAGGCGAACGACCGGTTCATCGAGGTGGCCGTGCAGCTCGGCGCCCAGGCGCTGGTCGACGCCCTCAAGGCCGCCGACCTCACGCCCGCCGACGTCGACCTGATCGTGTCCACGACGGTCACCGGGCTCGCCGTACCGTCCCTGGACGCCCGGATCGCCGCGGTGATCGGCCTGCGGCCGGACGTGGAAGCGGGTGCCGCTGGTCGGGCTCGGCTGCGTCGCCGGCGCGGCCGGGGTCGCCCGGCTCCAGGACTACCTGGTCGGGCATCCCGACGACGTCGCGGTGCTGGTGTCCGCCGAGCTCTGCTCGCTGACCGTGCAGCGCGACGACACCACCGTCGCGAACCTGGTCGCGAGCGGGCTGTTCGGCGACGGCGCGGCCGCCGTGGTCGCGGTTGGCGCGCACCGCTCTCCCGACGCCGGCGGCGTGGAGGTGCTCGGGTCCCGCAGCCGGCTCTACCCGGACTCCGAGCGCACCATGGGCTGGGACGTCGGCGCCACCGGCCTGCGGATCGTGCTGGACGCGCACGTCCCGGACCTGGTCCGGCGGCACCTCGGCGAGGACGTCGACGGCTTCCTCGCCGACGCCGGGCTGTCCCGCGACGACGTGGAGTTCTGGGTCTGCCACCCCGGCGGCCCCAAGGTCCTCGAGGCCATCGAGCAGGCGCTCGACCTGCCTCGCTCGGCGGTCGAGATGACCTGGGACTCGCTGGCCCGCATCGGCAACCTGTCCTCGGCCTCGGTGCTGCACGTCTTCGCCGACACCCTGCGCGAGCGGCCCCCGCGCCCCGGCTCCTACGGCTTGCTGATGGCGATGGGACCCGGCTTCTGCTCCGAGCTGGTCCTGCTGCGGGCCGCGGGGACGGCATGACGAGCCTCGCGTTCTTCACCGTCCTGGTCGCCCTCGTCGGACTGGAGCGGCTGGCCGAGCTGGTCGTCTCGAAGCGCAACGCGGCATGGAGCCTCGAGCAGGGCGGCTTCGAGACCGGCCGCGGGCACTACCCGGCGATGGTCGTGCTGCACACCGGCCTGCTCGTCGGGATGCTCGTCGAGGCCTGGGTGGTGCGGCCCGACGTGCCGGCCCTGCTCGCCGGCGTGATGCTGGTGCTGGCGGTGGCGTCGCAGGGCCTGCGGTGGTGGTGCATCCGCACGCTGGGCCGGCACTGGAACACCCGCGTGATCGTCGTACCGGGGCTGCCGCTGGTGCGGACCGGCCCCTACCGCTTCCTGAGCCACCCCAACTACGTCGCGGTCGTCGTCGAGGGTGTCGCGCTGCCGCTGGTGCACGCCGCGTGGGTGACCGCGCTGGTGTTCACGCTGCTCAACGCCGCGCTGCTCACGGTGCGGCTCCGGGCCGAGAACACCGCGCTCGCCGGGGTGGGCGCCTGATGCGCGACCTCGTGGTGGCCGGCGGCGGACCCATCGGCCTGGTGACCGCGCTGTACGCCGCGCGGGCCGGTCTCGACGTGGTGGTGCTCGAGCCCCGCAAGGGGGTGATCGACAAGGCCTGCGGCGAGGGCCTGATGCCCGCGGCGGTCTCGGACCTCCTCGACCTCGGCGTGACCCTCGAGGGCCGGCCGCTGGAGGGGATCCGCTACGTCGACGGCTCGCACGCGGTGGACGCGTCGTTCCGGTGCGGCGCCGGCCGCGGCGTACGGCGCACGGCGCTGCTGCGCGCGCTGCAGGGGGCGGTCCTGCTGGCCGGCATCCCCGTCGAGCAGCGGGCCGTGCGCAACGTCGTCGACGCCGGCGACCACGTCCTGGTCGACGGGGAGCCGACGCGGCACCTGGTCGCCGCCGACGGGCTGCACTCGCCGATCCGCCGGATGCTCGGCCTGGAGGCCCCCGCGGGCACCGCGCGGAGGTACGGCCAGCGCGCGCACGTCGCCGTCCCGCCCTGGTCCGGCTTCGTGGAGGTGCACTGGTCGCGGGTCGGCGAGGCCTACGTCACGCCGGTGGCCGACGGCCTGGTCGGCATCGCGGTGCTCACCGACCGCCGGGCGACCTTCGCCGAGCTGCTCAGCGCGTTCTCCACCCTCGCCCCGCACCTCGACGGCCACCCGATGACCCGGGTGCGCGGCGCGGGGCCGCTCCGGCAGCGGTCGACCCGGCGGGTGCAGGGCCGGGTGCTGCTGGTCGGCGACTCCGCGGGGTACGTCGACGCGCTGACCGGCGAGGGCATCGCGATCGGCATCGCGCAGGCCCGGGCCGCGGTCGCGGCGATCGCCGCGGGGCACGCCGGTCGCTACGAGCGCGACTGGCGGCGGGTCACCCGGCGCCACGACCTGCTCACCCAGGGGCTGCTCACCGTCACCCGGCACCGCGCCCTGCGCAGCCGGATCGTGCCGGCCGCCGCGGCGCTGCCCTGGGTGTTCGACGCGGCCGTGAACCAGCTCGCGAGGCCGGCGTGACCACCCCCACGAGCGGCGGCGCCGAGCAGGTCGTGCTGCTCGACGAGGAGGGGCACGCCGTCGGGGTCACCGACAAGGCGACCGTGCACCACCGCGCCACCCCGCTGCACCTGGCGTTCTCCTGCTACGTCCGCGACCCCGACGGCCGGGTGCTGGTCACCCGGCGGGCCACCCACAAGCCGACCTGGCCGGGCGCCTGGACCAACAGCGTGTGCGGGCACCCGGCCCCCGGCGAGGACCTCGCCGACGCCGTGCGCCGCCGGGCGGCCCAGGAGCTCGGGCTGCGGCTGGAGGCGATGTCCCTGGTGCTGCCGGCGTTCCGCTACCGCGCGGTGATGGCCGACGGGACGGTCGAGAACGAGATGTGCCCGGTGTTCGTCGCGACGACCGCGGACGCCGTACGCCCGGATCCCGACGAGGTCGACGACTTCGCGTGGGTGCCGTGGCCGGAGTTCCGGACGTCGGTGCTGAGCGGCGGGCGGGAGATCAGCCCGTGGTGCCGCGAGCAGCTCCAGGCGATGGGAGCGGACCCCTGGGAGGCGGGCGACCCGGTGGGCCTCCTGCCCCCCGCCGCCCGATAGTCCGTGACGGACTTGTCGTGCAGGGGCCCCTCGGACAGCAGGAACGTCACGGACTATCGGGGGTGAGGAGGAGGCCCTGGCCCTGCGGGGCCACGTCCACCACCACCCGGCCGCCGTCCAGCACCTCGCCGCCGAGCAGCAGCCGGGCCAGCGGGTCGCCGATCGCGGTCTGCACCAGCCGGCGCAGCGGCCGGGCGCCGTAGGCCGGGTCGTAGCCGGTCTCCGACAGCCAGGCGTGCGCGGCCGGGGTGACCTCGACGGTGATCCGGCGGACCGCCAGCCGCTTGCCGAGCTGGGCGATCTGCAGGTCCACGATGTGCGAGAGCTCGTCGCGGGACAGCGCGTCGAAGAGCACCACCTCGTCGAGCCGGTTCAGGAACTCCGGCTTGAACGAGGCGCGTACGACGGCCATCACCGACTCGCGCTTCTTGTCGTCGTCGAGCGTCGGGTCGACGAGGTAGCTCGAGCCGAGGTTCGAGGTGAGGATCAGCACCACGTTGCGGAAGTCCACGGTGCGGCCCTGGCCGTCGGTGAGCCGGCCGTCGTCGAGCACCTGCAGCAGGATGTCGAAGACCTCCGGGTGCGCCTTCTCCACCTCGTCGAGCAGCACGACGGAGTAGGGACGCCGGCGCACCGCCTCGGTGAGCTGGCCGCCCTCGTCGTAGCCGACGTAGCCGGGGGGCGCACCGACGAGCCGGGACACCGAGTGCTTCTCGGAGTACTCGCTCATGTCGATGCGGACGATCGCCCGCTCGTCGTCGAACAGGAAGTCCGCGAGCGCCTTGGCCAGCTCGGTCTTGCCGACGCCGGTGGGGCCGAGGAACAGGAACGACCCGGTGGGCCGGTCAGGGTCGGCGATGCCGGCACGCGAGCGGCGCACGGCGTCGGAGACCGCGGAGACCGCGGCCCGCTGGCCGATCAGCCGCCGGCCGATCACGTCCTCCATGCGCAGCAGCTTGGCGGTCTCGCCCTCGAGCAGCCGGCCGGTCGGGATGCCCGTCCAGGCCTCCACGACGTCGGCGATCTCCTCGGGGCCGACCTCGTCGCGCACCATCGGGTCGGTGACGGACTGCTCGTCCTCGGCGGCCTGCACGAGCTGCTTCTCCAGCTCGGGGATCCGCCCGTAGAGGATCTCGCTGGCCCCGGCGAAGTCGCCCTCGCGCTGGTAGCGGTCGGCCTGCATCCGCAGCTCGTCGATCTGCTTGCGCAGCTCGCCGACGCCCTCCAGCGCGGCCTTCTCCCGCGCCCACCGGCTCTCCAGCCCGCGCAGCTCCTCCTCGCGGTCGGCGAGGTCGGCGCGCAGCCGCTCGAGGCGGTCGCGGGACGCGGCGTCGGCCTCGCGGTCGAGCGCCAGCTCCTCCATCTTCATCCGGTCGACGCTGCGCCGGAGCTGGTCGATCTCGACCGGGCTGGACTCGATCTCCATCCGCAGCCGGGAGGCCGACTCGTCGACGAGGTCGATCGCCTTGTCGGGCAGCTGGCGGCCGGTGATGTACCGGTCGGACAGCATCGCGGCCGCGACCAGCGCGCTGTCGGCGATGGTGACGCCGTGGTGCGCCTCGTACTTCTCCTTGAGCCCGCGCAGGATCGCCACCGTGTCCTCGACGGACGGCTCGCCGACGAACACCTGCTGGAACCGGCGCTCGAGGGCCGGGTCCTTCTCGATGCGCTCGCGGTACTCGTCGAGCGTGGTCGCGCCGATCATCCGCAGCTCGCCGCGGGCCAGCATCGGCTTGAGCATGTTGCCGGCGTCCATCGCGGAGTCGCCGCCGGCCCCCGCGCCGACGACCGTGTGAAGCTCGTCGATGAAGGTGATGACCTGCCCGGCGGACGCCTTGATCTCCGCGAGCACGGCCTTGAGCCGCTCCTCGAACTCACCGCGGTACTTCGCGCCGGCCACCATCGCGGCCAGGTCGAGCGAGAGCACCTTGCGGCCCTTGAGCGAGTCGGGCACGTCGCCGTCGACGACCCGCTGGGCCAGCCCCTCGACGACGGCGGTCTTGCCGACGCCGGGCTCGCCGATCAGCACGGGGTTGTTCTTGGTGCGCCGCGAGAGCACCTGGATCACCCGGCGGATCTCGGCGTCCCGCCCGATCACCGGGTCGAGCTTGCCCTCGGCGGCCGCGGCGGTCAGGTCCACGGCGTACTTCTCGAGGGCCTGGTACGTCGCCTCCGGGTCCTGGCTGGTCACCCGCGACGTACCCCGGACGCTGGTCAGCGCCCCGCTGAGCGTCTCGAAGGTCGCGCCGGCCGCCGCCAGCAACGTCTTGGCCGGCGAGTCGACGCTGGTGGCCGCGAGCAGCAGGTGCTCGGTGGAGATGAAGTCGTCCTTGAGCGCGGCCGCCACGTCGCCGGCCTGGTCGAGCAGCGCGATCGCCGCCCGGGAGTACGACGGCCCGCCGACCGTCGTGCCGCTCGCGGCGGGCAGCCGGGCGAGCTCGGCACGCACCGCCGCCTCGACGGCGGACGGCTCGGCCCCGACGGCCTGCAGCAGCGGGTGGATGATGCCCTCCGGCTGGGCGAGCAGGGCGGCGAGCAGGTGCACTGCCTCGACCTGCGCGTGCCCGGCCGACGCCGCGGCCGTGATGGCGGCGTTGATGGCTTCCTGGCTGCGGGTGGTGAACTTCGAAGCGTCCATGTCGGTCTCCCGTCGTGTGCCTGCGGTCCTGCTGGGTCTCTCGCCGGGCGACCGCAGACGAATCGCGGCGAGGGGATAGAGCTAGCGCGCGCCGCGCCGCCACACGGTGACCGACTGGCCGGTCGCCGTGGTGGCCCGCACGGCGGGCAGGTTCTTGGTGGGCTGCGTCAGGGCGGCCTGCAGGGTGTACTCGGCGGAGGCCAGGTCGTGCTCCAGCTCGACGACCCGGAGCCGGAGCGCGTCGACCTGGTGCTCGAGGTCGAGGATCCGGCGCACGCCCTCCAGGCCGATGCCGGTGGCGCTCAGCTCGGCGACCTCGCGGAGCAGCTCGATGTCGCGCCACGAGTAGCGCCGGCCGCCGCCCCCGGTGCGGCCCGGCCGGACCAGGCCGAGCCGGTCGTAGGTCCGCAGGGTCTGCGGATGCAGGCCGGTGAGCTCGGCGGCGACGCTGATGACGTAGACCGGGACCTCGGGCCCCGGCATCGGTCCCCCCGCCCGGCCCGGTCATGACGTGCTGCCGGGGGTGGTGCGCGCGTCGAAGAGGTTGGCGCGCAGGTCGGTCCCGGCGGTGGCGTCGCGGAGCGCCTCGACGGCGGCGCGGGCCTGGTCGTCGAGCCGGGGCGGGACCTGCACCTCGACGGTGACCAGCAGGTCGCCCGTGTGGCCGTCCTTGCGCTGCACCCCCCGGCCGCGGACCCGGAAGGACCGGCCGTTGGGCGTGCCCGCGGGCACCTTGAGGGTGACCGGGGCGCCACCGAGCGTGGGCACCTTGATGTCCGCGCCCAGCGCCGCCTCGGCGAAGCTGACCGGCACCGTCAGGGTGAGGTTGTCGCCCTTGCGGCCGAACAGCTGGTGACCGGCGACGTGCACGGTGACGTAGAGGTCGCCGGGCGGGCCGCCGCGCTCGCCGTTCGCGCCCTTGCCGCGCAGCCGGATCCGCTGGCCGTCCTTGACGCCGGCGGGGATCCGCGCGGAGATGGTCCGGTTGGACAGCCCCCGCCCGGAGCCGTGGCAGGTCGGGCACGGGTCGTCGACGACCAGGCCGCGACCGCGACAGGTCGGGCAGGTCTCGTTCATGGTGAACGCGCCGCCGACCGAGGCCGCGCGCATCCCGACGCCCTCGCAGTCCGGGCAGACCCGCGGCATCGTGCCGGCGCGGGCCCCGGTGCCGGAGCAGTCCGGGCAGGGCGCGTCGGAGGTGAGCCGCAGCGAGACGGTCACGCCTTCGATGGAGTCCGCGAACCCGATCGTCGCCTCGGTCTCGATGTCGGAGCCGCGGCGGGCCTGCGTGGTGGTGCGGGTGCGGCCCCCGCCGCCGCCGAACATGCCGCCGAAGACGTCGCCGAACCCGCCACCGCCCGCGCCGCCGCGACCGGTGCCGCCGCCGAACAGGTCGTTGAAGTCGAACCCCTGGGTCCCCGCCCCGCCGCCGCTGGTGGTGAACGGCCCGAAACCGCCGGCCAGGCCGGCCCGCAGCTCGTCGTACTGCTTGCGCTTCTCGGCGTCCCCGACGACGTCGTAGGCCTCGGCGATCGCCTTGAAGCGGTCCTCCGCGGCCTGGTTGCCCGGGTGGGAGTCGGGGTGGTTCTCACGGGCGAGCTTGCGGTAGGCCTTCTTCACGTCGGCCGCCGACGCGTCCTTGGCGACGCCCAGGACCTTGTAGAAGTCCTTGTTCGCCCAGTCTGCACTGGTCATCCGCGCACCCCCTCTCCCTCTCGGTTCGTCGTCGTGCTGGGGTCAAGCTGGGTCATGCTGCCGACCACCGGGGCTAGGCCCCGGGGCCCTCCGGCTCAGGATCCACCACGGTCACCTTGGCCGGTCGTACGACGCGCTCGCCGATCATGTAGCCGGCGGACACGATGTTCTGGCAGGTCGTCGTCGTCACGTCCGCGGAGTGCGCGTGCATCAGCGCCTCGTGGAAGCGAGGGTCGAACTCGTCGCCGGGGGCGCCGAACTTGACCAGCCCGTGGGCCGCGACGATCCGCTCGAGCGAGTCGGCGACGGCCTTGAAGCCGCCCTCCAGCTCACCGTGCTCGCGCGCCCGGTCCAGGTCGTCGAGCACCGGGAGCATCGAGGAGAGCACCGCGAAGACGGCGTTCTGCTTGACCAGCTCGCGGTCCCGGTCAACCCGGCGCTTGTAGTTGACGTACTCCGCCTGCAGCCGCTGCAGGTCCTCGGTGAGCGCACCCACCTTGGCCTGCGCCGCCAGCAACTCCTCGGACCCCGGCTCGGCCGGCGCCTCGACGGGCTCCTCGGACGGGGCCGGCTCCCCGGCCGCCCCGGGCACGGGGCCCGCAGTCTCCTGCGGGTCCCGTCCCTCGGCGTCGGTGAACTCGGCCGGCTCCTGCTCGTGGCCTGAGGTCACTTGCTCTCACCCTCGTCGCTCTTCGCGTCGCCGTCGGTGTCCTCGTCGACGATCTCGGCGTCCACCACGTCCTCGTCGGAGTCACCGGTGCCGGTGGTGCCGCCCGCGGCGGAGGCGTCGGCCTCGCCCGCGGCGTACATCGCAGCGCCCATCTTCTGGCTGGACTCGTTGAGCTTGGCGAGGGCCGCGGTGATCTCCGGGCCGGCGCTCTCCTCGGTGCTCTCGAGCGCCTTCTTCAGCGCGTCGAGGTCCGCCTCGACCTCGGTCTTGACCTCGGCCGGGATCTTGTCGCCGTTCTCGCCGAGGAACTTCTCGGTGCTGTAGGCGACGCCCTCGGCCTGGTTGCGGGTCTCCACCGCCTCCTTGCGGAGCCGGTCCTCCTCGGCGTACTGCTCGGCGTCCTTGACCATCTTGTCGATGTCTTCCTTGGACAGCGCCGAGCCGCCGGTGATCGTCATCGACTGCTCGCGACCCGTGCCGCGGTCCTTGGCGGACACGTGCACGATGCCGTTGGCGTCGATGTCGAAGGTGACCTCGATCTGCGGCACGCCGCGCGGGGCCGGCGGGAGGCCGGTCAGCTCGAAGTTGCCCAGCGGCTGGTTCTGGGCGGCCATCTGGCGCTCGCCCTGGAACACCTGGATCTGCACGGACGGCTGGTTGTCGTCGGCCGTGGTGAAGACCTCGGAGCGCTTGGTCGGGATCGTGGTGTTGCGCTCGATGAGCCGCGTCATCACGCCGCCCTTGGTCTCGATGCCGAGGCTCAGCGGGGTGACGTCGAGGAGCAGCATGTCCTTGACCTCGCCCTTGAGCACGCCGGCCTGGAGCGCGGCGCCGACGGCGACGACCTCGTCGGGGTTGACGCCCTTGTTGGGCTCCTTGCCGCCGGTGAGCTCCTTGACGACCTCGGCCACGGCGGGCATCCGGGTGGAGCCGCCGACCAGGATCACGTGGTCGATCGCCGAGACGTCGACGCCGGCGTCCTTGATGACCTGCTTGAACGGCGACTTGGTGCGGTCGAGCAGGTCGGAGGTCATCCGCTGGAACTCGGCGCGGCTGATCTTCTCCTCGAAGTGCAGCGGGCCGGACTCCGAGTGCGTGATGTACGGCAGGTGGATCGTGGTCTCGCTCGAGGACGACAGCTCGATCTTGGCCTTCTCGGCGGCCTCCTGGAGGCGCTGGCGGGCAATCTTGTCCGCGCCGAGGTCCACGCCGTTGTTGTCCTTGAACTTCTTGACCATCCACTCGACGAGCCGGGTGTCCCAGTCGTCGCCACCGAGGTGGTTGTCACCGGAGGTGGCCTTCACCTCGACGACGCCCTCGCCGATCTCGAGCAGGGACACGTCGAACGTGCCGCCGCCGAGGTCGAAGACCAGGATCGTCTGGTCGGACTCCTTGTCGAGGCCGTAGGCCAGCGCCGCGGCGGTGGGCTCGTTGACGATCCGGCTCACGGTCAGGCCGGCGATCTCGCCCGCCTCCTTGGTGGCCTGGCGCTGCGCGTCGGAGAAGTACGCCGGGACCGTGATCACCGCGTCGGTGACGGTCTCGCCGAGGTAGGCCTCCGCGTCGCGCTTGAGCTTCTGCAGCACGAACGCCGAGATCTGCTGGGAGTTGAACGACTTGTCGTCGATCTGGGTCTTCCAGTCCGTGCCGATGTGGCGCTTGACCGAGCGGATCGTCCGGTCGACGTTGGTGACGGCCTGCCGCTTGGCGACCTCACCGACGAGCACCTCGCCACTCTTGGCGAAGGCGACGACGGACGGGGTCGTCCGGGCACCCTCGGCGTTCGCGATGACGGTGGGTTCGCCACCTTCGAGGACGGCGACGACGGAGTTCGTCGTACCGAGGTCGATACCGACCGCACGAGCCATGGTGTGTACCTCCAGTGTGATCCGGTCCGCGGTGGGACCGGCGAGTTCGTGATCTGCCTGCTGGGTCTGTGGGCGGCCGCCGGAGCAGCCACTGCCACGAGTGTGTCAAACAACTTGAGCCGGTTCAACTCAACTCTTGTCAGTTGGTTCAACGCAGGCGGTCCGGGCTCTGTTCCCGCGCGGACCGGTGAGGTTCAGCCGACGACGACGCGCACCGGGTTCGACGTACGGCCGGACGCCTTGTCGACGACCCGGAACCGGTTCGGGCCCGAGCGGCCGGTGTAGACGAAGGTCGCGAAGGAGCCGCCGCGCACCGAGGCGGTGACCGGGAAGTCCACCCAGCTGCCCTCGAAGCGCTGCACCTGGAGGCTGGCGCCGTCCGAGCGCGGGTAGGCGCCGGTCAGGTTGATCCGCTCGTTGGCCGGCACCTGCTGCGGGGACGCCTGCAGGGTGATCGCCTTGCGCTTCTTCGGCTTCTTCGTGGGCGAGGCCGTGCCCGGGGACGGCGACGCGCTGGCGGAGCCCTCCGGGTCCGGCAGCGCCTCCGGGGTGGTCGTCGGCTCGTCGCTGGGGATGTACAGGCTGGCCGGGGCCGTCGCGGTGGGCCGGTCGTCGCTGAGCCCGGTCACCCGGGCCGCACCGAGCGCGATCACACTGACCACGCCGCCGATCACCAGGGCCACCGCGACCAGCGCCCCGACGCCGAGCAGCAGCTGCCTGGTCCAGGAGGTGTCCTCGTCGTCGTCGCGGGCCATGGGTCAAGGATGCGTGACGCTCGCGCCAAATCGGTAATCAGATTCCGTGCCCGCGGAGTCCCGCACCCCGACCCGGGCGTGGTGTCACCCCGACCCGGGCCTCGGCTCACCCCGACCCGGGCCTCGGCTCACCCCGACCCGGGCCCCAGGTCACCCCGACCCGGGCCTGGGCCCACCTCGACCCGGGCCTGGGCCCACCTCGACCCGGCCTTGGGAACGGTTCACCGGCTGCCTGCCCGGGTCGGCCTGCACCTGGGGCCGGGTCGGCCTTCACTTGGGGCCGGGTCGGCCTGCACTTGGGGCCGGGTCGACCTGCACTCCGGGCCGGGTCGACCTGCACCTGGGCCCGGGTCGACCTTCATCCCGGCCCGGGTCGAGCCTCATCCCGGCCCGGGTCGGCCTTGACTTGGGGCCGGGCCGGGCTGCTGGGTCAGGGGGTCGGGGGCTGGGTCTGGGTCTGGGTCTGGGTCTGGGGCTGGGTCTGGGTCGGGGCGTTCTCCGGGAAGTGGCAGGCGACCTGGTGCCGGGGGGCGAGCTCCAGGAGCGGGGGCTCCTGGGTCTTGCAGATGTCCTGCGCTTTCCAGCAGCGGGTGTGGAACCGGCACGCCGGGGGCGGGTTGATCGGGCTGGGCACGTCGCCCTGCAGCCGGATCCGGTCCCGCTGCGTACGGCGCTTGGTGTCCGGCACCGGCACGGCCGACATCAGCGCCGTCGTGTACGGGTGCATCGGCGCGCCGTAGAGCCCCTCGCGGTCGGCGATCTCGACGATCTTGCCGAGGTACATCACCGCGACCCGGTCCGAGACGTGCCGCACCACCGAGAGGTCGTGGGCGATGAACACGTAGGTGAGGTCGAGCTCCTCCTGCAGGTCCTCGAGCAGGTTCACGACCTGGGCCTGGATCGACACGTCGAGCGCGGAGACCGGCTCGTCGGCGACGATCAGCTTGGGTTTCAAGGCGAGGGTGCGGGCGATGCCGATCCGCTGGCGCTGGCCGCCGGAGAACTCGTGCGGGTAGCGGTTGTAGTGCTCGGGGTTGAGTCCGACCAGCTCCAGGACTGCCTGGACCGCCTTCTTCACGCCGCCCTCCGGGTTCACGCCCTGGAGCCTGTACGGCGCACCGACGATCTTGCCGACCGTGTGCCGCGGGTTCAGCGAGGAGTACGGGTCCTGGAAGATCATCTGGATGTCGCGGCGCAGCGGGCGCATCTGGCCGTCGCTGAGGTGCGTGATGTCGCGGCCCTCGAAGACGATCCTGCCGGCGGTCGGCTCGTCGAGCCGGGTCAGCAGCCGGCCGGTGGTGCTCTTGCCGCAGCCCGACTCCCCCACCAGCGACAGCGTCTCGCCGCGCTTGACCGTGAAGTCCACCCCGTCCACCGCCTGCACGGCGGCCACCTCGCGTTGCAGCAGGCCCTTGCGGATCGGGAAGTGCCGGACCAACCCGGTGACCGTGAGCAGGTCCGGGGCGTCGGCCTTCGCAGTGCCCCCGGTGGTCTCGGTGACTGTCATCGTGTGGTCGTCCTTGCTGGTCTCGGTCGGGCGTGCTGCCGGGCGGGGCGTGCTCAGAGCAGCGGCTGGATCTCGTCGCGCCAGATCTCCTGGCGTCGGCCGTGCGGCAGGTGGCAGGCGACCAGGTGGCCGGCGCCGTTGTCGACCAGCTCGGGCCGCTCGGTCTGGGAGAGGCCGCCGGTCTGGTCGGCGAACTGGCAGCGCGGGTGGAACGCGCAGCCGCTCGGCACGTTGATCAGGCTCGGCGGGGTGCCCTTGATCGGCAGCAGCCGCTCGGTGCGCTCCCGGTCGAAGCGCGGCATCGAGCCGAGCAGGCCCCAGGTGTAGGGGTGCTCGGGCTCGTTGAAGATGTGCTCGGCCGTGCCGTACTCGATGGCGCGACCGGCGTACATCACCAGGATGTCGTCGGCGAGCTCGGCGACCACCCCGAGGTCGTGGGTGATGATGATGACCGCGGAGTTGAACTCCTTCTGCAGGTCCCGGATCAGGTCGAGGATCTGGGCCTGCACCGTGACGTCGAGCGCGGTGGTGGGCTCGTCGGCGATCAGCAGGGCCGGGTCGCAGGAGAGCGCCATCGCGATCATCGCGCGCTGCCGCATGCCGCCGGAGTACTGGTGCGGGTAGGCGTCCACGCGCTGGTCGGGCTCGGGGATGCCGACCCGGTCGAGCATGTCGATCGCGTGCGCGCGGGCCTTCTTGGCGGAGACGTCGTTGTGGATCCGGTAGGCCTCGATGATCTGGTTGCCCACCGTGTAGTACGGGTGCATCGCGGAGAGCGGGTCCTGGAAGATCATCGCCATCCGCTTGCCGCGCATCTTGCGGACCTCCTCCGAGGAGGAGGTGATCAGGTCCTGCCCGTCGAGCAGGATCTGGCCGCTGATCCTGGCGCTGCCCTTCTTGTGCAGGCCCATCACGGACATGCTGGTGACGCTCTTGCCGGAGCCGGACTCCCCGACGATCCCGAGGGTCTTGCCCCGGTCGACGGCGAAGGACAAGCCGTCGACGGACTTCACCAGGCCGTCGTCGGTGGGGAAGTGCACGCGCAGGTCGCGCACCTCGAGGAAGGAGCCGCGCCGCGGTTCGGCGGCGGGACGTTCGTGGTCGGTGAGTGTCACTTGGACCGCACTCTCGGGTCGACGACGGCGTACAGCAGGTCGACGACCAGGTTGGCAAGGATGACGAACAGGGCGGCGACCAGGGTCACCCCGAGCACCTTCGGCAGGTCGTTGTTGACGATGCCGTCGATGGAGTACTTCCCGAGACCGTTGAGCGAGAACACCTTCTCGGTCAGCACCGCGCCGCCGATCAGCAGGCCGAAGTCGAGGCCGAAGATCGTGAGCAGGGGGGGTCAGCGCCCCGCGCAGGCCGTGCTTGACGACCACCCGCCGCTCCTGCAGGCCCTTGGCCCGGGCGGTGCGGACGTAGTCCTCCCCCATGGTCTCGAGCATGCCGGCACGGGTGAGCCGGGCGTACTGCGCGGAGAACAGCAGGGCCAGGGTGATCCAGGGCAGCATCAGGTCGTAGGCCCACTCCGCCGGGTTGGTGAAGAACGGCGTGTAGGAGCCACCCGGCGGGAAGATGTGCCACTTGTAGCTGAAGAAGGTCAGACCCATCAGGCCGGTCCAGAAGATCGGCATGGAGACGCCGGCGAGCGCGATGGTCATCGCGCCGCGGTCGAAGACCGACCCGCGTCTCAGCGCCGAGAGCACGCCGATGCTGATGCCGGCGATCACCCAGATGACCGCGGCGCCGATGGCGAGGGAGAAGGTGACCGGCATCCGGTCGAGCAGCTCGGGCCACACCGGCTGCCGGGTGATGAAGGAGTAGCCCAGGCACGGGGCCGGGCACTGCACCGTGTCGGCACCCATGTCGAACTGGCCGCCGACCACGACGGTCTTGGCCCAGTGCAGGTACTGCACGTAGAACGGGTCGTAGAAGCCGAGCCGCTCCGCCGTCGCCTGGACGGTCTGGGCGGTCGCCGTGCGCCCGACGTACCGGGTGGCCAGCGTCTCCGGCGTCGCCCCCGCCCAGCGGGGCACGAGGTAGAAGATGGAGAACGTGAGGATGCTGACCAGCACCAGCATCGCGGCGGCGGCGACGAGCCGCCGGAAGATGTAAGCAACCACGTTGTTCGGCATCGGTGCCCGGTCGGGGTCTCCCCCGGCCGGGCACCTCCGCCTTCACTCCTCAGATCTGTCGATCGTTGTGTGACAGGGACGTGCAGGCTGCTACTTGACGCCCATCTCCATGTAGTCGTACATGCCGTAGGAGTCGTTGACGAACACGTTCGTCAGGTTCTTGCTCCGCAGCAGCACGCTCTTCGCGTCCACACCGGGGTAGATCACGGCCTGCTCCATCACGGCCTTGTCGATCGCGCCCCAGTCGGACTCGCGCTTGGCCTGGTCGAGCTCGACCTGCGCCGCGTCCAGCATCTTGTCGACCGCAGGGATCCGGACGCTCGTGTTGGACGAGCCACCGGTCTCCCGGATGACCCGGCTGTCCACGATCTGCGACAGGAAGCCGAAGCCGTCGTTCCAGTCGGCACCCCAGCCGTTGACGACCAGGCCGAGGTTGTTCTTCACCACGAACGGCGGGTTGCCGGCGTAGGCGGAGAAGTAGTCGCCCTGCGGGTAGCCCTTCGGCGTCGCGTCGATGCCGATCTTGGACAGGGCCTGCTGGAACGCCTCGGCGGTCGCCTTCTCCTTGGGACGCTCGGTCCGGTAGGAGATGTTGGTCTTGAAGCCGTTGGGCTGGCCGCACTGCGCGAGCTCGTCCTTGGCCTTGGCGACGTCGCCCTTGCTGTCGGGCGTCGCGTAGAGGTCGAACTTCTCGTAGCCCGGGATCTGCGGGGGCAGGATCGTGGTGGCCAGCGCGCCACCGGCGATCGGGCCGCCGTAGGCGGTCTGGTAGGACACGCGGTCCATGCCGTACTCCACGGCCTTGCGGCAGTGGATGTTGTCGAACGGCTTCACCGTCGGGTTGATCGAGGTGTACCAGAGCCGCGCGATCGTCGGGTTGTCGGTGTTCGACTTCAGCGACGGGTCGTTGAGCACCCGGGCCAGGGCCGCCGGCTGGGCACCGGTGCCCGCGACGTCGAGGTCGAGGTCGCCGGACAGGATCCGGTTGTCGATGTCGTCGGCGTTCACGTTCAGCGAGACGTCGTACTCGTCGGGCAGCGCCTTGCGCTGGTCGTCGGTGCTCTGGTCCCACTGGTCGTTGCGGACCAGCTTGAAGGACTTGCCCGGCTGCAGGTCGGCGAACTTGTAGGGGCCGCTGGAGACGACGCTGTTGCGGTACTGCGCGCCCTTGTCCTTGGCCTCGGGCACCGGCATCGTCTGGGTCAGCTGGGCCAGGTAGTCGAACCCGGCGAACGGCTGCTTGAGGTGGAAGACGATGGTCGAGTCGTCCGGCGTCGAGATGGCCGAGGAGAAGTCCACGCCCTTCGACTTGTAGGGGCCCTTGTAGCCGGCCGGCCAGTTGAGCATGGCGTCGAAGTACGCCGGGCCGTTCGGGAAGGTCTCCTTGTCGATGGAGCGGGCCACCGCGTAGGCCACGTCGGAAGCCTTGACCACGGTGCCGTCCTCGAACTTCACGCCCTTGCGGATCGTGTAGGTCCAGGTCTTGCCGTTGTCGGTGGGCTTGCCCAGGTCGGTGGCGAGGTCCGGCACCAGCTCGTTGCTGGCGTCGCCGGGAGCCGCCTTGAAGGTCAGCAGCGAGCGGCCGTACAGACGCGCGAAGTTCCAGGAGTAGCCGTAGTAGGTCTCACCCGGGTCGAGGGTGTCCCAGTCGCCGGAGTTGGCGATCTTGATGACACCGCCCTTCTTGTCGGACGGGTTGTAGATCTTGCCGACGGCCGCGTTGAAGGAGGCCGAGGCGCTGCCGCCCGAACCCCCGTCACCGTTGTTGCCGCCACCGCCGCCACAGGCCGAGAGGCCCAGGGCAGCTACTGCGGTGAGAGCCGCAAAGGCTCTCCATCGCGTGCTAGTCATCGTGCGGTTACGCCCCTTCTTGAGGAGTGGGTGGTGCTGTTTCTCTGGGTGGAGCAGTCAGCGGGCCCGGGGATCGAGCGCGTCGCGCAGCCCGTCGCCGAACAGGTTGAAGGCGAGGACGGTGCTGAAGATCGCGAGTCCGGGCCAGAGCATGAAGTGCGGGATCGTGTAGAAGTTCACCGCGTCGGAGAGCATGCCGCCCCAGGTCGCCGTGGGTGCCCGGACACCGACGCCGAGGAAGGACAGCGCCGCCTCGAAAAGGATGTTCGTGGGGATCAGCAGCGTGCTGTAGACGAGGATCGGCGCCACGAGGTTGGGCAGCACCTCGGTGAACAGGATGTACGGGCGCCGGGCACCCAGGCTGCGGGCCGCGTCGACGAACTCACGCTCGCGCAGCGACAGCGTCTGCCCACGGATGATCCGGCCGATGTAGGGCCAGTTGAAGAAGCCGATGATGAACACCAGCAGCACGATCCGCAGGGTGTTGCCCTGGAGGCCGAAGGCCTGGTCGGGGATGACGCCGGCGAGCGCGATCGCGAACACCAGCAGCGGGAAGGCGAGGAAGACGTCCATCAGCCGGCTGATCACCGAGTCCACCCAGCCGCCGAAGAAGCCGGCGACGGTGCCCAGCGTGGTGCCGATGACGACCGAGAGCAGGGTCGCCATGAAAGCGATCAGCAGCGAGATCCGGGCGCCGTACACGATCCGGCTGAAGATGTCGCGGCCGTTGACGGGCTCGACGCCCATCAGGTGGTCCCAGCTCTGGCCGCCGCGCGGACCGATCGGCAGGCCGCCGGTGGCCGGGTCGATCAGGTCCTGGTGGAACTGGTTGGGCGGGGAGCCGAGGAACTTCACGATGACCGGCGCGAAGAGCGCCACCAGCACCAGGAAGATCAGGAAGACCGCGCCGCCGAGGGCGACCTTGTCACGCTTGAGGCGACGCCAGGCGATCTGACCGAGGGAACGACCCTCGATGACCGGCCCCGTCCCGACGAGATCCTGCTCGGTCGCGGCGCCGTCGGCACCCGGGTCGACTTCCAGCGGCGTGCTCACGCGATGGGACTCCTCCGGGACGACAGGCTCGGCACACACAAGGACGCACCGTGTGCGCCGATAGGTCAACGTCGTCCTACTTGGCGCCGGAGTCAAGCAGCGAACCCGCCGTGTTGCGCAATCGTGACGGTAAGGAAAACCAGCGGTGCCCGGCCGGACCGGCGCGTGTCGCTCAGCGGCTGCGCACCGGCAGCGTCAAGGTGAGCTCGGCGCCCGTCACCCCGTCGGTGCGGTTGCCCGCTGCCACCGTCCCCCCGTGGGCCGCGGCGACGTCCGCGACGAGCGCCAGGCCGATGCCGTAGTGCCGGCGCGACCCGGCCTGCTCGACGGTCCGCGCGCTGGTGAACCGCTCGAAGACCCGGGGCCGCACGTCGGCGGCGATGCCGGGTCCGTCGTCGCGGACCACCAGCCGGGCGGTGCGGCCGACGGCCTCGACGCGGACGTCCACGCGGCTCGCGGCGTGGTCCAGGGCGTTGTCGACCAGGGCGGTCACGGCCCGGCGCAGCGCCGGCTCGACGCCGTCGACCACGACCGGCCGGTCGGCCTCGCACCCCAGGTGTACGGCGGCCGCGTCGGCCGCCCCGGACGCCGCCTCGACGCACTCGCGCACCAGCGAGGCGAGGTCGGTGTCGGACCGGTCGGCGTCGTTGCGGGTGTCCGCGGCGATCAGCAGGTCGTCGAGGATGTCGGTGAGCCGGCCGGTGTCGGCCAGCACGCCGTCGAGGTCGTCCCCGGTCAGCCGGCTGCCGGGCTGCCGGGCGCGGCGGGCGACCATCTGCAGGCGGGTGCTGAGCAGCGTCAGAGGGGTGCGGAGCTCGTGGCTGGCGTCCGCGACGAAGCGGCGCTGCATCTCGAGGCTCTGGGTCAGCGGGGTCATCGCCCGACGGGCGAGGAACGCCGCGACGAGGGCGGCGAGCAGCACCCCGACCCCGCCGGCGATCAGCAGCGAGGTGAGGATCCGCCGGCGCTGCTCGTCGATCTCGTGCCGGTCGAGCACCGCCTGGGTGACCCGCGACCCGACCTTCGCGGTCCGCACGGTGTACTCCCGCCCGTGGGCCGACACCTCCTCCTGGCGCACCCGGCCGTCGCGGCGCACCGCGGCGATCGCGTCCTCGTCGGGGAAGCCGGCCGGCATCCCGGCGGACTGGGTGCGCCCGGACGGCGTGACCACGACGACGTGCACGTCCGGCGGCGCCTCGACCGGCGCGTCGACGTTCGCGGTGGTGGCGTGCAGCGCCTCGGCGGCGGCCTGGTCGGCGGAGCGCTCGTAGATCGTGAACAGCAGCACCCCGACGACCACGAGCACGCCGACGACGAGCAGCCCGGTCTGCACCCCGAGCCGCACCGACGTACGACGCAGGTCGGTCACGGACGGCCGACCCGGTAGCCGACGCCGCGGACGGTCTCCACGACGCGGCGGCCGAGCTTGCGGCGCAGGTAGTGCACGTAGGTGTCCACGACGCCCTCCTCCTCGGCGTCCTCGAAGACCGAGTCGACGAGCTCGGCGCGGGAGAGCACCCGGCGCGGCTGGCGGGCGAGCGCGGCCAGCAGCATCGACTCGCGCTCGGACAGCGCGACCTCGGTGCCGTCCTCGAGCCGCACGGTGCGGGCCTCCGGCTCGAAGGAGCCGCCGACGACCGGCAGCCGGGCGGCCTGCTCGAGGTGCCGGCGCAGCAGCGCCCGGAGCCGGGCCAGCAGCTCCTCGAGGTCGAAGGGCTTGCCGAGGTAGTCCTCGGCGCCGGCGTCGAGGCCCTCGACCCGGTCCCGGGGGTTGCCGAGCGCCGACAGCACCAGCGTCGGGGTGCTCCGGCCGCGGCTGCGCAGCCGGGTCAGCAGGTCGAGGCCCTCGATCGCGGGCAGCCCCCGGTCGAGGAGCATCAGGTCGTAGTCGCGGGTCAGGCCGAGGTGCAGGCCGCGCTGGCCGTCGCCGGCGGTGTCGACGTCGTACCCCTCGCTGGTCAGCAGCTCGGTGAGCAGGGCGGCGAGGTCGGGGTCGTCCTCGACGAGGAGCAGCCGGGGCGCGCTCATCGGCCCCGGCCCCGGTGCGCGCTCAGCCCTGGTCCCCGTCGCCGGCCTGCGACGAGGACGAGGAGCCGACGTCGCCCCAGGCCGACTGGGCGCCGCTGTGCCCGATCAGCACGACCTGCACGAGGGTGCCGACCGCGACCAGGACGGGCAGCGCGGCCACCACGACCGCGAGGCCGCGGCCGGACCGGCTGCTGCGGTGCCACCAGTAGAGGACCGCGGCGAGCACGGCGAGCGGGACGACCCACCAGATCAGCATGTCACCCAGCTCCGCGTGCCTCTCGACGGCTGAGCTGTCGCCGACCCGGTGCTCGAGCTCCTCGCCCGAGGAGGTGCTCAGCGGGGTGAGCACGACCGCGGCGACCGCCAGCGCGAGCGGCCCCCAGCCGGCCCAGGAACGGAACCGCGGCCACACCGCACTGAGCAGCACCGCCAGCGCCGCCAGGGGCACGATGACCACGGTGGCGTGCACGAGCAGGGGGTGGAGCGGGAGCCCGAAGACGGTGTCCAGCACGGGTGAGGCCCTTCGACGACGTGGGTGGAGGCCCCAGGCTCGCGGAGTTTTCTTGGAGCTTCCTTGGAGCCAGTCTGCGCCTCAGCCCACCACGACCCGGGCACCGTGCCGCGGGACACTGGTGATGTTGCGGACCTTCGGGACGTCGAGCGCGCCGTCGGGGAGCCGCACGTCGTAGCGCCCGAGGACCTCGCGCAGCACCGCGACGCCCTCCATCAGCGAGAAGCCGGCGCCGATGCAGCGCCGGACGCCGCCCCCGAACGGGATCCAGGTGTGCGGGGCCACCTCGCCCGCGGGGAACCGCTCGGGGCGGAACGCGCCGGCGTCGCGGTGGCTGTCCTCGCGGGCGTGCCCGACCAGGATCGACGGTCCGACGTTCACCCCGCGGGGCAGGTCGATGCCGCCGATCGTGACCGGGGCCATCAGGTGCCGGGCGACCATCGGGATCACCGGGTGCAGCCGCATCGACTCCTTGAGGACCGCCTCCAGGTGCTCGTCGTCGCCCGCGGCCGCCGCGCGACGAGCCGTGCGCATCTGGTCCTGGTCGCGGCCGAGCTCGTAGAGCGCCCACGCCAGCGCGGTGGCGGTGGTCTCGTGCCCGGCGAGCAGCAGCGTGACGAGCTGGTCGCGCAGCTCGTGGTCGGAGAGCCCCTCCTCGCCGCCGACCTGCAGCAGCCGGGAGAGCACGTCGCTCCGCTCGGCGAGGTCCGGGGCCGCGCGGCGCTCGGCGATCTCGGCGTACATCACCTCGTCGAGGTCGCGCTGGTTCTGCACCGTCGCCCGCCAGGGGCCGAACCGCTGGAGGAACGGGTACCCCCAGCCGAGCAGCACCGCCGGGCTGACGTCGACGGTCCGGTTGACCAGCGGGCGCAGCCGGGCGAGCCGGGACTCGTCGGTCACCCCGAACACCACCCGCAGGATCACCTCGAGGGTGAGCGCGTTCATCCGGTCGAGGGAGCGGAACGGCACGCCCGGCACCCAGCGGTCCACCTCCTCCTTGGCCAGCGTGGCGACCACCGACTCGTAGCCGCGCAGCGCCTGGCCGTTGAACGCCGGCATCAGCAGCTTGCGGGCCCGCTTGTGCGCGCCGGAGTCCTGCAGCAGCAGCGAGTGCTCGCCCATGATCGGGCCGAGGATCGCGTTGCCCTTGCCGGCGTGGAACACCTCCGGGTCGCCGGCGAAGATCTCCTTGGCGTGCTCGGGCCGGGTGAACAGCACCAGCGCCGACCCCTTCGGCATGATCCGCACCGTGAAGACGTCGCCGTAGCGGCGGTGCAGGGCGGGCACGAACCGGTGGCGGAACCGGACCAGCGCGATGCTCTGCAGCAGTGACGGCCAGCGCGGCCCGGGCGGCAGGTCCCGGGGGGGCACCCGCCGCGACCGGGACCGCCGCGTCCCGGGGCCGAAGGGCTGCATCCGCGCGAAGCGGTCGTCCGTCACCGACATGCTTCGCATACTACGAGTATGTGACCGGCGACGGAACCCCGTGCGGCACGCCCGTCCGGCGGGTCGAGCCGGTCGGGACCACTCCCCGGCTAGGACGGCAGCAGGCCGTCGCGCCGGGCGATGGCGGCCGCCTCGGTGCGGCCGGCGGCGCCCAGCTTGGCCAGGATGTTCGAGACGTGCACGCTCACGGTCTTGGTGCTGATGAACAGCTGCCGGGCGATCTCGCCGTTGCTCCGGCCCTGCGCGACCAGGCCGAGGATCTCGGTCTCGCGGGCGGTCAGCGTCGCGTCGGTCCGGGTCTCGCGCGGCCTCGAGGGCTCGCCGCCGCGGCCGAGCAGCGCCAGCAGCGGCTGCGCGCCGAGCGCCGTCGCCACCCGCCGCGCCGCGTCGGTGAGCGCGCGGGCCTCGGACGTCCGGCCGGTCGCGCGCAGCACCGCGGCGAGCCGCACCTGCGAGCGGGCGGTCTCGTGCGGCTGCCCCATCTCCTCGAACGCCGCGACCGTCCGCTGCCAGGCCGCCACCAGGTCGGCCTCCTCGGGCGGGGCGTCGTCGGCGAGCCAGCGCAGCCGCAGGTGCTCGGCGTGCGTCCGCTCCAGCCAGGCCACGCCCTCGGGACCGAACGGCCGCTTGCGCCGGTGCACCCGCTGCATCACCCGCTCGACCCCGGCCATCAGGTCCGGGACCCGCTCGAGCAGGACCGCGCGGTCGGCGTGCGGCGCGGTGCTCGCGACGTCCGCGAGGTGCCCGAGCACCAGCGCGGTCAGCCGGATCCGGGCCTGGAACGCCTCGGACCAGGGCACCCCGACGACCTCGACCGCCCGGTCGAACGACGCGAGCACCGCGGGCACGTCGGCCGCGGCGCCGTACAGGTCGATCTCGGCCGCGGCCCCGCTGATGCCCACCAGGCCGTCCAGCGTCCACAGCGGCCGCAGCTGGGCGAGCAGCCGCGGGCTCGCCGGGTCGCCGCGGCCGACGCAGACCCGGACCCGCGCGCCGAGCAGCAGCGCCTCGGCGAGCGGGGGCGGGGACTGGCCGCCGACCACGGTCAGCTCGAGCGCGGCGTCCCAGTCGCCGGTCTCGTAGGCCACGAAGGCCTCCATCAGCCGGGCCTCGAAGCCGTAGGGCGCCCACGGGCGGCCGCTGTCACGGGCCACGAGGTAGCCCTGGTGGTAGGCGTCGCGGGCCGCAGCCAAATCGCCACGCTCGTGACGCAGGCTGGCGAGGAGGTAGCGGCTGCGCAGCTCGGCGTGCACGTCGCCGTCGCGGTGGGCCCGCTCGATCACCTCGTGCAGCACCCGCTGCGCGGTCTCGGCGTCACCGGCCCGGTCGTCGATGCCGGCCAGCGTGGTGGTCACGTCGGCGACCACGGAGGGCAGGTCGAGCTTCTGCGCCAGGCCGAGCGCCTCCATCGCCTGCTGCGCGGCGTCCTCGTCGTGGCCGTGCCAGAGCTGGGCCCGGGCGTGCAGGCTCAGCACCCGGGCCCGGGTGGCGCTGGGCTCGTCGGGGACCAGGGTGAGCGCCTCGCTGGTCAGCGCGAGCGGGTCGCCGGCGTTGTCGAGCGTCATCGTCGCGGTGGCCAGGGACATCAGCAGCCGGGCCCGGCGGGCCGGCCCGGTGGCCGACGGGTGGGCGAGCTGGGCCCGGACCAGCTGGACGGCCCGCTCGGGGTGGCCCGAGGCGACCAGCGCCTCCGCGGCCTTCACGGCGAGCTCGACCTGGTCGAGGTCGGTGGCCAGCCGTGGGTCGGCCGCCAGCTCCAGCGCGGCCTCGTAGTGCGCGGCCGCCTCCTCCGGCCCGCCGACACCCATCGCCTCGTCGCCGGCCTCGACGCTCGCCCGGACCGCGGTCACCGGGTCGTGCGCCAGCCGGGCGTGCCGGGCCAGCTCGGCGGCGGTGCCGTCGACGCGCCGGGTGCGCAGCGCCTCGGCGTAGGCCGCGTGCAGCCGGACCCGCTCACCCGGCAGCAGGTCGTCGTAGACCGCCTCCGCGAGCAGGGCGTGCCGGAAGGCGTAGCTGTCCACGCCGACCTGGACCAGGACGTTCTGCTCGACGGCGGTGCGCAGCGAGCGCTCCAGCTCGTCGTCGGGGTGGCCGACGACGGCGGCGATCAGGGCGTGGCTGACCCGCCGCCCCGAGCAGGCCGCGGCCCGGACCACCTCGCGGGCGCCGTCGTCGAGCCGGTCGAGCCGGACCAGCAGCAGGTCGGCGAGGTCCTCGGGCAGGCCGTCGCCCCGGGAGCCCTCGGGGCCGTCGGGGCCGTCGGGGCCCTGCGAGCCCTGGGCGGCGCTGACCAGCTCCTCGGCGAAGAACGCGTTGCCCTCGGCCCGCCGCACGATCCCCTGCAGGTCGCCCTCGGACAGCGGCCCGGGCAGCAGGGCCTGCACCAGCCGTCGTACGTCGACGTCGGCGAGCGGGTCGAGCTGCACCCGGTGCACGCCGGGGACCCGGACCCACTGGGCCACCGCCGCGCGCAGCGGGTGGCGCCGGTGCAGGTCGTCCGAGCGGTACGACGCGAGCACGCTGACCCGGCCGCGGAAGGGGCGGGCGAACAGGAAGGACAGCAGGTCCCGGGTGGACCGGTCGGCCCAGTGCACGTCCTCGATCACCACGAGGACCGGCTGCTCCGCGGAGAGCTCGTCGAGCGCCCCGTGGATCGCCTCGAACAGGTCGGAGCGGTCCAGGTTGTCCCCGGAGTCGCCGGAGCCGGCGGCGGCGCCGGAGATCAGCCGCCGTCCGGGCTGCAGGTGGGAGAGCGCCGGGTGCGCCTCGGTCAGCCGAGCGGCGGCCTCCGGGGAGTCGAGCACCAGCCGGCCGAAGAGCTCGGAGAAGGGGAGGTAGGGCAGCGCGCTGTCGCCGAAGTCGAGGCAGTGCCCGACCAGGGTGCGCCAGCCGGCCCCGGTCGTGCTCGCCGCGAGCTCGCGCAGCAGCCGGGTCTTGCCGACGCCGGCGTCACCGGCGAGCAGCACGCAGCGCGACCGCGGCTCCCCCGCCAGGCCGAGCAGGTCGGCCAGCAGGGCGAGCTCGCGGTCGCGCCCCAGCATCGGGTGCCGCGGGTCGGTCAGAGGTGCCACGTCGACCATCATCGCGGAGAGCACCGACGCCGTGCGCGGCGTGCGCCTCCCCGTCGTACGGGCCTCGACCGGCTGGGCGCTCACGCCACGGACAGCGGGCGGCGGCGCGGGTGCGGCAGCCGCAGCGTGCGCCGGCGCGGGACCCGGAAGCGACGGGGCGACCGTCCGTACAGCTCGGCCAGGTGCTGCTGGCGGTACGCGATCTCTGCGCTCAGGAAGGGCTCCGGAGTCATCATCATGATCATCTCCTCGGATGTTCTGCGATGACCCGATCCTGTGCCTCTGAGGTGGGCCCGCACATCGGGAGAACTCCCTATCCCTGCCGGACTCAGCCGCCTGAGGGTCTCTGAGGTACCTGGCCCGCCAGGAAGGCCTCCAGGGTCTCCACGACGAGCCGGTGGTCCTCGAGCTGGGGCAGCCCGGAGACCGCGACCGTGCCGATGCAGCCGGTGCCCCGGAGCAGGACCGGGAACGCGCCACCGTGCGCGGCGTACTTCGCGGGGTCGAGCCGGGACTTCTCGTCGAACGACCCGCCGTCGACGCGGAACTGCTCGCCCACCCGCAGCGAGGAGCGGCCGTAGCGGTCCACGACGGCGCACTTGCGGGCGAGCCAGCCGTCGTTGTCGGCCGAGGCGCCGGGCAGCGCGGCGTGGAAGAGCCGCTGCCCGTTGCGGCGGACCGAGATGGCCACCGGCAGCCCGGCCGCCAGCGCGGCGTCCCGCAACGCGACACCGAGCTCCCACGCGGTGTCCTCGTCGAACCGGTCGAACAGCAGCCGGGCCTCCTGCGCCTCCAGCTCGTCGAGCAGCGCGCGGCCGGTCACCGGTCCGCCCCCGGTCGGACCACCTGGCGGGTCGCGGCGCTCACCCGGGCGGCCTCGAGGACGTCCGCGGTCGCGACGGCGTCGGCCGCGGCCACCGGGGGCGGGCCGTCGCCGCGCGCCGCGCGGGCGAACGCGGGGTAGTAGGTGTCCCAGGCGCCGCGCTGCAGCCGGATCGGCGACGACCCCGCGGGCGTGAACAGCCGGTCGAGGTCGGACGCCGCCTCGACGCCCCAGCTGCCGGTGGTCGCGGGGGTCTCCCCGGTGACCAGCAGGTCCTCCTGGGTGTCCCCGGTCGTGATCACCAGCGACCCGGCGGTGCCGGTGACCCGGAAGCGCGGCCCCGGCGCGTGCTGGCTCCAGCTGCCCCACAGGTGCGAGACGGCGCCGCCGGTGTGCCGCAGCGCGACGAACACGTCGTCGTCCAGCCCGCTCTCCCGGGTCCGGGACTCGGCGTGCACCGACTCGACCGGGCCGAGCAGGCGGAGCGCCTGGTCGACGAGGTGGGCGCCGAAGTCGAGCAGGGTGCCGCCTCCGGCCCGGCCGGGCCCGGCGTCGGGGGCGTACCGCTCGAAACGGGACTCGAACCTGCGCACCTCCCCCAGCGACCCGTCGGCGACCAGGGCCTGCACGGTGAGGAAGTCCGAGTCCCACCGCCGGTTCTGGTAGGGGCTGAGCACGACCCCCGCGTCCGCCGCGAGCCCGACCGTACGACGGGCCGCCGCCGGTTCCAGCGCGAACGGCTTGTCGCAGACGACCGCCAGGCCGCGGCCGATCGCCTCGTCGGTGAGCGCCGAGTGGGTGTCGGCCGGCGTGGAGATGCTCACGGCCTCCGCGCCCGCGGCGGCCAGCGCGGCCAGGGAGTCGAAGGCGTCCACGCCGGGGTGCTCCGCGCGCAGGAGCGCCCGGCGCTCCTCGGACGCGGTGACGACGCCGACGAACGCGCACTCGGGCGCCGACGCGATCAAGGGGGCGTGGAAGTACCTCCCGCCGAAGCCGTAGCCGACGAGTCCGATCCTGAGCGGGTCCATGGGGCCACCCTCCCCGGACCGCGACCTCCCTGCCAACCCCCGCCCGGCGCGGCGCTCACCCGGGCGTGGCGACCCAGTAGCGACGGACGCGGACCGGGCCGGCGTCGCGGACCTCCTCCAGCACGCCGCCGTGGTGCTCGACCACCCGCGCCGACGCCGCGTTGCCCTCCTCGCAGACCACCAGGACGCGGTCGAGGCCCGTCGCGCCGGCCACCGGCAGGACCTCGCCCAGCGCCCAGGTGGCCAGCCCGCGCCCGCGGGCCGAGGGCCGGATGCCGTAGCCGACGTGACCGAGCCGGAGCACGGTGTCGTCGGTCCCGTGACGCAGGGCGATGCCGCCGAGGACGGCCTCCCCCTCGACGATCCACCAGCAGGTCGCGGAGGCCGGTCCCGGCCCGCCGCGCAGCCGCCGCACCCACGCCGCGAACCCCTCGGGGCTCTCGACGTCGTCCTGCTCGCGGAGCCCGAACCCGTCCTCGTGGGTCCCGGGACCCCAGTCCGCGCGTGCCTCCGACCAGGCGGCGTGCAGCTCGACGGTGGGGAGCACCAGCTGCGGCATGGCAGGACAGTAGCCGACGCCAGGACCGGTTCCGGACGCTCTGCTTCCGGTTCCCGCGATCGGGGCCTAGCCTGTCCCGGGTGCCGGCCGATCTCAGTCCCACCGCCCGGGCCCTGCGGGCCCTGGAGGTGCTGCGCCACCGTCCGGGCACGACCGCCGAGGAGCTCGGCGAGCGGCTCGGGGTCTCGGAGCGGGCCGCCCGCCGCTACGTCGGGATCCTCCGGGAGGCGGGCGTCGACGTCGAGTCCACGCGCGGCCCGTACGGCGGCTACCGGCTGGGCCAGGGCACCCGGCTGCCCCCGGTCGTGTTCACCAAGGCCGAGGCGCTCGGCCTCGTGATGGCGGTGCTCGACGGACGCCCGGCCCCGGCCGAGGGCGAGGACCTGGTCGGCTCCGCCCTCGACAAGGTGGTGCGGGCGCTGCCCGAGCGGGTCGGGCGGGAGGCCGCGGCGCTGCGCGAGCACGCGTCCGCCGCACGCGACCGGCACTGGACCAGCCCGGACCCGGCCCTGACCAGCACCCTGGTCGACGCGGTCGCCACGCGCCGTACCGCCGTGGTCGGCTACCGCAGCGAGTCCGGCAACGAGTGGGAGGCCGAGGTGGACCCGTGGGCGGTCGTGGTGCGGCACGGCCGGTGGTACCTCCTGTGCCGCTCCCACCGGGCCGACGCGATCCGCACCTACCGGCTCGACCGGGTCCGCGCGGTGCAGCTGACCGCGGGGTCCTTCACCCCGCCCGCGGACCTCGACGCGGTGGCGGTGCTGGAGGAGAACCTCGGCACCGGCTGGGAGTTCCCCACCCGCGTCGTCTTCGACGCTCCACCCGCCGAGGTGGCGCCCTGGGTCCGGCCGCCGATGGGACGGCTCGAGCCCGCCGGGGACGGCTGCGTGCTCGTCGGCAGCACCAGCAACCCCGCGATGTACGCCGGTGAGTGGCTGGCGAACGTGCCGGTCGACTTCCGCGTCGAGGGCGGCCCCGAGCTGCGCGCCGCGGTGGCCCGGCTGGCGGCGCGGTTCGCCGCGGCGGTGCCGGCTACTTCACCGACGTGATGACGACGTCCTGCTTGGGGGCCCCGTCACCGCTGCCGTCGGCGGTGCCCTTCTTCGCGATGTCCAGCACCACCTTCGTGCCGGCCGGGTCGAGCTTCCCGAACACCGTGTAGGCCGGCGGGAGCGCGGTGTCGGCGTAGACCAGGAAGAACTGCGAGCCGTTGGTGTTCGGCCCGGCGTTGGCCATCGCCAGCGTCCCGGCGGGGTAGGTCTCCTGGCCGGTGAGCTCGTCGTCGAACGAGTAGCCGGGACCACCCGAGCCGGTGCCGGTCGGGTCGCCGCACTGCAGGACGAAGATGCCCTGGGTCGTCAGCCGGTGGCACTTGGTGTCGTCGAAGTACCCCTGCCGGGCCAGGGAGGTGAACGAGCCGGCGGTGCACGGGGCGGCGGCGTCGTCCAGGGTGAGGCCGATCGGGCCGCGGTTGGTGGTCATCGTCAGCGACCGCGCCGGGGCGGGGTCGCCCGGCGGCAGGTCGACCTTGCGGGCCGCGTCCCCGGTCGCGGTGTACGTGCACGCGGCGGAGGCGTTCCCGCTCGCCCGGTCCGAGCCGGAGGCGTCGTCCTGGCCGCAGCCGGACAGCAGGGAGGCGGTGACCGCCGTGAGCAGGAGGACCGCCGAGATGCGCATGGCGAGGATCGTACGGGGAGGTCCCGCGCCGCTCGCGGGCTGCTCGCCGCTCAGGTGAGCCGGCCGCGGACGAACGTCTCGCGGACCAGCGGGACCCCGGGCCGGTAGGCGAGGTGGAGGTACGACGGGGCGTCGAGCACCGCGAGGTCGGCGCAGGCGCCGACGCCGAGGTGGCCGACGTCGGTCCGTCCCAGGGCCCGGGCGCCGCCCCGGGTGGCCGCGGTCAGCGCCTCGGCCGGCGAGAGCCCCATCTCGCGGACCGCGAGCGCGAGGCACAGCGGCATCGACGACGTGAAGCAGGACCCCGGGTTGCAGTCGCTGGCGATCGCCACCGAGACGCCCGCGTCGAGCAGCCGGCGGCCGTCGGGGTACGGCGAGCGGGTGGAGAACTCCACACCCGGCAGCAGCGTCGCCGTCGTCCCGCTGCTCGCGAGCGCGTCGACGTCCTGGTCGGTGAGGTAGGTGCAGTGGTCCACGGCGACCAGGCCGAGCTCGCAGGCCAGCCGGACCCCGGGGCCGGGGCCGAGCTGGTTGGCGTGCAGCCGTCCGCCGAGGCCCTTCTCCTTGCCCGCTTGGAGGATCGCCCGCGCCTGGTCCTCGTCGAAGGCGCCGGACTCGCAGAACACGTCGATCCACCTCGCGTGCGGCGCGCAGGCGTCCAGCATCGGGCCGGTCACCAGGTCGACGTACGCGGCCGGGTCGTCGGCGAGCTCGGGGGGCACCACGTGCGCGCCCAGGAAGGTGGTCTCCTCGGTGACCTGACGGGCCAGCGCCAGGCTGCGGGCCTCGTCGTGCACGGTGAGGCCGTAGCCGCTCTTGACCTCCACGGTGGTGGTGCCCTGCCGGCGCATCTCGTCGACGAGCCGGGCCAGGTTGGCGGCGAGCTGCTCGTCGGACGCGGCGCGGGTCGCGGCGACGGTGGTGCGGATGCCGCCGGCGGAGTACGGCGTGCCGGTCATCCGGGCCGCGAACTCCTCGGCCCGGTCGCCGGCGAACACCAGGTGGCTGTGCGAGTCGACGAACCCGGGGACCACGGCCCGGCCGCCGAGGTCGTGCGCGGTGTCGGCGGCCGGCGCCTGGGCGGCCGGGCCCACCCAGGCCACCCGGCCGTGCTCGACGACCAGCGCGGCGTCGTGGAGCAGGCCGAGCTCGTCGTCCTGCGTGGAGAGCTCGCCGATCCCGGTCAGCGCGACGGACGTCATGGCAGCAACCTACGGATCACCCGGTCGAGCTCGGCGCCCAGGTCGGCCGGGTCGGGGGTGATGTCGACCCCGTCGCGCAGCACCCGGACGACGTCGGCACCCGAGGCGGCGAACACCGCGGTGCCGGTGTCGGCGCCGGTGCCGGCGGTGCGGACGCTGGCGGTGTCGAGCGTGACCAGGTCCGCGCGGGCCCCGACCTCGATCCGCCCCACCTCGTCGAAGCCGAGCGACTCGTGCCCGTCGTACGTCGCGGCGCGGAGCAGCTCCTCGGCCGACCAGTGCCCGCGCTCCCGGGTGGCGAGCCGCTCGTCGAGCTCCACGGCCCGCATCTCCTCGAACAGGTCGATGACCGCGTGGCTGTCCGAGCCCAGGGTGAGGGGGGCGCCGGCCCCGAGCAGCCGGCGGGACGGGCCGATGCCGTCGCCGAGGTCGCGCTCGGTGGTCGGGCAGAAGCAGGCGCGGGTGCGGGAGCCGCCGAGCAGGATCACGTCGAAGGTGCTCAGGTGGGTGGCGTGCACGGCGGTGGTGCGCGGGCCGAGCGCACCGGCCCGGGCGAGGACCTCGGTGGGGGTCGCGCCGTAGGCCGCCTCGCAGGCGTCGTTCTCGGCGACCTGCTCGGACAGGTGCACGTGCAGCGGCGCCGCGTGCTCCTCGGCCCAAGCAGCAACCACAGGCATCTGGTCGCGGGGGACGGCCCGCACGGAATGGATCGCGGCCCCCCCACCGCACCGCCGACCCGTCACTCGTGCAGCCGTTCTCGCGGGGTGTCGCCGCAGAGGTGACGGCTCGGCGGGAGAGGCGGGCGGCCCAGGAGTCCGCGTCGCCGTCGGAGAACCGCAGCTGGACCCCCTCGGGCGGCCGTCCGATGCCGGCGGTGAGGTAGCAGGTGTCCAGCAGGGCGATCCGGATCCCGGCCTCGCGTGCGGCCTCGACCAGCGCGTGCGACATCGCGTTCGGGTCGTCGTACGGCGTGCCGCCGGGGCCGTGGTGCAGGTAGTGGAACTCGCCCACGGAGGTGATGCCGACCGCCGCCATCTCCCGGTACGTCGCCCGCGCGAGCTCGAAGTAGCTGTCCGGCGTCAGCGTCGAGGCGACGGCGTACATCTGCTCGCGCCAGGTCCAGAACGTCCCTCGCTCGCGCTGGGTGCGACCCCGCAGGGCCCGGTGGAACGCATGGCTGTGGCAGTTCGCGAGACCGGGGATCGTCAACCCCGGCAGGCGTTCCGCGTCCCCGGGGGCCCCCTCGACGACCCGGGTGAACCGTCCGTCCAGGACGTCGACGAGCACGCCGTCGCGCACCGGACCGTCACCGAGCCAGGCGCGCTCGAGCCAGTAGGTGCTCACGGGGGCGCTCACGCGAGCCGCTCCAGGGTGTCCGCGAGCGCCTCGACCCCGGCCAGGCAGTCCGCGGTCTCCGCGTGCTCGTCGGGCGAGTGCGAGACGCCGGTCGGGTTGCGCACGAACAGCATCGCGGTGGGCACACCGGCCGCGGACAGCACGCCGGCGTCGTGCCCGGCCATGGTCGGGATCACCGGCCAGGACCCGGGCCCGGCGATCCGGGCGGCCAGGCCGGCGTCGAAGTGCACCGGACCGGACACCGACTCGGCGGTCACCACCAGCCCGGTGCCGTCGCGGCCGGCGCGCTCCTGGGCGAGCCGCTCGACGTCGGCGAGCATCGCGTCGAGGTGCTCGGCGGTCTCGGCCCGGGCGTCCAGCCACGCGGTGACCGCCGACGGCACGGCGTTCGTCCCGTTCGGGCGTACGTCGACCCGGCCGAACGTCGCGCGCTGCCCCGAGAGCCGGGCCTGCTTGTTCGCGGCGAGCACGGTCATGGCGTAGGTCAGCATCGGGTCGCGGCGGTCCTCCATCCGCGTCGTGCCGGCATGGTTCGCCTCGCCGGTGAAGTCGAAGCGGTAGCGGCCGTGCGGCCAGATCGCGCTGGCCACGCCGACGGCCGCGTCCCGGTCCACGAGGTCGCGGCCCTGCTCGACGTGCAGCTCGACGAAGCAGCCGACCTCGGCGAGCAGGTCGGCCTCCCCGGTCTGCACGCCGGCCACGGCGTCCTCCAGGGAGACGCCGTCGCGGTCGGTGAGCACCCGCGCCCGGTCCCAGGTCGTCGCGCCGGTGGCGAGCCGCGAGCCCAGGCAGGCCAGGCCGAAGCGCGACCCCTCCTCCTCGGCGAAGACGCCGACGCCGATCGGGCGGGTCGGGGCGAAGCCGCGGTCGCGCAGCACGTCGAGGGCAGCCAGCGACGAGACCACGCCGAGCGGTCCGTCGTACGCACCGCCGTCGAGGACCGAGTCGAGGTGCGACCCGACCAGCACGCCCCGCCCCGCAGCGGCCGGGGCCACGCCGTCCGGGCGCCACCACGCGACCAGGTTGCCGAACCGGTCGCGCTGCACGTCGAGCCCCCGGGCGGCGCACTGCTCGAGGAACCACGCGGTCGCCTCGCGCTCGGCGCTGGTGAACGGCTGGCGGAAGTACCCACCGCTGCCGGCCGACCGGCCCACCGGCGCGAGGTCGCGCCACATCTGCTCGAAGTCAGGCACAGGGGCCATGATCGTCTCCATGGAGTTCCAGGACGTCGTGCGCAAGCGCAAGATGGTCAGACGCTACGCGGACCGGCCGGTGGACCCGGCGGTGGTGGACCGGATGCTGTCGAACGCGGTGCGCGCCCCGAGTGCCGGGTTCAGCCAGGGCTGGTCGTTCCTCGTGCTGGACGACGCCGCGGACCTCGACCGCTTCTGGGCGGCGGCCAGCCCGCCGGACGCCGACCCGTCGAGCCGCTGGCTGGGCGGGATGCGGACCGCGCCCGTGGTCGTGGTGCCGCTGTCCAGCAAGGCGGCCTACCTCGAGCGCTACGCCGAGCCGGACAAGGGCTGGCGCGACCAGGAGGAGCGCCGCTGGCCGGTGCCCTACTGGCACATCGACACCGGCATGGCGTCCCTGCTGATCCTGCAGACCGCGGTCGACGAGGGGCTGGGCGCCTGCTTCTTCGGGATCCCGCGTGAGCAGGTGGCGGGGTTCCGCACGGAGTTCGGGGTGCCCGAGCGGTTCACGCCGATCGGTGCGATCACGGTCGGCCACCTGCCCGAGGACAGCGACCACGGCGCCGCCGGCTCGCCCGGCCGCCGGGCCCGCAAGCCGACCGAGGAGGTCGTGCACCGCGGACGCTGGTGACTCGGCGGCGGGCATGCCACCAGTCCACCGACCCGGGTGCACCGGGTCAATGCGGGTGCTTCCCGAGGCGTCTCGGATCCGAGATGCCGGGGGCGGACGGACGAGCCTGGCCGATCTGCGGGCGCACCGGCCCCGCGGGGACTAGGTTGCGCGGGTGAGCGCCACCCTGACCGAGAAGCTCCGCACCCTGGTGCGCATCCCGACGATCTCGTACGCCGACCCGACGGCCGTCGACACCGAGGCGTTCGACCTGTTCGTGGCGACCCTGGCCGAGCTGTTCCCGCTGCTGCACGGGCACCTCGCGCTGACCCGCATCGGGCAGCACGGGCTGCTGTTCCACTGGCCGGGCGCGTCGGACGAGCGCCCCGTCGTGCTGATGGCGCACCTCGACGTCGTACCCGTCGACGAGTCCGCGCCCTGGCAGCACCCGGCCTTCGGCGCGGTCCTCGCCGACGGCGCCGTGTGGGGCCGCGGCACGCTCGACGACAAGGGCTCGCTGGTGGCGATCTGCGAGGCGGTCGAGACCCTGCTGGCCGACGGGTTCACACCGGCGCAGGACGTCTGGCTGTCGTTCGGGGCCGACGAGGAGGTGTCCGGCACCTGCGCCCCCGCGGCGGTCGTGGAGCTCGAGCGTCGCGGCGTCCTCCCCTGGTTCGTGCTCGACGAGGGCGGCGCGGTCGCCGCGGACGCCTTCCCCGGGGTGGCCGCCCCGCTGGCCGTGGTGGGCGTGACCGAGAAGGGCACCACCAACCTCGAGCTGCGCACCGAGGGTCGCGGCGGTCACTCGTCGATGCCCTCGCGGATGGACACCACCGCCCGGCTCGCGCGCGCCATCCTGCGGCTGGAGCGGAGCCCGTTCCCCGCGCGGGTGCCCGCGCCGACGCTGGAGATGCTGCGCCGGGTCGCGCCGCACGCCCCGGCCGCCCTCCGCCCGCTGCTCGCCCACGCCCACAAGGCCCCGCCCCTGCTCGCCCGGGCGCTGGTCGCGGCCGGCCCGGAGACCGCGGCGATGACGCGTACGACGGCCGCGGTGACGACGCTCCAGGGCTCGCCCGCCCTCAACGTGATCGCCTCGACCGCCCGCGCCGGGGTCAACGTGCGGGTGCTGGTCGGCGACACGGTCGCGTCGGTCGTGGAGCACGTCCGGGCGGCCGTCCACGACGACTCCGTCACCGTCGAGGTGCTCGAGGCGGGCGAGGCCAGCCCGGTGTCGCCCACCGACGACGACGCGTTCCGGCTGGTCACCGCCACGATCGAGGAGGTGTTCCCCGACGCGATCGCGACCCCGTACGTGATGATGGGCGCGACCGACGCCCGCTTCTTCACCGCGCTGTGCCCGCGGGTCTACCGCTACACGCCGTTCCGGATGTCCCGCCCGCAACGGGCCAGCCTGCACAGCTTCGACGAGCACCTCCGCGTCGACGACCTCGCGGACGGCGCCCGGTGGTACCGCCGCCTCGTCGAAGGGCTCCCGGCGTGACCACGACCGTCCGCCCGACGACGCCGCGGACCGGGCTGTGGACCGTGGTCGGGTTCCTGGTCGGCGTGGAGGTCGCCAGCGGCATCCTGCAGGGCTACTACACGCCGATCTTCTCCGACATCGCCCGGCACCTGTCGATCCGGGACGCCGACGTCAACTGGTTCGAGGCCGCGCAGCTCGTCGTGTCCGCGCTGGTCGTGCCGCTGCTGGCGCGGCTCGGCGACCTGATCGGCCACCGCAACGTGCTGCTGGTCTCGACGGCGGTGACGGCGCTGGCGTCCTGGGCGGTGGCGTTCTCGCCCGGCTTCACGACCTTCCTGGTCGCCTGGGCGCTGCAGGGCTTCTACGTCGTCTGGCTGCCGCTCGAGGTCAGCATCATCCACCGGCGCACGGCGGGCACCGGCCGGCAGACGGTGCTCACCCGGCGGGCCGCGGCGTTCCTCGTCGCCGCCCTCGAGCTCGGCGTGATCGTCGGCGCGCTCACCTCCGGGGCGCTCGTCGACGGCGGGGCGGCGTCGATGACCACCGTGCTGATGGTCCCCGCCGTCGCGGTCACGCTGTGCTTCGTCGTGGTCTGGTTCGGCGTGGCGGCCACCGCGCCCGCCGGCCACGGCACCGTGGACTGGCGCGGCTTCGGGCTCGTCACGCTGGCCCTCGCCCTGGTGATGGGCGGGCTGATCCTGGTCCGCCTCCAGGGCCCGGGCTCCCTGGCGGCGTGGGTCCTCGTCCTCCTGGGGCTGCTGGCCCTGGTGCCGTTCGCCCGGTTCGAGCTGCGGGTCGCCGAGCCGCTGATCGACGTACGCCTCCTCGCGACGCCGGGCCAGTGGCCGGTGCAGCTGACCGCGTTCCTGTTCGGCATGTCCGTGCTCGGCGCGCAGATCCCGCTCTCCACGTTCGCGCGCACCGACCCCGCGGTGGTCGGCTACGGGCTGGGCGCCTCGGCCGGGTTCGTCTCCACCCTGATCGGTGTGTACGTCGTCGCGCTCGTCGCCGGCGCGCTGCTGCTGCCGGTCGTCGCCCGGGGCCTCGGCACCCGCGGGGCGATGGTCGCGGCGTGCGTGCTCGTCGCGGTGGGCTACGGGTTGTTCCTCCCCTTCCACGGCTCGACGCTCGAGGCCCTGGTGAACATGGCGGTCGCCGGCGTCGGGTCGGGCGGTCTCGTCGCCGCGCTGCCGGCCGCCGCGGCCGCCGCCGCGCCCGCGGACCGGACCGGCTTCGTGACCGGGATGACCAACACCACCAAGACGATCGGCGGGGCCATCGCGTCGAGCGTCTTCGCGATCGCCCTGGCGACGACCGGCTCGCTCGACCCCGACTCCGCCGCGGGCCACGCGCCGCTCGGCGGCTACCTCACGGTGTGGGCCGTGTGTGCCGGAACCGCGCTGCTCGCGGCGGCCGCCCTGCTCGTCGTACCCCGGCAGGCGTTCGCGGAGCGGACCTGAGCTCAGTCGAGGAGGCTGGTCCCGCCGGCCGCGCCGCCGCCCTTGGCAGCGGTGGTGACGCTGTGTGTGACGAGGGCCGCGAGCGGGGAGTCCTCGGGGCTGCCGCCGCCCTCGAGGTGCTCGGCCTGCCGGACCAGCTGCCCGGCGACCCGCGTGCGCTCCGGGGCGAAGGCCTCGACCTGGCCGGCCAGCGCGCGCAGGGTCGCCGGGTCCTGCGAGCGGCGGACGTAGTCGGTCAACGCCAGGACCGGGAGGTGGACCGCCCGCCGGCTGCCGCGCCGGCGCACTTGCAGCAGCAGGCCGCCACCGCGGTTGGTGACCAGCCGGAGCCGGTCGGCCTCGGCCAGCGGGACGCGCCGGGACCCGAGGAGCGTGCGGTGCACGACGGTCCCGGTCGCCGTCTCGACCCAGGCGCTGCGCACCAGCACGAAGGCGACGAGGAGCACGGCGACCGGCACGAGGACCAGCACCGCCCAGCGGTTCTGCGGCTGGGTGACGAACACGGTCGCGCAGACGGCCAGCAGGCCGACCAGCGTCGCGAGGCCCCAGAGCAGGCCGGAGCGCGACGTCAGCCGGGGCACCGGGAGTCGGTCAGGAGCCGGCGCGGGGCCGGTGGGCGTGTCGTCGGCGTCCGCCATGGCCGCATGCTTCCACACGGGCGTGCGGGCGGTCCGTAGACTGGATCGACCGACCACCTCGGGGGTGACCATGTCCCAGCGGCCCGACGAGTCCGAGTCCGCACCTCGGCGCATCGACCGCTCACGGCTCGAGGACGAGCGCGACGAGCGCACCGGCCGCGGCGCGGCCGCCGAGCGGGTCCGCAACCAGGCCCGCTGGGTCGACCTCCAGGTGCAGCGGGCCATGGAGCGCGGCGAGTTCGACGACCTGCCCGGGGCCGGCAAGCCCTTGGAGCTCCCCGACAAGCACGACCCCGACTGGTGGGTGAAGCAGCTCATCGAGCGGGAGAAGATCACCGGCATCGCGCCCCCCGGCGATCGGGTTGCGCAAGGAGGACGCCGAGCTCGACGGCGTGCTCGACCGGGAGGCCACCCCCGACGGCGTACGACGCCTGGTGGAGGACTTCAACGCGCGGATCGTCGACGCCCGCCGCCAGCTCACCGGCGGGCCGCCGGTGGTCACGCCCACCCGGGACGTCGACGCCGAGGTCGAGGCCTGGCGCGCGCGGCGCGCCGAGCGGCGGGCCCGCGCGGCGGCGCCGAAGCCCGAGGACCCGGAGCCACCCAGGCAGAGGTGGTGGCACCGCCGCTCCCGATAGTCCGTGACGTTCTTGCTGCTCCGGAGGCCCCGGGACTACAAGTCCGTCACGGACTATCCCTCGAGCATCGGGATGCGCACGCCGCGCTCCTCGGCTGCCTTCCGGGCCTCGGGGTAGCCGGCGTCCACGTGCCGGATCACGCCCATGCCCGGGTCGTTGGTCAGCACCCGCTCGATCTTCTGGGCGGCGAGCTCGGTGCCGTCGGCGACGGTGACCTGGCCGGCGTGGATCGATCGGCCCATGCCGACGCCGCCGCCGTGGTGGATCGACACCCAGGTCGCGCCCGAGGCGGTGTTCACCAGCGCGTTGAGCAGCGGCCAGTCGGCGATCGCGTCGGACCCGTCGAGCATCGACTCGGTCTCCCGGTAGGGCGACGCCACCGAGCCGCTGTCCAGGTGGTCGCGGCCGATCGCGATCGGGCCCTTGAGCTCGCCGCTGGCGACCATCTCGTTGAACTTGAGCCCGGCGAGGTGCCGCTCGCCGTAGCCGAGCCAGCAGATCCGGGCCGGCAGGCCCTGGAACGCGACCCGCTCGCCGGCCATGGTGATCCACTTGTGCAGCCGCTCGTTGTCCGGGAACAGCTCGAGGATCGCCTTGTCGGTGGCGGCGATGTCGGCCGGGTCGCCGGAGAGCGCCGCCCAGCGGAACGGACCCTTGCCCTCGCAGAACAGCGGCCGGATGTAGGCCGGCACGAACCCCGGGAAGTCGAACGCCCGGTCGTAGCCGCCCTTGCGGGCCTCGTCGCGGATCGAGTTGCCGTAGTCGAAGACCTCGGCGCCCTTGTCCTGGAAGCCCACCATCGCCCGCACGTGCACGGCCATCGAGTCCTGCGCGCGCTTGGTGAACCCGGCCGGGTCCTCCGTCCGCTCGGTGTCCCAGTCCTCGAACGCGGTGCCCACCGGCAGGTAGTAGAGCGGATCGTGCGCGGAGGTCTGGTCGGTGACCACGTCGATCGGGGCGTCCTGCTCCAGCAGCGCCGGGACGATCTCGGCGGCGTTGCCGAGCACGCCGATCGACAGCGGCCGGCGGGCGTCGCGGGCCTCGACGGCCAGCTCGAGCGCGTGCGCCACCGACGTCGCCTGCACGTCGAGGTAGCGGTGCTCGATGCGGCGCTCGATGCGCGACTGGTCGCACTCGACGCAGATCACCACCCCGTCGTTCATGGTCACGGCCAGCGGCTGCGCGCCGCCCATGCCGCCCAGCCCGGCGGTCAGCGTGATGGTGCCGGCCAGCGTGCCGCCGAACCGCTTGTCGGCGACCGCCGCGAACGTCTCGAAGGTGCCCTGCAGGATGCCCTGGGTGCCGATGTAGATCCACGAGCCGGCGGTCATCTGGCCGTACATCGTCAGCCCGAGGTGCTCGAGCCGGCGGAACTCCTCCCAGTTGGCCCAGTCGCCGACCAGGTTGGAGTTGGCGATCAGCACGCGCGGCGCCCACTCGTGGGTGCGCATCACGCCGACCGGCTTGCCGCTCTGGACCAGCAGCGTCTCGTCGTTCTCCAGCGTGGTCAGGGCGCGCACGATGGCGTCGTACGCCTCCCAGGACCGCGCCGCCTTGCCCGTGCCGCCGTAGACGACCAGGTCGTCGGGGCGCTCGGCGTTCTCGGGGTCGAGGTTGTTCATCAGCATCCGCAGCGGGGCCTCGGTCTGCCAGCTCTTCGCGGTCAGCTCGGGGCCGCGCGGCGCGCGCACCTCACGGGGTCCAGAGGTCATGCCAGCTCTCCCATCGTGTCCTCGACAGCGCGCACCAGGGCGCCGCTGCGTACGTCGTCGAATGCGTGCTCGATCTCCGGCGAGAGGTGCCGGTCCGGCCCGGGGCCCTGCACGTTGCGGCGCAGCAGCGCGACCGCCGCGGCGGTGGCCGGCGACGGCTCCAGCGGGCCGCGGAGGTCCAGCGCGCGGGCCGCGGTGAGGTACTCGATGGCGACCACCCGGGCCAGCCCGTCGACCGAGCGGCGCAGCTTGCGGGCCGCCGACCAGCCCATCGAGACGTGGTCCTCCTGCATCGCGCTGCTCGGGATCGAGTCCACGCTGGCCGGGTTGGCCAGCCGCTTCATCTCCGAGACGATCGCGGCCTGGGTGTACTGCGCGATCATGTGGCCCGAGTCGACGCCGGGGTCGTGGGCCAGGAACGGCGGCAGGCCGTGGCTGCGGGTCCGGTCCAGGAACCGGTCGGTGCGGCGCTCACTGATCGACGCCACGTCGGCCGCGACGATCGCCAGGAAGTCGAGCACGTAGGCGACCGGGGCCCCGTGGAAGTTGCCGTTGGACTCGACGCGGCCGTCGTCGAGCACGACCGGGTTGTCGACCGCCGAGGCGAGCTCGCGGGACGCGACCAGCGCGGCGTGGTCGACGGTGTCCCGGGCGGCGCCGTGCACCTGGGGCGAGCAGCGCAGCGAGTAGGCGTCCTGGACCCGGTTGCAGTCCGGCCCGCGGTGGCTGGCGACGATCTGGGAGTCGGCGAGCAGCCGGACGAGGTTCGCGGCCGAGGCGGCCTGGCCGGGGTGCGGGCGCAGCGCCTGCAGGTCGGCGGCGAAGACCCGGTCGGTGGCGAGCTGCCCCTCGACGCTCATCGCCGCGGTGACGTCGGCGGCCTTGAGCAGCATCCGCAGGTCCTCGATCGCCATCACCAGCATGCCGAGCATCCCGTCGGTGCCGTTGATCAGCGCCAGGCCCTCCTTGGCCTCGAGCTCGACGGGTGCCAGGCCGGCCTCGGACAGCGCGACGGCGGCGGGTCGACGTACGCCGTGCTCGTCGCTGACCTCGCCCTCCCCCATCAGCGCGAGCGCGCAGTGCGAGAGCGGGGCGAGGTCGCCCGAGCAGCCGAGCGAGCCGTACTCGTGCACCACCGGGGTGATGCCGTGGGTGAGCATCGCGGCCATCGTCTGCGCGACGACCGGGCGGACGCCGGTGTGGCCGGTCGCCAGCGTGGACAGCCGCAGCAGCATCAGCGCCCGGGTCACCTCGCGCTCGACCTCGGGACCGCTGCCGGCGGCGTGCGAGCGGACCAGCGACTTCTGCAGCTGGGCGCGCATCTCGGTCGGGATGTGCCGGGTGGCCAGCGCGCCGAACCCCGTCGAGATCCCGTACGACGGGGTGGGCGCGGCGGCCAGCTTCTCGACGGTCAGCCGGGCCTGCTCGATGGCGGTCACGGCGTCCGGGTGCAGCTCGACGGCGGCCCCGTCACGGGCGACGGCGAGCACGTCGGCGAAGGAAACCGGGCCCATGCCCACGGTCACGGTTGTCATGGCTTCATTCCACCCCCCGCACCCGGTGCCCACCAGCCTGCGGGGCCGCCGACTGTCTCGGATCCGAGATAGCCTGACGGCATGGGACAGGTGCCGGCGGCGACCAGGGCGTTGCGGGTGCTGCGCTACCTCGCACGCCAACCCGACCCGGTGACCCTGGACCGGCTCGCGGCCGAGGTGGGCCTGCCGCGCTCGACGGCCTACCACCTGGTGACCGCGATGATCGAGGAGGGCTTCGTGGTGCACCTCGCCGAGGAGCACCGCTACGGGCTCGGGGTCGCGGCCTTCGAGGTGGGCAGCGGCTACGCGCGCCAGGAGCCGCTGCAGCGGATCACCCGCCGGCACCTGGCCGCGCTCGTCGACGCCGTGGGGCAGAGCGCGCACCTCGCGGTGCTGCACGGGCGCGACGTTCTCTACGTGCTGGAGGAGCGCGCCCCCGGGCGGCCGCCGCTGGTCACCGACGTCGGCGTGCGCCTCCCCGCCCAGCTCACCGCCAGCGGCCGGGCGGTGCTCGCCGCGCTGCCCGCGCCCCAGGTCCGCGCGCTGTTCCCGGACCGGTCGGCGTTCGTGGACCGGCACGGCGTCGGCCCGACGTCGCTGAGCGCGCTGCGCACCCTGCTCGCGGAGACCCGGCAGCGCGGCTACGCGGTCGAGCAGGGCGAGGTCACCCCGGGGTTCGCCTCGGTCGCCACCGCGGTCCTCGACCACAACCAGCACCCGGTGGCCGGGGTCGCGGTGACCTACCCCGTCGACGCCGGCGTGGACGTGGACCGCGCGGTGCGGCACACCCAGCGGTGCGCGGACACCGTCACCCGACGGCTGGGCGGCCGGCCCGCCGCCCGGTGACCGGGACGGAAGGCCCTTGCCTGGCCGCGAGGGCATGACCGACGATGCCTACAGGCCGCGCGGTCCGGGCGCGGCCCACCAGACAGGGGCTCGATGAAGGACCACCACACCGTTCCCGAGGGGGCGGACGACGTCGGCGGCTCCCCCAAGGACCGCAACCCGGCCCACTACAACTCGGCGGGCAAGCTCCGCAGCGCCGTCTACGAGGCCGAGATGGCCCGGCTCCAGGAGCAGCTGGTGCTGCTGCAGCACTGGATCCAGTCCCGGGGCCTACGGGTGCTGGTGGTCTTCGAGGGCCGCGGCTCGGCCGGCAAGGGCGGGGTGATCAAGACCATCACCGAGCGCACCAGCCCGCGGATCGTCCGGGTCGTCGCGCTGCCCAAGCCGACCGAGCGGCAGCGCACCCAGTGGTACTTCCAGCGGTACGTAGAGCACCTCCCGTCGGTCGGGGAGATGGTGCTGTTCGACCGCTCCTGGTACAACCGCTCGAACGTCGAGTGGGTGATGGACTACTGCACCGAGGCCGAGCACGAGGAGTTCCTGCGCAGCTGCCCCGAGTTCGAGCGGATGCTGGTGCGCTCCGGCATCGTGGTGCTGAAGTACTGGTTCTCGGTCAGCTTCGCCGAGCAGCGCCGCCGGTTCGAGGCCCGCAACCAGGAGCCCCTGAAGCGCTGGAAGCTCTCCGAGATGGACCTGGCCGAGCACGAGCTCTACGTGCGGTACTCGATGGCCAAGGACACCACCTTCCAGTACACCGACATCAAGCAGGCCCCCTGGTTCGTCGTACCGTCCGACGACAAGAAGGCGGCCCGGATCAACTGCCTCACCCACCTGCTCTCGCGCTTCGACTACGAGGACGTCACCCCGGCACCGGTGCGGCTCCCGGACATGCGGAAGATCGCCTACATGCGGCCGCCGATGGTGGAGCAGACCTTCGTGCCGCAGCTGTACTGACCCCGGGCCGCGGCGAAGTTACCGATAGGTAAGATTCTTGTCACAGGGCGCGGCCGGTGACTCGGTCCTCCGCGTCGCCCTACGCTCGGCAGACGCTCGCACGCAGCTACCTCGCAGCACACAGGAGCCTCCATGCAGATCTTCGCCATCGTGGTGTCCCTGGCCATCGCGGCCGTCGGCATCGCACTGTTCGTCAAGGCGATCCGCTCGATCATCGCCACGGTCAAGATCGGGCAGCCCGCCGTCGGCCGCACCGACGACAAGGCCGCCCGCTGGACGAACATGCTCAAGGAGACCCTGGGGCACACCCGGATGCTCCAGTGGACCGCGATGGGGGTCGGCCACTGGTTCGTCTTCATCGGCTTCGGGCTGCTGTTCTTCACGCTGCTCACCGCGTTCGGCCAGCTGTTCGACCCGCACTTCGCGCTGCCGCTGGTCGGGCACTTCTTCCTCTACGAGTGGATCTCCGAGCTCTTCACCGTCGGCATGCTGATCGCGATCGTCGCCTTCATCGGCTACCGCGTGACCCGGCCGAAGGAGCGCACCCGCGGCACCAAGGGCCGGTTCTACGGCTCGACGATGTGGCAGGCGTACTTCGTCGAGTCGGTCATCCTCGGCGTCGGCCTGTGCATCGCGGTGCTGCGCGGCGCGGAGTACGCGATCTCGCAGTACGGAGGCGAGACCGCCAACGCGCTGCACTACCCGTTCTCGTTCTGGATCGGCGAGCTGTTCAGCGGGATGTCGGAGTCCGCGCTGGCCAACGTCATCTACCTGGTCGCGATGCTCAAGATCGTCATCTCCTTCACCTGGATGATCGTGATCTCGCGCAACACCACGATGGGCGTGGCCTGGCACCGGTTCACCGCGTTCTTCAACATCTGGTTCAAGCGCCGCTCCGACGGCGGTACGGCGCTCGGCGGCCTCCAGCCGATCATGGTCAACGGCGCACCGATCGACTTCGAGAACATCGAGGACCTCGACGAGGACACCCCGCTCGGCATCGGCCGGATCGAGGACTTCGCCTGGAAGGGCATCCTCGACTTCACCTCGTGCACCGAGTGCGGCCGCTGCCAGAGCCAGTGCCCGGCCTGGAACACCGAGAAGCCGCTGTCCCCCAAGCTGTTCATCACCAACCTGCGCGACCACGCCTACGCCAAGGCGCCGTACCTGCTGGCCGACGAGGCCGACCGGGACGCGCTCCCCGACCACGTCAAGGCGGCCGCCGAGCGCGAGCTGGTCGGCGCCACCGAGGGCGACCCGACGCTGCCGTCCGGCGGTGCGGTGATCGACCCCGAGGTGCTGTGGAACTGCACGTCGTGCGGCGCCTGCGTCCAGCAGTGCCCCGTCGACATCGAGCACGTCGACCACATCATGGACATGCGCCGCTACCAGGTGCTCGTCGAGTCGAACTTCCCCTCCGAGCTCAACGGCCTCTTCAAGGGCCTGGAGAACAAGGGCAACCCCTGGAACATGTCGCCGAACGCGCGGATGGACTGGGCGAAGGGGCTGGACTTCGAGGTCAAGCAGGTCGGCACGGACGTCGAGGACCTCGACGAGGTCGACTGGCTGTTCTGGGTCGGCTGCGCCGGCGCCTACGAGGACCGCGCCAAGAAGACCACCCGCGCCGTCGCCGAGCTGCTCGACCTGGCCGGCGTGTCGTTCGCGGTGCTCGGCAACGGCGAGACCTGCACCGGCGACCCGGCGCGCCGCTCCGGCAACGAGTTCGTCTTCCAGCAGCTCGCGATGCAGAACGCGGAGGTGTTCAAGGAGGCCAAGGTCAAGAAGGTCGTCTCCACCTGCGCGCACTGCTTCAACACCCTGAAGAACGAGTACGCCGAGTTCGGTGTCGAGCTCGAGGTCGTGCACCACACGCAGCTGCTCAACCGGCTGGTGCGTGAGGGGAGGCTGACCCCGGTCGCCGCGGAACCGAGCGTCGCGAAGAAGTCGATCACCTACCACGACCCGTGCTACCTGGGCCGGCACAACCAGGTGTACTCCCCGCCCCGCGAGCTGCTCGCGGTGATCCCCAACGCCGAGCTGGCCGAGATGCCCCGCAACAGCGAGCGGTCCTTCTGCTGCGGCGCCGGCGGCGCCCGGATGTGGATGGAGGAGAAGACCGGCGAGCGGATCAACCTGAACCGCACCACCGAGGCGGTCGGCACCGGCGCGGACCAGATCGCGGTCGGCTGCCCGTTCTGCCGGGTGATGCTGTCCGACGGGCTCACCTCGCTGCAGGCCGACGGCAAGGCCCGCGAGGAGGTTGAGGTCCTCGACGTCGCGCAGATGCTGCTCGCCTCGGTCAAGCGCCCCGCGGCGGCTGCCCCGGACGGCGCCGACGGCGGTACGGCGGCCGCGTCGGCCGGCACCACCACCGCCCTGCTGGACCGTCCCGGACCGGGTACCGGCGACTCGTCCGCGGCCGACCCGGTCGCGACGAAGGCCGAGCCCGAGGAGGGCGACGTGACCCAGACCCAGGACACCGTCAGCGACTACCAGGACGTCGGTGCCGACGCCGGGGCGACGGCCGAGCCGGACCCGGAGGTCGAGGCCGCCCAGCCCGACCCGCAGCCCGAGCCGGAGCCCGAGGCCCAGGTCGAGTCGCACCCCGAGGTGGAGCCCGAGCCGGGCCCGGCGGCCCCCGAGGTCGCCGGCGGCGAGGAGGACCCCGCGGAGCGGGCGGCCACCGAGGATCAGCCCGGCGCCGACTCCGAGCCCGCCACGAACGACCCGGCCACCGACCGGCCGGCGAAGAAGCAGGTGGAGGAGCAGGACCGCCTCTTCTGACACTCGGAACCCAAGAGGGCCCGCACCCCGCTCCCGGGGTGCGGGCCCTGCCACGTCCCGCGACCCGTCACCCGTGCAGCACTTTCCTCGGCGTGTCGTGGCACGAGTGACGGTTCGCCCAGCGGACGCCCCGGCCAAGTGACGCCCTCTGACACCACCTGACGCCAAGCGACGTCAGAAATGACGTCATCGATGCTTGACGTGACGTCACCCTGGTGTCAGGATGGTGCACATGGACATCACCCCCTACGTCGAGAGCCTCCGGCACGACCTCGCGGCCGCCGCCGAGGCCGGTGGCCCGGAGGCCAAGGCCGCCGCCGAGCGGCTCGCGCTGGCCCTCGACCCGGCCGTCCGGCTCGCCCTGATGGACGCCCTGTCGCAGGCCGCCGCCGAGATCACCGCCGACCTCCCGGCCGGCTCCGTCGACGTCCGGCTCCGCGGCCGCGAGCCGCAGTTCGTGGTCGACGTACCCACGATGCCGATGCAGGCACCTACCCCGCCCACCCCGCCGACGCCGCCGCTGGCCCCCGAGGACGCGGAGGACGACGAGGACGGCGCGCTGGCCCGGATCACGCTGCGGATCCCGGAGTCGGTGAAGTACAAGGCCGAGGAGCTCGCCACCAAGGGCGGCCACTCGCTGAACAGCTGGATCGTCAACGTCGTCCGGGCAGCGACCCGCGAGCGCGGCGCCGTCAACGTCGACATCGACCTCTCCAGCATCCCCTTCCTCGACGGGCAGGGGTTCGCCTCCGGCCGCGGCCGGGGCTCGAAGCGCATGACCGGCTGGGTCTAGCCACCCGGCACCACCTCCCGCACCTACCCCACCGACCGGCGACCGCCGGCCCGGGAGCCGAGCACGCCCTCGGCCCGACGAACGGAGATCACCATGCAGAGGACCTTCACCACCCCGGAGCCCGTCTCCCTGTACGTCGAGCTGGGCAGCGGCGAGCTCGTCATCACCGCCGGCGACACCACCGAGACGGTCGTCGACGTCGAGGGCAAGAACGCCGAGGACGTGGTCGTCGACCAGCGCGGCGACGAGATCCTGGTGGTCGCCAAGTCGCGCAGCACCGGCTTCTTCGGCTCCTCCCACGACGTCACCGTGCGCGTCTCGATGCCCACCGACAGCCGGCTGAGCACCAAGCTCGGGTCGGCCGACGTCCGGGCGGAGGGCCGGCTCGGCGAGACGATGCTGAAGACCGGTTCGGGCGACGTACGGCTCGAGGAGACCGGTGAGGCCGCCTTCGTCGAGACCGGTTCCGGCGACGTACAGCTGGACCGGGCGACCGGCCCGCTGCGCGTGAAGTCCGGCTCCGGCGACGTCACGCTGACCCGGGCCGCGGATGCCGTGAACATCTCCACCGGCTCGGGCGACATCCTCATCGACCACGCCGCCGGACCGGTCCTGGTGAAGTCGGGATCCGGCGACATGCGGGTCCGCGAGGCCCAGGAGGACGTCAACCTGAGCACTGCCTCCGGCGACCTGGTCATCGACCGGGCCCGCCGCGGCCAGCTCCAGGCCAAGAACGCCTCCGGCGACATCCGGGTCGGCATCCCCGCCGGCGTCCCGGTGTGGACCGACGTCAGCAGCGTCACCGGCAGCGTCCGCTCCAACCTCCAGGGCGCCGGCCAGCCCGAGGGCGACCAGGACTACATCGAGCTCCGCGCCAAGACGGTCAGCGGCGACGTGTACCTGGAGCAGCTGTGAGGGTCACCTGGCTCTGGGCCTCCGCCCCGGGCGACGACGCCGACGCCCGCCCGAGCCGCACCAGGTCAGTCCCGCAAGGACGGTCAAGCGCCCGCCGTACGGCGCCCGCCACGCTCGAAGAGACCACCACCCGTTCCCGTTCCACCGAGAGGAACCACCGCCATGTCTGAGTTCGGATACCTCAACCAGAAGCTCGCCTCCCAGCAGATCGCCGAGCGCGTCGCCACCGCCCAGCGGTCCCGCGTCCCGGGCACGTACAAGCCGCACGGTCGGCACGCGCTCGCCCACCGCCTGCACCGGATGGCCGACCGCCTCGACGGATGACCCCCGAGCCGCACCCGCAGACCGCACCACCGACCGGACCCGCTGCGCGCCACCACCGCGCAGCGGGTCCCGTCACGTCCGCCCCGCCGACCCGGCGACTCTGGCGGCCCGACGCCTGCTGACCCGGCGACTCTGGCGGCGCAGGCGGCGCCCGGTTCGGTGCGGCCCTGTGGGTCAGCTCGTGGGCTCGACGTCCCCGTCGACGTAGACCCAGCGGCCGGCCCTGCGCTCGAACCGGCTGGTCTCGTGCATGGCCCCAGCGCCCACCGACGTGCGGTAGCGGGCTCGGAACTCGACCACGCCCACGAGGTCGTCGGCTCCGCCGCCCTGCGACCTGAGCACCTCGAGGCGCTCCCAGGTCAGGGTGGTGTCGTTCTCGACCTCGTCGGGCCGGGTGCGCGGGTGCCAGGTGCGGAAGACGTAGTCGGTGCGGCCGAGGGCGTAAGCGGAGTACCGCGAACGCATCAGCTGCTCGGCCGTCGCGGCAGCCTGCCCGTCGTGGAGAGGACCGCAGCAGGCGGAGTACGCCTGCCCGGTGCCGCAGGGGCAGTCCTCCGTCATCCCGATCGGCGAGGTCATCGTCGGCTCCGCGGTCAGCCGTGCCGGTGGAGCTTGCGAACGTGGAACACGGTCTGGACGACGCCGAGCAGCGCCGCGGTCCGAAGACCCTCGTGGTCCAGGAGCCCATGGCGCTCACCCATGCGCGGATGCTCTCACGTCCGTCGGTGGAACTTGGATCTGTCCGGTGGGCAGGTGGCTGGTGTCGTAGCCGGGTGAGTGGGCCTTGCCGTGGTGGAACGCGCACAGCAGCCGACCGTTGACGAGGTTGGTGGGTCCGTCCTGGGACCAGGGCTGGTCGTGGTGGGCGTGGCACCAGGCGGCCGGCCGGTCGCAGCCCACCGTGGTGCAGCCCCGGTCCCGGATGGTCAGCGCGGTGCGCTGGGCCTCGGTGTGCAGCCGGGTCCGCCGCCCCAGATCGAGCACCACCGACGCCGAGCCCAGGGCGCGCCGCCAGACCGCGGGCACGATCCCGGCCTCGCAGGCCAGCTGCCGGGCTGCGCCGGCCGACAGGGGCTGCCCGGTGTCCAAGGTGGCGGTGCCGAGCCCGGACAGCAGCCGGTCGTAGTCCAGCAGCACCACCACGGTCGCCGACATCCCGCCGGCCACCGGCAGCCGGTCGGCGGGCACCCGCTCCAGGAGCCGGCAGAACGCCTCCCCCAGCCGTTCGGGCCGCGACAGTCTCACCCGGCTGTTTGGCTGCTGCTGGTCGTGGTGTCGGGGGTGGGTGAAGGCGTGCAGCATCTTGGTCAGCATCGCCGCGTGCAGCGCGGGGATCTTGAACCGGCCGGTGTGGCTGCCGTCCGGGTTCGCCGACAGCTCCAGGAACGTGGCCCGGGCGGCCGCGGCCTCCTCGGCCTCGAGCCGACGACCTTCGGCGAGGTCCGCGGCGTCGGGGTCGATCACCTCCAAGACCCGCCGCCCCAGCACCCTCAGCGCCGCCGCGTCGAACTCGCCGGCCGCCCGCACCAGGTGCGCCTCGGCCCGCCCCCGGTCCAGCCTCGACACCGACTCCGGCAACGCCTGGATCGAGCGGACGATCACCGTCGCCTGCGCCGGATCCACCCGCCCGGCCGCCAACGCGTCCCGGGTCACGCTGAACCCGGTATCCAACGCCACCGCGAGAGCCACCTCGGCGTGCGCGGCACCCCGGGTCCGCCGAGTGACCTGGGCCAGCCAGGCACCGGTCGAGGTCGCCGCCGAGTCCGCCGCGACGTCGTTGCGGTCCGCGACGGCCAGCACCCGCAGCCGCAGCTCGGCCAGCCGGGCCTCGGCCCGAGCCAGCCCCACCACCACCGTGCGCTGCTCGTCCGGGGTCATCGACCACGCCGGCGCCTCCGCCAGCCCGTCCAGCACCTGATGCAGCCGGCCGGAGAACCGGGCGATCGGATGCGCCTGGTCCTCGGTCCGGATGGTCGTCGACATACCCACCACGCTAAGAACAACCAGCCATCACTTCCGAACAGATGCCCGCACCCGTGCACAACCACGACCGGCCGGCAACGGTGCACGAAACCTGGCCTGCGCGGGCACCCGCACGAGCCCAGTCCCACACCGTCGTACCCACCGGCTCGACCGGGATCCCGCCACCAAAGCCGCCGGGTCAGCGCCCCTCCCGCCACCAAAGACGCCGGGTCGGCGCCCCTCCCGCCACCAAAGCCGCCGGGTCGGCGACCCTCCCGCCGCCAGAGTTGCCGGGTCGGCACAGTTTCCGCCGCTAGAGGCGCCGGGTCGGCGTCAGGCAGTGCGGCTGGCGACGCTTTCCGGCGCCGGCGCCCGGTGCAGCACGGACCGGCCGGCCCCCGCGTCACCGAGCCCGCGCTGCCGGGCCTTGCGGCGGTACAGGTCGGCGTCCGCGCGGGCGATCCACTCCTCGAGCGGCTCGCCGGCCCACTGCGCGACGCCGGCGGTCCACCGCGACGCGGTGTTGGCGGCACCCAGCCGGTACAGCAGCTCGGCGGCGTCCGTGGCGGTGGTGTCCGGCATCAGCAGCACGAACTCGTCGCCGCCGTACCGCGCCAGCACGTCCGTACGTCGCACCGTCGCCTGCCAGCTGGTCGCGAGGTCGACCAGCAGCCGGTCACCCGCGGCGTGACCGTCGCGGTCGTTGACGAGCTTGAAGTCGTCGAGGTCGAGGACCGCGACCGACACCGGGCCGCGGCGGGCCGGCGGCTGCCGGAGCGTGCGCCGCGCGGCGGCCAGGAACGCGGAGCGGTTCAGCAGCCCGGTGAGCTGGTCGTGGTCGGCGGCGCGGCGCAGCCGGCGGACCAGCACGTCGAGGGTGCCGGCGACCCCGGCGACGGTGGCCATCACGAAGACCCAGGTCTGCACGAGGGCGGGGGCGTCGCTGCAGGCCAGGCCGACGAGAAGGCCGACCCCGATCGCCGCGGTGTGCAGGCGGGTCGCGACGCCGGGGTGGAACCAGGCGACGAAGATCGCGATCCACACGAAGCCGAACGCGGTGACGGCCGCGCCGACCGGCGTCGTGGACAGCGCGACGCAGCCGCTGACCAGCACCACGACCAGGCCGATCACCGCGTGCACGACGCCCTGGGCGAGCCGCCGCCGCGAGGCCCACAGGGTCCCGCCGAGCGCGGCGGCGACGACGGCGAGCAGCGCGGAGAACCGGGTCGGGGCGGTCGGGCTGAACGGCACCAGCGAGCAGAACGCGGACAGCGCCGACGCGGCGAGACAGGCGCTGGTGAGCACCCGCGCCTCGGACTCGGTGACCGGCACCGCCCAGCGCCGTACCGCTGCGACCATCGAAAACGCTCCCGAGAACCTGGTGGACTTCCGGGAGAAGTGTGACCCAGCCGGGGGCGGCCGCGCGGCGGTTGCGGGACAGCCGGTGGGTGCGACCTAGATGTCGGTGCGGTGGAAGTTGAGGTGGGACCGCGACGGCGTCGGGCCGCGCTGGCCCTGGTAGCGCGAGCCGTACTTCGCCGAGCCGTAGGGGTGCTCCGACGGCGACGAGAGGCGGAAGAAGCAGAGCTGGCCGATCTTCATCCCGGGCCACAGCTTGATCGGCAGGGTCGCGACGTTCGACAGCTCCAGGGTCACGTGCCCGGAGAACCCCGGGTCGATGAAGCCGGCCGTCGAGTGGGTCAGCAGCCCGAGGCGGCCCAGCGAGGACTTGCCCTCGAGGCGCGCGGCGACGTCGTCGGGCAGCGTGACCACCTCGTACGTCGACCCGAGGACGAACTCGCCGGGGTGCAGGATGAACGGCTCCATGCCCTCGGGCTCGACCTCCCGGGTGAGGTCGGGCTGGTCCTGTGCCGGGTCGATGTGCGGGTACTTGTGGTTCTCGAAGACCCGGAAGAACCGGTCCAGCCGGACGTCGACGCTCGACGGCTGCACCATGCCCGCGTCGAAGGGTTCCAGGGCGACCCGGCGGGCGTCGATCTCGGCGAGGATGTCGCGGTCGGAGAGCAGCACACCGGCACCCTACAGACTCCTCCCGCCCGCGGGCCCCCGATCGCGGCCGGCCGTGGACACCGTCGAGAATGGTGCACATGGCAAGCACTTTCCACCGGTACGTCGCCCTGGGCGACTCGTTCACCGAGGGTGTCGGCGACCACGACCCCACGCGGCCCAACGGCGTGCGGGGCTGGGCCGACCGGGCCGCCGAGGGGCTGGCCGCCACGGTCCCCGACCTCGGCTACGCGAACCTGGCGATCCGCGGCCGCAAGATGGACGCGATCATCGCCGAGCAGGTCGGGCCCGCCCTCGCCCTGCGCCCGGACCTGGTCTCGGTCTACGCCGGCGGCAACGACATCCTCCGGCCCCGGGTCAGCATCGACGCCCTCGTCCAGCGGTACGACGCGGCCGTGGCCCGGCTGGCCGGCTCGGGGGCGCACGTCGTGCTCTTCACCGGCTTCGACCTCGGCTTCGCGCCGGTGTTCCGGCACCTGCGCGGGCGGGTCGCGACCTACAACGAGCTGGTCCGCGAGGTGGCCGAGACGCACGGCGCGACCGTCGTGGACTTCTGGCGGCTGCGGGAGTACCGCGACGCCCGGCTCTGGGACGTGGACCGGCTGCACATGTCCTCGGCCGGCCACCAGCGGATGGCGATCGCGGTGCTGGACGCGCTGGGGGTCGAGCACGACCTGGTGCCGTTCGACCTCGCGCCGCTGCCGGAGATGGACCGGCGCCAGCGCCGTGACGCCGACCTGGCCTGGGCCCGGGCGCACGCCGCGCCGTGGGTGCAGCGCCGGCTCCGCGGCACGTCGTCCGGCGACGCCCTCTCGCCGCGCCGGCCCGGGCTCGCGCCCGTCGTACCGTCCCGGGTGGGGTGAGCCGAGGGGCCGGCCCGGGCACCGCCCGGACCGGCCCCGCGAGCGCGGTCAGCGGTAGCGGACCACCAGCACGGTGCGGCCGGCCTCGCGGCCGCCCCCCGGCCCGGACCTCACGGCCGCGCGCGGTGCTCACCACGCGGTAGGACGCCTTGGCACCGTCCAGGGTCACCTTCGAGACCTTCGCACCGGCGGGCAGCAGCGCGCCGATGGTGAGCGCGGAGCGCCGGTCCTGCTTGACGGTGGTGACCAGCCGCCCGTTGCCGCGGGTCGCGGTGACGTTGACCAGGCCGTGCCCGATGCGGATGTCGCGGCCGGCGACCTGGTACTGCCGCGAGGGGACCTGCGGCACCACGGTGAACCGGTCCCGGCCCGCGTCGGGGCTGACGCCGAGCTGGTAGTGCACGACCGGCCAGAGGATGCCGTAGGTGCCCCAGGCCTGCAGCGCCATCGACCGCTCGGTGAACTTCCGGTCGATGTTCGCGGGCTTGAAGTCCGGGGACGGCACGATCTCCGGCATCGCGCCGGGCAGCTCCCACACCTTGCGGGCGAGCTGAACCCGGGCGTTGTCGGTCGTGTAGCGCCGCAGCTGGCTCGGCGCCATCCGGCCGAGCGCCGCCTCGGCGACCGCCATGATCGAGGTGTTCAGCGTGAACACCGCCCGCTCGGCCTTCACCGACGAGGTGGCCGAGTCGCAGGTCGCGCCGGGGTTGCCGCCGGTGTCGCTGGTCGCGCCGGTGCCGGTGTGGAAGAGCCCGTAGGTGCCCGAGTAGCAGGCCGACTCGCGCTTCTTGACCAGCGCCCGGGCGTGGGCCGTCGGGGCGAGCGGGCCGGCGACCCGGCCCGGGCGGGTGATCTCGGCCTCGGCCGGGGTCACGCCGATCCAGTGCCGCTGGAACACCTGCTTGTTGCCCGGGTCGTCCAGCGAGTCGGCGTACTGCTGGGCGGCGGGGCCGAACCACCAGGTCTTGTCGAAGCGCGCCTCGAGGCCGGCGGCCTTGCCGGCGGCCCAGCGCCGGGTCGTGGTGTCGCCCTTGCTGGCCGCGAGGTCGGCGAGGTCGCGCAGCCCGCGGATCGTGTAGACCGCGTTGTCGAGCTTCTCCTCGCCCATCCCGGCCCGCTCGACGTTGCCCAGCCCCTCGGGCCAGCCGTCCTGGTCGGCGTCGAGCTCGCGGAAGATGTAGCGCATGTTGCTGACCGCGAACGAGTAGAGGTCGTCGCGGAACCGGTCGTCGCCGGTCCAGCGCCACACCAGGGCGACCAGGCTCGGGAACTTCGCGGTCTCGTCGGTGTTGCCCGGGTCGCCGTTCGCGCCGAAGTAGACCTGGCCGTCGGGCGTGACCTCGTGGACGACCTTGCCGCTGGTGCCGTTGGCGGCGACGCTGACGTCGCGCAGCGCCCGCAGGTGGTCCTCGATCGCGGCGAACTGGCCGCTGGCCACGGCGGCGAAGCCGGTGTACTCGCCGTCGGTCGCGAACAGCCACGGGTAGTCCGGCCAGCCGGCGCCGATCCAGCGGGCCTTCGAGACCGTGCCGACCGGTGCGGGGTACTTCGTTCCGGCGTTGGTGACCCGGACCTGCAGGTGGCGGGCCTCCTGCACCGAGTCGGCGAGGTTCTGCTTGCTCCAGGTCACGCTCTGCTGGAGCAGCCGGTCGCCGGGCAGGATCACCCGCGTGTGCTGCTGTACGGCGGCCCGCTCGGCGCGCTTGGTACGGAGCAGGGCGGCCGGGTTGCGCAGGGCGGCGCTCTGCGCGCTGCGGGCCGCGGCGACGCCGTCGTCGGAGCCGGCGACGGAGAACCACACCGTGCGGCCGCCGGCGGGGACGCTGAGCCGGTAGGTCAGGCCGCCGCCGGCTCCCTTGCCGTAGGCCGTGTCGTCGCAGCGGTCGGGCTGGTCCGGGGTGCCGGCGCCGGACGCCGGGCAGATCACGGCACCCTGCGGACCCCGGTGGGCGCCGGTGACGTCGGTGGCCGACGGGGTCAGCGACGAGCCGACCAGGGCGGCGTAGTCGTGCACCTCGGCGCCCGGCTCGGGAGGCCGGCCCAGCTCGCGGAACAGCAGGCTGCGCCCGTCCACCGACGCAGAATCGGGCAGGTTGTAGGTGGTCTGGCTGGGCTTGGTCTCGCCCCAGGGGTAGACCTTCATCAGCTCGGAGTGCGCGTCGACCGCGAGCGTCACGGTCCGCGCCGTGGGCGACGAGAGCCGCAGCCCGACCACGCCGGCCCGGATGCCGTTGGGGGCGAAGTCGGTGCGGGTGACCCGGACCCCGTCGTAGGTGCCGAGGTCCATCCGGGAGTAGCCGAAGCCGCTGGTGTACTTCTTCGACGACAGCCACGAGTCGCCCAGCTTGAACCACAGCCCGTCGAGGAGCTTGACCGGCGGCGTCCAGAAGCCGCCCATCTCCCCGCGGGTGTGGAACCCGGTCGCCGGGTAGCTGCCGTCCTCGGCGCCCATCTCGTAGAACCGGTCGCCGACCACGAGGCTGCGCCGGTCGGCGAGCCGGGTGGTGGCGGACAGCTCGGCGGACCGGAGCGCGGACGACTCCGGGTCGTCACCGGCCCGTCGCGCGGGGGCGCTGCTCGCCGCGTCGACGACCGAGAGCGGGAAGACGAGGGCGGTGGAGAGGACGGCTGCAACGAGCGGCGTACGGCGCATGTGCTCTTCTTCCCGAGTGACGGCTGTCACTGGATGAAATACCCGACAAGCCCGGTTGGCAACCCCTTGCGTGCAAGGTCAGGATGGCGGCATGGACTACAGAACCCTCGGCCGGACCGGCTGCGCCGTCTCCACCCTCACCCTCGGCACCATGACCTTCGGCAAGGAGACCGACGAGACCGGCGCCCACGAGCAGCTCGACACGTTCCTGGAGGCCGGCGGCAACCTGGTCGACACCGCCGACGTCTACACCGGCGGCACCTCGGAGGAGATCATCGGCCGGTGGCTGGCGAAGGCCTCGCCGGAGGTGCGCGACCGGGTGGTGCTGGCCACCAAGGGCCGCTTCCCGATGGGCGACGACGTGAACGACGTCGGGCTGTCGCGCCGACACCTGCAGCGCGCGCTCGAGGACTCACTGCGCCGCCTCGGCACCGAGTGCGTCGACCTCTACCAGGTGCACTCCTGGGACCCGGTCACCCCGCTCGAGGAGACCCTGGGCACGCTCGACGACTTCGTGCGCGCCGGCAAGGTGCGCTACGTCGGGCTCTCGAACTACACCGGCTGGCAGGTGCAGAAGACCGTGGCGCTGGCCCGGGAGCACGGCTGGGCCCCGCCGGTCACCCTGCAGCCGCAGTACAACCTGCTGGTCCGCGAGCTCGAGTGGGAGATCGTGCCCTCGTGCCTCGACGCCGGCCTGGGGCTGCTGCCCTGGTCCCCGCTCGGCGGCGGCTGGCTGACCGGGAAGTACAAGCAGGACGAGCGCCCGACCGGCGCGACCCGGCTCGGCGAGGACCCCGCCCGCGGCGTGGAGGCCTACGACCGGCGCTCGACCGTCCAGCGCACCTGGGACGTCGTGGACGCGGTGCGCGCGGTGGCCGAGGGCCGCGGCGTGACGATGGCGCAGGTCGCCCTCGCCTGGCTGGCCGACCGTCCGGCGGTGACGTCGGTGATCCTGGGCGCCCGGACCACCGAGCAGCTCACCGACAACCTCGGTGCCGCCGGCCTGCACCTCGAGGAGGCCGAGGTCGCCGCGCTGGACGCGGCCAGCGACCCGGGTGCCGCGGACTACCCGTACGGCGGCCCCGGGGTTCACCAGCGCGGCCGCACGGTGGACCTGGTCGGCTGGCTGGCCGACGCCCCGTGAGCTGACCCGCGCCGCCCGGCGCGGGAGGGTCCCGGCGGGACGGCGCAGTCATTGGGTACTATCTGCGTCGTCCCCGCACGGGGGCCTGCGGATGTAGCTCAGCTGGTAGAGCGCGACCTTCCCAAGGTCGATGTCGCGAGTTCGAATCTCGTCATCCGCTCCACGCACTTCAGGACAGTCCCGGAAATTCCGACAATTCAGACGTCGGTCTTTCGTCTGAGTCTCCGGGAACACCATGTCCGCCTCGCACCCCGCCGTGCGTCCGCACGGCCCCGTCGTGCGCGCCCTGCTCGCCTGCCTCTGCGTGCTGGCCGCCAGCCTGACCCTGGTCGGACCGGCCCACGCGGCGCACCGGCTGTCGGCGCCGAAGGGGCTGCGGACCAGCGCCGCGACCGCGACCACGCTGACGGTGCGCTGGACGGCGCCGCGCGGGGCGCGGGCGTTCCGGGTGCAGTACTCCACCAGCGCGGCGATGCGCGGGGCCAGGTCGCTGCGCACCGGCCGGGCAGCGGGCCGGCTGACCGGGCTGCGCGCCGCGAGCCGCTACTACGTCCGCGTCCAGGTGGTGGACCGGCGCACCGGGAGCCGCTGAGCCCGTTCACCCGCACCGCCTCGGGGCGCACCTTCACGCCCGCCGCCCCGAGCACGCCGCCGCCCGCCGCGCCCGCCGCCACCCCGATCGTCTGGCCGGCCGGCACACCGGCCCCCGGCACGAGCACCGGCCAGGCGCCGGTCCGGGTCGCCAGCTTCAACGTCTTCGGCGTGAACAACGACGCCAAGTCGACCGCCGACATGCGGCCCTGGCGGGAGCGCCGCGCGGTGGTCGCCGCCCAGATCCTCCGCGAGCAGGTCGACGTCGTCGGGCTCCAGGAGGCCAACCAGAGCACGATCTACGGCAGCAGCCTGGACTACGGCACCACCCAGTACGGCGACCTGCGCGGTGCGGTGAACGCGGCCGGCGCGCACTACGCGGTGACCAACGAGGCGTCGTACAACTGCGCGCGGGAGAACAGCAACCAGGCCTGCGTGCCGGCCTACCGCGGCGCCTCGAACAGCACCCGGATCCTCTACAACACCGACACGCTGGACCTGCTCGCCCAGGGCTCGCTGAGGTACGCCGCGCAGTCGGCCGGCCACATCGACCGCTACCTGGCGTGGGGCGTGTTCCGGGTCCGCGCCACGGGCGGTGAGCTCCTGTTCGCCGACACCCACCTCGACTCCTACGACACCGCCGTCCGGGTGGCCCAGTGGCACGAGCTGATCGACCGGGTGACGGCCCTGCAGAACGGCCGCCCGGTGGTGGTCGTCGGGGACTTCAACACCTCGAAGTTCTCCTCCTGGGCCGCCCAGATGCTGCCCGCGATGCAGCGCGCCGGCTTCGGCGACGTGCTCAACCAGCAGTACGCCAACCCCAACGCCGTCTCGCCGCGGGCCCAGAACCGGGTGGACGCCTGGATGAACTCCTTCCACGGCTTCGTGCGCAAGGTGTCGGGCTACTCCGCCTTCCAGGGCTCGCGGATCGGCAACAACATCGACTGGGTGTTCGCCAGCAACGCACTGCCGGTCACGGACTGGAAGACGGTCGTGGACCACGACCCGTCGACCCTGGAGATCTCCGGCGTGATCCCCTCGGACCACTCGATGGTCGCGGCCACGCTGCTCATCCCCTGACCAGGGCCGCCAACACCGCGTCGTACGTCGCGGCCGGGTGGCCCTCGCGGCTCGGCACCACGACCGCCGCGGGACGCGCGGCGAGCACGTCGAGCAGCCGGGCGTGCATGGCCCGCAGGAGCTCCTCGCCCCCGGACGCCGCGACCGCGTCCCGCACCTGCGCGTGCCAGGGGTCGTCCTCGCGGTCGCCCCGCGACCCGAAGCGACGCACGCAGGCGTCCGCGTCGTCGAGCAGCACCAGGTGGTGGACCGCGCCGCCGGCGTCGCGGGCGGCCCGCTCGAACCGCTCGAGCTCGGAGACCCGGCCGAGGTACTGGGGCAGCACGACGTCGCGGCCGCCCCGCAGGTGCTCGGCCAGCATCGCGAGGGCCAGCCGCCGCACGACCTCCCCGGTCTCCTCGAAGCGCTCGGCGGACCCGCCGACGAGGCCCCGCAGCCGGTCGGCGTCGAGGGCGAGCACCCCGGCGTGCTCGTCGGCGTAGCGCCGCGCGATCGTCGACTTCCCGACGCCGGGCGGACCGTTGAGCAGCAGGAGGCGGGGTCCGGTCACGCCCGGGACTATGGCACAGGCGGACCCCCCGGGACCCCGAACTATCCTCGCGGGCATGGACGCAACCGGTACGGCGTTCGACGGCTTCCCCGTCGCGGCCCTCGACTTCTACGACGACCTCGAGATGGACAACACCAAGTCGTTCTGGACGGCGCACAAGGACACCTACGACACCGCGGTCAAGGCGCCGATGGCGGCGCTCGTCGCGGCCCTGGAGCCGGAGTTCGGCAAGGCGAAGCTGTTCCGGCCCTACCGCGACGTGCGGTTCGCCAAGGACAAGACGCCCTACAAGACCCACCAGGGCGGCTTCGTCCAGGCCGGCCAGGGCACCGGCTGGTACGTCCAGGTCGGAGCCCCGGGCGTGCGGGTCGGGGTGGGCTTCTACGACTCCGGCTCGCCGCGGCTGGCCGCCTTCCGCGCCGCCGTCGACGACGACCGCACCGGCACCGCGCTGCGCAAGATCGTCGACCGGATGCTCCGCCAGGGCTGGGAGCTCGGCGGCGAGACGCTGAAGACCACGCCGCGCGGGTACGACGCCGACCACCCGCGGATCGACCTGCTCCGGCACAAGTCGATGTCGTTCGGGAAGTCCTACGGCTTCGAGCCGGTGATCCACACCGCCGACCTGCTCGACCGGGTGCGCGACGACTGGCGCGCCGGGCGGGCGTTCGTCGAGTGGGTCGACGCTCACGCCACCGTCTGACTCAGGTGCCGGTCGACTCCTGGACGTCCGCCACCGGGCCGGACAGCCCCGCGGCCAGCGCGTCCCAGACCGCCCGGGAGACGTGCGGCAGGTCGCGGTCCGGCAGCGACTCGACGACCGCGCGGGCCACGTCGCGCACCTTGACGTTGACCTGCTGGGAGTAGCGGCGCAGCAGCAGGAACGCCTCGTCGGCGTCGAGCCCGTAGGTCACCATCAGCGCGCCCTTGGCCTGCTCGATCGCCGGGCGGCTCTGCGCCATCAGCTCCAGCGCCTCGTCCACCTCGCGGGCCGTCGTACGACGGACGGGCTCGGTGAGGTCGACCAGGAAGCCGCTCACGCCGACCAGCGTGCCGTCGCCGGCGAAGTCGCCGGCGCACAGGGTGACGACCTGGCGGGTGCTGCCCTGCGCGTCGACGAGCCGGTGCCACACGCAGTGCGGGCGACCGGTCTCGAGGGTGTCGTCGAGGACCTGCTGCACCGTGCCACGGTCCTCGGAGTGCTGGTGCGACAGGACCAGCTCCCGGGTGGGCACCACGTCACCCGGGGCGAACCCGAAGGTGGTGTAGAGCTGCTCGGACCAGGTCCAGGCCTGGGTGCTGCGGGAGAAGCGAAAGGTTCCGGGCGGTCCCGGGATCGACGTCGTCACATCCAGCCTCGGCTCGGGCGTTCAAGCGCGGCTGTCTGCTCAACCAAGCAGGGATCGTAGCGGAGCCCCGCACCCGGTCAGTGCGGCTGCCAGGCGTCCTCGGACGCGGTGCGGGAGGAGACCGCCTTGGGCAGCTTGCCGTCCGCCAGCGCCCGGATCGTGACGTGCTCGAAGACGTCGCGCAGGCTGCTGCGCGCGGCGATCCAGACGTGCTGGAGCACCTCGGCGGACTCGTTGTAGGAGACCGCCTCGGGGCGCAGTCCGTAGACGCTGACCAGGGGGCCGTCCACGGCCCGGATCACGTCGGCGACGCTGACCGTGCCGGCGTCACGGGCCATCCGCCAGCCGCCGGACTGCCCGCGCTGGCTGATCACGACGCCGGCCCTGCGCAGGTCCGCGAGGATCGCCTGGAGGAAGCCGTGTGGGATCTCCTGCAGCCGGCCGAGCTCCTCCGCGCTCACCGGTGCGCCGTCCTTGCGGGAGGCCAGCTCGATGAGCGCCCGCAGGGCGTAGTCGGACTTCGCGGAGACTCGCATGCGATAAGTCTGTCAGACAACTACACAAAACGGTGCGGACAGCGCCGAGCCGGCGCGGGGTGCGGGACCCGGCGGCGGGTGCGCGCCACCGGGTCCCGCGATCGGGGGTCAGGCGGACACGGGCTCGCCCTCGCGGTCGGCCCCCGGGCTCCCGGCGCACCCGTCAGCCTGACGTAGTTTGTCTACCAGATAACTACGATATGAGGCGGTGGCGACCGCGTCAACTCGCCGGGCAGCCCTCCGGCACGGCTAGGACGTCCCCGGGATCCAGAAGTGCAGCGTCGTCCCGCCGGACGCCGGCTGCTCGAGACGCAGCCAGCCGCCGGTGATCTCGGCGCGGTCCCGCATCGTCTCCAGGCCGCGGTGGCCGGGCACCGGGACCAGCTGGTCCGGGTCCACCCCCACCCCGTCGTCGGTGATGGTGACCTCCGCCCCTCCGTCCCGTCTGCGCACCACGATGTCGACCCGCGTCGCCTGCGCGTGCTTGCGGACGTTGATCAGCGCCTCCTTGACGATCCGCAGCGTCTGCGCCCGCTCCACCTCGGGCAGGGACACGTCGTCCGCGCAGTCGAGGGTCCAGGTGAGCGGCTGACCGACGAAGATGTGGGCGGCCGCGTCGCGGATCGCCGCCTCGCAGGTGCTGTGCTCGGCTGGTGGCTCGAGGTCGAAGAGCAGCTGGCGCAGCCCGTCGACGGCGTGCGTCACGGTGTCCTGGATGGTCTCCACCGAGGGCACCAGGTCGGGCGCGGCCTCCTCGAGCCGCTGCCGCAGCAGCCCGAGCCGGAGGTCGATGGCGGCCAGCACCTGCACCGCGTCGTCGTGCAGGTCGGCCGCGATCCGGGCGCGCTCGTCCTCCTGCACCGAGACCAGCCGGTGCAGCAGCCCGCTGCGCTGCGCCGCCACGTGCCGGAGCCGCTCGGCGGCGGCGAAGCCGTCCAGGGCGAACGAGACGTTCTCGCCGACCTGGGCGAGCAGCGCGCGCATGTCCTCGTCGAACTCCCCGGACCGCCCGGAGTACAGCGACAGCACGGCGACCGGCCGACCGGCCAGGTGCAGCGGCAGCGTCGCCGAGGCCGCGATGCCGTACGGCGCGGCGAGCTCGTGCCACGGCGCGGTGGCCGGGTCGGTGCGGAAGTCGCCGCTGTAGCAGGGACGGCCCTCGCGCAGCGCGACCGCGGTCGGGCCCCGGCCGCGCGGGTCCGCGGGGTCCACCGTGATCTCCAGGTGGTCGATGTAGTCGTCCAGCACGCCGGCGGTGGCGAGCGGGAGCACCCGCCCCTGGTCGTCGGCGGCCCCCACCCAGGCACCGAGGTAGCCGCCCTGCTCGACCGCGACCCGGCAGGTCTCGGCGTACAACGTGGCCTCGTCGGGCGCCCGGACGATGGCCTGGTTCATCTGGGCGAGCGTGAGGTACGCCCGGCCGACCGAGTGCAGGCGCCCCTCCGTGCTCCGCTGGGTCGACAGGTCGACGATCCCGGCGACCAGCCAGGTCTCGCCACGGTCCCCGACCGGCAGGGACGTCACGGTGACCTCGACGGCCACCGGGGTCCCGTCCTTGTGCAGCCCGACGCCGTCGTGGCCGTCGTCGCCCACCCCGTCGACGCCGGCCGGCACCAGGGTCTGCACCGGCAGCCCGACCAGCTCTCCGGGGTCCCACCCGAAGGACTCGGTCACGGACTCGTTGGCGTAGGTCACCCGACCGTCCGCGTCGATCGCGACGACCGGGATCGGGGCAGCGTCGAGCAGCATCTCGACCAGCCCGGGCAGGGCGACGGCCCGGGGAGCGGGCCTCGGCGTGCTCATCCGGTCACGCTACGTCCGCAGCGCCGTGCGGCGCGAGGACCGCGGGCGACCGGCGTCGTCTAGTGCGACGGCACTAGATGTGCGAGCGTTTCTACTCGACCCGGCCTGTGAGCGCCGGCGACGAGACGAGGCAGCGACCATCGACACTTCGCCCGATCGCCCGGACGCACCGGGGTCGTCCGACGACCGCCCGGTGCGGGTGCTGATCGTGGACGACCACGAGGTGCTGAGCGCGAGCCTGGCCGTGGTCCTGGACGACCAGCCAGGGCTCACGGTGGTCGGGGTCGCCGGGACGCTCGCCCAGGCACGCCGGCTGCTGGCGACCAGCGCACCCGACGTGCTGCTGCTCGACCACCGGCTCCCGGACGGCGACGGGGTCGCGGCGATCGGCGAGCTGCGCGCGATCCGGCCGAGCGTCGCGGTCGTGGTGCTGACCGCGAGCGCCGCCGACCACGTGCTCGTGGCCGCCATCGAGGCGGGCGCCGCCGGCTTCGTCTCCAAGACCCGCAGCCTCCAGGAGGTCACCTCGGCGGTCCGGGCGGCGGCCGCCGGCGAGGCGGTGATCTCGCCCGAGATGCTGGCCCGGCTGCTGCCCCGGCTGCAGCGCGGCGGCAGCACCCCGCGCGGCGAGCTCACCGAGCGCGAGCGCGAGGTGCTCGCCCTGCTGGCCGACGGCCTGTCGAACGCGGCGATCGCCGGCACGCTGAGCGTGAGCGTGCACACGGTGCGCAACCACATCGCCAACCTCTCGGCCAAGCTCGGGGCGCACTCCAAGCTCGAGGCGCTCTCGATCGCGGTGCGCGACGGGCTGCTCCCGGACCTCTGAGCCGGTTCGCCGCCCTCGTAGGCTGAGGCGCACCCCACCGAGGAGCCGGACGTGAGCGACGTACACCAGGACGAGCCGCACTCCCAGGGCCTGGCCAGCCGGCTCAACTGGCTGCGGGCCGGGGTGCTCGGCGCCAACGACGGCATCGTGTCGACCGCGGGCCTCGTCGTCGGGGTCGCCGGGGCCACCAGCGACCGTCCGACGATCCTGGTCGCCGGCCTGGCCGGCCTCGTCGCCGGGGCCCTGTCGATGGCCGGCGGGGAGTTCGTCTCGGTCAGCAGCCAGTCCGACACCGAGCGCGCCGCGCTGCGCAAGGAGGAGTGGGAGCTGGCGAACCTCCCGGAGCACGAGCTCGAGGAGCTCACCGCGATCTACGTCGAGAAGGGCCTGACCCCCGAGCTGGCCCGGGACGTCGCCCGGCAGCTCACCGAGCACGACGCGCTCGCCGCGCACGCGGAGGCCGAGCTCGGGATCGACCCCACCGAGCGCACCAACCCGTTCCACGCGGCCTGGTCCTCGATGACCGCCTTCTCGGTCGGCGCCCTGCTGCCGCTGCTGGCGATCCTGCTGCCGCCGCCGTCGCTGCGGCTGTCCGTGACGGTGCTGGCCGTGACCGCCGCCCTCGTGCTCACCGGCGTGGTCAGCTCCCGGCTCGGCGGCGCCCCCGCCCGGCCGGCCATCCTGCGCAACGTGGGCGTGGGCCTGGTCGCGATGGCGATCACCTTCCTGGTCGGCTCGCTGTTCGGCGCGTGAGCGACCGGCGGGGCGGGTCCGCGTTCCCACCCGGCGTGGGCGAGGCTTCGGGCATGGACGCAGACGTGATCGTGGTGGGCGCCGGCCTCGCCGGGCTGGTGGCGACGGCCGAGCTGGTGGACGCCGGCCGCTCGGTGGTGCTCGTGGACCAGGAGGGCGAGCAGGGACTCGGCGGCCAGGCCTTCTGGTCCTTCGGCGGGCTGTTCCTGGTGGACTCCCCCGAGCAGCGCCGGATGGGCATCAAGGACTCGGTCGACCTCGCCTGGCAGGACTGGCAGGGCTCCGCCCAGTTCGACCGGGCCGAGGACCACTGGCCGCGGGCCTGGGCCGAGGCCTACGTGCACTTCGCGGCCGGGGAGAAGCGCGCCTACCTCCAGCAGCGCGGCCACAAGGTGTTCCCGGTCGTCGGGTGGGCCGAGCGCGGCGGCGGCCTGGCCGGCGGCCACGGGAACTCGGTGCCCCGCTTCCACATCACCTGGGGCACCGGCCCCGGGATCGTCGAGCCGTTCGAGCGGATCGTGCGGCGCGGCGTCGAGCTCGGGCTGGTCACCTTCGCGTTCCGGCACCAGGTCGACGAGCTGGTGGTCCACGACGGTTCCGTGACCGGCGTGCGCGGGACCGTGCTGGCGCCGGACCACGCCCCGCGCGCGGCGAGCACGTCGCGGGAGGCGGTCGGCACCTTCGAGCTCACCGCCCAGGCCGTGCTCGTCACCAGCGGCGGCATCGGCGGCAACCACGACCTGGTCCGCGCCAGCTGGCCCGCGCGGCTCGGCACCCCGCCCGAGCAGATGATCTCCGGTGTCCCCGCCCACGTGGACGGCCGGATGCTCGGCATCGCCGAGACCGCGGGCGCCAGCCACATCAACCGCGACCGGATGTGGCACTACGTCGAGGGCGTCAAGAACTGGGACCCGATCTGGCCGATGCACGGGATCCGGATCCTGCCGGGCCCGTCGTCCTTGTGGCTGGACGGCTCGGGCACCCGGCTGCCGCTGCCGGGGCTTCCCGGCTTCGACACCCTCGGCACGCTGAAGCTGCTGCGGGCCAGCGGGCACGACCACTCCTGGTTCGTGCTCACCCAGGCGATCATCGAGAAGGAGTTCGCGCTCTCCGGCCAGGAGCAGAACCCCGACCTCACCGGGAAGAGCGTCCGCGAGCTGCTCCGGCAGCGGCTCTCCAAGGGCGCGACCGGGCCCGTCGAGGCGTTCAAGGACAAGGGCGAGGACTTCGTCGTCGCGGACACCCTGGAGGACCTGGTGACCGGGATGAACGCCCTGACCCCCGAGGCGCCGGTCGACGCCGCGCACGTCCGGCGGCAGGTCGAGGACCGCGACCGCGAGCTCGACAACGCGTTCTCCAAGGACCTGCAGGTCGTCGCGATGCGGCAGGCCCGCAGCTACCGCGGCGACAAGCTGATCCGGGTCGCCACCCCGCACAAGCTCCTGGACCCCGCGAAGGGTCCGCTGATCGCCGTACGCCTGCACGTGCTGACCCGCAAGTCGCTCGGCGGACTCGAGACCGACCTCGACGCCCGGGTCCTCGGGCCCGGGGGCGCGCCGCTGCCCGGCCTGTACGCCGCGGGCGAGGTGGCCGGGTTCGGCGGCGGCGGCGTGCACGGCTACAACTCGCTGGAGGGCACGTTCCTGGGCGGCTGCATCTTCTCCGGGCGCGCGGCCGGGCGGGCCCTCGCCCGGGCGGTGGGCTGACGCGGGGTTGTCGTCGCCGGGCTGGCCCCCTAGCATCGTCGAATGGCGATGACACAGGCGACGGTCGATGAGGACGGGCGGGGCGAGGTCGCCGCGCTCACCGCGGCGGCCTGCCTCTTCCACGGGTTCAGCGACCGGTCCCGGCTCTCGATCGTGCAGCACCTGGCGCTCGGGGAGCACCGGGTCGTCGACCTGACCGGGCATCTCGGGCTCGCCCAGTCCACGGTCAGCAAGCACCTCGCCTGCCTGCTCGACTGCGGCATCGTCACGGTCCGCCCGCAGGGTCGCGCCTCGGTCTACGCGCTCGCACACCCCGCCGCCACCCTCGACCTGCTGGCCGCCGCGGAGACGCTGCTCGGCCTCACCGGCGACGCCGTGGTGCTCTGCCCCCGCTACGGCGAGGGGGCCGGGTCGTGACGGGTCACGGCCTCGTCACCGCCCCGCCGGCGACCCTCCCGCCGGCCGGGCGCCGGCAGCAGCTCGGCCGGCGCGCGCAGCTGCTCGCGGGCGCCTCGGTGGCCTACAACGTGGTCGAGGCCGCCGTCGCGGTGGCGGCCGGCCTCGTCGCGGGCTCGGTGGCGCTGGTCGGGTTCGGCCTGGACTCGGTCGTCGAGGTCTCCTCGGGACTCGTGGTCCTCTGGCAGTTCCGGCACCCGCTCCCGGAGACCCGCGAGCGGCACGCGCTGCGGCTGATGGCGGTCTCGTTCCTCGCCCTCGCGGCCTACGTCACCGTCGGGTCGGTCCGGTCGCTGGCGACCGGCCAGGCCGCGGAGCACTCCCCGGTCGGGATCGCGCTGGCCGCCGTGTCCGTGGTCGTGATGCCGGTGCTGTCCTGGGCGCAGCGCCGCACCGGACGGCAGCTCGGCTCCGCGACGGTCGTCGCCGACTCGACCCAGACCCTGCTGTGCACCTACCTGTCGGCGGTCCTCCTGGTCGGCCTGGTCGTGAACGCGACGCTCGGCTGGTCCTGGGCGGACCCGCTCGCCGGTCTCGTGATCGCCGCGGTCGCGGCCAAGGAGGGCCGGGACGCCTGGCGGGGCCAGGCCTGCTGCGTCCCCGCCCCGGTCGGCGCCGGCGGTGCCTGCGCGGACGGCTGCGACTGCTGCGCGCCCCAGCAGCCCGGGCCCCGCCCGACGACGCACGAGGACCACCGCTGATGGGCCACGACCACGGCGGCGAGGTCGCGGACCACCGCGGCCGGCTGGGCGTCGTCCTGGGCATCACCGTCGCCGTGCTGCTCGTCGAGGTCGTCGGGGCGGTGGTCTCCGGCAGCCTGGCCCTGCTCGCCGACGCCGGGCACATGCTCACCGACGTCGCCGGCCTGACGCTGGCCGTCGTCGCCTCGGCGCTCTCCCGCCGCCCGGCGACCGACGCGCGCACCTGGGGCTACCGGCGCGCCGAGGTGCTGGCCGCGGCCGGGCAGGCAGCGGTGCTGCTGGCGGTCGGCGTCTTCGTGCTCGTCGAGGGGGTCCGGCGGCTCGTCGACCCGCCCGAGGTCACCTCGGGAGCGATGGTGGTGTTCGGGGTCGTCGGCCTCGTCGGCAACGTCGTCGGCCTGCTGGTGCTGGCCGGCGGACGGGGCGCGAACCTCAACATGCGCGCGGCGTTCCTGGAGGTGGTCAACGACGCCCTCGGCTCGGTGGCCGTCCTGCTGGCCGCCGGTGTCATCGCGCTCACCGGCTGGATGCGCGCGGACGCGGTCGCCTCGCTGGTGATCGGAGTGCTGATCATCCCGCGGACGATCCGGCTGCTGTCCGAGAGCGTCGACGTCCTGCTGGAGTCCACCCCCAAGGGCCTGGACCTCGCCGGGGTGCGGGCCCGGATCCTGTCGCTGCCGCACGTCCACGACCTCCACGACCTGCACGCCAGCCAGGTCGCCACCGGGCTCCCGGTGCTCACCGCGCACGTCGTGGTCGACGACTCGTGCTTCCACGACGGCCACCTCGGGCCGATGCTCGACGAGCTCCAGCGCTGCCTGGACACCGACTTCGACGTCGAGCACTCCACGATCCAGTTCGAGGCCGCCGCGCACGCCGACCACGAGCACGAGACGCACGCCTGAGGCCCCGGCGCCTCACACGTTGGTGGTGGCCCCCCGGACGCGTCCGGTCGCCTCGAGCCGGTCCGTCGTACCGTCGTAGTCGACGTACCACGGGCGGCCGCCGGAGCAGGACCGGTAGATGCGGGAGTACCCGCCGGCGGCACCGTCCCCGAACCGGCCGGCGGTGTCGAGCAGGGCGTGCACGTGGGCCTTGGTGTCGCCGCGGCGCAGGCCCCGGATCTCGCCGGCGGTCGCGCAGCCGGGGCTGCTCCCCCGCCCCACGTCCACGCCCCGGGCGCTGTCCCGGCCGCCGTCCGCCGCGATCCGGACCTGCACGTAGTGCTGCTCCAGGAACCGGCCGAACCGCAGGCAGGACTGCGGGACCGACACCTCCACGGTGCTGGTGCGCACCGACCACGCCGCCTCGACCGCGCAGGACCGCGGCGAGCGGGACACGTCGGTGACCAGCTCGAGCCGGGTCCCGACCGAGCCGTCCGGACGGGGCCAGACCGTCGCGGAGTAGACGGTGTCGGAGTCCGGCGCCCCGACCAGGGCGACCACCCGGCCGGACCGCCGCAGCGCCCGCACCTGCGCGGTCACCTCCACGCGCGCCTCGCCGTCCCGGTAGGTGGCCGAGGTGAGGTCGGCGCTCGCCGGCACGTCGCGGCCGTCGGGGACCTCCACGGTCCTCGCGGAAGCGGGACCGGCGACCAGGGACGTCGTGAGGGCCGCCGCGCCGGCGAGCGCCCATGCACCGGGGTGGGGGAGTCTGCTCATGCCAGCAGTCTCCCCCCGCACGTCCCCACGGCGGGCACGACCCGACCGCCCGGGCGGGTCGGCGGCGGTCAGCGCCGCGCGGGCACCGCGACGGCCTCGGGCGTACGCCGCTCCGCCAGCCGTCCGGTCCGCTGCGCCCACACCTCGAACGCCAGCGTGGCGAACGGCGGCACCGAGCAGGCCAGCCCGGCCGCGGTGGTCCCGCGGGTCCAGCGCGCCGACCTCGACAGCAGCAGGGTCAGCAGCACGTAGGCGACGAAGATCCCGCCGTGGACCGGGCCGAAGATCTTGACCCCCACCTCGCCCACGTCGGTGAGGTACTTGAGGTACATCCCGACCAGCAGCCCCAGCCACGAGAAGGCCTCGGCGGTCGCGACGACACGGAACAGCAGCACGAGGGTTCGGTGGGACACCCCCGGAGTCTAGGTGCCGCTCGGGGACGCCGCCGGCGCGATGACGTGCGCCAGCCCCGCCAGCGCCTCGGGCACCACCCGGTAGTAGGTCCACGGACCCTCCTTGCGGTGCGCGCGCACCAGGCCCTCGTCGCCGAGCTTCTTCATGTGGTGGCTGACCGTCGGCTGGCTGAGCCCCAGGGCCGCGGTCAGGTCGCAGGTGCACGCCTCGAGGTCCTCGTTGGCCATCATCAGCGAGAGCAGCCGCAGCCGGGCGGGGTCCGCGAGGGCCTTGAGCCGGCTCGCGAGGGTCCTCGCGTCCGCCGCGGACAGCGGCGCGGACGCCAACGGCGCACAGCACACGGGGTGCGGCGCGGGGTCCAGCACGGGCAGCTGCTTCGGCATGCCCCCATGATGCCACGGCATCGGTGGACGTCGATGAAGCCAGGTCAGGAGGGGTGCGTCGCCGGGTCCGCCGCGCAGCGCCCGCCGGGCGGACCGCTTGCATCGATGGACGTCTATGGGCACCATGGGGTCATCCAGGTCATCGACAACCGTCTATGTGCCGCCCGCCACCCGAAGGAGCCCTCCGATGTCCCGCCTCCAGCTCGCCCTCAACGTCGACGACATCGACACCGCCGTCGAGTTCTACTCGACCCTGTTCGGCACGGCGCCCACCAAGCGGCGGCCGGGCTACGCCAACTTCGCCGTCGCGGACCCGCCGCTGAAGCTGGTGCTGTTCGAGAACCCGGACCGGACCGGCACGCTCAACCACCTCGGCGTCGAGCGCGAGTCGATGGACGAGGTCGAGGCCGAGGCGGACCGCCTGGAGGCCGCCGGGCTCACCCTGGACGTCGAAGGGGACGTCGTGTGCTGCTACGCCCGACAGGACAAGCACTGGGTGACCGGTCCGGACGGCCAGCGGTGGGAGAACTACGTCGTGCTCGCCGACGCCGGCGCGGACCTGGAGGGCCGGACGTTCGCCGAGGTGGCCGGGATCGAGCGGAACCCGGACGCGGCCGACTTCGGCGTCGTCACGGGCGCCGGGTGCTGCGACAGGTGACCCGGCGCGGTTGACCCGGTGCGAGAGGTCAGTGAAACTTGAGTCAATGACCACTGACTCATCGACCGGGGCGACCGGGGCCGACGTGGTCCGCCGGGCCCGGGTGCACGCGGCGCTGTCCGACCCGGCGCGGCTGCGGATCGTCGACGCGCTCGGGTCCGGGGACGCGTCCCCCCTCGGAGCTCGGGGAGCTCCTCGGGATGCCGTCGAACCTGCTCGCGCACCACCTCGGGGCCCTCGCGGACGCCGGCCTCGTGGCGCGGCACCGCTCCGAGGCCGACGGTCGACGCTCCTACCTGCAGCTCGTCCCGGACGCGCTGGACGGCCTGCTCCCCCCCGGTCCGGGTCGTCGTCCCACGCGTCGTGTTCGTGTGCACCGCGAACTCCGCGCGCTCCCAGCTGGCCGCCGCCCTGTGGCGACAGGCGAGCACCGTGCCGGCCACGTCGGCCGGCACCCGACCGGCCGCCCGCGTCGCCGCCGGAGCGGTCGCCGTCGCCCGACGGCGCGGCCTGCGCCTCACCGGGACCCACCCGCAGGCCCTCGCCGACGTCCTGCACCCCGAGGACTGCGTGGTGACCGTGTGCGACCACGCCCACGAGGCCCTCGACCGCACCGACCAGGCGCGCGGGCCCCGGTTGCACTGGTCCGTCCCCGATCCGGTCCCCGCCGGCACCGACACCGCGTTCGACCGTGCCTACGACGAGCTCGCGCGTCGGGTCACCCGCTTCGCGCCACGACTCGCCGCCTCCTGACGCCTCCTGACGCCTCCTGCCCCCGACCTGCACCGACCTGCACCGACCTGCACCGAAGGAACGACACCACCCGATGACGCCACCTCGCGACCTCGCCCGACGGCTCACCGCCGAGCTCCTCGGCACCGCCCTGCTCGTCACGGTCGTCGTGGGGTCCGGCATCGCCGCGCAACGGCTCTCGCCCGACGACGTCGGCCTGCAGCTCCTGGAGAACTCGACGGCCACGTTCCTCGGCCTGACGGTCCTCATCCTGCTGTTCGGTCCCGTCTCCGGGGCCCACCTCAACCCCGTCGTGTCCGCCGCCGACTGGTTCCTCGGCCGCCGTACCCGCACCGGGCTCTCCGGCGCCGACGCGGCCGCCTACACGGTCGCGCAGTGCGTCGGGGCGGTCGCCGGCGCCGAGCTCGCCAACCTGATGTACCAGGTGCCGCTCACCGAGCTCTCCACGAAGGACCGCTCCGGCGGCCACCTCCTCCTCGCCGAGGTCGTCGCGACGGCCGGGCTCGTCGCGCTGGTCTTCGCCCTCGCGCGCACCGGTCGGGGCATGCTCGCCGCGCCCGCCGTCGGCGCCTACATCGGGGCCGCCTACTGGTTCACCTCGAGCACGTCGTTCGCGAACCCGGCGGTGTCCCTGGGACGGGTCTTCTCCGACACCTTCGCCGGCATCGCTCCCGGCTCCGTCCCCGGTTTCGTCCTCGCCCAGCTCGTCGGCGGCGCGGTCGCGGTCGGCCTCGTCGCCTGGCTCTACCCGCACGTCGGCGAGGCGGCCGGGGACGTCGTCGTCCCGCACGCACCCGGTCACGAGACCGGCAGCACCCCGAGGAGCGCCCGATGACGACCCCCGAGGAACCCACCGAGACCGTCCCCCAGGTGGTGTTCGCCTGCGTCCGCAACGGCGGCCGCTCCGTGATCAGCCGGGTGCTGGCCGAGCACTACGCCGGCGGCCGCGTGCGCGCGCTCTCCGCGGGCACCCAGCCCGGCGAGCACATCCACGCCGAGGTCGCCGAGGTGCTCGAGGCGCTCGGCCTGGACACCTCGCGCGAGGTGCCCGAGCGCCTGACCCGCGACACCGTCGCCGCGAGCACGGTCGCCGTCACGCTGGGCTGCGGCGAGGAGTGCCCCTACGTGCCGGGCGTCCGGTACGTCGACTGGCCGGTCGCCGACCCCGGCGGGCAGGACCCGCGGACGGTGCGGGGCATCGTCGCCGACCTCGACGCCCGGGTCCGCGCCCTGCTCGTCGAGCTGGTGCCCGACCTGGAGCTGCCGCCCTCGGTCCTCGCCCCGCACTGAGCCGGCCGCGGCGCCGGGCTACGGCGTGTGCAGGGCGTACAGGTCGATCGTGGTCTCCGTGGGCGGCCCGGCGAAGCCGCCGTCGATGCCGGCCTGCATGCGCGGCAGGAGGATCTCGTCGCGGAACTTCTCCCAGCTCGCCTGGGACTCGTGGACCGCGACGATGGTCCAGCCGCCCTCCGACGGTCCGGCGGCGTGGAAGACCTGGCCCTCCGGCAGCTGGTCCGGGCCGGGGTGCACGGCGGCGATGGACGCGTCGTACTGCTCCTGGGTGCCGCCGGCGAAGTGGTGGACGATTCCGTAGGCCATGGCCTGCTCCGATCGGGTCGGGCGGATGACCGGTGCCGCTCGGCGGGGCGCCGCCCCAGCTCCCCCCGGTGCGACGTCCTGGTCACCCTCCTCGACGCTAGGGGCGGGGCCCCGGGCCGACAATGACCCGGACGGGCCGGTCGGGGGGTCGGGGTTGCCGTTCGTACTCGCCGGTAGCATAATGATGTTACTGACGAGTAGGGCCGACATGCCGGCCACCGCCCATCCTCGGGTGAGCGGTACCTCCTGATTTCGAAGGTGGAGCAGTGAGCCACTACAAGAGCAACCTCCGGGACATCGAGTTCAACCTGTTCGAGGTCCTCGCGCGCGACGAGATCCTCGGCACCGGCCCGTTCGAGGAGATCGACACCGCCACGGCGCGCTCGATCCTCAGCGAGGTCGACCGGCTGGCGGGCGACGAGCTCGCCGCGTCGTACGAGGACGGGGACCGGCACGCGCCGGTGTTCGACCCGGCGACCGGCACCGCGGACGTCCCGGCGTCGTTCGCGAAGAGCTACCAGGCCTGGATGGACGCGGAGTACTGGCGGCTCTCGATCCCCGCCGCCCTCGGTGGCCAGCCCGCGCCGTCGACCCTGAACTGGGCGATCGGCGAGCTGGTGCTCGGCTCGAACGCGCCGGTCTGGATGTACGCCTGCGGCCCGAGCTTCGCCTCGATCCTGCACCGCAACGGCAACGACCGCGACAAGAAGATCGCGGAGCACATGATCGAGAAGCAGTGGGGCGCCACCATGGTGCTCACCGAGCCCGACGCCGGCTCCGACGTCGGCGCCGGCCGGGCCAAGGCCACCCAGCAGTCCGACGGCTCCTGGCACATCGAGGGCGTGAAGCGGTTCATCACCTCCGCCGAGCACCAGATGAGCGAGAACATCATCCACCTCGTGCTGGCGCGGCCGGTGGGCGTCGAGGGCAAGGGCGGACCCGGCACCAAGGGCCTCTCGTTGTTCATCGTCCCCAAGCTGCACTTCGACCTCGAGACCGGCGAGCTGACCGGCGAGCGCAACGGCGCGCACGTCACCAACGTCGAGAAGAAGATGGGCATCAAGGTCTCCAACACCTGCGAGGTCACCTTCGGCGAGCACGAGCCCGCCCAGGGCTGGCTGCTCGGCGAGGTGCACGACGGCATCGCGCAGATGTTCCAGGTCATCGAGAACGCCCGGATGATGGTCGGCACCAAGGCCATCGCGACGCTGTCGACCGGCTACCTCAACGCGCTCGACTACGCCAAGAGCCGCGTGCAGGGCCCGGACCTGACCCGCGCCTCGGACAAGACCGCGCCGCGCGTCACGATCACCCACCACCCCGACGTACGTCGCTCGCTGATGACCCAGAAGTCGTTCGCGGAGGCCATGCGCGCGCTGGTGCTCTACACCGCCTCCTGGCAGGACCGGGTGATGGTCTCCGAGCACAACGGCGAGAAGGACGAGCTCGCCGAGCGGGTCAACGACCTGCTGCTGCCGATCGTGAAGGGCTACGGCTCGGAGCGCTCGTGGGTGCTGCTCGGCACCGAGTCGCTGCAGACCTTCGGCGGGTCCGGGTTCCTGCAGGACTACCCGATCGAGCAGTACGTCCGGGACGCCAAGATCGACACGCTCTACGAGGGCACCACGGCGATCCAGGGCCAGGACCTGTTCTTCCGCAAGATCGTCAAGGACCAGGCCACGGCGCTCGGCTTCCTGGCCGGCGAGATCGAGAAGTTCATCGGCAGCGGGGCCGGCAACGGCCGCCTCAAGAACGAGCGCGAGCTGCTCGCCAAGGGGCTCGAGGACACCCAGGCGATCGTCGGTCACCTGATCACCGACCTGATGTCGGCCGACCCGAACGCCGAGGGCGGCAGCATCGCGAACATCTACAAGGTGGGCCTGAACACCTCGCGCCTGCTGATGGTGCTCGGCGACATCGTCTGCGCCTGGCTGCTGCTGCGGCAGGCGGAGATCGCCCTGGAGAAGCTCTCCGGCGACACCGGCAAGGACCAGGCGTTCTACGAGGGCAAGGTCGCGGCGGCGCAGTTCTTCGCCCGCACCGTGCTCCCGAAGATCACCGCCGAGCGGGCCATCGCCGAGGCGACCGACCTGTCGCTGATGGAGCTCGACGAGTCCGCGTTCTGACCGACCCGCCCGACGTACGACGGCCGTCCCACCCGCTGCGGGTGGGGCGGCCGTCGCACGTGACCTGAGCGGTCCCGGATTGAGATCGCCGGGCCAGGGGTATCCCTGTGACCGAGGGCACACCGCCCCGGGCGACCGCGGTCGCAGAGAACCTAGGAGACAACATGGGTATCGGTACCGGCATCGTGCTGCTGGTGGTCGGCCTGATCCTCGTGCTCGGTGTCGTGAACTTCGACATCGGCCTGGTGGACGACGTGGCACTCGGGTGGATCCTGCTGGTCGTCGGCGTGCTGGCGATCATCCTGGCGCTGGTGATGAACCAGCAGCGCTCGCGCACCAAGCACGTCGAGGAGCGTCGCTACGACGACCCTGCCCGCTGACCCGGACAGACAGAAGGGGCGTCGAGACCATGGTCTCGACGCCCCTTCGGCGTTCGTCAGGCTGAGGCTCAGCGGTCGGCGGGCGACCAGCGCTCGCTGCGGCTGACGGTCTTCGGGCGACCGTTGCCGGTCTGCCCCGCGCGGCCGCCGCGGCTGGGGGCGCTGCCCCGGTAGCCGCCGCTGCTGCTGCGCGACGAGGAGCTGTTGCTGCCCCGGTAGCCGCCGGTGCTGCTGCCACCGCGGTAGCCGCCGGTGCGGCCACGGCTGGCGGAGGTCGAGCCGCCCTTGTTGGCCTGCGGCGCCGGGGTGCCCGACGTCGAGAGCGCCTCCGCCGTCATCGGGTGGGGGGTGTTGCGCGAGTCGTGGTGCAGGGACTCGACGCCGGCCCGGCTCATCAGCCGCACGACGTCGTCGACCTGGCGCGGCGTGGTGATCGAGACGACCGCACCGGCCTCGCCGGCCCGCGCCGTACGCCCGGAGCGGTGCAGGTAGGCCTTGGCGTCCGCCGGGGCGTCGAAGTGCACGACCAGGCCGACCGAGTCGACGTGGATGCCGCGCGCGGCGACGTCGGTGGCGACGACCACGGAGGCCTTGCCCGAGGAGAACTTGTGCAGGTTGCGCTCGCGCACCCGCTGCGACAGGTTGCCGTGCAGGTCCACCGCCTCGATGCCGTGCGTGCCGAACGCCTCGGCCAGCTCGGTGGCGCCCTCACGGGTGCGGGTGAACACGATCGAGCGCGGGTTGGCCTCGATCAGCGCGACCGCCGCCTCCACCTTGTCGCGGAAGCCGCCGACGACCAGCACGTGGTGCGCCATCGTGGTGACCGAGCCCTTGTTGGCGTCGAGCTCGTGCAGCACCGGCTCGCGCAGGTGCGCCCGGACCAGGCGGTCGACGTCACCGTCGAGCGTGGCCGAGAGCAGCATCCGCTGGCCGGTGGACGGGGTGGCCTTGAGCAGCTTGTCGACGGCCGGGTAGAAGCCCAGGTCGCACAGGTGGTCGGCCTCGTCGAGGACGGTGATCTGCACGTCGTCGGTGCGGCAGTGGCCCTTGTCCATCAGGTCCTGCAGGCGACCCGGCGTGGCGACGACGATGTCGGCCCCGGCCTTCAGCTGCTTGATCTGACGGTCGTACGGCGTGCCGCCGTACACGGTGACGAGCTTGAGCTGGGTGGCGAACGCGAGCGGCTCGATGGAGCGGCGCACCTGGGTGGCCAGCTCGCGGGTCGGCACGATGATCAGCGCACGCGGGTGCTTGGGGCGGCTGTGCTCACCGGCCAGGCGGGCCAGGATCGGCAGGCCGAAGGCGAGCGTCTTGCCGGAGCCGGTCTGGGCGCGGCCGAGCACGTCGGAGCCCTTCATGGCGTCCGGGATGACGGCGGCCTGGACCGGCGTCGGGGTGGTGATCTCGAGCTTCTCGAGAGCCATGATCACCTTGCCGGACAGGCCGAGCTGGGCGAAGGAGGGCAGGGTCGGGGCAGGGGAAGACAAGAAGGTTTCCTCAGGATGGCGGGCACGTCCCTGCAACGAATCCACGGCGTGGTCCGGCGAGCCTGCGAGACGCAGTTCGTGCCCGATCACTGGTCTTGCGCGACGATCCGCGCACCCACACCGGGCCACAAAAGAAGGCCGACGAGCGGCCTTGGCTACCTCGATCCTACCAGCGCACCCGGACGAGGCCGACCAGAGCGAGGGAGACCTGCACCACGCTTCGCCGACCCGGCGCGTCTGGCGGCCCGGTTCGCGCCGACCCGGCGTGTCTGGCGGCGGTACGCCCGCCAGACACGCCGGGTCGGCGGGATCTGGCCGCCACTGGCGCCGGGTGGGCGGTCAGGCGAGCCCGGACAGCGGCAGCACCAGCCGGGCCTCGCCGCCGGAGGTCACCCGCACCGGCACCCCCCAGTCCTGCTGGTGCAGGTGGCAGGCCGCGCCCTCGCCGCCGTGCGCGTCGCAGGAGGCGGCCCGGGCGGCCACGTGCAGCACCCCGTCGCCGACCGCGGCGTCGATGCTGACCACCCGGGCCAGGTCGGTGCCGCGGCCCTCGCCCGCCCGGATCAGCCCCGGCGGCGTCGAGGACACGAAGAGCTGGGACGGCGGCCCGAACCGGTCGTCGACCTTCTGGCCGGGCGGCGGGGTGAAGTCCACGACGATCTCCAGGTCCCCGCCGGCGATCTCGGTCACCGGGCGCTGCGTGGTGTGCGCGAACCCGTCGGCGCGGGCGACGCCGGCCAGCGGGACCCGGGTCAGCCGGTGCGCCGCGGACTCCACGACCACCAGGTGCTTCCCGTCGACGACCGCGCCGCTCGGCTCGGCCAGCCCGGTGGCGATGGTGGTCACCTGCCCGTCCGCCCAGCGTCGTACGGCGCCGTTGTAGGTGTCGCAGACCGCGACCGAACCGTCGGGCAGCACGGTCACCCCCAACGGGTGCTGGAGCAGCGCGGTGCCCGCGTCGCCGTCCTGGAACCCGAAGTCGAACAGGCCGGTGCCGACGGCGGTGCGCACCTCGCCCGCCTCGACGTAGCGCAGGCTGGAGGTCTCGCTGTCCGCGATCCACAGCCGGTCCCCCGCGGCGGCCAGCCCCGAGGTCTGGGCGAACCAGGCCTCGGCGAGCGGGCCGTCCAGCAGGCCCTCGTGGGCGGTGCCGGCGGCCACCTCGACGGCACCGGTGCGCGGGTCGAGGGTCCAGAGCTGGTGCACCCCGGCCATCGCCACCCAGACCCGGTCCTGCCACCAGGCCACGTCCCACGGGCTCGACAGCGCGCCGTCGTCCTCGCCCGGCACCAGCTGCCGACCGGTCCCGGCGAGCGTGCGGACGGTGCCGGTCGCGAGGTGCACGCCGCGCAGCGCGTGGTTGACGGTGTCGGCGACCACCACGTCGTACCCGACCGCGGCGGCCAGGTCGTCGGGCAGCAGGCACAGTCCGTTGGGCTCGTTGAAGGACGGCCGCCCGCCGTCGACCAGGCCGCGCTCCCCCGACCCGATGCGGCGTACGACGGTCTCCGCGTCCGCCGCGAGCTCGACGAGGGCGTGGTGCCCCGCGTCCGCGACCAGGAAGCCCCCGCCGGGCAGGGCGACCGTCGTGGCCGGGAACAGCAGGTCGCCGGATTGCACGGGCGGGGCGACGTAGGGCGAGCCGCCCGGCTGCAGCGTGCCGCGGGCGCGGTGCTCGTCGCGCAGCTCGGCGACGAGGGCGTCGATGGCGTGGGCGTGCCCCTCGCCGGCGTACTGCGCGACGACGTAGCCCTCCGGGTCGACGAGCACCAGCGTCGGCCAGGCGCGGGCGGTGTAGGCCTGCCAGGTCACCAGCTCCGGGTCGTCGAGCACCGGGTGCTCGACCTGGTAGCGCTCGACCGCGGCGCGCAGCGCGTCCGGGTCGGCCTCGTGCACGAACTTCGGCGAGTGCACGCCCACCACGACGAGCTCGCCGTCGTACTTCTCCTCCAGGGGGCGCAGCTCGTCCAGGACGTGCAGGCAGTTGATGCAGCAGAAGGCCCAGAAGTCGAGCAGCACGAAGCGGCCGCGCAGGTCGGACAGGCGCAGGGTCTGGCCGCCGGTGTTCAGCCAGCCGCGGCCGGCGAGCTCGGGGGCGCGGACGCGGGGACGACGGCCGGTGTCGGGAGCACTCACGCCGGTAGTTAACGCGAGAGGGCCCGCGCGTCATCCCGAGGGGTCGGCCGGAGCCGGTGGCGGCGGGCCAGGGTCGCGGCCGGGCCCGTCCGCTCGGAGGGTGGTCCGGCGGTCCCGGGTGGTGAAGGGTGGTCTCGACAGGCTCGACCGCCCGAGAACAGGCTCGACCGCCCGAGAGCCAGGCTCGACCAGCCGCTGGAGGTTCCGTGTTCTACCCGCTGACCGTTCGTGACTTCCTGGACCGCGCCGAGAGCGTCTACCCCGACCGGGTCGGCGTCGTGGACGAGCCGGACCAGCCGGCGCCGAGCCTGGGCGACCTGACCTACCGGCAGGTCGCCGCGAACGCCCGGGCGCAGGCGGCGCAGCTGGACCGGCTCGGCGTCCCGGTGGGCGGCCGGGTCGCGGTGATCTCCCAGAACTCCGCCCGGCTGTGCACGTCGTTCTTCGGCGTCAGCGGCTGGGGCCGGGTGCTGGTGCCGGTGAACTTCCGGCTGAGCCGTCCCGAGATCGAGTACATCGTCGGCCACTGCGGCGCCGACGTCGTCTACGCCGACCCCGCGCTGAAGGACACGCTGGCCGCGCTCGACGTCCGCCACAAGTTCCTGCTCGGCGAGGACGACGACCTCTACCTCCCCGGCACCGAGCCGCGGCCGTGGGACGAGCCGGACGAGGGGGCGACGGCGACCATCAACTACACCTCGGGCACCACGGCCCGGCCCAAGGGCGTCCAGCTCACGCACCGCAGCCTGTGGCTGAACGCCACCGTGTTCGGGCTGCACGCGGGCATCAGCGACCGCGACGTCTACCTGCACACACTGCCGATGTTCCACGCGAACGGCTGGGGCATGCCGTTCGGGATCACCGGCGTCGGCGGCCAGCACGTCGTGCTCCGCCAGGTCGACGGCACCGAGATCCTGCGCCGGGTCGAGCGGCACGGGGTCACCGTGATGTGCGCGGCGCCGGCCGTCGTCAGCGCGGCGCTGGAGGGCGCCGCGACCTGGGACGGCGAGGTCCCGGGCCGCGACCGGGTGCGGATCATCGTGGCCGGCGCTCCCCCGCCCACCCGGACGATCGAGCGGGTGATGGAGGAGCTCGGCTGGGAGTTCATCCAGATCTACGGCCTGACCGAGACCTCGCCCCTGGTGACGGTCAACCGCGGCCGGGCCGAGTGGGACGGCCTCGACACCCACGAGCGCGCCCGGCGGCTCGGCCGGCAGGGGGGCGCCCGCGCTCGGCGTGCGGGTCTCGATCGACCCGCAGGGCGAGGTGCTCACCTCCTCCAACCACAACCTCGACGGCTACTGGGAGCAGCCCGAGGAGACCGCACGGGTGACCGAGGGCGGCACGTTCCACACCGGCGACGGCGGCTACCTCGACGAGGACGGCTACCTGGTGATCTCCGACCGCAAGAAGGACGTGATCATCTCCGGCGGCGAGAACGTCTCCTCGATCGAGGTGGAGGACGCGCTGATGTCCCACGCGGGGGTCCGCGAGGTCGCGGTCATCGGCATCCCCGACGAGAAGTGGGGCGAGCTGATCACCGCGCTGGTCGTGCCGGCCTCCGGCGAGGTGACGGCCGAGGAGCTCGTCGCGCACTGCCGCACCTGGCTGGCCGGCTACAAGTGCCCGAAACGGATCGACTTCGTCGACGAGCTGCCTCGTACGGCGACCGGCAAGCTCCAGAAGTTCAAGCTGCGCGAGCCCTTCTGGGCCGGCCAGGACCGTCAGGTGCACTGACCGCGGGGTCAGTTCTGCACGTCGAACAGGAACACGCCGGCTCCGGACACCACCTGGTTGCCCTTCGCGCACTCCACCTTCTGCACCAGCCGGTGGGTGCCGTTGGTCAGGGTGGTGGTGTCCACGCTCAGCGTGGTGGCCGGCAGCGGCCCCGGCCCGTCGGACAGCGTCGTCCCGGGGATCCCGGCGTGCGCGTTCGCGTCGAGCGCCACCCGGTGGTGGGTCGGGTCGACGTCGTCGGGTCCGTGGTCGACCTGCTGCACCGTGAACCGCACGGTGCCCTTGAGCGGCCCGTCCGGCAGGGGTACGCCGAGCACGTCGGCCTCGCAGTAGCCGAAGCCGGTGTACCAGCCCTTCGAGCGCAGGTAGGGCTGACGGGTCACGTCGGACTTGGCCTTGCCGTTCTGCACGTAGGCCTGGAAGTTCAGGCTGCTGTGCATCCGCTTGCCGTCGGGCTCGTCGACGTACACCCGGAACCGGACCTCCTGGAGGCCGCTGCGGTCGAACTTCGAGATGTCGATCGGCGCCGTCGCGGTGATCGTGCAGGTCTGGCCGACCGGACAGGTCCGCTGGCTGGGGACCACCTTGGCCACCGTCGTCTCCGAGGCGTTGGTCTTGAAGACCACGCTGACGTCCTGCAGCTTTCCGGGGTTGTCGTGCAGGATCAGGGTGAGCGGGACGGTGGTGCTTGCCGAGAGGACGTCCCGGTCGGGGATGCAGGCACCGACGTGCACGTGCCCGAAGTCCTTGCCGCCCGTCGTGCCCGGCACCGGGGACCACCACGCCTGGGACTCCGCGAACACCCGTGGTGCGGGGCAGCCGCCGGTGGCGGAGGCGGTGCCGCTGTTCCCGACGACCGCCACCAGCCCGAGCAGGCCGACCAGGCTCGCCAGTGCGAGCCAGATGCGAGATCTCATGCTTGTTCTCCCTCGAGTGACCCGGGTCCAGGGAGAGGAGTCGGCACTCGGGGGGGGCCTCTCAGCACCCCGGTCTTGACCGCAACCGGGTCGAAGACCTGAAAATCACCTTAATTTCCGCTTGTCACGTTTCAACCGGACAGAAGTGGTAAAAGGCCTCAGTTCTGCACGTCGAAGCGGAGCACGCTCACCCCCGCGAGCACCTGGTTGCCCCGGGCGCACTCCGCCCGCTGCACGAGCCGGTGGGTCCCGTTCGCGAGCCGGGTGGTGTCGACGGTGACCAGCGCGGGCACCATCGGCCCGAACCCCTCGGCCAGCATCGTGCCGGGGATCCCGGCGTGCGCGTCGGAGTCCAGCGCGACCCGGTGGTAGCTCGGGTCGACGTCACCGGACCCGTGGTCGACCTGCTGGACCGCGAAGGAGACCGTGCCGCTCACCGGGCCGTCGGGCACGGGTACGCCGAGCACGTCCGCCTCGCAGTAGCCGAAGCCGGTGTACCAGCCCTTGGAGCGCAGGTAGGACTCCCGGGTGACGTCCGAGCGGGTCTTGCCGTTCTCGACGTCCACCTGGAAGTTGAGGCTGGCGTGCAGGACCTTCCCGTCCGGCTCGGTCACGAACACCCGCAGCCGGACCTCCTGCAGCCCGCTGTGGGAGAACTTGGCGAGGTCGATCGGCGCCGTCATCGCGATCGTGCAGGTCTCCATGGCCGGGCAGGTGCGCTGGACCGGTGCGACCTTGGCCACCGTCTTCTCCGAGGAGTCCCTCCGGTAGACGACGCCGACGTCCTGGAGCACGCCCGGGTTGTTGTGCAGGATCACCGTGACCGGGAGCGCCGTGCTCGCGGTGAGCGTGTCCCGCTCCGGGATGCAGGCCCCGACGTGCACGTGCCCGAAGTCCTGCCCGCCGGTGGTGCCCGGCGCCGGGGACCACCAGGCCTGCGACTCCGCGTAGACCCACGGGGACGCGCAGCCGCCGGTCGCGGACGCCGGCCCCCCGTCGCCCCCGACCACCACGAGGACCACCCCGACCAGACTCGCCAGTGCCCCCCCAGATGCGACCCCTCATGACGCCCTCCCTCGCCTGCCCCGCCTCCCAGGAAACAGGCCCCCCCACCGGGTGCCGACAACCCCGGTCAAGACCAGCACGGGCCGGCTGCCGGGGATATCTCGGAAACGTCTTCGATGTCCACGAGGTGGGGCCAGGCCCGGGGCCTCGCGGGAGCCTGGGACAGTGGGCAGTGTGAAAGCGCTGCTCCTGGAGAACCTGCACCCGCTCGCCTCGTCGATCCTCGGCGCGGCCGACATCGAGGTCGAGAACCGACCGGGCGCCCTCGACGAGGACGAGCTGATCGAGGCCCTCGACGGCGTCGACCTGCTCGGCATCCGCTCGAAGACCGAGGTGACCCCCCGCGTCCTGGCCGCCCGGCCCGACCTGGTCGCCATCGGCGCGTTCTGCATCGGCACCAACCAGATCGACCTGAACGCCGCTACCACGCACGGGATCGCCGCGTTCAACGCGCCGTTCTCCAACACCCGCTCGGTCGTCGAGCTCGCGATCGCCAACATCATCGCGATGGCCCGCCGGCTCACCGAGCGGGACAAGGCGCTGCACGCCGGGATCTGGGACAAGTCCGCCACCGGCAGCCACGAGATCCGCGGCCGGACGCTCGGCATCGTCGGCTACGGCAACATCGGCTCCCAGCTGTCGGTCGTCGCGGAGATGCTCGGCATGCAGGTCTACTTCTACGACACCGACGACAAGCTGGCGCTCGGCAACGCCCGCCGGTGCTCCTCGCTCGACGAGCTGCTCGACACCGTCGAGACGGTCACCCTGCACGTCGACGGCCGGATGGGCAACGCCGGCATCTTCGGGGCCGCCCAGTTCGCCCAGATGCGCCCCCGCTCGCTGTTCCTGAACCTCTCCCGCGGCTTCGTCGTCGACTACGGCGCCCTGCGCGACGCGGTGGCGTCCGGTCACCTGGCCGGCGCCGCGGTCGACGTGTTCCCGACCGAGCCCAAGAAGCGCGGCGACGCCTTCGAGTCCCCGCTCCGCGGCCTACCCAACGTGATCCTCACCCCGCACGTCGGCGGGTCGACGGAGGAGGCTCAGGAGGACATCGGCCGGTTCGTCGGCGGCAAGCTCCGCGACTACGTGCACAGCGGCAGCACCTCCCTGTCGGTGAACCTGCCGACGCTGACCCCGGGGCGCTCCGAGGTGTCCGAGGGACAGGCCCAGCGGATCGCGCACATCCACCACAACACCCCGGGCGTGCTGGCCAAGGTCAACCAGGTCCTCGCCGAGCACGACGTGAACATCGCCGGTCAGGTGCTCGCCACCCGCGGGCACACCGGCTACGTCGTCACCGACACCGGGTCGGGCCTGTCCGGTGAGGTGCTGGCGGGCCTGAACGCCATCCCGGAGACCGTCCGGCTGCGCGTGATCGAGTAGACGTCCGGGCCCTGTCTGGCGCCCGTTCGGACGGGTACGGTCGGGACATGACCGACTACAAGACCGTCAACCCTGCCACCGGCGAGACCGTCCGGGAGTTCCCCACCCTGGACGCAGCCGGGGTCGAGCAGGCCCTCACCCGGGTCACCTCGGGCTTCGCGACGTGGCGGGCCACCCCCGTCGCCGACCGCGCCGCCGTCCTCACCAGGGTCGCCGAGCTGTACGACGAGCGGGCCGACGAGCTCGCCCGCACCATCTCCCTGGAGATGGGCAAGCCCGTCAAGCAGGCCGCCGGCGAGGTGAAGCTCTCCTCGATGATCTACGCCTACTACGCCGAGCAGGGCCCGAAGCTGCTCGAGGACGAGCCCCTCGACGTCCCAGGGGCCGAGGAGACCGTCGTACGCAAGCTGCCGGTGGGCCCGCTGCTCGGGATCATGCCGTGGAACTTCCCCTACTACCAGGTCGCCCGGTTCGCGGCGCCGAACCTGATGCTCGGCAACACCGTCGTGCTCAAGCACGCGCCGAGCTGCCCGCAGGCCGCCCTGCTGATGGAGGAGATCTTCGTCGCCGCGGGCCTGCCCGCCGACGCCTACGTCAACGTCTTCGCCACCAACGACCAGATCGCCGACATGATCGCCGACCCGCGGATCCACGGCGTCTCGCTGACCGGCTCCGAGCGGGCCGGCTCGGCGGTCGCCGAGATCGCCGGGCGGAACCTGAAGAAGGTCGTCCTCGAGCTCGGCGGCTCCGACGCGTTCATCGTGCTGGACACCGCCGACATGGACGCCACGGTGAAGTCCGCGACCCGCGGCCGGATGTCCAACACCGGGCAGGCCTGCAACGCCGCCAAGCGCTTCGTGGTCCTCGAGCCCTACTACGACGAGTTCGTCGCCAAGCTCACCGCGTCGTTCGCGGCGATGGTCCCCGGCGACCCGATGGACCCCAAGACCGCGATCGGCCCGCTCTCCTCGCAGGCCGCGGCGGACACCCTCACCCAGCAGGTCGAGACCGCGGTCGCCGAGGGTGCGACCGTGCTGGTCGGCGGCCAGAAGGTCGACGGCCCGGGTGCCTACGTCCAGCCCACGCTGCTCGCGGACGTGAAGCCCGGCACCCACGCCTTCTCCGAGGAGCTGTTCGGCCCGGTCGGCGTGGTCTACAAGGTCGGGTCCGCGGACGAGGCCGTCGAGCTGACGAACTCTTCCTCGTTCGGGCTCAGCGGCTCGGTCTGGGGCACCGACCTGGAGGCCGCCCGCGAGGTCGCGGACCGTCTCGACGTCGGCATGGCCTTCGTCAACGAGCACGGCACCACGCTCCCGGCGCTGCCCTTCGGCGGCGTGGAAGCGTTCCGGCTTCGGCCGCGAGCTCGGTCCGTGGGGCATGGACGAGTTCGTCAACAAGAAGCTCGTCCGGGTCTCCAAGGGCTGAGGGCCGACAGTCCGATGGGACGGCTCGTCTACTCGGCGATCAGCTCCCTCGACGGGTACGTCGCGGACCAGGAGGGCGACTTCTCCTGGTCCGCGCCCGACGAGGAGGTGCACGCGTTCGTCAACGACCTGCTGCGCCCGGTCGGGACGCATCTCTACGGCCGCCGGATGTACGACGTGCTGGTTGCCTGGGAGACCCTGCCCGACGAGCCCGACGCACCGGCCGTCGTCCGCGACTTCGCGAAGATCTGGCGGGCGGCCGACAAGGTCGTCTACTCGACTACCCTGCCGGCGGTGACGTCGGCGCGGACCCGCCTCGAGCGACGGTTCGACCCCGACGCCGTCCGCCGCCTGGTGGCGTCGGCCGACCGGGACGTCACCATCGGTGGGCCCCGCCTCGGGGCGCGCGCCTTCCAGGCCGGGCTCGTCGACGACGTGCACCTGTTCTGGAGCCCGGTGCTGGTGGGCGGCGGCACGTCCGCGCTGCCGGAGGGGATCCGGCTCGAGCTGGAGCCCGTCGCCACCCACCAGTTCGGCAACGGCGTCGTGCACCTGCAGTACCGCGTGCGGCGCTAGCCCGCGACGTACCGCCGGGCCGCGCTACGCCGGGGAACCGCCGATGTTCACCAGCCACTGCACCCCGAACCGGTCGATGACCATCCCGAAGTAGTCGCCCCAGGGCGCCTTCTCCAGCGGCAGCGCCACGGTGCCGCCGGCGGAGAGCTTCTCGAAGTAGCCGCTCAGCTCGGCCTGGTCCGAGCTGTCACCGCTGAGCGACACCGAGTGGTTGCTGGTCGGTGAGAACTCCATGCTGTTCGGGGTGTCCGCGGCCATCAGCGTGTAGCCGCTCGGGGTGACCAGCTGGGAGTGCATGATCTTGCCGCTCTCCGTGTCGTCCTCGCTGGCCTGCATCTCGGCGAACGTGCTGCTGGTCAGCTCGCCGCCGAAGACCGAGTGGTAGAAGTCCATCGCCTCGCGCGCGTTGTCGCGGAACCCGAGGTACGGGTTGAGCCTGCTGGTCATGTGTCCTCCTCCTGTGCGTCTCCCGATTCTGTCCCCGCGTCGCCGGGGACGGAAGCCCCGGACGTCCTAGGCTGCTCCCGTGCCCGACGAGAAGACGCCTGCCGAGAAGAAGACCACCGACGAGACCCCGAAGGCGGGGGCCGCCGAGACCAAGCCGGCCGACCCGACCGACGACCTGGTCACCACCCGGCACCACCTGCGGGTCGGGCGCACGACCCTGGAGTACGCCGCGACGACCGGCCGGGTCGTGCTCCGCGACGAGGTCTACGAGGACGGCAAGTTCACCGGGTTCAAGGCCAAGGCCGAGATGTCGATGACGTCGTACGTCGTCGAGGGCGGCGCCCCGGACCGGCCGGTGACCTTCGCGTTCAACGGCGGGCCGGGCAGCTCCAGCGTGTGGCTGCACCTCGGTCTGCTCGGGCCGCGACGGGTGGTGATGGGGGACGTCGGGGCGCTGACCCCGCCGCCGTACGAGCTCGCCGACAACGCCGAGTCCCTGCTCGCCGTCAGCGACCTGGTGTTCATCGACCCGGTGTCGACCGGCTACTCGCGGGCCGTCGAGGGCACCAAGCCCGAGCCGTTCCACGGCTACCAGGGCGACATCGACTCGGTCGCCGAGCTGATCCGCGTGTGGACCTCGCGCAACAAGCGCTGGATGTCGCCCAAGTTCGTGGCCGGCGAGTCCTACGGCACCACGCGCGGCGCCGCCCTCGCCGAGCACCTGCAGTCCCGCTACGGGATGTACCTCAACGGGCTGATCCTGATCTCCAGCGTGCTCGACTTCGCGTCGCTGGACTTCGAGAACCAGCGCAACGACCGGGCGCACGCGCTGTACCTCCCGACGTACGCCGCGGTCGCGCACTACCACGGCAGGCACGGCCGCCGGTCCCTGCAGTCGGTGCTCGCCGACGCCGAGGAGTACGCCGCGCGCGACTACCCCTGGGTGCTCTCGCGCGGCGACCGGCTGACCGCGAAGGAGCGCGCCGCCGCGGTGCGGCGACTGGCCGGGCTGACCGGGCTGAGCGAGGACTACGTGGACCGCGCCGACCTGCGGATCGAGCACTGGCGGTTCTTCGGCGAGCTGCTGCGCGACGAGCGCCGCACCGTCGGCCGCCTCGACGCCCGCTTCACCGGCCCGATGGCCTCCGCGATCGCCGAGGAGATGGACGCCGACCCGTCGCACGACGCGATCGCCGGACCGTACGCCGCCGCGTTCAACCACTACGTGCGCGACGAGCTCGGCTACGAGAGCGACCTGCCCTACGAGCAGATCTCCCGACGCGTGAACCCCTGGTCGTTCAAGGACTTCGAGGGCCGCCCGGTCGACGTCACCCCGAAGCTGGAGCGGGCGATGCGGGCCAACCCGCACCTGCAGGTGCACGTCGCCTACGGCTACTACGACGGCGCCACGCCGCACTTCGCGGCCGAGGACGTCATCGCGCACCTGCACCTGCCCGACGAGCTGCGCGCCAACATCGAGCACAAGTACTACGAGGCCGGGCACATGATGTACGTCCACGAGCCGTCCCGGCTCCAGCAGAGCAAGGACCTCGCGGGCTTCGTCACCCGCGCCGGCGGCCGCTGAGGTGCGGCCCGGCCGTTCGAGCCTGTCCTCGGCTGGTCGAGCCCGTCGAGACCACTCGGGCCATCCGTCGGCTAGTGCCGGGTGACCGACACGAGGTCGAACGTCTCGTCGCCGCCGGCCACGTCGCGCTCGCGCACGATGCCGAGGCCCGGGGCGTAGATCTTGGCCGACAGCACGTTCGGCTCGAGGCGCGACCACTCGAAGCTGCGCAGGCCCTCCTCGACGACCCCGAACGGCACCGTGACCCGGAGGTGCCGCTGGACGATCCAGGCCTGGTCCTCCGCGGTGCCGCGGTCGAACTCCTGCCGGTAGGCGTTCGTGGGGTGGGGCGACGCCGGCATGACGATGCCGCGCCGTCCGCCGTGGACACCGGACTGCCACGACCCCTCCCGGTCCTGGAGGTGGCCGTGCCGGTCGTAGGTGGCGGTGGCCTCTCCGAAGTACCAGACGTTGCCGAGGTCGTCGATCGCGTACCAGTCGTCCGTGCGCTCCGCGAGGCTGCCGTCGAGCCGGCGCAGCACGTCGAGCACGACCGTGGTGCGGACACCCTGGATCGTCCTGTGCCGGCGGGTCACCGTGACCGTCTCGCGGAGCTGCTCCCCGTCGGCGGACCCCCGGTAGCGGGACACGGTGCCCGGCACCAGGGGGAAGTAGACGTTGCGGCCGGGGTGGTCGAACTCCGGCGATCCCGACCCGGGACCCGCACCCGAGCCCGGTGCGCCGGCCTGCGCCCCGGCGACCGCGGACCCCGGCACCAGCCCGGCGACCAGCGCGGCCACCGCTCCCGCGACCACTCTCCTCGCCTGCATCCCAGCTCCTTCCCTCACGCCGACCCGGGCCTCCCGTCACCTCGACCCGGGTCGGGCTCCGGGTGGGTCAGAGACCGACGGTGAGGTTCTCCTGGGACTCCGGGTCGAACAGGTGCATCTTGCGGGCGTCGACGAAGATCTCCGCCTCCTCACCCTCCCCGATCCGGCTCGCGGCGTCGAGGGAGACGACCAGCTGCGGCCGCAGTGCCTCCATGTCGAGCTCGCGCTCCAGGTCGGTGAGCTGGCCCTGGATCTCCGCGGGCAGGTCGATGGGGATGTAGGCGTAGGCCTCGTTGCCCAGCCACTCGGTGACGTCGACCTTGGCGCGGAACGTCGAGCCGTGCTCGAGCCGGTGCGGCTCGACCACCGCCGCGTCGTCGAAGTGCTCGGGCCGGATGCCGGCGATCAGCAGGCCCTTGCCCTGGGCGAGCCGGGCCTTCTCCGGCGGGATCGACACCTTCCCGAACGGGAGGCTGACGGTCTCCCCCTCGACGGTCGCCGGCAGGAAGTTCATCGGCGGGGAGCCGATGAACCCGGCGACGAACAGGTTGTTGGGGTGCTCGTAGAGCTCGCGCGGGGTCGCGAGCTGCTGCAGGATGCCGCGCTTGAGCACGGCGACCCGGTCGCCGAGGGTCATCGCCTCGGTCTGGTCGTGCGTGACGTAGACCGTGGTGATGCCGAGCCGGCGCTGCAGCCGGGAGATCTCGGTGCGCATCTGGCCGCGCAGCTTGGCGTCGAGGTTCGACAGCGGCTCGTCGAACAGGAACGCCTCGGCCTGGCGGACGATCGCCCGCCCCATCGCGACCCGCTGCCGCTGACCGCCGGAGAGGTTCGCCGGCCGGCGCTCGAGGTGCTCGTCGAGCTCGAGGAGCTCGCTGGCCTGGCGGACCTTCTCGTCGATCTCCTTCTCGCTGAACTGCTTGGACAGCCGCAGCGGGAAGGCGATGTTCTCGTAGACCGTCAGGTGCGGGTAGAGCGCGTAGTTCTGGAACACCATCGCGAGGTTGCGCTCGCGCGGCGCCTTGTCGTTGACCCGGTCGCCGCCGACCACCATGTCGCCGGAGGTGATGTCCTCCAGGCCGACGATCATCCTCAGCAGCGTGGACTTCCCGCAGCCCGAGGGCCCCACCAGGATCATGAACTCGCCGTCCTTGACGTCGATGCTCACGTCGTTGACGGCCGGGAAGCCGTCGCCGTACTTCTTGACGATGTGCTTCATCTCGATGGCGGCCACGCGGGTCTCACCCCTTCACTGCGCCGGCGGTGAGCCCGGCGACGATACGGCGCTGGAACAGCAGGACGATCAGGACCACCGGGATGGTCACCACGACCGAGGCGGTCGCGAGCTGGGAGTACGGCGGGTTGAACGGGTCCGGCCCGACGAAGTACGACAGCTGGGCCGGCACCGTGCGGGCCGCCGTCGTCGAGGTCAGCGAGATCGCGAGCACGAACTCGTTCCAGGCGAAGAAGAAGGTCAGGATCGCGGCCGTGAACACGCCGGGCGCCGCGAGCGGCACGATCACCTTCCGGAAGGCCTGCCAGTTGGTGGCGCCGTCGACCTGCGCGGCCTGCTCCATCTCCCACGGGATCTCCCGGAAGAACGCCGACAGCGTCCAGATCGCCAGAGGCAGCGTGAACGACATGTACGGGATGATCAGCCCCGGCCAGGTGTTGAACAGCCCGACCGCGCGCCACATGTCGAACAGCGGGCCGACCAGCGACACCACCGGGAACATCGCGATCGCCAGCGCCAGCGAGAGCACGAGCCGCTTGCCGCGGAACTCCAGCCGGGCGATGGCGTACGCGGCGAACGTCGCGAAGAGGACCGCCAGCGCCGTGGAGATCAGCGCGATGCCGAAGGAGTTCAGCAGCGCACGGGTGAAGTCGGGGTTGGCGATGATGTCGGAGTAGTTCTGGGTCGTCCAGGTCTTCGGGAGGAACTGCGGGCTGCCCACGGTGGTCTCGGAGACCGGCTTGAACGACAGCGACAGGATCCAGACCACGGGCAGCAGGCACCAGACCAGGATCAGCACGAAGCCGGTCCAGATCCCGACGGCGGTCCGTCCTCTCATCACGCCTCACCCCTCGCCTGCGCCAGGTCGACGCGGAACAGCCGGACGATCAGGAACGCCAGCAGCAGCACCGCGAGGAACAGCAGCACCGACAGCGCCGAGCCCATGCCGAGCTGGAACTGCTCGATCACCTGCCGGTAGGTCAGGAACGAGCTGGACTCGGTGCCCTGCGCACCCTTGGTCATCACGAAGATGTTGTCGAAGATCCGGAACGCGTCGAGCGCGCGGAACAGCACCGCCACCATGATCGCCGCGCGCATGTTCGGCAGGATCACCTTGTACAGCCGCTGCCACCACGTCGCGCCGTCCACCTGCGCGGCCTCGAGCATGTCGTCGGACACCTGGGACAGCCCGGCGAGCAGCAGCAGCGCCATGAACGGGGTGGTCTTCCAGATCTCGGAGACGATGATCGCGAACATCGCCGGCCAGTGGGAGCCGAACCAGTTGGTGTCCGCGCTGATCCACGGCAGCCACTGGAACCAGCCGTTGACGAACCCGTTGTTGAGGCTGAACGCGAACTGCCAGGCGAAGGCCGAGACCACGGTGATGATCCCGTAGGGGATGAGGATCGAGGTACGCATCAGGCCGCGGGCGACGATGATCCGGTGCATCACCATGGCGAACGCGAAGCCGATCACCAGCTCCACCGCCACGCTCACGACCATGATCACCACGGTGTTGAACAGGTCCTGCCAGAAGAGCGAGTCGGTGAGCGCGGTGGCGTAGTTGCCCAGCCCGACGAACTGCTTCTCGCCCGGGGTGGTCAGCCGGTAGCGGAAGAGCGAGAGGTAGAGCGCCTGCAGCATGGGGTAGGCGGTCACCAGCAGCATCATCACCACCGCCGGGGCGACCAGCTTGAGACCCAGCCGGTTCTCCGCGGTGGCCCGGTCGCTGGCGTGCGGCTCGGCCGCGCTCGTCGTCGGGGTGGACACGGTGGTCGTCACAGCAGCGCCTTTCCCTGCAGGACCTGCTCGATGAAGCTCGCCGACTTCTGGGGCGTCGAGGCGTTCACGCTGGTCGGCGAGTGCCACGTGCTCTGCAACGCGCTGGAGATGTCGCTCCAGTACGGCGTCACCGACCGGGGCGCGGCCAGCACCAGGCTCTTCTGGAACAGCGCCAGGAGGTTCGCCGGGTAGATCTTCCTCAGCGGCGCGTACTGGTAGCCCGCGGCGCTGGACGGCATGTTGCCGGTGATCTTGGCGTTCACGCCCTGGCTGGTCGGCGACGTCAGGCAGGAGAGCGCCTGGGTGGCCAGCGCGGCGTGGGCGGAGAACTTGCTGACCCCGATCCCGATCCCGCCGTACGGCGGCCGGGCCGGCCGACCCGGCAGGGTCCGCGGATACGTCGTGTAGCCGATGTCCTTGGCGACCTGCGGGGCGTCGGAGTCGTAGTTGTGGAAGATGTAGGTCCAGTTGACCATGAAGGCCCCGGTGGGACCGCCGAACGTCGTGCCGGCCGTGCCTTCGGTGGACACCGACAGGTCGGCCGGAGCGGCCTTGGAGTGCGCCAGGTCCTCGATCACGCCGGCGGCGGCGTGCCCGGCGGGCGAGTTGACGGAGATCGTCGCGTCGACCCCTTTGGCGGCGTTCTTCACGAGCGTCCCGCCGGCGCCCGAGACGAGGGCGTTGATCCACACGACGTACCCCTCGTACTTGTTCGCCTGGACCGCGACCGTGCCGCCGTTCTGCGAGGCGGTCTTGATGATCTGCGTCCAGGTCACCGGCCGGTTCATGTCGATGCCGGCCTTCTTGACGAAGGACTTGCGGTACCACAGCACCTGGGTGTTGGACCAGAACGGCGCCACGACCAGTCGGCCCTTCCAGGTCGCCGCCGCGACCGCGCTGCGGAAGGACCGCTTGGCGAACGTCGAGGCGAGGTCGGCCGGGATGGGGGCCAGGTAGCCGGCGTTGGCGAACTCCGCGGTGTAGGGCGGGTCGATGCTCATCAGGTCGATGCTCGAGTCACCGGCCGCGAGGCGGCGGGCCAGCTGGATGCGCTGCTGGCCGGCGTCCGTGGGGAGCACCTGGGTGGTGATCGTGTACTGGCTCGTGCTGCACCGCTTGGCGACCGCGTCCTGGCCACCGGTGTCCGGGTTGATGTACCACGTGAGCACCGGCTTGGCCGAGGCCGACGAGCAGGCGGCCAGCAGGCCGGCCACGAGGACGAGCACGGCGGTCAGGGCCACGCTCCGCCGCCGGGCTCCGACGCCGGCCCCTCGGACCTCGGAAGACCTCATGCGCCCCTCCTCGCACCATGCCGTGGATCTCATAGTGCGCCTGTTTCTGCCGACCGCAAGGGCCGATGGCCGCTACGTCCGCTTGCTCCGGAGTGTTCTTCGGGAGCGGCCGGAGGAGGATCGCGGACGAGTCGGAGCAGACCGGGGCGGAGGGTGCGTTCGCGCGACGCCGGGGTCAGCCGGCGTCGACGGCCGCGGCCACCAGACCGCTGAACAGGCCGGCGTCGGCGCGCGTCTCGGGGTGCCACTGGACGGCCACCTCGAACCGGTCGCCGGCGGCCTCCATCGCCTCGAGCGTGCCGTCGGCGGCGTACGCGGAGGCGGTGTAGCCGGGGTGCTCGGCGACCGCCTGGTGGTGGTGGCAGGACACCAGGCCCTCCTCGCCGACCAGCCCCCGGAGCCGGGTGCCCGCGCTGACCGACACCTCGACGTCGCCGAAGACGTCCCCGCCCGGCGAGTGCGTCTCGTGCCCCACGTCGTCGGGGAGGTGCTGGACGAGCCGGCCCCCGCGGTGCACCGCCATCACCTGCATCCCGCGGCAGATCCCCAGCACCGGCAGGCTCCTGGCGTCGGCGGCGTCGAGGAGCGCCAGCTCCCAGGCGTCCCGGTCGGTCCGCCAGCTGACCGTCCGCGGGTGCGGCTCTGCGGCGTACCGGCCCGGGTCGACGTCCGCGCCGCCGGTGATCACCAGGGCGTCGAGCCGGGCCACGACGGCGCGCGCGGTCGACGGGTCCTGCGGTGGCAGCAGCACGGGTACGCCGCCCGCGCGGGTCACCGCGTCGACGTACGTCGTGGGCAGCAGGTCGGCCGGCTGGTCCCACACCCCCCCACCGGGCCTGCTCCCGGTAGGTGGACAGGCCGACGAGCGGCTCGACGTGCGTCACAGCGGGGTGACGTAGGCGCCGGAGATCCCGCCGTCGACGAGGAACGTGTTGGCGGTGATGAAGCTGGACTCGTCGGAGGCCAGGAACAGCACGGCGTTGGCGATCTCCTCCGGCTCGGCGAACCGGCCCATCGGGACGTGCACCAGCCGCCGCTGCGCCCGGTCCTCGTCCTTCGCGAACAGCTCCTGCAGCAGCGGGGTGTTGACCGGCCCGGGGCACAGCGCGTTGACCCGCACGCCGTCGCGCGCGAACTGCACGCCGAGCTCGCGCGACATCGAGAGCACCCCGCCCTTGGAGGCCGAGTAGGAGATCTGCGAGGTGGCCGCACCCATCACCGCGACGAACGAGGCGGTGTTGATGATCGAGCCGCGCTTCTGCTCGAGCATGTAGGGCAGCGCCGCCTTGCAGCAGAGGTACACGCTGGTCAGGTTGACCTCCTGCACCTTGCGCCAGGCGTCGAGGTCGGTGTCCAGGATCGAGTCGTCCTCGGGCGGCGAGATGCCCGCGTTGTTGAACGCGATGTCGACCGAGCCGTAGGTGTCCTTGGCGGCCTTGAACAGCGCGTCGACCTGCTCCTTGTCGGTGACGTCGCAGTGCACGAACAGCCCCGCGATGCCGGCCACGACCTCCTTGCCCCGGGCGTCGTCCAGGTCGCCGATGACCACCTGCGCGCCCTCCTCGGCGAACCGCTTGACCGTCGCCAGGCCGATGCCGGAGCACCCGCCGGTGACGACGGCCACCCTGCCGTCCAGACGTCCTGCCATGTCGTGCGTCCTTTCCTGGGCGACCCGTCACTTGTGCCACGACACGCCGGGGAAAGGGGTGCGTGGGTGACGGGTCAGCGTGAGTGGGAGATGAAGATGTTCTTCTCTTCGGTGAAGGCGTTCGGGGCGTCCGGGCCGAGCTCGCGGCCGAGGCCGGACTGCTTGTAGCCGCCGAACGGGGTCCAGTAGCGCACCGCGGAGTTCGAGTTCACCGACAGGTTGCCGGCCTGGATGCCGCGCGCGACGCGCAGCGCCTTGCCGACGTCGTTGGTGAAGACCGAGCCGGACAGGCCGTACTCGGTGTCGTTGGCCCGGGCCACGGCGTCGGCCTCGTCGTCGAAGGGCATCACCGCGACGACCGGGCCGAACACCTCCTCGCGCCAGATCCGCTCGTCCGGGGAGCCGGCGAGCACGACGGTCGGCGGCACCCAGAACCCGGGCCCCTCGGGCGTGCTGCCGGCGAAGGCGACGTCGACCTCGTCGACGTACCCCTGCACGACGGAGCGCTGGTGGGCGGAGATCAGCGGGCCCATCTCGCTCGACCGGTCCGTCGGGTCGAGCACCGCCATCCCGCGCACGGCGGGCTCGAGCAGCCCGAGGAACTCGTCGTAGGCCGAGCGCTCGACGAGGATCCGCGAGCGTGCGCAGCAGTCCTGGCCGGCGTTGTCGAACACGGCGTACGGCGCCGCCGCGGCCGCCGCGGCCAGGTCGGCGTCGGCGAAGATCACGTTGGCGCTCTTGCCGCCGAGCTCGAGGGTGCAGCGCTTCACCTGCTCCGCGCAGCCGGCCATGATCCGCTTGCCGACCTCGGTGGAGCCGGTGAACGCCACCTTGCGGACCAGCGGGTGCGTCACGAACCGCTCGCCGACGACCGACCCCTTGCCCGGGATGACCGTGAGCACACCCTCGGGGAGACCGGCCTCCAGCGCCAGCTCGGCGATCCGGATGGCGGTCAGCGGGGTGAGCTCGGCCGGCTTGAGGACCACGGTGTTCCCGGCGGCGAGCGCCGGCGCCATCCCCCAGGCCAGGATCGGCATCGGGAAGTTCCAGGGCACGATGATGCCGACGACGCCGAGCGGCTCGTGGAAGGTGAGGTCGACGCCACCGGGCACCGGGATCTGCCGGCCGAACATCCGCTCCGGCGACGCGGAGTAGTAGTTCAGGCAGTCGCGGACGTTGCCGGCCTCCCAGGTGGCGTTGCCCCAGGTGTGGCCGGCGTTGCGGACCTCGATCTCGGCGAGCTCCTCGACGTGCTCGTCGACGACGGCGGCGAACCGGCGCAGCAGCCGGGCCCGCTCGCCGGGGGCGACGTCGCGCCAGGCCGGGAACGCGGCGTGCGCGCGCTCGATCAGCACGTCTGCTTCCTCGGCCGTCGCGAGCTGCACGTCGACCACCGGCTGCTCGGTCGCCGGGTTGACCACCGTGTAGGTGCTCATGCTGCGGGTCACATCCTCTCGAAGCCGCGGCGCAGCTCCCAGTCGGTCACGGCCGAGTCGAAGGAGGCGAGCTCCACGTCGGCCATGTTCGTGTAGTGGTCCACCACCTCGTCACCGAAGACGGACCGCGCCACCTCCGAGGTGGTGAACGCGTCCCTCGCGGCGCGCAGGGTGCGGGGCACCTTGGGCTTGTCGGAGGTGTAGGCGTTGCCGACCTGCTCGTCCTCGAGCTCCAGCTCGTGCTCGATGCCGTGCAGGCCGCCCGCCAGCATGGCAGCCAGTGCCAAGTAGGGGTTCACGTCCCCACCCGGGAGCCGGTTCTCCATCCGGGCCGACGGCCCGTGCCCGACCAGCCGCACCGCGCAGGTCCGGTTGTCCAGGCCCCAGGCGACCGCGGTGGGGGCGAAGGAGCCGTCCGCGAACCGCTTGTAGGAGTTGACGTTCGGCGCGTAGAACAGCGTGAACTCCTGCATGGTCGCGAGCACGCCTGCGACGAAGTGGTCGTAGAGCGGGGTACGCCGCCCGTCCTTCCAGAACACGACGTCCCCGTCGGCGCCGCGCAGCGACAGGTGGATGTGGCAGGAGTTGCCCTCCCGCTGGTCGAACTTCGCCATGAACGTCAGTGCCTTGCCGTGCAGCGCCGCGATCTCCTTGGCCGAGGTCTTGTAGACCGAGTGGTTGTCCGCGGTCACCAGCGCCTCGTCGTAGAGGAAGCCGATCTCGTGCTGGCCGAGGTTGCACTCGCCCTTCGCGCCCTCGACGACCATCCCGGCGGCGTGCATCGAGTTGCGGATGTCGCGCAGCAGCGGCTCCACGCGCGTCGTACCGAGGATGGAGTAGTCGACGTTGTACTGGTTGCTCGGGGTCAGCCCGCGGTAGCCGGCGTTCCAGGCGCTCTCGTAGGTGTCGTCGAACACGATGAACTCCAGCTCGGTGCCGGCCAGCGCGACGTACCCGAGCTCGGCGGCCCGGGCGAGCTGCTTCTTGAGGATCGTGCGCGGCGCCGGCTCGACGGCCACGTGGTCGGCCAGCACCAGGTCGCACTGCACCAGGACGGTCTTGGGCAGGTGCGGCAGCCAGCGGATCGTGTCGTAGTCGAGGACGAACTCCATGTCCCCGTAGCCCTTCTCCCACGACGTCATCGCGTAGCCGTCGACGGTGTTCATGTCCACGTCGACGCCCAGCAGGTAGTTGCAGCCCTCCGCGCCCTGGTCGACCACCACGTCCACGAAGTACGACGCGTGCAGCCGCTTGCCCTGCAGGCGCCCCTGCATGTCGGTGAAGGCGATGACGACGGTGTCGACCTCGTCGTTGCGGATCAGGTCCTTGAGGTGCTCGAGGCTCAGCAGCCGGGGGTTCCGTTTGGGCAGGCTCATGGGTTCTCCAGGTTGGTCGGGATGGTGCTCACGTGAGGAGTCCGCGGAGCAGCGCGGCGGTGTCGTCGCAGTGGCTCTCCATGACCCGGCGGGCCTGGGTGGCCTCGCCCTTGAGGATCGCGGTGAGGATCGTCCGGTGCTGCCGGGCGGAGTGCTCGATGTTGACGTCGAGCACCGGGATGGCGCTGAGCATGTCGTGCAGGTCGGACTGGACCGCCGCCACGGCGCGGACCGTCAGCGGGGACTCGGTGACCGCGGCGACCGCGAGGTGGAAGCGGGAGTCGGCCTGCCGGTGCTCGGCCGGGTCGGTGGCCCCGGCGACGTCGTCGTGGGCGGCCACCAGCAGGTCCCGCTGGCTCTCCCCGAGCTCCCGGCAGGCGGCGATGTGGCAGGCGCCGGGCTCCACGACCCGGCGGAAGACCAGCATGTCCCGCAGCGCGTCGCTGCGCGGCCCGAGGGCCCGGGCGCCGCGGGCGGACGGCTTCCTCGGCCGGTAGCTCACCACGGTCCCGCCGCCGCGCCCACGGGTGGTCTGGACGAACTCGGCCGCCCGCAGCGCGGCGATCGCCTCGCGGAGCGTGGCCCGGGAGACGCCCATCCGCTCGGCGAGCTCGCGCTCGGGTGGGAGCGAGGTCCCGCGGGGGTAGACCCCGAGCCGGATGGCGGTGCCCAGCTGCTCGACACATCCCTCGAAGGCGTGATGCCCCCGCACGGCACGCAGGACGGTCTCGCTCAGCTCGATGCTGGGGTTGGCCGACACTCCGCAAGTCTCGTGACAGGGACGTAACGGAGTCAATGGTTTGACTTCAAACCTTTTACGCCGAAGGTCTGGACGGACTTTCTCGGGCGGCGCTACGTTGAGCGAACTTCGCCCCTCGTCCTGGGAGCCCCAATGGCCGAACCGACCGAACTGTCCTCCGACGAGCAGCTGCTCGCCAAGCTGGGCTACAAGCAGGAGCTCAGCCGCTCCTGGTCCGGCTTCTCGAACTTCGCGATCTCGTTCTCGATCATCTCGATCCTCGCCGGATGCTTCACGACCTTCTACCAGGGCTGGAACAACGGCGGCCCGGTCGCCATCTCCTGGGGCTGGCCGCTGATCTCGGCGTTCATCCTGATCATCGGCTTCACGATGTCCGAGCTGGTGTCGGCGTACCCGACGTCCGGCGGCATCTACTGGTGGGCGTCCAAGATGGGCGGCCCCGCGGCGGGCTTCTTCACCGGGTGGCTGAACCTGATCGGGCTGCTCGCGGTGACCGCCTCGGTCGCCTACGGCGCGGCGACCTTCCTCGACCTGACCATCAGCACGATCAGCAGCGACTGGGCCGACGGCTACTCCCTCACCCGGGTGTTCATCCTGTTCGTGGTGATCCTGGTGCTGGCCGCGGTGATGAACATCTTCCGCAGCCACCTGCTCGCGGTCGTCAACAACATCTCGGTGTGGTGGCACGTCGCGGGTGCCGCGATCGTGATCCTGGTGCTGATCATCGTGCCGGACACCCACCAGAGCGTGAACTTCGTGTTCACCGAGCGGATCAACAACTCCGGCTTCAGCAACAGCAGCTACTGGTTCCTCGTGCTGCCGCTGGGCTTCCTGCTCACGCAGTACACGATCACCGGCTTCGACGCCTCGGCGCACCTGTCGGAGGAGACGCACGACGCGGCGGACGGCGCGGCCAAGGGCATCTGGCGGTCGATCTTCTACTCGGCCATCGGCGGCTACGTGCTGCTGCTGGCGTTCGTCTTCGCCGTCCAGGACCCCGCCAAGGTGACCGAGGGCGGCGGCGGCATCGACGTCATCTTCAGCCAGGCGCTGCCGGAGGGCTGGCACTTCCTGGTGCTGCTGATCTCCACCGCCGGCCAGCTGTTCTGCACCACCGCGTGCCTGACCAGCGCGTCCCGGATGACCTTCGCGTTCAGCCGCGACGGCGCGATCCCCGGCTCCACCTGGCTGGCCAAGGTCAACCCCAAGACGCGGATCCCGGCCAACGCGGTCATCTTCGTCACCACGATCGGCATCATCATCACGCTGCCGGCGCTCAAGAGCATCGGTGGCATCCCGGTCGCGTTCCTCGCGATCGTGTCGGTCGCGGTGATCGGGCTGTACCTCGCCTTCCTGATCCCGATCTTCCTGCGCTGGCGGATGGGCGACGCCTTCGAGCCGGGGTCGTGGACCCTCGGGTCGAAGTACAAGTGGATGAACCTGGTCGCGGTCATCGAGATCGCGGTCATCTCCGTCTACTTCATCCTGCCCTTCACCCCGTCGGGCGTGCCCTTCAACAAGGACTTCAGCTGGGCGAGCTTCAACTACGCCCCGATCCTGACCTTCGGCGTGCTGATCGTGCTCGCGATCTGGTGGAACGTCTCGGCGAAGAAGTGGTTCACCGGGCCCAAGCACACGATCGACGAGACCGTCATCAAGGCGTTCGACGACTGACGTGGCCGACGACCTCGCGCAGGACGTCGAGCTGGAGGCCCTGCTGGACCGGATCCCGGTCCTGCGGGGCCTCCCGCGCTCCGTCGTGGAGCTGCCCGGCGGCCTGACGAACCAGAACCTCCGGGTGACCACGCCCACCGACGACCTGGTCGTCCGCCGGTTCCGCGGGGACGCGGCGCTGCTCGGGATCGACCGGGACGCCGAGCACCTGAACACCCGGGCCGCCGCGCAGGCCGGGGTCGGCGCCCCGGTCGTCGACTACCGGCCGGACCTCGGCGTGCTGGTGATCGGCTACATCGACGGGACGACGTACGACAACGGCTCGTTCGCCTCCCCGGACGCCCTCGCGCGGGCCGGGCGGGCGGTCCGGCGGCTGCACGACGGCCCGCGGTTCACCGGCGACTTCGACATGTTCGCCCGGCAGGCGGGCTACCTGCGGACCGTGCAGGAGCGGGGCTTCCGCCTCGTCGAGGGGTACGCCGACCACGGCCCGGCCTTCCGCCGGGTGCAGGCCGCGCTCGCCGTGCGGGCCGCGCCGACCGTGCCCTGCAACAACGACCTGCTCGCCGGCAACTTCGTCGACGACGGCACCCGGGTGTGGCTGATCGACTACGAGTACTCCGGCAACAACGACGCCTGCTTCGAGCTGGGCAACACCGCCACCGAGTGCGACCTCGACGACGACCAGGTCGAGGCCCTCCTCGCGGCGTACGACGGACGGGCGACCCGGAGCCGGCTGGCGCGCGTGCGGCTCCAGGCGCTGGTGTCGGCCTACGGCTGGTCGCTGTGGGGGGCGATCCAGGCGTGCGCCAGCACCCTGGACTTCGACTTCGACAGCTGGGGCCGCGAGCGGTTCGAGAAGGCCGCACGGGGGTTCACCTCCCGCGGCTTCGACGCCCTGCTGGAGGAGGTTGCGCGTGCCGACTGACCTGCCGTCCCGGGCCCGGGTCGTGATCGTCGGTGGCGGGGTGATCGGCACCAGCACGGCCTACCACCTGACCCGGCTCGGCTGGACCGACGTGCTGCTGCTCGAGCAGGGGTCGCTGTCCGGCGGCACCACCTGGCACGCCGCCGGCCTGGTCGGGCAGCTGCGGGCCTCGGAGAGCGGCACCCGGCTGGTGCAGTACAGCGGCGAGCTGTACGCCCGGCTCGAGGCCGAGACCGGGCTGTCCGCCGGCTACAAGCAGTGCGGCGGGGTGATCGTGGCCCGCACCGAGGACCGGATGACCCAGCTGCGCCGGACCGCGGCGACCGCGGACGCGTTCGGGCTCGAGTGCTCGATGATGACGCCCGACGAGGCGCTGTCCCGCTGGCCGGCGATGCGCGTCGACGACCTGCTCGGCGCGATCTGGCTGCCCGGGGACGGCAAGGCCAACCCCACCGACCTGACCATGGCGCTGGCCAAGGGCGCCCGGCAGCACGGGGCCACGGTCGCGGAGCGGACGCGGGTGCTCGACGTGCTCGTCCGCGACGGCGCGGTGACCGGGGTCCGGACCGACCGCGGCGACGTCGAGGCCGAGGTGGTGGTGAACTGCGCCGGCCAGTGGGCCGCCCAGGTCGGCGCGATGGCCGGCGTCGCGGTGCCGCTGCACTCGGCCGAGCACTTCTACGTCGTCACCGACCAGGTCGAGGGCGTCCACCCGGACCTGCCGATCCTGCGGGACCCGGACGGCTGGACCTACTTCAAGGAGGAGGTCGGCGGCCTGGTCGTCGGCGGCTTCGAGCCCGAGGCCAAGCCGTGGGTCGCGCCGGACCAGGTGCCCTACCCGTTCGAGTTCGCGCTGCTCGACGAGGACTGGGACCACTTCGGGATCCTGATGGACAGCGCCCTGCACCGGATCCCGGCGCTCGCCGAGACCGGGATCCGCAAGTTCTACAACGGGCCGGAGTCCTTCACCCCCGACAACCAGTTCCTGATGGGCGAGGCCCCGAACGTGCGCGGCTTCTTCGTGGGCGCCGGCTTCAACTCGGTCGGCATCGCCTCGGCGGGCGGCGCCGGCCGCGCCCTGGCCGAGTGGGTCGTCGAGGGCGAGCCGACCAGCGACCTGGTGTCGGTGGACCTCCGCCGGTTCGGGGCGTACGCCGCGAACACCGGGTGGCTGCGCGACCGGGTCGTGGAGATCCTCGGCCTGCACTACGCCGTGCCGTGGCCGAACCGGGAGCTGGAGAGCGCCCGCCCGCTGCGCTGCTCGCCGCTGCACGACCGGCTCGCCGCCCGCAACGCCGCGTTCGGGTCCCGGGCCGGGTGGGAGCGCCCGAACGTCTTCGCGCCGGCCGGGACGTCGCCGCGGACGCCGTACACCTGGGGGAAGCCGGCCTGGCTGCCCTGGTCGGCCGCGGAGCAGCGCGCCACCCGCACCGGGGTCGCGGTGTTCGACCAGACCTCGTTCTCGAAGTACCTCGTGGTGGGCCGCGACGCCGAGGCCAGCCTGCAGTGGATCTGCTCCAACGACGTCGCGGTGCCGGTCGGCACGGTCGTGTACACCGCGCTGCTGAACCGGCGCGGCACCTACGAGTCCGACCTCACCGTCACCCGGGTCTCGGCCGAGGAGTACCTCCTGGTGAGCAGCTCGGCCACCACCGAGCGCGACCTCGACCACCTGCGGCGGCACGTGCCGGCCGGGCACGACACCCGGGTCGTCGACGTGACCTCCGCGCACGCCGTGCTCGGCGTGATGGGGCCGCGCTCGCGGGAGCTGCTCGCGGTGGTGTCCGGGGAGCCGCTCGACGACTTCGGCTTCGCGACGTCGCGGATGCTGCGGGTCGGCCGCGCCACCGTGCGGGCCACCCGGATCACCTACGTCGGCGAGCTGGGCTGGGAGCTGTACGCCCCGACCGAGACCGCCACCGGCGTGTACGACGCGCTGATGGCCGCCGGCGCGGACCTCGGCGTCGTCGACGCGGGCTACTCCGCGATCGAGTCGCTGCGGCTGGAGAAGGGCTACCGCGCGTTCGGGCGCGAGCTCACCCCGGACCACGCGCCGGTCGAGGCGGGGCTGCTGTTCGCCTGCAAGCTGCGCACCGACGTGGACTTCCTGGGCCGGGCCGCGGTCGAGACGGCGCGCGCCGCCGGACCCCGCCGGCGGCTGGTCTCGGTCGTCGTCGAGGACCCCGAGCCGATGCTGTGGGGCGGCGAGCTGGTGCTCCGCGACGGGGTCCCGGTCGGCCAGCTCACCAGTGCGGCCTGGGGCGAGACCGTCGGCGCCTGCGTCGGGCTCGGGTACGTCGCAGACCCGGCCGGCACGACGTCGCGCGACTGGGTCGGCTCGGGCTCCTGGTCGGTGGACGCCGGCGGCGCGGTGCACCCGGTCCGGGTCGGGCTGCGGGCGCCGTACGACCCCGGGAACGACCGGATCCGCGGCTGACCGGGGGTCAGGTGGTGAACCCCGCGTGGACGTGGTCGTGGTGGGTGGCGTCGCTGAACCACTGCGGTGCCGCCCCCAGCAGGACCGGGCCGCCGACGTTGTAGGAGCCCGCGTCGGCCAGCGCGTGCAGGTAGCCGGCGACGAGCCGCCGGTCCGCGCTGACGACCGGCTGGCCGTCCACCCGCCAGGTGTCGAAGGCCCGGCCGCGGGGATGGTCGCTGAGCCGGGTGGTGCCGAACACGTGGAGGGGATGGCCGGACCGGACGACGCTCACCTCGATCCGGTGAGCCCTCGAGACCGCCAGCATCGCTCCCAGGACGCTCGGGTGCACCTGCCCGGACAGCACGTCGGCCCGGGCGGCCGGAGGCAGCCCGATGCGGCTGCTGGTGAGCACCGCCCGTTCCCGGCCGGTCAGCGGGCGGCGTGCCGGCCCGGGTCGTGAGGGGTGCACCGCCGTGACCTGCCATCCGGAGGCGCGACGGGCCACCCGGACGTCGTACGTCGCCCCGCCCGGGGTCACCTTCCCGTCCCGGAGCCGCCAGGACCGGCAGACCACGAGCACGCTGGCCGTGTCGGGCAGCAGGCCGCCGTACTGCGCGTCGACCACCTGGACGGCGCGCGTCGGCCCGGTCCCGCGCCGCTCGACCTCGTGGACCGCCGCGCGCTTGGCCGCCGGCACCAGCTCCGCAGGGCCCGGCTGCCAGCGAGTGACGGGGGGCAGCCCCGGCGCGGGGGCCGGTGTGGGGGCGGGCGTGCGCGCCGGCGCGACCGAGGAGCGGGGCGCCGACGCGCGAGGGACGGGGCCGGCGCCACCGCTGCAGGCCGTCAGCACGGCGCCTCCTGCGACGAGCAGGAAGCCGCGGCGGTCGACGGACAGGGCCACGGTGCCCAGTGTGCGTCGCGGCGCAGGTGGTTTCGAGCGGCCGGTCAGGACGCGGTGACGCCGTGCGTGGCCAGGAACCCGAACGCCGAGTCGGCGACCTCCGGCCAGCCGTGGTCGATCACCAGCGAGTGGCCCCGTCCGGAGATCTCCGTGATCGCGGTCGCGTGCGGGTTGCGGGCCTGCTTCTTGTACGACGCGTTGGCGATCGCCCACGGCACGGTGTGGTCCCGCTCGCCGGAGACGATCAGCAGCGGCCCGCGCTCGGGGTGCATCGTGTCCACGCTCGCCTCGGTCCCGGGGTGCAGGTTGGCCGTCGCGGCCTGGAACAGCGGGCGGCCCGGGCCCGGCACCGCGTAGCGCTGGTAGAGCTCGCGGGACTCGCCCTCCGACACGGCGTTCCCGAAGGCGTAGCGGAACTGCTTCTCGCTGAGCATCACCGCACGCCCGCGGTTGGCGGGGTTGGCGAGCACCGCGGAGGACGCCCGGAGCGCGGAGACCGGGAGCGGCAGCACGCCCCGGAACGGGGCCGGGTCGATCGCGACCGACGCCCGCGCCAGGCCGCGCCCCGCGAGCTTCTGGGTGATCAGCCCGCCGAACGAGTGACCGATCACCACCGGCGCGCGGTGCAGGCTGCCGATCACCGCGGCGTAGTGGTCGGTGACCCCCGCGACGCCCTTGCCGGCGAGCACGTCCGGGTGCGCCCGGGCCTCGGCGACGGTCTCCGGGTCGTCGGGCCAGCCGGGCGCCAGCGTCACGAACCCCTGGCTCTCCGCGGCGTCCCGCCAGGGCCGCCAGCTGCTGCGCAGCAGCCACAGGCCGTGCACGAAGACGATCGGCGTCGCGTCCGACGCGTTGGCGTGGTCGATCTCGACCTGCTCGCCGGCTGTGATGGTCATCGGATTCCCTCCGGATGAACGCCCCCGGCCCAGGCTAGGGCCGGGCCTCCGCTCCCCGCACCCACCCGGATCGAGGAGTGGACAGGGTCCGGCCGCGGTTAGGGTGACGAGGTGCCCGACCTGCGACCGCTGCGCGACACCGACGTGGCCGACGTCCTCACCCTCAACGACCGCAACGTCGTGGAAGCTCGCGCCGATGGACGAGGCCCGGCTGCACGAGGTGCGCGAGAGCGCCGACCGGTTCGACGTGCTCGACGTGGACGGCGCGTTCGCCGGCTTCGTTATCACGTTCGCCCCGGGCGCGGCGTACGACTCGGTCAACTACCGCTGGTTCGCCGCGCGGCACGAGCGGTTCTACTACCTGGACCGGATCGTGCTGCACGAGGGCTTCCGGCGGCGCGGCCTCGGCGGCCAGGTGTACGACGAGATCGAGCGGATCGCGGCGCCGTACACCCGGCTCGCCCTGGAGGTGAACCTCGTGCCGCGCAACGACGCGTCCCTGGCGTTCCACGCCGCCCGGGGCTACCGCGAGGTCGGCCGGCTCGGGGACGACGAGCACCTGGTGGCGATGCTGGAGAAGCCGCTGTGACCCCGGACGAGGTCGCCCGCCGAAGCGCGGAGGCGATGTGGGCCGGCGACGCCACCAGCCAGGGCCTGGGCATGGAGCTCGTCGAGGTCGCCCCCGGCCGCGCGAGGCTGCGGATGACGGTGCGCGCGGACATGGTCAACGGGCACGCGATCGGGCACGGCGGCCTCACCTTCACCCTCGCCGACTCGGCGTTCGCGTTCGCCTGCAACTCCTACAACCGGAGCACCGTCGCGGCCGGCGCGGAGATCAGCTTCCTGGCGCCCACCCGGCTCGGGGACGTGCTGGTCGCGGACGCGGTGGAGCGCAGCCGCGAGGGACGCGACGGGGTCTACGACGTCACGGTCCGGTCCGCCGACGCCGTCGTCGCGCAGTTCGTGGGCCGCAGCAAGGAGATCCGCGGGACGCTGTTCTCCCCGGAGCCGACGGAGGAGGACTGAGATGATCCCCGACCTCGACGTCGAGGCGCTGCAGGCGCAGCAGCTGGTCGACCTGCGCACGACCCTCGATCGGGTCTACGAGCACGTCCCGCACTACCGGCGCGCGTTCGACGCCGTGGGCGTGGCCCCCGCCGACCTGCGGTCGCTGGCCGACCTGGCCCGGTTCCCGTTCACCACCAAGGAGGACCTGCGGCAGAACTACCCGTTCGGCATGTTCGCCGTCCCGCGGGCCGAGGTCAGCCGGGTGCACGCCTCCTCCGGTACGACGGGCAAGCCGACCGTCGTGGGCTACACCAGCGACGACCTCGACGTGTGGGCCGAGGTGATGGCGCGCTCCATCTACGCCGCGGGCGGCCGGCCCGGGGACCTGGTGCACGTCGCCTACGGCTACGGGCTGTTCACCGGCGGTCTCGGCGCGCACTACGGGGCCGAGCGGCTGGGCTGCACGGTGGTCCCGGTCTCCGGCGGCATGACCCCGCGCCAGGTGCAGCTGATCGTGGACTTCGAGCCACGGGTGATCATGGTGACCCCGTCGTACTTCCTCGCGATCCTCGACGAGATGGAGGCGCAGGGCGTCGACCCGCGCAGCACCAGCCTGGAGATCGGGATCTTCGGCGCCGAGCCGTGGACCGACGAGATGCGCCGCGAGGTCGAGCGGCGCGGCGGCATCAAGGCCGTCGACATCTACGGGCTGTCCGAGGTGATGGGCCCGGGCGTCTCGCAGGAGGCGGTGGACACCCAGGACGGGCTGCACGTCTGGGAGGACCACTTCTACCCCGAGGTGATCGACCCGGTGACCGGCGAGGTGCTGCCCGACGGCGAGGAGGGCGAGCTGGTCTTCACGTCCCTGACCAAGCAGGCGATGCCGGTGGTCCGCTACCGAACCCGGGACCTGACCCGGCTGCTGCCGGGCACGGCCTACCCGGCGTTCCGGCGGATGCAGAAGGTCACCGGCCGCACCGACGACATGATGATCGTGCGGGGCGTGAACGTCTTCCCGACGATGGTCGAGGAGCAGATCCTCAAGGTCGAGGGGCTGACCCCGCACTACCTGTGCGTGCTCACCCGGCCGGGCACGCTCGACGAGCTGACGGTCCAGGTCGAGGCGCACGAGCAGGTCGCCGAGGCCGACCGCGAGGCGCTCGGCCGGCGGCTGGCCGGGCACGTCAAGGACAACGTCGGCACGACGGTCCGGGTCGAGGTGCTCGCGCCGCACGCGCTGGAGCGCTCGCTGGGCAAGGCGCGACGGATCTCCGACCGGCGCTGACCCGGATGACCGCTCCCCCGGACCCCGCGTTCCCGGCGCTGCACGCACGCCCCGCCGCCGGGTGGGTCAACGACCCCAACGGCCTCGCGCACGTCGACGGGCGGTTCCACGTGTTCTTCCAGCACAACCCGGCCGCGCCGGTGCACGACGCGATCACCTGGGGGCACGTCAGCTCCGCCGACCTGGTGTCCTGGCGCGCGGAGCCGCCGGCCCTGGTGCCGCGGCCCGGCGGGCACGACGCCCGCGGCTGCTGGACCGGCTGCCTGACCGTCGAGGACGGCGTCCCGACCGCGGTGTACAGCGGGGTCGCGGACACCTCGGGCGCCTCCCACGTGCTGCTCGCCCGCTCCGGGGACGGCCTCGCGACGTGGGTGCAGGACCCCCGGCCGGCGGTCGGGATGCCGCAGGACCCGACGCTGAGCGACGTGCGCGACCCCTTCCTGTTCGAGCTCGACGGGCACCGCTACGCGGTCCAGGGTGCCGGCAGCCCGCACGGCAGTCCCGCGCTGCTGGTGTACGACGCCGACGACCTGGCGTCGTGGCGGGAGCTCGGCCGGCTGCTGGGCCCCGACGACCCGGTGGCCGGCCCGCTCGCGCCCGCGGACATCTGGGAGTGCCCCAACCTGGTCCGGCTCGGGGACCGGTGGCTGCTGGTGCTCTCGCTGTGGCGCGCGGACGGGGACCGGTCCCCGCTGGCCGGGGTCCGCTGGCTGGTCGGCGACCTACTGCTCGAGGGCGGCACCCCGCGCTTCGTGCCCGCGACCGGTGGGGTCCTCGACACCGGCCCCTGCTTCTACGCCCCGCAGCTGCTCGCGCACGACGGCCGGGTGCTGCTGTGGGCGTGGTCGTGGGAGCACGGCCGCAGCGACGCCGACGTCCGGCGGGCCGGCTGGGCCGGGGCGCTGACGTTCCCCCGCGACCTGCGGCTGCACGGCGACCGGCTCGTGTCGCGGCCGGCCGCCGAGCTGACCGGGCTCCGGGCGGCCCGGCTGGACCTCACGCCCGGCCGGCCGTTCAGGGCCGCGGCGTACGAGGTCGAGCTCGCCGCCGGCACCCGGTCGGAGCTGTGGCTGGTGCACGCCGACGGGACCTCGGAGCCCGTCGCGCGCTGGGAGACCCCGGCCGAGCCGCTGCAGCCGCCCCGGCTGCTCGTCGACGGCTCGATGGTGGAGATCTTCGCGGGCGGTCCCGAGTCGTGCACGACCCGGGGCTACCCGCGTCCGGGCAGCCGGTGGCGGCTCGACGTGCCCGGGACCGTGACGGCCTGGACGCTGGCGCTGACGCCGTTCCACGTCCCGACCCGGCCGTGAGCCCCTAGGATCCGGGGGTCCGGGTCGTCAGGGAAGGTGTGCATGCTGCGTTCTCTGGTCGCCGCGCTGACGAGCGCGCTGCTCGCCGGTGCCCCGATGCCCGCCGCCACGGTGGCCGCACCGTCGACGCCGGCCCCGGCCTCGACTACCGACCGGCACGCCGACTCGGTCTACCCCTCCGTCGGCAACCCCGGGGTCGACGTCCTCGACTACGGCCTGCACCTGCGCTGGCAGCCGCGGACCCGCACGCTGGCCGGGGTCGCACGGGTCCGGCTGGTCCCGGCGCGGGACGGCCGGTTCCGGCTCGACCTGTCCGGGCGGCTCGCGGTCTCCCGGCTCGCGGTGACCGACCGCCGGACCGGCAGGCCGGTCGCCTCGACGTCCCGGCACGCCGGCCGGCACCTCGACGTCTCCGCGCCCGGGCTGGTCGCGGGGTCGACGTACGACGTGGTGATCTCCTACCGCGGCCGCCCGGGTCCCACGCCGGCGCCGTCGAGCCGCGGCGACATGGCCGGGCTCGGCTGGCAGACCACCCGCGACGGCCAGGCGTGGGCGATGCAGGAGCCGTACGGCGCGTTCACGTGGTACCCGGTCAACGACCACCCGTCGGACAAGGCGACCTACCGGGTCGCGCTGGACGTGCCGCGCCGCTGGGTCGGGGTGTCCAACGGCCGGCTGGACAGCCGGCGGGTGCGGCACGGCCGGACGCTGACGCACTTCACCAACCGCGACCCGATGGCGTCCTACCTGATGACGGTGGCGATCGGGCCCTACGTGCGGGCCACCCAGACCGGCCCGCACGGCCTGCCGCTGAGCTACTGGGTGCCGCGCGCGCACCCGGAGTACCTCGTGCCGCTGCGCGCCACGCCGGCCGCGCTGCGGTGGCTGGAGAGCCGCCTGGGGCCCTACCCGTTCGACCGGGCCGGGGTCGTGGTGACGCCGTCGGACTCCGCGATGGAGACCCAGACGCTGGTCACCTTCGGCGCCCGGAACTACCGGTTCGGCACCCGCGGGGTGCGCCAGACGGTCGTCCACGAGCTCGCGCACGCCTGGTACGGCGACACCGTCACGCCCGACGACTGGTCCGACCTGTGGATGAACGAGGGCATGGCGATGTACGTCGAGGCATTGTTCTCGACGTCCCGCGGCTGGCAGACCTGGGCCTACTGGGACGACCAGTTCACCAGCACCGACGGGCTCTGGCGCCGGCTCTACGGCCCGCCCGGCGCCTACGACCCCGACCAGTTCGCGCAGATCAACGTGTACTTCTGCACCGCGCGGATGCTCGTCCGGCTGCGCGAGCGGTTCGGCGCCGCGGTCTTCGACGACCTGGTCCGCCGGTGGCCGCAGGAGCACCGCAACACGGTGCAGGACCGGACGTCGTACGTCGCCTGGCTGGCCGCGAGCACCGGGGAGGACCCGGTCGAGCTGCGGGCGTTCGTGGACCGCTGGCTGCTCTCCCGGACCCCGCCCGCCTGAGGCTGCCCGATCCGGTCGGGGCCGCCTATGCTGACGGGCAACCGCACCCTCGTCCTGCGGCCACCTCGGGAACGGCCACAGCCCACCCGGAACGGCGATGCCATGAGCAAGCCCGCGATCCTGACGGTCGACGACGACCCGATGGTGTCGGCCGCGATCGGCCGTGACCTCCTCGCCCGGTACGGCGCCGACTACCGGGTCGTCCGCGCCACGTCCGGCCCGGAGGCGCTCGACCTGCTGGCCCGGCTGGCCCTGCGCGACGACCCGGTCGCGATGGTCGTCGCGGACCAGCGGATGCCGCGGATGACCGGCACCGAGATGCTCGCGCTGGCCCGCGAGCACGCGCCGGACGCGAAGTTCCTGCTGCTGACCGCCTACGCGGACACCGACGTCGCGATCACCGCGATCAACGACATCGGCCTCGACTACTACCTGATGAAGCCGTGGGACCCGCCCGACGAGCGGCTCTACCCGGTCGTCGACGAGCTGCTCGACGACTGGCGGCAGGACCACCCCGAGGAGACGTCCGAGGTGCGGGTGGTCGGGCACCGGTGGTCCGACCGCAGCCATGAGATCAAGCTGTTCCTGACCCGCAACCACGTCTCCTACCGCTGGTACGACGTCGAGCGGGACGCCGAGGGGACCCGGCTCCAGCACCTCGCGCAGGCGCAGCCCGCCGACCTGCCGCTGGTGCTGGTGCCGGACGGCCCGACCCTCCGCTCGCCCTCGACGCTGGAGGTCGCCGGCGCGCTCGGCCTGCACACCAGCGCCCAGCGACCGCTCTACGACCTCTGCATCGTCGGCGGCGGGCCGGCCGGGCTGGCCGCCGGCGTGTACGCCGCCTCGGAGGGCCTGAGCACGGTGATCGTCGAGCGCGAGGCACCCGGCGGGCAGGCGGGCCAGAGCGCGGCGATCGAGAACTACCTCGGCTTCCCGCGCGGCCTGAGCGGCTCCGACCTCGCGCACCGGGCGCTGGCCCAGGTGACCCGGTTCGGCGCCGAGCTGGTGCTCGCCCGCGACGTCGTCGGCTTCGAGACGCGCGGGCCGGTCCGCGCGGTGCTCCTCGAGGGCGGTGCGGAGATCGAGGCCCGCGCGGTGGTCGCCGCGACCGGCGTCTCCTACCGGAGGCTGGCGGCGCCGGGGCTCGCCGACCTCACCGGCCGCGGCGTCTACTACGGCGTGAACGCCTCCGAGGCGAGCCAGTGCCAGGACGACGACGTCTACATCGTCGGCGCGGCCAACTCCGCCGGCCAGGCCGCGCTGAACCTGTCGCGCTTCGCCAAGCGGGTGGTGCTCCTGGTCCGGTCCGGCTCGCTGGAGGTGAGCATGTCGCAGTACCTCGTCGAGCGGATCCGGGCGGTCCCGACGGTCGAGGTCCGGCTGCGCACCGAGGTCGCCGCGGCGTCCGGCGACGGCCACCTCAAGACGCTGACCCTGCGGGACCGGGACGCGGGCACCACCGAGGACGTGGCGACGAGCTGGCTGTTCGTGTTCATCGGCGCGGCGCCGCGCACCGAGTGGCTCGGTCCCGACGTGGTCCGCGACGACCTCGGGTTCGTGCTCACCGGCCCCGAGCTGGCCGCGTCCGACGCCGGGCCCCGCTGGCCGCTGGCCCGGCCGCCGTTGGCCCTGGAGTCCAGCGTGCCCGGGCTGTTCGCCGCGGGCGACGTGCGCCTGGACTCGATGAAGCGGGTGGCGTCCGCCGTCGGCGAGGGCGCGATGTCGGTCTACCTCGTGCACCGCTACCTGGCGACGACCTGATGCGCGTCGCGGACCTGCGCCCGCTGCCGCTCTTCGACGGGCTGGACGACGACCGGCTGGCGGAGCTGCTGGCCGGCGGCGCCGAGGTCGGCGTCGCGCCGGGCGCCGTGCTGTTCCGCGAGGGCGAGCCGGCCGACTCCTGGTGGGTCCTGGTCGACGGTGCGCTCGAGCTGGTCAAGGTGATCGGCCGCGAGGAGACCGTCGTCGCGCGGATGGACGTGCCGGGCCGCTGGGCCGGCGGCTTCCGGGCCTGGGACGACCAGGGGGTCTACCTCGCGACCGGCCGCGGGGTGGCACCTGGACGGGTGCTGTGCGTGCCGTCCGCGGTGCTGCGCCGGCTCTCGGACGCGTGGTTCCCGTTCGGCGGCCACCTGATCGAGGGCGTCTACCGCACCGCCCGCTCCATCGAGTCGACCGCCCGGCAGCGCGGGGCGCTGCTGACGCTGGGCACGCTGGCCGCCGGGCTCGCCCACGAGATCAACAACCCGGCCGCGGCCGCGACCCGGGCCGCCGACGCCCTCGGCACCACCTGCGACACGCTGCTCTCCTCGCTCGGCCGGCTCGCGCACGACGAGATCTCCCCGGGCCAGTTCGCGGCGCTCGACGCGCTGCGCCTCGAGGTGGTGCCGGCCGTGGTCGCCCCGCCCGGCTCGGCCCCGGCGGCGGTGGACCCGCTCGCGCTCGCCGACCGGGAGCAGGAGCTGTCGGCGTGGCTGTCCCGGCGCGGCGTCGCGGACGGCTGGACGCTGGCCGCCCCGCTGGCCGCGGCCGGCGTGGACGTGGCGTGGTGCGACCGGGTCGCGGCCGTGGTCGAGGGCCCGGCGCTCGAGCCGGCGCTGCGGTGGGCGGCCAGCACGTTCGAGGCCGCGACCCTGCTGGGCGAGGTGCGGGAGTCCACCCGCCGGATCTCCGAGCTGGTCGGCGCGGTGCGCTCCTACTCGCAGATGGACCGGGCCTCGCGGCAACGCATCCGGGTCACCGACGGCCTCGAGAGCACGCTGGTGATGCTCAGCCACAAGCTGCGGCCGGGGGTGGCGGTGGTGCGGGAGTACGCGGACGACGTACCGATGATCGAGGCGTACCCCGGCGAGCTGAACCAGGTGTGGACCAACCTCGTGGACAACGCCGTCGACGCCATGGGCGGCTCCGGCACGCTGCGGGTCAGCACCCGGCTCGACGACGGCTCGGTCGTCGTGGAGGTCGGCGACACCGGCACCGGGATGACGCCGCAGGTGGCGGCCCGGGCGTTCGAGGCGTTCTACACGACCAAGGACGTGGACGCCGGCACCGGCCTGGGCCTCGACATCGCCCGCCGCATCGTGGTCGAGCGGCACCACGGCGAGATCTCCGTCGACTCCCGGCCCGGGGACACGGTCATGCGGGTCCGCCTGCCGGTCGACCTCCCCCCGGACTGACCCCCCGCTCCGCCCGCACCCCGGCCGGCGAGGGTCGGTAGGTTCGGGGGATGGCTGACCGTCTCTCCGCGACCGACCTGATCGACCTGGTGCTCGACGACGCGTCGTTCACCTCCTGGGACACGCCTCCGGTGCGCGGGCCGATCTCCGAGGAGTACGCCGCGGAGCTCGCCGCCGCGCAGGAGAGGACCGGGCTCGACGAGTCGGTGATCTCCGGGGAGGGCCGGATGCGCGGGCGACGGGTGGCCGTCGTGGCCTGCGAGTTCCGGTTCCTGGCCGGGTCGATCGGCGTGGACTCCGCCGAGCGGCTGACCCGCGCCGTCGAGCGCGCGACGGCCGAGCGGCTGCCGCTGCTGGCCGCGCCGGTCTCCGGCGGCACCCGGATGCAGGAGGGCACGGTCGCCTTCGTGCAGATGATCAAGATCTCCGCGGCGATCGCGGCGCACAAGAAGGCCGGGCTGCCCTACCTCGTCTACCTGCGGCACCCGACCACCGGCGGCGTGATGGCCTCGTGGGGGTCGCTGGGCCACGTCACGGTCGCCGAGCCCGGTGCGCTGCTCGGCTTCCTGGGGCCGCGCGTCTACGAGGCGCTCTACGCCCGGACGTTCCCCGAGGGTGTGCAGACCTCGGAGAACCTCTACGCCCACGGCCTCATCGACGGGGTCGTCCCGCACGACCAGGTCGCCGAGATCCTGGCCCGCGCGCTGACCGTGCTGACCGCCCGCAACGAGGTGCTGGTCGACGTACCCAACCCGCCGGTCGACGAGATCCCCGACGTGGACACCTGGGAGTCGGTCACCCGCTCGCGGCGCCCCGAGCGGCCCGGCGTACGCCGCCTGCTGAAGTACGGCGCCACGGACGTGATCCCGCTCAACGGCACCGGGCAGGGCGAGTCCGACCCGGGGCTGCTGATCGCGCTCGCGAAGTTCGGCGGCTCGCCGTGCATCTTCCTGGGCCAGGACCGGCGGGGCCAGACCAAGGCGCACCCGCTCGGGCCGGGGGCGCTGCGCGAGGCGCGGCGCGGGATGCGGCTCGCCGCCGAGCTGCACCTGCCGCTGATGACCGTCATCGACACCCCCGGCGCGGCCCTGTCGGTGGAGGCCGAGGAGGGCGGGATGGCCGGCGAGATCGCCCGCTGCCTCGCCGACCTGGTCACCCTCGACGCGCCCACGCTGTGCCTGCTGCTCGGCGAGGGCAACGGCGGGGGCGCGCTGGCCCTGCTGCCGACCGACCGGGTGATCGCCGCCCAGCACGGCTGGCTGTCCCCGCTGCCACCGGAGGGCGCGAGCGCGATCGTGCACCGCGACCTCGACCACGCCCCGGACATGGCCCGCGCCCAGGGGGTGCGCTCGCTCGACCTGAGGCGCAACGGGATCGTGGACCGGATCGTCGCGGAGCGACCGGACGCCGCGGACGAGCCGGAGGCGTTCTGCGCCCGGCTCTCGGACGTGCTGCGCTACGAGCTGGCCGCGCTGATGCAGCGCGACTCGGCCACCGTCACCGCCGACCGCGCCGCCCGATATCGCGCACTCGGGAGGGCCTAGGGGCGTACTCCTCGAAGCCGCTCATGTCCCGGAACGTCTCGGGCTGGGTGTCGGCGAGGTGCGCCCGTGCGCGGTACCGGTAGCGCCAGACCTGCAGGCCGCCGAGCACCCAGAAGACGTACTGCACGCACATCGCGGTCTTGTACGCGCCGCTGCTGTAGTCGGTCGACGACCCCTGCGTGACGGCGTCGAGCACCAGGCCGATGCCGAGCACCGCGAGCAGCGAGGCGGTGAACCCGCCGACGTTGACGATCCCGCTGGCCTGGCCGAGCCGGGAGGCCGGCGCGAAGGTGCGCGCGAGGTCGAAGGCGATCATCGACCCCGGCCCGCCCAGGCCGGTGGTCACGACCAGCACGCAGAGCAGCCAGGTCGGCGCGTCCCCGGGCCACAGCAGCGTCACCGTCCAGGTGGTCGCCATCGCCGCGACGATGGACAGCACCACCGTCGAGCGCTGCCAGGGATGCCGGGAGATGTAGCCGCCGATCAGCGGACCGCCGACGATGAACACCACGACCAGCAGGGTGAGCAGCGCCCCGGCCTGGCCCTTGGTGCGGTGCTCGGCGTGCACGAAGAACGGGAACCCCCACAGCAGCCCCATCACGTTCGAGGCGAACTGGGTGGTGAAGTGCGACCACAGCCCGAGCTTGGTGCCGGGGTCCTGCCAGGCCAGCCGCAGGTCGCGGCCCACCGTCCGGACGTCCTTGACCGAGCGGGACGGCGGCGCCCCCGGCGGCACGTCGCGGACCAGCAGGATCACCAGCAGCCCGAGCAGGATGCCGACCGAGGCGCTGGCCGCGAACGTCACCGTCCAGCCGTACGTCGCCAGCGACCGGGACAGCGGGATGGCCGCGACCAGCGCACCGCACTGGCCGAGCATGGCGGTGAACGCCGTGACGAGCGGGCTGCGCATCGGCGGGAACCAGGACGCGATCAGCCGCAGCACGCTGATGAACACCATCGCGTCGCCCATCCCGACGAACACCCGGGCGGTCACCGCGCCGCCGTACGTCCCGGTCCAGGCGAAGCCGAGCTGCGCGGCGGTCATGAACACCGCGCCCGCGACCAGCAGCCGCTGCGGGCCGAAGCGGTCGAGCAGCACGCCGACCGGGATCTGCATCGCGGCGTACACCAGCAGCTGGAGGACCGTGAACGTGGACAGCTGGGAGGCGGTGATGTGGAAGCGGTCGGCCGCGGCCAGGCCGGCGACGCCGAGCGAGGAGCGGTGGAAGATCGCCAAGAAGTAGACCGCGACGCCGGTGCCCCACACGACGACGGCCCGGCGACCGCCGAGCCGGTGGCTCTCGGTCACAGGGACTCCCGCGCCAGCGCGGTCGACCACGCCAGGTGGTCGTTGACCGCGGCGCAGAACGCCTCCTGGTCGTCGCCGCGCAGGGTGGTCAGGACCCGCACGTGCTCGGCGATGGCGTCCTGCATCCGGTCGGCGCGACCGCGCACCACCGCCGAGGTGAACAGCGTCTGCCGCTCCCGCAGCGTCCGGTAGACCGCGGACAGCAGCGCGTTGCCGGCGGCGTCCACGATCAGCTCGTGGAACAGCCGGTCCGCGGCCGTGAAGGCGGCGGTGTCGCGCTCCCGGCAGCTGCGCACCATCGCCTCGTGCGCGGCCTCGGCCCGGGGCAGCAGCTCCTCGCGGTGCGCGAAGGAACGGCCCGCGGTGTGGTTCTCCACCAGCACCCGGGCCTCGAGCACGTCCTCGACCTCGTCCAGGGAGAAGGTGCTCACCCGGGCGCCGTAGCCCGGCTCGCGGGTGACCAGGCCCTCCATCTCCAGGCGCAGGAAGGCCTCCCGCACGGGGGCACGGGACAGCCCGATCTCGTGGGCCAGCTCGGCCTCGCCGACCAGGGTCCCGGCGGGGTAGACCGCGCTCAGGATCGCCCACTTGGCGAACTCGTAGGCGCGCTCCCCGTACTGGTCCTCGACGGAGAGGGCGGAGGAGGCCGGGGGGGACGACGACGGGTGCGGCGGCGGGAAGGGCGGTGGGGTCGACAGCGGGGTCGGGCGTGCTCATCGCGTCCATCGTAAGCGGCCGGAGCCCCGCCCCGCCCCGGTCCCTCCGGGCCTAGGGCCGGCTAGAAGAGCAGCGCGCTGCTCGGGTCCTCCAGCACCGCGGCCACGTCGGCCAGGAACCGCGAGCCCTTCTCGCCGTCGACGAGCCGGTGGTCGAAGGACAGCGCCAAGGTGGTGAGGTCGCGCACCTTGATCCGCCCCTTGTGCACCCACGGCTGCGGCCGGACCGCACCGAAGCACAGGATCGCCGACTCGCCGGGGTTGATGATCGGGGTGCCCGCGTCGACGCCGAAGACGCCCACGTTGGTGATCGTGAACGTCCCGCCACTCATCTCCGCGGGCTGCGTGCGGCCCTCGCGCGCCGTACGCGTGAGGCCGTTGATCGCGGCACCCAGCTCGGGCAGCGACAGCGCGTCGGCGCCCTTGATGTTGGGCACCACCAGGCCGCGCGGCGTGGCCGCGGCGATCCCGAGGTTCACGCCGGACTTGAACACGACCTCGCCGGCCGCCTCGTCCCAGGTCGCGTTGATCTCCTCGGTGCGGCGCATGGCCAGGCAGACCGCCTTGGCGACGACGAGCAGCGGGGACACCTTGACCTCGCGGAAGTCACGGTGCGCCTTGAGCTTCTCGACCAGCTTCATCGTCCTGGTCACGTCGACGGTGATCCACTCGGTGACGTGCGGGGCCGTGAACGCGGAGTCGACCATGGCCTGGGCCATCATCTTCCGCACGCCCTTGATCGGCTCGCGCCGGTCCGCCGACCTGTCAGGCGTTGACCCGGTCGGGGCCGTCTGAGCGCCGGACAACTCCTCGGGAGACGTCGACGTCGCTGCCTCGACGTCTGCCCGGGTCACGGTGCCCTGCGGGCCGGTCGGGGTCAGGGTGCGCAGGTCGACGCCGAGGTCCTTGGCGAGCTTGCGGACCGGCGGCTTCGCCAGCACGCGTACGTCGCCGGTCGGCGCCGACGGGGCCGCCGGCTCGTGCACGGCCGGGGTCGCGGGCACCACCGGCTCGTCGGCCGGGACCACGTCGGTGCTCTCCCGGGCACCCTGGCCGAACGCGCCCTGCAGCTGCAGCTGCGCGGCGGCTCCGGCCTCGGTCGACGGGCTCGCACCGCCGCGACGCGGACGGCGCTGGACCGAGGCGGTGCGCGGGCCGTAGCCGACGAGCGTCTGGTTCTCGCCGCCACCGGTCGCGGCCGGGTTCGACATGTCGATCTCGCCGGCGGCCACCGAGGCGGCGCCGGCCTTCTCGGCGAGCCCGAGGTAGGGGTCGCTGTCGTTGGACGTCGTGGCGGCGGGCGCCGCGGCGGGAGCCGGCGCCGCGACCGGGGCGGCCGCGCCGTCCCCGACGGTGATGATCGGCGTGCCGACCGGGACGGTCTCGCCCTCCGGCACGTGCAGGGCCTGCACGGTCCCGGCGTACGGCGAGGGCAGCTCGACGAGCGACTTGGCGGTCTCGATCTCGACGATGATGTCGTTGATCTTGATCACGTCGCCGACCTTCACCTTCCAGGTGACGATCTCGGCCTCGGTGAGGCCCTCGCCGACGTCGGGCAGCTTGAAGTCAGGCACAGCAGTTCTCCTCGGGGCGATCAGTACGCGAGCGAGCGGTCCACGGCATCGAGCACGCGGTCGAGGTCGGGGAGCCACTCCTCCTCGATGCGGCTCGGCGGGTAGGGCGTGTCGAACCCGCCGACCCGCAGCACCGGAGCCTCGAGGTGGTAGAAGCACTGCTCGGTGATCCGGGCCGCGATCTCCGAGCCCATGCCGAGGTTGACGTGCGCCTCGTGGGCGACGACGGCGCGACCGGTCTTGCGGACCGAGGCGTAGACCGGGCCCAGGTCGAGCGGGGACAGCGTGCGCAGGTCGATGACCTCGACGCTCTTGCCCTCGCCGGCGGCCGCCTCGGCGCTCAGCAGGCAGGTCTTCACCATCGGGCCGTAGGCCAGCAGGGTGAGGTCCGAGCCCTCGCGCACGACCCGGGAGGTGAACAGCGGCTGCGGCAGGACCGACTCGTCGAGCTCGGCCTTGTCGGCGTGGTACTGCCGCTTGGGCTCCAGGAAGATCACCGGGTCGTCGCAGGCGATGGCCTGCTGGATCATCCAGTAGCCGTCGACCGGGTTGGAGCAGGCGACCACCTTGAGGCCCGGCGTGTGCGCGAACTGCGCCTCGGGGCTCTCGCTGTGGTGCTCGACCGCGCCGATGCCGCCGCCGAACGGGATCCGCACGACGATGGGCATCTTGACCTTGCCCATGCTGCGGAAGTGGATCTTGGCGACCTGGCTGACGATCTGGTCGTAGGCCGGGTAGACGAACCCGTCGAACTGGATCTCGCAGACCGGCCGGTAGCCGCGCATCGCCATGCCGACCGCGGTGCCGAGGATGCCGGACTCGGCGAGCGGCGAGTCGATGACCCGGTCCTCGCCGAAGTCCTTCTGCAGGCCGTCGGTGATCCGGAACACGCCGCCGAGCTTGCCGACGTCCTCGCCCATGATGAGGACCTTCGGGTCGTCCTCCATCGCCTTGCGCAGGCCGGCGTTGAGGCCCTTGGCCAGGGTGATCTTGGTCATCGGTGACCTCCGGTGGTCTCGAAGGAGTCGAGGTAGGCGGCGTACCCGGCCTTCTGCTCCGCCAGCTCCTCGGTCTGCTCGGCGTAGACGTAGTCGAAGACGTCGAGCGGCTTCGGCTCCGGCAGCGCCCGGCAGCCCTCGCGCAGGTGCTCGCCGAGCTTCTCGGCCTCGTGGTCGAGCTCCTCGAAGAAGTCCTGGTCGGCCAGGCCGTTGCGGGTGAGGTAGGCCTTGACCCGCTGGATCGGGTCCTTCAGCTTCCAGGTCTCGAGGTCCTCGGAGAGCCGGTAGCGCGTCGGGTCGTCGGTGGTCGTGTGCGCGCCCATCCGGTAGGTGTACGCCTCGACGAGCGTGGGGCCCTGGCCGTCGCGGGCCCGCTGCAGGGCGGCCTGCGACACGGCGTACGTCGCGAGGACGTCGTTGCCGTCGACGCGGACGCCGGGGAAGCCGAAGCCGAGGGCCCGCTGGTAGAGCGGGATCCGGGTCTGCCGCTCGATCGGCTCGGAGATCGCCCACTGGTTGTTCTGGCAGAAGAACACGACCGGGGCGTTGTAGGAGGCCGCGAAGATGAACGCCTCGTTGACGTCGCCCTGGCTGCTCGCGCCGTCACCGAAGTAGGCGACGACCGCGGCGTCGCGGTCCGGGTCGCCGGTGCCGACCACGCCGTCGCGCTGCATGCCCATCGCGTAGCCGGTGGCGTGCAGGGTCTGCGCGCCGATCACGATCGTGTAGAGCCCGAAGTTGCCGTCGTTCGGGTCCCAGCCGCCCTGGTCGACGCCGCGGAACAGGCCGAGCAGCCGGAGCGGGTCGATGTCGCGGCACCAGGCCACGCCGTGCTCGCGGTAGGTCGGGAACGCGAAGTCCTGCTTGCGCAGCGCCCGCCCGGAGCCGATCTGCGCGGCCTCCTGGCCGAGGAGCTGGGCCCAGATACCGAGCTCGCCGTGCCGCTGGAGCGCGGTGGCCTCGGTGTCGATGCGCCGGGTCAGCACCATGTCCCGGAAGAAGCCCTTGATCGCCTCGTCGTCGAGGTCGAAGGAGAAGTCGGGGTGCTCGACGCGCTCGCCCTCGGGCGTCAGCAGCTGCACCAGGTCTGGGCCGCCGTCGGCCTGGTGGGGCCCGAAGACCTCGCCGAGGTCCGGCCCGAAGTCGGACTTGTGCTCACTCAAGGGTGCACTCCTTCGTGTCGTCGGCTCACGGGGTGTCCGCTGCCGGCAAGAAGCTCACGACGCGCTGCGCGACGCGCGCGCGGGGATGGTGCGTCGCGGCCGTGCGGCTGGTCGTGCTGTGACCGGCACCACACCGGTCGGGGTAGCCATAACGTACCGGCTCCCCGCGAGGACCGCCTAATCAGGTCGGTGACCGGATGTGGTGCACAAGATGTCCGAAAGTCGCGCGACACCCGGGTCAGGCACGCCCTAACCTTGACAGGAGTCACAGAAGGGACACCCATGACACACACCGTGCCGGCGCCGGTCGCCAAGGCAGCCCCCGCGTTCGGCCTGGTGCTGGTCGCGCTCGGCATCGTGTACGTCGTCTGGGGGTCGACGTACCTCGCCATCCGGATCGTCGTGGAGCAGGCCCCGCCGCTCACCTCGATGGGCCTGCGCTACTCCACCGCGGCCCTGGTGCTCGGCGCGCTGCTCCGCCTGAAGGGCGGCGTACGGCGGCTGCGGCTCACCCGCCGGCAGGCGCTGGGCACCGCGTTCCTCGGGCTGATGCTCCCGCTGCTCGGCAACGGGATGGTGTCGGTCGCGGAGAACCTCGGCGCCCCCTCGGGCGTCGCCGCGCTGCTGATCGCCGTGGCGCCGCTGATGATCGTGGTGTTCCGGTTCGCCGAGGGCGACCGCCCCCGGCCGCTGTCGGTGGCCGGCGTGCTGCTCGGGTTCGCCGGGCTCGCGGTGCTGGTGCTCGTCGGCGGCGGGGCGGTCGGCGGGTTCCCGGTCGGGCCGGCGCTGCTGGTGATGTTCGCGTCGACCTGCTGGGCGTTCGGCTCCTACGTGCAGCCACGGCTGTGGCTGCCCCGGGACGTGTTCGTCACGACGGTCTACGAGATGCTGTTCGGCGGCCTGCTGCTGCTCACCGTCGGCCGGCTCTCCGGCGAGTCGTTCACCGCCGCGGCCTACGGCGCGCGCACCTGGAGCGCGCTGGGCTACCTCGTCGTGTTCGGCTCGGTCGTCGCGTTCACGTCCTACGTCTGGCTGCTCGCGAACGCGCCGATCTCCTTCGTGGCGACCTACGCCTACGTCAACCCGGTGGTCGCGGTGTTCCTCGGCTGGCTGGTGCTCGGCGAGCACGTCACCTGGGCGGTCGTGGCCGGCGGCGGGATCGTGGTCTCGGCGGTGGCCCTGGTGATCTCGGCCGAGCGACCCCGGCGCCGTACGACGAAGGCGGGGGGCGGACCGGTCCCCGCCGCGGTGGGCGGCGAGCCCGGACCTGTCGACGAGGTCTGCGCGGAGGACCCCGCGCGCTGACGCCTCGGCGCCGGCCGGCTTCCCGCGCTGGCTACCGTGGGGCCATGAGCGACAGACTGGTCTCGGACAGCACGACGATCGACGCCCCGCCCGCCGTGGTGTTCGCGATCGTCTCCGACCCCCGGCAGCACCCCCGCATCGACGGCTCCGGCTCCCTGCAGGGCGTGATCACGGGACCCGACCGGCTGGTCGCCAAGGGCGACACGTTCGGCATGGACATGAAGCTGTTCGGGCTGCCCTACAAGATCCGCAACACGGTCGTGGAGCTCGAGGCCGACCGGCGGATCGCGTGGCGGCACTTCGGCGCGCACCGCTGGCGCTACGAGCTCGAGCCCGTCGGCGACGGCGCCACCCGGGTCACCGAGACCTGGGACGCGACGCGCTACTCCGCGCCGGTGTTCGCCGCCCTGCGCGCGCTCGGCTTCCCGGCCCGCAACCAGGCCGGCATCACCGAGACCCTGGTGCGGCTGAAGAAGGCCGCCGAGGAAGACCTCGCCGCCACCCCCTGACGCCCACCCGTCACTCGTGCAGTCCAGACACGCGTGTCCCGCTGCACCAGTGACGGGTCAGCGGGGGTGCCGGGAGGTGCGGGCCATCGTCAGCGCGACCGCGACCAGCCCGAAGCCCACCACGAGCAGGGCGACCGGCGCGGCCACCGACCCGGGGAACCAGGTCCCGACCGCCGGCGGCAGCACCAGGAACGCGGCGACCGCCCCGACGCCGAGCAGCAGCAGGTCCCGCCGGACCAGGGCCAGCGCGACCACCGCAGCGGTGGTGCCCAGCCCCAGCACGATCCCGGCGTCCGTCGGGGTCGCGACCACCGCCCCCGCGACGCAGACCGTGGCCGCCAGCGGGGCGTCCGCGCGGCGCGGACCGAACAGCCCGAGCGTCCCCAGGGCGTACCACGCCGGACCGACCAGCCAGATCGCCAGCCCGACACCGAACGTCCCCGCGCCGAGCAGCGACGCGAGCACGCCGCCGCTCACCATCAGGGGTACGACGGTCGCCACCTGCTGCACCACCGACGGCCGGCGCCACGCGAGCCCGCCCGCCACCAGGGCCGCACCGCCGGCCGTCAGCAGCGCCGCCGGCTCACCGGTGAGGTCGAGCAGCTCGTTGGCGGCCAGGCCGAGCGTGACGGCGGTGCCGGCGACGCCCATCCCCAGCAGCACCGCGCACAGCCGGCGGCCCGGGTCGTCGAGCACGTCACCGGGGCCGCGGGGCACCCTCAGGCCGGCCCCGACGAGCAGCGCCGTGGCCAGGGCCCCGATCGCGACCCGGCCGCCGCCCGAGAGGTCGTCCCAGAACCGGGCGGTGACCAGCCCCGCGGCGACCAGGATCACCACGCCACCGAGGTAGCCGAGCGCCTCGACCAGCAGCGAGTGGCCGGGTGCGGTCGCCTCGGGCCCGACCGGGCCGACGACGCTCGGCTGCGTCGCGACGACGGCGGCGCCCGGCTCGGCGTCCCGGATCGCGGCGGCCTGCTCGGCGCTCACCAGCCCGTCGGCGACCCAGCGGGAGAGCAGGGTGTCGAGGGGCACTGCCGGTGTCGCCATCGCCCTCACCTCGACCCTGGACCCTCGCCCCCGCGGCCCCATCCTCGCGCCGGGGGCGGGCCGGCCCCCAGGGTCAATGGTCCCGGCCCCGCCGACCCGTCACTCATGCACCGCGACGCGCGTGTCCGTGCTGCACGGGTGACGGGTCGGCGTCAGGCGAGGGACTCGAGCCAGGCGTCGTGGAGGTCGGAGAACCGGCCGGTCTGCGACTCCACCAGGTCGTGCGGGGAGCCGTCCTCGACGATCCGGCCGTGCTCGAGCACCAGCACCCGGTCGGCGATCTCCACGGTGGAGAGCCGGTGGGCGATGATCACGGCCGTCCGGTCGGCCAGGATCGTGCGGAGCGCGCGCTGCACGAGCCGCTCGGAGGGCACGTCGAGAGACGAGGTGGCCTCGTCGAGGATCAGCACGTCGGGGTCGGCCAGGAACGCCCGGGCGAACGCGACGAGCTGGCGCTGGCCGGCCGAGAGCCGGCCGCCCTTGTTGGCGACGTCGGTCTCGTAGCCGTGCGGCAGCCGGGTGATGAACTCGTGCGCGCCGATCGCCTGCGCCGCCGCGACCACCTCGTCCATGGTCGCCTCGGGACGGCCGAACCGGATGTTGTCGGCGACGGTGCCGCCGAACATGTAGTTCTCCTGGGTGACCATCACGACCGCCGACCGGAGGGTCCGCTCGTCGAGCGCGCGCAGGTCGACGCCATCGAGGGTGACCCGCCCGGCCGTCGGGTCGTAGAACCGGGACAGCAGCTTGGCGATCGTGGTCTTGCCGGCGCCGGTGGTGCCCACCAGCGCGACCGTCTGGCCCGCGGGGACCTCGAGGTCGAGGCCGGGCAGCACCGCCGCGCCCTCGACGTACTCGAAGCGGACCTGCTCGAAGCGCACGTCGCCGCGCACCTCGCCGACCCGGGCCGGGCGGTCCGGCTCGGGCACGCTGGGCTGCTCCTCCAGCACGCCGGAGAGCTTCTCGAGCGCGGCGCTGGCGGACTGGAAGGTGTTGTAGAACTGCGAGATCTCCTGCATCGGCTCGAAGAACTGCCGCAGGTAGAGCAGGAACGCTGCGAGCACGCCGACGGTGACCTCGCCCTCGAACGCGAGGTAGGCGCCGTACAGCAGCACCACGGAGATGGTGATGTTGCCGATCAGCTTGATGCCGGGCATGAACCAGGCGACCAGCCGGAACGCGCGGAGGTTGGCGGCGCGGTACTGCTCGTTGACGTCGTCGAAGATCTCCTGGTTGCGCGGCTCGCGGCGGAACGCCTGCACCGCGCGGATGCCCAGCATCGACTCGACGAACTGCACGATCACCAGCGCGACCTTCTCGCGGGTGACCCGGTAGGTCTTGGAGGACTCCTTGCGGAACCAGTTGGTCAGCCAGAGCAGGAACGGGAAGCAGACCAGCGCCACCAGCGCGAGCTTCCACGTCCAGCGTGAGCAGCAGGATCGCGACGCCCACCAGGGTGAGCACGGCGGTCACCAGGCCGTCGAACCCGGTCTCGAGCATCTCGTAGATCGCGTCCATGTCGGAGGTCTGCCGGGAGATCACCCGCCCGGAGGTGTACTCGTCGTGGAAGGCGGGGCTGAGCTTCTGGAAGTGCCGGAACACCCGTCGGCGGAGCTCGTAGAGCATGTCCTGGCCGATCTTGCCGGACTTCACCAGGAACGTACGGCGGGTGATCGCCTGGACGATCGTGGCGAGCAGCACCAGCGCCACGACCGTGTACAGCACCGAGGTGTCCCCGGTCGCCTTGATCGGCGGGATGCCGCGGTCGATGCCCTCCTTGACGAGGTACGGGATCGACAGGCGGGCGGCGTTCTCCAGCACCACGATCGCGAGCAGCACCCGGAGGACCTTCTTGTGCGGGCGCAGCAGGCTGCCCAGGAGCCGGCGGGACCGGTCCTGCAGCAGCCCGGACTCGGTCGCGGTGAGGTCGTCGCCGCGGTGCTCGGCGGCGACGCCGCGCCACTGCGACTCCTCGGGCGCGGCACCGGTCGCGGACTGCCCGGCCGGGGCCGCAGGTGCGGGGGTCGGGCCGGTCGTGGGGCCGGTCGTGGGGGGGCGTGCTCATGCGCCCACCTCCTCGAGGTCCGCGTCGGCCGCGAGCAGCTCGCGGTAGGCCGGGACCGTGGCGAGCAGCTCGCTGTGGTCACCGACGTGGGTGATCGTGCCGTCCTGGAGCAGGGCCACCTTGTCGGCGAGCAGCACGGTCGAGGCGCGGTGCGCGACGACGATGCCGGTCGCGTCGGCCAGCACCCGGCGCAGCGCCTCCTCGACGAGCTTCTCGGTGTGCACGTCGAGCGCGGACAGGGTGTCGTCGAGCACCAGGATCCGCGGCTGGGCGAGCACCGCGCGAGCCAGCGCGAGGCGCTGGCGCTGCCCGCCGGACAGGGACATGCCCTGCTCGCCGATGCGGGTGTCCAGCCCCCACGGCAGGTCGTGGACGAACTGCGCCTGGGCCACCTCGACGGCCGCGTGCACGTCGGCCTCGGTCGCGTCGCGGCGGCCGAGCAGGAGGTTCTCCCGCGCGCTCATCGAGAACAGCGTGGGCTCCTCGAAGGCGGTCGCCACGATCTGCCGCAGGTTCCCCAGCTCCAGGTCGCGTACGTCGATCCCGTCGACCGTGATGCGCCCGGCCGTCACGTCGTAGAGCCGCGGGACCAGGGCGGTCAGCGTGGTCTTGCCGGAGCCGGTGGCACCGACGATGGCGACCGTCTCGCCGGGCGCCACCTCGAGGTTCACGTCGTGCAGCACCGGCTCGTCGGGCTGGTCGGGGAAGGCGAAGCCGACGCCCTCCAGACGCAGGTGCCCGCGGGGCCGCTCGATGACGTGCGCGCCGGACACGATGGAGGGCTCGGTGTCGAAGATCTCGTTGATCCGGGCTCCCGCCGTCATCGCCTCCTGCGCCATCGCGAGGATGTAGCCCAGCGAGGCGATCGGCCAGACCAGCGAGAGCATCAGCGTGATGAAGGCGACCAGGGTGCCGGGGGTGAGGTCACCCCGGCCGACGCCGAGGGCGCCGAACAGCAGCACCACCACCACGGCGAAGTTGGGGATCACCTCGAGGAAGGTCCAGAACTTCGCGGAGAGCCGCACCTTGTCCATGGAGGTGTCGTAGAGGGTGCGCGCGGAGTCGTTGTAGCGCCCGGCGACGAACGGCCCCCGGCCGAAGCTCTTGATCACCCGGAAGCCGACCGCGCCCTCCTCGGCCGCGGTCGCGAGGTCGCCCTGCTGGTCCTGGACCCGGCGGGAGACCAGGACGTACGTGCGCTCGAAGCGGTTGGACAGCGCGATGATCGGCAGCGCGGCGGCCGCGACGACGAGACCGAGCGGCCAGTACATCTTGAGCAGCACGAGGGTGACCACGACCAGCTGGAGCACGTTCATCACCAGGAACAGCAGCCCGAAGCCGAAGAACCGCCGGATGCTCGAGAGGTCGTTGGTGACCCGGGAGAGCAGCTGGCCGGACTGCCACTGGCCGTGGAAGGCCATCGGGAGCTGCTGGAGCCGGGCGTAGAGGTCGTGGCGCATGGTCGTCTCGACGCCGAGCACCGCGTTGGACTGCACCCAGCGGCGGATGAAGATCAGCACCGCCTCGAGGACGCCGAGCGCCAGGGCCAGCAGGCCGAGCGGCAGCAGCGCGCTGAGGTCCCGGTCCGCGATCGGGCCGTCGATCATCGCCCGGGTGACGAGCGGGATCGCGATCGTCAGGCCGACCCCGGAGAGCGCGGTGGTGGCCATGATGACCAGCGCGCGCAGGTGCGGTCGCAGGTAGCCGCGGAGCCGCCACAGCGACCCCACGCCTGCCGGGGGATGGTCGTTCGGGCCGGCTGTCTCGGCTGGTGCGTCCGTCATCTGCTGGTGGCAGTCCCCTCGTGGTGCCGGACGCCCCCCGGGCAGGGCGGATGACCCGGGACCGGAAGCGTCTGGAAGTTGTAAGGCACAGATTACTCGGTGGTCCTGACCGGCCCCAACTCGTTTTCCGTGGTCCGAGACAACCACCCACCACCGACACCACCCCGTGGGCCGCAGCGCCCCGGAGCCCGGTGGCGTCAGGCCCGGAACGCCGCCGCGACCTCGAGGAGCACGTCGTTGCCCGCGGGCTCGCCGATGCTGACCCGGACCCCGTCGCCGGCGAACGGGCGCACCATCACCCCGGCCCGCTCGGCGGCGGCGGCGAAGTCGGTGGCCCGGTCGCCGAGCGGCAGCCAGACGAAGTTGCCCTGGGCGTCGGGGACGTCCCAGCCCTGCTCGCGCAGTGTCCCGGCCACCCGGGCGCGCTCGGCGACGAGCGCCTCGACCCGCGCGAACAGCTCGGGTTCGCGGGCCAGCGACGCGACGGCCGCCGCCTGCGCGACCGACGAGACGCCGAACGGCAGGGCGCAGGCGCGTACGGCGGCCGCGATCGGCTCGGCCGCGACGACGTACCCGACCCGGAAGCCGGCCAGGCCGTAGGCCTTGGCGAAGGTGCGCATCGCCACGACGTTGGGGCGCGAGCGGTGCACCTCGACCCCGTCGAAGGGGTCCTGGTCGCGGACGAACTCGCGGTAGGCCTCGTCGAGCACCACCACGACGTGCGGCGGCACCCGGTCCAGGAACGCCTCGAGCTCGGCGCGTCGGACCGACGGGCCGGTGGGGTTGTTCGGGCTGCAGACGATGACCACCTTCGTGCGGTCGGTGACCGCCGCGGCCATCGCGTCGAGGTCGTGCCGGGCGTCCGCGGTCAGCGGGACCTGCACGGAGACCGCGCCGGGGACCGCGACCGCGATCGGGTAGGCCTCGAAGGAGCGCCAGGCGTAGACGACCTCGTCGCCGGGCTCGCAGAACGCCTGGAGCAGGTGGTAGAGCACGGCGACCGACCCGGTGCCCGCGGCGAGGCGCGTGACCGGCACCTCGAGCCGGTCGGCGAGCGCGGCGTACAGCTCGGTGCAGCCCATGTCCGGGTAGCGGTTCATCCGCCCGGCCGCCTCGACGGCCGCCTCGAGCACCCCGGGCAGCGGGTCGTGGGGGTTCTCGTTGGAGGACAGCTTGTACGTCGTGACGCCCGGCCGCGGCGCGGGCGGGCGGCCCGGGACGTAGGCCGGGAGGTCCCGGACGACCTGGCGGACCTGCGGACCGGGTGCGGCGGAGGGGCTCGTCGTCATGGCCCGAAGACTACCCGTTCCCAGCCCCTGGTACGACAGGGGTGAGAGCGGTCTACACCCCTTACGCTCGGGCGCATGCAGCCCCGCAGCCCCGCCGTCGGCCTCGCCCTCGTGGTGGTCGGGTCGGCCCTGTTCATCCAGAACGCCGGGGTGTCCCGGGTCGCCCTGCGTGCCGGGGTCGACCCGGTGGCGCTGACCACCCTGCGGGTCAGCGGCACGTTCGCGGTGCTGCTGCTGGTCGCCGTGCTGTTCCGCCGGGACGCGCTGCGCCCACCGCCCGGGCGGCTCGGCCTGCTCGTCGTCGCGCACGGGCTGCTGGGCGTCGCGGCCCTGCAGTGGACCTACTTCGTGGCGATCGACCGGCTGCCGGTCGGGATGGCCCTGCTGCTGGAGTACCAGGCACCGATCCTGGTGGCCCTGTGGGCGCGCTTCGTGCAGCACGAGCGGGTCCGCCCGCGGCTGTGGGGCGGCCTCGCGCTGGCCTGGGGCGGGCTGGCCGCGGCCACCGGCATCTGGCGCGGCCTCGTGCTCGACGGGGTCGGCGTGCTCGCGGGCCTCGGCGCGGCGGTCTGCTTCGCGGCGTACTTCCTGATCGGGGAGCACGGCGTGGGGCGGCTCGACCCGTTGCGGGTGATCCTCTGGTCGTTCGGGGTCGCCGCCGTCGGCCTCAACGTGGTGCACCCGCTGACCGGCACCCGCTGGGGCCTGCTCGGCACGCACGCCCCGCTGCTCGGCCGGCTGGCCGGCGCCAGCGCACCCGTGTGGGCGGTGCTGGCCTGGATCGTCGTGGTGGGCACGCTGCTGCCCTTCGGGCTGACCCTGCTGGCCCTGCGGCACCTGTCGGCCACCACCGTGACGATGGTCGCGATGCTCGAGCCGATCGGGGTCAGCGCGCTGGGCTGGGTCTGGTTCGCGGAGACGCTCGACGCGGTCGCGCTGGCGGGCGGCGTGGCCGTGGTCGCGGGCATCGTCGTGGCCCAGAGCGCCCGCCGGACCGTCCGGGTCGAACCACCCCACCTCGTGTGAACCTCCCCTGTCCGGATGGTTTCGAACCGACCATTCGGACGACGCGGACGAGTCGGTGGATCGGGCAGGCTGGTCCGGTCGGCGGCGCGAGGGGGGGCCTGGTCGGCGCCGGCACGGCACCACGTGCCCCGTCCTGCTACGGGAACCGCGGTGCCACCTCCGGGGGGGACACGTGGGAGACCACGGGAACGGGCCCGCACACCGCGAGGTGTGCGGGCCCGTGCCGCGCCGTCCGCCGGCCGCCGGCGGGTCCGGCGGCTCGCAGGTCAGGGCAGCAGCACCTCGCCGCCGGCGACGCGGGGCAGGTCGCGGCCCCGGACCACGTCGAGCGGGTTGGTCAGGCAGCGGACCGAGCCGCCGCCCTTGTGGAACTCGCCGACGTCGACCAGCACGACCTCGAAGCCCCAGTCCTCCAGCTGCGCGCGGACCCGGTCCGGCACGGCGGGCATCAGCACGGTCGAGCCGACCACGATCGAGTTGGCGCAGAACGTCAGCGCCTCCTCCTCGGTGAGCACCAGCGGCTCGGGCACCAGGGCCAGCAGCGCCGCGGCGGAGGCCTCGTCGAGCGCGGACGGGCAGACCATCGCGCGGGTCTCGTCGAGCGGGCAGAACGCCAGGTCGAGGTGGTACATCCCCGGGTGCGTGATCCGCAGCCCGCGGACCCGGACGTCCAGCTCGGTGGCCAGGTGCTTGAGACCGAGCTCCTCGGTGCGCGGGCCGTAGCCCACGACGAGCGCGTCGCGCCAGGCGAAGGCGTCGCCGGCCTCGAAGTGCGCGCCGACGCCGTCCCGCCCGACGTACGTCCCGGCGAAGCCGTGCGCGGCGAACCACGGCTGCGCGGTCCGCGTCTCGCGGCGGCGCTCGGGGTGGCGCATGTGCGAGTGCACGACCCGCCGGTCCGCCCCGGCGGGGCCGCCGTCGACCACCAGGCCGAGGTTCATCGCGTAGACCATGTCGGGGCTGTCGGCGCGCTGGCCGAGCACCTCGACCTCGCCGCCGGCGGACCGGATCGCCTCGACGAGCCCGCGCCACTGCTCACGGGAGAGCGCCGGGTCGGGCTGGTCGCGGACGTCCATGTAGGGGTTGATCGCGTAGTCCACGCGGAAGTGGTCCGGCTCCACCATCAGGTAGCGCCGGCCCCAGCTCAGGGTGTGCTGCTCCATCGTTCGCCTCCTCGGCTGGTCTCGTGACGTCCCCGCGGCCTCGGTCACACCGCTGGTCGGATTGTCGGACAATCAGACGCGAGCCCAGTATGCGACCCGGGGTGGCCCGCCCGTCAAGTTTTGTCCGACAATGTGTCGCGGGCGTCACACCCGCGTTCGGGTCGCGTGACGGCCGGAGCCCCGCGAGCAGCCCGCCCGCCCGGTTCCCCACGGCACCCCAGGGAGGGCAGCACCGGTGAACCCGTTCGAGACGCTCAGCCTGGAGCACTCCTCGACCGTCGACCGGGTCGCCGAGGAGCTGCGCCGGGCACTGTTCGACGGCGAGGTCGAGGCCGGTACGCCGCTGCGGGAGGTCGCGCTGGCCGGCGCCATGGGGGTGTCCCGCTCGACGATCCGCGAGGCGCTCGGCGTGCTGGTGGCCGAGGGGCTCGCCACCCGGACCCCCAACCGCGGCGTGCACGTCACCGAGCCCGACCCCGCCTCCGTGCACGACGTGTCCGCCGCCCGGCTGGTGCTCGAGGTGGCCGGGGTGCACCGGTGGGCCGAGGCCGGGGAGGAGGCCCGGGAGGCCTGCCGCCGGGCGCTGCGCGACTTCGCCGAGGCGGCCGGCTCCGGGGCCAGCCCGGCCGAGCTGACCGCCGCCCACCTGGCCATCCACCGCTCGTTCGTCGGCCTCACCGGGTCCACCCGGCTGGTCGCGCTGGCCGAGTCCCTGACCTCCGAGATCCGGCTCGCGCTGGCCAAGGTCGACCGGATCCGGCGCAACGCCGGCGACCAGGTGCACTCCCACACCACGCTGGTCGACCTGCTCGAGGCCGGCCGGCTCGACGAGGCGGCCGCCGAGCTGACCCGGCACCTCGAGCACGCCGAGACCTCGATGCTCACCGCCCTCGACCTGGCCTGAGGGCCGCCCGGCTCCCGGCTCCCGCACCCCGCTGGTGGCGACCTGGCAAGATCGGGGCGTGAGCTTCCTGATGCGGGTCGTGGTGAACGCCGTCGCGATCGCGGCCGCCGCCTGGCTGCTGGCCGGCATCCGGCTGACCGACGCCGGCCGGGGCGACCAGCTGCTGACCCTGCTCGTGGTCGGCGTGCTGTTCGGCGTGGTGAACGCCGTGGTCCGGCCGGTGGTGAAGTTCTTCTCCTTCCCCTTCATCCTGCTCACGCTCGGGCTGCTGATCTTCGTGATCAACGCGCTGATGCTGATGCTCACCGGCTGGCTCTCCGAGCAGCTCGGCCTGGGCTTCTCGGTGGACGGCTTCTGGACCGCGATCGTCGGCGCCCTGATCATCAGCGTGGTCAGCTGGTGCCTCGAGCTCGTCCTGCCGGGTGACCGGTGACGGCCGCCCTCCCCGCGCCGACCCGGCCCGGCGGTGCGCCGTACCGCGTGGCGGTGGTGTGCCTGGGCAACATCTGCCGCTCGCCGATGGCCGACGTGGTGCTCACCGACCGGGTCGACGCGGCCGGGCTGGGCGACCGCGTGGAGGTGGTCAGCGCGGGCACCGGCGGCTGGCACGTCGGCGGCCCGATGGACCGGCGGGCCGCGGCGCTGCTGACCACGCACGGGTACGACGCCTCGCGGCACGTCGCACAGCAGTTCGGGCCGGAGTGGTTCGCCGAGACCGACCTGGTGCTGGCCATGGACGCCGACAACTACGCCGACATCGTCGCGCAGGGACCGGACGCGACCGTGCGGATGTTCCGCGACTTCGACCCGCGCGCCGGCGAGCACGACCGGGACGTGCCGGACCCCTACTTCGGCGGCGACGACGGCTTCGCCGCGGTGCTGGCGATGGTCGAGCGGACCTGCGACGCCCTGGTCGCGGCGCTGGACGCGGCGCTGCGCGGGGCCCGGCCCGTCGCGGTGGAGCCGGGCGACTGACGTGGCACGGCTGGGCGGGGTCGCGCACCGGGCGGAGACGCTGCTCGGGACCGCCGTCGTGGCCACCACGCCGGTGGCCGGCGGGGACATCTGCACCGCCACCCGGCTCCGGTTGTCGAACGGCACCTCCGCGCTGATCAAGACCCGGCCGCACGCGCCGGCCGACTTCTTCCGGACCGAGGCCGCGGGCCTGCGCTGGCTGGCCGAGGCCGGCGGCGTGGGCACGCCGCAGGTGCTCGCCGTCGAGGACGACTGCCTGATCGTCGCGTGGATCGAGGCCAGCCGGCCCACCACCGACGGCGCCGAGGCGTTCGGCCGCCAGCTCGCCGCCACCCACCGGGCCGGGGCCGACGGGTTCGGCACCGGGTCCGGCACCGACGGCTACATCGGCACGCTGCCGCTGCCCAACCGCGGCGCCCCCACCTGGCCGGAGTTCTTCGCGACCCGCCGGGTGCTGCCCTACCTCAAGCTCGCCAGCGACCGGGGCGGGATCTCCGCGGCCGACGCCGGCGCGGTGGAGCGGGTGGTGCGCCGGATCGTCGACCTCGCCGGCCCCGACGAGCCGCCGGCCCGGCTGCACGGCGACCTCTGGTCCGGCAACCTCGTGTGGGGCCTGGGCGCCCGGGTCTGGCTGATCGACCCCGCGGCGCACGGCGGGCACCGGGAGACCGACCTGGCGATGCTCAGCCTGTTCGGCTGCCCACAGCTGCCCCGGGTGCTGGAGGCCTACGCCGAGGTGAGCCCGCTCGCCGACGGCTGGCAGGACCGGGTCGCGCTGCACCAGCTGTTCCCGCTGCTGGTGCACGCCTGCCACTTCGGGTCCGGCTCCGGCGGCAGCGGGTACGGCGCCCGGGCGGGCGACGCGGCGCGCAGCCTGCTCTGACCCGGTTCGTACTCCTTAAGACGCCACGCCGCGCGACATCAGGACGGAATGGGGCTCCGCGTGCCAGCATGCGGACGTCGAGGTCCGGGCCCCGAGCGCCACTCCGGCGCCCGCTCCCTGCCGGCCCGACCAGGAGCCACCCTGATGCAGCCCGCCATGCCGGTCCGCGCGACCACCGGCCCTTCCGGCACGCCCACGCCTCCCGGACCGCCCACGCCCCCGGGCCAGCCCGCGCTCGCCGCGCTGCCGAGCCAGGTCGACTGGCCGGCGATGCTCGGCTCCGCGCTGCGCGGAGTCGGGGTCGGCGTGCACTTCCAGCCGATCGTGGACCTGGTCCGCGGCACCGTGGTGGGCTACGAGGCGCTGGCCCGGTTCGACGGCTACTCGGTCTCCGACCCGCTCGAGTGGTTCGCCGCCGCGCACCGGCACGGCTGCGGCGCCCAGCTGGAGAGCCTCACCCTGCGCCGCGCCCTGGACTCCCGCGACGAGCTGCCGGCCGACACGTTCCTGTCGGTCAACATCGGCCCGGACGTGATCGCCGACCCCGTCGTCCAGGCGGTGTGGAGCGAGCACCCGTCGCTGTCCGGGGTGATCATCGAGCTCACCGAGCACGCCCGCATCGACTCCTACGAGGCGCTCCAGCCGATCCTCGACCGGCTCCGGGGCGTGGGTGCGCTGATCGCGCTCGACGACGCGGGCGCCGGCTACGCCGGGCTGCAGCACATCGTCGGGATCAAGCCGCACCTGATCAAGCTCGACCGGCGGCTGATCGAGAACATCGACTGCGACGAGACCAAGCGCGCCCTGGTCGAGATGATCGGCTCGTTCGCCACCCGGGTGCACGCCGAGGTGCTCGCCGAAGGCATCGAGCGCTCCGGGGAGCTCGACACCCTGGTGTCGCTGGGCGTGACGATGGCGCAGGGCTACCTGCTGGCCCGGCCCGCGCTGCCCTGGGCCGACCTGGACACCGACACCTCCGCGCACCTCAAGCTGCGCCGGTTCCCGGTGGCCCGCGACAGCCTGCGGCTGCTCACCCAGGACGTGGTCGTGGTCCGCGACCTGACCACCGCGCGCGAGGCGTTCGCCGCCGAGGACGCGGACCTGGACGGTGAGGTGGTCTCCGCGCCGCTGGTGGTGCTGGTCGACGCCGAGTCGCGGCCCGTCGCGGTCGTCGGCGCGCGCGGCGTCCAGCTCGCCGACGCCAGCACCTGGATCGACCAGGACACGACGGTGGCGCACGCCGCGCACCGCGCGGTGGCCCGGATCCCGGCCCAGCGCTTCGACCCGCTGCTGTGCGTCGACGACGGCGGCCGGCTGGTCGGGGCGGTGCCCATCGAGCGCGTGGTCACCTACCTCGCCGACACCCGCGGCTGACCCGGACGCGCCGCCCGGCACCGCACCGGCACCCCTCGGCCGGTTCTCAGCCGCGACTCAGGCACGGGTGGCAGAGTTGGGACGTGACCACAGGCACCGAGCAACCGACCCCCCACGTCCTGGTCGTCGACGACGACCGGGCGGTGCGCGAGTCGCTGCGCCGGTCCCTGGAGTTCAACGGCTACGCCGTCAGCCTGGCCAGCGACGGGGCCGAGGCGCTCGCCACGATCGCCGGCCAGCCGCCCGACGCACTGGTCATCGACGTGATGATGCCGCGGCTCGACGGCATCGAGACCACCCGGGCGCTGCGCACCGCCGGCAACGACCTGCCGATCCTGGTGCTCACCGCGCGCGACTCGGTCGGTGACCGGGTCGAGGGCCTCGACGCCGGCGCCGACGACTACCTCACCAAGCCGTTCGCGCTCGAGGAGCTGCTCGCCCGGCTCCGGGCGCTGCTCCGCCGGGTGCACACCCCCGGACCGGACGGCCTCGACGAGGAGGTGCTGTCGTTCTCCGACCTGACCCTGAACCTCGCCACCCGCGAGGTACGTCGCGGCGACCGCCCGATCGAGCTGACCCGCACCGAGTTCACGCTGCTGGAGATGTTCCTGCACCGCCCGCGCCGGGTCCTGGACCGCTCGTTCATCCTCGAGGACGTCTGGGGCTACGACTTCCCCACCACCGCGAACTCCCTCGAGGTCTACGTCGGCTACCTGCGCCGCAAGACCGAGGCCGAGGGCGAGCCCCGGCTGATCCACACGGTGCGCGGCGTCGGGTACGTCCTCAAAGAGTCATGAACGGCCCGTCCCGGTTCCGCTACCGGCGGTCGCTGGCCAGCCGGGTCATCCTGCTGACCACCTTCGCCGTCGGCCTCTCCGTGGCGATCGTCGCGCTGGCGGCGTACCTCACCGTCCGGCACCAGCTGCAGTCCTCGATGGACGCCTCGCTGCACCGCCGGGCGTACGTCGCGGCGCAGTACGACCTCAGCGACTACACGGTGCGCGACATCCCGGCGTTCATGCTCGGCGCCACCGACACCAAGGTCGGCTACGTCACCGCCGACGGCCGGATCGTGACCACCAAGGGGCCGAACCAGGACACCATCCAGCTCGGCGCCCCCGAGCTGGCCGTGGCCCGCGGCACCAGCGACTACTCCTGCCGGACGATCTCCAGCCAGGGCACGAACTACCGGGTCGCGACGATCCCGACCAACACCGACGGCATCGCGCTGGTGGTGGCCCAGTCGCTCGACGCCAACGAGTCCACGCTCGACCGGCTCGGCGCGGTGATGGCGATCTTCGGGATCGCCGGCGTGATCGCCGCGGCGCTGGCCGGCTGGGGCGTCGCCCGCAACGGCCTGCGGCCGGTGCGCCGGCTGACCGAGGCCGCCGAGGACATCGCCCGCACCGAGAACCTCGACCCGATCGAGGTGGAGGGCAACGACGAGATCGCCCGGCTGGCCCGCGCGTTCAACGCGATGCTGGCCGCGCTGTCGGCCTCGCGCGACCGGCAGCGCCAGCTCGTCGCCGACGCCGGGCACGAGCTGCGGACCCCGCTGACCTCGCTGCGCACCAACCTGGACCTGCTCACCCAGGCCGACCGGCAGGGCGGGCTCCCGGAGTCCGCGCGGATCGAGCTGCTGGACGACGTACGGTTCCAGATCGAGGAGCTGACCACGCTGATCGGCGACCTCACCGAGCTCGCCCGCGAGGAGCCGGCGGCCCGGGCGCTGGAGGAGGTCGACCTCGCGGAGATCACCGAGCGGGCCGTGCAGCGGGTCCGCCGGCGGGCCAGCAGCCTGCAGTTCGACCTGCACGCCGACCCCTGGTGGGTCGTCGGCGACTCCGCCTCGCTGGAGCGCGCGGTCACCAACCTGCTCGACAACGCCGCCAAGTGGAGCCCGCCGCTCGGCACGGTCACCGTCCGGCTCACCGAGGGCACGCTGCTGGTGTCCGACCAGGGGCACGGCATCGACGACGACGACCTGCCGCACGTCTTCGACCGGTTCTACCGCTCCACCGCTTCCCGCACGATGCCCGGCTCCGGCCTCGGCCTGGCGATCGTCCGGCAGGTCGCCGAGCGGCACGGCGGCAAGGTGCAGGTCGGCCGGTCCACCGAGGGTGGGGCCGCCTTCTGGTTCGAGGTCCCCGGCAGAGTCACGGCCGCGTCCCAGCGCTCTCTCAGCGGCACTTAAGCCTGCACCGCCATCGTGGTGGACATGACGGAGCAGAGCCCGAACCACGGCAACGACGACGAGACGCAGCGGACCCCCGGGTCCACGGACGACCGGACCGCGGGAACCTCCCACCGGTACGGCGCCCAGGCCGGCCGCACCCCTGACCGGCCGGACCCGCATGTCGCCTCGCCGTCACCCGCACCCGCACCTGCGAGCGGGGACACCGCACGGTTCGGGTTCGGCTTCGCCGACCGCACGGAGCAGGCAGGGCCGGTTCGCACGCGGCCCTCCCGTCCGAGCGGCGGGGTGGTCGCCGCGCTCCTGGCGGCGGCCCTCGTCGTAGGTGGACTCGGCGGCCTGGCTGGCGGAGCAGGGTTCACCGCGGTCGACGACCTGGTCGGGGGCGGCTCCGGTTCGCAGACGTCCTCGGCCGGGTCGACCAGCTCCCCGGTGGTCGCCCACAAGGACGTCGCCCCGGCCGCCGACTCGGTCGAGTCCGTGGCCCGCGCGGTGCTGCCCTCGGTGGTCAAGATCAACGTCAAGGGCCAGCAGGGCGAGGGCTCCGGCTCCGGCATCGTGATCAGCTCCGACGGCGAGATCCTCACCAACAACCACGTCGCCGCGGTCGCCGGCCAGGGCGGCGAGATCTCGGTGAACTTCAACGACGGCAGCGCCAAGAAGGCCACGGTCGTGGGCACCGACCCGCTGACCGACCTCGCGGTGATCAAGGCCGAGGGCGTCTCCGGTCTCCAGCCGGCCACCATCGCCACCTCCGGCAAGGTCGAGGTCGGCGAGAACGTGGTGGCGATCGGCTCGCCGTTCGGGCTCGAGGCCACGGTCACCAGCGGCATCGTGAGCGCGCTGAACCGTCCGGTGTCGGTAGGCAGCGAGTCCGACCAGAGCGGCCAGGACACGACGTACCCCGCCATCCAGACCGACGCGGCGATCAACCCCGGCAACTCCGGTGGCCCGCTCGTCGACCTGAGCGGCGACGTGATCGGCATCAACTCCTCCATCCGTACGGCGTCCAGCGGCGGCCCCGACTCGTCCTCCGGCGGCTCGATCGGCCTCGGGTTCGCGATCCCGATCGAGCAGGTCTGGCCGGTCGTGCAGCAGCTCCGCAACGGCGAGAAGGCCACGCACGCCCGGCTCGGCGTCTCGGTGTCCGACGCGGCCTCGACCAACGGGCTGCTCAGCGGCGCCGGCATCGAGTCGGTCAACCAGGGCTCGGCGGGCCAGAAGGCCGGGCTCAAGCGCGGCGACGTGGTCACCAAGGTCGACGACCAGGTGGTGACCGGGTCCGACTCGCTGGTCGCCACGATCCGCGGCCACCGTCCCGGCGACAAGGTCACGCTGACCGTCGTCGCGGGCGGCAACAAGACCCGCACCGTCCAGGTCACGCTCGACAGCGACGGCGGCTCGGCCAGCAGCTAGGCACCCCCGCCGACCCGGGCCCCGGGTCAGGTCCACCCGGGCCTGACGACCACCCCTCCTCGTCGAAACAGGGTCGACGGGGAGGGGGGTTCGTGCGTCAGGGGGTGTGCAGCAGGTCCAGGACCAGGTCGTGGATCAGCTCGTAGCCGTGCTCGGTCAGGATCGACTCCGCGTGGAACTGGATGCCGCGGAAGTGCGGCCCCTCCACGAGGTGCACGTCCCCGGTCAGCGGGTCGGCCCGGGTCGAGACGCCCGGCGGCAGCTCGCCGCCGACCCGGCCGACGAACGTGTTGTAGAAGCCGACGTTCTCCTCGCGCTCCCCGAGGTCCACCCGCGACTGGGTGCCCTGGAACACGATGTCCTTGAACGCCAGGTCGATGCCCAGCCGCCCGCAGAGCACCTGGTGGCCGAGACAGACCGCCAGGAACGGCTGCTCGCGCTCCAGGAGCACGTCGACCGCGGCACCGAACGCGGCGATCTTGGGGTGCTCGGCGTCGCGCGGGTCGCCCGGGCCGGGCCCGACGATCACCAGGTCGAAGCCGTCGACGGCCTCCGGGGTGAAGTCCTCGTGCCGGACCACGGAGCTGGTCATGCCCATCACCGCGAGGACGTGCCGGAGCATGTTCACGAAGTCGTCCTCGCCGTCGAGGATCACCGCGGACCTGCCCTTGAGCTCGGGCGCGGGAGGCGAGCCGCCCTGGTCCGTCAGCCAGAACCGGCTGAGCCGCTGGTTGCGGCTGCCCAGGGCGATCACGACGTCCTCGTCGCGGGTCAGCTCGTCGAGGCCCTCGGCCGCCGACGTGGCCTGGTCGACCAGTCCGAACGCGGCCAGGATCCCGCCGGCCTTGGCGTGCGTCTCCGCGACCTCGTGGGCCGCCTGCGAGTCGCGCACCAGCGTCGCGCCGGCGGTGACCTTGAGCCTGCCGTCCAGCCCGACGTCGGCGGTGCGGATCACGATCGGGGAGTCGGCGGTGGCCTCCCCCGCGGCGTCGCGGCCCAGCAGGGCGAGCGCGGCCCCGTAGTACCCGCGCCCCTCCGGCTCGTACTTCTTGATCAGCCGGCAGGCGTTCTCCACGGGCGACCCGGTGACGGTGGCGGCGTACATCGTGTCGCGGAGCACCTCGCGCACGTCGCGGTCCGTGCGGCCCGCCAGGAGGTACTCGGTGTGCACCAGGTGCGTCATCGGCTTGAGGAACGGGCCGAGCACCTGGCCGCCCTCGTGGCAGATGTCGCACATCATCTTGAGCTCCTCGTCGACGACCATGAAGAGCTCGTAGATCTCCTTCTCGTCGGCCAGGAAGTCCAGCAGCCGCGCCTTCCGCTCGCGCTCGTCGGTCAGCCCCTTGAGCCGGAACGTGCCGCTGATCGGGTTCATCCGGACGTCGCCGCCGTGCACCGACACGTGCCGCTCGGGGCTCGCGCCGACCAGGAACCGGTCGCCGGTGAAGAAGCAGTAGGTCCAGTAGGCGCCGCGCTCGCGCTCCAGCAGCCGGCCCAGCACGGTCAGCGCCTTGGCCGCGTCCCAGTCCTCGACCTGGGCCCGGTAGTGCCGGCCGATGACGAGGTTGGCGCCCTCCCCGTGGCCGATCTCGTCGCGGATGATGGCGTCCACCACGACGCCGTACTGCTCGTCGGTGGTGTCGAAGCCGCCGCGGTCGGCGAAGGTCAGCTCCTCGCGCGGCAGTGCGGCCAGCAGCTCGGCGAGCGGGACCTCGGTCTCCTGCTCGATGTCGACGACGGTCAGCGGGGTGCCGTCGTCGTGGGCCTCGAAGCCGCGCTCGGCGACCTGCCGGAACGGGATCGCGACCAGCCGGTCGAACCGGCGCGCGGGGTCCGGCACGCCCTCCTCGAGGGGGACGTCGAGCAGGCTCCCCACCTCGCTGCGGGCGCCGCCGACGAGGGTCACCGTGCCCGAGTCGCGCAGCCGGATCACCGCCCAGGCCTCGTGCCCCAGCATCGCCTCGAGTCCGGCCGCTGCGGTGGGGAAGGGCGAGGCGTCCATAGCGCCGGACTCTACCCACCGCCGACCCGGCGACTCTGGCGGTCTCACCCCCGCCCACCCGGCGACTCTGGCGGCGGCTCGTCGCCAGACGCGCCGGGTGGGCGGGCGTTTCGCCGCCAGACGCGCCGGGTCGGGGTCAGGTGGTGAGGGTGATCATCCGCTGGGTGGCCCGGGTGTAGACGACGTAGAGCGTCGCGCGGCCGGTGACCGACTCCGCCTCGATCTCGTCGGGGGTGACCACCACGATGCCGTCGAACTCCAGGCCCTTGGTCTCCAGGCCGGTGAGCACCGCGACCCGGGCCAGGCTGCCGCCGGCCGCCGCCTCGGCGAGGTCGGTCCAGCCCTCGAGCCAGCCCTGCACCTGGTCCCGCCGCGCCGCCGGTACGACGATCCCGATCGTGCCCTCGACAGCGCCGGCGAGCTCCTTGACGGCGTCGTGAGTGCCCTCGCGCAGGTCGACGACGGTCCGCTCCTCGGGGTCGATCCCGGTCGCGCGCACGGCGTTCGGCAGGTCGGCGTCGAGGCCGACCCGCTCGGCGTACCGGGCGGCGAAGTCGTAGATCTCGCTGCTGTTGCGGTAGTTCGTGGACAGGTGGAAGGAGTGCCGCGGCTTGTCGCCGAGGGCGGCCTCGCGGGCCGTGGTCGCCTCGGCCGGCACCGGCCAGGAGGACTGCGCGGGGTCGCCCACGACGGTCCACGTCGCCACCCGGCCCCGCCGGCCGACCATCCGCCACTGCATCGGGGTGAGGTCCTGGGCCTCGTCGACCAGCACGTGGGCGTAGCCGTCGTCCTCGACCCGGACCGTGGTGCGCGGGTTCTGCCGGGGCGCGTCCCGGTCCACGAACGTGGTCAGCTCGGGCACCTCGTCGTCGAACAGGTGCGCCAGCGGGTCGTTGTCGTCGTCGCGGTCCCCGCGCGGCTTCTGGGGCACGTCGCCGAGCTCGTAGCGCAGCTCGTCGAGCAGCGCGATGTCCTCGATCGACCAGTCGTCGGGGGTGGTCCGCACCTCGCGGGGCTCGCGCACCGGGCCGAACGAGCGGGACAGCAGCGCCTGGTCCCCGCGGCTGAGCACGCCCTCGGCGACCCGGCCGAGCACCTCGGGGTCGCGCAGCCAGCCGAGCACGTCGGTGGCGTCGAGCGGCGGCCACCACGAGAGCACGAAGTCCACGAAGGCCGCGGTGCCGAGCAACGTGTCGTTGAACTCCTCGCGCCCCCGCTCGCGGCCGCGCTCGCCGCGGACCTGGCGCCACATGGCGTCGAGCAGCGCGTTCGCGACCCGCGGCACCTGCCGGTTGCGCTTGCCCTGGGACAGCAGCTGTCGGCGCACCGCGGCGAGCTCGCGGGGGCCGAGCACCAGGTTGTCGTCGCGGTAGAAGACCCGCAGGTCGCGGGGCGCGTTCGGCACGGCCTGGCGCGCGGTACGTCGCATCAGCTCGGCCATCCGCGCGGAGCCCTTGACGTCGGCCACCGCCGGCTCGTCGTGCCGAGAGGAGCGCAGGCCGTCGACGACCTCGCCGAGGGAGCGCAGCGCCACCGCGGTCTCGCCGAGCGAGGGCAGCACCCGCTCGATGTAGCGCATGAACACCCCGGACGGGCCGATGATCAGCACGCCGCCCCGCTCGTAGCGGGCCCGGTCGCTGTAGAGCAGGAACGCGGCACGGTGCAGCGCGACGACGGTCTTGCCGGTGCCGGGGCCGCCGGAGATCGACACGACGCCCTTGCTGGGCGCCCGGATCGCCTTGTCCTGCTCGGCCTGGATGGTGGCCACGATGGAGTGCATGGTCCGGTCGCGGGCCCGGCTGAGCTGCGCCATCAGCGCGCCCTCGCCGACCACGACCAGGTCGGTCTCGATCTCGGAGTCCAGCAGGTCGTCCTCGACGGCGACGACCTTGGCGCCGGCGCACCGCAGCACCCGGCGCCGTACGACGCCCTGCGGATCCGCGGCCGTGGCCTGGTAGAACACCGCCGCCGCGGGGGCCCGCCAGTCGATCAGCAGCGTGTCGCGGTCCTCGTCGCGCAGGCCGATCCGGCCGATGTAGCGCGGCGCCTCGCCCGGCGTGGACAGGTCGAGGCGGCCGAACACCAGGCCCTCGTGGGCGGCGTTCAGGGTGGCGATCCGCTTGGCCGCCTGGAAGACCATCGCGTCGCGCTCGACGAGACCGCCCTCGTGGCCGAGGTGCGCGCGGCCGTGCCCCTCCCGCGCCAGCTCCTGGGCGTTCTTGGTGGATCGCTCGAGCTGTTCGTAGACGCCGTCGACGAACTCCTGCTCGTGCTCGAGCTCCTGCTGCGCCACGGTGTCGTTCGTGGCCTGGTCGATCGACAAGCTTCGGCTCCTGGATGCGGTCAGAACCTGTTCGGGCAAGTCCGCAACTCTACCCCGCCCGCCGGAGGCCCCGTCCCCGTTTCTCGTCAGCCGCCCCGCGGGACCGCCGGGGTCGGCTAGCCTCCGTGCACGGTCGTCGACGGGACGGCCGCTCAGATCGGGGGCCCGGATGCCGGCGTACGCGTCGTTGGCCGTGCTGCTGCTCGTGCTGCTCGCCGGGGCGGTCGGCTACTTCGTCGGTCGCGGCTCGGCCACCCAGCAGGCCGTCGACGCCCGCACCGTCGACGCGGTACGTCGCGAGATCACCGCCCTGCGCGCCCTCGTCGCGCGCCTGAAGGACATCGCCTGGGACCAGCGCGAGCTCGACCCGAACCTCTCCACGATCGTCATCGACGAGATCCGCGCGCACGAGAAGAAGGAGCTGGAGCCGTGAGCCCCAGGAACACCGAAGCCCTCGACGCCGTCCGCACCGGACGCGGCGGCCGGGTCGTGCTGGTCCTCGTCGTGGTCGTGCTGGTGGTGATCGCGATGCTGATGTTCGTGCGGCCCTCGACGGCCTCGACCGGGCCGGACCAGGTCTCCCTGCACTACAAGGGCGGCGCGTTCTCCAGCAAGCGGTTCTCCGACTGCATCGAGCCGTCCAACCGGGTGTTCGACGGCCCCGGCGACTCGCACTTCGCCTACCCCGCCTCGCAGACCAACTTCGTGTTCGACGCCGACACCACCGGCGACGGACTGCAGATCACCTTCGTCACGCGGGACGGCATCGAGATGACCGTCGAGGGGGTCACGAACTTCCTGCTGAACACCTCCTGCCAGCCGATCCAGATCGGTGGCACGACGTACCGCGGCGGCGCCCTGCAGCGGTTCCACGAGCTGATCGGCAACCGGTACCAGGCGTACATGACCGACGACGGCCAGCGCTCGGACGGCTGGCGGCAGATGCTCAACGTGTACATCGCGCGGCCGCTGGACACCGCGATCGACCGGGCCGGCCAGAACTACACCTACACCGAGCTCTACACCGACCCGACCAAGAAGGCCGCGTGGGAGAAGGACGTCCTCGAGCAGCTCCCGGACCTGGTGAACCGGCAGACCGACGGCGACACCGAGTTCTTCGAGAACTTCGCGATCACCCTGCAGAAGCCCGAGCCGCCGCAGGCGATCAAGAACGCCCTGGTCAAGCAGCAGGAGGCGGTCGCGAAGGCCAAGGCCGCCGAGGCGGAGGCCGCCGCCCGGGAGTCCGCCGCGAACGCGCAGATCGCCGTGGAGAAAGCCGAGGCGGCCAAGATCAACGAGCGGATCAAGGTCCTCGGCCGCGACGGCTACCTCAAGCAGTACGCCCTCGACCACGGCCTGAACCCCTACCAGCCCTCCACGGGCAGCCTGATCACCGGCAACGGCGGCAACTGACCCCGGCCGGTCTCAGAACCCCCGGTCGGGCTCGTAGATCGCCAGCCCGATCCGGTCCCCCGAGCGGGCCGCGGTCGGCCGGACCACGACGAGGTGCGGCCGCCCGGCGGCCAGCACGACGGGGTACTCGAACACGCCCGCGCCGCTGTTGCTGACCACGGTGCCGTCGACGCTGACCACCACCCGGCCGGGCGTGCCGGGCGTCGTCGACCAGGCGATCACCTTCAGGTCCCTCGACGACGGCACCGCGACCCGGAGCAGGCCGCGCGGCTCCCGGCTCTGCTCGCCGCGGGCGAACCGGTAGACCCGGCCCTGGGTGTGCACCTTCTCCGGCATCGCCCAGCCGGCCAGCCGGGGCGGCGTCTGGACCATCGGCTCGAGCGGCCCCGGACCCGGCGCCGGCGCCTGCGGCAGCAGCGGGGGTACGACGGCCGCGCCGACCACCACCGCGGCGGACGCGAGCCCGACCGCCGTACCCACCCAGGTCCTGCGCCGCAGGTGCGCGCGGGCCACCCGCGCCTCCACGGCGTCGGCGCGCGCCCGCGGCCCGATGCCCTCCCCCACACCGTCGGCCCGCTCGGCCAGCGCCGCGCGCAGCCGGTCCTCGGTCAGGTCCAGCCGCCGCAGGGCCGCCGTGGCCCGGTGCCGGACCGTGCCGACCGGCACCTCGAGCAGGTCCGCGGCGTCCTCGGCCGACAGGTCGTCGAAGTACCGCAGCACCAGCACCACGCGCTGGTGCCGGGGCAGCGTGTCCCAGGAGTCGGTCCGGCCCGCGGCCGGTCGCCGGCGGTCCCAGCGGCGGCGCCACCAGGTGTCGTAGGTGTTGACCAGCGTGGCCCGGACCTCGAGCTCCGGCTGGTCGTCGAGGTGGTTCCAGCCGAACCAGGCCTGCCCGAGCGCCCGCTCCAGCAGCCGCTCGGCCAGGTCGGCGTCCCGGGTCAGCAGGTAGGCGGTCCGCAGCAGCCGGCCCGAGCACACGGCGACGAAGTCCTCGAAGTCGGGACGGTCGTCCCTGTGCGTTCTCACCGGCGTGCTCCGCTCGATGGCACGGACCGGGCGGTCCGCGCGGCAGTCCTGCCCTACCGTCTACCACCATCCTGCCCCGCGCGCCCGCCGCACAGGGACAATCCGGTTGACCTCACCCCGACATGAAGTTGCAGGCTGCTGCCATGACGACCACCACCGCCACCCGCGCCCCCCGGTTGCGCGACCACCTCGCGCTGTCCGTGGGGACGGTCGCGATGATCACCCTCGCGGCGTTCGCCGACCGGGCCGTGGGGACGGCGCTGCCGACCGTCGTGCGGGACTTCGACGCGCTGGCGTCGTTCGGGCTGGCCAACGCCGCCCCGGCCGCGAGCTTCCTGGTGGCACTGGCGGTGGCCGGCGGCTGGGCGGACCGGCGCGGGCCGCTGCCCGTCCTGCGCACCGGTGTCGCCGCGTTCGCGGTCGCCCAGCTGCTGGTCGGGCTGGCCTGGGCGATGCCCGTGGTGGTGGTCGGCCGGCTGGTCAGCGGTGCCGGCGAGGCGCTCGTCGACGTGTCCCTGATGGTGCTGGTCGCCCGCGTGCTGCACCCCTCGCTGCGGCCGCGGATGTTCTCGCTCGTCTCGGCCGCCTGGATCCTGCCCTCGGTCCTGGGGCCGGTCGTCACGGGCGTGGTCACCGAGCAGCTCGGCTGGCGCTGGGTGTTCCTCGGCGTGCTGGCGCTCGTCGTACCCACCTGGCTGCTGCTGCGCCCGGCGATCGGCCCGGCCCCGTGGGTCACCGCCGACGGACCCCCGGCCGGTGTCCGGATGGGGGTGGGCTGGGCGCTGCTCGCGGGCGCCGGCGTCCTGGCGCCCACCCTCGCCGGGGAGCACCTCTCCTCCGACGGGCCCCTGGCCTGGACGGTGCTCGTGATCTCGGCCGTCGTGCTGTTCGTCAGCGTCGTGCGCCTGCTGCCGACCGGGACGGTGCGCGGCGCCCGGGGGCTGCCGACCGTCGTCGCGGTGCGCGGCCTGGTCAGCGCCGCGTTCGGGGCGGTGGGGGCGTTCATCCCCCTGCTGCTCACCCTGCTGCACGACTTCGGCCCGGCCACCGCGGGCGTCAGCCTCACCGTCACCGGCGTGACGTGGGCGCTGGGCTCCTGGATCCAGGGCCACTACACCGCGCCGACCCGCTCCCGGATGCTGGGCGGCGGGCTGGCCTGCATGACCGTCGGGCTCACGGTCGCGACGCTGCTCGCCGTCACCCCCCTCGCCCCCTGGTGGGGCCTGGCCGGCTGGGCGCTCGCCGGGGTCGGGATGGGCGTCTCGTCCTCGACGCTCGCCGTGATGGTGCTCGACCTGTCCCGCGACGACGAGCAGGGCCGCAACAACGGCGCCGCGCAGACCGCGGCGGCCGCCGCGATGGCGGTCGGGCTGGCATTCGGGGGTGCGCTGGTCGCCGGCGCGGCGCCGTCCCCCGGTCCGGCGGTGTTCGCGGTGCTGCTCGGCGGGGGCGCGGTGGCCGCCGCCGTCGGCTGGGCGCTGACCGGACGCACCACCCCGGTCTGAGCGACTGGTCCAGCACCGCCGGACCCGGATGGTTCGACTGGCCCCACATGGGGAACGGTGCACGTCATGCTGCCGTACGCCACCCCCCACGCCGACTGGCGCTCCCGCTCCGCCTGCCTCGACGAGAACCCGGAGCTCTTCTTCCCCGTCGGGACCACCGGACCGGCGGTGACCCAGGTCGACGAGGCCAAGCAGATCTGCAGCGGCTGCGAGGTCCGTGCCCAGTGCCTCGAGTGGGCCCTCCAGGAGAACCAGGACCACGGCGTCTGGGGTGGGCTGAGCGAGGACGAGCGCCGGTCGCTGCGCCGTCGCACCGCCCGGGCGCGCACCGCCTCCGGGGTCTAGCCACCAGTCCGGCTCAGAACGGCGGAGGTCCGAGGAGCTCGATCGCTCCGGTCGCGGCGGCTGCCGCCCGGACCCGCCCGAAGTCCGGCACCGGCGGCTCACCGGCCCCCGCCGGCTCGCTCGCCTGCCGGTAGAACGCCTCTCCACCCCCGGGCGTCTGGAGACACAGCATCCGGGCCGTCGGCGTCGTCACCGCGAACGCATGGGGTACGCCGCGCGGGATGATCGCGATCCCGCCCGCCGCGAGGATCTGCTCGTCCCCGGCGACGTGCAGCCGGACCTCCCCCTCGAGCATGTAGAAAGTCTCGTCCGCGTCGGGATGTCGGTGCAGTGGGGTCACCTTGCCCGCGTCCAGCTCGTCCTCGAACAGCAGGTAGGCGCCGCCGGTCTCGCCCTCGCCGGCGAGCCAGGTGTGCACCCCACCGCCGCAGAACCAGCGCCGCTCACCCGTGCCCTGGGCCCGCACCGTCGTCCCCAGCGTCGCCATGAGCAACCTCCCATTTATGGGACTCATGTCCCATGACGAGATTAGGGTACCGTGACGGGCGTGTCAACGCCCTACGAGCGCACCGGTCGGACCCGGCAGAAGCAGCGGACCCGCGACGCCCTGGTGGCCGCCGCGCGCGAGCTGCTGGCGCGCGGCGGGACGGCGCCGACGGTCGAGGCGGCGGCCGAGGCCGCGGCGGTGTCGCGCACCACGGCCTACCGCTACTTCCCCACCCGCACCGCGCTGCTGGTCGCCGCGCACCCCGAGACCACCACGAGCACCCTGGTCCCGGACGACGCCGGCGACGACCCCGCTGCCCGGCTCCTGGGTGCCGTCGAGGCTTTCATCGGGCTCGTCGTCGACACCGAGCACCAGCAGCGGACCATGCTGCGGCTCTCGCTCGACCCGGACACCACGCGCGAGTCCCTGCCGCTCCGTCAGGGCCGGGCCATCGCCTGGTTCGAGGAGGCGCTGGCCCCGTTGCGTCCGCGTCTCGGCGACGCCGAGATCCACCGGGTCGCCCTGTCCGTCCGCAGCGCCGTGGGCATCGAGGCACTCGTCTGGCTCACCGACGTCGCCGGGCTCAGCCGCGAGGAGGCCAGCGAGCAGATGCTCTGGTCGGCCCGCGCACTCCTCGGCCAGACGCTCGCCGACGCCGAACGGGCCTCGTCGACGGACTGACCCGCGGCCGGGACGTGCACGACCCTGCGTCCCCCGCCACTCCCAACGTATAGCCGACCCCAGGGCTTGCGGCAAGACCCCGGTCGTGCCGCAGAATCTCCGGCCGACGGCCAGGACCGGACGGCCGCCGACACGTGACCCGACGTGCTGGATCGGAGCCGATGCCGTGAACCCGCTGACGACGAGTGCCTTCGCCCTCCCCGACCTCCTCGCCCGCAAGGCCGACCCGGCGCTGGTCGCCGGCGACGAGCGGCACTTCGCGGCGGTCGCGGAGAGCCTGGAGCGGTCGGTCGCCGACCTGACCGACCGCCTCGACGCGGCGCGCAGGGCACCCGGCGGCGGCGGGCAGGAGGCGATGGACCGGGACAACGAGGTGCACCGGCTGACCGCCCGGCTGCGCGCGCTGCGTCGGTTCGGCCTCGACCTGTGCCTCGGCCACATGGTCGGCGCCGACGGCTCCGAGCCCGTGTACGTCGGACGGCTGGGCCTCACCGACAGCACGGGCCGTCGGCTGCTGGTCGACTGGCGCTCCCCGGCGGCCGAGCCGTTCTTCGGGGCGACCCACGCCCGGCCGATGGGGCTGGCGAGCCGCCGCCGGTACCGCTGGACCGGCGGCCGGATCAGCGACTACTGGGACGAGGTGTTCACCGCGGACGGGTTCGACGGGCACGCCGCCGCCCTCGACGACCAGTCCGCCTTCATCGCCAGCCTGGGCAGCAGCCGGTCGCCCCGGATGCGGGACGTGCTGGGCACCATCGCGGCCGACCAGGACGCGATCATCCGGGCGGGGTCCCGCGGCGCGCTCGTCGTCGACGGCGGCCCGGGCACCGGCAAGAGCGTCGTCGCGCTGCACCGCACCGCCTACCTGCTGTACTCCGACCCGCGCCTCGGTCACCGGCGGGGCGGCGTGCTGTTCGTCGGACCGCACCAGCCCTACCTCTCCTACGTCGCCGACGTCCTGCCCAGCCTCGGCGAGGAGGGCGTGCAGACCTGCACCCTGCGTGACCTCGTCCCGGAGGGGCCGGCCGCCGCGGTGGAGACCGACCCGGACGTGGCGGCGCTGAAGGCGTCCGCGGACCTCGTGCGGGCCATCGAGCCGGCGGTGCGCTTCTACGAGGAGCCGCCCACCGAGGGGATGGCCGTCGAGACCCACTGGTCGGACGTCTGGCTCAGCAGCACCGACTGGGCGGAGGCGTTCGAGGCCCCGGACCCGGGTACGCCGCACAACGAGGGCCGCGACCAGGTGTGGGAGGCGCTGCTCACGATCCTGGTCGACAAGCACGAGGCCGACGAGGACGTCCCGCCCGACCAGCTCCGCCGGTCGCTGGCCCGGAACCGGGAGCTCGCGGGCGCCTTCGACCGGGCCTGGCCGCTGCTCGAGGCGACCGACCTCGTCGGCGACCTGTGGACGGTGCCGGCCTACCTGCGCCTGTGCGCCCCCTGGCTCGACGCCGACGAGGTGCGGCGGCTGCGGCGCGGCGACCCCGAGGCCTGGACGGTCTCCGACCTGCCGCTGCTGGACGCGGCCCGGCAGCGGCTCGGCGACCCGGAGGCGTCGCGGCGCAGGCGCCGGCTGGCCGCGGCCCGGGCGGCCGACCGCGAGCACCTGGCCCGGGTCGTGGACGACCTGGTCGCCACGGACGACACCGAGATGCAGGTGATGTCCATGCTGCGGGGAGAGGACCTGCAGGCCGCGCTGGTCGACGAGGACGCCGTACCCGGCACGGACCCGGACCTGCTCGCCGGCCCGTTCTCGCACGTGGTGGTCGACGAGGCCCAGGAGCTCACCGACGCGGAGTGGCAGATGCTGCTGCTGCGCTGCCCGTCCCGGAGCTTCACGATCGTGGGGGACCGCGCGCAGGCGCGGCACGGGTTCACCGAGACGTGGGCGGCGCGCCTCGAGCGGGTCGGGCTCGACCGGATCGACCTGGCCTCGCTGAGCATCAACTACCGGACACCGACGGAGGTCATGGTCGAGGCCGAGCCGGTCATCCGCAGCGTGCTCCCGGACGCCAACGTGCCGACGTCCGTCCGCAGCAGCGGCGTGCCCGTCGTGCACGGGTCCGCCTCGGAGCTGGGGTCGGTGCTCGACACCTGGCTCGCCGAGCACCACGACGGCATCGCCTGCGTCATCGGGGACCCGACCTTCGTGGCCACCCCGCGCGTCCGGTCGCTCACCCCGGAGCTGTCGAAGGGGCTGGAGTTCGACCTCGTCGTCCTCGTCGAGCCGGAGCGGTTCGGCACCGGCATCGAGGGGGGCCGTGGACAGGTACGTCGCGATGACCCGGGCGACCCAGCAGCTCGTCGTCCTCACCGGTCGCTGACGTCGACCGCGACCGGGTCGCCCACCCGGAGATCGCCGCCGGCCAGGACGCGGCACACCGAGCCGGCCCGGCGACGCAGCGCCGCGGCGGCCCCGGGCGCGATCTCGTCGTCGAGGATCCGGCACGGCGCCGCGACCCGGACCACCTCCAGCAGGACGTCGCCGACGCGGATCCGGGTCCCGGGCGCCGTCGGCACGTCGAAGCCCGCCACCGTGACGTTGCGGCGGGTGCCTTCGGGGAGGACCGGGACGCCGAGCTCGGCGGCGGCCTCGGCGAGCCGCTCGGCCGACTGGAGGGTCACGTGCCGGTGCCTCGTGCCGTGGTAGCGGTCGCCGACGATCCCGCGGCCGGTCTCCACGACCACCTCGTCGACCGGCTTCATCGGCAGCCGGCGCCCCGGCGCGACCCGGAGCGCCACGACCACGGCAGGCGGTGGGACAGGAGGCTCCGCCCCGGCGGGCGGCTCCGGTGCCGGAAACGGGAGGGGCACCTGTCCTGCGGAGCGCCGGTCGGCACCCGACGTACGACTGCCCGGCCGGTCCACGGCGCCCATGCTGCCCGACCGGTCAAGGAGGGCCCGTGCCCAGGAGGTTGTCCAGACCTGTGTGTGGGCTGCCCGCGGCGGGCAACCCTTGCTGTGCCGCTCCCGCCGACTGGAGAGGCCTCGTCGGCGGGAGCACCCCCACGTCCACGTGCGGGCGCCACCGGGTCGGCTCCCGGGGCGGCCCGGTGGCCCGCTGGAGCGGTCCGGACGCCAGCCGTCCCAATCTTGACCGATTCCAGAGACAGGACCAGACTCGGGATCGTGCCCCCGGCTTCCGAGTTCGAGCCCCAGCTGCGTGAGGCCCGGCTGCGCGTGACGCGGCCGAGGTTGGCGGTGCTGGGCGCCGTCCGGGACCATCCGCACGCCGACACGGACTCGACCATCGGCGTCGTCCGCGCGGACCTCGGCGAGGTGTCCCACCAGACGGTGTACGACGTCCTGCGCGTGCTGACCCAGGTCGGCCTGCTGCGCCGCATCCAGCCGCCCGGCTCGGTGGCCCGCTACGAGTCGCGGGTCGCGGACAACCACCACCACCTGGTGTGCCGCTCGTGCGCCGCCGTCGTGGACGTCGACTGCGCCGTGGGGACGACGCCCTGCCTGACCGCGTCGGACGACCACGGCTACACGATCGACGAGGCCGAGGTCGTGTACTGGGGTCTCTGCCCCGCCTGCTCCACCCCCAGCTCGTGACCCACCCCAGCACCGGAAGGAAATGTCATGCCTGAGCACCACGATGCAGTCGTCGGCGAGATGAACGAGGAGGCCGGGGAGCCCACTGCCAGCCAGTGCCCGGTGGCTCACGACCGCGCCCCGCACCCGACCCAGGGCGGCGGCAACCGGGGCTGGTGGCCGGACCGCCTGAACCTCAAGATCCTCGCCAAGAACCCGGCGGTCGCGAACCCGCTCGGCGGCGACTTCGACTACGCCGCGGCGTTCAAGACCCTCGACCTCGCGGCCGTGGAAGCAGGACATCGCCGACGTGCTGACCACGTCCCAGGACTGGTGGCCCGCCGACTTCGGCCACTACGGGCCCTTCATGATCCGGATGGCCTGGCACAGCGCCGGCACCTACCGGATCAGCGACGGCCGCGGCGGCGCCGGGGCCGGGCAGCAGCGCTTCGCCCCGCTCAACAGCTGGCCCGACAACGGCAACCTGGACAAGGCCCGCCGGCTGCTCTGGCCGGTGAAGAAGAAGTACGGCCGGAGCCTGTCCTGGGCCGACCTGATCGTGCTGACCGGCAACGTCGCGCTGGAGACCATGGGCTTCCACGCCCTTCGGGTACGCCGGCGGCCGCCCGGACGTGTGGGAGCCCGACGAGGACGTCTACTGGGGCCCGGAGACCGAGTGGCTCGGCGACGCCCGCTACACCGGCGACCACGAGCTCGAGAACCCGCTCGCCGCGGTCCAGATGGGCCTCATCTACGTCAACCCGGAGGGCCCGAACGGCAACCCCGACCCGCTGGCTGCGGCCCGCGACATCCGCGAGACGTTCCTGCGGATGGCGATGAACGACGAGGAGACCGTCGCGCTGATCGCCGGCGGCCACACGTTCGGCAAGACGCACGGCGCGGCCGACCCCGACGAGTACGTCGGACCGGAGCCCGAGGCCGCTCCGCTGGAGGAGATGGGTCTGGGCTGGAAGAACTCCTACCGCACCGGCAAGGGGGCGGACGCGATCACCAGCGGCATCGAGGTCACCTGGACCACGACCCCGACGGCCTGGAGCAACGACTTCTTCGACCACCTCTTCGGCTACGAGTGGGAGCTGGTCAAGAGCCCGGCCGGTGCGAACCAGTGGCAGGCGAAGGACGGCGCCGGCGCGGGCACCATCCCCGGGCCCGACGCCGGCTCGCCGGGCCGGGTCCCGACGATGCTCACCACCGACCTGTCACTGCGCTTCGACCCGATCTACGAGCCGATCTCGCGGCGCTTCCACGAGAACCCGGCGGAGTTCGCGGACGCGTTCGCCCGCGCCTGGTTCAAGCTGACGCACCGCGACATGGGGCCGCTGGCCCGCTACCTCGGTCCGGAGGTCCCGCAGGAGACGCTCCTCTGGCAGGACCCGATCCCGGCGGTCACGCACGACCTGGTCGGGCCCGAGGACGTCGCCACCCTCAAGAGCCAGGTGCTGGCCTCCGGGCTGACCGTGTCCCAGCTGGTCTCCACCGCCTGGGCGTCCGCCTCGACGTTCCGCGGCAGCGACAAGCGCGGTGGCGCCAACGGTGCGCGGATCCGGCTCCAGCCCCAGAACGGCTGGGAGGTCAACGACCCCGACGAGCTCGCGGCCGTGCTGCGCACGCTCGAGGGGATCCAGCAGACCTTCAACGCCGACCGGGCGGGCACGCAGGTCTCGCTCGCGGACCTGATCGTGCTGGCCGGGGCCGCCGGGGTCGAGCAGGCCGCCCGCGCCGCGGGCCACGAGGTCGAGGTGCCCTTCAGCCCGGGACGCGCGGACGCCTCGCAGGACGAGACCGACGTGGAGTCCTTCGCCGCGCTCGAGCCGAGCGCGGACGGGTTCCGCAACTACCTCGGCAAGGGTCAGCGGCTGCCTGCCGAGTACCTCCTGCTCGACCGCGCCAACCTGCTCACCCTCAGTGCCCCCGAGATGACCGTGCTGGTGGGCGGTCTGCGGGTGCTGGGGGCCAACGCGCACCAGTCGACGGTCGGCGTGCTGACCGATCGCCCCGGCTCGCTGACCAACGACTTCTTCGTCAACCTGCTGGACCTGGGTACGACGTGGAAGGCGACCGACGACTCCCACGAGACGTTCGAGGGCCGCGACGCCACCACCGGCGAGGTCCGGTGGACCGGCAGCCGGACCGACCTGGTCTTCGGGTCGAACTCCGAGCTGCGCGCCGTCGCCGAGGTCTACGCCAGCGACGACGCGGGTGAGAAGTTCGTGACCGACTTCGTGGCCGCGTGGGCCAAGGTCATGGACCTCGACCGGTTCGACCTGGCCTGATCCCCTGGCCGGGTGGCGCTCCGGCGCCGCCCGGCCGGCCCGGCCGGTCTCCGAGTCATCGGGCACCAGAAGTGATGCACGGCAGCGGTCCGCCGCAGTGACGGCTGTCACCTCAGCCGGGCGGCCACCACCGTGACGTCGTCGCGCAGCGACTGGTCGGCGAGGGCGGCCAGCGCGACGACCAGCTCGCCGAGCGGCCGGTCCCGCAGCTTCGCGGCGCGCTCGCGCAGCGCGGTGATGCCCTGGTCGAGGTCCCGCGCCCGGGACTCGACGACCCCGTCGGTCACCAGGACCAGCAGCGTCCCGGGGTCGAGCCGTGCGGTGGCCACGCTCCGCTCGAGGTCGACCGGCACGCCCAGCGGCACCCCCGACCCGTCGCCGAGCGCCTCGGTCCGGCCGTCCGGGTGCACCACCACGACCGGCACGTGGCCGGCGTTGCACAGCGTCAGGCTCCCGGTCTCCGGGTCCACGAGCGCCGCCACCGCCGTGACGAACTGGTCCGGCGCGTCGCGGGTCATCATCTCGTCGGCGGCCGTGATGACCGCCCGCGGGGCCGGGTCGACGGTGAGCAGGCCGCGGATCCCCGCGCGGACCCGGATCATCGTGGTGGCCGCGCGGACGCCGCGGCCCATCACGTCGCCCACGACGAGCACCAGCGAGCCACCCGGCGTGCTCACCGCGTCGTACCAGTCACCGCCGACGTGCTCGAGCTCGTCGCCGCCGGGCGCGTAGTGCACGGCCAGGTCGAACCGGTCGAGGGTGGGCAGCGGGCTCGCGGCCAGGCTGGACTGCAGCTGCTCGGCGATGTCGGCGGTGCGCGCCTGGAGCTCGGCCCGCTGGGCGGCGATGGCGCACTGCGCGGCCAGCGTGTCGAGCAGCTGGCTGTCCTCGTGGGCGAGCGGACGCCGCACCTCCGCCACGAACGCGATCCCGCCGGTCACCGTCGAGAGGTCGTCGGGGACCCGGAGCCGCACGCTGTCGCCGAGGATCTCCCCCAGCCGCTCGATGCTGGAGGCCAGCACCGCCTCGACCTGGTCGAGCGTCCAGGCCTCGAAGAACGCGGCGGTCACCTCGTGGAGCAGCCGGGACCGCGCGGCCGCGTCCGCCTGGCGCTGCTGCACCGTCACCCGGTCGGTGATGTCCCGCACGCAGCCGATGGTGCCGGTCGGGTTGCCCTGCTCGTCGCTGGTGACCTTGCCGTGCGCCTCGATCCAGCGGACGGTGCCGTCCGGCCAGGTGGTGCGGTTGCGCAGGACGTACGACGACCGGGTGGTCAGCGCCTCCTCGACGACGGCCATCACCTGGTCGCGGTCGTCGGGGTGCACGGTCTCCGCCCACGCCGCGAAGGTGCCGTCGAAGCCGCCGGGCGGCATCCCGTAGATGGCCTCGAGCTGCTCGTCCCAGACCGTGACCCCGGAGGCGATGTCCCAGTGCCAGCTCCCGAGCTGCGCTGCCTCGTGGGCGAGCCGGAGGAGCTGCTCGCTGGCCGCCGCCTCGGCCTCGGCGTTGCGGATCTCGGTCATGTCCTCGGCCGCGACGACGGCCCCGACCAGGGTGCCGTCCCCGCTCCGGATCGGGGTGGCCGAGACGGCGGCCACGAAGGTGCCGTCACCCGGGCGCCGTACGGCCAGGTCCCCGCTCCAGGTCTCCCCGGCGAGCACCGCGTGCAGGTCGAAGGAGGCGGCCTCGTCCGGCTCGACCGGCAGCAGCTCCCGGAGCTCGAGACCGACCAGGCCCTCGGCGTCCGAGGCGTACACCTCGGTGGCCGCCTCGTTGACGAAGGTGATCACGCCGGCGGTGTCGGTGGCCACGACCGCGAGCCGCAGCGCGTGCAGCAGGCTCAGCTCGTCGATGTAGCGCTGCACCCTGGACACCTCCGCCTCGATCCGGTGGCGCCCCCGCCCGTCGGCTCACTGTCTACACGAGCGTGGCCCGGCGCGGAAGGTCCGTTCGGCTCAGCGGCCGTAGACCGCGTAGGCCCCTGCGTCGAGCCGCAGCCGGGGGCGGTGCAGGCTGTGGATCGTGGCCCGGTCGAACCCGTCGTAGTGCCGCCGGACCAGCACCTGCGCCCCGCCGGACCGGAGGTAGCCGCGCACGTCGCGCTGCCAGCGCTGGTCGGTGCGTCTCGACGTCTGCAGCCCGCCGACGATCGCCGCCGCGTCCCGGTCGTGGGACAGCCCGCCCACGTCGATCACGACGGGGCAGCCGCGGCGCAGGTCCCGCCCGAAGACGTCGAGCTGCACGAGCGCCCCCGCCGAGTCGGCGGTCACGCAGCGGGCCCGGCTCACCGCCCCGCGCAGCGCGGCGGCCGGGAACGCCCGGCCGATGACGGCGCGCGTGTCGCTGCCCGCGGCGGCCCCGAGCGCGAGGACCAGCCCGAGCGCCAGCGTGACGGCCGCGGTGCGACGTACGACGGGCGCACGCGGCCGCGCGGGCAGCAGCCCGAGGACCGCCGCCGCGACCGCGCCCACGCACAGCGCCAGCGCCGGGGCCGGGTAGGCGTCGTAGTAGCGGAAGTACGACGGGCTCGCGAGCACCACGCCGCCCTGCGCGAGGAGCAGCACCACCGCGACCCGGGCCGACGGCACCCTCACCCAGGCGAGGGCGAGGAGGGCAGCCCCGGCGACGAGCAGCAGCAGCACCGGTCCCTCCAGGTGCGGACGGTGCCCGACGACCTCGGACAGGCCCAGCATCCCGGTCGTCCGCTTGGTCAGGGTGGCCGCCATCCGTCCGCGCGAGAGCTGGTCGACGACCACCATCCGGAACATCGGGCCCGGTGCGGCGAGCAGGAACGGCAGGCAGACCACCACCACGGTGGCGACCAGCGGCACCGCCACCCAGGCCGCCGCGCGCCGGCCGAACCGCGCCACGCACCAGACCAGGACCACCACGACTGGGACCACCGCCCAGATCTTGACGGTCAGCGCGAACCCCAGGCCGCAGCCGGCCAGCACGAGCGCGCGGCGCCGCACGCGGTCCGGGGCGGTCGCGAGCACGGCCAGCGCGACGAGCAGCCCGAGCGACACGAAGGGCTCGAGCCGGGTCTCGGTCTCGGTGACCGCGACCGGTCGCCAGACCGCGTAGAACGCCCCGGCCGTCGCGGCGGCGACCAGCCCGGCCCGTCGGGCGGCCAGCGCGACCAGCCCGGCGTTGACCGCGCCGAGCAGGACCGCGGCCACCCGGGCCAGCTCGATCCCCCAGGAGTCGCGGGTCAGCCGGGCCAGGGCACCGAGCGGCGCGAGGGCCACGACGACGCCGGGCGGGTGCAGGAACAGGAAGTCCCGGTAGGGCAGCCGTCCCCAGGCGAGCGCCTCGGCAGCCGAGAAGTACACCCCCCTGGTCGTAGCCCAGCAGCCCGGACACCCCGCCGCTGTCGACCAGCACGACCGCCCGGACCCCCGCGGCGAGCACCGCGACCGCCACCACGACCAGCAGCAGCGCCCGCGTGCTCGGGTCGTCGCGGCCCGGACCCGCAGCGAGGGTCCTCGGGTCCTGCCTCATCTCGGTCCTGCCTGTCGAGCCTGCTCCCACTGTGCGCCCGCGGTGCTGAGCCGCGCCTGAGAACCGGCTGATGGTTCACCCGCGATCGCGCGGGTGGCCGGGGTCACCGCGTGCGAGCGGCCGGCCGGGGTACCGGTATGCGGTGACCACCCCCGTGCCCGACCACTTCGTCCACGTCCGAGGTGCCGGCGAGCACAACCTGCGCGACGTCGACGTCGACATCCCCCGCGACGCGCTGGTCGCCTTCACCGGCGTCTCCGGGTCGGGCAAGTCCTCGCTGGCGTTCGGCACGTTGTACGCCGAGGCGCAGCGCCGCTACTTCGAGTCGGTGGCGCCGTACGCCCGGCGGCTGCTGCAGCAGGTCGGGGCTCCGCACGTCGAGCAGATCACCGGGATGCCGCCGGCCGTCGCCCTGCAGCAGCGCCGCGGGGCGCCGAGCTCGCGCTCGTCGGTGGGCACGATCACCGAGCTGTCGAACCTGCTGCGGATGCTCTACTCCCGCGCCGGCAGCTACCCCGCCGGTGTCTCCCGGCTGCCGGCCGAGGCGTTCTCCGCCAACACCGCCGCCGGGTCCTGCCCGGAGTGCCACGGGCTGGGTGTGGTGCACGACGTCGCCGAGGACCTGATGGTGCCCGACCCGTCGCTGAGCATCGCCGAGGGCGCGATCGCCGCGTGGCCGGGCGCCTGGCAGGGCGCGAACCTGCGCAGCATCGTCCGCGGCCTGGACATCGACGTCGACCGGCCGTGGCGCAAGCTGCCGAAGAAGCAGCGGGACTGGCTGCTGTTCACCGACGAGCAGCCCTCGGTGCTGATCAAGCCCGAGCGGGACCGCATCGACCACGGCTACTACGGCAAGTTCTGGAGCGCCCGCAAGCACGTCATGCACGTGCTGGCGGACTCCAAGAGCCAGATGATGCGCGACCGGTCGATGCGCTTCGTGCGCAGCACGCCCTGCCCGGCCTGCCACGGCAGCGGGCTGCGACCGGACGCGCTCGCGGTGACCTTCGCGGGCCGGTCCATCGCCGAGGTGAACGCGCTGCCGCTCGGCGAGGTCGCCGCGCTGCTGCGGCCCGTCGCGGAGACCTCCGCCGGCGGGAGCGGCACCTCCGCCGCGACGACCGAGGTCGCGGTCCGGATCAGCGCCGACGTGGTCGCCCGCCTCGACGTGCTGCTCGACCTCGGGCTGGGGTACCTCTCCCTGGGTCGCAGCTCGACCACCCTGTCGCCGGGCGAGGCGCAGCGGCTGCGGATCGCCACCCAGCTCCGGTCCGGGCTGTTCGGCGTCGTCTACGTGCTCGACGAGCCCTCCGCGGGCCTGCACCCGGCCGACGCCGAGCCGCTGCTCGACGTGCTCGACCGGCTCAAGGCCGCCGGCAACTCGCTGTTCGTGGTGGAGCACGACCTCGACGTCGTACGACGGGCGGACTGGGTGGTCGACATCGGCCCCGGCGCCGGCGAGGGCGGCGGACGGGTGCTCTACTCCGGCCCGGTCGCCGGGCTCGAGCAGGTCGAGGAGTCGGTCACCGGCGCGCACCTGTTCGGCCGCGCGGCGTCCCTCGACCACACCCCCCGTGACCCGCAGGGATGGCTGCACCTGCGCGGCGTCTCGCGGCACAACCTGCGCGACGTCTCGGTCGACGTGCCGCTGCGCGTGCTGACCGCGGTGACCGGCGTGTCCGGCTCCGGCAAGTCGACGCTGGTCTCGCAGGTGCTCTCCGAGCTGGTCCGCGGGCACCTCGGTGTCGCCCCCGAGGACCCCGACGAGGCCGAGCTCGAGATCGACGTCGCCGGTGCCGCCGGCCTCGACTCGTTCGACCGCCTGGTCCGGGTCGACCAGCGGCCGATCGGCCGGACCCCGCGCAGCAACCTCGCGACGTACACCGGGATGTTCGACGCGGTGCGCAAGCTGTACGCCGCCACCGACGAGGCCCGCCGACGCGGGTACGGCGTCGGGCGGTTCTCGTTCAACGTCGCGGAGGGTCGCTGCGCGACCTGCCAGGGCGAGGGCTTCGTGTCGGTGGAGCTGCTGTTCCTGCCCGGGACCTACTCCCCGTGCCCGACCTGCCACGGCACCCGCTACGACGAGGAGACGCTCGAGGTGACCTACCGGGGCAAGAACATCGCGGAGGTGCTCGCGCTGACCGTCGACGACGCCGCGAAGTTCCTGGCCGACGTCCCCGCCGCGTCGCGGAGCCTGGAGACGCTGCGGGACGTGGGGCTGGGGTACCTCCGGCTGGGGCAGCCCGCCACCGAACTCAGCGGCGGCGAGGCCCAGCGCATCAAGCTGGCCACCGAGCTGCAGCGCGCCCGGCGCGGGCACGCGCTCTACCTGCTCGACGAGCCGACCGCGGGGCTGCACCCGGCGGACATCGCGCTGCTGCTCCGCCAGCTGCACACGCTCGTCGACGCCGGCAACACCGTGGTGGTCGTCGAGCACGACCTGGACGCGATCGCCACCGCCGACTGGGTGATCGACCTCGGCCCGGGCGGCGGCGACGCGGGCGGCCGGGTGGTGGCCACCGGCACCCCGACCGAGGTGGCCGGGGCCGCGGGCAGCGCCACCGCGCCCTACCTCGCGCGGCGGCTCGGGCGCGCCTGAGCCGCTACTTCTTCTTCCGGGTGAGGAACGCCTGCATCGCGGCCTTGGCCTCGTCGGAGCCGAACAGGGACGCCGACAGCCGTGCCAGGTCCGGGCCGAGCGTGTCGATCCGCTCCACCAGCGGGCGGCCGAGCAGCAGCTTGGTCTCGCGCAGCCCCTGCGGGTTGCCCTTGGCCAGCGACGCGCAGATCTCGTCGACCTCGAGGTTCAGCTCGTCCTCCGCGACGGCCCGGGTGACCAGGCCCATCCGCTCGGCGTCCCGGCCGGTGAACACCTCGCCGGTGAGGAACGTCAGCGCCGCCGACCGGTCGGTCATCCGCGGCAGCACCGAGAGGGAGATCGCGGCCGCGGCGAGCCCGAGCCGGACCTCGGTGAACGCGTACGTCGCGTCGAACGCGCTCACCGCGATGTCGGCCGCCGCGACGATGCCGATGCCGCCGGCCCGGACGTTGCCGTGCACCCGCGCGACGACCGGCTTGGGCAGCGTGGCGATCCGGCGCTGCAGCTCGACCATCTGCGACGCGGTCTGCTCCATGCCGTCGGCGCTCGCCTCCGCCAGGTCCGCCCCGGAGCAGAACGTCCGGCCCTCGGCGCGGACCAGCACGACCTTGACGTCATCGTCGGCCTCGGCCCGCGCGAGCCCGTCGTACACCTGGTGGACCAGCTGGCGGGAGAGCGCGTTGCGGTTGTGCTGGGAGTCGAGCACCACCGAGGCGACGTGGTCGTCGACGCGGTAGTGGACGAGCTCGGCGGGGACGTCGGTCATGGGCAGGTCCGTTCGGTAGAGGTCGCCCTCCGCAGGCTAGTCCGGCCGGCCCGGTCAGTAGGACTTGGGCAGCCCGAGGGAGTGCATCCCGACGTAGTTCAGGATCATCTCCCGGCTGACCGGCGCGATCCGGCCGGCGCGGGCGGCGACCAGCAGGCCGGCGACGCCGTACTCCTGGGTGATCCCGTTGCCGCCGTGCGCCTGGACGGCCCGGTCAGCCGCGTCGCAGGCGGCCTCGGCGGCGGCGTACTTCGCCATGTTCGCCGCCTCGCCCGCGGCCGCGTCGTCACCGGCGTCGTACAGCGCGGCGGCCTTCTGGGTCATCAGCCGGGCCAGCTCGATCTCGATCTTGGACATCGCCAGCGGGTGCGCGAGCCCCTGGTGGCTGCCGATCGGCACCCCGAACACCTCGCGCTCCTTGACGTAGGCGACGGCCTTGTCGAGGGCGAAGCGGGCCAGGCCGGTGGAGAACGACGCGGCCATGATCCGCTCCGGGTTGAGGCCGGCGAACAGCTGCACCAGGCCGGCGTCCTCGTCGCCGACGAGCGCGTCCGCGGGCAGCCGCACGTCGTCGATGAACACCGAGAACTGCTGCTCGGGGCTGACGATCTCCATCGGGATCGGGGTGAACTCGAAGCCGGCGGCGTCGGTGGGCACCACGAACAGGCAGGGCTTCAGCCGTCCGGTCCGGGAGTCCTCGGCGCGCGCCACGACGAGCACGTTCTCGGCCTCGTCGACGCCGGAGATGTAGATCTTCCGGCCCTTGAGCACCCAGCCCCCGGCATCCCGGCGGGCGGTGGTGGTGATGTTGTGGGAGTTCGTGCCCGCGTCCGGCTCGGTGATCGCGAACGCCATCGTCGCGGTGCCGTCGGCGATGCCCGGCAGCCACCTCCGCTTCTGCTCCTCGGTGCCGAAGCGCGTGATGACCGTGCCGCAGATCGCCGGGCTGACCACCATCATCAGCAGCGGGCAGCCCTGCGCGGCGAGCTCCTCGCAGACGGCCGCCACGTCGCCGATGCCGCCGCCCCCGCCGCCGTACTCCTCGGGGATGTTGATGCCGAGGTAGCCGTTGCGGCCGATCTCCCGCCACAGCTCGGTGGTCTTCCCGCCGCTGCGCGCCTGCGCGGTGAAGTAGTCGCGGCCGTAGCCGCCGGCCAGCTTGGCCACCTGGCGGCGCAGCGTGATCCGCTCGTCGGTCTCGGTGAACGCGATCTGCTCGGTCATGCCGGTTCTCCCTCGCTAGTCGAGCGGTCCTCGTCGGTGGAGCGGTTCTCGGTGGTCGAGCTCGTCGACACCACCGCCAGCACCTCGCCGGCCGCCACCTGGGTCCCCACCGCGACCGGCAGGTCGGTGACCGTGCCGTCGTGCGGGGCGGTGATCGTGTGCTGCATCTTCATCGCCTCGAGCACCAGCACCGGGTCACCGGCGGTGACCGGGGCGCCGGCCTCGACGTGCAGGCGTACGACGGACCCGGGCATCGGCGCGAGCAGCGAACCGCTCGCGACCTGGTCGGCCGGGTCCACGAACCGGGGCAGCCGCCGCAGCCGCTGGCGGAGGCCGCCGTCGAGGAACACCTCACCGGTCGTGTCGTCCACGTGCACCTCCACCACGCGACGGTGCACGCCGTACTCCTCGACCACCACCCGGGTGGGCGTCGCCGAGACGACCCGCAGGTGGTCGTGGCCACGGAAGCCGCCCCGGTCGGGGGACCACTCCGCGACCACGGGCTCGTCGAGACCCTCGGCCTCGAAGGCCGTCCGCTGCGGCTGGGAGACCACGTTGCGCCAGCCGGCCGGGATGCCGCGCTGCACGGTCCGGCGCGCCGCGTCCCGCGCCGCCAGCGCCACCGCGGCGACGAACGGCGCGAGGTCGGGATCACCCGAGGGCGAGAGGTCGGAGAACTCCTTGACCAGCCGCTGCTCGAGCGTGCCGGTGGTCATGGTCGCCGCGAGGACGTCGCGGTCCTCGAGCACGGCCACCAGGAGGTCGCGGTTGGTCCGCGGCCCGTGCACGCGGGCCCGCCGGAGGGCCCCCGCCAGCATGCGCAGCGCCGACGGGCGGTCCGGAGCCCAGGCGATCACCTTGGCCAGCATCGCGTCGTAGTGGATGGCGACCTCGCTGCCCGACGCGAAGCCCGCGTCCAGCCGCACGCCGTGTCCGGCCGGCACCTCGAACGCGGTCTCGTGCGGGACGTCGAAGGTCACCAGCCGACCGGCGGTCGGCTGCCAGCCCGCGGCCGGGTCCTCGGCGTAGAGCCGGACCTCCACCGCGTGGCCCCTGGGCGTGGGGACGCCGCCCGGCAGGATCTCGTCGAGGGTGCGCCCCTCCGCGACGGCGATCTGGGCCGCGACCAGGTCGACGCCCGTCACGCACTCGGTGACGGGGTGCTCGACCTGCAGCCGGGTGTTCATCTCCAGGAAGAAGAACCGGCCGCTCGCCGCGTCGACGAGGAACTCGACGGTGCCGGCGTTGGTGTAGCCGACCGCCCGCGCCGCGGCCACCGCCGCCTCGTGCATCGCCGTCCTGGTCTCGTCGGCGAGGCCGGGGGCGGGTGCCTCCTCCAGGACCTTCTGGTGCCGGCGCTGCAGCGAGCAGTCGCGGTCGCCGAGCGCGACCCCGGCCCCGTGCTGGTCGCACAGCACCTGCACCTCGACGTGCCGGCTCTGCTCGACGTAGGGCTCGACGTAGACGGTGCCGTCGCCGAAGGCCGACTGCGCCTCGGCCGACGCGCGTGCCACCTCCGCGGCCAGGTCGGACAGCCGTCGCACGACCCGCATCCCGCGACCGCCGCCCCCGGCCGACGCCTTGACCAGCAGCGGCAGGTCCGCCTCGGTCGCGGACCCGGGCGTCAGGTCCTCGAGCACCGGTACGCCGGCCCGGCGCATCAGCTCCTTGGCACGGACCTTGGAGCCCATGGCCTCGATCGCCTCGGGCGGGGGCCCGATCCACACCAGCTGTCCGGCGATGACCGTCCGCGCGAAGTCGGCGTTCTCCGACAGGAACCCGTAACCGGGGTGCACGGCCTGACCGCCGGTGGCCCGGACCAGCTGCACGATCCGCTCGCCCTGGAGGTAGGTCTCGGCCGGTGTCGCGCCCGGGAGCCGGGAGGCGAGATCCGCTTCCGCGACGTACGGCAGGTCCGCGTCGGGGTCGGAGAACAGCGCCTGGGTCTCGATGCCGAGACGGCGACAGGTCGCGAAGACCCGGCTGGCGATCTCGCCCCGGTTGGCGACGGCGACTCGCGTGATCACAGGCGGAACACCCCGAAGCGGTCGGTGCCCCGGATCGGGGCGTTCTCGATGACGGACAGGCAGATGCCCAGGACGGTCCTCGTGTCGCGCGGGTCGATCACCCCGTCGTCGTACACCATGCCGGACAGGAAGAACGGCAGGCTCTGCTCCTCCACGGACTGCTCGACGTAGGCCCGCATGCCGGCGTCGGCCTCCTCGTCGTACGGCTTCCCGCTCGCCTCGGACGCTGCCCGCGCGACGATCGAGAGCACCCCGGCGAGCTGCGCCGGGCCCATCACCGCGGACTTCGCGGACGGCCAGGTGAACAGGAAGCGCGGGTCGTAGGCGCGCCCGCACATGCCGTAGTTCCCGGCGCCGTAGGACGCGCCCATCATGATCGACAGGTGCGGCACGGTGGAGTTGCTCACCGCGTTGATCATCATCGCGCCGTGCTTGATGATGCCGCCCTGCTCGTACTCCGCGCCGACCATGTAGCCGGTGGTGTTGTGCAGGAACAGCAGCGGTACGTCGACCTGGTTGGCGAGCTGGATGAACTGCGCGGCCTTCTGGGCCTCCTCGGAGAACAGCACGCCCTGCGCGTTGGCGAGGATGCCGATCTGGCGGCCGTGCAGCCGCGCCCAGCCGGTGACCAGAGACGGCCCGTAGAGCGGCTTGAACTCGTCGAACGCCACCTCGTTGCCGGGGCCGCTCCCGTCGCACACCCGGGCGATCACCTCGCGCGGGTCGAACGGCTCCTTGAGGTCGGTCGGGATCAGGTCGAGCAACCCCTCGACGTCCTCGTCCGGGTCGGCGTACGTCGAGCTTGTCGAGACCACCTTCCGGTGGTTGAGCCGCGCCACGATCCGCCGCCCGATCCGGATCGCGTCCCGCTCGTCGACGGCGAGGTAGTCGGCCAGCCCGGAGGTCCGCGCGTGCATCTCCGCGCCGCCGAGCGACTCGTCGTCGGACTCCTCGCCGGTCGCCATCTTGACCAGCGGCGGGCCGCCGAGGAACACCTTGGCCTGCTCCTTGACCATCACCACGTAGTCGCTCATGCCCGGCACGTACGCACCGCCGGCGGTGCTGTTGCCGAACACCAGCGCGATCGTCGGGCGGCGGTCGGCGCTGGCCTCGGTGAGCCCGCGGAACAGCGCGCCCCCCGGGGATGAAGATCTCCTTCTGGGTGGGCAGGTCGGCGCCGCCGGACTCGACCAGGTTGACGGTCGGCAGCCGGTTCTCCTTGGCGATCTGGGCGGCCCGGAACAGCTTCTTCACCGTCCACGGGTTGCTCGCGCCGCCGCGCACGGTGGGGTCGTTGGCGATCACCAGGCACTCGACGCCCTCGACCACCCCGATCCCGGTGACCACGCTGGCGCCGACCGCGAAGTCCGAGCCCCACCCGGCGAGCGGGGACAGCTCCAGGAACGCCGAGCCCTCGTCGAGGAGCAGCTCGATCCGCTCGCGGGCCAGCAGCTTGCCGCGGGCGTGGTGCCGGTCGACGTACTTGGGGCCGCCGCCGGCGACCGCCTTGGCGTGCTCCGCGTCCAGCGCCGCGATCTTCTCCAGCATCGCCTCCCGCCGACCCGTCACCCGTGCAGCAGTTTCCTCGGCGTGTCCTGGCAGTACTGACGGGTCGGTCATGGTGCGTACCCCAGCAGCTTGGCGTTCAGGTCGTCGAGCACCTCGGTCGCTCCTCCTCCGATGCCCAGGATCCGGGCGTCGCGGTAGTGCCGCTCCACCTCGGTCCCGTGCAGGTATCCCGTGCCGCCGTGCAGCTGCACGGCCTGGTCGCAGACGTACGACGCGGCCTGCACCGCCAACGCCTTGGCGTGCAGCGCCTCGACGAGCGGGTCCTCGCCGGCGACGTACCGGGCGGCGACGGCGCGGGTGTAGGTCCGGGCCACGTCGACCCGGCGGTGCATCTCCACGAGCCGATGCTGCACGACCTGGTTGGCGATCAACGGCCGCCCGAAGGTCTCGCGGATCCGGCAGTGGTCAGCGGTCAGCGCGAGCGCCCGGGCCGCGATGCCGTAGCCGTGCGCGGCCAGCGCCAGCCGCTCGGTCACGAACGCCCGGGCGATCTGCGCGAAGCCGGTGCCCTCCTCGCCGACCAGGTTCGCGACCGGCACCCGGACCCCGGCGAACCCGAGCTCGGCGGTGTCCGAGCAGTGCCAGCCCATCTTCGCCAGCGACCGGTCGACGGTGAACCCCGGCGTGCCGCGCTCCACCACCAGCAGGCTGATCCCGCCGTGCCCCGCCCCGCCCGTCCGTACGGCGGTCGTCACGAAGTCCGCACGGACCCCGGAGGTGATGAACGTCTTGGACCCGTCGACGACGTACGCGTCCCCGTCCCGCCGGGCCGTCGTCCGCAGCCGGGCCACGTCGGACCCGCCGCCGGGCTCGGTGATCGCCAGCGACCCGATCGTCTCGCCGGCCAGGGTCGGCCGCACGAACCGGTCGACGAGGCCGGCGTCCCCCGAGGCGACCAGGTGCGGCAGCGCGATGCCGCTGGTGAAGAGCGCGGCCAGCAGCCCCGACGACGCGCCCGCCTCGGTGAACGCCTCCGTCACGGCCAGCGCGTCGAGGAACGTCCCGCCCGCGCCACCGATCTCCTCCGGGACGCCGAGGCCGAGGAACCCGAGTCGGGCGGCCGAGCGGTGCAGGTCCCGCGGCACCGACCCGGCGTCCTCCCACTCCTGCAGGTGCGGCACCACCTCGGCGCGCACGAACGCCCGCGCGGAGTCCCTCAACGCGGCCTGCTCGGTGGTCCAGAACCCGTTCACACCAGGGCCTCCGGCACGTCGACGTACCTCGAGCGCAGCCACTCGCCCAGCGCCTTGGCCTGCGGGTCGAAGCGGGACGACGCGGCCACGCCCTCGCCGAGCAGGCCGTGCACCAGCACGTTGACCGCGCCGAGGTTCGGCAGCGCGAACACCTCGACGTCGAGGTCGGCGGTCTCGGGCAGCAGCGTGCGGACCCGGTCGGGGGTGAGGAAGTCCAGCAGCCAGGCGACCCGGTCCGGGCGTGCCGCGGCGTCCCTGGCCCAGACCCCGATGTTGGCGTCGCCGCCCTTGTCCCCGGAGCGGGCGTGCACCACGCGGCCGAGGGGCAGCCGGCACAGCGGGCCACCGGGGGGCCGAGCCGTCACTGGTGCGACGACACGCCGGGGATGCTGCTGCACGGGTGACGGGTCGGCGATCTCCAGGGTGGTGCCGTCTGCCATCACGACCTGCTCCTTCACCTCGGAGCGGGGGACGTGGGCGGCGCGGTAGATGCCGTAGGGCGTCGCCGGCGACGGCGCGGCGGTCAGCGTGAAGCCGGGGTACGACGCCAGCGCGAGCTCGACCAGCGGCGCGGTGAACACCGTGCCGACCCGGGCCGCGTCGGCGTCGCGCACCGAGACCCGCAGCCGGCAGGACGCGGCCTCCTCGGTGTCGGCGTCCTCGTGGTCGGTGCGGGCCAGCGACCACTCGACGACCGCGGGCGGCCCGCCGGGCGCCGCGTCGAGCGCGGCGGTGAGCTGCGACCGGACCCAGGCGGCCTTCTCCTCGACGTCGAGGCCGACCAGCACCAGCTCGGCCTGGTTGCGGAAGCCGCCGAGCTCGTTGACGCAGACCTTCAGCGTCTCCGGGGGCGGCGAGCCGGTCGCGCCGGAGATCCGCACCCGGTCCGGGCCGGCGGGGGTCAGGACGAGCGAGTCCAGGTGGGTCGACACGTCCGGTCCGAGGTACGTCGCGGACTGGATCTCGTAGACCAGCTGGGCGGTCACCGTGTCGAGGGTGACCTGGCCGCCGGTGCCGTCGTGCTTGGTGACCACGCAGGACCCGTCGGCGGCGATCTCCACCAGCGGGAACCCGAGCGGGCGGTCCGCGGCGGTGAAGCCGGAGAAGTTGCCCCCGGTGGCCTGCGCCCCGCACTCCACGACGTGGCCCGCGACCACCGCGCCGGCGAGCTCGTCGTACGACGTGGGGGTCCAGCCGAACCGCGCGATCGCCGGGCCGACCACCACCGAGGCGTCGGTGACCCGGCCGGTGACCACGACGTCGGCGCCGTGGGTGAGCGCGGCGGCGATGCCGAAGGCGCCGAGGTAGGCGTTCGCGGTCAGGGGTGCACCGCCGAGGCCGAGCGCACCGGCGCGGTCGAGGAGGTCGTCGCCCTGCACGTGCGCCACCCGCACGTCGAGCCCGAGCCCGGCGGCCACCTCGCGGAGCCGCTCGGCGAGCCCGGCCGGGTTGAGGCCCCCGGCGTTCGCGACGATCTTCACGCCCCGCTCGACCGCGAGCCCGAGACAGTCCTCGGCCTGCCGCAGGAACGTACGGGCGTAGCCGAGCGTCGGGTCCTTGAGCCGGTCGCGGCCCAGGATCAGCATCGTCAGCTCGGCGAGGTAGTCACCGGTGAGCACGTCCAGCTCGCCGCCGAGCAGCATCTCGCGCATCGCGGAGAGCCGGTCGCCGTAGAACCCGCTGCAGTTGCCGACCCGGAGCACCTCAGCCACGGCGCGGCTCGCGTCCCGGTCCCGACGGGCCGGCGAAGGCCTGCGCGAGGTCGAGCCACTCGAAGGCGGCCTCGCCGACGGCGACCAGGTCGGCGTCCTCGGGGTGCAGCCGCTGGGTCACGACCAGCGCGAAGTCGTGGGCCGAGCCGGTGATCCGGGCGGGCGCGTCGGCCGGGCCGTGCTCGACGACCGCCCCGCTCGGCAGGGTGAGCACCACCCGCACCTCGGCGGTCGGCGCCGGCAGCCCGCGGTTGGCGTAGGCGAAGCCGCGGGTGCGCACCCCGAGGTGCACCACGTGCCGGACCCGGTCGTCGGCGGGCAGCTCCACGCCGAGCGCGGCGGCCACGTCGCGGGCGTGCGCCCAGGTCTCCATGAACCGGGCGGTGGCCATCGACGTGGCGCTCATCGGCGGGCCGTACCACGGCAGCCGGGTGCCCTCCGGCACCGCAGCCAGCGCCTCGGCCAGCGCGGCCCGCGCCCGGCGCCAGCGGTCCAGCAGCTCGCCCGGGGGTACGGCGGCCCCGCGCGCGGCCTCGGCGTCGACGAAGCCGTCCGGGTCCTGCGCCGCCGCCCGCACGCCCGCGTCCCAGGCGGCCCGGTCGGTGGCGGCGGCCAGCGCGGCCTCGTCAGTCCAGGCCAGGTGCGCCACCTGGTGCGCGACGTCCCAGCCCGCGGCCGGCGTCGGGGTCCGCCAGCCCGGCTCGTCGAGCGGCACCACGAGGTCCTCGAGCTGGTCGCCCTCGGCGCGGAGGTCGGCGAGCACCGCCGCGAGCCGGTCGTTCATCCGCGGACCTTCTGGTCCAGGACCTCGGCCCAGGCGTCCAGGATCCGGCCCCGGCGGGCGGTGTCGTCGGTGATCGTGTTGGCCAGGCCGAGGCCGCGGACCAGGTCGAGGGTGGCCTGCACCAGCTCGCGGACCCCCGGCTCGGACTGGTCGAAGCCGAGCAGCTCGACGGTCGAGCGGTGCGTCTCCCGGCCGATCCGCTGCTCGAGCGGGCCGACGGCGAGCCGGAGCGCGGCGTCGGTGCGGGCCGCGACCCACAGCTCGAGCGCGGCGGAGAACACCGGTCCGGTGAAGTGCACCGCGAGCATCTCCAGGACGGCGCGGGTGCGGCGCGGGCCGGTGGGCAGCCCGGCCGCGGCGGCCTGCAGCTCCTGGCGGCGGGCGGCGGAGAGGTGCTCGACGGCCGCGAGGACGAGGGCGTCCTTGGTCGGGAAGTGGTGCAGCTGCGCGCCCCGGCTGACCCCGGCGCGCTGCGAGACCAGCGTGGTCGACGTACCGCTCCAGCCGGACTCGACCAGGCACTCGACGGTGGCGTCGAGCAGCCGCTGGCGCATGGCGCGGGTGCGCTCCTCCTGCGGCACGCGGGCGGTGGTCGGCACCCGGCCATCCTGCGGTCCGGACAAACAAACAGTCAAGCCTGACTTTTGCTGGTGGACGCCGCCTGGCGTGCCGGCAGGCGGGTGCGCCACCATGGGCGCATGTTCCGTGCGGCGACCCTGGACGACCTGTCGGCCCTGCGGGACCTCGAGCGGGAGGCCAACCTCGTCGGGCTGCGCCACGTGTTCCCGCCCGACCGGTTCCCGTTCCCCGAGGACGACGTGCTCGCCCGCTGGGCGCTGGTGCTCGACGAGCCCGGGGTCGAGGTGCTCGTGCGGGACGCCGGTGACCGCAGGGACGGCGGCCTCGACCTGTTCGCGGCCTACGACGACCGCTCGCTGCGGCACCTGGCCGTGCACCCCGACCAGTGGGGGACCGGGCTGGCGACCACCGCGATCGAGACCGTGCTGCACGCGATGGACGTGCGCGGCACGACGATCGCGGAGCTATGGTGCCTGGAGGAGAACCACCGGGCCCGCCGGCTCTACGAGTACCTCGGCTGGCGCCCGGTCGAGGGCGAGCGCCGCCCCGCACCATGGCCGCCGCACCCGACCGAGATGCGCTACACGCGGCTGATCCCGCAGTCCGACCGGTAGTCGACGTCCGGATGGCCCCCCAGATCGCCGCCGGCTCGCCGCAGGGCCGCTGGGTGCTGACCGCGGCCGTGCTCGGCTCCGGGATGGCGATGCTCGACGGCACGGTGGTGAACATCGCGCTGCGCAGCATCGGCGAGGACCTCGGTGCGTCGATCGCCCAGCTGCAGTGGGTGGTCAACGCCTACCTGCTCGCGCTCGCCTCGCTGATCCTGGTCGGCGGCTCGCTGGGCGACCACTTCGGCCGCCGCCGGGTCTTCCTGGTCGGCGTCACCTGGTTCGCCCTGGCCTCGGCCCTGTGCGGCGTGGCCCAGTCGCCCGGCCAGCTGATCGGCGCCCGCCTGCTCCAGGGCGTCGGCGCGGCGCTGCTCACCCCGGGCAGCCTGGCGATGATCCAGGGCTCGTTCCGGGTCGCCGACCGCGGCAAGGTGATCGGCCAGTGGGCCGGGCTCGGCGGCATCGCCGCGGCGATCGGCCCGCTGCTCGGCGGCTGGATCGTCGACAACGCCTCCTGGCGGTGGATCTTCCTGATCAACGTGCCGGTTGCTGTCGCGGTGCTGCTGGTCGCCGCGCGGCACGTCCCGGAGTCCCGCGACCCCGAGGCGGCCCGCGGCTTCGACGTGGTCGGGGCCGGCCTCGGCGCGGTCGGGCTCGGCGGGGCGACGTACGCGCTGATCGAGCACGGCTCCGCCCGCACGGCGTACGTCGTCGGGGCGGCCGTCGTCGGCGTGGCCTGCCTGGTGCTGTTCGTGGTGTTCGAGCGCCGGCACCCCGACGCGCTGGTGCCGATCCACCTGTTCGCGTCGCGGACGTTCTCGGTGGCGAACCTGCTCACCCTGCTGGTCTACGGCGCGCTCGGCTCGATGCTGTTCTTCCTGGTGCTGCAGCTGCAGGTGGTCACCGGCTGGTCGCCGCTGAAGGCCGGCCTCGCGACGGTGCCGCTGACCCTGGTGATGCTGCTGCTCTCCTCGCGCTCCGGCGCGCTGGCCAGCCGGATCGGGCCACGCCTGCCGCTCACCGTGGGACCGGCGCTGTGCGGCCTGGGCACCCTGGTGCTGCGGGGCATCGACGCGGACACCGGCTACTTCACCGGGGTGCTGCCCGGCGTGCTGGTGTTCTCCTCCGGCCTGGTGCTGCTGGTCGCGCCGCTGACCTCCAGCGTGCTGGCGGCGGCCCCGGACCGCTACGCGGGCATCGCCAGCGGCATCAACAACGCGGTCGCCCGGACCGGCTCGCTGCTCGCGGTGAGCGCGCTGCCGGCCGTGGTCGGGATCGCCGGCTCCGACTACCGCGACCCGGCGGTGTTCGCCGCGGGCTACCAGCAGGCCCAGCTGATCTGCGCGGTGCTGCTGCTCGCCGGCGCGGCGATCAGCTTCGTCGGCCTGCGGGACGCCGCCCCCGTGCGCGCCTGAGACGCGGATCACGCGTCTCCACTTGACCGCTACAGAACAGCCTCGTACTGTAGCGGTATAGAAAGTGTTTCACCCGTTTTCATCCGAGGAGTTCCCATGTTCGCCCTGCTCACCCTCGACGTCGCGCGCGACGCCGTCGCCGACCAGTTCACCTACGGCGAGCCGCTGGCCACCGTCGTCCGGGCCGAGGAGCACGCCCCCCGCGCCCCGCGCACCCGGTCGCTGCTCTCCGGCGTCCTGCACCGCGTCGCCGACCTGCTCGCGCCGGCCGACTACAGCCCGGCCCACTGACCCCTCGCTCGGCGTGAGGCTCACTCGTGAGCACGCCGCTGCCGGGACTGGTTACCCTGGCGGCGTGGCTCGAGTGACCTTGCAGACGATCGCCGACCAGGTCGGCGTCAGCCGGATGACCGTGTCCAACGCCTTCTCCCGGCCGGACCAGCTCTCCGCCTCGATGCGCCAGACGATCCTCGACGCCGCCAAGAAGCTCGGGTACGCCGGCCCCGACCCCGCCGCACGCAACCTGGCCCGCGGCACCACCAACGCCATCGGCATCGTGCTCACGTCCTCGCTGCGCTACGCCTTCGACGACGACATCGCCACCGGCTTCCTCGGCACGATCGCCGGGGAGCTGGCCCCCACCGGCCTGGCGATCACCCTGCTGTCCTCGGCGGTCGTGGACGACGTGATCCCGGCCCGGGACGTCCCGATGGACGCCGCGATCGTCTACTCCTGCGACCCGGACATGACCGCCGCCGACTGGCTCACCCGGCGCAACCTGCCGATGGTCTTCGTCGACCAGGAGCCGACCAAGGGCGTCACCTCGATCAACGTCGACGACCGCGGCGGCGGCCGGGCGGCCGCGCAGCACCTCGTCGACCTGGGCCACACCCGCGTCGGCGTGATGACCGCTGCCCTGGGCGGCGCCCCCGGCTTCGTCGCCGACCCGGTCGCCCACGCCGCGGGGTCGAAGTACGTCTCCCGCGAGCGGCTGCTCGGCTACCTCGACGTGCTCACCCCCGCCGGCATCACGCCCGTCGTGCACCGGCAGCTCAACAGCGACGACACCGAGGCCCACGCGGCGGCCCTCGAGCTGCTCGGCCGCCCCGACCGGCCGACCGCGGTGCTGTGCTTCTCCGACGTGATCGCCAGCGGCGTGATGCGGGCCGCCGAGGAGCTCGGCCTCAGCATCCCCGGCGACCTCTCGCTGGTCGGCTTCGACGACAGCCCGCTCGCCCGGCGGCTGCGCCCGCAGCTGACCACCGTCCGCCAGGACATCGCCGAGAAGGGGCGGACGGCGGCCACCGAGCTGCGCCGGGTCATGGACGCCCGGCGCGCGGGCACCAAGGCCCGGGCCCGGCACGTCCTGCTGCCCACCGAGCTGGTCGTGCGCGGCAGCACCGCGAAGCCGCGCCGCTGAACCGGCCGGTGCGACGGTGCCGACGTCACGACCGGCGCAGGCGCCGACCGACCCGGGACCGCAGGCTCGGCGCGACGTGGCCGGCCCGCTCCCGCGACGCACGCCGCTCGCGCACGACCTCGGCGAGGTAGGCGTGGAAGTCGACCTGGATGGTGTGCCGTTTCGAGGCGACGTACCGCTTGGCGAGCCGCTCGTCGTAGACCCGGATCTGCCGGCGCATCTCGTCGTACGACGGCAGCGTGCCCTCGCCGGACACGAGGTCGGCGACCCACTCGGACTGCGCCTCGGCCAGCGGCATGATCGCGCCGAGCGGCTGGATCAGGCCGACGAAGTACAGGCCGGGGTGCTCGGGGTCGACGACCCGGCGGTAGAGGTCGACGTGGTTGTCGCGAGCGGTCACGAAGCGCTCGTCGAGGAACGGGAAGGTCACCTTGTAGCCGGTGCAGTAGACCACCGTGTCGATCTCGGCGGCGGTGCCGTCGACGAAGAACACCTTGCTGCCCTCGAAGCGGTCGATGTTCGGGCGCACCGTGATGTCGCCGTGCCCGAGCCGGGTGAGCAGGTCGTCGCTGACCGTCGGGTGCGCGTGCAGCACCGCGTGGTCGGGCCGGGGCAGGCCGTAGTCGGTGACCCGGCCCTGCGCGAGCCGCAGCATCGCCGCCATCCCGAGCTGCTGGAGCGGGAGCGGCCCGCGCGCCAGCGGTGAGCTGGTGAGGTGGTCGGTGGGCACCCCGAACAGGAACTTCGGGATGACGTGCGCGCCGCGGCGCATCGCGAGGTAGGTCTCGGCGGCCACCCGGGAGGACTCCACGGCGATGTCGCTGGCCGAGTTGCCGATGCCGAGCACCAGCACCCGCTTGCCCTCGAGGACGTCCGGGGTGCGGTAGTAGTGCGCGTGCAGCTGCTCACCCGGGAACGTCTCGGCGCCCGGGTACGACGGCTCCGGCCAGCGCGGGTCCCAGTGGTGGCCGTTGGCGACCACGACGTCGGAGTAGCGCCGGACCTCCGGCTCGCTGACGTCACCGTGCACGTCGCGCACCCGCAGGGTCACGTCGAAGCCACCCGCCGGCCGCGGCTCGACCTTGACGACCTCGGTGCGGAACGAGATCGCCTCGCGGAGGCCGAAGTGGTCGACGTACGCGTCGAAGTACGCCGCGATCTGCCAGTGCGAGGGGTAGTCCGGCAGGTCCTCGGGCATCGGGAACGTGCGGTACTCCATCAGGTCCCGCGAGGTGTTGATGTGCAGCGAGCGGTAGGCCGAGGACATCCCGTTGTCGTTGCCGTAGCGCCAGTTGCCGCCGACCTCGCTGCCGGTCTCGAAGCAGTCGAACGGGATCCCGCGGGCGTCCAGCACCTGCGCCGCTGCGATCCCGGACGAGCCTGCTCCGATCACGCACACGCGCTTGTCCATCGGGTTCCCCTCCGCCGCGTCCCGCCGCGTCCCCGGCGAAGCGTTAACGCCCCACCCTGCCAGAACCGCTTGCCCTGTGGGACCTCTCGACGCCGTGAATTCTCCCGTGGCCGCGCCGCCTAGGCTGCGGGCATGCCGTTCCCTTCCCCGCCATGGCAGCTGCGCGCGGAGCTGTGGCTGTCGGTGTTCGTCGTGCGGGAGAGCGACCGGCCCGACCGGCCGCCCGGCGTGTACGGCGCCGCGTTCGTCGACTACCGCGAGGGCGGCGTGCTGGCCTACCACGAGCTGCTGGTGGCCCGGCTCGTCGACGGCGTCCGCTCCCGCCGGGTGAGCGTCACCGACATCTGGGTGGACTCGCCCACCTCCCGCGACGCCGGCCGGGCGCTGTGGGCGCTCCCCAAGCAGCTCGCGCACCTCCCGCTGCGCGACGGCCGGCTCGGGCCGACCTCGCGGACCACGTTCAGCGCGGTGGCCGAGGGGCAGCAGATCGCGTCCGCGGCGTTCACGTCGGTGCCCGGTGCGGCCCTGCTGCGCACCCCGTTCGCGATGAGCACCGTGCAGGAGTCGTCGGTCGGTCCGGTGGTCACGCCGTTCCGCGGCAGCGGCCGGGGGCTGCCGTGCCGCGGCGCCTGGAAGTTCGACGCGCACGGCCCGCTGGCGTTCCTGCACGGCCGGCACCCGGCGCTGTCCCTGCGCGTGAGGGACGTCCGCCTGAGGTTCGGCTGACGCACTCCTTGTAACGCGGGGTTATGGACGCTCCACCCACGGCACACCGCCGGCAGAGCGTCCACAGCGCGTGCGGAGCTGGGCGGAGTCGCCCGCGCTCAGGCGTTCTGCCAGAGGCCCATCAGGTTGCCCTCGGGGTCGGTGAAGTAGGCCGAGAAGCCCATCTCCCCGACAGGTTGCTTCGCCGTGACCGTCGTACCCCCGGACTGCTCGATCGTGGCCAGCGTCGCGTCGATGTCCTCGACGTCGACGACCAGCACCGGGCCGCTGACCGGCGTCCCGCGCTCGAGCAGGCCGCCGTTGATGAAGCCCGGCTCGCTCGGCGGACCCTGGTCGCTCGGACCGGTGGTCGCCAGCACGTAGCGCATCTCCGGCAACGGGTTCAGGTCCCAGCCGAACGTGCCCGCGTAGAACGCCGCCGCCCGCTCCTGGTCCTCGAAGGGGATCTCGAAGTGCACCACGCGTCCGCTCATCAGGTCCTCCCGACCAGTCCGCCGTCCGGCCGCCGCAGCGCGGTCCGGGTGCACAGGCTTACGCCCGCGCCGCGCACGGGTCAAGGGACGGGCAGCACGGTCGAGGTCGCGACCGGCGCGCTCGACCCGGGCCCGGCTCGGCCTGCACCTTGGCCCGGCTCGGCCCGGACCCGGACCCGGGTCGGCCTGCACCCGGGCCAAGGTCAGCGGAGGGTGACCCGGCCGGCGGCCACGTCCCAGCGCTGGTCGAGGTGCACGTTGTCCAGCAGCCGCCGGTCGTGGGAGACCAGCAGCAACGCGCCCGTGTAGGAGTCCAGTGCCTGCTCGAGCTGCTCGATCGCCGGCAGGTCGAGGTGGTTGGTGGGCTCGTCGAGCACCAGCAGGTTCACCCCGCGGGCCTGCAGCAGCGCCAGCCCGGCGCGGGTCCGCTCTCCCGGCGAGAGCCGGCCGACCCGGCTGGTGACCTGGTCGCTCTTCAGGCCGAACTTCGCGAGCAGGGTCCGGACGTCGGCCGGCGCCAGCTCGGGTACGGCGGCCTCGAACGCGTCCCCGAGGGGCAGGTCCTCGTCGAACCCGGACCGGGCCTGGTCGATCTCACCGACCGCGACGCTCGCGCCCAGGCTCGCCGTACCGCCGTCCGGCTCCAGCCGGCCCAGCAGCAGCCCGAGCAGCGTGGTCTTGCCGGCGCCGTTCGGGCCGGTGATGCCGATCCGCTCACCGGCGTCGACCTGGAGCGACGCCGGCCCGAACGCGAAGTCACCGCGCCGCAGGGTCGCCTCGTTGAGCGTCGCGACCACCGAGCTGGACCGCGGGGCGGAGCCGATGCTGAACTGCAGCGCCCACTCCTTGCGGGGCTCCTCGACCTCGTCGAGCCGGGCGATCCGGGACTCCATCTGCCGGACCTTCTGGGCCTGCTTCTCCGAGGACTCGGCCTGCGCCTTGCGGCGGATCTTGTCGTTGTCGGGGCTCTTCTTCATCGCGTTGCGGACGCCCTGGGAGCTCCACTCGCGCTGCGTGCGGGCCCGCGAGACGAGGTCGTCCTTGGTCGCCGCGAACTGGTCGTAGGCCTCCCGGGCGTGCCGCCGGGCCACCGCCCGCTCGGCCAGGAACGCGTCGTACCCGCCGTCGTAGACCGCGACCTGGTTCTGCGCGAGGTCGAGCTCGACGACCCGGTTGACGCAGCGGGCCAGGAACTCCCGGTCGTGGGAGACCAGCACGACGCCGCCGCGCAGGCCGTGCACGAACGACTCGAGGCGCTCCAGGCCGGCCAGGTCCAGGTCGTTGGTGGGCTCGTCGAGCAGCACCACGTCGAACCGGCTGAGCAGCAGCGCCGCCAGCGCCGCGCGGGCCGCCTGGCCGCCGGACAGCGAGGTCATCAGCGCGTCCGGGCCGACGTCCGCACCGAGGTCGGCGAGCACCGGCGCGATCCGCTCGTCGAGGTCCGGCGCGCCGCTGGCCAGCCAGTGGTCCAGGGCCCGGGCGTACTCGTCGTCGACGCCCGGCCCTCCCGAGCCCAGGTCCTCGGCGGCCGCCTCCATGGCAGCGGTGGCCTCCGCCGCTCCGGTACGACGGGCGACGTACCCGGCCACCGTCTCGCCGGCGACCCGCTCGTGCTCCTGCGGCAGCCAGCCCACGAACGCGTCGCGGGGGGCCGCGTGCACCGACCCGTCGAGCGGGGCGACGTCGCCCGCGAGCAGCCGCAGCAGGGTGGTCTTGCCGGCGCCGTTCGCGCCGAGGACGCCGATCACGTCGCCGGGGGCGACGGTCAGGTCGAGGTGCTCGAACAGCGTGCGGTGCGCGTGGCCCCCGGACAGGTCCTTGGCGACGAGGGTGGCAGACACGGCGTCATCGTAGGTGCTCGCGCGAGTCCCTGGTCGACCTGACCCCAGTCCCGGGTCGACCTGACCCCAGGCCCGGGTCGACCTGACCCCAGGCCCGGGTCGACCTGACCCCAGGCCCGGGTCGGGGTGAGCTCCTCAGGCCATCAGGCGGCGGGCGAGGGGCAGGGGGAGGTGCTTGAGGGCGAAGCCGAGGGGGACCCAGGGCCAGGCGGGGACGCGCGCGGAGGGCTTCTGCTTCTCGATCGCCTCGACCATCGCCCGCACCCCGACCTCGGTGGAGACGATGAACGGGGCGTTGCGCACCCTCTCGTTCATCTCCGAGCGGATGTAGCCGGGGTAGACCACCGACACCTTGATCGGCGTGCCCAGCACGTCGACGCGCACGCCCTCGGCGAGGTGCGCGACCCCGGCCTTGGTGGCGGCGTAGGTGGTGCCGGCCTTCGGCATCCCCCGCATCGCGGACATCGAGGAGATCATCACCAGGTGACCGGCCTGCTGGTCGCGGAAGATCTCCAGGGCGGCCTCGGTCTGCGCGAGCGCGCCGACGAAGTTCGTCAGCGCGGTCTCCCTGTTGGCCTCGAACCGCCCGGTGCCGAGCGGCGCGCCCTTGCCGAGGCCGGCGTTGACCACGACCCGGTCGATCGACCCGAAGTCGGCCCGGAAGGCGCGGAACACCTCGAAGACCCGGTCGTGGTCGTTCACGTCGAGGGCCCGGACCTCCACCCGGACGCCGGGGTGCCGCTCGGCCAGCTCGGCGCGGAGCCGCTCCAGCCGGTCGGTGCGGCGGGCGGCCAGGGCGAGGTCGTGGCCGCGGGCGGCGAGCTGGCGGGCCATCTCCTCGCCGAGGCCGGAGCTGGCGCCGGTGATCAGGACGGTGGTCATGGAGCTCCTAGCGATAGGTGAGCAGGCCGGGAGCCCCGCCCTCGAGGTGGCTGTGGTCGTTGAACGTCAGCAGGTTGGTGCCGCGGCGACCGCTGAGCACCTTGGTCACCGACGAGTTCACCACCACCTTCGACAACCGCGACCAGGCCGGCAGCCCGCCCTCGGCGAGCGTCGCGGCCACCCAGGACACCGGGCCGCCGGAGGTGAAGACCACCGCGGTCTGCTTCGGCTCGAGCCGTTCCACGGTCCGCTCGAAGGCGCCGTGGACCCGCTGCTGGAACGCCGGGAAGCTCTCGCGGTACTCGTCGTCGTGCTCCCCCGAGGCCCAGCGGTCGATGGTCGCCTCGAACCGGAGCACCCGCTCGTCGTACGTCTCGCCCTCGACCTCGGACCACGCGACCGAGCCGGTCAGCGTGCTCATGTGGTCGAACTCGTCCCAGTCGGCGTCCTCGCCGACGGTCGCGTCCCAGCCGGCCGCGGACACCGCGCCGTCGGCGGTCTGCCGGTGCCGCAGCATCGAGCCGCGGACGACGAGGTCCGGCCGCACGCCACGGGCGGCCAGCGCCGCCCCGAGCACCCGGGCCTGCTCCTCGCCGACCGCGGAGAGCCGGTCGTAGTCGGCCTCGCCCCAGGAGGCCTGGCCGTGCCGGACCAGCAGCAGCACACTCATCCGGTGGCCTCGTCGATCAGCCGGTTGCAGCGCTGCTCGAGGTACTGCGTCATCGGCAGGAACCGGGCGTAGGCCTCGTTGGTGGTCTGCCCGTGGTGGTAGCGGTAGTAGATCTGCTGGGCGATCACGCCGAGCCGGAACAGCCCGAAGACCTCGTAGAACCGCCACTGCTCGGGCGTCACCGAGAGGCCCATCCGGGAGGTGTAGTAGTCCACCATCTCGGCGCGGGTCAGCATCCCCGGCAGGTCCGAGGGCTGCCGGCGGGCCGCGCGGAAGTCCTCGTCGTCGTCGGCCTGGATCCAGTAGGCCAGCGCGCCGGAGAGGTCCATCAGCGGGTCGCCGAGGGTGGCCATCTCCCAGTCCAGGACGCCGATCACCCGGAGCGGGTCGTCCGCGTCGAGCACCACGTTGTCGAGCCGGAAGTCGTTGTGGATCACGGTCGTCGCCACGTCGTCGGGCTGCTGCTCGTCGAGCCAGCCCATCACCCGCTCGTAGTCGCCGACGTTGTCGGTGCGGGACTTGCGGAAGCGGTCCGACCAGCCGCCGACCTGCCGCGCGACGTACCCGGCGCCCCGGCCGAGGTCGTCGAGCCCGGCCTGCGACGGGTCGACCTGGTGCAGGTCGACGAGCACGTCGAGGAAGTTCGTGCAGAGCGTGCGGGCCTGGTCCTCCGACAGCGCCAGCCCGTCGGGCAGGTCGCGGCGCAGGATCGTGCCGGCGAGCCGCTCCATGACGTAGAAGTCCGAGCCGATCACGTCCGGGTCGTCGCAGAACGCCACCATCCCGGGCACCAGCCCGAACACCGGCGCCAGCTTGGACTGGATGGTGAACTCGCGGGACATGTCGTGCGCGCTCTTGGCCTTCACGCCCGACGGCGGCCGGCGCAGGATCAGGTCGCGCTCGTCGTAGGACAGCAGGTAGGTGAGGTTCGAGGCGCCGCCCGGGAACTGCCGGACCTCCGGCGTCCCCGCGGGCACGTCGCGCCCGTGCTCGGCGAGCCAGGCCGTCATCGCGGCGACGTCGAACGCGTCCTCCTCGCGGACGTCCACTGAGGGGTCGGTCATGCGTCACGCTCCTTCGCCCGCGCCGCGGTGGCGCGCATCTGCTCGTCGTACGCCGTGCGGTCGGACAGCTTCAGCGCGTACGCCGCCCGGGCCGGCTCGTCGGGGAGGATCAGCTCGTCGCCGCGCTCGATGCCCTCGAGCACCGCCGCGGCGATGTCGTCGGCGGTGATCGGGGACCGCTCGACCATGCGGGTGATCTGCGCCGCGAGGTCGGCGTCGCCGCCGCGCATCGAGGACATCAGGTTCGTCCTGAAGTACGACGGGCAGACGGCCGTGACCCCGACGCCGTACGGCGCGAGCTCGTGCGCGGCGGTCTCGCTGAACGCCACGACGGCGGCCTTGACCGCGTTGTAGGAGCCCATGCCGGGCGGGTGCACCAGGCCGGCGAGCGAGGCGGTGTTCACGATCCGGCCGGAGCCCTGGGCCTTGAGCATCGGCACGAACGCGCGGGTGCCGCGGACCACGCCGAACAGGTTGACGTCGAAGATCCACTGCCAGTCCTCGAGCGAGCACCGCTCGATCCGGCCGCCCCCCGCGACGCCCGCGTTGTTCACGAGCAGGTCCAGCCCACCCCACGAGGAAGAGACGAAGTCGACCGCGGACGCCCAGTCCGCGTCGGAGGTGACGTCGAGGACCCGCCGCACCACCGACTTGTCAGGCGGTGAACCGGTCCCAGCCGACTCAGCGCCTGACAAGTCGGGGTGGGCGAGGTCCGCCGAGATCACCTGGTCGCCTCTCTCGGCGAAGCGGTTCACCAGGGCTTCCCCGAGGCCGCTGGCTCCGCCGGTGACCAGGACCCTCATGCGTACTTCTTCGTCTCGAGCTTGGCGATCACGCCGCGGTGCACCTCGTCGGGGCCGTCGGCCATCCGCAGCGACCTGGCGCTGACCCAGGCCGCGGCGAGCGGGAGCTCCTCGTCGAAGCCCGCGCCGCCGTGCATCTGCATCGCCATGTCGACGACCTGCTGGGCCATGTTCGGCACCGCGACCTTGATCTGGCTGACCGCCGAGAGCGCCCCGCGGGAGCCCTCGGTGTCGAGCTTCCAGGCGGCGTGCAGCACCAGCAGCCGGGCCTGGTCGATCGCGATCCGGGCGTCCGCGATCCGCTCGGCGTTGCCGCCCAGCTTGACCAGCGGCCGGCCGAACGCGGTCCGGGTGGTGGCCCGTCGTACGGCGAGCTCGAGGGCCATCTCGGCGAGGCCGACCAGCCGCATGCAGTGGTGCACGCGACCAGGACCGAGCCGGCCCTGGGCGATCTCGAAGGCCCGGCCGGGGCCGAGCAGCACGTTGGCGAGCGGGACGCGTACGTCGCTGAAGGAGACGATCCCGTGGCCGTGCGGCTCGTCGTGCATGCCCATCACCGACAGCATCCGCTCGACCTTCACGCCGAGGGTGTCGCGGGGCACCAGCACCATGGTGTGCCGGGAGTGCCGGTCGGCGTCGGGGTCTGTGAGCCCCATGAACACGAAGATCTTGCAGTCTGGGTGGCCCACGCCGGTCGACCACCACTTGCGGCCGTTGATCACCACCTCGTCGCCCTCGACGACCGCGGTGGCGGCCATGTTGGTGGCGTCGGAGGAGGCCACGTCGGGCTCGGTCATCGTGAACGCGCTGCGGATCTCGGCCTGCAGCAGCGGCTCGAGCCACTGCGCACGCTGCTCGTCGGTGCCGTACTTCAGCAGCACCTCCATGTTGCCGGTGTCCGGCGCGTTGCAGTTGAACACGTGCGGCGCCAGCGCCGAGCGGCCGGTGAGCTCGGCGATCGGGGCGTAGTCGGTGTTGGTGAGGCCCTCGCCGCCGTCGGTGCCGTAGCGCGCGGCGTACTCGCCGGCGTGCTCGCGGGGCAGGAACAGGTTCCACAGCCCCTGCGCGCGGGCCTTGCCCTGCAGCTCGGCGATCAGCGGCAGCGGCTGCCAGACCGCGTCGCCGCCCTGCGCGCGCAGTGCGGCGAGCTCGCGGTGGTAGTCCGCCTCGACGGGTTCGATCTCGGTCTGCAGGAAGGTCCGCACCCGCTCGGTGAGGTCGGCGGCCCGCGGTGACGGTGAGAAGTCCATGTCCTTGACCCTAGATCCTTGTTGAGCAATGCTCAATAGCGTGACGGTCACGCCCCGCAGGACCCGGCTGACCCGCGACGACCGGCGCCGCCAGCTCGTCGGCATCGGGCTGGCCAAGCTCGTCGACCGGCCGATCCACGAGCTCTCGGTCGACGAGGTCGCCGCCGAGGCGGGCATCTCCCGGAGCCTGCTGTTCCACTACTTCCCCACCAAGGCCGACTTCTACCGCGAGTGCATCGCCGCGGCCGGCCGGCGGATCCTGCGCAACACCGCCCCGGACCCGGACCTGCCGCCGGCGGAGCAGGTGCGCTCGATGGTGCGGCTCTTCGCCGAGCAGATCGACCGGCGGCGCGCGTTCTACCTCTCCCTGCTGCACGGCACCGGGGCCGGCGACGTGGCGGTGGTCGAGGTGTACGACGACATCTGGGACCGGGCCACCCGCCGGGTGCTGACCTGCCTGGACCTCGGGCCCGAGCACGCCGACGTGGTGCACGCCTGGTGGATGTACGTCGAGGACCGCGCGCTGTCCTGGTCGGGGCGGCCGGCGGACCGGCGGACCCGGACCGCCGAGGAGCTCGTCGACCACGGGGTGGCGGCGCTGCACGCGCTGGTGGCGCTCCGCTAGCCCGTCGTTATGCTCGGCAGAAGCCCCTGTCCTCCACATGAAGAAACCGGGGAACCATGAAGAAGACCCTGGCGGCCGTCGCGGCCGCCGCCCTGACCCTCACGCTCTCCTCCTGCGGGAGCAACGACGACGCCGACGCCTCCAAGGCGCTGTCCGCCTCGATCATGAAGTCGCAGAAGTCCTCGAGCGACAACGCCTCCTCGCTGCTGTCCCTCAAGCAGAAGGAGGCCGACTGCATCGGCAACGGCCTCGTCGACAAGATCGGCACCGACCAGCTGAAGAAGTACAAGATGCTCACCTCCGACAACAAGGCGAGCAAGGACGTCACCTCGGTGAAGATGTCCGCCGGCGACGCCAAGAAGGCCACCGACGTGCTCTTCGGCTGCACCGACGTCCCCGGCATGATGAACAAGGCGATGACCAGCAGCGGCCAGGTCCCGGCCGCGATGCAGGACTGCGTCAAGAAGACCCTCAACGAGACCTCGCTGCGCGCCATGTTCACGCACGTGTTCACCGGCGACGAGGCCGCCGCCCGCAAGGACCTCGTCGAGCCGATGATGAAGTGCGCGCAGCCGAACGCCGGCTGACCGGCCTCCGGGTTGCCGCCAACCTGCTGGCCGACGCCGGCCGAGACGTGCTCGTGCGGACGCCGCTGCGCGGGCGGGGCTAGCTGGCGACGGTGGCGATCACCCGGGACCGGACCTCCGGGTCGGCCCACCGGTGGGAGGTGCGGTGGAGCTTGACCGCGGACCAGAGCAGGAACGGCAGCGCGAGCAGCACCGACCAGGTCCAGGGCGCCCGGGTGGTGACGCTGAACAGCAGGCCGGTGAGCGTGGTGCTCAGCGCGAGCCGCGAGGAGTAGCCGACCATCACCAGCGGCGGCGCCGGGGTCGCGCGCGAGCTGCGCAGGTCCACGGCGTAGGGGCTGCGCACCGACCAGCGCAGCGCGGTCGCGACCACCTGCAGGGTGACCACGACGGTGCCGCAGACGATCGCGACCAGCTCGGAGACGTCCGGGAGGCCGGCCCGCAGCGAGGCCAGCAGCAGGGTGGCGAGCGTGGCGACCAGCAGGATCTCCATGAGCACGGCGACCCGGGAGGCGAACGCCAGCCGCGGGGAGACCGGCAGGCTGTCGCGCCACAGCGCGCCGTGCCCGTCCAGGCACCAGGAGTTGACGCCGAACAGCAGCACGCCGCCGGAGGCGACCAGGCCGGGGAAGATCGCCACCTTGGCCCAGTCGAAGTCACCGCCGAGCGCGATCAGGCCCGGGAACAGCGCGAGCACGACCATGCCGCGGCGCATCGGCAGCGAGCGCCAGATGCCCGCCCGGTCGGTGCGCAGCAGCGCGACGAAGTCGGAGCCCGGGTTCGGGCGGGCCTTGTGCCGGGAGGACTCGACGCGCAGCTCGTCGTTCGCGGAGCGGCGGGACACCCGGTCGGCCATCCAGGCGCCGACCACCACCGAGACGATCGCGATGCCCAGCAGCCAGTTCATCATCGCCAGCCAGGGCAGCCAGTCGCCCTGGGCGCCGGCGAGGACCGCGAGCACCACCCGCAGCGTCGGGCTGTTGTCCAGCATGGGCGTGAGCCGGCCGGTGACCACGAGGAGCGCGACCAGGCCGCCGATCGCGACCGCCGTGCCCCGGACGACGTAGGAGCCGCTCGGCCCGCGGCGCAGCCACTCCACGACCCAGGCCAGGCACTGCGCCATCACGGTGCCGGTGACCAGCCAGAGGAACACCGGCGCCATCGCGACCGGCAGCAGCGGGCGGGCGCCCACGGCGTACGACGTCGCGGCGAGCAGCGTCCAGCACTGCAGCAGCCAGGCGATGTTCAGCGGCGCCATCAGCAGCGCGCCGAGGTGGTCGGTGGTCGGGCTGACCGGGAACGCGACGGCCTGGTGGCGCGGCAGCAGCTCGCGGCCGCCGCCGGTGGACGCCGCCGAGACCAGGGAGATCACCAGCACGCTGACGTAGGAGGTGGGCAGCAGGAGCAGCATGTCCTGGCGGCTGACGGTCAGCTCCGGCAGGAACGCCGGCAGCGTCGCGGCGAGCACGGTGAGGAGGACCAGCACGGCGAGGGTGACCGGCACCGCGCGGCGCGAGCGGCCGCGCAGCCCGGCGAGCCGGAACCTCAGCAGGTGCCGGACGTCGCGGGTGGCCCGGACGGCCTCCTGGGTCGCCGAGCCGAGCCGGATGCTGCGGGGCTTCCAGTCCAGCCGGCGCGGGCTGCGGGAGTCGCGCGGCCTAGTCGAGGAGCGCGCGGTAGACACCCGCACCGTCCTCCCCGCCGATCTCCGCGGCGCTCATCTCCGCCACGGCCGCGCCGCCGCGCAGGACGATCGTGTGCTGGCAGGCCTCGACGGCGAGCTCGCGCAGGTGGGTGGAGACCAGCACGGCGCTGCCGTGGGCGCGGGCGTCCGCGATGACCTCCATGGTCGCCTCGACCCCGAGCGGGTCGACACCGTCGAACGGCTCGTCGAGGAGCACGACGCGGGGCTGGTGGAACGCGGCGAGGATGACCGACATCCGCCGGCCCATGCCGTGGCTGAAGCCGCCGGTGACCCGGTGCGCCACGCCGCCGAGGTCGAACCGCTCGAGCAGGTCGCGGGCCCGGTCCTCCCAGCCGTCCGGCATCCGGCGGAGCCGGGCGGCGAGCTGCAGGTGCTCCCACGGGGTCGCGCGCGGCACCAGCCCGCCGACGTCGGGGCAGTAGCCGGTGATCCGCTTGACCGCCAGCGAGTCGGTGCGGATGTCCAGGCCCGCGACGTGCACCCGGCCCTCGGTCGGCGGGATCACGCCGGCCAGCACCCGCATGGTGGTGGACTTGCCGGCGCCGTTGCGGCCGAGCAGCGCGGTGGCGGTGCCCGCCGGGACCTGCAGGTCGATGCCCCGCACCGCGTCCACCGATCCGAACCGGACCCACAGCGACTCGATGTCGACGACGGGTCCCGCGGCGGGGACGACCACGTCGTCGGCTGGTGCGGCAGTCACCGGCCCATTGTTCCCCGCATCGGCCGGTCGTGCGTGCGATGTGCGCAAACTGCTCCCCCGTCTCGCCGATCAGGCGGGGAAGGAGCCGCCCCGCTCCGCCAGGTCCACGACGTACGACGGAGGGGCGAACCGCTCGCCGTAGGTGGCCGCGAGCTCACGGGCCCGGGCCACGAACCCGGTCAGCCCGGTGCCGGCGGGGCCCTCGTAGCCCTGCATGTACTGCACGGCGCCGCCGTACAGCGGCGGGAAGCCGATGCCCATGATCGACCCGATGTTCGCCGCGGCGGCCGAGTCGATGACGCCCTCGGCGAAGCAGGAGACGGTCTCCAGCGCCATCCGGAACAGGTACCGCTCCTGCAGGTCGACCAGCGGGACCTGGACGTCCCCGCGGGTGAAGTGCTCGCGCAGCCCGGGCCAGAGCTTCTTCTTCGCACCCTCGGGGTAGTCGTAGAACCCGGCCCCGGCGGCCTTGCCGCGGCGCCCGAACTCGTCGACCATCCGGTCGATCGTCGCGGTGCCGGGCTGCTCGGGCAGCGCGACGCCGTCCCGGGCGGCGGCCTCGAGGGTGGCCTTGCGGATGCTCCGGGTCAGCGTCAGGGACACCTCGTCGAGCATCGCCAGCGGCGGCGCCGGGAAGCCGGCCATCGTCGCGGCCCGCTCGATGGTCTGCGGGTCGACGCCCTCGTCGAGCAGCGCCGCGGCCTCGGTGAGCAACGTGCCGTAGACCCGCGAGGTGTAGAACCCGCGGCTGTCGTTGACCACGATCGGGGTCTTCTTGATCTGCTGCACGACGTCGATGGCGCGGGCGATGGTCGCGTCCGAGGTCTTCGCGCCGCGGATGATCTCCACCAGCGGCATCTTGTCGACCGGCGAGAAGAAGTGCATGCCGACGAAGTCCTCGGGCCGGTCGACGGCCGCGGAGAGCTCGGTGATCGGCAGCGTCGAGGTGTTCGAGGCGAGCAGCGCGTCGGGGTTCACGACGTGCTGCACCTCGCCGTACACGCGGGCCTTCAGGGCCGGGTCCTCGAAGACCGCCTCGATCACGCAGTCGCAGCCGGCCAGGTCGGCCGGGTCGGCGGTCGGGGTGATCCGGTCGAGGATCTCGGCCTTCTTCTCCGGCGTCATCCGCCCGCGGCCGATCGCCTTGTCCAGGATCGTCGCGGAGTAGGCCTTGCCCTTCTCGGCGGCCTCGAGGCTGACGTCCTTGAGCACCACCTCGATGCCGGAGCGGGCCGCGGAGTAGGCGATGCCGGCGCCCATCATCCCGGCGCCGAGCACGCCGAGCCGGGTCGCGGTGAACTTCTCGACGCCCTCGGGGCGCAGCGACCCGGAGCTGATCGCCTGCAGGTCGAAGAAGAACGCCTGGATCATGTTCTTGGCGTTCTGCCCGACCAGCAGCCGGGTGAGGTAGCGCGACTCGATCCGGCTCGCGGTCTCGAAGTCGACCTGCGCGCCCTCGACCGCGGCGGACAGGATCGCCCGCGGGGCCGGGTAGTTCGCGCCCTTGGTCTGCTTGCGCAGGTTGGCCGGGAACGCCGGCAGGAAGGCCGCCAGCTTGGGGGTCGACGGCGTGCCGCCGGGCATCCGGTAGCCCGCCCGGTCCCACACCTGTACGGCAGCCTCGTCGTCGTCGCGGTGCGCCAGCACCCAGGCCTTCGCGGCCGGGACGAGCGCGTCGCGGTCGGTGACGAGCTCGTCCACGAGTCCCTTCTCGAGGGCCTGCGCCGGCTTGAACCGGGTGCCGGTGAGCAGCACGCCCATCAGGCCGTCGGTGAGGCCGAGCATCCGCACGACCCGGGTGACGCCGCCACCGCCGGGCAGCAGGCCGAGGGTGACCTCGGGCAGGCCCAGCTCGGTGCGCGGGTCGTCGTAGGCGATCCGGTGGTGGCAGGCGAGCGCGATCTCCAGGCCGCCGCCGAGCGCGGCACCGTTGACCGCGGCCACGACCGGACGGCCCAGGGTCTCCAGGCGGCGCAGGTCGGCCTTCATGCCCTCGATCTCGGCGAACAGCGCGGGGGCGTCGTCCGGGGTCGCCTCGATCATCTTCTTGAGGTTGCCGCCGGCGAAGAACGTCTTCTTGCCGCTGGTCACCACGACGCCGGTGACCGACTCCTTCTCGGCCACCAGCCGGTCCACCGCGGCCCTCATCGAGTCGCGGTAGAGCTCGTTCATCGTGTTCGCGCCGGCCGTCGGGTCGTCCAGGGTCAGCGTGACGATGCCGTCGGCGTCCTGCTCGTAGCGGACGGCGGTCTGCGTGCTCGTGTCGGTCATGGGTTCCTCTGCTGAAGAGTCTGCTGAAGACGGGCGGAAGACGGGACGGGAGGTCAGATGCGCTCGACGACGGTGGCGATGCCCATGCCGCCGCCGACGCAGAGCGTGGCCAGGCCGTAGCGCAGGTCGCGGCGCTCGAGCTCGTCGATCAGCGTGCCGAGGATCATCGCGCCGGTCGCGCCGAGCGGGTGGCCCATCGCGATGGCGCCGCCGTTGACGTTCACCTTCTCGTGGGGCAGGTCGAGGTCGCGCATGAACCGCATCGCCACCGCCGCGAACGCCTCGTTGATCTCGTAGAGGTCGATGTCCGCAGGCGTCAGCCCGGCCTTGGCGAGCGCCTTGCGGGACGCCGGCGCCGGGCCGGTCAGCATGATCGTCGGGTCCGCGCCGGAGACCGCGGCGGCCAGGATCCGGGCGCGCGGGGTGAGGCCGAGGTCGATGCCGACCTGCTCGGTGCCGATCGCCACGAGCGCGGCGCCGTCGACGATCCCGGAGGAGTTGCCGGCGTGGTGCACGTGGTCGATCTCCTCGACCCAGTGGTACTTCTCCAGCGCCACCGAGTCGAAGCCGCCCTGGTCGCCGATCTGCGCGAACGACGGCTTGAGTCCGGCCAGGCTCTCGACCGTCGTACCGGGGCGGATGAACTCGTCGCGCTCCAGCACGGTCAGCCCGTTGAAGTCCTTGACGGGCACCACCGAGCGGTCGAAGAAGCCGTTGGCCTGGGCCTTGGCGGCCCGGGCCTGCGACTCGGCCGCGAACCCGTCCACGTCCTCCCGGGTCCAGCCGCCGAGCGTGGCGATCAGGTCGGCGCCGATCCCCTGGGGCACGAACGAGGTGTCCAGCGCGGTGCGGGGGTCCATCGCCCAGGCGCCGCCGTCGGAGCCCATCGGCACCCGGGACATCGACTCCACGCCACCGGCGAGGATCAGGTCCTCGAAGCCGGAGCGGACCCGCATCGCGGCCTGGTTGACGGCCTCCAGCCCCGAGGCGCAGAACCGGTTGAGCTGCACGCCCGCGACGGTCTCGGGGTAGCCCGCGGCCAGCGCCGCGGTCTTGGCGATGTCGGCCCCCTGGTCGCCGATCGGGGTGACCACGCCGAGGACCACGTCGTCGACGCGCGCCGGGTCGAGCCCGGGGTTGCGGGCCTTGACCTCGTCGAGCAGCCCGACGACCAGGTCGACGGGCTTCACCTCGTGCAAGGAGCCGTTCTTCTTGCCCTTGCCCCGGGGGGTGCGGATCGCGTCGTACACGAAGGCCTGCGGCTGCTCAGCCATGCTCGGTTGTCCCAACTGGTCGGTGACGGGGCTGCGCCTCGATTGTGACACTCCTACTGTTAAGGTCGTCAACCAGCAGCCCCTGTGATCCGTCACCCACGCCCGCCCGACCGAGCCCGAGGACCCGATGCCCGAGCAGTCCGACGAGACCGCTGAGCTGATCACCCTGGACAGCCTGACCCGCCGGGTCGGGATGTCGGTGCGCAACATCCGGTTCTACACGACCAAGGGCCTGGTGCCCCCGCCGATCCGGCGCGGCCGGTCGGGCTACTACTCCCCGGACCACGTCGCCCGGCTGGAGCTGGTCAGCGAGCTGCAGGCGCACGGCTTCCACGCTGTCCGCGATCGAGAAGTACGTCGCCCGCATCCCGGCCGACGCGTCCCCGGAGACCATCGCGCTGCACCGGACGCTGCTCGCGCCGTGGATGGCCGAGCTGCCCGAGACGATCTCGCGGCGGGAGCTCGGCAAGCGCGCCGGACGGCCGCTGTCCGACGACGACCTGGACACCCTGAACGCGCTGGGCATCGTGTTCCCGACCAAGCAGGGGAAGTACCAGGTCGCGATCGCGCACCTCTCGGTCGGCGTCGCGCTGCTCGACCTGGGCATGCCGCTGGACGCGGCGCTGGCGGCCCAGGACATCTTCACCGAGCACGGCCGCCAGGTCGCCGCGGAACTGACCGACCTGTTCCGCACCAAGGTCTGGCCGGCCTACAAGGACGGCGACTCCACGCCCGAGCAGCTGCGCGAGGTCGTCGAGCGGTTCAAGCCGGTGACGATCGCGGCGCTGGTGACGGCCTACGAGTCGGCGGTCAACGAGACCAAGCGGGAGACCGTCCACCGCCGCACCCGCTGACACACGGCGCGGTCCGGTTCGGCAGACTCGACGGGTGATGCCGCTGCCCGTGTTCCGCTACCACCCGGACCCGGTCACCACCGAGATGGTGACCGAGACCGCGCGGGCGTGCGTGTGCTGCGGGCAGGCCCGCGGCGTGGTGTACGCCGGTGCGGTGCACGCCGCGGAGGACCTCGACGAGCGGCTCTGCCCCTGGTGCATCGCGGACGGCTCGGCGGCCCGCCGGTTCGGCGCGGAGTTCACCGACGTGGGCGTCGGCGTCCCGCCGGGCGTGCCCGCCGAGGTGCTCGACGAGCTGGCCACCCGGACCGTGGGGTTCGCGGGCTGGCAGCACGAGCACTGGATGTACTGCTGCGACGACGCCGCGGCCTACCTCGGCCTGGCCGTCGACGCGCCCTCCGGGCTGATGGCCACGGCGGTCGTCGGGTCGACGTACCTGTTCCGCTGCCTGCACTGCCGCGCGGAGCTGTCCTACTCCGACGCCCCCCTGAGCCTGCTGGACCGCGGCACCCGACTCGATCAGGGCGTCCACGTCGGCGACCCCCCAGGCGGCGAGCGCCTCGCGGGTCTGGCCGCCGGGCACGCTCGGGCCGGTCGTCAGGGTCGCCCCGGTGCGGGAGAACCGCGGCGCCGGCGCGGGCTGCAGCACGCCGTCGCGCTCGACGTAGGTGCCGCGGGCCGCGAGGTGCGGGTGCGCGGCCGCCTCGGTCAGCGGCAGCACCGGGGCGACGCAGGCGTCGGTGCCGTCGAAGAGCGCGGTCCACTCGGCCTGGGTGCGCTCCTTGAACCTCGCCGTGAACGTGGCCCGCAGCGCCGGCCACCGGGCGAGGTCGTCGCGGGCCGGCGCGTCCGGGACGTCGAGCAGGTCGACCAGGACGGCGTAGAACTGCGGCTCGAGCGGGCCGACCGACATGTGCTTGCCGTCGGCGGTCTCGTAGACGTCGTAGAACGGTGCGCCGCCGTCGAGCAGGTTGGCGCCGCGCCGCTCGCGGGCGAACCCGCTGGCCAGCATGCCGGCGAACATCGCCGACAGGTGCGCGGTCCCGTCCACGATGGCGGCGTCCACGACCTGCCCGCGGCCGCTGCCCCTGGACTCGAGGAGCGCGGCGAGCACCCCGATCACGAGGTACGTCGACCCGCCACCGAAGTCGCCCAGCAGGTTGGTCGGGAACTGCGGACGGTCGGCGTCCTGCCCGAGGCCGTGCAGGGCGCCGGCGACCGCGATGTAGTTCAGGTCGTGCCCCGCGGTCGGCGCCAGCGGACCGGTCTGCCCCCAGCCGGTCATCCGCCCGTAGACCAGGCGCGGGTTGCGGGCCAGGCAGTCCTCGGGGCCGAGGCCGAGCCGCTCGGTGGCGCCCGGGCGCATGCCCTCGAGCAGCACGTCGGCGCCCTCGACGAGCGTGAGCACCGCCGCCACGGCCTCGGGACGCTTCAGGTCCAGCGCCACGCTGGGCCGGCCGCGGGTGAGCAGGTCGGTCTCCCGGGTGCCGGGACTGGTCGCGCCGCCGGGGCGCTCGACCCGGATCACGTCCGCGCCCAGGTCGGCGAGCAGCGTCGCGGCGTGCGGCCCCGGCCCGATGCCGGCGATCTCCACGACCCGGACGCCCCGCAGCGGTCCGGTCCCCTGCCCCAGTGCGTAGCTCATGCCCGCCATCCAACCAGCCCCGGTGCGCTGCGTCCGGGCTGCGGTCAGGCGGGGGCGGGCGTGGTGTGCACGAGGCGGGTGTAGACCACGACGTTGGCCTGGTAGCCGGTCTCCCGGTCGTACGCGCCGCCGCAGGTCACCAGGTTGAGCCCGGCGTAGCCGTGCGAGCCGTACACCCGGCGCGCCGGGAAGTCGGCGTTCGGGTAGGTCCGCACCCGGTCCACCCGGAACCGGGCGACCGCCCTGTCCGCCAGGCGTACGTCGACCCGGTCACCGGGCACCAGGAGGCGCAGCTCGTAGAACACCGCCGGGCCGGACAGCGAGTCGACGTGGCCGAGGATCACCGCCGAGCCGACCTGGCCCGGGGGTGGCCCCAGCCGGAACCAGCCGGCCCGGTCGGCGTCCTCGGGGGCCGGGACCTCGACGGTCCCGTCCCGGTGCACGCCGAGCCGCAGCAGCCGGGTGGACACGTGCAGCGTGGGCACGAGCAGCCGGACCGGCGGGGCGGGCGGCTGCGTGGTGGCGGGAGCCGGCGTGACCGGGTCCGCGGGGGTTGCCTGCGCCGGGGACCGCCCCGCCGCGGGTGCGGCGACCGGCGGTGCCTGCTGGTCCCGCCGGCCCTGCAGCGCCAGCACGAGGCTGGCCGCGCCGACCAGGGCCAGCACCACGGCCAGCAGGACCCACGGCGTGCGCCGTCCGCCCGGGGCGTGACGGCCGGTCACGACCGGGTGTCACGACCTTCGACGCGACGCCGGCGCGCGGCCAGGGAGGCTGCGACCGCGGCCCCGGCCAGGGCCGTCCCGCCGAGCGCCAGGAGCCGGCTGTCCGGGCCACCTGCCGCGGCGCCGCCCAGACCGGTCTCGGGGTGCCCGGGCGGGATGACCGACACCGTCGTGAGCCGCGCCCCGGTGGGCGTCGAGGTCAGGCCGGAGCCGGAGCCGGAGCCGTGCCGGCCGGTGCCGGAACCCGGGCCGTGGCTGCCCGGACCCTTGCTGCCGGACACGCTGGCGCCCTGCTGGGTGGTGGTGCCGCCCGTGCTGCCGGAGGGGCTCGCCGCCGGGGTCGTCGGGGTCGTCGGGGTCGTCCCGCCCGTCGGGGTGCCGGTGGTGCCGGCGGTCGGAGTCGCTGCCGCCGTCGGGGTCGCGCCACCGCCGCCCCCGGTCGGGGTGGCCGCGCAGCTGGGCCGGCTGACGTCGTTGGAGTCCAGGGTCACCGCGCCGTTGCGCGCCAGCACCCGGCCCTGGACGTTCGCGTCGGTGTCCAGCGAGATCGAGGTGAGCGCGAGGATGTTGCCGACGAACTCGGTGCTGGTGCCGAGGGTGGCCGAGCTGCCCACCTTCCAGTACACGTTGCACGGGTTCGCGCCGTTGATCAGCCGGACGCTCGCCCCCGAGGCGGTGATCAGCGTGGAGTCCGCCTGGAACACGAACAGCCCGTTCGGGTCGTTCTTGCCGTCCAGGGTGAGGGTGCCGGTCAGGCCGAGCGTCCCGGCGGCGTTGCTGTTGCCGTAGATGCCGGCGACCAGGGTCTGGCCCGCCAGGTCCGGGCCGACCGGTGTCTGCGGGGTCTCGCCGGCGGCCGTGTCGTAGGCGGTGACCAGGTCCTGCTCGGCCTGCGCGGCGTTGGCGTCGCCGGCGTGGATGACGCCGCCGGTCACGAGACCGGGCGGGAAGCCGACCACGGCGGTGCCGGGGCTCACGCCGAGGTCACCGGAGATGTTGCTGACCCCGGTGTTGGTCACCGTGCTGCCGGCGAGCACGGCGTACGACGTGGCCGTGCCGAGGTCGACCGGGACCTGGGCCGCGGAGGCCGGGCCGACCGCCGCGAGGGCCGCCACCAGGGCGACGCCGCCGGACAGCAGCACCGCCGGCGCGCGGGTGCCGCGGGGGCGGAGGCGGGAGGCAGGGACGACGGGCAGGGCAGGACGCATGGGTGCACCGGGGTTCGAGAGGAGGGCGGACACGCTGGCGGGGGGGACTGGTCGTGTCCGGGGGTGCCTCGACGGTAGCCGCGGTTCTTTCCGATCCGCAGTGACTCGGAAATTCTCGCAAATCGGTCTAATCACCCCTCAAGTCCACCGGCCCGGCGACCGAAGCCAGAGGGGCATCAGTGGTGGTAGGCATGCGCGGCGGCGTGCCCCCGCCCGCGGGAGATCATCGCCCGGTTCACCGGCACGGTGACCACGAACGCGACGACCAGCGAGAACACCAGCGAGCCCCAGAACAGCGCGTCGCCCAGCCCGGCGTGCAGGGCGCCCGGGACGAGCAGGATCACCAGGTTGTCGACGACCTCCATCACCAGGATCGAGACGGTGTCGGCGGCCAGGGCGACCCGGACCGCCGTCCGCAGGCCCATCCCGGCGCGGAGCACCGAGGTGCTGGTCAGCAGGTAGCCGAAGAAGAACGCCAGCAGCACCGAGAGGGCGATGCTCGGCCCGTTGGCCCAGCCCCACCAGGTGGCCAGCACCATGCCGAGGACCTCGCCGATCGCACAGCCGGTCAGGCAGTGCAGGGTCGCGGAGATCGCGGTGCGCCAGGTGTGGTCCATCCCTTCGTTATACCCCTAGGGGGTATGCCGGTCAAGAGGGCAGCACGCGGCGCAGGAACTGCCGGGTGCGGTCGTTCGTCGGCGCGCCGAGCACGTCGGTGGGGGTGCCCCGCTCCAGGATCGCGCCGTCGTGCAGGAAGCACACCTGGGAGGCGACCTCCCGGGCGAAGGCCATCTCGTGGGTGGCCAGCACCATCGTGGTGCCGCCGGTGGCCAGGTCGCGCAGGATGTCGAGCACCTCGCCGACCAGCTCCGGGTCGAGCGCGGAGGTGACCTCGTCGAGCAGCACCAGGGACGGGTCGGTGGCCAGCGCCCGGGCCAGCGCGGCCCGCTGCTGCTGGCCGCCGGAGAGCCGGTCGGGGTGCTCGTCGGCCTTGTCGGCCAGGCCGAACCGGCCGAGCAGCTCGCGCGCCCGGGCCTCGGCCTCCGCCCGGGGCGTGCCGTGCACCCGGCGCGGCGCGAGGGTGAGGTTGTCGAGCACGGTCATGTGCGGGAACAGGTTGTAGGCCTGGAACACCATCCCCATCCGGGCCCTGACCTGTCGCGCGTCCACGCGCGGGTCGGTGATCTCCTCGTCCTCGAACCAGATGCCGCCGTCGTCGACGGTCTCGAGCAGGTTCAGGCAGCGCAGCAGCGTGGACTTGCCGCTCCCCGAGGCCCCGATCAGGCAGACCACGTCGTGCGGCTCGACGTCCAGGCTGACGTCGCGCAGCACCACCTTGTCGCCGTACGCCTTGCGGAGGTTCTCGACCCGCAGCAGCGGGCTCATCGGGCCCCCGCCCGCTCGCGGCGCGCGTAGCGGCGGCCGAGCCAGTCGGTGAGCCGGGCCAGCGGGATGGTCAGCGCCACGAAGAACGCGGCCGCGACCAGGTAGGAGGAGAAGTTGAAGTTGAAGCTCGAGTACACCTGCGCCTGGCGCAGCGCCTCGACCAGCCCGACGGAGGCCACCAGGGCGGTGTCCTTCTGCAGCGAGACGAAGTCGTTGAGCAGCGGGGGTACGACGCGGCGGACCGCCTGCGGAACCACCACGAACCGCAGCGACTGGGCGTGCGAGAGGCCGAGCGCCTGCGCACTGGCGACCTGCGAGGGGTGCACGCCCTCGATGCCGGAGCGGAACACCTCCGCGACGTAGGCGCCGTAGGACAGCACCAGCGCCAGCACGCCCAGCCAGAACAGGCTGGTGGTGACGCCCTGCAGCCGCAGCGCGGGCAGCCCGAACGCGACCAGGAAGACCACCAGCAGGGTCGGCACGCCGCGGAACAGGTCGGTGTAGAGCACCGCCAGCGCGCGGACCGGGAACAGCACCGGCGCGACGGTGCCGCGGGCGACCGCGACCAGCACCCCGACCACCAGGATCAGCGGCTCGGCGACCAGGAACATCCGCACGTTCACCCAGAACGCCGACGCGATCGCCGGGAACGCCGCCTTCGCGTCCGGCCAGGACAGGAACGTCTCCTTGACCCGCGGCCAGCCCGGCGACCCGGTCAGGCCGACGAGCAGCAGCACCAGCACCGCGACCGTCGTACCGCCGGCGACCAGCCGGGCCCGGTTGTCGAGCCGACGGCGGACGCGCAGCCGCTCGACCTGCCGCGGGCTGGGGGACCAGTCGCTCACTGCAGGACGGGTACGTCGACCACGTCGGACAGCCACTGCTTCTCGAGGCCGGCCAGCGTGCCGTCGTCGCGCAGCGCGCTCAGCGCCTGGTCGACGCAGGGCACCAGCGTGCTGCCCTTCTCGAAGAGCATCCCGAACTCCTCCTGCTGACCGGTCTCCGGCTGGAACTGGCCGACGATCGTGCTCTTCGGGATCTCCGCGGCGGTGATGTAGAACGCCGTGGGCAGGTCGGAGAGGATCGCGTCGACCTGGCCGTTGAGCAGCGCCTGCTTGGCCTGGTTGGTGTCGTCGAAGACCAGCGGCTGGGTCGCCGGCTTGATCACGTCGGTGATCGCGGTCAGCGAGGTGGTGCCGGTCTGCGCGCCGAGCTTGAGGCCCTGCAGGTCGGCTAGCGAGGTGACGCCGGCGGCCCGGGACTTCTTCAGCGCGATGACGCCCTGGGCCGCGGAGTAGTAGCCGTCGGAGAACGACACCACCTCGGCGCGCTTGGGGGTGATCGAGATCTGGTTGATGTCGAAGTCGAACGACTTCGCGCCCGGGGCGTAGGAGTTGTTGAACGGCACCTTGACCCAGCTGACCTGGTCGGTGGTGAAGCCGAGCTGCTTGGCCACGGCGTAGGCGACCGCGGACTCGAAGCCCTTGCCGTTGGTCGGGTCGTTGCCGGAGAACCACGGCTCGTAGGCCGGCGAGTCGGTGCCGATGGTCAGCGTGCCGGGCTTCTTCAGCGCCAGCTTGTCCGGCGCGCAGTCGTCCGGAGCGGGGGCGCTCGACGAGCTGGTGGCGGCCGAGGGCTGGTCGCTCGAGCTGGTCGACTCCTCGACGGGGGCGCAGGCCACGGTGGCCAGGAGCAGCGGGAGGGTGGCCAGGGCGAGGCCGGGTGTCAGGCGCATGCGCCGATCGTAGGACTCGCGGGTCCGCTCCGGCCGCCGGTCTCACCGACGTGCGCCGGACCACACGTGCAACTCGTTGCATAGGGGGTCCGGTTCGGGCAGTCTGGTCGGCATGGCCCTCGAGCACGCGATCCTGGTGTCGCTGGCCGAGCAGCCCGAGCGGCCCGCCTCCGGCCTCGACCTGACCCGGCGCTTCGACCGCTCGATCGGGTTCTTCTGGAGCGCGACCCACCAGCAGATCTACCGCGTGCTGGCCCGGATGGAGGCCGACGGCTGGGTGCGCTCCACCGCCGTCGCGCAGCAGGGCCGGCCCGCCAAGAAGGTGTACGCCGTCGCGGCGGCCGGCCGCCGCGAGCTGGCCCGGTGGATCGGCGAGCCGACGCCGCTGGAGCAGTTCCGCTCCGAGGTGGCGGTCAAGCTCCGTGGTGCGTCGTACGGCGACCGGGCGGCGGTGCTCGCCCAGGTCGAGCGCCACCGCGCCGAGCACGCCACCCGGCTCGCGCACTACGAGCAGCTGGCCGCCGGCTACCCGGACCCGGCCGCGCTGGCCGACCACGACCTCGACGTCTACCTGGTGCTGCGCGGCGGCATCCGCCTCGAGCAGTTCTGGGTGGACTGGCTGACCGAGTACCTCACCGCCCACACCTCCCTCTCCGCAGGAGCTCCCGCATGACGCCGTACCCGCACCTCCTCGCCCCGCTGACGATCGGGCACCTCACGCTGCGCAACCGCACCGTGATGGGCTCGATGCACACCGGCCTGGAGGACAAGGCCAGGCACCTGCCCGAGCTCGCGGCGTACTTCGCCGAGCGGGCCCGCGGCGGCGCCGGGCTGATCGTCACCGGCGGCCACTCCCCCAACGTGCGCGGCTGGCTGCTGCCGTTCGGCTCGATGATGACCCGGCGCTCGCACGCCGACGGGCACCGCCAGGTCACCGACGCGGTGCACGCCGAGGGCGGCGCGATCGTCCTGCAGGTGCTGCACGCCGGCCGCTACGGCTACACCCCGCTGAACGTCTCGGCCTCCGCGAGCAAGTCGCCGATCACGCCGTTCAAGGCCGGCGCGCTGTCCGGGCGCGGGGTCGAGCGGACGATCCGGGACTACGTCGACGCCGCCCGGCTGGCGCGGCGGGCCGGGTACGACGGCATCGAGGTGATGGGCTCCGAGGGCTACCTGATCAACCAGTTCCTCGCCCCGCACACCAACCACCGCACCGACCGGTGGGGAGGTTCCGCGGAGAACCGGATGCGGTTCCCCGTCGAGGTGGTCCGCCGGGTCCGCGAGGCGCTCGGCGAGGACTTCCTGCTGATGTACCGGATGTCGCTGCTCGACCTGGTGCCCGGGGGCCAGACCTGGGACGAGACCGTCACCCTGGCCCGCAAGGTCGAGGCGGCCGGCGCGTCGGTGATCAACACCGGCATCGGGTGGCACGAGGCCCGGGTGCCCACGATCATCACCCAGGTCCCGCGCGCCGCCTGGGCGTCGACCACCGCCCGGCTGCGGCCCGAGCTCGGCATCCCGGTGTGCGCCTCGAACCGGATCAACACCCCCGAGGTCGCCGAGGAGGTCCTGGCCTCCGGCGGCGCCGACCTGGTCTCGATGGCCCGCCCGTTCCTGGCCGACCCGTCGTTCGTGGAGAAGGCCGCCGCCGGCCGCGCCGACGAGATCAACACCTGCATCGGCTGCAACCAGGCCTGCCTGGACCACACGTTCGCCAACCAGCGCGCCTCCTGCCTGGTCAACCCGCGCGCCTGCCACGAGACCACGCTGACGCTCGCCCCCACCCGGCACGCCCGCACCGTCGCGGTCGTCGGCGCCGGACCGGCCGGCCTCGCCACCGCGGTGGCCGCCGCCGAGCGCGGGCACGACGTGACGCTGTTCGAGGCGTCCTCCGCGCTCGGCGGACAGTTCCGGCTCGCCATGGCGATCCCCGGCAAGGAGGAGTTCGCCTCGACACTGCGGTACTACGCCCGTCGGCTCGAGGTGCTCGGGGTCGACGTACGGCTCGGCACGGCGGCGTCCGTCGCCGACCTCACGTCGTACGACGAGGTGGTGGTCGCCACCGGCGTGGTCCCGCGGTCCGTCAGCTTCGAGGGCGCCGACCACCCGTCGGTCGTCTCCTACGCGGACGCGATCTCCGGCGCCGTCCCCCTCGGCCGTCGGGTCGCGGTCGTCGGCGCCGGCGGGATCGGCGTGGACGTGGCGGTCTTCCTGACCCACACGGAGGAGGACCTCGACGAGTGGATGGCGCACTGGGGCGTGGGCGACCCGGCGCTGCACCCCGGCGGGCTGACCGAGAAGAAGCCGCGGACCCCGGCCCGCGAGGTGCACCTGCTGCAGCGCAAGGACACCGCGATCGGCAAGGGCCTGGCGAAGACCTCGGGCTGGGCGCACCGCGCGGTGCTCAAGGACTCCGGCGTGCACCTCGTCCCGGGGGTGACCTACGACCGCGTCGACGACGCCGGGCTGCACGTCACCGTCGACGGCGTCGCCCGGCTGCTCGAGGTCGACCACGTCGTGGTGTGCGCGGGCCAGGAGTCGGTGCGCACGCTGTACGACGACCTGCTGCTCGCCGGGGTGGAGGCGCACCTGATCGGCGGCGCCGACGTGGCCGCCGAGCTGGACGCCAAGCGGGCCATCAAGCAGGGCACCGAGCTCGCCGCCGCCCTGTGATGCTCAGGCTCTGGGCGACCGCACCCCCACGATCGCCAGCGCCACCCCGAGCCCGGCGACCAGCGGACCGAGGATCGCCCACAGCTCCACCCCGGTCATCGGGCTGCCCTTGAGGTACCCGAGCCCCTGGAAGGTCCACACCGCACCGATCACGACCATCAGCACGCCCAGGGTGATCGTCAGTGTCTTCCGCATGCCGCCAGCCTAGGGCCGCCGACGCGCCGACGGCGAGTCAAGCGCGACACGCCGACGACTGCGGTGTTTTCACCCGCCGACCCCTCAGGTCCGCGGCCCCCCATGCCGATGGGGCAGGGAACGCTCCGTCGCACCACTCACCCGGGGGACCCCGCGCCCATGCCCGCACCGCACCGCCCGCCCGCCCGACCGGCACGACTCGCGAGCCGGCTGCTCGCCCTGGTCGTGGCCCTGCTGGTGCTGGTCCCGGTGGCCGCGACGGCGGTGCCGATCGAGGACTTCTCCGGCTACGAGCCGCAGACCAACTGCAGCCCGGACGCCAAGCCCGGGGCCACGAAGCTGTCGGTGTGGCTGCAGGCGACCTACCCGGGCAGCGGCTCGCTGGGCATCTCCCGCTCCTGCAAGGACGGCGGCGTCTCCGAGCACAAGGAGGGCCGCGCGTTCGACTGGGCGGTCAGCGTCTACTCGCCCCGCGACCGGGCGTACGTCGCGGCGTTCCTGGCCCGGCTCTTCGCCACCGACGCCGAGGGCAACGCCGACGCGCTGGCCCGCCGGATGGGGATCATGTACCTCATCTGGAACGACCAGATCTACTCCTCCTACTACGGCTTCAGGGCCCGGCCCTACCAGGCCTGCAAGGTGCTCAGCACCTGCGGTGACACGCTGCGGCACCGCAACCACGTGCACATCTCGCTGAGCCGGGCCGGCGGCAACGGCCTGACCAGCTGGTACACCGGCGCCACCGACGTCCCAGCCGTGCCGACGGCCCCGACCGTGCCGGTCACGCCGCCGACCACCCCGGTCACGCCGACCACCCCGGCCCCGCCGACGGTGCCCGCCGTACCCCTCGTCCCGCGCACCAAGGCCGGCGTCCTCGACCTGCGCAAGCGGCCGTTCGTCACCGTCGCGGTCCCGGTGAACGGCACGACGAGGAGGACGCCGTTCAAGCTGCGCCGCGGGATCGCCTACAAGGTCACCGCCGCCGGGGTCTACGGCTACGGCACCGCTGCGCAGGTCGCCGACGCCTCCTGCCGCTGGTCGCCCACCAGCCGCCGCTGGATGCCCGCGCCGACCCGCGCGGGCAGGAAGGCCCACGGCGCCCTCGACCTTCTGGTCAACGGCCGGGCCGTCGCCGCGGGGTGCCACTCCAGCCACGTCTACACGCGCACGGTCAAGCTCAAGCGCACCGGCGCGCTCGCGCTCCGGGTCGCGAACCGGCCCGCAGGCGCCAGCGGCTCGCTGACCGTGCTGGTCTCGCGCCGCACCACCAACGTCAGCTCCGGACTGCCCCAGGCGCCCGGGCTCGCGGCGGCCCCCACCGCCACCGCGGCCCGGGCCGGGGCCGGCCTGCAGACCGAGACCGTCTCGGTGCCCGCGGCGAGCGGCACCGTGTGGACCGCGGGTGCCGTCCAGCAGGGCGTGACCTACCGGGTCACCACGAGCGGCACCGCCGGCCTCGGCGGCGGCGTGCAGACCGACGGTCGCTGCGTCGCGTCCGCCGGCGCCTGGTCGTCCCGGGTCTCGCTGGACCGGACGCACCCCGACCAGGCGCACGGCGGCCTGTACGTCGACGGCGTGCCGTTCGCCGGCACCGCGGCCGACGGCGGGGCGCTCTGCGCGACCCGCACCCACGTCGCGACCTGGACCGCGACCCGCACCGCGCAGGTCGAGCTCGCGCTCTGGGACCCGCTGACCCGCGCAGACGACACCGGCGCCGTGGTCGTCACGGTCCAGCGCCTCGACCCGGTCGCCACCCCGACCGCCGCCCCCGCCGCGACGCCGGCGGCCACCGCGCCGTGGACGCAGCGCAGCGACTCGGTGACCGTGAGCACCGGCCAGCCCACCGGCACCGACTCGGCCATGAGGGTCAAGGCCGGCCAGACGGTGACGCTGACCGCGCGCGGCAGCTACGCCTCCGGCGCGGTCCAGGCCGACGCCGCCTGTGTGGCCACCGGAGCCGGCTGGGCGCCGTACGACCCGCAGGTGCTCGGTGGCCAGGAACCGCTCGAGCTGTGGGTCGACGGCCAGCGCGTCGAGTGGCACCCGCTCACCGGTACGACGCCCTGCGCGGCGGACCACGCGTACTCGACGGCGTTCACCGCCGCCAAGAACGGGCCGCTCCGCCTCGCGGTGCTGGACGTCGACCACGGCGACAACACCGGCACCCTTGCCGTCACGCTGTCCCGCTGACGCTCACCCGCGGGGGTCAGACCAGCTGCCGGGGCTGCTCCTGCGGGGTGTCCAGGGTGCCGCGGACGTGGTGGAACACCGCCAGCAGCACCCCGACGCCCATCCACGCAAGCCCGAGGACCTTCGCGTGCGGGTCCGCGCTCCACAGCGCGTAGGCCAGCACCGCGGCTCCCAGCACGGGCGAGACGACGTGCGCGAACCAGCTCCGCCGGCTCCCGCGGATGCCCAGGTGCCACAGCACCGCGACGTGCAGCAGGATGTATGCGGTCAGCGCGCCGAAGGTCACCAGCGTGATGAGCAGGGTCGAGTGCTGGGAGCCCACCAGCCCGATGACCAGCGAGAGGCCGGCGATCAGCAGCATCGCGTTCTGCGGGACCTGGCGGTCGGTGACCACGGTGGACAGCACGCGCGGCAGCAGGCGGTCCCGCGCCATGCTGAACACCAGGCGCGACGAGGTCGCCTGGGAGGCGATGGAGTTGGCGAAGATCGCGATCAACGCTGAGGTCAGGGTGACCACGACCTTGAACCAGCTGCCCAGGATGTCCCCGGAGATGTCGTAGAACGCGTTGAGCTCCCGGTCACTGCTCGAGAAGTTCCCGTCGGCCGGCGCGAACGCGGCGGCGGCGTAGACCTGCACGACGAAGAGCACGGTGACCGCCACCAGCACGATCATCGTCGCGCGGGCGACCGCACGGCCCCCGCCCTCGGCCTCCTCGTTCAGGGTGGAGATCGCGTCGAAGCCGATGAAGCTCAGCGCGGCCAGGGGGATGGCTCCGAACACGATCCCCCAGGAGAAGCCGGCCGGCCGGTACAGCGGGTCGAGCGTGAACGTGGCCTCGCCCTGGGCCACCTTGATGACGGCGCCCACGACGAAGACCGCGAGCACGATGACCTGGATCCACAGGAACAGCATGTTCATCCGCGCGGTCACGCCGATGCCGGCCAGGTTGATCACCGCGGCCGCCACCACGAACAGGATGATCCACACCCACGCCGCGATGCCGGGTACGACGGTGGTCATCGCGATCGCGGCGAACACCGACAGCAGGGCCGGGAGCAGCAGGTAGTCCAGCAGGATCGCCCAGCCGGACAGGAAGCCGACGAACGGGTTGAGTCCCCGCCGCACGTAGGAGTAGACCGAGCCGGCGATGGGGTAGCGCAGGGCCATCTCGCGGTAGCTGATGGCGCTGAACACCATGGCGACCGCGGCGACGACGTACACCAGGGCGGCCATCCCGTGCGCGAAGCTGTCGATGGTGCCGAAGACGGCGACCGGCGCCATCGGGACCATGTAGATCAGCCCGTAGACGACGACGTCCGACAACGACATCGTGCGGCGCAGCTCCTGCTTGTAGCCGTGCTGCTCCAGCTGCTGAGCCGACTCGGCTGCCTCGTCAACGTGACGGGACGACGACATGGGGGACCTCTGTTCGTGGGACGGGAAGGGGACTGGGGCTCAGCGGGCGGGTCGGTCGTGAGTGCGCAGGAAGTCCGCGACGACGCGGTCGAACTCCTCGGGGCACTCCAGGTGCGGGGTGTGGCTGGCCCCGGCGAACTCGTGGACCACCGCGCCGGGGATCCGCTCGGCGAACGGACGCCAGGAGTCGGTGGCCTCGTCGTGCTCGCCGTAGCCGACGAGGGTGGGCAGCCGGAGGTCCTGCACCCGCTCGGCGACCGACCACTGCGCCAGGGTGCCGGTGATCGTGAACTCGCTCGGGCCGATCATCGACGTGTAGACGGTCGGGTCCTTCTCGAGCTGCGCGAACGAGTCCAGCACGTCCTGCGGCCACGGATCGAGCCGGCACAGGTGCCTGCGGTAGAACGCGTCGACCGCGGCGACGTACTCGGGGTCCTCGAAGGTCTCGGCGGACTCGTGGCGCTCGATCGCGTCGCGGACGCCCGCAGGCAGCTCCGCCAAGAGCCGCCGGGTGCCGGCGGCCCAGCCGGGCATGCTGGCGGGGCTGTCCATCAGGACCAGGCTGGTCGCCCGGCCGGGATGGGCCAGGACGTACTCCGGGGCGAGCATGCCGCCCCAGGACTGTCCGAGCAGGTGGAAGCCGTCGGCGATCCCCCAGTGCTGCACCAGCTCCTCGAGCTCGTCGACGAACAGGTCGACGGTCCAGTGCTCGGCCGGCGCGTCGGGGTGGTGGCTGCTCCGGCCGCAGCCCACCTGGTCGTAGACGATGACCTCACGGCCGTCGCCGGCGAGATCGACGAGCCTGCGCAGGTAGTCGTGCGCCATGCCCGGGCCGCCGTGCAGCACGACGAGCGGCAAGGCCCCGGGGCGCGAACGGTCGGGTATGTTGCGCTGGTACCACGTGCTCCCGTGAGCGCCGTGCAAGCGCCGCTCGACCACGTCCACATGCATGGGAACACCTCTCGTTGATGCGACCGGGAGGAGTGAAGCACGACAAAGGTCTGCTTGCAATACCTTTGCGGAGGAGGAGACATGCCAGCGGCGTCACCGCTCCACGATCGAGGACCGGTCGTCACCAAGGCCCAGGCGCTCGCGGACCGGCTCACCACCGCCATCGCCGTCGGCGCGTACTCCCCCGGCGACCGTCTTCCCTCGGAGAGGGACCTCGCCGAGCTGATGGGGGTCTCTCGCGTCACCGTGCGCGAGGCCATCCGGCTGGTCTCCGGGTTGGGACTCCTCGCCTCCGTGCGCGGCCGCGAAGGCGGAACCTTCGTCACCGAGGCCGACTGGACGACGGTCGCGCCCGACGTCGCGCTCCGCACGCTCGAGAGCGAGCTTCCGGCACTGCGGGAGTTCTGTGAGTACCGGTGCCTCGTCGAGGCCACCATCGCGCGCACCGCTGCGGAGCGGTGCACCGAAGCGGATGCCGAGCTCCTGCGCGAGCGGCTCACCCAGTTCGACTCGGCGGCCGACTCCTCCGCAGCCCGATCCGCGGACGACCGGCTGCACAGGGAGATAGCCGCCGTCGCGCGCAACGAGCGGCTCTCCGTGCTCAGCGTCGAACTGTCCCGCGAAGCCACCCTCGGCTTCGGGTCGGAGCCCTACCCCGACGAGTTCCTCAGCACGGCCCGACGAGAGCACCACGCGCTCGTCGAGGCGGTGATCGAGCGCGACACCGCCCGCGCGTTCGACGTGGCGCGTCAGCACTACGGGCTGACGCTGGAGATCCTGGAGGCCGGCCTCAGCAAGGCTCGGGCAACGACGAGCTGATCGGCCTCCCGGGCCGCACGGACTCGGCGGGACCATCGACCTGGCGCGAGATCTGCGTCGCTCAGCAGTCCCGTTGCACCTCGCTGGCGAGCGCATGAAGGCGCAGCACACCGCCCAGAATGACCCGGCCGCAACCAGCCACCTCTGAGAGTCACTTGGAAACCAGTCAACTCTGACATACCGAAGCACTTCGATCCTTCAACTGACGGCGTTACGTCCGCGCACAGGTTTGCGACAACATCCTGTTATGTCGCAATCCCAATTGCTGTCCGTAAAGCGGAAGGTTTTAGGAGTCTTCCAGCTGCCACCAAGGGGCAACAGCGCGAGTGAAGACGCATCAACGAAGGTGCGCGTTGAGCGCTGCAGCATTTGCGATCTGAGTCCGCACATCCCGAAGGATTTTCATGACAATATCGCGACCCTCGACCCATTCTTCAAGCTCTACGTACTCTTTGCGGCCGTGGGCAATGCCGTTCCTCTGTTTCAACAATCTCGAGTCAATAAACATCTTGTGAGCATCGTGAGCGCTCGCGTCACACCCCAGAGCGTGCATGATTGAAGAAAATGCCTTGAAATTCAGGTTCGAATTGGTGCGGATCATGGCATCTGTATACGGAAGTTCCGCAGGACGCAAGGCTTCCTCGCGAACCAGAGTGACAATCTCCGTGTGCCGTTCAGGATTCTTTTCTTCAGCCAGTTTTTGGAGGGATGCTCGTATAGAGACGGCGGCCAGTTCGTCGCGAAGGTCACTCAGTTTTAGACCCTTACGCGACACCCATTCCAGGTAGGCAACTCCCGAACTCTTCACGTACCCCTCCCAGTGCGCGTAAATAAGCGCCCACCCTCCACGGAGCAAGCCAGACCGTGTCAAATCTTTGGTTCTCTCTACCTGCTTCTCCCAAGAGAATAGTTCTTGATTGCGCCACTTGAGATCCGCCGTCAAGCGAGCCTCGAGATCTTCTAAGGTCCGAATCGCCATTCACTTGCCCGCTATACCGAAAAAATCCGCGCGCCGACCGCTGGCATCTTTGGTGCCCTCGTGGTCGCTCGTATGCCAGCACCGCTGTGCCGCAGGAACTCACTGTCGCTCCACAGCGCCTGAACCCGTTCTCGCAAGAGTGCCTCTCGCTGAGCTTCGGGCACCTTGATCCAGCTATCGAGATTCGTTGCCACGCCTGAGGTCACCGCTTCGTACGCTGAAACGCTGAACGCGCCAACCGTTTTACCTTTGACGGCATCGAATTTTCGGAATGCCTCTGGCCCGAGACTCCAGATAACGTCAAACACGGTGCGCACGATGGAATCGTTCCCATCGCGATCAAAAGTGTCGTCGCTTGCAATTTCGAGAAGTCGCTCAGTCAAGAACGAGTCGATATCCGCGAAGGACGACAGGGCCTCCGGTGCACTCTCTCGATAGACCAAGAATCGCACTAAGAGCTCCAAATCATACTGCTCGGCCAGTTGGCGATCCGTAATGGCCACTGTGTTTTGCAACGATTCTAGATTTCTCAGGTCCTGAAGCCAGAGATGGAATGTCGGGTCCCGCATTATTACCAGCGCGGTCCTGACTTCCTGCGGACTTGTTGCCATGCCCCCACTGTTCAAGCGATCGAAGAGTTCATACTTCACTGCGTCATCTGACTCTCGCAGCAGGATTCTGAAGTCGAGACGGGCACGCTTCAACTGCAGCTTGATGCTCTGCGGCAGTTCGGTATAAAGCATGCCCTCCAGGGCTGGCAGGTACTTGGTCTTGACTAGCGTCGAGGGGGGCATGTGCTCTTTCGACACTTCGTCGCGTAGTTCACCCATGAAGAGGAGGATTGTCGAAAGCCGTTGCAGCCCATCCACCACCTCCCAAACGCCATCCTCTGCTTGCGCAACAAAAATCGTTGGTAACGGGATGTCCAACAAGATGGATTCGATGAGTCTCGCTTGCATCTCGATTGGCCACCTGAAAAGTCGCTGAAACTCGGGACGGATCCGAATCTCCTCGTCGCGGTAGAGATTCAGTACTTCTCCGATCGACATTGCATATCCGTCAGAGCGGATACTTTGACGATTCCGGTCAATCTCGGCTTCTAGGCTCATTGACTTGCCTCTCTACTAGTTATTCAAGCTCGCTCCATAGCGGACAGCGCAGCGGTAAGTGGCGCAGAAACCCATTCGGCTCCCGATCGCGGACTAACCCTAGACGTAGCGCGGCTTCGGCACCGGCACCGCGCGTCACCTCGCCGCATCCGAACCTTCCCCACCTACTCCAGGCTCGCTCCGCAGAATCACGCACGTCGCGCGATGGTGCTCTCTTGGACCGGTCGTGATTGAAGCCGCACAGGCTCAGGCGAGGTCCCACCGAGCACCTCGACAACCGCCTGGCCCGGCCACTGCCGGAGGAGAAGTCAACAAGTAGCCGAGATACGTCAGTCGCAGCGATGACGAACCAATGGAGAACGTTCGGGACTCAGACTCCGGTCTCATCCACTGCTGCTGGCATGGTTGGCCACGTGCCTACGGGAGCGGGCGCTTCTGCTGGGCTTCATGTTTGAGGCGTTGATCGGCCGTGCCGCCGGGGCGCGCAGCAATCCAAACTTCGAACGTTGACCATTGGAGATTGTCGTAATAGTCGGCTTCGTTGTCGCTCAGATTCTTACTGGGAGGTTCGGCGCCGAGGGTGATGAGGATGTCCGGTGTGATTGGCATGGCAACGTGGTCGGCCTTCTGCACGCCGATGTCCTGGTGTGGCCCAGCGCCCGATCGTCCCTTGATTGTGGTGACGACCGGGCAGTCGCCGATGGCCAGATCGCGTGTGTCGGAGTAATGGACGTGTAGATCAAGTTGCTGGAAGCGCGTGCGGGCCGCCTGGAAGTACTCGAGGTTTTGCTGACTGTGCCACTTCGCGAGGTCATTCGCCTGGACGTCGTTGATCATTTGATCGGCCATCCATTCGAGTGATGACCGCGATGTGGCGACGAGACCGGTTCGCTGCCGCAGTGCTTCAGCCAAGAGTTCGGGCCGTGTGTCAGGTGCGTCGCGCCTGTAGCTTCCGAACGTGCGGCTGACAGCTTGACCGCGGGCTCTCACCATGCCCCTGCTGCGGAGCCAATGAAGGGCGAGCATGTCTCTAAGAGTGTCGACCGTCGGTGGGTCCATCAACGCTGCCCGATTCTTGACCCGCGCGAGAGCGGCCGGGAAATTGACTTCAAACAGGTTCCATCGGTCCTCGGACCCTCGGGAGTCCCACGAGTCGAAGTTGGTAGTGAATATTCCCGCGCCGGGGGTGCGGAGGCGACGTTGACGGAATTCACGGTCGAAGACGGCTAGGCGTCCGTCGTCGGCAGCGAATCCTTTGAGGAGTCGTTCGGTGACAGTGTGCTGGCCTCGGGCCGGGCGGATGTTGTGAGCCACAAGTTTGATTGTCGTCGACGGGCGACCGGCGCGCCGACGGGGTTGGCTGCGCGGGTTCTCCTGGCTTGAAGTGCTGCGGCATTGAGGTTTGAAGGAGCGACCGTTTGATGGAACGACCGGCACCCCTCACGATGCGTACTTCCGCGTGCCGAGCCTCATCTCCGATCGTCAGCACCCGAGGGCGTAAGGGATCTGTCGCCCAGCAAGTGAGTGTCGCCGAGCAGAGCCGCAATGAGCGCGGTTCTGAGAACCGAGACAGCCCGGCTGAGCGATCACTCGATCGCGATGACTGCTCCGCGTCGACACACATATCTTCGCTGGCGGTGCGTGGCGTGCAACATTTGGTACGTGTCGACAACCATCCCAGAGGAGGAGTTCGAAGACGGGTACGTCTTGGAGCTACGCAGACGACTGCACGGGCGCTCCCTGTGGCTGGAGTACGACCGCGACCGGGGAGCCATCGACCTCGGCATCCGGCTGAAGCGGACTGGCACTAACGAGGTGGGCCAGACGAGGGTTTGGTTCCAACTCAAGGGGCTCCACGCCGCGACGCTCAACGCGGCCAAGTTCAATGACAAAGGTGCATACGCCGACGTCGAGATCGCCCACTTGCGCGAGTGGTACGACGCTCCCGAGGTCGTATACATAGCGGTTTGGGTCGAGTCAATCAGTGAGTTCGTGGCGCTCGACGTCCGCGAGCTCGTCGAGAACAGATGGGGCGTCGACGTCCGGTGGGAGGAGGTCGGCGAGCCTGGGCAGAAGTCAATCCGCGTATGGGTCCCACCGTCCTGTCTAGTTGACGAAACATTCCTCGACGACCTCGATCGGCACGCGTCGATGCGGATCGACACCACGACATGGCGTGGCCAGTACCTCGGCCACCGCCTTGACCCGTTGCGTAACGAGCTCGACGTTGTAGAACCGTCCACTTTCAGCGAACTTGTCGATGCAATCCTCGAAGCCCACGAGTTTGTCCTCGACGTCGAGCTCGACGCTGCTGAGGTTCTTGCCGTTGACTCGGACGTAGATGTCCATCTAGCGCGCACTCGCCTGCTCCAGGGACGTCTCTTTGGGACCCTGCGATGGCCATTTCCGCTGAGTATTGAATACGGCTACACCGATCCAGCCGAACCGCGCGAGGAAGGCCAGTGGTTCACCGCGCACGGCAAGGTTTCCATCCTTGTGATGGCTAGTCCGGGCGCGTTGCGAACCCGCGCCGACCTCGACGAAGCGCGATTCGACCAGCTACTCGGAGGCGACACGGGCCAGACTGTCGTCTTTATCAATGACACCGAGCACGGCGCCGGCCCGTGGCGCACGCAGGGTCTGCGGATAGCGGGGACACCCGTCGGGCTGGGTGCGCTATCAACGCTGGTCTTGTTGACGCCGGCCCTTCACCGGTCGTTCGCAGGGAAATTGCGGTGGCGACGGCCCGTCAACCGGTACAGCTGAGGAGACTGACGACGCCGCAGCCATGATGCTGATGGGGCGTCACACCGCCGCAGAGGACGACAACCGGTCAATTCAGTGCGAGTGATGAGCAAATCGGACCCAAGCTCAACCGGATGCGACTAGTCCGCTAGCCAGTGACGCTGGACATCGAGCCATCCGCACTCCGGCCACCAGGCGAGAGCGCGCCCCGGGAGCTCGCATCCCCATACCCACAGGTGGCTGGCGCTCTCTGGCAAAGCGGGCTCCCGGAAGGGCAGCGCATCAACTTCACGGTCAAGGAGCCGCACGACCGGCCAAGGCGCGCTCCAAGAAACGCCAACAAAGAGGTGCCGTTCAATTTCGCCGGGCACGCCAGCTAGCTTGTTTAGCTTCGACTGGGCGAGCGGCTTGGCCAGGAAGGCGGCAAGCCACACGTGGAAGGCTTCGATATCCACCTCGAGCGTTCCCCCCGCTCCCTCCGGCTGCCATCGCACATGTCCAGCCTGGTCTCCAGCGCGATCGTTCGCCGCGACCTCTGTGACACCCAGGTCCAACAGCCTCAAAACTCCAGGACCTGCCGTCGCCATGTTGATTGGCCCTAGCGCGGGTGGTCGCTCTCCGGCGACCTCCATGTCTGCGAGCACCGGAACCAGGACCTCGCGGAGACGACGGCGGTCTACGCGGGCCGGCGCTGTGATCCACCATTGCCAACGCAGATTGTCGTCGACGATGTCGAGTCCGCCGTGTGCGAACGCCATGGTCTCAGCGGCGCGAGCGGGGTCAGTCACTGTGACGACTTCACCGATGCCCCTGCGCCCGTCGCCGTACTCGAGGCGAAGGTCGGGCTTTGGCGGCCCGACGTTGTCATCTTGAAGAACGACCTGCGCTCCTGTCGCCCGCTCAATGATTCGAGCTGCCTTCATCTCGACATCACCGTAGGGGCCCGCATGGTCGCGACGAGCAATTGACTCACCTCGAAGATCGACCGGAAAACCCGTCTGCATGGGCGTTCTTCTCGACGTCACACACGAAGTGTGTCGGCCCCGGAGTCAGAGCGCGAATCCTTCTCTGATCTAGCGGCAGCGTCATATCGCCGCGTGTTGGCCGCACCGTCTCGCCGATCAAACGTCTCTGGGCGCTGATCTGATTGATTCGGCTGGACGGCAGGGCTCTTGCGTGTGCCGGGTCATCCGGCTTCAGCGCAGGTTGTCGCAGGAAACCTGGGCGGAGAAACGGATTTGGCGGCTACACCAAGGTGCAGAACGCTTATGAGTCGTTCAGCATGCGCCCGATGGGCCCTCGCGGGACGACGGAAAGGGAGTAGCACTCACGCGGACAGGGAGGGGTCGGCCGAGGGGTATCGGTCGATGATCTCCTCAGCGCGAGCGAACGACTGAAGGGCTTGCTCAGGCTGGTCGATGTCGACGTAGATCTCACCTTCACGACGGAGGGCTGTGACCAGGAGACTCTCCCGGGAGGACCCTGGTTCCATGGCTGCCTCGAACCTAAGGCGGGCAACTGCGTCTTGGATGTGGGGTAGGGCTTCTGGAGTCCAGTTGCCGGCTTCATCATGCGAAGCGTCCGCGAGTTCAAACCTGGCGGCCGCGACGATGGCATTGGCAATCGGGCTCGCGTCATCCAATTCGGAAGCAACACGCAGTACTGATGATGTGTAGTCGCCGACTGTCATGGCTTGGACAAGGCGCCGCGACTCGTTCACGCGCTCGCGAGCCAAGTCAGTCGTTACGGAGATGGCCTTAAGCCGCTCTTCCAATGCCGCACCTGATTGATGTCGGGCCGCCTCGCTGATAGCGCTGGCGGCGTCGCGAATCGCATCCAACTGGTGCTGTTCGATGTCACCGAGGTGGCTCTTGCAGGCCGCCTCTAGGAACCCCGTTGTCAGCACGTGGCGTCCATGTAGAAAGAGAAGCGACATGGCTGGGTCCTTGGGCTGAGGGCCGGCGAGCTCCAGTTGTTCCAAGCGTCGGAGGAGTTCGACAACCTCAGGCCCAGCGGCGCTGACCGCGGACCACAACTCCTGGTGGAATGTTTCGAAGTCAGGTGCCTTCGGGTCGAGATCCATCAGCGCGGCACTGCTCACGGCACGGCACTCACGCTCAAGCACATACGCCCTCATGAGGATTTCGCCGACCTGCTCGCCGGCCTCACCAAGTGAGACCATCTTGGCGTCCCAACGGTCAATGCGGATTGGCAGCTGGGAAGGCAGTTCCACTCCACTTTCGCCAACAGCCACTTCCACACCCGCATGCGGCGTCGGCCCTAGGCTTTCCGGAAGGGAGATACCAAGCAACATGATAAGCCGACGACCGGTATCAACGAGGCGCCCATGTTCCCCCTCACAGGGGTCTCCATGTGCGTGAAGATTCCGAAGCGTCAGGATCTCGCTGGCGTAAGCCCGCATCCTGGGAAAGTTGCGGAGGCTGGACCACGGATCGATGCGTCGATGAATGAGCGCCTTGAGCAAGACAGAGAGGTCGGTCTTGGAGACCGGGAACCTCCGGCCATCCTTTCGCCGGCGGGCGTCTTCCTCCGCAACCACCTCGTCCCAGTCGTCGCCGTAGGCATTTACCATGGCCTCTTCCACGTAGGGCGCCAACGCCACAGATATCGATTCGAGCGCCTGCCCGACCTGGATCCGCTCACTATCACTCACTGCAGCAGCCTAACCAAGTCAACCCCTACTCGCGGCGCCCCAGGGTGCCGAACGCGAAGCACCTATGTACCCCGTCGCACGCGGCTCGGCCCGGTCGTGACCTCATGCCACCGGAGGACGGGCGACCATCTGTACTGCCCCCCTCCACGCTCTGTGGTTGCCCCATTCCGCCGCGTGGTGGTCACCTGCCGGCGGCGCGCCGCAACTCATCTTCGCTGTAGCCGAAGGTGTAGTCCTCGTCCATTCCATGCGACATCCAGATATCGGCCGCGTCGTAGACGTTGAGCGTCTCATCGCTGTCCCGGTCGCCGTCGTCCTGGTCGTCCTGCCCGAAATTAACCTCAGCCATAAGGACGCCGTAGTCGTTGTGATCCTCACCGATCGTGCACCGGCAGTCCTCGCTCGTGTCGGCACCGAGGGTTCCCACCCGTAGCGCTGGTGCAGCGGTCCAGTAGGCAATGCATTCACCCTCTTGCGGCTCGTTGACGAAGCATCAACCTAGGCAGACGCTGATGCCGGGTCAACGATCTGCTGCCCAACTAGGGCGCGACCGGTCTCCGAAAACCGGTCAGGAACCAAACCAGTACGCCGCGGTAAGAGCTCGCGCGCCAACGCAGCGGGCTCGGTCCCAAGGGTGCGTCCTTTCGCCGCGAACGAGGAGCACGAACTAGCTATCGCGGCGAGGGTCCTCGGTTCTGTCGAGCCCCGATGTCAAGATGCCGACATGAGCCAGCAGACCCCCGCGGGGTGGTATCCGGACGACCAGGGCACGACACGGTACTGGGACGGGACCGCGTGGACGGAGCACATCCACGACCCTGGCGCCGGTGCCACAGCCCCCATGGCCGACAAGAAGGACGGTGCGTTCGCCAGGCTCAAGAAGGCTGCCGCCGATCGGTCAGCCGACAAGAGAGAATCAAGGGAAGCCCAGGAGCGGAAGTGGGCGGAGGAAGTAGCCGCTGCCGGCGCGCTCGTTACCAGCGGAACCTTCGGGCTGTCGACCGTCGAGGTCTACGAGGGTGGCTACGTCCGCGTTGCGTTTGGTGAGCAACCGGAGCGCCCGAGCGTCGCGAATGTGCGATCGCAGATGGCCGCGAATCTGAGCGGTGGTGGCATCAACGCGAAGACGCCGTACGAGAAGTTGCGCTCGATCACGTTCACGCCATCAAATTCGGATCAGCTCTCACAGGGCGGCTCCGGTTTCGAGAGTGCAATCGGCCCTGCCGTTGCAGGCCTGCTCAAGGGCACGAAGCATTTGATGAAGACCAGTGCACCGGGTTTGGCGGCTGCCGGGTTGGCCCACGTCGCCAGCCAAGGGTCTCGCACCTCGTACCTGACAGTCGCTACGGACCGTCAGATCTACACGCTGTCCAACCAGGTTCCGAACAGTGTGGGGCTCAAGACCGCCAAGCAGGGCCACGTCGACGTTGGATTGGCGCTCGAAGCCGCGGCTAATGCCGTTCTCGGCATCCACGGCTCGTCGACCGCAGACACGGGGGCAGCTGAGCTTGCGCCACCGGTCCAGCCCGAGGCAGCTGCTCCGGCTCAGACATCGCCTCCGAGTCTGGCGGACCGCCTCCGCGAACTCGCCGCCCTCCGCCAGGAGGGGATCCTGACGGACGAGGAGTTCGCGAGTGCCAAGGCCAAGCTGCTTAGCGGACTCTGATCGCTGGCTCCCCGGGGCCCGGTTCCGAATAATGAGTCACCAGGGGAACATCCTGCGGATCCGGTGAAAATGGCAGGTGGCGTTAGACCTCTCCGACCTGCGTCACACCGCCGCGTTCAGCGCCGCAGGTTGCCCCCAGTTGGCCATCTTCGATGCCTGGGATGGGTTCATCGAAAGAACCCGTCACTACTGTCTTCGTCAGTCAAAGTGTTCGTCTTCATCGAAGCGACGCCATGCCTCACCACTGACGTGCCAGGCCGCGAGGCAGCCGTCGGTGGTGTCTACCCGGGCTCAGCCCTGACCGACCCGGACGACCTTGCTCTGGTCGGCCGGGTCTCCGGTGCTCCCGTTGCCCGCTCCGATGTAGAGGTTCGCACGCAGTGCGCCCGGCCCACCGACGCAGGCGCGCGGCAGCGAGACGCTGATGGTGTTCTTCACCGGCTGCCAGCGGCTGACCAGGGTGCAGTCGCTGGTCACGTCGGTGTAGTCAGAGGTGTAGCCGTCAATGCGGCTCGTGGTCGTGCCGTTCGCGCGCCGCACCGTGGAGAGCATGTAGGTCGTGTCCCCGCCGACGACCGCGACGGTCAGCCCGAAGATCTGGGTCCGGTCCCCGCGCAGGTCGCGGACGTGGACGGTGGCCGAGACCCGGGCGGCGGAGTTGTTCACCCGCAACGCCGTCAGGTCGTAGCGGGCGGCAGCGTCCCCGCGCTTGTCGGTGAAGGACAAGACGTCGGCGCTGGCCGGTGCGGCGGCCGAGACGACGGCGGCCAGCACAGCGGCGGTGGCGGTGATGGCGGTGAGCGTGCGCATGGCGGGGTCCCCGAGAGTTGCGATGTGTCGCCGGTGGTGGCGCCGGACCTGAGCAGGTTACGTGGACGGTGGCGCTCCCCGTTGCAGATCCTATGGTTCCTTGGCCGCGCGGCGGCTGGCGTCCAAGCAGATATCTCGACCAAGTGGGAAAGGCTGCGTGCCCGGGCTGCGACGGACCCATGGGTGCCAGGTAGTGGACTGGCGCGCCACCGCACGGATCCCGTGGTGACCGCCAACGGTTCCGCCAGCTCGCCGGCCCAACGGGTTGACCAGCGCACCTGGCAGACGACACCCAACGGCCAATCGAGCTCGACGTGCTCCAAGGAGGACTCATGACGCTATGCAGTGAACGTCGGACAGAGGGGTGTGTCTCCCCCTAGGCTCCTGGGTCCAGCTGTCTTGCTCCGGGGGAAATCATGTCTTTGAAGCGCGTTGCCATCCTGCCCACGATCGCGCTCGTGGTCGGCTTTCTGACAGTGCTCGTGACATCGCCAGCTCAAGCCATCTACGACCGGGACTGCAGCGACTTCGCGACCCAGGCGGCAGCCCAGAGCTTCTTCTTGGCGAACAGCCCTGGATCCGATCCTCACCGCCTAGATGCGGATGGCGATTGGATCGTCTGCGAGTCGCTCCCTTGCCCCTGCTACAACGGGACAACCCCCACAGGGCAGCCCACACCGACCACTCCGCCGCCCGTAGACACCACGCCCACTCCCCCGCCGGCAACGACCACACCGACACCGACACCCAAGCCTTCCAAGCCCACGGTCGTCCAGTACGCGCGGGTCACCAAGGTCGTCGACGGTGACACGGTCGACGTGAAGTTTTCGTCAGGCGCGAAGCGCCGCGTGCGTCTTGTCGGCATTGACACCCCCGAGGTGTACGGCAGAGTCGAGTGTGGCGGGCCAGCTGCTTCGAGCTACATGAAGCGGCTTCTTCCCCTAATGACGCGCGTCAAGCTCGTCTCGGACAATACGCAGGCGAATGCGGACCGCTACGGGCGGCTGCTGCGTTACGTCAGTCGCGTCCAGGACGGACGCGACGTCAACCGGACCCAAGTGTGGACGGGCCATGCCGCCGTGTACGTCTACAACAACGTGCCGTTCAAGCGCGCCGCTCAATACACCAGCTCCGAGGCAGCGGCGAAGTCAGCGCCTCGCGGTATCTGGAAGGCCTGCTAGCCAAATCTGCCTGAAGGTTTAGGAGGAACGCGTGACGAAGAGTCGAAGGGCATGGCGGTTCAAGGATTCGGAAGAGGGAGTTGCCGGACTCAGCAATACCGCGGACTGCGTTGAACGCTTGGACCGCAAGTTCGACTTGGGGAGCAGCTGATGCGTATTCGAACCGGCCTTGCTGCTCTGGGACTTGCGGTGAGCCCGCTGGCCGTAGCGGCCCCCACCTCCGCAGTCACGACTCCCGCGCTTTACTCGTGCACCCGGGTGGCACAACATCGGCCCGCAACACTTCAGTTGGCGTGCGGCGACGGAAACGGCTACTTCGACCGCGTGCAATGGTCCCAGTGGACCCAGACATACGCGACGGCCACGGCCCGACAGTGGGTCAACGACTGCAAGCCGAACTGCGCGAACGGGCACTATACGAAGAGGCGTGTCCCTCTCAGGCTCTACGCCCCGACGACCCTTGACTTCCAGCGCTACTTCTCAAAGATCCTGGTCGGCGGCGCCGACGGCTACCGAGAGCCACTGCCGCGACCACGCCGCGGCTGCGCGACAAACGCCGAGTACGAGCGCGTGCAGAACGGAGATACACAAGCTCGGGTGTCGCATATTTTCGGCACCACCGGAATCGACGGTGCGAGCCACCGCAGCTACCGGTACTGCCGCTCGGGCCCCGGCTACGCCATCTACGCCGAGATTTGGTACGAGAATGGCCGCGTGGTCGACAAGCACTGGTCGGACGATTGACTCAGTCGCAGCCGCCTCGTGCTTGGGCGCCACCTAGGCGGGTTAGAAATGCTGAGTCATTTCGCCGCGACGCGGACGCACCACGGACGTCCGCCAGGAGGGCGCCGGCCCTCGGCCGGGTTCGCCGGCGACGGAGGCTCGCGCCCACTACAGTCAGACCTTTGAACGCCAATTCTCGGGGGACTCTTGTGCTTCACCCAATCGCCAGCGCACCGTCAATGTCCCAGCGTTCCCTGGGCAGGGTCACGGTCGCGTTCGTCGCGGCCGCCCTGCTTCTCGCGCCGCTCACAGCCCCAGAGTCCGCAGACGCCGCCAGCACGACGCCGCCCGTGATCAGGCTTGGCTATGACGTCTACGAGGGTGCGTTGTCCCCGAACGGAGACGGCTCCCAGGACAACGTCCGCATCAGGTACAACCTCGCCAGCAGGTCGGACGTCATCGTCACCGTCCGCCGCAACAACACGGACCGAACGGTCGTCTACAGGAAGAAGCTTGGACGGCTCTCGGGCGGCGTTCACGCCTGGCAGTGGAACGGCAAGAACCCACGCGGCAAGCCAGTCCGCGACGGCCATTACTACGCCATCTTCGTCGCCGACCAGGTCGCCAGAGCTGGAAAGACATCGCGCAGCGCAGCCAACGTCTTCGTCGACACCTACTTCAACACGAAGTGGACACCGACGCTCAGCGCCGACACCGTGTACCCGCACACGACGCTGACCCAGGACCGCATCGGGGTCACCCTGAACAACACCGGCGACGACCCGATGACCGAGCTGGGACAGGTCGTGTTCAGCGTGAAGGACGCCAGCGGACACGTGGTCGCAACGTCGCGCTCCTTCGACTACCGCCCCAGTGACTACCCGGAGGGGGCGCCCATCGAGTTCCGCGGGACGGACTTCAAGAAAAACTACCCCCTCCCGGCCGGGACCTACCGGCTTCAGTACGCAGTGCGGGACGCAGCGGGGAACCCCGGCCCCGCCAAGGCCGTCGCGGTGCACGTGTCGGACAAGCCCCTGGTCGAGGCCACCGGGTCGGTCGTCGCCCCGCCGACCCGTGGGTCGACGACACCCACGGACACGACCGGCGGCAGAGATCCGCAGCCCATGCCGTGCGGCACCGTGGTGCCCTCCGAGGTGTATGCCGAGCCGGGTGCGAAGAGCTTCCGCTCGTCCGACACCTGCGGACCCTGGTACACGAGCCTCGCCGTAGCCGGTGGCGGTCTCGCCCTGGACACGCTGACACCGCAGGTCGCACCGCGGGGTCTGCGGTCCACGTGGCTGTCCATGCGGGGCAAGCCCACCGTGGCCGGGGAGAGCGACACCGCTCGGCTGTTCGTCAATGGGATCGGCTACTCCAACGACACAAGCCATCCCGACGGCACGTCGGCACCGGTCGCCGGTGAGACCGTGACGACAACCCCGCCCACGAAGCGCCCATACGAGGACTGGGTGTCCGGCATCTACAAAAGGTCCCTCAGCTGGTCGATCGCGACGCTCGGGACCGACTCTTACGACGTCGCCGACATCACTGTGCACTACACGTACCTGACCCCCCAGCCGTAGACCACACGCCCTGGCTGGGCTGAGCACGCGATCTTGAAGCAGACGCCGAAAGTAAGTGTCCCCCGCATGGAACCGGAGCAGAGTCATGCCTGCGTCGCACCGGTCTGCGTCATACCGCCGCGAACTGGTAGGCCGAGCCAGATCGCGATGCTCACTCAAGAGGAGGGCGACAGACCGTAGATTCCAACCATGCTGCCCGAGGAGACCGAGTGGTCGATGCAGAAGCGCTTGACGGCGTCTTGGCTCGGCCAAGAACAGGTCCGCCTCAGTGGTGAACCGTTCTTCCTAGCCGCATGGGAGGTGATGACCGACTACAAGGTCAACGATGCTCGACGACACTGGAACGCGCCGTCGATCGACTTCTTGTTCCTCGACAGCTCTGGTCGCGTGGTGCTCGTCGAGCTCAAGCGTGCAGTTCGAACCCCGAGGGAGGGATGGAACGTTGTCTGCCAGGTCAGTCACCGTGCTCAAGCCCTTGCGGTTGGATTCGGCCAACCACTCATCGAGTCGGCCTACACCGATTGCCGCTCTGGGCTTGACGGTCGCGCGACGCGCTCGACTGATCTCGCTCCGCTGCTTCAAGCGCACGCCGACGCATTCAGGCAGCCGCCGTTAGATCAGCTGCCGGCCGTTCCTGTCAGACGGATAGTCATGGCCGAGAAGTTTGAGACGGGCTTTGCCGACGTGCTGTCGGTGATGAACGCCAGCACCCCAGAGCAATTGACGAAGATCCTCAGCAGATACAAGCGCACCGGCGAGATCAAGCGGTACTTGGATCTTCCGCCGGATCCGGCGATGGTCGACATGAGACCGATCCTCGCAGTGACCACGGATGGAATCGGTTGGCCAGAGGCCGCTGCAGGTTGACGCCCGACGCGAGTCGACGCAAGTGCGCGGCCCGCGTCATACCGCCGTAGCAGGGCACTCCCCGACGCTGTGATTCATAGCGTCTGGGCAAGTGCCTCACCGCGTGTGGCGATCCGTGGCGAGGCTGAGCCTCTTTCGCCAGGTGACTTCGATGTCCAGCACGACACTTCTTCCGTTCCAGCCCGACGCCATGTCCCCTGCACAGCTCGCGGCGGTCTCCTACCTGGCGCGGTACTCCGGCCATACCCACGCGCTGGACGCCTTTCAGCTCCGCCGCTGGTTCGCCTGGTGCGAGACCAACGCGCTCGATCCCTTGGTCGGAATCCAGCGCGCGCATATCGAGCTCTACATCCGAAAGCTCGGCGACGGTGGACTGATGGACTCCTCGGTTGTCACGATGATGCACGCGGTGCGCGGCTACTTCCGCTTCGCGCACATCGACGGGCTGATCGTCTCCGACCCCGCGGTCTACGCACGACTCCCGAAGGTCCATTCCGATGAGTCCCGCACGCAGGGCCTGGACCGGCTCGAGCTGATCCGGTTCCTCCAGGTAGCTCAGACCGTCAGCGTCCACCACGGCGCGCTTGCCTACCTGCTCGGCATCAATGCACTGCGAGCCTCCGAGGCCGCGGCGGTGCGGATCGAGGACTACGCCGAGACGCTGCGCGGTCACCGCGTCCTGCATCTGGTCGGCAAGGGAAACAAGCCCGCGACGATGCCCCTCACCGTCCCGGTGCTGCGCGTGCTCGAGGCATGTCGCGGGCAACGCACCACCGGCCCGCTGGTACTCCGCCCCGTCTCCGGCAAGCCGATCGACCGCCGCGACGTCTACCGGATGGTGGTCCGGATCGCGAAGACCGCCGCCATCCGCCGCCACATCAGCCCGCACTCGCTGCGCCACGCCGCGATCACCAACGCCCTGGATGCCGGCGTCCCCCTCCGCGACGTCCAGATACTCGCTCGCCACGCCGACCCCCGCACCACCGAGCACTACGACCGAGCCAGAGGCAACCTCGACCGCCACGGCGTCCACTTCCTCACCGCGTACGTTGCCGGCGTCTAACTTGACGCCTCGGTCGAACTGCCGCGCCGCCCGGGCACTCTCGAGAGTCATCGCCCTGCAAGTCACAAGCTGACGGATGTCGTAAAACAACCTGCCAACGGACCGAATGTGGGGTTGACTCTCCGACGCTGCCACAACAAGGAGTTACCGATGACCAGGTATCGGCCATTTTCACGTCGCGAATTCCGGCGCCGGTTCCTTCAGTGGTCCAGAGCGAACCTCCTGCTCATCGCGTTGCTCACCGCCGGTGTTGTCGGACTGCTGACCCTGGAGTTCTTTCTGTTCACCGTCGTCATGACGCCGAACGCCTTCACCTGGTGGCTGCTTGGAGTCGTCCAGGCAACCTTGGTCGCAATCCTTCTTCACCTCCTACACGCAGCGTTCCTCGCCAACGATGGCCAAGCCATCTGGCACTTACGAGGTGCCTGGGGCGAGGAAAACACCCGCAGCGAACTGCAGCGCGCGAAACGGAAGCGACTGATCTGGGGCTGGGTCGACAGCATCAACCTCCAAGCCGGCGATCTCGATCACCTCGTCGTCACCCGCAACGGCGGCCTAGTCGCTATCGACTCCAAATGGCGCAACAACGCCAGCGACACCATCGACATGGCTAAGGCCGCCACGAAGGCCCAAATGCGCGCCGAGGCCTTGGCACGAACCCTCTTCAAGAGCGAGCGGGGAGCGCGTCACCGAGCCAAGATCAACCCGCTTCGAGTGACCCCGGTCGTCGTGCTCTGGGGCGCGGCTCACCACGGCGTACCCGACGGAGCCAACGTGGACGGTATCGATTTCGTTTCAGGCCGGCGCCTCGTGGAATGGCTCACAAGACTCCAGGACCAGCCCGTCAGCCAGAGCGCCGCCACCGACGTAGTACGAAGGCTCGAGGACTATCGCGCCGCTTCGTGGGACCACACGCAGAAGGTGCCGCTCGGTAGTTGAGACCGACCCTCCGGGGGGTGGCGTGCCTTGAGGCCGCAGGCGTGCATGCGCGTCCGCCGCGAGCTCCACGTGTTCGCGCTGAAGCTGGCTTTCTTTACCCGAGCGGTTACTCGCTCGTTTGGCGTGGCCTGGCTCGATTCCACAGGGCTACGTCTTCGAGCTCGAGCAGAATGCTGTGCTCCCAGGCCTTGGCTGTCTCCGCGTCCGGCGCAGCAGTCCAGCACACCTGGAGATTCACATGCCGGATGGCATCGCGGGCCCACTCTTTCGACCGTGCCGGGCCCTCGGCGTGCAGGCTGGCGAGACGGCTGGCGAGCCACGCTGGATCGGCAAACGCCCGGTCGAGTGCGGCTTCACCCAGTCCCGAAACTGCGCCACGGCCCCGAGCGTAGGTCTGAAGACGTCCTCGAACGCCCATGCCACGGCGTTCCCCGGCCATACCGACGTAGACGATGTCGCGTCCGCTGCGGGCCAGGTAAACGCCTGGGTGTTTCGTTGCTTCCCTTGCTGCGCTGTCAAGATCCTGCCATGTGCTCCATTCGAACTCACCGAGTCGGAGCCGGCCGCTCTCGGTGACGTCGTCGGCCTCGACGTCGACGATGGCCTCGCCGTCTTCCTCCGCTGCATCGACGGTCTTGATCGGCACAACGGCGTCGTCGCCGCCCGGTTCGCGGAGCAACCGGAATGACACCTGGTTGATCCGTTCGGACCAGCCGCGCTCCTGTAGACGCGCATGGGTCGCGTGGCGCAGGGCGTTATTTTCCGGCATCGTCTTGCGCGAGTCGGCAGGGGTCCCGGAGAGATCCGCGATCAGCCACTTCAAAGCTTGGCGGCTGCCTGGCTTCGGCCGGAAGAGGCGTGTTCCGTCCTCGAGGGCCTCGCTGATCCCCCACATTCGGTCGTAGAGATCGAAGAGATCGAACCGATATCCCTGATACTCGATCGGGTCACAGACGTCCTCGGCGCGCACTGACCCTTCGGTGATCCTCTGTGCGGCGTATCCGCGGTTGAACCAGTCATCGGCGAACGGGGTGCCAAGAACGAGTTCACTCGGAGTCTTGATCGCCTCCCGCTCGGCTTGCTCGCGGGACAACCCCGTGACGACGGGGCGTTCACGAAGCATCAGCGACCAAGAGCCGTCCGGGCCAGGCTCGATCCGAACATCGGGATGTGTGGACATGGTGAGGACGCTAGCGCTCAGTCCCTCGTGCCCCACGCAACTTCGTCATCCACCAACAGGCGTCGCGGACAAGTAAGCGCCCTTTTCACTGAGCGTTCGAACTGCATCTTTTCGCCGCGACAGCGACCAGGCGGCCCTGCGACGCTCGCCGGGCCGACTTCCTCGCCGGGACAGACATGCCTCGGAAGGGTTCAAACCAAACGGCTTGGCCCCACGTCGCCCAGACACCCGGTGGTCCGAGGATTATCAAGCCGGAGCCATTCGCACGGACGCAGGCCGCTGCAAATCGAGCGCGCGCGGCGGCCGAACGGCAGGCAGAGGCGGCCCGCCGTCACGTCGAGTCCCAGTTCGCGAGGTCGCATCTGGCAACGCAGACCTCGCCCACGAGTACTCGGAGATCGAAAGGCTGCTTGCCGGAACACTTGAGGTCGATGACTACGTCGATCTCAGCTCCCTGAAGATCACCAAAGTCGAACCTCCACGCCAGGCGCCACTCACGCCAGGTGGTCAAGCTCCTGATCAGGCCAGCTCCTCCCACCGAGCCGAGCCGGCAGGGTGCCCAACGCTTTCACCGCTGTGAGTGTCTCGAATCTGGTCAAGAGGGCGGACCGCGCCACGTTCCTCGAGTAGGGAAGGACAGCCGGTCAGGACTGAGGCGTGAGGAACGTGTACGTCACCATGTAGTAGGCAGCGTCATAGCTGGCGCCGTCCCGAGTCGTGAACTCCCACGCGAGCCCGGGCACGTAGTCGGCATGACCGACCGCGACGTGCCCGACGGGGACCGGCGGAAGGACGGTCGCGTGGTCGTCGGTGTCCGGCCCCGTCGACGCGCTGAGGCCACCCGCGGAGAGAACACCCTGGTCCGCGGCGCCAGCGGTCGTTGGGCCTCCGAACACGGACACGGCCATCGTCCCGTAGCCCCGTGGGGCGTCGTCGGTCAGCGTGACCTCATGGCGGCGGGACAGGGGCACCCACGGTGCCGGCTGGGCGCAGCCCCGCCCTGACCGGTAGCTCAGCGCCCCGTTCTGGGTGAACCGGTCACTGGGCGCAACTGTGCCGCACTGCGGGTAGTCCCAGCAGCCGTTGCCTGAGTCATAGCCACAGAAGGGCTGAACCACGTCGGCCGGAGCCACCGTGATGGTCTTGGTCCGCTGCACCAACCTCTGCCCGGACACCTTCACGGCGCGCGCCCGGGTGCGGCCGGCGAGATGATCCCTGTCGACGCCGGACACCGTCACGTAGTACGTGCCCGCCCGCAGAGCCCGACCATGTCCGGTGCGGCCGTCCCACGTCACCCGCAGGTAGGTGTGGAACACCTCGTACGCCCACGTGAACACGACCTGGCCGGCGGCGTCACGGATCCGGATGGTCGCCCGGACCATCTCGAGGGGACGGAAGCCCAGGGTCGTCGAGTCGTGCAGGGTGCTGGCGCGCGGGTAGATGGTCGAGTAGGTGCTGGTCACCGAGCCCGGGTGGTACCGACGGTGAACAAGCACCTCGAGCCCGTCCTGGGTGGTGAAGCCGGACTCCTCGAAAGTGGCGTGCACGGTGACCCCGTAGCGGCCGTCCGGCGCGGGGACCCCGCCGTTCTGGTAGCCCGACCACGTCCAGTAGTGCCACCCGGCAGACAGCGTGCCCAGGTTCACCCGCCCCCGGACGAACCGGCCGAAGCCGTCGCGAAGGCCGATGTGCACCTCGGCGGCTGCACCGAGGTGGATGCCGACCCGTTCGCGCACGCTGCCACCGGGCTGCTTCACGGCGTAGTGGCGGTACGTGAGCGCCAACGTGTCGTGCGGTCCGGGCGCCGGGGACCCCGTGCCGGTGACGCCCGCCCGGGCCGGCGTGAAGCCGAGCAGGGAGACCACGAGCGCGACCATGGTGCTGGTGACGGCGATGAGCATGCTGCGACGCACGGCGCCTCCCCCGGTTGATGACTGGCGGGTCGGAGCGTACGACACGGTGCGCACGGCGGAGGCCACACCATTGGCGTCTCCGAGTTGCGAGATGAGTTCCGTGCGGTTGTGGCCTCCCACCTGTCAGATACTGCATGCTGGCCGAATATGCACGCCTCCCGTGCGAGGCTTCACCTGCACATCGAATTGCGTACAACCGAGTGGAGCCTAAATAGATGGTGAATGTCGAGGAGGACGGTGTTCCACTCAGCCGGCTTGTGAAGACCTTGGGCTCGGCCGTCGTCCGCGTTCTCTCGACCCCCGGGCTGGAGACGGCTTTCGCCTGCGAGGTGATCGTTTACGACCCCGTCAATCCGCCTGTCATACGGCGGGGGGACGTGGTGCTGGCGGTCGGCGTCCACGCTCCGTCGGAGCAGGCCGTCGAGCTGCTCGAAGCGGCGGGCGTGGCGCAGGCGGCCGCGGTCGTGGTCAAGTCGACCGACGTGGGGGCGTCTCGACTGCGAAGCACTGCCGAGGGTGCCTGCGTCACGTTGATGGAGCTGCCGAAGGCGATGCGATGGGAGCAGATCAGCGTCCTGATGCGGCACGCCATCACGGCTGCGCACTCATCGTCAGGAAGCCTCCAGGCAGTCGGTGACCTGTTCGGGTTCGCCAACGTCCTCGCCATGGCAGTCGGCGGTGCCGTCACCATCGAGGATGCGACGAGCCACGTGCTCGCCTACTCGACGCTGCAAGATGACGAGCTAGACACTCCACGACGCGAGGCGATTCTGGGTCGTCGGGTGCCCGAGATCTATCTCCGCCACCTCGGTGAGATGGGCGTCTTCAACGCCTTGCGGGAGTCCGACACCGTCGTCGAACTTGAGGCCGATGCCTCGCTGGGTCTGAGACGTAGGCTGGCCGTCGCGGTGCGAGCCGACGCCGAGGTGCTCGGAACCTTGTGGGCTCTTGAAGGGAAGGTGCCCCTCGGTCGCGAGGCCGAGACGGTGATGCACGATGCCGCGCGGGCGGCGTCCGCGCACCTGCTGCGTGCTCAGAGTGTCGGCTTCACACTGCAGCAGCATCGCGAGGACATGCTTCGGCAGCTGCTTGAGGACCGCGTGGACGTACGGACCGCGGCCGACGCTCTGGGCATTGACGCCGACCTCCCGGCTGCGGTCATGGGGATCGCGCTCGACTCCCGCGGCACGCTGCCGGCCGATCACCACGCCTACCGCAGGATCGACGAGCTCATCAACGCCCGCGCTATGGCCTTCCGGTGGCACGTGTCCAGCACCCTGGCGGGGGTGCGCATGCTGGCACTACTGCCGGAGCTCACCGGTGACGACTGGGCGCAGGTCGAGAACGGTATCCAGAGGCTGGCTCTGGGGCTGGCGAGCGACGCCGAGCAGGCGGGCTTCCGCGTCCGCGTGGCCTGCGGCCCGGTTGTGTCGACCCTGCATGTCGCTGCGGCCAGCACAGCGTCGGTGGACGAGATCCTTCAATGCCTGGCGCGGGAGCCTGCCCGCGGTCCCGTTGCGTCGCACGAGGAGGTCCGAGCGTCGGTGTCGGTTTACAAGGCTCTCGCTGCCCTCACGCCGATGTCAGCCCTGTGGGAGGGACCCGTGGCCCGGATCGTCGAGTACGACGCGAAACATGGCAGCGAATACGGAGTGACCCTGCGGGCGTGGCTCGACGGGTTCGGGGACGCCGGCGCGGTCGCGAAGGCGTTGAACGTGCACCGCAATACGCTGCGTTACCGTTTGCAGCGCATCGAGGCGCTCTCGGGCCTGCGACTGGACGACCCGGATGAGCGGCTGATGGCTGCCCTGCACCTACGCAAGTTATGACGTCTACGCCGACACGGTCTGACGCGACGTGATCACCTCTCGCAGCACGTCCTCCCGCACGGTGACCCCCAGCCCAGGACCTTGCGGCACCGCGACTTGACCGTCGACCAACACGAACGGCTCGGTGATGTCCTGGGCGTAGTAGCGGTCGGAGGCGGAGATGTCGCCGGGAAGCGTGAAGCCCGGGAGCGAGGCCAGGGCCAGGTTCGCGGCTCGGCCCAGACCAGTCTCGAGCATGCCGCCGCACCACACCGGCGTGTTCAGGGCGGTCGCGACGTCATGCGCCCGACGGGCCTCAAGGTAGCCACCCATCCGGCCGGCCTTGATGTTCACGACACTGCAGGCGCCGGAGTGGATGGCGGCCGCCGTGGTCGCCGACGACGTCAGCGACTCGTCCAGGCAGATCGGCGTGACGCACCGAGTGGCCAGTTCAGCGTGCAGGTCATTGGCGTCGTGCTCGAAGGGCTGTTCGATCAAGAGCAGGCCGAATGCGTCCAGCTCGGTCAGGTGGGCCAGGTCCTTGGCACGGTAAGCGGTGTTGCCGTCCACCTGAAGCGCCAGGGCACTCCCGAACGCTTCCCGCACCGCTGTGACGGGCTCGACGTCGAAGCCGGGCTGGATCTTCAATTTGACCCGACGATAGCCTTGCGCTCGGAAGTCGCCTACGACGCGCACGAGGTCCTCGACTGTGTCGGTGATGCCAACTGAAACGCCGACGTCGACCCTCTCCCGCACTCCGCCGAGGTACTCGGTCATGCTCATGCCCACTGTGCGCAGCTGCGCGTCGAGCACGGCGAGCTCCAGCGCGGCCTTCGCCATACGGTGCCCGACGATGCCGTCGGTGAGACCTGCGACCTTCGCGGCGGTGAGGTCGGGCTCGGCGAGAACGGCAGGCACGAGATAGCGCAACAGGACATGCGCAGCCCCCCTCGACGTACTCCTCGTTGTAGACCGGGTCTGCCAGCGCGACGCACTCGCCGTAGCCGGTGGCCCCGTCGGTCGTGTGGACGACGACGAGGAGGACGTCACGTCCGGTCTGCACGCCGAACGACGTACGGAACGGCGCGACCAGCGGCATCTTCAGACGCAGCAGCTCAACAGACGCTAGCTTCATCAACTTCTCCTCGCGAGTTCGACAATCAGGCCAGCGAGCAAGGCAGCTCGCTGGGGCATGGCGGTGGTGAGGACGTACTCGCCCTCGGCATGCGCGCCCGCACCCACGGCACCGAGCCCGTCCAGCGTCGGCACGCCAAGCGCCGCGGTGAAGTTGCCGTCGGACCCACCGCCCACGCGTGTCGAGCTAAGCGGTGGAAGCCCGCAGCGGCTGCTGGCCCGCTGCGCCAGGGCGTACAGGTCGGCTGCGGCCCGCTCCTCGAGCGGCGGGCGGTTGATCCCACCCTCGACCGTCACCGTGGCGCCATTCGACGGACGCAGGGCCCGCAGCGCGTGGTCGACCCGTTCCTGCTCGGCCACCGTGACGGCGCGAACGTCGACCGCGATCGACGCGGTCGCCGGGACGGTGTTCTGGGCGCTGCCAGCATCGGCCACCGTCGGCGTGACGGTGGTGCCCCCAGCGGCGTCGGCGATGCCGCCAAGGGCCAGCACAAGCTCGGCGGCGGCGACCAGTGCGTTGACGCCCATCTCCGGCTCGAGTCCGGCGTGCGCGGCTCGGCCGGTGACGTGCAGCCAATAGTTACCGACGCCCTTGCGGGCGATCTTCAAGGCGCCACCGGCCGAGGCTTCCAGCACGAGTACCGCGCTCGCTCCTTGTGCGGCGGCCTCGACGAGCTCGCGCCCGGCGGGTGAGCCGATCTCTTCATCCGCCGTCACCAGCACGACGACGGGTGGACGCGGGAGCCCGGCCTCGGCGAGTGCGGCCAGGGCGAAGAAGGCCTGGACGATACCGGCCTTCATGTCGAAGGCGCCCGGACCGGTCGCCCGGTCGTCGGTGACCGAGAACGGCCAGCGGTCCAGTGTGCCCACTGGCCAGACCGTGTCCAGGTGAGCCAGCAAAACGACCGGCGCGGCTTCGCTACGAACCTCGGGAAGGTCCCACCTGAGGGCCTTCGGCCCGCTCGTCGTCACCCATTCGGCCTGCTGGCCCAGCAGGTTCTCACCCAGGTCTGCCACCAGGTCAGCGGTGATCGCGAGAAGAGCCGGGTCGTTGGAGGGGGACTCGCTGGAGACCAAGGTGTCCAGCATCGAGACCATGGCGCCCTGCTGGGCGGCCAACCGGGCGCACACCTGCATGAGCGGATCCGGTCCGGACATCACGCGTCGTCCCCGGCGACCAGCTGGTAGCCGGTGTCGGTGACCCGGCCGACGCGCAGGCCGGAGGCGTACGCCGCGCGCAGGACCTCGCGAACAGCAGCGCGCCAGGCCCTGCCGCTAGAGGGGTCCTGCCTTCGCAAGGTCTCGTAGTCGGCCGGTATGGCGAGCATGGCTCCGGCCGACGGGTCGGCGCCGGTCGGCTGTGGCCGGCCGTCGCGTTCGACGAGCAGGGGCACCAGCTCGCCACGGATCGCGGGCGCGGCGCTTGGCCGAGAGGGCAGCGGCCTCGCCAGCGCCCAGACCGCCTCCAACCGGTCCGAGGCGTCGCCCTCGTTGATCGCGTCATCCATCGCGCCGTAGAAATCGACGTGGAATGCGGCGGCGTGAGCACCGAGCGCCCCCAGATTGAACGACGCGTTGCGGCGCACCAACGGGTCGAACGTCCAGCGCATGTCGGTGATGCCGTGGGACAAGCAGGTGTGCCGCTGCGCCAGCTTCAGGGCGTAGCCGACTCCGCGGCGCCGATGTCCGTCCACGACTCCGACCTGGTGCGAGTGCACGTGCAGCAACGGTGACCAGCCGACGAAGCCGACCGCGAACCCCACTACGTCGCGCCCTGGCTGGCTGCGGTCTAGGGCGAGGTGCACCGGGTCCCCGGCGTGCATGAGGGCCCGCAGCTCGTTGGGTGCGAGCGTGCCGCGCGGGCCCCAGACCCTGGCGCCGACCTCCGCGATCAGGCGTGCGGCGGACTCGTCCCGCGCCTCGACGATGGTGATCTGCGCGCGGTCTGCTGCCTCCCGGGCATCGCGCTCGGCCCCGGTCACCGCGGACTCAGCGAGCTCGTCCGGGATAGCCGCGTCGTCCCGCGCCCGACTGTCCGGTGGTGGCGCGGTGTGCGGCATATCGGGTCCTTTCGCCGGGAGCGGTTGGCGACCCATCCTTCCTCGGGCCGTCCGGTGCCGCTTCGTGCAAAGGTGACAACTCTCGGACGAAAAGCCTGTGCAATCGGCAAACCTTTCGAGACGTTGGTCTCCCCTAGGCTCGCCGCACCCGACGGCACCCTGACGTCCATCTCGCCCACCTTGAAGGATCACTGATGGCCAACGCACCGAGCGGACCACATCCCACTGACACCGTTCACATCGATATCGACGGGGACACCCGGCTCCGTCAGCTGGGCTACAGGCCACGGCTCGAGCGGGGCCTGACGACGATCGGCTCGGTAATCCTTACGTTGTCGGACATCACGCCGGCAGGCTCGCTGCTGATCGTCGGGCTTGCCGTGGTTGCGGTGGCCGGCACCGGGTCGGTGCTCGCCTACCTCGCCGGTGCGACGTTGGCCGTGATGGTCGCCCTGTGTATGGCTGAGCTGGGCGCGCTCTATCCGATCGCCGGCGGCATCTACTCGATCGTGGCCCGGGTGCTTGGCACGTGGGCCGCCTTTCTCACCCTGCTCAGCTACGTCGTGCAGGCGATCTTCCTCCCCGCGAGTATCGCGCTCGGCGTGGGCATCTACCTCAACTCACTCAACGACGTATTTCCGGTCAACCTCTCTGCCGCCATCGCCATGGTCATTGTCACTGGCCTGGCGATGCTGAAGATTCACGTCAACGCGTTGATGACCGCACTGTTCCTGGCCCTGGAGATGGTCGTCATTGTGGTCATTGCAGTGGCCGGCTTTTCCAACCCCACACAGAGCGTCTCGACCTTCCTGGACCCAATGGGGGTCGTGGACGGGACGCTGCAGTCCTTCGGGACGGGAGCTGTCGTCGCCGCAGTTGCGATCGCATTGCAGTCCGTGAACGGGTACGACGCGGCCATCTCGTTCGCCGAGGAGACGAAGGGGTCGACTCGCAACGTCGGCAAGGCGGTCCTGGTGTCCTGCCTCGTGGGCGTGGGGCTCGAACTGGCGGCGTTCCTCGGTGCAGCCTTCGGAGCTCCTGACCTCAAGGCGTTCCTGTCCTCCAGCACCCCACTCACCTACGTCGTCGAGCAGCACTGGGGCCACACCGCGGCCACGATCCTCATCATTGGAGCGGTCATCGCGTTCTTCAATGCCTGCTTGGCGATCACGCTGCAGTTCGCCCGGGTGCTTTGGGCAAGCGGTCGTGACGGCATCTGGCCGTCGCCGGTCAGCAAAGCGCTGCAAAGGCTCCTGCCTGCGACCGACGCCCCCTGGGTGGCCACCCTCGTCGTCGGCGTATGCGCCACTATCCTCTGCTTCGCCTCCGACATCGTCGCCGTCGTGACCTTCGTGTCCGTGCTCACCATCTCGATCTACGTGTTCGTCGGGGTGACCACGATCGTGAGCAGGCAACGTGACAAGACCTCGGTGCGGACGTTCCGCTTGCCGCTCTACCCAGTGCCGCCGGTGCTTGCGATCCTGGGCGCTTTGCTGGCGTTGAGCCAGCAGGCCAGGAAGGATCTCATCGCCGTTGCGATCATCTATGCACTGGGGCTCGCATACTACTTCTTCTACCTGCGCTCCCGCCGGGACGCGATGGCCGCCCTGCGCGAGCCGCAGGTCACCGACTGAAAGGGCACCGATGACGAATCCAACCGCTCTCCAGCGTCTGCAAAACCGCGGCCTCACTGTCCCCGCAGAGGACGAGGCCCCGCTCGAACAGTACTGGGCCAAGATGTTGCGGCTGCGCGGCGAGGTGGACGAGTCCCTGCTGGCCGACCACGAGATCGCCGTGACCTGGCGAGCAGTGGAGGAGCAGGCATGAGCGACCTCGCAGCGCTGCCGGTGCACGAGCTGGCTCCGATGCTCGAGTCCGGTCAAGTGTCTCCGGTCGAGGTGACCGTTGCCGTGCTAGAGAACATGGGGCGTCACGACGACACGCTGAAAGCCTATATAGACGTCTACCGTGACGACGCTCTCAACGAAGCTAGGAAGGCCGAGTCCGAGATCTCCGGCGGCCACTACCGGGGCGCGCTGCACGGCGTACCGCTGGCCATCAAGGACAACATCTACTTCGCCGACCGGGTCACCACCATGGGGTCGAAGATCCACGGCAGCTTCGTCTCCAGCACCAACGCCACCGTGGTCGACCGGCTCTCCGAGGCGGGCGCCGTGTTCCTCGGCAAGCTCAACATGCACGAGTACGCGTTGGGTGGCACGACGGACAACCGCTACTACGGCACCTGCCGCAACCCGTGGGACCTCGACAAGAGCCCGGGCGGCTCGAGCGGCGGTTCGGCCGCTGCGCTCGCGAGCAACATGGCGACCGCGGCGCTCGGGTCGGACACCTCCGGCTCGATCCGCATCCCGGCCGCGTTCTGCGGCATCGTCGGGCTGAAGCCGACGTACGGACGGGTCAGCCGGTTCGGCTGCTTCCCGGAGGCCTGGACGTTGGACCACGTCGGTCCGATGACTCGCAGCGTCAAGGACGCGGCCGTCATGCTCGACGCGATCAGCGGCTACGACCCGCGCGACCCCGGGTCCCTGAACCTGCCGGGCACCACCACTGCCGGCTCCCTGCGGACCAGCCTCGAGGGCGTCACCATCGGTGTCGTCGAGGACTTCTACTTCAGCGACGTGGACGACGAGATCGCCCGCTCCGTCCGCGCAGGCATCGAGTCGCTGCGTGGCCTGGGCGCGGAGGTTCGGACGATCAGCATCCCGGGGCTCAAGGACGCGGAGTACGCGCTCACCATCATTGACACCAGCGAGACCAGCACAGTGCACCGCGCGAACCTGCGCGACCGTCCGCAGGACTACAGCGACGACGTGCGGCTGCTCCTCGAGTGCGGAGAGCTGCCGTCAGCTGTCGACTACCTGGAGGCGCAGCAGATCCGGCGGCATCTTCGCGCAGAGGTGCAAGCCGCCTTCGCCGAGGTCGACGTGATCGCGGGTCCCACGCTACCGATCCGCACGCCAACGATCGGCTCCGAGACGGCGCTCCTCAATGGCAAGGAGGTGGACGCTTTGGAGAACCTGATCCGGCTCGTAGGCCCAGCCAGCCTGCTGGGTCTCCCTACCTTGTCGGTGCCGTGCGGTCTTGTCGAGGGACTCCCCGTGGGGATGCAGATCATCGGTCCCGCACGCGGGGAGCAGAGCGTGCTGGACGTCGGGCACCTGCTCGAATCGACTGAGCCTCTCGGATCGCGACGAGCGACGGCCTACCTCGACCGTTAGACGGCGACTGCCACGCGGCGCGACGTCCGATTGACCAGTTCCTCGCTCCGGCTGTGCACATCACTTGCGATCGGTCGCTCTTGCCCTGGACGCGCGCAGGTGGGCGCGTCGAACCGCCGCCTATCGGCAAGTGCCGTTTACCGGATGTGCCGATGAGCGGACGTGCCGAAGCCCTTTGGCGCGGTCGGCGAGCGCTCTTACTGGTTGTGTCCCATTTCTCACAACCGGTGAAGGTGGCGCCCCGCACAACATACGCACAACCGATGAGCGGGCACGCGCCGTAGCGCCCGCCCGCCTGGGGCTGCTGCTCACTGTCGATAGGTGACGCTCTCGGAGATCCGGATGATCTGGTCACGGGTGAAGCTCCGGCAACAACGACGCCTGCTTCGAGCTGCGCGCCGCGCCGACCGTGCCCTGCAGCCTGCAGGGGCCTGCAGCGAGAGCGTTTGCCCGCTGGAGGTCTGTGCTTCGAGGAACGACGTCTGATCTCCGGCCGCGGCTGGCTGGCGACCAACCTGCGCCGGCGCATCGTTGATCGTCAGGTCGCCACGTCAGGGGCGCCGTACTCAGAAAGGTTCGCGCTGAACCTCGGGCCGCCGGCCGGACGCTCACCAAGTTCGACGACTGCAATGTCGAGGCGACAGAAGCCGAGATCCCAACCATCGACGCCGATATGCCCCTCCTGCAACTCGAGCACGACAACCTTGCACGCGCTCGACCCTGCCCCCGTCGAGTAGGCGCCCGCGTCCCGTCGAACAGACGCATGGGAGAGGTCACTCGGCGGGCACGGGCCGGACCGTGCTGAACAGCAGGGAGTACTCCTCGAGCCCTCGTACGGCGAGGTCGGCGGCCGCCGCGGTGTCGACCCTGATGGCGGCCGCCACGCTCCGGCTCTCGGCCAGCGCGGCCGCATCGCTCCATATCGTCTCGCTGACGGTGCGGCCCGTGCGCTGCTGCGCGACGAAGAGCGCGCCGCAGAAGCCCGCGGTCTCGGTGAGCCACGGGACGGCGGTGTCCTCGTAGGCGGCGACCACCGTGTCGAGCTGGGAGGGGTCCGCGTCAGCGCGCGTCACCCGGACCCCGCCCCCCGATGCCCAGGGGGCCACCCTCACCACGCTCGCAACCCGGTAGGTCTCCACGGAGACCGTGCCACTGGCGCGGTCAGCAGCGGTCTCCCGGGTCGAACGCACGTGCTTGTCGCTCTCCCGCATCGCGTCGGCTGACACCCAGAAGCTGTGCACCACCGCGACTCCGAGCGTGCTGTTGACCTTCAGCGACATGCCGAGATTGCCGGGCTCGCCCTCGACGAGCTTGCGCGCGTCGGTCTCGACGAAACGGACGGCCTCCTCGAGCCGTGCCGGGTCGGCCGTGATCAGGGTGGCTCGCAACTGCATCTCGACTCCCGTGGACGGTCCCGAGCGCTGGCAGGGTGGAGACTCCAACGTGCCGGTCGGGCGGTCCGCCTGTCATCCCGCGTACATGGGATCGCCGGAGCCACGCGGGCGGTGTCCGGCGACGGACGCCCCAGCGCGCTTCACGGCCCCGTGAAAGCATCCCCGTACGCTGCCAGGGTCCTGAGCCGAAGAGTCCCGCGCACATTCCACAGGAACTCGTCCTTCACCCCGCACCCAACGAGCAGTACACCTGCCTCTAGGCGCTCAGCCGCACCAGGCGATGAGGCTATGGAAACGTCCGCTCATGCCGCGATCCGCGCAGGTGATGGGACACGCGCTCTCAGATGATCGGGTGGCTCAGAGACCTGGGGAGACCCCGGTTCCAGAGCAGACGGCTCACTGACATCTTCCGTCTCGATCCCGTTTGGACTACGGGCCCGGCATCCGCACCGCCTCAGGACATCTCGTGACCTGGGGCGGTGCCTCTTTGCACCCGTGAGCGTCGAGTCACGCGAACAGGGGATGCCCGGCCCGGGTCCCCACTCCTAGTCTCGATGCGTGACGGTGACGACGGGTCTGGTGGGAGCGGGAAGGCGAGCCGGGGTCTTTGCGTCCGCCCTTGCCGCGTCGCCGGACCTCGAGTTCGTGGGCGTGTGGACGCGACGGACCCTCGCCGCGGAGGAGTTCGCCAAGCGGTACGACGTCTCGGTGTTCGCCGATTTCGTGGATCTGCTCGACGCGTGTGAGGCGGTCTGCTTCGCCGTGCCACCTGCCGTCCAGGGTGAGCTCGCCGGCATCGCCGCCAGGGCCGGGAAGAGTGTGCTGCTGGAGGTGCCGATCGCGTGGGACCTCGCTGACGCCGAGCGACTGACCGAGACGGTGGTCGCCGCCGGCGTCGTCTCTCAGGTCGCCTTCACGTGGCGGTACACCGCGGAGGTCCAGCGGTTCCTCCAGGCACACGGTCCGGACCGACGACCCCGAGGCGGTGGTTGCCGGGTCGTCAAGGTGCACAGGGACCAGCCTGCGCAGGCCGACCGGTGGCGAGGTGAACGTGGCCTCCTGTTCGATGTCGGCCCGCACGTCGCGGATCTCCTCGACGCCGCCATGGGACCGGTCGTCGACGTGGACGCCGAGGACGACGAGAACGCCTGGGTCACCCTGAGGCTGGAGCACCGGCTGGTCGGGCCCTCCGAGTCGACGTTGGGGTCGAGCAGCACGATCGACTATGACGAGGCTGTGTTCGAGTTCGTCGGGGCGGACGGCAAGACATCGGTCGACTGCTCCGATGCCGAGCGCACGGCCGACTACGCCACCATGTTCGCCGAGTTCGCCAACGCCGCACGGACCGGCGAGGCGCACGCACTCGACGTCAACCGGGGCCTGCACATCCAGCGGGTCATCGAGGCCGCCGACACCAAGCTCCGCATGGGCCGTTGAGGCGCACCGGGTGCGTTCGGTGGATCTCGCCCAGGGCTCCTCAGCCCGCGGTCGGTCCCCCTGGGCGGAGGCGAGCATCGCCTGCTCGGCACGGATGGCCGAGATCGCCGCCACCAACGCTTGGGAAGGACTGACCATCAATGGTGCGGCGCGCGACACCCCTGCTGGGCCTCCCTCGACATCGGCGTCAAGGCGCGGGGCACCAACCCCCGCAAGAGCCTCAAGCACGGGCCGGTAAACAGAACGTCGTGGTCGCCTTCGGCGGCGGCATCTTCACGCCGGGGTCGCACGTGGTCACCCACCCGGTCGTCCCGGACTCCGCGCCCGGCGCCCTGCGGCTGCGAGACCCTTTCGACCGTGTGGACTTGGCCGACGACCGCCTCGAGGCTCGGGTTTGACCCACTCCGTCACGTCACCGCCTGCGGTAGTGCTCAGCCAGGGCTAGCGTCGAGACTCCGAGAGCCTCGTCGTGTCAGCGGCGAGCGCACCCTAACCTCGCGCTAGGTCGTCGCGTGAGGTGCTCCATGTCCACCCCAACGCGGCTCTTCCCGTTCCGGCCGATGCCGATGACCACCGCACAGCTTGCTGCGGTGCTGAGGCGTCCACTTCCTCACCGCCGACGTCGACGATGCGTACGGATGCTTGCGGCCAGATCTCGTGGGCCGATCCCCCTCCCGAGTGCCGAGCTCGACGCCGTCTCCCGGCTGACCAGGGATGATCGGGCCATCATCGGCTTTCCACCGGAACGAGACCGGACTTGGTAGCTCCCTGGTCATCGCCGGGTGTCCGAGGAGAGGACGCGGCGATGGCGTGGTCGATGAGGACGGCGGCGATGGCGGCGGCGGTGGGGAAGGAATCGCTGTCGAGGACCTGGCTCCGAGCCGCGGCGCCGTCGAGAAGCATCGCCAGTTGCTCGCCGAGCTGTTCGGGGTCGGTGGCGCCCGCCTCGCGGGCGGTCTCGGTGAGCCGCGCGGCTACGGCGGTCTTGTAGTCGCGGGCGTACTGGGATGCCGGGTGCTGGGGGTCGTGCAGCTCGACGGACGCCGCGATGTAGGGGCACATGGGCGTGGACGCGGGCATGTCGAAGGCGGTGAGGAGCCGTTCGCGAGGGGTGAGGTCGGCGCGGTCGAACACGCCGGGCATGACGTCGGGATCGACGTTGCGCAGGTACTCGGCGACCAGCTCGTCCTTGGTGGCGAAGTGCTGGTAGGCCGTGCGCTTGGACACCTGGGCCACGGCGCTGAGCTGTTCCATGCCGGTGCGGTTGATGCCCTGGTCGCGGAACAGCTGCTGTGAGGCGCTGAGGATGCGCTCGCGTGCGCCCCTGCCCCGGCGCCGGCCCAGAGGGCCCTTCTCCAGCTCCGTCATACCTCCAGCGTAGACCGTTGGGTACGCACCGGTCTACATAGCTTGCGCACGCGCCACGTCGTGCGTACGTTACATACACAGTCCGGTGTACCTAAGGAGCTGGACTGTTCGGAACACCAACCAGCAACGGAGTGATCATGGGAAAGCTCGATGGCAAGGTAGCGGTGATCACCGGCGGGTCCACCGGCATGGCACTGGCCGGCGCCCAGCTGTTCGTCGAGGAAGGCGCGCACGTCTTCATCCAGGCCCGGCGGCAGGACGCACTGGACGACGCGGTCAGGCTGATCGGTCGCAACGTCACCGCCGTCCAGGGTGACGCGTCCGACCTGGACGACCTGGACCGCTTGTACGCCACCGTCCAGCGGGAGAAGGGCTCGATCGACGTGCTGTGGGCCAGCGCCGGGATGGGTGAGCCTGCCGTCCTCGGCGAGATCACCGAGGAACAGTTCGACCGTGCCTTCTCGCTCAACGCGCGCGGCACCCTGTTCACCGTGCAGAAGGCACTGCCGCTGATCAACGACAACGGCTCGATCTTCATGACCGGGTCCAACGCCTCCCTCGGCGCCTTTCCCGGCTGGAGCCTCTACGCGGGAAGCAAGGCCGTCCAGCAGGCCTGGGCCCGTGTCTGGCTCAACGAGCTGCGCGACCGCAAGATCCGGGTGAACGTCCTGACCCCCGGCCAGGTCGCCACCGCCAAGCAGGAAGAACTGTTCGACGCGGCAACCATGGCCGCGTTCGAGTCCCTCATCCCCCGCGGAGAGATGGGCCGGCCCGAGGAGATCGCGACTGTCGCCCTGTTCCTCGCCTCCGACGACTCCAGCTACGTCAACGGAGTGGAACTGGTCACCGACGGCGGCATGACTGCCCTCTGAACCACCCACGCCACCGCCGAGCGGCAGGGCGCCACCTCGCGCCTCGCGTCGGCACGCTGCCACGGGCAGCTGCGTACCAGGGGCTAGCGATCACCGGATGCCCTCGTCCCGTGGTCCTGACCTGGCCCAGCACGAACGAGACAGAGCGACACCTCGAAGACAGAAGAGAGCACACATCATGAGCCGCATCACCCTCATCGGTACGGGGAACATGGCCCGCACCATCGGCACGCTCGCGGTAGCGGGCGGCAACACCGTCGAGGTCATGGGACGCGACCAGTCCAAGGCCGATGACCTGGCCAAGGCCCTGGGCGGCGACGCGACGACGGGCACGTGGGGCGCCGTCCCGGCAGGTGACATCGTCATCACGGCCGTGCTGTACGACGGTGTCGTTCCGGTCGTCGTCGAGTACGGAGACGCCCTCGAGGGCAAGGTCATCGTCGACATCAGCAACCCCTTCAACGCCACGTTCGACGGACTGGCCCACAGCGAGGAGACCTCGATTGCGCGGGAAGTCGCCAACGTGGCCCCGGCCGGCGCCAGCGTGGTGAAGGCGTTCAACACCATCTTCCGCAAGGTCCTGGAGGAGGGTCGACCCGACGTCTTCATGGCCGGGGACGATGCGCAGGCCAAGGCGGGCGTAGCGGCATTCATCGAGAGCATCGGGCTGCGCCCGCTGGACGTCGGCGGCCTGAAGATGGCGCACTGGCTGGAAGGAGTGGGCGTGGTCACGGTGGGCCTCGCCAGCAACGGGGTGGGCCACTGGGACTTCGCCCTCGGCGTCGATGAACTCACCGGCTGAGCCCCACGTCCGAGCAGTCTTGCCGCGGGACGCTGACACCTGCCTGACCCGGCCGGTGGGGCCGTCGATGCACTCGTGCATCAGGTCGGCGGGGCTTCCCGGCGCCGAACCTGAGGCGACACGGTGCCGAGGTGAGGTCGTCGGAATCGGGTGAGGCGTCCGCGGGACCGCGTGCCCGATGATCGAGGACGACTCGGTGTCGGAGGAGGATAGGCGTGTTCGACACCGTCGTCTTCGCGGGTCTGGCGGCGTACTTCGCATCCGCCTCTCATGCACTGGCGGGCCGGTGGGTCTTTGCGCCGCGACCAGGACGCAGGGGCGCGCCGAGAAGACCTGTGGGAGTCTGAGGTCGTGGACCTGCCTCGCGCTGACGTCGATCCCGGTGGACTGCTGGAGTACTCCGTCGTCTTCACGGACCGTTCGCTGAACCACATGTCGAAGCGCTTCGTCGCGGTCATGCAGGACATCGTTGAGGTGCTCCGCACGACCTACCAGGCCCAGACCCTCGCGGTCGTCCCAGGTGGTGGCACGTACGCCATGGAGGCGGTCGCCCGGCAGCTGGCGACCGGCCGCCGATGCCTCGTCGTCCGCAACGGCTTCTTCTCCTACCGCTGGTCGCAGATCTTCGATGCCGGGTCCATTCCGGCCGAAGCCCCCGTCCTGTTCGCCCGACCGACGTCCGACGAGCGGCACGCACCATGGGTACCGCCTCCGATCGGCGATGTGGTCGAGACCATCGAGCGCACCCGTCCCGAGGTGGTCTTCGCGGCGCACGTGGAGACGGCCGCCGGGATCGTGCTGCCCGACGACTACCTCCGTGCCGTCGCTGCGGCGACCCATGATGTCGGGGGGCTGTTCGTCCTTGACTGCATCGCGTCGGGGGCGCTCTGGGTGAACATGGCCGATCTCGGAATCGATGTCCTCCTCACGGCTCCGCAGAAAGGCTGGAGCGGCTCGCCGTGCGCGGGCTTCGTGATCCTCAGGGAGGCCGGCCGGGCGGCCGTCGAGTCGAGCACCTCGACGAGCTTCGCCGCCGATCTCCGGCAGTGGCTCACGATCACCGAGGCCTACTCCGAGGGACGCACCCCCTACCACGCAACGATGCCGACAGACGCGTTGGCGCACAACGCTGCACTCATGCGCGAGACCCACGACGCTGGGCTTGCCGACCTGTGCCGAGCCCAGATCGTCCTGGGGACGCGAGTCCGCGCCGCGCTGGCCAAACGCGGGTTCCCGTCCGTCGCCGCCGACGGATTCGCGGCACCCAGCGTGGTGGTCGCGTTCACCGACGACCCGGACATCCGTAGCGGGGCCAAACTGAAAGACCTGGGCATGCAGGTGGCCGCTGGCGTGCCGCTCAAGTGCGGCGAAGGCGACGACTTCTCGACCTTCCGGATCGGACTGTTCGGGCTCGACAAGCTCACCGATGTCGACAGCACGGTGGAACGCCTCGAGGCACGCCTCGACCAACTCGTCCGCTGATTCCCCCGCTGGAGGAAGTCCGTCGGAATGGCACCCGGCCAAGACGTCACCCGGCCCCGGTGCATCGACTCACGTGACGAGTAGCAACCGGCCTCTGGGACCGGCGACCCGAAGCATGTGCCGTCAGCGGCCGGCGTCAGGGGTGGCTCAGCGGTGCCCCGGTCCGGAGTGAGACGACGATGTCGTGGATCGCTCGGGTGACGGCGGCGGCGTGCGCTGGGTCGTCCACGAAGGACGCGTGGGTCGCCCCTGGCTCGACGCGATGGACGCTGTTGCTCGACAGCGTGACCATCTTGTCCTGGTCAGCCATCCATCCCTTGGAGTTGTCGACGGTGGCGGTCAGGACGATCAATGGCTTCGCATCCAGGGTGCGGAGTGTCCCGGCCTCGGCCTCGGACCGGTTCGCGACGCCGAACTCATCGAGGAACCCGGCCATCTCCTTCCCGGAGGCTGCAGTCGAACGTGCATCGTCGCGGTACTTCGGCGGCAGATACGCGTAGTCGCTGTTGGCGAGGAACCAACCGAGGCCCACGTGGGAAGTGGTCGCGATCAGCGAGGTCGCATGCTTCAGGACGCTGTAGGAAGCCGCCTTCGGTGCCGACACGGGGGTGTCGTGGGCGGCGGTGGAGTCGACCAGGACGAGACCGGCGACTTCATCGGGGTACTTCGCGGCATACGTCCTCACGTACAGCCCGCCGAACGAGTGCCCGGCCAGCACGTAGGGACCCGGAACGTGCGCGCGGTTCAGCAGCGTGTGGAGATCGGTGGCGATCTGGGCAGCATCGGGCGGGCTCGCGGCAGGATCACTCCAGCCCCGCCCTGCCCGGTCGTACACGCACACCCGGGTGTCGCGGGCTACCGCGGGCGCGATCAGTCCCATCGAGGCTGCCGAGCCACCACCGCCGGGCTCCAGGACCACGGTCGGGCGGCGTGAACCGTGGCACTCCAGGTGGAGGCGGTACGGTCCGACGTCGACGAGCTGCCCGCGCATGGCGACCACCGGTGCGGCGGACTGAGCGATCCTCTCGTACACCCCGCCCAGAGCGAGGAGCACCAGGACGACCAGCACCGGGTTCAGCAGCCACACCCTGGCCCGGCTGTGCATCGTGCGCTTGGCGCGGATCCACATCCAGACCACCAAGATCACCAGAGCGGGCGGCCAGACCCAGCCCAGGTCGTCCACCACGGCGCCCGGGGCCACGAGCAGCAACGCACCAGCCACCGCCATGAAGATCGCGGGCACTACGGCCCAGCGTTGAGGTTGGTCGGTGAACCGTGTGGACAGCACCGCCAAGAGCGCCCACCCGAGCGCCCACCCGAGCAGCACCATCGCGGTGGAGAAGTCCACATCCACCGAGGCGACTGGCAGGAACGGGAGCACGACCGCCGCTGCGAACCCAGCTGCCAGCGAACCGGCCACGACTCTCCCCAGGTGCGTACGCCGTGACGCCGGCACGGGGGGCGGGACCGGGTCGTCACTCGTGGGCGCAGTCTCGCTTCGCAACGTCATGTCGACCACCTCGGCTTGCCAGGTATGCGCACCCCCGCCCTTCGAGCATGGTCCAAACGGCAGGGCAGGGACATGACTCGACCGGGGCGCACGCAGTGCCATCCGGACGGCGACTGGCGTTCCCGGCCCGGCGGACGCTCGTACGGGCAAGGCACCATGGCAGGCATGTCCCTGCTCACCCCCACGCTGCACACCGACCGGCTGCGGCTGCGCCCCTTCACCACCGAGGACGCGGACGCCCTGTTCGCGCTGCACAGCAGCGCCTCCGTGCTGCGCTACTGGAACTCTCCGCCCTGGACCGAGCCGGCGCGCGCCGACCGCTTCCTCGTGGCCTGCCGGCAGATGGCGGAGGACGGCAGCGGGGCACGGCTGGCCCTGGACCGCGTCTCCGACGCGACGTTCCTCGGCTGGTGCTCCCTGACCCGGTGGAACCCGGACTACCACAGCGCGGCGATGGGCTACTGCCTCGAGGAGGCGGCCTGGGGCCACGGCTACGCGACCGAGGCCGCCCGCGCCGTGCTGCAGTGGGCGTTCGACACGCTGGACCTGAACCGGGTGCAGGCCGAGGCCGACACGCGCAACGCGGCCTCGGCGCGTGTCCTGGAGAAGCTCGGGTTCGTGCGCGAGGGCACGCTGCGCGAGGACTGCGTGGTGAACGGAGACGTGTCGGACTCGTGGGTCTACGGGCTGCTCAGGCGGCAGTGGCAGCCGTCCTCCGGGGCAGATGCATGAGCGAGCGGGTTCGCAAGGTGGTCGTCGTCACGGGCGGCTCGCAGGGCATCGGGGCCGGCCTCGTGGCCGGCTACCGGCGGCAGGGCTGGGCGGTCGTGGCGACCTCGCGCACGATCGTGCCGGCCAGCGACGCGGACCTGCTCACGATCGACGGAGACATCTCCGATCCCGCCACCGCCGACCGCGTCGTCGAGGGCGCCTTGGAGAGGTTCGGCCGCATCGACACCCTCGTCAACAACGCCGGCGTGTACGTCGCCAAGCCGTTCACCGACTACACGGCCGCCGACTACGCGCGAGCTGTCGGCGTCAACCTGGCCGGGTTCTTCTGGCTCACCCAGCGCGTCATCACCGCGATGCTCGAGCGACGCAGCGGCCACGTCGTCAACGTCTCGGCCACGCTCGCGGACTTCGCCGACTCCCAGACACCCGCCGTCCTCACCGCGCTGACCAAGGGCGGTCTCGCCTCCGCCACCAGGTCCCTGGCCATCGAGTACGCCGCGCACGGCATCCGGGTCAACGCGGTCTCGCCGGGCGTCATCCAGACCCCGGAACATGCGCCGGAGTCCTACGACTCCCTTGCGGCGCTCCACCCCTGGGACGGGTCGGCCAGGTCAGCGACGTCGTCGACGGCATCCTCTACCTGGAGTCGGCCCCGTTCGTCACCGGACAGATCCTGCACCTCGACGGCGGCCAGAGCGCGGGCCGCTGAGGACACTGTCGGAGGGTTGTCGACCACCCGGGCGTCGTACCTCGGTTAGTTTCGAGTCGGTTCGACAGCGACGGGAGAGCGATGACACCGGAACAGCGCGAAGGCGTGACCTTCGAGACGACCTTGAGCTCGAGCGGGAACAACACCGGCATCCCTGTGCCGGAGCAGGTCATCGAGCAGCTGGGGCACGGCAGACGTCCGCCGGTGCTGGTGACGGTGAACGGGTACGAGTACCGCAGCACGGTTGCCGTCATGGGTGGTCGACACCTCATCGGTGTCAGTGCTGCGATCCGCGAGGCGACCGGGCTGAGGGGCGGCGACGCGATCTCCGTGACCCTGAAGGTCGCCGACACCCCGCGGGAGGTGGAGGTGCCCCCGGACTTCGCTGCTGCGATGGAGCAGGCAGCGCCCGCCCGACAGTTCTTCGACGGGCTCTCCAACAGCCTGCGGCGCTATCACGTGGACAACATCAACGCCGCCAAGGCTCCGGAGACCCGGCAACGACGTGTGGAGAAGGCGGTCGCGCTCTTCCTGGCAGGCAAGCAGCGGTGAGCCTCGTGACCTGGCAGGACCTGTGCATGGACGCGGTCGACGTCGACCTCCAGACCCGGTTCTGGGCCGAGGTGAGCGGGCTCGAGGTCGCGGACGGTGAACCACCGGCCCGGCTCGGCGGGGCGACGTCGCGGCACACCCTGTGGGTGAACCCGGTCGACCGGCCGCACCGGGTCAAGAACCGCGTCCACCTCGACGTGGACTGCGGATCGGTCGACGACCTGACCGCCCTCGGTGCCCGGGTGCTGGCGCCGGCGTCGGAGAACGCCTTCGGGTGGAACGTGATGGCCGACCCGGAGGGCAACGAGTTCTGCGCGTTCGTGCGACCCCCGGACCGGCTGCCGGCGTACCGGATCCACGGGATCGGGATCGACTGCGCCGATCCCGAGGCCCTCGCTCGCTGGTGGGGCGGGCTGTTCGGGGTCGAGCCGACGCGCGAGCCCGGGGACGACTGGTGGACGCTGAGCGGGGTGGCGGTCGACGAGCGGATGACGCTGGACTTCGCTCCGGTGCCCGAGCCGCGCACCGAGCCCAACCGCGTGCACTGGGACGTCGTCGGTCGCGTCGAGGACCTGCTCGCCCGCGGGGCGACGTACCTGTGGGAGCAGCCGCACTGGACCGTGCTGGCCGACCCCGAGGGCAACGAGTTCTGCGTCTTCCCGCCGGGCTGAGCGGACGGCCCGCCTACTTCTTCTTCTTCAGCGCGTCCGGCTTGTGGACCGCCTCGCCGCCGCTCTTGTCGCTCCTCACGAGGTACTGCGGGTCGTCCTCGGAGGCCTTCACGTCCCGCTTCGCGGCGTGCGTGTCACGGGTGATCTTCTTCTCGACCGTGCCCTCCGCGGTGCCGCCGTGACTGTTCCACTCGACCTGGTCGCCCTTGCTCAGCTTCTTGTCGGACATGGGTGCCCGGTACCCCCAGCGGGCGTGCGCACACCGGTCGACCCCGGGACGTTGGGCCCTGCCGGTCCCGTCGTACGACGGGGTTCGCTGGCCGCATGGGCGTGGCGATCCGTCGGCGGCTGCCGGCACCGGGGACGACGACCGGGCCGACGCCGGTCGAGCGCGCGAGCGCGTCGGACCGCGCCTTCCTGGCGATGGACAACGGGGACGTCCCGCAGCAGTTCGGGGTCGTCCTCGAGCTCGACGGCCCCCCTGTCCCTGCCGCGTGCCCGCGACCTCGTCGACCAGCGGACCCGGTCGGTCCCCCCGGCTGCGCCAGCGGCTGGTCACGGTGCCGTTCGGCTGCGGCGGCCCGGTCTGGGTCGACGACCCGGGCTTCGACGTCCGGCGCCACGTCCGCGCGGTCGCCTGCCGGGCCCCCGGCGACGCCCAGGCGCTGCTGGACACCGCCCTGGAGGTGGTGATGACCCCGCTCCGACGGGAGGCGCCGTTGTGGTCGGTGGTCCTGGTGACCGGGCTGCCGGACGACCGGAGCGCGCTCGTGGTCGTGCTGCACCACGTCCTCGCGGACGGGATCGGCGGGCTCACCGTCCTGGCCGGCCTGGTGGACCCCGGCCCGGAGACGACCGCCGTCCGGCCGGCGCGGCCCCGCCCCTCGGTGCCGGACCTGCTGAGGGATGCGGTGCGCACCAAGGCGAAGGCGGTCTGCGGCGTCGCCGGCTCGTGGCGGCTGCTGCGGGCGTCCATGCAGGCGGGCGGGGGGCTGCGGCCGCCGCGGATCGCGGAGTGCTCGTTGATGCGCCGGACCGGTGCCCGCCGCCGGGTGGTCGTGGTGCGCGCGCCGTACGACGCGGTCCGCGCGGCCGCGCACCGGCACGGCGCCACCACCAACGACGCCGTGCTGGTCGCCGTCGCGACCGCGCTGCAGCGGGTGCTCGAGCGGCGGGGTGAGTGCGTCGACTCCGTCGTGGTCGCCGTCCCGGTGTCCGGGCGGCGCGCCGAGCAGCGGGCCGGGCTCGGCAACCTCGTGAGCCCGCTGCTGGTCCCGGTGCCGACCAGGGGCGCGACGGCCGAGCGCCTGGCGGCGGTCGCCGCGACCGTCCGGGCCGGGAAGGCGGGTGCGAGCGGTCCCCCGCCGATCGCCGTGCTCGGCTGGCTGTTCCGGCCGCTGGCCGCGGCCGGCGGCTACCGGTGGTACCTCGACCACCAGCACCGGTTCCACACCCTGGTCAGCCACGTGCGCGGCCCGGTCGAGCCCGTGTCGTTCGACGGGCGGCGGGTCGTCTCCGCCGTACCGGTCGTGGTCGCCGAGAGCGGGAACTCGACGGTCTCCTTCGAGGTGCTGTCGTACGCCGGCACGTTGACCGTCGCGGCCGTCGCCGACCCGGACCACTTCCCGGACCAGGAGGTGCTGCGGGCCTGCCTGGCGGACGCGCTGCGCGAGACGTCTACGCCGGACCGGGGCGGCGGGACCGGGACCTAGGCCCCTGGCCGGTCCTCCCGCCTGCTTCCACGCTGGCCGCATGGCAGTCGCAGGCAGGGCCGCGGCCACCGCGCTGGGCGTGCTGGTCTACGTCGGCTGGGTGCTCCCCCGGCTCCGGACCTGGGGCGCCACCGAGACGGAGGTCAGGGGGCCGTACCCCGGCGCGGACGTGGTCCCCGACGGGCGGCGGGGCGCGACCATGGCGGTCACCATCGACGCACCGCCCGACCAGGTCTGGCCGTGGCTGGTGCAGCTGGGCGGGGACCGGGCGGGCTGGTACTCCTGGGACCACCTCGACAACGCCGGCCACCCGAGCGCCCGCGAGGTCCACCCCGAGTGGCAGGCGCTCGAGGTGGGCGACCCGGTGAGGTACCGGACCCGCCACGGCCTGGTGGACGCCTGGGAGGTCGCCGCGCTCGAGCCGGGCCGGTTCCTGGGGCTGCACGGGTGCAGCGACCTGCGCGGCCGGACCCTCGACCCGCGGCAGCCCCGGCCGTCCGCCTACACCGAGGGGCTCTGGGGGTTCCTGCTGACCGCGCTGCCCGGTGGGCGCACCCGGCTCGTGATCGGCGGGTACGAGGCCTTCCGCCCGCGCTGGCTGGGACTGCTGCTCGCGTCCTGGCTGTTCCCGCCGGTCGTCTGGGTGATGCAGGCGCGGATGCTCCGGGTCCTCAAGCGCAACGTCGAGGACACGGCTGCTGCCGGGACGCCGACCCGCTAGCCGCGCAGCCCGTCGTCGATCTCGGCCAGTGCGCGGGTCAGGTCCACGCTCGGTGTCCAGCCCCACCCGTGGGCCCGCCCGGCCAGGATGCGGCCGGTCCACACCGGACGGTCGTCCCAGACCGGCTCGACGCCGAGGGCTCCGGTGACGGTCGCGTAGTAGTCGCGGACCGTCGCCGGGCCCGCCGCGACGTTCACCACGGTGCACCCGCCCGCGACCGGTCCGGCTGCCGGGTCCGTCGCGGCCGCCACCCGGCCGGACGCCAGGTCAGCGGCGAAGGTGGCGAGGTCGTCGACGTGCACCCAGGCGAAGCTCTGCTCGGGGACGGCGTGCCGGGCGTTCTCGTCGTCGCGCATCGCGGCCGGACGAAGCGTGTTCCAGACCGAGGTCTCCGCGGCGCCGAGGATCGCCGGCGGACGGAGCAGCACGCGGGTGAGCCCGTCGACCTCGGTCAGCGCGGCGTCGGTGTCACGCTTGGTCACGGCGTAGGCGTCCGCGTCGTCCGCGACCAGCGCGGCGTCCTCGTCCACGTCGCCGGTGCCGGGTGAGCGGTCGTAGACGCCCGCCGTGGAGATGTGCACCAGTCGCTCGACCCCGGCGTCCCGGGCAGCCGTCGCCAGGACCGGTGTGCCGTCCACCGCGATCCGGTGCTGGGTCGCGCGGTCGGTCCCCATCGGGTGGACCGTGGTGACCACGGCGTCCGCGCCCGCGACCACGGCGGCCGCCAGCTCCGGGTCGTAGAAGTCACCGACCCACTCCTCGACGCCGGCGAGGGCCGGGGCGGTGCCGGGACGTCGTACGACGGCACGCACGGTCGCACCCCGCTCGACGAGCGCGGCACAGGTGCGGGAGCCGACCAGACCGTTCGCCCCGGTGACGACGACGACGGCGGACGGGGAGGGGCTGGACTCGGTCATCCCACCACCCTGGCACGGGCGCCCTGAGGCCCGATGACCCACGCGACGGCGTTTCACCCGGGAGGGGCCGGGTACCGAGATCGTTCTGGTCCACGGCGACGACGCTGTGGACCTCCCCGTCTCAGGAGGTTCCCTCATGGCTCGCAACACGCTCTCCCGCTCGCTGCACGACGTCGGCCTCTCCGCCTGGTTCGGCGGCACGCTGGCCAACGCGGTGTCGCTCAACCCGGCCTCGGCCGAGGCGAAGACCGCCACCGGCAGCGGCGCGGTCGCCAACACCGGCTGGGACAAGTGGACCCCCGTCAACGCGGCGGCGATCGGCCTGCACCTGGTCGGCAGCGTGGGCCAGCTCGCCGGCGACAAGGGCCGGGTCGCCGGCCAGCAGGGTGTCGCCTCGATGGCCCTGGCCAAGACCGCCCTCACCGTCGCGGCGCTGGGCGTCACGGCGTACAGCCGGGTCCTGGGCAAGAAGGTCTCCCAGCACCACGACGTCCCGGTCCAGGACGCCACCACCCCGTCCCTGGCCACCCCCGACGACGCGGCGAAGGCCCAGTCGCAGCTCCGGGTCCTGCAGTGGGTCGTGCCCGCGCTCACCGGCACCCTGGTGGTCGTGAGCTCGCTGGCCGGCGAGCAGCAGCGCGCGTCCGAGGTCAGCAAGGGCATCCTGGGGCGGGTCACCCCGGGCCGCTGACCCCGGTCGCAGGTCGCTGGTCGGTTCCGGACGCACACCGTCCGCAATGCCGACTAGCGTCCGACGGGACCTCACGACGGCGCTCTCCCGCCGTCCGTCCACCCCGTTCGGAGGACCCCCATGGACATCATCCTGATCCCCGGCCTGTGGCTCGACGGCTCGAGCTGGGACGACGTCGTCCCGCCGCTGCAGCGCGCCGGGCACCGGGCCCACCCGTTGACGCTGCCCGGGATGGAGGGCAAGGACGCCCCCCCGCTCGGGCATCACCCTGCGGGACCACGTGGACGCCGTCGTCGCCGCGATCGACGCGACCGAGGGCCCGGTGCTGCTGGTCGGGCACTCCGCCGGCAGCGGGATCGGGCACGCCGCCGTCGACGCCCGCCCGGACCGGGTCGCCCGCGCGGTGTACGTCGGCGGCTTCCCGAGCGAGGACGGCAGCGCCCTCCTGCGCGGCCTGCCCGCCGAGAACGGCGAGGTCGCGATGCCGGACTGGAAGGAGGTCGGCGAGGAGGCGAACGTCGCCGACCTCGACGGGCCGACCCTCGAACGGCTCTACGCCGAGGCCATCCCGGTCCCCGAGGGGGTGCTCAGCGAGCCCGTGCGGCTGCACGACCCCCGCCGGTACGACGTCCCGGTCACCGCGGTGTGCCCGGAGTACACCGCGGAGCAGCTCCGCGAGTGGGTGGCCGGCGGGGACCTGCCGGAGCTCGCCGCCGTCCGGGACGTCGAGTACGTCGACCTGCCCGGCGGCCACTGGCCGCAGCTCGTGCAGCCCGAGCGGCTGGCCCGGGTCCTCCTCGACGCCGCCGAGCGGACGGCCGGAACCGCGTAGGTCGTCCGCGGCGGCCGGGACCTGACCGGACCGCGCCGACTCGGTAACCTGCGACACATGCCGATCAAGCTCGAGAACGTCGGGATCGCCGTCCGCGACCTGGAGGCGACCATTGCCTTCTTCACCGACCTGGGGCTCACCGTCCTCGGCCGGGACACGGTCAGCGGGGAGTGGACCGACACCGCCGTCGGCCTCGACGGCAACCACGCCAAGATCGCCATGCTCCAGACGCCGGACGGCAACGGTCGCCTCGAGCTCTTCGAGTACCTCCACCCCGACGCGATCGAGACCGAACCCACCCGGCCCAACGAGATCGGCATGCACCGCGTGGCCTTCTCGGTCGACGACATCGACGCGGCCCTGGCGATCGCCGCGCGGCACGACTGCCACCCGCTGCGCGGCGTGGCGACCTACGAGGACGTCTACAGGCTCACCTACGTGCGCGGCCCGAGCGGCATCATCGTCATGCTGGCCGAGGAGCTGCAGAAGAGCTGACCAGGTCGATCCTCGCCGGCCGCCGGGAAACCACCCGGCGACCATGTGCCCGAGACGGAGGTTCCGGTGGACGACGACGCAGCCAGGCGCCGGGCCGAGCGGGCCGCGAGCGCGGAGTACCACGCCGAGGCGGAGCGCCGGAAGCGCGAGCAGGAGGCGAGCGAGGCCCAGGTGCTGCTCGACCGGTTCGTCGAGCGGGCGACCGCGGCGGGGCTGCCGACCGAGGAGCTGACGGCCAAGCCGTGGACCGGGCGCGGGCGCTACCGGACCGGGGTCGTGGGGTGGTACCTGCGCAAGGACCACTCGGTCGGCCTCGGCCAGGACGGCAGGTACTACCTGCTCGTCGTGTCGCCCGAGCGCTTCGGCCGCTGGCGCACCGTCCCGGTGACGCCGACGGCGCCGACGCTGCAGGTCGGGCAAGGCGCGCGCGACGGTGAGTCGGTCGCGCTGGCCACCCTGCTCGAGATGCGGCTGCAGTGGTGACACCCGCCGGCGGAGCTGTGGAACGACCCGTGCCCCCTCGGGCCTCGCTGAGGCTGGTTCCGTTCCACAGCTGAGCGGGAGGACCTAGCGCACCCCGTGGATGTTGCGCACGAACACGCTGCCGAGCAGGCAGACGGCGCAGGCCACGGCGTACAACGTGACGTACCCGCCGGCGTACGCGACCAGGAACGAGCCGACGAACGGCGCGAACACCTGGGGCAGCGCGACGGCGATGTTGATCACCCCGAGGTCCTTGGCGCGGGCCTCGGCGGCGGGCAGCACCTCGGTGCACAGGGCGAAGTCGACCGAGAGGTAGACGCCGTACCCGATGCCGAACACCACCGCGCCGGCGAGCGCGCCGGGCCAGGTCGGGAGGACCGCGAGGATCAGCGCACCCAGGCCGGTGACCGCGCCGGAGACCACGACGAAGATCTTGCGGCGCTGCAGCCGGTCGGACCAGAGCCCGAAGACCACCGTGCTGGCGACGATGAAGACCGCGTAGACGACGGTGAGCACGAGCACGCCGAGCTCCGGGTCGGGGTAGTCGACGGCGTCCTGGAGGTAGAAGTAGAGCAGCAGCGTGCCGAGCGAGTTGCCGAGGTTGACCAGGAACCGGGTCAGCCAGGCCCAGGCGAAGTCGGGGTGCCGGGCCGGCGAGATCCAGAACGAGCGCAGGAACACCGGCCAGGAGAAGTCCGGTCGCAGCGCCCGCGGCAGCGCGACGTCCCGGCTGCCCAGCACGTAGGGGACCGCCAGCACCACCACTGCGGCAGCCGTCGCGTAGTAGCCGGCCGCGATGCCGCCGGTCGCGGTGGCGATGCCGACGCCGCCGACGATCCCGAGGGTCTGGGAGACCGCGACCCAGCCGCCGACGACGCCGCGCTCGCGGACCGGCACCAGGTCGGGGACGGTCGCGGTGAGGGCCGCGAACATCGCGTTCAGGGAGGCCTGGGCCAGGCTCCAGGCGAGCACCATGGCCAGGATCGACTGGGCGGTCGCGAGGAGCACCAGCGCGAGGGCACCGAGCAGCGCGCCGACCAGCACCCACGGCACCCGCCGGCCGAAGCGCGACGTGGTCCGGTCGGAGAGGGCGCCGAACAGCGGGTTGGCGACCACCGAGACCGCCGACCCGACGCCGGTCACCACCCCGAACACGAACTCCTTGTGGTCGGGCGAGACCACCTGCGCCTGCTGGGCGAGCAGCACCTGGATCGGCCCGAAGAACCCCGCCCACAGCCCGAGCCCGGCCAGCGTGACCGAGGCGACCCAGCGCCTGGGCACCGAGACCAGCGGGTCGGCGAACGCCTCGACGGGCTCGACCGACCCGGGCGGGGGCGGGAGAGTGGTCACCGGTGCGCGGCGATCAGCTCGCGGTACCACGCGTAGGAGTCCTTGGGCGTGCGCTGCTGGGTCGCGTAGTCGACGTGCACCAGGCCGAAGCGCTTGGAGTACCCCTCGGCCCACTCGAAGTTGTCGAGCAGCGACCACGCGTAGTAGCCGCGTACGTCGACCCCGTCGGCGATCGCGTCGGCCACGGCCCGCAGGTGCGCGTCGTGGTAGGCCACCCGCTCCGGGTCGTGCACCGCCCCGTCGGCACCGACCACGTCGTCGTACGCGCAGCCGCTCTCGGTGACGTAGACGGGCGGCAGCCGGTCGCCGTACGTCGCCCGGAGGCCGACCAGGGTCTCCCGCAGGCCGTCGGGCACGACGGGCCAGCCGAACGCCGTGCGGTCGTACCCCTCGAGCGGCACCATCTTGAACGGCGCACCGCGCGCGGTCAGCACCTCGTCCAAGCCCGGCTCGGCCGGGAGCGGGGAGGCAGGGTCGGCGATCCGGGTCGGGTTGTAGTAGTTGAGGCCGTAGAAGTCGACGGGCGCGCCGATCACCGCGAGGTCGTCCTCGACCGGCCCGGGCATCAGCTCGAAGATGCCGGCGGGGTAGCGGCCGAGCAGGATCGGGTCGGAGAAGATCCGGTTCCACAACGTGTCGTAGAGCTCGGCGGCGGCCACGTCCGCGGCGTCGTCGGAGGCCGCCCGCACCGGCGAGTGGTTGTTCGCGGTGCCGACGCTCCGCGCGCCGACGGCCCGCAGCGCGGCGAGCGCCCGGCCGTGCCCGAGCAGCAGGTGGTGCGCGACCGGCAGCGCGTCGAACATCAGCTGCTTGCCGGGGGCGTGCACGCCGAGCGCGTGGCCGAGCATCGTCACCACGTTGGGCTCGTTGACCGGGCACCAGTGCTCGACCCGGTCGCCGAGCCGCAGCGCCACCAGCGCGGCGTACTCCGCGAACCGCTCGGCGGTGTCGCGCTGCAGCCAGCCGCCGCGGTCCTCGAGCGCCTGCGGCAGGTCCCAGTGGAACAGCGTGGCCATCGGCCGGACCCCGGCGGCGAGCAGCTCGTCGACGAGCCGGTCGTAGAACGCCAGGCCCTCGGGGTTCGCGCGGCCGCTGCCCTCGGGCTGCACCCGCGACCAGGCGATCGAGAGCCGGTAGCCGCCGACGCCGAGGTCCCGCATCAGCGCGACGTCCTCGGGATAGCGGTGGTAGTGGTCGCAGGCCACGTCGCCGTTGCTGCCGTCGGAGATCGTCCCGGGCCGCGCGCAGAACGTGTCCCAGACCGACGGGCCGCGGCCGCCCTCGCGGGCCGCGCCCTCGATCTGGTACGCCGCGGTGCTGGTGCCGAAGCGGAAGCCGGCAGGGAGGAACGGGGCAGGGGTGGGGGACGACATGGCGACACCCTGGCAGATCGCGGCGTCCCGGTCCCGCACCGACGGGACTCAGGAGCCGGGGCCCGGGTCCCGCGAGCAGGTGCCGAGCAGGGACAGCCCGGTCGCGTTCGTGCAGCGCCGCACCCGGGTCCGGCCGTCCTGCTCGACGCTGACCGAGAGCTCTCCCCGCCCGGTCACGAGGTACGTCGACCGCGTCGGCCGACCCGCGTCGCCGCCGACCCGCACGAACCGGGCCGGCCGCCCGGCCGCCAGCGCGTCGCGCACGCAGCCCGCGGCCCGGTCCAGCGCGGTACGTCGCCGGTCGGCCCCGACGCCGTGGAGGTCGCGGACGTCGACGGTCCCGCAGTCGAACACCGCCGTGGAGCCGGGGGTGGGCGTGCTCGGGCCGACGGGCCCCAGCGCCGGGTCCGGCGCGGGACGGGCGGCCGGCGCGGAGCACCCGCCGAGCGACGTACCGGCGGCCAGCAGCCCCGCGAGGAGTCCCACGACCCGGACCGGTGACATGCAGGCAGGCTAGCCCGCGGTAGTCCAGTGGTGTCATACACGAACTAACCGGACATCTCGCCGTGTCGATCGTGCAGAATCTCGAGCCAGGCCTGTAGTGGCCGTCCCCACCGACCGAAGCAACAGTCGGACGGGCCTCTCGGGCCCCGCACCACGACGCACTGAGGGAGTCGGACAGGTGTTGCCAGCCGTGCAGGAGACGCGCATCCGCAGCCTTGCGGAGATGGCGCGCGCCCTGGGCCGCTCGGAGGCGCTGTTCCGGCTGCTGGAGATCGCCGCCGAGGAGGCGCTCCTCGCGCTCGACGCGTCCAGCGTGTCCGTCAGCCGGCTGGAGACCGGCACCAGCACCGTGCGGACCATCGTCAACGTCGGCGACCTCGGCCCGACCGAGGTGCGGTGGCCGGACAACGAGGTCTACGACATGGGCGAGTACGCGAACCTCGCGGTGCTCAGCCAGGACTGGGTCCCGTGGCGGGCCGCGGTCGACGACCCGGGCACCGACGGCCGCGAGCGGCTGCTGCTCCAGGAGCTCGCCAAGCACTGCGCGATCGGGTCGCCGATCGTCGTCGACGGCCAGCTGTGGGGCGAGTTCTACGCCACCCGCACCGTGGACCACCCGGACTTCAGCAGCCTGGACCTGTCCTACCTCGAGGCGCTGATGGCGATCCTCGGCGGTGCGATCAGCCGGGCGGTGCGCGAGGAGTCGCTCGAGCAGCTCGCCTACCGCGACCCGCTGACCGGGCTGCTGAACCGCCGGGCCCTCGACGAGCGGGCCGCCCAGGCCTTCGACGTCGCGCCCCGCTCGGTGCGCACGGTCACGGTGGTCTCGCTCGACATCAACCGGCTCAAGCAGGTCAACGACACCCTCGGGCACCTCGCCGGCGACCAGCTCATCCAGTCCGTGGCCCGGGCGCTGACCTCCGAGTTCAGCCGGCTGGCCGGCAGCCTGGTCGCCCGGGTCGGCGGGGACGAGTTCACCGTGCTGGTCTCCGGGCACGACCCGGCCGCCGTGGTCGCCGCCGCCGACCGGCTGTGCCGGCGCACCTGGCACTCCGGTCCGGGCGTCGGCGTCTCGGCCGGTGCCGCGACCGCCGCCGTCACGCACGGCACGACGCTGACGCCGGCCCGGCTGTTCGCCGAGGCCGACCGGGCCCAGTACGTCGCCAAGCACGGCCGGCTCTCCTCCACGGTGGTGGCGAACTCGCTGGCCTAGCCTGGGTCGCGTGATCGACGTACGGCGGGGCGGGGAGCGTTTCGAGACCACGACGGACTGGCTGACGTCGCGGCACTCGTTCTCCTTCGGGCAGCACTACGACCCGGACAACGTGGGGCACGCGGTGCTCGTCGCGCACAACGAGGACGTGGTCGCTCCGGGGCACGGGTACGACCTGCACCCGCACGCCGACCTGGAGATCGTCACCTGGGTGCTGGCCGGCAGCCTGGTGCACCAGGACTCGCACGGGCACTCCGGCGTGCTCACCCCCGGGGTCGTGCAGCGGCTCAGCGCGGGCAGCGGCGTGCGGCACAGCGAGCGCAACGACGCCCCGGGCGCCGCCGAGCCGACCCGCTTCGTGCAGATGTGGGTGCGGCCCGACGAGTCCGGGCTCACCCCGTCCTTCGCACGGTCGCGGGTCGACGTACAGGGGCTGACGGCGCTGGCCTCCGGCCTCCCCGGCCTCGACGCGGCCGTCCGGATCCACACCTCGGGAGCCGCCCTGCACGTCGCGCGGCTGGGTCCGGGAGAGTCCGTCGAGCTGCCGGACGCGCCCCGGTTGCACGTCTTCGTGGCCCGGGGGTCGGTCGACCTGGAGGGCGCCGGCCGACTGGCGGAGGGCGATGCCGCGAGGTTCACCGCCGAAGGCGCCCCGAGGGCGACGGGTCTCTCTCCGGGAGCAGAGCTCCTGGCCTGGCAGCTCCCCTAGCCCACCCGGCGACTCTGGCGGCGGGGGCTGCGCCGACCCGGCGGCTTTGGCGGCGGGGAGCCCAGGTCCGTAGGTCGGCACCGTACGGCGGCCCGCCAGACGCGCCGGGTCGGTGGTCGCTCGGCCGCCAAAGTCGCCGGGTCGGCGGGCGCTCGGCCGCCAGAGTCGCCGGGTCGGCGGGCGCTCGCCGCCAGAGTCGCCGGGTCAGGGGATGAGGACGCCGGGGTTCAGGACCCCGTGCGGGTCGAGGCGCTCCTTGACCGCGCGCAGCATCTCCACCCCGACCGGCCCGATCTCCTGGGCCAGCCAGGGCTTGTGGTCCCGGCCGACCGCGTGGTGGTGGGTGATCGTCGCGCCGGCCGCGACGATCGCGTCGGACGCGGCGGCCTTCGCGCGGGCCCACTGCTCGAGGCCGTCGCCGCGCTGCTTGGCGGCAACCGTGAAGTACAGCGAGGCACCGGTCGGGTAGACGTGCGACACGTGGCAGAGCACCAGCGGCGCGTCGTCGGCCAGCGCGCCCGTGACGGCGGCGGTCACCGCGCGGTACAGCCCGGGCAGGCCGGACCAGAACGTCGCGGTCTCCAGGGTCTCGACGAGCACGCCGACGTCGAGCATCGCGTCGCGGAGGTACGGGCCGTGGAACCGGCCGGCGGCCCACGACGGCCCGGCCGTCTCGTCCCGGACCCCGCCGGCCCGGGTCAGCCGGGCGGAGGCGACGACCCGGGCCGGCTCGACGTCGGCGGGCTCGCCCTCGAACCCGGCGATCATCAGGCAGCCGCCCGCGCTCGCGCCGCCGACCTGGTCGGGCTGGGCGAGGTTGATCGCCGTCTCGTTCTCGTCGGAGAGCCGCAGCACGGTCGGCGCCGCCCCGGACTGCGCGAGCGCGCGCAAGGCGGCCGTCCCGGCCGCGAACGAGTCGAACCGCCACCCGTCGTACACCTTCACCGACGGCACCGGGCGGACCCGGACGGTCACCGAGGTGATCACCCCGAACGCGCCCTCGGAGCCCAGCACGAGCTGGCGCAGGTCGGGGCCGGCGGCGCTCGCCGGTGCGGAGCCGAGCTCGAGCGTGCCGATCGGGGTGGCGACGGTGAGCCCGACGACCAGCGCGTCGAAGCGGCCGTAGCCGGACGAGGCCTGGCCGCTGGAGCGGGTCGCGGCGAACCCGCCGACCGAGGCGTACCGGTAGGACTGCGGGAAGTGCCCGAGCATCAGGCCGTGCGCACCGAGCAGCTCCTCGGCGGCCGGGCCGAGCACCCCGGCCTGGAGCACGGCGGTCCCCGACTCGGCGTCGACCGACACCAGCGCGTCGAGCCGGCCCAGGTCGAGCGACACCACGCCGGCGTACCCCTCGCGCAGCACGGTGAGCCCGCCGACGACCGAGGTGCCGCCGCCGAACGGGACCAGCGCGACCCGGTGCTCCGCGCACCAGCCGACCAGTGCCTGCACCTCGTCGTGGCCGGCCGGCCGGACGACGGCGTCGGGGGCGTCCGAGCCGTCGCCGGCGCGCATCCGGAGCAGGTCGGACGTCGACTTGCCGCGGGTGTGCCGGACCCGGGTCTCGTGGTCGATGTGCACGTGGTCGGCGCCGACGAGGTCGCGCAGCCCGGCCAGCAGGTCCGCGGCGAGCGCGGGCTCGGGGACCCGGACCTCGGCGAGCGGGGTGGTGGGCCGCTCCTCGGCGGGGCCGAACGCGAGCTCGACCAGCCCGCGGGCGGCCTCGGGAAGGGCGGCGGCCTGGTCGGGGTCGCCCCAGCGGGCCCAGTGCATCGGAGTCGTCATGCGTTACAGTGTGACATGTGCCGTCACTTCGTAACATCTCCCGGGCGACCCAGACGGCCCCGCCGGGCCACCGCCGGGCCGCGGGGGACGACGCGCTCCTCGACGCGGCCCGCGCCAGCATCGTGGCGCTGGGCTGGCGACGCAGCACGCTGACCGACGTGGCGCGGCGGGCCGGCGTCTCGCGGATGACGATCTACCGGCGCTGGCCGGACATGCGGAGCCTGGTCGGCGACCTGATGACCCGCGAGTGGTCCGGGATCGCCGAGGAGCCCTCGTCGGCCGGGTCGGCGCGCGAGCGGCTGGCCGACGGGGTCGCCGCGACCGTGGCCGCGCTGCGTCGCAACGAGCTGTTCCGCACCATCGTCGAGGTCGACCCCGAGCTGCTGCTGCCCTACCTGCTCGAGCGTCGCGGCCGAACCCAGGACGCGCTGCTCGCCCGGCTCGAGGCCGGCGTCGTCGAAGGGCGGGCCGACGGCTCGGTACGAGCCGGCGACCCGGCCCTGCTGGCCCGCTCGGTGCTGCTCGCCGCCTACGGCTTCGGCCTGTCCACGGCGACGATGACCGGCGACGGCCTCGACGCGGCGGCGTTCGACGGCGAGCTCCGGGCCCTGGTGGACGGGTACCTCCACCCGTGAGCGGGTCGCCGGCCCTGTCCGTCGTACGGCGGGAGCGGGAGCTGGCCGAGGCCACCGACGGCCGGGTCGTCGACCTGCTGGTCGTCGGGCTCGGCGTGACCGGCGCAGGCGTGGCGCTGGACGCCGCCTCGCGCGGGCTGTCCGTGGTCGCCGTCGACGCCCACGACCTGGCCTTCGGTACGTCGCGGTGGAGCTCGAAGCTCGTGCACGGCGGGCTGCGGTACCTCGCCCACGGGCAGGTCGGCGTCGCCCACGAGAGCGCCGTCGAGCGCGGGGTGCTGATGACCCGGACCGCGCCGCACCTCACCCGCGCGCTGCCGATGCTGGTCCCGCTGCAGCCCTCGGTCGCGCCCGGCGCGGCGCGGCTGACCCGGGCCGGCCTGGTCGCCGGGGACCTGCTGCGGCTGGCCGCGCGCACCCCGCGCGACGTGCTCCCCCGGCCCCGGCGGCTCTCGCGCACCGAGACCCTCGGCCTGGTCCCCGGGCTGCGCGCCGACGGGCTGCGCGGCGGGCTGCTGTCCTGGGACGGTCAGCTCGAGGACGACGCCCGGCTCGTCGTCGGCCTGGCCCGCACCGCCGCGACGTACGGCGCCCGGGTGCTGACCCGGACCCGGGTCACCGAGCTGTCCGGGGACGGCGCGGTCGTCCGCGACGAGCTCACCGGCACCACCTCCACGATCCGGGCGCGCACCGTCGTGAACGCGGCGGGCATCTGGGCGGGCGGCCTGGTGCCCGGTGTCCGGCTGCGGCCGTCGCGCGGCACCCACCTCGTGCTCCGCTCGGCGGCCCTCGAGGGTCTGACCACCGCGGTGATGGCACCGGTGCCCGGCTCGACGAGCCGGTTCGTGTTCGCGCTGCCGCAGCCCGAGGGCCGGGTGTACGTCGGGCTCACCGACGAGCCGGTCGACGGCGACGTACCCGACGTGCCCGTCCCCACCGACGCGGAGATCGAGTTCCTGCTCGGGGTGATCGGGCCGGCGTTCGAGCGGCCGGTGACCCGCGCGGACGTGGTCGGCGCGTACGCCGGGCTGCGGCCGCTGCTCGACACCGGCCCCGGCGGCGCGACCGCGGACCTGTCCCGGCGGCACGCGGTCCTGGAGTCGGCCGACGGCGTGGTGACCGTGGTCGGCGGCAAGCTGACGACCTACCGTCGGATGGCCGAGGACGCCGTCGACCGCGCCCTCGCCCGGACCCCGCTGGCCGCCGGCCCCTGCCGCACCCGCGACCTGCCGCTGGTCGGCGCCGCGCCCCGTGCGGCGCTGGCCCGGGTGGACGCACCGGCCCGGCTGGTGCGCAGGTACGGCGCCGAGGCGCCCGCCCTGCTCGCGCACGGTCGCGGCCTCGGCCTGGACGACGCGACGCTGCTCGCCCCGGTGGCGGACGGCCTGGCCACGACGAGGGCCGAGCTGATCTGGGGCGTCGTACAGGAGGGGGCGCTCGACGTCGACGACCTCCTCGACCGGCGGACCCGGATCGGGCTCGTGCCGGCGGACCGGGTGCTCGCCGAGGCGGCCGCGGCCGAGGTGCTCGCCCTGCTCACGTGAACCACGACCCGGACCTCAGCCAACCCCGACCCGGGTCCCAGTCAACGTCGACCCGGGTCTTGGAAGAGGTCCACCCGGGTCTTGGAAGAGGTCCACCCGGGTCTCCCGTCGCGGAGAGGCTCGACGTGATCGCGAGGCCCGGGTCGGACTCACCCCTGGCCCGGGTCGGCGTGAACTTGGACCCGGGTCGGCGTGAACTTGGGCCCGGGTCGGCGTGAACTTGGGCCCGGGTCGGGGTCTCCTTGGGCCCGGGTCGGACTCACCTTGGGCCCGGGTCAGCGGGCCAGGCCCGGGACCACCTCGGCGCCGGGCAGGGACCCGAGCAGCCGGCCGGGGAGCAGGAGCTTGGAGCGGCGGACCCCGCTGCCGATGATCGCGACGTCGATCGCCAGGCAGGCCTCGTCGACGAGCAGCCGCCAGCCGTCCGGCAGGCCGACGGGGGTGATGCCGCCGTACTCCATCCCGGACTCCTCGACGGCCCGGTCCATCGCCAGGAACGACGCCTTGCGGACGTCCAGGCTGCGCTTGACCAGGTCGTTGACGTCGGCGCGGGTGTCCGCGCGTACGACGCACGCCGCGACGCGCTCCTCGCCGGCCCGCTTCCCGGCGACGACGACGCAGTTCGCGCTCGCGGTGAGCGGGACGTCGTAGGCCTCGGTCATCGCCGCGGTGTCGGCGAGCTCCGGGTCGATCTCGACGACCCCGACCTCGGCGGCGTGCGGCCAGCCCGCGAGGGCCCGGGCGACCGGGGCGCCGAGCAGGCCGGGGTGCTCGAGCGCGGGCAGGGGGGACGAGGGCACCGAGGGTGGGCAGGACCATCCGGCCACCGTATCCGCCCGGTTCCACCCCTGATCGTCACCTTCTCGATACCTTCACGCCCTCCCGCTCGGGGGGTTTGGGGGGATACGCTCCGCTGGTTCTTCATCTCGGGAGATCGCCTCACGCCTCCGGGCGGCGCCCACACGCGCCCCGGTGGTCTGCCGGGTCCCTCGGCACCACCCCCGCCACCAGGAGATGCAGCGTGTCCCGATCCCCGTCCCGCCGCTGGGCAGCCGCCGTCGGCCTCGCCCTCGTCGCCACCCCCCTCGCCCCGCTCGCCACCGCCGCGCCCGCCGCGGCGAGCACCTCCGGGCTGGTCATCAGCGAGGTCTACGGAGGCGGCGGCAACTCCGGCGCGCCGTACACCAACGACTTCATCGAGCTGCAGAACACCACCGGCTCCCCGCTCCCGCTGGCCGGGATGAGCGTGCAGTACCGCTCCGCCACCGGTACGACGTCCGCGGCCACCGCGCTGAGCGGCACCGTCCCGGCGAACGGCAAGTTCCTGGTGGCCGAGGCCGCCGGCGCCACCCCGTCGGGGGCGCTGCCGACGCCCGACGCGACCGGCACGCTGGCGCTGTCCGGCACCAACGGCGTCGTCTTCCTGTCCTCGTCGGCGACCCCCGTGCCCGCCACGGACCCGAGCGTCGTCGACCTGGTCGGCTACGGCACGGCGAACGCGTTCGAGGGCTCGGCCCCCGCGCCGACGCTGTCCAACACCACGGCCGCGACCCGCACCGCGGCCGGCGCGGACACGAACGACAACAAGGCCGACTTCGGCTCCGCGGCCCCCAAGCCCGAGAACTCCTCGACCGGCCCGACCCAGCCCCCGGGCGACCCGGTCCCCGCGAGCATCGAGCAGATCCAGGGCCCGGGCGCGACCAGCCCGTTCGTCGACCAGTCGGTGATCACCAAGGGCGTCGTCACCGCGGCGTACCCGACCGGCGGCTTCAACGGCTACTACCTGCAGACCCCCGGCACCGGTGGCGCCCTGGACCTGTCCACCCACGACACGTCCGACGGCATCTTCGTGTTCGCCGGCAGCGGTGCGACGTACCCGCACGTCGGCGACTTCCTCCAGGTCACCGGCAAGGTCACCGAGTTCGCCGGGATGACCGAGCTGACCCCGGCCGCCGGCGGCGTGACCACGCTGATCGACCAGGTCGCCACCCCGGCCCCCGCCACGGTCGGCTTCCCGGCCACCGACGCGAGCCGCGAGTCGCTCGAGGGCATGCTCGTCGCCCCGCAGGGCGCCTACACCGTCACCGACAACTACTCGCTGAACCAGTACGCCGAGATCGGCCTCGCGCACGACACCCGGCCGCTGCCGCAGCCGACCGACGTGGCGAAGCCCGGCCCGGCCGCGCAGGCCGTCGAGGCCGACAACGCGACCAAGAAGGTCGTCCTCGACGACGGCTCGTCGCTGAACTACCTGACCAGCGGCAAGGACGTCCCGCTGCCGTACCTGACCGCGGACCACTCGATCCGGGTCGGGGCGCCGGCGACGTTCACCCGGCCGGTCGTGCTCGACTACCGCAACAACGCCTGGAAGCTGCAGCCCACCCAGCAGCTGACCGCCGCGAACGCCGCCACCGTGCAGCCCGCGACGTTCCCCGACACCCGCCCCGCGGCGCCGGCCCCGGTCGGCGGCGACCTCAAGGTCGCCAGCTTCAACGTGCTGAACTTCTTCCCCGAGACCGGTGACGACTTCGTCGCCGACGGCGGCACCTGCAGCTTCTACAACGACCGCGCCGGCAACAAGGTGACCGTCAACTCCTGCAACGGCAACGGCCCCCGCGGCGCGGCGAACGACGAGAACCTGCTGCGCCAGCGCGCCAAGATCGTCGCCGCCATCAACACCCTCGGCGCCGACGTGCTCTCCCTGGAGGAGATCGAGAACTCCGCGCAGTACGCCGGTCCCGACCGTCGCGACGACGCGCTGTCCTCGCTGGTCGACGCGCTGAACGCGGCCGCCGGCTCGGCGGTCTGGAAGTTCGTGCCCTCCCCCACACCGGCCGACCGCCCCGCGGTCACCGACGAGGACGTGATCCGCACGGCCTTCATCTACAAGCAGGCCAAGGCCGCCCCGGTCGGCACCTCCCACATCCTGCAGGACCCGGCGTTCGACAACGCGCGCGAGCCGCTGGCCCAGGCCTTCCGACCCGCGGGGGGCACCGCCGCCCAGGACTTCCTGGTGATCGTGAACCACTTCAAGTCCAAGGGCTCCGGCGTCGACGACGGCACCGGCCAGGGCAACGCCAACCCGGACCGGGTCGCGCAGGCCAAGGCCCTGGTGACCTTCGCCGACCAGCAGAAGGCGCTCGCCGGCACCGACCTGGTGTTCCTCACCGGTGACTTCAACTCCTACACCCAGGAGGACCCGCTGCAGGTGCTGTACGACGCGGGGTACACCGACATCGGTGCCGACCGGGCGCCGGACGAGTACACCTACCAGTTCAGCGGTGTCGTCGGGTCGCTCGACCACGTGCTCGCCAACGGCCCGGCGCTCGCGCAGGTGACCGGCGCCCACGTGTGGAACATCAACTCGGTCGAGTCGGTGGCCTACGAGTACAGCCGGTTCAACTACAACGCGACGAGCTTCTACGCGCCGGACCCGTACCGCTCCAGCGACCACGACCCGCTGCTGGTCGGCTTCGACGTCCCGGCGCCGCCGGCCGCGACCACCACGACGGCCACCGTTTCCCCCGAGCCGGTCGTGGTCCGCGACACGAAGCCGACCCTCACCGCCCGCGTCGCCGGTGACACCGGCACCGTCGACGCCGGGACGGTGACGTTCACCTCCGGCGGCACCGTGCTCGGCACCGCCCCGGTCAGCAACGGCGTCGCCACCCTGACGCTGCCGGCCTACCAGGCCGTCGGCACGCAGACGGTGACCGCGAGCTTCGGCGGCACCTCGGCCTTCGCGCCGTCCTCGGCCGACGTCGCGTTCGACGTGGTCAAGGCGACGCCCCGGGTCGTCGTCGGAGTCCAGCCGACGGTGATCCACAAGAAGACCACCAGCCCGCGGCTCGACGTGACGCTGACCGCGCCCGGCCAGGTCGTCACCGGCTACGTCGTGGTCCGCCAGGACGGCGCGATCCTCGGCTTCGAGCAGCTCGTGGACGGGCACGCGACGATCACGCTGGCGCCGTACAAGACGAAGGGGCAGGAGACGGTCTCCGTGCAGTACCTTGGCAGCGACCTCGCCGAGGCGGTGACCACGCCGGTCACCTTCACCGTGCAGAACTGACCCACCCCCCGGCCGGCCCCCGGCTGGTCGAGCCCGTCGAGACTCCCAGTGATCTCGACAGGCTCGATCAGCCGGGGGCCTCGTCGTGCAGCCGGAGGCTCTGCCGGTCAGCCGAGGGCGTGGACGGCGGCCGGGTCGACGACCAGGTCCGGGGAGCTGAACGCCCCGAGCCGGGCCCCGTCCGGGACCAGCCGGGGACCGTCCTCGACGTCGGCCACCACACAGGTGACGTTGTCGACCCCGCCGGCCGCGAGCGCCGCGTCGACCAGCGCCTGGGCGGCCTCCTCGGCGTCCGGCTGCTCCAGGCACACCCGGACCTGGTCGTCCTCGACGAGGTCGGTGAGCCCGTCGGAGCAGACCAGCAGCCGGTCCCCGAGGCGTACGTCGACCAGGCCGACGTCCGGCTCCGCGGGGTGCCCGGCCTCCAGCGCCTGCAGGACGACGTTCTTGCGGGGGTGCCGGCGGGCCTGCTCGCGGGTGATCACGCCCTGCTCGACGAGCAGCTGCACGAAGGTCTGGTCCCGGGTGAGCTGGGTCAGCGTCCCGTCGCGCAGCAGGTAGGCGCGCGAGTCGCCGACCTGGCAGAGCGCCACCCGCGCGCCGTCGGTCAGCAGCGCGGTGAGTGTGGTGCCCATCCCGGTGCGGGACGGGTCCTGCGCCGTACCCACCTCGAGCTGCTCGTGGGTCAGCCGGACCGCCTCGGTGAGCACGGCGACCGGGTCCGCGTCGGGCCGGCCGAGGGCCAGCGCGCTGGTGACGTAGGCCGCGGTGGCCGACGCGACCTCGCCGGCGGCCGCGCCCCCGACCCCGTCGGCGACCAGCACGAGGGAGGGGCCGGCGAACCCGGAGTCCTCGTTGACGGCTCGGACCAGCCCGCTGTGGCTGCGCCCGGCGCGGTGGAACCTCAGCATCGCGGCCTCCTCGTGTTCCCGACAGCCTCCCCCGCCGCCACGCCGGCGACAAGGCCCGGCTGCTGACAAGCGTTCACGCATTCACTAGCGTCAGGTGTCCGGGTGGTCCGCCGGACCGCCAGGCACGCCCAGTGAAGTGAGGGGACATCATGAGTGAGCCGACGCAGAACCCGCCTCCGGAGGGCACCCCGCCCCCCGGCCAGACACCGCCCGGGGCCTGGTCCACCGGGCCCGGGCAGCCGGCACCGCCGCCGCCGCCCCCGCCGGGCGCCCCCTACGGCGCGCAGCCCGGCTACGGCTACGGCCCGGCCACCGGTGGGGTCGGCCAGCCGGCCGACGTGGGGATCCGCTTCCTGGCCCGGCTCATCGACGGCATCCTGGTCGGCATCGTCAACGCGATCATCAGCGCCGTGCTGATCGTCGGCCTGCTCGGGGCGAGCTCGGCCACCGGCTACGGCCTCAGCACCGGCAACGGCTTCGCGATCGGCGCGCTCTCCGCGATCATCACCACGGCGCTCTACCTCGGCTACTTCGTGGTGATGGAGTCCCAGCGCGGGCAGACCGTCGGCAAGATGCTGCTCAAGCTGGAGACCCAGGGGCCCGAGGGCGGCCACCCGACGGTGGAGCAGGCCTTCAAGCGCAACGTGTGGACCGGCCTGGGGATCCTCGGGATCATCCCGCTGCTCGGTCTCGTCGGCAGCCTGCTGGAGCTCGCCGCCGCGATCACGATCGCGGTGACGATCAGCACCTCTCCCACCAAGCAGGGCTGGCACGACCGGTTCGCCGGCGGCACGAGGGTGCTCAAGATCGGCTGACCGACGTCGCAGGGGGCCACCCCGGTCCGCAGGGACCGGGTGGCCGCGGCGTCAGCCGGCCTGGCGCAGGAACCGGTCGAGCAGCGGGCCGGCCGTCCCGGACCCCGAGTCGCCGACGTCGACGAACACCGCGACGGCCAGGTCGCCGTGCACCGCGATCATCCAGGCGTGGGTCTGCAGCGGCTCCTCGGAGCCGAACTCGGCCGTGCCGGTCTTGGCCAGCACCGGGGCGCCGGGCACGCTCAGCAGGAACCGGCCGCTGCCCTGGGTGACCACGCCGCGCATCAGCGTGCGGAGCTGCCGGGCCTCGGCCGCGGTCAGCGGGGTCTGCGGGGTGGCCCCGTCCGCGGCCTGGTCGGCGGCCTGGTCCGGGAGCAGCCGGGGCACCACGACCGACCCCTTCGCCACCGACGCGGCCACCGTCGCCATCGCCAGCGGGGACGCGGTGACCCGGCCCTGCCCGATCAGCGAGGCGGCGTGCCCGGTCTCCGAGCCGGCCTCCTCGAGGGTGGCGGGGACCTTCCCGAAGTAGGCCGGGAACCCGAGGTCGTGGTCCACGCCGAGGCCGAGCGAGGCGGCGGCCCGGGCGAGCTCGGGCTGGTCGACGGTCTCCCGCTCGCCGATGAAGGCGGTGTTGCAGGAGTTCGCGACCGCGAGGCTGAGCGGGATGCGGCCGGTCCCGTCGGCCGGGTAGTCGTCGTAGTTCTTGAACCGCTTGCCGTCCACGACGACCGTCTCGGGGCAGAACATCGTGCTCGACGGCTCGAGCCCGGAGCGCAGCAGCGCGAGGCTGGTGACCACCTTGAAGGTGGAGCCGGGGGCGTACTGGCCGACGGTCGCGGTGGACAGGCCGCCACCGCCGGGGCCGCTGGCGGCGGCCAGCACGTCGCCGCTCGAGGGCCGGATCGCGACCAGGGCGGAGGCCGGGGAGACGCCGCCGAGCACCCGCTCGGCCAGGCGCTGCAGCCGCGGGTCGAGCGTGGTGGCGAGCGGGTCGCCGGGCTGCGGGTCGACGCTGAACACCTCGCGGCCCTGGCCCTTCGCGTCCACGACCTCGACGTCGGCGCCGGGCGTGCCGCGCAGCCGCTCGTCGTACCGCGCCTCCAGCCCGCTCAGACCGGCCTCGTCGCCGGCGCGGTAGGCGCCGTCGGACTCCTTGACGATCTCCGCGGTCACCGGGCCGACCGAGCCCAGGATCGGCCGGGCGAACTCGCGGGTGGGTGCCAGCGGCAGGGTGTCACCGACCACCGCGGCCCCCGGGATCTGCCCGGCGGCACCGCGCTTGCTGCCCGCGTCGGCGGGGCGGAGCACGATCGCCTCGACGAAGGCCTTCGGCCCGGCAGCCCGGACCCGCTCGGCGTACGCCGCGGGGTCGACGCCCACCAGCCGGGCCAGCCGACGGGCCGAGGCGCCGGCCGACGCCGCGGGGACGGTGCCCTTGTCGATACCGAACCGGAGCACCGGCCGCTCGGTGACCAGGCGGCTCCCGCCGGCGCCGGTGATGTCGGCACGGTCGGGATCCACCGGGGTGAGCCGGAGCGACTCGCCCTGCTTCAGGTCGGGGTAGACCAGGGAGGGGTCGAGCCGGACCTGCCAGGCGTCGTCGCCGCCGCGGGTCAGCTCGGCGGTGGTGTCGTAGGTCCACGGCTGGGCGTTCCCGGCCAGCCGCCACACGTAGGACAGCGTCGCGGTCGACGGCTTGCCGTCGGCACCCTCGGTCACCTTGCCGACCTGGACGCGCGGCTTGGAGTCCCCGAGGCCGTCGACCGCCCGGGTCCACAGCCCCTGAGCCTGCTGCGGGGTGCCGCCGCTGAACGCCACCGTGGTCAGCCGGCCCGCGGACAGCGCGGCGGCGAGCTCGCCGGCGGCGTCCTGGACGCTCGGGCCCTGGGGGCCTCCGGTGCAGCCCGCGAGCGGCAGCGTGACGAGCAGGGCGGCGGTGAGGTTCCCCAGGCGCTTCCACGCCCCGATCGCACCACGGGTCACAGGGGTCGGTCAAAAGCGCCGGCCCGGAGCGATGAGTTCTCCTCGACCGACAAGTCTGTTTCCAGGAGAGCCGCGCCGACCTAGGGTGGGGCGCACACGGAGGAAGGCGGGGACCGATGGCCACCAGCACGGTGACGGAGAACGCGACACCCGGGGCTCCGGCGGTGGCGGACTTCCCGCAGGCGACCGATCCCTACCGCCGTGAGCTGCTGGCGCACTGCTACCGGATGACCGGCTCGGTGCACGACGCCGAGGACCTGGTGCAGGAGACCTACCTGCGGGCCTGGCGCGCCTACCACAACTTCGAGGGCCGCTCCTCGGTGCGCACCTGGCTCTACCGGATCGCCACCAACGTCTGCCTGACCGCGCTCGAGGGCCGCGACCGGCGACCGCTGCCGGCCGGTCTGGGCGCCCCGTCGAGCGAGGCGGGCGCGCCGCTGGAGGAGAACGGCGAGATCCCCTGGCTCGAACCGGCACCCGACGCGCTGCTCGACTCCGGCACGTCGGCCGACCCGCTGGCCGTGGTCACCGACCGGGACACCATCCGGCTGGCGTTCGTGGCGGCCCTGCAGCACCTCCCGGCCCGCCAGCGCGCGGTGCTGATCCTGCGCGACGTGCTCCGGTGGCGGGCCGCCGAGGTCGCCGAGGCCCTGGACACGACGACCGCCTCGGTGAACAGCGCCCTGCAGCGCGCGCACGCCACCCTGGAGAAGGCGAACCTCTCCGCGGACACCGTGGGCGAGCCGACCCCGGAGCAGAAGCAGATGCTGGACCGCTACGTGCAGGCCTTCTGGGACAAGGACGTCGCCGCGATCGTCTCGATGCTCACCCGCGACGCGATCTGGGAGATGCCACCGTTCACCGGGTGGTACCAGGGCGCCGAGAACATCGGTCGGCTCATCGACACCCAGTGCCCGGGCGGGGTGCACGACATGCGGATGCTGCCGACCCGTGCCAACGGGCAGCCCGCGTTCGGCCTCTACATGCGCGGCGAGGACGACGTCTTCCACCCGTTCCAGCTCCAGGTCCTCACCCTCGGCCCGGAGGGCGTCGAGCACGTCGGCGCGTTCTTCGGCCCCGAGCTCTTCGAGCTGTTCGGCCTGCCGGCCAGCCTCGCCGTCGACGTCTGAGGTCGCATGTCCACGCCCTCACCCTGGGCCGCGGACCCCGGGCAGTCTCCCCGCCGGCTCGCCGGCCCGGAGCTGCTCGGCCGCGCCGTCGACTACACGCGCGGGTCGCTGCTCCTGGTCGGCGGCGCGCCGCCGGACGCCCGCACCCCGTGCGAGCGCTGGGACCTGCACGCGCTGCTGCGGCACATGGTCGACTCGCTCGCGGCGTTCACCGAGGCCGCCGAGATCGGGTACGTCGACCTGGTGCCGGTCCGCGCCGGGCCCGGTGCCGTCGCCCGGCCCGTCCAGGACCTGGTCGAGGCCCTGAAGCACCGCGCCTGCGCGCTGCTCGCGGCCTGGACCCACCACCCCGGTCCGGGACCGGTCGCCGTCGCGGACCGCGAGCTGCGCTCCGACCTGGTCGCGGCCGCCGGCGCCCTGGAGATCGCGGTGCACGGCTGGGACGTCGCGCAGGCCTGCGGCGCGGACCGGCCGCTGCCGCCGGGCCTGGCCCTGGAGCTCCTCGAGGTGCTGCCGCTGCTCGTGGACCACGCCGACCGTCCCGCGCGGTTCGCCGACCCGGTCGACGTACCCGTGCACGCGCGGCCGAGCACCCGACTGCTCGCCGCGCTGGGCCGACGCTCGTAGGCTCGGAGGCCCAGCCACGACCCGAGGAGCCGTCTTGATCTTCATCACCGCCAAGTTCCAGGTCCTGCCCGAGCACGCCGACGACTGGCCGCAGCTCTCGCGGGAGTTCACCGAGGCCTGCAACGCCGAGGACGGCTGCCTGTGGTTCGAGTGGTCGCGGAGCGTCACCGACCCGAACGAGTACGTCCTCGTCGAGGCCTTCCGCGACGGCGAGGCGGGCGGCGCGCACGTGCAGTCCGACCACTTCAAGAAGGCCCAGCAGGACCTGCCGAAGTACCTCGCCGCGACCCCGAAGATCGTGAACTTCGAGGTGCCCGGCACGGACTGGTCCGAGCTGGGCGAGATGGCCGTCGACCGCTGACCGGGTCGTCCGCTTGAGCGCGCGCCCGGGCGCTCCCGCAACCGGACGACCGGGTCAGGGGGTCAGGGGGTCAGCGGGGGGGGTCTCCTCGCGCGCGGCCCGGGTCGCCTCGGAGGCGCGGTCGAGGAACTCCGCGATCAGCGCGAGCTGGTCGTCGTCGTAGGCCGCGAGGACCGGACCGAGGTGCTGGGCCATCCGGCCGAACATCGCCCCGCCGACCTCGCGGGCGTGGTCGGTGATCTCCACGACCACCGAGCGCCGGTCCGTCGCGTGCGGCGTACGACGGACGTGGCCGAGCCGCTCGAGCCGGTCGAGCATCGCCGAGGTCGCCGGGGCGCTGAGCTGCAGCGAGCTGCTCAGCCGGCCCGGCGTCACTGGGTGCCCCTGGGACTCCTCGTCCATCACCATCGACAGGCCGGCGAGGTCGGTGCGGTGCATCTCGTTCTCGCGCCCGGCCGCGGCGATGTAGAGCTCGAGCTCGTTCCCGAACGTCCGCATGCTGCGGACCACCCAGGACCGGACCGGTCCGACCCGGGGGTTGCCATCCGACATGCCCGATAGTCTACTCTTTCCAGCGTGGAACTATTCGACGGCCGAAACAAAGAGGCTCGCCGGCCCTGGCACACCCGCCGCACCTCCTGGGTGGTCCTGGTCGCAGCGCTCCTGCTCTCCGGGCTCGCGCTCTCCCTGGTCGCCGCGGCGCAGGCGAGCACCGACCCCGCCGCCGCGCTGCCCGACGACGCCGAGTCCACGCTCGCGCTGCGGGCCCAGCAGAAGCTGCCCGCGACGGCGTACGCGCCGGCCTTCGCGGTCTTCGACCGGGGCGGGAAGCCGCTCACCGCCGAGGACCGGCAGGTGATCGGCGGGCTGGTCGGCGCGCTGCGCCCGCTGGCGGCCGAGGGCCAGAAGACCTTCCCCGCGTTCTCCGACGACGGCGAGGCCGCGCTGATCGGCGTACCGCTGTCCACCGACCTGTCCGACACCGCCCAGCGCACGGCCGTGGAGGACATCCGCGCCCAGGTGGCCGCCGACCTGCCGGTCGGCCTGGACGCCAACGTCACCGGCGGCCCGGCCTTCCAGACCGACCTCGGCGCCGTGTTCGACGGTGCCGACGTCCGGCTGCTGCTGACCACCGTCGGCGTGGTCGCCCTGCTCCTGCTGCTCACCTACCGCAGCCCCTGGCTCTGGCTGGTGCCGCTGGCCGTGGTCGGCACCGCTGACCAGGTGGCGACCAAGCTGGTGTCGCTGGCCGTCGACGCGTTCGGCTTCAGCATCGACGAGGCCACGATCGGGATCACCTCGGTGCTGGTCTTCGGCGCCGGCACGAACTACGCCCTGCTGCTGATCGCCCGCTACCGCGAGGAGCTCCGGCTGCTCGAGGACCGGTACGACGCCATGCGGGTCGCCCTCTCGCAGGCCGCGCCGGCGATCCTGGCCAGCTCCTCGACCGTCGTGCTCGCCCTGCTGTCCCTGGGGTTCGCGGTCAGCCCGAGCAACCGCGGCCTCGGGTTCTCCGCGGCCATCGGGGTGGTGACCGCGGTGGTCTACGCCCTGGTCGTGCTGCCCGCCGCGCTCCTGATCTTCGGGCGCGGGCTGTTCTGGCCGTTCGTGCCGCGACCCGGCCAGGCCGAGCCCACCCGGACCGGGTTCTGGTCCAAGGTCGGCCGCTCCGTCACCGCCCGTCCGGTGCCGGTCGCGATCGTCAGCCTGCTGGTCCTCGGCGTGCTCAGCGCCGGAGCCGTCGGCCTCAGGACCGGCCTGTCCCAGACCGAGCAGTTCCGCGCCAAGCCGGAGTCGGTCGTCGGCCAGCAGGTGCTCGGCGCGCACTTCGCCGCCGGGTCCTCGGAGCCCACCGCCGTCCTGACCACGCCGGAGCGGGCCGACGCCGTGAGACGGGCGGCCGCGTCGGTCCCGGGCGTCAGCAGCGTCCGACCCGGCGCGTCGGAGGCGAACCTCGTCGAGCTCGACGCCGTGCTCTCGGCCGCCCCGGAGTCCGCTGCCAGCTCGGCGGTCGTGGAGGACCTGCGCGCCGCGGTACGCCAGGTCGACCCGGACGCGCTCGTCGGCGGGACCGATGCCCAGGCCCTGGACGCCAAGACCGCCGCGACCCGCGACCAGCGGGTGATCCTGCCGCTGATCCTCGGGATCGTGATGGTCGTGCTCCTGCTGCTGCTGCGCTCGGTGGTCGCCGCGGTGGTCCTGGTGCTGACCGTGGTGGCGACCTTCGTGGCCAGCCTGGGCGCCGGGTGGTTCGCGTTCTCGCACTGGTTCGGGTTCCCCGCGCTCGACCTCGGTGTGCCGCTGCTCAGCTTCCTGTTCCTGGTCGCGCTGGGCGTCGACTACAACATCTTCCTGGCGACCCGGGCCCGCGAGGAGGCCGCCACCGAGGACACCCGGACCTCCATCGCCACCGCGCTGGCCGTCACCGGCGGCGTGATCACCAGCGCCGGGATCCTGCTCGCCGCGGTGTTCACCGTGCTGGGCGTGCTGCCCTTGATCACGCTGACCCAGATCGGGGTGATCGTCGGCTTCGGGGTGCTGCTGGACACGTTGCTGGTGCGCTCGGTGCTGGTGCCGGCCCTGGTGGCGCTGATCGGCGAGCGGTTCTGGTGGCCCGGGACCCCGGGCACCCGCCGCCGCCCCCGTTGACCCGGGACGCGGGGCACGTCGGGCCGGGGAGTAGTGGTCTCGACAGGGCGGGTGCGGTCGGGGCAGGCTCGCGGGATGGTGCGGGACTGGGACCGGCGGGCCGGTGAGCTGTTCGCGGAGGCGGTCGCGGAGGGCCGTCCGACCGCCTGGTTCGACCGGTTGTACGCCGCCGGCGAGGCCGGCGAGGTGGGCATGCCGTGGGACCGCGAGCGCTGCTGCGTGAGTGGGCCGAGCGGCACGACGTGCGCGGCGAGGGCCGGCGGGCCGTCGTGGTCGGCTGCGGGCTCGGTGCGGACGCGGAGTACCTCGCCCGGCTGGGCTTCGAGACGACCGGCTTCGACGTGGCCGCGACCGCCGTACGGCTGGCGGCGGAGCGGCACCCGGGATCGACCGTGGACTACCGGGTCGCAGACCTGCTCGACCTGCCGGCCGCCTGGCGCCACGCGTTCGACCTCGTCGTGGAGATCTTCACGGTCCAGGCGCTGCCCGACCCGCCGCGGGACCGCGCGATCGCCGGGGTCGCCGACCTGGTCGCGCCCGGCGGGACGCTGCTGGCGGTGGCGTTCCGGCACGTCGCCGGCGTCGACCCCGCGGCCGGCCCGCCGTTCAGCCTGACCCGCGCGTCGATGGAGCGGCTCGCCGCCGACGGCCTGGAGGTGGTGCGGGCCGAGGAGCTGGACGGCCCGCTGTGGCGGGTGGAGTACCACCGCTGACCACCCGGCGTACGACGGGCTGGGCGGCCGCGAGCAGCAGACAGAGCAGCGCGAGTGACGACCAGAGCAGCGCAGGGCCGCCGTACGTCAGCAGCCCGGTGCCGACCGCGGGAGCGACGACCGCGGCGAAGCCCCAGCTGGTCCCGTAGGCCGCCAGGTAGCCACCTCGCCGCCCGGCCGGCACCAGCGCCGCGACGACCGAGTAGGCGCGACCGAGCAGCACCAGGTCGCCGAGGCTCCACAGCACCGCCGCGGCCGCGAACGCGGGGAGCGACCGCGCGTACCCGGTGGCGAACAGCCCGACGGACAGCAGCACGTAGCCGCCGGTCATCGCCGCGAAGTCGTCGAGCCGGCCCAGCAGCCGGGGGCGCAGCAGCGGCTGGGCGAGCACGATCGTGGTCGCCGAGACGGTGAGCAGGAGGCCGGTGCCGGCGACGGGAAGCTCGCGGGCGACGAGCGTCAGCGGGAGGGCGATGGTGATCTGGAGGTACACCAGGGCGAACCCCGTCCCCGCACCCAGCATCACCAGGAGCCGTCTGTCGCGCCAGGCGGCGGAGGCGCGCGGACGGGCGGCGACGACGGGCGGTCCCGCCGGAATTGTCATCCCGACGAGGACCGCGCAGGCCAGGCAGGTGGCCGCGTCGACGACGAACAGCCAGCGCAGCCCGACGCCGGCGAGGGCGAGCGCGAGCAGGCCGGCGGCCATCCCGGCGGCGGCCATCGCCCCCGCCATCAGGCTGTACGCCGCGGGGCGCTGGTCCTCGGTCGTCACGTCGGCGACGAGCGCCTGGCTGGGCGGCTCGTAGACCTCGAACGCCAGCCCGAGCAGCACCACGGCGACCCCGGCGACCCACAGGCCCGGCGCCGCGGCCACCAGCAGCTGGGCCGCGGCGGTGCCGACCAGGCCGGCGACGATCGTGGCCCGGCCGCCGATCCGGTCCGCGAGGTGGCCGCCGAGCAGCCGTGAGGGCAGGGTGGCCAGACCGAACGCCGCGAGCAGGTACCCCGCCTGCGCGACGGTCGCGTCGAGCTCGCGCACCAGCGTGACCGCGAGGAACGGCAGCGTGAAGGCGCCGAGCCGGTTCACCGCCCGGGCCGCGACCAGGACGTGCACGGCCCTCGGGAGCGGTCCCGACATCGTTCCCCCGTCACTGGTGTCAGACTGTTCGTCAGTCACCAACCTACGAGAGCGAGAGTGACTGGTCAAATGACTTTCGACAGTCACGTGCTGAACCTGGTCGACGTCGCGGCGCGGCTGGTCAACCACCTCACGCCCGGGGAGAGCGGCGGCGTCGCGACCGAGACGCCGGTGGGTGCCGCACGCCGTCGCGCCGTCGCGACCGCGCTGGGTGGCGAAGGCCGTCGGGCACCCCGGGTGAGCGACGCGGAGGCCGACGCCCTCGTCGCGTTCTCGGCGGACCTGCGGGAGGTGTTCAGCAGCATGGCGCGCGGGGACGACCGGGGCGCCGTACGCCTGCTCAACACCCTGATGCTCGACGCCGGCGCGCGCCCGCAGCTCGACCGGCTGCCCGACGGGGACGGCTGGCACGTGCACTTCCACGGCGCCGACGACTCGCTCGCCACCGGCTGGGCGGCCGGCTGCGCGACGGGGCTCGCGCTGGCGATCGGCAGCGACCTGGCCGGGCGGCTCGGCGGGTGCGCGGCCGAGCGCTGCGACCGGGTGTTCGTGGACACCTCGCGCAACGCGACCCGGAGGTTCTGCTCGACCGCGTGCCAGAACCGCACGAAGGCGGCGGCGTTCCGGGCCCGGCGGCGAGACTGAGCCCCGGCTCGAACCCTCACCAGACCCGGCTCGACCGTTCTAGGGTGCGGACATGGCGAGCTACGAGGTGAACGACGCCGGGGTCCGGCGGTGCCGGGAGCTGATCGAGGCGAAGCAGTACGTCCTCGACAGCGACTGGGGCGACGCCCAGCCGAACGCCGAGGCGCGGAACGCGTACCTGGAGAACCACACCTGGGAGGAGTACGCCGCCTGGCACCTCGGCCTGACCGAGGGGCCGGGCGACGAGTCCAAGGCGAGGTACGCCTTCGTCTACGGCGACTTCCGGCGGGTGCACCGCAGCGGCCTGATCGCCTGCGTCTATCGGGCGGCCGAGTGGCGGCACAAGAAGGTCGAGCTCGCCGCGCACGACCTGCTCCAACGGCTCGACGCGGTGGCCGGGATCGGCTAGTCCGGACCACCGCCGGGTGCTGCTCGGGCCGACGCGCGGTCCCGGGCCGACGGGGAGTGCGAGAACCGCAGCACGTCGTCCTCGACCGCCCCGCGACGGATCGTCAGCACGTCTCGCAGGTAGTTCTGCCGCAGCCGCCACGGCGCCCGGGAGCCCTGCTTGGGCAGCAGGTGCAGGGACCGTTGCACGTAGCCCGAGGCGAAGTCCATGAACGGCTCCTCCTCGACGGCCGGGTCCCGCTCGGCCACCACCGTGTCGTGCCCCTGGTCGCGCATGAACGACAGCAGCCGCACGACGTACTCGCTGACCAGGTCGGCCTTCAGCGTCCAGGACGCGTTCGTGTAGCCGATCACGTAGGCGAAGTTCGGCACGCCGGAGAGCAGCATGCCCTTGTAGGCCATCGTCTCCGGCAGGTGTACGTCGACCCCGTCGACCGACAGCGCGATGCCGCCGAACGCCAGCAGGGCCAGGCCGGTCGCGGTCACCACGACGTCCGCCGCGAGCTCCTCGCCCGAGACGAGCCGGAGGCCGGTCGGGGTGAAGGTGTCGATGTGGTCGGTGACCACGTCGACCCGGCCGTGCCGGATCGAGCGGAACAGGTCGCCGTCCGGCACCAGGCAGAGCCGCTGGTCCCACGGGTCGTAGGCCGGCTTGAAGTGCCGGTCGACGTCGAAGCCCGCGGGCAGCTGGCTGGTGACGCCCTTGCGGATCAGCCGCTTCATCAGCTCGGGGCGGCGCCGGGCCAGCTGGTAGCTCGCGGTGGTGACGAGCACGTTCTTCCACCGGGTCAGCGCGTACGCCCTCGCGGGGGACAGCCGCTCGCGCAGCCGGGCAGCGACCCGGTCGACACCGGGCAGCGACACGACGTAGGTGGGCGAGCGCTGCAGCATCGTCACGTGCGCCGCCCGCTCGGCGAGCGCGGGCACCAGCGTCACGGCGGTCGCGCCGCTGCCCACCACGACGACCCGCTTGCCGGTGTGGTCGAGGCCCTCGGGCCACTGCTGCGGGTGCACGACCTCGCCCCCGGCGGCGGTGAACGCCTCGAGCCCCGGCAGGTCCGGGGTGTACCCCGCGTCGTACGAGTAGTAGCCGCTGCAGCACCACAGGAACCCGCAGGTCAGCTCCGCGCCCGAGGCCAGCCGCACCGTCCAGGTCGCGTCCTCGCCGGACCAGGAGGCGGCGACCACCTTCGCGCCGAAGCGGACCTTCTCCTCGACGCCGTACGCCGCAGCGGTGCCGCGCACGTAGTCCAGGATCGCCGGGCCGTCCGCGATGGACCTCTCGCCGGTCCACGGCCGGAACCGGTAGCCGAGCGTGAACATGTCGGAGTCCGAGCGGATCCCGGGGTAGCGGAACAGGTCCCAGGTGCCGCCGATCGCGTCGCGCGCCTCGAGCACGAGGTACGACGTCCCGGGCAGCCGCTCCTCGAGGTGGCAGGCGGCGCCGATGCCGGACAGGCCGGCGCCGATCACCAGGACGTCGACGTGCTCGCTCATGCCGCCGAGCCTAGAACGTGTTCCAGCACGAGGCCCGGGTCGGACCCTCCCCCGGGCCAGGGTCAGCGCCAGGTCAGGGCGCGGCCGTGGGGCTCGGTCCAGGCGACGGCCCGGCCGTCCAGCGCCAGCAGGAACGGCGCCGGGCCGACGACGGCACCGGGCGGCGGGCCCTCGGGGGCGGTCGCGGCCACGGTCGGCAGCACCCGCGGCCCCTCGTTGGCGACCCAATGCCCCGGCGTCACGGCCATCTGCAGCGCGAACAGGTCCCGGTCCTGCGCGGAGAGGTAGGCCAGCACCGCGGAGTGGAACACCACCAGCGTCGCGTCCTCCGGGGCCTGCTCGACCAGGTCGGGCAGCGCGTCGTTGAGGTCGCCGCGCACCAGCGTCGGCGGGTCCTCGCGCGCCAGGTCGACCGCGGCGGCCAGCCGGGTGCGCCGGTCCTCGTGCTCGGGCCAGACCAGCGTCCGCAGCCAGCGCATCGCGTCGTCGTCGCGCACGTCGAGCGGGTTCAGGTCGATGCCGCCGCGCCAGACGACCTCGGGCAGCGCGTCCGGGAGCGGCGGGTCCCCGTCCACCAAGCACTCGAGCAGCACCCGGCTGGGTCCGTCGACCGGGTCGAGCGGGTGACCGGGGTAGCGGTAGGAGTACCGGTCGGGGTAGAGGCAGAGCCCCGCCGAGGCGCCCACCTCGAGCAGCGCGAGCGGCCCGGGCAGCCCGGCGAGCACCGGCAGCAGCGTCGCGCACCGGCCGACCTCGTTGGTCTGCGTCGCCCGGGACAGCACGGTGGCCCGCACCGCGTCCCAGTCGTCGAGCAGCACGGTCCGCAGCCCGTCGTACGGTCCGGGGGCGGGGGCGCCGTGCCACCGGGCGGCGGCGAGCACCAGGTTCGGCTGCCGCTTGGCGGCGGGCAGCGACTCGACGAGCGCAAGCACCTCGGGGTCCGCCGCGACGGCCAGCGCCCAGTCGGTGAAGCAGGCCGACGACCCCCGGGCCTGCTCGGCGAAGTCACGGTAGGACTGTGCGGTCTCCTCCCCGCCGACCGGGTTCACCGGCGGCCGCGGGCCAGGTCGAACAGGTGGGTGAGGATCCGGTCGCCGCCGGCCCGCAGTCCGTTGTGCTCGTACTCGTTGGTCACCCACGGGCGCAGCGACGGCACGAGCGCGGCGGTCTCCTCCGAGAACGCCCGGTCGACGTAGGCGTCCTCGGCGTAGATCGCGGCGGCGGCCGGCACGTCGCAGGAGCGCAGTGCCTCCTCGTCGTACAGCCGCGGCCACGCGTAGGACGCCAGCAGGTCGGCGGCCTCGGCCAGCGGCGCGAGCTCGCGGTCCTCGCCGAGAGACCAGGGGAACACGTGCTCGCCGGTGAACAGCGTCTCGTCCGCGGCGAACTCCTCCGGGAGCATCCGCTGCGCCGACCAGCCGGTGGTCACGCCGTCGGCGTAGCAGGCCTCGTGCACCGCGGCGTACAGCGGGTTGCGGCCCTGGAACGGCAGCGCCGCGGCGAGGTCGTGGCGGAACATCGGCGAGGCCCAGTCGAGCTCCAGCAGGTAGTGCAGCTGCTCGGCGCCGTCGCTCATCCCCAGCCCGCTGCCGATCGTCCGGAACCGGCGCGAGGACAGCACGTCGCCGTTCGGCAGCGTGACCCCGCCGTCGTCGAGCCGCTCGTGCAGCGCCCGCACCCGGTCCCGGTCGCCGGGGTAGCGCGCGTAGTAGCGCCGGTTCCGCTCGAGCTGGGTCCGGTACGTCGCGGCGTACACGTCGTCGACGGCCCGGCCCACCGGGGGCACGCCGCCGGTGAAGAACGCCTCGCGCAGGCCCTCGGGCGCGAAGGAGAGGTAGGTCAGCGAGCAGAACCCGCCGAAGGACTGGCCCAGCACGCTCCACCGGTCCACGCCCAGCGCCTGCCGGACCAGCTCGGCGTCGCGCACGATCGAGTCGGCGCGGAAGTGCACGAGGTGGTCGGCCTGCTGCTGCGGCGTCATCCCCGGCAGCGTCCCGATCGGCGTGGAGCGCCCGGTGCCGCGCTGGTCGAACATCAGCACCCGGTAGTCCTGCAGCGCCCGGTCCAGCCAGCCGGGGTTGGCCGGGTGCCGGGTGGGCCGCGGCGCCTCGCTGCCGGGGCCGCCCTGGAGGAACACCAGGAACGGCTTGTCGCGGCCGTCGACGTCGGCGACCTCGCGGGCGAACACGGTGATCCGGTCGCCGTCCGGCTTCGCGTGGTCGAGCGGCACCCAGACCTCGTGGTCGGTGAGCACGAGGCCCGGGACGTGCACCGTGCTGGTGTGGTGGTCGCTCATCCCCCGATCATGCCCCGACGCCCGCGGGACATCGGCGCCGATTAGCAGAAATATCACCGAACGGGTTATGCCACGCCGTCGGGCCGTTTACCTTTTACTCATGGTGGAGAAGTCGAGTCGTGTGTCGTCTGTGACGGCAGTGTTCGTGACGCTGCTGCTCGCGGGCCTGGTCGGCGTGGCCGCGCAGGCGCCCGCGTCCTCGACGACCCGCCGTGCGCTGCCCCCGTCCGCGACGTACACCGTGAGCTCGTTCAACGTCCTCGGCGCCAGCCACACCCCCTCCGGCGGCGCCCGCTCCACCGGTGCCACCCGGATCATCTGGGCCAACCAACTGCTCGACCAGCACGGCGTGGACGTGGTCGGCTTTCAGGAGATGCAGGCCAGCCAGCTCACCAAGTTCCTGCAGATCACCGCTGGCGCCTGGGGGGGTCTACCCGGGCTTCACGCTGCGGGCCCGCGACACCGAGAACTCCATCGGCTGGCGCACCGACAAGTTCGATCTCGTGCAGGCGACCACGGTGAACATCCCCTACTTCAACGGCAACCCCCGGCCGATGCCGATCGTGCTGCTGCGCGAGAAGACCTCCGGGCTGATGTCGTACTTCACGAACTTCCACAACCCCGCGGACACCGCGCAGTACCGCAACCAGGGCAAGTGGCGCGCCGAGGCGACCCGCGTCGAGGTCGCGCTGCACAACCAGCTGGCCGCCTCCGGGATCCCGCGCTTCATGACCGGCGACATGAACGACCGGGCGCCGTACATGTGCCGCGTCATCGTGGAGGCCCCGCTCGTCGCGGCCCGCGGCGGCTACTCGTCCAACGGGGTCTGCGTGGCCAACAAGCCGCGCGCGGTCGACTGGATCTTCGGGTCGCCGGACCTCACCTGGAGCGGCTACATCGAGGACCGCAGCCCGCTTGTCGCCCGCACCACCGACCACCCGATGATCGTCACCGAGGTGACCGTCGACGGCACCAGGGCGCCCGCCGCGCTGTCCCCGACGCCGCCGCTGCCGGTGGTTCCGGCCGTCACCTACTGACTCCCCACCGGACCGCGGTCGGGACCGACGTCACAGTTGCCGCAACCCGGTCTGGACGGGCCGCGCTGCGGGGTATCTTTCAGCCGTGAAGTGGACCCCCGGCGTGCTGGCCCTGGTGACCGCCGTGGTGTTCGTGGCCCTGGTCGGCATCGGCGTCGCCTACGTCGTGCACCAGGACTCCGACCAGGTCTCCGGAGGTCCCGCGCCGCACCCGTCGAGCACGCCCGCCAGCCCGACCGGCAGCACCCCGTCGGAGGTGACGCCGCCCAGCGCGCTGCCGTCACAGAGCCCCGGCCGCCCGGTCACCCTGACCGCCCGGCCCACGCCCACCAAGAAGCCGACCAAGAAGCCGAAGCCCGAGCCGCCGGCTCCCGCGCCGGTCCTCGACTTCACGATCAGCTCGTTCAACGTGCTGGGCGCCAGCCACACCTCCGGCAACGGCAAGCGCCCCGGGATGGCGTCGGGCCGGGTCCGGGCCGGCCGGGCCGCCGACCTGGTCCACCGGCACGGCTCGGACGTCGTCGGGTTCCAGGAGCTGCAGGGTCCGCAGCTCGGCGCGCTGCAGCGGCAGACCGCGATGGACTTCTGGCCGGGCTTCGCGCTGAAGGCCCGGGACACCGAGAACTCGATCGGCTGGCGCCGGGACAAGTTCGTCGCGGTCGAGAAGAAGATCGTGCGGATCCCCTACTTCAACGGCAGCCCGCGGGCGATGCCCTACGTCAAGCTGCGCAACCTCGACACCGGCGTGGAGGCCTGGTTCGCGAACTTCCACAACCCGGCCGACACCGCCCGCTTCCACCGCCAGCAGCGCTTCCGGGACCGGGCCACCCGCGTGGAGATCGCGCTGGCCAACCGGCTGATCGGCACCGGTGTCCCGGTCTTCGTCACCGGCGACATGAACGAGCGGGACGGCTACTTCTGCGCGATGACCTCCGGGGCGCCGATGGTGGCGGCCCGGGGCGGCACCAACAACGGCGGCTGCCGCGCGGACCGGCCGCGTGCGGTCGACTGGATCTTCGGCTCGCAGGGCGTCACGTTCTCGGGCTACTTCGAGGACCGCAGCCGGCTGGTCGACATCACCACCGACCACCCGGTGGTCGTCTCGCGGGTCCGGATCGTCGGCAAGTCGCCCGACCAGAAGACCGACTGACCGCGTGAGCGCCGGGACCTGGGACGTCCTGCTGCTCGGCGCCGCCGCGCTGCACGCCGGCTTCCAGCTCACCGTCACGCTGGTGGCCTACCCCGCGCTCGTCGCGGTGCCGGCCGGCCAGTGGGCCGCGGCGCACGCCCGGCACTCCCGCGGCATCGCCCCGCTCGTCGCCCTGGTGTACGGCGCCGCGCTGGTCGCCTGCCTCGGCGCGACGACCGGCGACCCCTCGGCCGGGACCTGGGTCGCCGACGCCGGCACGCTGCTGGCCGTCACCGTCACCGCCACGGCGGCGGCCCCGACCCACGGACGGCTGGCCGCCGGACCCGAGCCGGCGCTGCTCCGGCGGCTGCTGATCGTCGACCGGCTGCGCAGCGTCGGAGCGGTCGTCGCGCTGGCCGGCGCGCTCGCCGCCGCCCTCCCCTGACCCCGGGTCGTCCGGTTGCGGGGGCGCCCCGGCGCGCGCTCAACCGGACGACCCGGGGGCGGTACGCGTACCTTGTCCCGATGAACTCCTTGCGCCGCGCCGCCACCCTCGGCGCCGTCACGGCCCTGTCCCTCACGCTGGTCCCGCTCAGCCCGTCCTCGGCGAACCACGCGCGGGTGCCCGGCCCGGTGAACGCCGCGAACACCTACGGCTGGGGCAAGCACGTGTGGCAGGACGACTTCGTCGGACCGCGCAAGCGGATCTGGACGGTGTCCGCCCCGGGCGCCGGCAACGCCCGCACCCAGCACGGCATGCTCACCTTGAACACCGGCCGCGCCGGGAACGTCGTGGCCACCCTGAAGGGCGCCGGCCACGCCGTCGGCCGCTGGGAGATCCGGCTGCGGTCCCGGCAGTACACCGCCGCCGCGACGTCGTACCGGGTGCGCACCGAGCTGGTGCCCGCCGCCGGACGGCCGCAGAACTGCGGGGCCCGCGACGTCGCGCTGGAGAGCTACCGGCTCGGCACCAACCGCGCGCACTTCTACATCCGCAACCTGCCGGACCTCGAGAGCGCCGCGCGGCACGGCATGAACCTCGGCAACGACCGGTGGCACACCTTCGCCGTCGAGGTCACCAGCAGCCACATCGCCTGGTTCGTCGATGCGCACGTGGTCAGCACCGAGCGCCGCAGCGCGGCACTGTCCGGCGTCCCGCTCACCGTCCGGTTCGCGATGGTCGGCGAGCCGGGGAGGCGGATGAACGTCAGCCGGATGCAGATGGACTGGCTGCGCTACCACACGCTCCGCAAGCCGAACACCAGGTCGATCGCCGCCCCCGCGCCCACGGCCGGCCGGTCCGGCGCGACCTGCTGACCCCCGCGCACGGCGGCTGTCTGGAAGGATCGGCGGCATGGCCGAGCGCGTGCGGTTCCGCAGCAGCAGCGGACCGGTGCTGGCCGGGCTGGTCGACCCGCCCGAGGGGCCGACCCGGGGTTGGGGGTGTTCTCGCACGGCTTCCACGCTGGGCAAGGACTGTCCCGCCGCCAGCCGGATCTGCAAGCAGCTGGCCGCCGAGGGCATCGGCATGCTGCGCTTCGACAACCTCGGGCTGGGTGACTCCGAGGGCGAGTGGGGCGACGGCTCGTTCTCCCACAAGGTCGGGGACACCGTGCAGGCCGCCCGGTTCATGAACGGGTCCGGCCGCGAGGTGCGGCTCCTGGTGGGGCACTCCTTCGGCGGCGCGGCGGTCATCGCCGCGGCCCACGAGGTGGACTCGGTGCGCGCGGTGGCGAGCGTCGGGGCGCCGTACGACCCCGGCCACGTCGAGCACAACTACGACGCCCTGGTCGAGCGGATCCTGGCCGACGGCGAGGCCGCGTTCCTGATCGGCGGCCGGGCGCTCACCCTGCGGCGGCACTTCATCGAGGACGTGCGCGCGGCGGACCTGCGCGAGCAGATCCGCACCCTGCACCGGGCGCTGCTGGTGATGCACTCCCCGACCGACAACACCGTGGGCATCGCCAACGCGAGCGAGATCTTCCGGACCGCGCGGCACCCGCGCAGCTTCGTGTCGCTGGAGGGCGCCGACCACCTGCTCACCGGTCGCAACCAGGCCAAGCGGGCCGCCCGGATCATCAGCGCCTGGGCCGACCCCTACCTCGCCGACGCCTGACCCGGGTCCGGCCGCCGCGCCAGGTCCCGGTCCGTTCGGCCCACCCGCTCCGCACCGGGGACCCACGCGCGAATGGCCTGGAAGGGCCCTGCCGAGCGCCCCGCCGCGCGACGTAGCGTCGTGGGCACCGTGCATCGGGGGGAGCTGGCTGCTCGTCCCCGGGTCGCCCGAGGAGTTGGTAGCGATGAGCCCATCAGCCGGTACGTCGTCGCAGCAGACGGACCCGACGTTCTACCGCAGCGCCGCCGAGGCGGCGGCGGCACCGACCGAGCGGCTGGCCTACGTCGTCGCCTTCGACCGTTCCGGCGAGCGCCCGGACGCCCTGGCCGTCCTCGACGTCGACGAGTCCTCGGCGGACTTCGCGCAGGTCGTCGGCTGGGTGGACCTGCCCACCCGCGGCGACGAGCTGCACCACTTCGGGTGGAACGCCTGCTCGAGCGCGCTGATGCACGCCGGGCACGACATGGGGCCGGACGGCCTGCAGCGGCGGTTCCTGCTGCTGCCCGGCCTGCGCAGCTCCCGGGTGCACGTCCTCGACACCCAGCCCGACCCGCGCGCGCCGCGGCTGCACAAGACGATCGAGGCCTCCGAGCTCGCCGAGAAGGCCGGCTACTCGCGGCCGCACACGTTGCACTGCGGTCCGGACGGGGTGTTCCTGACCTGCCTCGGCGGCGCGGACGGCGTCGACGGCCCGGGCGGCATCGCGCTGCTCGACCACAACACCTTCGACGTGCTGCGCGCCTGGGAGACCGACCGCGGGCCGCAGTACCTCGCCTACGACGCCTGGTGGCACCTCAACCAGAACACCCTGGTCTCCAGCGAGTGGGGCACCCCGTCGATGATCGAGGAGGGCATCGTGCCCGAGCTGCTGCTCGGCCAGAAGTACGGCCACCAGATGCACTTCTGGGACCTCGCCGAGGGCCGGCACCAGCAGACGCTCGACCTGGGCCCGGAGCACCAGATGGTGCTGGAGCTCCGCCCCTCCCACGACCCGGACGCGACGTGGGGGTTCGTGGGCGTCGTGATCTCGACCGAGGACCTGTCCGCGTCGGTGTGGCGCTGGCACCGCGAGGGCAGCGACTGGCAGGTCGACAAGGTGATCACGATCCCGGCCCAGCCGGCCGACCCGGACGACCTGCCGCCGGCGCTGAAGCCCTTCGCCGCGGTCCCTCCCCTGGTCACCGACATCGACCTGTCCGTGGACGACCGGATGCTCTACGTGTCGTGCTGGGGCATCGGCGAGCTCAAGCAGTACGACGTCTCCGACCCGGCCGCGCCGCGTGAGGTCGGGTCGGTGCAGCTCGGCGGGATCGTGCGACGGACCGGTCACCCGTCGGCGCCGGACGAACCGCTCGCCGGCGGGCCGCAGATGGTCGAGGTCAGTCGCGACGGGCGCCGGGTCTACGTCACCAACTCGCTGTACGGCGCGTGGGACGACCAGTTCTACCCCGACGGCACCGGCGCCTGGATGGCGAAGATCGACACCGACCCGGTCGCGGGCGGGATGACCCCGGACCGGCGCTTCTTCCCGCACGGCGAGGAGTTCCGCGGGCGCCGGGTCCACCAGGTGCGCCTGCAGGGCGGCGACGCGTCCTCGGACTCCTACTGCTGGAGCTGACCCGGCGCGTCCGGTCGCACCCGCGACCCCGCCGGCTGGAGGTATCTTCCAGGACATGGGCAGCGCCGAGCGGAGAGCCCGCCTCGAGGACGTGCACGCGCTGGCCCGGGGCCTGCCGCACGTCACCGTCGTGGACGGCACGAGCGGCAACCCGGTCTACCAGGTGGGCGGCAGGTCCTTCATCTTCTTCCGGACCCCGCGCCCCGACGCGCTCGACCCCGTGACCGGGGAGCGGCTCACCGACGTGATCGTGTTCTGGGTGGCGTCGGAGGGCGACAAGCAGGCGCTCGTCCAGGACGAGTCCACGCCGTTCTTCACCACCGCGCACTTCGACGGCCACCCCTCGGTGCTGCTGAGGGCCGGACGGGTGGGCGAGCTCAGCCGCGAGGAGCTGGCCGAGCTGGTGCAGGACGCCTGGCTGTCCCGCGCCTCTGCACGCCGCGCCGCCGCGTGGCTGGCGTCCCGTGCGGACGGCGCGGACGCGCCGGCCGGTCCTCAGCCCTGACGGTCCGGCCCGGCCCGCGTCGGCGTGATCCGGAGGATCACCCGGCGCTCCCGCTCCATCCCGGCCCGGTAGGCGTCCCAGTCGTCGGCCTCGCCCGAGATGCCGCGGTAGTACTCCACGAGCGGCTCCATCGCCTCGGGCAGCGAGACCACCTCGGCGCGCCCCTCCACGTAGACCCAGTCCCCGAAGAACCGGTCGTTCAGCACGCAGAGCTGGGCCCACGGGTCGGCGCGCAGGTTCTTGGTCTTGAACGCGGTCTCCCGGCTGCTGACGGTGAGCCGGCCGGTGTCGTCCACGCCGACCAGCACCGGGCTCTGCTGGATGCCGGAGGAGGTGCGGGTCGCGAGCACCGCCCGGTGGTGGGTGCGGACGAACTCCCGTGCGTCGTCGAGGTCCATGCCGCCATCCTGCCCCTGCCCCGTGCGAACGGGGAGTGCCCGCCCGGGACGGGTCCTACGTGGACGGGTCGGCGGAGTACGACGACCGGGACCCGGTGCGGTCCGCCTACGGCGAGGAGAAGTTCGCGAGGCTGGGCCGGCTCAAGGCGACGTACGACCCGGGCAACGTGTTCCGGGGCAGCGCCAACATCGCGCCGGCGACCGGCTAGCGCGGAGGCAGCACGCAGAGCTCGTGGCCGTCGGGGTCGGCCAGCACGACCCACCCGACGTCGCCCTGGCCGATGTCCACGCGCGTCGCCCCGAGGGCCAGGAGGCGGTCGACCTCGACCTGCTGGTCGCCGTCGGCCGGAGGGGCGAGGTCGAAGTGGGTCCGGTGCTTCCCGGTCCTCGGGGTCAGGGGCGGGCCGCCCCAGGCGATCTTCGGTCCGCCGTGCGGTGAGCGGATCGCGGTCTCCTGGTCCTGGTCCCAGACCAGCGGCCAGCCGAGCGCCGCGCTCCAGAAGTACCCCACGGACTGCGAGCCGTCGCACGACAGCGCCCCGATGAACCCGCAGTCGGCGAGGAAGCCGTTGCCCGGCTCGACGACGCAGAACTCGTTGCCCTCGGGGTCGGCGAGCACCACGTGCTCCTCCTCGGGGAGCTGACCGACGTCGAGGTGCCGGGCGCCGAGCCCGAGCGCCCTGGCCACCGTCTGCTGCTGGTCCTCGAGGGAGCTGCTCGTGAGGTCGAGGTGCACGGGGTTCGGGCCGGACCTCGGCTCGCTGCTGGGGACGAACCAGAGCCGGAACCCGGTGTCGTCGGCCGGCAGGAGCGTGACACCGTCCTGCGGGTCGTCGTCGGCCGTCTCCCAGCCCAGGACGCCGCCCCAGAAGCGCGCGAGCGCGACCGGGTCGTGGGCGTCGAAGCAGAGGTCGACGAGCCGGACGGTCATCGGCTCAGCGCAGGCTCATCGAGCCGGACACGTCGGGCTGCCACGGCAGGTCGGCGTTCGCGGCGATGCGCTCGTCGAGGGCGGCCGCCACGTGGTCGGGCCACGGCGCGGTGCGGCGGGTCTCCATGTCGATGTGCAGGAAGACCTCCTCCATCACGAAGCTCAGCCGCTGGTGCGAGTCGTCGAGCAGGTAGACCAGGGCGTGCGCGGCCCGCTCCGCCCGCCCGAGCAGCCGCACCCGCGCCGACATCGTGTCACCGGTGCGCAGCTCGGCCAGGTAGGTCAGGTGGTGCTCGGCGGAGAAGCACGCGTGCCCGGAGACCGGCCAGTTCTGCGGGATCCCGAGCCCGACCAGGGACTCGTCGAGCCCCTCGCTGGCGATGCCGGTGTAGTGCCGGACGTTGAGGTGGCCGTTGACGTCCTCGAACGCGATCGGGACGGGCTGTTCGGCGTACGCCGGCAGGTCGACGAGCTGCTCGTACGTGGGGTGGGGTGATGTCACGCCTCGTGACGATACCGGGGCCGGTCCCGGTGCGGCCGCGCAGGCGTCCGCCCGGGGACGGCGTCCGCTCACCGGGTCCGGCGCCAGGGCTCGCCGGGGGCCGTCACGTACTGGCCGAGCACGTGGCGCCACGGGACGACCGCGATGATGATCGCCACCCAGAGCACCGTCCCGGCCTGCACGCGCGTGGCACCGCCGAGCTCGCCGTGCACCCACAGCGGCAGGGCCACGACGCCGAGCCAGAGGAGCTTCCAGGCGACCTCGAAGAGCAGGATCGGCAGCATGCGCTGCGGGTGCCGCAGCCCCAGCAGCGCCAGGACCGACATCGCGACGAGCATGCACTCCTTCGTGCCCTCCGCCAGGCTCCACGGCCCGTGGTCGAGGAAGGTGGGCCACTTGAAGACCGCCAGGCCCACGCCCATCACGAGGTAGCCCACGCGCAGCAGGTTCAGCTGCCACAGCGACAGCCGGCCCGGAGGTGGCACGGCCGGGACGGGCTGCGGCTGCGGGGAAGGTGCCGACGGTCGTGCTGGCGCTTGCTTCATGGTGTCGCCTCCTGGTGGTGTGCGGCACCGACCGGTGCCGACTCACCACGATCGCCGCGGAGCCCGGGTCGGCACATCGGCGGGTCGTCGGTGCCGGGAGGGAGCAAAGGACGGGCTCCCGCGGTGGGCAGACCCGCCTTTCGTCGCGGCCCGCACCGACCTTCGTCGGTGTCCCGGGCCGGGCCCGACCCCTACCCTGAAGTCATGTCCCGGTCGAGCAGGTCGTGGGGGAAGACGGGTGGGCGGCGCACCGGCCGCGACCTGGCGGTGGACGCCGCGGGGTGCCTGGCCGGGGTGGTGCTCGCGGCGCTGTTCCTCAGCCCGGCGCTGCGCGACACCCTCCACCCGTTGTCCGCCGGTCAGGTGTACCTCGACGTGGCGTGTGGCGTGGCCGCCTGCCTCTCGCTGTGGTGGCGGCGCCGGTGGCCGCTCGGGGTCGCGCTGCTGTGCGTCGTGCTGGGCACCGTCTCGATCTCCGCGACCGCGCCCGGGCTGCTGGCGCTGTTCTCGCTCGCGGTCTACCGCCCGGCCCGGCCGGCGCTGCTCGTCACCGCACTGTGGGTGCCGTCCGCCCTGCTCTTCGCGGTCTACAGCCCGACGACCGACCCGCTCTCGGTGGTGGCGGTGGTGACGCCGCTGGCGCTGGCGGCCACGGCCTGGGGGATGTTCGTCCGGGCCCGACGGCAGCTCTTGCTCTCCCTGCGCGAGCGGGCGCTGCGGGCGGAGGCCGACCAGCGGCTGCACGAGGACCGGGCGAGGACGGCCGAGCGCGCCCGGATCGCCCGGGAGATGCACGACGTCCTCGCGCACCGGATCTCGTTGCTGGCGCTGCACGCGGGCGGTCTCGAGGTGCGGCCGGACCTGCCGCCGGCGAAGGTGCGGGAGACCGCCGAGCTGCTGCGCTCCACCGCCCGCCAGGCCCTCGAGGAGCTGCGCAGCGTGATCGGGGTGCTCCGGGAGGAGCCCGGCCAGGAGCCGGTGCCGGCCGCCCCGCAGCCCACGCTGGCCGACGTCCGCCGCCTGGTGGGGGAGACCCGGCGGGCGGGCGCGAAGATCGACCTGGAGATGGACGTCGACGACGCGTACGACGTACCCGGCGCGCTGGGCCGGGACGCCTACCGCATCGTGCAGGAGGCGCTCACCAACATCGGCAAGCACGCCACCGGCACGGACTCGAGCGTGCACGTCACCGGCGCACCGGGGGCCGGCCTGCACGTCGTCGTCCGCAACCGCCAGCCGATCCACGCCGCCCGCGGACCGGCGCTGCCCGGGTCCGGCGCGGGCCTGCTCGGGCTGCAGGAGCGCGTCACGCTCGCCGGCGGCACGCTCGTGCACGGGCCGGACGGATCGGGCGACTTCGTGGTCGACGCCGAGCTGCAGTGGTGACCATCCGGGTGCTGCTGGTCGACGACGACGCCCTCGTGCGCGCCGGTCTCCGGATCATCCTGTCCTCGGCCGAGGACCTCCAGGTGGTGGGCGAGGCGGACGACGGCGCCCACGCGGTGGCCGCCGTCCGGGCGCACCGGCCCGACGTCGTGCTGATGGACATCCGGATGGCGGAGATGGACGGGATCACCGCGACCGCCGCGGTGCGCCGGCTCGACCCGGCCCCGCAGGTGATCGTGCTGACCACCTTCCAGGCCGACGAGCAGGTGATGAGCGCCCTGCGCGCCGGCGCCGGAGGGTTCCTGGTCAAGGACACGCCGCCCGCGGAGATCATCCGGGCGGTCCGGCTGGTCGCCTCCGGCGACGCGATCATCTCGCCGTCCGTCACCCGCACCCTGCTCGCGCACTTCGGCACCAGCCCGGCCTCCGACCGGCACCGCGACGCCGCGCGCCGGCTCGCCACGCTCACCGACCGCGAGCGCGAGGTGGCCACCGCGATCGGGGCAGGGGCGTCGAACGCCGAGGTGGCCGCCTCGCTGTTCCTCAGCGAGGCGACGGTCAAGGCACACGTGTCGCGGCTGTTCACCAAGCTGGACGTCACCAACCGGGTGCACATCGCCATCCTGGTGCACGACGCCGACCAGGCCTGACCGGCGCCCCGGGACTCACCCGGCCGCGGGGACGTCGGCCTCCCAGCCGGACAGGGCGGTGTCGAGGCCGTCGACGGCCCGGGCGAAGCTGCGGCCCACGGGCCGGGCCATCGCGAAACCGCCGGCGTTCTCCAGGGCCACGAAGCCGTGCAGGGTGCTCCGCACGAAGCGGGCCGCGTCGACGGCGGGCGCGCCCGGCCGGATGCCGTAGCCGTCGAACAGCGCGTAGAGCACGTCCAGCACCTCCTGGCTGGCCGCCGCGTGCTCGGCGTCCTCGGGCCGGGCCCGGAGCAGGTAGCCGTAGCAGCCGGGGTGCGCGCGGGCGTAGTCGCGGTAGGCCGCCGCGACCGCCGCGAGGGCGTCGCGCCCCGCCCGGCCGGTCGCGGCGCGTCTCAGCGCGGTCCCCAGGTCGCGGGCGGCGAGCACGGCCAGCCGGGAGTGCAGGTCCTCGAGGCCGCCGACGTGCTTGTACAGGCTGGGTACGGCGACGCCGAACCGCTTGGCCACGGCCGCGAGCGTGAGCGCGCCCGCGCCCTCGGCGTCCACCAGGGCGGCCGCCTCGGCCACCACGACCTCGGGGGACAGCCCGGCCCTAGGCACGGGCGACCAGCGACGTCACGGCCTCCGCGACGAGCACCGGGGCCTGCGCCTGCGGGTAGTGCCCGACCCCGGGGGCCATCAGCACCTCGGCGTGCAGCCGCTCCCCCACCCACGCGGCCTCCGCGGCCGGGTCCTTCCAGTCGACGTCGTCGGTGCCCATGACCACGACCGCCGGGCAGCGGACCTCGTCCAGCCGGGCCTCGGCCGGCGCGTGCGTGGTGCGGGTCGTCGCCGCGAACGCCTTCCAGTGACCCGGTCGGCGCAGGTTGTCGCGCACGGCGGCCGCGTGCTCGTCGTACCCCTCGGGGCGGACGCCGGGCGTCCACCGGGGGTAGTAGGACAGGAACGCCGACCGTCCCCAGGGCCTGGTGAGCGCGAGCCGGAACATCAAGGTGGCGAGCCGGCCGCCGGACGGGTTGCGCACGAACGGCCCGAGCAGCGCCAGCGCGCTGACCGCGGTGGGACGATCGGCGGCGGCGATCACCGCGGCGCCGGCGCTCATCGAGTTGCCGACCAGCAGCGCCGGCCCGCCGAGCTCGTCGACGAGGGCGAGCAGGTCCGAGGCGAGGGCCACGTCGTCGTACGACGAGAACGTGGCGTCCGAGTCGCCGTGGCCGCGGAGGTCGAGGGTGGCGACCCGCAGGCCGCTGTCCACGAGCAGCGGCACCAGGTGCCGGTACGACGAGCGGAGCTCGCCCATCGCGGGAGAGCAGACGACCAGCGGGCCGGAGCCCGTGACGTCGTACGCGAGGCGACCCTCGGGCCGCACGAGGAACTGGCTAGATGTCATACCCAAAAAGCTAATGTCAATAGCCTGCCCTGTCAAGGCCGGATAGGGTGCTGGCAGCCGGCCACTGGTCGGGCCACGAGACGTCCGGGGGTCACCTCGTGCTGAGCATCGCCACCGCCGCTCCGGCCTCGGTCGGGGTCGCCGTCACCGGGGCCGTCCTGGCGGCCGCCGTGCTGCACGCGGTGTGGAACGCGCTGGCGCACGCCATCGGCGACCAGCTCGTCGGGTTCGCACTCATCGGCACCGCGGTCACCGCGGGTGCCGTCGTCCTCGTGCTCGTCGCCCCGGCCCCCGCGCGGGCCTGCTGGCCGTTCCTGGCCGGCTCCGCCGCGATGCACGTGGTCTACAACCTGCTGCTGATGCGCTGCTACCGGCTCGGGGAGTTCGGCCAGGTCTACCCGCTGGCCCGGGGCACGTCGCCCTGGCTGGTGGCCTTCGGCGCGGCGGTCCTCGTCCACGAGGAGCTGTCCGTCCTCCGGCTGGTCGGGGTGGTCACCATCTCCGTCGGGCTCGGCCTGCTGGTGTTCGTGGGCGGGGTGCCCACCCGGGCCGCGCGTCCGGCGATCGCGGCCGCGGTCCTGACCGGGGTGGCCATCGCGACCTACACCACGCTGGACGGCGTCGGGGTGCGCAGCGCGGGCACGGTGGCCGGCTACACCGGCTGGCTGTTCCTCCTGCAGGGACCGGTGCTGCCGGTCGCGGCGCTGGTGGTCCGCCGGGGGCGGCTGCCGCGGCAGCTCCGGCCGCACCTGCGGGCCGGCCTGGCCGGCGGGGCGCTGTCCATGGCCGCCTACGCGCTCGTGCTCTGGGCCCAGACCCGGGGCGCCCTGGCGCCGATCGCCGCGCTGCGCGAGTCGAGCGTCATCGTCGGAGCCGTGATCGGCGCGGTGGTGTTCGGGGAGCGCTTCGGCCGCTGGCGCATCGCCGCGACGGTCCTCGTGGCGACCGGCGTCGTCCTGGTCACCGTGTGAGCGGGGCGGCTCAGGACTTCCGGGCGGTGCCCGCTCTGCTGGCCTTCTTGGTGGCCGTCTTGGCGGGCGCCTTCTTGGCGGTCTCCCCCTTCGGCCGCTCCCGCACCCGGGGCCCCTGCCCCGCGGACCGCTTCACCTCGAAGAGGTCGATCGCGGTGACCAGGTCGACCAGCTTGGCGTAGCCCCAGTTGCGGGAGTCGAAGTCCGGCGCCTGCTTCGCGACGTACGAGCCGACGCCTCCGAGGTTGGCCCAGCCGTCGTCGTCCGAGGCCGCGTCGATCCCCTCGCGCAGCAACCTGACCAGCTTGGCGTCCCGGCGCAGCTCGCTGCCGCTCGCGCGGGACGGGGCGGTGTCCGCCGCGCCCTCGTCGCTGGGCTCCTTCGTCGGCTTGTCCGGACGCCGGAGCACGTCGAGGTAGACGAACTTGTCGCACGCGGCGACCAGGGCCTGGGGCGTGCGGGGCTCGCCGAAGCCGTACACCGTCTTGCCCGACTCCCGGAGCCGGGAGGCGAGCTTGGTGAAGTCGCTGTCGGAGGTGACCAGGCAGAACCCGTCCAGGTTGCCGGTGTAGAGCAGGTCCATCGCGTCGATGATCATCGCGCTGTCGGTCGCGTTCTTGCCGGTGGTGTAGGCGAACTGCTGCATCGGCTGGATGGCGTGCGCGTTGATCGCCTCCTTCCAGCCGCGCAGGCTCGACGTGGTCCAGTCGCCGTAGGCCCGCTTGACCGTGGCGCTGCCGTACTTCGCGATCTCGGCGAGCAGCGCCTCGATGATCGTGGGCGTCGTGTTGTCACCGTCGATGAGGACGGCGAGCCGGCTGGAGTCCGGTGCGGGAGGCATGTCGGGAGCGTAGTGCGGGAGGTCGCCGCGCCGAAGGGGCGCACCGCCCGGTCAGCCGAACAGCACGGTCCCCGCGCAGTAGCCGGGCTCGAGGAGCTCGACCTCCGGGCAGCGCCGGGCGAGCGCCGCGCGCACGGGGACCAGGTCGGTGTCCACGGAGAAGCCGGGGAGCCAGTCGTCGTGGTGGCTGAGCAGGATCCGGGGCGCGCCCAGGAGCTCCGCCTGCCGGGCCACGAAGTCCGCGAGGGTCCCCTGGACCGGCTCCCCGTCGACGTTGCCCCGGCCGGCGGCGGCCAGGATCGCGACGTCGGGCCGCAGGTGCGCGAGCACGCCGCTCCAGTGCCCGCTGGTGTCCTGGAACAGCAGCGACCCGTCCGGGAGCTCGAAGAGGAACAGCAGGGCCCCGCCGTCGCCCCGGTCGCTGTGCCCGGCCAGGGCGGCCTGCAGGTGCTCACCGGCGACCGGGTCCAGCGCGGTGGCGAGGTGCCGGGTCAGCGCCTGCATCCGCGTCTGCTGCTCCTGCCAGGTCACCCCGAGGTCACCCAGGCACACCTCGCCCGCCTGCGGCATCTGCCCGTGCGACCAGACGCAGGAGTGCTGGCTCGGGTAGGCGGTCACCCGGCACCCGTTCCCCAGGTCGACGGTCTCCCCGCCGGCCACCGGGACCATCTGCTCGAGCGGGACGCCCAGCGCCTCCAGCAGCCGCACCGACTCGTAGCCCGCGACGATCCGGGCCCCGGTCGCCGGCGCGATCCGTTCCGCGCCGTAGAGGTGGTCGAAGTGCGCGTGCCCGATCACGATCCAGTCGCAGTCGGTGATGTCCTCGGCACGCAGGCCCGGCCCGGCCGCGGTGGCCGCCCGGTCGACGTACGCGTCCAGCAGGATGTGCATCCCCGCGGTGCGCAGGCCGAACGTGGCGCAGCCGTACCAGTCGAGCGTGGTGGTCATGCGGGCATCATCCCAGCCCCGGCCACCGGTCCCCCGGCTCCGCGGCGCGCGCGGGCGGCCTGCCGGACCAGGTGGTCGCGCTCGGCGAGGTTCGTGGCCAGCCGGGCCGCCTCGGCGTAGGCCGTGGCCGCGGCCGGGAGGTCGCCGCCGAGCTCGTGCAGGTGACCGCGCACGGCGTGCCACCGGTGCCGGTCGCCGATCACGCCGGCCAGCCGGTCGGTCTCGCGCAGCCCGGCGGCGGCGCCGAGGACGTGGCCGACCGCCACCGCGCGGCCGAGCACCGCCGCCGGGTCCTGGCGCACCGGGTCGTCGGTGAGCGCGACGAGGTCGTCGTACCACGCCAGCACCTGCGGCCAGTCGGTCTCCTCGGCGACGGCCGCGTCGTCGTGCAGGGCGGCGATGGCGGCCTCGACCTGGTAGCGGCCCGGGCGCCCGACGGCCAGCGCCGACTGCAGGACGCGCACGCCCTCGGCGATCTCCCGGGTGTCCCAGAGACCGCGGTCCTGCCGGTCGAGCGTGACGATCCGGCCCTCCGGGTCGAGGCGCGCCGGCAGCCGGGCGTGGTTCAGGAGCATCAGCGCGAGCAGCCCGCGGGCCTCCGGCTCCTCGGTGGCGAGGGTGAGCTGGCGGGCGAGCCGGACCGCCTCGCCGGCCAGGTCCACCCGGCCCGCGTGCCCGGCCGAGTAGACGAGGTAGAGCACCCGCAGCACCACGGCGAGGTCGCCGGCCCGGTCCAGGCGGCGGTCCCGCAGGGCGCGCTTGGCCCGGCTGATCCGCTGCGCCATCGTCGCCTCCGGCACGTAGAACGCGTCCGCGATCTCCCGGGTGGTGAGACCGCCGACGGCGCGCAGGGTCAGTGCCACCTGGGAGGCGGGCGTGAGGTCGGGGTGGCAGCAGCAGAACAGCAGGAAGAGGGTGTCGTCGCCCTCCTCGGCGCCGACCGGCCGCGGCTCGGCGTACGTCGCCTCCTCCCGGCGGTGCCGGGCCGCCTCGCTGCGACGTACGTCGACCAGCCGCCGGGTCGCGACCGTCACCAGCCACGCGCGCGGGTCGCGCGGCGGGTGCTCGGGCCACACCCGCTGCGCCTCCAGCAACGCCTCCTGCAGCGCGTCCTCCGCGGCGGAGAAGTCCTCGCCCCGCCGCACCAGGACCGCGAGCACCCGCGGGACGAGGGCGCGCAGGGCACCCTCGTCCAGTCGCGGCGTCGGCTCGTCGGTCACGGCGGGTCAGTCGTCCGCGGGTGCCTCGGACATGACCTCGCGGACGTCGATCCACTCGTAGAGCGGCTCCCCGCCGGGCCCGGGCTCGGAGGAGACGTACGCCGCGAGCTCGACGGCGCGCTCGTGGGAGTCGACGTCGATCATGTACCAGCCCGCCACGAGGTCGCTGGTCTCGGGCAGCGGGCCGTCGGTGGTCACCGGGGCGGCGTCCGGGCCGCCGTACCGGACCCAGGTGCGGGCGGGGGTGAGCGCCTGCGCGTCGACGAGCTCGCCGTTCTTCTCCAGCAGCTCGCTGACGTGCTGGAGGAAGGCCATGTGCGCCTCCACGTCCTCGGGGGCCCACTGGTCCATCGGGGGGAACGGGTGGTGCGGCGCCGGGCCGCCGCGGTAGTGCTTGAGGAGCAGGTACTTCGGCATGGTGGTTCTCCTGGTGTCGTGGACCGCGTCCGTCGCGGCCCTTCACCTGATGAGCGGAGCCGACCGGCGCTTCTCGACATGACATCACTCCCCGCCCACCGGGAACCTCCGGCGCACCGCCGCCCCGCCGCTAGAGGGGCGAGTGCACGAAGGGCAGGAACCGGGTGACCAGGTCGAGCCGGTCGTCGAGCCAGCCGAGCAGGCTCAGCGTGTTGCTGACCGCGGCGGGCGGGTCGCTGAGCAGGGTGTCGGCGCGGAGCAGCCGCTCGAAGTCGACCCGGACCGGGCCGGTGCGCGGCTGCCCCTGGCGGTCGGCGAACTCCACGCCGGCCAGCTCCATCACCTTGATGACCTCCTGGGCGAGGATGCCGTAGGCGCTGGTCGTCGGGTGCACCCCGTCGAGGGAGAACAGCCCGCCGTCGGTGCGCCCCTCGGGACCCGCCCGGAAGAACCGGGTGTTCGGCACCGGGTCCAGCGCACGCAGCGCGGGTGGCAGCTCGTAGGGGGTCCACCAGGCCGGCCTCGCCCAGGGACTGTCGATGTAGCGCCGGGTCGCCAGCCGGTCGAGGAGCAACCCCATGTCGAAGACGTACCAGTCGAGGCCGTCGGTGCGGGCGGCGGCGACGGAGCCGATCATCGTCTCGTTGTAGGAGTCGATGGCGGAGTCGATCGCCCGGGCCTCGTCGGCGGTGAGGTGCGGGTCGCGGCGGGGGTCGAAGTCCTCGTCGGTGACCCACGGCCGTGTGTAGTAGGGGAAGTACCGGGACTCCGGACGGACCTTCGTGAAGGTGCCCCGCGCGATCGGCGCGATGGTGACCGACGGGACCGTCGCGATGATCACGTGCTGGGCTGCGACCCCGCGCAGCTTCTCCTCGAGCAGCGACCAGTCGGCGGCGAAGGCGCTGGGCCGCCACAGGTTGCAGCCGACCCGGGCCGTCAGGCGCTCCTCGGGAGGGAGGTCGTCGTAGCCCTCCGGGGTCCAGGCGGGCTCCAGCGTGACGACCGAGCCGAGCGCGTTGTTCGCACCCAGGACGACCACCAGCGTCTCGACGCCCTGGGCGGGCCGGCTCATGTCGGTCACGGCGTCCAGGACCGTGCGGCCGCGGTTGCCCCTGCGGGCCCGCTGCAGGACCGGCCAGGCGGCCCGGTCCTGGTGGTGCTCCACCAGCTGCGACAGCACGTCGTCCCGGGTCGGGCCGGCCAGCCGGGAGGCGACCATCGGCGCGGTCAGGAGCTGGGGGTCGAGCAGGTCCCACCCGTAGACCGCCGTGTTGTGGAACGGTGCGCCGCCGGGCGGGGTCCGGGAGCCGTCCCCGCGCTCCCAGTAGTCCTCGATCCGGTCCAGGTAGGAGCGCAGCCACAGTCCGGCCGTCACGATCTCCCAGAAGTCCAGGTGCGCGCCGAACCGCTTCTCGAACGCCCGGGCCAGCCGCTCCAGGTCCAGCGGCAGGCCGCCCGGCCCGGTCGGCCACTCGTAGGTCGGGAACGTGAACTGCTCGGCGGTCAGGCCCAGCTCGTACGCCGCGATCGCCGGCCACGACACGTCGGTGCGGTGCACGGCCGCGCTCATGAACCCTTGGGTGAGGGAGTCCCCGAGGGTGACCAGACGGTGCCGCGCCGGAGCGGCCGCGGGGGGACGGGGGACCTCGATCCCGAGCGTGGGGTCGGTCACCGGCTCCCGCGGGCTGGTCCGGATCCGGACCTCGTCGGGAGTGGCCCGCTGGTCCGCCATGGCTCACCACCTCCTGCGCGGCACGTCTCCCTCAGACGCTACGCCCGGCCAGGCCCCGCCGGCACGGGCCGAGCCAGGCTCGTCCCGTGGCAGGATGCCGACGTGCTGCCGTCGAGGATCGCGACCACGGACTACCACACGGGTGGCGAGCCGTTCCGGATCGTGGTGGACCCGCCGGTGCCGATCCCGGGTGCGACGGTGGCCGAGCGCCGGGCGCGGGCGATCGAGGATCCCGAGGTCCAGGGCCTGCGCCGGGTGCTGTGCTCGGAGCCGCGCGGTCACGCGGACATGTACGGCGGCTTCCTCGTGCCGCCCGACGACGACGCGGCCCACCTGGGGGTCCTGTTCTGGCACAAGGACGGCTTCTCCACCGCCTGCGGGCACGGGACGATGGCGCTCGGCGTGTGGGCCGTGGAGTCCGGGCTGGTGGCGGCCCCGGAGACCGGCAGCGTGGACGTGGTGATCGACGTACCGTCCGGCCGGGTGAGCGCGCGCGTGCACCGCGAGCGCGCCCGGGTGGTGTCCGTCGACTTCGTCAACGTGCCGAGCTGGGTCATCGCCACCGACGTGGCCGTGCCGACCTCCCGCGGCGAGCTGCGGGTGGACGTGGCGTTCGGCGGGGCGGTCTACGCGACGCTGCCCGCCGCCCAGGTGGGACTGTCGGTCACACCGGGCGACCTCGGGGAGCTGGTCGCGCTCGGCCGCGAGATCAGGCGGGCGCTGGACGGCACCGAGCACGCGGTGCACCCGAGCGACCCGCGGCTGAGCGGCGTCTACGGCACCATCTGGTTCGACGACCTCGGCGGCACCGAGGGGCTGGTGCACCAGCGCAACGTGACCGTCTTCGCCGACGGCGAGGTGGACCGCTCGCCGTGCGGCTCGGGCACCTGCGCCCGGCTCGCGGTGCTCGCCGCCGACGGCCGCCTGCCGAGCGGCACCGTGCTCCGGCACGACTCGGTCGTCGGCAGCACCTTCACGGGGACCGTGCTGGGCACCGTCGAGGTCGGCGGCCGCCCCGCCGTGCTTCCCCAGGTCACCGGCACGGCCTACCGCACCGGGCAGCACGAGTTCTGCATCGACCCGTCCGACCCGATGGTCCCCGGGTTCCAGCTGCGATGAGGTACCTCGACGCGGACGCCGTCGCCGCCCTCGGACCCGCCGCGGCGGTCCGGGCCCTCACCGACGCCGTACGACGCGGGCTCGACCCGGCCGCCGACCCGGCCCGCGTGCCGGTCGCCCTGGCGCGCGGCCAGTTCCTGCTGATGCCGTCGGAGGCGCCGACCGGGGCCGGGGTCAAGGTCGTCACCGTCGCCCCCGGCAACCCGGCCCGCGACCTGCCCCGCATCCAGGCGGTCTACCTGCTCTTCGACCCGGAGACCCTCGCGCTGCGCGCGGTGCTCGACGGGACGGCCCTCACCACGCTGCGCACGCCCGCGGTCTCGGTGGCTGCCGTCCTCCAGCGGCTGCCGCACCGGCCGCTGCGGGTCGCAGTCGTCGGCTCCGGCCCGCAGGCCACCGCCCACGTCTCGACGCTGGCCGCGGTCCGCCCGCTGGCGTCGTCCACCTACCTGGTCCGCGACCCGTCCCGGACCTCGCTCGCCGCGGTGGCGCTGGGGTCGCCGGCCGCCGACGAGGCGGTGCGGGCGGCCGACGTCGTCGTCTGCGCGACCTCCGCCCGCTCGCCGGTGCTGAACTCCCGCCTGCTGCGCGACGACGCGGTGGTGGTCGCCGTCGGGTCGCACGAGCCGGACGCCCGCGAGCTCGACGCCGCGCTGCTGGGCCGGGCCACGGTCGTGGTGGAGGACGTCGCCACCGCCCTGCGGGAGGCCGGCGACGTGGTGCTGGCGATCGCCGAGGGCGCCCTGGCCCCGCGCGACCTGGTGCCGATGCGCGCGGTGCTGACCGGCGCGGCCGCCGTACCCGCCGACCGTCCGCTGGTGTTCAAGAGCGTCGGGATGTCGTGGCAGGACCTCGTCGTCGCGGCGGCGGTCGTCGAGCACGGCGACGGCTGACGGCTGCCCTCGTCGGCCGTGGAGCCCGCAGGTCAGGACGAACGTCCCTCGCAGCCTCGCCGTCGGAGAGTGAGGCTGGAGGGAGCGCGGGGGCGGAGACGGCCACAGCGGTGGTCCGTCGTCGGAGAGGACGTCGGGTGGACGAGCGCATGCTGAGCAGGATCAGGACCGGGACGGGCTTCATCGCCGCCCTGGACCAGAGCGGGGGCAGCACTCCGAAGGCGCTGAGGCTGTACGGCGTCGAGGAGACGGCGTACTCCGGCGAGGCCGAGATGTTCGACCTGATCCACGAGATGCGCACCCGCATCATCACCAGCCCGGTGTTCGACGGGGAGCGCATCCTGGCCTCGATCCTGTTCGAGCAGACCATGGACCGGGAGATCGGCGGCAGGGGTGTGGCGGAGTACCTCTGGACGCAGAAGCACGTGGTGCCGCTCCTCAAGGTGGACAAGGGCCTGGAGCCCGAGGCCGACGGCGCACGGCTGATGAAGCCGATCCCCGGCCTCGACGGGCTGCTCGACCGGGCCAAGCGGCACGGCGTCTTCGGGACCAAGATGCGCTCGGTGGTGCTGACCGCGGACGACACCGGCGTCAGCTCCGTGGTCGCCCAGCAGTTCGAGGTCGCGCGGCAGATCCTGGCGGCCGGCCTGGTCCCCGTCATCGAGCCCGAGATCGACATCCACAGCCCGGAGAAGGCGGCGACGGAGAAGCTCCTCAAGGACGCACTCCTCTCGCACCTCGACGGGCTGGGCGCGGGACAGGACGTGATGCTCAAGCTGACGCTCCCCGAGCAGGACGGCTACCACCGCGAGCTGCTCGAGCATCCGCGGGTGCTGCGCGTGGCCGCGCTCTCCGGCGGCTACTCCCGCGCGGAGGCGAACGCACGCCTCACGAGGAACCCGGGGGTGATCGCCAGCTTCTCTCGGGCGCTCACCGAAGGACTGACCGTCTCCCTGAGCGACGCGGAGTTCGACGCGGCGCTCGACGCCTCCATCGCCGGCATCTACGCCGCCTCGTCGACCTGACACCTGGGCCCTGGACCGGAGCGGCCTGCACGTGGCTAGATGTGCCGCATGGGGACGCGCGGGGTGCACCACGCGGAGCACGGTGCCGGTCGGCCGGTGCTGGTGCTGCACGGCGCCGGGGTGGACCACCATGAGGCCGAGGCGTGCTTCGAGCCGGCCTTCGACGGTGTCGCGGGGTTCCGGCGGATCTATCCCGACCTCCCCGGGACGGGCCGGACACCGGCCCCCGACCGGCTGCGCAGCGCCGACGACGTCCTCGACACGCTGCTCGACTTCGCCGCCGAGGTCGCCGACGGGGCGCCGTACCTCCTGGTCGGTCACTCGGCGGGCGGCTACTACGCGCAGGCGATGGCCGCGCGGGAGCCGGGTCGGGTCGCCGGTCTCGCGCTGGTCTGTCCGCTGCTGCCCGGGCTGCGCGAGGTCCCCGAGCACCGGGTCGTCACCGGGCCGGAGGCGATCGGCGACGAGGAGTTCCGCGGCTACTTCGTGGTGCACACCCCCGAGATGCTGGAGCGCTACGAGCGCTACGTCCGGCCGGCGGCCGCGCTCGTCGACCAGGCCGCGCTCGGCCGGATCGGCGAGCGGTGGGAGCTCACCCCCGGCCGGGGACCGGCGTACCCGGGCCCGACGCTGGTGGTGGCCGGGCGGCTCGACTCGACGGTCGGGTACGCCGCGGCCGCCGGCCTCCTGGAGCACTACCCGCACGCCTCGCTCGCGGTCGTCGACGACGCGGGGCACGCACTGCCCCACGAGCAGCCGGACCTGCTGCGCGCCCTCGTCGCCGAGTGGCTGGCGCGGGTGGGGCGCGCGGACTGACGGCGCCCGCTGACGGCAGGCGCGCCTGCCGGACGCCGTGCCGACCTCGTCCCGGAGCGGGCCCGGGCAGCCCGCCCTAGTGCCCCGTGGGGACCGCGTCAAACGCCCCGCTTACACCGTAAGACACTCGCCGGTGGACCGGTATGGGACGCGACGGACCGGGTACGCCGTGGACGTCGGCCACTGACAGCGACAGGGGCGACGAGCAGCTTTTCCCGACGACGAGGAGTTCGTCCGCCGTCGTCGTGCTGGACACCACCTCCGCGCACAGCGCGACCGGAACGACCAACAGAAGGAGCACGTTCATGTCGGTAGACCACCCGTACGACACACCCATCGGCTCCGCCGGCGAGAGCTCCTCGTCGACGAGCGCCAAGGACCAGGCTCAGCAGGCCGCCGGCACCGCCGCGGACGAGAGCAAGCACGTCGCCGGCGTCGCCAAGGACGAGGCCCAGCGGGTCGCGTCCGAGGCGCAGACGCAGGTGACGCACCTGCTCGACCAGGCCACCACGCAGGTCGAGGAGCAGTCGAGGACCCAGCGTGACCGGCTCGTCGACACGCTGCAGTCGGTCGGGGACGACCTCGAGAAGATGGCCACGCAGACCGACCAGGGCATCGCCTCGAACCTGGCCCGCGAAGCGGCCGACCGGGTGCGCGGTCTCTCGTCCCGGATCGACGGACGCGAGCCCCGCGACCTGCTCGACGAGGTCCGCAGCTACGCCCGCCGCAAGCCCGGCACCTTCCTGCTCGGGGCCCTGGCCGCCGGCGTCGTCGCCGGTCGGCTCACCCGCGGCGCGAAGGACGCCCGCAACGGCTCCAGCAGCAGCGGCGCGACGTACGGCGGCACCGCCCCGGTTGCCGTCCAGCCCGCGGGCTACGGCACCTCGGCCGGCACGCCGCTCGCCGGCACCGGAGTCCCCGAGTCGACGCCGGTCTACCCCGACGCGGACGCCGGCCTCCCCAACCCGGCCGGCTCCGTGGCCGGAGACACGACCTGGGCCGAGACCCGCTCGACCGGCGGCCTTTCATGAGCACGGCTGACCGGTACGGTCCCCCGACGGACCGACCGGGCGAGACCCGCTCGGTCGGCGAGATCGTCGGCGACATCAGCAAGGACATGAGCACGCTGATCAAGCAGGAGATGGAGCTCGCCAAGACGGAGATGAAGCAAGAGGTCTCCAAGCTGGGCAAGGGCGCTGGCATGTTCGGCGGCGCCGGGCTGGCGGGCCACTTCGCGCTCTTCTTCTTGTCCTTCGCCCTGACGTACCTGCTCGACAACTGGATGCCCGTCGAGCTCGCGGCGCTGATCGTGGCACTCCTGTGGGGTGCCGCTGCCGCTGTCCTGGCGTCGCGCGGACGCAAGGAGATCAAGGAAGCCAACCCGCAACTCCCCACCACGCAGCAGACTCTCAAGGAGGACGTCCAATGGGCCAAAACACAGAAGAGCTGACCCCCACCCCGGCCGACATCGAGGCCACCCGCTCGAACCTGACCCGCGACATCGACGAGCTGACCGACAAGGTCAGCCCGGCCCGGGTGATGGACCGTCGCAAGCAGGCGGCCAAGGGCCGGATCGGTTCGGTCCGGGACAAGGTGATGGGCTCGGCCTCCCACGCCGGCGACAGGCTGAGTGGCTCCACGTCCAGCGCCACCGGCTCGGTGGCCGACGGTGCGACGGGCGCGCTCGACACCATCGAGTCACGCACGCAGGGCAACCCGCTGGCCGCGGGTCTCGTGGCCTTCGGCGCCGGCATGCTGATCTCGGCGCTGATCCCGGCCAGCGAGAAGGAGAGCCAGGCCGCTCAGAAGCTGACCGAGGTGGCCAAGGAGCAGGGCCAGCCGCTGGTCGACGAGGCCAAGTCGGTGGGCCAGGACCTGGCCGGCGACCTCAAGCAGTCCGCCGCGGACTCGGCGCAGCAGCTCAAGTCGACCGCGCAGGAGTCGGCGCAGCACGTCAAGGAGGAAGGGCAGTCCTCGGCGCAGAACGTCAAGGACGAAGCCACTCCGAGCTGACCCTCACGCGCAGCACAGAACCCCCGACAGCCGCGCTGTCGGGGGTTCTGGCGTACCAGGCCGGACTCGACTCACCAGGACCTCGACGTCGCCCGCGGGGTCGCGGTGTAGGGCGACGCCAGACTGTCACCGGTCGCGACACAGGGCGTCACCGGTGACAGGTCGTGTCACTTATCCACAGGCCAAATCGGTAGTCTCGGTGACGTGCCACAGATCTTCGAAGTGCCCTTTGACCAGTCGACCGTAGACCCGCCTGGCTAGGACGGAGGCAATCGTTCCGTAAGTGTCCGGTGGCGTCGAGAGTCACGCTTAGTCGTCTCCCTCCGCCGGTTCGTCGCTTGGTTCCCACATTTCGGTCTTCTCGTTGAGGGCTCCGAAGGGCACGTGAACGGATGGGGCCGACTCGGAGGTGGATTCAAGATGACCTCGCTGGTCATCGAAGAAGATGTGAGGGCGTAGGACGCTGATGACCGCGTTCTTGTCGATACCGCCGAGAAAAAACGCGTCGTTGACCATCACCCCCCATTGCTTGAGGGTGCCGATGGCTCGCTTGTGCGAGGGCGCGTTTCGTGCGGTGACGATGGCGACGTGAAGGCGTACGCGGTAGGTCGGATCTTTGAGCCTAAGGGCCTGCTCGCGCTCTTGAATGCGAGCGATCCTGAGGAGAAACGGCTGGAGCGGCCCTGGGTTGTGGGCCGAGACCGCTTCTTCGGTCTCGTGTTCGTGGAAGTTGGCGAGCCCGCCTCGTTGCATGACCTGTTCAGACTCATCGTCTGCAAGGACTCCATCGAAGTCGAAGGCGATGCGGAGGTCATGGTCGTCATCGTCGTCAACCATGGCGGAGGGCAGGACGCGTCCTGCTGGGTGGCCCGCATGGTTGGCTTCGCGCACGTTTGCTTCATCGGCGGATAGGAACAGGGAGACATTGAGGGCGGGGATGTAAGCGTAGGGGGCCTTTCCTTGCATGAAGATCGCCCGGGTGATCGCAAGTTCGTAGTGTTCGATGGACTCCATGACTCGGAGACCGGTGTCTGGGTCGTTGCGTGACATGACGATCACCTCTATGAGCGGGTCGCTCAGGTCGTCGCTCAGGTCGTTCATCGACAAGAGTCGTCGAATAAAGGAGAACGCCATCCCCGGGGCGAGCGGGGTATGGAGGTTCTCTTCCTGGTAGTCCCGGTATGCCTGTTCGCCTTGAGTGCGAAAGATCTTGTCCGATTCTGCGAGGTCGAAGAGCGCGCTTGATGCGATCCCGACTACGAGTCGGTCCTTCAGGTCGTACGGCATGCCTATGGCCTCTCCTAGGTCCCTCAACACTCGTCCTCGTGCTCAGGACTAGCACGCATTGCCCCACCCGCTCCGCTACTCGACTGCGACGCGGACGATTGGACGGCTCACTGGCACACCTGGGGACAGAACCACGTCTTGCCTAGTTTTGAGGCCCGCCGCCGGGCGGAGGAGTAAGCGAAGACTTCAGGGGTTGTCCGCTTGCCGAAGCCCGCGCCATGTCCTCGTAGAGATTGAGGATGAGTTCCTTCAGCGCGAACCGTCCGTACTGCTTCTCTTCGGCCTTGCGCACAATGGGGAAGTCGTCGAGCACAAAGTCAACCTCGTCGCGACGCAGTCCGTAGAGATGCATGAAGGCGGCGTCGAGTTCGGCTCGCAACGTGCGACGGCGCTCCGAATCCCACACGTACGGCTGCCCTGACAGGTTCTCGCTCATCGCCAGTCCGTTGAGGTCCTCGGCGGTCCAAAGGAGTTCGAGGACGCGTGGTCGGATCCACTCTGCGAGGGTCAGTTGCGAATCCCATGGACAGGGCTCGTCGAAGGTCTGCGGTGAGGGAATGGGAAGTTGGCGAAGCACAAAGGCACTCATGTGTGTTCCGCCCAGTTTCACCCGGGACATGAAGTCGCACGCCAGGCTGGCGAAGCAAGCCACAAGCGATAGGGCGTGGGTGCGGACCTGGAAGAGCGTGATGTTGTGTCCGACCCCCTCTGGCGGCAACACCAGCGGAATCAAGGTGCGTTCGTTCGTGGAGTTGGTGACATCACGAACGCCTGTAAGGAAGGGCACCTCGGCACCGATCCGACGCTTCACCTCGCGTTGGCTGACCCAATGGCGTGGTTGAGCCAAATCCTTGGGGTCGCTGCGATTTGGGGCCTCGGAGACGCCCGCGAGGTTTGCCCAGCGGTGATCGTAAGCGTGAGCCATCTTCGCCTCGTACAGGCGGACGTTACCGGGGGCGTCGGCATCTTCCGTGAACAGGGCGGAGTCGTTGCCCATGTGGAAAAGGCCAGGCCGCGTGGTGAACGCCCATCCGTTCGGTTCGCGCGTTGCCTCTGGCCCGGACAACACGGCGTGCCTTCGGTAAACGTCCAGGGCAATTTCGCCGTGTCGGACCGTCCGAAAGATGGGGCAGGTCCGCGTGTTGGGGTTGATAAGAGCGATGTCGCTGGCGCTCATGGGGATCCAACGGGACGGATCCTTGGCTTCCTTGGGCTCTTGGAGGAAGAACGCGAAACGCGCCTTCGCCATCCTGTCACGCGTTCCCTTGGCTATCAGAACGCAGAACTTCGTTGCTGAGTGAACCGCAGGGAAGATCCCCTTCCGGTTGTCGAAGTCGAGCAGCGTGACGAGCCGCCCGTCTGACAGTTCGGCGAAGAGATTCTTCGTTGTGTCGTCCGTGGCGATGCCCGATGGGACCACTTGCCCCAACCGACCCGTCGGGGCGATTAGTTGGCTGGAGGACTCCACGAAGATCGAGGATGTGTTGATGTCGCGACCAACGCCCGCAAGCGGGAAACGCCCAGAATTGCGAAGGAAGCAGGCGGTCGCCTCGGCCTCCTGCAGCGCTGCTGAGTAAGCATCGAAGAGTGGCGGATCCTCCGCAGACAACGCCTCGATCATCTTTCGCCGCTTGGCTCCAGTCGCCTTGGCGATGTCGGGCCGTCCGGCAGCGTTGAAGAACTCAGGTTCCTGGACCTTCACCCGGTCCCACGGCGGGTTCCCAAGTACAAGCGAGAATCCACCGGACCAACCTTGCGTGCCCGCCTCCGCACCACCGGTGGCTCGGAAGATCTGTGGGAACTCAAGGTGCCAATGGAAGAACCGGTACTTGCGAGCGAGGCGTGCAACGACCTCTCGCTGGGCGGCGAGAGGTACGAGGTCAGGGTCGCCTTGGAGCGCGAGCAGACCCTCGTGGGTGATTGGCTGGATGGCGTCACGATTGAGTGTCCACATGAACGCGGCACACCACGCGTCAGCCACGGTTCGTGCGCGGCGCAGTTCGGTGCTGTTGTCGAGGCGTCGCCACGCGTCTGCCTTGGCGCGCACACTAGCGATGTCGTCAGCATTCTGGTGTTCGATGTCGTCGAGTGCGGCGGCGAGTGCGGCGTTGTCGATGCGCACACCGTGGACGCCGAACAGCGTTTGCTCACCAGCGTTCTGGCGCTCCGACTGATTGTGCTTTCGGACTATCGATGACCATTTGTGGTTGCACTTCGCGCTGCCTGCTGCGGAGCAGATGTCGCACGGTTGGTCGTCTCCGTGCACCGGCGTAAATGCGTCGTCCGGGATGTTTTCAGCGAGTAGCGCGGGGGGATGCTCCGATGAAGCCATTCCCGACCTTGATGTGGGCATCTAGGAATGCGAGCGGCTTCCCTGGTGTCAGCGATTCGAGCCAGAGACTCACCTTGGCGAGTTCTGCGGCGAGGTCCGAGAGGTCGACGCCGTAGATGCAGTGCGCGACAACTTCTCGGAGGGCTTCTCGCATGGCATCCGGGGTGGGTTCGGGGTCTCCAGTGCGCGCGATGGCAAGTCGGCGAGCGATTCGTCGCGCTGCCGCGACGAGGAAGTGCCCGGAGCCGCATGCGGGGTCGCACACGGTAATCGCGAGGAGTGCCTCGATGGGGTTCTCTGCCGCGCTCGCCTCGTCCAGGACTGGGTCGAGTGACTCGTCGAGGAGGAGTTCAACGAGTTCCGTGGGCGTGTAGTAGGAGCCGCTGGTCTTGCGGGCATTCCCACTTTGCACGCCTAGGTTGAATGCCCCGTCGTCTCCCACTGTCGGGACGTATTCGAGTAGTGCTTCGTAAACGGATCCGAGTTCCTCAGAGCCAAGGTTCTTGTAGTCGACGGGTCGCAGCGTGCCAGTCCCCGGGTCGGGAAGTTGGGAGAGCGAACGGACCGCGTCCATTAGCCGCTCGTTGCTGATCTTGGCGTCGTTCAGGGTGCCGATGAAGCCTGCATTGAAGAGGTCGGATCCATAGGCGGGCAGCCCGAGGCCGGGTTCGCCGTCGTTCCCGAGTGCGTCGAACACAAGGCGGAGGGCTGCCCACGTGTCGGTGTGTCGTCCGGCCCGGCGACGAGTCGCAAGTTCGCGCAGGTGCTGTGTGGAGAAGTAGTCGGCGTACCGCCGACGAATTTCAGTGGGCGTGTCTTCAGGGTGGAGCAGATCGCGATCCTCAGCAACGAACAGGAAGATTAGCCGGTAAACAAGGCGGAGGAGCCAGCGGTAGTAGTCGTCGCTCGCACCGTGGTTACCCCGGAGGAGGTCGCGGAGGGCGGCGCTGTCTGGGTGTTCGAGGAAGCCTGTACCGAGGCTCTTGAGGGCTTCGACAACGCCGTCGCGGAGGTGATCGAGCGCTCGGGTGCCGTCGTTGATGGCGGCGGTTCGCCATTGTTCGAGGATGCAGTCCGCAGGCTGTTCGGAGCGGAGTCGGGTGGCGTGGGCGAGTGCGTAGAGGATGGCGAAGTCGGCAAACTGTTCGCCGGTGAACATGCCTTCGAGGTCGAATTCGATGTAGGCGGGTCGGCCCATGACAATGTTGTCGCGCAGGAGCCTGAGGCGTTTGCCGTTGGTGAGGATGGCCCATAGGTGCTTGTCGGTGCGGTTGAGTAGTTCCTGGATGAGCGAGTGCGGAGCGCTACGGGATGCTCCTCGTACGTTGGTGGAGGCTCGTTTGTCGAGGTCGACGTTCCAGCCAAGCAGGTGAACTGGGACGTGGCCGTCGAGGTAGCGAACGTCGAACGTGTCGTCCTCGATCTGGATGTTCGGGATTGTGGTGAGGTCGTAGCCCAGTTCGCGGAGGAGAACGCTGGTCCACCGGTCGCGGGTGACGACGGTGGCGGGGTCGCTGTCCGTCATTGCGGCTAGTCGCGTCTGGAAGGACCGGTAGGTGGGGAGCAACAGTTCCCATGCACGGGCGGCTGCCTGCCGAAGCGTGAAGGACTCGGGGAGCCCGTAGGTGCTGGGCTTGAGGTGTTCGAGTTCGCTGTTGGCGAGCCGAGTTAGCAGATCGGGTGGGAGGAGCGCTCCCACCGTATTGATGGTCGGGTAAGTCGCGCCACCGCTAGTGAGGCGACTCATGCGTTTCCTCCTGGGATGAACTGGTAGACGCCGAGAATGTCGACGGGCTTCTGGGCGGTGACCCGGAGCCCACGGACGAGGGTTCCTGCGGCTTGTCGAACCCGACGATGCGAGTCGTCGAGTTCCTGTGCCTTTGTATCGGCTGCATCTGACAGGTGGGCGAACAGATGCCCCTGATTGAGGGCATCGAGCGTTGGGGTGATGAATGCCTTCCCCATCGACTCAGGCATGTTCCCGGCGGGGGTCGCCTTCAACAGGTCGGCCACGGTTTCGTCGCTGAGCCACGTCGGGTTATCCGGAGTACCGGTGAACGCGGCGAGGTGTGCCTCTTCTACGACCATGGGAACGTCTCTGTCCCGTCCTGGCATCGTGGCGTGGAACCGCATGCGAGTCACCAGGAGTGTGGTGGTGTCGGTGACGGCGGTGGTACGCATGACGCCGGAGCGCCGGGCGGGACGGAACTCCGGGGCAAGGAGCGGGTCCAACGCTGCGTCGAGGGCATAGGAAGCCAGCGCCTCGACGGCGGGGGCGGTGCGAGTCAGCACATGGGCACCGACGGGGGCCGGGAGGTCGCGAACGAAGGTGATGGTCGCGTCGGTGGGCTTGATGGGCAGCATGTCGCGAAGCGCCCTCGGGAGGGTGGCGACGGTGGCGGTGAATCCCTCCCCCCGTTTCGACAAGGTTCGCTCCGAGGCGAACGAGGACGTTGCGAACAAAGTTGTCCACGTCGGCTGGTCCACCTAGGGCGGCACGGACCTCCTTGAGTTCCTCGCCTACCGCAGCCGGAGACAGGGCGTGTTGGGCGAACCGGGACCTGGACCGCTTCTCGCGTTCGGCTGTGGATTGCCAGGTGTCGAAGAGTTCTTCTTCGCTGTCGAAGCCGGGGAGGTCGAAAAGGGCTTCCTGGGCGTCGTCGCCGCGTCGAAGAATGAGGCCCTCGAAGACGGCTTGCATCACGAGTGCGGAGTCGGCGGGGAGTGACACGGAGACGCCGGTGGACTTGCGGATGGCTTCGTGTTTGCGGATGAGAACGTTGAGGACGACGCCGTCTACGGGGTTGTCGACCCCGTAGTAGGTGATCGCACGGACCGTCTCGGCGCGTTGTCCGAATCGGTCAACGCGACCTTCTCGCTGTTCGTGTCGGGTGGGGTTCCAGGCGAGGTCGTAGTGGACGACGGCGTTGAAGTAATCCTGCAGGTTCACGCCCTCGGACAGGCAGTCGGTGGCGACGAGGACGTGGGGGCCGTCGTGAGTGCCGAGGTCTGCGACGGCTGCTTCTCGCGCTTCGGGAGGCATGGTGCCTGTGACCGCTTCGACGCGAGCCGTCTTCGCCAGCGCCTTGCGGAGGTGTTCACCGACGTATTCAGCGGTGGGAATGTACCGACAGAAGACAATCGGCTGGTAGCCCTCGTCGAGAAGCCGTTTCACCATCTCGGTGAGGCGAGCGAGTTTGGTGTCCTTCTGCGTGCCGACCAGTGCGTCGGCCTGGCGGGCGAACTCCAGCAACTTGCGGCGTGTTGACGTGGCGGGAGCGCCAGTGGGTGTGTCGTCTGCGCCGGGGGCGATGTCGTCTGCATCGGTGGAGGCGTCGTCGTCCTCGTCAAGGATCAGGTTGCGTCCGATCTCGTCGGCTTCCTGGTCGGTGGTTGCCTCGGCGGTGGCGGCACGGTTCCGCAGCGTGGTCGCGGCAGCAGCGGGGCTGGATGCGAGCGAGCGGAGCAGGGCGACCATGGACCACCAGCGGACCCGCTGGCGGACGGTTCCTGCAATGGCGTCGTCGCTGACGGTCTCGCGGGCATAGTCCAGGACCCGGTCCAGCAATGCCCGGTACTCGGGGTGCAGTTTGTAGGTCTCTTCTGTGGTGGCCCGATCCGGGAAGACCGTGTCTTCAAGGAAGTCAGCGATGTCTCCGCGTTGCCGTTGAACGAAGTAGCGGGCGAGTTCGCGTCGGGCGTCGTCGTGTTGGGCACCGGACAGGTCGGACGGCAGGTGCTCCAGTTCGGGGTTGAGGAGCGCCAGGAGGCCTTTCCAGCCTTGGTCGTCACCCTGGTGAGGTGTGGCGGTGAGGAACAGCATGTGCCGCTTGGGGTCGGCGGCGAGTCGCTGCAAAAGGTGGTGACGCAGGGTCGCGCCGCTGCGGGAGTTCGCTCCCCCAGCGGTGACGGACGTATGGGCTTCGTCGACGATGACAAGGTTGGGACAAGTTCGGGCGAAGTCGTCGCGGTAGTTGCGCTGCTTGATGAGGTCGGTGGACACGACGACGTAAGGGTGGCGGTCGAACAGGGACTCTCCCATGCGCAGCCCCCGGTTTAGCCGGTTCACGGTCGACGGCAGGACGAGGGTGGCGTTGATGTTGAACTTGACCCGCAGTTCCTCGCGCCACTGCGGAGCCAGCGCCGGGCTGCAGAGCACAGCCAGACCCCTGGCCTCTCCTTGGGCGAGGAGTTCGGCGGCGACGAGTCCGGCTTCCACGGTCTTGCCGATTCCGACGCCGTCCGCGATGAGGAGCCGTACCGCGTCACCGCCCTGGCGGAGCGCCATGAGCAACGGCACGTACTGGTAGGCACGTGGGGTGACAGCGAGCCCGGCGAGGCTGCGAAACGGTCCCCCCGGAGGCTCGGAATCCGATCCGGAGACCGTCGCGCAGCAAGCGGGCGGCAGTCCCGTCCCCGAGGTCCTCCACGGTGGGAGGCGGGAAGGTGGCCTCGGTGACCTCTTCGAGGGCAGGCATGAGTGCCGAGATGTCCTCATCAGCGCCCGCCAGCGGACGGACGAGAAGGAACGTCGGGTCGGATGCGTCGACGACGACCCATTCCCGGTCGCGGGAGGCCACGAGGGTCCCCTCGGTGAACCGGGATGCCACCGGGGTGGTCGTCACAGAGTGTCTCCTTGTCCGAACACGTCGACCAGGTCCATGCACTGCTGGTCCCACGCGGTGTTGTTCTTGATGTCGAACCGGACCACGAACCAGCCCTTGGACAGCAGTCGCTTCTCCACTTGGGCGTCGCGTGCTGCCACGTCGCTGTATTCGTGGACAGGTCCGTCAACATAGACGGCGGTTCGGACGTCTCTATCGGCATAAACGAAGTCGGGCAGGGCTTCGGCGTCCGCGACTCGATACTGGGCATGGGTCGGGAGCCGGTAGCCGCGCTTGAACAGCCACTCCACAAAGTGCGTTTCGGCGCTGGTTGTGGACTCCGCGAGGAGGGTTTCGTACTGCTCCTGTCGTGACTGTCCACCGGCCCCGACTTCGAGGGTGGCGTCGCGGAGACCCACCAGGACGTCCTTGGCCTTGTGTCGGTCGAGCGCGAGGTGGTCGGGCTGGTTGCCGTACGACAGCAGACAGTCGTAGCACGCTCGTTCGCAGCGCTCTGGCTTGGTGGAGCCGATACGGATGGCGTGCTTCGCGTGGTTGAGGTCTTCGCCGGTCTCGGGATTGAAGTGGCAGACGTCGAGTGCTTCAGTGACCGCGTTGCGGAAGGAGTGGGTGTCCATGGCGAACCGGCGCAGGGCCCCTGCTCCGCCTTCGCTGTTTTCGTAGAACAACAGCAGGTTGCGGTCGGCAGGGCTTGGTAGAGGTTCGACGGCGAGTTCGTTGTCTTCCAACTGGAACGCGATGGCGATACCGCGCTTCAACGCGTATTGGACGGCGATCTTCTGTTCATCCGAGAGGTGGTTGGAAAACTCGACTAGGAGCGCGTTGCAGCGGTCTTCGACGTAGGGGATCACGAGAGCCGTAGTTTTGCCTGCGGAGACGGACTCTCCCCCGGCGTCGATTTCCTTTGCCTGTGCCTCGGGGGTGTCGGCGTTCTTTCCCCACCGTCCGTCTTGGAGGTTGAGCGGGAACCCGTTTTTGACCTTCTGGCGGCGAAAGCCGATGTTCATACGCCGGATGAGGGCGGTGTCGCCGTAGGTGAGCGTGGCGACGACATCACCAGCGGCGTCACGGACCGTGACGACGGTGTGGCTTGACCGTTCCCCGTGCGGTTCGAAGCGGACAGCAGTCTCGATGTCGAATCCGGACCGGTGTCGTTCTTCCTCATCGGCGGAGATGCGGTCGCGGCGGCGGGTGATGACGGTCTGCATGCGCAGAAGGTTCCCGACGTGGCCAGCCCCCAGGTCAGCGCCGCAACCGGGCCGCTGACAGATTTCGAGGCCGTCGCCGTCGCCGGAGGGCTTGTGGAGGTAGCCGCAGGCGGTGCATCGCTTCGCGGATTCCAAGAGCGGTCCACCGGACGGGTCGGAGCCGACCGGGATTTGTACACGGTGTACGGAGTAGCGGGCACCTTCGTGGTAGATGAACGCGCCCGGCCCGAACTCGGTGATGGCGAGGAACCGGGGCCGTTGTACGTAGTCGCCTTCCCCGGCCTTGGTCTTGCGACCGGCTGGGATGAAAGCCGCGAGTGGGAGCCTTGGGAATGAGTAGCCCGGCAGGAACCCTTCGGAGGCGAGGTAGCGGTAGGGGTAGAAGTCGGACTGGTTGCGGTCGTCTCCTCCGCCGCGCAGCAACTCGATCTGTGACTCGGCTTCGCGGCGACGGGCTTTGGCGGCGTTGCGTTCACCGGGCGTGACTGACAGGTTGTTGGCGATCTCGGTCTGTCGGAGTGCCTCGGCTTGGGCGTTCTTGTACAGGCCGCGCCACCGGTTGATGGACCGGTCGAACTGGCTTGGGGACTGCCGCACCACGTCTTCTAGCCAGCCGGGCTTCCACCACGCCGCCGACGTGACCTCGCTCGTGCCGGACAGCACTGCGTTCGCTGCGGACACGGCCCGCTTCTTGGCTCCCTCGTCGGCAAGCGAGGCAGCGATGGACGGGAGCAACGGCAGGGTGTCTTGATCGAGGTCAACGATGTCTTGCATCGCCCCGTGTAGGTCCTGTCCGGTTTCGGCGAGCCAGATGGCGTGTACGTGCGCACGGATGAGGTCCTCGTTGGACAGGTCCAGCCTCGGTGGCGCGACCTGTCCGGAGACCATCAGGTCTGAGCGGCGGAAGTAGAACTGGTCATGCCCGGATCCGGTGGCGCAATAGGTCACCACGAGTGCTGGGGAACCGGCACGACCTGCCCGTCCGGACCGTTGCGCGTAGTTGGCGGGTGTGGGCGGCACATTGCGCATGCCGACGGCGTTCAGGGTGGAGATGTCGACGCCGAGTTCCATCGTGGGTGAGCAGTACAAGACCCGAAGGTCACCCTTTCGGAACGCTTCCTCGCGTCCTTCACGGACTTGGGCTGGGACCTGTGCGGTGTGCTCGGCTGCTGTGAGTCCGCCGAGACTGGTCGCGAGGGTCTGGTAGAAGTCGCGGAAGTACGGGTTGACGCGCCCTCCGGCGTCGTCGGTGGTGACGCGCAGGATGTCTACGGTGCGGCGGCTGCCGTCGCCGGGAGCCCACTGCAGGGCGGCTTCGTTGATCTGGAAGCCGGGGACTTCCCCGGGCCGGTCGTCGACCTTCTCCACGAGCCCTTCGGTCTTGAGCACTTCGAGAATGGCGCGGATCGTGTCTTCGGCGTCTTGGACCGACAACTTGGTGCCGTCGAGGGCTTTGAGTCCGGACCGGTTCCGCAGCCACCGCCCGTAGGAGGACAAGCCGGAGATGAATAGGTCGGTAACGGATCGGTCGCCCTTCCTACGGGACCGGGGGGTACGCGGTGCCAGACCGGGCCGGGGTGTCGTCTGTGAGTGCCCAGGGTGAGATGAGGTGCGCCTCGGACAGGCTCTTGATGCGCTCGCTGCCCTCTTCGGTCAGGTAGGAAGTGCGTACGCATAGGTTGCGACGCATCTCGTCTAAGAGCGCGACGATCATCTTCTGACGCGATTCCGGGGAGGCAGCGGCGAGCGCGTCGGGCATCTGGGACCACGTGTCGCTGCTCCACCTGGTGCTGTCGGCGGAGAGTTCACCTACGTAGGCGTAGGCGACGTGCAACAGGCCCGTCTCTTCAAGGTTGGGCATGGTGATGCGCCAGCCGCGTGACAGGTCGGCGTACACGCGATAGGCGACCGCCTCCCGTAGCGCTTTCGCGGCGCGTTCAGCGGTCAGCCGGGCACCCGGTTCTTTGGCGTACTCGGTCGGGTCGAGGTTGAGCGCGGCGACCACGGCGGCGGGCAGGTCCTCGTGATTTAGCGGGCCTCCCGTCTTGTCCTGATGGTCACGAACAGCGCGATGCAGTGCGGCACGGGTCTGGCCCACTAGAACAAAGTCGTTGAAGTGTCCGGCCTGCAGGCTGGCGTCTTGCCGGTTGTCGGTGAACGTCAGCACCTTGCGGGCTGCGTCAGCGATGCCGACTTCCTTCTGCTGGGCGCGCACGATGGAAGCGGACAACACGGTGGTCGCCGAAGAACGCCCTTCGGACCCCAGCGAGGAGAGTTTCGCGAAGTCGTTACCGCGAGCGGACTCGTAGACGGTGCGGCAGTTGAGGCAGAACCGAAACTTGTCCAGGTACGCCGCCGAGACACCACCGGCATCCACGATGGCTCCGCTGCGGTCGACCTGCTTCACGTCAGGCAGAAGGTCGCGACGGTCGGCAGCGATCTGTCGTTCGTCGCCGGTCCCCGTCACCCATGCTTCGGGGACCCGGTCGGCAAGGGCGAGAGTGTCGGACTTCTCGGGCCACGACTCGCTCGCGGACAGAAACAGGTACCCGGTCTTCTTCTCCCCGGACTGGTCTCGTTCTTCACGGGGCACGAACCTCGGGTACCCGGCAGAGTCATCGAGCGCAGCGAGGAGGTACTCCTGTCCGCACTCACGGCAAAACGCGAGCGGGAAAAGCAGGCTCCCAGGGTCGCCCGGCTTGAACATCTGCTTCTTGGTCGTGAACCAGCGGTCCTCACCGACGGCAAGGGTTTGATACACCGTGTCACCTCGGCTGATGAACTGGTGCAGTTTGAACGCAAACAGGCGCTTGCCCGTGGACGGGTCCACCGCGTCGTCGCCTGCGCCAGCCATGAGGGTCGCGCGGATCGCGGCGGCACATTCCCCAGCGTCAGCCCCGGTGAGGTCCGCGAGTTGGCGGCTGGCCTGCTCCAGTGTCCGTGGCTGTGCCCGGACGAGCCTGCCCTCTTTCTCGGTGATGCCGACCGTGTCTTCGATCCAGACGGCAAGGGGGTCGACGTGGAGGTCGGCGTAGGTGGTTGGCGGCGCAGCATGGATCCGTTGGCGAAGCGCGTCCTTGTCGACCGCTCCATTCGTAGCCCGGCGCAGAGTCTCGCCGATGACTGAGGTGGGTTTGACCTCGACACCGAAGTCACGAGACGCGACGGCGGCAACCTCGATCCGCTGCTCGGCCAATGTCCCGGGTCCGGCGAGCGTGGCGGAAGTACCGATGCACTGGATGTTCGCCGCCCCCGTGGCCTGCCGGAGCCGACGCACCAGCATCGCTACGTCGGAGCCCTGCCGCCCACGGTAGGTGTGGAGTTCATCGAGCACGAGGTACGACAAATCCTTGGACGCGGTGATGAGTTTCCGCTCCTGGGGACGGACCAGCATCAGTTCCAACATCATGTAGTTGGTCAAGATGATGTCCGGCGGGTTCTTGAGGATCTCGTCGCGCTTCTCCCGGCTCTCCTGTCCGGTGTAGCGCTCGAACGTCACCGGCGACTTTCCACCGAACCCTCGATGCAGGAACCTCTTCAGTTCCTCCAACTGACTGTTCGCCAGCGCGTTCATCGGATACACGACAATCGCGCGAACGCCCTTCCCAGAGCCCTCACGGACGATCCGATCAACGATGGGGATGTAGTAGGTCAGCGACTTACCCGACCCCGTGCCGGTCGTAAGGACATAGGACTCGCCCGACGCCGCCACCGCGAGCGCATCACGCTGGTGTGCGTGCAAGGTGATGGGTCGAGCGCCCGGGTCCCCCCTCGTGCTCCTTGATTCGGAACACCTTCGCGGTCGTCTCGGCAAGGGCACCTTGGTCGACCAGGTCATCTACGGACCCGCCGGTCTCGAAGGAGGGGTTCAAAGCCAGCCACGGCTCTGGCCAGAGAAGGCCGGAGTCGATGTCGGACTCCACCTTCTCGCGGATCTCGGTGTCCCTGATGGTGAGGAAGCCCTGAGTGAACGCGCGGTAGTCGTCGATGACCTCGTCGCGCACCTTGAAAACGTCCATCAGTTCCCTTGTCCCTCGCTCCATCTACCGGCTTAGCACTTGGAGGGATATCGGCAACCTTCTCGCTTCACCGAAGTTGTGACTTCCACTCCGGCGAACCGCCCCCGTTGAGTTCTTAACTGGTTGCACGGTACTTGTCCACATGGACAGGTCGTAGCATTTTCCGGCACTCCGGACGACTCCAGGGCCTGCCCGCCGACGCGACTCGGCTCGGGCGGCTCGCTGGCGCAATGTGAGCGGACACGTCTTCGTGATGAACGAGGTGTCCCGGGGTGGATGGCGGATCGAGAAAGCGGCAAAACGAGGCTTCGTTGCCGAGCCCCATCCGTCAGCCAACTGCATCCTCGCGACGGAGCGGACGAAGTGTTCTTCTGCGAACCAGGCTGGCGGCACCAATACTGAGGGGACCATGCCTCAGCCCCTACTCCGCCATCCCCCAGCCCACCCGTCGGGACAGTCGCTGATGCGGTACCAGCACGAGATCACCTCGGTCCTCGACCTCATCGGTCGGGACGAGGTCGACCTGACAGCCTCGCTGGGCTGGACCCTCTCCGTCTCCCCGGCGCTGCGGCGAGCGCTATGGTCCCGGCTCGGGCTCCCCGGGGACCCAACCCAGGTCGAGGTCGCCCTAGAGACGCCCGACGACCTTGGCCGCACCGACTTGGAATTGCGCCTGACCTCAGACACCGGCACGGAGGTGCTGTTGATCGTCGAGGCCAAGAAGGGCTGGCTGCAACCGGGCGAGGCACAACTGACCCGCTACGTCGGACGGTTCGCCGGGGTCACCGTCCCCCTGCTGGTCTCCCTTTCGGACTCTTCGCTCGCCTGGGCCGCCCGCGAACTCCCCATCGACGTGGACGGGGTGCCGGTCCGGCACCTGCCCTGGGACCAGGTCCGCACGGACCTGGGCAGCGCGCTCGCCGACACCCGAAACGGGGCAGAACGAGTCTGGCTCACGCAACTGCAGACCTACCTGAAGGGAGCCACCGCAGTGCGGGCGTACAACGATCAGTGGGTCTACGTCGTCTCGGTCTCTAAGGACCGGTTCGGCGACCGCACCTTCCGGGATTACGTGACCACCGAGCGGGCCTATTTCCATCCGTTCGGGAAGAACTGGCCCCGACGCCCACCGGTACTGATGGGGTTTCGGTGGGACGGGAAGTTGCAGCAGGTCAACCGGGTCGTGTCCTCGACCGTCTTACCCTCGCTCGGCGACCGCTGGCCCGACATCCCAGGCGGCCCCGAAGCCCCCACCCGACCAGACGGTGTCCCGCACGTGGTCTACGACCTCGGCCCGGACATCCCGGTCCCGGCGATCCCGACCGGGAAAATCTATCGGGCTCGGCGTATCTGGGCGCTCCTCGACCAACTCTTGACCGAGCCCTCCATCGAAGCGGCGGAGCGCTCCAGCAAGGCGATCCAGGCGGCAGCCCACTGACCGGGTTCATGGGTCCCTGCTGCAGGACTTGGGTCCTCGTCGGCTGATCTTTGACCAACTGCTCTGATGGATTTTAGAGAGGTGACCGCGCGCAACCCATCGCGGGCGGCTAAGGGGCTGCAACCTAAAAGCAGACCATATTCAGCCCCGAAAATGGCTTTCCCGTGATTCTGCTCCCCAACGGACTTGTCACCGTAGCGTCCTCGCAGTAACGACGGTAGTTTCCAGATCGGACGACGGAATGCACCCAAGCACGAGCGGGATTGAACGGCAGGGCAACCTCTTCGCAGACCTAATCCTTCAGACTTTCGCGGAGTTCTCCGACAGCGTGCCTTCGCTACTTCGTGTGAACGGGACGGATACCGACGGAGTTGGGCGTATGACTCTCCCGAACTCCTTGGAGGATCTGAACTCACGGTCGGGGCCTCTGGAAGACCTTCCCTCTCTCTCGAACGCCGCGTTGCTCGAAGGTCCGGTGCTGTTCTTCCCGCCCTGGGGAAGGGGTCTTCCCCTGAACCGCGACGGTAAGTCTGCTCGGGCACCTGACCTTCAAGAGTCCATCGCCTTATCTGTCGATGCACCCGAGGGACGGGAGACATTCCTTGGACTCATAGTCCCCATGTCCACGCTGACCTCAGCCAGTGGCCAACGCTTTCGGGCCGAGATGCTCTCCCAGTGGAAGCCCCGAATGGTCATCGAAGCCTCGGGTGCCCTTGAGTCAGTGCACACGTCAGTGTCTGTGCGCTTTCTCCTGCTGTGTCACGGAGGCCCAGACCTACCTTTGAAGATGTTTCGCATACCGCGAGGCCCGAACCCGGAATCGGTTCGCGACGACTTCCGACGACTCCTGAAGAGGGAGGGAGGTCGCGGTGAGCATGGCTACGTTGTCCGTCGCTCGCTGGAACCAGGTGAAAGTCTGGCGTTTGAAAGGCATGATCCGGATATTCTCCGCCGCCAGTCCGAGTTGGCGGGGTTCGGAGCGACCGAGGCACTCGAAGACCTCTTTCACGTCATTTCACCCCTTCCGACTCTCGGGGCGCTTGTAGGCGGGCCGTGCGAGTCGACTGAACCGGGCGCGACCCGGTTCTTGGACGGGCGCGATGTCTTAGCGGACGGCACCATCGCGGCTATCGATCCAGACACGATGTGGGTACACGCGGGCGCTTCTGAACCTCTCCGCGTGGGGGAGTTCCTCATTCGTTCCATAAGGCGTCCATCCGTCTCTACGGGCCACATAGTTGCGGAGGTGCAGGCACTGGACCTTCCTGCGGTCGTGGGTCGAAGCGTGCTCGCCCTACGTCCCAAACGTCCGCTGACAACAGCACATCGGCAAATGATCGTCCTGTTCCTCCGATCCGAACTCGCAGCGGCGCTCACCGCTGCTCGTGGCGTCACGATGAGACTGACCTCGGCGGCGTTGCGAGACTTGCCGCTCCCAGAGCCAGACGCGGCGTTGACCGCCGCACTTGACGACTTGGCAAGCGCCTCACAACATTTCACAGACTGGGCGCGAGAGGCAGAGCGCCTTCTGCTCGCAACGTTCGACAGCGACTCATCAAGAGATGCGCGCGCCCGACTAGTTGACCGGGGCAGAACCCTCCGTCTCAAGGGTGAGGCCGCAGCACTCGTGGACGATCCCGACTATCGGGTCCGTACTCGCTATCCCTATCCCATTGCATATCGTTGGCGCACTCTTGAAGCGCTTCGCACTGGAGCAGATCTACGGCAGACCCACGAAGCGATCCTGGAGACCTACGAGGTGCTGCTTTGCTACTGCGCCATGATCGGTCTCGTCATGGCGCGACATGCGGGGCTCCCGGTGGGAGCGACCCAAGCGATCAAGGAGAAACTCTCGTCCGGGCGCTCGGGTCCGGGACTAGGTGACTGGGTTGCAGTCCTCGAAGAGATCTCTGGTAGGGCCTTTCGTCGACTTCCCGATGAGCAGCCGCTGGGCGAAGTTCGCAGTCTGCTGTCGGAGACCACGGCAGGCCCCCGACGCCGTCTCAGCAGCCGTCGCCAGGCCCAGGCCCATCTCCGCCGCTACACCGACGCCGAGTTCAGTGCGATGGTGGAGGAAGAGTTCGCAGACCTACAGATGCTCATCCAGAGTGCCTCGTTCCTCACGGATTTACCGCTGATCCACGTCAGCGATGTCCGCTATGACTCCCTCTCGGGAATAACCGATGTCACCTATCGACGCCTCATGGGTGACCACCCAGTCGTGCCCTTCGTACATATGCAACAAGCCCGTAGCGACCTTGAGCAAGGAAGTTTGTATGTCGCTGACGGTCAGGGAAATCTGCACCTGCTTCGCCCATACCTAATAGGTCGTGACTGTCCGCGCTGCAACACCTGGTCCACCTTCCATCCAGACCGCACCTCCGACGGCGTGCTGTCTATCAAGAGCCTTGAACACGGTCACCCTCTCGACGCACCCGATCTGGCTTACGCTCTCGGGACCGTCGGGTTTATATAGGAAATCGACGGCGGCGACAACACGCGCGGCACTTCCCTGAGTTCACGGCAGGGCACTGATGTCCTATCCAGATTGCGGTGCTGACAAGCAACAGCACCCCGCGCCGACTCGCGACTCCCCGCGCGCAACCACGTATCGGCCCGCCTCCCGGTTCACCTCAGCGAGGGCGCAAGCGCTTTCCGAGCGGTCAGTCTTGGCTCATGCGGTAGAGGCTGATGGCCCAGAGCCCGGCGATGCCTTCACCGGTCCAGGTCCACCAGGGCACCGGGCAACCCAGGAAGGGCGGTCGGTTTCGAAGTTCAGGTGGTGCCAACGGACCAAACGAGCGTTGGCGACCACTGCGACCTGGCTGCGCCGGTACCGGCGGTTACCTCGATGGTCTGTTCGATGCGCCATTGGCCTCGACCGCCGATTGGATGGCCCGGAGTTCACCGCGACGGATGAGGGCGAGGATCTGGATGGTGCTGGTGGAGAACATGTCGGCAACTTCGTCGAGTCGGGAGAAGCGACGAGGGGACGGGGTTCGCGGCGCTGAAGGGTCAGCGGTCACTGGCTTCGAGGTGCGGGGCTCCGCGTTCTCCTCTGTCACCCTTCGGGCCAAAGCCAGGTGAGGTCGGTATCGGGGTCGTCTGGGGACCGTGGTGCGTCGGGCTTGGCGAGGAGTCCGTTGACAGTCTCCTCATACCTACGTCCGGTTGACCCGGTGAGTCGGTCGCGCAGAGTCCACAGCGCCAGACCGGCCTCGGCGTCGCGTCTTTCGATGATGGCGTTGAGGAGGTCGCGCCAGGCGAACCGAGCCTTCATTTCGCCGCCCGGCTCCTTGTAGAGGCGCATTACCCGGTCCAGGGTATGGCGGTCGAAGGTAACGCGTTCATCGTGAGGGGCGTCGGCGTCTACCGTTGCGGCATCGACTGCGCTCTGCATGGCTTCGTAGTACGTCTTCTGGCTCGCCATCGTTTCCCCCTTGCTCGCCCGCAGGCGTGTATGCGGGAAATGGTGACATATGAGGTGGGCGAAGAGCAGGCCTCGCGGTCAGACCTGTGGATCGCGCTCTCGCATACGCACCGAGGGACGAGAGATTTCCGACTCGGCTGTCTCTGTTCGCGGTCATGGACGGGGCTTCGGGAGATCTTCGATCACTTTGAGCAGGTGCCTGGTGAAGGTGAGGAGTGCCCGCTGCTGGTCCTCAAAGGGGGCCTTGGCGTTGATCGCTTCGATGAGTTCGGATCTGGCTCGGTACGTGCGGTCGGCACGGTCGTGGACTCGACGTAGGACGATTTTGTCAACGCGCATGTCAAGGCGAGCGGCTTCGCGTTCGATTGCTTTGCGTTTCCGGTCGTACTCGCGTTTGTCGCGTGGGCACAGTGCTGCCTGTCCGGGTTGGCAGTAGTTACAGGTCAGGCACCAGTAGTAGAAGTCCCCTTCGGGGCTGACCTTCTTGTGACTGGGACGTGGGGTCAGGCGGAAGTCCTTTGCAAGAACCTCGGTCATCTTCAGAGTGGTGTTCCGGGGGCCCGAGCCTTCGAGGAGTACGTCGGTATTCGGGTAGCGCCGCATGCGACGCGGGCGGGGAAGGACTCGATCTGGGTCTGACACTTTGCCCCCGGTGATGTGATCGGGACCGATTGTGTCCCTATCTGAATGTGGTTTCCGTCCGGCCCCAAGGGGACGTCTAGACGTCTGAAGTCGTGCCTTGTGCTTGCGCGTATGTATACCAGTCCGTGCGCGCGTCGGTACGAAGAAGTGGCGGTGTTCGTCCGGAGCCCCCAGGACGTGTCAGAGCCAGAATCCAGCCTTGAGTTATGCCCAAGGACTCCGGATTCAACGACTCGACAGCCGACAACGATGCCCGTGTCGTGCACGTCGATTTCACTGCGCGCACCTCCGCTGAGGTGACCGTCGACCTCTTCGACGATGTGCAGGATGGCTCGTTGAGTGAGGACTGTCGGAGCCGTGTGATTGTCTTCCCGATCAAGACGGCAACCACCGTCGATGAGGGGTCGAAGACAGCACAGGAGCAGTCATGCACGACCTCGACGGCGTCAGACGCAGCGCCCCGCTCGTCTGCCCGGTCCTCATCGACGGGCTCATCTAGCCCGCTGCCCTCGCGCGGCGGGTCAGGCTCCCTAGGAGTTCTGATGCCGTCACTGCCATTGCGGTCCCCTGTTTCGGGAACCGGTGCTTCTGACGTCGGAGTTCTCACTCACGCCCTGGTCGCGGCCCACGTCGGGCTGCGGGTCAACAACCAGTACCCCGAGAACCTCATCGAACGGCTCTTCGCGTTCTCGGAGGCTCTCGTGAACGCCAACCCCAACCGGCGTCGCGTGATCGCGACGGAAGCGTCCGGGCTCGCGTTCCGCTACCTGACCAGGCTCGCGCCGGTCGATCCCTGGAATGTGCTCGGGGTCGAGTACGACACCGAGGGCGGCGGTCGTGTCGATGTCGCCTGGTTCCACACCGTGGACGGGTCGGTGATGTTCGACGAGTTGAAGACTTCTCGGGTTGCCACCGTGATGCCGAAGGGGTGGGTCGCCCAGGCCCGTCGCTACTCAGTCGCCGGTGCAGCGACCTTCGGCGACCACTTCGTCGGGACGCGGCTGGTTCCCATCGACGTGATGCGGCTGGCTCGGCTGGTTCCGTCCGTCGGGCTTCCCGTTCCGATCAGCCCGCGTCGCGGTAACCCCACCCGTCCGACGGCAGGCGGCCTCTCATGAGTCTCTCGCCAGTCACGGGGACCGCACCCGATCTCAAGGAAGCAGTCCTTGCCACGCTCCTGCGGATCAAGGACACCGAGGACGAGGTGTCCAACGAGGACGTCCGGCGTGCAGCCAAGGTGATGGGGGTTCACGAGCGGACGGTGCGCCGGATGGTGGCGCGCGGATACGTGCACAAGCCGCGTGACCGTTGGGAACCGAACGAAGAGTTCACGGAGATGCTCGTCCGTGGGCAGGGGTCCATTGCACGTATCCACGAGACCCTGACCGAGCGCGGTGACGACCCCGGTTGTCACGTCCGCACCATGCAGCGCTACGCCGAGAAGCACTACGACCAGCGCGTTCTTGCGGGGGCTCGTGGCGGCTACGAGGCGCTTCGCGCCGGGTTGCCCACGCTGGACCGTCACTACGAGCACATCAATGACGAGTGGGCGATGGACCACACCAAGTTGCAGATCTGGTGCCTGATGCCAGACGGCACGATCGAGAAGCCATGGATGACGACGATCATCGATGCGGCGAGCCGGATGATCCTCGCCTGCACCGTCGGCCCGTACACGCCGAGCATTGAGGAAGACGTCGAGACCATCGCGGTCGCCGGAGTCGGCTGGATCGAGGATGAGGTCCGGGTCGGCGGACAACCGGTGGTGATCCGGTCCGACAGGGGTGGCGACCTGGTCTCGCGCGCCATGACCGTCGGCCTACTCAAGGAAGGCACCCGCCGCAAGTACGCCGAGGCGTACCACCCGAACCAGAACGGCATGATCGAGCGGTGGCACCGCACCATCAAAGAAGAACTGGTGCCGTTCATCGAGGGCCGTGACCGGAAGAAGTGGACGCCGAGCGACCCCCGCACAGCGTCAGTTCCGTCCCCCGCCGACCAGGTGCTCCCCCCTCGCGACCGTCCAACTCAAGGCAGCGAAGTGGCTACGCAAGTACAACTTCAAGCGCCCGCACCGCAGCCTGGACGGGCAGACGCCGTTCGCCCGCTGGGCCGCTGACGACGCCGAGATCGAGCCGATGAACGAGCAGGCCATTCGGGCTGCCATGACTCAGCAGATCGAGCGCACCGTCCTGAAGGGCCGCGTCCAGTGGGATCGCCGGTTCTACCACCTCGACGGAGAACGTACGGACCCCGACGACAGCGAAAGCGACCGCTGGCGCTCCCGCTTGGAAGGCAAGAAGGTCCTCGTCCGGTTCCTTCCCGCCCGCTACGAGTACGTCGAGATCTACACCACGGACGGTCAGTACGTGACCAAGGCGGCGTGGTCTCGCTATGTCGACCCCGCCGATGCCGCTGACCAAGCCGCCGACCGTCGGGCTGCCACCAAGACCCTCAGCACGTCGCTGGAGGCCATCGCCGCACAAGAAGTGGCCTCCAAGGCGGCGCTCGTGCACGAAGCGCTCGGAGACCAGATCGATGACGACAGCGACTTCGTCACCCGGACGCAACCCAAGCCCAATTCCAAGAAGCGCGCCAAGGCCGAGACGCCCGCCGCAAAGAAGCGTCGGGAGCGGGCCGAGGAACGCGCCGCCGAGATTCGCGCGGAGAACCGGGAAGTCATGACTGCCCGCCGCACCGGAACCGACGACTGGTTCTAAGCAACCCCACTGTTTTCAGCAGAACCCACACAAGGAGAAGAAGATGACGAACAACCCCGCATCAGGCAACCCGCAGGCGCTCAGCGCGTTCGGGATGCTCCCGCCCATGCCCGCCAACTGGGCTATCACCGAGACCGTCGAGGACGCCCTGTTTGCCTTCAACATCACAGACAACGAGGCCGACATCGCTTGTTTCGACGGTCAGTCAGGCGCTGGGAAGACGAGCACTGCTTCGTGGGCGGCACGCCAGTCCCACCGCGACTGGCGCTACTGCACGCTGCCGCTGAACGGAAACCGCAAGGACCTGCTCAGCGTCGTGTACCGGGCCGTGTTCCGCATCGAGCGCGTCCCTAGCGCCGACCACATGTTCAACAGCCTCATCCACCGGCTCTCTGTCGGAGACATCGGCATCATCGCTGACGAAGCGCACCACCTTGGGCTACGTGGGGTCCAGCACCTGCGCTACCTGTGGGACGGCGTCGTCAACCGGGGCAGCCGGTTCCCCATGCTCCTCGTCGGCTGCGACGTTGAACCCGCCATCGAAAGCGCGACCGAGGTTCGCCGCCGCATCCGCCGCTGGGTTCACTTCGATGAGGCGCTCAGCGACGAGACCGCCGTACTCATCGCGTCCACCATGCACCCTCGCCTCGCCGTCACTAAGCGAGAACTCATTCACCGCATGAACAATCGCCTGGCCGGAGCGAGCATCGGCGGCTGGGAGAACATCGCCATCCACATCGACTACCTCACCGCCACGCCTACCAGCGGAAAAGCGCAGCCGCTAACAGCCAAGGACGCCGAACGGATCGCGCGGATCCTTCACGGTGGGGCCGCAGCATGACTACCTTGCTGCTCACCGAAGCGCCGTCCAACGTCATCCCCTCCGAGGGATTGTCCGGACGCTTCGCTCCCACCCACCACTCCGTGCTCCTGCACCTAGCCGACTACGAGGGGAAGTCACCCGGCGGCCTTGCCATCCGAGTCCTCCTGCAAATCGGAAGAGGGTCGACCTCATCGGCACTCGCTCCATCCGGGAACAAGAACACAAGCAATACCTGCCCATCTGGGTCGCGTCCCACGGCATCCACACCGCCGTGATTCCAGACGCGCATCGTGTCCGTCCCTGGGTGATCCGGACCGTCATGGACCTCGCGCCCACCCTTGACACGGTCGTACTCGTCAGCGAACCCGGGCACGGGGGCACAACCCTCAGCGCCCTCTCACGCTACGGGCTCCACGTCGCGGCACTCCCCTGGAACGAGTTCTGTACGACCCATTCATTGCTCCCGAAAGCCAAGTCGAACGACGAACCCCGATACGGAATGGACCACCTCCCGCAGGTCGACTTCTTGATCTTCCGCGACCGCTGTCACCGCCAGAACGACCCCGAGCGGTTCAAGGCCATCGACGACGACTATCGACACACCTTCGACACCGCCATGTCCGTCTCCCCAAACGAAGAGGCAGTCCTTGACATGCTCGGACACCGTGCCCGGAACGCCACCACTACCGCCGAGATCCTGGTCGCCGTCCGAGCCACCCAACGCGCACTCTTCTCGCGTGGCCACCTCATGCAAGCCCACCCCGACCGGATGCTCGGCACCTTGACTGCGATCCAACCGCCAAGGCCAACCGAGCACCACTGGCACTCACTCAGGGCATACATCCGACCCGAGCGGGCCGCCGTAGTGGCCCTCTACCTGCTCGGCCTACCTACCGACACGATCCGTGCCGTGACCATAAACGACATCACCCAGGTCCTGGCTACCGGACAGGTCTGCGGACACCCGATTCCGAACCTCGCCAGGCCGTACCTGGACGCTCAACTCGAACGCCGCCGCCAAGAGAGCGCCAAACCGTCCGACCTGTTCCTCGACCTACCCGGCGTCCGGCAACACCAAGAGATCCTCACCGACGCGCGACGTGACCTGGGCCTGCCCATCGACGGCAAGAACCTTTCCAACGACCACAAAACTCACTACGACCGTGCCCTCTACCGGCTCGGCATCCAGATTAGGGACCTGACATGACCTTCAACCACCACCTCATCCGACATGCCCTCAACGACACCGGCATGCTCGTCAGCGAACTCGCCTACCGCAGCGACATGTCCATCAACACACTCACCCGCCTCCTCGACGGCGAAGAAGACCCCGGAGACCTCCGAGTCGCCACCCTCACCCGACTCGCCGACCACCTCGGGCTACCCCTACAGGCCCTCATCGCCGCACCCGACCAGCCCGACCCAGACCCAGGCCAACAGCCACCCGGAGGCGAGACCGCCGAAGACTTCGCGACGGTCATCAGCGCCATTTACGACCGAGGGAACACCCCCACGCTCAACAGCGAACTATGTGACGCACTGGACTGGAACCTGGACCGGCTCACCACCGCCTACAAGGAGGCCGACCGACGGCTACGTCCCGCCGGACTCCGCCTTAACCGCTCCCACGGCGAAGCAAGCATCGTTCCCCTCCACAACCACGCCGCCACACGCCAATCGCTCAACGAGGTCAGCACGTCCAACAAGGGACTCACCATCGAGCACTACCAAGCCATCTACGCCCTCATGCAGGGGCGACCATGGACCGACGTCTCTGGCTCCAACACCACCCGTCGCCGCTTCATCACCGGCGCGCTTATCAACCACGGCATCCTCACGGGCGAACGCGAAGACCCCCACATCGCCGACGCCGTGACTTTCGGCGACCCACACGCCTAGGGGGCATCCACGCGTCCGAATGGTCGTACCGCCGGATGGCGGCAGATCCGGTGGGGTTGTCGCCGCGCGTCAGATCAAGGCCAATCCGCAGGGACCTGCTCCACAGTCGAATAAACCTCAGGCAAGGGATGGTCGACGCCCTTGCCCCATTGGTGCCGTTGGGCGTTGTACTCAGCGTCGCTGTGGAACGGGTCGCCGCCGCGAGAGTGCGCACCACACTCGCAGTGCCAGTTGTACAGCGTCCGGCTCTTGGTCGCGCCGCCCGAGTCACCCGAGCCGCGCAACCCGCGCAGCAATCTCCCAAACATCGTCCGCCTCCATCACTTGCGACGTACCACTCGTGCCGATCCCTCAGAACGTACCCGTCGACAGCGCGACAATGCCGCTCGCAGGCAACCCCGAGACGTCCAGCGCTAGGTCATCGCTTTGCAGCATGGTGACATGCGTTCCCGGAACGTCAGCGCATCGGCAGATCCAGTGGTTTGCGTGCGCGGATCCGTAGTCCGGTCACTGGTGGGCTAAGCCTGCTGATCCTGGTGGTGCCATCGGACCATGCGGGCGTTGGCGACGACTTCCACCTGGCTGCGGCGGTACCGGCGGATGCCTCGGATGTCAGTCTCGAAAGGAATCAAGTCGGCGCGGGCCAGTTGGTTGACACGCGTCCTGCTCACGCCAAGGACGCGCGCCACCTCTTCGCTGCTGATCCATTCGGCGCGCCCGGCAGCGATGGCTTCGATCTGGGTCAGGGAGTATCGCCGCGAGGGCCGGTCGCTGCGAGGACCGCCGGTCCGCCCGGAGGACGGTGCCCTCCTCGACCAGCCTTTCCCTCGCGAGTCTGGGCGTGATGCGACGGCGGTGCCAGCGCCTCCGTGCCCGCTGAGCCCCGCCTGACCCCGGGCTACGTGACAGCCCAACGCGCGGCTCGTGGAAAGGTTGAGACAGAGTCTTCCGAGCGGTGACATCTACGCGTTAGCCTGCGATGGTCGGGCGCTACCCGCCCCGGCACGACTGCGTGGGGACGCTCTCGAAGGGGGAATGATCGTGGCAATCTGTCCGACCTGTCGGGGCAAGGGGCGCTGTCCCCGCTGCGATGGCAGCGGCAAACTCGGCGGCATCATCGGTGGTGCCTGCCCAACCTGCCGGACCAAGAAAGTCTGTCCCTCGTGCAACGGCAAGGGCCGCACCTAGCCGACTGCCCTGAGGCTGCTTAGTTCGTTCCTGCACCTGGAGGCATCCGGCTGGCTCTTGGGCCCCACCGACCCTATTTCTCCACCCGATCTTGAAACGGAGATCCCATGGGATTGTTCTCGCGCAAGACGGCCCCGACCCCGTCTCGTCCGCAGACGCTGGGCTCGGGTCGCAGCCTTCGTTCCGACCTGGCTGTCGATGATGCCCTTGGAGCATTGGAAGACGCGGTTGGCACTTACCAGCAGCGTCCATACCCCGACATGCCACTGGTCTCTGAAGCGGGCGTGAGTTGGCTCGGCGCGGGCCCGGCACCCGACACGGCTGTGTGTTGTCTTGACGTCGACAGTCATCCGATCTTCGCGCTTTACTGGACCGACCAGGCGGGCGTTAAGATCGCACTCATCCCTCTTGGCTCCGGGGACGCTCGCCTACAAGCGATGCCGATCATCGGCACCCTCAAGGGATTCGATCCCAGCCTGTCTTCGACCGGGACGATCCCCGACGGTTCGTTCACCCTCACCCCGCCCCCGTTCCCTGATGACTACTGTGCCGACATCCTCAGTCGATGCGGCTACCCAGTCACCCCGCACAACCTCACCGTCGTGCAAGCCAAGATCGGCGAGAGCGCGGTCCTCAAGAGTTGGCAATTCATCAACTCGCAGGACTCCGCTGCGGCGTCACAGTTCACTGCACGTCACCAGGCGTCAAGTGCGGAAGACGTGCTCGCCGACCTCGCTGCCTGGAACCCCGGAACTCTCCCCCTACATCCAGGACTTTCCAAACCGTTTCCGGTCCGTCCTCACCGAGGCGGCCCGCGAGGCCGACGGTGGCGGTTGGACCACGGACCTTCACCGGTAGAGCCACAACGCGAACCGCTCCCGCCGTTTGGGGGCCGCTCTACTTCAGTTGGTTGTCGTACCACTGCGCCGCACACTTGACCGCTGAGCGGAGCCCGACAACACCGCGTAGGCGACACGCAACTTCACGTTCGCGTACGCGCCCAAAGGCTCCAGACATGGTCCACCGATCTGGCACGCAACGCGCCGCTAATGGAGCAGCCCAAGCGGACCACCGGCGACCCTGGAGATCCCCTCCCGGTCGACGCCATACTCAACCTAACGGGGACGGGCCACCCTAGGCCGGTGGCCCGAACCCGGCGGTGTGGGCCGTGTTAGGCAGGCGGCCCGCCTCGCTCCTGCCTCGCAGCCCCGCATCGCGCTCCGGCTCCGCGCCTCGTGGATGTTCCTCTCCGGCAGAACAGCGCACAACAGATCTCGGTGCAACACCTGGTTTGAACAAGGAAAACGGTGCAGCCCGCTTCGACCAACGCCCAGGATCCGACTGGCGGTTCGGGCGGTGATCCAGTCGGGGTCCCATGCCTTCGGGTCGCTCACGCGCAGCAGAATCGCAGGAGCGAGCGTCGCGCTCAACTGCCTCGACTAGGTTGTGGATAAGTGACACGCGCTGTCACTGGTGACCCGACCTGTCAGTTATCCACAATGAGTGGTGACGCTTTCATGTCGCAGGCGGTGACAGTTGCTGTCGTTTCGTGGTGGCAGTTGCTGTCGCACCGGTGACAGTCCGATGTCGCCCTACACGCGGACCGTCAGCCGTGGGCCATGTCCACGAAGCGGGAGTAGTGGCCCTGGAACGCCACGGTCAGGTCGCGGGTCGGACCGTTGCGGTGCTTGGCCACGATGATGTCGGCCTCGCCGGGACGGGTGGACTCGCGCTCGTACACGTCCTCGCGGTGCAGCAGGATCACCATGTCGGCGTCCTGCTCGATCGAGCCCGACTCACGCAGGTCGGACACCATCGGGCGCTTGTCGGCGCGCTGCTCGGCGCCACGGTTGAGCTGCGAGAGGGCCACGACCGGGATCTCGAGCTCCTTGGCCAGCAGCTTGATCTGCCGGGAGAACTCCGAGACCTCGAGCTGACGGGACTCGACCTTCTTGCCGGAGGTCATCAGCTGGAGGTAGTCGATGACGATCAGCCGCAGGTCGTGGCGCTGCTTGAGCCGGCGGGCCTTGGCCCGGATCTCCATCATCGTCATGTTCGGCGAGTCGTCGATGAACAGCGGCGCGGAGGAGACCTCGCCCATCTTGCGGGCCAGCCGGGTCCAGTCGTCGTCGTTCATGTTGCCGTTGCGCAGGTGGTTGAGCGGGATCTTCGCCTCGGCCGAGAGCAGCCGCATGGTGATCTCGTTGCGGGTCATCTCCAGAGAGAAGATCACGCTGGCCATGTTGTTGTGGATGGCCGCCGCGCGGCAGAAGTCCAGCCCGAGGGTGGACTTGCCCATCGCGGGACGCGCCGCGACGATGATCATCTGCCCGCCGTGCAGGCCGTTGGTCAGCTCGTCGAGGTCCGCGAAGCCGGTCGGCACGCCGACCATCGCCCCGTCGCGGTTGTTGATCGCCTCGATCTCGTCGAGCGCGGACTCCATGATCTCGCTCAGCGGTGCGTAGTCCTCCGAGGACCGCTTCTCCGCCACGCCGTAGACCTCGGCCTGGGCCCGGTCGACGACCTCGTCGACCTGGCCCTCCCCGGCGTAGCCCATCTGCGCGATCCGGGTGCCGGCGTCGACGAGGCGGCGCAGGATCGCCTTCTCCCGGACGATCTCGGCGTAGTAGGCGGCGTTCGCCGCGATCGGCACGCTGGCCGACAGCGTGTGGAGGTACGGCGCACCGCCGATCCGGGCCAGCTCGCCGCGACGCTGCAGCTCGGCGGTCGTGGTGATCGGGTCGACCGGCTCGCCGCGGCCGTAGAGGTCGACCATCGCGTCGAAGATCGTCTCGTGCACGGGGCGGTAGAAGTCCGTGCCGCGCACCGACTCGATGACGTCGGCGATGGCGTCCTTGGACAGCAGCATCGAGCCCAGCACGCTCTGCTCGGCGTCGTTGTCCTGGGGCGGGGTGCGGTCCCCGCCGCGGCCACCGCCACCGCCGCCGCCGCCGAAGCCCGGGTCGGCGGGGGCGGACCAGGGCCCGTCCATCGCGAACGACGGCTCGGTGTCGTGGGCGTACCCACTGCTGGACGACGCGATGCTCATGCTCGGCTCACCGGTGCGATGCCCTTCTCGTGACGACTCTCGAGACTCTTCCAGCCCGCGCCGACGGTTTCGTGCAGCCGCTCCGACGATCCCCTGCTGCGGACTGCGGTGGCTGACGCTACGGGTCCGGACGCACCGGACAAAGCCCACTGTCCACAGGGCTATGTGGATAACCCCCCGCACCGTGTGGAACACGCCCGGCGACATGTGCACAGCCTGTTCACCGACCTGTGGAGAACTTTTCCGTCTTGGCCGTAAAACGGCCTCTGACCTGCAGGAACGACCTGTGACGCCTGTGCACCGGAGAAAGGCTCCGAAAGATTCCGTTCACCTTCCACCCCCCGGACGTTCTGCTGTCTCCATGTCGACAAAGCTCCTGGCGCCGACCGTGATCCCCAAGATTGGACTAGTTACACACAGCCATTACCGGGGTAGTCCTGTCACGATCAACCATGGCATGTGAGTCTTACCGCCCGTAGGCTGGCCCGGTGCAGACCTCCGACCCGGCCGCCCGGCGCGCGTACGACCGGGAGATCCTCCGGCTGGCGGTGCCGGCGTTCCTCGCGCTGGTCGCCGAGCCGATGTTCCTGCTGGCCGACGCCGCCATCGTCGGCCACCTCGGCACCCCGGAGCTCGCCGGGCTCGGCGTCGCCGGCGCGGTGCTGCAGACCGCGGTCGGGCTGTGCGTCTTCCTGGCCTACGGCACCACTGCGTCGGTGGCCCGCCGGGTCGGCTCCGGGGACGTGCGGGGGGCCCTGGCCCAGGGTGTCGACGGGGTCTGGCTGGCGGTGCTGATCGGCACCGTCACGACGGTCGCGGGGGTGCTGCTGGCCGGCCGGCTGGTCGGGCTGTTCGGGGCCGGTCCCGCGGTCGACGTACCGGCCACGACGTACCTGCGGCTGGCGTTCCTCGGGGTCGTGCCGCTGCTGGTGATGCTGGCCGCGACCGGGGTGCTGCGCGGGCTGCAGGACACCCGGACCCCGCTGGTCGTCGCCGTGGTCGGCAACCTGCTGAACATCGTGCTGAACCTGGTCCTGGTCTTCGGCCTCGACCTCGGCATCGCCGGCTCCGCGATCGGCACCGACCTGGCCCAGCTCGGGTCCGCCGCCGCGCTGCTCGCCGTGGTGGTCCGCGCCGCCCGGCGGGAGGGCGCACCGCTGCGTCCGGACCTGGCCGGGGTGCGCCGGGCGGCGCACGCGGGCGTCGCGCTGGTGGTCCGCACGCTGACCCTGCGCGCGTCGCTGCTGGTCACGACGTACGTCGCGGCGTCGCTCGGGGCCGCCTCGGTGGCCACCCACCAGCTCGCGCTGACCCTCTGGACGTTCCTGGCCTTCGCCCTGGACGCGATCGCCATCGCCGCCCAGGCGCTCACCGGCCGCTCCCTCGGGGCGGGCGACCGCGAGGGCACCCGGGCGATCACCCGCAGGATGGTGCAGTGGGGCGTCGGGTCCGGCGTGATCACCGGGGTGCTGCTCGCGGCCGCGGCGCCGCTGCTCGGCGGGCTGTTCACCACCGACCCCGCGGTCCGCGACCTGCTCTGGCCGGTGCTGCTCGTGGCCGCGGTGTTCCAGCCGGTCGCCGGGGTGGTGTTCGTGCTGGACGGCGTGCTGATCGGCGCCGGGGACGGCCGCTACCTGGCCTGGGGCGGGATCGCGGTCCTCGCGGTGTTCGCGCCGCTGGCCCTGCTCGCCGGGCACCTCGGGTCGGGACCCGGCGCCGGGCTGACCTGGCTGTGGGCGGCCTTCGGGGTCGGGTTCATCGGCAGCCGGGCCGTGGTGCTGCTGCACCGGGCCCGCGGCACCGCCTGGATGGTCACCGGCGGCTGAGACCGGCGGAACCCGACCCGGCGACTCTGGCGGCGGGAGAGCCGCTGACCCGGCGACTCTGGCGGCGGGAGAGCCGCTGACCCGGCGACTTTGGTGTGTGGCGACGCGATCCCTGTCAGATCGGCCAGGCCGCGGGCGCGGATGTCGCTGGTCGGCACACGGATCACCGCCAGAGGCGCCGGGTCGGCGGGCTTCCCGCCGCCAGAGGCGCCGGATCGGCGGGCCTTCCGCCGCCAGAGGCGCCGGGTCGGCGGGCTTCCCGCCACCAGAGGCGCCGGGTGGCGGCGTGGTTTCCCGTGAAACACGGGACGGCCCCCGGGCGAGAGGTGTCTCTCTCGCGCGAGGGCCGTCCGGGTGCTGCGGGGCGGGGCTGCCGGTCAGTCGGGGGCGCGGCCGCCGCCGCCCGGCTCCTCGTAGATCGCCCAGACGCTCGAGGAGCGCCGGGCCCGCATGAAGTTCCAGTGGTCGACGTACGCGTTGTAGACCGACCTCGACGGGATCCGCAGGGTGACCTCGTCGGCCTTGATGCTGCGGTCGGCCCAGTTGTTCGAGCCGGTCCAGGTGACCCAGTTGGACGTGTCGCCGCCGACGTTGCCGGACGCCGCGAACATCTTCATGTGCGAGTACTTCGCCGCGACCAGCCCGCTCGGTCCGGGGAACAGCACCCGGCGGGCGATCATCCGGCTATTGGTGCCACGGGTGAGCACCGTGTAGGTGCCGTGGCCCATGGAAGCTGTAGAGGATCCGGACGTAGCAGCCGTTGTTGTAGAGCTGCCGGACCCGCTGGGCGAGGTAGAGCCCGCGGCTGCCGTGCCAGGCGTGCATCGCGATGTAGACGACCGTGTGCCCGTGGTACCCGGCGCCGCCGGTCGCGCCGGTGCAGCGGATCGTGTTCAGCGCGTTGAGCGTCTTGTCGTTGCTCTTGTTGGCCTGGCGGTAGGGGTAGAACGTCGAGGTGTACGGGCCGGCCTCGAAGATCCGCGGACCGTTGCTGCTGTGGTCCGGCGCCATCTTGTTCCACATCGCGGTGTACTCGTCGTACAGCGCGGTGTTGCCGTTGACCGTGAACAGGTCGTTCCACTGCACCCGGACCGCGTTGCTGGTCATGTTGTTCGAGCCGACCATCACGGTGTCCGTGGCGGACCCCGCCTGCGAGAACAGGTAGAACTTCGTGTGCAGCACGGTCGTGCCGAGGCAGCCGTTGCTGCACCGGTAGACGTAGCTGCGCTGGTTGGTGAACGCCTTCGTCTTGGCGCCGACGCCGTTGACCAGCCGCCGCCAGGACGGCGAGTTGTCGACGTTGAGGTGGGAGTTCATCAGCAGCTTGACGCTGACGCAGCGGCGGGTCGCGTCGATCATCGCGTCGACGAACGACTGGTCCGCGATGGAGTACAGCGCGATCTTGATCTCGGAGGGGTACTCAGCCGGGTTCGTCGGGCAGGCCGCCTGCTTGCCGGTCGCCGGGTCGATGCCCTTGGGGATGCGGTAGCCGGGCGCGCTCTTGACCGCACGGATCACGTGGGTCAGCAGGTTGCGCCGGGCCGACTGGGAGCCGTAGGGGTTGTTGAACCGCGGGCCGGCCGGCGGCGAGTAGTGCACCGGGGAGAACTTCTTGTACGTCGCCGGCTGACCCGGGACCGGGGTGACGGCGCGCTTCGCGGCGACCACCCCGGACCGCACCGAGGCGGCGGCGGGCGTCGCGTCGGCGGACACCGCCGGCACCGTGAGCACGGCCGCTGCCGCGACCGCCATCGAGACGACGAACCTGGACACACCACGCATGGAGAGAAACCCCCTGTCGAGTTCGGAGGCTGCCCCCGCGAACACCCCGAAATCAGCAGTAAAAGAACGATGGAAACACCCGACCCCGGATTGTGTCAGGTGATCGGCTGGATCCTGCTGCCGGCGAGCCGACATCTGGACACGCCAACCATCCGGTGGCGCCGACGGAACCTTACGCCCCGCCGGTGACCGGCACTCGTAGGCTCACCCTGTGACACCCCTGCAGAAGGTCGCGATGGGCCTGGTCATCGTGTTCCTCAGCGCCCGCTTCGCCGGGTACGACGCGCTCGCCGACCCGGTCGGCTGGGGCCTGGTCGTCGCCGGGCTGCTGCCGCTGCGCCGCACGCTCCCCCTCGGCGGCACGGCGCTGACCCTCGCGGTGCTGGCCGGCCTGGTCGCCGTCCCCCTCGTGCTGCCGGCGCTCGACGAGCGGCTCGCGGCCAGCGGCCAGTGGGGCGCCAGCCTGCCGCAGACCGCGTTCTGCGTCGTGCTGTGCGGCTCGCTGTGCACGCTGGCCGACCGGGCCGGCGCCAAGGAGGCGGGCCGCTTCGGCCTGCTCCGCTGGGTGTTCGTCGCCGTGGCGCTCGGCCCCGTGCTGGTGTACGGCGGCAGGGTCGACGCGCTGGCCGCGCCGGTGGCCGTCGTCGCGGTGCTCGCCAACGTCGCGCTGGTCTCCTACACGTTCGCCGTCTCGCGTCGCACCTGGAGCCGCACCCCCGAGCCGGCGCCGGCCGGCTAGCCCCCGGCCGGGGCGTGGATCGCCCGGCCGCCGCCGATCGGCTCGGCGAAGGACGCGTAGACCCCCGAGGTCCGGCGCTTGGTGATGTAGAGGAACTGGGCGCGGTACTGCTCGTAGGCCGCCCGCGACGCGATCCGCATGGTCACCTCGTCGAACTTCACGCCGTCGTTGGTGAAGTTGTTCGAGCCGGTCCAGACGACGTACGCGGCGTGGTTGCTGCCGACCACCCCGGACACCGAGATGTTCTTGAAGTGGCTGTAGAGCGTCGCGTTGATGCCGCCGTGCTTGGAGAAGATCGTCCGGCGCACCGACATCCGCGGGCCGACCGCGCTGGACAGCTTCTTGTAGACGCTGAAGCTCATGAAGCTGTAGAGCACCTTGACGTAGCAGCCGCTGTCGTAGAGCTGGCGGACCCGGTTGGCGAACGCGTAGCCGCGGACCCCGAACCACGCGTGCATGTTGATGTAGACGACCGTCCGGCCGCCGATGCCGGTGCCACCCTTGGCGCCGGTGCAGTGGATCGACTGCAGGGCCGCCATCGTCGGGTCGGTGGAGTTCGGGGTCAGCGGGGTGAAGGTGGTCTGGTAGGCCCCGGCGGTGAAGGTGAACGTGCGCTGCTGGTCGCGGTCGCGCTCCATCCGCGCGAACATCGAGAGGTACTGGCTGTACAGGCTCGCGTCGCCGCGCACCGTGTAGAGATCGTTCCACTGCACGCCGGACGCGTTCGAGGTCATGTTCGAGGAGCCGACCATCACCGTGTGCGCGATGTTCTGGCCACCGGGCGCGGCCAGCGCGGTGTCGAACAGGTAGAACTTCGCGTGCAGCACGCCGCCGCCGCGGCAGCCGAAGTTGCAGCGGTGCGCGAACGTGCGGCGCACGCCGGTGCTGTCGCTGACCTTCGGGCCGAGGTAGTGCTGGAGGTAGCGGATCGACGGGGTGTTGACCGGGCCGAGGTGGTTGTTCATCAGGATCTGCACGCTGATGCAGCGCCGGGCCGCGGCGACCAGCGCCCGGGCGAACGTCATGTCGGTCGCGGAGTACAGCGAGATCCGGATCGTCGAGGGGTAGACCTTCGGGTCGCAGGCGGCCTGGGTCGGCACCTTGTAGCCCGGCATCGACCTGATCGTGCGGATCACGTGGGTCAGGTTGCGGCGCTGCGCGACCAGGTTGCCGGTCGGGTCGTTGAAGGTCGCGCCGGCCGGCACCGTGTAGTGGTCGGGGGCGAACACCGGGCACAGCGTCGAGACCAGCGAGCAGTCCAGGACCTGCCAGGCGTAGTCGGCGGTCTGCGGGCCGACCAGCGTGCCGAGGACCGCGCGCACGGTGAAGACGTAGCTGCCGCCCTTGAGGTTGGTGTACGTCGCGCGGCCGGCCACCCCGCCCGGGCAGGGGCCGAACACGTTGGTCCGGCCGGGGCCGGTGATCCGGCACTCGAAGGTCGCCGCCGGGTTGTCGGCGTGGAAGGTGAACGTGCTGAACACCGGGGCACTCGCGGGCGACGTCGTCGGGTTGGCCGGCCCGGTGTCCACGACCGCGGTCGGTGCGACCGGCGTCGTCGGGTCGGCCCAGGCCATCGGGGCGACGGCGGTGGAGCTGAGCAGCACCCCGAGCAGGACCAGCAGGCGAAGCAGCGAACGCACCAGAGAACTCCCGAAGACGAGCCGGGCAGCGCACTGCCGCGGCTTCCCACAGCTGACCGGATCGTCAGCAGCCCATGACAACACGGGGGGTCGGGGACTCGCAGAACAACACCCGAAAAGGTAAAGAGGTGTTGCGCACACGCCCCGGTATAAAGCCGAGGAGGCGACGAGCGGTCTGTACCGCTCGTCGCCTCCTCGATGAACGAGGCTCGGCGGGTCAGCCGGCGACGACGTTCAGGTTGACGAGCGCGTCGAGCTCGTCGTGCACCTTCACGGTCACCTGGTGCGTGCCCAGGGACTTGATCGGGTTGCCGACGATGATCTTGCGCTTGTCGACGGGTGCGCCCGCCTCGGTGATCGCCGCGGCGATGTCGCTGACGGTGACGGCGCCGAAGAGCCGGCCACCCTCGCCGGCGCGGACCGGCAGCTGCACGGTCGACGCCTCGAGCTTGGCCTTGATCTCCTTGGCGTGGTCGAGGTCGCGGACCTCGCGACTGGAGCGTGCGGCCTTGATGGAGTCGACGGTGCGCTCGCCGCCCTTGGTCCAGCGGATGCCGAAGCCCCGCGGGATCAGGAAGTTACGGCCGTAGCCGTCCTTCACCTCGACGATGTCGCCGGGGGGCACCGAGGCCGCCGACCTCCTGGGTCAGGATGAGCTTCATGTGTACTCAGCCTCCTCAGCGAGCGGTGGACGTGTAGGGCAGGAGAGCGACCTCGCGGGCGTTCTTGACCGCGATGGCAACGTCGCGCTGGTGCTGCACGCAGTTGCCGGTCACCCGACGAGCGCGGATCTTGCCGCGGTCGGAGATGAACTTGCGCAGGAGGGTGGTGTCCTTGTAGTCGACGTAGGACACCTTCTCCTTGCAGAACTGGCAAACCTTCTTCTTCGGCTTGCGGAGTACTGGCTTGGCCATTGTGGTGCTCCCTTTCGTAGAGCCCGGCGTGCGCCGGAATGGTCAGAGGGATGGTGGTGCGGGAGTGAGCGGGATGCTCACCCGTGGGTGGTCAGAACGGGGGCTCTTCGCTGGAGCCCGAGCCGCCGCCCGGTGTCGCCCAGGGGTCGGACTGGCCGCCCTGGGTGCCGCCGGTGGAGCCGCCCGAGTAGCCCGAGCCGCCGCCCTGGTTGCCGCCCCACGAGCCGCCGCCCTGGCCGCCGGCCGGAGCAGCCGCCTGGCCGCCCCCCCTGGCTGCCCTGGTTGCTGGCCCACGGGTCGTCGCCGCCACCGGACTGGAAGCCCTGGCCGCCGCCGGAGCGGCTGGTCTTGGCGACCTTGGCCGTCGCGCTGCGCAGGCTGGGGCCGACCTCCTCGACGTCGATCTCGAAGACCGTGCGCTTCTCGCCCTCGCGGGTCTCGTAGCTGCGGGCCTTCAGACGTCCCTGGACGATGACCCGCATGCCGCGGGTCAGCGACTCGGCCGCGTTCTCGGCCGCCTGCCGCCAGACCGAGCAGTTCAGGAACAGGGTGTCCTGGTCCTTCCACTCGTTGGTCTGCCGGTCGAACGTCCGCGGCGTCGAGGCCACGGTGAAGTTCGCCACCGCGGCACCCGAAGGGGTGAAGCGGAGCTCGGGGTCGGCGGTGAGGTTGCCCACCACGGTGATCGGGGTGTCGCCTGCCATGTCAGGCCTCCAGTCGGTAGTCGGTGGCGGTCAGCGGATGTCGGGTCGGAGGACCTTCGTGCGCATGACGGACTCGTTCAGACCCAGTTGGCGGTCGAGCTCCTTGACCGTGGCCGGCTCGGCGTTCAGCTTGACGACGGCGTAGATGCCCTCGGGCTTCTTGTCGATCTCGTAGGCGAGACGACGACGTCCCCAGACGTCGACGTTCTCGATCGTCCCGCCGTCCTGACGGACGACGTTGAGGTACGTGTCGAGCGACGGGGCGACCGTTCGCTCTTCGAGGTCGGGATCGAGGATGACCATTACTTCGTAGGCACGCAAAGCAGTCTCCACCTCCTTCGGACTCAGGCGGCCACGGCGTTTCCGTGGCAGGAGGGCTTGCGTACGCCGTACGACCCCCGGTGCTGCTGGGAGGAGTGCGGCGTGCCGACCGCTCGCCACACCCACTCTGGACGCGGGGGACGGACCGATCGACTGCGTCACGATATCAGCGGCGGACACCCCGCGGAAATCGTCGTCCACAGGAGCATGAGCGGGCGCCGGCCGCGGTACCGGGGGGCATGACGAACACACCCGAGCAGACCAGCGACCAGCAGACCAAGGTGCACGACCTGATCCGGAAGACCCGTCTCGCGATGCTCACCAGCGTCGGTCCCGACGGCCGCCTGGTCAGCAAGCCGATGGCCACGCAGGACGTCGAGTTCGACGGCGACGTCTGGTTCATCGCGGAGCGCGCCTCGGAGAAGGTCCGCAACATCGAGGCCCGTCCGGAGGTGAACGTCGCCTACTCCGACAGCAGCTCGTGGGTGTCGGTGTCCGGGACCGCGTCCGTCGTCGACGACCACGCCAAGCTCGAGGAGCTGTGGAACACCTTCACCGACGCCTGGATGGAGGGCGGACCGGAGAACCCGAACAACGTGCTGATCATGGTCGACGCGCACTCGGCGGAGTACTGGGACAGCCCCGGCAGCAAGGTCACCCAGGTGGCGAACCTGGTGAAGGCCAAGTTGACCGGCAAGCGCTTCGAGGGCGACAACGAGACCGTCGACCTCGGCTGAGGCGTCCCCGCGGGCGGGATGACCCGCGCGGGTCTGGTGGACCTCGCGGTCCGGGTGGCAGGCTCCCAGCGACCGACCGGCCCTCCCGCGAGGTGACGCATGCCCACCGACCTCCCTGCCACCCTCTGCGCGGCCTTCCAGCGCACCGTCGCTCGTGACCCGGACGCGGTCGCGCTGCGCACGCCGGGGGACGCGGTCACGCTGACCTGGCGGGAGTACGGCGCCCGGGTGCGCCGGATCGCCGCCGGCCTGCACGGCCTCGGCATCCGGCGCGGCGACACGGTGGGCCTGATGCTGGCCAACCGCCCCGAGTTCGCGCTCGTCGACGCCGCGGGGATGCACCTGGGGGCCGCGCCGTTCTCCGTCTACAACACCTCGTCGGCCGAGCAGGTCGCCCACCTGTTCGGCAACGCCGGCAACCGGGTGGTGGTCTGCGAGTCCGCGACCCTCGACGTCGTGTCCGCCGCCGGCGCGGACCTGGACCACGTGGTGTGCGTCGACGCCGAGCGGCCCGGCACGCTGACCCTGGCCGCGCTCGAGGCGGCCGACGAGGACGGCTTCGACTTCGACGCGGCCTGGCGGGCCGTCGGGCCGGACGACCTGGCGACGTTGATCTACACCTCCGGCACCACCGGTCCTCCGAAGGGCGTGCAGACCACCCACCGGCACGTCCTGGAGCAGGTGCGCGCGATCACCGGGGTGGTCGGCGTCCGGGACGGGGACCGGATCACCTCGTTCCTGCCGTCGGCGCACATCGCGGACCGGGTGACCACGCAGTACTTCGGGGCCGTCCTCGGGGTCCAGGTCACCTACGTCGCCGACGCCCGGACCATCGGGGCTGCCCTCGTGGACACCCGTCCGACGATCTGGTTCGCGGTCCCCCGGGTCTGGGAGAAGCTCAAGGCCGCGCTGGAGGCGCAGGTCCCCGGGCTCGACCCGGCCTCGGCCCCGGAGGCGCTGCGCGGACAGCTCCGCGCCGCGATCGGGCTCGACCGGTGCCGCTGGGCGTGGTCCGGCGCCGCGGCCGTCGCCCCCGAGACGCTGGACTTCTTCACCGGCCTCGACGTCCCGCTGGTCGAGCTGTGGGGCATGTCGGAGGTCACCGGCGCCGGCCTGCTCAACCCGCCGGACCGTCCCCGCGTCGGCACGGTCGGGCTGCCCCTGCCCGGACTCGAGACGCGGCTCCTCGACGACGGCGAGCTGCTGGTGCGCGCGCCGTACCTCACCTCGGGCTACCGCGGCGACCCGGAGCGGACCGCCGAGGCGATCGACGCCGAGGGCTGGCTGCACACCGGGGACGTGGCTTGCGTCGACGCGGACGGCTACGTCACGATCGTGGACCGCAAGAAGGAGATCATCATCAGCGCGGGCGGCAAGAACATGTCCCCGGCGAACATCGAGAGCACCCTCAAGGTGGGCTGCCCGCTGGCCGCGGCGATCACCGTGGTCGGCGACGGTCGGCCCTACAACGTCGCGCTGGTGGCGCTCGACCCGGACGCCGCCGCGGCGTACGCCGCCGGGCACGGTCTGGCGCCGGAACCCGCGGTCCTGGCGCAGGACCCCGGCCTCCGGGCGGCGGTGGCGGCCGGGATCGCCGCGGGCAACGCCCGGCTGTCCCGGGTCGAGCAGGTCAAGGAGTTCGAGGTGCTGGCGTCGTTCTGGGAGCCGGGCGGCGACGAGCTGACCCCGACCCTGAAGCTGCGGCGCCGGCCGATCGCGGCGAAGTACGCCGACGTGATCGACCGGCTCTACGGCGGACCCGCGGCGCAGCGGGGTGTCCCCGGCCGGTCGTAGGGTGAGGGACATGGCTGGCTTGAGAATCGGTGCGCACGTCGCCCAGAACGACCCGATCGCCGAGGCGAAGTCCCGCGGCGCCGACCTGGTGCAGTTCTTCCTCGGCGACCCGCAGGGCTACCAGGGCCCGGAGGTCGCGTACGCCGGCGGGGCCGACGCCCTGCGCGCGGACGCCGAGGCCGCGGGGGTCGACCTCTACGTGCACGCGCCCTACATCGTGAACGTCGCCACCACGAACAACCGGATCCGGATCCCGAGCCGCAAGCTGCTCCAGCAGCACGTCGACGCCGCGGCCACGATCGGCGCCAAGGGGCTGATCGTGCACGGCGGCCACGTGAACAAGGCCGACGACCCGGAGAAGGGGTTCGACAACTGGCGCAAGGCCGTCGAGGCCACCGACCTGAAGCTGCCGCTGCTGATCGAGAACACCGCCGGCGGCGACAACGCGATGACCCGGTCGCTGGACCGGATCGGCCGGGTCTGGGACGCCATCTCGACCGCCGAGGGCTTCGAGCAGGTCGGGTTCTGCCTGGACACCTGCCACGCGCACGCCGGCGGCAACGACCTGTCCGCGGTGGTCGCCGACCTGGTCGCGATCACCGGCCCAATCTCGCTCGTGCACTGCAACGACAGCCGCGACGAGTTCGACTCCGGCGCCGACCGGCACACCAACTTCGGGCAGGGCCGGATCGCCCCCGACGAGCTGGCCGCGGTCGTCCGCGACGCCGGCGCCCCGGTGGTGTGCGAGACGCCCGGTGGACCCGACGAGCACAAGGCCGACTTCGCCTTCCTGCGCGAGCGCCTGTGACGCTGGCCCGCCCGCGGGCCACCCGCCGGTCCGTCCTCGGCGCGGCCGGTGCCGCCCTCCTCGCGGCCTGCTCCTCGCCCCCGCCGGAGCCGGCGAGCTCCGCCCCGAAACCGGTCCGGCACCACTACGGCACCGGCCGGGACCAGTTCGGCGACCTCTACCTGCCCGACGGCGAGCCCGGTCGCGGGACCGTGGTGGTGGTGCACGGCGGGTTCTGGCAGAGCGGCTTCGGCCTCGACCTCGGCGCGGCGATCTCCGCGGACCTCGCCGACCGGGGCTGGGCGGCCTGGAACATCGAGTACCGCCGGCTCGGGGACGGCGGCGGCTGGCCGACCACCTACGCCGACGTCGCCGCGGCCGTCGACCACGTCGACCGGCTCGACGTCGACCCCGCCCGGGTCGTCACGCTCGGCCACTCGGCGGGCGGTCACCTCGCCGCCTGGGCCGCGTCCCGCCGCGGGACCGGGCTGCCCGGCGGGCGGCCCCGGGTCCGGGTCACCGCGACGGTCCCGCAGGCCGGCGTGCTCGACCTGCGCACGGCCGCGGACACGGGCCTCGGCGGGACCGCCGTACCCGGGATCGTGGGTGGCCTGCCGGGCCGGGTCCCCGGCCGCTACCGGCTGGCCGACCCGATCGAGCGGCTGCCGCTGGGGCTGCCGATCCGCTGCGTGCACGGCACCGACGACTCCACAGTGCCGATCTCCCAGAGCCGGGCGTACGTCGCGGCGGCCCGCGCGGCGGGCGACGACGCCGCGCTCGTCGAGGTGCCCGGCGACCACTTCTCGCTGATCGACCCGCGCACACCGGCCTGGAAGCGGACCGTCGAGGTGCTCGCCGGCCTGTCCCGGTAGGCCCGTTACCCTCGGGGCGTGACCTCCCCCGCCCTGACCGTGCGCACCCTCACGCCGGAGCAGCACCTGGACTTCCTGCGCACCTGGACCGCCGACGGGGGATCGGCGAGCTTCCTGCAGACCCCGGCGTGGGGCACGGTCAAGAGCGAGTGGCGGCGGGAGTCGATCGGCTGGTACGACCCGTCCGGCCGGCTGGTCGGGGCCGGCCTGGTGCTCTACCGGCAGCTGCCCAAGGTCAAGCGCTACCTCGCCTACCTCCCCGAGGGACCGGTCCTGGACTGGGACGCCGAGGACCTGCGGGTCTACCTCAACCCGATGGTCCGGCACCTGAAGAAGGCCGGCGCGTTCGGGGTGCGGATGGGACCCCCCGTGGTGACCCGCCGCTGGGACGCCGCGGCGGTCAAGCAGGGCGTGGCCGACGCGTCGGTGCGCCGGCTCGGCGACGTACCCCCGAGCGAGCGGTCCCAGGCCGGGGCGCGGGTGGTCTCGCAGCTGCAGGAGCTGGGCTGGCGGCCCCAGCAGGTCGAGGGCGGCTTCGCGGCCGGCCAGCCGCAGTACAACTTCCAGATCCCGCTGCGCGACGCCGGGGGCGCGGCGCGCACCGGGGAGGACGTGCTCGCCGGCATGAACCAGCAGTGGCGGCGCAACATCAAGAAGGCCGCCAAGGCCGGGGTCGAGGTCACCCACGGCACGCCCGCGGACCTGCCCGCCTTCCACGAGCTCTACGCGCTCACCGCGGAGCGCGACCACTTCACCCCGCGCCCGCTGTCCTACTTCCAGACCATGTTCAGCGCGCTGCTGGCCGAGGAGCCGGACCGGATCCGGCTCTACCTGGCCCGCCACGAGGGCGACCTGGTCGCCGCGACCGTCTGGGTCCGGGTCGGCGGCCACACGTGGTACTCCTACGGCGCCTCCTCGACCGAGAAGCGCGACGTGCGCGGCTCCAACGCGGTGCAGTGGGCGATGATCTCGGACTCGCTGGCCGCCGGCGCGGACGTCTACGACCTGCGCGGCATCACAGACACCCTGGACCCGGACGACTCGCACGTCGGGCTGATCCAGTTCAAGGTCGGCACCGGCGGCGAGGCCGTGGAGTACGCCGGCGAGTGGGACCTCCCGCTCAACCCGGTGGTCTACAAGGCGTTCTCCCTCTACATGAGCAGGAGGTGACGACGTGCCGCTGACCCTGTACGTCGACGGTCCCCGCTGGCGCACGCACCTCCAGGCCGTCCGCGACGCGCACCCGGGGATCGTGCCGGTCGTCAAGGGCAACGGCTACGGCTTCGGCGTGGAGCGGCTCGCCGCGCGGGCCGCCTGGCTGGGCGTCGACACGGTCGCCGTCGGGATGTACCACGAGGTCACGCCGGTCGCGGCCGCCTTCCACGGCACCGTCATGGTGCTCAGCCCCTGGCGCCCGTTCGAGACCCACGTGGTCTTCGACAGCCACGTCGTGCACACCGTCGGCCGGCTCGAGGACCTGCGCGCGCTCGCCGAGCGGGCCGCGGGCTCGGGCGCGAAGCCGCGGGTGGTGCTCGAGCGGCTCACCTCGATGCGCCGGCACGGCTTCTCGGCCCGCGACCTGCGCGAGGCCGCCGGCCTGGTCGAGGGCCTCGCGGTCGAGGGGGTCGCGGTGCACCTGCCGATCTCCCAGGGCTCGCACCTGACCGAGGTCAACCGGCTGATGACCGACGTGGTCGCCGCCGGCCTGGCCACCCACCGGGTCTTCGTCTCGCACCTGACCGACACCGAGCTCGGGGTGCTGCGGCAGTCCTACCCGGACTACGAGTTCCGCCCGCGGATCGGCACCCAGCTCTGGCTCGGCGACCGCTCCGCGCTGGAGGTCCGCTCCACGGTGCTCGACGTGCACCCGGTCGAGCGCGGCGACGTCTACGGCTACCGCAGCCGCACCGCCCCGGCGGCCGGCACGATCCTCGTGGTGTCCGGGGGCACGGCGCACGGCATCGGGCTCGAGGCCCCCACCGGCGGCGCCACCCTGAAGGACCGGGCCGCCCGGATCGCCAAGGGCGGCCTGGACGCGGCCGGGTTCGTGCGCTCGCCGTACACCGTCGACGGCAAGCAGCGGCTGTTCGCCGAGCCGCCGCACATGCAGGCCTCGATGCTGTTCCTGTCGCACGGCGCCAAGGTGCCCGCGGTCGGCGACGAGGTCGACGTCCGGGTCCGGTTCACCGCGACCACGTTCGACCAGACGATCATCAGCGACTAGCCGGCCGGCCGCCACGCCGCGTCGCGGCCGGCTGCCGCCAGGTAACGCCCCAGCCGAGTGGCGTCGGACCCGGCGGGGAGCGGCGGCCCGTAGGGACCCTGCCCGGACGCGAGCGGCTCGGCGAACACCACGAGGAACCGCTCGACGTGGTCCAGAGACCCGGGGGTGGGCTCGAAGTCCTGGCCGGTGGCCCGGGCGACGTCCCACCCGTGCACGACGAGCTCCTCGATGGCCACCACCGCGTTCTCCTCGCCGGTCATCTCCACGCCGCCGGCGGCCACCCGGCCCTGCCAGGCGGCCGGGTCGCGCCACGCCTGGGCCAGGTCGGCGAGCCGGAGCGGGAGGTCGGCGCGCCAGTCGGCGGGCAGGCCGTCGGCCACCGAGGGCGGCGCCTTCCGCGCGTTCGCGGCGAACACCGTCGCGAACTGGTGGACGTGGGCGAGGAGGTCCGCCAGCGACCACTCGGCGCACGGCGTCGGCGCGTCGAGCTGGTCGTCGCGCACGCCGCGGACCACGCGGACCAGGTCGTCGGACGCAGGGCCGAGGTCGAACATGCGGAGCTCCTTCGTCGGAGGGACGGTCACGGGTGCAGACCGTCGTGCTGCCCGGAACTCATCGGCCGGTCAGCCGAAGCTCAGCGCGACCTTGACGTCGTCGTCCTGCGGGGTGAAGGCGTCGGCGAAGTCCTCGAGCGGGACCCGCCGGCTGACCACCCGGCCGAGCCAGTCGAGGTCCGCGGCGGCCAGCGCCTCGGCGGCGTGGGCGTAGTGCCGCAGGTTGGCGTTCACCGACCCCACCACCACGTCGTTGTCGAGCACGATGTCGCGGTTCAGCTCGCCGGCGTCCACCCGGACCGTCCGCCCTCGGGAGGAGACGCCGGTCAGCACCGTGATGCCGTAGGGCGCCGCGCCGCGCATCGCCGCGAACACCAGACCCGGCGCACCGGTCGCCTCGATCACCACGTCGGGACGGACCCGCGCCATGATCGCGTCCATGTCGGAGTGGTGGTAGGTCGCGTCCAGGCCGTGCACGAGCTGCGGCTTGGCGCCCTTGGTCGGCAGGTCCAGCACGTGCACGTCGAGGCCCCGCTGGGTCCCGAGCAGGGCCGCGAGGAGCCCGATCGGCCCGGCGCCGGTGACCAGCACGCGGCGCGGCTCGAACCAGGCCCGCGCCCCGATCCGCTCCACCTGCTCCCAGGCCTTGGCGACCACCGTGGTCGGCTCCATCAGCACGCCGACGTCCTCCAGCCGGTCGTCGAGCTTGACCGCGTAGTCCGTCTCCACGGTCCACTGCTCGCTGGCGTAGCCGTCGAGCTGCTTGATCCCGCGCTCGGTGTAGCCCCCGTTGCGGCACATGTCGAACTCCCCGTGCCCGCACGCCCCGCACGGCTCCGGGTCCGGCCGCCGCACCACGCCGACCACCAGGTCGCCCGTGGCGAAGCCGGACCCCGCCGGCGCCTCGCGGACCCGGCCGAACGACTCGTGCCCGATGACCAGCCGCTCCTGGCCGGCCGGCGCCCAGCCGTAGTCGCCCCGGGCGATCTCCCGGTCCGTGCCGCACACCCCCAGGGCGAGCGCGTCGACGAGCAGCTCGCCGGCCCCCGGCACCGGGTCGGGGACGTCGACGACCGCCAGGGAGTCCGGAGTGAGGGGGATCGTCGTGAGTGCGCGCATACGTCCGTCGTACCCAGGGATGGTCGGTGCCAAGCCCGCGCGCGGCACCGTCCGACCTCCCCGGCGGGCAGGCCGGACGGCCGGGGCCCAGTGCGTCAAGCGGGTGCGAGCGAAGTGGGTTCGGCGGGGTCGTCGGTGAGGCCGTCGGCGCGCACCGGGTCGTGCGCGGGCTGCAGCACGTCGCGGACCACCAGCACCGCGATGTAGAGCTCGGCGGCCACCCGGACCACGATCGCGAGCCAGTAGAACCGGTCCGGCTGGCCGCTCGACCCGGACGCCGTCCAGCCGCCGAGGTAGAGCCACACGCTGCCGAAGTAGAACACCTCGCCGGCGGTCCAGATCAGCACGTCGCGCCAGCGCGGCCGGGCCAGCGCGACGAGCGGGAGCAGCCAGAGGACGTACTGCGGGGAGTACACCTTGTTGACCACCAGGAAGCCGACCACGACCAGGAACGCGAGCTGCGGGATCCGGGGCGTACGGCGGGCGCGCAGCCCGAGCACCAGGACGCCGACGCAGACCGAGCCGAAGAAGAGCAGGGAGACGGCGTTCACCAGGCCGGGGGTGACGGTGTGCCCCATCTGCTGCCAGACCAGCCAGACCGAGCCGAGGTCGGCACCGCGCCGGTCGTTGAAGGTCCAGAACACCTTCCACTGGTCGAACGCGGTCAGCATCGCCGGCAGGTTCACCGCCAGCCAGGCCAGCACCGCGGCGCCGAGGGTCGCGCCGAACGCGCGCATCCGGCCCCGGCGCAGGCACACCACGAGCAGCGCCCCGAGCAGGAAGAGCGGGTAGAGCTTGATCGCGGTGCCGAGGCCGAGCAGGACCCCGGTGAGCAGCGGCCGGTCGCGGGACCACGCCCACAGCGCGCCGGCGACGGCGGTCACCGCGAGCAGGTCCCAGTTGACCAGCCCGGTGAGCACCAGGGCGGGCGAGGCCGCGAAGAGCATCGCGTCCCAGGGCCGGCGCCGGTGCACGCCGGTGAGGAACCAGGCGGCGAGCAGCGCGAACGGCGCCAGCAGCACCGCGGTCACCACGAAGTAGAGGCTGGACTCCGCACCGACGCCGGGCTGGGCGTAGACCCGGTCGCCCGGGACCAGCCGGCGCGCGGCGAGGTCGCCGTCGCCGAGCGCGTGGGTGACCACGGCGGCGCCGTACGCGAAGTAGCCGGTGAGGACGGGGTACTCCATCGCCTGGTAGCGCCCGCCGTTGTCGGTGTAGGGCAGGTACCCCGCCGCGAAGCCCCGCCCGGTGTAGAGGTAGGGCACGTCGGAGTAGCACATCGCGCCGTAGCGCAGCTGGGAGCCGGACCAGTCGTCGCGCACGCACGGCGTCTTCTGCACCATCCCCAGCACGAACGCCAGGGCCGCGACCGCGAGCACCACCCGGACCGGTGTCCACCACCAGTGCCCGGCCGAGCGGTCGCCGGACGGACCGCCGATGCTCTCGCTCGCGGCGGTCACCAGCGGGTCGGTCCGCGAGGGGCGGACGACCTCGCTCATCGCCCGATCATGGACGGGTTGTCATCTACGGACCGCCGGAGGGTGGCGCGGATCGCTGGTTGCCCGCCGCGGCCGGGGTGGGTGGCACGATCGTCGCCGGGCCCGTCGGGGCGGGTGTCGGGGTGGGAGTCGGCGTCGGCGTCGGTGTCGGGGTGGGCGTCGGCGTCGGGGTGGGCGTCGGCGTCGGCGTCGGCTGCTGGGTCCTCGTCGGCTGCTGGGTCCTCGTCGGCTTCTTAGTGGGCTGCTGGGTCGGCGTCGGCGCCGGGGTGTACGTCGGCTGCGGGGCGTGGTCGTCCTGCTTGGCCTCGACGTTCGCGGCCGGCGGGAAGGCCTCCACGTCGGCGTCGTCCAGCGACAGCTTCATCGCGTCGGTCCAGGTCCGGGTCGGGTACTCCGCGCCGAAGTAGGGCACGAGGTAGCCCGGCGTGCAGCTCTCGCCGTGCTTCTCCACGCAGCTCAGGTTGTCGTTGCCGTCACCGCGGACGTACATCACGGCGGTCGCGAGCTGCGGGGTGTAGCCGACGAACCAGGACGACGAGACGTTGCCGTCGGCGTTGGTCGCGGTGCCGGTCTTGCCGCCGGCCGGCCGGCCGAGCGCCAGGGCGTTCTGCCCGGTGCCGTTCTTGACCACCTGCTGCAGGGCGAAGCTGACGTCGCTGGCGACGTCCTCGGACAGCACCCGCCGGGTCTGCTGCGGGGCCTTGTACTGGCCCTCGCCGCCGGCCGAGGTCACCTTGTTGATGACGTACCACTTCTTGGCCTTGCCGCCGTCGGCGATCGTGCCGTAGGCGTTGGCCATGTCGACCGGGCTGATCGTCGCCGAGCCGAGCGAGATGCCGGCGACCGGCTCCAGGCCCGGCGCCGAGGACGGGACGCCCATGTCCACGGCCATGTCCAGGATCTTCTGGGGGCCGTCCTCCATCGACTGGGTGAGGTCGACGAACGCGGTGTTCACCGACTCCTCGGTCGCCTTGGTCAGGGAGATCGCGCTGCCGTAGTCGTTGCCGTCGCCCGGTCCCTCGTTGACGACCTTGTCCCGGCCGTTGGGGAACACGTACGGCGAGTTGCCGTCGAAGGTGCTGGTCAGCGCGTAGCCGTCCTTGATGCCCGCGGCCACCGCGAACGGCTTGAACGCCGAGCCCGGGGAGCCGGCGGTCCGGCTCGCGTAGTTGATCTGGCTCTTGAGGTAGTCCTGGCCGCCGTAGAAGCCCTTGAGCGCGCCGGTCCGCGGGTCGACCGACGCGACCCCGATGTGCAGTCCCTTGAGGCCCTGCGGCTTCTGCTCGCGGACCGCCTGGGAGGCGGCGTCCATCGCGTTGCGGGTGAAGGTGGTGGTCACCTTCAGGCCACCGCCGGAGATCTCCTGGTCGGTGAAGCCCTTGGCGAGCAGCTCCCGCTTGACCAGGGTCAGCACGTGGCCGCGCTGGCCGCCGTACTGGTCCTCGGACTTGATGCGCGGGAACTTCGGCAGCCGCTGCTTGACCTGCTCGGCCCGGTCGGCGTCCAGGTTGCCCATCGACGCCATCCCGTCCAGGACGTACTGGTAGCGGCCGAGCAGCCGGGTGCGGGCGTCGGCGCCGTTGGCCGGGTCGAAGGCGGTCGGCGAGTTCAGCACGGACGCGAGGACCGCGCCCTCCCCGACCGTGAGGTCCTTGGCGTCCTTGTCGAAGTACGCCTGCGCGGCGGCCTGGATGCCGTAGGCGCCGCGGCCGAAGTAGATGGTGTTCAGGTAGCCCTGCAGGATCTCGTCCTTGGACTCCTGGCGCTGGATCTTCAGCGACACGAACGCCTCCTTCACCTTGCGGGTGAGGGTGCGCTCCTGGGAGAGGTAGAGGACCTTGACGTACTGCTGGGTGATCGTCGAGGCACCCTGCGTGGAGCCGCCGCGGGCGTTGCTGAACGCCGCCCGCAGGATGCCCTTGGGGTCGATGCCCTTGTTGGTCTCGAAGGAGCGGTCCTCGGCGGCGATCACCGCGTCCTGCACGTGCTGGGGTACGTCGGACAGCGCGACGCTCGTGCGGTTCTGGTTGGCGAACCGGCCGATCTCGTGCTTCCCGTCGGAGTAGTAGACGAACGTGGTCTGCGCCTGGAAGTCCTTGTTCGGGTCCGGCACGTCGGTGGTCGCGTAGCCGTAGGCGAAGGCCGCGCAGCCGAGCAGGAAGAACCCGAGCCCGGCGAGCAGCACCCACTTGACCAGGCGGCGGCCCAGGCTCCGGCGCGGCTTGCCGCTCGGGGTCCGGCTGCCCGGCTTGGCGGCCCGGCTCCCGGCACCGCCCCCTCCGCGGGAGGCGGCGGAAGGCGCCGTGGACGCCCGACGGCTGGTCGGCGCACCGGCCGGGGCCTTCTTGGCGCCGGCGGGGGCCTTCTTGGCACCGCCTCGGGACGGGGTGGCCTTGCGGTCAGGACTCAACGGAACTCCGGGGCGCGGGGAAGGGACGGGTGGGACGTGGGGACCGGTCCGGAGCGGACCGACCCCTCGACAGGGTAGAGGCCGCCCCGTCGGACGAGGGCACTGACGTGTTCCCCGCCGGGCCCCGCGCCAACCCCCGGCGCCCGGGTGTGGCGAGGGCCACGTCGGGCCCGGGGCGTCGCGTCCGCACGAGCGATATATCGATGCGATATGTTGGGGCGATAGGAACAACCGCTATGCATCGGCAACCAAGTCCCCAGGAGCACACCCGTGGCACGTCGTGGTGAGACCCTCGAGCTCGCAGTCCTCGGACTGCTGCACGAGTCACCCATGCACGGCTACGAGCTGCGCAAGCAGGTCAACGGGGTGCTCGGCTGGAGCCGGTTGCTGTCCTACGGCTCCCTGTACCCGGCGCTGAAGAAGATGCTCAAGGCCGGGTCCATCGCCGAGCACGTGACGGCTCCCGAGCCGGGGGCCACCAGCCGCCGGCAGCGGATCGTCTACGAGCTCACCCCGATGGGGGTCGAGCAGTTCAAGTCGCTGATGGCCGACGTCGGGCCGTCCGCGTGGGAGGACGACAACTTCGACGTACGGTTCGCGTTCTTCAGCCGCACCGACATCGGGGCGCGGCTGCGGATCCTCGAGGGACGCCGCAGCCGGCTCCAGGAACGTCTCGACCGGGTCCAGCACCAGCTCGAGCTGACCCAGCAGCAGATGGACAAGCAGAGGGACCGCTACGCCGTGGAGCTCCAGCGCCACGGGGTCGAGTCCGTGGAGCGCGAGGTGCGGTGGCTCTCCGAGCTGATCAACGCCGAGCGCAGGGACGACGAGAGCTCGCGCCACCCGGAGCAGCCGGCGTCCGCCCAGGGACCCCAGACCCTGGCCACACCCCCGCAGCAAGACATCCAGCACCAGTAGCTAATAAGAAGATCCGAGGAGAGACCCATGGGTTCGGTACGAGTAGCAATCGTGGGAGTCGGCAACTGCGCGAGCTCCCTGGTCCAGGGCGTCGAGTACTACCGCGACGCCGACCCGAGCGCTGCGGTGCCCGGGCTGATGCACGTCAAGTTCGGCGACTACCACGTCTCCGACGTGGAGTTCGTGGCCGCCTTCGACGTGGACGCCAAGAAGGTCGGCTTCGACCTGTCCGAGGCGATCAACAACTCCGAGAACAACACCATCAAGATCGCCGACGTCCCACCGCTGGGTGTCAGCGTGCAACGCGGCCCCACCTACGACGGGCTCGGCAAGTACTACCGCGAGACCATCGAGGAGTCCGACGCCGACCCCGTCGACGTCGTCGCGGTCCTCAAGGAGCAGCAGGTCGACGTCCTGGTCGCCTACCTCCCGGTCGGCTCCGAGCAGGCCGACAAGTTCTACGCCCAGTGCGCCATCGACGCCGGCGTCGCCTTCGTCAACGCCCTGCCGGTGTTCATCGCCTCGGACCCCGTGTGGGCCCAGAAGTTCACCGACGCCGGCATCCCCATCGTCGGCGACGACATCAAGTCCCAGGTCGGCGCCACCATCACCCACCGGGTGATGGCCAAGCTCTTCGAGGACCGCGGCGTGGTCCTGGACCGCACCTACCAGCTCAACGTCGGCGGCAACATGGACTTCAAGAACATGCTCGAACGCGACCGCCTGGAGTCCAAGAAGATCTCCAAGACCCAGGCCGTCACCTCCAACATGACCCACGACATGGGCGCCCGCAACGTGCACATCGGCCCCTCCGACTACGTCGCCTGGCTCGACGACCGCAAGTGGGCCTACGTCCGCCTCGAGGGCCGCGCGTTCGGCGACGTCCCCCTCAACCTGGAGTACAAGCTCGAGGTCTGGGACTCCCCCAACAGCGCCGGCATCATCATCGACGCCGTCCGCGCCGCCAAGATCGCCCTGGACCGCGGCATCGGCGGACCCATCCTGTCCGCCTCGACCTACCTGATGAAGTCCCCACCCGTGCAGATGGCCGACGACCTCGGCCGCGCCCAGGTCGAGGCCTTCATCCGCGGCGACGTCGAGCGCTGACCCCGCTGACCCGGCGCGTCTGGCGGGCCACGCACCACTGACCCGGCGGGTCTGGCGGCCGCTGGCCGCCAGACCCGCCGGGTCGGTGGGTTCTCGCGCGAGAGCATGATGAGGGCATGACCGCCCTGCGTCACCTCGTGCACCTGTTGCGGGGCACCTGGTTCCGCCGGCTCTTCGCCGTCCGGATCGGCAGTCAGCTCACCGACGGCGTGTTCCAGGTCGCGCTGGCGTCGTACGTCGTGTTCTCGCCGGAGCGGGCCCCCGGACCCTCCGCGATCGCCGGCGCGCTGGCCGTCGTGCTGCTGCCGTTCAGCGTGCTCGGACCGTTCGTCGGCGTGCTGCTGGACCGCTGGTCGCGACGGCAGGTGCTGGCCTGGTCGAACTTCGTCCGGGTCGGCCTGGTCGCGGTGCTCGCCGTCGCCGTGCACGCCGAGGTCCGCGGTCCGGCGCTGTTCGCGCTGGTGCTCGCCTCGCTCTCGGTCAACCGGTTCCTGCTCGCCGGGCTCTCCGCCTCGCTGCCGCACGTGGTCGGCGAGGAGGACCTGATCACCGCCAACGCGCTGACCCCGACCGCGGGGACGCTGGCGTTCCTGACCGGCCTGGCGCTCGGCAGCGGCGCCCGGATCGGCTGGGCGAGCCTCGGCGCGGACGGCGACGTGGGCGTCCTGTGGACCGCCGCCGTGCTGTACGGCGCCGCCGGCTGCCTCGCGCTCCGGATCCCGCGCGACCTGCTCGGCCCCGACCTGGACCTGGCGCGACCCGCGGTCCGCGAGCACGTCCGGCACGTCGCGGTCGGGCTGGTCGACGGCCTCCGGCACCTCGGGGAGCGCCGGCCGGCGGCGTACGGGCTGACCGCGATCGGCGCGCACCGCTTCTTCTACGGGATCTCGACGGTGTCGCTGATCCTGCTCTACCGCAACTACTTCCACGGCCCCGGCGAGTCCGACGCGGCGTTCAACGAGCTGTCGGTCGCCGTGCTGGTCAGCGGGGTCGGGTTCATCTCCGCGGCGGTGCTGACCCCGGTGGTCACCGAGCGCATCTCGCAGCGCAGCTGGGTGCTGGCGCTGCTGGTGGGTGCGGCGGTGACCCAGCTGTTCCCCGGCGCGCTGTACACCGAGCCGGCGCTGCTGGTGTCCGCGTTCTTCCTCGGCGTCGCCTCGCAGGGCATCAAGATCGTGGTGGACACCCTCGTGCAGACCAACGTCGACGACGTGTTCCGCGGCCGGGTGTTCTCGCTCTACGACGTGATCTTCAACGTCGCGTTCGTGGCCGCCGCCGCGGTCGGCGCGCTCGTGCTGCCCGACGACGGCAAGTCGTACGTCGTCCTGGCGGCCGTCGCGGTGGGGTACCTCGCGACCGCGGCCTGGTACGCCCAGGTCACCCGGGTCCGCCGGCCCGTCACCGTCTGACCCGGCTCAGCGCACCCAGGCGTCGACCAGCGCCGCGGCGGACTGCTGCGCCACCCGGGCGGCCGCGGGGTCGGCGTCCAGCGCCCCGCTGGCCAGGCCGCCGTCGAGCAGCAGGGTCAGCGAGCGGGCCAGCGCCGCGGGCTGCTCGGCGCCGGCCTCGGTGGCCAGCCCCTCGACCCAGGCGAGCACGGCCTGCTTGTGGGCCACGGTCCGCTCGTGCACCGGGGTGCCCGGGACCGACTCGGCGGCGGCGTTGAGGAACGCGCAGCCGCGGTAGCCGTCCCGCCGGCAGCTCGAGGAGAGCGCGTCGAAGAGCCCGACCAGCTGGTCGCGCGCCGCGGGCCCCGCCTGGGCCGCGGCCTCGTGGAGCTGGCCGGTCCAGACCCCGTCGACCCGGTCGAGGTAGGCCAGGACCAGGTCGTCCTTGGCCGGGAAGTGCTTGTAGAAGGTCGCCTTGGCCACCCCGGACTCGGCGATGATCGTGTCCACGCCGACCGCTCGCAGTCCGCGGGCGTAGAACAGCCGGAAGGCGGTGTCCAGGATCCGCTGGCGGGCGGCGCTCGGCTGGGTCATGGGCCCATTCAACCAGACAGATCTGTCTGCTATGGTTCCGTCCAACAGACAGACCTGTCTATCTCTCCGTCGAAGGAGCAGCACCATGAACATCGCAGTCCTCGGCACCGGCATGGTCGGTCAGGCCCTCGCCGGCCGGCTCCACGACCTCGGCCACTCCGTCACCGTCGGCACCCGCGACCCGCAGGCGACGCTGGCCCGCACCGAGCCCGACGGCATGGGCAACCCGCCGTACGCCACCTGGCAGGCCGCCCACCCGGGCGTCTCGCTGGCGACGTTCGCCGACGCCGCGGGGGGCGCCGAGCTGGTCGTGCTGGCCACGAACGGCAGCGCCTCGCTGGGCGTGCTGGGCCTGGCCGGCGCGGAGAACCTCGCCGGCAAGCCGCTGCTGGACGTCTCCAACCCGCTGGACTTCTCCCAGGGCTTCCCGCCCTCCCTGTTCGTCAAGGACACCGACTCCCTCGGCGAGCAGATCCAGCGGGAGTTCCCCGACGCCCTCGTGGTGAAGGCGCTGAACACGCTGACCGCGGCGCTGATGGTGGACCCGCGCTCGCTCGGCGAGAGCTCCACGGTGTTCGTGTCCGGCAACGACGCGGCGGCCAAGGCCACGGTCGTCGGGCTGCTGGAGAGCTTCGGCCACGACGACGTCATCGACCTCGGCGACCTGAGCGGCGCGCGCGGCACCGAGATGCTGCTGCCGGTCTGGCTGCGGCTGATGGGCACGCTCGGCACCGGCACGTTCAACTTCAAGATCGTCCGCTGACCCCTCCCGCCGACCCGTCACTCGTGCAGCAACACGCCCGGTGTGTCGCTGCAGAAGTGACGGGTCGGCGGGGTGCTGGGAGTCGTCGGCGCTGCGTAGCATCGGGCCCGTGGACGACCACGTCGAGCGGGTCGAGGTCACCTCCGTGGAGGTGCTGCACGACTGGCTGGCCGAGCACCACCTCGACCGGAGCCGGGCTCTGCTGGTGCGCTGGAAGAAGGGCCGCGGACCGTACGTCGCCTACCCCGACGTGGTCCGGGTGCTGCTCTGCTTCGGGTGGATCGACACCACCGCTCGCGCCGTCGACGCGGACCGGGCCGCGGTGACGATCACCCCGCGCCGGCCGACGAGCGGCTGGTCGCGGGTGAACAAGGAGCACGTCGAGCACCTCCTCGCGACCGGCCGGATGCAGCCGGCGGGCCAGGCGGCGATCGACCGGGCCAAGGCGAACGGCAGCTGGTCCGCGCTCGACGAGGTGGAGACCCTGGCCGAGCCGGACGACCTGCGGGCCGCGCTCGACGAGGTGCCGGCCGCCCGCGCGGAGTGGGACGCGTTCCCCCGCTCGACGCGGCGGGCGATCCTGGAGTGGGTGACGTCGGCGAAGCGCGCCGGGACCCGGGAGCGACGGGTCCGGCAGACCGTCGACGAGGCTGCGGTCGGTCGGCGCGCGAACCAGCCCCGCCAGCTCAAGGGCCGCTGACCGCCGTACCCGCCCACCGTCAGTCGTGCACCGACACGCCGGGCGGGTTGCTGCGCGAGTGACGGGTCGGCGGGGGTGGGTGGCTGGGTTTCCCCTGGGTGGGTGGGTTTCCCCCTGGGGGGGTGGGTCAGGAGGGGGGTGGCGGGCGGACCACCAGGCCTGCAGGGCCTCGCGGGCGGCGTCCTCGGTCATCGGGCCGTTGTCCATCCGCAGCTCGAGGAGGTACTGGTAGGCCGCACCGACCTCGCGGCCGGGCCCGATGCCGAGCAGCTCCATGATCTGGTTGCCGTCGAGGTCCGGGCGGATCGCCGCCTGGCCCTCCTCCTCGGCGAGCCGGGCGATCCGTGCCTCGAGGTCGTCGTAGGTGCGGGCCAGCCGCTCGGCCTTCCGGCGGTTGCGGGTGGTGCAGTCCGCGCGGGTGAGCACGTGCAGCCGGGCCAGCGAGTCGCCGGCGTCGCGGACATAGCGGCGGACCGCCGAGTCGGTCCACTCCCCCGACCCGTAGCCGTGGAACCGCAGGTGCAGCTCGACGAGCTTGGCGACCTCGTCGATCTCGTCGTTGGAGAACCGCAGCGCCTTCATCCGCTTGCGGGTCAGCTTGGCGCCGACCACGTCGTGGTGGTGGAAGGTGACCGTGCCGTCGTCCTGGAACCGCCGGGTGCGGGGCTTGCCGACGTCGTGCATCAGCGCCGCGAACCGGGACACGAAGTCCGGGCCCCCGCCGGGCAGCCGGTCCTCGAGGTCGATGCTCTGCTCGAGCACCGTCAGCGTGTGCTCGTAGACGTCCTTGTGCCGGTGGTGCTCGTCGCGCTCCAGGGCCAGCGCCGGCAGCTCGGGGAGCACCAGCTCCGCGAGACCGGTCTCCACCAGCAGCGCGAGGCCCCGGCGCGGGTGCGGCGACGTCACCAGCTTGACCAGCTCGTCGCGGACCCGCTCGGCCGAGACGATCCCGATCCGGTCGGCCATGCCGGTCATCGCCGCCACCACCGCCGGGTCGACGTCGAAGTCGAGCTGGGCGGAGAACCGGGCGGCGCGCAGCATCCGCAGCGGGTCGTCGGAGAACGAGTCCTCGGGCCGCCCGGGCGTCCGCAGCACCCCGCGGGCGAGGTCCTCCATGCCGCCGTACGGGTCGACGAACTCGCGGCCCGGCAGCGTCACCGCCATCGCGTTGACCGTGGAAGTCACGGCGGACCAGGTCGCCCTCGAGCGAGTCGCCGTACTCCACGGCCGGCTTGCGGGAGTCCGCGGCGTAGGCGTCGGTGCGGTACGTCGTGATCTCGACGGTCCAGTCGCCCTTGCGGCTGCCGATCGTGCCGAAGGAGCGCCCCATGTCCCACACCGCGTCGGCCCAGCCGGCGAGCAGCTTCTCGGTCTTCTCCGGACGGGCCGAGGTGGTCAGGTCCAGGTCGTGGTGCAGCCGTCCCAGCATCGCGTCGCGCACCGGCCCCCCGACCAGGGCGATCTGCTCGCCCGCGGCCGTGAACCGGGCGCCCAGCTCGTCGACGACCGGCGAGACGCGCAGCAGCTCGCGCACGGCGCGGGACTGCACCTCGCGGAGGCGGGGGCGCTCGGGCTGGTCGGACACGGGAGCGAACTCTATGCCAGCGGCCGGGGGGGCACGGTGCCCGCCGTTAGCCTTGCCCGTGTGACCCGCCCCGTCCTTCGCCGTGCAGCCGCCTGCCTGCTCGCAGCGGTGCTGGCGGCGACCGGGACGGCGCTGCTCACCCCCGCCGGGCCCGCCACGGCCGCGAGCGAGTCGGCGAACAGCACCCGCTCGCCGCTGCGGGTCAGCGTCGAGACGATGACCCCGTCGGTGCTGCCCCCCTCCGGTCGGGTGACGCTGACCGGGCAGGTCACCAACCGCTCCCAGGAGGACTGGACCAGCCTGCGGGCCTACCTGTTCACCTCGCGCACCCCGATGACCAGCGCCGACGAGCTCGCCGCCGCCGCCGCGACCAGCGAGTTCGAGCCAGTCGGCGAGCGGCTCACCTCCGACGGCCTGTACGACGACCTCGGCGACCTCGCTCCGGGCGAGACCACGTCCTACCGCGTCTCGGTCCCCCGGCGCAGCCTGGGCATCGGGTCGGCGCCGGGCGTCTACTGGATCGGCGTGCACGTCCTGGGTGGCTCGGACAGCACCGGCCGGGACACGGTCGCGGACGGCCGGGCCCGCACCTTCGTGCCGCAGCTGCCGCAGGGCACCACCCCGACCCGGCTCGCGCTGGTGGTGCCGGTGAAGAACGAGGTGCGCCGCGGCGCCGCCGGCCGGCTGCTCGGCCTGCCCGGCTGGCAGCGGTCGGTGGGCACCGACGGACGCCTCGACCGGCTGCTGAACCTCAGCGGACGGGCCACCGCGCCGATCACCTGGGTGGTCGACCCGGCGGTGCTGGACGCGGTCACCTCGGTGGCCCAGGACAACCCCAAGATCGACCCGGGCCCCGACGGCAGCGCCGGCGGCGGCAGCCCGAGCGCCTCCCCGTCCCCGTCGGGGAGCACCAGCCCCTCGGCCGGCGCGAGCACCGACCAGGGCGACGCGGGGGACGTGAGCTCGGCCGCGGAGCCGTCCCCGCAGGCGGTCGCCGCCCGCGCCTGGCTGGAGGAGTTCCGCCGGCAGGCGCCCACCCACGAGGTCACCACGGTGCCCTACGGGGACCTCGACGTCGCCGCCGCGCTCGGCACCCCGCTCGCCGGGCTCTACCAGCAGGCCACCGACCTCAGCGCGCTGGCGATGACCGCCCTCGGCCTCGAGGCCGGCACCCCGGTCGTGGACCCGGTCAGCGGCCGGCTGCCCGACACCGCGCTGCGCGACGTCGACCCACGGACCCCGGTGCTGCTCTCCGAGTCGGCCTTCCCCCGGGCGCAGCGCACCGTGCTCACCCGCGACGGCCGGGCGCCGGTCGTCCGCACCGACGACGAGGCCGGTGACGGCGGTCCCCGGCCGAACTCGCGGTACGCCGCCCTCGCGATGCGCCAGCGGCTGCTCAGCGACGCCGCCCTGCACGCGCTGTCCTCCGACGCGGCCCGGCCCCTCGTGGTCTCCACGCCGCCGTACTGGGACCCGGGCAGCGCCTGGGCCTCCTCGGACTTCTTCGCCGGGCTCGACCAGCCGTGGCTGCGGCTGACCGACCTGCCCTCGGTGGTCTCCGGCGGCGAGCTCGCACCGGCCGACGCCAGCGGCGAGCGCACCCCGGTCTACCCCCGCTCGGAGCGCCGGGCCGAGCTGCCGGCCTCGAACCTGCAGGCCACCCGGCGGCTCGCCGGCACCGGGTCGACGTACGGCCGGCTGCTGCCCGACAACGACACCGTCCAGCACGTGCTCGACCGGGTCGCGATGCTCGCCTCGTCGCAGAACGTCCGCGACGACCCCGCCGGGGCGGTGCGCCAGGCCGACAGCACCACCGGCTACCTGCGGGCGCAGATGCAGGAGGTCCGGATCGAGGGCCCCCGGTTCGTGATGATGTCCGGCGAGCAGGGTCCGATCCAGATCACCCTCGTCAACGGCCTCGACCAGCCGGTCCGGGTCGGCATCGCCGCGCAGACCCGCAGCTCCGGGCTGCGGATCTCCAGGATCGACCCGGTCACCCTCGGTCCCGGCAAGCGCACCGCGATCCGGCTCAAGGCCAGCTCGAACGACATCGGCGTGCACGCGGTGACGCTGGTCGCCACCGACACCGAGGGCAACCCGCTGGGCAGCCTCACCCAGCTGAGCGTGCGGACCAGCCGGGTCAGCACCGTGGTCTGGGTGATCATGGCCGCCGGCGCCGTGCTGCTGTTCCTCGCGATCGCGGTCCGGCTGTTCCGCCGGGTACGCCGCCGCCGGGCCACCCACGGGCCGCGCCTGCAGCGGGGGGTCGACGCGTGAGCGGCACCAGCCGGGACGGCACCCGACGCGGCAGCCCGCCGCCCACCGGGGCGCAGGAGCCCGGGACCGCCCCCGAGACCGGTCCCGAGACCGGCACCGACGCCGGCGTGCTGTCCTCCAGCGCGCTGATGGCCGCGGGCACCGTGGTGTCCCGGCTCAGCGGCTTCGTGCGCAACGGGCTGCTCGCCGCGGCGCTCGGCCAGCAGCTGCACGCCGACGTGTTCACGATCGCCAACACCGTCCCGAACATGCTCTACATCCTGCTCGCGGGCGGCGTCTTCAACGCCGTGCTCGTCCCGCAGCTGGTCCGGGCGATGAAGAACGACCCGGACGGCGGGGACGGCTACACCAACCGGATCATCACCCTGGCGGCGCTGTTCCTGGCCGGCGTGACCGCCGTGCTGGTGATCGCCGCGCCGCTGCTGATGCGGCTGTTCCTGGACGGCAGCTTCTTCACCCCGGAGCTGGCCGCCCAGCGCGAGTCGGTGATCGACTTCGCGCGCTACTGCCTGCCCCAGGTCTTCTTCTACGGCATGTTCGTGCTGGTCGGGCAGGTGCTCAACGCCCGCGGCAGCTTCGGGCCGATGATGTGGGCGCCGATCGCGAACAACGTGATCTCGGTGGCGGTGCTCACGACGTACCTCCTGGTGTTCTCCCCGGTCGCGGACCTCTGCCGGGCCGGCGGGGTCGACCCGGCGGTGCTGTCCGGCCCCGGGTCGATGGTCGGCGGCTACACGCACGGCCAGGAGCTGCTGCTCGGGCTGGGCTCCACGCTCGGCATCGCGGTGCAGTTCTTCATCCTGCTGCCGTTCCTCAAGCGGGCCGGCTTCAGCTACCGCCCGCGCTTCGACTTCCGCGGCACCGGCCTGGGCCACACGCTGCGGCTGGGCACCTGGACGGTGCTGTTCGTGGTGGTCAACCAGATCGCCTACACGGTCGTGGTGCGGATCGCCTCCTCCGGTACGGCGGACGCCGTCAGCGGCGCGTGCTCGCGAGGCGGCGGCGGGGCCGGCACCGGCTACACGATCTACTCCAACGCCTTCCTGCTGGTGATGGTGCCGCACGCGATCGCGACGGTCTCGCTAGCGACCGCGATGCTGCCCCGGCTGGCGTCCTTCGCGGTCGACTCCGACCTCCGCGGGGTCGGGCACAGCGTGGCCTCGACCCTGCGCACCACGTTCGCGCTGATCATCCCGTTCGCGCTGCTGCTGCCGGTCGTGGCGCTCGACCTCAGCCGGGTCGTCGTCGGCTACGGCGCCGGCCGGCAGACCGTGCCGGACTTCGCGGTGTCGCTGGCGCTGTTCGCCCCCGGGCTGGTGTTCTTCACCACCCACTACCTGATGCTGCGCGGCTTCTACGCCCTCGAGCGGACCCGCACGGTGTTCCTGGTGCAGTGCGTGATCGCGGCGACCAACGTGGTCCTCGCGGTCGCGTTCACCAGCCACGTCTCCCCGTCGGGCACCGCTCCCGGTCTGGTGCTGGCGTACGCGGGCGCCTACCTGGTCGGCGCGCTCACGTCCTACACGATGCTGCGCCGGACCCTCGGCGGCCTCGACACGCCGGTGCTGATGCGCTTCCTGGTCCGGCTGCTGATCGCCGCCGGCCTCTCCACCGCGCTCGCCTGGTCGGTGCGGTGGGGCATGCAGCAGGTGTGGGCCCCCGGCGACGGGCTGGTGCACGCGCTGAGCCTGCTGGTGGTCACCGGCACGGTGGACGTCGTGGTCTTCCTCGCGCTGGCCCGGGCGATGCGGATCACCGAGGTGACGAGTGTCATGAACCTGGTCACCAGCCGGCTCCGGCGGTGACCGACCGCCCGTAGCATGGGGCGCGCAGAGCGACCGGCGCACGGCCGGCGCACGGGGACGAGGAGGGACGTGGCCGAGAAACCGATCGGACCCGGGTCCGTCCTGGCCGGACGCTTCACGCTCGACGACCTCCTCGACGACACCGACGGCGCCCGCTTCTGGCGGGCCACCGACCAGACCCTGGCCCGCAGCGTCGCCGTGCACGTGATCGCCGAGTCCGACGCGCGGGCCGACGCCCTGCTCACCGCGGCCCGCACCTCCGCGCTGGTCACCGACGGCCACCTGCTCCGGGTGCTCGACGCGGCCGCCGAGGACGGCGTGGTCTACGTCGTCAACGAGTGGGGCTCGGGGGTGTCCCTCGACGAGATGCTCGCCGAGGGCCCGCTGCCCCCGCGCCGCGCCGCCTGGGTGGTCAAGGAGGTCGCCGAGGCGATCGCCACCGCCCACCGCAACGGGGTCGCGCACGGACGGCTGCTCCCGGAGAAGGTGATGGTCACCGAGGCCGGGTCGGTCAAGCTGATCGGCTTCGTCGTCGACGCCGTGCTCCAGGACCGCGCCGGGCGCGACCAGCGCCGGGTCACCGGCGGGGCCGTGCTGAGCGCCCACGAGTCCGACGTGGTGAACCTCGCCGCCCTGCTGTACGCCGCGCTGGTCGGCCGGTGGCCCGGCACCGAGGGCTCGACCGTCCCCGAGGCGCCCGCCGAGCACGGCCGTCCGCTGCGCCCGCGCCAGGTGCGGGCGGGCGTCCCCCGCCCCCTCGACGCGATCTGCGAGCGGGTGCTCAACGCCGGCCCGCACACCCACGCCGTGCCGCTCGAGACGGCCCACGAGATCTACGCCGCGCTCAGCGACTACATCGGCGACCCCACCGGAGCGCCGCAGTACGAGCACACCTCCGTGCTCGACCTCGCCGGCGGCGGTCACGACCACGAGGACGACGGCCCGGCCACCGAGCTGCACACCGCCACCCCCTGGACCGACCCGTCCGGCTCCCGGGGCACCCCCGACGGCCAGGGCGCCGACACCGGCGAGCTCGCCGCCACGGGTGCCTTCCCTGCCCCGACCGGCTCGGACGACGACGACCGCACCCAGGCCGGCGTGCCGGTCTTCCACGACGAGACCAGCCAGGTGGAGTGGGTGTCCGCCGGCGACCTGGGGTCCGGCGTCGGCCACGCCGACGACCACGCCCCTGACCCCTCGCACGGCGGGGGGTCTCCCGGGGCCTCGGCGGCTTCTCCGGCTGGTCCGACCCGGAGCCCACCCGCCGTGCCCCCGCCCCGCAGGCGCCCCCGCCCGAGATCCCCGAGCGGCCGCTGTTCGCGGACGGGCCGGCCCGACCGGGCACCGGCACCGACCACGAGGGGCCCGGCGCCCTGACCGGCACCGGCTGGTCGGGCGGCCCCGACACGGGCACCCGCTCGCGCGTCACCGGCACCGGCAACGGCCGGGTGCCCCCGGTCTGGGGGCCCGACGCCGACCCCGCAGTCGCGGACGACCCCGACGACCCGGAGACCGGCAGCTGGGACGCCGCGAAGCCCGGCACCAGCTGGCTGCGGCTCGCCGCGGTCCTGGCGGCCGTGCTGGTGCTCGTCGTGGGCGTGGTCCTCGCCTTCAACCTGGGCCGCGGATCGGGCGACGCCGGCACCGCCGGCGGCGCGAGCAGCAGCTCACCGTCCGGCTCGTCCTCGCGGAGCGCGAGCACGCCGGTCGCGATCTCCGGGGTCACCGACTTCGACCCGCAGGGCGACCCGCCGGAGGAGAACCCCGACCTCGCCCGGTTCGCCGCCGACGGCAAGCCGTCCACCGCCTGGCGCACGAGCACCTACTACGACGAGCTCGCGAAGCTCAAGGACGGCGTCGGCCTGCTGGTCGACCTGGGCAAGCCGACCGAGGTCGGCAAGGTGCGGGTCGACCTCCTCGGCACCGGCACCTCGCTGGACGTGCTGGCCGCGCCCGACGCCCGGACCGCGCCCTCCAGCACCGAGGGCCTCAAGACGGTGGCCTCGACCGCCGACGCCGACAGCCGCGCCAACCTCACCCTGAAGAAGCCCGTCACGACCCGCTGGCTGGTGGTCTGGCTGACGTCGCTGCCGTCCACCCCCGGCGGGTTCCAGGGCCGGGTCGCGGAGATCTCCGTCTCGTCATGAGCGGGACCGATCCCGAGGGACCCGACGACCGGGCCCTGCTGCGGGCGCACCTCGACGGTGACCCCGAGGCGTTCGGGACGCTGTTCGCCCGGCACCGGGACCGGCTCTGGGCGGTCGCGCTGCGCACCACCGGCGACCGGGAGGAGGCCGCCGACGCCCTCCAGGACGCCCTGATCGCCGCCTTCCGGCGGGCCGACTCCTACCGCGGGGACGCCGCCGTCACCACCTGGCTGCACCGGATCGTCGTGAACGCCTGTCTGGACCGGCTGCGGCGCCGGCGGGTGCGGATGGCCGACCCGCTGCCCGACGACCTCGACGAGCGCCGCGCGGCCGGCCGGGCCACGGTCGTCGCCGACGTCCGGGACGGGCCCGGGGCGACCCCCGCCGCGCTCGTCGACCCCGCCGACCTGGCCGTGGACCACGAACGCCGGACCGCCCTGCTCGGCGCCCTGGCCGAGCTGCCGCTCGACCAGCGGGCCGCGCTGGTCCTGGTCGACCTGGAGGGCTACTCGGTCGAGGAGACCGCCCAGATCCTGCACTGCGCGCCCGGCACCGTGAAGAGCCGGTGCTCACGCGGCCGGGCCCGGCTGCTGCCGCTGCTGGCCGCGCACGCCCCGGAGACCCGCGCCGGGCCGGGCGGGAACCCGGACGACGGGCCCCGCGTCCGACCCCCGGACGACCCGACGGCCCCCGGCCCCGGCACGACCCCGACCGAGCAGCGACCCCGAACCCCGGGTGAGGAGGTGACGAGCAGTGACACCTGAGCAGGAGGAGCAGGTCCGCCGCGCGCTCGCCGCCGCCGGCCGGACCGAGACCCACGCCGAGAGCGGGTCGGTGCCGCCCGACGTGGCCGCCCGGCTCGACCACGTCCTGGCCGAGCTGGTCCAGGGCCGTTCCCAGTCCGCGCCGGCACCCGCCGGGCCACCCGCCGGGCAGCCCGACGAGCTCGCCGCCCGACGGCGCCGGAAGTGGCCGAACGTGCTGGTCGCCGCGGCGGCGGTCGCGGTGATCGCGGCCGCGGGCGGTGCGGTCGTGACCCGCGGCCTGGGCACCTCGGGCGCGGACTCGGGCACCTCCTCGGCGTCCGCCGGCGCCGGGGGCAGTGCCCAGGACCGGGTGCAGCCCGGGGCGGGATCGGCCCCGTCCGCGTCGGGCGGCGCCCAGTTCGCTGCCCCCGGCACCGTGCCGCGGCTGCGGCTGCGCACCGCCACCCTCGACGCCGACGTCCGCCGCGCCGCCGCCGCGCTCAGGTCCCCCGCGAAGAACGCGGAGGGCTCCGGCGGCGGCTCGGCCCGGGCCACCGCCTGCGCCACGCCGGCCGTGCCGCGGGGCGCCGACGTGGTCGACGTACGGCTGGACGGGAGGCGCGCCACGCTGGTGCTGGACCCGCCCGCGCACGGGGCGCGTGTGGCACGGATCTACTCCTGTGACGACGCGTCCAGCCCTGTGGCGACCCGCACGGTCCGGCAGCCGTGACCCCGCCCGCGGGCCGGGCGGAGCGCGCCGGGGCGGTGAAGGTGACGGGGGAATGCCGCCCACCTAGGATCGGTTGACACGCACGGGACCGCATCCACCGCGGTCCCGTCCGCTCGAGGAAGCGAGTTCGTCCCTGATGTCCAGCACCCGCAACGTGATCATCATCGGCTCCGGCCCGGCCGGCTACACCGCCGCCGTGTACGCCGCGCGCGCGAACCTGGCGCCCCTCGTGTTCGAGGGCTCCGTCACCGCCGGCGGCGCGCTGATGAACACCACCGAGGTCGAGAACTTCCCGGGCTTCCGGGACGGCATCATGGGCCCAGCGCTGATGGACGAGATGCGCGCGCAGGCCGAGCGGTTCGGGGCCGAGCTGGTCGCCGACGACGTCACCGCCGTGGACCTGACCGGCGAGGTCAAGGTCGTCACCGACGGCGCCGGGGTCGAGCACCGCGCCCGCGCGGTGATCCTGGCCACCGGCTCGGGCTACCGCAAGCTCGGCGTCGAGGGCGAGGACCGGCTGTCCGGCCACGGCGTCTCCTGGTGCGCGACCTGCGACGGGTTCTTCTTCCGCGACCAGCACATCGCGGTCGTCGGCGGCGGCGACTCCGCCGTCGAGGAGGCGACGTTCCTGTCCCGCTTCGGCTCCAAGGTGACGCTGATCCACCGCCGCGGCGAGCTGCGCGCCTCCAAGATCATGCAGGAGCGTGCCTTCGCCGACCCGAAGATCGACATCGCCTGGAACTCCGCGGTCGAGACGATCCACGGCGACGACAAGCTCACCGGCCTGACCCTGGTGGACACGGTCACCGGCGAGAAGCGCGAGATGGACGCGACCGGGCTGTTCATCGCGGTGGGCCACGACCCCCGCTCCGAGCTGCTGGGCGGCCAGGTGGACCTCGACGAGAACGGCTACGTCCTGGTCGACCAGCCCTCCACCCGCACCAACCTCGCCGGCGTGTTCGCCTGCGGCGACCTGGTCGACCACCACTACCGGCAGGCGATCACCGCCGCCGGCACCGGCTGCGCGGCCGCGCTGGACGCCGAGCGGTTCCTGGCGGCCCTCGACCACGAGGCGTCCTCGGGCCGGCAGGCGGAGGAGAGCGTCCGCGAGATCGAGGTCTCGGAGATGCTCACCGAGCAGGTGCAGACCACCGGCGCCTGACCCGCGCCACCCACCGGTCCGGCTCACCCGGACCCCGCGGCGGTGGGAAGAAATGTCCCCGCCCCCGTGTTGACTGACCAGACCGACGCCCCACCGACACCCCCCTTGAAGGAGCACCTCGTGGCCGAGATGCAAGCAATCACCGACGCCGAGTTCGACGCCTCCGTGCTGAAGTCCGACAAGCCCGTCCTCGTGGACTTCTGGGCCGAGTGGTGCGGTCCGTGCCGGCAGGTCGACCCGATCCTCAAGGAGATCGCCGCCGAGCACGGCGAGAAGATCACTTTCGTGAAGATGAACGTCGACGAGAACCCGGTCACCCCCCGCGGCGTACCGCGTGACGGGCATCCCGACGCTCAACGTGTTCCACAAGGGCGAGCTCGTGAAGCAGATCGTCGGCGCCAAGCCCAAGGCCGCGCTGCTCGGCGAGCTCAGCGACTTCATCGGCTGACCCGGACCGTTCCCCGACGCCCGCGCCCTCCCCGGAGGACGCGGGCGTCGTCCGTCCGGCCGGGCCCGCGGGCCGTGCGGCGGCCTTGGCGAATGGCCGCCGTTCTGTTTGGCTAGGGCGGATCCGCGCCCTGTCCCCCACCTGTGTGCACGCGAGAGGAGTCGGTATGTCCGACCTCGAGACCGCACCCACCCCGACCCCGACCGCCCCGCTGTACCGCGTGGGCGACCGCGGCCGGGCCGTCTCGGAGATCCGCTCCCGCCTCGGGCTGCTCGGCCTGACCGACCCCGACGGCGGCCGGCACACCGACCCCGACACCTTCGACGAGTCCCTCGACCGGGCGGTCCGGGCCTTCCAGCAGATGCGCGGCCTCGCCATCGACGGGATCGTCGGCCCCAGCACCTACCGGGTGCTCGAGGAGGCCCGCTGGCGGCTCGGCGACCGGCTGCTCACCCACGTGCCCGGCAACCTCTCCGCGGGCGACGACGTGCTCGCGCTCCAGCAGCGGCTGCTCGACCTCGGCTTCAAGGTCGGCAAGCTCGACGGCCGCTTCGGGCACCAGACCGAGCAGGCCGTGCGCGACTTCCAGCGCAACGTCGGCGTGCCCGCGGACGGCACCTGCGGCCCGGCCACCCTGAAGTCGCTGTCCCGGCTCGCCCCGATCGTGCGCGGCGGCAGCCCCAACGCGATGCGCGCCGAGGAGCGGATCCGCCGCGAGGGCCCCCAGCTGACCGGCAAGATCGTGGTCATCGACCCGTCGGTGGGCCGGTTCGCCGACTCGGCGATGCGGCTGCACGCCGACGCCATCACCACCGACCTGGCCCGGCGCATCGAGGGCCGGCTGGTCGCGACCGGCGTCCAGGCCTTCCTCACCAACACCGGCGGCGCCTCGGAGGCCACCGAGGTCGAGCGGGCCGAGTTCGCCAACCGGACCGACGCGCACCTGTGCATCTCCCTGCAGGTCGACGGCTCGGAGAACCCCGACGCGGCCGGCTGCTCGACGTACTACTACGGCTCCGAGGCGCACGGCGTCGCCTCCTCGGCGGGCGAGCGGTTCGCCGGTCTGGTCCAGCGGGAGATCGTGGCCCGCACCGACCTGGGCGACCTGCGCTCGCACGGCAAGACCTTCGACATCCTGCGCCGCACCAAGATGCCGGCGGTCCGGATCGACGCCGGCTACCTCACCAACCCCGGCGACGCCGCCCGGTTGGCCGACCCCAGCTTCCGCGACGTGATCGCCGAGGCGGTCGTGGTCGCGGTGCAGCGGGTCTACCTCGACGCGGAGTCGGACTCCAAGACCGGGGTGCTGCGGCTCGGCGAGCTCCGCGCCGCGCTGCGCCACCACCGGCCCTGACCGGACCGGCCGCTCAGGACCCGCCGTTGCTGCTGCGGTGGGACGGGTCCGCGGCCGGGTGCCGCGCCGGTCGTACGGCGCCCAGCAGCCGCTCCAGCGCGCTCTCCACCTCGTCGCGCCAGGTGACCGCGGACTTGAGCTCGAGCCGCATCCGGGGGTAGCGCGGGTGCGCACGGTGGGTCTTGAAGCCGACCCGCAGCAGGTAGTCCGCCGGCAGCACGCAGGTGCCGTAGGTCACCGGTGGCGGGTCGCCCTTGCTCGCCCGTGGAGCCGCCCGGGTGTCCCCGAACGCCTCCACGGCCCGGATCCCGCCGCGCTTGACCAGGTCCTTCACGACGGTCTGCATCAGCACCCGGCCCAGACCGGAGCCGGCGTACTCGGGGTAGACCATCGCGGTGGCCAGCAGCACCGCGTCCTCGCTGACCGGCGCGGTGGGAAACGCGTCGGCGCCCGGCAGGTAGGTCGCCGGCGCGTACAGGACGTAGCCGGCCGGGTCGTCGTCGACGTACGCCACCCGGCCGCAGGAGCCCCACTCCAGGAGCACCCGGGAGACCCAGGCCTCCTTCTCGCTGCACGACTCGCCGGCGTCCAGCGCCCGCTGGCGGCGCACCGGGTCGAGCTCCCAGAACGTGCAGGACCGGCAGCCCTGCGGCACGTCGCCGAGGTTGTCCAGCGTCAGGCGGGCCAGCCGCCTAGACACGATGCCTGCCCATGTCGTGACCCCTTCCGCGCCGCGGACCCCCCGATGCCTCATCCTAGGAGCAACCCCGACAGGAGTCCCGATGTCCCAGCAGCTTCCCCAGAACCGGCACCCGGACCGGCCCCCGAGCCGGCATCGGGCCGACGGCAGCACCCGGCTCGACAGCTACGTCGACCGGTACGCCGCCCGCACCCAGGGGATGACCGCCTCGGAGATCCGCGCGCTGTTCTCGGTGGCCAGCCGGCCGGAGGTGGTCTCGCTGGCCGGCGGCATGCCGAACATCTCCGGGCTGCCGCTCGACGTGGTCGGCGAGGCGATCGCCGACCTGGTCGCGCACCGCGGCAGCACCGCGATGCAGTACGGCTCCGGGCAGGGCGACCCGCGGCTGCGCGAGCAGATCTGCGACGTGATGCGGCTCGAGGGCATCGAGGCGCACCCCGACGACGTGGTGGTCACGGTCGGCTCCCAGCAGGCCGTGGACCTGGTCACCCGGATCTTCTGCGACCCCGGTGACGTGGTGATCTGCGAGGCCCCGTCGTACGTCGGTGCGCTCGGCGTGTTCAAGGCCTACCAGTGCGACGTGGTGCACGTGGAGATGGACGAGCACGGCCTGGTGCCCTCGGCGCTGCGCGAGGCGATCGCGCACGTGCAGGCCGCCGGCAAGCGGATCAAGTTCGTCTACACGATCCCGAACTACCACAACCCGGCCGGCGTCACGCTGGCCGCGGAGCGCCGCCCGGAGATCCTGGAGATCTGCCGCGAGGCCGACGTGCTGGTGCTCGAGGACAACCCCTACGGGCTGCTCGGCTTCGACGAGGAGCCCTACCGCGCGCTGCGCGCCGACGAGGCGGACGGGGTGATCTACCTCGGCTCGTTCTCCAAGACGTTCGCGCCCGGGTTCCGGGTCGGCTGGGCGCTGGCCCCGCACGCCGTCCGCGAGAAGCTGGTGCTCGCCCAGGAGTCCGCGACGCTCTGCCCGCCGTCCTTCTCGCAGATGGTCGTGTCCGCCTACCTCGACAAGCACGACTGGCTCGGCCAGATCAAGCAGTTCCGGGAGATGTACCGCGAGCGCCGTGACGCGATGACCGGCGCGCTCGACGACATGATGCCGGCCGCCGCCCGGTGGAACGTGCCGACCGGCGGCTTCTACGTGTGGCTGACCCTGCCCGACGGCCTCGACGCCAAGGCGATGCTGCCGCGAGCGGTGACCGCCCGGGTGGCGTTCGTGCCCGGGACCGCGTTCTTCGCCGACGGGTTCGGGGCGCAGAGCATGCGGCTGTCCTACTGCTACCCGACCCCGGAGCGGATCCGCGAGGGCGTCCGTCGCCTCGTCGGCGTGATCGAGGAGGAGGTCGAGCTGCGGCACACGTTCGGCACCGGCCTCGGCACCGCCCGGACCCCCGGCCTGAACCGCGGGTACGACGGCCCGACGACGGACCTGACATGAGCGAGGACGACGCAGTGGTCTCGACAGGAGCGACCGGCGGCACGACCGGCGGCACGACCGGCGGCACGACCGGCGCGACGACGGGCGTCCCGGCGCAGGTGGGGCGGGTCGTGGTGCTCGCCGGAGGGCTGTCCCACGAGCGCGACGTGTCGCTGCGCTCGGGCCGACGGGTCGCCGAGGCGCTGCGCGAGACGGGCACCGAGGTCGACGTACGCGACGTGGACGCCGACCTGCTGCGGATGCTCCGCGACGAGGCGCCCGACTGCGTGCTGCCGCTGCTGCACGGCGAGACCGGCGAGGACGGCGCGGTCCGCGAGGTGCTCGAGCTCGTCGGGGTGCCCTACGTCGGCTCCCGGCCCTCGGCCTGCCGGGCGGCGTTCGACAAGCCGGTCGCCAAGGCCGTCGTGGCCCGGGCCGGGCTGCACACGCCGGCCAGCGTCGCGCTCCCGCACGAGACGTTCCGCGAGCTGGGCGCGGCGGCGGTGATGGACGCGATCGTCGCCTCGATCGGGCTGCCGCTGATCGTGAAGCCGGCCCGCGGCGGGTCCGCGCTGGGCTGCACGGCCGTCCGGGAGGCCGCGGCGCTCGCCGGCGCGATGGTGAACGCCTTCGCCTACGGCGACACCGCGCTGGTGGAGCGCTTCGTGGTCGGGTCCGAGGTCGCCGTACCCGTCGTGGACACCGGCACCGGTCCCCGCGCGCTCCCGGTGGTCTCGATCGTGCCGGACGGCGGGGTCTACGACTACGCGGCCCGCTACACCGCGGGCAGCACGGAGTTCCAGGTCCCGGCGAAGCTCTCCGACGAGCTGGCCGCCGAGTGCGCGCGGGTGGCGCTCACCGCCCACGAGGTGCTCGGGCTGCGCGACCTGTCCCGCTCGGACCTGATCATCGACGCCCAGGGCACCGTCTGGTTCCTCGAGGTGAACGTCGCCCCGGGCCTGACCGAGACCTCCACGGTGCCGCTCGCGGTGGCGGCGGCGGGGCTCGACCTGGGCGACCTGATGGCCGATCTGGTACGAACAGCAGTCGAACGTCATCACGACCCGAGCTGAGCCGATCGTTAGGACCCCCGTGCGCGACCTCACCTACCCGCCGATCATCCTCACGGCCAAGCTCGGCTTCAAGGCGCTCGGGCTGCGCTTCCAGATGCACGGGACCGAGAACGTGCCGCGCACGGGCGGGGCGCTGCTCGCGCTCAACCACATCTCCTACGTCGACTTCATCCTCGGCGGCTTCGCGACCCAGGACTCCAAGCGGCTGGTCCGGTTCATGGCCAAGCGCGAGCTGTTCGACCACCGGTGGAGCGGCCCGCTGATGCGCTCGCTGCACCACATCTCGGTGGACCGCGGCGACGGCCTGCAGTCCTACGCCCAGGGGGTCGACTACCTGCGCCAGGGCGAGGTCGTCGGGATCTTCCCCGAGGCGACCATCTCCCGCAGCTTCGAGCTCAAGGAGTTCAAGACCGGCGCGACCCGGATGGCCGCCGAGGCCGGCGTCCCCCTGGTGCCCGCGGTGCTGTGGGGCACCCAGCGGCTGAAGACCAAGTCCCACCCGCAGGACTTCTCCCGCGGCAAGACGATCGCGATCTCGGTCGGCACGCCGCTGCACCCCACCGGCGAGAACTCGGTGGCCGAGACCGCCGAGCTCAAGGCCGCCATGGCCCGGCTGCTCGACGAGACGATCCGGGCCTACCCGGCCGACGAGCAGCCGCCGGGTTCCTGGTGGCTCCCCGCGTCGTACGGCGGCAGCGCGCCGACCCCGGAGGAGGCGGCCGTGCTGGACGCGGAGGAGAAGCGCGAACGAGCCAAGGCCCGGGCCGCCAAGCGCCAGCGATAGTCCGTGACGGAAATGCTGTCCCACAGGGTGCCGAGCAGCAAGAACGTCACGGACTATCGGGGTGGGCGGGGAGCAGGCTGGCTTCGCCCGGCACGGGTGCGCCGCGCACCGACCGCAGGGTGAGCGCGAGGTAGCCGGCCGCGAGCGTCGTGCCGGCTGCCATGATCGCGAAGATCAGCCGGTAGTCCAGCAGGCCGACGAGCACCGCGCCCACCCCGATGGACAGCGCCTGGGGGGTGGTCACCAGCACCTCGACCGACGCGCTGACCCGGCCCATCAGCCGGCCGGGCGTCTGCTTCTGCAGCAGCGTGTTGAACGCCACGAAGATCAGCGGGATGCCGCCGCCGAGCACCGCCACCGTGACCAGCAGCTGCCAGGTCCGGTCGGCGACCACGACCCCGAGCAGGCCGAGCGCCGTGACCAGCAGCCCGACCACGACGGCCGCGGGCTCCCCGAAGCGCCGGACCACCCGGCTGGCCACCAGGCCGACCGAGACCGCGCCCACCCCTTGCACGGTCAGCAGCGGCCCGACGAACGAGACCGGGTGCCCGAAGGCCTCCACCACCGCGTAGACCGCCGACTCGGCGAACCCGATGACCAGCAGGGCGAGCGCCAGCGCCGTCGTGGTGTGCAGCAGCAGCGGCGTACGCCGGATGAACGACGCGCCCTCGAGGACCTCGACCCGCCAGTGCTGCGGCGCCCGGGAGTCGTCGCGGCGCTCCTCCACCCGCAGCCCGGCCACCGCCAGCGCCGCCAGCAGGAAGCTCACCGCGTCCGCCATCGCCACCACGCCACCCCCGGCCACCGAGAAGGTCGCGGCGCCGAGCAGCGGTCCGACCAGCCGGAGCGCCTCGCGGGTGACCGACAGGGACGCGTTGGCCTCGACCAGGACGTCCTCGGGCAACAGGTCCTTGAGCAGCCCGTTGAGCGCGGCGGGGACGACGACGAACGAGATGCCGTAGCAGAACGCCACGGCGTACACGATCCACACGTCCCCGGCGTCGTGGACCAGCAGGAGCGGCGCCATCACCAGCGCGGAGAGCACGTTGGCGACCACCAGGAAGGTACGTCGCGGCACCCGGTCCACGACGTACCCCAGCACCGGGGCCAGCAGCGCCGGCGCCGTCATCGCCAGGAACGTCGCTCCGGCCGCGCCGTTCGACCCGGTCAGCGTCTTGACCCACATCGACAGGACGATCAGCATCAGCGAGTCGCCGAACATGCTAGCGCCGAGGCCGGCGTACAGCCGGCCGAACCCCGGGGTGCGGAACGCCGCCCGCATCACGGGCGGGCTCCCGGCTCCGGGTCGCGCGGCGGACCGGCGGGCACCAGCCAGCCCACCAGGGAGACCAGGCGGGCGCCCTCGGGGCGGGTCCCGGGGTGGGCGGCACGCTCCGCGGAGAGCTCGCTGCGCGCCTGCAGCAGGTCGGCCAGGTCCCGCCGCAGGTCCGCCGCCTCCTCCGCGGTGAGCCAGAGCATCGACGACGCGAGCCCGGTGACCTCCTGCCAGGCGGGCGGCTCGGTGTCCCGGGACGCCTGCGCCGCCCGCAGCCGCTGCACCTCGCGCTCCACCAGCAGGTCGGTCAGCGCCTCGGTGGCGATCCGGTCGGGGGCGCCGGCGGACGGGTCGGCGTCGGGCTCCCCCCAGTCCAGGCCCTGGCTGACCGCCTGCCACGGCCGGTTGCGCCCGGTGTGCCCGCGCGCCTCCCGGACGAAGCCGTGCTCGGCGAGCTTGCGCAGGTGCCAGGAGCAGTTCGACGGCGACGAGCCCACCCGGTCCGCGGCCTGGGTGGCGGTCATCGGGCCCTGGGTCACCAGCGTCTCGAGCAGCGCCAGCCGGACGGGGTGCGCGAGCGCCTTGAGGGCGTCGGTGTCGGTGACGCGGCGGCGGGTGAGCGGCATGGAAGAAAGGTATTCTTTCGAAAGGTTACTTTCAATAGGTGTTGACCTGCGGTGATGCGCCTGTGGTCCGGGGCGAGGTCCCGCGCCGGCCCGGTGTCCCGGTCCTGGAGCTCAGCCCTGCGGTGCGACCTGCCCAGGGTGCACTGCCGGAGGACCGACCACGTTCCCACCGCTTACCGCCAGGCCGCCGTGCCGGGGAGGATGTGAGAGGGCCCAGCCGGGGAACGAGGGCACGCGAGCGCCTCAGCAGCCCGGCGGACACCGGGCGGCCGACTCAGCGCAGCCGACCCAGCGCAACGCACCCAGCACGGCCGACCCAGCGCGACCGACGCGGGGCGATCGACTCATTGCCGAGGAGATTCAGGCATTCGACGCTTTATGGCTTTGTCGACAAAGCGACAAGTCGCTTCGTCGATCAGCCGTCGTGGCGTTCCCGGGTCGGGTGCCCGGGGTCGATCAGCCCGATGATCCGCTCGAGGTCGGGCAGGGAGGCGAACTCCACGGTGATCCGGCCCTTGCGCTTGCCGAGGTCCACCTTGACCCGGGTCTCCAACCGGTCCGAGAGCCGGGAGGCCAGGTCGGTGAGGCCGGGAGCGGTCGGCCGGCTGCGGCGGACCGCGGGCGGGGTGCCGGTGCCCAGGTCACCCACCGTCACGATCTCCTCCAGGCCGCGCACCGAGATCCCCTCGGCCACCACCCGGGCGGCGAGCCGGTCCTGGACGTCCGGGCTCTCCACTCCGAGCAGGGCGCGGGCGTGGCCCGCGGAGAGCACTCCGGCCGCCACCCGGCGCTGCACGGCCGGGGAGAGCCGGAGCAGCCGCAGGGTGTTGCTGATCTGGGGCCGGCTCCGGCCGATCCGGGTGGCCAGCTCCTCGTGGGTGCAGCCGAAGTCGTCGAGCAGCTGCTGGTAGGCGGCGGCCTCCTCGAGCGGGTTCAGCTGGGAGCGGTGCAGGTTCTCCAGCAGCGCGTCCCGGAGCAGGGCGTCGTCACCGGTCTCCCGCACGATCGCCGGGATGGTGTCGAGGCCGGCCTCCTGGGTGGCCCGCCACCGCCGCTCACCCATGATCAGCTCGTAGCGGCCCTCCCCTGCGGGGCGTACGACGACCGGCTGGAGCAGCCCGATCTCCCGGATGGAGTGCACCAGCTCGGCGAGCGCCTCCTCGTCGAAGACCTGGCGCGGCTGGCGCGGGTTGGGGGCGATCGCGGTGACCGGCAGCTCGGCGAAGTAGGCGCCCGCGACCTGCCGCAGCGAGCCGTCGTCCTCCGGCTCGGCAGCGGGAGCGGGAGCGACCTCGTCCGTGCCGGCGGCCGGCTCGCTCGCGGGCGCACCGATCCAGTCCACCGCGCGACCCGCGCCATCACCCGACGCCCCGGCCGTGGACGTGGACGTGCCCGTGGCCGTGCCCGTGGCCGTGCCCGTGGACATGGCCGTGCCGTCCGGGTGCGGGGTGCCGTCCACCGGGGCGGCGCCCGCCGCGGGCTCCGCCTCCGGTCGGGGTGCGGTCGGGATCAACGAGCCGAGACCGCGACCGAGACCGCGTCGCTGCTGGGGCTTCTGGGTCATGCCTGGGCTCCTTCGTCGGCGCCGTTCACGGAGAGCGCCATCTCGCGCGCGGCCTCGAGGTAGCTCAGCGCACCCGCTGAGCCGGGATCGTAGGTCATCACCGTCTGGCCGTAGCTCGGTGCCTCCGAGATGCGTACCGAGCGCGGGATCGCCGTGCGCAGCACCTGTCCGCCGAAGTGCGTGCGCACCTCGTCGGCCACACCGGCGGAGAGGCGGGTGCGGGCGTCGTACATGGTGAGCACGATCGTGGAGACCTCGAGGTCCGGGTTCAGGTGCGCCTTGACCATCTCGACGGTCTCGAGCAGCTGGCCGAGCCCTTCGAGCGCGTAGTACTCCGCCTGGATGGGGATCAGCATCTCGTCGCCGGCCACCAGCGCGTTCAGGGTGAGCAGCCCCAGGGACGGCGGGCAGTCGATGAGCACGTAGTCGAAGCGGTCCTCGCCCTCCCCGAAGACCCACGGGTGGGCGTGCAGCGCCTTGCGCAGCCGACCCTCCCGGGCGACCAGGCTGACCAGCTCGATCTCGGCGCCGGCCAGGTCGATGGTGGCCGGGACGACGAACAGCCCGTCGATCTCCGGGCAGGGCTGGACGATGTCGACCAGCGGCATGCCGTCCACGACCGCGTCGTAGGTGGAGGCGGTGCCGCGGTGGTGATCCACCGACAGGGCCGTGGAGGCGTTGCCCTGCGGGTCCAGGTCGACGACGAGCACGCGGAGGCCGTGCTGCGCCAGCGCGGCGGCCATGTTCACCGTGGTGGTGGTCTTGCCCACGCCGCCCTTCTGGTTCGCGACCACCATCACCCGGGTCCGGGGCGGACGCGGCAGCGGGTCGCTGAGCCGTCGCCCCTCGCGCACCAGCAGCGAGTGCTCGACGGACCGGGCCAGCGGCGTCGACGTGTCGGCCGCCAGCCCCAGCGCGGCCAGGTCCCCTGCCGTCCGGTACGGCGTCCCGGGAGCGGGATGCGGGCCGAAGCGGCTCGGGTCGACCGGCTCGCGACCGGGACCGGTCGCGGACGGGACGCCGGCGCTCGACGGGGAGGAGGGGGGGCTGCTGCACAGGGGTGTCCTTCGGGGCGGGCATGGCACCCACGTCGGGGGGACCCTGTTTCACGTGAAACAGGGGTGGGGTCGTGCAGGGGCTGGCGCTCGACCAGGGGGGCGGGTGGACGCCGGGAAGGTGTTTCACGTGAAACCACGGAGTCAGGAGAGCGCGAACTCGACGTTTCACGTGAAACGGATCCAGCGGGCGACGACTCATCCGGATTGACCGGATCGTCTTGTGGACCACCCTGTGGATTCTGTGCATAAACCCGATCCGCCGGCCACCCGAGCAACTCGGTCGACCCGTCGGACCCGCTCGTCGTCGAGCGCCCGGTGTCCGGCCAGCCCAACCCGTCGACCACCGGGACACGGGCCGGACCGGCCGTGCCGAGGGGGACCGGTCGCTCGACCTCCCGATCGGGGGTTCCCGAGACCGTCACCTGCGTCGTCCCTTCCGCTTCCGTTGAGCCCGACCCGGACGGGAGGCACCACGCACTTCGTCCGCAGCGTCCCAACCTAGCCGCGAGGGGCGGGTGGCTTCCACCCGGATCGCGGTGGTCGGGGGATCCACGACCTCCGCGCCCAGGGTCAGCACCTCCACGACGCCCGCACCATGTCGCTCCAGGTCGGCCGTCGCCGCGGCCAGCTCCTCGGCCGCCGAGGCGCCCTTCATCGCGACGAGCACGCCACCCTGGCGCACCAGGGGCATGGACCAGTCCAGCAGCCGGCCCAGCGGAGCCACCGCCCGGGACGTCACCACCGAGAACTCCCGGTGTCCGTGCAGCTCCTCGGCCCGGCCGCGGACCACTTCGACGCGGTCCAGGCCGAGCTCGGCCACCACCTCGTCCAGGAACGTGGTGCGGCGCAGCAGCGGCTCGACGAGCGTCACCCGCAGGTCGGGTCGGCGGATCGCCAGCACCAGGCCGGGGAGGCCGGCGCCGGTGCCCAGGTCGCAGACGTCCGCGTCCTCGGGGAGGGCGTCGGCCAGCACCGCGCAGTTCAGCAGGTGCCGCTCCCAGAGCCGGGGCGCCTCACGGGGACCGATGAGTCCCCGCACCACGCCGGCGTCGGCCAGCAGCGCGGCGTACCGCTCGGCGAGGTCCAGGCGAGCAGCGAACACCCCCTGTGCCGACGTCGGCACAGGGGGCGTTTCACGTGAAACAACGGGGTCCGTTGCGTCCGACACGGATCAGGACCTCATGACGGGAGCACCACGACCCGGCGCCGGGGCTCCTCGCCCTCCGACTCCGAGGACAGCCCGGCCGCGGCGACGGCGTCGTGCACGACCTTCCGCTCGAAGGGGCTCATCGGGTCGAGCACCTTGCGCTCACCGGAGGAGCGGACCTCGGCGACGGCCTCGTCGGCGACCCTCTCGAGCCGGGACCGCTTGTCGGCACGGAAGCCGCCGATGTCCAGCATCAGGCGGGACCGCTCGCCGGTCTCCCGGTAGACGGCCAGCCGGGTCAGCTCCTGGAGCGCCTCGAGCACCTCGCCGTTGCGCCCGATCAGCGTGCTGACGTCACCGCCGACGATGCTCACCGAGGCCCGGTCACCCTCGACGTCCATGTCCAGGTCGCCGTCCAGGTCGGCGATGTCGAGAAGCTCCTCGAGGTAGTCCGCAGCGATGTCGCCCTCGTTCTCCAGGCGGTCCACGTCGCTGTCCTCGTCCGAGGCGTCGTCCGAGGCGTCGTCAGAGTCAGAGTCAGAGTCGGTGTCGGTGTCGGCGTCGGTGTCGGTGTCGGAGTCGGAGTCGGAAGGCTCCGAGGCGTCCGGGTCGGCGGTGGCGGCGGAGTCCTCGGAGGCGTCAGAGGCGTGGGACTCGCCGGTGGAGGTAGTCGCGTCGGCGTCCGCCGGAGCGTCCGGGCCGGTCTCCGGGGTGCTCTCCTCGACGGACGTGGCGGTGGAGGAGGGGTGCTGCGCGTCGGAGGCCGTCTCGGGGACGTCGTGCTCGGTCTCGGACGTGTTCTGGTCGGTCACGGGGTGCTCCCTGTCGGTCGTGCTGGATCAGCTGAGTTCGGGGTGGGTCGCCACAGACGGCCGCGCGGGCCCGATGGGGTCAGGCGCTGTTGCGCCCGGGCTCGTCGCCCTCGTCACGCCCGCGCTCCGTGGCGCCGGCCGGGTCGTCGCCCGGCTTCACGGCCGGCTTCTTGGCGGCGCCGGCGGGCGGGGTCTTCTTGCGCTGGCTGCGGGTCTGCTTCTTGGGCTGCTGGCGGGCCGGGGCCTCGGGGGCCGTCTCGGTCACGGTGGACTCGATCGGGGTCGCGGGGTCGGGCAGGCCCTTGCGCTTGCGCTTCTCGGCGTCGCGCTCCTGCTTGGCCTTGGCGGCCGGCGTGCCGGGAGCCGGGTTGTTGCGGATCACGTAGAACTGCTGGCACATCGTCCACAGGTTCGAGGTGGTCCAGTAGAAGAGCACGCCGATCGGGAAGGCGATACCGCCGACCGCGAAGACCACCGGGAGCACGTAGAGCAGCATCTTCTGCTGCTGGGCGTACTGACCGGTCATCGCGTCGGCCGGCATGTTCTTGCTCATCAGCTGACGCTGGGTGAGGAACGTCGTGGCGGTCATGGCGATCACCAGCACGGCGGCCAGGATCTGCACGTTGACCTGTCCGTCGGCCTTGGTGAAGCTGTCCGCGATCCGCGCGCCGAAGATCTTCGCGTTCTCCAGCTGGTCGACCTGCTGCTGGGTCAGCACACCGCGGGTCTCGCCCTTGGAGGCGTGGTCGATCAGCCGGAACAGCGCCAGGAAGATCGGCATCTGCAGCAGGATCGGCAGGCACGAGGCGAACGGGTTGGTGCCGGTCTCCTTGTACAGCGCCATGGTCTCCTGGGCGAGCCGCTCCCGGTCGTGGCCGTACTTCTTCTGCAGCTCCTTGACCTTGGGCTGCAGCAGCTGCATGTTCCGGCTGGACTTGATCTGCTTCACGAACAGCGGGATCAGGGCAGCGCGGATCACCAGGGTCAGCCCGATGATCGACAGCACCCAGGCCCAGCCCGACTCCGGGCCGAGGAGGGCCCCGAAGACCGAGTGGAAGCCGGACATGACGAGCGACGTGATCCAGTACAGCGGCGCCATGATGAAGCCGCCGATGTCACCGAGGGTAGAAAACACTCAGGCTCCTTGAGTCTGATGGGGGTGCGACATCTTGGGGGGGAACCGGGTCGTAACCACCGGCTGCCCAGGGGTGACACCGACCGACTCTACGGGCGGCGAGCCAGCTGCCCCGCAGGCTGCCGTGCACCGTCACCGCCTCGAGGGCGTACGCCGAGCAGGACGGGTGGTAGCGGCAGACCTGCCCGTAGAGCGGGCTGATCGCGAACCGGTAGGCCTTGAGCAGGCCGATCAACAGGTACTTCATGGCGCCGGCACCCGGTCGAGGCGCGTCCACGCCTTGTCCAGGTCGCGCCCGAGCTCGGCGTACGACGCCCCGGCCGACGCGGGCAGCGCCCGGACCACGAGCACGGCAGAACCCGGAAGCGACGCGAGTCGCTCCCGGGCGAGGTGACGCAGCCGACGCTTGACCCGGTTGCGGACCACCGCGTTCCCGACCGCCTTGCTGACCACGAAGCCGACCCGCGGGCCGCTCGGCCCGTGCGGATCCGCACCCCGGTGCAGGACCAGGGTGCGGGCGCCGGCCCGACGGCCCGTGCGGACCGCCGTGGTGAACCCGGCCGACGTGGTCAGCCGGTGCGGCCGGTCAAGCAAGGCAGGACACGGGACGCATGGTGGACGCCGTCAGACGGCGAGCTTGTTGCGACCCTTGCGGCGGCGCGAGGCCAGGATCGAGCGACCCGCACGGGTGCGCATCCGCAGGCGGAAGCCGTGCACCTTGTGACGACGACGGTTGTTCGGCTGGTACGTACGCTTGCTCACGAGGAGATCTCCGAAACTGTGCGTGTGACGAGGTCAGATGGTCCGAACCCGGGGTGTCGGCTGGCACCGCCCGTCCGCGGGGGCCATCCTGGTGCCCCGCAGCAGCGATCCGGCCGGAACCAGGGCTGTCGCGGAGCCGACGGAAGAGGCCGTGGACATGCGGCACCGGTCGACACCGGTTCGACCGCCCAACGGTACGCGGTGGCGTTCAGGCCGGTCAAACTGGCAGCCTGTGGACAACCGCTTGATCCACAGGTGACCCGCTTGTTAGCGTTCGCACGTCCCGAGTTTCCCCGCGGTCGACGTTCTCCCTGTTCTCCTCAGTCTCGGCTTGTGTCCCTTTCCGTTGAGAAACGCTTCTGACCTGGGCTTTTCCGGGACAGCAGCGGGGTCGTCGCCCGTTCTCGGACCGCTTGACCACCCATCCGGGCAGCATGCACAACCTGTGGACAAACGTGTGGATCGACCAGCCGGACGAGGTGTCGGCGGTCACCACCGGCACGAGGACCCCGCGCACCCCGGTGGTCCACCGCCCCAGGACGTGTGCCAGGCCGACCCACGCACGACGTTGAATTGGAGTGGGGGACATCCCCCCTGAGTGCCCGTGAGTGACACCCCGAACGACACCTTTCCCGACGGCTTCGGCGGCGACGCCGCCCGTGATCAGCACCCCGACCGGAGCGGACCGGCGCAGCTGGACCGGGTCTGGAGCGCCCTGGTCGAGGACCTGCCGCCCAACCAGCGCGCCTGGCTGGCCGGCAGCCATCCGGTGACGCTGCACGAGAGCACCGCGATCATCGCGGTCGCCGACGACTTCACCCGCAACCAGATCGAGGGCCGGCTGCGCACCCGCCTCGAGGACGCCCTCGGCGCCTCGTTCGACCGCCAGGTCCGGATCGCGGTCACCGTCGACCCCGAGCTCGGTGGGCTGGACCGCACGGACCGTCCCGCCACCGGCTACGGCGGCTCGGAGTTCCGCGGCCTCGGGGAGTACGGCGGCGCCGTCGACGCGCCGACCCCGGGACCCGACGGCGCCGAGGACGACGACGACTCCACCCTGAATCCATTTAGCCATTTGTCGACAAATCCGCTGGACGTGCCGACGCCGGCCCAGCCCGCCTCCTCGCGGCCCCAGTCCGGCGCGGGCAGCGTGATGGAGACCCGGCTCAACCCGAAGTACATCTTCGAGACCTTCGTCATCGGCTCGTCGAACCGCTTCGCGCACGCCGCCGCGGTGGCCGTCGCGGAGGCTCCCGGCAAGGCCTACAACCCGCTGCTGATCTACGGCGACTCCGGCCTGGGCAAGACCCACCTGCTGCACGCCATCGGGCACTACGTCCGCAGCCTGTTCAGCGGGGCGCGGGTCCGCTACGTCAGCTCCGAGGAGTTCACCAACGAGTTCATCAACGCGATCCGCGACGACCGGCAGGACCGGTTCAAGCGGCGCTACCGCGACGTGGACGTGCTGCTGATCGACGACATCCAGTTCCTGGAAGGCAAGATCCAGACCCAGGAGGAGTTCTTCCACACGTTCAACACCCTGCACAACGCGAACAAGCAGATCGTGATCACCTCCGACCGGGCTCCCAAGCGGCTCGAGGCGCTCGAGGACCGGCTCCGCAACCGGTTCGAGTGGGGCCTGATCACCGACGTGCAGCCCCCCCGACCTGGAGACCCGGATCGCGATCCTGCGCAAGAAGGCCGCCACCGAGCGGATGACCGCGCCGCCGGACGTGCTGGAGTTCATCGCCAGCAAGATCCAGACCAACATCCGCGAGCTCGAGGGCGCCCTGATCCGGGTCACCGCCTTCGCCAGCCTCAACCGGCAGCCGGTCGACCTCACGCTGGCCGAGATCGTGCTCAAGGACCTGATCCCCGAGGGCGGCGAGCCGGAGATCACCGCGGCGCTGATCATCGCCCAGACGGCCGCCTACTTCGGGCTGTCGATCGACGACCTGTGCGGCCCGAGCCGCAGCCGGGTGCTGGTCACCGGCCGGCAGATCTCGATGTACCTGTGCCGCGAGCTCACCGAGCTCTCGCTGCCCAAGATCGGCCAGCAGTTCGGCGGCCGCGACCACACCACCGTGATGCACGCGGACAAGAAGATCCGGCAGCTGCTCGCCGAGCGCCGCAGCGTCTACAACCAGGTCACCGAGCTGACCAACCGGATCAAGCAGCAGGCCCGGCAGTCGTGAACCACAACCCGTTCCCGGGCCGCCCGGCCTGGGGACGAGGCTGTGGTTTCGTGTCGTTCCTCGGTGCACCGACTGTGGACAACCCTGTCGACGGCCGACCGACCCAGCCGGCCGTGCACAGGCCGCTCAGCTTGACCGGGTCGTCGTCCACAGGGCGGCGGGACGGCCAAACCGGGTCTGACCTGCGACGACACGAGTTATCCACACTGTCCACCGCACCTGTTAACACTACTGACCTGTACATGATCCGAATCTCCGGAAACATCTCTCCCCGCCCCGACCTGGGGACAACCTGCCTCGCGGCCCGCACCGGCTCGGCCGCGGCGAACCACAACTTGGTGACTCCCTCTGCCGGAGCCGCACGGCGCGTGGCAGGATGCACACCCCGGAAGACCGCTGCTGCACACGCCGCTCGCAGCCATGGAGGAGACCAGTGAAGTTCACCGTCGAACGCGACGTGCTCGCCGATGCCGTTGCCTGGGCGGCACGCAGCCTGCCGGTGCGACCCAGCGTCCCGGTCCTGGCCGGCCTGCTGATCGAGACGGTCGAGGGCGGCGACGGTCTGCAGCTGTCCACGTTCGACTACGAGACGTCCGCCCGCGCGACGCTGCCGGCCTCCGTCCAGGACGAGGGCAAGGCGCTGGTCTCCGGCCGCCTGCTCGCCGACATCTGCCGCAGCCTGCCCAACAAGCCCGTCGAGATGACCGTCGAGGGCTCCAAGGTCTCGCTGGTGTGCGGCTCGGCCCGGTTCAGCCTCCAGACGATGCCGGTCGAGGAGTACCCCACCCTCCCGGACATGCCGCAGGCCACCGGCACGGTGCGCAGCGACCTGTTCGCCAACGCCGTCGCCCAGGCCGTCACCGCGGCCGGCCGCGACGACATGCTGCCGGTGCTGACCGGCGTCCGGATCGAGATCGAGGGCTCGGCGATCTCGCTGCTGGCCACCGACCGCTTCCGGCTCTCCCTGCGCGAGCTCGAGTGGAACCCCGGCGCCACCGACGTGTCGGCGGCCGCGCTGGTCCCTGCCAAGGTCCTCGCCGACACCGCCAAGTCGCTGACGTCCGGGACCGAGGTGACCATCGCGCTGGCCTCGTCCGGCGCGGGCGAGGGCATCATCGGCTTCGAGGGCGCGGCCGGCGGCGGCGTACGACGGACCACCACCCGGCTCCTGGACGGCGAGTTCCCCAAGGTCCGCACGCTGTTCCCCGCCCAGCACGCCACCGTCGCCCGGGTCGACCGGGCCACCCTGGTGGAGTCCGTCAAGCGGGTCTCGCTGGTCGCGGAGCGCAACACCGCCGTGCAGCTCGCGTTCTCCGCGGGCGTGCTGACGCTGGACGCCGGCAGCGGCGACGAGGCGCTCGCGACCGAGCAGATCGAGGCCGTCGTCACCGGCGAGGACATCACCACCGGGTTCAACCCGCAGTTCCTCCTCGACGGCCTGACCGCGCTCGAGGACCCGGTCGTCGAGCTCGCGTTCACCCAGGCGTCCAAGCCGGCCGTGATGTCGGGTGCCAGCAGCCTGGACGGCGACGTCGACGGCGCCTTCCGCTACCTGCTCATGCCGCGCCGGCTGCTCTCCTGAGCGCACTCCGGCGCGAGTAGCCTGAGCCCGGACGCACCCACCCCGCCCGGCGGGGAACCACACACCTCGAAGGAGCGGCATGGAGCTCGGTCTGATCGGCCTCGGCAAGATGGGCGGGAACATGCGCGAGCGCATCCGCCGCGCAGGGCACACCGTGGTCGGCTACGACCGTAACCCGGACGTGAGCGACGTCGAGAGCCTCGAGGCGCTCGTCGCCGCCCTGCCCTCCCCCAAGGTGGTCTGGGTGATGGTGCCCGCGGGTGACCCCACCCGGGAGACGGTCAAGGCCCTCAAGGAGCTGCTCGGCGACGGCGACGTGATCGTCGACGGCGGCAACTCGCGCTGGACCGACGACAAGCTGAACGCCGAGCTGCTCTCGGACAAGGGCATCGGCTTCGTCGACTGCGGCGTCTCCGGCGGCGTCTGGGGCCTGGAGAACGGCTACGCGCTGATGGCCGGCGGCGACCCGAAGAACATCAAGGTCGTCCAGCCGGTCTTCGACGCCCTCAAGCCCGAGGGCGAGTTCGGCTGGGTGCACGCCGGCAAGGTCGGCGCCGGGCACTTCTCCAAGATGGTCCACAACGGCATCGAGTACGCCATCATGCAGTCCTACGCCGAGGGCTGGGAGCTGCTCCGCGCGGTCGACGAGGTCGAGAACGTCACCGAGGTGTTCCGCTCCTGGCGCGAGGGCACGGTCATCCGGTCCTGGCTGCTCGACCTGCTCGTCGCCGCGCTCGACGACGACGACGCGCTCTCGCAGATCGCCGGCTACGCCGAGGACTCGGGCGAGGGCCGCTGGACCGTCGAGGCCGGCATCGACAACGCCGTCGCCACGCCGGCGATCACCGCCGCCCTCTACGCGCGGTTCGTCTCCCGCCAGGACGACAGCCCCGCGATGAAGGCCGTCGCCGCCATGCGCAACCAGTTCGGCGGGCACGCCACGCGCACCAGCGCGCCCCCCGGCGGCGACCAGGGCTGACCGGCCGGCGGCTGTGCACGTCTCGCACCTCACCCTGCACGACTTCCGGTCCTACCCCGAGGCCGAGGTACCGCTCGGCCCCGGGGTGACCGCGTTCGTCGGCCGCAACGGCCAGGGCAAGACCAACCTCGTCGAGGCGATCGACTACATCGCCCGGCTCTCCTCGCACCGGGTGGCCGGCGACGCCCCGCTGGTCCGGTTCGGTGCCGACCACGCCGTCGTCCGCGCGGCGGTGGTGCGCGACGGTCGCGAGGCGGTGCTCGAGGTGCAGATCAACCCCGGCCGCACCAACAAGGCCCGGATCAACCGGTCGCCGGTGCCCCGGGCCCGCGAGCTGCTCGGGCTGGTGCGCACGGTGCTGTTCTCCCCCGAGGACCTGGCGCTGGTGAAGGGCGATCCGTCGGAGCGCCGGCGCTTCCTGGACGACCTGCTCGTCCAGCGGGCCCCGCGGTTCGCCGGGGTCCGCTCCGACTACGACCGGGTGCTCAAGCAGCGCAACTCGCTGCTCAAGACCGCCGGCATCGCCCGTCGCCAGGGCCGCAGCGCCGACTCGGCGCTGGCCACCCTCGGCGTCTGGGACTCGCACCTCGCGCAGACCGGCGCCGAGCTGCTCTCCGCCCGGCTCGCGCTGGTCGACGACCTGCGACCGTACGTCGCGAGCAGCTACGAGGCGGTCGCGGAGGGTGCGACCCGCACCGACGCGACGATGACCTACAAGCCGTCCTTCGAGCTGCCCCTCGCCGAGACCGGCGGCTACACCTACGACCGCGCGGTGCTCGCCGACGCGCTGCTGGCCGAGGTCGAGCGCCGCCGGGCGGACGAGGTGGACCGCGGGATCAGCCTGGTCGGGCCGCACCGCGACGAGCTGACGCTGATGATCGGGCCGCTCCCGGTGAAGGGCTACGCCTCGCACGGCGAGTCCTGGTCGATGGCCCTCGCGCTGCGGCTGGCGTCCTACGACCTGCTGCGCTCGGTGGGCGACGACCCGATCCTGATCCTCGACGACGTCTTCGCCGAGCTCGACACCGAGCGGCGCGAGAAGCTCGCCGAGCTGGTGGCCGGTGCCGAGCAGGTGCTGGTCACTGCCGCGGTCCCGCAGGACGTGCCGGCGGCGCTGGCGGGCACCCGCATCGACGTGGTGGACGGCAAGGTGCTGCCCGGTGTCTCCTGAGCCGCGGGACCCCGCCACCCCGGAGCGGCCCGACGACCCCGCCCGCGCCGGGGCGCCGGCCGGGGCCGAGCCGCCCGAGCACGACGACTCCGGCCTCGACCTCGCGCGCAGCATCGCCCGGTCCCTGGCGCGACCCGGCGCCAAGCGTCGTACGGCGTCCGGCGCCGCCTCGAAGTTCCGGCCCACCCGGCGCCGCGTCGACACCCAGGCCTCGGGGGCGCACCCCGACGAGCGCGACCCGCAGCTGCTGGACGCCACGATGGGCCGGCTGGTGCGGGACCAGGGGTGGGGCACCGACGTGCGGGTGCACGGGGTGTTCTCCCGCTGGGAGGTGATGGTCGGCCGCGAGGTGGCCCAGCACTGCACGCCCGAGTCGTTCGACCGGACCGACGCCGGCGGCGGGAAGCTCGTGGTGCGCACCGACTCCACCGCCTGGGCCACCCAGATGAAGCTGCTCGCCCCGACCGTCGTGCGCCGCCTCAACGAGGAGCTCGGGGACGGCACCGTGACGCTGATCGAGGTGCTCGGCCCGCACGGCCCCAGCTGGAAGCGCGGTCTGCGCTCGGTGCGCGACGGCCGGGGTCCCCGCGACACCTACGGGTGAGCGGGCCGCACCCGCAGCGGCCCTCGGAGGCGTTGTGCGCCCCCGGGGCCGGTATAGGGACTAGAACGCGCCCCTGTGCAGCCGTCCAGTGGGCCCTGTGGGGCCGGGAAACGGCCTCTCCGGTGAAGAGACGGCCCCCCTGCTGGGGAGCACACCCGCCGAAATAGGGCCTGACGGGGTATGCTGGAGCCGGTCGTTTCCCCGATTCCGGGGTCGACCTTCGCTATGTCTGCAGACGTGAAGAGGATGGCTCGTGGCTGAAGAGATGCCCGCCAACACCCCCCGACCAGCGACCCAGACACCGCTCCCCCGCAGACCGACATCCCCGCCGAGGCGATCGCCGAGGCGGCCCTCGCGCTCGCGCCGATGGGCGAGAGCCACGCGGTCGAGGAGGGCAAGTACGACGCCTCCGCGATCCAGGTCCTCGAGGGTCTCGAGGCGGTCCGCAAGCGCCCGGGCATGTACATCGGCTCCACCGGCGAGCGCGGCCTGCACCACCTGGTCTGGGAGATCGTCGACAACTCCGTCGACGAGTCGCTGGCCGGCTACGCCACCAGCATCAAGGTGACGCTGCAGGAGGACGGCGGCGTCCGGGTCGAGGACAACGGCCGCGGCATCCCCACCGACACCGCGCCCGGCCAGGACATGCCGGCCGTGACGATGGCGCTGACGATGCTGCACGCCGGCGGCAAGTTCGGCGGCGGCGGCTACAAGGTCTCCGGCGGTCTGCACGGCGTGGGCGTCTCGGTCGTCAACGCGCTCAGCAGCACCCTGCAGGTCGACGTGCGCAACCGTGGCTACCACTGGCGGCAGACCTTCAGCCTCGGCGTGCCCGACGGCCCCCTCGAGCAGCTCGAGCCGCTCGGCCCCGACGAGCAGACCGGTACGACGGTCACCTACTGGGCCAGCGAGGACATCTTCGAGACCACGACGTACTCCCTCGAGACGATCACCAACCGGCTCCGGGAGATGGCCTTCCTCAACAAGGGCCTCGAGATCATCATCCGCGACGAGCGGGCGCACATGGCGGGCGTCGCCGACGCGATCGCCGAGGACGCCGAGGGCGCGGCCACGCACGACCCGGACGCACCGGTGGTGGACCGGTCGAGCGCCGTCGAGGGCGTCATCGAGCACCGGTTCTGCTTCGACCGCGGCCTGGTGGACTACGTCGAGCACCTGAACCGCCGCAAGGACAAGGCCAACGCCAGCGTGATCGCGTTCGACGCCGAGCTGCCCGAGAGCGGGATGAGCCTCGAGGTCGCGATGCAGTGGAACACCACGTTCTCCGAGTCGGTGCACACCTTCGCGAACACCATCAACACCCACGAGGGCGGCACCCACGAGGAGGGCTTCCGCTCCGCGCTCACGTCCCTGGTGAACAACTGGGGCGAGGAGTGGAACCTGATCAAGAAGAAGGAGGACCGGGTCTCCGGCGACGACGTCCGCGAGGGCCTCACCGCGATCATCTCGATCAAGCTCGGCGAGCCGCAGTTCGAGGGCCAGACGAAGACCAAGCTCGGCAACACCGAGGCCAAGGGCTTCGTCCAGCGCGTGGTCAACGAGCAGCTCGGCGCCTGGCTGGAGAAGAACCCGGCCGAGGGCCGCGACATCGTCCGCAAGGCGCAGGCCGCGGCGTCCGCCCGGATCGCGGCCCGCAAGGCCCGCGACCTGGCGCGCAGCCGCAAGGGCCTGCTCGGCGGCGGCGGCCTGCCCGGCAAGCTCGCCGACTGCCAGTCGACCAACCCCGAGGAGTGCGAGATCTTCGTGGTCGAGGGCGACTCGGCCGGTGGCTCCGCCAAGGGTGGCCGGGACCCGCGCATCCAGGCGATCCTGCCGATCCGCGGCAAGATCCTGAACGTCGAGAAGGCCCGCCTGGACAAGGTGCTGGCCAACACCGAGGTGCAGGCGATCATCTCCGCGCTCGGCACCGGCATCCACGAAGAGTTCGACATCGACAAGGTCCGCTACCACAAGATCGTGATGATGGCCGACGCCGACGTGGACGGCCACCACATCCGGACCCTGCTGCTGACCCTGCTGTTCCGGTTCATGAAGCCGCTCATCGAGCACGGCTACGTCTACCTCGCGCAGCCGCCGCTCTACCGGCTGCGCTGGAACAAGCCGGCCGAGCACGAGTTCGTCTACTCCGACGCCGAGCGCGACGCGATGGTGCGGGTCGGCCAGGAGTCGGGCAAGAAGCTGCCCAAGGAGAACGCCATCCAGCGCTACAAGGGCCTGGGCGAGATGAACGCCAACGAGCTGTGGGAGACCACGATGGACCCGGACAACCGGCTCCTGCTCCAGGTCACCCTCGAGGACGCGGCGCAGGCCGACGAGATGTTCTCGGTGCTGATGGGCGAGGACGTCGAGCAGCGGCGCTCGTTCATCCAGCGCAACGCCAAGGACGTCCGCTTCCTCGACATCTGAGCCGCCTCCTGGGCGGTCGAGCCTGTCGAGACCCTTTCGTCGTACGACTGAGAGAGACACACCGTGACTGACAACACCATCGAGTTCGGCCAGCCGGGCAACAACGGGCGCATCGAGCCCGTCGAGCTCCAGGTGGAGATGCAGCGGTCCTACATCGACTACGCGATGACCGTGATCGTGGGTCGTGCGCTGCCCGACGTGCGTGACGGCCTCAAGCCGGTGCACCGCCGCGTGCTCTACGCCATGTACGACGGCGGCTACCGTCCCGACCGCGGCTTCTCCAAGTGCTCGCGCGTCATCGGCGACGTGATGGGTCAGTACCACCCGCACGGCGACACCGCGATCTACGACACCCTGGTGCGGCTGGCGCAGCCCTGGGTGATGCGCGCGCCGCTGGTCGACGGGCAGGGCAACTTCGGCTCGCCGGGCAACGACCCCGCGGCCGCGATGCGGTACACCGAGTGCCGGATGGCGCCGCTGGCCCTGGAGATGGTCCGCGACATCGACGAGGACACCGTCGACTTCCAGGCCAACTACGACGGCCGCTCGCAGGAGCCGGTGATCCTGCCGGCGCGGTTCCCGAACCTGCTGGTGAACGGCTCGGCCGGCATCGCGGTCGGGATGGCCACCAACATCCCGCCGCACAACCTCCGCGAGGTCGCCGAGGGCGTCCAGTGGCTGCTGGAGAACCCGCAGGCCTCCCGCGAGGAGCTCCTCGACGCGCTGCTCGCCCGGATCAAGGGCCCGGACTTCCCGATGGGCGCGTTGATCGTCGGCCAGCAGGGCATCGAGCAGATGTACCGCACCGGTCGCGGCTCGGTCACCATGCGCGCGGTCGTCGACATCGACGAGGACGCCAAGGGCCGCACGATCATCTCGATCACCGAGCTGCCCTACCAGGTCAACCCCGACAACCTCGCGCTGAAGATCGCCGAGCTCGCCGACGCCGGCAAGATCCAGGGCATCGCCGACGTGCGGGACGACACCTCCGGCCGCACCGGCCAGCGCCTGGTCGTGGTGCTCAAGCGCGACGCCGTCGCCCGGGTGGTGCTGAACAACCTGTTCAAGCACACCGAGCTGCAGACCAACTTCTCCGCGAACATGCTGGCCCTGGTCGACGGCGTGCCGCGCACGCTGACCCTCGACCAGTTCGTCTCGCACTGGGTGACCCACCAGGTCGAGGTCATCCAGCGACGTACCCGCTTCCGCCTGCGCAAGGCCGAGCAGGACGCGCACATCTTCCGCGGCCTGGTGAAGGCCCTCGACATGCTCGACGAGGTCATCGCGCTGATCCGGCGCAGCCCGGACGCCGACGAGGCCCGCGAGGGCCTGATGGCGCTGCTCGAGATCGACGACCTGCAGGCCCGGGCGATCCTGGACATGCAGCTGCGCCGGCTCGCCGCCCTGGAGCGGCAGCGGATCCTGGACCGGCTCGCCGAGCTCGAGCTGATCATCGCCGACCTCGAGGACATCCTGCGCAGCGAGACCCGGCAGCGGCAGATCATCTCCGAGGAGCTCGCCGCCATCGTCGAGAAGTTCGGCAACGAGCGGCGCAGCCAGATCATCCCCTCCGACGGCGACCTGTCGATGGAGGACCTGATCCCCGACGAGGAGCTCGTCGTCACGATCACCCGCGGCGGCTACGCCAAGCGGACCCGTGCCGACCTCTACCGCACGCAGAAGCGCGGCGGCAAGGGCGTGCGCGGCGCGACGCTGCGCGGCGACGACGTGGTCGAGCACTTCATGGCCACCAGCAACCACCACTGGCTGCTGTTCTTCACCACCGCCGGGCGGGTCTACCGCACCAAGGCCTACAACCTGCCCGAGGCGTCCCGCGACGCCAAGGGCGGTCACGTCGCCGGCCTGCTGTCCTTCCAGCCCGACGAGGACATCGCCCAGGTGCTGGCGATCCGTGACTACGAGCAGCAGCCCTACCTCGTGCTGGCCACCCGCAACGGCCTGGTGAAGAAGACCCGGCTCGGGGACTACAACAGCCCGCGCCAGGCCGGCGTCATCGCGATCAACTTCCGCGAGGACGACGACGCCCTGATCGGTGCCGAGCTCGTCGGCGAGGACGACCACGTGCTGCTGGTCTCCCGCAAGGGCCAGGCCATCCGCTTCGCGTCCACGGACATGCGGCCGATGGGCCGGGCCACCTCGGGCGTCACCGGCATGAAGTTCCGCGACGGCGACCAGCTGCTGTCGATGTCGGTGATCCGGTCCGAGCAGATCGAGGCCGAGGAGGCCGCAGCGGCCCGGGCGGCCGACGCCGGGGCGTCCACCGCGGCCGGCGACCTGCCCGACGTCGTCGAGCAGTACGTCTTCACGATCACCGAGGGCGGCTTCGCCAAGCGCTCGCGGATCTCCGACTACCGGCTGCAGTCGCGCGGCGGCATCGGCATCAAGGCGATGAAGCAGGACGACGACCGGGGCAGCCTGGTCGGCGCGTTCATCGTCGTCGAGGGCGACGAGGTCCTGGCCATCAAGCAGTCCGGCCAGGTCACCCGCAGCGCGATCGACGACAACCTGCGGCCCACCGGCCGGGACACCAAGGGCGTCCGGTTCGTCGGCGTCACCAAGGGCGACGGCGTCGCCGTGGTGGCCCGCAGCGTGGAGCGGGCGACCGAGATCGACGAGGCCGTCGAGGCTGCCGAGGAGCACGCCGGCGAGGTCGCCGTCGAGACCACCTCCGGCGACGATGCGGCCGCTCAGGTGCCGGATGCGACAATCGAGCCTGACGCGCCCGAGGCCGCACCGGTCGACGACGCCGTTGACGAGCCCGACAGCACGGATGACGAGGAGTCCTGATGGCTGACCGACGTGCCGACGAGACGCCGCTGGCGCCGCGACGCTCCCTGGCGGGACCGTCGCACTCCACGGAGTCCACCGGGAACACCGGCAAGCGCCCGCTGACGGAGCGGGTCTCCTCCGCCGTGGCCGCCGCCGGCAGCGCGGTGCAGTCGGCCGCCTCGTCGGGCACGTCGTCCCGGTCGACCTCGACCGGCAGCGGCCCGGCCCGGCCGCGGTCCGGCTCGCCGATGCCCGGCGGGTCCGACGGCGGCCGGACCGCGTCCTCCCCGTCCTCCGCGCGCCCCGGCTCCCCGACGGCGCGCCCGCGCGGGACCCGCAAGGCCCGGCTGCGGCTGGTCCACCTGGACCCGTGGTCGGTGATGAAGACGTCGTTCCTGCTCTCGATCGCCTTCGGCATCGTGACCGTCGTCGCGGTCGCGGTGGTGTGGTCGGTGCTCGGTGCCGCCGGCGTCTGGGACTCCATCAACCAGACGGTCAGCGACGTGCTGGGCGGTGACTCGGCGCAGAACTTCGACGTGCAGAACTACGTCGGCACCAGCCGGGTCCTCGGCTTCACGATGATCGTGGCGGTCGTCGACGTGGTGCTGATCACCGCGATCTCGACGCTCGGTGCGTTCCTCTACAACCTCGCCGCGGCGCTGCTGGGCGGCGTCGAGGTCACCCTGGCGGAGGACGAGCGCTGACCTGCGGTTCCGCAGTTCGGTCGACCGCTTCTCCTGGTTTGGGCGCCGCCGATCCGATGGGGTAATCTTCCCCGTCGGCTCAGCATCGCGGAGCCGACCCGGGCCTATAGCTCAGACGGTTAGAGCGCTTCCCTGATAAGGAAGAGGTCAGAGGTTCAAGTCCTCTTAGGCCCACAGCACCGCCCCGCCCGCACCTCGTGCCGGCGGGGCTTGCTGTCTCCCGGACCTACGACCGCGCCCCGGTGGGCTCCGCGGCCAGCACCGCGCGGGCCTTGCCGGCCCCCTTGGCGGCGTACATCGCGGCGTCGGCGGTGCGCAGCAGCAGCTGGGCGGTGGACTCGCGGCGCGCGGCCGGGACGGTCGCCCCCACCTCGACGGCACGGCGGCCGGGCTCGCGCCGCTCGTCGACGGCTTCGCCGCCCCCCTCGTGGTGCGCGACGCCCACGCTGATCGACGTACGCACCTCGCGGCCGTCGACGGAGACCGGGCGCCGCATCGCGCCGACCACGCGGTCGGCGACGTAGGCGGCGTCGGAGGAGTCCTCGAGCAGGATCGCGAACTCGTCGCCGCCGAGCCGGGCCACCGTGTCGGTCGCCCGGACGCAGTCCAGGAGCCGGTGCGCGACCTCCCGGAGCAACACGTCGCCGGCCTCGTGCCCGCGCTCGTCGTTGACCAGCTTGAAGTCGTCGAGGTCGCAGAACAGCACGCTGACCGCGGCGCCCGGCTGCAGCAGGGCCCGGTCGAGGCGGTCCGCGAAGAGCACCCGGTTGGCCAGCCCGGTCAGGGCGTCGTGCAGCGCCTGGTACTCGAGCTGGTCGCGGGCCTCGCCGAGCGCGACCAGCAGCCGTCGGTTGTCGGTCATCGCCAGGAACTGCCGGATCAGCACCACGATGATCAGGCTCGACCCGAGCACCAGGTTCATGGTCGGCGTGCGGGCCCCGGTGACCCGGTTGGCGATCAGGGCGGCGACCGCCCCGAGCAGCGGCACGTAGGGCAGCGCCATGCCCAGCACCGAGGGGACCGGCACCACCGTGGGCCGGGCGTGCTCGGCCATGTGCCGGCTGGCGTCGTCGGGGGCGGGCCGCACGGTCAGCCCGGCCGCCGCGACCAGCAGGAAGCCGATCACCCAGCCGGTGCTGATGGTGTCGGCGGAGGAGTACTTCTCCAGGCTGACCAGGTAGACGTAGGAGCTGTCCGCGATCGCGAGACCGCCGAGACCCAGGGCGAGGACCACCAGGCTGGTGCGCTCGGCGCGTGAGCCGCGGGACAGGGCCAGCAGCACCAGGGTCGCGAGGATCAGGTCGCCGACCGGGTAGGCCAGCGACAGGGTGAGCGGCAACCAGCCGTCACCGCCCTCGGCCACCACCGAGCCGAGCGCGGTGACCCAGGAGATCACCACCAGCGACCCCGCGATGATCAGCCCGTCGAGGAGGTCCCGGCCGCGCGCGACCAGCTCGTCGGTCTGGCTGCCCAGCCAGATCACCAGGCCGACGGCGGCGAGGAGCGGGAAGCCCAGGAACCCGACGTCGGCCGGCGACGGGAACGGGACCGGCCGGTCGAGGACCACCTCGTAGTAGCTCCAGACCGCCTGCCCGGCCGCCCACGACGCGGTGCCGGCGGACAGCCAGCCCCAGGCCCTGCGGCGTTGCCCGTGGGTCCTGCGGGCCGCCGCCGCGCAGCCGGCCGAGGCCAGCACGGCCGCCAGCAGCTGCCCGCCGTTGCTGATCAGAAGGGTGGGCGTCTCGCCCAGTCCGGGGACCCGGAGCACGCCGACGAAGGCGACGCCCAACAGCGTCGCGACTGCCACGAGAACCCAGGCCCGCATAGGCTCACCCCTCCAACCGTTCCAGGGTGGCACGTGCACCGGGCCGGCACAGGCAGGTTGGCCAGACTCACGGCCAGGCTTTGCCGTGGAGCGACGGTCGTCACTGCGCCCCGGCGGCGTCGAACGCCTCCAGGTCCGGGTCCGGGCCCGCGTTCCCGGTTGGTAGAGTCGTGCGTCGCACACCCCGAAAGGACCACCGATGAAGAAGATCGTCCTCGTCGCCCTGGCAGCCGCCGCTGCCGTCCTCGCGAGCAGGAAGGCCAAGGCCGGCCAGCGCGAGCAGGCACTGTGGGCCGAGGCGACCGACAACGTCACCCGCTCCTGAGCGGTCAGCACCGGCGTCATGCTGTGACGCACCGGGGGCCATGGCGCAATTGGTAGCGCACCTGCTTTGCAAGCAGGGGGTTAGGGGGTTCGAGTCCCCTTGGCTCCACCCGCAGCTCAGCGCCCTTCTCCCGGTCCGGGGGAGGGGCGCTGCCGCATCCGGTCAGGTCGGCGTGACCGGCGACGGGCCGGGGCTGCCGCGGAAGAGCGTCTCGCCCAGCCCGCCGTCGCCATCGACCGCCACCCGGTTGCGCCCGAGCCGCTTGGCCTCGTAGAGCGCCTTGTCGGCCTTGGACACCAGCCCGGTGTAGTGCGACATCGAGGCGTGCCGGGCCGCCACGCCGGCGGAGGTGGAGACCGTGACCTGCGGGTGCTCGACGACCCGGATCACCGAGACGGCCTCCCGGAGCCGCTCGGCGGCCAAGGCGGCGTCCTCCAGCCCGGTCTCGCGCAGCAGCACGACGATCTCCTCGCCGCCGTACCGGTAGGCGGTGTCGGTGCTGCGGAGCACCCCGTTCACCGCGGTGGCCACCTCGCGCAGCACCTGGTCGCCGAGCAGGTGCCCGTGCTCGTCGTTGAGCCGCTTGAAGTGGTCGAGGTCCATCATGATCAGGCTCATCGGGCGGCCGTAGCGCCGGCAGCGCTCCCACTCGGTGTCGATGTCGATCTCGAAGCGCCGCCGGTTCGGGAGGTGGGTGAGACCGTCCATGTCGGCGAGCTCGCGGGCGGTGCTGTGCAGGTGTGCGGACTCCAGCGCGGCGGCCGCGGTGGACAGCAGCGAGACGAGCACCTGGTCGGTGTCGTCGTCGACGACCGGCGTCTCGACCTGCAGCACCGCGGTCACGGTGCCGGCCAGGACGAGCGGGTAGGCGCGACGCGAGTCGGTGCTGACCGGGACCGCGCCGGTGGCGGCGGAGAGCACGACGGCCGGCGGGACCAGCGTGCTCGGGGCCGGCGCACCGTGCGCGTCGGTGCTGCGGTGCACGGCGTGGAAGCCCTGGTCCTCGCCGCGCAGCCACAGCGTGGTCGTCGTGCCCAGCAGCTCGGCCGCGGCGGTCGTCACGGTGCTGGAGACGTAGCGGATGGACAGGCTGCCGGCGATCTCGCGCCCGACGCGGACCACGGTCTCGAACCGGTTCGCGAGGAAGGCCAGCCGGATCTCCCGGTCGGTGGCCGCCACCTCGGCCTCCTCGAGGGTGGCCGCCAGCTCGCCGAGGGCGTTGCCGATCTCCGCGAGCTCCGGGACGGTCGTCGGCTCGGTGCGGGCGCTCAGGTCGCCGGTGCGGATCCGGCTGATGGTCATGTGCAGGTCCTCGATCGGGGCGAGGAGGGCGGCCTGCAGCCTCCGGCGACGACGCATCGTGATCGCGGCGGTGGCCGCGAGCAGCACCAGGTAGCTGGCCAGCACCGCGACCATCGCCTCGGTCTGCCGGGTCAGCGCCTGGGTGCGGTGGTCCCGGATCGCGGAGGTGCTGACCAGGTCCCGCTCGCGGTAGGCGTCGAACAGCTCCTTGCCGTCCAGCAGGAACCGGGCCAGGGTGCCGTCGGTGCGCTGGGCGGGGGTGACCCGCATGGCGGCCGCCTCGCTCGCCCAGCTCTCCCACCGCTGGCGGGCCAGCAGCATGCTCACCACGCCGTCGGTGACGTCGGGGCTGCTCTTCACGTCGCTCAGCAGTCCCGAGACGGACGCCGCGGAAGCGGCGCGGCCGGCCGTGTAGGGCTCCAGGAAGATCGGGTCGCCGGTCGCCAGCCAGCCGCGCAGGCCGGTCTCCTGGTCGAGCATCGCCTCGTGCACGTCGCGGGCCTCGCGGGCCAGCTCGACGTAGTTGGTCAGCCGGGGCTGGCTGACCAGGATCAGGTAGCCGGACGTGAACAGGCTCAGCACCAGCACCGAGACGAGCACGCCGATCGTGAACCGGTGGCTGCTCTGCAGCTCGTCCACCAGGCCCGTCGAGCGCTGCCGTGCGCTGCCCACGCTGTCCCTGCCCGTCGTCGACCGGCAGACCGGGGTCCCGAGATCTGCGCGCCTCGACTTTACCGCCGACCGGCCCCGCAGGGGCGGAATCGGCCGAACGTACGCTGGTGGGGTGCCGTTCCCCGTCCGCCGCCTCCTCGCCCCGCGCCTGCTCGGCCTGCACGCGCTCGCCGTGCTGGCGACCACCGCGGCGGTGCTGCTCGGGATCTGGCAGTACGACGCCTGGGGCTCGCGCCGCCACGACCAGGCCGCCTCCCTCGCCGACGCGCCCGCCCGGGCGCTGGCCTCGGTGATGTCGGCCGACGACCCGTTCCCCGGCGACGCCGTCGGCCAGCCGGTCCGGCTCGCCGGCCGGTGGCTGCCGCGCTCGACGGTCTACGTCGCGGACCGCGACCTCGGCGGCCGGACCGGGGTGTGGGCGGTGACGCCGGTCGAGGTGTGCGCCGGCTCGACGTCCTGCGCGGGTGCGCCGGCCATGCTCGTCGTACGCGGGTGGGCGCCGACGGTGGCCGACGTGCCTCCGGCGCCGACCGGGACGGTGGACGTGACCGGCTGGCTGCAGCCCGGGGAGGGCTCCGGGCTGAGCGACCCCGACCCGACCGACGACGTGATCCCCGAGATGCGGGTCGCGGACGCGATCCAGCACGTCGACCAGGACCTGTACGGCGGCTACGTGATCGCCCGCTCGACCACGCGGGCGTCCTCGGGGGTGGAGCCGGGTCTCCGCCCGGTGACGCCCGCGTCGCTGCCGAAGGCGGAGACGTTCACCGCGCTGCGCAACCTGCTCTACGCCTTCGAGTGGTGGGTGTTCGGAGGGTTCGCGGTCTACATCTGGTGGCGCTGGTGCCGCGACGAGCTCGAGCGGCAGCGCCTCGAGGAGGAGGGCCCCGACGAACCGGCCGACGACGGGGCGGGGACCGGCTCCGACCCCCGGGTGAGCGGGGTCACTGGAGTACCGTCGAGCCCGTGAAGACCGCCCTGCTCCGCTACCGCGTGATGGCCAACGTCGTCGGCGTCCTGCTGATCGTGCTGATCCTCGTCGGCGTGCCGCTGAAGTACCTCACCCAGGACGGCACCAGCCTCCAGCTCACCGGTGAGTGGATCACCCAGAACCTCGGCATCGCGCACGGCTGGCTCTACATGATCTTCCTGGTGATGGCGTTCCTGCTCTCCCGCAAGGCCCGGTGGACCATCGGGTTCACGCTGGTCACGCTGCTCTGCGGGACCGTCCCGGTGCTGTCCTTCTGGGCCGAGCACCGGGCCACCGCCCAGGTCCGGGCCCAGCTCGGCGCCGGCAGCGACACCGCGCCGGCCGTGGCCTGAGCCCTCCGTGGTGAGCACCGCCTTCGTCCTCGGTGGAGGCGGCCTGCTCGGCGCGGTCGAGGTGGGCATGCTCCGGGCGCTGTTCGAGGCGGACGTCCGACCGGACCTGATCCTCGGCACGTCGGTGGGTGCGCTCAACGGCGCCCTGGTCGCGGCCGACCCCGGCGACGCGGTGATCGACCGGCTGCTCGGGCTGTGGCAGAGCGCCGCGAGCACCCGTGAGGTGTACGGCGACGGGCCGGTGCGCCAGGTCACCCGGGCGGTGCGCACCGGCACCCACCTGCACTCGGCCAAGCCGCTGCGCGACCGGCTCGTCCAGGAGCTCGGCGAGCTGACCTTCGCGGACCTGGCGGTGCCCTTCCAGTGCTGCGCGGCCCGCATCGAGGACGCCTCCGAGCACTGGTTCGCCGAGGGCCGGGTCACCGACGCGGTGATGGCCTCGGCCGCCGTCCCCGGTCTGCTGCGCCCCGCCGAGGTGGGCGGGCAGCACTACCTCGACGGCGGAATCGTGAACTCGATCCCGGTGGGCCGCGCCGTCGAGTGCGGGGCGACGACGATCTACGTGCTCCAGGTCGGCCGGGTCGACCGGCCGCTCAAGCCGCCGACGAAGCCGTGGGAGGTCGCCCGGGTCTCCTTCGAGATCGCCCGCCGGCACCGGTTCCACCGGGAGATGGCCGCGCTGCCCGAGCACGTCACCGCTCACGTGCTGCCGACCGGGGCCGGTGACGGGCCGGGTGGTCCGGGTCCCGGCAAGGACTCGCTGCTGGGCTACCGGGACTTCACCGCGATCAGCCGCCGCATCGACACCGCGTACGACGCCTCGTCGGCCTACCTCCGGGAGCACGGGTGAGGCACTGGTTCCGGCGGATCGTGCTCGCCCCGGCCCTGATCGCGCTGACCGTGCTGGTGCTGACCACGATCCCGCTCTGGCTGCTGGTCGCGACGGTGCTCTCGCCCGTCGTACCCGGACGGCTGCGGCCGCTGCGGCTGCTGTCCCTGCTGCTGATGCACCTGGTGCTCGAGAGCCTGATGCTCGTCGAGCTGTTCGGGCTGTGGATCGCCTCCGGGTTCGGCTGGTTCATCCGGCGGCCGTTCTTCGAGCGGATCCACTACGACCTGGTGCAGACCTACCTCGTGATCTTCTTCCGCGAGGCCCGCCGGGTCGCGCGGCTGAAGATCGTCACCGAGGGCACGCCGCCGGACGCGTTCCCCGGCGAGCCGCTGATCGTCTGCTGCCGGCACGCGGGCCCGGCGGACTCGTTCACGCTGATGTACGCGCTGATGCACTGGTACGGCCGCGAGCCCCGCGTCGTGCTCAAGGACACCCTGCAGTGGGACCCGGCCATCGACGTGATCCTGAACCGGCTGCCCAACCGGTTCATCTCGCCGAACCGGCGCGGCGCCGCCGCGGACCGGCTCGAGGACGAGGTCGGCGCGCTGGCCCGCAACCTCGACGAGAACGACGCGTTCGTGATCTTCCCCGAGGGCGGCAACTTCACCCCCGAGCGCCGCCAGCGTGGCATCGACAAGCTCCGCCGGCTCGGGCTGGAGACGATGGCGCGGCGCGCCGAGCGGATGGAGAACGTGCTCGCGCCCCGGCCGGGCGGCCTGATCGCGGCGCTGGACGCGGCGCCGGACGCCGACGTCGTGCTGGTCGCGCACACCGGGCTCGACCACCTCTTCACGGTGCGCGACATCTGGCGCGAGCTGCCGATGGACAAGCAGATCATCATGCGCTGGTGGCGGGTGCCGCGCGCCGAGATCCCCGACGACCGGGAGGCGCGCATCGAGTGGCTCTTCGGCTGGTGGGAGCAGATCGACGCGTGGGTCGCCGAGCACCGCCCGGTCGACCTGCCGGTGCGCACCTGGCGGCGCAGCACCCCCGCCGCCTGACCCGCGGGTCCCCGGGACGCGGAACGGCCCCCGTCACCCGGAGGTGAGGGGGGGCCGTGTCGCGAGACGGTGCTACTTGTTCTCGACGTCGATCTCGGTGACCGGGTTGTCCGGCGTGGTGGCGTCGTGCGGCACGTCGGTCGCGTCGGAGGCCGCCTCACCCGGGGTGGAGGCCGCGACGTCGTCGGCGTCGGCGCGGTGCGCACCAGCACCGGTCGCGCCGACCGGACCGCCGGTGGCGGTCGGAGCCGGGGCCGGCGGCGGGGTGTACGACGACTGCCAGTTGGTGGTCGGCTGCTTGGCGCCGAACTTCTTGTACGCCGCGAAGGCGATGCCGCCGAGCCCGACGAGGACCAGCAGCTTGCGGCCGCGGTGCTTGGGCTGCGGGGCCTCGATCTCGCCCTTCAGCGCGGCGGCCACGGCCTTCCCGCGCCTCTTGGACTCGCCGCGGGCCTCCTCGGTGGCCTCCTCGACGCTGGCGAGCGCCGCGGTGAGCACCGGCAGGATGGTGTCGCTGAACTTGTCACGCGCGTCGGAGACGTACGGCGCAGCCTTGCCCTTCGCGTCGGAGAGGTAGGGAGCCGCCTTGTCACGGGCCTCGGAGACGTAGGGCGCAGCCTTCGCGCGGGCGTCGGCGAGGACCGGCGCAGCCTTGTCACGGGCGTCGGCAAGCACCGGCACGGCGCGGTCGCGCGCGTCGGCGAGCACCGGACCGGCCTTGTCGCGGGCGCTGTCCGCCAGGTCACTGGCCTGGTCAAGGATCTGCTCTCGCAGGGTCTTCTTCTTGCCGATCATCGTGGCGAGGTCCTCTCTTCTCAGATCCGCCGTCCGGGTCTGCTGGTCGGTCCACGTGCTGATGCCCGTTCCCCGGTCGATCATGCCCGCAACGGTGGCGAGATGAAACACGGGGGCACCGCGGCGAGACGCGACCGGACGGACCGCGGGACGGTCCCGGCCGGACCCGGTTGGGCGACGTGGGAGGATCGGAAGGCTCCACGACCACATGTCCGACGACCCGAGAGGCGGCGCGGTGTCCGAGACCTACGCGACGTTGAAGACCAACCAGGGTGACATCGTCATCCACCTGTTCCCGAACCACGCCCCGAAGACCGTCGAGAACTTCGTCGGTCTGGCCGAGGGGACCCAGGAGTACCAGGTCCCGCAGACCGGCAAGAAGTCCCCGGACAAGTTCTACGACGGGCTCGGCTTCCACCGGATCATCGAGAACTTCATGATCCAGGGCGGCTGCCCGCTCGGCACCGGCACCGGTGGCCCGGGCTACACGTTCAAGGACGAGTTCCACCCCGAGCTCCAGTTCGACCGCAAGTACCTCCTCGCGATGGCGAACGCCGGCCCGGGCACCAACGGGTCGCAGTTCTTCATCACCACCACCGAGACCCCGTGGCTGAACAACAAGCACACGATCTTCGGCGAGGTGGAGGACGAGGCCAGCCGTGCCGTCGTCGACAAGATCAACGTGACGCCGACCGGTGCGGGCGACCGCCCCAAGGACGCCGTGGTGATCGAGTCGGTCGAGATCGACAGGCGCTGACACCAGCACCGATGAGCACGCCTGACACGCCGGCGACCGGGGCCTCCGAGCAGGAGGCCCCGGTCTGCTACCGGCACCCCGACCGCGAGGCGCACATCCGCTGCCAGCGGTGCGACCGCCGGATCTGCCCCGACTGCATGCGTCCCGCCTCGGTCGGGTTCCAGTGCCCGTCCTGCGTGCACGAGGGGTCCCGCGAGACCCGGTCCGGCCGCACGGCGTACGGCGGCCAGCGGTCCGGCAACCCGGCGCTCACCTCGCAGGTCCTGATCGCGATCAACGTCGTGGTCTGGGTGGCGATCCTGGCGACCGGTGGAGCGGGCAGCCGGCTCGTCGACTACCTCGCGCTCCGGCCGTCCTCGAGCTACCTCGGGGTGGTCTACCCGCAGTTCGCCAGCGTCTCCCAGGGCGACGTCTGGCAGCTGCTCACCTCGATGTTCACCCACGTCGCGATCTGGCACATCGGCTTCAACATGCTCGCGCTGTGGACCCTCGGGCCCCAGCTCGAGCTCGCCATCGGGCGCACCCGCTTCCTCGCCGTCTACCTGATCTCCGGGCTGGCCGGCAGCGCCACCGTGCTGTGGTTCTCCACCCCCTACGGCCAGACGCTCGGCGCCTCGGGCGCCATCTTCGGCCTGATGGGCGCGATGCTGGTGGTGGCCATCAAGGTCCACGGCGACGTCCGCGGGATGCTCACCTGGATCGGCGTGAACTTCGTGATCACCTTCATGTTCGTCCGGATGATCTCCTGGCAGGGCCACCTCGGCGGCTTCATCGGCGGCCTGCTGCTCGGCACCGTGATCGTCTACGCGCCCCGGACCAACCGCACCCTCTGGCAGACCGGCGGCATCGTCGCGGTCGCCCTCCTGGTGCTGGTCACCACCGGCACCCGCGTCGCCGTCCTGGCCTGACCCGCACGCTGGTCCCTCCCCGCCCGGGCCCCAGGTTTCGTGCATGCCCCCACCGGGTATCTCGGGACCATCGCGCCTCGTCCGCCGGCGCCGTCCCTGGCCTCTGTCCACATTGGGGATAAACCCTGTGGATGAAATTCCAGCGGTGTAATTCGTCCACAAGGTCATGCACAGATGTGCAGAACCGGTGCCGCGAGATCGCTCCGCGACACCGGCTCGGTGAACCTGTGTGACTGTGTGGACGGCCGTCCGCCGAGGTGGCTACTCCCAGTGCGTGGCGTACACGAACCCGACGGCCATGAAGCCGATGCCGACCATCAGGTTGTACTGACCGAGGTCGGTGAGCAGCGGCAGCGTCATCTCCGAGCCGGTGACGTAGTACAGGACGATCCAGACCAGGCCGATCAGGAAGCTGCCGAGCATCCCGACCACCACGCCGCGACCGCGGCCGAGCGGGGTGGAGGGGTGCGCGCCCATCGCCAGGCCGAGGAAGACCAGGCCGAAGCCGATCAGGTAGTTCCAGCGCCCCAGGTCACCCATCCAGGTGAGCTTGGTGCCGTCGGTGTCCGGTCCGGCCACCACGACGTACACGACCAGCCAGGCGATGCCGAGCAGCACGACCAGCGCGGCCAGCCCGGTGCGCACCCACGAGATGCCCGCGGCGGGGGCGAAGCTGCCGCTCGGGGCGGGGCGCTTGGTCTTGCCGCCGTTGCCGGACGGACGAGGTGACGACACGAGAACTCCTGGGTGCTCCTGGGCGGGCCCGCGGTGTCGCGGGACCCGTTGTGGACTCCGATAGCCTAGTCGGCGTCGACCCTCCCCACGCACACACCTCGCAGGCGGCCCGATGACCACGCACCCGCACCGCCAGAGCTGGCACGCCCGGCTGGCGACCGCCTTCGCGGCGCGGACCCGGACCTACCGCTCGCGCGGGCTGGTCTGGCGACTCCTCGGGCCGGCGGTCTTCCTGGTCGCCGGGATCCTGTTCGTCACCAGCATGGTCAGCTCGCGCGGCATGGACCTGCGGGCCGGGAGGTACGACGACCTGGACGGCCTGGCCAACGCGCAGGCCAAGGACCTGGAGGGACTGCGGACCCGGGCCGCCGACCTCACCACCGAGGTCGACCGGCTGACCGCCGACCTCGGCACCGTCGGCGGGACCGTCGAGCAGAGGAAGGCCAAGGCCCTCGAGGCACCCGCCGGGCTGTCCCCGGTGCACGGCCCGGGCGTCACGATCACGCTCGACGACGCGCCCAAGCAGGCGCTCGACGCGGCCGGCGACGACCTGTCCGCGGTGAGCGAGCTGCTCGTGCACCAGCAGGACATCCAGGCGGTCGTGAACTCGCTGTGGGCCGGCGGGGCCGAGGCGATGACGATCCAGGACCAGCGCGTGGTCTCCACGACCGGCGTGAAGTGCGTGGGCAACGTGGTGATCCTGCACGGCGTGCCCTACTCGCCGCCGTACCGCATCACCGCGATCGGCCCCACCGACGACATGCTCACCTCGGTGACGACCAGCCCGTACATCCAGCTCTACCTGCGGGTGGTCGCCGAGTCCGGCCTCGGCTGGAGCGTCGAGACGCACGACTCGGTAGACCTGCCCGGCTACTCCGGCTCGACCGAGCTCGAGTACGCCAAGCCCGCGGCCTGACCCCCGGCTCGAGCCCGCACGAGTCCCGGCTCGACCCCTGGTCCTGTGGTCCCGGGTCCCCCGCCTCAGGCGGGGGTGGGACCGACGGCGACTCGGTGGGCGGGGTGGGCACGGTCGGGGTCGGCGTGGGGGTCGGGGTGGGGGTCGGCGTCGGGGTCGGCGTCGGGGTGGGGCTCGGCGGCTCGTAGCTCGACACCGTGATCACCACGGTGGTGCCCTGCGGCTGGGTGGTGAACGCCGACGGGCTCTGCTTGAGCACGGTGCCCTTGGTCGACTCGGTCTGCGAGTCCTGCACGGAGTCCACCTTGAACCCGGCCTTCTCCAGCTTCGCGCGCGCGGCGCCCTCCTTGAGGCCGACGACGCTGGGCACCTGCTGCGGGCCCGCCGAGTAGACGACGGTGACCAGGCTGCCCTTGGTGACGCTGGTCGCCGGGCGCGGGTCGCTGTCGATGACGATGTCCTGCTGCTCGTCGGACTTCTTCTGGACCAGCTTCACGCGCAGCCCGGCGTCGGTGAGCTTCTGCCGGGCGGTGTCCTTGTCGTCGCCGAGGATGTCCGGCACCACCACGTCGGGCTGGCCGGTCGAGACGGTGAGGTCCACCGGGTCGCCGGGCGGCAGCGTCGAGAGCGGGTCCGGGTCCTGGGCGATGACCTGGCCCTTGGCGACGTCCTCGGACGCCTCCTTCGACACGTCACCGACGACCAGCCCGGCCGCCTTGATCCGGGCCTCGGCCTGCGGCTGGGTCATGCTGACCACCTGCGGCACGGTCCGGGTCTCGGGCGCGGAGCTGAACAGCATCGGGCCGACGACGGCGGCCGCCACCAGCAGGGCGACCACGCCGAGGATCGCCAGCACCAGCGGCCAGCGCTTCTTGCGCTCCTCCTCGGGCTCGTCGTCACGGACCCCGGTGAACATCGAGGTGGGCTCGTGGTCGGGCACGAAGCCGTTCCCGGACACGGGCACGACGGGCGCCGCGACCGGCTTGCCGGCGAGGTACCGCTCGATGTCCGCGCGCATCGCGGCGGCGCTCTGGTAGCGGTCCTCGACGCGCTTGGTCAGCGACTTCATCACGATCGCGTCGATCTCGGGGGTGAGGTCCCCGTCGATCGAGGACGGCGGCGGCGCCTGCTCGCGGACGTGCTGGTAGGCCACCGACACCGGGCTCTCGCCGACGAACGGCGGCCGGCCGGTGAGCAGCTCGTAGAGCAGGCAGCCGGTGGAGTACACGTCGCTGCGGGAGTCCACGGTCTCGCCGCGGGCCTGCTCGGGGGAGAGGTACTGCGCCGTGCCGACGACGGCCGCGGTCTGGGTCATCGTCGAGGACGCGTCGGCCAGCGCCCGGGCGATGCCGAAGTCCATCACCTTCACGTCGCCGCTCGGGGTGAGCATCACGTTGGCGGGCTTGATGTCGCGGTGCACGATGCCGGCCCGGTGGCTGTAGTCCAGCGCCGCGAGCACGCCCGAGGTGATCTCCAGGGCCCGCTCCGGCAGGATCTTGCGGCCCTCGCGGAGGATCTCGCGCAGCGTCCGGCCGGCGACGTACTCCATCACGATGTAGGGCTGCGGGACGTCGGACCCGTCGGTCGACGGCTCCTCGCCGGTGTCGTAGACCGACACGATCGCGGGGTGGTTCAGGGAGGCGGAGCTCTGCGCCTCGCGGCGGAAGCGTGCCTGGAAGGTCGGGTCGCTGGCCAGGTCGGTGCGCAGCCGCTTGACCGCGACCACCCGCCCGAGGCGGACGTCGGTGCTCTTGCGGACCTCTGCCATCCCGCCGCGTCCGAGCAGGTCGCCGAGCACGTAGCGACCCCCGACGCGGGGACCGTTGCCCTCGGGCTGATCGTTGCTCATGGCTGCTTCTTGACCTTTCCCTTGACCTTGCCGTTGCCCGGGCCGGTGTCCGCGCCGGTGCTCGGGCCGGTGCTCGCGCCGGGCACCTCGACCTGCACCGGGTCGCCGTACACCGAGAGCGTCACCGTCGACCCGGGCTCGACCTCGCCCGAGGGGCTGACGCCGGACACCCCGTCCTTCTCCTGGTCGCCGGGGTTCTCCACCGTGGTCTCCGCGACGGTCAGGCCGAGCTTCTCGAGGTCCTTGCGGGCGTCCTTCGCCGGCCGCCCGACGTAGGCGGCCGGGTCGACGGTCACGGTCTGCGCGGACGGCGACTCCGACGGCGACGCGGACGGAGTCTCGCTCGGGGTGTCGCTGGCGGACGGGGTGCGCGACGGGCTCGGCTTCGGCGAGGCGCTGCGGGAGGGCGCCTTCGAGCCCTTGGTCGCCGACGGGGAGTCCCCGGACGTCGGCGCCGCGGGGTCGTCCCCGTTGCCGCCGAGCTGGGAGACGACCAGCACCACCACGAGCACGGCGGCCGCGGCCGCGGCCCACGGCAGCCAGCCCGGCGTACGTCGCCGCTCGGCCGGGCCGGGCGGCGGAGCGGGAGCCGGACCGCGGGGGCCGCGGGGCGGCACGTCGTCGGGGGCGGACAGCACGCGGGTGCCGTCGTCGGCGTCGTGCCCGGCTGCCGCGGCGGCCACGGCCGCACCGGCCACCGGCGCGGCGGCGGAGGCGGCCACCACCGTCGGGGCGTCGGCGCCCGGGTCCGCGGGGGTGCCCGCGCCGCCGACCACCGGGCCGCCGTGCAGCGCCGTGGCGAACGCCGCCGCGGAGCCGAACCGCGCGGCGGGGTCCTTGGCGAGCGCGACCCGGACGGTCTCGCGCAGGTGCTCGGGGACCTCGTCGGGGAGCGGCGGCGGGTCGTCGCGCAGGTGCGCGAGGGCGGTGGCGATCGGGCTGTCGGCGTCGAAGGGGCGCCGTCCGGCCAGGCACTCGTAGAGCACCACGCCGAGGGAGTAGATGTCGCTGGCCGCGGTGGCCGCCTTGCCCTCGGCCTGCTCGGGGGAGAGGTACTGCGGGGTGCCGATGACCTGGCCGGTCTGGGTCAGCGCGACCGCGTCGGCGGCCCGGGCGATGCCGAAGTCGGTGATCTTCAGGGTGCCGTCAGGGGTGACCAGCAGGTTGGCCGGCTTCACGTCCCGGTGCACGATGCCGAGCGCGTGCGCGGCGCTGATCCCGTCCGCGGCCTGGGCCAGCAGCTCGGCGGCCGGCTCGGGCGGCATCGGCTCCCCGCCGCGCAGCAGCGCGGACAGCGGCTCGCCGCGGACCAGCTCCATGACGAGGTAGGGCTGCGGCGGCCCGCCGCTCCCGGCCGGATCGGGGGGAGCTCGCCGAAGTCGAAGACGGCCGCGACGTTGGGGTGGTGCAGCGCCGCCGCGTTGCGGGCCTCGGTCTCGAACCTGCTCCGGAACGTCGCGTCGTCGGCGTACTCCGGCTTGAGCACCTTGACCGCGACCTCGCGGCCGAGCACCGTGTCGGTGGCCTTCCAGACCTCGCCCATGCCGCCGGTCGCGATGCGCGAGTCCAGCCGGTAGCGGGGCGCGTCGGGGAGCCGCTGGTCCCCGCTCACTTGCCGATCACGGCTTCCATGACGTTCTTGGCGATCGGTGCGGCCAGGCCGCTGCCGGAGATCGCGTCGCGGGCCACGCCGGCGTCCGCGACGAGCACCGCCACCGCGACCTTGGGGTTGTCGGCCGGCGCGAAGGACACGAACCAGGCGTACGGCGGCCGATCCGGCGAGCTCTGCGCGGTGCCGGTCTTGCCGGCCACCTTGATGCCCGGGATCCGCGCCGTGGTCCCGGTGCCGTTGTCGACCACCTCGACCATCATCTGGGTCAGGTCGCGGGCCACCGAGGACGAGACCGCGTTGCTGCGCAGCGCCTCGGGGCTGGTCTTCTCCAGGCTGGACAGGTCGGGTGCCTGCACCTCGTCGACGACGTAGGGCCGCATCACCGTGCCGTTGTTGGCGATCCCGGCCGCGACCATGGCCATCTGCAGCGGGGTGGCCGCCACGTCGAACTGGCCGATCGCGGACAGGGCGGTCTGCGGCTCGTCCGGGCTCTCCGGGAACCGGCTCTTGACCTGCCCGGGCAGGTCGTTGAGGTAGGTCTGGTCGAACCCGAACTTCTCGGCCTGTGCCCGCAGCGCGTCGTCGCCGAGCCGCAGCCCGATGTCGCCGAACGACACGTTGCAGGACACCTCGAGCGCCTGGGTCAGGGTGATCGGGTCGCCGCCGCAGTTGCTGCCGTTCTCGTTGACGAGGTCGGTCGAGGTCTGCGGCAGGTCGAGGCTGGCGCCGCCCTTGACCTTGGTGTCGGGGGTGTACTGCCCGCTGGACAGCGCCGCGGCGGCGGTCACCAGCTTGAACGTCGATCCCGGGGGGTAGACCTCCTGGATCCCGCGGTCGAGCAGCGGCCGGTTCTTGTCGGCGGTGAGCTCGTTCCAGGCCTTCTGCACGTCGCTGAAGCTGTGCGAGGCGAGCCGGTTCGGGTCGTACGTCGGGGAGGTGACCAGCGCGAGCACCTTGCCGGTCGACGGGTCGAGCGCGACGACCGAGCCCTCGACGTTCCTGCCCAGGGCCCGCAGCCCGTCGTACGCCGCGGTCTGCGCCTTGGGGTCGACGGTCAGCGTCACTGAGCCGCCCTTGGGCTGGCTGTTGCCGAGCATGTCCACGACCCGGTTGACGAACAGCCGCGGGTCGCTGCCGGAGAGGATCTCGTTCTGGCTGGACTCCACCGCCGAGCGGCCGTAGATGTAGGAGTAGTAGCCGGTCAGCGGGGCGTACTTGCGGGGCTGCTTGTAGACCCGCTGGTACTTGTAGGCGTCGTCGCTCTGCACGCTCTCGGCCACCGACGAGCCACCGGCGACGATCGCGCCGCGCTTGCGGGAGAACTCCGCGTCGCGCACCCGCTTGTTGTCGCCGCGCGAGTTGAGGCTGCCGGCGTCGACGTACTGCAGGTAGGTGGTGTTCAGCAGCAGCGCCGCGAACAGCAGCATGCAGAAGATGGACATCGTGCGGATCGGCTTGTTCATCGGAGATTCACCACCTGGGTGGCGTCGTCCTCCTCCGGGGAGGTCAGGTCGGGAAGGGGCCGGCGGGCCTGGTCGGAGATCCGCAGCAGCAGGGCGACGATCGCCCAGTTGGCCACCAGCGACGACCCGCCGTAGGACAGGAACGGGGTGGTCAGGCCGGTCAGCGGGATCAGCTTGGTGACGCCGCCGACGACCACGAAGACCTGCAGCGCGAAGACCACGCCGAGACCGACCGCGACGAGCTTGCCGAACGCGTCCCGGCAGACCAGGGCGGTGCGCAGCGCGCGCTCGACGATCAGCCCGTAGAGCAGCAGCACGGCCATCACGCCGGTCAGCCCCAGCTCCTCGCCGAGCGAGGCCATGATGAAGTCGGAGTAGGAGAACGGGATCAGCGTCGGGTCGCCCTGGCCGAGCCCGCGGCCGACCAGACCGCCCCACGCCATGCCGTACATCCCCTGGATGATCTGGTAGGCGCCGGTCGCGTTCGCCGGGTCGAAGGGGTGCAGCCAGGCGTTCACCCGGGTCTGCACGTGCCCGAAGGCCAGGAACCCGGCGTAGGCGCCGGCCAGGAACATCACCGAGCCGACGACCAGCCAGCCCGGCCGCTCGGTCGCGACGTAGAGCATCACCAGGAACAGCCCGAAGAACAGCAGCGACGAGCCGAGGTCGCGCTGGAAGACCAGCACGCCCAGGCTGATCAGCCACATCACCAGGACCGGCCCCAGGTCGCGGCCGCGGGGCAGGTCGATGCCGGCGAACCGGCGGCCGGCCAGGGCGAGCGCGTCGCGGTGCAGCACGAGGTAGCCGGCGAAGAACAGCACCAGCATCACCTTGGCGACCTCACCGGGCTGGAAGCTCAGCGGGCCGAGGTTGATCCAGATCCGCGCGCCGTTGCGGGTCACGCCGATCAGCGGCATCAGCGGCATCAGCAGCAGCAGGATCGCGGCGAAGCCGAAGGTGTAGGTGAACGCCTGGAGCCGCCGGTGGTCGCGGACCACGACGAGCACCAGCACGAAGAGGATCACGCCCAGCGTCATCCACACGAGCTGGCCGCGGGCGAACGTCTGCGAGTCGGGCTCGGCGGCGACCCGGGCCAGGTCGATCCGGTGGATCATCGCGAGGCCGAGGCCGTTGAGCGCGGCCACGATCGGGAGCAGCACCGGGTCGGCGTACGGCGCGACCAGGCGAACCACGACGTGGCAGACCAGGCACAGGGCGGCCAGCCAGCCGCCGTACCCGACGATGTCGGCGGGCACCGTGCCCTCGACGCCGAGGCCCACCGCAGCGTAGGCGCCGACACCGACGACCAGGCTGAGGACGAGCAGGAACAGCTCGGCGCCGCGGCGGCGGCGGTGGGTGAAGGCGGCGTCGCGCAACGCCTGCATGGCGCTCACGGGGTGGCCTCCACGCAGTCCGGAGGAGCGAGGGTGGCCGACGCCCCGGCCGTCGGGGTCGGGGTCGCCGTCGGAGTCGGGGTGGCAGTCGGGGTCGGCGACGCGGTCGGGCTGGGCTGCGCGCTCGGGGACCCGCCGGCCTGGCCCGTGCCGCGACCGGTCGGGGTGGGTGTCGGCGTCGGGGTCGGGGTCGGCGTGGGGCAGATCCGGACGGCGTCGTCGAGCCGCGCGACGATCTGCCGGGCGTCCCGCAGCGACTCCGCGGGGATGCCCGCGCGGACCTGCTCGGCCGGGAAGTCGGGCAGCGACGCGATCGTCACGTCGGTCTGCTGGGCGACGCGGTTCATCCGCACCCCGGGGATGTCGGCCTGGACGCCGCGGAAGATCGCCACCCGCGAGTCGTGGCCGGCCACGAAGTACTGCCTCTGGCTGTAGCGGTAGCCCAGCACCGCGGCGACGGCGAGCACCAGGGCGAGCACCACCAGGGCGCCCACGGTCTTCACCCAGCGGCCGCGGTGCGGCTCCTGCGGGGCGTAGCGCAGCTCCTCCGGGTCGACGGGGCGCGCGCCGACCGGAGCGGGCTCCTCGCCCGGGACCGGCTCGATCTCCCCGGTGTCGCCGCCGCGGTGACCCCGGAAGAAGCTCTTCGAGCCCTGCCCGGCGCGGCGTGGCTGCTCGGCGGCGGCGCCGACGATCATCGGTCCGGTCGAGGCGGCGGCCAGCGGCGGGCCGTCGTCGGGGACGGCCGGGTCCACCACGTCGGCCACCACGCAGGTGATGTTGTCCGAGCTGCCGGCGTCCAGCGAGGCGCGGATCAGCTCGACCACGGCGTAGTCGATCGACCCGCTGCCGAGGATGTCGGTGAGCCGTTCGTGGTCGAGCACGCCCGAGGCGCCGTCGCTGCACAGCAGCAGCCGGTCGCCGGGCGCGAGCTCGATGTAGAACAGGTCGGGGTCCGTCTCGTGCACCCCGTCGACCGCGCGCAGGATCAGGTTGCGGTGCGGGTGGGTCCGGGACTCCTCCTCGGTGATCCGGCCCTCGTCGATCAGGCTCTGCACGAACGTGTGGTCCTTGGTGAGCTGCGACAGCGTGCCGTCCCGCAGGAGGTAGCCGCGGCTGTCGCCGATGTGCGCGAGGCCGATCCGGTGGCCGTCGAAGAGCGCCGCCGTGACCGTCGTGCTGGTGCCGTCGAGTTCGGGCTGCTGCTCGACGAGCTCGGCGATCCGGTCGTGCGCGCGGTGGATGGCGCCGGCGAGGGCCTCGATCAGGTCCGCGGGCGGCGGGCCGTCGAGCCGGCGGAGCGCCTGCACGGCGGTGCTGCTGGCCACGTCGCCACGGGCCGCGCCTCCGACTCCGTCCGCGATGACCAGCAGGTTCTCGCTCGCGTAGCCGGAGTCCTGGTTGTCCTTGCGGACCCGGCCCACGTCGGACAGAGCGGCGTAGCGCAGCGCGAGCCGGTCGCTACCGGTCTCGGCGACGGGATCGTCGGGACTGTCGTTCTGCTCCATCGAGGGCAGCCCTATTTCCTCAGCTCGAGGGTGGTCTTCCCGATCCGCACCGTGCTGCCGAGCTGCAGGGTGGTCGGCTGGGTGAGCCGGTGGGAGCCGATGTAGGTGCCGTTGGTGGAGCCCAGGTCCTCGACGAACCACTGGTCGCCCGAGCTGGCGATCCGGGCGTGCCGGGTGGAGACGTAGTCGTCGTCGAGCCGGATCGCGGCGTCCGAGCCGCGGCCGATCAGGATCGGCGCCTCGTCGAGGGAGACCGTCTCGCCCTCGTTGGCGCCCTCGACGATCGCGACGTGCGTGGGCGCGCCGCGCGGGCGCTTGGTGGGCTTGGCGCCGCGGTTCTCGCTCTTGCGGGCCTGCCGCTGGGACTTGCGGTCCGCGCGCGGCGTGGAGTCGATGCGCGCCCCGAACATGTCCGAGCGGACCACCGAGATCACCGACAGCACGAAGATCCACAGGATCGCCAGGTAGGCGAACCGGATCAGCATCAGCGTCAGCTCAGACACCGTCGCCACCCCATCCGCTGGTGCCGGAGGTGCGGGGGGGCCGGGCCGCCCGTGGACGGCAGGAACCGGACGGTCATGGTGGTGTTCCCGATCTTGATCGTGCCGCCGTCGTCGAGCGTGGCCTGCTGCACCTTGCTGCCGTTGACCAGCATGCCGTTGGTGGAGCCGAGGTCCACGACGCTGACGTCCGTGCCGGCGTCGTTCGCGTGCACCCGGATCTCCGCGTGCCGGCGCGAGACGCCCGGGTCGTTGATCCGCAGGTCGGCCTCGCTGCCACGGCCGATCACGATGCCGGGCGGGTCGAGCGGGTGCTTCATCCCGTTGACCTCCAGGATCACCTTCGCCCGTCGTACGGCGGTGTCGGTGACCGAACGGTCCGAGACCGGCGTGACCTTGGCCAGCGCGGCGCTGCGCACCCGGAACCGGCCGGTGGACAGGTCGTCGCGCTCGTCGAAGGCGATCGTGACCGGCCCGGTGAAGACGTAGGACTGCTCGTGCGCGTGGTCGCGGAGCATCTCGGTGAGCTCCTGGGCGAGCGTCGAGGAGTACGGCGAGAGCCGCTCGTGGTCCTGCGCGGAGAGCTCGACGTGGAACTGGTTGGGCACCAGCCGCCGGTTGCGGGAGAGGATCTGCGCGGAGTTGTCGACCTCACGCTGCAGGGCGGAGGCGATCTCCACGGGCTGCACGGCGCTGCGGAAGGCCTTGGCGAAGACGCCGGAGACCATCTGCTCGAGTCGGTTCTCGAAGTTCTGCAGTATTCCCACGCCCGCCTCCTCTCGCTGCCCTGTCGATGTCGTACCCCCGTCTCTCGCGGGCCGAACCCCCGCAGGCACGCGCGGTGAGCATGACAGAACGCTACGTCCGCGCGCAGGCGCCGGGTCCGGCGTACCCGCATCGTAACGGGCACGTGATGGCCGACCCCGGGCGGACGCGGCCCGGTTTGGGGCGGGTCGTCGACGTGGGTTAGTCTGAGCGGGCTTCACGCGCGAGTGGCGGAATAGGCAGACGCGCACGGTTCAGGTCCGTGTGCCCGAAAGGGCGTGGGGGTTCAACTCCCCCCCTCGCGCACCATCGCAAGGTGCAGATCGAAGTCCCCGGCCAGGTTCACCTGCCGGGGACTTCGCCGTTTGGGGCCCTCGACCCGGGCCTTCGGTCACCCCGACCCGGGCCTGGTGCTCAGAAGCCGTTGCGCCGGCGCAGCGGGCGCGGCCGGCCGTCCGGGTCGTGCAGCAGGAGGTACGGCGCCAGCGCGAGCACCCGGCTCAGGCGGGAGAGCTGCGGCGGGTCGAGCCGTCGGAGCCGTCCGGCCGGACGGGGACCGGTGCGCCCCGACTCGTGCCACGCGTCGAGGCCCTCGGCGGCGCGCGCGTAGGCGTCGTACATCCCGACCGGGTCCACGCAGTCGGCCATCACGTCGGCCAGGGTCGCCGGGTCGACGGACCGGTCGAGGTGCTCGGCGGCCAGGGTGAGCCGCAGGTCGCGGGCGTACCGCGCCTCGCCGGTGTCCCCGCGCTCGACCACCACAGCGGACAGCTCGGAGTCGTGGGTCCAGGACCGCCGGTTGAAGTTGTCCGAGCCGATGCTCGCCCAGGTGTCGTCGACGATGCAGGTCTTGGCGTGCACGTAGACCGGCGTGCCGGCGTGGTTCTCGATGCCGTAGATCGCGACCCGGTGGGGGGCGACCTGCATCATCTCCAGCATCGCGCGCCGACGGCCGAACAGCTGCGGCGGGCGCGAGGCGCCGTCGAGGTCCGGGAACAGCGGGACCACGGCGACCACCCGCAGGTCGGGGTTGTCGCGCAGGGCGTCGGTGAACACGTTGCCGACGTGGTGGCCCCAGAGGTACTGGTCCTCGATGTACACCAGCCGGCGGGCCCGGCTCAGCGCCTTCGTGTAACCCCGCGCGACGCTGCGCTCGCCGCCCCGCGCGAACGGGTAGTCGCGGCCGTGCCGGAGGTCGGGGTAGGTCCGCAGCAGCTGGACGACGTGGGTGCCGCCGTCGACCGGCGGGGGCGGCGGGGCCTGGGCCGGCAGCGGGTCGGGGCTGAGGTCGAGCCCGAGCAGCCGGTCCTGGGTGACGTAGACCGGGTTGCGGCTGAGCGGGGTCGGGTCCTCCCAGCGCTCCCGGAAGACCGTCTCCACGTCGTGCACGGCCGGCCCGGTGATCGCGGCCTGGATGTCGTGCCACGGCGGCGTGGCGCCGTACTCCGCGGCCATCGTGAGCGCCTGCGGGTCGCCGTGGTGGTCGGCGTCGTCGCGCCGGGAGTGGCACAGGTCGATGCCGCCGACGTACGCGATGTCGCGCGACGGGTCGTCCCGGTGCCGGATCACCACGAACTTCTGGTGGTGCGAGCCGCCGGTGCGCACCCGCATGTCGAGCAGCGCCTCCGCGCCGCGCTCCTGCAGGTCCTGGCCGAGCCGGCGGTTCTCCTCGGCGGTGAAGCCGAGCCTCTCCCAGTGCGAGCGCCACACCAGGCCGCGCACGTCGACCCCGCGCTCGTCCGCGCGGGCGAGCACCTCGGCCACCTCGCTGCCCGGCGTGCCCAGCAGCCGCTCGTCGGCGTCGCCCTGCCAGTCGGTGAAGAACACCAGGTCGCCGGCGCGGGTGGCCTCGAGGCGCTCGAAGAGCTCGGCGAAGTACGTCGCGCCGTGGATCAGCGGCCGGACCAGGTTGCCCTCCGACCAGGCCTCGCCGGCCGGGTGCACGTCGTCGAGCCGGGTGCCCGGGTTCCCGCGCTCCTCACGGGTGAGCAGCCAGTGGGCGGGGTCGATCGGGTCGCGGGGCACGCCCCCAGGATGCCCGGTCCCCCCGATAGTCCGTGACGAACTGGTCCTTCCGGGGGCCCCGGGACAGCAAGTCCGTCACGGACTATCGGGGTAAACGAGTTGTGGGAGGGGTCCACCGGCCCCATGCTCGGGCGGTGACCCGCCTGGCTGCCTACCCGATGTGGCTGACGTACTCCGGGCTGTGGGGCTTCGTGGCCGCGCTGAGCTGGGTGACCACCCCGGTCTACCTGATCCGCGACGTGGGGATGAGCCCGCTGGAGCTGGTGCTCGCCGGTACGGCGCTCGAGGTCGCCTACTCGGTGTTCGAGGTGCCCACCGGCATCGTCGCGGACCTGTACAGCCGGCGGCTGTCGCTGGTGGTCGCCGGCGTGGTGATGGGCGGCGGGATGCTGGTCGTCGGGCTGGTGCCGGCGGCCTGGACGGTGCTGCTCGGGATGGCGGTGTGGGGTGCCGGCTGGACGTTCCGCAGCGGGGCCGAGGACGCCTGGCTCGCCGACGAGACGGACCGGGACACCATGAACCGGGCCTACAACCGGGGCGCCCAGGTGGGCCGGGTCGGCCGGCTGCTGGGCCTGGTGGCGGCCATCCCGCTGGCGCTGGTCGACCTGCGGCTGCCGCTGCTGGTCGCGGGCGCCGTGTCGGTCGGCATCGCCGTGCTGGTCGCCGTCGCGATGGCCGAGCACGGCTTCACCCGCCCGGAGCGCACCGGCAGCCACGTCGCGCAGGGCCTGCGGACCGCCCGGGACGGGGTCCGGGTCGTCCGGGGCACCCCGGTGCTGGTGCTGGTGCTGGGCATCTTCCTGGTGCTGGGCGCCTGGCAGGAGGGCTTCGACCGGCTGTGGGAGGCGCACCTGCTGCTCGACGTCGGCGTCCCGGACCTGTTCGGCCTGGACGGCGTGACCTGGTTCAGCGTGCTCGCGATCGCGGTGACGCTGCTGTCCCTGGGGGTGGCGGCGCCGCTGGTGACCCGGTGGGAGCGGCTGTCCCCGGCGCGGCTCGCCCGGCTGCTGCTGGTCATGCACCTGCTGCTGATGCTCTGCGCGCTGGCGTTCGCGCTGACCGGGACCTGGTGGCCGGCCGCCGCGGCGTACCTCGCCACCGCCGTCGTCCGCGACCTCGCCGGGCCGCCGTTCCACGCCTGGCTGAACGGCAGCATCACCGACTCCCCGCTGCGCGCGACGGTGCTGTCGGTGACCTCGATCGCGGGCAGCGCCGGGGAGTGGGGCGGTGGCCCGGTGCTCGGCCTGGTCGGCAACCGGTACGGCGTCCGGGCCGCCCTCACCCTGGGCGCGGTGCTGCTGCTGCCCACGCTCGGGCTGTTCGCGCGGGCCGTGCGGCACCACGGCGTCGAGCCCGAGCTGGCCGAGCCGCACGTGGTCTGACGGCTCGGATCCGGGGCATTCGCTGGACAAAACGGCGTCGGGGCTGCGTCACTCCTGGGATGAACGCCCACACCCCGGCGATACCGGGTGAACCTGACAGTCCGCCGGTACTGCTCGCCAGCACCGTGCTGCCCGCCCCGCGCCGGGCGTCCGCGCCGGCGTCCCGCGAGCTGGTGGCGCACTGGGTCGGACCCGGGGACGCGCTCCTCGACCAGGTCGGGGCGGTCCTCGAGGACCGGTTCGCCGCCGACGAGCGCGACGACTGGGACACCCTGCGGGGCCGGCACCGCGCCGGCCGGTTCCTGGTCGCGGTCGCCGGCTCCGCCGAGCAGCCGGTCGCGGGCGTGGCCGTGGTGGCGCTGCTCCCGCGGACCGGTTCGGCGGCCCTGCTCTACCTCGCCACCCACCGCGACGCCTCGGTCCCCGGGGTGGGGCTCAGCCTGATGCTGTTCCTGCGCGAGCACCTGCCCGCGCACGGCGTCACGCACGGGTTCCTCGGCGAGGTCGAGCGCGTCGAGGACACCGCGGACCCGGTCGAGTCGGTGGTCCGGCGGCGCCGGCTGGCGTACTACCGCCGGTTCGGCTGCCGGGTGGTCGACCGGGTCCCGGGCTACGGGATGCCGGACATGACGTCCGGCACCCTGCTCCCGCTGCACCTGGTCTGGCTGCCGGCGCAGACTCCGCTGGACGACGTCGGCGCGACGCTGCTCACCGACCTGGTCACCGAGCTGTACGACGTCGCCTACGACCGTCCCGCCGACGACCCGCTGCTGCGCCGGGTGCTGGCGTCGATCACCCGCACCCCCCACGGCAGCGACGCGCGGCCGTGGGCGCTCGGGCCGCAGCGCACCGGGACCGACTGAGCCTCGGGTCAGCGGTGCCCGGCGACGGCGTGCGGGACGTAGCCCGCGCCGAGCTCCTCGAGGTCGGCCTCGCCGAGCTCGAGGTCGACGGCCGCGACGGCGTCGCGCAGGTGCTGCGGCTTGGTCACGCCGACGATCGGTGAGGTGACCGCCGGCTGGTGCATCACCCAGGCCAGCGCGACCTGGGCCCGGGGCACCCCGAGCCGCCGCGCGACGGCGGCGACGGTGTCCACGACGACCTTGTCCTCGTCGCGGTAGAGCGTGCCGCCGAACTCGTCGGTCTCCGAGCGCGCCGTGTCGGCGTCCCAGTCGCGGGTGAGCCGGCCGCGGGCCAGCGGGCTCCAGGGGGATCACGCCGACGCCCTGGTCCTGGCACAGCGGCAGCATCTCCCGCTCCTCCTCGCGGTAGAGCAGGTTGTAGTGGTCCTGCATCGACACGAACCGGGTCCAGCCGCCGAGGTCGGCGACGTGCTGGGCCTTGGAGAACTGCCAGGCGTACATCGACGAGGCGCCGATGTAGCGCGCCTTGCCGGCCTGCACGACGTCGTGCAGCGCCTCCATGGTCTCCTCGATCGGCGTCGAGTCGTCCCAGCGGTGGATCTGGTAGAGGTCGACGTAGTCGGTGCCGAGCCGGGTCAGGGACGCGTCGATCTCGTGCAGGATCGCCTTGCGGGACAGGCCGGCGCCGTTGGGCCCGGGCCGCATCCGGCCGTGCACCTTGGTGGCCAGCACCACGTCCTCGCGCTGCGCGAAGTCCCGGACGGCGCGGCCGGTGATCTCCTCGCTGCTGCCGGCGGAGTAGACGTTGGCGGTGTCCAGGAAGTTGATCCCGGCCTCCAGCGCGTCCTTGATGATCGCCCGGCCGGCGTTCTCGTCGAGCACCCACTGGTGCCCGCCGCGCGACGCGTCGCCCCAGCTCATGCAGCCCAGGGTGAGGGCTGAGACCTCGAGCCCGGTGTTGCCCAGCTTCTCGTAGCGCATGTCAGTCCTTCGGTGTGGTGGTGAGTAGTCCGTGCAGCGCCGCGTCGGCGACGGCGGTCGCTGCCTCGTCGGTCAGGGGGAGGTGCCCGGTGAGCAGCCGGTAGATCAGCGGCCCGAACAGCAGGTCGATGGCGGTGTCCGCGTCGACCCCGGGGCGTACGTCGCCCCGCTCGGTGCCACGCTGCCAGATCGCGGCGATCGCCTTGCGGCGGCCGGCGAGGAACCAGGCCCGGAAGTACGCCGCGCCGCCCTCGTCGGTGACCGTCGCGGCCAGCAGCTGGGAGAACACCGTGCCCTCGGGGCTGGCGTAGAACCGGCTGACCAGCAGCACCTGCTCGGCGAGGTCCCCGGCCGTCGTACCGGTGTCGGAGGCCGGCACCGCGTCGGCCATGTCCCGGCCGAACGCCTCGGCGGCGACCGCCGTGCGGGAGGGCCAGTGCTTGTAGAGGGTGGCCTTGCTGACGCCCGACCGGGCCGCGATCGCGTCGATCGTGGCGGCCGGGAGGCCGCCCTCGGCGAGCAGGTCGCGGGTGGCGTTCACGGCGGCCTCGTGCACCTTGATGCTGCGCGGCTTCACCGGCCGGGCGAACAGGGCCGTGCCGTTGTCCGGCTCCTGCCCGCCCGTCCTGGTGCCGCCCGCGGTCATCTCAGACCGCCTCGGTGAGCGCCTCGAACTCGTCGTCGGTGAGCTCGATGCCGGCGGCGGCGGTGTTCGACTCCAGGTGGTCGACGCTCTTGGTGCCCGGGATCGGCAGCATCACCGGCGAGCGCTTGAGCAGCCAGGCCAGCGCGAGCTGCGACGGTGTGGCGTCGTGCTGCCGGGCCGCCGCGGCCAGCGGGCCGTCGTGCTGGGACAGCTCGCCGGTGGCCAGCGGGAACCACGGGATGAAGCCGATGTCGTTCGCCGTGCAGTAGTCCAGCACCGGCTCCGCGGTGCGGTTCGCGAGGTTGAACAGGTTCTGCACGGTCGCGATGGTGGCGATCTTGCGGGCCTCCTCGACCTGCTCGACGGAGACTTCGGACAGCCCGATGTGCCGGACCTTGCCCTCGTCCTGCAGCTTCTTCAGCTCGCCGATCTGGTCCTCCGCCGCCACGTTCGCGTCGATCCGGTGCAGCTGGAACAGGTCGATCTGCTCGACGCCGAGGCGGCGCAGCGAGAGCTCGCACTGCTGGCGGAGGTAGGCCGGGTTGCCGACCGGGGTCCAGACGCCGGGGCCCTGGCGGGTCAGTCCGGCCTTGGTGGCGATCACCACGTCGTCGGCGTAGGGGTGCAGCGCCTCGCGGAGCAGGTCCTCGGCGACCTCGGGACCGTAGGAGTCGGCGGTGTCGAAGAACGTCACGCCGATCTCGACCGCCCGGCGGAGCACGGCCAGCGCCCCGTCGTGGTCCTTCGGCGGGCCCCAGACGCCCTCACCGGGCAGCTGCATGGTGCCGTAGCCGAGGCGCACGACGGGCAGGTCGCCCCCGATCCGGTAGCTGCCCGAGGCGGCGGCGAGGTTCGTGGTGCTGTCCTGCGTGGTGGTCATGCACACTCCTGGAGCTAGAGAACTGAACGATCAGTTCACTTTAGTCCGGTGCGCGTGTCGTTCAAGCCCGGCTCACGGTCCCCCGACCGCGGGGCGCGTCGCGGGCTCCAGGACGAGGCCGGCCAGCCGGCGGGTCATCAGCGCGAACGTCGCGGTGTGCGCGCCGACGGTCGCCCACCAGTACGCGTGCCCGGCGACGCCCGCGGGCTCGAACGTGGTGCGCAGGCTCAGCTCGGTGCCCGCGCCGGAGGCCCGCACCCCGAGGTCGAGGTACGCGGTGCCGGGCAGCCGGGTCGCCGCGCGGACCCGCAGCCGGGTCGGCGGACGCACCTCGACGACCTCCCAGAAGTCCATCGCGTCGCCCGGCTCGAGCGGCCGCCCCGGACCGGTGATCCGCCAGCCGGGGCCGCCGAGCAGCCCGTCGGCGAGGCCGCGCACCCGCCACAGGGCCCGCGGCGCGTAGAAGCGCGGGTCGCCCCCGAGCGCCGTGACGCCCGCCCAGACCTGGTCCGGGGTGGCGTCGACGAGGACGGCGTGCCGGTCGACGTACGCCATCGGGCGGGTCAGCCCAGCCCGACGAGGTCTTTGCCGCGGTCCATGAGGTGGAAGTGGCTGGTCGCCCAGATGGCGACGCCGGCCAGCACCAGCCCGAGCACGGTGAAGAAGGTCGAGCTGACCGGGTGCCGCTTGGCGTGCTCCCAGGCCTCCTGGCCCTTCTTCTTGAACGGCTCGAAGAACCGGTGCGCCCACTGGAACTCGGTGGACCACAGCCACAGGCCGAGCAGCACCGGCGGGATGGTCAGCGGCCCGGGCAGCACGGCGAGCGCGAAGCCGCCCAGGATGCAGACCAGGCCGACCAGGAACACGCCCACCCGCCACGCCTGCCCCAGTCCGGGCTTGCTGCGGACCCGGTCGCGGAACGAGCCGCGTTCGACCGGACGCTCGCCTCCGAGCGCGTCGGCCCGCTCGGAGGGGTCGGTGCGGGGGGTGCTCGACATGAGGTCTCCTGGCTCCGGGCGTTCGACGCGGTTACCCGGACGACGGTCGGGGGACGCGAAAGGTGCCCGCTTCAGGATACTGGGGCGGTGCACACCCCCGCCGCCCCTGATCCGCTGCGTGAGCTTCCCCCGCTCCGACGGGAGGTGTTCGAGGCCCGGCTGGCCCGGTGGCTGCCGGACCTCGAGGCCGCGGTGGCCCCGTTGTACGCCGACCCCGCGGCGGTCGTGGACCGGCTGGTCGGGCTGGCCGCGCGGGCGTACGCCGCGCGGGAGGACGACCTGCACCGGCTGGACCTGCGCCGCTCCCTGGAGCCGGACTGGTTCCAGCGGCCCGGGATGGTCGGCTACGCCGCCTACGCGGACCGGTTCGCCGGGACGCTGGCCGGGGTGGCCGAGCGGGCGTCGTACCTCACGGACCTGGGGGTGGGCTACCTGCACCTGATGCCGCTGCTGACCCCGCGGCCGGCGCCGAACGACGGCGGCTACGCGGTGCAGGACTTCCGCAGCGTGCGGCCGGACCTCGGCACGCTGGACGACCTGCGGGCGCTGACCCGGCGGCTGCGCGGCGACGGGATCAGCCTGTGCCTGGACCTGGTGCTCAACCACGTCGCGCGCGAGCACGAGTGGGCGGTCCGGGCGCGGGCCGGCGACGCGACGTACCGGGACTACTTCCTGGTCTACCCCGACCGGACGGTGCCGGACGCCTACGAGCGCACGCTGCCGGAGGTGTTCCCGGACCTCGCGCCCGGCAGCTTCACCTGGGACGACGAGCTCGAGGGCTGGGTCTGGACGACGTTCAACGCCTACCAGTGGGACGTGAACTGGGCGAACCCGGACGTGCTGTGCGAGTACGCCGACGTGATCCTGGACCTGGCCAACCACGGCGTCGAGGTGTTCCGGCTCGACGCGATCGCGTTCACCTGGAAGCGGCTCGGCACCAGCTGCCAGAACCAGCCCGAGGTGCACGCGCTGACCCAGGCGCTGCGCGCCGTCGCCCGGATCGCGTGCCCGGCGGTGCTGTTCAAGGCCGAGGCGATCGTCGGCCCGCAGGACCTGCCGGCCTACCTCGGGCAGGGCGAGCACCACGGCAAGGTCAGCGACCTCGCCTACCACAACGGGCTGATGGTGCAGGTCTGGTCGATGCTCGCCAGCCAGGACGCCCGGCTGGCCTCGCGGGCCCTGCAGCAGCTGCCGCCGGTGCCGTCGACCACCGCCTGGATCACCTACGCCCGCTGCCACGACGACATCGGCTGGGCGATCTCCGACGAGGACGCGGCGGCCGTCGGGCTGTCCGGGTTCGAGCACCGGCGGTTCCTGTCGGACTTCTACTCCGGCGCCTTCCCGGGCTCCTGGGCCGACGGCCTGGTGTTCGGCGAGAACCCGGCGACGGGCGACCGGCGGATCTCCGGGTCGCTGGCCTCCCTGGCCGGGCTGGGCACCGGGGACCCGTGGGCGGTCGAGCGGATCCTCCTGGCACACGCGGTCGTGCTCGGCTTCGGTGGGCTGCCCGTGATCTGGATGGGCGACGAGCTCGGGCTGCTCAACGACCCCGACTGGGACACGGGTCCCGACGGGCCCGAGCACGCCGGGGACAACCGGTGGGTGCACCGGCCCCGGATGCCCTGGCCGCTGCCGGCCGACGAGCACGGCATCCAGGCCGGCGTCCGGCACCTGGTCCGGGCCCGCGCGGCCCTGCCGCACCTGCACGCGTCGGTCCCCGCCCTGGTCCTCGACCCGTGCGACCCCGGGGTGCTGCTGGTCGCCCGCCGGCACCCGCTGGGCCCGATGCTCGGTGCCTACAACGTGATGCCCGCTCCGCGGCACGTCCCGCTCTCGGTGCTCCACGACCTCGGCCTGGACCCGGCGACCGTGGTCGACCACGTCTCCGGCTCGCCGCCCACCGTCCGGGACGGGGCGGTCCAGCTGGCGCCGTACGCCGCGGCCTGGCTGACCGCGCGGTGAACGGCCGGACCGGCAGCGGTCCGGCCGCCCGCACCCCCGTGCTCAGGAGCTGATCGCGGTCGTGTCCTCGCTCCGGGTGCCGCTCGACACCTCGATGCGGCGTGGCTTGGCGCGCTCGGCCACGGGTACGCGCAGGCGCAGCACGCCGTCGTCGTAGGACGCCTCGAGCTTCTCGAGGTCGAGGTTGTCGCCGAGCACGAGCTGACGGCTGAACAGGCCGGAGGGGCGCTCGGAGGCGAGCGTCTCCCAGTCGCCGCTGCGGCGCGGCCGCTCGGCCCGGACGGTGAGCACGTTGCGCTCCACGTCGATGTCGAGGGTCTCGGCCGGCACGCCGGGCAGGTCGAACTCGATGACGAAGGTGTCGCCCTCGCGCCAGGCGTCCATCGGCATCACCGCGGGCCGGGAGGTCGTGCCGGCGCCGAGGACCTGCTGGGCCAGGCGGTCGAAGTCACGGAACGGGTCGGTGCGCATGTACATCATCTCTACCTCCACAGCTGCTCGGATCGGGTCACAGCCTGTATTGACTGTTACAGGTTTTATATAGCGCACGTGACGGCCCGAGGCAAGAGCCGTTGGTCAGCCGGCAGGATGCCCGGCTGCCCCGGCCGCCGGTCGCGCTTGCGCGAGCGGGTCAGAATGGTCGGGTGATCACCCGAGAGCTCGCCGAGGCGCTGGCCGCGCGCGGTCTGGAGTGGGCGCCCTCCAGCGGGGACCGGTTCCTGGTCCCGGACCGGGACCTCGACGACGAGGTGTTCGTGATCAGCGGGATGTCGATCGAGGTGGCCGAGCTGGAGTTCGGCAGCGAGATGCGGTTCAACGGCACCGTCGAGTGGGCGCTGGACAGCATCGCCCGCGACGAGGTGATCTGGCTGCCGCGCGAGGAGCAGCTCCGCGACGCGCTGGGGGAGCGGTTCCTGCGGCTCGAGTCGGTGACCGGCGGGTTCGCCGTGGTGCTCAGCGCGGGGTCCGAGGTGCCGTCCGAGGCGGTGGGTCCCGCTGCTGCGGGCGTCGCGCCCGCCGAGGTCCGGCACGTCGACATCGACGCCGAGCGGGCCTACGCCCGGGCGCTGCTGTCCGTGCTGCCCTGACCCGCCCGGCGGTCCCGGGGCCGGGTCGCCGTCCGGGGTGCTAGCCGCGGGTCGGGCCCTGCTCCTGGCTCTGCTCGAGGCGCTCGTGCAGACGTTCCCGCACCTGGTCGGGTGTCAGCTGCGCCCGGGCGCGCTGGTTCCGGGCGATGATGGCCCCGGTGGTCGCCACCCCGGCCAGCCCGGCGAGTCCGAGCGCCTTCCACAGCTTCATCCGCGCACCTTCCAGGAGATCTGTCGATGACCGACCGGAACAGCCCGCTCCCGCTCGACGCCGCGGTCGACCTGACCCGCACCGGCGACCTGTGGCTGTTCCGTGGTCGCTCTGCCGCGGACCACGCTATCCGGGCGCTGACCAACAGCCCGGTCAACCACGTCGGGATGGCGGTGGTGCTCGACGACATGCCGCCGCTGATGTGGCACGCCGAGCTCGGCCGCGGCCTGCTCGACGTGTGGACGGGGTCCCACCACCGGGGCGTCCAGCTGCACGACCTGCGCGACGCCGTGGAGCAGTGGACCGGCCGGTACGAGCAGCGGGCCTGGCTGCGCCAGCTCGACGCGACCGTCACCGCCGACATGGAGGCCGCGCTGCTGCAGACCATCGCCCGGATGGACGGGACGCCGTTCCCCGCGACCGCGGCGCTGGCCGGCCGGTGGGTCCGGGGTCGCGTGCGTCGACCCGCGCCGGTCGAGACGACGTACTGCGCGGAGGTGGTCGCCGCGACGTACCAGGCGATGGGGCTGCTCGGCCCCGAGCGGCCGACGAACTGGTACGACCCCGGAAGCTTCTGGTCCGGCGACGAGCTGGAGCTGCTGGCCGGTGCCCGCCTCGGTGACGAGGTCCGCGTCCAGGTCTGAACCGGCCCCCTCAGGCGCGGGCGAGCACCTCCCCGTGCAGGACGCTGAACCACCCGTCCTCCTGCTCGGCCCACCGGCGCCAGCCGGCCGCGATCTCCGCCAGCTCGGCGGGCGTCGCGAAGCCACCCTCCACCGCCTGCCGGGCCACGGCCGACTCGACGATCCGGTCGGCCCACAGCCCGCCCCACCAGGCCCGGTCCGTCGGGCTGGCGTAGCACCAGGTGCTGGACCCGGCGGTGACGTCGGTGAACCCGGCGTCCCGGGCCCACGAGAGCAGCCGGCGCCCGGCGTCGGGCTCCGCGTGGTTGGCGCGGGCCACCTGCAGGTACACCTCCAACCACCGGTCGAGCCCGGCCGTCGCGGGGAACCAGGCGAACGCGCTGTAGTCGCTGTCGCGCGCCGCCACGGTCCCGCCGGCTCGGCAGACCCGACGCATCTCGCGCAGCGCCCGGACCGGGTCGTCGACGTGCTGCAGCACCTGGTGGGCGTGCACCACGTCGAAGGAGTCGTCCCCGAGGTCGAGGTCCGTCACGTTCCCCACCACGAAGTCGACGTTCGTGGTGCCCCGGGCGTCCGCCTCGGCCCGCGCCAGGTCCAGGGCGTCGGCGGTGCGCTCCAGCGCGGTCACCCTGCCCTCCGGGCCGACGACCTCCGCGAGGTCCATGGTGATCGTCCCCGGTCCGCAGCCCACGTCGAGCAGGTGCATCCCCGGGTGGAGCCGTGGCAGCAGGTAGCCGGCCGAGTTCTCCGCCGTCCGCCAGCGGTGCGAGCGGAGCACCGACTCGTGGTGCCCGTGGGTGTACGCGTTCGTCATCACCTCAGGCTGCCACTCCGGTCAGCCGCCGGGACCCGCCCTGCCGGCCGATGAGACTCACGTCCGCCGGTGGAAGCGCACCTGACCGCTGGCGAGCCGGGTCATCTCCTGGCGCGAGTCGTGCGCCAGGTGGTGGTGCCGCGAGCAGAGCAGCCGGCCGGCGCGGACGCTGGTCCCGCCGCCCTCGGACCAGGGCACCTCGTGGTGAGCCTCGGTCCACGCGGCCGGGCGGTCGCAGCTCTCCGCGGAGCAGCCGCCCTGTTCGAGGCCGGGGGGCGAGCCGCTGCGCGCGGGAGTGGAGGCGCCGTGTGCGGCCGAGGTCGAGCACCTGGGAGGCGCCACCGAGCACGGCCGGGACCAGGCCGGCCCGGCAGGCGAGCCGCCGCGCCGCGCCGGCCGAGATCCGGTCACCGGTGTCGAGACCGGCCGCGCCCAGCCCGGACAGGAGCTGCTCCAGCGTCATCGTGACCACGACCGTGGCGTTGACGCCGCCGGCCCGCGGCATGCACCCGCTGTCGGCGCCCACGTCGAGGGTGTCCGCAGCGGCGAGCACCCGGAGCCGGAGCTCGGCGACCCGCGCCTGGAGCCGGGTGAGGTCGACGAGCGCCGCGCCCGCCTCCGCGGCCGTCAGGGTCCAGGTGGGCGCGTCGACGAGGCCGTCGAGCACCGCGTTCGCCCGGTGCGAGAACCGGGTGATCGGGTGCGCGGCTTCGGGATCGCCGGTGCGCTGGTCAAGGGACATGCCTCCAACCTAGGGAGCGCCGGAGACTGTTTCCGGTCGGAGATCCGAGGTGTGCAGAAGTCCGAGAGGAGGTCTGCTGTGGACGCGAACGGGCCTGCCGCACACCCGTCCGGACGCCGGACCGCCGTCACCGGGCAGGTCGCTCGAAGAGCAGCTCGAGGCCGTCCTCCTCGTCCCACTGCTCGCCGACGCGCTCGAACCCGAAGGGCCGGAGGGTGGCGAGGGACGCCTCGTTGTCCGGGCTGATGCTGGCCCGCACGACCTTGACCGCGGGCTCGTCGGCGGCCCAGTCCAGCGCGAGGGCGAGCAGGGCCCGGGCGTACCCCCGGCGGCGCAGCAGCGGGTCGACGCCGTACGCCACCTCCACCATGCCGCGCTGGTCGGGCGGCCCGTGGAAGCCGACGATCCCGCACACCGTGCCGTCGGGGGCGACCGCGAGGCGCGCGATCCAGTCCAGCGCGACCGGGTCGGCTTCGACCTGGGCGAGGCGGATCCGCCAGAGCCAGGCGTGGTCGACGAGGTACGGCGTCGCGGTCGTGCCAGTGACGGCGGACGCGGTCGGGAGGTCGCCCTCGACGAGGGCCCGCATCGCCGGGATCGAGAGCAGGACCAGGTGCAGCGGAGGCAGGGGCTCGTCCATCCGGCCGACGCTAGTTCCTCGGCCAACGGGGACGAGAGGTGACCCAGAGGTCGCCCGACCTCCCTGCGAGTTCGGGAGACGGGGGCGCGGAAAGTGGGGCCGTTAGAGGCTCGTTAAGAACCCGTCGTACGGCGTCCCGCCGCCGGATCATCGAAGCATGACCCAGACCGTGCACCTGCCCCGGGAGTCGTCGACCCGCGACGTACCCCTGGCGCGCCTGCTCCGGAGCGACGCCGGCGCCCGGCTGTTCGCGGCGTACTGGGCCTGCCTGGCCGTCGTCGACCTCACCGGGGACTCCTTCACGGTCGCCGGCGTGGCCGTCGTGGTCGCGGCCTGCAGCGTCCGCCAGCGGGTCCGCACGGGCGTCGCCGTCGCCGTCACCGGCTGGCTGTTCGTCACCGGCTTCCTCGGGGACCGGCACGGCGAGCTCGTCGTGCACGGCCCCGCCGACGTCGTCCGGCTGGCCCTGCTCGTCACGGCCGCCGTCGCCGCCGCACTCAGCACCCGCCCACGAGGAGCTCGATGACCACGACCGTCCACCCGCGGACCACCCCGGACCGGGAGCCGGGCCCCGGCCGGCTCCGCGGCTGGCTGCTCGAGGACATGGCCGACCGGGCCACGTCGCACCCGGGGCCGCACGCGCAGCCACCGAGCGGGGACCGGACGCACCCGTGGTGGAAGGTGATGTGCCTGACCGGCGTCGACTACTTCTCCACGCTGGGCTACCAGCCGGGGATCGCCGCGATCGCCGCCGGCGTGCTCTCGCCGTTCGCCACCCTGGTGCTGGTCGCGCTGACCGTGTTCGGCGCGCTGCCGGTCTACCGCCGGGTCGCCGAGGAGAGCCCGCACGGCGAGGGCTCGATCGCGATGCTGGAGCGGCTGCTGTCGTTCTGGAAGGGCAAGCTGTTCGTCCTGGTGCTGCTCGGCTTCGCGGCCACCGACTTCCTGATCACGATGACGCTGTCCGCGGCGGACGCGACGGCGCACATCGTGGAGAACCCGAACGTGCCCGCGCTGCTGCACGGGCACCAGGTCGCGATCACGCTGGTGCTGCTGGCGCTGCTCGGCGGGGTCTTCCTGCGCGGCTTCACCGAGGCGATCGGCATCGCGGTCACCCTGGTCGGCGTCTACCTCTCCCTCAACGTGGTCGTGATCGCGGTCTCCATGTGGCACGTGGTCACCGAGCCCGGCGTGGTCACCGACTGGTCCACGGCACTGACCACCCAGCACGGCGACCCGCTGATGATCGTCGCGCTGTCGCTGCTGGTCTTCCCCAAGCTCGCGCTGGGCATGTCCGGGTTCGAGACCGGCGTCGCGGTGATGACGCACGTGCGGGGCGACCACGGCGACACCGAGGCGGACCCCGCCGGCCGGATCCGCGGCGCCAAGCGGATGCTCGCGGTGGCCGCCGGGATCATGAGCGTCTTCCTGGTCACCAGCAGCTTCGTCACCACGCTGCTGATCCCCCCGGCGGCGTTCCAGCCCGGCGGTGCGGCCTCGGGCCGGGCGCTGGCCTACCTCGCGCACGGGTACCTCGGCAACGGGTTCGGCACGGTGTACGACGTGAGCACGATCGCGATCCTCTGGTTCGCCGGGGCATCGGCGATGGCCGGGCTGCTCAACCTGATCCCGAGGTACCTCCCGCGCTACGGCATGGCGCCGAGCTGGGCCCGCGCCGTACGCCCGCTGGTGCTGCTGCTGACCGCCGTCGCCTTCCTGGTCACCTGGATCTTCCAGGCGGACGTGAACGCGCAGGGCGGTGCCTACGCGACCGGCGTGCTGGTGCTGTTCACCTCCGCGGGTACGGCGGTCACGCTGGCCGCCCGGCGCGCGGGGCAGCGCTGGCTGTCGCGGGCGTTCGCGGTGATCACGCTGGTGTTCGTCTACACGACCGTCGACAACGTCGTCGAGCGGCCCGACGGCGTGAAGATCGGCGCCTGCTTCATCGGCGGCATCCTGGCGATCTCCGTGGCGTCCCGGCTGAACCGCTCCTTCGAGCTGCGCACCACCGACGTACGCCTCGACGAGACCGCCGAGCTGTTCCTGCGCGACTGCGCCCGGCGCACGATCCGGCTGGTCGCCAACGAGCCCGGCGCCCGCGACCGCGAGGAGTACGACGACAAGCTGCGCCAGATCCAGAGCGACCACGACCTCCCGCTGGACACCGACGTGATCTTCGTCGAGGTGACGGTCACCGACCCGTCGGACTTCGAGACCGGGGCGCTCGAGGTGCACGGGCACGTCCTGCACGGGACCTACCGGGTCCTCACGCTGGAGTCGTCGTCGGTCGCCAACGCGCTGGCCACCCTGCTGCTGACCGTGCGGGACCGCACCGGGGTGACCCCGCACATCTACTTCGAGTGGACCGAGGGCAACCCGGCCGCGAACCTCGCGCGGTTCCTGCTGTTCGGGGTCGGGGAGGTCGCACCGGTCACCCGGGAGGTGCTGCGCCGCGCGGAGCCGCACCGCCGGGACCGCCCGCGCGTGCACGTCGGCTAGGACGGGCGCGGGAGCACAATGAAGGCATGGTCCCGATGAGCCCGGAGCGGATCGTGGTCGCGCTGACCGGCGGTCCCGAGGGGGAGGTGCTGCTGCGCCGTGCGGCCGGCATCGCGGGACGGGGCGCCGGCGGCGAGCTGCACAGCGTGTACGTCGCCCGCCCGGCTCCCGGCGGGGCCCCGGACCCCCCGGGCCTGGCGCGGCTGCGTGCGCTGACCGAGGAGCTCGGCGGGACGCACCACGCCCTGGTCGGGGCCGACCCGGCGCAGGCGGTGCTGGACTACGCGCGCGGCATCGACGCCACCCAGGTGGTGGTCGGCGTCTCGCGGCGCAGCCGGCTGGCGGCCGCGGTCCGGGCCGGGGTGAGCGACCGGCTCGTCGCGGACTCCGGCGACATCGACGTGCTGATGGTCAGCCACCCCTACGCCCGGGGCGCGGCCGACGCGCAGCGGCCGAGCGCGCTGTCGGGGCCCCGTCGCCTCGGGGGCTGGGCACTGGGCCTGGCCGGGCCGGTGCTGCTGACCGCCGTGCTCGACGCGACGCGGAGCGTCCCCACCATCCAGGCGCTCGCCTACCTCGCGCTCACCGTGCTGGTCGCCCTCGTCGGCGGGCTGTGGCCGGCGGTCGCGGCGGCGCTGGTCGGGAGCCTGCTGCTCAACTACTTCTTCACCCCGCCGCTGCACACGCTCAGCGTCGCGGACCTCGAGAACGTGGTCGCGCTGGTGCTGTTCCTGGTGGTCGCGGTCTCGGTCGCCTCGGTCGTCGACGCAGCGGCCCGGCGGTCGGTGCAGGCCGACCTGGCCCGTCGCGAGGCCGACTCGCTGTCCCGGCTGAACCGGGCCCTGCTGCGCACCCGGCACGGGGTCGACGAGCTGCTGGACCTGGTGCTCGAGACCTTCTCGATGACCGCCGTGACGCTGCTGCGGTCCGGGCCGGACGGCACCTCGACCCGGGTGGCCACCCGCGGCGACCGCCCGCCGCTCGACCCGCGCGACGCGGACGTGGCCACGGACGCCGGCGAGCCGGTGGTGCTGCTGCTGCGGGGCCGGACCCTGCCGCCGCACGACCTGCGGGTGCTGGGCGCGTTCGTCACGCACCTCGCGGTGGTCCTCGACCGCGAGGAGCTGGCCGTCCAGGCCGCCGCCGCGGACCGGCTCGAGCAGGGCAACCGGCTGCGGACCGCGCTGCTCGCCGCCGTCTCCCACGACCTGCGCACCCCGCTGGCCGGGATCAAGGCGGCGGTCTCGACGCTGCGCACCCCGGACGTCCGGTGGACCGCCGACGACCAGGGCGAGCTGCTCGCGGCCATCGAGGACTCCGCGGACCGGCTCGGCGCGATCATCGCGAACCTGCTGGACCTGAGCCGGCTGCAGACCGGCGGCGTCACCCTGGTGCCCGACGTCGTCGGCCTCGAGGACGTGGTCTCCCGGGCGCTGTCCGGGCTGGCCGAGGGCGACCGCGTGCAGCTCGACCTGCCCGACGACCTGCCGGCGGTGCGGGTCGACGCCGGCCTCCTCGACCGGGTGGTCGCCAACCTCGTGGACAACGCGCTGCGGCACACCGACGCCGGCGTCCAGGTCGACAGCGGCGTCACGGACGGCCGGGCCTGGCTCCGGGTCGTCGACCACGGCCCCGGCGTCCGGGCCGCCGACCGCGCGGCGCTGTTCGAGCCCTTCCAGCGGCTCGGGGACGCCCCGGCCGGCGCAGGCGTCGGCCTCGGCCTGGCGGTGGCGCGCGGCCTGACCGAGGCGATGGGGGGCACGCTGACCGCCTCCGATACCCCCGGCGGCGGCCTGACCATGACGGTCTCGCTGCCCGCCGTACCCACTCCGCGGCCGCTGCTGCACGAGCTGGTCCAGCCGTGACCAGCGTGCTCGTCGTCGACGACGACCCGGCGATCCAGCGGACGCTGGCGATCGGGCTGCGGGCCCGGGGGTACGACGTGCTGCCGGCCCGCGACGGACGGACCGCCGTCGACGCCTGCCACGACGACGAGCCGGACGTGGTGCTGCTCGACCTCGGGCTGCCCGACCTGTCCGGCGTGGAGGTGCTCCGGACGATCCGGGAGTGGAGCCAGGTGCCGGTGATCGTGCTGTCCGCGCGGCACGGGTCGGACGACAAGGTCGAGGCGCTCGACGTGGGCGCCGACGACTACGTCACCAAGCCGTTCGGCATGGACGAGCTGCTGGCGCGGGTGCGGGCCGCCGTACGCCGCGCGGTGCCCGACCAGCCGCCGGCGCCCGTCGTGACCGACGCGTTCACCGTCGACCTCGCGGCGACCCGGGTCTACCGCGACGGCGAGGAGGTCCGGCTCACCCCGACGGAGTGGCGGCTGCTCGAGGCGCTGGTGACCCGGCCCGGGCGGCTGGTGTCGCAGCGCCAGCTGCTCAGCGAGGGCTGGGGGCCCGGGTACACCGTCGAGACCAACTACCTGCGGGTCTACCTCGCCGGGCTGCGCCGCAAGCTGGAGGCCGACCCGTCCCGGCCGCGGCACCTCGTCACCGAGCCCGGCATGGGCTACCGCTTCGTGCCCTGATCCGACCCCGGTGTCGGGGAAGGCCCCGGAGAGGTCGCTACCTCCGGCGGACGCCGCGGGTGGGCGGGGCCGTCCACGGGTCCTCCGGCCAGGCGTGCTTCGGGTAGCGCCCGCGCAGCTCGGCCCGCACCGCCGGGTAGCCGGTGCGCCAGAACGACTCCAGGTCGGCGGTCACCGCGGCCGGGCGCCGGGCCGGGGACAGCAGGTGCAGCAGCAGCGGCACGCGGCCGTCGGCGAGACGTGGGGTCGCGGCCCACCCGAACGCCTCCTGGATCCGCACCGCGAGGACGGGCTGCTCCCCGTCGTACTCCACGCGGACCTGGGAGCCGCTGGGCACGCGGACGCGCTCGGGGGCGAGCTCGTCGAGGCGGCCCGCGTCGGGCCAGGGCAGCAGCCGGCGCAGCGCGGACAGGACGTCGATCCGGCGCAGGTCGCGGGTGCCGCGGATCCGGGCGAGCTCCGGGCCGAGCCAGGACTCGGTCGACGCGGTGAGCGCCTCGTCGGACACGTCGGGCCACGGGTCGCCCAGCGCGTCGTGCAGGAACGCCATCCGGGCCCGGAGCGAGCTGGCGGCCTCGGTCCAGGGCAGCACCGCGAGGCCCTCCACCCGCAGACCCTCACGCACCGCCGCGGCCACCAGCGCGGGCGCCGGGGACGCGATCGGCTCGGAGGCGAGCTCGATGGCGCCGAGCCGGGTGCTGCGCCGCGCGACCACCCGGCCGTCGGCCCACCCGACCAGCTCCTGCTCGTGCCAGAGGGCGGCCGCCGCCTCCAGGGCGAGGTCCTCGTCGATCGGCGCGGCGGACCGGATCGTCGCGTCCCGCATCCCGGGGCGGCGGTCTGCGTCGGCGACGGCCAGCCAGGTGGTGCCGGACAGGGCGGACCCGCCGGGGCCGAACACGGCACCGGTGCCGGAGGCCATCAGGTAGGCCGTCGAGCCGGGGCGCTGCCGGGCGACCCGTCCCGGGTGCGCCAGCGCGACGACCAGCCCGACCGCGAGGTCGTCGGGCAGCCCGCGCTCGCCGTCGTGCTCCCGGACCGAGGCGGGCAGCGCGGCCCGCAGCTGCCGCACCGAGGACGACCAGCCGGCCGCGGCGGCGCCGCCGCGGCGGACGGCCCGCAGCGCGGCGACCAGGTCCCCACCGGGCGAGCGGACGTCCTCGGACAGCAGCGCGACGACCTCGGCGGCGCGCCGGGCGCCGACCACGGCGGCCCCGTCGAGCAGCGCGCGGGCCAGCCGCGGGTCGGCCGCGACCCGGGAGATGTCCCGGCCCCGGTCGGTGACCGAGCCGTCCTCGTCGACCGCGCCCAGGTCCGCCAGCGTCGACCGGGCGGCCGCGAGGGCGGTCTGCGGCGGCGGGTCCATCAGCGCCAGGCCGGTGCCGTCCGGGGTGCCCCACACGGCGAGCTCGAGGGCGAACGACGTGAGGTCGGCGGTGGCGATCTCGGGCTGCGGGTGCGGGGGGAGGTGGGCGTGCTCGGCCGGCGACCAGCAGCGGTACGCCGCACCGGGGGCCTCGCGCCCCGCGCGACCGGCCCGCTGCTCGGCCGCCGCCCGGCTCACCCCGACGGTGACCAGGCCGGCGAGCCCGCGCCGGTGGTCGGTGCGCGGCTCGCGGGACAGCCCGGCGTCGACGACGGTGCGCACCCCGGGCACGGTCAGTGACGACTCGGCGACCGCGGTGGAGACCACGACCCGCCGCCGGGGCCCGGCGGCCAGCGCCAGGTCCTGCTCCTCGGAGGTCAGCCGCCCGTGCAGCGGGAGCACGTCGGCGTCCACGCCGCCGAGCCGGCGCACCACCCCGGACACCTCCGCGACCCCCGGCAGGAACACCAGCACGTCGCCGGGCTGCTCGGCCAGCGCGCGTCGTACACAGGCGGCGACGTGGTCCAGGAAGCGCGGGGTCACGCCGCGGTCGTCGGAGCGGCGCACCCCGGTGGGCAGCGGGCACCAGACCTCGGCGACCGGGTGCAGCGCCCCGCTGACCGCCACGACCGGCGCGTCGTCCAGCAGGGCGCTGGTGCGGGCCGCCTCGACGGTCGCGGACATCGCGACCAGCAGCAGGTCGTCCCGGAGGTTCTGGCGCACGTCGACCAGCAGCGCCAGGGTCAGGTCGGCGTCGAGCTGGCGCTCGTGCACCTCGTCGAGGACCACGGCCGCCACCCCGGGCAGCGCCGGGTCGCGCTGCAGCCGCCGGAGCAGCACGCCGGTGGTCACCACCTCGATCCGGGTGGCCGCGCTGGTGCGCCGGTCGCCGCGCACGGCGTACCCCACCGTCCGGCCGACCGGCTCGCCGAGCAGGTGCGCGATCCGCCGGGCCGCCGCCCGGGCCGCGATCCGCCGGGGCTGGGTCACCACCACCCGGCCCGAGGAGCCCACGAGCGCGGCGACCGCCGGGGGCACCAGCGTGGTCTTGCCGGTGCCCGGGGGGCGCCTGCACCACCGCGGTGCCGCGGGTCCCGAGCGCCGCGGTCAGCCCGGCCAGCCCGGCACCGACCGGGAGGTCCGGCGGGTCGGCCAGGAGACGGGCGATCGGGTCGGCGGCCACCCGCTCAGCGCGCCTGGAGGGCGTCCATCCCCACGGCCGCGGCGAGCACCAGACGGCGGTCCAGCGTGCGCTCCGCGTCGGGGGTGCAGTCGATCGTGTAGTGGTCGTTGAGCTTCCAGGGCTGGCGGGTGTGGTTCACCAGCACCCGGCCACCCCGCTTGAACACGAAGTGGTACGGGATCGGGAGCCAGTCGGCGTAGTTGCCGATGTAGGGCACGAAGCCGACCAGCCGCCGGAAGAGGGCCACCGCCAGGCTGCGCTCGGTGGCCTCGGCGACCTGGTTGCCCAGCGCGTCGTACAGCAGGTACGTCGAGCGCAGCAGGCTCGCGGCGAAGGCCTTCTGGATCTCGCCGATCTTGTCGCCGTTGGAGTCGGTGATGTCGTAGCGCGCGGCGGGGTCGAAGCGCCGCCGGGCCTTGATCCGGAGCACCTCGGTCGACTTCGACTCGTCGGTGAAGAACCGGATGTCCTCCTTGAACTTGAACCGCGCCTGTTCCACGAACGCGAACCGCTCGCCCTCCCGGCCGTCGGCGTCGGGGAGCGAGAAGAAGTAGCGGTTGATGACCATCGTCCACTTCTGCCGGAGCAGGAAGACGTCGTGGTCGTTCGGGTCGAAGGGGGGCATACGAGTCAGGCTAGCGGTCGGTGGCCCGCAGCTTCGGGTTCTCGAAGGTCGCCGGCTCCTTGAGACGGTGCGCCCGGTCGAACGGCCAGACGATGGCGTAGACCTTGCCGACGACGTCGTTGGCCGGCACCGAGCCGCCGCCCGGCAGGTCCTGGTGGAACCGGGAGTCCTCGCTGTTCGCGCGGTTGTCGCCCATCACCCACAGCCGACCCGGCGGGACCGTGACGTCGAAGGTCCGGTCCGAGGGGTGCGCGCCGCGCATGATGTAGGACTTCTCGTCGAGCGGGATCTCGTTCACGGTGACCCGGCCCTGAGGGTCGCAGCACTTCACCCGGTCCCCGCCGACGCCGATCACGCGCTTCACGAGGTGCCCGCCGGTGGGGTACAGCCCGACCTCGGAGAGCACCTTCTGCAGCGGGGACAGCGCGGGCACGCCCTCGGTGCCGAGCCACTGGCCGCCCGGGTCGTCGAACACCACGACGTCGCCGCGGTGCACGTCGCCGTGCCAGTAGGAGATCTTCTGCACCAGGATCCGGTCGTCCTCGACGAACAGCGGACGCATCGAGCCCGACGGCACGAAGAACATCTGCACGAAGAACGTCTTCACGATCGCCGAGACGAGCAGCGCCAGGACGAGCAGGATCACCGTCTCCAGCCAGACCGGGAGGGTCCGCCGCTTCTTCGTGACAGCAGCGTCGCCGTCCGTGGTCGTCATGCCCGCGACTCTATGCGACGTACCGCAGCGGGCCCGCCCTGACCGACCTCGAGCCGGGTCGGCGATGAGTTCCTGTCGGTGGTGCGGTCTGTACTGCGGAGCGGACCCCTTGGTCCGGGAATGGGGAGCAACGTGATCCATGCGCGAGGTCTGGTGCAGACCTTCCACACCAAGCAGGGCCGGCAGAAGACCGAGGTGCGCGCCGTCGACGGCGTCGACCTCGACGTCGAGGAGGGCGAGGTCGTCGGCTTCCTCGGCCCGAACGGCGCCGGCAAGACCACCACGCTGCGGATGCTGACGACGCTGCTGACGCCGACCGCGGGCACCGCGTCGGTGGCCGGGTACGACGTCGTCCGCGAGTCCGTCCAGGTACGTCGCAGCATCGGCTACGTCTCGCAGGCCGGTGGCGCGTTCAGCGGGGCGCGGGCCGGCGACGAGGTCGTCGACCACGGCATGCTCTACGGCCTGTCCAAGCAGGTCTGCGAGGCGCGCGGACGGCAGCTGTTCGAGCAGATGGACCTCGACGGGCTGTGGACCCGGATGCCCAAGAACATGTCCGGAGGCCAGAAGCGTCGCCTCGACATCGTGATGGGCCTGATCCACGAGCCGCGGCTGGTCTTCCTCGACGAGCCGACGACCGGGCTGGACCCGCAGGCCCGGGCGAACCTCTGGGAGCACATCCGCGACCTCCGCTCCCGGCGCGGCGCGACCGTCTTCCTCACCACCCACTACCTCGACGAGGCCGACGCGCTGTCCGACCGGATCCTGATCATCGACCAGGGCCGGATCGTCGCGGCGGACACCTCCGACAACCTCAAGACCCAGGTCGCCGGCGACCTGGTGCACCTCGAGCTGGTCGACGCCGACCAGGTCGCGGAGGCCGCGCGCAAGCTCGCCTCCCTCGGGGACTCCCGCGGCGAGGTGGAGGTCGACGGCCGCCACGTGCGCGGCCGGGTGCCCCGCGCCGGCCGGTCCGTGCAGGGGCTGCTGCGCGACCTGGACCGGTCCGGGATCGACCTGGACTCCATCGAGGTGCACCGCCCCACGCTCGACGACGTGTTCCTCTCGCTGACCGGCCGCTCGCTGCGGGACGCGGAGTCCACGCGGCCGGCCGACGCCCCCGGCGAGCCGACCGCCCCGTCCGACGTACCCGAGGGAGCCCTGCAGTGACCACGTTCCTCCGCGAGAGCCACATCGTGTTCCGCCGCCAGCTGCGGATGAACCTCCGCAACCCCGCGTGGGTGCTGATCGGCGCCTTCCAGCCGGTGCTCTACCTGCTGCTGTTCGGCCCGCTGCTCAAGCCGCTGGTGGAGCAGTTCGGGGCGACCAACGCCTACACGTTCTTCGTGCCCGGCATGCTCGTCCAGCTCGGCATCTTCGGGGCGTTCTTCGCCGGCTTCTCGCTGATCGGCGAGTGGCGCGAGGGCGTGATCGAGGCCGAGCGGGTCACCCCGGCCAACCGCACCGCGCTGCTGGTCGGCCGGCTCTACCGCGACCTGCTGCAGCTGCTCGTGCAGGCGTTCATCCTGATCGGCCTCGGCTACGCGCTGGGCATGGACGCCTCGGTCACCGGGCTGGTCGTCGGGGTGCTGCTCACCCTGCTGATCGGCGGTGCGTGCGCGGCCGCCTCCAACGCGCTGGCGCTGACCACCAAGAGCGAGGACGTGATGGCGCCGGTGATCAACGTGGTGATGATGCCGGTGCTGCTGCTGTCCGGGATCCTGCTTCCGATGACGATCGGGCCGGCCTGGCTGCTGCGGGCCAGCGACTTCATGCCGATCCGGCACGTCGTGGACGCGGTGCGCAGCGCGTTCGCCGGCGACCTCACCTCCTCGGGGATGTTCTGGGGCACCGGGTGGTCGCTGCTGCTGTTCGGGCTGGCGCTGTGGTGGGGCACCGCGACCTTCCGCAAGGAGAACAGCTAGGCAGGCCCTTGCCAGGTCGGTTTACATTCCCTATGGTTTTGTAAACCGACCTGGAGGTACCCCGTGACCGCACTGGACACCGGCTCGACCGTCTCGCAGCAGTCCACGCAGGAGTGGACCGACTCGAAGCGCTACCTGTGGCTGCTCGGCCTGGTGGTGCCGTCCCTGGCGTTCGTCGCCTCGGGGCTGCACGCACTGACCGGCTGGGGGGTCTGGTGGTGGATCGGGCCGATCGTGGTCTTCGGCGTCGTGCCGGTGGTGGACCTGCTGGCCGGGCTGGACCGCAGCAACCCGCCCGACGACGTGATCGAGGCGCTCGAGGAGGACCGCTACTACCGGTGGATCACCTACCTCTACCTGCCGGTCCAGTACGTCGCGCTGGGGTGGTCCTGCTGGCTGGTCGCCCGCGGCGGGCTGCCGCTGGTGGACGAGGTCGGCCTGGCCCTGACCACCGGGATGATCGCCGGCATCGGGATCAACACCGCCCACGAGCTCGGTCACAAGAAGGAGAAGCACGAGCGCTGGCTGGCCAAGATCGCGCTGGCGCAGAGCTTCTACGGGCACTTCTACATCGAGCACAACCGCGGCCACCACGTCCGGGTCGCCACCCCGGAGGACCCGGCCAGCTCCCGGGTTGGCGAGTCGCTCTACGCCTTCCTGCCGCGCACGGTCCTCGGCTCGCTGCGCAGCGCGTGGAACCTGGAGAAGCCGCGCTTCCGGCGCCGCCAGCAGAGCCACTGGTCGATCCGCAACGACGTGGTCAACTCCTGGTTGATGTCCCTCGTGCTCTGGGGCGCCCTGGTCGCCGCACTCGGGTGGCGGGTGCTGCCCTTCCTGGTCGTCCAGGCGGTCGTCGGGATCGGCCTGCTGGAGGTGGTGAACTACCTCGAGCACTACGGGATGCGCCGGCAGCGCACCGGCCCGGACGGCACCGGCCGCTACGAGCGGGTGCTGCCCAGCCACTCGTGGAACAGCAACAACGTCGCCACCAACGTGCTGCTCTACCACCTGCAGCGGCACAGCGACCACCACGCGAACCCGACCCGGCGCTACCAGACGCTGCGCGACTTCGAGGAGTCCCCGGCGCTGCCGACCGGGTACGCCGGGATGATCCTGCTCGCGCTGGTCCCGCCGCTGTGGCGCCGGGTGATGGACCCGCGGGTGCGCGCGCACTTCGGAGGCGACATGTCGCGGGCCAACGTGGACCCGAGCAAGTGGTCGACGTACGCCCCCCGCTGAGTTGTCAGGCGGTGAGTCGGCCCTGACCGATCCACCGCCTGACAACTCGGGGGGATCAGACCTCGGGGCGGCCCTCCTCGGCCCACAGGGTGTGGAAGGTGCCCTCGCGGTCGATGCGCTGGTAGGTGTGCGCCCCGAAGAAGTCGCGGAGCCCCTGGATCAGGGCGGCCGGCAGCCGGTCCCGGCGCAGCGCGTCGAAGTACGACAGCGACGTCGCGAAGGCCGGGACCGGCACCCCCGCACCAGTGGCCGCGGTGACCACCCGGCGCCAGGCGTCGGCCCCGTCCTTGACGGCGGTGGCGAAGTACTCCTGGGTGAGCAGCGTGGTCAGGTCGGGTTCGGCCTGGTAGGCGTCGGCGATGCGGTCCAGGAACTTCGCGCGGATGATGCAGCCGCCGCGCCAGATCGTGGCCATCTCGCCGGGGTCGATGCCCCACCCGTACTCGTTGCTGCCGGCGGTGATCTGGTCGAACCCCCTGGGCGTAGGCGACGATCTTGGCCGCCAGCAGGGCGGTGCGCACGTCGTCGACGAAGCCCTGCGGGTCGTCGAGGTCGCGGACCGCGTCGGGGGCCTCGAACACCGCCTGGGCGGCGCGGCGCTGGGCGAGGTGCCCGGAGATGCTGCGCGCGAAGGTGGCCTCGGCGATGCCGGTGATCGGCACGCCCAGGTCGAGGGCGCTCTGCACGGTCCAGCGCCCGGTGCCCTTCTGCTCGGCGGCGTCGGCGACCACGTCCACGAAGGGCTTGCCGGTCGCGGCGTCGACGTGCGCGAGCACCTCGGCGCTGATCTGGATCAGGAAGGAGTCCAGGTCGCCGCGGTTCCACTCCCGGAACACCTCGGCGATCTCGGCCGGCTCCTGGCCGACCAGGTGGCGCAGCACGTCGTAGGCCTCGGCGATCAGCTGCATGTCGGCGTACTCGATGCCGTTGTGCACCATCTTCACGAAGTGCCCGGCGCCGTCCGGCCCGACGTGCGCGCAGCACGGCGTGCCGTCGACCTGGGCCGCGATCGACTCCAGGACCGGCCCGAGCCGGGCGTAGGCGTCGTCGGAGCCGCCGACCATGATCGAGGGCCCCTCGAGCGCGCCCTCCTCGCCGCCGGAGACGCCCATGCCGACGAAGTGCAGGCCCTTCGCGGACAGCGCCTGCTCGCGGCGCCGGGTGTCCTGGAAGTGCGCGTTGCCCGCGTCCACGACGATGTCGCCCTCGTCGAGCAGCGGCACCAGGTCGTCGATCACCGCGTCGGTGCCCTCGCCCGCCTTGACCATCACGATGATCGCCCGCGGTCGCTGGATCGAGGCGACGAAGTCCTCGAGCGACTCGCTGCCGACGAAGGTGCCTTCGTCGCCGAACTGCTCGACCAGGCTGGTCATCCGGGAGGTGGTCCGGTTGTGCACCGCGATGGTGTGGCCGTGCCGGGCGATGTTACGGGCCAGGTTGCGGCCCATCACCGCGAGCCCGGTCAGACCGATGGTGGCGGTGGCTTCAGGCGTCGACGTCATGCCAGCCAGCCTTCCACCGCGACCCAAGGGCGGCCAGGTGCGTCGCCCGGTAGGTTCGGCGGCACGTCCAGCCAGCCACGAGTGAGGAGCGACGATGAGCCGGTACGCCTGTCCCGGATGCGGCTACGTGTACGACGAGCAGGCCGGCGCCGCGCGCGAGGGGTTCGCCCCGGGCACGTCCTGGTCCGAGGTGCCCGAGGACTGGCCGTGCCCCGACTGCGGCGTGCGCGACAGGGCCGACTTCGAGGCCGTGCATGGCTGAGCCGTCCCCGGCCGCGCGGCCGGTCCCCGAGCGGGTGCTCGACGCCACCGCGCGGATCACCGTCGAGGACGGCTGGGCGGCGGTGACGATGGCGAAGGTCGCCGCGATCGCCGGGGTGAGCCGGCAGACCGTCTACAACGAGTACGGCGCCAAGCCGGCGCTCGGGCAGGCGATGGTGCTCCGTGAGCTCGAACGGTTCCTCGCCGTCGTCGCGCACGAGCTGGACACGCACGACGACCTGGTCGAGGCGATCCGGGCCGCCGCCGAGCAGACCCTCATGCTGGCGCAGGCGAACCCGCTGCTCAACCGGATGCTCGCCTCGGCGCACGGCGTCTCGGCGGGCGCACCGGGAGCCGACACGGCGCTGCTGCCGTTCCTCACCACCGACGCCGCCCCGGTGATCGCCGCGGCCCGGGACGTGATCCTCGCCCGGCTGACCCGGTTCCCCGACCTGGGGCTGTCGCCGGCCGAGGTGGACGCGTCCGTCGACGCGATCGTCCGGCTGGTGCTCAGCCACGTGATGCAGCCGGGCGGCGGGCCGGCGCGCACCGCCGACGACCTCGCCTGGATCGTGGCCCGGGTGCTCGGCACCCGGCCGGGCACCGAGGCCCGGAGCTAGGCCCCCCGGCTGTCCCATGTCGGGCAGGCCGTCGACCTGGGGCTCCTCGGAGCCGCTGTCGTCGGACTCGTCGTCGGGGTCGGCGGCCAGCGGGTTCTTCGCCGGCTGGAGGTCCTCGGGGAGCTGCTCGTCCGCGATCAGGCCCACCTCCGGCGTCTCGCTGGTGGCGTCGTCCTGGCCGGTCTGCTCGTTCGTTGGCTCGCTCATGGGGACGTCGTACCCACCCGGTCCGCGGATGATGCCGGGGCGTCCACCCGGTCCGCCCCGTTCTGTGGCCCGGAGCAGGGCCGGAGACGGGCCGGAGACGGGCCGGAGACGGGCCGGAGACAGGACAGTGGCCCCGACCCGGAGGTCGAGGCCACTGCGTTGATCCACCCAATCTCGGCGCGGGAAGGAGCGGCCTCCCGAGCCAAGCTTGTGGGGTGGTCGGGCCCGGGACAGGTGGTGGGTGTCACCGGGCTCGACCACCAGCACGGGGTCACATCTTCGGCATCAGCACCGAGTCGATGAGGTACACGGTGGCGTTCGCGGTGTGCACGCCGCCACAGATCACGTTGGCGCCGTTGACCTTCAGGTTGTCGCCGGAGCCGGTCACCTTGACCGTGCCGCCCTGGACGGTCTTGAGGGTCTGGCCCTCGATCTCGGTGGGGAGCATCTGGTTCGGCACCACGTGGTAGGTCAGGACCGTCGACAGCGTCTTGGCGCCCTTCGGGGTGGCCAGGAGCTTCAGGGTGGCCTTGGGGAGCTTCGCGAAGGCCGAGTCGACCGGGGCGAAGACCGTGAACTCGCCACCGTTGAGGGTGTCGACCAGGTTCACCTTGGGGTTGAACTTGCCGGACACCGTGGCGGTGAGGGTCTTCAGGATCGGGTTGTTGCCGGCGGCGACGGCCACCGGGTCGGCGGCCATGCCGGCGACGGAGCCGCTGCCGTCCGGGACCTGCTTGGCGTAGTCCGCGCAGCCGGGGCCGACGAGGTCGGCGGCCGGGTCGGCGGCCGCGCTGCTCTCGGGAGCGGAGGCGCTGCTCTCCGGGGCGGACGGGGCGGCGCTGCTGGCGGTGTCGCTCGCGCTGGAGTCCGTGGAGCTGTCGCTGCCACAGGCTGCCGTCATGGTGAGCGCGGACACGACCGCCGTTGCGGCTGCGATCCTCTTGATGGTGCGCATGAGATGTGCCTTTCGTCGGAACTTCGGCTTGGGTGCCTTGCTCTGTGGGTGGTTCGCGACCCCCGGGGGACCGGATGGGTCGGTGCTGCAGAAAAGGGGGAGAAACTTCCGGGTCAGCCGGCGGTGACGTTCACGCTGTGCCAGCCGGTGGAGCCGTTGGGCGCGATCGGGACGCGCTTGTCGGTCTGCGTGTAGCCGGTGTCGTCGGTGGCGCGGACCTCGAGCTGGTGGGTGCCGGCCTGCGGCTCCCACATCCACACCCACTGGCGCCAGGTGTCGATGTTGTCCTGGTCGGCGAGCGTGGCCTGTTCCCACGCACCCCCGTCGACGCGCACCTCGACTGATCTGATGCCGCGGTCCTGGGACCAGGCCACGCCGGCGACCGGGACCTTGTCGCCGGTCCTCACCTGCGCGAAGGACTTGGGTACGTCGATCCGCGCCGCCGTCTTGATCGGCGCCTTCACCGAGTAGCCACGGGTGGACCAGTAGGCCTTGAAGTCCGCGAACCGGGTCACCTCGATGTCCACGACCCACTTGGTCGCCGAGACGTAGCCGTAGAGACCGGGCACGACCATCCGCACCGGGAACCCGTGGGCCAGCGGCAGCGGCTCGCCGTTCATGGCGACCGCGAGGATCGCGTCGCGCTCCGGGTCGTTCAACGCGCCGAGCGGCGTACCGATGGTCATGTTGTCGGCGCTGGTGGACTTGACGGCGTCCGCCCCGTCCTGGACCCCGGCCTCCTCGAGGAGGTCGCGGATCGGGACGCCGAGCCAGGTCGCGTTGCCGGCGTACTTGCCGCCGACGGGGTTCGAGACGCAGGTCAGGGTGATCCGCTTCTCGATCATCCGGCGGGCCAGCAGGTCCTCGTAGGTCAGCTCGATCTCCTTGTCGACCATGCCGTGGATCCGCAGCGTGTAGCCGTCGATCGGCACGTCGGGCACGCTGAGCGCGGTGTCGACGCGGTAGAAGTCCTTGTTGGGCGTGAGGTACGGCGTGATGCCGGGGACGTCGAGGCTGGTGCCCGACGCGAGCGCCGGGGTCGGGGCGCCGGGCTTCGGGAGCGTGATGTCGGCGCGCTCGCCGGCGGCCGCGGAGCCACCGAACGTCTGCCGCACCGCGCCACCGGCGACGGCCACGGCACCGACGGCGGCCGCGGCCGCGAGGAACTTCCGGCGGTCGAACGCCGTGGGCAGGTCGTCGCCCTCGACGTGCGCGGGCAGCAGGTCGCGCACCAGGATCCGGGGCTTGCCGTCCTCGACGGTCTCGACCTGGTGGACCGGGCCGGGCGAGGAGACGGTGTCGGGGGCGGACGGGGAGGACGGCGCTGCGGACCCGGCGCGACCCGTGGGTGCGTGCTCGGCGACGGCGGTGCCTGTGGGCCCCGAGGGCCGCGAGGTCACCGCCGTACGCGCCGGTGCGCGCAGGGCCCGCAGCAGCAGGAGGAGTGCCACGGCGCCGACCGCCATCAGGGCGAGGGCCGGCAGCAGGCACAGGAGCGGGGAGGCCGTGGCCGACCGGTCGGTCAGAGCGGCCACCAGGGCCACGACGCTCAGCACCAGGAACGCCCCCAGGGCGACCCGGGGCCGGCGGACGCCGACCGCGCCGGCCACGACCGCGAGCAGCGCCACCGTGACGATGACGCCGCCGATCAGGACCGGCTTGTCGTTCTCCCCGAAGGTCCGGATCGCGAACTCCTTGAGCGGGCGCGGGGTCGCGTCGACGGCCCGGTTGCCCACCGCCAGCAGCGGCGAGGTGACGCCGGTCAGCAGCGCGGCGAGCGCCTCCGAGACGGCTACGGCCGCGGCCCCGGCGAGCAGGCCGGCCGCACCGCCCAGGATCCAGCGGTGGCGGGACGCGCCACGTCGGCGCTCCGGGCCGTGCGAGGTGTCAGACATGCCCGTGGTTCGGTACGGCGGCCCCGCCGGATGGGTGCACGGGGGCCGCCGGCCGGTTCCCGGGTTCCCGGGACCGTCTTGACGGCACGGGTGAAACTGGGGGGACGGTCCCGGGGGAGACATGGGTCACGGGAGGGGAGCGATGCGGCACGAGCGCGTGCGGAGGTGTGCGGGGGCGGTGCTGTGCGCCGTCCTGGTGCTGGTGCTGGGCGCCTGCGGCGGCACCGACACGATCCGTCGCACGGGGGCGAGCGCCACCGGTTCCGGCCCGAGCGGCGGAGCCTCCGAGGCGAGCGACCCGGCCGACGGCAGCGCGACCGGTGGCGCCGGCGGCGCGGGCTCGGACGCCTACGCCGTGGCGGACCCCGGCAAGCTGCGCCCGCCGCTGCTGCCCGCCGACGTGCTGGTCACCAGCAGCCGCACGATCCCCGCCTCGGTGCGCGCGGCCGTCCGCCGCGTCCGCGGCGTCGAGGCCGCGATGCCGCTGTCCCTGGCGTCCCTGTCGCTCAACGGCCGCACGCTCTCGGTCGCCGCCGTGGACCCCGGCGCGTTCCGGCGCTTCACCACGCTGCAGTCCGCGAGCGCCGACGACGTCTGGTCCCGGGTCGCGGGTGGCGAGGTCGCGGTCGACCCGGCCCTGCCCCGCCGGCTCGAGCAGCCCGAGGGCTACCTCCACCTCGGCACGGCGGCCGACTCACCGGAGGTGCACATCGGCGCCTACGCCCCGCTGGTCAAGCAGATCTCCGCGGTCGTGAACTACAAGCGCGGCGAGCAGCTCGGCCTGCCCCGCGACAACGCGCTCCTCGTGTCCACGGGGAAGCTGACCCCGTCCGCGGTGATGGACCGGCTCGAGAAGGCGGTCGGCCCCGGGATCACCATGCAGACGCTGGCCCTGGAGTTCAACGTGGACGTCCGGCAGACCGCCGTGCTCTCGGGCAGCTCGGTCAGCGACGCGGTGGGCACCTTCACCTACACCCCGCACGCCGACGGGACGGTGACCCCCGACCAGGCCTGGGTGCGCTCGTTCATCCGCACCGAGCAGGTCCCGATCCTGGGCAGCGTCACCTGCAACAAGGGGATGCTGCCGCAGCTGCGGGCCGCGCTGACCGAGGTGGTCGCCGACGGGCTCGCCGACCGGGTGCACCCCGGGGAGTACGCCGGCTGCTACTACCCGCGGTTCATCGCCAACGACCCCGGCAAGGGGCTGTCGCTGCACTCCTGGGGCATCGCCGTCGACCTGAACGTGCCCGGCAACCAGCGCGGGACCGTCGGGGAGATGGACCGGCAGGTCGTCGCGATCTTCAAGAAGTGGGGCTTCGCCTGGGGCGGCGACTGGTCCTACACCGACCCGATGCACTTCGAGATGTCCCAGGTCGTCCGCGCCGGGTCGTCCGGTTGAGCGTGCGCCTGGCCGCACCCGCAACCGGACGACCCGGCGCGGGGAGGCGGGTCAGACCTTGTTGTGGTGGTCGACGACCTGCTTGGCGACCTCGGCGAGCTTGATGTTCATGTCCTGCGAGGCGCTGCGCAGCATCGCGAAGGCCGCCTCGTCGCTGATCTTGTGGAACGCCATCATCAGCCCGATGGCCTTGCCGATCTCGCGGTTGCTGGTCAGCCCGGCGCGCAGCGTCTCCGCCGTCTTGCGCTCGTGGGCGGCGAGCAGGGCCACGGTCACGAACGACGCGAGCACGATGCCCTGGTCGACCGAGTCGTTGTCGAGGCCGCCGGGGGTCTCGGAGAAGAGGTTCAGGGCCCCGGACTTCTGGTCGCCGACCAGCAGCCGGAACCCGGCCATGCTGCGCACCGGCGTGGTGGCGAGCACCCGCTCGGTGAGCCGCGGCCACGGGGAGCCGTCGGTCAGGTCGGCGTCGTGGTAGACGGAGTTGTCGACGATCGCGTCCAGGCAGGGGCCCTCGCCCAGCTCGCGCTCGTAGCCGTCGATGGTGCGGGCCACCTCGCCGCTCGAGGCGACGGTGAGGAAGGTGTCGCTGCCGCGCAGCATCAGGCTGGCGTGGTCGCAGCCGTTGACCAGCCGGGGTGCGGCGCCGACCACGGCGTCGTACACCTCTTCGAAGCTGTCGCTGGCGTAGACGATCTGCGCCAGGGAGCGGAAGATCCCGGCGGTCGCCTCGTCGGCGGGGTACGGAACTAGCTCGTCGCTCATGTCTGGTGGCCCTCCACCCCGTGTGCTGCGTCCTGTCGCTCTCAAGACGCCGCCATTCTGACACGCGCCGCTGCGCGGGACCGTGGAGTTCCCGGGGCGAGCGCCGGGGCGAAAAGGGGATCCGCCTCGGCCGAGCCTACCTGCCGGTCCCGTCCCGCTCCCCTGCGCGAGAATCGGGTGGGCATACTCGGACCCGCCCCCGTCGTACGTCGCAAGGAGAGCTCATGCGTTCGGTCCAGGTCGTCTCGCTCGACGGTCCCGCCGGTGTCCGGGTCGTCGAGGCCCCCGCCCCGACCCGTGCGTCCGGCGAGGTGCTGGTCGAGGTGCACGCGCTCGGCACGAGCTGGCCCGACCTGCTGCTCAGCCGCGGCGAGTACCAGCTCAAGCCCGAGGTGCCCTTCCAGCTCGGCGTCGACTTCGCGGGGGTGGTGCGCGAGAGCGACGAGGGCTCCGGGCTCGCGGTGGGCGACCGGGTGGCCGGCTGCCTGCCCTACGGCGGCGGGGCCGACCTCGTCTCGACCTCCGCGGACGCGCTCTTCCCGCTGCCGGACGGGGTGACCTTCGAGAAGGCCGCCGCGCTGCCGATGAACTACCTGACCGCGCAGTTCGCCCTCGAGACCCGCGCGCAGCTGCAGCCGGGCGAGACGGTGCTGGTCAACGGGGCGGCCGGCGGTGTCGGCACCGCGTGCCTCCAGGTCGCCAAGGGGTACGGCGCCCGCACCGTCGCCGTGGTCTCCACCCAGGAGAAGGCCGACTTCGTCCGGGCGCTCGGCGCCGACGAGGCGGTGCTGGTGGACGGCTTCCTGGCGGCGGTCAAGGAGCTCACCGACGGCCGAGGCGTCGACGTGCTGGTCGACGTGGTCGGCGGGGACCTGATGACCGACTCGCTGCGCTCGCTGGGGCAGCTCGGCCGGCTGCTGGTAGTCGGCTTCACGGGCGGCACGATCCCGCAGGTCAAGGTCAACCGGCTGCTGCTGAACAACACCGACGTCCGCGGCGTCGGCTGGGGCGCCTACGCGATGTCCCGGCCCGGGTTCATGCGCCGGCAGTGGGACGCCCTGCTGCCGATGATGGAGTCCGGCGTCGTCGACCCGCCGGTGGGCACGACGTACCCGGTCGAGGAGGTCGCCCGCGCGCTCGCCGACCTGGAGAACCGGACGGTGCTCGGCAAGACGGTGCTCACCCTGCGCTGAGCCGAGGCGCCGTCGCGTCCGGCCGCCTCCGCGCGGCGGGCGGTTGTAGCCTGGCGCGCGTGACGATTCTCGATGACGCCCGCGCGGGCATGGACCCCGACACCCGTCCCCAGGACGACCTCTTCCGGCACGTCAACGGCCGTTGGCTCGAGACCACCGAGATCCCCTCCGACCGCTCCGCCTGGGGTGCCTTCGCGGTGCTCGCCGAGCAGTCCGAGGACCGGGTCAAGGCGATCATCGAGCAGCTGGCCGAGGGCGAGCACGAGCACGGCTCGAACGCCCAGAAGATCGGTGACCTGTTCACCAGCTTCATGGACGAGGAGCGGATCGAGGCGCTCGGGGCCGAGCCGGTCCGCGCCGACCTGGAGCGGGTCGCGGCGCTGCCCGACCTGGCCGCCCTCGTCGAGTTCGTCGGCGGCCTCGAGCGCCGCGGCGGCAGCGGCTTCTTCGGCGCCTACGTCAACACCGACGACCGGGACGCCACCCGCTACCTGCTCAACATCGTGCAGAGCGGCACCGGCCTGCCCGACGAGTCCTACTACCGCGAGGACAAGTTCGCCGACATCCGCGCGGCCTACGTCGCGCACGTGGAGAAGATCTTCGCGCTCGGCGGCTGGGCCGACCCGGCCGGCGCCGCGCAGCAGGTGATGGACGTCGAGACCCGGCTTGCCCAGGGCCACTGGGAGCGGGCCGAGACCCGGGACGTCCTCAAGGCCTACAACCTGACCCCGCTCGCCGACCTGCGTGCGCTGGTGCCGGCGCTGCCGCTGGACACCTGGGCGCGCGCGCTCGGCGCCGACGAGTCGACGCTGGCCGAGACGATCGTCCGGCAGCCGTCCTACCTCGAGCACCTGTCCGTGGCGCTCGAGGAGGTGCCCTTGGCCGACTGGAAGGCGTGGGTCGCGGCGCGCGTGCTGCGGGCGGCGTCGCCGTACCTCTCGACCGCGTTCGTGGAGGAGAACTTCGAGTTCTACGGCCGCACGCTGAACGGCACCCCCGAGCTGCGGGTCCGCTGGAAGCGCGGTGTCGGCTTCGTGGAGAGCGCGATCGGCGAGGCCGTCGGCGAGGAGTACGTCGCCCGGCACTTCCCGCCGGAGTCCAAGCAGATCATGGAGGGCCTGGTCGCCAACCTGCTCGAGGCCTACCGGCGCAGCATCGCCTCCCTGGACTGGATGACCGAGGAGACCAAGCAGCGCGCCTACCGCAAGATCGAGACGTTCCGCCCCAAGATCGGCTACCCCGACACGTTCCGCGACTACTCCGCGCTCGAGGTCGGCGCCGACGACCTGCTCGGCAACGTCCGCGCGGTCTCCGCGTTCGAGACCGACCGCGAGCTGCGCAAGATCGGCTCCCCGGTCGACCGCGACGAGTGGTTCATGCTGCCGCAGCACGTGAACGCCTACTACAACCCGGGCATGAACGAGATCTGCTTCCCGGCCGGCATCCTGCAGGCGCCGTTCTTCGACGCCGACGCCGAGCCGGCCGAGAACTACGGCGGCATCGGCGCGGTGATCGGCCACGAGGTCGGCCACGGCTTCGACGACCAGGGCTCGCAGTACGACGAGCTCGGCAACATGGCGGACTGGTGGACCGCCGCCGACCGGGAGGCGTTCCAGGGCCGGGCCGACAAGCTGGTGAAGCAGTACGACGGCTTCGAGCCGGCCGAGCTGCCCGGCGAGCACGTCAACGGCTCGCTGACGGTCGGGGAGAACATCGGCGACCTGGGCGGCATCACCATCGCGCTCAAGGCCTACCTGATCAGCCTCGGCGACGAGCCGGCCCCCGAGGTCGGCGGCTGGACCGGCGCGCAGCGGGTGTTCCTCAGCTTCGCGAACGTGTGGCGCTCCAAGCGCCGCAAGGAGCAGCTGCTCCAGCTGCTCACGGTCGACCCGCACAGCCCGGCCGAGTTCCGCGCGAACATCGTGCGCAACCTCGACGAGTTCGTCGAGGCGTTCGACGTACGCCCCGGCGACGGCCTGTGGCTCGACCCCGCGGACCGCGTCCGCATCTGGTAGCGCCCACCCGTCACTCGTGCAGCAACACTCCCGGTGTTTCGCTGCATGAGTGACGGGTCAGCGGGCCGGTCAATGCAGGAGCACCGGGGCGGCGTCGTCCGCGGGCGCCTTCGGCTTGGTCCGCGGCAGCATCACCGCCGGGACGAGGCAGAGCGCGACCAGCACCGTCGCCACCACGAACACGTTGCCGAACGCGTCGGCCATGTCGGCGAGCGCCTTCGGCAGCACGGACGGATCCGGCAGCGCGCGCAGACCCTCGGGCGACTCGAGCGCGGACCGGAGCTGGCCGACCGCGGCGCTGGAGTTGAAGCCGTTGGTGAGCAGCACCGAGAACAGCGCGGTGCCGATCGACGCGGCGATCTGCTGGGTGATGTTCATCAGCGTCGAGCCGCGGGCGATCTCGTGGTCGCGCAGCGTCTGCAGCGCCGAGGTCATGATCGGCATCATCGTGCCGCCCATGCCCAGGCCCATCACGAACAGCGCGCTGAGCAGGTAGGTGTAGGAGGTGTCCACGCCGACCTGGGTGAACATCGCCATCCCGACCACGATCACGGTGATCCCGGTGATCACGATCTTGCCGGGGCCGATCCGGTCGGTGAGGATGCCGGCGACCGGCATGGTGAGCATCGCGCCGATGCCCTGCGGGGCGAGCAGCAGCCCGGCCTGCAGGGTGCTCTCGCCGCGCACCTGGAGGAAGTAGGACGGGAACAGCAGGCTGGCGCCGAAGAACGCCATCGCGAACAGCGACATCGCGATCACCGAGACGCTCAGCGCGCGGTTGCGGAACAGCTGCAGGTCCATCAGCGGGTGCTCCGGGGAGCGGAACAGCGAGCGGAGCACGAACGCCGCGACCAGCACCAGGCCGATCGCCGCGGTCACCAGGACCCGGGCCGACCAGACGGTGCGGGCCTCGGGGATCGAGGAGACCCCGAACAGGAACAGCGCCAGGCCGGGGGAGAGCAGCAGCATGCCGACGAAGTCGAAGCTCTCCGAGGGCGTCGGGTTGTCCGCCGGCAGCACCAGCGCGGCGTAGGCCAGCGCGACCGCGCCGATCGGCAGGTTGATCAGGAAGATCCAGTGCCATGAGGCGATGTCGATCAGCCAGCCGCCGAGGATCGGGCCGAAGATCGGGCCGAGCAGCATCGGCACCCCGAGGACGGCCATCACCCGGCCGATCCGGTCCGGGCCCGCGGCGCGGGTCATGATCGTCATGCCCAGCGGCATCAGCATGCCGCCGCCGAGGCCCTGGAGCACCCGGAACGCGGTGAGCATCTCGACGCTGTTGGCCGTCGCGCACAGCAGCGAGCCGCCGGCGAACAGGGCGACCGCGAGCATGTAGAGCCGCTTGGTGCCGAACCGGTCGGCCGCCCACCCGGTCAGCGGGATCACCGACGCGAGGGCCAGGGTATAGCCGGTCATCGTCCAGGCGACCGCGGCCGGTGAGGCCGCGAACACGCGCTGGAAGGTGGGCTGGGCGACGCTGACGACGGTGATGTCGAGGATCGACATGATCGCGCCGAGCACGACGACGCCGGCCACGAGGAGGACGTCCTTGTCGAGCTTGTCGCTGCCGTGGGGCGCCGATCCGGGTGGCAGGGACGTGGGCTGCGGTGGGGTCTGGGTGGTCACCGCCCCAGGGTAGGGACTTCCGGAACCCCGGGTCACATTAATGGTGTGTGAACCCACCCACCACCCGTCACTCGTGCAGCGACACGCCGGGTGTGTTGCTGCACGAGTGACGGGTCGGCGATCAGAGGAGGGCCTCGATGGCTCCGGTGACCTGCGGGTCGTCCGGTACGACGGTGGGGGCGAAGCGTGCGACGACCGTGCCTTCGCCGTCCACCAGGAACTTCTCGAAGTTCCAGGCGATGTCGCCCGCCTTCCCGGCCTGGTCCGCGACCTGCACGAGCTCGTCGTACACCGCGTGCCGGCCGGCGCCGTTCACCTCGACCTTCTCGGTCATCGGGAACGTCACGCCGTAGGTCGCGGAGCAGAAGTCGGCGATCTCCTCCGCGCTGCCGGGCTCCTGGCCGCCGAACTGGTTGCACGGCACGCCGACGACGGTGAAGCCGCGGCCGGCGTACTGCGCCTGCAGCTCCTCGAGGGCGGTGTACTGCGGGGTCAGCCCGCACTTGGAGGCGACGTTGACCAGCAGCGCGGGACCGCCGCCGGTGATCTGGCCGAGGGTGGCGTCGGTGCCGTCGAGGCGGGCGATCGGGATGTCCAGGAGGCTCATGGCCCCCAGCCTAGGTGGCGGGACCCGCCGGCCGGTCGGCCCGTCAGCTCGTCCAGGCCCGCCACAGGTCGGCGTACTCCCCGCCGAGCGCGACCAGCTCGTCGTGGGCGCCGAGCTCCACGATCCGCCCGTCGATGACCACCGCGATGCGGTCGGCGTCGTGGGCGGTGTGCAGCCGGTGCGCGATGGCGATCACCGTGCGGCCCTCGAGCAGGCTGTTCATGCTGCCCTCGAGGGTGCGTGCGGTGCGGGGGTCGATCAGCGAGGTGGCCTCGTCGAGCACCAGGGTGTGCGGGTCGGAGATGACCAGCCGGGCCAGCGCTACCTGCTGGGCCTGGGCCGGGGTGAGCGCCAGGTTGCCCGAGCCGACCATCGTGTCGAGCGCGTCCGGCAGGCGGCGCACCCACTCCGCGGAGCCGACCGCCGCGAGGGCGTCCCAGACCGCGGCGTCGCCGGCGTCCTGGCGGCCCAGCACGATGTTGTCGCGCACCGAGCCCACGAACACGTGGTGCTCCTGGGTGACCAGGGCGACCTCGGTCCGGAGCGTCTCGAGGGGCAGTGCCACCAGGTCGACCCCACCGACCCGGACCGACCCGGTGCGCGGGCCGTTGATGCCCGCGAGCAGCCGGCCCAGGGTGGACTTGCCCGACCCGCTGGGCCCGACGACCGCGAGCCGCTCCCCGACGCGCGGGGTCAGGTCGACCCCGTGCAGCACGTCGTGGCCGGGCCGGTAGGCGAACCGGAGGTCCTCGCCGACCAGGTCCGGGCCGGCCGGGAGGGCGGTGCCGGGCACCCGGTCCGGCGGCACGGTGGCGATGCCGAGCAGCCGCGCGGTCGAGGCGGCGCCGACCTGGAGCCGGTCGACCTCGCCGACCAGCCGGTCCAGCGGCCCGGAGAGCGCCTCGACGTAGAGCACCGCGGTGGTGATCTGGCCGAGCGTGGCCCAGCCGTTCCAGTAGCCCCAGGCGCCGACCAGCACGGTCACCACCCGCGGCGCGTTGAAGGCCACGTCGATGACGGTGAACAGCAGGTTGCGCAGCGTCAGGCTGTAGCGCTCGGCCTGGCCGGACAGCGCGACGTCGTCCTCGGTCGCCCGGATCCGGCGCTCCGCGAGGCCGAGCGCCTCGACGGTGCGGGCACCCTCGACGGTCTCGGTCAGGGTGCTGTTGATCCGGGAGTACGACGCCCCCTCCGCGATGTAGGCCTTCGGGGCACGGCGCAGGTAGCGGCGGACCTGGAACCACGACGTGCTGATGATCAGCAGCGCCGGCGCCGCGAGCAGCACTGAGTTCAGCAGCATCGCGCCGACCGACAGCACGACCGTGAGCAGCGTGATCACGGCCATCGGCACGCCGAACTGCACCGCCCGGCTCATCGTGCCGACGTCCCGGGTGACCCGGGTGACCAGGTCGCCGGTGCTGGCGCCCTCCACCCGGCTCAGCGGGAGCCGCAGGATCGTGCCGACGACGTACTCGCGGGCGGAGGCGAGCAGGTCCTGGCCGAAGAGCGTGGAGGTGATCTGCCCGGCGAACGTGAGCAGGGACTGGGCCAGCACGACCGCCACGATCACCACGGCCAGGGTGCCGATGCCCTCGGCCGGGCTGGTGCCGGTGACCCGGTCGACGAGCACCCCGAGCAGCTTGGGGACGGCCAGGGCCGCGACGGCCGCGGCGGCGTTCAGCAGCACCATCGCCACGAACCAGCGGCGGCGGGAGCGGACCAGGTCCGCCGCGAACCTCAGGACGGCGCGGTCGTCGGCGACCGGCCAGCCCCGCTCGGGGCTGCGGGAGTCGGCGTAGACCTGCTCGGCCCGCTCGCGGCGCACGGTGTGCCGGCGGCGCAGCCCGTCGACCCGGGCGCGGAGGTCGGCGTCCGGGGGCGTCGGGTCCAGCGTGGGCGGGAGCAGCGGCGGGTCCAGGGCGCGGTCGCGCCAGGTGTCCGCGGAGCCGTCGAGGAGGTCAGACACGGGAGTCCTCCGGGCTGAGCAGGTCCTCGGGGTGCTCGCCGGTCGCCGGCTCGTCGAAGGCGCGGAGCACCACCTCGCGGTAGCGCGGCTCGTCGGCGAGCAGGTCCTCGTGACGTCCCTGGGCCGCGACCCGGCCGTCGGCGAGCAGCACCACCCGGTCGGCGTGGTGCAGCCAGAGCGGGGACACCGTGGTCACCACGGTCGTGCGGCCCCGCCGGTGCGCCGCGACGCGCTCCGCGATCCGGGTCTCGGTGTGCGCGTCGACCGCCGAGGTGGGCTCGACGAGCACCAGCACCTCCGGGTCGACGGCCAGGGCGCGGGCGAGCACCACGCGCTGGCGCTGGCCGCCGGACAGCCCGCGGCCGCGCTCGTCGATCTGGCCGGCCCAGCCGCCCGGCAGCGCGTCGTACACGTCCTCGGCACCGGCGACCCGCAGCGCCTGCTCGGCCTGCTCGCGGGTGAGCACGCCGTGCGGGTCGACCGCGTCCTGCAGCGAGCCGGCGAACAGCTGCGACCCGGTGTCGCTGACCAGCACGGTGCGGCGCACCTCGTCGAGCGGGACGCGGGACAGGTCGACGCCGCCGTAGGTCACGCCCCAGGGGCGCGCGGCGCGCTCGGCGTCCGCGGCGGCGATCCGGGCTCGGCGCTCGCTGCGCTCGGCGCGGGTCCGCCGGCCACCGCGGCGGGGGTCTCCTCGATCAGCGGCGGCGGCTCCTCCTCGAGCGGCAGCCAGCGGCCGAGCCGGTCGGCGAGCTCGGCGGAGGACTCCGGCAGCGCGCTGACCACCACGGTCAGCAGCCCGGGGGTGGCCACGAACCCGGTGCTCTCGTCGACCAGGTCCGCGTCGCGCGGCAGGGACGCGGCGGTGGCGGGCGCCGTCCAGGGCGGCGTCTGCTCCAGCACCGCGACGGCCTTGCGGGCCGAGACCAGCGAGCGGGTGAGCTTCTGGGCGAACTCGAAGAAGGTGCGGATCGGCCCGACCATGAACAGGCCGTAGCCCAGGAAGCTGACCAGCTCGCCGACCGACAGGGTGCCCGCCTCGACGGCCTTCGCGCCGGTGTACATCAGCAGCACCACGAAGCAGCCGGAGAACAGCACGCCGACCGCCTCGATCGCGGCCTGCCAGATCCCGGCGCCGACGCCGGCCTGCCGCACCAGCTGCGACTGGGCCGCGTAGTTGCGGCCGAAGGTGTCCTCGCCGCCGATCCCGCGCAGCACCCGCAGGCCGGCGACGATGTCGGTGGCCAGCGAGGTCAGCGTGGAGGTGCGCTGCCGCTCGACGGCCTGGCGCCGGTGCAGCGGGCGCAGCAGCGGCAGCGCCACCGCGACCAGCACCGGGGCGGCCAGCAGCACCAGCAGCCCGAGCGGCGGGGAGGTGGCCAGCACGATCGCGGCCACCGCGAGGTAGGCGACCAGCTGGGAGAAGGCCCGTGCGGTGATCTCGGTGAGGCCGCCGAACTCGTCGGCGTCGCTGCCGGAGACGCTGAGCACCTCGCCCGTCGGGGTACGTCGCGGCAGCACGTGGCCGAGCTGGGCGGCCTTGCGGGTCACCATCAACGTCGTGCCGTAGAGCGCGATCAGCCAGCTGCGGACCACGAACGTGTGCATCAGGATGCCGAACACCGCACCGACGACGGTGACGGCCAGCAGCAGCCCGCTCCAGTAGAGGGTCGCCGACGCGGAGTGCGCCAGCACGCCCTCGTCGATGGCGCGGCCGACCAGGAAGGGTCCGACGGTGAGCGGCAGCTGCCAGAGCACGCCCACGACCGCCGCGGTCGCGACCACGTCGCGCTGGCGCGAGATGACCGACCAGAGGAACCGGCCCGGTGAGCGCAGGTCCGGGCCCGCTTCGGGGGTCTCCCCGGAAGCGCGTAGTAGGTCCTGACGGACGGGGGGAAGTCGCGCATGGCACAGCGAGCGTAGGTGCACGGGACGTGCCCGGGCGACACAATTACCAGGGCCCGGGGCCGATGAGCGGGACGTCACACCCCGGCAGCCGGTCGCGGGGGCTAGGACAGGCCGGCGTCGTGGACGCAGATGGCGATCTGCACCCGGTTGTCGACCTCGAGCTTCGCGAACAGCCGGCCGACGTGCGCCTTCACGGTGGGCACCGACAGGTGCAGCCGGGCCGCGATCTCGGCGTTGCTGAGGCCCTCGCCGATGGTGACGGCGACCTCGTGCTCGCGCTCGGTCAGCCGGGTCAGCCGGGCGCGGGCCAGCCGGGTCCGGTCGGGCGCGCCGGAGCGCAGCTGCGCGATCAGCCGCGCGGTGACGCTGGGGGAGAGCATCGGGTCGCCGTCGGCCACCCGGCGGATCGCCTCGATGATCGCGGCCGGCGCGGTGTCCTTGAGCAGGAAGCCGCTCGCCCCCGCGCCCAGCGCCCGCGCGACGTAGTCGTCCGCGTCGAAGGTCGTCAGCACGATCACCCGGGGCGGGGACTCCCACGACCCGAGGTGCTCGGTGGCCTCCAGCCCGTCCATCAGCGGCATCCGGATGTCCATCAGCACCACGTCCGGGCGGTGCCGGCGCGCGGCGGTGATCCCGTCGCGGCCGTCGACCGCCTCGGCGACCACCTCCATGTCGGGCGCACCGCCGAGGATCATCGTCAGCCCGGAGCGCACCAGGGCGTCGTCGTCGACCACCAGCACCCGGATCGGCGGGCGGGTCACGGCTGCCACGGCAGCCAGCCGGTCAGCTCGAAGGTGCCGCCGCGGCGCCGTGTCTCCAGCCGCCCGCCGGCGAGCTTGGCGCGCTCGCCGAGGCCGACCAGCCCCAGCCCGGCCCCGGGCGGTGCGGTGCGGTCGAGGGCGTGGGCGCTCCGGGCCGGGTTCCGGATCCGGATCCGGACGCCGTCCTCGGGCGAGCCGCCGACGTCGACCAGCACGGTCACCCCGGGGGCGTGCTTGCGGGCGTTGGTGAGCCCCTCCTGGACGATCCGGTACGTCGCCCGGCCGACCGGGTCCGGCATCCCGGTCGCGTCGAGCACCTGCTCGTCGTACTGGATGCGCATGCCGGAGTCCTCGGCCTCACGGACCAGGGCGCGCAGGTCCTCGAAGGTCGGCTGCGGTCGGTCGAGCAGCGCGGCCGGGTCGTTGCCGCGCAGCACGCCGAGCACCTGGCGCAGGTCGGTCAGCGCCTCGTGCGCCTTGGTCTGGATCAGCTCGGCGGTCCCGCGCATCTCGTCGGCGGTCAGGTCGGTGCGGTAGGCCAGCGCCCCCGCGTGCAGGGTGATCAGGCTGATCCGGTGCGCCAGCACGTCGTGCATCTCCCGGGCGATCCGGGCCCGCTCGGTGGACCGGCCCTGCTCCACGCGCAGCCCCTGCTCGGCCTCGGCCCGCTCGGCGCGGTCCCGGAGCGTCCACAGCAGCTCGCGCCGCGAGCCGAGGTACATCCCCCAGACCAGCATCGCCACGGTGAAGGCCAGGCCGAAGGCGAAGGTGATCCACCACGGGTCGTCGGTCGGGCTCGGACCGACCATCGGGTAGACGACCGCGCCGGCCAGGCCCAGCAGTCCCACCGCCAGGATCTGCGGCACGTGCCGCCGGGTCGCCAGCGACACCGACGCGAGCACGCCGGGCCCGGCCGACGAGACCGAGACGGCACCGAGCACCGCGGACACCGAGGCCACCGCGAACGGCCAGCGGCGCCGCCCGAACGACAGCACCAGGGTGAGCAGCCCGAGGGTGAGGTCCAGCCAGAACAGCGGGCGGGCCTGCTGCCACTGGACGGCCGCGGTCGTCGGCCAGAGCACCGCGCTGATCGACAGCGCCCCGGCCGTGCGCCAGGCGTGCGAGCGCCAGGTCAGCGGCGGGTTGTACTGCTCGGGCGTCGGCTCCTGCACCGTCCCACCCTAGGAGCCCGGGGCCGTGCCGCCGCAGCAACCGGGGTCTCGCGCGCGGCCGACTTAAGTAGGGGGTGCGCGATCCCGCGGGCTGATGCAGCGCGCCCGCGCGGCCGACAGGCTCGACCCATGATCACAGTTGACGGGGTTACCAAGACGTACGGCGGCTACCTGGCCGTCGACGACGTGTCCTTCGTCGCGGAGCCCGGCCGGGTCACCGGCTTCCTCGGGCCGAACGGCGCAGGCAAGTCCACCACGATGCGCATCATGGTCGGCCTCACGCCGGCCACCCGCGGGCGCGTCACCATCGGAGGCCACCGCTACGCCGACCTCCCGAACCCGGGCCTGCACGTCGGGGTCCTGCTCGACGCCTCCGCACAGCACGACGGGCGCACCGGCCGCGAGATCCTGACGATCGGGGCGCAGACCATGGGCCTGCCGCGCACCCGGGTGGAGGAGATGCTCGAGCTGGTCTCGCTCTCGCCGACCGAGGCCCGGCGCCGGGTCCGCAACTACTCGCTGGGCATGCGGCAGCGGCTGGGCATCGCGCACGCGCTGCTCGGCGACCCGCAGATCCTGATCCTCGACGAGCCCGCGAACGGCCTGGACCCGGCCGGCATCCACTGGATGCGCGGGCTGCTCAAGGAGTACGCCGCGCGGGGCGGCACCGTGCTGCTCTCCTCGCACCTGCTGCACGAGGTGGAGCGGATCGCCGACGAGCTGATCCTGATCGGCCGCGGCCGGATCGTCGCCCAGGGCACCAAGGCCGAGCTGCTGCAGACCCGCGGTGCCTACGTGAAGGCCGTCGAGCACGAGTCGCTGCTGGACGCGCTCACCCGCGAGGGCATCCACGCGGTGCCGTCCGGCGAGGGGCTGCGCAGTGACGCCGAGGCCGTGCAGATCGGCAAGGTGGCGGCGACCGCCGGCATCACCCTGGTCGAGCTGCGCCCCGCCGACGGCGCCGGGCTCGAGGAGCTGTTCCTCCAGCTGACCGCCGACACCCAGCGCGACACCACCCAGGAAGGGGCCCTCGCATGACCGCCGCCGCTCTCGAGCCCACCGCCGCGACCCTCGACATCTCGAGCACGCCGCGCATCCCGCTGGGCCGGCTGGTCCTCGTCGAGCTGCGCAAGCTCGCCGACACCCGCTCCGGCAAGTGGCTGCTGATCGCGATCGGCGTCATCACGCTGCTGATCGTCACCACGGTGTTCCTCACCGCGAAGCAGTCCGACCGCACGTTCTTGAACTTCATGGGCGCGACCGCCACGCCGCAGGGGTTCCTGCTGCCGGTGCTCGGCATCCTGCTGGTCACCAGCGAGTGGAACCAGCGGACCGCGCTGGTCACCTTCACGCTGATGCCGCTGCGCGGCCGGGTGGTGGTCGCCAAGGTGATCGCCGCGCTGCTCGCCGGGCTGGCCGCGATCGTGCTCGCCGTGGCGCTGGCCGCCCTGGCGACCGTGGTGGGGGGCGCCTCTGACGCGTGGGCGCACATCGGCCCGGACGACCTGGCCAAGTTCGGGGTGCTGCAGGCCACCGGCGTGCTGCAGGGACTGGCCTTCGGCCTGCTGTTCCTCAACTCCGCCGCGGCGATCGTCGTGTACTTCGTGGTCCCGATCGCGTTCTCGATCGTGGCGAACCTGTGGAGCGCGCTCAAGGACGTCGCCCCGTGGATCGACCTCGGCACCTCGCAGCCGCCGCTGTACAGCGGGGTGGACATGACCGGCGAGCAGTGGGGCCAGCTGGCCACGAGCACCGCGCTGTGGGTGCTGCTGCCGTTCGCCCTCGGCGTGCTCCGGGTGCTCCGGGCCGAGGTGAAGTAGCCGCGTTTCGAACCACCCGCGCCGTGGCACAGGGGACACGTGACCACGGCGCGGGTGATCTTCCCCCACCAGCTCTTCGTCGAGCACCTCGCCGCCGACCCCGGCACGCTGATGGTGCTCGTCGAGCCGGACCTGTTCTTCCGGCAGCTCCCGTTCCACACCCACAAGCTGGTCCTGCACCGGGCGACCATGCGGGCCTTCGCCGAGCGGCTCGCCTCGGCCGGCTTCGCCTGTGCGTACGTCGCCACGTCGGCGGACACCACCAGCGACGCCGGGCTGGCCGACGTGCTCACCGGGCACGGCGTCACCGCGCTGTCGGTCTTCGACGTCGTCGACGACTGGCTGGAGCGCGACCTGCGGGCGGTCTGCCGCCGTGCCGGCGTCCCGCTGACCGTGCTGGAGACACCGGGGTTCCTCACCTCGCGCGCGGAGATCGCCGAGACGTTCGGGACCGCGAGGCGGCCGCGGATGCAGCACTTCTACGAGCGGCAGCGCCGGCGGCTCGACGTGCTGATGGACGGCGACCGGCCCGCCGGCGGCCGGTGGAGCTTCGACACCGAGAACCGCAGGCGGCTCCCCCGGGACGTGACCGTCCCCGCGATGCCCCAGGCGACCCGCGGCGAGCACGTCCGCGACGCGATCGCCTGGGTCGGCGACGCCTTCCCCGACAACCCCGGCGACCCCGCGACGTACCACTGGCCGACCACCCACCGGCAGGCCGAGACCTGGCTGACCCGGTTCCTCGAGGACCGGTTCGCGGGCTTCGGGCCCTACGAGGACGCGATCGCCGCCGACGAGCCGTGGCTGTTCCACTCGGCGCTCAGCCCGCTGCTGAACGTCGGCCTCCTCGACCCCCGGCACGTCGTGGAGCGCGCGGTCGCGCACGCCGAGGAGCACCGGGTCGACCTGCCGAGCGTGGAGGGGTTCGTCCGCCAGGTGATCGGGTGGCGGGAGTACATGCGGGCCTCCTACGTCGTGCACGGGCGGGCGATGCGCACCCGCAACCTGCTCGGGCTGACCCGCGAGCTCGGCCCGGGGTGGTGGGACGGCACGACCGGGCTGGAGCCGGTCGACACGGTGGTCCGGCGGGTGCTGCGGCACGGCTACGCCCACCACATCGAGCGGCTGATGGTGCTCGGCAACGCGATGCTGCTGCTGCGCACCGACCCGGACGAGGTCTACGAGTGGTTCATGACGCTGTTCGTCGACGCCTACGACTGGGTGATGGTGCCCAACGTCTACGCGATGAGCCAGTTCGCGGCCGGCGAGCTGGTCACCACCAAGCCCTACGTGAGCGGGTCGAACTACCTGCGCAAGATGAGCGACTTCGGCACCGGTCCGTGGTGCGAGGCCTGGGACGCGCTCTACTGGCAGTTCGTCGCCGACCACCGCCAGGGCTTCGAGTCCAACCCGCGCAGCGGCTTCGCGGTCCGGACCTACGACCGGATGGACGACGCCCGCAAGCGGGAGCTCGCCGCCACGGCCGCCGCGTGGTTGGGTCGCTGAATGGACCTGCTGCGCACCCCCGAGGACCGCTTCGCCGCCCTGCCCGGGTCCGCCCGCCCACCGTCGTACGCCGAGGTGCCGGACGGCGAGGGCGGCACCCTGCGAATGGCGTACGTCGAGGCCGGGCCGCCGGACGGGCCGGTGGCGCTGCTGCTGCACGGTGAGCCGACCTGGTCCTTCCTCTACCGCGACGTCGTCGACGTGCTCGTGGCGCACGGCATCCGCGCCGTGGTCCCGGACCTGGTCGGGTTCGGCCGCTCCGACAAGCCGGCCCGGCAGCAGGACCACAGCTACGCCCGGCACGTCGAGTGGCTGCGCGCGCTGGCCTTCGACGTCCTCGACCTGCGCGACGTGACGCTCGTCGGCCAGGACTGGGGCGGCCTGCTCGGGCTGCGCCTGGTCGCCGAGCACCTCGACCGGTTCCGTGCGGTGGTGGCGGCGAACACCGGGCTGCCCACCGGGGACCTGCCGATGCCCGACGTCTGGTGGCGGTTCCGCGGCGCCGTCGAGCGGGCCGAGCACCTCGACGTCGGGCGGCTCGTCGCCGCCGGCTGCGCGACGCCGATGTCCGCGGAGGTCCGGGCAGCGTACGACGCGCCGTACCCGGACGACGCGTACACCGCCGGACCGCGGGTGATGCCGACGCTGGTGCCCACCTCGCCCGACGACCCGGCGACGCCGGCGAACCGCGCGGCCTGGGAGACCCTGACGCACGCCGACCTGCCGTTCCTGGTCGCGTTCAGCGACGGCGACCCGATCACCGGCCCGATGGCGCCGGTGCTGCGCAGGTCGATGCCGGGCGCGCAGGGGCTCGACCACCCGGTCCTCGCGGGTGCCGGCCACTTCCTGCAGGAGGACGCCGGCCCGCGGCTCGGCGAGATCGTCGCCGGGTTCGTGCACCGGTCCGGCTGAGGCGCGGGCCACCCGCGCCCGGCGAGCCTCGACAGGCGACGCCGGGCGGGGCGACACTCGCAGCATGCGTCCGAGCGTGTTCGAGGCCGCCGGCGGCGGGACCGCCTTACTGGCCCTCGCCCGCGCCCACCACGCCCGGTGCCTGGCCGACCCCGAGCTGAACCACCCGTTCTCGCACGACGACCAGCACCCCCAGCACGTGGAGCGGCTGGCGGCGTACTGGGCGGAGGTGCTCGGTGGCCCGCCGGAGTACTCCGCCTCCTGCGGCGACCAGCCCGCGCTGCTGCGGATGCACGCCGGCAACGGTGAGATGACCGACCTGGGCCGGCGCTTCGTGGACTGCTTCGTGGCCGCGGCCGACGACGCCGGGCTGCCGCAGGACCCGGAGCTGCGGGCGGTGCTGCGCGCCTACATGGAGTGGGCGGTCGACGACGTGCTGACCTACTCCGACCCGGGGGTGCCCGTCCCGGCAGCCGCGGCGGTGCCACGGTGGTCCTGGGACGGCCTGCAGGCCTAGGCCGACGGGGCGTCGGCGAGCTCGCCGGCCGCGATCAGCTCGTCGAGGCGCTGGAAGTTCTCGTCCATGCCCTCGTCCATCCCGCCGAGCATCGCGTCGCGGGCCGCGACCGTCAGGAACAGCGACGTGCCCTCCAGCCGGCTGCGGCCACCGGGCAGGTCCGAGAACGTCAGCACCTCGAACGTGGGGTTGCCGGGGTCGCCCTCGAACTCCCAGGTCTGCACCAGCCGGTCGGGGGCGGTGACCTCGTGGAACGACCCGTGGAACGCCCACGCGCCGTCGCCGCTCTCGATCACGTAGCTCCAGCAGCCGCCGGTGCGCGCGTCGAACTCCCGGACCCGCATCTCGGTGCCCCGGGGGCCGGTCCAGCGCCCGAGCAGGGCGGGATCGGTGTGCGCCGCGAAGACCAGCGCCGCGGACGCCTCGAACTCACGGGTGAAGGCGATGCTCTGCTCGCCGGCGCGGGCGGTGACAGTGCGGTCGTTGGTCATGTCGGCTCCTTGATCTCCTCGAGCAGCTCGTCGAGCCGCGCGTAGCGGGACTCGAGACGGCGTCGGTGCGCCTCGAGCCAGTCGACGGAGCGGGCCAGCGCACCGGCCTCGAGGTGCACCGGGCGCGTCTGCGCCACCTTGCGCCGCGACACGACCCCCGCGGTCTCCAGCACCTTGATGTGCCGGGAGACCGCCTGCAGGGAGATCGGGAACCGCGCGGCGAGCTCGTTGACCGTGAGGTCCCGGGCGGACAGGAGGTCGACGATCCCCCGACGCACCGGGTCGCCCAGGGCCGCGAACGTCACCGCGGGATCCAGCTGCTCCGTCGTCACCCGGCTTATTCTACATTTCTGTTGAATAAGCGCCAGGGGTCAGGACGGGAACGCGCAGAACTCGTTGCCGGCGGGGTCGGCGAGCACGGTCCAGCCGAGCTCGGCCCGGTCGTCCAGCACGGTCGCGCCGGCCGCCACCAGGGCGCCGAGGTCCGGGGTGCTGACGTCGAGGTGCACCCGGTTCTTGACGGTCTTCGGCTCCGGCACCGGGATGAAGTCGAGCGAGTCGTACGGCGCCCCGGGGACCTGGTCGACGTAGGAGAACCCGCGCTCGCTGTCGACGAGCCGCCCGCCGAGGAGCTCGGCCCACCACGCGGCCGACCGGTGCGCCTCGTCGGGGGAGTCGCCGGTGTCCACGACGATCTCGAAGAGCCGCTGGGTGATCGGTCCCTCGCGCACGAACGCGCAGAGCTCCCCGCCCTCGGGGTCGGCCATCAGCACCCACCGGAACGACTCGGCGTCCAGCACGGTGGCGCCGAGGGCCTCGAGCTCCGCGACCGAGCCGGTGTTCACGTCGAGGTGCACCCGGTGCTTGACGGTCTTCGGCTCCGGCACCCGGTTGACCCAGATCGTGTGCTGCGGCGTCGGGCCGGTGAGGTAGGTGTCGCCCCCCTCCTGGCGGTGCAGCTCCAGGCCGAGGGCGCCGGCCCAGAAACGACCCAGCAGCACCGGGTCGCGGGCGTCGAGGCAGAGGTCCTTGAAGGTCGCGAGAGGCATGCGCCTCACCCTAGGCCGAGGGCACCGACAGCCATCCGCTCCAGCATCGGCGCCATCTCCGGCTCGGGCAGCCGGGCGCTGTGCGGGGTGGAGTTGATCAGCCCGAAGGTCGCGTGCGCCATCGCCCGGGCCCGCTTCGGGGTCAGGTCGGTGTGCACCTCGCGCAGCCGGTCGGCCCACAGGTCGACGTACCGGCGCTGGAGGCTGCGCACCCGCTCCCGCGCCTCGTCGGGCAGGTTCGTCCAGTCGCGGTCCTGCACGACGATCAGCGGCTGGTGGTGCAGGGCGAAGTCGACGTGCCAGGCGACCAGGGCGCGCAGCGCGTCCGCCGGGTCGGCCGCGCCGGCGGACCGGGCCCGCCCCACGCTGAGCAGCTCCTCGCTGATCGCGACCAGCATCTCCGCCAGCATCGCGTCCTTGGAGGGGAAGTGCTTGTAGAGCGCCGGCCCGGAGATGCCGCAGGCCGCACCGAGCTCGACGACCGAGACGCCGTGGAAGCCCCGCTCCGCGAACATCCGCGCGGCGGTGTCGAGGATCTGATCCCGGCGGGTCGCGGCCATGCCAGCAGGCTAGCCGGTCGGTTAACGAACGCTCACCATCCCCGGAACGGCTCCGCTCCAGACCGGTCCGTTGACGGCCCGGCACTCCGGGTCGAGCCTGTGGGGACCGGCCGGAGACCCGGTCGTCCGCCGCCCTGGAGGTGCCATGCAGACCGACGAGCTCGCCGACCACCTCTTCGCCTCCGTCCTCGGCGCGCTGGACGTGCTCACGGTGCACATCGGGGACCAGTTCGGGGTCTACGACCTGCTGCACCGCGACGGCCCGCTGACCCCCGAGGAGGTCGCCGAGCGCTCCGGCCTGCACCCCCGCTACGCCCGCGAGTGGCTCGAGCAGCAGACCGTGGCCGGCCTCGTCGACGTGGACGACCCCGTCCGGCCGGCGCAGGAGCGCCGCTACTCGCTCCCCGAGGAGCACGCGGCCGTGCTCGCCGACCGCGACAGCCCGTCGTTCTTCACGCCGTTCGCCCGGATGGTCGCCGCGGCGGCGGCCCAGCTCCCCGCGCTCCAGGACGCCTACCGCACCGGCGGGGGCGTCGGCTGGGAAGCCTTCGGGCCGCTGATGCGCACCGCGCAGGCCGACGCGAACCGGCCGCTGTTCCTCGGCCCGCTCGCCCACGACTGGCTGCCGGTGCTGCCGGAGGTGCACCGCGACCTCACCGCCGGCGGGCGGGTCGCCGACATCGGCTGCGGCGAGGGCTGGTCCTCGATCGGGATCGCGCTGGGCTACCCGGCGGCACGGGTCGACGGCTTCGACGTGGACCCGGCGAGCGTGGACGCGGCGCGCCGGCACGCCGCGTCGTACGGCGTGGGGGAGCGGGTCACCTTCCACCTGGTCGACGCCGCGGCGGCGAGCACCGGACCCGCGAGCGAGGTCGGCGGCTACGACCTGGTCACCGCCTTCGAGTGCGTCCACGACCTGCCCGACCCGGTGTCCGTGCTGGGCCGGGCGCGGGCGCTGGTGCGGCCCGGCGGCACGGTGCTGGTGATGGACGAGAAGGTGCCCGAGACGTTCACCGGTCCCGGGGACCCGGTGGAGCAGCTGATGTACGGCATCTCGCTGCTGGTGTGCCTCCCGGACGGGCTCTCCCACCCGGGGTCGGTGGGCACCGGCACGGTGATGCGGCCGGACACGCTGCGCGGCTACGCGAGGGAGGCCGGCTTCGTCGACGTACAGGTGCTGCCCGTCGAGCACGACATGTTCCGCTTCTACCGCCTCACCCTCCCCGATAGTCCGTGACGAACTTGTCGTCCCGGGGGTCCTGGGGCAGCAAGAACGTCACGGACTATCGGGGGGAGCCCGGGCTCGATGTCGGCACAAACGCCGATCCGTGGGACGGGTGGGCTTCTTGGACGGGCGGGGGAGATGGGGCGGATGACGGGTGTGCGGGGGTGGGGGCCGTCGGGGTCATTGACTGGCGCGAGGGCCGGACCCCGTTGAGGCATTGGGCCTTGGCCCCGGCGACCCGCAGGGTGGTGCCGGACGGCTATGGACCTCGTTCCGGTCGGAACCAATCCTGAGAGGGACCGCTACCGCTCCCAGCCGGAAGGACCACACCCATGCACACGCTCACCGCCGCACTGTCGGGCCTTGCCCTGGCCGCCAGCACCGTGGCCGCGGTGCCCGTCAGCGCCGACCCCGTGAACGACTGCAACTTCGCGCCGCTGAAGTACACCAAGAACTTCTCGGCCGGGGGCGAGCAGTTCACGACCAAGGCCAGCCTCCGGGTGTACGACGCCGGCGTCCCCACCGACACCTGCACGGACGCCACGATCGTCCAGACGATCGCGATCAAGGGCCGCAACAACACCAGCCTGGCCTCGATCTCCCCGACCAGGCCGAGGCTGTCGTACAAGCTGAACGCCGGCAGCACCTCCTACAAGTCCACCGGCGTGCAGATCGACAAGACCGATCCGGTCAACGGGTGGCGGACCTACGACGTCACCACCGACGACATCCCGCTCGGGGCCGAGGTGGCGTACGTGATGGGGATCAAGCTCACCTGGAACGTCAAGGTGGACGGCGAGACCTTCAACCGCACCGTGGTCTGCGACCGGATCAACGCCGACGGCTCGGACGCCTACACGTGCAAGATCCTGACCCCGTAGCGCACCTCCCCTCACTCGATGGGGGAGGGCCGTCCCGTCGCACCCTCCCCGATAGTCCGTGACGGACTTGTCGTCCCGGGGCCCTGGGAGGACGAGATCGTCACGGACTATCGGTGTGGACTAGTTGGTTAACGGTCGCTAACCTGGCCGGTGAGTGGTCCGACGGGGCCACCGGCGGAGGGAGCGCGATGGCGGACGACATGAGGACGCTGGTCCACGACCTGCGCGAGCGGCTCGTCGCGGCCCGCCAGGGCGGCTCGGAGTCCGCGCGGCGCAAGCACCTCGACCGCGGCAAGCTGCTCGCCCGCGAGCGGGTCGACCGGCTGCTCGACCCCGGCAGCCCGTTCCTCGAGCTCAGCCCGCTGGCCGCCACCGAAATGTACGACGACGCGGTGCCCTCGGCCGGCATCGTCACCGGCATCGGCCGCGTCTCGGGCCGCGAGTGCGTGATCGTCGCCAACGACGCCACCGTCAAGGGCGGCACCTACTACCCGATCACGGTCAAGAAGCACCTGCGCGCCCAGGAGGTGGCCCGGGCCAACCGGCTGCCGTGCATCTACCTCGTCGACTCCGGCGGCGCGTTCCTGCCGATGCAGGAGGACGTGTTCCCCGACAAGGAGCACTTCGGCCGGATCTTCTTCAACCAGGCCAACCTCTCCGCCCAGGGCATCCCGCAGGTGGCCGCCGTGATGGGCTCGTGCACCGCCGGCGGCGCCTACGTCCCCGCGATGTCGGACGAGTCGGTGATCGTCAAGGACCAGGGCACGATCTTCCTGGGCGGCCCGCCGCTGGTGAAGGCGGCCACCGGTGAGGTGGTGACCGCCGAGGACCTCGGCGGCGGCGACGTGCACGCCCGCAAGTCCGGGGTGGTGGACCACCTCGCCGGGGACGACGCCGAGGCGCTGGCGATCGTCCGCTCGATCGTCTCCACCTTCCAGCGCGTGCCAGCGCCCTCGCTCGTGCCGGCCACTCCCGAGGAGCCCGCCGAGGACCCCGACGGCCTGTACGACGTGGTGCCGACCGACTCGCGCACGCCCTACGACGTCCGCGAGGTGATCCGGCGGATCGTCGACGCGTCCCGGTTCCACGAGTTCAAGGCGCTCTACGGCGAGACGCTGGTCTGCGGGTTCGCGCGGATCTGGGGCTACCAGGTCGGCATCATCGCCAACAACGGGATCCTGTTCTCCTCCTCCTCGCTCAAGGGCGCGCACTTCATCGAGCTGTGCAACCAGCGCGGCATCCCGCTGGTGTTCCTGCAGAACATCACCGGCTTCATGGTGGGTCGCGAGTACGAGAACGGCGGCATCGCCCGCGACGGCGCCAAGCTCGTCACGGCGGTCGCCTGCTCCGTCGTACCCAAGTTCACCGTGGTGATCGGCGGGTCCTTCGGGGCCGGCAACTACGGCATGTGCGGGCGGGCCTACGACCCGCGGTTCCTGTGGATGTGGCCGAACGCCCGGATCTCCGTGATGGGCGGCGAGCAGGCCGCGTCCGTGCTCGCCACCGTCCGCCGCGACGGCCTCGAGGCCCGCGGCGAGGAGTGGTCGGCCGAGGACGAGGAGGCCTTCAAGGCCCCGATCCGCGACACCTACGAGCACCAGGGCTCGCCGTACTACTCCACCGCACGGCTCTGGGACGACGGCGTCATCGACCCCGTCGACACCCGCCGGGTGCTCGGCATGGGGCTCGCCGCCTCCGCCAACGCGCCCGTCCCCGAGCCGTCCTACGGCATCTTCCGGATGTGATGACAGTGGTCCCGACAAGCCCGACCCCTCGTGAGGCAATCCCCACGGCCCGGCCGCTGCGCACCGTGCTGGTCGCCAACCGCGGCGAGATCGCGCTGCGGGTGATCCACGCCTGCCGGGCCAGGGGGCTGCGCAGCGTGGCGATCCACACCCTCCTCGACGCCACCGCGCCGCACGTCCGGGAGGCCGACGACGCGATCCGCGTGGAGAGCTACCTCGACATCGACGCCGTGGTCGCCGCGGCCCGCGCCACCGGTGCCGACGCGATCCACCCCGGCTACGGCTTCCTGTCCGAGCGGGCCGCGTTCGCCCGGGCGGTCGAGGACGCCGGGCTGGTGCTCGTCGGCCCCTCGGCGACGGTGATGGAGCAGATGGGCCGCAAGGACGCCGCCCGCGAGATCGCCGTCGCCGCCGGCGTACCCGTCGTCCCCTCCGCCGAGTTGTCAGGCGGTGGATCGGCTCGAGCCGACTCAGCGCCTGACAAGTCGGCGTACCCGGTGCTGGTGAAGGCCGCGGCGGGCGGCGGGGGCAAGGGCATGCGGATCGTCCGCGACCCCGCCGACTTCGACGCGGCGGTGGCCTCCGCCCGGCGCGAGGCGCTCTCCTCGTTCGGCGACGACACGATCCTGGTCGAGAAGTACGTCGAGCACGGCCGGCACATCGAGGTGCAGGTGCTCGCCGATGCGCACGGCCACGTCGTGCACCTCTTCGAGCGGGACTGCTCGACCCAGCGCCGGCACCAGAAGGTGCTCGAGGAGGCGCCCGCCCCGACGATCACCCCGGAGGTCCGCACGCTGGTCACCGAATCGGCCGTCGCGCTGGCCCGCCAGGTGGGCTACGTGAACGCCGGCACCGTGGAGTTCCTCCTCGACGCGGACACCGGCGAGGCCTACTTCCTGGAGATGAACACCCGGCTGCAGGTCGAGCACCCGGTGACCGAGCTGGTGGTCCGCGTCGACGGCCGCCCGCTCGACCTGGTGCAGCTCCAGCTGGCGGTCGCGGCCGGCGAGCCGCTGCCGTTCGGCCAGGACGACGTACGCCTGCAGGGGCACGCGATCGAGGCCCGGGTCTACGCCGAGGACTCCTTCCACGGCTTCCTCCCCCAGGCGGGTACGGCGCTGCGGGTGCGCTGGCCGGGCGCCGAGGCGGACCGGTTCTCGCCGGCGGCCCGAGGCGTCCGGGTCGACGCGGCCCTCGAGACCGGCCAGGTCGTCTCCACGGCCTACGACCCGATGCTCGGCAAGGTCATCGCGCACGGCCACGACCGGGAGAGCGCACGGCTCGCCCTGGTCGAGGCCCTCGACGACACCGCGTTCATGGGGCTGACCACCAACGCCGGCTTCCTGCGGGTGCTGGTCGCCAGCGACGAGTTCCGGGACGCGACGATCGACACCGCCTGGCTCGACCACGCGGAGGTCGCCGAGCCGTCCCCGGACACCGCCCGGACGATCGCCGCGTGGACCCAGGCGATGGTCGACACGATGTCCCCCGGCGACGACCACCCGTTCCGCGGGGACGGCTGGCGGGTGGCCGGCGACCCGGCGCCGGTCGTCGTCGAGCTGGACCGCACGGTGCTCGTCGACCGTGCCGCGGGCACCGTCGACGGCGTGCCGGTCAGCCAGATCAGCGCGGAGCTGCACCTGATGGTGGTCACCCTCGACGGGCGCCGCGAGCAGGCGCTCGTCGACGTCGGGCCGCACGCGGTCGAGGTCACCCACCGCGGCCAGCGGCGGGTGTTCACCCGCCCCGACGTGTTCGCGGACCCGACGCTGCACGTCGGCGACGGCACGCTGACCGCGCCGATGCCGGGCACCGTGCTGTCGGTGGCCGCGGTCCACGGTCAACGGGTCGAGCCGGGGGACGTGCTCGGGGTGATGGAGGCGATGAAGATGGAGCTCTCGCTCACCGCGCCGTTCGCCGGCACCGTCGACGTACGCGTCACCGACGGGGAGCAGGTCGCCCTGGGCGCCACCCTCTTCGTCGTCACCTCGGAGGAGGGGGACGCGTCGTGACCACCCCCTGCCGACCGTGGTCCCCGATCCCTCGCTGCCCCGGGCGGTGACGATCTACGAGGTCGGGCCGCGCGACGGGCTGCAGAACGAGAAGGCGACCGTCCCGACCGCGACCAAGGCGCGGTTCGTGAGCCGGCTGCACGCCGCGGGGCTGCCGGTCGTGGAGTCGACCAGCTTCGTGCACCCGAAGTGGGTGCCGCAGCTCGCGGACGCCGCCGACCTGGTCGACGCGCTGGTGGACGAGCTCGGGGACGTCGCCCGCGAGATGCCGGTGCTGGTGCCCAACGAGCGCGGGCTCGACCGGGCGCTGGAGAAGGGCCTGCGGCACATCGCGATCTTCGGCAGCGCCACCGAGACCTTCGCGCAGCGGAACCTGAACCGCAGCCTGGACGAGCAGTTCGCGATGTTCGAGCCCACCGTACGACGGGCGCGCGAGGCCGGCCTGGACGTGCGCGCCTACGTGTCGATGTGCTTCGGCGACCCCTGGGAGGGCGGGGTGCCGGTCGAGCAGGTGGTGGACGTCGGCCGGCGGCTCTTCGACCTCGGCGCCTCCCAGCTGTCCCTGGGCGACACCATCGGCACCGGCACGGCCGGCCACGTCGGGGCGCTGCTGCGGGCGTTCAACGAGGCCGGGCTGCCCAACGAGTCGCTGGCGATGCACTTCCACGACACCTACGGGCAGGCGCTGTCCAACGCGGTCGCGGCGCTGCGGCACGGCATCACCACGTTCGACGCCTCGGCGGGCGGTCTGGGCGGCTGCCCCTACGCGAAGAGCGCCACCGGCAACCTGGCCACCGAAGACCTCGTGTGGCTGCTGACCGGTCTCGGTGTCGAGCACGGCGTCGACCTCGACGCGCTGGTGAGCACCTCGGCGTGGATGGCCGGCGAGCTCGGCCGCCCGAGTCCCAGCGCGGTCGTCCGCGCGATGTCGGGGTAGGGCAGACTTCCCGCCATGAGTCGTGTCGTGTACCTGCACGTCGGTGCGCCCAAGACGGGGACGACGTACCTCCAGGACCGGCTGGCTCTGAACAAGACCGAGCTCGCCCGGCACGGCGTGCACTACCCGCTGCAGCTGCACGCGAGCCAGTTCCGGCCCGCCCTCGACCTGCTCGAGATGCCCTGGGGCGGCCTGCACGTCGACGTGGACGGCGAGTGGGAGGGCCTGATGAACCGGGTCCGCCGGCTCAACGGGAAGGTGATCGTCTCCCACGAGATCCTGGCCGCGGCGCGGACCAACCAGGTGAAGCGGGCGATGGCGAGCCTCGAGGGCGCCGAGGTGCACCTGGTGTACTCCGCCCGCGACCTCGCCCGGCAGATCCCCGCCGAGTGGCAGGAGGGGATCAAGCACCAGCGCAAGCAGGCGTTCGCCGGCTTCCTGTCCAAGGTGCAGTCCTCGCGCCGGACCAAGCCGAACATGTGGTTCTGGCGGGTGCAGAGCCTCCCGGACGTGCTCAGCCGGTGGAGCAAGGGCCTGCCGCCGGAGAACGTGCACCTCGTGACGGTGCCCCAGGCGGGCGCCCCGCGGGACCTGCTGTGGCGGCGCTACTGCCAGGCCTTCGGCATCGACCCGGCCTGGGCGCCGGAGCAGAGCGACCGGGAGAACGTCTCGATCGGTGCCGCGGAGACCACCCTGGTCCGCCGGCTGAACCGCCGCCTCAAGGACGCCGGACTGCCCTCGGAGGAGTACCGCCGGCTGGTCCGCGAGCTGGTCGTGCACCAGACCCTGGCGCAGCGGCCCGGGATGACCAAGGTGACGCTGCCGCCGGCCGCGTTCCCGTGGGCCGACGAGGTCGCCGACGAGTGGATCGAGTGGATCGTCGGGTCCGGCATCGACGTGATCGGCGATGTCGCCGACCTCCGCCCGGTGCCGACCGCGCCCGGCACGCCGTGGGCCAACCCGGACCGCCCGCGGCGGGTCGAGATGGTGGACGCCGCGCTGGACGCGATCGTCGCGCTGGCCATGGAGGCCGCGAACCGCCCCGACCCGCACGAGCAGATCACCGCCCGGATCGGCCGCGCGGCCCGCCGGCTGCGGGGCCAGTGACCCCCTACGAGCAGGCGGCCCGGTCCTGGACCGAGCACCTGCGGTCCGGCGGGGCCACCCCGTGGTCGACGTGGGTCGCCCGGCCGGCCGCCACCGACGTGGCCGTCCCGCCGGGCTGGACGATGCCCGGCGCCGCCCAGCTCGAGCTCGTACGACGGCTGGCCGACCGCCTGGCCCGGAGCGACGACACCGACGCCTTCCGCGGTCTCGCCGACCTGGTGATCGGCCGGTCCGGCCCGGGCCGCGGCCGCGCCCAGCAGCCGCTGTCCTGGACGGGGACCGGGGACGGCCCGCGCCGCTTCGGCGCCCCGCCGGTGGACCCCGCCGACGTGCCCGCCGACGAGCTGGTCCGGGTCGGCGTCGGTGCGCTGACCGAGCTGCTCCTGCGCGCCCCCGACGCGCCCGCCGCCCACCCCGCACGACGGCGGCTGTTCACCCGGACCCCGGCGTTCACGCTCGCGGGCGCGCCGGTCACCACGTCCGTCGTACGCCAGAGGCTGGAGGCGGCCGGCCACGTCGAGGGCGGCGACCCGCCACGCGTGCTGCTGGTCGTGGAGCCCTTCGACGTCACCCTCGCCCAGGTCTGGTCGGCCCGCGTGCAGCGCGGCGCCCCGGTGCGCTGGCCGGGCTTCGTGGAGCGCTGGTCCGGGCGGCGCGAGCTGCCCCCCTCGGCGGACTACCCGGCGCTGGCCCGCCTGTGGGCCGAGCGGGTGGGTCCCGCCGAGGTGCACGTGCTGGTCGCGCCGGTCGACCCGGTCACCGCGACCCGCGACGTCGCCCGGCTGCTCGACGTCGACCCGACGCCGCGCCGGGCGCTGCGCGAGCCGCGCTGGCGCGACCTGTCCCCGCCGGCGGCGGACGTCGTGCGCCGGGTCAACGCGGTGCTCAACGTGCGGTCCTCGGCGTCGCGGCACGACGCCGTCGCCCGGACCTTGGTGGCCACGCTCGGCACCGCCGGGCGCCGGCACCCGCTGACCGTGCCCGAGCCGTTCCGGGACTGGGCGACCGCACGGTCGCGTGCCGTCGCCGAGGAGCTGTCGGCCGGCGGATATTCTGTGCACGGCGACCCGGAGCAGGTCGTCCCCCGGTTCGAGGACGTCCCCACCCGCCCGCGGCTCGTCGACGTGCTGGACGTCCTGCTGGACGCCTGCCTCGACCGGGCCGTGCCGGGCGCGACCAGGAAGGCGGACCAGCGGTGAGTGACCCCGGAGCCGTGCCCGGACCGCGCCGCGTCCTGGTGCACGTGGGTGCGCCGAAGACCGGCACCTCCTACGTCCAGGACGTGCTGTTCCTCAACCGCGAGTCCCTGGCCGGGCAGGGCATCCTCTACCCCGCCGACCGGTTCGACGAGCACTTCCTCGCGGCCCTCGACCTGATGGAGCTGCACTGGGGCGGCCTCGAGACGCAGGCCGTCGGCGCCTGGGACCGGCTCGCCGAGCGGGTCCGTGCCTGGCCGGGCACCTCGATCGTGTCCCACGAGATCCTCGCGACCGCGAGCCGGCAGCAGGTACGCCGCGCGCTCGACTCGTTCGGGGACGCCGAGGTGCACGTCGTGCTGTCCGCCCGCGACCTCGTCCGGCAGATCCCCGCGGAGTGGCAGGAGAACGTCAAGCACCGCCGCAACGTCACCTACCGCTCGTTCCTCGACAAGATCACCGACCCCTCGCGCTCCGGCGAGCTGGCCTCCTGGTTCTGGGGCGTCCAGGAGGTGCCCGACATCCTGGACCGCTGGGGCGGCTCGCTGCCGCCCGAGCGGGTGCACCTGGTCACGGTGCCGAAGCCCGGTGCGCCGCGCGACCTGCTCTGGCAGCGGTTCTCCGCCGTGCTCGGGCTCGACAGGGCGGTGCTCGAACGGGCCACCGACCGGGCGAACCCGTCCCTCGGCGTCCCGGAGACCGCGCTCGTGCGCCGGATCAACGCCGAGGTCAACGGCGGCGTGCTGGCCAACGAGGACTACCGCGAGTACGTCCGCGAGCTGCTCGCGCACCGCACCCTGTCGCAGCGCTCCGGCTCCCCGCGCCTGGGCCTGCCGCCGGACGTCCGCGCCTGGGCGGTGGACCTGTCGGAGAGCTGGATCGAGGAGCTCGCCAAGCAGGGGTACGACGTGGTGGGCTCGCTCGACGAGCTGCGGCCCGACGACCTCGACCAGCCGTTCGCCGACCCCGACGAGCCGGTGGAGGCCGACGTCGCCGACGCCGCGGTGCAGTCGATCGTGACGCTGCTGGAGGAGGTGGTCCGCCGCGAGGAGGTCGAGCAGCACCTGCGGCGCGACCTGGGCTCGGCGCTGGCCGAGCTCGACCGGGCCCGCGGCCTGTGGTTCCGGGTCAAGCGCCGGCTGGTCAACACCGCCGACGACAACCGGGTCGCGGCGGCCGGCCTGGCGGTCTACCGGCGGTTGCGGGGCAGCAGCTCCCGGTCGGCGTAGCGGCCGATCTGCCAGGTGGAGTAGGCGTCCGTGCCGGCGCCGACCAGGCCGCCGACCACCGGGACGCGGCGCCCGACGGTGGTGGCGATCCGCTTGCCGGCCACCTTGGTGAGCAGCTCGGAGGTCACCTCGTTGGCGACGATCCGGTCCAGGTCCGGGTCGTGCGTCGGCGCGGTCGCGATCCCCATCGGCGTGCTCGGCAGCTTCTTCTTGCGCACCATCGACTTGACCGCGTCCTCGCCCAGCAGGCAGGTGAGCACCGCGTTGCGGACCCGCTGGTCGGTGAGGTCGTAGCCGTGCAGGTGCGCGATCCCGGCCACCAGCCGGCACTGGATCAGCGCGATCCCGGCGATGTTGGCGGGGATCGTGACGGCCGCGGTGACCAGGCCGCCGATGTTGGTGGCGAAGCCCTGCGCGCCGGCCAGCCGGACGTGGTTCTCGATCAGCTCGTGCACGGCGCGCTCGCGGTCGCCGCCCTGCTCGGCGAGCTGCTTGTCGGCCGCCTGCGCCGCCGCCGGGAGCGGGCCGGCGCCCTCGATGGCGCGACGCAGCGCGTTGTGCACGAAGGTGGAGCTCATCTCCGGGGCGAGCCGGGTCACCCGCGGTGCGAGTCCCTTGGTCAACGAGCTGCCGATCCCCATGCGTCCTCCGGTCCTGGTGCTGACTGCCGCCTCGAGCCTACCGAGCGCGCTGTACCTGACCTGTGCCCTGATTGGATGGAGCCATGCCGACCGAGCCGCCCGTGACCGGGTGGGTGTTCCCCGACCTCGCGCAGCTGCCCGACGACGGCGGCGCCGACGACCTGGTCGGGATGGGCGCCGACCTCGAGCCCGGGACGTTGCTGGCGGCGTACCGGCAGGGGCTGTTCCCGATGCCGTCGGACGACCCGGGCCTCGGGATGCTCTGGTGGTCGCCGGTCGAGCGGGGCGTGCTGCCGCTGGACGGGCTGCGCGTCTCGCGGTCGCTGCGGCAGTCGGTGCGCAAGATGGAGGTCCGCGTCGACACCGTGTTCGACGACGTGATCTGGGCCTGCGCCGACCCGGACCGCGACGGCGCCTGGATCGACGAGGAGATCCTCGACGCCTACACGCGGCTGCACGAGCTGGGCTGGGCGCACTCGGTGGAGGTGTGGCAGGACGACGACCTGGTGGGCGGACTGTACGGCGTCGCGGTCGGCGGCCTGTTCGCCGGGGAGTCGATGTTCCACCGGGTCACCGACGCCTCGAAGGTGGCGCTGGTCGGCCTGGTCGGGCTGATGAGCGACGAGCACGCCGACCGGCGGGTGCTCGACGTGCAGTGGCGCACCGACCACCTCGCCTCGCTCGGCGTGGTGAGCGTGGCCCGGCCGGACTACCTGCGGATGATCGCCGACGCGGCCGCCGTACCCCTGCCCGAGGCCTTCCGCTGACCCGGGCCTGAACCGAGGCCGAGCCGGGCCCGGGTTCAGGTCGAGCCGGGACTCAGACGACCTGCGGGGCGCCGCCGGTCTCGCTGACCATCGGCCGCCCGGCGCCCTGCCAGTCGAGCATCCCGCCGTCGAGGTTGACGACGTCGTGGCCCTGCTGGAGGAGGTACGCCGCGGCCTGCGACGAGCGGCCGCCGACCTTGCACACGACCAGCGTCTGCCCCGGGGGCACGTCGGCCAGGCGGCCCGGCAGGTCGCGCAGCGGGATGTGCACCGCGCCGTCGATGTGGCCGGCCTGCCACTCGTCGGGCTCGCGGACGTCCAGGACGTGCAGGCCGTCGGGGAGCGGGTCGGGGACGCCGCTGATCGCGACGGTGGGGATGCCAGTCATGGGTCCCACTGTGACCGATCGCAGCAAGTCGCCCGCGCGCAGGGGGCGCGACCGGCTACTTGAGCAGCCGGGACATCCGGCGGTCGGCGAGAGGCTTGCCACCGGTCTGGCAGGTGGGGCAGTACTGCAGCGAGGAGTCCGCGAACGACACCTCGCGCACGGTGTCGCCGCACACCGGGCAGGGCAGCCCGGTGCGGCCGTGCACGGCGAGGTTGCTCTTCTTCTCGCTCTTGAGGTCGGCGGCGTGCAGCCCCCGCGACCGGGCCACCGCGTCGCCGAGGATCGTGCGGATCGCGTCGTACAGGGTCTGCAGGTCGTCGCCGGTGATGCTCGAGGCGGGCTTGAACGGCGACATCCGCGCGGCGTGCAGCAGCTCGTCGGAGTAGGCGTTGCCGATGCCGGCGATCGTGCCCTGGTGCCGCAGCACGCCCTTGACCTGCGCCCGGCCGGCGGCCTGCAGGATGCCGCCGAGCACGTCGATGGTGAACGCCTCGTCGAGCGGGTCGGGCCCGAGGCTGGCGATGCCCGGGATGTCGCCGGGGTCGCGGACGACGTACAGGGCGAGGCGCTTCTTGGTGCCGGCCTCGGTGATGTCGAGGCCGGAGCCGTCGTCGAGGTGCACCCGCGCGGCCATCGGCGACTTGTTGCTCGGCTTGGGCGGCAGCGCCGGCACCTCCTCGCGCCAGCGCACCCAGCCGCCGCGGGCCAGGTGCATCACGAGGTGCAGGCCGCCGGCGCTGATGTCGATGAACTTGCCGTGCCGGGTCACGCCGTCCACGAAGCTGCCCTGCAGGGCGGACAGTGGCGGGTCGAAGGTCTTCAGCGCGCTGAACGCGGCGATGTCGACGCGCGCGATGGCGCGTCCGTCGAGTCGACCGGCGAGGTCGAGCGCCAGTCCTTCCACTTCGGGCAGCTCGGGCACAGCGCAATCCTAGGCGGCACCCATGACAGTTCAGGTGTTTCGCGTCACACTGTTCCCATGCGCCCGGTCGCCCCGTTGCCCTCCGCGGGCGAGGTCTTCCTCGACTCCCGCGGGGACGGGCGCGCGATGCGGGTCTCGTGGCACGCCGAGGCCGACGTCGTGGTGCTCTCGCTGTGGAGCGGCGGCACCTGCACCGGCACGTTCCGGCTCCCGGTCGAGGAGGTCCCGGACATGATCGACGCGCTGCGCGAGGGGCTGGTCAGGTCGTACGACGTGCACCGGGCCCGGCTCACCCAGGTGGACGGCCCGCGGGCCGGCTGACCGGAGTCCCGGCCCGGACCCGACCCGCGCCCGGCTCGACGGGTCTTGGGGACGATTGGGCGCGCTAGGGACATCTAAGGTTTTCGCTAGACGTCGGGATACAGTCTGATCGTGGACCCCGTCAGGAACCCCTACGCCCCCGGCGCCGGCCAGCGCCCGCCCGAGCTCGCCGGCCGGGACCGGCAGCTCCAGCAGTTCGAGGTCACCCTCGAGCGGGTCGCCGCCGGGCGCCCCGAGCGGTCGATGGTGCTCTCCGGCCTGCGCGGCGTCGGCAAGACCGTGCTGCTCAACGCGCTGCGCGGGCAGGCGGTGAAGCGGGCGTGGGGGACCGGCAAGTTCGAGGCCCGCCCCGACCAGTCGCTGCGGCTGCCGCTCGCCCAGGCCGTGCACGCCGCGGTCCGCGAGGTCGCGCACCGGCACCGCGACCCGGACCGGGTGGACACCGTCGCCGGCGTGGTCAAGTCCTTCGCGCTGCGCACCCCGCTGCCGGACCGCAAGAAGGTGCGCTGGCAGCCGCCGACCGACGTGCCGGCGATGAAGGGCCGGGCGGACTCCGGCGACCTCGAGCTGGACCTCATCGAGCTGTTCACCGACGTCGCCGACCTGGCCCGCGACCTCGGGGTGGGCATCGGGATCTTCGTCGACGAGATGCAGGACATCTCCACCGACGAGCTCGCCGCGCTGTGCGGCGCGTGCCACGAGATCAGCCAGCAGGGCGCGCCGCTGGTGGTGGTCGGGGCCGGGCTGCCGCACCTGCCGGTCGCGCTGGCGGCCAGCAAGTCCTACGCCGAGCGGCTCTTCCGGTACGTCGTCGTGGACCGGCTGCCGCGCGAGATGGCGGACCGGGCGCTGCTCGTGCCGGCCGGTACCGAGGACGTCGACTACACCGCCGAGGCGCTCGACGAGCTCTACCTGCTCACCGACGGCTACCCCTACTTCGTGCAGGCCTACGGCAAGGTCACCTGGGACGCCGCGCTGACCAGCCCGATCGAGGTGGCCGACGTCCGCGAGGCGGCGCCGGAGGCCGAGGGCGAGCTGGCCGTCGGGTTCTTCGGGGCCCGCTACGACCGGGCCACGCCCGCCGAGCGCGACTACATGCGGGCGATGGCCGACCTGGCCGCGCACCACGACGACGGCCCGGTGCCCACCTCCGACATCGCGCAGGCGCTGGGCCGCAAGCCGCAGAGCCTCTCCCCGGCCCGGGACGGCCTGATCAAGAAGGGCCTGGTGTACTCCAGCGAGCGCGGCACCGTCGCGTTCACCGTGCCGCACTTCGGCAAGTTCCTGCGCGGCCAGCGCGGCTGAGCAAACCGCGTGACCTGGCCGGGACGGTGGCCTAGCGTCTGAGCGTGGCCGTACCCCGGGAGATCGCCTGCGACGAGTCCGGCTCCGAGGGTGAGAAGGTCGTCGGCGGCACGACCCGGATGTTCGCCCACGCGAGCGTGGACATCGACGCCGCGGCGGCGGCCGACTGCATCGTCGAGCTCCGCGGCCGGACCCGGTCGCCCGCCGAGGAGTACAAGGCCAGCGTCGTCCTGCGCACCCAGAACCGCGCGGCGCTGGTCTGGCTGATCGGCGAGGGCGGGCCGCTGGCCGGTCGGGCCCACGTGCACCTCGTCGAGAAGCGGGCGTACGCCGTGCGCGAGCTCGTCGCGCTGGTGGGCGGTCCGGCCCCGCTCGCCGAGGCGCTGCACCGCGACGCCGCCGAGGAGGTCGGTGAGGCGGCGTGGACCGGGCTGCTGTCCGCGTTCAACGACGTGATGCGCGCCCGGGGGCGGGTCGACGTCGAGCTCACCGGGGCGGGGCTGCTGCGCCGGGTGGATGCGCTGCCCGGCCGCGGGGCCGTCGGCGCCCTCGCGGACCTGGTGCACGCCGTCGACCAGGAGACCCTCCTGGGCCCGCTGACCGACACCGCCCGGATGACGCCGCGGCTGCAGCCCCTCGTCCCGGCGCTGGTCGCCGCGGTCCGGCACTGGGGCCGCGGCGGCCGCCCGGTGCTGCTCGTGCACGACCAGCAGCAGGCGCTCACCGCGCGCCGGGTCGCCCACGTGCGCGAGCTGCTGGTGGAGCAGGGCGGCGGCGCCGGTCCGCTGGTCGACGTACGCCTGGTGGACTCGCGGGCCGACGCCCGGGTGCAGGTGGCGGACCTGCTGGCCGGCGCGGCCCGGCGGATCGCGGAGGACCGGCTCGACGGGCACGGGGACGACGCGCTGCGCGAGCTGCTCGCGCCGTACCGGGACGACTGAGACATGCGGCCGGTGCTGCGGGCACCCGGTGCGGGGAAGTGCCACGATGGACCCATGCGTCACGTGGAGGGCCGCCCTCAGGTGGTCGCGCACCGCGGCTCCAGCCACGACAACCCCGAGCACACGCTCGGGGCCTACATCGCCGCGCTCGACCAGGGCGCCGAGGGCCTCGAGTGCGACGTCCGGCTGACCGCCGACGGGCACCTGGTGTGCGTGCACGACCGCCGGGTCGACCGGGTCAGCACCGGCCGCGGGGTGGTCTCCACGATGGAGCTCGCGCAGCTCGACGAGCTGGACTTCGCCTCCTGGAAGAACCCCTGGGTGGACCTCGACGACGAGGCCCCCGAGCTCGACGACCAGACCCGGCGGGTGCTCACCCTGGAGCGGCTGATCCAGGCGGCGCGCGACTACGACCAGACGGTGGACCTGGCCATCGAGACCAAGCACCCCACCCGGTACGCCGGCCTGGTGGAGCGGCGCCTGGTCGACCTGCTCGAGACCGTCGGCTGGGCCGGGGCCGACTCGCCGGCCCGGATCATGAGCTTCTCCCCGGTGGCGCTCACCCGGATCAAGAAGCTCGCCCCCGACCTGGAGGTGGTGCTGCTGATCGACCGGCAGTACTCCTGGCAGATGGCGACGAGCATGCTCGGCCCCGGCTGGATCGCCGGACCGGGCATCGACCTGCTGCGGGAGAACCCCCGGCTGGGCAGCCGGCTGCGCAAGCGGGACCGCCGCATCCACGTGTGGACGGTGAACACGGTGGCGGACCTCGACCTGTGTGCGGCCCTCGGCGTGGAGGCCGTGATCACCGACAACCCGGCGATGGCGCTCGACCACTTCGGAGGGCCCCGGGCGGTCTGAGACCCACGCCACCGCGCCGCGTGTTTGGCGCCGGGTCGACCGGGCATCATCCTGCTCGAAGCGACGAACGAGGAGGGATGATGACCGTGGCCAGCAGGTCCGTGCGTGCACCGGTCACGATGCGCCTCCCCTTCACCGCGTCGTCGGTCTCCCTCGCCCGGCAGCGGTTGAAGGTCTTCATGTGCGACGTCGGCGGCTCCGGCGAGGCCGTCGAGGACGCCCGCGTGGTGATCTCCGAGCTCGTCGCGAACTCCGTGCGGCACGCGCAGCCGCTCAGCGACGGCCAGATCCACGTCTCCTGGGTGCTCGACGAGCGCGGCCTGCAGCTGTCGGTCACCGACGGCGGCAGCGGCACCCGCCCCCGCACGGTCAACGCGCCCTCGTCGGCGCTGGCCGGACGCGGCATGGCGATCGTCGGGATCCTCGCGCAGGACTGGTGGACCGAGCGCACCGGCTCGCGCTCGACCGTGCACGCGCTGCTGCACCTCTGAGCCTCCCGCCCGACGCCGGCGCGCACCCCGCTCAGTAGGCTTCGCGGCATGGGAAAGAAGTCGCGCGTCAAGGCACGCAGCACCAGCCAGCCGGACGGCACCGCCGAGCACGCGGGCGGGGTCGGGCCCCGTCAGCCGTGCCCGTGCGGGTCGGGGCGCCGGTACAAGGCGTGCCACGGCTCCGTCGCCGGCCCGGTCCCGACGTACGTCGCCCGGCCGTTCGAGGGCATCAACGGCGAGTGCGACCTGATCGCCATGCGGGAGATCATCGCCGCGGCGACCGCCCCGCTGACGCTGCGGGACGGTGTCGCCGACGGCCGGACCGTGCAGCTGTGCTCGCTGCTCCCGATGGCCGCGCCGGCGCTGTCGCGCGCGGACGGCTCGGTGTGGCTGGGCTTGCAGGTGCAGCACGCGTTCGGCGACCCGAGCCGTGACCTGGCCGCCGTGCTCCTGAAGGCGCTGGCGGCCGAGCCGGGCGAGGGCATCGTGGGCCTCACCGACAACCCCGGCGACGGGCCGCGGCTGCAGGACCTGCTGACCGACGCGCCGCTCGAGGTCACCGTGCACGACGGCTTCGACTTCTGGATCGCCGACGTCGAGGACCCCGACGGCACCGCGGCGGCCTCGCTGGAGTCCGCGAACGGCGCCGCGAACCCGAGCCGGCGGCTCGGCTCGGTGGAGGCCGCCTACTGGACCGACGTGGGCACCCGCGAGCACCTGCGCTGGGTGCTTCCGTACGACGAGGAGCCGCTGCTCGACGCGCTGGCCCGGCTGCACGTCGCGGGCAAGGACGTCGTCGCCGAGGGCTCGCGGTTCGTCGGCATGTTCCGGGCGCACGGCCGGCTGGTGCCGGTGTGGGACCTGCCCGCCGGCACCGGTCCCGAGGTGCTGGAGGACGCCGTCAAGCAGCTCGCGACCGACCTGGACGCCGCCCGGGCGGACGGCTCACCGCTGAGCGCGGACGAGCGCTCGGCACGGCACGGGCTGGCCAACCGGCAGGTCACGATCCGCTGATCCGGCTGCCGGCCGGGGCTGCTGCTCCGCGCGGCCCGGGGTCGGGGCCGGGGCCGGCCCTCGGCCTAGACCGCACCAGGTAAAAGCGGCGTGTGCTGGGTCATATTCGGTCAGAAATGTTGATCAAAGGCTCAACCACCCCGTACATTTACCAGTGCCCGGTCGTTGTTGTATCCCCCGTCAGCAACGGCCGGGTTTCCACTTTAAGGCGGACCCCCCGTCCGCCGCGGACCACCCGGCCGGACCCTCTGCGGGTCAGGGCCGGGGGAGCGGCTCGCGGGTGACCGGGCAGGACATGCAGCGCGGCCCGCCGCGGCCGGATCCGAGCTCGGAGCCGGAGATCGCGACGACCTCGATCCCGGACTCCTCCAGGCGTGAGTTGGTCTCGATGTTGCGCTCGTAGGCGACCGCCACCCGCGGCGAGATCGCCAGCGTGTTGTTGCCGTCGTCCCACTGCTCGCGCTCCGCGGTGACCGGGTCCAGGCCGGTGTCGATCTGGTGCAGCGTGTCGATGCTCATCGCCTTGGCGGCCGCCACCAGGAAGGGCTGGGCCTCCGCGACCTGGAGCACCAGGTCGGCGTCGCCGTTCCCGTTGCGGTCCCGGACGGTGACCGCGTAGGCCTGCAGGCTGTCGGCGACGTTGGGGTACATCACGATCTTGTCGACGTCGACCATCGTGCACACCGTGTCCAGGTGCATCGTGGCCCGCTCCTGGGCGATCGGCACCGCCAGGACGGTGTGCGCCAGGTCGGCGCCGAACACCTGACGGGCCAGCCGCTCGGCGCCGGCCGGGGTGGTCCGCTCGCCGACGCCGACGGCGATGACGCCCGGCGCGAGCAGGAGCACGTCGCCGCCCTCGACGTGCTCACGCTGCCAGCCGTGGATCTTCGGGGTGCCGGCGAAGCGCGGGTGGCCGGTGTAGATCAGCTCGGTCAGCTGGGTCTCGCGCTCCCGGGCCGGCATCGCCAGCGACGTGATCGCCACCCGGTCGCGGATCCAGACGCTGGAGTCCCGGGTGAACAGCAGGTTCGGGAGCGGGTCGATGAGGAAGTCGTCGTGCGCCAGCAGGCTGGTGACCAGGCCGTGCCCGCCCTGCACCTCGTCGTTGCGCACGCCGGCGGTGAGGAACGCGCACAGCTCCTCGGGGCTCTGGTCGTGCAGCGCCCGGGTGAGGTAGGCGCGCAGGGTGTCGCCGAGGTGCAGGCTGCCCATGGCGCCGGCGATGGCGTGCTCGCGCGCGGACTCGCTCTGCAGGGTCTCGGTGAGCAGGTCGGTGAGGTAGAGCACCTCGACGTCCCGGTCGCGGAGCGCCTGGGCGAACGCGTCGTGCTCGTCCTGGGCCCGGCTGACCCACGGGATGCCGTCGAACAGCAGCTTGTCGTTGTTGCGCGGGGTCAGTCGCTTCAGCTCGTTGCCCGGACGGTGCAGCATCACGGTCCGGAGCCGGCCGACCTCGCTGTCGGCGCCATGGTTCGTCATGGAGCGAGCGTAGTGCTTCCTCAGACGGCCTTGACGACCTCCACCAGCGTGACGACCGCCAGGAGCAGGCAGACGGCCGCGCCGATGTAGTGCAGCACCGACAGTCGCATGTAGCGCAGCAGCACCCGTCCGGCCAGCACCGCGAGGCCCGAGACGGTGAGCAGCGCGGCCCACGCGCCCGCGAACACGCTGACGTGGTCGTGGTACTTCGTCACGAAGCTGATCGTCAGCAGCTGCGAGAGGTCGCCCCACTCGGCGGCGAACAGCACCAGGAACGACGCGACGGCCGCCTTGACGAACGAGCGGGGCTCGGCCGCCTTGGCGGCGAACTCCTCCTCCTGCTCCTTCTCCGCGGCGTCCGCGCCGGGCGCGGTGCGCACCAGCATGATCGCGCCGATCAGGAAGATCAGCAGCGCCACCGACCGGATCAGCAGGTCGGGGAGCAGGGTGGCCAGCGCGCCGGCGGTGACCGCGACGAGGGTCTGCACGCCGAACGCGAGGCCGACGCCGATCCACACGGCGAGCGGGCGGTAGCGGGTGGAGAGCACCAGCGCGGCGATGAACGTCTTGTCCGGCAGCTCGACGATGAAGATGGCGCCGAAGGTCAGGGCGAAGATCGCGAGGTCCATGAAGTCCTAAAGATCGGGGGCGGTGCGGGTGACCAAGGGGCGGCTCGCGGCGACCGCGTCGGCCAGCACCTCCTTGACCGGGCGCCCCGTCGAGGTCGCGGCCCGGACCACGTCGTCGTACTCCGGTTGCGCGTTCACGACGACGCCGTTGTGCAGGGCAAGTTTGACATGGACCTCGTGGCCGTCGACCTGCACGGTCCGCATGTCCCGGTCCAGCGCGGTCTTCCCGATCGCGATCTCGCGCAGCCCGATGGTGGAGGTCTGCCGGAAGATCTCGGTGCGTACGGCGTCCGCGTGCACCGCCGACACCAGGGCGTGCAGGGTGTGCGCGGGGCGGCCCTTCTTCATCAGGATCGGCACCAGCCAGGCGTCCGAGGCGCCGGCGGTGAGCAGCGCCGCGAGGACGTTCGGCCACAGCCGGGGGTCCAGGTCGTCGACGTTGGTCTCCAGCAGCAGCGGGCCGTCGGTGCCGTTCGGCGTCTCGCTCGCGGCCTCGCCGACGAACAGCCGCAGCACGTTCGCGTGCGTGGCCGGGTCGCGCCCCCCGGCGCCGACCCCGACGACCCGCACGGTCATCGCCGGCTGCACGCCGTAGGACGTGGCGTGCGCGGTCAGCAGCGCGGCGCCGGTCGGCGTGCACAGCTCGCGCTCGCCCGGTCCGGCGTGGGACGGTACGCCGCGCAGCAGCTCGGCCACGGCCGGCGGCGGCACCGGCATCTCGCCGTGCGCCCCGTGCACCCGGCCGGAGCCCACCGCGACGGGGGAGACCACCAGGGCGTCGAGCCCGAGGTGCGCCAGACCCGCGCAGACCCCGACGACGTCGGCGATCGCGTCGAGGGCGCCGACCTCGTGGAAGTGCACGTCCTCGGGCGACGTGCCGTGCACCGCCGCCTCGGCGACCGCGAGCCGCTCGAAGGTCGCGTGCGCCCGCAGGCGTACGGCGTCCGGCAGCCCGGCCGCCGCGAGCAGCGCCGCCACGTCGCGCCAGGTGCGGTGCGTGCTGCTGTCCGCGACGTCGACGTGCAGCCGGGTGGCGGCGAACCCGTTGCGGGACACCGTCTCCGGGGTGAGCGCGACGTGCTCGGGGGCGACCGCGTCGACTGCCCCGGCGACCACCTCGAGCGGGACACCGGCTGAGACGAGGGCACCGAGCAGCATGTCGCCGCTGGCGCCCGAGGACGCGTCGACCCAGCCGATCACGCGGTGGGCCGGGGTGCGGCGTTGCGGGCGACCCGGGCGGCGAAGACGCCGGCGCCGAACCCGTTGTCGATGTTCACGACCGTGACGCCGGGCGCGCAGGAGTTCAGCATCCCGAGCAGCGCCGCCAACCCGCCGAACGACGCGCCGTAGCCGACGCTGGTCGGCACCGCGACGAGCGGCACCCCGACCAGGCCGCCGACCACGCTGGGCAGGGCGCCCTCCATGCCGGCGACGACGACCAGGCAGTCGGCGGCGAGCAGCTCCTCGCGCGCGGCGAGGATCCGGTGCAGCCCGGAGACGCCGACGTCGCTCACCAGGCGCACCCCGGCGCCGTACACGCGGGCGGTAAGGGCGGCCTCGGCGGCGACCGGGGCGTCCGAGGTGCCGGCGGACACGATGCCGACGGTGCCGCGCGCCTCGGGCAGCGGGCCCAGCGTCACGGCCCGGGCGACGGCGTCGACGACCGCCTCGGGCAGTGCCGCGCGAACCGCGTCGATGGCGTCGTCGGCGACCCGGGTGGCGAGCACCGCGCGTTCCGGGTGCGCGACGGCCAGCGTGCGGAGGATCTCCACGACCTGCTGCGGGGTCTTGCCGGCGCCGTAGACGACCTCGGGGTCGCCGGTGCGCGCCGCGCGGTCGGTGTCCAGCCGCGCGTAGTCACCCAGGGGGGTGATGCCGTCATCTCTCACCCGGCGAATCTATCCGCCGGGGGACACTTCGGTGGAACTGCCTGCTGCGCGACGCTCGCGACGGCAACCACCGGAGCGACCCCCTAGGCTGCTGACCGTGCCCGGAGTCCCGCCTGCCCGCTACGCCTACCTCGGCCCCGAGGGGACCTTCACCGAGCAGGCGCTGCGCTCGCTGCCTGCGGCGGCGAAGGCCGACCTGCAGCCCTGCTCGACGGTGACCGTCGCGCTCGACGCCGTCCGCGGCGGCGAGGCCGACGGCGCGGTGGTGCCGATCGAGAACTCCGTCGAGGGCTCGGTCCCGGTGACGCTGGACGAGCTGGCCACCGGCGAGCCGCTGCAGATCACCCGCGAGATGACCGTGCCGATCGCGTTCAGCCTGCTGGCCCGTCCCGGTGTCGGCCGCGACGACGTACGACGGATCGCCACCCACCCGCACGCCGCGGCCCAGACCCGGCGCTGGTGCGCGCTGCACCTGCCGGACGCCGAGGTGGTGCACACCACCTCGACGGCGCACGCCGCGTTCATGCTCACCCAGCCCGACGCCGGGTGGCAGGCGGCGATCTCCGCGCCGGTGGCCGCCGAGCACTACCGGCTGGCGACCCTGGCCAGCGGCATCGGGGACAACCCGGACGCGCTGACCCGGTTCGTGCTGGTCTCCCGGCCCGGGCCGCCGCCGCCGCCCACCGGCCGCGACAAGACCTCGATCGTGGCGTTCATGCGCGAGGACCACCCGGGCGCGCTGCTGGAGATCCTCGACCAGCTCACGGTCCGGGGCGTGAACATGACCCGCATCGAGTCGCGGCCCACCGGTGCCGCGCTCGGCAACTACTGCTTCTCCATCGACTGCGAGGGGCACGTCGAGGACGCCCGGGTCGGCGAGGCGCTGATGGGGCTGCGGCGGGTGTGCGCGGACGTGCGGTTCCTCGGCTCCTACGAGCGCCACGACGGCGTGGCGCCCGACATCCGGGTCGGCACCTCGGACCGGGAGTTCCTGGACGCGGCCGCCTGGCTCGCGCGCCTCCGCAACGGATACTGACCCGTTCCTTAGGCTCGGCGGCGATGAACGAGTCCCTGCTCTCTGTCCTGGTCGTGCTGCTGCTCCTGGTGAGCGTCGCCGCGCTGGTGGTCGCGCTGCTCGCGCTCCGGCGTACGACGGTCCACGCGCGGCGGATCTCGCGGCGCAACCCGGCGAGCGTGCCGGCCGACCTCGAGGGGCTCCGGGGCGAGGTGCAGGCGCTCCGCGTCGAGGCCGCCGACGCCCTGCGTCACCTGGCGGTCGTCCGCTACGACGCGTTCGGGGACATGGGCGGTCACCTGTCCTGGTCGCTGGCGCTGCTCGACGACAGCGGCAACGGGGTCGTGCTGACGTCGATCCACGGCCGCAGCGAGGCCCGCACCTACGCCAAGAACATCGCCACCTGGTCCTGCGACCAGGCGATGTCGCCCGAGGAGGAGGAAGCCGTCAAGTTCGCCAAGTCGGCCTGACGGTCCCCCCACCCCGAAGGACGCTCACCGGGGCTTCCGCGGTGGCCTAGTCTCCTCGCATGACCACGGGGGACGGCGAGGCCGTAGCGGGTGACGCCTTCTTCGGGGTCGTGCGCCGCCGGCACCCGGACCTCGACATCGTCCTGCTGCCGCCGCAGCCCCCCGAGGAACCGCCGGCCGAACGGGTCCGGGCGGCCGACCTGGTCGACGTACCCGCACGGTTCGACGCCGAGCTGACCGAGCTCCTCGGGGACGTGGCCGCCGGGATCCCGCTGCCCCGGGTGCGCTCGCGCTGGACCCCCGGCGCGGTCACCGGCTCGGTCGCGCGGGAGGCGCTGGTCGCGGCCGAGGGCGTCGACGCCGTCGCCGCCACCCGGGCGCTCGCGGCCGCCGAGCGGTCGCTGACCGGCGCGGGCTGGCACGTGCTCGCGCCGGGCGACGGCCTGCCACGCGTCCTCGCCGGCCGGGGCGGCACCGAGGAGGAGCCGCTGCGCCGCGAGGTCCAGGTCGTGCACGTCGAGGCGCGCGGCCGCTACGCCGTCACCTACCGGTGCGGGTCCTACCTCGTGGGGACCGGGACCGCCCGCGGGCTGCTGGGGGAGCGGCCGTGAGCGACGGCTACGGCGTCACCGCCGGCTCGATCCCGCTGACCACCGAGCAGTGGCGCAGCCTCCAGGAGCTGATGGTCGCCACGCAGGACGGGCTGGCCGCGGAGAGCCCGTCCGGGTTCGCCCCGTCGGTCCGGGGCGCCGCGGCGACCTTCCTCGCCGCGTGGACCGGCTACGCCGGCGAGAGCAGCACGCTCGCGGACGGCTTCGTGAGGGCGCTGGGGTCCACGGACTCGCTGTACGGCCGGACCGACGCGCTCAGCGAGGTCGAGCTCGGGCGCCTCGACGGCCGGCTGGGCCCGGCCCGATGACCGTCACGATCCGGATCCCCGCCTCCGAGCCGACGATCCGCCGCCCCCAGGGCGACCCCGGGTCGGTCGACGCCGTCGCCCGCGCGCTGTACGTCGCCGCCGGCCGCTACGAGGAGTTCGGCGACCTGGCCGCGACGGCCAAGGCGGTTCCGGGCTGGTACGGCGACGCCTACGACGCCTACGCCGCCGCGGCCTCCCGCGCGTCCGGGGAGCACGCGACCATGGCCGCCACCCTCAAGCGCGTCGCGCACGTCTGCAGCGGCCACGGCGACACGCTCACGGACCTGCTGCACGACTGCGACGCCCTCGAGGACACCAAGGTCTGGCTGGACGGCTCCCGGGACAACCTGGTCGCCGACGTCGCCGCCGCCCGGGACGCGACCCCCGAGGAGGTGGCCGCGCTCCAGGACCGGGCGCAGAACCTCCGCACCGGCTACCGCAGCCTGGTCCTGGACCACGAGGCGCTGCAGCGCAAGGTGCGCGCCAACGAGGACCTGATGCGGACCGCCTTCGAGGGCGCCGTCGCGCTCGAGAGGATCCTCGGCCCCGGCGGCACGGCCGACCCGCTGGCGTCCGGCGCGATGGGCCGGCCCGGCGCCCCCGGTCACGGCGCCTCCCCCACGCAGGTGGCGGAGTGGTGGAGCACGCTCACCGCTGCGGAGAAGGAAGCGGTCGTCGCGACGTACCCGGACGTCGTCGGCTGCGCCGACGGCCTCCCCGCCGACGCCCGCGACCAGGCCAACCGGATCACCCTCGACGGCGACCTCGACCTGCTCGCCGGCAAGGAGGACGACGGCACGATCTCCTCGCTGGAGGCACGGACGCTGGCCAACGCCCGCGCCGCCGGGACCGCGCTCGACCGCGCGGACGGGTACGTCGACCCGACCACCGGCGAGACGCCCGGTGGCCAGCTGTGGCTCTACGACCCCGGCGCCTTCGACGGGGACGGCCGGATCGCGGTGGCCGTGGGCGACCTGGACACCGCCGACGACGTGGCGGTCCGGGTGCCCGGCATCACCAACGACGGGCAGGACGCGCCGACGCTGACCCAGGAGGCGATCAACGTCTACCAGTCCGCCACCTACCGCGGCGACGGCTCGACGATCGCGTCGATGATGTGGCTGGGCTACGACGCCCCGGACGCGTTCTACGACACGGCCACCCTCACCGAGGGGCGCGCCGAGGACGGCGGCGAGCGGTTCGCCGACGCGATCGACGGGCTGCGGGCCTCACGTCCGCACGACGCCGCGCACCTGACCGCGATCGGGCACAGCTACGGCTCCACCACCCTCGCGCACGCCGCCACCGACCACCACGTCGCCGTCGACGACCTCGTGCTGGTCGGCAGCCCCGGCGCGGGCGGCGGCGTCGACCACGCGAGCGAGCTCGGGGTCGGGGCCGACCACGTGTGGGTCGGCCGCAACAGCGAGGACCTCGTCGCGGCGCTCGGCGACCACGGCTGGGTCGGCGCGCACACGCTCGCCGGGGCGGGCCTGGGCAACGACCCGTCGGAGGACGACTTCGGCGCCCACCGCTTCGAGGCGGAGGACGTCACCCGGAGCGGCTGGCACCGGGGCACCGGCCAGCACGGCAACTACTTCAACGTGGACACCGAGTCGCTCTACAACATCGGGCGGGTCGTCGACGGGCACGGCGGTGACGTCCGCCTCGCCGACCACACCTACGATCCCTGGTACGAAGGACCGCAGGACCCGGAGCAGGACCGCACGCCGACGTCCGACGAGGCGGGCCGGTCCGACACCGTGGGAGGACGACCATGACCCTGCGGCGTGCGTGCGCCGCCCTCGCGACCGCCCTCGCGGTCCTGCTGCTCGGAGGATGCGTGTCCCAGCCCGACCCGAAGGACGCCGCGGCGTCGCTGCGCCAGGAGCGCGCCACGATCGTGGCTGCGCTGCGGGGGGTCGCCGCCGACCTGGCGAAGGGCGGCGGCACCGTGACCGAGGCGACCGGTGCCTACCTCTCGTGCGGCAGCGCGCCGACCTACGCGATCGAGTACCGCGCCGGCGCGAAGGTCCCCGGCGACGGGTCCCCGGTGGCGGCGCGGATCCGGGCCGCCGTGACGACGCTGCAGGGCTCCGGCTGGAAGGTCACCGACGCGACGTACACCGACGACCCGTACCCGAACGCCCGGCTGGCCAAGGACGGCCTCAAGCTGGCCCTCGACCCCGATGCCCGACGCGGCAGCGACGCGATGACGGTCGGGCTGTCCGGCCGGTGCGTGCGCACCGCCAAGGGGCAGGACACCGAGTTCGGCGGCCAGGAGCAGCTCGACCTCGGCGGGTCCGCGGGCTGACCCGGTCCGGGCGCCGGCGGTCGGCCTAGACGGTCTGCTCGACCGGCGCCAGGCGGTGCCCGCACGGGCCGTTCTCGTGGACGTCGAGGGTGCGGGCGGCCGCGTCGATGCCGACGGTCGCCAGCGTCCGGTGCCAGAGCACCGGGTCGGTGTCGGTGAGCGGGTGCCGGCACACGCCGCCGTCGGCGAGGTGGTGGGTCATCGCGTCGTACACGTCCTGGGTGCTCTGCGGCAGCCGCTCCGCGAAGGCCGCGACGAGGTGGTCGCGGCGCAGCTCGGTGCTGATCCCGATGGTGCCGGCCAGGCAGCCGTCGCGGCCGGCCTCGGAGACGAAGTGGTTGGTGCGCACCAGCACCCCGTCCTCGGCGAGGCGCAGACCGGGGCCGCCGGGGAACAGCTCGATGGTGACCGCGCCGCCGCGGTCGTCCACGACGGTCAGCGACGTGGAGGCGGTCGTGGGCGGGGCGGAGGCGATCGCGACCGCCTCGTCGACGGACGCGGCGTCGTCGAGGATCGCCCGGGAGAGCAGGTGGACGGGGTGGCCGATCTCGCCGCCGGCGACCGCACCGGCGTCGTTCGCGTGGTGCAGCATGTTGAGCATCACGCCGACCCCGCGGTCGTTGACGCCGATCTTGGCGAGCATCCCGAACTCCGTGACGGTCTGCACGACGCGGCCGTCCGGGAACGGGATCGTCCAGGTGAACCAGCCGTCGCTCATCGCGTCGTACCAGTCCCAGGTCTGCACCGCGACCGGCGGCCGGCCCGGCGGCAGCGCGATGACGGTCGAGCACTCGGTCTGGCCGGTCGGGTTCGCGGCGACCAGGATCTCGGTCCGCGCGTTGATCGAGGCGACCGCCTCGACCGGCAGGCCGGCGCCCTCGGCGATCCCGGCGATCTCGTCGGCGTGCCCCGGCGCGACCCGCTGGATCGTGGTCCAGGCGCGCGCCGCCCAGAGGTCGACGTCGAACGGCCCGCGCGCCCGGGTCTCGCACAGCGTGCGGTACCGCGCGACGGTGTCCGCGATCTCGCCGGCGAACCGGCGACCCAGCTCGACGCCCCGCGCGTGCGGGGCCAGGACGGAGGACGTGAAGGTCGTGGTGCTCACCCGCCCACCGTAGCGCCGCCCGCTTTCCCCCGACATCGGATGCTTCGGGCAGTCAGCGGGGGACGCGGACGAGGAGCTTGCCGTGCACGCACTCGGCGTGCAGCTCGCGGCCGGAGCCGATCGAGTCGCCGTCGAGCTGGCGCGGGGTGTCGCTGCCGGCCCGGACGCTGATCGTCTTGCCGGTCATCCGGTTCACCAGGTCGTCGGTGTGCCGGCCCTTGGACAGGATCCGCACGGCCAGCGGGATCCAGCTGAGGAACCGGCTCGGGTGCAGCAGCACCACGTCGAGCACGCCGTCGTCGATGGCCGCGTCGGGCAGCAGCGGCATCCCGGCCTGCAGGTAGCCCACGTTGCCGATCAGCACGGTCCGGGCCCGGTGCCGGGTCCACTCGCCGCCGTCGACGGACAGCTCGACCCGGACCGCGGGGAACATCAGGTTGCGCAGCGCGGAGACCACGTAGGCCAGCCAGCCAACCTTGGCCTTCACCTTCTCGTTGGCGCCCTCCATGACCGCGGCGTCGAAGCCCATCCCGGCCATCACCATGTAGTGCTCGTCGTCGCCGATCCCGTCGCCGGAGACCTTGACCAGGTCGATGGCCCGGTCCTGGCCGTTCAGCGCGACGTCGACGGCGGCCTGCAGGAACAGCGGGATCCCGAGGTTGCGGGCCAGCAGGTTCCCGGTGCCGGCGGGCACCACGCCGACCGAGACGCCGGTGCCGGCCAGCTCGGCGCACACCGTGCGGACCGTGCCGTCGCCGCCGCACACGATCACCAGCTCGGCGCCGGCCACCGCGGCCTGCTCGGCCATCGAGCGGCCCGGGTCCTCGACCGTGGTGGTGAACCACACCGGCTCGTTCCAGCCGGCCTCGGCGGCGGCCCGGTCGACCATCGCCTTGAACGCGTCGACGTCCTCGACCTTGATCGGGTTCAGCACCACCGCGAGCTTGCGGGTGGTCGGCACCGGGGTGCTGAACGCCTCCCGGGCCTTGGCCTTCGGCGCCGGGTCGTACGCCGCCAGCCCGCCGAGCACCCAGAACCCGCCGACCGCGAAGCCGGCGAGCACGTCCGACGGGTTGTGCACGCCGAGGAAGATCCGGTCCAGGCCGACGAGCAGCGCGAGCAGCACGGCGGCGGTGCACAGCGCGCGGCGCAGCCCCCGGCGCCGTACGAGCAGGCCCGCCAGCACGATGACCACCCCGGCCGCGGCGGCGATCCCGGTGGAGTGCCCGGACGGGAACGAGAAGCTGGTCAGCGTGGTGACCGGGTCCGGCCACACCGGCCGCTTGCGCTGCAGCAGGCCCTTGAGGAAGAACGTCGTCAGCGACGCGCCGGACATCACCACGACGGTCCACAGGGCGGCCCTGCCGTGCTTGCGCCAGCACAGCACGGCGGCGGCGATCGCGGTGTAGACGGCCATCGGCAGCGTGGTGAACGCGGCCTCGACGAACAGGAAGAAGCTCTGCGCCGCCGGGTGCCGGAAGGTCCAGCCCTGGGGTCCCGACTCGAGGTCGTTGTCGAGCTCGTCGAGGACCCGGACGTCCGCCTTGTAGACGACGGCCAGTGCGACGACCACGAGCAGGCAGAGCAGTGCTCCCGCGAGGAGGCGGTAGCGGTTCCGGGTGGACGGCACGGGGCTCCCGATCGGGCGGAGGGGACAGGGTCGCTGGAAAGTATGACGGTGCCCCCGCTCCGGGGTGCGCATGCCTCGCGGCGGTCGGACCTACGTCACAGCCGTCGCGTGGCTAGCATGAGCCGCCCGCCCGCACCCACCTCCGGAGCTCGCCGATGCTGCCCTGGCTCGTCGCCGCCGTCACCGGCCCCGCGCTGCTGCTCGGCGGCGTCGCGCCGGCGACCGGCCACGACCCGGTCGCCCGGACCGACTCGCCGGGGGTCGCGCGGTTCAACGACCCGACCGGGACCGAGCGCCAGCAGTACGCCCTGGTGCGGCGCGTGGACCGGGCCGTGGGCCGGGCTCCCGGCGGCTCGACCGTGCGGCTCGCGGCGTACTCCTTCGCGATGCCCTCGACGGCCCAGGCGCTGCGCCGCGCGCACCGCCGCGGGGTCCGCGTCCAGGTGGTCGTCGACGACCGCTCCGCGCAGTGGGGCTCGGTCCGGGCGCTGCGCCGCGAGCTCGGCACCAGCACCCGGCGGCACAGCTTCGTGCGGGTCTGCGACCACTCCTGCCGGGGTACGACGGGCAACCAGCATGCCAAGTTCGTGACGATCTCGCGGTCCGGCCGGGCCGCGGACGTCGTGATGGTCGGGTCGATGAACTTCACCGCCTACGCCGCCGCCCGGCAGTGGCAGGACCTCTACGTCGTGCGCGACGACCGCCGGCTGTTCCGGCAGTTCCGGACCCTGTTCCGGGCGATGCTGCGCGACGAGCCCCAGGACCCGCTCGCGCTGCCGTCGGCCGGCCGCGGGCTGCGCACCGACGTGGCGCCGTCCCGGGGCACCGACCGGCTGGTCCGCCGGCTGTCCCTGGTGCGCTGCCGCGGGGCCGGGGACGGCACCGGCTGGCGCGGCCGCACCGTGCTGCGGGTCTCGATGCACGCGTGGAACGGCGAGCGGGGCGTGCTGCTCGCGCGCCGGGTCGCCGACCTGCGCGCGCAGGGCTGCAACGTCCGGGTGCTCGCGGGCGTCGGCTTCGGGAGGCAGGTCCGGGCGGTCCTGACCCGCGGCCGGGTGCCGCTGCGGCAGACCGGCGTCGCGGGCTACACCCACGAGAAGCTGATGTACGTCTCCGGGCGGTACGCCGGCAGCCGGGGCGCGAGCCTCGTGTGGACCGGGTCGCACAACTGGACCGACCGGTCGCTGCACAACGACGAGGTCACCCTGCGGGTGCGCGGCGCCCGCGCGGTCGCGGCCTACCAGCGGAACTTCCGGCGGATCTGGACCGCGTCGGCCCCCCGCTGACCCGAAACCGGGTGAGCGCTCCGTCCGGCGGCGGATAGTCTGGCGCAATGATCGATCCCCGCCTGCTTCGCGACCACCCGGACCGTGTGCGTGCCGCCCAGACCAAGCGCGGTCTGTCCACCGCCGTGGTCGACGACGCGCTCGCCGCCGACGAGCGCCGGCGTTCCTCGATCGTGGAGTTCGAGGCCCTGCGGTCCGAGCAGAAGAGCCTCGGCAAGCAGATCCCGGCTGCCCAGGGCGAGGAGAAGCAGGCCCTGCTCGCGCGCACCAAGACCCTGTCCGGCGAGGTGAAGAAGGCGGAGGCCGCGCAGGCCGAGGCGGAGGCCGCCTACCGCAGCTGCGTGATGGCGATCCCCAACCCGGCGGCCGAGGCGGCCCCGGCCGGCGGCGAGGACGACTACGTCGTGCTCGAGCACGTCGGCGAGCCCCGCGACTTCGCCGCCGAGGGCTTCGAGCCCCGCGACCACGTCGAGCTCGGCAAGATCCTCGGCGCGATCGACATCGACCGCGGGGCCAAGGTGTCCGGCGCACGGTTCTACTACCTGACCGGCATCGGCGCCGACCTGGAGTTCGCGCTGGTGAACATGGCGATGGACCAGGCCCGCGGCGCCGGGTTCACCACGATGATCCCGCCGACGCTGGTCAAGCCCCGCGCCATGGAGGGCACCGGCTTCCTCGGCCAGGCCGCCGACGACGTCTACCGCGTCGAGGGCGAGGACATGTACCTCGTCGGCACCTCGGAGGTGCCGCTGGCGGCGTACCACTCCGACGAGATCATCGACGCCCAGGACCTGCCGCTGCGGTACGCCGCGTTCAGCCCGTGCTTCCGCAAGGAGGCCGGCTCCTACGGCAAGGACACCCGCGGCATCATCCGGGTGCACTGGTTCGACAAGGTGGAGATGTTCTCCTACACGACGATGGAGGACTCCGAGGCCGAGCACCAGCGGCTGCTGGGCTGGGAGAAGGAGTGGCTCGGCAAGCTCGAGCTGGCCTACCGCGTCATCGACACGGCGGCCGGCGACCTCGGCCTGTCCGCGCAGCGCAAGTTCGACTGCGAGGCGTGGATCCCGACCCAGGGCCGCTACCGCGAGCTGACGTCGACGTCGAACTGCACCGACTTCCAGGCCCGCCGCCTCGACATCCGCGGCCGGTTCCCGGCCGAGGAGGGCGGCATCAAGCCGCTGGCCACGCTCAACGGCACGCTCGTCGCGATCCCGCGCACGATCGTGGCGATCCTCGAGACCCATCAGCAGGCGGACGGTTCCGTCCGGGTCCCGCAGGCCCTGCAGCCCTACCTGCAGGGTCGTGAGGTCCTGGAGCCGGTGGTCGCCCGGTGATGACGTCTTGACCTTCTCCCCGAAGCTGGTCGCCCTCGACATCGACGGCACCCTCCTCGTCAACTCGCCGGACACCGGCCAGGTCGAGGAGCTCATCACCGCGCCCGTGGTCGCGGCGGTCAACCGGGCGTACGACGCGGGCGCGCACATCGTGCTGGCGACCGGCCGCTCGACCTTCGGCATCACCCGGATCTGGGAGCTGCTCGGCCTGCCCCGCGACGGTCGGCGCACGATCTCGGTGGCCAGCAACGGCTCGGTGACGTTCCGCTACCCGCCGGTCGAGGTGCGCTCCACCGAGACCTTCGACGCCCGCAAGATCGTGCTGATGCTGCTGGAGGAGGTGCCGAACGCCGCGGTCGCCGTCGAGGAGGTCGGCGTCGGCTACCGGCTGAACCGGCCCTTCCCGGACGGCGAGATCACCGGCGAGATGGTGCTGCAGAGCGTCGAGGAGCTGGTCGCCGAGCCGGTCACCCGTGTGATCATCCGCGACCCGCACTCCTCCGAGGAGGAGTTCCTCGCGCTCGCCGAGAAGGTCGGGCTGCAGGGCACCAACTACTTCATCGGCTGGACGGCCTGGCTCGACATCGCGCCCGAGGGCATCTCCAAGGCCTCGGCGCTCGCCGACGTGGCCGCCGAGCTCGGGATCGACCAGGCCGACGTCCTCGCGATCGGCGACGGGCGCAACGACATCGAGATGCTGCAGTGGGCCGGCCGCGGGGTCGCCATGGGGCAGTCGCCGCTGGAGGTCCAGGAGGCCGCCGACGACGTCACCGAGACGGTGAGCAACGACGGGGTCGCCTTCGAGCTGTCCCGGTGGTTCCCGGTCGACGGCACCCCGGGCGGAGTCACCGGGGACGTCGTACGCCGGTTCGTCGCCACGCTCGAGGCCCGGGACTGGGACGGCTGGAGCGCGCTGCTCCACGAGGACGTGGTCTACGAGCTGCCGCAGACCCGCGAGCGGGTCCGCGGCCGGGACACGCTCCTGCGGTTCAACCGGGAGTTCCCCGGCGACTGGCACCTGCGCGCCAAGCGGGTCGTCGCCGACGGCGAGCACGGCGTGCTGTGGCTGGCCGCCCGGGTCGGCGACTCCGCCGAGGGCGACGCGGTCGCGTTCCTGACGGTCGTGGACGGGCTGGTCACCGAGGTCGTGGAGTTCTGGCCCGCCGGCTACGAGCCGCCGCCGGGCCGCGAGCACCTCACCGAACGATGGTGAACCGGGTCGTCCGGTCGAGCGCGCGCTCGAGCGCCCCCGCAACCGGACGACCCGGTAGCCTGCGGCCCGTGCTCAAGCTGGTGGCGACCGACCTCGACGGCACCCTGCTGCACACCGACGGCACCGTGACCGGGCGGACCCGTGCGGCCCTCACCGCGGTCGAGGCCCTCGGCGTCACCGTGGTGTTCGTGACCGGCCGGCCGATCCGCTGGATGCACGAGCTGTGGGAGCACGTCGGCGACCACGGGCTGGCGGTCTGCTCCAACGGCGGCATCGTGTACGACGTCCCGGCGCGCGCCGTGCGCAGCGCCCGGCCGATCCCCGTCGACGTGGGGCTGCGCGTCGCCGGCCTGATGCGCGAGGCGGTGCCCGGCACGACGTTCGCACTGGAGAAGACCACCGGGTTCGGCAAGGAGCCGGCGTTCATGGAGCGCTACCCGCTGCCCCCCCGACATCGAGGTCGGCCCCCTCGACGCGATCTTCGACGACAGCACGGTCAAGCTGCTGGCCCGGCACGAGGAGCGGGACCCCGAGGCGTTCTGGGCGGCCACCGAGGAGGCCGTCGGCCACCTGGTCACCACGACCTGGTCCTCGACGGGCGCCCTGGTCGAGATCAGCGCCGCGGGCGTCACCAAGGCCTCGACGCTGGCGCTGCTGTGCGACGAGCTCGGGATCGCCCCCGAGGAGGTGGTCGCCTTCGGGGACATGCCCAACGACCTCGCGATGCTCGGGTGGGCCGGGACGTCCTACGCGATGGCCAACGCGCACCCCAGCGTGCTCGACCTCGCCGGGCGGCGGGCCCCGTCCAACGAGGACGACGGGGTGGCCGCGGTGCTCGAGGAGCTGTTCGACCTCTGAGCGGGGCCGCTCAGAACCGGGGTGGGTTCCGCTCCCGGCGCACCACCCCGAACATCAGCACGCCCGCCAGCAGGGTGACCGCGAGCATCGCCGCACCCATCGGCGCGGCCGTGGTGCTGCCGAAGGCGCCGACCAGCGGGGCGACCACGGCGCCGACGCCGAACTGCACGCAGCCCAGCACCGCGGCCGCCGTACCCGCCGCCTCGCCGTGCCGGGTCAGCGCCAGCGCCGGGACGTTCGGCAGCGCCAGCCCGGCGGTCGAGACCAGCACCGCGAGGGGCACCAGCACCGCGACCAGGCCGCCCGCCCCGGTGAGCCCGACGGTCAGCAGCACGGCCGCCGCGAGCCCCGCGCCGACGATCGCGCCGCCGAGCACCTGGCGCACCGTGAACCAGCGCAGCAGCACCGGGTTCACCTGGGACGTCAGCGTCAGGCCGGCCGCGTTGAGGCCGAACACCAGACCGAACGTCCGGGTGTCCAGCCCGAAGCCGTCCTGCAGCACGAAGGGCGCGCCCGAGACGTAGGCGAAGATCGCGGCCATCATCGACCCGCCGATGACCGCCAGCGCGACGAACACCCGGTCGCGCAGCAGCTCGCGGTAGGCGGCCAGCGACGAGCGCACGCCGGCCGGCCGCCGGCGGTCGACCGGGAGCGTCTCGCGCAGGAAGAGGAAGGCCACCCCGACCAGCAGGACCGCCGCGGCGGCGAGCACCACGAAGATGCCGCGCCAGGAGGTGAACGTCAGCACGAAGCCGCCGATGGTCGGCGCGAGGATCGGCGCCAGCCCGATCACCAGCATCAGCCGGGACATGATCCGGGCGACCGCGACGCCCTCGAACAGGTCGCGCACGGTGGCCATCGCGACCACCGAGATCGCCGCGCCGGCGAAGCCCTGGACGACCCGCACGGTCGCGAGCACGCCGATCGTCGGGGCCACCGCGCACGCCAGCGACGCGACCGCGTGGGTGGCGATCCCGACCATCAACGGGCGGCGCCGGCCGAACGCGTCCGACAGCGGCCCGATCACCAGCTGGCCGACCGCCAGGCCGAGGAGCATCCCGGTCAGCGTCAGCTGCACCGCGGAGTCGCTGGCGCCCAGGTCGTCGCCGATCCGCGGGAACGCCGGGAGGTACATGTCGATGGTCAGCGGGCCGAGCGCGATCAGCGCACCGAGCACCAGGACGAGCTGCACGTAGCGGCGGCCGGTCGGGGACTCGCGGGCCGGACGGGTCGGTGCGGTCGCGGTCATGGTCCCAGTGTGGACGGGCGCGCCCCCTTTCGGAAAAGCCGATTCCGCGCAAGACTCGGCGTTGTTCGGATGTGACCCAGTTCACTTCTCAGCACCGGAGGTCGTGGATGTCAGCTCAGGACGCGGTCGGTTCCGCCCGCGAGGCCCTCACCGCGCTGGCCGCGGCGGTGCTGCGGATCCGCAACGAGTACGGCGACACCCTCGGCGTACGACGGCTGACCTCGGACGTGGACCGTCTCGCAGAGTCGCTCGACCACCTCGGGGAGCCGCAGCCCGGTCACCGGCCCGCCGTGGGGGCCGACGAGATGGTGCTGATCCCCGACGACCCCTACGACGAGAGCATGTGGCAGGACGCGCAGTCCGAGACGCAGCACGCCCAGTGAGCCAGGCGTGACGACACAGGGGGTCAGCAGTCCCGGGCGCGCCCGGCTCGACACGAGGACGCTGCGGCAGGACCGCTGGTGGCTCTACCCGGCGGTCACGTTCACGGTGTTCGCGGCGTTCGTCGTCTACGCGACCTGGCGGGCGTTCGCGGGCCACGACTACTACGCGGCGCCGTACCTCTCGCCGTTCTACTCGCCGTGCCTGACGTCCTCGTGCGTCGAGGGCTCCTCGGACTTCGGCCAGCCGTTCAGCTGGTGGCAGCTGTCCCCGGCGCTGGTCATCCTGATCTTCCCGCTCGGCTTCCGGATGAGCTGCTACTACTACCGCAAGGCCTACTACCGGTCCTTCTGGCTGAGCCCGCCGGCCTGCGGCGTCGCCGAGCCGCACGGGAAGTACTCCGGGGAGAACCGGCTGCCGCTGATCCTCAACAACGTGCACCGCTACTTCTTCTACGCCGCGGTGCTGGTCGCGCTGGTGCTGTCCTACGACGCGGTGCTCGGCTTCCGCGACGAGACCGGCGAGTGGGGCCACATGGGCCTGGGCACCCTGGTGCTGCTCGCCAACGTCGTGCTGATCTGGCTCTACACGCTGGGCTGCCACTCGTGCCGGCACGCCGTGGGCGGGCGGCTGCGGCACTTCAGCAAGCACCCGGTGCGCTACCGCGCGTGGACGCTGGTGTCGCGGCTCAACGAGAAGCACGCGCGCTACGCCTGGCTCTCGCTGTTCTCAGTGGCGATCGCGGACCTCTACGTCTACCTCCTCGCCACCGGTGCCATCTCCGACCTGAGGTTCTTCTGATGAGCGACGAGCGCCATCCCATGACCGGGAACCGGATGGACTCCGGCCCCGACGCAGGCTTCGAGCGCCACGAGTACGACGTCGTGGTGATCGGTGCGGGCGGGGCCGGGCTGCGCGCCGCGATCGCCGCGCACGACGCCGGCGCCCGGGTCGCGATCGTGTGCAAGTCCCTGCTGGGCAAGGCGCACACCGTGATGGCCGAGGGCGGCATCGCCGCGTCGATGGGCAACGTCTACCCCGACGACAACTGGAAGGTGCACTTCCGCGACACGATGCGTGGCGGGAAGATGCTCAACAACTGGCGGATGGCCCAGCTGCACGCGCAGGAGGCCCCCGAGCGGGTCCTCGAGCTCGAGGAGTGGGGTGCGCTGTTCGACCGCACCCCCGAGGGGCTGATCTCCCAGCGCGACTTCGGCGGCCACCGCTACGCCCGGCTGGCGCACGTCGGCGACCGCACCGGCCTGGAGATGATCCGCACCCTGCAGCAGCGGGCCGTCGCGCTCGGCATCGACGTCTTCATGGAGTTCACCGTCACCGAGATCCTCAAGGACTCCGCCGGCCCGGGGGGACGCGTCTCCGGGGCGTTCGGCTACTGGCGCGAGACCGGACGCTTCGTGGTCTTCGACGCACCGTCCGTGGTGCTCGCCACCGGCGGGATCGGGAAGTCCTACCAGGTCACCTCGAACTCGTGGGAGTACACCGGCGACGGGCACGCGCTGGCGATGAAGGCCGGCGCCTCGCTGATCAACATGGAGTTCGTGCAGTTCCACCCCACCGGGATGGTCTGGCCGCCGTCGGTCAAGGGGATCCTGGTCACCGAGTCGGTGCGCGGCGACGGCGGGGTGCTGAAGAACTCCGAGGGCGAGCGGTTCATGTTCGACTACATCCCCGAGTTCTTCAAGGCGGAGACGGCCGACACCATCGAGGAGGCCGAGGGCTGGTACGCCGACAAGAAGAACAACCGCCGGCCCCCCGAGCTGCTGCCCCGCGACGAGGTCGCCCGGGCGATCAACTCCGAGATCAAGGCCGGCCGGGGGTCACCGCACGGCGGGGTCTTCCTGGACATCGCCTCGCGCCGGGACGCCGAGTTCATCCGTCGCCGGCTGCCGTCGATGTACCACCAGTTCAAGGAGCTCGCCGACGTCGACATCACCGCCGAGCCGATGGAGGTCGGGCCGACCTGCCACTACGTGATGGGCGGCGTCGAGGTGGACCCCGACACCGAGGAGAGCATCCTGACCGGCCTGTACGCCGCCGGCGAGGTCGCGGGCGGGATGCACGGCTCGAACCGGCTGGGCGGCAACTCCCTGTCGGACCTGCTCGTCTTCGGCCGGCGGGCCGGGCACAACGCGGCGTACGCGGCGCACCGGCTCCGGGACGCGCGGCCGCAGGTCTCGGCGGACGACGTGCGCGCCGCCGCCGCGGCGGCGCTCGCGCCCTTCGAGATCGAGCACGGCGGCGAGAACCCGTACACCATCCAGAAGGACCTCCAGGACGTCATGCAGCGGCTGGTCGGGATCATCCGCAAGGCCGACGAGCTGCGGGAGTCGCTCGAGGAGATCGGCAAGCTCAAGGAGCGCGCCAAGCGGCTCTCCGTCGAGGGGCACCGGCAGTACAACCCCGGGTGGCACCTCGCGATCGACCTGACCAACATGCTGGTGGTCTCCGAGTGCATCGCGAAGGCGGCGCTGGAGCGCGAGGAGTCCCGCGGCGGGCACACCCGCGACGACTTCCCCGGACCGGACGACGCCTGGGGCCGGGTGAACCTCGTGCTCACCCTGGCCGGCGGGGACTTCGCCTCCCCGGTCCACCTCGAGCACCAGCCGCTGCCCGTGATGCCCGACCAGCTCCGAGAGCTGTTCGACGCATGACGGCCCCGGCCGGTCGAGCCTGTCGAGACCACTCCCGGAAGGACCCGCACTGATGGGATACGACCTGAGCCTGCGCGTGTGGCGGGGCGACCGCAGCGGGGGCGACCTCGGCGACTACACCGTCCAGGTCGAGGAGGGCGAGGTCGTGCTGGACGCGGTGCACCGGCTGCAGGCCACCCAGGCCGGCGACCTCGCGGTCCGGTGGAACTGCAAGGCCGGCAAGTGCGGGTCGTGCAGCGCGGAGATCAACGGCCGGCCACGGCTGATGTGCATGACCCGGCTCTCGGACTTCGACGAGACCGAGACCATCACGATCACCCCGCTGCGCGCGTTCCCGGTGATCCGCGACCTGGTCACCGACGTCTCGTTCAACTACGAGAAGGCCAAGCAGGTGCCGGCGGCGAAGCTCACCCCGCGCGACGCCGACGGCAAGCGCCGGATGATGCAGGCCGACGTGGAGCGCGGCCAGGAGTTCCGCAAGTGCATCGAGTGCTTCCTGTGCCAGGACGTCTGCCACGTCGTACGCGACCACGAGGACAACAAGGAGGCGTTCGCCGGGCCGCGGTTCTTCCTGCGGTACGCCGAGCTGGACATGCACCCGCTCGACACCAACGACCGCCGCAAGCTCGCCCAGGACGCGGCCGGCCTGGGGATGTGCAACATCACCAAGTGCTGCACCGAGGTCTGCCCGGAGGGCATCCACATCACCGACAACGCGATCATCCCGATGAAGGAGCGCGTCGTGGACCGGAAGTACGACCCGGTCACCTGGCTCGGCAGCAAGATCGGCCTGCGCTCCCAGGACCGCGCCTCCCGCGACGAGGTCTGACTCTCCGGTTAGTCCGTGACGAACTTGCTGTCACCCCGGCCCGTAGGCAGCAGGAACGTCACGGACTATCCGGGTACGGCGGTCTGCCGCTGCTGCCTGCACCCGGCGTTCGGACTAGAAAGCCTGGACAGCCCAGGACGTCCGAGGGGTGGATCGCTCAGAGGTACATGCCGCCGCGGTTGCCGGGCTCCTCGCCGGGGTGGGCGGGCCGACCGGGGGTGTGGCCGGCGTCGTCCGGCGTCATCCCGGGCGGCAGGGCCCGACGCATCTGCTCGAGCTGGGCGCGGGCCGCGACCTGCTGGGCGTAGATCGCGGTCTGGATGCCGTGGAACAGGCCCTCGAGCCAGCCGACCAGCTGGGCCTGGGCGATCCGCAGCTCCGCCTCGGAGGGGGTGTCGGAGGCGAACGGCAGCGACAGCCGCTCCAGCTCCTCGACGAGCTCGGGGGCGAGGCCCTCCTCGAGCTCCTTGATGGAGGCCTCGTAGATCCCGGCGAGGCGGGTCCGGCTGGCCTCGTCGAGCGGGGCCGCCTTCACCTCCTCCAGCAGCTGCCGGATCATCCCGCCGATCCGCATCACCTTCGCGGGCTGCTCGACCAGGTCGGTGAGGTTGCGCTCACCGTCCTCGGAGGGCGGGCCGCCGGCCGTCGCCGTCCCGTCGGGCCCGATGATCATCACGCGCGGGTCGTCGCTCCCCGCGTCGCCGCGGGACTGGTCGTCGGGGTGCTCAGAGGTCATGGCTCCACCCTAGGCCGTGAGCACGATCTTGCCGATGTGGTCGCTGGCCTCCATGATCCGGTGAGCCTCGCGGACCTCCTCCAGCGGCAGGGTCGCGTGCACCAGGGTCTTCACCGAGCCGTCGGCGACCAGCGGCCAGACGTGCTCGACCAACGACGCGCAGATCGCGGTCTTCTCCTCGACCGGGCGGGCGCGCAGCGAGGTGGCGATCACCGCCCCGCGCTTGCGCAGCAGCAGGCCCAGGTCGAGCTCACCCTTCGCGCCGCCCATCAGGCCGATCACGACCAGCCGGCCCTCGGTGGCCAGCGCCTCGACGTTGCGGGGGAGGTACTTCGCGCCCATGTTGTCCAGGATGACGTCGACGCCTGCCCCGTCGGTGGCCTTCATGACCTCCTCGACGAAGTCCTGCTCCTTGTAGTTGATCGTCACGTCGGCGCCCAGCGCGCGGCAGGCGTCGAGCTTCTCCTGCGACCCGGCGGTGGTGACCACCCGGGCGCCGAGCGCGTGGGCGAGCTGGATCGCGAAGGTGCCGATGCCTCCGCCGCCGCCGTGCACGAGCAGCGTCTCGCCCTGCTGCAGGCCGGCGATCATGAACAGGTTGGACCAGACCGTGGCGGCCACCTCGGGCAGCGCCCCGGCGGTGACCAGGTCGACGCCCTCGGGGACCGGCATCACCTGGCCGGCCGGGACGAGCACCTTCTCGCCGTACCCGCCGCCGGCGAGCAGGGCGCAGACCTCGTCGCCCACCGACCAGGCGTCGACACCCTCGCCCACGGCGCTGACCACGCCGGAGCACTCGAGTCCCAGCACGTCGGACGCGCCGGGCGGCGGCGGGTAGAAGCCCTGGCGCTGCATGGTGTCCGCGCGGTTGACCGCGGTGGCGGTCATGTCGATCACGACCTCGCCGGGTCCCGGCTTCGGGTCGGGGAGGTCGGTGACGACGAGGGCCTCGAGGCCGCCCGGGTCCGGGGCGATGACAGCGCGCATGGCCCCCACCCTAGGGCGGGGCCGGGTGACCGCTCAGTCGGCGTCGACGAGCTTGATCGCCTCGTCGTCGAGCTCGATGTCCTCGGCCTCCGCCTCGGGGTCCTTGCCGTCCCAGCGCTCGGCGAGCGCCGTCGCAGCGGCCGCGAGCTTCTCGACCCGCTCCGGATCGGCCTCGTGCAGGGCCGCGGCGTAGCCGAGCAGGTAGGTGGTGATCGGGGCGGCGGGACGCTCGACGTTGTGCGCGGCGTCCCGGGCGAGGTCGAGGACCAGCGCCTCGTCCACCTCGGTCTCGATGTCGAGTACGTCGCAGAGCTCGTCGATCCAGTCGTGCAGGTTCACCCGACCAGCGTGGTACGCAAAGTCCGATCTGGCAACCGGAAACGCCTCACCCGAGGTCGATCAGCGCTCCGCGGACCAGGTCATTGAGTGAGGTCGCGCAACGACTCCCAGGTGTCCACGTCCCGGGCCTCGTCCCCGACGGCCGGGACCTCGACGAGGCGCAGCGCGGCGAGCAGCCGGCGCACCGGCAGGCCGTGGTCGTCGGCCGGGTCCGCGGGACGCGCCGCGGTCAGGGCGGCGTGCCGGTAGACCGCCGCGAGGGTCTGGCGGCGCCCGTCGGCGTCGACGAGCACCGCGCCGTCCACCTCCGGGTCGGCCTCGACGGCCCAGGTCAGCCGGGCCACCGTGCCGCCGTTCACGCGCGGCATGTCCACCGCCAGCACCACGACGAGGTCCGGCGGGGTGGCGAACCGGTCCAGACCCGCGAGCAGGCCCGCCGCCGGACCGCCGCCGGGCGGCTCCTCGCGGGTCCAGCGCACCGACCGCGACGTGGGCACCTGCTCGCCCACCACGACCACCTCGGCCACGCCGACCGTCGCGGCGAGCGAGCGCTCCAGCAGCGTCACGCCGTCGACCTGCAGGGCGGCCTTGTCGGCACCGCCCATCCGGGCCGCCGTCCCGCCCGTGAGCACGACGGCGCCGAGGCGCAGGGGATCTCCGGGGTGCTCCACGCGCCCAGTCTGGCAGGGTGGAGGGGTGAGCTCCCTCCGTCTCGCCCTGGTGCAGAAGGCGTCCTCGCTCGAGTCCGCCGAGAACCGTGCCGCCCTCGCGGCGGTCGCCGGCACGCTGGAGCCCGACACCGGGCTGGTGGTGCTGCCCGAGGCGTTCATGCGCGACTTCGGCGCGCCCGGCTCGGACCTCGCGGCCGTGGCCGAGCCGCTCGACGGCCCGTTCGTCGCGGCGCTGACCGCCTTCGCCGCCGAGCAGCGCACCACCGTGGTCGCCGGCATGTTCGAGCGCAGCGAGGACCCGGAGCGGCCCTTCAACACCCTCGCCGTCGTCGACCGGGACGGGCTGCGGGCGTCGTACCGCAAGATCCATCTCTACGACTCCTTCGGCTACAAGGAGTCCGACCGGCTGGTCGCCGGCCCCGTCGAGCCGGTGCTGGTCGACGTCGGCGGCTTCTCGGTCGGGCTGATGACCTGCTACGACCTGCGCTTCCCCGAGCTCGCCCGCGAGCTGGTGGACCGCGGCGCCGAGCTCCTCGTCGTGCCGTCCGCGTGGGTGGCCGGCCCCGGGAAGGTGCACCACTGGCGGACGCTGGCCACCGCGCGCGCCATCGAGAACACCGTGTACGTCGCCGCCGTCGGCCAGCCGGGTCCGCGCTACACCGGACACTCGCTGGTCGTCGGCCCCGCCGGGGAGCTGGTCGCCGAGCTCGGCGACGGCGACCACGTGCTGGCCGCGTCGGTCGGCCGGGACGCCCTCGACGACGCCCGGGCCACCAACCCGTCGCTGGCCAACCGCCGCTTCTGAGGGTCCCGGGGCCGGATCCTGGGGCGACGGCCGTTGGTATCCTGCGGGGCGTCGGCCACCGGGGGCCGGCACGACCAGGACGGGGCCCCATGACCGCGCGAGCCGACCAGCGCGCGGGACGGCGACGCGCCGCACCGGAGGCCGGGCAGCGCTGGTCCCGGTCCGCGCGGCCCGCCCCCTCCGAGCCGGCCACGCTCGGCCCCTCCGAGCTCGCCACCGTCCGCCCGTCCGGCCACGACCGGGAGACCCCCGAGGCGCTGCCCCCGCCCAAGCCTGTCCGGGTGCGCCGCTGGCCGGCGCACCTGGTCAGCGCGCTGTGGCTGGTGCTGACCCTCGCGGGGACCGCCGCCCTGGTGGCGGCCTGGACGCCGCTCGACGTGCCCGCCTGGGTCCCGCAGGCCGGGGCCGCCACGGTCACCGTGACGTTCGCGTTCGCGCTGGCCGCCCGCACCGGCGGCCGGCCGGTCGTCGCCGGTGCCCTGGCCCTAGTGCTGGTCCTCGCCGCGCTGCTCACCTCGCTGCCGGTGCTGCCGGCCGCCGCGGCGGTGACCACTGCGGTGGTCGGCGCCGTCCTCGGCGTGATGGTGACCGGCCCGGCGGCCCGGTTCGGCGCCGTCGCCCGCGAGTGCCTGCTCGCCGTCCTGGTGGCGGTGGTCGCGGCGCTCGCGGCCAACGCCTACGACGCCCAGGTGTCCCTCGAGCGGGCCTCCTACCTGGTCCTCGGCCTCTCGCTGCTCGGCGCACTGGCGCTGGCCTACCGGCTGGCGGCCGGCCTGCACGGCCTCGGCCGGCGCGGCGCGGTGATGCTGGTCAGCGGCATCGGGCTGCTGGCCGTGACGCTGGCCTACACCGAGGCGATCGGCCGCTGGGGCTCCCCGGAGGTGGTGGACGCCATCGAGGGCACCACCCACCGGCTGCGCGACGTGCTCGGCGCCGTCCCGCGTCCCACCGAGCTCCTGCTCGGCATCCCGGCGCTGGCCTGGGGCGTGTCCACCCGGGCGCGGCGCCGCCAGGGCTGGTGGGGCACCGGGTTCGGGGTCGCCGCGCTGGCAGTCGTCGCGACCAGCCTGCTCGACCACGAGGTGTCGCTGCTCGAGGCCGGTCTGGCCACCGGCTACTCCCTGGTCGCCGGTCTGCTCCTGGGCTACCTGGTGATCCGCGCGGACAGCTTCGCCTCCGGGGCCCGGGGGCGCCGAGCCCGGCGCCTGGAGGAGGCGACCGCGCACCGTCCCGAGCCGGGTCGCACCCAGCCGCTGCTCTGACCGGGCGGACCGCCGTACGGCGTCCCTCGGGCGGTGTAGCGTCCACGCCATGGCTCGTGCACCCCGGACCGCGGACGTCGTCGCCGAGATGGTCGCCAACGTCCTCACGGTGACCGTCGCGGCCGGCGACACGGTCGCCGTCGGAGACACCGTCGCGCTCCTGGAGTCGATGAAGATGGAGATCCCGGTGCTCGCCGAGCACGGCGGCACGGTGACCGCGGTCAAGGTCGGTGAGGGCGACGTCGTCCAGGAGGGCGACGTCCTCGTCACGATCGACCTGTAGGCCCCTCTAGAATCCCTGCGTGGGCGCCTGCGGGCTCCCGCCAGGAGGGGTGCCGGAGCGGCCGATCGGAACCGCCTTGAAAGCGGTCGCTGGCAGTGATGTCAGCCGCGGGTTCGAATCCCGCCCCCTCTGCCACCGGCTCGTCGATCCCCTTCGCACCGTCCACCTGCGCACGCCGGTGGTCTGGACGTTCGGCCCCGTCCGGCGCCAGGATCTTCCTACACTCGGACACCCGTGCCCGCGATCCGCGGCACCGATCGGAGGCGAGCTGCGGTGGTCCCGCACGACCAGGAGCCGGCACCCCGGCAGGCGGGGTGTGCTGTCGACCTCGACGACCCGCGCCGCCTGGCCGCCGCCCGGCGCCTGCAGCCGGCCACGCCCGGCAACGAGGTGCTCGACCGGCTCAGCGGGCTCGCCGCCCGGCTGCTGCGCACCAGCTCGGCCCAGGTCTCCCTGCTCACCGACCTGCAGGTGGTGACCGGGGGCGCCGGGGCCGGGGCGCACGCGGCCGCCGGCGCACCGACCTCCCGCGCGGACTCGTTGTGCACCGTGACGGCCCGATCGGGGGCGCCCCTGGTGGTGGGCGACGCCCCGCTGGACTCCCGGGTGGAGCACCTTCCCCCGGTGCGGACCGGGGCGGTCGGCTCCTACCTCGGGGTGCCGCTCGCGGACGCCCACGGGTGGGTCGTCGGAGCGTTCTGCGTCTACGACGAGCAGGCCCGCACCTGGTCCGACGACGAGGTGACCGTGCTGGAGGAGCTCGCCCAGGCGACGAGCGCCGAGCTGGAGCGGGCCGCCACCGAGGGCGAGCGCGACCTGGTGCGGATGCAGCTCGGCCTGGCCATCGAGTCCGGCGGCATCGGCAGCTGGGAGTGGGACCTCGTCGCCGGCACGATGTCCGGGAACAGCCGGCTGCTGGAGATGTTCGGCGTCCCCGGCGTGCCCGGCGACCCCGGCGACCAGGAGCACCTGCCGCGTCCCGTCGCCGCGTTCGTCGACCGGGTGCACCCCGAGGACCGGCCCCGCGTCGCCCGGTCGGTGGCCACAGCGGTGGAGACCGGCGGCGAGTACGCCGAGGAGTACCGCGTGATCCGGCCCGACGGCTCCGAGCGCTGGCTGGCCGCCCGGGGCCGCCCGCTGTACGACGCGCACGGCAGCGTCGTGCATCTCGTGGGTGCGGTCTACGACACCACCGACCGCCGGGTCGCGGCCGAGAGCGTGCAGAGCGAGGCGTCGCTGATGGCGCTGATCGCCCGGGCCAGCGACCTGCTCGCCAGCTCGCTCGAGGCCGAGGACGCGGTGCGCAGCTTCGCCCGGCTGGTCGTCCCGGTGCTCGCGGACTGGTCCGTGGTCAGCCTGGTCGGGGACGACGGACGCCTGGTCGACGTGGACTGGTGGCACCACGACCCCGAGCAGCGCGACCTGACCGGGCTGTTCGCCCGGCACCGGCTCGACGACCGCGAGGAGGCCGTCGGGTCGCTGGCCGCGCTGCGCAGCGGCGAGCCGTTCGTCGAGAACGACGACGCCCTCGGCGTGGCGACCCGGGTCCTGCGCTCGGAGGTGGCGGTGCGCGCGGTGACCGGGCTCGGGCTGCGGTCGGTGGGCGTCTTCCCGCTGGTGATCGACGACCGGGTGATCGGGCTGATCACGCTGGCCCGCGGCGAGAACCGCCCGCCGTTCACCCCGGCAGAGATCCGGGCGGCCTCCGACCTCAGCCGACGCGCCGGCATCACCCTGGCCAACGCCCAGTCCTTCGGCCGGGAGCGGGAGATGTCCGAGCAGCTCCAGCGGAGCATGCTGACCGAGCCGGTCGCCCCCGACGACGTCGAGGTGTCCGTGCGCTACATCCCGGCCGCGCGGGCGGCCCAGATCGGCGGCGACTGGTACGACGCGTTCGCGCAGGAGGACGGCGCCACGGTGCTGGTGGTCGGCGACGTGGTCGGGCACGACTCGGTGGCCGCCGCGGTGATGGGCCAGCTGCGCAGCGTGCTGCGCGGCATCGCGGTCGCCGGCGGCGGCGGCCCCGCCCGGCTCCTCGGGGACCTCGACCGGGCCCTGGTCACGCTGCGGATGTCGACCAACGCCACCGTGGTGGTGGCCCGCGTCGAGGAGCGGGAGGACGGCGAGAAGGCGCTGACCTGGTCCAACGCCGGCCACCCGCCGCCGGTGATGATCACCGCCGACGGGCGCGGCGAGCGGCTCGGGTCGCACGACGTGCTGCTGGGCGTCGTACCGGAGCTCGAGCGGCACGAGGAGAGCCTCGTCCTGGAGCCGTCCCTGACCGTGCTCATGTACACCGACGGCCTCGTCGAGCGCCGCGGCGAGGACATCGACGTGGGCATCGACCGGCTGCTGGCCGCGGCCGCGGCGGTCGCGGAGCAGCCGCTCGAGAAGCTGGTCGACTCCGTGCTCGCCGAGCTGTGCCCGGAGGCCCCGGACGACGACGTGGTGCTGCTGGCGCTGCGCCGGCGGCCCTACTCCGAGCCGCCGAGCTCCAGGGACACCGAGTCGTAGACCAGGTCGTTGAGGTGCTGGCGGTAGTGCTCGAGATCGGCGACCAGCCGGTGCAGGTCGCTGCGGACGGTCTCGACGTCGGGCTCCTCGAGCACCCGCGGCCCGAGCTCGGAGAGCCGCCGGAGCAGGACCACCCGCTCCCGGTGCAGGCTCATCTCCCGGCCCGCCAGCCACGCGTCACCGCTGCGGGAACGCTCCCCGAGGGCCAGGACGTCGCGGACGCCGGCCATCCGGTGCCGCACCAGCCAGCGCCACACGCGGTGCCGGCGGGGTGCGTCGAGGGCTTGTCGCAGCCCGATGATGGCGTGTTCCAAACCGGTCATGGGGGTCCACCTCCCGGGGCCTGGTGGACTTTCGAGTGTGACCCCGGTCACGTGACGGTGACAAGAGGCAGCGGCCATTTGGTGGCTGGACGGGGATTCGGTCTAATCAGGGGCGTGTCGTCCAACTATCGCTTCGCGGCGCCGTTCGTGGTCCGGCTGCTCGGCCTCGGCCTGGCCCTCGTGGGCGTCCTCGTGCTGCTCCTCGCCGGGGTGGTGCTGGCCGCCTCGCTGCCGGCCGCGGTGCTGAGCGTCGGGCTGGTGGTCGCCGTCGTGGTCGCCCTGCTCGTGCTGGCCGGCGTGGCCGCGCTGCGCCGCCGGGTCGTGGTGCGGCTCGACGCGGGTGGCTACCGGGTGCGGTCGGTGCGGGGCGCCGGGGTGCGCGAGGCCCGCTGGAAGGACGTCGAGGACGTGACCTCCCCGACCGTCGAGGGCCAGCGCTGCGTGGTGCTCCGGCTCCGTGACGGGCGGACCACGACGATCCCCGTCGACGTGCTCGCCGGCCCGGCGGACGCGTTCGTGCGGGACCTGCAGCAGCACCTCGACACCGGTCACGGGTACCGGCGACTCGCCTGAAGCAGGCCGGGACACGCGTCCGGGACCGGCCGATTCGCACGGTTCGCGGGTCGCCCGGTAGCCTGTGCTGGCTGTCTGGAGGTGTCGCCTAGTGGCCTATGGCGCCCGCCTGCTAAGCGGGTTGAGGGTTACCCCCTCTCGCGGGTTCAAATCCCGCCACCTCCGCCAGGCCAGCAGGTGCCGCCGGTGCTCAGCGCAACGCTGACGTCGGCCCCTGAGGACGCAGGAGCGGCTCCCACCTCACCGGTGGGAGCCGCTTCCGCGTCCTGGCGCGTCGGGCCGGGAGCCGGGCCGGGCGTCGGTCGGCTCAGGGGCTCGCCGATCCGGACGGGCCCTCGGTCGTGCCGGCGGCCGGGCCGGTCGGCGCCAGGTCGACGTACGCCCCGACGCGGAACGCGCCGATGGTGGTGATCGTCACCGGCTGCAGGCCGACCGGCGTCCCGTCCCGGTAGGTCACCAGCGTGACCTCCGCGTCCCGGCGCAGCTTGCTGCCGATGGCCAGGGCGTATGCAGCCCCGCCGGTCGTCCCGTTCGTGTAGGAGTAGCCGACCTTGCCGTTCGCGCCGGTCGTCGCGCTGGGGCCGACCTGCTCGTGCAGGTGGCCGGCCAGCACCAGGTCCACGCAGCCGTCGTTGAGCGCCTGACGGCCGCTGTTGGCGTCGTGCACCAGCAGGGTGCCGATCCGGTCCCCGTCGGCGTCGTGCCGGCAGGCCACGTCGGCGATCCGCTTCTCCTGATCCTCGAAGGAGATGCCGCGCTCGTCGCGCCAGGTGCCCAGGCCGCTGCTGCGCGGGTCGCTGACGCCGAGCAGCCGCATGCCGGCCGGTCCGTCCACGACCCGGCCGTCCAGGGTGGTGAAGCCGAGCCGGTGGGCCTGCGTGGTCACGAAGTCGCCGTTGTCGTGGTTGCCGGCGATCGAGACCCGGTCGTCGTAGTCGGAGAACGCGTCGTCGAGCGACTCCAGGCTGAACGCCTCCCAGGAGCTCCCCGTCGAGGTGTCGTCGCCGGCGTCCAGCAGGAACGTCGCGTCGCCCTGGTCGCCGATCGCGCGGGCCACCGGGTCCATGCCGATGTTGTCGTGCCGGTCGCTGACCAGCAGGCCGACCACCTCGCCGTCCGCGGGCTGGTGCAGCCGCCCGGACAGGTCCGAGGACGCGTCGACGAGCCGGCCGTAGAACTCGGTGCTGCGCCGGTAGGAGTCGATCGCGCTCTCCACCAGGCGCCGGGTGCCGCTGGTCACCAGGCCGGACTCGATCTGCAGCGGCTTGGCCTCGTCGGGCACCGGGACGTCGGGGATCGCGCTCGCGACCGGCTGCCAGGTGTCCTGCTCCACGACCTCGTCGTCGCGCTCCCACGGACGCACGACGAGCACGCCCGCGACGAGCACCGCCACCACCGTGACCGCCGTACGGCGGGGGTGGCGGCGTTGCGCAGCTCGGTCCACCGGCGCCGGCCCACGAGGAGCACGACCGCCGGAGGCAGGAGCGCGAGCAGGGCGCCGTCGACCGCGCTGTCGACCGCCAGGCCGGTCAGCGTGGCGCGGACCTTGCGGACCTGCCCCTCGGGGTTGCCGGCGATGAACGCGTAGCGCTGGATCAGGGCGGAGTAGCTGTCGGCGGTGGTCTTGCCGAGGTCGATGTGGGCGCCGACCGTGCCGCCGGTGGGATAGCGGAAGCTCGGCAGGTACGGCCCCAGGTCGAGCGTCGCCCAGCCGTCGAGGCTGGGCGAGACCACCGCGTCGTGCCCGGCGACGACGGTCGCCCGCGAGCCGGTCAGGAACAGCGCCGCCGCGCTCGGCAGCGCGACCACCAGCCAGGCGGCGGACAGCGCCAGCCAGAGGCGCCACCCGGGGCGGCGACGCCGGCTCGGTCCGGGCGGGGTGGGCTGCACCCGTCCCAGACTAGGAGGGGACGCTCGTCACGCCGCCCGCCAGGGCCGGTCCCAAGTGGTGCGCTGCTCGAGGTAGGGCCGCTCGGGGTCCACGCCGGCCGCCGCGAACCTGGCGATCGCCCGGTCGACCTGGGCGCGGTGGTGCACCCGCATGCTGCCGATCACCGCCTCGGCCACCAGCCGGCAGCGGTTCTCCCCGAAGGTGCGGCCGTCGGCGGGGTTCTCCGAGAGCGCCGCGCCCCGGCCGATCGGCAGGGTGAGGGCCGGGACGCCGACCGCCAGGAAGGGCCGCAGGTCCTCCACGAGCGCGACGACCTCGGCGCGCAGCGGGAGCAGCGACGCGGTGGGCAGCAGCAGCACCGTCGACTCCGGGGCCGGCAGGTCGCCGCCGAGCGCGGTCGAGGTGAGCTGCCACGGGTGCTCCCAGCCCTGCGCGCGGTGGGTGACGGCGCCCACGGCGTGCAGCGCGGTCCGCGGGTCCACGCTGAGGTGCAGCCGCACCAGCCCGGGCCCCCGCGGGCCGGCCAGGTCCGCGGTCCAGAGCGGTCCCCACGCCTGCCAGGCCCGCGCCTCGGGGCGCGCGCCCTGCGCGGAGGCCAGGCCGAGGTACCAGCGGTCGTGCAGCACGCGGCCGAGCCCGTCGGGGTCGACCAGGTGCAGGGTGGTGACGGCCCTGCGCGCCGTGCGCACCGCGTCGTCGAGCTCCTCGAAGTGGCGGTGGAACATCCGGCCTCCCGGTGTCGATGCAGTCCTGGCTGTGGCGGCGGCGGTGGCGGCGCTGACTGGGGCCGTGGCCCGGCGGCGCCGTTCGCCGCACCGGGGAGGAGCGGGCGGGCTCCGGGACTGATACCTGCGGAAAGAAGTTCCGGCAGGACGTATCAGGACCCCCGGGAGCGGCTCTTCTGGGTCACGTGGCCCCGGGGGGAGCCACGACGGCCCCGACGGGGTCACGGCGGGCGGCGCGTACAGGGGTCGTTCCGGTCGCCGGGACGGGCAGAGGGGAACCGGGACGGTGGAACCGTCAGGCGCCGGGGGGCGACGCCTGGCGGTTCCACCGGCGCCGGTGCTCCTCACCGCCCCGCAGGCAGGACCGCGGCCTCGTGACGCGCACGCAGACCCTCAATATGCTCCGGGGACGGAGCCTCGATCTCGGGACGGACGAAGGGTGGACAGCACGCGATGGTCAGCAGTCCTGTGAACCGTCCCCTGCCCGCGGAGCCGCGGTCGGTCGGGTCCAGCTCGGGCTCCCGGCGGCGGGTGCTCGACCCGGGCACCGCCTACCAGGTGCACGACCAGCCGGGCGTGCGCGAGACGGTGTACGTCGCCGACTCGCTGCTCGTGCGCGGGCGGCACCCGGACACCTACGCCGCGCTGGAGTCCGTCGCCGCCGAGGCCGGCTTCACGCTGGCCCGCGACGACGGCAGCGCCCTGGGCCGCGAGGTGCTCGACCGGGCACCGCTCACCGACGCCCAGCGCGCCGAGCTCGAGGTGGTCTGGGTCGAGCGGGTGCGCCTGGAGCCGAGCCGCGACCGGGAGGAGACGGTGTTCCGTCCCATCGACACGTGGCGGCTGCTGCAGAGCTACCGCAGCCGCGTCGGCCGGGACTCCCCGCGGCACGGCGACGTCGGCCTGGAGCACCCGGCCAGCAGCCGCGACATCGACCCCACCCCGGTCACGAACCCGCACCCGGTCACCAACCCGCACCCGGTCACCAACCCGCACCCGGTGACGAACCCGCACTCCTTCGCCGTCTCGCAGTACACCCAGGCCGGCCTCGGCGGCCGTCAGCCGGTGGCCTGGCTCGGTCCGCCTCCCCAGCCGCGGCAGCGGCAGGACGACGACGCGGCGCGCCGCCCGGTGGTGGCGGTCTTCGACTCCGGCGTGGGTCCGCACCCCTGGCTGGGTGAGCGTTTCGTGCTGCGCGACCCGCAGGTCCTGGGCACCTCCATCGGCGTCCCGGGGCTGACCGGCACGGGGGAGCCGGCCGGGTCGGGCGACGAGCTGGTCGGCGAGCTCGGCGACGACGCCGGGCACGGCACCTTCATCGCCGGGCTGGTCCGGCAGGCCTGCCCCGACGCGCTGGTCCTGTCCGTCCGGCTGTTCGGCGACGACGGCGAGGTTGACGAGTCGGACCTGCTCAGGTCCCTGCAGCTGCTCGCGCTGCGGCACCTGCTCGGCGTCAACGGCGAGGCCGGCTACCAGCCCGTCGACGTGCTCTCCCTGTCGCTCGGCTACTACCACGAGCAGCCGGAGGACTCGGCGTTCGACGCCCTGCTGCACGGCCCGCTCGCACTGCTCGGCCGGTGGGGCGTGTGCGTGGTGGTCTCGGCCGGCAACGACGCGACCTCCCGGCCGGCGTACCCGGCCGCCTTCGCGCCGTACGACGGCGGCAGCGTCCCCGACGACGAGCGGCAAGTGCCGGTCGCGGCGGTCGGTGCGCTCAACCCGGACGGCTCGATCGCGATGTTCAGCAACGACGGCCCGTGGGTCCGCTACCTCCGGCCGGGCGCGGCGCTGGTCAGCACCTTCCCCACGACGTACGACGCGTCCGAGGCGGCCAGCCACGAGCTGCTGAACGCCGCCGGGGAGTGGCGCCGCTCGCTCGACCCGGACAACTACCTGGCCGGCTTCGCCGTCTGGAGCGGTACGTCGTTCTCCGCGCCGGTCTTCGCCGGGCAGGTGGCGCTGGCGCTGCAGGCGGAGTTCGAGGCCGGCGACACCGGCACGGACGCCGCGAGTGCCGTGGCCCGCGGCCGCCGGGTGCTCGCCGACCTGCCGAAGCGGGCGCTCGCATGATCGGCACCCGGCCCGAGGGCGAGACGCTGGTGCACCGGGCCACGCACGCCTTCGCGGCCTACCGGGACGGCGACCGCGGGTCGCTCGACGAGCTCGTCGCGCTGCTCACCCCGCTGCTGTGGCACACGGTGCGCGGGCAGGGCGTCGACGCGGTCGCCGCCGAGGACGTCGTCCAGACGATCTGGATGCGGCTGCTGCACAGCAGCGACTCGATCCGCGACCCGCAGACCGTGGTGAAGTGGCTGCTCACCGCGGCCCGCCGCGAGGCCTGGCGGGTGGCGAAGAGGTCCCGGTCCGACCAGGCGCACACCGCGGCGCTGTTCGGCCAGGAGGGCGAGGAGCTCTCCGCGCTGCCGGCCGAGCGCGAGGAGCTGCCCGACGAGGCCGTGTTCCGCGACGAGCTGCAGCACCGGCTCTGGGAGCACGTGCAGCAGCTGCCCGACCGGTGTCGCGAGCTGATGCGGGTGATCGCGTTCGCCGACCGGCCGGACTACGCCCTGATCGCCGAGTCCCTCGGCATGCCCGTGGGGAGCATCGGCCCGACCCGCGGCCGGTGCCTCGCCAAGCTGCGCCAGGTCCTGGCGTCCGATCCGCACTGGGAAGGAAGTGAGTGGTGATGGACGACGACCGCACGCTCGCCGAGCTGGCCGCCGCGCCGCTCGACGACGTCGACGCCGCGACCCTGGAGCAGGTGCGCGCGCTGTACGACGCCACCGACCCGGCCCCCGTCGACCTCGTCGAGCGGGTGCACTTCTCGCTGGCCCTCGACGAGGTGTTCGACGAGGTGGCCCGGATGACGCGGGTGCCGCTGGACGCGATGGGGGTGCGCGGCGAGCAGGGCGCGGGCACCCGCACCGAGACGCTGACGTTCTCCGCCGACCGGCTCACCGCGATGGTGACCGTCAGCCGGGTCGGCCCCGGACGGCTGCGGCTGGACGGCTGGCTGGCGCCGTCGGCGCCGTACCGGGTCCGGATCCGGGTCCAGGGCGGCCCCGAGCTCGAGGTGCTCGCCGACGACCAGGGCCGGTTCAGCTTCGACCGGCTCGAGGAGGGGTTCGGCCAGCTGAGCTTCCATCCGCTCGGGGACGACGATGCGGAGAATGCCGTCGTGACGCCCCTGTTCCAGCTGTAGATTCGGGCCGGTGGCCACGACCCTGGACCCGGACGCGCTGCGCGCCGAGGTCGAGGCCGCCCGCCAGGAGTCGCAGCAGGGCCGTCCCGCGCGGGCGGTGACCCGCTACCGGCGGCTGCGGACCCGCATCGAGCGGTCCGCCGACCCGCGCGCCGAGGTGGGCCTGCAGCGGGTCCGGGTGGTGCTCGGCCTGGCCGCCGCGGAGTACGAGCTCACCGGCGACCTCGACGCGGCGATGTCGCTGCTCGACGAGGCGGAGGCGATCACCGGCGAGGTCGGTGCCGAGTCGATGCGGGCCTCGGTGCGCGGCCAGCGCGGGCTGCTGCTGCTGCGCAGCGGACGCGGCGCCGACGCGCTGCGCTCGCTGGACCGGGCCGTCGAGGTGATGGCCGTCGCCGACTCCTCCGACCAGTTCTCGATCCTGCTCAACCGGGGGGTGCTGCACCTCGACGGGGGTGCGCTGGACGCCGCGTCGGCCGACTTCACCGAGGCGATCGCGATCGCGCTCCGCTCCGGGGACCAGCTCTACGCCTCCAAGGCCCGGCACAACCTGGGGTACGTCGACTTCCTGGCCGGCCGCATCCCGCGCGCGCTGGCGGCCATGGAGGAGGCCGGCCGGGGGGACGAGAACGAGCACCCGGTGCTGCTGCTGGACCGGGCCCGGGTGCTGCGCGAGGCGGGGCTGGCCCACGACGCCGAGCAGCTGCTGGCCCGCGCGGCCACCGAGTTCCGGGCCGCGGGCCTGCCGCAGGACCTGGCCGAGACCGACCTGGTGCGTGCCGAGTGCGCCCTGGTCGAGGGCGAGCCGGACCGGGCCCGGCAGCTGGCCCGGTCCGCCGAGCGGATCTTCGTGCGCCGGCGCAACCTGCAGTGGCAGCGCAAGGCCCAGCTGCTGGTGCTCCAGTGCGAGCGGCTGGCGGTCGAGCAGCGGCCCGAGCGCAGCCGCCGCGCCGCGCTGCTCCAGGTGGGGACGCGGGCCCGCCGGCTGGCGGAGGACTGCCGCGCCGAGAAGCGCGTCGACCTGGCCCGGCCCGCAGAGCTGCTGGCCCGCGAGTGCGCGCTGCGCGCCGGCGGGGACGTCGGTGAGGCCGGCAGGCTGGCGCCGGCCATGCGCGCCTCCGACCCGCTGCCCTCGCGGCTGCTGACCCGGGAGGTGCGCGCGCTGGCCGCGCTGCACCGCGGCGACCGGGTCCGGGCCGCCGGCGAGGTGCGCCGGGGGCTGGCCGAGCTCGGGTCCTACCAGAACGGCTTCGGGTCGCTGGACCTGCGCACCGCGAGCGCCGTGCACGGCCTCCCGCTGGCCCGGCTCGGCCTCGAGCTCGCGGAGCGCAGCGGCAGCGCCGCGGAGTTCTTCGCCGCGGTGGAGCGCGGCCGGGCGATCTCCATCCGGCTGGCCAGCGTCGGCCCGCCCCGCGACGAGCGCACCGCCGACCTGCTGGCGGCGCTGCGGCAGACCGAGGAGGAGGCCCGGGGCCTGGAGGGCGACCCGGCGGCCGGCGAGGCGCTGGCCCGGCTGCGCGGCCGGGCCGGTGCCCTGCAGCGCGACATCCGGGCCCGGGCGTGGGAGCTCGAGGGCGCGGCCGAGGTCAGCGGCCAGGACAGCGCCCGGGTGGCGGAGACCCGCGCCGCGGCCCGGGCGACGGGCACCGCCTTCGTGACCTACGTGGTGCACCGCGGCCGGTGGACCGCGGTGACCGCGTCGGCGCGCCGTCCCGCACTGGTCGACCTGGCCGACGCCGGGCGGGTCGACGAGCTGGTGCAGCGGGTCCGCGCCGACCTGGACGCGCTGGCCATGCCGTTGCTGCCCCCGCCGCTCAAGGACTCGGTACGACGCTCGCTGGACGCCGGGCTGGGCCGGCTCGACGACCTGCTGCTGGCCCCGGTCGGCGTCGACGGACAGGCGCTGGTCGTCTCGTGCAGCGCGGCGCTGGTGCTGCTGCCCTGGAGCCTGCTGCCGTCCCGGCGCGGCCTGCCGGTCGTGGTGACGCCGAGCGCCACCGCCTGGCTGCGGGCCGGCGACCACGTCCGTCGTACCCGGCCGCGGGTGGTGTCGGTGGCCGGCCCGGGCCTGCACCGCGCCGAGGACGAGGCCCGCCGGGTGCACGCGCTGTGGCCCGGCGCCGAGCTGCTGACCGGCGGGGACGCGACCACCGAGTCCCTGCGGCTCGCGCTCGCCGGGGCCGACGTGGTGCACGTCGCCGCGCACGGCACCCACCAGCAGGAGAGCCCGCTGTTCTCCTCGCTGCGGGTCTCCGACGGCCCGCTCTACGCCTACGAGCTCGACGCCGGTGACCAGCCGGCGCCGTGCGTGGTGCTGTCGGCCTGCGAGGCGGGACTGGCGACCGTGCGGCCCGGCGACGAGGGCCTCGGGCTGACCAGCGTGCTGCTGCACCTGGGGTCCCGCTCGGTGCTGGCCGGGGTGGCCCGGGTCCGCGACGACGTCGCCGCGCGGGTGATGCAGCACGCGCACGCGTCGATGGCGGCCGGGACGAGCAGCCCGCAGGCGCTGGCCGGGGCGCTCGCGGCGGAGGAGGAGCCGGCGCCGTTCGTCGCGTTCGGGGCCGGCTGGTAGCTCCGGGCCGGCTCGACGGCGCCCGGGGATCCGGGCGCCCCGGGTGCTTGCCTGGGCTGCACAACTACGCAAGCATGTGCGAGGCGCTCCGGGGTGGTTCTTTCGTCGGTTTGGACCCTATCCATGGGTTCGCACCGGCTGCCGGAGCGCTGCGCGCACTATAAGGCATCACGCAGGTTCCCGCAGCAGTATGTCGATTCTGCAGGAACGTGCAGTGCACACTCATGCGGGCCGGTTTTGTGGCCGCAGGGAGTTCCGTGCACCGACACTAGACGCAGGAGAGCACCCCTGAGCTCTCCGTGACAGAGCACGAGGTATCCATGAAAGAGAACCGCACGGTTGCCAAGTTCTTTGCCGGGCTCCTTCTGGTCAGCGCGTTCGCGGTCGGCGGGTTCGCTCCCGCCCAGGCACGGGACACGGGCTGGGACCTGAAGGCGCCCACGAGCAGCACCACGGGCCACACCCTCACCAGGGTCGCCGCGAGCGACACCGGCTGGGACTGACCCGGCACCCCCCGTACACGGTCGGCTTCTGGTCCCCCCGGAAGGTCGCACCGCAGGACGTGAGAACAGGACGAACGAGTCATCCCCCCCCGGCAGTTCGTTCCCGAGCCATCCCCCCGGCCCGTTCTCCGTCCGCCCCGCGAGGACAGTCACTTCGGTGACTGTCCTCGCAGCACGTCCGGGCCCGTGTCCCGACACCGGTGCCGGCGCGTGACCCAGGGGGTCACCGATGTCGGACCCCGGGGTCAGAGGTCGTCGAAGCCGTCGTCGTCGTCGGCGTGGCCGAACGAGCCGGACCGCTCCGGTCCGGCGTCGGCGCCCATCGCGTAGCCGAGCTGGAAGCGGGTCTGCACCCCGAACTCGTCCTTGAGGGCGGCGATGTAGCCCGCGTAGGTCCGGGTGCTGACCCCGAGCCGCTTGGCGCTCGCCGGGTCGCTGTGGCCCTCCACGAGCAGCCGGATCGACATCGCCCGGACGTCGGCGGCGATGTTGCGCTCGACCTGGTTGCCGCTGAGGCTGAACGGCTGGGCCCGCTCCCAGGACCGCTCGAAGATGTCCACGAGGTAGGAGATCAGCGAGCGCTCGCGGATCGCCACCGCCATCTCGTTGCCGGCCGGACCGGGGATGATCGCCAGCTTGCGGTCCACCACGATCAGCCGCTTGAAGAACTCGTCGAGGGTGCGCACCTCGGCGCCGCGGGCGACGATGTCGGCGACGTAGTTGCGGGTGGCCGGGCTGTGCCGGGCCGGGTGCTGGTAGAGCGTGCGCATCTTCACGCCCCGCTCGAGGGCCTTGACGTCGCGCTCCTCGGCGACGGCCAGCGTGGTCGCCTTGCGCCGCCCGGACGGCTGGGCGGTGAGCAGCTCGCCGCGGCAGTCGCTGACCGCGGCCCGGATGAAGTTGTTGATGTTCTCGATGCCGTGGATCTCGGTCAGCGGGCTCACCGAGACCTGCGGGGAGGTCCGGAACGTCTGCCCCAGCTCACCGAAGGCGTCGGCCCAGCGGGCGGACTCGGTGAGCAGCTCGGCGCCCTGGATGCCCAGCGGCACGACCACCTGGGACTGGATGGCGGCGGGGTCGACCGGGAAGAGCCGGCCGAGGTCCTCGTCGAGGCGCAGCAGCCCGAGGTCCACGAGCAGGTCGAGGGCGGGGCGCTGCTCGCTGCCGGCGGCGAGCCGGGGGTCGTCGGTGCGCAGGGACCCGTGGGCGACCGCGTTGCTGTAGATCCGGGACGCGGTGGACTCCAGCAGGTGCCGTTGCTCCGGCCCGTAGCTACTGCGGGTCACTCGCCCCTCCGATTCCACCCCGTGTGCCAGGGCGACAGTATGCCGCAGCGGGTCCGCGTCCCACGGCAGCACCACCGAAGAACGAGGGCCCTCCCCGCCGCGCGGAGAGGGCCCTCGACGGGCTGGGGTCAGGCGCCCAGACGAGCCTTCAGGCCGTCGAGCTCGGTCCACAGCACGGCGGGGAGGTTCTCGCCGAACTTCTCGAACCACTCGGTGATCTGCGGGATCTCGGCCTTCCACTCCTCGACGTCGACGGCGAGGGCCTGGGCCAGCTCTTCCTCGGTCATGTCGAGGCCGTCGGTGTCGAGCGAGCCGGGCGTCGGCACGTAGCCGATCGGGGTCTCGACCGCCTCGGCCTGGCCCTCCATGCGCTCCACGACCCACTTGAGCACCCGGCTGTTCTCGCCGAAGCCGGGCCACAGGAAGCCGCCGTCCTCGTCGCGGCGGAACCAGTTGACGTAGAAGATCTTCGGCAGCTTGGCGGCGTCGTTGTCCTTGCCGACGGTGATCCAGTGGTTGAAGTAGTCACCGGCGTTGTAGCCGATGAACGGCAGCATCGCCATCGGGTCGCGGCGCACGACGCCGACCTGGCCGACCGCCGCGGCGGTCGTCTCCGAGCTGAGCGTGGCACCCATGAACGTGCCGTGGGTCCAGTCCCGGGCCTCGGTGACCAGCGGCACGGTGGTCTTGCGCCGCCCGCCGAACAGGATCGCGTCGATGGGTACGCCGCGCGGGTCGTCGTACTCCGGTGCGAGGATCGGGCACTGCTTGATCGGCGTGCAGTAGCGGCTGTTCGGGTGGCTCGACAGCTCGTCGCTGTCGGGGGTCCAGTCCTCGCCCTTCCAGGACGTGGCGTGGGCGGGGGTGTTCTCCAGGCCCTCCCACCACACGTCGCCGTCGTCGGTGAGCGCGACGTTGGTGAACACCGAGTTGCCGATGTCGATGGTGCGCATCGCGTTGGGGTTGGTCAGCTCGTTGGTGCCGGGTGCGACGCCGAAGAAGCCGAACTCCGGGTTCACCGCGTAGAGCCGGCCGTCGTCGCCGATCCGCATCCAGGCGATGTCGTCGCCGAGCGTCTCGACCTTCCAGCCCGGGATGGTCGGCGCGAGCATCGCCAGGTTGGTCTTGCCGCACGCGCTCGGGAACGCGGCCGCGATGTACTTGCGGACGCCCTCGGGGCTGGTCAGCTTGAGGATCAGCATGTGCTCGGCGAGCCAGCCCTCGTCACGCGCCATCACGCTGGCGATCCGCAGCGCGTAGCACTTCTTGCCGAGCAGCGCGTTGCCGCCGTAGCCCGAGCCGAAGGACCAGATCATCCGCTCCTCGGGGAACTGCACGATGTACTTCGTGTCGTTGCAGGGCCACGAGACGTCGGCGCGGCCGTCGACCAGCGGCATGCCCACCGAGTGCAGGGCGGGCACGAACGTCGCGCCGACCTCCTCCATCCGGCGCAGCACGTTGCTGCCCATGCGGGCCATCACCCGCATCGAGGCGACGACGTACGCCGAGTCGGTGATCTCCACGCCGAACATCGGGCTGTCGGCCTCGAGGTGGCCCATCACGAACGGGACGACGTACATGGTCCGACCCCGCATGCACCCGCGGTAGAGGTCGGTCATGATCGCCTTCATCTCCTGCGGGTCCATCCAGTTGTTGGTGGGCCCGCAGTCCTTCTCGTCGACGCTGCAGATGAAGGTCCGGTCCTCGACGCGTGCCACGTCGGTGGGGTCGGAGGCCGCGTGGAAGGAGTTCGGCTTCTTGTCAGCGTTCAGCCGGGTGAAGGTGCCGCTCGCCACCAGGGCGTCGGTGAGCTCGGTCCACTCCTCGTCGGAGCCGGTGCACCAGTGCACCCGGTCCGGCTGGGTGAGCTCGGCGACCTCGTCCACCCAGGCGAGGATGCCCTCGTGGGTCGTGGCGGCGCTCTGCCCGATGTGGGGCTGGGTCGTGTCGGCGGTCATGCTCACCGGTTCCTCTCGCGCATTCGCGTCCTCGCCCCGGGTCGGGGAACGACGGACGGCCACCGACGGGGTCGGTGGTGTGTCGTGGAGTCGATCTGTGGAGTTGAGTCGGCCGCGTCGTTGCGGGCCACTGGGTCGGTACCCCGACGGCCGTCGAGCAAGCCCGACGGCTCGAGGTGCTGGTGAATGTACTCACAAGGTCCGGTGCCCGGCTATTGGATCGGTCAAAGGCCGGTGGCAGCGCTCACCCGCCCGAGATATGCCTTCGGAGCGCCCGAGTTCTGCCCGATTCCAGGCCGAAGTCGGGCGCTCCGCGACGCCGTCGCGCGGCCTACCAGCGGGGGTGGATCGTGGACCGCAGGTGGGTGTCGTAGATCCGCCGGACGCCGGCGTCGAACGCCTCGCCGAGCGGCCCGACCCGGCCCGCGGCCGCGTTCGCCCGGGCCTGCTCGACGTTGCGGGCGCCCGGGATCACGCTGGACACGGCCGGCTGCTGGCACAGCCAGGCCAGCGCCGCCTGCGCCGAGGTGGTGCCCGCCGGCGCCTCGGCGGCGACCAGCTCGCCGAACTCGCGCGCGGCGACCAGCCCGGTCTCGTAGTCCACGCCCGAGAAGGTCTCCCCGACGTCGAACGCGCTCCCGTCGCGGTTGTAGGAGCGGTGGTCGTCCGCCGCGAACGTGGTGCCCGCGTCGTACTTGCCGGACAGCAGGCCGGAGGCCAGCGGGACCCGGACGATGATCCCGACGCCGGCCTCGGCGGCCGCCGGGAACACCGCCTCGAGCGGCTTGAGCCGGAACGCGTTGGCGATGATCTGCACGGTCGCGACGTGCGGGCGGGCGAGCGCGGCCAGCGCCTCCTCGACCTTCTCCACGCTGACGCCGTACGCCGCCACCGCACCGTCCTCGACGAGGGTGTCGAGCGCGTCGTAGACCGCGTCGTCGGAGTACACCGACGTCGGCGGGCAGTGCAGCTGGACGAGGTCGAGGGTGTCCACGCCGAGGTTGCGGCGCGAGCGGTCGGTCCAGGCCCGGAAGTGGTCGAGCACGTAGTTCTCGGGGACCTGCTCGACGCGGCGGCCCATCTTGGTGGCCACGGTGACGCCGGCGTCGGGACGGTCGGCCAGGAAGCGGCCGATCACCGTCTCGCTGCGCCCGTCCCCGTAGACGTCCGCGGTGTCGAAGAAGGTGACGCCCTCCTCGACGGAGGCGTCGAGGACCGCGCGGGCGTCGTCCTCGGACACCTCCCCCCAGTCCGCGCCGAGCTGCCACGTGCCGAGTCCGACGACGGAGACCGAGCGGCCCGTCCTGCCCAGGGTTCGTTGTTCCATGGCCCCTTCCTACACTCGCACCCGTGGAGACGCATCTGATCGGTCCGGCGGACGGCCTGCGTGTCGAGCTCCTGGCGTACGGCGCCACGGTGCACCGGCTGCTGGTGCCGACGCCGAGCGGACCGCGCAACGTGGTGCTCGGGCACCGCACCCGCGAGGAGTACGTCGCGGGCACGGCGTTCCTCGGCGCGACGGTCGGCCGCTTCGCGAACCGGATCGCCGACGGCCGCTTCGACCTCGACGGGACGACGTACGCCCTGGCGGTCAACGAGAACGGCAGCACGCTGCACGGCGGGCCGGCCGGGTTCGACACCCGGGACTGGACCCTCGCGGCGCTGGGCCCGGACTCGGCGACCTTCACGCTGGTCAGCCCCGACGGCGACCAGGGGTTCCCCGGGACGGTCCGGGCGAGCGTGACCTACACCGTCGAGGGCACCGTCGAGGGCACCGTCGAGGGCGGGGCGGTCGCCGTCGAGCTCACCGCCACGACGGACGCGCCGACGCCGGTCAGCCTGACCCAGCACTCCTACTTCCAGCTCGACGGCGAGGGCGCCGGGTCCGTCGACGACCACACGCTGTCGGTGCACGCGGACGCCTACACCCCGACCGACGCGCGGCTGCTTCCCACCGGGGAGCTGGCCGCGGTCGACGGCACGCCGTTCGACCTGCGGGCCGCGACCCGCCTCGGGGACGCCGTACGCACCGGGCACCCGCAGCTGCTCGCCGCCCGGGGGATCGACCACAACCTGGTGCTGCGCGGCAGCGGCATGCGGGAGGTGGCGACGCTGCGGACCCGCGACCTCGCGCTGACCCTGTCCACCGACGCCCCCGGCCTGCAGGTGTACACCGGCAACTTCCTCGACGGGACGGTCGTCGGCCCCTCCGGGCGCGGCTACCGGCAGGGCGACGGGGTCGCGCTCGAGCCGCAGGCGTTCCCCGACACCCCGAACCGGCCGGCGTTCGGCGACGCCACGCTGCGCCCGGGCGAGACCTACCGGCGCCGGGTGCGCTGGGCGTTCGACGCCGGCTGAGCGGTCACTGCACCCGGGGCGTCGTACGGCGGCCGCGGTCCCGGCGCCGGGGGGCGTCGACGACCACGCGCAGCGGCAGGTCGCCGGACGGGAACGCCCGGGCCATGTCGCGCGTGACCTGCTCGGCCCGCTCCCGCAGCTCGGCGACGTCGGCCCCGGGGGCGCAGTGCGCGTCGAGCTGCACCGTCGGCCGGCCGCGGCGGACCTGGACCCGGCCGCGGGCCTGCGGCAGCACGCTGTCGGACTGGAGGTCGGCGGCGGTCGCCCGGGCCACCGAGGCGGTGTCCAGGTTGAGCCGGCCGGCGCCCGAGCTGTCGGCGAGCCGGGTGTCCGGGTTGCCCAGCCGGGGCAGGTGCGCCACGATCCAGCGCAGCCCGACCAGGGCCAGCACGACCGCGGCGACCGCGGTGGCGAACGGCCACCAGGGCGCCGCCGCCGCGTCGAGCAGCGGGGAGATCCGCACGCCGTCCGGCAGGGAGGTGACGAGGTCCAGCCGCCAGTCCACCAGCAGGAGCCCGCCGGCGACCAGCGCCAGCGCGAGGAGGACCCCGACGGTCCGGTCGATCGCGACGAGCGTGCGGGTCACTGGTCTGCTCCTTCGCCGGGAAGACGGTGGGTGCGCACGGTGACCTTCACCTGCGCGCCGGCGAGACGGGCCCGCACGGCTTCCTCGACGGGGCCGGCGACCTCGTCGGGGTGGTCGGCGGCGGCCCGCACGCGCACGGCGGTGCGGGTGGCGGCGACCGAGACCCGGGAGACCCCGCGCACGCCCTCGGCGGCGTCGCGGGCGAGGGCGGACAGTGCGGCGGGGGCCAGCCAGAGGTCGGCGGCCGCCTCGACCGGGACGTGGGTGCGGCGGCGCGGCTTGAGGGCCGTGACCAGCAGCACCAGCCCGACCACCACCAGGGCGATGCCCACGGGCACGGTCCAGGTGGCGGCGCGGAGCCCGTCGAGGCCGTCGAGGGTCGAACCGAGCCAGGACGCCCCCACGGACGTCACGCCCCAGCGGGCCAGCGCGTCCTGGCCGGCGACCACGCCGAGCGCGAGCAGCAGGACGGCCGCGGCGGGGCCGAGCCAGGCGGCCGCGGGCACGGCGCGGGGGGCGGGCGGGGTGACCCGGGTGCGGGTGGACGTGCTCACTGGACCCTCCTCGGGGGGCGCTGGGGGGTGCTCTCGCGGGTCACGGCGTGCACGGTCACCTCGGTGGAGCGGACCGTCAGCCCGGTCAGCCGGGCCGTCTCGGCCGCCACGTGGTGGCGCACCTGCCCCGCCACCTCCTCGACGGGACAGGGCCACTGCACGGCCACGTCGACCTCGATGCGGACCCGGTCCCGGTCCAGGGACGCGGACGCGCGCGGCAGCCGGCGGCCGACGAGCCGTTCGATCCCCTCGGAGCGCCGGACCACGTGGGCGACCTGCAGCGCCGAGAGCTCGGCGATCCGGGTGACCACGCGCGGGGCGAGCTCGAGGCTGCCCCGCTCGCCGGCGGAGTCCTCCGCGCCGGCGGCGGGGCGGGTGGGCTCAGCCACGCCGACGGCTCCGGGTCAGCTCGGCAGGGTCGAAGTCCCCGTCGAGGTAGGCGCCCACGGCGAAGCCGAGGCCACCGAGCACGATCGCGAGCAGCAGCCCGAGCAGGCCGCCGATCACGGTGGCGACGGCCAGCAGCAGGCCGGCCAGGAGTCCGAGCGTCGAGCGGTTCATGTCACTCCTTGGGGGTGTGGTGTCCCCGTGCAGTTCGTCAGTAGGTCGCATAGCGGCGGGCTCCCGGTATCCGTCGGGGCAGCCCGGCGCGCACGCCGAGCAGCAGGGCGCGGCGGCGCCGGCCCCCGGAGGGTCGTGCCGGCGTCGGGGGCACGCCGGGGGTGCGCGGGTGGTCCGCGCGGGCGGGCAGCGGGTCGAGGGCCGCGAGGACCTCGACGAACCGCTCCGCGTCGCCGCCGCGGTCCGGGTGGTGCAGCTTGACCAGCTCGCGGCGCGCGTGCCGGGCCCGCGCCGCGGCGTCCCCTGCGACGTCCACCGGGCCGCTCACGCGACCACGTCCTCGACGGTCACGTCGATGCGGCCGGTGACCAGCGGGCGGACCGCGGCGCGCACCGCCCGGACGGTGTCGGCAAGCGGTGCCACGCGGGTCGCGGCGATGTGCAGGTCGCAGCCGTCGTCGGTCAGGCGTACGCCGGCCACGCGACGACCTGGGAGGTAGGTGCCCACCTCGCCGAGGACGCCGCCGTGCAGGTCGTGGACTCCGGGGACGGCGCGCACGGTCTCGGCCACGGCGTCCACGAGCTCGGGCCCGCCGGTGGTGCCGGTGGCGGGGCCGGGGGTACCGCTGGTCACTCGACGCGGCTCGGGGCGGGCTCGGTGTCGTCGTCCTCGTTCTCGAGGTGGACGTCGTGCACCGTGATGTTGACCTCGGTGACCTCGAGACCGGTCATCCGCTCCACCGAGGAGATCACGTTGCGGCGTACCCCGGCTGCCAGGTCGGCGATCGCGACACCGAACTCCGCGACGAGGTCCACGTCGATCGCGGCCTGCCGCTCGCCGACCTCGACGGTGACGCCCTGGCCGAAGTTGGTGCGCGAGCCCGGGATGCGCTCGCGGATCGCGCCGACCGCACGGGTCGCGCCGCCGCCGAGGTTGTAGACGCCGCTCACCTCGCGGGTCGCGATGCCGGCGATCTTCGACACGACGGTGTCCGCGATGGCGGTCTTGCCGTGGTCGCTCGCGAGGGCGCCGGTGCCCTGGGTGGCGATGTCGGTGGTCCTGCCCGTGATCGGCGTGCTGGTCTGCTCGGCCATGTCTGGCTCCTTCGTCGTCTGCGATCTCGTGTGTCAGAGGTGGGTCGCGCCGGGGAGCGGAAACCTCACGCGACGGTCCGGGTGACGTGGGACACGTCGCCCCTCCCAGGGTTCGACGCAGGGGGTCGGGGCACAAGAGGGGCGTGGACCAGCAGCGCAGCGACGCCGCGCTGGCGCGCGCGGCCCGGCTCGGGGACACCGACGCCTTCGCCGTGATCGTCGACCGGCACGGCCCGGGGATGCGGCGCTACGCCCGGTTCATCCTCGGCGACGACGACGACGCGTCCGACGCGACGCAGGAGGCGCTGGTCTCCGCCTGGCGCAGCCTCGACGGGTTCCGCGGCGAGTCCACCCTGCGCACCTGGCTGTTCACCCTGGTCTCGCGCCGGGCGGCCGACCTGCAGCGCACGCGCAAGCCGACCCCGCTGGAGGACGAGGCCCTCGAGCGGCACATAGAGTCGGTCTCCGACGTGACGCTGGGCGGGGCGATGGAGAGCCAGCTGCTCGGCGCGCTGCGGGCGGCGCTCCAGGAGCTGCCGATCCGGCAGCGGTCGTGCTGGCTGCTCCGTGAGGTCGAGGGCCTGTCGTACGACGAGATCGCGACCGCACTGAGCATCACCCCGACGAGCGTGCGGGGACTGCTGCACCGCAGCCGCGAGGCACTGGCGAGGAGGATGGAGGCGTGGCGATGAGCGAGACCCCCGACCCGCTCGACCGGGCCGCCGCGCTGGCGCGCGAGGAGCCGACGGCCGCCCCGGACTGGGAGCAGACCGCCGGCGGGGTGATGCGCCGGATCCGCGGGACGGTCCGCCCGGGCCGCTCCGTGCTGGTGCCGCTGACCGACGAGCTCGGCTCGACGACGCACGTCAACGAGCGGGTGGTGCTGAGCGCGCTGCGGGCCGCGCTGAGCGGGGTCGAGGGGGCCGCGCCCTCGGGACTGCGGCTCGAGCTCGACGGCGACGTGTGCACGGCGGTCGAAGTCGAGGTGGTCGCCCGCTACGACCTGGACCTGCCGGCGCTGGGCGACCTCTGCCGGGCCGTGACCCGCAGCGTGCTGCGAGGCGTGCTGCTGGACTCCGCCGACGCGGTCGACGTACGCGTCGCCGTCGTGGACGTCACGCTCGAGGACCCCCGGCAGTAGGCAGCGGAGCAGCTGGCCGGGCACCCCGCCGTGGGAGGTCCGGCAGGGTGCCCGGTCCGCGGTCAGGAGGACTGGGCGCCCGGGCATCGGGGCAGGCTGGGCGGGTGCCGTCCCCGACCCGTGCCCCGCAGACCGTCGCGCTCGCCCTGGTGCTGACCGTCGTGATGACCGGCGGGACGCTGCCGTCCTCGGTCTACCGGACCTACGAGCAGTCCTTCGGGTTCGGCCTGGTGACGGTGACGGTGGTCTACGCGTCGTACGCCGCGGGGGTGCTGGTCGCGCTGGTCGCCTTCGGCCAGTGGTCGGACGTGCTCGGGCGCCGGCCGCTGCTGGCCGCCGGCCTCGTCGCGGCGGTGCTCAGCGCCGGCTGCTTCCTGCTCGCCGACGGCGTCGCGGTGCTGCTCGTCGGGCGGCTGCTCTCCGGGCTGTCGGCCGGGATCTTCGTCGGCACCGCGACGGCCGCGGTCACCGAGACGGCCCGCGGATCCTGGACGCGGCGCGCCCCGCTGGTCGCGACGACCGCGAACGTCACCGGGCTCGGGCTCGGCCCGCTGCTCGGCGGGCTCCTGGTGGCCTGGGCTCCGGCACCGATGCGGACGCCGTACGCCGTGCACCTCGGGCTGTGCCTGGCGGGTCTGGTCGTCGTCGCGCTGCTGCCGGAGTCGGCGGAACGGGCCGGCCCTGCTGGGGCGCGGCTGCACCGGATGCGGCTCGCCGTCCCCGAGGAGGTGCGGCCGTTCTTCGTGGCCACCGGGGCGCTGGGGCTGGCGGCGTTCGCGGTGCTCGGCCTGTTCACCGCGGTCACCCCGACGATCGCCGCCGAGGTCCTGGGCGTCACCGGCCCGGTCGCGGTCGCCCTGCTGATCTCCACGTTCTACGTCGGCTCCGCCGTCGGCCAGGTCGCGCTGACCCGGCTCGGCGAGGGCACCTGGGAGCGGGTCGCCGCGGCCGCGCTGGTGACCGGCATGGCGCTGCTGGCCCTCGCCATGGTGACCGGCTGGTGGCCGGTCCTGGTGCTCGGCGGCCTGGTGTCCGGGCTCGGCCACGGCGTCGGCTTCAGCCAGGGCCTCGCGACGCTGGTCGCGCACACGCCGGACGGCACCCGGGCGGCGGTGACCTCCGCCTACTTCGCGGTCGTCTACGTCGGCATGTCGGTGCCGGTCGTGGTCGAGGGCCTGACCTCGGCGGCCGTCGGCGTCGTGCCGGCCGGCGTCGGCTTCGCGGCGGTGGTGGCCGCGACGGTGGCCGGCGCCTACGCGCTCTCGAGGCGGTCCGGCCGGCGCGCACGGCCGGGTGCCACACTGGTCGGATGAGCGAACCAGTCCGCGTGGTGAAGGCCGACGAGCTCGTGGCGGCGGACCCGACGCCCGGCATGGCGCGGTCCCAGGCCTTCGGGGCGCCGGGGCTGTGGGCCGGTCAGGTCGAGACGGCCCCGGGCGCGGTCTCCGGCTGGCACCACCACGACAGCAACGAGTCCAGCCTGTACGTCGTCTCCGGCGTGCTGCGCCTGGAGTTCGAGGGCCACGACGGGTACGTCGACGCGGAGGCGGGTGACTTCGTGCACGTGCCGGCGTTCACCGTGCACCGCGAGAGCAACCCCGCGGGCACGCCGTCGGTCGCGGTGATCGCCCGCGCCGGGGACGGCGTGCCGACGGTGAACGTCGAGGGACCTACTTCACCGCGATGATGTCCGTCGTACGGATGTCGGGGTCGGCGGCCAGCAGGTCCGGGGCCACCTGGCCCAGGGCGGCCGGGATCCGGCCGTTGAGGTGCGCCTGGCGGTCCTCCTCGTTCTCGAAGGTGTCGAAGATCCCGTAGGTCGTGTCGCTGAGCCGGAAGGCGTACCAGGTCACGGTGCCGGCCTCCTCGGCCGCGAGCGCGCGGCCCTGCTCCAGGAACGCGGCGAGCTCGTCGCCCTTGCCTGGCTTGGCCTCGAGCAGGGCGAGCAGTCCTCGGTCGACCGTCATGGTGGTGTCCTTCCGTCGGGGTTGTCCCCCCACGGTAGGCCCCGACGGGTCAGGCGACGACGCGGTTGCGGCCGTCGGCCTTGGCGCGGTAGAGGTTCTCGTCGGCCAGCGCCAGCAGGGCGCCGCGCTCGAGCTCGTCGACCGGAGCCGAGGCGACCCCGACGCTCGCGGTCACGGCGATCCCGTCGGTGACCGGCGCCCAGGGGTGCGCGGCGATCCGGCGGCGGAGGTTGTCGAGCCGCACGACGCCGGAGGCCCGGTCGATGCCCGGCAGCAGCACCAGGAACTCCTCGCCGCCCATGCGCGCGGCCAGCCCGCCCGGGACCTCCTCGGCCGCGGTCTGCAGCAGCTGGGCCACCTGGCGGAGCACCTCGTCGCCGACCGCGTGCGACCGGGTGTCGTTGATCCGCTTGAAGTGGTCGAGGTCGACCAGGCCGACCGTCAGGTGCGAACCGTCCGACTGCACCTGCTCGAGCAGCTCGAGCAGCCGGGCGTCGAGGTGCCGGCGGTTGTGCAGCCCGGTCAGCGGGTCCCGCACGGACAGCTCGCGGAAGAAGTCGCTGCTGCGGCGGGCCTCGGTGGCCTCGAAGATCGCGTTCAGGGTGCGGGCCCGGCCGTCGCGCTCCATCGCCCGCAGCTGGACGTCGGCCCGGTGGAAGTCGCGCAGCGTCTCGAACGCCCGCTCGTAGTCGCCGCGGGCGGCGTGCAGCTCGGCCTGCTCGCTGAGGCCCTCGATGAGCCGACCGGACAGCGCGTAGTGCTGGGCGAGCTGGTTGGCCCGGTCCAGCGCCGCCTGCGCCTCGTCGAAGCTGCCGGCCTTGCGGCGCACCTCGGTGAGCGTGAGCAGCGCGCAGACCACGCCGTCGCAGTCCTCGCCGGTGTCCGCCCCGGCGATCAGCGGCTCGAGCACCTCGGCGGCGTCGTGGAACCGGCCCACGGCGAGGTAGGCGCGCGCGATCGTGTCCGCGTTGTGCGTCATCAGGGGCTGGCCGTCGCTCTCGGCCTCCTTGCGCAGCCGCTCGGCGGTGGCCACCGCCTCGGAGGAGAGACCGGCCTCGTACTGCGTGTAGGAGAGGTTGTTCAGCACCGCGAGCTGCAGGTAGCGGTCGCCGCAGCCGTCCGCGAGCACCGACGCCTCGTTGTAGCGCCGGATCGAGTCCTCGTAGGAGCCGCTGGCGCCCAGCGCGTCGGCCAGGCCGAGCAGGTGGTCGGCGTGCATGGCGGCCTCGACGCCGTCGTCGAGCAGGTCGACGGCGACGACCGCGTGCTCGAGCATCAGCGCCGGGTCACCCACCCGCCGGAACAGCGCGGAGAGGCGCCGGTGGCTCACCGCGAGCAGGGTGTCCTCGCCCCGCTCCTCGGCCCAGCCCTTGACCTCGCGCATGATCCGCGCGCCGTCCTCGGTGTCCCCGATGCGCGCCTGTGCGGCGCCCTTGATCAGCAGCCAGCGCTGGTAGGTGACGGTGTCCGGGTCGGCCCCGGCGACGTCCAGCTCGGTGCGGGCGCGCGCCAGAGCGGTCCGGGCGTCGTACCGGAGCATGTGCTCCACCTGCCGAATCGCTTCGGCAGGCTCCGGCTTCTCTTCTGTCTGCACCAGTCTCCGATCCCCCGACCAGGCCACGTGGATCCATCCACCCGCGAACCGATGTTAGGGGCATCTCACACGGTTCCCTCACGATTCGACCAAAAGCCGCGCGGATTTGTCCCGGGCTTCACCTGCGTCCGGACTACCCGCGGTCCCCCGGCTGGGTCCCGGGGGTGTGGCCCGTGCGGAACCGCACTGGTCCGGGGGAGGGGCGGCGGGTGGTCCATTCGGACCCTGTTCGGTCCCAGGGGTGGAGTCCGCGGTCCGTTCATGTCACTACTTGTCCTGGGCCGGGACGAACGGTGTACCGACCCTCACTTCGAGGCACGGGGGTGCGAGATGGGTGTGGTGTTCGCGACGGAGAGTCAGCCGGTCATCGGGATCGGGGAGCGGGGCCGTCGGTGGATGGTGTCGCGCTGCCTGACGGGATGGCGGCTGGAGTTCCGAGACGTGGGCGACCAGACCGCGACGTACGCCGGCACCTTCGGGAGCCTGGAGTCCGCGATGGCCGAGGCCGCCCGCTGACCGAGCGTCGCCGGTCCTAGATCGGCATGTCGAGGAACGGCGAGGAGTAGTCCGCGTCGCCGGCCAGCACCGCCTCGGCGTCGGGGACCGGCATCCGGTCGGCCTCGGCGGCGAGGACGTGCGTGAGCAGGCGTACGTCGCCGGGGGTCGCCAGCCCGGTCACCTCGGGGTGCGCGAGCACCCACGAGACGCCGGCCCGGATCCGTCCGGGGTCGCTCTGCGGCTCGTACCAGGTGGCGAAGGACTGGTCGGCGCCCTGGGGCCAGTTGCGGCGCGCGACGGTCTTGATCGTCATCAGCGCGGCGTCCTGGCGCTGGACCTCGGCGACCAGCGCCTCGTAGTCCTCGCGGTAGCCCGGCACCTGCCACAGCGCCGGGTTCAGCGGGGTCAGCACCGAGGCGAACGGGTGCCGGCGCAGCGCCTCCAGGTGCGTGCTCGGCGCGGTGTGGCTGTGCCCGGTGATGCCGACGGCGCCGACCAGGCCCTCCTCCTGCGCGCGCAGCGCGGCCTCGAGCGCACCGCCGGCGCGGGTCACCTTGTCGAGCTCGTCGAGGTCGCCGACCGCGTGCAGCTGGAGCAGGTCGACGGTGTCGGTGCCCAGCCGCTCGAGCGACTCGTTGATCTGCGCCCAGGCGGCGTCCCGGTCCCGCTCGCCGGTCTTGGTGGCCAGGAAGATCGAGTCGCGGATCCGAGGCATCCACGGGGCGAGGCGGAGCTCGGCGTCGCCGTAGTCGCGGGCCACGTCGAAGTGGTTGATGCCCCCGTCGAGGGCCTCCTGGACCGAGGCGTCGGCGGTGTCCTGGTCGACGTCGCCGAGCGCCGCCGCCCCGTAGATCAGCACCGAGCTCTGGTGTCCGAGCCCGCCCAGCCGTCGCAGCTCCATAGGTGGTCCGTCCGTGAGAGAGGTGGATGTCGAGACCCACAGCCTGCCACGGAGGGCCCCACCGGCCCCGGACCTCACCCCGACCCGGTCCTGGTGTCAGTCCGACCCGGGTCTCGTGACCGAGGACGTGACAAGTCAGCTGCCGGGGGAGGGTCGGCGTGTTTGGCGGAGGGGCCACCGTTTGTGCGTCTGGCGGATCCGGACTCCTCGAAGGTCTCGAAGGGCTCCCTCGGCTCTTGAGGAGAGCAGTCCGGTGATGGACCTGATGTCCTGCTCCACGGCCGCTTTGGCGACGACCTCGTTTCGATCCACGATCGCGGTCCGGATGACGTCATGCCCATCGTTTCGAGCCGACACCGCGCTGGCCTCACTTACCCATGTCCATGGGTGAGTGAGGCCAGCGCCGCTGTCGCGTGAGTGAGTGGCTCAGTTGACCCGGACGGATCCGACAGCGGGAGCCGGGCCTGCGGCGGCTCCGACGAGATCGACGTCGTCTTCTGAGGGAGGCGAGTCCCAGTAGCTCACGTCCAGACCAGCGATTTCCTGCTCCTCCGTAACCCGTAGCCCGACGGTCTTCTCCAGGAGCAGGACGACAACCAATCCGGACAGGAGGGCGATGGCGACAGTGACCGCCCAGCCCGCAATCTGCCACCACGGCGTGATCTCGGCATGCTGGAAGGCATACTTACCTGTGCCGTCGAAGTAGCCACCAGTCTTGGTGCCCCAGGCAACGAAGCCCGTCACGATGGCGCCGTAGGTGCCCCCGAACAGGGTGAGCGGAACAATTTTCGTGTCGTCGATCCCGAGTCGCCCCATGGTGCGAATGCCGATGTAGGTGGCGACAGGGCCCCCGAGTGCGACCAAGAACGTCTCCACGGGGGTGAACACGTCCAAGCCGGCTGCGCAAGCGACGTATCCCGCGATCGGGCCGAAGATGGCCAGAACCGGTTTGCGCGTCACGTATGCGATCACACCGCCCGAGATCGCTCCGGCGGAGTAGGCGACGAAGAGGTTGGTCAGGACGAGTCCCATCCCGCTCGAGGTGAGGGAGATGCCGAAATACCCGACGTCGGGGACGAAGTAGCCACAGCTGAGGATCGGCATGGGGAGGGCCACCATGAGCAGGCCGGCTCCCGCCGCGCTGGTTCCGAGGTTCTGTGGTGCCGGCCCGGCCGTGCGGGGGTGGAAGGACATCGCCCCGAGACGGGGACCGATCCGCCAGGCGAGCACGAGTGCCCAGGAACCGACGAGCAGGTACATCGCAAAGATCCCCACGTAGTCGTGCGTTCCGGCGTTGCTGAGCGGTCCGGCGGAGCCCCAGGTCAGGTACGCGATCACCGGCATCACCACGCCGCCGGCCACGATCGAGAGGACGAACATGGGCAGTGCCTTCGCCCGCTCGATGCCGACGCTGTGGAGCAAGGCACCCACCAGGGCGGCCCAGGTCAAGAAGAACGCGCCGTAGGACTGCAGGGTGTCTGCTCCGGGCACGAGGGTCGGATTCAGCTCCGTCGCGATGTGCCGGAAGTTCTCGCCCCCGATCCACCAGTCGCTCATCGCCTGGCGGAGCGGGTTCGGAACACCCAGTGCGGAGTTGAACTGCCACTGCCACAGTGCGTAGCCGCCGATCAGCATGGCGAAGCCAGCCAACATGGCGCACATAAGTTTCTGGACCCAGGTGTCGAGCACGCTCTTGCGTCGGACAAGACCGCTGTCGATGAGCCCCATGGCGATGACCGCCAGAAACAGACTCGTCGTTCCCACGGCGAAGAACACGACCGAGATGAAGCCATACAGAGAGGCTTGCTCGGGAAAGGAGACTGAGAACACTGATATCACCCTTGTCCTGACTCGAAATGGAATTCAGCAGAACAGCGGTCGTTTCAGGCAGGACTTGAATCAGTGCGAGAACGAGTCCGGCTTTCTGCCCGGCTGCGGTGGAACGAACTCATCGTGGGGGGACGCGGTCAGGAGCGACAATTGGCGGATCGGCCATCACGGAGTAAAGACATTGCTATCGCTTACGCGACCTCACGTACGCAATCACCTCGGGGCTGAGGAGCAAGCCGTTCTCCATCGCTCTGCTGGCCGCGGCCGCTCGCGTGGGTACGTTGAGCTTGGCCAGGACATGCTCCACGTGCGCTCTCACTGTGCGGGGGGAGATCCACAACCGGCTGGCGATCTCCTCGTTCGAGCTCCCGTCGACCAGCAGCGTGAGAATCTCCAGCTCCCGCTGTGTGAGTCCGTGGTCGTGAGTCAGCGCCCGGGGTGCCAGGACGACGATGTAGTCCCGGCACCGGTAGGCCCGACAGGCGTACCACCCGTCATCGGGCGTCGGCCACAGGAAGGCGGTGGACGACAGCTTGTCTCCCAGCCGCCGCGCCACGGTGGGGTAAAGGTCGCCGCGCGGTTCGAGCATGCCGGGCTTCAGGTCGCCCTGCAGCGGGATGACTTCACCGTCGCCGCCCAGGGCCACGGCCAAGCAGTCACCGGTCAGCGAAGAAACCAACCTCTTGGCCGACTGGAGGGGGTCGACGACGTTCGCCAGGATCGGCAGCACGTGCTCGACGACCGTGATGGCGTCGTCGGAGGGGTGAGCGTGGTCGCCGGTCGACACGTCGACGAACCCGACGTAGCGGTTGTCCGCGGTGACGAGTGCGCTGAGGGCCCCTTCGAGCAATCCTGCAGGTTGCCAATGCTCGGCGACGCACCGCAGGCTCATCGGATCTACCGGCAGGTCCCGCAGCCGCACCGGGGCACCGAGTCGTGGCAGGCTGTACGGCGCGATCATTTCGTGGTGGAAGTCCTGACTGTTCAGGTATGCCTCGGTCGACGGTGAGTAGCCGGAGGTGGTGACCGTCGTCCTCCGGTTCGTCACCGGATCGACCACCGAGACCATGGATCCCGCGATCGGAATCACCGTCCCGAGCTGATCGAGGATTTCGACCATCCGTTCGGACACGCTGGCGGCGGACGAGGCCGCGGCGCCGATGCGCGCGACGGCACCCATGGTGTTCTGCGAGAACGCACGTGACATGTGGCGACCTTCTTCGGGTATGCCCAAGGCTCGAAAAATCTGGGGCGACCCGGTTCGCCCATCCCGCCAAGCTGGACTTCACACCGGTTCTCGGTGTGGGTCAATCGGCCGATCGGCCAATCATCATCCATGGTGTACCAAATCCGCCTCAAAAGTCGGCGTATCGGCCAGTAGCCGCCACGCGGGCCCCTCGTGCTGAATAGCCCGACGGCAAATGAAAATCAGACGAGGAGATCGTGAATGTCACTGCACCAGGTCACCATCGCATCCGGCGGTCACGCCGACTGGTCCACGCCTGTTCGCATCAACGACGAACAGCTCCAGGCGTCCTACCAAGGAATCTTTGTGTGTCGATTCTCCTTTGAGAATGCCGGCTCGCACTACCTGAAGATGCGGATCGTCGGAGTGGACGAGATGGACAACGCGGGCGAGGTCCCGTCTGGATTCGGGGCGCTCGAGTTCCAGGACGCCGATGGCGACCTGCTGCGCGGCCGGACGGACTGGTTCCGCAGCGACGAAGTCGACCAAGGGACGTGGACCTTCAACTCGGGCACCGGCAAGTGGGAGGGCGCCGCCGGGAAGGTGAGCATGCTGCTCAACTACATGTCTGACAGCCTCGGCACCCCCCCTGCCTCCCTCCGGGCCGATCCGCTTCGTCGGATTCATTGAGGGCTCCGGCGAGATCGACCTCCCGCGACTCTCGTCCTGACGCCGTGAAGCAGCTCATTCAGATCGCTGGCTCGCTGTGCGTGCTGGTCCCGTTCGTTCTTGCCCAGTTCGGTCGGCTCGACACGCGGTCCGTCGCCTACACGGGTCTGAACCTGATCGGGTCGACGGTCCTGAGCGTGCAAGCCGCCCAGGGACGTCAATGGGGGTTCCTGCTCCTGGAAGGGGTGTGGGCCGGCGTCTCACTCGTCGCCCTGCTGCGTGCGGTGAGCGGGGGCGTCGACGAGTCGCCCACCACTCTCGACCGGGCGTCGACATGAGGGCGGCGACGACGCAGGCACCGTCCATCCATTTCATGACAATTCAGAGGAGCAAGCGATGAAAGCCGTTCGTGTCCATGCCTATGGCAAGGAGCCCAGCCTCGACGAGGTGGACGAGCCGAAGGTGACGGGGCCTTTCGACGTTCTCGTCGAGATCGGCGCTGCCGGCCTGTGTCGCACGGACCTGCACGTGATCGAGGGCCAGTGGGCCGACATCCAGAATCCGCAGCTGCCCTACGTCTTGGGACACGAGAACGCCGGCTGGGTGCGGGAGGTCGGCAGCGCGGTTCACAATGTGGCCCCGGGCGACGCCGTCATCGCGCACCCCCTCGTGACCTGCGGGTTGTGCATCCCGTGTCGCCTCGGCGACGACTCGCACTGCGAGGACGCGGTGTTTCCCGGTCTGAACGTCGATGGGGGGATGTCCGATCTCCTGCTGACGAACGCCCGGGCGATCGTGAAGCTCGAGGCCAACCTGCAGCCGATCCAGGTCGCCGCCCTCGCCGACGCCGGCCTGACCGCGTACCACGCGGTGCGCAAGGCTCAGCGGCTCCTGACTCCGGGCACCCATGTCGTCGTCATCGGCTCCGGTGGTCTGGGGCACATCGCGATCCAGGCGCTTGCGGCCACGACTCCCGCGACGATCACGGTGGTGGATCGTTCCGAACCGGCGCTGGAGCTGGCTCGCTCAGTCGGCTCCCATCACACGGTCAATGCCGCCGAGGGATCCGAGAAACTCCTGCGCGAGGTCCAGGACATCACCGAGGGCGGAGCCCACGTCGTCCTGGACTTCGTCGGAGAGCACTCAACGCCTGAGCAGGGCACCGCCATGGTGCGCAACCGAGGCAGCTACTCCTGCGTCGGGTACGGCGGCGAGCTGCGCATCCCGACCATCGAGCTGGTGTCGCGCGAGATCGAAGTGGTCGGAAACCTGGTCGGAACCTACAAGGACCTCGTCGAGCTGATGGCCCTGACGGCACAAGGGAAGGTGACCTTGGAGACAACCACCTACCCGCTGTCTGCGGTCAACGACGCCATCCACGACCTCGAGTCCGGGAACCTGGTCGGTCGAGGAATTTTGGTCCCCGGGAGCTGACGCAACGCGTTCTGACGGAGAACCCGTCCGGACGGCACCCACACATTTTCTGTCCAGAACCAGAAGGAGGACCTATGGTCACGCAGCAGAACGAGATCCACCCGCACGCGGAGCGGAACGGGAGCAAGTCAAAGGCATCGCCGATGACGACGAACGTGCAGGAACTGCTCGACCTCATCGTCGAGTACGCGTCGCGCCCGCTGGAGGAGGCCCAGCTCCTGCCCTCCGAGTACTACACCAGCCACGACCTCTACGACCTCGAGGTCGAGCGCATCTTCAAGAAGGACTGGCTCTATCTGTGTCGCACCGACGAGATCGAGAACCCGGGCGACTGGTTCGCGGCGGAGATCGCGGGCGAGCCGGTCGTGCTCGTGCGCGGCAAGGACATGCAGATCCGGGCCTTTTCCCGCGTGTGTCCTCACCGGTTCATGGACCTGCTCTTCGAGGAGCGGGAGAAGGGCGCCGAGGCCGGCAACACCGAATCCTTCGTCTGCCCCTATCACTCGTGGGCGTTCAACACCGAAGGACAGCTCACCGGTGCCCCGTTGATGACCGGAAGCACCCTGTTCGAGCGCGAGCGGGCGTGTGGGTCGTACAACCTCGCGACCTACGCCACCGAGGTGTGGAACGGCTTCGTGTTCATGAACTTCGACCCCAATGCGGAGCCGCTCGCTCCCCGTTTCTCCGAGATGGACGCGCTGCTGGCGCCCTACCGGCTGGACGAGTGGAAGATGCTCGACCGTTTGGACTGGCCCGAAGTCCCGACGACTTGGAAGCTGGCCATGGACAACGGTCGTGAGGCCTACCACCACCAAGGCGCCCACAAGGAGTCAATTGAGCCGCTGTGGCCGGCCCATCTTGTCGATGCGGACACGACCGAGTCGGAGTTCTTCTACTACCAGCGGATGTTCGTGAGCCAGGAGGGCGCGACTGGCGAGGAGGACGGGCACTACCTCCAGCCTCTGGCGCTTCCGTCGATCGATGGGCTGTCGGCCTTCCAACGCTCGCACTCCTTGCTGGTAGGGATCTACCCGACCATGTGGTTCTCCCCGGGTCCCGACGTGCTTCTGGTTGCGAAGTGGTGGCCGACCGGCCCGGACTCGCACAAGTTCGATCTGGCTGTCTGCGTGCACGAGTCGAAGATGGACCACCCGGATCTGGGGAAGATTCGCGGCGAGATGAAGGACTGGCTGCGGCAGATCCAGGAGGAGGACTCCGCGATGGTCACTGGAATCCAGGGCATGCTGAAGTCCGACCAGGCCCGTCAGGGCGGTGCACTCTCACCTCTTGAGCGTCCGATCTGGACCTTTCAGAAGTACATGGCGAAGAGGCTGACCGGAATCGACGTCTGACCAAAGTGTGATCGGGCCGACCGTGGTCCTCGGGCCCTTGCCCTTTGGACCACGGTCGGCCCGTTGCATGGCCTACAAGGAGAACTAACCCATGCCGCTTCTGAGCCACAATCGCGAGCAGGTCGCAGCCTTCCAAGCGCATCGGCGCGGCCGCCCTTCGTTGCACACGCTCCGTGTCAGCGATGTGGAAGTTCAGACTGACGACGCCGTCGTCGTCACGCTCGCCGTACCCGAACACTTGCGTGAGGCATACCGGTTCAAGCATGGCCAACATGTCGCCATCGTGCATGACGACGGAGGCCAAGAGATCCGACGCTCCTACTCGATCTGTTCCCCAGCCGACAGCGACGCTCTCCGGATTGCCATCCGCCGCGTAGCGGATGGCCGATTCTCGACTTACGCCACCAGCCGGCTCCGCGTCGATGACGAACTCCGGGTGATGACACCCACCGGTCGCTTCACGACCGAGCTGGATCCGCTCGCCGACAAGCACTATGTAGCGGTGGCCGGCGGGAGCGGGATCACCCCGATCCTCTCCATGGCGGCAACCATTCTGGGCGCAGAACCGCGGAGCCGGTTCACCCTGCTGTATGCGAATCGGAGTCGACGGTCGACGATGTTCATGGACGAACTGGACGCCTTGTGCGTGAGGTTCGGCCCTCGTCTCTCCGTCATTCACTATTGGGATGACGCGGTGGCAACCGCCCTCGGACCCCCGGAGAGGTTGGACCGCGCCTGCTTGGAGGCCTGGTTGGCAGTTGACTCTGCCGCCGGCCCAGTGGACCAGTGGATCATGTGCGGGCCCGCCGGCTTGATCGACTTTGTCACGGCAACGCTGCTCGACTGTGGGCTCTCGGAGGAGAGGATCCTTCGCGAGTACTTCAGCGCCACGGACACCGAGGACATCGACGCCGCCCAAGATCGGCCCTTGGTCGTGAGCAACGTGTCTGTACGCATCGATGACGAGGAACTCAACTTCGAGCTGTCCTCTCGTGGCGCCACGATCCTGGCGGCGGCGTTGCCACTGCGGCCTGACTTGCCGTACTCCTGCTCGGATGGCGTGTGTGCCACGTGTCGGGTGAAGGTCGTGGAAGGGTCCGTGGAAATGGACCGGTGCTCCGCTCTCGACAGGAACGAGCTCGGCGCGGGCTACGTCCTCGCGTGCCAGGCGCACCCAGTGACCGACCGCGTCATCGTCGACTTCGACGCGTGATGACTCACGACAAGTCGTGCGCCGACGTACGCGCGTGAATGACAGTTGGGCCACATGCCGGTCCCGTGGGCGTTACGGCGCAGCTCGCTGACGTGCTCCGGGCGGTCGAGTCGTCGATCCGCATCCCCCTCCGCCTCCGCCGGGAAGTGTCGAGTCACAGAGATGGCGAACTTCTGACCTTTGGGGTACGTCCCGAATGATCTCGCCAAGCTCTCCATCTCGGTCCCCGGCCAGCCGCACGTCGGTGAGGGTCTCAAGTGCCGCGACTCAGGTCTCGATCACGGCGGAGCAGCTCGCGATGACGCCCGTCCTCTCGATCCGTCCACCGGACGTCGTTTGCATGGACGTTTCCGGGCTGGTTCCGACCGGACCGCGCAGGGACCTGCCACGGCAGCCACGGCTCTCGACATGGTCGGCGGGATCTGCGGGGAGGGGCGGATGTGAGCTGGCTGCTGCTAGCTCATGGGTGGCCGCGTCCCGGGTCCGCCCGGAGGTTCTCGCTCGACTCGCCCCAGCGCACAAGAGCCCAGGTCACTGGCGAGAGTGGCCTGGGCTTTGCGTGGTGCGCCTGAAGGGATTCGAACCCCTAACCTTCTGATCCGTAGTCAGATGCTCTATCCGTTGAGCTACAGGCGCGCGGAACTCGGGAAGTTTAGCGTGTGTGTCACTGACGGGCGAAATCGGACGCCCTCAGTGGTCGACGGGCGCCGCGAGGAACTTCTGCAGCAGCCGCACCAGCTCGACGCGGGGCCGGGTGCGGGGGCCGCCGTACCGGTCGTCGTTGAGGGTGTCCGCGACGGCCGACGCCTCGGCGAGGACCGCCGCGGAGGGCGGCAGCAGGTGCAGCCGGTAGGCGCGCCGGTCGGCGGGGTCGCGCTGCCGCTCGACGAGGCCGAGGTCCTCCAGGTGGTCCACGATCTGTACGACGGACGCGGGACTGACGTCGAGCAGGGCGCCGAGCTGTCCCTGGGTGACCTGGCCGGCGGCCCGCAGCGCGCGCATCGTCCCGAAGTGCCGGGGCTCGATGCCGAGCGGCTCGAGGGCGGTGAGCAGCTCGCGGTGGATCACGGCGTGGCTGCGGGTGATCAGGAACCCGGTGCTGTCGAGCAGCGCCTGCGGGGTGCGCTCGTCGAGCTGGTCGCCGACCAGCGAGGACAGGTGCCGGCGCAGCCGGAGCACCTCGGTGTCGGTGAGCGGCGCGGTGAGCCGGGCCTCGAGACCGCGGACGTCCGGTTCCCAGCGGCGCACGGCGGCCCGCCCGGCCGTCGTACGCGTGAGGGCGTAGGAGCGCCGGTCGTCCGGGTTGCGGAGCCGCTCGGCGAGGCCGTCGCGCTGCAGCGCCTCGGCGACCGAGGTCATCGTGGTGCCGCTGACGCCGCACATGTTCGCGAGCCTCTGCTGGGAGAGCGGCTCGTCCTGGGCGAGGGCCTGCAGGGCGGCGTACGCGTGCAGGTCCGCGCGCCCCGGGAGCAGCAGCGCGATCTCTGCCCCGACCCGGGCGGACGAGCGCCAGAGCAGGTGCCCGGGCAGGGAGTAGAGGTCGGACAGCGCTGCCCTTCTTGCCGACTCCTCCATGGCCGGTTACCGTACACGAGGCAATCATTCAGTCCTTGATGATTTGCTCCCTGACGAATTGACGCAGACGGAGACCGACATGGCCGGCAAGTGGTGGACCCTGGTCGCGGTGTGCACGGGCGTGTTCATGCTGCTGCTCGACATCACGATCGTGAACGTCGCGCTGCCCGACATCCAGCGCGACCTGGGTGCGTCGCTGTCGGACCTGCAGTGGGTGATCGACGCCTACGCGCTGACGCTCGCCGCGCTGCAGCTGACCGCGGGTTCGCTCGCCGACCGCTACGGCCGCAAGCGGCTGTTCGCGATCGGCACGCTGGTGTTCACGATCGGGTCGCTGTTCTGCGGCCTCGCGCCGACGGTGCTGTTCCTGTCGCTGGCCCGCGCCGCGCAGGGCGTCGGCGGCGCGGTCATGTTCGCCACCGCGCTCGCGCTGCTGTCCGGCGCGTTCCACGGCCGCGAGCGGGGTACGGCGTTCGCGTACTTCGGCGCCACCACGGGCGTCGCGGTCGCGGTCGGCCCGGTGCTCGGCGGCGTGCTGACCAGCGGCCTGTCCTGGCACTGGATCTTCTGGGTGAACATCCCGATCTGCGTGCTGGCGCTGGCCGTCACGCTGACCAAGGTCGAGGAGAGCAGCGACCCGCACGCCGGCCGGCCGGACTGGATCGGCTTCGTGACCTTCAGCTCGGGCCTCGGCCTGCTGGTGCTCGCGCTGATCCGCGGCGGCGTCGACGGCTGGGGCGACTCGCTGGTGGTCGGCAGCTTCGTGGCGAGCGGCGTGCTGCTGGTGTCCTTCGTGGTCAGCCAGCTGCTCCAGGACAAGCCGATGTTCGACCTCGGGCTGCTCCGCAAGCCGACGTTCGTCGGCGGCCTGGTCGCCGCGCTCGGGGTGTCGGCGTCGGTGTTCTCGCTGCTGACCTACCTGATCATCTACGTGCAGAACGTGCTCGGCTACTCCGCGGTCGAGGCCGGCGTGCGGTTCCTGTTCCTGTCCGGGATGTCGTTCGTGGCGGCGATCATCGCGGGCCGGCTGACCAGCCACGTCCCGACCAAGTTCCTGATCGGGCCGGGCTTCCTGGTCGCCTCGCTCGGGCTGTTCCTGATGCGCGGCATCACCGTCACCTCCGACTGGACGCACCTGATCCCCGGGCTGGTCGTGGCGGGCCTGGGCATCGGCTTCATCAACGTGCCGCTGGCCTCGACGGCGGTGGGCGTCGTACGCCCCGAGCGGGCCGGGATGGCCTCGGGCGTGAACTCGACGTTCCGGCAGGTCGGCATCGCCACCGGCATCGCCGCGCTCGGCTCGATCTTCGCCCACCAGGTCGCCAGCGGGATCCAGGACGCTTTGGCGGGCACCCCGGCGGCGGGCCGGGCCGACCAGGTCGCCGCGGCGGTGACCAACGGGCAGATCAAGGCCGTCCTGGCGCAGGCCCCGGACAGCGTCCGCGCGACGCTCGCGCAGGCCTCGACGCAGAGCTTCGTCGACGCGCTGAACCACATCACCACGATCGCCGCGGTGATCGCGCTGGTGGCCGGGCTGCTGTCGCTGCTGCTGATCCGGGCCAAGGACTTCGAGGGCCAGGGCGCCCCGGCGGGGGACAGGGAGCGCGAGTCCGCCCCGGTCGCCTGACCCCTCCCCCCGCCGCTTGTAACGCGGGGTCATGGACGCTGGACCCGAGGTATGACGCTCGCGAACCGTCCACAGCCCACGACCAGCGGGGCCGACGCCGTACGCCGACCGGCTCCGCACGCGCTCTGGACGGTTCGCACGCGGTACGCCGTGGGTGGAGCGTCCATAACCCCGCGTTACAAGCGGGGGCGGGTCAGGACAGCAGGAGCTTCAGGCCTACCGCCCAGCCGAAGACGACGACCAGCACCCGGAACACGGTCGGGGGCAGCCGGCGGCCGAGGTGAGCGCCGAGCCAGCCGCCGACCACCGAGCCGATCGCGATCAGCCCCACCACGGGCCAGTCCAGCGGCGCGAAGAACACGAAGACGAGCGTGGCCGCGACGTTGGCGGCCGCCACCGCGACGTTCTTCAGGCCGTTCACCGCCGACAGGGGTACGTCGAGACCGAGCGCCAGGACCGCGACGAGCAGCACGCCCTGGGCCGCGCCGAAGTACCCGCCGTACACCCCGATCAGCGCGGACAGCCCGGTCAGCCGGGGGCCCATCACGACCCGGTCGTCGGCCACCTCCACGCCGAGCCGGACCGCCCGGCGGCGCACCGCGGAGGCGATGAACGGGCCGAGCCCGACGAGGGTCGCGGACCCCAGCACCAGCCACGGCACGACCTGGCTGAACGCCCCGGGCGGCAGCGCGAGGAGCAGCACCGCGCCGAGCAGGGCGCCGACCGCGCTGGTGGTGGCGACCCGCAGCACCAGTGCCCGGTGGCCGGCCAGCTCGCGCCGGAACCCGAACGCCCCGGTGAGCCCGCCGGGCACCAGCCCGACGTTGTTGCAGACGTTGGCGACCAGCGGGGACAGGCCGGCGCCGACCAGGATCGGGAAGCTGACCAGCGACCCGGCGCCGACCGCGGTCAGCACGAAGCCCGCGCCGAAGCCGGCGGCCAGCACCGCCAGCACGAAGGGGAGGTCCATGCGGGCCGTCAGCCCCGGAGCAGCGCGACGTCGCTGACCCGCTCGACGTGGTCGCTCATCGCCGCGGTGGCGCCCGGGGCGTCCCGGTCGCGGATCGCGGCGGCGATGCGGCGGTGCCCCTCCAGGGATTCCCGCGGCCGCTCGGGCTGGGAGAGCGACTCGATCCGGCTCTCCCGGACCAGGTCGGCGATCTCGCCCATCAGGCGCTCCAGGAGCGCGGAGTGGCCGGCGGCGGTCACGGCCGCGTGGAACAGCTCGTCGCCCTCCACGCCCCGGCCGCCGGCGTCGATGTCGGCGGCCATCACGGCGAGCGCGTCGTCGATGCGCGCCAGGTCGGCCTCGCTGCGCCGGGTGGCGGCGAGGCCGGCCAGCTTGGACTCCAGGGCCTCGCGGGCCTCGATGACCTCGGGCAGCTGCCGGGCGTGCCGGCGCAGGGCGTCGACCACCTTCGACGTACCCGAGGAGTCCACCAGCACCGCTCCGTCGCCGTGCCGGACCGCGACCACCCCGACGACCTCCATCGCCACGAGCGCCTGGCTGACGGTGGCCCGGGAGACGCCGAGCCGGGTGGCCAGCTCGCGCTCGGGCGGGAGCCGGTCGCCGACCTGCAGGCCGTTCTCGCGGACCCACCCGAGGATCCGCTGCGCCACCTGCTCGTAGAGGCGCGGTCGGGTCACCGGTCGCAAAGCGTTCGTCTCGGGCACGGGGTCACCTTATTGACAGATCGGGCATTGGCCTATTGGCTAGGCCACTGATCCTCATGTGACCACGGTCACCCCTCGGGAAGCAAGGAAACCGCATGTCCCCTGAATGGGTATCCATCCTGGCGCTCGTCGCGCTGTTCGTCGTCGGCACCGTCCTGCCGATCAACATGGGCGCGCTGGCGTTCGTCGCGGCCTGGCTGGTGGGCATGTACTCCCTCGGCCTGGACGAGAAGGAGATCATCGCCGGCATCAGCGGCGACCTGATCCTCACGCTCGTCGGGGTCACCTACCTGTTCGCGATCGCCCGCAACAACGGCACCGTGGACCTGATCGTGCGCAAGGCGGTGCAGGCCGTCGGTGGCCGGGTGGCGCTGATCCCGTGGGTGATGTTCTTCGTCACCGCGCTGCTGACCGCCATGGGCGCCGCGAGCCCGGCGGCCTGCGCGATCATCGGCCCGATCGCGCTCGGCTTCGCCGGCCGCTACAAGATCAACCCGCTGCTGATGGGCATGTTCGTGGTGCACGGCGCGCAGGCCGGCGGCTTCTCGCCGATCAGCATCTACGGCACGATCACCAACTCGGTGATGCGCGACAACGACCTCCCGGTCGGCGAGGTCACCGTCTTCCTGACCAGCCTGGTGGTCAACCTGCTGATCGCGGTCGTGCTGTTCGTGGTGCTCGGCGGCAAGGACCTGCTGTCGCGCCGCATCGACGCGAACGAGATGTACGACGACCCGGAGACCGGCGCGGGGACCGGCGCAGGGACCGGCGCGGCGGCGGTGCACGCGGGCTCCTCCGCCCACCGCGACCGCACCACGCTCGGGACCGGCGACGCCCCCGACCGCGGCGGTGCCGTGGGCACGCTCGCCCCGCAGACCTCGGCACCGCCCAAGGTGGTGCTGGACCAGGTCGTCACGCTGGTCGCGTTCGTGGCCGTCGCCGTGGTGGCGCTGGTCTTCGACAAGAACATCGGCTTCACCGCGATCACCGCCGCGGTCATCCTCACCGCGCTGTTCCCCAAGCAGCAGAAGGGCGCCGTCGGCCAGATCGCCTGGGCCACGGTCCTGCTGGTCGCCGGGGTCAGCACGTTCGCGGCGATCCTGGAGACCGCGGGTGCGCCGGAGTACGTCGGCAAGTGGGCCGCCGGGCTCGGCGCGGCCGTCCTCGGGGCGCTGATCCTCTGCTACGTCGGCGGGGTGGTCTCCGCGTTCGCGTCCTCGACGGCCCTGCTGCCGATCATCATCCCGATCGCGATCCCGCTGATCACCGGCGGCGGGGTCAGCGCGATCGGCCTGGTCGCCGCGCTCGCGGTGTCCTCCACGATCGTCGACGTGAGCCCGTTCTCCACCAACGGTGCGCTGATGGTCGCGAACCGGCCGGACACGATCAGCGAGGAGCGGTTCTACAAGCAGATCCTCACCTACAGCGCGATCGTGGTGGTCGTCGGACCGCTGCTCGTCTGGGCCGCCGTGGTCCTGCCCGGGTGGGTCTGATGGGCAGCACCGGCCCGCTGGACGGCACCCTGGTCGTCGACCTGACGCGGGCGCTGGCCGGCCCGCACGCCACGATGATGCTCGGCGACCTCGGGGCCCGGGTGATCAAGGTCGAGGTCCCCGCGTCCGGCGACGACACCCGCGGCTGGGGCCCGCCGTTCGTCGACCCGCCCGGCGGCGAGGTCCGCGAGTCGACGTACTTCCTCTCGGCGAACCGCAACAAGGAGTCGGTCACCCTCGACCTCAAGGCCGCCGACGACAAGGCGGTGCTGCTCGACCTGGTCCGCCGGGCCGACGTGCTCGTGGAGAACTTCCGCACCGGCGTGCTGGACCGGCTCGGGCTCGGCTTCGAGAGCCTGCAGGAGCTGAACCCCCGGCTGGTGGTGCTGTCGATCACCGGGTTCGGGCACGACGGCCCCGAGGGCGGCCGGGCCGGCTACGACCAGATCGCGCAGGGCGAGGCCGGCCTGATGTCGCTGACCGGCTCCGGCCCCGAGGACCCGCAGAAGGTGGGCGTGCCCATCGCCGACCTGCTCGCCGGGATGTACGGCGCGTACGGCGTGCTCGCCGCGCTGCTCGAGCGGGAGCGCACCGGGGTGGGCACCGTCGTGCGGACCTCGCTGCTCGCCGCGACGGTCGGGGTGCACGCCTTCCAGGGCACCCGGTGGACCGTCGCCGGCGAGGTCGGCCACGCGCAGGGCAACCACCACGCCTCGATCGCGCCCTACGGCCTGTTCCACTGCGCCGACGGCACCGTGCAGATCGCGCTGGGCAGCGAGAACCTGTGGCGCCGGTTCTGCGCCGGGTTCGAGCTGGACCCGGCGACCCCCGGCCTGGAGACCAACCCGGACCGGGTGGCCCACCGCGAGCAGACGATCGCGTTCGTCGAGGCGGCCTTCGCCGGGTACGACGCCGAGCCGCTGCTGGCCCGGCTCGCCGAGGTCGGCATCCCCGCGGGCAAGGTGCGCACGCTCGACGACGTCTACGCCTGGGACCAGGTCGCCAGCCAGGGCCTCACGATCGAGGTCGAGCACGGGACGCTGGGGCGGGTCACCCTGCCCGGGCCGCCGCTGCGCTTCTTCGACCGGCACGGCGACGAGGTGACCCGCGACGAGCACTCCGCGCCGCCGACGCTGGACCAGCACGGGGCCGCCGTCCGCGACTGGCTGGGGCACTGAGACGGGCCCGTCGCACGTTGAGACAGGAGGGCGGGGCGGCGGCGTCCAGGATGGGCCCCGACGTCCCGACCGCCCGGTCTCCCCGGTGCGGTCGCGGTCGGCGTGAGGAGGAGTGTCCATGCCCAGCGACGTGCCTGCGACGACCTTCCGGCTGATCTACCGGAGCCGGGACCTGATCCCCGAGGAGGGGCGGAAGAAAGAGCTCGGTGACCTCTTCGGGGTCGCCCGCTCGCAGAACAAGCAACGGCACATCTGCGGTGCCCTGCTGCTGACCGAGGAGACCTTCGTCCAGGTCCTCGAAGGGGAGGAGGCTGCCGTGCGCGAGCTGTTCGAGCACATCGCGCGGGATCCCCGGCACGAGGCGGTCACCGTCCTCGAGAGCGGGGTCGTGGCGGCCCCGGCGTTCTCCCGGTGGGCGATGGCCAAGGTCGCCGAGGACGGGGAGCCGGACATCCCGCTGATCGCGCACGTCGACGGGATCGCCCCGGCTGCGGGGCGCGGGACCACGCCCGAGCAGGACGAGATCCTCGCGTTCATGCGCGACGCGGCGCGGGGTGCCTCGCAGGACTCCGCCTGACCCGCAGGCCGGTCAACTGCGGGCGCGCCGCCGGTCGGTGCCGAGCGCGAGCGCGTTCAGCGTCGCCCAGCCGAGCGTCACGCCGAGCACCTTCTGACGGGTCTGCGCGTCCGCGGCCCGGCCGGAGAGCAGCAGCCCGTCCGCGACGTCGCAGAGGATCCGGATCGTCATCGCGGCGGTGACTGCCTTCGGCGACTTCGCCAGCAGGCCGACGCTGCTGATCGCGAGGTCGCGGGCGCCGTACGTGCGGGCGAGCAGGTCGTAGTCGGCGGCGTGCTTGGGGTCGACCGCGTTGCCGAGGTGCCGCGGCACGGCGAGGGCGTAGACGCCGTACGACGCGGTGGCGGTGGTCATGAGCCTGCTCAGGGGGGAACGTCATGTCCCCGGTGTACCCGACCGCGGCAACCTCACGCCGCGCGCTGGTAGGGCTTCAGGCTCAGCAGGTGCACGCTCGCGTTGCGGCAGGCCGTCGTGGGGCGGGCGAGGAACACCGAGTGGGTCTCGTCGGGGGGGTAGACCCGGAAACCCTTCGCCCGCGCCGGCCGGCACCGGCCCGCCGGGAAGTTCTCGGCGGTGGCCACCTGCAGGGTCGCCTCGGCCGCCTGGCCGGGGCGCAGCGTGATCCGGGTGGCGGTCTCCTTCGCCGTCCGGTCCGCCGGGGCCCCGATCTGCCGGCCGCCCGCGCCGACCAGCGAGACCCCGCCGAACCCGCCGGTGCGGCAGGGGCTGTCGGAGGAGTTGGTCAGCCGCACCGCGTAGAACGTCGAGCCCGCCGCGCCCTCGCCGGCCGACAGCGTCACCTCGAGGTCCGCCGTGGTGCAGCCCGCCGGGCCCCGGGGGCTGGCGGGCGCGGAGGAGCCCGAGTCCCCTGCCGAGGGTGAGGCCGAGGCGTCTCTCGACGGGGTCGCGGTGACGGTGGTCGTCGAGCCGGCGTCGCCGGTGCCGGACGAGGTGTCGCCGCCGCAGCCCGACAGGGCGAGGGCCGCCCCGGTGAGGGCGACGACGGGCAGGAGGCGTCGGATCGGGTGCATGGGCCCAGTATTCGACACCCCACACCCGGAATGACGCGTCGACGCGGCCGTGTTGGGTACCGCGAGGACGCATCCGCGACCGAGAAGGAGTCACATGACCGTCGTACCGAACCTCACGCTCAACAACGGGGTGGAGATCCCGCAGCTCGGCTTCGGGGTGTTCCAGATCGAGCCGGAGAAGACCAAGGACGCCACGCTGGCGGCCCTCGAGGTCGGCTACCGGCACATCGACACCGCCGAGATGTACGGCAACGAGAAGCAGGTCGGCGAGGCCGTCCGCGCCTCTGGCATCGACCGGGGCGAGCTCTTCGTGACCAGCAAGCTCAACAACAGCTTCCACGCGTACGACGACGCGCTCGGCGCCTTCGACCAGACGCTCGCGGACCTGGACATCGAGTACCTCGACCTGTTCCTGGTGCACTGGCCGCTGCCTGGTGTCGGCGACTTCGTGGAGACCTGGAAGGCGATGGAGACGATGTACGCCTCCGGCCGCGTCCGGGCCATCGGCGTCTCGAACTTCCAGCCGACCCACCTGCGCCGGATCCACGGCGAGACCAGCGTGACGCCGGCCGTCAACCAGATCGAGGTGCACCCCTACCTCGCCAACGACGAGGTGCGCGCCTTCGACGCCGAGCACGGCATCGCCACCGAGGCGTGGTCGCCGATCGCGCAGGGCAAGGTCCTCGACGACCCGACGATCGTGCGGATCGCTGAGAACGTCGGCAAGACCCCGGCCCAGGTCACCCTGCGCTGGCACCTGCAGCGCGGCGACATCGTGTTCCCCAAGTCGGTGACCCGCTCGCGGGTGGAGGAGAACTTCGACCTCTTCGACTTCGAGCTCTCCGGCACCGACATGACCGACATCACCGCGCTGGACCGGGGCGAGCGGACCGGCCCGGACCCGGACACGTTCAACTACGTCCCGGAGTGACCTCGGCGGTCCGGGTCAGCGCAGCACGACGATCTTCGTGCCGGCGGTGGCGAAGTCCCAGATCCTCTGCGACATCGCCCGGCTGACCCGGACGCAGCCGTGCGACTCGGCCTCGTCGGTGCCGAGCAGGAAGTCCGCGTGGATCTGCGCGCCGGTCGAGCGGTACTGCGGGATCTGGTGGAAGCCGATCCCGCAGGCCGCGAACCGCGTGAAGTGGTGCAGCCGCAGGCGCCCGCTGGCGTCCGAGTTGTCCCGGATCCGAGCGGCGCGGCCGCACTTGGCGCCCGCGGTGTAGGTGCCGGGCCGCAGGTAGCGCGGGTTGTCCACGACGCCGCCCTGGGCCAGCACCCGGCCGTCGGCGCGCACCAGCCACACCCAGTTCTGGGTCTGGCTGACCACGACCCGGCGCCCGGTCCGGGGGCCCGGCACGGGTCGCGCGGTGCAGCGCACCGGCGCCGCGCCGTACAGCCGGGACCGGGTGGACGCGGTCAGCGAGCCGCTCTGCGCGAGCCGGTTGGCGGCCTGGAAGCGGACCACGGCGGTCCGCGTCCAGGTGCCGGCGCGGCCGTCGACCGGTCCGGCGTCGCAGCCGAGCGCGTTCAACCGGCGCTGCGCCTGCGCAGTGCCGTCGGCGGCCTGGCCGGGGACGGCGACCAGCACGGTCGCCAGGAGCGTGAGGACGACGACGGCCGTCCGCCGGAGTGCGCGCATGGACGGAGTATGACGCCCGCGTAGTCTCGCGACCATGCCCGAGAACGACCGCCACGGCACCCGACGCGCGATGATCGGGCGACCCGGCCCGCTGACGATCGGCATCGACATCGGCGGCACCAAGGTCCTGGGCGGCGTCGTGGACTCCTTCGGCACCGTGCTCACCAGCCAGCGCCGGCTCACCCCCGGCCGCAGCGTGCGCGACGTCGAGGACACCATCGTCGAGCTCGTCGACACGCTGAGCGCCCAGTACGACGTCGCGGCGGTCGGGGTCGGCGCGGCCGGGTTCGTCGACGCCGCCCGGGCGACCGTGCTGTTCTCGCCGCACCTCGCCTGGCGCGACGAGCCGCTGCGGGCCGCGCTCATGGAGCGGATCGCCGTGCCGGTGGTGGTGGACAACGACGCGAACACCGCGGCGCTCGCGGAGTGCCGGTTCGGCGCGGGCGTGGGCCACCGCTACGTCCTGTGCATCACGCTGGGCACCGGCATCGGCGGCGCGCTGGTGATCGACAACAAGGTGTTCCGCGGCCAGAACGGGATGGCCGGCGAGTTCGGGCACATGCAGGTCGTGCCGGACGGGCACCGCTGTGAGTGCGGCAACCGGGGCTGCTGGGAGCAGTACGCCTCGGGCAACGCGCTGGTCCGTGACGCCCGCGAGCTGGTGCTGGCCGACTCGCCGGTGGCCCACGACCTCAAGGCCCGGGTCGACGGCGACGTGTCCCGGCTGACCGGGCCGCTGGTCACCGAGGCCGCGCAGGCCGGGGACCCCCTGGCCGTCGAGCTGCTCGCCGACATCGGCACCTGGCTCGGCGTGGGCCTGGCCGGGATGACCGCCGCGTTCGACCCGAGCGCGATCATCGTGGGCGGCGGGGTGTCGGCGGCCGGCGACCTGCTGCTCGGTCCGACCCGGCAGGCGTTCGCCCGCACCCTGGTGGGCCGCGGTCACCGGGTCGAGCCGTCGATCGTCGGCGCCGCCCTCGGCCCGGACGCCGGGTTCGTCGGCGCCGCGGACATGGCCCGCTCCGCCGCACGCCGCTCGCGCCGCCGCCGTCGCCGCCGCGAGCGCCGCCCCCTGTTCTCGCGCTGAGCGCGCGTGCGCGCGGCGGCGCGCGGGCGCGCGGCGCGGCGCTGAGCGCGCGGCTTTGCGCGGGATGTGGACGGTCTGCCCGCGTCGTACCTCGGGTGGAGCGTCGATAACCCCGCGTTACAGCTGGGGAGGGGTGGCCTCCCAGGCCTCCACCGTCTTTCGTGCGCCGACCCTGTCCAGGGAGTCAAGGGCGGCGACGTACTCCGCGGTGAAGCGCTCGTCCTCGACGAGGTCACCGAACAGGTCGGGGTCGCGCAGGAACGCCAGCCGGTCCTCGTGCTGGGCGGCCGCCCGGGCCATCACGGCCTCCTTGCGGCGGTCCACGACCTCGATCGGCTCGCCCTGCTCGTCGGTGCCCTCGGCGTAGCGCGCCCAGGCCGCGATCACCAGCGCGGAGCGGCGGACCGGTCCGCCGGCGGCCAGCTCCTGGCGGACCACCGGAACCAGCCACTTCGGGATCCGGTCGGAGCTCTCGGCGCACAGCCGGGCCAGGGTGTCCTTGATCTCCGGGTTCGCGAACCGCGCGATCAGCTCGTGCTTGTAGGCGTCGAGGTCGACGCCCGGGACCGGCTCGAGGGTCGGGGTGGCCTCGTCGTCCATGTAGCCGAGCAGGAACCCGGTGAACAGCTCGTCGCTGCACACCTCGTGGGCGTAGCGGTACCCGGCCAGGTAGCCGAGGTAGCCCAGCGCCTGGTGGCTGGCGTTGAGCAGCCGCAGCTTCATCAGCTCGTAGGGCGTCACGTCCGGCACGAGCTGGACGCCGACCTCCTCGAACGGCGGACGCCCGGTCGGGAACCGCTCCTCGAGGGCCCACTGGGTGAAGGGCTCGCAGACCACCGGCCAGCCGTCCTGGACACCGAACTCCTCGGCGAGGTGGGCGCGGTCGGCGTCGGTGGTCACCGGCGTGATCCGGTCGACCATCGAGTTCGGGAACGAGACGTGCTCCTCGAGCCAGCCGGCCAGCTCGGCGTCCTTGAGCCGCGCGAACGCGCCGATCATCTTGTGCGCCACCTCGCCGTTGCCCTGGATGTTGTCGCAGGACATCACCGTGAACGGCTCGACGCCGGCGGCGCGGCGCCGGGCGAGGGCCTCGGTGACGAACCCGAACGCCGTGGACGGTACGGCGCCCGCGGCGAGGTCGTGCTGGATGGATGGGTCGTCGGCGTCGAACTCGCCGGTCGCCTGGTTCACCAGGTAGCCGCCCTCGGTGATGGTCAGCGACACGATCCGGGTCGCCGGGTCGGACATCACCCGCAGCACCGCCTCCGGGTCGTCGGGGGCGAACAGGTAGTCGACGACGGACCCGATCACGCGGGGGTGCATCGTCCCGTCGGGGTCCTTGACCACCAGCGTGTACAGGCAGTCCTGGGCGTGCAGCACGTCGTGCATGCGCTGGTCGCCGGGGAGCAGGCCGACGCCGGTGATGCCCCAGTCCAGGGCCTGGCCGGTGTTCATCAGCGCGTCGACGTACATCGCCTGGTGCGCGCGGTGGAAGCCGCCGACGCCGAAGTGCACGATGCCGGTGGTGACCTGCGACCGGTCGTAGGTCGGCACGGCCACCTGCTCGCCGAGCTCGGCGACGGTCTGCGCGGTCAGCTGCTGCATGGTTCCCTCCGGGGACTCGGGATGGTCGGTGCGGACGTGGGGGGTCAGCCGATCTCGACGAGGACGTCGGCGGCCTTGCGGGTGCGGGCCACGATCTCGGCGTTGGCCTGGTCGGACTCGGTGGCCCAGCGGCGGGCCAGGTCGGGCGGCTTGCCGTGCTCGACGTGCCGGCGCACCAGGCGCGAGAGCCGGGTCTTCTCCTCGCCCTCGACGAACCAGGACTCGTCGAGCAGCGGGAGCACGTCGCGCCAGCCGTCCTCGTCGAGCAGCAGGTAGTTGCCCTCGGTGACGACCAGCCGGTGCTCGGGGCGTACGGCGATGGCGCCGGCGACCGACTCCTCGCGGGACCGGTCGAACTCGGGGGCGTAGACGACGTGCTCGGTCTCGGTGCGCAGCCGGCGCAGCAGCGCGACGTAGCCCGCGACGTCGAAGGTCTCGGGGGAGCCCTTGCGCTCGCTCAGCCCGAGCCGGGCGAGCTCGGCGTCGTGCAGGTGGAAGCCGTCCAGGGGCACGACGACGGCGCTCCCGCCCAGGGCCGCGACGAGGTCCGCGGCGAGCGTGGACTTGCCGGCACCCGGGGCGCCGGACACGCCGAGGATCCCGCGGCCGGCCCCGGCCAGCGCCCGGGCCCGGGCGACCAGGTCCGGTGTCACGGCGCTCACGAGCCCGGCCGGACGACGGGCTTGACGGCGTGCACGTCGGCGCGGCCGACGCTCAGCGCCTCGGCGACTCGGTCGAGCCCGTAGTGGCCGGTGACCAGGCGGTCGAGCTGCACCCGTCCCGAGGCGGCCAGCGCGATCGCGGCCGGCCAGGTGTGCGCGTAGCGGAAGGTGCCGGTGACGGTCAGCTCGCGCTCCTGGATCCGGCTGACCGGCAGGGTCATCTCGTCGCCGCCCATGCCGACCAGCACGACGGTGCCGGCCGGCGCCACGGCCCCGAGGGCGTCGGCGGTGGCACCCGGGTGGCCCGAGCACTCCAGCAGCACGTCGACCGCGAGCCCGGACTCGCTGACCGGCGTCGCGTCCACGTCGAGGGCGTCGGTCGCGCCGAGCTCCCGGGCCAGGGCCAGCCGGTGCGGGTTCACGTCCGTGACCACCACCGAGGCCGCGCCCAGGGCCAGCGCCGCCTGCATCGCCACCAGCCCGACCGGTCCGGCACCGGTGACCAGCACCCGGGAGCCCGCCTGGACCCCGCCCTTGCGGCAGGCCCAGAGCCCCACCGACAGCGGCTCGAGCAGGGCGGCCGCGTCGTCGGTCATCCGGTCCGGCACCGGGTGCGCGAACTGCTCGTGCACGGTGACCAGCTCGGCGAACGCCCCGTCGATCGGCGGGGTGGCGTAGAACCGCATGGTCTCGCAGAGGTTGTAGCGACCGGCCAGGCACTGGGAGCAGGTGAAGTCCGGGACGCCCGGCTCGACCGACACCCGTTGCCCGAGGGACAGCCGGGTCACCGAGGAGCCGACGCCGACCACCTCCCCGGAGGCCTCGTGCCCGAGCACGAGCGGCGAGTCGACGACGTGGCTGCCGATCCGGCCGTGCTCGAAGTAGTGCACGTCCGACCCGCACACCCCGACCGACGCCACCCGCACCAGCACCTCGTGCGGACCGGGGACCGGGTCGGGACGCTCCTCCACGACCAGGTCGCGGGCTCCGAGCAGCACACTCACACGCATCGTCGTGGCGACCTTCCGGGACGGCGGGACAGGACGGGACGGATCACTTGACGGCGCCGAGGGACAACCCTCGGACCAGCTTGTCCTGGGCGGCGAACCCGGCGATCAGCACCGGCAGCGAGACCAGCGTCGCGGCCGCGCAGAGCTTGGCCAGGAACAGGCCCTGGCTGGAGATGAAGCCGACCAGGAAGATCGGCGACGTCGAGGCCCGGGTCGCGGTGAGGTTGACCGCGAACATGAACTCGTTCCAGCTGAAGATGAAGCAGATCAGGCTGGTCGCGGCCAGCCCGGGGGCCGAGATCGGCGCGACGATGCTGACCAGCGTGCGGAACAGCCCGGCGCCGTCGACCTGGGCGGCCTCCAGGATCTCCTTGGGCACCTCCGCGAGGAAGGACTGCATCATCCAGATCGCGATCGGCAGGTTCATCGAGGTGTAGAGGAACACCAGCGTGTAGACGTTGTCGAGCATCCCGATCTGCTTGACGATCAGGTAGATCGGCAGCAGCGCGGCGATCGGGGGCAGGAACTTGGTGGACAGGAAGAAGAACATCACGTCCGTCCACTTCTCCACCGGCTTGATCGACAGCGCGTACGCCGCCGGCACCGCGAGCAGCAGCACGAAGAGCGTCGAGATCACGCTCGCCATCAGGGAGTTGATCAGGAACGAGGAGACCCCGCGGTTGAACACCGCCGCGTAGTTCTCCAGCGTCAGCGGCGCGAAGATCGACGGCGGGTTGGTCGCCGCGTCGGACTCCTGGTGCAGGGAGGTCAGCACCATCCACGCGACCGGCGCGAAGAACACCAGGGTCAGCAGCCAGGCGAAGAACGTCCACCAGGCACCGGCGTTGGCGGAGGTGTCCTCCTTGACCTTGTGCGCGCGCCGGCGCTTCTGGGCGACGGCGGCGTCCTCGGGCGCGAACGGGTTTCTCTCGGTGTCGGCACTGACGGTCATCGTGAGGCCTCCTCTGTGAACAGCGACGAGATGGTGCGGAGCGCGAAGGTGGCCACGATGATCGTGCCGATCACCACGACGACGCCCGCAGCGGCGGCTTCGCCGTACTCGTACTTGCGGAACATGGTCAGGTAGATCTCGTAGGGCAGGTTCGTGGTGGCCGAGCCGGGGCCGCCCTGGGTGATGGTGAAGATCGCGTCGAACGTCTGCAGGACGTAGATCGAGCCGAGCAGGGCCGACAGCTCGATGTACTGGCGCAGGTGCGGGAGCGTGATGTAGCGGAAGGTCTGCCGGCCGTCGGCGCGGTCGATCTTCGCGGCCTCGAGCACGTCCCCCGGCTGGGACTGCAGCCCGGCCAGCAGGATCAGCATCATGAACGGCGTCCACTGCCACACGAGCGCAGCGATCACCGCGGGCATCGGGAACTTCGACACGTAGTCGATGACCGGGCCCTGGTCGGCACCGAAGAGCTGCCAGACCCAGTTGAGGACGCCGTTGAACAGGCCGTAGTCCGGGTTGTAGAGCGCGTGCTTCCAGACCAGCGCGGACGCGACCGGCATCACCAGGAACGGTGCGATCAGCAGGGTCCGGGCCACGCCCCGGCCGCGGAACTTCCGGTCCAGGAGCACCGCCAGCCCCAGCCCGAGCAGCGAGCTGAGCACGACCACCGAGGCGGTCAGCACGACGGTGTTGATCACCGCGTGCCGCAGCCGGGTGTCGGTGAACACCGTCACGTAGTTGTCGAACCACGCGAACGACGAGTAGTTGCCCATGCCGAGGAAGTTCTTCTCCCCGGGCTCGAGCACGTTCCAGTTCAGGGTGGAGATCGCGATGGTCAGCAGGAACGGGATCTGCGTGATCACGATCGTGAAGATCAGGGCCGGCAGCAGCGGCCCGCGCCGGCGCCAACGCTCGCCGCGGGACATCGTGTGGCCGGAAGTGTGGGCGGTAGGCGCCTGGGCACTCATGGTTCCTCCGGGTGTGGACGTGAGGGGCGCGGTCGACGCGGGTGCGGGGGAGCCCGTGGTGCGGGGCGGACGGCCGGGCCGGCCGCCCCGCACCGGGGCGTGGACCTACTGGGTCTGCTTCTTGGCGACGTCCTCGGCCAGGGCCTGGCCCTTGTTGAGGGCGTCGTCGACGGTGCCGCGTCCGGCGATGGCGGCCGCGATGTCCTGGCTCACCTTGGTGCCGAGGTCCTGGAACTCCGGGATGTCGACGAACTGGACACCGACGGTCGGCCGGGGCTGGACGCCCGGGTCCTCCGGGTTGGCCTCCTCGATCGCCTGGAGCGTCTGCGGCCCGAACGCGGCGGCCGCCTTCTTGTACTCCGGGATCTCGTAGGTGCTCGCCCGCTTGCCGGCCGGCACACGGGACCAGCCGAGCTTGTCGCCGACCAGCTTCTCGTAGTCCTTGCTGGTCGCCCAGAGCATGAACTTCGAGGCGTTGTCGGCGTTCTTGGTGGTCTTGGGCATCACGAACGCCCAGGTCCACAGCCAGCCGGAGGCCTTGGTCTTCTCGACCGGCGCCTGCACGTAGCCGATCTTGCCGGCGACCTTGCTGACCTTCGGGTCCTCGAGAGAGCCGGCGGCCGACGTGGCGTCGTACCACATGGCGACCTTGCCCTGGCTGAGCGCGTTGAGGCACTCGGTGAAGCCGGCCTGCGAGGCGCCGGGCTCGCCGTGCGCCTTGATCAGGTTCACGTAGAAGTTGGTCGCCGCCTTGAACTCCGGGGCGTTCACCTTCGGCGTCCAGTCCTTCTCGAACCAGGTGCCTCCGAAGGTGTTCACCACGGTGGTCAGCGGTGCGAACATCTCGCCCCAGCCGGGCAGGCCGCGCAGGCAGATGCCCTTCATGCCGGGCTCGGCGCCGTCGACCTTGGCCGCGATGTCGGCGACCTGCTGCCAGGTGGGCCGCTCGGGCATCGTGATGCCCTTCTTCTGCAGCACGTCCTTGCGGTACATCAGGAACGAGGACTCACCGTAGAACGGCAGGCCGTAGAGCTTGCCGTCCTCGCCGGACAGCGACTGCACCATCGGCTTGAGCAGGTCGGCCTTGTCGTAGGACGAGTCGCCGTCGGCGTAGGAGTCCACCTCGTGCAGCCAGTCGTTCCCGGCCCAGATCGGCACCTCGTAGGCGCCGACGGTGGCCACGTCGTACTGACCGGCCCCGGTGGCGACGTCCTGGGTGACCTTGTCGCGGAGCTCGTTCTCCGGGAGCACCGTGTAGTTCACCGTGATCCCGGTGTCCTTGGTGAAGCTGTCCTTGGTGAGCTTCTGGATGTCCACCATCTGCGGGTTGCCCACCATCAGGACGTTGATCGACTTGGAGCCGCCCCCGCCCCCGCCGCCCCCGCCGCCCGCGCCGGCGCAACCGGACAAGGCGAGCCCGGCCACTGCTGGCAGGGCCAGCGCCATCGCGATCCTTCTCGTCGATCTGGTCACCACTGCTACCTCCGGTCGATACCCGGGCCAGGTGGCCCGGAGTCGGTGTGTTTCTCGGTCGTTGCTGCTGATCTGTGGTGCTGGTGCTGGTGCTGGTGCTGGTGCTGGTGCTAGGCGCGGACCACCTGTGGTCCCAGGACGGCGAACCGGCGGGCCTCGCTGAGGCTCAGCCCCGAGTCGGTGACCAGGACCTCGAAGTCCGAGATCTCGGCGAAACGGCAGAAGGACGACGCGCCGAACTTGGTGTGCAGCCCGACGAAGACGCGGCGCCGGGACCGCTCGACGACGGCGCTCTTGACCGCCGCCACGGCGGGGTCCGGCGTGGTGAGGCCGTGCTCGCGGGAGATGCCGTTCGAGCCGAGGAAGGCGAGGTCGATGACCAGGTCCCCGAGCATCCGCAGCGCCCAGTGGTCGACGGTCGCCAACGTCCGCCCGCGCATCCGGCCGCCGAGCAGGAGCACCGTCACGTTGGGGGTCTCCGCCAGCGCGCTGGCCGCCAGGAGCGAGGAGGTGACCACGGTGATCGGGGTCTCCGGCGCGAGCTCCTCGGCCACGAACTGCGGGGTGACGCCCTCGTCGACGTAGATCGTCTCCGCCCCGTGCAGCCGCTCGGCAGCGGCCACGGCGATGCGTCGCTTCTCCGCGACCAGCGACGTCGAGCGGTGCTTGATGTTGCTCTCGAAGCCGGCGCTCTCCACCGGGTAGGCGCCGCCGTGCACCCGCTGGAGCACGCCGCGCTCGACCAGCTCGCGCAGGTCGCGGCGGACGGTCTCCTCGGCGACGGCGAGGTCCACGGCGAGGCTGCCGACCTCGACCCGGCCGTCGGTGCGGGCCCGGACCAGGATCTGGCGCTGACGCTCGTCCGCCTTCATCGCGCCTCCTCCCGGTCCGGTGGGTGTGACGTGGGCCACGTCGTCAGTCTGCATGAGGGAACGGGCAGCAGCGAGCCCGGATGGGCATACCCCGATGCCCGGTTCTTGTGAGGTGAGGTGCCTGGTTCCGCCATGTACGACGCCTTCCGGGAGGGTCCATGTGGGGCAGCCCGCGGGTGCGGGATGACCGAATGCAGGTGACTCTATGACCGTTCGGGCATTCGGTTCCCACAGCCGCACGGGCATTCCCACGTGGGTCCGGGCCGGCCCGTGTCCTTCCGGCCGCCGGCGCGTTAGTCAGGCATGGGAGCCGCACCACAGCGTTCACACGTTCTGGCCGGACCGGTCGCCGGGGACCTCGCCCGCCGCGTGCTGACCCGGGTCGCGCCCCTCGCCGACCAGCTGGTCACCACCATCGAGGAGAGCAACCCCGGCTACCGCAGCACGCGGGTGGTGCCCTCCGACGACCTGTGGCGCTCCTGCCACGACAACCTGACCCGGATCCTGCAGCTGGTCGGCGGCACCGAGGCCTACCACGGCCAGGAGTACGACGCCGCCCGGGCGACCGGCCAGCGGCGCGCCGAGCAGGGCCTGCCGATCGACGACCTGCTCCGCTCGTTCCGGATGGGCGGCCGGCTGGTCTGGGAGGCGCTGGTCGCCGAGGCGCGCGACCAGGACATCGACGACGACGGCCTGCTCGACGTCGGCACCCGGGTGTGGGAGGTCGTGGACCGGACCTCCTCGCAGGTCGCCGCCGCCTACCACGACGCCGAGCGGCTCGCGGTCCGCGCCGACGAGCAGCGACGTACCTCGATCTGGGAGGGGTTGCTCTCCGGGGTCGCGGAGGACCCGGGCTTCGCGTTCGAGGCCGCCCGGATGCTCGAGGTGCCCGTCGACGGCCGGTACGTCGTCGTGGTGGCCGAGCCCGCCTCCCGCGACACCGGTGCCGTCCGGCGGCTGCGCGACCGGCTCGCCGGGGCCCGGGTCGTGTCCACCTGGCAGGTGCGCGGCGCGGCGCTGGTCGGCCTGGTGCTGGTCGTCGGGGAGGCCCCGGACCGCGAGCTCGACGCGCTGCGCTCGGTGCTCGAGGTCCGCGGCGGCGTCTCCCCGCCCGTCGACGGCCTGGCCCGGGTGCCCGTCGGCTTCCGCCAGGCCGCGCTCGCGCTGCGCACGCTCGGCCCGTCGGACACCGTCGCCTGCCTCGACGACCGGCTGCCCGAGGCGATGCTCCTGCAGTCGCCCGAGCTGGCCCAGCAGCTGGTCCGGACCTGGCTGGGGTCGCTGCTCGACCTGCCCGAGCCCGAGCGCGGCCCGCTGCTGGCGACGCTGCACGCCTGGGTGGAGACCGCCGGCTCGGCCGGCCGGACCGCCGAGCTGGTGCACTGCCACCGCAACACGGTGCTGAACCGGCTGCGGCGCCTGAGCGAGGCCACCGGCCGCGACCTCACCACCGGCACAATGCCGGTCGAGCTGGTGCTGGCCCTGCGCGCTCACCGGCTGCTCGGCCCGGCCGAATGACTGTGCAGTGCGCCCAACGACGGACCTCCAGATGTGGGCACTCCGGGCATCCCGCCCACGAGTGACGGCTGTCACGGTGGAGGAGCTCGTTTCACCAATCGCTCGGGTCGAGTGTGAAAGGACAGCCGATGGCTCTGTCTCGTCGTACCCCGTCCATCCCGTCCGCCGAAGCCGCCGCGAGCGGCCCTGAGGACCGTCCCGGGGGGGCGCGCCGCCGACCCCGGTCGCCGCCGCTTCCTCGGCTTCCTCGTCGCGGCACCGACCCTGGCCGCCGCTGCCGAGCTCGGTCTCGGCGGCAGCACGCCGGCCTACGCCGCGCTGCCGTCCGGCCCCCAGCCGCCGGAGATCTACGACCTCAACGACATGCTCACCGACGCCGCCCGCGCGACGTCGAACCTGATCACCGTCGTGATCAACACCGACGGCACCGCCTCCTTCGAGCTGCCGAGGTCCGAGAACGGCCAGGGCATCACCACCTCGACCGCGATGCTGATCGCCGAGGAGCTCGACCTGCCCGTCGACAGGGTCAAGGTCACCCTGGCCCCGGCCCGCCCCGAGCTGGTCTTCAACCAGCTCACCGGCGGCTCGAACACCACCGTGTCGACGTTCACGCCGATCCGGGTCGCCGCGGCCATCGCCAAGGGCGCGCTGCTCGACGCAGCCGCCCTCGAGCTCGGCGACACGGTGGCGAACCTGACCACCAAGGCCGGCGTCGTCGAGGCGCCCGGCGGCCGGACGGTCTCCTACGGCGACCTGGCCGCCAAGGCCGCCGTGTCCTCGCCCCGCAGGGTCGAGGTGGAGCTGACCACCAAGCGGGACTACACCGTGATCGGCACCCCGCAGAACCGGCTGGACGCGCGGGCCGCGGTCACCGGCGCCAAGCAGTACACCCTCGACCTCGACGTCCCCGACGCCAAGCCGACGATGATCTGCCGGGCGCCCACGCTGAACGGCAAGCCGAAGGCGATCCGCAACCGGGCAGCCGTCGAGGCGATGCCCGGCATCACCGACGTGGCCCTCGTCCCGACCGGCGTCGCGGTGCGCGGCGAGACCTTCGGTCAGTGCATCGACGCCGTGCGCGCCCTCGACGTCAGCTGGATCGACGGCACGGTCGCCGGCCAGTCCGACGCCACCGTGCTCAAGGCGCTCCGGGCCGCGGAGGTGCCGCTCGTGGTGCCCAAGCTCGGCCCGCTGGTGAAGACCGTCGACGCGGACTTCACGTTCTGGTTCCGCAGCAACAGCTCCCTGGAGCCGAACTGCGCGATCGCCGACGTGCGCAAGGACGGCGCGGAGGTGTGGGGCGCCTGCAAGAGCCCGATCACCGCCGCCGAGGAGATCGCGACGATGCTCGGCATGGCGCCGACCGCCGTGAAGTTCCACGTCATGGAGGGCGGCGGCTCGTTCGGCCGCAAGCTGTTCTACGACGCGGCCGTCGAGGCGGCCCAGTGCTCGAAGGCGATCGGCAAGCCGGTGCGGCTGATGTGGCACCGCACCGACGACTCCCGGGTCGGCCGGACCCACCCGATGGCCACGACCCGCATCCGGGCGTCGTACGCCGCGGGCGAGGTGCTCACCTACGAGCAGCGGCACACCAGCGTCAAGACCGACTTCGGGCACGGCCTCGGCGAGATCATCACCGCGCTGGCCGGCAAGCTCCCCGTCGGCGACATCGGCTTCTCGCAGACCATCTTCGCGCTCACCCAGGAGGTGCCCTACAACTTCGGCGCCACCAACCAGCTGCTCAACGAGGTCGACCTGGGCTTCAACACGAGCAGCATGCGCAACATCTACTCCCCGGACGTCGCGGCCGCCCGCGAGCTCGTCGTGGACCAGCTGGCCAAGAAGCTCGGCAAGGACCCCTACCGGTTCCGGCGCGAGTTCACCAAGAGCGAGCGGGCCCGGGCGGTGCTCGACAAGGTCGCGCAGGCCGGGAGCTGGGGCCGCTCGATGGCCCCCGGTACGGCGCAGGGCATCGCGCTGCACAAGGAGTACAAGGGCGTGAACGCGGTCCTCGTCGAGATCGACTGCCGTCCCGGGACCGTCAACCGCACGGTCCGCGACGGGGTCACCGGTCCCCGGGTCACCAAGGTCGTGATGGCCGTCGACGTGGGCCTGGCGATCAACCCGCGCGGCCTCGAGGCGCAGATGCAGGGCGGGATCATGGACGGCCTGGCCAACATGCTCACCTCGAGCCTGCACCTGCAGGACGGCGCGTTCCTCGAGGGCAGCTGGGACAACTACTTCTACACGCGCGAGTGGAACGTCCCGCCGGTGGTCGAGGTGCACATCATGCCGTCGGACTCCGAGGAGCCCGGTGGCGCCGGGGAGTTCGGGGTCGCCTCCACGGGCGCGGCCGTGGTCTGCGCGTTCGCCCGGGCGACCGGGACGATGCCGACCAGCTTCCCGCTCCAGCACACCAAGCCGCTGGCCTTCACCCCGAAGACCCGGATCCCGCCCGTCCCCGAGTCGCCGACCGACGGCCTCGACCACACGTACTGAACGGAGACACCCGATGCCGAACCACTCATTCATGCTGAACGGCGAGAAGGTCACCGTCGACGTCGAGGACGGAGTCCGGCTGCTCTGGGTGCTGCGCGACGTGCTCGGCGTCCGCGGCCCGAAGTACGGCTGCGGGATCAACGTCTGCAAGGCCTGCACCAGCCACGTCAACGGCAAGGCCTTCAACCCGTGCTCGGTGCCCGTGGAGAAGATCGGCGAGACCGACGAGATCACCACGATCGAGGGGCTGCCGGGCACGGTGGGCGCCGACCTGCACCCGATGCAGGAGGCCTGGATCGACCGGGACGTCGCGCAGTGCGGCTACTGCCAGCCCGGCCAGATCATGGCCGCGGTCGCGGTGGTCAACAAGGCCAAGGCCGAGGGCCGGGAGGTCACCGACGCCGACCTCGACCAGATCCGCAACATCTGCCGGTGCGGGACCTACACCCGGATCCGGGAGGCCGTGAAGGCCGGCGCCGCGCACATGTAGCTCACGGCTGCTCCGCGTCGTAGTCGTGGTACGGCGAGAGCGCTGCCCCGGCCTGGTCCCACGGCCGGGGCAGCGTCGCGCCCCAGGCGTCCAGGGTGGCGATGTCCCGCAGGTCGGCGCTCGAGAGCGGCGGGTCCTCGCGGACCGGGCGGCCCTTCTCGACCTCGTCGGCGTTCGTGCTCGCCACCACGACCCGCAGCCCGGTGTCGCGGTGGTAGACGTCCACGACCCGGTCGACCGCGGCGCCGCGGTGCCGCTCGTAGGAGACCACGAGCAGCCCGTCCGCGCGGTCGACCGTGCACGCCACCCGGTCGTCGCGGCAGGAGAAGAACGGCCGGCCGGCCTGGTCCGGCCCGGCGCCCCCGAACGCGTTCTGCACGTTGACCATCACCTGGGTGCCCGCTCCGCCGGCGGCCGGAGTCCAGGTGAACGTCGCGTAGGTCTGCGCCGCCGCGCCGTCCTCCGGCCGGGCCGGGGGCTGCCCCTGCCCGCCCACGTCGCTCGCCCGGCCCGGCACCAGCTGGCCGACGAGGTCCAGCAGGGCGGCGGCCGTGGAGCGGCCGGTGACCGCGACCGCCTGCCCCTCGGGGACGACCAGCCCGGCGGGGGAGGGGGCCGCCGTCGGGACGGGGGACGGCGTGCCAGTGGGGGCCGTGGGGGCCGTGCTGCCGGTGGCGACCGGGGGAGCGGAGGCGGTGCTCCCGGTCCCGGTCAGCGCCAGCCCGCCGACGACGGCAGCCACCGCGGCCCCGGTCCCCGCCACCGCGAGCAGCCGGCGGCGCCGCCGGATCCGGCCGCCGCGCCGGCGCGCCCCGCCGGCCAGCCGGTCGAGGTCGAGCCCGGCCCCGTCGACGACCTCGCCGAACCGGGCCCGCAGGTCCTCGTGGTCCGTGTCGTGGGCGTTCATCAGGTCTCCTCAGGCTCCGTGGTCGGCGACCAGGTCGGGACGGTCGGTGTCCAGCACGGTCCGCAGCCGCTGGGTCGCCCGGGTGGTCCGGGTCCGCACGGCGCCCTCGGAGATGCCCAGGTCGTGGGCGGTCTGCGCCACGCTCCGGTCCTCCCAGAAGCGCAGCACCAGCACCGCCCGGTCGGTGCGCGAGAGCTCCCGCAGGCCCGCGAGCAGGGTCAGCCGGACGCTCGGGTCGATCCCTGGCTGCCACGTCTCGGGCAGGGTGCCGCTCGGCAGCTCCGAGCTCCGGCGCAGCCGGCGGTGCGAGAGGTAGGTGTTCACCAGGACCGTGCGGAGGTAGGCGGGCGGGCTGTCGGCCCGTCGTACCCGGGACCAGCTCGCGAAGGCCTTGGCGTACGTCGTCTGGGTCAGGTCCTCGGCGAGGTGCCAGTCACCGCACAGCAGGAGTGCCGTGCGGAACGTCTGGTCGCCCGTGGTCCGCACGAGCTCCTCGAACGTCTCGCTGCCCATCGTTCCCCCCGGTTCCGTGCTGGGTGCCGTCACAGTGATGACGCGCGGCACCGCCGTGGCGTTACACGCTCACGTGAAGGTCAGCACGACCGCCGCGAGCAGCGGCAGCGCGGCGACCGCGACCGTGATCAGCGCCGGACCGCGGGCGGTGTGCATGTCGCCACCGGTGCGGATCGCGTGCTCGTTGTCGTGGAACCGCCGGTAGCCCGTGACGCCCACGAACGAGCCGACCAGCACCAGGGCGATCCCGAGCGTGTAGCGGACGGCGTCGTGCGAGCTGGTGAGGAACTGCAGCACGCCGAGACCGGCGACCTGGAGCGCCAGCGCCGTCCGCACGTAGGCGAGGAAGGTGCGCTCGTTGGCCAGGAGGTAGCGGTAGTCCGCCGGTGCGTCCACCCCCCCCACGCTATCCACACGCCTCCCCGACATCGGATGCTGTGGGCGACCTCCGGGTCACGGTCGGGCCACGTCGTCGGAAACCCCGGTGAAACGGCGCCGTGGCAGGGTGTGCGTCGTGCACATCACGCGGATCGGCCTGACCCCCGTCAAGGGCGGTCGTCACCAGGACCTGCCCACGGTGGACCTGACCCTGGACGGCCCGGTGGGCGACCGGGTCTTCTGCCTGGTCGACCCGGCCCGCGCCCGGGTGCTGCGCACCGTGGAGAACCCGTCGCTGCTGCGCACCTCCGCCCGCTGGTACGGCGGCGTGCTGACCGTCACGCTGCCGGGCGGCACGGTCCAGGACGTGCCCGCGCCGACCGGCGAGACCCTCGAGGTGGACTACTGGGGACGCGTCGCGACGCTCGACGTGGTCGGCGGCCCCTGGGCGGAGGCGTACTCCGCGCACCTCGGCACCGACGTCGTGCTGGCCCGCTCCACCCGCCCCGGCGACGTCGTGTACGGCGCCTCGGTGACCCTGGTGACCACGTCCTCGCTCGCCACGCTGGCCGGCCGCGTCGGCGCACCCGTCGACGGGGCGCAGTTCCGCTCCACCTTCACCGTCGACGTCGGCGATGCCCTCGCGCACGTCGAGGACGGCTGGGTCGGCGGCACGCTGCGCGTGGGGGAGGCCGCGGTGACGGTGCGCGGCGTGGTGCCCCGCTGCGCCGTGGTCGACCTCGACCCGGCGTCCGGGGAGCGGAGCGCGCAGGTGCTGAAGGCCCTCGGGGGATATCGTCAGCACTCGGGGGAGGTCGTCTTCGGGGTCGACGCCGTCGTCACGAAGCCCGGCAGGGTCGACGTCGACGCCCACGTCGAAAGGGTCTGAGAGTGCCGTTCCTCCTGCGCGTCGAGCTTCCCGACGTCCCCGGCTCGCTCGGCGCCGTCGCGGCCGCCATCGGCGAGGCCGGCGGCGACATCGAGGCGATCGAGATCGTCGAGCACCGCCCCGACGGCACCGCGGTCGACGACGTGCTGCTCGAGACCGCACCCGGCGTGATGCCCGACTCGCTGGTCTCCGCGTGCAACCGCCTCGACGGGGTCAAGGTGCTGTGGATCTCCCGGTACGGCGCCGGGGGCAACCTGTTCCTGGACCTCGAGGCGGTCGAGGCGCTCACCCAGAACCCCACCGCGGCCCGCGACGACATCGTGGACCTGCTGCCGATCACCTTCCGCGCCGACTGGGGCATGCGGCTGCGGCGCAAGGGCGACCAGGTCAAGGTGCTGCACCGCACGTCGGCGGCGCCCGAGACGACCGCCGGCCACCCGGACTGGTTCCCCGCGACGCACGCGCTGCGGCTCGACCTCCCCGACGACTGGGCGCTGCTGGCCGAGGGCACGCTGGTCGCCGGCGCGCCGATCGGCAGCCCCAACGAGATGGTGCTGTTCGGCCGCCGCGGCGGCCCGGAGGTCCTCGACTCCGAGCTCGCGCGGCTCGGGCACCTGGCGGCGCTGGCCGCCTCGATCGCCAAGGCGGGCTGACCCGTGGTGCTCGGCGTCACCGGCTCCACCGGCCACCTCGGGGGACGGATCGCCCGGCTGCTCGCCGCCGAGGGGGTGCAGCAGCGGCTCGTGGTGCGCACGCCGGCGAAGGCGCCGCAGCTGCCCGGCAGCACGGTCGTGCAGGCGTCCTACGCCGACGGGGCCGCCGTACGACGGGCGCTGGAGGGCCTGGACACGGTGCTGATGGTCTCGGCGGCGGAGGCCGAGGACCGGCTCGAGGAGCACCGCACGTTCGTGGACGCCGCGGCCGCCGCCGGCGTGCGGCGCCTGGTGTACACCTCGTTCTACGGGGCCGCCCCGGACGCGACGTTCCTGCTGGCCCGCGACCACCACCTCACCGAGCGGCACATCGAGCGGTCCGGGATGGTCCCGACGTTCCTGCGCGACAACCTCTACGCCGACTTCTTCCCGCTGCTCGCCGGCGCGGACGGCGTGATCCGCGGGCCGGCGGACGACGGGCGGGTCGCCGCCGTGGCACAGGACGACATCGCGGCCGCGGCGGTCGCGGTGCTGCTGGACCCGGGGGCACACGCGGGACGCACCTACGAGCTCACCGGTCCGGCCGCGATCACCCTGACCGAGGCCGCCGCCACCATGAGCCGGGTGCTGGGCCGGGACTTCTCCTTCGTCGACGAGACGCTCGAGGAGGCCTACGCCTCCCGGTCGGCGTACGGCGCGGCCGACTGGCAGGTGGCCGCCTGGGTCAGCACCTACACCGCGATCGCGGCCGGCGAGCTGGCCGGGGTCACCGGGGACGTCGAGCTGCTCACCGGCCGCCCGGCGACGTCGCTGGAGGAGCTGCTCACCCCCGGTGGCTGAGCCCTCCGGTGGGGCTCAGTGGTGCGCGACGGCGAGGAACGGGTCCTCGATCAGCCCGGCGAACGCGAGCTCCGCGGCCCCAAGCAGGGCCGAGTCGGTCCCGAACCGGGGCATCACCAGCTCGACCGGGTGGCCCGGGTCGAAGGCGTACTGCTCCAGGGAGTGCTCGACCTCGACCCGGGCGAGCGCCAGGACGCCGGCCAGCGAGCCGCCGAGGATCACCCGCTGCGGGTTCAAGGTGTTCACCAGGTTGCCCAGCGCGTGCCCGATCCAGTCGGCCACCGCGCGTACGGCGCCCAGCGCCCGCTCGTCGCCGGCCCGGGCGTCGTCGAACACCGCGGCGACGTTCTCCTCGGTGGGGGCGACCCGTCGGCCGGCCAGGGCCAGCAGCGCCACGTCGCCGATGATCGTCTCGAGGCAGCCGCGCTTGCCGCAGTGGCACGCCGGCCCGTCGGTCTGCACCACGTTGTGGCCGACCTCCCCGGCGCGGCCGTCCCGGCCGGTCAGCGGCAGCCCGTTGGCGACGATGCCGGCGCCGACGCCGATCCGGCCGATCAGGTAGACCACGTCGTCGCAGCCGCGGGCGCTGCCCCGGCCGAGCTCGGCGAGCAGGGACAGGTCGGCGTCGTTGCCGATCACGACCGGGAGGTCGGGGCCCAGCCGCTTCTCGAGCATCTCGCCGAGCGCGACGTCCTGCCACCCCAGGTTGGGCGCCTCGCCCACGGTCCGGGTGTTCCGGTTCACGGTGCCGGGGACGCTCACCCCGACCGCGAGGACCGGACGCCCGAGCGGCGCGGTGAGCCGGCCGACGGCGGCCACGACCATGTCGACCGCCTGCTCCGGGGTGACCGGGTGCGCGCCGGTGATGATCGACTCGCGGGACACCACCCGGCCGCCGATCCCGATCGCCGCCGAGGTGATGTGGGTGATGTCCACGTCGACGCCGATCACGAGCGGCCCGCGGGCGGCCGGCCCGACCAGGTGCGAGGGCCGTCCGACGCCGTCCCCGCCTACCGGCACGGACTCCTCGACCAGCCCGAGCGCGATCAGGTCCGAGACCAGCGCCGCGACCGTCGACCGGCTGACGCCGAGCCGCTGGGTCAGGTCCGCGCGCGTGAGCGGGCCGTCCCGGTGCACGTTCCCGAGGATCAGGCTCAGGTTGTGCCGCCTGATCGCGTCGGGCCGTGCCGCCGGGCCGCTGCCCTCGCCGGACGGACGGATCATCCCAGTCCCGTCGCCCCCGCGCGCCGGCGCGAGATCGCGTCGATCGCGGCTGCGAGGAGCAGGACGATGCCGGTGACGACGTACTGCACCGACGAGCCGTTGTTGCCCTGCACCAGGTTGGCCATGCCGTTCTGGATGACCTCCACGACCGCTCCTCCGACCAGCGCGTCCACCATCCGGCCCTTGCCGCCGAACAGACTGGTGCCGCCGATCACGGCGGCACCCACAGCGAGCAGCAGCGTGTTGCCGGAGTAGTTCTGCACCGAGACCGCTGCCACGTTCGAGCCGATCATGATGCCACCCACGGCGGCCATGAACGAACACAGCACGAATACCGAGATGCGGACCCGGTCCACGGCGATGCCGGCCCGGCGCGAGGCCTCCTCGTTGCCGCCCACCGCGTAGATGTGCCGGCCGTAACGGGTCCGGGAGAGCAGGAAGGTCCACACCACGAAGAAGAAGGCCAGGACCAGGACCACCCACGGGACACCCTCGACGGCCGGCGGGGTGACCAGCTTGATGGTGCCGTCGACGTTGGTGAGGATCGGCTTGCGGTTGATCGACCGGTTCTGGTTGAGCAGGAACACCACCAGCAGGGTGCCCAACGTCAGGGCGGCGATCTTCGCGAACAGGATCGCGGTCGGCTCGCCGAGCAGGCCCCGGGCCCGCCGGGCGCGCTGCGCCGACAGCTTCCACGACCGCGTAGCCGACGATGATCACCACCGCGAGCAGCCAGCCGGCCCACTTGGGCATCTGGGAGTTCTCGAACGCCAGCACCACGTCGTCGGTGATGCGTACGTCGCCGTGCGCGCCCGGTCCGTTGTTGACGATGTAGAGCGCGACGCCCTGGAAGGCGAGGAAGAACGCGAGCGTGACCACGAAGGACGGGATCCGCACCTTCGCCACCAGCAGCCCGATCAGCAGCCCGATCACCATCCCGGTGACGAGCGCGGCGCCGATGCTGATGTACCACGACATGTCGTAGCCGACCATCAGCCGCACCATGACCGCCGCGCAGACGGCGCCGGCGAAGCCCGCGGACAGGTCGATCTCGCCGAGCAGCAGGACGAAGATCAGGCCCATCGCCAGCAGGACGGGGCCGGACCCCTCGGTGAGCATGTTGCCGAAGTTGTAGAGGCCCCGGAAGGTCGGCTGGATCGCCGAGAACAGCAGGACCAGCGCCACCAGGCCGGCGACCGCGGGCAGCGAGCCCATCTCGCCGCCGCGGACGCGCTGCCCGTAGAGCCGGACGTAGTCGCGGGCGGAGCGGGCGGCCGGCACGGTCGAGGCGACCGCCGACATGTCCTGGTGCTCCTTGTCGTCGACGTCGGTCATGCGTCGGCTCCCTTCGAGCTCGCGGCCGGCTCGGCACCGAGCCGGCCCGTGGTGATCAGCTCGACGAGCTGCTGCTGGTTGACCTCGGAGCGCTCGACCTGGGCGGCCATCTCGCCGAGGTAGAGCACGGCGATGCTGTCGGCGACCTCGAGCACGTCGAGCATGTTGTGCGAGATCAGCACGACGGCCAGGCCGCGACCGGCCAGGCGACGTACGAGGCTGAGGACCTGGGCGGTCTGCGCGACGCCGAGCGCCGCGGTGGGCTCGTCGAGGACGACGACCTTGGAGTTCCACAGCACGGCCTTGGCGATCGCCACGGTCTGCCGCTGGCCGCCCGAGAGGCTGGCCACCCGCTGCCGGACCGACTTGACCGTGCGCACCGACAGGGACCGCAGGGTCTCCTCGGCGGAGTGCTCCATGCTGCTCTCGTCGAGCACCACCCCGCTGAGCTGCTCGCGGCCCAGGAACATGTTCTGGACGATGTCGAGGTTGTCGCACAGCGCGAGGTCCTGGTAGACGATCTCGATGCCCAGCGCGCTGGCGTCCCGGGGCGAGTGCACCGTCACCCGCCTGCCCTCGAAGAGGTACTCGCCGGAGTCGATCGGGTAGGTGCCGCTCATGCACTTGACCAGGGTCGACTTGCCGGCGCCGTTGTCGCCGACCAGAGCGGTGACCTCGCCGGCCCGGGCGACGAAGTCGACGCCCTTGAGCACGTCGACGGGTCCGAAGCTCTTGTTGATGCCGCGCAGCTCGATCAGGGGGTGGTCGCTCATGGGCGGGGCACGATCCTTTCGTGGGTGCTGGGTGAGCAGCGAGGTGGCCGCCGTCGCGCCTGCGCCGACGACGGCCACCCTGCTGCTGCGCGACGGGCCGCTAGTTCACGCCGGCCTTGGTGCACTTGGCGGCGTACGCCCCGGTGCACACGTCCTTCTTCGGGGTGTACTGGTCGTTGATCGGGTCGGCGACGTTGTCGATGGTCACCGCGACCGGGGTGGCGAGGATGGCCGGGACCTTCTTCTTGGTCTGCGGGTCCGTGATCGTCACGCCCTTGGTGTCGGGCACCTGGCCGTTGGCGAGCTGGGCGATCGCCTCGATGGCCGGGGCGGCCTCCGCGGTCGACGGCTTGTAGATGGTGAAGCACTGGTCACCGTCGAGGATGTGCTGCAGGCCCTCGGCGCTGGCGTCCTGGCCGGAGACCGCGACCTTGCCGTTGAGGCTCTGCCGCTTGAGGTCGGTGATCACCGCGCCGGCCATCGTGTCGTTGGCGACCATGGCGGCCTTGATGTCGGGGTTCTTGCCGAGCATCGAGCTGAACACCCGGCCCGCGGTGGGGGCGTCCCAGTTGCCGGTCTGCTCGCCGACCTTGGTCCAGCCCGCCGTCTTGGACAGCACGCCGTCGTAGCCCTGCTTGAACAGCGTCGCGTTGTTGTCGGTCGGCGCACCGTCGATCTCGACGTACTTCACGCTCTTCTCGTTCGCGACCTGCGGGCACTGGGTGAGGGTCTTGCCCTGCACCTCGCCGACCTTGACGTTGTCGAAGGAGACGTAGAGCGCCGCGCCGCCGCCGGGGGTGAGGCGGTCGTAGTCGACCGGGATGACGCCGTTCTTGGCGGCCTCCTGCTCGATCTTCGCGCCCGAGGCCGGGTCGAGGTCGACGATCATCAGGACCTTGATCTTGTCGGAGGTCATCTGCCGGGCGATCGTCTGCATCTTCGCGGCGGAGCCGCCGGCGTTCTGGATGTTGCAGTCCAGGTTGAACTTCTGGCAGTTGGCCTTGAGCGCCTCGGGGTCGGCGGTCACCCACCGGGGCGACGACGTGGTGTCGGGCAGGATGATGCCGACCTTGGCGCCCTTGCCGTCGACCGCTCCGCTCGACGAGGCACCCGCACCGGACGGCGAGGAGGCGGCGCTGGAGGACGAGCCCGAGCTGTTGTCGTTGCTCGATCCCCCGCAGCCGGCGAGGGCCATCGCGAGGGTGAGCCCCACGAAGGCGATCGACACGTTGGTCTTGCGCATGCGCTGAAACCCTTTCGTCGGAGGAGCCGCTCTGCACGTGTGCCGCCTGCGAGCCCCAGAGGTGTGCGGTGTGATCCGTGATTGTTCTGCGCGCGAACATATGCCTGTGACGACCGTCACGCGTCATCCCGAGACCGATTCGTTACCTAAAATCTGCCCCAGGCGGTCCACAACCCGGGGCGACTCGGGCCAAACGGGGCAGGGTCAGCGGGCTCCGAGCAGGTGCTCGAGCGCCAGCTGGTTCAGCCGCACGAACCCGAACCCGTGCTCGGCGGCCCGCTCGACGTCGAAGTCCTCCCACGCGCCCCGGTCCGCGAGCAGGTCCGCGAACGACTCGCCCTCGGTGAGGGTCGGCTGCCGCAGCGAGGCGACGCCGGACGCCTCCAGGGCGGCCTGCACCTCGGGGTCCGCGCGGTAGGCCTCCGCCCGTTCCTTGAGCAGCAGGTACGTCGCCATGTTCGCCTCCGCGGAGGCCCAGACGCCGGCCATGTCCTCGGTCCGCGACGGCTTGTAGTCGAAGTGCCGCGGCCCGTCGTACGTCGGGGAGCCGTCCGCACCGTGCTCGAGCAGGTCGACCAGGAAGAACGCGTTGAGCAGGTCGCCGTGGCCGAAGACCAGGTCCTGGTCGAACTTGATGGACCGCTGGCCGTTGAGGTCGATGTGGAACAGCTTCCCGGACCACAGCGCCTGCGCGACGCCGGACGTGAAGTTCAGGCCGGCCATCTGCTCGTGCCCCACCTCGGGGTTCAGGCCCACCATGTCCCGGTGCTCGAGCTCGGCGATGAAGGCCAGCGCGTGCCCGACCGTGGGCAGCAGGATGTCCCCGCGGGGCTCGTTGGGCTTCGGCTCGATCGCGAAGCGCAGGTCGTAGCCCTGCTCCAGCACGTAGGCGGCGAGCGTGTCGATGCCCTCGCGGTAGCGGTCGAGCGCGGCCCGCACGTCCTTGGCGCCGTCGTACTCCGCGCCCTCGCGGCCGCCCCAGAAGACGTAGGTCCGGGCGCCGAGCTCGGCCGCCAGGTCGATGTTGCGGGCCACCTTGCGCAGCGCGTAGCGGCGCACCGAGCGGTCGTTGCTGGTGAAGCCGCCGTCCTTGAAGACCGGGTGGGTGAACAGGTTCGTGGTCATCATCGGCACCGTCATGCCGGTCTCGGCGAGGGCGTCCTTGAACCGCGAGACGTGCGCGTCGCGCTCGCTGGTGGACGAGCCGAACGGGATGAGGTCGTCGTCGTGGAAGGTGACGCCGGCGGCCCCGAGGCCGGCCAGGCGGTGCACGGACTCGACCGGGTCGACGGGTGCACGGGTCGCGTCCCCGAACGGGTCGCGGCCCTGCCAGCCGACCGTCCAGAGGCCGAAGGTGAAGCGGTCGGAAGGGGTGGGGCGGGGTGCCATGGGTCTACCTCCGGGTGATTTGTTCTCCGCGGCAACTAATCCAGCGTGACCCTAGACCTCCCGGCGCCGTGTGCCAACGGTCACACCGGACGTCCCACCCGCCGACCCGGCGCCTCTGGCGGCCCGGACCCCGCCGACCCGGCGCCTGTGGCGGGCGGACCGCCGCCAGACACGCCGGGTCGGCGCGGCCGGCCCAGACGCACACCGCCCGACCAGCGGTCTCACAGAGCATCTTCAGGAACGGCTCGCATCCTGGCGGTATGACACGCGACCCCTCGGCACAGCGAGACGCCCATCTCCGGCTCGTCCGGCGACTGCGCGTCGGACTCGTCGCGGCGGGTGTCGCCGGCTCCCTCGGCGTCGCCGGGGTGGTCGCGACCCACGCCCCGCACGCGACGTCCGGCAGCTCCTCCTCCGGATCCGGGCAGCCGGTCCAGGTCGGCGGCACCACGACCGGTGGCACCACGGGCGGCTCGGGCGACGACGACTTCTCCGGCTGGCAGGACGACAGCGGCGACGACGGCGGCGGGCAGGCCCAGCCCCGGCAGCAGCCGCAGGAGACCCAGCCGCAGCAGCAGAGCCAGCCCCAGGCGCCCGGGCTGCAGCCCGGGTTCGGGCAGAGCCACGGCAGCACCAGCGGTTCCTGAGCTCACAGGGACTGCACAGGGAAGCCCGGCGGGACTCCAAGAGCCCGCACAGGAACCCGGTTCATCGTTGGAGGAACACCCCCACCGAGCGAGGACCCCATGGACCAGTACCGATCACCCGAGCAGCCCGTCGACCGGGACCGCGCCGTCCGACGGGCCGGCCGCCTGCGCCGTACCCTCGTCGGTACGTCGGCGGCGGCCTCCCTCGGCCTCGCCGCGGTGCTCGGCATCGGTGCCCTGGACAACGGGTCGACGAGCGCGGCCCAGAGCACCACCAGCCAGGGCAGCACCAGCGGCAGCACCAGTGGCACGGGCTCGACCAGCACCTCCGGCGGCTCCGGCTCAAGCAGCAGCAGCACCGCACCCGGCCTGTCGGCCGGCAGCGGGTCGGCCAACGCCTCGACCAGCGGGTCCTGAGATGGCCACCACCACCGCCGCCGTCGAGTGGGAGCTGTGGAGCACCCGCGCGCGTCTCGTGGTCACCAACCCCGGCGTGCTCGGCAGCGCCCGCGAGCTGGTCGACTCCTACCTCGCCCAGGTCGACGACGCGGCCAACCGGTTCCGCGCCGACAGCGAGATCTGCCGGCTGGCCGAGCGCTCCGGAGAGGTGACCCTCTCCCCGACGATGGCGCACCTCGTCGCCGAGGCGCTGGCCGCCGCCGAGCTCACCGACGGCGACGTCGACCCCACGGTCGGCGGCGCGCTGCGTCGCCTCGGCTACGACCGCGACCTGCAGCTGGTCACCGGTGACGCCGGCCCGCTGCGCGCGGTGATCCGGCCGGTGCCGGGCTACCGCCGCCTGCGCCTCGAGGGCTCCCGGCTCCGGCTCCCCGCCGGTGTCGAGCTGGACCTCGGCGCCACCGCCAAGGCCGTGGCCGCCGACCGCGCCGCCGAGCTGGTGCACGGCGCGCTGGGCACCGGGGTGCTGGTCAGCCTCGGCGGCGACATCGCCACCGCCGGGCCCGCACCCGCCCCCGGCTGGCAGGTGCACGTCCAGGACCGCGACGAGGACCCGTGGACGCAGGTCGAGCTGCCCGCCGGCTCCGCGATCGCCACCTCCAGCACCGTCTCGCGGCGGTGGGTGCGCGGCGGCTGCACGATGCACCACATCGTCGACCCCCGCACCGGCCAGCCGGCCCGGCCGTTCTGGCGCAGCGTCACGGTCGCGGCCGGCACCTGCGCGCACGCCAACGCGGTCACGACCGCCTCGCTGGTCCGCGGAGAGAGGGCCGTCGACTGGGTCCGCGGCCTCGGCCTGCCGGCCCGCTTCCTGCGCCACGACGGCGTGCTGGTGCACACCGACGGCTGGCCGACGGGGCTGGTGGCATGAACCTCACCGAAGCCCTCTGGTACCTCGGCCGCGGCACCGGACTGGTCGCGCTGGTGATGTTCACCGTCACGATGGTCCTGGGCATCACCACCCGCTCGGGCCGCGCCGGCCTAGGCCTGAACCGGTTCGGGTTCGCGGACCTGCACAAGACCGCCAGCCTCGCCGGCACCGGGCTGATCGCCGTGCACGTGGGCACGCTGCTCTTCGACCCCTACGCGCAGCTCAAGCTCGTCGACCTCGCGTTCCCGTTCCTGGCGACGTACCGGCCGTTCTGGCTGGGCCTCGGCACGCTCGCGGTCGACGTGCTCGTCGTGCTGGTCGGCACCAGCCTGCTGCGGCACCGGGTCGGCCCGCGCGTGTTCCGGGCCGTGCACTGGTCGGCCTACGTGATGTGGCCGCTGGCCCTCCTGCACGCCCTCGGCACCGGCACCGACGCCGGCACGCTGTGGATGCGGGCCGTCGCCGCGACCTGCGTCCTCGCGGTCGCCGCCGCCGTCGGGTGGCGCACCTCCGGCTCGTTCGGCCAGCGCGGCCAGCGCCGCATCCCCCGCACGCTCCCCGCACGGAAGGCAGTGACCCGATGACGATCGCTCCCGGCCTCGCCGCTCCCACCGACACCCGCCGGCTATTCGCCGCCCCGGGTCCCGGGTTGCGCGACCACCTCGACACGTTCGGCCCGCTCGCCTCGTACGTCGACCTGCCGGACCTCGTGGAGCGCGCCGGTCTCGTCGGACGGGGCGGCGCGGGCTTCCCGTCGGCGCGCAAGCTGCGCGGCGTCGCCGCGAAGGGCCACGGGGTGGTGGTCGGGAACGCCTCCGAGGGCGAGCCGGTCAGCGACAAGGACCGCACCCTGCTGCTGGCCGCCCCCCAGCTGGTCATCGACGGCCTGGTGCTGACCGCCCGCGCCGTCGGCGCCCGGCGGGCCTACCTCACCACCGCGCGTCCCGAGATCGTCGAGCACCTGCGCGAGCAGGTCGGCCTGCGCGCGGAGTCGCTGCGCATCGAGGTCGTGCAGGTCGAGGACCGGTTCGTGTCGGGGGAGGAGTCCGCGCTGGTCAACGCGCTGAACGGCCGGCCCGGCCTGCCGTCGGACCGCAGCGTCCGGGTCTACGAACGCGGCGTGCACCGCCGCCCGACCCTGGTGCACAACGTCGAGACCCTGGCGCACGTCGCGCTGCTCGCCCGGTTCGGCCCGCACTGGTTCCGCTCGGTCGGCACCGACGACGAGCCCGGCACCTTCCTGTCCACGGTCAGCGGCGCGGTGCCGGCGCCCGGCGTGTTCGAGGTCCCCTTCGGTACGTCGCTGGGCAGCCTGCTCGCGGCGGCGGGCTGCTCGCCCCACGACGCGCAGGCGGTGCTGGTCGGCGGCTACCACGGGGCCTGGGTCCCGGGCCGCGCCGTGGCGGGCACCCGGATGTCGAAGAGCTCGCTGGTGACCCACGGGGCCTCCGTCGGCGCCGGCGTGGTCGCCGTCCTCGGACGGGACCGCTGCGGCCTGGTCGAGAGCGCCGCGGTGGCGACGTACCTCGCGGAGCAGGTCGCCGGGCAGTGCGGGCCCTGCGTCAACGGGCTGCCGCGGATGGCCGATGCCCTGACCCGGCTGGCCCGCCGCGAGCGCGACCCGCGGCTGGTCGACGACGTGCACCGGATGCGCCAGCTGGTCGTCGGGCGGGGCGCCTGCGCGCACCCCGACGGCACCGCGCGCTTCGTGGCCAGCACGATGCGGGTGTTCGCCGACGAGGTCGCCGTGCACCTGGGAGGTGGCTGCGGTGTCCACGCTGCACGTTGACTGGACCCGCTGCGACGGGCACGGCCTGTGCGCCGAGCTGCTGCCGGAGGTGCTGACCCGCGACGAGTGGGGCTACCCGCTCGCCCGGCGGGCGGACCGCTCGCTCGACGTCGCGCCCGGGCTCGAGGAGCACGCCCGGCGCGCCGTCGACCTGTGCCCGCTGCTCGCGCTCCGGCTGCGCTGAGCCGGACGGACGGCGGACCGGGCCGCTCTCAGGCCGGCTCGGCGAGGAACACCGGGATCTCGCGGTCGGTCTTCGTCTGGTAGTCCGCGTAGTCGGGCCAGACGGCGACCGCCCGCTCCCACCAGGCCGCGCGCTCGTCGCCCTCGAGCACCCGCACGGCGTACTCGCGCCGGTCGGGACCGTCCTGGACCTCGACCGTCGGGTGGGCCACCAGGTTGAAGTACCAGGTGGGGTGCTGCGGGGCACCGCCCTTGGAGGCGACCAGGGCGTACCGGCCGTCGTGCTCGACCCGCATCAGCGGGTTCTTGCGAATCTTGCCGCTCTTCGCGCCGCGGGAGGTGACCACGACGACCGGGACGCCGCGCAGCGTGGTGGCCTCGGTGCCGCCGGACGCCTCGTACCGCTCGACCTGGTCGCGCACCCACTGCTCGGGGCTGGGCTCGTACTCGCCACTGAGTGTCATGCCCCTCCTTCTTCCCGACTTGTCAGGCGGTCAATCGGCCCTGGCCGATCGACCGCCTGACAAGTCGGGGGAGGGGGTGCCCTAGCCTCCCCTCATGGCTGACAACGTGTCCGAGATCTTCGACCCGACCGCCTGGCGCGCGGTCCCCGGCTTCGAGGACCTGGAGGACCTGACCTACCACCGGGCCGTCGCGCACGGCACCGTGCGGATCGCCTTCGACCGTCCCGAGGTGCGCAACGCGTTCCGCCCCGGCACCGTCGACGAGCTGCTCCGGGTCCTCGAGCACGCGCGGGTCTCCAGCGACGTCGGGTGCGTGATCCTGACCGGCAACGGCCCGAGCCCCAAGGACGGCGGCTGGGCGTTCTGCTCCGGCGGCGACCAGCGGATCCGCGGCCGCGCCGGCTACCAGTACGCCGAGGGGGAGACCGCCGAGACCGTCGACAAGGCCCGGCTCGGGCGGCTGCACATCCTGGAGTGCCAGCGGCTGATCCGGTTCATGCCGAAGGTCGTGCTGTGCGTGGTGCCCGGCTGGGCGGCCGGCGGCGGGCACAGCCTGCACGTGGTCGCCGACCTCACGCTGGCCAGCCGCGAGCACGCGCGGTTCAAGCAGACCGACGCCGACGTCGGCTCGTTCGACGGCGGGTTCGGGTCCGCCTACCTCGCGCGCCAGGTCGGCCAGAAGTTCGCCCGCGAGATCTTCTTCCTGGGCGAGGAGTACACCGCCGAGGACGCGCACCGGATGGGCATGGTCAACCGCGTGGTGGACCACGCCGACCTGGAGAAGGAGGCGCTCGAGTGGGGCCGCAAGATCAACGCCAAGTCGCCGACGTCCCAGCGGATGCTGAAGTACTCCTTCAACGCCCTCGACGACGGCCTGGTCGGCCAGCAGCTGTTCGCGGGTGAGACGACCCGGCTGGCCTACATGACCGACGAGGCCGTCGAGGGTCGCGACGCGTTCCTGGAGAAGCGCGAGCCCGACTGGTCGCCCTTCCCCTGGTACTACTGAGGACCGGCCGATGGCCACGGACCGGCCGGCCACCCGCTGGCAGGAGCTCACCGGCGGCACGTCCGGCCGCGACTACGCCGCGCGCTTCGCGACGCTCGCGGCGAGCGGGGCGGACGTGCACGGCGAGGCGTCGTTCTGCGCGGCGCTGCTGACACCCGGTGCGCGGGTGCTCGACGCCGGCTGCGGCACCGGACGGGTGGCGATCCGCCTTGCCGCACAGGGGTTCGACGTCGTCGGCCTCGACGTCGACGACTCCATGCTGGCGGTCGCCCGGGACCAGGACCCCGCGCTGCCCTGGGTGCCCGGCGACCTCGCCGACCTCCCGCCCGGGCTGGCCGCCGGACCGCCGTACGACCTGGTGCTGCTGGCCGGGAACGTCGTCCCGCTGCTCGCGCCGGGCACGCTCGGGAGCACCGTCGCCGCGCTGTCCGGGCTGCTCGTCGACGGCGGCCTGCTGGTCGCCGGGTTCGGCCTCGACCGGGCGCACCTGCCGCGCGGCTGCCCGGTCACCCCCCTCGAGGAGTACGACGCCGCGCTGGCGTCCTGCGACCTGCACGTCGTCGACCGGTTCTCGACCTGGGACGCCGTGGCGTACGCGCCGGAGGCGGGCTACGTCGTCAGCGTCGCCAGGGGTGGCCCTAGCATCGGCCCATGAGCCCCACGTCCCACGAGCGTCCGCGGGTTGCGCGGATGGCCGACGTGGCGGCCCGTGCGGGCGTCTCGCACCAGACCGTCTCCCGGGTGCTGAACGGCATGCCTGGGGTCCGGCCCGAGACGCACGACCGGGTGATGGCCGCCGTCGAGGAGCTGAAGTACCGCCGCAACTTCGCCGCCAAGCAGCTCGCCTCCGCCCGGTCGCGCACCCTCGGGGTCGTCACCTGGGGCACCAGCCAGTTCGGGCCGGCCAACGTGCTGCACGCGCTGGAAGCGGCCGCCCGGGACTCGGCCTACCGGGTCGCGACCGTCAGCGTGCTCTCGATGTCGCGGGAGGCGCTGCGCGCGGCCGTGGACCAGCTGCTCGAGCAGGCCGTGGAGGCGCTCGTGGTGATCGTCCCGCACGAGAGCGTGCTGCGCGAGGCGCACTCGCTCGGGCTGGACGTCCCCTTCGTGGTCGTCGAGGGCGACCTCTCCGAGACGCCGCTGACCGCCGGGGTCGACAACGCGCAGGGCGCCCGCCTGGCCACCGCGCACCTGCTCTCGCTCGGTCACGAGACCGTCGTGCACCTGTCCGGCCCGCTGGGCTGGGCGGAGTCACACGCCCGGCGGGACGGGTGGCGGGCCGAGCTGGAGGCGCAGGGCCGGCGGGTCCCGCCGCTGCGCTGGGGCGGCGACTGGAGCGCGCGCAGCGGCTACCTCACCGGGACGTCGCTGGCGCGGGAGGCCGACGTCACCGCGGTGTTCGTGGCCAACGACCAGATGGCGCTCGGCCTGATCCGGGCGCTGCACGAGGCCGGCCGCCGGGTGCCGGAGGACGTCAGCGTCGTGGGCTTCGACGACCTGCCCGAGGCGCAGTACTTCGAGCCGCCGCTGACCACGGTCCGCCAGGACTTCGCGGAGCTCGGCCGCCGGGTGATGGACATCCTGGAGCGGGTGCTCGAGGGCGAGGAGCAGCCGACCGCGGACCTGGTCCCGACGACCCTGGTGGTCCGGCAGTCCACCGCCCCACCTCCCCCCGGCCGCGGAACTAAACGTCCACAGCGGAAGAAATCCGGGCGCGCCGCGAAGATTTATCCCCGTGGTGCTTGACCGGCCCGTGTGTCGACCGACACACTCCTCCAATGTGAACGCTCACATGAGCGTTCACATCAATCCCCGAGGAGAGTGCGTGAGCCAGCCCGTGAGCACCGACCGCGTCGTCATCGGCGTGGACTTCGGCACCCTGTCGGGCCGGGCCCTCGTGGTGCGCGTCTCCGACGGCGCCGAGCTCGGGACCGCCAGCCACGACTACCCGCACGCCGTGCTGGACCGCGAGCTGCCCGACGGCACGCCGCTGGCGCCCGAGTGGGCCCTGCAGGTCGCCGCGGACTACGTCGACGTGCTCCGGGTCGCCGTGCCGGCAGCCCTCGCGCAGGCCGGGGTCGACCCGTCCGCGGTCGTCGGCATCGCCACCGACTTCACCGCGTGCACGATGGTGCCGACCACCGCCGACGGCACGCCGCTGTCCGAGCTGCCCCGGCTGGCCGGGGAGCCGCACGCCTACGTCAAGCTGTGGCGCCACCACGCCGCCCAGGGCCAGGCCGACCGGCTCAACGAGCTGGCGCGCAAGCGCTCCGAGGTGTGGCTGGCCCGCTACGGCGGTCTGATCTCCTCGGAGTGGGAGTTCGCCAAGGGCCTGCAGATGCTCGAGGAGGCTCCCGAGGTCTACGCCGAGATGGCGCACTTCGTCGAGGCCGCCGACTGGATCGTCTGGCAGCTGTGCGGGACGCTCACGCGCAACGCCTGCACCGCCGGCTACAAGGGCATCTACCAGGACGGCACCTACCCGAGCCGCGACTTCCTCGCCGAGCTGAACCCGGCCTTCGCCGACTTCGTCGCGGACAAGATCGACCGGCCGATGGCCCGCCTCGGCGACCGGGTCGGCTCGCTGACCGCGGAGGCCGCCGCGCTGACCGGTCTCCCCGAGGGCATCGCGGTCGCCACCGGCAACGTCGACGCCCACGTCACCGCCCCCGCCGCCCGCGCGGTCGAGGCCGGCCAGATGGTCGCGATCATGGGCACCTCGACGTGCCACGTGATGAACGGCGACGTGCTGCGTGAGGTGCCCGGCATGTGCGGGGTCGTCGAGGGCGGCATCACCCAGGGGCTCTGGGGCTACGAGGCCGGCCAGAGCGGCGTCGGCGACATCTTCGGCTGGTACCTCACCCACCAGGTCCCCGCCGCCACCCGTGAGGCCGCGGCCGCCGCGGGGCTCGGCGTGCACGAGTACCTCACCGAGCTGGCCGCCCGGCAGGCCGTCGGCGAGCACGGCCTGGTGGCCCTCGACTGGCACAGCGGCAACCGCTCGGTCCTCGTCGACCACGACCTCTCCGGGGTCGTCGTCGGGCTGACCCTCGCGACCCGGCCGGAGGATGTCTACCGCGCGCTGCTGGAGGCCACCGCCTTCGGCACCCGCGCGATCATCGAGGCGTTCGACGGCGCGGGTGTCCCGGTCAAGGAGCTCGTCGTGGCGGGCGGGCTGCTGAAGAACGCGCTGCTGATGCAGATCTACGCCGACGTCACCAACCTGCCGCTCTCCACGATCGGCTCGACGCAGGGCCCGGCCCTCGGCTCGGCGATCCACGCAGCGGTCGCGGCGGGGGAGTACCCCGACGTGCACGCCGCCGCCGAGGTGATGGGCCGCCTCGACCGCGGTCGCTACGTCCCCATCCCGGCCAACGTGCTCGCCTACGACGCGCTGTACGACGAGTACCGCACCCTGCACGACTACTTCGGGCGCGGCGCCAACGAGGTCATGCACCGGCTCAAGGCCCGGCGCCGCCAGGTCCGCGCCCAGGCCCCGGCGGAGGTCGACGCATGAGCCTCACCACCGACGTCACGGCCACCCTCGCCGTCCTGCGTGCCCACGTCGCCGACCTGCACGCGGAGCTGACCCGCAACGGGCTGGTCGCCTGGACGGCCGGCAACGTCTCGGCCCGCGTGCCCGGCCAGGACCTGATGGTGATCAAGCCCTCGGGCGTCTCCTACGACGACCTCAGCGCCGAGACGATGGTCGTCACCGACCTGCACGGCGTCCTCGTCGAGGGTGACCGCGCGCCGTCCTCGGACACCGCGGCGCACGCCTACGTCTACCGGCACCTGCCCGAGGTCGGCGGGGTCGTGCACACCCACTCGACGTACGCCACCGCCTGGGCGGCCCGCGGCGAGGCGATCCCCTGCGTGCTGACGATGATCGCCGACGAGTTCGGCGGGGACATCCCCGTCGGGCCGTTCGCGCTGATCGGCGACGAGTCGATCGGCGAGGGCATCGTCGCGACCCTGCGCAGCAGCCGGTCCAAGGCGGTGCTGATGCAGAACCACGGTCCGTTCACCGTCGGCAAGGACGCCCGGGCCGCCGTGAAGGCAGCGGTCCTGCTCGAGGACGTCGCCCGCACCGTGCACGTCGCCCGGCAGCTCGGCGACACGATCCCGATCGCCCAGAGCCACGTGGACTCGCTCTACGACCGCTACCAGAACGTCTACGGGCAGCAGCCCGCGACCACTCCGTCAACCCTCGGGAGCAGCTCGTGACCGGCCCCACCATCCGTGAGATCTGGTTCCTGACCGGCAGCCAGGGGCTGTACGGCGAGGACGTGCTGCGGCAGGTCGCCGACCAGTCCCGGCAGGTCTCCGACGCGCTCGGCGCCTCCGCCGACGTGCCGGCCCGGGTCGTAGCCAAGCCGGTGCTCACCGACGCGGGCGCGATCCGCCGGGTGATGCTGGAGGCGAACGCCGACGACGCGTGCGTCGGGATCATCGCCTGGATGCACACGTTCAGCCCGGCGAAGATGTGGATCACGGGTCTCGACCAGCTGCGCAAGCCGTTGCTGCACCTGCACACGCAGGCCAACGTCGAGCTGCCCTGGTCCGACATCGACATGGACTTCATGAACCTGAACCAGGCCGCCCACGGCGACCGCGAGTTCGGCTTCATGCAGACCCGGCTCGGCCTCGACCGCCTGACGGTCGCCGGTCACGTGAGCGACCCGCGCGTCACGGCTCGTGTCGGGACGTGGACGCGTGCGGCCCTCGGACGTGCGGAGCTGTCGACGATGCGGCTCGCCCGCTTCGGCGACAACATGCGCAACGTCGCGGTGACCGAGGGCGACAAGGTCGAGGCCGAGCTGCGGTGGGGGGTGTCGGTGAACACCTACGGCGTCAACGACCTCGTCGAGGTCGTCGACGCAGTGGCGGACAAGGAGATCGACGTGCTCGTGGAGGAGTACGCCGACCTCTACGACGTGGCCCCGGAGCTGCTCGCCGGCGCCGAGCGGCACGAGTCGCTGCGCTACGGCGCGCGCATCGAGCTCGGCCTGCGGTCCTTCCTCACCGAGGGCGGTTTCACCGCGTTCACCACGAACTTCGAGGACCTCGGCGGGCTCCGCCAGCTTCCCGGCCTCGCGGTGCAGCGGCTGATGGCCGACGGCTACGGCTTCGGCGGCGAGGGTGACTGGAAGACGTCGGTCATGCTGCGCACCCTCAAGGTGGTCGCCGACGGCCTGCCCGGCGGCACCTCCTTCATGGAGGACTACACCTACCACCTGGTGCCCGGCGAGGAGCTGATCCTCGGCGCCCACATGCTCGAGGTCTGCCCGTCGATCGCGACCGGCACGCCCACCCTGGAGATCCACCCGCTGGGGATCGGCGGCCGCGAGGACCCGGTCCGGCTGGTCTTCGACGCCGCCCCGGGCAAGGCCGTCATCCTGGGCACCTCCGACCTCGGGGACCGGTTCCGGTTCGTCGCGAACGAGGCCGAGGTGGTGGCTCCGCTGGAGTCGCTGCCCCGGCTGCCCGTCGCGCGAGCCGTGTGGAAGCCCGCCCCCGACCTGCACACGTCGACCGAGTCCTGGCTGACCGCCGGCGGGCCGCACCACACGGTGCTGTCCACCGCGCTGACGGCCGAGCACCTCGGCGACCTCGCAGATATGGTCGGCACCGAGCTGGTGCTGATCGACGCCGACACCACGGTCCGCCGGCTCCGCCAGGAGCTGCGCTGGAACCAGGCGTACCACCGACTGGCGCAGGGGTTCTGAATGTCTGCGCAGACACAGGAAAGACGGACAGGGAGAGCCCCTGCAGTCCGAGCAACAACGAGATGGAGAAGTCAGTGCGCAAGTTGATCGCGACAGTCGCCGGCACCGCTCTGGCCCTGAGCCTTGCGGCTTGCGGGGGCGGCAGTGACTCCGCCGGTGGCGGGGACAAGGGCACCATCGGTGTCGCCATGCCCACGAAGTCGTCGGAGCGTTGGATCGCCGACGGCAACAACATCAAGAAGCAGCTCGAGGCGGCCGGCTACAAGGTCGACCTGCAGTACGCCGAGGACGACATCCCGACCCAGGTCAACCAGGTCGAGAACATGGTCACCAAGGGCGAGAAGATGCTCGTCATCGCCGCCATCGACGGTACGGCGCTGGGCGACGTGCTCTCGACGGCCAAGGACACCAACATCCCGGTCATCTCCTACGACCGGCTGATCAGGGACACCGACGCCGTCGACTACTACGCCACCTTCGACAACGAGAAGGTCGGCGAGATCCAGGCGCAGTCGCTGGTCGACGGCCTCAAGGCGGGCGGCGCGGCGCCGTACAACGTGGAGCTGTTCGCCGGCTCGCCGGACGACAACAACGCCACGTTCTTCTGGAACGGCGCGATGAAGGTCCTCAAGCCGATGATCGACTCCGGCGACATCAAGGTGGTGTCCGGCCAGACCAAGTTCGAGCAGGCCGCCATCCTGCGCTGGGACCCGGCCACGGCCCAGAAGCGCATGGAGGACATCCTCACCAAGAGCTACACGCAGGAGACCGTCAACGGCGTCCTCTCGCCCTACGACGGCCTGTCGCTCGGCATCATCGCGGCGCTGAAGTCCAACGGCTACTCGGGCGGCGGCAAGAAGCTGCCCGTCGTCACCGGCCAGGACGCCGAGGTGCAGTCGGTCAAGTCGATCCTCGCGGGTGAGCAGTACTCCACCGTCTTCAAGGACACCCGCGACCTCGCGAAGGTCACCGTGGCCATGGTGAAGGCCATCGGCGACGACAAGAAGCCGGAGGTCAACGACACGAAGACCTACGACAACGGCACCAAGGTCGTCCCGTCCTACCTCCTCGACCCGCTGTCGGTCACCAAGGAGAACGTGCAGACTGCTCTCGTCGACACCGGCTACTACACCGACGCCGAGCTCAAGTGATCCACGCCGTGGTGCCCCGGTCCGCCTGGACCGGGGCACCACGGCACCCCACCGCCCCACTCCCGTCCGGAGGAACCCGCACATGAGCCAGCCGATCCTGGAGATGCGCTCCATCACCAAGGAGTTCCCTGGTGTCAAGGCGCTCAGCGACGTCAGCCTCACCGTCAACCGCGGTGACATCCACGCCATCTGCGGGGAGAACGGCGCCGGCAAGTCCACGCTGATGAAGGTGCTGTCCGGCGTCTACCCGCACGGCACCTACGACGGCGACATCTTCTTCGACGGGCAGGTGGTCGAGTTCAAGGACATCCGGCAGAGCGAGGCGGCCGGCATCGTCATCATCCACCAGGAGCTCGCGCTGATCCCCGAGCTGTCGATCGCCGAGAACATCTTCCTCGGCAACGAGACCGCCAAGGGCGGGATCATCAGCTGGGACCGGGCGAACCGCCAGGCCATCGAGCTGCTCGCCCGGGTCGGCCTGGCCGAGAACCCGCTGACCCAGGTCAAGCACCTCGGCGTCGGCAAGCAGCAGCTCGTCGAGATCGCCAAGGCGCTGTCGAAGGAAGTGAAGCTGCTGATCCTCGACGAGCCCACCGCCGCGCTGAACGACGACGACTCCCAGCACCTGCTCGACCTGCTCAAGGGCCTGCAGGGCAAGGGCATCACCTCGATCATGATCAGCCACAAGCTCAACGAGATCGAGCAGATCGCCGACGAGATCACGATCATCCGGGACGGCCGGACGATCGAGACGCTCGCCGTCGCCGCGGACGCCGTCGACGAGGACCGGATCATCCGCGGGATGGTCGGCCGGGACCTCGAGAACCGCTTCCCCGAGCACGTGCCCGAGATCGGCGACGTGCTCTTCGAGCTCCGCGACTGGTCGGTGATGCACCCGCTGGACGCGTCCCGCGCGGTCATCCGGGACGCCAACCTCTCCGTCCGCAAGGGCGAGATCGTCGGCATCGCCGGCCTGATGGGCGCCGGTCGCACCGAGCTGGCCCGCAGCGTCTTCGGCCGGTCCTACGGCAGCCGGGTCGAGGGCCGGCTCACCCTGAACGGCAAGGAGCTGCACCTGCGCTCGGTGCACGCCGCGATCGACGCCGGCATCGCCTACCTCACCGAGGACCGCAAGGTGCTGGGGCTGAACCTCCTCGACGACATCAAGCGCTCGATCACGTCGGCCGGGCTGGACAAGATCCGCAAGGGCCTGACGGTCGACCAGCGCGAGGAGGTCGTGGTCGCGGAGAAGTACCGCACCAGCATGAACATCAAGACCCCCACCGTGAACGAGGGCGTCGCCAAGCTGTCCGGCGGCAACCAGCAGAAGGTGGTGCTGTCCAAGTGGATGTTCACCGACCCGCAGCTGCTGATCCTCGACGAGCCGACGCGCGGCATCGACGTCGGCGCGAAGTACGAGATCTACGGCGTCATCCAGCGGCTCGCCAAGCAGGGCCGGGGTGTCATCGTGATCTCCTCCGAGCTGCCCGAGCTGCTCGGGCTCTGCGACCGCATCTACACCCTCGCCGAGGGTCGCATCACCCAGGAGTTCAGTCGCGCCGAGGCTAACCAGGAGTCACTCATGCGCTACATGACCAAGTCGACACAGGAGCAAGAGGTAGTCCGATGAACTCGCTGAAGAACGCGCTGCGCGGCAACGTCCGCCAGTACGGGATGGTCATCGCTCTCGTGGCCATCGTGGTGCTGTTCCAGATCACCACCGACGGCATCCTGCTGAGGCCGCTGAACCTGACCAACCTGTTCACCCAGAACGCCTCGATCCTGATCCTGGCGATCGGCATGGTGATCGTCATCATCGCCCGGCACATCGACCTGTCGGTGGGCTCGGTCGCCGCGTTCACCGGTGCGGTGGCCGCGATCCTGATGACGAAGTACGACGTCCCGTGGGTGCTCGCGGTGATCCTCTGCCTCGTGCTCGGCGCGGCCATCGGCGCCTGGCACGGCTTCTGGGTCGCATACGTCGGGATCCCGGCGTTCATCGTGACGCTGGCCAGCATGCTGATCTTCCGCGGCCTGACGCTCGTCGTGCTCAAGGGCGCCACTGTCGGCGGCCTGCCGGACGGCTTCGAGGCGATGGGCAACGGCTTCCTGCCCGACGTCGGTCCGGACACCGGCCTGTCCAACCTGACCCTGGTGCTGGCCGCGCTGCTCGCGGTGTTCCTGGTCGCCCTGGAGTTCCGCAAGCGCGCCTCGGCGGTCCGCTACAACTTCGACGTGGTCCCGGTCGGGCTGTTCTACGCCAAGCTCGTCGCGATGGTCGCGGTCATCATGATCTTCGCCTACCTGCTGGCGCAGTACCGCGGCGTCCCGATCGTCGGCCTGATCCTGTTCGTGCTGATCGGCGTCTACGGCTTCATCACCCAGCGCACGGTGACCGGTCGGCACGTCTACGCCATCGGCGGCAACGTCGACGCGGCCACGATGTCCGGTGTCCGCACCAAGCGCATCGACTTCCTGGTGATGACCAACATGGGTCTGCTCGCCGCCCTGGCCGGCATGGTCACCGCGGCCCGCCTGACCGCGGCCAACCCGAAGGCCGGCACGAACTTCGAGCTCGACGCGATCGCCGCGGCGTTCATCGGCGGCGCGGCCGTCACCGGCGGTGTCGGCACGGTGGTCGGCGCGATCATCGGTGGCTTCGTGATGGGTGTCCTGAACAACGGCATGTCGCTGATGGGCATCTCGATCGACTGGCAGCAGACGGTCAAGGGCCTGGTGCTGCTCGCCGCGGTCGCCTTCGACGTCTGGAACAAGAAGCGCACGTCGGTCGGAGGTGGTGCCGGGGCCGAGGAGTCCTCGGACAAGGCGCCGCCGCCCGAGGAGCTGGTCGCCGAGATCGAGCAGGAGAAGGCCCACGACACGGAGGCCAGGACCTAGCCGCACCCCGTTCCCCCCCGAACCACCCGCTGCACCCGAGCACCCCGGAGCCCCTCGCGCCGGGGTGCTCGTGCGTCCGGCCGACCCGGCGTCTCCGGCGGCGGATCGACCCCCGACCCGGCGACTCCGGCGGGCTCACCACCACCCCTGCCGCCGCGCCCACCGCAGCAGCAGCCCGGAGATCGTCACCATCACGATCACGACCACGACCAGCTGGGTGACGTGCGTGTGCTGGTTGACGATCACGTTCATCCCGTAGACCGACGCGATCGCGGTGACCGGCAGCGTCACGGCGGCGATCACGGCCAGCCGCTCCATCGCCAGCGTCATCTTGGTGTTGACCTTGGTCTGGTAGAGCTCGATGACCCCGAACAGGAACTGCGCCTCGCCGTCCGCGATCGAGCGGACCCGGTCGAACTGGTCGGCGAGGTCGTGCGCGAGGTGCCGGGCGTCGTCCGTGACGAACCGGTCCAGCGAGCCCATCCGGGCGTACACGTCGTGGGTCTGCGCGGCCATCGTGCGGGCGGTGATCAGCTCGTGGCGGATCAGGAACATCCGCTCCAGCAGCGTCTCGGGGTCGACCAGCTGCGAGGCCATCACGTGCTGCTCGAGGTCGGGGAGCTTCTCCGCGACGTCGCCGACCAGGCCCCGCTGGCGCCGGGCGACGGCCGAGGTGACGGCGTACGACAGCTCGGCGGGCGTCGTGGGGCGGAACCGGCCGCCCTCGATCCGGGCCAGCACCCCGGCGGTCTCGACGAGCGCCGCGGCCGGGTCCACGACCGGGTTCAGCGGGCCGTGCACGGTGACCAGGAACCGGTCGCCGACGATCTGGTCGAGCTCGAGGAGGTGCACGTGCCCGGCCGCACCGAGCAGCGGGCTGTGCACCGTCACGAAGTAGTGGTCGGCGTAGCCGTGCACGGTCGGGACGTGGTTGCGCTGCTTGCAGGCCTCGACGACGAGGGGGTGCACGCCGAGCCCGGCCAGGAAGCCGTCGACCTGCTGGTCCCAGACCGGTACGTCGACCCAGAGGAACCCGTCGTCGCGCTCGAGCAGCACGACGACGTCGTCGCTGTCATGGGGGTGCGCGCCCTCTGCGTCCACGAACCGCACGTCCATCTGCCCAGCGTGTCCCTCGCCGGCGGTGCCGTAAAGCACCCGCCCGGACGGACGGGCCGCGGCGACACGGGTGAGACCGGTGTCCCAAATGGTGGCCGCCCCGCGGCGGGTGCCCTAGGTTGCCCAAGGTGAGGATCGCAGTGGCCCTGGAGACCCGGACGGGCGAGACCCGGGTCGCGCTCGTCCCCGAGCTGGTCGGCAAGCTGACCGGGCTGGGGTACGTCGTCGTCGTCGAGCCCGGCGCCGGCGCCGGCGCGCTGCACGACGACGAGGAGTACGTCGCGGCCGGCGCGGAGGTCCTCGAGGAGCCCTGGCTGGACGCGGACGTGGTGGTGTCGGTGAACCCCCTCGACGCCTCCGTCGTACGTCGCCTGCGGGCCGGCACGGCCACCGTCTCGTTCCTGCCCGTCAACCAGTCCCTCGACCTGGTCGCCGACCTGCGGGACTGCGACGTGACGTCGTTCGCGATGGAGCTGGTGCCGCGCATCTCGCGGGCCCAGTCGATGGACGCGCTGTCCTCGCAGGCGCTGGTCTCGGGCTACCGCTGCGCGATCGTCGCGGCCGGGCTGCTGCGCCGCTTCTTCCCGCTCAACATGACCGCCGCCGGCACGGTCCCGCCCGCCCAGGTGGTGGTGCTCGGTGCCGGCGTCGCGGGCCTGCAGGCGATCGCCACCTCCAAGCGCCTCGGCGCCGTCGTCAAGGCGTACGACGTCCGGGCGGCCGCCGCGGAGGAGATCCGCTCGATGGGCGCGATCGCGATCGAGCTCGAGCTCGAGACGCTGGAGGGCACGGGCGGCTACGCCCGGGAGATGACCGAGGACCGGGCTGCCCGGCAGCGTGACCTGCTGGCGCCGTACATCGCCGACGCGGACGCGCTGATCACCACCGCCGCGGTGCCCGGCCGGAGCGCGCCGCTGCTCGTGACCGCGGAGATGGTCGAGCAGATGAAGCCCGGGTCCGTCGTCGTGGACCTGGCGGCCGAGTCCGGCGGCAACGTGGAGGGCGCCCAGCCGGGGAAGGTCGTGCGGGTCGGCCACGCCCAGGTCTGGGGTGGCGCGAACGTGCCGGGCCAGATGCCCGGGCCGGCCTCCCGGCTCTACGCCCAGAACGTCGTCAACCTGGTCACGCTGATGACCCGCTCCGGTGGCGAGGGTGACGGGGAGGCGCTGTTCGCCCCCGACTTCGACGACGAGATCGTCGCCGGCTCGTGCGTCACCCACGGCGGCGCGATCCGGCACGAGCCCACCCGCGCCGCCCTGGAAGGGGACGCACCATGAGCGAGCCCATCGTCTGGCTGACGATCTTCATCCTCAGCGTGTTCGTCGGCGTCGAGGTGATCGCCAAGGTCTCCTCGACGCTGCACACCCCGCTGATGTCCGGCGCCAACGCCATCCACGGGATCATCCTGCTCGGCGCGATCCTGGTCACCGGCTACGCCGGGACCACCCTCGAGCTCGTGATCGGCCTGGTCGCGGTGGTGCTGGCCACCGTCAACATGGTGGGCGGCTTCGTGGTCACCGACCGGATGCTGCAGATGTTCACCCGGAAGAGGCCCGCCAAGTGACCGCGACCCCCGTCTGGGCCCAGCTGGCCTACCTGCTGGCCGCCGTCTGCTTCATCCTCGCCCTCAAGGGCCTCTCGTCCCCGCGCACCGCCCGCGCCGGCAACCTGGTCGGCGCCGTGGGCGCGGTGCTCGCCTGCGTGGTCGTGTTCTTCTACGCCGAGCTCGACCACGTCGTGCCGATCCTGGTCGCCATCGCCGTGGGTACGGCGGTCGGGCTGGTCGGCGCTCGGCGCGTGCAGATGACCCAGATGCCGCAGCTCGTGGCGCTGTTCAACGGGGTCGGCGGCGGCGCCGCGGCCCTCGTCGCGCTGCTCGAGCTCGGCGACCTGGTCGGCACCTCCGCGCCGGGCTTCACGCTCGCCGCGACCGCGTTCACGATCCTGGTCGGCTCGGTGTCGTTCTCCGGCTCCCTGGTCACCTTCGCCAAGCTGCAGGAGCTGATGACCTCACGGCCGGTGGTGTTCCCCGGCCTGCCGGTGGCCTTCGCCCTGGCGCTGCTCGGCTCGGTGGCGCTGGCCGTCGCGACGGTCACCGGGCCCGCGGTGTGGATCGGGACCGTGCTGGCCCTGGTCGGGCTGCTGCTCGGCGTGCTGCTCGTGCTGCCCGTCGGCGGCGCGGACGTGCCGATCGTGATCTCGCTGCTGAACGCGTTCACCGGCCTGAGCGTCGCGGCCGGCGGCTACGTCCTGGACAACACGGTGCTGCTGGTCGCCGGCACGCTGGTCGGGGCGAGCGGCACCTTCCTGACCAAGCTGATGGCGTCCGCAATGGGCCGCTCGGTGGTCAACATCCTGTTCGGGGCCCTCAAGGGCGGGTCCACCCTGGGCGCCGGGGAGGCGTCCGACCGGCCGGTGCGCTCGGCCGGCCCCGAGGACGTCGCGATCCTGCTCGGCTACGCCCACCGGGTGATCATCGTCCCGGGCTACGGCCTCGCGGTCGCCCAGGCCCAGCACACGCTGCGCGAGCTCGTCGACGTGCTGGGGGGAGCGCGGCATCGAGGTCGACTACGCGATCCATCCGGTCGCCGGCCGGATGCCCGGCCACATGAACGTGCTGCTCGCCGAGGCGCAGGTGCCCTACGAGCAGCTCAAGGAGATGGACGACATCAACTCCGAGTTCAAGCAGGCCGACGTCGTCCTGGTGGTGGGCGCCAACGACGTGGTGAACCCGGCGGCGAAGACCTCGCCCGGTGCCCCGATCTACGGCATGCCGATCCTGAACGCCGACGAGGCCCAGCAGATCGTCTTCCTCAAGCGCTCGATGCGCCCCGGGTTCGCGGGCATCGAGAACGAGCTGCTCTTCGACCCGAAGACCACGCTGCTGTTCGGCGACGCCAAGGACACCCTCGGCAAGCTGCTCAGCGCGGTCAAGGCCCTGTGACCCAGACCTCCACGCAGACCGAGTCACCTATCGGCGGCAGCGTCGTTAAGCCGTCGACGGCCGGCCGGGCCACCCGCTGCCCGTGCCGCCGTGACACAGGAGGTCAGCCGCATGCCCGATGACGAGAACAGCCCCTACAGCCGCCCCGACGGCCACCGCTACGAGGCCCCCGAGTCGGACGAGGAGCGCAGCTCCAAGAGCTGGAGCTACCTGGTCCTCGGCCTCGTGGTGCTCGGCCTGATGGTGCTGATCGCCACCGGCGTCGTCCCCATCTTCAGCTTCTGAGCGCCGCTCAGCCCACCACGCCGTACAGCCGGTCCCCGGCGTCGCCGAGCCCCGGCACGATGTAGCCCTTCTCGTTGAGCCGCTCGTCCATGCCCGCGGTCACGACCGTGACCGGGATGTCGAGGCCCTCGAGCTCCTTCTCCAGGCGCGCGCAGCCCTCCGGGGCGGTGAGCAGGCAGATCGCGGTGATGTGGTCGGCGCCGCGCTCCACCAGGAACCGGATCGCCGCGGCCAGCGTGCCGCCGGTCGCCAGCATCGGGTCGAGCACGTAGCACTGCCGCCCGGACAGGTCCTCGGGCAGCCGCTCGGCGTACGTCGACGCCTCGAGGGTCTGCTCGTTGCGCACCATGCCCAGGAAGCCGACCTCGGCCGTCGGCAGCAGCCGCATCATGCCGTCGAGCATCCCGAGCCCGGCCCGCAGGATCGGCACCACGAGCGGCTTGGGGGTGGCCAGCTTGATGCCCTCGGCGTCCGCCACCGGCGTGCGCACGGTCACCGTCTCCACGCGTACGTCGCGGGTGGCCTCGTAGGCCAGCAGCGTGACGAGCTCGTCGGCGAGCTGGCGGAAGGTCGGGGAGTCGGTGCGCTCGTCCCGCAGGGTGGTCAGCTTGTGCGCGATCAGCGGGTGGTCGGCGACGTGGGTACGCATGGCGGCAAACCTAGTGCGTCCGGCCGCGGTGGTGCGAGCGCGGGCGACCTGTCATCCTCGGAGGGAAACGTCAACGGGGCCGGTCGGGACCACGGGGATGTACTGGGAGGCGACATGTCGCAGGAGACGGACGCGAACGTCGAGGGCGTCGACTTCGCTCTGGTCGCCTACCGCGAGGAGGGGGTCTGGCGGCTCGAGGAGCTCGAGCCCGAGAAGGCCGCGGACCTCGACGAGCTGGCGGTGGAGCTGCGCCGCTACCCCGGCGACGGCGGGGCGCTCGGCCTGGTCTCGGTCGACGAGGACTTCTTCCTGCTGCTGCGGGTGACCGGCGCCGAGACCCGGCTGCTGCTCTCCGACGTCACCGCCGCCACCGACTGGCCCATCGCCGCCTCCGTGGTGGAGCACCTCGACCTCCCGCTGCCCGACGACGAGGAGGACCAGGAGCCGGCCGGCGACCTCGGCATCGTCTCCGACCTGGGGCTGCACGCCATGGACATGGGTGCGCTGATCGACGACTACGAGCTCTACCCGGACGAGATGCTCGGCGACATCGCCGGCAAGCTGGGCTTCGGTCGTCTCTACGACGAGGTCGTCGGCGCCAACGCCTCGTGAGCACGTCGGCCCCCTGGGTCCCCGCGATGCGCGAGGCCCTCGACGAGGCGCGCGCGGCGCTGGCCACCGACGACGTGCCCATCGGGGCCGTGGTGCTCGACCCGTCCGGCGCGGTCATCGGCCGGGGCCGGAACCGCCGCGAGGCGGACGCCGACCCGACCGCGCACGCCGAGGTCGTCGCCCTCCGCGAGGCGGCCGCCGTCCGCGGCGAGTGGCGGCTGACCGGCTGCACCCTGGTCGTCACCCTCGAGCCGTGCACGATGTGCGCCGGCGCGGTCGTGCTCTCCCGGCTGGACCGGCTGGTGTTCGCGGCGTACGACGAGAAGGCCGGCGCCGTGGGGTCGCTGTGGGACGTCGTCCGCGACCGGCGGCTGAACCACCGCCCGGAGGTGCTCACCGGCGTGCTCGCCGAGGAGTCCTCGGCCCTGCTCGTGGAGTTCTTCGCCGGGCACCGCAGCACTCCCTGACGCGATTTCTGCGCACCCGTCCCGGTCTAGTACCCTCGTCGGCGGTGGCGTGTCCGAGCGGCCTAAGGAGAACGCCTCGAAAGCGTTTGTTGGCGCAAGTCAACCGAGGGTTCAAATCCCTCCGCCACCGCCGGTTGACCCGCCCCGGACCTCGGTCCGGGGCGGGTTCTCTGTTCTCAGTCCGTCGCGTAGTCGGGCTCGGGCTCCGGGAGCACGGGGCCGGCAGGCTCCTCGTGGTGGCTGCGGTGCGTGCCCTCGACGTCGCCGTGGGTGATCGTCAGGTAGCCGACCAGGGCGGCGAACAGCGCGAGCCCCAGGCCGAAGACGGGACCGTCGCCCCAGCCGAGACCGCCGTTCGACGGGGGCTTGCCGAGCCAGTCGGCCACGGAGGCGCCGAGCGGCCGGGTGAGCACGTAGGACGCCCAGAACGCGATCGTGGCGTCCAGGCCGCCCCGCCAGAGCGCCAGCGGCACCAGGATCAGCACCCCGAAGAGCACGATCGACCAGGCGAACCCGAGGCCCATGTCGATGGCGGTGGTGTCGCCCAGCGCCGTCCCGAGCCCGAAGGTGAGCAGCACGGTGGCCCAGTAGAACCGCTCCCGGCGGGCGGTGGTGATCGAGTGCACCGACAGGGTGCCCTCGCTGAGCCGCCACCAGAGGAGCACGCCGACCAGCAGCACGACGTAGAGGGCCGAGTCCACGGCGTACGGCGTCCCGAGCAGCACGTGCGGGCCGTCGGCCACCATGGTGCCGAAGAGGGCGACCGACAGCACCGTGACCCAGTAGCGGACCGGGTGGTACGTCGTGGCCCGCAGCTGCAGCCGCAGGGCGAGCAGGAAGCCGCCGATCCCCACCACCGCCGCCAGCGGGATGCTCACCGTCCCCAGGAAGTCGGCCCCCGCCTCGCCGATGCCGGTGGTGAGCAGCTTGACCACCCAGAAGAGCAGGAAGACCTCGGGGACCTTCGGGGCGCGGAAGACTCGTGGGCTCATACGGGACAGCCTGGGACGCATCGCCTGACCACCACCTGACCGGTCCCACCGGCCCGGCGACTGACCCGGAAAGGGGCTTGTGGGGCGGCTGGTCCCGGGCGCAGACTGACGGAAAAGGTCGCACTCACGGAGCTGGTCATGATGATCCAGAGGACCCACAGCACACCTTCCGTCCACGCCCCTGACGCCATGCCGGTGCTGTCCCGGGGCAAGCACAGGTCGCCCAAGAAGGGCGCCTGCTTCATGGAGCTCGCCTCCTTCCTCGCCGGGGAGGCCTGGTCGGACCACCCGGGCTGCACCCATCCGCTGCTCGCGTCGATGGCGCGCGACGTCAACGACCACGTCGACGACTTCGCCCGCAGCCGGCTCGTCCCGCTGATCCCGGAGGTCATCGGTCTGCACGGCGACGACCCGCGGGTGGACGCCTGGATCGCCCGGGAGGCCGCGCTCGCGGCGCTGCCGGTCGCAGCCTCGGAGCGCCAGGGCGTCGCGGCGGTCGGCCTGCTGCGCTGCGAGCGGATGCTCAACCAGCTCGAGGGCCGGCCCAAGCACCACCTCGACCCACGGACCCGGGCCCGGCTCGACGAGGTGCCGCTCGCCCGGGACTGGGCCCGGGGCTTCTCGGCGCTCGGCTGGGGCAGCAGCACCAGCTTCGCCAAGCGCAGCGCGCCGGCCATCGTGCACTCGGCGGTGTCCGGCATCGCCGCGGCGAGCGTGCCGAACTCCGACGAGCTGCTGGTCGACCTGCTGGCGCACACGATCACGCTGTGCCGCGAGTGGTTCGCGCACGAGCCGGTGCCGCTGGGCGAGGACCTGTGGCGCCAGACCGTGCGGATGACCCAGCGCTGACCGTCCGCTAGGCCGGCGGGAGCCAGTCCTCCAGCCGGACCAGGGCCTCGGCCACGTCGTCGGTCGCGCCCGCGAACGACAGCCGCACGAACCGGTTGCCCACCTCGGTGTCGAAGTCCACGCCGGGCGCCGTGGCGATGCCGGTCTCGCGGAGCAGCCGGTGGCAGAACGCCATCGAGTCGTCGGTCAGGTGCCCCACGTCGGCGTACACGTAGAACGCCCCGTCGGCCGGTGCCAGCCGGTCGATCCCGAGCCGGGGCAGGCCGTCGAGCAGCAGCCGGCGGTTGTCGGCGTACCGCGCGACGTGCCCGTCGCACTCGGCGTACGACGCGTCGGTGAACGCCGCGACGGCGGCGTGCTGGGACAGCACCGGCGGGCAGATCGTGAAGTTGCCGGTCAGCACGTCGACCGCCCGCCGCAGCCGCTCCGGCACGAGCATCCAGCCGATCCGCCAGCCGGTCATCGAGAAGTACTTCGAGAACGAGTTGAACACCACGGCCTCGCGGGAGGTCTCCCAGGCCGAGGCGTGCTGCATCGGGGTGGCGTACTCGATGCCGTGGTAGATCTCGTCGCTGATCAGCTGCACGCCGTGCGCCTCGCACCAGGTGGCCAGCGCGGCCAGCTCGGCCGGCGCCAGCATCGTTCCGGTCGGGTTGGCGGGGCTGGCCACGACCAGTCCCTGCACCGGCTCGTCGAGGGCTTCCAGCATCGCCACCGTGGGCTGGAAGCGGGAGCCGGGACCGGCCGGCAGCTCGACGACCTCGCAGCCCAGCGCGGTGAGCACGTTGCGGTAGCAGGCGTAGCCGGGGCGCGCGATCGCCACCCGGTCGCCGGCCTCGAAGGCCGCGAGGAACGCGAGCAGGAAGCCGCCGGAGGAGCCCGTCGTGACCACGACGTCCGCGGGGTCGACGGACAGGCCGTGCATCCGGGCGTGGTGCCCGGCGATCGCCTCGCGCAGCTCCGGGATGCCGAGGGCCACCGTGTAGCCGAGCACCTGCTCGTCGAGCGCCCGCCGCGCGGCGTCGCGCACCGGGACGGGTGCGGGCGTCGACGGCTGGCCCGCGACCAGGTTGAGCAGGTCCCCGTGCGTGCGGCCCCGCTCGGCGGCGGCCGCGAGCAGGTCCATCACGTGGAAGGGCGGGACGTTCGCCCGGCTGGCCACCGACTGCATCGCGAGAAGGGAAGGCATCGCCCCACGCTAGCCGTGCGGCCGGATGCCCGGGCAGACCGTCCCATCGGACTATGGCGTCTCGTGTGCGCGAAGGGGGACGGTGGTCACCCGAGCGGACCCCGCTCGCCACGGTCGCGGCCGTCCTTGTCCATCCCCCGGCGAGGGCGGCCGCTTGCGTCACCCGACACTAGGATGAGCACCCGCCCCCTGCCGAAGCCGAGGTGACAGTGAGCTTCGACGCGCACCAGATGGACATGGTCCTGCTGGTCGGCGCGGTCGTGATGCTCGTGGCGATCCTCGCCGTCCGGGTCTCGGTCCGCGTCGGTCTGCCCAGCCTCCTGATCTACCTGATGATGGGCGTGCTGCTCGGCGAGTCGGGGCTGGGCATCCAGTTCGAGGACGCCAACGTCGCGCACGCGCTGGGCTTCCACGGCGCTGGTGCTGATCCTGGCCGAGGGCGGCCTGACGACCCACTGGGCCGAGATCCGGCCGGCGATGCGGCTGGGCGTCTCCCTGGCGACGGTCGGCGTCGGGGTGAGCGTGACCGTGATGGCGCTCGGTGCGCACTACCTGTTCGGCCTGGACTGGCAGCTCGCGGTGCTGCTCGGTGCGGTGACGTCGCCGACCGACGCGGCCGCGGTGTTCTCGGTGCTGCGCCGCGTCCCGCTGCCCCGCGGGATCACCGGCGCCCTCGAGGCCGAATCGGGCCTGAACGACGCGCCGACCGTGCTGCTGGTGTCGCTGGTGAGCACCGGCGCGGCGCTGGACCACGGCGTGCTGGGCTTCGTCGGCATCGTGGCCTACGAGCTGGCCATGGGCGTGGTGGCCGGCCTCGCGGTCGGCTTCGGCGGCGCCTGGCTGATGCGCCGCGTGGCGCTCCCGTCCTCGGGCCTGTACCCGATCGCGGTGCTGACCCTGGCGATCTTCGCCTACGCCGGTACGGCGGCCCTGCACGCGTCCGGGTTCGCCGCCGTCTACACGGCGGCGCTGGTGCTCGGCAACAGCGAGCTGCCGCACCGCGCCGCGACCCGGTCCTTCTCCGAGGGGGTCGCCTGGCTCGCGCAGATCGGGCTGTTCGTGATGCTCGGCCTGCTCGTGTCCCCCGAGCGGATCTCGGTCTACCACGTGGTGGTCGCGGCGCTGGCCGGCCTGCTGCTGACGTTGGTGGCCCGGCCGCTCTCGGTGATCGCCTGCTCGTGGGCGCACCGGATGAGCGTGCGCGAGCAGGTCTTCGTGTCCTGGGCGGGGCTGCGGGGCGCCGTACCCATCGTGCTCACCACGATCCCGCTCGCCGAGAACGTGGCCGGCGGCGAGGAGCTGTTCGACATCGTCTTCGTGATGGTGGTGATCTACACGCTGCTCACCGGCCCGACGCTGCCGTGGGTCGCCGACCGGCTGGGGGTCACGGTGCGTGGCGAGCCGCGCGACATCGAGGTCGAGGCCGCACCGCTGGAGCGGATCGCGGCCGACCTGCTGCAGATCAACATCACCCGCAAGTCCCGCCTGCACGGCGTCGAGGTCGGCGAGCTCCGGCTGCCCGTGGGCGCCTCGGTGTCCCTGCTCGTCCGTGACGGGCTGACGCTGGTGCCGGACCAGCGGACCGTGCTGCGCCGCGGCGACGACATGCTGGTGGTCACCCCCCGCAGGTGCCGGGAGGCCACCGAGGCGCGGCTGCGGGCGGTGTCGTTGCGCGGCCGGCTGGCCGACTGGCTCGGTGGCGAACGGGCCTAGCCGGCGGGCGAGGCGCTGGGGACCGGGACGCACACCGAGGAGCTCTTCCGCACGGTGAGCACGTGCCGGGCCTTGGCGAGCTTGGCGAACTTGTTGCCGACGACCACGTCGACGCCGGGGCCGAGGTCGGTGTCGGTGACGACCACCTTGGTGCTGCGGCCGAACTGCCGGGCGACGAGCGTCGCGGACAGGTCGTTCCTGGTCGTGGTGAAGACCCGCACCCGCCGCACCTTGGTGCCGGAGGGGGCGTTGCCGGTGTCGCCGGCCGTGAACCCGCGCTTGGCCAGGGACTGCAGCGTCTCGTCGGCGAGACCGGAGCGGGTGCCGCCGTTGAAGACGCTGACCTGGACCTGCGTGGAGCGGATCCGCTGGCCCTTCTTCACGACCTGCGTGGCGCAGGTCGGGGAGGGGCTCCCGGCCGCCTGGCCGCTGTCCGGGAGCGGCGCGAACAGGGACTTGGAGCCCAGCACCACCCCCACCACCAGGATGCCGACGAGCACGAGCAGGGTGATGCCGGTCGTGAGGTGACGGTGGGCCACGGCGATCAGGCCTCCACGACGAGCACGCGGGCGTGCAGCACGTGGCGCTGCTGCAGGGCCGCCCGCAGCGCGCGGTGCAGGCCGTCCTCGAGGTAGAGCTCGCCGTGCCACTCCACGACGTGCGCGAACAGGTCGCCGAAGAACGTCGAGTCCTCGTCGAGCAGGGCGGCGAGCTGCAGGGTGTCCTTGGTGGTGATCAGCTCGTCGAGGCGCACCTGGCGCGGGGGCAGGGCGGCCCAGTCCCGCGGGGCGAGGGCGTGGTCGGGGTACGGCCTGCCGTCACCGACGCGCTTGAAGATCACGCTGGCAAGCATAAGGCGCGGCCCCGCGGGGCTCGGTAGGGTGCGGGAGTGACCGCCCCGTCAGCAGAGCCGGACCCGATCCTCGCCGCCGTCACCGCGGGGTACGCCTTCGAAGGGCCGGCCCTGGAGCTCGGCGGTCTGCTGCTCGACGCGGACCGGCTCTCCGACGCGCGGGTCCGGATCCCGCTCGCGATGCTGAACCGGCACGGCCTGGTGGCCGGCGCGACCGGCACCGGCAAGACCAAGACCCTGCAGCTGCTCGCCGAGCAGCTCTCCGCGCACGGGGTCCCGGTGTTCGCCGCCGACATCAAGGGCGACCTGTCGGGGCTGTCGACCCCGGGCGAGGAGAACCCGAAGGTCTCCGCGCGGGCCGCCTCGGTCGGCCAGCAGTGGGCCGCGACCGGCTTCCCCGTGGAGTTCCTCGCGCTCGGCGGCGAGGGCACCGGCATCCCGCTGCGGGCCACCATGACGTCCTTCGGCCCGACCCTGCTGGCCAAGGTGCTCGGTCTCAACGACACACAGGAGTCCTCGCTCGGCCTGGTGTTCCACTACGCCGACGCGGCGGGGCTGCCGCTGCTCGACCTCGCCGACCTCCGCGCGGTCGTCTCCTTCCTCACCTCCGAGGAGGGCAAGGGCGACCTGAAGGACCTCGGCGGGCTGTCGTCCTCGACCGCGGGGGTGATCCTGCGCGAGCTGATCGGCTTCGCGGACCAGGGCGCCGACGCGTTCTTCGGCGAGCCGGAGTTCGACACCCGCGACCTGCTGCGCACCGACGCCTCCGGCCTCGGCCTGATCTCGCTCGTCGAGCTGCCGCACCTGCAGGACCGTCCGGCGCTGTTCTCCACGTTCCTGATGTGGCTGCTCGCCGACCTGTTCCACGACCTCCCCGAGCTCGGGGACCCCGACAAGCCGAGCCTGGTGTTCTTCTTCGACGAGGCGCACCTGCTGTTCGCCGACGCCTCCAAGGACTTCCTCCGGGCGATCACCCAGACCGTGCGGCTGATCCGCTCCAAGGGCGTGGGCGTCTTCTTCGTGACCCAGAGCCCGACCGACGTACCCGACGAGATCCTGGCTCAGCTCGGGTCACGGGTGCAGCACCAGCTGCGGGCGGCCACCCCGAACGACGCGAAGGCCCTGAAGGCGACCGTGAACACCTACCCGACCTCGTCCTACGCCGACCTCGGCACGGTGATCCTCTCGCTCGGGATCGGCGAGGCGGTGGTGACGGTGATGAACGAGCGCGGTGCGCCCACCCCGGTCGCCTGGACCCGGCTGCGCGCCCCCGAGTCGCGGATGGGGCCGGCCGACCCGGCGGCGATGACCGCGAGCGTGGCGGCCTCCGCGCTGACCCCGAAGTACGCCGAGGCGGTCGACCGGGACTCGGCCCGGGAGCGGCTCGCGGCACGGCTGGAGGCGGGCGCCGCGGCTGCCGAGAAGGAGAAGACGGCGAGCGCCGGGAAGCCGGCGCCGAGGACGGGTGAGGACCACCTGGACTACCCGACCGGCACGACCCGGGCGCCCTCGCGGAAGAAGCAGGACGCCGGGACCGTGCAGGACATCCTGAGGTCGCCGATGGCCCGGGACCTGGTGCGCACCGCCGCCCGCGAGATCGTGCGGGGCGTCTTCGGGGTCGGCCGTCGCCGGTGAGCCTCAGACCCGCAGCCGGCGTGCGGGCATGCTGAGCAGGTAGAGCAGCAGCATCGCCAGCGCCCAGCCGAGCGTGTCCGGCTGCGGCTCGGAGCGGGTGAGCAGCACGAACGCGGCCATGAACAGCACCAGCTCGACGCCGGCCCGGGCGGGGTCGGGCAGCCGGTGCGCCGCCCGGGGCGCGACCCAGCGGCCCCAGACCAGGGCGCCGGCGACCGGCAGGGCCACCGCCGCGACCAGCGACACCGGGTCGCTGCCGGAGAGGTTCCAGCCGCCCCAGGCCAGGGCGCCGAGCATCGCCAGCTCGGCGAGGAAGCGGAGCAGCAGCAGGGCCGACCTCGGGCCGGAGGGGCGTTCGTCCACGACGCCACTCTGCCCGACGCGGCCGCGCTACGTCAGGCGCACCAGCGGACCGCGTCGACGGCGAAGTCCGCGGGGGCGTGCACCCCGGCGAGGTCGGGCCGGTCGCGGAGCAGGGCGGTGAGGTCGCGGGCGCGGGCGGCGGCCCGGCGCTGGGCGGCCGCGGCGAGCCGTTCGGCCTTGGCCTTCTCGGCGTCGTAGCTCGCGTCGACCAGCGTCATCGCGGACCGCGGAGCGGGCCCGCGGGTGCGGCTGGTGGTGGCGGTCTCGGCGCTCTCGGCGATGGCGGCGGTCATGTGGGTCCCCCGGGAAAAGGTCGGTTGCTGACCAGTCCAGGGTGCGCGAGCCATGCGACGGGACCGTTACCCCGTGTGACAGGGAGAAGAAATATCGGCGTCCATGTGTGGCGAACTCGTGAACAACCCCGCGGGCCCCGGGAACGGCAGAGGTGGACGCCCCCCGTGGGACGTCCACCTCCGAGGAACCGGTACCCGGACGGCCTAGGGCCATTCCGCCTCGGTGACGGAGCCGCCCTTGACCTCGACGGTGAGCCGGACGGGCCCGCCGCCCTTCTCGTAGAGCTCGTAGGAGCCCTCGGTCAGGTCGCCGTACACGAGCGAGGGGACCAGCTCGTCCCCGACCGGACGGGCCACCACCGCGACGTGCGGGTAGTGGCCGTGGACGTCCCCACCGGCGGGCCGGATCTCGATCTCGACGCCGACCATCGAGGCCGGCGTCGAGACGACGAGCGCCCCGACGTCGTCCCCGATGTCGAGCAGCACCGAGCCCTGTCCCGCGAAGGGGTTCTCCGCGTCGACGTGACCCGGCCCGTGCGTGTGCCCGTGCTCGTGGCCGTGCTGGTGCAGGTGCTCGGTCACGGTGACGAGGTGGTCATGGACGAGCCCGGCTTGGTCTCGTACCCACCGTTCGGAGCGCCCAGGAACGGGAAGTGGTCCTTGTAGGCCGGGTTCTCGTTCGTCGTACCGTCCGTGACCTTGCTGGTCGCGCCGTCCGGGGTGAACGACTTGTCGACCAGCGGGATCGTGAGACCGGCGATGGCCCGCAGCTGGATGGTCGTCGTGTCGTCGACGACCCGGCGCCCGTTGGGGTAGCCGGCGGGATCCCCGGCCACCAGGCCCAGCGGGTTGGCCCGGTCCATCGGTGTCGGCGGGACGGCGACGTTCAGCCGGAGCATGTCCGACTCGACCGGTCCGGTGTAGTTCTGGAACCCGGGCACCACGCCGCTCGGGATGCCGGTCAGCAGGATCGCGTTCAGGTCCGCCCGCGGCTTGGTGTACTTCGCGAGGTTCGGGAACACCCCCGGGTAGAGCACCGGCAGCAGCCCGGCCAGCTCGGGGCGGTTGACGTACTTCGCGTAGGCCTTGTCGCCGGACGGGGAGTCCACGTTCCACTTGTCCTTCTCGGCCATCGGCACGATGACCTCGTTGAACAGCGGGCTGCCCAGGCGGGAGACCTGCTGCCAGGGGCCGTGGCCCTCGGTCTTGCCGGTCTTGGCGTTCAGGATGCGCGACTTGCGGCGGCTCGCGGTCGCCCAGACGCCGATCACCGCGCCCGGCGCCATCGCGTCGGTGGGCTTGTTGCCGTAGCGGCTGACCTCGCTGATCGGCACCTCGATCGCGATGGTGTGCACGTTGTAGGTCTTGGTGGAGTCCACCCCGTCCATCGCCTCGGCCGAGGGCACCAGGTGCGCCTGGGCGAACGGGCGCAGGGTGCCCAGGTCGAAGATGGCGCCCAGGTCGACGTGGAAGCCCTCGGCGCGCTGGCCGGCGAACACGGTGCGCATGCCGAGACGGTGCCGGGCGGGGCTGCCGAGGCTCTCCTCGTAGTTCGGCGTGCTGCGCGGCCCCACGTTGACCGGCGGGCAGCGCAGGTCGCGGCCGAGGACGGTCTTGCGGCCGTTCTTGATCCGGGTCACGGAGTAGAACTGGGGACGGTTCCACTGGGAGTCGCCGAGCGAGTTGATCCGCCCGGTGTTGTAGAGGAACGTCTTCTTGTTCCGGATCTCGGTGTGGAAGCGGAACTGGTAGACCACGTCCGCGGTGGCCTTGCCCTTGTTCGCGATCTTGATCTCGTAGAGCACGTCGTCGCCGAACTCGTAGAAGTTCGGGCCGCCGTCCGGCTTCTGCAGCGGGATGAAGTTCGCGATCAGCGTGACGTGCGTCGGCTTCTTCGGGCTGACGAAGGCGTAGACGTCGGTGTTGTCGGCAACCGGGTCCTTGGAGATCTCCGGTGCTTCGCGGTGTGAGGACATGTGGGTCAGCTCCCTGCTGCGTTGCGAAGACGGTTGACGAGGTCCCGGTCGTGCACGACGACCTCGCGCTCGTCGACCATGAGGGTCACCTCGTCGGAGGAACCGTCCGCCACGAACGCGACGATCGGCGACGTGGCGGCCTTGCCGTGCAGGCGGGTCTGGGCTGCGGAGGCTGCGGAGGGCACCAGGACGGTGGCCCCTGCGGCTGCCGCACCTGCCCCCGCGACGCCGATGAAGCGGCGTCGGGATGTGTCGCTCATGTGAGATCCCTTCGAGCGAGTCGTGGGTCGGCAGACCGTGTGATCTGCGCCATAGGCACATTCGCGCCGCGCGCCGGTTCGGACGGGTGCGCCGACCCGGCACCCCAACTGGTCTAGACCTCCGGGTGACGACGCTGCTCGTCGAGGCGGCGCATCGCCCACCAGACCGCGAACGAGTCCTCGGGCCGGTCCAGGCTGAGCCCGGTCGACTCGGTGAACGAGCGCAGCCGGTAGCGCAGCGTGTTGCGGTGCACGAACAGGACCTCGGCGGCCGCGTCGGTGCTGCCCTGGGCGGCGAACCAGGCGTGCAGCGTCGCGCGCAGGGCCTCCTGGCGGGCCTCGTCGAGGTGGCCGAAGCACTGCTCGACGAACGCGTCCCCGATCTCGGGGAGCAGGTGCACGGCGCGCAGCAGGCGTACGTCGTCGGCGTGCTGCGGCTCGTCGAGCCCGAAGGCCTCGGCCATCTCCCAGGCCAGCAGCGCCCCGTGGAACGAGGCGCGCAGGTCGCGGACCGGCACCCGGTCGCCGTACCCCACCGGGCAGCCCCAGGACTCGCCGGTCAGGGACGTGGCCACGCCGACGACCCGCTCGACCGTCGTGTCGTCGTACGACGCCAGCAGCCGTCCCGCGAGCGCCGGGTTGAGCGGGTGGTCCCCGCTGCCGGCGAGCACCACGCAGTAGCTGCCGGCGACGTCCAGCCCGAGCTCGGCGCACGCCTCGGCCGTCAGCTCGTCGGTGAGGTCCCCGCGGACCAGCCGGCGCAGGGCGGCCTGCGTGGAGGTCACGGCACGCCGGTCCGGCGACTCGGTCCAGGCCCGGTGACCGGCGGCCAGCGCGGCGGCCGCGTCGTCGCAGTGCACCCAGACCGCCCGGGTCAGCTCCAGGGACGCCATCGAGTCCACGCCGCGCTGGCGGGCGATCTCCAGCATCGTGTCGATCGTGACCCGGGCGACGATCCGGAAGCCGGCGAGCATCGCGTCGACGTCGACGCCCTCCTCGGCGCGCACCGCGCCGATCGCCCGGAGCGCGTCACCCTCCAGGCCGTCCCGGTCGACGCCGTCGCGCACCGACGCGACCGCCAGCGACATCGCCCCGGCGATGTCTGCCCGCATCCGCTCGGAGTCCAGCGTGCGGAACGCCGGCACCTCCGCCCGCACCTGCGCGACCGCCTCGTCGACGACCCGGTCGACGGGGAAGTCCTCGAGCAGGTCGAGCACGACCCGCTGCAGGCGAGGGTTCAGCGTGACTCCTTGTGCGCCCGGACAACCCCCGCGGCCCAAGTCTGTCGCATCGACAGTGTCGAGGGGAACCGTCGGAGGTCATCCTGGGTAAAGGGCCTCCATGGCCCCGGGACCCGCCCGAAGCCCCCCACGTGGCCGGTCCCTGCTCTGCCCGTCGGCCCGATTTCCCCCCGGTCCGGTCGCCGAGCAGAGGGTGCCTGCCCCGGGGAGGGGGTGGGCACCACGCGACGACGCCCCGGTCCCCCCACCGGGGCGCCGCCGTTTCACCGCGGTGCGGCCTGCCGGGCGCGGTAGGCGGCCACCGCGTTGCGGTTCGCGCAGAGCGTGCTGCAGAAGCGCCGCGACCGGTTGCGGGACAGGTCGACGACCACCCCCTCGCACTCGTCGTCCGCGCACACCCCGAGGCGGGACAGCTCGCCGGCGCGGACGACGTCGATCATCGCCATCCCGGTCTCGGCCTTGACCCGGGTGACCAGGTCGGCCTGCGCGGGCGTCGCGTGCACGTGCCAGTCGAACTGGTCGTGCCGGACCAGCCGGGGGACCGCGTGCGCCTCGACGAGCATCGTGTTGACCAGCTCCACGGTCCGCTCGAGGTCGCTGGTGAGGACCTCGAGGAGCAGCGGCCGGAGCGCGCGGACCGCCTCGAGCTCCTCCGGCGTGCCGTCGCGGCGGCCGGTGTAGGAGTAGGCACCGAACCACGCGTCGAGCTGCGCGACCGTGGTCAGCGTGTCCGGGGGCAGCCCGCTGTTGGCCAGCCACACGGCGGACCGGAGCGCCTCCTCCGTGTCATGTGCAAAAACCATGTTGACATGTTACACGGCCCGCGGCTAACGTCACATGCCATGAGTTCTTTCGCCAATGACGCCGCGGTGCGGGCCGGGACCCGTGGCGCGCCGCGCTCCCGGACCGCCGCCGGTCTCGGGCTGGCGGTGCTGTCGGCCGTGTCCTTCGGGATGTCCGGCGCGCTGGCCGGCGGGCTCCTGGACACGGGCTGGAGCCCGGGCGCGATCGTCCTGGTCCGGATGGGGCTGGCCGCACTCGTGGTCGTCCCGTTCGGGCTCCGCGCGCTGGGCGGACGGTGGGGGCTGCTGCGCCGCAACGCCCGGCTGGTGGTCACCTACGGGCTCCTGGCCGTCGCCGCGGCCCAGTTCTGCTTCTTCGCAGCGGTGTCCTACATGCCGGTCGCACCCGCCCTGCTCATCGAGTACACCGCCCCGGCGGCGGTCGTCGGCTGGCTCTGGCTGCGGCACGACCAGCGGCCCGGGCCGGTGACGGTCCTCGGTGCCGTCCTGGCCGCAGGAGGCCTGGTGCTGGTCCTCGGTGTGCTGGCCGGCGCCGACGTCAGCCTGCCCGGAGTGGCGTGGTCGCTCGGCGCCATGGTCGGCGCCGCGAGCTACTTCGTGATCTCGGCCGACGAGGACAACGGACTGCCGCCCCTGGTGCTCGCCGGCGGGGGCCTGGTGGTGGGCACGGTCGCGCTCGGGCTGCTCGGCCTGACCGGTCTGCTGCCGATGCGGGCCGGCACCGCAGCCACGGCGTACGCCGACCGGGCCGTCGCCTGGTGGGTCCCGCTCGTCGTCCTCGGCCTGGTCACGGCGGCGCTGGCCTACACGACCGGGATCGGCGCCGGGCGCCGGCTCGGGTCCCGGCTGGCGTCGTTCGTGGCGCTGCTCGAGGTGCTGGCCGCCGTCGGCTTCGCGTGGCTGCTCCTGGGCCAGCTGCCGGGGCCCGCGCAGCTGCTCGGCGGCCTGCTCATCCTGGCCGGCGTCGTGGCGGTCAAGCTCGGCGAGCGCACCGCGGTCCGTCCGGAGCCCGTCTGCGCCTGAGCCGGACGGCCGAACGCCGGCCCGACCCCGGGGGATTCCCTCGGGTTCGGGCCGGCGTTCGTGCTGGTCGACCCAGCTGCCTGGCGGAGGATAGGGGATTCGAACCCCTGAGGGCGTTAACCCAACCCGCTTTCCAAGCGAGCGCCATAGGCCACTAGGCGAATCCTCCGCCGGAGAGGCTACCGGTCGGGACCGGTGGAGATGAAATCCCCCCCGACTTGGGCCCTTCCGGCGCTCTCACCTAGACTCCTGGGCAACCCCCCGTGCGGCGATATCTCGCCCAACTCCCCCAGGGCCGGAAGGCAGCAAGGGTCAGTGAGCTCTGTCGGGTGCGCGGGGGGGCCTTTCGCTGTCCGGACGCCGTGCGGGTGACCGGCCCCGTCCCCGGCCGGACGGCGCCCTACCGGCTGTCGGACCGGCTGGTTAGGGTTCAGGCGTGGAAGCACCGCTCGCCCTCTACCGCCGCTACCGGCCCGAGACGTTCGCCGAGGTCATCGGCCAGGAGCACGTCACGACGCCGCTGCGCGCGGCCCTGAACAACAACCGGGTGAACCACGCCTACCTGTTCTCCGGCCCGCGCGGCTGCGGCAAGACCACCAGCGCCCGGATCCTGGCCCGCTGCCTCAACTGCGAGCAGGGGCCGACCGACGACCCGTGCGGGGTCTGCCGGTCCTGCACCGACCTGGCGCGGGGCGGCCCCGGCTCGATCGACGTCATCGAGATCGACGCGGCCAGCCACGGTGGCGTGGACGACGCCCGCGACCTGCGCGAGCGGGCGTTCTTCGCCCCGGTGAGCAGCCGCTACAAGGTCTACATCATCGACGAGGCGCACATGGTCACCCCGCAGGGCTTCAACGCCCTGCTCAAGCTCGTCGAGGAGCCGCCCGAGCACCTCAAGTTCGTGTTCGCGACCACCGAGCCCGAGAAGGTGATCGGCACCATCCGCTCGCGGACCCACCACTACCCGTTCCGGCTGATCCCGCCGCGCACGCTGTCGGACTACCTGCGCGAGCTGTGCACCAAGGAGGGCGTGGAGGTCGACGCGGCCGCCCTGCCCCTGGTGGTCCGCGCCGGCGGCGGCTCCGCCCGGGACACCCTCTCCGTGCTCGACCAGCTGATGGGCGGCGCGGGCCCCGAGGGCGTCACCTACGAGCTCGCCACCGGGCTGCTCGGGTTCACCCCCGACACCCTGCTCGACGAGGTCGTCGACGCCTTCGCCGCCGGGGACGGCGCCACCGTGTTCGGCGCCGTCGACAAGGTGATCGAGACCGGCCAGGACCCGCGCCGGTTCACCGAGGACCTGCTGCGCCGGCTCCGCGACCTGGTGATCATCTCCGCCGTGCCCGACGCGCCCGCCACCGGCCTGATCGACGTACCGCAGGACCAGGGGGAGCGGCTCACCGCCCAGGCGGCGCGCTTCGGCCGGGCCGACCTGAGCCGGTCCGCCGAGCTGGTCGCCGACGGCCTGACCGAGCTCAAGGGCGCCACCGCGCCGCGGCTGCTGCTCGAGCTGATCTGCGCGCGGGTGCTGCTGCCCGGTGCCTACCACGGCACCGAGGGCGTGATGGCGCGCCTCGACCGGATCGAGAAGCGGATGGCCATCGAGGGCGTGCCCAGCGCCGCCGCCGCGCCCCGAGCACCCGCCCCGCAGCCCGTCGCCCGGCCGGTCCAGGCTGCCGTGGCCGCTCCCGAGCCCCCGGCGGTCGAGCCGGTCGAGACCACTCCGGTGCCCCGACCCCCGGTGGTCGAGCCTGTGGTGGCCGCTTCCGAGACCCGGGTGGTCGAGCCGGTTCATACCGCTCCCGAGGCCGCCCCCGAGTCCGCGGTGGTCGAGCCGGTCGAGACCGCCCCGGAGCCCGCCCCGGCCGCCGCCGGTACGTCGAGCGGCCTCGGCCTCGTCGACGTGCGCCGCCTGTGGCCCGACCTGCTGGAGGCGGTGAAGCTCAAGCGCCGCTACACCTGGATCCTGCTCAGCCAGAACGGCCAGGTGGTCGCGGTCGACGACAAGACGATGACCGTCGCGTTGGTCAACGCCGGCGCCCGCAACTCGTTCACCAGCGGCGGCAGCGAGGAGATCCTGCGGCAGGCGGCGATCGACGTGATCGGCCACGACTGGCGCATCGAGGCGATCGTGGACCCGTCGGCCCAGCCCGGCGCCGAGCCGCCGCTCACCGTCACCCGCCCCGCGGTCGCGGAGCAGCCGGCCCCGCCGGAGCGCCCCGCGCCGCCGACAGCGACCGCCCCGGAAGCGGCCCCCCGCCGTCCGGTCGATCCGGAGTCCATCGCCACCGCGCGCGGCGCGATCCAGGACACCCGGCCCGCCGGAAACCCTCGTCTGGGGCCGCCGGACGACTCCGACGAGCACGCCCACCGCGACGACCCCGATGCCGACGACCACTCCCTCGGCGGTGCGCAGCTCCTCGAGCGGGAGCTCGGTGCGAGCATCATCGAAGAGATCAAGCACGACTGACGCCATGACCGACCCGAGAGAGACGCGATGACTGAGAACCAGAACCCCTTCGGCGACGGCGGGTTCGACATCAACAGCCTGCTCCAGCAGGCGCAGCAGATGCAGGAGCAGATGGCTGCCGCCCAGCAGGAGCTCGCGGCGGCCACCGTCGTCGGCACCGTCGGCGACGGCCTCGTGACGGTCACCGTCAACGGCACCGGCGAGCTGGTCGGGGTGAAGATCCGCAAGGACAGCTTCGACCCGTCCGACACCGAGGACCTCGAGGACCTGATCGTCGCGGCCTACCGCGACGCGGCCGGCCAGGCCCAGGCGCTCGCCGCGGAGAAGATGGGGCCGCTGGCCGGCGGTCTCGGTGGCGAGCCCGGTCCGGAGGGCGGTCCCGGGCTCTCGCTCGGCTTCTAGGACATGTACGAAGGTGTCGTCCAGGACCTGATCGACGAGCTCGGTCGACTCCCCGGCGTGGGGCCCAAGAGCGCACAACGCATCGCCTTCCACCTGCTCCAGGCCGACCCGGTCGACGTACGCCGGCTGGCGCAGGTGCTGGTCGAGGTCAAGGAGCGGGTGCGGTTCTGCGCGGTCTGCGGCAACGTCGCGGAGGAGGAGACCTGCCGGATCTGCCGCGACCAGCGGCGCGACCCCTCGGTCATCTGCGTGGTCGAGGAGTCCAAGGACGTGGTGGCCGTCGAGCGCACCCGGGAGTTCCGGGGGCGCTACCACGTGCTCGGCGGGGCGATCTCGCCCATCGACGGCATCGGTCCGGACGACCTGCGGATCCGCGAGCTGATGACCCGGCTGGCCGACGGGGTGGTCACCGAGGTCATCCTGGCCACCGACCCGAACCTCGAGGGCGAGGCGACCGCGACGTATCTCACGCGGCTGCTGCGCCCGATGGGCTTGCGCGTGACGCGACTTGCGAGTGGACTTCCCGTAGGCGGGGACCTGGAGTACGCCGACGAGGTCACGCTCGGGCGGGCCTTCGAAGGGAGACGATCGGTCGAATGAGCGACATCACCACGGGTGCGGCGACGACCACGGTCGAGCCGCACAGCGACTTCGAGGACTTCGCGCAGCAGATCGCCGACCACGTCGGCAGCTTCCTGCTCGCGCTGCGCGCCATCTCCCAGGGCGAGGCGGGCGGCAGCGCGATCCCGCTGCTGCTGCTCGAGACCAGCCAGATCCTGCTCGCCGGCGGCCGGCTCGGGGTGCACTCCGACTTCACCCCCGCCGACGAGTACGAGCCGGACCCGGGCCCGGACCCCGACCTCGACGCCCTGCGGCTGCGGCTCGCGGTGCTCCTGGAGAGCGTCGACGCCTACAGCGAGGTCTTCGACCCCTACGTCGACCCGCCCGAGATCGTGTCGTCGCTGCTGTCGGACGACCTGACCAGCATCGCGACGGCGCTCGCCCACGGCCTGCAGCACTACCGCGCGGGCCGGGTCAGCGAGGCGCTGTGGTGGTGGCAGTTCTCCTACGTCTCCTCGTGGGGCAACGAGGCCAGCGGGGTGCTGCGCGCCCTGCAGTCCGTGGTCGCCCACGACCGGCTGGACGCCGAGTTCGAGAGCGAGCAGGACCAGGTCGCCGCCGCCGACGAGCTGCTCACGCCGTAGATCCTCCTGCCGCACCACCCGGTGCGGGCAGCGCACCGGAAATCCTCCGGCGACCGTCGTCTTGCCATCCGTCGCCCGGCGCCGGCGTCGTGCGCCGCGTCGCTAGAATCCACCCGTCCCTCCGACCGGTCGAAGCAGAGGAAGTTCCGTGGGCATTGTCGTGCAGAAGTACGGCGGCTCGTCGGTCGCGAACGCCGACGGCATCAAGCGGGTCGCCCAGCGGATCGTGGACGCCAAGCGGGACGGCCACGACGTCGTGGTCGTGGTCTCGGCGATGGGGGACACCACCGACGAGCTGATCGACCTCGCCGAGCAGGTCTCCCCGCTCCCGGCCGGCCGGGAGCTCGACATGCTGCTGACCGCCGGCGAGCGGATCTCGATGGCGCTGCTGGCGATGGCCATCGGCAACCTCGGCCAGGAGGCCCGGTCGTTCACCGGCAGCCAGGCGGGCGTGATCACCGACGGCACGCACGGCAAGGCCAAGATCATCGACGTCACCCCGGGCCGGATCGAGAAGGCCCTCGAGCTGGGGGCGGTGGCGATCGTCGCCGGCTTCCAGGGGGTCAGCCAGGACACCAAGGACATCACCACGCTCGGGCGCGGTGGCTCGGACACGACCGCGGTCGCGCTCGCCGCGGCCCTCAAGGCGGACGTCTGCGAGATCTACAGCGACGTCGACGGCGTCTTCACCGCCGACCCGCGGATCGTGCCCAGCGCCCGCAAGCGCGAGCGGATCTCCTACGAGGAGATGCTGGAGATGGCGGCGTGCGGCGCGAAGATCCTGCACCTGCGCTGCGTGGAGTACGCCCGCCGCTACGACATGCCGATCCACGTGCGGTCGTCGTTCAACAAGCTGACCGGCACCTGGATCACCGACCAGAAGGACAACGACACCATGGAGCAGGCGATCATCGCGGGCGTGGCCCACGACCGCAGCGAGGCCAAGATCACCGTCGTCGGCGTGCCGGACCGGGTCGGTGAGGCGGCCCGCATCTTCGAGGCACTGGCCGACTCCGCGGTCAACCTCGACATGGTGGTCCAGAACGTCTCCGCGGCGTCCACGAACCTCACCGACATCTCCTTCACGCTGCCCCGTGACGACGGCCAGACCGCGATGTCCGCGCTGGCCCGGATCCAGGACGAGGTCGGTTACGACTCGCTGCTCTACGACGACCAGATCGGCAAGGTCTCCTTGATCGGCGCCGGCATGCGGTCGCACCCGGGGGTGACGGCCCGCTTCTTCGCCGCGCTCGCCGGTGCCGGGGTGAACATCGAGATGATCTCCACCTCGGAGATCCGGATCTCGGTGATCGTCGACGAGGCGCAGGTCGACGACGCCGTCACGGCCACGCACACCGCCTTCGACCTCGACTCCGAGGACGTCGAGGCGGTCGTCTACGGCGGGACCGGGCGATGAGCGGCGTACGGATCGGCATCGTCGGCGCCACCGGCCAGGTGGGCGCGGTGATGCGCCGGATCCTGCTCGAGCGCGGCTTCCCGGTCTCCGAGATCCGGTTCTTCGCCTCCGCCCGGTCCGCCGGCTCGATGATCACCTGGGGCGAGCGGGACGTGGTCGTCGAGGACGCCGAGACCGCCGACCCCGCCGGCCTGGACATCGCGCTGTTCTCCGCCGGTGCCGGGACCTCCCGGCTGCTCGCCCCGCGGTACGCCGCGGCGGGTGCCGTCGTGGTCGACAACTCCTCGGCCTGGCGGATGGACCCCGACGTCCCGCTCGTCGTGAGCGAGGTGAACCCGGCCGCCGTACGCCTGGCGCGGAAGGGCATCATCGCCAACCCGAACTGCACCACGATGGCCGCGATGCCGGTGCTCAAGCCGCTGCACGACGAGGCCGGGCTGGTGCGGCTGGTGGTCAGCACCTACCAGGCCGTGTCCGGCAGCGGGCTGGCCGGCGTCGAGGAGCTGGCCGGCCAGGTCGCCGCGGTCGGGGACCGCGGCCCGCTGCTCACCCACGACGGCGCGGCGGTCGAGATGCCCGCGCCGGCGAAGTACGTCCGTCCGATCGCGTTCAACGTGCTGCCGATGGCCGGGTCGGTGGTCGACGACGGCAGCGACGAGACCGACGAGGAGCAGAAGCTCCGCAACGAGAGCCGCAAGATCCTCGACATCCCGGACCTGCGGGTCTCTGGCACCTGCGTGCGGGTGCCGGTCTTCACCGGTCACTCGCTCTCGGTGAACGCCGAGTTCGCGTCGGCGCTGCCGGCCAAGCGCGCGGCCGAGATCCTCGCCTCCGCACCGGGGGGTCCTGCTGTCCGACGTCCCCACCCCCCTGCAGGCGGCCGGCCAGGACCCGAGCTTCGTCGGCCGGATCCGTCAGGACAGCGGTGTCGACGGGGAACGCGGCCTCGCGCTGTTCGTCACCGGGGACAACCTACGCAAGGGCGCGGCGCTCAACACCGTGCAGATCGCCGAGCTGGTCGCGGCCGACCGGGGCTGATCAGCGCACGTCGTGCGCGGGACCCCGCTCCGGTGGGGTCTCGACGTGCAGGTGGGTGACCCACCGGGCGAGTGCGTACGCCGCGGCCCCCATGACCGGCACGGCCAGGAACGTCCACGCCGAGAACAGCGCCTCCTGCGGGACGAGCAGGACCACGACGGCCAGCACTCCGACGGCGAGCAGGCTCGTGCCGCGCGGCTCGGAGACGCGCAGCGCGGCCAGCACGACGCTGCCGAGCAGCACCATCAGGCCCAGGATGACGACCAGCAGCAGCAGACCGGGACCGCCGCAGGACTCGGTGCCCCGCACCGCCTCGCAGCCGCGCAGGGAGAGATAGGTCAGCAGGGCGCCGGCGAGCCCGACCAGCGCGCCGGTCACCAGCGCGGCGACCCCGCCGGCCGGCGGCGGCAGCCGGGGCCGGCGCCGGGCGGTCCGGTGCCCGGGGGCCTCCGGTGCCGGCCCGGGCCCGGCTCCGTGCTCCGGTGCGACGGCGGTGTCCTCGAGCCACGACTCGTCCGGTTCGGCGGACGGCTGCGCGGGCTCCGGCGCGCGCACCACGAAGGGCGCGGTCTCGGCAGGCTCGGCGGCCCGCTCAGCGGGCGCGACCGGTGGGGTGACCGGCCGGGTGAGCGGCTGGGCGACCGGTGGGGCGACCGGTTGGGCAGGCGCGGCCGGCCCGCCGTCCCGTGGCTGCACCTCGTCGCCCGTCGTGCTCCGGGAGCGGGCGCGCCGCCGGCCGAAGCCGGGCAGCTTCAGCGACGGGAGCTCGAGCTTCGAGGTGTCCGAGGAGCGCTCGTCCCCGTCGTCGGTCGGCGCGTCAGGCATGCGTCGCAGTGTGCCAGAGCGGTCGGGGTCGCCGGAGCATCGCCGGGCCGGGCTCAGGTGTTGATGAGGTGGCGCATCCGGGAGCGGGCCCGACGGGGCATCCCGATCATGCCCAGGGCACGGTCGTAGGCGCCGATGGAGCCCAGGGCGTCGCCCGACTCCCGCAGTGCGTCGCCGAGCGCCCGCCACATGCGGGCCACCATGCGGGACTGCTCCATCGTGGAGAGCACCAGCTCCATCTCGCCGTACGCCTCGTTGCGGAGGTCGTCGTCGCCACGGGCCGCGCCGACGTCACCGAGCAGCAGGAGCGCCTCGGCCCGGTTGATGTGGTCGGACGGTCCGAGCAGCTGGAGCGCGCGGGCAGCCTGCTCCGCGGCGTCGTCGAGCTCGTCCAGGAAGAGGTGGGCACGACCACGCATCGTGGCGGCGTTGCCGAGGTCGAACTTGTCGCCGAGGATCGCAGGGTCCGACTCGGCCCGGTCGAGCTGCGCCAGGGCCTCGCGGGCCTGCGGGGAGTCGTTGTTGAGCAGTAGCCAGGCGTAGTGCAGGCGCAGCCGCGGGAGGTCGCGGCCGGACTCCTCCTCGGCGACCAGCGCAAGGGCGCGCTCGCTGAGGCGGAGGGCGTCGGTCACCCGTCCACGGCCGTGCGCCACCATCGACGCGTTCCAGTAGATCGCGCCACGGGCTCGCGAGGAACCGAGCCGGTCAGCGACCTCGATCAGCTCCTCGGCGCGTCGCGTCGCGTACAGGAGGTCTCCGCGCTCGTAGCAGGCCCAGACGAGGACGGCGCCGAGCCGGATGTGCTCGTCGGTGCCCTCCAGGCCGGCCACGACGATCTCGTCCACCGCGGCCTCGGCGGTCAGGCACGCGCGGTCACTGTCTCCGGACTCGACGTACATCATCACGAGACTGGCCGACGCGGTCGCCAAGGTCACCCACGACTGCTCGCGGCGGCACCGGGCGATGATCGACTCGAGCGTCCCCACGGCCTGCGTGAGCTCGCCGGTCTGAGCGAGCGCCTCGGCAAGAACCAGGGCAGCGTCCAGCGCCGTGCGGCTGTCCATCTGGTCAAGGGGAAGCGACTGGAGCCCACGCACCGCCTGCGCGGAGTCTCCGTTCGCCAGTGCCATCCGGGCGAAGTTCATCTCCATGCGTGCCTGGTCGGCGTCTGCCGAAGGCTGGTCAGCTACGACCAGGGCCTCGACGGGGACGCCCAACCGCTTCGCCAGGCGACGAACCACGTCGTCGGACGGCGTGCGCTTGCCGGACTCGATCAAGGAGACATAGCCGGAGCTGATGCCGTCGCCGGCCAGCGCCTGCTGCGTCAGTCCCTTGGACTGCCTCAGGTCTCGGATGCGTGTCCCAATTGTGCTGCTCATGCATCAAAGAGTAGGAGCAGCAACACGCCAGTAGAGAGTCCTTGACAGATTCTTGACTGACCGCCCTTACAGGCGGTCGGTGATCAGCGGCAGCAGCCGGTGCTGATCGCGCTGACCTTGGGGGCGGCGTCGGCGGAGGTGGCGGGCAGGACGCCGACGACGGCGAAGCTGACGAGACCGGCCACGAAGAGACGGATCGAGGTGCGCATTCTTACTCCCAGGGTGGAAAAACTAACAAAATAGTAAGGATGAGTGTAGAGAATCTGACCGTTCGGTGGAGGTGTCCGATGGTAAAGATTGATCTAGATTCTTTGCCATAGAAGATCCCGCTATGTCCTTTTTGCTCTTCGGATTGCTCGAAAGAGCACCCCTCGAACCCCTTGACGGATCCGTTCCGGAGCCTTCCGAAGTACCGGAAAATTCATGACAGCGCGGGAGACGACCTGTCTAGACCGATGGCCGGATCGGCGTCCTCCGGCCCCAGTCAGGTCCGGTCAGGTCCTGTCAGTCCCCGGGGAGGACCGGCTCGGCCACCTCGTGACGGCGCGACCGACGACCGCGGGATCGCCGATCCGCGGCTCGGGGGGCACCTGGCCGGCACCCGGGAACGACGCAGGCCCCCGCACGTCAGTGCGAGGGCCTGTGCCGGATTACCACTCGGTCGGGCTGACAGGATTTGAACCTGCGGCCTCCTCGTCCCGAACGAGGCGCGCTACCAAGCTGCGCCACAGCCCGAGGGCGACGTCACTCTAACCGACAGATCAGGCGCCCACGAAACCGGGACCTGCGGTGAGCGTCAGCAGGGTCGCCTCGGGCCGGCAGCAGAACCGCACGGGTGCGTACGGCGAGGTGCCCAGCCCGGCCGAGACGTGCAGCCAGGAGGCACCGGGGGTGCCCTCGGGGGCGTGCGCCGGGTGCCGGTGCAGGCCCTTGGCGCGACCCGCGTCGAGGTCGCAGTTGGTCACCAGGGCCCGGCCCGGCAGGCAGACCTGGCCGCCGTGCGTGTGGCCGGCCAGCACCGTCTCATAGCCGTCGGCGGCGTACTGGTCGAGCACCCGGAGGTACGGCGCGTGCGTCACGCCCATGCGCACGTCGGCGGTGGGGTCGGCGGGTCCCGCGACGCTGACGAGGTCGTCGTACTCCAGGTGCGGGTCGTCGACGCCGGCGAAGGCGAAGGTCGTGCCCTTGACCGTCAGCCGGTCGCGCCGGTTGGTGAGGTCGACCCAGCCGCGCTGCTCGAAGCCGTCGCGGAGGTCGCCGTAGGGCAGCTTGGGGGTGTGCGTGTTGCGCTGGCCCCGGTCGGGCAGCAGGTAGCGCACCGGGTTGCGCGCGGACGGCGCGAAGTAGTCGTTGGAGCCGAACACGAAGACGCCCGGCACGTCGAGCAGGTCGCCGAGGGCGTCCAACACCGCGGGCACCGAGTCCGGGTGCGCCAGGTTGTCCCCGGTGTTCACCACCAGGTCCGGCTCGAGCTCGGCGAGCGTCTTGACCCAGGCCCGCTTGCGGCCCTGGCTCGGGCTCAGGTGCAGGTCCGAGACGTGCAGGACCCGCAGCGGCCCGTGGCCGGGCGGCAGGACCGGCAGCGTGGCCCGCCGCAGGGCGAACCACCGCACCTCGACGACGGCGGCGTACGCCAGGGCGGTGGAGCCGCTCAGAGCCGCCAGGGCGGCGACCCGGGCGGCGGTGCGGAGCGCGGGGTGCGGGGGGCTCGCCATGCCCTCAGGTTGCCACACGGCCGTCGCCTCGAATCGGCTGGCGCCCGGCTGCGACAATGGGCTCGTGAGTGACCTCAAGGACCGCCTCCGCACCGACCTGACCACCTCCATCAAGGCACGCGACAGCCTGCGCTCGTCGACGCTGCGGATGGTGCTCTCGGCGATCACCAACGCCGAGGTGGCCGGCAAGGAGCACAAGGAGCTCACCGACGACGACGTCGTGGGCGTGCTCAGCACCGAGGCCAAGAAGCGTCGCGAGGCGGCCACCGCGTTCGAGGACGCCGGCCGCGCCGACAGCGCCGCCAAGGAGCGCGCCGAGGCGGACGTGATCGTGGAGTACCTCCCGGCTCAGCTCAGCGAGGCCGAGATCTCCGAGCTGGTCACCGCGACCATCGCCTCGCTCGGCGTCGCCGGGGACGGCATGCGGGCGATGGGCAAGGTCATGGGCGCGCTCCAGCCCCAGGTGAAGGGTCGCGCCGACGGCGGTGCGGTCTCCACGGAGGTACGTCGCCAGCTCGCCGGCTCCTGAGCCGAGCCGTCGCGAAGGGTGGGGCCGCGGGTCGCCGCTCAGCGCCCGCCGCGGCCGTTGCCCCGGCCGTTCTTGCGGCCCTTCCCGTTCCCGTTCCCGTTGCCGTCGCCGTTGCCGTTCGGCTGGGCCTGGGGCGTCGGCTGCGGGGCGACGTACGGGGTGCCGTCGGAGACGTAGATCGTCACGGTGCTGCCGGTGCCCACCGACGTGCCCGAGCCCGGGCTGAGGTAGGCCACGGTGCCGGCCGGGTAGGAGCTGTCGACCGTCGGGCCGACCACCGGGACGAACCCGGCCTGGCGCAGCGCGGCGCCGGCCGCGTCGGTGCCCTGACCGCCCAGCGAGGGCACCAGCACGGACTGGCCCTGGATGGTCTGCGGGTTCGGCGAGCTGAACGTCTCGTCCGGCAGGTAGTCCTGGATGACCTTCATCGCGTCGCCCCACATCGGGCCGGCCGTGGTCGAGCCGTGCGCGCCCTCGATGTAGACGCCGCCGACGGTCTGGCCGTTGAGGCTCAGCGGGTGACCCAGGGAGTTCGCGCCCGCGATCATCGCGACCGTGGCGAGGTTCGGGGTGTAGCCGTCGAACCAGACCGCCTTGTTGTCGCTGGTCGTGCCGGTCTTGCCGGCCGACTGCTGGGCGAGCGCGAGCCCGGCGTCGTACCCGAAGCCGCCCGGCTCCTGGACACCCTTGAGGATGTCGTTGACCGCGTCGGCGACGTCGGTGCGCAGCAGCTGCTGGCACTTCGCGGGGTAGTCCTCGATCGTCTTGCCGGCGCTGTTCAGCACCGTGCTGACCGGTCGCGGCTCGCACCACTTGCCGCGGGCGCCGAACGTCGCGTAGACCCCCGCCATCGTGAGCGGGTCGACGTCGGTGACGCCGAGGGTGAACGGCCCGACCACGTCGCGGTCCGGGACGTTCACGCCCATCTTCTTGGCCAGCGTCGTCGGTGCGCACAGCCCGGTGCGCTCCTCCAGCTGGGCGAAGAACGTGTTCACCGACAGCTGGGTGCCCTTGTAGAGGTCGAAGGTGCCGCTTCCGGTGGAGTTCTCCGGGCTCCACACGTCGGTGCTCAGCAGGTAGTGGCCGTTGCAGACGCGGTAGCGGTTCTCCGGGATCGAGACCGTCTGGGGCGAGGAGATCTGGGTCGACAGCGGGATGCCCTGGGTGATCGCCGCGGACAGCACGAACGCCTTGAAGGTCGAGCCGGCCTGGAAGCCGTTCGCGTCGCCGTACCGCTTGGGCACCACGTAGTTGAGGTAGGTCTCACCCTTCTTCTTGCTGCTGCCCATCGGGCGCGACTGGGCCAGCGCCCGGACCTCGCCGGTGCCCGGCACCACCATCGCCAGGCCGCCGATGGCCTGGTCGGTCGGGTGGACGTGCCGGCTCACCGAGTCGTCGGCGGCGCGCTGGTAGCGCAGGTCGACCGTGGTCTTGATGGTCAGGCCGCCGCTGAACAGCAGCCGGCGCCGGTCCTCGATGGTCTTGCCCAGGCCGGTGTCGGCCAGGAGGTACTGGATGGCGTAGTCGCAGAAGAACGGGGCCGCCGAGGAGACGCACCCGTTGCGGGTCGCGGTCACCTTGAGCCCGAGCGGCTGGCTCTCGGCCTTCTGGGCCTCGCTCTGGGAGACCACGTTGAGCTGGGCCATCCGGGTCAGCACGATGTTGCGGCGCTCGCGGGCCCGGTCGGGGTTGTTCGTCGGGTCGTAGCCGGTGGGGTTCTTCACCAGCCCGGCGAGCAGGGCGGCCTGGCGCAGCGTGAGGTCGGAGGCGGGCCGGGAGAAGTAGTGCCGGGAGGCGGCCTCGATGCCGTAGGCGCCGTCACCGAAGTAGGCGATGTTGAGGTAGCGCTCCAGGATCCAGTCCTTGGAGTACTTCTCCTCGAAGGCGATCGCGTAGCGCAGCTCGTTGATCTTGCGCTGGTAGGTGTCGGCGGTCGCCGCCTGCTGCTCGGCCTTGGTCTTGGCCTGGTTGACCAGCGTCATCTTCACCATCTGCTGGGTGATCGACGAGCCGCCCTGGGTGGAGCCGCCGCTGGCCTGGTTGGTCACGAAGGCGCGCATCGTGCCCTTCAGGTCCAGGGCGCCGTGCTGGTAGAACCGGTAGTCCTCGATCGCGATGATCGCCTTGCGCATGATCGGCGCGACCTTGGCCAGCGGCACGTTCACGCGGTTCTGGTCGTAGAGCGTCGCGAGCACCGCGCCGTCGCGGCCCAGCAGGCGGGTGCGCTGCGCGAGCGGCTCGGCGGTGAGGTCCGAGGGGATCTTGTCCATGCCGTCGGCGACGGTGCGCGTGGAGAGCCCGGTGACGGCCGCGAACGGGATCGCGAGGCCGGCCACCAGCACCCCCATCACGGCTGCCACGGCCACCATCACACCCAGGTGGGAGGCGATGCTGGCAGGCCGGAGACGATCGGTTCTGCGGGAGGGCATGGAGCCCAGGGTACGTGACCGGCCCGGGGCGCCCGGGAGTAGCGCACCGGGGGTCGGCTGTCACGCACCCGACGTGGCCGGGCGTGGCGCGGGGGTCACACCCCGGGATAGCCCGAACGGGCTATGCAGGCCCGTGCGAGGGGCGCCCGGGTCGTCACATCCGCACCACCACCGCTCAGCCGCAGCGTTCGTCGGGTACTTGAGGGACGTTCGGTTGTTCCTCGTAGTCAGAACGGACTAGCAGAAATTGCTCCCTCTGTGTCTGTTTCGTGCAGTTCTCGTTCTTTACCTTTTACGTGGGGATTGACTCGGACGGCCCGCTGGGAGGTGGGCCCTTCTCGGAAGGGACGAAGGCCGATGTGGAACGAAGACTGGGCCGTCAAGGCACTGTGCAACCAGACACGACCGGATGAGCTGTTCGTGCGAGGCGCGGCTCAGAACCGCGCCAAGCAGATGTGCGCCGGCTGCCCGGTGCGCACCGAGTGCCTCGCCGAGGCGCTCGACAACGAGATCGAGTGGGGCGTCTGGGGCGGGATGACCGAGCGTGAGCGTCGTGCGCTGCTGCGTCGCCGCCCGAACGTCACCTCGTGGCGTCGGCTGCTCGAGACCGCGATGCTCGACCACGTCGCCGCGGTCTCCGCCAGCGCCGAGCTCGTCCCGGCCTGACCGCAGCACCGCTCGGACCGGGTCACGCGACCCGGTCACGGCGTCTGCGCGAGATGTCCACCGACCCGGCGCAGGCCGTCGAGGTCGTGCACGTCGGTCGACAGGGCCGGTACGACGGTCGTCGGCACGTCCGGGTGGGCCGTCGCGAACCGCGCCCGCAGGCGGGACTCGCGGGCCACGATCCGGGTCCGGTCGGCGTGCAGCCGTAGCAGCCCGGCCGTCGGGCCGTCGGTGCCCTCCTCCTCGAGGCGCTCCGCCGCCGCCAGCGACCGCTCGACCGACAGCTTCCCGCTCGGGGTCCGGCTGGCCCGGTTGACGACCAGCCCGGCGAGCGGCATCCGGTCCTCCTTGAGCCGCTCCACGAAGTACGCCGCCTCGCGCAGCGCGTCCGTCTCCGGCGCCGCGACGACCAGGAACGCCGTACCGTCGGCCTGGAGCAGCGCGTAGGTCTTCTGGGCGCGCTGCCGGAAGCCGCCGAACAGCGTGTCGAAGGCGGACACGAACGTCTGCATGTCGCGCAGCACCTGCGCTCCCAGGATCTTGGTCAGCGCGTTGGTGATCACGCTGAGACCGGCCGTCATCAGCTTGGCCGGGCCGCGGGCCGGGGCCAGCATCAGCCGGATGAACCGGCCGTCCAGGAAGCTCGAGAGCCGCTCGGGGGCGTCCAGGAAGTCCAGCGCCGACCGGGACGGCGGGGTGTCCACCACGATCAGGTCCCAGCTGCCGGTGCGCCGGGCGTCCGCGTCGAGCTGGCCGAGCTTCTCCATCGCCATGTACTCCTGGGTGCCGGCGAACGAGCTGGAGAGCGCGACGTAGAACGGGTTGGCCAGGATCTGCGCGGCCTTCTCGGGGCTGGCCTGGCTCTCCACCACCTCGTCGAAGGTGCGCTTCATGTCCAGCATCATCGCGTCCAGGGACCCGGTGCCGCCCCCGGTCACGCCGGGCACCGGGCGCGGCACGTTGTCGAGCTTCTCGATGCCCATCGCCTGGGCCAGCCGCCGGGCCGGGTCGATCGTCAGCACGACGACCTTGCGGCCCTGCTCGGCGGCCCGGAGCGCCAGGGCGGCGGACGTCGTGGTCTTGCCGACCCCGCCGGAGCCGCAGCACACGATGATCCGGGTGCCCGGGTCGGCGAGCAGCGCGTCGACGTCCAGGGCGGGGGAGCCGTCGGGGCCGGCCACCAGCGGGCCGACCCGGGTCGTGCCGGTGCGCGTCATGCCAGGCCCTGCCTGCAGAGGTCGGCGGCGAGCTCGTAGAGCGCGCCGAGGTCGATGCCGTCGGGCAGCCGGGACAGCTCGTACGTGGGGACGCCCAGCTCGGCGATCCGCTTGCGCTGCTCGTCCTCGAGGTCGCGGCGCTCGGCGTGCTCCCGGGCCTCGGCGAGCAGCCCGGAGACCAGCGTCTCGGTCGGCTTGATCCCGACCTCCGCCAGGTCGGCGGCCACCCCGTCGCGGTCCAGCTCGCCGGAGATCGCCAGGTCCCGCTCGGCGTCGTCGAGCTCGGCCCGGCGGGCCAGGTTCACGACCACGGCGCCGACCGGCAGCCTGGCCTTGCGCAGCTCGGTGATGCCGTCGGCGGTCTCCTGCACCGGCATGTCCTCGAGCACGGTCACCAGGTGCACCGCGGTCCGCTTCGAGCGCAGCAGCGTCATCACGGTGTCGGCCTGGCTGCGGATCGGACCGACCTTGGCCAGCCCGGCGAGCTCGGTGTTCACGTTGAGGAACTGCGAGATCCGGCCGGTGGGCGGTGCGTCGAGCACCACGGCGTCGTACTCGCGGGCGTTCTTGGTGCGCTTGTTGCGCTGCACCGCCTCGTAGACCTTGCCGGTCAGCAGCACGTCGCGGACGCCTGGGGCGATGGTGGTGGCGAAGTCGATGACCCCGAAGCGGTCGAGGGCCTTACCGGCCCGTCCGAGCCGGTAGTACATGGAGAGGTACTCCAGCAGCGCGGACTCCGGGTCGATCGCCAGCGCGTAGAGGTCCCCGCCGTCGTTCGGGCCCTGGACGACCCGGCGCTCCTCGTAGGGCAGCGGGGGCACGTCGAACAGCTGGGCGATGCCCTGGCGGCCCTCGACCTCGCACAGCAGCACGCTCTTGCCGCGCGACGCCAGCGCCAGCGCCAGGGCCGCGGCGACCGTCGACTTGCCGGTGCCGCCCTTGCCGGTCACGACGTGCAGGCGTACGTCGTCCCAGGGCTCCTTGCTCATGCCTCGCACAGTAGCCCGGCCGGCGTACCCGGAAACGTGGATGTGACGGCACTCATGTGGCAGCCACGCAGCCGCGCCGCGCAGCTGTGTGCCGGTGGCCCGTGACCCCGGGCACACCTGCCTGGCTAGGGTGGCGGCACGGGCCGCCCGGGCCCGGTGGAGAGGGAGGTCCTCGTGGACAAGGTGGTCGCGAGCGCCGCCGAGGCCGTCGCCGACATCGCCAGCGGTTCGACGATCGCGGTGGGCGGCTTCGGGCTGTGCGGCATTCCTACGGTGCTGATCGACGCGCTGCTGGAGCAGGGTGCCGACGAGCTGGAGGCGGTGTCGAACAACTGCGGCGTGGACGAGTGGGGCCTCGGACGGCTGCTGTTCAACCACCGGATCCGGCGGATGATCTCCTCCTACGTCGGGGAGAACAAGGAGTTCGCCCGGCAGTACCTGCACGGCGAGCTCGAGGTCGAGCTGACCCCGCAGGGCACCCTCGCCGAGCGGATGCGGGCCGGCGGCTCGGGCATCCCGGCGTTCTTCACCGCCACCGGCGTGGGCACCCAGGTCGCCGAGGGCGGGCTGCCCTGGAGGTACGACGACGAGGGCAACGTGACCGTGTCCTCGCCCGCGAAGGAGGTGCGCACGTTCGGCACCCACGACGGCGAGAAGCAGTTCGTCCTCGAGGAGGCGATCGTCGCGGACTTCGGCCTGGTGCGCGCCTGGAAGGGCGACCGGCACGGGAACCTGGTGTTCCGCCAGTCCGCCCGCAACTTCAACCCGCTCGCCGCGATGTGCGGCCGGGTGACCATCGCCGAGGTCGAGCACCTCGTCGAGCCCGGCGAGATCGAGGCGGACGACGTGCACACCCCGGGCGTCTACGTGCAGCGGGTCGTCGCGCTCACCCCGGAGCAGGTCGACGCCAAGCAGATCGAGAAGCGGACCACCCGGCCCCGCCCGTCGTCGCAGGAAGGTGCCTGACATGCCGTGGACGCGTGAGGAGATGGCCGCCCGGGCCGCCTCGGAGCTGAAGGACGGGTCGTACGTCAACCTCGGGATCGGGCTGCCGACGATGGTGCCGAACTACGTCGACGAGGACGTGGAGCTGGTCCTGCAGTCGGAGAACGGCATCCTCGGTGTCGGCGCCTACCCGTTCGAAGGCGACGAGGACCCGGACCTGATCAACGCCGGCAAGGAGACCGTGACGCTGCGCAAGGGCGCCTCGTTCTTCGACTCCGCGACGTCGTTCGGGATGATCCGCGGCGGCAAGATCGACGCCGCGATCCTGGGCGCCATGCAGGTCTCGGCCGCCGGCGACATCGCGAACTGGATGATCCCCGGCAAGATGGTCAAGGGCATGGGCGGCGCGATGGACCTCGTGCACGGCGCGAAGCGGGTGATCGTGCTGATGGAGCACGTCGCCAAGGACGGGTCGTACAAGATCGTCGACGAGTGCTCGCTGCCCTACACGGGCAAGGGCGTCGTGCAGCGGATCATCACCGACCTCGCGGTCATCGACATCGACCCCCGGGACCCGGTCACCGGCGAGGGCGGCGGCCTGCGGCTCGTCGAGCTGGCCCCCGGCGTCACCGAGGACGAGGTCCGCGAGAAGACCGAGCCCCCGCTCCGCTGACCCGTCACTCCCGCAGCCCTTCCCGCGGCGTGTCGTCGCACAGGTGACGGGTCAGCCGGCCCGCCGGCGCAGCAGCGGCACCAGCGCCTCCCGGATCCGGACGGCCGCGAGGTGCGGCTGGTCGAACACCTCGCGACGGCCGAGCACCACGACGGTCCAGCCGTGTGCGCCCAGCCAGTCGCGGCGCTGCCGGTCGTGCGCCCGCTGGGCCGGGGACGTGTGCCAGTCGCGGCCGTCGTACTCCACGGCGAGGCGGAGCGCGGGGACGGCCAGGTCGAGCCGGGCCCGCAGCAGGCCGTGCTCGCGCACCTCGACCTGCAGCTCGGGCCGGGGCAGCGAGGTGTCGAGCCAGCGCAGCCGGAGCACCGACTCGCCGGGGGACTCCGCGCGGGCGTCGGCGAGCGGCGCCAGCTCCCGCAGCTGTACGACGCCCCGCTGACCCCGGAAGCGCTCCACGTCGCGCAGCAGCTCGTCGTGCCCGAAGCGGCCCAGCCGGAGCAGGGCGTCGAGCGCGGCGAAGGCGTGGTCGCGCCGGGTCAGCCGGCCGAGGTCGAGGGCGGTCCGGAGCGGGGTGGTGACCCGCACGCCGTGCACGACCTCGACGTCGTGGGGCAGCAGGGTCCGCTCGCCCCCGGACGTCGCGGCGGTGCGCACCCGGGTGCGGCCGGGCGGCTGGAAGACCTCGACGGGCGGCGGCACGAGGTGGTCACCGGGCCGGAGCGCGTCGACGCCGTGCAGCCAGGCGGCGGTCCGGTCGGTGACGATCGCGGTGGCGGGCACCACCAGAGACACGGCCCGGGTGCGCATCAGCAGCCCGTCGTCGGCCGCCGCGTCGACGTACACGCCGCGCAGCACGCGCCGGAGCAGGCCGACCCGGACCATCCGGCGGAGCACCTCGCGGCTGATGCCCAGGTCCACGGCCTGCCGGTGGGTGAACGGCCGGTCGGTGGGCAGCGACGGGTGCGCGTGCAGCGGGGAGAGGTCGTCGTACATCCCAGCAGGATCGGTCCGCCCGCGCCGGCCGCGGCGGTCGTCCACAGAGGTCGCGGCGCCGACCCGTCAGCTCTGCCCCGACACGCCGGGAGAACTGCTGCACGGGTGACGGGTCGGCGGGAGGGGGGTCAGAGGTCGGGGTGCTTGGTGGCCAGCCGGAAGAAGCCGGAGTGGAACACCAAGGGCTCGCCGCCGTCGGCGTCGTAGGACTCGATCTCGCCCAGGAACAGCACGTGGTCGCCGGCCTCGATGCGGCCGCGGTCCCCGGGGAGCCGCCGGCACACGAACCGGGCGACCGTGCCCTCCAGCAGCGGCGGGTCGCCGGCCAGCAGCCGGACACCGTCGAACTTGTCGCTGCCGGAGGTGGCGAACTGCCGCGACAGGTGGTGCTGGTCGGAGGCCAGCACGTTGACCGCGAACCGCTCGGAGGCCTCGAAGGCCGGCAGCGACGGGGAGTCCCGGCCGGCCGCCCAGAGCACCAGCGGCGGGTCGAGCGACACCGAGGTGAACGAGTTCGCGGTCATCCCGAACCGTTCGCCGGCCGGGTCGGTGGTGGTGACCACCGTGACGCCGGTGGCGTACTGGCCCAGCGCCCGGCGCAGGTCCCGGACGTCGAACCGGGCGCCCTCGGCCCGGACCGCGGCGGCGACGAACGAGGCGGCGGCCTCGGGGTCGAACCACCAGGGGGTGAACAGCCGGGCGTCGTCGAAGCCGGCGGCGATCTGGGCGGCGATCGCCGGGTGCCGGGCCGCGGCGTCGACGACGCTGCGCTGGTGCGGGGTCGCCGGGCGCAGCCAGGAGTTCGTCCACTCGGTGGCCCACTGCGCCCAGCCGCGCCAGAAGTTGTCGAAGGTTCGCTGCATCCAGCCGGCGTCGAACGGGCCCTCGTGGGCGGCGATCGCCTCGAGGTAGAACGACGCCGACTTGAGCGCGTTGTTCGACCCCTGGCTGGTGAGCGGGTCGTTGAGCACCACGACGTCGGCCATCCCGAGCACCGGGGCGCCGCTGGGCAGCGCGCCGACCGGACGCCGTACGACGGGGGTGATCCGGCCGCGCAGCACCGAGCGGTCGTCGACCAGGGTCGCGCCGGCGAGCCGGGCCGCCTCGGACGGGAAGTGCTCGGCCAGCGCGGAGCGCAGCACAGCTAGGTGCTCGGCGGGGGGAGGTCACGTCGTCCCAGCAGTCGAGCGGCCCGCCGGGGACGCCCTCGACGACGACGATGTCGCAGGGCCCGTCGACGGTCAGCGCCGGGCAGGTGAAGCACTCCCCGACGCCCTCGACCGAGCGGTAGCGCAGGCCCGGGCCCTCGGGGGCGGGTGCCATGCCGTGCAGGTAGGTGAGCGCCGCGACCCGCTGCGGTGCGTCGTACGGCGACCGGTCGGCGTCCCGCTCGAACAGCGAGGCCAGCCCGCCCCGGCCGGTCGAGACGACGACCAGGTCGTGGTCGCGGGCCAGGTCCTCGAGGTCCTGCACGGTCGCCGAGCGGACCACGACCTTGCCGCCGCGGCGCTCGATCTCCTCCATCAGCAGCGGCACCCGCACGCGCTGGTCCAGCGAGCGGGCCGGGGTGCTGAGCCGGGTCGCGAACGCCGCGGTGGAGCCGTCCAGCCGGGTCGTCTCGTAGGTCATCTGCTCGATCGGCGGTGAGGACGGCAGCAGCCGGGCGATGCCCAGGGCGCTCTCGCTCTCCAGGGCCGACTCGAAGGTGATCTGGCTCGACATCACCGAGCCGTCCCGGATCTCCTCGGCCGTCCGGTCCGACACCAGCGTCACGTCGTAGCCGTGCCGGACCAGGCCGAGCGCCAGCGCCGTGCCCGCGGGGCCGGCGCCCACCACGGCGATGCGACGAGGGGAGCTCATGGGTCCCAGCGTCTCACCCGCGGATCGCGGCGAGCACGTCCGTCCAGGCCGGGGCGAGCGGGTCGATCACCGCGAAGTGGTCCACCCCGGGCAGCTCGCGGTAGTCCAGCCAGTCGAACCGCCGGGCCAGGCCGCGGCTGCTCTCCACCGGGACGGCCTGGTCCCGGTCGCCGTGCACCACCACGACGTCGGCCGCGGGGCGGGTGCGCATCCGGGTGGCCGGGTCCGCGGCGTCGTACGTCCCGGGGACCTGCTCGGGGGTGCCGCCGAGGAAGTCGACGGCCGCGCCGGAGCCCATGCCCCACGCGGCGGCGGCCCGCAGGTCGCCGACCGGCGCGAGCGCGACGACCCGCTGGACCGGGTGCGGCTGGTTGGCCAGCCAGAGCGCGAGGTGCCCGCCCGCGGAGTGCCCGACCAGCGTGGTCGTCGTGGTGCGGACGGCGGCTCCGTCGAGCAGCCCGGGCAGCGCGGACAGCGCACGGTCCAGGTCGGCGGAGGTGTCCGGCCAGGCCCCCCGGACCGCGGCGGTACTCCACCGACGCCACCACGAACCCCGCACGGGCCAGCGCGTTCGCGAGCGGACGGGCATGCACGCGGTCGTAGGCCTCGCGCCAGAAGCCGCCGTGCACGTAGACCACCAGCGGTCGTGGTGCGGACAGCTCCGCCGGCAGGTGTACGTCGACCAGGCCGGCCTCGTGCGGCGCGTAGCGGAGCACCGCGTCCGGGGGCTCCGCGGCCCGGGTCATCACGTCGTCGGGTTGCACGGCGCCACCGTAAACCGTCGGCAGTAGAGTCCCGGCATGACGAAATGGGAATACTTCACGGCGCCGTTGCTGGTGCACGCCACCAAGCAGATCCTCGACAACTTCGGCCAGGACGGCTGGGAGCTCGTCCAGGTCGTGCCGGGGATGAACCCGGAGAACCTGGTGGCTTACTTCAAGCGGCCGGTCCAGTGACCACGCCCGAGCAGCGCCTCGAGGCGATGGGGCTGAGCGTCCCCGAGGTCGCCAAGCCGGTCGCGTCCTACGTGCCGGCGGTGCGCAGCGGCAACCACGTGTTCACCTCCGGCCAGCTGCCGATGCGCGAGGGCCAGCTGATCACCACCGGCAAGGTCGGCGGCGAGGTCACCGCGGAGGAGGCCGTCGAGTGCGCCCGGCAGTGCGCGCTGAACGCGCTGGCGGCGGTGCGCGCGGAGATCGGCGAGCTGTCGAACATCAAGCGGATCGTCAAGGTCGTCGCGTTCGTGGCCTCCACCCCGGACTTCACCGGCCAGCCGGGCGTCGCCAACGGCGCCTCGGAGCTGTTCGGCGAGGTGTTCGGCGAGATCGGGCAGCACGCCCGCAGCGCGGTCGGGGTCCCGGTGCTCCCGCTCGACGCGCCCGTCGAGGTCGAGCTCGTCGTCGAGATCTGAGGGCACCGTGACCGACCCCACCCGCCGACTGCCCGACGACCTGGCCGCGCACGCCCGCGCCTTCACCGACGGCACCCGTGAGCCGGTCGACGCCCGGCACGCCTCGACGGTCGTGCTGCTGCGCGACGGCGACGGGCAGCCGGGCGGGCTGGAGGTGTACCTGCTGCGCCGGCACGTCGACATGGCGTTCGCCGCGGGCATGTGCGTGTTCCCCGGGGGCGGGGTCGACAAGCGCGACTTCGACGCCGACATCGGCTGGGTCGGGCCGACCCCGGCGGAGTGGGCGGCGCTGCTCGGCACCGACGAGGCGTTCGCCCGGGCGCTGGTCTGCGCCGCGGTGCGGGAGACCTTCGAGGAGTCCGGCGTGCTGCTGGCCGGGCCGACCACCGACTCCGTGGTCGAGGACACCACCGGCGAGGACTGGGAGGAGGATCGCCGGGCGCTGGAGGGCCGGGAGATCTCCTTCACCTCGTTCCTGGACCGGCGCGGCCTCAAGCTGCGCACGGACCTGCTGCGGCTGTGGGGCTCCTGGGTGACGCCGGTGTTCGAGCCGCGCCGGTTCAACGCCCGGTTCTTCGTCGCCCAGCTGCCGGCCGGCCAGGCCACCCGCGACGTGTCCACCGAGTCCGACCACGTGGTCTGGCTGCCGCTGCGCGAGGCGATCCGGGCGGTGGACGCCCACGAGATGCTGATGCTGCCGCCGACCTACTGCACCTGCCTGGAGATGTTCGACCACCTCAGCACCGCCGAGGTGCTCGACGCCGCCGCGGGCCGCGACCTGGTCGCGGTCGAGCCCCAGGCCGTGATCGGCGACGACGGCGCCTACCTCACGATCCCCGACCGGCTGGTCCGGCTCGGCGAGGACGTGGCGGCGCGGATGCGCGGATGACCGAGCCCTGGGCCGGCGGGACGTTCGGCGAGCGCGCGCGGTGCGTCCTGGCGCCGAACCCGAACATGATGACGCTCGACGGCACCAACACCTGGGTGCTGCGCGAGCCCGGCGCGGCGCGGTCGGTGGTGGTCGACCCGGGCCCGGAGATCCTCGCGCACCTCGACGCCGTCGCGGAGCACGCCGGTGACGTGGCCGCCGTACTCCTGACCCACGGGCACCTCGACCACTCCGAGGCGGCACGCAGCTTCGCGGAGCGGGTCGGCTGCGGCGTACGCGCGCTCGACCCGGGGCAGCGGCTCGGCGACGAGGGGCTCGGGGACGGGGACGTCGTCGCCGTGGACGGGCTCGAGGTGCACGTGGTCGGCACCCCGGGGCACACCTCGGACTCGCTGTCGTTCGTGCTGCCGGCCGAGCGCGCGGTGCTGACCGGCGACACCGTGCTCGGCAGGGGTACGACGGTCGTGGCGCACCCCGACGGGCAGCTCGGGGCCTACCTGGACTCGCTGCACCGGCTGCACGCGCTGGCCGAGGCCCAGGACGTGACCGCGGTGTGGCCGGGCCACGGGCCGGTGATCGAGGACGCGCTCGGCGTCCTGGACCACTACCTCGCGCACCGCCGGCAGCGGCTCGACCAGGTCCGCGAGGCGCTGGCCGGGCTCCGCGCGGCCGGCACCGACCCGGCCGAGGACATGGCCCGGCAGGTGGTGGAGACCGTCTACGCCGACGTGGACCCGGTGCTCTGGGGCGCGGCGGAGCTCAGCGTGCGCGCGCAGATCGAGTACCTGCGCGGCTGACCCGTCAGTCCTGCGACGACACGCCGGGGAAACCCCTGCGCGGGTGACGGGTCAGCGGGCGCGGCGGGAGAGCCGCTCGATGTCGGTGATCACCACGGAGCGCGGCTCGAGGCGCAGCCAGCCGCGGTTCACGAAGTCGGCGAGCGCCTTGTTGACCGTCTCGCGGGACGCGCCGACCAGCTGGGCGAGCTCCTCCTGGGTGAGGTCGTGGTGCACGTGCACGCCGTCGTCGGCGGTCCGGCCGAACCGGTCCGCGAGGTCGAGCAGCGCCTTGGCGACCCGGCCGGGGACGTCGGAGAACACCAGGTCGGCGACCACGTCGTTGGCCCGGCGCAGCCGGCCCGCCAGCTGGGCGAGCAGGCCGCGGGCGACGGCGGGACGGCCGTCGAGCCAGCGCAGCAGGTCCTCGTGGGACAGCGAGGAGAACACGCTGTCGGTGACGGCGGTCACGGTGGCCGAGCGGGGGCCCGGGTCGAACAGCGACAGCTCGCCGAACATCTGGCCGGGGCCCTGGATCGCGAGCAGGTTCTCGCGGCCGTCCGCGGAGGTCCGGCCGAGCTTCACCTTGCCCTCGGTGACGACGTAGAGCTTGTCGCCCTCGTCGCCCTCGTGGAACAGCACCTCGCCTCGGCGCAGCCGCGTCTCGGACATCGAGGCGCGCAGTGCGGTCGCCGCCTCGTCGTCCAGCGCGCTGAACAGCGGAGACTGGCGAAGTACGTCGTTGTCCACGAGATGTCCTCCTCATCGGGCCCCACGGTCGGGGCCCGCCGTCGGTGCTTCAGGTCACAGTCTGTCGTATGACCCCTCGCGAGCGCCAAGAACACCCCGGTGGGGCCCCGGATAGGCTGGCGGACGTGCCCGACACCTCGCTCGTCCGCCGTGCCCGCAAGATCGACCGGGTGCTCGGGGAGACCTACCCGGACGCCCGCTGCGAGCTCGACTTCGACAACCCCTTCGAGCTCCTCGTGGTCACCGTGCTGTCGGCCCAGACCACCGACCGCCGGGTGAACGCGGTCCGCCCGGCGCTGTTCGCGGCCTACCCGGACGCGGCCGCGATGGCCGGCGCCGAGCGGGACAAGCTCGAGGCGCTGATCCAGCCGACCGGGTTCTTCCGGGCCAAGACCGAGTCGCTGCTCAAGCTGTCCGCGGCGCTCGTCGAACGGCACGGCGGGGAGGTGCCGCCCCGCCTGAAGGACCTCGTCGAGCTGCCCGGCGTGGGCCGCAAGACCGCCAACGTGGTGCTCGGCAACGCCTTCGGCATCCCGGGCATCACCGTCGACACGCACTTCGGCCGGCTCGCGCGCCGGTTCGGCCTCACCGCCGAGACCGACCCGGTCAAGGTCGAGCACGAGGTGGGCGCGCTGTTTCCCAAGAAGGACTGGACGATGCTGTCCCACCACCTGATCTGGCACGGCCGACGGGTCTGCCACGCCCGGAACCCCGCGTGCGGGGCCTGCCCGGTGGCGCGCTGGTGCCCGGCGTACGGCGAGGGGCCCACCGACCCGGTGCTGGCGGCCAAGCTCGTCAAGACCGAGGGGCGTGCGTGAGACGGCTGCTCGGTGCGCTGCTGGTGTGCCTGCTGCTCGCGTCGTGCACGCCCGGGACCTCGACGTCCGGGGCCGGGTCGACGACGGCGGGGGACTCCCGGGTGGACGTGGACACCCCGGCGCTGCGGGCGCTCAAGGCCGGGGCAGGCGTCGAGCCGTGCCCGGGCGGCGGCAGCGGCAGCAACCGGCTGCCCGCGGTGCGGTTGCGCTGTCTGGGCGGCGGCCGCACGGTCGACCTCACCTCGCTCAAGGGGCCCCTGGTGATCAACCTGTTCGCGCAGTGGTGCGGGCCCTGCCGCAGCGAGCTGCCGTACTACCAGGCGCTGCACGAGAAGGGGAAGGGCGTGGTGAAGGTCGTCGGCATCGACTACCTCGACGTGCAGCCCGAGGCGGCGCTGCAGCTGGTCAAGGACGCCGGCGTGACCTTCCCGCTGATGGCCGACCCCGGCGGCGCGCTCCGGGCGCCGTTCCGGGTCCGCGGCCTGCCCGGCGTGGTGTTCGTCGGCAAGGACGGCTCGGTCTCCCAGCCGGAGTTCCGGGTGGTGACGTCCTACGCCGAGCTGCGCGGCCTCGTGCAGGACGCGCTCGACGTGCGCATCCCGTCCTGAGGAGGACCCGGTGGACGAGTGGACCCTGACCTTCGACTGCGACGCCGCCGGCCGGCTCGCGGAGTTCTGGAAGGTCGCGCTGGGGTACGTCGACGCGCCACCGCCGCAGGGCTGGAGCACCTGGGAGGACTGGCTCCGCGAGCTCGACGTCCCCGAGGACGAGTGGGACGACGCCGCGTCGATCGTCGACCCGGCCGGCGGACGGGCCCGCATCTCGTTCCTGAAGGTCCCCGAGGCCAAGGCCGCCAAGAACCGGATCCACCTCGACGTGCAGGTCGGCGGCGGCCGCCACCTGCCGCACGCGGAGCGGTGGCCCCGGATCGAGGCGACGGTGCAGCGGCTCACCGCCGCCGGCGCCACCGTGCTCGCCGAGGTGGGCGGCCCGGACCGGCCCGACCACGTGGTGATGGCCGACCCGGAGGGCAACGAGTTCTGCGTCGTGTGACGGCTCGGTAGGCTCCACTCGTGCCCGACGCGACCCCCCACGAGCCGGCGCTGCCGGAGTGGCTCGAGCCCGTTCGTCGCGGCGCCCGGACGATCACCGTCGACGAGCTGACCCGGTTCGTGCCCCCTGAGGGCACGGAGCCCCGCGAGGGCGCCGTGCTGATGCTGTTCGGCGACGGCTCCCGCGGCCCCGACCTGCTGCTCACCGAGCGCGCCCACGACATGCGCTCGCACCCCGGCCAGGTCTCCTTCCCGGGCGGCTCCACCGACCCCGAGGACGCCTCGCCCGCAGCCACCGCGCTGCGCGAGGCCGAGGAGGAGACCGGCCTCGACCCGGGCGGCGTCGACGTGTTCGCCACGCTCCCGCAGCTGTGGCTGCCGCCTAGCAACTTCGCGGTCACGCCGGTGCTCGGCTGGTGGCGCGAGGAGAGCCCGGTCGGCGTGGTGGACCCGGCCGAGGTGCACGCGGTCTACCGCGTCCCGATCGAGGAGCTCCTCGACCCCGAGCACCGGGTGTCCACCCGGCACCCGTCGGGCTGGAAGGGTCCGGCGTTCCTGATCGGCGACGACAAGGACCTGATCCTGTGGGGGTTCACCGCCGGGATCATCGCCCGGCTCTTCGACTTCCTCGGCTGGACACGCCCCTGGGACGCCGACGTCCTGCGCGACCTTCCCGACCATATGCTGACCGCCCGGGCCGAGGTGGCCGCGCAACCACCGACGCCGAACACGAACTTCCGCGAGCGGTGAGGTCCACGACGTGAACGTCCTCGACTGGTTCCTGGTCGTCCTCGTGGTCGCCTACGCCGTCTCCGGCTACTGGCAGGGCTTCATCGCGGGCGCGTTCGCCACCGGCGGCCTGCTGCTCGGCGGGCTGCTCGGGGTCTGGCTCGCCCCCCGGCTCCTCGGCGACGCGGAGCCCGCCCTGTGGGTCTCCCTGGCCGCGCTGTTCGTGGTGCTGGTCTGCGCGTCCTTCGGGCAGGCCATCCTGCAGTACGCCGGCGCCAAGATCCGCTCGCGCATCAAGTGGCAGCCGGTCCGCGCCCTCGACGCCATCGGCGGCGCGGCGCTGAGCATGGCCGCGGTCCTGGTCGTCGCGTGGGCGCTCGGCGTCGCGGTCAGCGGGGCCAAGCTGCCCTGGGCGAGCCGCGAGGTGCGCAGCTCGGCGGTCCTGGACCGGGTCAACGGCGTGATGCCGGCGAACGCCGTGCAGGCGCTGAACTCCTTCAACGACGTGGTCGGGTCGAGCTTCTTCCCGCGCTACCTCGAGCCGTTCGCCCCCGAGCGGATCATCGACGTGGGTCCGCCGCCGGGCCGGGTGGCCCGCGACCCCGACGTGCAGCGCGCGCAGGAGAGCGTCCTCAAGATCCGCGGGGAGAACTCCTGCAACCGGGGCGTCGAGGGCAGCGGCTTCCTCTACGGCCCGAACCGGGTGATGACCAACGCGCACGTCGTGGCCGGCGTCGACCGGCCGGTGGTGCTGGTCGGCGAGGACGAGCGGCCGGCGACCGTCGTCTACTACAACCCGGACATCGACATCGCGGTGCTCGCCGTGGACGGCACCCGCGGCCCGTTCCTGCGCTTCGACCAGAGCGGCCGGCCGAACCAGGCCGGCGCGGTGCTGGGCTACCCGCAGGACGGCCCCTACAACGTGCAGGCCGCCCGGATCCGCGGCGAGCAGCGGCTGCGCAGCCCCGACATCTACGGTGACGGCACCGTCGTGCGCGAGGTGTTCTCGCTGCGCGCGCTGGTCCGGCCCGGCAACTCCGGCGGCCCGCTGGTCTCCTCGGCCGGCAAGGTCCTCGGGGTGATCTTCGCGGCGTCGGTCACCGACACCGACACCGGCTACGCGCTGACCTCCGAGCAGGTGGCCGGCGCCGCCGCGCAGGGCCTGACCCGCTCCACCGACGTGGACACCGGCGCCTGCGCCTAGCTACAGCCGCCCGAGCCAGCCGGTCAGGGCCGCGGTGAACGCCTCCGGGGCCTCCTCGTGCGGGAAGTGCCCCACCCCGGGCAGCACCTGCTCGGTCAGCCCGCCCACGACGTGCGCGCGCGAGCGGGCGACGGCGTCAACGGGCACCGCCGGGTCCTCGGCGCCGGACACCGACAGCACCGGCTGGCTGACCGGTCGGCGCATCAGCCGCCCGAACCGGCGGCCGTCGGCGCGCAGCCGGGAGCGGAACAGCCAGCGGTGGTACTCCAGCGCGCAGTGCGAGGCCGGCCAGAGCCCGATCGCACGCTGGTACGTCGCGATCGCGTCGACGTCCGGGAACGGCCCCGGACCGCTCCAGGAGCGCAGGTGGTCGGCCAGGAAGCCGCTGGACGGGTCGGCCAGCCGCCGCTCCGGGACCCAGGGCAGCTGCATCGCCAGGACGTGCCGCGCGGCCAGGCTGCCGGGCCGCAGCGCGCCCAGCATCGCCGCCGGGTGCGGCGCCGAGACCGCGCAGAGCGCCGAGACCTCCCGCGCGTGCAGCGCGGCGGCCGTCCACGCGACGTACCCGCCCCAGCCGTGCCCGACCAGCACCGCGCTGCGCGCGCCGAGCGCCTTGACCACGCCCGCCACGTCCTGGGCGAGGGTCAGCGGGTCGTAGCCGTCCGGGGTCTTGTCCGAGCCGCCGTAGCCGCGCAGGTCCATCGCGACGGCGCGGTAGCCCAGCCCGGCCAGCACCGGCAGCTGGGCGCGCCAGGCCCACCAGAACTCGGGGAAGCCGTGCAGCAGCAGGACCAGCGGGCCGTCGGACGGGCCCGCCTCCGCGACATGGAACCGGGCCCCGTTGGCAGCGACGTGACGGTGCTGCCAGGGGCCCGGGATCTCGACGGAGTCGGGGTGGTGCCGGTGGGGGTGCTGCTCAGCCACGCTTGAGGATGTTCTTGGTCTCCTGCGCCTGGTGGATCGCCCGCTCCGGCGCCTTGACCTGCTTGACCTTCTTGACGCCGATGAAGGCGAGCAGCCCGGCGATCAGGAGGTAGAGCACGAAGACGATCAGGAAGCACCAGGCCAGGTCGAGCCCGGTCATGTGCACGAAGTAGGCGATCGCCACCGAGAGCATGATGATCGCCAGCAGGCCGAGGAACGCGGCGGCGCCGAACAGGCCGAGGCCGAGGCCGCCGGCCTTGACGCTCACCTTGAGCTCGGACTTGGCCAGGGCGATCTCGCCGCGCACGAGCGCGGAGATGTCCCGGCTCGCGTCGGAGACGAGCTTGCCGAGGGTCGGGTCGTCCTTGCTGGGGACGTCGGGCTGGGGCCTGGTCACGGGTGCGTTGCTGACGTGGGTCATGGTGCCTCCTTGGTGCCCGAAGACTACCGGGACCAAACCGTGCACCTCGTACGGCGGCCCGGGCGCCTGTGTGAGGGTGGTGCGGTGACCGTGACCGCGCAGGACGAGACCTTCCGCGACGAGGACTGGTACGCCGAGGACCTCACCGGTCGCCGCTACGTGGGCTGCACGTTCCGCGACGTCGACCTGACCGAGGCGACGGCCCGCGGCGTGGTCTTCGAGTCGTGCACGTTCGAGTCCGTCCGGTTCAACGCCGCGGTGCTCGAGTCGGCGGCGTTCGCCGGCTGCACGCTCCGTCGTACGTCGCTGTTCGGCGCCACCCTGCGCGGCAGCAAGCTCGACGGCTCGGTCTTCGTGGGCTGCACGCTGCGCCCGCTGACGGTCACCGGCGGCCAGTGGCGCGGCGTGACGATGCGCGGCGCCACGCTGTCCCGGGTGGACCTGTCCGGCCTGGTGATGACCGAGGCCGACCTCGCCGAGGCGGACCTGACCGGGACCGTGCTGGCCGGCTGCGACCTCTCCCGGGCGGTGCTCCGCGGCGCGGACCTCAGCGAGGCCGACCTGCGGGGCGCGACCCTGGAGCACGCCGACCTCCGGGACGCCCGGATGCGCGGCACCCGGCTCGACCTGGCCGGCGCCGTGGTGCTCGCCGAGCAGCACGGCGCCGTGGTCGGCTGAGCCTCAGTCCTCGTCCGCGCCGCCGCCCTTGAGGTTGTCGGAGATCAGGTTCATCACCGTCGAGTCCGCCAGCGTGGTGACGTCGCCGACCTCGCGGTCCTCGGCGACGTCGCGCAGCAGCCGCCGCATGATCTTGCCGGAGCGGGTCTTCGGCAGCTCGGGCACGACCATGATCTGCCGCGGCCGGGCGATCTTGCCGATCTCCTTGGCGACGTGCGCCCGGAGCTCCTCGACGATGTCGTCGCCGCCGTCGCCCGCCGAGTCCCGCAGGATCACGAACGCGCAGACCGCCTGGCCGGTGTCCTCGTCGGTGGCGCCGACCACCGCGGCCTCGGCCACCTTGGGGTGCGACACCAGTGCGGACTCGATCTCGGTGGTGGACAGCCGGTGGCCCGACACGTTCATCACGTCGTCGACCCGGCCGAGGAGCCAGATGTCGCCGTCCTCGTCGAGCTTGGCGCCGTCGCCGGCGAAGTACATGTTCTCGAAGCGCGACCAGTAGGTGTCCTTGTAGCGCTCGTCGTCGCCGTAGATCGTGCGCAGCATCGCCGGCCACGGCTCGGTCAGCACGAGGTAGCCGCCCTCGCCCTTGCCCACCGGCTTGCCGGCGTCGTCGACGACCACCGCGGAGATGCCGGGCAGGCCCTTCATCGCCGAGCCGGGCTTCCCGGAGGTGACGCCGGGCAGCGGGCTGATCATCAGCTGGCCGGTCTCGGTCTGCCACCAGGTGTCCACGATGGGGCACCTCCCGCCGCCGATGACCTCGCGGTACCACATGTACGCCTCGGGGTTGATGGACTCACCCACCGAGCCGAGCAGCCGCAGCGAGGAGAGGTCGGCCTTCTCGGGGATCTCCTTGCCCCACTTCATGAACGTCCGGATCGCGGTCGGGGCGCAGTACAGGATCGAGACCTTGTACTTCTCGACGATGTCCCACCAGATGCCCTTGTGCGGGGTGTCCGGGGTGCCTTCGTACATCACGGACGTCGCGCCGTTGGCCAGCGGACCGTAGACGATGTAGGAGTGCCCGGTGACCCAGCCGATGTCGGCCGCGGTCCAGAACACGTCGTCGTCCTTGAGGTCGAAGACCGACCAGTGGGTGTAGGACGTGCCGACGAGGTAGCCGCCGGTGGTGTGCAGGATGCCCTTGGGCTTGCCGGTGGTGCCGGAGGTGTACATCACGTAGAGCGGGTGCTCGGCGTCGAACGCCTCGGGGGTGTGCTCGGTGCTCTGCCGGCCGACCACGTCGTCCCACCACAGGTCGCGGCCCTCGGTCCAGCCGATGTCCTGGCCGGTGCGCCGGACCACCACGACGTTGCGGACGGACGGGCACTTCTCGAGCGCCTCGTCGACGGCCGGCTTGAGCCCGGCGGCCGACCCGCGGCGGTAGCCGCCGTCGGCGGTGATCACCACGCGGGCGTCGCAGTCCTGGATCCGGTCGACCAGCGCCTGGGAGGAGAACCCGCCGAACACCACGATGTGCGGGGCGCCGATCCGGGCGCAGGCCAGCATCGCGACGACGGTCTCGGGGATCATCGGCATGTAGATCGCGACCCGGTCGCCGGCCTGGACGCCCAGCTCGACCAGCGCGTTCGCCGCCTGGGACACCTCGTCCTTGAGGTCGGCATAGGTGACGTCGCGGGTGTCGCCCTCGGGCTCGCCGACCCAGTGGTAGGCGACCCGGTCGCCGTTGCCGGCCTCGACGTGCCGGTCCACGCAGTTGTAGGACGCGTTCAGCTTGCCGCCGACGAACCACTTGGCGAAGGGCGGGTTGCTCCAGTCGAGCACCTCGGTGAACGGCTCGGCCCAGGTGATCCGCTCGGCCTGCTTGCCCCAGAACGCCGGCCTGTCGCGGTCGGCCTCCTCGTAGACCTCGGCGGTGACGTTCGCGTTCTTCGCGAACTCCTCCGGCGGGTCGAAGTGGCGCTCCTCGTGCATCAGGTTGGACAGGCCCTGCTCGCTCACGATCGGCTCCTTCTCGGTTCTCGACACGGTCTCCGGTCACCCTAGTCATGCGCCGGGGGAGGGGGCACCCTCCGAGCAGGTAGCCCCTCCCCCGCAGGACCGTCAGTGGCTGACGGCCCCTTCGGCGCCGGCGCCGGTCAGGGACCGGACCTCCAGCTCGTCGTACGCCGCCTCGGCCTCGGGCTCCTTGGAGGTGACCGCGCCGAGGTAGCCGAACAGGAAGCCGAGCGGGATCGACACGATGCCGGGGTTCTCCAGCGGGAACCAGGAGAAGTCGATGCTCGCCGGCAGCAGGCTCAGGTTGACGCCGTCGACGACCTTGCCGGACACCACCGGCGAGAACAGCACCAGCCCGAGGCTGGAGACCAGGCCGCCGTAGATGCTCCAGGTGGCGCCGCGGGTGTTGAACCGGCGCCAGAACAGGTTGTAGATGATCGACGGCAGGTTCGCCGACGCCGCCACCGCGAAGGCCAGCGCGACCAGGAACGCGATGTTCAGCTTCTGCGCCGGGATCGCCAGCGCGATCGCGATGCCGCCGATCACGAACGCCGAGATCTTCGCGACCCTGATCTCGGACTGCTCGCTCGCGGTGCCCCGCTTCCAGACGTTGGCGTACAGGTCGTGCGCCACCGAGGAGGCCGAGGTGAGGGTCAGCCCGGCGACCACCGCGAGGATGGTGGCGAAGGCCACCGCGGAGATCAGTGCCAGGAGCACGGCGCCCCCGGTGGACCCGGACCCGCCGCCGACGGCCTCGGCGAGCAGCGGGGAGGCGAGGTTGCCGCCGCTGGCCGCGACCTTGCTGTCCGCGCCGGTGTCGATCAGCGCCGCGGCACCGAAGCCGAGGACCAGGGTCATCAGGTAGAACGCGCCGATCAGCCCGATCGCCCACTGCACCGAGCGCCGCGCGTCGGCGGCGGTCGGGACGGTGTAGAAGCGGATCAGGATGTGCGGCAGGCCGGCCGTGCCGAGCACCAGCGCGATGCCGAGGCTGACGAAGTCGATCTTGCTGGTGGTGCTGACGCCGTACTTCAGGCCCGGCTGGAGGAACGCCTCGCCCTTGCCGGTGTTCTCCGCCGCGGCGCCGAGCAGGTCGGAGATGTTGAAGCCGAACTTCGCCAGCACCAGGACGGTGATCAGCACGGTGCCTGTCATCAGCAGCACCGCCTTGACGATCTGCACCCAGGTGGTGCCCTTCATGCCCCCGACGGTGACGTAGAAGATCATCAGCAGGCCGACCCCGACGATGGTGATGTTCTTCAGCGACTGGCTGTCGACCCCGAGCAGCAGGGCGACCAGGGAGCCCGCGCCGACCATCTGCGCGAGCAGGTAGAAGATCGAGACCACGACGGTCGAGGTGGCCGCGGCGGTGCGCACCGGGCGCTGCTTCATGCGGTAGGCGAGCTGGTCGGCCATCGTGTAGCGGCCGGAGTTGCGCAGGAGCTCGGCGACCAGCAGCAGCGCGACCAGCCAGGCGACCAGGAAGCCGATGGAGTAGAGGAAGCCGTCGTACCCGGCCAGCGCGATGGCGCCCGAGATGCCCAGGAACGACGCGGCGGACATGTAGTCACCCGAGATCGCCAGGCCGTTCTGGAAGCCGCTGAACGACCGGCCGCCGGAGTAGTAGTCGGTGGCGCCGGACGTCTGCCGGCTGGCCCAGAAGGTGATGCCGACGGTCAGCGCGACGACCGCCAGGAACAGGATCGAGGTCAGGGTCTGCGTGCTCATCGGGGCACCTCGTCGTAGTAGCGCTCGCGCAGGTTGCCGGCGAGCGGGTCGAGCCGGCGGCTGGCGAAGCGGGAGTAGATCACCGCGATCGTGAACGTGGAGACGAACTGCAGCAGCCCGAAGACCAGGGCGACGTTGACGTGCCCGACGATCTTGGTGTCCATGAAGCCGTCGGCCCAGTTCGACATCAGCACGTACAGCAGGTACCAGGTCAGGAACGCCACCGTGTAGGGGACCACGAAGGCGCGGTACCGCTTGCGGAGCTCGTGGAAGTCCTCGGAGGCGGCCAGCTCCTCGTAGACCGCGTGGCCGGAGGTCCCGTGGGCCTTCCAGGCCGGCGGCTCGGCCGCCGATGTCGTCTCTTCGTCGCTCATCCGGATCACCTCAGGGTCGTCGGCCCGGTCGGTGACCGGGCTGTGATGCCCGTCACGCTAGGGACGGCGGCGACCCGCGGGGAGGGGGCGCGGCCACCGGTGCGGCAGGCGGCCCGGAACGGACGACGAACGGTCAGAGCGGCTGCGGCCCGCGGTCCAGGGCCACCGCCTCGGGGGTGTGCAGCCGGACCATCGTGCGCGAGACGTGCGCCGGCAGCCGGGACGGGGTGAGCAGCGAGCCGACGACCATCGTCGCGAAGGCCACCGGCACGGTCCAGGCGGCCGGCTGCGACAGCAGGGCCCCGGACCAGCCGGGCCGGGCCACGTCGAGGAGGGTCAGCACGACGGCCGCCCCGGAGAGCAGGCCGCCGACGACCATCCCGGCGATCGCGCCGACGTCGGTGAGCCGTCGCCACCAGATGCCGAGCACCAGCAGCGGGCAGAACGTCGAGGCCGCCACCGCGAACGCCAGCCCCACCGCCCGGGCTACGCCGACGCCCTCCGCCGAGACGGCCAGCCCCAGGGGTACGACGACCGCGACGACCGCCGCGGCCTGGAAGGCGCGCACGCCACGGAACCGCCGGCCCATCACGTCCTGGCTGATCACGCCGGCCACCGCGATCGTCAGCCCCGAGGAGGTCGACAGGAACGCCGCGAAGGCGCCGGCCGCGGTCAGCGCGGACAGCAGCTCGCCACCGAGCCCGCCGACCATCCGCGCGGGCAGCTCGAGGACGACGGTGTCGGTGGCGCCCGCGGCGACCAGGTCCGGCGCGTAGAGCCTGCCGAGGGCGCCGTACACGGGGGGCAGGACGTAGAACAGCCCGAGCAGCGCCAGCACCACCAGCGTCGTACGACGGGCGGTCCGGCCGTCCGGGTTGGTGTAGAACCGCACCACGACGTGCGGCAGGCCCATCGTGCCGAGGAACGTCGCGACGATGATCGAGTAGGTCGTGTAGAGCGGGTGCGCCTCGGTGGAGTCCAGCGGCGACGCCCACGCGCCGTCGGCCAGGGCGGGCGACCCGTCGCCGCGCCAGACGGCGAGCAGGAACATCGCCGGGACGAGCAGCGCGGTGAGCTTGAGCCAGTACTGGAAGGCCTGCACGAAGGTGATGCTGCGCATGCCCCCGAACAGCACGTTGACCAGCACCACCGCCCCGACCACCGTGCCGCCCACCCACGGCGGGGTGCCGGCGACCGTGCCCAGCGAGAGCCCGGCGCCCTGGAACTGCGGCATCAGGTAGAGCCAGCCGACCCCGACGACCAGCAGCGAGGAGGTGCCGCGCACCGACCGGGACTCGAGGCGGGCCTCGGCGAAGTCGGGCAGCGTGTAGGCACCGGACCGGCGCAGCGGCGCGGCGACCAGCACCAGCAGGACGAGGTAGCCGGCGGTCCAGCCGACCGGGTACCACAGCATGTCGGTGCCGAACGCGAGCACCAGCCCGGCGACGCCGAGGAACGAGGCGGCGGAGAGGTACTCCCCGCCGATGGCCGACGCGTTCAGCGCCGGGCGCACGGACCGGGAGGCCACGAAGAAGTCGCTGGTGGTCCGCGAGAACCGCCAGCCGTAGGCGCCGATCGACAGCGTCGCGACCACCACCAGCAGCACCGCCACCACGCCGAACGCCGGGCTCACGGCCGCTCCACCACCTCGGCGAAGTCCCGCTCGTTGCGCTCCGCCGCCCGCACGTAGAGCCAGCCCAGGCCGAGCAGCACGGGGTAGACCGCGAACGCCAGCAGCACCCACGGCAGCGGCATCCCCAGCACCTGTACGTCGACCAGGCCGGGGAACACCGTGAACACCAGGGGCAGGCCGGCCACCAGCACCACGACTGCACCGAGCACCAGCAGCGCGAGCCGCAGCTGGGAGCGCAGCAGCGAGGTCATGTAGACCTCGCCCAGGTCGGTCTGCGCGTCGATCTCGGAGGCGCCGGTGACGCGCCGCCGCCGGGTCGCGCCGGTGCGCGGGCTGGTGACCCGCACCCGGCGGGGCGGCTCGGTCATCCGCGCGGGGTCCCGCCGGGCCGGGCCTGCCGGACGAGCACGTCGCGCAGCTCGCGGGTGTGCCGGCGGCTGACGGTGAGCTCGGTGCCGTCGACCAGCACGCTGCACCGGCCGCCCTCGACGCGGACCTCGTCGACGTACGCCAGGGAGACGAGCAGCGAGCGGTGGATGCGCACGAAGCCCGCGTCGTGCCAGTCCTCCTCCAGGGTGCTCAGCGGGGTGCGGAGCAGGTGGCTGCCCTCGGCCGTGTGCAGCCGCGCGTAGTCGCCCTGCGCCTCGGCGTAGCGCACGTCGCTGCGGGCGACGAAGCGGGTGACGCCGCCGAGCTCGACCGGGATGCTCTCCTCGCCGTCGGCCACCCCGGCGCCGGCGGCGTCCACCCGGCGGACCGCCTCGGCCAGCCGGTCGTCGCGGACCGGCTTGAGCAGGTAGTCCACGGCGTCGAGGTCGAAGGCGGCCACGGCGTGCTCGTCGTGCGCGGTCACGAACACCACCGCGGGCGGCGTGCGCCGGCGCGACAGCGCCCGGGCCAGGTCGAGGCCGGTCAGCCCGGGCATCGCGATGTCGGTGAAGACCGCGTCCACCTGCTGGTCCTGCAGCACCGCGAGCGCCTCCGCAGCCGAGCCGGCCGTCAGCACCCCGGTCACCCGCGGGTCGCGGCCGAGCAGGAACGCGAGCTCGTCGAGGGCCGGCTGCTCGTCGTCGATGACCAGGATCCGCAGGCTCATGCGTGGACCCCGGGGGCGTACTTCGGGACGCGCACGGTCACCTTGGTGCCGGCGCCGGGAGCGGTCTCCACGACCAGGCCGTAGTCGTCGCCGAACGTGGACCGGAGCCGCTCGTCGACGTTGCCCAGCCCGACCGAGTCCGTGGTCGTGTCGCCGGCGAGCGCGCGGCGGACCCGCTCGGGGTCCTCGCCCAGGCCGTCGTCCTCCACCGAGATCACCGCCTCGAAGTCGTGGTCCACGGCGGTGATCGAGATGCGGCCCTGGCCGTCCTTGCCGGCCAGCCCGTGCCGCACCGCGTTCTCCACCAGCGGCTGCAGGGACAGGAAGGGTACGACGACCGGCAGCACCTCCGGGGCGATGCGCAGCGTCACGTCGAGCCGGTCGCCGAACCGGGCCTGCTCCAGCACGAGGTACTGCTCGATCGACCCGAGCTCCTCGGCCAGCGTGGTGAACTCGCCGTGCCGACGGAAGGAGTAGCGGGTGAAGTCCGCGAACTCCAGCAGCAGCTCCCGGGCCCGCTCGGGGTCGGTGCGCACGAAGGACGCGATGGCGGTCAGCGAGTTGTAGACGAAGTGCGGGCTGATCTGGGCCCGCAGCGCCCGCACCTCGGCCTCCATCAGCCGGGTGCGCGACGCGTCGAGCTCGGCGAGCTCGAGCTGCCCGGACACCCAGCGGGCCACCTCGTCGGCGGCCCGCACCAGGCCCGCGGACGCCGAGCCGGCGAACACCTGGAGGGTGCCGACCACCCGCTCCTCGACGGTCAGCGGCGTGACGATCACCTGGCGCAGCCCGCAGGACGGGTCCTGGCAGGGGAGGGCGGCGCGCTGCCGGACGGTGGTGGCGCCGCTTTCGACGACCTGCCGGGCCAGCGGTCCGGTCTGGTCGCCGTGGTGGGAGAACCGGCCGTCCCAGGCGAGCAGGTCCGTGGTGTCGGTGAGCGCGATCGCCGGTGCGCCGAGCAGGCTCCGCAGGTGCCGCACCGCCTTCTCCGCCGACGCCGTGGTCAGCCCGCCGCGCAGGGCGGGGGTGGTCAGCGAGGCGGTGTGCAGGGTGCGGAACGTGGTCCGGTCCGCGCCGGTGCCGAGGTGTCGTCGACCGAGCCACGCCCACGCCGCCACGGCGGCCTACTGGAAGTCGATGAGCAGCGCGTCGGCGTCGCCGCCGTCGTCGCTGGCGCGGGAGGGGGTCGGCCGGTCCGGGCGGTCGTCGTCGGCCAGCGACGGCGGCCGGACGACGGCCTTGTAGCAGCGCGTGACGTAGGGCAGCAGCATCCCGTCGGCGCCGCGGCCGTAGCTCTCGTACATCTCGTCGACCTGCGCCATCACCCGCTCCCGGTTGGTCTCGGTCATCATCGCGATGTTGGAGCGCGACAGCACCAGGTCGCGCAGCCGCGCCCGGTCGAGCGGCTGCCAGAACCGGAAGGTGGCGCTCTCCACGAAGCCGAACAGGTTCGAGGACAGCAGCGCGTGCGTCGGGTCGTTCTGCTGCTCCTGCGTGCCGATCAGGGTGCCCAGGCGGCGTACCCAGGGGATCCGCTCGTCGCGCAGGTTCCAGACCAGTGACAGGTGGCCGCCCGGCCGGAGCACTCGGGCGATCTCGGGGAGCGCGCGCTCGACGTCCCACCAGTGGAAGGACTGGGCGCCGACCACGGTGTCGACCGAGCGGGCCCGCAGCGGGATCCGCTCGGCGGCGGCGACCGCGGCCGGGGTGCCGGGCAGCCGGCGGACCAGGTGCCGCAGCATCGCGTCGATCGGGTCGGTGGCGACCACCCGGTGGCCCTGGCGGACCAGCTCCTCGGTCAGCTTGCCGGTGCCCGCACCGAGCTCCAGGACGTGGGCGTGGTCCAGACCGGTGAGCCAGGTGACCGCCTCGGCCGGGTACGACGGCCGGGCGCGGTCGTAGGCGTCCGCGACCCCGCCGAACGACAGGGCGGGCGCGGTCCGCTCGCGGCGGTGCAGGGGATCGGCAGAGTCCATCGCGGTGAGGTTACCAACGCGGGCTTGCCTCTCGTGCACGCCGGAGTAATGTCGATTACATGATTACAAACGAAGCGGAGCAGCGGGTCCGCGGCTGGTTCACCGGCCGGGTCCCCGAGCAGTGGCAGCACGAGCCGGTCGAGGTGTCCGTCGACCGGGAGGAGGTCATCGTCCGGCTGACCCTGGCCGACGTCGACCTCGCGGAAGGCACCGCGGCCGCGGAGGCCGACGAGGCCCGCGCGGGCCGGGCGAGGGCGTTCCGGGAGGACACCCGGGCGCAGCGGATCTCGATCGCGGCGGAGGCCGAGCGGCGGTTCGAGCGCAAGGTGTCCTGGCAGGTCCGGGTCGGCGAGCGCGAGGAGCTGTTCACCCACGTCGCGGCCCCGGTGATGACCCGGTTGCGCCAGCCCCAGCGGCAGGTGCTCGACACGCTCGTCGACGCCGGCGTGGCCCGGTCCCGGTCCGAGGCGCTCGCCTGGTGCGTGCGCCTGGTCGGCCAGCACCAGGACGACTGGCTCGCGGAGCTGCGCGAGGCGATGACCACGGTGGCCGACGTCCGGGCCAAGGGTCCGGACGCCTGACCTGCACGGACTATTGCCGTCCTCCGGTGCCCGGCCGACCATGAGCGGCATGACCCTGGACCCGGCCCGGACCGACGCGGACGCCTACACCGTCGTCTTCGAGAACGAGCGGGTCCGGGTGCTGCGCTACCACGACGCCCCGGGCCACCGGACCACCCCGCACGCCCACCCGGACAGCGTGATGGTCACGCTGTCCGCGTTCGAGCGGCGGCTGGTGGCGGGTGGCACGACGCGGGACGTGGCGATGCCCTCCGGGCTGGTCGGCTGGCTGCCGGCCCAGGAGCACGCCGGGGAGAACATCGGCAGCACCGACACCGAGGTGCTGTTCGTGGAGCTCAAGGAGCCCGCCCCCGGTGGCGCACGACCCGGGCCTGCTCCGGTGGGACCGACCGTCCGCTAGGTTGCGGTCGTGCCCGACGACCGTGATCCCTTGTCCCGCTTGGCGAATCTCGAGGGCGTGGCGTCCGCGATGGCCGCCACCCGGGACGGCATCGACGCGCTGCTGCGCGACCGCGGCCTGCGTCGTACGACGCCCGACCTGACCGGGGAGTCGCTGCTGCGCGGCGCGCACGCCAGCGCCGTGCTCGAGGGGTCGGCCTCCACGCTCGACGAGGTGCGCGCGGACGGCGGGGACCCGGTGGCCCGGGCGGCGGTGCGCCTGAGCTCGGAGCTGCTCGGCCTGCTGCCCACCCTGAACGGCTCCCCGCTGCAGGCGCTCGCCCGGATGCACACGCTGGCCGCGAAGGGCGAGGTGCCCGACCAGGAGCTCGGCCGGCCCCGGGGCGCCGACGGGGCGGCCCGGCTGCGCGACCTCGCCGGCCTGCTGACCGCGCCGACCACGGCCCCGGCGCTGGTCGTCGCCGCCGTGGTGCACGCGGAGATCGCGGTCACCGCACCGTTCGTCTCCCGCAACGGGCTGGTCGCCCGGGCCGCGGAGCGCCTCGTCCTGGTCGCCCGCGGCGTGGACGCCAAGTCGCTGGTCGTGCCCGAGGCCGGGCACCTCGCGGTGCGCGCGGAGTACGAGTCGAACCTGCGCGGTTACCGCGACGGCGGCCCGGCCGGCGTGCACGGCTGGCTGCTGTACGCCGCCGAGGCCTACGCCCAGGGCGCCGAGGCGAGCCCGCTGGCGGGCTGAACCGGGGCCCGGACCGGGCACGAGCCTGGGCGTCAATGCAGGCGGCACCTCGCGTCCCGGAGGACAGGAGGTGCCGCCGCTGACACATGAGACCGATGGCTACCAGGCGTGCATCACTAAAGGTTGCTCCGGTGTGATCCGAAGGACAACGCCCATTAGGAAGGGAGTTCGCCGCGTGGGTACCTGGCTCATGTGCGGGTCTTGAGTTGTGTTCCCTTTGTACGCCTCTGGGCTGGGGGCCACAAGGCTTCCGGGGCCTGGTCTAGGAACGGCCGGGCGTGTCGCGGCCGAGCCGCCGACGGGCCAGGACGCAGACCGCGCCGCCCACCGCTGCGGCCGTCCCGAGGGCCAGCGCGGCCAGCGTGGGCTTGCTCTGCGGCAGCCGCATCCGGCTGCGCAGCGCGACCGGTCGGGTGAACACCAGCACCGGCCAGCCGCGCGCCGTGGCCTGCCGGCGCAGCTCCCGGTCGGGGTTGACGGCGTAGGGGTTGCCGACCGCCTCGAGCATGTGCAGGTCGGTGATCGAGTCGCTGTAGGCGTAGCTGCGGGACAGGTCGTAGTGGTGCTCCTCGGCCAGCCGGTGCATGGCCGCCGCCTTGTGCTCGCCGTAGGCGTAGTAGTCGATCTCGCCGGTGTAGCGCCCGTCGACGACCCGCATCCGGGTCGCGACCACGCCGTCGGCGCCGAGCATCTCCCCGATCGGCTCGACGACCTCGCTGCCGGACGCCGACACGATGATCACGTCGCGGCCGGCGAGGTGGTGCTCCTCGATGAGCGAGACGGCCTCGTCGTAGACGAGCGGGTCCACCACGTTGTGCAGGGTGTCGGCCACGATGTCGCGGACGGTCTGCACGTCCCAGCCCGCGCAGAGCCCCGAGAGGAACTGCCGCATCTTCTCCATCTGGTCGTGGTCCGCGCCGCCGACCAGGTAGACGAACTGGGCGTAGGCGCTGCGCAGCACGGCGCGCCGGGAGATCAGCCCGCCGGCCTGGAACGGCTTGCTGAACGCGAGGGTGCTGGACTTGGCGATGATCGTCTTGTCCAGGTCGAAGAAGGCTGCGGGTCGACCCACCGGTACGAGCCTCCAGAGTCCGATTCCTGCCGGGTTGGCTCCCGAGCATAGTGGCCGCGACAGGGAGTAAAGGGCGCGCTACCATCGCTGTGGTGGGGTCAGTGCTCGGCTTTCCCTCGCCGGACCACCAGGCTGACCTCCGAGACGTCCGGCGGCTATTCCCCCCCAGCCGTCGGCGCGGTCCCGGCTCTTCCCCCCAGGAGCCAGGACCCGCGGCCCCTGGTCACCCCCCGGCCAGGGGCCGCCCCCTGTCCCGGCCGGCTTCCGTCCACAGCCGGGCCGCCCGCCCGCTCGTCCCCAGCCGGTACGACGGTCCTGGTCGCCGGTCCGCGCGCGGACCAGGGTCGGGCCATGACGTCACCGGCGCTGCTGATCACCCGCGACGAGCTCCTGCTCGACGACCTGCTGCGGCTCGCGGCCGCCGCGGGCACCACCCTCGACGTCGCGCACGACGCGGCTGCGGCACTGCGCTCCTGGGGCGCGGCCTCGGTCGTGCTGGTCGGGGCCGACCTCGCCGAGGCGGTGGCGTCGCACCGCCCCGCCCGCCGCGAGCACGTGCACGTCGTGGGTCCCGGGCCGGTCCGCGACGGGCTGTTCCGCTCCGCGCTGGCCGTCGGCGCCGCCGACGTCGTCGAGCTGCCGGCCGCGGACGCCTGGCTGGTGGAGCTGCTCACCGACGCCGCCGACGGGGTCGCCCACCGGGCCCGGACGGTCGGTGTGGTCGGCGGGTCCGGCGGCGTGGGCGCGACCACGTTCGCCTGCGCGCTGGCGCTGACCGCGGCCGCCGCCGAGCCGGCCGTGCTGCTCGACCTCGACCCGCTCGGCCCCGGCGTCGACCGGGTGGTCGGGCTCGACGCCGCCCCCCACCCGGCCACCGGGGTCCGCTGGGACGCGCTGGTCGGCTCGCACGGCCGGCTCGGGTCCCGCTCGCTGCGGGCCGCGCTGCCGGTCAAGGACGGGCTGGCCGTGCTCACCTGGGCGCCGGGCCCGCCGGTCGCCCTCGAGGCCGCCTCGGTCCGCGAGGTGCTCTCGGCCGCCCGGCGCGGGCACGACGTGGTGGTCGTCGACCTGCCGCGGACCGTCGACGACGTCAGCGCCGAGGTGGTCTCGCGCTGCGACCAGGTGCTCCTGGTGGCCGGCACCACGGTCGCCGGGGTCGCCTCGGCCGGCAAGGTCGCCGCCGTGCTGCGCGGGCTGGCCGGTGACGTCGGCCTGGTCGTGCGCGGGGCGGCCGCGTCCGTCCCGGCCGAGCACGTCGCCGGCGTCCTCGAGCTGCCGCTGGTCGCCCGGGTGCCGACCCAGCGCCGGCTGGCCGAGCACGTCGACCTCGGCCTCGGGCCGGTGCACTCCCGTCGCTCGCCGCTGTCCCGCGCCGCCCGGGTGGCCCTCGACGTGCAGCGGGCCGGCCGGTGGGTGGCGTGAGGGGCGCCGAGCCGCTGCCCGCCGAGGTCCTCGACGGGGTCCGCGAGCAGCTCGCCCGCAGCGGCGCGGCGCTGTCGCCCGAGGTGGTGGCCCGCGCCCTGCGGGACCAGGGCCGCCCCGTCGGGGACTCCACCGTGCTCGCGGTCCACGACCTGCTCCGCCAGGACGTGCTGGGCGCCGGCCCCCTCGAGCCCCTGGTCCGGCTGCCCGGGGTGACCGACGTGCTGGTCAACGGCGCCGCCGCGGTCTACGTCGACCGGGGCGAGGGCCTCGAGCTGACGCCGACCCGGTTCGCCGACGAGGCCGCCGTACGCCGGCTCGCGCAGCGGCTGGCGGGGTCCGTCGGGCGGCGCCTGGACGACGCCACCCCGTACGTCGACCTCCGGCTGCCCGACGGCACCCGGTTCCACGCGGTGCTCGCCCCCCTGGCCCGGCCGGGCACGGTCATCTCCCTGCGGGTGCCCCGGGCCCGGGTGTTCTCGGTCGAGGAGCTGCTGGCGCGGGGCACCGTCAACGCCGACGCGGCCTCGCTGCTGCGGCGGGTCGTCGAGGCCCGGCTGGCGTTCCTGGTCAGCGGCGGCACCGGCTCGGGCAAGACCACCCTGCTGTCCGCGCTGCTGTCCCTGGTCGACCCGCGGCACCGGATGGTGGTCGTCGAGGACGCCAGCGAGCTGCGCCCGGACCACCCGCACGTGGTCGGCCTGGAGTCCCGGCCGGCCAACGTCGAGGGCGCGGGGGAGGTGCCGATGCGGGTGCTGGTCCGGCAGGCCCTGCGGATGCGGCCCGACCGGCTGGTGGTCGGCGAGGTCCGTGGCGACGAGGTCACCGACCTGCTCGCGGCGATGAACACCGGCCACGAGGGCGGCTGCGGGACCGTGCACGCCAACTCGGCCGCCGACGTCCCGGCCCGGATCGAGGCGCTCGCGATGGTGGCGGGCATGCCCCGGGCGGCGGCGCACAGCCAGCTGGCCGCCGCCGTCGACGCCGTGGTCCACCTGGCCCGCGGTCCCGACGGCCGTCGGCGGGTCGCCGAGGTGGCCGCCCTGCGCCGCACCGCGGAAGGTGCCGTGGTCGCCGAGCCGGCGGTCACCTTCGACGCCGACGGGCGCACCCACGAGCACCCCGCTGCCGGGGCGCTGGTGGACCGGCTGGACGGCTGGCCGGGCCGGTGAGGGTGGTCGCGGTGCTGGCCGCCGCGGCGGCGGTCGCCCTGGTGTGGCCGGTCCGCGGTCGTGCCCCCCGGCCGCCGGGCGGGTCGTCACGCGGGCCGGCGGTCGCGCCGGTGCTGGTCGTGGCGGCGGCCGGAGCGGGTGCGGGCCTGCTGGTGCTCGCCGACGGCACCCGGCTGGCGCTCGGCCTCGTGTCGCTCGGCGCGCTCGGCGGTGCCGGCCTCCTGGTGCGCCGGGGACGGGCGGCGAGGGCGGCCACCGTGCGGCAGGCCGTGGTGGTCGACGTCTGCGAGGCGCTGGCCGGGGAGCTGCGCGCCGGTCAGCCGCCGGCCGCCGGCCTGGAGCACTGCCGTGAGCTCTGGCCGGACCTGGAACCCGTCGTCGCGGCCGCCCGGCTCGGCGCCGACGTCCCGGCCGCGCTGCGCAGGCTCGCCGCGGTCCGGGGCGCCGAGGGGCTGGCCGAGGTCGCCTCGGCCTGGCAGGTCTCCGAACGCTCCGGGGCCGGGCTGGCCGCCGCACTGGGGCAGGTGGCGCTGACCGCGCGCGAGCGGCAGGGCACCCGGCGGCTGGTGCAGGGCGAGCTGGCCTCCGCCCAGGCCACCGCCCGGCTCGTCGCGGTGCTGCCGGTCGCGTCGCTGGCGATGTCGACCGGGGTCGGCGGCGACCCCTGGCACTTCCTGCTCGGCACCCCCGTCGGCGTTGGCTGCCTGGGCCTCGGGGCGCTGTTCGCGCTCGCCGGGCTGCTCTGGATCGACCGCATCGCCGCCACGGTGCTGCGGGCATGAGCGCCGGGTCGCACGCCGCCCTGACGCTGGTGGCGGCCGTCGGGGCGGCTGTCGCGGTGGCCGCGGCCCTCCCGTCGCGGCGACCGGCGCCGGGGACCCTGACAGCGCCGGCCACGCCCGGTCGGGGGCCGCGCGAGCGCCCGCCGCCCCTGCGCACCCTGGCCACCGCCGCGGTCGCACTCGGCGCCGGCGTCCTGGTCGGCGGGCCGTTGGCCGCGGTGGTCGGGCTGGCCGCGGGTGCCGTGTGCTGGCGGGTGGTCGGCCGCCTGGAGGCCCCCGCCGCGCGTCGGCACCGCCTCGCGCTGGCGGCGGCCGTCCCGCACGTCGTGGACCTGATGGCCGCCTGCCTGGCCGCCGGACTGTCCCCCGCCGCCGCCCTGGAGGAGATCCGCGCCGCGGTGGGGCCACCGGTGCGGGAGGAGCTCGCCGCGGTGTCCCACCGGCTGCAGCTCGGCGTGGATCCGGTGACGGTCTGGTCCGACCTGGCCCGGCACCCCCAGCTCGGAGGGCTTGGGCGCGCCCTGGCCCGCGCGGCGCGGAGCGGCGCGTCGGTGGCCGACGCGATGCAGCGGCTCGCCGACGACCTGCGCCGGGCCGCGCGCGCCGACGTCGAGAGCCGGGCCCGGGCGGTCGGGGTGCAGGCCGCGATCCCGCTCGGTCTCTGCCTGCTCCCGGCCTTCGTCCTGGTGGGCGTGGCGCCGCTGGTAGCCGGCTCGCTAGGCGTCCTCGCGGGCCGTTGAGCCGACCAGTTCCTCTCCACACCGGCGGGCACCGGGGGTTCGTCCCCAGCGCGGCCGGAGCCTCTCGTGGGCGGTGCCGGATCGGACGAGAGTCCGGGACGTCAACCCACGCCCACCCCGGTGGGCCCGTCCCAGGAGGTCACCATGACCAAGAAGTCCCCCGTCGCCCGGCTCCGCTCCGAGCGCGGTGTTACCACCGCCGAGTACGCCGTCGTCACCGCCGCCGGCTGCGGCTTCGCCTCGGTGCTGATCAAGCTGCTGACCAGCGACTTCGGGCAGTCGCTGCTCAAGTCGCTGTTCGAGCTGGTCATGAAGGTCATCGGGATCTGACCGTGGCCGTGCGAGATCACCGGTCGGCCGGGGTGGGCCGCGGGCTGCGGGGCACCGCCACCGGCCACCCACGGGCGGCCGGCCCACGCGCCGTCTGCTCACGGGCGGCCGGCTCACGGGCGGCCGGCGAGCGCGGGTCGGTGACCGCCGAGACGGCGATGGTGCTGCCGGCGCTCGCCGCGGTGGCGCTCGGGCTGGTCTGGCTGCTGTCGCTGGCGGCCACCCAGGTGCGCGTGGTGGACGCCGCCCGGGAGACCGCGCGGGCCGTGGCCCGTGACGACGCCGCCGGCTCGGCCACCGCGCTGGGCCGGCGGGTCGCTCCCGACGGCTCCCGGATCACCGTGCGGGAGGACGGCGACACCGTCGTGGTCCGGGTGCGCACCGAGGTGCACGGACCCGGCGGACTGTTCGGCTTCCTGCCCGGCGTCGACGTTCGCGCCGAGGCGGTCGCGGCCCGGGAGCCGCAGTGAGCCGCCCCCGTCGCGACCAGCGGGGCAGTGCCACGGTGCCGGCCCTCGGCCTGGTCGGAGTGCTGGCGTTCACGACCGTGCTGGTGGCGGCGCTGGGCGGGGTCGTCGCCGACCAGCGGCGGGTCGCCTCAGCGGCGGACCTATCCGCCCTGGCGGGTGCCGGAGCGCTGCAGGCCGGCGCGGACCCGTGCGCGGCCGCCGGCTCGACGGCGGGCCGCAACGGCGCGCGGCTGGGCTCGTGCGCGGTCGACGGCGAGGTGGTCACCGTCCGGGTGCTGCGGGAGGCCGGTCCGGTGCTCGGCCGGACGCTCGAGGTGAGCAGCCGGGCCCGGGCCGGGCCGGTGTCAGCGGGGCCCGCCCAGTGACCCGGGCAGTGACCCGGGCAGTGATCCGGGCAGTGACCCGCGCACCGGCCGGCCCGAGGGCGGGGTCAGCGGCTCGGCGGGGGCGGGGTCTCGTAGGGACCGCCCTGCGTGCTGCCGGTGGTGCCGGTCGGCCTCGCGGTCGTGTCGGCGGGGGCCGTCGTGCCGGTGGTGCTGCCCGGGTCGGCCGGGGTGTCGTCGCGCTGCTCCTCGCGCTTCTCGTACCTGCGGAGCTTCTTCTTGGTCTTGCGGTTCGCGTTCGCCCGGCGGACGCCGGACCGGACCAGCTCCAGTCCCATGATGAAGACCAGGAGTGCCGCCGCGCCGGCCAGGAACACCACCAGCGTGGACACGTCGATCGCGCCACCGAACAGCTGGGCGTGGTCGTCGGTGCCGCTGGAGAGCACGGCAACCAGGGTGCCTGCCGAGAGCAGGATCAAGATGAGGCCGAGCACGAGCATGGGGGAGTTCCTTCCGGGTCGGTCCAGGGAGTTCTTCCCGCGGGGGAGACCGGCAAACCCGGAGGGGTCAGGCGGCGCCGAGCAGGACGTCGAGCAGGGCGACCGCGCCGCGCTTGTCGAGCGGGTTGTTCTGGTTCCCGCACTTCGGCGACTGTACGCACGACGGGCAGCCCTCCTCGCACCGGCAGCCCGCGATCGCCTCCCGCGTCGCGGAGAGCCAGGCCCGGGCGGCGTGGAACCCGCGCTCGGCGAAACCTGCGCCGCCCGGGTGCCCGTCGTACACGAAGACGGTGAGCGTGCCGGTGTCCGGGTGCAGGGCGGTGGAGACCCCGCCGATGTCCCAGCGGTCGCAGGTCGCGAACAGCGGCAGCAGCCCGATCGAGGCGTGCTCGGCGGCGTGCGCGGCGCCCGGCAGGTCGACGGCCGCGACGTCCCCGTCGGCCAGCAGCTCCGGGGGCAGTGTCCACCAGACCGCGGTGGTGTCCAGGGTGCGCTCGGGGAGGTCGAGCGGCTCATCGCCGAGGGACTCCCCCCGAGGGCACCCGGCGACGCAGGAAGGACACCACCTGGTGGGTGACCCGGACGCCGCCGAGGCTGACCCGGGCCGCGCCCCAGGCGGCGTGCTCGCGCTCCTCGGTGATCTCGATGTCGGTGACCTCGCGGGCCGTGGTGCTGTAGCCCGGCTCGTCGAGCACCACGGTGGCGACCCGGTCCTCGAGGTCCAGCCCGAGCACGAGGTAGGTCTCGCCCTGGTGCAGGTAGACCGCGCCCTCGTGCACGGTGCCGTGCGACGAGCCGGCGTCCACGGTGCCCAGCAGCCGGCCGGTGCCGTCCTCGACCAGCCGCACCGGGGCACCTCCGGTGGAGCGCAGGTCGGCGAGGTCGCCGGCCCGGCTCCGGTCGGTCCAGTACCACGCGTGCCGCCGGCGGCGCAGCATCCCGGCCGCGGTCAGGGCCTCGACACCGTCGCGGGCCCGGGGCCCGAACAGCGGCAGGTCCTCCTCGGTCAGCGGCAGCTCGGAGGCCGCGGCGCACAGGTGCGGACCCAGCACGTAGGGGTTGTCCGGGTCGAAGACGTTGGCCTCCACCGGCACCCCGATCAGCGCCTCGGGGTGGTTGACGAGGTAGGTGTCCAGGGGGGTCGTCGCGGGCGACCAGCACCCCGAGGGCGTCCTGGCCGCCCCGCCCCGCCCGGCCGACCTGCTGCCACAGCGCCGCCCGGGTCCCGGGGAAGCCGGCCATCAGCACCGCGTCCAGACCGGACACGTCGATGCCGAGCTCGAGCGCGTTGGTCGCCGCCAGCCCGGTCAGCCGGCCCGAGCGCAGTGCCTGCTCGATCTCCCGGCGGTCCTCGGGCAGGTAGCCGCCGCGGTAGGCCGCGACCCGGTCCGCCAGCTCCGGGGCGACCTCGCCGAGCAGCCGCCGCGCGGTCATCGCCACCGATTCGGCGCCCCGGCGCGAGCGCACGAACGCCAGTGTCCGCACCCCGTCGACGACCAGGTCGGTCAGCAGGTCGGCGGTCTCGGAGGTGGCGGCGCGCCGGACGGGCGCGCCGTTCTCGCCGAGGTAGGACGCGAAGGGCGGCTCCCACAGGGCCAGCGTCACCTCGCCGCGGGCCGAGGAGTCCTCGGACACCGCGCGGACGGCGAGTCCGGTCAGCCGCGAGGCGGTGACGTCGGGCTCCGCGGCGGTGGCAGAGGCGAGCACGAACGTCGGCGAGGCGCCGTACGTCGCGCACACCCGGCGCAGCCGCCGGACGATCTGCGCGACGTGGGCGCCGAAGACGCCGCGGTAGTGGTGGCACTCGTCGATGACGACGTACTCCAGCAGGCCGAAGAACCGGGACCAGCGCTGGTGCCCCGGCAGCAGCGAGTGGTGCAGCATGTCGGGGTTGGTCAGGACGTACTCCGCGTGGTCACGGGCCCAGTCGCGCTGCTCGACCGACGAGTCGCCGTCGTGGGTGGTCGCGGCCAGCCCCGGGAGGCCGAGGCCGCGCACCGACCCGAGCTGGTCCTGGGCCAGCGCCTTGGTCGGGGACAGGTAGAGCGTGGTGGCGCCGCGCCGCCCGGAGCGCCCGCGCGCGGACTGGACCGCGCTCAGGGCCGGCAGCAGGTAGCCCAGCGACTTGCCCGAGGCGGTGCCCGTCGAGAGCACGACGTGCTCGCCGCGGTGCGCGGCCTCGGCGGCGTCGACCTGGTGCTGCCACGGCTCCGGGATGCCGCGGGCCCGCAGCGCCTCGACCAGCCCGGGGTCGGCCCACTCCGGCCAGGGCGCGCGGCGACCGGGGCGTGCCGGGATCACCTCGAGGTGGGTGAGGCTGTCCTCGCGGCCCGGGGTGAGCGCCAACCGGCTGACGACCGCCCGGGCGGGCGAGGCTGACACGTCGTTCACCACCCCCGGAGTGTCCCAAAGACCACCCCCGGCGGATCCGCTGGTCAGACCACCGACGCCCGCTTTTCCCGGAGTGTCCGCTGCTCTGCGGCGGTGCATGGTTGAATGATCGCCGGTACGAAGCAGCATCAGCCGACATCGGTGAGGAGTCGCACGTGGATCTGTCACTCGAGACGCGCCACGAAGATGGTCACACGATCATCGAGGTGGGCGGCGAGATCGACGTGTACACCGCTCCCAAGCTCCGTGACAAGATCACCGAGCTCGTCGGGAACGGCAACTACAACCTGGTCATCGACATGGAGAAGGTCGACTTCCTGGACTCGACCGGACTCGGCGTCCTGGTCGGCGGGCTCAAGAAGGTGCGCGCCCACGACGGCTCGATGCGCCTGATCTGCAACCAGGAGCGGCTGCTCAAGATCTTCCGTATCACCGGTCTGGCGAAGGTCTTCGCCATCCACGGGTCGCAGGCCGACGCGCTCGCCGAGCGGTAGAGCGGTGCCGGCCGGAGCGGCTCGGACCGCCACCGGGATCACCGTCGCCATCGCCCGGGACCCTGCATTGGTGCGCACGGTCCGGCTGGTCGCGGCCGCCGTCGCCCGTCGTGCCTCGCAGGACGAGGAGTTCGTCGAGGAGGTCCGCCTCGCCGTCGGCGAGGCCTGCGCGCTGCTGGTCGGTCAGGACAGCACCGACGTGGGGCCCGTCGAGGTCCGCATGCGGCTCGAGGACCGGCTGCGCGTCTCCGTCGCGGCGGCCGGCTCCATCGCCGCCCAGGACCCGCCCACCAGCGACATCGACGGCATCGAGCCGTGGGCCCTGCTGCGCGGCCTGATCGACGACTTCACGATCGCCCAGGACGACGACAGCACCGTGCTGTCCATGTCCTGGGCCCTCGTCTGAGCGCTCGGTTCTCCCGAGATCCCCTTGAAATGTGGGCTATCCCACATGTGTTGTCCTCGCGCGCCCTGCCGATCTCAGTAGACTCCCCGGCACAACGCCGCGTGAGGCAGGTCACACCGCCTGCACGCGGTGCGGTCCGTCGGACCGTGGACCAGATCATCGCCGGGCTTGAGCGCCCACAAGAGGAGGACGTATGTCCGGGCACATCTTTGCCGCCGAGACCGGTGGCGGGGCTGCGACCGTGGACCTGTCCGGAGGCAACCTGATACTCGTCGTCATCGTCGGCGTCATCGCGCTCGTCGCGCTGGTGATGGCCGTGGTGTTCCGAGGTCAGGTCCTTGCCGCTGGTGAAGGCACGGAGAACATGAAGACCATCGCGCGAGCGGTGCAGGAGGGGGCCAACGCCTACCTCACCCGGCAGTTCCGGACCCTGGCGATCTTCGCCGCCATCGCATTCTTCGCCCTGCTCGCCCTGCCCGCCGACGACCTGACGGTGCGGATCTTCCGCTCGGTGTTCTTCCTGGTGGGCGCGGGCTTCTCCGCCACGGTCGGCTACCTCGGGATGAACCTCGCCGTGCGCGCCAACCTGCGCGTCGCCGCGGCCGCCAACGCCGAGGGCCGGGAGCCGGCCATGACGATCGGCCTGCGGACCGGCGCCATGGTGGGCATGCTCACCGTCGGCCTCGGCCTGCTCGGCGCCAGCCTGGTGGTGCTGTTCTTCCAGGGCGAGGCGCCCAAGGTGCTCGAGGGCTTCGGCTTCGGCGCCGCGCTGCTCGCGATGTTCATGCGGGTCGGCGGCGGCATCTTCACCAAGGCCGCCGACGTCGGCGCGGACCTGGTCGGCAAGGTGGAGCAGAACATCCCCGAGGACGACCCGCGCAACGCTGCGACGATCGCCGACAACGTCGGTGACAACGTCGGTGACTGCGCCGGCATGGCGGCCGACCTGTTCGAGTCCTACGCCGTCACGCTGGTCGCCGCGCTGATCCTCGGCTCGCAGGTGTTCGGCGACAAGGGCCTGGTCTTCCCGCTGCTGATCCCCGCGATCGGGGCGCTGACCGCGGTGGCGGGTGTCTACCTGACCAAGCCCAAGGCCGGCGAGAACGGCCTGAAGACCATCAACCGGTCGTTCTACCTCTCCTCCGGCATCGCCGCGGTCGCCAGCATCGTGCTGTCCTTCCTCTACCTGCCCGGCAGCTTCGCCGAGTTCGGGCCGCAGTTCGCCTCCTTCGACGGCGACCCGCGGCTGATCGCCTCCACGGCGGTCGTCATCGGCATCGTGATGTCCTCGGGCATCCTGGCGCTGACCGGCTACTACACCGGCACCGAGCACCGCCCGGTCAAGGACGTCGGCGTCACCTCGCTGACCGGCGCCGCGACTGTGATCCTGTCCGGCCTCTCGGTCGGCTTCGAGTCCGCGGTCTACACCACGCTGGTGATCGGGGCGGCCGTCTTCGGCGCCTACCTCCTGGGTGGCGCGGCGCTGACCGTCTCGCTGTTCGCGGTGGCGCTGGCCGGCACCGGACTGCTCACCACGGTCGGCGTGATCGTCGCCATGGACACCTTCGGCCCGGTCTCCGACAACGCCCAGGGCATCGCGGAGATGTCCGGCGACGTGAGCGAGGAGGGCGCCCAGATCCTCACCGAGCTCGACGCGGTCGGCAACACGACCAAGGCGATCACCAAGGGCATCGCGATCGCCACCGCGGTGCTGGCGGCGACCGCGCTGTTCGGCTCCTACGCGACCTCCATCTACGAGGAGCTCGCCAAGGCCAACCCGACGGCCAAGGAGAGCAACCTGCTGGACTTCAGCGTGTTCAACCCGGCGGTGCTCGTCGGCGCGCTGCTCGGCTCGGCGGTGGTGTTCCTGTTCTCCGGCCTGGCCATCAACGCGGTCGCCCGGGCTGCCGGCGCGGTCGTCTACGAGGTCCGCCGCCAGTTCCGGGAGATCCCCGGGATCATGGAGGGCACCGGCCGTCCGGAGTACGGCAAGGTCGTCGACATCGTCACCAAGGACTCGCTGCGCGAGCTCGTGACCCCCGGCATCCTGGCGGTGCTGGCCCCGATCGCGGTCGGGTTCGGGCTCGGTGCCACCTCGCTGGCCGGCTTCCTGGCCGGCGCGATCGCCACCGGCACCCTGATGGCCGTGTTCCTGGCCAACTCCGGCGGCGCCTGGGACAACGCCAAGAAGCTCGTCGAGGACGGCCACCACGGCGGCAAGGGGTCCCCGGCCCACGAGGCGACGATCATCGGCGACACGGTCGGCGACCCGTTCAAGGACACCGCCGGCCCGGCCATCAACCCGCTGATCAAGGTGATGAACCTGGTCTCCCTGCTGATCGCCACCGCGGTGGTCAGCCTCTCGGTGGGCGACAACCAGAACGACCCGGTGCGGATCCTGATCGCGGTCGTGGCGGTGGCGATCATCGCCGCGGCGATCGTCGTCTCGAAGCGCCGCTCGGTCAGCATCGGCGACCCGGTCGAGGCGCCCGCCACGCGCTGACCGGCACCGCCGCTGCACCCTCGACGACCCGTCTGCCCCGGCAGGCGGGTCGTCGTCGTCGGTCCCCCCTAGGGTGACAGGCGTGGACCTCCTCGCACCCGACCTCGTCGACCGCCTCCGCTCCGCCCTGGAGCGCACCGGCTTCGGGTACGACGAGGTGGCCGACCTGCTCGGTCCCATGGCGCACGCCGCGCTGTCGCGCAACGAGACCACCCCCGGGCTGCGCGCCACGGCCGGCGGCTCGCCCCTGGAGACGCTGGTCCGGCTCTGGCCGCTGCAGGCGCCGGTGTCCCGCGAGGCGGCCGACCGGGCGCTGCCCGGGCTGGTCGACGCCCTCGCGGCGGCGCACCTGCTCGAGGTCTCCGGCGGCGAGGTCCGGGCGCTGGTCGACGTACGCCCCTACGCCGACGACGGCCGCGGCTGGTGGGTGGTCAGCGACCTGACCCCGGGCCTGGACGGAGCGCCCATCGACGTCGGCGCCGACCACGTCCTCGGGATCAGCTCCGCGTCCTCCTCGCTGGCCCAGCTGACTGTGCGCGAGCCGTTCGCCCGGGCCCTGGACCTCGGCACCGGCTGCGGCGTGCAGGCCCTGCACCTCGCCGAGCACGTCGACGACATCGTCGCCACCGACGTCAACGAGCGGGCGCTGGCGATGACCCGGCTGAACGCCGCGCTGAACCGGGTGCGCGTCGACGTCCGCGCGGGCAGCCTGTTCGAGCCGGTCGCCGGCGAGCGGTTCGACCTGGTGGTCACCAACCCGCCGTTCGTGGTGTCGCCGGCCACCGACGCGCGGCTGGTCTACCGCGACTCCGGGCTGCCCGGCGACGAGATGGTCCGCCGGGTGGTCACCCGGGCGCCCGCGCACCTGAACCCCGGCGGCTGGGTGCAGGTGCTCGCGAACTGGGTGCACCGGCGCGGGGAGCCCTGGCAGGACCGGGTCGGCGGCTGGCTCGAGGGCAGCGGCTGCGACGCCTGGGTCGTGCAGCGCGAGGTGGCCGACCCCGCGGAGTACGTCGAGCTGTGGCTCAAGGACGCCGGCGTGCACGGGCGTCCCGACTACGCCCGCCGGTACGACGCCTGGCTGGCGTGGTTCGCCGAGCAGGACATCGAGGCCGTGGGCTTCGGGTGGCTGCACCTGCGCCGCACCGGTCACCAGGGTCACCCGGACCGGTCGCCGGTCCTGCACCTGGAGGAGTGGCCCTTCGAGATCGAGCAGCCCCTCGGCCGCGAGGTCGCCGAGCGGGCCCGTCGTACCGACTTCCTGGCGGCCGCCGACGACGAGGCGTTGCTCGCCGCCCGGCTGGAGGTCCGGGTGGACGTCCGCCAGGAGACCGTCGGGGAGGTCGGGGCCGGCGAGCCGGAGACCATCGTGCTGCGCCAGCAGCGCGGGATGCGACGCGCCCGGCGGGCCGACACCGTCGAGGCCGGTCTGGTCGGGGCGTGCGACGGGGACCTCACGGTCGGCCAGATCCTGGACGCCCTGGCCACGCTGCTGGACGAGGACGCGACCGCGCTGCGGAGGGACCGGACGCCTGCCGTCCGCGACCTCGTGGCGGACGGGTTCCTCACCCCGGCGTGACGGGTCGCGCGGCACCAGGCGCTACCGTGTCACCGCGAACACGTACTGAGGGAGCCTGAGAAGAGTTGGCGAAGAAAACAGGTGCCGCTGGCGGCACCGGGCACAAGCTGGTCATCGTCGAGTCGCCTGCCAAGGCGAAGACGATCGCCGGCTACCTGGGCAACGGCTACGTCGTGGAGTCCTCGATCGGGCACATCCGCGACCTCCCGCAGAGCGCGGCCGACGTGCCCGCCAAGATCAAGGGCGAGCCCTGGGCCCGCCTCGGCGTGGACGTCGACAACGACTTCACGCCCTACTACGTGGTGTCCCGGGACAAGAAGTCCCACATGACCAAGCTCAAGGGGCTGCTCAAGGACGCCTCCGAGCTCTTCCTCGCCACTGACGAGGACCGCGAGGGCGAGGCCATCGCGTGGCACCTGCTCGACGAGCTGAACCCGAAGGTCCCGGTCCGCCGGATGGTCTTCCACGAGATCACCCCCCAGGCGATCAACGCCGCGGTCGACAACCCCCGCGACATCGACATGGACCTCGTCGAGGCGCAGGAGGCCCGCCGGATCCTGGACCGGCTCTACGGCTACGAGGTCTCCCCGGTGCTGTGGAAGAAGGTCATGTCCGGCCTGTCCGCGGGCCGCGTGCAGTCCGTCGCGACCCGGCTGGTGGTCGACAAGGAGCGCGACCGGATCGCGTTCCGGACCGCGGGCTACTGGGACCTCGAGGGCACCTTCGACGCCGGCGCCCAGCACGACGAGCGGATGTTCCCCGCCAAGCTGCACTCGATCGACGAGATGCGGGTGGCCCGGGGCAGCGACTTCACCTCGCTCGGCGAGCTCAAGGCCGGCGCGAACGTCGTGCACCTGGACCGCACCCGGGCCGAGGCCCTGGTCGCGGGCCTCGACGACACCACGTTCGAGATCCGCTCGGTGGAGGCCAAGCCCTACCGCCGCCAGCCCTACGCGCCGTTCCGCACGACAACGCTGCAGCAGGAGGCCTCCCGCAAGCTGGGCTACACCGCCTCGCGCACCATGTCGGTCGCCCAGCGGCTGTACGAGAACGGCTTCATCACCTACATGCGCACGGACTCCACCACGCTGTCGGAGACCGCCATCACCGCCGCGCGCAACCAGGCCCGGGAGCTGTACGGCGCGGAGTACGTGCCGGACCAGCCGCGGTCCTACACCTCCAAGGTCAAGAACGCCCAGGAGGCCCACGAGGCGGTGCGCCCGGCCGGGGAGAACTTCCGCACCCCGGCCCAGACCGGTCTGACCGGTGACGAGTTCCGGCTCTACGAGCTGATCTGGATGCGCACCGTCGCCTCCCAGATGAAGGACGCCGAGGGGCGCAGCGTCACCGTGCGCCTCGGTGGTCCGGCCGCGAGCGGGGAGGACGTGGTGTTCTCCGCCTCCGGCCGGGTGATCACCTTCCACGGCTTCCTCAAGGCGTACGTCGAGGGGTCCGACGACCCGGACAGCGACACCGACGACCGGGAGACCCGGCTGCCGAACGTGTCCGAGGGCGACGCCGTCAGCGCCGCCAGCATCACCGCCTCGGGCCACCAGACCAAGCCGCCGGCCCGCTACACCGAGGCCTCCCTGATCCGCGAGCTCGAGGAGCGGCAGATCGGCCGCCCGTCGACGTACGCCTCGATCATCGGCACGATCCTGAACCGCGGCTACGTGTACAAGAAGGGCACCGCGCTGGTGCCGGCGTGGCTGGCGTTCTCGGTGATCAGGCTGCTCGAGGAGCACTTCACCCGGCTGGTGTCCTACGAGTTCACCGCCAGCATGGAGGACGTGCTCGACGAGATCGCCGGCGGCCGTCGCGACCGCAACGCCGAGCTGGCGTCGTTCTACTTCGGCGACGGCGACGTGGAGGGCCTCAAGCAGCTCGTCACCGAGCTCGGGGACATCGACGCCCGCGAGCTGGCCACGTTCCCGATCGCCGACGGCATCGAGCTGCGGGTCGGCCGCTACGGCCCCTACATCGAGGCCCCCGGCCCCGAGGACGGCGACGGCGCCCCGATCCGCGCCAACGTGCCCGAGGACCTGCCGCCCGACGAGCTCACGCTCGAGAAGGCCCGGGAGCTGCTGGCCAACCCGGCCGGCGAGGAGACCCGCCTCGGCGAGGACCCCGAGTCCGGCCTGGTGATCGTCGCGAAGAACGGCCGCTACGGCCCCTACGTCACCGAGCTGCTGCCCGAGGACGCGAAGAAGTCGGCCAAGCCGCGCACCGGCTCGCTGTTCAAGTCGATGAACCTGGACACGATCTCGCTCGAGGACGCGCTCAAGCTGCTCACGCTGCCCCGCGTGGTCGGGGTGGACCCGGAGACCGGTGACGAGATCACCGCACAGAACGGTCGCTACGGCCCGTACCTCAAGAAGGGCACCGACTCCCGGTCGATCGACTCCGAGGAGAAGCTGCTGACGATCACGCTGGAGGAGGCCCAGGCGATCTACGCCCAGCCGAAGCAGCGGGGCCGGGCCGCGGCCGACCCGGGCAAGGAGGTCGGCACCGACCCGGTCAGCGGGCAGGTGGTCCGGCTCAAGAGCGGCCGGTTCGGCACCTACGTCACCGACGGCGAGTTCAACGCGACGCTGCGCCAGGGCGACGACGAGGAGACGCTGACCATCGAGCGGGCGGCCGAGCTGCTGGCCGAGCGGCGCGCGAAGGGTCCGGCGAAGAAGGCGGCCAAGAAGGGCGCCAAGAAGGCCGCGAAGAAGACCCCGGCGAAGAAGACGGCCGCGAAGAAGACGGCCGCGAAGAAGACGGCGAAGACCGCCACCGCCAAGAAGGGCTGACCCGCATCCGGACCGGGGTCACCCGTAGGGTGATCCCGTGACTGAGCGGGCGGCCGAACGAGGCGTGGGGGGAGCTGCGCAACGCGCCCGACCACTCCCTCGCCGCGGTGCTGCGGATCCGGGACTTCCGCAACCTGTGGATCGGCCTGGGGCTCTCCAGCCTCGGCGACTGGATGGGCCTGCTGGCGCTGACCGCGATGGCCAACGCGAGCGCCGAGTCCTACGCGGGCAAGAACTACGCGATCGCCACCGTGCTGTTCCTGCGGGTGCTGCCCGCGCTGGTGATGGGCCCGATCGCGGGGTACGTCGCGGACAAGCTGGACCGCCGCCGCACGCTGATCTGGGGCGACTACCTGCGCGGCGCGCTGTTCGTGACGATCCCGATCGTCGGCCAGCTCTGGTGGATCTTCGTGGTGACCGTGCTGGTCGAGGCGGTCAGCCTGGTGTGGGGCCCCGCCAAGGACGCCACCGTGCCCAACCTGGTGCCCCGGCACCGGCTCGAGGCCGCGAACCAGATCAGCCTGGCCACGACCTACGGCTCGGCCCTGCCGGCGGCCGCCGTCTTCGCCGGGCTGACCCTGGTCGACAAGTTCTACCGGCACGTGTTCGACGGCTTCATCGGCGGCCCGGTCGACCTCGCGCTGTACTTCAACGCGGTCTCCTTCATCGTCTCCGGCTTCGTGATCACCCGGCTCAAGCACATCCCGTCCGGCCCCGCGTCGGTCGACCCCGAGAGCAGCGCGCTGAAGGTGGTCCTCGACGGCTGGAAGTACGTCGCCACCACGCCCGTCGTACGCGGCCTGGTGATCGGGATCGTCGGGGCGTTCGCCGCCGGCGGCGTGGTGATCGGGCTGGCCCGCACCTTCGTCTCCGACCTGGGCGGTGGCGACTCCGGCTACGGCGTGCTGTTCGGGACCGTCTTCGCGGGCCTGGGCCTCGGCATGTGGCGCGGCCCGCGGCTGCTCCAGGGGCTGTCCCGGCGCCGGCTGTTCGGCATCGCGCTCACGCTCACCGGCCTGCTGCTGTTCCCGCTCGCCCTGGTCCAGCAGCTGCCCGTCGTCGTCGGGATCACCGCGGTGCTCGGCTTCTTCGCCGGCGTCGGGTGGATCACCGGCAACACGATGCTCGGCCTGGAGGTGCCCGACGAGGTGCGCGGCCGGACCTTCGCGTTCGTCGGCTCGATGATCCGGCTCGCGCTGGCGCTGGTGCTGGCCGTCTCGCCGCTGCTGGCCGGGCTGATCGGCACCCACACCCTGGGCCCGCTCGACGAGTTCGGCCACCCCTACCTGGTCTACAACGGCGCCGCGTTCACGTTCCTGATCGCCGCCGTGCTGATGACGGCTGTCGGTGTGGCGTCCTACCGTCAGATGGTCGACCGGAACGGACCCTCGCTGATGACCGAGCTGCGGCACTCCTTCACCGGGTCGGCGGGGGTCTACTCCGCCACCGGGTGCTTCGTCGCGTTCGAGGGCGGCGAGGGCGCCGGCAAGTCCACCCAGTCGCAGCGGCTGCGCGAGTGGCTCGAGGCCGACGGGTACGACGTGGTGCTGACCCGCGAGCCCGGGGCCACCGAGGTCGGCGCCAAGCTCCGCACGATCGTGCTCGACCCGGCGACCGGCGACATCTCGCCCCGCACCGAGGCGTTGCTCTACGCCGCCGACAAGGCCGAGCACGTCGACCGGGTGGTCGCCCCGGCGCTGGCCCGCGGGGCGGTCGTCGTCACCGACCGCTACGTCGACTCCACGCTGGCCTACCAGGGCGCCGGGCGGGCGCTGGTCGACCGGGAGGTGGAGCGGATCGCCCGCTGGGCCACCGACGACCTGCGCCCGAACCTCACGGTGCTGCTCGACCTGCCGCCCCAGCAGGGGCTGACCCGGTTCGTGGAGCGCGACCGGATCGAGGCGGAGTCCGTGGACTTCCACGAGCGGGTGCGTGACGGGTTCGTGCACCTCGCCGGCAACGCCCCCGAGCACTACCTCGTCGTCGACGCGCGGCGGCCGGTCGACGAGATCGCCGAGGAGATCCGGCACCGGCTGCGCCCGCTGCTCGACCACGCGGTCCGGCGGGCGGACGCGTGAGCGGAGTCTGGGCGACCCTCGTCGGCCAGGAGCACGCGGTCGCGCCCCTCAAGGCGGCCGTGGCCGGCCAGGGCATGACGCACGCCTGGCTGTTCACCGGTCCGCCCGGGTCCGGCCGCTCCAACGTGGCGCTGGCGTTCGCCGCCGCGCTGCAGTGCGAGCGCGGGACCGGCTGCGGGGAGTGCCACGCCTGCCGCACCGCCCTGGCCGGGTCGCACCCCGACGTGAGCATCACCCGCTCGGAGACCTCGGTGCTCTACATCGACGACATGCGCGAGCTGGTGCACCGCTCGGCGCTGTCCCCGGTCGAGCGGCGCCACCAGGTGATGGTGATCGAGGACGCCGACCGGCTCGGCGAGCGCACCGGCAACACCCTGCTCAAGGCGATCGAGGAGCCGACCCCGAAGACCGTCTGGCTGCTGTGCGCGCCGACCATCGAGGACGTCCTGCCGACGATCCGCTCCCGCTGCCGCAACGTCACGCTGGCCACGCCGACCGCCCGGGAGGTGACCCGGTTCCTGGTCGAGCAGCACGGCGTCGGGGAGTCCGTCGCGGCCTTCGCGGCCCGGGCCAGCCAGGGCCACATCGGCCGCGCCCGGGCGCTGGCCACCGACGAGAAGACCCGCAACCGGCGCCGCGAGGTGGTCTCGCTGCCCGGCGGCCTGACCTCGCTCGGCGCCTGCATGAACGCCGCGGCCAACCTGGTCGACATCGCCAAGGACGAGACCGCCTCGCTCACCGAGCGCAGCAACGCCCGGGAGCAGACCGAGCTCGAGGCGCTCTACGGCGACGACCGCAAGGCCAAGACCTCGCGCGCCTACCGCGCCGGCCTCAAGGAGCTCCAGCACAGCCAGAAGCAGCGCGAGAAGCGCCGGGTGATGGACGTGATCGACCGCGGGCTGATGGACATCATGTCGGTCTACCGCGACGCGATCACCCTGCAGACCGGGGCCCGCGGCGACCTGGTCAACGAGGAGGTCCGCGACCAGGTCGAGGACCTGGCCCGCCGGTCCAGCCCGGAGCAGAACATCCGCCGGATCGACGCGATCTTCACCGCCCGCAACCAGATGATGGAGTTCAACACCACCCCGCTGCTGGCGCTCGAGTCGATGATGGTCGAGCTGCGGATCCGCTGAGCCGCCAGGGCGGGTCTCCTAGAGTGGTGGCGTGACCCAACCCCGCCGACGTGGCGTCGTACTCCTGGCCGTGCTGGCGCTGCTGCTCTCCGGGTGCGGCCTCCTCGGCACCGGCGACCGGAAGGCCGCGGAGAAGCCGTCGCTGACCCCGAGCCCGATCGCGTCGAGCGGGCCGTCGGCGACCGCGACCGCCGACGCGGGCCTGCGGTCCTTCTACGAGCAGAAGCTCGACTGGCGCTCGTGCCGCGGCGGTGACCGGTGCACGACCCTGACCGTGCCGCTGGACTACGCGAAGCCGCAGGGCCGCACGATCAAGCTGCAGGTGCTCAAGGTGCCCGCGACCAGCGCCGGGCGCCGGCTCGGCTCGATGGTGGTGAACCCGGGTGGCCCCGGCGCCTCCGGCGTGGACTACGCCGCCGGCGCGTCGTCCTCGTTCGGCTCGGAGCTGCTCGGCTCCTTCGACGTCGTCGGGTTCGACCCGCGGGGCGTCGGCACCAGCGACCCGCTGACCTGCGCGGGCACCAAGGAGCTCGACGACCTGATCGCCTCCGACCCCGACCCGGACACCGCCGCCGAGACCGCGCACTCCGACGAGCTGCTCACCCGGCTCGGCCAGGGCTGCCTCCGGGAGAGCGGCGCGCTGGTCCGGCACATGTCCACCGTCGAGGTGGCCAAGGACGTCGACGTCCTGCGCGCGGCGCTCGGGGACAGGAAGCTGACCTACTTCGGTGCCTCCTACGGCACCGCGATCGGGGCCACCTACGCCGGGCTGTTCCCCGGGCGGGTCGGCCGGATGGTGCTCGACGGGGCCCTGGACCCCTCGATCTCGACCGTCCAGCAGAGCCTGGTCCAGGCCAGGGGCTTCGAGGTCGCGCTGCGGGCCTACGTCGGCGCCTGCGTCGACCGCGGCGGCTGCTTCCTCGGGAAGAGCGTCGACGCCGGGACCCAGCGGATCCGGACCTTCCTCGATGACGTGGAGAAGAAGCCGCTGACCGGCACCGCCTCCCGCCGGCTCGAGTCCGGCAACGCGCTTGTCGGGGTCTGGCTGCCGCTCTACAACAAGGGCTACTGGCCGATCCTCGACCAGGCGCTGCAGTCCGCGTTCGCCGGCAACGGCGCGCAGCTGATGGCGCTGGCCGACGCCTACGTCTCGCGCGGCCCGGACGGCTACCAGAGCAACTCCCTCGAGGTGCTCTACGCCGTCAACTGCCTCGACCACGACGACGGGGTGCCGAGCTCCGAGGTGGAGAAGTACGTCCCCCGCTTCGAGAAGGCGTCCCCCACCTTCGGCCGGGCGTTCGCCTACGGGCTCTCCGCCTGCGAGAACTGGCCGGTCCACACCGGCCGGACAGGCGCGCCGATCAAGGCCCCGGGCGCCGCCCCGATCATGGTGGTCGGCACCACCCGTGACCCGGCGACGCCGCTGGTCTGGGCCGAGGCGCTGGCCCACCAGCTCGACTCCGGGGTGCTGGTCAAGCGGGACGGCGACGGGCACACCGGCTACAAGTCCGGGAACTCCTGCGTCGACACCGCCGTCGAGTCCTACCTCGTGCAGGGCACCGTCCCGAAGGCCGAGGTGGACTGCTGATGGCGAGGTACGGCCCCCAGTACGGCCCGGACATCACCTTCCTCGGCGTGGACCGCTGCGCGCTCGACGACCCCGCGACGTACGCCGGTGCGGACGTGGTGATCGTGGGGGCGCCGTTCGACGGAGGTACGTCGCACCGGCCCGGCACCCGGTTCGGCCCGATGGCGATCCGGCAGACCGACTACCTGCCGCACGACGGCTCCCGCCCGCACCTCGCCCTCCGGGTGGACGCCCTGCAGGACCTCCGCGTGCTGGACGCCGGCGACGTGGAGATGTACTCCGGCGACGTCGAGCGCTCGATCGCCTCGCTGGAGGAGGCCGTGCACACCGTGGCGGCGGCGGGCGCCGTACCTCTCGTGCTCGGCGGCGACCACACCATCGCGCTGCCGGACGCGACCGGGGTCGCCCGGCACCACGGCTTCGGCAGGGTGTCGATGCTGCACTTCGACGCCCACGCCGACACCGGCGACATCGAGTTCGGCTCGCTCTACGGGCACGGCCAGCCGATGCGCCGGCTGATCGAGTCCGGGGCGCTGCGCGGCGACCGCTTCCTGCAGATCGGGCTGCGCGGCTACTGGCCGCCGCCCGAGACGCTGTCGTGGATGGCCGAGCAGAACATGCGGTCCTACGAGATGACCGAGATCGGCAGCCGCGGCCTGGACACCTGCCTGACCGAGGCGTTCGGGATCGCCCTGGACGACTGCGACGGCGTGTTCCTCTCCGTCGACGTGGACGTCTGCGACCCCGGACACGCGCCCGGCACGGGTACGCCGGAGCCGGGCGGCCTCTCGGCCCGCCAGCTGCTCGACTCGGTGCGCCGGATCTGCCTGGAGCTGCCGGTCGTCGGCCTGGACATCGTCGAGGTCTCCCCGCCCTACGACCACGCCGAGATCACCGCGGCGCTCGCGAACCGGGTCGCCCTGGAGGCGCTCTCCGGGATGGCGGCGCGACGGCGCGGGCTGTCCCACGACCCCGCCGGACCGCTGCTCGAGGGCCGCTGACGGCCGGATTCGGCAGCCGGGTCGGTCTTTCGTATACTCGTCCGGCGTGCCCGGCTGTCAGGTCGGGCACTGCGCCGCCTTAGCTCAGTCGGTAGAGCGTCTCACTCGTAATGAGAAGGTCGTCGGTTCGATTCCGACAGGCGGCTCCAGCACAGTCCCGGGCCAGTCGGTCCGTGAGGCAGAGCGTCCGCAGGCTGGCCAGCCCCTCCGGGTGCAGCCGAGGAGCGGCAGGGGTCGGCCTGCCGCTAGCCCGACTCGGCAGCCGTTGGTTCCTGCGGGAACAGCTCGGAGTGGCTCGCCAGCGCCACGCGCGTCCGCCGGATGTGCATGCCCAGGACGGTGCTCGCTGTCACCGCGTCCCGGCGAGTAAGCGCTTCGAGGAGCAACCGGTGCTCGGCCGCGATGATCCAGGATCCCTGGCTCTTGGAGAGCTCGACGAACGCGCGCCGGTAGTGCTGGGTCGTGTCCCAGAGGCGCTCGATCATGGACGCCAGCTGGGGTGCGGAGTGCCGGCTGTAGGACAACCAATGGAACTTGCGGTCCAGGAACAAGAACCGCTCGACGTTGTCGTTGGACTCGATCTCGTCCTGGACGGATCGCATCTTGTCGAGGTCCTCATCCGTGAGGCGTGGAAGGCTGTTCGTCAGGAGGAGGGGCTCCACTCGTTCCCGGATCTCGTAGGAGAGATCGAGGTCGGACAGGCTCATCTGGGCAACCCAGGCGCCGGAGTTCGCCTTCAACGTGACGAGTCCTCGGGACTCGAGCATGCGGAGCGCCTCGCGGACCGGTAGTCGGCTGGCCCCGAGCTCGTCCGCGAGCTCGTCCTGCTTGATCCTGGCGCCGGGCGGCAGCATCCCCGTGAGGATCCGGTCGGCCACGATGTCGGAGATCCGCTGGCTGGCGACGGGGGACCGGTCCTGTGGCAGCGTCATGGACAGCTCCTTCCAGGTGCCGGTGGCTCTAGTCGAAGGCGGCTGGGTCGTGGTCGAAGGCCTTGCCGTGCGGGTAGGAGACTAGCTCGAACTGCAGGCCCCACGGTGAGAGGAAGTAGACCCACCGTTGGCCTTCGCTGGGACCGCGGCTGGTCGTGGGTTCGCCGAGGACCTCGATGCCCTCCGCCAGGAGCGCCGCGACCGCCCCGTCCAGGTCGTCGACGTACAACGCGATGTGGTGGCCCCCGACGTCGCTGTTGCGTGGCGGTACGGCGTTCTGGTCGGCGGCGTCGTACCGGAAGACCTCGAAGATCGCCTGCCCGCCGAGGCGGTAGAACCGGAGCTGGCGCATCACCGTCGTGTCGTCGACACCGAGGTGCTCGCTCATCCAGTGGCCCGAGTCCGCGAACGGTCCGAGCCGGTAGAGGTAGTCGCAGCCCAGGACCCGCACGAAGAAGTCGTGCGCGGCCTCGAGGTCCGGCACGGTCACCCCGATGTGGTCCACGCGACGCACGCCGGTCAGCACTGTGTCCATCGTCACCCAGCTCCCTTGAAATGGATCCATTGAATGGTCTACGCTGCCGACACTAACCGCATTCCCGGGCCGCACGCGAGCACGAGAACCAAACTGTGGATCCAATAATGCCGTGGAGGCTGTCGCTATGCCGAGTCACGAGGACCTCTCCGCCGCTGCGCCGTGGGTGCAGCTGAGCACGAACGCCGAGGACTGGGCGACCGCGGACCCGGACCTGTTGCGGACGCTGTTCAGCCGGACGCAGTGGATCCGCTCGTTCGAGGAGTACGTGCTGGAGCTCGCCGGCCAGGGACTGGTCCACGGCCCGGCGCACTCCAGCATCGGGCAGGAGGCAGGCGCGGCCGGCTCGATCCTGCCGCTGCGCTCCGACGACTTCGTGAACGGCTCCCACCGAGGACACCACCAGTTCCTGGCGAAGGCGTTCGGTCACGTCACCCTGGCCAAGTCGGGTTCGCTGCCCGAGCTGACCCAGGACGTGCGCGAGGTGCTCCGTCGCACGCTCGCCGAGATCTGCGGGCTCGCCGACGGCTTCTGCCGGGGACGTGGCGGTTCCATGCACCTCCAGTGGCGGGAGGCCGGCGCGATGGGCACCAACGCGATCGTCGGCGGCGGCGTTCCCCAGGCGGCCGGCTTCGCGTTCAACCAGAAGCGGTCCGGGACCGACGCCGTCACCGTCACCTACTTCGGCGACGGCGCCGTCAACATCGGCTCCGTGCTCGAGAGCTTCAACCTGGCGGCCGCCTGGAAGCTCCCGGTCTGCTTCTTCATCGAGAACAACCAGTACGCCGTGTCCACGCCCGTCGCCGCCGCCACCGCGGAGACTCGGGTGTCCGCGCGCGGCCCCGGCTTCAACATCCCGAGCTGGCGGGTGGACGGGATGGACGCGCTGGCAGTCCACCTGGCCATGACCGAGGCCCTGGAGCACATGCGCGCGGGCAACGGTCCCACGATCATCGAGGCCGACCTCTACCGCTACTTCCACCAGAACGGCCCGTACCCCGGGAGCGCGTTCGGCTACCGGGACAAGGCCGAGGAGAAGCTCTGGAGGGACCGCGACCCGCTGCTGCAGCTCCGCGAGCACCTCCTGGCCCGGGAGCTGTGCACCGAGGCGGAGCTCCAGGGCGTCGCCGACGAGGTGGACCAGGTGATGAAGGACATCGGCGACGCACTGCTCGAGCCCGTGCCCGACGGCAAGCCCGGGCAACGTCGGATCATCGGGTCGCTCTGGCCCGACCCCGGCTTCGTCGACGTGGGGATCCGCGGTGACCTGAGCGAGCTGGAGTCGAGCCGCTACGAGGAGCTGGACACCTACGACGGTGAGCTCGCCGAGCGCAAGTTCATCGACGTGGTCTCCGACGTCATGGCCCGACGCATGGAGACCGACGAGTCGGTCATCGTCCTGGGTGAGGACGTCAACGGTCTCAAGGGCGGCACCAACGGCGCGACGAAGCGCCCGCTGGAGCTCTTCCCGGACCGCGTGCTGGGGACGCCGATCAGTGAGAACGCGTTCGCCGGCCTGGGCGGCGGGATGGCGCTGGACGGCCGGTTCCGCCCGGTCGTGGAGTTCATGTACGCGGACTTCATGTGGGTGGCTGCGGACCAGCTGTTCAACCAGGTGGCCAAGGCGCGGCACATGTTCGGCGGGGACAACGACGTGCCGTTCGTGCTGCGCAGCAAGCTGGCGGCCGGCACCGGGTACGGCTCGCAGCACTCGATGGATCCCGCCGGGGTGCTGACCACGGCCCCCGGTCTCCGGGTGGTCGCGCCCTCCACGCCCTTCGACTACGTGGGGCTGATGAACACCGCGATGGCGTGCAACGACCCGGTCGTCGTGCTCGAGCACGTGGACCTCTACGCGGCCGTCGGGACCGCCCCGGTGGACGACCTCGACTACCGCATCCCGGTCGGCAAGGCAGCCGTACGGCGGGAGGGATCGGACTTGACCGTCATCTCCTACCTCTCGATGGTGGGTCACTGCGCGGAAGCTCTCGACCAGGTCCCGGAGGTGTCGGCAGACCTGATCGACCTGCGCTGGCTCGACCGGGCGTCGATCGACTGGGACACGATCGAGGCCAGCGTGCGCAAGACCAACCGGGTCCTGATCGTCGAACAGGGTGCGATCGGCACGTCGTACGGACGGTGGCTGGCCGACGAGATCCAGCTCCGGCTGTTCGACTGGCTCGACGCCCCCATCGAGCGGGTCACCGGGGCCGAGGCCTCGCCGAGCATCAGCAAGGTGCTCGAACGCGCCGCGATTGCCAGGACCGAAGAAGTCGTGGCCGCGCTCCGCGCCGTGACCACGAGCTGACGAGACGACAGAGGAGCGAGAGCCCACATGGCTGAGTTGTTGCGCGTACCGGAGGTCGCCGCCGGAGCCACCGAGGTCGTGCTGTCCGAGTGGCTGGTGAAGGCCGGCGACACCCTGACCGCGGGGGCCGCCGTCGCCGTCGTCGAGACGGAGAAGGCGGTCGTCGAGATCGAGGCGCCGTCCGGCGCCGTGCTGCTGCGCCTGCTGGCGGAGAGTGGGACCGAGGTCGAGGTCGGCGCGCCGCTGGCGCTGCTGGGGACAGCGGCGGAGCTGGACGCGGACCTCGACGCGATCCTCGAGGACCTCGGCTTCGTGGGCGGGAGCGCGAAGCCGGCGCCGCCGCGGCGGGAGGTCCCCGAGGCCGAGGCGGAGTCCCCGAGCCCGGGGCAGGGTGCACCACCCCAGGACCTGGACAGGGTCTCGGAGGCATCCCCGCGCAGCCCCGAGGGACCGGCCGGCTCCACACGCCTCTTCGTCAGCCCCATCGCGCGCAAGCTGCTCCGCGAGGCGGGGCTCTCTCCGGAGGGGCTGACCGGGTCGGGGCCCAACGGGCGGATCGTTCGCAAGGACGTCGAGGCCGCGCTCAAGGACCCCGCCCGTCAGCGGGCCTCCGCCGAGCAGCCGGCTGCCGAGCGGCCCGTCGCGGCCGTCCCCGCGGAGCCGACCGCAGGCGGTGCCGCCCAGGGCTTCGAGGAGGTGCCGCACACACGGTTGCGACGCGCCGTCGCCGCCCGGCTCACCCAGAGCAAGCAGGAGATCCCGCACTTCTACCTGAAGGGCGAGGCCGTCATCGACGAGCTGTCGGGCCTTCGGCAGCAGCTGAACGAGCACTCGCCGGTCAAGCTCTCCGTCAACGACTTCGTGCTGCGCGCCGTCGCGGTCGCCCACACCCGGGTGCCGGACGCGAACGTCGTGTGGACCGACGACGCGATGCGCCGGTTCGAGCATGTCGACGTCTCGGTCGCCATCGCGTCGGAGCGGGGCCTCGTCACTCCCGTGCTCCGCGGCGTGGAGGGACGCTCGCTGTCGTCGATCTCGGCCGGGGTCAAGGCCTTCGCCGCCGCCGCCAACGAGGGGCGGCTGCAGCAACGGGACCTCGAGGGCGGAAGCATCAGCGTGACGAACCTCGGCATGTACGGCGTCACCGAGTTCTCGGCGATCATCAACCCTCCGCAGTCCGCGATCCTCGCCGTCGGCGCCGCGCGTCAGGTTCCGCGGGTGGTCGACGGGCAGGTCGGCGTGGCCACCGTCATGGAGCTGGTGCTCTCGGTGGACCACCGAGCCATCGACGGAGCGCTGGCCGCCCAGTGGATGCAGGCGCTGGTCGCGGCCCTGGAACACCCGCTCAGCCTCGTGGTCTGACGGGTCCCTGCAGCCCCAGCCACCAGCGTGAGCCATTCGAGGAGCGGACCAGATGAGCGAACCGACCGACAACTTCGACGTCGTCGTGCTCGGCGGTGGCAGCGCCGGCTACGCCTGCGCGCTGCGGGCCGGACAGCTCGGCCTCTCGGTCGCGCTCGTCGAGCAGGACCGGCTGGGCGGGACCTGCCTGCACAACGGCTGCGTCCCCACCAAGGCGCTCCTGCACGCGGCCGAGGTGGCCGACTCGACCCTGGAGGGGCACCTGTACGGCGTCCTGTCGTCGTTCGACGGCATCGACATGGCACAGGTCAACGCGTACAAGGACGGCGTGGTGAGCCGGCTCTACAAGGGCCTGCAGGGACTCGTGAAGGCCGGCGGTGTCACCTACGTCGAGGGTGCAGGGCACGTGACGTCCCCGACGACCGTGGACGTCGACGGACGCACCCTCACCGCCAAGCACCTGGTGCTGGCCACCGGGTCGTACCCCCGGACCCTGCCCGGCGCGGAGCCGACCCAGCGGATCGTGACGAGTGAACAGGCGCTGCAGCTCCAGGAGGTGCCGGCGCGGGTCGTCGTCATCGGGGGGAAGTGTGATCGGGGTGGAGTTCGCGTCGGTGTGGCGTTCGTTCGGTGCCGAGGTCACGGTCGTGGAGGCCTTGCCGCACCTGGTGCCCCTCGAAGACGTGGCGATGAGCAAGGTGCTCGAACGCGCCTTCCGCAAGCGCGGCATCCAGCTCCGTCTCGGCGCGACGGTGGACGTCGTGAAGGAGACCGGGTCCGGGGTCTCCGTCGGTCTCGCGGACGACGTCGAGATCGAGGCGGACGTCGTCCTGGTGGCGATCGGTCGCGGGCCCGCCTCGTCCGGGGCGGGGTTCGAGGACGCGGGCGTGACCCTCGACCGGGGCTGGGTGGTGACCGACGAGCGCCTGCGCACCAGCGCAGCCGGTGTCTACGCCGTGGGTGACCTGGTGCCGGGACTCCAGCTGGCGCACCGAGGGTTCGCGCACGGCATCTTCGTGGCCGAGGACATCGCCGGCCTTGCCCCTGAGCCCGTCGAGGACCGCCTGGTGCCGCGGGTCACCTACTGCGACCCCGAGATCGCCTCCGTGGGACTCACCGAGGCCCAGGCACGGGAGCTCTACGGGGACGTCGAGACGAGGGAGTACAGCCTCGCCGGGAACGGGAAGAGCCAGATCCTCGGCACGAGCGGCCTGGTGAAGCTGGTCCGAGAGATGAACGGTCCCATCGTCGGCGTGCACATGGTGGGCGCCCGGATGGGTGAGCAGGTCGGCGAAGCGGCCCTGATGGTCAGCTGGGAGGCCTTCCCCGAGGACATCGCCCGCTTCGTCCACGCCCACCCCACCCAGAACGAGGCGTTGGGCGAGGCCGCCCTGGCGCTCGCCGGCAAGCCGCTGCACGACCACGCCTGACGAAGTCCGCGCAAGAAGACAGCTCCGGGAGGAAGAACATGGTCTCGTTCGGGGACATGCACCACGTGGGGATCACCGTCCGCGACCTGGAGGAGTCCCTGCTCTGGTACGAGCAGACCTTCGGGGTCCAGCGTGAGTTCGTGGCCCACGGGTCGGGGCCGGACCTGTCGACGGCCGTCGGCGTCCCGGACGCTGAGCTCAGCTTCGCGTTCCTCCGGTTCGGCTCCTGCGTCGTCGAGCTGCTGTGCTACGACAACCCGCGCACCGAGGAGAACGAGCGGTCCAACGCCGACGTCGGCAGCGCGCACGTGTGCATCGACGTACCCGACCTGCGGGCGACGTACGAATCCCTGCTGGGCAAGGGGATCGAGTTCCTCGCGCCACCGCTCGACATCGAGGACGGGCCGCTGGCCGGCTGCTCGTTCGTCTACTTCCGCGATCCCAACGGAGTCACGCTGGAGCTCTTCCAGCAGGCCGCTCCGTCGCACTGAGCGCTCGCGACTCGTCAGTCCGCCGTCGTCACGGCGTCGAGCAGCGCGCCGACGTTGTCGATCCCGGCCGGTCGGTCGCCCGCCTCGATCAGCCGTGCCAGCCGCACGGTCGCCTCGTTGGCAGGGGTGGAGCCGCCGAGCCGGGCCTGCTCGCGCACCACGAGACCGTTGATCTCCTCCACCTCGCTGCGACGGTCCTTCATCCAGTCCTGCAGCACCGTCGTGCGGGTCTCGGGCAGGGTGAAGTCGGTCAGGACCGCGTCGAAGAGCTGCTCGACGTAGCGGTCGGGGTCCTCGGTGAGTGCGTCCGCCATCCCGAAGATCGGCCGCGGCGCGACACCAAGGGCGATCGCCGTGGTCAACGCCTCCCGGCCCGCCTGCACCATGAAGTCGCGCATGCCGGGTACGGCGACCGCGTCGGCCAGGGCGAGGTCGAGGATCGCGGACGGCACGAGCTCGGCGGCGTTCACGACCAGCTTCATCCACTTGGAGGCGCGGATGTCGTCAGAGACCTCCACGGTCCCCGCGTGCGCGAGCACGGCGGCCACGGCCTCAGCCCGGTGGTGGGCGTCCGGTTCGATGCCGCCGAGGGCGAACCAGGAGCGGTCACGAGGGCTCTGCCGCTCGACGACGCCCGGGACGAACATGTTCGAGGAGATCTCGATGACCGCACCGAGCGTGCGCTGAGGCCCCACCACTTCCGCGATCGTGTCGACCGTCATCCCGTTCTGGACGCCCACCACCAGACCGTCCGGAGCCACCAGAGGCTTGATGAGCTCGCAGGTCCACCGTGTGTCGTACGCCTTCACCACGACCAGGACGAGGTCGAAGGGGCGACGCAGGGTGGCGACCTCGCACAGGTGCAGGACGGTGAGGCCGCTCGTCGTCTCCACCGAGCCTGGCATCTCGACCCGGAGACCGTGTGACCGCATGGCCTCCACGTGGGCCGGCCACTGCTCGATGAAGGTGACGTCGAGACCTGCGTTGACGAGATCGGCGCCGATGGACGCACCGTTCGCTCCGGTGCCCAGGACGGCGATGCGCATGGCTGTCATCCCCGGCCGCTGCCGGTGAGCTCGTCGCGGACGAACTCGAGCTCGCGGGTGACGTAGTCGGTGATGTCGCCGGTCTTGAGGTGCTCCGGCAGCACGTCCCACGTGTAGGTCTCGATCTCGAGGTGGTCCGACAGCGGTGTCGCCCGGTGCACCGCGAGTGCCTGCTGCACCGCGAAGCGCGTGGTGCGGAACGGTCCGAGCTCTTCGAGGAACACCGGGACGTGGAAGTGCGTCCGCATCTCCGCGACGCCCGCCCCGGGTTCCTGCTGGAAGGCGTCGAGCGCCTCGCCCAGGTTGAGAAACTTGGTGACCGCGCCGTCGCGCCGCAACGTCGTCTGGCTCAGGTAGATCGTGTCGGTGAAGACGCGCAGCTGCGGAACCAGGTCGGCAGTGAGCTCAGGGACCCACAGCGCGGCGGCCTCCTGCAGCTTGAAGATCGGGATGCCGGCGTCCGTCAGCAGCCGCAGCGAGTGCGGGATGTCCTCGAACCCGACGGACTGGTGGCCGATGTCGAAGACCACGCCGAGGTGCCGACGCATCAAGCCCTCCGCCTCGGAGAGCGGTGCTCCGCACAGGCTGGCGAGCTCCGCGACGCCGGCGGGTGCGTGCAGCCGCTCACGGAAGAAGGCCACGGTCTGCTCCGTCGTCTCCAGGAAGCACGCCGGCTCGGGCTCGAGGGCCAGCTTCACCCGGCGTCCCGTGGCTGCCTCCAGCGACACCAGATGGGCCACGACACGGAGCAGGTTGGTGGTGAACCGGGCGACGTACGGATCACCGCTGACCTTCGGCATGAAGGCCAGCGGGGCGGTCTGGATGCTGGGGCTGATGCCGGGCGGGGAGATCTCGGCAAGGATGTCCGCGACCTGGTTGGTGTAGGTGACCCGCTCCTCGGTCGTCCAGTCCGGCTCGTAGACGCGTTCCATGACCCTGTCGCCCTTGAAGGGCCCGTAGGGGAACGCGTTGACCGTGTAGACGTACATGTCGTGCTCGGTGAGGAACCCCGTGAGCCGGGCCCGCTCGTCGCTGCTCTCGGTGAGGGTGGCGGCCGACGAGGCCGAGATGCGCAGCGAGACCCCGAACGGTTGGTCGGGGGCTACCCGCGCCTTCACCTGGGGGAGGTACGTCTCGAGGCTGGCGCGCATGTCCTCCCACGTGTCACCGGCATGGACCAGCGTGGAGTACGAGAGATGTCCGAGGCCGTTGCCGAGATCCATGACGCGGTGTCCCTGTCTGCCGTGCGTCTCAGCTGGGCAGAGCCGCGCGCAGCAAGTGCCAGCGGAGTGAGACCAGGGTTAACGCTGTTCAGCGAGTGTGAACATCACGCTAAGGTCGCCGGCGGGAGGTGTCAAGGCGCGGTCGAAGGACTCAGTGCGCGTGGCCGTGCACGAACCAGATGCCCTCGAACACCTCGGTGCCGACGTTGCGCAGCACGTGCGGGATGGACGAGTCGAACCCGAGCGACTCGCCGGCTCGCAGGGTGAAGACCTCGTCGCCGACCTCCACCTCGACCTCTCCAGAGAGCACGTAGCCGTACTCGTAGCCCTCGTGGGCGACCAGCTCGCCGCCGTCCGTGGTGTTCGCGCCCGGGCCGTAGGAGATCTTCATGAAGTTCACGGCGTGCTCGGGGGTCGCGGCCAGCCGCTCCCACGTCACGCCCTCCGCCATCGTCAGGTGGGGCCGGTGCGAGGGATGGACGACCGAGACGCGGTTGGAGTACTCGGACGGCTGCCAGGCGTGGATGGGATCCATGCGGCCGTTGCCGGTCGCGACAGCGGAGGCGGTGGTGACCTGGGCAGCGACCACGCCGCTCGGCGCGGACGCGCGGTGGTCGAACAGGTCGTCGATGGAGATGTCCAGAAGCTGGGAGAACGAGTACAAGGTGGCCACGGACGGCTGTGACTTGCCGTTCTCGATCTGCGAGATGAAGGACGGCGACACGTTGGCCTGGCGGGCCAGCTCTCGCAGTGAGAGGCCCTGCTTCAGGCGAATGCTCTTGAGCCGCTCACCGAGATTGTCCATGGAAACCCTCACGTGGTCACTCATCCCTGGCACGCGCAGAGTGCGTGAGGTCGATGTGCTGGCGCGATGCTAGCAGTCTCGTTACTGCCGCATCGGGCGTGGCGACGTGCGGGAGCGCTCGAGTGTCGAGGGGGTCGACCCGGTCGGACGTGGTGACACGTCCGCGGCCGTAGCGTTTAGCCACAGAGAACAGTATAGTCGCTTCGTTCCGCTATTGGACAGTGTCAGAGAACGTTTCCGTCTAGGTGATCGAGGTCGTGCCGTGGAATCAGCAGCGGGTGGAAGAAGGGCGCTCGTGGTGGGCGTCACCGGGATCGTCGGTCAGACCGTGGCCGCCAAGCTCGTCGGACTGGGCTGGGAGACGTTCGGACTGTCTCGGAGCGGTGGGTCACCGTCTCCGGCGGTCACGCCGGTGAAGGCTGACCTGAGCGATCCCGAGGGCCTGGCACGAGCCCTGGACGGGGTCCGGCCGGAGATCGTCGCGGTCACCGCCTGGACGCGGCAGGAGACCGAGGCAGAGAACATCGCAGTGAACGGGGGAGCGGTGCGCAATCTCCTGGCGGCGCTGGAGCCCGCCGCCTCGGTCCGGCACGTGGCGCTCATGACGGGTCTGAAGCACTACCTCGGCCCCTTCGAGGCGTACGCCACCGGGGTCATGGCAGACACGCCCTTCCGCGAGGAGGAGCCGAGGCTGGACTCGCCCAACTTCTACTACGCGCAGGAGGACGAGGTCTTCGCCTCCGCCCGTCGCAACGGCTTCACCTGGAGCGTGCACCGCTCGCACACCGTGTTCGGGTTCGCCACCGGCAACGCGATGAACATGGTCCTGACGCTCGCGGCGTACGCGACCATCTGCAAGGAGCTCGGCAGGCCGTTCGTGTTCCCCGGCTCCGAGACCCAGTGGAACTCGGTGACCGACGTGACCGACGCCGGCCTGCTCGCCGACCAGATCATCTGGGCCAGCGCCGACGACGCCGGGCACGACCAGGCCTTCAACATCGCCAACGGGGACGTCTTCCGCTGGCGCTGGCTGTGGCCGCAGATCGCCGAACACTTCGGGCTGAAGTGGGAGGGGTTCGAAGGACGACCCCGCACCCTGGAAGCCAGCATGGCGGGCATGGAGCAGGTGTGGCACGACATCGCGACGCGACACGGGCTGGTGGAGCCTGACCTGAACCGCATCGCCTCCTGGTGGCACAGCGACGGAGACCTGGGACGCAACATCGAGGTCCTGACCGACATGAACAAGAGCCGCAAGGCCGGCTTCCTCGGGTTCCGCGACACCCGCGACAGCTTCTTCGACTACGTCGAGCAGTACCGACAGGCGCGGATCATCCCGTGACCGTCGGCACCGGCGCGTGACAGAGGTCAGCCCCGCTCGGACCACGACTGGTCCGGACGGGGCTGACGTGCTCCGGGCTGCTGGTCAGCCGGTCAGTGCACCCTCGAGCTCGAGGTGCGCCTTGATGGTCGACTCGGGATGGTGAGCCGCGTCCAGCGCGTCGAGTGCCTCATCGATGCCGAAGCGTTGGGTGACCAGCGGAGACAGGTCGATTCCGCTGTTCGCCAGGAACCGCAGCGTCTCGGGCCACACGCCCGGTGAGCCGATGGATCCCGTGATGCGCAGCTCCTTGGACTGGATGAGCCCGAGCTTCGCCGGTGCCTCCTGGCCGACGTCGATCCCGATGTAGCCGACCCGGCCCTGGAACGCGACCAGCTCCAGGGCACGTGCCATCACGTCCGGGCGGCCGCTGGCCTCCAGGACGAGGTCGGCCCCGCGTCCCCTCGTCAGTCCGTCCAGCGCGGTGTCGAGCTCGTCGGGTCCGACAGCGAGCGTTGCACCCAGTGCTTCTGCCGCCTTCCGGCGGTCGGCGGAGGGCTCGGCCACCACGACCCTGGCCCCCATCGCGGCGGCTGCCGCCGTGACCGCCAGACCGACCGGACCCGCACCGAGCACGACGACGGTGTCGCTGGCGTCGACGCCGCCGGCCCGCACGATCGCGTAGTAGGCGACGCTGAACGGCTCGACCAGGGCCCCCATCGTGTGGGACAGCTTGTCGGGCAGGTGGTGCAGCCAGCCGGGCTTCGCCACGAAGAACTCCGCCGCGGCGCCACTGATCGAGAAGCCGAAGTGGTCGGCGCCGATCACGCACTCACCGACCACGCGATCGCCGGGCCGGAACCCCGTCACCTTCGGCCCGACGGCCACCACCTCACCGGACCATTCGTGTCCCGGGATAAGGGGATACTCGAACGGGATGATGTAGCGGCCCTCGAGCAGGTCGATGTCGGAGTGGCAGACCCCGACGGATCGTGCTGCGACCAGCACCTCGTCGTCGGCGATCGTCGGTGTCGGGAGCTCTGCGACGAGCGCACGGCCGCGTTCGGCGTACTGCAGTGCCTTCATTCGTCCTCCATGGAAGCTCGGCCCGCGTCAGCGGGCGTTGACAAGCACCTTGACCTGGTCGCCGGTTGGCGACAGGAGCGTCTCGAAACCCTTCGCGACGATGTCGTCCATGGCGATCTGGTCGCTGACCACCTTGTCGACGGGCAGCCGCCCGCTGGCCACCAGGCCGATGATGCGAGGCCAGTCCGTGACCGGGTAGCACCAGGTCCCGGCCAGGGTGATGTCGTGCTCGGACAGCACCATCGGGTCGATCGCGGCCGCCTTCGTGTGCAGGCCGGTCTGGGAGATGCGACCTGCGGACCGAACGGCCGTCAGCGCGGTCTGCAGGGCGCGCTCGTTGCCGGAGCACTCGATCACGGCGTCGACACCGATGCCGTTCGTCTCGTCCTTGACCCAGGCGGTGACGTCGACGCTGGAGGGGTCCAGGACGTCGCCGACGTCGAGGCTCGTCGCGAGGGCCGCCCGGGTGCCGTTGACCTCGGAGACGATGACTCGCGCGCCGAGCGAGAAGGCGTAGAGCGCCGCCAGGGCACCGATCGGTCCCGCGCCCGTGATCAGCACGGTGTCGCCCGGCCGCACTCCCGCGGTGTCCACGCCGTACGCCGCCACGGCGGCCGGCTCGATGAGGGCACCCTGGAGGTCCGAGACCCCGTCCGGAAGGACGCTGACGTGGCTCGCGGGAAGAACCGCGAGCTCCGCGATCCCTCCCCAACCGAAGCTGAGACCGACGCACGCCATCGAGACGCACAGGTGGTTCAACCCTCGGCGGCAGTAGTAGCACTCGCCGCAGTAGAGCAGCGGCATGACCGACACCCGCTGGCCCTCCTTGACCGACGTCACCCCGGCGCCGACCGCCACGATCTCGGCCGAGAACTCGTGTCCGAGGATCTGTGGCAGCTCGGAGCGGTTCAGCGGGTGCGGGCTGGAGGGAATCACGATGGGGCCCATGGCGAACTCGTGGAGATCGGTCCCGCAGATCCCGCACCAGTACGGTCGCACCAGGACCTCACCCGGTCCCGGCCCGGTGGGTGACGTCACCTCCTCGACGCGGATGTCGTGGTCGCCGTAGAACACTGCTGCTCTCATCGGAGTGGCCTTTCACTTGCTGAAGGGATGTCGATCTTCGAGTCCGTCGACGCCGGTGAGAGGCTGGGGTCGAACAGGACCTTCCCCTCCAGACGTCCCGTGGACAGTCGCTCGAGCTGCTCGCCGAGATCGTCGAGGGGGTGGACGGAGTCCAGGAGCTCGTCGGCGAGCCGGGTCGTGGCAAGGACCTCCAGGGCCGGCGCGAGGTCCTGACCGCAGACGTGGGCGAGCGTGGTGACCACCGTGATCTCCCGCATCACCAACGAGTGGACGTCCACCTCCTGCTGCCGGGAGGGCAGACCCACCTGGAGGATGGTCCCGCCGTTGCGGACGAGGGAGAGGGCGTTGTTGAGCTGTCCGGGAGCCCCGCTCGCCTCGATGACGATGTCGACCGTCTGCGGTCCCAGGGCGTCGACGAGTGCGTCGCCGGCGTCCGGTCCCGCTGCGAGGGTCCGGGTCGCGCCCAGCCGGGCAGCCCGCTCCAGCCGGCTGCCGGGGAAGTCGATGACGGTCAGGTCGACGTCGGCCAGGTATCCCAGGCCGACCTGCGTGAACGACCCGATGGCGCCGGCCCCGATGAGGACGACGTGGTCCCCGGCGCGTGCTCCGGTTCTGCGGGCTGCGTGGAGCCCGACGGCAAGGGGTTGGGCAAGGCCCGCGCTGTCGACGGAGAGTCCGCCCGGGATCGGGACGAGGCTGGTCTCCGGCACGGCGGCGTACTCGGCCATCCCGCCGGCGGTGTTGAGGCCGAGCGTGTAGTAGCGACGGCAGAGGTTCGTCCGACCCTCACGACACCGATCGCACTCGCCGCACGACACCCCGGCGCCGCAGGCCACGAGGTCGCCCACCGCGAACCGGCCTCCACCGGGTGCGGACTCGACGACCTCGCCGACGAACTCGTGCCCGGGAATCATGGGGCCGACGTGACCGGTCACCGGGTGGCGGCGTTCCACCGGGAAGAGGTGCGGTCCCGCCGACCACTCCGTGGCGTCGGTGCCGCACATGCCGGTCCTGACCACCTTGAGCAGCACCTCGCCCGTGCGGGGTTCGGGCACGGGGACGTCCTCGATGCGGACGTCGCGACTGCCGTGGTAGACCGCGGCCTTCATCAGGGATCCGCCGGGGGTCACTCGTCACCCCGCCCGGCAGCGGTGTTCAGGTGTGACTGGGAGCTGCGGAGCGAGGGAAGCTGGCCGCCGACGGAGAAGTAGCGTTGACCGGCGACCAGGAGCTCCTCGGCCGGGAACTTCGTGACCACCTCGCAGCCGGTGGCCGTGACGACCAGCTCCTCCTCGATGCGGGCCGCACCGATCCCGTCCGCGGAGGGCCAGTAGGTCTCGAGCGCGAAGAACATGCCCTCCTTCAGGACTTCCGGGTGGTCCAGCGACACCAGACGCGAGAAGATCGGCTTCTCCCAGATCGACAGGCCGACTCCGTGTCCGTACTGGAGGGCGAATGCGGCCTCCTCGTCCGGGAACCCGAACTCCTGTGCGGTGGGCCAGACCTTGACGATGTCCGCGGTCGTGGCACCGGGCCGCACCAGCGCGATGGCTCGATCCATGTACTCCCGGGCTCGGATGTAGGCGTCGTTCTGTGCCGTGCTCGCTGACCCGACCGCGAACGTGCGGTAGTAGCAGGTGCGGTACCCGTTGTAGCTGTGCAGGATGTCGAAGAAGGCCGGGTCGCCCGGGCGGATGATGCGGTCCGAGTAGACGTGGGGGTGCGGTGAGCACCGCTCGCCGGAGATGGCGTTGACTCCCTCGACGTACTCCGACCCGAGGTCGTACAGGGTCTTCGACACCAGTCCCACGGTCTCGTTCTCCCGGACACCCGGACGAAGGAACTCGTACAGCTTGTCGTAGGCCGCGTCCACCATCGAGGCCGCCTGGGTGAGCAACGAGATCTCGTCACGGGTCTTGATGGATCGTGCCTCGAGGAACACCTGCTGGCCGTCGACGACGTCGATGCCGGCCTGCTTGAGCGCGAACAGGATCGGCAGCTCGATCACGTCGACCCCGAGCGGCTCGCCGAGGACACCGAACTTCTCCAGCTCCCGCTTGATCTTGCGCGCAACCTCCTCGGCGATCCCGGCATCAGGGTGGAAGGCTCCCCTCAGGGTCGAGATGCCCGCGCGGGCACCCGACTCCGCCCGGGGGCGCACGGCTCCGTGGTGCGGAGCGTGGGGGTCGGCGTCCATCTCGGCCGTCGTAGTCGACAGCCACGGGTTGTAGAGCTGGTGGTGCTTGGCCGCGGAGCCGAAGTCCCACATGATCGGGTCGGAGTTCCGGGTCAGCAGGCAGAAGCGGATCATCTTGTCCATCGCCCACGTGCCGATGTGGGTCGCGGACATGTAGCGGATGTTCGAGAAGTCGAAGGCCAGGACGGCGCCGAGCTCGGAGCTCTCCAGCTGGGTCTTCAGTCGCGCCAGGCGCTCGGTCCGCAGACGATCGAAGGAGATCCGATCCTCCCAGTCGACCGCGTTCGTACCGAAAGTTGCTGTGCTCATGGTGGGGTGACGCCTCTCAGTGCCGTGAAGTGCGGTCAGACAAGGATCATTCCGCCTTCGATGGGGATGACTTGGCCCGTGATGTAGTCGGAGTCCTCGGCGGCGAGGAAGACCGCCGTCGGCACGATGTCAGCGGGTTGGGCAGGGCGGCCGAGCAGGATGCCGGCGGCCATGGAGTCGAAGCCCGAGTCGCCCGCGCCCATGGCGGCGAGGTCGGCGTCGAGCTTGGTCCACAGGGGAGTGGCGACCACGCCCGGGGCGAACGCGTTCACGGTGATCCCGTGTCCCGCGAGGGCGCGGGCCGCCGATTGGGTCAGTGAGATCACGGCAGCCTTGGAGGCGCTGTACGGCGCGAAGTCGGCGAATCCGGTACGCCCGGCGATGGACGCGGTATTGATGATCTTGCCGGAGGACTTCTGTGCGAGGAACTGGTGCGCAGCCTCTTGCGTCCCGATCAGCACCCCCAGAGCGTTGACCCGCATCACCGTCAGGAAGTTCTCCTCGGTGACGTCGAGGAACCGCATCGGCGTGTTCGTCCCCGCGTTGTTGAAGAACACGTCCAGGTGTCCGAACTCCGACACCGCGAGCTCGACGGCGGCGCGCACGGACGCACGCTCGGCGACGTCGACCGCCACCGCCAGCGCGACCCCACCCCGGGAGCGGATCGCCTCGGCGGCGGCGCGGGCGCCGGCCTCGTCGAGGTCCGCGACGACGACGTGGGCGCCCTCGGCTGCGCACCCGCTGGCGATGGCCGCACCGATGCCGCTGGCGCCCCCGGTGACGACGACGGTCCGGCCTGGAAGTCGTGCGGTCACCGGGCAACCCTCTCGAGGAAGACTGTGCAGTGTTACTGCACATCGCGTAGGTCGACATTGAACCTGTGGGTGAACGGATGTGTCAAGAGTGTCGGCGCTCACGGTGGTGAGCGGGTGGTCGACTGGGCTACGTTCACCACCACTACACCTCCCGGGGCCGGCGCGACGCCGTGCAGCGAGACTCGGGATCCGTGCCGACCAAGGAGAGAGCCGTGGCTGAGCTGGGATTCGTCGGACTGGGCGTGATGGGCACCGCCATGGCGCGGCGGCTCCTCGCCGCAGGACATTCGGTACACGTGTGGAACCGGAGCCCAGGTCCGGTGGACGCGCTGGTCGCCCTGGGTGCGCACCGCGCCGACACGGTGGAGCAGGCACTGGCTCCGGGCCTGGTCTGCTCGATGCTGGCCGACGACGAAGCGGTCCAGAGCACGTTCACGGCGGAGGTCCTGGCCCTCGCCCCTCCCGGTGCCGTGCACGTGAACCATGCGACCGTCAGCGTGCAGGCGGCAGACCTCCTCGCTGCCCGGCACGACGCAGCCGGCGTCGCGTACGTCGCCGCGCCGGTGCTCGGTCGCGCCCCGGTGGCGGAGGCCGGGCAGCTGAACATCGTCGCAGCGGGAGAGCCGGGTGTGATCGAGAAGATCCGTCCGGTGCTCGACACGCTGGGCAAGCGAACGTGGGTGGTGGGAGAGCAGGCGCGGCAGGCGAACCTGGTGAAGATCGGCGTCAACTACAACCTCATCCACGCGCTCCAGGCGCTCGCCGAGTCGATCACCCTGGTGGAGCGGGGCGGCGTCGACGGCCCTGCCTTCGTCGAGATCCTGACGGACGTCGCCTTCGCCGGATCGGCGTACACCGGATACGGCAACCTGATCGCGACCGGCACCTACTCCCCGCCGGGGTTCACCGTCGGTCTCGGCCGCAAGGACCTGTCGTTGGCAGAGGCGGCGGCGGACTCGCACGGGGTGGTGCTCCCCACCCTTCCCGTCCTGCGGAACCTCTTCGACCGGGCGCTCGCCGACCCCGGGCTGGCCGGCTTGGACTGGTCGGCCGTCGCCGAGGTCACGCGTCGGCTCGCACGCACGCCCTCGTAGGTGGCGCGGGACTGCACGGCGAGGGTGTTTCGGAAAAAATCAGAAACCCCTTGTGAACACCTCGGCCCATCCGTAAAGTCACGCTCAACACGAGTGACCCGGGACACAGCCACCAGAGTGACGTCCATCTGACATGGGGAGACCATGGTCGACGCAGCACAGCAGGAGACCCGCCGCCTCGCACGCGGACGCGTCTCGGTCTCGAAGGGCTTGGCGACCATCGGGTCGGCCACCGTCCTGCTCTTCGTCATCAGCGCGGTGGTCGAGCCGGCCAGCGTGTCCCCGACGTCCCTGTCGGGCATGCTGCCGATCGCGGCCGTTCTCGCCATCGCCGGGCTGGGCCAGATGCTGGTGGTACAGCAGGGCGGCATCGACCTCTCCGTCGCCGGCGGCATCTCGCTGTCGCTCGTGATCGTGACGCACATCCCGGACGGTGACGACTCCAAGCTGCTGCCGGCCATCCTGCTCGCCCTGCTGTTCGCGATCGCCGCGGGTGTGCTGAACGGCGGCCTGATCGGCGGGCTGGGCCTGAACCCGATCATCGCCACCCTGGGGACGAACGCGCTCCTCTACGGCGTCAACCTGGGGATCTCCGGCGGTCGCCCGCGGATCACCACCCACCTGCTGGGTTCCGTCGCAGGTGGGTCCACCCTCGGCGTCCCGCACTCGGTGTTCTTCGCGCTCGTAGCGCTCGTGGTGGTGTCGTTGTCGGTCAAGGCCACCGTCGCGGGCCGGCGCTTCGAGGCCATCGGCGCCAACCCCCGCGCCGCGCGAGCCATCGGCCTGCGGGTGAGGTCCCACCAGTCGCTGTCCTACGTCTGGGCCCAGCTCCTGTACTGCCTGGGTGGCATCCTCATCGCAGGCATCACGTCCCAACCGATCGCCTACGCGGGCGACACGTTCCTGCTGCCCTCCGTGGCGGTCGTCGTGCTCGGCGGGACGTCGCTGCTGGGCGGACGCGGCTTCCCCCCTGGCCACCGTGGTGGCAGCGGTGTTCCTGCAGCAGCTCACCCAGCTCGTGGACGTCCTCGGTGTCTCACCGGCCATCTCGCCGCTGGTCCAGGCAGCCGCCCTGGCCGTCGGTGTCTCCCTCTACACCGTGAACTGGGGCGCCGTCTGGGCCTCGCTCACCAGACGACGGCGACCCGTCGCCGTCGCGTCCTGATCCCCGCTCCTCGCTCCACCCCTGGACCCAAGCCCCCATCTGCGTGACGTCAGCCACGTACCTCGAGAAGGACAGACACATGACAAGTCGTACCAAGCTCGCAACGGTCGGCCTCGTGGCCAGCACGTTGTCCCTGGTCCTCGCCGGCTGTGCCGGGTCGAGCTCGGGCAACGGCGCCGACAACGGGAAGGTCACCCATGTCGCCGGCGCCCCGGACTGGTGTGGCACCAAGAAGATCTCCTTCGCCCTGCTGGACGGGTTCGGCGGCAACAGCTGGCGGCTCGTGACCACCGCCTCGGGCAAGGATGAGGCGTCCAAGTGCCCGAGCGTGACGAAGTTCCAGTACGCCGACGGCCAGGGCAACGTGCAGAAGTCGATCTCCGACATCAAGGGCATGGTCTCCACGGGCGTCGACGCGATGGTCGTCTTCCCTGACGCGGGCAAGGCGGTCCTCCCGGCCCTGACCAGCGCCTACAAGGCCGGGGTCGTGACCGTTCCCTACCGGGTCGACCCCGGCGGCAAGGCCGGCGAGAACTACGACGCGTGGATCGGCAGCGACTTCTCCAACGACGGCGTCAACTGGGCGAACTGGATCAAGGAGGCGGTGCCGAACGGCGGCAACATCCTCTTCCTCGGTGGTCCGGCCGGCAACAGCCAGAGCGTGAGCGAGTACGAAGCCCTGCGCAAGACCCTCCCCGACAGCTACAAGTTCATCGGCCAGACGCCGTTCCAGCCCACCAACTGGGACCCGACCAAGACCCAGCAGCTGCTGACCGCCGACATCGCGAAGTACCCCAAGATCGACGTGATCGTCTCCGACTTCGGGCCGACCCTCGTCAGCTCCCTGCCGCTGTTCCCCAAGAGCGGCCGGGACATCCCGGCGCTGGCCACGTCCGACGGCAACTCGTTGAGCTGCTTCTGGAAGGACAGCCAGGCGGCCAGCCCGTTCAAGATGATGACGGTGGCCACCGGGAACGACAACGTGCGGCTCGCGGTGCAGGTGGCCGTCGCGAAGGCGACGGGCGGCAAGGTCCCGACCGCCGACTCGTTCAAGGCGCCGATCTTCGAGGACTCGATCAGCAAGAAGCCGAACGACGTCCAGTGCAACCCCAACCTCCCCGGTGACACCTACCTGTCCGCGCAGATGCCCGGCGCGGAGCAGGCGAAGCTCGGGAAGTAACACCAGGGGAGCAGCCCGGGGGCACGCTGCTGAGCCGGTCGGGTCGGGGACGCCCCCGACCCGACCGGCCGGGCCGCCGAAGATCCTCGACCACGAAAAGGATGACTGTGATCAAGACCGACGCGCCAGACACGATGACCGAGACGCTCTCCCTGGCGAACATCTCGAAGAGCTACTCGGGTGTCGCCGCGCTGACGGACGTGTCCGTGCACATCCGCCCGGGGGAGGTGCACGCCATCCTCGGTGAGAACGGAGCCGGCAAGTCGACGCTCATGAACGTGGCGACCGGTACGACGCAACCGGACTCGGGATCCATCGTCTTCGAGGGACAGGCTGTTCACTCGCTGGACCCCAAGCTCGCCACCACCCTCGGGATCGCGATCGTCCACCAGCACCCGGCGGTGCTTCCCGACATGACGGTCCTCGAGAACCTCCAGGTCGCGCTCCCGGCCTCGGTGTTCCGGGACGGTGGCGCGCACGAGGTGGCGCAGCGACTGATCGACGAGGCCGGGCTGCGGGTGCACCTCCACGACCGTGTCGAGACGCTGACGCTCGCCGAGAAGCACCTGCTCGAGATCGTCAAGGCCTTCGCCGTGCGTCCCAAGCTGCTCGTCCTCGACGAGCCCACCGCGCCGCTCGGGGCCGACGCCGTGGACGCGCTCTTCGAACGGGTCCGCGGGGTCGTGGCTGCGGGGACGGCGGTCATCTACATCACGCACCGCATGGCCGAGGTCCGGGAGCTCGCCGACCGGGTGACCGTGCTGCGGGACGGCCGCCTGCGGGGCACCTCTGCGGTCGCCGACATCAGCGACGACGAGCTGCTGGCGCTCATCATCGGGCGCAAGCTCGACTCCACGTTCCCGCCGAAGCACGACGCGGACGTGGACCAGCCGGCGAACTTCGTGCTCGAGGACCTGACGGGACCCGGGTTCGCCACGGTCAGCGCCTCCGCCCGCCGCGGGGACATCATCGGCATCGCCGGAGTGGTCGGCAACGGTCAGAGCGAGCTGCTGCGCGCGCTGGCCGGCCTGGAGTCGTTCTCCGGGCAGGTGGCGGTCGAGGGCGCTGCGCTGTCCTCCGGCAACCTCCTCCACCGAGCGGCGTACATGCCGGCCGACCGGCACGCCGAGGGGCTCATGATGAGCCTGTCGGTGCGTGAGAACGCGGCCGTCTCGGCGCTCAGCCGGTTCAAGCGAGGCTTCCTCATCGGTCGTGATGCCGAGGTCGCGGCTGTGCACGACTCCCTGCAGTCCCTGTCCGTGAAGGCGCCGTCGATGGAGGCGCAGGTCGCGGCGCTGTCGGGCGGGAACCAGCAGAAGGTCGTCATCTCCCGGGCCCTGCTGTCCGACCCGGTGATCCTGGTGGCGGACGAGCCCACCCAAGGCGTGGACATCGGTGCGCGCGCCGAGATCTACACGATCCTCCGGGCAGCATCGCGCGACGGCATCCCGGTCGTGGTCGCGTCCTCGGACGCCAAGGAGCTGGAGGGGCTCTGCGACCAGGTCCTGGTCATGTCCCGCGGTCACGTCGTCGCCACGTTGAAGGGCGACGAGGTCACCGAGGAGCGCATCGTCTCGGCCGCGGTGACCTCGACCGCCGAGGTGGTCGCCGTGGCCGCGGCCCAGCGCAAGACGGCTTCCTCGCGGTTCCGTCGGTTCATCCTCGGCGACTACACGCCGACGGTTCTCCTGCTCTGCGTGATGGTGGCGCTCGCGGCGTACATCGTCCCCGAGAACGACAGATACCTCTCCGCGTTCAACATCACGAACCTGCTGACCGCGGCGACGGCGTTGGGGTTCATCGCCCTGGGGCAGAACATCGCCCTGCTGACCGGCGGGATCGACCTCTCCGTCGGCCCTCTCGCGGGATTCCTGGTGGTGATCGCGTCGTTCTTCGTCAACGACGGCAAGTCGATGGGCACCGTGCTGCTCGGACTGGCGATCATGCTGGCGGTGGCGGCCTTCGTCGGACTCGTGAACGGCTGCCTCATCCGGTTCGGCAAGTTCACCCCGATCGCGGCGACGCTTGCGACGTACATCGGGCTGGGCGGGTTCGCCTTCCTGTTGAGGTCGACCCAGGACGGCTACATCAGCCAGTCCTTCCAGTCGGCCGTGAACTACTCCTTGGGCGCTGTCCCGGTCGCCTTCATCGTCTTCCTGGTGATCGTGATCGGCCTGGAGTTCGCGCTCCGCCGCCGTCCCTGGGGCTGGAAGCTGCGGGCCGTCGGGTCGAACGAGGAGTCCGCGCGACGGATCGGCATCAAGGTCAGCAGGACCGTGGTGCTCGCGTACGTCGCCTCGTCCCTGTTCGTCTTCCTCGGGGCGCTGATGCTCATGGGGCAGTACGGGATCGGCGACCCGTCGCAGGGATCGGCGTACACGCTGACCAGCATCACCGCGGTGGTCCTGGGCGGCACCAGCCTCCTGGGCGGCCGGGGCACCTTCGTCGGCACCCTCGCCGGCGCGGTGCTGCTGCAGCAGGTCCTGAACGCGACCGGGTTCCTGGGGCTGGGCTCGACGGCGCAGTACTACTTCCAGGGCTTGCTCATCCTCGTGGCAGCGGTCGTGTACACCCTGGCCCGGTCCCGACGCACGAAGCGGACCCTGGTCACCTGACAGGCGGCGGCCGCAGCGCATCGCCCCGGTAGGGGTACCACCGAGCACGACGTCCTCGACCAGGAGAAGCCTGCATGCACATCACGTCCGAGGACGAGGAGCGCCTCGTCGCGTCCGTCCCCCACGCGCTCTGGATCGACGGTGCGCGCGTCGGGGCCGAAGGCGGCCGTACGTTGCCGGTCCACGACCCGGCTACCGGTCGCATCCTGTGCGAGGTCGCCGACGCCTCCGTGGCGGACGGCCGGCGCGCCCTCGACGCCAGCGTGCGGGCCCAGGAGGCCTGGGCGGAGACGGCCCCCCGTGAGCGGGGCGAGATCCTCAGGCGTGCGTTCGACCTGATGATCGCCCGGGCGGACCAGCTCGCCCTGCTGATGACGCTGGAGATGGGCAAACCGCTCGCCGAGAGCCACGGCGAGGTGAGGTACGCCGCGGAGTTCCTGCGCTGGTTCAGCGAGGAGTCCGTCCGCATCGCGGGGCAGTACGCCACGTCCCCGGACGGCGCGACGCGCCTGCTCACGCTGAAGCGGCCGGTGGGGCCGACGCTCATGATCACCCCCTGGAACTTCCCGCTCGCCATGGGAACCAGGAAGATCGGCCCGGCCGTCGCGGCCGGCTGCACCATGCTGGTCAAGCCGGCGGCGCAGACGCCGCTGTCCATGTACGCCCTCGCCGAGCTCATGCAGGAGGCCGGGCTTCCCGATGGCGTCCTGAACGTGGTGACCACCTCGACGAGCGGGGCCGTGATGGAGCCCCTCATCCGCGACAGCAGGGTCCGCAAGCTCACCTTCACGGGATCGACCGACGTCGGGCGCCGCCTGGTCGAGCAGTCGGCGGAGCAGCTCCTGCGTGTGTCGATGGAGCTCGGCGGCAACGCCCCGTTCCTGGTCCTCCCGGACGCAGACCTCGACGACGCCGTGGACGGTGCCCTGCTCGCGAAGATGCGCAACATGGGGGGAGGCGTGCACGGCGGCCAACCGGTTCCTGGTCCACGAGAGCGTGGTCGAGCCGTTCACGGCCCGGCTGGCGGAGCGCATGGCTGCCCTCCGGGTCGGGCGCGGGACCGAGGCCGGCGTCCAGGTGGGGCCGATGATCGACGCGCCCTCGCGCGACAAGGTCGCGTCCTTGGTGGACGAGGCGGTTCAGGGCGGGGCCGAGGTCGTGGTCGGCGGTCGACCTGCCGAGGGACCCGGGTGGTTCTACTCGCCGACCGTGCTGCGACACGTGTCTCCGGACGCAGCGCTCCTGGAGGAGGAGATCTTCGGACCGGTTGCTCCGATCACGGCGTTCCAGACCCTGGACGAGGCCCTTGGGCTGGCGAACGCCACGGAGTACGGCCTCGTTGCGTACGCATTCACGCGCGACCTGGACAACGCCGTTCGCCTGGCCGAGCGGCTCGACACGGGGATGGTGGCCATCAACCAGGGAGTGGTCTCGAACCCTGCTGCACCCTTCGGCGGGGTGAAGGCCTCCGGATTCGGTCGTGAGGGAGGCCGCGAAGGCATCGAGGAGTATCTGGAGACACGCTACGTGGGCATCCGGCCGCGGTGACCGCATGACGGAGCAGATCGGGATCGTCGGCGGCGGCATCGTCGGACTCGCCCTAGCGCGGGCGCTGGCCCGCAGCCGCGACGCCGAGGTGACGGTCCTGGAGAAGGAGACCCGCGTCGCCACCCATCAGACGGGACGCAACTCCGGTGTCGTGCACGCCGGCCTCTACTACCCGCCGGGGTGGTTGAAGGCGGAGCTGTGCGCTCGCGGGCGCAGCATGACGCGGGAGTACTGCGAGGAGAAGCACCTTCCCTACCGCGAGGGGGGGTGATCGAGCCGCACGTGAGAGGCTCCGCCGCTCTGCACTCGCCCCGCACCGCGGTCGTTGACTTCGCCGCGATCGCGGAGGCGATGGCCGACGACGTACGAGGGGCTGACGGGCACGTCCTGTTGCGGCACGAGGTCGTCGGGATCCACTCGCAGCTCGACCGTCTGCTCGTCAGGACGAGCGGCGGGGACCACCACTTCGACCGGTTGGTGATCTGCGCAGGGTTGCAGTCCGATGTGGTCGCTCGGATGGTAGGTGCCTCACCCGCCCCGCGGATCCTGCCCTTCCGGGGTGAGTACTGGGCACTCGTCCCTGACAGGCGCGCTCTGGTGGCGGGGATGGTCTACCCCGTTCCCGACCCTCGATACCCGTTCCTGGGCGTGCACTTCACCCGAGGCGTCTACGACCAGGTCACCGTAGGCCCGAACGCCGTTCCTGCGCTGGCCCGAGAGGGCTACCGGTGGCGGGACGTGTCGGGCCGTGACCTGTGGGAGATTGCCACCTGGCCCGGGGCCCCAGCCCTGGCGCGGGAACACTGGCGCACGGGCTTCAAGGAGATCGGCAGCTCGGTCATGAAGTCGCGTTACGGGCGAGAGGCCAGACGCTTCATCCCGGAGCTGCAAAGCCAAGACCTGCAGGCCAAGATCGCGTCCGGGGTGCGTGCCCAGGCGTGGAACCGGGACGGATCGCTCGCCGACGACTTCGCGGTCGACACCCTGGGAGCGGTCACCCTCATCCGGAACGCACCCTCGCCGGCGGCCACCTCGGCCATGGCAATCGCTGAACATCTGATGCGAGAACACGTCCTCTGATGGTGGGGAGCACGGGCTCCTCGCCATCGGCTCCGGCGTCGCTGTTCTGATCAGAGCGGATGGTTGCCGTGGCTGGGCTGACCTCGTCCGTGCCAGGGCCGCGTGCACCAGGTCAGGCTGGTGCACCCGGGGGATGGGCCGCCTTCCGTACTACCCCTCTCGCTGATCGGACGACGTCGCTTCGGCCGGCACGAACGCATAGCGCCAGTACCGGATGAGACCCGTCATGCCGATGCCCAGCCAGACGAGGTTGAGCCCCACGGACGGCCAAGCGTCGTTGGCCGCGGAGTTGATGAGCAGTCCCAGACCACCAAGGACGTTCATGGCCGCGGACGTCCGCGTGCGCACGGACAGGGTCCCGCCTGCTGCCAGCGCGTAGGCGAGCACCAACGTGCCTGCCCCGGCCCAGCCGATGACATCGATCAGGGTCGTCACGAGCACCTCTCTCTCGTAGAACATGGGCGTGGGCCGCCCCTGGGAGTTCGCGCCAGGCACGCAGCATGCTCGAAAGGACACACCGGTGCCAAGCGGAACCCCCGGCCGTGCCCGATCAACCGGCCATGCTCACGAGCGGCCAGGACCCTTGGATCTGCCGTCAGCGTCCAACGGCTCCGCTCCGTCGCCCAGCAGCCACTCGCGGACCTCAGCGGTGTCCGCTCCGAGCTGCGGAGGTGGACGGTGGTAGACCACCGGGTTCTGCGACAGCCGCAGGGGACTGGCGAGCGTCTCGATCGTGGGCTCGCCCACGGGCCCCGTGAAGCTGGCTGTCGGTTCGAGTCCGAGGTCCGAGGCCAGGGCGATGGCTTCGGCGATGTCGTTCACGGGACCGCACGGTATGCCGGCGTCCTGCAGCACCTGCGTCCAGTGAGCCACCGGCGCCGCCCGCAACGTGGTCTCGAGCTCCCTGATCAGCTCTCGACGGTTCGCCACGCGGCCGCCGTTGGCGCGGAACCGCTCGTCACCCGACAGCTCGGGCCGCCCGATGGCACGGGCAAGGGTGTGGAACTGGCGATCGTTGCCGACCGCCACGGCGATCGGGTTGTCCTTCGTGGCCAGCGTCTCGTACGGGGCGATGCTCGGATGCTGGTTCCCCATCGCGGCCGGCGGCGGACTCCCATTGATGTAGGCAGCGCCCTGGTTGACGAGGGAGGCGATGAGGCTGGACAGCAGGTTCACCTCGACCAGCTGGCCCCTTCCCGTGTTGTCCCGGTGACGCAAGGCGGCCTGGATCGAGATGGTGGCGTGGAGGCCGGTCAGGACGTCGACGAGGGCGACCCCGACCTTGGTGGGCTCCCCGTCCTCGGCACCCGTGATGCTCATCAGGCCGCCGACGGCCTGGACCACGAAGTCGTACCCGGGGAGGTGCGCGCCGCCGGTGCTGCCGAATCCGGTGACCGAGCAGTAGACCAGTCGTGGATGGGCGGCCAGCAGCGACGCCGAGTCGAGCTTGAAGTCGGCGAGCTTGCCCGGACGGAAGTTCTCGATGAACACGTCCGACCGCTCGACCAACGTGTGCGCAAGCTCGAGGTCCGCCGGATCCGTCAGGTCCAAGGTCACGCTGCGCTTGTTCCGGTTCACGCTCGTGAAGTACGTGCTCAGGGAACCGACATGGGGAGGGCCCCACGAGCGGGTGTCGTCACCTACTCCCGGACGCTCGACCTTCACGACCGTTGCGCCCAGGTCGGCCAGGAACATCGACGCCAGCGGCCCGGCCAGGACTCGGCTGAAGTCCGCCACGACCAGACCCTCGAGTGGGCCCGCTCCTGTCCCCGTGCCCTGGTCCATGTCCGGTTCTCTGAACCCCATCACGCGTGCTCCCGACGTTGATGTGCAATGAGCGTGGATGAATCCCTTGTCAGATCCCTGAGGCTGGACTATAAACTATAATCAGCGTCGTGGCTTGGTGGAGCGTCTCGTTCCTTCTCTCTCGTGAAGCCTCGACCTCGCGGCGGCGCACAGCGGCGATCACGGGTGCCAGACCTTCCACGAAGAGGAGTCAAAGACGGTGCGAACGACCAGTTTCGACTACACCCGAGCGACATCGATCGACGAAGCGCTCAGCGCTCTCGCCGCCGGCGCTCAGGTCCTCGCAGGCGGGCAGAGCCTGCTCCAATCGATGAAGCTCCGCCAGGCGTCACCCCAGCACCTGGTCGACATCAACGACCTCGACGAGCTGCGCGCGGTGAGCCTGGACGGCGGTGGTCTCCGCCTCGGCGCCCTGACCCGGATCGCCGAGCTCTGCGTGATCCCGGAGGTGGCGGCCAGGTTCCCCTCGCTGCAGCAGGCGGCGAAGCTCACCGCCGACGTGCAGGTCCGGAACCGGGCGACGATCGGTGGCAACCTGTGCTTCGCGAATCCCCGCTCGAACATGGCCTCCACCCTGATCTCGCTGCGCGCGGAGGTCACCGTGCGGTCGGACGGGTCCAGCCGACGTCTTGCCGTCGAAGAGCTGTTCTCGGGATACCTGCAGACGGTCCTGAGCTCGGGCGAGCTGCTCACCGACGTTCACCTTCCCGACCCCGGGCCGGACGCCCGCGGTGCGTACCGGGAGATCTCCCGGCAGCCCAACGGCGTGCCCGTCGTGAACGTCGCCGTGGCCGCTGCGGCCGGGCAGGTGACCGGCATCGGTGTCGGCGGCCTCGGCGTTCGTCCGTTGAGGGCACGACTGGTCGAGGAGGCGCTCGAGAACGCCGACCTGAGCGACCCGCGTGCCGTGGACGATGCCGCCACGCTTCTGGCGGCCGACCTCGCCAGCACCGAGCCGCTCTCCGACATGCACGGATCCGCTGAATACCGCCTCGAGGCCGCCGTCGTCCTGCTCCGCAGGCTGGTCCTCGCCACCACCAACGAGAGGGGCTGACCCCATGGCCGAGTCCACCACCACCATCACCGTCACCGTGAACGGCACCGAGCACACCCGCCAGGTCGCGCCCCGCACCCTCCTGGTCGACCTGATCCGGGACGACCTCCGGCTGACCGGAACGCACATCGGATGCGAAGAGGGCATCTGCGGGGCGTGCACGGTCACCGTCGACGGACAGCTGGTCAAGAGCTGCCTCTTCCTCGCCGTGCAGGCGGACGGCAAGGAGGTCACCACGGTCGAGGGACTGACCCCGAAGGGCGGGACGAGCAGGCTGCAGGAGTCCTTCCGCGACAACTTCGCCCTCCAGTGCGGGTTCTGCACCCCCGGCATGGTCGTCGCCGCGGACGCGCTGCTCCGCGAGAATCCCGACCCCAGCGAGCAGGAGATCAAGGAGCACCTCGTCGGCAACCTCTGCCGGTGCACGGGATACCTGTCGATCATCGACGCGGTGCGCGCCGCGGCCAACCAGGAGGTCACGTCATGAACGCGAACGACTCACAGTCGCGGGCCGGCTCCGACACCGGAACCGAGCCGTTCGTCGGGCAGTCGGTCAGGCGGTCGGAGGACCTGCGCCTGCTGACCGGCCAGGGCATGTTCGCCGACGACGCCGTCGTGGCGGACCCGGTCTACTGCGCCATCCTCCGCAGCCCGCACGCCCACGCGCGGATCGTCTCGGTCGACACCAGCCGCGCGCAGGCGATGCCGGACGTCGTGCTGGCCATCTCCGGTGCGGAGGCAGCCGAGCACTGGACCCAGATCCCGGCCGGCATGGACTTGATGGACATGAAGCTGCCGAAGGTCTACGCCATCGCCACCGACAAGGTGCACTACGAGGGCGAGCCGGTCGCGGCGGTCATCGCCGAGACCCGGTACGCCGCGGAGGACGCCCTGGCCGCCATCGACGTCGAGTACGAGCCGCTGCCGGCGGTCGCCTCGGTGGAGGACGCACTCGGCGTGCATCCCTTCGATGCTCCTGACGGGCCTTGGAGCCCCAAGGCCGTGCTGTACGAGGAGTGGGGGCACAACATCCAGTGCGACTGGGCCTTCGAGATCGGTGACCCGGACGCCGTGTTCGCGTCGGCGCCGCACGTGGTGTCCTGCCGTCCCGCCGCGCACCGGTACAGCGGGGTCCCGATGGAGACCCGCGCGGTGGTCGCGGAGTACGACGCCGGCCGGGAGACTCTCAAGCTGCGGGTCTCGACCCAACTCCCGCACCAGTCCCGCACCCTGATCGCCCAGATCCTGGGCCTCTCCGAACCGAACGTGCAGGTGCTGGCCGACGACGTCGGGGGTGGGTTCGGCAACAAGACACAAGTCGACGCCGAGGTCATTCCGGCACTGCTGGCCAAGCTCTCCGGACGTGCGGTCAAGTGGTTCGAGCCACGCGGGGACTGGCTGAGCAGCGGCCCCGCGTCGCGTGACTACGCCCACCACGTCGAAGGGGCCTTCGACGACGACGGCACCCTGCTGGCGATCCGGGAGCACCTGGTCGGGGACGAGGGCTGCGACGGTGCCACCCGTTCGGCCGGGCTGGGCGCCCTGCTCGTCGGCGGGATCTACAGCGCCGGTCCCTACCACGTGCGTTCCTACAAGGCGCGCGTGCAGGCCGTGGTCACCAACAAGGCTCCCTACGGCGCCTACCGCGGTTACGGCAAGGAGACCGCGAACCTGGCGATCGAGCGGCTCATGGACACCGCCGCCGCGAAGCTCGGCATCGACGCGGTCGCGATCCGCCAGCACAACCTGGTCCGCGAGTTCCCCTACGAGATGGCGGCCGGTCCGATCATCGAGAGCGGCAGCTTCTCGGAGCTCCTCGACATGCTGACGGAGGCGATGGACCTGCCGGCGCTGCGGCTGCGCCAGGAGCAGGCCCGCGCGGAGGGTCGGCACGTCGGTATCGGCGTCATCTCCTTCCTCGAGCCGTCCGCGGGCTCCATCCCGATGTCGGTCTTCAACGGGTACGAGACCGCGTCCGTGCGGATCATGCCGGACGGGAAGGCGATGGTCCTCACCGGTCTGCAGGGCATCGGGCAGGGGGTGGAGACCTCGCTGGCGCAGATCACCGCCGACCGGCTGGGCCTGTACCCCGGAGATGTCCGGGTCGTCTACGGCGACACCAAGGCCGTGCCCTACGGGCTGGGGGCCTACGCCAGCCGCGGCGCCACCTACGGGATGAGTGCGGTGTACGAGGCGGCCGGGGAAGTGCGCCGCAAGCTGCTCAAGGCGGCGGCCGGGATGCTCGAGGCCGACCCCGAGGACCTCGAGCTGGGCCGCGGCGAGGTCTGGGTCGCCGGGGTACCGGACACCCGCCTGTCGGTCCAGGAGGTGGCCCGGGCCGTCTACCTGTTCCCGGGGCCGTACGCGACCCTGCCGGGCGAGGAGAGCCCGACGCTCGAGGCGAACCACGTCTGGACCAATCCCAACGTGAGCTGGGTGCCCGACGAGCACGGCCGTGTGCGCCTCTACCCGACCCACGGCAGCGGCGCCCAGGGCGTCGTGGTCGAGGTCGACGTGGAGACCGGCGAGATCCAGATCGAGAAGATGTGGATCGCCCACGACTGCGGCAAGGTCGTCAACCCCGCGATCGTGCACGGTCAGATCATCGGCAGCACGATCCAGGGCCTGGGCGGCACGATGTTCGAGCAGCTCAGCTACGACGACCAGGGCAAGCTCCTCACGAAGACCCTGAACGACTACCAGCTGCCGAACATCATGTCGGTGCCCCCGATCGAGGTGCTGCACAAGGAGACGCCCTCGCCGATCACCCCGCTCGGCACCAAGGGCGTCGGGGAGGGCGGCTGCATCGGCACGCCGGCCGTGCTGCTGTCCGCGGTCGAGGACGCGCTGCGCGAGTTCGGCGTGACGGTCGAGCGGACCCCGCTGGACCCGATGCGGGTTCGCGCGCTGGTCCGGAACGCGCCCTTGACCTCGCCCGTCGCCGGCTGAGGCCCCGACATGCATCGACCCGCTTTCCGCGTTTCCGACCCGGTGGAGGCACCATGACCCCGTCCGAACCCGACAGCCCGATCGCCGCCGCGCGGGCCCGTCGCCACACCGTGAGCAGCAGCCCGTTCGGTCCCGACGACCAGATCGGGATGCTGAACATGATGACGTCGGAGTCGCGTGCCGCGATCCTGGCGCAGGCCGACCCGACCCGGCTGTTCGACCTGTCGGTGGAGTACCACGTCGGGATGCCGTCGTGGGCGGGGCTCGGTGATCCCACCTACCAGTTCTGGATGACGCACACGCCCTCCGGCTCGGTCGCGGAAGACGTGATGGGCCTCGGCCGCGAGCAGAACGAGCTGGTGGCCTACTCCGGGGACGCCTTCTCTATGTACACCCACACCGGGACGCATCTGGACGCGCTGAACCACTTCGGGTACTCCGGAGGCGTCTGGAACGGGCACACGGAGGAGGAGCATCTCGGGAGCCGGCACTGGCTCGCCTGCGGCGCCGAGCAGCAGCCGCCGATCATGGCCCGCGGCATCCTCATCGATGTCGCCGGCGCCCACGGCACCGACCTGTTGCCGGACTCCTACGCCATCGGCGCCGACGAGCTGACCAGCATCATGGCGGACCAGGGGACCGAGGTGCGGCCCGGTGACGTGGTGCTGATCCGGACCGGCCGGATGACGGTCTGGACGGAACCCGAGCGCTACCTCTTCCGCGAGCCGGGGCTCAACCGGGAAGGTGCCGCACTGCTGGCCGAGGCGGGCGCCATGATCATCGGCTCGGACAGTGTGGCGCTGGAGCAGATGCCGTCCGCGGACCCGGACAACTGGCATCCCGTGCACACGTACCTGCTGGCCGAGTGCGGCGTCCCGATCATGGAGAACGTCAACCTCGAGGAGATCGCCGCGGCGAGGCTGTACTCCTTCGCGCTCGTCTCCGCGGGTCTGCGGCTGCGCGGTTCGACGGCGGCGCCGATGCGTCCGATCGCGATGCCGCTCCATGCGTCCTGAAGCGGACCCGGCCCGGGGACGCGGGTCAGTCGACCTCGCCGCGGGACAGGGGAGTGGTCTGTCGTGAGGGACATCCTCGAGGAGATCGCCGGGTGGCACGCGTCGGGCACGCGCTTCGCGCTGGCCACCGTCGTACGCACGTGGAACTCGTCCCCCCCGGCAGCCGGGCGCCTCGATGGCCGTCGCCGAGACGGGGGAAGCGGTCGGCAGCGTCTCGGGGGGGCTGTGTCGAGGGTGCGGTCTACGAGCTCGCGCAGGAGGTGTTGCGGACCGGGCTGCCGGCGAAGCAGACCTACGGCGTCCAGGACGACGACGCGTTCGCCGTGGGGCTGACCTGCGGCGGAATCCTCGAGATCTTCGTCGAGCCCGTGGATGCTCCGCGCTTCCCGGAGCTTCCCGACGTGCTCGCCGCGGTCCGGGGTCAGCACGGCCTGGCTGTCGCCACCGTGGTCGAAGGGCCCGGCGACCTCGGCCACCGCATCGTGGTCGGTCCGGACACCCTGTCGGGCTCCCTCGGCAGCGCTGACCTCGACCACAGCGTCGCGGTGATCGCCCGCGGCATGCTCGAGCACGGCACGACCGGGGTCGCCCATGTCGGCGAGAACGGTGAGCAGCGCATGGACCAGCTCACCGTCTTCGTCGAGTCGTTCGCTCCCGCACCGGAGATGCTCGTCTTCGGGGCGATCGACTTCGCCGGGGCGGTGGTCCGGGCCGGCAAGTTCCTGGGCTACCGGGTCACCCTGTGCGACGCCCGGCCGGTGTTCGCGACGGCCAAGAGGTTCCCCGACGCCGACGAGGTGGTGGTGGACTGGCCGCACCGGTACCTGGCCGGTCGGGACGTCGACGAACGCACCGTGCTGTGCGTGCTCACGCACGACCCCAAGTTCGACGTCCCCCTGCTGGAGCTAGCTCTCCGGGGGAAGGCCGGCTACATCGGTGCGATGGGCAGCCGGCGCACCCACGAGGACCGGCTCACCCGGCTCCGGGAGATCGGCCTGGACGAGCAGTCCCTGAGCCGGCTGTCGTCCCCGATCGGGCTCGACATCGGAGCGCGGACACCGGAGGAGACGGCGGTGTCGATCGTGGCAGAGATCATCGCGCTCGCCTCGGGCGGCTCCGGCAGGCGGCTCTCCGAGACCGGAACGGCGATCCACCGGTGAGCCTGCTGCTGCCGGACCCTGCGTTCCCGCGACCTGCGAGTACGGCAGGGCTGGCCGACCGGTTCGGCAGGGTCGCCACCGACCTCAGGGTGTCCCTAACCGACAAGTGCAACCTGCGGTGCACCTACTGCATGCCGGCCGAGGGGTTGGCGTGGCTGGGCTCCGACAGGCTGCTGTCGGACGACGAGATCGTGCGCCTCGTGCGGATCGCGGTGGAGCTGCTCGGGGTCGAGGAGGTGCGGTTCACCGGAGGTGAGCCCCTCATCCGTGCCGGCCTCGTCCGGATCGTCGAGGCGACCGCAGGCCTTGGTCCCCGTCCCGTGGTCTCGCTGACCACGAACGGGATCGGGCTGGACAAGACGGCCCGGGCGCTGGTGGAGGCCGGCCTGACCCGGGTCAACGTCTCTCTCGACACCCTCGATCGTGAGCGCTTCCTCCAGCTGACCCGGCGCGACCGCCTGGACCAGGTGCTGGCCGGGCTGCAGCACGCCCACGCGGCCGGCCTGGCGCCGGTCAAGGTGAACACCGTGTTGATGCGAGGCGTCAACGACCACGAGGCGGTGGACCTCCTCCGGTTCTGCCGGGACCACGGCTACGAGCTGCGGTTCATCGAACAGATGCCGCTCGATGCACAGCACGGCTGGTCGCGCACGGGCATGGTCACTGCCGCGGAGATCCTCGACCGCCTGAGCGAGGAGGTGGCGCTGACCCCGACGCCGCACGCCCGCGGAGCTGCGCCCGCGGAGACCTGGTTGGTGGACGGGGGACCCGACGTGGTGGGTGTCATCGCCTCGGTGACGCGGCCCTTCTGCTCCGCCTGCGACCGGACCCGGCTGACGGCCGACGGGCAGGTCCGGTCGTGCCTGTTCGCCCGCACCGAGACCGACCTGCGGGCACTGCTGCGCGGGGGCGCGACCGACGACGAGATCGCCGACGCGTGGCGGGACGTCATGTGGGGCAAGGGGCCGGGCCACCAGGTCGGCGACCAGGAGTTCGTCCAGCCGGACCGACCGATGAGCGCGATCGGCGGATGACGACCGTCAGCGGGCGAGCCGAGGGCGCGGATCCCTCGGTCGTCGTCCGGTACTTCGCCGCCGCCCGGGCCGCGGCCGGTGTGGCCACGGAACGGGTCGCGGCCGCGACCGTCGAGGACCTGGTCAGGACCATCTGCGAGGCACACGGCGCCCGGATGACCTCGGTGATGGCCGTCGCGTCGCTCCTCCTCGACGGTCGGGTCGCGCACGAGCCCACCGGGTCCCTGCTCGGCGTCGCCTGCGTCGACGTGCTGCCACCGTTCGCGGGAGGATGAGGATGACGGCACCTGGCATCAGGGTTCCCGTCGCCGCCTCGGTCTCCTCCGAGGCCATCGTCCCGGTCCGCGCCCTGCGGTTCGTCGAGCGTGCAGCAGCCGGCGCCGGGGTGCTCTTCGTCGGGGTGGTGCGCGACCACGACCACGGCAGGTCGGTCACCGCGCTCGAGTACCTGGCCCACCCGAGTGCCGCCGGCGTGCTCACCGCGACGGTCCAACGGGTCCTGCTCGGTCACCCCGGGGTGCTCGCCGTACAGGCACAGCACCGGACCGGACCCCTGCGGATCGGTGAGCCGGCCTTCGTCGTCGCGGTCTCCGGCGCCCATCGCGGTGACGCTTTCGCAGCCTGCGAGGACATCGTCGAGCAGGCCAAGGCCCGCGTCCCGATCTGGAAACGACAAGTCTTCACGGACGGCACCGAGGAATGGGTGAACTGCCCGTGAGCAACCACCAGCGCTCCACCGAGAGGAAGACCACCATGCGACTGTTCGCTCCCACCATCGAGGTCCGCGCGCACTGCGACCTGCCCTGCGGCGTCTACGACCCGGCCCAGGCACGCATCGAGGCCGAGTCGATCAAGGCCGTCATCGCCAAGGTCGACGACAACGACGACCCCGACTTCCGCACCCGCGCCATCCTGATCAAGGAGCAGCGCGCCGAGCTGGTCAAGCACCACCTCTGGGTGCTGTGGACCGACTACTTCAAGCCCCCGCACTTCGAGAAGTACCCCCAGCTGCACCAGCTCGTGAACGAGGCCACCAAGCTCGCCGGCGCGACCGGCGCGAAGGGCTCGCTCGATGCCCAGGTGGCCGACGACCTGCTGGCCAAGATCGACGAGATCGCCGAGATCTTCTGGGCGACCAAGAAGGTCTGATCGACCTCGACCGTGCGGCGGCCGGGCAGACCGGCCGCCCGCGGGGCACTGTCCCGTCCCGGAGAGAAACCGGTCGTTCCCGCCTGGTGGTCCGCTGCCGTGGGACGGCCTGGCACCCCCTAAGGAGCACATGGTGAGCAAGGTGAGACTGACGTCGGAGGACGGCGGGCTGCGGGTCCTGACCCTGAACGACCCGGACAAGCGCAACGTCATCGACGACGAGATGCGCGCGGCGTTGGTGGAGAGCGTCGCGGCGGTCCGGGCGGACCCGGCAGCGACGGCCCTCGTCGTCACCGGTGCGGGAACGGCGTTCTGCGCCGGTGCCGACCTGCCCGCGATCTTCGGGGGCAGCGACCGGTCGGTCGCCACCCTGCGCGACGACCTGCACAAGGTGTACGAGAGCTTCCTGGTGCTGCGCTCCCTGACGATCCCGACGATCGCGGCGGTGCAGGGCCCGGCGGTCGGCGCCGGGCTGAACCTCGCCATGGTCTGCGACATCCGCATCGCCGGGCCGCGGGCCAGCTTCGCGGCGACGTTCTCGCGGATCGGGCTCCATCCCGGTGGCGGCTGCACCTGGTTCCTGGTGCAGGCCCTCGGCGAGCAGCGGGCGCTCAAGCTGCTCCTCGACGGTGGCAGCGTGTCGGGACCTGACGCGGTCGAGGCGGGCCTGGCGGTGGCGCTCGAGGAGGACCCGCTGGCCGCCGCGCTGGAGCTCGGACGCAGGTATGCGGCGATGGACTCCCAGCTCTCCCGGGACATCAAGAGGGCGGTGCGGACGGCCGCGCGCGATGGCTTCGAGGCGACGCTGGAGCTGGAGTCCTGGGCACAGGCGTCGTCTGCGACCAAGCCCGCGGTCCACGACTTCATGGACAGGTTCCGCAAGTGACGCGACAGGAAGGAGGGACCATGCCCGACGCGCGACCGGATCTCGAGCGACTGCGCTCGCTGATCGACGAGTGCAGCAACTGGGACCGCTGGGGACCCGACGACCAGGTCGGCACGCTGAACCACGTCACCGCCGAGGCCGTGGCCGGGGCAGCCGCCCTGGTCCGGGACGGTGTCTCGATCTCGATGGCGTTGGATCTCGGACCGTCCGGCCCCCAGCAGGGCGGCTTCCGGGTCAACCCGGTGAACCTGATGCGGGAGACCGGTGCCGATCACGTCGGCGGCGTCCAACGCCTGCCACCGGACTGGGGCCCCACCGGCGGGTTGGGCGTCGGTGACGACGTGGTGATCCTGCCGCACCAGGCCGCCACCCAGTGGGACGGGCTCGGGCACGTCTTCTGGGAGGGTCGGATGTGGAACGGGAAGCCCGCCGCACGCGTGGGCGCGCACGGAGCGACGTACGCGGGCATCGAGCAGTGGCGGCACCAGTTCGTGATGCGGGGTGTCCTGGTCGACGTCGCGGCGCACCACGGCGTCGCCGCGCTCGAGCCGGGATACCCGATCGGCGTGGACGACCTCGAGGCGACCCTGGAGGCGCAGGGATGCGACGTCGGAACCGGTGACGCCCTGATCGTCAGGACCGGAATGCTGGAGGAGCGTCGCGGCGACTGGGGAGACTACGCGGGCGGCCCGGCGCCGGGCCTGTCGGTGGACACGCTGCCGTGGATCCACGAGCGCCGGCTCGCGGCCGTGGCCTCCGACACCTGGGGGCTGGAGGTGCGTCCGAGCGAGCTCGGCGGCGCCTTCCCCTTCCACGTGGTCGCCATCCCGCACATGGGGCTGGCGCTGGGGGAGATCTGGGACGTCGCCGCTGTCGCGGGCTACTGCCACCGGAGCGGCCGCTTCGAGTTCCTGCTCGTGGCTCCCGTGCTCCCCGTCGTGGGTGCGGCCGGCAGCGCCGTGAACCCCCTCGCGGTCTTCTGACCCGGCGGATCGAGACAGGAGCGTGACGGTGCCCGCCACCAGCGACAGCTCGACCCCACCGGGAAGCCCGCTGCACGGCGTCCGCGTCCTCGACATGACCACGACCCTGATGGGTCCCTACGCGACGATGATGCTGGCGCAGCTCGGGGCTGACGTGATCAAGGTCGAGCCGCCCGCCGGCGACGCGGTGCGCAGGATCGGTGCGGGGAGGTCGCCAGGCATGGGCCCGATCTACCTGAACGCCAACGTCGGCAAGCGGGCGGTGACTCTCGACCTCAAGCAGGTCGGAGCCCGCGGCGCACTCTCCCGCCTGCTCGAGCGGTCCGACGTCTTCGCGCACAACCTGCGCCCCAAGGCGGCCGCGTCCCTCGGGTTGGGCCCGGACACGGTGGTCGACCTCAACCCCACCTGCATCTACTGCTGCTTCCGCGGCTTCGACGACGGGCCCTACGCGGACGAACCGGCGTACGACGACGTGATCCAGGCGGTGTCAGGAGTCGCGGCCACCCAGGGCCGGGGCGGACCACCGCAGTACGTCGCCACCCCGATGGTGGACAAGACCGTCGGGCTGGCCGGGGCGGTAGCGATCATGGCGGCCCTGCACAGGCGGGCAGCGACTGGCTCGGGGGGAGGTGCTCACCGTTCCCATGTTCGAGTTCATGGCCTCCTTCATGTTGCTGGAACAACAAGGCGGACGGGTCTTCGACCCACCGAACGGGCCTAGTGGCTACGCCCGCACGGCGTCGCAGAACCGCAAGCCCTACGCCACCCTGGACGGACACCTCTCGGTCGTGATCTACACCGATGCCCAGTGGCAGCGCTTCTTCGAGCTGGCGGGGAGCAGCGAGCTCATCACCGACGACCGGTTCAAGGACATCGGCGCGCGCACCCGGCACATCGACCAGCTGTACGGGTTGGTGGCGGAGGTGATGAGCAGACGCACGACCGCCGACTGGCTCGTCGCCCTTCGGCGCGCCGACATCCCGGTCATGCCACTGCGCACGGTCGAGGAGCTGTTCGACGACGAGCATCTGCGGGAGACGGGGTTCTTCCGACAGGTCGAGCATCCGTCGGAAGGACCCCTCGTCCAGGCGCGGTTCCCGCTGCGCTTCAGCCACGGACTCGACGAGGTTCCTCCGGCGCCGCGACAGGGCCAGCACACCCGGTCCGTCCTGCAGGAGATCGGACTGACCGACGCCGAGATCGCCGAGCTGGAGCGGACGGGCGCAGCACAGCCCCCCTCGTCCTAGCAGCCGCTGCGACGGACGGGAACCCCAGCACCGCCGGTGTCATGGGAACAGCACAACGAATGGAGCAGTCATGAGTGAGCACCAGGCTTCCGGTCCCATGGGCCTCTACTACGAGGAGTTCGAGATCGGCTGGTCGATGCGGACGGCGGGTCGGACCGTGCGTGACTACGACGTCTCGACCTTCGTCGCGCTGGCGGGTTTCGTCGAGCCACTGTTCCTCGACGAACGGCAGGCGAACCTCGGCGGCGACGGGCGCCGGGTGGTCCCCGGTGCGTTGACCTTCAGCCTGGCCGAGGGTCTGGTCATGCAGACCAACACCCTGCACCACACAGCCGTCGCGTTTCTCGGTGCCGACGTCGAAGTCCTGGCGCCCGTGTTCGTGGGCGACTCGATCGAGGTCCAGGTCGAGGTGGTGGACCGACGGCTCACCTCCAAGGGCGACCGCGGACTCGTCCGGACGGAGAACCGGGTGGTCCGCGACGGGGAAGAGGTCCTTCGCTACCGTCCCCTCCGCATGATCCGCTGTGCCGACGGTTCCTAGACCCGCACCCGCGCCGTACGGCGGCGGTGTGGTGGTTCCGTGCCTGGTCGGCGGCGCCGCGGGATGGGGACTGACCGCGGCCGGGGCAGGGGTGGCGTCCTTGACGCACGCCTACGGTGCGGACCTGGTGACCATCGGTCTGCTGACCACGGTCCTGGCGGTCGTCTACGCCTCGATGCAGCTGCCGGCGGGCACCCTCGTGGATCGATTCGGTGCGCGACCCGTCGCCCTGGCCGGGTTGACGCTGGTCGTCCTCGCCTACCTGGCCGCCGCAGTGACCCCCGAGCTGATGGTCGCGTTCGTCGCCCGTGCCATCGCCGGCGCGGGCAGCGCCGTCGGCTTCGTTGCGGGCGCCGAGATCGCGCGCACGAGCGGAGTGGGCCCCGCAGGCCTCGGACTGTTCGGAGGAGCCGCGATCGGGTCGGGCGGGATCGCCGTAGCGGTGATCCCGCTCCTCGAGCCGCTGCTGGGTTGGCGCTCGGCCTGGCTCTCGTGTGCAGCGGTCGCCGTGCTCGCGATCGTTGCGCTGGCGTTGTCCCGACCCACGCCGCGGACCCTGGGCCGACCCGTCGCCGCCGCGGGCGGTCCCTCCGTCCTCCTCGACCACGAGCTGCACCGGCTCTCCGCGATCCACGCCGTGACGCTCGGGCTGGGCGTGGTCCTGAGCAACTGGGCCTCGGTCATCCTGCAGCGGGCCTGGGGACTCGGCACCGGCACGGCCGCGGCACTCGCCGCGCTGATCCTCGTGACCACGATCCTGAGTCGTCCGTTGGGCGGCCACCTCGTCCGCAGGCGACCCGAGTGGCTGCCCGCGGTCATCAAGGTCTCGCTGGTGTCCTGCGCCGTCTGCTGCGCCGCACTCGCCTTCCCCTCGACGCCGGCGGTCGCGCTCCTCTCGGTCGTCGCGCTGGGCACGCTGAGCGGGCTGCCCTTCGCGGGGGTCCTGGCGGCTGCGCAGGCGCGGCGGCCGGACCGCCCGGCGACGGCCGTCGGGCTGATGAACGCCTACGCGAACGCACTCATCGTCGCCGGCACCCCGTTGCTGGGGGCGGCCGTTCAACGGTCGCGTCCGACCGTCGGGCTGCTGGTCGTGGCTGCCATCTGGTTGCTGCCCTACGTGGCACTGCCTACTTCGCCCGGACGTTCGGCCCCACGCCCGGCCAGACCCCGCCCCTGACCCGTGGGCTCTCCCGGACGGCCTGGACGGCCTGGGCGGCTCGCGTCGGGGCGGAGGGAGCGGGGCGCAGGATCAATCCGTGGGGCGCGAGAGGATCTGGACCAGCGACCGCAAGGCGTGGTCGCGGTGCGCGTCGAGCTCCGCCACGAGGCGCTCGGTGTCGCGAGCCCGCGCCGCCTCGAGAATCCGCGCGTGCGCATCGTCCGCGGCGTGCCGCTCGGCCTCGACGTTGTAGTAGATGGCGCGGTAGGCCTCGGTCGACTCCCAGAGGAGCCGGATCAAGCGCATCATGTGCGGACCGCTGCCGGCCTCGAAGATGCCGAAGTGGAACCGACGGTTCGCGGCGAGCTGGGCGGCCACGTCACCGCTGGTCGACGCCCGGGAGCACTCCTCGGCAGCCTGTTCCAGCCGGTCGAGCGCATCGTCGTCGAAGAACTCGACCGCAGCGCGTGCCGCGCGGTCCTCCAGCAGCTCGCGCAGCATGTTGACCTCGACCAGGTCCTCGATGAGCAGCTCCGAGACGAAGTACCCCCGCCGCGGAATGTAGGTGACCTGGCCTTCGCCCTCGAGCACCTTGAGCGCTTCACGTGCCGGGATCAGGCTGACGCCGATCCGTTCAGCGATCTCGTCCTGCTGGATGTGTGCACCGGGCCGCAGCTCGCCCTCGACGATGGCGCGGCGAAGCCATGCGACCGCGTGCTGCTGGCTCGTATGGTGGGTCTCGCCCTTGCCGTTTGCGGTCCGCATGAGTGCAACATTACGACGTTGCGGCGACATCCCATGAATACCCACGCAACCGCGACAATCGCCATGCGATCAGCGACGCGACTCCCATCCGACGGCTAGGCAGAGCTGCGCTCCTTCTCCAGCTTTCGCCAGAACTTCAGCGCGGCGTACTCGAGCTCGAGCCCGAGCTGCAGCGGCACCATGCGGTCGGCGACGTCCTCACGCTCGGAGAAGCGCGCCTGCATGGACTCGTAGACCTCGATGCGGTCCTCGTGCTGGCGGATCTGCTCACGAGCCAGGTTGAGCACGTCCTCGGGCCGGGCGAACTCGCCGAAGAAGAGCTTGAGCTCGGCGACGTCGCGCACCTGCAGCTGCTCCGTGGTGGGCTCGGCCAGCCAGGCGCCCAGCGCGTCGCGGCCCTCGTGGGTGATCGAGTAGGTCTGCCGGCGTCTGCCTTCCGGCTCCACCTCGAGGTCGAGCAGGCCGAGCTCCTCGAGCCGCTTCGGCTCGGAGTAGAGCTGCGCATGGGGAAAGGGCCAGAAGTAGCCCACCGAGTGGTTCACAGCCCGTTTCAGGTCGTAGGACGTGCTGGGTCCGCGCATCGCCACCATGCCGAGCACGACGTACGACGTCGTGGTCAGTTTTCCCATTGACATGGTCCGAACCGTACCGTAGCGTTCGCGGCGTCCGAAACAGACGGTATGAAGCAGATGATGGGACAGGCCATGGATCTCGCCACCGCTTTCCGATGGACCGCGGAGCGCTACCCGCACCGCCGAGCCGTCGGCGGTCCTGCTCCGATGACCTACGCCGAGTGGGACACCCGGACCGATCGCGTCGCGCACGCGCTCAGCGCCTTGGGTGCCGGCCCCGGCGAGCGGGCGATCTTCCTGCTCCAGGGCGGGGAGCCCCTGGCCACGCTGCACCTGGCCGCGCAGAAGGCCGGTATCGCCTCGCTCCCGCTCTCCACCAGGTTCGGTGTCGACGAGCTCGCCTACTGCATCTCCGACTGCTCGCCGGTGCTGGTCGCGGTGGACGAGACCACCTACGCCCTGGCCGCCCAGGCGCTGGAGACCGTCGAGCGGCCGCCCACCCTCGTCTGGGCCGGCGCGCCCGGCGACCAGCCGCGCGGCACGGCCTCGCTGGCGGCCGAGACCGACCGTGCCCGCTCCGGGCCGGCCCCGCTCCCGCCGACCGAGTCGGACATCAGCGTGATGCTCTACACCTCCGGCACCACCGGGCGGCCCAAGGGCGTGCCGCGCACGCACGCCGCCGAGTTCCACGCGACGCTCGCCCACCTGGTGCAGACCGGGCACGCCCCCGGCGAGGTGACCCTCGGCGTGATGCCGCTCTTCCACACCATGGGCCTGCGCAGCCTGCTGGCGTCCGTGCTGGCCGCCGGCACCTGGGTGCCCCAGGCGAAGTTCGACGCCGACGCGTCCCTCGACCTGATCACGCAGGAGAACGTCAGTGCGCTCTACCTCGTGCCCACGATCTTCTGGGCCCTGCTCCAGACCGGCCGTCTCGACGAGGCCACGTCGGTGCGCAAGCTGGCGTACGCCGGGGCGTCGATGACCCCGGCGCTGGCCCAGAGGCTGGCCGAGACCCTGGCCCCCGAACGGTTCGTCAACCACTTCGGCAGCACCGAGATCTACACGTTCTCGATCGGCCCCGACAGTGCCGCCAAGCCCGGGTGTGCCGGCCGGGCGGGCGTCTTCTCCCGGGTCCGCCTCGTCGATCCCGACCCGGGCGCCCACCCCGACGACATCGTCGCCCCGGGTGAGCAGGGCCAGGTGGCTGTGTCAGCCGCCAGCCCGGAGGCGTTCGCCGGCTACTGGAACCGGCCGGACGCCGACGCGAAGTCCCTCCGCGACGGGTGGTACTTCACCGGCGACCTGGCCAGCACCGACGAGGACGGCGACCTGTGGATCGCCGGCCGGGTCGACGACATGATCAACTCCGGCGGGGAGAACATCTACCCCGAGGAGATCGAGAACGCCCTCGCCGGGTGTCCCGACCTCGACGAGGTCATCGTGGTCGGCACGCCGCACGACAAGTGGGGGCACGCGGTCACCGCCTTCGTCGTCGGGCGGCCCGGTGTCGACCCGGCCCGCACCCTCGAGAAGGTGGAGGCCTACGCCCGCGGCGCCTCGGGCCTGCCGTCGATGAAGCGGCCGAAGCGCATCGTCGTGGTCGACCACATCCCGAAGTCCGCGGTCGGCAAGATCCTGCGCCGGCACCTGGCCTCCGGAGACTTCTCGTCGCTCGCCGAGACCACCGGGACGGCGAAGCGATGACCCCGTCGGAGAAGACCGGGCCGAGCCGGATCGAGGACCCCGCCCTGCTCACCGGGCAGGGCCGCTTCCTCGACGACATGGACCCGCTGCCGGGCACCCTCGTCGCCACGGTGGTGCGCAGCCCCCATGCGCACGCCCGGATCAAGGCGGTGCACCTCGACGTGGCACGCAACCACCCGGGCGTGGCCGCGGTGATCGGCCCCGAGGAGGTGCTGGCCACCCTGCGGCCGTTCCCGCTGTCGGTGAAGGCGCCGACGCCCTACTACCCGACCGCGACCGACAAGACCCGCTTCGTCGGCGAGCCCGTCGTGGTGGTCGTGGCCGCCGACCGGTACGCCGCCGAGGATGCCGCCGAGCTCGTCGAGATCGAGTACGAGGTGCTGCCCGCCGTCGTACGCACGGACCAGGCGCTCGAGGACGACGCACCCCGGCTGCACGACCAGGCCGACAGCAACGTCGCCACCGACCGCACCTTCACGTTCGGCGAGGTCGACGCGGCGTTCGACCGGGCGGCGCACACCGTGACCGGCAGCTACTCGTTCCCGCGCTACTCCTCCACGCCCATGGAGTGCTACTCCGTCGTGGCCGACTGGCAGGACCGCGCCGACGGACCTGAGATCACGGCGTGGTCGAACTTCCACGGCCCGTTCTCGATGGCCCCGGTGGTGGCCGGCAGCCTCGGCATCCCGACCTCCTCGCTGCGGCTCGTCGTCCCGGCCGACATCGGCGGCAGCTTCGGTATCAAGTCGGCCGTCTACCCCTACATCGCACTGATGGCCCTCGCCAGCAAGCACGCCGGCCGGCCGGTGCGCTGGACCGAGGACCGGCTCGAGCACCTGCAGGCCAGCTCGTCGGGGTCCGACCGGCTGATGACGTTCTCCGCCGCGGTCGACGACGACGGAGTCGTCAGCGCACTGCGCGTCGACCTCGTCGACAACGTCGGCGCCTACCTGCGCCCCCCGGAGCCCAGCACGCTCTACCGCTGCTTCGGCAACATCACCGGTGCCTACCGCATCGAGCAGGTCGAGATCCGGGCCCGCGCGGTGGTCACCAACAAGGCACCGACCGGGCTCAACCGCGGGTTCGGAGGCCAGCAGCTCTACTTCGGCCTCGAGCGTCTGATCGACGACATCGCCGCCGAGCTCGGCCTCGACCCGGCCGACGTACGCCGGCGCAACCTGCTCGACGCCGACCAGTTCCCCCATGCCACACCCAGCGGCGGGATCTACGACAGCGGCGACTACCACCGCGCCTTCGAGCTGGCCCTCGCGAACGTCGACTACGACCGGCTGCGCAAGGAGCAGGCCGTCGCCCGGGGCAACGGGGAGTGGATGGGCATCGGCATGGCCACGATCGTCGACCCCTCCGCCACGAACATCGGGTACGTCGGCCTGGCCACTCCGGTGCAGGACCGGACCGCGAAGCGCGGCAAGTCAGGCTCGACCGAGCACGTCCGGATCAGCGTCGACCTGCAGGGCGTGGTCTCGGTGCTGCTCGGCACCGTCCCGCAGGGCCAGGGCCACGCGACCGTGGCCCGCGACATCGTCGCCAGACACCTCGGGCTTCCCGTCGAGCAGGTGCGCCCGCGCGTCGAGATGGACACCAACAGCACGCCCTGGACGATCAGCTCCGGCAGCTACTCCTCACGGTTCGCGCCGCTGCTGACCAGCGCCCTCCTGGAGGCCGCCGACCGCATCGCGGCCACCATCAAGATCGCGGCCGGTGTGCTGCTGGAAGCCGATCCCGGGACCCTCGAGCTGGCCGACGGCACGGTGCGTGTCGTCGACGAGCCCTCCCGGTCGGTGGAGTTCCGGCACGCCGCCGGGCTCGTGCACTGGGATCCGGGTTCGCTGCCCGAGGGCGTCTCGGCCCGGCTCTACGAGGAGGCGGCGTTCACCCCGCCGCAGTCGAAGGCGGCCTCGCGCACCGACCAGATCAACTCCAGCCTGTGCTACGGGTTCGTGGCCGAGGTGGTCGTCGTACGGATCGACCCGGAGACGCTGCGGATCACCATCGAGAACGTCTCGAGCGTGCACGACGCCGGCACGATCCTGAACCAGACCCTGGTCGACGGCCAGATCCACGGGGCGCTCGCGCAGGCCCTCGGAGGGGCGCTCTACGAGGAGATGACCTACTCCGACTCCGGCCAGCCGACCGCGGGCACCTTCATGGACTACCTGTGCCCGACCTCGGCGGAGGCGTGCTTCCCGCTGGTCAGCGACCACGTGGTGACGCCCTCGCCCCTGACCCGGCTCGGCGCGAAGGGCTCCGGTGAGGGCAGCTCGATGAGTCTTCCCGTCGCCATCGCCAACGCCGTCGCCGACGCACTCGCCCCCGAGGGCATCGCCATCAACTCGCTGCCCCTGCACGGGAACGTCCTCCACCAACTGCTCCACCAGACGAAAGGAACCTGACATGCCCCTCACCGGAGGCAAGATCCGTCTCGACCGCAGCCACGACGGCCGAGTCGCCAACCTGACGCTGTCGCACGGCCGCTACAACGTCATCACCTGGGAGACCCGCCAGGTGATGGCCGACCGATTCGCCGAGATCGACGCGGACCGGAAGGTGCAGGTCGTCGTGATCCGGGCCGAGGGCGAGCACTTCACCTCCGGCGGCGACATCGCCGGCTTCATGGAGGTCGACCCGGTCGACCTGACCGACCTCGGCCACAACGTGACCGCTGCGGCTCGCAGCCCCAAGCCGGTCATCGCCGCGATCGACGGCTACTGCTTCGGGGTCGGCCTCGAGCTGGCGCTGTCCTGCGACATCCGGATCGCCACCGACCGGTCGCGGTTCGCCCTCCCCGAGATGAAGCTCGGCATGATCCCCGGCAGCGGCGGAACGCAGCGCCTGGCCCGGCTGATCGGCCTGTCCCGGGCGAAGTACCACATCCTCACCGGCGAGCGGATCACCGGACAGCAGGCCCTCGACTGGGGCCTCACCTCGCACAACTGCGCCGACGCCGAGGAGCTCGAGAAGCAGACCGACACGGTCGTCTCCATGCTGCTGGGCTACTCGCCGATGGCGCTGCGGACCGCCAAGGAGGTCCTCGACCGGGGCATCGACGGCCCGCTCTACACGGGCATCGAGCTGGAGCGCAAGGCCTACTCCATGCTGCGCGCCAGCCACGACTTCGCCGAGGGCGTCGCCGCGTTCGGAGAGAAGCGCGCCCCGAAGTTCGAGGGTCGGTGAACCAGCCGTGGAAGCCCGCCCCGTTCGCCTACGTCCGCCCCGGCACGACCGAGGACGCCCTCACCGAGCTGGCCCGCGACGGCGCCAAGGTGCTGGCCGGGGGCCAGTCGCTCGTGCCGGTGCTGGCGATGCGACTGGGGCGCCCTTCCATGCTCGTCGACATCAACGCCGTCCCCGAGCTCAGGCAGATCTCGCGGAGCAACGGCCACCTCGGGGTGGGTGCGACGGTGCGGCAGCGGCAGGTGCAGTACGACGACGCCGCGGCCGCCGTACCCCTGCTGCGGCTCGCGCTGCCCTGGGTCGGCCACCGCGAGATCCGCAGCCGCGGCACCGTCTGCGGCAGCATCGCGCACGCCGACCCGTCGGCCGAGCTGCCCGCGGTCGCCTCCTGCCTGGACGCCACCATGGTGGTCGCCGGCGCCGAGGGCGTGCGGGAGATCCCGGCAGCTGAGTTCTTCACCGGTGCGATGAGCACCGTGATCCTGCCCGAGGAGCTCCTGACCGAGGTCCGGTTCCCGGTCGCCGAGGAGGGCGACGGCTTCGGGTTCGGCGAGATTGCCCGCCGGCACGGCGACTTCGCCCTGGCGGGCGCGGCAGTCCGGGTGCGCACCACCAGCGCCGGCTCCCGCGCCCGGATCAGCTGCTTCGGCATCTCCGACCACCCGGTCACCCGCGACGTCACCGAACAGCTGCGCTCGGCACTCGACGCCACCGGCACCGACCCCGACGAGTCCGACCTGCGCCGGGCGCTGGCCGACCACGCGGACGGCATCGCCGACGACGTGGTGGACACCGGTGGGGACGCGCACGCCAGTGCGGCCTACCGCCGCCAGCTGATCGCCGGCCTGGTCTCCCGCCAGGTCGCCCGGGCCTACCTGAAGTCCCTCCGACCACACCGAGAGGGGAAGCCCTGATGAGCCTCCCGTACGCCTACGCCCGCACCGAGGCCGACGACACCGTCGACGTCACCATGACCGTCAACGGCAGCGAGGTCACGCTGTCCCTTCCGGCCCGGATCACGCTGTCCGACGCGCTCCGGGACCACCTCGGCCTGACCGGCACCCACGTCGGGTGCGAGCACGGGATCTGCGGGATGTGCACGATCCTCGTCGACGGCCAGGCCTCCCGTGCCTGCCTCCTCTTCGCGGTCCAGCTCGAGGGTGCCGAGATCACCACCGTCGAGGGCCTCGGCCGCCAGGACGACCTGCACCCGCTGCAGGAGTCGTTCAGCAAGCACCACGCCCTCCAGTGCGGCTTCTGCACGCCCGGCTTCCTGATGAGCTCCTACGACCTGCTCACCCACGAGCCCGACGTCGCGACCGAGGACCTGCCCGAAGAGCTGTCCGGAGTCCTGTGCCGGTGCACTGGCTACCGCAACATCATCGACGCCGTCGACGAGGTGGCGCACGCCCACCGCGACGGGCTGCCCGGGCCGGGCAACTGTGCGCAGCGCACCCTGGTCGGTCGTACGCCGTCTGGTGCAGGCCCTGCCGCCGCCGCGGAGGTGGCCACGGCCGCCGTGCCGGGGCACCACCCCGACGAGATCGCGCTCCCCACGGGCGAGCCCACGATCACCGTCGACGTCACCAGCCAGCTCGAGTCGGCGCCCACCGAGGTGGCGCAGGTCTTCGGCGACATCCGGCTGCTTGCCCGCTGCCTGCCCGGCGCGGAGCTGACCGACGAGCTCGGGGACGACTGGTACCGCGGCCGGGCCCGCATCGCGCTCGGCCCGGTGCGCCTGTCCTTCGACGGCATGGCGCAGGTGCTCGAGCAGCGCGACGACCGCCTCGTGCTGAGGGCCCAGGGCAAGGACACCGGTGGCGGGAGCGCCCAGGCGGAGATCGTGATGTCCGCGACCCCCGCAGGGACCGGCGTCTCACTGCACGCCGAGGCCCGGGTGTTCCTCACCGGCCGGGTCGCCAGCTTCGGTCGGTCCCTCGCCGGTGACGTCAGCCGCCGCATGTTCGAGGACTTCGCGCGCGGCATGGACCGGGCCGCGGCCGGGGCTGAGCCCGATGTGGGCGCGAAGCCACCCGGTGCCGTCGCGATCCTCGTCGGTGCCCTGTCCGACCGGGCCCGCGCCCGCCTCCGGAGCCTCCGGCAACGCAGCCGGGACCGCACCACGCGACGTGACAGGCGTCGTACCCCCTCGAGAGACGAACGGTGACCCATGTCCCAGCCCACGTTTGACTCCGCTGCCGGCGCGCCACCGAGCAAGGCCGCGCTGCCCGCCGCCTTCGCCTCCGTGGCCGGCTGGGCGTTCGACCTGTTCGACCTGTTCCTGCTGCTCTACGTCGCGAAGGCTGTCGGCCATCACATCTTCCCGGCCGAGTCGGAGACGCTGAGCCTCGCGCTGGTCTTCGCATCGTTCGCCGTCAGCATCGTGATGCGACCCGCCGGCGCGGCCTTCTTCGGCGAGCTCGCCGACCGCAAGGGCCGGAAGACCATCATGGTCACGGTCATGGCCGGCGTCGGCCTGTCGACCGCGGCGATGGGGCTGGTGCCGACGTACGCCTCGGTCGGCGTCGTCGCCCCGGTCATCTTCCTCGTCCTCCGCGTCATCCAGGGACTGTTCGTCGGTGGGGTGACAGCCACCACGCACACGCTGGGCACCGAGAGCGTCCCACCCCGCTGGCGCGGCCTGATGAGCGGTCTGATCGGCGCCGGTGGCGCTGGGCTGGGCGCGGCCATGGCCAGCGTGGTGTTCATCGTCGTGAGCCGCTTCTACCCCGGCGACTCGTTCAACGAGTTCGGCTGGCGGGTGATGTTCTTCAGCGGCCTGATGGGCGGTCTGCTCAGCCTCTTCGTGCTGCGTAAGGTCGAGGAGTCGCCCATGTGGCTCAAGGCCCAGGACGCCGCCAAGGGTGGTGCGCCCGCCGCCCGGCTCCGGTTCCTGGACCTGATCGCGGGGGAGTACCGCAACATCACGCTGCTCAACGTCGCGGTCGCGGCGGGCGGTGGGGCGATGTACTACCTGACGTCCGGCTTCCTGCCCACCATGCTCGACTCCGTCGTGGGAATGCCGTCCGGCCCGCGGGGCGCCGTGCTGCTGGTCAGCAGCCTGGTGGTCGTCGTCGCATCAGCCCTCGCGGGGGAGGCGAGCCAGCGGTACGGCCGCCGCAGGACCATGCTGGCGCTGGGCGCCGTCAACATCGTCGCGCTGCCCGTCCTGACCCTCTTCATCGCCCACAGCGACCCCGGCAGCACGACCCGGATCGTGCTCGCAGCCTGTCTGCTCGCCTTCCTGGCCAACGCGGCCTACTCGCCGGTGATGATCTTCCTCAACGAGCGCTACCCGACCGCGATCCGCTCCCGAGGCACCGCGGTCTCGTGGAACACCGGGTTCATGCTCGGTGGCCTGCTGCCCACCTTCGTGAACCTGCTGAGCCCGACCGTCTCCGACATCCCCGGCCGGCTGGTGGCATTCATCATCGGCGCCGCAGCGGTGTTCGTCGCGGCCGTGCTGTGCAGCCCCGAGACGCGTGGCCGGCTCGACGTGGCCGCCACGGACAGTGAGCGGCAGAAGGCCTGACGAGAGGCGTGTGCCGCCAGAGAGGACTCTGGCGGCACACGCCGTCGTGGCTGCGGCAGCGGCGCGGATCAGGGCGTCGTGTCGTGGGCGTTCTGGAGCTCCAGCTGTACGGCGGCCACGTGGTCGTGAGCGCGCTGGGCGGCCAGCGCACAGTCGCGGTCGAGGATGGCGTCGACGATGCCGCAGTGGTCGGCATGCGCTCGTTGGAGGCGGCCCGGCATGCCGATGACCTTCAGCGAGTACTCCTCGAACTGGGGTGAGATCGAGTCCCACACGTGCAGCAGCAGGGGGTTGCCGCTCGCCTCGGCGACCTGGCGGTGCAGCCGGCCGTCGAGAGCGACGAAGTGGGCCTCGCTGATGCGGCGTCAGTGACCTGCCGCGCCGCCGCCCACCCGGCCGTCCACCAGCGCCGCCTGCGAGGCCGCGATGACCTGGGTGAGGCTGTCGTGCAACGCGGTGAGCTCCTCGAGTCCCATGCCGAGCTTCGCGACCACGGCCGGCGGGATGTGCTCGGCCTGGTCCCTCAAGGCTCTCCCTCTGTCGGTCAAGGTGACGGCCAGCACCCGCTCGTCGCTGCGGTCGCGTCCGCGCACCAGCAGCCCGGCGACCTCGAGCCGCTTCAGCAGCGGTGACATGGTGCCGGGGTCGAGCAGCAGGAGTCGGCTGAGCTCGCGCACGGAGACCGGTTCGTGCTGCCACAGCGCAAGCATCACCAGGTACTGGGGGTGGGTGAGCCCCATCGGTTCGAGCAGTGGCCGGTAGACCGCGACCACGTTGCGCGCCGCCACCGACAACGCGAAGCACACCTGCTGCTCCAGGGCCAGCGGGTCCTCGAGGTCCGGCGCCGCCGGTGTCGTCTGCGTCATAGTGCTTAGCCTACCAACGATTGCTACACTAATCATTGGTACACCAATGATGTGGCGGAGAAGTGAAGCGCCTCCAGGAGGACCCGTGCAGATGACAGCATCCGACCCGCAACGCACCCAGCCCCCGCCGCGCGTGGCCAAGCACCTGATGGACCCGAACCATCCCCGGTCGACCGGAGGTCGCCGTGACATGAGCCTGACCCACGTGCAGCAGTGGGTCATGTCCATCCTCGTGACCACGACCATCCTGCACCTCGCCGCCGGCTTCGTCGTGGCCGCCTTCTTCGTCAACGACCGTCCGAGCTCCCAGATCGGGCTGCTGGTCATCGGCGGCCTGTTCGGCGTGGTCGCGATCGCCGGCGGCCTGGTGATCCACCGCAAGTCGATCTTCAGCTGGTGGCTCCTCAGCGGTTGGATCCCGGCCCTGGTCGGCGCCTACCTCATGTTCCTCGGCTGACTCTCCCTGTGGAGACCTCGCGGTCGTGAGACTGACCCTGCGGCTTCGCCTGCTGGTACCGTCGAGCGCTCACTGAGAGGTTCAGATGACCAAGCAGGGGCGGGACGGTCGAGCAGGTGCTGTGCGGACGAGAGACCCGCACGAGGCCGAGGCCATGATCGCGGACGCGTACCTCCCCAGCTGCGTCGACCCCCTGGGCACCGGGCCGCTCGCGCTCCGTCTGGACGCGCTGCGGCTCGACTCGGCCACGGTCGGTCTCGTCTCCTTCGGCACCCAGACGCGGCTGCTCACGGCCGAGGCGACCGACTACCACGTCAACCTGCCTGTTCGAGGTGGGGTGGTGAGCCGCATGGGCAGGGGTGCCGAGACCTCCGCAGTCCCTGGCCGGGCCACCGTCTTCATGCCCGGGTATCCAGCCGACATCGTGTGGGGCGCGGACAGCCTGCAGCTGTGCCTGAAGATTCCCGCGCAGACGGTCGTGGAGGAGCTCGAGCAGCTCCTCGGCCGCTCCGTCTCGAAGCCGTTGGTGTTCGAGAGCGAGATGGACCTGTCCACTCCCACGGCACGCGGGTGGCGTGCCTCGCTGGAGGTGGTGCGGACCGAGCTCACGGAGGGGCCGGGGCTGGCCTCTCAGAGGCGCGTGGCCAGGCAGCTGGAGAGGCTGGTGGTCGACGGGCTCCTTCTCGGACAACCGCACAACTACAGCGAGGCTCTGGACCGGGGAACGTGGCGCCCTTCGTCGGGACCGGTGGCGCGGGCACGACAGCTGTTGGAGGAGCAGCCTGAGGAAGCCTGGTCGACGTCGTCGCTCGCAGTCCGCGTGCATGTCAGCGTGCGGTCTCTTCAGGAGGGGTTCGCGCGGGACCTCGGCCTGCCACCCATGAAGTACCTGCAACAGGTCCGGCTGCGCCGGGCCCGCGACCTGCTGCGCGAGGCCTCCTCTGCCCAGACGACGGTCGCGAGGGTGGCCTCCGGACTGGGCGTGTCCCACCTGGGACGCTTTGCCGCTGCCTACCGGCTCGTGTTCGGCGAGTCTCCGTCGGAGACCCTGCGACGCGAATGAGCCCCCGAGCCGGTGGGAGGACCCGCGCGCGATGCGGACCGTCCGGCGCGCAGGACGGCTAGCCCCGCCCACCCGGTCGCTGGTTCGATGAGCTCGGGACGTTTCTGCTCGGACCACCGCGCCCTCCCTGACGCGTGGTGGTCCGACACGGGGCGGACAGCCTGCCGAGAAGGCAGGGGCGAGGGCCCCGCCAGAGATGGCAGGACAACCTCGACCGGCCCGTGACCCGGCGCGTAGCCGCGTCACGGCCTCCGGCTCGATCCCCACGACACACATGTACGGCAACGGCAGACCCGTCGCGAGCCGGGGACGCAGAGCCACGGGACCCGTCGAGGGTCAGCGGGGCCTACCCACAGAGAGGGAACGACATGTGTGGGCCCCAGGCCGGGTTGGACGCAGACCTGCACTTCCAGGCTCGTTTCGAGCAGTCCCACCTACCTCAGGCGATCACCGGTCTCGACCTGCGTCTCGTCATGGTGAACGCCGCGATGAGCAGGCTTCTCGGCAGCTCTGCGGAGGAACTGATCGGGGTGCACGTCGACACCCTCACGCACCGGGACGGACCGGCAAGTCGGGCCCGTGAGCTTCTCGAGGAAGATGCCAGCGGCATGCTGGAGTACGAGCGTGTCTACCAGCGTCCCGACGGGATCCGGGTGCCGGCGCGGCTGTTCGCGACGCTGGTGCGCGACAAGGACGGGTCGCCCCAGAGCATCGCGGCGTTCGTCGTCGACCTCACTGACCAGAGACGCGCCGAGGAGGCGCTGCGGTGCCGGGAGTCGCTGTTCCAGGCCCTTCTGGAGCGGGCGACCGACGTGGCCGTGGTCAGCGCGCCGGACGGGACCGTTGTGCACGCGGAGACTTCGGTCAACTCCTTCGGTTACACCCCGGACCAGGTGCTCGGCCGGCAGGGACTCGACTTCGCCCATCCCGAGGACCGACACCTCGTGGAGGCAGCCTTCGCCCAGGTTCAGAGGCAGCCGGAAGAGGCCGTGTCGCTCGTCTACCGCCACCAGGATGCCAGCGGCGCGTGCCGGTGGGTCGAAGCGTGGCTGAGCAACAAGATCGAGGACCCGCAGATCGGGGGGGATCGTCATCAACCTGCGCGACGTCACGTCCCGCGTCGAGTCCGACCGGGCCCTGCAGGAGAGTCAGGAGCGCTACCGCGTCATCGTCGAGACCGCGCAGGAAGGCATCTGGCTCGTCAACCCGCAAGGGCGCACCGTGTACGTCAACCAGAAGATGGCCGACATCGTCGGCCACCCGATCGAGGAGCTCTATGCCCGAGGGGTCCTCGATCTCCTCGACGTCGAGGACGCCACCTCGCTGAGCCGCCGGCTCCTCGCCCGCCGGACCGCCGGGGCGGAGGAGTACGAGCTCCACCTCCGGCACCCGGACGGCACGTCGCGATGCCTCCAGGTGCACGGCAGCCCGTTGTGGGACTCCGACGGGGAGTTCGTCGGGTCACTCGGCATGGTCTCCGACATCACCGAGATGAAACGGGTGGAGCGAGCGCTGCGGCGCCAGGCCCTCTACGACAACCTCACGCGCCTCCCGAACCGGACCCTGCTGCAGGACCGCCTGGAGCAGGCGAAGGAGCGCCACACGCGGGGGGTCACCGACAGCGTCGTCGTGGTGTTCCTCGACGTGGACCAGTTCAAGCTCGTCAACGACTCCGTAGGTCACGCCGCAGGGGACCAGCTGCTGTGTCAGCTGGCCGGGAGACTGAGAGCGGCCTCGCTTCCGGGCGAGACGGTGGCACGGTTCGGGGGTGACGAGTTCGTCGTTCTCGCCGAGGGCCTCACGGCGGCCCAGGCACACGCCCTGGCCAGCCGGATGCTGGCCGTGCTCGACGACCCCTTCGACATCGAGGGACGCCCGGTGCACGTCTCCGCCAGCGTGGGCATCGCGAGCTCCGCGGTGTGTCGACCCGAGGAGCTGCTCCAGGCAGCCGACGCGGCGATGTACGTGGCCAAGCGCCGTGGGGACGGCGGGACCCAGATGTTCGACGGGTCGCTCGCGGCCGAGGCGCGAACCAGGTTCGACCTCAACGTCGAGCTGCGGTCGGCGCTCTCCGAGGAGCAGCTGGAGCTCTGGTACCAACCCATCGTGGAGATCGCGACCGGTCGACTGCTGGGCATGGAGGCCCTGGCACGCTGGAACCACCCGGTCCGTGGTTTCGTCAGTCCCGACCTCTTCGTGTCGATCGCCGAGCAGGGCGGGTTCGTCCGAAGCCTGGACCGGTGGGTGCTGCGGAGGGCAACGGCCGACCTCTCCGACCTGCGGGCGGGGGGTCATGTGCGTCCCGACGTGTACGTGTCGGTCAACGTATCGGCGCTCCACCTCACCGGGGGTGACTTGTGGACTGCGGTGAGCGAGGCCGCTTGGTTGGCCGGTCTCCCTCCCAGCTGCTTGGGTCTGGAGGTCACGGAGACCGCGGTGATGGCGGACCCCGAGAGTGCCTCGGCCGTGCTGAGGCGCCTCGCCGACGACGGCTTCGGTGTGGCGCTGGACGACTTCGGCACGGGGTACAGCAGCCTGGCCTACCTGCGCCGGCTGCCCGTCTCGAGGGTGAAGATCGATCGGTCCTTCGTCGTCGACGCCGCCGAGGGGGAGCTCGACCGCACCATCTGCGCGAGCGTCGTCACCCTGTGCCACGACCTCGGCATCCAGGCGATCGCAGAAGGTGTCGAGACGCAGGCGCAGCACGACATGCTCCTGGAGCTGGGATGCCCCTCCGGCCAGGGATATCTCTGGGGCAGGCCGATGAACAAGGAAGCTCTCCTGACCTGGCTCGCTCGAGGTGCCTGAGCTACGCGAGTCGCCTGACCAGGGCCGCGGAGGGGTCCCGGGCCACCTCCTGCTCCCCGACCGGCGGCGGCTCCGGCCTGATCAGCCCAAAGGCTCGTGGTCGCGGGCGCGGGGGAGGACGGTCAGCACCCGCTCCACGTAGTCCCGGAACTCGGTCATGTAGTTGCGCAGGAAGGTCGCGGTCTCCTCGTTGGTCACCTCGCCGTTGTCCGCGAACACCGAGTGCGAGAAGTAGATGTAGGCCTCCGGCGCGGTCATCTGACGGGCGTTGCAGAAGCTCAGGACCGCGCGAAGGCTCTGCTGGGCCACCGCAGTGCCGATCGGACCCACCGATGCCCCGATCACGCCCGCGGGGATGTGGTGGAAGGAGTTCTGGCCCCACGGCCGGGACGCCCAGTCGATGGCGTTCTTCAGGGCGCCGGGGATGGACCGGTTGTACTCCGGGGTGACGAACAGGACGGCGTCCGCGCGTGCGATGGCCTCCTTGAGCGCGGTTGCCTCAGGCGGAAAGTGGTCGTCGAAGTCGGGACTGTAGAGGGGCAGGTCCCTGATCCCGATCTCTGTGAACTGGAGGTCCTCGGGCGCCAGCCGGATCAGCGCACGCGACAGGACACGGTTGATCGACGCGGATGACAGACTGCCGACGAAGTAGCCGACCTGGTACCCAGACATCTGGTCCCCTTCCATTCCCCCCTCCGAACGGCGCCCCACGACCATCGCAGGTCACATGTCCCCTTCTTCCGACTACCTGGATGCTCGAGCGCCGTGGTCAACCAACCTGCTCACCGGCGATCGTGCTGTCATCCCGCGTTCGCGGGATGGGCGGATGAGAGCGGAACGTGTTGGATGGGGCACGGAGAGGGGGGGGCCGACATGCGCGCTGGGACCCATTGGTGTGCGCTCTACTCGGATCCGGCTGAGCGCGAGAGGGCCCGGTTCGCCTTCCTCCGCGAGGGGCAGCGGCGCGGGGACAGGTGCGTGTCGCTGGTCGACCACCTCGACGGTGCGCTGGCGCTCGATCACCCGGGCGTCGGGAGGACCGCAGACGGCCATCGGCCGGCTGTCCATCGCGCATCGGACGTCTGTCTGCGGGCCGGCCAGTTCTCGGCGGACCGCATGACGTCGTTCCTGACCGATCGTGCGCACCGTCCCGCCGAGACGCGGCCCCCGCTCCTGCGTGTGAGCGTGGAGATGGGCTGGCTCCTGCGGCAGCCGCGGGCGGTGGACGACCTCTTGCTCTACGAGTCGACCACGCACCAGGCGGTGGAGCAGCTGTCCGCGGTGGTCATGTGCGTGTACGACCTGCCCTCCTTGGGGTGGAGATGCTGGTGGCCGCGATCAGGGCGCACGAAACGGTGCTCCTGGACGGCACCGTGCTGGTGAGCTCGCACGACCAGGTCGGTGCGGGCCACGGTGCGGCGGCAGGCGTCCAGGCCCACCGCGAGCAGGCAGCCGCAGGTGATGGCTGGGACGCCCTGACGGTGTCGGAGCTACGGATCGTGGCTCACGTGGCGGACGGGAAGACGAATCGAGCGATAGCCAAGATCCTGGTGGTCTCACGCCACACGGTCGATGCCCACCTGAAGCACATCTACATCAAGCTGGACATCCACACCCGCGTCGAGCTCACTGCCCTCGCGCTGCAGCACCCTGGCGAATGGTGACGATCACGTCGAGCACAGACGTTCAGGCGACCCCGAGGACGAGGCGGCTCGTCCCCTCCCCAGCGAGCGTCGTCGACGGAGTCTCGCCGAACGCGGCGCGGTAGGCAGCGGCGAACCGACCCATGTGCAAGAAGCCCCAACGGATGGCGACGGCCTCGACGGTCGTGCTCTTGGAGCTCGCTCCTTGGAGGTCGCCGTGGACGCGGCGCAGACGCACGTCCCGCAGATACCGCATGGGTGGCCTGCCCACGTCCCGCTTGAAGCCCTCCTGAAGTGCTCGGACGCTGGCATGCACCTCTCGAGCCAGCGAGGTGCTCGACCAGGGTTCGTCTGCCCTGTCGTTGACGAGGTCGACGGCTCGAGCAATCGCCGCACTCGAGCCCGGCCGTGTTCCGCCGGCCAGCTCCTCGCTGTAGCTGTTCGGCTGGCCGAGCAACAACCCGTCCAGCAGGAGCGACTGGACGTGCCGGCCGGCGCGCTGGTTCGTGAGGAGCCCCGGCCCGTCATCGAGCTCGCGTAGCACCAGCTGCAGGGTGTCGACCCAGGAACGACCTACCGGTCCCCGCAGGTGCATGGCGAAGTCGAAGCGCAGGGCTCGCCCGATCGACCGTCCCAGGAGCTCCTCGAGAGTTGCCTCCAAGCTTCCCCGGGGAATCATGAGGCACATCAGCGAGCAGTCCGCACTCCCGTGCAGACCAGCCGGCTCCCCAGGGGAGAAGACCGCTGCCTTCCCCCACTGCGCGATGACAGGTTCGGACGCTCCCGCACTCATCTCGGCGTGTCCGGCCAGAGGAAGGTCTACGTGGAAGTTCGTGGCCTCGTCCGTCACGAGCCCGATCTCCTGCCCGTACGCCAGCCGCCCGATGGTGAGCTGGTCGAGCCTGACCGCGGTCAAGGACATGTTCAAGTCACCCTGGCGCGGCGACACCTCGAGTCGGTGCGGCAGGTAGAAGTCAGTGACGATCGCTTCGGCCTGAGCCGGCTCGCTCACCCCAGAGATGGAGAGCGGGACCTGCGAGGCAGAGTCTGGTGGATTCGTGACGTGGCTGAAGGCGGACGGCTGTCGCGCCTGCTGTGCGGAAGCAACCATTTCTCTGTGCCCCTCGGGCTGGGAGACCGTCGAGCGGGAGCCGGAGACTCGGCGTGACGGGCTCGATCGCTTTGGTCTATTGGGCTTTGGCGGCGTCGACAGCGCCTGCTCGTGCCGCTTCGGATCGTTCTTGGAGTGAGACCTTGCGCGGCTTGCTGGCCTCCGCCACGGGGATCGAGTCCAGGTTCTCCCCGAGGAACAGCTGCCGACAGAACTCTCCGTGAGGAAGCCCGTCGACGATCACCTCATCGCCCTCCTCGGCACGTGGCCGGCGGCTGGCAGGCTGGTCAGGGCCCGTTCGGTCCATCGGTCCAACTCTGGGAACGGCTCGAAGCGCACCAAGGTCATGGCTTTCCTCCCTGAGTTCGTCCGGTCCCGGTCTGTGGGCAGCCTGGTCGGGCCCCGTGCCGCTCTTCCTGGGCAACTGAGCGGCTCCTACGCCCTCCAGTCAATGAACCGGAGGTGCAGGTGTCATCCCCTGTTCCGGGGATCCGCCAGCTGCGCGACCGCGCGGGGGAGAACCTGCTCGACCCACCCGAGGATCTCGTAGGCAGGGGCCGGTCCACACTTGCAGGCGACCAACCTTCCCCCTTCCATGACGAGAAGGGTCGGAGATGCCTGCACCGAGAAGCGGCGGGACAGCCGGGGCGCGCCTTCGACGTTGACCTTGACCACCTTCACCTGGCCCGCCAGGTCGCCGGCCACCTGCTCCATCACCGGGATCACCCTGGGACCGTGGGGGCCGACAGGCGCCCACAAGTCCACCAGCACCGGCAGCGCAGCGGCGTCCGCGACGCCGGCGAAGTCGACGTCCGAGGCGTCCACGAGCCAGGGCAGCGGGCCGTGACAGTCGCGACACCGGGGGAGGTCGAGCGCTCCGGACAGCACTCGGTTCCGGTGACCACACAGCCTGCACGCGAGCATCCGCGCCCGGGTCCCCCTCCCCCTGCGCGCCTCACCCGTCACGTGCCACGTCTCCTCCTGCCGGCCGCGATCATCGACCACGTTGCCAAAGCTGCCGTTCGCGGTCGAACAGGTCCAGACCGACGACGGCCCTCACCGCGCGCTCGCCCACGCACGCGACCTTGCTCGCGCGTAGCATCGAGCGGAATGGGGTCACACGATAGGAGACGCCCTGGTGAACGACCTTCGCATGGGGATTGCAGGGGTGGGCGAGATCCGTCCGGGAATGCACCTTTGCGCGATCTACTCGGGACCGGACCAGCGAGACCGGCTGCTGGTGCCGTTCATGCAGGAGGGGCTGCGCCACGGCGACCAGTGCGTCTGCCTCATCGACGGCCTCGAGCCGAGGAGCATGCGGCAGCAGACGTACGGAGCGGCAGGTCGCGGCGACACGCCCCGTTCCGGGCACCTCGGCGTCTACCCGGCCTCCCACGCCTACCTCCGGGCCGGGAAGCTCGCCGTCGAGCAGATGACTACGTTCCTCGAAACCCACCCGGCGTCGTCCACCGGCGACCAGCTCCCCCTGCTGCGGGCAGCCGGGGAGATGTCCTGGGGACCGCGTGAGCCCGGCGCGGAGGAGCTGTCCGTCCACGAGTCCGCCGTCACCCAGGTCCTCGCCGAGGTGCCCGCCTTGTTCCTCTGCCTGTACGACCTGCAGCGGTTCGGGGTGGAGATGCTCGTCAACGTGCTCAGGATCCACTCCCAGGTGCTCCTCGACGGGACCGTGCTCCACAACCCTCACTGCCTGGCGCCGACCGACTACCCGAAGACCACGCCCCCCGCCGTCGTCAGCTACCCCTTGGCCGACCTCCACCTCGGACCCGTGGGCGAGGGTGACCAGTGGCTGTCCCTCACCGGCGCCGAGGTCCGGGTCGCCGAGCTCGTGGCGAGCGGCATGACGAACCGCGCGATAGCCGAGCAGCTGATCGTGTCGCCCCACACCGTGGACGCGCACCTCAAGCACATGTACGTGAAGCTCGGTATCCACTCGCGCGTCGAGCTCACGGTCCTCGCACTCCGGCACGGCCCCCCGGCCGCCTGACGTCCCCAGCGGCGACCGCAGTTGTACCTGTTCACGGGATGCCCCCGGCCGTGCACGTCGAAAGCATGGCCGGGTCCGGCATCCAGTGAACGGAGTGCGTCATGGGTAGAGCTGTTGGAATCGACCTAGGAACGACCAACTCGGTGATCGCGGCGATGGAAGGTGGCCAACCCCAGGTCATCCCCAATGGCGAGGGGAACCGGACCACACCCTCCGTCGTCGCGTTCCTCGAGAGCGGTGAGCGACTCGTGGGCCAGATGGCCCGGCGACAGGCGATCTTGAACCCCAAGGGCACGATCTACTCGGCCAAGCGCTTCGTCGGCCGCAAGTACGACGAGGTGGAGAGCGAGATCCACACGGTCTCCTACGATGTCGTGGCCGGACCGGACGGAGCAGTCCGGTTCTCGGTCCACGGAAAGCTCTACGCGCCGGAGGAGATCTCCGCGCAGATCCTGCGCAAGTTGGCGGACGACGCGGGCAAGGCGCTCGGCGAGCGAGTCACCGAGGCGGTCATCACCGTGCCGGCGCACTTCAACGACGCCCAGCGGCAGGCCACCAAGGACGCGGGCAAGATTGCCGGCCTGGAGGTGCTCCGGATCATCAACGAGCCCACCGCGGCGGCCCTGGCGTACGGGATGGACAAGCTCGAGAACGAGACCGTCCTCGTCTTCGACCTCGGCGGCGGCACCTTCGACGTCAGCGTCCTGACCGTGGGTGAGGGCGTGGTCGAGGTGCGGTCCACGGCCGGCAACACCCACCTGGGCGGGGACGACTTCGACAGGCGTGTCGTGGACTACCTCGCGGACGAGTTCAAGAAGGAGAACGGCGTCGACCTACGGCAGGACGCGCAAGCCCTGCAGCGCCTGTTCGAGGCGGCCGAGAAGGCCAAGGTCGAGCTGTCGTCGGTCACCCAGACCGCGGTGAACCTGCCGTTCGTGACCGCGGACGCTTCCGGCCCCAAGCACCTCAACGTCAACCTGATGCGCTCCACGTTCGAGCAGCTCACTGCGGACCTGGTCGAGAGCTGCATGGGTCCGGTCACCCAGGCCCTGGGGGACGCGAAGGTCACCGCGGACGACATCGACGAGGTCATCCTCGTCGGCGGCTCCACGCGGCTGCCTGCCGTGCAGAACCTGGTTCGCCGGATGACCGGCGGCAAGGAACCCAACATGACCGTCAACCCGGACGAGGTCGTCGCACTCGGGGCGGCCGTCCAGGCTGCCATCATCAAGGGAGACGTGAAGGACGTCCTGCTCCTGGACGTCACACCACTCTCCCTGGGGCTGGAGACACAGGGCGGAGTGATGACCAAGGTCATCGAGCGCAACACCACGATCCCGGCGCGTCGCACCGAGGTCTTCAGCACCGCCGAGGACAACCAGCAGGCGGTGGACGTGGTGGTCCTCCAGGGGGGAGCGAGAGCGCGCCAGCGACAACCGGGCGCTCGCACGGTTCCGGCTGGAGAACATCCGGCCCGCGCCACGGGGGGAGCCCCAGGTCGAGGTCACCTTCGACATCGACGCCAACGGCATCCTGCACGTCTCCGCGAAGGACAAGGACACCGGAGCCGAGCAGCAGGTCACCATCAGCGAGACCTCGACCCTGCCCCAGGAGGAGGTCGACCGCATGGTCTCGGACGCCGAGGCGCACCGCAGCGAGGATGCCCAGCTCCGTGAGCACGTCGACGCCCGCAACGAGCTCGACTCCGTGACGTACCAGGTGCAGCACCAGCTCGAGCAGGCCGGGGACGCGGTCCCCGAGCACGACCGCGCCCGGGCTGAGATGTTGATCAACGACGCGCGCGCGGCTCTCGACGAGCAGGCGCCGACCGACCGCCTGCGGTCCCTCACGGGCGAGCTGCACCAGATGGCCCAGGCGCTGAGCATGTCCGCCCGGGGCCCGGCCGGCGCCGGCACCACCGGCGAGTCGGCCGGCTCCGCCCAGACCGGACCGGGCGACGATTCGGACGACGTGATCGACGCCGAGTTCACGACGCACTGAGTGTCCTCGTCATGGCCGGACAGGAGAACCCCGAAACCGAGCTCGCCGACGCCGCCGACGCTGCCGTCGCCGACGGTGCCGCCGAGCCGGAGAGGAAGATCGCCGAGCTCGAGGACTCGTGGCGCCGCACAGCCGCGGAGCTGGAGAACCTCCGCAAGCGGTGCGCCAAGGACGTGATCCGCGCCCGCGAGCAGGAGCGGGCATCGGTGGCTGTCCGCTGGTTGCCGGTCCTCGACAATCTCGAGCGTGCACTCGAGCACGCCGCCTCGAACCCGGACCAGATCGTCGAGGGCGTGCGTGCCGTGCACCAGCAGGCACTCACGGTCCTTGCCGACCTGGGCTACCCCCGGCGCGACGACGAGACCGGCAAGGCCTTCGACCCCGCCCGGCACGAAGCCGTCAGCACCGTCACCGACGAGGACCTCGTCCCCGGCACGGTCGCACACGTCGTCCGGCCCGGCTACGGGCCGGACGGCGAGATCCTCCGGCCGGCGTCCGTCGTCGTGGCGACCAGGAGCGAGTGATGGCCCGGGACTCCTATGAGGTCCTCGGTGTCTCCCGCGATGCCGACCAGTCGGAGATCCAACGGGCCTACCGCAAGCGCGCCCGCACGCTGCACCCCGACGTCAACAAGGATCCCGGCGCCGAGGAAGAGTTCAAGGAGCTCGCCGAGGCGTACGACGTGCTCTCCGACCCCGACCAGCGCAAGCGGTACGACGCGTTCGGCGAGGACTTCCGGCGCGTGGGTCCCGACGTGGACCCGGAGGCCTACCGCCGGGCGCGCGCGTACGCAGGCGCCGACGCCGGCGGCGGGCGGTCGAGCGGCTGGGGCGGGGCCGGTCCCTCGGGCGACTTCCGGTACTCCGGCTCGGTCGGGGACGTGGATCTGGAGGATCTGCTCGGTGGCATCTTCGGTGCCCGCGGCCGCGGCCGGGGTGGATGGGGACCGGTCTCCGGCTCCGACCACGAGAGCGAAGTGGAGGTGACCGTCGAGGAGGCGTACAACGGGACCCGGCGGACCCTGTCGATGAGTGGTGCCGACGGTCCGCGCACCATCGACGTGAACGTCCCCGCGGGTGTCGTGGACGGCCAGCGGATCCGGTTGCGCGGCCAGGGCGGTCAGGGGTCCGGCGGGGGCGAGGCGGGCGACCTGTACCTCGTCGTCCGCATCGCCCCTCATCCTCGCTACCGGCTCGAGGGCCGAGACCTGCACGTGCTGCTGCCCCTGGCCCCCCTGGGAGGCCGCGCTCGGTGCGTCGGTGGACATCGACACCCCCGGCGGCCCCGCCACCGTCGGCGTCCCGGCCGGCACCTCCAGCCATCGCCGGCTGCGGCTGAGGGGCCGCGGGCTGCCGAACAAGCGGGGCAAGCCGGGGGACCTGTACGCCGAGGCCCAGGTCAAGCTGCCCAGGTCGCCGTCGGCGGACGAACGCGAGCTGTTCGAGCGGCTCGCGAAGGTCTCGACCTTCGACCCGAGGAGCGCACGATGACCGCGACGACCACCGGCTCACCGACCGGGTCATCGATCGGGACGAGATGGCCGCTGGCCCGCCCCTACCGCCTGAGCCTGGACAGCTACGCCCGGATCACCGGGGTGCACCCGGAGCTGGTCCGTCGGCTGGTCACGCTCGGGCTTCTCGACATCACCCGGGACGCCCAGGGCAACCTCTGGTTCGACCCGGCCCAGGTTCGGGAGATGGCCACGATCCAACGGCTGCACCTGCGGCTGAACCTCAGTTACTCGTCGCTCGGCCTGGTCATGCACCTGCTCGAGCGGATCTCCGACCTGGAGAGATCACAACGACGCTCACGCCCAGAGAGGGGAGTTCGATGGACCTGAACCGACTCACGCAGAAGTCGCAGGAGGCACTGCACGACGCCCAGACCAAGGCGCTCCGGTTCGGCCACCAAGAGGTGGACGGCGAGCACCTGCTCCTGGCGCTGCTGGAGCAGACCGACGGCCTGGTCCCGCCGCTCCTGGCCCGGGCGGGTGCGGACGTGGAGCGGCTGCGCGAGGACCTGGAGGCCGAGCTCACGAAGCGCCCGCGCGTCACCGGGTCCGGCGCCGAGCCCGGGAAGGTGTACGTCACCCAGCGGCTGAACCGCGTCCTCGAGGTCGCTGACAAGGAGGCCCGCAGGCTCAAGGACGAGTACGTCTCCGTCGAGCACCTGGTCGTCGCCCTCCTCGACGAGGGATCCGGCTCGGCAGCCGGTCGGATCCTGGCCCGGCACGACGTGACCCACGACTCGTTCCTGCAGACCCTGACATCGGTCAGGGGTGCGCAGCGGGTCACGTCCGCCACTCCCGAGGGGACCTACGAAGCCCTCGCGAAGTACGGTCGCGACCTCGTCGCGGACGCCGCCGCCGACCGGCTGGAGCCGGTGATCGGCCGGGACTCGGAGATCCGTCGCACCATCCAGATCCTGTCCCGCAAGAGCAAGAACAACCCGGTGCTGATCGGTGAGCCCGGAGTGGGGAAGACCGCCATCGTCGAGGGCCTGGCGCAGCGGATCCACAACGGTGACGTGCCCGAGGGACTCCGCGACAAGACCGTCTTCGCCCTGGACATGGGCTCGCTCGTCGCCGGTGCGAAGTACCGCGGCGAGTTCGAGGAACGGCTCAAGGCCGTCCTCAACGAGGTCCTGGCCGCCGAGGGGAAGATCCTGCTGTTCGTCGACGAGCTGCACACCGTGGTCGGGGCCGGGGCGTCCGAAGGTGCGATGGACGCGGGCCAGATGCTGAAGCCCATGCTGGCGCGTGGCGAGCTGCACATGATCGGGGCCACGACCCTCGACGAGTACCGCAGCCACATCGAGAAGGACGCGGCCCTCGAGCGCAGGTTCCAGCCGGTCGTGGTCGACGAGCCGGGCATCGAGGACGCCCTGTCGATCCTCCGGGGGCTGCGCGAGCGCTTCGAGGTCTTCCACGGTGTCAAGATCCACGACGGCGCGCTGGTCGCCGCGGTCACCCTGAGCCACCGCTACATCTCCGACCGGTTCCTGCCCGACAAGGCCATCGACCTCGTCGACGAGGCGTGCGCGATGCTGCGCACCGAGATCGACTCGATGCCCGCCGAGCTCGACGAGCTGACCCGCCGGGTCACCCGGCTGGAGATCGAGGAGGCCGCAGTGGCCCAGGAGACGGATCCGGCCAGCCGGCGTCGCCTCGAGGAGCTGCGCAAGGAGCTGGCCGACCTGAAGGCCGAGGCCGACGCGGTGCGGGCCCAGTGGGAGGCGGAGCGCCAGGCGCTCCGCGAGGTCCAGGCGCTGCGCCAGGAGATCGAGCAGGTTCGCCTGGCGAGCGAACGGGCCGAGCGGGAGTACGACCTGAACCAGGCCGCGAGCCTGCGCCACGGCAAGCTGCCCGACCTCGACCGACGGCTCACGGCCGCCGAGGAGAGGCTCGAGGCGAAGCAGTCCGGGCGGCGCCTGCTCCGCGAGGTCGTCACCGCCGACGAGATCGCCGCCATCGTGGCCCGCTGGACGGGCATCCCGGTGAGCCGGCTCCAGGAGGGCGAGCGGGAGAAGATCCTCCGCCTCGACGAGGTGCTCCACGAGCGGGTGATCGGCCAGGACGAGGCGGTCCAGCTGGTGACCGACGCGGTCGTGCGGGCGCGTTCCGGGATCAAGAACCCGACCCGCCCGATCGGCTCCTTCGTCTTCCTCGGCCCGACCGGTGTCGGCAAGACCGAGCTCGCCAAGGCGCTCGCGGAGGCTCTCTTCGACAGCGAGGAGAACATCATCCGGATCGACATGAGCGAGTACCAGGAGCGGCACACCGTGAGCCGGCTCGTGGGTGCACCACCCGGCTACGTCGGGTTCGAGGAGGGCGGCCAGCTGACCGAGGCGGTCCGGCGCAAGCACTACTCGGTGGTCCTGCTCGACGAGATCGAGAAGGCCCACGCCGACGTCTTCAACATCCTGCTCCAGGTGCTCGACGACGGGCGCCTGACGGACTCCCACGGGCGCACGGTGGACTTCCGCAACACCGTCATCATCATGACCTCCAACATCGGCTCGGAGTACCTGCTCGAGGGGGTCACGCCGGACGGCGAGGTGAAGTCGGAGGCCCGGGCCCTCGTGATGAGCTCGCTGCGATCCCACTTCCGGCCGGAGTTCCTGAACCGGATCGACGAGACCGTGCTGTTCAAGCCTCTGACGTTCGCCGAGATCGAGCGCATCGTCGACCTCCAGCTCGAGGAGCTGCGCGAACGCCTGGCGGACCAACGGATCTCGCTCGTGGACACCGAGGAGGCCCGGAGGTTCATCGCCGAGCAGGGCTTCGACCCGGCCTACGGCGCTCGTCCGCTGCGGCGCTTCATCACCCGTGAGGTGGAGACCCGCGTCGCCCGCGCGCTGCTGCGCGGTGACCTGCCCGAGGACTCGACCATCGTGGTCGACCTCGTCGACGGCGAGCTCACCGTCGTACCGGGGCGACCCGACGACCAGAAGAGGGCAGTGGCATGAGCGCGACGGTGAAGACCCCGACGAAGGTCGTGGTGTGCCCGAGCTGCAGCACGAAGAACCGGGTGCCCGCCGCCGCCGACGGAGCGCCCCGCTGCGGGAACTGCCAGAACCCACTGCCGTGGGTGGTCGACACGTCCGACGCGGACTTCGCCGCCGTGGTGGACGAGTCGACCATCCCGGTGCTCGTCGACGTGTGGGCGCCGTGGTGCGGTCCCTGCCGCATGGTCAGCCCGGCGTTGGAGCAGCTGGCGACGGAGCTCGCAGGGAGGCTGAAGCTGGTCAAGGTCAACGCGGACGAGGCGCCGGAGGTGAGCCGACGGTTCGAGGTGCAGGCGATCCCGACCCTGGTCCTGATGCACCGCGCCCAGGTGGTCGACAAGCAGGTCGGGGCCGCACCCGCACCCGCGCTGCGGACCTGGCTCACCGAGCACCTGCCCAAGGAAGGTGCGGAGCCCAGTCCCGGGAACGCCTCGTCGAGCGAGGACGACCGGCGATGACCACGCTCTCCGGCCGGCTGGTCCCCGACCCGCACCTCGCCCTGGTCCGGAGGGTGGGGCAGCCCACCACGCCGGGCTGTGAGGAATGCCTGCTCCTGGGCACGCCCTGGGTGCACCTGCGCCAGTGCCTCACGTGCGGCGAGGTCTGCTGCTGCGACTCCTCCCCGATGCGTCACGCGCGCGCGCACGCCGCCACGACCGGTCACGTCATCGTGCGATCGATCGAGCCGGGGGAGAACTGGAGGTGGTGCTATGCCGACGAGCAGTTCGTCTGAGCCCGAGGTCCCGGACCTGCCCGAGACCCCCGACACCACCGGCGCCTACCCCCGGCTGTCCGACGAGCAGATCATGCTGCTCTCGCGGTACGGCGAGCGGAAGCGGCTGGCCAAGGGCGCCACGCTGTTCTGCGAGGGGGATCGCGACTGCGGCGTGTTCGTCGTGCTGGACGGCCGGGTCCGGGTCGTCCAGGAGGACGACCCCGAGGGAGCGTCACGGGTGATCGCCGTCCACGGACGTGGTCGCTTCGTGGGTGATCTCTCGATGCTGACCGGCCAGGCGGTCTTCGTCACCGCCGTGGCCCAGACCGACGTCGAGGTCCTCGAAGTCCCCTACGACCGGCTCAAGGAGGCCGTCACCCAGGACCAGGCGCTGGGGGACCTGATCCTGCGGGCCTTCATCCTCCGGCGCAACCTTCACGCCGACCTCGGCGCCGGCCTCCGGATCATCGGCTCCCGCTACTCGGCCGACACCCGTCGGCTCAGGGACTTCGCGAGCCGCAACCGCGTCCCGTACCGCTGGGAGGACGTGGAGGAGGATCCCGACGCCGAGGTCACCCTGCGCGCGTTCGACGTCCCCCCCGAGGAGACCCCCGTCGTGATCTGGAAGGGGCAGCGGGTCCTGCGCAACCCCAGCAACACGGAGCTGGCCGAGCTCCTCGGCCTGCGGGAGGACGCGCCGGTCCGCGAGGCGCTCGACGTGCTGGTCGTCGGCGCCGGCCCGGCCGGTCTCGCCGCTGCGGTGACCGCCGCCTCCGAAGAACTCTCCACGGTCGTGCTCGACGCGATCGCGACCGGAGGACAGGCGGCGACGTCGTCCCGTATCGAGAACTACCTCGGCTTCCCGGCGGGCGTCTCGGGCGCCGAGCTCGCCGACCGAGCGGTGGTGCAGGCCCGCAAGTTCGGCGCCACCTTCACGATTCCTGGCGAGGCCCGGTCGCTCGGCCGGATCGACGGCCACTTCGTCGTGGGACTGACCGACGGCGCCCAGGTGGAGGCCTACGCCGTGGTGCTCGCGACCGGTGTGCGCTACCGGCGCCTGGACGTCCCCGGCATGGACCGGCTCGAGGGCCCCAGCGTCTACTACGCCGCCACCGACTTCGAGGCGCGGCTGTGCCGCGGCGACCCGGTCACGGTCGTCGGGGGTGGGAACTCCGCCGGGCAGGCGGCCCTGTTCCTCGCCCGCAACGCCGCCCACGTCAACCTCGTGATCAACCACGACGACCTGAACCGCGACATGTCCCGCTACCTCGCAGACCGGATAGCCTCCACCCCCCTGGTGCATGTCTGGCTCAACTGCGAGGTGTGCGAGCTGCGGGGCGACCTCGGCCTCGAGGAGGTGGTCGTCCGCGACCTGGGGACCGACGAGCTCCGGTCGCTCCCGACGTCCGCACTCTTCGTGCTGATCGGGTCCGAGCCGCACACCCGCTGGCTCCAGGGCGCGATCGCGCTCGACGACAAGGGGTTCGTGCTGAGCGGCGCCGGCCAGGGAGGAAGCACGATGTTCGAGACCGCGACCGCGGGGGTCTTCGCCGTCGGGGACGTGCGCAGTGGCTCGGTGAAGCGGGTGGCGTCCGCCGTCGGCGAGGGCGCGGTCGCCGTGCGCCTGGTGCACGACTACCTCGTCCGGGCCGGCCGACGATGACGGCCACCGGCGTCAGGTCAGACCATCAGCGTGTCGCGGGCCGGATGGCCTCGCCGCGGCGTACCCGGCCTAGTCCCCGTCCTGCCGGTAGGTGTACGCCGCGTTCCGGACCGCCTCGTCGCTCTCCAGGCCCGCCCCGAGGGCCCCGCCCAGGGTGGCCAGGGAGCTGGTGAGCCACACCAGCTTCATGTAGTCGCCCACCCGAACCGCGTGCCCGAGGCCGTTCCCGAGCAGCTGCGAAGGCACCAGGAACAGGGAGCTCAGCAGGGCGAGCAGGAGGAGCGCGGCGCAGAGGGAGAGCACGCCCAGCACGACCGTTGCCGTGGTAGCCAGGTTGAAGAGGGTGGCCTGCTTGCGCCCGACCGGGTGCGACGCGCGCTCCCACAGGCCGGCTCCGGCGATCAGCGCGACGGTGATCGCCGCGACGGAGCCCACCGCGATCGCCGAGAGCCTGATCCAGCCGAGCGCGTCGCTCAGCCTCCAGATGTCGGGGGTGACGAGCGCGAAGACTCCCGTGGCGAGGGCGGCGGTCAGCGCTCGCGAGAGCCCGATGGCCAGCCGCCAGGGCTGGTTGGCCCGGATCATCCCGATCAGCAGTCGCAGGTTCCCGCTGAGGACCCTCGCGGTGAACAGCACGCTGCCGTCCTCCTCAGGCTGCTGGCTCCTTCCGAGCTCGCGCGCGCGTCGTCCGACGCCAGCGGCAGGGCCCGCCAGGGAGTAGTCCTCGGTCTCCCCGAGCAAGGTGCCCACGAGGCCGACGACCGTGTCACGGGTGCGTCGACGCAGTCCGATGGCCCCCAGGGCGGGTACGCACACGACGGCCACGCCGTGCAGAGGGCTCGCGTGGGCCACCACCGGTCGCCGGTGCACCTTCAGTGGCAGATCGGTGAGACAGACGACCAGGTCCCAGTCCTCCTGCAGGAGCCGGTCCCGGGCCGCGGCGACGAGGGCGGCGTCGTCGGCAGGTGGGTGCACGAGTGCGTCGACCACCGTGGGCACCCGCCAGCGGACGGTGGCCACGTGCAGGCTCAGGTCGGTGTGCAGGTCCTCGGCGAGGTTCGCCGCGATCTCGGTGGCCGCACCCGGAGCCGAGATGAGCCCGATCCGCACCTCGTCGGTGCTCATGGGAGGGCAGCCGGGCTGCGCCGATGGTTCCGACCCCTCTGCGTCATGGTGCGAGTGTGGGAGCACCGTGCGCCGGAAGCAAGAGGAACGGTCGGGCGGCGGGAGACTGGTTCAGGACTAGTCCTCACCGGGTCGGCGACGACGCCGCGACCGGTTCCCACGGCCTCCGGACCACGTCGTGACCAGTTCTCAGGGGGTCGGTTTGGGGGGTTGTGGGCAACGACCATCAATCCGCAGCGGAGAGGGGTGCCGATGCTGGTGGCAGAGACGAGGAAGCGGCAGGTTGCCCTCCAGATCCTGGCAGCGGATCGGATGTCCGGTGCCAGCGCGAAACGGCAAACCCGATGTGAGTCGGGGACGCAAAGCCACGGGGCCCGTCCGGGTCAGCCGGGCTACCGAACAGGTTCCTCGTCCCTCAGCGCGTTCCGGTGTCTCCTACCGGGGCGGTCTCCAGGCTGCGGTGCGAGGGCCGTCACACAGGAAGCTGGACAGCTCACCTCATGAAGACACTTCGCACGCTCGGGACCCTCGCCGTCGCCGGCTCGGTCCTCGCGCTCCTCCCGGTCGGCTCCGCCATGGCGGCCGGCTCCGGCGACACCACCGCCACCTTCACCCTGGCGGGCGGCAGCCTCGACGTCGCCCCGGCAGCCAACGCGCCGCTGACCAACGGTGCCCCGGGAGCCGCGAGCGTCACCGGCTCCCTCGGCGCGGTCGGCATCAGCGACACCCGCGGCAGCACCGCTGGCTGGGTCATGTCCGCGGCTTCCACGACGTTCGTCGACGGAGCCGGCTCGGTCTCGACCGGGGTCTCCTACGACTCGGGTGCAGCCACCGGACACGCCGGCACGGTGACCCCGACGACTGGTGGCCCGACCAGCATCACGGCGGTGGCTTCCGTCGCAGCCGGCACCGCGGCGAGCGGCAACAACACCGCGTCGTACACCCCGACGTTGACGGTCTCGCTGCCGGCGAGCGCCCTCGCGGGCGATTACACGGGCACCGTCACCACCTCGATCGTCTGAGGCCAGATCTCCTCATGCGTCGACTGCTCATCCTGATGGCACTGGTGGCCGGGACACTCGTCCCGGCCGCCGGTGCCTTCGGCACCCCCCTCAGCACCCCCGTTAACACCGCCCGCACCGACCACACCGGCATCGGCATCCGCCTGGTCGACGCCCCGGTGGCCACCCGTGACGACCCGCGCGCACGGGTCTACATCATCGACCACGTCAAGCCCGGGGCCCGGATCGAACGGCGCATCGAGGTGTCAAACGACACCGGCGCCCCCACCGACGTGGCCGTCTACCCGGCCGCGGCGCAGATCGCGAAGGGCTCGTTTGTCGGTCTCGAGGGCAACACCCCCAACGAGCTCACCACCTGGACCGCCGTGAGCAGCCCTCGCCTGCGACTGGCCGACGGCGCCAAGAAGATGGTCGACGTCACGATCGACGTACCCTCCGACGCCGCTCCGGGCGAGCAGTACGCCGTGCTGTGGGCCCAGACCACCTCCGGTGGCAGCGGCGCGGTCACCCAGGTCAGCCGCGTGGGCATCCGCGTCTATCTGTCGGTCGGTCCCGGCGGCGTCCCCGCCTCCGCCTTCAAGGTCGAGTCGTTCACCGCCGAGCGGGACCGGTCGGGAACCCCTGTGGTGGCCGCGACGATCCACAACACCGGCGGACGGGCCCTCGACCTCCGCGGCAAGCTCACCCTCAGCGGCGGACCCGGCGGCCTGGCGGCCGGCCCGTTCCCGGTCACCCTGGGCACCACCCTCGGCCTCGGGCAGACCGAGCCGGTCACCGTCCGGCTCGACAAGCGACTGCCCGCCGGCCCCTGGAAGGCGCACCTCTCGGTGACCAGCGGCCTGCTCACCGAGACCGCCCAGGCCACGCTGACGTTCCCGAAGTCCGGGACCGGCCAGACCGTCTCCGTCGACCAGGGCACCAGCGTGTGGTGGTGGGTCGGAGGAGGCCTCCTGCTTCTCGTCCTGCTGGCCGGCGGCGGGTCGTTCCTGGTTCGCCGCCGCCACCGCCGCAGTGGCGGAGCTCACCAAGCGCCTCGCAGACGTGCGGGCACACCTGCACACAGCGCGTCCTGATCACCCGGCACCCCGTCCCCCCCGAAGGGCACCTGATGCAACGCCGCCTGCTCGTCCCGCCTGCACTTCTTGTTCCGTTCCTGGCCGCCTGCCTGATCGCGCCCATAAGCGTCGGCCTCGGCGCCAACGCTCCCGCGGTCGCCGACCAGACAGCGGTCAGCAGCGCCACGGTGACACTGCAGGGCGGGGGGTTGTCCATCAGTGCCCCCGGTGACGCCGGCAACCTCGGCACGAAGTCCAACATCGTCGGAGCGGTCACGATCAGCGGGCAGCTCGGCCAGGTGCAGGTTATCGACTCACGCGGGGCGCCGGCCGGCGCGGGCTGGACGGCAACGGTGATCTCGACGGCCTTCACCCCGCCTTCCGGGCCGGCCATCGGAGCAGGCTTCGTCGGCTACACCGCAGGCCCGATCACCAAAGTCGGCACCGCGACCTACGCCGCCAACGACCCGGTCACCTTGAGCGGCGTGTCGCCGGTGGTGACCGCCACGGGCATCGAGGGCGACAACACCGCGACCTGGAACCCCACCATCGACGTGAGGGTCGCCGCCAACATGGCCGCCGGTGTCTACGTGGGCACCCTCACCCACTCTGTGTCGTAGCGGCCCGCCAGACGCCGCGCGGCCCGGTTGCTCCCGCATCGTCATCAACCTCGTCCTGCTCGCACTCCGTGTCGTGGCCGTCGAGCGCATCAGCCGCACAGCATCTGAGTCGGATCATGGACCGGCTCGGTGCGGCGGAACCGACCGACTTGACAGCGTGCCTACCCTGGGTGCCGCTGAGCGGGCGCGCGGCCGCGAGCACTGGCGGGGGTGACACTGTGGCTTCGACCCTTGGACGGCGGGAGCCGTCGACAGCGACCGTCGTGCGCACGCGGGACAAGCACGAAGCGGAACTGCGCCTCGCGGAGTTCTACCTGCCGAATCGCGTCGAGCCGCTCGAGGCTGCGACGATCGACATGCAGCTCGACGTAGTCAAGGTCGGCTCGACCACCGTGGGCCGGTTGTCCGACGGCGCCGACGTCCGCCTCACCACTGCCGACGCGACGCACTACCACGTCAACGTCCCGGTGCGCGGGCGGGCCGTCTCCCGCATGGGGACCGGTCCGAGGCGAGGCGCCGAACCGGGGCAGGCAGGCGTCTTCCCGCCGGATCGCCCGGCCGAGATCACCTGGTTGGAGGGGTGCACCCAGCTGTGCCTCATGATCCCGCGGCGGTCGCTGGAGACAGAGCTCGAACAACTGCTTGGCAGGACGGTGTCCAGTCCTGTCTCGTTCGGACCCGTGATGGACCTGTCCTCGCCGGCAGCACGTGGATGGCGCGAGACGTTGAACATCGTCCTCCAGGAGTTCGAGACGGGACCTGGGCTTGCCAGCCACCCCACCACGGGTCGACAGCTTGAGCGCTTGATCCTCGACGGGCTGCTGGTCGGCCATCCCCACGACTTCAGTGGTGACGTGCTTGACGCCGGCGCGAGTGCGTCGTCGCGAACAATCCGGCACGCGAGAACTCTGTTGGAGGAACATCCGGAACGGGACTGGTCGACCCCCGAGCTTGCTCGGCGGGTCCACGTCAGCGTGCGCACGTTGCAGAAACGCTTCGCCAATGAGTTGGGCGTCCCCCCGATGGCATATCTGCGACGGGTGCGCCTCAGCAGAGCGCACGACGCGCTGTTCCGGGCCGCTCCGGGGTCGACGACTGTAGGAGCCGTGGCCTACCACCTGGGGTTCACGCACCTGGGTCGCTTCTCGTCCGCATATCGACGCCTCGTCGGTGAGACGCCGTCGACGACACTGCAACGAGGTTCGGGCACGACGTTCGCAGTCCGGAAAGCCCCGCGGTGCGCGGATCGGACAGGATCGTGCGTTCATCGGCTAGCCCCGCTTAACGCTCGACGGTTGACTCGTGGGTGAGTGCGCGCGGGCGGCCCCCGCCTCCGCGACCTCGAGCCGGGACGCCGTACCCACAGTGACTAGTTCCCGCTCCCTTGAGAGATGACGTGGTCGGAGGGTTCTGCCGGGTTGCGCCCCGCCACGCAGCAGGACACCCGGAAGATCGTCGAACGACGAGAAGGGCAAACCCGTTGCAAGGCGGGGACGCAAAGCCACGGGACCGCCTCGGTCAGCCGGGCTACCGAACCGAGAGGTGTACCGAGATGACCACGCCACGTGTGGCCTGCTGCCACGCGACTTCCGCAGGTGCGAGTTGGAGCCAGAAGCACTTCCGGGCCCGCTTCGAGCAGTCCTCACTCGCGCAGGCCCTGACCGATCTCGACCTGCGCCTCACTGCCGTCAACGGCGCCATGTGCGACCTGCTCGGCCGCACGTCCGAAGAGCTGCTGGGCATGCACGTCGACGAGCTCGCGCACCCGACGTGTCCGCCCAGCCGTGCCCAGGAGCTGCTGCACGACCCGTCGACGCACGACCTGGAGTACGAACGCGTCTACGAACGCCCGGACGGCACCCCGGTTCCGGCGCGGCTCATCGCCTCCTTGCTTGCCGACGACGAGGGCCGGCCGCACAGCATCGCCTCCTTCGTCGTCGACCTCAGCGCGCAGAGGCAGGCCGAGTCGGCGCTGAAGGAGCGAGAGCTGTTCTTCCGGGCCCTGCTCGAACGCGCCTCTGACATCGCCGTGGTGAACGCACCCGACGGCACGGTCCTCTACGCCAACGCGACGGTGGTCCAGTTCGGCTTCGCGCCCGAGGACGTCCTGGGTTCCGCCGGCTTCGACTTCGTGCATCCCGAGGACCGGCAGGACGTGCAGGACGCGTTCGTGCGCGTGCAGGAGAGCCCCGAGACACCGGTCTCCCTGGTGTACCGGCACCGACATGCAGAAGGTGGCTTCCGTTGGGTCGAGTCGTGGATCAGCAACAAGATCGACGAGCCCGCGATCGGGGGCATCGTCGTCAACCTGCGCGACGTGACCGCCCGCGTCGAGGCGTCACTTGCCCTCCGCGAGAGCGAGGAGCGGTACCGCGCCATCGTGGAGACCGCGCAAGAAGGGATCTGGGTCGCCAGCCCGCAGGGCCGGACGACCTACGTCAACCAGAAGGTGGCGGACATGACCGGTTGCACCTTCGAGGAGCTCTACACCCGCGGTCCCACCGATCTGTTCGGCCCGGACGAGGGAAGTGCGCTGCTGCCCCGTCTGGGGGACGCTGAGTTCCAGGGCACGGAGGAGTACGAGCTCCGTTACCCCCACCCGGACGGGCGGGAGCGATGGTTCCGGGCCACCAGCAGCCCCCTCACGGACGCCACCGGCGCCTACGTCGCACGACTCACCATGCTCTCCGACATCACCGAGATGAAGCACAGCGAAGCTGTGCTGCGCGGGCGGGCCCTGCACGACGAGCTCACCGGTCTCGCCAACCGCACGTTGCTCCATGACCGGATCTCGCAGGCGGTCGAGCGGCACCAGGGCGACGCCGCGGCGACCGTGACCGTGATGGCCTTCGACGTGGACGGCTTCGCCCTCGTCAACGAGTCGTTCGGGCACGCGGCCGGGGATGAGCTTCTCGTGCAGCTCGCGAAACGTGTCCAGCGCTGCGCCCGCCCGGGGGAGACGGTCGCGCGCGGCGGAGGGGACGAGTTCGTGGTCCTCACCGAGAACGTGCCCGCCGACGACTGCATGGAGCTGGCCGAACGCGTGATGACGGCTCTTCGGGAACCGTTCGACGTGCAGGGCCATGAGGTGCGGATCACGGTGAGCGGAGGGGTCGCGACCTCCTCCGACGACTGTGCGACCACCGAGCTGTTGGGAGCTGCGGGGGCCGCGATGCATGCCGCCAAGCGCCGCGGCGCGGGCAACGTCGAGGTGTTCGACCCCGGTCGCACCGGAGAAGCGCGCGCGAGGTTCGAGCTGTCGGTCGACCTCGCGAAGGCCTTGGACCAAGACGTTCTCGAGCTGCACTACCAGCCCATCGTCGAGCTGAGCACCGGCCGTCTCCTCGGCGTGGAAGCGCTCGCCCGGTGGCGCCACCCGGACAAGGGCTCGATCTCCCCCGAGGTCTTCGTCTCGGTCGCCGAGCAGTGCGGCCTCGCCTGTCAGCTCGACCGGTGGGTCCTGCAGCGGGCCACCGCCGACCTCGCTCGGCTGCGAACCCTCGACCTGGTCGCCGAGGACGTGTACGTGTCCGTCAACATCTCGGCCCTGCACCTCACCCAGGGGGATCTCCAGGCTGCCGTGGACGAGGCCGTCTGGATGTCCGGGCTGCCGGCCACGTGCGTGGCTCTCGAGGTGACCGAGACCGCCGTCATCGGTGATCCCGAGGAAGCGGCGGCCATCCTCCAGGGCATCGTGGCGAAGGGCTTCAGCGTCTCCCTGGACGACTTCGGCACCGGCTACAGCGGCTTGTCCCGCCTCCAGGCGCTGCCGGTCGCTCGACTCAAGATCGATCGCCGCTTCGTGGGGAATGTCACCACCGAGGCCGACGATCTCGCGATCTGCGCCAGCGTCGTCGACCTCTGCCGGGCGATGGGTGTGCTGGCCATCGCGGAAGGGGTCGAGACCAACGAGCAGCTCGACCTGCTGCAGCGCCTCGACTGTCACGCCGCCCAGGGCTACCTCTGGAGCAAGCCGCTGAGTCTTCCAGACCTGAGCCAGGTCCTGTCCTCGTCGGGCGAGCAGTTCGACGTGCAGGCCCCCGCCCGCGCGGACACGCCAGCACGTGCCGCGGGATCTCGTGCGACCCGGGAGCACGGCCTGATGCTGCTCCTTCGCCTGCACCGGGAAGGGGCGTCCCTGCGCACCATTGCCGCCGCACTCAACTCGCAGGACTACCGCACGCCACGGGGAACGCGGTGGCATCCCAGCTCCGTGGCCTCCGTCATCGCCGACCACGCCTACCCGGACCTCTGGAAGCGGACCGCCAGATGACTCCCCACGGGCCACCTGCCCGTCGTTGCGCCGCACCGCCTGCCCGTCGGACGTGACGCGCTTCGACCCCCGACGGACCTCATCCGGAGAGACTTGACATGAGGCACAACCTGGCCTGGCGCCTCCTCCTGCCACCGGTCCCCGTCGTGCGAAGTGGGCGCTCCCCGCGGTCGGAGCTCGCCCACACCGGTCCCCGCGCTCGGACGCGACGAGAGTCGTGGCTGCGGTCTCTGGCGTCCGCGTACGGCGCCGCCGCCTTGCTGGTCGTCGAGCTCGTTCTCCTGTCGTCAGCGATGATCTGGAACGAGCTCTCCGGCGACCAGTTCGAGCTCGGCCGGCCGGCCCAGACGACGAGCGAGGTTGCCGACACGCAGCGCGGTCCGGATCAGCTTGCTCGGCGGCCCGAGTCAGTGTCGGCCGGGCCCCACCACGTCGCCCCGCGGGCCCAATCGGTCGGCACACCTGCCCGAGCCACGACGATCAGTGGGACCGCGCTGGCTGTGGCCCTGATCGCTGCCATCCATGGGATCGGACTGCTCGTCCTCCGGGCCCTGCGCCGTCGACGCGAGGTCCCGGGCAGCCGCGCGCCCGAGAGCCCTCGCGTCGAGGACGAGTCGCCGGAGCAGGAGCGAGACGACTCCCCGGAGATCGAGGATCCGGCGGCGCAGTCCACGGATCACGACGCCCGGGATGCGGGCGCACCCGAGCTGGGTGAGGACAAAGCGGAGCAGCCAGCCGTGCCGCAAGCGCATGGCGGGGGAGCAGCGGACCGCTCCCGTCCTGCCCCCGTCGCGGAACCGGTCGGGCTCCCCGGACGGGACCGCACCCCACAGGCGGACCCGGGAACGATGAGCACCCGGGTCGTGATCTTCGACCGGCGCCTGAGTCAGCGAGTCGTGTTCGTCTCCCGCGCCCGGCTCCAATGGCCTGGTCACGACGTCGCGTGCACCACGGCCAACCTCAGCATGCAGGGCGTCAGGTGCGACCTGGCACCGGACCTGCCGCCGGAGTCCCTGCCGGTCACCGGGACGTCAGCTCACGTCACGCTGAACGTGAACGGCACGCTGGTTGTTCTCCGGGCCCGCGTCGGCTGGTGCCGTGTCGAGGAGAGCGGGGCAGCGGTGGGCCTGCAGTTCGTCAAGCTGCGAGAGCCCCAGGAAGCGTTGCTGCAAGGCGTCGTCATCTCGGGGTCACCGGTGTGACGCGGCACGAGCCGGGATGGCTGCGCTAAGGGACGTGTGCGACGAGGACGGCGACGTCGTCCTCATCCTCGCCCGGATGGAGCTCGAGCGCGCTGTGGAGGATCGTGCGAGCGTCGAAGGGCAAGCCCTCCAGGAGCTCGCCGAGGCGGCGTACCCCCTCGTCGATGTCGTCGACCCGGGTCTCGACGAGGCCGTCGGTGAAGAGGAACAGAACGGCGTCGGCCGGCAACTGCGTGCTGCGGTCATGCCATTCCTGTCCGATGCCCAACGGTGGTCCCGTCTCGAGCTCCAGGGCGCTCGGCACCGTGCCTGTCGGCGTCGGGCTCAGCAGAGCCGGGGCCAGGTGTCCGGCCGAGGCGACGGTGGCGGTGCGGGTAGGGACGTCGATGTGGACGACCAGAGCTGTGGCGAACCGGTCGCTGTCGTTCCCGTCGAGCCAGGCTGAAGCGCGCCAGGACGGCAGCGGGGGTCTTCTCCTCGCGCGCCGCGACCCGGGTGACCTCCCGGAGCTCCAGCATGAGGGCCGCTGCGCGGGAGTCGTGACCTTCAACATCCCCCATGACGAGCACCAGACCGTCGTCGACGGGCACCGCGTCGAACCAGTCGCCGCCGACGTCGAGTGCTCGGTCGCCCGTGCGGTAGTGCGAGGCCAGCTCCACCGAACCGATCTGGCGGGGCACGTGTGGTGGCAGGTGCTCGTTCTCGAGGGGCAGGGTGCGGGGCGGCTCGGCGGTGCGCTCGCGATCGGCGGGCTTTCGCCCACCAGGGGAGGAGGGGCGGTGCGGTGCGAGGGGTCCCATCAAGAGGCCGCCACCGCCGGGGATCGGAACAAACCACCACGCTCGGCCATCGGGCTCGTGGTCCGTCAGAAGAACGAAGCCGATCCGGGTACCCCCGTTCGGGTTGATCCGGGAGTTCGCCTGTGGAATTGCCCAGCGGTTCACGTCGCTGATCCTTCCGATCGCTGAAGCCCATCCCTCCGAGGCCGGCTCCCCTCGGGGGTGCCGGCGGTTTCCCGTCGCGACGAGCCGGACGGTGCGCCGGGAGCGGTTCCGGAGAGGGCCGTGAACCGCTTCCCACGGCTCCGCGAAACCTGGCTGCTCAAGTTCGACGAGGCCGGACTATGCCCTTTCCTGTGGCGGGACAGCCTGACGGAGAAGATGTGCACGTCGCCGCCGTGGCAGCGAGGGCCCCCGCCATGTACGCCTGTGCGGGAGCGGGTCGCACGTTGACAGTCAACATGCTGCTGTCGCGTCGGACCATCCGAAAAGCGCAGAGGAGTGGCCGGTTCGTGCGCCGTCCGGGGCTCGCCACCTGCGCGACCGGTGACCCCGGGAGCACGTGACCGCGGACGCTGCCGAGCAGTTACGTCCTGGCCTGAGAAACTGCCCCCGGCCAAACCAGGGCGCAGTAGGACTGCGGCGCCTCCACGTGAACGGGGTGGCAGTGGAGGTGTGTCGTTTCTCAGGGAGTTGATGAGGGTGATGCCGCCTGAGGAGCGCTGGCACAAGCAGCGTCTTCTTGGGTCCCACAGCCAGCCCGACGGCAGGGGCGGCCCGCCCGGGGCGGCGATGCGGCTCATCTGAGTTGGGCGGTCCTGTCGTACGGTCATGGCTACTAAAAGGAAGACGTCTCTTGGACCCCTACGAAGACATCCGCCGCGTGCTGACGCGCCGCAAGCTGTGGCGCGAGGAATCGTTGCAACTCGTGCTGACCTGTCTGATCGTGGGTGGGACGTATCCCCCCGTGGGGCACGCGCAGCAAGCCGACCGTGCGGGGCGCCGAGTTCCTGCGTCGGCTCCATGTCCTGGTCTTCGGTGAAGACCCGGGTTCGCCGTGCGACGTCTTCGTCGACGAGTTCGAGCTGCCACGCCGTCACGAGGCCGAGCGGTCGGGATGGCCGGACTGGGCGGTGCTGTGGCCGGACCGAGTCTGGATGGTCGAGCTGAAGACGGAGGCGAGGAGTCACCGGCCCGACCAGTTGCCCCACTACCTCGACCTCGGGGCGCACCACTATCCGGACGCGTCCATCGATCTGACCTATCTGACCGGCACGTTGGACAAGCCAGCTCCGGAGGTGCGTGCTGGCCAGCGGTACCACCACATCGTGTGGACCGAGGTCCTCCCGCTGATCAAGGCGGTCTGGGCCGACGACGAGCCGGCCGCCGGGGCGTACGTCGAGGCGGCGCGGCAGCTGATCAGCTCGCTGGGGACACCCTGGACAGAGTGGCGCGCCGGGTGGATGAGCGAGGTAGCAAGAGCGGTCGAGGCCAGCGAGCCGGCCGTGCCGCGAGACGACCTATGGGAGCTGATCGTTGCGACCGCGGACGACGGCAAGCAACGCGCGTCCGACGCACACACAGAGTCGGGGGAGAGCCTCGAGGACCTCCGTGACCGGGCACGCGAGCTAGTCATCGCGGCTGCTGAGGGCAGTGCAACGAAACACGTGCTGCCCTGGATCTGGAGCAGCCAGACCAGCGGCGGTCAGCCGCTGACATCCGCGGGTGAGGAGCTCGGAGCCGAGTTGCGGCTCTCCCGGTACGCAAGGCCGCAGTTCGGCGGCTAACGGCGCGGTGCCAGGCCACGTACCTCATCTGGCTCCGGGGGTGGCATGCCCGGGAGCGGGGAAGTGAAGCACACCGCGGACCTGAGCTGACTCGCGTCCGGAGTCAGCCTGCAGCGGCTCCCGGCCAACCGATTCCATCCGTGGTCACCGCTACGGTCGGTCTCACGTCGACCAGCGCCGGATCCGGCGGAAGATCCATGTACCGCTTGATCTCGCCGGTGCGCTCGTATCTGCCGAGGATCCTCGTGGATTGCTCCTGGGTGCTGGCGTTCATCACCGACAGCACCTCGGCAAAGCCCGTCCCAAAGTCCTCGGCCATGACCATCCGTCTGACAGGAAGCGCCGGCAGCTCCTCCAACGGCGACTGCCCGAATGCGTCGGCATGCGATTGAAGGAGCGGAGGGAATTTGCAGGTTTCGGCCCGGCGTCGAGGCTCGACCTCGACGGGCTGCGCCGGCACGACGTGGTCGCCGCAGAGGTGACCTCCCTGGTGCGTACGGCGGGCGTGGGTGAGAGGGTCTGCCCGTGAGTCGTGGAGGTAGGCCGGCAGCGCTGGTCCTGGGCGCGGTGGTGCTGGTGCTGGTGGCGGCGGCTGGCTTCGTCGTCGGGCGGTGGAGCGACACACTGGACCCCAACCGCGCTCTGAACCGTCCACTGCCCACCCTCCGTGCTGACGCGCCCAGGTTGGTCAAGCTGGTGCCGCCGGGTTCCAACGCGCTGTTCATCGGCGACTCCTACGCAGCCGGGGTCGGCGCCGACCAGCCGGCGGACACCTGGGCGATGAAGACCGCTGCGGCTCTCGGCTGGACCCCCACCGTCAACGCTGTGGGGGGGCACGGGGTTCACGTTCGGGGGCGGGGTCAGCGGCGAAGCCGGCCAGGACTACCTCACCCGGGTGAGGGCACTCGCCGGGACTCCGACGCAGTTCAACGTCGTGGTCCTGGAGGGCGGTCAGAACGACCTCCGTGCCGATCGGTCGCAGCTCCTGAGAGACACCGGGCAGGTCATCGCTGCGGTTCATGAGGCGTGGCCCGGGGCCGTGATCATCGTGCTGGGCCCGTGCGCGCCTCAGCCTTTGCAGCACGTCCTCGCTGACACGGCCGCCGCCATCGACGCGGCCGCCAGGGCCGCCGGCGCCTACTCCGTGAACCCTGCAGCACGCAAGTGGTTCACCGATGCGAACAGTCCCGGCTACGACTTCGACCACACCCACGTCAACAGCGCGGGGCATGCCTACATTGCGCAGCGCCTGGTCCAAGCGGTCAGGACCATGCGGCAGATCTCACCCTCCTGACGCTGGCGAGGGAGACAATCCGGGCCGCCATGCCCCAAGATGTTCCCTATGCGTTCTTCAGGGGAAGTTTGGCGGTTACGTCGGCTGCCTGGGCTCGACGGTGTTCGCGGCCTGGCGATCATCCTGGTGATCCTCTGCCACTCCGCCGTCCCGCACCTCAACCTGGCTGGTCAAGCGGGCGTGACCCTGTTCTTCGTCCTCTCCGGCTTCCTCATCACGGGCATCCTGCTCGGAGGCCAGAACCTCTCGTCCTTCTGGCCCAGGCGAGCACGCAGACTCCTGCCGGCGCTCCTCGTGATGCTGGCTCTGCTCCTGCCGGCGTTCGTCTTGGCAGGGTGGACGGTCAGGCAGTACGGCGATGCAGCGTGGCCGGGTCTTCTGTACGTCGCCAACATCCGCGAGATGCAGACCGGATGGATCTTCCCCTTCGGGCATCTGTGGTCACTCTCCGTCGAGGAGCAGTTCTACGTCGTCTGGCCCTTGGTGGTCGTCGCCCTCCGTCGTCGTCCCGCGGCGGTGCTGGCGGTCAGCCTTCTGGGGGTGGCGGCATCCGTGATGGCTCGCTGGAACGCCGAGGGATTCCACGCGGTGCTGGGAACGGACACGAACGCCTTCGCGATGTTCGCCGGGACCGCCTTGGCCGCCGCCTTCGCAACCGGCTGGAAGCCCCCCATCGGGCGAGGTGCGACGTGGATCGGAGCCGCGGCGGTCATCGCCAGCGCTCTCTGGTCGCCGACCGCGCCCCGGGTGGACATGGTCGCCACCCTGACCACCGCGGGCGCCGTCCTCATGATCGCCGGCGAGGTGGCCGGCAGGGGCGATCCCCTGCTGAGGTTCCCGCCGCTGCGGTACGTCGGCCGGGTCTCCTACGGCTGGTACCTCTGGCACATCCCGCTGATCACCCTGTTCTCCACCCCTGGAATGCCCGGCGTGGAGGTGCCCCTGAAGCTCGCCCTGTGTGGCGTGGCCCTGGCGATCGCCGCGCTGTCGTTCCGGTTCATCGAGGTCCCGCTGCAAGGTCGCCGACCGGCGGCGGCGGTGGTGCCCGCGCCCGTCGCTTCCTGACAGGAACAGCGCGCGCGGTTGCCTAGCCAGGCCAGGCGAGCAGCAGGTCCTCGAGCTCCAGCGGCGGGACGGCGGGGCTCCACAGGAACCCCTGACCACGCGTGCACCCCAGACGGCGCATGTAGTCGGCTTGCGCCTGGGTCTCGATACCCTCCGCCACGGTGGTCAGCGACAGTGCTCGGGCCAGATCGGTGATCGAGCGCGCGATGGCACACGACTCGGGGTCACCCGGCACCTGCTCGACGAAGGACCGATCGACCTTGAGGGTGGCGACGGGCAGTCGCTTGAGGTAGGCCAGCGAGCTGTACCCGGTGCCGAAGTCGTCGATCGCGACGGACACGTCGAGCTCGCGAAGTCGTGCCAGGACGGCGGCGGCCGCACCTGTGTCACTCATGAGCACGCCTTCGGTGACCTCGAGGGTCAGCTGACCCAAGGGCCACCCGGCCAGGCGGGACGTGTCGGACACCATCTGGGGGGAGTCGGGTGCCCTCGATACTCTGCGCGCTGAGGTTCACAGCCAAGTGGATGTCCGTGCCGATCCCACGGTCTCGCATCCGGGCCATGTCGGTGCAGGCCCGCCGCAGGACGCACAGGTCGAGCCGCTCCGCGAGACCGATGGCGTGGGCGGCCGCGACGACCTCCGGTGGCGGGACGGGGCCGAGGTCGGGGTGCTCCCAGCGCAGCAAGGCCTCCACCCCGACGACGCCGCCGTGCGTCAGGTCGACGACGGGCTGGTAGCCCAGCGTGATGCGGTCGGCGTCGAGGGCTTCGCGCAACGCGATGGACACCTGGAGCTTGCGTCCGTTGTCGGTGCCGCTCGCGACGTCGTACACCTGCACGCGACCGCGTCCTTGCGCCTTGGCCTGGTGCATCGCGTCGTCAGCCGACCTCAGCAGCGAGGACGGCGACTGTTGGGGACCCACGGCGATGCCGACACTGGCGTCCACGTAGAGGGTGGTTCCGAACGCGACGACCGGTTCGAGCAAGGACCTGCGCAGGTGGTCCGCGAGGGCCAGGGCCCCGTCGACCCCGACTCCCTCGGCGACCACCAAGAACTCGTCGCCCCCCGATGCGAGCGACGGTGTCCGCCGGTCCGGAGGCGCTGCGCAGCCGGTGGGCGACCTCGACCAGGATCGCGTCGCCGAACTCGTGCCCGTGGACGTCGTTGATGAGCTTGAAGCCGTCCACGTCGAGGGAGAGCACTGCGACGCTCGGATGGTCCGGCTCCTGCTGCTGCCGGGACAGCGCCATCGAGAGCCGGTCGGTGAACAACGCCCGGTTGGGCAGTCCGGTGAGGGCGTCGTGCAGAGCGCGGTGCTGCAGCTCCGTCTCGATGCGCCGCGCGTCGGTGACGTCGGAGATCATCGTCAGGGAACCGGTGGCGCCCTCGGCGTCCAGGGAGATCGGGGAGGCGGCGACCTCGAAGATCCGGTTGCCCCCGTCCGGATGCGGATAGGTGACCTCGAAACGTTCATGCCCCCTGTCTGCGCGGGAGCCGATTCTTCGCCGGATCTCCTCGGTGGTCGTCTGGTCGACGAGCTCGGTGAGCTGACGACGGAAGAGCTTGCTTCGTGCGTGCCCGAGGAGATCTGCTGCCTTGCGGTTGGCGAACAGGACGCGTGAGTCGCGGTCGAGCACGAGCACACCTTCCTGGGCGGTCTCGACGATGGTGCGGTACCGGCGCTCGGACGCCGTGAGTGCAGCACGTGCCTCGACCTCGTTGGTCACGTCGCGGACGTTGGCGACGAGTCCCTGGACACCCGGAACCTCGAAGCAGTTGGTCAGCGTCTCCTCGATCCAGCGCCACTCACCTGCCGCGTTGGTGACCCGGAAGGTCATGCGCTCGACCGCGCCCGGGGATGAGACCACTCGACCCACGAAGGCTTCCACCCCGGGCAGGTCGTCCGGGTGGACGAGCCCCAGGCCCTTCGCGCCCACGAGCTCCTCGGGGGTGTAGCCCATCACGTCGAGGATCGAGGGTGAGATGAACGTGATCTCGGTGTCCGGTTTGGCGATCAAGGCGACGTCGGAGGAGCGACGGCTCAGTGCCGCGCTGATCGAGTCCTGCTGCGCCAGCTGGGTCTGCAGCCGGACCTGCGGCGCCGTTCTGCGGACCGAGGCGCAGCTGCCGAGGGACACGCCGGTCGTGGAGTCGCGGAGCGGCGCCATCGACACCGAGACCTCGATGACCTCGCCGTCGCCACGTCGCCGTTGGGCCGAGAAGGTGACAGCCGTGCCGGTCCGTCGCATCTCCTCCAGCACCTGCTGCTGGTGTTCGGCGTTCTCCTCCAGCGCCACGACGGCGATCGACCGCCCCACGAGCTCGTCCGGGGACCAGCCCAGGACCTCGGAGGTCGCCGAGCTCGCCCACGTCACGATCCCGTGGGCGTCGAGGACCATCAGCGCATCGGGCAACGCGTCGAGGGCCTCGATGAGGCGCAGGGCCGCACTCGGCGTGGAGGCCTCGGGTGACGCGTCCGTGGTGTCGCTGCCGGCCGACAGCAGGGCAGCCAGATTCTCCGCCAGGAGGCGTTCTCCTGCTGCGTCAGCGTCGACAGACACGTGGGCCCCGGCTCCCTGGTACGACGGTCTCCCAGATCAGGGGCGACAGCGACGGCGACCGTACCAAGCCCCGCCCGAGGGCACGTGAAACCGACAAAAGGGTGCCTTGTGTCTAGCCCGGTGACCCGCGAGGCGCAGCAAGGCACGCGCAGTGTCGGCTCCCGCATGGGGTCTGTCCATTCGGGTGGTGGTGTCGCGCGGGCGACCCGTCGGCGCCGGGTCACGGTCCGCGGGCTTACGTCATCCGCCTTCGAAAGATCGCGGACGGTGAGCCGGCGTGGCAGGATCCGGAGTCATGGCGCACGTACTCTCCGGCCGGGCCGAGACTCCCACCCAATCCAGGATCCTGACCTACGTGCGCGACGAGGGGCCGCTGTCCCGGATGGACCTGGCCGCCCGGCTCGGGGTGTCCCGGACGACGGTGGCCGCCGAGGTGGGGCGCCTGGTCGAGCTCGGCCTCGCCGAGGACGGCGGGCCGGCGGCGTCACGGGGCGGGCGGCGCTCGACGCTGGTCGACCTCGACGCGGGGCTCCGTTTCGTCGGCATCGAGCTCGGCGCCACCTCGATGAGGATCGCTGTCACCGACGGCCGGCTCGGCGTGCTGGCCCGGGCCTCGACGCCCGACGCGGACATCCGGCGTGGCCCCGAGCGGGTGCTGGCCGAGGCGATCGAGCTGACCCGCAAGCTCCTGGCCGAGCAGGGCGTGGAGCGTCCCGCCGGGCTGGGCATCGGGGTGCCGGGCCCGGTGGACTTCCACGCGGGGATGCCGGTGTCGCCGCCGATCATGCCCGGGTGGGACGGCTACCCGGTCCGCGACGCGCTCTCGCGTGAGCTCGGGACGCCGGTGCTGCTGGACAACGACGTCAACGTGATGGCCCTGGGGGAGCAGCACACCGGCGTGGCCCGGTCCGCCTCCGCGTTCCTGTTCGTCAAGATCGGCACCGGCATCGGCTGCGGCATCGTGGTGGACCGGCACCTCTACCGCGGCGCCGACGGGTGCGCCGGCGACATCGGGCACATCCGCATCGAGCAGTCCGGGCCCGTCTGCGCGTGCGGGAACCACGGGTGCCTGGAGGCGTTCTTCGGCGGAGCGGCTCTGGCGCGCGATGCGTCGAGTGCGGCACGGGCGGGACGCTCCGAGATTCTCGCCGAGATGCTCGAGGCGGACGGTCGGCTGACGGCGGCGCACATCGGTCGGGCGATCGAGCGCGGTGACGCGACGGCGCTCCAGCTGACCCGCGACGGCGGTCGCCGGGTGGGGACGGTGCTCGCGAACCTGGTGTCGTTCTTCAACCCGGGGCTGATCGTCATCGGGGGTGGCGTCGCCGGTCTGGGGCACACGCTGCTGGCCGAGATCCGCAGCGCGATCTACCGGCAGTCGCTGCCGCTCGCGACCGGGAACCTGCCGGTCGTGCTCAGCGAGCTCGGTGGCGACGCCGGGGTGGTCGGCGCGGCCCGGCTGATCAGCGACGCGGTCTATGCACCGGGAGACTTTCGCAAGTAACTTGCGAAATACTCTTGTCAACTTTCGTTTGGCGCCCTAGGTTTCTCTGCATGCCGCCGTGACGCCCGTCACGTCGCCAGCCGAGGAGTCCAGGTGGACAGCGACCTGACCAGCAGCCCGTCCGGGGCACCGTCGCTCGACAGCGCCGCGCCCCTGCTGCAGATGCGCGGGATCGTGAAGACCTTCCCCGGCGTCCGGGCGCTCGACGGAGTCGACCTGCTGGTGCGGCCCGGTGAGGTGCACTGCCTGCTGGGACAGAACGGCGCGGGGAAGTCCACGCTCATCAAGGTGCTGGCCGGCGCCCACCGTCCGGACGAGGGCGAGATCGAGTGGCGAGGCGAGGCCGTCGCCCTGAGCACCCCGGACACCGCGATCTCGCTGGGCATCTCCACGATCTACCAGGAGCTCGACCTGGTCGCGGGGCTGAGCGTCGCCGAGAACATCTTCCTCGGCCACGAGAAGTCCCGTGGCGGGCTGCTCCGCCGGGGCGACACCCGTCGCGCGGCCCGGGCCCTGCTCGCCCGTCTGGGTCACGAGGAGATCCGCGTCGACCGCGAGGTCGGGACCCTGCCGGCGTCCGGGCAACAGATCGTCAGCATGGCCCGCGCGCTGTCGCACGACACCCGGCTGATCGTCATGGACGAGCCGTCGGCGGCCCTCGACCAGCAGGAGGTGCAGTCGCTGTTCCGGGTGATCCGCGACCTCACCGACCAGGGGGTCGCGGTCGTCTACATCTCCCACCGGCTCGAGGAGATCCGGCAGGTGGGCGACCGGGTCACGGTGCTCAAGGACGGTCGCACCGTCGCCACCGACCTCCGGGCGCGAGACACCCCCACCTCCGACCTGATCCGGCTGATGACCGGCCGCGACATCGAGTACGTCTTCCCGCCGCGGGCCACGCTGGACGCCGCTGCTCCGACCGTCCTCGAGGTCACCGGCCTCAGCCTCGCCAAGTCGTTCGCCGACGTCTCCTTCTCGGTGCGGGCCGGAGAGATCGTCGGGCTGGCCGGCCTCGTCGGCTCGGGTCGCTCCGAGATCCTCGAGTCCGTGTACGGCGCTCGGAAGCCGACGAGCGGGACGGTCGCCGTGAACGGCAAGCGCCTGCGCGGCGGGTCGGTCTCCGCCGCAGTCCGAGCGGGCATCGGTCTGGCACCCGAGGAGCGCAAGAGCCAGGGCCTGCTCCTGGACCAGGCGATCTACCAGAACATCACGGTCTCCAGCCTCGGGCGCTTCGCGCGGGCCGGCTTCCTCGACGGGTCGGCCGAGCGCTCCTCCGCCCTGGAGCTGACGAAGGCGCTCGACGTGCGCCCGCCCGGGGTCACCCGGCCGGTCAGGACGCTGTCCGGTGGCAACCAGCAGAAGGTCGTGCTGGCGCGGTGGCTGATGCGGGACTGCCGGGTGCTGCTGCTCGACGAGCCGACCCGCGGCGTCGACATCGGCGCGCGCAGCGAGATCTACGCACTCATCCGGTCGCTGTCCGAGCGCGGGGTCGCGGTCGTGGTGGTCTCCAGCGAGATGGAAGAGGTCCTGGGTCTCGCCGACCGGGTCCTGGTGATCAGGGAAGGGCTGGTCGTGCACGAGGGACCGGCCGACGAGATCGACGAGCACCGGGTCCTCGACCTGGTCATGGAAGGAAGTGCCGCATGAACCCGGAACAGGAGACGGCTCGCCCCACGGGCGCGGCCGCCACGAGCCATCCGGTCGCGGCGCGGGACCAGGTCGTCCAGGAGTCGCTGTCGGGCAGCGGCCGCGAGAGGTCGCGCGGTGTGCTCGGGGGTCTGATGAGCTCCTCCGTGGGCCGCAACCTCGGTCTCGTCGTGGCGCTCTTCCTCCTCTGCCTGGTCGGGATCGCCACGGCCGGCCAGGAGTTCGCCAGCATCGACAACGCGCTGACGATCCTGCGGCTCGCCGCCGTGATCGGCGTCGTGTCGGTGGGCATGACGTTCGTGATCACCGGGGGCGGGATCGACCTGTCCGTCGGTGCGATCGTCGCGCTCGCCTCGGTGTGGTCGACGACGCTGGCCACGCAGGCGATGGCGCGCGACTACCACTGGTCGATCATCGTGCTGGCCGCGGTGGTGGTGGGCACGGTCTGCGGCCTGGTCAACGGTCTGCTGATCGCCTACGGGAAGGTCGTGCCGTTCATCGCCACCCTCGCGATGCTCGCCGCCGCCCGCGGGCTCGCGGAGATCATCGCCCAGCGCCGCACCCAGATCGTCGACGTCCCCGGCTTCAGCGACTTCTTCCGTCACTCGGCGCTCGGGGTGCCCCTGCTGGTCATCATCTTCGCCGTCGTCGCGGCGGTCGGCTGGGTCGTCCTGAACCGGACCACCTTCGGCCGTCGCACCTTCGCGGTGGGCGGGAACCCCGAGGCGGCCCGGCTCGCCGGCATCGACGTACGCCGGCACACGGTCGCGCTCTACGCGATCGTCGGCCTGTGCTGCGGGATCGCCGCGGTGATGATCGTGGCTCGTACGACGACCGGGTCCTCGACCCACGGCACGCTCTACGAGCTCGACGCCATCGCCGCCGTCGTCATCGGCGGCACCCTCCTGTCGGGCGGCCGCGGCACCATCGTCGGCACCGTGCTCGGCGTGCTGATCTTCACCACGCTCTCCAACGTCTTCACCCAGAACAACCTGTCCAGCTCGGCCCAGTCGGTCGCCAAGGGACTCATCATCGTCGCCGCGGTCCTGCTCCAGCAGCGGCTCGCGACGCGCAGCAACAGCGGCACCTAGCCCACCCGCACCACCAGAACCGCCTCTGTCTCGGACGTCAAGAACCCAGGAACGCGTGTTCCCGGCAACCAAGGAGCAGAACATGTCTCGTCCCCACCCGCACCGCCGGCTCCGCCTGGTCACCGGAGGTGCGCTCGCCGCCCTGCTGGTCGTCGCCGGCTGCACCAGCAACACGCCGGAGACCGACAGCTCGTCGGGCGGCACCGACAGCAAGGCCGTGTCCGCCAACGACGACCCGGGCAAGAAGGTCGTCATCGGGTTCTCCGGTCCTGCCGCCGACCACGGGTGGCTCGCCGCCATCAACAGCTCGGCGCTGGCCGAGGCGAAGAAGTACGACGACGTCGAGCTGAAGGCTGCCGAGGGCACCAACGACGCCAGCCTGCAGATCAGCCAGATCGAGACCTTCATCAACGACAAGGTCGACGCGATCGTGCTGCTGCCGACCGACGGGGCGGCACTGACCGACGTGGCCACCAAGGCGATGGAGGCCGGCATCCCGGTCATCAACGTCGACCGCGAGTTCTCCTCGCCGTTCGCGGCGCGGACCACCGTCCTGGGCGACAACTACGGCATGGGCGTCTCGGCCGGCACGTACGCCTGCAAGGTGGTCAAGGACAAGGGCCTCGACGACGCCGTGATCGCGGAGATCGCCGGCATCGACTCGCTGCCGCTGACCCAGGACCGGTCGAAGGGCTTCAAGGACGCGCTCAAGGCCTGCGGTCAGAACGTCGACAACCGGGTCGCCGCCGAGTTCACCGTGGAGTCCGGGGAGAAGGCCGCCTCCAACCTGCTCCAGGCGGCTCCCAAGATCGACGTCATCTGGAACCACGACGACGACCAGGGCGTCGGCGTCAAGGCGGCCTTCGACAACGCGGACCGTCACGAGTTCGCCTTCATCGGTGGTGCCGGCTCGGCCAACGCGATGCGCTGGATCAAGGACGGCTCGATGGCCGCGACCGTGATCTACCCGCCGACCCAGGCGGCCGACGGCATCCGCCTGGCCCGGCTGATCGCCCAGAACAAGGGCCTCTCCGACCTGGTCCAGGTCGAGGTCCCGAAGCGGATCGTGCTGAACGCGCCCGTCGTCACCAAGGACAACGTGGACGACTACATGGCGCTCGGCTTCGAGTCCTGAGCTGGTGGCCGGCCGGGGCCGCACGTCCCGGCCGGCCCGGTTCCACCGCCGCCCTCCTCCCCTCCCTCCAGAAATCCGAGGACCCCCCCATGCACCCGATCGTCCCGGACCTCGGCATCGGCCTGGTCGGGTACGCCTTCATGGGCGCCGCTCACTCCCAGGCCTGGCGCACGGCACCGCACTTCTTCGACCTCCCGCTGCACCCGCGCCTCCGGGCGCTGTGCGGACGGGACCCGGGCCGGGTGACCGAGGCCGCCCGCCGGCTCGGCTGGGAGTCCACGGAGACCGACTGGACCCGGCTGGTCTCACGCAGCGACATCGACCTGGTCGACGTCTGCACCCCGGGGGACACCCACGCAGAGATCGCGATCGCGGCTCTCCGGGCCGGCAAGCACGTGCTCTGCGAGAAGCCGCTCGCCAACTCGGTGGCCGAGGCGCAGGCGATGGCGGACGCCGCGGACCTCGCCGCCGGCGACGGCGTGCGTGCCATGGTCGGCTTCACCTACCGCCGGGTGCCCGCCGTCGCCCTGGCCCGGCAGCTGGTCGAGCAGGGCCGGATCGGCGACATCCGGCACGTCCGCGCGCAGTACCTCCAGGACTGGTTGACCGACCCGCAGTCGCCGATGACCTGGCGGCTCGACAAGGACAAGGCCGGCTCGGGCGCCCTGGGCGACATCGGGGCCCACATCGTCGACCTGGCCCAGCACATCACCGGCGAGCGCATCGTCACGGTCAACGGGATGCTCGAGACCTTCGTCCGGGAGCGCCCCCTGTCCGACGGCTCGTCTGCGACGCACCTGGGTGGCGACACCGGACGCGGCTCGAGCCTCGGGACCGGCCAGGTGACCGTCGACGACGCCGCGACCTTCCTGGCCCGCTTCACCGGCGGGGCGGTCGGTGTCTTCGAGGCGACCCGGTTCGCCACGGGGCGCAAGAACGCCATCCGGCTGGAGATCAACGGGTCCCGGGGCAGCCTGGCGTTCGACTTCGAGGACATGAACGTCCTGGAGCTCTACGACGCCGACGAGCCCGCCGAGACCGCCGGCTTCCGCCGGATCCTGGTCACCGAGCCCGGGCACCCCTACGTCGGGAGCTGGTGGCCGCCCGGCCACGGCCTCGGCTACGAGCACGGCTTCACCCACCAGGTCGTCGACCTGGTCACGGCGCTCGGCCGCGGTGACCAGCCGCTCCCGTCCTTCCGTGACGGGCTGCAGGTCCAGTGCGTCCTGGCCGCCGTGCAGCGAAGTGCCGAGCTGGGCGCCTGGGAGCCGACCGCCGCCCCCGTCCCCGCCGCCTGACCCCCGTCCCACACCGCACCACGAGGAGTCCCGATGTCAGCAGCACTGCCCGTCCCCACCCCCGATGACCGCTTCTCGTTCGGCCTGTGGACGGTCGGGTGGCAGGGGGTCGACGTCTTCGGCGGGCCGGTGCGGCCACCGATGGATCCCGTCTACGCGGTGGAGCGGCTCGCCGGGATCGGGGCCGCGGCCCTGAGCTTCCACGACGACGACCTCGTGCCCGACGACAGCACGCGGCAGCTGACCCTCGACCGGTTCGCGAAGGCGATCGCCGACACCGGCCTGGTCGTCGAGATGGCGACCACCAACCTGTTCGGGCACGCCGTCTTCAAGGACGGGGGGTTCACCGCCAACGACCGCCGGGTGCGCCGCCTGGCGTTGGCCAAGGTGCTGCGCAACATCGACCTCGCCGCCGAGCTCGGCGCCCGCACCTACGTGCTCTGGGGCGGCCGCGAGGGCTCGGAGTCCGGTGGCAGCAAGGACGTCCAGTCGGCGCTGGCCCGCTACAAGGAGGCGCTCGACCTGCTCTGCGCCTACGTGCGCGACCAGGGCTATGACCTGCGCTTCGCCCTGGAGCCCAAGCCCAACGAGCCGCGCGGGGACATCCTGCTCCCGACCATCGGGCACGCCCTCGCGTTCATCTCCGAGCTCGACGAGCCCGACCGGGTCGGCCTCAACCCCGAGGTGGGTCACGAGGAGATGGCCGGGCTGAACTTCGCGCACGGCATCGCCCAGGCGCTCTGGCACGGCAAGCTCTTCCACGTGGACCTCAACGGCCAGCACGGTCCCCGCTTCGACCAGGACCTCCGCTTCGGCGCCGGCAACCTCCGCGGTGCCTTCTGGACGGTCGACGTCCTCGAGGGCGGCCCGGGCGGCGCGGCGTACGACGGCTACCGGCACTTCGACTACAAGCCGGCCCGGACCGAGGACGACGAGGGGGTCTGGGTCACCGCCGAGGCCTGCATGCGCAACTACCTGATGCTCCGGGAGCGGACCCGGGCGTTCCGGGCCGACCCTGCGGTGCACGAGGCCCTGCAGGCCGCCAGGGTCGGCGATCTCGGCGTGCCCACGCTGGCCGACGGCGAGACCATCGAGGAGCTGCGGGCCGAGCGGCACGACGTCGCCGCCCTCGCCGAGCAGGGCCTGGCGTTCGAGGCGCTCGACCAGCTCGCCATGGAACACCTGCTCGGCGCCCGCTGAGCACCCGGACCGGAAGGAACCGACGATGACGCGACCGATCACCCTGTTCACCGGACAGTGGGCCGACCTGCCCTTCGAGGAGGTCTGCCGCCTGGCCTCCGGCTGGGGGTACGACGGGCTCGAGATCGCCTGCTGGGGCGACCACCTCGACGTCTGGGCCGCCGTGGAGGACGACGCCTACCTCGCGAGCAAGCGCGAGGTGCTCGCGAAGTACGACCTGAAGGTGTGGGCGATCTCCAACCACCTCAAGGGACAGGCGGTGTGCGACGACCCGATCGACGAGCGGCACCGCGAGATCCTGCCGAGCCGGATCTGGGGCGACGGCGACGCCGAAGGCGTGCGGCAGCGGGCCGCCGAGGAGATGAAGATGACCGCGCGGGCCGCGCGGCGGCTGGGCGTCGACACCGTGATCGGCTTCACCGGATCCTCCATCTGGAAGTACGTCGCGATGTTCCCGCCGGCCACCCAGGCGATGGTGGACGCCGGCTACGACGACTTCGCCGCCCGGTGGAACCCGATCCTCGACGTGTACGACGCCGAGGGGGTGCGCTTCGCCCACGAGGTGCACCCCTCGGAGATCGCCTACGACTACTGGACGACCGTGCGGGCGCTCGAGGCCGTCGGCCACCGGGAGGCCTTCGGGCTCAACTGGGACCCGTCCCACTTCGTCTGGCAGGACCTCGACCCCGTGTCGTTCCTGTGGGACTTCCGGGACCGGATCTACCACGTGGACTGCAAGGACACGAAGCTCCAGGTCGGCAACGGCCGCAACGGCCGACTCGGGTCGCACCTGGCGTGGGCCGACCCACGCCGCGGCTGGGACTTCGTCTCGACCGGTCACGGGGACGTGCCGTGGGAGCGCTGCTTCCGGATGCTCAACACGATCGGCTACACCGGCCCCCTCTCGGTGGAGTGGGAGGACGCCGGCATGGACCGGCTCCGCGGGGCGCCCGAGGCGCTCGACTTCGTGCGCTCGCTGGCCTTCGACCCGCCCGACGCGGCCTTCGACTCGGCGTTCGCGACCACCGACTGACTCCGGCCGACCTCCGGCGGGACGGAGGGTCAGACGACGAGGTTGAGCAGCAGGACGCAGATGATGCCGACGACCGAGATGGCCGTCTCCATCACCGACCAGGACTTGATGGTCTGCCCGACCGTGAGCCCGAAGTACTCCTTGACCAGCCAGAATCCCGCGTCGTTGACGTGGCTGAAGAACAGTGACCCGCAGCCGATCGCGAGCACCAGCAGGGAGACTTCGTTGGTCGGCAGGTCCGCAGCGATCCCGCTGACGATGCCGGCGGCGGTGATGGTGGCGACGGTGGCCGATCCGGTCGCGAGGCGGACGCCGACGGCGACCAGCCAGCCGAGGAGGAGGGTCGAGATCCCCGACCCTTGGGCCCAGTCGGCGATCACGCCGCCGACGCCGGCGTCGACGAGCATCTGCTTGAAGCCTCCGCCGGCCGCGACGATGAGCAGGATGCCCGCGATGCCCGGCAGGCCGGACCCCATCGCCTTCTCCACACCTTCCCGGGTCATGCCGGTGCTGTAGCCGAGGAGGAACATGGAGAGCAGGACGGCCAGCAGCAGCGCGACCGCGGGTGTGCCGATGAACTCCAGGAAGGTGCGCGGCTGCGTGCCCTCCTTCATGGTGAGCTCGGCGATCGCCCGGACCAGCATCAGGATCACCGGCAGGGTGATCGAGATGACCGCGAAGGCGAACGACGGGCGGCGACGTACGCGGTCAGGTGCGGGGGCACGGTCCCCGCCGGTGCCCGCCGGAGCATCGGCGAACCCTCCCGCGGCGCCGGCGCGCGCGGGTGCGCCCCCCGCCACCTCCGTGGAGGTCCCGTCCGACGGGCCCGCAGCGGAGCCTCGGGCGGTGGCCCCGGCACTGACGCCGAGGTGCCCGCCGGTGACCCGGGCCACTGCCTCGTCGCTGGCGTGGAGGGGCACCCACTGCTCGACGAACCTGGCCAGCAGCGGACCGCACAGCACCAGCGTCGGCACGGCGACGATCAGCCCGAAGAGCAGGGTCAGCCCCAGGTCGGCGCCGAGGGCGTCGATGGCCACCAGGGGGCCGGGGTGCGGCGGGACCAGGCCGTGCAGGATGGACAGGCCGGCCAGGGCGGGGATGCCGACCCGCATCAACGGGACGTCGGTGCGGCGGGCCACGAGGATCACCACCGGGACCAGCAGCACCACGCCGACCTCGAAGAACAGCGGGAGCCCGAGGATGGCCGCGATCAACGCCATCGCCCAGGGCAGCCCTCGCTTGCCGACCTTGCCGATGATGGTGTCCACGATGGTGTCCGCGCCCCCGGAGTCGGCGAGCAGCGCGCCCAGCATCGCGCCGAGACCGATCAGCAGTCCCACGGCACCGACAGTCCCGCCGAACCCGGTGGTGAAGCTCGTGATGATGTCGAGCGGAGCCACACCGGCGACGATCCCCATCACCGCGGTGCCCAGCATCAGAGCCAGGAACGGGTGCATCTTCACCCACACGATCAGCACCACCACCGCGGCGATGCCCAGCACGGCGGCGAGCACGATCTGGGTGTTGCCGGCGTGGGTCAGCGTCGGCGGGTCCTCGACGAGCGACAGCAGGCGCGGCCGGACGGCCGCCGTGGCACTCAGCAGGGCGCTCATCTGGTGTTCCCTTCGCGGGTTCGCGTGTCCCGGGGCGTTCTCGTCCCGGGTGGTTGCAGGTCCAGTGCCGCCAGCGCCCGGGCGATGACCTGGGCTGCCTCGCCGTCGACGGACACCTCGACGCCGGGCTCGTCGGGCTCGAGCGGCTCGAGCGTGGCCAGCTGGCTGGGCAGCAGGGACGCGGGCATGTAGTGGTCGGCGCGCCGCTCCATCCGGTCGCCGATCAGTCCTGGGTCGGCGACGAGGTGGCAGAAGACGACCTCGGGACGGCCCGCGCGCACGAGCTCGCGGTAGACCCGGCGCAACGCCGAGCAGGTCACCACCGCGGAGCGACCCGCCGCGATCTCAGCCGACATCCACTCGCCGATGCTGCGCAGCCACGGCCAGCGGTCCTCGTCGGTCAGCGGCGTCCCGGCGGCCATCTTCGCGACGTTGGCCTCGGAGTGGAACGCGTCGCCCTCCGCGTACGTCCAGCCGAGGACCGTCGACAGGCCCTTGGCCACAGTCGTCTTGCCGACGCCCGAAACACCCATGACCACGACTATCTGCGCTCGAGGCGCCCGATTCATGACACGTGACCGTACTCGCGTCCCGCCGATCCCGCGACCCTCGGTCACGTGATGCAGGCGTCGACCGTCGGCCTTCGGGCCGGCGGAGCCTACGGCGACGCTGGTCCCGCCCCCACCAGGGCGAGCATCATGGCCCCATGATCCGTGCGAGCGCCCGGTCCGCCGCGACGGCTGACCGGCTGTGGTCGGTCGTCAGCGACGTCGAGCGCTGGGGCGACCGCCTCCCGACCGTCGACTCGGTGCGGTCGCTCGGAGGTGGGCCGACCGGGGTCGGATCCAGGTTCGAGGTCCGTCAGCCCGGCCTGCCCAAGGCGGTCTGGGAGGTGACCGAGTGGCAGCCGCAGGCGCGGTCCTTCACCTGGGTGTCCACCGGTCCGGGGGTGCGGAGCACGGGCGTGCACACCGTGCACGACGACGGCGCCGGATCGCGGCTGGACCTGCGGCTGGAGTGGTCCGGACCTCTGTCCCGGGTCGTCGAGCTGCTCCTCGGGCGCAAGTCCCGGGGCATGGTCGAGACCGAGGCCGAGACCTTCACCCGACTCAGTACGCGCCCTTGATGACGAAGTAGGACCCGCGGATCGTGCCGGCCAGCTTCGACTTCTGCCGCGCGAACTTGAAACGCGAGGCGAGCTCCTCGGGGACCTCCATGCCCTCGGAGAGCTTGAACCCCACAGCGCGCTTTCCCGACTCCGCGACGGCGTACATCACGTTGATCGACAAGCCGGACTCGTAGAAGACGTAGGCCATCCGGATCCCGTCGACCTCGAAGGCCGTCGCCTCGAGCGGTCGGGCCGCGGGGACGATGTCGCGCTCCTCCTTGAGGATGCGGTGCACCCAGTCGACGACGTCCGTCGCGTCGTCGGCCGGTTCGACGGTGAAGGTGTGGTCGTACTTGTTCTTGAAGTAGCGAGCCTCGTTCGCCCTCAGCCCGGCAAGCGCCTCCGCGACCGGTGACGATTCCAACCCGACCGTGGACACGTCCACGAAGTCGACGACGTACGGCATGGGCACCTCCCGGATCTGGGGTTGTCGACCCCACGCTAGCGGGGGCGGCGGCGGATCGCCTGGCCCTTCCGGGTCCCGGTGCTCCGGCTCAGCTGGTCCTCAGGGAGTCTTCGGGGAGGCGGGCTCGACCGTGTGGGTGATGAGGGTGAGCCCGGGGTCACCGGGCAGTTCGAGCGCCTCGACGAGAACCTGGGGTCGGCGGGCCTGGGCCTCACCCCCGACGACCTCGCCGAGCTGGACGACGCCTCAACCAGCGTGCAGGTCCAGGGAGACCGCTACCCGGCAGCCGTGCAGAAGATGATCGACCGCTGACGACCCACCCGGGCGGCGGCGTCCCCCGCCCTCAGGCGCAGTCGCTGCACAGGTCGACGGCCGGGGCGGACCGACGGGACACGTGCTGGACGAGGAAGCAGGCTGAGCAGGTGAACTCGTCGGCCTGCCTCGGCGTCACCTCGACGGTGAAGGTCTCGTGGGACAGGTCAGCGCCGGGAAGCTCGAAGGTGTCGGCGAGGTCGGACTCGTCCTCGTCCACCTTCCCCGACGTCTTGTCCTGGTCACCCGAGGTGAGGCGACGGGCCTCCAGGCTCTCCTCCTTCTGTTCGTCCTCTGACTTGCGGGAAGCGTCGTAGTCGGTAGCCATATGGATTCCTCTCGGGGCGGAGGGCGAATGCTAGCCCCGCGGGTGTGGCGGCCTACGACTAGTTCGGCGTTTGGACCGGGGAGCACCCTTCCGGGGCTCGGTCCCGGCGCTCGGGCGGGCCGTCACGACGTTGACGTGCTGCTCGGCGCCGAGCATCGTGGGTGGACGTGAAGGTCACGGTGGTCGGTGCCGGTGGGGTGGGCGGGTACTTCGGCGGACGGCTGGTCCAGTCCGGTGTCGACGTCACCTTCGTCGCGCGCGGCGCCCACCTCGAGGCGCTGAAGGCCGGCGGGTTGCACGTCCGCAGCATCCGGGGTGACTTCGAGGTGCCGGTCCGGGCGACCGAGGACCCCGCGGCCGGCGGAGTGGCCGACTACGTGCTGGTCACCGTGAAGTCCTACGACACGGACCGGGTCGCGTCGATGCTCCGGCCGGTGCTGGGCGACCGGAGCGCCGTGGTCTCGCTGCAGAACGGCGTGGACAACGAGGAGCGCCTCGCGGCCGCACTCGGGAACCACCGGGTGGTCGGTGGTGCCGCCTACATCTTCGCCACCCTTGCGGAACCGGGTGTCGTCGACCACACCGGTGGCCCGGCCAGCCTGGTGGTCGGCGAGTGGAGCGGCGGCGGCAGCCAGCGGGTCGCGTCGCTGGTGGAGACGTTCCGCGCGGCCGACGTCACGGCCGACGAGTCGCCGGACATCCGGGCGGCGTTGTGGTCCAAGTTCGCGTTCATCTGCGCCCAGGCGGGAGTGACGGCCGCCGTACGGCTGCCCATCGGTGAGATCCGGTCGCAGCCCGCCGGTCGCGCGCTGTTCCGCGACCTCGCCGCCGAGGTGTGTGCGGTGGCGGCGGCAGAGGGGGTCGAGCTGCCCGCTGACCTGCCCGACAGGACGCTCGGCTTCGCCGACGCGCTCGAGCCGGGCGGCACCTCGTCGCTCTACCACGACCTGGTCCACGGGCGTCGGATGGAGCTGGACAGCCTGCTGGGCGAGGTCGTCCGACGGGGCGGCCTCCGGAGCGTCGACGTGCCCACGAGCAGGGCTGTGTACGGCGTCCTCCAACCGTGGGCCGCACGCGCGCAGCGATGAGGCAGCGGCTGAGGCCAGGGTTCGCCCCCGCCGGGACCTGCAGGGACGGCTCAGCGCCCTCTGCGCCGCCCGACGGGGCGCCACCCGCGGCGACGCGGCCGGCCGTGCGCCGGGCGGGGCTGCCGGCAGATGGCGCAGTCTCCTCGTCCGCACGGGGTGGGCGCTCCCGCGGTCAGGAGCTCCAGGGCCCGGTCGACGTAGTCGTCGGCCAGCCTCGAGACCAGGTCGGGACGACCCTCGCCGACCGCCGCGTTGACCTCCCACACATAGGCGTCGTGCAGCTCCTGCAGCTGCTCCTGGTCGCCCATGTCCATGCCTTCCCACCGAGACCAGCCGCTGTGGCTGGCGTGCGAAGGTGATTTTACGGTGCCTCCCGGGTGACCGGGAGGCCGCCATCCGGCTCCCGGTTCCGCGGGTCGCGGGGCCGACGGACGGGTCAGCGTTCGTCGACCATCAGGTCGATCGTGTAGTCCGAGGCGCGGTAGCTGTGGTCGCCGAACTCGACGGCCTTGCCGGACGCGTCGAAGGCCATCCGGGTCATCGTGAGCACCGGCTGCGAGCCACGGATCTCGAGGTGCCGGCGCTCGAGCGTGGTCGGCATGCGGGCGCCGATGTTCTGCTGGGCGACGACCGGCTTCACCCCGCGGTCGCGCAGGCAGGCGTAGAGCCCCTGGTCCTCGAGGTCCTCACGGGTCAGGTCGCTCAGGCCCGGCGGCAGCCAGTTCGTCATCAGGGCCAGCGGGGTGTCGCCCGCGTAACGGACCCGGACGAGGTGCAGGAGCGGCACGTCCGCGCCCAGGTCGAGCGCGGACGCGGCCCGCTCGTTGGTCCGGATCGCGTGGTCGAGGACGGTGGTGCGCGGATGGCGCTTGTCCCGCGCCAGGTCGTCGTACAGGCTCGTGAGCTCGAACTTCCGGTGCACCTTGCTGTTCGCGACCGTCGTGCCGAGCCCGCGGCGGCGCAGCAGCAGGCCCTGGTCGACGAGCTCCTGGATGGCCCGGCGAACCGTGGGCCGGGAGACCTGGAGGCGCTCCGCGACCGCGATCTCGTTCTCGAACGCGTCGCCCGGCTGCAGCTGACCGACGGTGATCGCGTTGCTGAACTGCTCGGCAAGCTGGTGGTACAGCGGCACGGGGGACTGCCGGTCGATCATCACCTTGACCTGGAGAGCGCTCATGGCACGGATTCTAGCGGAGCCTCATCAGGTCATGGTCAAGTAATGACGTAAGGACAAACTATTGACGCGTTGACGCGCAGCCTGCATCGTTTCCTGTACTGGTCATCGACGACCCGCGACTCCCAACCGCGACAGAACGGGACATCTGACCCATGCGAATCGGACTGGCAGGCACAGGACGGATCGGTGCCTTCCACGCATCGACCTTGGCAGCGCTCGAGGACGTCGAGCAGATCGTGCTGACCGATGTGCTGCCCGAGGGCGCCGCCCGGCTGGCCGAGGCCAACGGGTACGAGCTCTCTCCGGACCTCGACGACCTGCTGACGAGGGTGGACGCCCTCGTCATCACGACCTCGACGTCCGGGCACGCCCCGGCGCTCCGCGCGGCCCTGACCGCGAAGGTCCCTGTCTTCTGCGAGAAGCCCGTGGCGTCAACGCTCTCCGAGACGATCGAACTGGTGCGTCTCGTCGAGGAGGCCGAGGTCCCGGTGCAGGTCGGCTTCCAGCGCCGGTTCGACGCCGGCTACCGGCGTGCGCGGGAGGCCGTCGTCAGCGGGGAGCTGGGCTTCCTCCACACGGTCCGGGCGAACACGCACGACCAGTCACCACCGCCCGCGGCGTACATCCCGACCAGCGGAGGTCTGTTCCGCGACTGCAGCATCCACGACTTCGACGTGCTCCGGTTCGTGACCGGTCGCGAGGTCGCCAGCGTCTACGCCGTCGGTGCCAACAAGGGCGCGAGCTTCTTCGCCGACGCGGGGGACGTCGACACGGCTGCCGCGGTGCTGACCCTCGACGACGGGACCCTGGTCACCGTCTCTGCCACTCGGTACAACGGTGGTGGTCACGACGTGCGGATGGAGGTGATGGGCTCGGAGGGGACCATCGGCGTCGGGTACGACGACTCGCTGGCCGTCCGCTCGGCCGAGGCCGGCGTCGACTACCCGTGCGGCCCCCGCAAGTGGTCCTTCATGGAACGGTTCCTCCCCGCCTACCGCACCGAGCTGGCCGCGTTCTGCGACGTGGTGGCCGGGCGGACCGACAGTCCCTGCACGGTGGCGGACTCCCTGCAGGCGTTCCGGGTCGCCGAGGCCTGCGAGCTGTCACGCGCGACCGGACGCGCCGTGGAGATGAACGAGATCGGAGACGCGACGTGACTGGTTTCGACCTGGTGTCGATGGGACGCACGGGCGTCGACATCTACCCGCTCGAGCACGGTGTCGGGCTCGAGGAGGTGCAGACGTTCCAGAAGTTCCTCGGCGGGAGCGCGACCAACGTGGCCGTCGCCGCCGCCCGCTACGGACGCCGTACGGCGCTGGTGACCCGCACCGGCCAGGATCCGTTCGGCCGGTACGTGCGCCTCGAGGCGGAGCGCCTCGGCGTGGACCCCACCTTCATCACGGCCGGTGAGGGGCCGCCGACGCCGGTGACCTTCTGCGAGGTCTTCCCCCCGGACGACTTCCCGCTGTACTTCTACCGCTACCCCACTGCACCGGACCTGCAGATCACCGCGGCCGACCTGCCGCTCGAGGCGATCCGTGACGCCGAGGTGTTCTGGGCCACGGTCACCGGGCTGTCCCAGGAGCCCTCCCGTGCGGCCCACGCCGCCGCCTGGGAGGCCCGGGCCCGCCGCCGCCACACGATCTTGGACCTCGACTACCGGCCGATGTTCTGGGCGGACCCCGCCGAGGCCTCCACGGAGGTCGGCAAGGCGCTCGAGCACGTCACCGTGGCCGTCGGGAACCGTGAGGAGTGCGAGGTGGCGGTCGGTGAGACCGACCCGCAGCGTGCCGCCGACGCCCTGCTCGAGCGCGGCCTCGAGCTCGCCGTCGTCAAGCAGGGCCCCAAGGGCGTGCTGGCGGCGACTGCGGACGAGCGGGTCGAGGTGCCTCCCCATCCGGTCGACGTCGTCAACGGCCTCGGTGCCGGCGACGCCTTCGGCGGGGCGCTGGTGCACGGCCTCCTCGCCGGGTGGGGGCTGCGACGCATCCTCGAGTTCGCCAACGTCGCCGGGGCCCTGGTCGCCGGACGGCTGGAATGCTCCACCGCCATGCCGGACGAGGCGGAGATCGAACAGGCTCTCGCCAGCCGAGACAGTGGGAGGAAGTCGTGACAGCGATGGTGGACCTCACCGAGATCCGCGCCCGCGAGCCGCACCGGATCGCAGAAGGCTGGGACGCCCGCGCCAAGCGCCCCCTGCTCGGGGCAGACGGGCGGCTGCTGCTCGTTGCCGCCGACCACCCCGCCCGCGGCGCCCTCGGGGTGCGCTCCGAGGCGATGGCGATGGCGAGCCGTCCGGACCTGCTGGAGAGACTGGCGACCGCGCTCGCGCGGCCCGGGGTCGACGGCGTGCTGGGAACCCCCGACATCCTCGACGACCTGCTGCTGATGGGTGTCCTGGAGGGCAAGCTGGTCATCGGTTCGATGAACCGCGGCGGGCTCCAGGGCGCGAGCTTCGAGCTCGATGACCGGTTCACCGCCTACACAGCCGCCGAGATCGCCGCGCGTGGCCTCGACGGCGGCAAGATGCTGACCCGCATCTGCCTGTCCGAGCCGGGGACCGTCGCGACGCTGGAGAGCACCGGGAGGGCCGTGAGCGAGCTCGCCGAACGCCGCCTGATGGCGATGGTGGAGCCCTTCATGTCCGTCGTCCACGGTGGTCGGGTGACGAACCTGCTCGACCCGGACAACACGATCCGGTCCATCCACATCGCGGCGGGGCTCGGGGCCAGCAGCGCCCACACCTGGCTGAAGCTGCCGGTCGTCGACGAGCTCGCCCGGGTGATGGAAGCCACCACCATGCCCACCCTGCTGCTCGGCGGGGATCCCCAGGGGGACCCGGCGGACACCTACGCGTCCTGGGGCAAGGCCCTCGAGCTGCCGGCCGTGCGCGGGCTCGTCATCGGTCGGGCGCTGCTGTTCCCGCCGGACGGCGACGTGGCCGCCGCCGTGGACATCGCGGCCGAGCTGGTGCACGGGGTCACCCCGGGGTCCCGATGAGCGAGAGCCGGTCGCAGTGGTTCCTGCCGAGCGGCTCCGCGCGGCGCGACGGCTGTGACGTGCTCGTCGACCATTCGCTCCCCGGCTGGCAGCACACGGGGCTGCGGGTCGTCACCCTGGACGTCGGCGAGTGCTGGTCGACCGCGGAGCCCGGCTGGGAGTACGTCGTCGTCCCCCTGTCCGGAGCCGCGTCGGTCGCGTGCACCGACTCCGCCGGGACGACGCACCAGGCCGCCCTGCTGGGTCGGGCATCGGTCTTCGCCGGCAGCACGGACGTGGCCTACGTGCCCGCGGGGTCGAGGCTCGAGGTGTCCGGCACCGCCGCCGGTTCCCGGATCGCGATCTGCGCGGCGCGGGTGCGCGACGGACGCGCGGAGACCGCCTTCCGGCACGTCTTGGCGGACGAGGTCCCGGTCGAGCTGCGGGGGGCCGGGAGCTGTTCGCGGGAGGTCCGGAACTTCGCCGCTCCCGGCTCGCTCGAAGCCGACTCGATCATCGCGGTGGAGGTGGTCACCCCGGCGGGCAACTGGAGCTCGTACCCCCCGCACAAGCACGACGAGGACCGGGACGGGGTGGAGACCGAGCTCGAGGAGATCTACTACTTCGAGACCCAGGTCGAGGGTGGTGCTCCCACGACCGGAGGCCAGGACCCGGTGGGGTACCAGCGGGTCTACGGCACCGCCGAGCGGCCCATCGACGTCTTCGCCGAGGTGCGCACGGGGGACGTGGTCCTGGTGCCGCACGGCTGGCACGGGCCGTCGATGGCCGCGCCCGGCTACGACCTGTACTACCTGAACGTGATGGCCGGCCCCGGCGACCAGCGGGCCTGGCTGATCTGCGACGACCCGAGCCACGGCTGGGTGCGTCAGACGTGGGAAGGCATGGCGGTCGACCCCAGGCTGCCAGTGGGAGGGGAGCCCCGATGAGCGAGACGGTCCGACTCACCGTCGCCCAGGCGACGGTCGAGTTCCTGGCGGTGCAGTGGTCGGAGCGGGACGGCGAGCGGCAGCGGCTGTTCGCCGGCTGCTTCGGCATCTTCGGGCACGGCAACGTCGCCGGCATCGGTCAGGCGCTGCTGCAGCACGAGACGAAGGCGCTCGACGCCGGCAACCGGCCGGCGCTGCCCTACGTGCTGGCGCGCAACGAGCAGGCGATGGTGCACACCTCCGTCGCCTACGCGCGGCAGAAGGACCGGCTGCAGACCTGGGTCTGCACCGCGTCGGTGGGTCCGGGCTCGACGAACATGGTGACCGGGGCCGCGCTGGCGACCATCAACCGGCTTCCCGTGCTGCTGCTCGCCTCGGACACGTTCGCGACGCGGCGGTCGGCGCCGGTGCTGCAGGAGCTCGAGGCGCCGTACGCCGGGGACGTGACCGTCAACGACGCGTTCCGCCCGGTCTCCCGGTACTTCGACCGGGTCTGGCGCGCCGAGCAGCTGCCCTCCGCGCTGCTCCAGGCGATGCGCGTGCTCACCGATCCCGCGGAGACCGGGGCCGTCACCCTGGCGCTGCCGCAGGACGTCCAGGCGGAGGCGCACGACTGGCCCGTCGAGCTGTTCGCCGACCGCACGTGGCACGTGGCCAGGCCCCCGGCCGAGCACGCCCGCGTCGTCGCGGCCGCGGAGGTGGTCCGCGCCGCCCGGCGGCCGATGATCGTCGCCGGGGGAGGGGTGCACTACTCGGGCGCCGAGCGGGCCCTGCTGGACCTGTGCGCCCGGACCGGGATCCCGGTGGGGGAGACCCAGGCAGGCAAGGGATCGCTCCCGCACGGCCACCCGCAGCTGATGGGTGCCGTGGGCTCCACGGGGACGACGGCCGCCAACGCACTGGCGGGCGAGGCGGACGTCGTGATCGGCGTGGGGACGCGGTGGAGCGACTTCACGACGGCGTCCCGGACGGTCTTCCAGAACCCCGAGGTGCGCTTCGTCAACCTCAACATCGCCGGCTACGACGCCGGCAAGCAGGCCGGGCTGTCCGTGGTGGCCGACGCCCGCGAGTCGCTGACCGGCCTCGCCGAGGCGCTCGGCGACCACTCCGTGGGGGACGACTACCGCGAGGAGCAGGCGAGACTGTGGCGGGAGTGGGACGCCGAGGTGGAGGCCGCCTACGACCCGCCTGCCTCGGTCACCGACCGGCTGGAGCCGGGCCTGCTCACCCAGGGCACGGTGCTCGGCCTGGTCAACGAGCTGAGCGACCCGCGCGACGTCGTGCTCTGCGCGGCCGGGTCGATGCCGGGAGACCTCCACAAGCTGTGGCGGGTGCGGGACCGCAAGGGGTACCACGTCGAGTACGGCTACTCCTGCATGGGATACGAGGTGCCGGCCTCGATCGGGGTGCGCCTCGCCGACGAGACCCGCGACGTCTTCGCGATGGTCGGCGACGGCGGCTACCTGATGATGCCCACGGAGCTGGTCACCGCGGTCCAGGAGCGCGTCAAGGTCATCGTCGTGCTGGTGCAGAACCACGGCTTCCACTCGATCGGGTCGCTGTCGGAGGAGCTGGGCTCGCAACGGTTCGGCACCCGGTACCGCTACCGGGACCCCGACGGCCGGCTCGACGGTGACGTCCTGCCCGTGGACCTCGCCGCCAACGCCCGGAGCCTGGGCGTGCACGTCATCGAGGTCGCGTCCCGCGACGACCTCGAGAAGGCCATCCGGACGGCCAAGCAGTCGCCGGCGGACGCCGGACCCGTCGTCATCCATGTCAACACGGACCCGACGGTCTACGCGCCGGACAGCCGGGCGTGGTGGGACGTCCCGGTCAGCGAGGTCTCGCAGCTGGACTCGACCCGGAGCGCCTACCAGCGCTACGAGGAGCACCGGAGCACCCAGCGAAGCTTCGTCACGCCGCCAGCGGGCGAAGCGCCCCTCTTGTGACGACTTGGCGCGACTCGGTTCTGTCGAAGCTGACGGCGCCTGCCGTCTGAGATCAATATGTTAGGACAAATGCTTGACAGGAGATGGATCGCTTCGGAAGGCTGAGGTCCCGCCGGTATCCCGCCGGCACCCGGAGGTGGAGGTCGCCGCATGAGCTCTCGCTCAGGTCCCAGGCCCAGCCGTATCGGAAGCGACCCCCGCCTCCCGTCCCTGTCGGGCGGAAGTGTGTTCATGACGAAAGGAACGTCCCGATGAACCTGTCTCGACCACGGAAAGGCGGCGCCCTGGCCCTCGTCGCCGCGTGCGCCCTCCTCGTCTCTGCCTGCAGCGGGGGAGGTGCACCCAAGAACACCGACACCGGCGGCAGCGGCGGCGGCGGCGGCAACTCCGGCTACACCTTCGCGATGATCACCCACGAGACGCCGGGTGACACGTTCTGGGACCGGATCAAGGCAGGCGCGAACCAGGCAGCCAAGGACACCGGCTCCACGCTGAAGTACTCCGCGGACCCCGACGCGACGAAGCAGGCCGTCCTCATCCAGAACGCGATCGACTCGCACGTCGACGGGATCGCTACCACCCTGGTCACGCCGGACGCGCTCATCCCGTCCGTCAAGAAGGCAGTCGCCGCCGGTATCCCCGTCGACAGCTTCAACTCCGGTTCCGACTTCTGGAAGCAGGCGGGCGCCCTCACGCACTTCTCGTCCGACGAGTTCCTGGCGGGCCAGCAGGCGGGGGAGAAGGCGAAGGCCGCCGGAGCCACGAAGATCCTGTGCACGATCCAGCAGGCCGGGTCGGTCGCCCTGGAGGACCGCTGCAAGGGTGTCAAGGACTCCTTCCCGAACACCGAGAACATCCAGGTCAACGGGGCGGACGACTCCGCGGTCACCTCCTCGATCCAGGCCAAGCTCAGCCAGGACAAGGACGTCGACTGGGTCATCACCCTCGGCGCCGCCCAGGCGCTGGACACGATCAAGGCCATCAAGGCGACGAACAGCAAGGCCAAGGTCGGCACCTTCGACCTGAACATCGACGCGGCCCAGGCAGTGAAGGCCGGCGACCTCCAGTTCTGCATCGACCAGCAGCCCTACCTCCAGGGCTACCTGGCCATCAGCCAGCTCTACCTGTTCAAGAAGAACGGCAACATCATGGGCGGCGGCGGCCCCGTGCTGACCGGTCCGTCGTTCGTCGACAAGACCAACATCGACAAGATCCTGCCCTTCGTGGAGAACAACACCCGCTAGTCCGCACCTCCCGCAGGGGTGGTCGGCGGCTGCGTGCCGACCATCCCTCGCGGATCAGCCAACGGAGCAAACCATGAGCCACACCACCAAAGCCCCACCGTCGTCCGCGCCGGCGGAGTCCTCGAATCGGGTGACCCTCGGCCTGTCCAACCGCCTGCTCGCCCGACCCGAAGTGGGCGCCCTGGTCGCCGCCATCGTCATCTTCATCTTCTTCCTCATCGTCGCGCCGGCGTTCCGGTCGGCCGACTCGTTCTTCACGGTGCTCTACCAGGCCTCCACCATCGGCATCGTGGCCGTGGGTGTCGGCATGCTGATGATCGGTGGCGAGTTCGACCTCTCCGCCGGCGTCACCGTGACCGCGGCAGGGCTGTTCAACGCGATGTTCTGCTACGAGCTCGGCATCAACCTGATCGTGGGAGCGGTCCTCTCGCTGGTGTTCTGCCTGTTGGTGGGCTTCATCAACGGTTACCTCGTGATGAGAACCGGCATCCCCAGCTTCTTGATCACCCTCGGCACGTTCTTCGTCCTGCAGGGTGCGAACCTGGGCGTGACCAAGCTGATCACCGGATCGGTCTCGAGCCCCAACATCAACCAGATGGACGGCTACAGCTTCCTGAACGCCGTCTTCGCGCACGAGTTCCACGTCTTCGGCGTGACGTTGCCGATCACCGTGATCTGGTGGCTGTTGTTCGTAGCGATGTCCGGCTACATCCTCCAACGGACGAGGATCGGCAACTGGATCTACGCCGTCGGCGGCAACGCGGACAGCGCCCGGGCCGTCGGTGTCCCGGTGCTGAAGGTCAAGGTCGGCCTGTTCATGACCGTGTCGTTCCTGGCCTGGTTCACGGGCATGCACTACCTCTACAACTTCAACGTGCTGCAGGCCGGCAACGGCGTCGGGAACGAGTTCCTCTACATCATCGCGGCGGTCGTGGGTGGAACGCTGCTGACGGGTGGGTACGGCAACGCCTTCGGCGTGGCGATCGGCGCCTTCATCTTCGGTATGACGAACCTGTGCATCGTCTACGCAGGCTGGGACCCCAACTGGTTCAAGGCCTTCCTCGGCGTCATGCTGCTGCTGGCGGTCATCGTCAACCTCTACGTCAAGAAGCTCTCGACCACCCGGAAGGTGGGCTAGCCATGACCGACACTCTGCACGAGCACGCCGATCCCGAGCTGCACGAAGGCGAGAAGCTCGTCGAGATGGTGAACGTGGGCAAGACCTACGGAGCCATCCGGGCGCTCAAGGGCATCAACCTCACGGTCAAGGCGGGGGAGGTCACCTGTGTGCTCGGGGACAACGGCGCCGGCAAGTCGACCCTGATCAAGATCATCTCCGGCCTGCACCCCCACAACGAGGGCGAGCTCCTCGTCGACGGCAAGCCGGTGTCCTTCTCGTCGCCGCGGGAGTCGTTGGCGCACGGCATCGCCACCGTCTACCAGGACCTTGCCGTCGTCTCGCTGATGGAGGTGTGGCGCAACTTCTTCCTCGGCTCCGAGATGACGAACGGGACGTACCCCTTCGCAGGCCTCAAGATCCGCGACATGAAGAGGATCGCGGACGAGGAGCTGCGCAAGATGGGGATCGTCGTCAAGGACATCGACCAGCCCATCGGGACCCTGTCGGGCGGGCAGCGACAGTGTGTCGCCATCGCCCGAGCGGTCTACTTCGGTGCGCGGGTGCTGATCCTCGACGAGCCGACCGCTGCCCTGGGAGTCAAGCAGTCCGGCGTGGTGCTCAAGTACACCGCGGCTGCGCGGGACGCCGGCCTGGGCGTCGTGTTCATCACCCACAACCCGCACCACGCCTACCTGGTCGGCGACCACTTCATCATCCTCAAGCTGGGCGAGGCCGTGCTGGACAAAAAGCGGTCCGAGGTCGGCCTCGACGAGCTCACCCGTCAGATGGCCGGCGGGGACGAGCTGACCGAGCTGTCCCACGAGCTCAAGCGTCCCGGCTCGTGACGAGAGGAGGTTGCTCCCGATGACCGTCGCTGTGGCCCACCAGGTATCGGCAACCAGTCGCAAGGCGCTCTTCGAGGCCGTGCGGGAAGCGAGATACCGCGACACGGATCTGGCCGTGCTGCACGTCGTCGCGTCGATCGACGCCGACAACAAGGAGGCCTACCGGCTCGGTGTCTCCGACGAGATCGAGAAGGTCGTGGGGGACGGGCCCCCCCATCACGTGGAAGCTCCACCTGGTGACCGCCGGGGGCGACCTCGGCGACGCCCTGCTCGGGCTGGTCGACGCCGTCGACGCGGACCTGCTCGTCATCGGCGCCCGACGACGCTCACCTGTAGGCAAGGCGCTCCTGGGCAGCGTGGCCCAGACGGTCATCCTCGAGGCGAAGCTGCCGGTGCTCGTGGTCAAGGCACCGTGAGCGAGCGTCGACGCACCTGTCCCGTGTAAGAACGACCTCGTGAGAGTTCCCGATCATGCTTACTGATGAGAGAAGGCCCATGTTGAGGACCATCGAGCACTGGATCGCCGGCAAGACCACCGCCGGCAGCAGCGACCGCACCGCCGCCGTCTTCAACCCGGCGACCGGCCAGCAGCAGGCCGAGGTGTGCCTGGGGTCGGAGGCAGACGTCCACGCGGCGATCGCCGCCGCCAAGGACGCGTTCGTCGAGTGGTCGCAGACGTCCGTGAGCCGCCGTGCCAAGGTGCTGTTCGCCTTCCGCGAGCTCGTGAACGCTCGCGCCGGCGAGATCGCCGAGCTGATCACGGACGAGCACGGCAAGGTCCTCTCGGACGCGCTGGGAGAGGTGCAGCGCGGCCTCGAGGTCGTCGAGTTCGCCTGTGGCATCCCGAGCCTGCTCAAGGGAGACTTCTCCGACCAGGTGTCCACCGACGTCGACACGTACTCCTTCCGGGAGCCGCTCGGCGTCGTCGCCGGCATCACGCCGTTCAACTTCCCGGCCATGGTGCCGATGTGGATGTTCCCGGTGGCCATCGCCTGCGGCAACACCTTCGTCCTCAAGCCCAGCGAGCGGGACCCGTCGGCCTCGATGCGGATCGCCGAGCTCTGGCAGGAGGCCGGTCTGCCCGACGGCGTCTTCAACGTCGTGCACGGCGACAAGGTGGCGGTCGACACGATCCTGGACTCCCCGGACGTCGCGGCGGTCTCCTTCGTCGGGTCGACGCCGATCGCGCGCTACATCCACGAGCGGGGGGACGGCCACCGGCAAGCGGGTCCAGGCTCTCGGAGGGGCCAAGAACCACGCCATCGTCATGCCCGACGCGGACGTCGACTTCGCCGCGGACCATCTCGCGGCTGCCGCGTTCGGGTCGGCGGGGGAGCGGTGCATGGCCATCTCCGCGGTCGTCGCCGTGGGGGGTGCGGCGGACGCGATCGTCGCGGCGGTCAGCGAGCGGGCGCGCGCGGTCAAGGTGGGCTCCGGCCGCGACTCGGACAGTGAGATGGGTCCGGTCGTGACGCGCGAGGCGCAGCAGCGGATCGTCGGTCTCATCGAGACCGGTGAGACCCAGGGGGCGAGCATCGCCGTCGACGGCCGCGGGTACGTGGTGGACGGGCACGAGGACGGCTTCTTCGTGGGCCCCACCGTCATCGACGACGTCACCACCGACATGGACGTGTACACGCAGGAGATCTTCGGTCCGGTGCTGTCCGTGGTCCGCGCCGACGACGTCGACGAAGCCATCGCGCTGATCAACAGCAACCCCTACGGCAACGGCACCGCGATCTTCACCTCCAGCGGCGAGACCGCCCGGCGGTTCCAGCGGGGGGTGCACGTCGGGATGATCGGGATCAACGTGCCCGTCCCGGTCCCGATGGCGTTCTACTCCTTCGGGGGCTGGAAGGACTCGCTGTTCGGTGACAAGCACGTGCACGGACCCGAGGGCGTCGGCTTCTACACCCGCGCCAAGGTGGTCACCGCGCGCTGGCCGAGGGCCAGCCACGCCAGCGAGGCCAGCTTCCACTTCCCGACCTCGAAGTAGGGAGACCCGAGATGGCCGACCTGTCCCGGCTCCGCCTCGGCACCGCCCCCGACTCGTGGGGGGTGTGGTTCCCGGAAGACCCGCACCAGGTCACCTGGGAGGTGTACCTCGACGAGATCGCCCGGGTGGGATACGTCTACACCGAGCTGGGGCCCCAGGGATTCATGCCCCAGGACCCGGCTCGGCTGAACGAGGAGCTGGCGCGACGCGGCCTCACCGTCTGCGGAGGCACCGTCTTCGCGGGCCTGCACAAGGGCGCGGAGGCGCTGGAGAAGGCCAAGGTGGAGTTCGGGCAGGAGGCCAAGCTGCTGGCCGCCGTGGGCGCGGAGTACCTGGTGCACCTGCCGGAGCAGTACACCGACCAGCACACCGGTGAGTCCACGCAAGGCGCGGACATCGACCCCGAGCAGTGGAAGAACCTCGTGACCGGCACCGACGAGCTGGCCCGGTTCCTGCTCGAGGAGCACGGCGTCAAGCTGGTCTTCCACCCGCACGCCGACACCCACGTCGACACCCAGGAACGGATCGCACGGTTCCTCAACGACACGGATCCGGAGCTGGTGAACCTCTGCCTGGACACCGGGCACGTCGCCTACTGCGACGGCGACAACCTGGAGATCATCGAGCAGTTCCCCGAGCGCATCACCTACGTCCACCTCAAGTCGGTCGACCCGGTGGTCCGGGCCCGGGTGCTCGCCGAGAAGGTCTCGCTCGCCGAGGCGGTCAAGCTCGGCGTCATGTGCGAGCCGCCGTACGGCGTGCCGGACATGCCGCCGCTGCTCGACGCGCTCGGCGCGCTGGACCGGGAGATCTTCGCGGTGATCGAGCAGGACCTCTACCCCGTCGAGCCGCACATCCCGTTGCCCATCGGGGCCCGGACCGCCGGCTACTACGTCGGCTGCGGCCTCGGCCCGGTCCGCCGCTGGCCCTACTGAGGCGCAGGCACACGGACCCAACGGACAGACAGCACCAGCGAGCGGGAGGAGCGAGAAGTGACGTTGCGAGTCGGAGTCATCGGGACGGGCATGATCGGGCAGGACCACATCCGTCGGCTCACCCAGGTCGTCTCCGGCGCCCAGGTGGTCGCGGTCACCGACGCCAACGAGATGGTGGCCAAGGAGGTGGCCTCCAGGCTCCCCGACGCCACGGTGCACCCGTCCGGTCAGCACCTGGTCGCCGACGAGCGGGTCGACGCGGTCGTCGTCTGCTCCTGGGGCCCGACCCACGAGGAGTACGTGCTGGCCGCCGTCGCGGCCGGCAAGCCGGTGTTCTGCGAGAAGCCGCTGGCCACCACCCCGGAGGCCTGCCGGAACATCATCGACGCCGAGGTCGCGCACGGCAGCCGGCTCGTGCAGGTCGGCTTCATGCGGCGGTACGACGAGTCCTACCGGGCCCTGAAGGACGTCATCGACTCGGGCCAGGTCGGCGCGCCACTGATCTACTACTCGGGGCACCGCAACCCCTCGGTGCCCGAGCACTACACCAAGGACATGGCGATCGTGGACACCGCGGTCCACGACTTCGACGTGGTCCGGTGGCTGCTCGGCGAGGAGCTCGCCGCGATCCGGGTCCTCGCCGCCAAGCCGAACAGCCTGGGCGGAGACCTGCAGGACCCCCTGCTGATGATCATCGAGAGCGCGTCCGGGGTGCTGGTCAACGTCGAGACGTCGGTCAACATCCGCTACGGGTACGACATCCGCGGCGAGGTCATCGGCGAGACCGGGACCGCCGCGCTGGCGGACCGGGGCCTGGTGGTCGTCCGGAGTGCGAACCGGGTGGGGGTCGAGGTGCCGGAGGACTGGCGGCAGCGCTTCATCACCGCCTACGACGTCGAGTTCCAGGAGTGGATAAACGCGGTCTCCCGAGGTCTGGGTGCCGTCGGGCCGAGCGCCTGGGACGGCTACGCGGCGCAGGTCGTCTGCGATGCCGGGGTCAACGCCCTCTACAGCGGTGACCGGGTCGAGATCGAGCTCGGGACCAAGCCCGCCCTGTACGGCTGACCGCCCGCCGTTCGCGGACGCCTCCCGGGCACGGAAAGGAATGCCATGAAGGTCGCCATCGACCCCTACATGTTTCGTACGACGCCCCTGCTCGAGCTGGCCGGGGTCGTGGCCGACCTGGGCTTCGAGTACATCGAGCTCTCGCCCCGCGAGGACCTCACCCCGTTCTTCCTGCACCCGCGGATCGACGACTCGGGCGTGAAGCGGTTCAAGAAGTCGTTGGACGCCGCCGGGGTCAGGGTCGCGGCGCACCTGCCGCTCTACCGGTGGTCGGGTCCGGACGAGGACGAACGTCGGGCGGCGGTCCGCTACTGGAAGCGGGCCATCCAGATCACCGTGGACCTCGGCTGCCACGTGATGAACTCCGAGTTCAACGGTCGTCCCGAGCAGGCGAGCCGGAGCGAGGGCATGTTCTGGAAGTCGATGGAGGAGCTGCTCCCGGTCTTCGAGCGGGAGGACGTGGAGCTGCGCCTGGAGCCGCACCCCGACGACTTCGTCGAGGACGGACTGGTCGCCGTGGACATGGTGCGCGGCATCAACAGCCCGCTGGTCTCGTTCCTCTACTGCGCACCGCACACGTTCCACATGGGCGGCAACATGGTGGAGATCATGGAGTACGCCGGCCCGCTGATGACCCAGCTGCACCTCGCCGACGCCTTCGACCACACGGCGTCGTCGGGCCTGCGCTACATCGTGAACCCGCCGGGCTCCACCGCCCGGGTGCACCAGCACCTCGACATCGGACAGGGAGAGGTCGACTGGGAGCTCTTCTTCGCGACCTTGAAACGGCTCGGCTTCGGTGACAGCGACCGGAACATCATGACCGCGTGCGTGTTCGCCTGGGAGGACCGGGCCCGTGAGTCCAGCCTCTTCATGCGGGAGGCGATCACCCGGCACACCAGCGGGTGGTGAGCCCCTACCGACGGACCGTCCGTGGCGGCGCCGACGTAGAGGCGCGGTGCACCAAGGTCGGCGACAGGAGGACGTGGGACGGGTCCCGGTCGGGCTCGTCCTGCCGGGCGAGGATCGCCTCGGCGGCGTAGGCCCCGACGTCGACGCTGCGGTCGTCGACGGTGGTCAGCTGCAGGTAGTGCGAGGCGGCCAGCGGGGAGTTGTCGTAGCCGACGACCGAGACGTCCTCGGGGACGGCGAGGTGACGTTCGCGCAGGGCGGCCAGCGCCCCGAGCAGCATGACGTCGTTGGCGGAGAAGATCCCGGTGACGTCGGGGAGCGCCTCGAGGAGGGCGAGCGTGGCGACGTACCCGTCCTCCTCGGTGGTGGCGCCGCTCCCGGTCACCACCGGGGTCAGCCCGGCAGCGGTCATCGTGGCCTCGTAGGAGGCGCGGCGGAGCGCGGCGATCCCGCCGCCGCCGGTCAGGTGACCGATCCTGACGTGTCCCAGGCCGATCAGGTGCTCGGTGGCCAGGCGGGCCCCCTCGGCGTCGTCGTTGGCGACGAAGTCCGCCCCGGGGGGTACGACGTCGCGGGCTCCTGCCACGACCACCGGGACGCCGCCGAGGTCGGGAACCGGTCCGCCGCTCTCCATCGCCAGCACGATGCCTTCGACCTGCATCGACAAGAACGCCTCGACCGGGTCCCGCTCGAGGTGCGCGTTGAGATGGCGGTCGGCGACGGACACGGTGTGGCCGGACTCGTCGAGCACCCGGCGCATGCCTCTGAGCAGGTCCACGAACCACAGGTTCTCGAAGTCGTCGATCGCGACACCGATGCTGCGCGTCCGGTTGCCGGCCAGGGAGCTGGCGGCGCTGCTCGGTCGGTAGCCGAGGTCCGAGATCGCGGTGAGCACCGCCTGACGGCGCTGCGGGCTGACGTGGGGCGCATCCCGCAGGACCAGCGAGACCAGGGACTTCGACACCCCGGCCCGCTGGGCGACGTCGTAGATCGTCGGCCGGGCCGGGGGACGTCCGCGGGTCATCGGGCTCCTCTGTGCGGGGTCGGTCGGGAGGTTGTCTGGTCCTCTTGACGGAACACTAGCGCGGATCCTAGTGTTTGGAGCGCTCCAAATGGAGCGCTCCAAATACCAAGAGCAGCGATGAGGAGAACCGGCCATGAAGGACAGCCTGGGAGTCGCCGTCATCGGCGCCGGGATGGCGGGGCGGGCCCACGCCGCCGCCTACCGGACCGCCCCGTCCCTGTACGACCCGACCCTGCCCCCGGTCCGGCTGGTGTCCATCGCCGACGTGAACGCCGGGTTCGGCGAGCTGGCTGCGCGCCGCTTCGGCTACGAGCGGCACGACCTGTCGTGGCAGGCGATCGCCGAGGCCGACGACATCGACGTGGTGAGCGTGGTGATCGCCAACTCGCTGCACCGCGAGGTGGTGCAGGGCCTGCTGGACGCAGGCAAGCACGTGCTATGCGAGAAGCCGATGAGCGACACCCTGGACGAGGCCCGCGCGATGGCCGACCACGCCGTCGGCGCCGGCTCGCTGGCCCGGATCGGGTTCACGTTCCGGCGCACCCCGGGGATCGCCTATATCCGCGACCTGATCCACAGCGGCGTCCTCGGCCGCGTGCTGCACTTCAGCGGTCGCTACTGGACCGACTACGGGTGCAGCCCGTCGGCTCCGATGAGCTGGCGGTACCAGGGCGGCCCGGGGTCCGGTGCGCTGGCCGACGTCGGCAGCCACCTGAGCTACGTGGCCGAGTTCCTCGGCGGTGCCATCAGCGAGGTCAGTGGCGGCCGGCTCGACACGGTGATCCGCGCCCGTCCGGTGCCCCTCGGCGCGGTCATGGGCCACGACCACGGGGCGGTCTCGGACGTCCTGGAGCCGGTCGAGAACGACGACTACGCGGCGTTCTCCGTGGCGTTCGCCGACGCCGGCGGCGCTCTGGAGGTGTCCCGGGTCGCGGCGGGCCACGCGAACAGCCTGATGTTCGAGGTGTTCTGCGAGAACGGCTCGGCGACGTTCGACCAGCGCCGCCCGGCCGAGATCGGCCTGTTCCTGCGCGACGACCCCGCCCGGGACGGCTTCCGCCAGGTCATCCTCGGCCCCCAGCACCCCTACCTGGCCGGTGGGCTGGCCATGGACGCGCCCAGCGTGGGCTTCGGCCAGAACGATGCCTTCGCCTACCAGGCCCGGGCCTTCCTCGAGGAGGTGGCCGGCCTGCCGGAAGCGGACTCGCTCCCCCGCTGCGCCACGTTCGACGAGGGCGTCCACAACATGGAGATCCTCTCCGCGGTCGCGACCTCCGCGGCCAACGGCGGGGCAGGGGTTCCCGTCCCTTCCGGCACTCACCACACCGACCCCCACCACGGAAAGGTCCTCTCATGAAGCTCGGTGTCTACACCGCCGTCCTGCACGACCGCCCGCTCCCGGAGGCGCTCGACGTGATCGCCGGTCTCGGCCTCGACGCGGCCGAGATCAACTCCGGCGGGTTCCTGCCCCCGGTGCACATCCCGATCGACGACATCCTGGTCAGCCAGGCCGCGCGCGACGACTACCTGGCGCTCTTCGAGGCGAAGGGCGTCACCCTCGCCGGGCTCAACTGCAACGGCAACCCGCTGCACCCGCACCCCGCCATCGGTCCGAAGCATGCCGAGGACCTGCGCAGGTCCGTCCGGGCTGCCGGCCTGCTCGGCCAGACACGGGTCGTGACGATGTCGGGCCTCCCCGGCGGCGAGCCCGGAGCCACCGTCCCCAACTGGGTCGTCAACGCCTGGAACTCCGGGTCCCTGGACGTGCTCGACTACCAGTGGGACGAGGTCGCTGTGCCGTTCTGGCGGGAGATCGACGCCCTGGCCGCGGACAACGGCGTCCAGGTGGCCATCGAGATGCACCCCCAGAACCTCGTGTTCAACCCGCCCACCCTCAAGCGCCTCGTCGACAGGGTGGGGGCCGCCAACGTCGGCGCCGAGATGGACCCGAGCCACCTGTTCTGGCAGGGCATGGACCCGGTGGCCGCCGTCCGCTACCTCGGACCGCTGGTGGTGCACGCGGCGGCCAAGGACGTCCGGATCAACGAGGACCACGTCTCCGTGTACGGCGTGCTGGACGAGCGGTTCCGTCGCCTCTCACCGGAGGAGGACCGGGTCAACCTCGGCGGGGACGAGTGGGTCAACGAGTGGCCGTCGGACTCGGCGTGGGACTTCGTGGCGCTCGGCCGCGGTCACGATGTCGACTTCTGGACCAGGTTCGTCGACGCCCTGCGCGACGTCGACCCCGACATGGCGGTCAACATCGAGCACGAGGACACCTCGCTGGGTCGCATCGAAGGGCTCCAGGTGGCTGCGGACGTCCTGCTGCGCGCGGCCGCTCCCGCGAACCGCTGAGGGTCAGGCCGCCTCGGTGAACGCCTGCCGGAACCGGTGCAGCGCGGTGTGGCTGTCCGTGGACGCCCAGGCCTCGAGGCCGACCACGCCGGCGTAGCCGACCTCGTGCAGGGCCCGGGCGATCGCGGGGTAGTTGACCTCGCCGGTCCCGGGTTCGCACCGGCCGGGCACGTCGGCGACCTGGACCTCGCCGACGTCGTCGACGCTGTCGCGGATCAGCTGGATCAGGTTCCCCTCCCCGATCTGGGCGTGGTAGAGGTCGAGGTTCATGCGCAGGTGCGCACTGTCGACGGCACGCACCAGTGCGCGAGTGTCGGCGGCCGTGGCGAACGGGGTGCCCGGGTGGTCGACGGCGGTGTTGAGGTTCTCCAGGCAGAACACGACCCCCTCGCGCTCGCCCAGCCGGGCAACGCGGGTGAGGGTTCCGACGGCGTGGTCCCACATGGCCGGTGTCACCGCTTCGACCGGCTCGACGGGCAGGCCGTTCCCGTCCAGCCCGGTGCCGTGCAGGTTGAGGTTCGGCGTCCCGAGCACCTCGGCGGCGGCGATGGACTGCTCGGCCGTCCGCAGCAGCGTGTCGGCGCCCTCGCGGTCGGTCAGGTTCCCCGCGACGTACCCGGTCATGGAGGTGAAGTGCGCCCCCGTGGCCGCCAGGGCGCCGAGGTCCTTGGTCGTCCAGTCCCAGATCTCGACGGCGAACCCGAGGTCGTGGATCGTCCGGACCCGTTCCTCGAGGGGCTGCTCGCGGAAGACCATCTCGGCGCAGACGGCAAGGGTGAAGCCGTAGCCGCTCATCGCCCGTCGACCTTCTCGACGAGGACCGGCGCCCCGGTCTTGACCGACTCGATGCAGGCCAGCGCGACGGCCAGGGCGCGGCGCGCGTCGGGCCCGCCGACGGAGGAGGGCCGCCCCTCGCGGACCGCGTCGGTGAACTCGGTGAACTCCGCTGCATAGGCCTGGCGGAAGAGCTCGACGTCACCGCGGACGGTGTCGACGTGACGGCCGGAGCTGGTGGAGTGCTCGAGGGAGGACCGCGCCCCGCCACCGACGGTGACCATGCCCGCCGACCCGAAGACCTCGCCCCGGACGTCGTACCCGTACGACGCGGCGAAGCTGGCCTCGGCGACGGCGATCGCGCCGTTGTCGAACGTGATCACGACGACGGCGGTGTCCAGGAGGCCCGCATCCTTGTACTCAGGTGCCACCAGGGCGTCAGCAGTGGCATGGACGCTGACCGCCTTGGCACCCGGGTTGAGCCACAGCAACGTGTCGAAGTCGTGGATCAGCGTCTGCACGAAGATCGTCCACGGTGGCACGCCGCCCGGGTCGGCCAGGCCGGGATCACGGGTCACCGACCGCATCAGCTGGGGGGTGCCGATGTCACCTTCGAGGACCAGCTGGTGAGCGGCCGCGAAGTCGGCGGCGAAACGACGGTTGAAGCCCACCTGGAGGACCACGCCCGCGGACTCGGCCGCCGCGACCGCCCGGTCGATGTCGTCGATCGTCAGACCCATCGGCTTCTCGCAGAACACGGCCTTGCCGGCCTCCGCCGCGGCCACGACCAGGTCGGCGTGCGCCTCGGACGAGGCGGTGATCACCACGGCCTCGATCAACGGGTCGGCGAACAGGTCGGCGACGTCGACCGCGCGGCAGCCCAGTGCGTCGGCCAGCTTCGTAGCCGCCGCCGGGCGCGGATCCGCCACCGCGACGAGCTCTGCTCCTGGCACGTGGCGGGCCAGGAGCGTGGCGTGCGAGGTGCCGATCCTCCCGGCGCCGATGAGGCCGGTTCGAACCGGGTCGGACACGGCGGTGAGACGGGTCATGCGGACGCTCCCTCGGTGGGTACTAGAGCGCTCTAGTCTGGTCGCGGGAGGGGCAGCCGTCAAGCGATGCTCTAGAGCGCTCTAGACTTCGAGTGCGCCGAGACGAAGGAGGCACGCCTGTGAGGTCGGACAAGCGTCCCGCCGCCGTGACGATGGCCGACGTGGCGGCGAGGGCAGGGGTCTCGCGGGCTCTGGTCTCGATCGTGTTCCGCGGCGTTCCGGGGGCGAGTCCCGAGACCCGGCAGCGGGTCATGGAAGCCGCCGACCAGCTGTCCTACCGTCCGGACCAGAGGGCCCGGTTGCTGGGCAGCAACCGGAGCCGGACCGTCGGTGTCGTGTTCGGCCTGCACCGCGAGTTCCACGCGGAGGTGGTCGAGGCGCTCTACGGCGCTGCCGAGACGACCGGGTACGACCTCGCGCTCGGCGCTGCGGCACCCACCCGAGACGAGACCCGAGCGGTGCAGTCGCTGCTCGGCTACCGCTGCGAGGCGTTGATCCTCATCGGTCCGACCCTTCCGCAGGCGGCCATCGAGGAGCTGGCCGAGCGGCTGCCGGTGGTCGTCGTGGCCCGGGCCCTGCGGACGAGGGTCGCGGACGTCGTACGCACGGATGACATCTCCGGTGCACGCATCGCCGTCGAGCACCTGTCCGGTCTCGGGCACGAGTCCATCGTGCACGTCGACGGCCGTCGGGCGCCCGGCGCCGCCGAGCGCCGTCGTGGCTACCGAGACGCCATGCGGGCACTGGGGCTGGAGTCGCGAGCCGCGGAGGTCGCGGGCGGCCTCACCGAGGAGGACGGTGAGAGGGCGGCCGCGGAGCTGCTGGCGGGATCGCTGCCGACGGCCGTGACCGCCTTCAACGACCACTGCGCAGCGGGTCTCCTCGCCGCCGTCCGCGCGCAGGGTGTCTCCGTGCCCGGCGGGCTGTCGGTCGTCGGGTACGACGACAGTCACGTCGCGGGTCTCTCCAGCGTCGCGCTCACCACCGTGGCCCAGGACGCCACCCGTCTTGCCGGCTCGGCGCTGGAGCTCGCGGTGAGCCGCGTCGTGGACGGGTCGGACGCACCCCCTCGCTCCGAGGTCGTCGTCCCTCCCCGCCTCGTGGTCAGGCGGACCACGGCACCCGTCGGCTGACCGGAGCCCACCTCAGTGGAGCGTCGACACGGCGGGCGCCCGGTCAGGCGGTCGGCCGAAACATGCCTTCCTGACGGCCCACGACGGCCGACAGGGCGACCGTGGCGGCGGTCGCGGTCAGCAGGAGGGCGATGATCGTGCTGCTCTGGATCAGCACGTAGTGGACCGTCGACAGGGAGACCAGGAGCCACAGCGTCACGCTCCCCTTGACGACCACGACCAGGCCCCACAGCAAGGTCAGCCGACGGAAGAGCCGCCGGATCTTGGGGCGCGCGGCAAGCGCGGCGTCGACCGGGTAGAAGTCCGGCGCCAGCCGGGCCACCAGGGGTCGAGCGGTCGCCAGTGATCCCAGGAAGAGCGCCGCGACGGCGGCATCGGCGAAGACCGGCTGCACGAAGTAGACGAACGTGTTCCCGGTGGCCAGCGTGAACCCGGTCCTGATGGTCATGATCCCCAGCGTCAGCATGAGCAGCCCGGACACCGGCCGCCCGGTCGCCCACCGCCAGCCCGTCGCGCCGACCACCCAGGCCAGCGCGACCGTCACCGCGGCCATCACGTCGAAGGTCATCAGCGTCGCCGCGAAGAGCACGGTCGGCGCCACGACGGCGGTGGTGAGGCTTGCCAGCGCCCGGGCGACGACGGACCTGAGGGGAGGGAAGGCCGGTCGGGAGGTGACCTGGTTCGGTGCGAGATCGGTGTCGGGGATCGAGCTCATGTGGGCTGACCGTCCCCAGCGCGCTACGGCTGGATGTCTGGAGTGCACCGGGAACGACGGAGCACTGGCGCTCCGCGCTGGGATCCTCGGCCCCGTCCGTGTACCCGCCGGAGCCGGTCGCGAATCCAGTGACTACCCGGTCCCGTGCCCAGCGAGCCGCGCGGCCAGCTCCTGGTAGGCGGGGTGCAGCTCCTGCCACCGCGCCCGCGCGTCGCAGCGTGCACGGCCGGCGAGGTAGGCGGCGAGGTCCTCGACGTGGACCTGGTCCCCTGCGCCGTAGGCGGCGATCTGGTCCAGCGGCAGGCCGCGGTCCTCGATCACCAGGACCGTGTGGTCGCCGTCGGCGGTGAGCACCGCCTCGAGGACGCCGTCCGGCTCGTCCGGGGACGTGGTCAGGATCCGCAGTCGGTGCGGGGGCTGGCACACGTCCACGCGGCAGGTGCCCTCCCACCCGCTGGCGTAGTAGTGCGCGCGGAACTCGCCGCCCGGACGGAGGTCGCCCTCGACCTCGCCGAGCCAGCGGGCCAGCCGCGGTGGATCGGTGAGGGCTGACCAGAGGTCGTCGATGTCGGTGTCGAACCGGTCCTCCAGGCGTACGACGCCCGTGCCGTCCGCTGCTCGCAGGATGCCCAGGGTGCGCACGGTTCCAGGTGTGTCGGCGGTCATCGGGAGTCCTTTCGTGCACGCTTGCCGCGTGCGACCTCGGTGTGGAGTGCGTCCAGCCGCTGTTCCCACTGCGCCAGCTGTCGACCCAGCCAGTCGTCGATCTCGGCGAGCGGCTGGGGGCGGAGGGTGTAGACCCGCCGCTGCGCTTCTCGGTGCACCTCGACCAGGCCCGCCTCCCGCAGCACCCGCAGGTGCCGTGAGACCCCGGGGCGTGCGATCGGGACGAGCGCCGCCAGCTCGCCCGCGGTGGCCGGGCCGGCGGCCAGCGCCTCCAGCATCGTTCGCCGGCTGTCGTCCGCGAGCGCTCTCAGAGCGTCTTCCATGGTCCCTTCGTACCAAGCCAGTTACGTACCCGTCAAGGTACCTAGCAGCCCGACGCCCGCCCGCCGCGCACAGCCCGCAGCACGAAGGGTCAGGCCGTGGCCTTCTCGGGGTCCTTGGGGATCAGCAGCGCGGCCACGAAGCCGATCACGGCGATGACGGTCATGATGACCAGCGAGACGGCGAACGACCTGTTGCCCGGGAAGGCATCAGCGGCGAGGACCGAGCCGGCCAGGGCGACGCCCAGCGAGGAGCCGAGGTTCGACACGCTCCGGGAGACCCCGGAGATGTCGCCCTGGTCCTCCTCGGGGAAGGCCGACTGCACGACGTTGACCGAGGACGTGAGCATGACCCCGATGCCGGCGCCGACGAGGAACAGTCCCGGCATGAAGGTCCAGTTGCTGGAGTGCTCGCGGGCCAGGGCCAGCACCAGCAGGAGGCCGATGATCGTGACGGCGAAGCCGCGCCGGATCAGGAACCGCTGGGAACGTCGCCGGGCCAGCCGCTCCGCGGTGCCGGCCGCCAGCAGCACGCCGACAGTGGTGGGGGTGAGCATCAGACCGGTCTGGATGGCGTTGTAGCCGCGCACCTGCTGCAGGAACACCGAGATGACGAAGAAGGACCCCTGCATGGTGAGCCACTGGATGGTCTGCGTCGTCAGCCCGAGGTTGGAGGTCCGGTTGTGGAACAGCCTGGTCGAGACCAACGGGTCCTTGCCGTGCCGCTCAGTGGAGCGGAGGTGGAGGAAGAACCACAGCAGGAACAGCGCGCCGATGACGAGGTAGAGCCACACCGGGGAGATGCCGCCCTGCGGGAGGACGACCGTGCCGCCGACGGTGAAGTCGGCCCGTGAGCGGAACCATCCGTACGTCGAGGACTGCAGGATGCCGAAGACCACGAAGAAGAGACCTGCCGCGGAGAGGATCGCACCGGTCAGGTCGAAGTGCGGCGCGGCGCTCTCGCGCGGTGGGTCGTCGATCTTCCGGGCCAGCACGGCCACCAGCGCGACGATGAGCACCTGCAGGACGAACGAGGCGCGCCAGCTGATCGCGCTCGTGACGAGGCCGCCGATCAGGGGACCGGCCGCGGCGCCCAGCCCGGCGGCGCCGCTGACCATGCCGAAGTACTTGGCTCGCGTCTTGGTGTCCGAGAACAGCACCGTGATCAGGATGTAGATCGGGGGGATCAGAAGGGCGGAGCCGACGCCCTCGAGCAGCGAGTAGCCGACGATCATCAGCGGCAGCCCCTGGGACAGCGAGGCCAGCAGGGCACCGGCGCCGTAGATGGCCAGCCCCCACATGAAGCAGGGCTTGCGGCCCCAGATGTCGGTCAGCTTGCTGCCGGGGATCATCAACGAGGCCATCGTCAGCGTGAACAGCGTGATGGTCGTCTGCATGCCGACCACTGTCGTGCCGATGTCGTCGGCGATCGTGCTGATGGCCACGTTCATGTTGCTGCCGGCGTAGCTGGCGACGAACTGCGCCAGCGCCAGGGGGAGCACGACGGCACCCGACGCGACGCCGGTCCGCGCGGACGATGAGGTCATCGCTCCGGCTCCAGGGTGCTCTTCCACCGGGTCTGCATCGGCACTCCCGTGGTCGGGACACAGCGTTGTGTCTGGACTGGTACGCCGGCGGCGCGCGCCGACCCAGCCTCACAGTCTGGGTGGGGAGGCCGGACCGACGCCTCGTCTGGGCCGGATGATTCAGGGCCGGGGCCGCGGACTCTGGTAGAACGAGACGCGTCCGGCACTGGAGGTGACGAGGTGACGAGCAGCCCGGGAGTGCACGAGGTCCTGGCCACGGCCGAGGGCGAGGCGTTCAGCTCGCTCCGGAAGCGACCGACGTCGCGACGGGAGCGGTTCGCGCTGGGTCGGGCGCTGCGCAAGCAGGTGCCCCGCAAGGCCCTGGGCGGCTGGGAGGCACCCGCCGACCGGCCGGACCCGGTCCGGCTGATCCAGGAGTCCCACCGCGGCCGTGTGGACGAGCTGGTCCCGATCCGGGTGAGCCGGATGGTCAGCTCGCCGTACGGCTTCCTGCGCGGCACCGCCATCGTGATGGCCGCGGACGTCGCCGGCCTGCCCGCCACCGGGATCATGCCTGTGGCCTGCGGTGACGCGCACCTCGGGAACTTCGGTTTCTACGCCTCCCCGGAGGGTGAGCTCGTCATCGACCTCAACGACTTCGACGAGGCCCACCCGGGCGGCTGGGAGTGGGACCTGCGGCGGCTCGCGGCCAGCATCTGGGTGGCCGGGCGGGAGAACTCGTCCGGCGAGCGGCAGTGCGCGGAGGCCGTCAGGTCGTGCGTGTCGGCCTACCGGGCCGAGGTGAACTTCCTGGCGGAGCAGCCGCTGCTCCAGCGTTCCTACAACCGTCTGGACGTGAAGCGCCTGCACGAGACTGCCAGCGAGAAGACGCTCCGGGCCGAGATCGCGCGGTCCGCCAAGCGGGCCCGGAACCGGACCAGTGACCGCGCGCTGCCGCGGTTCACCCGCGAGCACGAGGGGCGCCGGCGCATGGTCGACGAGCCGCCGTTGATCACCCACGTGTCCGACGAGGACAGTGACCAGATCGCGGCCGCGCTGGACGAGTACCTCACCACCCTGGCGCCGCACTGGCGGCGGGTGCTGGGCGGCTACACCCTGCTCGACATCGCGCACAAGGTGGTCGGGGTGGGCAGCGTCGGCCTGCGTGCGTACGTCGCGCTGCTCGAGGGCAGCAGCCCCGAGGACGTGCTGTTCCTCCAGCTGAAGCAGGCCCGCCGGTCGGTGCTGGCCGAGCACGTGCACGGCGAGTCCGCCTGGCACGCCCACCAGGGCCAGCGGGTGGTGGAGTACCAGCAGGCCCTGCAGACGGTGAGCGACCCGCTCCTCGGGTGGACCACCGTCGGCGAGCGGCAGTACTACGTCCGGCAGTTCCGGAACATGAAGGGCACCATCCCGCTGGACGCCATCGATCCCGCCGCGCTGGCCGACTACGCCGGCATCGTGGGACACCTGCTGGCCAAGGGGCACGCGCGCACCAGCGGGGCGTCGATGATCGCGGGCTACGCCGGCGGGTCCGCCAAGCTGGACCGGGCGATGGTGCGGTTCGCCCGGTCGTACGCCGACCAGACCGAGGCCGACCACGCCGCGCTGGTCCGGGCCGTCAAGCGGGGCACGGTGCCCGCCACGGAGGGTGCCCTGGACCGGACGGGCTCCGCCTTCCGTCCCTGACCTGCCGGGCCTCCGCCCGCCGGCGGATCCTGCTCAGGCGTCGTACCGACCGACGAGCTGCGCGGGCTGCGGCTTGCCGACGTGCCCGGCCTCCTGCAGGATCGGCGGCACCTCCGGGTCGGACACGAACTCCTGCCAGCCCTCGGGATCCCAGTCGAACAGCACCCAGACCCGGTTCTCCTCGACAGGGTCGCGGAAGACGGTCGAGCCCTTGGACCCGTGCTGCCCGCGCTTCTCGGCGCCCTTGGTCGAGAAGATGGTGAGGAACCGGTCCACGTCTTCGACCTTCGTCGTTGCCAGGATCATCTCGGGTCTCCCTCTGAGTCAGGGTTGCCGGTCGCGCTCTGGTCGCGGCCCTGGTCCTTCACTCTTCGCCCGTCGGGCGCCCGCTGCAACAACGACCGCGGGGCAGGGTTGTCCGGATGTCCCGAACGCCAGGAACCTCGGCTCTGGAGGGCCCACGCCGGCGCAGGTGGTCTACTCCCGGGTGCTGGCTGTCGAGCCGCCCGGCACGACAGAATCGTTGCGAGGCCGGGGAAGGAGCGAGGCGATGGCGACTCTGTTGTCGGTCAACGTCGGGATGCCCGAGGACGTGACGTGGCGCGGTCGCACCGTGCACACCGGCGTGTGGAAGAGCCCGGTCACCGGGCCCCGGATGGTCCGCCGCCTGAACATCGACGGCGACGGTCAGGGCGACCTGGTCGGGCACGGCGGCGAGCAGCGTGCGGTGCTCGTCTACCAGGCCGCGTCCTACCGGCACTGGGAGGAGTTCTTCGGGCGCGACGACCTGGCGCACGGTGCCTTCGGGGAGAACTTCACCGTCGACGGTCTCGCCGACGACGCGGTCTGCATCGGGGACCGGTACCGGATCGGCGAGGCGGAGTTCGAGGTCACCCAGCCGCGCGTGACCTGCTTCCGGGTGGGGATGCGGATGGGGGGAGCCGCAGCTGCCGTCGCTGCTGGTCGCGCACCGCCGCCCAGGGTTCTACCTGCGGGTGCTGGCCGAGGGCCACGTCAGTGCCGGTGACGAGATCGTGCGCACGGCGCGCGGGCCGCACGCGCTGACCGTGGCCGACGTCGACGCGCTGCTCTACCTGCCGGGGCACGACGTGCAGCAGCTGCAGGCAGCCCTGGACGTGCCGGCCCTCAGCCCGGGCTGGCGCGAGTCGTTCCGCACCATGGTGGAGAACCACGCGGAGGCCCGGCCCGCCGGGATCGCGGTCGCGCCCCCACCGGCCTGGGCCGGCTTCCGCCCCCCTCACCGTGACCGACGTCGTCGCCGAGAGCGGGTCCGTGACGTCGTTCCGGCTCGCGGGGGACGCGCCGCTCCCGGCGTACCGGCCCGGCCAGTTCCTCACCGTCCGGGTGCCGGGCGCGGGCGACCCGGTCCCGGTGCGGACCTACTCCCTGTCGGGCGACGCGGAGGGCGGCGGCTACCGGATCAGCGTCAAGCGCGAGCCGCACGGGCTGGTCAGCTCCCACCTGCACGCCCACCTGCACCGCGGGGACCGGATCGAGGTGGCGGCGCCGCGGGGCGACTTCGTGCTCGACGACGGCACCGGGCCGGTGCTGCTCGTCTCCGGCGGGATCGGCCAGACGCCGCTGCTGGCGATGCTCCACCGGCTCTCGGGCGAGCGCAGCAGGCGCGAGGTGTGGTGGGTCCACGCCACGCACGACGCGGACAGCCATGCCTTCTCCGTCGAGGTCTCCGACCTGCTGGGGCGACTCCCGGCCGCGCAGTCCCTCGTCTACTACACGGCTCCGGCGCAGCCGCTCGCCGCGGGACCGGGAGTCCGGGCCGGACGGCTCACCCCGGAGGTGATCGGCGGCCTGGGTCTCCCGGCCGACGCGACCGCGTACGTCTGCGGCCCGGAGGCGTTCATGGACGACGTCACGGCCGCCCTCGCCGGGGTCGGCGTGGCAGCGGCCCGTATCCACACCGAGCGGTTCGGGTCGCGACCGCCGATCAACCCCGGCGTCGTCGGGGACGCCGCGCCGCCGCCGCACCAGCCTCCCGGGCCCGCGGGCACCGGGCCGGCGGTGACCTTCGCCCGGACGGGGCTCGCCACGAGCTGGTCGGACCGGTACGCCTCGGTGCTCGAGCTCGCCGAGGCGTGCGACGTACCCACCCGGTGGTCGTGCCGCACCGGCGTCTGCCACACCTGCGCCACCGCGGTGCTGTCCGGGCAGGCGGCGTACGTGACGCCGCCGCTCGAGCCACCCGGCGGCGACGAGCTGCTCATCTGCTCGGCGCGGCCGACGGCGGACCTCGTCGTGGACCTCTGACCGCGAGCGGCTGTGGGACGCTGGTTGTCATGCCGTGGGTGCCCGAGCTGTTCACAGCGCCGTCGCTGCAGCGGATCCTGGACGAGCGACGTCGCGACGAGCTGGTGTCCGTGCCGTACTTCGACGGCCTGATGGCCGGTGACCCCGACCCGCTGGTCGAGTCGTTCGCCGGCGAGCCGCAGGTGCACGACCCGGTGCGCGGTCGGATCAGGGGCAAGGCGGCGTTCCGGGCGTTCGTCGCCGAGACCAGCGCCTGGCTGCACGAGCGCCACGCGTCGGTGGACGACGTCGACCACGTCATCCACGAGCGGTCCGGGTTCGAGGAGGTGGTCCTGCACCTCGACACCGAGCACGGCCCGGTCGACCTGCCGGTCGCCGTGGTCGCCGAGCGCGAGCCGGACGGGCGCATCGACGAGGTGCGGGTCTACTTCTCGAGCCGGCCGCTCACGGGCCGACGCACGAGCCGTCCCCCGTTGCTGCAGGCGGACCCCGACCTGCCCGTCCCGGACGCCGTGGCGACGTACCTGGGGGGCGTTCGCGGCCGGAGACGTCGAGGGGGTCGTGGCCGCCTTCGAACCGGACGGCTGTGCCCACGACCCGTCGGGCCGGCACGTGCACCGCGGTCCGGACGCCCTGAGCGCCTACTACGCGGGGCTGTTCCCCGCCGGCGGCGTCCCCGTGGAGCCCTGTGCACTCGTCGACGACGGCCGCGTGTGCGCCCTGGAGCACAACGTCGTGCGCCGGGACGTCTCGCAGCCGCTGCGTCAGGCGGCGCTCGGCGTCTTCAGCGTGGGCCGCACCGGCAGGATCGCGGAGGTCCGGGCGTACGGCGACACCGCGCCGGAGGGACCGGGGACGGACTAGCGCCGGGTCGGGCGGCGACGTCAGGAGCGGCCCGCACCGGCGGCGGCCCGCCGGTCCCAGCCGTGGAAGCGGGAGAGGTCCCCGGCGTCCCAGGCGTCCCGGAGCCCGGGGGTGCTGAGGTCCCAGTCGGGACGGATCTCCCGGGTGACCTCCCGCAGGTCGTGCCAGAGGTCCGTGACCGAGGGGCGACCCCAGAACCAGTAGCCGTTGTAGATGCTGTGCACCACGAGCCCGGGCTTCAGGACGAGGGTGTGCGGGATCATCGGGTCGTGGTCGGGGTCGGTGTACTCCGCGATGTCGAGGTCCCGCTGGACGGTGCGTCCGGGGTCGGAGAGGAACGTCCACTGCGCGCCGACCGAGGCGCGGAACTCCTGGAGCTCGTGGTGCTCGTCGGTCGCGATGGTCGCCACCTGCGTGTAGGCCACCGCGATCCTCGGGTAGAACGCGGCGAGCTCGAGGTGCTGCTGGTGCTCCTTGGGGCAGTAGTGGCCGCGGGCGAGGGTGAGCACGACCGGGTCGCCCCCCCTGGAGCTCGCTGAGCCTCCTGGGGACGTTCGTGTGGTCGGGCAGCTCGTAGTCGGGGAACGTGCCGCCCGGGACGATGTCGGAGCGCATGGTGGAGGCCCTTCGGTCGATGGTCCACCGCGGCTGGTCAGCCGGGGACGAGCTGCTGGCCGCCGTCGATGTCGTACGTCGCCCCGGTCAGGGCGGTGTTGGTCATGAGGTGGACCGCCAGCGCCGCCACGTCGGCCGGACCGACCACGCGCCCGATCGGCAGGGTGCTGCGCAGCTGGTCGCGGCGGGCCTCGAGCTGGTCGGCGAGCAGCGACGCCGACAGCGGTGTGTCGACGAAGCCGGCGGCGATCAGGTTCACGCGGACCGGCGCGATCTCCAGCGCCAGGTTGGCGGTCAGCGCCGGCAGGGCCGCGGTCGTCGCCGAGATGATCCCGAGACCGACGCCCGTGCGGCGGGCACCGGTGCCGCCCATGAACAGCAGCGTGCCTCCCGGACGCACCCGGGGTCCGGCGTACCGCGCCGCCCCGAGCATCACCATCGGGTGCTCGGACAGGGCCCGGCGTGCCTCGTCGAAGTCCATCTCGGCCAGCGGTGCGTAGTAGGGCCGCCCGGCGGTCACCATCACGTGGTCGATCGGAGCCTCGAGGCCCGCGAAGAACCCTTCGAGGGCGGCCATGTCGTGCGCGTCGAACGTCGCGGTGCCCAGCGCGTCGAGGTCGGTCGCGGCGCGCCGCAGCCGCTCGCCGTCGCGGCCGGTCAGGATGACGTCGGCTCCCTCGGCCCGGGCCCGTCTCGCGGTCTCCAGGCCGATCCCCGCGCTGCCGCCGATCACCACGACGGTCTGGCCCAGCAGGTCCGGCTCGCGTCCGGGTGCCGGGACCCTCTCGGTGGTCACGGTCCCGCCTCCGGTGGTGCCGCGCCGACCGTCTGGTAGCCCGCCGCGACCTCGGCGCCGAGCGACTTCAGCGCGGCGACGTAGATCTCGGAGAACGTCGGGAACGGCTGGATCGTGTCGCGCAGGAGGTCGAGCGGGACGTGTGCGCGAATGGCGACCGTGGCCTGCTGCAGCCACTCGCCCGCCTCCGGGCCGAGCGCGTAGGCGCCGGTCAGCCGCCGACCGTCGCTCAGCAGGGTCAGGAAGCCGTTGCTCTCTGCGTAGGCGCGTGTGTAGGTGGCGGTCTTGGCCACCTCGGACAAGAGCGCCGTGGCGCTGAAGCGGTCCTGCGCGGCGCCCACCGCCGCGGCCTGTGGGTCGGTGTAGGTCACACGAGGCACGGCCTCGTAGTTGGCCCGTCGTGCCTCCCCGAGGATGTTGGCGGCGACCACCTCGCCCTGGTACTTCCCGACGTGCGTGAGCGGCCACAGGCCTGTGACGTCGCCGATCGCCCACAGGTTCTCCGCCGCGCGCAGGTGCGCGTCGACCGGGACCCCGTGCACGTCCGGTTCGACGCCGACGGTCTCGAGGCCGAGCCCGTCGACCCGCGGGCGCCGGCCGGTGGCGACCAGCAGCCGGTCGCCGCGCAGCTCCCGCCCGTCGTCGAGCGTCGCGACGTAGTCCTCGCCGTCGCGTCGTACGGCGGTCACGCCGGCGGACAGGGCGAGCTCGACGCCTTCGCGGAGCAGGACCTCGCCCAGCGCCTCGCCGAGCGGAGCCGGCTCCCGGGCGAGCAGGTGCGCGGCCATGTCGACCAGCACGACCTCGCCCCCGAGCCGGCGCACCGCCTGCGCCATCTCGACCCCGACCGGCCCGCCACCCATGATCAGCAGCCGGCGCGGGACGGCCCGCATGGACGTCGCCTCGCGGCTCGTCCAGACGCCCGGGAGCTCGCGCAGGCCGGGCACCGGCGGCACCACCGGGTCGGCGCCGTTCGCGAGCACCACGTGGTCGGCGGTGCGGCGCGCGCCGTCGACCTCGACGACGCCCGGGCCGGCCAGCCGGCCGGTGCCGCGCAGCAGGTCGATGCCCTGGTCCGCCAGCCAGCGCTCCTGCCCGGCGTCGGAGTAGTCCGAGACCATGAAGTCGCGCCAGGCCAGGACCGCCTGCACGTCGACCCGGGCGGTGGCGGCGGCCTCGTTCGCCCCGTGGACCGCCTCGCCCGGCCGCAGCAGCGTCTTCGACGGGATGCAGGCCCAGTAGGAGCACTCCCCGCCCACCCGCTCGCGCTCCACGACGGCCACCCGCAGACCGCCCTCGGCGAGGGCTCCGGCACAGTGCTCGCCCGGCGAGCCGCCGCCGAGCACGATCACGTCGTAGTCGCTGGTCATGTCGGGAGCTCCTCGTCGGCGCGCTCCCGGACCATGTACAGCGCGTACCAGTCCGGCCAGTCCGGGTCGGCCTCGCCGGTCCGTTCCTCGTGCTGCCCGTGCGCCTCGGCAGCCCGCCGCAGGGCCTGCGCGAGGTCGCTCACGGACTCGTAGGTCGTGCCCATGTGCGTCTCCCCTCAGCGGCCCGGCAACCGGGTCTTGATCTCCTGGAGCAGCCAGCCGTTGCCGTCGGGATCGGTGAACGACGCGAACGAGCCGTAGTCCGCGCGTTCCGGCGCGGCACCGTCGAGGCGTCCCTCGGTGCCGGCGTGGTGGAAGATGCCGGTCACGTCGTGGAACGGCTCGCTGACCTCGACCCCCCGCGCGAGGAGGTCCTCGCGGGCCTCGTCGATGTCGTAGACCGAGAGCTGCAGCCCCTCCGCCGAGCCCGGTGGGGCCGTCGTGACCCCCGTGCCGAAGATGATCGAGCAGGCGGACCCGGGGGGCGTCAGCTGGACCACCCGGTAGCCGTCGTCGACGACGAGGTCCGCGTCGAGGCGCCAGCCCAGGCCCTCGTAGAAGCGCTTCGCCCGGTCGACGTCCGAGACCGCCACGAGCACCACCTCGAGCCGCATCTCGCCGGGCTTCACCGGGGGGCTGGCGGTCGCGGTCTCGGTGCTGGTGTCGACGCTGCTCATCTGTGCCTCCTCGCTCGACGGCGTCGTGGCTGCCCGTGGTGCGTCGGTCCCTCCACGGTGCGCCGCGGACCTGAGCGTCGTCAAGGCGTCCCCGGGCCGCCTCGCCCGGCCGGGCCGACCCCCCACCGGGTGGGGCGCAATGGTCCGGTCGGGGCCTTCTGGCGGCAGGTCCGGCGACCTACGCTCGCGGGAGTGGTCCGACCGACGACACCGTCCGTGGAGGTGGGTCATGAGAGGCACGCTGCTGACCGTCCCGGTCCTGGCGATCGCCGTCGCGGCGGGTCTGGGCACCGGTGCCTCCGCCGCCGGCGCACCGGGCGACGCGAGCACGACGGTCACCATCCAGGCGGAGGGCACCGACCTGTCCGGCGTCGTGACGAGCCCTCGCCCGAAGAGGTGTGCGGCCGACCGGGTGGTCGTCGTGGTCCGGCAGAAGGGCGCTCGTGGCGGCGGGGACGACGTGCGGTTCGCCACGGACACCGCGTCCCTCGAGGGCGGCGTCTACCGGTGGTCGACCGGGAACACCGGGACCGAGGGCAGGTTCTACGCCCGGGTCCGGCACGTCATCGGCTGCAAGGCCGACACCAGCCCGACCATCCGCGCGACCCGCAACCCCTGACCGCCGGACCGCTCAGGCCGGGGTCGTGCTCTTGGCGAGACGGAGCCAGGTGTCCACCACCGTGTCCGGGTTGAGGGACATCGACTCGATGCCCTGGTCGAGCAGCCACTGAGCCATGTCGGGGTGGTCGCTCGGCCCCTGCCCGCAGATGCCGACGTACTTCCCGGCCGCACGGCAGGCGCGGATGGCCCGTTCGAGCATGAACGAGACGGCGGGGTCGCGTTCGTCGAAGGAGGCGGCGACCAGGGCGGAGTCCCGGTCCAGGCCGAGGGTCAGCTGGGTCATGTCGTTCGAGCCGATCGAGAACCCGTCGAAGTGCTCGAGGAACTGGTCCGCGAGGATGGCGTTCGAGGGCACCTCGCACATCATGATCACCTGCAGGTCGTTCTCGCCGCGGCGCAGCCCGTGCCGGGCGAGCAGGTCGATGACGCCCTCGGCCTCGGCGAGGGTGCGGACGAACGGGATCATGATCTTGACGTTGGTCAGGCCCATCGTGTCGCGGACGTACCTGAGCGCCTCGGCCTCCATCGCGAAGCAGTCCACGAAGTCGGGCGAGAGGTACCGCGACGCGCCGCGGTAGCCGATCATCGGGTTCTCCTCGTGCGGCTCGTAGAGCTCGCCGCCGGTGAGGTTCGCGTACTCGTTGGACTTGAAGTCGCTCATCCGGACGATCACCGGGTTCGGCGCGAAGGCCGCCGCGATCATCGAGACGCCCTCGGCCACCCGCTGCACGAAGAACTCGCGGGGGCCGGGGTAGGCCGCGATCGTCTCGGTGATCTGGTCGCGCAGCGGACCGTCCAGGGTCTCCAGCTCGAGGAGTGCCTTGGGGTGGATCCCGATCTGGCGGTTGATGATGAACTCCAGGCGGGCCAGGCCGACGCCGGCGTTCGGCAGCCGCGAGAAGGCGAAGGCCTGCTCGGGCGTGCCGACGTTCATCATGATCTTCGTGGCGATCTCGGGCATCTGCTCGAGCTCGGTCTCGGTGACGGTGAACGCGAGCTCGCCGTCGTACACGAGGCCGGTGTCGCCCTCGGCGCAGGACACCGTCACCGGGCGTCCGTCCTCGAGCACCTTGGTCGCGGTGCCGGTGCCGACGACCGCCGGGATGCCGAGCTCGCGGGCGATGATGGCGGCGTGGCAGGTGCGGCCGCCGCGGTTCGTGACGATGGCGGACGCGCGCTTCATGATGGGCTCCCAGTCGGGGTCCGTCATGTCCGCGACCAGCACCTCGCCGGGGACGAACTCGTGCATCTGCTCGACCGTCCGCAGCACCCGCACCGCGCCGGCGCCGATCCGCTGGCCGATGGCCCGGCCCTCGACGACGACGTCGCCGGTGGCGTCCATCCGGTACCGCTGCTGGGCGCCGGTCACCCGCGACTGCACGGTCTCGGGCCGGGCCTGCAGCACGTAGAGCAGGCCGTCGAGGCCGTCCTTGCCCCACTCGATGTCCATCGGCCGGCCGTAGTGCTCCTCGATCGTCAGAGCGTGGCGGGCCAGCTCCTCGACCTCGTCGTCGGTGAGGCTGAGCAGCGGGCGCTCGGCCTCCTCGGTGTCCACGAACTCCGTCGTGCGGCCGACCGCCGGGTCGTCGGTGTAGACCATCTTGGTGGTCTTCGACCCGACGCCGCGCTTGAGGATCGCGGGTCGGCCGGCGCGCAGCGCGGGCTTGTAGACGTAGAACTCGTCGGGGTTCACCGCGCCCTGCACGACCGCTTCGCCGAGGCCGTACGACGAGGTCACGAACACCGCGTCGGTGAAGCCCGACTCGGTGTCCATCGTGAACATCACCCCGGACGCACCGACGTCAGAGCGCACCATCTGCTGGACGCCCGCCGAGAGTGCCACGGCGTCGTGGTCGAACTCGTGGTGCACCCGGTAGGCGATCGCCCGGTCGTTGTAGAGCGAGGCGAAGACCTCGCGGATCGCGTGCAGGACCGCGTCGATGCCGCGCACGTTCAGGAACGTCTCCTGCTGCCCGGCGAACGAGGCGTCGGGCAGGTCCTCCGCGGTCGCCGACGAACGCACGGCGAACGAACGCTCCGCGTCGCCCGACGACAGCTTCTCGTAGGCCGAGCGGATGTCCTCCTCGAGGTCGGGCGGGAACGGCTGGGCCGCCACGGCCTCGCGGATCGACCGACCGACCTCGGCCAGCCGTCGTACGTCGTCGGTGTCGAGGCCGGCCAGGTCCGAGCTGATCCGCTCGGCCAGGCCGGTCTCGCCGATGAAGCGCCGGAACGCGTCGGCCGTGGTGGCGAACCCGTCGGGCACCCGCACGCCCAGCGACGACAGGTTCCCGACCATCTCGCCGAGGGAGGCGTTCTTGCCGCCGACCTGCTCCAGGTCCTGGAGGCTGATCTGGTCGAACCATCGGACGTTGTCAGTCATGGACGGGCTCCTCAAGCGATCGGTCGGTTCTTCCTGAGCGTCTGCAAGATGATGGTGGACATCTCCTCGACCGACTTGGTCGAGGAGTCGATGACCGGGAGGTCGTTCGCCTCGTACAGGGCCCGGGCCCGTCGCAGCTCGAAGGTGCACTGCTCGATGGAGGCGTACCGGGACCCGGGGCGACGCTCGTTGCGGACGGCGGACAACCGGGAGGGCGAGGTGACCAGCCCGAAGCACAGGTGGCCGAGCTCGGCGACCGGCCGCGGAAGCTCGTGCGTGCTCGTGAAGTCCTCGTCGACCAGGGGGTAGTTGGCCACGAACATGCCGTGCTGGAGGGCGAGGTACATCGAGGTCGGGGTCTTCCCGCACCGGGACGGGGCGAGCAGGACGACGTCGGCCTTCTCCAGCGCGCGCAGGCTCTGCCCGTCGTCGTGCTCGATGGCGTACTCGATCGCCTGCATGCGGCTGTTGTAGCGCTTCACGTCGCCGACACCGTGCAACCGGGCCGCTGCGTGCGCACCGCGTGCGCCCAGCACGGCTTCGACGTGCTCCATGTGCAGGTCGAAGAAGTCGATCATCGGGCACCGGGTGCGGCGCAGCTCCCGGCGTACGTCGTCGTCGGCGGCGGTGGTGAACACGAGCGGGGTGGGTCCGCCGGTGTCCAGCACGGCGTCGAGCCGGGCGACCACCTCACGAGCCTCGGCCACCGAGGAGATGAACGGCACCAGCGTGCGCTCGAACCGGCGACCCGGGAACTGGATCAGCAGCGCGTTGCCCATCGTCTCCGCGCTGATGCCGGTGCTGTCGGAGAGGAAGAACACCGGCACAGCTGCGCTCGAGGTGTCCGCGTCCACCATGGGCCCTCCTCCTCGCGCCCGGCCGGGCTCGACCGTCCGGTCGCAGGTCGAACGCTAGTGGATGGTCGCGCCGACTTGGCTCCGGGCGCCGTGGAGGAGGCCGTCGAGGAGTCCGGGTCAGGCCGCGGCGGCGGCGTTCTCCAGCTCGGCGACGTCGATCTTGCCCATCTTCAGCATCGCCTCCATCGCCCGGCGAGCACGCTGGGGGTCGGGGTCGTCGAGCAGCTCGTTCAGCCGGCGGGGGACGATCTGCCAGGACAGCCCGAACCGGTCCTTGAGCCAGCCGCACGGTCCCGGCTCGCCGCCGCTCGCGGTGAGCGCGGCCCACAGCCGGTCCACCTCGGCCTGGTCGTCGCACTCGATGGCGAACGACACCGCCTCGGTGAACCTGAAGTCCGGGCCGCCGTTGAGCCCCTGGAACCGCTCGCCGGCGACCGTGAAGTCGACCGTCAGCACCATCCCCGGCGGCCCGGACGGCGTCTCGGCCGGCGAGCGCCAGACCTTGTCGACGTGGCTGTCCGGCAGCAGCGTCACGTAGAACTCGGCCGCCTCCTCCGCGTTGCCGTCGAACCACAGGCACGGAAACACCCTGGCCATCGCGTCCTCCTCGTGCGTCGATCTGGTCGGCGGCGTACCGCCCACCCCCGGTGGCGGCACGCCCGTGCAAGGAAGGACCGGACCGCGGCAGCAGACTCATCGGTCCGCGTTCCCCGACGCACTATCCTCAGCAGGATGAGCCGGATCTTCACCACCAGCTTCGCGTCCGTCTACCCCCACTACGTGACGAAGGTGGAGCGGAAGGGGCGCACGCAGGCCGAGCTGGACCAGGTGATCGAGTGGCTGACCGGCTTCGACCAGCCGGCGCTCGGCGCTCACCTGGCCACGGGCACGACCTTCGAGGACTTCTTCGCCGCTGCCCAGCTCCCTCCGCAGGCGTCGTCGATCACCGGCGTGGTGTGCGGGGTGCGCGTCGAGGACGTGGAGGACCCGCTGATGCAGAAGATCCGCTACCTGGACAAGCTGGTCGACGAGCTCGCCAAGGGCAAGTCGATGGACAAGGTCCTGCGGGCGTAACCCGGCTCAGCCCGCCCCCTCCGTCACCACCCGCCGGTGCAGCTCGGTGGTGAGCGTGTGGATCTGCCGGGTGATCTCGGTGTTCGTCTTCAGCTCGAGCTCGGACTCGACGAAGTCGTGGTCCGCCTTGGCCTGCTGGAAGGCGGCCTGGCGGTTCTGGCCGATCAGCACGAACGTCGACAGGAAGATCGCCTCGAGCGAGACGATCAGGGTGAGCGTCGGCCACGGGCTGCGCTCGAACACCAGCATCCAGACGGCGAAGGCGGCCGCGTGGATGTAGACGAACGTCATCGACCCGGCGAACGTGGTGATCCCGTCAGCGATCTTCAGCTGGACGCTCTCGGCGCGCTGCGCCAGCATCGCCGCCGTCACCGGGTGGACGCGGGGGGCGTGGTTGCCTGGGGAGGTCATGGACCCCAATATGGGGCATCCCCCTTCGGGGCGGTCGTGCGACCTCAGCCCAGCTCGAGACGCATGGTCGAGCGCCGTGCGGCGGGTCGGGCGACCGGCCGGGTGACGACTGCTGCGGCGTCCACCTGCCGCAGGCTACGCGGGTGGCACGCTCCGTGCCGTCCGACACCGGGGCTACTTGGCGACGGTGTAGCGCACGTGCGTGGCGTACGGCGAGCTGCGGACCTGGGCCACCTCGAGGTCCACGTCCCGGTCGAACCCGTCGAACAGCCGCTTGCCCGCACCCAGGATCACCGGGGCGGTCGAGATGACCAGCTCGTCGACCTTCCCCGCCGCCAGCGCCTGCCGGATGACGTCGGCGCCGCCACCGAGGGCGACGTCCCCGTCCCCGGCCGCCTCGCTCGCCCGGGCGAGTGCCGTGTCGAGGCCGTCGACGAACCGGAAGCCGGCTTCCGGCGCCGGCTGGTCCTCGGTGCGGTGGGTCAGCACGAACAGCGTCCCGGGGAACGGGTTGGTCCCTCCCCACGCCCGGGCCGCGTCGTACATCCCGCGGCCGACGACCCCGGAGGCGAGCGTCGAGACGAGCTCGTCGTAGAACTCCTTGTCCGGGCCGTGCATCGCGAAGTCGTGGTCACCCTCGTAGGTCCACGGACCGCCCATGACCCAGTAGTGGAGGCGCTCGCCCCCGCGGCCGAGGCCGAGCTCCGGGCCGTCGTCCGGGCCGGTGACGTAGCCGTCGACCGACGTGGTGATGGACGCGATGATCTTTCCCATGGTTCCTCCTCCGGTGACCCTCACGAGGGCAGACCGGTCGGGTCCGCGGGACTCATCGCCCGGCGCTCACCCGGCGCTCACCCGGTGGGCACGCGTTGCTCGGCCTCGGCGATCGCCCAGGCCGCGTTGACCAGGCCGATGTGGCTGAAGGCCTGCGGGAAGTTGCCGAGCAGCTCCCCGGTCGCGGGATCCACCTCCTCGCCGAGCAGCCCGACGTCGTTGACGTAGCGGGCGGCCCGCTCGAACACCTCACGGGCCCGCTCGGCCCGGCCGGCCATCGCCAGCGCCTGGGCGAGCCAGAAGGTGCAGAGCAGGAAGGTGCCCTCCTCGCCGGCGAGACCGTCCACGCCGTCCTCGGTCCGGTAGCGGTAGACGAGACCACGCTCGTCGGTGAGCCGTTCCTCGATCGCGTCGAGGGTGGCGAGCACCCGGGGGTCCGTGGCGGGGAGGAAGCCGACGATCGGGAGCATCAGCGTGGAGGCGTCGAGGGCGTCGGTCCCGACGTACTGGGTGAAGGCTCCGGCGGTGTCGCTCCAGCCCTCGCGGACGACGGTCTCGGCGATCTGGTCGCGGACCCGCTGCCACTCCCCGACGCGGGACCGGTCGCCGATGACGTCGGCCAGGGCGACGGCCCGGTCCAGCGCGACCCAGCACATCACCCGGGAGTGGAGGAAGTGCCGGGGGGCGCCGCGCACCTCCCAGATGCCCTGGTCCGGTTCCCGCCACCGTACGGCGGCCGCGTCGGCGAGCGCGGACAGGAAGCGGCGGGTGTCCGCGTCGAGGTCGTGCAGCTGGTCGGTCAGCCGGCTCGCGGCACCCAGCAGCTCGCCGTACACGTCGAGCTGCTGCTGGCCCCAGGCGCCGTTGCCGACCCGGACCGGCGCGCTGTCGCGCCACCCGGACAGGTGCGGCAGGCTGCGCTCGCTGAGGTCGTGCTCCCCGCCGACGCCGAACATGATCTGCAGCGCCCGGTCCGGCCCCACCCCGGAGGCGGCGGCGGTCGCCATGAACGCGAAGAAGTCGTCGGCCTCGTCCGGGCAGGCCGCGACCCAGAGCGCCTCCATGGTGAGGCTGGCGTCGCGCACCCAGGAGTAGCGGTAGTCCCAGTTGCGCTCCCCGCCGACGCCCTCGGGCAGCGACGTGGTGGCCGCCGCGACCACGGCCCCGCTGGGCTGGAAGGTCAGCGCCTTGAGCACCCGTCCGCTGGCGTGCACCAGGTCCTGCCACGGGCCCTCGTAGGACTGGTGCAGGGTCGACCAGGACCGCCACGCGTCGACGGTGCGGTCCAGCACGGCGGCGATCTCGTCCTCCGCCCAGACGTGGGCCGGGGTCTCCTCGAGGGTGGACCGGTGGAGCGCGAAGTACAGGGTCTGGCCGGCGGAGATGCGGGTCCTCCCGACTCCGGTGCCGCGGGTCAGCGACAGCGGGACCGGCGTCGTGAGCACCAGCCACTCCGCGCCGCCGCGCGCGGTGACCCCGCCCGGTGTCTCGGACAGCAGCGACACGACCAGCCCGTACTCCGGCCGCGGCGCGTAGGAGACCTCCAGCTCGTCGGCTCCGGACACGCAGGTGACCGTGCGGAGCAGCAGGTGCGGGACGTCCCGGCCCAGCCGGTGGCCCTCGTTGTCGGGGCCCATCGCGAGGGCGTCGGTGAGCACCACGGTGGCCGACGGGGTGTGGAAGGTGGTCTCGAGCACCAGCGTCCCGTCGAGGTAGCGCCGGGTGCTGCTGAAGTCGCCTGCCGGCCGGATCGACCAGTGGCCGGCGTGGTCGTCGAGCAGCCGCGCCATCACCGACGGGCTGTCGAAGCGCGGGAAGGTCAGCCACTCGACGGACCCGGAGGTGTCGACCAGGGCGCTGGAGTGGCAGTCCGAGAGCAGGGCGTGGTCGGCGATCGGTGTGGCGCTCATGGTTCCTCGCTGCGGGTCGTGGAGCGGCGTGGCACCGTCCCTCGACGGTGGCAGCGGTGCAGCGCGTTCCCGGTGACGTCCAAACCACCACCGGCGCTCGCCGCACGTCAATGGCCACTACGGACGGTGCGGAGCGACGACGCGGACGCTGTCGTCGGGCGCCGGCATGACCGATACTGCGGCTCCGGGGGTACGTCGCAGCACGACCGGGAGGCGCCGACGATGGCAACCGACGACCGCACCGACCAGCACGTCGCCGATCTCACGGAGCTGTGGTCCGTCGCCGCGCAGGCCTACCTGGACGGCGACCTGCCCCGCTACGCGGCCCTCGCGGACCACGCTCCCGACTTCACCCTCACCCCTCCGTACGGCGGCGACCCCCGCCATGGCTTCGACGGGTCGGACCAGGCCGTCGAGCGGACCGCGAGCACGTTCCGCGGGGGAGAGGTGCACCTCGAGGTCCACGCGGCGTACGCCTCGGACGGTCTCGCGGTCCTGGTCGCCACCGAGCGGCAGCACGGGACGGTCGGCGACCTGCCCCGGCAGGAGTGGTCGCTGCGCATCACGCTGGTCTTCCGCCGCGACGGCGGTCGCTGGCAGCTGGTGCACCGGCACGCCGACCCGCTCACCCGCCCGGTCGGCACCCAGCTCTTCGCGGAGATCGCCCGGGGGGAGCACGCCGCGGAGTGAGGCGGGCGACCGTCCGGTCCGCGCCCACGGCGGGTCACCGACGGGTGGTCACCGAAACGACGCACCTGTGCCATGTTCCGGGGCCGGCCCCGGTGCAAGTCTGGAGCACGCACGCCGTTGCCTCGGCCGGAGCAGGACGCGTCACCTGTCGAGGGTCGGGCCGAGCGGACCGAGGTGACCTCCTTGACTCTGGCCATCATCATCGCGCTGGTCGTCGTGGCGCTGGTGTTCGACTTCACCAACGGCTTCCACGACGCGGCGAACGCGATCGCGACGTCGGTGTCCACGCGTGCGCTGACGCCGCGGGTCGCGTTGGTGCTGGCGGCGGTGATGAACTTCGTGGGAGCGTTCCTCGGCCAGCAGGTCGCGCACACCGTCTCCGACACCATCGTGCCGAACGGCTCGCCCGCGCACGGCCTGGTCATCGTGATGGGGGCGCTCTTCGGTGCCATCGCGTGGAACCTCATCACCTGGTACTACGGACTGCCGTCCTCCTCGACGCACTCGCTGATCGGCGGGCTGGTCGGTGCCGCGATCGCGTCCGGGAGCCTCGTGCACTGGTCGGTGTTCGTCGACAAGGTCGTGATCCCGATGTTCCTGTCCCCGGTGGTCGGGTTCAGCCTGGCGTTCCTGCTGATGCTGGGCATCATGTGGGGGTTCCGGCACGCGAACCCGCACCGGACGAACCGCGGGTTCCGGCTCTCGCAGACGGTGTCGGCGAGCGCGATGGCGCTGGGGCACGGGCTCCAGGACGCGCAGAAGACGATGGGGGTCATCTTCCTGGCGCTGGCGACCGGCGGGTACGTGAGCGAGGGGGACCCGTTGCCGGTGTGGGTCATCGCCGCGTCGGCGGGCGCCATCTCGCTCGGCACGTACTCCGGTGGGTGGCGCATCATGCGGACCCTGGGCCGGCGCATCATCCACCTGGACTCGCCGCGCGGGTTCGCGTCCGAGTCGGTGGCGGCGTCGGTGCTCTACGTCACCGCGTTCGGGTTCCAGGCCCCGGTCTCGACGACCCACACGATCACCTCGGCCATCATGGGCGCCGGTGCGACGCGGCGGATCTCCGCGGTCCGCTGGGGCATGGCGCGCTCCATCGTCATCGCCTGGGTGCTCACCTTCCCGGCCGCCGGGCTGATGGCGGCTGCGGCGTACTGGGTGCTCAAGGTCATCCTCCGGCTGCCATGAGCAGCCCGACCGACCCCGCGGGAGGCGTCGTGGACGGCTCACCCCGGCCCCTGCCCCAGCCGTGGCTGGACCGCGGGGAGCACCTCGTGCCGGAGGAGGGTGCCTGCCTGATGGAAGCGGTGTCGGCCGCCGCTCACCTCCCGTGGAGCGACGCCCCGGCCTGCACCCATCCGGTGCTGGCGCTCCTGGCCCGCCTGGTCAACGACGCCTCGACGGACCCCGGTCGTCAGCGGCTGACCACCTGGGTGCCCGTCCTGGCGCGGGCCGACGTGGAACCCCGGCACCAGCTCCTGGCCGCGGCGCGGGTCGCAGCCGCCTGCACCGAGGAGGCGCTGTCGTGGGGCCCGTCGTTGCTGCTGAGCCACCTGCACGGGGTCGCCACGCTGGTCCTCCGCCACGAGCTCGCGGCCGAGGACGCCGGCCCGGCCGGGGTGTCCGTCGGCGGGCGCCGGCACCGCCGGAAGGTGCGGCTGTTCGTGGCCGGCCCCGCGGCACGCGCCGTCGAGGCATCGGTCCTCGCCAGCCGGAGGCTGCCCGCGGCTCGACGGGACGACGCCCTGGCCGGGCTGCTGCGCCTGGGCGTCGAGCAGGTTGCCTACGGGCACCCGGTCGCAGCCGACTGAACCGGGTGTCGCGGTCCGGTCCGGACGCTTGTTGCTGCCCCGCCTGAGAGGGACACTGACCAGGTGGCCCGACGCGGCCGCACGGCGTCGGGCTCTCACGGCAAGAAGGTGAGTGGCATGACGCACGGAGCCTCCCTCGCGATGACCGTCGAGGCGACGCACCGCTCGCTCGAGGAGCGGGTCGCCGCGGCCCGTGCCCCCAGCCCGGGCCGGCCCCGCGACACCCCGGACGCCTTCCTGGCGGCGACCAGCCGTCACCTCGCCGCCGTGGAGGCGGTGCTGGTGCCCCGCGTCCGGAAGCAGTCACCCGCGGGGGCCCTGCTCTCGGTGGAGTACCTCGAGGCGGCGCGGTCGCTGGAGCAGACCCTGACCCTGGTCAAGGCGCGGCTCTACGGCGAGGCCCATGCGGCCAGGCTGCCGTGGCCGCGGCTGTGGGACGTCGTGCAGAGGCAGCTGTCGGAGCACAACCGGCTCGAGATCCGCCTCGTGGACGACCTGATCCGGTACGACGAGCCCGAGGACCTCGACGGGCTGGCGCAGCGCGTCTTCGACGCCGAGACCCGTGCTCCCACCCGGCCGCACCCGCACCTCCCTCACACGGGGAGGGCCAGTCCGGTGGCGCGCAGGCTCTGGGCCGTTGCCGACCGGTTCTGGGACAAGGCCGAGGGCCGGGTGGTCCCGGCACCGGTGCGTCCCGTGCCGCACCGTCACGACAGCCTGCTCGGGCAGTACCTCGTGGGGGACCCGCACTTCCAGGAGGATGCCCGGATGGTGGAGCCGCGCCACCACCGCCGCTGAACGACGGGACGTCCGTGCCCCGATGAGTTCCGCCGGGGCGGGTAGTCGGTACCCGTGCGCCCCCCGGACCCGGGCAGCGCGAGAGAGGTGGACAGCATGCGCAAGGTCGTGGCGTACACGTTGGTGTCGGTCGACGGGGTGGCGGAGTCCCCCGAGCAGTTCCTGCTCGAGTTCGACGAGGTGATGGAGGCCAACCTCGGGGAGGTGATCGCGACGCAGGACACCGTCCTGCTCGGGCGCAGGATGTACGACGAGTGGTCGGCCCACTGGCCGAAGTCCGACGACCAGCCCTTCGCCGACTTCATCAACACCGTGCAGAAGTACGTCGCGACTGCGACACCCTTGACGAGGGAGTGGACGAACGCGGAGCCCGTCCGCGGGCCGGTCGAGGACTTCGTGCGTACGCTCAAGGCGGGTGACGGTGGCGACATCGGGATCCACGGCAGCCTCTCCCTGACCCGGTCGCTGCTGGCCGCGGGACTCGTCGACGAGGTGCGGCTGCTCGTCGCGCCACGCGTGGTCGGGACCGGTCGACGCCTGTTCGAGGACGACACGGGCTACCCCCTCGAGCTGGTCCGGAGCGTCGGCAGCCCGTCCGGCTCCCTGCTGGTGCACTACCGCGTGGTCACCGGCGACTGAGCCCCGCCCGGCCCCAGGCTCCCGCCAGTGTCGGGGGCACCAGGACGGAGCCCGTCGACCGCAGCGACGCCGCCGCTCGCGTCGCGAGGGTGTCCAGACCGAGCTCCGCCTCGGTCGCCAGGCCGTGCGCGACCATCACCGGCGCCAGCGAACGGACCACGCCGCTGAGCATGGCCGGGCCCACGGGATCGTCGCTCGCGAGGTACCGCGCGATCGCGAAGCCCTCGACGTCCTCGACCCCGGCCTCCGCGAGCAGGGGCTCGAGCCGCGACCCGATGGTCGGATCGGCGCCGGCGGCGCGGAACGCCGCCAGGATCAGCGCGGCCATCCGGTCGGTGAGCGGGTCCCCGGGCTCGGACCGGAGTCCCCCGATGTCGTAGTCGAGCACGACCACCCGGCCACCGGGGCGGAGCGCCTGCTGGTGATGGCGCAGCACTCCGACCGGGTCCGGGAGGTGGAACAGGATCAGCCGACCGACGACCGCGTCGAAGGAGCGGTCCTCGCGCCACCGCGCCACGTCCCCCTCGACGAAGCGCACCTGGGGCAGGTGCTCGGTCCTGGTGCGCGCCACCTCGAGCATGCGCGGGTCGACGTCGAGGCCGACCACCTCGCCGTGCGGACCGACGAGCTCGGCGACCGCGGCCGCCACGTGCCCCAGACCGGTGCCGAGGTCCAGCACCCGCATGCCCGGGCCGATGCCCGAGGCCTCCAGCAGCACCCGGGTCGGCGCCCGGAGGAACTCTGCCTGCGCGTCCAGCCGAGCGATCTCCGGGTCGCTCGAGCCGAGAGAGTACGTCGCCATGGCTGTCCTCCTGACCGTCCTCCGTGACAGAGCGGTCGACCTCCTCCGTGATACCGCTCCCGGGACGCGGGCGGAAGACCCCGGCGGGTCAGACGACGCTGAACCCGGGCGGCAGGCCGCGCCGCCCGGTCATCGCCAGCAGGAGGTCGGGCCCGAGGCCGCGCTGGGCCGCGGAGACCGCCGCGAGCGCGGCCGCCTCCTCGACGGCCCGGGCCGGCAGCGCGATCGGGGCGCCGGTCGCGGCCGCGAGGTCGAGCCCGTGGACGCACAGCTCGAACGTGCGCGTCGGCAGGTAGGCCGCGACCCGCATGCCGCCCACGATCGTGTGCACGACGAGGTCGGGGTCGGCTCGCTGCGCCACCCGGACCGCCTCGTCCACGAGCGCGTGGAAACGGGTCGCGGGATCGTCGCCGAGATCGCGCCCGGCCCGTCGGCCCCGCTCGGTGACCGCGGCCGGGTCGAAGGTGCCCGCCGAGATGGCGGTGTAGTACGCCGCCGCCGAGTGGACCACCTCCCGGTCGACCGGCCGGGCCAGGTACTCGATGACGGTGACCAGCGAGCGGCTGGTGTGCCCGACGAGGTCGCGCACGGTCCACTCACCGAGGCCGGGACCGTCCCACGCGTCGCGGGGGACCCGGGCCACGGTGTCCCGCACCGCGAAGGCGGCTTCCGTGAAGCTGGACACGATGACGCTCACGGGACTCAGTCTCGCTCACCCGCGGTCGGCGTCGCCGGAGTGGAGGTGAGCAGCAGCCTCACGGTGCCTCCCGGTTCGGTGCGGCGGACGTCGCGGCCCTCAGTCGAGGCAGAACTCGTTGCCCTCGACGTCCTGCATCACGAGGCAGGACTCGTTGTCCTCGTCGGCGACCAGCAGCCGCACGCGAACGGCGCCGAGCGCGAGCAGCCGCGCGCACTCGGACTCCAGCACCGCCAGGCGCTCCTCGCCCACGAGGCCGGTGCCGACCCGGACGTCCAGGTGCAGCCGGTTCTTCACGACCTTGCCCTCGGGGACGCGCTGGAAGAACAGTCGCGGGCCCACCCCCGTGGGATCGGTGCAGGCGAACGCCGACCCCTGGTGCTCGGGCGGCAGCGAGCGGTCGAAGTCGTCCCACGTGGCGAACCCCTCGGGCGGCGGCGGGACGACGTACCCCAGCACCTCGCACCAGAAGCGGGCGACGCGCTCCGGTTCCGCGCAGTCGAAGGTGACCTGGAACTCCTTGACCGACACCATCGGTGCATCCTAGGGGCGCGGCCCGGCCCCTGCCACGCGATTCGGACCGTGGCACCGGTGCGGAACCAGGAAGCCTTTCGTCCGGTACGCGTCCTACGGTTCCCGCATGAGCGGAGCGCAGTCGCCGGGGTACCCGGAACCACCGGCCGTGGGTGACGAGGCCTCGACCCTGGTGGGGTCCCTGGAACGTCAGCGGGCGACGTTCGAGTGGAAGTGCGCCGGACTGGCCGGCGACGGGCTGGCCCGGCGGCTCGGGCCGTCCGAGCTCTCCCTGGGACGGCTCCTCAAGCATCTGGCGTACATGGAGGACCTGAACTTCACCCGGGACCTGGCCGGCGCCCGGCTGCCCCGACCCTGGGCGGACGTGGCCGCGGAGAGCCGGTCGGCGTGGGTGTTCGGGTCCGCAGACCTCGACCCCCCGGAGACGCTCCACCGGCTGTGGCGCGAGGCCGTGCAGCGGTCGCGGGTGGCGGTGCGGGAGGCGCTCGGGCGCGGTGGTCCCGGCTCGACCTACCGGGACGGCGGAGGCCGGGAGGCGACGGTACGACGCCTGCTGGTCGACATGATCGAGGAGTACGGGCGGCACACCGGCCAGGCGGATCTCCTCCGCGAGGCCGTCGACGGGCGGGTCGGGGAGGACCCGCCCGGTCCGCCGGTGCCGTTCACCCTGACCTGAGGCCCGGTTCGTGGCTCACGGTCATGGCGCCGGTCTAGGGTCTCCGGGTGAGCGAGCCGCCTGAGCGCACCGCCGACGGTCGGTACCTGGTCATCGGCGGCCGTCGGTGGCGCGCCTCCGACCCGGCGGTTCCCGAGCAGCGACGCGCGGAGCTGACCCGGGTGCTGATGGCGTGGCGACGGGAGGTGCGCCGCACCAAGGGCACCGAGGACGAGCCGGCCGCCCGCGCCGGGGTGCAGGCGTCGAAGGTGGCCCTCGGCGAGCGCGGCACGCCGTGGTGGGAGCAGTCCGACGACGAGCGTCGGGCCCGGTGGAGTGCCGCCGTGCCCGAACCACCCCTGACGACGTAGCGCGTTGCGGCGTCGGCGACGGATGACAGGCTGTCCCCATGACCCGGGTCTCGCTGTCGCGTCTCCCCGGTGAGCGGGTGCGGGCGGTCGACGGCGGCACCGATCGCGAGGTGCCGGTCTCCGACCTGCCGGCCTACGTGACGGCGCGCGAGGCGGAGGCTCCGCGCTGGGTGTGGGACGACACCGCGCGCTGGTACCCCTCGCTGCTGGCCGCGGGGGTGCGCGTCCAGCGCTGCCACGACCTGCGGCTGGGCCACCACCTGCTGCGGCGGGCGCCCGCGGTGGACGGACGGCTGCTGGCAGGGGAGGAGTCGGAGCACTGGGACCGCCTCGGACCGAGCGCGCGCTCCGATCCGGCGCTGTTCTCGATCGACGACACGGCCGAGCACCTGCGCGCCGATCTCGAGGACGCCCGTCAGCTGGCCGCGGTGGCGGCGTCCCCGGAGGCCACCCGGCTCGAGCTGCTGCTCGCGGCGGAGTCGTCGGGAGCCCTCGTCGCGGCCGAGATGACGTTCGCGGGCGTGCCGTGGCGACTCGACGTCCACGAGCGCCTGCTGACCGACCTGCTGGGGCCGCGGCCGCTGCGTGGCACCCGCCCGCAGAAGCTCCAGGCGCTCGCTGCCGAGGTGCGCGGCGCGTTCGACGCCCCGGGGCTCAACCCGGACTCCCGGCCCGAGCTGCTGGCGGCGCTGCGCCGGGCCGGGCTGGAGGTCACGGACACCCGCGCGTCCTCCCTGCGGGCGCTCGAGCACCCGGGGATCGGAGCGCTGCTCCGCTACAAGCAGCTCGCGCACCTGTTCTCGACCAACGGCTGGGCCTGGATCGACGAATGGGTGAGCGGCGGCCGGTTCCGGCCGTCGTACCAGCCGGCGGGCTCGTCCACCGGCCGCTGGTCGTCCAACGGGGGCGGCGCGCTGTCGTTCCCGCTGCAGGTCCGGCCCGCGGCGGTGGCCGACGACGGCTGGCAGTTCGTGGTCGCCGACGTCGCACAGCTCGAGCCGCGGGTGCTCGCCGGCATGAGCGGCGACCGCGCGCTGGCCAGGTCGGCCCGAGGCGCCGACCTCTACCAAGGCATGGTCGACGACGGCGCGGTGGCCAGCCGCACCGACGCGAAGCTGGGCCTGCTCGGCGCGATGTACGGCGCCACCAGCGGGGCGAGCGGCCGGATGGTCGCCGACCTCACCCGGCGTTACCCCGCCGCGTTCGGTCTCGTCGAGGAGGCGGCCCGGGCCGGTGAGCAGGGCCAGGTGGTGCGCACGCTGCTGGGGCGCGGGTCGCCGGACCTGGGCGACGCGTGGGACCGCGACGCCGACGACCCGCCGGCCGATCCCGACAGCCAGGCCCGCCTGCGGCGTGCGTACGGGCGCTTCACCCGCAACTTCGTCGTGCAGGGCACCGGCGCCGAGTGGGCCCTGTGCTGGATCGCCGACCTGCGCAACCGGCTGTGGCGCCTGGGGGCCACCGGGACGCTCACCTCCCGGCCGCACCTGGTCTTCTTCCTCCACGACGAGGTCGTCGTGCACACCCCGGCCGCCCTCGCCGAGGCGGTCGCGGCGCAGGCCGCCGAGGCAGCAGCGACGGCTGCCGGCCTGCTGTTCCGCGACCTCAGCATCGACTTCCCGTTGAACGTCTCGATCGTGCGGTCGTACGCCGACGCCGGCAAGCCGGGCCTCACCGCGGAGCCGGTGGCGCCAGGTGCCAGTCGCCCTCAGACGTGACCGCTGAGCTGGGTCAGCCGGACCGCGAGCGCCTCGACCATCGCGCCGGCCCGCTTGCCCGAGACGGCCGACCTGCGGTCGGCGCCCTGGCTGGACACCGGGAGCACGTCGACCGAGAGCTTCGCGCCGCCGGCCAGGGCCCGCAGCTCGTCGACCTTGTCGCCGAACGGCGACCCGCTCCCGGGTGAGTAGTAGTGCACGACCTCGTCCACCTCGTCGGGGTACAGGTCGGTCTTGGTCACCGCGATGACCAGCCAGACCGGCTTGTCGCGGCGCACCGCCATCGAGGCGATCCGGTGCGAGGTGATCGCCCAGTCCTCGAGCTCGGCGGCGAGCTGCTCCTCGCGGCTGGCGGTCGCCGTACCGGTCGTCCCGGCGGTACGCCGCGGCGTGGCGTGACCGTTGGCGACCACGTGGATCACCCCGTCGACCGGCTCGTCGTGGAACACCTCGTCGAGTGCGCCGAGCCGCGTCGCCGCGTTGTCGCCCGGCACCACCAGGAAGCGGAAGCCGTGCAACCGGGGAGAACGGCGGGTGCGGCGCTCCATCACCGCCGAGCCGACCTCGGCCACGCCGTCGCCGGAGGTGCGCCGCGCGAGCCGGTCGGCGAGCTGGGTCTTGCCGACCCCGGTCATCCCCGTGACGGCCACCGTGGGGAAGCGCCGCCGGAACAGCCGGCTCATCCGCTCCGGAGCCGACGCCAGGCCGGTCAGCACGCCGCCGGCGAGCGTCGCTCCGAGCGCGGTGCGACCCGTGGTGGGCAGGATCGTCCGGAATCGAGCTGCTGTGCGGGACACGGGGCCTCCTCGGCCTGCGAATCAGGAGCCGGCTGGCGCGTCCGAGCCTACGTTCCGCCGGCCACGCCGCACGTCACGCCCGGGCAAGGACCACGGGCTCGCGGCGCACCGGGAAGCTGACGCTGTTCGCGATGAAGCACAACTGGTGGGCGCGGTGATGGGCCTCCGTCGCGGCCTCGACCGTGGCGGGGTCGGCGACGGTGACCTCCGGACGCAGCACCACCTCGGTGAACCGTCCGCTCCCGTCGGCCTCGGTCCTCATGGACCCGCTGGCCCGGTCGACGTACCCGGTCACGGTGACGCCCGCGTCGACGCAGACGTGCAGGTAGGACAGCATGTGGCACTGTGCCAGGGAGGCGACGAGGAGCTGCTCGGGGTTCCACCGCTCCCGGTCGCCGTGGAAGGTGCGGTCGGCGGAGCCCAGCAGGTCGGGTGGCCCCTCCGCGGTCACCGTGTGGGTGCGCCGGTAGCCGCGGTAGCCGGAGGTGCCCTGCCCGGTGTTGCCGGTCCAGGTGACGGTCAGGTCGTAGCGATGCTCCATGCCCCGAGCCTGTCCCCCCCGCACCTCGCACCTCCAAGGTGACCCGCCGGGTCCGGCGGCCGCTGGGAGCTCGTGGACCGGGTATCAGGTCGTCCTGAGGGGCTGGCCCCTCGGGTGGGTCCGCTCTAGATTCGTGGCATGGACACGGTGCTGGAGGAGTTCCGGCTCTTCATCGACGGCAAGGACGTGGAGTCGGTCTCGGGCCGCACGTTCGAGTCCGAGAACCCCTACACCGGTGCCCCGTGGGCGCGCCTCGCGGACGGCACGCCGGACGACGTCGACGCCGCGGTCGCCGCGGCCCGGAGTGCCTTCGACGGTGAGTGGGGCCACCTGACCGGGTTCCAGCGCGCGGCGGTGATGCGCAGGTGCGCGGACGCCCTGGACGCGAACGCCGGGCGACTGGCGAGGCTGGAGGTGAACGACTCGGGGAAGCTGATGCGGGAGATGTCCGGGCAGATGGCCGGTCTGTCGTCCTGGTTCAACTACTTCTCCGGGCTGGCGGACAAGCTGGAAGGGGCGACCGTCCCGCTGGCGAACCTTCACTACTTCGCCTACACGCGCAAGGAACCGGTGGGGGTCGTGGGGGCGATCACCCCGTGGAACAGCCCGCTGCTGCTGCTCACCTGGAAGCTCGCGCCCCTGCTGGCCGCGGGGAACGTCTGTGTCGCCAAGCCCTCGGAGCACTCGCCCGCCTCGACCGTGGCGTTCGCGCAGATCCTGCACGAGGCCGGTCTGCCGGCCGGCGTGCTCAACGTGGTGACCGGGTGGGACCGCTCCACAGGAGAGGCGCTGTCCGGGCACCGCGGGATCGACAAGGTGGCGTTCACCGGATCCACCGCCACCGGCATCGCGGTCGCGCGGGCAGCCGTCGAGAACGTGAACCGGGTGACCCTCGAGCTCGGCGGGAAGTCCGCCCAGACCGTGTTCCCCGACGCCGACCTGGACGCTGCGGCCAACGGGATCGTCGCCGGTGTCTTCGCCGCCACCGGACAGACCTGCATGGCGGGGTCGCGGCTGGTCGTGCACGAGTCCGTGGCCGACGAGCTCGTGGCGAAGGTGGTGGCCCGCGCGGAGACGATCCGGCTCGGAGACCCGAACGACCCGGAGACCGAGATGGGTCCGGTGGCCAACCGGCCGCAGTACGACAAGGTGCTCGGCTACCTGAGGATCGCCGCCGAGGAGGGCGGCACGTTCGCCGCCGGTGGCGGGGCCGCCTCCGGGCTCGGTGGCCTGTTCGTCGAGCCCACCGTGATCACCGGGGTGGGCCCGGAGAGCACCGTGGTGCGCGAGGAGATCTTCGGCCCGGTGCTCTCGGTGTGCACGTTCTCCGAGGAGGCCGAGGCGGTCCGGCTGGCCAACGGCACCGAGTACGGGCTGGCCGGCTCGGTGTGGACCAAGGACGTCCACCGCGCTCACCGGGTCGCGGCCCAGCTGCGCGCGGGAAGCATCTGGGTGAACGCCTACCGGGTGGTGGCCCCCAACATGCCGTTCGGGGGGTTCGGCAGGTCGGGGCTGGGCCGCGAGAACGGCCTCGCCGCCGTCGAGGAGTACCTCGAGACCAAGTCGGTCTACATCGAGCTGACCGGCGAGCTGCGCGACCCGTTCAAGCTCGGCTGACCCTCACCGCCGGTCCGGCGTGCCGGCGTCGTCGCGCGGTAGAGGTCCTGGCCGGCCCGGGACGTGAGGCGCCTGCGGGCCGGCCGGACCGGTGTTCTAGGGTCCAACCGTGAGTGCGCAGGCCCCCCTCGACCGTCATCCTGATCCGTGCGGAACGGTTCATCCCCAACCCCGCCACCGCCGCCGACAACTCGTTCCAGCGGGACGTCCCGGAGGGGCAGTCCGACGACGCGACGTTGGCGAAGGCGCTGAGCGAGATGGACGCCGTCGCCCAGGCGCTGCGGGACGCCGGCGTGACGGTCCACGTCTTCGAGGACGAGGACCACACCCGCCCCGACAGCGTCTTCCCGAACAACTGGCTCTCCACCCACGCCGGCGGCAACATCGCGGTCTACCCGATGTACGCCTCGAACCGTCGCCACGAGCGCCGCGCCGACGTGCTCGAGCTGCTGAAGTCCCGCTACCGGGTCCAGACGATCGTCGACTACTCCGGCCTGGAGCCCGACGGCATCTTCCTCGAGGGCACCGGCGCGATGGTGCTCGACCACGTCTCGAGGGTCGCCTACGCGGCCCGGAGCCACCGGGCCGACACCCACGTCCTGGAGCGGTTCTGCACCGACTTCGGCTACGAGCCGATGGCCTTCGACGCGGTCGACTCCGAGGGTGTGCCGGTCTACCACACCAACGTGATCGCCTGCATCGGCACGGACGTCGCGATGATCGCCCTGGAGATGATCCCGGACGAGCAGCGTCGCGCCGAGGTCCGCGAGCGACTCTCGGTCACCGGGCGGACCGTCGTGGAGCTGACCGAGCAGCAGATCCGGGAGTTCGCCGGCAACGCGGTGGAGCTGTGCGGGCGGACGCCGGAGGGCCGGCGCCGCTACCTCATGGCCATGTCGGGGCGGGCACGCCGCAGCCTGCGACCGGACCAGGTCGCGGTGATCGAGGAGTCCTGCGAGATCGTGGCCGTCGACATCCCGACGATCGAGCTGGCCGGCGGGTCGGTGCGGTGCATGATCGCCGGTGTCCACCTCGACCGGCGCCCGGCCACCGAGCCCGAGCCCACGGCTGCCGTCGAGGCGATCGACGAGAACCCGCACACCGCCGACGGCCAGGACGTCGCGATGGCCGGCGCCGCGGACTGACCCGGGAGGCCGCAGCGGCCTACCGGACGCGTCGTACGGGCAGCACGGCGGCGGCGCCGAGCAGCGCGCAGCCCCCGGCCACGGCGTACAGCACGCCGTAGCTGCGGCCGCTCATCGCGAGGACCAGCGGCGCGATCGCCGGAGCCAGCGAGGAGGGCAGGGCCCCGGCGATGTTCATCACGCCGAGGTCCTTGGCGAGGCTGGCCTGGTCGGGCAGGACGTCCGCGACGAGGGCCAGGTCGACGGCCATGTAGAGACCGAAGCCGAGCCCGCCGACCGCCATCCCGACCAGGTAGCCGAGCAGGCTGCCGGCGCTCGCGATCACGAAGAGCGCCAGGCCGAACACGCACGCGGCGCCGCAGACGAAGACCTTGCGGCGCCCGGTCCGGTCGGAGAGCGTGCCCCCCGAGCAGGGACGCGGCCACGACGAGGACCGACATGGCGAGCGTGCCCAGGAAGATCTGCCGGGGTACGGCGGCCTCGGTGCTGTCGAGCCGGTCCAGCAGGTAGTAGGCCTGGTAGGTGGTCAGGAACGCGTAGGCCAGGACGAGCAGGAACCGGCTCGCGAACGCCCACGCGAAGTCGGGGTTCCTGCGCGGGTCGACGTAGAACGTGGCGGCCAGCTCTCGGCCCGACCAGGCCGGCCGGTCCGCGGGCACGAGCCGCCGACGAGGCCGGTGACCAGCCAGGGCCGGCGCATGCCCAGCCGGGACGAGGTGCGGTCGCTCATCCGGCCGAAGAACGGGTGGCGAACATCGCGAGCAGCGCGCCGGTCCCGGCGACCAGCGAGAGGCTGGTGGGTGCCCGGTCGATCCCCACGAGCGAGCTGACCTTCAACGACAGGGAGACCAGCAGGGGAGCCAGGAACAGCAGGATCGCGCCCATGTACGCCGCGGCGTACAGCGCGACGAACCCGCGGCCGACCCGCTCCTGGGTGGGGCTCCCGAGGACGGAACTGTCGGACATGACGGGGCTCCTCGGGGCTCCTCGGGGCGACTGGGCCCAGTGCAACACCCGCACCGGCCGCCCCGTCGACGGGTCTAGTCTGGGCCGGGCGGGCAGGAACGAGGAGACCCAGAACCCTTGACATGACGCACCCGCGCCGGGAGACGGTCGTGCCAGCGCCTCTGCTCGAGACGAAGCTCTACGTCCCGAGACCGCGGGACGGGGCCGTCCCGCGCCCCCGGCTCGGCGAGCGCCTCGACGCCGGGGCAGCGACCAGGCTGATGCTCGTCTCCGCGCCCGCCGGCTTCGGCAAGACGACGCTGCTCGCCGAGTGGCTGGCCGGACGGCCGTCCGCGGCCTGGGTGTCGCTGGACCGGGGCGACAACGACCTCGTGTCGTTCTGGACCTACGTGATCGCCGCGCTGCGGACGGTCGCGCCGGGGGTCGGCGCGCACGAGCTGGCGCTGCTGGCCTCGCCGCAGCCGCCGCCGATCCACCTGGTGCTCACGACGCTGCTCAACGACCTCGGGGCGACCGGGGACGACCTCGTGCTGGTGCTCGACGACTACCACCTCGTCGACTCCCGCGAGATCCAGGAGGCGATGGCCTTCCTGCTCGACCGGATGCCGTCGCGGCTGCACCTGGTCATCGCCAGCCGGGCCGACCCGCCGGTGCCGCTCGCCCGTCTGCGCGCCCGCGGCGAGCTGGTCGAGATCCGGGCCGCGGAGCTGCGCTTCCGGCCCGCGGAGGTGGCGATGTACCTCACCGAGGTGATGGGCCTGCGGCTGACGACGCAGGACGTCGCAGCCCTCGAGGAGCGCACCGAGGGGTGGATCGCCGCGCTCCAGCTGGCCGCGCTGTCGATGCAGGGCCGGGACGACGTCGCCGGGTTCATCGCCGGCTTCACCGGGGACGACCGCTACATCGTCGACTACCTGGCCGAGGAGGTGCTGCAGCGGCAGGCCGCGCCGGTCCGCGACTTCCTGCTGCACACCTCCCTGCTGGGCCGGCTCGACGGCTCGCTGTGCGACGCCGTCACCGGAGGCAGTGGCGGCCGGGCCACGCTGGAGGCCCTCGACCGGGGCAACCTGTTCGTGGTCCCGCTCGACGACCGCCGCCAGTGGTACCGCTACCACCACCTGTTCGCGGACGTGCTGAGGGCGCGGCTCGCCGACGAGGCGCCGGACCTGGTCGCGACGCTGCACCGCCGGGCAAGCGACTGGTTCGCCGAGCACGGCGACCCGGTCGCGGCGATCGAGCACGCGATGGCCGGCGGGCACCTGGAGCGGGCCGCCGACCTGGTGGAGCTGGCCATGCCGGCCACCCGCCGCAACCGGCAGGAGGCCGTGCTGCGCAGCTGGCTCGAGCGGCTGCCCGAGGAGGTGCTGGCGTTCCGGCCGGTGCTCAGCAACGGGTTCGCGGGGGCGCTGCTCGCCACCGGCGGCTTCTCGGAGGTGGAGCGGCACCTGGTGGACGCGGAGCGCTGGCTCGCCGGCCCGGAGGACGCCGACCGGGTGGTCGTCGTCGACGAGGAGGAGCTGCGCCGGCTGCCGGCCGGGGTGGCCGTGCACCGGGCCGGCCTGGCGCTGGTCCAGGGCGACCCGGCCGCCACGCTGGCCCACGCCCGGCGGGCCCTGGCGCTCCTGGAGGACGACCACCACATCGGCCGGGCCTCGGCGACCGCGCTGGTGGGGCTCGCCTCCTGGTGGACCGGCGACCTCGAGTCGGCCCGCGAGGCGTACACGAGGTCCCTGGGCAGCATGCAGGCTGCGGGGCACCTCGCCGACGTCCTCGGCCTGTCGATCGCGCTCGCCGACATCCTGATCACCCAGGGCCGCCTGCGCGAGGCGATGCTCACCTACGAACGGGCCCTGCGACTCGCTCCCGACCACCGGGCGCCGCTGCTGCGCGGCACCGCCGACATGTACGTCGGGATGAGCACCGTCCACCGCGAGCGCGACGACCTGGGCGAGGCCCGAAGGCTCGTGGACAGCAGCGAGGAGCTCGGCGAGCACCTGGGCCTGCCGCAGCACCCCTACCGCCTGCGGGTCGCGAAGAGCGCGCTGCGGGCGCTCGACGGGAACCCGGTCGAGGCCCTGGCCCTGCTCGACGAGGCGGAGCGCGTCTACGTCGGGGACTTCTCGCCCGACGTGCGACCGGTCCCGGCGGTGCGGGCCCGGACCTTGATCACTCAGGGGAGGGTGGACGAGGCCCTCGGCTGGGCCCGCGACCGAGGCCTGCCCGCGACCGGCGACGTGGCGTACCTGCACGAGTTCGAGCACGTGACGCTGGCCCGGGCGCTCCTGGCCCGGTTCGAGCGCGACCGCGACCAGCCGGCCCTCGACGAGGCGACCGGGCTCCTGGACCGGCTCCTCGCCGGCGCGGAGACGGGGCAGCGGACCGGCACCGTCATCGAGGTCCTCGTGCTCCAGGCGCTCGCGGCCCGCCTGCGCGGCGACCTCCCGGCCGCCCTGGTCCCGCTCGGGCGGGCGCTCGCGCTGGCCGAGCCGGAGGGGTACGTCCGCACCTTCGTGGACGAGGGCCCGGCCATGGCAGCGCTCCTGGCGGCCGCCGCGCGGCACGGCCTCGCCCCGGCGTACGTCGCCCGGCTCCGGTCCGCAGCCGGCACCCGCACGGATGCCGTGCCCGTCGCCCGGCCGGGCCTGGTCGACCCGCTCAGCCGGCGCGAGCTCGACGTGCTCAGGCTCCTCGGCACCGACCTGGGCGGCCCGGAGATCGCCCGCGAGCTCGTCGTGTCCCTGAACACCGTGCGCACGCACACCAAGAACATCTACGCGAAGCTCGGCGTGAACAACCGCCGGGCCGCGGTGCGCCGGGCCGAGGAGCTCGACCTGATGCCGCGCGCCGGTGACCGCGCCCGCTGAGTCAGCACCGGGTTCACCACATCTGGTGATCCCCACTCACCCCGTCCGGCCCTAGCTTCAGGCCATGAGCGAGACGCAGGGACGTCCGGACGAGGCAGGGCAGTACGAGATCCGCCTCCAGGGCCACCTCGACCCCCGGTGGTCCGCCTGGTTCGACGGGCTGACCCTCACCCGGGAGAACGACGGCACCACCACCCTCCGGGGCGAGGTCGTCGACCAGGCCGCGCTGCACGGGCTGCTGCAGAAGGTGCGCGACGTCGGGCTCCCGCTCGTCTCGGTGACGCACCTCCCGTCGCAGCTGCCCGGTGACGACGTCCCCGGCGCTCGCTGACCGCCCACCCACCAAGGAGAACGACATGACCACCACCGTCCGCGCCACCCGCACCCCGCCCGCGGAGCGAGCGTCCATGGACCCGGCGAGGAGGAGCGCGTTCTTCGGCGGTCTCTTCTACCTGATCACGTTCGCCAGCTCGATCCCGGCCGTGTTCCTCCTCCGCCCGGTGATCGACGACCCGCACTACATCATCGGCTCGGGTGCCGACACCCAGGTGGTGTGGGGCACCCTGCTCGACCTCGTCAACGCCCTGACCGCGGTCGGCAGCGCGGTCGCGCTGTACCCGGTGATGAAGCGGCAGAGCCAGTCCATGGCGCTGGGCTTCGTCAGCACCCGGATGTTCGAGGCCGCCGTCGTCGCCATCGGCGTCGTGAGCCTGCTGACGGTCGTCTCCCTGCGACAGCCCGGCGCCACCGGTGCGGAGGCGCACACGCTGGAGATCACCGGCCAGGCCCTGGTCGCCAGCTACAACTGGGTGTTCCTGGTCGGGCCCAACCTGATGCCCGCCCTGAACGGGCTGCTGCTCGGGACGCTGATGTACAAGTCCGGCCTCGTGCCCAAGGTGATCCCGGCGATGGGCCTCGTCGGCGGCCCCCCTGCTGCTCGCCGTCACGGTCGCCTCGATGCTCGGCCTCACCCATCACGGCTCCGCCTGGTGGATCGTGGCCGCGCCGATCGTCGTCTGGGAGTTCTCGCTCGGCGTGTACCTGACCTTCAAGGGCTTCAAGCCGGCGCGGATCACCGAAGGCATGGTGCGGTCGTGATCACCGCCCGGCCCCGGGAGCACCTCGCCGGGGTCGTACGGGCGGAGGTCGCGTAGCTCCTAGGCGAACCGGGCCCGCTCCCTGGCCTCGTAGCTCGACCCCGGCCGGGCGGGGAGGATCGCACCGACCAGCCAGAGCAGGGGGATGAAGATGCCGACGATCCCGATCAGGGTGTGGCCCTTCTGGAAGGTGATCATGCAGACGGTGAACAGGCAGCACACGTAGAACGTCGCCAGGATGATCCAGAGGATCCACTCGAGCCCGGTCATGTCGGTTCCCTTCGGCGCGGGGTTTTGGCGTCCTCCCGAGCCAACACCGCTGGGCGGCGGCCCGACTCATCCCCTCCGGACGAGGGCCGGTTCCTTGACCGTCCCGGAGCGGCTCGTCAGGGCCGGCGCACCACCCAGCCGGTGCGCCTGCCGTGCACGACGAGGTCGTCGCGGTGCAGCGCCGAGCCCGGACCGTGCGGGTCGGCCAGCGCGTCGAGGCGTGCGGCGTCCCGCGGGTCGAGGGTCCCGGCGAGGGCCGAGCGGAGGTGGCTGAACCAGGCGTGCGCGTAGCGACCGACGGCCGGCGGGTGCGGCGGGGCCAGTTCGATGTCGAACGTGCGGCCGGCGACCGGCTCGAAGCCGGCCTTCTCCAGCAGCCGGGCCCAGTCCCGGCCGTGGTGGGGGAACGACGTCAGCCGGGCCTCGAGCCCGTCGTCGGGCAGGAAGCGCACCGGGCCGTCGATCTCCACGAGGGCGAGCAGGCCGCCCGGGTGCAGCCTCGCGTGGGCGTCCGCCAGCACGCGGTCCGGGTCGGCCACCTCGTGCAGGGACATCGAGGCCCAGACCAGGTCGACGGGCTCGAGGTCGGGCAGGCCGGCGTCCAGGTCGGCGCGGACGGTCCGGACCCGGTCCGCCAGCCCCAGGTCCAGGGCCCGGCGCCGGACCCGCCCGAGCATCTCCTCCGACACGTCGAGCGCGACCACCTCGGCGCCGAGGAACCGCTGGGCGAGGGCCACCGTGCCGTTCCCGGTGCCGGCCCCGAGGTCGAGGAGCCGGCGGTGCGGGATGCCGTCGCCGAGGCGACGTACCCAGGCGGTCACGTCGGCCCACGAGGCGTGCAGCACGGTGGCGTCGAGGTCGAGCAGCTCGGCCAGGGCGCTGGGTCGCCCAGACGGGTGTCCGGTGGCCTGGTCGTGGTCGTGGTCGTGTGCATGGGTCATGCCGCCACGGTACGACGGTTGTGCGTTAGTGGCATACCATCTTGCGTATGACGCAAGAGACCGACCTGGACACCGTCGTGCGCCAGCGGATCAAGGGGCTGCGCCAGGCGCGCGGGTGGTCGCTGGACGCGCTGGCCGCCCGGTGCCACCTGAGCCCCTCGTCGCTGAGCCGCATCGAGACCGGCGGCCGGCGGATCGCCCTGGACCAGCTGACCGTGATCGCCCGGGCGCTCGGCACGACGCTCGACGCGCTCGTGGAGTCGGCTGACGACGACGACGTCGTGATCAAGCCGCACCGCGACGAGTCGCGCGGGGTCACCACCTGGGTGCTCGGTGGCGAGCGCTCGCCGCACGGCATGACGGTGGCGAAGATCCGGATCACCGAGCCGGTGGAGGCCGGGCCGCTCCGGCAGGGCGTGCACCCGGGGCGCGACTGGTTCACGGTGCTGTCGGGCACCGCCCGGCTGCACCTGGGGGACCGGGTGGTCCTGGTGGAGACCGGTCAGGCGGCGGAGTTCTCCACGATGGTGCCGCACGCCTTCGGGGCGCACGGCGGACCGGTGGAGGTGCTGGTGATCCTGGACCACGACGGCGAGCGCGCGCACCTGCACGCCTCGACGGTGGACCTCACCGGCCCCTGACGGGACCGGCCACGCCCGGATCAGGCGTTCTCGGCGGCCTGGATCTCGGCGAGCAGCCGGTCGAGGTCGACGTGCTCGGACTCGGTGCCGGCCGGCACGGCGGTGTACATCTGGTCGACGAAGGCCGCGACGGCCAGCGTCGGGAGCTGCACGAGGGCGTCGCCGCCGTCGGAGCAGAGCTCGATGGTCACCGTGGCGCGGCCCTCGTCGTCGAGGCAGGGCCACACGTGCACGTCGCCGTCGCCGGTGGGCTCGGTCAGGCCGTCGTGCAGCAGGTCCCGGGCGAACGTCCACTCGACGTCCTGGGTCTCGGTGCGGAACATCGCGACGACGGCGTAGGGGTCGTTCACGTCGTAGCCGAGGTCGGCGACCACCGGGGTCCCGACGGAGAGGTGGCCGGTGCTCACGACGGCCCGACCGGGCACGCTGTGCGAGAAGGCGGACGTGGCGTCCTGGTTCGTGTTCATGCGCGACCTGCTCCCTGTTCCCCCCCGCGTCAACCGCGGTAAGTGGATCCCCTCCACAGGGAGATACGTCGGCCTCCGGAGGCCTCGGCTTAAGGGTTAGTGAAGAAATCAACCGAATGGTCAGCGTGTCGCGGCGGAATGGGCAGCCCGGACGGGGCGTTCTCGCGGTATGACGGACACCTTGATCCTCCTCCCCGGACCCGACCACCCGATCTCCCTCGAGCCGACCGGCGCGCGCGTGACCGTCCGCTTGGGCGGCCGGGTCGTCGCCGACACGGTCGACGCGATCACGCTGCGCGAAGCGTCGTACCCGCCCGTGCAGTACGTCCCGCTGGCCGACGTCGACCCGGCCGTGCTGCGGTCCAGCGACCACGCGACGTACTGCCCCTACAAGGGCGCGGCCTCCTACTACGCGCTGCAGGTGGGCGACGACCTCGTGCCGGCGGCCGCCTGGTTCTACCCCGCCCCGCACGACGCGGTGGCGGTCGTGCGGGACCACGTCGCGTTCTACCCTGATCGGGTGGACGCCATCGAGGTGCACCGTGTCGCGTGAGCACCGGGTCACGGTGGAGGGCCGGACGATCCGCTCGCCGCGGCTGACCCTGCGCCCGTGGGTGCTCGAGGACGCCGAGGCCGCGCTCGCGGTGTACGGCGAGGCGGACGTCGCGCGCTGGCTGAGCCCGGCCATGGAGCGGGTCGACGGCGTCGACCGGATGCGCTCGCTGATCGGGACCTGGCTCGGCGAGGACCTGGAGCCCCCGCAGGGTCGCTGGGCGGTCGAGCTGTCCGGGACGGGCGAGCTGGTCGGCGGCGTGGCGGTGCTCCCGCTCCCGCCGCAGGGCGAGGACCTGGAGGTCGCCTGGCAGCTCGCGCCGCACGCCTGGGGCCACGGGTACGCCGCGGAGGCCGGCCACGCGGTCGCGCACCACGCGTTCGCCTCGGGGGTCGACGAGCTGTTCGCGGTGGTCCGCACCCAGAACGGCCGCGGCGCCGCGACCGCCCAGCGGGTCGGCATGGAGTGGGTCGGCGAGACCGAGAAGTACTACGACCTGCGGCTGCAGGTGTTCCGGCTGCGCAAGGGCGAGCTGGACGTCCCGATCGCGCCGCAGCGGGGCTAGCTAGCGCGCGACGTACACCGTGTTGGCCGACGTGCCGCCGGTGAGGAAGTTGTCGAACTCCACGACGTGCGAGGCGACGGTGTCGAACTCCGCCTCGAGCAGCCCGACGAAGTCCGGGTCCGGCGGGTCGTCGGACCAGAGTGCGAACACGCCGTCGGGCCGCAGCCGCTTGCGCATCCGGCGCAGGCCGGCGGCGGAGTAGAACACCGCGTGGCTCAGGTGCAGCACGTGCCGGGGGCTGTGGTCGATGTCGACGAGCAGCACGTCGTACTGGCGCTCGGCCTCGTCGGGGGAGAGCGGCTGCCCGGCCCCGATCGTGGTGAAGAAGTCGGCGGTCACCAGCCGGCTGCGCTCGTCGGAGACCAGCTCGTCGGAGACCGGCAGCAGGCGGCGTTCGTGCCAGTCGACGACCTCGGGCAGCGCCTCGACCACGGTGAGCGCGTCGACCCGCGGGTCCTCCAGGGCGGCCACCGCGGTGTAGCCCAGGCCCAGCCCGCCGACGAGCACGTCCAGCCCGGTGCCGCGGTGCGCGGCGAGGCCGAGCCGGGACAGCTCGATCTCGGCGACGGTGAACAGGCTGGACATGAGGTACTCCTCACCCAGCCGCACCTCGAAGACGTCCACGTCGAGGACCGGCTCGCGGCGCCGCCGCAGGCTGATCTCCCCCATCGGCGTCTCGCGCCAGTCGAGCTCCTCGAACCGTGCGCTCATCGCTCCAGTGTGGCAGGGACGCCCGGCGCGGCCGCGGGAACCCCGGCGGCTGCGTGCGCCCGGGCGCCGGTGCGCTCGGCGCCGATCCCGGCGGCGACCACGAACCCGATCCCGACGACCGGCCACAGGCCGGGTGCCTGGTGCAGCAGCAGCAGCCCGACGACGAGGGCGATCGCCGGCTCCAGGCTCATCAGGGTGCCGAAGGCCGCGGTGGTGAGCCGGCGCAGCGCGAGCATCTCCAGGCTGAACGGCACGACCGGCAGCAGGAAGGCCAGCCCGATCCCGACCAGCGCGACCTGCCAGGTCAGCGACGGCCAGGTCCCCGGTCCTGCGACGAGGGTCGCCACGATCCCGGCGACCGGCAGCGAGACGGCCAGCCCGTGCAACCCGGAGAGCTCGTCGCCGACCGCCTGGGTGAGCAGGATGTACGCCGCCCAGCAGACCGCCGCGCCCAGGGCGAAGGCCACCCCGACCGGGTCGACCGCGCCGCGCCACGGCTCGGTCAGCAGCAGCACGCCGACCCCGGCCAGCAGCGGCCAGAGCAGCAGCCGGCCGCCGCGGCTGCGGGCCACCGCGACGCCGAGCGGGCCGAGGAACTCCAGGGCGCTCGCGGTGCCGAGGGGCAGCCGGTCCACCGCCGCCATGAACAGCATCGTCACGCCGGCGGTCACCACGCCGAGGGCCACCCCGGCGACCAGCCCGCGCCGGGTGAAGTCGGACCGGCGCGGACGCACCAGCACCAGCACGAGGACGCCGGCCCAGGTCAGCCGCAGCCAGGCCGCGCCCTCGGGGCCGATCTCGTCGAAGAGGCCGACGGAGGCGGCCAGCCCGAGCTGGACGCAGGTCATCGAGGCGACGGCCATGAAGGTGCCGGAGCGGGCTGACGTTCTCATGCACCCAGTAGACGACGCCAGAACCGTTCGCGTCCACGTGAGTCCGGTGGACATACCGTTCGGGACCAGTGAATGATGCTGGCCATGGAACCCCGCCGCCTGGAGCTGCTGCTCGAGCTGTCCCGGCTCGGCTCGATGCGGGCCGTCGCCGACGTGCTCTCGGTGACCACCTCGACGGTCTCCCAGCAGATCGCGGCGCTCGCCCGGGAGGTGGGCACCCCGCTCGTCGAGCCGGAGGGCCGGCGGGTCCGGCTCACCCCGGCCGGCCGGCGGCTGGCCGACCACGCCGTGACGATCCTCGCCGCGATCGAGGCGGCCCGGCTGGACCTCGACCCGTCGGCGGTCCCGGCCGGCACCGTGCGGGTCGCGGCGTTCGCCACCGCGGTCCGGGCCACGCTGATGCCCGTCGTGCACACCCTGGCCGCCGAGCACCCCGACGTGCACCTGCAGATCCTGGAGCACGAGCCGGACGAGTGCCTGGAGCTGCTCGCCGCCGACGACATCGACCTGGCCCTGACCTACGAGTTCGCCCTCGCGCCGGCCGGCTTCGACGCGACGCTCGAGACGGTCCCGCTCTGGGAGGCGGACTGGGGTCTCGGCGTGCCGGCCGGCGACCCGCCCGCGCCCGGCACGTCGGTCGACGTCCTGGCCCGCTACCGGGACAGCGACTGGATCGTGAACTCGCGCAACAACTCCGACCTCGAGGCGGTCGCCCGGGTCGCCTCGCAGGCCGGCTTCGTGCCCCGGGTGGTGCACCGGGCCGACAGCCTCGAGCTGGTCGAGGACCTGATCGTCGCCGGGCTCGGGGTGGGCCTGCTGCCGCAGGCCCGGGCCGTCGTCGACGGGGTGCGGGTGCTGGCGCTCGCGGAGCCGCGGGTGACCCTGCGGGCGCACGCCGTGGTGCGGCGCGGACGCACCGCGTGGCCACCGCTCGCCCTGGTGCTGCGGCTGCTCACCTGAACCGGCACGGTTTGTCGGGCCGTCGGGCGGGCACCGGTCACCCATGAGCCACACCGCGGACGCCGAGCCGGAATCCCCGACCGACCTGACCAAGCCCTCCTGGGTCTACGTGCTGCGCAAGACCGCGCGCGAGTTCTCCGCCGACCAGTGCACCGACCTGGCCGCCGCGCTGACCTACTACGCGGTGCTGGCGCTGTTCCCGGCGATGATCGCGCTGCTCTCGCTGGTCGGCCTGGTCAGCGACCCCAAGCAGACCGTCACGACGCTGCTCGGCATCGCCAAGCAGGTGGGCGCCGGCTCGATGGTGTCCAGCATCGAGCAGCCCCTCACCGACATGGCCACCCAGCCGCAGGCCGCCGGGATCGCCTTCGTGGTCGGCCTGCTCACCGCGCTGTGGTCGGCCTCGGGCTACGTCGGGTCGTTCGGCCGGGCGATGAACCGGATGTACGAGATCCGCGAGGGCCGCCCGTTCTGGAAGCTCCGCCCGGTGATGCTGCTGGTCACCCTCGTCTCCCTGGTGCTGGTCGCTGCCGTCGCCCTCGCGCTGGTCGTCACCGGACCGGCCGCCGACGCGGTCGGCAACGCCCTGGGCATCGGGTCGACCGCGGTCACCGTGTGGAACATCGCCAAGTGGCCGGTGATCCTGCTGGTCGTGGTGCTCGTCGTGGCCGTCCTCTACTGGGCCACGCCCAACGTGAAGCAGCCGAAGTTCCGCTGGATCAGCGTGGGCGCCCTGCTCGCGATCGTGGTCTGGGTCGTCGCCTCGGCGCTGTTCGGCGTGTACGTCGCCACCTTCTCCTCCTACAACAAGACGTACGGCGCGCTGGCCGGCGTCGTGGTCTTCCTGCTCTGGCTGTGGATCACCAACCTCGCGCTGCTCTTCGGCGCCGAGCTGGACTCCGAGCTCGAGCGCGGCCGGGAGCTGCAGGCCGGCCTGCCGGCCGAGGAGACCCTGCAGCTGCCGCCGCGCGACACCCGCACGATCGAGAAGCAGGAGAAGAAGGAGGCCGCCGACGTCGCGCGCGGCCGTGAGCTGCGGGAGGGCCACGGGGAGCCCGCGAAGCACCGGGAGGAGTAGGGAGGAGTAGGGAGGGGCGGCTTGTTCGCCCTGGGAGAACGGCGGAACAGCCGCCCGGGCACCGGAGTTGAGTCGGTACCGCTCAAGTCCGGAAAGGTGGGACCTTGATGTCCTCCACGTCACTCCCCGTCCTGTTCGTCACCGACCTCGTCGTGCTTCCCGGCATGGTCGTGCCGATCGAGCTCGACGAGTCCTCCCAGGCCGCCATCGACGCCGCCCGCTCCAGCAGCGACGGCCGGCTGCTGGTCGCCCCCCGTCTCGAGGACCGCTACGCGTCGTACGGCGTCATCGCCAGCGTCGAGCGCGTCGGCCGGTTCAGTGGGGGAGCCGCAGCCGCCGTCCTCAAGGCCGAGGAGCGCGCCCGCATCGGCAGCGGCGTCACCGGTCCCGGCGCGGCCCTCTGGGTCGAGGTCGAGACCGTCCCCTACGACCCGGAGCACGTCTCCGACCACGCCCGCGAGCTCGCCGAGGAGTACAAGCGGCTCGTGGTGGCCGTCCTGCAGCGCCGCGAGGCCTGGCAGGTCATCGACTCCGTCAATCGGATGACCGACCCGTCGGCCATCGCGGACGCGGCCGGCTACGCGCCGTACCTCAGCGACGACCGCAAGCGCCGACTGCTCGAGACGCCCGACGTCGCGGACCGGCTGACCGTGCTCATCGAGTGGACCCGCGAGCACCTCGCCGAGCAGGAGATCACCGACAAGATCGGTGAGGACGTCCGCGAGGGCATGGAGAAGAGCCAGCGGGAGTTCCTGCTGCGTCAGCAGCTCGCCGCGATCCGCAAGGAGCTCGGCGAGGGCGAGCCCGAGGGCTCCGACGACTACCGCGCCCGCGTGGAGGCCGCCGACGTCCCCGACGCCGTGCGCGCCGCGCTGCTGCGCGAGGTCGACAAGCTCGAGCGCTCCAGCGACCAGAGCCCCGAGACCGCCTGGATCCGCACCTGGCTGGACACCGTCCTGGAGCTGCCCTGGGCCGTCACCACCGAGGACGTGGACGACATCGCCGCCGCCCGCGCGGTGCTCGACGCCGACCACCACGGCCTCGACGAGGTCAAGGAGCGGATCGTGGAGTACCTCGCGGTCCGGGCCCGTCGCGCCGACCGCGGCCTGCAGGTCGTCGGCGGCCGCGGCTCGGGGGCCGTGGTGCTGCTCGCCGGCCCTCCCGGCGTCGGCAAGACCTCGCTCGGCGAGAGCGTCGCGCGGGCGCTCGGCCGCAAGTTCGTCCGGGTCGCCCTGGGCGGTGTCCGCGACGAGGCCGAGATCCGCGGCCACCGGCGGACGTACGTCGGGGCCCTGCCCGGCCGCATCGTGCGGGCGATCAAGGAGGCCGGCTCGATGAACCCGGTCGTGCTGCTCGACGAGGTCGACAAGGTCGGCGCGGACTACCGCGGCGACCCGGCGGCCGCGCTGCTCGAGGTGCTCGACCCCGCGCAGAACCACACGTTCCGCGACCACTACCTCGAGCTCGACCTGGACCTGTCCGACGTGCTGTTCATCGCGACCGCCAACGTCGTCGACCAGATCCCCTCGGCCCTGCTGGACCGGATGGAGATGGTGACGCTCGACGGCTACACCGAGGACGACAAGGTCGCCATCGCCCGGGACTTCCTGCTGCCCCGGCAGCTGGAGCGGGCGGCGCTGACCGAGGACGAGGTCACCGTCAGCGACGCCGCGCTGCGCGAGCTCGCGGCCAGCTACACCCGCGAGGCGGGCGTGCGGCAGATGGAGCGGCTGATCGCCAAGGCGCTGCGCAAGGCGGCGACCCGGCTGGCCGTGGAGCCCGGCGCGATCGCGATCGACGAGCCGGACCTCAAGCAGCTGCTCGGGCGGCCGCGGTTCACCCCGGAGTCGCACGAGCGCACCTCGGTGCCGGGTGTGGCCACGGGCCTGGCCGTCACCGGCATGGGCGGTGACGTGCTCTACATCGAGGCGTCCTCGTCGGCCGGTGAGCCCCGGCTGACGCTGACCGGCCAGCTCGGCGACGTGATGAAGGAGTCCGCGCAGATCGCGCTGTCCTTCGTCCGCTCGCACGCCGACGCCCTGGGCGTCGACCCGACGGTCCTGGACCGGAACATCCACGTGCACGTCCCCGCGGGCGCCGTCCCGAAGGACGGACCGAGCGCGGGCGTCACGATGGTCACCGCCCTGGTGTCGCTGGCGACCGGGCGACCGGTCCGCGGCGAGGTCGGGATGACCGGCGAGGTCACGCTGAACGGCCGGGTGCTCCCGATCGGCGGCGTGAAGCAGAAGCTCCTCGCTGCCCAGCGGGCCGGCCTGACCGAGGTGTTCCTGCCCCAGCGCAACGAGGCGGACCTGGACGACGTACCCGCCGAGGTCCGGGACGCGGTCACCGTGCACCTGGTCGGCGACGTGCTCGACGTCGTCGCCGGAGCCCTGGGGAGTGCCGCGCCGGCCGGAACGGTCGCTGCCTGAGTCTTTACCAACCGCGACGCTGCGCCTACCCTCGGAGCACGACTCGAGAAGAGGGTTGGCGCAGCGTCGTCTCTCGGGAGCTTCCATGAACGAGCTCGTGTTCGACCCGGTCAACGTCCTCGGCTGCACGCCCGACGAGGCAGCCCGCCTGCTGGAGGGGCGCCGGGTCACGCCCGGCGAGGTCGAGGCGGTGGCCGCCGTCCACTACGACGTACGGCGGCACGCCCGCGACCCGCGGTCCTACTGGGTCACCGTGACCCAGGCGGCCCGCATCCTGCGACTGTCGCCGGTCGTGGTCCGGTCCCTGGTGGACCGCGGGGCGCTGTCGCACGTCCGGCACACGTCCGGGGTGCCGCTGATGCGACGCCACGAGATCGACGAGCGGGCGTCAGTCCGTCCGGAGTAGGCGCTCCGCCGCGGCGCGCGCGTGCCGGACGGCGTCCGGCTCGTCCCCGGCCGTCAGCGCGACCACCGCACCCTCGTAGAGCAGGTGCAGCTGCGCCCCGAGCCGGTCGCTGCCCGGGCAGCCGGCCTCCTCCGCCAGGACGGTGAACAGCTCGCGCATCCAGGCCTTCTCGGCCCGGATCAGCGGGAGCGCGGGGTGGTCGGTGCCGCCCACCTCGGCGTAGGCGTTGACGAAGGCGCAGCCGCGCTCCTGCCGGTCCAGCCAGCCCTCGAGGGCGTCGAAGACCGAGAGGATCCGCTCCGGTCCGGGCTCGGGGTGCTCGGCCAGGTGGGCCAGGGCACGCCGCTGCCAGTGCGCGGCGCGGCGCCGGAGGTAGAGGACCACCAGGCCGTCCTTGGAGCCGAAGCGGTCGTAGAGCGTCTTCTTGGTGGTGCCCGCCTCCTCGGCGATCAGCTCGACGCCGACGCCCCGGATGCCGCGCTCGTAGAAGAGCCGGCTGGCGGTGTCGAGGAGCCGCGCGCCGGCGGGGGTCGTCACGTCGTCCACGGTGGTCGCGACGGGCAGTGCGGTCATCTCGCCTCCTGGAGTCCACTGCGAGTATACCTACCGGTATGGTTACCCTGTTCGGGTGAGACGTTCCGACTGGCTGCCCGCGACCCTGCTCGTGGTGATGTGGAGCTCCGGGTTCATCGGGGCCGAGCTCGGCACCCGCACCGCCCCGTCGGACACCCTGCTGGGCTGGCGCTACCTCGCGGCGGCGCTGCTCGTCGGGGCCTGGGCCGCGGTCCGCGGGATCCGCCCCGACCGTCGTACCTGGCCGCGGCTGGCGCTGGTCGGTCTGCTCTGCCAGTGCCTCTACCTCGGCGGCGTGGTCACCGGCGTCGGCCTCGGCGTCCCGCCCGGCACCGCCGCCCTGGTCGCCGCCCTGCAGCCGCTGCTCGTCGCGGTGGTGGCCGGGCCGCTGCTCGGCGAGCGGACCAGCGTCCGGCAGCGGGTCGGCCTGGTGCTCGGCGTGGTCGGCGTCGCGCTCGTCGTGGCCGGCGACCTCGGTGCGGGCGCCCCGCTGCTCGGCTACGCGCTGGTGGTCGGCGGGATGCTGGCGCTCGCCTCCGGCACCCTGCTCGAGCGGCGGCTCCGGCTGCCGGTCTCGCTGCTGGAGTCGCTGACCGTGCAGACGCTCACCGCCGCGGTGTTCTTCCTGCTGGTGGCCACCGCGGACCGGCACCTGACGCCGCCCGCGGACCCGCGGTTCTGGTGGGCGGTGCTGTGGGTGGTCGCGCTGTCGACCTTCGGCGGCTACGGCTCCTACCTGCTGGTGCTGCGGCGCAGCGGCGCGACCCGGGTCAGCACGCTGCTGTTCCTCACCCCGCCGACCACCGCCCTGTGGGCGTTCCTGATGTTCGGCACCCGGCCGGCGCTGCTCGCGCTGCCCGGCGCGGTCGTCTGCGCGCTGGCCGTCTACCTCGTCGTACGGCGGTCGGGCCGGCCGGTCACGCGCGGCGCCCGGGCCTGATCCCGAGCACCGTCAGGCCGCCGAGCACGAACAGCGTGCCGATCGACGCGGCGGCGGCCGGCCACCCGTCGTACTGGTAGGCCAGCCCGATCAGCGCGCCGAACGCGCTGGAGCCGAGGTAGTAGGCCAGCAGGTACATCGCCGCCGCCTGGCCCCGGCGGCCGGCCGCCAGCGAGGACACCCACGAGCTGGCGACCGAGTGGGTCGCGAAGAAGCCGGCGGTGAACACCAGCAGCCCGGCGGTGATGGACGCGAGGTGGTCCGGGAGCGTCAGCGCCAGCCCGGCCAGCGACACCACGATCCCCGCCAGCGCGAGCCGGCGCCGCCCGAACCGGTCCGAGAGCCGGCCGGCCAGCGGGGAGCTGACGGTGCCCGCGAGGTAGGCCAGGAACAGCAGCGACGTGACGGTCGTGGACATCCCGAGCGGTGCGGCCTCCAGCCGGAAGGTCAGGTAGTTGTAGCAGGCGACGAAGCCGCCCATCAGCAGGAACGCGAGCAGGCACAGCCGCAGGATGTCGCGGTCCCGCACCAGCTCCCGCAGGGCGCCGACGTGGTCACGCGGCCCGGCCGACGTGGTCGACGTACGACGGGCGGCGGGGAGCAGCCGGGTGAACGCCAGCGCGGCGAGCAGCGCGACCACGCCGAGCAGCCCGATCGCGGCCCGCCACGAGCTGCTCTCCTCGACCAGGCCCGGGATCAGCCGCCCGGAGATGCCGCCGAGGGTGTTGCCCGCGACGTAGACGCCGATCGCGGTGCCCAGCTCGGCGGGGTGCACCTCGTCGCCGAGGTGCGCGACCGCGACCGCCACGACCGCGGCGAGCGCCACCCCGACGAGCCCGCGGGAGAGCAGCAGCATCCAGAAGTACGGCGCCGCGGCGGCCACGAACGTGAACAGGCAGGCGACCAGCAGCCCGGCGCGCATCACCGCGACCCGGCCGACGGACTCGGCCAGCGAGGACAGCGGCAGGATCGCCAGCGCCAGGGCGCCGGTCGCGGCGGACACGGTGAGGCTGGCGGCGGTCGGACCGACCCCGAAGTCGGCGCCGATCGCGGGCAGCAGCGCCTGCGTGGAGTAGAGCAGGCCGAAGGCGGCCAGCGCGGCGAACAGCATCGCGACGTTGAGCCGCCGCAGCTCGCTGCTCCCGGAGGTCAGACCCTCGACCGTGCCCTGGCTCTTCATCGGGCCCCACGCTACGAGCCGGTGCCTGGTTCCTCCAACGAGATGTGGCTCATCTGACGCGGGCCGGCCGGCCCACCGCCCGGTCGGCGTCGCTGGGCAGCGGGATCTGCACCTGCCAGGCGTGCGCGCCGTCGTCCAGCGCCCAGAGCCGGGCCGCGACCAGCCGCAGGATCTGCATCGACCCGGTGATGAGCACCGCGGCGAGCGGCAGCTCGACGAGGAGCGCGGTGGCCAGCGACCAGACCTGGTCGTCGCCGTGCGCGGTCAGCACGTCGAACCACGCGTCGCAGACCAGCAGGACCCCGGTCGCGAAGGCGGTGAGCACCAGCATCTGCCGGCGCAGGTAGCCGAGCACCGCGGTGGCGACCATCAGTACCAGCAGCAGCACGTCGAACCCCACCCAGGTGACGTCCCAGTTGTGTGCGACGTACCGCGGCGGCAGGGACACCGCCAGGTAGACGATCCACGGCACCAGCGCGGCGGCGCTGACCACCAGGAGCAGGATCCGCAGCTCCCGGGTGCGCCGCAGCCACCGGCGCGACGGCACGAGGTCGTCGACCGGGCGGACCAGCCGCCGGATCAGGTCGTGTCGCTCGGCCGGCGACATCGTCGCGATCTGCTCGTCAGTCAGCACCCGCTCATTCTTGCTCGCCGGCCGGCACCGGTCAGGGCATCCGGGCGTGGTCGCCGAACAGCGCGACCTTCAGCGCGCCGGTCTCGCCGGCCCGCGAGAACACGTCGTAGGCGTCCTGCATCTCGGCGAGGCCGAACCGGTGGGTGACCAGCCCGGAGACGTCGATCTGGCCGGCCGCGAGCATGCCGAGCAGCTGCGGGGTGGTCCGGGTGTCGACGAGCCCGGTGGTGATCGTGACGTCCTTGATCCACAGGTCCTCCAGGTGCAGGGTCGCCGGGACGCCGTGCACGCCGACGTTCGCGACGTGACCGCCGGGCCGCACCAGGGTGGTGCAGAGCTCGAAGGTCTCCGGCACCCCGACCGCCTCGACGACCACGTCCGCCCCCAGCCCCGCCGTGAGGTCCTGCACCGCGGCGAGCACGTCGTCCGTGGGGCTGAGGGCGAGGTCGGCGCCCATCTGCTTGGCGGCGTCGCGCCGCGCCCCGACGGGGTCCACCACCACGACGTGGGTCGGGCTGTAGAGCCGGGAGGTCAGCACCGCGGCCAGCCCGATCGGGCCGGCGCCCACGATCACCACGGTGTCCGCGGGCCGCACGGTGCCCGCCAGCACGCCGACCTCGAAGGAGGTGGGCAGGATGTCCGAGAGCAGCACCGCCGCCTCGTCGCTGACCTGGTCGGGGAGCCGGTGCAGCGAGGTGTCGGCGTAGGGGATCCGGACCTGCTCCGCCTGCGTCCCGTCGATGCGGTGGCCCAGGATCCAGCCGCCCCCGCTCAGGCACTGCCCGTAGCGGCCCTCGCGGCAGTAGCGGCAGCGCGCGCAGGAGGTGATGCAGGAGACCAGCACCCGGTCGCCCTCGGCGACGCCACGCACGCCCGCGCCGGTCGCGACCACCGTGCCCACGGCCTCGTGCCCGAGCACCCGGCCCCGGTCGACGGTGGGTACGTCGCCCTTGAGGATGTGCAGGTCCGTGCCGCAGATCGTGGTCGCGTCCACCCGCACCACGGCGTCGCCCGGGTCCTGGACCACCGGGTCCGGGACCTCCTTCCAGACGCGCGAACCGGGTCCGTCGTACACGAGTGCCAACATGTCGTCCTCCTCGGAAGCCAGCAGGTCGCGGCGGCATCGGCCGGTCCGCGCCCACCGCTCCTCCAGCGTTTCCGGGCCGCCCCGGCCGGGGCAGCGGTCTTAGCGCCCCGATGCGGGGGACCTAGGTCCCGCGCACCCTGAGAGACTCCGGGGGTGACCGACGCACCCCACTGGACCGAGCCCGGCGCCCATCCCGTCGCCGACGGCATCCACCGGATCCCGCTGCCGCTCCCGATGGACGGGCTGCGCGCGGTGAACGTCTACGCGATCGAGACCGAGGACGGGCTCACCCTCGTCGACGGCGGCTGGGCGCTCGACGCGTCCCGCAAGCAGCTCGACGAGTCGCTCGCGTCGATCGGCCGGACGGTCTCCGACATCACCCGCTTCCTGGTCACCCACGCGCACCGCGACCACTACACCCAGGCCGTGACGATCCGCCGTGAGGTCGGGTCGCACGTGAGCCTCGGCCTCGGCGACCGGGGCAACCTGGACGTCGTGCGCGGCGGGTCCGGGTCCGACCCCACCCTCGCGCAGATCCGGCGCGCGGGTGCCGCGGAGGTCGCAGCGGGCTGGCAGGAGGCGATGGGCGGCCAGGTGCCCGACCCGTCGATGTGGGAGTACCCCGACACCTGGCTCGACGGCGACCATCAGCTGACGGTCGGCACCCGCACGATCGACGCGGTCTCGACGCCGGGCCACACCCAGGGCCACTTCGTGTTCGCCGACCTCGCGGCCGGCCTGCTGTTCGCCGGCGACCACGTGCTGCCGACCATCACCCCGTCGATCGGGTTCGAGCCGGCGTACGCCGACCAGCCGCTCGGCGACTTCCTGGGCTCCCTCGCCAAGGTCCGCGCCATGCCGGACCTGCGGCTGCTCCCCGCGCACGGCGACGTGACAGCGTCCAGCCACACGCGCATCGACGAGCTGGTCGCCCACCACGACGAGCGGCTCGCGCTCTGCCTCGCCTCCGTGCTCGCCGGCCGGACCACGGCGTACGCCGTCGCGGGCGACCTGCCCTGGACCCGCCACGAGCGGCACCTCGACGAGCTCGACGTGTTCAACTCCGCCCTCGCCTCGATGGAGACGATGGCGCACCTGGAGCTGCTGGCCGCCCGGGGCTCGATCACGAGCACGGACGACGGCGGGGTCAACGCCTACGCGCCGCGCTGACCTGGACTTTCTCTGGGGAAACTGGGACTGGGGGGTCCGGGACCAGGTACGTTGACCTGGCTCGTTTTTCCCCTCTCGGACAGGGACCCTTGCTGATGCCGTTCTCGCCCCTTCGCACCATGGCCGCCACGCTCACCGCGATGGCCCTGAGCGCGACCGCGCTGACGGGTCTGCAAGCCCCCGCCGCCGCCGCCGTCGACAACTTCACGCCGATCGCCGGACCCGTCTTCGGTGATCCGACCGCCGCGTCGAACGAGATCCTGACCCGGCTGATGGACAACATCAAGCACACGCCGCGCAACGGCACGATCCGGATCGTCGGCTACTCGTTCTCCCTGGGCAGGGTCGCCGACGCGCTGCTCGCCGCCAAGAGGCGCGGGGTGCACCTGCAGATCGTCCTGGACGGCCACTCGCGGGCCTGGTCGCCGTCCAAGCGCCTCGACGCCGCGCTCGGGTCCGACCCGACCCGGCGCGACTACCTGGTGCTGACCAAGGGGTCGGCACGCGGCACCCGGGGCGTCACCCACCAGAAGTCCTGGTCGTTCTCCAAGGTCGGGCAGACCCCCTACGTGACCATGGTCGGGTCCACGAACCTGACCGGGTACGGCACGGAGGTCCAGTACTCCGACATGTTCACCTACACGAACCGCCAGGACGTGTACGACGCCTTCGCCTCGATCCAGAGCCGCCAGAAGTTCGACGTCGCGCTCGCGGACCCGTACGTCACCCGGGCCTGGACGAACGGATTCGGCTACTTCTTCCCGGACCCGACCGCCACCGCCGAGACCGACCCGGTCGTCACCCGGATCAACGCGCTGCCCTCGGACGCGAACACGAACATCCGCGTCGCCCAGTTCGCCTGGTACGACACGCGCGGCATCTGGATCGCCAACGCGCTCGCCGCGAAGAAGGCGGCCGGCGCGACCGTGAGCGCCGTCGTCGGCGAGTCCGTCGGCCCCGGGGTGAAGGGCATCCTGACCCGGGCCGGGATCCCGATGTACCCCGGCGTCTTCACGAACAAGAAGCGCATCCACACCAAGCTGATGCTGGCCTCCTACCTGGACGCGACCGGCCCGCACGTCCGCATCTGGACCGGGTCGGACAACTGGACCAACCAGTCGTTCCGCAACGAGGACACCGCGGTCGAGGTCGGCGACGACCTGGCCTCCTACAACCAGTACCTCGGCTTCTACGACGCGCTGATCACCGCGGGCCTGCCGCCGGTCGTCCCGCCGGTCCCCCCGACGCCGGCCCCGGTCCAGCACAACACCTACCTGACCAGCCACGTCAGCAAGACCCGCGTGCACCGTCTCCGGCCGGTGTACATGACCGGAACCATGAGCCAGGACTACGCCGGGCGGGTCGTGAAGATCCAGCGGCTCTACCGCAACGGGACCTGGCACACCGTCTCGGCCACCAGCCCCCTGGGGACCAGCAGCTACAAGATCAAGGTCCCGACCGGGAAGCTCGGGGTGTGGCAGTTCCGCACCGTCACCGCCGCGACCAGCTCGCCGACGTTGGTCGCCGGCGCCGCGGTCTCCGCGCCCCGCAAGGTGCGGATCCTGCGCTGACGGGTGCCGGCCGCGGTCAGGAGGTCGCGGCCCGCACCAGCTCGACGACCTGCTTCTCCACGGCCGGGGTCCACTGCTGGAGGGCGTACGCCACCGGCCAGACGTCGCCGTCGTCGAGGTGCGCAGCGTCCTGGAACCCCAGGGTGGAATACCGGTAGCCGAACTTTCCCGCGTCCTGGAAGAACACCACGATCTTGCCGTCGGCGTTCGCGTAGGCCGGCATCCCGTACCAGGTCTTCGGGGTCAGGCCGGGTGCCGTCGCGGTGATCGCCACGTGGACGCGCTCGGCGAGGGCCCGGTCGTCCGGAGCCATCTGCGCGATCCGCTCGAGCAGCGCCTCCAGGCCGTCGGCCTTCTTCGCGCCCTTCCGGCCCTCGGCCCGCAGCTCGGCGGCGCGCTCCTTCATCGCGGCACGTTCCTCGGCGGTGAAGCCGTCCGGCCGGGTGCCTGCACTCTTCGTGGACATGCTCGGGTCCTTCCGTCATCCGGGGGCCGGCGCCGCGCCGGCCCCTCGCAGACGACGTTAGGCGCGCCGTCCGGGGTCGTGCTTCTCGATTCCTGCTCGGATGGGTCGGTCGACACCATGCCCGCACGTGCGAACATCCGGACCCTTCTCGACGAGGGGGCATCTCGGTGCGAGCAGGCCTTCGCCGCCCTGGTGCTCGCCGCGTGAGCGCGTCAGCCGCGGCGCATCGGGACGTGCGGGATGCCGTCCTCGACGAACTCGTCGCCGTCCGGGCGGTAGCCGAACGTCTCGTACCACCCGGCCAGCGGCGACTGGGCGTCCAGCACCGACGGCCGGTCGCCGACCAGGTCCAGCGCGGCACGCATCAGCTCCGACGAGAGCCCGTGACCGCGGTGCGGGCGGGCCACGAGCACCCGCCCGATCCGCGCGTGGTCGCCGTCGTCCAGCACCCGCAGGTAGCCGATCGGACCGCTCGCGTCGGCGGCCCAGACGTGCCGGGTGCCGGGCTCGAGGTCCCGCCCGTCCAGCTCGGCGTAGGGGCACTCCTGCTCCACCACGAAGACCGACTCGCGCAGCTGCCACAGCAGGTACGCCGTGCGTGCGTCCAGCTCGTCGAACGCCGCGACCCGGACCTCGGTCACGACCCCGCCTCCAGCCGCACGGTGGGGACCTGGTCGTGGACCGGGGTCTGTGCAGTCGTCACGCCGGCGAGCCTAGACCGCCACGGTCCGCCGCTCGCTCACCGAGTTCGCGGTGAACCGCACCCGCATGTCTCCCTGGCGGGACGCCGGGCGGACCAGCTCGAAGCCACCGGTCACCAGCACCGCCCACTCCGCGAGCGGCGCGTCCTGACCGAGCACCGGCACGCCCAGCCGCGGGTAGAGCAGCAGGGCTGCCTCCGCGCACTCCCGGTGCGAGGGCGGGAAGAGGAACGCGCCGGCCTCGCCCTCGGCCGGAGAGCCCACGAACGTCACGCCCCACGACAGCGACCGCCCGCACAGCCCGCAGACCCGGCTCAGCGCGCACTGCAGCACCCGCCTCTTCAGCGGCGCGCCGAGCGCGTCGTCGCCGCACGCGAACGGCACCGGGACGTCGTACGTCGCGTCCCGGGGCCGCTCGGCCAGGGCGCGGGGGAGCGGGGGCACCGTCATGCCGACCGGCGGGTCGACCAGCCGCCGGTCTCCAGGCGGCGGGTGGGCCGCTCGGCGTCGGTCAGCCGGCGGCCGCGCTCGATCGGGCTGGGCGGCGGGGTCGGGGTGTCGTCGGTGGTCATCCCGTTGGGCAGCGCGAGCTTGTGGATGGTGCGCAGCACCTGGCCGTACTGGCGGTGCAGCGGGCCGGTCGTGTAGGGGATGCCGTACCGGCGGCAGAGGTCCCGGACCCGCACGGAGATCTCGGCGTACCGGTTGCTCGGCAGGTCGGGGAACAGGTGGTGCTCGATCTGGAACCCCAGGTTGCCGGACAGCACGTGCAGCAGCCGGCCGCCCTGGAAGTTCGCGGAGCCGAGCATCTGCCGGAGGTACCACTCGGGACGGGTCTCGTCCTCGATCTCCTCCTCGGTGAAGTGCATCGCGCCGTCCGGGAAGTGCCCGCAGAAGATGATCAGGTAGGACCACACGTTGCGCATCACGTTGGCCGTTGCGTTGGCCTTCAGGGTGGTCAGCGCGTTCGGGCCGGACAGCAGCGGGTAGACGACGTAGTCCTTGGCGAACTGCCGGCGGACCTTCCGGCCGATCTGCCTGAGCTGCCGCTTCATCTCCTCGGGATCCTTGCGCTTCTTGCGGATCGCCTCGAGGTCCAGGTCGTGCAGCGCGACGCCCCACTGGAACAGCAGCGCGAGCAGGGTGTTGTAGACCGGCTGACCGAGGTTGACCGGGTGCCAGCGCTGCTCGCGCGCCATCCGCAGCACGCCGTACCCGATGTCGTTGTCGTGGCCGAGCACGTTGGTGAACTGGTGGTGCACGTAGTTGTGCGAGTGCTTCCACTGCTCGGCGGGCTGCGCGGTGTCCCACTCCCAGGTGCTGGAGTGGATCTCCGGGTCGTTCATCCAGTCCCACTGGCCGTGCATGACGTTGTGCCCGATCTCCATGTTCTCCAGGATCTTGGCGACCCCGAGCATCGCGGTGCCGGCGACGAACGCCGGCTTGTACCGGCTCGCGAACAGCGTGATCCGGCCCGCGGCGGCGAGCCGTCGCTGGACGGTGATGACGCGGTTGATGTACGCCGCGTCGGCGGCGCCGCGCGACGCCTCGATCTCCGCGCGGATCTCGTCGAGCTCGCGGCCGAGCTCGTCGACCTGCTCGGGGGACAGGTGGGTGTACTCCGTGACGTCCGAGATCGCCATGGGCTTCTCCTCAGGTCGTGGGTTGCTCGTCAGATGTTCAGGGTGATGTCGCCGCACGCGGCGGTGACGCAGGTCTGGACGGACTCGTTCGGCTCGAAGTGCTCCTCGCCGGTGCGCAGGTCCTTGATCCGCCCGGAGGCGAGCGTGAGCGTGCAGGTGTGGCAGATCCCGATCCGGCAGCCGTAGGGCATGCCCACGCCGGCCTGCTCGCCGGCCTCCAGAAGCGTTGTCGCGCCGTCCACCTCGACCTGCTTGCCGGAGTTGGCGAACGTGATCACGCCGCCCTCGGCATCGCTGTCGCCGAAGTCCAGGGAGAACCGCTCCAGGTGCAGCAGGTCCTCGCACCCGGCCCGCTGCCAGTGCGCCTCCGCGGCGTCCAGCATCGCCGCCGGGCCGCACGCCCAGGTGCTCCGGTCGCGCCAGTCCGGGCACACCGTGTCCAGCTCGTCGAGCGCGAACAGCCCCTCGCTCTCGGTGAACCGCTCGATCACCCGCAGGGTCGGGTGCTTCTCGTGCAGCCGGCGGAGCTCCTCGCGGAAGATCATCCGGTCCTGGTTGGGCGAGGAGTAGACCAGCAGCGCGTCCGGCATGGTGCCCCGCCGGTCGAGCGTGCGCAGCATCGACATCACCGGGGTGATGCCGCTGCCGCCGACCAGGAACAGCGTCCGGGCGGGCGGCGGGTCGGGGAGCGTGAACTCCCCGGCCGGTGCGGCGAGCCGCACGATGGTGCCCGGCGCGAGGCCCCGCACCAGGTGGTCGGACAGGAAACCCTCGGGCATCGCCCGGACGGTGATCGTGACGGTGCCCCGGTCGTGGCGCGGGGCCGAGCTCAGTGAGTAGGACCGCCAGTGGAACCGGCCGTCGAGCTCCACGCCGATGCCGATGTACTGCCCGGCCCGGTGGTCGAACGACCAGCCCCAGCCGGGGCGGATCGTCAGGGTCGCGGCGTCGTCGGTCTCCGGCACGACCTCCTCCACCCGCCCGCGCAGCTCGCGGGTCGACCACAGCGGGTTGATCATCGACAGGTAGTCGTCGGGGTGCAGCGGGGTGGTGAGCCGGCTCGCGACGTCCCGGACACGTTGCCAGTCGAGCTGCCAGTCGAACCGGGCCATCCGGGCTCCCCCCTGTCCGTGGTGGTCGGAGCGGTCGTCGTCGTCCGAGAAACTGTAACTCAGAGTTACAGTTGCTGGGAAGCCCCGGTTCGTACGATCCACGGCATGAGCGACCTCTCCGCCGACCTCGTGCCCACCGGCGTGCTGCGCGCCGCGATCAACCTCGGCAACCCGGTGCTGGCCCAGGGCACCCCGGAGCAGCCGTCGGGCGTCACCGTCGACCTGGCGCGCGAGGTCGCCGGCCGCCTGGGCGTGCCGTTGGAGCTGGTCTGCTTCGACGCGGCCCGCGCGTCGCTGGCGGCGATGACCGACGGCCGGGCAGACCTCTGCTTCCTCGCCGTGGACCCCGCACGCGCCGAGGAGGTGGCGTTCACCGCGCCGTACGTCGTGATCGAGGGCGTGTACGTCGTCCCGGCGGACTCGCACCTCACCACGCCGGCGGACGTCGACCGGCCCGGCGTGCGCGTCGGCGTCAAGCAGGGCTCGGCCTACGACCTGTTCCTCACGCGCACGCTGCGTCACGCGACCGTGGTCCGCGGGGCCGAGGGCGTCGACGTGTTCCGCGAGCAGGGCCTGGAGGCCGGTGCCGGCATCCGCCAGCCGATGACCGCCTACGCCGCCGACCATCCCGAGGTCCGGGTGGTCGAGGAGCGCTTCATGCAGATCGAGCAGGCAGTGGGTACGTCGGTCGACAGGACTCCCGGCGCCGTGGCGTTCCTGCGGGACGTCGTGGAGGAGCTGAAGGCGAGTGGTTTCGTCACCGACTCGCTCGCGCGCTCCGGGCAGCCCGGCGCGACCGTCGCCCCGCCGGCCTAGCGACTGCCGGGAGGCGTGACTGCGTCGACGGGCTCTCGAAAGAAGTTTCGATTAGTGTCTCACGAGTCGAGATGTGGCGGCGGTCCTGTCGGTGGTCACCGGTTGGCTGAGGGCATGTCAGTCGCTCAGCTTCATCCCGGTGGCCGGGTCCGCGACGCGGTGCCCTCGGCGCGGGCGGCGATGCGCGCGGCCGCCGCGGTCCCGGTCGCGGGACTGGACGTGGACGAGCTGACCGACGCCCTCGTCGGTGCGGCTGCGCTGGAGGGGCAGGCAGCGGCGCTGCGGCTGTCGTTGTTGGCGGAAGCCGACGCCCGGAAGGTGGCGCAGTCGCTCGGGGTGACCGGCACGGATGCGTGGGCGGCCCGGCTGACGGGGGCCAACCGGGCGGAGACGGCCAACCTGGTCCGGTGGCGCGGCGGCTGGAGGAGACCTACCACGCGACCCGGGACGCGTTCGCCGCCGGTGCGGTCAACCAGGACCAGGTCGCGGTGATCGTGCGGTCCGCGGACCTGCTCCCGGTCGACGTGAGCGACGCGCAGCGGCGGGCTGCGGAGGCAGGGCTCGTGGCCGAGGCGGTCGCGGGGGCGAACGCCAAGCGGTTGAGGCAGGCCGTCGGCGGATGCTCGAGGTGGTCACCCGGGAGCTGGCCGACGCGCACGAAGCGAGGGTGCTGACCCCCCCGGCGCAGCTGTCCCGCAACAGGGCCGGCGAGCCCGTCCGCCACGAGGCTGTCGCCCATCGACCCGGGCGCAACGGGTCGGAGAGGCTGGGGCACGGGTTCACCGAGCTCATCGAGCATCTCCCGACCAGCGCCGACGGGATCGCGGGTGGCTTCACCCGCAACGCGCTGACGCTGTTGGTGCACGTCGACCACCAGCGCCTGCTCGACGGGCTCGCGTCGGCCCGGCTGGACACCGGCGTGCACCTCTCGGCAGGCGAGGCTCGCCGGCCGGCCTGCAACGCCGGCCTCCTGCCGGTCGTCCTGGGTAGCGCCTACCAGGTGCTCGACCTCGGGCGGGAGCGCCGACTGCACTCCACCGCGCAGCGCCGAGCCCTGTCGGTCATCCACCACACGTGTGCCGCGAAGGCTGCGAGCGTCCCTTCGCCTGGTGCGACGTCCACCACGCCCAGCCGCGGGGCCACGGTGGCGGCACCGACCTCGACAACGGCGTCCCGCTCTGCGGGTTCCACCACCGCCGCGCCCACGACCCTCGCTTCGACCTCAGCCACCTCCCCACCGGCGAGGTCCGCTACCACCGACGACGGTGAGGGGACCGCGGGCTCAGGAGCGCACGAACCGCTGCACCCAGGACGGCGCGACCAGGAAGGCCTCCGCGCGCAGGGCCGCGACGCTGACCCGCGGCAGGTCGGCCGACGACCGGAAGCAGACGAACCGCGGCACCCACTCGGGCTGGTACTTCGCGTTCGCCCGGTAGAGCGACTCGATCTGCCAGAACCGCGACGCCCACAGCAGCACCGCGCGCCACACCCGCAGCACCGGTCCGGCGCCGAGCCGCTCCCCGCGGGCGAACACGCTGCGGAACACCGCGAAGTTCAGCGACACGCGACGTACGCCGAGGGCGGCCGTCTCGGCCATCAGGCCGGCGACCATCTGCTCGACGATGCCGTTCTCGGACTCCCGGTCGCGGCGCATCAGGTCCAGCGACAGCCCGTCGGCGCCCCACGGCACGAAGTGCAGCAGCCCGCGCAGCTCGCCCGCACCGTCCCGGCACAGCGCCACCACCGCCTGCCCGTCGGCGCGCTCGCCGAAGCGGCCCAGCGCCATCGAGAACCCGCGCTCCACCGCGCCGTCGCGCCACTGGTCGGCGTGCGTCCGGACGCACTCCAGGGTCTCGTCATCGAGGTCGGCCACCCGGGCGCAGGTCACCTGCAGGCCGGCCCGCTCGCAGCGGGACACCGCCTGCCGGACCCCGCGCATCGAGCGGCCCTCCAGCGAGAACTCCCCGACGTGCAGGATCGCCTCGTCGCCGAGCTCGAGGGCGTCCATCCCGGCCCGGTGGAACGCCTCGGCGCCGCGCTCGCTCGCGGCCAGCACGGCCGGCACCCAGCCGAACGAGCGGGCCTCGGCCAGCCACTCCGCGATGGCACCGGGCCACGCCTCGGGGTCGCCGAGCGGGTCGCCGGCCGCCAGGGAGACGGTGCCGACCACGCGGTAGGTGATCGCGGCCTTGCCGGAGGGGGAGAAGATCACCGACCGGTCGTTGCGCAGCGCGAAGTACGACAGCGAGTCGATGGAGCCCCACGAGTCGAGCAGCGCCCGCAGCCGCCCGTCCTCCTCCGCGTTCAGGCCGTGCGGGCCGTCCGCCGGGGCGAGGGCGACCAGGAACGCGACCAGCAGCACCGACGCCCCGAGCACCACCAGTGCGACCGCGGCCCGCTGACCGTCGCGCTGGTCGATGAACCGCACCGGCCCGGTGATCCCGAACAGGCCGAGGAACGCGTGCGCGAACCGGGCCGGGGTGCCGGTCCCCGGGACCTGGCCGTCCGCGTCGATCGCCAGCCACAGCCAGCCGAGGACCGTCGCGACGAGCGGCCCGATCACGAGCACCGCCACGGTCCGGCTCAGCGACCGGGGGTCCGGCTTGGCGGTGAAGTTGCCGCGGGCGCCGAGCAGCAGCACCACCAGGGCGAGCGAGAGGACGGCCTCCTCGACGTCGAGGCCCTTGAGCAGGTGCAGCAGCGCGGCGACGGCGGCCAGCACGGTGGCCAGCAGCCAGGCCCGGGCCTTGCCGCGGCGCAGGGCGCGGGACAGCACGACCAGCACCAGGCCCACGGCGGCCGCGCCGGTCGTGGCGGCCGCCGGGAACGCGTCCGGCACCAGCTCGTAGATGATCCGGGTGCGGTCCCGGAAGCCGGGGAGCACCGCGCTGACCACGGTGACCGCGCCGACCAGGCCGACGATCCGGGCGACCCAGGACGGGGTGCGCACGGTCGTCCAGAGACGGCGCCACATCAGAGGAACGCCCGCACCTGGCGCCACGCCCGCCGGGCCTCCGGGATCGGGAGCAGCGGGTAGACGTGCAGCAGCCCGGGCTCCTCGACGTACGTCACCGGGCTGCCGACCTGCTGGGCGGCCCGCACCAGCGCGCGGGCCTGCGGCACCAGCAGGTCGCGGGTGCCGCACAGCACCAGCGTCGGGGGCAGCCCCGACAGGTCGCCGGTCAGCGGGCTGGCCTCGGGGGCCGGCGGGTCGCCCGCGCCCCACCAGGTGCCGTAGAGCCGCAGCTTGCCCAGGGTCAGCCACGGGTCGTCGGCCGCGGCCTCCGCGGTGCCGGGGGTCTCGCCGGTCAGGTCGACCCAGGGGGCGAACGCCACCAGGTGGGTCGGCTGCGGGCCGGAGCGGCGCACGACCTGCTGGACCAGACCGACCGCGAGCCCACCACCGGCGGAGTCGCCCATCACCACGACGCCCTGCGGCGACTCGACCGCGAGCTGCTCGAACAGGTCGACGAGCCGGGGAGCGCGTCGCGCCAGGTGTGGGTCGGGGTCAGGGGGTAGGCCGGCAGCACGACGCGCACCCCGAGGCCGCGGGCCAGCCGGGCGGCGTACCGCCAGTGGAAGTGGTCCAGTCCGCTGACGAACCCGCCGCCGTGCAGGTAGAGCACGGTCCGGACCGGGTCTGCGCCGCGCGGGGCGAGCTCGAAGACCGGCAGCCCGGACCGCTCGGTGCGGCGCACGGTGAACGCGCGGGCCACCCGTCGCGGGGGTGACGGGTCCGCCTGCGCCTGACGGGCCAGCACGTCGCGGCGGACCTGCTCGGGATCGAGCACCTCGCTGCGACGGCGGATCACCGGGATCACGCGGGTCAGGAGCTGGTGCTGGGGACTGGGCACGACCGGAGGCTACCGAGGCCGGCGCGTGTAGTGTCGGCGGGGAACGACAGGGGAGCGCCACCGGGCGCTGAGAGTGCGGGATGGCCCGCTGACCCTCGAACCTGATTCGGTTAGCACCGGCGAAGGAAGTCGAGTCTCGACCGCACACGCGGTTCCCTCCCAGAACGAACGGGAGATGACACCCATGCACGCTCTGCGCGCACTGACCACGGCAGGGCTGGCGCTGGCGCTGACCTCTGCGACCGCCTGCTCCGTGGGCGGGGGTACGACGGCGGAGTCGACCGGCTCCGGCGCGGGCAGGACCGTCGTGGTCGCCACCCACGACTCCTGGGCGATGTCCAAGGACGTCTTGAAGCAGTTCACCGCGAAGACCGGCTACACCGTCAAGATCGAGCCCAACGGCGACGCCGGCCAGCTCACCAACAAGCTGGTGCTGACCAAGGGCTCCCCGATCGCGGACATGACCTACGGCATCGACAACACCTTCGCCTCGCGGGCGGTCGACGAGGGGATCCTGGCCGACTACACGCCGAAGGACCTGCCGGGCTCCGTCGCGGACTACGCGCTCCCCGACGCCCGGGAGGCCGCGCGGCTGACCCCGGTCGACTTCGGCGACGTGTGCGTCAACGTCGACGACACCTGGTTCGCGAAGCACCACCTCACCCCGCCCGCGTCGCTGGACGACCTGACCCGGCCGGCGTACAAGGACCTCTTCGTGACCCCGGGGGCGTCGAGCTCCTCGCCGGGGCTGGCGTTCCTGCTGGCCACCGTGGCGAGGTACGGCGACGCCTGGCCGTCGTACTGGACGAGGCTGATGGGCAACGGCACCAAGATCACCTCCGGCTGGTCGGACGCCTACGAGGTCGACTTCACCGCGGGCGGCGGGGGCGGGGACCGGCCGATCGTGCTGTCCTACGCCTCCTCGCCGCCGTTCACGATCCCGAAGGGCGCTACGAAGCCGACCACCAGCGCGCTGCTGGACACCTGCTTCCGGCAGGTGGAGTACGCCGGCGTGCTGGCCGGCGCGAAGAACCCGGAGGGCGCCCGGGCGTTCATCGACTTCATGGAGCAGAAGTCCTTCCAGGAGGCGCTGCCCGAGAACATGTACGTGTTCCCCGTCGACCGGCAGGCGACGCTGCCCGCGGACTGGGCGAGGTACGCCGAGGTCGCCCCGAAGCCGTTCACCGTCGCTCCCGCGGAGGTCGCCAAGAACCGCGACACCTGGCTGCGGGAGTGGAGCGACGTCACCACCCGGTGAGCCGAACGATGAGCAGGCGGGCGGGAGCAGGGGCCGGGGTCGTCGCGCTGGCGGCCCTGCCGCTGGCGTTCCTCGCGGTGTTCTTCGTGCTGCCCGTCGCGGGCATCGTCGGTCGCGGCTTCGCGCCGGACGGGCACCTCGACGTGGCCGGCGTCCTCGAGGTGCTCGGCCGGCCGCGCGTGCACCGGGTGCTGTGGTTCACGGTCTGGTCGGCCGCCCTGGCGACCGTGGTCACGGTGCTGCTCGGCGTGCCGGTCGCGTTCGTGCTCTACCGGCTGCGCTTCCCCGGCCGCGGCCTGCTGCGGGCGTTCGTGCTGATGCCGTTCGTGATGCCGACCGTGGTGGTCGGGGTCGCGTTCCGGACGCTGCTCGCCTCCTCGGGGCCGCTCGGCGGGCTGGAGCTCGACGGCACCCCGGCCGCGATCATCGCCGCGATGGTGTTCTTCAACCTGGCCGTCGTGGTCCGCACGGTCGGCTCGCTGTGGGCGGGGCTGGACCGGCGCCGCGAGGAGGCCGCGGCCGCCCTCGGCGCCTCGCCGCTGCAGGTGCTGCGGACGGTCACGCTGCCCGCCCTGCTGCCGGGCATCGTCTCGGCGGCCAGCGTGGTGTTCCTGTTCTGCGCGACGGCGTTCGGCGTCGTGCTCACGCTGGGCGGCCTGCGCTACGCGACCGTCGAGACCGAGATCTACCTGCTCACCACCCAGCTCCTCGACCTGCAGGGCGCCGCCGCCCTCTCGGTTCTCCAGCTCGTGGTGGTCAGCGTGCTGCTGTACGGCGCCCAGCGGACCCGGTCCACCCGCGAGCACGCCCTGGAGCGCACCGGCGAGCGCGACGCCACCCGCCGTCCCCGGCGCCGGGACCTGCCGGTGGTCGCGCTCACCACGCTGACCCTCGGCTTCGTCGCGGCCCCGCTGCTCACCCTGCTCCTCCGCTCGCTGCGGGTCGGCGACACCTGGGGGCTGGGGCACTACCGGGACCTCGCGGGCACCGGTGGCGGCGCCGGCCAGGGCACCGCGCTGCTGGTTCCGGCGTCCACCGCCCTCGCGAGCTCCTGGCGGGTCGCGGTCGACGCCACCCTGCTCGCGATGCTGCTCGGGGTCCTGGTGTCGCTGGCCGTCTCCCGCCGGCCGCGGGCCCGCTCCGGACGACGGGCGGTGGCGCTGCTCGACTCGGTCTTCATGCTGCCGCTCGGGGTCTCCGCGGTGACCCTGGGTTTCGGGTTCCTGGTCACCCTCGACCGGCCGCCCCTGGACCTGCGCAGCTCGGCGGTGCTGGTGCCGATCGCGCAGGCGATGGTCGCGCTGCCGCTGGTGGTCCGGACGCTGGTCCCGGTGCTGGGCTCCCTCGAACCCCGGCAGCGGCAGGCCGCGGCCTCCCTGGGCGCCTCGCCGCTGCGGGTGGCGCTCTCCGTCGACCTGCCGGTGCTCTGGCGGCCGCTGCTCGCCGCGACCGGGTTCGCGTTCGCGGTGTCGCTCGGCGAGTTCGGGGCGACCAGCTTCCTGGCCCGTCCGGAGAACCCCACCCTGCCGGTGCTGATCTACCAGCTGGTGTCGCGTCCCGGGGACCAGAACTTCGGCATGGCACTGGCCGCCTCGGTGGTCCTCGGCCTGGTCACCGTCGCGGTGATGGCGGCCGTCGAGCGGTTCCGGCTCGGGTCCGTGGGAACGTTCTGACGTGCTCACCGTCCGCGACCTCACCGTGCGCTTCGACGCCGCCGCCCCCGCCGTCGACGACGTCAGCCTCGACCTCCCCGCCGGACAGGTGCTGGCGGTGCTCGGGCCGTCCGGGTGCGGGAAGTCCACGCTGCTGCGCGCGGTCGCCGGCCTGGAGGCGCTCGACGCCGGCAGCGTCTCCTACGACGGGCAGGACCTGGCCGCCGTACCCACGCACCGGCGGGGCTTCGCGCTGATGTTCCAGGACGGCCAGCTCTTCCCGCACCAGACCGTGGCCGGCAACGTCGGCTACCCGCTGCGCCTGCGCCGCATCCCCAAGGACCAGGTGGCCCGCCGGGTGGCCGAGCTGCTCGAGCTGGTCGGCCTGCCCGGGCTCGGCGACCGCAGCATCACGCACCTGTCCGGCGGCGAGCGGCAGCGGGTCGCCCTGGCCCGCGCGCTGGCGGTCGAGCCGCGGCTGCTGCTGCTCGACGAGCCGCTGTCCGCCCTCGACCGCGGGCTGCGCGAGCGGCTCGCCCACGACCTGCGCGACATCCTGGTCACCGCCGGTACGACGGCCCTGCTGGTCACCCACGACCAGGAGGAGGCGTTCGCGGTGGCCGACCGGATGGCGCTGATGCGGGCCGGGCGGCTGGTCCAGGCGGGCACCGTCGAGGAGGTCTGGCGCCGGCCGGCGGACGCCGAGGCGGCCCGGTTCCTCGGCTACGCCACGGTCCTCGAGGGGGACGCGGCCCGCACCGTCACCGGGTCGGCGGCCCCGGTCGCGCTGCGCAGGTCGGCGCTGCGCGAGGTCCCGCACGGGCCGCTGCTCGGACGGGTCACCGCGGCGCGGATGACCCCGGAGCTGGTCCGGCTGACCGTGCACGTCGAGGGGGTCGGAGACCTGCCGGCGGTCGCGGACCTGCCGCACCCGGGCGGTCCCGGACCCGGGGTCGGGCAGGACGTGCGGCTGGTGGTCGATCTCACGCGGACCGCGCCGCTCGGCCGATCTGACCCGCCGGCCCTCAGCACCTAGGATGTGTCGTTGTGAAACGGCGAGCGTACGGCCTCCTGGTGGGCGTGGCACTCATGATGGGTGTCGTCGCCGTTGTCGCGAGCCTGACCCTCGGCGAAGGTCTCAAGGACCCCGACGGATCGCTCGGCCCGTCGTGGTTCCGGCTGCCGATGATGGTGGTCGGCGCCTTCGTCGTCGACGTGGTGCCCCGGTCGCTGTGGCGCTCGCGACGCCGGATGTCGTCGTTCGGCACGCACGCGAAGAGCATCATCGACGAGCACTGGACCCGGCAGCGCATCGGGCTGGTCGTGGTCGGCCTGGTCAGCTTCTACGTCACCTACGTGAGCTACCGGAACCTCAAGAACTTCCTGCCGCTCGTGAACGACTCCAAGACCCACGACCTGCTGCTGCACAGCTTCGACAAGGCGATCATGTTCGGCCAGGAGCCGGCGATCGTGCTGCACCACCTGCTCGGCGAGAACGTCGCCGCGCACGTGCTGGCCACCGTCTACCTGCTGTTCCTGCCGATCTCGCCGGCGTCGCTGATCGTCTTCCTGGTCTGGTCCCGCAACATCAGCTACGGCTACTGGTACGCCACCTCGCAGTGCCTCGCGTGGGCGCTGGGCACGGTCAGCTACTACGTGCTGCCGACCCTCGGGCCCAACTTCGCGTTCCCCTTCCTCTACACCGACCTCGACGTGACCGGGGTGAAGTCGCTCCAGGACTCGCTGTGGTGGGGGCGCCAGGACGTCCTCAACGCGCCGCTGACCACCGACTCGATCCAGAGCGTGGCGGGCTTCGCGTCCCTGCACGTCGGCATCGTGCTGACGCTGGCCCTGGTCACCCACTACACGGTCCGGCACGCCCTGATCCGTTGGGGGATGTGGGTCTACTTCGGGCTGACCGTGGTCTCGACGCTGTACTTCGGCTGGCACTACATCGCCGACGACCTCGCCGGCGCGGCCATCGCGGTCGTCTCGGTCTGGCTGGGCGGCCTGGCGACCGGGCAGAAGTTCGAGCGGCACGGCCGCGGCTCGCACCCGACGACCTCCACCGCCAGCGTCCCCGTGCTGGACGAGGACGAGGACGAGCAGGACCGGGCGCCGGTCCCCACCGAGTAGTCCGTCCGGGCCATCCCGGATTAGTCCGCTTCGCACCTGGGTTGTGACCCGCCCGTGTCGTACGCTGGTTGCTGCACGGAGCGGAGGTCCGGGGGGGACCACACCATCTCCCGCAAGTGGTTCCTGTTTCGACCTCCCAAGGGGGCAGGACCCGAAGAAGGCTCCGTCCCCACCTCCCAAGGGGACGGGGCCTTTTTTCGTGCCCGTTCCCGGGCTCCCGCCGACGCCCCGCGACCCTCCCCGGCGGTCGCTCAGGCGTGCCCGGGGCCGTCTCTTGTGAATTACATCCTTGTAGTTTGTCAAGGGGACACGCCGTGGGGCCAGAGTTTTTATTGGGGAAACTGTTCCCTTTGTGACTGATGAGCACTAGCGTTCCTTCGGCAGTCCCCGCTCGGGTGGACGCACCCGGTGCCACCGGACCGCGGGGAACGAGAGTCCCCGCGGGTCGACGGCGCCGCCGACACAGCCCCGCGAACCGAAGGGAAGCGGCTCGAGGGGCGGACGAAAGGTTCGACCCTTGCGACGACTGCGCCTGGCCACCCCCGCGGCCACCGTGACCCTGGCCCTGGCCCTCACGGTGGGCCTCGGGGTGGCGGCCGTCCCGGTCGCCTCGGGCGACCAGGGCAACGGGGCCGGCAGCGGATCGGGCGACGGGTCGGGCGCCTACCCGAGCCAGGACCAGGTCGACCGCGCCAAGGCCCGCGCCGAGCGCACCGCGCACGACGTCGGCGCCATCAAGGGCCGGCTGCTCCTGGCCAACCAGCGCCTCGACGAGGCCAACCTGCGCGCCGAGCAGGCCTCCGAGGCCTACAACGGCGCGATGTGGCACCTCGAGCAGGCGCGGGACGCCTACCGGCAGGCGAAGGCGGACGCCGCCCACGCCCGTCGTACGGTCGCCGTTCAGCGGGACCGGATCGGCGGCCTGGTCGCGCAGTCGTACCAGAACGGCGGGGACCTCACCGCGCTGAACGCGATGATGAGCGCCGACGGCCCCGAGCGCGTCCTCGACCAGTACGCCGCCTTCCAGGGCGCCTCGACCGCCCTGCAGGCCGACTACAAGCGGTTCGCGGCCACGGAGTCGCTCGCGCAGGTCTTCGAGAGCAAGGCCCGGCACGCCAAGGCCCGGCAGGTCGTGCTGGCGGCGAGGGCCGAGGAGGCCAAGGCGGCCGCCACCGCCAGCGCGGACGCCGCCCAGTCCGAGGCGGCCGGCATCGCCGCCGAGAAGGACCGGCTGATCCGGGCGCTCGCGCAGGCCCAGCACATCTCGGTCGGCCTGGCCCGCCAGCGCCAGACCGCCCTGGAGGAGATCGCCCGCAAGCGGGCCGAGGCCCGGGCCCGGGCCGAGGCGGCGGCAGCCGCCAAGGCCGCCGCCGAGGAAGCCGCCCGGCAGCAGGCCGCCGACGAGGCGACCGCGAAGAAGAAGGCGGCCGAGCAGGCCGCGGCGGCCCAGCAGCAGGCCGCGGACGAGGCGGCCGCCAAGAAGAAGGCCGCCCAGCAGGCCCAGGACCAGGCCCAGAGCCAGGACCAGACGCCGACCCCGAAGCCGGACCCCACGCCGGACCCGCCGACGCCGCCCACCCCGCCGACCCCGCCGACCCCGCCGACCCCGCCGACCCCGCCGACGCCGCCGGACCCGCCGGCGCCCAGCGGCGGGATCGACGGCGTGCTCGCCTACGCCAAGGCGCAGCTGGGCGAGCCCTACCGCTGGGGCGCCACGGGTCCGGACTCGTGGGACTGCTCCGGGCTGACGATGCGGGCCTGGGCCGCCGCCGGGAGGTCGCTGCCGCACTACTCCGTCGCGCAGTACGACGCCGGCACCCCGATCCCGGTGGCCGACGCCCGGGCGGGCGACCTGCTGTTCTGGAGCTCGAACGGCCGGCCCAGCGGCATCCACCACGTGGCACTGGCCCTCGGCGGCGGGAGCTTCCTGGAGGCCCCGCACACCGGCGCGAACGTCCGGTACAACACGATCTACGCGTGGTACCCGGACTTCGCGGTGCGCCTGTAACCCCGTGTGACAAGTTGCACGGTTCGAGCCCGGCCCGGGGTGGAAGCATGAGGGCATGGCCGACCGCGACGTGCTCGACGTCCCTGCCCTGACCGCGACCCTGGACGGGAAGTACGCCGAGGTGCGTGCCCTGGTCCGGAGCAACCTCGCCGCGCACGCCGGCATCCTCGAGGACCAGCGGACGCTGCCCCGCGACGAGTTCCGCGAACGCGTCCTCGAGGTCGTCCAGGAGATGGCGGCCACGGGGCAGACCGGCTTCGGCTTCCCCGCGGAGTACGGCGGCGGCGGCGACGTCGGAGCCTCGGTGGCGGCCTTCGAGACGCTCGCGCTCGGGGACCTGTCGGTGGTGGTCAAGGTGGGCGTCCAGTTCGGCCTGTTCGGCGGCGCGATCCTGCAGCTCGGCACCCGGCCGCACCACGAGGCCTACCTCGACGACCTGATCCACGGTCGGCTGCTCGGCTGCTTCGCGATGACGGAGTCCGGCCACGGCTCCAACGTGCAGGCGCTCGGCACCACCGCGACGTACGACGCGGGGACCGGCGAGTTCGTCCTCGACACCCCGGACGACCGGGCCCGCAAGGACTACATCGGCAACGCCGCCCGGCACGCCAGCCACGCGGTCGTGTTCGCCCAGCTCGTGGTGGGCGAGGAGTCGCACGGCGTGCACGCGTTCGTGGTCCGGATCCGCGACGACCGCGGCGAGCCGGCGCCCGGCGTGCGCATCGAGGACTGCGGGCCCAAGATCGGCCTCAACGGCGTGGACAACGGACGCCTCTGGTTCGACTCGGTGCGGGTCGCGCGCACCGACCTGCTGGACCGCTACGCCGCGGTCACCGAGGACGGCCGCTACACCTCCGGCATCGAGAACGCCAACCGGAGGTTCTTCACCATGCTCGGCACCCTGGTGCAGGGCCGGGTGTGCGTGGGCGGGGCGGCGGTCAACGCCTCCAAGGTGGCGCTGGCGATCGCCGTGGAGTACGCCCAGCGGCGCCGGCAGTTCGGCAACCCGGGCTCCGGCACCGAGGAGGTGCTCCTCGACTACGGCATGCACCAGCGCCGGCTGTTCCCGCTGCTGGCCCGCACCTACGCGCTGCACTTCGCCCAGGAGCGGGTGGCCGCCGACCTGCACGCAGCGTTCTCCGACATCGAGGAGGAGGGGGCCGCCGAGCTGGCCCGCCGGGCGCTGGAGTCACGCGCGGCCGGCACCAAGGCGCTGGGCACCTGGCACGCGTCCCGGACCATCCAGGAGTGCCGCGAGGCGTGCGGCGGGGCCGGCTACCTGTCGGTGAACCGGTTCGACGCGCTGCGCGCCGACACGGACGTGTTCACCACCTTCGAGGGCGACAACACGATCCTGATGCAGCTGGTCGCCAAGGGCCTGCTCACCGACTACAAGGACTCCTTCGAGGACCTCGACCAGATCGGGCTGGTGCGGTTCGTGGCGTCCACGGCGGTGGAGACGGTGCTCGAGCGCACCAACGCCCGCTCGGTCCTGGAGCGGCTGCGCGACGTGGTGCCGGTGGGCGGCCGGACGGCCGAGGAGGTCCCGGACCTGCTGGACAGCCGCTACCAGCTCGAGCTGCTGACCTGGCGCGAGGAGCACCTGCTGGCCTCCCTGGCCCGACGGCTCAAGAGCGGTATCGACGCCGGGACCGACCCGGCCGAGGTGTTCAGTCGCTGCCAGGACCACGTCATCGGCGCGGCCCACGCGCACGTCGAGCGGATCGTGCTCGAGGCGTTCCTCGACAAGCTCGCGACCGTCGAGGCCGGCCCGAACCGGGACGCGCTCAAGCTGCTGTGCGACCTCTCCGCGCTCAGCGGCGTGGAGGCCGACCGCGGCTGGTTCCTCGAGCACGGCCGGCTCTCCGGGGCGCGGGCGAAGGCCGTCACGGCCCAGGTCAACGAGCTGGGCCGCCGGCTGCGCCCGCTGGCCCAGCAGCTCGTCGACGCCTTCGGGATCCCGCGCGAGATGCTCCGCACCGAGCTGCTGGAGTTCTCCGGCAGCTGAGGCGGGCGCGATCAGTGCGGGTTGGGAGCGCCCTGCGCGCGGGTGGTGGGCATCGGCCGGCCCAGGTCCTTGACCCGCTGGAACGACGCGACGACCTCGGCCTCGGCCTCGGTGCGACCCACCCAGTTGGCGCCCTCGACGGACTTGCCGGGCTCGAGGTCCTTGTAGACCTCGAAGAAGTGCTGGATCTCCAGGCGGTCGAACTTGGAGACGTGGCTGATGTCGCGCAGGTGCTCCAGGCGCGGGTCCGTCGCGGGGACGCACAGCACCTTGTCGTCGCCGCCGGCCTCGTCGGTCATCCGGAACATGCCGATCGCGCGGCACTTGATCAGGCAGCCCGGGAACGTCGGCTCCTGCAGCAGCACCAGCGCGTCGAGCGGGTCGCCGTCCAGACCGAGGGTGTCCTCGATGTAGCCGTAGTCGGCGGGGTACTGCGTGGAGGTGAACAGCGTCCGGTCGAGACGGATACGACCCGACTCGTGGTCGACCTCGTACTTGTTGCGCTGACCCTTGGGGATCTCTACCAGGACGTCGAACTCCACTGCACTTCCTCCATGACTGCCGCGGTCTGCTTCGATAAGTGTCCCGCACGAACGTCGGGAACGAGGAGCCGGGAGGGTTCGAGGTGCCGGAACGTGACGCAGCACACGTCCGCGACCGCTCCCGGTGGTTCCGCCGGAGCACCGCCGGCCTGGTCGTGCTGGTCCTGGTCGCGGCCGGCCTGACCTTCCGTTTCGACCTCGGCGCCCGCTGGTTCGGGTTCGACTTCCCGTCCCCGGTGACCCAGCCGGCGCAGGTGCTCCCGCCCCCGGGGCTCGAGCTGCCCGCCGCCCGGCCTGCCGCCGCGGTCGCGCCGACCTCCGCGGCCGTGCCCGTCGACCCCGCCGCCGTACGACGGGCGGTGGCTGCGCTGGTCGCGGACCGCCGGCTCGGCCGGCACGTCGCGGTCGACGTCGCCCAGCTCCCCGACGGCACCGTGGTCTACCGGCACGGCGCCCGGCTGGTGACCCCGGCCTCGACGCTGAAGATGCTCACCGCCACCGCGGCGCTCGAGGCCCTGGGTCCCGACCACCGCTTCACCACCCGGGTGGTCGCGACGCCGTCCTCGCCCCGCATCGTGCTGGTCGGCGGCGGCGACCCGCTGCTCGGCCGCACCGCCGGCGACCCGGACGGCACCTACCCGGCCCGCGCCGACCTGGACACCCTGGCCCGGGCCACCGCCCGCGGGCTCCGCGCGGTCGGCCGGTCGCGGGTCCGGCTCGGCTACGACACCTCGCTGTTCGCCGGTCCGGCGGTGAACCCGCGCTGGGAGCCCTCCTACGTCCCCGACGCCGTGGTCAGCCCGATCTCGCCGCTGTGGGTCGACGAGGGCCGGGAGCGCACCGGGCTCGCCGGGCGCAGCGCCGACCCGGCCGCCGCGGCGGCCCAGGTGTTCGCGGACGCCCTGCGCCGGCGCGGGATCACCGTGCTCGGCCGGCCGTCCCCGGGGCCGGCCGCCGACGGCGCCCAGGACCTCGCCTCGGTCCAGGGCGCCCCGCTCGCCCAGGTCGTCCAGCACGTGCTCGAGGTCAGCGACAACGAGGGCGCCGAGGTGCTGTCCCGCCAGGTGGCGCTGGCCGAGGGCCGGCCCGGCTCCTTCGCGGGCGGCGCCCGCGCCGTCCGGTCGGTGCTCACCCGGCTGGGCGTCGACCTGACCGGGGACCGGGTGTACGACGGCAGCGGGCTGTCCCGGCACGACCTGATCACCCCGGGGACGCTGCTGTCGGTGATCGCCACCGCCTCCGCTCCCGAGCACCCCGGGCTGCGCAGCGTGGTCGCCGACCTGCCGGTGGCCGGGTTCACCGGCTCCCTGGCCTACCGGTTCCAGACCGGGGACCGGGCCGGGCTGGGCACCGTCCGGGCGAAGACCGGCACCCTGACCGGGGTGCACGGGCTGACCGGCACGGTGACCACGGTGGACGGGGCGGTGCTGGGCTTCGTCGCCATCGCGGACCGGGTGCGGCTGCCGAACACGCTGGCCGCGCGGTCCCTGCTCGACGAGATCTCCGCAGCGCTGGCCGGCTGCACCTGCGCAGCCACCCCGTAGGGTCGGAGCATGTCAGGACGCACCATGATCGACTGGGACCTCGCCGTCTCCGCCGCCTCCCGGATCGCCGGCCCGGGGCCGGCGATCACCCGTCCGGACGCCGACGCGGTGGTCGCGGAGCTCAAGGCCGACGCCGACCGCTCGACCGGGCTGGTCGCCGAGTTCACCGGCCTGGTGGCCTCCGAGCGGACCGCACCCGTGCTGGTGGTGGACCGGACCGGCTGGATCCAGGCCAACGCCGACGGCTTCGCCCAGGTGATGGGCCCGCTCGTCGACAAGCTCCAGGCGCGCCGCGGCTCGACCCCCAACGCGGTCACCGACGCGGTCGGGTCCAAGGTCACCGGCCTCGAGGTCGGCGGCCTGCTCGGCTTCCATGTCCTCGAAGGTGCTCGGCCAGTTCGACCCGTTCTACTCCGGCCCGGGCCTGGCCGGCGACGCCGGTCCGGCCGCCGGCCGGCTGCTGCTGGTGGCCCCGAACATCGTGCACGTCGAGCAGGAGCTCGGCGTCGACCCCACGGACTTCCGGTTGTGGGTCTGCCTGCACGAGGAGACCCACCGGGTGCAGTTCACCGCGGTGCCCTGGATGAAGGACCACATCCACGGCGAGATCGAGAACCTCGTCGGCGCCGTGGACCTCGACCCCGCCAAGATCGCCGCGATGGTCGGGGACGCGGTCAAGCGGATGGGCGACCTGGTCCGCGGCGACGGGGACGTCAGCCTGCTCGACCTGTTCTCCACCCCCGAGCAGCGGGTCGTCATGGAGCGGCTGACCGGGGTGATGTCGCTGCTCGAGGGGCACGCCGACGTGGTCATGGACGGGGTCGGCCCCTCGGTGATCCCGAGCGTCGAGCACATCCGCACGACCTTCAACAAGCGCCGCAAGGGCGCCGGTCCCGGCGACCGGCTGCTGCGGCGGCTCCTCGGCCTCGACGCCAAGATGGCGCAGTACCGCGACGGCGCGAAGTTCGTGCGCGGCGCCATCGACCGGGTCGGGATGGACGGCTTCAACGCGGTCTGGTCCGAGGCGGCGCACCTCCCGTCCAAGGACGAGATCGGCGACCCGGAGGCCTGGGTCCGCCGCGTGCACGGCTAGCCGTGACGCTGCCCCCGGCCGTCGCCGCGGTCCGGCTCGCCGTCCGCCGCTGCCTGGCCGACGTCGAGGACGGGGTGGTGCTGGTGGCCTGCTCCGGCGGCGCGGACTCCCTCGCGCTGCTGGCGGCCACCGTCTTCGAGGCGCGGCGCACCGCCCGGCACGTCGTCGGGGTGACCGTCGACCACGGGCTGCAGGCGGGCTCCGCGGCCCACGCGGCCTCGGTGGTCGCGCAGATGGCGTCGCTCGGCGTCGACGAGACCGTCTCGGTGCGGGTCGCGGTGAGCGCCGCCGGCCAGGGCCCCGAGGCCGCCGCCCGCGAGGCGAGGTACGCCGTGCTGGCCGAGGTCGCGCAGCGCAGCGGGTCCGACGTCGTCCTGCTCGGGCACACCCTCGACGACCAGGCCGAGACCGTGCTGCTCGGGCTGACCCGCGGCTCGGGGAGCCGGTCGCTGTCCGGGATGCGCCCCGCCTTCGGCCCCTACCGCCGGCCCCTCCTCGACGTGACGCGCGCCCAGACGGAGGTGGCCTGCCGCGACGAGGGAATCGGGTTCTGGACCGACCCGCACAACGAGGACCCACGTTTCACCCGGTCCCGGGTGCGGCACGAGGTGCTGCCGGTCCTCGAGCGGGAGCTGGGACCGGGGGTCGCCGTGGCCCTGGCCCGCACCGCCGACCAGCTCCGCGAGGACTCCGCCGCCCTGGACGGTCTCGCCGACGCGGTGCTCCGCGAGGTCGACCGGGACGGGGCGCTCGCGTGCTCCCGGCTGGCCGCGCAGCCGCGGGCGGTCGTGGTCCGGGTGCTCCGGCGGGCCGCCCTGGCCGCGGGCTGCCCCGACGCCGAGCTGTTCCGGGTGCACGTGCTGGCGATGGCCGAGCTGGTGCCGGGACCGCCCGGCCCGGTCCGCGGCAAGCAGGTCCGGCTGCCCGGTCACCTGACCGCGTTCCGCGACGGGGACTGGCTGGGGTTCCGCCGAACCCCTGTGGCAGGCTGACGCCATGGACGAATCGCACATCGAGGGCGACCTGGTGAACATCCTCTTCACCGAGGAGCAGATCCAGTCCCGGCTCGGTGAGCTGGCCGCCGAGATCGAGGCGGAGTACGAAGGCAAGGACATCCTCCTGGTCGGCGTCCTGCGCGGCGCGGTGATGGTGATGGCCGACCTGGCCCGGCACTTCAGCCGGCACCTCGAGATGGACTGGATGGCGGTCTCGTCCTACGGGTCGGGGACCAAGTCCTCCGGCGTGGTCCGCATCCTCAAGGACCTCGACACCGACATCTCCGGCCGGCACGTGATCATCGTCGAGGACATCATCGACACCGGGCTGACGCTGTCCTGGCTGGTCTCCAACCTGACCTCGCGCGCCCCGGCCTCGGTCGAGATCTGCACGCTGCTGCGCAAGCCCGAGGCCCTGCAGATGTCGGTCGACGTCAAGTGGGTCGGCTACGACATCCCCAACGAGTTCGTGGTCGGCTACGGCCTCGACTACGCCGAGCGCTACCGCAACCTGCGCTCCATCGGCACCCTCGCGCCGCACGTCTACTCCTGACCCGGAGACGCGGCTCACAGGCCACGGGGGACAATAGGTGGAACGGACGGCGTGGTCCGGTTCGTTGTACTCCGCGTGTACGGTCGTGTCGTCGTTGGTCTGAGCTGTCAGGAGGTCGGGGTCTAGACCCCGAAACATGGACGTCAAAAGAATCTTCCGGGGTCCCTGGCTGTGGATCGTCGTCGCCGTGGTGGGCGTGCTCATCGCCCTGCAGTACCTCGCGCCCAACGGCGGGTACCAGGAGATCGACACCTCCAAGATGAGTGGCTACATCAGCGACGGGACGGTCAAGACGGTCACGTTCATCGACCGCGACCAGACCATCCAGGCCGAGCTCGACAACGGCAAGAAGGTCACCTCGTCGTGGGTCGCCGGTCAGCAGCGCGACCTGATCAACGCGGCCGAGGCCGGCGTGAAGAACGGGTCGATCGAGGACTACCAGACCAAGGTCGCCAAGCCGAGCCTGCTCGGCCAGATCCTGGCCACCTTCCTGCCCTTCGTGATCATCATCGTGCTGTTCCTGTTCCTGATGAACCAGGTCCAGGGCGGCGGCGGACGCGTCATGCAGTTCGCCAAGTCCAAGGCCAAGCTGATCTCCAAGGACATGCCGAAGACGACGTTCGCGGACGTCGCCGGCTGCCAGGAGGCCATCGAGGAGCTCGGCGAGATCAAGGAGTTCCTCCAGGAGCCCGCCAAGTTCCAGGCCGTGGGCGCCAAGATCCCCAAGGGTGTGCTGCTCTACGGCCCGCCCGGCACCGGCAAGACGCTGCTCGCCCGCGCGGTCGCGGGTGAGGCGGGCGTCCCGTTCTACTCGATCTCCGGCTCGGACTTCGTGGAGATGTTCGTCGGTGTCGGCGCCTCCCGGGTGCGCGACCTGTTCGAGCAGGCCAAGGAGAACGCCCCGGCGATCGTCTTCATCGACGAGATCGACGCCGTCGGCCGGCACCGCGGCGCCGGCATGGGCGGCGGCCACGACGAGCGCGAGCAGACCCTCAACCAGCTGCTCGTGGAGATGGACGGCTTCGACGTGCGCGGCGGGGTCATCCTGATCGCGGCGACCAACCGTCCCGACATCCTCGACCCGGCGCTGCTGCGCCCGGGCCGCTTCGACCGGCAGATCGGCGTCGACGCCCCCGACCTCGCGGGCCGCCACCAGATCCTCCAGGTGCACTCGCGCGGCAAGCCGATGGCCCCCGGCGTGGACCTCAAGAGCGTCGCCCGTCGTACCCCCGGGTTCACCGGCGCCGACCTGGCCAACGTGCTCAACGAGGCCGCGCTGCTGACCGCCCGCAAGAACCTCAAGGTGGTCGACAACGAGGTGCTCGACGAGGCGATCGACCGCGTCATCGCCGGTCCGCAGCGCAGCAGCCGGCTGATGAGCGAGAAGGAGAAGCTCATCACCGCCTACCACGAGGGCGGTCACGCCCTGGTGGCCGCGGCGCTGCCCGGCACCGACCCGGTGCACAAGGTCACGATCCTGCCGCGCGGCCGGGCGCTGGGCTACACGATGGTGCTGCCCGACGAGGACAAGTACTCCCAGACCCGCTCGGAGCTGCTCGACAAGCTGGCCTACATGCTCGGCGGCCGGGCCGCCGAGGAGATGGTCTTCCACGACCCCACCACCGGCGCCGGCAACGACATCGACAAGGCCACCTCGGTGGCCCGGGCGATGGTCACGGAGTACGGCATGACCGAGCGGCTGGGCGCAATCAAGCTCGGCGACAACAGCTCCGAGCCGTTCCTGGGCCGCGACATGGGGCACCAGCGCAACTACTCCGAGGACGTTGCCGCGATCGTCGACCAGGAGACCAAGACGCTGCTCGCGAACGCGCACCAGGAGGCCTTCGACATCCTGGTCGAGAACCGCGACGTGCTCGACTCGCTGGTCACCGCGCTGCTGGAGAAGGAGACCCTCGACAAGGCGCAGATCGCCGAGGTCTTCGTCCCGCTGCGCCGCCGGCCGGCCCGTCCCGCGTGGACCGGGTCGCCCAGCCGGGAGCCCTCGGACATCCCGCCGGTCGTGGTGCCCAAGAGCGCGGCCAACGGGGTGGCGGCCGACGAGGCCAAGGGTGCGGTCATCCTGACGCCCCCCGGCAGCGGCGGCGACGTGCACGGCGACCCGAACGTGCGCGGCACCGACTGAGATGGCGATCGACCGCATCAGCCAGGAGCCGCGGCCGGACATCCCGGACTTCGACCGGCCGCGGGCCGAGGCGGCGGTCCGCGAGCTGCTGATCGCGGTGGGGGAGGACCCGGACCGCGAGGGTCTGCTCGACACCCCGGCCCGGGTCGCCAGGGCCTACCAGGAGCTGCTCGGCGGGATGCGGCTCGCCGCCGAGGACGTGCTCACCACCACGTTCGACGCCGGCCACGAGGAGATGATCCTGGTCAAGGACATCGAGCTGTGGTCGATGTGCGAGCACCACCTGGTGCCGTTCACCGGGGTCGCCCACGTCGGGTACATCCCCAACGAGAACGGCCGGATCACCGGGCTGTCCAAGCTGGCCCGGCTGGTCGACGTGTACGCCAAGCGCCCCCAGGTCCAGGAGCGGCTGACCACCCAGGTGGCCGACGCGATGATGGAGATCCTCGAGGCCCGCGGCGCCATCGTCGTGATCGAGGCCGAGCACCTCTGCATGACCATGCGGGGCGTGCGCAAGCCGGGCTCCAAGACGGTCACCTCGGCCGTCCGGGGCTCGATGCACCGCGCGGCGACCCGCGCCGAGGCCATGAGCCTCATCATGTCCGGACGCTGACTTTCCGGACCTGACGCCCGGAGGCTGAGCTTCCGGAAGAATGCCCCTTGTCACACTCTTGGGTTCGAAAGAGCCCTCAAGTGGCCCTTAGTATCGCCCGATACTCCTTTCTAGTACATCTCGGGCGACGAAGGGCAACCAATGAGAATGCGGACTGTTACCGCTGCGCTCTGCGCACTGGGCGCGATCGTGGCGGCCACGGTGAGCACGGGAGCGCCGGCCACCGCCAGGACCAGCACCGACCTGCGGGTCGGCACGTTCAACATCGTCACGGTGAGCGCCGACCCCGGCGCCAGCGGCGACCGGCACGTCTGGAAGGACCGCCGCGGGACGATCATCAGCCAGATCCTCGGGCAGGGCCTCGACGTGGTGGGCATCCAGGAGGCGAACCAGAGCACGGTCTACAAGAGCCGCCTGGTGGGTGGCAGCACCCAGTTCCTCGACCTGCGCAACGGCCTCAACGCCGCCGGCGGCCACTACGCGCTGACCAGCACCGCGTCGTACAACTGCGTGCGGGCCTGGAGCTCCAACAAGTGCCACTACCGCAACCGTGCGGCCTCCGGCGACAACCGGATCCTCTACAACCACGACAAGCTCGCGCTGATCTACAGGGGCGCCTACCGCTACCCGCACCAGGTCCCGGGCAAGACCGCCCGCTACCTGGCCTGGACGGTCCTGCGCGACCGGGCCACCGGCAAGGAGTTCCTGTTCACCACCACGCACCTCGACCCGTACAGCATCCCCGTGCGGATCCAGCAGTGGGGCGACATGATCGCCAAGATCAACTCGATGAAGGGCTCGCGCCCGGTCATCGCGACCGGTGACTTCAACACCTCGAAGTACTCCCCCTACGCCGCCACGATGCTGCCGGCGATGGAGAGCGCGGGGTACGGCGACACCCTCGGCCAGCGCTACCGCACGAACCCCACGTCCCTGCGGGCGCAGAGCACCCGGCACGCCTGGGTGAACTCGTTCAACGGCTTCCGTCGGTCCGTCGGCGGCTACGGCGACGACCGTGCGTCGTCCACGCCGCGCACCGGCAACGGCATCGACTGGATCTTCGCGAGCAACTCGCTGCCGGTCCGGGAGTTCGAGGTCGTCGCCGCGGTGGACGAGGGCTCGATGCAGCTCACCGGCACGATCCCGTCGGACCACAACATGATGAGGGCCACCCTCACGCTGCCCTGACGGCTAGCATCCTCGCGTGAGCGCGAGCAACACGGCACGACGCGTCCTGGCGCGGCTGCGACCCGCGGCCGCGCCGGACGACGTCCTGCAGCAGGAGCTCGCCCAGGCCCGCACCCGGCTGCGGCGCACCCGCACCCAGCTCAGGCAGGCCCGCCAGAAGGCGGCCGGCCTCGAGCGGGAGCTGAAGCTGACCCGGGCCTCGCTGCGCAGCCCGGTGCACGACCTCGTGCTGCCGGACCGCGTCGCCGCGGTGATCGAGCAGGTGGCCGCGGAGAAGCTGACCTACCTGTCGCAGGAGAACCTGGCCACACTGGCCACGCTCGTCCTGGACGTCGAGCGGCGCGGCCTGCCCGGAGCGGTGGTCGAGGCCGGCACCGCCCGCGGCGGGTCGGCGATCGTGATGGCCGCCGCGAAGTCGCCCGACCGGCCGATGCAGGTCTACGACGTGTTCGGGCTGATCCCGCCGCCCACCGACGCGGACGGCGCGGACGTGCACGAGCGCTACCGGAGGATCCTCGCCGGTGAGTCGCGCGGCGTGGGCGAGGAGACCTACTACGGCTACCGGGACAACCTGTACGACGAGGTCACCGACTCCTTCGACCGGCTCGGCGTGCCGGTCGCGGAGCACGGCGTCGAGCTGGTCCAGGGGCTGTTCGCGGACACCGTGCACCCCGACGGCCCGGTGGCGCTCGCCCACCTCGACGGCGACTGGTACGAGTCCACGCTGACCTGCCTGGAGCGGATCGCCCCGGTGCTGGTCCCCGGCGGACGGATCGTCCTGGACGACTACTGGGCGTGGTCCGGCTGCCGCCGGGCGGTCGACGAGTACTTCGCCGACCGCCCCGGCTACGTGGTGGAGCGCCGGGCGAAGGTGCACGTCGTCCGGGTCTGACTCCGGGGATCCCCGGGGATAGGGTCGGCGCATGCCAGGTCCCCAGCGCCGACTCGAGTTCGCCGAGCCGCCGCGGTACGTCGACGGGCTGCCCCGGCCGGGCCGCGCGCTCGTCATGGGCGTGCTCAACGTGACGCCCGACTCGTTCTCCGACGGCGGCCGCTACCTCGACCCGGCGCGGGCCCTCGAGCACGGCCGCCGGCTCGTCGCGCAGGGCGCGGACCTCGTCGACGTGGGCGGCGAGTCGACCCGCCCCGGCGCCGTACGCCCGGGGGTGGCCGAGGAGCTCGACCGGGTGCTGCCGGTGGTCTCCGGCCTGGTCGCCGACGGGGTGCTGGTCTCGGTCGACACGATGCGCGCCGAGGTGGCCGCCGCGGCCGTGGAGAGCGGCGCGGTCCTGGTCAACGACGTCTCCGGCGGCCTGGCCGACGAGAAGATGCTGCCGACGGTGGCGGGTCTGGGCGTCGCCTACGTGCTGATGCACTGGCGGGCGCACTCCGAGCAGATGCAGCGGCACACCGACTACGACGACGTGGTCGCCGACGTCAGCGACGAGCTCCGGGCCCGGCTGGCCGCCGCCGAGGCCGCCGGGGTCGACCCCACGCGGGTCGCGGTGGACCCCGGCATCGGGTTCTCCAAGACCGCCGACCAGAACTGGGACGTGCTCGCCGGGCTGGAGCGGCTGCACGACCTCGGCCACCCGGTGCTGGTCGCGACCAGCCGCAAGCGGTTCCTGGGCTCGCTGCTGGCCGACCCGTCCGGCGGGCTGCGGCCCCCCGAGCAGCGCCAGGACGGGACGACGGCCACCTCCGCGCTGGCCGCCTCCGCCGGGGCCTGGTGCATCCGGGCGCACGACGTGCGCGCCACCCTGGACGCCGTGCGGGTGGCGCACCGGTGGGCCGCCGGGGCGGGAGCCGGGCGTGGCTGACCGCTCCCAGGACCACCGCGAGGTCGAGGCGGTCAACACCGCGTTCTACCAGGCGTTCGAGAGCGCCGACCTCGACACGATGCTCGACCTGTGGCTCGAGGACCCCGAGACGCTCTGCGTGCACCCGGGGGCGCTGCCCGTGCGGGGCACCAGCGCGATCAACCGCTCCTGGGCGTTGATCATGGCGAACACGCCGTACATCCAGTTCTTCCTGACCGACGTCGAGGTCAGCGTGCTCCCGGGGGTCGCGTCGGTGACCTGCACGGAGAACGTGCTGACCGGCGACGACCGGACCGGGCCGGACGCCTTCGGGGGAGCGCGGGCCGTGGCCACCAACGTGTTCGTCCGCACGGAGCAGGGCTGGCGGTTGTGGATCCACCACGCCTCCCCGGTACTGTCCGGGGATAACCATGACGATGCGTGACGAATCGACCGACCAGCTGGCCGTGCAGGGCATCGAGGCGATCGGCCACCACGGCGTCTTCGACTTCGAGCGCCGGGACGGCCAGGTCTTCGTCGTCGACCTGGTGATCGGGATCGACACCCGCGACGCGGCACGCACCGACGACTTGCAGCACACCGTCGACTACGGAAACCTCGTGGCGAAGGTGAAGAACGCGATCGAGACCGACCCTGTCGACCTGATCGAGACGCTGGCCCAACGCATCGCCGACGTCGCTCTCGCGGACCAGCGGGTGCGATGGACCGAGGTGACCGTGCACAAGCCGGACGCCCCCCTCGAGGCGACGTTCTCGGACGTCACCTTGACGATCACCCGAACGAGACCCGGAGCCCCCCCGTGACTGAAACCCCGAACCCGCACATCGTGGACACCGACACCCTCACGGGCGAGATGCATCCCATCCGCCGCTGCGTGCTCGCGATCGGCTCCAACCTCGGCGAGCGGCTGAACAACCTCCAGGGCGCCGTGAACTCGCTGGCCGACACCCCCGAGGTGTGGGTCACCGCCGTCTCGCCGGTCTACGAGACCGCGCCGCTCGACGCCCCCGAGGGGTCCAAGGACTTCCTGAACGCCGTCGTGCTCGCCGACACCACGCTGTCGGCGCGCACCCTCCTGGAGCGCGCCCTGGCCGTCGAGGACGCCTACGGCCGCGAGCGCACCGACGAGGCCGGCGCGCCGCGCACCCTCGACGTCGACCTGATCGTGGTCGGCGACCGCCGGGCCAACGACGAGGACCTGGTGCTGCCGCACCCCAAGGCGCACGAGCGGGCCTTCGTGCTGGCCCCCTGGAACGACGTCGAGCCGGACGCCGAGCTGCTGGACCAGGGGCCGGTGGCCGACCTGCTCGCCAAGACGGCGGACCAGACGATCACGCTGCGCGACGACCTGAGCCTCACCTTCCAGTGACGCCCCGGTGAGCGAGAACCCCGACGACCCCGGTGAGGGCGGCGGCCGGATCCGCTCCACCACGGCGGGCTCGCTGATCGGGACCGCGCTGGTCGGGCTGGTGCTGGGCTGGCTGCTCAAGCCGGTGAGCATCCGGCTCGGCGGCACCGCGCCGACGGTGGGCTGGCTGCCGGTCCTCGCGCTCGCCTTCGTCGCGCTCGTGATGGTCTCGGTGGCCTGGTCGACGCACCGCTCCCTGCACCGGCGCCACGAGCGGCTGCAGCCGCACCTCGCGGTCAACCGGCTGGTGCTGGCGAAGTCCTGCTCGCTGGCGGGGGCGCTGGTGGCCGGCGGCTACCTCGGCTACGCCCTGAGCTGGCTGGGGCTCACCGACGCCGAGCTGGCCCACCAGCGGATGGTGCACGCGCTGGTCGGCGGGCTCGCCGGCGGGGCGCTGGTGGCCGGGTCGCTGCTCCTCGAGCGTGCGTGTCGGGTCGGTCCGGACGAGTGAGCGTCCTACGCTGAGCCCATGGCCAGTTCTTCCCCGTCCGCCTCGCCCGTCACTCCTGCCTCCTCTGCCACCCGCCCCGGCCGTCGCCGGCAGCGCAGCGTCCGGGTGACCGTCGCGGTGGCCCTGCTCGGCGCCGCGACCGCCCTCGTGCTGGTCGCGCTGCCCACCCAGTCGCCGCTGTGGCTCAGCATCGCCTCCGTCGTCGCCCTGGCCAGCGGCTGGGCCGCCGCGCGCATCGTCTACAACGAGCTCGCCCAGAGCCGGCGTGAGGCCGCCGGCGACCGGGCCGCCCAGGCCCAGGCCTACCGCAGCATGTTCTCCGAGCGGGCCTCCGAGCACGCCGAGTTCACCACCGTGATGACCGACCGGCTGGTCCGTCGCGACCGCGACGTCGCCGCGCTCGAGGACGACGTCGTCGCCGCGGAGAAGCGCGCCATCGAGGCCGAGGCCCGCGTGCAGCGCGAGGCCCGCCGCGCCAACGACGCCCAGGAGCGCCTGGTCACGCTGACCGAGCGGGTCCAGGAGCTGGAGATCCGCAAGGCCGAGCAGGCCGACGAGCTGGCCACCTGGCACGCCGAGGTCGACGTCGACGCAGTGGTCGACCTCATCGCCTGGGAGGAGCGGGTCGCGGCCGGCTCGGTCTCCCCGGTGCAGGAGCAGAAGCACGCCTGATCCCCCGGAGCCCGGAGCGCCTCGGTATGTTGGCTCGTCGTGAGCGTCGCGATCGGTAGGGGAGGACGACGGCTGGGACGGGCCCTCCGGGGGCTGGTCACCGGCCGTCCGGCCGACCGCGCCCTGCACGGGGCCGACGGTGCGCTGCCCGACGAGCCGCTGCTGAGCGTGGTGGTGCCGGTCTACCAGGTCGAGAGCTACCTCGCGGAGTGCCTCGACTCGGTGCTCGGGCAGCGCTACCCGCACCTCGAGGTGCTGCTCGTCGACGACGGCTCCACCGACGGCAGCGCGGAGATCGCCCGGGCCTACGCCGAGCGCGACCCCCGGGTCCGGGTGGTCCGCCAGGACAACGCCGGCCTCGGCGCCGCCCGCAACCGCGGCATCGCGGAGTCCACCGGCGACCTGGTCACCTTCGTCGACTCCGACGACACCGTCACCCCGGGCGGCTGGACCAAGATGGTCCGGACGCTGCGGCAGACCGGCTCGGACTTCGCGGTCGGGTCGATCCGCCGCCAGGTGCGTGGCCGGTACGTCGAGCGGCACTGGCTGCGCGCGCTGCACGCCGAGCCCCGGCCGGCGATCACCATCGACGACGCCCCCGCCATGCTGGGCAACATCTGGGCGGTCACCAAGGTGTTCCGCCGCGACTTCCTGGTGCGCACCGGCCTGCAGTTCCCGGTGGGCGTGCGCTACGAGGACCAGGTGCCGATCACCCGGGCCTACCTCGAGGCACGCAGCTTCGACGTGCTCACCGACGCGGTCTACCTGTGGCGCACCCGGGTCGAGGGCACCTCGATCACCCAGCAGAAGCACCAGGCCGACGACCTGCGCGACCGGCTCGCGGCCAAGCAGCAGGTCGCCGCCCTCCTCGACCAGGGCGCCTCCGACCTGGTCGTCGGGGAGTGGTTCACCAAGGTGTTCCGGCTGGACCTGATGCCCTACTTCAAGGCCGCGCTGACCGCGGACGAGTCCTACTGGACGGTGCTCACCACGGCGACCGCCTGGCTGGTCGAGCACGCCCCGGCCGCCACCTGGGACTCCCTGGAGCTGCGCTTCCGGGTCGCCGCCCGGCTGGCCGCCCGCCGCGACCGCGACGCGCTCACCCGGCTGTTCGCCGTGCAGCAGCTCGACACCTCCAACTTCCCCTCGGTGCTGCGCGACGGCCACCTGGTCGCGGACGTCGACCTGGGGCTGCCGCCCGGCCCGGAGACCGACGAGATGCTCCGGCTCGCCGCGGTCGACCTGCCCGCCTCGGCCCAGCTCGACGACGTCAGCTGGTCCGAGGGCCGCGTCACGCTGCGCGGGACCGCCTTCGTGCGGCACCTGCCGCCGGCGCGCTACGACGTGAGCACCACCCTGCACGTGCTGCCTCCCCCCTGGTCGGACGCCGGGCAGGTCGACGTACCCGCGGTGCAGGAGGACAGCGTCGAGGCCAACCGGTTCGCCCGGCGGGTCTTCGAGGACCACCGCGGCTCGGGCTTCGCCGCCACCCTCGACGTACGCCGCCTGGTGCGCGCCTCGGACCCGCGCCGGCCGACGACCTGGCGGGTGTCGGTGGACGTCGACGCCGCGGGAGTGCAGGGCGGTGGCTTCTTCGCGCACCGCAACGACGTGGGCACCTCCCGTGCCGTGCACGCGCAGGTGGTCGACGACGCGCTCGTCGTGGACTCCTGGCACCGCCGCCTGGGCTGGCAGGTGACCGTGCACGCGCGGCACGCCGCGGTGCTCGCCGCCGACGTCGTCGACGGGCGGCTGCGGCTGCGGGTGCACGTCGGGGCCGCCGGCGCGCCGGTCGCCGTGCTGCGCGAGGACCGGCCGCTCGCGACCCGGGTGACCGGGGACCCCGCCAGCCCGCGGTCGCACGACCTGGAGGTCGCGCTGGCCGACCTGGCCGGGCCGCTGCCCGCCCCGCTGCGCCTGGACTGCGGGGAGGACCGGCCGCTGACCCTGGTCGCCGCGTTCGACCTGGACGGGCTCCGCCTCGGCGAGGGCGCCGACCTCGGCGCCGCCACCGACCGCGCCCTGCTGCTCACCCCCCGCGTGCCGCACGTGGTCCTCGACGAGCTCGAGCCGGGACCGTCGGCGCTGCGGGTCACCGGCCGGGCCGTCGACGTCGGCTCCTTCCACGCTCCGGCTCGCCGGCAGCCGCGCGAACGGCAGCGTCTGCGAGGTCGCGGTCACCGAGGGCCGGTTCAGCGCCGAGGTGCCGACCACCTTCGACTTCTGGGACCGGGCGACCTCGCCTCTCTGGCGCGACCTGTACGCCCTCGAGGCCCGGTCGGCCGACCAGGAGGTCCCGGTCCGCGCCGCCCGCACCCTGGTCCCGCCGGGCCAGCGGCACGGCTGGCGGGTGCGGGTCTCGGCGCAGGGCGGCCTGGCGCTCCGACGGGTCAAGGACGTCGACCCCGACCCGTCGAGCTCGTACGGCCGCCAACTGCTGCGCGCCACGGTCTACGCCGACGCGCTGCGCGCCCCGCGCAGCGACGCCGTGGTCCTCGAGAGCTTCGGTGGCGCCGGCACCGACGGCGACCCCGGCGCCCTCGCCCGGGCGCTGCTGGCCCACGACCCGGACCGCGAGGTGGTCTGGAGCGTCGCGGACGCCGCGATCCCGGCGCCCGCGGGCTGCCGCGCGGTCGTGCAGGGCACCGCGGCCTGGTTCGACGCGGTGGGCCGTGCCGGGACCCTGGTCACCAACGGCACCTTCCCGCGCTGGTTCGCCAAGGCCGAGGACCAGGTGCTGGTGCAGACCTGGCGGGGCACCGCGCTGCGCCGGCTCGGTCCGGACGTCAACGACCCGCGCGTGCTCGACGAGGACGACGAGCTGCTGGAGGAGCAGTCCCGGCAGTGGGACCTGCTGGTCACGCCCAACGCGTTCACCTCGGCGGTGCTCACCAAGGCCCTCGGCTACCCGGGGCCGGTCGCCGAGATCGGCTCACCGCGCAACGACCGGCTGCTCGCCGACCCCGACGGGGCGCTGCGGACCGCGGTCCGCCGGCGGCTGGGCGTGCCCGACGGCCGGCGGGTGGTGCTCTACGCCCCGACCTGGCGGGAGAACGCCCGGGCCCGGGGGCACCACGAGAAGGTGCTGGTGGCCGACCCGGCCGACCTGGCCGCCCGGCTCGGGGACACCGTGGTGCTGGTCCGCGGCCACCCGAACACCGCCGCGTCGGCGTCCGTCTCCGGCCCGGGGGTGGTCGACGTGACGACGTACCCGGACCTCGCGGAGCTGTTCCTGGCCGCCGACGTGCTGGTCAGCGACCACTCGGCGGTGCTGTTCGACTTCGTGCTGACCGACAAGCCGGTCGTCCTGCTGGCCCCGGACCTCGAGGAGTACCAGTCCGGCGACCGCGGTCTGTACGTCGACCTGCTGGCCGACCCGCCGGGCCCGGTCGTCAGCACCCTGGAACAGCTGGTGCCGGCCCTCGAGGCGGGGGATGCCCACGCCGAGGACCGGCACCGGATGCGAGAGACCTACGGGGAGCTCGAGGACGGCGGTGCGACCCGCCGCCTCCTCGAGCTGTTGTTCCCCGCAGCCCGTGACTGAGCGGTCCTAGCGCTGCCAGACGCGCGCCCAGTCGACCTTCATGGTCGGCGGGTACTTCTTGTTGAAGTCCTTGAGCTCCCAGTCCGAGCTCAGCAGGCTGAGCACGAGGAACTCGTTGGTGTGGGACAGCGCCCGGGTGGAGTGGTACAGCTGGCGGCCGTCGACGAAGAAGGTGTAGCTCTGCGGGGTCCAGTTGACCGAGAACACGTGGTAGGCCTTCCACCAGGTGTCCCCGTGGGCGAGCAGCTTCTGCGCACCGGGCGAGATGCCACCGGACTTGACGTCCTTCTTGGCGGAGTTGCGGTAGTAGAGGTAGTTGCCCAGACCGCCGCCGGTGTAGCCCTTGCCGAAGAACTCCGCGATGTCGATCTCCGCGCCGGCCACGCTCGGGCGTCCCGGGTAGGAGGCGTAGGTCGGGGACTGCAGCCAGAACCCGCCGTGCTGACCGCGACGGGTCGGGAACTTGATCCGCGCGGCGGCCGTGCCGTAGGTGAACCGGTAGCTGCCCTCGGTGGAGACCTGGCTGTTCAGGAAGCGGCCGGGGCGGGCCGGGTCGGGCTTGACGCGCAGGTTCAGCGTGCCGCCGCTGACCGAGACCATCCGGCGGTCGGCGCGCGACTTGAGGCGGGAGGGCAGGTACTTGCCCTCGTTGCGGTAGTTCCAGACGTGGGTGTTCAGCGACGAGCCGTTGAACTCCTCGTCGAACATCAGCCGCCAGTCGTTGGTGGCTGTCGTAGTGGCGACCGCGGGTGCGCCGTACCGGGCGGCGGCGGTGGCCCTGATCGTCTGACCGGCGCCGAGGGTGACCTTGTAGGCGGCGGTGCCGTCCGCGCCCTCCTTGGCGGTGCCCGAGCCGATCAGCGAGCCGTTGACGAAGCGCTGGAAGGTGACGACGCGGCCGGGACGGGCCGGGCTGAACTTGGCGAGCACCGAGTTGTACGCGCCGGACGCGCGGAACGCGCCGGTGCCCCGCTGGGACACCTGGGGAAGCACCGAGATGGCGCCGGACTGGCCGACCGGGCGGGCGACCCGCTTGGTGCTGGTGGAGGCGCCGTACGTCTTGCCCTTGTAGCGGTAGGCCGGAGCCGCCACCGCGTAGGTGGTCGGCGCGGCGACCTTCATGCCGGCGAAGCGGTAGGTGCCGCTGCTGGTGGTGTAGCCCTTCATCGCGGTGCGCCAGGCGCCGCCGCTGTAGACCTTGAGGACCACCGGACGCTTGAAGCGCGTCGACACCTTGCCGGTCGCGGCGAACGACTCGCCGGCCACCGGGGCGGTCGGGCTCAGCACGAAGGACGTGCTTGCGAAGGCGGGCGTGGCGGGCGTGACGAGGCTGAGTCCGGCGGCCGCGACTGCGACGGCGGCGGCGGAGGCCAGGAAGGAACGTGCTCGATTCATGCGGCCAGAGTAAAAGGTTAATTGCCCTGTGGTACCTGAAACGCAAAGATTTCTTTGTGGTGGGTGGTACCGGTGGGGCTCCAGGTGACCGCTTCCGGATGCGGTGGAGGCCTCCGGCGTATACCCTGAGGCGTCGTGCCCGACCGATTCGACCGGATCTACCCGGCCCAGGCGACATGGGCTCGAGCGGCTGCCACGGGGGGCACCGATGATCGGGGGAGTTTCTCTGATGTTCGTCCAGCAGATGATCGCGAGTTCCCGCGGTGCCGCGCGCCGCGTGCTCGACGCGACCCGTCGTGCGGACGACTCTAGCGACCAGGTCCCCGACACCTCCGCGCAACAGGCCGACGACGAGCAAAGAATTCTCGCGTCCCCGCTGTTCGACGCCGGCTGGTACGCCGGGGCCGCGGGCTGCAGCACCGTCCCCGCCGAGGCCGCCCGGCACTACCTGCGGCACGGTGCCCGCCGGGGGCTCTGGCCGCACCCGCTGTTCGTGCCGCACCACGTCGCGGTGCGCGCCCCCGAGGCCGTCGGTGACGCCGACCCGCTGGTCGCCTACCTGGAGAAGCGGCTCTTCAAGCTCTCCCCGCACCCGCTGTTCGACCTCAAGGGCTACGTGCGCGCGCACCCCGAGTCCCGGCGGCACCCGAGCGGCCCGCTGGGGCACTACGTCGAGCACGGCGCGGCCCAGGGCCTGGCGCCCAACCCCTGGTACACCCCGACCCCGGAGGAGCCCCGCGGGCTCACCGACTGGTCGGCGGCCCGGTGGCACGAGTGGGCCGCGCGCAAGAGGCTGGTCCCCCGGCTGCGCACCGGCCGGCTCCCCGCCTCGCACGCCGCGGACCTGCCCGCCCCCGAGACCGGGGGACCGCCGCCCCGCGTCAGCGTGGTCGTGGAGTCCGTCCGCGGCGTGGACACGCTGGCCCGCACGCTGCGCTCGGTCGTCGACCAGGTCGACGTACGCCTGGAGATCGTGGTGGTCACCGACGGCCTGGTCCCCGACCTGGACGCCCGGCTGGCGCCGCTGCCCGACCACGTCTCGCTGGTCGTGGTGCGCCACGAGGGCTCGCGCGCCTCGACCGGCCTGAACCTCGCGCTCGAGCAGCTCACCGGCGACCTGGTCGCGTTCGTCGCCGCCGGGGAGTCCTGGGAGCCCGGCCGGTTACGCCGGCTGGCCGCCGCCTGCCGCGACGGCCGGGGGGTCGCCTACGACTCGATGCTCGTGCACCGCCCCGAGAAGCCCCCCGTGTACGCCGCGGCGACCCTCCCTTCGGGCACCCCGCCCGTCACGATCGCCACCGTCGAGCTGACCCGGCTGGTGCTGGCCCGCGCGGTCCTCGACGAGGTCGGCGGCTTCGACGAGACGCTGCGCGGGGGCTGGGAGGCGGACTTCACCATCCGGCTGCTGAGCCGCCACGAGGCCACCCACGTCACCAGGGTGGGCGTCGAGCGGGACGTCGAGGTGGTCGCCGAGGCGCGCCGGCTCGACCCGCCGGAGCAGCCGGTCCCCGACCACTCCACGGTCCCGACCTGGAGCGACGTCGCCTTCAACCGCTACGCCATCGACTGGGAGCGCCTCGAGCAGCGTCCGTCCGCCCCGGACGTGGTCTCCGTGGTGATCCCGACCCACGACGACTGGCGGATGACCCGCGGCAGCGTGCTCACCGTGCTGGCCTCCGAGCTGCCCGCGGGGATGTCCCTGGAGTGCGTCGTCCTCGACAACGGCTCGGACGCGGCGACCGCGCAGATGCTGGACTCCCTCGCCGCCCGCCACGAGGGCGTGCGGGTCGTGCACGCGCCGACCAACTTCGGCTACGCGGTCGGCAACAACCTGGCCGTGGGCGAGGTCACCGGCGACACCGTGGTGTTCCTCAACAACGACACCAAGGTCGACCCGGGCTGGCTGCGCCCGCTCGTCGCCCAGCTCGCGGACCCGGGCGTGCAGGCCGTGCAGTCCCTGCTGCTCTACCCCTCGGGCACGATCCAGTCCGCCGGGGTGGTCTTCCCCGACTGCGGCGGCGTGCCCTACGCCTTCCTGGCCGGCTTCCCCGTCGAGGACGCCGCCGGGCTCGAGCGCGAGTCCTTCTCCGCGCTGACCGGCGCCTCGCTGGCGATGCGCTTCCAGGACGTGGTCGCCCTGCGCGGCTTCGACCCGCTGTTCCGCAACGGCATGGAGGACGTCGACCTCTGCCTGCGGCTGGCCCGGCTCCGCCCGGGGCGCTGCGTGGTCGAGCCGGGCTCCCGGGTCACCCACCTGGAGTCCCGCACGGCCGGCCGCTTCGACAAGGTCGTGATGAACCGGCGGCTGTTCCTGGACCGCTGGGACGAGGCCGCCCCGCGCGACGACTCCGCGATCTGGGTGGGCCGCGGCTTCGACGTGGTGGACCACGTGGTCCGCACGGTGATCAGCGAGGACCGCCGGCTGTGCACCCCCGAGCCGGTGCTGGTCCGCTCCCGGGCCCTGGTCACCCAGCACCCGCCGCGGCTGCGCTGGGCGCTGAAGAACCCCGCGACGCAGGGCCCGTGGGGCGACGCGTGGGGCGACACGCACTTCGCCCGCTGCCTCGCCGCCGCGCTGCGCGAGCTCGGGCAGGACGTCGTGACGGACCGCGGGTCGGAGTTCTACCGGAGCACCGGCTACCTCGACGACGTGGTCCTCACGATCCGCGGCCGGACCGAGTTCCAGCCGTCGTACGGCCAGGTCAACCTCGCCTGGGTGATCTCGCACCCGGAGATGCTGTCCTGGCAGGAGGCCACCTCCTACGACCGGGTGCTGGCCGCCAGCGAGTCCTGGTCCAAGAAGATGTCCGAGCGCTGGGGCATGCACATCGACCCGTTGATGCAGGCCACCGACCCGGTGCTGTTCCACCCCGACCGTGCGGTCGCGGACTCGGGCCCGGAGGTGCTGTTCGTCGGCAACTCCCGCGGCAAGCGGCGACCGATGGTCGAGGACGCGATGGCCGCCGGACTCCCGCTCTCGGTCTACGGCACCTGCTGGGAGGAGTTCCTGTCGCCCGGGGTGCTGCGCGGCGAGTTCGTGCCGAACACCGACCTCGGCGCGATGTACGCCTCGGCCGGGGTGGTGCTCAACGACCACTGGGACGACATGCGGGCGGACGGGTTCCTGTCCAACCGGCTGTTCGACGCCGCGGCCAGCGGCGCCCGGGTGGTCACCGACGACGTCACCGGCCTGAACCACCTGTTCGGCTCGTCGGTGCAGGTGGCCCGGAACGCCACGGAGCTCGCCGCCCTGGTGAACGCCCCCGACCGGGACGAGATCTTCGGCAGCCTCGACGAGCGCCGCCGGGTGGCGGCCCTCGTGCACCGGGAGCACTCCTTCCTCACCCGCGCCCGGGTGCTGCTCGACGCCGCGCTCGCGGTGCGGGCCGAGCAGGAGCGCAGGCGCTGACCCGCCGGGCAGCCGACTGCGACACAATGACCGGCGTGACTCCCCCCCGTGACGAGGACCAGCCGACCCGCGACCTGAGCGCCGAGCTCCCCGACGGCTGGACCGCGTCCACACCGGGCCCCGACGACGCCGCCGAGCTGACCGCGCTGCTGCGCCGCCACGAGGCCTTCGGCCGCGGCTGGGCCGGCGCCTCGGAGGAGGACCTGCTGATCGACATCTCCCCGCAGGACGACCTGACCCGGGAGAACGTGGTCCTGCGGGGTCCGGAGGGCACGATCATCGGCTGGTCCAGCGCCCACGACCGGGCCGCGGGCCGGATGCTCCTGGTCACCGTCGTGGACCGCCGGCTCGACGACGAGACGGCCGACCGGGTCGCTGCGTGGCTGTTCTCCTGGGCCGAGCGGGTCGCCGAGGTCGTCGGGCGGCGGCGCGGGCTGGACGTGCAGCAGATCGACAGCGGCGCCTTCGCCGAGGACGACCGGCAGCACCGCTGGCTGGAGCGGGCCGGGTTCACCCAGGTCCGCACCTGGTGGCAGATGACCCGTCCGGTCGAGCCGGGCGAGGCCGACCTGGACGCGGAGGCCAAGCCGGGTGTCCGGATCCGGCCCGTCGAGCGGCAGGGCACCGGGATGCCGGACGAGGACGACCTGCGCACGGTCCACGAGATCCTCGAGAGCGCCTTCGCCGACCACTTCAACTCCCACGCGGAGACCTTCGACGAGTTCGTCTCACGGCTGCGCGAGGACCCCGGCCACCGGTGGGACCACTGGTGGATCGCCGAGCTGGTCGACGACGACGGCCCGCCGGAGCCCGCCGGGGCCCTGGTGGGCGCCGTCTCGCCGGGCGCGGGGGACGCACCGGCCGGCAGCTACGTGGAGTACATCGGCGTCCTGCAGAACGCCCGCGGCCGCGGGGTGGCCAAGTCCCTGCTGAACACCGTCGTCGCCGACGCCGCCTCCCGCGGCCGGGACCGGGTGGGCCTGGAGGTCGACGCGGACTCACCGACCGGGGCGGACGGGCTCTACGTCTCGATGGGCTGGACCACGAAGTACGTCACCGAGTCGTGGCACCGGGACGTTCCGGTCCAACCTGTACCAGGACGGTAGTCTTAGCCGCCGTCCACCCCTGCGGATGTTCTCGAGGAGATCGATGCAACCCCCTTCCCCGCGTGCCCTGCGCGAGCGTGTCTCGAACCGCGCGGCCGGCCTGCTGAGGCGGCCGACCGCCCCGAACGCGGCCCCCGCGCCGGCCACCCCGGTCGCCGCGCCCGCCGCACCCAAGACGCCGGCCGAGCCGCCGCACGAGGGCACGCTCCTCGAGGGGCTGCTGCGCGGAGACGACCTGACCACCTCGGTGCTCACCCAGGTGCGCGAGTGGGTCGCCGACGGGGACGTCGAGTCGGCGGTCAGCCTCACCGAGTCGCTGCGCCGCCACGGGCAGAGCCGCGAGGTCGGTGACCTCGCCAGCGGCGTGCTCGCCTTCCACCGCGGCCTGCTGGAGCTGGCCTGGGCCCGGTTCACCGCGCTGCCGCGGGCCGCCTGGGCGACGTACGCCCCGGAGGAGTACACCCGCTGCGGGCTGGAGACGGCCCGGCAGCAGACCGTCGAGGAGCTGCGCGACGTCGCGACCCACGAGCCTGCCGTGATCAGCCTGCGGGACTGGGTGACGATCGTCGGCGTGGTCTTCGGCGCGGGCGAGCACGCGCTGGCCGGCGAGCTCTTCGACGTGGTCGAGGCGACCGCCGCGCAGCTCCCGGCCGACGCCGACCGCGTCGAGCGCAACCGCGCCTGGCTCGAGCCCTGGGTCCGCGCCGGGATCGACCGGACCGCCCCGCGCGGCGAGCGGCCGGCCTTCGCGGTCGTCGACTACGGGCACCCCGGGATGAACCGCGGCTCGGCCAACATCGGCGACCACGTGCAGAGCATCGCCTCCCTCGGTCACCTCGTCCGGCACCGGTCGGTGCGGCTGCACGGGGAGGACGACCTCGTCGCCCTGCTCGACCGGCTCGGCGAGCGCACCCGGCCGGCGCTGCGCCTGGACGGCGTGGACGCCGACGTCGACGTGATGACGATCCACCGCGACGCGTCGATGTACCAGGAGATCCCGGAGGGCACCTGGACCCTCTGCTTCGGGTGGTTCATGCACCCGCTGTTCAAGATGCGCTACGGCTTCCCGCTGCACTCGGCGCTCCGCCCGCTGTTCGTGTCCTTCCACTGCAACAAGCGCGAGCTGCTCACCGACGACGCGATCGCCTACCTCAAGCGCTACGGCCCGGTCGGCTGCCGTGACTGGACCACGGTCTACCTGCTGCTGTCGGCCGGCGTCCCGGCGTTCTTCTCCGGCTGCATGACCACCACGGTCAGCACGGTGTTCCCCGAGACCGACGAGCGGCCCGACGCCTCCGCCCCCGTGGGGTACGTCGACGTGCTCGACGGCTCGGTGCCCGCCGGCGCCCCGACGTTCCACCACTCCGACCGCGCCGTGCGCCGCCGCTCGTTCCTGGAGAACTGCGACGACGCGGTGGACCGGCTCGAGACCTACCGCCGCGACCTGTCCAAGGTGGTCACCAGCCGGCTGCACGCCTACCTGCCGCTGCGCTCGCTCGGGGTCCCGGTGGACTTCAAGCCCGCCAACATGTCCGACATCCGGTTCGACGGGCTCGCCGGGATCACCGACGAGGCGTTCTCCTCGATGCGGGACGGCATCATCGCGCTGCTCCAGGAGACGTTCACGCTGATCCTGTCCGGCGCGAGCGAGGACGAGGTCTACGGCCGCTGGCGCGAGCTGACCGCCGGCAAGGTGGCCGAGGCCGAGGCCCGGCTGCACGCGCCGGCCGGCACCCGCACCGCCCCGCCGCGGCTCGACCAGGCCGTCGCGGCCGCGGTCGCCGAGACCGTGCACGTGGCCCCGGCCACCCCCCGCCACGCCGGTGACGAGGTGAACTGCGCGGTCTTCGTGACCAAGTCCGACGTGCGCCGCCTCTCGGCGCTGGTGCGCTCGCTGGCCACCAACTCCTCGCGGCCGCTGCACGTGTGGCTGCTGGGTCGGCCCAAGGCGGAGCGGACCCGGCTCACGCTCGCGCGGGCGTTCCCCGAGGTGACGTTCAGCTGGGTGCGCACCGGCGGGCTCGACGCCGCGGTGCACCCGCCCGTGCGCACCGCCAACTCGGTGGCCCGGCTGGTGCTTCCCGACCTGCTGCCGGGCGTGCAGCGGGTCGTGGTGCTGCCCGCGGAGACCGTCGTCGACGGTGACGTCGCGGAGCTGGCCGCGCTCGACCTCGACGGGCACGCGTTCGCGTCCGCCCGCTCGCGGTCCAACCAGTCGAGCGGCTTCCAGATGCTCCACTGGGCGGCCGCGCGGCTGCGTGACCGGACGGCGCTGTCCTCCGAGCTGCGGCGCACGGCGCACGCCCGGCACGCCTTCGACTTCGACGCGTTCGGCACCGACCTGCTGGTCGTCGACCTCGCCGAGTCCCGTCGCCAGCAGCCGCCCGCCGAGGCGGTCGCGCTGATGGCGGACTTCCGGATGAACGCCACCGAGGTGCTGCACTACCTGGCCGGCCCGGACCACGCCGAGATCCCCGACCGGTGGCAGCACGTCCCCAGCGAGGACGCGGTGACCGACTCGGTGCTCGTGCACTGGACCGGCATCACCAAGCCCTGGGGTCGCCGGGTCGTCCCCGAGCAGGAGCGCTGGCGCGCCTACGCCGGGAAGTAGCGCGCCTCAGCGCACCGTCAGGTTCTCCAGCGAGCGGTCCACCGCACGGCGCAGCGGCCGGGCGGCGGGCCGCTCGACGAACCGGTGGATGACGAACGCCAGGGCGAAGCTGGTGAGCGTGGCGATCGCCAGCACGACGTAGCTCTGCAGGTGCGTCTGCAGGGTCTCGATCAGGAAGAACCCGACCTGGCCGTGCACCAGGTAGAGCGGGTAGGTCAGGGCGCCGGCGAGCGTCAGCCACTTCCACCGGATCCGGGACAGCGGTCCGTGCGAGCACGCCAGCACGGCCAGCACCATCACGGTCACGGCGACCGCCGTCACCAGCGGCCGCACCGGCGCGCCGGTGAGCGCGGAGGCGCGCTCGGCGTACGCCGTGGCCTGCTGCACGCTCAGCACCCAGGTGAACCCCAGACCGAGCCAGCACGAAAGGTTCAGCAGGTCGGTGGAGAGCAGGAACAGCACGATGCCGACCGCGAAGTACGGGGCGTACGTCGACATCAGCACCGTCGCGACGAACGACGCGTGGTTGTTCTCCGCCACCTGCCCGAGCACCGGCCAGATGACCGCGAACGCCAGGAGACGCTGCCGGTTCATGCCGACCAGCATGAAGATGCCGATCAGCACGTAGAAGCGCAGCTCGACCCAGAGCGTCCAGAACGCGCCCTGGACGTCGGTCAGCCCGAACGCCGACTGCACCATCGTCAGGTTGCCCAGCGCCTCCATCGAAGTCGGTTCCCGGCCGCCGTGCCAGAACTGCTGCAGCGCGAAGGTCAGCAGGATCGCCACCCAGTAGGCGGGGTAGAGCCGGGCCACCCGGGAGGCCACGAAGGACTGCACGGTCCGGTCGTAGGCGGTCATCAGGATCACGAAGCCGCTGATGATGAAGAACAGCTCGACGCCGAGGTAGCCGTAGCGGCTCAGCTGGTGCAGCGACGGGAACTCCACCATCGGGCTGGCGCCCCAGTAGTCCCGGTTGATGCCGGTGTAGTGGTAGGCCAGCACGCTGAACGCAGCCAGGAGCCGGAGCCCGTCGAGCGCAGCGAGCCTGGGTGCGCCCGGCCTGCCGGACGTGGGTGCGACGTCGATGGTGCGTACCTGCCGTTTCGCGCGAGTGTTTTGGTGAAGGTTAGAGTGTCTCGACCACCTTGGCCGACACGGGGACGACCGGGCGCCCGGGCGCGCCGGACCGGCCCCCCGAAGGAGACTGTCGCTGATGGAGCTGTCGGTCAGGCGCCTCAAACGCACCCGCCCGGCCCAGTTCGTGAAACGCGTGGTGCTGCGACGCGGGGGGCCGACGCTGCCGCGGCTCAGCGTGGTCGTGCCCTTCCACGACGCCGCCGGCACCCTCGACGCCTGCCTGGCCAGCCTCCTCGCGCAGACCCACCCGCAGCTCGAGATCGTGCTCGTCGACGACGGCTCGACCGATGGCTCGGCGGAGATCGCCCGGCGGCACGCCGACGCGGACCGGCGGGTCCGGGTGGTCACCCAGCCGCACCTCGGGGTGGGCGCGGCCCGCAACGCCGGCGTCGCCCGGGCCACCGGACGGCACCTCGCGTTCTGCGACGCGGACGACACCGTGCTGATGACGGCCTACGAGCGCCTCGGCGGTGCGCTGCGGGAGAGCGGCTCGGACCTCAGCATCGGCTCGGTCACCCTCCAGCAGCAGGGCCAGCACCAGGAGCCGACCTGGGCCAAGCGGTCGAACGCCCAGCGCCGGATCGGGGTGCGCGTCGACGACCACCCCGAGATCATGGCCAACCTGATGCCCGGGACGAGGGTCTTCCGCCGCGCCTTCTGGGACGAGCAGGGGCTGGCGTTCGCCACCGAGGGGGACCACTCCGACATCGTCACGATCGTCGACGCGATGCTCCGGGCCGACCGCGTGGACATCCTGCCCTCGGTGGTCTACCGCTGGGGCTGGCGCGAGGACAACCGCTCGCTGTGGCAGCAGGGCCTGCAGGACCGCGGCCGGGTCGCGGACCGGGTCGCGCAGATCTGCACCGCGGGCGAGCTGGTGGTGGCCACGGCCAGCGAGCCGGTGCAGCGGGCGTACTTCGCCGAGGTGCTGCACACCACCGTCCCGGACCTGGTCCGCGCCGCGATCACCCGCGACGACGGCTACTGGGAGGCCCTCGGCGCCGAGCTGCGCCGGCTCCTGGACCTGGTCTCCGCGGAGACGTTCCCGGCCGTCCCGGCCGAGGACCGGATCATCGCGTGGCTGTGCGCGCACGACGAGCGGGCCGCCGCGGAGAGCTTCCTGGAGTACGCCTTCGACAACCAGAACGGCTACCCGCACCGGATGGTGGGCGCCCGCCCGCACCTCACGCTGCCCTTCATCGACGCGCTCGCCGAGGCCTCCGACGAGCTCACCGGGGTCGCGGACAGCGAGCTGCGCTACCGGACCCGGCTGCTGGTGGTGCGCTGGCCGAGGCCCGACGTGCTGCACCTCGAGGGCGCGGCGTTCCTGGAGTACCTCGACGACGCCTACGCCCCGAGCGAGGTGACGGTCGTGCTGCGCGACCCGGCGTCCGGGCGGACCTGGCGGGTGCCGACCACCCCGACCCCCGAGCCGAACGTCAACCAGTGGTCGCAGCGCGCCCACGAGGACCACAGCGGCGGCGCGTTCAGCTGCGACGTCGACATCAGCACGCTGCCCACCCCCGAGGGCCGCGTCCCGGTCGTGCTCGAGGTGCAGGCCGAGCTGCGGATCGGTGCGCACCAGCGCACCGCCGGGTTCCACAGCCGGGCGGTCAACGTGAACGCCGGCCTGCTGGAGACCTCCACCGTCGGCGGGACCACCGTCGAGCCGCGGTGGGCCCAGCACGACGGGCTGAGCATCGAGCTGCGGCCCTCCTCGCGCGCCGACCTCCGTCCGCCCGCGCCGACCGGGCCGGTCCGGGTCGCCGAGGTGACCGCGTCCGGCGGCGTGGTCCGGCTGTCGGGCAGCACCGACCGGGACGTGGAGATCGCGCTGGTCGGGCCCCGCTCGCGCACCGCCTGGCGCCCGGCCTCCCGCACGGGTGAGGCCTTCGAGGTCGAGCTGGACCTGTTCGGCGACGAGTGGGGCGTGGGCCGTACGTCGCTCCCCGCCGACCGCTACGACGTGCTGGCCCGCACCGCCGACGGCCGGACGCTCGACGTCGCGCCCGAGCGGTCGCTGTGGCGCCGGCTGCCGCTGTACGTCGAGGACTCGCACCTGCACGTCGTGCCGCACGTGTCGCTGGAGGGCGCGCTGGCCCTGCGGGTGGTGCCCGCCGAGTGGCGGACCAGCCGGCCGCCGTACATGCGCCGCCGGCTGCGCGACGAGACCTACCCCGAGGCGCGCACCCAGCCGCTGCTCGACGTGGTGCTGTTCGAGACGTTCGCCGGCAAGGCCGCGGGCGACAACCCGGGTGCGCTGTGCCGCGAGCTGGCCGGCCGCCACGAGGACCTCGAGCTGGTCTTCAGCGTGATGGACTACTCCGTGGAGGTGCCCGAGGGTGCCCGCCCGGTGATCCGGTTCTCGCGGGAGTACTTCGAGCTGCTCGGCCGCGCGCGGTACCTGCTGGTCAACGCCTCGCTGCCGTACTTCTTCCGCAAGCGGGAGGGCCAGCTGTACTTCCAGACCTGGCACGGCAGCCCGCTCAAGCGGATCGCGCACGACCGGCCGCACCTGGACTTCTTCAACTGGCACCACCGCCGCCAGCTGCTGATCGCGCGCGACGGCTGGGACTACCTGCTCAGCCAGAGCGAGTTCTGCACCCGCTCGCTGTCCAGCGCGTTCCGGTACGACGGTCCGGTGATGGAGCTCGGCTACCCCCGCAACGACGTGATGCTGGCCGACGACGCCGCCGACCGGCGCCGCAGCACCCGGGAGGCGCTGGGGATCGGGGAGCACCAGCAGGTCGTGCTGTACGCCCCCACCTGGCGGGACAACCTGCGGGTGGGCCGGGTCTTCGACAAGGTGCTCTACCTCGACCCGCACCAGGTCGTGGAGCAGCTCGACGACGCCGTCGTGCTGGTCCGGGGGCACTACAACTCGGTGCGCGCCGCCGAGGACGTCGACCCGGACCGCCGGGTCATCGACGTCACCCGCTACCCCGACATCGCCGACCTGTACGTCGCAGCCGACGCCCTGGTCACGGACTACTCGTCGGTGTTCTTCGACTTCGTGCTGACCGACAAGCCGATGATCTTCCTGGCGCCCGACCTCGCGGAGTACCGCGACGACAACCGGGGCTTCTACCTCGACTACCACGACACGGTTCCGGGACCGGTCTGCCTGACCACCGAGGAGGTGGTCGCCGCGCTGCGCGGGCCCGACGGGTTCGCCGAGCGGCGCGAGACCTTCCGGGCCGAGTTCGCCCCGCACGACGACGGCAAGGCCTCGGCGCGCGTCGTCGACGCAATCCTCGGCGTGCACCCCTACCGCAGCGAGGCGCCATGACGTTCGACGAGACCGCGGTCCGGGCCCTGGCCCAGGCACCCACCCGCATGGACCTCTGGGTCGACTTCGTGCAGCAGCAGTCGATCCGCACCGTCGTGGAGGTCGGCGTCTACCGGGGTGCCTTCGCCCAGCGGATGCTCGACGACTGCCCGGGGATCGAGCGCTACTACCTGGTCGACCCGTGGCGGCACCTCGACGACTGGAACAAGCCCGCCAACCGCAAGGATGCCGCCTTCGAGCGGTTCCACGCCGAGACCCTCGAGCGGACCGCCGCGCACGCGGACCGCCGGGTGGTGCTGCGCGGCAAGACGCTCGAGGTCGTGGACCGGATCCCGGACGCCTCCCTGGACCTCGCCTACGTCGACGGCGACCACACGCTGCGCGGGGTCACTGTCGACCTGGTCAGCCTCTACCCGAAGATCCGCGAGGGCGGGTTCCTGGCCGGCGACGACTTCTGCCGGACGATCTTCCAGCACGACCGGACGTTCGAGCCCACCCTCGTCTTCCCGTTCGCGGTGTACTTCGCCGAGGCGGTCGGGGCCCGCATCTACGCCCTGCCGCACCGGCAGTTCCTCATGCAGAAGGTCACCGGGGGCGAGCACGCCTTCGTGGACCTCGCCGGCGGCTACCGCGCCCGCACCCTGGGAGACCAGCTCGCCCGACGCACGGAGCCGGCGACCGCGCCGGCCCCCACGCTGCTCAGCCGGATCGCCGGCCGGGCCCGACGACCGAGAGGCTGACCCGATGCAGCGCACCGGACTGCCCCCGAACAAGACCGCGACGTACGTGATGCGGCGGTGGAAGACCGTCTACGTGTCGGTCCCCAAGGCCGCCTGCACGAGCCTCAAGTGGCTGGTCGCGGACCTCCAGGAGGAGGACCCCGAGCACTTCTACGAGACGCCCAGCGCGGAGACCTCGCGCTCGATGACCATCCACCACCGGTCCCGGTGGCAGCGCACCCCGATGCTGCACGAGCTCGACGACGAGGAGCTGGCGCAGATCACCGCGGAGAACGGCTGGTTCGTCTTCGCCGTCGTCCGGCACCCCGCCGCCCGGCTGTGGTCGGGCTGGCAGTCGAAGTTCCTGCTGCACGAGCCGCACTTCGCCAAGCACTTCCCCGAGGCGACCTGGCCGCGGATCCCGACCTCCACCAGCGACGTGGTCGAGGACTTCCACACGTTCGTGCGGAGCCTCGCGGCCGACCCGACGGCGCCGATCTTCCACGACCGGCACTTCCGCTCCCAGTCCCGGCTGCTCCGCCCCGACCGGGTGCCCTACAGCCGGGTCTACCAGACCGCCGAGTTCGGCGAGCTGATGAGCGACCTCGAGGCCCACCTGAAGCCGCTGGGCCTGGAGCGGATGCCGGTCCTGCGGCGCAGCAACGAGACGCCTCTGGCGCCGGTCGAGGCGCTGTTCACCCCCGAGGTGGTCGACGTGGTCGGGCGGCACTACGCGGCCGACTTCGAGCAGTTCGGCTACCCCGAGGTCGTACCCAGGGGACTGGCTTCCTCGGAGTACTCCGGCGCCGAGCTGGCCGAGATCGGCCGGCTCGCGGAGCGCGGCGAGCGGATCGGGGACCTCTACCGGCTGCTGCTCGAGTCGCACGCCCGTCAGCGCGCGACGATCCGGGAGCTGCGGACCCGGCTCCGCGCCCGGCCGCCCGCGGTCCCGGCCCAGCGCAGCACGCTGCAGCGGGTGCGCGGCCGGGCCGGCCGGATCGTCCGCCGGGCGCTTCCCGGGGTCAGCGGAGGCTGAGGCGTACGGCGCCGTCGGCGGTGTAGCCCACCTCGACGCCGTCGTCGTCCCCGGCCGGGCGGGAGAGCTGCGTCTCCCAGGAGCTGTTCTGCCAGACGAGCCGCAGCCGCAGCCGCACGTCGTCGAGCCGCTCGTCCCCGAAGGCGTCCTTGAGCGGGACCTCCGCGGACACCGTGAACCCGTCGGCGGACCGGGTGGCCGTCACCGGCAGGTCGACGCTGTACCCGCTCGCTGCGTGCACCGCGGTCAGCGTGATCTCGGCGTCGTCCAGGGAGGACTGCTTGCTGCGGCCGGTGACGTGCAGCTCGCCGGCGAAGCGGAGCACCGCGTCGCGGGTCGCGTGCGCCGGCAGGGGCCGGCGGGACAGCCGACCGCGCAGGCCCGGCTCCGCGGTCTCCAGGCGGGTCACGTCGAGCCGGACGTCCTCGAGGTGGGTGCGCAGCGGCGCGAGCTCGACGACCTGCTCGAGCACCTGGCGCCACTCGTCGAGGAACCGGCCGTGCCCGTGGTGGCGGGCCTTCTCCCGGGCCGCCTCGCTCATCCGCGCGACGAGCTCCGGGGAGGTGAGCATGGTGACGATCCGGTCGGCCATCTGCCGGACCCCGCCGGCCGGCACGAGGAAGCCGTCGACGCCCTCGCTGATCTGCTCGCGGGGGCCGTACTTGATGTCGTAGCTGATCACCGGGCAACCGTGGCTGAGGCTCTCCAGCGTGGACAGCGGGTAGCCCTCGAACAGGCTGGTCATCAGGAACGCGCTGGAGCTCCAGAGCGCGTCCCGGGCCCGCGGGTCGTGCCCGTGCAGGGTGACCGAGTCGGAGACGCCGTGCTTGGCGGCGACCTGCTCGAGCACCGACAGCTGGCTGCCGGCGCCGTAGATGTCCAGCCGTGCCTCGGGCACCCGCTGGGCGGCCAGGGCGAAGGCCCGGATCGCGTGCCCGAGGCGCTTCTGCTTCTCGAGCCGGGCCACCACGGTGACCCGGTGCGGGTCGCGGGGCGGCAGGTCCGGCGCCCGGTCGGGCATGTCCACCGGGTTGGGCACGACGAACAGGTTGGTGGTCCGGCCGCGGCGCTGCGCGATGTCGTCCTGCTGGCGGGCGGTCAGCGTCACGAACGCGTCGACGTCGTCGACCTTGCCGACCAGCCGTCCGTAGATGTCGGACAGCTCCGAGCTCCACAGCCGCGGGGGAGCGACGTGGATGTTGTGCAGGACGTAGACCACGTGCACGTTCTTGGCCCGCATCGGCACCAGGTGCTGCACGCTGAACCGCGAGTCGACGAACACGAAGGTCCGCTCGTCGCCGCTGAGGTGCCGGACGAACCGCTTGAACCACTGGCCGACCGACTTGAACTCGCCGAGCACCGCGCCGTCCGGCCCGACCCGCTGGATCGAGCTCGGCCACGTCTCCGGCTCCTTGAACACGAAGCTCGGCAGGCGGAGGTACGTCGACCCGTCCGCGCGGTGGTAGTCGAAGACCGAGCCCTTCGAGGGGTCGGAGCGGTAGACCGTGCGGAACGGCGTGCCGTCGGGGAAGAACTCCTGGGTCGCGGTGTGCGCGGAGAGGTCGGGCAGCTGCTCGCCGCCCGGCTCCTCGTCCTCCCAGGGGTTGTTCCGGTAGTGCTCGTAGATGTTCGGCGTGCTGATCTCCGGCAGCAGCAGCCCGCGCTCGAGCAGCATCGCCCGCCGCTCGGGCAGGTCGGTGCGGGCGTTGAAGGTGGCCACCACGGGCTTGACCCCGCCCTCGGTGACGAAGATCCGGTTGCGCATCAGCATCGCGCGCGTCTGACCGCCGGCATCCGGGCTCAGGTCGATGGGGCAGCTCAGGTAGCGGCCCGTGGGCAGCTCAGTCGACGGCACGGGCAGACCCTATCGGTCCCCGGGTGGTCGAGCCCGGTGCCGGGGGTCGGACCGGTCGGGACTCACTTGTCGATGTCCCCGACCACGAAGAACATCGAGCCCAGGATCGCGACCATGTCCGCCACGAGACAGCCCTCCAGCACCTCGGGCAGGACCGCGATGTTGTTGAACGAGGCGCTGCGCAGCTTCATCCGCCAGGGGGTCTTCTCCCCGCGCGAGACCAGGTAGTAGCCGTTGATGCCGAGCGGGTTCTCCGTCCAGCAGTACGTCGCCCCCTCGGGCACCTTGAGGATCTTCGGCAGCCGGACGTTCACCGGCCCCCGCTCCAGGGAGCGCAGCCGGTCGACGCACGCCTCGGCCACGTCCAGGGACACCTTCACCTGGTCCAGCAGCAGCCCGAACCGGGAGTAGCAGTCGCCGTCCTCGCGGACCGCGACCTGCAGCGACCCGTCGGCCAGCAGCGCGTCGTAGGCGAGGTAGGGCTCGTCGCGGCGCAGGTCGAAGTCCACGCCGGACGCCCGGGCGATCGGGCCGCTGACGCCGTACGCGTCGACCAGGGCCGGCGAGAGCACCCCGACGCCGCGGGTGCGGGCCTGGAAGATCTCGTTGCCGAAGATCAGGTCCTCGATCTGGGAGAGCCGGTTGCCGACCGCCGTGACCGCGTCGGCGACCCGGTCCAGCCAGCCCGCCGGCAGGTCCTCCTTGAGGCCGCCCACCCGGTTGAACATGTAGTGCATCCGGCCCCCCGGAGACCTCCTCCATCACGGCCTGGATCGTCTCGCGCTCGCGGAAGGCGTAGAAGATCGGCGTGATCGCGCCGAGCTCGATGGGGTACGAGCCGAGGAACATCAGGTGGTTGAGCACCCGGTTCAGCTCGGCCAGCAGGGTGCGCGTCCAGGTGGCCCGCTCGGGCACCTCCATGCCGAGCATCCGCTCGACCGCCAGCACCACGCCGAGCTCGGAGGAGAACGCCGAGAGCCAGTCGTGCCGGTTGGCCAGCACGATGATCTGCCGGTAGTCGCGGACCTCGAAGAGCTTCTCGACGCCGCGGTGCATGTAGCCGACGATCGGCTCGCAGTCGACGATCCGCTCGCCGTCGAGGGTGAGCCGCAACCGGAGCACGCCGTGCGTGGCCGGGTGCTGGGGCCCGATGTTCAGGACCATGTCCTGGGTGGCGAGCCCGCTGGTGCCGCCGCGCTCGTGCCCGGACAGCCCGGCCGCACCGGCACCGATGCCGACGGTCACCTGCTCCTGTCCGGCCACGCGCGTCATCCTCGCACTACCGCAACCGGCGGCGCACGGCTCCGAGCGCGCGACGGGCGGTCTGCCGGACGCCCGGCCGGTCGTCGGTGCGCCCGTCCGCCGGGCCGTCGTCCGGCCGCGGGGCGGTGGCGGCGGGGTGGCGCATCGGCCGGGCGACGGCCCGGGTCAGGTCGCCGGTCGGGGTCTCCACGCGCGACGAGACGTGCGTGAAGCCCTCCTCGGGCCCGTCGTACCACCAGGAGCCGGTGACGCCGTCGGCCACGTCGTCGAGGTCCTCGCCCTCGGCACGCAGCAGCAGGGCCCGGGCGAACGTCGAGGTGCGCTCGAAGCGGGCCGAGGTGCCGTCCGGCATCATCACCGACAGCAGGCCGCGGTTCTGGCCGTTGGCCTCCCGGGTCATCCGCCGCAGCGTGTCGCGGCTCGGCGACCAGCCGGCCGGGGCGACCAGCCGCCAGGCGGCGGGGTACGCCGTCGCCGACAGCTCGGCGCCGAACTGCACCCGCGGCTCGCCGACGTACTCCGCGTGCAGCATGCGGGCGTCGAGCTGGGCGTCCTCGAGGGGCGGACGGCGCTCGTCGCCGTGCTGGGTCCAGTCCCCGAGCAGCACGACCTCGAGGTCGGCCACGTTGCCGGTGAGCAGCCCGTCGACGGTGTAGGTCACGTCCTCGAAGGACGCGCCGCGGGTGTCCACGACGGCCTGCAGCCACGGGACGGAGTAGCTGCGGCCCTTCTTGCGCCAGTGCCGCAGGTCGGTGATCCGGTCGGTGACGAACGGCCGGTTGTAGCGGTTGACCTCGTTCTGCCGGCGCATCACGGTCGAGCGGCCGAGGTGCCAGGAGCGCGCCTCGCGGTCCGGGACGAACAGCGCGCCCCGCTGGGCGAGCCGGTAGCCGAGCTCGACGTCCTCGCCGAGCTTGAGCGTGGAGTCCAGGCCGCCGGTGGTGAGGTAGAAGTCCCGGCGCACCGACGCGCTGGCGCCGACGTGCACGAGGTAGGCGTGGAACGTGCAGGCGTTCAGGTCGTCGTGCTTGGCGACGAACTCCTCGACCCAGTCGTGGGTGGCCGTCCAGCGGCCGTCGAAGAGCTTGCCGGCCCGTCCGGCCCGGACCTCCTCGAAGGCGTCCTGCACCGACGGCATGCCCTCGGCCGGGTCCATGAACAGCTTGTGGCCGAGGACCACGGCGTAGTCGACGAGGTGGTGCCAGCGCAGCTGCGCCTCGACCTCGTCGTGGTGCAGCAGCATGTCGGAGTCGAGCCAGTGGATCACGTCCCCGTCCGCGAACTCGGCGCCCTGGCGGCAGGCGTGCGCCCGGCCCCAGGACTCCGAGGTGCGCAGCACGCTGGTGTTCTCCGGGCGCAGCTCGGGGAGCTGGAGCGCGGGCGTGCTGCCGTCGTCGACCACGACGACCTGGAGCAGCTCGGCGGGGTAGGTCTGGGCGGCCAGGCCGGCCAGGCAGTAGGGCAGCGTCTCCGCGGCCTGGTGGGCCGGGATGACCACGCTGACGGAGAGCTCCGGCTTCCAGGCGCCGAGCACCGGTGGCGTGAGGTCACGCCACGCGTTCCCCCAGACTCGGGACTGTGCGGGTTGCTCGGTCATCCAGGGGGCTCCTCGTGAGGCGTCCGTGCAGGCCGGTCGGTCGGTTCGTGCTCCAGCAGAGGACTCGGCCGAAAGCCCCTCCACTGCTGCCGGGATCGGCCCCGGCTCACGAAGTATCCGAGTCCAGGCTCCCAGGTGTGCCCGGCGGACTGTCGGCGGAGTAGGTAGTTGAGCCCGTGCGTCCGGTAGATCGTCCCTCCTGCGGCCCGCAGCGCGCGGAACAAGTTGGCGTCGACGTACTTGCGCGTGTCGCGGAAGCCGCCCACCGCGGCGTACGCCTCCCGGGACACCATCATGGTCCCGCCGGCCACCACCGAGGTGTAGCGCTCGGTGACGTCCCGGCGGCGCACCGTCACCCACAGCGGCTCGACGAACAGGAACTCCGGCGGGCAGCCGACCAGGTCGGCACCGGAGTAGCCGCGGGCCAGCAGCAGGTCGGTGACGAAGTCCGGGCCGTACCAGTCGTCGTCGTCCATCTTCAGCAGCACGTCGCCCGAGGCCCGCCGGGCGGCGTCGTCCAGGACGTTGCCGAACGACCGGTCCGTGGGCGCGCCGACCGCGGTCACCGGCACGCCGGACCGCTCGGCGAACGCCGCCAGGAGCGCCGGGTCGGCGTCGAAGCCGTGGGTGGTCAGCTGCAGCTCCAGGTCCGCGCCCCGCTGGCGCCCCACCTGGCGCAGGGCGTGCTCGAGCATGTCGGGTCGCCGGGTGGTGAGCAGCACCGAGACCCGGGTCGCCGGCTCCGGGCGTACGTCGACCGTGTCGGCCGTCCCGCGGCGCCAGGCGCCGGCGCCGTGCCCGGCCAGCGCGGCCCGGCGCAGCCGGATGCTGCGCACCTCGCGGGCCAGGTCGTCGGTGAGGTCGGCGTCCCGGTCCAGCTCGGCGACCAGCGCCGGCACGAGCAGGGCCCGCGCCCAGGCCGGCACCGGGTCGGCGGTCAGCGGCACGCCGGCCATCGCCAGGCCGGCGACCACCCGGGCGTAGGACACCGGGCCGTCGCCGCCGTCCCAGTCGACGTGCACGCCGGTGTAGGGCCGCAGCTGCTCGACGTGGCCGTCGCCGAGTCCGGCGCGCGAGTCGACGACGACGTCGGTGGCGCCCGGGGCGCGGACCTGGAGCAGGTGCCGGCCGCCGGCGAGGGGTCGCAGGTGGGCCGCGGGGACCGTGGGCCGGCGGCTGAACCCGACCGGGTTCAGCACCACGTCGTCGAGCGGTCCCAGGGAGAGCGTGCCGGTGGGCACCCGGGTGACCTGGACCCGGCCGGTGACCGGGTGCGGCGCTTCGGCCGTGCCGTCGGGCGGCGTGTCGAGCAGCAGTACGTCCGCGGTGTCGTCGGGGGCCGGGTCGCGCAGCGCCGCCTCGCTGCCGACGATCGCGAGCGCGTCCCCCGGCGGCCAGTGGTGCGGCTGGTCGAGCCGGGCGCCCAGCACCGGCCAGCCCGGGGCCATCAGGTGCGCGGGGGAGGTGCGGCGCGCGAGCTCGGCCAGCACCTGGCCGGCCGGGACCGGCGCGGCGAAGGAGGCATGCACCCGTGCGCCGCCGTCGGCGGTGTCCACGGCCAGCGACGTGAGCCGCGGCCACGTGCGGGACGGCACCAGGGTGGGCGGCTGGCCGACGAGCTCGAGCAGCACGCAGGCGACCCGCTCGGCCCGCGGCAGGCCCTGCGCGGCCGCCACGGCCCGGCGCAGCGCGACCCGGTCCCGGACCACGACGACCACCGCGTCGACCTGCTCCAGCACGGCGCCGAGCTCGTCGGTCATCGGGGAGGTCAGCGACCGCTGGTCGGCGCGGGCGGTGAACCGGCCGAGCGCGGCGACCTCTCCCGGCCCGAGGGCCGGGTCCCGCACGAGGAGCACGTGCGCGGCCGGGTCGAGGAAGGCGTCGAGGCCGGACGGCGAGCGTGGGTTCACGGGTGGCACCAGCCGACGACCCCGTTGTCCATGCCCGCAGTCTAGGTCGTGGCTGCCGCGTCGGGCCGGTCCCCCTCGCGGTCCGCACGTAGTCTCGTGCGCGTGGACGACCTCTTCGCGCCCCCCGGGAACGACTGGCGGCCGGTGTCCCCGGCCCTGGCCCGGCTGCGCAGGTCGGTGCTCGGCGCGGCGGGCGTCGTCGGGCTGGTGCTGGTCGTCGTCGCGACCCTGCTGTGGTCCCTGCCGGTGCTCGTGTGGCTGCCGGCCGTCGTGGTGCTGCTCGCGCTGCTGGCCTGGGGCTGGCTGCTGATCGGGCGCAACGCCCAGTGGTGGGCCTACGCCGAGCGCGACGAGGACCTCTACGTGAAGCACGGGGTGCTCTTCCGGGCGATGGTGGTCGTCCCCTACGGACGCATGCAGTACGTCGACGTGCAGGCGGGGCCGCTCGAGCAGCTGTTCAAGATCGCCAGCGTGCACCTGCACACCGCCAGCCCGGGCACCAGCGCACGGATCCCCGGGCTGCCCGCGGACGAGGCGGCCCGGCTCCGGGACCGCCTCACGTCGCAGGGCGAGGCGCAGGCAGCGGGGCTGTGAGCGAGCCGGAGCGGCCCTACAAGCGGCTGTCCCCCCTGACCCCCCTGGTCCGCAGCTTCCTGCTCGTGGTCGCGGTGGCCGCCTCCACCTGGGACGACCTGCTGCGCGGCGACGCCGGGCCGATCGCCTGGCTGCTGCTGGGGCTGCTGGTCGCCGGCGCGGTGTACGGCGCCGCCTCGTGGCTGCGCACGAAGTACTGGATCGAGGCCGACGAGCTGCGGGTCGACACCGGCGTGGTGTCCCGCCAGTCGCGGCGGATCCGGGTGGACCGGCTCCAGGGCATCGACATCAGCCAGCCCTTCGTCGCTCGGATCTTCGGGCTCGCCGAGCTGAAGATGGACGTCGCCGGGGGCGGGGCCCGGGAGGGGTCGCTGGCCTTCCTGCCGCTCCGGGAGGCCCAGGACCTGCGGACCGCGCTGCTGGCCAGGCGGGACGCCGTCCGGGCCGGGGAGACCGACCGGGCCGAGCCCGCCGCTGCCACCGACGAGTCGGTCGGGTCGGGGCCGGTCGTCGGGGCGGTCGCCCCGCCCGACCGGGTGCTGGTCTCGCTGGACCCCGCCATGCTCGTTGTCAGCCTGTTGCTGTCGGCGGAGTTCGGGGCGTTCCTGGTCTCGACGCTGGTCTTCGCCGGGCTGTTCGTGTTCTTCGGCCAGATCGTCGGCGGCCTGGCCGCGGCGGTGCCGCTGCTCGGCGGTCTCGCGGTGACGCTGTTCCGCAAGCTGTCGGCCTACTACCGGCTCACCGTCTCCGAGACGCCTGCCGGTCTCCAGGTCCGGCGCGGGCTGTTCGAGCTCGACGCGCAGACGATCGCGGTGTCCCGCGTCCAGGGCGTGGTGGTCACCGAGCCGCTGCTGTGGCGCCGGCTCGGCTGGGCCAAGGTCGACGTGTCGCTGGCCGGCTACACCAGCGGCGACCGCGACGGGAAGCCGTCGACGTCCACGGTGATGCCGGTGGCCCCCCGTGCGACGGCGCTGTGGCTCGCCCGCCGGCTGCTCGAGGAGGCCGGCTCGCCCGACCCGGACGCGGTGCCGCTGACCGGGCCGCCGCAGCGGGCCCGGTGGGTGGCGCCGGTGCGCCGGCGGTTCCAGCCCTCCGGCCTGGGCGAGCACCTCCTGGTCAGCCGCGAGGGCGTGCTCGGGCGGCGTACCCACGTCGTGCCCTACGCCCGGGTGCAGTCCCTGCAGGTCCACCAGGGGCCGTGGCAGCGCCGGTTCGACCTGGCCGACCTGCGCGTGGACAGCCCGCCCGGACCGGTCCGGGTCCGGCTGCGGCACCGCGACGCGGGCGAGGCGCGCCGGCTGCTCGACCGCGCCAACGAGAGCGCCCGCCGGGCCCGGAGCGGGCAGCTGCCTGGATCCGTCTGACAGGGTGAGGTCATGCCCCCCCGCTCGATCCAGTCCCGGCTGACCCACGCCTGGCCGACGGTCGTCCCAGCGGTGGCCGTGGTGGCGCTGGCCCTGACCTGGGGCCGCGGCCTCGGGCCGGTGGCCGTCGGCCTGGTGGCCCTGGTGCTCGCCGGTGCGGTCCTGGCCGCCGTCCAGCACGCCGAGGTGATCGCCCACCGGCTCGGTGAGCCCTACGGCTCGCTGGTGCTCGCGGTGGCGGTCACCGTCATCGAGGTGGCGCTGATCGTGACCCTGATGGCGTCCGGCGGCGAGAAGGCCGAGTCGCTCGCCCGCGACACCGTCTTCGCCGCCGTGATGATCACCTGCAACGGCATCGTCGGTCTCGCGCTGCTCGCCGGCGCCCGGAAGTTCGGGGTCTCGAACTTCAACCCCGAGGGCACCGGCGCGGCGCTCGCCACCGTGGTCTCGCTGGCCACCCTGAGCCTGGTGCTGCCGACGTTCACCTCGAGCGCCCAGGGCCCGCGGTTCTCCTCGGCCCAGCTCGCGTTCGCCGCCATCGCCTCGCTGGTGCTCTACGCGCTGTTCGTGCTCAACCAGACCGTGCGGCACCGGGACTTCTTCCTGCCCGTCACGCCGTCCGGCGAGGTCGCCCCGCCCGAGGTGCACGCCGACCCGCCGACCGCCCCGGCCGCCTGGACCAGCCTCGGCCTGCTGCTGCTCGCGCTGGTCGCGGTGGTCGGCCTGGCCAAGGTCGAGTCGCCCTCGATCGAGGCCGGCGTGAAGGCGGTCGGGTTCCCGCCGTCGTTCGTCGGGGTCGTGATCGCGCTGCTCGTGCTGCTCCCCGAGACGCTGGCGGCGTTCCGCGCGGCCACCCGCGACCGCGTGCAGATCAGTCTGAACCTGTCCTACGGCTCCGCGATGGCCAGCATCGGCCTGACCATCCCCGCCATCGCGGTCGCCTCCATCTGGCTGGACGGCCCCCTGCTTCTGGGTCTCGGGTCGGTGCAGATCGTGCTGCTCACGCTGACCGTGGTGGTCAGCATCCTGACCGTGATCCCCGGACGTGCGACCCGCCTGCAGGGCGCCGTGCACCTGATCCTGTTCGCGGCGTTCCTGTTCCTGTCGGTCAGTCCCTGACCGTCACGACCCAGAAGAAGTCGCCGAGGCCCCCCTCGGCGGTCAGCTCGGCCGCCTCCGTCGCGCCGGCCAGCGCCCGGACGTAGGCCGCCGGGTCGCGGGTCGCGAGGCCCAGGTCCGGCCGCTCACCCGAGACGCCGAGCTCGCGCAGCACGTCCCGCTGGCGACGTACGACGCCCCCGACCCGGTCCGCCACGGCGTCCACGGCCACGTGCGCGGTGACGTCGCGGGACCCGTCCGGGAGCACGTCGACCTCCTGGCCGCGGCGGTAGGAGCGCAGCGAGCCGAAGGGCGGCCGGTGCTGCGCGGTGTGGCCGTAGTCCACCGCGACGGCGATCCCGCGGGTCACCCGCGCGACCACGTCGGCCCAGGCGGCGTCCCGGGTGCTGCCCACCTCGGCGCGGGTGCCCGGCTCGCGGGCGTCCAGCGGCCACCACCGCTCCACCCAGGCGGCCAGCGACGGCGCGACCGTGGAGTGGCCGAGCGGCTGGCCGAGCGTCTCCTGGCCGGTCGCGGGGTCGACGTGCACCACCACCAGGCGGCCGTCGGGGGCCACCTCGACGACGTGGCAGGGGATGTTGTCGAGCCACTCGTTGGCCACCACCAGCCCCTCGACGGCCTCGGGCAGCGCCGTGGTCCAGGCGATGGCCGGGTCCAGGCCGGGTGGCCGTGCGGCGACCTCGACGCCGAGCAGGTCCAGGCCCGGGTCCAGGGCTCGCAGCGCGGTCAGCAGCTCGCCGCGCCCGGCGCCGATGTCCACCACGGTGTCCAGGCCGGCCTCCCGGGTCATCGTGGCGAGCGCCCGCGCGAACAGCGGGGACGCGTGCACGGAGGTCCGGAAGTGCGCCGCGGGCGCCTCGCGACGGAAGAACCCGTCGGCGCCGTACAGCGCGGCGTCCCAGGCCTGCTTCCAGGTCGGGTGCGGGGTCGGCGGGGGTACCGCCGGCATGCCGAGCGAGGTCATCGCGCCAGGCTACGGGCCGGGGGGAGCCGTGTGACGCAGGCCACCGGCCGGCCGGGTGTCCGCCCGGGCGGGCCGCGCGTACGCTCGACCGTGCACGCATCAGGCCGTCCGGTACCTCCTCGTGGGGACTGGAACGAAAGGTGATGAGTCCATGACCCGTATCGGGGTAGTCGGCGCCGGGCGCGTCGGCGCGGTCCTCGCGGCAGCGCTCCACGCCGCAGGGCACGAGATCGTCGCCGTCGCGGGCGAGTCCGCCGCGTCGCGCACCCGCATCGAGACGCTGCTGCCGGGCGTCCGGGTCGACAAGCCGACCGCCGTGTCGCGGTCCTGCGACCTGCTGCTGCTCACCGTGCCCGACGACATGCTCTCGAACGTGGTCACCATGCTGGCCGCCGCCGGCGCGATCCGTCCGGGCCAGCAGGTCGTGCACACCTCGGGCAAGCACGGCCTGGCGGTGCTCGCGCCGGCCGCCGAGGTGGGCGCCGAGGTCCTCGCGATGCACCCGGCGATGACGTTCACCGGCACCCACGTCGACGTCGCCCGGCTGCCCGGCTGCGTGTTCGGGGTGACCGCGACCGACGGCACCCGCGCGCTCGCCCGCACCCTGGTCGCCGACCTCGGCGGCAGCGTCGTCTGGGTCGACGAGGACCGCCGCACGCTCTACCACGCGGGTCTCGCGCACGGCGCCAACCACCTGGTCACGCTGGTCTCCCAGGCCATGGACCTGCTCCGCGAGTCGGGGGCCACCGACCCGGCCGCGACCCTGCGGCCGCTGCTCACCGCGGCACTGGACAACGCGCTGACCTACGGCGACGCCGCGCTGACCGGCCCGATCGTCCGCGGCGACGTGGAGACGGTCCGGGCACACCTCGCCGAGGTCGCCCGCACCGCGCCCGGCACGTTGGGGTCGTACGTCGCCCTGGCCCGGGCCACCGCGAACCGCGCAGTGGTCGACGGACGGCTGCTGCCGCTGCGCGCCGCCAAGCTGGTGAGCATCCTCAACGACGCGCTCCCGGCGCCCAGCCCGGCCGCCCGGCGGGGCGCGTGACGCTCGTCGCCCGGTCCCGTGCGGAGCTCGACGACGCGCTCCGGCCGCACCGCGCGCGGGGCGGGACCGTCGGCCTGGTGCCGACGATGGGTGCGCTGCACGGCGGGCACGCCGCGCTGGTCCGGGAGGCCGCGGAGCGAGCCGGGACCGTGGTGGTGTCGCTCTTCGTGAACCCGCTGCAGTTCGGGGCGGGGGAGGACCTCGACCGCTACCCGCGCACCTTCGACGCCGACCTCGAGGTCTGCCGGGCGAACGGCGCCGCCGTGGTGTTCGCACCCTCGGTCGACGAGGTCTACCCCGGCGGCGACCCGCAGGTGACCGTCGAGCCGGGTCCCCTGGGCGGGGTGCTGGAGGGCGCGACCCGGCCCGGCCACTACCGGGGCGTGCTGACGGTCGTCGCCAAGCTGTTCGGGCTGGTCCGGCCCGACGCCGCGGTCTTCGGTCAGAAGGACTACCAGCAGCTGGTGCTGGTCCGCCGGATGGTCGACGACCTCTGCATGGGCGTCGACGTCGTCGGCGCCGCCACGGTCCGGGAGGACGGCGGCCTGGCCCTGTCCTCGCGCAACGCCTACCTCGACCCCGGCCAGCGCCGGTCCGCCCTAGCCCTGTCCCGGGCGCTGCGGGCCGGGGCGGACGCCGGGCCGGCGGGCGCCGCGCGGGTGCTCGCCGACGCGGGCGCCGTACTGGCGGCGGCGGACGGGGTCGACCTGGACTACCTCGCGCTGACCTCCCCGGGGCTCGGCGACCCGCCCGAGGCGGGCGAGGCCCGGCTGCTGGTCGCCGCGCGGGTGGGCAGCACCCGGCTGATCGACAACCTCGCCGTGCACCTCGGCACCCAGGAAGGGCACCACTGATGCTGCGCACGATGATGAAGAGCAAGATCCACCGCGCCACGGTGACCCAGGCCGACCTGCACTACGTCGGCTCGGTGACCGTGGACGAGGACCTCCTGGACGCGGCCGACCTGCTGCCCGGCGAGCTGGTGCACGTCGTCGACGTCACCAACGGCGCCCGGCTGGAGACCTACACGATCGCCGGCGAGCGCGGGTCCGGGGTGCTCGGCATCAACGGCGCGGCCGCGCGGCTGGTGCACCCCGGCGACGTGGTGATCCTGATCGGCTACGCGCAGATGGACACCGCCGAGGCCCGCGAGCTGCGCCCGTCGGTGGTGTTCGTCGACGCCGGCAACCGCGTGATCGGCACCGGCCACGACCCCGCCGAGGCGCTGCCCGGGACGGGACTCGTCCGTGGCGACGCGCCCGCCCGTTAGCCTCGGGCGTGTGAGCCTGCCGCAGCGCCTCGCTGCTCCCCCTCCCGGCTGGACGACCTATGCCGACGTCGTCGTCATCGGCTCCGGCATCGCCGGCCTGACCGCCGCGCTCCAGCTGCGCGCCTCGCCGTCGGTGGGCTCGGTCATGGTGGTCACCAAGGACCTGCTCAGCGCCGGCTCCACGCAGTGGGCGCAGGGCGGGATCGCCGCCGCCCTCGGCCCCGGCGACACCCCCGACCAGCACCTGCACGACACGCTGGTCGCGGGCGCCGGGGTCTGCGACGAGGAGGCGGTGCGGGTGCTGGTCACCGAGGGCCCGGACGCCGTGCGCGAGCTGATCTCCCTGGGCACCGTGTTCGACCACACCGAGGCCGGCGAGCTGTCCCTGACCCGGGAGGGCGGGCACCACCGCGACCGGATCGCGCACGCGGGCGGGGACGCGACCGGCGCGGAGATCCAGCGCGCCCTGGTCGCCGCCGTCCGGGCCGCCCCCGACATCGACGTCACCGAGCACGCCCTGGTCCTCGACCTCGTCCCGGGGGCCGACGGCGGGGTCGCGGGAGTGACCCTGCACGTGATGGGCGAGGGCCAGCGCGACGGCGTCGGCGCGGTGCTCTGCCGGGCGGTGGTGCTGGCCAGCGGGGGGCTGGGCCAGGTGTTCTCCGCGACCACCAACCCGCCGGTGTCCACCGGCGACGGGATGGCGCTCGCGCTGCGGGCCGGCGCGGTGCTGCGGGACCTGGAGTTCGTGCAGTTCCACCCGACGGTGATGTGGCTGGGCGCGGGCTCCACGGGCCAGCAGCCGCTGATCTCCGAGGCGGTGCGCGGCGAGGGCGCCTTCCTCGTCGACGACGCGGGCGAGCGCTTCATGCTCGGCCAGCACGAGCTGGCCGACCTGGCCCCCCGCGACGTGGTGGCCAAGGCGATCATGCGCCGGATGCGGGAGACCGGCGCCGAGCACGTGTGGCTCGACGCCCGCGGCTTCGGCGCCGAGAAGTGGGAGCGCCGCTTCCCCACGATCCTGGCCACCTGCCGCTCGCACGGGGTGGACCCGGTCACCGAGCTGATCCCGGTCGGGCCGGCCTGCCACTACGCGTCGGGCGGCGTCGCCACCGACCTGCACGGCCAGTCCTCGGTGGCCGGCCTCTTCGCCTGCGGCGAGGTCGCCTGCTCCGGGGTGCACGGCGCCAACCGGCTGGCCTCGAACTCGCTGCTGGAGGGCCTGGTGTTCTCCCGCCGGATCGCCGCGCACCTGGCCACCGGCCTGCCCCCCGGCAGGAACCCGCCGAGGACCCGCGGCCGCCCGGGCTGGTGGGCGGGGACGTGCGCGGCGGGCTCCAGCACGTGATGACCGAGACCGCCGGGGTGCTGCGGTCCGCCGCCGGGCTCTCCGACGGCGCGGCCGCCCTCGACCGGCTCGCCGCGCGGACGACGGACGTGGCGGACGTCGCGGCCTGGGAGTCGACCAACCTGCTCACCGTCAGCGCCGCCCTGGTCGACGCCGCCGCGAGGCGCGAGGAGACCCGCGGGTCGCACTGGCGCGAGGACTTCCCGGAGCGCGACGACGCGCACTGGGCCCGGCACGTCGACGTCGTGCTCGACGCCGGGGTGCCCCGGCTCGCCCTCTCACCCGTCCTCACAGGAGCCCTCGCGTGACCAGCACCGACCCGACGACCGCACTGGACCTGGAGCTCGCCGCTGCCGGCCTCGACCCGCGGGCCGTCTCCGCCGCGGTCGCGGCGGCCGTCGCCGAGGACCTGCCCGGCGAGGACGTGACCAGCGCCGCCACGCTCGACCCGGCACGGACCGCCTGGGCCGACCTCGTCGCCCGCGCCGACGGCGTGGTGGCCGGCCTGGCGGTCGCCGAGCTGGTCTTCCGGGCCGTCGTCGGCCCCGACGTCGAGGTGCGCCGGTCGGCCGCCGACGGTGACCGGGTCGTCCGCGGCGACGTGCTGCTCTCCGTGCACGGCGCGGTGCCGGCCCTGCTCACCGCCGAGCGGACCGCGCTGAACTTCCTGTGCCACCTGTCCGGCGTCGCCACCGCCACGTCCCGCTGGGTCGACGCGCTGGCCGGCACCGGCGCGCGGGTCCGCGACACCCGGAAGACCACGCCGGGCTTCCGGGCCCTGGAGAAGTACGCCGTGCGGTGCGGCGGCGGTCTCAACCACCGCGCCACCCTGTCGGACCAGGCACTGGTCAAGGACAACCACGTGCTCGCCGCGGGCGGCGTGGTGCCGGCCTACCGTGCGGTCCGCGCACGCTACCCGGGCCTGCCCGTGCAGGTCGAGGTCACCACCCTCGACCAGCTCCGCGAGCTGCTCGACGCCGGCGCCCCGGAGATCCTGCTCGACAACATGTCCACCGCGCAGATGGCCGAGGCGGTCCGCGTGACCGCCGGCCGGGCCCGGCTCGAGGCCTCCGGAGGGTTGACCCTCGAACGGGCCCGCGAGGTCGCCTCGACCGGCGTCGACCTGATCGCGGTCGGCGCGATCACGCACTCCGCGCCGGTGCTCGACGTCGCGATGGACCTGCGCCCGGGAGGCACCGGCCGGGAACCGGCGTCGTGAGGCCGCTGCTCTGCGCCGACATCGGCAACAGCCACACGACGATCGGCCTGCTCGACGACGGCGACCTCGTCGACCACTGGCGGGTGGCGTCCGACGAGCGACGTACGGCGGACGAGTGGGGCGTGCTGCTCAAGGGCCTGCTCAACGACTCGCCGGTCGACGCCGACCTCCGCGGCGTCTCCGTCTGCGCGACGGTCCCCGCGGTGCTCCACGAGTGGCGCGACATGCTGCGGATGTACCACGGCGACGTCCCCCAGGTGATCGTCGAGCCGGGGGTGCGGACCGGTGTCCCGGTGCTGATGGACAACCCGCGCGAGGTCGGCACCGACCGGATCATCAACGCGCTGGCGGCCTCCCAGCTGTTCGGCGGCCCGGCGATCATCGTCGACTTCGGCACCGCGACCACGTTCGACGTGGTCAGCGTCCGCGGCGAGTACGTCGGCGGGGCGATCGCCCCCGGCATCGACATCTCCCTGGAGGCGCTCGGTCGGCGCGGCGCCCAGCTGCGCAAGGTCGAGCTGCTCCGGCCCCGGTCGGTGATCGCCAAGAACACCGTCGAGGCCCTGCAGTCGGGGGTGCTCTACGGATTCGCGTCGCTGGTCGACGGCATCGTCGACCGGATGACCGAGGAGCTCGGCCTGCGCAACGACGACCTGACCGTGATCGCCACCGGCGGCCTCGCCCCGCTCGTCGTCGAGGAGTGCGCGGTGTTCACCGAGCACCAGCCCTGGCTGACGCTGCAGGGGCTGGAGATCGTCTTCGGCCGCAACCGGCCGGACGCCTAGGTCTCCGGCGCGGCCCGCTCAGCACCGAGGTCGCCCTGAGGGCTGCTGCGGGCGCGGATGCTTCGCCAAGCGTCGGGCCCATGTTAACGTCAGCCGTCGACCGTTCTGCTGGGGACCAGTGCGACAGGGAGAGGTCTACCACCTCATGGGAGCCGAACCAGACCCGCGCGGCATCGTGACCGAGTCCCGCGGGGAAGTGCAGATGCTGCGGGAAGAGCTTCGTCTGTGCCGGCTCGAGCTCGCCCAGGTCCGCGAGGAGAACGAGGCCGTCCGGGAGAAGCAGGCGCGGCTCCGCCGGGCCCGCGCCCGGGCGCAGCGCGAGTCCACGATCCTCGCCAAGGCCCTGGTCGACGTCCTCTACCGGGAGACGCGTCGCCGCGCCCGGGCTGCGTGGTGGCAGCGCGGTCGGGGGGACGTGACCCCCGAGGAGTGGCGCCAGATCCAGGTGCTCCGCCAGTCCGGGCTGTTCAGACCCGTGTGGTACCTGCGACGGAACCTCACCGTCGCCAAGCTGGCGGTCGACCCGGCCCTGCACTTCCTGCGCGACGGCCACAGCCAGGGCCGCGACCCCGGTCCCGACTTCGACCTGCTCGGCTACCTCGACACCCACCCGGAGCTGCGAGAGTCCGGGGAGAACGCCCTCCTGCACGCCCTCGAGGTCGGCGACGCGCCTGAACCGCGGTCCGGTCCGGCGGCGCCGGCGTGACGTCCGCCGACTTCCTGGCCCAGTGGCGGTGCCTGGTCGGGCACTGGGTGTCCGAGCGCCGCACCGGGCCGGGTGCAGCCGACGTGCGCGACCTGCTCGACCGCGGCCTCGACGCCGTCGTGGCGGACCTCCACCGTCCCGGGTCCGGCCGGCCGGCGCCCTCGGTGCCGTCGGAGCAGGACCTGCTGCGCTGCGAGACGGCCGTGGTGTCCCGCAGCGGGCTGCTCGACGTGCCGCTCTACACGCGGGTGAACCCGCCGGTCCGCAACGGCAAGATCGGGGCCGCCGAGCACTTCTGCGGCACCGGCTGGCAGACCCTGTGCAACCCGAGCCGCGAGTTCGACGTGTGGTGGTACTGGGCGGAGTACCTCGACCCGACGGCGGCCGACGTCGACCCGCTGCTGCACTACCTCCTCGTCGGCCGGCACCTCGGCCACGCACCGGTCCAGCCGCGCCTGCCGCCGCGGCCCCCCGCGACGTACGTCGCCGGCCGGCGACCCCGGCGCGTGTGCCTGTTCGCCGGCTACGACAACGACGGCGTGGTCGACGACTACGTGCTGGACTTCCTCCGCGAGCTGAACCGCCACGCGGACGTCTACTACCTCGCGGACGGCTACGTGGAGCCGGACGAGCTGGCCAAGCTGGCGCCGTACACGAAGGGCGCCTGGGCGGTCGCGCACGGTGCCTACGACTTCGGGTCGCTGTCGATCCTGGCGCGGGACCTGGTCGGGTGGGACGTCATCGACACCTACGACGAGATGGTCTTCGCCAACGACAGCACGTTCCTGCTGCGCCCGCTCGACGACGTGTTCGCCGCGATGGACGGCCGGGCGAGCGACTGGTGGGGGCTGCAGGCCAGCAAGCACGGCTTCGAGAAGCACTCGAACCACGGCCTGCCGCTCGACGCCGACGAGGTCAAGAGCCGGATGATCGGCGAGCGCGTGATGAACGACAACGACCACCTGCACGTGAGCTCCTACTTCATGGTGTTCCGGGCGCCGGTGGTGCGCGACCCGGGCTTCCGCCGCCGCGTGGAGTCGGTGGTGCCGCAGGTCGACAAGCAGCTGGTGATCACCAAGTACGAGATCGGCCTGAGCCGCTACCTGATGTGCCGCGGCTTCGACTACGACACGTTCGTCCCTGGTCTCTACCCCTTCCACCCGCTCTACACCGAGCAGTACTTCGACCTGCTGGAGCTGGGCTTCCCGCTGCTGAAGCGCAACTTCCTCTCCGAGAACAGTCGCAACGTCCCGGACCTCGTGCACTGGAAGGAACGGGTCCTCGCCGCCGTCCCCGACGCGCCCGTGGACAGGATGGAGCACAACCTGCTGCGCGTGTCGCCCGACGACCGGCTGCAGCGCAGCTTCGCGCTCCTCCGGGACGCCGGCGCCCGCACGGTGGTGCCGCGGCCCTGGCCGTGGTGGGAGCTCGTCAGGGAGGACCGCCACGCGCCGAAGTTCGACCACTGGTGGGCGTTCCCGGTCGACGACCGCGACCACCTGCTGCCCGGCGCCTCCCGCGCCGTCCTCGAGGCGGTCCGCGACGACCCGTCGGTCAAGAAGATCGTGCTGACCCGCAGCCGGCGGGTGGACCTGGCCGGGGAGAACGTGACCGTCGCGCCGCTGCACAGCCAGCTCGGCCAGCACCTGCTCGTGCGGTCCGCGCACGTCTTCGTGCACGAGGCGCCCGGCGAGGAGGCGCCACCGCTGGTGCCGGCCCGGCTGCACCGGATCATCAACCTCGCCCAGGTCCCGCTCGAGTACGTCGCCGCCGCGGCGGAGGACGCCCCGCGGGCCCGCTACCACGCCGTGGTCACCTCCTCCCGGCTCGCGGCGCTGATCGCGCTGACCGCCTTCCAGCTCCTCGACCGCGAGGACGTCTGGGTGACCGGCGACCCGCGCAACGACCACGTCCTCGGTCCGTCCCACCGGTTGCCGGCGGACCTGCGCGAGCAGGAGGAGCGGCTGAGGGTGGTGGTCGGCGACCGGCGGCTGGTGCTCGTCGAGCCCACCTACCGCGGGGGGAGCCCGGCTACCCCCGCTTCGACCTGCGCGAGCTGGACTGGTTGTCGGGCTGGTGCGCCCGGCACGGGGTGGTCCTCGGCTTCCGCGACCATCCCTCCGACCGGGCCCGGCAGCTGACCCAGGCGCTGTCGGCCCTGGGGGGCGCTGAACCTCGCCCGCACCCGGTTCCCGAGCCTGGAGGTCGTCGACCGGGTCGCCGCCGGCCTGGTCACGGACCTCTCGGCCCGGGCGGTCGAGTTCGCGGCCACGGGCAAGCCGATGGTGGTCTTCGACGAGCGGATCAACCGCCCCGGCGACCTGCTGCACGACGTGCACGAGGTGCTCCCGGCCGCGGTGGCGCACGACTTCGAGACCTTCGCGGCGGCGCTGGAGCGGATGTTCGACCCGGCCAGCGACGAACCGCGCGAGTTCCGGCGGCGGTTGTTCGTCGAGCACCTCGACGTGCACAGCGCTCGACGGCTCGTGAACCGGGTCAGGGGGTCCTACCTGCGCTCGCGACCCGCGAGCCCGGGAGAAGCCGACCGGTGGTGAAGGTGAGCGAGCCCGCTGACGACCGCTGGCGCCTAGCCCTGCTGAGCGGCGATCCACTCTTGGAGCAGCGCGACGCCCTCGGCCATCGTGACCTGCGGGGTCCAGCCGAGCTCCTCGCGCGTGGCGTCCACCAGGCACGAGGCGTGGCGCACGTCGCCGTCCCGGAACTGTCCGGTGACGACGGGGGCCGGCGCGCCGTGGTACTCCGCGACGGTCGTGGCCAGGTCCCGGATCGTGGTGCGCACCCCCGTGCCCACGTCCACCCGGCGCACGCCGCCGACGGGCGGCTTCTCGAGAGCCGCGGTGAGCGCGGAGACGACGTCGGTGATGTAGACGAAGTCGCGGGTGATCTCGCCGTCCTCGTAGAGCGGGATCGCCTTGCCCTCACGGGCCAGCTGGGAGAACAGCGAGACGATGCCGGTGTAGGGGTTCGTGAGCGACTGGCCGGCGCCGAAGACGTTCTGCAGGCGCAGGATCGACAGGTTGACGTCGTGGGAGCCCGCCCAGGAGGCGAGGAGGTGCTCCTGGGCCAGCTTGGTGGCGCCGTAGACGCTGGTCGGGGACGGAATCGTCTCGGCGACGGTGTTCGGCAGGTGCCGCACGCCGTGGTCCCACCGGCCCGCCTCCAGCTGGGCGTGGGTGCGCAGGGACGGCCGCAGGACCTCGCCGTCGGCGCCGACCCACGTGCCCTCCCCGTAGACCGCCCGGCTGCTGGTCAGCAGGAGGTGGTCGGGTGCGTGCCCGATCCTCGTGAAGGCGTCGAGCATCTCGGTCGTGCCGACGACGTTGACCCGTCCGTGCCGGCTGCTCTCGGCGAGCGACTGGGCGGTGCCGGTCTCCGCCGCGAGGTGCACGACCGTGCTGGGACGGAGGTCGCCCAGGACCGCGTCCCAGTCCTCGGGACTCGTCACGTCCCCGACGTGGAGCTCGGCCGCGGGGTGCAGCCCGTCCGGCCGGGCCGACGTCGGGTGCACCTGCGGGTGCAGGTTGTCCAGGACGACGTACCGGTCGAACTGCCCGGCCAGGACGGGGGAGAGGGCGCAGCCGATGAAGCCGGCGCCCCCCGGTGACCAGGACACTGCCGAATCCGCCAGACATGGGATCATCGCTCCGATCGTTGGGGTGTTCCGCCCGGACTGCGCGGGTAGTGCTCCGAGGTGCGCCGGTGGGAACGACGAGAGCGGTCCGTACACTACTCGACGCCACCGGGGGGCACGAAGGCCCCTTCCGTCCATCAAGCCGTCAGCCCGACAGCCGAGGAAGTCCAGTGCCCCACGAGCCGTTTCCCGACTCGCCGGTGTCCGTCGCCGTCCAGTCGGTGCTGTACCTGACTCCCGTCCCGTCGCTCCTGCGCATGCTCGAGGCGCTCGACAACTCCGCCTCGGTCGGCAAGACCGAGCTGATGTGCGAGCGCATCGTCGTGGTGCTGGGCGACGCCTCGCCCACCCGTCTCGTCGCCGAGCAGGAGCTCGAGGAGATGCGGTCCCGGTTCACCCACCTCGACGAGATCGTCTACACCTACTTCGGTGAGAACGTCGGCACGTCGCGCGGGCACAACCTGCTCGCCGCCCTGTCGGACACGGACCTCGTCGTCTTCTCGAACCCGGACGTCGTGTGCGACGCACGGGCGCCCTGGCGGATGGCCTCGGTGCTCAACGACCCGACCGTCGGCATGGTGGAGGCCAAGCAGCTGCCCGTCGAGCACCCCAAGGAGTACGACCCGAGCACCGGGTTGACCTCCTGGGCGACCACGGCTTTCGCGATGACCCGGCGCGAGGTCTTCGACCGTCTCGAGGGCTTCGACGCCCAGACGTTCTTCATGTACTGCGACGACGTCGACTACTCGTGGCGCGTGCGGGAGGCCGGCCTCGGGGTCGTGTTCCACCCTGCGGCCGTCGTGTTCCACGACAAGAGGCTCCATGTCGACGGTTCGTGGATGCCGACCTCCGCCGAGCACTTCTTCTCGGCCCAGGCCGCGCTGCTGCTGGCCCACAAGTGGTCCCGTGACGACGTGGTGGAGAGGGTCATGAAGCAGTACCAGAAGTCCGGCATACCGCAGCAGGCATCAGCAGTCGAGGAGTTCGTACGTCGACGCGACGAGGGCGGCCTGGTCCGCCCTCACGACCCCGAGAACACGATCGGCACCTTTGTCGGGTACCGCTACACGGAGCACCGGTTCGAGCTATGAGCGATCACAAGTACGACAACGAGGTCCAGGCCGACAACAAGTTCGGTCACACGCTGGAGCTGCTGGCCAGGCACATGCCGGAGGATGCCGCGGGGGGTGTCCATCTGGACATCGCCTGCGGGTTCGGCCACATCGCGGAGCCCCTCGTCGACGCGCACGGCGTCCACTACGTGGGCATCGACGTCGACGAGGCGGGGCTCGCGGACCTCCGCGCTCGTGGCCTCGAAGGGCACGCGGCCGACCTGAGCACCGACGACGCGACCGACGCGCTCCTCAAGATCCTGGACGGGCGCCGGCTCGTGTCCGTCACGTTCCTCGACGGTCTCGAGCACCTGACCGACGGGTCGCACGCCCTCGCCGCCGTGGGGCAGCTCGTCTCGCAGGAGCGCGCCGTCGCGGTCTTCAGCGTCCCCAACGTCACCCACGTGGACGTCGCGATCAAGAACCTGCTGGGGCAGTGGACCTACACCGAGGCGGGGCTCCTCGACGCGACGCACTACCAGCTCTGGAGCGCGGGTTCGCTCGAGGCGGCACTGCGCAGGGCCGGTCTGCAGAAGGTCGACACGTACGACGTCGAGCTGGCCCGGTCCGACCAGCACTTCCCGACCGACCACGTGGGGCTCTCCGAGTCCACCACGATCGGCGAGTGGGTGCGCAGCGTCCGGCGCCGCGCCGACCCGCACGCGATCACCAACCAGTTCGTGTGGGCGGTCACCTCGGTCCCGCCACGGTCCGACAGCACGGACGTGCGGCAGGTCTCCGACACCTTCCTGAGCGTGATCATGAGGACCCAGGGGAGGCGTCCGCAGGAGCTGCGCGAGGCGCTGCTCTGCCTGGCGGGGCAGAGCAACGAGGACTTCGAGGTCGTGCTGGTCGCGCACAAGACCAGTCTCGAGGAGCAGAAGACGGTCGAGCAGGTCATCGCCGACCAGCCGCCGGGCCTGCGCTCCCGCATCAGGCTCCTGCTGCTCGACCACGGCCGGCGGTCCTCCCCGCTCAACCTCGCGCTGGCCGAGGCCCGCGGGCGCTACGTGGGGATCTTCGACGACGACGACATCGTGATGGGGCACTGGGTGGAGTCGTTCGCGGCCGCCGAGCGACAGACCCCCGGTCGGATCCTGCGCGGAGTCACCCTGCGTCAGGACGTCGCCGTCGCCCACGTCCGGGCCCTCCCCGGCGTGCGCGCGGTCAGCTCGCCGGACAGCATCTACACCCAGGACTTCTCGCTGACCGAGCACCTGGCGGCCAACCAGTCCCCGCCCATCGGCTGGGTCTTCCCCCGCTCGCTCTACCTCGACTTCGGGATCAAGTTCGAGGAGTCGATGACCACCACCGAGGACTGGGAGTTCCTGCTGCGCGCGGCGGAGATCGCCGGCGTCGCCGACATCCCCCGGGTCCTCGCGATCTACCACATCTGGAGGGACCGCGAGTCCTCCCGCACGTTGCACCCCCAGGACGAGTGGCTGCAGAACCAGCAGGAGATCGAGCGCCGCATCGACTCCCAGCCCTTCCTGCTCCCGGCCGGGGAGACGCGCAAGCTCCGCCGCGAGCTCCTGCGCCTGCGGGCCCTCGAGACCCAGACCGCCCAGCAGCAGCGGACCCTCGCGCAGCGGGACCGGCGGATCGCCCAGCTCGAGGACAGGGTCAAGGGCCTGCGGGAGCGGCAGGCCAAGGTGCGAGGTCAGCTCCAGCGTGAGCGGCGCCGGCGGGCCAGGTTGGCCCGTCAGGCCCGACGGGCCGGCCCCGCCCCCGCGACCAGCACCCCCGTGCTGGGCGGGTTGCGCCGCAGGCTGCGGCTGCGCACCCGTGCCAAGGCGCTGCTCGGCCGCGCGTCCTAGCGGCCCGCGCCCTCGACCACGACGGGCTGCGTCTCCGGGGCCTCGGCGGAGACCGCTTCGCGGGTCGGAGGTGTGCTGGTGCCGCGCCGCGCGGCAACCCGTGCGGTGATCTTGTCCTTCAGCCGGAGCGACGGGTGCTCGACGGCGTGCCAGGACAGGAACGCCAGCACGAGGGTGACCGCGGTGACCAGCGGGATGTCGACCAGCATCCGGCGGACACCGAGCTCGCCGACCAGCACCTGCTGCACGGGGAACGCCCAGAGGTAGAGGCCGTAGGACATGTCCCCGTAGCGGGCGGCCCGTCGTACGACCGGGGTGCTGGCCAGCCCGATCGCGAGCACGGCGTACGGCAGCGCGAGCCAGGAGACCCAGGGTGTCTTCCCCGCCACCACGGCGATGAAGACGGCGTAGGCGCTCACCACGGCCACGGCCACGTCGGTGCGGAAGAACCGGACTCCCCACCGCTCCGTCGCGAGCCGCAGGAGGCAGCCGCTCGCGAAGAACACCCACATGCCGGCCGCGTCCGAGAGGCGTGACCCGTAGACCACCGGGGACTGGTCGGGCGGGACCGAGCCGAGCCACAGCGACACCACCAGGAACGCTGCCACGGTGACCGGCCGGAAGCGCCGGGGCCACAGCATGAGCAGCGGCACCGCGAGGTAGCAGAAGAACTCGGCGGGCAACGTCCACAGCGACCCGTTCACCGCGTTCGGGTAGGGGATGTCCAGGAAGACGCCCGGAAGGTCGTACTGCGGCCGCAGCCAGATGTTCGTCAGGTAGGACCACGTCCGGGGCAGGTCGAAGTACTCGCTCACGGAGGAGGTCGTCGTCAGCGGCCCCAGGACGAGCACCGTGACCAGGACCAGGACCACCAGCCCGGGGAAGATCCGCAGCACCCGTGCGGTGAGGTAGGAGACCGGGTCCCGCTTGCGGTTCCAGCTGGCGGTGATGAGGTAGCCGCTGATCGAGAAGAAGACGACCACGCCGAGCGTCGCGATGGGGTACCCGAGGACGATGGGATCGTTCTCCGGACGGCCCAGCAGGAAGTAGGCGTGGCCCACGATGACGGCCACCGCGCCGACGAGGCGCAGCGCGTCGAGGTTGTTCGACCTGGGCATCAGTGATCCACTCCCCGATTCGGCGGTCCGGCTCGGGAGACCGCCGTCGTCTGGCCCCCGATCGCCGCGCGTCAGCATAGCGGCAGGCACGCCGGGGCCGGTCCCGCCGCCCGGCGACTGCGCTCTGCCGCGGCCAGATGGAAGAATGCGCCGTTCGCGCCGTGCTGCGTGCGAGCAGACGGCATCGACGAGGGGCGACGAATGCAGGTGTCAGCGGTCCGACGGCAGGCGGGTGTGGCCTGGCGACAGCCGAGGACCAGGACGAGGTCGGTGGCTCTGGTCTCCGTGCTGTGCGTCGCCGCCACCGCGCTGGTCACGCTGCGGGGAGGGACCCCGGGACCGCTCGCCCTGGTGGCGGGGACCCTGGTCCTCGGGGCGTTCGGGCAGTTCGCCCGATGGTCGGCGGCGCTGGCAGGTGCCGTGCTGACCATGCTCCTGGTGGTGGCCCTGGGGATGCAGGTCTTCCCGCTGCTGGGCCTGCCGCTGGCCGGTGCCGACGCCGCCCTGCTCGTCCTTGTGTCGCTCGTGGCGCTCGCCCTGATCCTGTCCAGGCGCAGCTCGCTCCGACTCCCTCACCGGTCCGGTGCCGTCTTCGCCGCCAGCTGCCTGGTCGTCCCGTTCCTCGCGCTGGCGACGACGTTGCTGATCGAGCTGCGTCACCACGGCTCCAAGGTCGCCTGGGTGATGTCCAACGACAGCACCTTCAACGTGATGATCGCGCGCTTCATCGTCGGCGACGGTGGGCTCCAGCCGGCCAAGCACGGGAACGTGGCGCCGCTGACCAGCGAGCTCGCGGCCCTGTTCATGGCGCCCGGGCGCTCGGTCCTCGCTCCCGCGCTGCTGATGGAGCACGACGTGCGGCGGGTCATCGAGATGCTGCTGCTCATGCTGGCGGTCATGAGCGTCGTGGGGTCGGTGATCGTGGCCCAGGTGGTTCCTGCCCGGTACCCCTGGGTCCGCGGGATCCTCGCCGTCTGCGCCGGGCTGCTGCCCTGGACCTGGTTCGTCGGCGGGTACGCCATCGGGTACGGCTTCTGGAACGCCGTCGTCTCCGGCGTGGCGCTGACCGCCACCTGGCTCGCGTGGCTGGAGGCGCCACGGTCCCCTCGGTTGTCCTCCGCGCTGCAGGCCGCGGCCACCGCGGTGTTCGTGACGGTCTGGGTGCCTCTGGCGATGGTCCCTGCCGCCTTCGGCGTGGTGACGGTGCTCCGCTACTGGCGGGTCCACCTCCGGCTGCGCGGGCTCCGCCTGGTGGCCTGGCTCGTCCCGGCGCTCGTGTTCTTCTACTTCGCCTTCGTCCTGACCAAGCCCACGGTGGCTCCGGCGGGGGGTGCGGGGGCGGTCTCGTCCATGTCCGCCCTCGCCTTCGACGGCGCCTTCTTCGCGGTCGCGCACTCGACTCCGGGGGTCATCGGGCTCATCACGATCGGATCGGTCGCGGTGGCGGCGATGTTCGGCCGGGACCGCTGGGCGCTCGTAGGGGTGCTCATCGTGGCCGTGCTCGGCTGGTTCGGGCTGCACTACCTGATGGCGCAGCGGGTCACGAACCCCACCGGTCCGTGGGGCTACTACCCGCAGAAGTTCGCCTGGCTCGTCTGCCTGCTCGCCCCCTACGCCGTGGTCCGCGCGTTCGTCGCCGTGCTCGGCGAGCTGCGGCTGCCTCCGCTGCGGCGGCTCGGGGTGGCCGTCGGCGCGGTGCTCGTCGCGGCCGCCGTCGTGGCGCAGATCCCGCCGGCCGACAACCGGCCGCCCTCGTCGGAGAGCAACCCGGGTCCCCGTCCGGCGCCGGACTACCGGGCCACGTCGATGTTCTTCCTGTACTCGATGGCGCAGCCCCACGCGGCCAGCGACTTCGACCCGGCGGCCCGGCAGATGTTCCGGTGGTCGAGCCCGGAGAAGAAGGTGGTGGTCGGCGGCTGGTACCACGACGGCTCCCTGGACGGCTTCATGAACTTCTGGCTGCTCCAGCAGACGGTCGGGACGGGCCACCCGGAGGTGCGGCCGTTCGCCTACACGCTCAACCCCAACGACCCCGCTTCGCTGTGCGTGGTGGTGAACACCTGGGGTGGTGGGGTGACGGTCAAGACGCGCCGTGCGTCGATGGAGGCACGGATGCGCAAGGTCTGCCCGGACAGCGACTTCGACGTCGACTACACCCGGGGCGGCCTCGTGCCCACGCCGCAGTGAGAGCGGGCCCCGGCCGATAGGCTGGCCCCATGACCGACCAGCCGCAGGACACCGCCCCTGACGCCGAGGTCGACGACCTCCCCGAGCAGATGCGCGTGCGTCGGGACAAGCGCGACCGGTTGATCGACGAGGGCGTCCAGCCCTACCCCGTGACCGTCGAGCGCTCGCACACGCTGGCCGAGATCCGCGCGACGTACGACGGGCAGGAGCTCGAGCCGGACACGCACACCGGAGCACGGGTCGCGGTCGTGGGCCGGGTGATGTTCCTGCGGAACACCGGGAAGCTCTGCTTCGTCCGGCTCCGTGAGGGGGATGGCTCCGAGCTGCAGGTGATGGTCTCCCTGGCGGACGTCGGGGAGGAGCGGCTGGCCGCGTTCAAGGCCACCGTGGACCTCGGGGACCTGCTGGCCGTGCGCGGCGAGGTGGTCACCAGCCGCCGCGGCGAGCTGTCGGTGCAGGCCTCCGACTGGTCGGTCGCCGCCAAGACGCTGCGACCGCTGCCCAACGAGCACAAGCCGCTGTCCGACGAGGCCCGGATCCGGCTGCGCTACGTCGACATGATGGTGCGCGCGGAGCCGCGCGCGATGGTCCGCACCAAGGCCGCGGTGCTCAAGAGCCTGCGCGCCACCCTCGACGCGCGCAGCTTCATCGAGGTCGAGACGCCGATCCTGCAGCTCACCAACGGCGGCGCGGCGGCCCGGCCGTTCCGCACCCACCTCAACGCGCTCGACCAGGAGATGCTGCTGCGCATCGCGCTCGAGCTCGACCTCAAGCGGGCGATGATCGGCGGGGTCGACCGGGTCTACGAGATCGGCCGCACGTTCCGCAACGAGGGCCTGGACTCCACGCACGCGGCGGAGTTCTCGATGCTGGAGGCCTACGAGGCCTACGGCGACCAGCACACGATGATCGAGCTGGCCAAGGACCTGGTCCGCGACGCGCACCGGGCGATCGGCAGCCCCACCGTCGTGGGTCGCGACGGCACCGAGATCGACCTGCACGGCGAGTGGCGCGAGGCGCCGATCCTGGAGCTGGTCTCCGAGGCGCTCGGGACGACGGTCGACGTGGGCACCGACGCCGAGACCCTGCGCGGCTACGCGGACAAGCACGAGGTCGAGCTGCAGCCCGGCTGGGGCCCCGCCGAGATCGTCGTGGAGCTGTTCGAGCAGCTCGTCGAGGACACCCTGATCCAGCCCACGTTCGTCATGGACTACCCCGAGGCGGTCAAGCCGCTGGCCAAGCCGCACCGCACGACGCCCGGGCTCAACGAGGCGTGGGACCTGATCATCAACGGGGTCGAGCTCGGTGCGGCGTACTCCGAGCTCAACGACCCGGTGATCCAGCGGGACCGGCTCGAGTCGCAGTCGCGGCTCGCGGCCGGCGGGGACCCGGAGGCGATGGAGCTCGACGAGGTATTCCTGAAGGCGATGGAGTACGGCATGCCGCCGGCCGGTGGAATCGGGATCGGCGTGGACCGGTTGATCATGCTGCTGACCGGTGCCAGCGTCCGGGAGACGATCCTCTTCCCGCTCGTCCGTCCCGAATGACCGCGCTGCGCCGATAAACCGCTCGGCCTATTTTCCGGGCCGCCCGCACGCTCAGGACAGGCGCAGGCGGGCCGCTGCGCCCGGTGCGCGGTGGCGAGCAGGAAATCGTCGGGCCGCGCGGGGGGAATTCCTGGGGAAATGCCGGAAAGTCCGACCCGCCGCCGGGGTTTGCCAAATGCAAACCCTCTCCCTATTCTTTTCCCGAAGCGGAAATTCCTGGGATTCGAAAGGCATATCCATGGCACAGCGGGTAAATGTGGTTCTCGTCGACGACATCGACGGGAGTGACGCCGAGGAGACGGTCAGCTTCGCCCTGGACGGGGTGGACTACGAGATCGACCTCTCCGACCAGCACGCCGGCGAGCTGCGCAACGCGCTCAGCCTCTACATCGGCCACGCGCGCCGCACCGGTGGGCGCCGCAAGAGCGGGCGCCGCGCCTCGACGCCGGCCGCGGACGACGGCGGCACCTCGGCGGCGGAGATCCGGGCCTGGGCCCGCGAGAACGGCTGGGACGTCCCCGAGCGGGGCCGGGTGAGCGCCGAGGTGCGCGAGGCGTACGCCGCCGCCAACTGAACGCACGGACGGACCAGACCGGTCCGGTCGCCGGCAGCGCGCAGGGAAGCCCTGTTCGCTGTCGGCGAATGCTTTAACGACGTTGCGGGGGGAACACGTAGGCTGCTCGCAGGGGTTGGGACACACGTACCCGGTTCACATCTCACGAACTGGGGCACAGACTTCCTGCGACGACGCAGGACTACTGTGTTGGTGAACGAAAGCCCACCGCTCCCGGCCACGGCCGGGGACGGAACGGTGAGGCACGGCAAGGAGCAAACATGTTCGAGCGGTTCACAGACCGAGCCCGCAGGGTGGTCGTCCTGGCGCAGGAGGAAGCCCGGATGCTCAGCCACAACTACATCGGCACCGAGCACATCCTCCTGGGACTGATCCACGAGGGTGAGGGTGTCGCTGCCAAGGCTCTGGAGAGCCTGGGCATCTCGCTCGAGGCGGTGCGCGCGCAGGTCGAGGAGATCATCGGCCAGGGCCAGCAGGCCCCCAGCGGGCACATCCCGTTCACGCCGCGCGCCAAGAAGGTCCTCGAGCTGTCGCTGCGCGAGGCCCTCCAGCTCGGCCACAACTACATCGGCACCGAGCACATCCTGCTCGGCCTGATCCGCGAGGGCGAGGGCGTCGCCGCCCAGGTGCTGGTCAAGCTCGGCGCCGACCTCAACCGGGTCCGCCAGCAGGTCATCCAGCTGCTCTCCGGCTTCCAGGGCAAGGAGACCGCCGCCGCCGGCGCTCCGCAGGAGGGTGCGCCCTCCTCCTCCCTGGTCCTCGACCAGTTCGGCCGCAACTACACGCAGGCCGCCCGCGAGGGCAAGCTCGACCCGGTCATCGGGCGCGAGAAGGAGATCGAGCGCGTGATGCAGGTGCTCTCGCGACGCACCAAGAACAACCCGGTGCTGATCGGAGAGCCCGGCGTCGGCAAGACCGCGTGCGTCGAGGGCCTGGCCCAGGCGATCGTGCGCGGCGACGTGCCCGAGACGCTCAAGGACAAGCAGATCTACAGCCTCGACCTGGGCTCCCTGGTCGCCGGCTCGCGCTACCGCGGTGACTTCGAGGAGCGCCTGAAGAAGGTGCTCAAGGAGATCAAGACCCGCGGTGACATCGTGCTGTTCATCGACGAGCTGCACACGCTCGTCGGCGCCGGCGCGGCCGAGGGCGCGATCGACGCGGCCTCGATCCTCAAGCCGATGCTGGCCCGCGGCGAGCTGCAGACCATCGGCGCCACGACGCTCGACGAGTACCGCAAGCACCTCGAGAAGGACGCCGCCCTCGAGCGGCGCTTCCAGCCGATCCAGGTGCAGGAGCCGACGATCGCGCACACCATCGAGATCCTCAAGGGGCTGCGCGACCGCTACGAGGCGCACCACCGGGTCACCATCACCGACGAGGCGCTCGTCGCGGCGGCCACGCTGGCCGACCGCTACGTCTCCGACCGGTTCTTGCCCGACAAGGCCATCGACCTGATCGACGAGGCCGGCTCCCGGCTCCGGATCCGCCGGATGACCGCGCCGCCGGACCTGCGCGAGTTCGACGACAAGATCGCCGACGTCCGCCGCCGCAAGGAGGGCGCGATCGACAGCCAGGACTTCGAGCTGGCGGCGTCGCTGCGCGACGAGGAGAAGAAGCTGATCCTCGCCAAGGGCGAGCGCGAGAAGCAGTGGAAGGCCGGCGACATGGACGTCGTCGCCGAGGTCGACGAGGAGCTGATCGCCGAGGTCCTCGCGGTCGCCACCGGCATCCCGATCGTGAAGCTGTCCGAGGAGGAGTCGACCCGGCTGCTCAAGATGGAGGACGAGCTGCACAAGCGCGTCATCGGGCAGGACCAGGCCGTCAAGGCGCTGTCCCGCGCGATCCGGCGCACCCGCGCCGGCCTCAAGGACCCCAAGCGCCCCGGCGGGTCGTTCATCTTCGCCGGCCCGTCCGGCGTCGGGAAGACCTGGCTCTCCAAGACGCTCGCGGAGTTCCTGTTCGGCGACGAGGACGCGCTGATCCAGCTCGACATGAGCGAGTTCAGCGAGAAGCACACCGTCTCGCGGCTGTTCGGCTCGCCTCCCGGCTACGTCGGGTACGAGGAGGGCGGCCAGCTCACCGAGAAGGTGCGCCGCAAGCCGTTCTCCGTGGTCCTCTTCGACGAGATCGAGAAGGCCCACCCGGACATCTTCAACTCGCTGCTGCAGATCCTCGAGGAAGGTCGCCTGACCGACTCGCAGGGCCGCGTGGTCGACTTCAAGAACACCGTGATCATCATGACCACGAACCTCGGCACCCGCGACATCTCCAAGGGCGCCAGCCTCGGGTTCCAGCAGGCCACGGACGTCCAGGGCAACTACGACCGGATGAAGGCGAAGGTCTCCGAGGAGCTCAAGCAGCACTTCCGGCCCGAGTTCCTCAACCGTGTCGACGAGGTCGTGGTGTTCCCGCCGCTGACCAAGGAGCAGATCATCTCCATGGTCGACAACATGGTCGCCGGCGTGGAGAAGCGCCTCAAGGACCGCGACATGGGCCTCGAGCTCACGCAGGCCGCCAAGGACCTGCTCGCCGAGCGCGGGTTCGACCCGGTGCTCGGTGCCCGTCCGCTGCGGCGCACGGTGCAGCGCGAGATCGAGGACAGCCTGGCCGAGAAGATGCTCTACGGCGAGGTGCGACCCGGCCAGATCATCCTGGTCGACGTCGAGGGCGAGGGCGCGACGGCGACCTTCACCTTCCGCGGGGAGCAGAAGGCCGAGCTGCCGGACCTCCCGCCGATCGAGGAGCCGGCCGCGACCGGCGACGCCGAGAAGTAGCCACTGCACAGCACGAGGGCGCCACCCGTCACGGGTGGCGCCCTCGGTGCGTCAGGGGTGCGGACCGGGTCAGTGCGCACCGTGCAGGTTGAGCACCAGCACGCCGCCGATGATCATCAGCAGCGCGAGGCCCTTGAGCAGGTCCCAGGGCTCGCCGAGCAGCACCACGCCCACCAGTGCGATGCCGGCGGTGCCGAGACCGGACCACACGGCGTAGGTGACCGACACGGGGATGTTGCGGATCACCACGGCCATCAGCCAGATCGACAGGGCGTAGCCACCCAGCACCAGGGCGGTCCAGACGGGATCGCGGAACCCGTGCGTGCGGGGCAGCGCCGCCGTGGACGCGACCTCGACCCCGATCGCCCCCAGCAGCAGCAGCCATGCGCCGACCATGTCCGTGACCTCCATTCCTGTAGCAGTCGCTACATGACATACTGTAGCACTCGCTACACTCCGTGAGCGACCCGAGAGGAGCGCCGATGGCGCGGGACACCCGCCGTCGCGACGAGGTCGCGCAGGCCGCCACCGACTACGTGCTCGAGCACGGCCTGGTCGGGCTGAGCCTGCGCCCGATGGCCGCCGAGCTGGGCACCAGCGACCGGATGCTGCTCTACCACTTCGCCAGCAAGGACGACCTGGTGGCCGCCGTGCTGCGGGTCTCCAACGACCGCTCCGTCGCGGAGGTCCGGGCGATGCCGCCCTCGCCGGACGTGCGCACCGCCGTGCTGGACCTCTGGGCCGCGGTGACCTCACCCCGGCTGGCCCGCTGCCAGCGGATGTACGTCGAGGCGGCCGCGCTCGGGCTGTTCGGGCGCGAGCCCTACGTGAGCGTGGTGGGGGAGGCCAACGAGGTCTGGACCGGCGCGGTCGTCGACCACCTGGTCGCCTCCGGAGCGCCGCGCGCGCGGGCCCGGCGCGCGGTCGCGCTGCTCGACGCGACGCTGATGGGCTTCCAGCTCGACCTGCCGCTCGACGCGGACGACCCGGTGCTGGAGCAGGCGGTGCTCGACCTCGCGGACGCCGTCGCGGCGATCGCCTGCCAGGTCTAGACGGGTCAGGGCGCGAGCACCAGGCCCAGGCGGCCGGCGCCGTACGTCGCCACGTCCACGTGCAGGTCCAGGCGACGGCCCAGGGTGTGCACCACCGCGTCCACGTCGGCCGGGAGCCGCTCCCCGGGGGCGAAGGTCGAGTGCAGCCGCACGTGCGGGGCACCGGCGCGGTTGAACAGCGTGGAGACGACGTTGAGGACCTCGTCGACGTCTGCCCGCAGCAGGGCGGGCAGCTGCCGCGCCCGGACGGCCTCGTCGGCGACGCGGCGCGGGGTGAGCCCGAGGGCGGCACCGCTGCGCACGGCGAGCGGGAGGTCGGCGACCGCGGTCGCCACCATCCGGGTCCGGTCGTCGACGTAGACCGCCACGTGCGCCGGGTCGAGCGGGCCGACCTCGACCGGGGCGGTGGGGGTCACCGCGACCTCGCGGCCGAGCAGCGACTCGAGCAGGTTCCGGACCGCCTTCGCGCTCGGCAGGGACGTGGCGGTCGCGATGGTCTCCTCCGGCGAGAGCGCCGGCCCGAGGACCTCGCGGAAGTCGTCGGCGCCGAACGGCTTGCCGATCAGGAACTGGGCGCCGGCGTCGTAGGCGCGACGGCGCATGTCGTGCGAGCTCTCGGAGGTGACGAAACCGAAGGTCACGGTCTCCCCGCACGCGCGCAGCCGCTGCAGCAGGTCGAGGCCGCTGGTGCCGGGCATGTTCCAGTCCGAGAGCACCAGCTCCGGTGACTCCGCGCGAACCAGCTCGAAGGCGGCGTCGCCGTCGGCGGCCTCCAGGAACGTGTGCCCGGTGTGGCCGGCCTGCCGCATCGCCCGGATCACGATCTGCCGCATCACCCGGCTGTCGTCGGCGACCACGATCTTCATCGGGACCCCCCGTCGGCGTGCGGCAGCCGGAGCCGCACCAGGCAGCCCAGACCGGGGGTGCTGACGAGCTCGACGCTGCCACCGGCCCGCTCGACGTCGGTGTGCACCACGTCGAGGCCGTAGCCGCGGCCGGAGACGCTGGTGACCTCGCGGGCCGTCGACAGCCCGGACCGCAGCACCAGGGCCACGACCTCCTCCTCGCGCAGGGCGCTGAGCTCCTCGGGCGTCACCAGCCCCTGGTCCAGGGCGGTCCGCGCCACCCGGGCCACGTCGATCCCACGGCCGTCGTCGGCGACCTCGACGACCACCTCGTGCTCCTCGGTCCGGGCCCGGACCGTCAGCGTCGCCTCGGCGGGCTTGCCGGCGGCGCGCCGCTCCCGCGGGGTCTCGATGCCGTGGTCGACGGCGTTGCGCACCAGGTGCGTCATCGGGTCCTTGACCGCCGCCAGCAGCGTGCGGTCGATCGAGGTGCCCCGGCCCTCGGTGAGCAGCCGGACCTGCTTGCCCGAGGCCTCGGACAGGTCGCGGACCAGGCGGGGGAGGGAGGACCAGGCGCGCTCGACGGGCTCCACCCGGGTGCGCAGCACGGCCTCGCGCAGCGAGCGGGTGACCTCGTCGAGGCGGTCCGCGGTCCCGCCGGGGAGCAGCGGCACGGCCTCGTCCCGGGCGCGGGCCAGCGCGCCGACGAGCTGCACGAGCCGGTCGAGCGCCTCGACGTCGACCCGCACCGAGGCCTCGTGCCCGCTGCGGCCCTGCAGGGTCAGCACGGACTCGATCTGGGTCTCGTCGACCAGGCCGGCCTCGAGCAGGATCGCGCCGATCGGGCGCGAGTCGCCGCCGGCCTGCTGGGCCACCGCCCAGGCGATGTCGCCGGGGGTGACCGCGCCGGCGGCCACCAGGGTCTCGCCGAAGCGCTGCCGGGGTGCGGCGGCCGGCCCGGTGCGGGTCAGGCACTGCCGGAGCCGGGCCTCCAGGGCCGCGGTGTCCAGGTCGGGCTCGGTGCCGTCGCGCTCGATGCCGACCAGCAGGGAGCGGACCACGTCGGTCACCCCGAGCAGCGCGGCGGCGACCTCCGGCGCGAAGCCGACCTGCCCGTCCCGCAGGCCGGCCAGCACGCTCTCACCGAGGTGCGTGACCGCCTCGAGCCGGGCGAAGCCGAAGTAGGAGCTGGTGCCCTTGATGGTGTGCAGCGCCCGGAACGCGGCGTCCAGGAGGGCCCGCGAGCCGGGGTCCTTCTCCAGGGCCACCACGTCCTGGTCGAAGCCGTCGAGGTCCTCGCGGCACTCGACCACGAACTCCCCGACGAGCTCGTCGATCCCGAGATCGCTGTCCACCGTGCCGTTCTCCGTCCGAGAGTGCCGGGGCGCGACGACGCGCCCGGGTCCCCTGGTACATCGGCCGGACGGCGGCGGACCTGAGGACACCGCGCTCGGGGCTACGGCAGCGCGTAGGCGTCCGCGCCGACCTGGGCGACCAGCCCGTCCGCGACCAGCCACTGCAGGCACCGCTCGCGCTGCTCCTCGCCGGGCCAGGCCTCGACCAGCCGGCGGTGCGGCACCGGCTCGTGGCTGTCCCGGAGCACCCCGAGGAGCCGGCCGCGGCACTGGCGGTCGGTGCCGTCGTACGCCTGGCCACGGCGCGGCGGCCCGTCGTACGCCGGGTAGCCGGCGCGCCGCCACGCGCAGAGCTCGGTCACCGGGCAGGCCGCGCACCGCGGGCTCGCCGCCACGCAGACCGTCGCCCCGAGCTCCATCGTGGCCACCGCCCACGCGGCGGCGGTCGGCCCGTCGTCGGGCAGCAGCCCGCTCGCCAGGTCCCGTTCGGCGCGGGTGACGGCGTTCGCGGGGAACTCCACGCCGCTCACGGTGCGGGCCAGCACCCGCCGGACGTTGGTGTCCAGGACCACGTGCCGCCGGCGGTAGGCGAAGGACGCCACCGCGGCGGCCGTGTAGTCGCCGACCCCCGGGAGCGCGACCAGGTCGGCGTACTCCTCGGGCACCACGCCGTCGTGCCGCTCCACGATCGCGGTGGCCGCGGCGTGCAGCCGCAGCGCCCGCCGCGGGTAGCCCAGCCGGCCCCAGGCGCGCACCGCCGCCCCCGTGGGTACGGCGGCCAGGTCGGCCGGCCGCGGCCACTCGTCCAGCCAGCGCTCGTAGACCGGGAGCACCCGGGCCACCGGGGTCTGCTGGAGCATGAACTCGCTGACCAGCACCGCCCACGGGGACGCCGACGGCTCCCGCCAGGGCAGGTCGCGGGCGTGCTGGTCGTACCACGCGAGCAGGGGTTCACGGAGGTCGGTCACGGTGCGCCCACGATAGCCAGGCACCCGAACCGCGCGGCCGACGGTGTGGCACCCGGACCGCGGCGTCCGGCGAAGTTACGGTGACGCCATGACCACCGTGACCCGCCCTCGGGGGCCGCTCCCGGCCCGCGTGTACTGGACGCGCCGACTGCTCCTCGTGGTGGTCGCGTTCGCACTGGTCTTCGGGATCGCGCACCTGCTCGGCTCCGGCGGGTCGGGCAGCCCGTCCGCCCGTCCGGTCGGCGCCGACGCGTCGTCCACGGCCACCTCGGGCGCTCCGGACACCGCGGCCGAGACCCCCCAGGCCTCCCCGACCGGGACCGGCCGCCGGAACCGCACCGCCTCGCCCACGGCCGTCCCGCTCGCGGAGCCGACCGGCGCGTGCGAGGGCAGCGACGTGGTGGCGACCCCGTCGCTGAAGCGGACGGCCTACGCCGGCTCGCCCGTGGTCTTCACGATGACGCTGGGCACGCTGGTCTCACCGGCCTGCACCTTCGACGTCTCGGCGCGCTCGATGGTGGTCAAGGTGACCTCGGGCAACGACCGGATCTGGTCCAGCCAGGAGTGCAGCGGCGCTGTCCCGAAGCAGTCCGTCGTGGTCCGCCGCGACCACCCCGTGACGGTCTCGGTGGGCTGGAACGGCCAGCGCTCGGACACCGACTGCACCCGGTCCACGGCCTGGGCCGAGCCGGGTTTCTACCACGTGGTCGCGGCGTCCTTCGGGGCCGACCCGGTCGACGTGCAGTTCGAGCTGAAGTCCCCGGTGCCGCAGACCATCACCGCGACGCCGACCCCCTCGCCGTCCGGGACCGCCAAGCCCTCGGCCCAGCCGTCGGGCAAGCCCTCGGCCACGCCGAAGGCGAAGTCCGGGCACTGACCCGGGCCGACCCGCTGGGGCCGCTCGGCCGCTCGCTCAGACGTAGCGCTCGAGGATGCTGGACTCGGCCAGCCGGGAGAGTCCCTCGCGGACGCTGCGGGCCCGCAGCTCCCCGACGCCCTCGACGGCCTGCAGGTCGTCGATGCTGGCCGACAGCAGCTTCTGCAGGCTGCCGAAGTGCTCGACGAGCCGGTCGACGACGGTGCCCGGCAGCCGCGGGACCTTGGCCAGCAGCCGGTAGCCGCGTGGGGTGACCGCGCCGTCGAGGTGCTCGCTGGCACCGAGGCCGAGCGCCCGGGCCACGGCGGCCACGTCGACGAGGTCGGTGGGGCTGAGCGTCTCGAGGTCGCTCAGCACGTCCTCGGGGCTGCGCTTCTTGCGGCTGGTGGGCAGGTAGTCGCGGATCACCAGCTCGCGCTCGAGGTCCACCCCGGTGACCAGCTCGTCGAGCTGCAGGGACAGCAGCCGGCCGTCGCTGCCGAGCTCGAGCACGTAGTCCTCGATCTCGCGGGCGATCCGGGTGACCATCTCCAGGCGCTGGGCCACCACCGCGACGTCGCGGGTGGTGACCAGGTCCTCGATCTCCAGCGCGGACAGCGTGCTGGAGACCTCGTCGAGGCGCAGCTTGTAGCGCTCGAGGGTGGCCAGCGCCTGGTTCGCCCGGGACAGGATCTGCCCGGAGTCCTCCAGGACGTAGCGGATCTCACCGACGTAGACCGCGATGATCTGCATCGACTGGGACACCGAGATCACCGGGTAGCCGGTCTGCCGGGCGACCCGGTCGGCGGTGCGGTGCCGGGTGCCGGTCTCCTCGGAGTGGATCGTCGGGTCGGGCATCAGGTGCACGGCGGCGTGCAGGATCCGGGCGGCGTCGCGGTCGAGGACCATCGCGCCGTCCATCTTCGCCAGCTCGCGCAGCCCGGTGGCGGTGAACGGCACGTCGAGGAAGAAGCCGCCGGTGGAGATCGAGTCGACGACCCTGTCGCTGCCGAGCACGAGGAGGGCGCCGGTGCGGCCGCGCAGGATGCGCTCGAGACCGTCGCGCAGGGTGGTGCCGGGGGCGATGCTCGCCAGCGTGGCACGCAGCCGGAGGACGTCGTCCGTGCGGTCGTTCGCTGCCACTCGTCTCCCCGGTGTGCTGCCCTGCTCGGTGCCCCTCTGGTGGTGCCCCTCGTGCGGTGCTCAGTCTAGGGGGGAACCGGTCGGCCGCGGTGCCACGAACGGTCAGACGACACCGAGCGCGGGGCGTCCCGGCTCGGTGCGGTGCACCTTGAACAGCGGCGCGCTGTCGTGCACCCCGAGGTCGAGGACCCGCAGGGCCGCGTCGAGGTCCGGGACGCCGACCACCTTCATCCCGTCGACGGTGCGGACCACGCCGGCGTCGCGGTGCGACTCGGCCGGCACGATCGCGCCCCGGAAGCCGAGCCGGGCAGCCTCGGCCAGCCGCTGCGGGATGTCGCGGACCCGGCGCAGCTCGCCGGCCAGGCCGATCTCGCCGATCGCGACCAGGTCGGTGGGGATGTCGCGCTGCTTCCACGCGGAGGCCACCGCGATGGCCGAGGCCAGGTCGGCGGCCGGCTCGACGATCCGCACCCCGCCCACGGTGGAGGCGAAGACGTCGTGGGTGTGCAGCCGGATCCGGGCACGCTGCTGGAGCACCGCCACGATCATCGCGATGCGGGAGCCGTCGAGCCCGGACGTCGTGCGACGGGGCCGCTCGGCGGTCGCCGGAGTGACCAGCGCCTGCACCTCGGCCAGGATCGGCCGGCGACCCTCCAGGACCACGCTCACGCAGGTGCCGGCGACCGGCTCGTGGTGCCGGGCGACGAACAGCCCGGTCGGGTCGGTGACCGCGACGATGCCCTCGCCGGAGAGGTCGAAGCAGCCCACCTCGTCGACCGGGCCGAACCGGTTCTTGACCGCGCGGACCATCCGCAGCCGGGAGCTCCGCTCGCCCTCGAAGTGCAGCACCACGTCGACGAGGTGCTCGAGGACCCGCGGGCCGGCGATGCTGCCGTCCTTGGTGACGTGCCCGACCAGCACGGTGGCGATGTTCTGGGTCTTGGCCACCCGGACCAGGGCGGCCGCGACCTCCTTGACCTGGGTGACGCCGCCCGGGACGCCGTCGACGTCGGCGGCGCCGATGGTCTGCACGGAGTCGACGACCAGCAGCTGGGGCCGGACCGCCTGGATGTGGCTGAGCACCGCGCCCAGGTCGGTCTCGGCGGCGAGGTAGAGCTCGTCGTGGATGCCGCCGGTGCGGTCGGCGCGCAGCCGGACCTGGGAGGCGGACTCCTCGCCGGTGACGTAGAGCGCCCGGAGCCCGGAGCGGGCGGTGGCCGCGGCGACCTCGAGCAGCAGCGTGGACTTCCCGACCCCCGGCTCGCCGGCGAGCAGCACGGCCGCGCCCGGCACGATGCCGCCGCCGAGCACCCGGTCGAGCTCGGGGACGCCGCTGGTGCGGGCCCGGGAGTCCTCCACCGAGACCTGGCCGATCGGCACCGCCGGGGTGCTCACCGGGCCGGCGGCGGTGCGGCCCTGGACGGCGGCCGCCTCCGCGACGCTGCCCCAGGCCTGGCACTCCCCGCAGCGGCCGACCCACTTGCCGGTCTCCCACCCGCACTCGGAGCAGCGGTAGCTCGGGCGGGCGGCACGGGTCCTGGCGTTGCTCATGCCCCGACGCTAGGCCAGGGCACCGACAACGCCCCGGTTGACGGGCCGAGCGTCCGGAGGTGATCATGCGTGAGACGATTTGATCGTTCCATTCGTCCGTCGCACCGGGCCGCACAGGGTCGTGTCCAGGGGGGGTCCAGCCGATGTCGCACCACGTCGAGCACGTCCCTGCCCCGGTGAACGCCCCGGTGACCGCCCGGTGACCGCCCCCGTGAACGCCCCGTTGAACGCCCCGACGCTCGCGACCGTGGCCGACGAGGCCGGGGTCTCCCGGCAGACGGTCTCCAACGCCCTGAACAGCCCCGAGCTGCTCCGTCCGGACACCCTGGCCCGGGTGCAGGCGGCGATCGAGAAGCTCGGCTACTCCCCGAACCGGGCAGCCCGCAACCTGCGCACCCGGTCCTCCCACCTCGTCGGCCTGCGCGTCGAACCGGCGGTCGAGGACAGCGCCAACGCCCTGATGGACCGCTTCGTGCACTCCCTGGTGGAGAGCACCCGCGAGGCCGGGTACCACGTGCTGCTGTTCAGCGCCGAGGGGGAGCCGGCCGCCACGGACGGCTACGACGAGCTGCTGCGCTCCGCGGCCGTCGACGCGTTCGTGGTCACCGACACCTACCGGGGCAACCCGCACGCCGCCTGGCTGACCCGGCGCGGCGTGCCGTTCGTCGCGTTCGGCCGGCCCTGGGGCGACCCGAGTGCCCGGCACCCCTGGGTCGACGTGGACGGCCGGGCCGGGGTGGTGCAGGCCGTCGACCACCTCGTCGGGCGGGGGCACACCAGGATCGCCTGGCTCGGCTGGCAGAAGGGGTCCTACATCGGCGAGGACCGGCGCAGCGGCTGGGTCGACCAGATGCACGCCCACGGGCTGTCCACCAGCCGGCTGTCCGCACGCGGGGACGACACCCTGGAGTTCGGGGCGCGCGCCGCGCAGGCCCTGCTCGACGTTCCCGCGGCCGAGCGGCCGACCGCGTTCGTGTGCGCCAGCGACACCGTCGCCATGGGGGCGCTGCGCACCTTCGACGAGCTCGGCCTGCGCGCCGGCCGCGACGTGGCGCTCGTCGGGTTCGACGACTCGATCGCCGCCCAGGTGTGCACACCCACCCTGACCTCGGTGCGCCAGCCGCTCGAGCAGGTCGCGGTCGAGGTGGTCCGCTACCTCGGCCGGCTGCTCGGGCACCGGCCGATCCCGGACCCGGGCTGCGTGCTCACCCCGACGCTGGTGGTCCGGCAGAGCAGCTAGCGGCCGGGGCGTGGGGGCTAGAAGCGCTTCCACCAGAGGTTGACGGCGTAGTCCACCTCGAGCCCCGTGTGGCTCGCGAGCGCCTCGGCGGCGACCCGCTCGTCGAGCTCGATCCGCACGCAGGCCTCGAGGTCCGCGCGGTCGGTGAACCGCCAGACGAGGTCGAGGGGCCGGCGCTGCCAGCCGTGCGCGGACCAGAACCGCTCGACCTCCCCGGCGTCGACGCCGGGGTAGCCGCGCCGGAACCAGCCCCCGAAGGTGCTGCGCGAGGAGTCGTTGTCGACCACGAAGGCGGTGCCGCCGCGGCGCATCACCCGGTCGAGCTCGCGCAGCCCCGGCTCGCACCCCGGGCCGAAGAAGTAGGCCCACCGCGCCTGCATGACGTCGACGGTGGCGGGCGGGAGCGGCACCCGCTGCGCCGTGCCGGGCAGGACCGTGACGTTCCCCAGCCTCGCCGTACGACGGGCCGCCACGGCCACCAGGTCGGGGTGCGGCTCGACGCCGTACACCGCCCGGGCGTCGGCCGCCCAGCGGGGCAGGTGGAAGCCGGTGCCGCAGCCGAGGTCCAGCACGTCGCGGCCGGTCCAGTCGTCGAGGTCCCGGATCGCGGCCTCGACGAGGTGGTCGGGGTCGACCGACCGGTTCTCGAGCTCGTAGGTCTCGGTGTGGTGCCAGATGTTCGGGCTCGGGACGGCGCCCGGGAGCGGCGTGGGCACGAGCGGGGCCGGCTAGATCCGGACGGGACCGTTCGGGGTGTGGAACTTCGCGGCGATCACGCCGGGGTCGCCGTCCGGGGCGACCCACTCGACCTCGACGTCGTCGAGCGGCTCGGCGACCGGGTCGCCCAGCCAGTCGCTGACCCGGTGCGGGTCGCCGGCGATCTCCAGCGTGCCCAGGTGCACCGCACCGGTCGCTCCGGCGCTGGGGTGCTCCTCGAGCGGGGACTCCCACTCGATGAAGAACGGCAGCTGGGGGTCGGACTGCAGGCCCTTCACGCCGATCTGCCGCCAGCGCAGCTCGAAGCCGTCGGGCCGGTGCCGGTTGCCCTGCACGGACTCGCGGCCCAGGCGCGCCTCGACCTTGGCGATGTCGTCGACCGCGACGACCCAGCCCAGCCAGCCGCCGCCGAGCGCGGAGCGGGCCCGGACGGCCTGGCCGAACGGCGCCTTGTCGGAGGCCGGGTGGTCGAGGACCTCGACGACCTCGACGTAGGTGCCGGCGGTCAGCGGCAGCACCATGTTGCGGGTGCCGAAGCGGGGGTGGATGCCACCGTCGCGGAACTCCTCGCCCAGCAGGGCGCCGATGCGTGCAGCAGTGCCCTTGAGTCCATCCGGTCCGGCAGCGTACGAGACGTGGTCCAGGCGCATACGGAGCATCCCACCATGGGACTCGTGTGAACGGACACCGGGGTCGGCTCCCGTGGGCTCTTGTGCCGGTCGCCACTCGGGTGAAGGGTGACGAGTAGGAGCCGGACCAAGGGAGGCACGAGGTGTCAGGCAAGCAGTCGGTGAGTCCCCAGGGCAAGGGCTCCGTGCCTCTCGCCTCCGGCCCCGGAACCGTCCGCAACGTCGTGGTCGTCGGCCCCGCAGGGTCCGGCAAGACCACGCTCACCGAGACCCTCCTGGTCAGCGCCGGCGTGCTGAACCGGCCGGGCTCGACCGTCGAGGGCACGACCGTCAGCGACTTCGACGAGGCCGAGCAGCGCCAGCAGCGGTCCGTCGGCCTGGCGCTGGCGCCGCTGGTGCACGACGGCGTGAAGATCAACCTTCTCGACACCCCCGGCTACGCCGACTTCGTGGGCGAGCTGCGCGCCGGGCTTCGGGCCGCCGACTGCGCGATGTTCGTGATCGCCGCCAACGAGGGCGTCGACGAGCCCACCCGGACGCTGTGGCGCGAGTGCGCCGACGTGGGGATGCCGCGGGTCGTCGTGGTCACCAAGCTCGACCACGCCCGCGCGGACTACGACGGGCTGCTGGCCGGCCTGCGCGACGCGTTCGGCGACCGGGTGCTGCCGGTCTACCTGCGCGAGGGCGGCCGGCTCGTCGGGCTGATCTCCGGCTCCTCGGACTCCGCGGCGTACGACGAGCAGCGCGGCCGGCTGATCGAGGGGGTCATCGAGGAGTCCGAGGACGAGACGCTGATGGAGCGCTACCTCGGCGGGGAGGTCGTCGACGCTGCGCTCCTGGTGCAGGACCTCGAGCGGGCGGTCGCGCGCGGCACCTTCCACCCCGTCGTCCCCGTCGACTCCACCACCGGCGTCGGTGCCCGCGAGCTGCTGGACCTGGTGGTGGCCGGGTTCCCCCTCCCCGCTCGAGCACCCGCTGCCCGAGGTGTTCACGCCGACCGGCGGCCGCGGGCCGGCGCTCACCTGCGACCCGGCCGGCCCGCTGGTCGCCGAGGTCGTCAAGACCACGAGCGACCCGTACGTCGGACGCGTCAGCCTGGTGCGGGTGTTCTCCGGCACGCTGCGGCCGGACGCGACGGTGCACGTCTCGGGGCACCTGCACTCGTTCGGGGACGGCGCGCACCTGGCCGCCGGCCCGGGAGACCACGAGGACCACGACGAGGACGAGCGGATCGGGTCGCTCTCGGTGCCGCTCGGCAAGACCCAGCGGCACGCCGACCTGGTCGTCGCCGGCGACCTCTGCGCGATCGGGCGGCTCAGCCGCGCCGAGACCGGGGACACCCTGTCCGACCCGCAGCAGCCGCTGGTGCTGCGGCCCTGGACGATGCCCGAGGCGCTGCTGCCGGTCGCCGTCGAGGCGCGCGCGAAGGCCGACGAGGACAAGCTCGGCCAGGGGCTGGCCCGGCTCTCCGCCGAGGACCCGACGCTGCGGGTGGAGCACAACGCCGAGACCCACCAGATCGTGCTCTGGACGATGGGGGAGGCGCACGCCGACGTGGTCCTCGACCGGCTCGAGCACCGACACGGCGTCGGCGTCGACCAGGTCCCGCTGAAGGTCCCGCTGCGGGAGACGTTCGCGGCCCCGGCAGTCGGCCACGGCCGGCACGTGAAGCAGTCCGGCGGCCACGGCCAGTTCGCCGTGTGCCGGTTGGAGGTCGAGCCGCTCCCCGGGGGGAGCGGCTTCGAGTTCGTGGACAAGGTCGTCGGCGGCTCGGTGCCGCGGCAGTTCATCCCCTCGGTCGAGAAGGGCGTGCGGGCCCAGATGGAGCGCGGCGTCGCGGCCGGCTACCCGGTCGTGGACATCCGGGTGACCCTGCGCGACGGCAAGGCGCACAGCGTGGACTCCTCCGACATGGCCTTCCAGACCGCCGGGGCGCTCGCGCTGCGGGAGGCCGCGGCGGCGTCCCGGACCGCGCTGCTCGAGCCGGTCGACGAGGTGCTGGTGCTGGTCCCCGACGACCTGGTCGGCGCGGTGATGAGCGACCTGTCCGGACGGCGCGGCAAGGTGCTCGGCAGCGAGCCGGCCGGTCAGGAGCGGACCCTGGTGCGCGCCGAGGTCCCGCAGGTGGAGATCAGCCGCTACTCCGTCGACCTGCGCGGTTTCACGCACGGCTCCGCGTCGTTCACCCGCAGCTTCGCCCGCTACGAGCCGATGCCCGACGACGTGGCCAGCCGGGTGGTGGGGGCCGGGCAGGACTAGCGCGGGTCCGCGGGGTGGATCGCGAGCCGGGAGCGCGACGCGAGGTGCGCCTCGCAGTGGTCCACCAGCTCGTCGTACGCCGCGCGGCCCATCAGCTCGGTGAGCTCGGGGGCGCTGGTGACGTAGAGCGGCTCGGGTGACACGTGCGCCTCGGGGTTGCCGGTGCAGTACCAGTCGAAGTCGTGCCCGCCGGCGCCCCAGCCGCGACGGTCGTACTCCCCGATGGTGACCTCGGTGTACGCCGTGCCGTCCGGCAGCTCGACGTCGCGGAAGGTCCGCCGGATCGGCAGCTGCCAGCACACGTCGGGCTTGGTCTCGAGGGGGTGCCTGTCCTGGCGCAGCGCCAGCCCGTGCAGCGCGCAGCCCTCGCCGCCGGGGAAGCCCGGCCGGTTCAGGAAGATGCAGGCCCCCTCGTGCACGGCCGTCTTGCGGTCGCCCTCGTCGTCGGTCTCGATCCAGGCGTTCTTGGCCGAGGTGCCCGCGTCGTGGAACTGCCAGTGCTCCGGGTCGAGCTGCCTGACGAACGACCGGACCCGCTTCTCGTCGTCCTTGTCGGCGAAGTGCGCGCCGTGGGTGCAGCACCCGTCGTCCGGCCGCTCGGCGTAGATGCCCGCGCAGCCCTGCCCGAAGATGCACATGTACTGCGACGTCAGCCAGGTGAGGTCGCACTTGAACATCTGCGCCTCGTCGTCGGGGTCGAGGAACTCGACGTACGCACGGGGGATGACGAGATCGGTCTCAGGCACGGTGGAAACCCTACGTCGCCTAGCCTGTCCCCATGCGGCTGGGCGTTCTCGACATCGGGTCCAACACGGGGCACCTGCTCGTGGTCGACGCCAGCGGCGGCGCGGCGCCGATGCCGGCCTACTCCCACAAGGAGCCGCTGCGCCTCGCGGAGCACCTCGACGAGTCGGGTGCGGTCAGCGACGCCGGGGTCGAGGCGCTGACGTCGTTCGTCGCGTCGTCGGTGCTGGTGGCCGAGGACAAGGGCTGCACGGAGATGGCCGGTTTCGCGACGTCGGCGGTCCGCGACGCGTCCAACGCCGAGGCCGTCCTGGAGCACGTGCGGGCGGCCACCGGGGTCGACATCGAGGTGCTGCCCGGCGAGGACGAGGCCCGGCTCACCTTCCTCGCGGTCCGCCGCTGGTTCGGCTGGTCCTCGGGACGCCTCGCGGTGTTCGACATCGGCGGCGGGTCGCTGGAGGTGGCGGTGGGGTCCGACGAGGCCCCCGACGTGGCCCAGTCGCTGCCGCTCGGCGCCGGCCGGCTGACCCGGGAGCACCTCGCGGGCGGCGTCGACCCCGGCGCCGTACGCCTGCTGCGCAAGAAGATCCGGGCCGACCTGGCCGACGACGCCGGTTCGGTGCTGCGGATGGCGCCGGACCACGCGGTGGCCACCTCGAAGACCTTCCGGTCGCTGGCCCGGATCTGCGGGTCGGCGCCCTCCGGCGACGGCCCGCTGGTCCGCCGGGTGCTGGACGGCACGGCGCTGCGCGAGGTCCTGCCGCGGCTGCTGGAGATGACGCCCGAGCAGGTCGCCGGGCTGCCCGGCGTCTCGCCGAGCCGGGCGCACCAGATCGTCGCGGGTGCGCTGGTCGCCGAGGCCGTGCTCGACCTGTTCGGCCTGCCGGAGCTGGAGATCTGCCCGTGGGCGCTCCGCGAGGGCCTGATCCTGGAGCGGATCGACCAGATCGGCGTGCGGCTCAGTCGCTGACCAGGTCGGCGTAGTCCTCGTGCCGGTCGATCCAGGCCCGCACGAACGGGCACACCGGGCGCACCGTCCGGCCCGAGGCCCGGATGTCGTCCAGCGCCCCGCGGACCAGCACCGACCCGATGCCGCGACCCTCCTGGCTGTCGTCGACCTCGGTGTGGGTGATCACCACGACCTCCCCCGACCGGCGGTAGGCCGAGAAGCCGAGCACGGTGCCGTCGGCGTCCCGTGCCTCGTAGCGGTGTGCGTCGGGGTTGTCGACGACGACGACGTCGGGGTCTGCCATGGGGTCCTCCGGTGGGGTGAGTGGTCCGACCGCGACTCTACGGAGCGGGTGAGTGGCTAGGCTCGGGACGTGATCGCCCTGTCCACCGCCTCGGTCTACCCCGAGTCGACGGCGAACGGCTTCGAGCTGGCCTCGCGGCTGGGGTACGACGCGGTCGAGGTGATGGTCGGGATCGACCCGATCAGCCAGGAGGTCGACGCGGTCCGGCACCTCTCGGAGCACCACGGGATGCCGGTGTGCGCGATCCACGCGCCCTGCCTGCTGATCACCCAGCGGGTCTGGGGCACCGAGCCCTGGGGCAAGCTCGAGCAGAGCGCCGAGATGGCCGTCGCGGTCGGCGCCGACGTGGTCGTCGTGCACCCGCCGTTCCGCTGGCAGCGGGACTACGCGCGGGCCTTCGTCGAGGGGATCGCCGAGCTCGAGGAGCGCACCGGCGTCGCGTTCGCGGTGGAGAACATGTACCCCTGGCGGGCCTCCCGCCGGGAGATGCAGGTCTACGTCCCCGGCTGGGACCCCTCCGAGCAGGACTACGCCAACGCCACCATCGACCTGTCGCACTCGGCGGTCTCCCAGTCCGACCCGGTCGCGATGGCCCGGCGGCTGGGCAGCCGGCTGCGGCACATCCACATGACCGACGGCACCGGGTCGGCCAAGGACGAGCACCTGGTGCCGGGCCGGGGCACCCAGCCGGTCGCCGCGCTGCTCGAGCACCTCGCCGGGGTGGCCTTCGACGGGCACGTCGTCGTCGAGATCAACACCCGCAAGGCGGCCGACCGGGCGGCCCGCGAGCTCGACCTGCTCGAGGCCCTCGCGTTCACCCGGCTGAACTTCGCGGTCGCGCCGTCCTGAGCCGGGCGGCCCCGGGGTCCGTCCTCGACGCGGGCGCCGTCGCGCGAGCACACTGCCACCTATGACGAGGGGCGCGGGGGTGATCGACGTACGCGACCTCGTGGTGCGGCGCGGCCGGGTGCTGGCGCTGAACGGCGTCGGCTTCTCCACACGGCCCGGCGCGGTCACCGGGCTCCTCGGGCCCTCGGGGTGCGGCAAGTCCACGCTGATGCGCGCCGTCGTGGGCGTCCAGGTGGTGACCAGCGGGACCGTCGAGGTGCTGGGCCTGCCCGCGGGCGACCGGCGGCTGCGGGACCGGGTCGGCTACGTCACCCAGGCCTCCAGCGTCTACGACGACCTGACCGTCGCGGAGAACCTGCAGTTCTTCGCCCGCGTCCTCGGCGTCCACGGCGGCCCGAGCAGCGAGGTGGACCGCTGCATCGACGCGGTCGACCTGCGCGCCGCCCGGGACCAGGTGGTCAGCCGGCTCTCCGGCGGCCAGCGGTCCCGGGTGTCGCTGGCGGTGGCGCTGCTCGGCACGCCCGAGCTGCTGGTCCTCGACGAGCCGACCGTGGGCCTGGACCCGGTGCTCCGGCGCGACCTGTGGGCGATGTTCCACGCGCTCGCGGACGCCGGCACCGCGGTCCTCGTGTCCAGCCACGTGATGGACGAGGCCGAGCGGTGCGACCGGCTGCTGCTGATGCGCGAGGGGGTGCTGCTCGCGGACGAGACCCCGGCCGAGCTCCTCGCCCGCACCGGTACGACGGACGTGGAGGCGGCGTTCCTGGCCCTGGTCGAGGGGCCGGCCGCGTGAGCGCCCGGATCGCGTCGGCGGTCGCCGCCCGGGTGCTCGCCCAGCTGCGCCGCGACCACCGCACGCTGGCGATGCTGCTGGTGCTGCCCTGCGCGGTCCTCACGCTGCTGTGGTGGATGTTCCGGGACCAGTCCGGCATCGGCTTCGACAGCCTGGGCCCGCCGCTGCTGGCGCTCATCCCGTTCATCGTGATGTTCCTGGTGACCTCGGTGACCACGCTGCGCGAGCGGTCCTCGGGCACCCTCGAACGGCTGCTCGCGATGCCCACCGGCAAGGGTGACTTCCTGGGCGGCTACGCGCTGGCCTTCGGGCTGGTCGCGGCCGTGCAGTCGGTGCTCGCCGTGCTGCTCTCGGTGCTCGCGCTGGGCCTCACCGTCTCGGGTCCGACCTGGATGCTCGTGGTGGTGGCGGTCGCCGACGCCGTCCTCGGCACCGCGCTCGGCCTGTTCGTCTCGGCGTTCGCGCGCACCGAGTTCCAGGCGGTGCAGTTCATGCCCGCGGTGGTGATCCCGCAGATCCTGCTGTGCGGGCTGTTCGTGCCGCGCGACCAGATGCCGCCGGTGCTCGAGGCGATCTCCGACGTGCTCCCGCTGAGCTACGCGGTCGACGCCATGACCGCCGTCGCGACCACCACCAGCACCGGCTTCGGCGGCGTGGAGGCGTCGGTGTGGTCCGACCTCGCGGTCGTCGTCGGGTTCGCGCTGGCCGGCCTGGCCCTCGGCGCCGCCACCCTCCGGCGGCGTACCCCCTGACCCCGGCCGGGCCGGTCCCGCGCACGGCGTAGCCTGGGCGCTGGCTGCAACGAGGCGGCCGAGGTCCCCGCTGGAGGAGATTCGTGTTACGGCAGCCCTTGCTGATGCTCTCGCGCAGCGACAAGGTCAAGAACTTCGTCACCGCCATGCCCGTGTCGAGCGGCATCGTGTCGCGCTACGTGCCCGGCGAGGCGACCCAGGACGCCGTCGAGGCGACCCGTGAGCTGATCGAGTCCGGGCTGCACGTCACGCTCGACTTCCTCGGCGAGGACACTCTCGACCGGGAGCAGGCCGACGCGACCGTGGCCGCCTACCTCGACGTGCTGTCCGCGCTGGCCGACCAGGGCCTGGCGCGCAACGCCGAGGTCTCGGTCAAGCTCTCGGCGGTCGGCCAGTCGCTGGCCGACGTCGGGGAGAAGGTCGCGATCGAGAACGCCCGCACCATCTGCCACGCGGCCCGCAACGCCGGCACCACGGTGACCCTCGACATGGAGGACCACACCACCACCGACTCCACGCTCGGCATCCTGCGCGAGCTGCGCAAGGACTTCCCGGAGACCGGCGCCGTGCTGCAGGCCTACCTGCGCCGCACCGAGGCCGACTGCCGCGACCTGGCCTACGAGGGCTCCCGCGTCCGGCTGTGCAAGGGCGCCTACAACGAGCCCGAGTCCGTCGCGTTCCAGGACAAGCACGACGTGGACAAGTCCTACGTCCGGTGCCTGAAGGTGCTGATGGGCGGCGCGGGCTACCCGATGATCGCCTCGCACGACCCGCGGATGGTCGACATCGCAGGCGCGCTCGCCACCCGCAACGGCCGGGCGCAGGGCAGCTACGAGTACCAGATGCTCTACGGCATCCGCCCCGACGAGCAGAAGCGGCTGGCCGACGCCGGCGAGAAGGTGCGCGTCTACGTGCCCTACGGCCAGGAGTGGTACGGCTACCTGATGCGCCGGCTCGCCGAGCGCCCGAGCAACCTGACGTTCTTCGTCCACTCGCTCGTCTCCAAGAAGTAGGGGTCCCCCGTGACGGTCGCCATCATCGGCGCCGGGGTGATGGGGGAGACCCTGCTCTCCGGCCTGGTCCGTTCCGGCCGCCGCCCGGCCGAGCTGCTGGTCGGTGAGAAGCGCCGCGACCGGGCCGCCGAGCTCGAGGAGCGGTACGGCGTCGAGGTGGTCTCCAACGTCGACGCCGCCGGCCGGGCCGACACCCTGGTGCTGGTCGTGAAGCCGCAGGACATGGGCGAGGTGCTCGACGAGCTCGCGCCCGTCGTACGCCCGGGGCAGCTGGTGGTCTCGCTGGCCGCCGGCATCACCACCGCCTTCCTCGAGGCCCGGCTGCCCGAGGGCACCGCCGTGGTCCGGGTGATGCCGAACACCCCGGCGCTGGTCGACGAGGGCATGGCGGCGATCTCGCGCGGCTCGCACTGCGACGAGGCGCACCTGCTGGAGGCCGAGTCGCTGATGGCCTCGACCGGCAAGGTGATCCGGGTGCCCGAGAAGCAGCAGGACGCGGTGACCGCGATCAGCGGGTCGGGTCCGGGCTACATCTTCTTCGTCGTCGAGTCGATGATCGAGGCGGGCGTGCACCTCGGGCTGCCCCGGTCCACGGCCACCGAGCTGGTGGTGCAGACCGTGATCGGCTCGGCCACCCTGATCCGGGACACCGGCGAGCACCCGGTGGTGCTCCGCGAGCGGGTCACCTCCCCGGGTGGCACGACGGCCGCGGCGCTGCGCCAGCTCGAGGAGCACAAGGTGCGCGCGGCGTTCCTGGTGGCGATCGAGGCGGCCCGGGACCGGTCCCGGGCGCTCGCGGAGGGCATGGACTAGGCGTCCGCGGGGGACAGCACGAGGTCCAGCGCGAACCGGCCGAGCCCGGCCCGGCGGCGCAGGAACGCCCGGTGCTCCTCCGTGTCGGGGCCGTCGAGGTGCTCGACCGGGAACGCGCCCGGGAGGGTCCGGGGCCCCAGCGAGCTGCACACCAGCCCGCGGCGCACGGTGCCCGCCGCGACGTCGAGGCCCTCGGCGGCCAGCCCGTCGACGTACGCCCGCTCGACGACCCGCAGCAGCGCCGGGAGCCGGGCGGGCTCCATCCGGCCGCGCTCGACCTCGCCGGCGAGCAGCTGGCCCAGGTCGTGCCCCAGCGGCAGCGGGCACTGGAACGCGAAGTCCACCGCCACCAGGGTCGTCGGCTCGGCGCGCGGGCGGAGCAGGTTCACCGGCGCCGCGTCGCCGTGCGGCAGGGCGAGCGGGAGGGTGTCCATCTCCTCGAGCAGGGCCGGCATCGCGGCCAGCGCCCGGGCGAGGTCGGCGCGGTAGGCGGGGTCGACGGTGCCGGTGACCACCGGCCGCTCCCACAGCGCGTCGTCGGCCAGGGCACCGGCCAGCAGCGGGCCGCGGGCGTCCAGGACCTTGCGGACCCCGTACCCCGCAGGCAGGTGGCTGGCGCCCGCGGCGGTGCCGGCGCGGCGCCGGGCGGCCAGGCGGGCGAGCAGGTGGGCCGCCCGCGCGTAGCCCTCGTCGGTCCACGCGTCGTCGTCGGCGTCGACGTCCTCCATCCACCAGGCCAGCCGGTCGTCGCCCAGGTCGGCCGCCGCGTAGACCTCCGGGACCCGCAGCCCCGCCGGGAGCGCCGGCAGCACCCGCTCATGGGTGTCGAGCTCCTCGCGCCACGGGAAGAACGCGAGGATCTCGGCCGCGGCCCGCGGCGGGAGCGCGTCGATCAGCGGCCAGTGCCGCGGGTGCTGGAGCACCTTGACGAACGCCGACCAGGGCCGCTCTCCGGCGGTCGTGGACGCGGTGCCCGTGACCCGGAACAGCCCGCCCGTGCCGATGCTCGTGAACGGGTAGCCGGTCGCGACGGCGGCCGCGTCGAGCACCGCCGCGGAGTCGTCGCGGAGCGCGGCCCGGACGACCGTGCCGAGCAGGTCGCCCGTCGGCTCCGCGGGGCCGAGCGTCCCGAGTCCGGTCAGTTGATCAGGTAGCCTTACCATGATCGAGATAGTAAGGTTGCCTTATGTTCACGGTCAACGGGTTCCCGGTGGACGGCGACGCCGGTCTGGTCCAGCTGCTCGACCTGGCCCAGCGCGAGGTGACCCGCAGCTTCCCCGAGGCCGTCGACGCCGCGGCGGCCCCGTTGCGGGGCTCGCAGCTCCGGGTGCTGTCGATGGTCCCGCTCGAGGGCGGCCGGCGGCTGAGCGACCTCGCGACCATCGCCGGGATGACCAAGCAGGCGATGGGCGAGTTCGTCGCCGACCTCGCCGACCGCGGCTTCGTCACCGTCGAGCCGGACCCCGCCGACCGCCGGGTGCGGCAGGTCTCGCTGACCCCGTCGGGCCGGGACGCCGCCGAGTGGGCCCGGGACGCGCTGCACCGCGTCGAGGAGCTCTGGGCCGACCGGCTCTCCGCCCGCGACGTCTCCACCCTCAAGGGACTGCTGACCCGGGTCGCCGGCCTCGGCCACGGCCCGATCGACTAGAGCCCGATCGCCTCGCGCGCCGCGGCGAGCACCGGTGCGGTCTCGGTCCGGCAGCGCTCCGAGCCCGCGGCGTACACCTCGTCGACGTACCCGGGGTCGGCGGCGAGGTCGACGTACCTCGCCTGCAGCGGCTCGAGCACCGACAGCACCGCCTCGGTGGTGGCCTTCTTGAGCTGCCCGTACGTCGCGACGCCGGCCGCGGCCTCCGCCGGGGCGGTCCCGGTGCACGCCCCGAGGATCTCCAGCAGGTTGCTCACCCCGGGCTTGGCCGCGGGGTCGTGGCGCACCGCGTCCGGGCCGGTGTCGGAGTCGGTGACCGCGCGCGCGACCTTGCGGGCCACCACGTCCGGTGGGTCGAGCAGGTACACGACGCCGGCGCCGACCGGGTCGGACTTGCTCATCTTGCGGCCGGGGTCGGACAGGTCCCGCACCCGGGCACCGGCCGCCGGCGTGGTGATCTCCGGGACCGTGAAGACCTCGCCGTAGGTCCGGTTGAACCGGACCGCGAGGTCCCGGGTCAGCTCCACGTGCTGGCGCTGGTCGTCGCCGACCGGCACGTGGGTGGGGCGGTGCAGCAGGATGTCGGCGGCCATCAGCACCGGGTAGGTGAGCAGCGAGGTCCGGGTCTGCGGCCGGTCGCGGCCCTTCTCCTTGTACTGGATCATCCGGGACAGCTCGCCGACGTAGGCGGTGCACTCCAGCAGGTAGGCCAGCCCGGTGTGCGCCGGGACGTCGCTCTGCCGGAACAGCGTCGACCGGTCCGGGTCGATCCCGGCCGCGAGCAGCAGGGTCTGCAGCTCGCGGGTGCCGGCGGCGAGCTCGCGCGGGTCGTGCGTGGTGGTCAGCGCGTGCAGGTCCGAGACGCCGTAGACGCAGCGGCCGGAGCCCTGGTCCGCGGCCATCCCGCGCAGCGCGCCGAGCAGGTTGCCCAGCGTCAGGTGCCCGCTGGGCGTGAGCAGGCTGAGCCTGCGGGTGGGGAGGTCCATGTCGTGTCCTGGGTGTGGGCCCACGGAGACGTCCGGCGCAACGCAGGACGGCCGCCCGTGGGCGGCCGTCGGTGCTGGAGGTGCGCAGCCGGGAGTCCGCCTAGAGGGGGGACCACCAGAGGAAGCGCATGAGGGGAATCCTACCGACCCCCGCGCTTGTAACGCGGGGTTACGGACGCTGGACCCGGGGTACGCCGCGTGCGCACCGTCCACGGCGCGTGGGAAGGCCGGCGGCGTACGGCGGCGTCCGGCGCGGGGCAGTGACGCGCGCCGCGGGTAGTCTCGGCGGCATGTCAGGCCCCGCCTGCGTCGTGTTCGACCCGACGCTCACCGACTACGACTTCGGGCCCGACCACCCCATGTCGCCGATCCGGGTCGACCTCACGGTGCTGCTGGCCCGCGAGCTCGGCGTGCTGCAGCCCGCAGGCGGCGGACCGGGCCTGGTCACGGTGGCCGCGCCGATGGCCTCCGACGAGCTGGTCGCCACCGTGCACGACCCGGCGTTCATGGACGCGGTGCGGCTGGTCGGCAAGGACCCCTACCGGGTGATCGAGGAGCGCGGGCTCGGCACCGCCGACAACCCCACGTTCGAGGGCATGCACGAGGCGTCGGCGCACGTCGTCGGCGCGACCGTCGAGGCGGCCCGACGGGTCTGGACCGGTGAGGTGCTGCACGCCGCGAACATCTCCGGCGGCCTGCACCACGCGATGCCCGGCCGGGCGAGCGGCTTCTGCGTCTACAACGACGTCGCGGTCGGCATCCGCTGGCTGCTGGACCACGGCGCCGAGAGGGTGGCGTACGTCGACGTGGACGTGCACCACGGCGACGGCGTCGAGAAGGTGTTCTACGACGACCCGCGGGTGCTCACGATCAGCCTGCACGAGACCGGCCAGATGCTGTTCCCGGGCACCGGCTTCCCGTCCGACACCGGCGGCCCGGGCGCGGAGGGCAGCGCGGTGAACGTGGCGCTGCCGCCCGGGACGTCCGACGCCGGCTGGCTGCGCGCGTTCCACGCCGTGGTGCCGCCGCTGGTGCGCGAGTTCGCGCCGGACGTGCTGGTCACCCAGCAAGGCTGCGACTCGCACATCGAGGACCCGCTGGCGCACCTGATGCTCACCGTCGACGGCCAGCGGGCGGCGTACCTCGCGCTGCACGACCTGGCCCACGAGGTGTGCGCGGGCAAGTGGCTGGTCACCGGGGGCGGCGGCTACGCGGTGGTCGACGTGGTGCCGCGGTCCTGGACGCACTTGCTGGCGATCGTGGGCGGCGCACCGCTCGACCCGGCCACCGAGACGCCGGAGGGATGGCGCGAGCACGTGCAGACGCTGCTCGGCCGGACCGGGCCCTTCCGGATGACGGACGGTCGCACCCCGGCGTACCGTGATTGGTCTGCGGGGTACGACCCCTCGGTCTGGCTGGACCGGGCCATCCACGCGACGCGCGAGGCGACCTTTCCGCTGAACGGTCTGGACCACCAGCCCTGAGGCCGCCCGTGGCGCGGGTCCAGCCGACACGCGGGGACAAAAGCAAAATGTTGGGCAGGAGTCACCTCTTCCCCAGCAGTCACACTAGGCTCTACTCTCACGGAAGCACATACGAAGGGTCTCCGGCGGGGAAGCCGGGGGGCGCATGTGCGCGAAAGTGCGGTGCATCATGGCCTCGAACAACAGTCCCACCGGAACACCGGGTGGCGACATCTCAGAGGTGAAGTTCTTGACGGTCGCGGAGGTCGCGACGGTCATGCGCGTGTCCAAGATGACGGTCTACCGGCTGGTCCACTCCGGTGAGCTTCCGGCCGTCCGCGTGGGACGCTCGTTCCGGGTCCCCGAGGACGCGGTCAACGAGTACCTCCGCAAGAGCTTCTTCCAGACCGGCTGACGTTGCGCGGTCCGGCGACCCCGGACCGCGTCGGCCCCGAACCACAGCAGCCACCCGCCTGAGGCGGGTGGCTGCTTCGCTGCGGAGGGAGGAGCGGGTCAGAACCGCATGAAGTTCGCGGCCACCACCCACTCGCCGCGGGCGTTCGGGGTGGCGCCGATGCCGATCCGGCGCGGACTGCTGCTCATCAGCACCGCGCGGTGCGGCGGGGAGTGCATCCACATGCTGACCAGGGTCTTCGGGGTGATCGCGCCCCGGCCCAGGGTCTCGCCGGCGTAGTACGCGTTGCACTTGTTCAGCAGGTGCGTCATCGACTGGTGGTAGAACGCGTCGTGCGCGGCCAGGTAGGCGCTCCAGCGCTCCGCGACGGAGTCGGTGCAGGTGGCCATCGAGAGCGGCGCGAGGTGGTGGGCCCGGCGCTGCACGTTCACGTAGTACTGGACCTGCTGCTCGTAGACGTTCGCCGAGTAGGCGGGGAAGACGGTCCGGGCGCTCGCGCTGGACGGGGCGACGGCGACCAGTCCGGTGGCGGTCACCACGGTGACGAGGGCGGCCGCCAGGGTCTTTCGCGCGGGGCGCAGCACAGAGCTCAGGTTCATGAGTCAGGCCCCTCCCAAGGCCTCACGTGCGCGCCGGGTGTCTCAGGGGTTCGGGACCGCACCGGCTCGCACAGGGAGTGTCGGACTCCCCGCCGGAGCACTTGAGGGGCGGTCCACCGCTGCAGGAGGTTTTTACCCCGGGGAGCGCGCCGGTCCGCCGCGGGCGACCGCGTTTCGCCCCGCCGCGCGCGACGGTTAGGCTGATCACTTCGCGCCGCGCTCGGGGGAACCCGGTGCGGCCCGTGTCAGCAGTTGCACCATCGGGTGCATCGCCAGCCAGTACGTCGGCCCCGGGCCGTCGTGAAGTCCGGAAGGTCCACCTGTGGGTTCGGTAGTCAAGAAGCGTCGCAAGCGGATGGCCAAGAAGAAGCACCGCAAGCTGCTCAAGAAGACGCGCATCCAGCGTCGTCGTCAGGGCAAGTAGCCCGGAACGCTCGGGGCAGGGGCAGCACTCATGGGTCGCGTCGTCCTGGTCACCGGAGTCTCTCGTGACTTCGGTGGACGGTTCGCGCGCCGCATCGCCGCCGACCCCGCCGTCGAGCGGGTCATCGGTGTCGACGTCGTCCCCCCGCGGGGCGACCTCGGCAGCGTGGCCTTCGTCCGTGCCGACATCCGCAACCCGGTGATCGCCAAGGTGATCACCGGGCAGGACGTCGACACGGTCGTGCACATGAGCGTCCGGTCCGCGCCCCACGAGGCCGGCGGCCGGATGTCGATGAAGGAGCACAACGTCATCGGCACCATGCAGCTGCTCGCCGCGTGCCAGAAGGCGCCGGGGCTCGAGCGGCTGGTGGTCAAGTCCTCCTCGGCGGTCTACGGCTCCTCGAGCCGCGACCCGGCGATGTTCACCGAGGACATGGGCGCCAAGCGGATGCCGCGCTCGGGCTACGCCAAGGACGTCCTCGAGGTCGAGGGCTACGTCCGCGGGTTCGCCCGCCGGCGCCCCGACGTCGCCGTGACGATGCTGCGGGCCGCGAACGCCGTCGGCCCCACCGTCTCCTCGCCGCTGACCCACTACTTCCGGCTGCCGGTCGTCCCCACCGTGCTCGGGTACGACGCCCGGCTCCAGTTCCTGCACGAGACGGACCTGCTCGGCGCCCTGCACCACGCCACGCTCGGCGGGGTGCACGGCACCTTCAACGTCGGCGGCGACGGGGTGCTGATGCTGTCCCAGGCGCTGCGCCGGCTCGGCCGGCCCACGGTGCCGGTGCCCCGCTTCGCGCTGGGCTCGCTGAGCTCGCTGGGCTCGCTGTCCCGGCAGGCCGCCATCAAGGGCCTGCAGGCCGAGCTGTCCGGCTTCCTGACGTTCGGCCGCGGCCTGGACACCAGCCGGATGCGGTCCGTGCTCGGGTTCCACCCGTCGTACACGACGGCGGAGGCGTTCGCCGACCTGTCCCGCTCGATCGCCCCGAGCGCGCTGCCGTCCGCGGCCGCGCTGCTGGGAGGTGCCTCCCGTGGGTGACGCGGAGGTGATCCCGCTCGGCACGCGCGGTCGTCCGGGTCGCGGCAGCGGCAGTGCGCGGCCCTCGTCGGCCGCCCGCAACCTCGCGGGTCCGGCGGCGCGCAAGAAGGCCGCCCCGAGGCCGACCCCGGCCCCCGCGCCGGCGGACGACGCCCCAGAGGCCACCGAGCAGCAGGCTCCGCACGCCGTGCCGGACCCGGCAGCCCCCCGCGCGGAGTCGGTCGCGGAGCGCCGCCCGTCCGGCGGGATCCCGGTCGGCGACTGGCTCGAGGCCCTGAGCGGTGCCGCGCGCGAGGTCTTCGGTGACCGGTGGGAGCCGCGCCTCGCCGAGCTCCTGGCGTTCCTGCGCCGCCGGGTCACCGGCGACTTCGAGGTCGACGAGTACGGCTTCGACGCCGAGGTGACCGAGCGGTTCCTGCTGGCCGCCGTACGCCCGATCGCGCAGAAGTGGTTCCGGGTCGAGGTCCGGGGCGCGGAGAACATCCCCACCGAGGGCGGCGCGCTGGTGGTGTCCAACCACTCCGGCACGGTCCCCATGGACGGCCTCGTGACGATGGTGTCGATCCACGACGCGACCGGGCGCAACCTGCGGCCGCTCGGCGCCGACCTGGTGTTCAACCTGCCGGTGATCGGCGAGCTGGCCCGCAAGGGCGGCGCCACGCTGGCCTGCAACGAGGACGCCCAGCGGATGCTCTGCGGCGGCGAGCTCGTCGGCGTCTGGCCCGAGGGGTTCAAGGGCATCGGCAAGCCCTACTCCGACCGCTACAAGCTGCAGCGCTTCGGCCGCGGCGGCTTCGTGTCCGCGGCGATCCGCACCGGCGTGCCGATCATCCCGTGCTCCGTGGTGGGCGCGGAGGAGATCTACCCGCTGGTCGGCAACGTGCCCGCGCTGGCCCGGCTGCTCGGCATCCCGTACCTGCCGATCACGCCGTTCTTCCCGCTGCTCGGGCCGCTGGGCCTGGTCCCGCTGCCGTCGAAGTGGCTGATCGAGTTCGGCGAGCCGATCCGCACCGACTCCTACGACGAGGGTGCCGCCGAGGACCCGATGCTGGTGTTCAACGTGACCGACCAGGTCCGGGAGACCATCCAGCAGACGCTCTACACCCTGCTCATGCAGCGGCGGTCGGTCTTCTACTGAGGCGCCGACGGGGCCGTCGGCTCAGGGCAGCAGCTTCGTGGGGTCGGGCAGGATCGTCTCCACGACCCCGCCCAGACCGTCGGCGAGGCCGCCGGGGTCGAGCGTGAGCGGCGCGCCGGGCAGGCTGGGCGCTGCGGTCGGCAGGCTGGGTGCCGGGAGCCGGGGCACCGGCACCTTCGAGGTGCTGGGCGCCGACGGCACGGCGGGGACGTCGCTCGCGCCGGGCACCGCGGGGGTGGCCGCCGGGGGCTGCGGGACCGCGCCGGCGGAGGACTGCGTCCCGCCACCCGTCGTCGTACGTCGCGGCGCGGCCTGCCTGAGCGCGGTGCGCAGCGCCTGCTTGTCGGCGATCACCGGGTGGCTGTTGTCCAGGCCGGCGACCTCGACGCGGTGCATCGCGCGGTGCACCTCCGCGGACGCCAGGAACGCCTGGGGCAGGTTCAGGGCCGGCAGGTCGGCGCAGCTGTCGCAGAGCCGGCCGGCCCGGGTGTCGATGTCGCGCAGCGCGAGCGCGGCGTCCCGCAGGGCGGGCTGGGCCTCCTCCGGGGCGGTCCGGGTCAGCGCCGTGACCGCGGACAGGCTGGCCGCCGCGAACTCGCGCACCGTGCCGACCGTCGCCGGGTCGCCGTCGGCCGCGTAGGACGCCAGCAGCAGGTCGGAGCCGCGGGTGGCCTGGGCGGTGAACGTCGAGATCGTGCCGGGCACCTGGAGCGTCGCGGTGGAGGGGTCGCGGTCCACGAGCCGGCCGGCCTCGCCGAGCCGGCCGGTGGCCTGGTGCAGCAGGTCGCGCCCGCGGGCCGCGGAGCCGAGGGACAGTCCCGCCTCGGCCTGCTCGATGCCGCGCTTGACCGGGTAGAGCACCTCACCGGGCATCGCGTCCTGGGCTGCGGTGGCCATCCCGGCCGTGCCGCCGAGCAGGACCGTCGCGGTGGCCACGGCCACCAGCCGGCGCTCCCGCTTGCCGCGCGTGCGGGGCGGGAGGGCGAGCGCGGCGTGCTGGGGGGTCAGGACGGTCGCGGCCTCGGCCATCAGCCGCTCGCGGAGCTCCGCGGCGAACGCGTCGCGGGGGGTGGCGCCGGTGTCCCCGGCGGCCCGCACCCGGAGCAGCTCGGCGACGCCGAGGAGCCGCTCGGTGCCGGGGTCGCTCGCCGCCCGCAGGGTGCCCGTGCCGTCCACGCGCGCGGCGAACTCCTCGGCGCGCCGGGAGCGGAACAGGGTGGTCATCGCGAGCGTCCTTCGAGACGGGTCGGGTGGGTCGTAGGGGACAACGACCCGGACGGCTGCGAGGTTACGGCCGCGCCCCGGACCAGACCGGAGCCTGCGGCCCGGCAGGGCCGGCCGGTCACCGGAGGTCCTCGGGGAGCAGCTTGGCGAGGTTGCGGACGCCGCGCAGCTGGAGCTGCTTGACCGCGCCCTCGCTGCGGCCGAGCACCTGGGCGGTCTCCGCGATCGAGAGGCCCTGGAGGAACCGCATGACCAGGCACTCCTGCTGCTCGTGGGGCAGCTCGGTGAGCGCGGTCAGCAGGGCCTCGTTGGTCAGCGCCGCGAGGACCGAGCCCTCCGGCCCCTCGGTCGACCGGTCGTGCGGGCTCATGTCCTCGGTCGCGAACTCCAGCCGGGTGCGCCCGGCCTTGAAGTGGTCGGTGGTGAGGTTGCGGGCGATGGTCATCAGCCAGGCGCCGAAGTCCTTGCCCTGCCAGCGGAACGAGCCCATGCTGCGCAGCGCCCGGAAGAAGCACTCCGAGGTGAGGTCCTCGGCCAGGGCCACCGAGCCGACGCGGTAGTAGACGAAGCGGTAGACAGCGACGTGGTAGTGGTCGTAGAGCAGCCCGAACGCGTCGCAGTCACCGCCGCGGGCGAGCTCGACGAGGGCGATCAGCCGGTCGGCCTCCGCCTGGTCGACCTCGGAGGAGACCGCCAGGTCGGCGTCGTCGGGGCCCGCGGGCCCGGAGGCGCCGCTGCCGGACGCCCGGGACGGCCGCGGGTCGAGCCCGACGGCCTCGGAGAGCAGCCAGGGTCGCTGCACCGTGACCCCGCCGGCGACCGCCGGCGCCAGTGCCGTCGCCGGGTCGAGCGCATGCTGCAGCGCCAGCCGCAGCTCCGTGAAGCCACGCCGGAAGTCGTCGTCGCGCGTGAACAATCGAGCTCCCTCCCCGGCTGCACGTCGGCCGGCCTCCCCCACGTGACCCGTCCAGAGTAGGGCGGGAGATGCGGTTTGTGAACCGGTGAGTAACTTCGGTCGGCATCAGCCACTGTGGGCAGGGTCACACCGATTGTGCCACCGGTGCGGGGCGGCGCGCACCCGGCTCAGCGGACCCTGCGCCGCAGGGCGACCGCCGCCGCGACGCTGCCGGTGGCGGCGCCCGCCAGGCCCGCGGTCAGCAGCCCGGCGCGGGCGGCCTTGCGCCCGGTCCGGTAGTCGCGCACCCGCCACCCCTCGGCCCGCGCGTGGTCGAGGAGCCGGGCGTCCGGGTTGATCACGCACGGGTCCCCGACCAGGCTGAGCATCGGCAGGTCGTTGTAGGAGTCGGAGTACGCCGAGCACCGGGACAGGTCGAGGCCCTCGCGCTCCGCGAGCGCCCGCACGGCCTCTGCCTTGGCGGGCCCGTGCAGCAGGTCGCCGACCAGGCGGCCGGTGTAGACGCCGTCGACGTGCTCGGACACGGTGCCCATCGCACCGGTCAGGCCGAGCCGGCCGGCGATGATCCGGGCGATCTCCACGGGCGCCGCGGTGACCAGCCACACCCGCTGCCCCTGGTCGAGGTGCATCTGGGCGAGGGCGCGGGTCCCGGGCCAGATCCGGTGCGCCATCGCCTCGTCGAAGATCTCCTCGCTGAGCTCCTCGAGCTCGCTGACCGGGTGGCCCTTGATGAACGCCAGCGCCGAGGCGCGGGCCTCGGCGACGTGCTCGGGGTCCTCGACGCCGACGATCCGGAAGTAGGCCTGCTTCCACGCGGCGCCCAGGATGTCGCGGGTCGTGAAGAACTCACGGCGGTGCAGCCCGCGGGCGAGGTGGAAGATCGAGGCGCCCTGCATGATCGTGTTGTCGACGTCGAAGAACGCCGCGACCTGCGGGTCCGGGGGGGTCTGCAGCGAGCTCTCCACCTCGGCGGCGGCGGCCGAGGCCTCGCCGGCGAGGGCCGAGCGGCTGCGCAGGTCGGGACGCGGCTTGTCGCGTCGCGGGGGCCGTCGCCCGGCCGGTGCTGGGGCGTTCACACCGCAACCCTAGTGGGCGGGAGGGGCCCCTCGGCTGTGCGAGACTCACCGCTGTGAGCGCCCATCTCGCCGACCTCCTGACCCGTGCGGCCGCCGAGGCCCCGGACCGGGTCGCCCTGGTGGAGGCCGGCTCCGGCCGGCGGGTCACCTGGGCCGAGCTCGACGCCGAGGTCGACCAGGTCGCCCGCGGCCTCAACGCCCAGGGCCTGGTGGCCGGCTACCGGGTCGTGATCGCGCTGGGCAACCGCACCGAGTTCGTGACCAGCTACCTCGGCGTGCTGCGCGCGGGGCTGGTCGCCGTCCCGGTCAACCCGCGCTCCGCCACCGGCGAGCTGGTCCGCCTGGTCGCCGACTGCGGCGCCCGCGTGGTCGTCGCGGACGCCGCCACGCTGACCACCGTGCGGCAGGCGGTCGCCGGGCTCGAGGACGCCCTGGTGGGTGCCGACGAGGAGCTGCGCCGCCGGACCGCCGTACCCCGCGTGGTGGTGGTCGGCGCCCCGACGGTCCCGGGCGAGCGGTCGTACGCCGACCTGCTGGCCGCCGTGGGCACCGACGCCCCGGTCACCGCCGACCCCGAGCGGCTGGCCGTGCTGCTCTACACCTCCGGCACGTCGGGCCGCCCGCGGGCCGCGATGCTGACCCACCGGGCGCTGCTCGCGAACGTCGAGCAGGCGGCGCGGATCGACCCGCCGATGCTCACCGGCGACGACGTGGTGTTCGGCGTGCTGCCGCTGTTCCACGTCTACGGGCTCAACGCGGTGCTCGGCCAGGTCCTGCACCAGCGGGCCCGGCTGGTGCTGGTCAACGGCTTCGACATGGAGGAGTCGCTGACGGTCATCGAGGCCGAGGCGGTCACGGTGCTCCCTGTCGCGCCGCCGGTGTTCGCCTACTGGCAGGCCGTCCACGACCTGGGCGAGCGGCTGTCCGGGGTGCGGCTGGTGCTCTCCGGGTCCGCGCCGCTGTCCCGCGAGCTGGTCACCTTCTTCGAGCAGCGCACCGGACTCGCGGTGCAGCAGGGCTACGGCCTCACCGAGGCCGCGCCGGTGGTCACCTCCACGCTGTGCAGCGCCACGGCCAAGCCCGGGTCGGTCGGCGCGGCGCTGCCCGGCATCGAGATCCGGCTGGTCGACGAGGGCGGCCACGCCCCCGAGGGGGAGGACGCCGGCGAGATCTGGGTCCGCGGTGCCAACCTGTTCAGCGGCTACTGGCCGGACGGCACCGACGGCCCGGACGCCGCGGGCTGGTTCGCCACCGGCGACGTCGGCTTCCTGGACCGGGACGGGGACCTGTTCCTCGTCGACCGGCTCAAGGAGCTGGTGATCGTCTCCGGCTTCAACGTCTACCCCAGCGAGGTGGAGGACGTCGTCATGGAGGTCGACGACGTCGCCGAGGCCGCGGTGATCGGGATGCCCGACGAGCGCACCGGCGAGGCGGTCGTCGCCTACGTCAAGGCGACCCCCTCCTCGTCGTACTCCGCCGCGGAGCTCGAGGAGCTGGTCCGCGAGCACTGCGCGGTCCGGCTGGCCCGGTTCAAGCAGCCCACCCAGGTGCACGTGGTCGACGAGCTGCCGCACACGGTGACCGGCAAGGTCGCCAAGGGCCGGCTGCGCGAGCGGGCCCGGCGCCGCACCATGGGGCTGCTCGAGTGAGCGCCCGCGTGCGGCTGTACTCCAAGCCCGGCTGCCACCTGTGCGACGACGCCCGCGCGGTCGTGGCCCGGGTCTGCGCCGAGCTGGGGGAGTCCTTCGAGGAGGTCGACATCACCGCCGGGCCCGACGCCCCCCGAGCTGCAGCGGGCCTACGGCGAGGAGATCCCGGTCACCTTCGTCGACGGCCGGCAGCACGACTTCTGGCGGGTCGACGCCGAACGGCTCCGCGCGGCGCTCGCCTAGACCACCCCCACGAGCACCCCGCGGACACCCCGCGAGCACCCGGTAACCGTCCCCCCGTGGCGGTGGGGCAAGTCACATGTGCTAGTGCCCGCTACCGCTCAGTTTGTTCTCACGTTCACAAACTCCTAGAGTGAATTCGCCGCCGGCCCGGAACGGGTCGACACGGTCGCTCCCGCACTCGTCGGGAAGCCGCCCGCCCGTGCGAGACCGACGGCCCAGACCGCAGCTCTCGACGTCAGGAGAAGCGTGACCCCGCCACGTAGTCCTCGGCCCGGGACCCCCCGCCGAGGGGAGCCCCCGTCCGACGTCTGCGAAGCCCCAGGAGCGTGGCATCCCGGAGGCCACCGTCGCCCGGCTGCCGGTCTACCTGCGAGCGCTGATCAGCCTGTCCGAGCGCGGCACCGCGACCTGCTCCAGCGAGGAGCTCGCCACCGCCGCCGGGGTGAACAGCGCCAAGCTCCGCAAGGACCTGTCCTACCTCGGCTCCTACGGCACCCGCGGGGTCGGGTACGACGTGGAGTACCTCCGCTACCAGATCGCCCGCGAGATCGGCGTGACCCAGGACTGGCCGGTCGTGATCGTCGGGATCGGCAACCTCGGGCACGCGCTGGCCAACTACAGCGGGTTCTCCTCGCGGGGCTTCCGGATCGTCGCGCTGCTCGACGCCGACCCCGACCGGCTCGGCGAGGTCGTCAGCGGCCTCGGCATCCGCGCCTTCGACGACCTCGAGGGCCTCGTGGAGGACCACGGCGTCGCGATCGGCGTCATCGCCACCCCGGCCCCGGCCGCGCAGGACGTCTGCGACCGGCTCGTCGCCGCCGGCGTGACCAGCATCCTGAACTTCGCGCCGGCCGTGCTGTCGGTGCCCGACGGGGTCGACGTACGCAAGGTGGACCTGTCCATCGAGCTGCAGATCCTCGCCTACCACGAGCAGCGCAAGTCCCTCGCGGACCAGACCCTGGCCGCCGAGCTCGACGGGGTGGTGGGCGCATGAGCGTGCTGGTGGTGGGGGTCTCCCACAAGACCGCGCCGGTCTCCGTCCTCGAGCGCCTGGCGCTGGACGCCGACGGCGTCGAGAAGCTCGTGCACGCGGTGGCGGCCTGCGAGCACGTGCTCGGCGCGACGGCGCTGACCACCTGCAACCGCATCGAGATCTACGCCGAGGTGGACCGCTTCCACGGCAGCGTCGAGCGGGTCTCGCGGCTGCTGTGCGAGCTCTCCGACGAGGCGCCCGAGGAGGTCGTGCAGCACCTCTACGTGCACTACGACGACGGCGCCGTCTCGCACCTGTTCGGGGTGGCCTCCGGGCTGGACTCGATGGTCGTCGGCGAGAGCCAGATCCTCGGCCAGGCCCGCCACGCGCTGCGCCTCGGCCAGGAGGCCGGCACCATCGGCCCCGCGCTCAACGTCCTGTTCCAGCAGGCCCTGCGGGTCGGCAAGCGGGTGCACGCCGAGACCGACATCGCGCGCGCCGCACCGTCCCTGGTCTCCCTGGCCCTCGACCGCGCGGCCGCCGACGTGGGCCCCGTCGAGGGCAAGAAGGTGCTCGTCGTCGGCGCCGGCTCGATGGCCGGGCTGGCCGTCGCGACCGTGTCCCGGCTCGGCGCCGCCGAGGTGGTGGTCGCGAGCCGCACCGAGGCCAACGCACGGCGCCTCGCCGAGCAGTACGACGGGCGCGCGGTGCCGCTCAGCCAGGTCGGCGCGGTGATGGCCGACGCGGACCTGCTGGTGTCCTGCACCGGCGCGACCGGGGTGGTGCTGCCGCTGGAGGTGGTGGCCGCGGCCCGGGTCGGCGCCGAGCGGCCGCTCGCCGTCATCGACCTGGCGCTGCCGCACGACGTCGACCCCGCCGTCGGCGACCTGCCGGGCGTCTCCCTCTACGGGCTCGCCCGGCTGGCCGAGGAGGTCAACGAGGGCGACAGCGCCACCGACGTGGCCGCGGTCCGCGAGATCGTCGCGCAGGAGCTCGCCGCCTTCCTGGCCGCCCGCCGCTCCGCCACCGTCACCCCGACCGTCGTCGCGCTGCGCACGATGGCCACCGGGATCGTCGACGGCGAGATGCAGCGGCTGATGTCCCGGCTGCCCGGGCTCGACGACGGCGTCCGCGCCGAGGTGGAGCACGCCGTGCGCCGGGTCGCCGACAAGCTGCTCCACCAGCCCACCGTGCGGGTCAAGGAGCTGGCCAACGAGACCGGTGCGGTGTCCTACGCCGCGGCGCTCGCCGAGCTGTTCTCCCTCGACCCCGACGCGGTCGAGGCCGTCACCCGGGCGGAGGGCATATGAGCCAGGCCCCGATCCGCCTCGGCACCCGGCGCTCGCTGCTGGCCCGGACCCAGTCCGAGCACGTGGCCGCCGCGCTGCGCACCCGGCTGGGCCGCGACGTCGTGCTCGTCGAGGTGACCACCGAGGGCGACCTGTCCGCCGCGCCGCTGGCCTCCATGGGGGGGCACCGGCGTGTTCGTCAGCGCCCTGCGCGAGGCGCTGCTGCGCGGCGAGGTCGACCTGGCGGTGCACTCCCTCAAGGACCTGCCCACCACCCCGGACGAGCAGATCACCCTGGCCGCCATACCCGTGCGGGAGGATCCGCGCGACGCGGTGGTGGCCCGCGACGGGCTCACCCTGGGCGAGCTCCCGGCCGGTGCGCGCATCGGCACGGGGTCGCCGCGACGGTCCGCGCAGCTGCACGCGCTCGGTCTCGGTTTCGACGTGGTGGCAATTCGTGGCAACGTGGACACCCGGATCGGCAAGGTGTCCTCCGGAGAGGTGGACGCCGTCGTCCTGGCCCGAGCCGGCCTCGCCCGGCTCGGACGCATGGACGAGGTGACCGAGGTGCTCGACCCGCTGCAGATGCTCCCCGCCCCCGGGCAGGGTGCGTTGGCGGTCGAGTGCCGGGCCTCCGACCTGGAGCTCGCGCTGCAGGTGCGTGACGCGATCGACGACCACCGCACCCGGGCGGCCGTCACCGCGGAGCGTTCGGTGCTGGCCACCCTCGAGGCGGGGTGCTCGGCCCCGGTCGGGGCCCTGGCCGACATCGCGGAGGGTGAGGACGGTGACGAGCTCTGGCTCCGGGCCGTGGCGCTCTCCGCGGACGGTGCGGTCGCCGTACGGCGGTCCGCGAGCGGGGCGCCGGGGGACGCGGAGAAGGTCGGCCGGGCACTGGCCGAGGAGATGCTGGAAGACGGGGCGTCGACGCTCATCGAGGAGCAGACGTCGTGAGCACGAACGAGACACAGCCCACCACAAGTAGCAAGAAGGCGACTGTGAGCAACACCCCAACCAAGAGCAGCCAGACCGCGAGCACGCCCGTGACGGCGGCCGCGAAGAAGACGTCACCGGCGCGCAGCTCGGCGGCGAAGACGGTCGAGGCGCCGGTCAAGTCCGCGCTCCCGATCGGCTTCGTGTCGTTCGTCGGCAGCGGCCCGGGTGACCCCGAGCTGCTGACCGTGCGTGCCGTCGACCTGCTGCGGCAGGCCGAGATCGTCGTCACCGAGGCACCCGAGCACGCCGCCCTCGTCGAGTCGCTGTGCCCGCACGTCGAGGTCGTCGACGGCGGCTTCGGCCAGGACGGCCAGCCGCTCACGCACGCCGGCCGCGCCAAGGTGATCGTCAAGCAGGCGCGCTCCGGCAAGCGGGTGGTCCGGCTGATGGCCGGCGACCCGTTCGTCTACGCCTCCGGTCCCGAGGAGGCCCAGGCCTGCGTCAAGGCCGGGGTCGGCTTCGAGATCGTCCCGGGCGTCTCCTCGGTCACGGCGGTCCCGGCCTACGCCGGCGTGCCGCTGACCGACAAGAAGCACCGCGAGGTCGCGGTCGTGAACTGCTCCGACGCGAAGGTCGACTGGTCGCAGTACGCCGACGACCGCACCCTGGTGCTGCTGTCGGCGGTGAGCTCCATCGGCGAGGTGGCCGCGGCGCTGGTCGACGCCGGCCGCAACCCGGAGACCCCCGTCGCGATGACCCGGGTCGGCACCACCACCGAGCAGGAGACCCTGGTCTCCACGCTCGCCCGGGTCGGCGCCGACGTCCGGTCCGCCCGGATGACCCCGCCGGCGGTCACCGTGATCGGTGACGTCGTCGACCTGCGCACCGCGCTGTCCTGGTTCGAGACCAAGCCGCTGTTCGGCTGGCGGGTGCTGGTGCCGCGCACCAAGGAGCAGGCCGGCACGCTGTCGGCCCGGCTCCGCGGCTACGGCTCGGTGCCCGAGGAGGTGCCGACCATCTCGGTCGAGCCGCCGCGCAACCCCCAGCAGATGGACAAGGCCATCCGTGGCCTGGTCGAGGGCCGCTACGAGTGGATCGCCTTCACCTCGGTCAACGCGGTCAAGGCGGTGCGCGAGAAGTTCGACGAGTACGGCCTCGACGCCCGCGCGTTCTCCGGCCTGAAGATCGCCGCGGTCGGCGAGAAGACCGCTGCCGCGATCGAGAGGTGGGGCCTGCGCGCGGACCTCGTCCCGTCCGGCGAGCAGTCCGCCCGTGGCCTGCTCGAGGACTGGCCGCCGTACGACGACCTGCTCGACCCGATCAACCGGGTGTTCCTGCCGCGGGCCGACATCGCCACGGAGACCCTGGTCGCCGGGCTGCTGGACCTCGGCTGGGAGGTCGACGACGTCACCGCCTACCGGACCGTGCGGGCCACCCCGCCGCCGGCGCCGACGCGGGAGGCGATCAAGTCCGGCAAGTTCGACGCGGTCGTGTTCACCTCGTCCTCGACGGTGCGCAACCTGGTCGGCATCGCCGGCAAGCCGCACACCTCGACGATCATCGCGGTGATCGGGCCGGCCACGGCCAAGACCGCCGAGGAGCACGGCCTCCGGGTCGACGTGATGGCGCCCGCGCCGTCCGTCGAGGTGCTCGTCGACGCGCTCGCCGACTTCGGCGCCTCGCGCCGGGCCTCCCTCCTGGAGGCCGGCCAGCCGGTCACCCGCCCGTCCGAGCGTCGTCCCTCGGCCCGTCGCCGGGCCACCTGATCGGAGCCCGTCGATGAGCTTCCCCGCCTCCCGCCCCCGCCGGCTGCGCCGCACCCCGGCGCTGCGCCGGCTGGTCGCCGAGACCTCGGTGCAGGCCCGGCAGCTGGTGCTGCCGGTGTTCGTGCGGGAGGGGGCGGCCGAGCCGACCCCGATCAGCAGCATGCCGGGGGTCGTGCAGCACTCGCGTGACTCGCTGCGCAAGGCGGTCGCGGAGGCGGCCGCCCTCGGGCTGGGCGGCGTGATGCTGTTCGGCATCCCGACGGCCAAGGACGCCCGGGGCACCGGCGCCGTCGACCCCGACGGCATCCTCAACGTCGCGATCGCGGACTGCGTCGCGGAGGTCGGCGACGCCCTGCCGGTGATGGCCGACCTGTGCCTCGACGAGTTCACCGACCACGGCCACTGCGGCGTGCTCACCGCCTCCGGCGCCGTCGACAACGACGCGACCCTCGAGGTGTACGCCGAGATGGCGCTCGCCCAGGCCGCGGCCGGGGTGGACCTCGTGGGGCCGAGCGGGATGATGGACGGCCAGGTCGGGGTGATCCGGCAGGCGCTCGAGGCCGCCGGCCACCACGACGTGGGGATCATGGCCTACTCCGCGAAGTACGCCTCCGCCTTCTTCGGGCCGTTCCGCGAGGCCGTCGACTCCTCGCTGCAGGGCGACCGGCGGACCTACCAGCAGGACGGCGGCAACGTCGTCGAGGGCGTCCGCGAGGCGCTGCTGGACGTCGAGGAGGGAGCCGACCTGGTGATGGTGAAGCCGGCGCTGGCCTACCTCGACGTGGTGCGCGCGGTGCGCGAGGCCGTCGACGTGCCCGTCGCGGCGTACAACATCTCGGGGGAGTACGCCATGGTCGAGGCCGCCGCGGCCCACGGCTGGATCGACCGGGACGCCGCGATCCTGGAGACCCTCACCTCGATCCGGCGGGCCGGCGCCGACGTGATCCTGACCTACTGGGCCGCGGAGTTCGCCGGGCGGCTCTGAGCCGGGTCGGACCTGCCGGAGGCCCGGGTGGGCGTGCCCGTCAGCCGGCCATCAGCCGGTCGACGCAGGCGTTCAGAGCGGTGACGTCGAGCTGGCTGATCCCGCTGGCGAGGCACTGCGCGGTGGCCTCCGCCCGGGTCAGCGTGGCCGGGGCCGGCGGGGTCGTGCCGCCGCCGGTCGTGCCGCCGCCGGGCGCGGGCGGGTTCAGCAGGCCGGTGACCGCGGACAGCCCCTGGGCCAGGACGGCGTTGCCGCACGCCGTCAGTCCGCCGAGCGAGGAGATCTGCGCAGCGCTGAAGCTGTTCTGGCAGGTCTGCTTGGCCTTGTCGAGGGCCGAGAGGGTCTGGGTGACGGGGGCCGGCGGCTGGGAGGCCGGGCGGCCCGGCGCCTGGCTGGTGACCGAGCCGCTGCCCGCACCGCTGCCGCCGCTGCCGCTGCCGCTGCCGGTCGTCGACCCGGTCGTGCCGGGGGTCGACGTGGCGCCGGGCGTGCTCGCGGCCGACGGGGTCGAGCCGCCGCGGGTGGTCGACCCGGAGCGCGGCGCGTGCGCCTTCGGGCGGTGGTAGCCGGTGATCCCGGAGGCCATCACCGAGTCGCCGTAGTCGGGGGTGAAGGTGGTGGTGCCTGCGGAGCTGGTGGGCACCGAGGAGTAGTCGCCGCCGGCGTAGGCCGCCATGATCGACAGCACCAGGTCGACGTAGTCCTGGCTGTGGTTGTAGCGGTAGACCGCCGAGCGCTGGCCGGCCGTGGAGGAAAGGTCCTCGTCGCCGGAGCAGAGGTAGACGGCGGTGGCGAGCGCCGCGTCGTCGATGTCCTGCGGGTTGCGCTTGCCGTCGCCGTCGCCGTCCACGCCGACGACCGACCAGGTCGAGGGGATGAACTGCATCGGGCCGACCGCCCGGTCCAGGGTGGGGTCGTTGTCGTACTGCCCGGCGTCGGAGTCGGCCACCGCGGAGGTGCCGTTGCTGCCGTCGAGCGGGATGCCGTAGATGCCGGGACGGCTCACGCCGTGGGAGTCCAGGGTGTTGCCGCCGTACCGGCCGTGGTTGGACTCGACGCGGCCGATGGCGGCGATCAGCGGCCAGTCGACGTGGCAGCCGGGGTCCGCGGAGTCGATGACCTGCGCGGCGCGCTGGTAGGCCGACAGCGCCGCCGAGGGGATGCCGTTGGTGGAGGCGTCGGCGAGCACCTTGCGGGCCGAGCCGGTGGGCACGCCCGGGGCGATCTCCCCGGGCTGCGACACGCTGGCGGGGGCCTTGATGGCCTGGTCGGGGATGCTGGTGCCGTCGGGGAGCCGGCCGTCCTGGCCCTCGGCGCCGGCGCTGGTCACGGTCAGGCTGGTCGTCCAGGCCCCGGAGAGCAGCGCCAGCGGCACCAGGGCCGTGGCCTTCTGGAACGTGCTGAACCGTGTGTGCGACGCCATGTCGTGGTCTCCCTGATCCCCTGCCGCCGGCGCCCAGCCGGTGGACCGACTGATACCCGGTGGTTCTCCCACTCACACGTAAAACGACCCGGGGTCTCCCGGGTTACGTGCCGGGGGTCACACCGGCCGTGCGACGTGCGTCACACGGACCGTAGCGCGTCTCACACCCCGGCGGCGGGGACCGGGTTCGTGGTCGGGGCCGGTTGCGGGGGGAGAATGCCGGGGTGACTGCCGAGCCTGACGCCGCTTCCCCCACGACCGCCGCGTCCACGCGGGAGTCGGCCGCCCTCTTCGCGCGGGCGCACGCCGTGACGCCGGGCGGGGTCAACTCCCCGGTCCGGGCGTTCAACGCCGTCGGCGGCACGCCACGCTTCATCGAGCGGGCCTCCGGTCCCTACCTGTACGACGTCGACGGCACCGAGTACGTCGACCTCGTCGGCAGCTGGGGCCCGATGCTCCTCGGCCACGCCCACCCCCAGGTCCTCGAGGCCGTGCACGCGGCCGTGGGTCGCGGGACGTCGTACGGCACCCCGACGCGGCCGGAGGTCGAGCTCGCCGAGGCGATCGTCGCCCGCACGCCCGTGGAGAAGGTGCGGTTCGTGTCCTCCGGCACCGAGGCGACGATGTCCGCGATCCGGCTGGCCCGCGGGTTCACCGGCCGCGAGCTGGTCGTGAAGTTCGCCGGCTGCTACCACGGGCACGTCGACTCGCTGCTGGCCCAGGCCGGCTCCGGCCTCGCGACGTTCTCGGTCCCCGGCACCCCCGGCGTGCCCGCGGCGTCCACCGCCGCGACGCTGGTGCTGCCCTACAACGACCCCGAGGCGCTGGCCGCGGCCTTCGCCGAGCACGGCGACGACATCGCCTGCGTGATCACCGAGGCCGCTCCCGGCAACATGGGCGTCGTCCCGCCGCGGCCCGGCTTCAACCGGCTGCTGGCCGAGACCTGCCGGGCGCACGGCGCGCTGTTCGTGAGCGACGAGGTGATGACCGGCTTCCGGGTCACCCGCTCCGGGCACTGGGGCCTCGACGGCGCCGTCGAGGGCTGGGCGCCCGACCTGACGACCTTCGGCAAGGTGATGGGCGGCGGGTTCCCGGCCGCGGCGTTCGGCGGGCGGGCCGACGTGATGTCGATGCTCTCGCCGGAGGGGCCGGTCTACCAGGCCGGGACGCTCTCGGGGAACCCGGTCGCGACCACCGCCGGCCTGGCCACCCTGACACTCGCCACCGACGAGGTCTACGCGCACCTCGACCGCGCCGCGCAGGTCGTCCGGGAGGCGGCCGGTGCCGCCCTCGTCCAGGCCGGCGTCCCGCACGTCGTGCAGCACGTGGGCAACATGTTCAGCGTGTTCTTCACCGACCCGGGCGTCACCGAGGTCCCGGACTTCGCGGCGGCGAGCGCCCAGCACCCCGAGCGCTACAAGGCCTTCTTCCACGCGATGCTGGACCGGGGCGTCTACCTCCCCCCGAGCGCGTTCGAGGTGTGGTTCCTCTCCGCCGCCCACGACGACCGGGCGCTGGACCGGATCCTGTCCGCCCTCCCGGCCGCCGCCCGCGCCGCGGCCGCCGTCGACGTCAGCGCGTCGACCGTCCGGGGGGGCCCGATGAGCGACCGGACCACCGTGCACCTCCTGCGGCACGGCGAGGTGCACAACCCCGAGGGCGTGCTCTACGGCCGGCTGCCCGGCTACCACCTCTCGCGGCTCGGCCGGCAGATGGCCCAGCGGATCGCCGACGCGGTCGGCGACCGGGACATCACCCACGTGGTGGCCTCGCCGCTCGAGCGCGCCCAGGAGACCGCCCGCCCGCTCGCCCTGGCCCGGGGCGTCGACATCGTCACCGACGCGCGGGTGATCGAGTCCACGAACATCTTCGAGGGCCGGCGGTTCAGCGTCGGCGACGGCATCGTCCGGCGCCCGTCGTCCTGGCCGCACCTGTGGAACCCCTTCCAGCCGTCGTGGGGCGAGCCCTACAAGACGGTCGCCGCGCGGATGATGGCGGCGGTGTACGACGCCCGCGACTCGGCCCGCGGCCACGAGGCGGTCGTCGTCTCCCACCAGCTGCCGATCTGGACGACCCGGCTGCACGTCGAGGGCCGGTCCTTCCTGCACAACCCCCGCAACCGGCAGTGCACGCTGTGCAGCCTGACGTCGCTGGTCTTCGACGGCGACGAGCTGGTCACGCTGCGCTACTCCGAGCCCGCCGCGGACCTGATCCCGGTCAAGGACCGCAAGCACACGTTCTCCGCCGGCGGCACCGAGCCGGCCGACGAGGCACCACCCGCATGACCAGCCGCCCCCGCGTCCTCGCCCTCGCCGCCCTGCTGTGCGGTGGGCTGCTCGCGGGCTGCTCGAACGACATCTCCTCCTCCGGCGGCGACCAGGGGTTCGTCGCCGGCAAGGGCATCATCACCTCGGTGAAGACCGCCGCGGACCGGAAGGCCCCGGGTGCGGTCGCCGGCACCACGCTGGACGGCGACCAGGTGTCGCTGGCCGACTACCGCGGCAAGGTCGTGGTGGTCAACGTGTGGGGGTCCTGGTGCGGGCCCTGCCGGGCCGAGGCCGGCATGCTCGCCGACGCCTCCCGCGAGCTCGGTCCCCGGGGCGTGGAGTTCCTCGGCATCGACAGCCGCGACCCCAGCGCCGGCAACGCCCGGGCGTTCGTGCGGCGCTTCAAGATCCCCTACCCGAGCATCTACGACCAGCAGGGCTCCACGCTGCTGGCGTTCCGCGGGACGCTGCCGGCGACGACGGTGCCGAGCACCGTGGTCGTCGACGCGCAGGGCCGGGTGTCCGGCAGCGTGATCGGCCCGATCACCCGCACCACGCTGGACGACCTGGTCGAGGACGCCTCATGACCCTGCTCGACGTGGGCTCCTGGTTCCAGGTGACCGCCCTGTCCGGGTCGATGCTGCTCGCGCTGCCGGTGGCGCTGCTGGCCGGCCTGGTCTCGTTCTTCTCGCCGTGCGTCGTCCCGCTGCTGCCGGGCTACCTGTCCTACGCCACCGGCCTGTCCGGCGTGGACCTCGAGAACGCCCGGCGCGGGCGGATGGTGCTCGGCAGCTTCCTGTTCGTGCTCGGGTTCTCCTTCGTCTTCGTCGCGTACGGCGCGTTCTTCGGCTCGCTCGGCGACTGGCTGCTGGCCTACAACCGGCAGATCAGCGTGGTGCTCGGCTTCGTGACGATCCTGCTCGGCGTCGCGTTCGTCGGGCTGGTGCCGTTCCTGCAGCGCGACCTGCGGATCCACCGGGTGCCCGCGGTCGGCCTCGCGGCGGCGCCCCTGCTCGGCGTGCTGTTCGGTCTCGGCTGGACCCCGTGCATCGGGCCGACCCTGACCGCCGTACAGGCGCTGGCGATGAACGAGGGCACCGCCGGCCGCGGGGCGCTGCTCAGCCTGGCCTACTCCCTGGGCCTCGGCGTGCCGTTCCTGGTCGCCGGGCTGGCCTTCCGGCGGACGCTCGGCGCCGTGCGCTGGGTCCGCCGGCACCAGCTGTGGGTGACCCGCGTCGGCGGGATGATGCTGATCTTCGTGGGGCTGCTGCTCGTGACCGGCCTGTGGGACCAGTGGGTCGGCGAGCTGCGCGGCTTGTTCCCCGTCGTGGAGTCCCCGCTGTGACCGTCACGACCGACCGCACCGAGGCCGGCGGCTCGGCCTCCCAGCCGCCGCAGCCGCCGTCCTCCCCGCCGGCGCTGAGCCCGGTCGAGCTGTCCCGCTGGGCCTGGCGGCAGCTCACGTCGATGCGCACCGCGCTGGTGCTGCTGTTCCTGCTCGCGCTCGCGGCGGTCCCCGGGTCCGTCGTCCCGCAGCGCAACATCGACGCGGTCAAGGTCGCCGACTGGCAGGACAAGCACCCGCAGCTCACCCCGATCTACGACAAGCTCGGGATGTTCGACGTCTTCGGGTCGGTCTGGTTCTCCGCGATCTACCTCCTGCTGGGGATCTCCCTGGTCGGCTGCATCGTGCCGCGGCTGCGGATCTACTGGCGCGGCTTCCGCGCCGAGCCGCCGCGCGTCCCGCGGCACCTCGGCCGGCTGCCCGAGTCCCGCCGCTTCGAGCTCGACGAGGACACCGACGCGGTCCTCGCCCGGGCCCGCGCCGTGCTCCGCAAGAAGCACTACCGGGTCGCCGACCGGGAGGGCGGCGCGCTCTCCGCGGAGCGCGGCTACCTGCGCGAGGCCGGCAACCTGCTGTTCCACGTCTCGGTGCTGGTCGTGCTGGTCGGCTTCGCCTACGGCCAGATGTTCGGCTACAAGGGTGGTGTGGTCACCGTGGTCGGCAACGGCTTCTCCAACTCGCTGAGCCAGTACGACGACTTCGCGCCCGGCAAGCTGTTCTCCCCGGACCGGCTCACGCCGCTCAGCCTCAAGGTCGACGACTTCCACGTGAAGTTCCAGACCAGCGGCCCGGCGATGGGCCAGCCGGAGTCCTTCGACGCGAACATCACCTACCGGACCTCCCCGGACGCCGCGCCGCAGACCCACGACCTCGCGGTGAACCACCCGCTGACCGTGGACGGCGCGAGCGTCTTCCTGGTGGGCCACGGCTACGCGCCGGTCGTCACCGTCCGCGACGGCGACGGCAACGTCGCCTACACCGGTCCCGTGGTGTTCCTCCCGCAGGACGCGTCGTTCTCGTCCTTCGGGGTGCTCAAGGTGCTGGACGCGCAGCCCGAGCAGCTCGGGTTCGAGGGCTTCTTCTACCCGACCTACGGCTACACCCGCGCGACCGGGCCGTTCTCGCAGTTCCCCGACAAGCTCGACCCGGTGCTCTCGCTGACCCCGTCGCACGGCGACCTCGGCCTCGACACCGGCAAGCCGCAGTCGGTCTACTCGATCGACATGCGCCACATGAAGACCTTCCCGAGCTCCGACCCCAAGCGGCTCGGGCCGAACGCCCGGATCAAGCTCTCGCCGGGGGACACCGTGCAGCTGCCCGACGACATGGGCTCGATCCACTTCGACCGGGTCGACCGCTGGGTCAAGCTCCAGGTCAGCGACTCCCCGGGCAAGGGCATCGCGCTGGCCGGCGTGCTGCTCGGCATCGTCGGCCTGATGGGCTCGCTGTTCATCCGGCCCCGCCGGGCCTGGGTCCGGGTCGCCCGCGGGGGCGACGACGGGCGACGTACCGTGGTGGAGCTGGCCGGTCTCGACCGCAGCTCGGGCGGCGACCTGGCCGCCGAGATCGACGCCCTCGAGCGGCTCCTGCGGGGAGAGCCGGCGGCCGGCGGCCCGGACCACGACCCGGACCACGACCCAGTCCACGACCCAGACAGCGCTACCGACAGCAGGGAGCACGCGTGAGCACCGCGGAGTTCGCAGCCTTCAGCGACAACGCCATCATGTTCGCCTCGATCGTCTACGTGCTGGCGTTCCTCGCGCACCTCGCCGAGTGGGTCGCGCTGCGCGCGGTGACCGTCAAGGAACCCGCGCTGGCGAGTGTCGGCGCCCCTTCCGCCGAGCTGTCAGGCGCTGAATCGGCTGGAGCCGTGCCACCGCCTGACAACTCGGAGGTGTTCGGGCGGATCGGCCTCGCGCTGACCGTGCTCGGCTGCCTGCTGCACTTCAGCGGGCTGGTCAGCCGCGGCCTCGCCAGCGACCCGGTCCGGGTGCCCTGGGGCAACATGTACGAGTTCACGCTGGCGGGCACCTTCGGCGTCAGCGTGATGTACCTCGTGCTGATGAAGCGCCACCACCTGCGCTGGATGGGCGTGATCGTCACCGGCTTCCTGGTCGTCGTGCTGATGCTCGACCAGCTGGTGCTCTACCAGGACGCCGGCCCGCTGGTGCCCGCGCTGCACTCCTACTGGCTGGTGATCCACGTGCTCGCCGCGGTGATCGCCTCCGGCGCATTCGCGGTCGGGGCGCTGGCCCTGACCCTGTTCCTCGTCAAGGACCGGGCCACCCGGCGCGGCACGGTGCGCGCCGGCGGCTACCTCAGCCGGCTGCCCTCGCTCGAGGCCCTGGAGCGGGTCGGCTACCGGGTCAACGCGTTCGGCTTCCCGATCTGGACCTTCGCGGCGCTGGTCGCCGGGCCGATCTGGGCGGAGTACGCCTGGGGCAGCTACTGGAACTGGGACCCCAAGGAGGTGTGGGCGTTCATCACCTGGGTGATCTACGCCGCCTACCTGCACGCCCGGGCGACCGCCGGCTGGAAGGGCAAGGCCGCGTCGGTCATCGCGCTGGTCGGGTTCGCGTCCCTGCTGTTCAACTTCGTCGGGATCAACTTCTTCTTCGGCAGCGGCAGCCTGCACTCGTACGCCGGCGGCTGAGCCGACCCGCTACTCGTTGTTGGGGCGGTCGTCGTCCCGCTTGCGCTGCCGACGGTTGAGGTCCCGCAGGAAGTCCTCGTCGTCGTCCGGCGCGAGCGTGCGCGGCGGCTTCGGAGGGGTACGACGGCCGCGGGCGGGCGCTCCGCCCCGGTGACGCTCGATGAGCCAGAAGACGGCATACACGAGAGCGGCGAACACGATCACGACGAGCAGGAACTTACCCACGCCTCCAATGTAGGCACGTGATCAAGCCGGACCGTGCCAGCATCGGGGAATGAGGCCGATCCGTGATGCCCGACCCGAGGACGCCGCGGCGCTCGCCGTCGTGCACGCCGACGCCTGGGCGGTCGGCTACGCCGGGCAGTTCCCGGCGGACGTGCTGGCCGCCGAGGTCGAGTACCGGCGGACCGCCTGGGACGCCGGGACGGTGGTCGCGAGCAGCTCGGACGACGAGGTGCTGCTGGTCGCCGAGGACGAGGAGGGGGTCTGCGGGTTCGTGCACGGCGTCCCGGGGCAGATCGGCGGGCTCTACGTGCACCCGCGCGCGTGGGGCACCGGCGCCGCGGCCGCGCTGACCGAGGCGGTGCTGCCCCGGATCGGCGGCGACGACGTGGTGCTCTGGACGCTGGAAGGATCCGGCCGGGCGCGCCGGTTCTACGGGCGGACCGGCTGGCTGCTGACCGGCGCCGTCCGCGAGCGGGAGTTCCTGGGCGGGGTCACGCGCCGTCTGGTGCAGTACGCACGGCGACTACCCTGAGGGCGTGAAGGAGTTCGTCGTCTACACCCTGGCGCGGGTCGGTCTGTTCGTCGCGTCGTACGCCGTGATCGCCGGTGTCTACATGCTGGTGCGCGGGACCGACCACGTGCCGATCCTGTGGCCGTTCCTGGCCGCCGCCGTCATCTCCGCGGTCGCCTCCTACTACCTCCTGCAGGGCCCCCGGGAGCGGTTCGCCGCCCGGGTCGACGCCCGCGCCCGGGCCGCAACCGCGCGGTTCGAGGAGGCCCGGTCCCGTGAGGACCAGGACTGACGTGACCACGTCCGGGGTCGACGGCTGCTGCCGCGAGGTGCACCGGCCCGACGACCGGTCCTGGGTCAACGAGGCGATCCGCAAGGTCGAGGCGGACAGCAACCGGTCCGCCGACACGCACCTGCACGTCTTCCCGCTGCCGGAGGGCTGGGACGTCGACCTGTACCTCAAGGACGAGTCGGTGCACCCGACCGGGTCGCTGAAGCACCGGCTGGCCCGCTCGCTGTTCCTCTACGCGCTCTGCAACGGCTGGATCCGCGAGGGCACTACGGTCATCGAGGCGTCCTCGGGCTCCACCGCGGTGTCCGAGGCGTACTTCGCCCGGCTGCTCGGGCTGCCGTTCGTCGCGGTCATGCCGGCCACCACCTCGCGCGGCAAGATCGAGCTGATCGAGTTCCACGGCGGCCGCTGCCACCTCGTCGAGGACCCCTCGACGATGTACGACGAGGCCCGCCGGCTCGCCGACGAGAGCGGCGGCCACTACATGGACCAGTTCACCTACGCGGAGCGGGCCACCGACTGGCGCGGCAACAACAACATCGCCGAGTCGATCTTCGAGCAGCTCTCCCAGGAGCGGCACCCGGTCCCGGCCTGGGTGGTCGTCGGCGCCGGGACCGGCGGCACCTCGGCGACGATCGGACGCTTCGTGCGCTACCGGCGTTTCGACACCCAGGTCTGCGTGGTGGACCCCGAGGGCTCGGCGTTCTTCGAGGGGTGGCGCTCCTCCGACCCCGGCTACCGGACCGGGCGCGGCTCGCGGATCGAGGGCATCGGCCGCCCCCGCGTCGAGCCGTCCTTCATCCCCACCGTCGTCGACGCGATGGTGTCGGTGCCCGACGCGGCCTCGGTCGCCGCGATGCGGTGGTGCTCACGGGTCACCGGCCGACTGGTCGGCGGCTCGACGGGCACCGCGCTGTGGGGCGCGCTGCGGCTGGTCTCCTCGATGCGCACGGCGGGCACGGCCGGTAGCGTGGTGACGCTGCTGTGCGACGGCGGGGAGCGGTACACCGCGACGTACTACGACGACGACTGGCTCGCGGCCCAGGGCATCGACATCGCGCCGTACGCGCAGACGCTGGAGACGTTCTACGAGACCGGCGCCTGGGTCGAGCCGGCCCTGGGCGTCCGGTGACCCGGGCCTGAGCCCCCGTCGAGCCGGGCCGGGCGCAGGGGTGAGCCGGGTCTCGTGTTTAGCCCGGAGGGCGATTGTGGGGCCGGGAGCGGGGTACCGCGGGGATCCCGCACTCACCGAGAGGTCCCTCCCTGATGCAGCTCCCCCTCCACCGCGGCCCGGTCAGCCGGGCGTTGACCGACTCCCTGCGCGACGGCACGCCGCTCGACGTGGCGGCGCTGCTGCCCCTGGTCGAGGCGGTCGAGGACGTCGTACGCGACGAGGACCTGCAGCTCGCGCTGTGGACGGCCTACGAGCTGCACTACGGCGGGTTCGACGACGTCGACGCCGGCCGCGAGTGGGACCCCGAGGTGCTGCGCCTGCGCGGCGCGCTCGAGGCTCGGTTCGAGGAGCAGCTGCGCGCGCTCACGGCCGGTCCGGTGGCCGCGGCGCTCGACGGCCCCGGGGACGTGGCCGACCGGATCTTCGCCCAGGCGAACGCCGCAGACGGGCCCTCGCTGAGCCGCTTCCTGCAGCGGGAGGCGACCGCCGAGCAGTTCCGCGAGGTGCTGGTGCACCGCAGCGTCTACCAGCTCAAGGAGGCCGACCCGCACACGTTCGTCATCCCGCGGCTGCCCGGGGCGGCGAAGGTCGCGCTCGTCGAGCTGCAGTTCGACGAGTACGGCGCCGGGCGCCCCGAGCGCCAGCACGCGCAGATGTTCGCGGCGGGCATGGACGAGTGCGGGCTCGACAGCAGCTACGGCGCGTACGTCGACGTGGTGCCGGCCGCGACGCTCGCGCTGAACAACGCGATGAGCCTGCTGTGCCTGCACCGCCGGCTGCGCGGCGCGGCCGTCGGCCACCTCGCGGCGATCGAGGTCACGAGCTCGCTGCCCTGCCGGAAGTACGTCCAGGGCCTGCGCCGCCTCGACCTCTCGCCGGCGATGGCGGAGTACTTCGACGAGCACGTCGAGGCCGACGCGGTGCACGAGCAGGTCGCCACCCGAGACATCTGCGCGGCCGCCGTCGAGCACGAGCCGGCGCTGGCCGAGGACGTGCACTTCGGGGTCGCGGTGTCGCTGCTGATGGACGAGCTGCTGGCCGAGCACGTGCTGGCCTGCTTCGGCGACGGGGCGAGCTCGCTGCGCTCCGTCGAGCCCGCCGTCCGCACGTCGGCCGCCCGGTCCGCCGCATGAGCGGGACGGTGCGGCTGCGCGACGGGCAGCTGGCGGTGGGCGAGACCGACGCCGTGGTGCGCGCCTGCCCCGGTGGTCCGTGGCTGGTCCGCGGCGCCGACGGCGTCGAGACCAAGGACGGCGCCGTGCACGCCACGACCCGCCCGGTGGTCGCGGTGTGCGCGTGCGAGCGCACGCAGCGGGCCCCGTGGTGCGACGGCACCCACAAGGTGCTCCGCCCGAGAGCCGCCACCCCCCGATAGTCCGTGACGGACTTGCTGTTCCGGCCCCGAAGCAGAGCAAGAACGTCACGGACTATCGGTGTCGTGGTTGGCTCGGTGGCATGGACGCTGTGGAGGAGTGGCGCGCCGCCTACGGCCGCGTGACGGACCTGGTCGGCTCGCTCGGCGCGGAGGAGGCCGCTCGTCGCGTGCCCGCGTGCCCGGACTGGACGGTGCGGGACCTGCTCTCGCACATGATCGGCCTGGACGCGGACGTGGTGGCCGGCGACGAGCCGGACGACCACAACAGCACCTGGACCCAGCGCCAGGTCGACGCGCGCGCCGGTCGCACGGTCGGCGAGCTCCTGGAGGAGTGGCGGTCGCTCGTCGGCCCGCTGACCGGGTGGATGCAGGAGTTCACCACCCGGCCGCTCGGCGACCTGGTCATCCACGAGCAGGACCTGCGCGGCGCCCTCGGCCGGCCCGGCGCCCGCGACAACGCCGGCCTGCTCTCCCTGCGCGACCGGATGCTGGGCCGGTTCGAGGCCCGGCTCGGCGCCGCGAGGCCGATCGCGTTGTACGGCGGGTCGTGGCAGTGGTGCTCGTCCGGGCCCGCGTCCGACGCCGAGGTCGTCGTGCGGGCGAGCGAGTTCGACCTGGCACGGGCGCTGATGAGCCGTCGCTCGGCCGCCCAGATCCGTCGGTGGACCGAGCGCGGCGACGTGGCGCCGTACCTCCCGGCCTTCGAGACCCTCGGGCCGCTGCCCGCCGACGAGCTCGACGACTGAGCCCCGGCTCGAGGTGAGCCGAGCCCCGGCTCGAGGTGAGTCCCGGCCCGGGTCGACCGGCCCGGCCCGGGTCAGGCGGTGGCGAGCAGGAGGCCGACGAAGGCGCCGAGGGACCACAGCAGCTCGGCCACGCCGGTCCGCTGCAGCACCGGGACCAGCCCGCGGTCGGTGGTGCCGGTCAGCACCAGCCGCGCCGCGGGGACCGCCGGCAGCAGGAAGGCGAAGCCCAGCCAGGCCAGCCGGCTGGTGGACAGGCCGAGCGCGACCAGGGCGACCGCGGCCACGCCGACGAGCAGGGCGTAGAGGTACCGGCTGCGCTCGTCGCCGAGCACGACGGCCAGCGTCCGCTTGCCCGACTCGCGGTCCGTCGGCACGTCGCGCACGTTGTTGGCCACCAGGATCGCGCAGGCCAGCGCGCCGATCCCCACCGCGGCGTACAGGGCGGGCAGCGGGAACGACTCGGTCTGCACGTACGTCGTCCCCATCACCGCGACCAGCCCGAAGAACACGAACACCATCACCTCGCCGAGCGCGTGGTAGCCGTAGGGCTGCGAGCCGCCGGTGTAGAACCACGCGGCGACCACCGCCAGCGCGCCGACCAGCACCAGCCACCACCCGGTCGTCGCGGCCAGCACCAGCCCGGCCGCCATCGCGACCCCGAACGCCGCGAACGCCGCGGCCTTCACCGACCCGGGCGAGGCGACCCCCGACCCGACCAGCCGCAGCGGGCCGACCCGGTCGGCGTCGGTGCCGCGGATGCCGTCGGAGTAGTCGTTGGCGTAGTTCACGCCGACCTGGAGCGCGAGCGAGACCAGCAGCGCGAGAGCCGCCTTCCACCAGACCGCCTGGTCGAGGTAGGCCGCGACGCCGGTGCCGGCGAGCACGGGGGAGACGGCCGCGGGCAGGGTGCGGGGGCGTGCACCTTCGAGCCACTGCGCTGGGGTTGTCACAGTCGGGGATTCTCGCAGGCATACCGTGTCTGCTCGTGAGCCGCCCCAGCCTGAACCCCGTGCACGGTACGGCGGGCGAGATCCTGGCGCTGCTCCGTGCGTGGGACGCCGCCGAGGACCCCGCACCTTTGGCCGTCGAGACGTCCGGCTCGACCGGCACCCCCAAGCGCGTGCTGCTCTCCCGGGCGGCGATGCGGGCCTCCGCCGACGCGACGCACACCCGGCTCGGCGGCCCGGGCCAGTGGCTGCTGAACCTCCCGCCGTCCTACGTCGCCGGCCTCCAGGTGCTGTTCCGCTCCGTCCGGGCCGGCACCGAGCCGGTCGTCCAGGACGGCCCGTTCGGCGAGGCGGCCGCATCGATGACCGGCGCGCGGCGGTACGTCTCCCTGGTCCCGACCCAGCTCGTGCGGATGCTCGACGAGGACGCCCTGCGCGGCTTCGACACCGTGCTCGTCGGCGGCGCGCGGCTCGAGCCGGCCCTGCGGACCCGGGCCGAGCGCGCCGGGGTCCGGGTGGTGGCGACGTACGGGATGAGCGAGACCTGCGGCGGCTGCGTGTACGACGGGCGTCCCCTCGACGGGGTCGCGGTCAAGACCGGCGCCGACGGGCGGGTCCGGATCGGGGGCGCCGTCGTCTTCACCGGGTACGACGGGCGGCCCGACCTCACCGCGCAGGCCAAGGAGGGCGGCTGGTTCGTGACCCAGGACCTGGGCCGGATCGACCACGACGGGCTGCTCCGGGTCGACGGACGCGTCGACGACGTGGTGGTCTCCGGCGGCGTCAACGTGCCCACCACGGCGGTGGCGGCGCGGCTGCGGGAGCACCCGGAGGTGCGCGACGCCGAGGTGGTCGGGGTGCCCGATCCCGAGTGGGGCGCCGCGGTCGTCGCGCTGCTGGTCGGGGACCTGGCCCTGGACGCCGCACGGGGCTGGGTGGCCGACGCCCTGCCCCGCGCGTGGGCGCCGCGCCGCGTCGTACCCCTGGACGCGCTGCCGCTGCTGCCGAACGGCAAGCCGGACCGGCTCGCCCTGCAGCGGGAGGCCCGGCTCGACCCGCCACCAGGCCCGGGTCGACCGTGAACGTGTTCTCCATCCCCATGACGACGCGGTTCCGGGGGATCACCGTCCGGGAGGGGATGCTGCTGCGCGGCGACGCCGGGTGGGGCGAGTTCAGCCCGTTCCTGGAGTACGACGCCGCGGTGGCCGCGCCCTGGCTGCGGGCCGCCCGCGAGGCCGCCGACGTCGGCTGGCCCGCACCGCTGCGCAGCAGCGTCCCGGTCAACGTCACGGTCCCGGCCGTCGACGCCGAACGGGCGGCGGCGATCGTCCGGGCCGGCAACGGCTGCCGCACCGCCAAGGTCAAGGTCGGCGAGCCGGGCCAGAGCCTGGCCGACGACCAGGCCCGCCTCGAGGCGGTCCGCGACGCGCTCGGCCCGGACGGTCGGATCCGCATCGACGTCAACGGCCTGTGGTCGGTGGACGAGGCGGTCGGCCGGATCCCCGTGCTGGACCGGGCGGCCGGCGGGCTGGAGTACGTCGAGCAGCCGGTGACGGACGTCGAGGACCTGGCCGTCGTACGGCGCCGGGTGGCCGTGCCGATCGCCGCCGACGAGTCGATCCGGCGGGCCGAGGACCCCTACCGGGTCCGGGACCTGGAGGCCGCCGACGTCGCGGTGCTCAAGGTGCAGCCGCTCGGCGGGGTGCGCGCGTGCCTGCGGATCGCCGAGGACATCGGCCTGCCGGTGGTGGTGTCCAGCGCCCTGGAGACCAGCGTCGGCATCGCGGCCGGCGTCGCGCTGGCGGCCGCGCTGCCCGAGCTGCCGTTCGCCTGCGGCCTGGCGACCGTCCAGCTGCTCACCGACGACGTCGTCGCGCACCCGCTGCTGCCGCTCGACGGCCGGCTGCCCGTCGTGCGCCCGGAGGTCGACGCGGCCGCGCTCGCCCGCACCCGCGCCACACCGGAGCGCGAGCAGCACTGGCGGGACCGGCTCGCGGGGATAGGTTCTCGACCATGACCCCGGCGAACGCCTCCACCGCGCTGGCCACCACGCTGCTCGACGAGCTGGCCCGCTGCGGTGTCCGGGACGTGGTGCTCGCCCCCGGCTCCCGCAGCGCGGCCCTGGCGTTCGCGGCGCACCGCGACCAGGACCGGCTGCGGCTGCACACCCGGATCGACGAGCGGTCCGCCGGCTTCCTGGCCCTGGGCATCGCGCGCACCAGCCGGCGCCCCGTCGTGGTGGTCACCACCAGCGGCACGGCGGTCGCGAACCTGCACCCGGCGGTGCTCGAGGCGTCCCACGCCGGGGTGCAGCTGATCCTGGTCACCGCGGACCGGCCGGCCCGGCTGCGCGGCAGCAACGCCAACCAGACCACCGAGCAGGCCGGGATCTTCGGGACCGCGGTGCGCGAGCACGCGGACGTGCCGGCCGGCTACCCGGGCAGCGGCGAGGTCGAGCGGCGCCAGGTCGTCGGGTGGCGGGCGCTGGCCGCCCGCACCGCCGCGGTCGCCAACGGCCGGCTCGGCGGCCGGCCCGGTCCGGTGCACCTCAACGTGCAGTTCGAGGAGCCGCTGGTCCCGGACGTCGGTGACGGCTGGGGGAGCGCGCTGGACGGGGCGCCCGACGGCGGCCCCTGGATGACCCCGGGCGGCCGCCCGGTCGCCACGCCCGAGCCGGTCAGCCGCGACCTGCGCACGGTCGTGGTCGCGGGCGACGACGCGGGTCCGCCGGCCCGGGTGCTCGCCGAGGCCGCCGGCTGGCCGCTGCTCGCCGAGCCGACCAGCGGCTCGCGCACCGGCGAGGCGGCGATCCGGACCTACCGGCTGCTGCTCGGCGACGCCGACCTGGCCGGCCGCATCCAGCAGGTCGTGGTGTTCGGCCACCCGACCCTCTCGCGCCCGGTCGGCCGGCTGCTGGCCCGCGACGACATCGAGCTGTACGCCGTGCGGGGGCCGTCGGGCTGGACCGACTCCGGGCACCACGTGCACGCCGTGGTCGACCGGATCGAGCTCGAGGGCGTGGACGCGAGCTGGTTCACCAGCGAGAAGGTGGCGCCGCCCGCGCGCGAGGCCGACCCCTGGCTCGCGGAGTGGCGGCGCCGCGACGCCGAGCTGTCCCGCCGGCTCGACCAGCACCTCGCGCAGCGGGGCGCGATGACCCCCCAGCAGGTCGCCGGCACGGTGAGCGCCGCGCTGCCCCCGGGCGGGCTGCTGTTCGTCGGCGCCTCCAACCCCGTGCGCGACCTCGACCTGATGGTCGCGAGGTACCAGGTCGGCGACCGGCGGATGGTCGTCGGCAACCGCGGCCTGGCCGGCATCGACGGCTCGGTGTCGAGCGCGGTCGGCGCCGCGCTGGGTCGCCCGCGCAGCACCCGGGCGATCGCCCTGCTCGGCGACGTGACGTTCCTGCACGACACCAACGGGCTGCTGATCGGGCCCGGCGAGGAACGCCCGGACCTGACGATCGTGGTGGTCAACGACGACGGCGGCTCGATCTTCGCCTCCCTGGAGCAGGGCGCCGAGCAGCACGCGGCGTCCTACGACAAGCTGTTCGGCACCCCGCACGGCGTGGACGTGGCCAGCCTCTGCGCCGCCACCCGCACCCCGCACTGGAAGGTCGGCTCGGTGGCCGAGCTGCAGCACGCGCTGGCCAGCCCGGCCGGCGGCATCGAGGTGGTGGAGGCCGTCGTACGCCGGGACGACCGCCGCGAGCTGGACGCCGCGATCCGGGCGCTGGCTGCGCAAGACTGATCAAGCGGCCGCCCGGACCGGCTGGCCAGGATGGGGAGCATGAGCACAGCCGCCGACCACTTCACCGGCTTCCTGGACGTCCTCGCCGGCGCGCTCGACGACCACGAGGCCACCGCCGAGGACCTGGCCGGCCGGCTGTACCTGTCGCGGTTCCACCTCGACCGGATCGTCGCCTCGGTCGCCGGTGAGTCACCGAGCCGGTTCCGCCGCCGGATCCTGCTCGAGCGCTCGGCGTACCGGCTGGCCACCACCCGCCGGACGATCCTCGACATCGCCGTCGAGGCCGGGTACGGCTCGCACGAGGCGTTCACCCGGGCGTTCACCAAGGCGTACGGCGTCGGGCCCGGCCGGTGGCGCGAGCACCCCACCCGGCTGCGGATCGACGCGCCCAGCGACGTGCACTTCCACCCACCCGGGAGCCTGCGGCTCCCCGCCGAGAAGAAGGTGACACCCATGGACCTGCTCACCAAGATGGTCGAGCACCACGTCTGGCTGACCGGAGAGATCGTCGAGCGGGCCGCCCGGCTCAGCGACGACCAGCTCGACGAGGCGATCGAGGTCAACGTCGACGACGACCACCAGACGATCCGGTCCCTGGCCTCCCGGCTGGTCGGCCAGATGGCCATGTGGAACGCGGCGGTCGCGAACCGGGCCTACGACTGGGCGGTCGAGGAGCACGAGTCCGTCGACTCGCTGCGGGACCGGCTGGCGGTCGAGGGCCCGGCGTACCTCGCCCAGGTGCGCGAGGTGGCCGAGCAGGGCCGGCTGGACGACACCTTCGTCGACGCGCTGTGCGAGCCGGCGGAGGTGTTCACCTACGGCGGGATGATCGCCCACGTGCTGACCTTCGCCGCGCACCGCCGCTGCCTCGTGGTGATGGCACTCGCCAAGCACGGGGTGCCGGACCTCGGCTGGGGCGACCCGATGACCTGGGTGGCGCAGCCGGCGTAACGCCCGGAGAACACCCGTCCGGTTGAATGGGCGGGTGGACGTAGCCCTCTCCCTCTCTGCCCTCGCGGTCGTGGTCATCGCCGTCGCCGCCCTCTGCGGCCGGTACGACCTGCCCGCCCCCCCTCGTCCTCGTCGCGCTCGGCGCCGGCGCCTCCTTCCTGCCGTTCGTCCCCGAGGTCCACCTGACCTCGGAGGTGGTGCTGGTCGGGCTGCTGCCGCCGCTGCTGTACGCCGCGGCCCTGCAGACCTCCCTGGTCGACTTCAACGCCAACCGGCGCGCGATCCTCCTGCTCTCGATCGGTCTCGTCGCGTTCACCACGGTCGGTGTCGCCGTGGTCGCCTACGCCGTCATCCCGGCCGTCACCTGGCCCGCCGCCTTCGCCCTCGGTGCGGTCGTCGCGCCTCCCGACGCCGTCTCCGCGACCGCGATCGCCCGGCGGATCGGCATCCCGCGCCGGATCGTCACGATCCTGGAGGGCGAGTCGCTGCTCAACGACGCGACCGCCCTGGTCGCGCTGCGCACCGCCATCGCGGTGGGCGGCGCGGGCACCGCCGTCGCCCTCGGCGACCAGATCACCGTGCTGGACGTCGGCCTCGACTTCGTGCTCGCGGCGGCCGGCGGGGTGCTCGTCGGGCTGGTCCTGTACTTCGTCGTGGGCCGCGTGCGGCGCCGCGTGACCGACCCGGTGATCGACACCAGCCTCTCCCTGGTCACCCCGTTCGTCGCGTACGTCGCGGCCGAGGAGATCCACGGGTCCGGCGTGCTCGCCGTGGTGGTCGCCGGCCTGCTGCTGGGCCACAAGGCACCGATCCTGCAGACCGCCGGGTCACGGGTCGCGGAGCGGCTGAACTGGCGCACCATCCAGTTCCTGCTCGAGAACGTGGTGTTCCTGCTGATCGGGCTCCAGGTCCGGTGGATCCTGCGCGACGTGCAGGACAGCGGCGTACCCGTCACCGACGTCGTCACGCTGTGCCTGGCCACCTTCGCCGCGGTGGTCGTGCTCCGGCTGGTGTGGGTGTTCCCGGCCCGGTACCTGCTGGTCCGGCCCGCCCGGGACCGGGAGACCGGGGAGCACCCGTCGTGGCAGCACACCACCGTGCTCGGCTGGGCCGGGATGCGGGGTGTGGTGACCCTGGCGGCCGCGTTCGCGATCCCCAAGGAGTTCGACTACCGCGAGACGCTGATCCTCACCGCGCTGTTCGTGGCGGCCGCGACGCTCTTCGTCCAGGGCTCGACGCTGCCGTGGCTGGTGAAGGCGCTCAAGCTGCCCCGGCCCGACCCGCGGGAGGACGCGCTGGCGCGGGCCGCGCTGTTCGAGAAGGCGTCGGCGGCGGGCCTGGAGGTCCTGGAGCTGCACCACAACGACGACGACCCGTTCAACACCGTGCAGTCGCTGCGCGACCGGTCCGCCCAGCGCAACACCGCGGCGTGGGAGCGGCTCGGCAACAACCCCGGCGAGGAGACTCCCAGCGAGTCCTACACCCGGTTGCGGCTGGAGATGCTCGACGCCGAGCGGGCCAAGGTGCTGCACGTGCGCAGCACCGGGTCGATCCCGCACGAGGTGGTGGAGGACGTGCTCGCCACGCTCGACGTGGAGGAGTCCATGCTCGACGTCAGCACGGCCCGCAACGAGGAGCTCAACGACTCCGAGACCGTCAGCGGCATCGCGGGCACCATCGCGCTCTGCGAGCACCTCCGGTCGGCGCCGCGCGACGTCGAGTCCCGGGTGGAGCGGGAGTGCGAGGACTGCGTGCGGGACGGCTTCACCCAGTGGGTGCACCTGCGCAAGTGCCTGGAGTGCGGGCACATGGCCTGCTGCGACTCCTCGCCCCGCCGGCACGCCAGCCTGCATGCCGAGGAGGCCGCCCACCCGGTGATGCGCTCCGCGGAGCCCGGCGAGGACTGGCGCTGGTGCTTCGTGGACAACCGCCTCGGCTGAGGACCTTGAGTAGGTTGGTGACATGAGGATCACCAAGTTCGGCCACGCCTGCGTCCGCATCGAGCACGACGGCCAGGTGGTCGTCATCGACCCCGGTGCCTTCACCGAGCGCGAGGCGGTCGACGGCGCGACCGCCGTGCTGGTCACCCACGAGCACGCGGACCACCTGCACGTCGACCACTTGCGGGCCACCGACGCCCCGGTGTTCACCATCGAGGCGGTCCGCGCGCAGATCGCCGAGGCGGACCGGGGCGTCGCCGAGCGGGTCACGGTCGTCTCCCCGGGCGAGCAGCTCGACGTCGGTCTGCCGGTCACCGCCGTCGGCGAGCTGCACGCGGTGATCCACGAGGACCTGCCGCGGGTCCACAACTCCGGGTACGTCGTCGACGTCGGCAGCCTGCGCGTCTACCACCCGGGCGACTCGCTCACGCCTCCCGGCGGCCCGGTCGACGTGCTCCTGCTGCCGGTGCACGCGCCGTGGAGCAAGATCTCCGAGGTCATCGACTTCGGCCGGTCGGTCGGGGCCCCGCGCGCGGTGGCCGTGCACGACGGGCTGCTCAACGACACCGGGCTCGGGGTCGTGGGCCGCAACCTCGAGCTGCTGCTGGGCGAGACCGCCTACGAGCGGCTGCAGCCCGGCACCGACCTCTCGCTCTGACCGAACGGCCCCTGCCGCACCGGCCGAACGGGCAGCGGACATGGTGCCCATTGCCTACAGACGCGGTCCCGTCCGCCCCGGGAGACTGGGTCACGCCCACCCGCACGGGGGTGGTGGGCCAGCACCGACGTCGCCGTCGTGGGGCGGTGGTCTTCCCGAGGGGCCACCACCCGCGACGCCGGCCCGCCGCAGGGGTGCGGGTCAGTCGGTGCCGCCGAGCGAGTCGCGGACCGGGACGAACTTCGCCTGGCCCTCGGCCAGCTCGGACTCGGGGTCCGAGTCCGCGACGATCCCGCAGCCCGCGAACAGCCGCACGCGCCGGCCCTCGATCTCGGCCGAGCGCAGCGCCAGGCCCCACTCGCCGTCGCCGCTCGCGTCCATCCAGCCCACCGGTCCCGCGTAGCGCCCGCGGTCCATGCCCTCGATCTCCAGGATCAGCGCGGTGGCCACGTCGGTGGGGGTGCCGCCGACGGCCGCGGACGGGTGCAGCGACGCGGCCAGGTCGAGCGAGGTCGCCGACGGGTCGTCCGCGTCGTGGATCACGCCGGCCACGTCGGTGGCCAGGTGCATCACGTTGGGCAGGTGCAGCACGAACGGCGCCTCGGGCACGTTCATCGACGAGCAGTGCGGGGCCAAGGCGTCGGCCACCGAGCGCACGGCGTACTCGTGCTCCTCGAGGTCCTTCGACGACCGGGCCAGGGTCGCGGCGAGGGCCATGTCGCGGGCGTCGTCACCGGTGCGCCGGATGGTGCCCGCGAGCACCCGCGACGTGACCAGGCCGCGCTCGCGACGTACGAGCATCTCCGGGGTGGCGCCGAACAGCCCGTCGACGTGGAAGGTCCAGCACATCGGGTAGCTCTCAGCCAGCCGGTTCAGCGGCCAGCGGACGTCGATGTCCTGCTCCGCGGTGGCGTACAGGTCCCGGGCCAGGACGACCTTCTCCAGCGCGCCCTCGTTGATCCGGCGCACCGCGTCGGCGACCACCGTCTCCCACTCCGTGCCGCTCAGGGCGCCGTCCGCGAAGGTCACCCCGACGGGCGCGTCGACCGCCTCGGCGGCGGCGAGCCCGGGGCCGGCCGGGATCGTCCCGGCGCCGATCGTGGTCACCCACATGGTGTCGCCGCGGCGTCCGACGACCACCTCGGGGACCACCAGCAGGCTGTCGCCGGGCTCGTCGGCGAAGGCGAAGGAGCCGAAGCACACCAGGCCGGAGCCGGGCAGGCACGCCTCGTCGCGGACCACGGCGGTGCCGGCGTGCTCGAGCCACCAGGTGCGGGCCTCCTCGAACCGGCCCGGTCCCGACGTACGGCGGACCGCGGCCACGCCCCAGCCGACCAGCCCCTCGCCGCGGCGCACCCACGCGGTGACGTCGCGGTCCTCGGGAAGCAGGGCCAGCAGCGACCCGGTGTCCTCGACGAGCACGGTGCGCACCACCAGCGGCGCCGACTCCCGACTCGGGTCCGACGCGTCCAGGCGGGAGGAAGGCTCTGTCACGGTGGCCCAGCCTACGGTGGTTCCTCGGACGAGGTTCACGAGGCACGTCGGTCGAGGTGCGGGGCGTGCGAGCCTCGGGGCGACCGTGCGTCCGCCCGGGGTCTCGGGCACCTCGACCGACGTCGCTGCATAGGCTGGCGCCCGTGACCCGAGCCCAGCTGGACAAGCGCCCCGCGGACGTCGCCGCGATGTTCGACGACGTGGCGCGTCGCTACGACCTCACCAACGACATCCTCTCGCTGGGCCAGGACCGCCGCTGGCGCAGGGTCGTCGTGGACGCCGTGGACCCCCGTCCGGGCGAGCGGGTCCTCGACCTGGCGGCCGGCACCGGCACCTCGAGCCAGCCGTTCGCGGACCGCGGCGCCACCGTCGTGCCCTGCGACTTCTCGATCGGGATGCTGCGGGTGGGCAAGCGGGCCAGGCCGCACCTCGGCTTCACCGCCGGCGACGGCACCCGGCTGCCGTTCGCGGACGACACGTTCGACGCGGTGACGATCTCCTTCGGGCTGCGCAACATCGTCGACCCGGACGCCGGCCTGCGCGAGATGCTGCGGGTGACCAGGCCGGGCGGCCGGCTGGTCGTCTGCGAGTTCAGCCACCCGACCTGGGCGCCGTTCCGGACGGTCTACGTGGAGTACCTCATGAAGGCGCTGCCGACGGTCGCCCGCGCGGTCTCCTCCAGCCCGGACGCCTACGTCTACCTCGCCGAGTCGATCCGCGCGTGGCCCGACCAGGAGCGGCTCGCGGACCGGATCGGGCAGGCCGGCTGGCAGCGCCCGGAGTGGCTGAACCTCAGCGGCGGCATCGTCACCCTGCACCGCGCCACCGCCTGACGCGCACCCGGCGCCTCTGGCTGCCCAGCGCCCGCCGACCCGGCGCCTCTGGCTGCCCGGCGCCCGCCCACCCGGCGCCTCTGGCTGCCCGGCGCCCGCCGCCCCGGCGCTTCTGGTTGCTCAGGCGAGGTCAGGAAGCAGGACGGCAGGTCGTCGCACCGGCCGCCCGTCGCCCACCACAACCGCGACGACACGAGGATCGGGGCCGCGGCGGGAGTCGGAGGGCACGGGCGCGGGCATCGCGGGCACCCCGGCCAGCCACGAGCGCCGGGTCGGCGGGGCTCCGGCGACCAGAGGCGCCGGGTCGGCGGAGCATCGGCGACCCGAGGCGCCGCGGGGTGACAAATTTGGCAACGGGAACATGACCTAAATGCCCAGGTGGGGGGTGGTTTCGAGGTGTGGCGGGACGACCCGGGGGCCGGGTCGCGCGATGTGACCCAGGCCTCTAGACTCCTCGACAGTGCCTGACTAGTGAAGCAATTCACATGCGCACAACGCACGCCCCGAAGGCCAATGGATGAGGTGCCACGCATGACCCGGACCACCGCTGACGCGCGGCAGGCCGACGTCATCGTCGTCGGCGCCGGTCCCGCGGGAGCGAGTGCGGCGTACCACCTCGCGAACGCAGGCGTGGACGTCCTGCTGCTGGAGAAGGCGGCGTTCCCCCCGCGACAAGGTCTGCGGCGACGGGCTCACCCCGCGCGCGGTCCGGCAGCTGGTCGCCATGGGCCTCGACCTCGACGCCCCGGGCTGGCAGAAGAACCTCGGCCTGCGGATCGTCGGCGCCGGCCACCGGCTCGAGCTGCCCTGGCCCGACCTGGCGTCGTTCCCGCCCTACGGCATGGTGCGCACCCGGACCGACCTCGACGAGATCCTCGCCCGGCACGCCGAGAAGGCGGGCGCCCGGCTGGTGGAGCGTACGGCGGTCACCGGACCGGTCCTCGACGAGCGCACCGGACGGGTCGTCGGCGTCACCGCCAAGGCCGTCGACGACCGCGGCCGCCGGGTCGGCGACCCGGGCGCGGTCGAGACCTACACCGCCCCGGTCGTGATCGCCGCCGACGGCGTCAGCGCGCGGATCGCCATCGCGCTCGGCCTCGAGCGGCGCGAGAACCGCCCCATGGGGGTCGCGGTCCGCGCCTACTACGAGACGCCCCGCCACGACGACGCGTGGATGGAGTCCTGGCTCGAGCTCTGGGACGGCACGCCGAACCAGTCGAACCTGCTGCCCGGCTACGGCTGGATCTTCGGGGTCGGCGACGGCACCGCCAACGTCGGGCTCGGCATCCTCAACACCTCGAAGGCCTTCCAGAACGTCGACTACAAGGACGTGCTCAAGCGCTGGCTCGAGCACACGCCGGCCGAGTGGGGCTTCCGCGAGGAGAACCTCGTCGGCCGGATCGGGTCGGCCGCGCTGCCGATGGGCTTCAACCGCAAGCCGCACTACACCCGCGGCGTGCTGCTGGTCGGCGACTCCGGCGGCATGGTCAACCCGTTCAACGGCGAGGGCATCGACTACGCGCTGGAGGCCGGCCACATGGCCGCCGACACGATCGTGCAGGCGCTGGCGCGACCCGAGGGCCCGGCCCGCGAGCGGGTGCTCGAGGGCTACGCGGTCGCGCTGGAGCAGGCCTACGGCGGCTACTTCACGCTCGGCCGGGTCTTCGCGAAGATGATCGGCAACCCGACGTTCATGAAGCAGGCCACGAAGTTCGGCCTGCCACGCACCGCGCTGATGAAGTTCACCCTCAAGCTGATGGCGAACCTCACCGATCCCCGGGACGGCGACGTCTCGGACCGGGTGATCAACGCGCTGGCCAAGGTCGCACCCGCGGCCTGACCCGGCAGCACCGCACCGCACGAAGCAGCACGACACAGACGGACAGACAGGAGGGAACACCGGTGGAGCTCTACACACCTGTTCTCGCGCTCGGAGTCATCGCGGCGGGCTTCGCGATCTTCTCGGTGCTGGTCAGCTCGCTGACCGGTCCCAAGCGCTACAACCGCGCGAAGCTCGACTCCTACGAGTGCGGCATCGAGCCGACCCCGCAGGCGCTGGGCGGTGGCAAGTTCCCGGTGAAGTACTACATCACCGCGATGATGTTCATCGTCTTCGACATCGAGATCGTGTTCCTGTACCCGTGGGCCGTCTACTTCGACTCCATGAAGATGTTCGGCCTCATCGAGATGGTGCTGTTCATCGTGACCGTCTTCGTCGCGTACGCCTATGTCTGGCGGCGCGGCGGCCTGGACTGGGACTGAGGGGCTAGAGAGCAATGGGCATCGAAGAGAAGCTGCCGAGCGGCGTACTCCTGACCACGGTCGAGGGGGTCGCCGGCTACATGCGCAAGGCGTCGTTCTGGCCGGCCACGTTCGGCCTGGCCTGCTGCGCCATCGAGATGATGACGTCCGGCGGACCGCGCTACGACCTGGCCCGCTTCGGCATGGAGGTGTTCCGCGCCTCCCCGCGCCAGGCCGACCTGATGATCGTCGCCGGGCGGGTGAGCCAGAAGATGGCTCCCGTGCTGCGCCAGATCTACGACCAGATGGCCGAGCCGAAGTACGTCCTCGCGATGGGCGTGTGCGCCAGCTCGGGCGGGATGTTCAACAACTACGCGATCGTCCAGGGCGTCGACCACGTCGTCCCCGTCGACATGTACCTCCCCGGCTGCCCCCCGCGGCCGGAGATGCTCATCGACGCGATCCTCAAGCTGCACAAGCAGGTCCAGGCCACGAAGCTCGGCGTGAACCGGCTGGCCGAGATCGAGGAGAACGAGACCGTGGGCCTGAACGCCCTGTCCACCTCCGACATGGTGGGGAAGCTGCGATGAGCGAAGGCCCCAAGGAGCCCAAGGACTTCCCGGAGGTGACCCCCGGGACGGACGACGACGCGACCGACCGCGCGGTCGAGAACCAGCTGCCTGCCGACCCGCAGCAGCTCGAGCCCGAGGTCGTCGGCGTCCGGCACGGCATGTTCGGCGTCACCGGCACCGGCGACACGAGCGGGTACGGCGGCCTGGTCCGCCCGGTCACGATGCCCGGCGGCACGTCGCGGCCGTTCGGCGGCTGGTTCGACGAGGTCGCCGACGCGCTGCAGGGCGGCCTGGCCCGCTCCGGGGTGACCACCGCCGTCGAGAAGGTCGTCGTGCACCGCGGCGAGGTGACGTTCTTCATCCGGCGCGACGACCTCGTGGCGGTGGCCCAGCTGCTCCGTGACGACGAGAAGCTCCGCTTCGAGCTCTGCTCGGGCGTCTCGGGCGTGCACTACCCCGACGACCAGGGCCGCGAGCTGCACGCCGTCTACCACCTGCTGTCGATGACCCACAACCGGCGGATCCGCCTCGAGGTGACCTGCCCCGACGGCGACCCGCACATCCCGTCGGTGGTCGCGGTGTACCCGACCAGCGACTGGCACGAGCGCGAGACCTACGACTTCTTCGGCATCATCTTCGACGGTCACCCCGCTCTCACGCGCATCCAGATGCCCGACGACTGGCCCGGGCACCCGCAGCGCAAGGACTATCCCCTCGGTGGCATCCCGGTCGAGTACAAGGGCGCCACCATCCCACCGCCCGACACGCGGAGGTCGTACACCTGATGGTTTCGACAAGCTCAACCACCGAGCAGGGGCAGGACCCCTACGCACCCGGCGCGGACACGTCCGCGGGACGGGTCTTCACCGTCACCGGCCAGGACTGGGACACCATCGCCGAGGGCCTCGCCGAGGAGGGCGAGGACCACGTCGTCGTGAACATGGGGCCCCAGCACCCCTCCACGCACGGCGTGCTCCGGCTGATCCTCGAGCTCGAGGGCGAGACGGTCACCGAGGCCCGCTGCGGCATCGGCTACCTGCACACCGGCATCGAGAAGAACATGGAGTTCCGCTCCTGGGTGCAGGGCGTCACGTTCTGCACGCGGATGGACTACCTCTCCCCGTTCTACAACGAGGCCACCTACTCCCTGGGCGTGGAGCGGCTCCTCGACATCGAGGCCGACATCCCGGAGAAGGCGCAGGTCATGCGCGTCCTCCTCATGGAGCTGAACCGGATCTCCAGCCACCTGGTCGCGATCGCGACCGGCGGCATGGAGATCGGCGCGCTGACGGTGATGACGATCGGCTTCCGCGAGCGCGAGCTGGTGCTCGACCTGTTCGAGCTGATCACCGGCCTGCGGATGAACCACGCGTTCATCCGGCCCGGCGGGGTCGCCCAGGACATGCCGCCCGGCGCGCTCGACCAGATCCGGGACTTCGTCGCGCTGATGAAGAAGCGGCTCCCGGAGTACGCCGCGCTGTGCAACGCGAACCCGATCTTCAAGGGCCGGCTGGTCGGCATCGGCCACCTCGACCTCGCCGGCTGCCTGGCGCTCGGCCTCACCGGCCCGGTGCTGCGCTCGACGGGCCTGCCGTGGGACCTGCGCAAGTCGCAGCCCTACTCGGGCTACGAGGACTACGACTTCGAGGTGCCCACCCGCGACACCTGCGACGCCTACGGCCGCTTCCGGATCCGTCTGGACGAGATGTGGGAGTCGCTGAAGATCGTCGAGCAGGCGGCCGAGCGGCTCGCCGGGCTCGAGGGCGCACCGGTGATGGTCGCCGACAAGAAGATCGCCTGGCCCAGCCAGCTCGCGGTCGGCACCGACGGGATGGGCAACAGCCTCGACCACATCCGGCACATCATGGGTGAGTCGATGGAGGCCCTGATCCACCACTTCAAGCTGGTCACCGAGGGCTTCCGGGTCCCGGCCGGCCAGGCCTACGTCCCCGTCGAGTCGCCCCGCGGCGAGCTCGGCGCCCACGTGGTGTCCGACGGCGGCACGCGTCCCTACCGGGCGCACTTCCGCGACCCGTCGTTCACGAACCTGCAGGCGACCTCGGTGATGAGCGAGGGCGGCATGGTCGCCGACGTCATCGTCGCCATCGCCTCGATCGACCCCGTGATGGGTGGAGTAGACCGTTGACAGACGACATGGTTACGACGAGCCCGACCAACGGGGCCGGCTTCGACGCCTCGGTGCTGGCGGAGCTGCGGGAGATCACCACGCGCTACCCGCAGGCCCGCTCGGCGCTGCTGCCGATGCTGCACCTCGTGCAGAGCGTCGAGGGGCGGGTGACCTCGCGCGGCATCGAGGCGTGCGCCGACATCCTGGGCATCTCCGCCGCGGAGGTGTCCGGCGTCGCGACGTTCTACACGATGTACAAGCGCCGCCCGGTCGGTGAGTACCACGTCGGCGTCTGCACCAACACGCTGTGCGCGGTGATGGGCGGCGACGAGATCTTCGAGCGGCTCAAGGACCACCTCGACGTCGGCAACGACGAGACCACCGACGACGGCAGGATCACGCTGGAGCACCTCGAGTGCAACGCGGCGTGCGACTACGCCCCGGTGATGATGGTCAACTGGGAGTTCATGGACAACCAGACCCCCGAGTCCGCGACCCGGCTGGTCGACGACCTGCGGGAGGGCAAGGAGGTCCGCTCCACCCGCGGGCCGCGCATCTGCACCTGGCGCGAGGCCGAGCGGGTGCTCGCCGGGTTCCCCGACGACCGGGCCGACGAGGGTCCGGCTGCCGGTCCCGCCTCGCTGCTCGGGCTGCAGATCGCCCGCGAGAACGGCTGGACCGCCCCCCGACAGCGACCGTGACGAGGTCACCGCCGGCGCGGCCGAGGGCCGGAGCAAGGACCTCGGGGCGCAGACCACGATGGGCCGGGCCCGGTCCGAGACCGCGGTCGAGGAGTCGGGCGCGGAGACCGTCGGCGAGGACGCCGGCGGCAAGCAGAACCCCAAGGGAGGCTCCTGATGGTTGACGTGCTGACCCCGGTCCTGTCGAACGCCTGGGACACCGACCGCCCGTGGACGCTGGAGTCCTACGAGAGCACCGGCGGGTACGGCGCCCTGAGGACCGCCCTGGGCATGACCCAGGACGACGTCATCGGGCTGGTCAAGGACTCCGGCCTGCGCGGCCGCGGCGGTGCGGGCTTCCCCACCGGCATGAAGTGGAGCTTCATCCCGCAGGGTGACGGCAAGCCGCACTACCTCGTGGTCAACGCGGACGAGTCCGAGCCGGGCACCTGCAAGGACATCCCGCTGATGATGGCGACGCCGCACACCCTCGTCGAGGGCGTGGCGATCACCTCCTACGCGATCCGTGCCAACCACGCCTTCATCTACGTCCGGGGCGAGGTGCTGCACGTCGTACGCCGGCTGCAGCGCGCCGTCCAGGAGGCCTACCTCGCCGGCCATCTCGGCAAGGACATCCACGGCTCCGGCTACGACCTCGACGTCACGGTGCACGCCGGCGCCGGCGCCTACATCTGTGGCGAGGAGACCGCGCTGCTGGACTCCCTGGAGGGCCGCCGCGGCCAACCCCGGCTGCGCCCGCCGTTCCCCGCGATCGCCGGCCTGTACGCCGCCCCGACCGTGATCAACAACGTGGAGTCGATCGCGTCGGTGCCCTGCATCGTCGCCAACGGCGCCTCGTGGTTCGGCTCGATGGGCACCGAGAAGAGCAAGGGCATGACGCTCTACTCGCTGTCCGGGCACGTCGCGCGGCCCGGCCAGTTCGAGGCCCCGCTCGGCATCACCCTGCGCCAGCTGCTCGACCTCTCCGGAGGCGTCCGCGAGGGCCACGAGCTGAAGTTCTGGACCCCGGGCGGCTCGTCGACCCCGATCCTGACCGCCGAGCACCTCGACGTGCCGCTGGACTACGAGGGCGTCGGCAAGGCCGGCTCGATGCTCGGCACCAAGGCGCTGCAGATCTTCGACGAGACCACCTGCGTCGTGCGGGCGGTGCTGCGCTGGACCGAGTTCTACAAGCACGAGTCCTGCGGCAAGTGCACCCCGTGCCGCGAGGGCACCTGGTGGCTCGTCCAGACGCTGGCCCGGCTCGAGGCCGGTCAGGGGTCCGAGGCGGACCTCGAGACGCTCCTCGACCAGTGCGACAACATCCTCGGCCGGTCGTTCTGCGCGCTCGGCGACGGGGCGACCAGCCCGATCACGTCGTCGATCCAGCACTTCCGCAGCGAGTACATCGCCCACTTCGAGCAGGGCGGCTGCCCGTTCGACCCGGCCGCCTCCACCCTCTTCGCACCGGCAGGAGCGAACGCATGACGACGGTTTCGACGGGCCCGACCAGCGTGGAGAAGACGGACCTCGTCACGCTGACCATCGACGACGTCGAGGTCTCCGTGCCGAAGGACTCGCTGGTGATCCGGGCCGCCGAGCAGGTCGGCGTCCAGATCCCCCGGTTCTGCGACCACCCGCTGCTCGCGCCGGTCGGCGCCTGCCGCCAGTGCCTGGTGGAGGTGTGGGCGCCCCGCAACGGCGAGCTCGCCTCCATGGGCAAGCCCCAGGCGTCGTGCACCCTCGCGGTCACCGAGGGCATGGTCGTGCGCACCCAGGCCACCTCCAAGGTCGCCGACAAGGCCCAGCAGGGCGTGATGGAGTTCCTGCTGGTCAACCACCCGCTGGACTGCCCGGTCTGCGACAAGGGCGGCGAGTGCCCGCTGCAGAACCAGGCGATGTCCAACGGTCGCGGCGAGTCCCGGTTCGCCGAGAGCGGCGGGACCAAGCGCACCTTCCCCAAGCCGATCAACATCTCCGCGCAGGTGCTTCTCGACCGCGAGCGCTGCGTGCTCTGCGCCCGCTGCACCCGGTTCTCCGAGCAGATCGCCGGTGACCCGTTCATCGCGCTGATCGAGCGGGGCGCCCTCCAGCAGGTCGGCATCTACGAGAAGGAGCCCTTCGAGAGCTACTTCTCCGGCAACACGATCCAGATCTGCCCGGTGGGCGCGCTGACCTCGGCGTCGTACCGCTTCCGCAGCCGGCCCTTCGACCTGGTCTCCACGCCCTCGGTGTGCGAGCACTGCGCCGCTGGCTGCTCGCTGCGCACCGACCACCGTCGCGGCAAGGTCACCCGCCGGCTCGCCGGCAACGACCCGGACGTGAACGAGGAGTGGAACTGCGACAAGGGCCGCTTCGCGTTCCTCTACGCCCGCCAGGAGGACCGGCTCACCACGCCGCTCGTCCGGGACGAGGAGACCGGGCGGCACCGGCCCGCCTCGTGGCCCGAGGCGTTCGCGGTCGCGGCCCGCGGCCTGCAGGCGCACGCCGGCAAGGTCGGCGTGCTGACCGGCGGCCGGCTCACCGGCGAGGACGCCTACGCCTACAGCAAGTTCGCCCGCGTGGCGCTCGGCACCAACGACATCGACTTCCGGGCCCGCCCGCACTCCGTCGAGGAGGCCGACTTCCTGGCCGCGCACGTGGTCGGCAAGGCCCTCGAGGTCACCTACGCCGACCTCGAGCGGGCCAGCGTGGTGCTGCTCGCCGGGTTCGAGCCGGAGGACGAGTCCCCGATCGTGTTCCTGCGGCTGCGCAAGGCCGCCCGCAAGGGCCGCACCCGGGTCGTGTCGATCGCCCCGTTCACCTCCCGCGGCCTGCAGAAGATGCAGGGCACGCTGGTCCGCACCGCACCGGGCGACGAGCCCGCCGCGCTGGAGGCGCTCGCCCACGACGGCGAGATCGCCCTGGACGGCGGCGGCGTGATCCTGGTCGGCGAGCGGCTCGCGACCGTCCCCGGCGCGCTGACCGCGGCGCTGACCCTGGCCGGCACCACCGGTGCCCGGCTCGCGTGGGTCCCGCGCCGGGCGGGGGAGCGCGGTGCGCTCGAGACCGGCTGCCTGCCGAACCTGCTGCCCGGCGGCCGCCCGGTCACCGACGCCGGCGCCCGCGTCGACCTCGGCACCGTGTGGGGCACCACCGTGCCGCACGAGGACGGCCGCGACGGCGACGCGATCATCGAGGCGACGGCCTCCGGCGAGGTCACCGCGCTGGTCGTGGCCGGGGTGGACCCCGCCGACCTGCCCGCCCCGCACGCCGCCACCGCGGCGATCGCGAGGGCCGGCTTCGTGGTCAGCCTCGAGGTCCGCGCCAGCGCCGTCTCGCACGCCGCCGACGTGGTCTTCCCCGTCGCCCCGGTCGCCGAGAAGGCCGGCATGTTCGTGGACTGGGAGGGTCGCGTGCGTCCCTTCGAGAAGGTGCTGCGCGACTCGCACGCGCTGCCCGACCTGCGGGTGCTCTCCGGGATCGCCGACGAGATGGGCGTGCGCCTCGGCTTCCGCACCGTCGAGGAGGCCCGTGCCGAGATGCAGGACCTCGGCGCCTGGGACGGCGCCCGGGCCACCATGCCCGAGTTGTCAGGCGCTCACCCGGCCAGGACCGATTCACCGTCTGACAACTCGGTGCGGGTGGCGACCTGGAAGCTGCTGCTCGACGACGGGCGGATGCTCGACGGCGACGACTACCTCAAGGCCACCGCCCGTACGCCGGTCGCGCTGGTGTCGCCCGCGACGCTCGACGCGCTCGGCCTCGCCGCCGGCTCGCACGTCACGGTGAGCGGCGACCACGGCAGCTCGACGCTCCCGCTCGGGGTGGCCGACCTGCCCGACGGCGTGGTGTGGACGCCGACGACGTCGGGGTCGGCACCCGCCGGGTCCGTCGTACGACTCACCACAGCCAACCAGGTCGAGGGGGCCCACGCATGAGCGCACTGCTCGCAGGACCGGCGCTGGAGATGGTCTCGGCCGCCGGCAAGGACACCCTGAAGGGCTTCGGCAACGACGCCTGGTGGGTCATCATCCTCAAGGCCGTGCTGATCTTCGTGATCCTGGTCGTGCTGACGCTGTTCAACATCTGGTTCGAGCGCCGCGTCGTGGCTCGCATGCAGCACCGCATCGGCCCCAACGTGCACGGCCCCTTCGGCCTGCTGCAGTCGCTGGCGGACGGCGTGAAGCTGGCGCTGAAGGAGGACATCATCCCGACGGCAGCGGACAAGGTGATCTTCCTGATCGCCCCGGTGCTGTCCACGGTGCCGGCGTTCCTGGCCTTCGCGGTGATCCCGTTCGGCCCCGAGGTGCGGATCCCGTTCACCGACACCTACACCCAGCTCCAGCTGACCGACATGCCGGTCGGTGTGCTGTTCATCCTGGCGATCAGCTCGATCGGCATCTACGGCATCGTGCTCGGCGGCTGGTCGAGCGGGTCGACGTACTCCCTGCTCGGCGGCCTGCGCTCCAGCGCGCAGATGATCTCCTACGAGGTCGCGATGGGTCTCGCGCTCGTCGCGGTGTTCCTCTACGCCGGCTCGATGTCGACCTCGGAGATCGTGGACGCCCAGTCCCGGCTGTGGTTCGGCATCATCCTCATCCCGTCGTTCGTGATCTACGTGATCGCGATGATCGGGGAGACCAACCGTGCGCCGTTCGACCTGGCCGAGGCCGAGGGCGAGCTGGTCGGCGGGTTCCACACGGAGTACTCCTCGCTGAAGTTCGCGCTGTTCTTCCTCGCGGAGTACGTCAACATGGTGACCGTCTCCGCGCTCGCGACCACGCTGTTCCTCGGCGGCTGGCGCGCCCCCTGGCCGCTGTCGGCGATCAACGACGGCATGTTCAACCAGGGCTACTGGCCGTTCCTGTGGTTCATCGCCAAGGTGATGATCTTCATCTTCGTGTTCATCTGGCTGCGCGGCTCGCTGCCGCGGCTGCGCTACGACCAGTTCATGGCGTTCGGCTGGAAGCGGCTCATCCCGATCTCGCTGGTCTGGATCGTCGCCGTCGCGGCGATCCGCGCGATCAGCCTCGAGGGCGGCATCGACCGCAGCTACCTGCTCGGCGCCATCGGCGTCGTCGCGGTGCTGTTCCTGGTGCTGTTCTTCGTCGGCGAGCGGGAGAGCGAGAAGGAGCCGGGCGACGACATGGAGGACGAGCGCGCGTTCGACGCCTTCGCCGGGGGCTACCCGGTGCCGCCGATGCCCCACCAGGTGGCCGACCAGTTGACCAGCAGCAGCAGCGGTACGTCGACGGTCTCGTCGTCGGCCACCGCCGATGGGAAGCGTGAGTAGATGCCCACCCTCAAGGAACAGTTCTGGGACCCGATCGCGGGTTTCGGGGTGACCTTCCGGACGATGTTCAAGAAGGTCGTCACCGAGGAGTACCCCTTCGAGAAGAAGCCGACCGCACCGCGGTTCCACGGCCGGCACCAGCTGAACCGCTGGCCCGACGGCCTGGAGAAGTGCATCGGCTGCGAGCTGTGCGCGTGGGCGTGCCCCGCGGACGCGATCTACGTCGAGGGCGCGTCGAACACCGAGGACGAGCGGTTCTCGCCCGGTGAGCGCTACGGCCGCGTCTACCAGATCAACTACCTGCGCTGCATCCTGTGCGGGCTGTGCATCGAGGCGTGCCCGACGCGCGCGCTGACGATGACCAACGAGTACGAGCTCGCCGACAACAACCGCGCGGACCTGATCTACGAGAAGTCCGACCTGCTCGCCCCGCTGCTGCCCGGCATGGAGCAGCCGCCGCACGCCATGCAGCTCGGCGACGACGAGGGCGACTACTACCGCGGGACCTTCACCCCGCGCACCCGTCCGGCCGACGAGAGCGAGGTCTGAGGCATGGTCGCCTTCTGGGTCCTGGCCCCCGTCATGGTCGTCGCCGCGCTCGGCATCCTGTTCACCCGCAAGGCCGTGCACGCGGCCATGCTGCTGGCGGTCGTGATGATCAGCCTGGCGGTGCTGTACGCCGTGCAGGACGCACCGTTCCTCTTCGCGGTGCAGATCATCGTCTACACCGGCGCGATCCTGATGCTGTTCCTGTTCGTGCTGATGCTTGTCGGCGTCGACGCCTCCGACTCGGTCGTCGAGACCATCAAGGGGCAGCGGGTGATGGCCACGGTCGTCGGCCTGCTGTTCGGCGCGGTCGTGGTGTTCGGCGTCGCACAGGTCTCGCTCGGCCCGGTCACCGGCCTGGCCGCGGCCAACGCCGAGGGCAACGTGCCCGGGCTCGCCCGGCTGTTGTTCAGCAAGTACGTCTTCGCCTTCGAGGCGACCAGCGCGCTGCTGATCACCGCCGCGATCGGCGCGATGGTGCTCGCGCACCGCGAGCGGCTCACCCCGAAGGCGACGCAGGCCGACCTGGCCGCGCGCCGGATGCGGGACTACGCCGAGCACGGCAAGCACCCCGGCCCGCTGCCCTCGCCCGGTGTCTACGCCCGGCACAACGCGGTGGATACCCCGGCGCTGCTGCCCGACGGCTCGCCCTCGGAGATCTCGGTCTCCCGGACGCTGCAGTCCCGTGGCTCGGTGCGGACCGCCCCGCAGGACATCGACGCCCTCACCGGCTCGATCGGGGACGGCACCTCCAGCGAGCCGATCCGCGGCTCCGGCCCGCGCGGCGGCATCGACGGCGACCCCAGCCAGAACCACGACAGCGAAGGGGAGGACCGCGCATGAGCGCGACACCGTTCCTGGTGCTCTCGGCGATCCTGTTCACGATCGGCTGCGTCGGGGTGCTCACCCGCCGCAACGCCATCGTGGTGTTCATGTGCGTCGAGCTGATGCTGAACGCCTCGAACCTCGCCCTGGTCACCTTCTCCCGGGTCAACGGCAACCTCGACGGGCAGGTGGCCGCCTTCTTCGTGATGGTGGTCGCCGCCGCCGAGGTCGTCGTAGGACTGGCGATCATCATGACGATCTTCCGCACCCGCCGGTCGGCCTCGGTCGACGACGCGAGCCTGCTGAAGTACTGAGGAGTCCTACATGTCCTTTCCTCTGCACGAGGCCGTCCCGGTGGTGGACCCGTCGCCCGCCGGCGGCGTCTTCTCGCTGCTCTGGGTGATCATCGCGCTGCCCCTGCTGGGCGCCGCGGTGATCCTGCTCCTCGGCAACCGCCGTACGGCGGCCTGGGCGCACCTGCTCGGCTGCGCGACGGTGATCGGGTCGTTCCTGATCAGCGTGGCGGCGTTCGTCACGCTGCTCGGCCGCGGCGCCGAGGACCGGCAGGTCGGCCAGACGCTCTACACCTGGGTGGACGCCGGCAGCTTCAAGGTCGACATGGGCCTGCTCTACGACCCGCTCTCCGCGGTGTTCCTGCTGCTGATCACCGGTGTCGGCGGCCTGATCCACATCTACTCCGTGGGCTACATGGAGCACGACGTGCGGCGGGCGCGCTTCTTCGGGTACCTCAACCTGTTCGTCGCGGCGATGCTGATGCTGGTGCTCGCGGACAACTACCTCGGCCTGTTCCTCGGCTGGGAGGGCGTCGGCCTGGCGTCGTACCTGCTGATCGGCTTCTGGCAGCACAAGACGTCGGCCGCGGTCGCCGCCAAGAAGGCCTTCGTGGTGAACCGCGTCGGCGACATCGGCATGGCGCTCGGCACGATGCTGACCTTCGCGACCTTCGGCACCATCACGTTCGCGGGGGTCTCGGCGGTCGCCGGCCAGGCCGGTGACACGACGCTGACCGTCCTGGGCCTGCTGTTCCTGCTCGCGGCGTGCGGCAAGTCGGCCCAGGTGCCGCTCCAGTCCTGGCTGCTCGACGCCATGGAGGGCCCGACCCCGGTCTCCGCCCTGATCCACGCCGCGACGATGGTGACCGCGGGCGTCTACCTCGTGGTCCGCTCCAACTTCATCTTCGACAACGCCCCCGTCGCGCAGACGGCCGTCGTCGTGGTCGGCATGGTCACGCTCCTGTGGGGCGCGATCATCGGCTGCGCCAAGGACGACATCAAGAAGGTGCTCGCCGGGTCGACGATGAGCCAGATCGGCTACATGATGCTGGCCGCCGGGCTCGGTCCCGCCGGCTACGCGTTCGCGATCTTCCAGCTGCTCACGCACGGCTTCTTCAAGGCCAACATGTTCCTGGGGGCCGGCTCGGTGATGCACGCCATGGACGACGACGTGAACATGCGGCACTACGGCGCGCTGCGCAAGATGATGCCGGTGACGTTCCTGACGTTCTCCCTCGGCTACCTCGCGATCATCGGCGTCCCGCCGTTCGCCGGGTTCTGGTCCAAGGACAAGATCATCGAGGCCGCGTTCGGCGACAACCTCGTCGTCGGGCTCGCGACCCTCGTCGGCGCCGGCGTCACCGCTTTCTACATGACCCGCCTGATGCTGATGACGTACTTCGGCGAGAAGCGCTGGGCCGACGACGTCCACCCGCACGAGTCGCCCAAGGTGATGACGATCCCGCTGATGGTGCTGGGTGCGCTCTCCGCGCTCGGCGGCCTGCTGCTCCTGGGCGGCTGGATCACCGGCTGGCTCGCGCCGGTCGTCGGCGAGGAGGTCCACGAGACGCTCCCGGTCTCGGCCCTGGTCCTGTCGCTGGTGGTGCTGCTCGTCGTGATCGCCGGCATCGCCGTCGCGTGGCTGACGGTCGGGCGCCACGAGGTGCCCCGCACCGCGCCGACGAAGGTCTCGGTGCTCACCCGGGCCGCCCGTGCGGACCTCTACGGCGACGCGATCAACGAGGAGCTGTTCATGCGGCCGGGCGACCGGTTCGTGAGCGGCCTCGTCGCGTTCGACGACCACGCGGTGGACGGGGTCGTCGACGGCACCGGTGCCTCGTTCGGTGGCATGTCCCAGACGTTCCGCCGGGTGCAGACCGGGTTCGTCCGGTCCTACGCCCTCTCGGTCCTGGCCGGCGCCCTGCTGGTCGTCCTGGCTCTCCTGGCGGTGAACCTCGCATGAGTGGTCTCGACCCGCTCGACCGGCCGGTTCGCTCAACTCTGATGGTGGTGTCCCTGTGAGCTTCCCCCTGCTGACCGCGGCCCTGCTGCTGCCGATCCTCGGCGCAGTGGTCGTGGCCGTGCTGCCCAAGGGCGGTCGTGCCGACCTCCCCAAGGTGGTCGCGCTCGGCGTCTCGCTGGTGACCCTGGTCATCGTCGCGGTCGTCGCGCTCGGCTTCGACGTCGGCGGCGCGCGCTTCCAGTTCACCGAGGAGCACGAGTGGATCCGCGCCTTCGGCGCCCACTACGCGCTCGGCGTGGACGGCATCGGCCTGACGCTCGTGCTGCTCACCGCGATCCTGTCGCCGGTGGTCATCCTCGCCTCGTGGAACGACGGCGACGAGGGCCGCTGGGGCGTCAACGCGTTCTTCGCCTGGATGCTGGCGCTCGAGGGCCTCGCGATCGGGGTGTTCGCCGCGACCGACGTGTTCCTCTTCTACGTCCTGTTCGAGGCCACGCTGATCCCGATCTACTTCCTGATCGGTGGCTTCGGCGGCCCGCGCCGCTCGTACGCCGCGGTCAAGTTCCTGCTCTTCTCGCTGTTCGGCGGCCTGCTGATGCTGGCCTCGGTCGTCGGCCTGTACGTCGTGTCGGCCCGCGCCGGCACCCCGACGTACCTGCTCTCCGAGCTCAGCAAGATCCCGATGGACCAGAACACCGGACGCTGGCTGTTCGTCGGCTTCTTCATCGCGTTCGCGATCAAGGCGCCGATGGTGCCGGTGCACACCTGGCTCCCGGACGCCGCCGAGCAGGGCAGCCCCGGCACGTCCGTGCTGCTGGTCAGCATCCTGGACAAGATCGGCACCTTCGGGATGATCCGGTTCTGCCTGCAGCTGTTCCCCGAGGCGTCCCAGTGGGCCACCCCGGTGGTCCTGGTGCTCGCGGTGATCAGCGTGCTGTACGGCGGTCTCGCGGCCATCGGGCAGAAGAGCATCCCGCGCCTGATCGCCTACACCTCGGTGTCGCACTTCGGCTTCATCGTGCTCGGCATCTTCGTGCTGAACAGCTACGGCCAGACCGGGTCGATGCTCTACATGTTCAACCACGGCCTCTCCACGGCCGCGCTGTTCCTGGTGAGCGGGTTCCTGATCAGCCGCCGCGGCTCGAGGCTGATCCCGGACTTCGGTGGCGTGGAGAAGGTCGCCCCGGTGCTGGCCGGCATCTTCCTGGTCGCCGGGCTCTCGTCGCTGTCGCTGCCGGGCCTCTCGCCGTTCATCTCGGAGTTCCTGGTGCTGCTGGGCGCGTTCACGCACAACCCGTGGTACGCCTCGTTCGCGGTGCTCGGCATCGTCATCGCCGCGCTCTACATCCTGCTGATGGTGCAGCGCACCATGACCGGGATGCCCGGGCCGTCGATCGTCGGCATGAAGGACCTCACGGTCCGCGAGATCTCCGCGCTCGCCCCGTTGCTCGTCCTGATCGTGCTGCTCGGCTTCTACCCGAAGCCCCTGACCTCGATCATCAACCCCGCCGTCGCTGACACCTTGCAGCAAGTCGGCGTGAAGGACCCGGCACCCGCCGTACCCACGCAGGCCGGTGCCCAGGAGGAGTCCGCCAAGTGAACCTCGCAGCCGCATTCTCCAAGCCCAGCATCGAGTACGGCCTCCTGTCGCCGATGCTGATCATCTTCGGCGTCGCGCTGGTCGGTGTCGTCGTCGAGGCCTTCGTGGCCCGCCGGAGCCGCTACCTCGTGCAGACCGTGCTGGCGCTCGTCGGCGTCGTGGGCGCGCTGGTCGCCACGGTGATCGTGGCCTCCGGGCTCGCGCCCAAGGGGGACACCTCCGGCCGCGGCCGGATCGCCGTCGAGGGCGCGGTCGCCGTCGACGGGCCGACGGTTTTCATCTGGGGCACGATCCTGGTGCTCTCGACCATCAGCGTGCTGCTGTTCGCCGAGCGGCACCTCGAGGGCGGCGTCACCGCGTTCGCCGGCCAGGCCGCGGCGCTCCCCGGTACGGCGGCCGAGCGCGAGGCCTCCACGAAGGGCCTCGAGCACACCGAGGTCTTCCCGCTGATGATGTTCTCCATCGGCGGCATGCTGCTCTTCCCGGCGGCCAACGACCTGATCACCCTGTTCGTGGCCCTGGAGATCCTGTCGCTGCCGCTCTACCTGCTCTGCGGGCTCGCGCGTCGCCGCCGGCTGCTGTCGCAGGAGGCGGCGCTGAAGTACTTCATGCTCGGCGCGTTCTCCTCCGGGTTCTTCCTCTACGGCATCGCGCTGACCTACGGCTACGCCGGCTCGATGAACTTCTCCGACATCGCCGAAGCGGTCTCCGGCCGCATCGGCGGCGAGGCGCTGCTGCTCGCCGGCATCGGCCTGCTCTCGGTGGGCCTGCTGTTCAAGGTCGGCGCCGCGCCGTTCCACTCCTGGACCCCGGACGTCTACCAGGGCGCCCCGACCGCGGTCACCGCGTTCATGGCGGCCTGCACGAAGGTCGCGGCGTTCGGCGCGCTGCTGCGGCTGTTCTACGTCGCCTTCGGCGCCGCGCGCTGGGACTGGTCGCTGATGATCGGCATCATCGCGGTGCTGACCATGCTGGTCGGCTGCGTGCTGGCGATCACCCAGTCCGACATCAAGCGGATGCTGGCCTACTCCTCGATCGCGCACGCCGGCTTCCTGCTCACCGGCTTCGTCGGCCTGCACACGGTGGCCAGCTTCGACGGGAACCAGATCTCCTCGATCCAGGCGGTGCTGTTCTACCTGGTGACGTATGGCTTCATGACCATCGGCGCGTTCGCGGTCGTGACCGTCGTGCGGGACGCCGGCGGCGAGGCCACCCACCTCTCGAGGTGGGCCGGTCTCGGCAAGGAGTCCCCGGTGGTCGCGGGCGTCTTCGCGTTCTTCCTGCTCGCGATGGCCGGCATCCCCCTGACGTCGGGCTTCACCGGCAAGTGGGCGGTGTTCGCCTCGGCGGTGTCCGGCGGAGCGTGGCCGCTGGTGGTCGTCGCGGTGATCCTCAGCGCGGTCGCGGCGTTCTTCTACGCCCGGGTGATCGTGCTGATGTTCTTCTCGGACCCGGTGGGCGAGGGACCCGTGGTGATGGTGCCGAGCATCCTGACGACTATCGTGATCGCTGTCGGGTTCGCCGCGACCGTCATCCTGGGCGTGTTCCCGGGGCCGGTCCTCGACCTCGCCGCCACCGCGGGCCAGTTCATCCGCTGACCCTCCCGTTCGCTAGGAACTCCTCATGACCTCGACCGCCGACGGAAGCTCGTCGCTGGCCCTGCCGGTCCTCGACGCCGACCTCGAGGCGCGGCTGCGCGCCCGCATGGTCGAGGTCGAGGAGCGCCTCGAGCGCGAGATCAAGAGCGAGGCGGCGTTCATCACCGGCGCCGCCCGGCACCTGATGCACGCCGGCGGCAAGCGGTTCCGGCCGCTCCTGGTGCTGCTCGCCGCCGAGACCGGGGACCCGACCCGCGACGGCGTGGTCACCTCCGCGTGCGTGGTCGAGCTGACCCACCTCGCCTCGCTCTACCACGACGACGTGATGGACGAGGCCGACCTGCGCCGCGGCGCCGAGTCGGCGAACTCCCGGTGGGACAACCACGTCGCGATCCTCACCGGGGACTTCCTGTTCTCCAAGTCCTCGGAGCTGACCGCCTCCCTGGGCGCCGACGCCGTGCGGATCCAGGCCGAGACCTTCACCAAGCTCGTCGAGGGCCAGATCCTCGAGACCCTGACGCCCGGTCCCGACGAGGACGCGCTCGCGCACTACCTGCGCGTCGTCGAGGGCAAGACCGGCTCGCTGATCGCCACCTCCGCCCGCTACGGCGCCCGGTTCGCCGGCGCCCCGCTGGAGATCGAGGAGGCGCTGACGGCCTACGGCGAGAAGGTCGGCATGGCCTTCCAGCTCTCCGACGACATCCTGGACGTCTCCTCCGAGTCCGACGAGTCGGGCAAGACGCCGGGCACGGACCTGCGCGAGGGCGTGCCGACGCTGCCGGTGCTGATGGCCCGGCGGTCCGCCGCCCCCGAGGACGCCCGGCTGCTCGAGCTGCTCGACGGCGAGCTCACCGACGACGGCCTGCACGCGGAGGCGCTCGAGCTGCTCCGCCGGCACCCGGCGATGGACGAGGCGCGGCGCTACGTCCTGGACCGGGCCCGGGAGGCGCAGGACCTGCTCAAGGTGCTGCCCGAGGGCCCCGTGCGCGACGCGCTCGACGCGTTCGCGGTGCTGATCGCCACCCGCACCGCCTGAGCCGCCGCCCGGCGACGTACCGGGGACCGGAGGCCCGCATCGAGCGCCCGCGGGCCTGCCGGACGGAAGCCACCTGCCGGTCGGCACGTGGCTGGGTCGTTCGGGGCATTGACCTCCCGTCGGCCGCGTCCCACGCTGAGGGTCAGCGGGTCCTGAGGACGGGAGGGCGCGCCCGTGAGACGTCTCGACCTCGGCCGGCTGTCCGGACGGTCGCCGTCCAGCCCCGTCCCGCGCCAGCCCTCCGGACCGGCGAAGCGCTGGCTGACCGGTCGCCGCGGGCAGCCCGAGGACCCGCTGCCCGGCGCCATGCGCGGGCTCCGGCGCCGCACCGGACGGGATCTGGCGGCCTGTGCCCGGCTGCTGCGGGTGGTGCACTACGAGAGCCAGTACCCGGTCCGCTGGCCGGAGAGTCCGCGTGGGTGGCTCGACCGGGAGGTGCTCGACGCCTGGGTGGTCGAGCGGGTCGGGGAGATCCTCGGGCACGTCGCGATCTCGCCGGTGGGGCTGGACACCGTGAGCCGGGCGCACTGGAGCGAGATGACCGGGCGCGACCCGGACGACCTGGCCAGCGTCGCGAAGTTCTTCGTGCGGCCGAGCCTGCGCGGCCAGGGCATCGGTACGGCGCTGCTGGACGTCGCGGCCGAGGAGAGCAGCCTGCGCGGCATGCTGCCGGTGCTCGAGGTGGTCACCGCGCGGAAGGAGAAGATCGCCCTGCTCGACGGCCAGGGCTGGCGGTTGCTGTCCATGGACCCGTGGCGCGAGGAGCCCGCCCGGCTGCGGGTGCACTGCTACAGCCGACCGACCTGAGAAAAAGATGAGAGAAGGGCGCATCCTCCTTGCCCAGGGGGGTACTCCAGGATGTTTGTCCACCCAACAGAAGGAGCCCTCATGGTCGTCCTCGGACTGATCCTGCTCATCATCGGCTTGGTTGCCTCCATCCCGATCCTCACCACGATCGGCATCATCCTGCTGGTCGTCGGCCTGATCCTGAACTTCGTCCCGATCGGCGGCAACCGTCGCAGGGTCTTCTGACCGACTGAAGACGGCTGTTCGGACCCCGGTGTGCCTGGCACACCGGGGTCTCGTCGCGTCCGGGCAGGAACCGGCTCAGACCTCGACGAGCTGCTGGCCGCCGAGCACGTCGCGCACCGGGGCGGGCACCTCGTCGCCGAGTAGGGTCGCGGTCACGAAGTCGGCGGCCGCCCCGTCGAAGACCCGGTGGTGCCCGAGCATCGCGTGCTTGCCGCCCGCCACCCGGATGTAGCCCACCGCGGTCGTGCGCCGCAGGTCCTCGGCGACCGCGGCCGAGCGCTGCGGGCTGGCGATCCGGTCCTCGTCGCCGTGCACGACGAGCACCTGGCGGCCGCTCAGGTCCCGCTGGCCGTCGTCGGCGTAGACCCAAGGGGCCAGCGCCACGACGCTGCGCACGCCGGGCTGGTCGCCGGACAGGATCGCCGCGCGCCCGCCGAGCGAGTGGCCCACCAGCCCGACCGGCACGTCGCTCCCGTAGCGCTCGCGGACCTGGTCGAGCGCCCACGCCACGTCGTCGACGGGGGTGTGCGCCGCGTCCCAGCCGCGCGAGGAGTTCAGCAGCCGGTGCACCGCCAGCCGGCCCCGCCCGGCCCGGGCGATCCGGCGCGCGACCGGGACCATCCGCAGCACGGAGAGCTGGGTGGGGCTGACCACCGTGGCCTCGGCCCGCGCGGCACCGCCGTGCAGCACCAGCACCACCCCGGAGGGGGTGGGCCGGCGCCGTCGTGTCGATCAGCCGGGCGCGGTTCGTCATGCCTCCAGTGTCCGGGACCGCCCCAAGCCCGGCCTTTCTGCGGAGATCCCGCGCCGATCCGGAAGGTCTGACGGGGCCGGTGCGTTGTGCCTGACATGAGAGCTATCGGAGTGACAGAGTTCGGCGGTCCCGAGAACCTGCAGGTCCTGGACGTCCCGGAGCCGCACGCCGGCCCCGGCGAGGTGCGGATCCGGGTGCACGCGGCGACCGTGAACCCCACCGACAGCGGGCTGCGGGCCGGCCGCTACGCCGACCGGCACAGCGACCAGCCGGGACCGTTCATCCCCGGCGCGGACGCCGCCGGCGTGGTCGACGAGGTCGGTGCCGGGTCCCGCTGGAGCGTCGGCGACCGGGTCGCTGCCGTCGTGGTGCCCTACCGACCGGCCGGCGGCGCGTACGCCGACGAGGTCGTCGTACCGGAGAGGTCGGTGCTGCGGCTGCCCGACGACGTGGACTTCAACGCCGGGTCGACCTTCGTGATGAACGCGCTGACCGCGCGGCTGGTGCTCGACGACCTCGGGCTCAGCGCGGGACAGACGCTGGCCGTCACCGGTGCCGCCGGCGCGTTCGGCGGGTACGTCGTGCAGATGGCCAAGGCCGACGGCCTGCGGGTCGTCGCGGACGCCGCCGAGAAGGACGAGGACCTGGTCCGCAGCCTCGGCGCCGACGACGTGGTGCGCCGCGGTGACGACGTCGCCGACCGGATCCGGGCGCTGCTGCCCGACGGCGTCGACGGGCTGGTGGACGGCGCGGTGCTGACCGAGCTCGCGGTGCCCGCCGTGAAGGACGGCGGGGTGATCGGCACCATCCGCGGCTGGGCCGGACCGGCCGAGCGCGGCATCACCGTCAAGCCCACGCTGGTCTACGACTCGGCGACCCGCGACGACCTGCTCAAGGGCCTCGAGCAGCAGCTCGCCGACGGGGTCTACACGCTGCGGGTCGCGCAGGTGCTGCCCGCCGAGCAGGCCGAGCAGGCGCACCGGACCCTGGAGGCCGGCGGCGTGCGCGGTCGGCTGGTGCTCGACTTCAGCTGACCGGGTGCCGGGGGGTGTCGAACCCGCTCTCCACCAGGCGTACGGCGGCCGCCAGGTCCTCGGTGAACGGACGGTCCGACCGGTCGTCGCTGAGCACCGCGGCCGCCACGTCGTAGGCCGCCCGGACCGGGCTGTCGGGCAGCCGGTCGGGGTCCATCCGCAGCGCGCGCACGGCCGCGATCAGCTCGCAGCCCAGCACCACCGGGGCGAGCTCGACCATCTGCTCGCTGGCCCAGACGGCCTGCGTGGAGAAGCTCGCGTGCTCCTCCAGGCCGAGGGAGACCGAGGCGTGCCCGGTGGAGACGGGGGTGGTCAGGATCCGGGCCCGGGCCAGGGCGTCCTGGGCGAGGTACTCCAGGATCATCACCCCGGAGCTGCCGGCCGGCCCCGACGCGAGGAACGCCGGCAGGCCGGACAGCGACGGGTTGATCAGGGCCGAGAGCCGCGCCGCGGACAGCGAGATCACCGGGTACGTCGCCTGGCGCAGCGCGTCCAGGGTGGCCGACAGCCGGGCGGTCACGAAGCCGCCGTGGTGCAGGGGCGTGCCGTCCGCGACCACCAGCGGGTTCTCGGTGGAGTCGTCGACCTCGACGAGCACCGCGTGCTCGGTGGTGACCAGCGCGTCGACGAACGGCGCGTGCACCTGGGGGACGGTCCGCAGCGCGAACGGGTCCTGCACCCGGGCCGGCACCCAGTCCGCCGGCGACAGCAGCGCCATGAGCCGGCGGGCGACGCCCTGCTGGGAGGCGTCCGGGCGGCCGGCGTGCACCCGCGGGTCGTAGGCCTGCACCGAGGCCTGCAGCGCCACCGCGGACAGCGCGGTCACCTTCTCGGCCGCGTCGGACAGCCGGGCCAGGCGGCGGTGCACCAGCGCCGCGGTGGCGAGGGTGAGCGCGTTGCTGGACATGAACGGCAGCGCGTCGCCGTCGTCGACCGGCGCGAGCGGCGCGCCCCCGGACCGCCAGGCACGCTCCCCGACGAGCGTGAGCCCCAGCTCGGCGAGCGGCACCAGGTCGCCGGTGCCGATCGAGCCGAACCGGTGCAGGTCCGGGACGGCGCCCTCGGCCACGGCCGCCCCCAGGGACGACGCGAGCCCGGCGCTCACCCCCGAGCGGCCCGAGGTGATCTGGTGCAGCCGGATCGCCATCGCGGCCCGCGCGGTCGCGTCGTCGTAGGTCTGCCCGAAGCCGGTCGCGTGGCTGCGCCAGAGCCGGAGCGCGTGCGACGTACCGTCGCTCGGGGTGATGTCGGTCGGCACCGTGCGCAGCGCGCCGACGCCCGTGGTCAGCCCGTAGACCGCGCCCGAGCGGCCGGCCAGCCGGAGGTGCTCGCTGGCCAGCATGATCCGCTCGACCGAGGCGTCGGTGAGCCCGACCGGGGCCGGCCCACCCTTCATGGCCCACGTGATCAGGTGGTCCAGCGACAGCGCGGCGGACGGCACGAGCGGCTCTCCTTCGACGGGGGGGTGGGTGTCAGGCTCCAGCATGGACCCTCACCACCGCCGGGACAGGATGGGTCCATGACTCTGATCACCACCCGGTTCGACGCCACCACCACCGCGGACGAGGTCGTCGAGGGCGTCGACCTGTCCGGCACCCGCGCGGTCGTCACCGGCGGCGCCTCCGGCATCGGCGTGGAGACCGCCCGCTCGCTCGCCCGGGCCGGCGCGGCCGTCACCCTCGCGGTCCGCGACACCGCCGCCGGGGACCGGGTCGCCGCCGACATCACCGCGACCACCGGCAACCCCGACGTGCACGTGGCGTACGTCGACCTCGTCGACCTGCCGAGCGTGCGGGCCTTCACCGACGCCTGGACCGGGCCGCTGCACCTGCTGGTCAACAACGCCGGCGTGATGGCGGTCCCCACCCTGGAGCTCACCGACCGGGGGTGGGAGCGCCAGCTCGCCACCAACCACCTCGGCCACTTCGCGCTGACCACCGGGCTGCACGGCGCCCTCGCCGCGGCCGGCGGCGCCCGCATCGTCTCGGTCAGCTCGAGCGGCCACCTGGCCTCACCGGTGCACTTCGACGACCTGTTCTTCGAGCGCCGGGCCTACGACCCCTGGCAGGGGTACGGCCAGTCGAAGACCGCCAACGTGCTGCTCGCCGTCGAGGCGACCCGGCGCTGGGCCGACGACGGGATCGTCGCCAACGCGCTGATGCCCGGCGGGATCATGACGAACCTCCAGCGCTACGTGTCCCAGGAGGTCAAGGACGGCTGGCAGCGGATGCAGGACGAGGGCCGGGTGACCTTCAAGGACACCCGCCAGGGCGCGGCCACGTCGCTGGTCGCGGCGGTCGCTCCCGAGCTCGCCACGGGGGGCCACTACCTCGAGGACTGCAACGAGGCCCCGACGGTCGCGAACGATGCGCACGTCTCGGCCGGGGTCCGGGAGTGGGCGCTGGACCCGGAGGCCGCCGCGCGGCTGTGGGACGTGTCCGCCGACCTGGTCGGCTAGGTCCGCCCGGGGGCGCGCGCTCGTAGGCTGCCGCTGTGCACCTGGAGTTCAGTGGGGAGATCTGGTTCTGGAAGGGACCGGCGCCGTGGCACTTCGTCAGCGTGCCCGCCGACGAGTGCGACGAGCTCGAGGCGACGTCCTCGTTCGTGAGCTACGGCTGGGGGATGATCCCGGTGACCGTGCGGATCGGGGAGACCAGCTGGACCACCTCGCTGTGGCCCAAGGAGGGCGGGTACGTCGTCCCGCTCAAGACCGCGGTGCGCCGGGCCGAGGAGCTCGACGTCGGCGACGTCGTGACCGTCCGGCTGACCGTGGACGTCTGAGGCCCGCCGGCCGGGGCTAGGAGACGGCGGCAGCGGCCAGGACCTGCTCGCGCAGGATGTCCGCGTGCCCGCAGTGCTGGGCGAGCTCGCGCAGCACGTGCAGGTAGACCCAGCGCAGCGGCAGCGGGCCGCGCCGGTTGCCGTGCACCAGGTCGTCCGGGCCGAGGCCCGCCACCGCACGCCGCGAGGACTCGCAGGCCTCACGGTGCGCCTGCTGCACGCCGGCGACCGTGTCGCCGTCGGTCAGCGCGAACGACTCGTCGGGGGTCGCGGGGATGCCGATCTCGGCGCGCGAGCGGCAGGTGACCGCCTCGTCGAACCAGACCTGCTCGACGAACGTCGCGTGCTTGACCAGGCCGAGCAGCGTGGTCCGCGACGGCACCAGGGACGCCCGCGCCTGCTCCTCGGTCAGCCCGTCCAGGCACTCCGCGAGCATCGCCCGGTGCTCGTCGAGGAACACCTCGAGCTGGAGGTCGAGCGGCTGGTCGATGACGTCCTCGGCGGACGCCGGCGGCGGGGTGGGCATGCCCGCAGCATCCCAATGCCCGTCGTGCGCCGGCAACCGGGGTGGTGCCACCTGGCAGAGTCGGCGCCGTGAGCACACGAGCCGGGTCGCCGTACGTCGAGCTGCGACCGGTCGAGGAGCGCGACTGGCGCGCGGTGCACGGGTGGGCGAGCCGCGAGGAGGTCTGCCGCTACCAGGGCTGGGGACCCAACACCGAGGAGCAGACCCGCGCCTTCGTCGAGCAGGCCGTCGCCGCCGCCGACGAGCGGCCCCGCAACCGGTTCGTCTACGTGGTCACCTGCGACGGCGAGGTCGTCGGCAGCTGCGAGCTGAACCTGCGCGGGGACGGGCAGGGCGAGATCGGCTACGGGCTGCACCCCGAGCACTGGGGACGGGGGCTGGCGACCGCGGCGGCGCGGCTGCTCCTGGAGCTGTGCTTCACCGACCTCCGGCTGCACCGGGTGTTCGCCACCTGCGACCCGCGCAACCTTGCCTCCGGCCGGGTGCTGCGGCGGCTCGGGATGACCCACGAGGGCCGGCTGCGCGAGGTGCTGCTGATCCGGGACGGCTGGCGGGACTCCGACGTCTACGGCCTGCTCGCCCACGAGTGGTCGGCGACGGGCTGACGCCGGGGGGAGGCTCGGGTTAGCGTCTCGGGGTGAGGAGACCACCGCACGAGAACGTCGCGACCGTGCTGGTGCACCCGCGCGTACTCGGCGACCTCGAGCTCGAGCTGATGGCGCTCGACCTGCGGGTGTGGCCGGTGCGGACCGCGCCGATCTGCGACGACGGGCCGCGGCAGGCGTTCCAGGTCCGGCACCGGCTGCTGGAGCGGCACCGCGGCGAGTGGGACCTCGCGGCCGACTGGACGCCGGTGTGGATCGGCTTCGGCCCCTCCTGGCGCGACGGGGACGAGCCGCTGCCCTGGGCCGCGCACGCGGTGCTGTGGCGGGCCCTGGATGCCCGGGCCGAGCACGTCCGCTTCCACCGGCGTCTCGAGGGCGTGCCGCGGCTCGCCGTCCCGGACGAGGCGGCCCGCTGAGCGGCGCCCGGCTCGGGCGGGGATGAAGGGGACCTCAGCGCTCCTGGGCAGCCAGGTTTCGTCCACACAGGCAGGGCCCCAAGGGTTGTCCACGGCGCGAAAACTCGTTCGAGGACAGGGGACTTGGCACTCGTAGCGTTGCGGCATGACCTCGGTGACCGCGCCTCCGCCGCCTCCGGTCGGGCAGCCGCCCGCCGGACATGCGGTGCTGCGGTTCGCCGCCTCGCTGTCGGCTGCGTTGGACCGGCTCGCCGGGACCCCGACCTGGTCGATGACCCGGGCCGAGCAGCGTGAGGCTTTGGTGGAGCTGCGCCGGCAGCGCAACCGCCTGAAGGAGCTGGAGCTGCGGGTGCTGGTGCAGGCCGACCGCGACGACATCGCCGCGGACTCCGGCGCCGTCGACACGGCGGCCTGGCTGGCGCACGCCACCGGGACCAGCACCGCGAGCCGGCACCGCGACCTGCACCTCGCCACCGCGCTGGACGACCGGTTCGGCCGGACCCGGGCCGCACTGGCGGCCGGGGTGATCGACGTGGAGAAGGCCGGCATCCTCACCGCCGCGGTGCAGCGGCTGACCTCGGAGCACGACGACCTCCCTCCCGGCACCGAGGCCCGCGCCGAGGCGCACCTGCTCGAGCAGGCCAAGGTGTTCGACGCGCGCACCCTGCGCAGGTTGGGGCACCGGCTGTTCGAGGTGGTCTGCCCCGAGGCGGCCGACGCCGCCGAGGGTGCCAGGCTCGAACGTGAGGAGGCCCGGGCAAGGGCGCTCGCGCAGCTGACGATCCACGACCAGGGCGACGGCACCAGCCAGGGCCGGTTCCGGCTGCCCACCCTGCACGCGCAGCTGTTGAGGAAGGCGCTGGAGGCGCTGACCAGCCCGCGGCGGATCGGGGCGGCCCGGCTCGACCCGCAGACCGGGGCGAAGCTGCCGCACGCCACCCTGCTCGGGCTCGGGCTGATGGAGCTGCTGGAACACCACCTCAGCGCGGTGCCTGCCGTGAACGGGTCCCCGTTCACCGTGGTGGTCACGATCGGCCTCGACGCCCTGGTCTCCGGTCTCGGGGTGGCGGCCCTTGACACCGGGCACCGGGTCTCGGCCGGGGAGGCCCGCCGGCTGGCGTGCCGGGCCGGGATCATCCCGATGGTGCTGGGCGGTGACTCGGTGCCGTTGGACGTGGGCCGGGAGCGGCGGTTGTTCGACCGCTACCAGAAGCATGCGATCAACCACCGCTACCAGGGCTGCGCCGCGGACAGCTGCGACCGGCCGCCGGCCTGGGTGGAGTACCACCACCTGCAGCCGTGGAGTCACGGCGGCCCAACGGACGCCAGCAACGGCATCTCGCTGTGTCCCGCGCACCACCGGATGGCCGACCACCCCCAGAGCTACGACCTGCGACGACTCCCCGACGGCACGGTCCGGTTCAACCGAAGGACCTAGACCGCAGACGGAAGGCCCACGGGAAACCTCGGCACGTCCGGGCGCCCGCAGGCGCCATTCCGCGGACGGTGCACCTGTGCCCGTCAGCCGGGGAGCGTCACGTCCGCCGGGGACGGTCCGCCAGGGTGGGCAGCCCGAACTCGGTGTGCACGCCGTCGCTGAACGCGACGTGGTCGGGCGCATGGTCGGCGAGCTCACCGAGACCGACCGAGGCGGTCAGCTGGTCGTCGAGCGCGAGCAGCTCCGCGTCGCGCAGCGGCCAGGGGCCGTGGGCGTTCGGGACGTAGAAGGTCCGCCCCCACCGGCTGACGTGCAGGCCCCACCGGGCGCTGAGGAACTCGTCGAGCGGGGTCGCGGCCCGCGGGCCGCCGACCCGCACCGAGACGTGGCTGGTCGGGCGCGAGCTGCGGCGGCGCAGGCGGGCGTCGTAGGTGCGCACGTCGCCGCGGACGTCGTACCGCATCCGGGCCCAGCGGTAGGGCAGGCCGAACACCGCCTGCGCGCCGGCCACCACGACCGCGCGGTCCGTGTCCAGGCTGAGGAACACGATGCCGCGCCGACCGGTGTCGTCCACGGAGTACAACCGGACGTTCGTCTCCAGGAACGTGCCGGCCCAGGGCACGCCCGGTCCGCGCGCCACGCCGGCGTCGACCATCCGGAACGGCACCAGCCCGACGTAGGTCACGCCCTCGTAGGTGTCGGGGCGCACGCCCCGCGGCAGGTACGCCTGCACGCGCCACGGCTCGACCGCCCAGTGCAGGAAGGTCAGGTCGCGCCAGTGCTGGTTCATCATCACCGGGCCGCGCACCGGTGGGGCGACGGGGGAGACGGGCTCGATGCCGGGGACGGTCACGCCGCCAGCCTAGGCACGCCGGGCCCGTCCGCCCGGTACGACCGGATCGGGACCTTCGGCCCTGATCCCACGACGGGTCCCGAGTCACAGTGGTGCGGTCGTGACTCTCCGATCCCACGGGCTCGGAGCGCGAGGAAGGCCCCGTCCACGAGGGGTGGGACGGGGCCTTCCGGCTCGTGGGCGGCCCAGCGAGGGCCGCCGGGCCTACTTGGTGTCGGTGATCGTCAGCGTCATGTCGGCTGCCGCTCCGGCGTACAACGAGGTGAGGACGTACGCCGTGCCCGACGGGATGATGCCGGACTCCTCGGCCGACTCGGTGGCAAACGAGCCGATCTGCGCGCAGTCCGCGTCGTAGAGGTAGACGTCCGCGTCGACCGCGGTCGGCCCGGCCGCCAGGCTGAACGCGTGCTGGCCGTCGTTCGCCTCGCCCGACAGCACGGTGACGTGGCCGTCGCTGTCCTGGCTGGCCGGCGGCACGGTGCAGGTGTTCTCCAGCTCGGTGCCGACCACGCCCGGGGAGACCACGTTGGCCGGGTTGCCCGCGGCGATCGTGAACTTCTCGGTCACCGGCGCGTCGAGCGGCGGCGGGGGCGGCGGGGTGAGGCCGGAGGCCGAGGCGCTGAACACCTGGATGTCGCCGACCTGGACGTTGGTCTTGGTGTTGCCCTGCGGCGCGTCGGCCCAGAAGCGGATGAAGCCCGCCTTGGTCGGGGTCGGCAGCGTGAACGTCTTGTAGTGCAGGTCCGGGACCACCGGGCGCGGGGCCTGGTAGCCGAACGCGTCGGTGCCGCCCACGTTCTGGGTCTTCCAGTTCACCCCGTCCGTGCTGGTCTGCAGGGTGAAGCTCTTCAGGCCCTCGAACCGGCTGCTGGTGTAGGCGCTGACCTGCACGGTGTCGACCACGGACTCCTTGGCCAGCTTGATGACCGCCTTGCCGCCCTTGGTGGTCTTCCACGAGCTGGCCTCGGTGTCGTCCATCGCCGCGCCGGCGTCACCGGAGACCGAGACCGCACCGAACGTCTTCGACGCCAGGTTCGGTGCGAGGACGAGGTTCCTCGTGGTGGTCCGGCCCTTGGTCACCGCGACGCCGTCGAACGTCCGGGAGCCGAACCCCCGCGACTGCACGGTGAGCGGGTACGTCGCCTGGGTGGCCGTGATCCGGAACGCGCCGGTGGGGCCGGTCGTGGCGACCGGGGTGCTGCGCGCCTCGAAGCGACCCAGCATGATCCGCGCACCCTCGACCGGCTTGCCCGTCGAGGCGTTGAGCACGGTGCCGGTGATGGTGCCGTTCAGGGCGGGGTTGCGGTTGTCGAAGCCGGGCACGCCCTCGGTGTCGTTGCCGCCGGTCGGGTCGGCCTCGGTGACCGCGTCGTGCGCCGAGAGGCCCATGCCGCGCTGGGCGAACGCCGAGTAGACGATGTCGACGAGCGCGTCGAAGTCGGACCGGGCGTGGTAGCGGTCGTCGAGCGCGGTCATGATCGCGGTGCGCTCGTCGAGCATCGACGGGTTGTTCGGGGACAGCGGCATCGCGTCGGTGACGACGTGCTCGGCGATGTCGGATCCGGCGGTCTCGCCGTACCTCGCGACCAGCGCCTTGCGCACCTGCCACAGCGTCGCGGTCCAGATCTCGCCGTCGGCGTGCACCTCGGGGCCGACCAGGTCGTAGCCGATGTCACCGAAGGTGGTCGGGTTCTGGTCGTAGGCCCAGTTGCGGATGCCGCGGGTCTTGTTGCCGGTCACGAACCCGCCGAGCACCGAGTCCTTCTGGAAGCCGTTGCGGTGCAGGTGGTCCAGGGCGTACCAGTCGCCCCAGCCCTCACCCATCGAGCCGGACTGGTGGGTGCCCAGCGAGCCGTCCTCGGTGCCGACGTAGCGGTTCGAGAGGCCGTGGGAGTACTCGTGCTGGATCACGCCGGCGTCGAAGTCGCCGTCGGCGCAGGGGCCCTCGAACGCGTCGTCGATGGGCTCCCACAGGAACATCCCGCTCCACGGCGGGATGCCGTCGGGCAGCGTGAGCATGTAGGCGTTGTCGCGGCCGGTGTACGTCGGGGAGCCGCCCGACACCGCGCCGGCCTGGACAAGGCCCTGGATCGGGTCACCGGGGTTGCCGCCGGTGGTGGGGTCCGGGTCCTTGTTGGTCAGCTGGAAGTTGCCGCCGGAATCGGTGAACCCGAGCCGGTAGTACTCGTCGTGGATCCGGTTGTGCTGGTAGAAGAGGTTGGTGCTCGCCGCGTCCTGGTCCTGCGGGTAGGAGGTCGGGTCGCACTTCGAGCTGCCCCAGTGGTCGGCGAACGCGTAGTCGAACTGGCCCGTCGGGCTGACCGGGCGCGGGCCCTGGTCCGCCGGGACCTCGAAGTTCGACCAGTTCGCGTGCGCGTTGGCGTTGTTGCCGAACGTCGTGATGCCGAGCCCGGTGAGGCCGGTCGGGTCGACGTACCCGCCGGGGGAGGCGTCGTTGGCGCCGAAGGACACGTGCCGCGGCTGTCCGCCGGCCGGGGCGCCGGGGTAGTTGTCGTAGATCGTGCCGCCGGACTCGTGCTGGACCAGGCTGGCGGAGTAGAGCTGCTTGCCGGTCTCCGCGTCCACGACGACCTGGTAGCCCTCGTCGAGGTGCTCGACGAACAGCACGGAGTACGCCGCGCGGGCCCCGTCCACGGTCGGGAAGGCCACCTTCTTGACGTAGGAGGAGGCGGCGAACGGGCCCTTCGCGAACACGTCGTACCCGGCCTTGCTGCCGGTCCGGGACGGGGCGAAGGCCAGGGCGCCCGCGAGCCGGGCGGCCACGCCCTGGAGCGCGTCGGACGAGGACAGCTTGAAGGAGCCGCCGAGGGAACCGGAGCGGACCGTCTCGCCGGTGTAGGACAGCACCGAGCCGTCCTTGCGGACCGCGAGGCCGAGCGAGCCGCCGCGGGCCGCGGCGATCCCGTCGAAGGTCTGGATGAGCTGGACGACGTGGGTGCCGGTGTCCGGGAGCACGTGGTCGCGCCGCAGCTGCAGCGCGTCGACGTCGGCCGCCGAGAGGCCGAGCATCGCCCGGTTGGCCGCCAGCCACCCCTTGGCGACGTCGACGGCGCTGCCGGCGCGGGGACCGGACAGCGTCCGGCCGAGGGCGGGGGTCAGGGTGCGCGGCGTGCCGAAGCGGGCGTCCCAGGTGGCGCGGGCGCCGGGGCTGGCCTTGATGACGGCGGCGACCGCGTCGGCCTGCGCCGCGGTCGGCCGCACCAGCGCGCCGACGCGGCTGTCCCCGGTCGCGACCGGGGCGGGGGAGCCGGGCAGCGCGGTCACGGCGGCGGCGGTGGACGAGAGGGACAGACCGGCGATGGCGGCGGCAGCAGTCGCGGCGGCCAGTACCTGGGTCGTGCGGGTTCTCCGCATGGCAGGTGCTCCTTCGAGGAGGGCCCGGAGCTGGTGCCCGGGTCGACACCTGCCTCAACGACGCGGAGCGGGTCAGGTCACGCGGGCGTTCTCGTCGCCTGGACCAGGACCAGCCGCTCGGGGTGCAGCGTCGGCGCCTGCACGCCCGCGGACCCCAGCACCCGGCCGGGCAGCTCGACACCGGTCGGCCACCAGGGCAGCGGCGAGGTGGCCGGCCCCTCGACCCGGTCGCCGGGAGCCAGCGGCGCGAGCCGGTACGTCGCGTCCGGGTCGAGCCCCGGCAGGCGTACGACGCCGGCCGGCGCCTGCACGCTGGTGGCGGTCTGCACGAGGGCGTACACCGCCCGGCCGCGGTCCGGGGCGACCACGCCGTGCACCCACAGGGCCGGGTCGTCGTGGTCCGCGTGCACGACCGTCCCGGTGTGCAGCAGGTCCCGCAGCGACCGGTGGGCCGCGACCCAGGCGCGGAGCCGGGCGCGCTCCTCGGGACCCGCCGCCGCCAGGTCCCACTCGATGCCGAGGTGGCCGAAGAACGCGGTGCCGGCCCGGAAGTCCAGGGTGTGCGTGCGCCCGGTGGTGTGCGAGGTCGGCGCCCCGACGTGCGAGCCGATCAGCTCCGGTGGCAGCAGCAGCCCGGTCCAGCGCTGGACCTGCTGGCGCTCGAGCGGGTCGATGCAGTCCGACGCCCAGACCCGGTCGGTGTGCTCGAGGACCCCGAGGTCGACCCGGCCGCCGCCCGAGGAGCACGACTCGATCTCCAGGCCGGGATGCGCAGCGCGCAGCTCGGCCATCAGCCGGTAGACCGCGTGCGTCTGCCGGTGCGCCGGGCCGAGCAGGTCCGGTCCCGCGAGCAGCCAGTCCGGGTGGTCCCGGGCGAGGTCCGAGTCGGGGTTGACCATCTCCGGCTCGACCCACAGCCCGAACTGCATGCCGCGCGCCCGCACGTGGTCCACGAGCGGGTGCAGCCCGTCCGGCCACACCTCCGGGTCGACGTAACCAGTCGCCGAGGCCGGCCCGGTCGTCGCGGCGCCCGCGGAACCAGCCGTCGTCGAGCACGAACCGCTCGGCGCCGACCTCCGCCGCGGCGTCCGCGAGGGCGGTGAGCCGGTCGAGGTCCTGGTCGAAGTACACCGCCTCCCAGGTGTTCATGGTGACCGGCCGCGGGCCGTGCGGGTGGTGCGGCCGGTCGCGCAGGAACGCGTGGAACCGCGCGGACATCGCGTCGAGGCCGACCCCGTAGGAGCCGTAGAGCCACGGCGAGGTGTACGACGCCCCGGCAGCCAGCCGGACCTCGCCGGGCAGCAGCAGCTCCCCGCCCGCGAGCAGCCGGACGCCCGCGGGGGTGGCCTCGGCGAGCGTCCGGTGGTGCCCGCTCCAGGCGACGTGCACGGCCCAGACCTCGCCGCCGCGGAAGCCGAAGCCCGGCTCCCCGGCGGCCATCAGCAGCGTGGCGTCGGTGCCGGTGCGACCGCGGCGGCCCTCGCGCAGGTGGGTGCCGAGGGTGAACGCGTGCCGTTGCGGGCTGCGCTCGCGCAGGTGCCGCCCGGTCAGGTCGAGGAGCTCGCGGGCGCGGCCCGGCACCGGCAGCGCGAGGGTCAGGCCGTCGACGACGAGCGGGGCGGGGTCGTCGTTGGTGACGGTCGCCCGCTGCCGCACCAGGCCGCCGGCGGTCAGCTCCAGCTCCAGCAGCAGCGAGGTGCCGGTCGCGCCGTCCGACGCGCGCACGACGAGCCGGCGGCCGTCGAGGTCGGTCGAGGTGACCGCGAGCCGCGGGTCGACGTACGCCCCGTCGCGGTGCACCGACAGCCCGGGGGTGCCCAGCCAGCCGGCCGCGTGCTCGGGGAGCAGGGCCAGCGGCACCGCGTCGTCGAGGGTGTTGGACGCCTGCTGCGCCCGGTGGGCCAGGGCCAGCGCCTCGAGCTGCGGCTGGTCGAGCGCGCCGACGTCGGCGCCCCAGTGCAGCACCCGGGGCAGCCCGTCGCCGCTGCCGTCCAGGACCAGGCTCATGCCGGCTGCGCGCAGGTGGAGGATCGCCATGGGCCCATCCTGCAGCTCGCTGCCGCCGGGCAGCGTCAGGCGGCGTCAGGCGGGGACCTGCTCCTCGGGGCGCACCCGCAGCCGCTGCTGGTGGTGCCGCAGCGTCGAGACCGTGAACAGGACCAGCGCGAGCCAGATCAGCGAGAACCCGACCCAGCGCATCGCGGGCATCGGCTCGTGGAAGAACAGGATGCCGAGCAGGAACTGCACGGTCGGGGTGAGGTACTGCATGAGGCCGAGCGTGCTCAGCGGGATCCGGGTCGCGGCGCCGCCGAAGCAGAGCAGCGGGATCACCGTGACGACACCGGTGCCGACGATCAGCAGCACGTGCCCGGCGCCGTGGCCCACGAACGTCGAGGCGCCGGTCGCGGTCAGGAACACGAGGTAGCCCACGGCCACCGGCGAGACCACGAGGGTCTCGACGACCAGGCTCTCGACGGCACCGGCGTTCGCCTTCTTCTTGGTCAGCCCGTAGCAGGCGAAGGAGAAAGCGAGGACCAGCGAGATCCACGGCGGCCGGCCGTACTCCACGGTCAGCGCCACCACCGCGACCCCGGCCAGCGCGAGCGCCACCCACTGGAGCCGGCGCAGCCGCTCGCCGAGGACGAGCACGCCGAGCAGGACCGAGACCAGCGGGTTGATGAAGTAGCCGAGCGACGTCTCCACGACGTGGTGGCTGTTGACGCCGTAGATGTAGGTGCCCCAGTTGACCGTGATCAGCACCGCGGCCAGCGCCAGCAGCCACCGGGTACGGCGGTTCGCGAGCGTCGCGCGGAGGGCCGCCCGCTTGCGCATCACCAGGACCACGCCGAGCATCACGATCATCGACCAGAAGATCCGGTGCGCCAGGATCTCCACGGCGCCGGCCGGCTCGAGCAGCGGCCAGTAGAGCGGGAAGAACCCCCACAGGGTCCAGGCCGCCAGCCCCAGGATCACTCCGCGTCGCGTCTCGCCCACCGTTGCAGGCTACGGCACCTGTCAGGAGTCAACATCCCCTCACCACTGTCTGGACACCCGTGGTTGCAATCGTGTGCAGGCTCGGCCAGAGTGGGCTCGTCCGACCCGCTGCGAGCCGCTGGAGCGCTGATGACCCCCTCGCCCGCCCCCCTGGCCGCCGATCTCCCCGACGAGGTCGACGTCGTCGTCGTCGGGGCCGGCCACAACGGCCTGACCACGGCCGCCTACCTCGCGGCGGCCGGCCTCGAGGTGCTGGTGCTCGAGGCCGTGGAGCACCCGGGCGGCAACACCCGCACCGAGGAGCTCACCCTGCCGGGCTTCGCCCACGACAGCTGCTCGAGCGCGCACGTGCTGATCCAGTCCAACCCGCTGCTGCGCGACGACGAGCTCGGCCTGCTCGCGCACCACGGCCTGCGCTACGTGCACACCGACCCCGCGGTCGTGCTGCCGCAGCCGGACGGCGACGCCCTGGTGATGCACCGGGACCTGGAGGCCACCGCCGAGGAGGTAGCCCGCTGGTCCGCCCGCGACGCCGAGGCGTTCCGGGCGATGGTCGGGGAGTGGACCGGCGGGCTCGCCGCCGTGCACGGACGGTGGAGCTCCGGCCTGGACCTCGGGGACGCCGACGCGGCCCGGGCCTACCGGTCGTTGAAGGACCGCAGCGCCTGGGACGTCATCCACGAGCGGTTCGAGCACCCCACGATCCGCTCGTTCGTGACCTGGCTGGCGATGGCGACCATCCAGGATCCGCGCCGGCCCGGCACCGGCGTCCTGCCGTCCTCGCTGACCGCCGGGCGGCTGAGCTTCGGCTGGTCCACCCCGGTCGGTGGCTCCGGCGCGCTGCCCGCAGCGCTGATCGACTTCCTGGGCGAGCACGGCGGCCGGGTCGCGTGCGCGGCTCCGGTCGTCGCGATCGACGCCGCCCGCGGGACGGCGCGGAGCGTGCGCACCAGCGACGGGCACACCGTGCGAGCCCGCCGGGCGGTCGTGTCGGCGGCGCACCTCGCCACCGTCCCCGCGATGCTCGAGGGCGTCGAGGTGCCCGCCGACCTGGTCGAGGCCCGCGACTCCTGGCAGCCGGGGCTGAGCGTGTTCGCGGTGCACGCGGCGCTCCGGGGCGACCTCGGCTTCCACGGCCGGTCGGGGCCGGTGCCGTCGACCGCGGGCGGCTTCGGGTCGACCGCCGGCGTCGCGGCCCAGATCGACGCGCTGCACCGCGGCGTGCCCGACGCCCGTGACCCGTGGCTGCTGGTGGTCAACCAGAGCGTCGTCGACGGGACGCGGGCACCCGCGGGACAGGGCACCTTCAAGATCCTGACGATCGCACCCCACGACCGCTCCGACGGCCGCTCCTGGCAGGAGTCCAAGGACGAGTACGCCGCGCAGCTGGTCGACCTGGTCCGGGCCCGCACCGACGGCCTCGGTGACGCCGACGTCCTCGCGGTCCGGGCCGAGTCACCGGTCGACGTCGCGGCCCACAACCCGCACAACCTCGGCGGCTCGTGCCACGGCGGCGAGTTCCGGACCCGCTCCGGCGGCGTGGTCCCGGGCTGGCCGTCGTACACCACCGGGATCCGCGGGCTGTTCCTGACCGGCGCGACCAGCCACCCCGGGGGCTCGGTGTCCGGCCGTCCGGGGCGCAACGCCGCCCGGGCGGTGCTGACCGACCTCGGCATCGACCCCGCGAAGGTGATGGGGCCGACCTGACGGCGCCGACCCGGCGACTCTGCCGGTGCCGACGGCGCCGACCCGGCGACTCTGGCGGCGCCGACGGTGGGTGGAGTCGCCATTGGCGCCGGGTCGGCGCAGAAGGTGATCGGATCCAACTTTGACGCTTCGCGTGTGACCCTGGACACATCTGCGCAGCGGGGCTAGGTTGACTGGATCCAAAGGTGCGACGAGAAGGGACCGGTCGGCATGGGCATCCCCGGGCTGCAGCGGCTGGACCACATCGGGTTCACGGTCCCCGACCTCGACGAGGCGCACCGGTTCCTGGTCGACGTCCTCGGGTGCGAGTACCTCTACTCCCTCGGCCCGTTCGCCAGCGACGGCGACGACTGGATGCGCGAGCACCTCGACGTGCACCCGCGGGCAGTGGTCACCGAGAACCGGTTCTTCCGCTGCGGCGGCCAGGCGGTCTTCGAGGTCTTCGACTACGCCGCCCCCGACCGGGTCGGCGTGCCGCCGCGCAACAGCGACGTGGGCGGGCACCACGTCGCGCTGTACGTCGACGACCTCGACGCCGCGGTCGCCTACCTCCGCGACCGGGGCGTGCGCGTGCTCGGCGAGCCGACCGCGAGCAAGGGGCCGGCGCTGGGCAACCGGTGGGTCTACTTCCTGAGCCCCTGGGGCATGCAGTTCGAGCTGGTCAGCTACCCCGGCGGCAAGGCGTTCGACCGGGCCGCCGCCGACCGGGCCACCACCGACCGGGCCACGGGCGGCGCCTCGTGAACGGCGCCGACGCGATCGACGTACCGGAGGGGGCCGCGAGCGCCCGGGTGGCGGACTTCCTGCGCGACGCGATCCTGTCCGGCGACATCGGTCCGGGGGAGTGGATCCGCCAGGAGGAGGTGGCCGAGCGCTCCGGGGCGAGCCGGCTCCCGGTGCGCGAGGCGCTGCGCATCCTGGAGGCAGAGGGACTCACCGAGCACGAGCCGCGGCGCGGCGCGCGGGTGCCGCGGCTGGGCCGGCACGAGGTGGACGTGATGTACCGCATGCGCGAGCGGCTCGAGCCGCTCGCGGTGGCCGAGAGCATCCCGCACCTCACCGAGGAGGACCTCGCCCGGCTCGAGGAGCTCCAGGAGTGCATCGAGCACAACACCGACGTCTCGCAGTTCCTGGTCCTCGACCGGCAGTTCCACCTGCTGAGCTACACCGGCTGCGCCATCGACCAGCTGCTGGGCACCGTCACCCGGCTCTGGAACTCGACCCAGTACTACCGCCGGGCGTTCGTCACGATCACCGGACCGGGACGGATGTGGGTGGTCAACGCCGAGCACCGGCTGCTGCTCGACTCGCTGCAGCGCCGCGACGTCGTCGACGCCGAGCGCTACCTGGTCGGTCACATCCGGCGGACCCGGATCGAGCTCGAGCGGCACCCCGAGGTGTTCGACGAGGTCGGCCGGTGACCCGCGCCCTGTCGCTGACCGTCAACGGCACCGCCGTCGAGGTGGAGGTCGACCCCGACACGCCGCTGCTCACCGTGCTGCGCAACGACCTCGGGCTGCTCGGGTCGCGGTTCGGCTGCGGGATGGCGCTGTGCGGCGCCTGCTTCGTGACGATGGACGGCGCCGTCGTGCCGTCCTGCGACACCCCGGTGTGGTCGGCCGAGGGCACCGACGTGGTCACCGTCGAGGGCCTCGGCGCCGACGGCCGGCTGCACCCGGTGCAGCAGGCCCTCCTCGACGAGCAGGCCGCCCAGTGCGGCTTCTGCATCTCCGGCATCGCGGTGGCGGCCGCCGCGCTGCTCGCCCGCGACCCGCACCCCGACGAGCCTGCGGTGGTCGAGGCCCTGGACCGCAACCTCTGCCGCTGCGGCGCGCACGGCCGGATCGTCCGGGCGGTCGTGAGGGCGGGAGAGGCACGTCCGTGACGGCCGACGGCTCGCCGGTGCTGCCCCGGCACCTGCTCGCCAACCCGCTGCTGTCGCAGTGGGTCGCGGTCCGCGACGACGGCACGGTCGAGGTGCGGGTGGGGAAGGTGGAGCTCGGGCAGGGCATCCTGACCGTGCTCGCCCAAGTGGTCGCCGACGAGCTCGACCTGCCGCTGGACCGGGTCAGGATGCTGCCGGCGAACACCGCGCTCGGCCCCGACCAGGACCTCACCGCCGGCAGCATGTCGGTGATCGACACCGCCCCCGTGCTGCGGGTCGTCGGCGCGCACCTGCGCGCGCTGCTGGTCGCGGCCGCGGCAGCCCGCTGGGGTGTCACGGCCGGGCTGGTCACGATCGAGGACGGAGCGCTCGTCGGCCCGTCCGGCCGTCTGGCGTACGGCGACCTGGCCGGCGACCTGGACCTGGACGTGCCCGCCGGACGGGTCGACGCGCCCCCGGTCGCACGACGGCTCGTCGGGACCAGCTCGGCCCGGATCGACCTCCCCGACAAGGTGGCCGGCGTGCCCCGGTTCATCGCCGACCTGCGGCTGCCCGGTCAGCTCGTCGGCCGCGTGGTGCGGCCCCCGTCCCCGGGCGCCGAGCTGCTCGACGCGGGGGAGTCGGCGGTGGCGGGCAGCGACTGCCTCGTGGTGGTGGACGGCTCCTTCCTCGGCGTGGTCGGAGCGGACGAGCTCGCCGTGGCGCGGGCGGCCGACCGGCTCCGGGCGACCGCGACCTGGAAGGAACGCGCGGACCTCCCCGACGAGGACGACCTCGGCGCCTTCCTGCGGGCCGGTCCCCACGAGGACGTCGTGGTGCTGGCCGAGGAGCCGGCCCCCGACGCCGGGGACGTGCGACGGCTGCGGGCGTCGTACAGCAGGCCGTTCCTGGCGCACGCCTCGATCGCCCCGAGCTGCGGGGTCGCGCGCTGGGAGGACGACGGTGCGCTGTCGGTGTGGAGCCACAGCCAGGGCGTGCACCGGCTGCGTGACGCGATCGCCCTGGCCCTGGACCTCGACGCGGCGAGGGTCGAGGTCGAGCACGTGCAGAACGCCGGCTGCTACGGCCACAACGCCGCCGACGACGCCGCGTTCGACGCGGTGCTGCTGGCCCGTGCCGTGCCCGGCCGGCCGGTGATGGTGCGGTGGAGTCGCCGCGACGAGCTGGCCTGGGGACCCTTCGGCCCGGCGATGACCGCCGACGTCGCGGCCGAGGTCGACGGCACCGGGCGGATCCGTGGCTGGACCTACGACGTCTGGGGGCAGGGGCACACCGCCCGTCCCGGCTACTCCGGGGTCCCCGGTCTGCTGGCCGCCGCCCACCTCGAGCACCCGCTCGACCACCCGGGCGCGGCCGACCCGCCCCTGGCGGCCGGCGGCGGCACGGCGCGCAACGCGGTGCCGGCGTACGACGTCGGACCGCGCCGGGTCACGGCGCACCGGGTGCTGGCCTCGCCGGTGCGGTCCTCGGCGCTGCGGGCGCTGGGTGCCCACCTCAACGTCTTCGCGATCGAGAGCTTCGTCGACGAGCTCGCCCGGCTCGCTGGGCGGGATCCGCTGGCCTACCGGCTCGACCACCTGTCCGACCCCCGGGGACGGGCCGTCCTCGAGGTCGCGGCCGGTGCCGCCGGCTGGGGCCGTCACCTCGAGGACGGGGTCGGGCTGGGGATCGGCTTCGCGCGCTACAAGGGCACCGGCGCCTACTGCGCGGTGGTCGCCGAGGTCGAGGCGGAGAGCGCGGTCCGGGTGCGTCGGCTGACCGTGGCCGTCGACGTCGGCCTGGTGCTGAACCCCGACGGTGTCCGCAACCAGATCGAGGGCGGCGCGGTGCAGGCGACCAGCTGGACGCTCAAGGAGCGGGTCCGCTTCGACCGGACGCGCGTGACCAGCGACGACTGGGAGAGCTACCCGGTGCTGCGGTTCTCCGAGGTCCCGCCCGTCGAGGTGGTGCTGGTGGACCGGCCGGACCTCCCGTCCGTCGGCGCGGGCGAGGCCGCCCAGGGGCCGACCGCCGCCGCCCTGGCCAACGCGCTCGACGCGGCGCTGGGCGTGCGGGTCCGCGACCTGCCGCTGACCGCGGAGGCCGTGGTGGCCGCCATCGACGCACAGGACGCGTGACCCTCACGACCGAGCGAACGAAGGAGAAGCACATGGCCGAGCAGGCGATCAGCTACGTCCCCCTCGAGGAGATGGACGAGCGGATGCAGGAGGAGATGCACCGGTGTGCCCGCGAGGGCACCCCGCGCCCGGAGAGCAGCGCGGTCCGGGCGCACGTCCCGGCGGCGTTCTGGGCGTTCGCGGACTCGTGGAAGGCCGTGTTCCACAGCGGGGTCTGCGACCACTTGATCAAGGAGCTCTGCCGGGTCTACATCTCGCGCACGGTCAAGTGCGAGTTCTGCGGCAACCAGCGCTCGACCAAGGCGACGGACGCCGGTCTGCAGGAGCAGCAGTACGACGACCTGCTGAACTTCGAGTCCTCGGACCGCTACGACGACCGGCAGAAGGCCGCGCTGTCGTACGCCCAGGCCATCGCGTGGGGCGAGAGCGACCTCGAGGGCCTCTGGACGCGGTTGCGCGCGCACTTCTCGGAGGAGGAGCTGGTCGAGCTGGGCAACTGCATCGCGCTGACCTTCGGCCAGCAGAGCTGGATCCGGCTGCTCGGCATCGACCACCACCAGTACCTCGCGGGCACCGACGCCTCGATGGCGCCCGGCTTCCGCACGGCCGAGGAGCTCGTCGCCAGCAAGGCCAGCGGCGGCTACTGGGCGAAGGCCGAGTAGTCCGGGACGCTCCCCGCTCCCGGTTGCGCCCGGTGCTCACGTGAACCACGCTGTGCCGATGAGCGAGAGAGCCTTCCCGGACAGGTGGGTGGACCCGCACGAGGATCCCCGCGTGACCGGCACGCAGCCGGTCGGGGAGCTGGACACCGTGTGGGACTACCTGCGCCACTACCGGCTGACCCTCGAGATGAAGTGCGACGGGCTCGACGCCGAGCAGCTCGCGAGGCGCTCGGTCCCGCCGTCGTCGATGTCCCTGCTCGGGCTGGTGCGCCACCTCGCCCAGGTCGAGCGCAACTGGTTCCAGCGGGTCCTCCAGCAGCGCGACGTACCGCGGCTCTACCGCTCCGCCACCGACCGGGACCACGACTTCAACGGCGCGGTCGCCGACCCGGCGGTCGTGGACGAGGCCTGGTCGACCTGGCGCCGCGAGGTGCGCGCCGCCGAGGAGTGGCGGGCCGGCGACGTGTCGCTGGACGCGGTGGTCCCGCTCGGGGCCGACGAGTCGGTCTCGGTGCGCGACGTCCTCGTGCACATGGTCGAGGAGTACGCGCGGCACACCGGCCACGCCGACCTGCTGCGCGAGTGCATCGACGGCCGCACCGGTCAGTGAGGCCGGCGGCGACCGCCGGCGGTCACCACTGGACGGCGATGTACTTCGACTCGAGGTAGTCCAGCATCCCGTCGTGGCCGCCCTCGCGGCCGATGCCGCTCTGCTTGGTGCCGCCGAAGGGCGCCGCCGGGTCGCTGACCAGGCCGCGGTTCAGGCCGACCATCCCGGACTCCAGGGCCTCGCTGACCCGCAGGCCGCGCGCGAGGTCGGTGGTGTAGACGTAGGACACCAGGCCGAACTCGGTGTCGTTGGCCAGCCGCACCGCCTCGTCCTCGGTCTCGAAGGTGACGATCGGCGCGACCGGCCCGAAGATCTCCTCGGACAGGATCGCCGACCCCGGTCGTACGTCGACCAGGACGGTCGGCTCGAAGTAGAACCCGACCCGGTCCGGACGGGAGCCGCCGACGACGGCCCGGGCTCCGTCCCCCACCGCGGCGCGCACGAGCTCGTCGACCTTGGCCGCGCTCTCCTCGTTGACCAGCGGACCCACCTGGTGGTTCTCGTCGAGCCCCGGCCCGACGCTGAGCGAGCCCATCCGCTCGGCGAGCCGGCGGCCGAACTCCCCGGCGACCGGGGCCTCGACGTAGAACCGGTTGGCGGCGGTGCAGGCCTCGCCGGCGTTGCGCATCTTCGCGACCATCGCGCCCTCGACCGCGGCGTCGAGGTCGGCGTCGGCGAACACCAGGAACGGCGCGTTGCCGCCGAGCTCCATCGAGCTGTTGATCACCTGGTCGGCTGCCTCGCGCAGCAGCACCCGGCCCACCTCGGTGCTGCCGGTGAAGGACAGCTTGCGGACCCGGGGGTCGTGCAGCATCGCGGAGACCACGGCCCCGGACCGGCGCGCCGGCAGGATGTTCACCACGCCGGGCGGGACTCCCGCGTCGTCGAGGATCGCCGCCATCGCGAGCGCGGTGAGCGGGGTGTCGGAGGCGGGCTTGAGCACGACCGTGCAGCCGGCGGCCAGCGCGGGCGCGATCTTGCGCGTGGCCATCGCCGCCGGGAAGTTCCACGGGGTGACCAGCACGCAGATGCCGACCGGCTGCTGGACCACCAGGATCTTGTTCGCACCGCCCGGGGCGGTGACCAGGCTGCCGGTGCCGCGCACCGCCTCCTCGGAGTACCAGCGGAAGAACTCGGCGGCGTAGGCCACCTCGCCGCGGGCGTCCGCGAGCGCCTTGCCGTTCTCCAGCGTGATCAGCCGGGCCAGCGACTCGGCCCGGCCGGTCATGATCTCGAAGGCCCGGCGCAGCGTCTCGGCCCGCTCGCGGGGGGACGTCGCCGCCCACGAGGCGGCGGCCTCCGCTGCGGCGTCGACCGCGGCGACGGCGTCCTGCACGGTGCCGTCGGCGACGGAGGCGACCACGTCTCCGGTGGCCGGGTCGACGACGTCGAAGCGCCCACCGTCCGAGGCCGGGACGAGCTTGCCGCCGACGTACAGGTCGGTGACCAGCCCGTCGGTCACGTCGAGGGTGTGCTCACCCATGGAAGGTCCTTTCGGGGACGAGCCGGCCCGGAGGAGGGCCCGGCAGCGCTCAGTAGGGGTTGGTGACGACCAGGTCCTGGGCCGGGAACAGCGTGAGGATGCGGGGGCCGTCGGGGGTGACCACGACCTCCTCCTCGATGCGGGCCGCGGAGAACCCGTCGCTCGCCGGGCAGTAGGTCTCCAGCGCGAAGACCATGCCGGGCTGGAGCTCGACCGGCTCGGTCATGCTGTTGAGCCGGGAGATGATCGGCCGCTCGTGCAGCCCGAGGCCGAGGCCGTGGCCGAACTGCAGGCCGAACGCCGCCATCTCGTTCTCGAAGCCGAACTCCGTCGCGGCGGGCCACACCGCGGCGACCTCGTCGGTGCCGACGCCGGGCTTGATCATGCCGATGGAGGCGTCCATCCACTCCCGCGCCTTGGTGTAGGCGTCCCGCTGGCTCGCGGTCGAGCTGCCCACGCTGAACGTCCGGTAGTAGCAGGTCCGGTAGCCGTTGTAGGAGTGGATGATGTCGAAGAACGCCTGGTCGCCCGGGCGGATCAACCGGTCGGAGAAGTTGTGCGGGTGCGGGTTGCAGCGCTCGCCGGAGACCGCGTTGACCGCCTCGACCTGGTCCGACCCCATCTCGTAGAGCCGCTTGTTCGCGAGCGCCACGATCTCGTTCTCGCGGATGCCGGGCTTCAGCGCCTCGACGATGTCCTGGTAGACGCCGTCCACCATCGCCGCGGCCTGGGTGAGCAGCATGATCTCGTCGGAGGACTTGATCTGCCGGGCGTCGAGCATCAGCTGCTGGGCGTCGACGACGTTCAGGCCCTGGCGCTGCATCTCGAACAGGAACGGCGGTTCCACGATGTCGACGCCGATCGGCGCGTCCGCGACGCCGGCGTCCTCGAGCAGTCCCTTGATCTGCCGGACCGCGGACTCCATCAGCCCGGCGGTCGGCGCGATCGCGCCGCGCAGCCCGAGCATGCCGGCGTGGCAGTTCTCCGGCTCCAGCCAGGGGGAGTAGAGCCGGTGGTGCCGGGCGGCCGACCCGAAGTCCCACAGCATCGGCTCGCCCTCGCGGGTGAGCAGCGCGTAGCGGGTCATCTTGTCGCCGAGCGCGCCGCCGATCCAGGTCTGGGTCGTGTAGCGGATGTTGTAGAAGTCGAAGAGCAGGAACGCCCCGCACTCGCTGGCGCGCAGCGACTCGCGGGCCCGGGCCAGCCGGTAGTCGCGGAGCCGCCCGAAGTCGACGCGCTGCTCGTAGTCGACGCCCATGTGTCCCGGCGCGGGCAGCGGGGCTGCGCTCACCACGGTCAGCTCACCTCGTCGGCCGCGCCGAGGCCGTCGTCGACGACCACGTTCTCGGGCTTGAGCTCGAGACCGGAGGCCGCCGCCTGCTGGTCGAGCAGGATCGCGAAGTCCTCGTCGACCCGGCCGCTGCTGACGGTGGCCTGGACGAGCTGGGCGGTCGCGGCTGCGACGGGCATGGGCACGTCGAGGCGGCGGGCCGCGGCGAGACCGAGGTCGAAGTCCTTGCGGAGCAGGACCGGGGTGAAGGTGGGGGTGTAGTCGAGGTTCACGAAGGCGGGCGACTTGTAGCGGGTGAAGACCGAGCCCATCACGCTGTTGTTGAGGAAGTCCAGGAACGCCGCGCGGGGCACGCCGCCCTTCTCCGCGAGCACGGTGATCTCGGCCAGCGACTGGGTGACCACCCCGAGCATCAGGTTGTGGCAGATCTTGACCAGGCGGGCCACGTCCCCCTCGCCGACGTACGTCACGGACTTGCCGAGGTGCGCGAGCAGCGGTGCCACCCGGTGGAAGGTCTCCTCGGGACCGGACACGACCAGGCTCAGGCCGCCGGCGCGGACCACCTTGCCGTTGCCGCTGACCGGGGCGGCCAGGAAGTCCACGCCCCTGGCCGTGCACGCCTCGCGCATCGCCTCCGAGGACTCGGTGGAGACCGTCGAGCAGTCCACCACGACGCCCGGGACGTGCACGGGGTCGGCCAGCAGGCCGCCGTCGCCGAGCAGCACCTGCTCGAGGTCCGCGGGGGTGGAGACCATCGTGAAGACGACGTCGTGGCCGCGCAGCTCGGCGACGCTGTCGACGACGGTCGCGCCGACCTCCTCGAGCGGCTCGGCCTTGGACCGGGTGCGGTTCCACGCGGTCACGGCGACGCCGGCCGTCGCGAGCCGCCGCGCCATCGCGAAGCCCATCCGGCCGGTGCCGATCCAGCCGACCGTGGGGGTCGCGGAGCGGGGGTCGACGACGCCGTCGTCGCTCGTGGTGGTCATAGCGTCCGCCTATCTGCAATCGTTTGTGCCAACGGGGTCCACGGTGCGGTCCCGTCGGGCGGTGGGAACGGGTGCTGCCGACGTCCGGAACCGCGGGCGGTGCCGACGCGTGAATGTTACTCTGCAAACGTATGCAGCGTGGCAAACGGACGACGTGGCTGTCAAGGGGGCGCGACCCCTGGTCGCAGTCGGGGACGGGTGTCTGGCATCCTGCAACAGCGATGCAATCGAGTGCGAGGGAGTCCTGATGGGTGTGCGGCTGGTGGTGGGGGCCTTCACCCCCTCGGTCCTGCTCTCGGTGGCCCGTCGCACGGGCCGCCTCGACGAGCGGGGGCTCGAGGTCGAGGAGGTCCCGGTGTCCTCCTCGCCGGGCCAGTTCCGCTCGCTGCTCGACGGGGAGATCGACGTGGCGTTCACCAGCCCCGACAACGTCCTGGCCTACCGGTTCGGCCCGACGAACCCGCTCGGCGCCCTCGCGGACGTCAGCATCGTGAGCACCGTCGACCGGGGCACGGGGCTGGCGCTCTACGGGCGGCCGGGCTTCGGCGGTCCCGAGCGGCTGCGCGGGGCGGTCGTCGGGGTCGACGTGCCGACGTCGGGGTTCGCCTTGGCGATGTACTCCCTCGGCGACTCGCTGGGGGTCGGGCGCGGGGAGTACGAGCTGGTCGCCCTCGGCTCGACCCCGCGCCGCCTCGAGGCGCTGCTGGCCGGTGAGTGCGACGCGACCATGCTCAACGCCGGCAACGAGCTGCTCGCCGAGCAGGCCGGTGCGGTGCTCCTCGCCCGGGCGGCCGACGTCTGCGCGCCGTACGTCGGCACCGTGCTGTGCGTCGACGGCGACCGACGGCTGGCCGGTGCGCGGGAGCTGGCCGCCGCCCTGCACGCCACGGCACGGGACCTGTGGGAGGGTCGCGCCCACGAGGTCGCGGTGAGCGAGGCCGCCCGGCGGCTGGGGCTGCCCCACGAGCTCGCCGTGCGGTACGTCGACCGGCTCACCAGCCAGGACGAGGGGCTGATCCGCTCCGAGGCGCCCGACCTCGCCGGCCTCGCGACGATCGTCGGCCTGCGCCGCCGGCACCTGCCGGTCGCGGACGGGGCGGACGACGTCCTCGCCTCCGCGCTCGAACCGTCGTCCGGCCTGCTCGCACCGGTGCGGTGATGCGGTCCCGGTCCGGACGCGGCGGCCCCTCGCCGATCCAGCTGCTCCAGCTCACCTCGTTCGTCAGCACCTTCGACCGGTTCGCGATGCCGCCCATGCTGGTGGTGATCGCCCACGACCTCGGCGTGCCGCTGGGCCAGATCGTGCACGCGGCGGGCGCCTACTTCCTGGCCTACGGCCTGACCCAGCCCGTGTGGGGCATCGTCTCGGACTCGCTCGGACGGGTGCGCACGATGCGGCTGACCCTGCTCGTGGCCGGTCTGATGACGATCGGCTCCGCGTTCGCGATGACGCCGGTCGTGCTCGGCGTGGCCCGCGGCCTGGCCGGCGGCTTCTTCGGCTCCGCCTACCCGAACAGCCTGATCTACCTCGGCGACACGGTGCCCGCCCAGCGCCGCCAGGTGGAGGTCACCCGGCTGATGGTCGGCGTCGCGCTCGGCACGGCGGCCGCGTCGGTGGGCGCCGGCGCGCTGGCCGAGCTGTTCAGCTGGCGGGCCGCCTTCGTGGTCACCGGGGTCGCCGCGCTGGTCCTCGTGGTCGCGCTGCGCTCGCTGCCCGAGCCCCCGCGGGCCCCACGGGGGCACCCGCTCGCGCCGCTGGGAGTCGTGGTCCGCTCGGGCACGGCGCGCCTGGTGCTGGTGCTGGCGTTCGCCGAGGGCGCGGTCCTGCTCGGCGTGCTGACCCTGCTGCCCTCGGCCGTGCAGGCGACCGGCGCCAGCTCGACGGTGGCCGGTGCGGTGACGGGGGTCTACGGCCTCGCGGTCTTCGGGTCCGCCCGGCTCGTCGGACGGCTCAGCCGCTCCTGGCACCCGGCCCGGCTGATCGCCCTCGGTGGCACCGCGGCGCTGCTCGCGTGCGCCGTGCTCGCCGTCTCGCAGGCGCCGGGCGTCGCGGTCGTGGTCGCGGTGCTGCTCGGCCTCGCGTGGGCCGCGATGCACTCCTCCCTGCAGACCTGGGCGACCGAGGTCGTGCCCGACGCACGGGCGGCGGTCGTCTCGCTGTTCGCCGGGTCGCTGTTCGTGGGCAGTGCTGCGGCGGCCGTCGCCGTGGCGGACCTGGCCGACGGCGGCCGGTACACCGCGATCTTCGTCGCGACCGCGGTCCTGGCCGTCCCGCTCGCGGTGCTCGCGACCTGGGGCCGGAGCCGGTGGCGCAGGCCGGGCGAGGCGACCGCGTGAGACCTGCAGCACCACCACCGACCCCGGAAGGGATCTAGGATCCAACAATGTCGACACCAACGCTGCGGGACGTGGCCGAGGCCGCGGGCGTGCACGCGGCGACCGCCTCCCGGGCCCTCAACCCCGAGACCCGTCGACTCGTGAACTCCGACACGGCCCGGCGGGTGATCAAGGCCGCCGAGGCCCTGGGCTACCAGCCCAACCCGATCGCGCGCAGCCTCAAGACCTCGAAGTCCGGGACCATCGGTCTGGTGCTGCCCGACCTCACCAACCCGCTGTTCCCGCCGATCGTGCGCGGCATCGAGGACGTGCTGGGGCCTGCGGGCTTCAGCGCCCTGATCGTCAACACCGACAACGACCCGGCCCGCGAGCAGCAGCAGGTCATGACGCTGCGGTCCCGCCAGGTCGAGGGGCTCATCGTCGCCACCGCGCGGCTCGAGCACCCGCTGCTGCAGCAGCTGCACGAGCAGGGGGTCCGGATGGTGCTCGTCAACCGCCGCACCGACGACCTCGACGTCCCCTCCATCACCCCCGACGACGCGCGCGGCGTGGAGCTCGCGGTGGAGCACCTCGTGAAGCTCGGGCACACCCGGATCGCGCACCTCGCCGGCCCGCAGAGCACCTCGACGGGCGTGGTCCGGGCCCGCGCGTTCCACAGCGCGCTGCGGGGCCACGGGCTCGACGACGACCCGGCGCTGCTGGTCACCTGTGACTACTGGAGCGAGGAGGAGGGCGCTCGCGCCCTGCGCCAGGTGCTCGACGGCGGTGCCGAGTTCACCGCGGTCGTCGCCGGGAACGACCTGATCGCGCTGGGGTGCTACGACGTGTTCGCCGAGCGCGGCATCGACTGCCCCGGCGAGGTGAGCGTCGTGGGCTTCAACGACATGCCCTTCCTCGACAAGCTCCGGCCGCCGCTGACCACGGTGGCCGTGCCGCACCACCAGATCGGCGTCGAGGCCGGCCGGATGCTGCTGGAGTCCATCCACGAGCCGGACCGCTCGCCGCGCTCGGTGTTCCTCCCGCTCTCCCTCGTGGTCCGCGGCTCCACCGCTGCTGCCCCGGCGTCCCGGGCGTGAGCGCGTACGTCGACCCGGAGGCGGGTCCCGCGGCGTTCAGCGACGCCGAGATGCTGCGCCGGCGCACCGCGCTCGACGCCGTGATGGCCGAGGCCGGCGTCGAGCAGGTCGTGGTGCACGGCGCGAACCGCTCGGGGAGCGGCGTGCAGTGGCTGTCCGGGTGGCCGGTGACCCGGGAGGCCGTCGTCGTGCACGGCGCCGACCGCCGTGACGTGCTGCTGGTGCAGTTCTTCAACCACGTCCCCCAGGCCACCCGGGTCGCGCTCGGCTGCGACGTGCGCTGGGCGGGCCCAAGGCTCGCGGACACCGTCCTGGCCGAGCTGCGGGAGCGCGGGGACCTCGCCGGCTCGCGCGTCGGCGTCGTCGGGGCGCTGCCCTTCGCGGTCTGGTCGGCGCTGCGCGCGGCGGGCGTGGACGCGGTGGACCTGAACCCGGCCTACACCCGGCTCCGGATGCACAAGTCTCCCGAGGAGCTCGACTGGCTGCGGATCGCCGCCCGGCTCACGGACGGCTCCTGCGCGGCGATGCGTGACGGCGCCGGCCCGGGCACGAGCGAGCACGAGCTGAACGCCCTGGTCGAGGGCAGCTACCTGCCGCTGGGCGGCACCAACTACATCCACTACTTCTCCGTCACGTCGATGGCCGACCCGCGCCAGTGCGTGCCCTCGCAGTGGCCGGGCGAGCGCCGGCTCGCGGTCGGCGACGTGCTGTCGTGCGAGCTGAGCACCGCGCACGGGATCGACTACCCCGGCCAGCTGCTGCGCACGTTCACGGTGGCGGCGCCCCCCACCTCGCTCTACCTCGACCTGCACGCGGTGGCCGACGAGGCGCTCGCGCGCGTGGAGGCGCTGCTGGCCCCGGGGGTCACGCCCGCCGAGGTGGTCGAGGCCGCGTCCGTCATCGAGGACGCCGGCTTCACCACCGTCGACGACCTCGTGCACGGCCTCGGAGGTGGCTACCTGCCGCCCGTGTTCGGGTCGCGCAGCCGCACGCTGGAACCGCTGCCCGAGCTCGCCCTCGCCGAGGGCATGACCGTGGTGGTGCAGCCCAACGTCACGACGTACGACGGGCGCGCGGGGGTGCAGACCGGCGAGCTGTTCGCCGTCACCGCGACCGGGTGCGAGCGCCTGCACGCCTTCCCGCGCGGCCTCGGCCGGATCGCCTAGCCCCGGCCGGTGAGCCGGTCGGTCATCCAGTCCGCGATGAGCGGGCGGGCGCGGTAGGGCATGTTCGAGACCCCGTGGTTGCCCTCGGGGTAGTTCACGAAGGTGCCGTGGGGCGTCTCCTCGGCCTGCCGCTGGGTCTGCTGCCAGGGGATCAGCCGGTCCTTGGCGCCGGTGACGTAGAGCGCGGGGACGGTGATCCGCTCGCAGACGCCCGCCAGGTCCAGGCTGCTGGCGATCCGGTGGCCCTCGGCGTCGTCCTTCGCGCCCGACTTCACCACGAACGTCTGCCGGGTCATCGGGGGCAGGTCGTCCCACATGTCTCCGAAGCAGAACGGACCGCTGATGCCTGCGACGGCACGCACCCGGGGCTCGAAGGCGGCGGCCCGCGGGGCGTAGTAGCCGCCCAGGCTCACCCCGCACAGGCCGATGCGGTCGTGGTCCAGGTCGGTGCGGGCGGCCAGCGCGTCGAGCAGGGGAGTGACCGCGACCTCGTAGTCCGGCCGGATCGGCAGCCGGACACCGGTCTCGCCCTGGCCCGGCCCGTCGAGCGAGACGGTGGCGACCCCACGGTCGAGGAAGCCCTGCTCGAAGTAGAAGAACTCCTCCTTGGTGGAGTCCAGGCCCGGGACCAGCACGACGTACGGCGACCGGTCGGCGCCCGGGGGACGGCGCAGGTTGGCGTAGGCCGTGCTGCCGTCCACCGCGATCTCCAGGCGCTCGGCGGTCGGGTCGAGACGGGTGTGTGCGGCCCGCATCTCCTCGACCGAGCGCCGGCCCGCCTCGGCGGCCAGGTCCAGGTCGACCATCCAGACGAACTTGCCGAAGTGCCGGTCGGTCGCGGCGCGGCGCCAGGCGTGGCCGGCGGTGTCGCGGTGCCCCGTGGCGTCGGACTCGGCGGCCAGCTCGGCCTGCTCGTCGGCGGTCCGGCTCCACTCGGGGAGCCACTGGTCCCAGGTGTCGATCCGCTGCACGGTGCGCACGAAGTCGTTGTAGTCGACCCCGTTCTGGATGAACCTCGGGGCCCAGTGGGCCAGCGCGGCCTCCACCTCGGCGTCAGGCATGTGTCCTCCTCGGGTCGGGTCAGGCGGGCTGGCCGGAGCGCGGTTCGTCGGTGGCGACGTGGCCGCCGAGGAACAGCGTGGCGATCTCGGGGTTGGTGCGGACCTCGTCGGCGGTGCCGGTCAGCCGGACCCGGCCGCCTTCCATCACGACGCCGTGGGTGGCCATCTGCAGCCCCATCCGGACGTTCTGCTCGACCAGCAGGATGGTCTTGCCGCCGGCGTTGAGGTCCTGGACGAGCGCGATCACCGACCCGACCGCCTTGGGGTCCAGCCCCAGGGACGGCTCGTCGAGCAGCAGCAGGGTGGGGTCGAGCATCAGGCAGCGGGCGATCTCCACCATCCGCCGCTGGCCGCCGGACAGGTTGCCGGCGTGCTGCTCGGCGCGGTCGGCCACGATCGGCACCAGCTCGCTGACCTCGCGGAAGCGCTGCTGGAGCAGGTCCTTGTCGCGGCGGATCGTGTAGCCGCCGAGCATGACGTTCTCGCGCACGGTCATCTGCGGGAACAGCGCGTGCGACTGCGGCACCTGCGCGACGCCCGCACGCAGGATCGCGTCCGGCGCGCGTCCGGCGATCGGGGTGCCGTCGAGGTCGACCGACCCCTCGCTCGGGGACAGCAGGCCGCTGACCACCCGGAGCACGGTCGACTTGCCGGCGCCGTTCGGCCCGACGATGCAGGTGATCGTGCCCGGTGCGCAGTGCAGGTCGACGCCCTGCAGCACGTGGCTGCCGCCGTACCCCGCCCAGATGTTCGTCATCCTCAGCACGGTGCACCTCCGGGAGCGGCAGCGGTCGAGATGGCAGAGGCGACGGGCTCGGACTTCCACTCGTCGCCGAGGTAGGCGTCGAGCACCGCCGGGTCGTTGCGGACGACGTCCGGCGAGCCCTGGCTGATCGACGTGCCCCGGGCGAAGACGTAGACCGGGTCGCAGAGGTCGAGCACCATCGGGATGTTGTGCTCGACGACCAGGAAGGAGACGCCCTGCTCGTTCAGGTCGCGGATCATGCCCGAGAGCCGCTCGACCAGGCTGGGGTTGATGCCGCCGGCGGGCTCGTCGAGCAGGATCAGCCGCGGCTCCATCATCAGCACCTGGGCGAGCTCGACGAGCTTCTTCTGGCCGTAGGACAGCGCGCCGGCCTGCTGCTGGGCGAACGAGCCGAGGCCGACGTAGTCCAGGAGGTGCCGGGCCCGCTCGGCCTCCTGGCCGCTGACGGCGCCGGCGAGCATCGTCCTGAGCCGGGTGTCCGGCACGGGGGGCGACGACGTTCTCCAGCACGGTCATGGAGTCGAAGAGCCGGGTGACCTGGAAGGTCCGCGCCAGCCCGAGGTGCCCGCGGGAGTGCGCCGCCAGCGAGTCGATGCGCCTGCCGTCGAACCAGATCTCGCCGGCGTCCGCCTTCATCACCCCGGTGACCAGGTTGAACAGCGTGGTCTTGCCGGAGCCGTTGGGCCCGATGAGCGCGGTGATCGAGCCCTCGCGCACCTGCAGGTCGGCGTGGTCGACGGCCTGGATGCCGCCGAAGGCCTTGGAGACGCCGCGCACGTCGAGGAGCACGGGTGGCTCCGTGTCCGGGTCGAGCTCGCGCGGCTCGCGGGTGCGGAACTCCAGGCGGCCGTGGCCGAGGGCGCCGATCTGGTTGGTGTACTCGGTCTCGCCGGTGTGCCTGCGGTCCCACAGCCGCTGGACGGTGGGCAGCAGGCCGGCCGGCATGAACAGCACGACGAGGACCAGCACGATGCCGAAGAGCAGCACCCGGGTCTCGCTCCCGCCGCCGTAGACGGTGGCGGCCTCGCTGGCGAACTGCAGGATGAAGGCGCCGATGACGGGGCCGAACAGGGTGCCCCGTCCGCCCACGAGCGCGGCGAGCACGATCATCACGCTGCTGAGGATGCTGAACATGCCGGGCGGGTTCAAGAAGCTCTGGTAGTAGGCGTAGACGCCACCGGCCAGGCCGACGAAGAAGGCGCTGCACCCGAACGCGATGATCTTGTAGCGGGCGGCGTTCACGCCGATGGCCGCGGCCTTGCCCTCGTCCTCGCGGATCGCGATCAGCCCGGTGCCGAACTTGCGCCGCCGGATCTGCGCGGAGAAGGCCACGGTCAGGCCCAGCACGACCAGGAACATGTAGTAGAACGGCAGTGCCTGGATGTCGTTGGACCAGGTCGGCAGCGAGAGGGTGAGCCCGTCGGAGCCGCCGGTCAGGCTCTTCCAGTTGGTGAACACGGCCTGGGTCGAGAGCAGCAGCGCGATGGTGATGATCACGAACGCGTGGCTGCGCCTCCGCAGCACGACGGCCCCGACGAGCACCGCGATCACGGTGACGACGACGGCGCCGAGCGGCGCGAGCACCAGCGGGTTGAGGCCGGTGCGGGTGGCCACGATCGCCGCGGCGTACCCCCCGAGGCCGAGGAAGACGCTGTGGCCCAGCGAGATGTAGCCGGCGTAGCCGGAGATGATGTTCCAGCTGACAGACTGGATGGCCAGCAGGAACGCGAGCAGCATCACGGTCTGCGGGTAGACGTCGTAGGGACGCACCACCGGGTAGAGCAGCAGCGCCAGCGCGACCAGCGCGACCGCTCCCCGCTGGCGGGTCAGGAGGCCCTTCATGCTGCGACGTCCTCTCGGAGCTTGGCGCCGAACAGTCCCTGCGGCTTGACCAGCAGCACGACCAGGATCGCGACGTAGAAGATGACGGTGGCCCACTGCAGCGACCCGTACGTCGCGGTCAGCGTCTCCGCGAGCCCGAGCAGCAGGGCGCCGGTGAACGCACCGGGAAGGCTGCCCATGCCGCCGAGCACGATGATGCCCAGCAGCCGGGAGATCCAGTCGTAGTGCGAGGCCGGGAAGAACGGGTAGAGCACGGAGAGGATCGAGCCGCCGACGCCGGTGGTCGCCGTCCCGATCGCGAACGTCAGGGCCGAGGTGGCCGCGGCGCTGATCCCCACCAGCGCCGCCCCCGAGGCGTTCTGCGAGGTGGCCCTGATCGCCCTGCCGGTCCAGGTGCGGGTGAGCACCAGGTACAGCACCGTCAGGGTGACCAGGGCCAGCGTCGCGCCGTACACCTGGGCCTTGGGGAACACCAGGCCGGCGACGTGGAAGGACTCCTCGAAGTACGACGGGGTCGCGGACCGGAACTTGTTGCCCGCGAACACGTTGAGCAGTCCCTCGATGGTCAGCGCGATCCCGAAGGTGAGCAGGACCGACATCGACACGGACTCGGTGCTGATCCGGGAGACCACGCCCTTGTAGAGCAGCCAGCCGACCCCGAACATCACCGGCACCAGGGCGACCCCGATGAGCAGCGGGTCGATGCCGGTGGTGCTCCAGACCCACCAGGTGACCATGGCCACCGCGATCAGCGTGGCGCCGTGGGCGACGTTGACGATGTGCATCACGCCGAACACGAGCGTCAGGCCCGACGCCATCAGCGCGTACACCCCGCCGATGAGCAGCCCGAGGACGATCGCCTGCAGTAGCTGGTCCATGGTCCACCGAATCCTGTCGTGTCGTCCGTCGTCCGGGTCAGTTCCAGGCGGGCTTGGGGTTGACCACCTCCTGCGTGGTCGCAGCCTCGGTCGGCCCGACGATCTGGACCTCGCCGTTCTGCCACTGCGCCAGCAGGAAGTTGTTCTGCGGAGCGCCCGTCTCGTCCCAGCTCAGCGGTCCCAGGATGGTGGAGGTCTCGTTGCCGTGCAGCCAGTCGGCGATCTTGGTCTGGTCGAGGCTGCCGACCTTCTCCACCGCCTGCTGCAGGACCTCGGCCGCGGCGAACGCGTCCGCGGCGTCCTCGGCCGGGGTCTCGTTGTCGAACTTGGCGGCGTAGGCCTTCACGAACTCGTCGTTCTTCGGGGTCTGGGCCTTCTCGTTCCAGCTCACGGTGTAGAAGACGCCCTCGGTGTTCCCGGCGCCGATGCCGTCGCTGTACTGCCCGGCGTTGCTGGGCGCCGAGGTCTGGAACAGCAGCTTCGGCGAGTAGCCGACCTGCTTGAGCGACCGGACCAGGCCGACGCCGTCCTCGAAGACGGCACCCTGGGCGATCAGGTCGGGCTTCTTGGCCGCGATCGCGGAGGCGGTCGTCTGGAAGTTGGAGGTGTCGGGCGGGTAGACCTTGGAGAACACCGTCTTCACGCCGAGCGCCTCGAGCTGCTTCTGCATGCTCTCGACGACCGGACGGGCGAACGGGTCGTCCTGGGTCGGGTACGCCGCGGTCTTGGGCCGCTCGGCCGCCGGGAGCGACTTCACGTAGTCGACGAAGACGTCGGCCTGGTGGGGGGGCGGTGGCGGGCTGGGCGAAGAAGAGGTACTTGAAGCCCCGGCTGAACATGTCCGGCGCGCCGCCGGCGGGCTCCACGAAGACCATCCGGTTCTTCTCGGCCACCGCGGAGGCCGGGAAGTTCAGCAGCGAGGAGAAGGTGCCGAGCAGCAGGTCGACCTTGTCCTGGGTGATCAGGCGCGTGTAGTCGGAGACCACGGTGTCCTGGTTGCTGGCGTCGTCGGTGATCTTGAGCTTCACCTGCCGGCCGAGGATGCCGCCGTCCTTGTTGACCATCTCCTGCCAGACCTCGTAGCCGCGGCGGGCCTGGGTGCCGGGCTGGGAGAAGTCGCCGGTCAGCGGCAGCGAGATGCCGATGGTGATCGGGCCGTCCGAGGAGGCCTGCTTCTCGGAGTTGGGGGTGCCGCACGCCGCCAGGCTGGCGGCGAGCGCGGTGACCGAGACCGCCGCCACCAGTCGTCGGATGGTGCGGGGGTGAGCGCCGGACAGGTTCATCACTTTCCTCCAGGTGACCGCAATCGTTTGTGGTGCAGAGCAGTCTTGGCACGGGAGAGTTCCCCGCGTCAAGGGACGACCCGGTGGGGCTTCGGGGACGCCAGGCGCCATCCCTCCACCACCCCGACCCCCCGAGGGTGTCCGGCCGATGCGGTGTGACAGCACTCACACTGCAATCGTTCGCGTCAACGTACCCGACGCCGTCACGAGCGTCAACGGATTGGCACGACCGGCCAGGCGGGACGCCCGGAGCACAATCGTTTGCGCCCTCCGGTCACCCGGGCGCCGCCGGTCCGCGGCGGCCCCGGGGCGGCCCCGGGGCGGGGTCGGTCAGACCACGGTCCAGGTGTCGCCGCTGGCGAGCAGGCCGGCGAGCGCCGCCGACGGGTCGCCGGTGCCGGCGCTGGCGGTGGTGATCTGGTCGCGCGCCTGGTCGTCGTACGTCGCCGCCTCGACCTGGCGGAAGATGCCGACCGGCGCGTGCTTGAGGACGCCGGCGTCGGTGAGCCGCGAGATCGCGAACGCCGTGGTCGGGTCCTCGGCGTGCGCGTCGTGCACGAGCACGTCGGCGTCGTCGGGGTCCTCGACCACCTGCACCCCGCCGGTGGCCGGGTCGCGGACGACCCCGAGCTGGCCGCGGCTGCCGAACCGGATCGGCTCGCCGTGCCGGAGCGGGATGATCGCGTCGGCCTTGGTGTCGTTGTCCTTGATCGCGTCGAACGCGTCGTCGTTGAAGATCGGGCAGTTCTGGTAGATCTCCACCAGCGACGTACCCCGGTGCGCGGCGGCGGCGGACAGCACCTCGGTCAGGTGCTTGCGGTCGGAGTCGACGGTGCGGGCCACGAAGGTGGCCTCGGCGCCGAGCGCCAGCGACACCGGGTTGAACGGGTTGTCGACCGAGCCCATCGGCGTGGACTTGGTGACCTTGCCCGGCTCCGAGGTGGGGGAGTACTGCCCCTTGGTGAGGCCGTAGATCCGGTTGTTGAACAGCAGGATCGTCATGTTCACGTTGCGGCGCAGCGCGTGGATCAGGTGGTTGCCGCCGATCGACAGCGCGTCGCCGTCGCCGGTCACGACCCAGACCGAGAGGTCCGCGCGGCTGGTCGCGAGACCCGTCGCGATGGCCGGCGCCCGGCCGTGGATCGAGTGCATGCCGTAGGTGTCGAGGTAGTAGGGGAACCGCGACGAGCAGCCGATGCCGGAGACGAACACGATGTTCTCGCGCTTGAGCCCGAGGTCGGGCAGGAAGCCCTGGACGGCGGCCAGCACTGCGTAGTCGCCGCAGCCGGGGCACCAGCGGACCTCCTGGTCGGAGGTGAACTCCTTGCGGTTCTGCGGGCCGTCCGCAGCGGGCACGCCCTCGGTGCCGCGCAGCGTCGGGACGGGCAGCTCGGTCTGCGTCATCGCAGTGCCTCCTCGGAGGTCTCGACGGGCTCGACCAGGTCGTCGGTCGAGGTGATCAGGTCGGTGATGGCGTCGGCGAGCTCGGCCGCGCGCAGCGGCAGGCCGCGCACGTGGTTGTAGCCGACGACGTCGACGAGGTACTTCGCGCGCAGCAGCATGCTCAGCTGCCCGAGGTTCATCTCGGGCACCATCACCGCGTCGTAGCGCTTGAGGATCTCGCCGAGGTCCTTGGGGAACGGGTTGAGGTGCCGCAGGTGTGCCTGGGCGACCTCCTGCCCGGCGACGCGGACGGCGCGGACCGCGGCGCCGATCGGGCCGTACGTCGACCCCCAGCCGAGGACCAGCACCCGGGCCCGGCCGGACGGGTCGTCGACCTCCATCGGCGGGATGCTGTCCGCGATCCGCTCCACCTTGGCCGCTCGGGTGCGGACCATGAAGTCGTGGTTGGCCGGGTCGTAGGAGATGTTCCCGTGACCCTCGCCCTTCTCCAGGCCGCCGATCCGGTGCTCGAGGCCCGCGGTGCCGGGCACCGCCCAGGGCCGGGCCAGGGTCTCCTCGTCGCGCAGGTAGGGCCAGAACTCAGCCTTGCCCTTCGCGTCCTCGTGGTTGGTCTCCGTCGCGAAGGCCGGGTCGATCCGCGGCAGGTCCGCGACCTCGGGGATCTGCCACGGCTCGGAGCCGTTGGCGAGGTAGCCGTCGGAGAGCAGCATCACCGGGGTGCGGTAGGTGACCGCGATCCGGGTCGCCTCCAGGGCGGCGTCGAAGCAGTCGCCCGGGGACTGCGGCGCGATGATCGGCACCGGCGACTCGCCGTTGCGGCCGAACATCGCCTGCAGGAGGTCGGCCTGCTCGGTCTTGGTGGGCAGGCCGGTCGACGGCCCACCCCGCTGCACGTCGACCACGAGGAGCGGCAGCTCCATCATCACGCCGAGGCCGATCGTCTCGGACTTCAGCGCGATGCCGGGGCCGGACGTGGTCGTCACGCCCAGCGACCCGCCGAACGCCGCGCCCAGGGCTGCGCCGATGCCGGCGATCTCGTCCTCGGCCTGGAACGTCGTGACGCCGAACCGCTTGTGCTTGCTGAGCTCGTGCAGGATGTCGGAGGCCGGCGTGATCGGGTAGGACCCGAGGAACAGCGGCAGCCCGGACTGGGTGGAGCCCGCGATCAGGCCGTACGCCAGCGCCAGGTTGCCCGTGATGTTGCGGTAGGTGCCGGCGCGCATCGGGGCCGGCTTGATCTCGTACTGCACGACGAACGCCTCGGTGGTCTCCCCGAAGTACCAGCCCGCGTTGAACGCGGTGATGTTCGCGTCCCGGATGTCCGGGGCCTTGGCGAAGCGGCGCTCCAGGAACGAGATCGTCGACTCGGTCGGGCGGCCGTACATCCACGACAGCAGCCCCAGCGCGAACATGTTCTTCGCCCGGCTGGCGTCCTTGCGGGACAGCCCGAACTCCTTGACCGCCTCGACCGTCATGTCCGTGAGCTCGAAGGCGTGCACGTCGTACTCCGCGAGCGAGTCGTTCTCGAGCGGGTTCTCGGCGTACGCCGCCTTGTTCAGGTTGCGGGTGGTGAAGTCATGGGAGTCGACGATGATCGTCGCGCCCTTCTTGATGTCCGCGAGGTTCGCCTTGAGCGCCGCCGGGTTCATCGCGACGAGCACGTCCGGGGAGTCGCCCGGCGTGAGGATGTCGTGGTCGGCGAAGTGCACCTGGAACGACGAGACCCCGGGGAGCGTGCCCTGGGGTGCGCGGATCTCCGCCGGGAAGTTCGGGAGCGTCGACAGGTCGTTGCCGAAGCTCGCGGTCTCCTGGGTGAAGCGGTCGCCCGTCAGCTGCATGCCGTCGCCCGAGTCGCCGGCGAAACGGATGATCACACGGTCGAGCTGCTTGACCTGCTTGGTCACGCTGTGTCGCCTTCTTTCCGCCGGGAACGCCCCCCTGGCGCCCCCTCGTAGTTCAGGGTGCCCTTACCTCCTGGCCATGCTACGACCGGGACAAGCCCCTGCCGTGCCGCGACCGGATGACTGAGACGGTGCCCGCCTCCGCCCGGACCATGTACCGGACCACGGAGCAGGGCCCGGTCCGGCTGACCGGGCCCTGCAGAGCGCTCGTCCGGCGGCCGGGCCGTGTGAGACGGGACACGCCGGGGCGTTCACAGGGCGAGATAGAGCGAGTAAGTGAGTAAAGGCGACTAGTCTAGGAGACTTAGTACGCCGCTTACCCCGAGAGAGCGGCTCGCGAACAGAGACGAGCACATCATGAGCATCAAGTGGAAGGCCGCGATCGCCGGCGCCGTGGTCGGCGCCCTGGCGCTCTCGGCGTGCGGAGGCAGCTCGAGCGGATCCTCGTCCGCCGGCTCCGACGAGATCAACCTGGTCGGCTTCTCGATCCTCGAGCAGGCCAACAAGCAGGTCATCGCCGACTGGAACAAGACCGCAGACGGCAAGGACGTCGCCTTCAAGCAGTCCTACGGCGCGTCCGGTGACCAGGCCCGCGGCGTCATCGGTGGCCAGAAGGCGGACGTCGTCCACCTGTCCCTGGAGCCCGACGTGCAGAAGCTCGTCGACGCCAAGCTGGTCGCGGACGACTGGAAGTCGACCCCGACCAAGGGCATCCTCACGCAGTCCGTCGTGGTGATGGTGGTCCGCACGGGCAACCCCAAGAACATCGAGACCTGGGACGACCTGACCAAGCCGGGCGTCAAGATCATCACCCCGAACCCGGCCTCGTCCGGCTCGGCGAAGTGGAACATCCTCGCGGCCTACGGTCACGTGCTGGCCGACGGCGGCTCCGAGGCCGACGCCGCGGCGTACCTCACGAAGTTCTTCGGCAACGTCGCCGCCCTCCCGGGCAGCGGCCGCGACGCCACCACCGCCTTCCAGGGCGGCAACGGCGACGTGCTGCTCTCCTACGAGAACGAGGCGATCCTCGCGCGGCAGAGCGGTGCGGACTTCGACTACGTCGTGCCGCCGGAGACCCTGCTGATCCAGAACCCGGGCGCGGTCACCACCGACGCGACGCCGAAGGCGGAGAAGTTCCTGGAGTACCTCACCGGCACCGAGGCGCAGACCGACTACGCCGAGGAGGGCTTCCGGCCCCTCGACGACAGCATCAAGGTCGAGGTCAAGGGCGCGAACGACCCGAGCGACCCGTTCCCGGCGCCGAGCAAGAAGCTGCTGACGATCGACGACGACTTCGGCGGCTGGTCGGAGGCGAACACCAAGTTCTTCGACGAGAACGACGGCATCGTCACGAAGATCCAGAAGGAAACGGGCAAGGAGTCATGACCGGCCGTTCCCCGGTGCGGGGGGACGGCTCATGAGCACGTCCGTGGTCCGGCTCGGCTCGGCGCGCAAGCGCCGGGCCGGCCGGTCCGGGTCGCTGTCCGGTCCGAGCAGCCTCGGCCTCGGCGTGGCAGTCCTGTGGCTGAGCCTGCTGGTGCTGATCCCGCTCGCACTCGTCGTCACGACCGCCCTCTCCGGCGGTCTGGCCGGTTTCTTCGACACGATCACCAGCCCGCAGACCCTGTCGGCGGTCAAGCTGACGGTCGCGCAGGCCGCCCTGGTCACCCTGGTCAACGTGGTGATGGGCACGGTGATCGCCTGGGTGCTGGTCCGCGACCGGTTCTTCGGCAAGCGCCTGCTCGACGTCGTCATCGACATCCCGTTCGCGCTGCCCACGATCGTCGCCGGCCTGGTGCTGCTGTCCCTCTACGGGCCGCGCAGCCCGATCGGCGTGAACGTCGCGAACACCCGGGCGTCGGTCTTCCTGGCGCTCGCGTTCGTCACCCTGCCGTTCATCGTCCGCACGGTGCAGCCGGTCCTCGAGGAGCTCGAGGCCGACGTCGAGGAGGCGTCCGCCTCGCTCGGCGCCTCGCGGCTGACCACCTTCCGGCGGATCATCCTGCCGAGCCTGGTCCCGGCGATCATGGCCGGCGCGGCGCTGTCCTTCGCCCGCGGGATCAGCGAGTACGGCTCGCTGGTGCTGCTGTCGGGCAACCTGCCCAACCGCACCGAGGTCGTCTCGGTCCGGGTGCTGACCTACATCGAGAACGGCGACCAGGCCGCCGCGGCCGCCGCGGCCACGCTGATGCTGGTCGTGGCGCTCGCGGTGATCGTCGCCCTCGACGTGATCCAGAGAAGGGTGGCCCGCCGTGGCTAGCGCCCGTCTGCGTGAGCCCACCCCCGTGCGCTGGGGGCTGCGGCTGCTCGCGATCGTCTACGTGTTCTTCCTGGTGCTCTGGCCGGTCTCGCTGGTGGTGAAGTACACCTTCGCCGACGGCCTGACCGCGCTGACCACCGCGCTGAACGACCCCGACGTTCTGCACGCCCTGCAGCTCACCGCCGTGGTGGCGCTGTCGGCGGTGGCGATCAACCTGGTGTTCGGCGTGTGGATGTCGATCCTGCTGGTGCGCTTCGACTTCCGCGGCAAGCGCGCGCTGTCGGCGCTGATCGACCTGCCGCTGTCGGTGTCGCCGGTCGTCGTGGGCCTCGCCCTGGTGCTGGCCTACAACCCGCGCACCGGATTGTTCGGGCAGAGCCTCGACTCCGCCGGGATCCAGGTCATCTTCGCCACCCCCGGTATGATCATGGCCACCGCGTTCGTCGCGCTGCCGCTGGTGATCCGCGAGGTCGTCCCGGTGCTCGCCGAGATCGGTGACGAGCAGGAGCAGGCGTCCCGCAGCCTCGGCGCGAACGCCGTACAGACGTTCCGGCGGATCACCCTGCCGAGCATCAAGTGGGCGGTGGTGTACGGCGTCGTGCTGACCCTCGCGCGCTCGCTCGGCGAGTTCGGCGCGGTCAAGATCGTGTCGGGCAACATCGTCCAGCAGACCCAGACCGCGACGCTGGTGGTGGAGTCGAAGTACCAGGGCTTCGACCAGGCCACCGGCTACGCGACCGCTTTCCTCCTCGCCGGCGCGTCCGTGATCTGTATCGTCGTCGTCAGCTTCCTGCGCCCGAAGGACCAGTCATGAGCATCCAGATCAAGGACGTCAACAAGAACTTCGGGGACTTCGTGGCCCTCGAGAACGTGTCGCTGGACATCCCCACCGGACAGCTCACCGCGCTGCTCGGGCCGTCCGGCGGCGGGAAGTCCACGCTGCTGCGGATCATCGCCGGCCTCGAGTCCGCGGACTCCGGCACGGTGAGCATCGAGGGGGTCGAGGCGACCCACCTGCCGCCGCAGAAGCGCAACGTCGGCTTCGTGTTCCAGCACTACGCCGCCTTCAAGCACATGACCGTGGCGAAGAACGTCGCCTACGGGCTGGAGATCCGCAAGCGGTCCAAGGCGGAGACCGCCAAGCGGGTCGCGGAGCTGCTCGAGCTCGTGCACCTCTCGCAGTTCTCGCACCGGCTGCCCTCCCAGCTCTCCGGCGGCCAGCGCCAGCGGATGGCGCTGGCGCGGGCGCTGGCCGTGGAGCCGACCGTGCTGCTGCTCGACGAGCCGTTCGGCGCGCTCGACGCCAAGGTCCGCAAGGAGCTGCGGGACTGGCTGCGCCGGCTGCACGACGAGGTGCACGTGACCACGGTGTTCGTGACCCACGACCAGGAGGAGGCCCTCGAGGTCGCCGACGAGATCGTGGTGATCAACGAGGGCCGGATCGAGCAGATCGGGTCGCCCGACGAGCTGTACGACGAGCCGGCCAACGACTTCGTGATGAGCTTCCTCGGCCCGGTCACCCGGCTCGAGGACACCCTGATCCGGCCGCACGACATCGACGTGCTCACCGCGGAGCCGGGGGACGCCCGCACGGTGGCCGGCGAGGTGGTGCGGACCCTGCGGGTCGGGTTCGAGACCCGGCTCACCGTGCGGCCGGTCGCGACGGTCGGCGGCGCGCACGACGGCGAGGTCGCCGCGCCGGGCGAGGAGGGCGACGTGACCGTCGTGCTCACCCGGTCGCACGCCCGCGAGCTCGACCTGGAGCCCGGCAGCCGGGTCTGGCTGTCCCCGAACCGGGGGGCCACCACCATGCCCTCCGCCGCGCCCCGGACCCCCCAGCCCGCCCCCGCCCTCTGACGGCACGGTCGACCCGGGCCGGAGTGCAGGTCGAGCCGGGCCAGGGTGAAGGTCGAGCCGGGCCGGGGTGAAGGTCGAGCCGGGCCGGAGTGGAGGTCGAGCCGGGCCGGGGTGAAGGTCGAGCCGGGCCGGAGTGAAGGTCGAGCCGGGCCGGAGTGAAGGTCGAGCCGGGCCGGAGTGAAGGTCGAGCCGGGCCATGGGTCGACAGGGACAATGGCCCGGGTCGGCGTGGACCGAGGCCCGGGTCGGCGTGGACCTTGGCCCGGGTCGGCGTGGACGGGGGCCCGGGTCGGTGTGGACCTAGGCCCGGGTCGGCGTGGACCGGGGCCCGGGTCCCCTCTTCAGGAGCGGTAGACGACTACCTTGTCGCCGGTGCGGACCTGGTCGAACAGGGACGCGAGGGCGGAGTAGTCGCGGACGTTGACGCAGCCGTGGGAGGCGCCGGCGTACCCGCGGGCGGCGAAGTCGCTGGAGTAGTGCACGGCCTGGCCGCGGCTGAAGAACATCGAGAACGGCATCGCGGACCCGTAGAGGTCCGAGACGTGGTCGCGGTCCTTCCAGTACACGCTGAACAGGCCCTCGCGGGTCGGCGTGTACTCCGCGCCGAACCGGACGTCGAGGCTGGTGCGCACCCGTCCGTCGACGACCCAGCGCAGGCTGTCGCTGGTCTTGTCGATGCACAGCGCCCGCCCGCTGCGGCAGCGCGCGTCGAGGCGGGCCCCGTCGGCCGGGTCGGGCTTGCGGTTCGCCAGCTGGTCGGCGGTCGGGGTGCTGGTCATCTGCACGAGCAGGTCGAGGGTGCGCCGGTCGACCTTGCCGGTGACCGGGACGTGCCGCTTGGCCTGGAAGCCGCGGACGGCCGCGACGGTCCGGTCGCCGTACCGGTCGGACACGTCGCCGAAGAACCAGGCGAGCTGGCGCAGCCGCGCCTGGACCACCCGCACGGCCCGCCCCTGGTCGCCCTTCTCGAACAGCGCGGGCCCGGCCCGGTTGAACAGCTCGTCCTGCGAGGGGGTCCGGGTCATCCGCACCAGCCGGCGCCAGGTCCGCGGGTCGACGGTGCCGGTGGCCGCGAAGCCCCGCTTGGCCTGGAACCCGCGCACGCCCACCCGGGTCACCCGGTCGTACCTCCCGGTCATCGGCGGGGTGAACCAGGCGAGCTGGGAGAGCCGGCCCTGCAGCTCGCGCACCCGGACGCCACGGTCGCCCGGCTCGAGCACCGGCTCCGGCTCGGGCCGCGCGGTGACGGTGGCGCTCGGTGCGCTGCTCGGGGCGCTGCTCGGTGCGCTGCCGGGGCGGGAGGCCTGGGTGCCCAGCACGGTCGGGCTCGGCGTACCGGTCGGCCGGGCGGCGACCGGAGTGCTCCGCTCGCGGAGCGCGGTCTCGGTCGAGGTGCTGAGGGCGAAGACGGCGTACGTCGACCCGACCGCCGTCGCAAGCGCGACCGCGCCCGCCGCCGCCACCGTGAACCTGCGCGCTGCGCCCATGACCGTCCGCTCCCCGTGGTGTGGGACGCCCGATGCGCCCTCGCCAGGTAGACGCCGGACGAGCCGGAAAGGTTGCCCGCGCCCGCCAGGACGCTATCGGCTGCGGCACCGCCGGAACGGGACGTACGCCGCCCGGCGAGCCGTTTTGACCGCGCTCCGAACCCTCCTTAGTCTAGAAAGTCGATAGTCTTATATCTCCGGAGGTGCCCATGGACAGCGTGCCCAGACGCGTGCTCGTCGTCGGCGGTGGCGCAGCCGGTGTGATCACCGCCGCGGCCCTGCTCCGCGAGGCCGGTGACGCCCCCCTGGCGGTCACCGTCGTGGAGCGGGCAGCGGTCGTCGGCCCCGGCCTGGCCTACGGCACCCGCGACCCGCAGCACCTGCTGAACAACTACGCGGGCCGGATGAGCGCGGTCGATGCAGACCCGCAGCACCTGGTGCGCTGGTGCCGCGCCCGGGGGATGGCCGTCGGCCCGGACACGTTCGTGTCCCGGGAGACCTACGGCCGCTACCTCGCCGACCTGCTCGACACCGAGCCGGTCACGGTCGGCTGCACCCTCGAGCGGGTCCGGGACGAGGTCCTCGACCTGGCCGACGCCGGCAGCGGCTACCTCGCCACGCTGGCCTCCGGCGCGGTGCTGACCGCCGACGTCGTGGTGCTGGCGCTGGGCAACCCGCCGCCGCGCCGGCCGCGCGGCCTCGCGGTGGCCGACTCGCGCTTCGTGGCCGACCCCTGGGACCCCGACCTGCTGGACCGGGTCGGCCCCGAGGACCGGGTGCTGCTCGTCGGCACCGGCCTGACCACCGTCGACGTCGCCGCCCAGATCGCCGCGGCCCGCCCGGGCGTCCGGCTCACCGCCACGTCGCGGCACGGGCTGCTGCCGCTGCACCACCTGCCCCAGATGCCCGAGGAGGCGCCCGCCTTCGACGGCGACGTCCGGTCCCTGCGGGCCGTGCTCCGCGAGATCCGGCGGTGCACCGCCGACGGCGCCGACTGGCGCTGCCTGGTCGAGTCGCTCAAGGCGATCGCCAACGACGTGTGGCACTCGCTGTCCTTCGAGGACAAGGAGCAGTTCACCCGGCACGTCGGACGGCACTGGGAGATCGCCCGGCACCGGATGGCCCCGCCGATGGCCGCGGTCATAGACGACCTGCTCGCCACCGGCAGGCTGACGGTGCTGCCGACCTCGCAGGTCGACGTCGCGTCCTACGACCTGGTCGTGAACTGCACCGGGCCCGCACCGGTCAGCACGCCCGGCTGGAACCCGCTGGTGGACCACCTCGCGGTGAACGGGATGCTCTGGCCCGGGCCGTTCGGCCTCGGCGTGGACGTCGACGGCGACGGGGCGCTGCTGGACGCCGACGGGATCGCCGCGCGCGGGATGTACGCCGTGGGCGCCGCCCGTCGCGGCGTCGACTGGGAGGTCGCGGCGGTGCCGGACATCCGCCGCCAGGCCGTCCGTCTCGCCCGGCACCTCGGCACCTCGGCCCCGCAGCCGGTCGAGCTCGTCGGCTGAACCCCTAGAGTGAGCCCGTGCCCGGCGCTCACGGTTACTACGCGACGTACCTCCCGTTGGTGGCGATCATCGCCATCGGCGTGCTGCTGGTCGTCGCGATGTTCTCCGGCAACCGGCTGCTGCGGCCCACGCACCACACCCCCGAGAAGCTGCTGACCTACGAGTGCGGCGTCGACCCGGTCGGCGAGGGCTGGGCGCAGAGCCACATCCGCTACTACGTCTACGCCTACCTCTACGTGATCTTCGCGGTCGACGCGGTGTTCCTCTTCCCGTGGGCGACGGTGTTCGCCGGGCTCGGCTGGGTCAGCGTGGGGGAGATGGCGGTGTTCATCGGGTTCCTCGCGGTGGGCCTGGTCTACGCCTGGCGCAAGGGGGTGCTGGTGTGGACCTAGACGGAGTGGTCTCGACAGGCTCGACCGGCCGCGAGCCCGGTACGACGGACCTGGGGATGCCGAGCATCGGCGGCCTGCAGAAGGTCGCGCCCAAACCGGCGCGGTACCTCCTCAACTGGGGCCGGAAGTACTCCCTGTGGGTGTTCAACTTCGGCCTCGCGTGCTGCGCGATCGAGTTCATCGCCACCTCGATGGCCCGCCACGACTTCATCCGGCTCGGCGTGATCCCGTTCGCCCCCCGGCCCGCGGCAGGCCGACCTGATGGTGGTCTCCGGCACGGTCACCGACAAGATGGCGCCGGCGATCCGGCGGCTCTACGAGCAGATGCCCGAGCCGAAGTACGTCATCTCCTTCGGCTCCTGCTCGAACTCGGGGGGCCCCTACTGGGACTCCTACTGCGTGACCAAGGGCGTCGACCAGATCATCCCGGTCGACGTCTACGTCCCCGGCTGCCCGCCGCGGCCCGAGGCGCTGCTCCAGGGCATCCTCAAGCTGCAGGAGAAGATCGACGGGGAGAACCTCGGCGAGCGCTACCGGGCGACCGACGCCGCGTCGGTGCAGCGGGGGCTCGTGCTGCCGCCGCCGGGTGCCCCGGCCCTGCCCGGTGACCCGCGCCGATGACCGGTCCCGCCGCGCCCTTCGCCGACCGGCTCCGCACGACCTACGCGGAGGCGTTCGGCGACGCCGCCACCGTCGACGACGGCTACGGGCCGGTCACGGTCGACGTGCCGGCGGACCGCTGGGTCGAGGCGGTCTCGCTGGCCCGGGACGGGCTGGGCTGCACCTTCTTCGACTGGCTCTCCGCCGTCGACGAGCTCGAGGACGGCTTCCGGATCGTCTGCCACGTCGCCGCCCACCGCCCCGGGGGCGTCGAGCACGCCGTCGTACGCACCCTGGTCGGGAGGCCGGACGCCGCCGTCGAGTCCCTCGGCGGCGTCTTCGCCGGGGCCCGCTGGCACGAGCGCGAGACCCACGAGATGTTCGGCATCGACTTCACCGCCGGCGGAACCGTGCTCCAGCTCGAGACGCTGCTGCTGCCCGACGAGTTCGAGGGGCACCCGCTGCGCAAGGAGTTCGTCCTCGCCTCCCGTGTCGCGAAGCCCTGGCCGGGGGCCAAGGAGCCGGGCGAGAGCGAGCACGGCGGCACCAGCTCGCGCCGCCGGGCCAGGCCGCCGGGCGTCCCCACCGCCGAGGAGTGGGGTCCTCGTGATGCTTGAGGTGCTGCTGCGCGTGGTCGTCGTGCTGGTGGCGTTCCTCGTGGTCCCGCTGCTCGTCGGCCAGGTCGAGCACAAGACGATGGCGCACATGCAGAGCCGGGTCGGGCCGATGTACGCCGGCGGGTTCCACGGCTGGGCGCAGCTCGTCGCCGACGGCGTGAAGTTCGTGCAGAAGGAGGACGTCGTCCCGACCGCGGCGGACCGCACGGTGTTCAAGCTGGCGCCGGCCGTCGCGCTGCTGCCCTACCTCGTGGCGATGCTGGTGATCCCGGTCGGGCCGGGGCTGGTCGGCCAGGACCTCGACGTCGGGATCTTCTTCGTGCTCGCGGTGATGGGCGTCGGGGTGATCGGCACCCTGATGGGCGGCTGGTCCAGCGCCAACAAGTTCAGCCTGCTCGGCGGCATCCGGGTCGCCGCCCAGCTGATGGCCTACGAGCTGCCGTTCGTGCTCGCCGCCGCGTCCGTCGCGATGGCCGCCGGCACGCTGTCCCTCACCGGGATCGTCGCGGCCTGGCACCCCTGGTGGCTGCTGTGGCAGGGCATCGCGCTCGGGGTGTTCTTCGTCGCCGGCCTCGCCGAGCTGCAGCGTCCCCCGTTCGACATGCCGGTCGCCGACGCCGAGATCGTCTTCGGCCCCTACACGGAGTACGGCGGCCTGCGGTTCGCGCTGTTCATCCTCGCGGAGTACGCCGGCATCGTGGTGCTCAGCGCGCTGACCACCGTGCTGTTCCTCGGCGGCTGGCACGGGCCGTTCTCCGACACGGTCGGATTCCTCTGGACACTGGTCAAGACGTTCGCGGTCGCCTTCGTGGTGATCTGGGTGCGCGTCGCCTACCCGCGGATGCGCGAGGACCAGCTCCAACGACTCGCCTGGCAGGGCCTCGTGCCGCTGGCCCTGCTGCAGCTGGCGATCACGGCGGTGGGAGTGGTGGTGACGGCATGAAGGTTCCCGGTTCCGGACTGGCGAAGGGCCTCGCGGTCACCTTCCGGCAGATGACCCAGCGGTCGGTCACCGCCCACTACCCCGACGCGATGCCCGAGCTGCCGCCCCGCTCGCGCGGCGTGATCGCGCTGATCGAGGAGAACTGCACGTCCTGCATGCTCTGCGCGCGCGAGTGCCCGTCGTGGTGCATCTACATCGACTCCCACAAGGACGTCGTGCCGGCCACCGCCGAGGGCGGCAAGGACAAGACCCGCAACGTGCTCGACCGGTTCGCCATCGACTTCTCGATCTGCATGTACTGCTCGATCTGCATCGAGGTCTGCCCCTTCGACGCGCTGCACTGGAGCCCCGAGTTCGAGTACGCCGAGCTCGACATCCGCGAGCTCACGCACGAGAAGGACCGGCTCCGCGAGTGGATGTGGACCGTCCCCGCGCCGGTCGCGCTCGACGAGCACGCCGAGCCCGCCAAAGAGATCGGGACCGCGCAGAAGGCAGCCGACCGGGCCGCCGCACGACCGGACGGGCCGCAGCCGTGACCTGGGTCCAGGCGATCTTCGTGCTGCTGTCCCTGGTGGCGCTCGGCTCGGGGCTGCTCGTCGTGACCACCACGCACCTGGTGCACGCCGCGCTGTGGCTGGTGGTCACGCTCGGCTCGGTCGCCGGGCTCTTCCTGGTGCTCGCGGCGGAGTTCGTGGCCTGGGTCCAGGTGCTGATCTACGTCGGCGCCGTGGTCGTCCTGCTGCTGTTCGCGCTGATGCTGACCCGGGCGCCGACCGGGCGCACCGACGACCTCACGGTGCGGCGGGCGCTGCCCGCGGCGGTGGTGGCCGGCCTCGTGGGCGTGCTGCTCTCGGTGACCGTGGTGGCCGGCTTCCGCGACGTACGCCTGGACCTGGCGCACACCGTCGTCGGCTCCGCCGAGACCACCGGCACCACGGTGTTCACGATGTGGGTGCTGCCGTTCGAGGTGCTCAGCGTGCTGCTGCTCGCCGCCCTGGTCGGCGCGATCGCGCTCTCCCGGCTCCGCGCCGACCCGTCAGCCGCCGACCTCGCGGGGACGTCGGCTCCGGCTGACGACCCGGTGAGGGGGAGGCGCTGATGCCGCTGTGGTGGCCGCTGCTGGTGGCCAGCCTGCTGTTCGCGATCGGGGTGTACGGCGTGCTGGCCCGGCGCAACGCGGTGCTGGTGCTGATGGGCGTCGAGCTGATGCTGAACGCGGTGAACCTCAACTTCGTGGCGTTCGACGCGCAGCTGCGCGACGTGCTGCACGGCGGCCAGACGTTCGCGCTGTTCGTGATCGTGATCGCGGCCGCCGAGATCGGGCTGGCCCTGGCGATCGTGCTGCTGGTGTTCCGCACGCACGGGCACATCGACGTCGACGACCTGCGCGAGCTCGCCGACCGCGACCCCGGCGACTTGTCAGGCGCTGAGTCGGTCCCGGCCGATCGAGCGCCTGACAACTCGGAGGTGCGGGGGTGACCTCCTTGCTGCTCCTCGTTGTCCTCGTTCCCTTTCTCACCTCTCTCCTCACCCTTGTCGCCGGGCACCGGTCGGCCGGGGTGACCAAGGGGATCGCGGTCGGCGGCTCGGGGCTGGGCCTGCTGCTCGCCGGGCTGCTGGCGGTCGCGCACCTCGGTGACGCCCAGCCGCTCGCGCACGTGTTCGCCGCGAGCCGCACCGTGGGTCCGCCGGTCGAGCTCGCGTCGTACGTCGACCCGCTGTCCGGCGCGATGCTGCTGCTGGCCACGACGGTCGCGTTCCTGGTGCAGGTGTACTCCCTGGGGTACCTCGCCGACGACCCGCGCTACCCGTCGTACGCCGCGCTGGTGTCGCTGTTCACCGGCGCGATGGTCACCGTCGTGACCGCCGACGACCTGTGGGTGCTGCTCGTCGGGTGGGAGCTGATGGGGGCCTGCTCCTACTTCCTGATCGCGCACCACTGGGAGCTCGCCGAAGCGCGTGCCGGGGCGGTGAAGGCGTTCCTGATCACCCGGACCGCCGACCTGGGGCTGCTGTTCGCGATCCTGGTGCTCGGCGAGCGGTTCGGGTCCTACCGGATCAGCACGGTGATGGCCGCGATCACCGACGGGGCGCTGACCCGCGACGAGCTGTGGCTGCCGGCGGTCCTGCTGGTCGTCGCGGTGGCCGGCAAGTCCGCGCAGTTCCCGTTCCACACCTGGCTGCCGGACGCGATGCCCGGCCCGACGCCGATCTCCGCGCTGATCCACGCGGCCACGATGGTCGCGGCCGGGGTGTACCTCGTCGCCCGCGCCTACCCGCTGTTCCTGTCCGCGCCGGTCGCGCTGACCCTGCTCGCGCTGGTCGCCGCGGTGACGATGCTGATCGCCGCGCTCTACGCCAGCGTCGCCGACGACCTGAAGCGGGTGCTGGCCTGGTCGACGGTCAGCCAGCTCGCGTACATGTTCGGCGCGCTGTCCGCCGGCGCCTGGTCCGCCGCGGTGCTGCACCTGCTGGCGCACGGCGCGTTCAAGGCGCTGCTGTTCCTGGCCGCCGGGTCCGTGGTGCACGCCGTCGGCGGAGCCACCTCGATGGGCTCGATGGGCGGCCTGCGCGACAAGTTGCCGGTGACCTTCGTGACGATGACCCTCGGGCTGGGGGCGCTGGCCGGCGTCGTACCCCTGGTGGGGTTCTTCACCAAGGACGCGATCGTGCACGGCGCCTACGAGCAGGCCGCGCACGGCAACCTCGTGTGGCCCTGGGTGGCCTGGCTGCTGCTCGCCTCGATGGTCGTGACCGCGGCGCTGACCGTGGCCTACTCCCTGCGGGTCTGGCTGCTGGTGTTCCTCGGCGCCGGTCCGGACGCCTCCTCGGTGCACGATGCGCCGGCCACCATGCGGGTGCCGCTGCTGGTGCTCGCGGTGCCCACCGCGCTCGGCGGCCTGGTCGTCGCCGTGCCGGCGGTCCTCGGCCCGGACCGCGCCGGCGACGGGCTCTTCCACTGGTCAACGGCGCTGCTGATGACGCTGGTCGCCCTGGCCTCGGCCGCGGTCGTGCTGGTGCTCTACCGGCGCCGCGGCCGCGAGATGTGGCGTCCGGTCGTCGTGCCGCACCCGCCGGTCGACCGGCTCTGGGAGGTCGCGATCGTCCGGCCCGTGCGCCGGGGGGCCCTGCTGGCCCGGGCCGGCGACCGCGACGTGATCGACGCGTACGCCGACGGGGCCGCCGCCTCCACCCGCGGGCTCGGGTGGCTGCTGCGCCGGGCCCAGAACGGCAGCGTCCAGGGCTACCTGATGGTCGTCGTCGTCGGGGCCGCCGCGGTCGCCGTCGCTGCCGGGTTGCTGGCATGAGCCTGAGCGCCGTGCTCCTCAACGGCCTGGTCGCGCTGCCGTTCGGGTTCGCCGTGCTGACCCGCCTGCTCGACCGCCGCGGGACCGCCGCGCTCGGCGTCGCGGTCCTCGGCGGGGTGCTGACCTTCGCCTGGTCGGTCTGGGCGTACGTCGACAGCTCCGCCGTCCTGGACGGGACCGCCGTCGACCACCCCTGGATCGCCGGGCTCGGCGTGCGCTGGCACCTCGGCCTGGACGGGATCAGCGGCCCGCTCGTGCTGATGAGCACCCTGGTCATCGCGCTCTGCCTGGTGTCCCTGGTCCGCCACGACCCCGTCGGCGGGGCCCGCGGCGACCTCGCGGCGCTGCTGCTGCTGATCGAGGCCGGCGTGCTCGGCAGCTTCCTGGCCCTGGACCTGGTGCTGTTCTTCGTGTTCTTCGAGGTCGCGCTGATCCCGATGTGGTTCGTGATCAACGGCTGGGGCGACCGGCACGACGAGCCCGGCCGGGCCCGTGCCGCGACCCGGTTCCTGGTGTTCACCGTGCTCGGCTCCGCGCTGATGCTGGTCGGCTTCGTGCTCGTCCGGTCCCAGGCCGGGACGTTCGACATCGTCCGGATCGCTGCGACGTACCAGCCCTCGGGCGCGACCGGGGTCACCGCCGCGGTGCTCGTGGTCCTCGGGCTCGCGGTCAAGACGCCGCTGTGGCCGCTGCACATCTGGCTGCCGGACGCGCACTCCAAGGCGCCGACCGTCGGCTCGGTCGTGCTGGCGGCGGTGCTGCTCAAGCTGGGCACCTACGGACTGGTCCGGTTCTGGCTGCCGGTCGCCGACCCGCACTGGCGGGTGCTCGCGCCGTTCGTCGCCGGGCTCGCCGTCGTCGGCATCGTGTACGCCGCGCTGGCCTGCCTCGCGCAGACCGAGGTCAAGCGGCTGATCGCCTACTCCAGCGTCGGCCACATGGGCTTCGTCGTGCTCGCGGTCACCACGTTCACCGTCGGCGGCGTGCAGGCGGCGGTCTTCGCCAGCGTCGCGCACGGGCTGATCACCGGGCTGCTGTTCTTCCTGGCCGGGGCGATCAAGGACCGCTTCGGCACCGGCGAGCTGGACCGGCTGAGCGCGCTCTACGGCACGGTCCCGCACCTGGGGGCGCTGTTCGCGTTCGCGGCGATGGCCTCGCTCGGGCTCCCCGGGCTGGCCGGGTTCTGGGGCGAGATGCTGTCGATCCGGTCGGCGCTCTACCCCGACGCGGCGCTGCCCGCGGCCACCTACACCGTGCTCGCGGTGATCGCGGCGCTCGGCGTGATCCTGACCTCGGCCTACTTCCTGCAGCTGATGCGCGGGATGCTCCAGGGCACCCCGGCCGCCGTACGCCCGGTCAACGAGGACGTGGACTCCATCGAGCTGGCGACCGCCGAGGTCGACCCCGGCACCCCGATGGCGGGGGCGTCGCGAGCGGACGTGGACGCCGCGGAGTGGCTGACCTGGTCGCCGCTGGTCGTGCTCACCGTGGTGCTCGGCGTCGCGCCCGGCCTGCTGCTCGGTCCGGTCGGCGAGGCCGCACGGGCGTTCTTCGGGGGGCCGGGATGACCCAGGACATCGACTGGTCCGCGGTCGCCGCGCCCCTCGCGCTGGCGATCGGCGCGATGGTCGTGCTGCTCACGGACGCCATCGTCGGGCTGCCCCGCAGCCGTCGCGCCGCGCTCGTCCCGGCCACCCTCACCGTGACCGCGGTGGTGGTCGCCGGCGCTTTCGCGGTCCGGCTCTGGGACCGGCCCCGCGCGACGTTCTGCGTGGTCCGCCCGCTCGACGGACCGGTGCCGTGCTCGTTCGTGGTCGACCGGTTCACGCTGGTGTTCTGGGGCGTCGCGCTGTTCGGCACGGCGGTGGTCGCGCTGATCGGCACGGTCTCGGTCGCCGAGGGCCGCACGCCGCTGGGGGAGTGGAACTTCCTGCTGCTCTGCTCGGCCACCGGTGCGCTGGTGATCGCCGGCTCCCGCGACCTGGTCACGCTCGTCGTGGCCCTCGAGGTGGTCTCGCTGCCGGCCTTCGCGATGGCCGGCCTGCGCCGCGGGGACCGGCGGGCCGCCGAGGCCGCCGTGAAGTTCTTCCTGGTCTCGGTGGTCTCCACGGCGGTGATGCTGATGGGCGTCTCGCTGGTGTACGGCGCGACCGGGTCGGTGTTCCTCTCCGACATCGACGCCGCGCTGGCCGGCGGCGTCGCAGCGCGCCAGGTCGCGGTCGCCGGGACCCTGCTCACGGTGGTCGGACTGGCGTTCAAGGTCGCCGCCGTCCCGTTCCACATGTGGGTGCCCGACACCTACGTCGGCGCCCCGGTCGCGGTGGCGGCGTACCTCTCGGTGGTCTCGAAGGCGGCCGGCTTCGTCGGGCTGATGCTGGTGCTGGCCTACGGCCTCGGCTCGGTGGCGGACGTCTGGTCGCCGGTGCTGGGGGTGCTCGCCGCGCTGACGATGACGGTCGGCAACGTCCTCGCGCTGCGCCAGCGGCACGCGGTCCGGCTGCTCGCCTGGTCGTCGGTGGCGCAGGCCGGCTACATCCTGGTGCCGTTCGGCGCCGCCGCGTCCGGCGACCGGGTCCTCGGTGCGTCGATGGCCTACCTCGCGGTCTACGCCTTCGTGAACCTCGCGGCGTTCTCGGTCGCGGCGCTGGTCGGCAGCCGCTACCCGGCGCAGCGGCTGACGGACTACCGCGGGCTGGTCCGCGACGAGCCGGGCGCCGGCTGGGCGCTGGCGTTCGCACTGGTGGCCCTGGCCGGGCTGCCGCCGGGCATCGTGGGCCTGCTCGCCAAGGTCGTGGTGATCGACGCGGCGGCCGGCCCGGCGACCTGGCTGGCCGTGGTGATGGCGGTGAACGTGGCGATCGGGCTGGTCTACTACGCGCGCTGGCTCGCCGAGCTGTTCCGGCCGCCCGCGGTGGAGCACGGCCAGGCCTACGACGTACCCAACGGGCTCGCGGCGGCGATCGGGATGACCACCACCGCCGGCGTGCTGTTCTCGGTGTTCCCCGGCTGGCTGCTCGACCCGGTCCTCGCCATCCTCCGATAGTCCGTGACGTTCTTGCTGCCCCACGGCCGGTCCAGCAGCAAGAACGTCACGGACTATCGCGGGGGGACGCTTGAGAAGTTGGCAGCGTGGTACAGGATTCCTGACGTACGTCGACGAGAGGACTGCCATGACCCGCTGGACCCGTGACCGAGATGTGGACGAGCAGAACGTCGAGGTGCACGACCAGAAGCACGCCGCGGCCGGGATCACCGCCGTGGCGGTGTCGATGAAGCGCTCGCTGGAGCAGATGGGCCCGGTCCGCACCGCGAAGACCCTGCTCAAGCTGAACCAGGCCGACGGCTTCGACTGCATGTCCTGCGCGTGGCCGGACCCGGATCCGGACCACCGGCACACCGCCGAGTTCTGCGAGAACGGCGCGAAGGCGGTGGCCGAGGAGGCCGACACGGCCCGCGTCACCCCGGAGTTCTTCCGGCAGCACTCGCTGGCCGACCTGCGCGAGCGCAGCGAGTTCTGGCTGGGCAAGCAGGGCCGGATCACCGAGCCGATGGTGCTGCGCGAGGGCGCGACGCACTACGAGCCGATCAGCTGGGACGACGCCTTCGCGCTCGTCGGCGGCACGCTGAACGGGCTGGCCAGCCCCGACCAGGCGGTGTTCTACACCTCCGGCCGGGCGTCCAACGAGTCCGCGTTCAGCTACCAGCTGTTCGCCCGCGCCTACGGCACCAACAACCTGCCGGACTGCTCGAACATGTGCCACGAGTCGACCTCGATCGCGCTGCAGGAGGTCATCGGCATCGGCAAGGCCAGCGTCTCCTACCAGGACGTCCTGGACGCCAAGCTGATCGTGATCATGGGGCAGAACCCGGGCACGAACCACCCGCGGATGCTGACCGCGCTGGAGGCCGCCAAGAAGAACGGCGCGAAGATCCTCGCGATCAACCCGCTCAAGGAGGCCGGGTTCACCCGGTTCAAGAACCCGCAGTCGCCGCGCGGCGTCGCCGGCCCCGGCACCGAGCTCGCCGACCTGCACCTGCCGGTCCGGATCAACGGCGACCTGGCGCTGATGCAGGCGATCGGCTCGCTGCTGCTCGAGTGGGGCTGCCTGGACCGCGACTTCATCGAGCGGCACACGGTCGGCTTCGAGGCGTGGGCCACGCACGTCCGCGAGCTCGACTGGACGGCCGTCGAGAAGGCCACCGACCTCTCCCGGGCGCAGATCGAGGAGGCCGCCGGGATGTTCCGGGACTCCCCGGCCACGGTGACCTGCTGGGCGATGGGCGTCACCCAGCACCGCAACGCGGTCGCGACGATCAAGGAGATCAGCAACGTCGCATTCCTGCAGGGCAACATCGGCCGCCCGGGCGCCGGGCTGTTCCCGGTGCGCGGCCACTCCAACGTGCAGGGCGACCGCACGATGGGCATCTGGGAGCGCGCGCCGCAGAGCTTCCTCGACTCGATCCAGAAGGAGTTCGGGTTCAACCCGCCGCGCGAGGACGGGCTGGACACGGTGAACGCGATCCGGGCGTTCCGCGACCACGAGGCCAAGGTCTTCGTCGGGCTGGGCGGCAACTTCGTCGCCGCCGCGCCGGACACCCACATCGCCGAGGAGGCGCTGGGCAACGCCGACCTCACCGTGCAGATCTCCACCAAGCTGAACCGCTCGCACATGGTCCCGGGCCGCCAGGCGCTGATCCTGCCGACCCTGGGCCGCACCGAGAAGGACCGCACCGGCGGCCGCACCCAGCGGATCACCGTGGAGGACTCGGTGTGCGCGGTGCACGCCTCCCAGGGACCGCTCGAGCCGGCCTCCCCGCACCTGCGCTCGGAGACCGACATCGTCTGCTCGATCGCCGAGGCGACCCTCGGCGACCGGCACGGCATCCCGTGGCGGTCGTTCCGGGACGACTACACCGAGATCCGCAAGCGGATCGCGCACGTGGTCCCCGGTTGCGAGGCGTACGACGAGAAGGTCGACCGGCCCGGTGGCTTCGTGCTGCCGCACCCGCCGCGGGACTCCCGCACGTTCGACACCCCGGAGGGTGCGGCGGTGTTCTCGGTGAGCCCGCTCGACGTGCTGCACGTGCCCGAGGGCCGGCTGCTGATGCAGACGCTCCGCTCGCACGACCAGTTCAACACCACGATCTACGGCCTCGACGACCGCTACCGCGGGGTCTCCGGAGGTCGCCGGGTGGTGTTCGTGCACCCGCTCGACATCGCCGAGCTGGGCCTCGAGCCGGACCAGGTCGTGGACCTGGTCAGCGAGTGGACCGACGGGTCGGAGCGCACCGCGAAGGGCTTCCGGATCGTCTCCTACCACCAGCCCCGCGGCTGCGCGGCGGCGTACTACCCCGAGACGAACGCGCTGATCCCGTTGGACTCGGTCGCGCTGCAGAGCAACTGCCCCACGTCGAAGTCGGTGATCATCCGGCTCGACCCGAACGGCCACGGGGCCAGCGGCAGCACCGGTCGCGGCGGCGAGCAGGGCGAGGACGCGGGCCACAAGTCGCACCCGCAGCCCGAGCACCTGAGCTGAGCGGGCGGGAGGCCCGGGTCACCCTGCCGGGGGACCCGGGCCGACCACTCAGCGGTAGTTCTGGAACTGGACGGGGAAGTCGTAGTCCTGGCCCTTGACCAGGGCGATGACCTCCTGGAGGTCGTCGCGCTTCTTGCTGGTCACCCGCAGCTCGTCGCCCTGGACCTGGACCTTGATGCCCTTGGGGCCCTCGTCGCGGATCAGCTTGCCGACCTTCTTGGCCTGCTCCTGGGAGATGCCCTCCTTCAGCTCCACCGAGATCTTGGACTCCCGGCCGGACTGCCGCGGCTCCCCGGCCTCGAGGACCTTGAGGGACTGCTGGCGCTTGATCAGCTTGTCCTTGAACACGTCGAGCACCGCGCTGGCCCGGTCGTCGGCGTTCGCGGAGATCTCCACACCGTGCTCGCCGGAGCGCTCGATCGTCGCGCCGGTGTTCTTGAAGTCGAACCGCTGGCTGATCTCGCGCTGGGCCTGGTTGATCGCGTTGTCGATCTCCTGCTGGTCGAGCTTGCTGACGATGTCGAACGACGAGTCGGCCATGGGGGTGGGTCCTCCTGGGTTGCTGCATGGGTGGTGCGGGCGGATTTAAGTCTCGGATGCTGCTGCGCTATTCTCGTCACTCGGTGAGCCGGAGACAATCCGGGGATCCACGGCAGGTTGCCCGAGTGGCCAATGGGAGCGGACTGTAAATCCGTCGGCTTAGCCTTCGAAGGTTCGAATCCTTCACCTGCCACTGGTGTGCATCCACCAGGCATGCGACCCCCGCCTCGTGCGGGGGTTTTCGTGCGTCTGGGGCCACTTCGGCCGATCGGTCCCGGCCGTTGGGCCCGGACAGCGGGGCCGTTCGGCCCTGGGATCTGCTCGCGGGGCGGACCGACGCTGACACCAAGCAGCGGACTGCGACCTCCCGGGCCCCGGTGGGGCCGCAGCGCGAACGACTCGCCGTGGAGGACCTCGATGCGACACTCCCACCCTCGTCGGCTCGCCCTCCTCGCCACGGCTCCCGTGCTCGCCCTCGCGCTGGCCGGCTGCGGCGGGTCGAGCGGCACGACCAGCTCGGGCACCACCGGCGGCGCGGCCGGCGGGTCCTCGAAACCGGCCGCCCACGTGACCAAGGACGCCGCCCTGGCCGCCAAGGTCCCCTCGGCGATCTCCTCCGACGGGAAGATCACGGTCGGCACCGACGCGACGTACGCACCCAACGAGTTCCTCGCCCAGGACGGCAAGACCGTCATCGGCTTCGACGTCGACCTGTTCGACGCGGTGGCCGCCAAGCTGGGGCTGAAGGCGACCTACGTGCCCACCCCGTTCGGGTCGATCATCCCGGGCATCAGCTCGGGCAAGTACGAGATCGGCGTCTCGTCCTTCACCATCAACAGCGACCGCGAGAAGCAGGCCAACATGGTGAGCTACTTCAGCGCGGGCACGCTGTGGGGGACCAAGCGCGGCAACCCGGCCAAGGTCGACCCCAACGACGCCTGCGGCGCCAAGGTCGCCGTCCAGAAGGCGACCGTGCAGGCCGACGACGTCACCGCGCGCTCCGCGAAGTGCACGTCCGCCGGCAAGCCGGCCATCCAGATCGACCAGTACCAGGGCCAGGACCAGGCGACCGCGGCCGTGGTCTCGGGCAAGGACCAGGCGATGCTCGCCGACTCGCCGGTGATCGCCTACGCCACCATCCAGACCAAGGGGCAGCTGCAGCTGCTCGGCAAGGTCTACGACTCCGCGCCCTACGGCATGGTGGTGGCCAAGAAGGACACCGCGTTCTCCGGCGCAGTCCGGGACGCCGTCGCGTCGTTGATCGCGGACGGCACGTACAAGAAGGTCCTCGACTCGTGGCACGTCGGGTTCGGCGCGATCGCCAAGCCGCAGGTCAACCCGCCGGCCGCCCAGTAGGCGGGCGGCGTGATGACCACCACCAGCTCGCCGTCCCGGACCGGCGCGGAGGTCACCGCGATCCCGGTCCGACACCCGGGCCGCTGGGTCGCCAGCGCCGTCGTGCTGCTGCTGTCGGCCATGTTCGTGCACATGCTGGTCACGAACCCGGCGTTCCAGTGGTCGTTCATCCGGGCCAACGCGTTCTCCGCGCCGGTGATCAACGGCGCGAAGAACACCCTGGTGCTCACCATCTTGTCGATGGTCATCGGCGTGCTGCTCGGCATCGTGCTCGCGGTGATGCGGCTGTCGCCGAACCCGGTGCTCTCCGGCGGCGCCTGGGTGTACGTCTGGTTCTTCCGCGCAGTGCCGCGCGTCGTGCTGCTGATCCTGTTCGGCAACCTGGGCGTGCTCTACGCGCGGTACGACGTCGGGATCCCCTTCGACCGGCAGATCGCCGCCCTGACCGGGCTCAGCTTCGACGGCCGGTTCTTCGGGGTCAGCGCCAACACCATCCTCACCGCGTTCGTCGCCGCCCTCCTCGGCCTCGCGCTGTCCGAGGCGGCGTACATGGCGGAGATCGTGCGCGCCGGGATCTCCTCGATCGACGAGGGGCAGACCGAGGCGGCGCAGGCGCTCGGCATGTCCCGGGGCCGGCTGATGCGCCGGATCGTGCTGCCGCAGGCGATGCGGGTCATCGTCCCGCCGACCGGCAACGAGACGATCGCGATGATCAAGGACACCTCCCTGGTCGCGTTCGTGCCCTACTACGAGCTGTTCTTCCAGCTGCAGTCGATCGGCGCGCGCACCTTCCAGCTCTTCCCGATGCTGGTCGCGGCCTGCCTGTGGTACCTCGCGATGACCAGCGTGCTGATGGTGGGCCAGCACTACCTGGAGCGGCGCTACGCGCGGGGCACCCGGCGCAGCACCGACCGGGCCGAGCGCAAGGCGCCGGCCTGGCTGCGGCTGCCGGGCAGCGGGGGCGGTGCGTGATGGCCGAGCCCCGCGAGGCGGAGGAGGCGGCCCCCGGCCAGGTGATGGTCCGGGCCGAGGCGGTGCGCAAGCGGTTCGGCCGGCTCGAGGTGCTCAAGGGCATCGACCTGGAGGTGCTGCCGCGCGAGGTGATGTGCATCGTCGGGCCGTCCGGCTCGGGCAAGTCGACGTTCCTGCGCTGCATCAACCACCTGGAGAAGATCAGCGGCGGCCGGTTGTGGGTCGACGGCGAGCTGGTCGGCTACCGGCAGCGCGGCGAGAAGCTCTACGAGCTGAAGGAGAAGGAGGTCGCCGAGCACCGCCGGGACATCGGGATGGTGTTCCAGCGCTTCAACCTGTTCCCGCACATGACCGCGCTCGGCAACGTCGTGGAGGCGCCGGTGCAGGTCCGGGGGCTGTCCCGGGCGGACGCGCGCGCACGCGGGCTCGAGCTCCTCGAGCGGGTCGGGCTCGCGGACCGCAGCGACATGTACCCCTCCCAGCTCTCGGGCGGTCAGCAGCAGCGGGTGGCGATCGCCCGGGCGCTGGCGATGGACCCGAAGCTGATGCTCTTCGACGAGCCGACCAGCGCGCTGGACCCCGAGCTGGTCGGCGAGGTGCTCGACGTGATGCGCGGGCTGGCCGAGGCCGGGATGACGATGATCGTGGTGACCCACGAGATGGGCTTCGCGCGCGAGGTCGGCGACGAGCTGGTCTTCATGGACGACGGCGTGGTGGTCGAGGCCGGCAACCCCCGGGACGTGATCGGCAACCCGCAGCACGAGCGGACCCAGGCGTTCCTGTCCAAGGTGCTCTGAGGGGCTGTCCTGAGCCCGGTCAGTCCGGGCTGAGCATCCGGCTGGTCAGCTGCCGCCCGGCTTCGTGCAGCAGCGGCACCGCGCGGGCGACCAGGTCGTCGGTCATCCGGGTGACCGGTCCGGACACGGACACCGCCATCCAGGACATCGGCTCCGGGCCCACCGGGACGGCGACGCAGCGGACCCCGGCCTCCTGCTCCTGCTCGTCGAGGGCGTAGCCGCGCTCCCGGACCCCGGTCAGGTCGGCCAGCAGCGCGGACTCGGTGACCAGGGTGTGCTCGGTCTGCGCGGTGAGCCCGACCCGGCGGACGATGCTGCGGACCCGGGCGTCGTCGAGCTGGGCGAGGAGCGCCTTGCCCACGCCGGTGCAGTGCAGGTCGACCTGGCGGCCGACCTCGGTGAACATCCGCATGGTGTGCCGCGACGGCACCTGGGCGACGTACTCCGCGTGGGAGCCGGAGAGGATCGCGAGGTTGGCGGTCTCGCCGAGCGCGTCGACGAGCCGCCCGAGCACGGCCTCGGTGTCCGCGCCCACCATCGAGCTGGCGGTCGCGCCGAGCGGGACCAGCCGGAAGCCGAGCGCGTAGCGGCGGTTGGGCATCTGCCGCATGTAGCCGCGGTCGACGAGCGTGCGGAGCAGCCGGTGCGCGGTGGGCAGCGGTACGTCGGCGGCCGCGGCGATCTCGCCGATGGTCAGGTGCCCGCCGCGGGCCGCCACGACCTCCACGAGGTCCAGCGACCGGTGCACCGACTGGACGCCGCCGTCCCGGCGTTTGACGTTCTCCGGATCGGGCACGCGAGCACCGTCCTTTCTCGGGCACCTGGTTGACAGCCGTGGGTGCGACGCCTAGTTTCCAAGATGAAGATAAACACTTCCACAATACGAAAACCCAGGCAAGGGAGTGGCATGGACGAGCGCGTACAGGTCGGAGGGCTCTCCGTCGCGGAGAGCCTCCATCGCTTCATCGTCGAGGAGGCCCTGCCCGGCTCGGGCGTGGACCCCGAGGCGTTCTGGGCCGGGGCGGACGCGGTCGTCCACGACCTGGCCCCCCCGCAACCGGGAGCTGCTCGCCCGGCGCGAGGAGCTGCAGGCCCGCATCGACGAGTTCCACCGGGAGCACCCCGGTGTGCCCGACGCGGAGGCCTACACCGCCTTCCTGACCGAGATCGGCTACCTGCTCGACGAGCCGGCCGACTTCGAGGTCAGCACCGCCGGCGTGGACGACGAGGTGGCCCGGATCGCCGGCCCGCAGCTGGTGGTCCCGCTGCTGAACGCCCGCTTCGCGACGAACGCCGTGAACGCCCGGTGGGGCTCGCTGTACGACGCGCTCTACGGCTCCGACGTGATCCCCCGCGAGGGCGACCTGGCACCCGGCGAGAGCTACAACACCGTGCGGGGCAACGAGGTCATCGCCCGGGGACGCGCGCTGCTCGACGCGCACTTCCCGCTGGCCGACGGCTCGCACGTGGACGCCACGGCCTACGCCCTGGACGACGAGGGCCTGGCCGTCACCGTCAAGGACGCCGTCGTCCGGCTGGCCGACCCGGCGCAGCTCGTCGGCAGCCGCGGCGACGCCGCAGCCCCCGAGGCGGTGCTGCTGGTGCACCACGGGCTGCACGTCGAGATCCAGGTCGACCGCGAGGACGCGATCGGCTCGACCGACGCCGCCGGGGTCAAGGACCTGCTGGTCGAGGCCGCCGTCTCCACGATCATGGACCTCGAGGACTCCGTGGCCGCGGTCGACGCTGACGACAAGGTCGTGGGCTACCGCAACTGGCTGCACCTGATGGACGGACGGCTCGCCGAGGAGGTCACCAAGAACGGCAGGACCTTCACCCGGGCGATGAACCCGGACCGGGTCTACACCGCCCCCGACGGCGGGGAGGTGACGCTGTCCGGCCGCTCGCTGCTGTTCATCCGCCAGGTCGGCCACCTGATGACCACCGACGCGGTCCTCGACCGCGACGGCAACGAGGTGCCCGAGGGCATCCTGGACGCCCTGGTCACCGGGCTCGGCTCCATGAAGGACCTGCGCGGCGAGTCCGGCCTGGCCAACTCGCGCACCGGGTCGATGTACGTCGTCAAGCCGAAGATGCACGGCCCGGACGAGGTCGCGTTCACCGTCGAGCTGTTCACCCTGGTCGAGCAGGTCCTCGGCCTGCCGCCGCTGACCATCAAGGTCGGGATCATGGACGAGGAGCGGCGGACCACGCTGAACCTCAAGGCCTGCATCGAGGCCGCGCGGGAGCGGGTCGCCTTCATCAACACGGGCTTCCTGGACCGCACCGGCGACGAGATCCACACCTCGATGCTGGCCGGCCCGGTCGTCCGGAAGAACGACATGAAGGGCGAGACCTGGATCAAGGCCTACGAGGACTCCAACGTCGACATCGGGCTGGCCTGCGGGCTGCTCGGCCGCGCCCAGATCGGCAAGGGCATGTGGGCCGCGCCGGACAGCCTGGCGGCGATGATGGAGGCCAAGATCGGCCACCCGAAGGCCGGCGCGAGCTGCGCCTGGGTGCCGTCGCCGACCGCCGCCACGCTCCACGCGCTGCACTACCACCAGGTCGACGTCCGGGCCCGGCAGGAGGAGCTCCGGGGCGGCCGCCGCGCCACCCGGGCCGACCTGCTGACGATCCCGCTCGGCGACCCGGACTCCTGGAGCGCCGAGGACCGGCAGGCCGAGATCGACAACAACCTCCAGAGCCTGCTCGGGTACGTCGTGCGCTGGGTGGACGCCGGCGTCGGGTGCTCCAAGGTCCCCGACATCACCGGTGAGCCGCTGATGGAGGACCGCGCGACCTGCCGCATCTCCGCGCAGCACGTCGCCAACTGGCTGCACCACGGCGTGGTGAGCGCCGACCAGGTCGACGAGACGCTGCGCCGGATGGCCGCCGTGGTCGACGAGCAGAACGCCGGCGACCCGACGTACGACGCGATGGCGCCGGACTTCGACGGCGACGCGTTCCTGGCGGCACGGGCGCTGGTCTTCGAGGGCCTCGAGCAGCCCAGCGGCTACACCGAGCCGATCCTGCACCGCCGCCGCGCCAGCCGGAAGCTGCACGAGAAGGGACGCTCCTGATGAGCCTCGACCTGGACACCGCCCGCACGATCATCGCCGGGACGCGTGCGCACGCGGCCGGCGCGGGCTTCAAGCCGATGACCGTCGTGGTCCTGGACGCCGGCGGGCACGTGGTGGCCGTCGAGCGCGAGGACGGCTCGTCGATGAAGCGCTTCGAGATCGGCTTCGGCAAGGCCTACGGCGCCCTGTCGCTCGGCATGGGCTCCCGGTCGATCATGGGCCGCGCCGAGCAGCAGCCGTACTTCATCGCCGCGGTCACCTCGGCCGTCGGCGGGTCGATGGTGCCGGTGCCCGGCGGGGTGCTGGTCCGCGACGGGGGAGGCGCCCTGCTCGGGGCGGTCGGCGTCACCGGCGACACCTCGGACAACGACGAGGCGGCTGCGGTCGCGGGCATCGAGGGCGCCGGGCTCACCGCCCAGGCGGACTGACATGGCGGCGCAGGAGAGCGAGGTCCCGGCCACGACCCCCGGTATCGAGGCGGTCGCCGCCGTCGCGCGCCGGCTGCTGCCGGAGGCGGGCGTGATCACCGACCGGGCCCGGCTGCGCACCTACGAGTGCGACGGGCTCGCGCACTACCGCGTGACGCCGGCCCTGGTCGTCGTACCGGAGGACGCGGCGCAGCTCGCGGCCGTGGTCCGGGCGTGCGCCGAGCACCTGGTCCCGTACGTCGCCCGCGGCTCGGGCACCGGCCTGTCCGGCGGCGCCCTGCCGCACGCGGAGGGCGTGCTGATCGTGACCTCGCGGATGCGGGCGATCACCGCGATGCGTCCCGAGGACCAGCGCGCGGTCGTCGAGCCCGGCGTGATCAACCTCGACGTCACCCGGGCCGCGACCCCGTACGGCTACTACTACGCGCCGGACCCGTCGAGCCAGCAGATCTGCTCGATCGGCGGCAACGTCGCGGAGAACTCCGGCGGCGCGCACTGCCTGAAGTACGGCTTCACCACCAACCACGTGGTCGGCGCGGACTTCGTCACCGCCGACGGCGACACGGTCGCGCTCGGCGGGGCCGCGCCGGACAGCCCCGGCTACGACCTGCTGGGCGCGGTGGTCGGTTCCGAGGGCACGCTCGGCATCGTCACCTCTACGACGGTCCGGCTGGTCCGGCTGCCCGAGGAGGTGCGCACGATCCTGGTGGGCTTCGAGTCCACCGACCAGGCCGGTGCGGCGACGTCGGCGATCATCTCGGCCGGGATCGTGCCGGCCGCCATCGAGATGATGGACGCGCTCGCGATCGAGGCCGCCGAGGCCGCCGTGCACTGCAACTACCCGGACGGGGCCGGTGCGGTGCTGGTCATCGAGCTCGACGGCGCGTCGGTCGAGGTGGAGCAGGAGTACGCCGAGGTCGAGCGGCTCTGCGCCGAGAACGGCGCCTTCGAGCAGCGGCTGGCCACCGACCCGGTCGACCGGGCGCTGATCTGGAAGGGCCGCAAGTCCGCGTTCGCGGCGGTCGGCCGGATCAGCCCCGACTACATCGTCCAGGACGGCGTGATCCCGCGCACCGCGCTGCCGCAGGTGCTCAAGGCGATCGCCGACCTGTCGAGCTCGTCCGGGGTACGGGTCGCCAACGTGTTCCACGCCGGCGACGGCAACCTGCACCCGCTGGTGCTCTTCGACGACGCCGTCGAGGGCGCGGGCGAGGCCGCCGAGAAGGTCAGCGGCGCGATCCTCGACCTGTGCATCGAGCACGGCGGCTCGATCACCGGCGAGCACGGCGTCGGCATGGACAAGGCGAAGTACATGCCCCGGATGTACACCGACGACGACCTGGACACCATGCAGATGGTGCGCTGCGCCTTCGACCCCGACAACATCTCCAACCCCGGCAAGGTGTTCCCCACCCCCCGGCTCTGCGGGGAGGTGCCCGGACGTCACAAGGGGGCGCACCCGGCGCAGGAAGCCGGCCTCGCGGAGGTCTTCTGATGAGCACCGGAACGCTCGACCGCACGGCGCGCGAGGCGATCGCCTCGGCCTGCGCGGACGTGCACGACCCGCAGCCCGCCGACCACGTCGACGGGGTCGTCCCCGGGCTGGTCGCCCGACCGGCCGACACGGCGCAGGTCGCCGAGGTGCTGCGGGCGGCCACGGCGCACGGGCTGAGCGTCGTGCCGCGCGGCCGCGGCACCAAGATGACCTGGGGCACCCCGCCCGCCGGCGCCGACGTGCTGCTCGACGTGAGCGCCCTCGACCAGGTCCTCGACCACGCCGCCGGCGACCTGATCGTGGCCACCCAGGCGGGCGCCCGGCTCCGCGACGTCCAGGACGTCGTCGGCCGCGGCGGCCAGCGCCTCGTCCTCGACGAGACCGTCCCCGGCACCAGCATCGGCGGCCTGCTCGCCACCAACACCAGCGGTCCCCGTCGGGTCGCCACCGGCACCGCGCGCGACCTGCTGATCGGCATCACGCTGGTCCGCGCCGACGGTGTGGTCGCCAAGGCCGGTGGCCGGGTGGTGAAGAACGTGGCCGGCTACGACCTCGGCAAGCTGCTGATCGGCTCGGCCGGCACGCTCGGCGTGATCACCGACGCGACGTTCCGCCTGCACCCCGTACCGGCCGCGCACCGTTGGGTGCACGCCCCGTGCGACGACCCCGCGCAGGCCCAGCGGCTCGCGCAGGCGGTCGTGCACGGCCAGGCCGTGCCCTCCGCGGTCGAGGTCGGCTGGGCCCACGGGCACGGGACGGTGAGCGTGCTCCTCGAGGGCCGCGAGGACGGCGTCGCCGGCCGGACCGCGATGGTCCGCGCCCTGCTCGGCGAGACCTCGACGGACGCGGACGACGCCCCGGGCGGCGGGTCGACGTACCCGTGGGAGCTCGGGGCCACCGGCGACGACCGGGCCACCGCCCTCAAGCTGACGTTCGTGCTCTCCGGGCTGGCCGACGTGCTGGCCGCGGCGGGGGAGACCGGCGTGGCCCTGCGGGGCTCGGCCGGCGCGGGCGTGGCCTACGCCGCGGTCCCGGCCGGCACCCCCGTCGAGGCCGTCGCCGCGACGCTCGCCCGGTTGCGCGAGGTCTGCACCCGGCACGGCGGCAGCACCGTCGTCGTGGACGCACCGGCCGGCGTCAAGGCCGGCGTGGACGTGTGGGGCCCGATCCCGGCGCTCGACCTGATGCGCCGCGTCAAGGACCAGTTCGACCCCGACCACCGGCTCGCGCCGGGCCGCTTCGTGGGAGGCATCTGAATGACCGACACGTCCGAGCACGACACCAGCGGCACCCTCGGGGAGATGGGGGGCATCGTCGACCTCGGCATGCCCGCACCCGGCGGCGCTTTCGACGACCACAACCCGCCCGACGCGGCGCTGATCGGCGACTGCGTGCACTGCGGGTTCTGCCTGCCGACCTGCCCGACCTACGTGCTGTGGGGCGAGGAGATGGACTCCCCGCGCGGCCGGATCTACCTGATGAAGGAGGGTCTCGAGGGCGAGCCGATGAGCGACTCGATGGTGTCGCACTGGGACGCCTGCCTCGGCTGCATGGCCTGCGTCACCGCGTGCCCCTCGGGCGTGCAGTACGACACGCTCATCGAGCAGACCCGCGCCCAGGTGGAGCGCCACCACGAGCGGTCGCCGAAGGACCGGGCGCTGCGCGGGCTGATCTTCTCGCTGTTCCCGCACCCCAAGCGGCTCCGGCTGCTCCGCGGGCCGCTACGGGCACTGCAGGCCACCGGCCTCGACCGCGCGATGCGCCGCACCGGCCTGCTGGAGCGGCTGTCCCCGCAGCTCGCCGCGATGGAGAGCCTCGCCCCGCGGCTGGGCCGGCCCGAGCCGCTGCCGCCGTACATCCACGCCAGCGGTGAGCGCCGGGCCGTCGTCGGCCTGCTCACCGGCTGCGTGCAGGGCGCGTTCTTCCCCGGCGTGAACTCCGCGACCGCGCGGGTGCTGCAGGCCGAGGGCTGCGACGTCGTGGTGCCGGCGTCCCAGGGCTGCTGCGGCGCGCTGTCGGTGCACAACGGCCGCGAGGAGGAGGCGCAGGGGTTCGCCCGCCGGCTGGTCGACTCCTTCGAGTCCTCCGGCGTCGAGCGGGTCGTGGTGAACGCCGCCGGCTGCGGCTCCACCATGAAGGAGTACGCCGACCTGCTGGCCGACGACCCGGCGTACGCCGCCCGGGCCCGCGCCTTCGCCGAGAAGGTCCGCGACGTCTCGGAGATCCTCGACGAGCTCGGGACGGTGGCCCCGCGGCACCCGCTCGACATGACGATCGCCTACCACGACGCCTGCCACCTCGCGCACGCCCAGGGCGTCCGGGCCCAGCCGCGCCGGCTGCTCGAGGCGATCCCCGGCCTGTCGCTGAAGGAGATCGCGGAGCCCGAGCTGTGCTGCGGCTCGGCGGGCATCTACAACATCGTCAACCCCGAGCCGGCCCGCGAGCTCGGCGACCGCAAGGCCGCCAACATCGTCGCGACCGGGGCCCAGGTGCTGGTCACCGCCAACCCCGGCTGCCTGATGCAGGTCACCTCGGCGATCCAGCGGTCGGGGCACCCGATGGGGATGGCGCACACCATCGAGGTGCTCGACGCCTCCATCCGGGGTGCCCCGGTGAGCACGTTCCTCCCCGCCTAGTCCGTCCACTCACCTCAGCCTCGTTCGGGAGAAGCCATGTTCCAGCAGGACCTCCAACCGGTCGGCGACTCGCTCGCCCTCACCGCGCTCTGTGCAGCCGTCCCCCTCGTCACCCTGTTCGTGCTGCTCGGCGGTCTGCGGCTCAAGGCGTGGGTGGCCGGCCTGATCTCGCTGGTCGTCGCGCTCGTGGTCGCCGTCGTGCTGTTCGGGATGCCGCTGGGGCAGGCGCTGCTCGCCGGCACCGACGGCGCCGCGTTCGGCTTCTTCCCGATCCTCTGGATCGTGATCAACGCGATCTGGGTCTACAACCTGACCGTGGCCTCGGGCCACTTCGACGTGCTCCGGCGGTCGTTCGAGAAGGTCAGCCCCGACCAGCGCATCCAGGCGATCATCATCGCGTTCTGCTTCGGTGCGCTCCTCGAGGCGCTCGCGGGCTTCGGCACGCCGGTCGCGATCACCGTGGTGATGCTCATGGCGCTGGGCTTCCGTCCGGTGAAGGCCGCGGCGGTGGCGCTGATCGCGAACACCGCGCCGGTGGCCTTCGGCGCCCTGGCCACCCCCATCGTCACGCTGGCGTCGGTGACCTCCGCGGTGAACAGCGACCCCCGCCTCACCGTGGACGGCATCGGTGGCATGGTCGGCCGCCAGACCCCGCTGCTCGCGGTGATCGTGCCGCTGATCCTGGTCTTCGTGGTCGACGGCCGTCGCGGGGTCAAGGCCACCTGGCTCCCGGCCCTGGTCTGCGGCGTGGCGTTCGGCCTCGCCCAGTTCGTCGCCGCCAACTACGTCTCGGTGCCGCTGGCCGACATCGTCGCTGCGCTGGTCTCGGCCGCCTCGGTGGTCCTGCTGCTGCGCGTGTGGACGCCGGCCGAGGTGCTCACCGCCGAGCAGGCCGGTGCCGAGGAGGACGAGCTCGAGAGCGGCCGCGCGCAGGGTCGCGCGGCCCGGCGCTCGCCGCACGGCATCTCGACGTCGGTCACCGGCTCGACCGGTCGCGGCGCCGGCAGTGGGGCCGTGGCCTCGGCCTCGACCTCGCCGGAGGTGCCGCGCGACAGCGGTGCGGACATCGCGAAGGCCTACGCGCCGTACCTCGTCATCATCGTGATCTTCTCGATCGTCAACATCCCGGCGGTCGTCGACTTCCTGGCCAAGGAGCCGTTCACCTACTCGTTCAACTGGCCCGGCCTGGACATCACCAACCCCTCCGGCGACCCGGTCGCCACGGTCTTCAAGTTCAACTGGCTGCCCGCGGCCGGCACGCTGATGATCTTCGCCGGCATCATCACCGCGGCGATCCTCAAGGTGTCCCCGGCCCAGGCCGCGCGGACCTACGTGCGCACCTACGTCGAGCTCAAGTCGGCGATCGTCACCGTGATGGCGGTGCTGGCGCTGGCCTACGTGATGAACCTGTCCGGGCAGACCACCTCGCTCGGCGCCTGGCTCGCCGGTGCGGGCGGGGCCTTCGCGATCCTCTCGCCGATCCTCGGCTGGATCGGGGTGGCGGTGACCGGGTCCGACACGTCCGCGAACGCGCTGTTCGGGGCGCTGCAGGTGCAGACGGCCAAGGACGCCGGCCTGGACCCGCTGCTGATGGCGGCCGCGAACTCCTCGGGTGGCGTGCTCGGCAAGATGGTCAGCCCGCAGAACCTGGCGATCGCGGCGGCAGCCGTCGGGATGGCCGGCAAGGAGGGCGACATCTTCCGCAAGGTGATCGGCTGGAGCCTCGCGCTGCTGGTGCTGATGTGCGTGATCGTCGGCCTGCAGTCCACCCCGGTGCTGGGCTGGATGGTCCCCTAGCCCTCCCGAGATAGTCCGTGACGTTCTTGCGCTGTTCCGGTACCCGGAACAGCAAGAACGTCACGGACTATCCACGTGGGGTGAGATCTAGATGACAGTTGATAGTTCAACTAAAGAGGTGTAGAGTCAGGGTCATCGCTTGAACCTACAACTTTCTGGGAGTCATCATGGGTCTGTTCAACCGCTCCACCAAGACCGCGCCGGTCACCGCCGCCGCCCCCGCGACCGCTGCTCCGGCCGCCGCGTTCTTCGACGCCGGCACCACGGCCGTCGACGACATCGCCGGCGACTACACCCTCGACATCACCCACACCCGCATCGGCTTCTCGGCCCGCCACGCGATGGTCACCACGGTTCGCGGCCAGTTCACCGAGTTCGAGGGCAGCGCGCACCTCGACACCGCGAACCCGTCGGCCTCCTCGGCCAAGGTCAACATCCGCGCCGCCAGCATCTCCACCGGCCAGGCCGACCGCGACGGGCACCTCGTCTCCGCCGACTTCTTCGACGCCGAGACCTTCCCCGAGCTGACCTTCGTCACGACCGACGTACGCCGCGCCGACGCCACCACCTGGGCCGTCACCGGCGACCTCACCATCAAGGGCGTCACCCACCCCGTCTCGATCGACTTCGAGTCGACCGGCTCGGCCAAGGACCCCTTCGGCAACCTGCGGGTCGGCTTCGAGGGCAGCACCTCGATCAACCGCAAGGACTGGGGCCTGACCTGGAACGCCGCGCTGGAGACCGGTGGCGTGCTGGTCAGCGAGAAGATCAAGCTGGAGTTCGACGTGTCGGCCATCGCCGTGCCCGCCGCCTCCTGACCCTCTCTTCCCTCGAGGAGTGACATGACCATCTCCGCCGTACGCCTGAACCACGCGGTGCTCTTCGTCTCCGACCTGGAGCGGGCGCTGGACTTCTACGTCCGCGCCTTCGGCACCGAGGTGGTCGCCCGCGAGCCCCGCGCGAACGCCGCCTTCCTGCGGATGCCGGGCTCGGAGAACCACCACGACCTCGGCCTGTTCGGGATCGGCGCGGACGCACCGCCGCGCCGACCCGGGACGGTCGGGCTCTACCACCTGGCCTGGCAGGTCGACACGATCGAGGACCTCGAGCAGGCCCGGCTGACCCTGGCGAACCTCGACGCCTTCACCGGTGAGTCCAGCCACGGCGCCACGAAGAGCGTGTACGGCGTCGACCCGGACGGCAACGAGTTCGAGGTGATGTGGATGCTGCCGCGGGCGTCGTGGGGCGAGATGGCCGCCAGTGCGACCACCGAGCGGCTCGACCTCGCCGACGAGGTACGTCGATGGGGCGGCCGCCGGACGGCGGGCCGGATCGTCGAGGACGCGTGAGCGCCGCGTTCGGCGAGCCGGTCGCGACGTACCGCGGCTCGACGGACCCGGACGCCCCGCTGGTGGTGCTGCTGCACGGCCGCGGGTCCGACGAGCAGCAGATCGCCGCGCTGGCCGACCACCTGCCGCAGCAGCTGGCCTACGCCGCGGTCCGCGCGCCGATCGCCGAGGGCGGCGGGTACGCCTGGTTCGCGAACCGCGGCATCGGCCGGCCGGTCGCGTCCTCGCTCGCCGAGACGACGGCCTGGTTCCGGGCCTGGCTGGACGCCGAGCACGCCGGACGGGACGTGCTGCTGGTCGGGTTCAGCGGCGGCGCGGCGTTCGCCGGCGGGCTGCTGCTGGCCGAACCGGCGCGCTGGGCGGGCGCCGCGATCCTGCTCGGCACCCTGCCGTTCGACGCCGGCGTCCCGACCGGTCCCGGCCGGCTGTCCGGCGTACCGGTGCTGGTCGCGCAGGGCGACGCCGACACTGTGATCCCGCGCGAGCTGCTGGACCGCACCTGGACCTACCTGCACGACGAGTCGGGCGCGACGCTCACCGCGCACCGCGACCCCGGTGGCCACGGCATCTCGGCCGGGACCCTCGCGGTCCTCACGGCCTGGCTGACCGCGACGGCCCGGGAGCACTAGAAGAGGGTGCCCTGCACCGAGGCGGGCTCGGGCTCGACCGGCCTGCGCAGCGGCGGGTGCCGCATCGGCTGAGGGCGCGGCCGGGGCACCCACCCGGCGTCGACGTCTACCGGCTGGGGGCCGACGGACTCCTTGCCGGTCAGCGCCCGGACCGCGGTCGGGACGTGCAGCTCCAGGCGGGTGAAGGTGGCCCGCACCGCCGCCTCGTCGAGGGGCAGGCAGCCGATCCCGGCGTCCAGGTCCAGGCCGAGCGGCGCCGTGGTGTGCATCGTCATCACCTGGCAGTTCAGCGCCCAGCGGGCCCGCGCCTCCGGGTCGGCGAGCTTGCGGGCCGTCGAGCGGCCGAGCACCCGGGTGCACCGCTCGCCGTCGCCGGCCGCGTCGTCGAACGCGGCGGCCGCGGAGCCGAACTCCGCGAGCAGCCGGGCCGCCGTCTTGGGCCCGATCCCGCTGACCCCCGGGAGGTTGTCGGAGGTGTCCCCGCGCAGCGCCGCGAAGTCGGTGTACTGCTCGGGGCGCACGCCGGTCACCATCACCAGCCGCTCCGGGTCGAGCAGGGGAGAGGCGTCGACGCCGCCGTTGAGGATCCGCAGCATCCGGGTGTGCCGGTCGATCAGCGCGAAGGAGTCCCGGTCGGAGGTGGCCACGACGGTCCGGGCCCCCACCGTCGGCGCGTAGGCGGCCGCGCTGGCCAGCACGTCGTCGGCCTCCAGGCCCTCGGGCACCGCGACCACGACGCCGAGCGCCCGCAGTACGTCGATCGCGGTGTCCAGCTGCTCCTCGAGCGACTCGGGTTTGGGGTCGCGGTGCGCCTTGTAGGTGGGCCAGCGCTCCCGCCGCGAGCTGGCCTCCCGGTCGTCGAACCCCACCACGACGGCGTCGGCGCAGACCCGGTCGACGGCCGCGACGAGCTGGGAGAGCAGGCCCCGCACCGCCCACATCGGCCGGCCGTCCGGCGTCCGGAACCCGGTGCGCGCGGACGCGTGGAAGCTCCGGTGCAGCAGCGAGTTGCCGTCGACGGCGAGCAGGACACGAGGAGACATCGACGCCCAGCCTAGGCGCTGGCGCCGACAGCGGCTCCGGCGAGCCGGCTCCGCACGCGGCGTGGACGGTCCGCCCGCGGTGTGCCGTGGGTGGAGCGTCCATAACCCCGCGTTACAGCGGGTCACACCGGTGAAACATCGACCGCCTAGCCTCCCGGCATGAGCCCTCCGACGTACGCCGCGCCGCTGACCGACCTGGGCGCGACCCGGCTCGCGGCGCTGGTGACCGCCCGCGAGGTCTCCGTCGTCGAGGTCGTGCAGGCGCACCTGGACCGGATCGCCGCGACCGAGCCGACCGTCCGCGCCCTGGTGCACGTGGACGGCGCCGACGCCCTGGACCGGGCCCGCCGGCTCGACGTACGACGGGCGGAGGGGGCCGACCTGGGGCCGCTGGCCGGCGTGCCCGTCGTGGTCAAGGACAACGTCGACGTGCGCGGGCAGCAGACCACCTGCGGCTCGAAGGCCTTCGGGGCCGCCGCGCGCGTGGACGCCGAGGTGGTGCACCGGCTGCGCGCGGCGGGCGCGGTGGTCGTCGGCCGGTCCAACATGGACGAGCTCGCGATGGGCGCCTCCACCCAGACGTCGGCCTACGGGCGCACCCACAACCCGCACGACCCGCGGCGCAGCGCCGGCGGCTCGAGCGGCGGGTCGGCCGCGGCCCTGGCCGCCCACCAGGTGCCGCTGTCGATCGGCACCGACACCGGCGGCTCGGTGCGCGAGCCGGCCTCCCAGTGCGGCGTCGTCGGGATGGCGCCTACCCCCGGGCTGGTGCCGATGCGCGGCGTGGTGCCGTTCGCGCCGGGCCTGGACCGGGTCGGCCCGCTGGCCCGCACCGTCGAGGACACCGCGCTGCTGCTCAGCGTGATCGGCGGGCGTCCCGGGCTGGCCGCGGCCACCGCCGACCCGGACGTCCGCGGCCTGCGGGTCGGGGTGCCGGCCGAGCTGCGCACCTCCCGCAACGAGGTCGGCGTCCTGGCCCGGCTGGACGCGACCGTCGAGCTGCTGCGGGAGCTGGGCGCCGAGGTGGTCACGGTCTCGGCCCCGGCGGCGGGGCGGGCGCTGGCGACGTACCTCACGGTCACCTCGGCGGCGAGCGTGCCGGTGCTCGCGCCGTACGTCCGGACCGGGCTCGCCGGCGCGGAGGTGGAGCGCCGCTACGCGTGGGGCCTGGAGCTGCTGCGGGAGATCCCGAGCCCGCTCGAGGTCGCCCAGGTGGCCCGCGAGATCCTCGCCGGCCAGGTGACTGAGGCCCTCGACGGCTGCGACCTGCTGCTCTCGCCGACGATGCCGACCACCGCCCCGCTGCTGGAGGGGCACGCGAGCGCGGAGGACCTGGCCGACCCGATGGCGGCGCCGTACACCGACTGCTGGACGGTGGTCGCGAACCTCGTCGGCCTGCCCGCCGTCTCGGTGCCCAGCGGCCGGTCCGCCGACGACGGGATGCCGGTCGGCACGATGCTCATGGGCCGCCCGCGCACCGACCACCTGCTGCTGCGGGTGGCCGCCGCGCTGGAGGCCGCGGGCGCCGACCGCCGCTGACGCCGGAGGCCGGCCGGGGGCGGGTGGTGGTCCGTCCCCGACCGGCCTCACCCGGTTTGGTGGGCCACGGGTACCCACCCAGGCGACGATCCACACACCGGGACCGGGACTTGCGCGAAGTTAGGCATGCCTCACATAATTTAGGCCCGCCTAACTTCTGCCGTCGTCGCGAGGGGAGCCCGCCGTGATCGTGTGCCACTGCCGCGTCGTCACCGACCGGGCCGTCGCCGCCGCCGTCCGGGAGGGTGCGCGGTCCCTCGCGGCGGTCTGCCGCTCCACCGGGGCGGGCCAGGACTGTGGCTCCTGCGTCTTCTCGCTCAAGCGGCTGGTGTGCGAGCACCGGCCAGAACTGTCGGAGGTCGACGTTGCAGCCAGCTAGTCCCCGGGTCGTCGAGCTGCTGAACTCGGCGCTGACGTTCGAGCTCACCGTCACCAACACCTACTTCCTGCACGCCCGGATGCTCGACAACTGGGGCCTCGGCCGGCTCGGCAAGGTCTTCTACGACCTGTCGATCGACGAGATGAAGGACGCCGACGCGCTGATCAACCGGATCCTGATGTTCGGGGGTCACCCCAACGTGCAGAAGCTCGGCGGGATCACCGTCGGGGAGGACGCGCACGAGATGCTCCGGCTGGCGCTCGCCTCGGAGAACGCCGCGGTCGCGGAGTTCAACGCGAGCGCGCACGAGTGCCACGCCCTCGGCGACCACGGCACCGCCGCGGTCTTCGAGGAGATGGTCCGCGACGAGGAGCGGCACGCCGACTGGTTCGAGGGTCAGCTCGACGCGGTCGACCGCGTCGGCCTGCCGCAGTACCTCGCGCAGATGGTCGTCACCGACACGCCGTAGCCCGGCTCAGCGCGCCCGGTCGACGTACGCCACGACCCGGTTGAGCAGCGAGGTCGCCGACAGCAGCCCGGCCGGCGGCGGGGCCGGGTCCTCGGCGAGCTCGTAGAGCAGCGGCGCGCCCTCGGGGTGCCCGAGCTGCTGGGCGACCTGGGCACAGGCCCGGGCCGCGTCGCGTACGGCGGCCGGCTCGACGGTCCAGATCGACTCGAACAGCCGCTGCCGGTCCGGCACCGTCGACTGGCCCGGGAGCTCCCAGGCGGTGAGCATCGCGGGATGGTCGGCCGCGTCGCAGACCACCGCCCACTCGCGCCGCATCGGGGCGTCCTCGGGCAGGTCGACGAACGTGGTGCGCTCGACCGGCGCCGGCTCGGCCCCGAAGTCGGCGAAGACGATCGTGGCGCGCGAGACCCGGGCCAGCTCGGTCCAGCGCTCCTCGGCGGCCCGGTAGTAGGGCTCCTTCTGGAACGCCCCGAAGATCATCGGCCGCTCGGCACGCACGCAGCACTCGTCCTCGATCGCCCAGGACAGCGCCAGCAGCGTCGACTTCCGCAGCCGCTGCGGCTGGAGCTGCGGGTGCTGTCGGCGCATCGCGGCGTACACCGAGGGGGCCCCCGGGGCGCTCCCGACCGTCGCCTCCGCCAGCACCACCCCGGCGATCGCGACCTCGAGGCGGGCGCCGCCGTCGCGCCGGCGCACCACCTGGCGGACCAGGTCGACGTCGTGCTCGTCGTAGCGGCGGTGCCCGCTGTCCAGGCGCTGGGGTCGGGGGAAGCCGTGCCGGGACTCCCACATCCGCAGGGTCGCCGGGGCCAGCCCGGTGCGGGTGGCGAGCTCGCCGATGGTGAGGCCGGGGGGTTGCGCGGTGGCGGGGTTGAGGTTCACCATGGCAGGGTAAACCTAAACAAGCCGTTGAGGAAAGTGTTGAAGTTTCCGGACGGTCCGCCCCGCCCCACCGACACGAGGAGAACCCGCCATGACCCACGACATCCACCAGCAAGAGGTCGTCGACTGGACCGACCTCGGCCGCGAGATGTGGTCCTTCCTGACCGGCCGGGAGGCGGCCATCAACTACCGGTTCATCGACATGGCCGTCGAGGTGCCCCGCGACACCGGCGCCGAGGCGCCGCGGGCGACCTGGAAGCTGAACGGCACCCTGCAGGTCACCACCCGGGACAACGCCGCCACCTCGGACGCCTGAGCCGATGTCCCTGGACCTCACCGTCGACGCCGACCTGGAGTTCTCGGTCGACCTGCCCGGATCGCGCACGGTGACGGGCTCGCTGACCGGCTCCGGCACGGAGCTCCGGCTCCGGGTCAGCGACCCGTTCCTGTTCGCGGGCCGGTCGGACGCGGGTGCCGTCCGCGGCCTCGCCGCCCTGCTCGCCCGGCAGGGCCTGTCGCTGACGGTGGTCGCCCCCTCGGGGCCGCTGGTCACGCTGGGCGTCCGGCGGGCCTCCTGGCTGCAGCGCCGGGTCACCGGGTCGCGGCACATCCGCGTGCTGCGCGGGGCCGGCCTGTGGTCGCTGGCCCGGGGGCGCGCCCAGGCGCCGAGCGGGGGCGCGCTGCCGGCCGCGGACCTCGCCCCGCCCGCCACGCTGTTCCCGATCGCGCCCACCTTCGCGCGCCGGATCCGTCGCACGGTGACCACCACGCATGCTCTGCCCGGCGGCGGGAACCCCCGACTCATCATGGCGCCGCGGCCCGACCCGTGGCCCGGCGACCGACAGGAGGTGTTCGGTCTGCGCGCGGACGTCACCACCCTCGGCTCCGACCCGGGCTGCGACGTCGTGCTGGCCGGCCTGGAACCGCTGCACGCGGAGGTCCGGCACGACGACGCCGACGAGTACGTCCTGGTCCGGCGGGGCCGGCCGGGCAGCACGCGGGTGAACGGCGCGCCTGTCGACTCCTCGGTGCTGCGCACCGCGTCCCGGGTGGACCTGGGCGACCACACGCTGTCGTTCTACCGTGAGGAGTACGCCGACCACGGCCGCCCCTACGGCGGTCGCGCCGGCGGCGAGATCGGGCACCAGCGGCCCCAGCCCACCCGCCCCACCGCCCGCACCCGGGACGAGTGGAACCAGACGCAGCACGAGGAGAACGAGTGACATCACCCGAGTCGGCATCCGGACCGGTCCTGGTCGCGGGAGCCTCAGGCTTCGTGGGACGGCGGCTGGTCCGCGCGCTCACCGGGGCCGGTCACGAGGTCCGCGCCATGACCCGGCACCCGGACACCTACGAGGGCGAGGGCAAGGCGGTGTTCGGCGACGTGCACGACGCCGACTCGCTGCCGGCCGCGCTGGCCGGCTGCCGGGCGGCGTACTACCTCGTGCACTCGCTGGACTCCAAGGACTTCGAGCGCCTCGACGCGCAGGCCGCGACGTCCTTCGGGCGGGCGGCCGCCGAGGCGGGGGTGCGCCAGATCGTCTACCTCGGCGGACTGGGCAGCGAGGCCGACGAGCTGTCCACGCACCTGCGCAGCCGCCGCGAGGTCGAAGGCCTGCTGGGCGCCGCCGGAGTCCCGGTCACCGTGCTGCGCGCGGGCATCATCGTGGGCAGCGGCGGCATCTCCTGGGAGATGACCCGCCAGCTCGTCGACCACCTGCCGGCAATGGTCACGCCCCGCTGGGTGCGCACCAAGACCCAGCCGATCGCGGTCGCGGACGTGGTGCGCTACCTCGTCGGGGTGCTCGACGAGGACCAGGCGATCGGCCGGGTCTTCGACATCGGCGGCCCCGAGGTCCTGCAGTACGTCACGATGATGCGCCGGGTCGCGGCGATCAAGGAGCGCCGGCTGCTGGTCGTCCCGGTGCCCCTGCTCACCCCCGGGCTCTCCTCGCGCTGGCTGGCCCTGGTCACCGACGTCGACACCCAGGCCGGCCGCTCGCTGGTGGACTCGATGGCCAACGAGGTCGTCGTCCAGGACGACAGCATCCGCGGCGTGGTGCCGTTCGAGCCGATGGGGTACGACGAGGCGGTGCGCGTCGCGCTCGCGGAGCACGACGCCCCGGAGCCCGCCTGATGGGGTCGGCCTGGTGGCGGCGGACCCGCGCGCAGGTCGAGGCGCGGCTGCCGATGCCGATCACCCACGTGGTGCCGGTGCAGCACACCGAGACCGCGCCCGTCGTACGGCGCCGGCGCCGGGTGGTCGCGGGGGTGTCGCTGCTCGGCACCGGCCTGCTCGGTCTCTCGCTGTCCACGAAGCCGAACTCCAAGGAGTTCTACGGGCTGACCGCGGCGGTGGCCGCGACGTGGACCGCCGGCGGGCTGCTGTCCGGGCCGCTGCACCTCGGCTGGATCCAGGGCCGTGACCAGCACCTGCGCCGACCGGTGCTCACCCCGGTCGCGACGGGTGTCGGTGCGTTCGGGTTCTTCTACGGCTGCGCGCTGGTGGCCCGCAGCATCCCGGTCCTGGACCGCGCGATCGGCAAGGTGCTGGTGTTCGCGGAGGAGGGCAGTGGCCCGCTGGTCGTCGCGACCACGCTGGCCAACGGCCTGGGCGAGGAGGTGTTCTTCCGCGGCGCGATGTACGCCACCCTCGACGCGGACCGCGCGGTGGCCGCCTCGACCGCGGTCTACACGCTGGCCACCGCGTCCACCCGCAACCCCGCGCTGATGCTCGCCGCCGCGGTGATGGGCACGCTCTTCGGCCTCCAGCGGCGGGCCTCCGGCGGCCTGCAGGCCCCGGTGATCACCCACCTCACGTGGTCCACGCTGATGGTGCGCTACCTTCCGCCCCTGTTCCGGCACGCCCACCAGGAGACCCCATGACCCGCACCACCGACGTCGTCGTGATCGGGGCCGGCCTGGCCGGGCTCGCGTGCGCGCGCGAGTTGACCGACCGGGGCGTCGAGGTGACCGTGCTGGAGGCCGGCGACGCGGTGGGCGGCCGGGTGCGCACCGACCACGTCGACGGCTACACCCTCGACCGTGGTTTCCAGGTGCTGAACACCGGCTACCCGGCGCTCCGGTCGGCGGTCGACCTCGACGCCCTCGACCTGCGCCCCTTCGACGCGACGGTCGAGGTGCTGCTCAACGGCGAGCGGCAGCGGATCACCAACCCGGCGCAGAAGCTCTCCGGCGCGGCCGGTGCGCTCGGGCTGCCGGTCGGCGGGGTCCGCGGCAAGGCGGCCCTCGGGCTGTACGCCGGGCTGTGCGCGACCCGGCCCGTCGCCGGACTCAAGGAGCGTCCGGACGTGAGCTCCGCCGAGGCGTGGCGGCGCGCGCACATCCCGCCCGACCTGGTCAACGGGCTGCTGCGGCCGTTCTTCTCCGGGGTGCTGCTGGAGCAGGACCTGTCCACCTCCCGTCGCTTCACCGACCTGATGCTGCGGATGTTCGCGCGCGGCGTCTCCACCGTCCCGGCCCGCGGCATGCAGAGCCTCCCCGAGCAGCTCGCCGGGCGGCTGCCCGCCGGCACCGTCCGTCTCGGCACCGCGGCGCACCGGCTCGCGGGCGACCAGGTGGAGACCGCCGTCGGCGGGTTCGGCGCGCGCGCCGTGGTCGTCGCCACCGACGCCTGGACCGCGTCCCGGCTGCTCCCGAACGTGCTCACCGAGCCGGTCGCGCGCGGCGTCACCACCGTCTACCACGCGGCGCCGGCCTTCCCGGAGTCGTCCGCGCGGCTGCTCCTCGACGCCGGCTCCTCGCCGATCGCCAACAGCATCGTGCTGTCGGCCGCGGCGCCGGAGTACGCCCCCGCGGGACGCGCGCTGGTCTCCACCTCGATGGTGCACGGCACCGTGCCCGACGACCCGGACGGGCCCGTCGTACGCCGTGCGCTGTCCCGGCTGCACGGCGTCGACACCTCGGGCTGGGAGCTGGTCGCGACCTACGACCTGCCGCACGCGCTGCCCGGCATGCCCGCCCCGCACCCGCTGCGCCGGGCGGTCCGGCTCACCGGCGGCGGCGAGACGGTGTACGTCGCCGGCGACCACCGCGACACCAGCTCGATCCAGGGCGCCCTCGTCTCCGGGCGCCGCGCCGCGCACGCCGTGCTCGCCGACCTGAAGGTGCCCGCATGACCCACCTGCTCACCCGCGCCCTCGACACCGCCCTGGACCGCACCGTGGTCCCCGGCTACAGCAAGATCGGGTACTGGCTGCGCCGTCCCTCCTGGGACGCCGACGACCCGCGGCCCGGGTCGCTGACCGGGAAGACGGTCGTGGTGACCGGCGCGAGCTCCGGCCTCGGCCAGGCCACCGCCACCGCGACCGCCCGTCTCGGCGCGACGGTGCACCTCGTCGTGCGCGACCTGGCCAAGGGCCGCACGGCGGTCACCGCGATCCGCGGCGAGGTGCCCGGGGCCGAGGTCCACCTGCACCGCTGCGACGTGTCCGACCTGGCCTCGGTGCGGGCCTTCGCGGCCGCGCTGCGCGGGTCGGCCGAGCGGGTCGACGTACTCGTGCACAACGCGGGGGTGCTGCCGCCCGAGCGCACCGAGACCGCCGACGGGCACGAGGTCGCCTTCGCGACCCACGTGCTCGGCCCGCTGCTGATGACCGAGCTGCTGCGCCCGCTGCTGGCCGCGGCCGGTCGGTCGCGGGTGGTGGTGGTGTCCTCCGGTGGGATGTACGCCCAGAAGCTGCCGGCCGACGACCCGGAGTACCGCGACGGGGAGTACCGCGGCACCACCGCCTACGCGCGCACCAAGCGGATGCAGGTCGCGCTGGCGCCGTTGATGCAGGAGCGCTGGGCCGCCGACGGGATCGCCGTGCACACGATGCACCCCGGCTGGGCCGACACCCCCGGCGTGGTGACGTCGCTGCCCGGCTTCCACAAGGTGATGGGGCCGGTGCTGCGCGACGCGGAGACCGGCGCAGACACCGTCGTGTGGCTCGCCGCGACCGAGCCGGCGCCTGGGGGCGGCCAGTTCTGGCACGACCGCGCGCCGCGCCCCGAGCACTACCTGCCCCGGACCCGGGAGAGCGCCGACGAGCTCGCCCGGCTGTGGGCCTACGTCCTGGACGCGACCGCACTGTCCCGCTGACCCGGCGACTCTGGCGCAGAGAACGCCGCCGACCCGGCGACTCTGGCGACGGACGGTCCGCCAGAGGCGCCGGGTCGGCGGGCTTTTCGCCGCCGGAGGCGCCGGGTCAGGGGGAGAGGAGGATCTCGCTGAGGGCGCCGAGCAGCACCGGGGAGACGTCGAGGCCCTGCAGCGCGAGGACCGCGGCACCGGCGTCGGGCGCGGTGCGGACCGCGTCGTACACCGCTGCCTTGAGCTCGAAGCCGATCTGCGCCCGGTCGAGCAGCGCGAACACCCGCTCCTCGGCGGTGAGCCGCGAGCGGACCACCTCGACGCGGTAGGTCCGGCCGGCGGGCAGCGTCGCGGCGTCGCCCTCGACGTCGTGCACGGTCACCTCGCCGCTCGCGTCGTCGTAGGTGATCCGGGTCCGCGCCCAGCGGTCGTCGTCGCGGTCCTCGGCCAGCGTGAACGCGCCGTCCGCGCCCGGGTAGACCTTCAGCTCCACGACGTCCGCGAGGTCCGTGCCGCGCGGCAGCTCCTCGGCCGGCACCATCGGGACGATCGCGCCGGCCCGGGCCAGCACCGGGATCGAGGCCAGGTCGCGGTGCAGGTGCAGGGTGCGCCCGCCGGAGTAGGTCTGCCCGGTGAACACGTCGGTCCAGGTGCCCTCGGGCAGCCACGCGCGGACCCGGCCGAGACCGGTGGCCGGGTCGGCCGGCGACGTGATCGGCGCGACCAGCAGCTCGCTGCCGAACATGAACTGGTTCGGGACGTCGTAGGCCGCGGGCTCGTCCGGGTGGTCGTAGTACATCGGCTGCACGACCGGCTCGCCCTCGGCGTGCGCGCGCAGGTTCATCGTCGCGAGGTACGGCAGCAGCTGGTGACGCAGCCGCAGGAAGTCGGTCATCACCGTCTCGGCGGCGGCCGTGAACCGCCACGGCTCCTTGGTGTTGAACGGGTTGAGACCCGAGTGCAGCCGGTTCACCGGCGAGAACACGCCGAGCTGCACCCAGCGGGTGGCGAGCTCGTCGTCGCGGTAGCCCTTGAAGTGCCCGCCGATGTCGTGGCTCCACCAGCCGTAGCCGGCGTTCGACGCGGTCGCGGTGAAGTACGGCTGGAAGTCCAGCGACTCCCAGGTGATCATCGTGTCGCCGGAGAAGCCGATCGGGTAGCGGTGGCTGCCGATCCCGGCGTAGCGCGAGAACGTCAGCGGCCGCTTCCCGTCCCGCCCCGAGTCCAGGAAGTGGAAGTGGTTGAGCAGCCACAGCGGGTCGAGGCCGGCGATCTTGGTGACCCCGCCCTGCTGCCAGTCGAGCCACCAGAAGTCGACGCCCTCCTCCTCGAGCGGGTGGTGCAGCTCCTCGAGGTAGGCCTCGATGAACTCCGGGTCGGTGGGGTCGAAGCTCACCGGCAGCTCGCTGGCCGGGTCGAGCCCCATCCGCTTCGCGATGGAGGCGTACGCCGCCTCGTGCGCGTGCACGCCCTCGGCCGGGTGCACGTTCAACGAGGTGGCCAGGCCGCGCTCGTGCAGGTCGGCCAGGAAGCCGGCCGGGTCGGGGAACAGGTCGGTGTTCCAGGTGTAGCCGGTCCAGCCGCTGCCGTACTTCGGGTCGATCTCGACCCAGTGCCAGTCCATGTCGATGACCGCGACGGACAGCGGCACGTCCTCGGCGGCGAACCGGTCCACCAGCGCGACGTACTCCTCGGCGGTGTAGGGGTGGTAGCGGCTCCACCAGTTGCCGAGCGCGTAGCGGGGCAGCAGCGGGGTCGGGCCGGTCAGCTCGTAGAGCGCCTTGAGGGCACGCTTGTAGTCGCGGCCGAACGCGAACAGGTAGAGGTCGAGGGTGCCGGGGCGGCGCGGCGCGATCCAGCCGCGCTCGTCGAGCAGCACGGTCTCGGAGTCGTCGACCAGCGCGACGCCGTTGAACGCGAGGACGCCGTCCTCCAGCGGGATCGCGCCGTCGACGTCGTCGAGGGTGCGGGCGGTGCCGCCGAGGTTGGGGGTGTTCTGCCCGTAGCGCCACACCGAGTCGTTGGAGTGGAAACCGCCCTTGGCCTGCACCGACAGGCCGTGCGTGGTGAACGGCCCCTTGTCGTAGATCAGGTGCAGCCGGTCGGTGTGGATCTCCAGCAGGTCCTCGGTCTCGGTCACCGAGAAGTCGCTCGGCGCGAACGCCCGGTTCACCGCGGTCTGGGACGCCCGGTCCTCGAAGGTGCCGGACTCGTCGTACTCCAGCCGGACCAGGCCGGCGTCCAGGACGGTGATCCGGTAGCGGTCGCCGCGGACCACGTTGGCCGGGTCGGCGATCGGGTGGGTGTCGAGCCGGAAGTGCTGCTTCACAGCTGTGCCTTTCCTGGTGCCATGTCAGACGTTGCCGATGACGGAGGTGAGGGTGATGCGGATCGCGACGCGGTCGGGGTTCTCGCGCGGCTGCCGGTAGCGCTCGGCGTAGCGGCGGACGGCCTCGGCGACCGACGCCTCGTCGTCGCGCACCTCGGCGGTGCCCTCCAGGGTCGACCAGCGCCGGCCGTCGACCTGGCACACCGCGACCCGCGGGTCGGTGCCGCGGCGCAGGTTCGCGACCTTCTGCGAGGTGGTCGAGGTGATGCCCCAGGCGACGCCGGCGTCCACGTCGACCACGATCCCCATGGGTACGACGTGCGGCGACCCGTCCCCGCGCAGCGTGGTCACCGTGCACAGGTGCCGCTCGCGCCAGAACTCGAGGTGGTCGCCGGTGAGCTCGCGGACGCGGGGCATCAGGCCTCTCCCGCACAGCGGAAGCCGGTGTTCCCGGACGTGGACTCGGGGGTGTTCGAGGAGCGCGCGGCGACCCGGTAGCGGTGGCAGTAGGAGTCGTGGCAGAGGTAGGACCCGCCGCGCATCACCCGCTGCTCGCCGGCGTCCGGGCCGGTCGGGTCGTGCTCGGGGGAGCGTGCGTAGTAGCCCGGGTCGAACCAGTCGGCGCACCACTCCCACACGTTGCCGGCGGTGCACCACAGCCCGAACCCGTTGGGGGCGTAGGACTTCACCGGCGCGGTGGTCAGGAAGCCGTCGTCCTCGGTGTTGCGGGTCGGGAACTCGCCCTGCCAGATGTTGCACGCCCAGCGGCCGCGCGGGGTGAGCTCGTCGCCCCAGGCGAACCGCTGGCGCGACAGGCCGCCCCGTGCGGCCCGCTCCCACTCCGCCTCGGTGGGCAGCCGCTTGCCGGCCCACGCGGCGTAGGCCTGCGCGTCGTACCAGGAGACGTGCACGACGGGATGGTTCTGCCGCCGGCTGACGTCGGAGCCGGGTCCCTCGGGGGAGCGCCAGTCGGCGCCGTGGATGGCCAGCCACCACGGCACCCCGTCGGCGCGGTTGACCAGGTCGCGCTCCCGTCGGTCGGTGTTGCGCTCCCAGGCGAGGTGGAACACCGCGGAGATGCCGAACTCCTCGGCGCCGGTGAGGTGGCCGGTGTCCTTGACGAAGGTGGCGAACTGCGCGTTGGTGACGGCGGTCGCGTCGATCCGGAACGCCTCCAGGTGCACGGCGTGCACCGGCGTCTCGCCGTCGGCGGGGTAGCCCTCGCCGAACGCGTCGCCCATCTCGAAGCGGCCCGCGGGAACCGGGACCTGCCCCCGGGGACGGCGGTCGCTGCGCGCGGGGACGGCGCGCGGCCGGGCCGGCGTCTCGGCTGCCGGTGCGCAGCAGGCGGGTCCCTCCATGCGCCCACGCTAGTGGAGACCCGGTTCCTGACAGACTCGGCCCATGACGGTGCTGGGTGACGACGGTCTGGCGCGGCCCACGTGGGCGGCCTCGGACCCGCTGATGCAGGAGTACTACGACACCGAGTGGGGGATGCCGGTCCGCGACGAGCGGGGGATGTTCGAGCGGCTCAGCCTCGAGGCGTTCCAGTCCGGGCTGTCCTGGGCCACGATCCTGCGCAAGCGGCCGGCGTTCCGCACGGCGTTCGACGACTTCGACCCGGACCGGGTGGCGGCCTACGGCGACGCCGACGTGCAACGGCTGATGGCGGACGCCGGGATCGTCCGCAACCGCCGCAAGGTCGACGCGACGATCACCAACGCCCGCGCGACGCTGGCGCTGCGCACGGACGGCGGACTCGTCGACCTGGTGTGGTCCTTCCGCCCCGCGGCCACGCCGGCCCCGTCGACGTACGCCGACGTGCCGACCCGGTCCGCGGAGTCGCTGGCGCTGTCCAAGGAGCTCAAGCGGCGCGGGTTCGCGTTCGTCGGGCCGACCACGATGTACGCGCTGATGGAGGCGGTGGGCATCGTCGACACGCACCTGGTCGACAGCCACCGGCGCGGCTCGTCCGGGGTGTGGACGCCCAACGGATGAATCGGTGCGAACTCTCCCGCCCGGGACGTTCGGCCTCCATACTTCTGCCATGCCCACTGACGCTGCAGCGGCGGCTCGGCTGCAGGCCTACTCCCTGCTCGAGGCAGCCCAGGGTCACGCCCCGGAGGACGCCCTCGCCGCGCTGGTGACCCTCGAGGCCGAGGCGAGCCGCCAGGGCTGGGAGCACGCGGCGTTCCTGGCCGCGGCCGGCCGGACGGTGCACGCGATCGTGCGACGCGAGCGGCCGGTCGCCGAGGGGCTCGTCGAGGACCTGGTGGAGCGCGCCGAGGCGGTCGGCACCCCGGCGCTGCGCGGGATCGCGCTGTCGCTGCGCGCGGTCACCGCGGCCCGCCGCGAGGACAGCGCCGCGCTGCTCGCCGACGCCGGCCGGGCCGTGGTGCTCGTCGACGACGAGTCGCTGCCCGCCCTGGACCGGTGCTGCGCGCTCGTGGTGTCCGCCGCGGCGTACAACACCCTCTCGCTGTGGGAGCTGGTCGACGAGCTCTACGACCGGGCCACCGACCTGGCGCCCGCCTGCGAGCAGCCGATGCTGCAGCCCGCGGTCACCGTCGACCGGGTGCTGCTCCGGCTGGAGTGGGCGACCGCGCTGCTCGAGCTCGGCGAGGAGCGGCAGGCCCTCGACCAGCTGCACCGGGCCGGCGACGCGGTCCGGCTCGCGGTCGCCGCCGACCTGCCCGAGGACCTGTGGCGGCTCGACGTGCTGGCCTGCCACGACCTGGTGCCGTTCGTGCTGGCCGCCTGCGGGGAGCCGGTCGAGGGAGCCCCGCCGGTCGACGACGCGCTCGCCGTGCTCGACGCACACCGCGAGACACTTGTCGCCATCGAGGACGTCGAGGTGCTGCCGCTGCTCGACGCGCTGGTCGGGTTCGCGCTGCTCAGGCTGGGCCGCGGGGCCGAGGCCCGGGCGCGGCTGCGGCCTGCGGTGCCTGACTCGTCCTCGACCGGCGCCCGCTCCTTCCCGGCCTGGGTGCGGGCCGGGGTGCTGGCCGAGTCCGCCGGTACGACGGGTCCCGGCGAGACCGTCGACGCGCACCGTGCCTACGGCCTGCTGGTCTCCCGCGCCCGGTGGTCCGCGCGCCGGGCGGTGCTCGCCGCGGCCCGCGCCACGATCGCCACCGAGCGGCTCAGCGCCGAGCACGCCGTGCTCTCCCGCGACGTCCTGCTGGACCCGCTGACCGGGCTGTCCAACCGCCGGGTCTTCGACGACTGGCGCCAGGAGGTCCCGGAGTCCGCACGGGCGACCGCGCTGCTCCTGATCGACCTGGACGCCTTCAAGGTGGTCAACGACCTGCACGGGCACGCGGTCGGCGACGAGGCGCTGCGCCGGGTGGCCCGGGTGGTCGCCGGCCACGTCCGGCCCGGTGACCTGGCGCTCCGGCTGGGCGGCGACGAGTTCGCGGTGATCGTCACCGACGGGGACGGCACGGCCAGCCCCGGCGTGCTCGACCGGCTGCGCGCGACCGCGGAGGCCCGTGCCCGGGCGCTGCGCGAGGCCGTGGTGGCCACCGACTGGGAGCGGATCGCTCCCGGGCTCGCGGTCCGGCTGAGCATCGGCGTGGCCGTCGGCGTGCTCGGTCCGCACGAGCGCGCCGCGGCGGACCGGCTCTACCGGGAGGCGGACGTGAGCCTGTACGACGACAAGGACGCGCGCGACGCCGCCGCCGACCTCACCGCCTAGCGTCCTAGGCTGGCCGGGTGCTGACCCCTGCGCAGAGCGCGATCGTCACCGAGACCCTGCGGGTGTCCCTGGCCGCCGCGGCCGGCGACGTCGACGAGCAGCGGCTCGCGTCGCTGGCCCGCGCCGCGGCCGCCCTCGCCCCGCCGGTCATCGACGACCCGCACCCCGCGTGGCCGGCGGTCGGTGCGTCGGTGGTCCGAGACCTCGCGGTCGGCGCCGAGGACACCGCGGCGGCGATGGGCCACCCGGACGCGGACGTGCAGGTGCTGGGATCGCCGCGACTCGCGCTCTGGTTCGAGCTGGTCACCTGCGACCTGCTGCCACCGCCCACCCCGGAGCTGACCCACGTCGGGGCCGGGATCCTCGTGCACCACCTCGGCCGCGCCGACGTGGGGGACACCGTCACCGTCGAGTGCGCCGCCGCGTCCGTGTCCGGACGCCGGGCGGTGTTCACCTGCCGGGCCACCGTCGGTGACCGGCTGGTGGGACTCGGCACCCACCACCGCGCCCTGCTCCGGGCGCGCGTGGACACCTAGCCCCGCAGTGTGCAGACTCTCTCCCCATGTACTCAGGCAGAACCACCGACATGGGCTCAGAGCCTGCTGGTCCCAGGCGCTCGGGGCTCTCGACCCGACGGCGGCGGGGGGAGCGGCCCCGGTGGGCGCCCGACCTCGTCGTGCTCGTGGCGATCGGCTTCCTGACCCTCGTGTCCCAGATCTCGCTGATCTGGCACCACGCGGTCCCCGACCTGGACACGGACACGTTCATCGCCCGCGCCGCCGCGCCCTGCGGGGGCCAGTGGATCGTCAAGGGCATGGGTGACTCGGCCCACCCGCTGGGCAATGCGCTGATCCAGCGGTGGGACTGTCACTTCCAGCCTCCGGGCGGGCTGACCCCGGCGTCCGGCTGGTTCCTGCTCCTGTCCGTGGCGGTCGTGCTCGTCGTCGTGCTCGTCGTCGGGTTCGCCTTCCTCAGGGGCGGGGGTGCCGGGTCGGCGACCGTCGCCGTCGCCTACCTCGGCCTGTCGCCGGCGATGCGCACCATGGCCACCCGCGCGGACGAGAAGTGGATCGGGGTGATGCTGTTCCTGGTCACCACGCTGTGCATCCTGGGGTTCCACCGAGCGGCCGCGCGTCGCGGTGCCTGGCTGCTCGCGGTGGTCCTGAGCTCTACCGTCCTCGGCCTGTGGCACACGCAGTACATGCTCATCCTGCTCATCGGCCTCGTCCCGTGGGGCCTGGTCGCGCTGCTGCGTCCCACGGCCCTCGGGACCACGCGGGCGCGAGCCGTCGCGCTGGGTTCGGCCGTCTTCGTCCTGCCAGGAGCGCTGATCTGGCTGATGCTGCGGAGCGGCTACGTGGCGAAGGTGCCCTACGAGAAGCTGTTCTACAGCATCTTCAACGACAAGTACTGGCGCGGCTGGGTGACATGGTTCCGCGACTACGTCGCGTACTCCTCCCGCTGGCTGACCGGGTGGCTGAGCAACGACGGCACCCAGGAGATCCAGCTGCCCGCTCCGGTGGGCACGAGCTTCGTGCTCCTCGGCCTGGTGGCTCTGGCGCTGTACCTGCTGGTGATGGTCATGACGAGGGACTGGCTGCTGTGTGCGGTCGCGTTCGGCTGCCTGGCGCTCCCGTTCCTGTACGAGCCGAACAACGCGGAACGCTGGGACGCGGTGAGCATCGTCTTCGCGCTCGGGCTGGCCTCCGGCGTGGCCCGGACCCGACGAGCCAGCGGCGCCACCACGGACGCTCGAGGCGACGGGCCCGCGGAGCGGGAGTCCGAGGCGGCAGTCGCCGGTGCGGGGGCCGGCCCGTCCCGGACCTGACCCCGGCCACCGTCGGCGACCGGCAGGTGGGACTCGGCACCCTCCACCGCGCGCTGCTCGTGCCAGGCTGACGTCGTGCCCGACTCCGCGACCCTCGAGCTGATCGCGCTCCTCGTCGTCGGCCTGGTGGCGGCGCTGCTCGTGCTGAACGGGTTCGCCAACCGGCGCGCCGCCCGTGACCCGGTGGCCCGGCGCCGGGAGCACGCGGCCGGCGCCCGGCGGGCCTCGAAGGGCGCGGTCGCCTGCCTCGCCCTGCTGGTCGTCGCGGTGCTGCTGGGCCGGGTCCTCCTCGGCGTGCTCGCGCTGGCCGGACTGGTGGTGCTCGGCACCCTGTCCGTCGTACGGGGCCGGCTGTCGCGGTGAGCCGGGCGCGCTGGGGTGCCCCGGTACCGTGGACGGCTCAGCCCGTGGCCGCGTGTCCCACCCCCGGGTCCCCACCCAGGAAGCCGAGTCCCCCATGCGCGTTCTCGTCACCGGCGCCACCGGGTACGTCGGCTCCCGGCTGATCCCGACGCTCCTCGCCCAGGGGTACGACGTCGTGGCGGCCATCCGCAAGGAGGGCGACGTCGACGCCTTCGCGTGGGTCGACGACGTCGACACGACGCTGTTCGACATCGAGGAGCCCGACCTGGTCCGCTCCGCCGTCGCGGGCGTCGACGCGGTGTTCTACCTGGTGCACTCGATGGGTTCCGGGGACTTCGTCGCCAAGGACCGCGAGGCCGCGCAGCTCGTCGCCCGCTCCGCGGAGCAGGCGGGCGTCACCCGGCTGGTGTACCTCTCCGGCCTGGTCCCCGCCGGCGACCTGTCGGACCACCTGCGCTCGCGCCTCCAGGTCGAGGAGGTGTTCCTCGACGGGGCGGTGCCGGCCGTCGTGCTGCGCGCCGCGATGGTGATCGGCGCCGGCTCCACGTCCTTCGAGCTGCTGCGCCGGCTCAGCGAGCGGGTCCCGGTCACGCCGGTGCCGACCTGGATGCGCCGGCGGGTCCAGCCGGTCGCGGTCCAGGACGTGGTGCACCTGCTGGCCTGCGCGCTGCGCGGCGAGCCCCGCAACCGGCACTACGACGTCGGCGGCGAGGAGCAGGTGACCTACCCCGAGCTGCTGCGGCTGTTCGCCCGCGTCGCCGGGCTCCGGCGCCGCCAGGTGTTCGTGCCGCTCGTGCCGTCCGCCCTGGTCGGACGGGTGGTGTCGGCGATCACCGGGATGCCGCGCGGGACGGTCTCGGCGCTCGTGGAGAGCCTCGCGCACGACATGGTCTGCGAGGAGGACGACGCCCGCACCGAGCTGGCCGGCGGCGACCACACCTTCCTGCCGCTCGAGGAGGCGCTGCGCCGCTCGCTGAGCCCGGTGCCCGACGGCACCGAGCCGGACGCGGACCCGCAGGCCCCCGCGCCGACCGACCCCGGCTGGTCCGGCGGGTCGGTCACCGTGCGTGGCTCGCGGATCCTCCAGGCGCCCCGGACCGTGCTCGCCGCCGTGCTGCTCGGCGTCCGCACCCGCCGCGCCGAGCGCACCGAACCGGACCGGCTGGTCTGAGCGGGTGGGCGAAGGAGTGCGAGGCACGGGCACCGGACGCGGCGGGCTGCGCACCTCCGCCGAGCGTGCCCTGCGCGGCCTGCTGTGGGACAAGGTGCCGCGCAACCACCGGCAGGACCCGCGCCCCTTCCTGGTCCGTCGGGTGGTCACCGGTGTCTTCGTGGTGATCGGCGCGGTGGTGCTCGGCTGGTCGCTGCAGATCGAGGCCGGCGACTCGACGTTCTACGTCGCGACCCTGGTGCTGGCGTCGATCTGGACGATCGGCGCGTTCGCGTCCGGCCCGCTCTACCTCGGCCGGATCGCGCACCCGGAGCGGCACGACGACCTGCGCCGGCCCGTCGTGGGCGCGATCGTGCTCGGCCTGCTGCTCGCCGGCATCTTCGTGGTCGGGGCCCTGGTGGTGCGGGAGATCCCGCTCGTGGACCGGCAGATCTCCAGCGTCCTGAGCCACGCGAACGCCGGCGTCACCCCGATGCTGGTGCTGATCACGGTGGTGAACGGGATCGCCGAGGAGCTGTTCTTCCGCGGCGCGCTCTACGCCGCCGTACCCCGGCACCCGGTCGCGGTCAGCACCGTCGCCTACGTCGTCGCGACCCTGGCCACCGGCAACTTCATGCTGGCCTTCGCGGCGATCCTGCTGGGCGTCGTCACCGGCCTCGAGCGCCGGGCGTCCGGCGGCGTGCTGGCCCCGGTGCTCACCCACGTCACCTGGTCCACGGTGATGCTGTTCGCGCTGCCGCTGCTGTTCTGACCCGGCCTCACAGCAGGTCGCGCAGGAGCGCGGGGGCGCTGTCGGCCCCGTCGAGCTCGGCGCACCGGGCCCCGGCCGCCGCCGCGAACGCGTGCGCCTGCTCGGCGTCGTCGCGCGGGGCAAGCACCACCAGGTCCGGGACGGTGCGGGCCACCGGCAGCGGGTCCTCGTCGGTGTGCCGGCAGTCCGAGAGCAGCACCACGACCCGGCGCTGGGCCCGGGCCCCGGCCAGCTCGGCCGACGCCGCGCGCAGGGCGTCGGCCAGCTGGGTCACGCCGTGCCCGCGCAGCGCGAGGACCCGGTCGACGACGCTGGCCGCGGGGTCCTGACCGTGCAGGTGCCGCAGCGTGCGTACGTCGCCGGCGAACGCGATCACGGCGTGCTGGCCGGGGGCGCGCAGCGCGCAGGCCGCCGCCACCGTCGCGGCCACCGCGAGCCGCTCGCCGCTCATCGAGCCCGAGGCGTCGACCAGCAGGCACACCGCGAGGTCCTGGCGGCCCCAGTCCCGGGCGGCCAGCTCGTCGAGGTCGGCCGGCCGCCGCTCGCCGCGCGCGGTGAGGATCCCGTCCAGGGAGGCGTCGACGTCGAGGTCCCCGCCCTGGCCGGCCGGGACGAGCCGGGGCCGGGCGGTGCCGCTGCGCACCGGGCGTCCGGACCGCGACCGGTCGAGGACCAGCCGGGCCGCCAGCTTCCGGGCCCGGGCGCGCAGCGACTCGTCGGTGGCGTGCACCAGGTCGGCGACCAGCGCCAGCGTGCCGTCCGGGTCGGCGGCCAGCGCCCGGTCCAGGGCCTGCTCGTCGAGCACCCCGACCTCGGGGGAGACCTCGGCGAACCGGGCGTGCTTGGCCAGCGTCGACCGGCCGACGGTCCGGTTGCGCGACGCGTCCTGCTTGGGGTTGCTGCGCTGCTGGGGCCGGCCCGCCTGCTGGGGAGGAGGCGGGCTCAGGCTTCCCCCGGGTCGGACCCGCCGGGCTCCTCGTCGGACGGGGGCGGCCCGAAGACCGCCTCGTAGAGCTCGCGGACGACGTCCTCGGGACGCCGCCCGGCCGACTCGTGCATCCGGATCCGTCCCGACAGCGAGACCAGCGCCGCGTCCAGCCCGGCGTGCCAGTCCCCGGGAGCCACGCCGCGCATCGACCAGAGCCGGCCGGCGATCGCGACGATGTCGATGGCGCCGCGCACCGAGGAGCCGATCCGGACGTCCGGGTGCGAGCGGGTACGACGGACCAGCTCGACGACCAGCGCACGCCAGTCGTCGGCCACCCCGGCGGCGGGGGCCCGCAGCGCGACGATCTGCGCCTCGGTCGCCGCGGACTGGTAGTCCATCGAGATCCGGCAGGTGCGGTCGTAGATCGCCGAGGAGATCCGCTCGGTGCCGACCGCGTCGAACGGGTTCATCGCCGCGACCAGCCGGAAGCCCGCCTCGGCGTGCACCAGCCCGAGCCGGGGGACCGTCAGCTCGGCCTCCGACATCACCGTGATCAGGACGTTCAGCGTTTCCTCCGGGACCCGGTTGATCTCCTCGACGTACAGCAGGCCGCCGGCGCGCATCGCCAGCACCAGCGGGCCGTCGACGAACACGTCGGGGGGAGTAGCCCTGCGCGAGGACCTGCGCCGGGTCGAAGTGCCCGACCAGCCGCGCGGGCGTGAGCTCGGCGTTGCCCTCGACGAGGTGGAACGGCGCCGAGCGGGCCGTGGAGACGGCCCGCAGCAGCGTCGACTTGCCCGTCCCTGGCGGGCCCTCGAGGAGGACGTGCGCACCGCCGTCCAGCGCGGCGGTGAGCAGCTCGACCTCGCGGGCCCGGTCCAGGACGGGTCCGGGAGCGACCAAGATCAGTTGTGCGAGTGCACGACGACGCCGCGCACGTTCTTGCCCGCGAGCAGGTCGTCGTACCCCTCCTGGACCTGGTCCAGGGTGTAGGTGCGGGTGATGATCTCGTCGAGCTTGAGGTCGCCGGACTGGTAGAGCCCGAGGATCTTCGGGATGTCGACGGTCGGGTTGCAGTCGCCGAACAGGCTGCCCTTGAGCGACTTGCGGTAGAGCGTCATCACGGTGCCGGGCAGCTGGATGTTCGGCTCCATGACCTTGTTCAGGCCGGTCAGCACGACCACGCCGCCCTTGCCGACCGCGTTGAAGCCGCCGGTCACGATCTCGGTGGTCATCAGGCCCGGGGTGAGGATCGCGGAGTCGGCCATCTGGCCGCGGGTCAGGTCGGTGATCACCTCCTGTGCCTCCTCGACGGTGGCGAACGCGTGCGTGGCGCCGAGCTCCATCGCCTTCTCGCGCTTGTTCTCCAGCGGGTCGACGGCCACGACGTACTTCGCGCCGGCGTACCGCGCGCCCTGGACGGCGTTGATGCCGATGCCGCCGATCCCGGAGACCATCACGGTCTGGCCGGGCCGGACGTTCGCGGTGTTCACCGCGGCGCCCCAGCCGGTGGGCACGCCGCAGCCGACGAGCACCGCCTTCTCCAGCGGCAGGTCGTCGTCGACCTTGACCGCGGAGTTCTGGTGGATGACGCCGTACTGGCTGAAGGTGCCGAGCATGCACATCGCGCCGTAGTTGCCGCGCGGGCCGGTGAACGGGAAGCGCTCGCCGGGCAGGTAGCCCTCCAAGATGGTGGCGCCCATGTCGCAGATCGACTGCTGGCCGCTCGCGCAGTAGCGGCAGGTGCCGCAGTTCGGGATGAACGAGCAGACCACGTGGTCGCCGGCCTTGACCCGGGTGACGCCCGGGCCCACCTCCTCGATGATCCCGGCGCCCTCGTGGCCGAGCACCATCGGCAACCGGGCCTCGAGGTCGCCGTGCGCCACGTGCACGTCGGAGTGGCACAGCCCGGCGTGGGTGTAGCGGATCAGCACCTCGCCCTCCTTGGGCCCGTCGAGGTCCAGCTCCTCGATCTCGATGGGCTTGCCCGCTTCGTACACGACGGCTGCGGTGGTCTTCATGGGCTGCTCCTCGCAAGCACAGGGGAGGTCGTCTCGACCGGTCCTCGCAGTCTGGTCCCGCCTGGTGGACGACGCACCTACCCGTCCGGTCAGGTGGGTGCCCCTCGGCGGACGGGGGACCCGGCCCGCACCGCCACCTACCGTGTGGCCATCGGCGTACGACGATGGCGCCGGCGGCGGGCGCGCGTCACGGCGCACCGGTGCCGGTGTCGCCCACCCGCGTGTAGTTTGGAGGCGTCTTGATGGGAGGCGCCGTGCAGTCGATCGCGGAACCAGACCTGCCGACCCAGCGCGACGACGAGCCCCAGCCCCCGGCTCCCCGTCCCCCGCTGGTCAAGTTCCACGCCCCCGAGGTCGTGTTCGGCCTCGGCTCGCTCGGCGAGGCCGGCTTCTCCGCCGCCCGTCTCGGGGCCCGCAGACCGATGGTCGTCACCGACCCCGGCATCATCGAGGCCGGCTGGTGCGACGAGCTCCTCGGCCACCTTCGGGAGGCCCGGCTGGCCCCGGTGGTCTGGTCCGCCGTCACGCCGAACCCCAAGGACCACGAGATCCACGCCGCCTACGAGCGGTACGTCGAGCAGGGCTGCGACGTCCTGATCGCGCTCGGCGGCGGTTCGTGCATCGACGCGGCCAAGGGCGTGGCGATCCTGTCCGGCAACGGCGGCCGGATCCTGGACTACGGCGGCGTCGACCTGGTCGCCAAGCCGATCCCGCCGCTGCTGATGATCCCCAGCACGTCCGGCACCGGCGCCGACGTCTCCCAGTTCTGCATCGTCACCGACACCGAGCGGTCGGTGAAGATCACCATCATGGGCCGGGCCCTGGTGCCGGACATCTCGATCACCGACCCGCGGCTGCTGATGACGATGCCGGAGTGGCTGAACGCCGCGACCGGACTGGACGCGCTCACCCACGGCATCGAGTCGTTCGTGTCGCTGGCCCACAACCCGCTGGCCGACATCCACGCCCTGAACGCCGTCGGCCTGGTCTGCGCGAACCTGCGCACCACGATCCTGCGTCCCACGGAGGAGGCCGCGCGCTCCAAGATGGCGCAGGCCAGCCTCAACGCGGGGCTCGCGTTCACCAACGCGATCCTCGGCGCCACCCACGCGATGAGCCACCAGGTCGGCGGGCTGCTCGACGCCCCGCACGGGGTGGTCAACGGGGTGCTGCTGCCGCACGTGATCCGTTACAACGCCCAGGAGAGCCCCGAGCGGTTCGTCGAGCTGGCCCGGTCCGCCGGCCTGCAGGTCGACGGGGTGCCGGCGGGCGAGGCGGCTGAGATGCTCGCCGTGCACGTGCGCGAGCTGGCCGACGACGTCGGCGTACCCCGGGGCCTGCGGGAGCTCGGCGTCGACGAGAGCGCGATCCCGCGCCTCGCGCTGAACACCCTCGACGACGCGTGCCTGACGACCAACCCTCGGGCGGCGTCCTCCGGCGACGTGGAGAAGCTCTTCCTGGCGGCACTCTGATGCCGCTGACGCCCCGATGAGCCCCCGTCGCCAGCGCATCGACCTGGCCACCCTCACCGGGGTGCGCTCCGGCAAGACGTCCTACTACCGCGCCTACGTCCGCTCCGACGAGCGGATGCAGCACGCGGTGCGCGCGATGGACTCGATCTCCCGGGCGCTGGTGCGCACCGTCGAGGGCCCCCGCGGGCTGCTCGAGGAGGTGGTCCGGGCCGCGGCCGCGCACCTGAACGCCGAGTGGACGGTGCTGGCGCTCTCCGACGGCCACCTGCGCGGCGCCCGGCCGCGCTTCCTGGCCTCCGACGCGCACGGCGACATCACCGTGGACGAGGACGACCTGCCCACCCCGGTCAAGCTCGAGCTCGAGTCGATCCGGGCCGGGCACACCCGGCCGGTGATCGAGAAGAACGGCTGGATCCGGGTGCCGATGACCCTCGAGGGCCGCACGGTGGGCAGCCTGGTCGCCCAGCACCGGCTCCAGGTCGACCCCGAGCCCGGCGACCTGTCGGTGCTGCGGATCCTGGCCAACCAGGCCGCGGTCTCGTTGCACACCTCCGAGCAGTACCAGGCCGGCCTGGCCCTGCACCGCCGCGCCCAGCACCTGTACGACGAGGCCACCGCCCAGGCCCGCAACCTCGCGGACCGGACCGCCGAGCTGCGCCAGGTCGAGGAGCGGCTGCTGCTGGCCCACCAGCGCGAGCTGATCGACGGCGAGCGGCACCGGATCGCCCGCGAGCTGCACGACAGCGTCACCCAGTACGTCCTCTCCGCCGGGATGGCGGTGGAGATCGCCCGCGGCGAGGCGGAGGCGCTGGGACGGCCGGGGTCCTCGATCCTGGCCCGGCTGGCGACCGCCAAGAAACTGTCGCAGGACGCCGTCGAGCAGCTCCGCCGGGCGATCTACGCGCTGCACCAGCCGCACCGCGACACGGTCTCCACGCTGCCCGAGCTGCTCCACGAGGTCGCCCACCAGCACAAGCCGCACCTGCAGGTGCAGCTGCGCGTCGAGGGGGACGTGATCCGGCTGCCCAACGACGCCGACCACGAGATCGCCCGGACCGTGGGCGAGGCGCTGTTCAACGTGGCCACCCACGCGCAGGCGACCCGGGCGATCGTCCGGCTGCGCTACCGGCCCGACCAGATGACCGTGTCCGTGGCCGACGACGGCGAGGGCGACCCCACCGACCTGAGCCGCAAGCTGCGGCTCGAGCGCGCCACCATGGTCGACGGACGGCACCGCGGCCTGGTCAACATGGAGAGCCGGATCGCCGACCTCGGCGGCAGCCTGGCGTTCCGCCGCGCCCGGCTCGGCGGCGTCCGCGTCGAGATGCGCATCCCGCTCCCGCTGACCCTGACCCCTCCGGGCCTGGTCACCGAGCTCGTCGGCGACCCCGTCGACGAGCACCGCGACACCGACCAGTTGGAGGCCTGACATGGCCACGCTCGCCCCGTCCCAGCGAAGTGCCCGTAGCGACGTCGTGGGCATCATGCTCGTCGACGACCACGCGATCGTCCGGCAGGGCCTGCGCTCGATCCTGGAGCGCGAGGACGACCTGCGGGTCGTCGCCGAGGCGTCCAGCGCCAGCGAGGCGCTCGCCGTCGTCGGCCGCGCGGACCCGCAGATCGTGCTGCTCGACCTCAAGCTCTCCACGTCCTCCGACAGCGAGGGCCTCGAGCTCTGCCAGGAGCTGACCGGCAAGCACCCCGAGATCGGGGTGCTGGTGCTGACCACGTTCCTCGACGAGCACCTGGTGCTGCAGGCCATCCGCGCCGGCGCCCGCGGGTACGTCGTCAAGGACGTCGACACCTCCGCGCTGATCCGGGCGATCCGCGACGTGTCCCGCGGCGAGAGCGCGTTCGACGCCCGCAGCGCCGCCGCCATGGTCCGCGGCCTGAACGCCCCGCCGGTGGAGGAGACCAAGCAGCTGACCGCCCGCGAGCGCGAGGTGCTCAGCCTGCTCGCCCGCGGCCTGTCCAACCGCGACATCGGCGCCCGGCTCTACATCTCCGAGACGACCGCGAAGTTCCACGTCGGGAACATCCTGCGCAAGCTCGGCGTCTCCCGCCGCGCGGAGGCGGTCTACGAGGCCAGCAAGCTCGGGGTCATCTGAGCCGTGCAAGGGTGGAGAGCATGACTCGGGACACGGTGACCGTCCGGCTGGCCTACGGCGAGAGCGGGCTGGAGGTCGAGCTGCCCGCGGACCGTACGACGGTCGTGGAGCCGACCTACGTCGAGGCGGCCGAGGACCAGGCGGGGCTGCTGCGCGACGCGTTGCGGAACCCCGTCGACGGCCCGCCGCTGCGCGAGCTGGTGAAGCCGGGCCAGACGGTCGCGATCTCGATGTGCGACGGCACCCGCCCGCAGCCCCGGCACCTGATGATCCCGGCGGTCCTCGACGAGCTCGACGGCATCGTGTCGCCCGACGACGTCGTCGTGCTGGTCGCGACCGGCACGCACCGGGGCAACAGCGACGCGGAGGTCCGGCAGATGCTCGGCGACGCCGCCGACCGGGTCCGGGTGGTCAACCACGACGCCCGCGACGACGCGTCGCTGGTGTGGCTGGGGCGGCACGGCCGCGACGTACCCGTCTTCCTGAACCGGCTCTGGGTCGAGGCCGACGTGCGGATCACCACCGGCTTCGTCGAGCCGCACTTCTTCGCCGGCTTCAGCGGCGGCCCCAAGCTGGTCGCGCCCGGCCTCGCGGGGCTCGAGACCGTGCTGACGCTGCACGACGCCCGACGGATCGGCGACCCGCGCGCGACCTGGGCGGTGGTCGAGGGCAACCCGGTGCACGACGACATCCGGGCCGTGGTCGCGGCGGTCGGCAAGGTCGACTTCGGGCTCGACGTGGTGCTCAACCGCGAGCAGCGCATCGTCGAGGCGTTCGGCGGCACGCTGTCCGCGATGCACGCGGCCGCCCGGGCGGCGTCGCAGCGGCTGGCGATGCAGCCCGTGCCGGCGCTGTTCGACGTCGTGGTCACCACCAACGCGGGCTTCCCGCTCGACCAGAACCTCTACCAGGCGGTGAAGGGCATGTCGGCGGGCATGACGGTGGTGAAGCGCGGCGGCACGATCGTCTGCGCGGCCGAGTGCCGCGACGGGTTCCCCGACCACGGCTCCTACCGCGAGGTGCTCGCCTCGGAGGCCTCCCCGCAGGCGCTGCTCGCGACCATCGCGGCCCGCGAGCGCACCGTCCCCGACCAGTGGCAGGTCCAGGTGCAGGCCAAGGTGCAGTCGCACGCCGACGTGGTCGTGCGCTCCTCCTACCTGTCCGCCGCCGACCTCGCCACCGCGCACCTCGGGCACACCGAGGACGTCGCGGAGACGGTGCTCGAGGCGCTGCACCGAGGTGGTCCCGACGCCCGCGTCTGCGTCCTCCCCGAAGGCCCCCAGACCATCCCCTACGTAGCCTGACCCGGCGCCTCTGGCGCCCAAACCCCCGCCCACCCGGCGCCTTTGGTTGCCGGAACCCCGCCCACCCGGCGCCTTTGGCGGCGGTGGCGGGCAGGAGCGCGACCAGAGTCGCCGGGTCGGCGGGTTCTCGGCCGCCGGAGGCGCCGGGTCAGGGGGCGTCGATGACCAGCCAGCCGCCGTGGAACTCGTGCACGTCGTAGGGGCGGCCGGTGCTGCGGCCCCAGCGGTGCAGGTCGTCGAGGCTCACCGTGCGCACGTGCCCGTAGGTCTCGTTGGCCTCGTCCTCCAGGGGGTACGGCGATCACCACCCGCCGCGCGGCCAGGCGCAGCGCCTCGGCGACCACCTGGCTGCCGTGGCCGGGCTCGAGGTGCTCGAGCAGGTGGATCGCCAACACCGTGTCGGCGCACCCGTCCTCGGCCGGGAACCGTGCCGCGTCGGCGGTCTCGGTGGTGAGACGCAGCCCCAGCCGCGGGGCGATGCTGGCGAGCAGCTGCACCGTCCCGGGCGAGACGTCGGAGGCCTTCGTCGTCCGCCCGGTGGCGGCGATCCGCAGCGCGAGGAAGCCGAAGCAGCAGCCGAGCTCCAGCACCGAGCCGGGCGCCAGCAGCTCCAGCACGTGGTCGTGCACCGGGGCGTAGCCCGCGATCGAGCCGTGCGAGCCCCGCGGGCCGTCCGCCGTGGCTGCCGGCCCGGCGTCCGCGAGACGGCGCAGCGTGTTGCGGTAGAACAGCTCCCAGCTGTCCAGCGGGTCCGGCGCACTCGTGCGTACGACGCCGGTGAACACCCGCTCGAAGAGGTCGGCGCCGCGCAGCCAGCCCGGCCCGAACAGCTCGTCCTGGAGCAGCCCGGCCAGGTCGTCGTCGACGGCCTCGGCGGGGACGACGTGGGTGACGTGCGCCCGCCCGTCCCGCGGGGTCAGGTCGAAGTGCCCCGTGCGGACCGTCCGACCGGTGGCCGGCCGGCGCGCGCCGTGCGCGGCCTCGACGACCACGAGCGGGTCCTCGTAGCGGCCCCCCACGGTCGGGGTCAGCGGGTCGATCGGCGCGACCACGTCGCTGGTCATCCGCCGCCCCCCGACATCGAGGTGGTCGCCTTCTCCAGCCCGTGCAGGTTGCGGACCACCTGCACCCGGTCGCAGTACTCCTCGTAGGCCGGCAGGTCGCACCGGCCGAGCCCCCAGGAGTAGCGCGGCTCGGGGGTGAGCCACACGGTCTGCCGGGCCCGCCGGGCGAGCTCCTCGAACACCGGCACCCGCGGGTCGTTGCCGTTGCCGCGGCCGTCGCCGAGCACCAGCAGCGTCGTACGACGGGTGACGGCCGAGCCGTACTGCTCGAGGAACTGCTCGAAGGCGGTGCCGTAGTCGGAGTCCGCGTCGACGTCGAGCATCCCGCCGGCGGGGGACCCGGCGAGCACCAGCGACAGCGCGTCCTCGATCCGGTGCTCGGCGAACAGGTCGGTGATCTCGACCATGTCCTTGACGAACGCGAAGCTGCGCACCTGGGCGGCGACGGACTGCAGGCTGTGCACGAGGTGCAGCGTGAAGCGGGCGGTGTTGCGGACCGAGAGCGAGACGTCGCACAGCACCAGCAGCCGCGGCCGGTCCTCGACCTTGCGCACCGTCACCGGGCGGAACGGCACCCCGTCGTACTTCATGTTCGCGCGCATCGTGCGCCGTCCGTCGACCACGCCCTGCGCGGCGATCGCGCGCTTGGGACGCGGCGCGCCGTGCAGGCTGCGCAGCAGCCGGCGCAGCGACTCCTCGAGGTCGGCGCGCTCGGCCTCGTCGAGGGTCTCGGCACGGGCCGCCTCGATCTGCCGGGTCTCGATCTCCTTCTCCACCGACAGCAGCCGCTGGAGGTGGTCGCGCAGCCGCTCGGGGAGGCCGGCGAGCAGCGGCGCGAGGGCGGCGCGTAGGGCGGCGATGTTCTCCGGTACGTCGATGTCGGCCTCGTCGGGCAGGTTGTCGGCCAGCCAGTCGAACAGCGCCATCTCCTCGGCGACGCTCAGCTCGGTGTCGATCTCCAGCCCCGGGCTCGCGGTCAGGTCGCCGGGGTTGCCCGGGTTGCGCATGCGGTTGGTGGACAGCTGCACCCGGGCCGCCTCGCCCCGGCTGTCCTTGGTGTCGTTCGACAGCACGATCTCGTCGGTGAGCGCGGACATGTCGAGGCGGTTGGCCTCCTGGTGCAGGTTGTACTGCTGGGCCATGTCCTCGGGGTCGAAGTACTCCTTCAGGTCGCTGGGCTTGCCGTGCGAGTGGCCCTGCTCGGGGTTGTCGCCGGGGTTGTCGGAGAGCGTGAACTGCTCGAGCTCGCCGTCGTCGGACAGGTCGTCGTGGGCGTGGGAGTGGCCCTCCTCCTCGGCGGGCACGACCGCCCTGAGCCCGAAGAACCGGTCGAAGACCCGGTCGAAGGTCTCCACGTCGCGGCGGTCCTTGACCAGGGTCGCGGTCAGCGCCGAGCGCAGCAGCTCCCGCTCGGCGAGCACGCCGGGCTGCGCGGTCGCGTGCATGGCGTCGATCGCCTCCGAGACGCTGACGCGCATCCCGCTCAGCCGTAGCAGCCGGACGAACCGGTGCAGTGCTCCCTCCACCTAGCTCACCTCCCGCCCCTCGGTGCCGTGGTCACACCGGCCGCTTGCGGGCGCCGCGCGCGAACGACCGCTGGCCCTTCTCGGCGCTGACCGAGGTGCGGACCGCCGGCCCGCCGCCGGGGGGCGCCGTAGTAGTTCTCGTCGTGCCGGCCCGGCTCGTCCTTGGCGGCCCGCTTGGCGCGGCCGTCCACGTCGCCGTCGTCGTGGCTGTGCCCGTGGCCGTGGCCGTGGCCGTGACCGCCCACGGAGTCCGGGACGGTGGCGTTCGGGTCGACCAGGCGGGGCAGCGCCTCGGTCGCCCGGCGCAGGTCGCGCTCGTACTTCACGACCACGTTGAGGGTCTGGCCGAGGACCTCGCCGTCGAGCTCGCTGACCCCGAGGACCGCGAGCGTGCGGGCCCAGTCGATGGTCTCGGAGATGCTCGGCGCCTTGCGCAGCTCCAGCTCGCGCAAACCGCGGACGATCTCGACGAGCCGGACCGCGAGCGCCTCGGGCAGCCCGGTGTCCTTGGAGCGGACGATCGCCAGCTCGCGCTCGGCGGTCGGGTAGTCCAGGAACATGTGCAGGCAGCGCCGCTTGAGCGCCGCCGACAGGTCGCGGGTGTTGTTGGAGGTCAGGACGACGTACGGCAGCACCTTCGCCGTGACCGTGCCGATCTCGGGGATCGAGATCTGCCACTCCGACAGGAGCTCGAGCAGCACCGCCTCGAGGGCCTCGTCGGCGCGGTCCACCTCGTCGATCAGGAGTACGACGGGCTGCTCGGAGGTGATGGCCTCCAGGAGCGGCCGGGGTGCCAGGAAGCGCTCGGAGAAGAACACGCTGTCCTGCTTGGCGATCCGCTCGACGGCCTCGTTGAGGTCGACGGCGTCCTCGACGACCTGGCCGATCTTCTCGCGCAGGATCTGGGTGTAGAGCAGCTGCTTGCCGTAGTCCCACTCGTAGAGCGCCTTGGACTCGTCCTGACCCTCGTAGCACTGCAGCCGCAGCAGCCGGCGCCCGGTGGCCTGGGCCAGCGTGGTGGCCAGCTGGGTCTTGCCGACGCCGGCCGGCCCCTCGAGCAGCAGCGGCTTGCCGAGCCGGGACTGCAGGAACACCGTGGTGGCGAGCCGGTCGTCGGACAGGTAGCCGAACTCGGCGAGCTGGTCCTTGGTGGCTGCCACGTCGGCGAAGTCGTCGTCGGTCACGGTGCTCCTTCGTGGGTGCGGGTGCTGTGCGTCGTCTCTCCACTGTCCCCCCCGTGGACCGTGCCCCGACAACGGTGACGAAGAGTGACCTTCCGGTCACGTCCGGTCACCGTCGTCGGAGCACACGGGTGCGAGGGGTGGTGCTGGCAGTGCTGGTGGTGCGGGTGGTGCGGGCCCGTGGGTGACGGGTGGACTGGTCAGCCGAGCAGGTCGTCCAGGTCGCCGTTCATGCAGTGGTCCACGACGGGACGCACGGTCTCGAACGTGCACTCCTTGGCGTTGCCCGGGGTGCAGGCGTCGCCGAGCACGTGCTTGGTGATCCGGTCGACGTCGGCGTCGTCGCCGGTGATCACCTTGGAGTTCTCGTAGAACTTCGTCGGGCCCTGCCCGAGCCGGTTCTTGGAGTAGCTGTCGGCGGTCACGTCGGTGAACTTCTCGGTGATGCCCACGTCGCGCAGCAGCCGGATCGCCGCAGCGAGCGCGGCCTCGGCGGCCTGCACGTCGTTCATGCCGTGCGTGTCGATGTCCATCGCCCGGGCGATGTCGGCGAACCGCTTGTAGGCGACCGGCATGTTGAACGCCCACACGCGGGGCAGCGCGACGGCGTTGTTCAGGCCGTGGTGGGTGTCGTAGAACGCGCTGACCGCGTGCGAGATCGAGTGGATGATCCCGAGACCGCCGGAGTTGAACGCCTGGGCGGCGATGTACTGCGCGTACATCATGCCCTCGCGGCCGGCGAGGTCCTCGCCGTTCCAGACGGCCGCCCGGAGGTTCTCGTTGGTCAGCTTGATCGCGTGCAGCGCGTTGCCCAGCGAGGGCTGGAAGTTCAGCCTGGAGACGTAGGGCTCGCTGGCGTGCGCCAGGACGTCGAAGCCGCACTGCGCGGTGTAGTCGATCGGGCACGAGTAGTAGAGCACCGGGTCGTCGATCGCCAGGGTCGTCACCGAGGCGTCGTCGAAGGCGACGTACTTGTGCGGGTTGTCCGGGTCCGTCGTGGTGTCGGTGATGACGTAGGCCCACGAGGTCTCCGAGCCGGTGCCGGCCGTCGTGGACACCGCGATGTGCGGCGGGTTCTTCGGGTTCTCGGACATGTTGAAGCCCTCGAACTCGTTCACGTTGCGGCCGTCGTGCGCGACCGAGACGCGGGCGCCCTTGCAGGCGTCGTGCGAGGAGCCGCCGCCGATCGAGACGAACGAGTCGCAGGCGTTCTCGTTGTAGAGACCGACCGCGTCCATGACGTTGTAGTCCTTGGGGTTGGACTCGACCTTGTCGTAGACCACGACGTCGAGGCCGTGGTACTTCATCGACTCCACGATCTTGTGCACGATGTCCGAGCCGCGCAGGCCGGACGTCATCACCAGGGTCTTCTTGAACCCCAGCTTGAGTGCCTCCGGCCCGATCATCTCGTGGGCACCGGGACCCATCAGGGCCCGCGGGAACGGGTGGAACTCCTTGATCGGGAACGGTTTGAGTAGCTCGTCAACCTGCATCCTGGCCTCCTGCGGGGCGGTTCGTCTGGTCGTTGCGAACGTAGGAGCCAGGTGGGCCGAGGCACAGACGAGGATCGGGAAACGGCCCGTCGGTCCCGTCCCGGTGCTGTCCGGACGTGGGGTCGTACCTCTCCTCCCGGACAGGTATCCCGCGTCCTGCCGAGGGGTGTGGACCCCGGGGTCGCGCACCTAGCGTGAGGTCACCGGTTCCACCCAGCTGACCAGAGAGAGCGGTGCCCCATGACCGACCCCCAGCCCCAGGCCGACACCACCACCCCCGAGGCCGACCTCGCCGAGACCGCGCTGGTCGAAGAGGTGTCCATCGACGGGATGTGCGGCGTCTACTGATGCCGACCTCCACCATGCTCGCCGAGCAGTGGCGGCTGGACGGCTCGGTGGCGCTGCGCCCCGAGCCGTTCGGCGCGCTCGCCTACCACTTCGGCACCCGCAAGCTCAGCTTCCTCAAGACCCCCGAGCTCGTCGACGTCGTCCGGCGCCTCGAGCAGAGCCCGTCGGTCGAGGCGGCCCTCACCGACGCCGGCGTGCCCGAGCCGCACTGGCCGGCGTACGTCGCCGCGCTGGAGGGTCTCGCGACCGGCGGCATGATCAGCAGGAGGGACCCCGCATGACGATCCTCGCCCAACGACCCGCCTCGCCGCCGCCCGCTCCGGGCCGGCTGATCGACCAGTTCGAGAAGGGCCTGGACGCGCCGATCTGCCTGACCTGGGAGCTGACCTACGCCTGCAACCTGGCGTGCGTGCACTGCCTGAGCTCCTCCGGACGGCGCGACCCCGACGAGCTGTCCACCGACGAGTGCAAGGCGCTCATCGACGAGTTCGAGCGGATGCAGATCTTCTACGTCAACATCGGCGGCGGCGAGCCCACCGTGCGGCCGGACTTCTGGGAGCTGCTCGACTACGCCGTGGACCACCACGTCGGCGTGAAGTTCTCCACCAACGGGTTCCGGATCACCCCGGAGCGGGCCGCCAAGCTCGCGGCGACCGACTACGTCGACGTACAGATCTCGCTGGACGGCGCGACCGCCGAGGTCAACGACCACGTCCGCGGCGCCGGCACCTACGACGCCGCGATGCGGGCGATGGCCAACCTCCAGGCGGCCGGCATGAAGGACTTCAAGATGTCGGTGGTCTGCACCCGGCACAACATCGGCCAGCTCGACGACTTCAAGGCCATCGCCGACCGGTACGGCGCCCAGCTGCGGCTGACCCGGCTGCGCCCCTCGGGTCGCGGGGCGGACGTGTGGGAGGAGCTGCACCCGCTCCCGGAGCAACAGCGCGAGCTCTACGACTGGCTGATCGCCAACGGCGACCAGGTGCTCACCGGCGACTCGTTCTTCCACCTCTCCGCCTACGGAGAGGCGCTGCCCGGCCTGAACCTCTGCGGCGCGGGCCGGGTGGTCTGCCTGGTCGACCCGGTCGGCGACGTCTACGCCTGCCCGTTCGCGATCCACGACCGGTTCAAGGCCGGCAACGTGCGCGACACCCCGGGTGCGGTGACCGACTTCGACACCGTGTGGAAGCACTCCGAGCTGTTCACCGAGCTGCGCAGCCCGCAGACCGGCGGCGCGTGCACGAAGTGCTCGGCCTACGACTCGTGCCGGGGCGGCTGCATGGCGGCGAAGTTCTTCACCGGCCTGCCGCTCGACGGCCCGGACCCCGAGTGCGTGAAGGGCAACGCCGGCGAGGTGGTGGTCGAGCGACCGCAGTCCTCCGGCGACCACTCGCACACCGGGACGGTCCGCAACGCGCCGGTGCCGCTGACGCTGACCCGCCGTCCGCCCGACAAGGCCTGCGACGAGAACCCGCTCGCCGGCCTGCGCGCGGGAAGCTGAGGCGGGTCGTGGCGCGCGGGACGGCCGTGCCCCCGGCGACGTCGCTGGGGCTGGGCCAGCAGCGGTGGCCCAAGGTCCGCCCCGGTGAGGTGCTGCTGCTCGTGCCGGTCGGGTCGGTGGAGCAGCACGGCCCGCACCTCCCGCTCGCCACGGACACCATGATCGCCAACGCGGTGACCCGGGCGGCCGCCGAGCGCCTCGACGCGACCGGTGCCCAGGTGCTGGTCGCGCCGTCGGTGAACTACGGGGCCAGCGGCGAGCACGAGGGCTTCCCGGGCACCATCTCGATCGGCCACGAGGCGCTGCACCTGCTGCTCGCGGAGTACGGCCGCTCCGCGAGCCACTGGGCCTCCGGGGTCATCTTCGTCAACGGGCACGGCGGCAACACCGCGACGGTGACCAAGGTGGTCGACCTGCTGCGCTTCGAGGGCCGGTCGGTGGCGTGGACCTCGACGGCGCTGCCGGACGCGGACGCGCACGCGGGGGAGACCGAGACCTCGATCCTGCGCTACCTCGCGCCCTGGTCGGTGCGCGTCGACCTGATGGCCGCCGGCGCGACCGCCCCGGTCCAGGAGCTGATGCCGCGGCTGCGCGACGAGGGCGTCCGCGGGGTGTCTCCCAACGGCGTGCTCGGCGACCCGACGACCAGCAGCGCGGAGCGGGGCCGCGAGCTGTTCGAGCGGCTGGTCCGCAACCTGGTGGCCGAGCTGACCGCCCTCGACGTGACCGCCAACGGCCGGCTGGCGGGCCCCACCCTGTCCCGCGAGCCGCTCGGCACCCCATGACCGCTCCACCGGTCGCCCCGCCGACAGCCCTGGTCACGGGTGCCGCCCGGGGCATCGGCGCGGCCGTCGTACGCCGCCTGCTCGACCGGGGCTTCGTCGTGCACGCCCTGGACGCGTGCGCCGGCGCCGACGGGGGTACGGCGTACCCGCTCGCCTCGCCCGCCGACCTGGACGCCGTCGTCGCGCTCGACCCGGCGCGGGTGGTGCCGGTCGTCGCCGACGTCCGCGACCTCGCCGCGCTGCACCGGGCCGCGCAGGCCGCCGTGGACGCGCACGGGTCGCTCGACGTGGTGGTCGCCGGCGCCGCGGTGATGGCCGGGGGAGCGCCGCTGTGGGAGACCGACCCGGCCGACCTGCGGATCCTCTGGGAGACCGACGCGCTCGGGGTCTGGAACACCGCGCACGCCACCGTCCCGCACCTGCTCCGGTCCCCGGCGTCCCCGGCGTTCGTGGGCGTCGCGTCGGCGGCCGGCGAGCACGGGCTGTTCCACCTCGCGGCCTACTGCATGGCCAAGCACGCCGTCGTCGGGATCGTCCGCGGGCTGGCCGCCGACCTGGTCGGCACCCCGGTCACCGCGAGTGCGGTGTCCCCGGGCTCCACCGACACCGCGATGCTCCGCGCGACCGCCGCGATCTACGACGTCGAGGTCGACGAGCTTGCGGCGTCGCAGTCCTCGGGGCGTCCGCTGACCGCCGACGAGGTCGCCGCCGTCGTGGAGTTCGCCGCCACCGCCGGGCCGGTCGTGCACGGGTCCGTGCTGCACGCGGACGGCGGGTTCCGCTCGTGAGCGCGCCACGTCTCCCGGCCGGGTTCACGGTCCGGCTCGGCGACGACACCCGGGCCTGCGACGGCGGACGCACCCTGGTCGGCGGCTCCGGGTCGGTGCTGCACCTGCGCCCCCGGGCCCAGGAGATGCTGCACGGCGGCACGCTCGTGGCCCGCGACGCCGACTCCTCCACGGTGGCGCGGCTGCTGATGGACCGGGGGCTGGCCGACCCCTGGTGGCCGACGCCGACGCCCGACGAGGAGGTCACCGACGTCACCGTCGTGGTCCCGGTGCGCGACCGGCCCCGGCAGCTGGCCCGGCTGCTCTCCGCGCTGCCCCCGTCCCTCCCGGTGCTGGTCGTCGACGACGGCTCCGCGGACCCCGGGCCGACCCGGGCGGTCGCCTCGGAGTTCGGCGCCCGGCTGCTGCGGCACCCGGTCGGCCGCGGGCCGGCGGCGGCCCGCAACACCGGCCTGGCCCGGGTGCGCACCGACCTCGTCGCGTTCCTGGACTCCGACGTGGTGCCGGTCCCCGGCTGGCTCGGCCTGCTCCGCCGGCACCTCGACGACCCCGCCGTCGGTGTCGTCGGGCCCCGCGTGCTCGGCGGCGTCCCGCGGCCCGGCGACGGGTGGCTGTGCCGCTACGAGGCGGCCCGCTCCTCCCTGGACCTGGGTCCCCGGCCCGCGCCGGTGCAGCCCCTGGGCCGGGTCGCCTACCTCCCGAGCGCGGCCCTGCTGGCCCGCCGGTCCGCGCTGCTCCCCGACGGGTCCGACCGGCTCGACAGTCCCGACCGGATCGCCGGGTTCGACGACAGCATGCCGGTGGCCGAGGACGTCGACCTGGTCTGGCGCGTGCACGAGGCGGGGTGGCGGGTGCGCTACGAGCCCGCGGCCGCCGTACGCCACGACCACCGGACCACGCCGGGCCCCTGGCTGCGCCGCAAGGCGTTCTACGGCACCGGGGCGGCGCTGCTGGCCGAGCGGCACGGCTCCGACGTCGCGCCGCTGGTGCTGAACCCGTGGACCACGGTGCTGACCGTGGCGGTGCTCGCGCAGCGCCGCTGGTCGCTGCCGCTGGCGGCGGCGGTCTGCCTCGGCGTCACCGCGACGGTGGCCCGCAAACTGCGCGCCGGCGACCGCCCGGTGCGCACCGCCGCGTCGCTGACCGCGCTCGGCGCGGTCTCCTCGCTGCAGCAGACCGGCTCGGCGCTGACCCGGCACTACTGGCCGGTCGCGGTGCTGGCCGCGACCCGGTCCCGCCGCGCCCGCCGCGCGCTGCTCGTGGCGGCGGTGGCCGACGGGCTGCTCGACCACCGGCGGGTCCGTCCCGACCTCGACCCGGCCCGGTACGTCCTCGCCCGGCGGCTCGACGACCTGGCCTACGGCACCGGGCTGTGGGCCGGCGCCGCCCGCGCCCGCAGCCCCCGCGCACTCGTCCCCGCGTTCCGTGGATTTCCCTTCAGGAGAGGCACCTCATGAGCAAGAGCACCTGGTTCGAGTCCGTCGCCGAGGCGCAGCGCCGCGCCAAGAAGCGGCTGCCCCCGTCCGTGTACGGCGCCCTGCTCGCCGGGTCGGAGAGCGGGTCGTCGTACGCCGACAACACCGCGTCGTTCGCCCAGCTCGGCTTCGCGCCGCACGTCGCGGGCGCCTCCGCCAAGCGCGACCAGGGCACGTCGGTGATGGGGCAGCCGATCTCGATGCCGGTGATCATCTCGCCGACCGGCGTCCAGGCCGTGCACCCCGACGGCGAGGTCGCGGTGGCCCGCGCGGCGGCGGCGAGGGGCACGGTGATCGGGCTCTCGTCGTTCGCCAGCAAGCCCGTCGAGGACGTGGTCGCGGCCAACCCGCAGACGTTCTTCCAGATGTACTGGATGGGCTCCCGCGACGACATGCGCGCCCGGATGCAGCGCGCCCGGTCAGCCGGCGCGGTCGGCCTGATCGCCACGCTGGACTGGTCGTTCTCGCACGGCCGGGACTGGGGCAGCCCGTCCATCCCGGAGAAGATGGACCTCAAGACGATGGTGAAGCTCGCGCCGGAGGGCCTGCGCCGGCCGCGCTGGCTGGCCGAGTTCGCCCGGTCCGGCGGCTTCCCCGACCTGACCACCCCGAACCTCGCCGAGGGGGACACCCCGCCGCCGACGTTCTTCGGGGCCTACGGCGCCTGGATGCAGACCGAGCCGCCGTCCTGGGAGGACGTCGCCTGGATGCGCGAGGAGTGGGGCGGCCCGTTCATGCTCAAGGGCGTCTGCCGGGTCGACGACGCCCGCAAGGCCGTCGACGCCGGCGTCACCGCGATCTCGGTGTCCAACCACGGCGGCAACAACATCGACGGCACCCCGGCGCCGATCCGGGCGCTGCCCGCGGTCGCTGACGCGGTGGGCGACCAGATCGAGGTGCTCCTCGACGGCGGCATCCGGCGCGGCAGCGACGTGGTCAAGGCGGTCGCGCTGGGGGCTCGGGCGGTGATGATCGGGCGCGCGTACCTGTGGGGGCTCGCCGCCAACGGCCAGGCCGGCGTGGAGAACGTGCTGGACGTGCTGCGCGGCGGCATCGACTCGGCGCTGCTGGGGCTGAACCACTCCTCGGTCCACGACCTGTCCCCGGAGGACGTACTGGCGCCGGAGGGGTTCTTCCGCCCCCTCGGCACCTGACGCCCACCCGTCACCCGTGCAGCAGTTCTCGCGGTGTGTCGTTGCGTGGGTGACGGGTCGGGCCGGGCGCCCGGGCGCAGCCCGCCGCCCGCCCAGCCGTCACTTCTGCAACGACACACCGCCGAAAGGGCTGCACGGGTGACGGGTCAGCGCCAGACGTCGGCGGCGACCTCGACGATCAGCCTCAGCTTGGCCCGCTCCTCCTCGAGGGTCAGGGCGTTGCCCTCGACCGTGGAGGAGAAGCCGCACTGCGGGGAGAGGCAGAGCTGGTCGAGGGGGACGTACTTCGACGCCTCGTCGATCCGGCGCTTGAGGGTGTCCTCGTCCTCGAGCCGGCCGTTCTTGGTGGTCACCAGGCCGAGCACCACCTGCTTGCCCTCCGGGACGAACCGCAGCGGCTCGAAGCCGCCCGAGCGCTCGTCGTCGTACTCCAGGAAGAACCCGTCCACGGCGAGCTCGCTGAACAGCGCCTCGGCGACGAAGTCGTAGCCGCCCTCCGCCGCCCACGACGAGCGGTAGTTGCCGCGGCACATGTGCGTGGTGACCCGGAGGCTCTCGGGGCGGTCCTGGATCGCGGCGTTGATCGTGCGGATGTACTGCTCGTGCTGGTGCTCGGCGTCCGCGCCCTGCGCCGCGACGATCTCGCGCTGCTTGGGGTCGTTGAGGTAGGCGAGGCTCGTGTCGTCGAGCTGGAGGTAGGTGCAGCCGAGGTCCGAGACCCGGCGCAGCTCCTCGGCGTACGCCGCGGACAGGTCGGTCCAGAACGGCTCGAGGTCGGGGTAGACGGCCTCGTCGATCGCCGCCCGGCCGCCGCGGTAGTGCACCATGCTCGGCGACGGGATGGTCAGCTTCGGGGTCAGGCCGTCGGCGGTCTGCCGGACGGTCTCGGCGAGGAACGCGAACGCGTCCCCGAAGATCGTCTCGCCGAGCGTCACCTTGTCGTGCACCTGGAGCGCGGCGGACTCGAAGTCCAGGTCGCCCTCGGCGTTGCGGAAGTGCACCTGCAGCTTCTCGTCGGTGCTGCCGACGCCCTCGAGCTGGTAGATGAAGTCCATGTGCCACGAGGTACGTCGCAGCTCGCCGTCCGTGGCCGTCTCCAGGCCGGCGTCGCGCTGCAGCGCGACCACCTCCGCGACGGACCGGTCCTCGACCTCGCGCAGCGCGTCCGCGTCGATCTCCCCGGCGGCGTACCGGGACCGGGCCTCGAGCAGCGCGGGCGGCCGCAGCAGGCTGCCGACGTGGTCGGCGCGGAACGGGGGACGGTCATTCCAGGTCATCGGATGCCTCTCGGGGACGGTGGTGACGGTCACCCGGACCGTGCCCCGTCGACCACGCGGACATGCACGCCGGGATTCTTTGCCTCGCTGCGCTTCATCCGCCCCGTCCGGGCTTCCGAGACTAGGGAGGACAGGTGAGCACTGCGCGTCGCAGGACGACGGTCGAGGAGCAGGACTCACGCAACTGCAGCCCGGGACCGGGCACGAGCGGCGAGCCGAACGCCGATCGAGCCCCGCCGGGCGGGAGCGAGGGCACCGTGAACCACGAACGCTGTGCACAATGCCGCAACCCGATCCGCGGCCGGCAGGCAGCCGTCCCGCTGCCGCGAGCGGCCATGACCTTCCACTCCGACTGCTGGGGCGAGCTGCACGAGACGGTGCAGCGGTCCTACGTCGCGTCGGTGCGCGAGGGCGGCGTCGCGGCGCTGCTGATCCCCTACCAGCGCACGGAGATGGCGTCCTGGCTGCCCCAGGCGGCCATCGACGACGCGGTCGAGGCGCTCAGCGAGCAGCTCGACCAGCACCTGGCCGCCGACCTGCTGGCGGGCCACCTGGCCACCGCCCACGCGGTCGGCGAGCAGCCGGTGGCCCCGGGCACTGCCTGAGCGGTTCGGCCGCGAGGTCGGGCACGCTGGAACCCGGGGTTCTGTTGCCGGGGTGGAGCCGGCCGCGCAGACTGGTGGCATGAGTCTCCTGCCCCGTGCGCTGTGCACGCTGACGTCCGTCCTCGCGGCCGGTGTGGCCGTGGCCGCGTGCACCACCACGGCGACCGATGCCAAGACGCTGGCCCAGACGCCGGCCCAGACGCCGGCCGCCGCGACCAGGGCGCACGCCCCGGCCGCGGTGAGCAAGCTGCTGGTGTTCGTCGAGGAGAACCACTCGCTGGACCAGATGCGGTCCGGGATGCCCTACACCGCCGGTCTCGCGAAGAAGTACGGCTACGCCACCGACTTTCACGCGATCCGGCACCCCTCGCTGCCGAACTACCTCGCGATCGCGGGAGGGCAGACCTTCGGCGTGCACGACGACGACCCGCCGGCCCGTCATCGCATCGCCGGCCGCTCGGTGTTCGGCCAGGCGTTGAGCCACGGCATGACCGCGGCGACGTACGCCGAGGGCATCCCGTCCCCGTGCGCTCGCACCAGCCGGGGCGCCTACGCCGTCAAGCACAACCCGTGGGCCTACTTCGCCCGCGAGCGCACGAGCTGTGCCGCGCACGACCTCGGCCTGCGCGCCTTCGGCACCGCGGTGCGCTCCGGCCGGCTGCCGAACGTCGGACTGGTCATCCCGAACCTCGCGCACGACGCGCACGACGGCTCGCTCGCCACCGCCGATGCCTGGTTCCGCGCCCGGATGCAGCAGGTCTTCGCCGGCCCGGACTGGAAGTCCGGGCGCCTCGCCGTCGTGCTCACCGCCGACGAGGACGACCACAACCAGGGCAACAAGGTGCTGACCGTGGTCATCCACCCCAGCCAGAGCCACCACGTCGTCAGCACCCGGCTCACGCACTACTCGCTGACCAGGCTGTACGACGACGTGGCGCACCTGCCGTACCTCGCGAACGCCGGCACCGCACCGTCGATGGCCGGGGCGTTCGGCCTCCCGATCGCCTGACCCGCCGACCCGGCCGGCTCTGGCGGCGCCAGGTCAGTCGCGGCGGCGCTCCCGGACGATCTCCTCGACGACGTGCGTCGGCACCGCGGGGTCACCGGACTCCTCGCGGGTCGTGACGACCCGCTCCTTCGCGGCGGTGGCCCGCGCGTGCGCGATCACCGCGGCCCCGGCGACCATCAGGATCAGCCCCGCCACCGCGAGGTTCACGTTCGGCATCTCGTCCTTGACGGCGAACGTCAGCAGCGCCCCGAACACCACCAGGAACAGTCCTGCACCCACGAGCCACGCACCTTCCAGTCGGGATCCCTCCCCACCGCTACCCGGCGCGCGGGCAGTCATGCCTGGCGGCGCGCGCCGGGGCGAGACGTCCGGCCGAGGACGCGCAGGAGGGGCCGTCCCGGGCTAGGCTCGCCCCCATGAGCGCGCTCACCCGGCACCACGTCTCCGTCACGGGACGGGCAGACGGGCCCGCCCTCGTGTTCGCCCACGGGTTCGGCTGCGACCAGCACATGTGGCGGTGGGTGGCGCCGGCGTTCGAGGACGACTTCCGGGTCGTGCTGTTCGACCACGCGGGCGCCGGCGAGTCCGACCCCGCGGCGTACGACGAGGAGCGGCACGCCTCGCTCCAGGGGTACGCCGACGACGTCGTGGAGATCTGCCGCGAGCTGGGCATCACCCACGGGGTGTTCGTCGGCCACTCGGTGTCCTCGATGATCGGCGTGCTCGCGGACGCCGCGGCGCCCGAGCTGTTCGACCGGCTGGTGCTGATCGGCCCGTCGCCGCGCTACATCGACGACGAGGGCTACGTCGGCGGGTTCACCGAGGCGGACGTGCGCGAGCTGCTCGAGTCGCTGGAGAGCAACTACCTCGGCTGGTCGAGCGCGATGGCCCCGGTGATCATGGGCGCGCCCGAGCGTCCCGACCTCGGCGGCGAGCTCACCGACAGCTTCTGCCGCACCGACCCCGACCGGGCCCGCCGGTTCGCCGAGGTCACCTTCCTCTCCGACAACCGGGCCGACCTGCCCGAGGTCCGCACCCCGACGCTCGTGCTGCAGTGCGCGCACGACGCCATCGCCCCCGTGGAGGTCGGCCGGTACGTCGCCGACGCCATCCCGGAGGCGTCGCTGGTGGTGCTGGACGCGACCGGGCACTGTCCGCACATGAGCGCCCCGGAGGAGACGGTCGCCGCGATCACCCGCTTCGTCCGGGGCAGCGCCGTCGTCGGCGCATGAGCTGGGAGACCGCCACGGAGGCGTTCTACGCCGCCCTGCTCGACGACGACCCGGAGCAGCTCTACGAGCGCGCGCCGTGCGGCTACCTGACCACCACGCCGGACGGCACGGTGGTGAAGGCGAACGCGACCTTCAGCACGCTGACCGGGTACGACCGCGAGGAGCTGATCGGCCGCCGTACCTTCTCCGAGCTGCTCACCGCCGGCGGCCGGATCTACCACGAGACGCACTTCGCGCCGCTGCTGCGGATGCACGGCCAGGTCGCCGAGGTCGCCTTCGAGGTGGTCCGCGCCGACGGCGGGCGGATCCCGGTGCTGGTCAACGCGGTGCTCGAGACCGAGCCCGACGGGACCCCCGGCTGATCCGGGTCGCGGTCTTCGACGCCACGCACCGGCGGGCCTACGAGCGCGAGCTGCTGATCGCCAAGCAGCGTGCCGAGCGCTCCGAGGAGCGGGCCCAGGCGCTGGCCCGGACGCTCCAGTCGACGTTGATCCCACCGTCCCCGCCCAGCCTGCCCGGCCTGGACGTGTCCGCCGCCTACCGCCCCGCGGGGGACGGCGAGGAGGTCGGCGGCGACTTCTACGACATCTTCCAGATCGCGTCCGGCGACTGGGTCGTCGCGATCGGCGACGTGTGCGGCAAGGGCGTGGAGGCCGCGGTCGTCACGGCGCTGGTGCGCTACTCCCTGCGGGCGCTGTCCGTGCAGCAGGAGCAGCCGAGCGAGGTGCTGCACGCCCTCAACGACATCCTGGTCGGCCAGGGCACCGACCGGTTCTGCACGGTGGTGCTGGTCCGGCTGCGGCTCGACGAGGAGGGCTGGCTCGCCACCTTCGCGTCGGGCGGCCACCCGCTCCCGCTGCACGTCTCCGCCGCCGGCGTGGTCCGCACCGTCGGGGAGACCGGCTCCCTCATCGGCGTGCTCGCGGCCATCACCGCGCAGGACAGCGAGGTGCGGCTGGTCCCCGGCGACGTGCTCGTGATGTACACCGACGGGGTGACCGAGGGCCGGCACGGCGCCGAGTTCTACGGCGACGAGCGGCTCGAGGACGCCGTCCGCACGCACCGCGGGACCTCCCGGCCCGCCGAGCGGATCCTCGGCGACGTCCTGGACTTCCAGGCCGGCACCGCCCGCGACGACATCGCCGTGGTCGCGGTCCGGGTGCCCCCGCTACCGTCCGTCCCACCGCAGTCGTCCCCGCCCGCCCGCACGAACGGAGTGTCCCCGTGAACAGCTCTCGCGCCGGAACCGTCGCCCAGCCGTCCGACCTCGTCGACGTCGCGCACCTCGTGACCGCCTACTACACCGGGCAGCCGGACCCCTCCGACCCCGACCAACGGGTCGCGTTCGGCACCTCCGGGCACCGCGGCAGCAGCCTGAACACCGCGTTCAACGAGGCGCACATCCTCGCCACCACCCAGGCGATCTGCGACTACCGCAGCCGGCAGGGGTACGACGGACCGCTGTTCATCGGCCGGGACACCCACGGTCTCTCGGAGCCGGCCTGGGCCTCCGCGCTGGAGGTGCTCGCGGCCAACGACGTCACCGTGCTCGTCGACGACCGGGACGGCTACACCCCGACGCCGGCGGTCTCGCACGCGATCCTGCGCGCGAACCGCGGCAGGACGAGCGGTCTGGCCGACGGGATCGTGGTGACGCCCTCGCACAACCCGCCCTACGACGGCGGCTTCAAGTACAACCCGCCGAACGGCGGCCCCGCGGACACCGACGCGACGAAGTGGGTCGCCGACGCGGCGAACGCCTACATCGAGAAGGACCTCGCCGGGGTGCGGCGGATCCCCTTCGCGCGGGCCCGGGCGGCGGCCGCGCCGTACGACTTCCTCGGCACGTACGTCGACGACCTCCCGAACGTCGTGGACCTGGCCCGGGTCAAGCAGGCCGGCATCCGGATCGGCGCGGACCCGCTCGGCGGGGCGTCGGTGGCCTACTGGGGCGAGATCGCCGACCGGCACGGCCTCGACCTGACCGTGGTGAACCCGCTGGTCGACCCGACCTGGCGGTTCATGACCCTCGACTGGGACGGCAAGATCCGGATGGACTGCTCCTCGCCGTCGGCGATGGCGTCGCTGATCGCCCGCAAGGACGAGTACGCGATCGCGACCGGCAACGACGCCGACTCCGACCGGCACGGCATCGTCACGCCCGACGGTGGCCTGATGAACCCGAACCACTACCTCGCGGTGGCGATCAAGTACCTGTACGGCGGCGCGCGCCCCGACTGGCCCGGGGACGCGGCGATCGGCAAGACGCTGGTGTCGTCCTCGATGATCGACCGGGTGGCCGGTCTCGTCGGGCGGACCCTGACCGAGGTGCCGGTCGGCTTCAAGTGGTTCGTGCCCGGCCTGCTCGACGGGTCGATCGCGTTCGGGGGCGAGGAGTCCGCCGGGGCGTCGTTCCTGCGCTTCGACGGCTCGGTGTGGACCACCGACAAGGACGGCATCATCCTGGCGCTGCTCGCCTCGGAGATCCTCGCGACCACCGGGAAGTCGCCGTCGGAGCACTACGCCGACCTCACCGCTGAGTTCGGCGACCCGGCCTACGCACGCGTCGACGCCCCGGCGAACCGCGCGGAGAAGGCCAAGCTCGCCGCGCTGTCCCCGGACGACGTGAGCGCCTCCTCGCTCGCCGGCGAGGAGATCACCGCCAAGCTCACCGAGGCCCCCGGCAACGGCGCCAAGGTCGGCGGGCTCAAGGTGACCACCGAGAACGCCTGGTTCGCGGCGCGCCCCTCGGGCACCGAGGACGTCTACAAGATCTACGCCGAGTCCTTCCGCGGCCCCGACCACCTCCGGCAGGTCCAGGAGGAGGCCCGCGAGGTGGTCAGCGCGGCCCTGGGCGGCTGACCCGGTCCTGCGTCGTGCCTAGGCGTCGGGCTGCTCGAGCACCGACAGCACGTTGCCGGCCGGGTCGGTGAACCACGCGATCAGCGGGCCGCCCTTGCGGAACACGCCGAGGTCGTCGGTCGCCATCTCCGTGCCGGCGTACTTCTCGAAGACCACGCCGCGTGCGGTCAGGTCGCGCACCGCGGCCTCGATGTCCGGGACCTCGAAGTTCAGCACGGTGTAGGACCCCGGCCGGTGCTGCGGCGCGGGGTACACCAGCACGTCACGGCCGTCCGCGACCTTCAGCCGCAGGAAGCCCCCGTCGCCGGCCTCGACCCGCAGGCCCAGGGTGTCCTCGTAGAACGTGCGCGCCGCCTCCGGGTCGTCCACGGAGAAGCCGCTCATCGTCGTGCTGTCCCTCAACATCGGAAGTCCTCTCGTCGTGCGTCGGGAGGTAGACCCCGGCGCGGCGGGGAAGTCATCGGTGATGGTCAGGCCGGGCCATGGCGTGCCCGGCCCGGCTGCCGGAGGATGGCGGCATGAGGACGGGTGGGGGCTACGACGATGACTGACCGAGCACGTCCCTCAGCGCTGAGATGTCCGCCGGCCCGACCTCGCAGCAGCCCCCGACGTACGTCGCGCCCGCTGCGACCCAGTCCGGCGCGAGACGCACGTCGTACGCCGTCGGGCCCTGCCAGGAGTGGGTGCCGCTGTCCCAGCCCTGACCGGAGTTCGGGTAGGCCACCCCGGGCCTGCCGCTGACCCGGGCCGCGGTCTGCAGCGCCGGGAGCACGTCCTCGGGGGCGCAGCAGTTCACCCCGGCGGCGACGACCGCGGTGCTGCCGGCGACCACCGCGAACGCCTCGGCGAGCGGCTGCCCGGCCCGCGTGGTGTCGCCGGCGCAGGAGTAGGACAGCCAGGCGGGCACGCCGAGCTCGTCGAGCAGGTCGACCAGCACCGCCGCCTCGTCGAGGTCCGGGATCGTCTCGACCGCGAGCAGGTCCGGGCCGGCCGAGACCAGGAGCTCCAGGCGGGGCAGGTGGAAGTCGCGGAGCCGGGCCGCGCCGATCCCGTAGCGCCCGCGGTACTCCGAGCCGTCGGCCAGCACCGCGCCGTACGGACCGACCGACGCGGCGACCAGCCGGCGCCGGCCGTCGCCGGCGAGCTCGTCGCGGACCTCACGGGCCAGCGTGACGCTGCGCCGGACGAGCGCCTCGGCCTCGGGCCGGGACAGCCCGGCCCGCTCGTAGCCGGGCACGCTGGCCTGGTAGCTCGCGGTGGTCGCGACCTCGGCCCCGGCCGCGAAGTACGCCCGGTGCACCGCCGCGACCTCCTCGGGCCGGTCCCGCAGCAGCGCCGCGGTCCAGAGGTCGTCGGAGAGGTCGTGCCCCCGCGCGACCAGCGCGTTGGACAGCCCGCCGTCGAGGATCACCCGGCCAGTCTGCCAGCCGGCAGTAGGGTCGGCGCCATGAGCGCGAACCGTGAGCAGCCCTGGTCCGACGACGTCCCGGAGCAGGGCCGGGTCGTGGTGGTCACCGACAACCCGATCGGCCGCGCGGTCGTCGCGATCGCGCAGGTCGTGGGCCGCCGGACCGTGCTGCTGCCGGACGAGGACGTCGACCCGACGCCCGCGCAGTGGCTCGCCGAGCACCCGCTCGAGGAGGCCGACGCGTTCGTGATGTGCGACCACGACACGCCGGGCATGGAGGCCCTGCTGCGCCAGGCGCTGGCCGGGCGGGCCGGCTACGTCGCGATGATGGGCAGCCGGCGCCGGGCCGAGGGCGTCTTCGCCGCGCTGGACGCCGAGCTGGACGCCGCGACGCTGGCCCGGCTGCACGTCCCGGCCGGCCTGAACACCGGCGGCAAGGCACCCGGTGAGATCGCGCTGTCGGTGGTCGCCGAGCTCGTCGCCGTCTCGCACGGCCGCGACGGCGGCCCGATGACCTCGCGCTAGCTCGGGAGGTAGGTGGCCTCGGTGGCGATGCGCACGATGCGGTCCCAGTCGTGGTCGAGCAGGGCGTCGGCCGGGGTCAGCCAGGAGCCGCCGACGCAGCCCACGTTGGGCAGCGAGAGGTACGACGCCGCGCTCGACGCCGTGATCCCGCCCGTCGGGCAGAACCGCGCGTGGGGGAGCGGCGAGCCGATCGACTTCAGGAAGTCCGCGCCGCCGGAGGCCTCGGCCGGGAAGAACTTCATCTCCGAGTAGCCGAGCTCGAGCAGCCGCAGCACCTCCGAGACGGTCGCCGCCCCGGGCAGGTGCGGCAGGCCGGTGTCCTGCATCGCGGCGGCCAGCGTCTCCGTCGTACCGGGGGAGACCAGGAACTGCGCGCCGGCGGACAGCGCGTCCTTGGCCTGGGCCGGCGCGACGATGGTGCCGGCGCCGACCAGGATCTCCGGCACGTGGGTGGCGATCGCCTCGATGGCGTCGAGCGCGACCGGGGTCCGCAGGGTCAGCTCGATCACCGGGACGCCGCCCTCGACCAGCGCGCGGGCGACGGGGACGGCGTGGTCGAGGTCGTGCAGGACGACGACCGGGATGACCGGGACGCGGTCGAGGAGTGAGTCAGTCATCGGCGTTCTCCGTGAGAGGGGTGGCGGTGGGGAAGACGCTCGCGCCCTGGTCGGCGGGCCCGACGGCGGCGCGGAAGGACGAGAACAGCTCGCGGCCGGTGCCGAACACCAGCGTGTCGTCGGGGACGGCGGCGGCACGGGCGTCGAGGTCGTACGGCGCGACGTGCAGCTCGAGCACCCCGGCGTCGGCGTCGAGGGTGACCAGGTCGCCGTCCTGGACGCGGGCGAGCGGACCGCCGACGGCCGCCTCGGGGGTGAGGTGGATCGCCGAGGGCACCTTGCCGGACGCACCGGACATCCGGCCGTCGGTGACCAGCGCGACCCGCTGGCCGCGGTCCTGCAGCACGCCGAGCGCCGGCGTGAGCTTGTGCAGCTCGGGCATGCCGTTGGCGGCCGGGCCCTGGAAGCGCAGCACGGCCACGAAGTCGCCGTCGTCGAGGAGCCCGTCCTGGAACGCCTGGAGGAAGTCGTTCTGGTCCTCGAAGACCCGGGCCGGCCCCTTGACCTGCCGGTGCTCCGGCCTGACCGCGGAGGTCTTGATGACCGCGCGGCCGAGGTTGCCGTCCAGCATCCGCAGGCCGCCGTCGCGGGAGAACGGGTCGTCCGCGCCGCGCAGCACGTCCGTGTCGTGGCTGGCCTTGGGGCCCTCCTCCCACGTCACGCCGGTGCCGTCGAGCCGGGCCTCGGTGGTGTAGCGCCACAGGCCGTGGCCGGCGACCGTGTGCACGTCGTCGTGCAGCAGCCCCGCCTTGAGCAGCGAGTGCACGGTGAACGCCAGCCCGCCGGCGGCGTGGAAGTGGTTCACGTCGGCCTTGCCGTTGGGGTAGACCCGGGCCAGCAGCGGGACGACGGCCGACAGGTCGGACAGGTCGTCCCAGGTCAGGATGATCCCGGCGGCCCGCGCGATCGCGACCAGGTGCAGCGTGTGGTTGGTCGACCCGCCGGTGGCGAGCAGCGCCACGCAGCCGTTGACAATCGCGCGCTCGTCGACGATCTTCCCGACCGGGGTGTACTCCTCGCCCCAGGTGGTCAGGGCGGTGGCGCGCGCGGCGGCGGCGTCGGTGAGCGCGGCCCGCAGCGGGGTGCCGGGGTTCACGAAGCTCGCACCCGGCAGGTGCAGGCCCATCACCTCCATCAGCATCTGGTTGGAGTTCGCGGTGCCGTAGAACGTGCAGGTGCCCGCCGAGTGGTAGGAGGCGGCCTCGGCCTCGAGCAGCTCCTCGCGCCCGACGTTGCCGGCGGCGTACTCCTGGCGGATCCGGGCCTTCTCGTCGTTCGGCAGGCCCGAGGTCATCGGGCCGGCCGGCACGAAGATCGTCGGCAGGTGCCCGAAGGACAGCGCGCCGATCAGCATGCCGGGGACGATCTTGTCGCAGACGCCGAGCATCAGCGTCGCGTCGAACATGTCGTGGGAGAGCGCGATCGCGGTGGACATCGCGATCACGTCGCGGCTGAACAGCGACAGCTGCATGCCGTCGCGGCCCTGGGTGATGCCGTCGCACATGGCAGGCACCCCGCCGGCGAACTGGGCGATGCCGCCGGAGCGCATCACCGCCTTCTTCATCTGCGCGGGGAACGACTCGAACGGCTGGTGCGCCGAGAGCATGTCGTTGTAGGCGGAGACGATCGCGACGTTCGGCTTCACCGTGCCGCGCAGGGCCTTCTTGTCCACCTCGCCCGAGGCGGCGAAGCCGTGCGCGAGGTTCGCGCAGGCCAGCCGGCCGCGGGTCGGTCCGCGCTGGGCGGCGGCGTCGGTGCGCCGGAGGTACGCCGTGCGCTCGGCCCTGCTGCGCTCGACGATGCGGGCCGTGACCTCCGCGACGACGGGGTGCATGTGGTTCATCAGCTGGTGCCTTCGTTCCGGGAGCGCGCGGGGCGCTCGGGGGAGGGGCTCATGCGGTGGTGGTGCTCTCGTGCCAGGAGCGGCCGTCGCGCTCGATCAGCGTGGTCGCGGCGCTCGGGCCGCTGGTGCCGGCCGGGTAGGGCCGCGGCGAGTGGTCGGGACGGGACCAGCGCTCGAGGATCGGCTCGACCCACGCCCAGGCGGCCTCGACCTCGTCGCGGCGCATGAACAGGGTCGGGTTGCCGCGGACGACGTCCATCAGCAGGCGTTCGTAGGCCTCGGGGGAGCGCCGCTGGAACGTCTTGGCGTAGCTCAGGTCGAGCGAGACCTGACGCAGCCGGATGCCGCCGGGGCCCGGCTCCTTCGCGGTCATGTGCAGCTTCATGCCCTCGTCGGGCTGCAGCTGGATCACCAGCCGGTTGGGCTCCTGGGCGCCTTCGCTGCCCGGGAACATCGCGTGCGGGACCGCCTTGAACTGGATCACGATCTCCGAGCAGCGCCGGTCCATCCGCTTGCCGGTGCGCAGGTAGAACGGCACCCCGGCCCAGCGCCAGTTCTGCACCTCGGCCTTGATCGCGACGAAGGTCTCGGTGGTGGAGTCGGGACGCTCGGCGTCCGCGCGGTAGGACGCCGCGGCCAGCCCGTCGACGAGCCCGGGGGCGTACTGCCCGGCGACGACCGAGCGGTCCACGTCGCCGTCCTCGAGGGGCCTGAGCGCCTGGAGGACCTTGAGCTTCTCGTCGCGGACGGTCTCCCGGTCGACGTACGTCGGGGGCTCCATGGCGACCAGGCAGAGCAGCTGGAGCAGGTGGTTCTGCACCATGTCGCGCAGCGCGCCGGAGCCGTCGTAGTAGCCGCCGCGGCTGCCGACGCCGAGCGACTCCGAGGCGGTGATCTGCACGTGGTCGATGGTGTTCGCGTTCCACAGCGGCTCGAGGAACGTGTTGGCGAAGCGGGTGACCAGGAGGTTCTGGACGCTCTCCTTGCCGAGGTAGTGGTCGATCCGGAAGATCTGCTGCTCCTCGAACACGGCGCCGACCGCGTCGTTGACCTCGCGGGCGGAGGCCAGGTCGTGGCCGAGCGGCTTCTCGAGCACCAGGCGCGAGGTGGGGGTGACCAGGCCGTGCTCGGCGAGCCGCTGGCTGACCCGGCCGAACAGCGCCGGGCCGATGGCCAGGTAGAACACCCGGACCCGGTCGCTGACCGGCAGCTGCTCGACCAGGGCCGGCCAGCTCGACTCGTCGTCGATGTCCAGGCTGACGTGGGTGAGCCGTTCGATGAACCGCTCGACGGTGGCGCCGTTGTGCTCGGGGTCGAGCTCGGCGGCGCGCACGAAGCGCGGCAGCTCGCCGCGGATCTTGTCGCGGTAGCCGGCCTCGTCGAGGCCGGCGCGGGAGACCGCGACGATGCGGGTCTCCGGCGGCAGCTGGCCGTCGCGGTCGCGGAGGTACAGGGCGGGGAGGAGCTTGCGGACGGCCAGGTCGCCGGTGCCGCCGAACACGACGAAGTCGCAGGGGGAGACGGGAGTGGGGGCGGGGCCGGAAGTGGGGGGCATCTCAGGTTTTCTCTCGGGACGGGGCAGGTGCACGTCTGTCGTCCACGGTAGGGACGGATATGCGTGCTGGCAAGACACGGATATGTATTTCAGAAAGCATAAGTGAGAACATCTGGGTTTCCAGGTACCTCGAGGTGGTTCAATGCCAGTCATGTCGACCGCGTTCACGACGGGCCAGGGCCCGGCCACGCCGGGTCAGGTCTTCTCCCTGATCCGGGACGGCCGCGCGCTCACCCGCAGCGACGTGGGCCGGATCACCGGCCTGTCCCGCACCGCGGTCGCCGCCCGGCTCGGCGCGCTGCTCGGATCCGGGCTGGTCGTCGAGGGCGCCGAGCCCGACGATCGCGGCCCGTCCACGGGGGGTCGCCCGCCGGTGCACCTGCGGTTCAACCGGGCGGCCGGCGTGGTGCTGGCCGGCGCGATCGGTCGCAGCCGCACCCAGCTCGGGGTGTGCGACCTCGACGGTGCGGTGCTCGCGTCGGTCGACCTCGACCAGGAGGTCGGGCCGGCCGCGGAGGACCTGATGGCGCAGGTCGTGGCGGCCTTCCGGGACCTGCTGGCGAGCGTGGGGCGGTCGCCGGACGCCGTACGCGCGGTGGGGCTGTCGATCCCGGGCACCGTGGACTTCGACCGGGGCGCCAGCCTGGACTCGCCGATCATGGCGGGCTGGGACGGGGTCGAGCTGGCGCCGTTCCTGCGCCCGCTGACCGCCGCGCCGGTCTTCGTCGACAACGACGCCAACGTGATGGCGCTCTCCGAGCGGCGCGGGCACCTCGAGCGGCACCGGGACCTGATCTTCGTCAAGGCCTCGACCGGCATCGGGGTCGGCATCGTGTCCGGCGGCCGGCTGCTGCGCGGGGCGTCCGGCGCGGCCGGCGAGATCGGCCACACCAAGACCTCCTCGGCCGAGGGGCTGCCCTGCCGCTGCGGCGACACCGGCTGCGTCGAGGCGGTCGCCGCCGGCTGGGCACTGGTCCAGACCGCTCGCGAACGCGGCCACCAGGTGGACCACATCCGCGACGTCGTCCGGCTGGCCGTCGTCGGCGACCCCGACGCCCGGCACCTGGTCCGCGAGGCCGGCCGCCGGATCGGCGAGGCGCTCGCCTCCGCGGTCAACCTGCTCAACCCCGAGGCGGTCGTCGTCGGCGGCGACCTGGCGCAGGCCTACGACACGTTCGTGGCCGGGCTGCGGGAGTCGGTCTACTCCCAGGCGTCCGCGCTGGCCACCCGCGAGCTGGTGATCGTCCCGGTCACCCACGGCGAGCAGTCCGGCGTCGTCGGCTGCGCCGCGATGGCGATCCGCGAGGTCCTGGACTCCGCCGCCGTCGACCGCGCCCTCGCCCACCCCTGACCCACCCGGCGACTCTGGCGAGCACGAACGGCCGACCCGGCGACTTTGGCGAGCCCGAACGCCCGACCCGGCGACTTTGGCGACCTGGGCGCCGCGTCCGGACGAGCGGTCGGCGCCAAAGGCGCCGGGTGGGCGGGTGTGTCGCCGCCAGACGCGCCGGGTGGGCGGATCTGTGGGTTGCGCTGGTTAGGGTCGGCTAACTAAGGTCAGCCTTACCTAACTTCGTCCACCTACCTCTGCCGCCTCCAGGAGCTCCCCGTGCCCCGTCGTCCCCTGCGCTGGCCTGCCGTCGCCGCCGCCGTGCTCGCCCTGCTGCTCGCCGCCTGCTCCACCGGTACGACGGACGGGGCGACCCAGGCCACCCCCGCCGGCACTGGCTCCTCGGCCGACCCGGACGCCTTCCCGGTCACCATCAACCACGTCTTCGGGTCGACGACGATCCCGGAGGCACCGACCCGGGTGGCGACCGTCTCGTGGGTCAACGCCGACGTCGCGCTGGCCCTCGGGGTCGTCCCGGTCGGGATGGCCAGGGACGAGTGGGGCGGCAACGCGAACGGCTCGACGCCCTGGAAGGACGCGGCGCTGGAGCGGCTGGGTGCGCCGATCGGCAGTGACGCGGCGCCGGCGCAGTACTCCGAGGCGGACGGGATCAACTACACGGCGATCGCCCGGACGGCTCCCGACGTGATCCTCGCGGCGTACTCCGGGCTGACGAAGCCGGAGTACACCAAGCTCTCCAAGATCGCCCCGGTCGTCGCCTACCCGGAGATCGCCTACGGGACGTCGTGGCAGGACTCCACCGAGATGATCGGCGAGGCCCTCGGACGCGAGGAGGCGGCCGAGGCGCTGGTGGACACGACCGAGAGGACCATCGACGACGAGGTGGCTGCCTACCCCCAGCTCGGGGGCAAGACCTTCATCTACGGCAACCTCGAGCCGGCCTCCGCGGACGGGGTGAACGTCTACACCGAGGCCGACAACCGGCCCCGGTTCCTCGACGAGCTCGGCATGAAGCAGGCGCCGGTCGTGGAGCAGAACACCGAGGACGATCAGGCGTTCTTCATCCCGTGGTCCGCCGAGCGCGCCGACGAGCTCGAGGCCGACGTCTTCGTGACCTGGGTCCCGGACGAGAAGACCGTCGCGCAGATCGAGAAGGACCCGCTGCTCGGCCAGATCCCGGCGGTGAGGCGCGGTTCCTGGGTCGCCGACTCCGACAACACCCTGACGCTGTCCGTCTCGGCGTCGAGCCCGCTCAGCCTGCCGTGGGCGCTGGACCGGTTCCTGCCGATGCTCGGCGCGGCGGCCGAGAAGGCGTGAGCGCCGCCGTCCTCGCCCGGACGGCGACCCGGCCCCGGCCCGCCCCGGGCGTCGTGCTCGCCGCGGCGGTGCTGCTGCTCGCGGTGCTGGGGCTGGCGTCGCTGGCCCTCGGTGCCCGCTCCGTCGGCTGGTCGACGCTGCTCGACGCGTGGCTGCACGCCGACGCGGCCGACGGCGACCACGCCGTGGTGCGGGCGCGGTTGCCGCGGACCGCGGTCGGCGTGCTCGTCGGGCTGGCCCTGGGGCTCGCCGGTGCGGTGATGCAGGGCGTGACCCGCAACCCGCTGGCCGACCCCGGCATCCTCGGCGTGAACGCCGGCGCGGCGCTCGCGGTGGTCGTCGCGATCGCCGGGTTCGGGGTGGGCAGCGTGTCGGGCTACGTCTGGTTCGCCTTCGCGGGTGCGGCCGCCGCGGCGGTGCTGGTGTACGCCGTGGCGAGCCTCGCGCGGGCCGGCGCGACCCCGCTCACGCTCGCGCTGGCCGGGGCCGCGACCAGCGCCGGTCTCGTCTCGCTCACGAACGGGCTGCTCGTGGTGAGCCAGGACACCTTCGACCGCTACCGGTTCTGGGCGCTCGGCTCGGTCGCCGTGCGCAGCTGGGACGCGGTGCTCGACGTGCTGCCGTTCCTGGTGGTCGGCACGCTGGTCGCCCTGGCCACCGCGCGGGCGCTCAACGGGCTCGCGCTCGGGGAGGACTCCGCGCGCTCCCTGGGCCAGCGGCCCGGGGTGGCGCGGGCGGTGGCGGCCCTCTCGGTGGTGCTGCTCTGCGGGGCCGCGACCGCGGTCGCCGGCCCGATCGGGTTCGTCGGCCTCGTCGTCCCGCACGCCGCGCGCTCGCTGGTCGGCGGCGACCACCGCTGGGTGCTGCCGGTGTCCGCCGTGCTCGGCGCCGCGCTGCTCGTGGGCGCGGACACCGTCGGCCGGGTCCTGCTCCCGCCGACCGAGGTGCAGGCCGGGCTGATGACCGCGCTGGTCGGGGCGCCGGTCTTCGTCTGGCTGGTCCGGCGGCGTACGGCGGTCGGGCTGTGAGCGCGCGCCTCGACCTCCCGGCCGCGCGGCAGGTCGTCACCCGCACCCGGCGGACGACGCACCGCCGCACCCGCCTGGTCGTGGCCGGGCTCGTGGTCCTGGTGGCCGCGCTGTTCCTCGTCGAGGTGCTGCTCGGCACGTTCACCGTCACCCTCCCCGACCTGCTCCGGATCGTCGGTGGCGCCGACCTGCCGGGCGCGACGTTCGTCGTCCTGGAGGACAAGCTGCCGCGGGCCGTGACCGGCCTGCTCGTCGGCGCCGCGTTCGGGGTGTCCGGGGCGGTGTTCCAGACGATGCTGCGCAACCCGCTGGCCAGTCCCGACGTGATCGGGGTGACCGCCGGGGCGAGCGCCGGGGCGGTGCTGGCGATCGTCGTGCTGGGCGCGAGCGGGCCGGCCCTCTCGGCCTGGTCGTTCGGCGGCACCCTCGTGGTCGCGCTGGCGATCCACCTGCTGGCCCGCGGGGGCGGCGCGCGGATGGTGCTGGTCGGCATCGGGCTCGCGGCGATGCTCCAGTCGGTGGTGTCCTACCTCCTCACCCGTTCCGACGTGCGGGTCGCGTCCGACGCGTTCGTCTGGCTGACCGGCTCGCTGAACGGCAGCACCTGGCCCCGGGTCCGCGACCTCGTGGTCGCGCTGGCGGTGCTGCTGCCGTTGGCGGTGCTGCTCGCCCGGTTCCTCGACGTGCTGGCGCTCGGGGACGACCCGGCCGCCGGGCTCGGCGTCCCGGTGGCCCGCGCCCGCCTCGCGCTGCTCGTCGTCGGGGTCGCGCTCGCCGCGGTCGCCACCGCCGCGGCCGGACCGGTGGCCTTCGTGGCCTTCGTGTCCGGGCCGATCGCCCGCCGGCTGCTGCGGGGACGGGTGTCGCTGGTCGCGGCCGGGCTGGTCGGCGCGGCCGTCGTGCTGGCCGCCGACTTCGTCGCGCACAACCTCGTGCCCGGCGCGACCCTGCCGGTCGGCGTGGTCACCGGCGCCCTCGGCGCACCGTTCCTGCTGGCCCTGATCGTCGCCTCGAACCGGAGAACCGCATGACCCACACCCTGCGCGCCCAGGACCTCTCCCTGGCGTACGACGCCACGACCGTCGTGGACCGGCTCACCCTGGACGTCCCGCCCGGCGAGGTCACGATCGTCGTGGGCGCGAACGCCTGCGGGAAGTCCACGCTGCTGCGCGGGCTCGCGCGGCTGATGGCGCCCACGCACGGCGCGGCCCTGCTGGACGGCCGGGCGATCCACGAGCTGCCGACCCGCGAGGTGGCCACCGTGCTCGGCCTGCTGCCGCAGGACCCGGTCGCGCCGGAGGGGATCACGGTCACCGACCTGGTCGGCCGGGGGAGGTACCCGCACCAGGGCTGGTTCCGCCGGTGGACCTCCGAGGACGACGCGGCCGTCGCCGCGGCGATGCGCTCCACCGACGTGCTCGACCTCGCCGGCCGGGCCGTCGACGAGCTCTCCGGCGGCCAGCGCCAGCGGGTCTGGATCGCGATGGCGCTGGCCCAGCAGACCGACCTGCTGCTGCTCGACGAGCCCACGACGTTCCTCGACGTCGCCCACCAGGTCGAGGTGCTCGACCTGCTCCGCGACCTGAACGCGAGCCGCGGCACGACGGTGGTGATGGTGCTGCACGACCTCAACCTGGCCGCGCGCTACGCCGACCACCTCGTCGCGCTGACCCGGGGCCGGGTCGTCGCCGCCGGTGCCCCCGGCGACGTGGTCACCGCGGAGCTGGTCCGCGACGTGTTCGGCCTCGACTCGCTGGTCGTGGAGTGCCCCGTGTCGGGCACCCCGCTCGTCGTACCCCTCGGGCGGCACGGCCGCCCGGCCACCCGGGTCGCGCGATGACCGGTCCGGCCGGGGAGAGCCCGCTGGCCTGCTTCGAGGTCGAGGTCCGGGCCGTGCACCGGATGTCGCCGACCTTCGCGCGGGTGACGTTCGGCGGCGACTGCCTGGCCGGCTTCGACGACGGCGGCCCGCTCGGCCCGCGCGACCAGCGGGTCAAGCTCGTCGTGCCGCTGGCCGGCGGGGCCGCGCCGCCGCTCCGCGACCTGTCCCCGGGCTGGTACCCGCGGTGGCTCGCGCGGGACCCCGCGCTGCGCGGCGAGATGCGCACCTACACGGTGCGGGCCGTCCGCGGGTCCGGGACGGGCACCGAGGTGGACGTCGACTTCGTGCTGCACGGCGCGACCGGCCCCGCGTCGGCGTGGGCGTGCGCCGCGGAGCGCGGCGACCGGGTCACCCTGCTCGGCCCGCGCCGCGGCCGCCGCGAGGAGTACGCCGGCATCGAGTGGGCCCCGCCGGCCCCCGGCGCCGGTCCGCTGCTGCTCGTCGGCGACGAGACCGCCGTGCCCGCGATCGCGTCGGTCCTGGCCACCCTGCCCGCCGGGTACGACGGGCGCGCGGTCCTCGAGGTGCCCGCCCCGGCGGACTTCCTCGACGTGCGGACCGACGCCGACGTGGCGGTGACCTGGCTGGCGCGCGGGACGCACGCCCGCGGCGAGCTGCTCGCCGAGGCGGTCCGGGCCGTGGCCCCGGCACGCGGGTCCCGCCCGGTCGCCGACGTCGACCCGGACGAGGTGCTGTGGGAGCCGGCCGTCGGCGGGCGGCCGACGGGGGCGCCGTACGTCTGGGTCGCGGGGGAGGCGGCCGTGGTGCGCGGCCTGCGGCGGCACCTGGTCGGGGCGGCGGGGCTGCCGCGCAGCGCGGTGACGTTCATGGGCTACTGGCGTGAGACGCCGGCCGAGCGGCCCGGGAGCGCGCTGCGGGCGGCCTCCGGTCAGGCCTCGGGGTAGAGGTTCTGCAGCCGGACCTGCCCGCGGGCGGCGACCTTGCCGTCCGGGTCGAGGGTCTCGACGAGCCAGACCTGCTGGGAGCGGCCGCGGTGCAGCGGGGTCGCCGTCGAGGTCAGCGTGCCGGTCCGGACGGCGCGGTAGAAGTCGGTGTTGTTGTTGACCCCGACGACCTTGCCGCGCTCGCCCATCCAGACGGCGGCGCCCACGCTGGCCAGCGTCTCGATCACCGAGCAGTGCACGCCGCCGTGCACGATGCCGTAGGGCTGGTGCAGGTCGGGCTTCGCGGTCCAGGTCGCGGTCACCCGGTCGCCGGTGACCTCCCCGAACTCGACGCCGAGGTGTCGCACGAAGTCGCCGGTGATGTCGTCGTCCAGCAGGCCGTCCACACGAGAGTCGCTCATGCCCGCAGTATCCCGGCCGCCCGGCAGCGGACGTGCGACGGGGCAGAAACAGTCGACAAACTCTTGTCCTGTTCGCAAAGGAAGTGTAGAACTTAGAGGGAAGCCCCATCGACAGGAGCCGTGATGACCAGCCCAGCGACCAGCCCCGACGACCGCACCGGTGCAGCCCCCGCGCCCACCGGCCCGCTCAGCAAGATCGACTACTCCGAGCGGATCCCGAACAACGTCAACCTCGCGGACGACCGCCGGTTGCAGCGCGCGCTCGAGGGCTGGCAGCCCAAGTTCATCGACTGGTGGAAGACCCTCGGCCCGGCGCTGCCGACCAAGGACGTCTACCTGCGCACCGCGGTGGCGGTCGGCCGCGACGGCTGGGCGCACTTCGAGCACGTGCCGATGGAGGAGTACCGCTGGGGCATCTTCCTCGCCGAGCAGAACCCCGACCGCACCGTGAGCTTCGGCAAGCACAAGGGCGAGCCGGCCTGGCAGGAGGTCCCCGGCGAACACCGGGCCGACCTGATGCGGCTGATCGTCGTGCAAGGCGACACCGAGCCCGCCTCGGTCGAGCAGCAGCGGGTGCTGGGCAACACCGCGCCGAGCATCTACGACCTGCGCAACCTGTTCCAGGTCAACGTCGAGGAGGGCCGGCACCTCTGGGCGATGGTCTACCTGCTGCACGCCTACTTCGGCCGGGAGGGTCGCGAGGAGGCCGAGCAGCTGCTCAAGCGGAACAGCGGCGACATCGACGCCCCGCGGATCCTCGGTGCCTTCAACGAGGAGACCACCGACTGGCTGCAGTTCTTCATGTTCACCTACTTCACCGACCGGGACGGCAAGTACCAGCTCGGCACGCTGAAGGAGTCCGCCTTCGACCCGCTGGCCCGGACCTGCGAGTTCATGCTCAAGGAGGAGGCGCACCACATGTTCGTCGGCACCACCGGCGTGCAGCGCGTGGTGGAGCGGACCGCCGAGCTGATGAAGGAGCACGGCACCGACGACATCTGGGAGCACGGCGGCATCCCGCTCTCGGTCGTCCAGAAGTACCTCAACTTCCAGTTCTCGGTGTCCATGGACCTGTTCGGCTCCGAGCAGTCCACCAACGCCGGCAACTACTACTCCTCCGGGCTCAAGGGCCGCTGGCAGGAGACCCGTCGCAAGGACGACCACGTCCTGCTCGAGGACACCCGCGAGATGAACTACGTCGAGGACGGCGAGATCCGGCAGCGGACCGTGCCGACGCTGTCCGCGCTCAACCTCGACCTGCGCGACGAGTACGTCGCGGACTGCGCCAACGGCGTACGTCGCTGGAACCAGGCCCTGGAGGACGCCGGCCTCGAGGAGCGGCTGATCCTGCCGCACGAGGGGTTCAACCGCCGGGTCGGCGTCTACGCCCAGCACCACGTCAGCCCCGAGGGCGAGGTGCTCGACGACGCCGCGTGGCAGGCCGTCGTCGACGGCTACCTCCCGTCGGCCGAGGACCGGGCGGCCGTCGCCGCGCTGATGGTGCCGGAGTACGAGCTGGGCAAGTTCGCCGGCTGGATCGCGCCGCCGCAGGCCGGCATCAACGACCAGCCTGTCGAGTTCGACTACGTGCACCTCGCCGAGGAGGGGGTGGCGTGAGCGAGCTGACCTGGCACCACGAGCCGAGCCCGACCTGGGACGCCGACAAGCAGCGCGTGATCGGCTCGGCCCCCGCGGGGGCGCTCGACGTGTCCTACCCGGACGGGGCCGAGCTGCCGGGTGACTGGTGGGACGCACGCACCGCGGACGGCGTGGTCGTCGGCTACGGCTGGCTCGACGCGACCTGGGGCGGCGACGCGGAGATCCTGCTCGCCGTGGACGCCACGGCGCAGCGCCGCGGCGTCGGCTCCTTCGTGCTCGACCGGCTCGAGGACGAGGCGGCCCGACGCGGCCTCAACTACGTCTACAACACGGTCCGCGGCACCCACCCGCAGCGCGACGACGTGCACGACTGGCTGGCGGTGCGCGGCTACCGCGGCTCCACGACGGACACCACGCTGCGCAAGCGGGTCGGGGCCGACGACCAGCGCCCGGCCCCGGGCGGCGGGCCCTCGAAGGCCGAGCCCGCGCCGTCGCGCGCCTACGACCCCTCCGCCGACGGGGACCGCGCGCCCGGTCACGAGGAGTCCGGCGGCTACGTCGACGTCGACGAGCACCAGTACTGAGCGGGACCCGGCCGTGAGCACCCGCCACACCCTCGTCCTGCTGCGGCACGCCAAGTCCGACTGGTCGACGCCGGGGCAGCCCGACCGGGACCGCCCGCTGTCCGGCCGGGGGCGACGCCAGGCGCCGGAGGCCGGGCGGTGGCTGGCCGAGCACGGTCCCGTCCCGGACCTCGTCGTGGTGTCCCCGGCCGTCCGCGCCCGCCGCACGTGGGACCTGGTCGCGGCCGAGCTGCCGGGGACGCCGCCGACCCGCGTCGAGGACCGGGTGTACGCCGCGTCGCCGGCCGAGCTGCTCGCGGTGCTCGCCGACCTGCCCGAGGCCACGGCGACGGTGCTCCTGGTCGGCCACAACCCCGGTCTGGAGGAGCTCGTCGAGCACCTCACCGGAGAGCACGTGCGGCTGCCCACCTCGGCGCTGGCCGTGCTCGACGTACCGGCGCCGTGGTCGGCCCTCGGTCCGGGCGCCGGGACGCTGCGGGCGAGCGGCCGTCCGCCGGGCGGTGTCTAGCCGGGTGCCCGCGGGCTTGCCCGCACCCCGGGACCAGCGGAGGATCCGAAGAATGGACCCGACCGCCGGCTTCGCGACCCAGCTCGCGGACGCGGCGCGCGCGATGCACGGCTCGTCGAGCACGCGGGAGACGCTCGACCGCGTCGTCTCCGTCGCCACCGAGCTGATCCACGGGTGCGACCTGGTCGGCATCTCCCTCGTCCACCGCACCGGCATCGACACCCCCGCCGCCAGCGACGAGGTGCTGCGGCGGGTCGACGAGCTGCAGTTCGAGCTCAAGGAGGGGCCCTGCTTCGACACGCTCCGGAACCACGAGACGGTGTGCAGCAGCGACCTGGCCCGGGACCCCCGCTGGCCCCGCTGGGGACCGCTCGTCGCCTCGGAGGTCGGGGCGCTCAGCATCGTGAGCTTCCGGCTCTTCACGACCGCGGACACGCTCGGTGCCCTGAACCTCTACGCCAGGAAGCTCGACGCGTTCAACGCCGACGACGTCTACGACGGCCACGCGCTGGCCGCTCACGTGGCCGTCGCGCTCGCCGCGGCGGAGAACGTCGAGCACCTCGAGACCGCGATCGACAACCGGACGGTGATCGGCCGGGCCGAGGGCATCCTGATGGAGCGGTTCGACCTCTCGGCCTCGGACGCCTTCGCCGTCCTCCGCCGGGTCTCCCAGCACCGCAACGTCCGGCTGCACCTGGTGGCCGACGAGCTGGTGCGCACCCGGCAGACGCCGGAGTAGGCGGGCGCGAGTCTCAGTCGTCGCTGCGTGACCAGTCGGACGGCTCCGGGGTCCCCGCGGGCTCCGGGTCGTGGACCCGGAGCCGGTTCTCCATCCACCGCATCAACGGCCCCTGGAGCGCCTCGGTGCGCGGACTTCCCTCGCAGATGCCGTGCACCAGCGTGTGGGCGACCGTGTGCACCGGCGTGTGCGTCACCCGGGCCCAGCGCACCAGCACCGCGAACGCCTGGTAGGAGTCGATCCCGTAGCGCAGCATCAACGCGCCCTTGGCGTGCTCGATGACGGGGCGGTGGGCGTCGATGGCCCGAAGCTCGTGGTCGAGGGCTTCCGGCCCGTCGGTCAGGTCCGCGTAGCGCCACTGGTGGAGCGAGTCCAGCAGCCGGTCGCCGACCGGCCGGGGGGGCATCGGTGTCGAAGTGGTGGTTGACCGACATGTCCGATCTCCCTTGGTCAGGAGGGTTCGCGGCCTGAGAAAACGGCCACAGGCTGACCTCCCAACCCGACGTTTCGAACTTAGGTGACACAAGCGGCCGTGTCCAGGGTCACTAGACCGCCCGGCAGGTGCGGCTCAGCAGGCTCCGGCGCACGTCCCGACCTCGGCCGGGTTCATCCGCGCCCCGGGCGTGCCGTCCGCCCGGACGGGCCGGGACGGGTCAGGTCGCCGAGGGCCGCGGGCCGGCCGCGCCGTCCATCCGGTCCCACTCGGCCTGTGCCGCGGCGTGCCAGGCGGCATGCCGGTCGTGGAAGGCGGCGCCCGCGCGCGGCCCGGGCCAGTCGTGGTCGAGCAGCTCGCCGGGGAGGTCCGGGTCGAGGAACGGGAAGCGCCGCCACTCCTGGACCATCTCGACCTGGGCGGCGAACGCGTCGGCGGGGGAGCCGGCCTCGCGGGTCGCGAACGCGTCGAGGAAGCCGAGGTAGCGGTCCTCGACGTCGGCGAGGTCCCAGGCGTCGGCGAGCAGCCGGCTCTCGTCGCCGACGCCGCTGGCCGGGCCCACCCAGGCGAAGGCCTGCGCCTCCAGCCCGAGGTCCCGGACCACCTCGTGCACGTCGTGGGCCTTGGTGGCGTCGGGGCTGACCCACAGCCCGGAGGTGGGCGAGCCGAGGCCGAGCCAGGTCAGCCGGGTGCGCAGCCGGTGCCGCAGCTGCCGCTGGGTCTCCGGGATCGGCACGCTGAGCACCAGCCAGCGGCCGTCCCACGGGTGCCGCTCCCGCAGGAACCCGTAGATCCGGGCGGTGCCCTCCTCGAGCAGCTCGGCCCCGGCAGGGGTGAGCTCCCAGAGCACCCGCCGGCCGTGCCGCGAGGAGACCAGCAGCTCCTCGCTCGCCGTACGGGAGAGGGCCTGGCGGGCGGACTTCTCCTCCACCCCGAGGCTGCCCAGTGCCTCGAGCAGGGTCGCGGTCCACACCGAGGAGTGCCGCGGGTGCACGAACTCGCCGAGCACGGTCAGCAGCAGCGAGCGGGCGCTGGCGGAGCCCACCTCGCGGCGGCGCGAGGAGGCGACGCTCGGCTCGGACACGGCGGCTCCTCTCCGGTCGGCGACGCGGTCGCGGGCGACGTCGGCCGGTCCGGTGACCGGCCGCCCCGAATTGTCGCACCGGACGCCGCCGGTCCCTGGGAATGACAGTCGACAAAGTCTTGACGATCTTCGAGTCCAGCGTAGAGTGTTGTGCACCACACGCCAAGGATGAGGTGCACGCCGTGACTGTTCTGGACACCCCGGAAGCCGACCAGCAGGCCCCCGCGATCCCGGTGGTCGACTTCGACACCGCCCCCGACCGCTACCGGCACTGGCGGCTCGACGTCGACGGCGACGTCGCGACGGTGACCCTGAAGGTCGACGAGGACGCCGGACTGGTCGAGGGCTACGCGCTGAAGATGAACTCCTACGACCTCGGCGTCGACATCGAGCTGTACGACGCCGTGCAGCGGCTGCGCTTCGAGCACCCCGGGGTCAAGGCGGTCGTGATGACCGGCGGCCTGGAGAAGATGTTCTGCGCCGGCGCGAACATCCGGATGCTCGCGCAGTCCAGCCACGCCTGGAAGGTGAACTTCTGCAAGTTCACCAACGAGACCCGCAACACCATCGAGGACGCGCACGACACGTCCGGGCAGACCTGGATCGCCGCGCTCAACGGCACCGCGGCCGGCGGCGGCTACGAGCTGGCGCTGGCCTGCGACGAGATCGTGCTGATCGACGACGGCGCCTCGACCGTCTCGCTCCCGGAGGTCCCGCTGCTCGGCGTGCTGCCCGGCACCGGCGGCCTGACCCGGGTGGTCGACAAGCGGCACGTCCGCAAGGACCGGGCCGACCTGTTCGCCACCAAGTCCGAGGGCTACCGGGGGGCCACCGCCGTCGAGTGGGGGCTCGTCGACGGCACGGTCGCCCGGCAGGGCTGGGACGAGGAGATCGCGCGCCGGGCCCGGGAGGCCGCCGACGCCTCGTCCCGGCGCCCCGGCGAGGGCATCACGCTGACCCCGCTGGACCGGACCGAGGACGGCGACACGATCAGCTACCCGTTCGTCACCGCCGAGCTCTCCCGGACCGACCGGCGGGTCGAGATCACCGTGCACGGCCCCGCCGAGGAACCGCCGGGCGACGCGGCCGCCGTGCTGGCGCAGGGCGTGGACTGGTGGCCGTTCGCGGTCACCCGGGCCCTCGACGACCTGGTGCTGCGGCTGCGCACCAACGAGCAGGAGCTCGGCACCTGGGTGCTGCGCACCCGCGGCGACGTCGACCGCGTGCTGGCGTACGACGCGCAGCTCGGCGACCTGGCCGGGGACTGGTTCGTGCACGAGACGACGCAGTACCTCAAGCGCACCCTCAAGCGGCTCGACGTCACCAGCCGCAGCCTGGTCGCCGTGATCGAGCCGGGCAGCTGCTTCGCCGGGTTCCTGCTCGAGCTCGCGCTGGCCTGCGACCGGCAGTACATGCTCGAGGGCGTCTACGAGGACGTGGACCCGGACGCGGAGCCGGCCGTCCTGGTGCTCACCGCCAGCAACGACGGGCGCTTCCCGATGGGCAACGAGCTGTCCCGCGTGGAGTCCCGGTTCTGGGGCCACGACGACCAGGTCGAGAACGCCCGCACGCACGCCGGCGAGCGGCTCGACGCGCAGGCCGCGGACTCCGCCGGCCTGGTCACGATGGCGCTGGACGACATCGACTTCGAGGACGAGATCCGGATCGTGCTGGAGGAGCGGGCCTCGCTCTCGCCCGACGCGCTGACCGGCATGGAGGCCAACCACCGGTTCGTCGGCCCCGAGACGATGGAGACCAAGATCTTCGGGCGGCTGACCGCCTGGCAGAACTGGATCTTCATCCGGCCGAACGCGTCGGGACCGGAGGGGGCGCTGCGGCGCTACGGCTCCGGGCAGCGCGGCAGCTACAGCTACCAGCGGGTGTGAGCGCGATGGGGTTCAACGCGGCGGAGTACCTCGTCTCCCGGCACGTCACCAGCGGGTCCGGCGACCGCACGGCGGTGATCGCGTCGGAGACGCTGACCTACGCCGACCTGGACGAGCGCACCGCGGTCGCCGCCGCCGGCCTGCGCGGGCTCGGCCTGCGCCGCGACGACCGGGTGATGCTGGTGATGAGCGACGAGGTCCCGATGCTCACCGGGATCCTGGGCGCGTTCCGGGCCGGGCTGGTCGCGGTGCCGGTCTCCACGATGTTCACCGGCGCGGAGCTCGGCAAGATCATGGCCGACTCCGGCGCGCGGGTCGTGCTGGCCACCCCGGAGTTCGCCGGCGCCGTCGGCGAGGCGGTCGCCGCCGCGCCGGACGTGGAGCACGCCGTGCTGGCGGGGGAGGGACGCCTGGTGCTGCCGGACCGGGTCGCCGGGCACTCGTGGGCCGAGCTGACGGCGCTCGGGCGCGACGGCGACGGCAGCATCGCCCCGACCGTCGACGACTCGTGGGCGCTGTGGCTCTACACCTCCGGCACGACCGGGCTGCCCAAGGCGGCGATGCACCGGCACGCCAACATCCGGCACGTCTGCGAGACGTACGGCGCCCAGGTGCTGGCCATCACCCCCGACGACACCACGTTCTCGGTCGCCAAGATGTTCTTCGCCTACGGCATCGGCAACACGGTGTTCTTCCCGCTCTCGGTGGGCGCCTCGACCGTCCTGGAGCCCCGTCGGCCGAGCCCGGACGTCGTACGCGAGCGGCTGGAGGGCGCCCGGCCGACGCTGTTCTTCGGGGTGCCCACGTTCTACGCCGCGCTGACCGCCAGCGACGTGCCGGCCGAGGCGTTCTCGTCGGTGCGGATGTGCGCCTCGGCGGGGGAGCCGCTGCCGGCCCCGCTGCAGCGCCGCTTCACCGACCGGTTCGGGGTGGAGATCCTCGACGGCATCGGCTCGACGGAGGCGCTGCACATCTTCTTGTCCAACCGGCCTGGAGACATCCGTCCGGGCACGACCGGCCGGCCCGTCCCGGGCTACGACGTCGAGGTCCGCGACGCCGCGGGCCGGCTGGTCCCCGACGACGAACCCGGGGCGCTGCACGTGCGCGGCGAGTCCATCGCGCTCGGCTACTGGCACCGCACGGACGCCTCCCGTCAGGTGTTCCAGGGCGAGTGGCTGGTCACCGGCGACACCTACGTCCGCAACGCGGAGGGCTACTACACCTGCCTGGGCCGCAACAGCGACATGCTCAAGGCCGGCGGCATCTGGGTCTCGCCCGGCGAGGTGGAGAGCCGGCTGCTGGAGCACCCGGAGGTGCGCGAGGCGGCGGTGGTCGGGGTGCCCGACGCCGACGGCCTCGACAAGCCGATCGCGGTCGTGGTGGTGGCACCCGGGACCGACCTGCACGAGGCCGACCTGGTCGCCTGGTGCCGCGACGGGCTGGCGCACTTCAAGGCGCCCCGCAAGGTGGTGTTCGTCAGCGACCTGCCGAAGACCGCCACCGGCAAGCTCCAGCGCTTCAAGGTCCGCGACCTCGTCGGCGGCGACCCCGCCGCCGAGCCGGCGCCGGCGCAGACCGACGAGCTCGAGGTGGCCCCGTGAGCACGCGCGAGGTCGACCTGCTGATCGTGGGGGCCGGACCGGTGGGGCTCTACGGCGCCTACTACGCGGGCGTCCGCGGGCTGTCCGTCGCCGTCGTCGACTCGCTGTCCGAGGTCGGCGGCCAGGTCACCGCGATGTACCCCGAGAAGCAGATCTACGACGTGGCCGGCTTCCCGGCGATCTCCGGGCGCGACCTGGTCCGCGGGCTCGTCGCGCAGGCCGCCGCGCAGGGTCCGACGTACCTCCTCGGCCAGGAGGCCCAGCAGCTGCGCACCCTCGCCGACGGCCGGCTGCACGTCACCACCAGCGCGGGCACCGAGGTCACCTGCGGCGCGCTGGTCGTCACCGGCGGCATCGGCACCTTCACGCCGCGGCCGCTCCCGGCCGGCGAGGAGTTCCTCGGCCGCGGGCTGGAGTACTTCGTGCCCAGCAGCCAGGAGTACGTCGGCCGCGACGTGGTCGTGGTCGGCGGGGGCGACAGCGCCCTGGACTGGGCGCTGATGCTCGAGCCGCTCGCGTCCAGCGTCACGCTGGTGCACCGGCGCGAGGCGTTCCGCGCACACAGCGCCAGCGTCGAGCAGGTCCGCGCCTCCGACGTACGGATGATCGTCAACGCGCAGGTGACCGGGCTCGCGGGGGGGCGACCTCCTGGAGCAGGCCGAGATCACCGTCAAGGGCGAGGACCCGCTCGTCGTGCCGTGCCAGCGGGCCGTCGCGGCGCTGGGGTTCACCGCGAACCTCGGACCGATGCGCGACTGGGGTGTCGAGCTGCGCGACAACCGGCACCTCGTGGTCGACTCGGCCATGCGCACCAACCTGCCGGGCGTCTTCGCTGCCGGCGACATCACCGAGTACGACGGCAAGGTCCGGCTGATCTCCGTCGGCTTCGGCGAGGTCGCGACCGCCGTGAACAACGCCGCCGTGCACCTCGACCCCGACGCCCCGGTGTTCCCCGGGCACTCCACCGACCTGCCCCACGACGTACCCGTCCCCGCCTGACCCCCGAGACCGAGACCGGAGAAGCCCGTGCCCTACGTCATCGCCAGCGCCTGCATCGACGTGAACGACAAGTCCTGCGTCGAGGAGTGCCCGGTCGACTGCATCTACGAGGGGGACCGCAAGAGCTACATCAACCCCAAGGAGTGCATCGACTGCGGCGCCTGCGAGCCGGTCTGCCCGGTCGAGGCGATCAGCCAGGACCGCCGGGTCGCCGAGGGCGACGAGGCGTTCGTCGAGGACAACCGGGCGTTCTTCACCGAGGTGCTGCCCGGCCGCGACGAGCCGCTCGGCGCGCCGGGCGGCGCCCGCAAGGTCGGCGAGCTCGGCGCCGACACCCCGCTGGTGCAGGCCTGGTCATGACCCTCGACGGCCACCTGCTCGTCGACGCGCACGTGCACGTGCCGGTGCTCGGCTCGCTGGCGCCCGCCTGGCTCGACTGGGCCCGCGACTTCGGGCCCGACGGCATCCTCGAGGACCTCTGGGACGCCGACGGCGTGCCCCGCCCGGACCGGCTCGACACGCTCTTCGAGGAGCAGGGCGTCGACCACGCGCTGTTGTTCTGCGAGTACTCCCCGAAGGCCACCGGCTACCAGCGCTTCGACGACCTGCTGCCGATCGTCGAGCACAACCCCGTGCGCTTCCGGCCGGTCGCCAACGTCAACCCGCACCTGCACTTCCCGATCGGCGACGAGGTACGGCGCCAGCTCGACCTCGGCGCGGCGGCGCTCAAGCTGCACCCGGTGCACGGCGGCTTCCGCTGCGACGACGCGATGCTCTACCCGGCCTACCAGGTGCTCGCCGAGCGCGGCGTCCCCCTGGTCGTGCACTGCGGCACCAGCACCTTCCCCGGCTCGATGAACGAGCTCGCCGACCCGGCGTACCTCCTGCCGGTGGTGCGGGACTTCCCGACCCTGGACGTGGTGCTCGCGCACGGCGGGCGCGGCTGGTGGTACGACGCGGCCGCGTTCATGGCGCTGTCCAACCCGACGGTCTGGATCGAGCTGTCCGGCCTGCCGCCCAAGCGGCTGCCGGAGTACTACCGCAACTTCGACCTGGCCCGGCTGGCCCGCAGGTGGATCTTCGCCACCGACTGGCCGGGCGTGCCGGGCACCGCGCAGAACGCCCGCGCGGTGGCCGGTCTCGGGCTGGACGAGGCGACCGTGGCCGCCGTCCTCGGGGGCAACGCCACCGCCGTCTACAGCGGCCTCACGGCCGACCACTCCCAGGAGGTTGAGGATGACTGAGGTGCCCACCGGCCGGCCGGCCGCCGAGCTCACCGACGAGGAGCTCGAGACCCAGGGCAAGCAGCTGCACGACAGCCGCAACTGGGTGTTCCTGCACGGCAGCGCCGCGCAGTTCGACACCCACACCCGGCGGATGCTCGAGCTGGAGCAGGAGTACCTCCACCGCTTCCCCAAGCGCACCTGGCAGGGCGTCGAGGGCGAGCCGCCTGTCGTCGCCGCCGACGACCCGGTGGTCGCGCTGCTGCAGGCCGTGGCCGACGCCCCCGGCGGCCGGATGCACAAGCTCGAGGTGCACCAGATCGCCCGGTCGGTCGGGCTCGAGCGCGCCCAGCTGGCCCGGCTCTACACCGCCGAGCCGCAGCTGCTCGCCACCGACAAGCAGGACCGGGTGGTCACCGACGCCGGTCGCGCCCGGCTCGGCCGGTAGAAAGACCCCCCATGACTGCTGAGACTGCTGACGCCACGTACCCCCCGCCCGCCCAGGTCGTCGCGATCGTCACGGGGGCCGGCCGCGGCATCGGCGCCGCGATCGCCGAGCGGCTCGGCGCCGACGGGATGGCGGTCGCCTGCCTCGACATCGACGAGCCCGCCGCGCGGGGCACCGCCGACCGGCTGGCCGACCGCGGCGTCCCGGCCGCGGCGTTCGGCGCGGACGTCAGCGACGAGGCGGCGGTGGACCGGGTCGTCGGCGAGGTCGCGAGCGGCTCGGCGCGCCGACGGTGCTGGTCAACAACGCCGGGGTGCTGCGCGACAACCTGCTGTTCAAGATGTCGGCCGACGACTGGGACACGGTGATGCAGGTGCACCTGCGCGGCACCTTCCTGATGACCCGCGCCGCGCAGAAGCACATGACGGCGGCGTCGTACGGGCGGGTGGTGAACCTCTCCTCGACCTCCGCGCTCGGCAACCGCGGCCAGGCCAACTACGCCGCCGCCAAGGCCGGCCTGCAGGGCTTCACCAAGACGGTCGCGCACGAGCTCGGCCGGTACGGCGTCACCTGCAACGCGGTGGCGCCGGGCTTCATCGTCACCGAGATGACCCGGGCGACCGCCGAGCGGGTCGGCCAGACCTTCGAGGAGTTCAGCGCCGCCCGGGTCGCCGGCATCCCGGTGCGCCGGCCCGGCCGCCCCGAGGACGTCGCGGACGCGGTGTCGTTCTTCTGCTCGCCGAGGTCCGGCTTCGTCAGCGGCCAGGTCCTGTACGTCGCCGGCGGCCCCCGCACCTGACCCCCCGATAGTCCGTGACGTACTTGTCGTCGCAGGGCTCCTGGGACAGCAGGTTCGTCACGGACTATCGGGGGTAGCGTCGCGGGCATGGGAACTGCGAACGTGCTGCTCGCCGACGGGTTCGACCGGGTGCGGGAGACCGTGGAACAGGTCGTCGGCGGTCTCGACCCGGACCGGCTCGGCTACCGCCCCGACCGGGACGCGAACTCCGTCGCCTGGCTGGTCTGGCACCTCACCCGGGTCCAGGACGACCACGTCGCGGACGTCGCCGGCTCCGAGCAGCTGTGGACGGTCGGCGGCTGGGTCGAGCGCTTCCGGCTGCCGTACGACGTCGGGGCGACCGGCTACGGGCACGGCCCGGACGAGGTGGGGCAGCTGCGCACGACCGCCGAGCTGCTCGCCGGCTACCAGGACGCGGTGCACAGCGCGACCGTCGACTACGTCGCGACGCTGGCCGACGAGGACTACGAGCGGGTCGTCGACGAGCGCTGGGACCCGCCGGTCACGCTGGGCGTCCGGCTGATGAGCGTGCTCAACGACACCACCCAGCACGCCGGGCAGGCCGCCTACGTGCGCGGGCTGATCGACCGGCGGTCCTGACCGGCCGACCCGCCCGCACGCCGCGCGGGTCTACTTGCCGACCCAGACCGTCTTGATGTTGGTGAACTCGCGGATGCCGTGCGCGGCCAGCTCGCGCCCGTGACCGGAGGCCTTGACGCCGCCGAACGGGAGCGCCGGGAACGACGCGACCATCCCGTTGATGAAGGTCTGGCCGGCGGCGAGGTCGCGGACGAACACCGCCTGCTCCTCGGGGTCGTTGGTCCAGGCGTTGGAGCCGAGCCCGAAGCGGGTCACGTTGGCGATCCGGACCGCGTCCTCGATGTCGGTGGCGCGGTGCACCTGGGCGACCGGGCCGAAGACCTCCTCGAGGTACATGTCCATCTCCTCGGTGACGTCGGCGACCAGCGTGGGCGGGAACCACCAGCCGTCCCGGTCCGGGCGCTCGCCGCCGACCAGCACGGTCGCGCCCTTGTCGACGGCGTCCTTGACCAGCGCCTCGACGTCCTCGCGGCCCTGCTCGTTGGCCAGCGGCCCCACGTCGGTGCCGTCCTCCATCGGGTCGCCGACGACGAGCGCGGCCATCTCCTTGGCGAACAGCTCCACGAACTCGTCGTACACGTCGGTGTGCACGATGAACCGCTTGGCCGAGATGCAGGACTGGCCGTTGTTCTGGCAGCGCGAGGTGGTGGCGACCTTCGCCGCGGCGGCCAGGTCGGCCGACGGCATCACCACGAACGGGTCGGACCCGCCGAGCTCGAGGACGACCTTCTTGAGCACCTCGCCGGCGGTCCGCGCGACGGCGACCCCGGCGGCCTCGCTGCCGGTCAGCGTCGCGGCGGCGACCCGGTCGTCGCGGAGCACGGCGTCGACCTTGCCGCTGCCGATCAGCAGGGTCTGGAACGCGTCGTCGGGGAAGCCCGCGTCGCGGAACAGCTCCTCCATGAACAGCGCGGTCTGCGGCACGTTGCTGGCGTGCTTGAGCAGCCCGACGTTGCCGGCGGCCAGCGCCGGGGCCGCGAACCGCATCGCCTGCCAGAGCGGGAAGTTCCACGGCATGATCGCCAGCACCACCCCGATCGGCAGGTAGTGGGCGTAGGCCTTGGAGGCGTTCACGCTCGCCGCGTCGACCTCCTCGTCGGCCAGGAAGCCGGCCGCGTTGTCGGCGTAGTAGCGCAGCACCGCCGCGCACTTGCCGATCTCGGCGACCGACGCCTTCTTGGTCTTGCCCATCTCGAGCGTCATCAGCTCGGCGACCTCCTCGGTGCGCTTGTCGAGGATGTCGGCGGCGCTCCGCAGCCACCCGGCACGCTGCTCGTGGGTGGTCAGCCGGTAGGAGTCGGCGGCCGCAGCGGCGCGCGCCAGCCGGTCCTCGAGCTGGTCGTCGGTGAGCTCGTCGAAGGTGGTGAGGACCTGTCCGGTCCTGGGGTCAGTCGTCGCAATGGCCATGGACCCATGCTTCCACGCGGGAGGCCGCCGAAAAAGTGCGGATTCCGTCGTTCTCCGCCCGACATCGGCCCGACATGTGAGGCAGGTAGGTTTCTGGGGCACCGGGAAGCACCCCCCGCCGTCCGACGGCGGTCCGGGAACCATCATCGCGAGAGGGAGCTGCATGCAGATCTGGCCAGGACGCCCGTACCCGTTGGGTGCGACGTACGACGGGGCAGGAGTCAACTTCGCGCTCTTCAGCGAGGTCGCCGACACCGTCGAGCTCTGCCTGATCGACGAGGACGGGGCCGAGACCCGCGTGGAGATGGTCGAGACCGACGCGTTCGTGCACCACGCCTACCTGCCCGGCGTCCAGCCGGGGCAGCGCTACGGCTACCGGGTGCACGGGCCGTTCGATCCCGAGAACGGCCACCGCTGCAACCCGGCGAAGCTGCTGCTCGACCCCTACGCCAAGGCGGTGGACGGGCAGATGGACGGCGACGAGTCGCTGTTCTCCTACAAGTTCAACAAGACCAAGTCGTTCAACGACAAGGACAGCCTCGGGCACAACATGCTGTCGGTCGTCATCAACCCGTTCTTCGACTGGGGCAGCGACCGCGGTCCGGAGCACGAGTACCACGAGACCGTCATCTACGAGGCGCACGTCAAGGGCCTGACGATGACCCACCCGGACGTCCCCGAGGAGATCCGCGGGACGTACGCCGGTCTCGCGCACCCGGCGATCATCGACCACCTCAAGGAGCTCGGCGTCACCGCGATCGAGCTGATGCCGGTGCACCAGTTCGTCCAGGACACCACGCTGGTGGACCAGGGCCTCGCGAACTACTGGGGCTACAACACGATCGGCTTCTTCGCCCCGCACAACGCGTACTCCGCGACCGGCCAGCGCGGCCAGCAGGTCCAGGAGTTCAAGTCGATGGTCAAGTCGCTGCACGAGGCGGACATCGAGGTGATCCTCGACGTGGTCTACAACCACACCGCCGAGGGCAACCACCTCGGGCCGACGCTGTCCTTCCGCGGCATCGACAACGCGGCCTACTACCGCCTGGTCGACGAGGACAAGCAGCACTACTACGACACCACCGGCACCGGGAACACGCTGCTGATGAAGCACCCCCACGTGCTGCAGCTGATCATGGACTCGCTGCGCTACTGGGTCACCGAGATGCACGTGGACGGCTTCCGCTTCGACCTCGCGTCGTCGCTGGCCCGCCAGTTCCACGAGGTCGACCGGCTGTCGGCCTTCTTCGACCTCGTGCAGCAGGACCCGGTGGTCAGCCAGGTGAAGCTGATCGCGGAGCCCTGGGACATCGGCGAGGGCGGCTACCAGGTGGGCAACTTCCCGCCGCTGTGGACCGAGTGGAACGGGAAGTACCGCGACACCGTCCGCGACTACTGGCGCGGCGAGCCCGGCAGCATGGGGGACTTCGCCTCCCGGCTGTCCGGCTCCTCCGACCTCTACGAGCACTCCGGCCGCAAGCCGATCGCGTCGGTGAACTTCGTGACCGCGCACGACGGCTTCACGATCCGCGACCTGGTGTCCTACAACGAGAAGCACAACGACGCCAACGGCGAGGGCAACAACGACGGCGAGAGCCACAACCGCTCGTGGAACGGCGGTGTCGAGGGACCCACCGACGACGAGCACGTGCTGGCCCTCCGGGCCCGCCAGCAGCGCAACTTCCTGGTCACGCTGATGCTGTCCCAGGGCGTGCCGATGCTGCTGCACGGCGACGAGCTCGGCCGCACCCAGCAGGGCAACAACAACGTCTACGCGCAGGACAACGAGCTGTCGTGGATGAATTGGGACCTCGAGGACTGGCAGAAGGAGCTGCTCGCCTTCAGCCGGCGGGTGGTCAAGCTGCGCAACGACCACCCGGTGTTCCGGCGCCGGCGGTTCTTCGCCGGCGAGGTGACCCGTGCCGGCGACGGGGTCGCCGACCTGGTCTGGTTCACCCCGGGCGGCACCCACATGGAGCCCGACGACTGGAGCGACGACGAGTCCAAGGCGCTCATGGTGTTCCTCAACGGCGACGGCATCCCGGAGCCGGGGCGTCGCGGGGAGCCGGTCGTCGACGACTCGTTCCTGATCGCGATGAACGCCAGCGACAAGGCGATGCCGTTCACCATCCCCAACGAGGTGTACGGCGAGGGCTGGGTCGTGGTGCTCGACACCAACGACGACGCCGCGGGCAGCGTCTCGTTCTTCGACGACGCGGCGCCGCTGCTGCCGGGTCTGGAGTTCGAGGTGGCCGACCGGTCCGTCGTCGTGCTGCGCAAGCCCCGCTCGTAGGGTCGGGACATGTCTGCCTACGCGTGGAGCCCCGCCGACATCCCGTCGCTGGTCGGCACGACGGCCGTGGTCACCGGTGCCAACTCGGGCATCGGCTGGCACACGGCCGCCGAGCTGGCCCGGCACGGCGCCGACGTGACGCTCGCGGTCCGCAACCTCGACAAGGGTGAGGCGGCCGCGGCCACGATGCGGGAGGGCGCCACCGGCGCCGTACGCGTGGCCCGGCTGGACCTGGCGTCCCTGGCCTCGGTGCAGGAGTTCGCCGAGGCCTGGGACGGCCCGCTCGGGCTGCTGGTGAACAACGCCGGGCTGATGGCGCCGCCGCGCTACCAGGCGACCGAGGACGGGTTCGAGCTGCAGTTCGGCACGAACCACCTCGGTCACTTCGCGCTGACCGGGCGGCTGCTGCCGGCGCTGCTGGCCGCCCCGGAGCCCCGGGTGGTGACGGTCTCCTCGATCGCGCACCACCAGGGCCGCACCGACGTGGTCGAGGGCAACCCGCCCGAGCGCTACAACCCGGCCGCGGGCTACGGCAACTCCAAGCTGGCCAACCTGCTCTTCGCGCTGGAGCTGCAGCGGCGGGCGTCGCTGGCCGGGGCCGCGCTGACCTCGACGGCGGCGCACCCCGGGGTCGCCTCCACCCGGCTGGTCACCAGCGAGCAGGGGCTCGGCGCCCTCCCGGGCGTCAAGCTGCTCGCGCCGCTGTTCCTCAAGATCGCGTTCCAGTCCCCGAAGGCGGGCGCGCTGCCGACGCTGTACGCCGCCACGGCCGCCACTCCGGGCTCCTACACCGGCCCGCAGACGCTCCGCGAGTCGCGCGGGCGACCCGGCCCGGCCCGGCTGGGCCGGCTCGCCTCCGACGAGTCGCTGGCCGGCAAGCTCTGGACGGTCAGCGAGGACCTCACCGGCGTGCGTTACGAGTGGGAAACCTCCGCGACCTGAGCCGTTTCAGCCGACGTCCTAGGCTCGGACCATGAGCCAACCCACGACGTTGGGTGCCCTTCGTGACACCTCCTACCGCTCCCGGTCGGTGAAGACCGAGATCCGCGAGAACCTCCTCGACCGGCTGCGCAGCGGCGAGACCGCGTTCCCCGGCATCGTCGGCTTCGACGACACGGTGCTGCCGCAGCTCGAGAGCGCCCTGCTGGCCGGCCACGACCTGGTCCTGCTCGGCGAGCGCGGCCAGGGCAAGACCCGGCTGATGCGCACGATCAGCCGGCTCCTCGACGAGTGGACCCCGGTCGTCGCGGGCTGCGAGATCAACGACGACCCGATGGCGCCGGTCTGCTCCCGCTGCCGGCGCCTCGCCGCCGAGGTGGGCGACGACCTGCCGGTCGCGTGGAAGCACCGCGACGAGCGGTACGTCGAGAAGCTCGCCACCCCGGACACGTCGGTCGGCGACCTGGTCGGCGACGTGGACCCGGTCAAGGTGGCCGAGGGCCGCACGCTCGGGGACCCCGAGACCGTGCACTACGGCCTGCTGCCCCGCACGAACCGGGGCGTCTTCGGCATCAACGAGCTCCCCGACCTCGCCGAGCGCATCCAGGTCGCGATGTTCAACGTGCTCGAGGAGCGCGACATCCAGGTCCGCGGGTACTCCCTGCGGCTGCCGATCGACGTGCTCCTGGTGGCGTCGGCGAACCCCGAGGACTACACCAACCGCGGGCGGATCATCACCCCGCTCAAGGACCGCTTCGGCGCCGAGCTGCGCACGCACTACCCCCGCGAGGTCGAGGAGGAGGTCGCGCTGATCGCCCAGGAGGCGAAGCTCGTCTCCGACGTCCCCGAGCACCTGCTCGAGGTCGTCGCCCGGCTCACCCGCGGGCTGCGCGAGTCGCCGGCGGTCGACCACCGATCCGGGGTCAGCGCCCGGTTCGCGATCGCCGCGGCCGAGGGGGTCGCCGCCTCCGCGCTGCGCCGCGGCGCCCGGTCCGGCGAGGGCCTCGCGGTGGCGCGCGTGTGCGACGTGCCCACCGTGGTGCCCACGCTGCTGGGCAAGATCGAGTTCGAGATGGGCGAGGAGGGCCGCGAGGGCGAGGTCGTCCAGCACCTGCTGCGGGTGGCCGTCGCCGAGACGTTCCGGGCCCGGCTGGTCGGCCTCGACGTATCGGGCTTCACCGGGCTGTTCGCCGAGGGCGGCACCGTCGAGACCGGCGAGCTGGTGCCGGCCGGCGACCTCCTGGAGCAGGTCGGCACGGTGCCCGGCCTGTCCAAGGTGCTCGACCGGCTCGGGCACGGCGACGACGCGTCGCCCGGCGAGGTGGCCGCGGCGATCGAGTTCGTGCTGGAGGGCCTGCACCTGACCCGGCGGATCGACAAGGAGTCCGTGGCCGGGCGCTCGGTCTACGGGGTCTGATGAACACCCCACGCCGTTCCCCGGCTCCCCCCGCTTCACTGCTCCACCGGACAACGCCGGGGGGACCCCGGATGAGCCGGTTCCGCTACGGCCCCTGGCACGACGGTCCCGACCCGCTCGCGCCCCCGTACGACGTCCGGGCGGCCCTCGACGAGCTGGGCCGCGACGTGCTCGCGGGCGGCTCGATGCGCGACGCCCTGTCCGACCTGCTCCGACGCGGCTTCGACGGCAACCGGGGCCTCGACGAGCTCGCCGCGAAAGTCCGGCGGATGCGCGAGGCGGCCCGCCGGCGCGGCGACCTCGGCGGCACGCTCGACCAGGTGCGGGCCGCGCTCGACCAGGCCCTGGCCCAGGAGCGCGACACCCTCGCCGGAGAGGACGACGACGACGCACGCTGGGCCGAGATGGAGCTCGCGACGCTCCCCGACGACGCGGCCGGCGCGGTGCGCGCGCTGGCGACGTACGACTGGCACTCGGAGGAGGCCCGGGCGACGTACGAGTCGATCCAGCAGATGCTCCAGCGGGAGGTGCTCGACGCGCAGTTCGCCGGGCTGAAGCAGGCGCTCGAGGACCCCGACCCCGAGGCGATGCAGGCCGTCAAGGACATGCTCGCCGACCTCAACGGGCTGCTGGCCGCGCACGCGCGCGGGGAGGACACCGAGGACCGGTTCCGCGACTTCATGGACAAGCACGGCGAGCTGTTCCCGGAGAACCCCGAGAACGTCGACGAGCTGATCGACGCGCTGGCCCGCCGGCAGGCCGCCGCCGACCGGATGCTGGCCTCGCTCTCCCCGGAGCAGCGCGAGCAGCTCGGCCAGCTGATGAGCGACGCGATGGCCGACGCCGACCTGGCCTCGCAGATGGCGCAGCTCTCCGACAACCTCCGCGCGCTGCGGCCCGGTCTGGACCGCGGGCCGGTGAACATGCGCGAGGGCGGCGAGCCGATGGGGTACAGCGACGCCGTCGAGGCGGTCGCCGAGCTCGCCGACCTCGAGGCCCTCGAGCAGGCGCTCGGCCAGACCGGTGCCGGCGCGACCCTCGACGACGTCGACGTGGAGACCCTGGAGAAGCACCTCGGTGCCGGGGCCGCCACCGACTTCGAGGCGTTGCGCGAGCTGGAGCAGGAGCTCGAGCGGCAGGGCTTCGTGCAGCGCAGCGACGACGGCCTCAAGCTGACCCCGCGTGCCGTGCGACGGCTGGGGGAGAGCGCCCTGAAGCGGGTGTTCGCCCAGATCGACGCGTCCGGCGCGGGGGACCACCAGGACCACCGGACCGGGTCGGCCGACGAGCTCGTCGGCACCACCCGGCCCTGGGTGTTCGGCGACGAGCTGCCCATCGACGCCGTCCGGACGGTCTCGAACGCCCTGCGGCGCGGCGCGGGCATCCCCGGGCGGCTGCTCGTCGAGGACTTCGAGGTGGTCGAGACCGAGCGACGTACGGCGGCGGCGGTGGCGGTCTGCGTGGACCTCTCGTTCTCGATGGTGACCGAGGGCCGCTGGGGGCCGATGAAGCAGACCGCGCTGGCGCTCTCGCACCTCGTCGAGACGCGCTTCCGGCAGGACGCGCTGGAGATCATCGGCTTCGACCTGACCGCCCGGCGGCTCACCCCGCTGCAGCTCGCCGACGTGGAGCCGGAGTGGCGGCAGGGCACCAACCTGCAGCACGCGCTGATGCTCGCCCAGCGGCACCTGCGCCGGCACCCGGACGCCGAGCCGGTGGTGCTGGTGGTCACCGACGGCGAGCCGACCGCGCACATCCGCGCCGACGGCAACCCGGAGTTCCACTGGCCGACCACGCAGGAGGCGCTGCGCGCGACCGTCGGCCAGGTCGACGAGCTCACCCGGTTCGGTGCGGCGATCAACTTCTTCATGCTCGGCGACGACCCGGGCCTGCGGCGGTTCGTCGACGCGATGGCCCGCCGGGCCGCCGGCCGGGTGTTCACGCCCGACCTGTCGCGGCTGGGGGAGTACGTCGTCGCCGACTACCTCAGCTCCCGCCGCGGCCGCCCCTGACCCGCCGACCCGGCGCGTCTGGCGGCCCGAACCCCGCCGACCCGGCGCGTCTGGCGGCCCGAACCCGCCGACCCGGCGCGTCTGGCGGCCCGAACCCCGCCGAGCCGGCGCCTCTGCCGCCTCACCCGAGGTACGTCGACCCGCCGCCCGCCCGACGAGCCCGACGGATCCCCTCGACCAGCACGCGCTCGACGTCGCGCGTGGGGCCGGAGACGTCCCGCTTCCGGACCGCGTCCACGTCCCACCCGAACCGGCCGCGCAGGTCCGCGCGCCGGCGCAGGTCGTGCGCCTCGTGCGCCGCGCCGTGGAACTCCTCCCCGTCGTACTCGCAGCCGTAGCGGAGCTCGGGCACGCCGAGGTCGACGCGGTACACCTCGACCGCCCCGACCGTGATCGAGACCTGCGGGGTGGGCGGCGGCAGGCTCGGGAGGTCCAGCCAGCGCAGGCGCAGCGTCGACTCGCCGGGTGACTCCGCGCGGGCGTCGGCGAGCGGCGCCAGGGCCCGCAGCTGGACGACACCGCGCATGCCCGTGAAGCGTTCGACCCCGGCGACGAGCTCGCCGCGGGTGAACGAGCCGTGCCGCAGCAGCGCGTCCAGGGCGCCGATGGCCCGGTCGCGGTGCGCCAGCCTGCCCAGGTCCCACGCCGTGCGGAGCGGCGTCGTGACCCGCAGACCCCCCACGTGGGTCAGGTCGCCGAGCGCGAAGCCGCGCTCGCCGCTCGCGCAGAGCGTGTTGCGGAGCCGGTCGTGCCCGGCCGGCCGGAACACGCTGAGCGGCGGGACCTCGACGTGCTGCCCGGCGCGGAGCACCCCGGTGTGGAACCAGCACGCCGTCCAGTCGGTCACCACCGCGTCGCGGGGCACCACCAGGCGCAGCGCGCGCGTCCGCAGCGTGAGGGAGTCGGGCACCTGCGCCGCGACGTACACGCCCTTGAGGACGCGGCGGACCAGCGCCTCCTCCTCGAGCCGCCGGAGCCGGTGCCGGGAGACTCCCGCGGCGACGGCCTGGCCGAAGGTGAAGGGCCGGTCGACCGGCAGCGGGAACGAGCCGTCGAGCAGCGGGAGGTGGAGGACGCGGTCGGTCATCCCACCAGGGTCGTGAGGTCGGCCCGCTCGCGTCGCCGGTCGTCCACAGGCCCGCCACGGTCGCCGGGTCAGCGTGCGCGGGGCCGCCAGACGCGCCGGGTCGGCGGGTCGGCGACCGCCAGAGCCGCCGGGTGGGCGTGCGTGTGCGTGATGCGAACTTGCGTTAACATGGCGCACATTCGTCCGCGGGGTGGGTCCGTCCGCCCCGCCCACGGACCGTGAGGAGGGCCGGCGTGACCGAGCGGGAGAGCCACTACGTGCAGTCCCTGGCCCGCGGCCTCTCGGTGATCACCGCGTTCGGCCCGGAGACCCCCGAGCTCAGCCTCAGCGACGTGGCCCGCGCGACCGGCCTGACCCGGGCCGCCGCCCGCCGGTTCCTGCTCACGCTGGTCGACCTCGGGCACGTCCGGCAGGACGGCAAGCTGTTCCGGCTCACCCCGCGGGTGCTGACCCTGGGCTACGCCTACCTCTCGGCGCTGTCCCTGCCGGGGATCGCCGAGCCGCACCTCGAGCGGCTGGTCCGCGAGGTGCGCGAGTCCTCCTCGATGTCGGTGCTCGACGGCCACGAGATCGTGTACGTCGCCCGGGTCCCGACCTCGCGGATCATGACCGTCGCCATCAACGTCGGCACCCGCTTCCCGGCGTACGCCACCTCGATGGGGCGGGTGCTGCTGGCCGGCCTGGACGACGAGGCCCTGGAGGCGCACCTCGCGGCCCTGGAGCTCGAGCCGTTCACCGAGCACACGGTCGGCACCGTCGAGGACCTGCGGGCCCTGGTCCACGAGACCCGCGAGCAGGGCTACGCGCTCGTGGACCAGGAGCTCGAGCACGGCCTGCGCTCGATCGCCGCCCCGGTCCGCAACCGGCACGGCGTCGTGGTCGCCGCCGTCAACGTCTCCTCGCACGTCAGCCGGGTCACCCGCGAGCAGGCCCGCGACGAGCTGCTGCCCGCGCTGCTGCGGGCGGTCACCGAGATCGAGACCGACCTGTCCCGGACCCAGTAGGGAGACCCATGCGCACCCGTGTCGTGATCGTCGGCGCCGGCCCGGCCGGCCTGCTGCTCTCGCACCTGCTCGACCTCGCGGGGATCGAGTCGGTGCTGGTCGAGAACCGCTCCCCGGAGTACGTCGCCGGCCGGATCCGCGCCGGGGTCCTGGAGTCCTCCTCGGTCGACCTGCTGACCTCCGTCGGGCTCGGGGACCGGATCGCGGCCGAGGGCGACGAGCACCGCGGGATCTACCTGCAGTGGCCCGGCGAGCGCCACCACCTCGACTTCGTCGACCACGTCGGCCGCTCGGTGTGGATCTACGGGCAGACCGAGGTCACCAAGGACCTGATGGCGGCCCGGGAGGCGGCCGGCCGGCAGGCCTACTACGAGGTCTCCGACGTCGCCCTGCACGACCTCGCCTCCGACCGGCCGTCGGTGAGCTTCGTCGACCGGGACGGCGTCGCGCGCCGCATCGAGGCCGACGCGGTGGCCGGCTGCGACGGCTTCCACGGCCCCAGCCGTACGGCGGTCCCGTCGGCAGTGCAGCACACCTGGGAGCGGGTGTACCCGTTCGCGTGGCTCGGCGTGCTGGCCGACGTGCCCCCCGTCGACCGACGAGCTGATCTACGCCTGGCACCCGGACGGCTTCGCGCTGCACTCGATGCGTTCGGCCAGCGTCTCCCGGTTCTACCTGCAGGTGCCGCCCGACGAGGACGTCTCGCGGTGGTCCGACGACCGGATCTGGGACGGCCTGGCCACCCGGCTCGGCGCGGGCATCGACGGCTGGACGCTGCAGCAGGGGGCGGTCACCGAGAAGAGCGTGCTGCCGATGCGCAGCTTCGTGTCCACGCCGATGCGGCACGGCCGGCTGTTCCTGGCCGGGGACGCGGCGCACATCGTGCCGCCGACCGGCGCCAAGGGGCTGAACCTCGCGATCGCCGACGTGACGCTGCTCGCCCGGGCGCTGACCGCGTGGCTGGTGGAGGGCTCCTCGACGCTCGTGGACTCCTACTCCGACGACGCCCTGCGCCGGGTCTGGCGGTGCACGCACTTCTCGTGGTGGATGACCTCGATGCTGCACACGCCGCCGCCCGGCCAGGGCGACGAGTTCGACCAGCAGCTGCAGCTGTCCCAGCTGCGGTGGGTGACCAGCTCGGAGGCCGGCGCGGCGGGTCTCGCGGAGAACTACGCCGGCCTCCCGATCGGGTTCTAGCCCGGGCCTCAGCCGACCGGCGTGGTCTCCGCCGACGCCGAGGCGCCCTCCAGCTTGGAGTGCTTGCGGCCGTAGAACCCGTAGATCACCAGGCCGATCACCAGCCAGACCAGGAACCGCAGCCAGGTCTCCATGGCCAGGTTGGTCATCAGCCCGACGCAGCACAGCGCGGAGACCACCGGCAGCAGGGGCACCGACGGGGTCCGGAACGGCCGCTTCATCCGCGGCCGGGTGCGGCGCAGCACGACCACCGCGATGGAGACCACCAGGAACGCGAACAGCGTGCCGATGCTGACCATCTCGGCGAGGGCGTCGAGCGGGATGAAGCCGGCCAGCAGCATGACGACGGCCGTCGTGCCGATGGTGACGCGGTAGGGCGTCTCCCACTTCGGGTGGACCCGGCCGATCCAGGCCGGGAGCAGGCCGTCGCGGCAGAGCGCGAAGCCGATCCGGCCCATCGCCACGAGGTCGACGAGGATCACCGAGGACAGCCCGGCGATCGCGGCGACCGCGATCAGGATGCTGGCCCAGCCCATGCCCACCTGGTCGAACGCGTCGGAGATCGGGGCGCCCTCGGACAGGTCGGTGTAGCTGACCATCCCGGTGATCACCAGGCAGACCAGGATGTAGAGCACGGTGCAGATCGCCAGCGTGCCGAGCAGGCCGCGGGGCATGTCCTTGGCCGGGTTCTTCGTCTCCTCGCCGAGGTTGGCCACCGCCTCGAAGCCGCTGTAGGCGAAGAACACCACCGCCGCCGCGACGAACACGCCGGTGAAGCCGAACGCGGTGGCGTCGACGCCGCTGACCCACTGCCACAGCGGCTGCTTGAGGCCGCTGAGCGCCGCGCCGTCCGGCACCGGGCGCGAGGACGGCACGAACGGTGTCAGGTTGGCGGCCTTGACGAAGAAGATGCCGAGCACGATCACGAACACGCAGACCGAGACCTTCACGACGACCAGCGCGTTGGTGACCCACTTGGACTCGCGGATGCCGATCATCGCCACCACCCCGAGCACCAGCGCGATCGCCATCGCCCCGAGGTTGATGCTCGACTCCTCGCCGAAGAACGTGGTGGGCAGGTTCATCGCGTCCTGGAGGTAGCCCGACCACCCCCGCGACACCACCGCGGCGCCGAGCGCGAACTCCAGGATCAGGTCCCAGGCGATGATCCAGGCGAAGATCTCGCCGATCGTCGTGTAGGCGTAGGTGTAGGAGCTGCCGGCAGTCGGTACGGCGGCCGCGAGCTCGGCGTAGCAGAGCGCCGCGAGCAGGCTGACCACGCCCGCGATGGCGAACGAGACCACGATCGCCGGGCCGGCGTTGTTCTTCGCCTGGATCCCGGTCAGCGTGAAGATGCCGGTGCCGATCACGATCCCGATCCCGAAGCCCATCAGGTCCCACGCCGTGAGCCGCTTGCTGAGCCGGGTGTGGTGCGCCTCACCGCCGACCGGGTCGTCGTTCTGCCGGATGACGTCGTCGACGTCCTTGGTGCGCAGGAGCTTGCTCGTAGCCATGGCCGCACTGGTACCCACGGCCCTGGTGGCTTACTCCTGCAACGCGCGCCGGAACAGGTCGGTCAGGGCCGCCCAGTGCCGCTCGGTCGCCTGCTCGTCGTAGGCGGCCGTGTCGGACATCGTGGAAGCCGTGCGCGGCGCCGTCGTACTGCTCGCAGGTGTGCGTGACGCCGGCCGCGGTGAGGGCCGCGTCGAGCCGCTCCTGCTGCTCGGGCGGCATGCCCTGGTCCTGGTCGGCGGCGGCGACGTACACCTCGGCCGTCAGGCGGTCCGCCAGCAGGTGCGCGCTGTCCGGGGCGTCGGTGGCGAGCCGGGCCGGGTGGAACGCGGCGGCGGCGCCGACGTCGCCGGGGTGCTCGGCCGCGGTGCGCAGCGCCAGGGCCCCGCCCATGCAGTAGCCGGTGACGCCGATCGGGCCGTTGCCGACCTGGTCGTGGGAGCGCAGGAAGTCGACGTAGGCGTCCGCGTCCCGCATCGCCAGCTCCGGGGTCAGTGCGGCCATCCAGGGACCGATCTGCGCGAACAGCTCGCGACGGGCGTCCGGGTCCTGCAGCGAGGACGTGTCGATCAGCGGCGCCCGGCCCTGCCGGTAGAACACGTGCGGGACGAGGACGACGTAGCCCTCCGCCGCCAACCGGTCCGCCATCTCCTCGAGCCGTGGGCGCGGGCCGAACGCGTCCATGTAGAGGATCACGCCGGGGTGGTGGCCGTCGCCCTCGGGAGCGGCGAGGTAGGCGTCGGCGGTGCCGTCGGGGGGTCTCGATGTCGACGGTCGAGGTGCGCAGGGACATGACCGGGAGTCTGCCACCGGCCCCAAGACCGCCTTCATGCTGTGTTCAGGTGCCCGGACTAGCGTGAGGACGTGACCGGGTTCCTCGACTTCCTGACGCACGTACCGGCCCTGGTCGTGCTCGCGGCGGTCGGCTGCCTGGTCTTCGGTGAGGCCGCCGTGTTCCTGGGCTTCGTGCTCCCGGGCGAGACCGCCGTGCTGCTCGCCGGGTTCCTCGCCTCGACCGGCCGGGTGCCGGTCGTGGCGCTGGCCGTGGTGGTGGTCGTCGCCGCGATCGTCGGCGACTCGGTCGGCTACGAGGTCGGCAAGCGCTTCGGTCCGCGGCTGCTGCGCACCCGGGCGTTCAGCCGCTACGAGGGCCGGGTCGACAGCGCCCGCGGCTTCCTCGACGGACGCGGCGCCTCGGCGATCTTCGTCGGCCGGTTCACCGCGTTCCTGCGCGCCGTCACCCCGGGCCTCGCCGGGCTCAGCGGCATGCGCTACCGGCGGTTCCTGGCCTACAACGCGGCCGGTGGCCTGGTCTGGGGCCTCGGCTGCGTCGTCGCGGGGTACGTCGCCGGCTCGTCGTACCAGCGGGTGGCGCACTACCTCGGCCAGGGCGGTGCCGCGGTCGCCGTCGTGCTGGTGGTCGCCGCGCTGGTGGTGTGGCGGCTCAGGCGGCGCGGTGCTCGGACGGGACCCGCTCGTCCTTCCGCGGCGCCGGCGGCGGTGTCCCGTCCCCGAACGGACGGCCACCCAGAGCCTCGCGGCCGTGCGGGGTGAGCCAGCCGGCCAGGTCCGGCCCCTTCGGCACGATCCGGGTGGGGTTGATGTCGGAGTGCACGACGTAGTAGTGCCGCTTGATGTGCTCGAAGTCGACGGTGTCGCCGAACCCGCGCGTCTGGAACAGGTCGCGGGCGTAGCCCCACAGCGCCGGCATCTCGACGAGCTTGTTGCGGTTCGCCTTGAAGTGGCCGTGGTAGACGGGGTCGAAGCGCACCAGCGTGGTGAACAGGCGTACGTCGGCCTCGGTGATCGTGTCGCCGACGAGGTAGCGCCGGTCCGTCAGCCGCTCCTCGAGCCGGTCCAGCGCCCCGAACAGCCGGTCGTAGGCCCGCTCGTACGACGCCTGCCGGCCGGCGAAGCCGCAGCGGTAGACGCCGTTGTTCACGTCGGTGTAGACCCACGCGTTGACCTCGTCGATCTCCTCGCGCAGCGCCTCGGGGTACAGCGACGGGGCGCCGTCCCGGTGGTGCGCGGTCCACTCCAGCGACAGGTCCAACGTCATCTGCGGGAAGTCGTTGGTGACGACCTTTCCGGTCGGCACGTCGACGATCGCGGGGACCGTGATGCCCTTGGGGTAGTCCGGGAACCGGGCGAGGAAGGCGTCCTGGAGCCGCTCGATGCCGAGCACCGGGTCGCGGCCGTCGAGGTCCAGGTCGAAGGTCCAGCTCCGCTCGTCGTGGGTCGGTCCGCACACGCCCATGCCGAGCACGTCCTCCAGGCCGAGCAGCCGGCGCACGATGATCGCGCGGTTGGCCCAGGGGCAGGCCCGGGAGACGACGAGCCGGTAGCGGTCCGCCTCGACCGGCCAGCCGTCCCGGCCGTCCGCGGTGATCCGGTCCTCGATGTAGTCGGTGTCGCGGGCGAAGTCGTCCTCGACGTAGCCGTGCTCACTCATGCGTCCCCTTCCAGGGTCGATTCGTCGTCAGTGGGGCAGTACCTCGACGGGCGTGCGGGAAACCCGGGGCGGTCAGGACCGCGCCGTGCCCGCACCTCAACCGGCGTGGGGGCCGAGCAGGTCCGCGAACGGCGTGGGGTTCGTGAACGGGTCGACGCGCGTGCCGGGCTGCCGGCCCAGCACCCGGTCGGCCAGCTCGCGCCCGGCCCGCTCGACCCGCTCGGACAGCCCGCCGCCGGGCCCGGTCGACCCGAAGTCCTCGCTGGCCGCGAACACGGCGGTCGGCACGACGTCGGCGCGCAGGTAGGCGAGCAGCGGGCGGGCCGCGAACTCCAGGGCCAGCGAGTGCCGGGCGGTGCCGGCGGTGGCGCCGAGCAGCACCGGCTTGCCCTCGAGGGTGCCGTCCTCCAGGACGTCGAAGAACGTCTTGAACAGCCCGCTGTACGACGCGCTGAAGATCGGCGTCACGGCGATCAGGGCGTCGGCGTCGCGCACCGCCCGCAGGGCCTCGGCCAGCGCGCCGGACGGGAACCCGGTGAGCAGGTGGTCGGTCAGCGCGTGCGCGAGGTCGCGCAGCTCCAGGGTCACCACGTCGACCTCGACGCCGCCCAGGCGCAGGGCCCGGTCGGTCGCGGTGGCGAGCTGGTCGGCCAGCAGCCGCGACGACGACGGCTGGCTCAGCCCTGCGGTGACCACGACGATCGTGCGGCCGGTCATGCGGAGACCTCCTGGGTGGCGGTGCGGGCGGCGAGCATCGAGGCGTGGGTGGGGGCGTCCGGGACGTGCGCCGGGCGCAGCGCCGCGAACTCCTTGCGCAGCACGGGCACGACCTCCTCGCCGAGGATGTCGAGCTGCTCCAGCACGGTCGTGAGGGGCAGCCCCGCGTGGTCCATCAGGAACAGCTGGCGCTGGTAGTCCCCGGCGTACTCCCGGAAGCCGAGGGTGCGCTCGATGACCTCCTGCGGGCTGCCGACGGTCAGCGGCGTCTGGGAGGTGAAGTCCTCCAGCGACGGCCCGTGGCCGTAGACCGGCGCGTTGTCGAAGTACGGCCGGAACTCGCGGACGGCGTCCTGGCTGTTCTTGCGCATGAACACCTGGCCGCCGAGGCCGACGATGGCCTGGTCGGCGGACCCGTGCCCGTAGTGCTCGAAGCGGCGGCGGTAGAGGTCGACCATCTGCCGGGTGTGCGAGGCCGGCCAGAAGATGTGGTTCGCGAAGAACCCGTCCCCGTAGTACGCCGCCTGCTCGGCGATCTCGGGGGAGCGGATCGAGCCGTGCCAGACGAACGGTGGGAGGTCGTCGAGGGGACGGGGCGTCGCGGTGAAGCCCTGCAGCGGGGTGCGGTACTTCCCCTCCCAGCTCACGACCTCCTCGCGCCAGAGCCGGCGCAGCAGGTGGTAGTTCTCGATGGCCAGCGGGATGCCGTCGCGGATGTCCTTGCCGAACCACGGGTAGACCGGGCCGGTGTTGCCGCGCCCCATCATCAGGTCGACGCGGCCGTCCGAGAGGTGCTGCAGGGTCGCGTAGTCCTCGGCGATCCGCACCGGGTCGGTCGTGGTGATCAGCGTGGTCGCGGTCGACAGCAGCAGCCGCTCGGTCTGCGCGGCGATGTAGGCCAGCGTGGTCGTGGGCGCGGACGGGACGAACGGCGGGTTGTGGTGCTCACCCGTGGCGAACACGTCCAGCCCGACCTCCTCGGCCTTCTTCGCGATCGCGATGGTGGCCTTGATGCGCTCGTGCTCGCTGGGGGTGGCGCCGGTGGTGGGGTCCGTGGTGACGTCCCCGACGGTGAAGATGCCGAACTGCATGTCGTGCTCCCGACCTAGTCTTGTTCAAGATTCAACTACATCTCACAACCGACGGACCCGCCCCCGCATTCCCGGCTGGTTTGGCGCGGTCCCCGGGAGGGAGATAGGTGGGGACGGATGTCCCGGTGCCGCACCCTGGCGGACGGGCGCGTGCAGACCTTCGTCGCGTCCCGCGGGACGGAACGGTTCGGCCAGGAGGAGCACCCCCGCGGAGGCCTCGGTGGCGGCGATCGCCCTCAGCCGCGCGTGGCGCCGAGCTGCTCGGGCACCGTCGTCGAGCCGACCCGCTTCCCGGCCATCACCGCGACACCGAACAGCACCAGCGCGTTGGCGCCGTGCAGGGCACCGAGCGCCGGCACGCCCTGCCCGAGGAAGCCCAGCGCCGCCTGGACCACCACCAGGGCGAAGACGACGCCGGCCCACCTCACCCCGCCGGGCACCCCGGCGAAGAAGGACACCACGAGCAGGACGAGCGCCACCAGCGGCACCAGCATCGTCCCGTTCGCCCCGTGGACCGCGAAGCCGGCCGCCCCGCCGACGGCGCTGTCCTCGCGCGCCAGCAGCGCCTTGTCGAGCCTGCCGCCGTCGTCGACCCACTTGCCCAGGCCGTAGACCGCGAACGCGATGGCCGCGGCCTGCACGACCACCTCGGCTGCGACGACGAACGCCAGCACCCGGTAGACCGATCTCATGGCTCCGCTCCTCTCGGGCAGCACGCCCGGACCCCCGAGGTCAGGATCGCCCGACCGGTCGCGGTCTGTCGTGATCCCTTCTGACTAGCCCGACCCGGGTAGCCTCGCCAGCGTGCTGACGCTCGGACACCGGACCTTCGCGGACACCGACCTGCTGGTGATGGCGATCGTCAACCGGACGCGCGACTCGTTCTACGACCGCGGTGCGACCTACGCCGAGGACAAGGCGCTCGAGCGGGTGCGGGCGGTGGTCGCCGAGGGCGCCGAGATCGTCGACATCGGCGGGGTGAAAGCCGGGCCCGGCGAGGTCGTCGACGTCGCGGAGGAGATCCGGCGCACGGTGCCGTTCGTGGCCGCCGTGCGCGAGGAGCACCCCGACGTGGTGATCAGCGTGGACACCTGGCGGGCCGAGGTCGGCCGCGAGGTCTGCCGGGTCGGCGCCGACCTGCTGAACGACGCGTGGGGCGGGTTCGACCCGGCGCTGGCCGAGGTGGCCGCCGAGCACGGCGCGGCCCTCGTCTGCACGCACACCAACGGCGCCACCCCGCGCACCCCCCGCACCGCCCGTCGTACGACGACGTGGTGGCCGCCGCGATCCGGGACACGGTCACGCTCGCCGAGCGGGCCGTCTCGCTCGGGGTGGGCCGCGAGAGCGTGCTGATCGACCCGGCACACGACTTCGACAAGAACACCTGGCACTCGCTCGAGCTCACCCGGCGGCTGGACGAGATGGTCGCGACCGGCTGGCCGGTGCTGGTCTCCCTGTCCCACAAGGACTTCGTGGGGGAGACCCTCGACGCCGGCCTCGACGAGCGGCTGGTCGGCACCCTGGCGGCCACCGCCGTCAGCGCCTGGCACGGCGCGCAGGTCTACCGCGTGCACGACGTCGCCCCGACCCGGCAGGTGCTCGACATGGTCGCCAGCATCCGCGGCACGCGCCCCCCGTCCCGGGTCGTCCGCGGGCTCGCCTGAGCCCCGCCGGCCGCACGGCTACTGTCGGCCTGTGATCTCCGCCGCCGTGCTGGTGCCGCACCCGCCGCTGCTGCTGCGGGAGCTCGGCGGTGCCCAGGACCCGGTGGCGGCGCTCCGCGAGGCCGCGGTCGGCGCGGTGAAGGCCGCGGTGGCCGGCGCCTCCGCGGTGGTCGTCGTCGGCGGCCACGACGAGGCCGGCGACTGGTCCGCGGACCTCCCCGTCGACGTCCGCCGCTTCGGCACGACAGGCACGCACCCGACCCGCCCCGGGCTGCCGGCGTCCCTCGGGGTCGGCCGGAGGCTGCTCGAGGAGGCCGGCTGGGACGGCCCCGTCGAGCTGGTCGCGGCGAGGTGGCACGCCGGCCCCGACCCGGTGGCGGCCCTGGCCGAGCGGCTCGGCGACCGACCGGACGGCACGGTGCTGCTGGTGCTCGGCGACGGCAGCGCGCGGCGCGGCGAGAAGGCCCCGGGGTACCTCGACGAGCGGGCGTTCGGGTTCGACGACGCGGTCGCCGCAGCCCTGGCCGGCGGGGACGCCGCCGCGCTGCGCGACCTGGACGCCGGCCTCGCCGCGGAGCTGATGGTGGGCGGCAGCACCGCCCTGCGGCTGCTCGGGGCGGTCGCGGCGGCCGGCGGGTCGACGCCGGTCGCGGAGATGACCTACCGCGACGACCCGTTCGGGGTCAGCTACTTCGTCGCCACCTGGACCTTCTGAGCCCTCAGCGACGCACGACCAGCAGCGCCTGCGCCGACCTCGCGACGAGGCCCTGGGCGTCGTACACCCGGGAGGTGGCGACGCCGACGCTGCCGGACCCCAGCGAGGTCTCCGCCTCGACGCACACCCACTCCCCGACGGGCGGGCGCAGCACGTGCACGGTCAGCTCGGTGTTCAGGAAGTTCCACTCCGCGGGGTCGAGCGCCGCCGAGACGCCGGAGGCCGAGTCCACGCAGGCCATCAGCCGCTGCACCGGGCCGAGCGGCTCACCCTCGACGAGCCCGACCGTCGGGCGCATCCACACCACCCCCGGGCCCGGCTCGGTGACGGCGCCGCTGATCCAGCGCCAGTCGACGGCGTCGAGGTAGCCACCGGACCAGGACTCCGGCGGCGGCTTGGGGACGCCGTCCGCGGGGGAGTGCGGGCGCGGCTCGCCCTGCTGGACGGGGCCGTCCTCGTGCGCCGGGAACATCCAGGCGGTGGCCCGGGCGACGGGCCGGTCGCGGCGCACGTCGTACGCCGTCGCCTCGCACATCTCCACCGTCCGTCCGGGGCGCACGACGGACGCCTCGACGCGCAGCGGGCCGACCGGCACCGGCCCGAGCAGCTCCAGGGTGAACCGGCCCACGACGCGTGCGGCGCCGGCCCGCTCGAGCCGCTCGACCGCCCGGGTCAGCAGCGCCGCCGGGGGCCCGCCGTGCTGGCTGTCCGGGCCCCAGGGGCCGGCCGTGGAGGGCGTGGAGGTGAACGTGGCGGGGCCGTCAGGGACGTAGAAGGGCTGCACACCGGCCATCATGCCGGGGGCCGCCGGACCCCGCGGGAGTGGCCCGGAGCACAGCCGGAGAACCGATTTCATGATCGGCTCGCGGCGTGTGTATCCTTCCTTGCTGCTTGCCCCTTTAGCTCAGTCGGCAGAGCGTCTCCATGGTAAGGAGAAGGTCTACGGTTCGATTCCGTAAAGGGGCTCTGGGTTGTGGACCCCCACCCGCGAGGGTGGGGGGTCCGTTTCCTGAGGCGGGGTAGCTCAGGTGGTTAGAGCACACGACTCATAATCGTGGTGTCGCGGGTTCGACCCCCGCCCCCGCTACTGCACGATCCGACCGGGTTCGACGTTCGCTGGTGTGGTAGGGCAGACTTGTACCGCACGTCGTCAGACGCATTGACCGTAGTTCCGAAAGTAGAGGCAGTCCCGTGGCCAGCAAGAGCTCAGACGTTCGCCCCAAGATCACCTTGGCCTGCGTGGAGTGCAAGGAGCGCAACTACATCACCAAGAAGAACCGGCGCAACGACCCGGACCGCATGGAGATGAAGAAGTTCTGCCCCCGCGACCGCAGGCACACCGTGCACCGCGAGACGCGCTGACGCGTCTCTCCCCTCGCTTCGCCGAACGGCCCCGGGTCTCCCGGGGCCGTTTCGCGTGTGGGGCCGAGTAGATTCTCCGCCATGACAGTCGAGGCATCCCTGGCCGGGCGGACCTTCCCGCCGACCGAGCCGTACGTCGTCACCCGCGAGCGCCTCGTGGAGTTCGCGCACGCCACCGGGTCGACGTACGACGGAGGAGCGGCGCCCGCGACGTTCCCGATCGTCGTGGCGTTCGGGGCGATGACCGCGCTGATGGAGGACCCGTCGGTGGGCATCTCGCTGCACCGCGTGGTGCACGCCGAGCAGCGGTTCACCTACACCCGCCCGGTGGTCGCCGGCGACGAGCTGACCGCGACGCTGACCGTCGACACGCTGCGGCAGATCAGCGGCGCCGACATCATCGGCACCCGCAGCGAGATCGTGGACGCCGAGGGCCGGCCGGTGTGCACCGCCTTCGCGACGCTGATGCACCGGGGGGAGGACGCATGAGCACCCCCCTGGCCGGCCTCGAGACCGGCACCGAGCTGCCGGCCCAGACCTACACCGTGACCCGCGCCGACCTGGTCCGCTACGCCGGCGCCAGCGGCGACCGCAACCCGATCCACTGGTCGGACCGGGTGGCCACCTCGGTCGGCCTGCCCGGCGTCATCGCCCACGGGATGTACACCCTCGCCCTCGCGGCGCGGGCCCTGGACACCTGGGCCGGCGGCCCCGGCCGGGTCCGCGAGCTCGGCTGCAAGTTCACCAAGCCCGTCGTGGTGCCCGACGACGAGCACGGCGTCGAGGTGGTCGTGCGCGGCACCGTCAAGAACGTCACCGACGAGGGCGTGCAGATCGCCCTGGAGGTCACCTGCGGGGACCAGAAGGTGCTCGGCATGCCGAAGGCAGTCCTGGGTGTCTGACCTGTCCGGCCTGACCACCCTGCGGCTCGGGGGACCCGCCCGCGAGCTGGTGCGTGCGACCACCGAGGACGAGCTGCTGGCCGCCGTACGCCGCGGGGACGAGGCCGGCACGCCGGTGCTGCTCGTCGCGGGCGGCAGCAACCTCGTGGTCGGCGACGGCGGCTTCGACGGCACCGTCGTGCACGTCGCGACCCGCGGCGTGACCGCGGCGGGCGACCTGTGCGGCGGGGCGATGGTGACCGTCGCGGCCGGCGAGCCCTGGGACCCGTTCGTAGAGCGTGCGGTGCGCGAGGGCTGGGTCGGCGTGGAGGCGCTCTCGGGCATCCCCGGCAGCGTCGGGGCCACCCCGGTGCAGAACGTCGGCGCCTACGGCCAGGAGGTCGCCGACACGGTCGCGTCGGTGCGCTGCTGGGACCGCGTGGACCGGGTGCAGCGCACGTTCGCGGCCGCCGACTGCGGCTTCGGCTACCGCACCAGCCGGTTCAAGCAGGACCCGGACCGGCACGTCGTGCTCGACGTGACCTTCCAGCTCCGGCTCGGCGACCTCTCCGCGCCGGTGCGCTACGCCGAGCTGGCCCGCACCCTCGGGGTCGAGGTGGGCGCCCGGGCCCCGCTGGCGGCGGTGCGCGAGGCGGTCCTCGGCCTGCGTCGCGGCAAGGGCATGGTGCTCGCCGACGGGGACCACGACACCTGGAGCGCCGGGTCGTTCTTCACCAACCCGTTCCTGGCGCCCGGGACGGCCCTGCCCGAGGGCGCGCCGCGGTGGGAGCAGCCGGACGGCACCGTCAAGACCAGTGCCGCCTGGCTGATCGAGCACGCCGGCTTCACCAAGGGCTACGGCAACGACCGGGTGTCGCTGTCCACCAAGCACACGCTGGCGCTCACCAACCGGGGGAGTGCCCGCACCGAGGACCTGCTGGCGCTGGCCGGCGAGGTCCGGCGCGGCGTGCACGACGCCTTCGGGGTGTGGCTGGTCAACGAGCCCACCCTGGTCGGCTGCTCGCTGCCCGGCTGAGCCGCCGGCCGGGCCGTCAGTACGTCGTGGACGAGCTGCTCACCGTGCCGAGCACCCCGAGCACGATCGCGCCCAGCACGACCAGCAGGCCCAGGCCGAGCAGGATCGTGCCGACGATCCCCAGGATGTAGCCGGCCTGCGCCGACCCGCGTCCGCCGAGCTGCCCGTGCGAGGCGTCGATCTCGTCGACCGTGCGCTTGCCCATCCGCCAGGCGAACGGCGCGATGATCCCGCAGATCACGATGCCGAGGATGCCCAGGATCAGCGAGGTGGTCGCCCTCGGGTGGTCCGGGGCGTAGGCCATCGGGTAGCCCGGCGCCTGTCCGTAGGGCGCCGGGGGCACCTGGCCGTAGGGCTGCTGGCCGGAGGGCGGCTGGGCGTACGGGTCCTGGCCCGGCTGGCCGGACTGCTGCTGCCAGTAGCCCGGCTGCTCGCCCGACGGTGGCTGGTTCGGGTCCTGCGGCGGCTGGCCGTCCCCCGGTGAGTTCGTCATGCGGTCAGCCTAGGGGGCGCCGGCACCTGCCGACGAGAGCCACACGTCGATGTCGGCGAGCGCCGCGGTCCGGACGTCGAGCGGTGCCTGCGAGGCGCGCAGCGACATCCGGGCGAGCTCGGCGAGGGTCTCGTCGGAGAGGTCGTGCGCGGCCCGCATGGTGGCGTACTGCGAGGCCAGCCGGGACCCGAACAGCAGCGGGTCGTCGGCGCCGAGCGCGACGGTGGCGCCGGCCTCCAGCAGGGTGGGCAGCGGCACCGAGGTCAGGTCGCTGTAGACGCCGAGCGCGACGTTGGACACCGGGCACACCTCGAGCGCGACGCCCCGGGCCACGACCCGGTCCAGCAGCCGCGGGTCCTCCGCTACCCGGACGCCGTGCCCGAGGCGGCCGGCGTGCAGGTCGTCGAGGCAGGCCCGCACGCTGTCCGGGCCGAGCAGCTCGCCGCCGTGCGGGGCGAGCAGCAGCCCGGCCCGGTCGGCGATCGCGAACGCCGCCGCGAAGTCGGAGGTCGTCCCGCGCCGCTCGTCGTTGGACAGGCCGAAGCCGACCACGCCCCGGTCGGCGTACTGCGCGGCCAGCCGGGCCAGGGTGCGCGCGTCGAGCGGGTGCCGGGTGCGGTTCGCCGCGATCACCACCGCGATGCCCAGCCCGGTGCTGCGGGAGGCGTCCCGCACGGCGTCGAGCACCAGGTCGGTGAACGCGGTGATCCCGCCGAAGAGCGCGGCGTACCCGCTCGGGTCGACCTGGATCTCCAGCCACCGGCCGCCGTCGGCCACGTCGTCCTCGGCCGCCTCGCGGACCAGCCGGCGGACGTCGTCCGGGGTCCGCAGCACCGAGCGGGCCACGTCGTAGAGCCGCTGGAAGCGGAACCAGCCCTTCTCGTCAGCGGCCGACAGCCGCGGCGGCCAGTCCTCCACCAGGGCGTCCGGCAGCACGATCCCGTCCCGGGCGGCCAGCTCGACGAGCGTCTCGTGGCGCATCGAGCCGGTGAAGTGCAGGTGCAGGTGCGCCTTGGGCAGCGTCCGCAGGTCCCGTGCGGGGGCCGCGTCAGCCCGGGTGGTGGCTGTCGCTCGTCCCGAGGAGCCGAGGAGCGAGGCGTCTCGAAGGGAGACCACTCAGCCGAGCAGCTTCTGGATCCGGGCCACGCCCTCGACCAGGTCCTCGTCCCCGAGCGCGTAGGACAGCCGCAGGTAGCCCGGTGCGCCGAACGCCTCGCCCGGCACGACGGCGACCTCCGCCTGCTCCAGGATGATCTCGGCCAGCTCGGCCGAGGTGCTCGCGGTCCGGCCCTCGATCTCGCGGCCGAGGACGCCCTTGACCGAGGGGTAGGCGTAGAACGCGCCGGTCGGCTCGGGGCACTCGACCCCGGGGATCTCGTTGAGCATCCGGACCATCGTCCGGCGCCGCCGGTCGAACGCCTCGCGCATCTCGGCGACCGCGGTCAGGTCGCCCTCCAGGGCCGCGATCGCGGCGCGCTGCGCGACGTTGTTGACGTTGGAGGTCTGGTGCGACTGCAGGTTCGTGGCGGCCTTGACGACGTCGGCGGGACCGAGCAGCCAGCCCACCCGCCACCCGGTCATCGCGTAGGTCTTCGCGACCCCGTTGACCACGATGCAGCGGTCCGCGAGCTCGGGGACCACGACGGGCAGGGAGGTGGTGACGGTGTCGCCGTAGGTGAGGTGCTCGTAGATCTCGTCGGTGACCACCCACAGGCCCTGGTCGAGCAGCCAGCGGCCGATCGCCTCGACCTCCTCGGGGCCGTCGACCGCACCGGTCGGGTTCGACGGCGAGCAGAACAGCATCGCCTTCGTGCGGTCGGTCAGCGCGGCCTCGAGCTGGTCGACGGTGACCTTGTAGCCCTGGGTCTCGTCGGCCAGGATCTCGACCGGCACGCCGCCCGCGAGCCGGATCGCCTCGGGGTAGGTCGTCCAGTACGGCGCCGGCAGCAGCACCTCGTCGCCGGGGTCGAGGATCGTCGCGAAGGCCTCGTAGATCGCCTGCTTGCCGCCGTTGGTGACCAGCACCTGGGCGGGGGTCACGGTGTACCCGGAGTCCCGCAGCGTCTTGTCCACGATCGCCTTCTTGAGCTCCGGCAGGCCGCCCGCCGGCGTGTAGCGGTGGTTGCGGGGGTCGCGGCAGGCCTCCACGGCCGCCTCGACGATGTAGTCGGGGGTCGGGAAGTCCGGCTCGCCGGCGCCGAACCCGATCACGGGGCGCCCGGCGGCCTTGAGGGCCTTGGCCTTGGCGTCGACCGCGAGGGTCGCGGACTCGGCGATGCCGCCGATGCGGGCGGAGATGCGGCGGCGGGTGCCGGAGCCGGCACCGGTGCTGGGGAGGGCTTCGCTCATGAACCTATGCTCGCACTGCCCGCCGTCTCGTGCCTGCCGGGTCCACACTCGGTTCGACTTCGCCTGGGACCGGCCCGTATGCTTCACGTTTGGTGGATCTCACCCTTGATCGGCATGCCCGCATCTGGACGAGGTCCCCCGGAGGGCACTAGCTCAACTGGCAGAGCATCGGTCTCCAAAACCGAAGGTTGGGGGTTCAAGTCCCTCGTGCCCTGCAAGACCCCGCGCGGACCGGATCCGGGCGGGTGGCCGACCAGCCAACGGATCCGGGCACACCGGATCCGGACGGAACGAAAGGTGGAGGACCGTGACGCAGAGCCGCCCCGTGGGCTCGACCTCGTCGAGCGGCAAGCGGACGACCCCGACCACGTTCTACCGCCAGATCGTCGCCGAGCTCCGCAAGGTCGTCTGGCCGACGCAGCAGCAGCTGATCACGTACTTCCTCGTGGTCCTGGTGTTCGTGCTCGTAGTCATGACGATCGTGTCGCTGCTCGACCTCGCGTTCGGCCGGCTGGTCTTCAAGGTCTTCGGCTAGCCAACACCGGGTCCTCCGGCCCGCACCACCAGGCAGGACCCACAACGATGAAGGTGACTGAGTAACCGTGTCGCAGCAGTACGACGAAGAGCTCCAGGGAGCTACCTCGACCGATGCCGCCGAGCAGTCGGTCGTCGACCCGTCCACGGACGCGTCGACGGACCTTCCCGACGACCTGCCCACCGACGAGGAGGTCGCCGCGGACGCAGCGGCCGACTCCGAGACGGACGCCCCGGCCGACTCCGAGACGGACGCCGCGGTCGCTGAGACCGACGACGCCGGGTCCGCGTCCGAGACCGACGAGGCCTCCGAGTCCGATGCCGACGAGGCCTCCGAGTCCGGGACCGACGAGGCCTCCGAGTCCGACGCCGCGGAGTCTGACGACGACGCCCCGTCCGACGTGCTCGCCGAGTTCCGCGAGGCGCTGCGCGCCAAGGTCGGCGACTGGTTCGTGGTGCACACCTACTCCGGCATGGAGAACCGGGTGAAGGCGAACCTCGAGAACCGGATCACGTCCCTGAACATGGAGGACTACATCCACGAGGTGATCGTCCCGACCGAAGAGGTCGCGGAGATCAAGAACGGCCAGCGCAAGCTGGTCCGGCGCACCGTGCTGCCCGGCTACGTCCTGGTCCGGATGGACCTCACGGACGAGTCCTGGGCCGCCGTACGCCACACGCCGTCCGTCACCGGCTTCGTCGGCCACAGCCACCAGCCGGTGCCGCTGAGCCTCGACGAGGTCGAGAGCATGCTCGCCCCGGCCGTCCAGGCCGAGGCCGAGGCCGCAGCGCCCGACCAGGGCGGCGGCCGTACCGGCGCGCCGAAGAAGAAGGTCGAGGTCGCGGACTTCGACGTGTCCGACTCGGTCATGGTGGTCGACGGCCCGTTCGCCACGCTGCACGCGACGATCACCGAGATCAACGCGGAGTCCCAGAGGGTCAAGGCCCTCGTCGAGATCTTCGGCCGGGAGACCCCGGTCGAGCTGAGCTTCAGCCAGATCCAGAAGGTCTGACCGAGATCCTCACGAAGCTCGCGAAACACCCAGCTACAACCACGTAAGGACCCAAGGAAACATGCCTCCCAAGAAGAAGATCGCTGCCCTGGTCAAGGTGCAGCTGCAGGCCGGGGCGGCAACTCCTGCTCCGCCGGTGGGTACCGCTCTCGGTCCCCACGGCGTGAACATCATGGAGTTCTGCAAGGCCTACAACGCGCAGACGGAACCGATGCGCGGGAACGTCATCCCGGTCGAGATCACCATCTTCGAGGACCGGTCGTTCACGTTCATCACGAAGACCCCGCCGGCCGCCGAGCTGATCAAGAAGGCTGCAGGCCTGCAGAAGGGCTCGGGCGTCCCGCACAAGGAGAAGGTCGGCAAGCTGACCAAGGACCAGGTGCGCGAGATCGCCACGACCAAGCTGCCGGACCTCAACGCCAACGACATCGACGCGGCGATGAAAATCGTCGAGGGCACCGCCCGCTCGATGGGCATCACGACCGACTGACCGAGTCGGCCCAGCAGCACCAAGAACCGTGGCAGGGCAGCTGAGCGCCCGTTGACCACACTCTGGAAACACGAGAACAGAAGGAACCAGACATGCAGCGCAGCAAGACCTACCGCGCGGTGGCGGAGACGTTCGACAAGGACCTCCCCTACGCCCCGTTCGAGGCGATCAAGATCGCCAAGGCCGGCAGCAAGAAGAAGTTCGACGAGACCGTCGACGTGGCCATGCGCCTCGGCGTCGACCCCCGCAAGGCGGACCAGATGGTCCGCGGCACCGTGAACCTCCCGCACGGCACCGGCAAGACCGCCAGGGTCCTGGTCTTCGCCAACGCCGAGAAGGCGGACGCGGCTCGCGAGGCGGGCGCCGACTTCGTCGGTGGCGACGAGCTCATCGAGAAGGTGAACGGCGGCTGGCTCGACTTCGACGCCGTCGTCGCCACCCCGGACATGATGGGCAAGGTCGGCCGCCTGGGCCGCGTGCTCGGCCCCCGCGGCCTCATGCCGAACCCGAAGACCGGCACGGTCACCCCCGACGTGGCCAAGGCCGTCACGGACATCAAGGGCGGCAAGATCGAGTTCCGCGTCGACCGGCACGCCAACCTGCACTTCATCATCGGCAAGGCCTCCTTCTCCGAGGCCCAGCTCGCGGAGAACTACGCCGCGGCGCTCGAGGAGGTGCTGCGGCTCAAGCCGGCCAGCTCCAAGGGCCGCTACCTGAGGAAGGTCACCCTCTCGACGACCATGGGCCCCGGCATCCAGGTCGACCCCAACCGCGTCAAGAACGTCGCGGTCGAGAACGAGGACTGACCCACCCGGCGCTTCTGGCGCCCGCAGAACCCACGACCCGGCGCGTCCGGCGGAGAACCTCCGCCAGACCCGCCGGGTCGCTGCACTCCGGCGTCACTCCAGGTAGATGCGGTCGTCGACCAGCTGCTCGACGACCGAGCGGCCGGCCGTCTCGAAGCGGCACTGGTCGAAGCGCTTGAGGAACTCGAAGTCCTGCCCGGTGCGGCCGTTGCGGTTCTTCTCGACGCTGACCACGGTCCAGTTGCGGAACTTCTCCACGTTGGCCGTGCTGTAGACGAGGTGGTGGCGCGCCACGACGTCGTACTTGTTGTTCAGCAGCAGGACGGTGTCCGCCTCGTAGGCCAGCGCCGAGGAGCCGCGCATGTTGTTGACCCGCATCCGCCGGCCCGCGGTGAGGCCCTCCTTGTCGGCGGCCACCACCGCCAGGATCGGGACGTCCCGGTCCAGCGCGAGGTCCTTGAGGCCCTCGGTGACCGCGGTGATCCGCTCCTCCTGGTCGGCGATCGGGGAGTGCACCTTCTGCAGGTAGTCGACGATCACCAGGGGCGCCTCGCCGGTGTGCGCGCGGACCTGGTCGACGGCCGCGGTGATCACCTCCAGCGACGTGCTCGCGCCGGTGGAGCGGTGCAGGTGCAGCCGGTCGGCGTACTCCTGGACGACGTCGAGCGCCTGGACGCCACCCTCGGTGTCCTTGAGCCGGTCGGCGAGCGAGCCGGTCCGGCCGTCCGAGGACTCGAAGCTGGCCCGGATCCGGGCGACGTTGGGAGCCGCGAGCCCGCCGAGCTGGCCGGCCTCGAGGGCGACCAGGCGGACCAGCAGCGTCTGGGTGTCGTGCTCGAAGGAGAACACCACGACCGGGCGCCCGGAGCGGGCGGTGTTGCGGGCCACCTGGAGCACCCAGGTGGTCTTGCCCAGGCCCTGGGGGCCGCCGAGGAGCACCAGCTCGCCGGAGCGCATGCCGCCGGCCAGCGTCTGGTCGAGCAGGTCGAACCCGGTGGGCCACACGCGCGACATCGGGTGCGCGCCGGCCCGGGCCGCGTGCTCGGCCTTCTCCAGGACGTCGCTCAGGGGTTCCAGGGAGAGATCCACGCGATCATTGGAGCACCGCGCCCGGACCGGGGGAGGGGATTCGCCGCGAAACCCTCCGAACGGGACGGCCCGGGTCGGACCGCCCGGTACCCCTCCGGGCGCGGATTTGGCGCCCCGGGCGGGGGTCGCGTAGATTGGCCGCTGAAACCAGAGACCGCCGGTCGTCGGCGTGCCCGCTCCGTGTTCCACGGATCGAGCAAGTCGACTGAAGGTCCCGCTCAGCGGGCGGCCTGCGCAGGTGACACCGAGTGAACTCGTCGAGATGCCCGCATCTTGTCGGGACCGCCCCGTGCGCCTGCGCCGGGGCGTTCGTCGTTCCAGGCTCCAGTCGGGCCCTTCAGGACGTACGGCGGTCTCCGGACTCATCGTTGATCAACCACTGATCAGTGACCGATCCGGAAGGAGACCCATGGCGCGGCCAGACAAGACAGCCGACGTCGCAGACCTCGTGGAGTCATTCCAGGAGTCTGCGGGTGCTGTGCTGACCGAGTACCGCGGTCTCACCGTGGAAGCAGCTGCAGGACCTGCGGCGAGCCCTCGGCGAGAACGCCAACTACGCCGTGGTCAAGAACACGCTGACCAAGATCGCCGCGACGGAGGCGGGCGTCGAAGGCTTCGACGACCTCCTCGTCGGACCCACCGCCATCGCCTTCATCAGCGGTGACGTGGTCGAGGCGGCCAAGGGCCTGCGTGACTTTGCCAAGGCAAACCCCTCTCTCGTGATCAAGGGCGGCGTCCTCGACGGCAAGCCGCTCGACGCGAAGGAGATCGCCAAGCTGGCCGACCTCGAGTCGCGCGAGGTCCTCCTCGCCAAGCTCGCCGGCGGCATGCTGGCGTCGCTCAGCCAGGCCGTCTACCTGCTCAACGCGCCCCTCGCGCAGGCTGCCCGCCTCGCGGGTGCGCTGCAGGCCAAGGCGGAGCAGGACCCGTCGGTCCTCCGGGGCGGAGCCGGCACGCCGGCCGTCGCCGAGGAGTCCGAGTCTGCGGAGGCCCCGGCCGACGCAGCCGCCGAGAGCACCGAGGCCGAGGCACCCGCCGCGGCCGAGGCCGACGCGGAGTCCAGCACGGACACCAGCACGGAGACCAGCACGGAGACCACCGAGGCCTGAGCTTCGGCTCACCCCCCTCAACCAGTCAGACCCGCGCGACCGTGCGGGTCAGCAAACCGGAAGGAAACGCCACCATGGCGAAGCTCACCACCGACGAGCTGCTCGACGCGTTCAAGGAGATGACCCTCCTCGAGCTGAGCGAGTTCGTGAAGCAGTTCGAAGAGACCTTCGGCGTGACCGCCGCCGCCCCCGTCGCCGTGGCTGCCGCCCCGGCCGCCGGTGGCGCCGGTGCCGCCGAGGAGGCGTTCGAGCAGGACGAGTTCGACGTCGTCCTCGAGGCTGCCGGCGAGAAGAAGATCAACGTCATCAAGGAGGTGCGCGCCCTCACGAGCCTCGGTCTCAAGGAGGCCAAGGAGCTGGTCGAGGCCGCTCCGAAGGCCGTCCTGGAGAAGGTCACCAAGGAGGCCGCCGAGAAGGCCAAGGCTTCCCTCGAGGGCGCCGGCGCGAGCGTCTCGGTCAAGTGACGCTGCTCCAGTAACCATCCGCGCGAGCCGGACCTGCACCTCCGGAACCGGCCGCGCACCCGCAGCACCGGACGGCGGTCCTCCCCTCGGGGAGGGCCGCCGTCCTGCATGTCCGGACCCGCCGCGCCCACGTCCGGCGCCGCACTGGTCCAGATGTCCGAACACGGGGTGACACGAAGTGTTGCTCGTCACAGTTCGTGCCGTAACCTCCCCATTGTTTACTCGTTGGTAATCCCGGGCACATTCGTGGCGTTCGCGCCTGGGCACGGCGTGTCCCGCGGGACACAGACAGGGAGGGCGTTCGTGGGCGTCGAAATCAAGGTCCAGGACCTCACCAAGTCCTTCGGCCGTTCGCTGATCTGGAAGGACGTCTCCCTCACCGTCCCGGCCGGCGAGATCTGCGTGATGCTCGGCCCCTCCGGCACCGGCAAGTCGGTGCTGCTCAAGACGCTGATCGGTCTGCTCAAGCCGGACTACGGCAGCGTCGTCATCGAGGGCACCGACATCGCCTCCTGCTCGGAGAAGGACCTCTACGAGATCCGCAAGCTGTTCGGCGTGCTGTTCCAGGACGGCGCGATGTTCGGCTCGATGAACCTCTACGACAACGTCGCCTTCCCGCTGCGCGAGCACACCCGCAAGACCGAGTCCGACATCCGCGCCGTGGTGATGGAGAAGATGGAGCTGGTCGGCCTGGTCGGGGCCGAGGACAAGCTCCCCGGCGAGATCTCCGGCGGCATGCGCAAGCGGGCCGGGCTGGCCCGCGCGCTGGTGCTGGACCCGGAGATCGTGCTCTTCGACGAGCCGGACTCCGGCCTCGACCCCGTCCGTACGTCGTTCCTCAACCAGCTCATCGTCGACCTCAACGCGCAGATCGACGCCACCATGCTGATCGTCACCCACGACGTGAACACCGCCCGGACCGTGCCGGACAACATCGGCCTGCTCTACCACAAGCACCTGGCGATGTTCGGCCCCCGCGAGATGCTGCTGTCCTCCGAGGAGCCGGTCGTGCGGCAGTTCCTGAACGCCCAGATGATCGGGCCGATCGGGATGAGCGAGGAGAAGGACGCCGACGAGCTCGAGAGCGAGAAGGGCCAGGAGCTGCCCCCGCTGCCCCCGATCCCGATGCAGCTCGACCCGTCCAACGGCATCCACCGCCGCAGCCAGCGCGAGCCCGGCCTGTGGTGCCGGGAGAACGGCGTCACGCCGCCCCCCGGGTCGTTCGACGAGAACATGTCCATGGCCCCGGGAGCCTTCTGAGATGTCCTCCCTGACGTCCTCGCGCGTCCTCGCGCCCATCGGCACCGCCGGCAAGCTCTTCGCCTTCGGCCTCGACGTCTTCCGGGGGCTGTTCCGGCGGCCCTTCCAGCTGCGCGAGTTCCTGCAGCAGGCCTGGTTCATCGCCTCGGTCACGATCGTGCCGACCGCGCTGGTCGCCATCCCGTTCGGAGCGGTCATCGCGCTCCAGGTCGGCGGGCTGATCAAGCAGTTCGGCGCCCAGTCCTTCACCGGCTCGGCGGCGGTGCTCGCCGTGGTCCGGGAGGCGGGACCGATCGCGACGTCCCTGCTGATCGCCGGCGCCGGCGGCTCGGCGATCGCCGCGGACCTCGGCGCCCGCAAGATCCGCGAGGAGCTCGACGCCATGATGGTGCTGGGCATCGACCCGATCCAGCGGCTCGTCGTACCCCGCGTGCTGGCCTGCATGGTGGTCGCGGTCTTCCTCAACGGCCTGGTCAGCGTCGTCGGCGTGGCCGGCGGCTACGTCTTCAACGTGGTGCTGCAGGACGGCACACCGGGTGCCTACCTAGCGAGCTTCACCGCGCTCGCCCAGCTCCCGGACCTCTACCAGGGCATGGTCAAGGCACTGGTGTTCGGCCTGATCGCCGCCATCGTCGCGTCCTACAAGGGCATGAACGCCGGGGGCGGTCCCAAGGGCGTCGGCGACGCCGTCAACGAGTCGGTGGTCATCACCTTCATGCTGCTGTTCGTCTCGAACTTCGTGATGAGCGCGATCTACTTCCAGCTCGTCCCACCGAAGACAGGCTGAGGGAGCGGACATGGCCAACGTGAAAGCGGTCTACCAGAAGCCCCTCGGCTTCCTGGACAACCTGGGCGCCGAGCTCGCGTTCTACGTGCGCGCGCTCGCCTGGACGCCGCGGACGATCCGGCGCTACAAGAAGGAGATCCTCCGGCTGCTCGCCGAGGTGACGCTGGGCTCCGGCGCGCTCGCAGTGATCGGCGGCACGGTCGGGGTGATCACCGGCCTGGCGTTCTTCACCGGCACCGAGGTCGGCCTCCAGGGCTACGCCGCGCTCAACCAGATCGGCACGGCCGCGTTCTCGGGGTTCGTCTCCGCGTACTTCAACACCCGCGAGATCTCCCCGCTCGTCGCCGGCATCGCGCTCGCGGCGACCGTGGGCTGCGGCTTCACCGCGCAGCTCGGCGCGATGCGGATCTCCGAGGAGGTCGACGCCCTCGAGGTGATGGCGATCCCGTCGCTGCCGTTCCTGGTCACCACCCGGATCATCGCGGGGCTGGTCGCCGTGACCCCGCTGTACGTCGTCGGGCTGCTGTCGTCGTACTTCGCGACCCGGCTGACCGTCACCCAGTTCTTCGGGCAGAGCACCGGCACCTACGACCACTACTTCAACCAGTTCCTGCCGCCCGGGGACGTGCTCTGGTCGTTCGGCAAGGTGCTGATCTTCTCCGTCGTGGTGATCCTGATCCACTGCTACCACGGCTACAACGCCTCGGGCGGGCCGGCCGGCGTGGGCGTGGCCGTGGGCCGCGCCGTGCGCACCTCGATCGTCGCGATCAACGTCATCGACCTCTTCCTGTCGATGGCCATCTGGGGCACCACCACCACCGTCAGGCTGGCGGGGTAGCACCATGAGCCAGCACGTGAGCCGCACCGGCGGCCTCCTCGGAGGTCTCCGCAACCGCGCCCTCGGGGCGGGGTTCGTGGTGCTGGTCGTCGTGCTCGGCGGGCTCACCTACGCGATCTTCGACAAGTCCTTCGCGTCGTACGACGACGTCACGCTGCGCGCCTCGCACCTCGGACTGCAGCTGCCGTCCCGGGCGGACGTGAAGATCCGAGGCGTCCAGGTGGGGGAGGTGCTCGGGACAACGGTGCGGCGGGACGGCGACGGCGTCGACCTGCGCCTGGGCCTCTACCCGGGCGAGCGGCGGACGATCCCGGAGAACGTGTCGGCGCGGATCGTGCCGAAGACGTTGTTCGGTGAGAAGTACGTCGCGTTGCAGGTGCCGGCGCGGCCCTCGGCGCGGAGCATCCGGGCGGGGGACGTGATCTCGGAGTCGCGGGTGGCGATCGAGGTGGAGAAGGTGCTCTCCGACATCTACCCGTTGCTGCGCACGGTGCAGCCGGCGCAGCTGAACTACACGTTGACGGCGTTGGCCGACGCGTTGGAGGGCCGCGGCGACAAGGTGGGTTCGAGCCTGGTGGTGCTCGATGACTACCTGAAGCGGATGAACCCGAAGATCCCGTTGCTGGTCGATGACCTGGGGAAGCTGGCGACGGTGTCGGACACGTACGCCTCGGTGGTGCCGGAGCTGGCGACGGTGCTGCGCAACAGCGTGAAGACCGGTCACACGTTCGTGGAGAAGGAGGCGAAGGTGCAGGCGTTGTTCGACGACGTGGCCGGGCTCTCCTCGACGAGCAAGGACTTCCTGGAGCAGAACGGGTCGAACATCATCCGGTTGAGCCGGCAGGGCCAGGCCCAGCTCCCGCTGTTCGAGAAGTACGCCCCGGAGTACCCCTGCCTGCTCGGCGGCATCGTCGGTGCCATCCCGCTCGAGGCCCAGGCCTTCCGCGGCTACACGCTGCACATCAACCTCGAGCCGCTCCCGCGCCAGCCCCGCGGCTACACCGCGGCCGACCAGCCGGTCTACGCCGAGCGCGGCGAGAACCGCGTGCCGCTGGACCAGTGCCAGGCCGCGGTCCACGGCGTCTACGGCCAGGGCAACCTGCCCCCCGACTCCCTCGTTCCCCCCTGAAGGATGGCGTGAGCTCCCCCCTCGGCAAGAAGCGCGCGGCCCCGCGCCTCGACCTGTCCTCCGGCTACGCCGGCACCGCCTCCGAGCGGGACGTCGTCGGCTCCCTCGCCGCCCCGGCCCTCGGGGTGCCCGCCCAGCGGGTCCCCGACGTCGCGACCCTGCTGTTCGGGCCGCTGGCCCGCGGCTCGCGGGTGAGCCTCGGATGAGCGCACGCACGGGCGGCCTGGCGGGCCGCAACAAGCTCTTCGGTGTCGGCTTCCTGGTGATGCTGCTGCTGTTCGTCTACGTCACCTACGCGATCTTCACCCAGAAGTTCGTCGACTACGTGCCGGTCCGGCTGACCACCTCCAAGGTCGGCCTGCAGCTGCCGGCCCTGGCGGACGTGAAGATCCGCGGGCTGCTGGTCGGCGAGGTCCGCCGCATCGAGTCCGACGGGGAGGGCGCCACGCTGTCCCTCGCCATCGACCCGGCGCAGGCCCACCTGATCCCGGAGAACGTGTCGGCGCGGATCGTGCCGAAGACGTTGTTCGGTGAGAAGTACGTCGCGTTGCAGGTGCCGGCGCGGCCCTCGGCGCGGAGCATCCGGGCGGGGGACGTGATCTCGGAGTCGCGGGTGGCGATCGAGGTGGAGAAGGTGCTCTCCGACATCTACCCGTTGCTGCGCACGGTGCAGCCGGCGCAGCTGAACTACACGTTGACGGCGTTGGCCGACGCGTTGGAGGGCCGCGGCGACAAGGTGGGTTCGAGCCTGGTGGTGCTCGATGACTACCTGAAGCGGATGAACCCGAAGATCCCGTTGCTGGTCGATGACCTGGGGAAGCTGGCGACGGTGTCGGACACGTACGCCTCGGTGGTGCCGGAGCTGGCGACGGTGCTGCGCAACAGCGTGAAGACCGGCCACACGTTCGTGGAGAAGGAGGCGAAGGTGCAGGCGTTGTTCGACGACGTGGCCGGGCTCTCCTCGACGAGCAAGGACTTCCTGGAGCAGAACGGGTCGAACATCATCCGGTTGAGCCGGCAGGGCCAGGCCCAGCTCCCGCTGCTGGCGAAGTACGCCCCGGAGTACCCCTGCCTCCTGCAGGGGATGGTCAACTGGACCCCCCACATGGAGCAGGCCTACCGGAACTACACGCTGCACATCAACCTCGAGGTGCTGCCGAACTCCCCGACGGGCTACACCGCGGCGGACACCCCGAAGTACGGCGCCCACAACGGCCCGCACTGCGAGATGCTGCCGAACCCGCCGTACGACCAGAAGACGCTCAACCCGCAGCCGCCGATCTCCGCGGTCGACGACGGGGTGAGCGGTGGCCACGGCAAGTTCCGGCCGCGCAGCGCCCCCGCCGTGGACCCGTCCTCCGGCTACGCCGGCACCGCCTCCGAGCGGTCCCTCGTCAACGCGTTCGCCGCCCCGGTGATGGGAGTCTCCGAAGATGACGTGCCCGACCTGGCCTCCCTGCTGCTCGCACCGATCGTGCGTGGGACGGAGGTGAGCGTCCGATGAGCCTGCTGGACAAGAAGACCGCCGGGGACGCCGTACGCCTGCTGATCTTCATCCTGGTCACCACGATCGCCACCGGCTTCCTCGTGGTCACCATCGGCAACATCTCCTTCGCCGCGAGCAAGGACTACAAGGCGGTGTTCAGCGACGCCACCGGGGTGACCAAGGGCGACGACGTCCGGGTGGCGGGCGTCAAGGTCGGCAGCGTGAAGGGGGTCGACATCGTCGACCGCACCCGGGCCCTGGTCACCTTCAAGGTGGACGAGGACCAGAAGCTCACCGACGCCACCAACGCGACGATCCGCTACCGCAACCTCGTCGGCCAGCGCTACATCTCCCTGGCCCAGGGCGTCGGCGGGCCGGACGTCCTCAAGGAGGGCGACACCATCCCGCTCGCGCGGACCAACCCGGCACTCGACCTGACCGTGCTGTTCAACGGCTTCAAGCCGCTGTTCGCGGCGCTGTCGCCGGCGGACATCAACAAGCTGTCCTACGAGATCGTCACGGTCTTCCAGGGCGAGGGCGGCACCCTCGAGAGCCTGCTCTCGCACACCGCCTCGGTGACCAGCACGCTGGCCAGCCGCGACAAGGTGATCGGTTCGCTGATCGAGAACCTCAACCAGGTGATGGTGACCATCGGCAACCGGGACGCCCAGCTGTCCGACCTGCTGATCAAGCTGCGCCAGTTCGTCTCCGGCCTCTCCGACGACCGGCAGGCGATCCTCGGCTCGCTGGACTCGATCTCCGCGCTGGCGGTGCAGACCTCCGGGCTGGTCACCGACATCCGTCCCTCCTTGACCGCCGACGTCGGGCAGCTCAAGAACGTGGCGGGCAACCTGGACCGCAACAAGGCCGAGATCGACCGGGCCCTGCAGGTGCTGCCGATCAAGCTCACCAAGGTCGGGCGTACGGCGACGTACGGCTCCTTCTTCAACTTCTACCTCTGCAACTTCAAGGGAGCGGTCAAGTTCCCGGCGGGCTCGCCCATCAAGGAGCTCCCGCTCGACTACGCCATCAACTCGCCAAGGTGTGATCTCGGATGAGCGTTCCGTTCCGCGAGAAGAACCCGGTGGTCATCGGCGCGGTCAGCCTCGCCGTGATCGTCGCGTTCATCCTCGCCGCCTTCAAGGCCGAGGACCTGCCGCTGATCGGCGGCGGCGACACCTACTACGCGGCGTTCTCCGAGGCCGGCGGCCTCAAGGCCAACGACGAGGTGCGCATCGCCGGCGTCCGGGTGGGCAAGGTGCAGACCGTGGACCTGGCCGGCGACCACGTCCGGGTCACGTTCAAGGTCCAGAAGGGCGTGGACTTCGGGCGGGACACCGCCGCCGCGATCAAGGTCAAGACGCTGCTGGGCGCCATGTACCTCGGCCTCGAGCCGTCCGGCCGCGGCCAGCTGAAGAAGGGCGCCGAGATCCCGGTGCAGCGGACCACGTCGCCCTACGACGTCGTCGAGGCGTTCTCCGGCCTGGCCGAGCGCTCCGAGTCCATCGACACCGACCGGCTGGCCCGCTCGCTGAACACGCTGGGCCAGCTCACCGCGAACACCCCGGAGGAGTTCCGCTCCGCGTTGGGCGGCCTGTCCGACCTCTCGCGCAACATCGCCGCCCGCGACCAGCAGCTGAACACCCTGCTGCGCAACACCAAGAAGGTGTCCACGGTGCTCGGCGACCGCAGCAGCGACATCGTGGTGCTGATGCGCGAGGGCGACAAGCTGTTCCGGGCGCTGGCCGCCCGCCGGGACTCGGTGCACAACCTGCTCGTCGCGACCAGCCAGCTCTCGATCCAGCTGACCGGCCTGGTGCGGGACACCCGCGCCGACCTCAAGCCGGCCCTGGACCACCTCGGCAACGTGGTCGACGTGCTCAACAAGAACCAGCAGAACCTCGACAACAGCCTCCGGCTGATGGCGCCGTTCTACCGGGTCTTCGCCAACACGCTCGGCAACGGCCCCTGGTTCGACACCTACATCCAGAACCTCCCGCCCGTCCCCAACCTCAAGCTGGGAGGCTGAGATGGCGAGCATGCTCTCGAGCAGGGGCGGGCTCACCCGGGTCCTCTCGGTCGTGGCCGTGCTGGCCGTGGTGACCGCCCTGGTCATCGTGGCCCTCCCCAGCCAGCAGAAGAAGTACCTCACCGCGTCGTTCCCGCGCACGGTCTCCCTCTACGAGGGATCCGACGTGCGGATCCTCGGCGTCCCCGTCGGCAAGGTCGAGACGGTGCGCCCCGCGGGCACCGACGTGACCGTGAAGATGTGGTACGACGCGAAGTACGACGTCCCCGCCGACGCCAAGGCGCTGATCATCTCGCCGGCGATCGTGGGCGACCGGTTCATCCAGCTCACCCCGGTGATGGGCAAGGGGGACAAGGTGCTCGCGGACGGCGCGGTGCTCACCACCGCGTCCACCTCGACGCCGCTCGAGCTCGACGAGATCTACCAGAGCATCGACGACCTGACCGTGGCCCTGGGGCCCGACGGCGCCAACAGCAAGGGCGCGCTGACCCACCTGCTGGACTCGACCGCGAGCAACTTCGAGGGTCAGGGCGAGAAGTTCCACCAGACCATCGCGGACTTCAGCCGGCTCACCACGACGCTCGACAACAACAAGGAAGAGCTGTTCGGCACCGCGCGGGAGATCGAGCGGTTCGTGGGCGCGCTGTCCAGGAACGACGGCACCGTGCGCCGGTTCAACGACTCGCTGGCCTCGGCCGCCGACCTGCTCAAGGACGAGCGGGGCGACCTGGCCGCCGCGCTGCGCAACCTGGGCGTGGCGATGAAGGCCGTGGAGGGCTTCGTGAGGGAGAACCGCGGCGCGCTCTCGCGCAACATCAAGGGGCTCAACCGGGTCTCGAAGGTGCTGGTCAAGCAGCGCGGTGCGCTCGACGAGATCCTGCAGGTCGCGCCGACCGCGCTGAGCAACCTGTTCCACACCTACAACCCGGCGACCGGCACCCTGGACACGCGCACGAACGTGGGCGAGAACATCAGCAAGATCACCGGTGACCCGCTCGGCGCGCTGTGCGGGATCATCTCCGCCGGCGCGAACAGCGACGCGGGCAAGGCCTGCTCCCAGCTGCGCGACATCCTGCCCCGGTCGGCGCCGCTGGGCGGCGGCAGTGCCAGCGCCGCCAGGCCCACGGACGTCGAACGCGTGGACCGGTCGCTCGGCGGGATCCTGGAGGTCCGGTCGTGACCGCGCGGACGACGCCGGGCCGGACCGTGCGGGCCGCCACCCGCGTGGTGCGGTGGGCGACCCTCGCCGTGGTCGGTGCGCTGCTGCTCACCGGCTGCGACTTCTCCGTCTACAGCCTGCCGCTGCCCGGCGGCGCGGACCTGGGCGACGACCCCTACTCCGTGACCGTCGAGTTCCGCGACGTGATGGACCTGGTCCCGCAGACGTCGGTCAAGGTCGACGACGTGACGGTCGGCAAGGTCGACACCATCGAGGTCGACGGCTACCACGCCGTCGTCACGGTGCTGCTGCGCAAGAGCGTGAAGCTGCCGGACAACGCCGAGGCCACCATCCGGCAGACCAGCCTGCTGGGCGAGAAGTTCGTCTCCCTGGCCGCCCCGGCCACCGGTGCCTCCAGCGGCCGCCTCGGCGACGGGGACACCATCCCGCTGGCGCACAGCGGCCGGAACCCCGAGGTCGAGGAGGTCCTCGGCGCCCTCTCCCTGCTGCTCAACGGCGGTGGGGTGGCCCAGCTCAAGACCATCTCGACCGAGCTCAACAAGGCTCTCGGGGGCCGCGAGAGCGACGTCCGCTCGGTGCTCTCCCAGCTCGACGTGTTCATGGGCCAGCTGGACACCAACAAGGGCCAGATCATCCGGGCCATCGAGAGCCTCAACCGGCTCGCGATCTCGCTGAACAAGCAGAAGCCCGCGATCACCCGGGCACTGGACCAGCTGCCCCGCGCGGTGGCCTCCATCAACCGGCAGCGCGACGACCTGGTGAAGATGCTCAAGGCGCTCAGCGACCTCAGCGCGGTGGGCACCCAGGTGATCCGGGACTCCAAGACGGCCACCGTCGACAGCCTGCGGTCGCTGACCCCGACCCTGACCAAGCTGGCCGAGGCCGGCGACTCCCTGCCCAAGGCGCTGCAGGTGTTCCTCACCTACCCGTTCGTGGACGCTGTGGTCGGCACGAACCCGGCCCAGGCCCGCAACCTGCACATGGGCGACTACACCAACCTGTCGGCGCAGCTCGACCTCGACCTCGGGAGCCTCAAGCTGCCGGTGGACCCCACGGTCGTCTGCCAGATCGTCCCGGAGCTCGGCAAGAAGCTCTGCGGCGACGCCCTCGACGCCGCCCTGGCCTGCGTGAACAAGCTGGCCGCCGGCAAGCTCGGCGACTGCACCCAGGGCCTGGTGACGTCGGTCTGCGACAACGTGCCCAAGCAGTTCCCGGACATCTGCGGCCAGCTCCCGACCGGACCGATCCTGACCCAGCTCGACCGGTGCCTCGCCTCGGGTGACCCGACGAGCGCGGCCTGCCGCGGCGTCGCGAACCTGGACGCGGCCTGCGCCGACCCCCGCTACAAGGACAGTCTCGTGTGCCGGCTGCGCCAGCAGCCGTCGACCCCGCTGCCGGTCCCGGTGCCGACGGTCCCGGGCGTGCCGCTGCCGACGCCGAGCCTGCCCAACGTCGGCGGGCTGCTCAACCGGCCCGGGTTCGGCGCCGGCAGCGGCTCGGGCAGCGGTGCTGCAGGCAGGACGACCGGCGCGGACTCCGATCTCGGGGCCCTTCTCGTGTGGGGGATGGTGCAGCGATGATCACCAGGCGGACCAAGATCCAGCTCGTCATCTTCGCGCTGATCACGATGATCGGCGTGTCCTTCGTGGGCGCCCGCTACGCGCGTCTGGACCGTCTGGTCTTCGACAAGTCCTACGCGGTCACGGCGCACTTCACCGAGTCCGGCGGCATCTTCACCGGGGCCGAGGTCGCCTACCGCGGGGTCACGGTCGGGCAGGTCAGCGACATGAGGCTGACCGACCGGGGCGTCGACGTGGTGCTCAACATCGAGAAGAAGTACGAGGACATCCCGCGCCGCACGAAGGCGGTCGTCGCCAACCGGTCCGCGGTCGGCGAGCAGTACGTCGACCTGCAGCCGGAGACCAAGCAGCAGCCCTACCTCGGGGACGGGTCGGAGATCCCGAACGCGATGACCCGGACGCCGATCGAGACCACCAAGCTGCTGACCGACCTCGACACGACGGTCAACTCGGTGAACAAGAAGTCCCTGACCACGGTCGTCGACGAGCTCGGCGCCGCCTTCAAGGGCACCGGACCCGACCTCGGCCGGATCGTGGACACCTCCGACTCGTTCATCCGGGCCGCGAACGACAACTTCGACATCACCACGGCGCTGCTCGAGGACAGCAACACCGTGCTGTCCACCCAGATCGACAAGACCTCGGCGATCAAGAGCTTCTCCCGCGACCTGGCGCTGTTCTCCACCACCGTCGCGAACAGCGACGCGGACCTGCGCACGGTGATCGAGAACGGCAGCGCCACCGCGAACCAGCTGCGGTCGTTCCTGGAGGAGAACAAGGTCGACCTCGGCCAGCTGATCAACAACCTGGTGACCACCGGCGAGGTCACCGGCCGGCACCTCGACGGCACCGAGATGATCCTGGTCGTCTACCCCTACGTGGTGGCCGGCGGCTACACGGTGGTCGCCAAGGACAGCTCCACCGGCCTGTACGACGCCCACTTCGGCCTGATCCTGCAGCAGGACCCGAAGGTCTGCAAGGCCGGCTACACCACCCGTCAGCGCGACCCGAACAGCGACCGTGGCGACCTGCCGATGAACGAGGACGCGCGGTGCACCGAGCCCGCGAGCCAGAGCAACGCGCGCGGGGCGCAGAACACCCCCCGCCGTGCGGGACCGTCGTACCGGGCCCCGGTCGTCGGGTCGTACGATCGCGGCACGGGGAAGCTGAAGTACACCGACCGCAACCCGAGCGGCGACGTGACCTACACCGGCGGCGCCGCGGCCCTCATGGGAGAACAGTCCTGGAAGTGGCTGCTGATGCAGCCGCTGGCCGGGCAGGAGTGACAGCTTGACCGACCACACCCCGCAGGACCCCGCTGCACAGCCACGCCCCGACCAGGGCTCCAGCCCCGGCCTGCGCCGCGCCGTGGCCGCCTTCCTGGCCGTCGTCGCGGTGCTCGCGCTCGTCGCCGTCGTCGTGGAGGTGGCCAGCCTGCGTCCCAGGTCCGAGCAGGTGCAGGCCGACCAGGACGCCCGGTCCGACGTGGTCCGGGCCGCGGAGCGGTTCGCGGTCCAGGTCAACAACTACGACGTCGCCTCCGTCGACGAGTACCAGGCCGGCATCACGCCCCTGCTGTCGCCGAAGTTCAAGGGCGAGTTCGACAAGGCGATGAGCGACATCGTGACCTCGGTCAAGCAGGCCAAGATGACCTCCAAGGGGGAGGTGCTCAGCTCGGCCGTGGCCAGCCTGGACCCCGACTCCGCGCAGGTCCTGGTGGTGTCCGACGCGAACGTGAAGACCGTCTTCGACACCCGCGCCCGGCACTTCCGCTGGGAGGTGTCACTGGTCCGCATCGACGGCTCGTGGCTCGTCGACAACTTCACCCCGGTCGCATGAGCGGGTCGACCCCGGGTGGGTACAGGCCCACCGACCTCCCGTCAACCCATCTAACACCGGCTCAGCTCAAGCGTCGCGAAAGACAACAGCGGCGGGGCGACGCCATCAGTGACTCATCGCCGCCACTACATGGGCCCGTGACTCATGAAAGTATCGACACGGTCGACTCACGAGGATCCGGCCCGTCCTGGCCGGTGGTCGCGGTGCTGGGCGTCGTCGCCCTGGCCCTGGTGCTCACCGCCGCGTGGCTGGGCCTGGCCACCTGGGACTACCGCGAGGTCCGCGACCAGGACGCCGTCGACGAGGCGTCCCGGACGGCGCCCGCGGCCGCCGAGCGCGCCTCGGCCGCGATCCTGTCCTACGACTACGGGTCGCTGGACGCCGACGAGAAGGCCGCGGAGCGGTACATGACGCCGGCCTACCGCAAGCAGTACAAAGACACCTTCGACCGGCTGGTCCGGCCGAACGCCGCCGAGGTCCGGGCCAAGGTGCAGGCCGAGGTCAAGGCCTCGGGCGTCGCGCACGCGGACGCCGACCGGGTGAACGTGCTGCTCTACGTCAACCAGTCCACCACCAGCACCGCCAACGGCGGTCGGCCGCAGGTCGCGCTCAACCGGGTGCAGCTCTCGATGGTGCGCCAGGGCGGCACCTGGTTGGTCGACGGCATCACGTCCTACTGACGCACCCGGGGGGCACCCGCCGGGGGCCCGCCGGGGGCCCGCCGGGCGCCGCGAGGGTTCTTGACTCCGCCGGATCGGCGGTTCATGCTGTGCGTGCGTTTCCGCGTGGCCTCCGCCTCTCGGACCTCTCACCACCGAGGATCGGCCCTCGTTCCGGTACAACACGGACAGGCCGGCCCGCTGCAGGTGATCGAGGACCGACGGTGGTGGCCAGGGCCGGTTGTGTGAGGCACTGCCCTTGGGCTAGTATCGATCCTTGCGTCTGCTCTCAAATGCCTCCAGCCTGCCCGGTCGGCTGGAATGAGGGGGGTCGACGACATCACGCGAGCCCTTGGAAGGACCAGTCTTGGCCGCCTCGCGCAGCACCAGCAAGACCATCGAAAACCCTCTCGCTCCCCGCCGCATCTCCTTCGCGAAGATCTCGGAAGTCCTCGAGGTCCCGAAGCTTCTCGACCTCCAGACCAAGAGCTTCGACTGGCTCGTGGGCAACGAGGAGTGGAAGACCGACACGCAGAAGCGTCTCGACAACGGGGAGGACGCCTCCCTCAAGTCGGGCCTCGAGGAGATCTTCGAGGAGATCTCCCCGATCGAGGACTTCTCCGGGACCATGTCCCTCTCCTTCGAGAACCCGGTCTTCTACGACCCCAAGAACACCGTGGACGAGTGCAAGGAGAAGGACTTCACCTACTCCGCTCCTCTCTACGTCTCCGCGGAGTTCACCAACAACGAGACCGGTGAGATCAAGGGCCAGACGGTCTTCATGGGGGACTTCCCCCTGATGACCGACAAGGGCACCTTCGTCATCAACGGCACCGAGCGCGTCGTCGTCTCGCAGCTCGTCCGGTCGCCGGGCGTCTACTTCGAGCGCAGCGCCGACAAGACGTCCGACAAGGACATCTACACCGCCAAGGTCATCCCCTCGCGCGGTGCGTGGCTCGAGTTCGAGATCGACAAGCGCGACCTGGTCGGCGTCCGCCTCGACCGCAAGCGCAAGCAGAACGTCACGGTGCTGCTCAAGGCCCTCGGCTGGACCAACGAGCAGATCCGCGAGGAGTTCGGCCAGTACGAGTCGATGATGCTGACCCTCGAGAAGGACCACACCGAGGGCCAGGACGACGCGCTGCTCGACATCTACCGCAAGCTGCGCCCGGGCGAGCCGCCCACGCGCGAGGCCGCGCAGACGCTGTTGGACAACTATTACTTCAACGGCAAGCGCTACGACCTCGCCAAGGTCGGTCGCTACAAGATCAACAAGAAGCTCGGCACCACCGAGGCCTTCGACCAGCAGACGCTGACCATCGACGACATCGTCGCGGCGATCCGCTACATCGTGGCGCTGCACGACGGCCAGACCGAGCTCGTGACGCCCGCCGGTGGCGGCGCCAACGAGGTCCGGGCCGACGACATCGACCACTTCGGCAACCGGCGCATGCGCACGGTGGGCGAGCTGATCCAGAACCAGCTGCGCACCGGCCTGGCCCGCATGGAGCGGGTCGTCCGCGAGCGGATGACGACGCAGGACGTCGAGGCGATCACGCCGCAGTCCCTGATCAACATCCGTCCCGTGGTCGCGGCGCTCAAGGAGTTCTTCGGAACCTCCCAGCTGTCGCAGTTCATGGACCAGACGAACCCGATCGCGGGCCTGACGCACAAGCGTCGCTTGTCCGCGCTGGGCCCCGGTGGTCTCTCGCGTGACCGCGCGGGCTTCGAGGTCCGCGACGTCCACCCGTCGCACTACGGCCGCATGTGCCCGATCGAGACGCCTGAGGGCCCGAACATCGGCCTGATCGGCTCGCTCGCGACGTTCGGGCGGATCAACCCGTTCGGCTTCGTCGAGACGCCGTACCGCAAGGTCGAGAACGGCACCGTCACCGACAAGGTCGACTACCTCACCGCCGACGAGGAGGACCGCTACGTCATCGCGCAGGCCAACGCCGGCCTGAACGACGACAACACGTTCTCCGAGGAGCGCGTGCTGGTGCGCCAGCGCGAGAACGAGGTCGACGTGGTGCCGGCCGACGAGGTCGACTACATGGACGTCTCGCCGCGCCAGATGGTGTCTGTCGCGACCGCGCTGATCCCGTTCCTGGAGCACGACGACGCGAACCGCGCGCTGATGGGCTCCAACATGCAGCGCCAGGCCGTGCCGCTCATCAAGAGCGACGCGCCGCTGGTCGGCACCGGCATGGAGTTCCGTGCCGCCGTCGACGCCGGTGACGTGGTCGTCGCGGCCCAGTCCGGCGTCGTGCAGGAGGTCTCGGCCGACGCGGTCGAGGTCATGCAGGACGACGGCACCTACCGCACCTACCGGATGCAGAAGTTCAGCCGCTCGAACCAGGGCACGTGCATCAACCAGCGCCCGCTGGTCTCGGAGGGGCAGCGCCTCGAGGTCGGTTCGCCGATCGCCGACGGTCCCTGCACCGACGAGGGCGAGATGGCGCTCGGCACGAACCTGCTCGTCGCGTTCATGCCGTGGCAGGGCCACAACTACGAGGACGCGATCATCCTGTCGCAGCGTCTCGTGCAGCAGGACGTCCTCACCTCGATCCACATCGAGGAGCACGAGGTCGACGCCCGCGACACGAAGCTGGGGCCGGAGGAGATCACCCGGGACATCCCGAACGTCTCCGAGGAGATGCTGGCCGACCTCGACGAGCGCGGGATCATCCGCATCGGCGCCGAGGTCACGACCGGCGACATCCTCGTCGGCAAGGTGACGCCCAAGGGCGAGACCGAGCTGACCCCCGAGGAGCGCCTGCTCCGCGCGATCTTCGGTGAGAAGGCGCGCGAGGTGCGCGACACCTCGATGAAGGTCCCGCACGGCGAGTCCGGCACCGTCATCGGCGTCCGGGTCTTCGACCGCGAGGAGGGCGACGAGCTGCCTCCGGGCGTGAACCAGCTGGTCCGCGTCTACGTGGCCCAGAAGCGCAAGATCTCGGTGGGCGACAAGCTCGCCGGCCGGCACGGCAACAAGGGCGTCATCTCCAAGATCCTTCCGGTCGAGGACATGCCGTTCATGGAGGACGGGACGCCCGTCGACGTGGTGCTCAACCCGCTCGGCGTGCCGGGCCGGATGAACATCGGTCAGATCCTCGAGATCCACCTGGGCTGGCTGGCCAAGCAGGGCTGGCAGGTCGAGGGCGACGACGAGGACTGGAAGAAGCGCCTCATCTCGATCCACGCCGACGCCGCGGAGGCCGAGACCAACGTCGCGACCCCCGTGTTCGACGGTGCGCGCGAGGACGAGATCGTCGGTCTGCTCGGCTCGACCCTGCCGAACCGCGACGGCGTCCGCGTCGTCAAGGAGAACGGCAAGGCGATGCTGTTCGACGGCCGCTCGGGAGAGCCTTTCCCGGACCCGGTCTCGGTCGGCTACATGTACATCCTGAAGCTGCACCACCTCGTGGACGACAAGATCCACGCGCGGTCGACGGGTCCGTACTCGATGATCACCCAGCAGCCGCTCGGCGGTAAGGCCCAGTTCGGTGGCCAGCGCTTCGGTGAGATGGAGGTCTGGGCGATGGAGGCGTACGGCGCCGCCTACGCCCTGCAGGAGCTCCTGACCATCAAGTCCGACGACGTCCCCGGACGCGTCAAGGTCTACGAGGCCATCGTGAAGGGCGAGAACATCCCCGACTCCGGCATCCCCGAGTCGTTCAAGGTTCTCGTCAAGGAGATGCAGTCGCTCTGCCTCAACGTCGAGGTGCTGTCCCAGGACGGCACCGCGATCGAGATGCGCGACGCGGAGGAAGACGTCTTCCGCGCCGCCGAGGAGCTCGGCATCGACCTGTCCCGCCGCGAGCCCAGCAGCGTCGAGGAAGTCTGAGGTGTGGGGGAGCGCGGCCCGTGAGGCCGTGCTCCCCGCCCTCGGTCCCCGTCTTTTGTTCAACCTGACATCTTGAGGAAAGAAGCCACCGTGCTCGACGTGAACTTCTTCGACCAGCTGAAGATCGGCCTGGCCACCGCGGACGACATCCGCACGTGGAGCCACGGCGAGGTCAAGAAGCCGGAGACGATCAACTACCGCACGCTCAAGCCCGAGCGTGACGGTCTCTTCTGCGAGAAGATCTTCGGTCCCACCCGGGACTGGGAGTGCTACTGCGGCAAGTACAAGCGCGTGCGCTTCAAGGGCATCATCTGCGAGCGCTGCGGCGTCGAGGTGACCCGTTCCAAGGTCCGCCGCGAGCGGATGGGCCACATCGAGCTCGCCGCCCCGGTGACGCACATCTGGTACTTCAAGGGTGTGCCCAGCCGGCTCGGCTACCTGCTCGACCTCGCCCCGAAGGACCTCGAGAAGGTCATCTACTTCGCGGCGTACATGATCACGCACGTCGACGAGGACGCGCGGCACCGCGACCTGTCCTCGAACGAGGGCAAGATCGACCTCGAGCGCAAGCGTCTCGAGAGCCGCCGCGACAACCAGATCGACGAGCGCGCCAAGAAGCTCGAGGAGGACCTCGCGTCCCTCGAGGCCGAAGGTGCCAAGGCCGACGCGCGTCGCAAGGTCAAGGACGGCGCCGAGCGCGAGATGAAGCAGGTCCGCGACCGGTCCCAGCGCGAGCTGGACCGTCTCGACGAGGTGTGGAGCCGCTTCAAGAACCTCAAGGTCCAGGACCTCGAGGGCGACGAGCTGCTCTACCGCGAGATGAAGAACTGGTTCGGCAAGTACTTCGAGGGCCACATGGGCGCCACGGCGATCCAGAAGCGCCTCGAGACCTTCGACCTCGACGCCGAGGTGGAGAGCCTGCGCGAGACCATCGCGACCGGCAAGGGCCAGCGCAAGGTCCGCGCCCTCAAGCGCCTCAAGGTCGTCGACGCGTTCCGCAAGACGACCAACAGCCCGCGCGGCATGGTGCTCGACGCCGTCCCGGTCATCCCGCCGGACCTGCGCCCGATGGTGCAGCTCGACGGTGGCCGGTTCGCGACGTCCGACCTGAACGACCTGTACCGCCGCGTGATCAACCGGAACAACCGCCTCAAGCGGCTGCTCGACCTCGGTGCGCCCGAGATCATCGTCAACAACGAGAAGCGGATGCTCCAGGAGGCCGTCGACTCGCTGTTCGACAACGGCCGTCGCGGCCGTCCGGTCACCGGCCCGGGCAACCGGCCGCTGAAGTCGCTGTCCGACATGCTCAAGGGCAAGCAGGGTCGCTTCCGGCAGAACCTGCTCGGCAAGCGCGTCGACTACTCCGGCCGTTCGGTCATCGTGGTCGGCCCGCAGCTCAAGCTGCACCAGTGCGGCCTGCCCAAGCAGATGGCGCTCGAGCTGTTCAAGCCGTTCGTGATGAAGCGTCTGGTCGACCTGAACCACGCGCAGAACATCAAGAGCGCCAAGCGCATGGTCGAGCGCGCCCGTCCGGTCGTGTGGGACGTCCTGGAAGAGGTCATCACCGAGCACCCGGTGCTGCTCAACCGTGCGCCCACGCTGCACCGTCTGGGCATCCAGGCGTTCGAGCCCCAGCTGATCGAGGGCAAGGCCATCCAGATCCACCCGCTCGTCTGCTCCGCGTTCAACGCGGACTTCGACGGTGACCAGATGGCCGTGCACCTGCCGCTCTCCGCGGAGGCGCAGGCCGAGGCCCGGATCCTGATGCTGTCGACGAACAACATCCTCAAGCCGTCCGACGGTCGTCCGGTCACCATGCCCACCCAGGACATGATCATCGGTCTGTTCTTCCTCACCCGGGAGATGGAGGGCGAGCTCGCCGGCCACGGCCGCGCGTTCTCCTCGACCTCCGAGGCGATCATGGCCCTGGACAAGGGCGAGATCACCCTGCAGAGCAAGGTGAAGATCCGCTTCCCGCAGGTGGTGCCGCCGTTCGGCGTGCCGCTTCCGGAGGGCTGGACCGAGGGCGAGCCGCTGATCCTGGACACCACCCTGGGGCGCGCGCTGTTCAACGAGACGCTTCCGCCGGACTACGCCTTCGTGAACTACGAGGTCGGCAAGAAGCAGCTCGGGGTCATCGTGAACGACCTGGCCGAGCGCTACACCAAGGTCGAGGTCGCCGCGGCGCTCGACGCCCTCAAGGACGCCGGCTTCCACTGGGGCACCCGCTCCGGTGTGACGGTCTCCATCGAGGACGTCGTCACCCCGCCCCGCAAGGCCGAGATCCTCGAGGTGTTCGAGGACCAGGCCAAGAAGGTGCAGGTCCAGTTCGAGCGTGGCCTGATCACCGACGACGAGCGTCGCCAGGAGCTCATCGAGATCTGGACGCAGGCCTCCAACGAGGTCGCGGCCGAGCTCGAGAAGACCTTCGACAAGATGAACCCGATCTACATGATGGTGCACTCCGGTGCGCGCGGAAACATGATGCAGGTCCGGCAGATCGCGGCCATGCGTGGTCTGGTGGCCAACCCCAAGGGCGACATCATCCCGCGGCCGATCAAGTCGAACTTCCGGGAGGGCCTGACCGTCCTGGAGTACTTCATCGCGACGCACGGTGCCCGCAAGGGTCTGGCCGACACGGCGCTGCGTACGGCGGACTCGGGCTACCTGACCCGTCGTCTGGTCGACGTGTCGCAGGACGTCATCATCCGTGAGGACGACTGCGGCACCGAGCGCGGCCTGCCCAAGCGGATCGGCGTCAAGCTCGACGACGGCCGCGTGGTCAAGGACGAGAACGCCGAGACCGCGGCGTACGCCCGCTCGGCGTCCGTCGAGGTCACGCACCCGGAGACCGGCGCAGTGCTGGTCGAGGCGGGCGGCGACCTCGGCGACGTCAAGATCAACGAGCTCGTCGAGGCCGGCATCGAGGAGGTGAAGGTCCGTTCCGTGCTCACCTGTGACGCCCGGACCGGCACCTGCGCCAAGTGCTACGGGCGTTCGCTGGCGACCGGCAAGCTCGTCGACATCGGCGAGGCCGTCGGCATCATCGCGGCCCAGTCGATCGGTGAGCCCGGCACGCAGCTGACGATGCGTACCTTCCACACCGGTGGTGTGGCCTCCGCGGACGACATCACGCAGGGCCTGCCCCGCGTGGTCGAGCTCTTCGAGGCCCGCCAGCCCAAGGGTCGCTCGCCGATCACCGAGGCCGCCGGCCGCGTGACGATCGACGAGACCGACAAGGCGAAGAAGATCCTGATCACCCCGGACGACGGGTCCGAGGTCCAGGAGTACCCGATCAGCAAGCGGTCGCGTCTGACCGTCGGCGAGGGCGACCACGTCGAGGTCGGCCAGCAGCTGACCCAGGGCACGCCGGACCCGCAGGAGGTGCTGCGCATCCTCGGTGTCCGCAAGGCCCAGGAGCACCTGGTGGACGAGGTCCAGGCTGTGTACCGCAGCCAGGGCGTGGCCATCCACGACAAGCACATCGAGATCATCGTGCGGCAGATGCTGCGCCGTGTCCTCGTGCTGGAGCAGGGCGACACCAAGCTGCTCCCGTCGGACCTCATCGACCGGGTCATCTTCGAGGAGGAGAACCGTCGGGTGGTCTCCGAGGGCGGCAAGCCCGCGGCCGGCCGTCCGCAGCTGATGGGCATCACCAAGGCGTCGCTGGCCACCGAGTCGTGGCTGTCGGCGGCGTCGTTCCAGGAGACCACGCGGGTCCTGACCGACGCGGCGATCCACGGCAAGTCCGACTCGCTGCGCGGTCTCAAGGAGAACGTGATCATCGGCAAGCTGATCCCGGCCGGCACCGGCCTGGAGCGCTACCGCAACATCCGGGTGGAGCCGACCGAGGAGGCGCGTGCGAACGCGTACTCCGTCACCGGGTACGGCGACTACGACTACGACTTCGGGAACACCGGAGGCCAGGCCGTGGCACTCGACGACTTCGATTTCGGTTCCTACCAGAACTGAGCGGAGCGAGGTTCCGGTAGCAGGAACCGGATCGAGCAGGACAGCGCACAGCACGGCCGGAGGCCGGCTCCCCACGGGGAGCCGGCCTTCGGCGTTCCCGGCGTCTTGCCGCTGCAGCCCCGGATTACCGGTTCCGGCGGAAGGTGGGTTTCGTCCCTGCTCCATGCGGGTCATTTCGGTCCGCCGCCCTCCCGCCGGGACCCCCGGAGTCCTTAGGCTGCGCGGCAGGAGGTCACCATGAAACTGCCCGCCCTGCTGCTCGCCGTCCTCGGAGTCGTGGTCAGCGCCGGTTGCGGCAGCGTGCCGGTGGCCGCGCCCCCGGAGCCGGTCCGGGGGGGTGTCCGCCTCCGTGCGGGCGGCGACCGCGGCGCAGCCCAACTACGCGCCCAGCGGGCAGCGGATGCCGCTCTACAAGAAGGGCTGGCGCCGGGTGTTCGCCGAGGACTTCCGCCAGCCGGTGGCCCGTGGCGCGTTCCCCGGCACCGTCTACGGCGCGAGCTGGCGGGTCTACCCGGACGGCTGGAAGGACACCACCAAGCTGGGGACCTACGCACCCAGCCAGGTGCTCTCGGTGCACGGCGGGCTCCTCGACTACTACCTGCACAGCTCCGGGGGCCAGCACCTGGTCGCCGCCGCCCTGCCCCTGTCGGAGGTGGGCTCCTACGGCCGCTACGCCGTCCGGTTCCGGGCCGACCGTCGGATGCACGGCTACAAGACGGCCTGGCTGCTGTGGCCGGACTCCAAGAAGTGGCCCGAGGGCGGCGAGATCGACTGGCCCGAGGGAAACCTGGACGGCACCTCCTTCACGGCCTTCAACCACTTCGCGCGACCCGCGGGCGGGCAGGCCGGCTTCAACGCCCCCGGTCGCTACCAGCGCTGGCACACGGCCGTGACCGAGTGGCGGCCGGGCCAAGTGGACTTCTTCCTGGACGGCAAGCGGATCGGCAGGAGCCGCAAGTGGGTCCCGCGCGAGCCGATGCACTGGGTGCTGCAGACCGAGACGTCGACCGACGGCAGCATCCCGGCGGACTCGACCCGCGGGCACCTGTACGTCGACTGGGCGGTCGCCTGGCGCAGGGCGAAGGACCCGGTCGGGCCCCGGGCGGTCTCCCCGACGCCGATCACCCCGCCGCCCGCCGCGAGGGACACCACACCGGACCCGTCCCGGTCGTCCCCGCGCGGCACCACGGGCGACATCGTGCTGGCTGCCGTGGGCGACGCCAGCCCGCCGTCGTCCACGACCAGCTCGAACACCGGTCGGGTGGCCGCCTCGATCCGCCGGGCCGCACCCCGGGCGGTGGCGTTCCTCGGCGACTTCCAGTACGAGCACGGCACCTGCTCCACGCTGGTGCGGTCCTTCGACGCCGCGGGCTGGGGTGCGCTGATGCCCAAGATGATCGCGACCGCGGGCCCGACGCACGACTGGGCGGCCCTCGGCGACACCAGCGCCTACGCCCGGCACCTGGCCGGCACCTGCCCGGGGCAGACCTCCGGGAAGTCGCTCGCGGACCGGGCCACCGGGCGGCGGCTCGGGCCCGGCTCCAGCTACGAGGTCGACCTCGGCACGTGGCGGGTCTACTCGGTCTCCTCCGGCCTGTGGCGCTACTCCCCGGCCCGGGCCGCCCGGGTGACCCGCTGGTTGGCCGGGGCGCTGGCCCGGGGGAAGGCCGCCGGTGACCACCCCCTGGTGATCTGGCACGAGCCCTACTGGACCTCGTCGACCCAGGAGCACACGGCGGACACGGCGCTGCGTCCGTGGATCCAGGTGCTGGACAGCTACGACGTGCCGCTGCTCCTGTCCGGCCACCAGCACGGCTACGAACGCTTCGCGCCGCAGGACGCCGGCGGGACCCTGGACGCCGCGACCGGCACCCAGCAGTTCGTCGTGGGCACCGGCGGCATCGGGTTCTACCCCTGGGAGTCGACGGCGCAGAACTCGCTCACCCGGGAGAGCCGGACGTTCGGCTGGCTGCGGCTGGTGCTGCATCCCGACGGCAGCTACGACTGGCGGTTCGTGCGCACCGGCGGCGCGCGCTACTACGACAGCGGCCGCCGCTGACGCGCGCGCCCGACCGAGCCGACCGGCAGTCGGCTGCGAACATCAGGCGTGCGACGTGGACAGTGGACCTACCGGACGGTCATCGGCGTGGCCCGGGGCGTCTTCCGGGCGCTCGACCTGCGCATCGACGTCGAGGGGGACGAGCACGTCCCGCGCACCGGGCCGGTGGTGCTCGCCAGCAACCACGTCAGCTTCCTGGACTTCATGCTGGTCGGCCTCGCGGCGCGCGGCAGCCGCCGCGACGTACGCTTCCTGGCCCGGCACGACCTGTTCGCCCACCCCGTCGCCGGACCGTTCCTGCGCCGCATGCGGCACGTGCCGGTGGACCGGGCCGCGCCGGCCGCGGCGTACCTCCGGTCCCGGACGCTGCTCCGGCGGGGCGAGGCGGTCGGGATCTTCCCGGAGGCCGGGGTCAGCACCTCGTTCACCGTCCGCTCGCTGATGCCCGGGCCGGTGGCGCTGGCCCGTGAGCTCGGCGTCCCGATCGTGCCGATGGCGATCTGGGGACCGCAGCGGATCCTCACCGCCCACCGTCCGGTCGACCTGCGGCGCGGTCGGCCGGTCTCGCTGCTCGTCGGGCCGCCCCTGTACGTCGACCCCGCGACCGACCTGCGCCGGGGGACCGAGCTGCTCGGGGCGACCGTGCAGGCCCTGCTCGACGACCTGCAGTCCCGCCCGGTGCACCAGCCACGGCCGGGGGAGCCCGCACCCTGGCACCCGGCCCACCTCGGGGGCGGCGCACCGCCGGTGGACGCCGCCCGGGCCGAGGAGTCGGTGCCGCGCAGCGCGGTGCCGCCGTCCTGGCGGCCGCTCGACGTGCTCCGGGCCGGCTAGCTCAGCCGGGTCGGGTCGCGGTGCGTGAGCGCCAGCCGGTCGAGGGTCTCGGTGCGGTGGTGCTCCGGCTCCAGCACGCCCGGGGTGTCGGCGGTCAGCGTGGTGATCGGGTCGACCAGGACGTTGAGCCGCCGGCTGACCGGGGTGGCGGCGAGCAGCAGGCTCACGCCCACGGCGGCGGCCGTGACCGCCAGGAACGCGGTCACCGGGTCCTTCTCGGACAGGGCGCCCACCCCGGCGTACTCCGCGCCCTTGACGACGAAGCCGTGGCAGAGGTAGACCACCAGGCTCGCGGAGCCCAGGGAGGTGAACCAGCGCTGCGAGCGGGGCATCAGGGACAGCGCGGACAGCGCCAGGGTGCCGGCCACCACCAGCAGGCCCAGCCGGACCGCGGCGCCGACCCAGAACGACACCTCGAGATCGGGGTAGCCGGTGCGCCAGTAGAGCCACTCCTTGCTGAAGTGCCCGGCGGCGACCGTGGCCACCGCGAAGGCCACCGCCATCAGCACCGCGGCGACCACCCGCACCCGCGGGCGGGCCAGCCAGTCGAACTGCGCGCGGGTCATCACCAGGCCGGCCACGAAGAACGGCAGCAGCCCGAAGGTGCGGGGGAGGTCGAGGGCCGGGACGGTGTTCAGCCCGCCGACCAGGCAGACCGCCACGGCGACGGCCATCGCGACCGGCGGCCGCAGCCGGGTGAGCAGGGGAGTGGCCAGCCGCCACAGGAACAGCACGGTGAGGTACCACAACGGCCAGTGCGGGCTGACGTAGAGGACGCCGAAGTTCTCGTGGCCCACGACCGTGCGGAACAGTGCCAGCAGCGTCTCGAAGACGAGGTACGGCACGACCACCGTCGTGGCCAGCTTGTGCAGGTTGCGCCGGGTGAAGGTGAAGCTGCGCGACAGGTAGCCGGTGACCAGCACGAAGGCCGGCACGTGGAAGGAGTACAGGAACACGTAGACCGGCGAGGAGGTCGAGACGTCCGGCAGCAGGGTCCAGGAGTGCCCGACCACGACCAGCGTGACCAGCAGCATCTTGGCGTTGTCGAAGAACGGGTCGCGCGAGGACCCGCGGGCCCGTCGGGCCTCGGGCGGTGCGGCGGGGGCGTGCAACGTGCTCATCGGCTCTCGCGGGGTCGGGGACCGGGTCTGCCTCCAGTGTCCCCCGGTCGGGGCTCGCCGAAACGGTCGGCCGACGGCTGGGACCGCCCGCCTCCTAGACTCGCGGGCATGTCCGATCCCACCTCTCCCGACGGCCTTCCCCCGCAGCGTCAGCGGATCGCGGCGTACGCCGTGCTGGTGCGCGGGTCGGGCAGCGGCGAGGAGGTGCTGCTCACCCGGATGTCGTCGCGCACCCGCATCGAGGGCCGGTGGACGCTGCCGGGCGGGGGCATCGACCACGGCGAGGACCCGCGGGACGCGCTGCGCCGCGAGGTGCTCGAGGAGACCGGCCTGCACGTCGAGCCCACCCGGGTGCTGGACGTGCACTCCACGCACTTCGTCGGCGCCCGCTCCGACGGGCTCGTCGAGGACTACCACGGCGTGCACCTGATCTTCGGCGCCCGCGTGCTGCGGCGGTCGGTGGGCGTCGAGCCATACGTCGTCGAGGTCGACGGGTCCACCGACCGGGCCGCCTGGGTGCCGCGGGAGGAGGCCCTGGGCCTCGACCTGCTCTCCGCAGCGCGATACGCCCTCACCGAGGTGGAACGCCCCGACTAGCCTTGCGCCATGGTCCAGTCCGGCAGCTCCGAGACCGTGTTCACCTATGGCGCCCCCCAGCTGAAGTTCGGCTCCGGCTCCTCCGACGAGATCGGCTTCGACCTCTCGACGTACGGCGTCCGGCGGGTGCTGGTGATCACCGACCCCGGCGTCGCGGCGACCGGGCACCCGCAGCGGATCACCGACCAGGTGAACGCCGCCGGCATCGAGGCGGTGCTCTTCGACCGGGCGCACGTCGAGCCCACCGACGAGAGCATGGTGGAGGCGGTCGAGTTCGCCCGGGACGGCGGTCCCTGGGACGCGTTCGTCGCGGTGGGCGGCGGGTCGGCGATCGACACGGCCAAGGCCGTCAACCTGCTGTGCACCAACCCCGGTGACCTGCTCGACTACGTGAACGCCCCGGTCGGCCGGGGCCGGGCGCCGGTGAACCGGCTCGCCCCGCTGGTCGCCGTGCCGACCACGACCGGCACCGGCAGCGAGAGCACCACGGTCTGCGTCCTCGACGTGCTCGAGCAGCAGGTGAAGAGCGGCATCAGCCACCCGCTGCTGCGCCCGACCCTGGCGGTGGTGGACCCCCGGCTCACGCTGTCCCAGCCGGCCGGGGTGACCGCCGCCTCGGGCATGGACATCCTCTGCCACGCGCTGGAGAGCTGGACCGCCCGGCCCTTCGACTCCTACGCGCGCAAGACCCCTGAGCAGCGGGTGCCCTACTGCGGCGCGAACCCGATCGCGGACATGTGGTCGGAGAAGGCGATGAGCCTGCTCGCCGGGTCGTTCCGGACCTCGGTGCACCACGGCGACGACGAGCACGCCCGCGAGCAGATGGCGCTGGCCGCGACGTTCGCCGGGATGGGCTTCGGCAACGCCGGGGTGCACATCCCGCACGCCAACGCCTACCCGATCGCGGGCCGGGTCCGGGACTTCCACCCGGCCGGCTACCCCGACGACGAGCCGATGGTGCCGCACGGCATGGCCGTCTCGCTGACCGCTCCCGAGGCGTTCCGGTTCACCTTCGAGGCCGCACCGGAGCGGCACGTGCGGGCCGCCGAGCTCCTCGCGCCCGGGGCCGAGCGCCCCGACGACCTGCGCGACTTCCTGCCCGGGGTGCTCGCCGACCTGATGCGCGACATCGACATCCCCAACGGCATCGGGGCGGTGGGGTACGCCGAGGCCGACGTCGACGACCTGGTCACCGGCACGCTGCAGCAGCAGCGGCTGCTCGCCACCGCGCCCCGCGAGGCCTCCGCGGACGACCTCGCCGGCATCCTGCGCCGCTCGATCGAGCTGTGGTGAGCGGCGACCTGGTCGCGGCACTGGCCCGGGAGGGCGTCCACGACGCCGACGACTCGACGCTGGCCCGCGCGCTGTACTCCACCGACGCCTCGCTCTACCGCGTCGTCCCGCAGGTCGTGGTGCGGCCGCGCTCGGTCGACGAGCTCGCCGCCACCGTCGCCGTCGCCCGGGACAGCGGCACCCCGCTGACCATGCGCGGCGCCGGTACGTCGATCGCCGGGAACGCCGTGGGCACCGGCATCGTGGTGGACACCACCCGGCACCTCAACCGGGTGCTCTCGATCGACCCGGAGGCCCGGACCGCCGTCGTCGAGCCGGGCGCCGTGCACGCGACGCTGCAGCGGGCCGCCACCGCGCACGGCCTGCGCTTCGGGCCGGACCCCTCGACCCACACCCGCTGCACGGTCGGCGGGATGATCGGCAACAACGCCTGCGGCTCGCGGGCCCTGGGCTACGGCCGGACCGTCGACAACGTGGTCGGGCTCGACGTGCTCACCGCCGACGGCGGACGGATCACCCCCGCGGACGGCCGCACCGCGCTGCACGACCGGCTCGACGCCCTGGTCGCCGACCACCTGGCGACGATCCGCACCGACTTCGGGCGGTTCACCCGCCAGGTGTCGGGCTACAGCCTGGAGCACCTGCTGCCCGAGAAGGGCCGCGACCTGTCCCGGTTCCTGGTCGGCACCGAGGGCACCCTCGGCGTCGTCGCCGGCGCCACGGTCCGGCTGGTCCTCGACGAGCCCTTCCGGGCGCTGGCCGTGCTCGGCTACCCCTCGATGTTCGAGGCCGCCGACGCCGTCCCGGCGCTGCTGCACCACCCCCTGGTCGCCTGCGAGGGCCTGGACTCCCGGATCGTCGACGTGGTGCGGACCGGCACCGGCAGCGTGCCCGACCTGCCGCGCGGCGCCGGCTGGCTGTTCGCCGAGGTGACCGGCTCCACCGCCGAGGAGGCGCACGCCGCCGCCTCCGCTGTGGCCGCGGACGCCGGCGCGGTCGACGTTCGCCTGGTCAGCGACGTGCGGGAGATGGCCGCGCTGTGGCGGATCCGGGAGGACGGCGCCGGGCTGGCCGCCCGCAGCCTGGACCGTCCGGCGCACTCCGGCTGGGAGGACGCCGCGGTGCCGCCGGAGCGGCTCGGCGACTACCTGCGCGGGTTCGACGCGCTGCTGCGCGACTCCGGCCTGGACGGCGTGCCCTACGGGCACTTCGGGGACGGCTGCGTGCACGTCCGGATCGACTTCCCGCTCACCGAGCGCGGAGGTCCGCGGGGCTTCCGGTCGTTCGTCGAGGCGGCCGCCGACCTGACCGCCGCGCACGGCGGCAGCCTGTCCGGGGAGCACGGCGACGGGCGGGCCCGCTCCGAGCTGCTGTCCCGGATGTACTCGCCGGAGGTGATCGACCTCTTCGGGGCGGTCAAGCACCTCTTCGACCCGGGCAACCTGCTGAACCCCGGCGTGCTGGTCGACCCGCGGCCGGTCGACGCCGACCTGCGGCTCGCCGCCCGGCTGCGCGAGCCCCGCCGGACCCTGCGGCTCGCCCACGACGGCGGGTCCGTCGTGGACGCCGTGCACCGCTGCACCGGCGTCGGCAAGTGCGTCGCGGACAACACCGGCGCCGGCGGGGTGATGTGCCCGTCCTACCTCGCGACCCGGGACGAGAAGGACTCCACGCGCGGCCGCTCGCGGGTGCTCCAGGAGATGATCAACGGCTCGCTGGTCACCGACGGGTGGAAGTCCGACGAGGTGCACGAGGCCCTCGACCTCTGCCTGTCCTGCAAGGGCTGCTCCTCGGACTGCCCCACGGGCATCGACATGGCGACGTACAAGGCGGAGGCGCTGCACCAGCGCTACCGCCGGCGGATCCGCCCGCGCAGCCACTACGCCCTGGGCCAGCTGCCCCGCTGGGCCCGGCTGGCCCAGCCGGTCGCACCGCTCGCGAACCGGGTGATGCGGATCGGCGCCGTGCAGCGGCTCGCCAAGGCGGCCGCCGGCATCGACCAGCGCCGCTCGGTCCCGGCGTTCGCCACCGAGCCGCTGCGCCGCTGGGCCCGCCGGACCTCGTACGCCGCCTCGCCGGGCCCGGACCACGACGTGGTGCTCTGGGCGGACTCGTTCACCGACGGGTTCGCCTCGGCCAGCGGACGGGCGGCCGTCGAGGTGCTGGAGGCGGCCGGCCTGCGGGTCGGCGTGGTCACCGAGCCGGCCTGCTGCGGGCTGACCTGGGTGAGCACCGGACAGCTCACCGCGGCGCGACGGATCATCGGGCACACGATCGACGTGCTGCACCCCTACGTCGCGGCCGGGATCCCGGTCGTGGGGCTCGAGCCGTCCTGCCTGGCCACGCTGCGCTCGGACGCCGTCGAGCTGACGGCCGACCCGCGGGCCGCCGAGGTCGCCGCCGGGGTGCGCTCGCTCGCCGAGGTGCTCGCCACGCTGCCCGGCTGGGTGCCCCCGGACCTGACCGGCACGACGGTCGTGGTGCAGCCGCACTGCCACCACGCCAGCGTCATCGGCTGGGACGCGGACGCCGCCCTGCTGGCCCGGACCGGCGCCACCGTCACCCGCGTCGGCGGCTGCTGCGGGCTGGCCGGCAACTTCGGCGTCGAGCAGGGCCACTACGAGGTATCGGTCGCGGTGGCCGAGCACGACCTGCTGCCGGCGGTCCGCGCCGCGGGCCAGGACGCGGTGGTGCTCGCCGACGGCTTCTCCTGCCGCACCCAGCTCGACGACCTCGCCGGCGTGCGCGCGCTGCACCTCGCCGAGCTGTTGGCCGCCCCCAGCGGGACCCTCGGTGCGGCTCGCGTTGGGGCCCCCGGCTAGGCTGGAGGCCTCAGGCACGGAGCCCGAGGACGCACCCCTACCGCATCCGCGGTCTGCTCGTTTTGACCGCGTTCCGGCGAGCCGGTAATCTTTTTCTTCGTGTCTGGGACACCCAGGCCCTGCGCGTGCTCGTGACCGTGATCGTGACGGGGCCGCGTAGCTGCACTCGCAGCGAACTTCACGAATGCTCCTCCGCCCAGCTGCACCGCGGAGGCCCGCACCGGGCGACACGCCCGACCGCGGGGTAGGCAGTCGGGGGAGTAGCGCGGGAGCAGCGCAGCAGGCCGGAAACCGATCCGGACACACAAGACAGCATCACCGAAGAGGAAAGAGAACCACGCGGTGCCCACCATCCAGCAGTTGGTCCGTAAGGGCCGCCAGGACAAGGTGTCGAAGTCCAAGACGCCCGCTCTGAAGGGTTCGCCCCAGCGACGCGGCGTGTGCACGCGTGTCTACACGACCACCCCGAAGAAGCCGAACTCCGCTCTGCGCAAGGTCGCCCGTGTGCGCCTGTCCAGCGGCATCGAGGTCACGGCGTACATCCCGGGCGTCGGCCACAACCTCCAGGAGCACTCGATCGTGCTCGTGCGTGGCGGTCGTGTGAAGGACCTTCCCGGTGTCCGGTACAAGATCATCCGCGGCACGCTCGACACCCAGGGCGTGAAGAACCGCAAGCAGGCTCGCAGCCGGTACGGCGCGAAGAAGGAGAAGAGCTAATGCCTCGTAAGGGCCCCGCCCCGAAGCGGCCGCTCGACGTCGACCCGGTCTACGGTTCGCAGGTCGTCACCCAGCTGGTCAGCAAGGTGCTCAAGGACGGCAAGAAGCAGACCGCCCAGCGCATCGTGTACGGCGCGCTCGAGGGCTGCCGCGAGAAGACCGGCACCGACCCCGTCGTCACGCTCAAGCGTGCGCTGGACAACGTGAAGCCGGCCCTCGAGGTCCGCAGCCGCCGCGTCGGTGGCGCCACCTACCAGGTGCCGGTCGAGGTCAAGGGCAACCGCTCGATGACCCTCGCCCTGCGCTGGCTGGTCAGCTACTCCGCCGCGCGTCGCGAGAAGACCATGGCCGAGCGTCTGATGAACGAGATCCTCGACGCCTCCAACGGACTCGGCGCCGCTGTCAAGCGTCGCGAGGACGTCCACAAGATGGCCGAAGCCAACAAGGCGTTCGCCCACTACCGCTGGTGACACCCGTCCGGTACGACGCGCAGTCGGCCGCCTCACCCGGCAGCCCTGCACGCCGTACCGGCTCCAGCGTGTTCGCAGCACCACCTAGCTAGAAGGGGATCACTGACAAGTGGCCGTCGACATCACCACCGACCTGACCAAGGTCCGCAACATCGGCATCATGGCGCACATCGACGCCGGCAAGACCACCACGACCGAGCGGATCCTCTTCTACACCGGCATCTCCTACAAGATCGGCGAGGTCCACGAGGGCGCGGCCGTCATGGACTGGATGGAGCAGGAGCAGGAGCGCGGCATCACCATCACGTCCGCCGCGACGACCTGCTGGTGGAAGAACCACCAGATCAACATCATCGACACCCCCGGGCACGTGGACTTCACCGCGGAGGTGGAGCGTTCGCTCCGCGTCCTCGACGGTGCGGTCGCGGTGTTCGACGGTGTCGCGGGCGTCGAGCCCCAGACGATGACCGTCTGGCGCCAGGCGAACAAGTACTCCGTCCCGCGGATGTGCTTCGTCAACAAGCTCGACCGCACCGGTGCGGACTTCTTCCGCTGCGTCGACATGATGATCGACCGCCTCAACTCCACCCCGCTGGTCCTGCAGATCCCGATCGGCGCCGAGGGCGACTTCCTCGGGGTCGTCGACCTGGTCGGCATGCGCGCGCTCACCTGGCGCGGCGAGACCAAGATGGGCGAGGACTACGACATCGAGGAGATCCCCGCCGCGCTGGCCGACCAGGCCGCCGAGTGGCGCGAGAAGTTCCTCGAGACGCTCGCCGAGGCCGACGACGCCGTCATGGAGAAGTACCTCGAGGGCGAGGAGCTCTCCGTCGAGGAGCTCGAGGCCGCGATCCGTCGCGCCACGCTGGCCGACAAGATCAACCCCGTCCTCTGCGGCACCGCGTTCAAGAACAAGGGCGTGCAGCCCCTGCTCGACGCGGTCGTGAAGTACCTGCCGTCGCCGCTCGACATCGACGGCATCCAGGGCCACGACGCCAAGGACGAGGAGAAGGTGATCGTCCGTCAGCCCAGCGACGACGAGCCGTTCTCCGGCCTCGCGTACAAGGTCGCCACCGACCCGCACCTCGGCAAGCTGATCTACGTCCGGGTGTACTCCGGCAAGCTCGTCGCCGGCTCGACCGTGCTGAACTCGGTCAACGGCCGCAAGGAGCGGATCGGCAAGGTCTACCAGATGCACGCGAACAAGCGTGAGGAGATCGCGTCGGTCGGCGCCGGCCAGATCGTGGCCGTGATGGGTCTGAAGGACACCAAGACCGGTCACACGCTGAGCGACCCGCAGAACCCGGTCGTCCTCGAGTCGATGACGTTCCCGGCCCCGGTGATCGAGGTCGCGATCGAGCCCAAGACCAAGGGCGACCAGGAGAAGCTCGGCGTCGCGATCCAGCGGCTCTCCGACGAGGACCCCACCTTCACGGTGAAGTCCGACATGGAGACCGGCCAGACGATCATCGCCGGCATGGGCGAGCTCCACCTGGAGATCCTCGTGGACCGGATGCGTCGCGAGTTCCGCGTCGAGGCGACCGTCGGCAAGCCGCAGGTGGCCTACCGCGAGACCATCCGCAAGGAGGTCAAGAACCACTCCTACACGCACAAGAAGCAGACCGGTGGTTCCGGCCAGTTCGCGAAGGTGGTCATCAGCCTCGGCCCGAACGTGGACCCGGAGACCGGCCTCGGCGCCGGCTACGAGTTCATCAACAACGTGTCCGGTGGTCGTATCCCGCGCGAGTACATCCCGTCGGTCGACCAGGGTGGCCAGGGCGCCATGGAGTTCGGCGTGCTCGCCGGCTACCCGATGGTCGACGTGAAGTTCACGCTCGAGGACGGCGCCTACCACGACGTCGACTCCTCCGAGCTGGCGTTCAAGCTCGCCGGCGGGCAGGCCTTCAAGGAGGCCGCTCGCATGGCCAAGCCCGTGCTGCTCGAGCCGATGTTCGCCGTGGAGGTGACCACCCCGGAGAGCTTCCTGGGTGACGTCATCGGCGACATCAACTCGCGCCGCGGACAGGTGTCCACGATGTTCGAGCGCTCGGGTGACCGGGTGGTCGAGGCGCTGGTACCGCTGTCAGAGATGTTCGGGTACGTTGGCGACCTGAGGTCCAAGACCTCCGGCCAGGCGTCGTACTCGATGGAGTTCGACTCGTACGCCGAGGTTCCGCAGAACGTCGCCGACGAGATCATCAAGAAGGTCCGCGGCGAGTAGTTCGTCGGACTAGCAGTTCACCCCCAGCAGACGAGTCAACGTACTTTTACGAGGAGGAGCCCCCGTGGCTAAGGCGAAGTTCCAGCGGACTAAGCCGCATGTCAACATCGGCACGATTGGTCACATCGACCACGGCAAGACGACGTTGACGGCAGCGATCACCAAGGTGCTGCACGACAAGTACCCGACCCTGAACGAGGCCTCGGCCTTCGACCAGATCGACAAGGCTCCCGAGGAGCGTCAGCGCGGCATCACGATCTCGATCGCGCACGTCGAGTACCAGACCGAGGCGCGCCACTACGCGCACGTCGACTGCCCGGGTCACGCCGACTACATCAAGAACATGATCACCGGTGCGGCCCAGATGGACGGCGCGATCCTCGTGGTCGCCGCCACCGACGGCCCCATGCCCCAGACGCGTGAGCACGTGCTGCTCGCCCGCCAGGTCGGCGTGCCGGCGATCGTGGTCGCCCTGAACAAGTGCGACATGGTCGACGACGAGGAGCTCATCGAGCTCGTCGAGATGGAGGTCCGCGAGCTCCTCACCGAGTACGAGTTCGACGGTGACGAGATCCCCGTGGTCCGCGTGGCCGCGTTCCCGGCGCTCCAGGGCGACGAGAAGTGGGGCGAGTCGATCATGGAGCTCATGACGGCCGTCGACGAGCACATCCCGCAGCCCGAGCGCGAGATCGACAAGCCGTTCCTGATGCCCGTCGAGGACGTCTTCACGATCACCGGTCGTGGCACGGTCATCACCGGCCGCATCGAGCGTGGCGTGGTCAAGGTCAACGAGACCGTCGACATCATCGGGATCCGCGACGTCAAGCAGACCACCACGGTCACCGGCGTCGAGATGTTCCGCAAGCTGCTCGACGAGGGCCAGGCCGGCGAGAACGTGGGCCTCCTGCTCCGTGGCACCAAGCGCGAGGACGTCGAGCGCGGCATGGTCGTCATCAAGCCGGGCACCACGACCCCGCACACCAACTTCGACGCCTCGGTCTACATCCTGTCGAAGGAGGAGGGCGGCCGCCACACGCCGTTCTTCAACAACTACCGCCCGCAGTTCTACTTCCGTACGACGGACGTGACCGGCGTCGTGACCCTCCCCGAGGGCACCGAGATGGTCATGCCCGGCGACAACACCGACATGTCGGTCGAGCTGATCCAGCCGATCGCCATGGAGGACGGTCTGCGGTTCGCGATCCGTGAGGGTGGCCGCACCGTCGGCGCCGGCCGGGTCACCAAGATCAACAAGTGACCTGAGCTCGACCCTGTCGAGCAGTCACCAGCCACAGCCGAAGAGGCCCGGTCCCCGTGAGGGGGACCGGGCCTTTTGGCGCTATAACAACGGAGAATATAGAGACTGCAGGGTATAGGACAGTTTTGGTTCCTTTCTCACCACTTGGGCGTTACCACCTGGTTACATTTCCTCGCAGACCACGTCCGTCCCGTATGCCCATGCTGCCTGGATAGCCCCTTAGAGGGATATCGCGGCCTATGTGTCCCATTTCGCGCCCGTTCCACATATCTTTTTGACGTCGGCCGGACACGGTCGTGGCGAGTGATGATCCGTCGGGCGACATGGTCGCCGCTGGCCTGACGGGGAGCAGAGGCGAAACCGGCGCTTTCCATTTCTGCCATGGGGGGCCTACGGCCTATGTCGACCAACAAAGCACGGACCGGCCGGATTCGGCCGGGAACCAAGTTCGTCCTCGGAGGCAGCGCCGCCGTCCTCATGATGGCCGGGGTGAGCGCCGCCCAGGCCTCGATCCCCGCCAGCAACGGGGTCATCAGCGCGTGCTTCACCAAGTCCGACGGCGCGGTCCGCATCATCGACGCGGCCAAGGCCAGCTGCAAGGGTGGCGAGACCCTGATCAACTGGAACCAGGCGGGTCAGATGGGCCCGCAGGGTCCCCAGGGGATCCAGGGCGTCAAGGGCAACACCGGCGCTACCGGCGCAACTGGTGCTACCGGCGCAACTGGTGCCACCGGCGCAACTGGTGCCACAGGGGCCGTTGGCCCGGCTGGTCCCGCTGGCGCCACAGGCGCAACCGGCGCTGCTGGGCCGGCTGGCCCGGCTGGAGCAACCGGTGCGACTGGCGCTCAAGGCCAGAAGGGCGACAAGGGAGACACCGGCGCTCAGGGTCAGCAGGGCGACAAGGGAGACACCGGCGCTCAGGGTCAGCAAGGCGACAAGGGTGACACCGGTGCTGCTGGTGCTGACGGTATCAACGGCACGAACGGCACCAACGGCTTGAACGGCACCAACGGAATCAACGGCGCGACTGGTGCTCAGGGTGAGCGGGGTCTCCAGGGTGAGACTGGCGCGGTGGGTCCGCAGGGTCCGATCGGTTCGCAGGGTGAGGTTGGAGCCAAGGGCGACAAGGGCGACATCGGTGCGACCGGTGCGACCGGCGCTCAGGGTGACAAGGGTGAGATCGGTGCGACTGGTGCCACCGGCTCGACCGGTGCCACGGGTGCTCAGGGTGCTCAGGGCGAGCGGGGTCTCCAGGGTGAGACCGGCGCGGTGGGTGCGCAGGGCCCGGTTGGCCCGCAGGGTGAGGTTGGCGCCAAGGGCGACAAGGGCGACAAGGGCGACATCGGTGCGACCGGTGCGACCGGTGCTCAGGGCGTCCAGGGTGCGACCGGTGCCACGGGAGCTCAGGGCGACAAGGGTGAGATCGGTGCGACTGGTGCCACCGGCTCGACCGGTGCCACGGGTGCTCAGGGTGCTCAGGGTGAGCGGGGTCTCCAGGGTGCGACCGGTGAGATGGGTCCGGCTGGTCCGGCTGGTCCGCAGGGTGAGGTTGGCGCCAAGGGCGACAAGGGCGACATCGGTGCGACCGGTGCGACCGGTGACAAGGGCGACATCGGCCTGACCGGTGCGACCGGCGCTCAGGGCGGCCAGGGTGCGACCGGTGCCACGGGTGCTCAGGGCGACAAGGGTGAGATCGGTGCGACTGGTGCCACCGGCTCGACCGGTGCCACGGGTGCTCAGGGTGCTCAGGGTGAGCGGGGTCTCCAGGGTGAGACCGGTGAGATGGGTCCGGCTGGTCCGGCTGGTCCGCAGGGTGAGGTTGGCGCCAAGGGCGACAAGGGCGACAAGGGCGACATCGGTGCGACCGGTGCGACCGGTGCGACCGGTGACAAGGGCGACATCGGCCTGACCGGTGCGACCGGCGCTCAGGGCGGCCAGGGTGCGACCGGTGCCACGGGTGCTCAGGGCGACAAGGGTGAGATCGGTGCGACTGGTGCCACCGGCTCGACCGGTGCCACGGGTGCTCAGGGTGCTCAGGGCGAGCGGGGTCTCCAGGGTGCGACCGGTGAGATGGGTCCGGCTGGTCCGGCTGGTCCGCAGGGTGAGGTTGGCGCCAAGGGCGACAAGGGCGACATCGGTGCGACCGGTGCGACCGGTGCGACCGGTGACAAGGGCGACATCGGCCTGACCGGTGCGACCGGCGCTCAGGGCGGCCAGGGTGCGACCGGTGCCACGGGAGCTCAGGGCGACAAGGGTGAGATCGGTGCGACTGGTGCCACCGGCTCGACCGGTGCCACGGGTGCTCAGGGTGCTCAGGGCGAGCGGGGTCTCCAGGGTGCGACCGGTGAGATGGGTCCGGCTGGTCCGGCTGGTCCGCAGGGTGAGGTTGGCGCCAAGGGCGACAAGGGTGAGATCGGTGCGACTGGTGCCACCGGCTCGACCGGTGCCACGGGTGCTCAGGGTGCTCAGGGCGAGCGGGGTCTCCAGGGTGAGACCGGCGCGGTGGGTGCGCAGGGCCCGGTTGGCCCGCAGGGTGAGGTTGGCGCCAAGGGCGACAAGGGCGACATCGGTGCAACCGGTGCCACAGGTGCTCAGGGTGAGCGCGGTCTCCAGGGTGCGACCGGTGAGATGGGTCCGGCTGGTCCGGCTGGTCCGGCTGGCGCTACAGGAGCCACGGGCGCGACCGGTGACACCGGGTTGACCGGGGCCACTGGTGCGGTCGGTCCGGCTGGTCCGCAGGGCACGGAGGGTGCTGTTGGCCCGGCTGGTCCGCAGGGTGCGACCGGCGCCGCTGGTCCGGCTGGTCCGCAGGGCGACACTGGCGCTGCTGGCGCTGCCGGTGTCGGAACCCAGGGAGCCACCGGTGCCACCGGTGCCACCGGTGAAACTGGTGCTACTGGTCCGATCGGCCCGCAGGGGCAGACCGGAGAAACTGGACCGCAGGGTCCGCAGGGCGTCAAGGGCGACACCGGAGCCACCGGAGCCACCGGAGCCGACTCGACGGTCGCTGGTCCTACTGGTCCTACCGGTGCCACCGGTGCAACCGGTCCGGCAGGACCCACCGGACCTAAGGGGGCAGACTCCACGGTGGCTGGTCCGACAGGTCCGACAGGTCCGTCAGGGGCCAAGGGTGACCAGGGCATCCAGGGCATCCAAGGCGTCAAGGGTGACACCGGTGCAACCGGTGGCAGCATCGCAGCGGCCACGGTCGTCACGGCGAGCGGGACGGGTGCCGGTGGAACGAGCGCAACCTGTGCAGCAGGGAAGATCGCGATGGGCGGCGGGTACAACCTCACCGCTGGCACCATCGACGCCTCGGCTCCTGCTGTCGGCACAGCGTTCGCAACAGCCGGTCAGACGCCGACAGCTTGGAGAGTGAAGGGAAGCAATAACAGCGCGTATATGGTCTACGTGGTGTGCGTCAACTGATCGAAGCAACAGCGAGCGGGTCCGTCAGATTCTTGGCGGGCCCGTTCTGCGTTGCCGCGCGGAGGTGGATCGAGATGTGGACCGAGCCCCGTGCGCGGTCTGGCTCTGCTGTTGGGGTCACGTCGTGGTCGCTCTCGTAGCAGGCCAGGGAGGGCGGGTCGCCCTGGTCTGGGTGTCTCGTTCATCGCTGATCGGGGGTGGGGTGGTTGTTACCACTGTCGTTTCCATCCGGTGCGGGTGGCGTGGGTCCTGTTGTGGGGCCTGTGCCGGGCTTGGTGCGTGTGTCCGCAAGGGGGCGGGGGTTCAGGGTGCGGTAACTGGTGTCGAGGGCTTGGCGGGCGGCGGTGACGTGGTCGGCGTGTTGGAAGAGGTGGGCGTAGACCCCGAGGGTGATGTTGGGGTTGGCGTGGCCGAGTTGGCGGGAGACGAACACGACGTTGAGTCCTTGGCTGATCAGGGTGGAGGCGTAGCCGTGCCGCAGCGAGTGCGGGGAGAGTCGGCCCGTGCCGTGGAAGTCGGCGCGTGTGACGGCGAGCCGGAAGGCGGTGCTGATCTGACGGTGGTCCAGGGCGACGGTGCCGGTCGCCGTTCCGAAGATGTGGTAATCGAAGCGCGGAGTTCCGCGCCTCGTTTGGTGGCTCGGCTGGTCCGGCTGACAGCGGTCCCGCCGGCGCGACGGGTCCTCGGGGCGACATCGGGAGCCAGGTGATCCAGGTCGTCCAGGGCTAGTGGGGCAACACCGGAGCTGCGGTGGCGACGACACGAATGGTGTCGATGTTGTGAGGGGTGCACCCGTGCTGCTGGGATCAGCGACGGGCACGCTCCTTGCGGCCGGGGAAATTGGATTCCGCTTTGCAGCCGCATGGCCACAGATAGACTGAAATACAGGGTGCGGAGGCCGACCCGGGTGGCTCAGCCCAGCGAGGGGCGCTTCTTCGCGGCTGGGAGAAGTCGCCCGAGATCTGCTTGATGCACGACTTCGCGACGTACCTTCCAAGAATTCGGGGAAACCATGAACCTCTCTCGTCAGTCGAGCCGTGCCGGCCGCGGCCTTCGCGCTCTGGCCCTCACGTCCGTCCTGGCGCTCGGGGCGACCGCCTGCTCAGACGGCAGTTCGTCGGCCGGCTCCTCTGCCAGCGCACCGGACGCGAAGAAGGCCTCCGTCGCACTCAAGGCCGGGCTGAAGGCGCATTCCGCCGGTGACCTCTCTGCTGCAGAGGCCGACTACAACAAGACGTTGAAGTACGACGCCAAGAACAAGTTCGCCTTCTACAACCTCGCGTTGATCGACGCTGCGAACGGCAACTACGGGATCGCGGAGCAGCACTACCGCGCAGCCCTCAAGACAGACCCCGCCTACGAGCCGGCCCTGTTCAACCTGGCGATCCTGCGCAACGCCAACAAGGACACCGCCGAGGCCATCTCGTTGTACAAGCGTGCGGTCGCCGCGAACCCGAAGGACGCAGCCGCCTGGCTTAACCTCGGACTTCTGCTCCGGCAGGAAGGTCAGGAGAAGGCAGGGGACACGGCAGTGCTGCGAGCGATCGGCCTGAACCCCGAGCTCAAGGACCCCAACCCGCCGGCGAAGGCGAAGGCCAAGGCCCCCTCAGGCGGTTGAGTACAGACACGCCAGTCTGGGTACGTCGGGCGCAGCCCCCCACGGACGAGAAGGAGGCCGCACGTCGGATGGACGCCTCTGACAGCACACGGTCACGGCGGGCGCGACCTCATCAGGTCGTGACGGAGGACGGCCGGCGCATGCAAGAGGTGCTGTCCTACAGCCGGCGCGGCAACCGGCTCAACGACCGGCAGGCCGCGGCCTGGGAGCGGCGGCACGCGACGTGGTGGGTCCCCGACGACGCCGTCGACCGTCCCGGCTTCGACCTGCGGTCGTGGTTCGGCCGGGACGCCCCGCTGGTCGTGGAGATCGGCTCCGGGGTGGGGGAGGCCACCGTCGAGCTGGCGGCGGCGCGTCCGTCGTACGACGTGCTGGCCTTCGAGGTCTGGCACCCGGGGGTGGCCGACACGTTCCACCGGCTGGAGCAGGCCGGGGTCGAGAACGTGCGGCTGGTCAGCGTCGACGCGGTGTGGTCGCTGCGGCACCTGTTCGGGACCGGCGGCATCCACGAGCTGTGGACGTTCTTCCCCGACCCGTGGCCCAAGAAGCGGCACCACCGGCGGCGGCTCGTCGACCCGGTCTTCGCGCACCTGGCGGCGGACCGCCTCAAGCCGGGCGGCCTGTGGCGGCTGGCGACCGACTGGGGCGACTACGCCGAGCGGATGGTCGAGGTGCTCGACACCGAGCCGCTGCTGGAGAACGTGCACGCCGGACCCGCCCCTCGCTGGGCGGACCGGCCGCTGACCCGCTTCGAGCGGCGCGGCCTGGACGCCGGCCGGTCGATCACCGACCTGACCTACCGGCGCGTCTGACTCACCGTCGGGGCCCGCGCAGCCGCACCCGCAGCGCCTCGTCCCGGGCCAGCCGGGCCTCGTCGCGGCGACGCCGCTCGGCCACCACGGCGGCCAGCACCGCCTCGGGGTGCTGGCCCGGGGGCGGGGCCGGCGCGACGTGCGTGAGGACCTGCGCGGCCAGCTGCGTGCCGAGCGTGGCGCGGGACACCGGGTTCAGCGACGCCGCCCGGTCCAGGAACTGGCGCACCGCGAGCGCGAGCCCGTCGGGCAGCGGGGCCATGTCCGCGGCGGCCGCCCAGCCGGCCAGGTGCGGCGGCATCAGCGCGGGCCGGACCTGCGGGAAGGCGAACCGCTCCCGGACCACGTAGGTGCCGGCGACCACGTCCCCGACCCGCTTCCCCCGCGGGTTGACCAGCGCGCAGACGAGCGCCGGAACCCCGCTCAGCAGCCAGATCTCCACGACGGCGATGAGCGAGCGGGTCAGCGCGTGCCGCAACGAGATCGGGCCGGCGTCGTCGCGGACGGTGCGCAGCCCGAGCGCCAGCTTGCCGAGCGAGCGGCCGTGGGTCAGCGTCTCCAAAGTGGTCGGCAGCACGACGAGCACGAGCACCACCGAGAGCAGCCCGGCCACCGCGCGCAGGGCGTCGTCGCCCCCGGCCACGACGACCATGCCGAGCACGAAGACCAGCACCAGCAGCAGCCCCTCGGCGGCTACGTCGACCAGCCCGGAGGTGAGCCGGACCCCGACCGTGGCGGGCGGCAGGTCGAGCGCGACGGCCTCCCCGGTGACGAGGTCGTCGTCCCCGAGCAGCCAGTCCGCGTTCGCCATCGGGCCAGGCTAGGCGACGCCTACAGTGGCCGCGTGGACATCGACGCCTTCGTGGCCGCGCACGGGCCGCGGTGGCGGCGGCTCGAGGAGCTGGCCCGCCGGCGGCGGCTCAGCGGCCCGGAGTCCGACGAGCTGGTCGACGGCTACCAGGAGGTCGCGACCCACCTGTCCGTGGTGCGTTCCTCGGCCCCCGACGCCGCCCTGGTGGCCTACCTGTCCAGCGTGCTGGCCCGCGCCCGCACGCGTACGACGGGCACCCGCACCGCCTCCTGGCGCGACGTCGGCACGTTCCTCGGGGCGACGTTCCCGGCGGCGCTGTACCGGACCCGGCGCTGGTGGATCGGCACGCTGCTGGTCGACGTCGCGGTGGCCGCGGTGATGATCCTCTGGCTGCTGCAGCACCCGGGGGTGCAGTCCACGCTGGTCCCGCCGGCCGAGGCGGACCGGCTGGTCGACGTGGACTTCGAGCGGTACTACAGCACCTACGCCGCCTCGCACTTCGCGGCCCAGGTGTGGACCAACAACGCGTGGGTGGCGGCGCTCTGCATCTCCCTCGGGGTGTTCGGCCTGCCGGTGGTCTACCTGCTCCTCACCAACGTCCTGAACGTCGCGGTGATCGGCGCGCTGATGATCCAGCACGGCCGCGGCTCGCTGTTCTTCGGGCTGATCCTGCCGCACGGCCTGCTCGAGCTGACCGCGGTCTTCGTCGCCGCCGGGGTGGGGCTGCGGCTGTTCTGGTCCTGGGTCGACCCCGGTCCCCGGACCCGGGGACAGTCGCTCGCGCACGAGGGCCGCAGCGCCGTCGCGGTCGCCCTCGGGCTGGTGCTGGTGCTGCTGGTCAGCGGCGTGATCGAGGCGTTCGTGACGCCGTCGCCGCTGCCCACCTGGGCCCGGATCGGCATCGGCGCCGCGGCGGAGGCGCTGTTCTTCGGCTACGTGTTCGGCCCCGGCCGGCGGGCGTTCCGGGCCGGCCACACCGGTGACCTCGCCGCCGACCGCCTCGAGGACCAGGTCGCCACCGCAGGCTGAGCTCAGAGCAGGCCGCGCCCCTTCAGCATCAGGTAGTGGTCGGTGAGCGCCACCGGCAGCCGGTCCGCGTCCGCGTCCACGACGTCGACGCCGAGCCGGGTGAGCACGTCGGCGGTGCGGGCCCGGTCGGCCAGCACCTGCTCGGCCGCGGCGGCGTCGTACACCTCCGAGGCGGTGGCCCGCCGCTCGGCGAGCCGCTCAAGCTCCGGGTCGCGCACCGACGCGAGCACCACGCGGTGCCGCCGGGCCAGCGCGGGCAGGGCCGGCAGCAGCCCGTGCTCGACGGCGGCCGGCTCGAGCGCGGTCAGCAGGACCACCAGCGCCGGTTGCCGGCCGAGCGCGACGACTGCGGACGAGAGCCGCGACCAGTCGGCCTCCACGAGGGCCGGCTCAAGGTCGGCCATCGCCTCGACCACCTGCACCAGCGCGTCCCGGTGCCCTCCGGCGCGGACCCGGGCCCGCACCTGCCGGTCGCCGGCCAGGAAGTCCACGCTGTCCCCGGCGCGGGAGGCCAGCGCGGCCAGCAGCAGCGCGGCGTCCATCGCGGAGTCCAGCCGCGGGACGTCGTCGACGCGGCCGGCCGAGGTGCGGGAGGTGTCCAGGACCAGCAGCACCCGGCGGTGCCGCTCGGGCTGCCAGGTCCGGACCACCACGGTGCGGGACCGGGCGCTGGCCCGCCAGTCGATGCTGCGTACGTCGTCCCCGAGCACGTAGTCGCGCAGCGAGTCGAACTCGGTGCCCTGGCCGCGGACCCGGACCGCCGCGCGACCGTCGAGCTCGCGCAGCTTGGCGAGCCGGCTGGGCAGGTGCTTGCGGGAGTGGAACGGCGGCAGCACCCGCACCCGACCGGGCACCTCGCGCGACGCCTGCCGGGCAGCCAGGCCCAGCGGGCCGCTGCAGCGCACGGTCACCCGGTCGGTGCGCCGGTCGCCGCGCCGGGTCGGCGTGAGCGGGGTGGTCAGCCGGACCTGGTCGCCGGCGGCGAGGTCGAGGCGGTGCCGGTTGCCGGTCGCCCCCGCGGACGGCTGCCAGGCGTCGCGCAGCAGCCCGCGGACCCGGCGGTCCCCGGGGTTGGCGACCAGGAGGTCGGTGCCGGTGGCCTGGCCCTGCCGGACCTGGCCCGTGGGGCGGCGGGTGACGGTGAGCCGCTCCGGCCGCGGGGCCAGCAGCAGGTCCACGACGACCAGCAGCGCCACCGCGAGCACCCACCAGGCCGCCGTACCGCCGGACGGACGCACCACGAGCGCGCCCACGCCCAGCAGCACCAGCAGCGGCACCCGGCCGGTCAGGCTCATCGCGGGACGGGCACCGAGTCGACGGCGCTCTGCAGCACCTGGCCCACCGACACGCCCTCGAGCTCGGCCTCGGGGCGCAGCCCGAGCCGGTGGGCGAGGGTGGCACCGGCGAGCGCCTTGACGTCGTCGGGGGTCACGAACGTCCGGCCCTGCAGCCAGGCCCAGGCGCGGCTGGTGCGCAGCAGCGCGGTGGCGCCGCGGGGGCTGACGCCGAGGCTCAGCGACGGGGAGACCCGGGTGGCGCGGGCGATGTCGACGACGTAGCCGGACACCTCGGGGGGAGACCACCACGGTGCGGACGGCGCTCGCGGCGGCCTCGACGTCGCCGGCACCGGCCACCGCGCGCACTCCGGCGGCCGCGATGTCGTGCGGGTCGAAGCCGTCGGCGTGCCGCTGCAGGATCTGCAGCTCCTCGGCCCGCTCCGGCACCGGCAGCACGACCTTGAGCAGGAACCGGTCGAGCTGGGCCTCGGGCAACGGGTAGGTGCCTTCGTACTCCACCGGGTTCTGGGTGGCGGCCACCAGGAACGGCCGCGGCAGCCGCCGGGACACCCCGTCGGCCGAGACCTGGCCCTCCTCCATCGCCTCGAGCAGCGCGGACTGGGTCTTGGGCGGCGTCCGGTTGATCTCGTCGGCGAGCAGCAGGTTGGTGAACAGCGGCCCCTCGCGGAAGGACAGCTCGCCGGCCCGGTTGTCGTAGACCATTGAGCCGGTGATGTCGCCGGGCATCAGGTCGGGGGTGAACTGCACCCGCTTGGTGTCCACGGACAGCGCGGCGGCGAGCGAGCGGACCAGCAGCGTCTTGGCCACGCCGGGAACCCCCTCCATCAGCACGTGGCCGCCGCTGAGCAGCGCGACGAGCAGGCCGGAGACGGCGGCGTCCTGCCCGACCACGGCCTTGGCGACCTCGGTGCGGACACGGTCGAGCGCCGTACGGGCGGCCTCGGGGGCCACGCTCAGCTCGGTCATGGGTGGTGTACCTCTCTCTCGAGTGCGGCCAGGTCCCCGGCCAGTCGGGTCAGGGCGGCGTCGTCCGGCACCGGGCGGCCGGCCAGCAGGTCGTGCACGTCCGCGGGGTCGCGGCCGGTGGCGCGGGCGACCGGGGCGACCAGGGTGGCGGGGTCGGTGGCGGCGCCGAGCCGGAGCCGGGCCGCGAGCCGCCGCCCGGTGGCCGCCCGCAGGATCCCGGCGGCGTGCCGTCGGTCCCGGACCCGCGCGTAGAGCCGGCCGCGGCCCCGGGTGGACTCGACGGCCTTCACGACCACGGGGAGCGGCTCGACGACCAGCGGTCCGAGCCGGCGACCGCGCCACAGCATGGTGGCCAGCACCGCGACGCCGAGCAGCCACAGGGCCGGCACCAGCCCGCGGGGGGAGCTGTGCCCGCAGGGAGCCCGCGTCCCCGGCGGCGACGTCCCGCGGGTCCGGGACGTACCACACCAGGCGGTCGCCCCGGCCGAGCAGCCGGAGCGCGACGGCCGCGTTGTCCGCGTCGTCGACCCGGTCGTTGGTGAGCACGTCCACGCCGCCCAGGGCGTAGGTCGGCACGCCCCGGTCGACCCGGGCGACGAGGGCGGCCGGGGGGGCGCCGGTGCCGGGGAAGCAGCCGGTCACGCGGCCACCCCTCGTGGCGCGGTAGCCCGCGGACGGCCCGACTGCGACCTCAAGCCCGTCGAGCAGCGGGTCGCGGCACGCGGCCGTCGTGCTGCCCGCGGTCCGCGCGTCGGTCACGACCAGGGGCAGGCCGAGCGCGCGGAGCACCCGCGGGCCGGGCGCGGCGAGGACCAGCGCGGCGGCGTCCCGGCTGCGCGCGCCGAGGGCGCGCGACGTGGCTCGTCCGAGCCGCTCGGTGGCGGTGACCAGCACCGTGGTGCGCCCGCCGACCGGCGTGCGCTCCAGCTCCGCCGCCCGTCGTACGACGGTCACGTCGACGCCGTGGTCGGCGAGCACCCGGGCCACCGCCTGCGCGCCGGACGCGCCGGGGTTCTCGGGGTCGAGGTCGCCGCCGTGCCGTGCCGTGCCGACGGTCAGCACGCTCAGCACCACGAGGAGCACCACCACCAGGGTGACCACGACGGCGGTGCGACGGTGGGTGCGCAGGCGGGCCACGGTGCTCACGACGCTCACCGGGGGACCGCCGCGCCAGGCCGGTCGCCGGTCTCCGCGTGCAGGTCGGGCCGCGCGTCGCGGAGCGTCGCGTCGAGCGCCAGGACGGACCGTGCGGCGTCGGCGTCCACGGGCTGCTCCCCGTAGAACACCAGGTCGAAGAGCCGGGCCGAGCCGGCTAGGTCGGCCGCGTGCGCCGGGAACGCGGGGGGACAGGTCGTCGGCCAGCTCGTGCGCGGTCAGGCCGGGCCGTGCGTCGACCAGCCCCCGCCGCAGGGCGCGTGAGGCCAGGGCCCGGAACGCCTCGACCAGGCCGGTGTCCGGCCGGCCCGCGGCGAGCGCCGCCTCGGCGGCGGCCCGGTGCTCCTCGGGGGACGCGTCCGCGACGCCGAGCAGGGACGCGGCCTGCCGGGGGAGCCCCGGGTCGCGCCGCAACCGGGCGGCCGCCACCACGACCAGGGCGAGGACGACCACCGCCACCAGGACGGCGAGGCCGGCGGACAGGGGAGAGGCGTCCAGGGCGCTTCGGGTCAGCGACTCCCACAGCCCCCGCAGCCAGGACAGGAACCGCTCGAGGAGCGGCCGGTGGTACTCCGCCCGGGACAGCTCGCGCTCCACCCAGGACCGGGCCTGGCCGGGGTCCGGGCGCAGGGCGTCCGGGACGGGCACGAGGAGGAGCGGCATCGGGCTCAGCGGGTGCCCTGCGAGGCCGCGATGAGCTGCACGTCGAGCCCTTCCTTGCGGATCCGCTGGTCGACGTACTGCAGCGCGGTGACCGCGGAGGTGAACGGCGCGGTCAGCGCGCCGACCACGACCTGGGTCACGAAGGAGGAGAGCACCAGCATCAGCGCGCCGGTCGTACCGGGGAACAGCAGCGGGCCGACCGCCCCGACGAGGCCGAGCGGCACCGAGACCACCTGGCTGACCACGCCGACCAGCAGCGCGGCCAGCAGCATGGTCCCGAACAGCCGCCAGAACTGCCCGCGGCTGAGCCGGCCGGCCCGGCCCAGCGAGGCGAACACCCCGGTGCGCTCCAGCACCAGGGCGGGGGCGGCCAGCAGGAAGTACCGCACCTGCACGAACAGGTAGAGCACCAGCCCCGCCAGCAGCAGCGGGACGCCGACGAGGACCCCGGGGCCGACCCCGGCCCGCAGACCGACACCGACGCCGACGGCGACCGGCACCCCGAACAGCACGAGCGCCAGGACGAACGTGGTCGCCATCAGCCCCACCAGGCGCCACATCCGCCCCCGGGTGGCCGCCCACGCCGCCCCGATCGTCGTCCGCCGGCCCAGCACCGCCTCGGCGACGACTTGCACGAGCATGCCGTTGAGGACCACCGCCGCGAACAGCCCGAAGAACGAGCCCAGGTAGGTCACCAGCACCGCAGCGCTCCCGACACCGCCGAGGCCGCTGGACGGCCCCCCGGTGGACAGCTCGCCGAGCGCGGCCAGCGCCAGGCTGAGCAGGACCGGCACCGCCATGAAGACCGAGGTGACGAGCGCGGCCAGCCCGACCATCGCCCGGGGGTTGAGACGGATCGTCTTGAACGCGCCGTCGAAGAAGTCGCCGAGGGCCAGCGGACGCAGCGCCACGACCCCGGGCTTGTGCACCGGGGGGCCCCAGCCCGTACGGCCGGTAGCCGGGCGGGCCCGGTTCCGCTCCCGGCGCGGGGGGGCGGCGTGCCGTAGCCCGGCGGCACCCAGCCCGGAGGCGGTGGCTGTGTCACGATGGTCCCCCAGAGACGTGTCGGGCCGGCGGCGGCCGGTGCGTGCGACGCGAGACCGGCCATCCTTGCACGCGGCCGCGGGCTCCGGGGGCGTCTCGCCCGGACCGGACTTCCACGCCTGGACCGGCCCGGTCCGAGCCTCGATTTGATTACTCCGACCGGTCTCTGACAAGATAGTCCGGTTGCTCCGGCGGGGTCGCCGGGGTGCGGACACAAGGTCACATATTGACTATTGAACAGGGTCTCCCGCACGCGGTGGTCTGGTTCTGTGTCCGCACCGCACCGTGAGACCCTGTTCCGAGCCCGGCGTCCGTTCCACTGATGCGTCGGGTGCCACTCCAACACGATCCAGCTGGTGTCGTGTTGCGTCGAACAGGACGCGACACGCCCGACCGCGGGGGTCGGACGGAGAGAAGCAACGGGTGTGGCCCGCCGGGCCACGTCCGATCTGGCGGTACTGAGTAGTGAGGACGAACTGAGAGCTATGGCGGGACAAAAGATCCGCATCCGGCTCAAGGCCTACGACCACGAGGTGATCGACACCTCGGCGCGCAAGATCGTTGACACGGTCACCCGAACGGGCGCGAAGGTTGCCGGCCCTGTGCCACTGCCGACAGAGAAGAACGTCTACTGCGTCATCCGCTCGCCCCACAAGTACAAGGACAGCCGCGAGCACTTCGAGATGCGCACCCACAAGCGTCTGATCGACATCATCGATCCGACACCGAAGACGGTCGACTCGCTGATGCGTCTCGACCTGCCTGCCGGTGTCGACATCGAGATCAAGCTCTGAGTCGCGACGAGGACCTGATATCCATGAGCACTCTTGAGAGAAACGTCCGTGGGCTGCTGGGCACCAAGCTCGGCATGACCCAGACCTGGGACGAGAACAACCGCGTCGTGCCTGTGACTGTCGTCGCAGCCGGCACCAACGTGGTCACGCAGGTCCGCCACCCCGAGACCGACGGCTACAACGCCGTCCAGATCGGGTTCGGCGAGATCGAGGGCCGCAAGGTGTCCAAGCCGAAGGCGGGCCACTTCGAGAAGGCCGGCGTCACGCCGCGCCGCCACCTGCTGGAGATCCGGACGGCTGACGCCGCGTCGTACTCCGTCGGCCAGGAGCTCAGCCCCGAGCTGTTCTCCGCCGGCGAAGAGGTCGACGTCACCGGGACCAGCAAGGGCAAGGGGTACGCCGGTGTCATGAAGCGTCACGGCTTCCACGGCTCCCGCGCCTCGCACGGTGCGCACCGCAACCACCGCTCCCCGGGCTCCATCGGCGGCTGCGCCACGCCCGGTCGCGTCTTCAAGGGCATGAAGATGGCCGGCCGCATGGGTGGCGACACCGTCACCACCCAGAACGTCACCGTCCACGCCATCGACGTCGAGAACGGCCTGATCCTGCTCAAGGGTGCCGTTCCCGGCCCCAAGGGTGGTCTCGTGGTCGTCCGTTCCTCGGCCAAGGCCCGCACCGACAGGGAGGTCACCGCATGACTGCCAAGGCACTGAAGGTCGACTTCCCCGCCGAGATCTTCGACGTCCAGGTCAACATCCCGTTGATCCACCAGGTCGTCGTCGCTCAGCAGGCCGCCGCCCGCCAGGGCACCCACGACACCAAGTCGCGGGGCGAGGTCCGCGGTGGCGGTCGCAAGCCGTACAAGCAGAAGGGCACCGGCCGCGCCCGTCAGGGTTCGGTCCGCGCTCCCCAGTTCGCCGGCGGTGGCGTCGTGCACGGCCCGACGCCGCGCAGCTACGACCAGCGCACGCCCAAGAAGATGAAGGCTGCTGCCCTGCGCGGCGCCCTGTCCGACCGGGCCCGTGCCGGCCGCGTGCATGTCGTCGAGAGCTTCGTCTCCGGCGACCTGCCGAACACGAAGGACGCGCTGGGCGCGCTGACCGGTCTGACCGGTCGCCCGCGCACGCTGATCGTGCTCGAGCGCGGCGACAACCTGACCTGGCTCTCGCTGCGCAACGTGGACACCGTCCACCTGCTCGCGGTCGACCAGCTCAACACCTACGACGTGCTGCTGTCCGACGACGTGGTCTTCACCAAGGCCGCCTACGACGCGTTCGTGGCCGGTCCGGCCACCGGCAAGTCGGTCAAGGCCGTCGCCACGTCGACCGAGGCAGAGTCCGACACTGCCGCCGAGGAGGAGTCCAAGTGAGCAACTTCCACAAGGACCACCGCGACGTTCTCATCGCCCCCCGTGGTGAGCGAGAAGAGCTACGGCCTGCTGGACGCCAACAAGTACACCTTCCTGGTGCGCACGGACGCCAACAAGACCGAGATCAAGATCGCGGTCGAGAAGGTCTTCGACGTCAAGGTGACCAGCGTCAACACGATCAACCGCCAGGGCAAGACCCGTCGCACCCGCTTCGGGATGGGCAAGCGCGCGAACACCAAGCGCGCGATCGTCAGCCTTGCCGCGGGCCAGCGCATCGACATCTTCGGGGGTCCGGTCTCCTGACCGGGCAGCCGAATACAGATCGAGGACTGAGAACTCATGGGCATCCGTAAGTACAAGCCGACCACCCCGGGCCGTCGTGGCTCGTCGGTCGCCGACTTCGTCGAGGTGACGCGGTCGACGCCGGAGAAGTCGCTGGTGCGCCCGCTCCCGAAGAAGGGCGGCCGCAACAACCAGGGCCGGATCACCACCCGTCACCAGGGTGGCGGTCACAAGCGCGCCTACCGGATCATCGACTTCCGTCGCTACGACAAGGACGGCGTGCCGGCCAAGGTCGCGCACATCGAGTACGACCCGAACCGCACGGCGCGCATCGCGCTGCTGCACTACGCGGACGGCGAGAAGCGGTACATCATCGCTCCGCAGAACCTGCGTCAGGGTGGCACCGTCGAGGCCGGCCCCAAGGCCGACATCAAGCCGGGCAACAACCTGCCGCTGCGCAACATCCCGGTGGGTACGACGATCCACTGCATCGAGCTTCGTCCGGGCGGTGGCGCCAAGATGGCCCGCTCGGCCGGCAACTCGGCGCAGCTGGTCGCCAAGGAAGGCAGCCGCGCGCAGCTGCGCCTGCCCTCCGGTGAGATGCGCTACGTCGACGTCCGCTGCCGCGCCACCATCGGCGGCGTCGGCAACGCCGAGCAGTCGAACATCAACTGGGGCAAGGCCGGCCGCATGCGCTGGAAGGGCATCCGCCCGACCGTCCGTGGTGTCGTCATGAACCCGGTCGACCACCCGCACGGCGGTGGTGAGGGCAAGACCTCCGGTGGTCGCCACCCGGTCTCGCCCTGGGGCAAGAAGGAGGGCCGCACGCGCAAGCGCAAGGCCTCCGACGCGCTCATCGTCCGTCGCCGCAAGTCCGGCAAGCGTCGCTAGAAGGGATAGGAAGACATGCCTCGCAGCCTGAAGAAGGGTCCCTTCGTCGACGGCCACCTGATCAAGAAGGTGGACGGACAGAACGACAAGGGCACCCACAACGTCATCAAGACGTGGTCACGTCGCTCGATGATCGTGCCGGCCATGATCGGCCACACGATCGCCGTGCACGACGGCCGCAAGCACGTCCCGGTGTTCGTGACCGACTCGATGGTCGGGCACAAGCTGGGCGAGTTCGCACCGACCCGCACCTACCGCGGGCACGTCAAGGACGACCGGAAGGCCCGCCGCCGCTGATGCGGAGGCAGCCGACCACCAAGAGACTGACGACCGAGTCGAGAGAGTCGAAGAGATGAGCACTATGGAGCGCAGGCGCGTAAGCGCCCGCCGCGAGAGCCTGCTGGGCGACGAGCCTGGCGCTTTCGCCAGCGCACGCTTCGTCCGGATCACCCCGATGAAGGCGCGCCGCGTCGTGGACATGGTCCGCGGCATGGGCGTCGACGAGGCCCTGGCGCTGCTGCAGTTCGCCCCGCAGGCCGCGAGCGAGACCGTCTACAAGGTCCTCGAGAGCGCCGTTGCGAACGCAGCCGGCACCGAGAGCCTCGACCGGGACACCCTGGTCGTCAGCAAGGCGATGGTCGACGAGGGCCCGACGATGAAGCGCTGGCGCCCCCGGGCCCAGGGCCGGGCGTCGCGGATCAACAAGCGGACCAGCCACATCACCCTCGTGGTGCAGCCCCGCATCGAGGACCACGGCACCCCCAAGGGTTCCGGGTCCACCACGTCGAACAAGAAGGGACGGAACGCCTGATGGGTCAGAAGATCAACCCGAACGGTTTCCGCCTCGGCATCTCCACCGACCACAAGAGCCGCTGGTACGCCGACAAGCTGTACAAGGCCTACGTCGGTGAGGACGTCGCGATCCGTCGCCTCCTGTCCAAGGGCATGGAGCGGGCCGGCATCTCCAAGGTCGAGATCGAGCGCACCCGGGACCGGGTCCGTGTGGACATCCACACGGCTCGTCCGGGCATCGTGATCGGTCGCCGTGGCGCCGAGGCCGACCGCATCCGTGGCGAGCTTGAGAAGCTCACCGGCAAGCAGGTCCAGCTGAACATCCTCGAGGTCAAGAACCCCGAGATCGACGCTCAGCTGGTCGCGCAGGGCGTGGCCGAGCAGCTCGCGGGTCGGGTGGCGTTCCGCCGCGCGATGCGCAAGGCGATGCAGACCACCATGCGCAGCGGCGCCAAGGGCATCCGGATCCAGTGCTCGGGTCGTCTCGGCGGCGCCGAGATGTCCCGCTCGGAGTTCTACCGCGAGGGCCGCGTGCCCCTGCACACCCTCCGTGCGGACATCGACTACGGGTTCTACGAGGCCAAGACCACCTTCGGCCGCATCGGCGTGAAGGTCTGGATCTACAAGGGCGAGGTCGCGGGCACCCGCGCCGAGCGTGAGGCCCAGGCTGCTGCCCGGGCCGGTGCGCCCGGCCGTGGCCGTCCCGCCCGTGGCGGCGAGCGCCCCACGCGTGGCACCCGCGCCGACCGTCCGACGCGTTCGGCTCGCACCGACGCGCCGGCGGAGTCCGCAGCCCCGGCCACCGAGGCTCCCGCAGCCGACGCGACCGCCGCCGCCACCACGACGCCGAGTGGGGAGGCCTGAGCACCATGTTGATGCCCCGCAGGGTCAAGCACCGCAAGCAGCACCACCCCAAGCGTTCCGGCGCGGCCAAGGGTGGCACCGAACTCGCCTTCGGCGACTTCGGCATCCAGGCCCTCGAGCCGGCCTACGTCACCAACCGTCAGATCGAGTCCGCTCGTATCGCGATGACGCGTCACATCAAGCGTGGCGGCAAGGTGTGGATCAACATCTACCCCGACCGCCCGCTGACCAAGAAGCCTGCCGAGACCCGCATGGGTTCCGGCAAGGGTTCGCCGGAGTGGTGGGTCGCCAACGTCAAGCCCGGACGCATCATGTTCGAGCTGGCCGGTGTCGACGAGGACGTCGCCCGTGAGGCGATGCGTCGCGCGATCCACAAGCTGCCGATGAAGTGCAAGTTCGTCACCCGTGAGAGTGGTGAGTTCTGATGGCAACGACTGCCCACGAGCTGAACGACATGACCAACGTCGACCTCGAGGCGAAGCTCCGCGAGCACAAGGAAGAGCTGTTCAACCTGCGCTTCCAGGCTGCGACCGGCCAGCTCGAGAGCCACGGCCGTCTCCGGACGGTCAAGCGTGACATCGCCCGCATCTACACCGTGGTGCGTGAGCGCGAGCTCGGGATCCGGCAGACGCCTGCCGGCTCGGGCGCCCAGGACGGAGCCGCATGAGCGAGGGAACGAACGTGAGCAGCAACCAGGCCGAAGCAACTCGCCCCTACCGCAAGATCCGTGAGGGTCTCGTGGTCAGCGACAAGATGGAGAAGACCGTCGTCGTCTCCGTCGAGGACCGGGTGAAGCACGCGCTCTACGGCAAGGTGCTGCGACGCACGAGCAAGCTGAAGGCCCACGACGAGCAGAACCAGTGCGGCGTCGGCGACCGGGTCCGGATCCAGGAGACCCGCCCGCTGTCCGCCACGAAGCGCTGGCGCGTCGTCGAGGTCCTCGAGAAGGCCAAGTAAGACATCCCCCCGGGGCGGTAGCCCCAGGTCCGACAGAGAGTTCCGTCAGGCTCGGCCAGTCATCAGGGCCGGCCGAGAACCGACGAGACAACAGGAGAATCGATGATCCAGCAGGAGTCGCGACTCAAGGTCGCCGACAACACAGGTGCGAAGGAGATCCTTTGCATCCGTGTCCTCGGTGGCTCGGGTCGGCGCTACGCCGGAATCGGCGACGTCATCGTTGCCACCGTGAAGGATGCGATCCCCGGTGGCAACGTCAAGAAGGGCGAAGTCGTCAAGGCCGTCATTGTGCGGACCGTGAAGGAGCGCCGTCGTCCCGACGGTTCCTACATCCGCTTCGACGAGAACGCGGCCGTGATCCTCAAGGGCGACCTCGAGCCGCGCGGCACCCGCATCTTCGGCCCGGTGGGCCGCGAGCTGCGTGAGAAGAAGTTCATGAAGATCATCTCGCTGGCTCCGGAGGTGCTCTGACCCATGGCGAAGAAGAAGAACTTGAACATCAAGAAGGGCGATGTCGTGCGCGTCATCGCCGGCCAGGACAAGGGCGCCGAGGGCAAGGTCATCTCGGTCGACTCCGAGCGCGACCGCGTGATCGTCGAGGGCGTGAACCGCATCAAGCGGCACACCAAGGTGGTCAACCAGGGCGGCCGCGCCGGCACGACCGGCGGCATCGTCACCCAGGAGGCGGCGATCCACGTGTCCAACGTGATGCTCCTGGTCGACGCGCCCAAGGGCAGCGACGCGAAGGGCAAGGTCACCACGCGCCTCGGCTTCCGTCGCGACGAGGTCACCAAGCGCCGTTCCGACGGTTCGACCTACGCGGCGACGCGCAGCACGCGCGTCTCCCGCAAGTCCGGTGAGGAGATCTGATGACGACCACCACGAACGAGCGTCCGCGGCTGCAGACCCGCTACCGCGAGGAGATCATCCCCGCGATGCAGGAGCAGTTCCACTACGCCAACCTCATGCAGGTGCCCGGTCTGACGAAGATCGTGGTCAACATGGGTGTCGGCGAGGCTGCGCGCGACTCCAAGCTGATCGAGGGTGCGGTCAAGGACCTCACCGCGATCACCGGACAGAAGCCGCAGGTCACCAAGGCCCGCAAGTCCATCGCGCAGTTCAAGCTGCGCGAGGGCATGCCGATCGGTGCGCACGTCACGCTGCGCGGCGACCGCATGTGGGAGTTCCTGGACCGCCTGCTCACCATCGCGCTGCCCCGCATCCGCGACTTCCGCGGCCTGTCGGGCAAGCAGTTCGACGGGCGTGGCAACTACACCTTCGGTCTGACCGAGCAGGTCATGTTCCACGAGATCGACCAGGACAAGGTCGACCGCTCGCGGGGCATGGACATCACGGTCGTGACCACCGCCACGAACGACGACGAGGGTCGCGCGCTGCTCAAGCAGCTCGGCTTCCCCTTCAAGGAGCAGTGACCCATGGCCAAGACATCTCTCAAGGTCAAGGCGGCACGCACGCCGAAGTTCAAGGTGCGCGGCTACACCCGCTGCCAGCGCTGCGGCCGCCCCAAGGCCGTCTACCGCAAGTTCGGCCTCTGCCGGATCTGCCTGCGCGAGATGGCGCACCGGGGCGAGCTGCCCGGCGTCACCAAGAGCAGCTGGTAGCCGACATCCTCAGTCCTTGCACGAATCCAGGCAACAGATCTAACGAGATCGCTGAAGGTCGCTCTCCCGTCCGGGAGCTGCGAAACCACGGTGGGAAAGGGCCGCAACGGCCATGACGATGACTGACCCGATCGCAGACATGCTCACGCGTCTGCGAAACGCCAACCAGGCGTACCACGACGAGGTCTCCATGCCTCACAGCAAGCTGAAGGCCGGCGTCGCCGAGATCCTCCAGCAGGAGGGCTACATCTCCTCCTGGAAGGTCGAGGACAACCCCGAGGGCGAGATCGGCAAGACCCTCGAGCTGACGCTGAAGTACGGCCAGAACCGCGAGCGTTCCATCGCGGGCATCCGCCGCATCTCCAAGCCCGGCCTGCGCGTCTACGCCAAGCACACCGGACTCCCGAAGGTGCTCGGTGGCCTCGGCGTCGCGATCATCTCGACGAGCACCGGCTTGCTGACCGACCGTCAGGCACACAAGAAGGGCGTGGGTGGGGAAGTCCTCGCCTACGTCTGGTAACGACGAGACCGAGAGGAGAAACAAGCATGTCGCGCATTGGCAAGCTCCCCATCACGGTCCCGTCGGGTGTCGACGTCGCCGTCGACGACCGCCTGGTGACGGTGAAGGGCCCCAAGGGCACCCTGAGCCACAACGTCGCGGAGCCGATCACCGTCGGCCGCGCCGACGACGGTTCCATCGAGGTGGTGCGTCCCGACGAGCACCGCATCAGCAAGTCGCTCCACGGCCTCACCCGCACGCTGATCGCCAACATGGTGCAGGGCGTGACCGAGGGCTACGAAAAGAAGCTCGAGATCGTGGGCGTCGGCTACCGGGTCCTGTCCAAGGGCCCCACGCAGCTGGAGTTCCAGCTGGGCTACTCGCACACGATCACGTTCAACGCTCCCGACGGGATCACCTTCACGGTGGACGGGCCCACCCGGCTCGGCGTCCAGGGCATCGACAAGCAGCTCGTCGGCGAAACCGCTGCCAACATCCGCAAGCTGCGCAAGCCCGAGCCTTACAAGGGCAAGGGCGTCCGGTACGCCGGCGAGCAGATCCGTCGCAAGGTCGGAAAGGCTGGTAAGTGACGATGGCTATCTCACTCAAGTCCGGCAAGCACACGAGCGCTCGCGTCGCCTCACGGCTGCGTCGCCAGGTCCGGGGCCGCAAGAAGCTCTCCGGCACGGCGGACCGTCCGCGTCTCGTGGTCACCCGCTCGTCGAAGCACATCACCGTGCAGGTCGTCGACGACCTGGTCGGCCGTACGCTCGCCTCGGCGAGCACGATGGAGGCCGACCTGCGCTCCTTCGACGGCGACAAGTCCGCCAAGGCCCGCAAGGTCGGTGAGCTCGTCGCCGAGCGCGCCAAGGCCGCCGGTGTCGACGGCGTGGTCTTCGACCGCGCCGGCAACAAGTACCACGGGCGCGTCGCAGCGCTCGCCGACGGCGCCCGCGAGGGTGGCCTCGCGTTCTGATCGCGAAGACAGACCAGTTCTCACAGACTGTTAGGAAGGTAGTTCGAACATGAGCGGATCACAGCGCCGTACCGGTGCCGGTGGCGGGTCAGGGGGCGGCCGTGGAGGCCGCGACGACCGCCGCGGTGGCCAGGGTGCGGACAAGACCGCCTACATCGAGCGTGTCGTCGCGATCAACCGTGTCGCCAAGGTCGTGAAGGGTGGTCGTCGCTTCAGCTTCACCGCCCTGGTGATCGTGGGCGACGGCGACGGCATGGTCGGTGTCGGGTACGGCAAGGCCAAGGAAGTTCCCGCGGCGATCGCCAAGGGCGTCGAGGAGGCCAAGAAGAGCTTCTTCAAGGTCCCCCGGAGCCAGGGCACGATCCCGCACCCCGTCCAGGGTGAGAAGGCCGCGGGCGTCGTCATGCTCCGTCCGGCTGCTCCCGGTACCGGTGTGATCGCCGGTGGCCCGGTGCGCGCCGTGCTGGAGTGCGCCGGCATCCACGACGTGCTGAGCAAGTCGCTCGGCTCCTCGAACCAGATCAACATCGTGCACGCGACCGTCGAGGCGCTGCGCTCGCTCGAGGAGCCCGAGGCCGTCGCGGCCCGCCGTGGCCTCCCCGTCGAGCACGTCGCTCCCGCCGCTCTGCTCCGGGCCCGAGCAGAGGTGAGCCAGTGATGGCGCGCCTCAAGGTCCAGCAGCAGCGGTCGACGATCGGCTGCAAGAAGAACCAGCGGGACACCCTCCGCACGCTTGGTCTCAAGCGCATCGGCGACGTCGTCGTCAAGGAGGACCGTCCCGAGATCCGTGGGATGCTCCAGACGGTCAGGCACCTGATCGTCGTCGAAGAGGTGGACTGACATGACGCTCAAGCTGCACCACTTGCGTCCGGCCCCGGGCGCCAAGACCGCGAAGACCCGTGTGGGTCGCGGTGAGGGCTCCAAGGGCAAGACCGCCGGTCGAGGCACCAAGGGCACCAAGGCCCGCTACCAGGTTCCGGCCGCCTTCGAGGGCGGCCAGATGCCGATCCACATGCGGCTGCCGAAGCTCAAGGGCTTCAAGAACCCGTTCAAGGTGGAGTTCCAGGTCGTCAACCTCGACCGCCTGAGCGCTCTGTTCCCGAACGGTGGCACCGTCGGCGTCGCCGAGCTCGTCGCCAAGGGCGCTGTCCGCGCCGGCGAGCCGGTGAAGGTCCTCGGGTCCGGCGAGATCACCGTGGCTGTCGACGTGAGCGCGCACGCGTTCTCGGCGTCCGCCAAGGAGAAGATCGCGGCTGCCGGGGGCAGCACCACCGAGATCTGACGGCTCAGCTGTCTTCCGGAGCGAGGCTCCGGGTCAGGGGCTCGAACGAGACGGACTGCGGCATTTGACCGCCAGCCCAGGCCGTTCGAGCCCCTGTTAGGCTTCCGGGGTCCTCTCCCAGACTCGAGGGGACACCCGCACGTGATGGAGAAGAGGACCAGGTGCTAGGCGCATTCGCCAACGCGTTCCGGACGCCGGACCTGCGACGCAAGTTGCTGTTCGTGCTGCTGATCGTCGTGATCTTCCGGCTCGGCTCGCAGATCCCCGCGCCCGGCGTGAACGTGGCCAACGTGCAGGCCTGCTTCGACGCGACCAAGAACGACGGCCTCTACGGGCTGATCAACCTGTTCTCGGGCGGGGCGCTGCTGCGCCTCACGATCTTCGCGCTCGGCATCATGCCGTACATCACCGCGAGCATCATCCTGCAGCTGCTGGTCGTGGTGATCCCACGGCTGGAGACCCTCAAGAAGGAGGGGCAGGCGGGGCAGACCAAGATCACCCAGTACACCCGTTACCTCACCCTCGCGCTGGCCATCCTGCAGGCCACCGGCATCGTCGCGCTGGCCCGCAGCGGGCAGCTGCTGCAGGGCTGCAGCAAGGACCTCGTCTACGACAAGGGCCTGATGACGATGCTGGTCATGGTCATCACCATGACCGCCGGCACCGCGGTGATCATGTGGCTCGGCGAGCTGATCACCGACCGCGGCATCGGTAACGGCATGTCGATCCTGATCTTCACCCAGGTCGTCGCGACGTTCCCCGCCAACCTGTGGGCCGTCCGGGTCGCCAAGGGCTGGTGGGTCTTCACCCTGATCCTGGCCATCGGCCTGGTGCTGATCGCCGCGGTCATCTTCATGGAGCAGGGCCAGCGCCGCATCCCGGTGCAGTACGCCCGGCGCATGGTGGGCCGCAAGATGTTCGGCGGCTCCTCGACGTACATCCCGCTCAAGGTGAACCAGGCCGGCGTGATCCCGGTCATCTTCGCCTCGAGCCTGCTCTACCTGCCGGCCATGGCCGCGCAGTTCGCGGGCAACTCCAAGTGGTCCACGTTCATCTCGACGTACCTGGTCAAGGGTGACCACCCGCTGTACATGGCGCTCTACGCGGCGCTGATCATCTTCTTCACCTACTTCTACGTCGCCATCACCTTCAACCCGGAGGAAGTGGCAGACAACATGAAGAAGTACGGCGGCTTCATCCCCGGGATCCGGGCGGGCAAGCCGACTGAGGAATACCTCAACTACGTCCTGTCCCGCATCACGCTGCCCGGGTCGCTGTACCTCGCCCTGATCTCCCTGGTCCCGCTGGTCGCGATCGCGATCGTCGGCGCCAACCAGAACTTCCCGTTCGGTGGCACCTCCATCCTGATCATGGTGGGCGTCGCGCTCGACACGGTGAAGCAGATCGAGAGCCAGCTCCAGCAGCGCAACTACGAAGGATTCCTGCGCTGATGAGAATCATCCTGATGGGACCCCCTGGTGCCGGCAAGGGCACCCAGGCCAAGGTGATCGCCGAGCGGCTGTCGGTCCCGGCGGTCTCGACCGGCGACATCTTCCGGGCCAACGTCTCGGCGGAGACCGAGCTCGGCCTCGAGGCCAAGCGCTACATGGACGCAGGTGACTACGTCCCGGACGAGGTCACCAACGCGATGGTCCGCGACCGGATCGCGGAGGACGACGCCGCCCAGGGCTTCCTGCTCGACGGGTACCCGCGCACGGTGGCCCAGGTGGCCGAGCTCGACGCGATGCTGGCCGACGCCGGCCAGTCGCTCGACGCCGTCGTGGTGCTGACCGTCGACAAGGAGGAGGTCGTCCAGCGGCTCCTCAAGCGGGCCCAGGACGAGGGTCGCTCGGACGACACCGAGGACGTCATGCGGCACCGCCAGGACGTCTACACCGAGCAGACCGCTCCGCTCATCGAGGTGTACGACGAGCGTGGGCTGCTCGTCGAGGTCGACGGCATGGGTGCGGTGGACGACGTCACCGCCCGGGTCTTCGACGCGCTCGAGAAGACCAACGGCGCGCCCGCGTCCTGACCGTGTTCCGCGACCGCGGCGTCGAGATCAAGACGCCTTCCCAGATCGAGACCATGCGAGCCGCAGGTCTGGTGGTGGGGGAGACCCTCGCGCTGCTGCGCGCCTCCGCCCGCGCCGGCATGACCACCGGCGAGCTCGACGCCCTCGCCGCGGAGAACATCCGGGCGGCGGGCGCGAAGCCGTCCTTCCTGGGCTACGGCCACCCGCCGTTCCCGGCGACCATCTGCGTCTCGGTCAACGACGAGATCGTGCACGGCATCCCGGGTGACCGGGTGATCGCCGAGGGCGACATCGTCTCGATCGACTGCGGCGCGATCGTCGACGGCTGGCACGGCGACGCCGCGGTGACCATCGCCGTGGGCGAGGTCCCCGACGAGGCGCTCGAGCTGATGCGGGTCACCGAGGAGTCCATGTGGCGGGGCATCGCCGCGGCCGCGCTCGGCGGGCACGTCGGCGACATCTCGCACGCGGTGCAGAGCTACGTCCGCTCCCAGGGCGACTTCGGGATCGTCGAGGACTACACCGGGCACGGGATCGGGTCGGCGATGCACCAGCCGCCCAACGTGCCCAACGTCGGCCGGCCGGGCCGGGGGACCCGCCTGGTCGAGGGCCTCGCGCTGGCCGTGGAGCCGATGATCGTGGCCGGCGAACCCTGGAGCCGCACGCTCGAGGACGACTGGACCGTCGCGACCGAGGACGGCTCGCTCTCGGCGCACTTCGAGAACACCTTCACGCTGACCGGGAGCGGTGCCTGGGTGCTGACCGCGCTGGACGGCGGGAAGGCCAAGCTGGCCGAGCTCGGGGTTCCCTACGGCGGCCACTGACCCGCCGACGACCCGGCTGGTCCTGCTCCCGAGCCCGCTGCTCGGGCCCGCGGTGTGGGAGCCGGTGGCCGAGCGGCTGCGCGCCGACGGGCGCCCGGTGACGGTGCCCGACCTGCCCGACCCGGTGGCGTCACCCGCCGACGTGGTGGCCGGGCTGCTCGACCGGCTGCCCGCGGGCGAGCCGCTGGTGCTCGTCCCGCACAGCAACGCCGGGCTGTACGTCGCCGCCCTCGCCTCCGCGCGCCGCGTGCAGGCGGTCGTCTTCGTCGACGCCGGGCTGCCGTCGTCCGCGCCGGGCACCCCCGCCGCGCCGCCGGCGCTGCGGGAGCACCTGGCGACGCTGGCCGGCGCGGACGGGCTGCTGCCGCCCTGGACCGGCTGGTGGCCCGCCGCCGGCCTCGACGAGCTGTTCCCGGACGCCGGCTCGCGCGCCGCGGTCGAGGGGGAGCAGCGCCGGCTGCCGCTGTCCTACTTCGCGGCCGAGGTGCCCAGCCCGGCCGGCTGGGAGCGGCTGCCGGCGGCGTACCTCGGGTTCGGGGACACCTACGCCGAGGAGCGGGCCGAGGCCGTCGCGCGGGGCTGGCCGACCCGCACGCTGCCCGGTGGGCACCTGCACCAGCTCGTCGACCCGGCCGGTGTGGCGGCGGCGGTGCTGCGGCTGCTCGGGGAGGCCCGCCGCGATTAGGGGTTGTGAAGCTCTTCCCGTAGACTGGTGCGTCGGCCCAACGTGGGCTCGTTTCGTGGCGCCCTGCGGCTGCCCGGCACCCGGTGAGAACCAGTTCGCGGTGTGCGTGGGTCAGGGTGCGGCGGCGGTTCCACGAGGTCCACTCGTACGACGTACGAGGCGGTTCCCGGGTCCACGGTAGACCAGTCAGACTTTTCTAGACATGAGATTGCGGAGGACATGCCGAAGAAAGAAGGCGTGATCGAGATCGAGGGCACGGTTGTGGAGGCTCTCCCGAACGCAATGTTCCGGGTGGAGCTCAGCAACGGTCACAAGGTCCTCGCCCACATCAGCGGCAAGATGCGTCAGCACTACATCCGGATCCTCCCCGAGGACAGGGTCGTCGTCGAGCTCTCGCCGTACGACCTGACCCGCGGGCGGATCGTCTACCGGTACAAGTAAGCACGTTCCTCACCGGCCTGCCGGGGAGGAGCTCCAGCCGATTCCGAAAGGCCTCTGATGAAGGTCAACCCGAGCGTCAAGCCGATCTGTGACAAGTGCAAGGTGATCCGTCGCCACGGCCGCGTCATGGTGATCTGCGAGAACCCTCGCCACAAGCAGCGCCAGGGCTGATCCAGCCCTGGTGTGACAGCAGAACAACTGAACATCTCCACGTGATCGCTTAGCTCGTCGCCCCCCGGGGGACGCAGCGAACCACCCCCGGTCTGGAGGCCGGGGCCTGACCCGAGGCGGGCCAGGACGCGACACGTCACAGACACCTCCAGCAGAACCGAAGGGAAACGCCACCACATGGCACGCCTCGTTGGTGTGGATCTCCCGCGTGACAAGCGCATCGAGATCGCACTCACCTACATCTACGGCATCGGCCGTACCACCTCCCAGAAGCTCCTGGCCGTCACCGGGGTCGACCCGAACGCCCGGGTCCACACGCTGGGTGACGACGAGCTGGTGAAGCTCCGCGACGCCATCGAAGCCGACTACAAGATCGAGGGTGACCTCCGGCGTGAGGTCCAGGCGGACATCCGCCGCAAGATCGAGATCGGCAGCTACCAGGGACGACGGCACCGTCAGGGCCTGCCCGTCCGTGGTCAGCGCACCAAGACCAACGCTCGCACCCGCAAGGGCCCGAAGCGCACCGTCGCCGGCAAGAAGAAGGCGAAGTGACCCTGCGTCTCGACGCAGCCACCCGCTGACTTCCGCAGTTCGCTTTCACCAGACTTCAGGAGAACAGACATATGCCTCCCAAGGGCCGTACGGCTTCCGGCGCCAAGAAGGTGCGCCGCAAGGAGAAGAAGAACATCGCTCAGGGCGAAGCCCACATCAAGAGCACGTTCAACAACACCATCGTGACGATCACCGACCCCACGGGTGCGGTGATCGCGTGGGCCTCGTCCGGCACGGTCGGGTTCAAGGGTTCGCGCAAGTCCACCCCGTTCGCCGCGCAGATGGCAGCCGAGGCTGCTGGTCGTCGGGCGATGGAGCACGGCATGAAGAAGATCGACGTCTTCGTGAAGGGCCCGGGTTCGGGCCGCGAGACGGCGATCCGTTCGCTGGGTGCGATCGGCCTCGAGGTCGGCACCATCCAGGACGTCACGCCCACGCCCCACAACGGATGCCGGCCGCCCAAGCGCCGCCGCGTCTGACCCCGACCAGCAAGATCCAGGAGGCTTAAGAAATGGCCCGTTACACCGGCCCCATGACCAAGAAGTCGCGCCGCCTCGGCGTCGACCTGGTCGGCGGCGACGCCGCGTTCGAGCGTCGTCCCTACCCGCCCGGCCAGCACGGTCGCGCGCGCATCAAGGAGAGCGAGTACCGCTCGCAGCTGCAGGAGAAGCAGAAGGCCCGCTTCACCTACGGCGTCCTCGAGAAGCAGTTCCACAACTACTACACCGAGGCCAGCCGGCGCGCCGGCAAGACCGGTGACAACCTTCTGCAGCTGCTGGAGTGCCGTCTCGACAACGTGGTCTACCGCGCCGGGTTCGCCCGCACGCGTCGCCACGCGCGTCAGCTCGTCAACCACGGCCACTTCAAGGTGAACGGCAAGAAGGTCGACATCCCGTCGTACCAGATCGCCGCGCACGACGTCATCGACGTCAAGGAGAAGTCCCTCGAGACGACCCCGTTCATCGTGGCTCGCGAGACCCACGGCGAGCGGATCGTCCCGGCGTGGATGGAGGCCCTGCCCGGCCGGATGCGCGTGCTGATCCACTCGCTCCCGGTCCGTCAGCAGATCGACATCCCGGTCCAGGAGCAGCTCATCGTCGAGTACTACTCGAAGAAGTAGCACCACCCGGTGGGGGCTCCGGCCCGCCGCGGCCCCCACCACCACCCTCCCTTTCCACAATCGGTGTTCGAGTCCGTCAAATAGCGGGTGGGCTCGGAAAGGAAACCAGAAGTGCTTATCGCTCAGCGTCCGACCCTGTCGGAAGAGTCCGTCGACGAGTTCCGCTCGCGGTTCGTGATCGAGCCCCTCGAGCCCGGTTTCGGCTACACGCTCGGCAACTCCCTCCGCCGTACCCTGCTCTCCTCGATCCCCGGTGCCTCGGTCACCAGCATCAAGGTCGACGGGGTGCTCCACGAGTTCTCCACCATCGAGGGCGTCAAGGAGGACCTGACCGAGGTCATCTTGAACCTCAAGGACCTCGTCGTCTCCTCCGAGCACGACGAGCCCGTGACCATGTACCTGCGCAAGCAGGGCCCCGGTGACGTGACCGCCGCCGACATCGCGCCCCCGGCCGGTGTCGAGGTGCACAACCCCGAGGTCAAGATCGCCACCCTGAACGACAAGGGCAAGCTCGAGATGGAGCTGGTCGTCGAGCGCGGCCGCGGCTACGTCTCGTCGGTCCAGAACAAGGGCGGCGACAACGAGATCGGCCGCATGCCGGTCGACTCGATCTACAGCCCCGTGCTGAAGGTGACCTACAAGGTCGAGGCCACCCGTGTCGAGCAGCGCACCGACTTCGACAAGCTGGTGCTGGACGTCGAGACCAAGCCGTCGATCCGTCCCCGCGACGCGATCGCCTCGGCCGGCAAGACGCTCGTCGAGCTGTTCGGCCTGGCCCGCGAGCTCAACGTCGAGGCCGAGGGCATCGACATCGGCCCGTCGCCCGTCGACGAGCAGCTCGCCGCGGACCTCGCCCTGCCGGTCGAGGACCTGCAGCTCACGGTCCGTTCCTACAACTGCCTCAAGCGCGAGGGCATCCACACCGTGGGTGAGCTCATCTCGCGCTCGGAGCAGGACCTGCTCGACATCCGCAACTTCGGCGCCAAGTCCATCGACGAGGTCAAGGCGAAGCTGCACGAGATGGGTCTCTCGCTCAAGGACAGCGCGCCGGGCTTCGACCCGCAGGCTGCCCTCGCGGCGTACGACGACGACGACGACTCGTTCGTCGAGGACGAGCAGTACTGAGTCTCGACCGGCTCGACCACCCACGAGCCTCGACCAGCTCCACCACGACGTAGTCACATCTATCCGGGTACCTGACACGGCCCGGGAGAATCGAGAAGAAGAATGCCTACCCCCAAGAAGGGCGCCCGCCTCGGCGGCAGCTCGGCCCACCAGAAGCTGATCATCGCGAACCTCGCGACCAGCCTCTTCGAGCACGGTCGGATCACCACGACCGAGGCCAAGGCCCGGGTCCTGCGTCCGCACGCGGAGAAGCTGATCACCAAGGCCAAGAAGGGCGACCTGCACAACCGTCGCCAGGTGGCCGCGGTCATCCGCGACAAGGGCATCGTGCACGCCCTGTTCGAGGAGATCGGCCCCCGTTACGCGGACCGCCCCGGTGGCTACACCCGCATCACCAAGATCGGTCCGCGCAAGGGCGACAACGCCCCGATGGCGGTCATCGAGCTGGTGACCGAGGAGTACTCCCCGACCACCCGTGCCACGCAGTCCCGCACCACGACCGCCGCCCCGGCCGCCGAGACCCCGGCTGCGGCCGAGGCCGAGGAGACCGTGGTCGAGGTCGAGGGCGCCGACATCGAGGCCTTCGAGGAGACCGAGGGCGGTGTGGCGGGTCCCTACGAGGGCTCGCACGTCCCGCTCGAGGACGAGTCGCAGGCTCCGGAGGGCTTCCCGATCAAGGGCAACGAGGACTCCAAGAAGTACCACGAGCCCGACGGCCAGTGGTTCGAGCAGACCGTCGCCGAGGTGTGGTTCGCCACCGCCGAGGCGGCCGAGGCGGCCGGCTTCACCAAGGCCGGTTCCTGACGCGTCACGCCTGCAACGGCCCGTCGCCCCTCCGGGGGCGGCGGGCCGTTCTGCTGCTCAGCGGGCCCAGGCCTGCTCGACGAGCCGGACCGCCTCGGGCAGCGTGAGGCCGGCCCGCCGGGCGCCGGCCACGAAGGCGTCCGCGAGACCGTCGTCGAGCCGGGCGGAGAGCGCGTCCGAGCGCACGAACGTGCCGCGCCGCCCCTCGGTGACCACCACCCCGTCGGCCTCCAGCTCGCGGTAGGCGCGGGCCACGGTGTTCGCGGCCACCCCGAGCTGCTCGGCGAGCGCGCGGACCGTGGGCAGCTTCGTGCCCGCCGGCAGCCCGCCGCCGGCCGCGCCGGCGGCGATCTGCGTGCGCAGCTGCTCGTACGGCGGCGTGCTCGAGGTCGCGTCGATGCGGAACGTCATGCGCCGACCCTAGGGCGGATGTGCACCCACGGCGCCCGGTTGGGAGGATGTCGCCGTGCGGCTCCGACTCGACCTTGCCTACGACGGCACCGACTTCCACGGCTGGGCCGTCCAGCCGGGCCTGCGCACCGTGCAGGGGCTCCTCGAGGAGGCCCTGGCCCGGGTGCTGCGCCTGGACGGTGTCGCGGTCACCTGCGCCGGGCGCACCGACACCGGGGTGCACGCCCGGGGGCAGGTGGTGCACGTCGACGTCGACGCCGACGCGGTGCTGCGAGCCGCGGGTCGCAGCGCGGAGACCCCGTCACGGGCGCTGCTGCGCCGGCTCAACGGCGTGCTGCCCCCCGACGTACGCGTGCGGTCGGTGGTCGAGGCGCCGGACGGCTTCGACGCGCGGTTCTCCGCGGTCTGGCGGCGCTACGCCTACCGGATCGCCGACCGCCCCAGCCTGGTCGACCCGCTGGTGCGTCGCAACGTGCTGGCCTGGTCGCGCCCGCTGGACCTGGAGGCGATGAACCGCGCCGCCGAGGCGCTGGTCGGCGAGCACGACTTCGCGGCGTTCTGCCGGCGCCGCGAGGGCGCCACCACCATCCGCACGCTCCTCGACCTGTCCTGGGAGCGGGACCCGGCGGGTCTCGCCGTCGCCCGGGTGCGCGCCGACGCGTTCTGCCACACCATGGTCCGCTCGCTGGTCGGGGTGATGCTCCCGGTGGGCGAGGGGCGCCGGCCGGCGTCGTGGGCCGCGGACGTGCTGGCCGCCCGGGTGCGGGACCCGGGTGTCACCGTGGCGCAGCCGCACGGGCTGACGCTGGAGGAGGTCGCCTACCCGGACGCCGACGGGCTGGCTGCCCGCGCCCGGGAGTCGCGCCGACGCCGGGTGCTGGCCGGCGGCGTGGAGGAGCCCCGTGGATGACCACTACTTCTCCGCCGACCCCACGGTCGCGTTCAAGCGGGTGCCGCTGCAGGCCGAGGTGTGGGGGCACGAGCTCGCGCTGACCTCGGGGTCGGGCGTCTTCGCCGTCGGCCGCCTCGACGTCGGGACGGCGGTGCTGTTCCGGGAGACCGAGCCGCCGACGGCCCGGACCTACCTCGACCTCGGGTGCGGCTACGGGATGATCGGGCTGGCCCTCGCGGTCGCGGTCCCCGGCGCCGTCGTGCGCGCGGTGGACGTCAACGAGCGGGCGGTGCTGCTGGCGGCCGAGAACGCCGCGGCGCTGGGGGTGGCCGACCGGCTCACCGCGGCGACGCCCGCCGACGTGCCCGCCGACGAGACCTACGACGAGATCTGGTCCAACCCGCCGATCCGGATCGGCAAGGAGGCGCTGCACGCGCTGCTGCTGACCTGGCTGCCGCGGCTCGCGCCCGGCGGCCGCGCGGTCCTGGTGGTCGGCAAGAACCTCGGCGCCGACTCGCTGCAGCGCTGGCTCGGGGAGCAGGGCTGGCCCACCGCGCGGCTCTCGAGCGCCAAGGGCTTCCGGGTCCTGGAGGTGCGCCGGGCCTAGCCGAGCCGGGCGAGCAGGTCCGCGGCCGGGACCGAGCCGGGCACGCCGCCCGTGGCGGCCAGCCGCCGGGCGGTGGCCTGGAGCAGCGCGTTGGCCGGGGTGGGCACGCCGTGCAGCCGACCGAGCCGGACCACCTCGCCGTTGAGGTAGTCGGTCTCGATGCTCCCCGTGCCGCGCCGCAGGCTCTGCCAGGACGACCCGCCGGCGCGCTCGCGACCGGCGACCGGGGCGACCCGGAGGAGGTCGCCGCGGCGCTCGCGGTCCTGCGCGACGCCGACCACGGGGATCCCGGCCGCAGCCAGGGCGGCCTCGCCCTCGGCCACCGCCCGCCCGGCCAGGTCGTCGGCGGCCGGGCCGGGGGCGCAGCAGGCCTGGACCGCGTTGCCGAGGTTCATCATCAGCTTGCGGTGCTTCCAGGCCATCACGTCCGGTCGGGGCTCCGAGACGAACCCGGCGTCCCGGAAGGCTGCAGCCACGGCCCGGCTGGTGGCGTCCGTGCCGCCCGGGTAGCGACCGACGTCGAGGATGCCCGGGACCGGCGCCGAGTGCTGCTCGACGACCCCGGGCTCGAGGTGGCCGGTCGGCATCATCACGCAGACGCCCTGGACGTCGGCGAAGAACCGCAGCAGCCACGGCTCGTTGGCCACGCCGTTCTGCAGCGACACCACCGGGGTGGAGGCGGGCAGCACCGAGGTCAGGTCCTCGACGGCGGCCTGCGTCTGGTGGCTCTTGACCGCCAGCAGCACGGTGACCGGTCCGTCCGCGCCGAGGGCCTCGCGCGCGTCCCCGGCGGCGGGTACGTCGATCGAGCGGGTGCCCTCGGGGGACGCCAGGGTCAGCCCGTCGCGGCGCAGTGCGTCGAGGTGCGGGCCGCGCGCCACCAGCACCACGTCGCGGCCGGCCTCGTGCAGCAGTCCGCCGAGCACCCCGCCGACCGCCCCGGCGCCGTACACCATCCATCGCATGGCGCCAGCCTGCCAGTCGTCAACCAACGTTGACAGGACCCGTGACGTCAACGTAGGTTGACAGCCATGACCGGCACCGACGACCTCGCCACCGCCGCCGCGGACGCCGACCCCCGCACCGGCCTGCGGGCGGTGCGGGCGCTGGGACGGCTGCTCGAGCACCTGGAGGAGACCCAGGTGCGCCGGGCCCGCTCGCTGGGCTGGTCGTGGCAGGAGATCGCCGACGTGCTCGGTGTGAGCCGCCAGGCCGTGCACAAGAAGCACGGCCGGCGCTGAGAGAAGGGGACGGACATGTTCGAGAGGTTCACCCGGCCCGCGCGCCAGGTGGTGGAGCAGGCGGCGCTCGTCGCGCGGGACGCCACCGCCGCCGAGACGCGCCCCGAGCACCTGCTCGCCGCGCTGCTGGCCGACGAGCAGTGCCTCGCGACGCGGGTCCTGGCCGGGCTGGGCGCCGCGCCGGCCGACCTGCGCGCCGAGCTCGACCGGCTGCGGATGCAGTACGTCGACGGGCTGGACGCCGACGACGCCGCCGCGCTGCAGGCGATCGGCATCGACCTGGACGAGGTCGTGCGGCGGATCGACCGCAACCTCGGCGGCGCGCTGCCGGCCAGCCGGCCGCCGCGGTTCGGGCGCGGGTCCAAGAAGGCGCTGGAGCTCGCGCTGCGCGAGGCGATCGCCCTGCGGCACAACTACATCGGCACCGAGCACCTGCTGCTCGGCCTGGTCCGCGGCGGGGACCGGGTCGTCCTGGACACGCTCGGCGCCTTCGGCATCGAGCGGGCGGGGCTGCGCGATGCGGTCGTCGCCGCGGTCCGGCAGGCGGGCGAGCAGACCGGCTGACCCCGCGGCCGGCGGCCGGGTGGTTCGATGGGCGGATGAGCGACTACCAGCCGGCCGACGACCGCTACGACACGATGGACTACCGCTACACCGGACGGAGCGGCCTCAAGCTGCCCGCGCTGTCCCTCGGCCTCTGGCAGAACTTCGGCACCGACCGGCCCGAGGAGACCCAGCGGGCGATCCTGCGCCGTGCGTTCGACCGGGGCGTCACGCACTTCGACCTGGCCAACAACTACGGCCCGCCCTACGGCCGCGCGGAGGAGAACTTCGGCCGGTTCCTGGCCACCGACTTCGCCGGGCTGCGCGACGAGCTGGTGATCTCCACGAAGGCCGGATACGACATGTGGCCGGGGCCCTACGGCCAGGGCGGCGGCTCCCGGAAGTACGTCCTGTCCTCCCTCGACCAGTCGCTGAAGCGGATCGGGGTGGAGTACGTCGACATCTTCTACAGCCACCGCTTCGACGCCGAGACGCCCGTCGAGGAGACCATGCAGGCGCTGGACACGGCGGTCCGCTCCGGCCGCGCGCTGTACGCCGGCATCTCCTCCTACTCCGCAGCCAGGACGAAGGAGGCCGCGTCGATCGCCCGCGAGCTGGGCACGCCGCTGCTGATCCACCAGCCGTCGTACTCCATGCTCAACCGCTGGATCGAGAAGGGCCTGCTCGACGAGCTCGAGGAGCAGGGCATGGGTTGCATCGTGTTCACCGCGCTGGCCCAGGGGCTGCTGACCGACCGCTACCTCGACGGGGTCCCGTCGGACTCCCGTGCCGCCCGCGAGGGCAGCACGATCGGTGACCGGCACCTCGACGAGGCCACCCTCAAGCACGTCCGACGGCTCAACGAGATCGCCGTGGGGCGCGGCCAGAAGCTCGCCCAGCTGGCGCTGCAGTGGGCGCTGCGGGACCGCCGGGTCACCTCCGCGGTCATCGGGGCCTCCTCGGTCGAGCAGCTCGACACCAACCTCGACGCGCTCGACGGTCCGCCGCTCACCGACGCCGAGCTGGCCGCGATCGACCAGGACGCGGTCGAGGCCGGGGTGAACCTCTGGGCGGGCGTGACCCAGGACTGAGCCCCGGCCCGGGAGCCCGGGCCGCTCGCCCCTGTTCGGGAGGCCGTGGGTGAGGTAGAGAGGGGTCCATGACGAAGTACGTGTACGACTTCTCCGAGGGTGGCAAGGACCAGAAGGACCTGCTCGGCGGCAAGGGGGCGAACCTCGCCGAGATGACGAACCTGGGTCTGCCGGTCCCGCCGGGCTTCACGATCAGCACCGACGCGTGCCGGGCCTACCTCGAGCGCGGCGACGAGCCCGAGGAGCTGGCCGCCGAGGTCGGCGAGCACCTCGCGGCACTGGAGAAGGCGATGGGCCGACGGCTCGGCCAGCCGGACGGCCCGCTCCTGGTCTCGGTGCGCTCCGGCGCGAAGTTCTCGATGCCCGGGATGATGGAGACGGTCCTCAACGTCGGCCTGAACGACGAGTCGGTCGCCGGTCTCGCGGCGATGACCGGCGGCGACGAGCGGTTCGCGTTCGACTCCTACCGGCGGCTGCTGCAGATGTTCGGCAGCACCGTGCTCGGCATCGAGCCGAGCGTCTTCGCCGAGCAGCTCGACCGGCTCAAGGAGGAGCGCGGGACGACCAGCGACCTGGACCTCGACGTGGACGACCTACGGGCCCTGGTCGCGACGTACAAGCGGCTGATCGAGGAGCACACCGGCAGCCCGTTCCCGCAGGACCCGCGCGAGCAGATGGACCTGGCGGTGCGGGCGGTCTTCGACTCCTGGAACACCGAGCGGGCGGTGCTCTACCGCCGCCAGGAGCGGATCCCCGGCGACCTGGGCACGGCGGTCAACATCTGCTCGATGGTGTTCGGCAACGGCGGCATGGACTCCGGCACCGGCGTGGCGTTCACCCGGGACCCGGCCTCGGGCGCGCAGGGCGTCTACGGCGACTACCTGCAGAACGCGCAGGGCGAGGACGTGGTGGCCGGCATCCGCAACACCGTCCCGCTCGCCGACCTCGCGGGCATCGACCAGGCGTCGTACGACGAGCTGCTCGGCATCATGGAGACGCTGGAGCAGCACTACCAGGACCTGTGCGACATCGAGTTCACCATCGAGCGCGGCAAGCTGTGGATGCTGCAGACCCGGGTCGGCAAGCGCACCGCGGAGGCGGCCTTCCGGATCGCCTGCCAGCTCGTCGACCAGGGCCTCATCGACATGGACGAGGCGGTGCGGCGGGTCACCGGCGCCCAGCTCGCGCAGCTGATGTTCCCGCGCTTCGACGGGGACGCCGAGCGCACCCTGATCGCGCAGGGCATGAACGCCTCGCCCGGTGCGGCGGTCGGCCGGGCGGTGTTCGACTCCGACACCGCCGTGGAGTGGGCCGGCCGGGGCGAGCAGGTCATCCTGGTGCGCCGCGAGACCAACCCCGACGACCTGCGGGGCATGGTCGCGGCCCGCGGCATCCTGACCAGCCGGGGCGGCAAGACCTCGCACGCGGCGGTCGTCGCGCGGGGCATGGGACGGACCTGCGTGTGCGGCGCGGACTCGCTGACCATCGACGTCCGGGGCCGGTCGATGCGCACCCGTGACGGCGTCGAGATCACCGAGGGCGACCCGATCTCCATCGACGGCACGACCGGCGAGGTGTTCTCCGGCGAGGTGCCGGTCGTCGACTCGCTCGTGGTCCGGCACTTCGAGGGCGACCAGGACGCGGCCGGTGACGAGCTGGTCGCCGCGGTCGCGCGGATCATGGAGCACGCCGACCGGACCCGCCGGCTGGCGGTGCGGGCGAACGCCGACACCCCCGACGACGCGCTGCGGGCCCGGAGGTTCGGCGCCCAGGGGATCGGGCTGTGCCGCACCGAGCACATGTTCCTCGGCGACCGGAAGGCGCTGGTGGAGAACCTGATCCTGGCCGAGAGCACCGACGAGCAGGAGAAGGCGCTCGCCGAGCTGCTGCCGATGCAGCGCGACGACTTCCTCGGGATCCTGGAGGCCATGGACGGCCTGCCCGTGACGGTCCGGCTGATCGACCCGCCGCTGCACGAGTTCCTCCCCGACTACACCGACCTGTCGGTCCAGGTGGCGCTGCACGACGAGCGCGGCCACCGGGACACCAAGGAGCACACCCTGCTCGAGGCGGTGAAGCGGCTGCACGAGGAGAACCCGATGCTCGGGCTGCGCGGGGTCCGGCTCGGCATCGTGATCCCGGGACTGTTCGCCATGCAGTCGCGGGCGATCCTCGAGGCCGCGGCGCTGCGGATCAAGGCCGGCGGCGACCCGCACCCGGAGATCATGATCCCGCTGGTGGCGTCCGTCCAGGAGCTCGAGCTGGTGCGTGCGGACATCGAGCAGGTGGCGGGCGAGATCGAGGAGTCGACCGGCGTGCGCCCGTCGTTCTCGGTGGGCACGATGATCGAGCTGCCGCGGGCGGTGATGGCCGCCGGCGAGATCGCCGGCGCCGCGGAGTTCTTCTCGTTCGGCACCAACGACCTCACCCAGATGACCTGGGGCTTCTCGCGCGACGACGTGGAGGCGTCGTTCTTCGGCACCTACCTCGAGAAGGGCGTCTTCGGGGTCTCGCCGTTCGAGTCGCTCGACGTCGAGGGCGTCGGTGAGCTGGTGCGGCAGGCCGTCGAGCGCGGCCGGGCGGCCCGCCCCGACCTGCACCTGGGGGTCTGCGGCGAGCACGGCGGCGACCCGGCCTCGATCCACTTCTTCGACGAGGTCGGGCTGGACTACGTGTCCTGCTCGCCGTTCCGGGTGCCGGTCGCCCGGCTGGAGGCCGGCCGCTCCGGCACCGGGCTGTCGGACTCCGCCTGAGGCACGCCCCCCGGGGACGGGCTAGAGGAACTCGAGCGGGTCGAACTCGTCGATCGGGATGATCCGGACGCGCGGCAGCCGGGCGGTGAACGCCTCGACGTCGTACTCCAGGTCGATGCACTCCAGGCCGCGCGGGACCAGCCCGTTGAACTCGTGGTTGCGGAACTCGGTGAACCCGACGACGCCCACCCGGCGGCTGCCGTCCAGCAGGCCCTCGACGCCCTCCAGGAAGTCGCCGTCGCCGCTGACCAGCAGCACGTCGTCGTCCCGGTCGGCCAGGGCGGCCAGCGTGCGCTGGATCGCGATGTCCACGACCTTCTCGCTGGGCGCGCCGGCCAGCGGGACCGGCCGGTAGCCCATCGACAGCAGCGCCTGCACGAACGACATCGGCAGCTCGTTGTTGGCGGCGAGGAAGAACAGCCCGACCGGCTCCTGGCCCCAGCGGTCGCGGGCGAACTGCAGCAGCCGGTCCCAGCGGGGCCGCTCCTCCGGGCGCGGCCGGCGGCCCAGGATGGACGTGCCGAGCGTCGCGTCGATGTTCTCGCCGTCGACCAGGAGGTACGTCGTCCTGGTGCGGTCCTCGCGGCTGTCCATGCCCGGACTCTACGGGGAGGACCGCGCCCGGGTCCCGCGCGCGGCTAATCGGTTCGCGCCCGGGGCACGACGCGGGGGAGACTGGCCCGCGTGGGACACGTGGACATCGCCGGAGTGCGCTTCGAGCTGCCGGACGGGCGGGTGCTGCTCGACGACGTCTCGTTCCGGGTCGGGGAGGGCGCCAAGGTCGCGCTGGTCGGCGCCAACGGGGCTGGGAAGACGACGCTGCTGCGGATCATCACCGGCGACCTGGTGCCGCACGCGGGTGCGGTGACCCGCACCGGCGGCCTCGGCGTGATGCGGCAGATGGTCACCCACGGCAACGAGGGCAGCACCGTCCACGACCTGCTGCTGTCGGTCTCCCCGCAGCGGGTCCGGGAGGCCGCCGCCCACGTCGAGGCCTGCGAGCTGGCGCTGATGGACACCGACGACGAGAAGACCCAGATGCGCTACGCCGAGGCGCTCTCGGAGTGGGCGGACGCGGGTGGCTACGACATCGAGGTGGTCTGGGACGTCTGCACCACGGCCGGTCTCGGCGTGCCCTACGAGCGGGCGAAGTACCGCGACCTCGCGACGCTGTCCGGCGGCGAGCAGAAGCGCCTGGTCCTGGAGTTCCTGCTCCGCGGCCCCGACGAGGTGCTGCTCCTCGACGAGCCGGACAACTTCCTCGACGTGCCCGGCAAGACCTGGCTCGAGGCGCGGATCAACGAGTCCCAGAAGACGATCCTCTACGTCAGCCACGACCGCGAGCTGATGGACAACACCGCCACCCGGGTGGTGACCGTCGAGCTCGGCGCCGCCGGCAACACCGTGTGGACGCACCCGGGCGGGTTCTCCAGCTACCACGAGGCGCGCCGCGACCGGTTCGCCCGCCTGGAGGAGATGCGCCGCCGCTGGGACGAGGAGCACGCCAAGCTCAAGGCCCTCGTGCTGCGCTACAAGATCAAGGCGGAGTACAACGACGGGCTCGCCTCGCAGTACAAGGCCGCCCAGACCCGGCTGCGCAAGTTCGAGGAGGCCGGCCCGCCGCAGGCGATCCCGCGCGAGCAGTCGGTCAAGATGCGCCTCAAGGGCGGCCGCACCGGCAAGCGCGCGGTGGTCTGCGAGGGCCTCGAGCTGACCGGGCTGATGAAGCCGTTCGACCTCGAGGTCTGGTACGGCGAGCGGGTGGCCGTGCTGGGCTCCAACGGGTCGGGCAAGTCGCACTTCCTGCGGCTGCTGGCGGCCGGCGGCACCGACCCGGACGTCGAGCACCGGCCGGTGAGCGAGGTCCCGGTCGTCCCGGTCGAGCACACCGGCAAGGCCCGCCTGGGCGCCCGGGTCCGGCCGGGCTGGTTCGTGCAGACCCACGAGCACCCGGAGCTGGTCGGCCGGACGCTGCTGGAGATCCTGCACCGCGGCGACGCGCACCGCGACGGCATGCCGCGGGAGCCGGCCGCCCGGGCGCTGGACCGCTACGAGCTCGCGCACGCCTCTGAGCAGAAGTTCGAGTCGCTCTCGGGCGGCCAGCAGGCGCGCTTCCAGATCCTGCTGCTCGAGCTGTCCGGCGCCACGCTGCTGCTGCTCGACGAGCCCACCGACAACCTGGACGTGGAGTCCGCCGAGGCGCTCGAGGAGGGCCTGGAGGCCTTCGACGGCACGGTCCTGGCGGTGACGCACGACCGCTGGTTCGCGCGCGGCTTCGACCGCTACCTCGTGTACGGCGCCGACGGCTCGGTCTACGAGTCCGACGGACCGGTCTGGGACGAGGGACGGGTCGAGCGGGTCCGCTGAGGCCGCCGCAGCCCCCGCGGGAGGCCCCGGCCGCCTGCGTCACGCACCCCTTGCGCACTCGCTATTCAGCGTTACTATGTACCGGTAGTCACTGACACTGAGTAGTGGGACGCAGGAGGTGCTCCATGGGCAAGCTGGTCACGGAGATGCTCAAGGGGACGCTGGAGGGCATCGTCCTCGCGGTCCTCGCCGGTCGGCCCGCCTACGGCTACGAGATCACCGCCTGGCTGCGGGAGAAGGGCTTCTCCGACATCGCCGAGGGCACCGTCTACGCGCTGCTCATCAGGATCGAGCAGCGCGGACTCGTGGACGTGGAGAAGGTCCCCTCGGAGAAGGGGCCGCCGCGCAAGGTCTACTCGCTCAACGCGCAGGGACAGGACTACCTCGAAGAGTTCTGGAGGACCTGGAGCTTCCTCGCAGAACGGCTCGAACAGCTCCGCGAAGGAGGCAGGTGACCATGTTCCCCACCAGGATGATCGCCGAGAAACGGCGGTACCGGCAGTACAAGGCCCGCACGAGGCGGCTGCCCGCGAGCTACCGCACGGCGGTCGACGGGCTGGAGCGGTACCTCATGGTGTTCGGGCCGAGCGACGGTGACAGCCTGTCCTCGATGCTCGAGGACCTGGCCGACCTCTTCGAGCAGAGCGCGGCGAGCGGCACCCCGGTCCGCGCGATCGTCGGGGAGGACCCGGTGGAGTTCGCCGCGGCGTTCCTCCGGAACTACCCGGAGGGCTGGACCGGCAAGGAACGGGAGCGGCTGACCAGTGCCGTCGAGCGCGCCGTCCGGGAGGACACCGGCGACGCGGAGGCGTCCCGATGACGACCCGGCCGGGGGAGGCGATCCGCGTGCGCGGCCTCGAGAAGTCCTTCGGCGACCTGCACGTGCTGCGCGGCACGGACTTCGCGGTGGCGCGGGGAAGCATCTTCGCCCTGCTCGGCTCCAACGGCGCCGGCAAGACCACGGTGGTGAGGATCCTGTCCACGCTGCTCCGACCCGACGCGGGGTCGGCGACCGTGGAGGGCTTCGACGTCGTCGCGCGAGCCGCGGACGTGCGGGAGTCCATCAGCCTCACCGGGCAGTTCGCGGCGGTGGACGACGTCCTCACCGGGCGCGAGAACCTGGTGCTGGTGGCCCGGCTGCGGCACCTGGACGACGTCGGCCGGGTCGCGGACGCGCTGCTGGCCCGCTTCGGCCTCACCGACGCGGCTCGGCGACGGGTGGCGACGTACTCCGGAGGGATGCGGCGCCGCCTGGACATCGCGATGAGCCTGGTCGGCGACCCGCCGGTGATCTTCCTGGACGAACCGACCACCGGCCTCGACCCGCAGTCCCGCCTCGAGGTGTGGAACAGCGTCCGGGAGCTGGCCCGGCAGGGCACGACGGTGCTGCTCACCACGCAGTACCTCGACGAGGCCGAGCAGCTCGCCGACCGGATCGCGATCCTCCACGAGGGACGGATCATCGCGAACGGCACCCTCGCCGACCTGAGGCGGCTGCTGCCGCCCGCCGAGGTCGAGCACGTCGAGAAGCAGCCGACCCTCGAGGACGTCTTCCTCGCGGTCGTCGGCACCGGCACCGCGGTCGCCGCGGCCGGCCGCACGAGAGTCGAGGAGCCACGATGACCACCCACGCCCTCGGCGACACCGTCGTCCTGCTCGGCCGGTCCGTGCGGCACGTCACGCGCAGCCTGGACACCGTCCTCACCGTCGCGATCATGCCGATCGCGTTGATGCTGCTGTTCGTCTACGTGTTCGGCGGCGCGATCCACACCCGGTCGGGCCGGTACGTCGACTACCTGCTGCCCGGGATCCTGCTCATCACGATCGCGACGGGCATCTCCTACACCGCCTTCCGGCTCTTCACCGACCTGCAGAGCGGCATCGTCGAGCGGTTCCAGTCGCTGCCGATCGCCCGCTCGAGCGTGCTGTGGGCGCACGTGCTGACCTCGGTGGTCTCGAACCTGGTCTCGCTCGCGGTCGTGGTGCTCGTCGCTCTCCTGATCGGGTTCCGCTCCCCGGCGGGGGTGCTGGCCTGGCTCGCCGTCACGGGGATCCTCGTGCTGTTCACGCTGGCGGTGACCTGGGTCGCGGTGATCGCCGGGCTGTCCGCCACGACCGTGGACGGCGCGGGCGCCTTCTCCTACCCGATCGTCTTCCTGCCGTTCATCAGCTCGGCCTTCGTGCCCACCGACACCATGCCCGGCCCGGTGCGTGCGTTCGCCGAGCACCAGCCGGTGACGTCCCTGGTCGACACGATCCGCGACCTCTTGGCGCAGCAGCCGGTCAGCGCCGACATCTGGGTCGCGCTGGCCTGGTGCCTGGGCCTCCTGGTCGTCGCCTACGCCGTCGCGACGGCGGGCTACCGCCGCACGGTCGCCTGAGGTCGGCGCGCCGCGGTGCCGGTCTCAGAGCCCGACGGGACGGCTGCGCTGCGCGGGGATCCGCGGTGGGGTGGTGGTCTCGACGGCGCCGTCGGCCTCGCGCCGGACGGCGGCGCCGAGCACCAGGCGCGCGGCCCGCAGGCGGCGGCGCCGTCGGGTGGCGTGCCGCTGCGGGGGAGACGGAGAGCTGGACCCAGGTGGCGAGCGGGTGAGGTGTCATGCCCGGGAGGAGCCCCCGGGCGGGCGTCCTGATACCTGCGTCCGCCGTCCCGGGCGGGACCCCGGTCGTAGGCTGCGAGCGTGCAGCGACCGCTGAGGAACTTCGACTGGGAGCTGCGATCCTGCGGCTGGCACGGCCACGCGACCTACCGACCGACCGAGGCGGGCCTCGCCGACCGGCTCAGCGTCGCCACCGCGACCGGTCCCGCGTGGCGCTGCCTGCGCTGCGGCGCCTTCGTGGTGGGGGAGGCCCGCGGCCACGGCCCGGCCGACCAGGCGCCGGTGGTGCTGCGCGGGAAGGCGCTGCGCGACGCGGCGATCCTGCGGGTGCTGGCCGTCGAGCGGGGGGATCCGCGGCGTCCTGCTGGTGCTGCTCGCCTACGGCGTCTACGCCTTCAACGGCTCCCGGAACTCCCTGCGCCAGGTCTTCGACGAGTACCTCCCGCTGCTCCGCCCGGTCACCGACCGGCTCGGGATCGACCTGGAGTCCGCCGGTCCGGTGCGGCTGATCGAGAAGGCGCTGAACGCCCAGCACTCCACCCTGCTGATGGTGGCCGCCGGCGTCCTGGCGTACGGGGTCCTGGAGCTCGTCGAGGCGGTCGGGCTCTGGATGATGAAGCGCTGGGGCGAGTACGTCGCGGTCGTCGGCACGTCGGTGTTCATCCCGCTCGAGGTCTACGAGCTCGCCGAGCAGGTCACCTGGCTGCGGGCCGTCGCGTTCGTGCTCAACGTCTTCGCGGTGGTCTACCTGCTCTGGACCAAGCGGCTGTTCGGGATCCGCGGGGGCAGGGAGGCCTTCGAGGCCGAGCGGGAGGGCCTCTCGCTGCTCGAGGTCGAGCGGGCCGCGGCGGGCGCGGAGCGGGAGCGGCTGCGTCGCCGCCCGGGCCGGAGCGCCCCTCAGACGGGCAGCCCGCGGCGCCGCAGCTGAGGCCGGAGCTCGACCTCCCCGGTGAACCGGATCGCGTCCATCCCGGCCGCGGCGGCGGCGGCCACGTTGGCCGCCGAGTCGTCGACGAACACGCAGGTCCCCAGCGGTCGGCCGATCCGCTCGCGCAGCCGCTCGAAGATGGCCGGGTCCGGCTTGGCGAGACCCTCCGCCCCGGACACCACGATGTCGGCGAAAAGGCCGAGGAAGTCGTGCCGGGCGAGCGCCTGCGGGAACAGCTCGTCGGACCAGTTGGTCAGCGCGAAGACGGGGACGCCGGCCGCGTGCAGGTCGCGCAGCACCGCGACGTTGGCCTCGATCGGGTCGGCGATGCTGAGTGCGAAGTGGTCGCCGTAGGCCGCGACGTGCGGCGACCAGTGCGGGTGGCTGTCCCGGACCTGCGCGGACGCGTCGGCCCACCGTGCTCCCGCGTCCATCAGGTGGTTCCAGGCCAGGAAGTCGAAGTCCTCGGCCGCCAGGAACCGGCGGGCCTCCTCGGCGCCGACGCCGGCGGCGACGGCCGGGTGCGGGTCCCACCGGATCAGCACGTTGCCCAGGTCGAACACGACGGCCAGGTCGTCGTACGCCATCTCCACCGCTGTCTTCCCCTGTCGTCACACTGCGAGGTCACCGAAAAAGAGGTCACTCCCCACGAGGCTTGCTCGTGGGGAGTGACGAGTGCTGATCAGGCCGACGGGCGGCCGTCGTTCACGCCCAGCGCTCGGACGCCGGGACGAAGTCCCGGGTCCGCTCGCCGGTGTAGATCTGCTTGGGGCGGGCGATCTTCTGCTCCTTGTCCTGCACGAGCTCGTGCCACTGCGCGAGCCAGCCGGGGGTGCGGCCGATCGCGAAGAGCACGGTGAACATCTCGGGCGGGAACTGGAGGGCCTCGTAGATCAGGCCGCTGTAGAAGTCCACGTTGGGGTAGAGCTTGCGCTTGATGAAGTACTCGTCCTCGAGGGCGATCTTCTCCAGCTCCTGGGCGATCTCGAGCAGCGGGTTGACCCCGGTGACCTCGAAGACGTCGTCGCAGGCCTTCTTGATGATCTTGGCGCGCGGGTCGAAGTTCTTGTAGACCCGGTGGCCGAAGCCCATCAGCTTCTCCTTGCCGTTCTTCACGCCGTCGATGAACTCGGGGATCTTGTCCACCGAGCCGATCCGGCGCAGCATCCGCAGCACGGACTCGTTGGCGCCGCCGTGCAGCGGGCCGTAGAGCGCCGCGATGCCGGCGGCGGTCGCGGAGTAGGGGTCCACCTGGCTCGACCCGACGGACCGGACCGCGTTGGTGGAGCAGTTCTGCTCGTGGTCGGCGTGCAGGATGAACAGCACGTCGAGGGCCTTCACCAGCCGCGGGTCGGCCTCGAACTTGCGCTCGCTCATCTTGAACAGCATGCCGAGGAAGTTCTCGGTGTAGCTGAGGTCGTTGTCGGGGTAGACGTAGGGCTTGCCCTGCGCGTGCCGGAACGACCAGGCGCCGAGCGTCGGCATCTTCGCGATCAGCCGGACGATCTGCATGTGCCGGTTGTCGGAGTCGGAGATGTTGCGGGACTCCGGGTAGAACGTGGAGAGCGCGCCGACCGAGGCCAGCAGCATCCCCATCGGGTGGGCGTCGTAGCGGAAGCCCTCCATGAAGTCGCGGACGTTCTCGTGCACGAACGTGTGGTAGGTGATCTCGTGCACCCAGGCGTCGTACTGCTCCTTGGTCGGCAGGTCGCCGTGGATCAGCAGGTAGGAGACCTCGAGGAAGTTCGACTTCTCCGCGAGCTGCTCGATCGGGTACCCGCGGTACTCCAGGATGCCCTTGTCGCCGTCGATGAAGGTGACCGCGCTGCGGCACGAGGCCGTGTTCACGAAGCCGGGGTCGTAGACCGCCAGCCCGGGAGTCTCGTCGTCGGCCTTGATCTGGCCGATGTCGGAGGCCTTGATGGTGCCGTCCAGGATCGGGACGTCGTAGGACTGGCCGGTGCGGTTGTCACGGATGGTGAGCGTCTCGCTCCCGGTCCCGTTGCTGTCTGTGGAAGCAGTGGCCGTGCTCTCGGTCACGTCGGCTCCTCGCTCGTGGTCCCCGGCCGCCAGAGGTCACCTGGGGTGCAGGTGGACGAGGGTCGGGAAGGATCGTGTTCAGTTGGTCGTTCGGTCCTGTGGGATACCCGTCCAACCTATGCCGTAACCTGCGTGGGGCGAAACCGGGGCCGTTTTGACCCAGGCGCCGCGCCGCCGGTATTCTTATCGGTCGCGGCTGCCTCCCTGCGGTCCTGAGTCGATCCGGCCCTCGGTCGGGCATCCGCCTCGGACCCGCCTCGCGGCGCCCGGCCCGCCCCGGCGAGCCATCTCTGAGCTCAACCCGGTCTCCTGATCAGCAACCTGAGAGAGTAAGCAACGTGCGTACGTACAGCCCGAAGCCCGCTGACCTCCAGCGCGAGTGGCACGTCATCGACGCCACAGACGTGGTGCTCGGCCGTCTCGCCGTCCAGGTCGCGACCCTTCTGCGTGGCAAGCACAAGCCCACGTTCGCGCCGCACGTCGACGGAGGTGACTTCGTCATCGTCGTGAACGCCGGCAAGGTCTCGCTCTCCGGCGACAAGGCGACCAAGAAGCTCGCCTACCGCCACTCCGGCTACCCGGGCGGCCTGTCCTCCACCCCGTTCGGCGAGCTCCTCGAGAAGGACCCGCGCCGCGCGATCGAGAAGGCCGTGTGGGGCATGCTCCCCAAGAACAAGCTCAGCCGCCAGATGCTCGGCAAGCTCAAGGTGTACGCCGGCCCCGAGCACCCGCACGCGGCGCAGAAGGCCCAGCCGTTCGAGATCAAGCAGATCTCCCAGTAACTCCGAGTCATCCGGCGCGGCCGGCACCCGTACGAGAAAACGAAGCAGCGAGGAAACCCGTGACTGACACCACCGAGGGCACCGAGGTCGAGGAGACCTACGAGCCCAACGAGCAGGGCGTCGCCTACAGCTCCGAGAGCGCGCCGTCCGACGACGCTCCCGCGCGCCCGGCGACCATCGCTCCCGCAGCGGCCACCGGCCGTCGCAAGGAGGCCGTGGCCCGGGTGCGTCTCGTCCCCGGCACCGGCGTCTGGACCGTCAACGGTCGCCAGCTGGACTCCTACTTCCCGAACAAGCTGCACCAGCAGGTCGTGAACGAGCCCTTCGTGAACACCGACCTGGTGGGCCGCTTCGACGTGATCGCCCGCATCCACGGCGGCGGCATCACCGGTCAGGCCGGCGCCCTGCGCCTCGGCGTGGCCCGTGCGCTGAACGCCATCGACGAGGAGGCGAACCGCCCGTCGCTGAAGAAGGCCGGGCTGCTCACGCGTGACGCCCGCGTCATCGAGCGCAAGAAGGCCGGCCTCAAGAAGGCCCGCAAGGCTCCGCAGTACAGCAAGCGCTGATCCGGCCCTGATGGGTCGGCTCTTCGGGACGGACGGCGTACGAGGCCGGGCGAACACCGAGCTCACCGCAGAGCTCGCGCTCGACCTCTCCGTCGCCGCCGCGCACGTCCTCGGCGAGGCCGGTGTCTTCTCCGGACACCGGCCTCTGGCCGTCGTCGGCAGGGACACCCGGATCTCGGGGCAGTTCCTCGAGGCCGCGGTCGTGGCCGGGCTGCTCTCCGCCGGCGTCGACGTGCTGCTGCTCGGCGTGCTCCCGACGCCGGGGGTCGCGTACCTCACCGAGTCGCTGCGCGCGGACCTCGGCGTGGTGCTCTCGGCCAGCCACAACCCGATGCCCGACAACGGCATCAAGTTCCTCGCCCGCGGCGGGGTGAAGCTCGACGACACCATCGAGATGGCGATCGAGAAGCGGCTGCGCGAGCCGTGGGACCGGCCCACCGGCGCCGCGGTCGGCCGGGTCTCGACGTACGACGCGGCGGTCAGCGACTACGCCGCCCACCTCGTCTCCACCGTCGGCACCACGCTGGCCGGCATCAAGGTGGTCCTCGACTGCGCCCACGGGGCGGCCTCCGAGGCCGGGCCGCGGGTGCTGCGCGACGCCGGGGCCGAGGTGGTGGCGATCTGCGCCGAGCCGGACGGCCTCAACATCAACGACGGCTGCGGCTCCACGCACCTCGACGTGCTCCAGCGCGCGGTCCTCGAGAACGGCGCCGACGTCGGCTTCGCGCTCGACGGCGACGCCGACCGGTGCCTCGCGGTGGACCACGAGGGCAACGTCGTCGACGGCGACCAGCTGCTCGCGGTGCTCGCCCTGGCGATGCGCGACGCGGGCACCCTGAGGTCGGACACCGTGGTGGCCACGGTGATGAGCAACCTGGGCTTCGTCCAGGCGATGCGGGCCGAGGGCGTCGGGGTGCGCCAGACCAAGGTCGGTGACCGCTACGTCCTCGAGGCGATGAAGGCCTTCGGCTACACCCTGGGCGGCGAGCAGTCCGGCCACGTGATCATGAGCGGGCACGCGACCACCGGGGACGGCATCCTGACCGCCCTGCACGTGCTGGCCCGGATGGCCGACCAGCACGCGTCGCTCGCCTCGCTGGCCGGGGTGATGAACCGGCTCCCGCAGGTGCTGGTCAACGTCCCCGGCGTCGACAAGGGCCGCGCCGACGAGGACGCGGTGCTCGCCGCGGCGGTCGCCGAGGCGGAGTACGAGCTGGGCGACGGCGGCCGGGTGCTGCTGCGCCCCTCGGGCACCGAGCCCCTGGTCCGGGTGATGGTCGAGGCCGGCACCGCCGACCACGCGCGGACCGTGGCCGAGCGGCTCGCGGACGTGGTCCGCAGCCAGCTGTCCCTGTCCTGACCGCACCGACTGCGCAATTCGGGTGCGCGACGTCACTCGCGTCCCTAGGCTCCCATGTCGTGGAGATCAGGGAGATCGACCAGGCCGACGAGTCCCTGGTGCACCGGCACTGGGAGATCGGGCGGGACGCCGAGGCGGCGTGCCGTCCCTACGACTTCTACCCCCAGTGGGAGACCGCGTGGACGACCTACCAGGTCGGGCGTGAGGACATCCGCTTCGTGCTGCTCGGTGCCTTCGACGGGGACACCATGGTGGGGGCCGGCCGCACGGACCTGAACCTGCTCGACAACCTGCACTCGGCCTCCTCGGTGATCTTCGTGGACCCGGCCCGCCAGCGGCAGGGGTTCGGCCGGGCGCTGGACGCGGCCTGCGTCGAGGTGACCCGGGCCGCGGGCCGCCGGCTGCTGATGACCGAGGCCTACGCGCCTCCCGGCGGCGACTCGCCCGGGGTGCTGTTCGCGCGGTCGATGGGCTACGTGGCGGGCATCGAGGACGGCATGAAGGTCGTCGACCTGATCGAGACCGAGCCGACCTGGGCGGCCCTGGAGGCCAAGGCCGCCGCGAGCCGCGGGGACTACCGGGTCATCACCTGGCGCGACCACGTCCCGGAGGAGTACGTCGACGACTACTGCGCGCTCTGCGAGGCGTTCTTCGACGAGGCCCCGATCGGGGAGATGGAGATCGAGCCCGAGCGCTGGGACCGCAAGCGGGTGGAGGAGCGCGAGGCCCGCAACCTGCGCACCGGGCGGCGCGAGCTGTCGGCGGGCGCGATCAGCCCCGACGGCCGGATGGTCGCCGTCACCGAGCTGATGGTCAACGAGCGGATCACCACCCGCGGCTTCCAGAGCGGAACGCTGGTCTCCCGGGACCACCGCGGCCACCAGCTCGGCCTCGCGATCAAGCTCGCGAACCACCGGCAGGCCCGCGCGGCGTACCCCGACCTGCGGATCCTGCTCACCGGCAACGCCGACGTGAACGCGCCGATGAACGCCGTCAACGACGCGCTCGGCTACCGCGAGGTCGAGCGCTGCGTCGAGATGCAGAAGGCCGTCTGAGCCGGTGCAGATCCGTCCGCTGGACGCCGCCGACCCGGCGGCGATGGCCGCCTGGCACGCGAGCTACCACGCCGCCCACGTGTTCGGGCAGGAGTACCCGTCGCCCTGGATGCTGGAGGAGATGCGCGCGGAGATGCTCGGCGACCGGACCGGCGAGCGGATGGAGCCCTTCGGCCTGTACGTCGACGGGCGCTGCGTGAGCACCGGGTTCGTCGAGCTCCCGCTGATGGACAACCGGCACCTCGCCCGCGTCGAGGTGGCCACCCACCCGGACCACCGCGGCCGCGGCTACGCGTCCGCGCTGCTGGAGCACCTCACCGCGGTCGCGGTCTCGCACGGCCGGAGCACGCTGAACGCCGACGCGGCCTGGTCCGTGCACGGCCGGCCGGACGGCGTGGGCACCCCGAACGCCGACTTCCTGACCCGGCACGGGTTCTCCTTCTCCCTCGGCGACGTCAAGCGGGCCCTCGACCTGCCGGCCGACGAGGCGCTGCTCGGGCGGCTGGCCGCCGAGGCGGCCACCCGGCACCCCGGCTACCGGCTGCGCGACTTCGTCGGGCCGGTCCCCGAGGACCTGCTCGACGAGTTCGGCGCGCTGATCGGGTCGCTGATCACCGAGGCGCCGATGGGCGACCTGGACTTCGAGCCGGAGGTGTTCGACGCCGCCCGGATCCGCGCCGACGAGGAGGTCTTCGCGGCGTCCGGCCGGACGAAGTACACGACGGTCGCGGTCGCCCCGGACGGCGCGCTGGTCGCCTACTCCGAGCTCGCCGTCCCGTCGTACGACCCGGAGCACGTCTACCAGTGGGGCACGCTGGTGCGGCCCGCGCACCGCGGGCACCGGCTCGGGCTGGCCACCAAGGTGCACAACCTCCGCCGGTTCCAGGCGGCCGAGTCCGGGCGGTCGCTGCTGTTCACCTACAACGCCGAGGTGAACACCCACATGGTCGCGGTGAACGAGGCGATGGGCTTCCGGCCCGTGCAGCGTCTCGGCGAGTTCCAGAAGCGGCTCTGACCCGGTGCGGGCTAGGCGACCGACCGCAGCCGGACGGTGACCGAGCGGGCCGCGTGCCGGGCGGCGTCGTGCGAGTCGGCGAGCTGCTGACGGGCCAGCTCGCGCAGGTCGGCCATCGCGGGCGTGACCTCGGCGAGGGTCAGCTCGGTCTCGACCACCTCGAGGTCCAGACCCCAGACGTCCTCGAGGACGCGGCGCATCCAGCCCGTCGCGTGGTCCCACCCGGCGCGCGGGGTGCCCTCGCCGTACCCGCCGCCGCGGGTGGTGACCAGGAAGCCGGGCCGGCCGGCGAGCGTCCGGGTGCCGGGGGCGAAGCGGGGGTCGGTGCAGACCACGTCGTACCAGGTCTTGAAGTGCTGCGAGACGCCGAAGTTGTAGAGCGGGACGGCGAACACCAGCGCGTCGGCCCCCGCGAGCTCGTCGGCGTACGACGCGGCAGTGGCCAGTGCGCCGCGCTGTGCGGGGGAGCGCTGGTCCTCGGGGGTGTAGCCGGCGAACGCGGCGGTGCCCCAGACGTGCGGGTCGACGGGGTCGGCAGCCACGTCGCGGCGGACCACCGTGGTGTCCCCGAGCTCGGCGCGGAGGGTGGACTCGATCGTGTCGGCGACGGCCCGGGAGACCGAGCCGTCCTGGCGGATGCTGGCGTCGAGGCGGAAGAGGGTGTGCACGGGTGCTCCTTGTGGCAGAAGGTCTCGTCAAAAGATGATCTGTGGAAAAGATTATCATGCGGGACGACCGCAGGGGAGGGCCGCCTAGACTGGGCGGGTGACCGACAGCACCGCGACCGAGGCCCCGACCGTCGCCCCGAGGGGCGCGTCCGTGCGCGCCGACCTCGGCCAGGCGCTGGGGACGCTGCTGCGCGCCTACCTGCAGCAGGCCGGCACCGCGGTCGCCGACCTGCCCGGCGGCCCGCGCGGCTACCAGCTGCTGGCCACCGCCTCGTCGGGCCGCTGCGCCAACCAGGCCGGCATCGCCGCGAGCATCGGCATCGACCGGACCGTGATGACCTACCTCGTCGACGACCTGGAGAAGGCCGGCCTGGTGGAGCGCCGACCCGACCCGGTCGACCGGCGGGCCCGCCAGGTGCTGCTCACTCCGGCCGGCGAGGCCACCCTGGCCGAGGCGACCGCCCGGCTCGCGGAGGTGGAGAGCGCGGTCCTCGCGGGCCTCGACGCCGACGAGGCGGCCACCTTCCGGCGGCTGCTGGACCGGGTCACCGCGGACGGGCCGCCCGCGGACCACGCGGCCTGCGCCGGCCCGCCGACCTGCTGAGGGCGTCCCGGCGACCGGTGCCGGGTCAGCCCTGCACGACCTGGGACGGCGGGCGGCCCGGGTCGTCGTGCACGGGGTGCCCGCCGCCGGCGCGCAGGAACTCCAGCTGGGCGCAGACCGCGGCGCCGGCGAACAGCGCGATCGAGCTGAGCAGGGACCAGAGCAGCAGCGCGAACACGCCGCCGAGGGGGCCGTAGATCGCCCCGAACGAGCCGCTCAGGTGCACGTAGGCGGCCAGGAAGGCGGTGGCCGCCATGGCCAGCAGCACCGCCAGCCCGGCGCCGAGCGCGAGCCAGGACAGCGCGGGCTGCCGGCGGCGGGGCGCGTGGTCGAGCAGCACGGCGATCGCGAACACCATCAGCGCGACGCCGGCCGGCCAGCGGGCGACGTTCCAGACGTGCACGGTGGTCTCCGACCAGCCGTAGGTCGAGCTCATCGCGTCCCCGAACGACCCGCCGGCGACCAGCAGCAGGAACCCGGCGCCCACCGGGACCGCGAGCACCGCGGTGAGCACGAGCGCCCGGCCGTACTTCGCCAGGGCCTGGCGGTCGCGGCGGATGCCGTAGATCCGGTTGGTGCCGCGCTCGATCTGCGCCATCGCGGTCGTCATCGACAGCAGCGAGAAGAACAGCCCGACCACCAGGGCGATCTCGCCGGCCCGGTCGCCGGTCTGCCCGCTCGTCACCGCCGACGCCAGCGCGTCGCGCGACCCGCCGCCGGGGGAGAGCTGCTCGATGGTGCGGGCCAGCACCCGCGCCGGGCGCTCGTGGTCGATGTCGGCGGCCAGGCCGGACAGCGCCAGCAGGAACGGTACGACGGACAGGGCGACCTGCAGGGCCAGGGCACGGCTGTGGCTGAACCCGTCGGCGTAGCGGAACCGCACGAACGAGTCGAGCAGCAGCCGCCGCACGCCGATCCGGCGGCTCAGGTGCCAGGCGTCCTCGGCGTCGAGCTCGTCGCCGTCCATCTCGGTGGTGACCGGCACGACCCGTGCGGTCGTCACCGGGGGAACCCCTTCGTGCCGGCCAGCCGCGACGAGCGGTCCACCCGGGCCCAGACCACGCGTTGGAGGAGCAGGGTCGCCGTACCGGAGAGGACCATGCCGGCCAGGTTGATCCCGAGCTGGGCCAGCGCGCCGGGGATCTCCGACCAGAGGCCGACGCCGATGCACAGCGCGAGCGTGCCGACCGCCGGGACGGTGGTGACCGAGATGAAGACGCCGACCAGCGGCCCGGACTTCGAGGTGGTGAGCGCCAGCACGCCCGCGACCCCGGCGAGCAGCGCGATGAGGAAGGACCAGATGTCCGGCTGGATGATGAACTCGGTCTGCGGGCCGGTGCCCGCGTCGGCCGCGGAGGCGAGCCCGAGGGCGCGGGCGACCACCCAGAACGGCACCGAGACCAGGATGGCGACGAGGAAGCCGCCGAACAGCGTGGTGAGGGCCTGCGGCAGGAGCGCGAAGCGCGGGCGCGCCAGGGCCAGGCAGATCGCGGCGACGGGGGAGAACTCCGGACCGACGACCATCGCGCCGATGATCAGGATGGGCTGGTCGAGCAGCCGGCCGGCGCCGGCGATCAGGGTGGCCAGGGTCAGGAAGCTGAGGAACGCCCAGGACAGCACGCTCTCGGTGCGGACCCGGTTCTCCACGACGTCCCACACGATCCCGTCGTCGGGGATGCCGGGCGCCGCCTTCTCGGCCGCGTCGGCGGCGTCCGAGAGCAGCGTCCCCGGCTCGGAGATCATGATCGAGCCGACGTGGTGCAGGTCGAGTGCCCGCAGCGCCGCGACCACCGGGTTGGCGCCCTCGCGGGCCACGTCCGCGGTGACCAGCGTGCCGGGCGGCTTGGCGTAGGCGTCGTCGAGGACCGCGACGTTCGTCACCGTGTCGTCGTCGCACAGCAGGCCGACGACCTGGTCGGTGAGGGGAGCGGGGACCCGCATCCGGAGGTGCAGCACGACCGAAGTAAACCAGGTGACGGGTGGCCCTCCGGCCGCCTAGGTTCGGCCGCATGCAGACCCGCGCGATCGACGTCCACGACGACGCCCAGCTCCGCCGCTTCCACGAGATCGGCTGGCGCGCCGAGATGGAGGACGGCCGCCCCTGGAACACCTTCCAGTCCTTCGAGGAGATGGCCGTCGCGCTGCGCGAGCCCTCGCCGGGCCAGCGCTCCGACGCGCTCGGGATCTTCGACGGGGACCGGATGGTCGGCGGCGGCCTCGCGTGGCTCTCGCTGGACGACAACCTCGACAAGGCCTTCGTCTTCCCGGCCGTCGAGCCCGACCTGCGCGGCCGCGGCGTCGGCGGTGCGCTGCTCGAGGCGCTCGTCGAGCACGTCGGCGGCCTGGGCCGGACCGAGGTGATGAGCGGGGCGTCGTACCGGTTCGAGGAGCGCGAGGACTCCCGCGCCCAGCGGTTCGCCGCCGCGCACGGCTTCGCGCCCGCGAACCTCGAGGTCGTGCGGCAGCTCCCGCTCCCGGTCCCGGACCCGCTGCTCGACGAGATCGACGCGGAGGTCGCCGCGCACGCCGCGGGGTACGAGGTCCGCACGTTCGTCGACGACCTGCCCGACGAGCTGCTGGAGTCCTACTGCTTCCTGGTCAACCAGCTCGCCCTCGACGCACCGACCGGCGAGCTGGAGTTCGAGGAGGAGGCGTTCACCCCTGAGGCGTTCCGGCACGAGGCGGCCCGCGATCGCAAGGTCGGCCGCACGGTGCTGCGCAGCCTCGCGGTCCGTGACGGGGAAGCGGTCGCGCACAGCGACCTGCTGGTCCGCCCGCACGGCACCCGGGCGGTCCAGTGGGCCACGCTCGTGCACCGCGACCACCGGGGCCACCGGCTCGGGGCCGCGGTCAAGGTCGCCAACCTGCGCCGGCTGCAGCGCGAGCGGCCTTACCTCACCGAGGTGGTCACCCAGAACGCCGAGGTGAACGCGCAGATGATCGGCATCAACGCCCGGCTCGGCTTCGAGCCGGTGGCGCTGGTCCCGGAGTTCCTCCGCCGTCTCTAGGACCCGCGGGTCACAGCTTGCGGAGCCGGACGAAGCGGACCGAGTGGTCGGCCGACTTGCGCAGCACCAGGGTGGCCCGGCCGCGGGTCGGCTGCACGTTCTGCTTGAGGTTCGGGCCGTTGACCGAGTCCCAGATCCGGTTCGCCTCGGCGACCGCCTCGTCCTCGGTCAGGTCGCCGTAGCGGGCGAAGTACGACGCCGGGTTGCGGAACGCGGTCTCCCGCAGCCGCAGGAACCGGTCGACGTACCAGCGCCGGATGTCGGCGGTCGCGGCGTCGACGTACACCGAGAAGTCGAAGAAGTCGCTGATCGCCAGGCCCACCCGGCCGTCGTCGCGGGCCCGCGCCGGCTGCAGCACGTTGAGGCCCTCGATGATCACGATGTCGGGGTGCGCGACCACGACCTTCTCGTCGGGGACGACGTCGTAGACCAGGTGGGAGTACGTCGGGGCCTCCACCTCGTCCTTCCCGGACTTGATGTCCATCACGAAGCGCAGCAGCGCCCGGCGGTCGTAGGACTCGGGGAAGCCCTTGCGGGCCATCAGCCCGCGGCGCTCCAGCTCGGCGTTGGGGTAGAGGAAGCCGTCGGTCGTGACCAGCGCCACCGACGGGTGCTCGGGCCAGTGCGCGAGCATCTGCTGCAGCACCCGGGCGGTCGTCGACTTGCCGACCGCGACCGAGCCGGCCAGGCCGATCACGAACGGCGTGCGCGGCGGCTGCGGCTGGTCGAGGAAGGCCTCCTGCGCGCGGTGCAGCGCGCCGGCGCTCTCGGCGTACATGCTCAGCAGCCGGGACAGCGGCAGGTAGACCTGCTGCACCTCGTCGAGGTCGAGCTCGTCGCCGAGCCCGCGGACCCGGTCGATCTCCTCGGGCAGCAGCGGCTGCTCGGTGGCCGCGCCGAGGGCCGCCCACGCGTCCCGGTCGAGCTCGACGTACGGGCCCGACTCCCGGTCGCCCCGCGGATGCCCGTGGGCGGACGCACCGTCGCCGTTGCCGGAAGCCATGCCGAGGATTGTGGCAGGCGTGTGCCGTGCGGCCGGGGGCGGCACCGCCGGTAGAGTGACGGCCATGTGTGGAATCGTCGGGTACGTCGGACCGAGGCAGGCCGAGGGCGTGGTGATCGACGGTCTCCGCAGGCTGGAGTACCGCGGCTACGACTCCGCGGGCATCGCGCTGGTCCACGAGGGCACGATCGCCTCGGAGAAGCGCGCCGGGAAGCTGGCCAACCTGGACAAGGCGCTGGCCGAGCACCCGCTGCCCCCGTCGTCGACGGGCATCGGGCACACCCGCTGGGCCACCCACGGCGCCCCGAACGACGCCAACGCGCACCCGCACCTCGGCGCCACCGGCCGGGTCGCGCTCGTGCACAACGGCATCATCGAGAACTTCGCCGCGCTGCGCGGCGAGCTCGAGGCGGCCGGCCACGTGCTGACCTCCGAGACCGACACCGAGATCGCCGCCCACCTCGTGGAGCAGGCGCTCGTCGCGGGCGGCACGCTGACCGAGGCCATGCAGCACGTCTGCGGCCGGCTGCACGGCGCGTTCACGCTGGTCGCGATCGACGGCGAGGACCCCGACCGGGTCGTCGCCGCCCGCCGCAACAGCCCGCTGGTGGTCGGCATCGGGGACGGCGAGAACTTCCTGGCCTCCGACGTGTCCGCGTTCATCGAGCACACCCGCGACGCCCTCGAGCTCGGCCAGGACCAGGTGGTCACGATCACCCGGGACGGCGTGCAGGTCACCGACTTCGCCGGGCAGCCCGCCGAGGCCCGGCCCTACCACGTGGACTGGGACCTGTCGGCCGCCGAGAAGGGCGGCTACGACTGGTTCATGCGCAAGGAGATCCACGAGCAGCCGGCCGCGATCACCGACTCGATGCTCGGTCGGCACGACGAGCAGGGCGCCCTGCAGCTCGACGAGCTGCGGATCAGCGAGGAGGAGCTGCGCGGCATCGACAAGATCATCCTGATCGGCTGCGGTACCGCGTTCTACGCCGGCATGGTCGCGAAGTACGCCATCGAGCACTGGACCCGGATCCCGTGCGAGGTCGAGCTGGCCCACGAGTTCCGCTACCGCGACCCGATCCTGACCCGCGACACCCTGGTGGTCGCGATCAGCCAGTCCGGGGAGACCGCGGACACCCTGATGGCGATCCGGCACGCCCGCGAGCAGCGCTCCCGGGTGCTGGCGATCTGCAACACCAACGGCTCGACGATCCCGCGCGAGTCCGACGCCGTGATCTACACCCACGCCGGGCCCGAGATCGGGGTCGCCTCGACCAAGGGTTCATGACCCAGCTGGTCGCCTGCTACCTGCTCGGGCTGTACCTCGCCCAGGTGCGCGGCACCAAGTTCGGCGACGAGATCGCCGGGGTGGTGCACGAGCTCGAGCAGATGCCGCGGCACGTCCAGACGATCCTGGACCAGGCCGACGCGATCCACGCGCTGGCCGCCGAGCTCTCCACCGCCAAGTCGGTGCTGTTCCTGGGCCGGCACGCCGGCTACCCGGTCGCCCTCGAGGGGGCGCTGAAGCTCAAGGAGCTCGCCTACATCCACGCCGAGGGCTTCGCCGCCGGCGAGCTCAAGCACGGTCCGATCGCGCTGGTCGAGGACCGGCTGCCGGTCTTCTGCGTCGTGCCGCCGCAGGGCCGCGACTTCCTGCACGACAAGATGGTCAGCGGCATCCAGGAGGTCCGGGCCCGCGGTGCGCGCACGATCGTGCTCGCCGAGGAGGGCGACGACGAGGTCACGCCGTACGCCGACGAGCTGATCAGGCTGCCCAGGGTGCCGACGCTGCTGCAGCCGATGGTCGCGGTGGTGCCGCTCCAGCTGTTCGCGTGCGAGCTGGCCACCCAGATGGGCAACGACGTCGACCAGCCCCGCAACCTGGCCAAGTCCGTCACCGTCGAGTGATGCGGGACGTCGAGTGATCCTCGGAGTCGGCATCGACGTCGTCGACATCGCCCGGTTCGGGGAGTCCCTCGAGCGCACCCCGGGCCTGCTGACCCGGCTGTTCACCCCGGCCGAGCGGGAGCGGCCGCTGGCCTCGCTGGCCGCCCGGTTCGCCGCCAAGGAGGCCCTCGCCAAGGCGCTCGGGGCGCCGACCGGGATGGGCTGGCACGACGCCGAGATCGTCAACGCCCCGACCGGCGACCCGCGCTTCGACATCCGCGGCTCGGTGCAGGCCCGCGCCGACGAGCTCGGCGTCCGCAGCGTGCACGTCTCGCTGTCCCACGACGCCGGGATCTCCTCGGCCGTCGTGATCCTCGAGTCCTGAGATGGCCGCCGGACGTTTCACGACGTTCGGCGCCGAGCACTTCCTGCTGCTCGGCCTCTTCCTGGCCGGCGCGGTCGGGCTCGTGCTGCTGGGGAGGGCGCAGCGCGGGACGGCCCGGGCCCGGCGGTCCAGCCGGGTCCTCGCGGTGGCGATCCCCTGCGTGACGGTCCCGAGCCAGGTGGTCCAGCTGACACCGGACCGGTTCAGCCTCGGCTCCTCGCTGCCGCTCCAGCTGTGCGACCTGGCGTGGATGGCGGCGGTCTGGGCGCTGTGGACCCACGGCCGGGTGCCCGTCGCCCTCACCTACTACTGGGGCCTCACGCTCAGCGTCCAGGGCCTCCTCACGCCCTCGCTGGTCGAGACCTTCCCGCAGCCGGGCTACCTCGCGTTCTGGGCGATGCACTTCCTGATCGTGTGGGCCGCGGTCTACCTCGCCCTCGGGCTCGGCCTCGGCCCCGGGTGGCGGGAGTACCGCGTCACGGTCGCCGTCACCGTGGTGTGGGCGGTCCTGGTCTTCGCCTTCAACTCGGCCCTCGACGTCAACTACGGCTACGTCAACCACAAGCCCGGGTCCGCGTCGCTGCTCGACCTGCTCGGGCCGTGGCCGGTGTACGTCCTCGCCGCGCTCGCGGTCCTGCTGGCCGGGTGGGCGCTGATCACCTGGCCGTGGGTGGCCGCGGGACGCCGACGGGACCGCCGTACGGCAGGGGGCGGGGGCGGGCCGGGTGGGTAGGTTGGCCGGCATGCGCAGCGCACACACCGTCGAGCAGGTCCGGGCCGCCGAGGCCGCGCTGATGGCGCGGGTCCCCGAGGGGTCCCTGATGCAGCGGGCCGCCGCCGGTCTGGGCTACGCCGTCCTCGACCTGCTCGGCCGCGCGTACGGCGCCCGGGTGCTGCTCCTGGTCGGCGCCGGCAACAACGGCGGTGACGCGCTGTACGGCGGCGTGCTGCTGGCCCGGCGCGGCGTCCGGGTCGAGGCCCTGCTGCTCAGCCCGGACCACGTCCACGAGGCGGGCCTCGCGGCGCTGCTCGGCGTGGGCGGACGGGTCGTCGGCTCGGTGGAGGAGGCCGCCCGCCCGGACGTGGTGGTGGACGGCATCGTCGGCATCGGCGGCCGCGGCGGCCTGCGCGACGACGCGGCCGCGGTGGTCGCCGCCCTCGAGGGCGTCCCGGTGGTCGCCGTGGACACCCCCTCGGGCGTCGAGGTGGACACCGGCCAGGTCGGGGGCGCGCACGTGCGGGCGACCGTGACGGTGACGTTCGGGACCCACAAGGTCGCGCACCTCGTCGACCCCGCGGCGATGGCCTCCGGCGTCGTGCACCTCGTCGACCTCGGCCTGGACCTGCCGGAACCGGCGGTGACCGCGCTGCAGGACGACGACGTCCGGGGGCTGCTGCCGCGACCGGCGCCGGACGCCCACAAGTACACCCGCGGCGTCGTCGGTGTGCGGGCCGGCTCCGAGCAGTACCCGGGCGCCGGGGTGCTCTGCGTCTCCGGAGCGGGCTCCGGCCTGGTCGGCATGGTCCGCTACGTCGGCGGGGCCGCCGACCTGGTCCGCGCGGCGCACCCGGAGGTGGTGGTCGGCGCGGGCCGGGTGCAGGCCTGGGTGATCGGCTCCGGCGGCGGCGCGGACGCCGAGCAGGCGCTGGCCGACTCGCTCGCCGACCGCGTGCCGGTGGTGGTCGACGCCGACGGCCTCACCCACGTCGACGGCCCGCTCGGCGTACCCGCCCTGCTCACGCCGCACGCCGGGGAGCTGGCCCGGATGCTCGGCGTCGAGCGCGAGGAGGTGGAGGCCGAGCAGCTGCGCTTCGCCCGCGACGCCGCCCGACGGTACGACGCCACGGTGCTGCTCAAGGGCCGGCACACGCTGGTCGCCGAGCCGACGGGGGAGGTGCGGGTCACCACGGTCGGTCCGCCCTGGCTGGCCACCGCCGGGGCGGGCGACGTGCTCGCCGGGCTCTGCGGGTCGCTCCTCGCAGCCGGGCTGAGCACGTTCGACGCCGGATCGGTCGGTTCGTGGCTGCACGGCACGGCGGCGCTGGTGGCCGGCCAGGACGGCCCGGTCACCGCCCCCGAGGTGGCCCGCGCCCTGCCCGCCGTGCTGCGCACCCTGCTCCGCTGACCCGGCGACTCTGGCGGAGAAACGTCGCCAGAGTCGCCGGGTCGGCGGGGTGGCGGGCGCCGGAGTCGCCGGGTCGACGGGGGTTTGGGAGGATGGACGGGAGATGAGCACGCCAGAGCCCGCAGCACTCCCCGCGACCGGGGCACCCGCCTCGCCCGACGCCCGCGCCGAGATCGTCGTCGACCTCGACGCGATCCGCGACAACGTGGCGACCCTGAGGGCCCGGGTCGGCGACGCCGCGATGATGACGGTGGTCAAGGCCGACGGCTACGGCCACGGCCTGGTCGAGTCCGGCCGGGCCGCCCGCGCCGGCGGCGCCGACTGGCTCGGCACCGCCGTGATCGAGGAGGCGCTCGCGCTGCGGGCCGCGGGCGACACCGGCCCGATCCTGACCTGGCTGACCGTCCCCGGTGAGGACTACACCCGGCCCGTCGAGGCCGGCGTCGACCTGACCGCCTACACCGTCCGCGAGGTCGACGAGATCGCCGCCGCCGCCCGCGCGCTCGGCGTGCGCGCCCGGGTGCAGCTCAAGGTGGACACCGGGCTGAGCCGTGGCGGGGCCACCGCGGAGGACTGGCCGGCCCTGGTCGCGGCCGCCGCCGACGCCGAGCAGGTCGGCGCGCTGCGGGTCACCGGGATCTGGTCGCACTTCGCCTGCAGCGACGAGCCGGACCACCCGGCCAACGACGCGCAGGAGAAGGCGTTCGTGCACGCCCTGCAGGTCGTCGACGCGGTCGGCATCGAGCCGGAGGTGCGGCACCTGTCCAACTCCGCCGGCGCCCTGCTGCGGCCGTGGTCCTCCTACGACCTGGTCCGGTGCGGCATCGCGGCGTACGGCCTCTCGCCGGCACCCGACGTGGTCACCTCCGCCGAGCTCGGCCTGGTGCCGGCGATGACCGTGCGGGCCCGGCTCGCCCTGGTCAAGCACGTGCCGGCCGGCGCGAGCGTGTCCTACGGGCACGGCTGGACCGCGCCGCGGGACACCTTCCTGGGGCTGGTGCCGGCGGGGTACGGCGACGGGGTGCCGCGGCACGCCTCCTCGACCGCGCACGTCCTGGCAGGCGGGCGGCAGCGGCAGGTCGCGGGCCGGGTCTGCATGGACCAGCTGGTGCTGGACCTCGGCGACGACGAGCTCGCGGCCGGGGACCCGGTGGTGCTCTTCGGCTCCGGCCGGGACGGCGCGCCGACCGCACAGGACTGGGCGGAGGCCTGCGGCACGATCTCCTATGAGATCGTCACCAGGATCGGTGGCCGGTTCGTCCGGCGGCACGTCTCGAAGGAACTGAGGAACGCATGACCAAGCGACGGTGGCTCGGGCTCGCCGCTGCCGGGATGGGCGCGACCGCGGCCGCGGTGACCGCCGGCTTCTTCGTCGAGCGCAAGGTCGACCACACCCGGCGCGCGGGCGCGCCCGGCGCCGACGAGCTCGGCAGCCTGCACAGCGACGCGCTCACCGTCCGCACCGAGGACGGCGTGAGCCTGCACGCCGAGGTCGACGAGGTGGCGCCGTACTCCGAGGAGGCCGCCAAGACCCGGCCGGTGAGCCGGGTCGGCAAGCCGCGCCGGCGGGTGGCGCCCGACCCGACGGTCGTCTTCGTGCACGGCTACGCGCTGAACCTCGACTGCTGGCACTTCCAGCGCGCGTACTTCCGGGGCAAGCACCGCCTGGTGTTCTACGACCAGCGCTCGCACGGCCGGTCGGGCAGGTCGGACAAGGCGCACGCGACCATCGACCAGCTCGGCGACGACCTCCGGCAGGTGATCGAGGAGCTGGTCCCCGAGGGGCCGGTCGTGCTCGTCGGCCACTCGATGGGCGGCATGTCGATCATGGCGTTCGCCGAGCGGCACCGCGACCTGTTCGACGAGCGGGTCACCGGCGTGGCGCTGATGTCCACGACCGCCGGGGGCCTGAAGACCCACCACATCGTCAGCCGGCTGATCCCCGACTCCATCGGCGGGCAGGTCGGCTCCCGGGTGATCGCCGGCCTGGCGCGCGCGCCCCAGCTCGTGGACTCGCTGCGCCGCCGCGGCTCGAACATCGGCTTCCTGGTCGCCGAGCAGTTCGCGTTCGGCGGGGACGTGCCGGCCTCCTACGTCGAGTTCGTGAACAACATGCTGGCCGCCACCTCCTTCCAGGTGCTCGCGGAGTTCTTCCCGAACTTCGACACGCTCGACAAGTACGGCGCCCTGGGGGCCTTCGCGGAGGTCCCGACGACGATCCTCTCGGGCACCGAGGACGTGCTCACCTCCGTCGGGCACAGCCGCAAGATGGCCCAGCGGATCGGCGGCGCGAAGCTGGTCGAGTGCGCCGGGGCCGGGCACATGGTGATCCTGGAGCAGAAGGACCGGGTCAACACCGCCCTCGACGAGCTGCTCGCGGCCGCCGCCGCGGGCCCGACCAGCCAGGTCTCGTGACGCTCTCCGTCGTGGCGGACACCGCCGAGGACACCCGCGACCTCGCGGTCCGGCTGGCCACCCTGCTGCGCTCCGGGGACCTGCTCATCCTCAGCGGCGACCTGGGGGCCGGCAAGACCACGTTCACCCAGGGCCTGGGCGCCGGACTGGGGGTCCGCGGCGCGGTCACGTCGCCCACCTTCGTGATCGCCCGGGTGCACCCGTCGCTGTCCGGCGGCCCGGCGCTGGTGCACGTCGACGCCTACCGGCTCGGCGACCGTCTCGAGCTCGACGACCTCGACCTGGACACCTCGCTCGAGGACGCGGTCACCGTCGTGGAGTGGGGGACCGGCGTGGCCGAGGAGCTGGCCGAGGACCGGCTGGAGGTCGAGATCCTGCGCGCGCACGCCGACGAGGACGGCGAGACCCGCACGGTGAGGCTGACCGCCCTCGGCCCGCGCTGGAACGGCGTCGACCTCGGCCCGGTCGCGGGCGCGTAACCTCGTCCGCGTGCTGCTCGCCTTCGACACCTCCACCCCGGCCGTCACCGTCGCCCTGCACGACGGCGAGCGGGTCGTCGCCTCGCACACCGTCGTCGACGCCCGCCGCCAGGGCGAGCTGCTCGCCCCCGGCATCACCCGGGTGCTGGACGAGGCGTGGGTGCCCCGCCAGGACGTCACCGCGATCGCCGTCGGCGTCGGGCCCGGGCCGTTCACCGGCCTGCGGGTCGGCCTGGTCACCGCGCGGACGCTGGCGCTCGCGCTGGAGGTCCCGGTGTACGGCGTGTGCACGCTCGACGTGCTCGCGGTGCAGGCCGTCGACGAGGGCGCGGTGGACGGGCCGTTCCTGGTCGCGACGGACGCGCGCCGCAAGGAGGTCTACTGGGCGTCGTACGACGGGCAGGGCGTGCGCCTCGACGGCCCGCACGTCGCGAAGCCGGCCGACGTCGCCACCGGGCTGCCGGTCGTGGGGGCGGGCGCGCTGCTCTACCCCGAGGCGTTCCCGCACGCCGTCGGCCCGGAGCACCCGGACGCCGGGGTGCTGGCCCGCGTGGTGAGCGACGAGCGCGCCGAGCTGCTCGACCCGGAGCCGCTCTACCTCCGGCGCCCGGACGTGGCGGCACCCGCGAAGCCCAAGCCCGTCTCGTGATCCTGCGCCCGGCGACCGCTGACGACGTCCCGGCCGTGACCGACCTGGAGGCCGAGCTGTTCGGCCCGGACGCCTGGCCGGCCGGCTCGGTCGCCGAGGAGCTGACCGGCGAGCGGCGGACGGCGGTCGTCGCGGTGGACGCCGGCGTCGTGGGCTACGCGGTGACGCTGTCCTCCGACGTCGTGGACCTGCAGCGGATCGGGGTGGCCGCGACGTACCGGCGCACCGGGCTGGCGCACCGGCTGCTGGCCGCGGTGAGCACCGGCGGGCGGATGCTGCTCGAGGTCAGCGAGCGCAACACGGGGGCGCGCGCGTTCTACGAGGCCGAGGGGTTCACCGAGATCGGCAGGCGCCGGCGCTACTACCGGGACGGGGCGGACGCGGTCGTCATGGAGCGCGCGACACAATGACCCTCATGACGGACCAGCCCCTCGTGCTCGGCATCGAGACCTCCTGCGACGAGACCGGGGTCGGCATCGTGCGCGGGAACACCCTGCTCGCCGACGCGGTGGCCTCCAGCGTCGAGGAGCACGCGCGCTTCGGCGGCGTGGTGCCCGAGGTCGCCTCCCGGGCGCACCTCGAGGCGATGGTGCCGACGATCGAGCGGGCCTGCGCCGACGCCGGGATCCGGCTGCTCGACGTCGACGCGATCGCGGTGACCAACGGCCCGGGCCTCGCCGGCGCGCTGCTGGTCGGGGTCGCGGCCGCCAAGGCGCTGGCCGTGGGGCTGGGCAAGCCGATCTTCGGGGTCAACCACCTCGCCGCGCACGTCGCGGTCGACCAGCTCGAGCACGGCCCGCTGCCCTCGCCGTGCGTGGCGCTGCTGGTCAGCGGCGGGCACTCCTCGCTGCTGCGGGTCAGCGACGTGACCGGCGGGGACCAGGGCGTCGTCCCGCTCGGCGCGACGATCGACGACGCCGCCGGCGAGGCGTTCGACAAGGTCGCCCGGCTGCTCGGCCTGCCGTTCCCCGGCGGCCCGCACATCGACCGGGCTGCCCGCTCCGGCTCCTCGGTGTACGTCGACTTCCCGCGCGGCCTCACCTCGCGGCGCGACCTGGAGCGGCACCGGTTCGACTTCTCGTTCTCCGGGCTGAAGACCGCCGTCGCGCGCTGGGTCGAGGCCCGCGAGCGGTCCGGCGAGCCGGTGCCCGTCGACGACGTCGCCGCCTCGTTCCAGGAGGCGGTGGTCGACGTGCTGACCCGCAAGGCCGTGGACGCCGCGGTCAGCGAGGGCATCGAGGACATCCTGATCGGCGGCGGGGTGGCGGCGAACTCCCGGCTCCGGGTGCTGGCCGAGGAGCGCGCCGCCGCGAAGGGCATCCGGGTCCGGGTGCCGCGGCCGGGACTGTGCACCGACAACGGCGCGATGGTCGCCGCGCTGGGCGCGGAGATGGTGGCCCGGGGCCGGCAGGCCTCGCCGCTCGACCTGCCCGCCGACTCCTCGCTGCCGGTGACGTCCGTCCTCGCCTGACCGCCCTCCGCTGGTCGAGGCTCGCGCCTCGACCAGCGCTTTGGGCTCAGGGCCGGGCGGCGAAGTGGAACGGGCTCTCCTCGGGGGCCCCGGGTGCCTCGTCGAGCCGCTCCAGCGAGCCGTCGAGGCCGAGCCGGACGAGGTACCAGCGGCCGTCCTCGTACAGGGACGCCAGGGCGTGGGTCCCGTCCTCCCAGGCCACGTCGGCGACGAACGTGACGCCGTCGCCCCGCCGCTGGAAGGTGACGACCGGCGTCGCGGTGGCCGAGTCCAGCAGCGCCACCGCCGCCGAGCCGAGCCCGTCGGTGCCGGAGGGGTAGCCGGCGAAGTGCGCCCCGTCGGCGCTGAACCGCTCGATCGTCCAGTCGCAGGTCTTCGGCTCCGGGTCCCCGCCGGCGTCGGTCCGCAGCGCCCAGCACGAGGTGCCCGTCTGGTTGCTGTACGACGTCTGCGCCCCGAGCACGCCGTGCGACTCGTCGGTGGCCCGCACCGAGAGCAGCCCCCGGACCACCTGGAAGTCCTCGAACGAGGTCACCCAGTAGTCGTCCTCCGGGCCGTCCACCCGGGCCAGGACCGCGCCGGGCCCGACGAACCCGACCGGGCTCGCCGACGCGCCCGCGGGCAGCGCGATCGACCGCGGCTGCTCGCTGTGCCCGTTGGTGGTGTCGAGGTACAGCCGGTCGCCCTCGACCCAGCTGACCTCGACGCCGTCCTGGCTGACCACGATCCGGTCGCCGCCCGGCCGGCTGCCGAGGACCTGTCCCGAGGCGTCGAGGTGGACGACGTACGGCGTGCCCTGCCGGCGCTGGACGGCCAGCCAGCCGCCGCGGTACGCCGCCACCGTGTCGTACGCCGCGGGGAGCTCGGCCGGGTCGGCGCCGGGGACCAGCACCGTCGTGCCGCGCAGGTAGGCCAGTGCCGCCGGGGCGCCCGTCGGGGCGCCGGACACGGTCAGCGGCACGGGCTCCCCGGTCCGCCGCGAGGGCGACGGCGTGACCGGCGGCACCGACGGCGAGGTGGTCGCCGGGGCCGCCGGCCGGTCGGCCCGGGGGCCGGTGGCGGCGTTCAGCCCGACCGGAACGGCGACCGCGAGCACCACCGCCGCGACCACCCCGCCGACGGCCCGCCGGCGCCGCTGGATGCCGCGGGCGCTGCGCTGCACGTCGGCCAGGCCCACCGGTGCGCCCTGCACGTCCCCGGCCCGCTCGCGCAGGCCGTGGGCGAGACGGTCCTCGTCGTGGGTGCTCATCGTTCCTCCTCCCGAGGCGTTCCCCGGCCGATCCCGGGGTGGTCGTGGACGCGGGACCGCATCGCGGCGAGCGCCCGACTGGCCTGTGACTTCACGGTGCCGACGGAGACGCCGAGCACCTCGGCGGTCTCCGCCTCCGAGAGTTCCTCGTAGTAGCGCAGCACGATCACCGCACGCTGCTTGCGCGGCAGGGTCTGCACGAACGCCCACAGCGCCGCGCTCTCGCCGTCGTCGGTGCGGTCGAGCGTCTGCGTCTCCGGGACGGCCCCCGAGACCACCTCGCGGCGCGTGAACGCCCGCCGCCACAGCGAGGTGTGCTCGTTGACCAGGATCCGGCGGACGTAGCCGTCGACCAGCTCCCGGCGCTGCACCTTGTCCCACGACAGGTACAGCTTCGCGAACGCCACCTGCACCAGGTCCTCGGCGGTGTGCCGGTCCCCGCTCAGCAGGTAGGCGGTCCGCAGCAGGCTCGGCTGACGGGCGGCCATGTACGCCGCGAAGTCCGCGTCCCGGTCCGGCGCCATCCCGACCCCCGTCTCGGCTGCCAGCTGCACCCGTCCCACCATCCTCTCCGCATCCCTGCCACCAAGACGCGGAACCGGCCCGGCGGGTTGCATCCGCCGCGCCGCCCGGGCGCGGGACGATGAGGCCGTGCTCAGCCTCCTGGTCGCCCTCCTGCTGCTCGTCGTCGGTGCCGCCCTGCTCACGGCCGGCGCCGAGGGCTTCGCCGAGAACGTCACCGCGGCCTCGTCCCGGCTGGGGGTCAGCGTGCTCGCGCTCGCACTGCTGCTGGCCGGCGCCGAGCCGGAGGAGGCGGTCACCGCGATGCTGGCCTCCGGGCAGGGGCACCCGGCCCTGGCCGCCGGGGACGCGATCGGCGCGAACCTGGTGATCCTCACCCTCACCCTCGGCCTCGCCGCCCTGGTCACCCGGCTGCCGGTCACCCGGCGCAGCGTGGAGTACGGCGTCGCGGCGGCCGTGCTCGGCGCGGTGGCCTACCTGTTCATGCTCAACGGGGTGCTCGACCGGCTCGAAGGCTCGGTCCTGGTGGCGCTGTACGTCGCCGGGGTCGTCTGGGTGTGGCGCCGGGAGCGGACGCCACCGCTGATCGGCGAGATGGCCGAGCTCGAGGAGAAGGACCGGCTGCACGTCGGCGAGGGGGCCGGGGACGAGGCGACCGGCCGCGCGCTGCTGATGGTGCTGCTCGGGCTGCTCGGCATGGTGGTCGGCGGCTTCCTCGCGGTCCGCGGCGCCGAGGGCCTGGTCGACGCGCTGGGGCTCACCGAGTCCGTGGTGGGGCTCACCGTGCTCGCGCTCGCCACCAGCGCCGAGATGGTCGCGCTGGTCTGGGCGGCCCGGCGCCGCGGGCTGACCGAGGTCGTCGTCGCGGGCACGGTCGGCGCGGTCGCCTACAACGCCACCGTCTCGCTCGGCCTGGCCGCCCTGGTCAGCCCGCTCGGCCTGGGACGGCACAACCTCGTCGTGACGACCGCCGGGGTGACCGCGGTGCTCCCGCTGGTGCTGCTGGTCGGTCTGCGCACCGGCCGGCTGCCCAAGGCCGTGGGTGCGCTGCTGGTCGTGGCCTACGTCGGGGCGATGGGTTTTCTGCTCGCCCGTTAGCCTGCGAGGACACCGTCCCGACAGCAGGAGGATTCATGCAGCAGGTCCGCGGAGTGGTCGCCAAGGCCAAGGGCGAGCCCGTCTCGATCGAGACGATCAACATCCCCGACCCCGGGCCGGGCGAGGCGGTCGTCGCGATCTCCGCCTGCGGGGTCTGCCACACCGACCTGCACTACCGCGAGGGCGGCATCAACGACGAGTTCCCGTTCCTGCTCGGCCACGAGGCCGCGGGCGTCGTGGAGTCGGTCGGCGAGGGCGTCGACTCGGTCGCCCCCGGCGACTTCGTGGTGCTCAACTGGCGGGCCGTCTGCGGCACCTGCCGGGCCTGCACCCGCGGCGAGCCGTGGTACTGCTTCAGCACCTTCAACGCCACCCGCAAGATGACCCTGGAGGACGGCACCGAGCTGTCCCCGGCGCTCGGCATCGGCGCGTTCGCCGACAAGACGCTGGTGCACGCCGGCCAGTGCACCAAGGTCGACCCGTCCGCACGGCCGGCCGCCGTCGGCCTCCTCGGCTGCGGCGTGATGGCCGGGCTCGGTGCGGCGATCAACACCGGCAACGTGGGCCGCGGCAAGAGCGTCGCGGTGATCGGCTGCGGCGGGGTGGGTGCGGCGGCCGTCGCCGGCGCCCGGCTGGCCGGCGCCGGCACCATCATCGCGGTCGACCTCGACCCCAAGAAGCTCGAGTGGGCCACGAACCTCGGTGCCACGCACACCGTCGACGCCGGTGCCGGCGACGTCGTGGCGGCGATCCAGGCGCTCACGGGCGGCAACGGCGCCGACGTGGTCATCGACGCGGTCGGGCGTCCGGAGACCTGGAAGCAGGCGTTCTACGCCCGCGACCTGGCCGGCACCGTCGTGCTCGTCGGGGTGCCCACCCCGGACATGGTGATCCCCGACATCCCGCTCATCGACGTGTTCGGCCGGGGCGGCGCGCTCAAGTCCAGCTGGTACGGCGACTGCCTGCCCTCGCGCGACTTCCCGATGCTCGTCGACCTCTACCAGCAGGGACGGCTCGACCTGGACGCGTTCGTGTCCGAGGAGATCGCCCTGGAGGACGTCGAGGCGGCGTTCACCAAGATGCACGACGGTGACGTGCTGCGCAGCGTCGTGGTGCTCTCGTGACCGCCCGCATCGACAAGGCCGTCCTGCAGGGCACGTTCACCCTCGACGGGGAGACCTTCGACGTCGACAACAACGTCTGGGTCGTCGGCGACGACTCCGAGTGCGTGGTGATCGACGCCCCCCACGACGTCGAGGGGATCCTCGCGGTCGTCGGCGACCGCACGGTCCGGGCGATCCTCTGCACGCACGCCCACGACGACCACGTCCGCGTCGCCCCGGCGCTGCGGGAGCGGGTCACCGCGCCGATCCTGCTGCACCCCGACGACCGGCCGCTGTGGGAGCTCACGCACACCGACGAGCTGTGGGACGTCGACCTCGCCGACGGGCAGGAGATCCAGGTCGCCGGCACCACCCTGCGCGTGCTGCACACCCCGGGGCACGCGCCCGGCGGCGTCTGCTTCCACGCCCCGGAGCTGGGCTGCGTGTTCACCGGCGACACCCTGTTCAACGGCGGGCCCGGCGCGACCGGACGCTCCTACAGCGACCGGGAGCTGCTGGTCGCCTCGATCACCGACCGGCTGCTCGGGCTGCCGGACGCGACCGTGGTGCACACCGGGCACGGGGACGACACGACGATCGGCGCCGAGCGCGCGAATGTGACCTGAATTGCCCACCGCGACCGTGTCACCCCTCGCGGTTCCGGGTAGACAGTGGTCGTGACCTCCACCTACCGCCTCCAGCTCCACGCCGGCTTCACCTTCGCCGACGCCGAGGGCGTGGTGCCCTACCTCGCCGACCTCGGCGTCAGCCACCTCTACCTCTCCCCGGTGCTGCAGGCGGTCCCCGGCTCGATGCACGGCTACGACGTGCTGGACCACGACCGGATCAGCGAGGAGCTCGGCGGCGAGGCGGGCCTGGTGGCGCTGGCCGCGACCGCCCGCCAGCACGGCCTGGGCATCGTCGTCGACGTGGTGCCCAACCACATGGCCCTGGTCGCGCCGGAGAGCAGCAACGCCCCGCTGTGGGACGTCCTCGAGCACGGCCGCGACGCCGCGCACGCGCACTGGTTCGACGTCGACTGGGACGCGCTCGAGGGCCGGATCGGCCTGCCGGTGCTGTGGGAGCCGCTGGCCGACGTCCTGGCCAAGGGCGACCTGCGGCTCGGCGAGGAGAACGGCGGCCGGGTGCTGCGCTACCACGACCACGTGTTCCCGGTCGCCGCCGGCACCTGGGACGGCGACCCGGGCGCCGCGGTGGCCGCGGTGCTCGCGCAGCAGCACTACGTCCTGGCCGGCTGGCGCGAGCGCGACGAGGTGCTCAACTACCGCCGGTTCTTCGACGTGGACAGCCTGATCGCCGTGCGCGTCGAGCTGCCCGACGTCTTCGACGCCACCCACCGGGTGCTGGTCGACCTCAACCAGCGCGGGATCGTCGAGGGCTACCGGATCGACCACCCCGACGGCCTCGCCGACCCGGAGGGCTACCTCGAGCGGCTGCGCGCCGCGCTGCGTCCGGGCACCGCGATCTGGGTGGAGAAGATCCTCGAGGGCGACGAGACGCTGCCGGAGTGGGCCTGCGACGGCACCACCGGGTACGACGCCGCCAAGGTGGTCTCCTACGCCCTGATCGACCCGGCCGTCGCCCCGGCCCTCCAGCACGCCTGGGAGGAGACTGGCGGGGACCCGTCCCTGGAGCGGGTGATCGCCGACTCCAAGCGGCAGGTGGTCGCCGACGTCCTGGTGCCCGAGCGCCGCCGGCTGGTCCGGCGGGCCGCCGACGCGCTGCCCGAGGTGGACCCCGCCCGGCTCGAGGAGGCGGTCGTCGAGCTGCTGGTGGCCTGCGAGGTCTACCGCGCCTACGTCCGGCCCGGGACCCCGACCGAGGAGCTCGCCCGCACCCGGATCCAGCACGCCGGCGACACCGCGGGCGCGGCCCGTCCGGACCTGAAGGACGAGATCGCGCAGCTCGTCGGGCTCGCCACCGGGGACACCGACAGCGAGGCGGCCCGGGACTTCGCCGTCCGCCTACAGCAGACCTGGGGCCCGGTGATGGCCAAGGGCATCGAGGACACCGCGTTCTACCGCTGGCACCGCCAGGTCGGCCTCAACGAGGTCGGCGGCGACCCCGACCTGCTCGAGAGCGCCTCCGCCGACCTGCTGCACCGGTGGGCCGCGCACCAGCAGCAGCACTGGCCGCTGGGCATGACCACGCTGTCCACCCACGACACCAAGCGCAGCGAGGACGTCCGGGCCCGCCTGGTCGCGGTCGCCGGGGACGCCGAGTCCTGGCAGCGCTGCTCGGAGGAGTTCGCCGCCGCGGCCCGCAAGCGCGGCGTCGACCTGCCGACCGCGCACCTCGTCTGGCAGACGCTCGCCGGGATCGGGGACATCGACGGCGAGCGGCTCAAGGGCTACCTCGTCAAGGCGATGCGGGAGTCCAAGCAGCGCACGTCGTGGCTGGACTCCGATCCGGAGTACGAGGCCCGCGTGCTGGAGCTCGCCGCCGACGCCAACGGCCACGGCCGGCTCGCGGCGCTGGTCCGCACCGCCGTCGACCACAACGCGACGGCGGTCCGGGCGATGGTGCTCGGCCAGAAGCTCCTCCAGCTGACGCTGCCCGGGGTGCCCGACACCTACCAGGGCTGCGAGCTGGTGGACCTGTCACTGGTGGACCCCGACAACCGCCGCCCGGTCGACTACGACGACCGCCGCGCGCGGCTCGCGCACCTGCGCGAGGGCGGCGCCCCCCGCGACCTCGACGACGAGAAGCTCCTGGTCACCCACAAGGCGCTGGCGCTGCGCCGCGAGCTGCGCGACGCGTTCGCCGACGCGGGTGACCACCAGCCGCTGGTCGGCACGTCGCGGCACCTCGTCGGGTTCGTCCGCGGGGGAGAGGTCGCGGTGCTCGCCACCCGCGCCGCCAAGCGGCTCGAGGTCGTCGGCGGCTGGGAGGGCGCGACGTTCGCGCTCCCCGAGGGGCTGTGGCGCGACGAGCTGACCGGGAGCCTGCACGGCGGCGCCGAGAACAGCTGCGCCGACGTGCTCGCGGACTACCCCGTGGCGCTGCTGCGACGGGTGCACCGCGCGTGACCCCGGCGATCTGGGCCCCGCGCGCCGGCACCGTCGAGCTGGTGCTCGACGGCGCCCGGCACCCGCTGCGCCGCGGCGACGGCGGCTGGTGGCACGGGGACGTCGAGGTCGCCGACGGCGACCGCTACGCATTCTCCCTGGACGGCGGCGACCCGCGCTCCGACCCGCGCGGCGTCCGGCTCCCCGACGGCCCGCACGGCCCGAGCGCGCACGTCGACCTCCCGTCGTACGCCTGGGGCGACGGTGACTGGCGCGGCGTCGAGCTCGAGGGCGCGGTCGTCTACGAGACGCACGTCGGCACCTTCACGCCCGAGGGCACCCTGGACGCCGCCGTCGCGCGGCTGCCCTACCTGGTCGACCTCGGCGTCGACGTGGTCGAGCTGCTGCCGCTGGCGACCTTCCCGGGCGCGCACAACTGGGGGTACGACGGCATCTCGCCCTGGTCCGTGCACGAGGTGTACGGCGGTCCCGTCGCGCTGCAGCGCTTCGTCGACGCCGCGCACGCGCACGGCCTCGCGGTCTGCCTCGACGTGGTCTACAACCACCTCGGTCCGGACGGGAACTACCTCGGCGAGATCGGGCCCTACTTCAACGACGCCTACGAGACGCCGTGGGGGCAGGCGCTCAACCTCGACGGCCGCGACAGCCACGAGGTGCGGCGCTGGGTGCTCGACAACGTCCAGCTGTGGCTGCGCGACTTCCACGTCGACGGCCTGCGGCTCGACGCCGTGCACGAGCTGCACGACGCCACCGCGGTGCCGCTGCTCGAGGAGATGTCCCGGGAGGTCGACGCCCTGGCCGCCCGCACCGGCCGCACGCTGTGGCTGGTCGCGGAGACCGACCGCAACGACCCCGGCACGGTCACCCCGCGCGGCTCCGGCGACGCGGTCGCCGGGCTCGGGGTGCACGCGCAGTGGTCCGACGACGTGCACCACGCGCTGCACGTGGCGCTGACCGGCGAGACAGGTGGCTACTACGCCGACTTCGCCGACCCCGGCGCGCTGGCCAAGGTGCTGCGCACGCCGTTCTTCCACGACGGCACGTTCTCCACGTTCCGCGGGCGCCCGCACGGCCGCCCGGTCGACGCCGGCACCGTCCCCGGCTGGCGGTTCGTGGCGTCGTTGCAGACCCACGACCAGATCGGCAACCGCGCCCAGGGCGACCGGCTGTCCGGCGCCCAGCTCGGCCTCGACCCCGGCCTGCTGGCCTGCGGGGCGGCGATCCTGCTGACCTCGCCGTGGACGCCGATGCTGTTCATGGGCGAGGAGTGGGGCGCCCGCACCCCCTGGCAGTTCTTCACCGACCACACCGACCCCGGCATCGCGGCGGCCACCGCGGCCGGCCGCAAGGCGGAGTTCGGCTCGCACGGCTGGGACGAGGACGACGTCCCGGACCCGCAGGACCCCGAGACGTTCCGCCGCTCGCGGCTCGACTGGTCCGAGCCCGAGCAGGAGCCGCACGCCCGGCTGCTGCGGTGGTACCGCGACCTGATCGCGCTGCGCCGGGCCCACCCCGCGCTGCGGGACGCCGACCTGGGGCGCACCGACGTCGCGTGGTCCGACGGGCGGCTGCGGACGCGTCGCGGTGACTGCCTGGTGCTGGTCAACCTCGGCGACCGGCCCTGGACCTGCCACGACGTGCCGGGCCGGGTGCTGCTGGGCTGGGAGCCGGACCTGGCCGTGCACGCCGGGGTGATCGACGTACCCCCGCGGAGCGCGGTCGTGCTGGGCTAACGCGGGCCGACCGAAGGCTGACAAAGGCCGACATGAGGGGTGACAGCCGGGGTGCCGCGTGGCATCTTGTCTGCTTGCAGAGTGCAATCTGCATCCCCTCCTCCTCGGAAGGTCTCACCCATGTCCCCGTCCCGTTCGCGGCGGTCGCTGACCGCGTTCGCGTCGGTCGCCGCGCTGGCCACCCTGGCCACGCTCGGCTTCCAGTCCTCCGCCGTCTCCCACGGCTTCCACGCCGTGGCCGCGCCGCCGGCCAGCCCGACCAGCGCCGACCAGATCCAGAACATCGACCAGGTCCGCACCGCGATCAAGGCGTACTACGGCGACACGCTGACCACCACGGCCGACCCGGTGCCGAACTCGGTGGACGGCAAGGACAACGCCCTGCACGTCGCGTCGCCGACCGGCGCCTACGCCCGCGAGATGGCCCGGCTCGAGAAGTCCGCGGACGGCTACCTCAAGCGGGGTCACGAGCACGGCTCGAAGCACGGCACCGGCAGCAAGGCGATCCTGCTCGACGTGGACGACACGTCGCTGAACACCTACAACTACGAGATCTACAGCAACTTCACCTACAACCCGTCGACCAACGGGTCGTTCGTGGACGCGGCCGCGTTCCCGGCCGTCTTCGGCATGCCCGACCTCGTGGCCTCGGCGCAGAAGGCCGGCTACACGGTCTTCTTCCTGACCGGCCGCCCCGAGTCGCAGCGCGCCGGCACCGAGACCAACCTGAGGAACACCGGCTTCCCGGTGACCGGCACCCCGGTCGGCGCGAACCCCGACAACGTGTTCCTCAAGGACGTCAACCACGCCTGGACCACGTGCGACACGACCGGCGACAACGCCTGCTCGACGATCGAGGTGAAGTCCGAGACCCGCAAGTACATCGAGTCCCTGGGCTACGACATCAAGGCCAACTTCGGCGACCAGCTCAGCGACCTGTCCGGCGGCTACGCCGACAAGACGTTCAAGCTGCCGAACCCGATGTACTACCTGCCCTGACCGGCAGGCGCGCCGCACCCGCCGACGGCGGTCACCCGGTCCGGGTGACCGCCGTCGGCACGTCCACCGGCCACCGGGTTCCGGCGCGGGGGCCGCGCTTGGCACACTGGCCGGATGCTCCTGCCCCGGACCGGTGCGGCTGTCGCGACGGCAGCCCTGCTCGCCGTGTCCGCGTGCGGCGCCGCCGGCCCGGACGGGCCCGACCCGCGCCCCACGAGCTCGGGCGGCAGCTGGAAGCAAGGCGGCAGCAGCGGCACCGGGACCTTCCGGCCGCTGCCCGTGGAGACCGGTTGGGGGCCCTCGCCGGGCGAGATCGATCGGGCCCGGAGCCTGGTGGGCGGGCTCTCCCTGCGCGAGCGGGCCGGCCAGGTCATCGTCGCCTCCTACGGCGGCACCGCCGCGCCCACCGGCCTGGTCCGCCGGCTGCACCTCGGCGGGGTCGTCGCGTTCAGCGAGAACCTCGCCGGCGCCGGGCAGGTCGCCCGCAGCAACCGGGCGCTGCAGCGCTCTGCGGCCCGCGACGGCCGGCGCTGGCCGGTGCTGGTCGGCGTCGACCAGGAGGGCGGCCGGGTGGCCCGCGTGACGTCCGGGGTCACCGGCTTCCCGGCCTTCATGACCGCCGGGGCGGCCGGCGACCCGGGACTGACCCGCGAGGCGTACGCCGCCAGCGGCGCCGAGCTGCTCGGGCTCGGCTTCACCGTCGACTTCGCGCCGGACTCCGACGTCACCGTCGGGCCGGCCGACCCGGCGATCGGCGCACGCTCGGCCGGCTCCTCGCCCGAGCGGGTCGCCGCGCAGGTCACCGCCGCCGTCCAGGGCTTCGCGTCCTCCGGGCTGGTGCCGGTCGTCAAGCACTTCCCGGGCCACGGCTCGGTCACCACCGACAGCCACTACGGGCTGCCGGTCCAGCACCGGTCGCTGGCCGAGCTGCGCGCCCGCGACCTGGTGCCGTTCCGCGCCGCCGTCGACGCGGGCACGTCCGCGGTGATGGTCGGGCACCTCGACGTCCGCGCCGTGGACCCGCGGACCCCCTCGTCCCTGTCCCACGCGGTGGTGGCCGGGCTGCTGCGCGACGAGCTCGGCTTCCGCGGCGTGGCGTTCACAGACTCGCTGCAGATGGCCGCGGTCGCCGACCGGTTCGGCAGCGCCGGATCCGCGGTGCGCGCGCTGCGGGCCGGCGAGGACGTGCTGCTGATGCCGCCGGACCCGCGCGCGGCCCGGGACGGGATCGTGGCCGCCGTACGCGACGGGAGGCTGCCGCAGGCCCGGCTCGACCAGGCGGCCATCCGGATGGTGGCGCTGCTGCTGCACCAGCGCGACCAGGCGCACCGGCCGCGTCCGGCCGGCTCCGGCGGCGACGTGTCGCGGCGGCTGTCGGCGGCGGGGATCACCTCGGTGTCCGGGCCCTGCTCCGGACGGCTCGTCGGCCCGCGGGTGCGGGTGAGCGGCCCGGCGTCCGCAGTGGCCCGGTTCCGCGCGGCCGCCGCGTCGGCCGGCCTGCGGGTGGTCGGTCCGGCCAGGCGCACCGGCAAGCACGCGAAGCGACCGCCGCGGGCCACGACGGTCCGGCTGGTGGACTCCACCGGCGGCCCCGCGCGCGGGGACGTGGTCGTCGCCCTGGACATCCCCTACGTGCTGGGCGGCAGCACCGCCCCGGTCCGGATCGCGACGTACGGCGAGACCCCGGGCGCGTTCGACGCGCTGCTCGCGGTGCTCCTCGGCCGGGCGACGGCTCCGGGCCGGCTGCCCGTCGACGTCGCGGGCGTGCCCCGCGACGGCTGCTGACGCGGACCCGGGTCCTCTGGCAGGGTCGGGGCATGAGCCCGGACGACGTACGCAGGGTGGCGCTGGCGCTCGACGGCGCCACCGAGCGGGACCACCACGGCTTCCCGTCCTTCCGGACCGCCCGGCGGATCTTCGTGACGGTCCCGGATCCCGAGCACCTGCACGTGATGCTCGGCGAGGAGGACATCCGTGCCGCCGTCGCCGAGTGGCCGCGGTGGTGCGAGGAGAAGTGGTGGGGCAGGACCCTCTCGGCGGTCCGCGTCTCGCTGCCGGACTGCGACCCGGCCGTGGTGGCCGAGCTCGTCGAGGACGCCTGGCGGCGGCACTCCTGAGCGCCCCGCCCGGTCGCCCTCAGCCGAGGTCGTAGCCGAGCACCAGCGGGTAGCCGGTCTCGCTGTGCCCGGCGATCTCCAGCGCGGCCTCGCCGCTCAGCCGCTCCAGGCCGCCGGTGCCCATGCCGGGCACGACCGTCGCGGTGCCGCGCACGCCGGTGGCGTCGTGCACCGCCTCGTGCCGCAGCACGCAGGACCCCTCCTGGCCGCCGATCGATCCCTCGAACCGCTCCAGGCCGATCACCAGGTCGTCGCCGTCGCGGTAGCCCATCAGGTACACCAGCGTCGAGGTGCCCTCGACGTCCCCGGAGTAGGTGTACCCGACGGCCGCGCGGGACAGCCCGCGCTTCGGGAAGTACAGCTCCCCGGCCGTCGTCCCCTCGCCGTCGATGTCGGCGTACACCTCCTCGCTCCAGGACGAGACGGTGAACGTGCAGGTCGCCTTCTGTGCATAGCTCATGCCCGAGAAGGTAGTGAGAACCCCGGCCGCCGGTCTTGCACAAACACGCCACCCGGGCCCGGGTCCAGGCCGACCCGGGCCTGGGTTCAGGTTGACCCGGGCCTGGGTTCAGGTCGACCCGGGCCTGGGTTCAGGTCGAGCCGGGCCTCGTGCCTGGCTACCCTCGCGCCATGGACGAGCAGCTCGGCAGACCCGACGCGATCCTGCGTCCCGCCGCGGCGGAGCGGGCGATCAGCGTCGAGCGGGTGGCCGCCGGCCCGGCGCTGGCCGGGCTCGTCGACTACCACTGGTACGTCGGGTGGCGCACCGCCGAGCCGCACCGGCAGCAGGTCGTGCCGCAGCCGCGCATCCACCTCGCCGCGGAGGAGGGCCGGCTGCTCGTGCACGGCATCAGCCGCGAGCCGTTCTTCCGCACCCTGACCGGCACCGGGCACACCATCGGCGTCGCGTTCCACCCCGGCGGGTTCCGGCCGTTCCTGGGCCGCGGCGTCGGCGGGATCGCCGGCACCGTGCAGCCGGCCGGCGACCTGCTCGGCGTCGACGACCGGCCGGTCGCGGCGCGCGTGCTCGGCGACGTCGGCGTCCCGGAGATGGTCGAGGCCCTGGAGGACTACCTCCTCGCGGTCGGCCCGCGCCCGGACCCGGTCGTCGCCGAGGTGCGGGCCCTGGTCGCGGCGGTCGAGCGGGACCGCGGCCTGACCCGCGCCGAGCAGCTCGCCGACCTGGCGACGACGAGCCTGCGCTCGCTGCAGCGGCTGTTCACCGAGTACGTCGGCGTCGGGCCGAAGTGGGTGATCTCGCGCAGCCGGATCCTCGACGCGGCGGCGGTCGCGCACGGCGGCGGGGCGGTCGACTGGTCCGCGCTCGCGACCGAGCTGGGCTTCACCGACCAGGCGCACCTGACCCGCGCGTTCACCTCGGTCGTCGGCACGCCGCCGGCGACGTACCACCGCGAGGCGACCCGCTGACGCGGAGCGCTACTCCGGCCGTCCGGTGACCGCGAGGCCGACGCCCAGCCCGATCATCGAGACGCCACCCAGTGCGCCCATCGCCTCGCCGCGGCGCGGGGAGGCGCCGAACCAGGCGCGCAGCCGGCTGGCGAGCAGCGCCCACACGCTGTCGGACCCCAGCCCGATCCCGAACGCCAGCAGCCCGAGCAGCAGCATCTGCGCCTGCACGTGCCCCGCGCCGCGCTCCACGAACTGCGGCAGCACGGCCGCGAAGATCATGAACGCCTTGGGGTTCGAGACGCCGACGACGAACCCCTGGCGGACCGCCGTACGTCGGGACAGGGGAGCGGCCGGCTCTCCGGTGCCGAGGGTGAGGCCGCGGCGGTGCCGGACGGCCTGCACCCCCAGCACCACGAGGTACGCCGCCCCGACCAGCTTGAGCACGGTGAAGACGGCGATCGACTCCTGCACGACGACGCCGAGGCCGAGCGCGACGAGCACCAGCACCACCAGCAGGCCGAGGCTGTTGCCGAGCACCGTGGACAGCGCGACGCCGCGGCCGTAGGTGAGGGCGCGGCCGATCACGAACACCACGCTCGGACCGGGGATCGCGATCAGCACCAGGGCGGCGACGCCGAAGGCGAGGAGCTGCTCGGGGGAGACCATGCGACGAGTGTCCCCATCAGCGGCCGGCCGGCGCCAGGGGTTATCGACCCGTCACTCCTGCGACGACACACCGGGAGGACCCCTGCACGGGTGACGGGTCGCGTCAGAAGGGGCGGACGAGCAGGCAGGTGCCCTTGCCGGCGACCCTGGTCATCACGATCGTGGCCTCCTGCTCGCCGTGCAGGGACAGCCGCTTGCGGAGCTCCTCGGGCACCACGTCGACGCCGCGCTTCTTGATCGTCAGCCGCCCCACCCCGCGGGCCCGGAGCGCGGCGCGCAGCGGCTTCTCCTTGTAGGGCAGCTCGTCGAGCACCTCGTAGGAGCGGGCCAGCGGGGTGGAGAACGCCTCGTCGCTGGTCACGTAGGCGATGTGCTCGTCGACCAGCCCGCCGTTCACGCCGGCCGCGACCGCGGTCACCAGGCCGGCCCGGATCACCGCGCCGTCGGGCTCGTAGAGGCAGCGGCCGACGGCCCGGACGCCGGGGGAGCCGGGGTCGTCCTCGTCGGTCACGGACACCAGCCCGCCGCCCTTGATCACCGTGGCCCGGCGGCGCGCCGTGGCCAGCTGCGGGGACCACAGCGCGGCCTCCTTGACGTCGCCCTCGTCGGAGACCCACTCGGCCTCGACGCCGTCGGGCAGCAGGGAGTGCGGGATGCCGGGCGCGACCTTGACGCACGAGGGCCGGGCCAGCAGCGCGGTGACGAAGTCCCACGGCGGCGACCAGCCGTCCACGTCGAACACCCGCCCCCGGTCGGTACGACGGGCGGGGTCGGCGAAGACCACGCCGAACCCGGAGACGTCGACGTCCTGCGCGGACGCCACCTGCACCGCCCCGCCGAGCCCGAGGGCGTCGAGGTTGGCCCGGGCCACCGCCACCCGCAGCTCGTCGCGGTCCACGCCCGCGACGGTCAGCCCGGCCCGGGCCAGCGCCACCAGGTCGCCACCGATGCCGCAGCCGAGGTCGAGCACCGAGTCGGGGGCGGCGAACGCGACCCGCGCCGCGCGGTGCGTGGCGACCCGGGACCGGGTGGCCTGCTCGAGGCCCTCGGGGGTGAAGTACATCCGCGCCGCGTCGTCGCCGAGCTTGGCCACCGCCCGGGCCCGCAGGTCGACCTGGGTGAGCGCCGCGGCGGCGTGCTCGGGCGAGACGTCGTGGCGGCGCAGGGCGGTGGCGGTCCGCACCGGGTCGCCGGCGTGGGCGACGTACAGCTGGGTGGCCCGGACCAGCAGCGCCTGGCCGGGCTCGGTCAGCAGCCAGCGGAAGGCGTCGAGGTCCACGCCGTCATCCTGTCAGGCCGGGCCGGGAAGAGACCCGCGGACCCGTCTGGCACTCGTGGCCACCGAGTGCTAGATTTACGTTGGCACTCTCACCTCGAGTGTGCCAGTGCAGGTGGACCCGCGCGACCCCCGCGACGGCGTGCGACGAAGCCGGCACCAAACGTTCTGCAGAAACATCACCCCTCGACAACTTCGAAAGTGGAGGTCGGCATCGTGTCGGTCAACATCAAGCCTCTCGAGGACCGGATCGTCGTCAAGGCCCTCGAGGCCGAGCAGACCACGGCTTCCGGCCTGGTCATCCCGGACACTGCCAAGGAGAAGCCCCAGGAGGGCGAGGTCCTGAGCATCGGTCCGGGTCGCATCGACGACAACGGCAACCGGGTCCCGCTCGACGTCAACGTCGGCGACAAGGTCATCTACAGCAAGTACGGCGGCACCGAGGTCAAGTACTCCGGCCAGGAGTACCTCATCCTCTCGGCGCGCGACGTGCTCGCCGTCATCGGCTGAGCTCAACCGCTTCGTCCGACACCGCCCCGGGCGGCCTGAAATCGTTCGGGCCCCTGGGGTGCATGTCTTAAAGCAGCATTCAAGACCACAGGAAGGTGCATCTACAGATGCCGAAGATTCTGGAGTTCGACGAGAACGCCCGCCGTTCCCTCGAGCGTGGCGTGGACGCACTCGCCAACGCCGTCAAGGTGACACTCGGCCCCAAGGGCCGTTACGTCGTCCTCGACAAGAAGTGGGGCGCCCCCACGATCACCAACGACGGTGTGACCGTCGCCCGTGAGATCGAGGTCGACGACCCGTTCGAGAACCTGGGTGTGCAGCTCACCAAGGAGGTCGCCACCAAGACCAACGACGTCGCCGGCGACGGTACGACGACCGCGACCGTCCTCGCCCAGGCGATGGTGCACGAGGGCCTGCGGGCCGTCGCCGCCGGTGCGAACCCGATGAGCCTCAAGCGTGGCATGGACCTCGCCGTCGAGGCCGTCGGCAACGCGCTGCGCGACGCCGCCCGCGACGTGGACGACAAGGCCGACATGGCTGCCGTCGCCACCGTCTCCTCGCGCGACAAGGTGATCGGCGAGCTCCTCGCCGAGGCCTTCGACAAGGTGGGCAAGGACGGTGTCATCACCGTCGAGGAGTCCAACACCATGGGCACCGAGCTCGAGTTCACCGAGGGCATGCAGTTCGACAAGGGCTACATCTCGCCGTACTTCGTGTCCGACGCCGAGCGGATGGAGGCCGTCCTGGACGACCCCTACATCCTCATCCACCAGGGCAAGATCAGCGCGATCTCCGACCTGCTGCCGCTGCTGGAGAAGGTCATCGCCGCCGGCAAGCCGCTGTTCATCCTGGCCGAGGACGTCGAGGGCGAGGCCCTGTCCACGCTGGTCGTGAACAAGATCCGCGGCACGTTCAACGCCGCGGCCGTCAAGGCCCCGGCCTTCGGCGACCGCCGCAAGGCCATGCTGCAGGACATCGCCACCCTCACCGGTGCCCAGGTCATCTCCCCGGAGGTCGGCCTCAAGCTCGACCAGGTCGGGCTCGAGGTGCTCGGCCAGGCGCGCCGCGTGACGATCACCAAGGACAACACCACGATCGTCGAGGGTGCGGGCGACAAGACCGAGGTCGAGGGTCGCGTCAACCAGATCAAGGCCGAGATCGAGAACACCGACTCCGACTGGGACCGCGAGAAGCTCATGGAGCGCCTCGCGAAGCTGGCCGGCGGCGTCTGCGTCGTCAAGGTCGGCGCGGCCACCGAGGTCGAGCTCAAGGAGAAGAAGCACCGCATCGAGGACGCCGTCTCCGCGACGCGCGCCGCGATCGAGGAGGGCATCATCGCCGGCGGCGGTTCCGCGCTGGTGCACGCCGTCTCGGTGCTCTCCGGTGACCTCGGGCTGACCGGGGACGAGGCGACCGGTGTCCGCATCGTCGCCAAGTCCGCCGACCAGCCGCTGCGCTGGATCGCCGAGAACGGTGGCGTCAACGGCTTCGTCGTCGTGTCCAAGGTCCGCGAGGGCAAGGTCGGTGAGGGCTACAACGCCGCCACCGGCGAGTACGGCGACCTGGTGGCCCAGGGCGTCCTGGACCCGGTGAAGGTGACCCGCTCCGCGCTGGTCAACGCCTCCTCGATCGCGGGCATGCTGCTCACGACCGAGACGCTGATCGTCGAGAAGCCCGAGGAGGAGGACGCCGCCCCCGCGGGCGGCGGCCACGGTCACGGGCACGGCCACTGATCCACAGCACGTGCAGTGACGAACGCCGTCCGGGTGTCCCCGGGCGGCGTTCGTGCGTCCGGCGATGAGTTCTCCGCGCGGCCCCGGTCTCTCCTGGTGACCGCACACCACCAAGGAGAACCAGATGTCGCGCATGATCTTCGTGAACCTCCCGGTGCAGGACCTCGACGCGTCCGTCGACTTCTTCACCAAGCTCGGCTTCACGTTCAACCAGCAGTTCACCGACGAGAACGCCACCTGCATGGTGGTCAGCGAGCAGGCCTGCGTGATGCTGCTGGTCCGGCCGTTCTTCGGCTCCTTCACCACCAAGGACGTCGCCGACGCGTCGAGCGCGACCGAGGTGGTGCTCGCGGTCTCCGCGGACAGCCGCGAGGAGGTCGACACCCTCGTCGACCAGGCGCTCGCCCTCGGCGGCTCGCCGACCAAGGAGCCGCAGGACGAGGGCTACATGTACGGCCGCAGCTTCTACGACCTCGACGGGCACGCCTGGGAGGTCATGTGGATGGATGCCGCCGCCGTCCAGTGACCCGGCGAAGTTTTCACACCCGCAACACCAGCGCAGCACGGGCGGAACCTGCCCCGGCCACCCTGGAGGGGCTCGATCACACCCTTCCGAGGAGGCAGCCGTGCTGTTCCGCGTGCGTACGACGATGGCCGACCGTCCCGGGTCGCTGGCGACCCTGGCCCGGCACTGCGGCGAGCAGGGGGGTCAACATCCTCGGCCTGCAGATCTTCCCCGGCGTCGCCGGGGTGACCGACGAGCTGGTGCTCCGGGCACCCGACTCGTGGGGGATGGTCGACGTCGCCGAGCTGATCGAGGAGGCCGGCGGCGGCCAGGTCACGGTCGGCACGTGCACCGAGCACGCCCTGGTCGACGGCCCGATCCAGTACCTCCACGGCCTGCGCAGGCTGGCGCACGACTCGGCCACGCTCGCCGAGGTGCTGGGCCGGCTGCTCGACGCCACGCCGGCCTCCCCGCACGCGACCGACCTCAGCGCCGTCCAGGACACCCTCTCCGTCACGGTCGGCCCGCACCAGGTCGTGCTGCGACGTACCGCTCCGTTCACCGCCACCGAGCACGCCCGCGCGGTGGCCTTCGCCGAGGTGGCCTCCGAGCTGCTCACCCCCTCCCCGGCGTCCGACGAGGAGGGACCCGTCGCGCCGACGCCGGCGTCGCCCGACGCCCCGACCGTCCGGCTCGCGACGTTCGACGACACGGCGTCGCTGATCCGGATGCACGCCCGCTGCTCGGCGGACTCGGTCTACAGGCGCTACGCCACGCCGCTGGCCCGGATCGACGACCGGTTCGCCCGGCGCCTCCTGCTGGCCGGCAACGGCGCGCTGGTCGCGACGGTCGGCGACGAGGTCGTCGGCATCGCGTCCATCTCCACCTGCGAGAACGCCATCGCCGAGGTGTCGCTGCTCGTCGAGGACGGCTGGCAGCGCCGCGGGATCGGCACCCGGCTGCTCTCCGGCGCGGCCCGGCTGGCGCGGGGGCACGGCGCCGCCGACGTGGTGCTGCGCAGCCGCACCCACAACCCGGCGCTGATGTCGCTGGCGTTCGCGTCGGGGCTCCGGGCGCGGATCAGGCTCGACGGGGACACGGTCGTGGTCACGGTCGGGGTGGACGGCCTCAAGCCGCTCACCATGGTGCCGGCCGCAACGGCGCGGAAGGCATCGATCGCGGAGCAGTCGACGCCCGCCTGACACGATGGCGGGATGAGACCTCCCCAGGTGTTCGCCTGCTCGGGCCTGCGGCGCACCGACGACGACGAGCTGTCCAACCACCACCTCGTCGACCACGCGCTCTCGCTGGCCGGCGTGGCCTCGCCGCGGGTCTGCTTCGTGCCGACCGCGATGGGGGACGCCGCGGAGACCATCGCCGCGAAACGGCGCGACTTCGCCGAGCGGCACCCGCACGTCCGGTTCTCGGTGCTCACGCTGTTCCCGCAGCCGAACGTGCCCGACGTGCGCCGCCACCTCCTCGGCCAGGACCTGCTGTTCGTGGAGGGCGGCAGCGTCGTCAACCTGATGGCGGTGTGGCGGGCGCACGGGCTCGCCGCGGTGCTCCGGGAGTGCTGGCAGTCCGGGGTGGTGCTGGCCGGGGTGAGCGCCGGCAGCCTGTGCTGGCACCTCGGCGGTCCGACCGACTCCTACCGCGACGCGCTCGACCCGTTCGACGACGGGCTCGGGTTCCTGCCCTGGTCCAACGGCGTGCACGACGACGTCGCCGCGCAGCCCCGCCGGACGACGTACCGGCGGCTGGTCGCGACCGGGCAGCTGGCCGCGGGGTACGCCTCCGAGGACGGCGTCGGCCTGCACTACGTGGGCACCGAGCTGCGCGAGGCGGTCACCGTGCGGCGCGGGTCACAGGCCTGGTGGGTCGCGGCGGACGGTGACGGCGGACACGTCGAACGGGCGGTGCCGACCCGCTACCTGGGTGCCTAGACTGGAGGCTCCGCCCCCTGCACCGAGAAGGGCCTCATGGACCTCACCTCCGCCGGCGTCCCCGACAAGTTCGCCGCGATCGGCCTGACCTACGACGACGTGCTGCTCCTCCCCGGCGAGACCGACGTGGTCCCCAGCGAGGTCGACACCACCAGCAGGCTGACCCGCACGATCGACCTGCGGATCCCGCTGGTCTCCAGCGCGATGGACACCGTCACCGAGTCCCGCATGGCGATCGCGATGGCCCGCCAGGGCGGGATCGGCGTGCTGCACCGCAACCTGTCGATCGAGGACCAGGCCTACCAGGTCGACCTGGTGAAGCGGACCCAGACGGGGATGATCTCCAACCCGGTCACGATCCACCCCAAGGCGACGCTCGAGGAGCTCGACGAGATCTGCGGCCAGTACCGCGTCTCCGGGCTGCCCGTGGTCGACGAGGACCACCTGCTGCTCGGCATCATCACCAACCGCGACCTGCGCTTCGTGCCGGTCGCCGAGTGGGGCGACCGGCTGGTCGGCGACGTGATGACGCCGATGCCGCTGATCAGCGGCCACGAGGGCATCGAGCGCGAGGAGGCGACCCGGCTGCTGCGCCAGCACAAGCGCGAGCGGCTGCCGATCGTCGACGACGCCGGCCGGCTGGTCGGGCTGATCACGGTCAAGGACTTCGTGAAGTCCGAGCAGTTCCCCTACGCCTCCAACGACGCGGACGGCCGGCTGCTCGTCGGTGCGGCCATCGGCTACTTCGGGGACGCCTGGGAGCGCGCCACCACCCTGGTCGAGGCCGGCGTCGACGTGCTGGTGCCCGACGTGGCCAACGGTCACGCCCGGCTGATGCTGGAGATGATCAAGCGGCTCAAGAGCGACCCGGCCACCCGGCACGTCCAGGTGATCGGCGGCAACGTCGCCACCCGCGCGGGCGCGCAGGCGCTCGTCGACGCGGGTGTGGACGCCGTCAAGGTCGGCGTCGGCCCGGGCTCCATCTGCACGACGCGCGTGGTCGCGGGGGTCGGCGTCCCGCAGGTCACCGCGATCTACGAGGCGTCGCTGGCCTGCCAGCCGGCCGGCGTCCCGGTGATCGGCGACGGCGGCCTGCAGCACTCCGGCGACATCGCCAAGGCCCTGGTGGCCGGCGCGGACACCGTGATGGTCGGCTCCCTGCTGGCCGGCTGCGACGAGAGCCCCGGCGAGCTGATCTTCGTCAACGGCAAGCAGTTCAAGAGCTACCGCGGGATGGGCTCGATCGGCGCGATGGCCTCGCGCGGCAAGAAGTCGTTCTCCAAGGACCGCTACTTCCAGGCCGACGTGACCAGCGACGACAAGATCGTCCCCGAGGGCATCGAGGGGCAGGTCGCCTACCGCGGCCCGCTGTCCGCGGTGGCCCACCAGCTCGTCGGTGGTCTGCACCAGTCGATGTTCTACGTCGGCGCGCGCACCGTCCCCGAGCTGCAGCAGCGCGGGCAGTTCGTCCGGATCACGCCGGCCGGGCTCAAGGAGAGCCACCCGCACGACATCCAGATGACCGTCGAGGCGCCGAACTACTCCGGGCGCTGAGCTACCCGGGGCGCTGAGCCCCGCGCACGTCGACCGGCTCGAGCAGCCGGTGCGGCGTGCGCAGCGCCAGCGAGACCTGGTCGTCGCGGACGGACGGGTCGGCGCCGGGACCGGGCCGGGTGAGCAGGTCCTCGGGCCCGGGCAGGGTGCCGCACGCCGGGCACCGGCCGGTGCGGTCCACCCGGGTGCCGCAGGCCTCGTGCTCGAACAGCCGGCGCGGGCCGCGCGGCGCGAGCTCCGCGTCGCCCCACTGGGCCAGGGCGAACAGCGCGGGCCACAGGCCGCGCGCCCGCTCGGTCACGACGTACTCCGCGTGGCCGGTGCCGGCGCGCTCGAGCAGGCCCGCCTCCACCAGCCCGGCCAGCCGCTGGGTGAGCACCGCCCGCGAGATGTCGAGGTGCGCGGCGAAGTCGGAGAACCGGCGGACGCCGAGGAAGCAGTCCCGCAGGATCAGCATCGTCCAGCGCTCCCCGACCACCTCCAGGGTGCGGGCCAGCGAGCAGTCCTGCCGTGCGTAGTCGATGCCGAGTGCCATGCCACCACCGTAGCGCACTTGGTCTGGTGAACGAACCAAAGCCTGGTAGTCTGCTGGGCATGTCCCGCGCCGACGCGTCACCCCCCGCCACGGCTGCCTCCGCCTCCGCAGCGCCGACCGGTCACCGGCCCGGTGCCCAGCTGACGGTCGCGGCCCTCGGCACCCTGCTGACCCTGGTCGCCTTCACCGCCCCGATCGCGACGCTGAACAGCACCGCGGCCACGCTCGGGGCGGGGACCTCGGGGCGGACCTGGATCCTCAGCTCGATGAGCATCGGGCTGGGTGCGGCCCTGCTGTCCACCGGCACGCTGTCCGACGACTTCGGCCGGCGCCGCACCTTCGCGGCCGGGATGGCCGTGCTGGTGCTCGGCTCGGTGCTCGCCGCCCTCGCGCCCGGGACCCTGCTGTTCGTGGCGGCGCGGGTGCTGCAGGGCCTCGGCGGGGCGGCCGTGGTGGCTTCCAGCCTCGGCATCATCGCGGCGACGTACGCCCCCCGGCCCGGCCCGCGCGGCGGCCAGCGGCGTGTGGGGCGCCAGCGTGGGCGCCGGGATCGCCGTGGGGCCGCTGCTCTCGGCCTCCCTCGACCTGGTCGCCTCCTGGCGCGACGCCTACTGGGTGCTCGCGGTGGCGGGCGCCGCGGTCACGGTCGCGGCGCTCCGGGTGGTGCACGAGTCACGCTCGGCGCAGCCCCGGCCCCTGGACCTGCCTGGCTTGTTGCTGCTCGCCGGCGGGATGAGCGCGCTGCTCGCCGCCCTGGTCGAGGGGCGGGAGGGCTGGACGGCCCCCCTGGTCCTCGTGCTCGCGGTCGCGGCCGTGGTGCTGCTCGGCGCGTTCGTGGCGGTTGAGCGCCGCAGCCCCGCCGCGATGCTCGACCTCGCGCTGTTCCGGCACCCGCCCTTCGTGGCCGCGACGGTCGCCGCGCTGGCCACCGGTGCCGGGGTGATCGCCCTGACGTCGTACCTGCCCGGCTTCGCCGGCCGCGCCCTCGGCATCTCCGCGCTCAGCGCCTCGCTGCTGATGCTGCTGTGGTCCGGCTCCAGCGTGGTCACCGCGCTGCTGGCCCGCCGGATCCCGGCGCGGGTGTCCGGGCGGACCCAGCTGGCCCTCGGGCTGCTCGGCGTCGCCGTGGGCCAGGCGATGCAGCACGGCGTCGACGTGGACTCGACCTGGGTGCGCTTCGTGCCCGGCCTGCTGGTCGCCGGCGTGGCCAGCGGCGTGCTGAACGCCGCGCTGGGCCGCGAGGCGGTGGCCAGCGTCCCGGACGGCCGCGGGAGCGTCGGCAGCGGCGCCAACAACACCGCGCGGTACGTCGGCTCGGCGGTCGGGGTCACGGTCGTGTCGGTGATCGCCGCCGGGGCCACCACGCCCGCCGGCCTGGTCGCCGGGTGGAACCACGCGGCCGTGGTGACCGCGGCGGTCTCCGTGGTGGGCGCGCTCGTGGTGCTCGCCGCCCGGACGCGAGGAACCGCCCCGCAGCGATGAGTCCCGGCCGGTCCGCCGGTCTACGTTCCTGACACCACCGACCGAGGAGCGGCCACCATGGGCAGGATCGTCTCGAACTTCTTCATCTCGATGGACGGCGTCGTGGAGCGACCCGACCAGTGGCACTTCGGCTACTTCGACGACGAGATGGGCGAGGTCGTCGGCTCGGGGATGGCGAGCACCCGGGCGATCCTGATGGGCAGGACGCTGTACGACGAGTGGTCGCAGTACTGGCCGGACCAGGGCGACGAGGACTTCGGCGGCGTGATCAACCCGATGCCGAAGTACGTCCTGGCCCACGAGCCGTTCGAGGCCCGGTGGCAGAACACCACGGTCCTGTCCGGGGTCGACGACGCGGCGGTCGCCGAGCAGGTGCGCGCGCTCAAGGAGCGGACCGCCGACGGCGAGGTCACGATGTCGGGCAGCGCCACGACCGTGCGCTGGCTGATCGCCCAGGGCCTGCTCGACGAGCTCGCGCTGCTGGTGCACCCGGTCGCGGTCGCCACCGGCCAGCGGCTCTTCGAGGGGACCGGGACCGTCCCGCTGGAGCTGACCGAGAGCCGGGCCCTGGCCAGCGGCGTGCTGCTGGTCCGCTACGCGCCCGTCTACTCCTGACTCCTGGCCGGTCCGGCGGCCCCGATAGGCTCGCTGGCATGGACATCGAGATCGGTCGCGCCAAGCGCGGACGCCGCGCGTACTCGTTCGACGACCTCGCGATCGTGCCGTCGCGCCGCACGCGGGACCCCGAGGAGGTGTCGGTGGCCTGGCAGATCGACGCCTACCGGTTCGACCTGCCGATCATGGCGGCGCCGATGGACTCGGTGATGTCGCCGCAGACCGCGGTCGCGTTCGGCAAGCACGGCGGCCTCGGCGTGCTCGACCTCGAGGGCCTGTGGACCCGGTACGACGACCCGAGCGGCCTGCTCGCGGAGGTCGCCGGGCTCGACGGCCCGCGGGCCACCGCCCGGCTCCAGGAGATCTACGCCGAGCCGATCCGGCCCGAGCTGATCACCGCCCGGCTCAAGGAGATGCGCGAGTCCGGCGTGACCGTGGCCGGCTCGCTGTCCCCGCAGCGCACCAAGGAGTTCGCCAAGACGGTCGTCGACGCCGGCTGCGACATGTTCGTGATCCGCGGGACGACGGTGTCGGCTGAGCACGTCTCCGGCCAGGCCGAGCCGCTGAACCTCAAGGAGTTCATCTACGAGCTCGACGTCCCGGTCATCGTCGGTGGCTGTGCGACGTACCAGGCGGCGCTGCACCTGATGCGCACCGGCGCGGCCGGCGTGCTGGTCGGCTTCGGCGGCGGCGCCGCGCACACCACCCGCACGGTCCTGGGCATCTCCGTGCCGATGGCCTCGGCCGTCGCCGACGTCGCGGCCGCCCGCCGCGACTATCTCGACGAGTCCGGCGGCCGCTACGTGCACGTGATCGCGGACGGCTCGATCGGCCGCTCCGGCGACCTCGCCAAGGCGGTGGCCTGCGGCGCGGACGCCGTGATGGTCGGCTCGCCGCTCGCCCGCGCCGCCGAGGCGCCGGGCCACGGCTACCACTGGGGCTCCGAGGCCTGGCACCCGCACCTGCCGCGCGGCGAGCGCATCGAGATGGGCACCGTCGGGACGCTCGAGGAGATCCTGTTCGGCCCGTCCCGGACCGCCGACGGGACCATGAACCTGGTCGGTGCGCTGCGCCGGGCGATGGCCACCACCGGCTACACCGAGCTCAAGGAGTTCCAGCGGGTCGAGGTCGTCGTCTCGTGACCCGGGCCCCGGGCCGACTGAGGCTGGCCGCCGGGCAGGCCGTGTCCGTGCCCGGGGACCTCGCGACCAACGTCGCGACGGCGGTGTCGCTGGTGCGCGACGCGGCCGACCAGGGCGCCCGGGTCGTGGTGCTGCCCGAGCTGTTCCTCACAGGCTACGACGAGGCCGCCTGGACGCACGACGCGTCGCTCGACCTCGACGACGCCGCCCTCGAGCCGCTGTCGGAGGTGGCGCGGTCCCGGTCGGTGGTCGTGGTCGTCGGGGCCGCCGTACGACGGGCGGTCGACCCTGCGACAGGCTCGGGACGGCACGCGTCCACGCTGTCGGTGCTGGTCGTCGACCCGGAGGGCGAGGTCACCGCGCCGTACGACAAGCAGCACCTGTCCGGCCCGGAGCGGGACTTCTTCACGCCGGGCGACCACGGAGCCACGATCGTCGTCGACGGCTGGGAGCTCGCGCTCGGGGTCTGCTACGACGGCTGCTTCCCCGAGCACGCCCTGGCGGCGACCGCGGGCGGCGCCGCGGCGTACCTCGTGCCCGCCGCCTACTACGTCGGGGCCGAGCACCGTCGGGACGTCTACTACGCCGCGCGGGCGCTCGACAACGGGATCTACGTCGCGTTCGCCGGGCTGACCGGGACCTGCGGGACCGGCTCGTTCAGCGGCGGCACGGCGGTCTACGACCCCGAGGGCCGACCCGTGCGGCGGCTCGGCCTCGAGCCGGGCGTCGTGGTCGCCGACCTCGACGCCGACGAGGTGGCGCGCGTGCAGCGCGAGCACCCGATGGCCACGGACCGGCGCGACTCGCTGGGCCCGCGGACCCGGGTCGTGCTCGCCGGCTGACCCCGCCGACCACCGGCCCGGGCACCTCCCGGCCACCTCCCGGCCGCCTCCCGGTCCCTCGGGGGGAGCTGGTCTGGTGCGGGGTTTGTGCCCCTCCCGCGCGGGGAACTGCCCCGAGAGGTGCGGTTCCCACGTCCTCACCACGACCAACGCCGTTCCGGCGGGTTCACCCGCTTGGGGGGTTCCGGGAGCAGATGAGGGGTTCGCACCTGACCTGATGGAGCCATTGCCGCAATGGTCGCCACGGTCAAGGCTGTGGGGGTCGGTGCACATCGGGTCCCGGGGGACGGGGCCCGCAGCAGGTTGCCGACCGGGTCGTGCGGACGGGGCACGCCCGAGAGTGAGAGGTGGGGAAGTACATGGATCTACCTGATTCGTCGGAGGTGCTGCTGAAGCCGGCCGAAGTCGCGGCCCTGTTCAGCGTCGACCCGAAGACCGTCTCCAGCTGGGGAGACATGGGCAAGCTGACCGTCATCCGGACCCTGGGCGGGCACCGTCGTTACCTCGAGTCCGAGGTCATGGCGCTGCGCAAGGTCTCGCTGCCGCGCCAGCGCAAGGAGGACTGAACGGCTGCGACCGGGCGCGCGGGGCCGCGCCGATAGCCTGGTGCTCCGACGACGCAGAGGGGTCCGATGAGCACCGCCCTGAACCCGCAGCACCGCTCGGCGTCCCTGGACGCGCTCGCCACGTTCGAGGTCGACGTCCTGGTCGTCGGCGGGGGAGTGGTGGGCGCGGGCACGGCGCTCGACGCCGTCACCCGCGGCCTGACGACCGGTCTGGTCGAGCAGCGCGACTTCGCCTCCGGCACCTCGTCGCGGTCGAGCAAGCTGGTGCACGGTGGCCTGCGCTACCTCGAGATGCTCGACTTCGGGCTGGTCCGGGAGGCCCTCGAGGAGCGCGGCCTGCTGCTGACCCGGCTGGCCCCGCACCTCGTCCGCCCGGTGCCCTTCCTCTACCCGCTCACCCACCACGGCTGGGAGCGTCCGTACGTCGGCGCCGGCCTCGCGCTCTACGACGCGATGGCGATGGCCGGGAAGTACGACATGGGGGTGCCCCGGCACCGGCACCTCAGCCGCCGGGGGGCGCTGCGGCTCGCGCCGGACCTGCGGCCCGACGCCCTGGTCGGCGCGATCCGCTACTACGACGCCCAGGTCGACGACGCCCGGCACACCATGATGCTGGCCCGCACCGCCGCCACCCACGGCGCGCACGTCGCGAGCCGCACCAAGGTGGTCGCCTTCCTGCGCGAGGGCGAGCGGGTGACCGGCGCCCGGGTCGTCGACCTGGAGACCGGTCGCGAGATCGACGTGCACGCGCGGGTGGTGGTGAACGCCGCCGGCGTCTGGACCAACGACATCCAGGAGCTCGTCGGCGGCCGCGGCTCGCTCCGGGTCCAAGCCAGCAAGGGGATCCACCTCGTCGTACCGCGTGACCGGATCCGCTCCGAGACCGGGCTGATCCTGCGCACCGAGAAGTCCGTGCTGTTCGTGATCCCGTGGGGCCGGCACTGGATCATCGGCACCACCGACACCCCCTGGGACCTGGACAAGGCGCACCCGGCGGCGTCCCGGGCGGACATCGACTACCTGCTCGGGCACGTCAACCAGGTGCTCAAGGAGCCGCTGACCCACGCCGACGTCGAGGGCGTCTACGCCGGGCTCCGGCCGCTCGCGTCCGGCCAGTCCGAGCCGACCAGCCGCATCTCGCGGGAGCACACCGTCGTGGCGCCGGTGCCCGGGCTGGTGATGATCGCCGGCGGGAAGTACACGACCTACCGCGTGATGGGCCGCGACGCCGTCGACGCCGCGGTGCACTCGCTCGGCGGCACCGTGCCGCCCAGCGTCACCGACGTCGTCCGGCTCGTCGGGGCCGACGGCTTCGAGACCCGCACCAACCAGCGCGAGTCGCTCGCCCGCCGCTCGGGCCTGCACGTCGCGCGCATCGACCACCTGCTCGGCCGGTACGGCGGCCTCGTCGACGAGCTGCTCGAGCTGGTCGACGTACGACCCGACCTGGCGGCGCCGCTCGCCGGGACCGAGGACTACCTGCGCGCGGAGGTCGTCTACGCCGTCAGCCACGAGGGCGCCCGGCACCTCGACGACGTGCTCACCCGGCGCACCCGGATCTCCATCGAGACCTTCGACAGGGGCGTGCACGCGGCCCGTCCCGCCGCCGAGCTGATGGCCGGCGAGCTCGGCTGGGACCAGGCCCGCCTCGACGAGGAGGTCGACCACTACCTGCGCCGGGTCGAGGCGGAGCGGCAGAGCCAGCTCGCCCTCACCGACCAGGAGGCCGACGAGGCCCGGGTCGCCGCCCCCGACATCGTCTGAGGCCCGGGTCGGCCCTGCGGGAGGCCCGGGTCGGTCCTGCCTGAGGCCCGGGTCGGCTTGTGGGGGTGGGTGGGGTTCTTGCAGGTTTGTGCAGGTGCGCAACTTGACGGCTACCCGGCGCGCACCAGGGGGTGCAGGCTCGGCCTTCGGTCCGGAACCTGTACTGCTCCGGACCACGTCGGAACCGGAGATCCCGGCGTCCGAGGTAGAGAAAGGCACGTGCGTGAAGCGAGCACCTCTCGGATCCAGCGCCCGGGCGATCGGACTGGTCGGCATCGCCGCCCTGGCGATCAGCCCCCTGGCCCTCACCGTCCCGGCCCAGGCCACCAGCCCGACCGCGGCCACCGCCGCCGCGGCCCCGCAGGCGGGCCGGCCGGACCCCTCCTTCGGCCCCGCCGACCGGCGTGCGGCGATCGCCGAGGCGAAGCAGGACCGCGACGCCACCGCGGACCGGCTGCGGCTCGGCGACCGGGAGGCCCTCGTCGTCAAGGACGTCCTGCGGGACGCCGACGGAACCGAGCACACCCGCTACAACCGGACCTTCGACGGGCTGCCGGTCATCGGCGGTGACCTGGTCGTCGCGCAGACCGACGCCGGCAAGCTCACCGTGACCCGCGCCAACCGCGACCGGATCGCGGTCCCGACCACCGACGCGTCGGTCACCGGCAAGGCCGCGAAGTCCGACGCGGCCCGGCGCACCGACCTGAAGGCCGGCACCGCCGCCCCGGTCAAGGTCGTGTACGCCGCGCAGCACGCACCGGTCCTCGCCTGGCAGACGGTCGTCACCGGCACCGAGGAGGACGGCACCCCGGTCCGCGACCTCGTCTACACCGACGCCAAGACCGGCAAGCAGCTGGCGCGGCTGCCCCAGATCATGGACGCCACCGGTTCGGGCTCGTCGCTCTACAGCGGGACCGTCCCCCTGCAGACCGTGCTCAGCGGCTCGACCTACCAGCTCACCGACTCGACGCGCGGCGGCCACAAGACCTACGACGCGACCGGGATCACCAGCGAGACCGACTACCGCACCGGCACGCTGTTCACCGACGCCGACAACGCGTGGGGAACCGGCACCACCTCGAGCAAGCAGTCCGCCGCGGTCGACGCGGCGTACGGCGCGGCCGAGACGTGGGACATGTACAAGGCGCACTTCAACCGCACCGGCATCCGCAACGACGGTGTCGCGGCGTTCTCCCGCGTGCACTTCGGCAACAGCTACGAGAACGCCTTCTGGGACGACTCGTGCTTCTGCATGACCTACGGCGACGGCGGCACGACGTTCAACCCGCTCACCTCGCTCGACGTGGCCGGCCACGAGATGTCGCACGGCGTCACCGCGGCGACCTCGGGCCTGAACTACTCCGGCGACGCCGGCGGCCTCAACGAGTCCACGTCCGACGTGTTCGGCACGATGGTGGAGTTCGAGGCGGCCAACGCCAACGACCCCGGTGACTACTACATCGGCGAGAAGATCGCCAAGAACGGCACCTACCTGCGGCGGATGGACAACCCGTCCCTCGACGGCGGCTCCAAGAACTGCTGGACCTCGACGGTCGGCAACCTCGACCCGCACTACTCCTCCGGCGTCGGCAACCACCTGTTCTACCTGCTCGCCGAGGGCACCGGCTCGAAGACGATCGGCGGCCGGGCGCACAGCGCGACCACCTGCAACAGCACCACGCTGGCCGGCATCGGCCGGGACCAGGCCGCCGCGATCTGGTACCGCGCGATGTCGACCTACTGGACCTCCACGACCACCTACCCGCAGGCCGCCAACGGCCAGGTCAAGGCCGCCAAGGACCTGTACGGCGCCGGCTCCACGCAGTGCACCGCCACGGTGAACGCCTGGAAGGGCGTCGCGGTCACCCCGACCGAGACCTGCGGCACCACCACGCCGCCGCCCACCGGCGGCAACCTGGTCGCCAACCCGGGCTTCGAGTCGGGGGCCGCGTCCTGGACCCAGACCTCCGGCGTCATCACCAACACCGGGGCCACCCCGCACGCCGGGTCGTACTTCGCCTGGCTCGACGGCTACGGCACGACGCACACCGACTCGGTCGCCCAGACGGTGACGGTCCCGGCCGCGTCCGCCGCGACCCTGTCGTTCTACCTGTCGATCTCCAGTGACGAGACGACCGCCTCGACGGCCTACGACACCCTCAAGGTGCAGGTGACGCCGAGCGGCGGTGCGACGACGACGCTCGCGACGTACTCCAACCTCAACAAGGGCACCGGGTACGTCGCCCGGTCGGTGAACCTCGCGGCCTACACCGGCAAGACCGTGACCGTGAAGTTCCTCGGCGTCGAGGACTCCTCGGCGGCGACCAGCTTCCTGGTCGACGACGTGTCCCTCACCACCGGCTGACCGACCCACCTCGGGCAGGGCGAACGCAGCGGGCGCCGGCAGACCTCGGTCTGCCGGCGCCCGCCGTCGTGCGGTGGGGTGCGGTCAGCGGCGCGAGAAGCGGCTGACGCGGGTGCGTCGTGCGAGGGCGACCTGGCTGCGGTCGCGCGCGTCGCGCTGACGGTCCGCGATGGCGGACGAGGCGATGTAGAGCATGTGGGCGGAGGCGTTCCCCGTAGACATTCTTGACCAACTACTTCTCTGCGAGACGGTGTGGGGGAGGGCTCTCCCCGCTGACTAAATGTTAGCGCGACTGTAAACGGCATACCCGCAGAATGGTCCCTACAGGCGGGTGATCTGCCTCTCGTCGGGGAGGCCCGCCCGGCGGACCTCGGTTACCCGGGGGTAGTCACTGAGACCGTGGTCACATACTCTCGGTATATGAGCGTTCAGCCGGACCCCGCCGTCAAGGACCCCAGCACCGACCCCACCGCGAGCTACGCGCTCGAGCCGGCGTTCGTCCAGGCGCTGACGGACCGCATCGTGTCCAGCACCGGCCGGAGCGTGCCGACCTACTGCCCGTTCAACGGGCAGCCGATCGGCACCGTCCCGCAGTCCTCGGCCGACGACGTCGCCGAGGCGTTCCGCCGGGCCCGCCGGGCGCAGCAGCGGTGGGCGCGGACCAGCCTCGACGAGCGCCAGGCGGTCCTGCTGCGGCTGCACGACCTGATCTTCGACCGGCAGTCCGAGATCGCCGACGTGATCTGCTGGGAGTCCGGCAAGGCCCGCAAGGACGCGTACGACGAGCCGCTGCACGTCGCGCTGACCGCCCGCTACTACGGCCGGACCGGCCACCGGCACCTCGACACGAAGCGGGTCGCCGGCGTCGTACCGGGGCTGACCCGGGTCGAGGTCAACCGGGTCCCCAAGGGGGTCGTCGGCGTGATCTCGCCGTGGAACTACCCGTTCACCCTGGCGCTGTGCGACGGCCTGCCGGCGCTGCTCGCGGGCAACGCCGTCGTGCACAAGCCCGACGCCCAGACCATGCTCACCGCCCTGCTCGGCGTGCAGCTGCTCGAGGAGGCCGGCTTCCCCAAGGACCTGTGGCAGGTGGTGGCCGGCCCCGGCAGCGAGATCGGGCCCGAGCTGATCGGCCGCTCGGACTACGTCTGCTTCACCGGGTCGACGGCCACCGGCAAGGCCGTCGCGCAGCAGTGCGCCGACCGGCTGGTCGGCTGCTCGCTCGAGCTCGGCGGCAAGAACCCGATCCTGGTGCTGCGCGACGCCGACCTCGACCGCGCGGCCGAGGGGGCGGTCCGGGCCAGCTTCTCCAACGCCGGCCAGCTCTGCGTCTCCACCGAGCGGATGTTCGTCGCCGACCAGGTCTACGACCGCTTCGTGGCCCGCTTCGTGGCCCGGGTCAAGGCGATGCGGCTGCAGCCGGGCCTGGCCTGGGGCAGCGACATGGGCTCGCTGATCTCGCAGGCCCAGCTCGACGCGACCGCCGCGCACGTCGAGGACGCGCGGTCCAAGGGCGCCCGGGTGCTCGCCGGCGGGCGGGCCCGTCCCGACCTCGGGCCCTACTTCTACGAGCCCACCGTGCTCGAGGGCGTCACGCCGGACATGGCCTGCTTCGGCGAGGAGACGTTCGGGCCGGTCGTCGCGGTCTACCGGTTCTCCGAGGAGTCCGACGCCGTCGCCCGCGCCAACGAGGGGGGACTACGGCCTGAACGCGAGCGTCTACACGCGCGACGGCGCCCGTGGCCGCGCGGTCGCCCGGCAGGTCCGGTGCGGCACCGTCAACGTCAACGAGGCGTTCGCGGCGACGTTCGCGAGCATCGACGCCCCGATGGGCGGCATGCGCGAGTCCGGCCTGGGACGGCGTCAGGGGGCCGAGGGCGTGCTGCGCTACACCGAGACCCAGTCGGTGGCCACCCAGCGGCTGCTCCGCTTCGGCCCGATGCTCGGGCTCTCCGACGAGCGCTACGCGAAGGTGATGACCGCGCAGCTGCGGCTGCTGAAGAAGCTGGGTCGGGCATGAGCGAGCCCGACTTCGACGTCCTGGTCATCGGGTCCGGGTTCGGCGGGTCGGTCACCGCGCTGCGGCTCACCGAGAAGGGCTACCGCGTCGGGGTGCTCGAGGCCGGTGCGCGGTTCGCCGACGAGGACCTGCCGGCCACGTCGTGGGACCTCAAGAAGTACCTCTTCCGGCCCGAGGTCGGCTGTTACGGCATCCAGCGCGTGGACGCCCTCAAGGACTGCATGATCGTGTCCGGAGCCGGCGTCGGCGGCGGCTCGCTGGTCTACGCCAACACCCTCTACGAGCCCCCGCAGCCGTTCTACGACGACCCGCAGTGGCGGCACATCACGGACTGGAAGCGCGAGCTCGCGCCGTTCTACGACCAGGCCAAGCGGATGCTCGGCGTCGTCGAGAACCCGCTGCGCACGCCGGCCGACGACGTGATGGAGAAGGTCGCCACCGACATGGGCGTCGGCGACACCTTCCACCCGACGCCGGTCGGGGTGTTCTTCGGACGCCCCGGCCAGGCACAGGGCGAGCGGGTCGCCGACCCTTACTTCGGCGGCGCCGGACCCGAGCGGAAGACCTGCATCGGCTGCGGCGAGTGCATGTCCGGATGCCGGCACAACGCCAAGAACACCCTGGTCAAGAACTACCTCTACCTCGCCGAGCAGAACGGCGCCCGGGTGCTGCCGCTGACGACGGTGACCCGGGTCTCCCCGCGGACCGGCGGCGGGTACGACGTACGCGTGCGGTTCACCAAGGCCAAGGCGCGCCGACGGTCCGCGACCCGGACGCTGACCGCCACCCAGGTGGTGTTCTCGGCGTCCTCGCTCGGGACCCAGCGGCTGCTGCACCGGATGCGCGACGAGGGCCACCTGCCGCGCGTCTCGCCGCGGCTCGGCTACCTCTCGCGCACCAACTCCGAGTCCATCCTCGGCGCGATCGCGCCGGACACGCAGGTCGACTACAGCCAGGGCGTCGCGATCACGTCGAGCTTCCACCCCGACGAGCACACGCACATCGAGCCGTGCCGCTACGGCAAGGGCAGCAACGCGATGTCGCTGATGCAGACGGTGCTCACCGACGGCGACGGCCCCGCGCCGCGCTGGCGGACCTGGGCGAAGGAGATGTGGAAGGAGCGCGGCAGCGTCCGCGACCTGTACGACGTCCGGCACTGGTCCGAGCGCACGGTGATCGCGCTGGTCATGCAGACCATCGACAACTCCATCACGGTGTTCTCCCGGCGCAGCCGGCTCACCGGCCGGTGGCACCTCACCTCGCGGCAGGGGCACGGCGTCCCCAACCCCACCTGGATCCCGGTCGCCAACCAGGTGGTGCGATCGATGGCCGAGATCGTCGGCGGCAAGCCCGGCGGCTCGATCGGCGAGCCGTTCAACCGGCCGTTGACGGCGCACTTCATCGGCGGCTGCACCATCGGCGACGGACCGGAGACCGGGGTGGTCGACGCCTACCAGCGGATGTACGGCCACCCGGGGCTGCACGTCGTCGACGGCTCGGCGATCTCGGCCAACCTCGGGGTGAACCCGTCCCTGACGATCACCGCCCAGGCCGAGCGGGCGATGGCCTTCTGGCCGAACAAGGGCGAGGCCGACCCGCGACCGGTCCTCGGGTCGACGTACCAGCGCCTCGCGCCGGTGGTCCCGGCCCACCCGGTCGTCCCGGACTCCGCGCCCGGCGCCCTGCGGCTGCCGATCGTCTCGGTCACCTGACCGAACCCCCGGTCAACGGCCTCAGGGCCCGACCGGAGGGAGGGTGGTCGGGCCCTGAGCGGTCCACGCAGCTGCACGGACGCGGGATCCGGTGCCTGGGAGGGAGATCGTGCCCACCGGATCCGTCCTGCTCAACGAGGCCCGGTCCGCCGGGTTACGCCCTGGCCGGACAATCTTTTCCGCCGGCGGCTACGGCGTGGGCAGCCCGTTCTCGTAGAGCCGCGGCACCGGGTGGTTCGCGCGCACCACGCCGCCGGGGTCGACCGCGGAGCGGATGCCCTTGAGCCGGGTCCAGTCCTGCGCCGAGAACGACCGGCGTACGTCGACCCGCGACTCGGCGAAGTTGAGGTACGCACGGTCGTTGGCGTAGCACGTCATCGCGTCCACCAGCGCGGTGCCGTCGGCCCGTCCACGCTCGGCGAGCTCCGGTGTCGCGGCGATCGCCACGCCGAACATCACGAACGCGCCGTCGATCATCGGCAGCGCGCCGGCGCCCTCGGCCGGACGGCCCAGCGCGCCACCGAGCTGGCGGAGCTCGGCGGCCAGCAGCGTCGAGCCCGAGGCCGGGCCGGTCAGGGCCAGGAACGTCTCGACGGCCGCGTCCGACAGGTCGCCGAGGATCGCGCAGACCGAGACCGCGGGCGTCGGGCCCTCGGGGTCCAGGTGCAGCCGGACCAGGCCGGCGGCGGGGACCCGGGCGAAGGTGTCCGTCTCCGGCTCGAGCGCCCGCAGGCCGGCGAGGATCTCGCCGGCCCGGTCGTCGTCGGCGAGCACCGCGCCGTCGACCACCACGAGCCGGCGTCCGCGCAGGAACGGCGGCAGCTCGGGCAGCGGCGGGAGGTTCAGCATCCGGAACGACGTGGTCACGCAGTCGGGGGCGTCGACGGTCCATGCGGCCCAGGCGCGCAGCACCTTCTCGGCGTGCTCCTGGTCCCACAGCAGCATCCCGGCGTAGGCGGTCTCGATGTCGAAGAGCCGGAGCTCCATCGCGGTGACGACGCCGAAGCTGCCGCCGCCGCCGCGGACCGCCCAGAACAGGTCGGGGTGGTGCTCGTCGTCGGCGCGGACCTGGGTGCCGTCGGCGAGCACGAGCTCCACGGCGGTGACGCTGTTCGTGGCCAGGCCGAGCTGCCGGGCGTACCACCCGATGCCGCCGCCGAGCGCGTAGCCGACCACCCCGACGTCGGGGGAGGAGCCGTGCAGGGCGGCCAGGCCGTGCGCGGCGGCCGCCTCGACGACGTCCTCCCACAGCACGCCGGCGCCGACCCGGACGACCCGACGCTCGGGATCGACGTGGACGCCGGTCATCTCCGACGTCCGCAGCAGGACGGTGTCCTCGAGCGGGCCGAGCGGCCCGGCGTTGTGCCCGGTGCCCTGCGGGGCGACCCGGAGGCCGTGCGCCGCCGCCGTCCGGACGACGTCGCTGACCTCGTCGGCGTCGACCGGGAGGGCGACGGCGGCGGGACGCTGGTCGACGGCGACGTTCCACGGCATCCGCGCGGCGTCGTACCCGGGGTCCCCGGGCAGCTCGACGCGGACGGTGGTGTGGCGCTGGAAGGAGTGGGCGCGGCCGGTGGCCGCGGCGAACTCGATGGTCATGGGGTGTCTCCTCGTTGAGATCCTGGATGCTGACGCAGGTCCCGAGGAGGCCACCGTGCCCGAGGTTGATACGCGGCGCTCCTGAAATGTGCCGAGGGCCAGGAGAGTTGTCCGCCTTCGCCCAGGTTGGTGCGGGTGGATCGCGGCCACTGGTCCAGTCGATAGACTCCCGACTCTCACCGGCCATGCTCCAGCACTTCAGTGAAAGGTCCCGTGACCAGAACAGTGACCGACCACGACCTGGTTCTCGTCGTCGACTTCGGGGCCCAGTACGCCCAGCTCATCGCGCGCCGGGTGCGCGAGGCCCGGGTCTACTCCGAGATCGTGCCGCACACCATGCCCGTCGCGGAGATGCTCGCGCGCGGCCCCAAGGCGATCATCCTGTCCGGCGGCCCCTCGTCGGTCTACGAGCCCGGCGCCCCGAACGTCGACGGCGAGGTCTTCACGGCCGGCGTCCCGGTGTTCGGCATGTGCTACGGCTTCCAGGCGATGGCGCTCAACCTCGGTGGCGAGGTACGACGGACCGGCCGCTCGGAGTACGGCCGGACCCCCGTCGAGGTCACCGCCGGCGGGACGCTGCTGTCCGGCGTGCCCCGCCAGCACAAGGTCTGGATGAGCCACGGCGACGCCGTCGTCGCGGCGCCCCCCGGCTTCGACGTGCTCGCCGCGACCGCCGACACGCCCGTCGCGGCCTTCGAGGACCTCGACCGGCGGTTCGCCGGCGTGCAGTGGCACCCCGAGGTGCTGCACACCGAGCACGGCCAGGAGGTGCTCAGCCACTTCCTGCTCGAGATCGCCGGCTGCCGGCCGACCTGGACGATGGTGAACATCGTCGAGGAGCAGGTCGAGAAGATCCGCACCCAGATCGGCGACCGACGCGCCATCTGCGGGCTGTCCGGCGGCGTCGACTCCGCCGTCGCGGCCGCCCTCGTGCAGCGCGCCATCGGCGAGCAGCTGACCTGCGTGTTCGTCGACCACGGGCTGCTGCGCAAGGGCGAGGCCGAGCAGGTCGAGCGCGACTTCGTCGCCGCGACCGGGGTCTCCCTGCACGTGGTGGACGCGACCAAGCGCTTCCTCGACGCGCTGGCCGGGGTCGTCGACCCGGAGCAGAAGCGCAAGATCATCGGCCGGGAGTTCATCCGGGTGTTCGAGGCCGCCGAGGTGGAGATCATGGGCGACGCCGCCGAGCACGGCGAGCGCGTCGACTTCCTCGTGCAGGGCACGCTCTACCCCGACGTGGTGGAGTCCGGCGGCGGCGCCGGCACCTCGAACATCAAGTCGCACCACAACGTGGGCGGCCTCCCCGACGACCTCGAGTTCGAGCTGGTCGAGCCGCTGCGCACGCTGTTCAAGGACGAGGTCCGCCTGGTCGGCGACCAGCTCGGTCTGCCCCAGGAGATCGTCTGGCGGCACCCGTTCCCCGGCCCCGGCCTGGCCATCCGGATCATCGGCGAGGTCACCTACGAGCGTCTGGAGATCCTCCGCGAGGCGGACGCCATCGCCCGCGAGGAGCTGACCCGCGCCGGCCTGGACCGCGACATCTGGCAGTTCCCGGTGGTGCTGCTCGCCGACGTGCGCTCCGTGGGCGTGCAGGGCGACGGCCGCACCTACGGCCACCCGGTCGTGCTGCGCCCGGTGACCTCCGAGGACGCGATGACCGCGGACTGGGCGCGGCTCCCGTACGACGTGGTGGAGACCATCTCGACGCGGATCACCAACGAGGTCCGCGAGGTCAACCGGGTCACCATCGACGTGACGAGCAAGCCGCCCGGCACCATCGAGTGGGAGTAGCCGCCCGATGCAGCCACGCTGGGTCCGCTGGACCGTGATCGGCCTGGTCGTCCTCCTCGCGCTGGGACTGGCGCTCTCCGTCGTCCCCTTGTGAGGGGACGACGGGCGATGACCTAGCCTCGTCCGGTGATTCCCGAGGGCTACCAGATCCGTGAGCTGACCGCCGACGACGCACCCGCGATGGCGGCGGCGTACGCCCGCAACCGGGCGCACCTCGAGCCCTGGGACCCGCGCCGCGACGAGAGCTTCTACACCGAGGACGGCCAGGCCGCCGCGGTCGCCGGGCAGCTCGCGTCGGTGCGGCAGGGGCTGCTCGCGGCGTACGTCGTGACCCACGGCGACCTGGTGGTCGGCCGGGTGAACCTGAACAACATCGTGATGGGCGTCCTGCGCAGCGCCAGCGTCGGCTACTGGGTGGACGCGGAGCACCTCGGTCGCGGCCTGGCGTCCGGGGCCGTGGAGTTCGCGTGCGCGCAGGCGCAGGGCCGCGGGCTGCACCGGGTCGAGGCCGGCACGATGGTGCACAACCTCGCGTCGCAGCGGGTGCTCGAGCGGGTGGGTTTCGAGCCCTACGGGATGGCGCCGAAGTTCCTGTTCATCGCCGGCGCGTGGCAGGACCACAAGCTCTACCAGCGGATCCTGCACGACAACCCGCTCTGACCAGCCCGTGCCGCGGCCCGCCGGGAGACCCCGCACGGCATACTGAGGCACGGACCATCCAGTCGATCGCAGCGGGAGCAAGCCGGTGTCACGCCTCACCACGTACCTCACGAGCCGGGCGCGACGGCTCGTGCTCCGGCGGGTCGGCAGCAACGGCATCGACCTGTCCCAGCTCGACAAGGTCCCCGACAGCCTGGCCTGGCCGCTGCACCGGGACGGCCCCGACCCGGTCGCCCGCCTCGGCGAGCTCCGCGAGCAGTCCCCGGTCGCCCAGCTCACCTCCTTCCTCGGGATGAAGGTCTGGATCGTCACGGGGGAGGCCGAGGCCCGCCAGGTGCTGTCCGACACGACCAGCTACAGCACGGACATCCGGCCGTTCATGGGTCTGCGCGGCTCGACCACGGACGGGGACATCGGCGGCCTCGGCTTCACCGACCCGCCCGAGCACACCCGGCTGCGCAAGCTGCTGACCCCCGAGTTCACGATGCGGCGGCTCGAGCGGCTCCGCCCGCGGATCGCCGACATCGTCGAGAAGCAGCTCGACGAGATCGAGCGCCAGGCGGCGGCGAACGACGGCGTCGTCGACCTGGTCCCGTCCTTCGCGTTCCCGGTCCCGTTCCTGGTGATCTGCGAGCTGCTCGGCCTGCCCGACGAGGACCGTGAGACCTTCCGGCAGCTCGGCTCCGCGCGCTTCGACGTGTCGTACGGCGGCCAGGGGGTGTTCGGCGCCGTGTCGGACTCGCGGAAGTTCCTCATGGAGGCGACCCGCAAGCAGCGCGACAACCCGGGCGACGGCCTGATCGGCCAGATCATCCGCGAGCACGGCGACGAGATCAACGACTTCGACCTCGGCGGCCTGGCCGACGGCGTCTTCACCGGCGGTCTCGAGACGTCGGCGAGCATGCTGGCGCTGGGCACCGCGGTGCTGATGGACCACCCCGAGGACTTCCGCCGGGTGGGCACCGACCCCGCCGTGGTGGACCGCACCGTGGAGGAGCTGCTGCGCTACCTGACCGTCGTGCAGATCGCCTTCCCGCGGTTCCCCAAGACCGAGGTCGAGGTCGGCGGCCACAAGGTCTCGCCCGGCGACGTGGTGATCTGCCAGCTCGCCGGGGCCAACCGCGACCCGCGGCTCGGGGACCGGATGGAGGCCTTCGACCTGTCCCGGCCGGTCGCCTCGCACCTCGCCTTCGGGCACGGCTTCCACCGCTGCGTGGGCGCCGAGCTCGCCCGGATGGAGCTGCGGACCGCGTTCCCGGCGCTCGCCCGGCGCTTCCCGGACCTGTCGCTGGCGGCCGACCACGTGGACTACCGGCAGATGTCCATCGTCTACGGCGTGGACGCGCTGCCGGTCCGGCTCCAGCCGGAACCCGCGCTGCGCTGACCCGCGCTCTTCCGGGCGTGAGGGCACCTGTGCGGCTCGCGCTGCTGCCGGTGCTCCTCCTCGCGCTCGGCGCCTGCACGACCACGACCCCGTCGACGCCCCGGCCCACGCTGACGCTGCCGACGTCCTCGCTGCACCCGGCTCCCGGGGTGGACGACGGCCCGGTCGACGAGCTCGGCATCGCGGTGCGGCCGGTCCGGACCGCGCTGCGCGACCCGCGGGGTGACGTGGCGCTGGTGGCCACCGACCCGCCCGCCACGACGACGGTCCCGGCTACGTCGATCGACCTGGTCGGGCTGCGCGTGGTGCACGGGCGGGACGCCGTACGCGTCCGGCTGCGGTTCGCGGACCTGCGCCCGGTGGGCCGCCCGACCGTCGACCTCGGCCTCACCACGCCGCGCGGCCGCTGGTTCCTGGACCTCACCGCCGACGGCTCCCGGGTGCCCCGCCGGCCCTCCCGGTTCGTCGGCCCGGACGGCGCCGGCCGCGCGTGCCCCGGGTTCGCCCGGTCCGTGGACCCCGCCCGCGACCGCGTCGACCTCACCGTCCCGCGTGGCTGCCTGGCCCACCCGGCCTGGGTGACCGTGCGCGTCCTGGTGTCGCGACCCACCCCGGCCGGAACCCTGTTCGAGAACCCGCACAACACCCGGCCGTTCTCGGAGTTCGGCACGGAGCGTCTCTACCCCGACGCGCCCGCCGGGCGCGGCTAGGGTGACGCGCATGCGACGACGCCTCGGGACCGCGCTGCTGTGGGCCGGCGGCACCGGGGTGGTCGCGTTCGCCGTGCTGCCGCTCTGGTACATGCTCGTGCTGAGCTTCGACCCGGACCCCGCCGGTGCCGGCACCGGCCTGGTCCCGCACGCCTTCTCGCTCGGCAGCTACCGCTTCCTGGCCTCCTCGGTGTTCGGGTTCTACCCGACCCTCGCGCGCAGCCTGCTGCTCTCGGCGGGGACGACGCTGGTCAGCCTGGCCGTGGCGATCCCGGCGGCGTACGCCCTGGCCCGGCTGCCGGTGCCCGGCCGCGCGCAGATCCTCGCGGTGATGCTCGCATTCGCGTTCTTCCCCGGCATCGTGGTGCTGGTGCCGATCAGCCAGATGCTGTCCGGGCTGGGCTGGCTCGACCGGCTCGGCGGGATCGGCCTCGCCCAGCTCAGCTACACGCTGCCGCTCGCCGTCTGGTTCCTCGCCTACGCCTTCCGTGCCGTCCCGGTGGAGGTCGAGGAGGCCGCCCGCGTCGACGGGGCCGGCACGGTCGCGCTCGTCTGGCGGGTGGTGCTCCCCGTGGCCCGTCCCGGGGTCGCCGGTACGACGGCCCTGGTGTTCGTCGCGAGCTGGAACGACTTCCTGTTCTCCAGCGGCCTGAACCGCAGCGACCGGAGCGAGACGCTGCCGGTGCTGCTGTCCAAGCTGCCGGAGCTCGGGTTCCTCGGCGGCCAGATGGCGGCTGCCGTGCTGATGTGCCTGCCGGTCGCGTTCGTGGTCGCCGCGATGCTGCTCTGGCTGTCGCGGCGCAACGACGTCGCCCGCTAGGCACTCCACCACCAGGCTCGCGGTCTAGGTTCTCCGGTGGAATCGGACCTTGCCGTCGGGGAGTCGTCGCAGGTCGTAGCTCTGGGGGTGGTCGGCCATCCGGTGGTGGGCCGGGCACAGCGAGATGCCGTTGCTGGTGTCCGTTGGGACGCCGTGGCTCCAGGGCTGCAGGTGGTGGTACTCGACCCAGGCCGGTGGCCGGTCGCAGCTGTGTGCGGCGCAGCCCTGGTAGCGGTGGTTGATCGCGTGCTTCTGGTAGCGGTCGAACAGCCGCCGCTCCCGGCCCACGTCCAGCGGCACCGAGTCACCGCCCAGCACCATCGGGATGATCCCGGCCCGGCAGGCCAGCCGACGGGCCTCCCCGGCCGAGACCCGGTGCCCGGTGTCAAGGGCCGCCACCCCGAGACCGGAGACCAGGGCGTCGAGGCCGATCGTGACGACCAGGGTGAACGGGGAGCCGTTCACCTGGGGCAGCGCGCTGAGGTGGTGCTCGAGCAGCTCCATCAGCCCGTGCCCGAGCAGGGTGGCGTGCGGCAGCTTCGCCCCGGTCTCGGCATCGAGGCGTGCGTCACCGATCCGCCGCGGGCTGGTCAGTGCCTCGAGGGCTTTCTTGAGCAGGTCCGCGTGCAGGGCGGGCAGCCGGAACCGGCCGCTGCTGGTGCCGTCGCCCTGGTCGTGGATCGTCAGCTGGGCCAGCGCCCTTGCCCGGGCCTCCCCCTTCTCCAGCCTGGCACCCTCGGCGGCGTCGGCCGCCTCGGGGCAGACCACCTCGAACAGCCGGTGCCCCAACCTGCGCAGGGTGCGGGCGTCGAACACCTGGGCCTGCTCGAGCAGGTGCGCCTCGGCGCGGGCCTCGGTGCCGGGAGGGAGGTCGTCATAGTCGCGGGTGAGCTGTTCGACGGCGTCGGTGACGATCGCCGCCTTCTCCGCGTCGATCACCCCGGCCGCCAGGCTCTGCCTTGTCTCGCCGAACCGGGTATCGAGCTTGGTGGCGAGGTGCAGGTCGCGGTGCCGGCTCGCGGTGCTGGTCCCGGTGGCGTGCGCCAGCCAGGCCGCCGTGTCGACGGCGTCGGAGTCGGCGGCGACGTCGTCGCGGTCGGCCTGCACCAGCACCCGCAGCTCCAGCTCCTTCAACCGGTTGCGCTGCCGGCGCAGCTCGACCAGGGCCTCACGTTGCTCGGCTCGGGTCATCGACCAGGTCGGCACCTCGGCGAGCCGGTCCAACGCGTCGGCCAGGGAGGTGGTGAACCGCAGCACCGCATGTCCGGCGGGCGGCTGCCCGACCGGAGGCGGCGGAGGTGCGGTCATCGAGGTCATGCACCCACGCTAGGAGCCCGAAGCAGTGCTCGCTCGAACGAGCGAGCGGCCTGGGGAGAACCCCGGATCCCCAGCGCCTGTTGACGAAACCTGGCCCTCATCGAACGCGGGTCACCCGGCGCGCTGCCCCGCGAACGGCAGGCAGATCCACCAGCAGCCGACCCCCGGAGACCGCTACAGCGACCCGCTCTCCCGTCCCGCGGCCGGGATGTCGGCGTAGGGGTCGACCGTCCGCTGCCGGGCCGACCGGGCCACCGGCGGCCACCGCTCCTCCGCCCAGATCGCCAGCGGCGCCGCGGTGAAGATCGTGGAGTAGATCCCCACCGTCAGGCCGAGCAGCAGGGCCACCGCGAAGTCCTGGAGCGAGTCGCCGCCCAGGACCGCCAGCGTGGCCAGGATGAACATCGCGCCCAGGCCGGTGTTCAGCGTGCGCGGGATCGTCTGCAGGATCGCCTCGTTGACGGTCTCGCGCAGCCGTCCCTCGCCGCCGCGGGTGCGTTCCCGGATCCGGTCGAACACCACGATCGTGTCGTTGACCGCCAGCCCGATGATCGACAGCACGGCCGCCAGGAACACCCCGTCGACCGGTTTCCCGAGCCACGCGAAGACGCCGACGACGGTCAGCACCACGTGGGTCATCGAGAGCACGGCGGCCGCGGCGTACGTCCAGCGGAACCGGAACGCGAGGTAGGCCATCTGCGCGCCGACTGCGATCGCGAACGCGACCAGGGCCTTGGTCCGCAGCTCCTGCCCGAGGGTGGGGCCGATCAGCTCGTCGCGCTCCTTGGTCACCTCCCCGGCGGTCCTGGCCAGCGACTCCTCGATCCCGACGGCCTCGTCGTTGCTGATCTGGCCGGTGCGCACGGTGATGTTGTCCGCGTCGCCGGTCCCCGACGACGTCTGCACGACGGCGCCCGGGAAGCCCGCGTCCGCGACCGCGGTGCGCGCCTGCTCCACCCCGACGTCCTGACCGGTGGAGAACTCCAGCAGTCGCCCGCCGGTGAACTCCACGCCCAGGTCCAGGCCGCGTACGACGATGCCGCCGACCGCCACCACGGCGACGGCTACCGCCACCCCGATCCACGCACCCGCGCGGCGCATCAGGAACGGGCCCCTCTCGACCAGCCAGGTGCGCAGCCGGCCGGTGCCGCCGATCCCGGACAGTGCCGGGGTGGCGAACGAGCGCCGGACGGCCCAGTCGGTGAGCACCCGCGCGATGACCAGCGCGGAGACCATCGAGGCCACCACGCCGATGGACAGCGTCACCCCGAAGCCCTTGACCGGGCCCGAGGCGAAGAAGAACAGCAGCCCGGCCGCGAGCAGCGTGGTCACGTTGGAGTCCAGGATCGCGGACCAGGCCTTGCGGTAGCCGGTGTCGACGGCCGCGGCCAGGCCCTCGCCCCGGCGCGCGGCGTACTCCTCCCGGGCCCGCTCGAAGACCAGCACGTTCGCGTCGATCGCCAGCCCGATCGCCAGCACGAAGCCGGCCAGCCCGGGCAGCGTCAGCGTCGCACCCAGCCAGACCAGCAGCCCGTAGGAGACCAGGGCGTACGCCGCCAGCGCGACCGTCGCCATCAGCCCCATCAGCCGGTAGACGAGCACGATGAACAGCCCGGTCAGGGCGATGCCGATGATCCCGGCCTCCAGGGACGCGTCGATCGCGGCGTCACCCAGCGTGGCGCCCACGGTGCGCTGCTCGATCACCTCGACGGGCACCGGCAGCGCACCGCCCTTGATCAGGATCGCCAGGTCGTCGGCGCTGCGCTGGGTGAACTGGCCGGTGATCTGGGTGGCGGCGCCCGCGCCCGAGCACAGCTCGGGCTGCACCGCGGGGGAGGAGATCACCTCCCGGTCGAGCAGGATCGCGATCCGCTGGTTGCCCTGCGGCGTCCGGCAGGCCCGGTCCACCAGGTCGCGCCACTCCGGCGTACCGGACCGGTTGAACGCCACCGAGACCACCCAGGAGCCGACGCCGTCCTGCGGCAGCTCGGCGCTCGCGTCCTTGACGCCGTTGCCGTCGAGGACCAGCGGCCCGACCAGGATCGGCTGGCCGTCCTCGTCGCGGACCCGGGTGGTGCCGGCAGGCGCCTCGGTGCCGGGCTGGGCCGGTCCGCGCACGACGTGGAAGCCGAGCTGGGCGGTGCGCCCGATCACCCGGGCCGCCTCGCGGGGGTCCTGCACGCCGGGCAGCTCGACGATGATCCGCCGCTCGCCGGCCCGCGCCAGGGTCGGCTCGGCCACCCCGAGCGCGTCGACCCGGCCGCGGAGCACCTCCAGCGCCCGGTCGGTGGACTCGCGGTCGGCGGCGACCCGCGCGCTGTCCTGGGTCTCCAGGACGATCTGGGTGCCGCCCTCGAGGTCGAGGCCGAGCCGGGGGGACAGGGACAGGGCGGCGAGCAGGGCGAGCCCGATCACCACGAACGAGGCGGCGGCGCGCCACAGCGGCGCGCGGGAGCGGGGGCGGGCAGGGGACGGCGAGGCGGGCATGCGGGCTCCACAGGAGGAGTGGCCCCGCGCAGGGGTCTCGGGAGAGCGCGGCGACGGGGGCCGGACGGACGGGTGGGGGTTCCGTCAGGCCGGAGGTGCACGCCCGTGCACCGTGGCACGGGTGGTCGCCCGGACGGGCTCGGTCCGCGCGGAGCCGGCGCGGGTCGCGTACGTCGGACGGGGCGAGCCTGCCCGGTCCGGGACCAGGGCCGGCGCGGACCCGTCGGGACGCTGCAGGTGGCCCGACCGGTGGGCCTGCGGGGCCGTGGCCGGGCCGGGGTCGACGCCGGTGGTGCGGTGCACCCCGGGACCGGCCGTGCGGGCGGGGAGGTGGGGCTGGGCACCGGCGAACGGGCCGGCGAGCACCAGCAGCAGCGCCGAGAGCGCCGCGAGGACGGCGCTCCGGACGACGTGGTGCCCGGCCCGCTGCATCCGCCGAGTCTAGGTGGTCGCCAGGGGTCAGAGGCCGAGGGAGCGGCCGATGATCTCTTTCTGGATCTCGGTGGTGCCGCCGTAGATCGTCTGCACCCGGCTGTCCAGGAACGCCTTCGCGATCGGGTACTCCGTCATGTAGCCGTAGCCGCCGAACACCTGCACCCCGGCGTCCACGATCTTCTTCTGCAGCTCGGTGGTCCACCACTTCGCCATCGACGCCAGCTTGGCGTCGAGCTCGCCGGCGTTGTGCCGCTTGACGCAGTCGTCGACGAACACCCGGGCGATGTGTGCCTCGGTGGCCATCTCGGCGATGGTGAACCGGGTGTTCTGGAACTTCCCGATCGGCCGGCCGAACGCCTCCCGCTCCTGGGCGTAGGCCAGGCACATGTCGAGCACCGCCTCGCACGCGGCGGCGGCCATCATCGCGATGGACAGCCGCTCCTGGGGGAGGTTGTTCATCAGCGACACGAAACCGCTGCCCTCCTCGCCGAGCAGGTTCTCCTTGGGCACCACGACGTCGTCGAAGAACAGCTCGGAGGTGTCCTGGGCGTGCAGCCCGACCTTGTCGAGGCGGCGGCCGCGCTCGAAGCCCGCCATCCCGGCCTCGACCACGACCAGCGAGATGCCCTTGTGGCCGAGGCCGCCGTCGGTGGTGGTGTCGGTGCGGGCCACCACGATCACCAGGTCGGCCATCGCGCCGTTGCTGATGAACGTCTTGGAGCCGTTCAGGACGTAGTGGTCGCCCTTGTCGACCGCGCTGGTCCGGATGCCCTGCAGGTCGCTGCCGGCCCCGGGCTCGGTCATCGCGATCGCGGTGATCGTCTCGCCGCTGACGCAGCCGGGCAGCCAGCGACGCTTCTGCTCGTCGGTCCCGAGGCTGCTGAGGTACGGCACGATGATGTCGGTGTGCACCGAGAACCCCGGTCCGCTCGCCCCGGCCTTGGTCATCTCCTCGGCGAGCACCAGGTTGTAGCGGAAGTCCCGGACGCCCGGGCCGCCGTACTCCTCGGCGACGTCGAAGCAGAGCAGCCCCTGGGCGCCGGCGCGGGTCCACACCTCCCGGCTGACCTGGCCGTCGGCCTCCCACTGGGGGTGGTTCGGGACGACCTCCTTGTCCAGGAACGACCGGACGGTACGGCGGAACGCCTCGTGCTCCTCGTCGAGCAGGTCGCGGCGGGCCATCAGGCCACCCACTCCTTGACCTGGGCCACCAGGGCGGCCGGGTCGCCGCCGTCGGCGGGGACCGGCATCACCTGGAGGTTCGTCACGCCGGACTCGCGGAACGCCGCGATCCGCTCGCGGACGTAGGACGCGGGCCCGACGAGGTTCACCATCTCGAGCAGCTCCAGCGGCACGACCGCCTCGGCGTCGCGCTTGTTGCCGCCGAGGTAGAGCTCCTGGATCTTGGCGGCCTCGGCCTCGAAGCCGTACTCGCAGGCCAGCGTGTTGTAGAAGTTCCTGCCCTTCGCGCCCATGCCGCCGATGTAGAGCGCGAACATCGGCCGGGCCAGGTCGAGCATGCCCTTGACGTCGTCGCCGACGCAGACCATGCCGCCGGCCACCACCTCGAGCGGACCGAGGTCGTCGGGCCGCTTGGCGGCGCCGGCGGCGAGCGCGTCGCCCCACACCAGGTGCGCCTTCTCCGGTGCGTAGAGGAAGGGCAGCCAGCCGTCGGCGTACTCCGCGGTGCCCTCGACGTTCTTCTGGCCGAGCGCCGCGACGTACACCGGGATGCTCGGCCGCTCCGGCTTGGTGAGCATCTTCAGCGGCTTGCCGAGGCCGGTGCCCTGGCCCTCGGGGAGCGGCAGGTGGAAGATCTTGCCGTCGTGCACGAGGCGTTCGCGCCGCAGCGCCATCCGGACGATGTCGACGACCTCGCGGGTGCGGCCCAGCGGCTTGTCGTAGGGCAGGCCGTGCCAGCCCTCGATGACCTGCGGGCCGGACGCGCCGAGCCCCAGGATCGCGCGGCCGCCGCTGACGTTGTCGAGGCCGGCGGCGGTCTGGGCGAGGGCGCCGGGGGTGCGCGAGTAGACGTTGAGGATCGCCGAGCCGATCTCCACGGTCTCGGTCTTCGCCGCGAGGTAGCCCATCAGCGTGGGGGAGTCGAAGCCGTAGGCCTCGGCCACCCAGACGGTGTCCAGCCCGGACTTCTCGAGGGCGGCGACCTGGTCGGCGGCCTCCCGCGGGTTGCCGGCGTACATCAGCTGGGTGGAGAGCTTCATCTGCGACCTCGTGATCTGGGCTCGGCGGACGGGTACTACCGTGACAGTATCGCTGTCACGATTTCAAGGGAGTGCGTGTGACGAGCTACGACATCGCGGTCATCGGCGGCACCGGTCCGCAGGGCAGGGGCCTCGCCTACCGCTGGGCGCGGCACGGCCACCGGGTCGTGCTCGGCTCCCGGTCCGCCGAGCGGGCGGCCGAGGCGGCAGCCGAGATCGCGGCCCGGGTGCCCGACGGCTCGGTGAGCGGCCTGGGCAACGCCGACGCGGCCGCGGGCGCCGACGTGGTCGTCCTCGCGGTCCCGTACGACGGCCACGACGACCTGGTCGCCTCGCTGGCCGGGCAGCTCGCCGGCAAGACCGTGATCTCCTGCGTCAACCCGCTCGGGTTCGACAAGCAGGGCCCCTACGGGCTGGACGTCCCCGGCGGCAGCGCCGCCGAGACGGCCGCCGCGCTGGTGCCGTCCGCCCGGGTGGTCGGCGCCTTCCACCACGTCTCCGCGCCCTCGCTGTGGAGCGACGCGGAGTACCTCGACCACGAGGACGTGCTGGTCTGCGGGGACGACGCGGAGGCCAAGGCGGTCGCGGTCGAGCTCGCCCGCGCGGTGACCTCGCGCGACGGCGTCGACGCCGGACGGCTGCGGATCGCCCGGCAGCTCGAGCCCTGGACCGCGGTGCTGATCAGCATCAACAAGCGCTACAAGATCCGCTCCGGCACCCGCATCTCCGGCCTCTGACACCGCCGACCCGTCACTCGTGCAGCACAGACACGCGTGTCTGTGCTGCACGAGTGACGGGTCGGCGGGTGGGTCAGACGGTGCCGGTGGTGCTCGCCGACGTGGGGTAGGCCGCGCTGGTGTCCTGCGAGTCGCCGGAGACCTTGTCCTTCGCGGCGCCGGCGGCCTCCTTGGTGGCGGAAGCGGCGCTGGCCGCGGCCCCGGCGGCCTTGTCCTTGACGACCGGCGCCTTGTCCTTGGCGTAGTCCTGGGCCTGGGTGGCCTTCTCCTGCACCTTCGGGTTCGTCCAGAACGACTGCGCCTGCGACTTGATCTGCTCGTAGCGCTGGCGTCCGGCCCGCGAGCCGAGGACGTAGCCGACTGCTCCGCCGACCAGCAGCGTGATCTTGCCCTTCATGGTGGATCTCCCGTTCGTCGTCGGTGGTGTCCTCCCGACGTGCCCGGTCCCCACCCCGGCCAAACGGGGGGGTGCTCCGGCTGGTCAGGGCAGCGTGCACCCCGGCGACGTCGGTGCTCCGCGCGGCGACGTGGCCCGGGCCCGGCCGAGGTTCCACTCCAGCCAGTCGTGGTCGCCGACCGGCAGCGCCGTCACGCAGCCGGCCCGCTGCAGCGCCGGCGCGGCGTCGGCCGACAGCCCGCCCAGGTACGCGGCGTCGATCTTCCCGGTCCCGGCGAAGCGGTCCAGGTTGTGCCGCGCGACGTACCCGTCCGGGTTCAGCGCCGCCAGGGCGAGCAGCGCCGCGGCTCCCGACAGCAGCACCGCGCGGGGCACCCACGGCCCCCGCAGCTGCAGGCCGGCGCCGAGCACCATCAGTACGACGAGCCCGAGCCAGCCCTCGAACACCGAGACCAGGAGCCGCAACCGGGTGAATCCGTAGGCCTCCTCGTAGACGTGCATCCGGTAGAGCGCGGAGGCGACGACCACCAGCGTCAGCAGGCACAGCGCGCCGAGCACCGCGCGCAGCAGCAGCCGCTCCGGGGCGCTGGACCGGGGCGCCTTGCGGGCCGCGACGCCGACGACGGCCAGGGTCAGCAGCGTGGCGACGGTGAGCTGTCCAAAGCCCTGGTGGACGTACTCCGCGTAGGTCAGCCCGGTGGTCCGCCGCAGGTAGCCGTGCCCGCCGAACATCACGGTCAGCTGCGCGGCCACGAACACCGCGAACAGCACGACCACGGCGCCGACCGGCACCAGCCACTCGAACGGCCGGGTGACCGGGGACGCCGGCGGCAGCGCCACGTGCTCGACCCGCGGCGGGTTCAGGGCGACGTACACGCCGGTGAGGGTGCCGCCGGCCACGACCGCGGTCAGGACGGTGCGGAGCAGCAGGGTCGGCCCGGTGACGTCCGGCACGACGGCGCCCGCCCACCGCGCGAAGACGGCGTCGGCGGACGCGAACAACAGCCCGAACACCAGCACGAGCAGCGCCGAGACGGCCACCGTCCGCAGGGCGGGCGCCCAGGACCTCGACGTCCGCGAGGCGGTCACCGACCGGCCCAGCCACGGCAGCCCGCGCAGCGCGGCCAACGGCACGGCGAGCCCCGAGACCAGCAGCGCCGGCAGCGAGCGGCCCTCGGTCAGCGTCGCCACCGCGACGGCCCCGGCGGCCAGCAGGCACAGCGCGACGATCCACTCCGCGTCGCGGACCACCAGCGTCGAGACGAGCAGGGTGCACAGCGTCGCCGCGCCCAGGTGGTACGGCGTCCGCAGCCGGCGGTCCGCGGACGCCACGACCCCGCCTACGGCCGACAGCACCAGGAAGCTGCCGAGGCCCGGGTCGCGGAACGGCAGGACGAGCGCGGCCAGCAGGCCGACGAGCAGCGCCGCGGTGACGTGCCGGGGCCGCGCCGGCAGGGACTGCTCGGGCCAGAACCCGCCGAACAGGTCGTCGAGGAACTGCCCGGCGGGCACGGGCGTGCTCTGGGGGAGTGCGGGGGTGCTCATGCGGTGGTCCCTCCGGGGAGCGTGGCGCGGATGCGGCAGCCCTGTCCGGGCCGGTCGGGCTCGGCGACCTCGATGCGGCCGCCGTGCAGCTGGGTGACCCACCGGGCGATCGCCAGCCCGAGGCCGGTGCCGCCGGTCCCGTCGGCGCCGCCGGTGGTGAAGCGCTCGAACACGTGCGCCCGGTCGTCGGGGTCGATGCCCGGGCCGTCGTCGGTGACCTCGAGGACGGTGCGGTCGCCGGCCCGCCGCGCCACGACGGTGACGGTGCCGCCGGCGGGGCTGTGCCGGCCGGCGTTGTCGAGCAGGTTGGCGACCAGCTGGTGCAGCCGGGACCGGTCGCCGTGCACGGTCAGGTCGGCGGGGTCGACGCGGACGACGTACGTCACGGGCCGCCGGCTCAGTCGTGCCTCGGCGACCGTGTCGTCGAGGAACCCCTGCAGGGCGACGGTCTCCCGGACCAGCGGTGCGATGCCGGCGTCGACGCGGGAGAGGTCCAGCAGGTCGGTGACCAGCCCGCTGAGCCGCTCGGTCTGGTGGAGCGCGGCCTGCAGGGTCGCCCGGTCCGGCTGACCGACGCCGTCGACGAGGTTCTCCAGCACGGCCCGCAGCGCGGAGACCGGCGTGCGCAGCTCGTGCGAGACGTTGGCGACCAGGTCGCGCCGGTGCCGGTCCACCGCGGCCAGGTCGGCGGCCATCGTGTTGAACGCCCGGGCCAGGTCGCCGACCTCGTCGTTGGAGGTGGCGGTGACCCGGCGGGCGTAGTCACCGGTGGCCATGCCCCGGGCCGCCGCCGTCATCTCCCGCAGCGGCGAGGTCATCCCGCGGGCGAGCAGCTGGGTGACCAGCAGGGCGAGGACGATCACGACCGGGAGCGTCCACCGGGTGCGGACGCCGAGGTACCCCGAGACCGCGGTGAGCGACACCGCCACGACGACGCTCACCCCGACCAGGATGCCGAGCTTGAGCTTGATCGACCCGATCCGGTCGAGGGGCCTCACGGCTGGTCCAGCGCGTAGCCGACGCCGTGCACGGTCCGCACCAGCCCGGACCCGAGCTTGCCGCGCAGCGACCGGACGTGGCTGTCGACGGTCCGGGTGCCGGCGGCGTCCGGCCAGTCCCACACCTCGGCGAGCAGGTGCTCGCGGGTGCGCACGGTGCCCGGTGCGTCGGCCAGGCAGACGAGCAGGTCGAACTCGGTCGGCGTCAGGTGCACGTCGACCCCCTCGACGCTCACCCGGCGCCCGGAGCGGTCGATCTGCACCGGCCCGACGGTGAGCGTCGCCGGGCCGCCGCGGGCGAGCTCGGCGGCCCGGTCCACCCGGCGCAGCAGCACCCGGACCCGGGCCACCAGCTCGCGCATGCTGAACGGCTTGGTGAGGTAGTCGTCGGCGCCGACCCCGAGCCCGACCAGCACGTCGGTCTCGTCGTCGCGGGCGGTGAGCATCAGCACCGGGACCGGGCGTCCGGCCTGCACCCGGCGGCACACCTCGTGGCCGTCGAGGCCGGGCAGCATGACGTCCAGGACCAGCAGCTCGGCCGGCCAGTCCAGCGCCGCCGCGACGGCGGCCGGCCCGTCGTACGCCTGGCGGACCTCGAACCCCTCCGCGACCAGCCGGTCGCTCACCGCCTGGTTGATCGTCGGCTCGTCCTCGACCACCAGCACCCGCCGGTTCACCCCGTTGTCCATGCCGGCGAGCCTAGGAGGAGACGGGTCCAGGAGGTGCGCGCACCTCGTGAAGGTTCTGCGCAGGTCCGCATGGGCGGGGCCGGGTCGACCGTCGCGTTTGCTGTACGTCTCCGACTCGTCGCCCATGAGATGACAAGTCCCCGGAAAGCAGAAATAGCGCGGCCATTCGCCGGGATTTCGCCCGGCAGATTTTAACTCCGCGTCTTCAGGTCGCGACGTCCGTGTGCTTCTGTCGGAAAGGGACGTCTCGAGGGGTGCGGGGGAACGACATGAGGATCGGCAGCGTCATCGTCGCGGGGGGCCTCGCCTGTGCGGGCCTGGTGGTCGGCCCGCTCCCGTCCGGTGCGGCGGGCGGCGCGCCCGGCTCGGTGCAGGTCGTCCAGGCGGTCCCCGGCGAGGTGGTCGCGGTGCACGTCGACGGTCGGGCGGTGCGCGGTCGGGTGCCAGAGGGGACCATCGTGCCGCTCACCCTGCGGGCCGGCCGGCACGTCGTCGCGTTCACGCCCGTCGGCGGCGGGGAGACGAGGCGCACGAGCGTCCGGGTGCTGGCCGGCGGCAGCGTCGACGTGGTGCTGCACCGGCCGGCGGCGGTGGCCGGCCTGCCCGTGGTGAGCTCCTACCGGACGCCGCGCAGGTCGATCGGGCCCGGCAAGGCACGCGTGCTCGTCGCGCACACCGCCACCGTCGCCCCGGCCGACGTACGCGTCGACGGGCGCACGATCTTCACCAACATCGCCAACGGCGAGTTCGCCGAGGCCGACGTGCCGGCCGGCACCCACCGGGTCGCCCTCTACGCGACCGGCCGGACCACCGACCCGCTGCTCGGCCCGATCAGCGTCGACCTCGCGCCGGCCACGGTGACGATGGTGTACGCCGTGGGCCGCCCGAGCAACGGCTCGATGAAGGTCATCGCGCACACCGCACAGGTCCAGCCCGACGGCACCGTGGCGCCGCACGCGATCGCGGCGGGGGAGGCCGGGCTCGCCGCGGACGTCCCGGTGCGGCCGTTCGGGCCGGCCGTCCTGCCGCTCGGGGGCTGAGCCCGTGGCGCGGCCGGGCCCCGGGAAGCACCGCGCGCCGCGGGGCCCGGTCACGCTCGTCACCGTCGTGCTGTTCGTGGGCGTGCTCCTCGCCTCGTGGGCGGTCGGCCGCTCCGACGGGGACACCCGGGCGACCCGGGACACGGGGTCGGCGGACCGGCCGTCGACCGCCGAGGCGCCGGTCCCGGTGACCGCTGCCCGGCGGGCCCGGTCCGTCGTCGTCCCGGAGGCCCCGTCCGCGGCCCGGCTGCCCAGCGGGCGGGTGGTGCCGGTGCGGGCGGTCTCGACCTCCGCGGACGGCTCCCTCGACCTGCCCGAGGACGTCGGGACCGCCGGCTGGTGGCGCGGCGGCTCGCGCGTCGGCGACCCGTTCGGCTCGATGCTCCTGGCCGCCCACATCGACTCCACCACCCAGGGCCTCGGCCCGTACGCCGAGCTGCTGCGGGCGCGCCCCGGGCAGCGGGTCCGGATCACCACGCGGCACCTCACCCAGGTGTTCGTGGTCCGGTCGCTGCGCCTGGTCGCCCAGGGCCCGCTCGACCGGCACCCGTGGATCTCGGCGCCCACCGGGCCGCCGCGGCTGACCCTCGTGACCTGCGCGCCGCCCTACGACCCCAGCCGCGGCGGCTACCAGCGGGTCGCGGTCCTCGTCGCCCGTCCGCTCGCCCCTCCCGCCCGGAGGACCGGATGACCAAGAAGCCGCCACCCCGACCGCTGGCCCCGCGCAGGCCGACGCCCGGCCGGCCCGGGCCCGAGGCGCGGCTGCCCGAGCCCCGGCAGCGCCCGGTCGAGCGGGTCGTACCGCCCGACCCGTCGCCCCAGCCGTTGCCCCAGCCGTCGCCCCAGCCGTCGCCCCAGCCGTTGCCCGAGCCGCCGTCCGGGCCGCCGTCCCTCCCCGCCGCCCTCGGCGACGGCGGCGGGCGGTGGGCCGTGCTCGCCGTGCTCCTGGCGGTCGTCGTCCTCACCTACGTCGGGCTGCGCGCCGGCCCGGGCCTCGGGAGTGACGGAGCCGCGGGCCCGGCCCCGCAGGACGCCCTGGGCACCCGACCGCCCGCGACCCTCCCGGCCGTCGGGTCCTTCGTCGAGAGCCGGATCGGGGCCGACGGCCGGGTCCACGTCGTGCAGTGGGTCCGGTCGGGCACTCCCCTGCGCGGGCTCGACCTGGGGCTGCCCGCGGTCCCGACGGTGAGCCGGTCGGTGCGGGCCGTCGACGTCCGGGTGACCGCGGACGGCCGGCCGGTGCCCGGGCCGGGGACCGTCGGCGGCCCCGGTGCGCACGTCGCGCTCCCCGACGCCGCGACCACGGTCGCGATCCGCTACACGCTGGAGGGCCTCGTCGAGCGCAGCAGCTCGGCGCGCGGCCGGGCCCTCGTGCAGGCAACCGCGCTGGAGGTGCGGTACGGCGATCGGCGCGGGCCGACCCGGGTGCAGGTGGTCAGCCCCGGGGTGCTGTCGCTGGCCTGCGTGGACGCGACCTCGACGCTTCCCCGGCCGTGCGGCTCGCCGGGCAGCGGGCGGTGGAACGTCGAGCTGCGCGGGGACGCCCGCGAGGACGCCGTACAGGCGCAGGTGGACCTGGGGTGAGGCCGACCCGGCGCGTCTGGCGGCGAGGACGACCCCGACCCGGCGCGTCTGGCGGAGGAAACGCCGCCAGAGTCGCCGGGTCGGCGGGGACGGGGCCGCCAGAGTCGCCGGGTCGGCGGCCACCCCGCGGGTGACGACACCGCAGCCGGACGGGCCTACGATTCACGGCATGGAACAACCGCACGTGGTCGTGCTGTTCGGAGCCACCGGCGACCTGGCTCGCCGCAAGCTGCTCCCCGGTCTGCTGCACCTGTTCGAGGCGGGGCTGCTCCGCGACTGCCGGATCGTCGGTACGTCGCTGGACGACCTCGACACCGAACGGTTCGTGAAGCTCGCGCGGGAGGGCATCGACGAGTTCAGCCGGCCCTTCGACGAGTCCTGCTGGGACGACTTCGCCGGCCGGCTCTCGTTCGTGCGGCAGAGCGACGGCCCGCAGGCGCTGGCCGACGCGGTCGCCGAGGCCGAGAAGCAGCTCGCCACCGAGTCCGACGAGGAGATCAGCCGGCTGCACTACCTGAGCGTGCCGCCCAAGGCCGCCCTGCCCGTCGTGCGCCAGCTCGCCGAGGCCGGCCTGGTCGAGCGGTCCCGGATCATCATGGAGAAGCCGTTCGGCACCGACCTGGAGTCCGCGAAGAAGCTCAACTCGCGGCTGCACGAGGTCTTCGACGAGTCCCAGATCTTCCGCATCGACCACTTTCTGGGCAAGGAGGCGGCGCAGAACATCCTGGCCTTCCGGTTCGCCAACGGCCTGTTCGAGCCGATCTGGAACCGCAACTTCATCGACCACGTCCAGATCGACGTCCCCGAGACGCTCGGCCTGGAGATGCGGGCCTCGTTCTACGAGTCCACCGGCGCCTTCCGCGACATGGTGGTCACCCACCTGATGCAGGTGCTGGCGTTCATGGCGATGGAGCCGCCGACGTCCCTGGCCCCCGGCCCGATCAGCGACGAGAAGCTCAAGGTGTTCCGGTCGATGCGGCCGCTCGAGCCGCACAACGTGGTCCGGGGCCAGTACCACGGCTACCGGGAGCTCGACGAGGTCGCCGACGACTCCGACACCGAGACGTTCGTTGCCCTGAAGGTGGAGATCGACAACTGGCGCTGGGCCGGGGTGCCGTTCTTCCTGCGCACCGGCAAGAAGATGGCCGAGGGGGCGCGGATCATCTCGATCGCGTTCAAGGAGCCGCCGCGGACGATGTTCCCGCAGGGCTCCGGCGTCGGTGCCGCGGGACCGGACCACCTGACCTTCGACCTGGCCGACCAGTCCCGGATGTCGCTGTCGTTCTACGGCAAGCGGCCCGGTCCGGGGATGAAGCTGGAGAAGCTGTCGATGCAGTTCGCGACCCACGAGACCGGCAGCTCCAAGTCGGTGCTCGAGGCCTACGAGCGGCTGATCCACGACGCGATGCGCGGGGACCACACGCTGTTCACGACCGCCGAGGGCATCGAGCAGCTGTGGGACGTCTCGCACCAGCTGCTTGCCGACCCGCCCCCGGTGCGCGGCTACGCCCCGGGCAGCTGGGGCCCCAACGCGATCCACCAGCTGATCGCCCCGCACGCCTGGCGGCTGCCCTTCGAGCGCAGCTGGCGCCGGCCGAACGTCACCGCCGAGTAGCCCGGGGGGGTCACTCCTCGGGCATCAGGATCCAGGCGACGACGTAGGCCACCAGCAGCGAGCCGAAGCCGAGGACGGTGCCGAGGACCACGATGAGCCGGACCAGGTTGGCGTCCAGGCCGGTGTAGCGGGCGACGCCGCCGCACACGCCGGACAGCCAGCGGTCGTCGTGGCTGCGGGTCAGCCGCCGCGGTGCGGCGTAGGGGATCTGGGGCTGCTCGGTCATCGGGATTCTCCTTCGGAGTCGGTGTGGTTCTCGGGATCGGTGTCGAGGCGGGTGGTGGCCTCGGTGGGCTCGTCGTACGCCGGCCCGAGGTCGCTGTCGTACGTCGTGGGGTACGCGTCGTACGCCGGCACGTCGTCGGCCGACCGGCCCCGGCTCAGGCCCTTCGCGGCGACCGCGACCAGGCCCACGACCCCGGCCAGGAGCAGCACCGCGGGGATCATCCAGTGCGTGTCGCCGCTGTCCACGGCACCGCCGGCCTGGAGCGCCCAGGAGCCGGAGACGCCCAGAAAGACCAGGCCGACCACGAGGTAGCTGACGTTGAGCGGGTGGGTCTTGAGCATCAGGGGTTCCTCACGTCGATGTGGCCGGCGGACAGGTGGGTGGAGATGGTCACGAGGCCGGTGCCCGTGCCGTAGACGCCGGACCGGTCGGTGCTGATGCCGCCGGCGCTCCGGTCGGGGAGGTCGATCTCGCCGGGGCCGTCGATGCCGGCGGTGACGTCGCTGCGGATGCCCGGGGGCAGGATCACGACCAGCTCCGCGGCCCGGCCGGTCACGTTGACCAGGCGGCCGTCGAGCCCCGCGGGGTCGCGCACGTTGCTGAGGTCGACGACCGCGCGGCCGGTGTTCACGGCGTAGTTGTCGAGCACCCGGCTCGCGGAGGTCGGCGCGACGGTGAGCCGGTCGGAGCCGCCGAAGTCCCCGCCGATGCTGGCGACCACCGAGGTGACCACGAGGGCGGCAGCCGCGACCAGGCCGAGGAAGATCAGCCCGCCGGCCCGGCCGACGAACGCGCCGAGCACCAGCACCAGGCCGATGACGGCCAGCGCGAGGGCGGGGTACGCCGAGGGGAGCACGTCCCCGCCGGACACGTCGTACAGGCCGAGCGCGCCGAGCGCGGCCGCCACCAGGGCGAGCGTGAAGCCGAACAGCTTGGGACCGGTCTTGCGGCGCGACGGCGGCTGGTACGGCGCGGCGGGCTGGGCCACGGGCACCCACGGCGGAGCGGGCGGCTGCGCGGCGTAGCCGGCGTCGTACCCGGCGGGCACCCCGGCGTAGCCGGCGTCGTACCCGGCAGGCACCCCGGCGGACGGGTCCGTGGCCTCGGGGGCCGTGGAGGGCGCCGGCGCCTCGGGGGCCGTGTAGCCCTCCGGCCGGTCCTTGTCGCGGACCGCGAGGTAGACCAGCGCGCCGATGCCGACCAGGAACACCGGCCATGGGAAGCCGATGCCGTGCCAGCTGTCGCCGACCAGGAGCAGCGCGGCGAGGACGCCGGCCGCGATCAGCACGGCGTTGCGCGTCGACGGGCTCATCGACACCGCGCCCTGGTCGCGCCCGTCCTCGGGGACGAACAGCCAGGCGGCGCCGTACAGCACGAAGCCCGCGCCGCCGAAGAAGCACAGCACCACGAAGAGCACCCGCAGGATGGTCGGGTCGACGTTGAGGTGCCGGCCCAGGCCGCCGGCGACGCCGGCGATCTTGCGGTCGGTCACGCTGCGGTGCAGCTGCTCGTAGTGCCGGAGGTTGTGGCGGTCCACCCCGGGAAGGCCGGTGGCCTGCTCGTCGGACCGGGTGCCCTGCTCGTCGTCCGTGGTGGACGGCCCCTGTGTCTGGTTCATGTCACCGATCCTGGTGCCCCCGGCGGCTGCGCACCATCAGGGAGACCCCTGGTTCGCACCTGGGGCGGGGCCCGGGGGACCAGGGTCCGGCCAGGGTCGCCACTCATGGTTCCGGCCCCTGCGCTGTGTGACGATTGAGCCACGATGAGCACCGACGCCCCTGCCCCGCCCACCGGCCAGCCGGCCGCACCGCGGCCCCGCCCGCCCCGGGCGTTCCGGTCCACCGACGAGCGGCTGCTCGGCGGGGTGGCCGCCGGTCTCGCGAGGCACCTGGACGTCGACAAGACCTACGTGCGGGCGGCGTTCCTGATCTCCTCCGCGCTCGGCGGCTTCGGCGTCGTGGTGTACGCCGCGCTCTGGCTGGTGCTGCCCACCGACACCCACCTCGAGCAGCGCTCGCCCGGTCTCGAGGCGGCCACCCGGCAGGGCAAGCGCCCGGGTCGCGGCCGGCGCCTCGAGGACGTCGGGCTGCTGGTGGCGCTGGCCGCCGTCGGCATCGGCGTCGTGGTGCTGGCGCAGACGGTCTTCGGCGGCTCCGTGGTCTTCTGGCCGGTGCTGCTCGGCGTAATCGGGCTGGCGGTGCTCTGGCGGCAGGCCGACGAGGCGCAGCGCGAGCGGTGGGTGGACAGCACCGGGCGCATCGACTTCGTCCGGGCGGTGGTCGGTGCCGGGGGCACGGCCGCCTGGGTGCGGCTCGTCGCCGGCGTCGGCCTGCTGCTCTCGGCCCTCGTGCTGTTCGCGCTGCAGACCGGCCAGTCCGGCCAGGTCGGGGTCGCCCGTGACGTGGTGGTCGCCGGGGTGCTCGGCGTGGCCGGTCTCGCGCTGATGGTCGGGCCGTGGCTGTTCCGGCTGACCGGCGACCTGTCCGAGGAGCGCGCTGCCCGGGTCCGCTCCCAGGAGCGCGCCGACATGGCCGCGCACCTGCACGACTCGGTGCTGCAGACGCTCGCGCTGATCCAGAAGCACGCCGGCGACGCCAAGACCGTCGCCACCCTGGCCCGCGCCCAGGAGCGGGACCTCCGGTCCTGGCTGTACGGCGAGGAGCCGGCGCCCGACACGTCGGTGGCGAGTGCCCTGAAGGCGGCGGCCGCGGAGGTCGAGGACGGCCACGGCGTCCCGGTCGAGGTGGTCACCGTCGGCGACACCCCCGTCTCGGAGCGGCTGCGCCCGCTGGTGCTGGCGGCCCGGGAGGCGATGGTCAACGCCGCGAAGCACTCGGGCGCCGACCAGGTCGACGTCTACGCCGAGGCCGGCCCGGACGCCACCGAGGTGTTCGTCCGCGACCGGGGGCGCGGCTTCGACGAGAGCATCGTGCCCGACGACCGGCTGGGGGTCCGCAACAGCATCGTGGACCGGATGCGCCGGCACGGCGGCACCGCCGTGATCCGCACCGCCCCGGGCGACGGCACCGAGGTGCGGCTCACCATGACCACCCAGAGGACCAGCAGCCAGGAGGAGACCGGATGAGTGCCACCACCGGACCGGGACCGACCGCCGGGTCGGGCCTGCGGCGCAGCGTCGTGGTCGTCGACGACCACGCGATGTTCCGGACCGGCGTGAAGGCCGAGCTCGCCGCGCACCCGACCCGGGTCGAGGTGCTCGGCGAGGCCGCCGACGTCGACCAGGCCGTCGCGGCCGTGGTCCGCCTGCGTCCGGAGGTGGTGCTGCTCGACGTGCACCTGCCCGGCGGCGGCGGCGCCGAGGTGATGCGCCGGGTCGGCGCCCGGCTGCCGCAGACCCGGTTCCTGGCGCTGTCGGTCTCCGACGCCGCCGAGGACGTGATCGGCACGATCCGGGCCGGCGCGCGCGGCTACGTCACCAAGACGATCACCGGCCCCGAGCTCGTCGACGCGATCGACCGGGTCGCAGGAGGCGACGCGGTGTTCTCCCCGCGGCTGGCCGGCTTCGTGCTGGACGCCTTCGCCGGCTCGATCGAGGTGGCCCAGGTCGACGAGGACCTGGACCGGCTCACCGAGCGGGAGCGCGAGGTGATGCGGCTGATCGCCCGCGGGTACGCCTACAAGGAGGTGGCCGGCGAGCTGTTCATCTCGATCAAGACCGTCGAGACCCACGTCTCCAGCGTGCTGCGCAAGCTGCAGCTGTCCTCGCGCCACGAGCTGACCCGCTGGGCGAACGACCGGCGGCTGCTCTGAGCCGCGGGACCGGCCCGCTGCTGGCGACGCTCCTGCTGGCGGTGCTGACCGGGTGCGCGTCGACCGGCGCCGAGCCCGCGCCCGGCAGCCCGGTGAGCAGCCCGACGAGCCCGACGGGCCGCGCCGCCCCGGCCGCCTCGGCTGCTCCGGAGAGCACCCCGACGGCCCCGACGGCCCCGCGGGCCCGCCTGGACACCTGGACCGTCGGCGCCCGGTCGCTGCCGCTGCGACCCGACGGGTTCGGGCAGGTGCTGCGCACCCCCCGCGAGCTCCGGGTACGTCGCCTGGCCACCGCCGACCGGCTGCCCCCGCCGCGGGACGGCCGGTTCCACGGGACCGTCGGCCCGGTCACCGCGCAGGTCCGCCGCCGGATGGGGGAGACCTGGTCGCCGTCCTGCCCGGTCCGGCTCGACGAGCTGCGCTACCTCACGCTGTCCTTCCACGGCCTCGACGGCGCCCCGCACACCGGGGAGCTGGTCGTGAACGCCTCGGTGGCCGACGGGGTGGTGGGCGTGTTCCGCCGGCTGTGGCGGGCCGGCTTCCCGCTCGAGGAGATGCGGCTGGTCACCACCGCGGACCTCGACGCCCCGCCGACCGGGGACGGCAACGACACCGCGGCGTACGTCTGCCGGACGACCCGCGGGAGCAGCACCCTGTCCGCGCACGCCTCCGGCCTGGCGATCGACGTGAACCCGTTCCTGAACCCCTACCGCAAGGGCGACCTCGTGCTGCCCGAGCTGGCGGGCGCCTACCTCGACCGGTCCTGGCGACGCCCGGGCATGGTGCTGCGCGGCGGGGTGGTCACCCGGGCGTTCGCGGCCGCCGGGTGGACCTGGGGCGGAGACTTCTCCTCGGTGTCGGACCTCATGCACTTCTCCGCGAACGGCCGCTGAGCCGGACGCCGGACCGTCCCCGCCGGGACGTAGGCTGGGTCGGACATGAGTGCGTCGTTCCCGATCCCGCAGCCCCCCTCCTCGACCCAGACCGAGCTGGAGCTCGACGTCGCGACCCCGCAGAAGGCCCGGCCCCGCGAGGGCCGCGGGCCCAGCCGGGACGAGCTGCTGGAGGGTCTCAACGAGCCGCAGCGGGCCGCGGTCGTGCACTCCGGCGCGCCGCTGCTGGTCGTCGCCGGCGCCGGCTCGGGCAAGACCCGGGTGCTCACCCGCCGGATCGCCTGGCTGATCTCCGAGCGCAAGGCGCACCCCGGCTCGATCCTGGCGATCACGTTCACCAACAAGGCCGCCGCCGAGATGCGCGCCCGCGTGGAGGAGCTGGTCGGTCCCCGCGCCCGGATCATGTGGGTCTCCACCTTCCACTCCGCCTGCGTGCGGATCCTGCGCAAGGAGATCGGCCGCTTCGGCTACAAGTCCACGTTCTCGATCTACGACGCCGCGGACTCCAAGCGGCTGATGACCCTGGTGTGCAAGGAGCTCGACCTCGACCCCAAGCGGTTCCAGCCGCGCGCGGTGCTCAACTGGGTCTCCAACCAGAAGAACGAGCTGATCGACCACGAGGACGCCTCGAGGTCGACGCAGAACCGCCTCGAGGAGACCTACGCCCAGGCCTACTCGCTCTACCAGCAGAAGCTGCGGGCCGCCAACGCGCTGGACTTCGACGACCTGATCATGACCACCGTGCACCTGTTCCAGGCGTTCCCGGAGGTCCGCGAGACGTACCGGCGCCGGTTCCGGCACGTGCTGGTCGACGAGTACCAGGACACCAACCACGCGCAGTACGCCCTGGTCCGCGAGCTGTGCGCGCACGACGTGGGCCGCCCGGGCAGCGACCCGGACACCCCCCGACGGCGACGGCATCGAGCCCTCCGAGCTGATGGTGGTCGGTGACGCCGACCAGTCGATCTACGCGTTCCGGGGCGCCAACATCCGCAACATCCTGGCGTTCGAGGAGGACTTCCCGAACGCCAGCTCGATCATGCTCGAGCAGAACTACCGCTCCACCCAGACGATCCTCACCGCGGCGAACTCGGTGATCAGCCGCAACAAGGGCCGCAAGGCCAAGAACCTCTGGTCCGACGCCGGGGACGGCGCCCAGATCGTCGGGTACGTCGCGGACGACGAGCACGACGAGGCGCGGTTCGTCTCTGAGGAGATCGACCGGCTGAGCGACGCCGGCGACTCGCGGCCCGGCGACGTGGCGGTGTTCTACCGCACCAACGCCCAGTCCCGGGTGTTCGAGGAGGTGTTCATCCGGGTCGGCCTGCCCTACAAGGTGGTCGGCGGGGTGCGGTTCTACGAGCGGCGCGAGGTCAAGGACGCGCTGGCCTACCTGCGGATCCTGGTCAACCCCGACGACGAGGTGTCGCTGCGCCGGATCCTCAACGTGCCCAAGCGCGGCATCGGCGACCGGGCCGAGGCCTGCGTCGACGCGCTCGCGCAGCGCGAGCGGATCAGCTTCTTCGAGGCGCTGCGGCGGGCCCAGGAGGCGCCGGGCATCGCGACCCGGTCGCTGGGCGCCGTACGCACCTTCGTGGAGATGGTCGAGCAGCTCCAGTCCATGGTCGCGGCGGGGGAGCGCGCCGACGTGGTCCTCGAGCAGGTGCTCGCCGCCAGCGGCTACCTCAAGGAGCTCGAGGAGTCCGACGACCCGCAGGACGAGACCCGCGTGGAGAACCTCGCCGAGCTGGTCGCGGTGTCCCGGGAGTTCGCCGACGAGCCGGTGGCCGGCCCGTCCGCCGACCCGGCCGACGAGGACCCCGCGGTCCCGGGGCTGTCGGACTTCCTGGAGCGGGTCGCGCTGGTCGCCGACTCCGACCAGATCCCCGACGACGACGCGGGCGTGGTGACGCTGATGACGCTGCACACCGCCAAGGGCCTGGAGTTCCCGGTGGTGTTCCTGACCGGTCTCGAGGACGGCGTCTTCCCGCACATGCGCTCGTTGGGCGACCAGCCCGAGCTCGAGGAGGAGCGCCGGCTCGCCTACGTCGGCGTCACCCGCGCCCAGCAGCGGCTCTACCTCTCCCGTGCCGTGGTCCGCTCCTCGTGGGGCGCGCCCTCCCACAACCCGGCGTCCCGGTTCCTGGAGGAGTTCCCGGGCGACCTCGTGGACTGGCGGCGCACCGAGGCCGCCCAGACCTCGTGGAACCGTCCGGTGCTGCCCTCCCTGCCGCAGCGCAACGCCGGCGCCCCGGCCCGGCGGTTCGGGTCGGCCGCGGTGCGCGCGGACGCCGAGGCCAAGGGCAAGACCCGGGAGATCCCGAACCTCGCGCCCGGCGACCGGGTGCTGCACGACTCGTTCGGCATGGGCAGCGTGGTCGCGCTCGACGGCGTGGGCGACAAGGCGGTCGCCTCCATCGACTTCGGCTCCCAGGGCGTCAAGCGCCTGCTGCTGCGCTACGCCCCCGTCGAGAAGCTCTGACGCACGCCGGACGTCCGGATCCTGCTCGGCACCTGAGCGGTGCCGGGGGGCCTACGGCTGGATGCCGTGCGCGACCAGCGCCGCGAACGGGTCGACCGGGTCGCCGGCGCCGGGCCGGACCTCGAGGTGCAGGTGCGGGCCGGTTGTGTTGCCGGTCGAGCCGACGGTGCCGATGACCTCGCCGGCGCGGATCTTTTGGCCGGGGCTGACCCCGATCGTGGTCTGGTGGCAGTACCACATCTCGGTGCCGTCCTCGAGCGTGACGATCGTCTGGTTGCCGTAGGCGCCGGCGTAGCCGGTCTGGCTCACCGTGCCGCCGGTGACCGCGTGCACCGGGGTGCCGCTGGGGGCGGCGAAGTCCAAACCGGTGTGGCAGTGCGACCAGAGGGTCGAGCAGTCGCCGAAGCGCGAGGTCAGGTGGTAGGCGCCCGGGGCGACCGGCGTCTGCCAGGCGTTCTTGGCGATCAGCGAGGCCTGCTTCTCGGCGCTCGCGGCGAGCGCGGCCAGGGCGGCGTTGCGCTCCTTGGCCTGCTTCTCGGCGGCGGCCTGCAGGTCCTCGTCGGCGGCGTCCTGGAGCGCCTCGCGCTGCGAGTCACGGCTGACCGCGCGGGCCCGGCCGCTCAGCGAGCTGTTCGAGCTGATGCTGCTGGCCCCGCTGAGCACGCTGGCCTGGCCGGAGAGCCGCTGCACGTTGCCGGAGGCGAGCCGGGAGCCGCTGTCCGGGGCGCTGACGGTGACCGCTCCGGCGGCGGCCAGGAGCAGGGCCGTGGCGCCGATCAGGGTCGGGGCGGAAGGAATTCCTGGAATGAGCGTTTTGCGCAGGCCGCCGTGGGTACTCCGCACCTTGGCCGACGTCGAGGGCGTCGCGCGCTGCTCGGACCGACCGGGCTTGCGGCGCTTGCCGGCGGTGGACACGGAGCGCTCGACGACCGACTGCTCGACGGAGGCCGGCCGGACGGAGCTGTCGGACGTACCCCGGACGTCGACAGATCGGCGCCGCGAGACGGCACGCTTTTCTGCACGATGGTTCGACACGAGTGAGGGCGATCCTTACGTCGGGGGCACGCAACAGCACACAGTAACGGAACAGTCACGCTCCTGTCCGGTTCGGTACAGGTTGCTGTGTGTTGCGGGTCACCGGACGGTCGCGGGCGCAGCCTGCGCGGAGCAGCCCGAAGTGTTACCCATGTGGCCTTCCTCACGCGCACGGGGGTGCTGGTCTGGTCGGGGCGCCGGGCGCCTCGGCTAGGGTGCCTGGGTCGGGACGGTGCCTGCACGCGTCCCGCGTCCCTCTCGAGCAAAGGTGTGTGTGATGGCGGCTCCGATCCGGATCGTGGTGGCGAAGCCCGGGCTCGACGGTCATGACCGCGGTGCCAAGGTGATCGCCCGCGCGCTGCGCGACGCCGGCCACGAGGTCATCTACACCGGCCTGCACCAGACCCCCGAGCAGATCGTCGAGACCGCCATCCAGGAGGACGCCGACGTGATCGGCCTGTCCGTCCTGTCCGGTGCGCACATGACGCTGTTCAAGAAGCTCATCGGGCTGCTCGCCGAGCGCGACGCCAGCGACATCGTGGTGATCGGCGGCGGGATCATCCCCGAGGCCGACATCCCGCTGCTCAAGGAGATGGGGGTCGCCGAGGTGTTCACCCCCGGCGCCCCCACCACCCGCATCGTGGAGTGGGTGCGCGACAACGTCGTCGACGACTCCTCCGTCGGCGCCTGACCGTCCGCCGGGCGGCTACTGCAGGTGCAGCGGCGTCGTCAGCGGCATCCGCAGCGAGCTGGGCTGCGTCGGGCTCGTCGTGACCGTCACCGGCTGCGGCGCGAGGTTCCCCGCGTAGGCGAGGTCGCCGGCCGCGACCACGACCCGGATCCGGTGGCCGGCGTCGAAGCGCTGGACCACGCCCGGCAGCGTGACGTCGACCGGCGCGGTGACGTCGGTGACCCGCACCGGTGAGACGAGCCGGTTCTGCAGCTTCTGGGTGCCGTCGGGCGCGACGTCGTACACCTTGGCGAACAGCACCAGCCTGCCGCCGGCGTCCGTGGCCTGGGTCTGCGCGGCGAGCGGCGCGGACAGGTGCAGGCGCAGCCGGGAGGAGCCGACCAGGTCCGCCGGCGCGGCGAGCGGCGGGCTGGTGAACGACGCGAAGGTGCCGGGGGCGTCGCTGGGCGGGTTGTCGACCGTGCTGCCCTCGAGCCCCGAGGTCTCGGAGTACGACGAGCCGACGGCACCGAGTCCGCCGTACGACGCGGAGCCGGGGGCGACCTTCGAGGCGTCCGGGGTGAGCCCGTCGTCGCCCGAGAAGAAGAGCGTCGCGGTGGGGGACTGGGAGAACCGCGAGGTCTCGACGTACGCCGCGCGGATGGCCCGGGCGGCGTACCCGGGGCGGGTGTCGTAGGGGACGTAGTCGCGGAAGTAGGAGAACAGCGGGCCGACCGGCGCGCTGGTGCTGCCCTTGACGTAGTGGTTCATCCAGTTCAGGAACCGGTTGCCGAGGTAGGAGTCCCGCAGCGACTTCGCGTCGAAGTCCAGCTCTCCGGGCGCGGGGGTGCTGCTCGAGTGGCCCCACGACTGCCACACCATCCGGGTCGGGGTGCCCTGCGCGCGCAGGCTCCGGAACGTCGCGACCGCCTCCTGGAGGTTGAACAGGGTGTCCTTCTGGCCCTGCACCACCAGGGTCGGTGCGGTCACCTTCTTGACGTACGTCGACACCGAGGCGTGCCGCGCGAGGGCGAGGGTGCTCGCGTCCGGGTAGCCCAGGGTGTTCAGCCGGACGGCCGCGGCGCAGGCGGCGTCGGCGAAGTTCGGGCACGGCGGGAAGTCGCGGGCCGGGTCGACCGAGGCGCCCTGCGCGCCGGCGGTGATGCCGACGGAGAAGAACAGGTCCACCCACTCGCGCTTGCCGACGCCCGGCGTCGTGTAGGTGACGCCGCGCGACAGGCTGGTGTTGTTCGGGGCCAGCGAGTAGGACAGGTCGTTCCAGGTGATGATCGGGATCAGCGCGTCGACCCGCTTGTCCTGCATGGCGACGGCGTACTGGATCTGGCCGCCGTAGGACCCGCCGATCATGCCCACGCGCGGGTCGCCCTTCTTCTCCTGCGCGACGTAGCGGATCCGCTGCGGCTTCTTGTCCTCGTCGAGGTAGGACTTGGTGCCGGCCAGCACGCTGACCATCTGCCGGCCGGCGCGACCGTCGTACGCCGGGTCGTCGAGGGTGATCTTGCAGCCGGACCCGGGGAAGCCGAGCCCGGTGTAGGCGAGCACGACGTAGCCCTGCTTCACGAAGCCCCGGCCGATCGCGGACTCGTTGCTGTCGTCCTTGCTGCCGCCGAACCCGTTGGTCGTCAGGATCGCGGGCCGCTTGCTCGTCGCCGAGGCGCGGTCGGGCTTGTAGAGGTCGGCGTCCACGAGGCAGGGGTGGTCGTCCGGCCCGACCTTCACGGTCACCGTGAGGTGCCGCAGCGAGTAGCCGGGCGTGGGGTCGGTCGCGGCCTGCGCGCCGGACGGGGCCACGCCGGTCAGCGTGAGCCCGGCGGCGGCGGCGAGGCCGAGGGCGGCGAGGGTGGCGGTGCGGGAGCGAGCCATGGCGGTCCGTTCGTCGGTGTGTGAGGGGTACAACGACGGTGGGGCGGAATCGCTACGTTCCGGGCGGGTCGCTCGGGTCGCGACGTACGGTGAGACGCATGACCGCTGCGCGACGCTGGGCCCTCGTGGGCGTCGGCGTGCTGCTGCTGGTCAGCACCCCGTTCCTGGTGCGCGCGCTGCCCGCGCACGACGACGGCAGCAGCGCGGTCGTGCTGCTGCACCGCATCCAGGGCTCCCGCGACGTCGCCTTCTCCGGGTACGTCGAGTCCGGCGGGACCGTCGGCCTGCCCGTGAACGACGCGCTGTCCGGTCTCACCAAGCTGGTCGGCGACACGAACAAGGTGCGGGTCTGGTGGCGCGACCCGTCCACCTGGCGGGTGTCGACGCTGCGGACGACCGGCGAGACCGACCTGGTGCACGCCGGGGACCGCACGCTGCGCTGGGTCTACGAGTCCAAGAACGTCACGCTGGTGCCCGACGTCGCGGTCCGGCTGCCGACCACCGCCGACCTGCTGCCCAACGAGCTGGCCCGCCGGGCGCTGTCCGGTGCGCGCCCCGGGGAGCTGAGCCGGCTGCCGGCCCGCCGGATCGCCGGCCGGGACGCGCTGGGGCTGCGGCTGCGTCCGGCCGACCCGCAGGCCAGCATCGGTCGCGTCGACGTGTACGCCGACCGGGCCACCGGACTGCCGGTGCAGGTGCGGATGTTCGGGCGCGGGGCCGCGACGCCGTCGGTCACCTCCCGGTTCCTGGACCTGACGGTGGGCAAGCCGTCCTCCGCGGCGCTGTCGTTCTCCCCGCCGGACGACGCGCACCTGCGCAGCGACGACGTCGTGGACCTCGCGGACGCCGCCAACCGGTTCGCCTCCCGGGTGCCGCCGAGGACCCTGGCCGGGCTGCCGCGGCGCACCGCTCCCGTCGGGCAGGCGCCCGGGGCCGTCGGGGTCTACGGACGGGGTCCCACGGTGCTGCTGGCCGTCCCGCTGTGGCACCGGAGCGCCGACCGGGTGCGCGAGGACCTGCTCAAGGCCCCCGGCACCCGCGAGCTGGACGCCGGGGTGCTGGTGGCCGCGCCGCCGCTGCGGCTGCTGCTCGGCAGCCCCGAGCCCAACGAGAGCGCCTGGCTGCTGGCCGGCACGGTCACCCGCAAGGCGCTGCTGGCCGCCGCCGCCGAGCTCGCCGCGCACCGGCCGGGGCTGAGCTTCCGGTGACCCCTCCCGACGCCGCGCCGGTGATCCGCACCCAGGGGCTCACCAAGCGCTACGGGCCGGTGCTGGCGGTCGACGGCATCGACCTCGACGTGCGCGCCGGCGACGTCTACGGCTTCCTCGGCGCCAACGGCTCCGGCAAGACCACGACGGTCCGGATGCTGCTCGGCCTGGTGCTGGCCACCTCCGGGGAGGCCGAGGTGCTCGGCGAGCCGATGCCGCGCTCGGCCGCGACGGTGCTCCCGCAGGTCGGCACGCTGGTCGAGGGCCCCGCGGCGTACCCGCACCTGAGCGGGCGGGCGAACCTCGAGCTGTTCGACGCGATGGGGTCGTCGCGCCGCGGTCGCCGGGACCGGGTCGCCACGGTGCTCGACCGGGTCGGGCTCGGGGTCGCCGGGGACCGGCGGGTGAAGGGGTACTCCCTCGGCATGCGGCAGCGGCTCGGGCTGGCCGCCGCGCTGCTGCGCGCCCCGCGGCTGCTGGTGCTCGACGAGCCCACGAACGGCCTGGACCCGCAGGGCATCCGGGAGATGCGCGACCTGCTCCTCGGGCTGAACGCCGAGGGCACCACGATCTTCCTGTCCAGCCACCTGCTCGCCGAGGTGGAGCAGATGTGCACCCGGGTCGGGGTCCTCGACCGGGGCCGGCTCGTGGTCCAGGAGGACCTGCGCGCGCTGCAGGCGCCGACCGGGCGGACCGTCGTGGTCACCCCCGACGGCGACCGGGTGGTCGGCCTGCTCGACGGCCGCGTCGAGCTCCGCGACGGCGATCGGCTGGTGGTCCGGGCCGACGACCCCGCCACCCTCAACCGGCTCCTGGTCGACGGTGGCGTGCGCGTCCACGAGCTCGGTCCCGAGCGCCGAGGGCTCGAGCAGGTCGTGCTCGACGCGACCACCGACCCGTCCCAGGTAGGGGTGTCCTCGTGATCCGTGTCGAGCTCGTCAAGATGCTGCGGCGGCCCCGCACCTGGATCACCATCCTGATGCTGAACGCGTTGCCGACGCTGGTGGCCGTGCTGCTCGCGGTGACCGACATCGGCCCGCAGCCCGGTGAGGGGCCGGCGTTCCTGTCCGCGGTGCTCACCGACGGCACGCTGTTCCCCCTGGCGGCGCTGGCGATCGTGCTGCCGCTGTTCATGCCGGTGGCGGTGGCGGTGGTGGCCGGTGACGCGGTCGCGGGCGAGGCGGCCGGAGGCACGCTGCGCTACGTGCTCACCCGCCCCGTCCGTCGTACGACGCTGCTGGTGGCCAAGCTGGTCAGCGTGCTCGCGTTCGTGCTGCTCGCGGTCGTGGTGGTCGCCGCCGTCGGGTACGTCGTCGGGCGGCTGCTGCTCGGCGGCGGCGACGCCAGCGGCCTGGTCACCGGCGTGTCCGGGAGCAGCCTGACCTCGACGCAGCTCGTGGAGCGGACGCTGATGTCGGTCGTCTACGTGTCGCTGTCGATGCTGGGCGTCGCAGCGATGGCGCTGATGCTGTCGACGTTCACCGACTCCGCGATCGGCGCGGCGCTGGGGGCGCTGGCCTTCCTGATCGCCTCGACGCTGCTGCTCACCCTGGACGCCGCGGCCGCGCTGCAGCCCTACCTCCCGACCCGCTACTGGCTGTCGTTCGTGGACCTGTTCCGCGACCCGATCCACTGGCGCGACCTGACCCGCGGGGTCGGGCTGCAGGGTGTCTACGTGCTGGTGTTCCTGGGCGTCGCCTGGGCGAACTTCACCACCAAGGACATCACCAGCTGAGCGGTCCCCGGTGCCGCGGCTCAGCAGGTGGTGCCGGCGGGCGCCTCGGGGGCGGCGGCGCCGAGCACGGTGCCGAGCGCGGCCTGCACCACCGGGTCCCGGGGCAGGTCGCCGTGCGCGGTGTCGGCCCCGGGGCACACGGACTGCACGGTGAAGTTCAGCGCCCCGGAGAGCCGGGCCGAGTCGGCCGGGACGACGACCTCGTCGGCCGCGGACCAGACCGAGACGAACACCGGCCCGGCCGGTGTCTCGTCGCGGGCGTTGAGCCCGCGCAGCAGGTCGCTGTCCGGCTCGAGCTGCCGGCAGGCGACCGGGCACCGGCCGCCGATCCCCAGCGCCAGCTCGGCGAGCGACGTGCCGTGCTGCGGCGAGCCGATGCTGAGCACCCGGCGCGCGGCGCTCGCGCCGTCGTGGTCGCGGACCCAGTCGCGCGCGACCACGCCGCCGGCGGAGTAGCCGACCACGTCGACCGACGTCGCGCCGAACCGCCTCATCGCCGACGCCGCCCGGTCGTCCAGGGCGGCGGCCTGCGCGTCGATGTCCCCGGTCCCGCCGCCGAGCACGGGCACCACCACGACGTCGCGCCCGGCCGCGACGAGCACGTCGCGCAGCGGGGTCAGCGCACGGGTCGAGCCGCCGTAGCCGCTGACCAGCAGCACCGGTCCCGGCTCGTCCTGCGCCGCCGGCGTGACGCCCCCGGTGGTGGTCCGGACGACGAGCACGGCCGCGAGCGCGACGACGGCGGCCAGCGCGCCGGCCCCGGTGAGCAGCACCAGGCGGCGGCGCGCGGGGGCCAGGGAGTCGAGCACCCCCCTCAGTGTGGCGCGTCAGTGGGCCTCGACGTGGCGTACGACGAGCGCGGCCACCTCGTCGGCGTGCGTGACGACGGCCCAGTGCCCCGCGTCGAGCCGCTCGACCCGCAGGTCGCTGCAGGAGGCGTCGAGGTCCTGCAGGAACACGTCGGTGACGTAGTTGTCGCGCTCGGGCTGCACGACGAGCACCGGCACGTCGGTGTGCAGCGGTCGCGGGCGACGTACGCGGGAGAGCACGTTGGCGCGGTAGAGGCCCAGGCCGTTCACGGCGTTGCGGCCGAGCTCCGGGCCCCAGTGCCCGCGGGGCAGCCCCTCGCGAAACGCACCCGCCCTGGCGAGGAGCGGGTGCCCGTGCCGCAGGAGCAGGTCGGGCAGCACCGGCACGTTGAACAGCCCGACGTACCAGGACGCGAGCCCCTGGCGCAGGAGGGCGGGACGCCGGCCGCGGGGGGACGCGAACAGCCGGCCGGCGTGGTCGAGGGACGGCGCGCTGATCGACGTGAACGACGCGACCCGGCCCTGCAGCCGCGGGTCGGTGGCCTCGGCCGCGACCGCGTCCCAGAGCTGCGCCGATCCCCAGTCGTGGCCCACCAGGTGCACCGCCGTGCCCTGGGGCAGCACGGCGTCGAGCACCGCCACCAGGTCGTCGACGAGCCGCTCGGTGCGGTACCCGTCCTGACCGGCCGGCGCGTCCGAGGAGCCGGCCCCGCGCACGTCGTACGTCACCACGTGCCAGCGGTCGAGGGGGAGCCGGGCGACCAGGGCGGACCACACGTCCTGCTGGTCCGGGAAGCCGTGCACCAGCACCACCGTCGGGCGTCCAGGGCCGGCCGGACTGTGCTCGCGGACCGCGAGGCCGAGGTCTCCGGAGCGGACGGTGCTGGCCGTGGGGGTCGGTGGCATGTGACGAAGGGTACGGACCCGACATGGTCGTGACCGCGCTCACGGGGCTAATGTCAGCCGTGACCTGCCCGGGGCCGAAGTGTGCCCTGAGGCCGTTAACCCGGAAGAGGACGGTCATCACCGTGGACCTGATGGAGTACCAAGCGAAGGAGCTCTTCGCCAAGCATGGCGTGCCGGTCACCGTCGGCACCGTCGTGACCAAGGCCGAGGACGCCGCAGCCGCAGCCGAGGAGCAGGGCGGCCGCGTCGTCGTCAAGGCCCAGGTGCAGGCAGGTGGCCGGGGCAAGGCCGGCGGGGTCAAGCTCGCCGAGACGCCCCAGGACGCCGTGGCCCGCGCCGAGGACATCCTCGGCATGGACATCAAGGGCCTGACGGTCCACCGGGTGCTGATCGCACCGGCCGCCGACATCAAGGACGAGTACTACTTCTCGTTCCTGGTCGACCGGGCCAACCGGGACTACCTGTGCATCGCCAGCGTCGAGGGCGGCGTCGAGATCGAGGTCGTCGCGCACGAGAACCCCGAGGCGCTCGCCAAGGTGTCGATCGACCCGCAGGTCGGCGTCGACGACGCGAAGGCCGCCGAGATCGTCGCGGCCACCAGGTTCCCGGCCGAGGTCGCCGACCAGGCGAAGGACGTCATCAAGAAGCTGTGGGACGTCTTCATCAAGGAGGACGCCACGCTGGTCGAGGTGAACCCGCTGTGCCTGCTCGGCGACGGCACCCTCGAGGCGCTCGACGGCAAGGTCACCCTCGACGAGAACGCGGAGTTCCGCCACGAGGAGCACGCCGCGTTCGAGGACAAGCAGGCGGCCGACCCGCTCGAGGCCAAGGCGAAGGCCAAGGGCCTCAACTACGTGAAGCTCGACGGTGCCGTGGGCATCATCGGCAACGGCGCCGGCCTCGTGATGTCGACGCTCGACGTGGTCGCCTACGCCGGTGAGAAGTACGACGGAGTGAAGCCGGCGAACTTCCTCGACATCGGCGGCGGCGCCTCGGCCGAGGTGATGGCCAACGGCCTCGACGTGATCCTCAACGACAGCCAGGTCAAGAGCGTCTTCGTCAACGTCTTCGGCGGCATCACCTCCTGCGACGCGGTCGCCAACGGCATCGTGCACGCCCTGGAGATCCTGGGCGACGAGGCCAACAAGCCGCTCGTCGTACGCCTCGACGGCAACAACGTCGAGGAGGGGCGCCGCATCCTGAACGAGGCGAACCACCCGCTCGTGACGCTGGTGGACACCATGGACGGCGCAGCTGACCGCGCCGCCGAGCTGGCTTCGAAGTAGAGGGCTGAACATGTCAATCTTTCTGAACGAGAACTCCAAGGTCGTCGTGCAGGGCATGACGGGCTCCGAGGGGCAGAAGCACACCCGTCGGATGATCGCCTCCGGCACGAACATCGTCGGCGGCGTGAACCCGAAGAAGGCCGGCCAGAGCATCGACTTCGACGGCACCGCCGTCCCGGTGTTCGGCTCGGTCAAGGAGGCGATGGACGCCACCAGCGCCGACGTCTCGGTCGTCTTCGTCCCGCCGGCCGGCACCAAGGGTGCCGTCCTCGAGGCCGTCGACGCCGCGATGCCGCTCGTCGTGGTGATCACCGAGGGCGTCCCGGTGCACGACACCGCGGACTTCTTCTCCTACGCGCAGGCCAAGGGCACCACGCGGATCATCGGCCCGAACTGCCCCGGCCTGATCAGCCCCGGACTGTCCAACGCGGGCATCATCCCGGCCAACATCACCAAGGCCGGCCGGGTCGGCCTCGTGTCGAAGTCCGGCACGCTGACCTACCAGATGATGTACGAGCTGCGTGACTACGGCTTCTCCTCGGCCGTCGGCATCGGTGGCGACCCGATCATCGGTACGACGCACATCGACTGCCTCAAGGCGTTCGAGGAGGACCCGGACACCGACGCGATCGTGATGATCGGCGAGATCGGCGGCGACGCCGAGGAGCGTGCGGCGGCGTACATCAAGGACAACGTCAAGAAGCCGGTCGTCGGCTACGTCGCGGGCTTCACCGCTCCCGAGGGCAAGACGATGGGCCACGCCGGCGCGATCGTGTCCGGCTCGTCCGGCACCGCGCAGGCGAAGAAGGAGGCCCTCGAGGCCGTCGGCGTCAAGGTCGGCAAGACGCCGTCCGAGACCGCCGAGCTGATGCGCGAGATCCTCAAGGACCTCTGAGCCCCAGCTCCTGGTTCGACCGTGAGGGCCGCCGCCACCGAGAGGTGACGGCGGCCCTCACGCGTGTGGCCGACAGCAACCCCGACCCGGGCCGAGAGTAACCCCGACCCGGGTGTCGAGCAGGTCCGACCCGGGTCTGAGTTGACGGTGACGTGGCTCGAGCCCGGGTCGACCTCGACCGAGGCCCGGGTCGGGCTGAGCTGCGGGCCGGGTCAGGCGGTGGGCCAGCCGGCGGGGACGGCGAGGGCGTCCCAGCCCGGCGGCGGGGTCCAGCCGGCCCAGGACTCGTCCCACCAGTGGTCGCCCGCGGTGAGCATCTGCTCGATCGCCATGCCGGTGGAGCGGATCGCGTCGGCCTGCTCGGCGGTGTACCGCTCCTCGGCGACCCGCTGCTCGAACAGCTCGGCGTCCTTGACCTGCCACGTGCCGCCGGCCGGGAGCCAGTAGTCGAGCTCGTGGTCGAGGGTGTCGAAGCCCCCGTCGTACCGGCGGACGGGGTCCTGGAGGTTGAGGTACCAGCCGGAGAAGGCCCGCGCCGGGCCGTTCCAGAACAGGTCGACGGAGTAGGCGTCGCCGGGCCGGTGCAGCATCAGCTTGCCGTGCCCCCGCCACGTGCTGAAGCCCTGGGTCCGCCAGGGGTGCTCCCACCGGTCGAACGGCCAGTCGGCGAACGCCAGCTCGGAGCCGGGCGCGAGGTACACCGCGAGCAGGTCTGCGTCGTCGCGCACCACCCGCGTCGTGAACGCCGCCCACGGGTGCCCGTGCAGCACCTCCCGCCGTACGACGGGCGTCCCCACGTCCCAGTGCCCACCGACCCGCCCAGCGCTCCGCCCGCTCACGTGACCGCGTTCCGCACCGTGTACTCGGGCCGGAGGTGCTCGTCGCCCTCGAGCACCGCGACGAGGTGGCCCACGGCGTCGAAGACGTCGGCGTGCGTGACGTACAGCGGGGCGAACCCGAACCGCGCCACGTCCGGCGTGCGGAAGTCGCCGACGACCCCGCGCTCGACGAGCGCCTGCACCACGCCGTACGCCTGCTCGTGCCGCAGCGACACCTGGCTCCCGCGCCGGCCGTGCTCGCGCGGCGTGATCACCTCGAAGGCGGAGCCCAGGCGGGCGTTGACGAGCTCGAGGAACAGGTCGGTCAGCGACAGCGACGCCGCCCGGAGCACGTCGAGCGACACCCCGTCGAACACGTCGAGCGCGGCGTCGAGCGCGGAGAGCGCGAGCACCGGGGGCGTGCCGGAGGCCATCCGGGCGATGCCGTCGGCGGGCGTGAAGGCGCGGTCCATGTCGAACGGGCGGGAGTGCCCGAACCACCCGGTGACCGGCTGGTCCCAGGCGGCCTGGTGGCGGGGGTGCACCCACGCGAACGCGGGGGAGCCGGGACCGCCGTTGAGGTACTTGTAGGTGCAGCCGACCGCGATGTCGGCGTCGGCGTCGAGCAGGGCGACCGGGACGGCGCCGGTGGAGTGGCAGAGGTCCCACTGGACCAGCGCGCCGGCGTCGTGCGCGGCGGCGGTGAGCGCGGCGAGGTCGTACATCGCGCCGGACCGGAAGTCGACGTGGGTCAGCGAGAGGAGCGCGACGTCCTCGTCGAGGGAGGCGGCCGGGTCCGCGGGGTCGCACCAGCGCAGCTCGAGGTCGAGCATCCGGGCGACGCCGGCCGCGACGTACCCGTCGGTGGGGAAGGTGGTCGGCTCCAGCACCACCACGCGGCGGCCGGGCCGCAGCCGGCTGGCGGCCACGAACGTCTTGAACAGCGTGACCGTCGTGGAGTCGCCGACGTGCACGTCGCCGGGCGCGACGCCGATCAGCGGCGCGATCCGGTCCCCGACCCGCCGGCCGAGGCCGACCCAGTCGGCGGTGTTCCACGAGGAGATCAGGCCGGTGCCCCACTCCTCGGCGACCACCTGCTGCAGCCGCGGCGCCACCGCGCGGGGCAGCGCGCCGAGCGAGTTGCCGTCGAGGTACACGACCCCGTCGGGGAGGGCGAAGAGCTCACGGCGGGCGCGCAGCGGGCTCGCCAGGTCGAGGGCGACCGCGTCGGCGCGCGTCGGGTGCTGGGTCACCCCCGCACCCTAGACCGGGGCTCAGCCGAGCTCGCGGAGCCGGTCGGCGGACCGGACCAGCAGGGAGTGGAAGCCGGTCGCCGTCATGTCGTCGCTGGGGGCGGGCGCGAACGTGAGCTGGGCGACGGTGTCGCCGACCCGCACGAAGCCGAGCCGGAAGCGCACCTTCTGCTTGTCGCTGATCTCGGTCTGCAGGTCCCAGCTGGAGAGGTCGAGCTGCGGCGACCGGTCCGCCTGGTGCCGCTCGCCGCTGACCTGGGTGGCCAGGTCGCGGTCCTCGCAGCGCGCCACGCTGCGGCGCACGTCGCTCAGGAACCGGCGCGCGGCGGCCGGGGTGCGGAACCGGCCGTAGGTCTCCGACAGCCCGAACCGCGCGGGCAGCGACGCCTCGGGGATCAGGTAGGTCCGGGTCCGTGTCGTCGTGGCACCGGCCTTCGCGAAGTCCGCCTGGTCGCAGGTGGTCGCCGACGGGTTCCGCCGGGCGGGTGCGGGCCTGGTGCCCACCCAGGGCCGGGCGATCCGGCCGACGGGCGGCAGGTCCGCGACGGCCAGGATGCCGCGCTCCTCCCCGGACGGCGGCGGGGGTACGACGCGGTAGGTCGGCTGCTTCGCGCAGTCCGCGGAGCCGCTGCGCGCGCACAGCATCGCCACCGAGTCCGCGAGCGACTGGGTGATCTGCGAGGGCGGGGGCGGGCTCGCGCCGACCGTGCTGCCGACGGTGGAGGTGGTCACCTTGCCGGTGCGGGCGATCGCCACCGACAGGGTGGTGACCGGCTTCTTCCACAGCCGCAGCATCAGCACGGCGGCCTCGTCACCGATGTTGTCGACCCGGTAGGAGCTCAGCACCTGGAGCCGGCCCACCCGGCAGCCGGCGTACCAGCCGACCGTGGTGCGGAAGCCCAGCCGGGCCTGCCGCTCCGAGCGGGAGACCTCGACGGTCTGCACGGCCGAGCGCTGGGCTCCGCCCCGGGTGGAGAAGGTCCGCACGAGCGCGGCGACCCCGTCGGGGTCGGCGAACCGGGTCTGCTGGCAGGTGGTGTTGATGCCGTCGCCGGAGGTGTTGTCGTCGGTGCGGGTGACCTGCCAGGGCCGGTCCTCACCGAGCCGGCGGATCTGGTCGCGGTCGAGGAGGTTGGCGCCGGTCGGGGTCGTGTCGGTGACCGCCGCCGTCGCCGGGACCTCCGGCTTCACCAGGCGGAGCTCGCCGGCGTCGCTGGCGTTCGGCTGGTAGGCCAGGGCGCCGGAGCCGAGCGCGACGACGGCCGCGACCGCGGTGCCGACCAGGGCGTGCCCCTGGCGGCGCTTGCGGCCGGCCCGGCGGACGATCGGGCCGCGGGGGGAGCGAGGCGTGCTCGAGCAGCGCGTCGAGCGCCACCACACGGACGTGGGCGGTGGCCGGGTCGACGCCGAGCCGGGCGGTGAGCGCCTCGGTGGCCGAGCGCAGGTTGTGCTCGGCCACCTCGCGGGTCACCCCCAGCTCGCGGGCGGCGTGCCCCGGCTCGAGGCCGGCGAGGTCGACGAGCAGCAGCACCCGGCGCTGGGCGACCGGCAGGGCGGCGAGCGCGTCGAGCACCGCCTTGTGCTGCTCGGTCGTGCCCTTGGTCCGGTGCCAGATCCGGGCGGTGTGCCGGCGCTGGGCCAGCTGCCAGGCCCGGGGGCGGACCCAGTCGAGGGGGTCCTCCAGACGGGACACCTTGCGCCAGTGCTGCCACGCCCCGACGTACGCGTCGCGCACCGCCGACTGCGCCGCCGGCAGGTCACCGGTGAGGGCGAGCGCCTGGTGCAGCACCGGTCGACGGGTCGCCCGGTAGAAGGAGTCGAAGCTCTCCTCCCGCGCCATGCGTGTCTCCTGTCGTCCGGTCGCGCGTCCTGGTCGCCGCCGGGGCGTGCAGCACCCCGCTCGGACCCGCGTGGAAGTCCTCCACGGTAGTGGCCGCGCACCGCCGTTCCTAACCGGCGTGGGAGCCCGAGATCGAGATCACGCTCGGCGAGGATGGGCCGGGATGACTGATCTTCTCGCCCCCCCGTGGCACCCGGACGCCCCCCTCGGACCGGCCCGGGAGCACCCCCCAGCGCCCGCTCGCCCTCGGCGCGGCCCTCGCCGGCGTGGTCGCCTCCGGTGCCGTGCTGATGGGGTGCATGGCCCTCGGCCTGGTCGGCTGGTTCGCCTCCGACGCGGGCGGCCACGGCACCACCCGCGACGCGATCCGGGTCGGCGCGGACGGCTGGCTGCTCGCCCACGGCGCCACCCTGCACCTCACCACCGGTGCGGTCAGCGCGACCGTCACCGCGCTCCCGCTCGGCCTCACCGTGCTCTGCGCGTACGTCGCGCACCGGCTCGGCGCCTGGGCCGCCCGCACGTCCGCGGTCGAGGATGCCGGCACCGTGCTGCTCGGCACCGTCGTGATGTCCGGCCTGTACGGCGTCGTGGCGCTGGTCACCGCGCTGCTGGCGGCGACCGCCACCGCCGAGTCCAGCCTGCTGCGCGCGTTCGCGGGCGGCTTCGCGCTGGCCTTCGTCGGCGGCGGCTCGGGCATCCTGGCCGGCAGCGCGCACGTCGTGGACTGGCGGGGGAGGGTCCCGGAGACCGGCCGGGCGATCCTGAAGGGGGCGCTCGCCGCGACGCTGGCGATGGTCGCGGCCGGCGCCGTGCTGCTCGCCGTCGCGCTCGTCCTGGACCTCGGGTCGGCCGCGAACGTGCTGTCCCGGCTGCACGCGGACACCTCCGGCGGGCTGCTCTACACCGTGCTCGTCGCGGCCGTCGCCCCGAACGCCGCGCTGCTCTCCGGCTCCTACCTGCTGGGCCCCGGCTTCGCCGTCGGCACCGGCACGGTGGTCTCGCCGTCGGCCGTGGTGCTCGGCCCCGTCCCGGCGTTCCCGCTGCTCGCGGCGCTGCCCTCCGAGGGCTCGCCGTCGCCGCTCACGAGCGCCCTGGTCGCCGTACCCGTGCTGGTGGGTGCGCTCGCCGCGGTGCTGGTGGTCCGCCGCTTCCCAGCCTACGGCTTCGAGGTCGGCGCGGTCCGCGGGCTCGGGTCGGGGGTGCTGGGCGGCGTCCTGCTCACCGTGCTGGTGATGCTCGCCGGCGGTGCGGTCGGGCCCGGGCGGATGGCCGACGTCGGCGCCGACCTGGTGCCCACCTTCGTGGCCGCCACCGTCGCGATGGGCGTCGGCGGTCTCGTCGGCGGCGTCGGCGCCACCTGGTGGTCGCGCCGTCGGTAGCCTGTCCGCCGTGACGAACCCTGGCACCCCGGCCCGCCTGGTCGTGCTCGTCTCCGGCGCGGGGACGAACCTGCAGGCCCTGCTCGACGCGTGCGCCGACCCGGCGTACGGCGCCGAGGTGGTCGCCGTGGGGGCGGACCGCGACGGCATCGAGGGGCTGGCCCGGGCCGAGCACGCCGGGGTCCCCACGTTCGTGCACCGGGTCAAGGACCACGCGAGCCGCGAGGAGTGGGACGCGGCGCTGACCGCGACCTGTCTGGACTACCGGCCCGACGTGGTCGTCCTCGCCGGCTTCATGAAGCTGACCGGCACGACCTTCCTGGCCGAGTTCGGGGGCCGCTGCGTGAACACCCACCCGGCGCTCTCGCCGTCGTTCCCGGGCATGCGCGGGCCCGCCGAGGCGCTGGAGTACGGCGTCAAGGTGACCGGCGCGACGCTGTTCGTCGTGGACGCCGGCGTCGACACCGGCCCGATCGTGGCCCAGGTCGCGGTGCCGGTCGAGGACGACGACGACGTCGACGCGCTGCACGAGCGGATCAAGGTCGCCGAGCGCGCGATGCTGGTCGACACCGTCGGCCGGATGGCCCGCGAGGGGTTCACCATCACCGACCGCAAGGTGCGCCTGGGCCCCCCGGCTCGCTAGGCTGGGCACACACGACTGGCGCAGGTGGGCAACCACCGGGGAGTGAAGCCGAGAGCATCGAACGCCTGGGTGCCCTCATCACCACCTGATGAGGAGCCTCCCCATGTCCGAGCAGACGCCCGCCCAGCCCGACGCCCGCCAGCCGGTCCGCCGGGCCCTGGTCTCCGTCTACGACAAGTCCGGCCTCGAGGAGCTCGCCCGGGCGCTGCACGCCGCCGGGGTGGCGCTGGTCTCCACCGGGTCGACCGCCGCGCGGATCGCCGACGCCGGCGTCCCGGTGACCCCGGTCGAGGAGCTCACCGGCTTCCCCGAGTGCCTGGACGGCCGGGTGAAGACGCTGCACCCGATGGTGCACGCGGGCATCCTCGCGGACCGCCGCCTGGAGTCCCACCGCGCCCAGCTCCAGGAGCTCGGCGTCGAGCCCTTCGACCTGGTCGTGTCCAACCTGTACCCCTTCACCGAGACGGTGACGAGCGGCGCGGCGCCCGACGAGTGCGTCGAGCAGATCGACATCGGCGGGCCGTCGATGGTGCGGGCCGCCGCGAAGAACCACCCGTCCGTCGCGATCGTGACCTCCCCCGGGCAGTACGACGAGCTGCTGGCCGCCGTCCGTGAGGGCGGGACGACGCTGGCCCAGCGCAAGCGGCTGGCCGCCGAGGCGTTCGTGCACACCGCGACGTACGACGTGGCCGTGGCGTCCTGGATGGGCAGCGTGCTCACCGACACCTCCGACGGCACCGGCTTCCCGGCCTGGATGGGGGCGACCTGGGACAAGGCGACGGTGCTGCGCTACGGCGAGAACCCGCACCAGCGCGCCGCCCTCTACACGAGCGGGTTCGCGCCGGAGCCGGGTCTCGCGCAGGCCACCCAGCTGCACGGCAAGGAGATGTCCTACAACAACTACGTCGACGCGGACGCGGCCCGCCGGGCGGCCTACGAGCTCGACGGCGCCGCGGTCGCGATCATCAAGCACGCCAACCCGTGCGGCATCGCGGTCGGCGCCGACGTCGCCGAGGCGCACCGCAAGGCGCACGCCTGCGACCCGGTCTCGGCCTTCGGCGGGGTGATCGCCACCAACGTGCCGGTCTCGGTCGCGATGGCCGAGCAGGTCGCCGAGATCTTCACCGAGGTCGTCGTGGCGCCCGGGTACGACGAGGGCGCCGTCGAGGTGCTGGCCCGCAAGAAGAACATCCGGGTCATCGAGTGCGCCCCGGCGACCCGCGGCGGCCTCGAGACCCGCGGGATCTCCGGCGGCCTGCTGATCCAGGCCCGGGACGCCGTCGACGCCGAGGTGGACGGCGGCGGGGACGACCCGTCGAAGTGGACGCTCGCGACCGGCCGGGCCGCCTCGCCCGAGCAGCTCGCCGACCTCGCGTTCGCGTGGAAGGCCTGCCGGTCGGTGAAGTCCAACGCGATCCTGCTGGCCTCCGACGGCGCCTCGGTCGGCGTCGGCATGGGCCAGGTCAACCGGGTCGACTCCTGCCGGCTCGCCGTCGAGCGGGCCGGGGAGCGAGCCGCCGGCTCGGTCGCCGCCTCCGACGCGTTCTTCCCGTTCGCCGACGGACCCCAGGTCCTCGTCGACGCCGGGATCAGCGCGATCGTCCAGCCCGGCGGCTCCAAGCGCGACGACGAGGTCGTCGCGGCGCTCGAGGCGGCCGGCGTGACGATGTACTTCACCGGCACCCGGCACTTCTTCCACTGAGCCCGTCCCCGCGAATGATTGGATGACCCCCGTGAGCGCACAGATCCTCGACGGCAACGCGACCGCCAAGGCCATCAAGTCCGAGCTCACCGTCCGTGTCGACGCGCTGCGCGAGCAGGGCGTGGTGCCCGGCCTCGGCACCGTCCTGGTCGGCGACGACCCGGGCTCGAAGTGGTACGTCGGCGGCAAGCACAAGGACTGCGCGGAGGTCGGCATCACCTCGATCCGGGTGGACCTCCCGGAGAGCGCGACGCAGGCCGAGGTGGAGGCGGAGGTCGACCGGCTGAACGCCGACCCGGCCTGCACCGGCTACATCGTCCAGCTGCCGCTGCCCAAGCACATGAGCGAGCACGACGTGCTCGGCCGGATGGACCCGGCCAAGGACGTCGACGGCCTGCACCCCACGAACCTCGGCTGGCTGGTCCTCGGCAAGCCCGCGCCGCTGCCCTGCACGCCGTACGGCATCGTCGAGCTGCTCCGTCGCCACGACGTCGCGATCGCCGGCGCCGAGGTGGTGGTGGTCGGCCGTGGCGTGACCGTGGGCCGCCCGCTGGGCCTGCTGCTGACCCGGCGCAGCGAGAACGCGACCGTGACGCTGTGCCACACCGGCACCCGCGACCTGGCCGCGCACGTGCGCAACGCCGACATCGTGGTGGCCGCGGCCGGCGTGCCCGGCATCATCTCCGGCGCCATGGTCAAGCCCGGCGCCGCGGTGCTCGACGTCGGGGTGTCCCGGGTGGACGGAAAGATCGCCGGCGACGTCGCCGCCGACGTGCACGACGTGGCGGGCTGGGTCTCCCCGAACCCCGGGGGCGTCGGCCCGATGACCCGGGCGATGCTGCTGTCCAACATCGTGTCGGTGGCCGAGCAGTCCCTCGAGCGGGGCTGACGGCGTCGATGCCTCCTCCCGACGGCCCGCTGAAGCGGCCGCAGACGCTCGGCGGAGTGGTCTACCTCGCCGTGGTCGCTGCGTCGGTGGTGGGCCTCGGGATCGTCTTCTTCGGGGCCTGGCGCACCGGGCTCGCCTGGGTCGGCACCGCCCTGCTGGTCTCGGCCGGCACCCGGCTGGTGCTCTCGGAGCGCCGGGCCGGGATGCTCCGGGTGCGCCGCAAGTGGTCCGACGTGCTGATGCTGACCGTCGCCGGCGTCGGCCTGATCGTGCTCACGATCGTCGTGCCCAACCAGCCGCCGACCTAGACGAGAGCGGCCGGCCCCCTCGGGGACCGGCCGCTCCGTTCCGCTGTGCTCAGATCAGGCCGAGACCGGTGACCGCGTCGCGCTCCTCGACGAGCTCGGCCGCGGTGGCGTCCATCCGGCCGCGCGAGAAGTCGTCGATCTCGAGGCCCTGGACGATCTCCCAGTCGCCGCCCTTGGTGACGACGGGGTAGGAGTAGATCAGGCCCTCGGGGATGCCGTAGGAGCCGTCGGACCGGACCGCCATCGAGACCCAGTCGCCCGCGGGGCTGCCGTGCAGCCAGTCACGGGCGGCGTCGATGGTGGCCGACGCGGCGGACGCCGCCGAGGACGAGCCGCGCGCCTCGATGATCGCGGCGCCGCGCTTGGCGACGGTCGGGATGAAGTCGTTCTCGATCCAGGCCTGGTCGCCCACGACCTCGGCGGCGTTCTTGCCACCGACCTCGGCGTGGAAGATGTCGGGGTACTGGGTCGCGGAGTGGTTGCCCCAGATCGTCAGCTTCTTGATGTCCCGCACGGTGCTGCCGGTCTTGGCGGCGAGCTGGGACAGGGCCCGGTTGTGGTCCAGGCGGGTCAGCGCGGTGAAGCGCTCCTGCGGGATGTCCGGGGCGTTGGTCATCGCGATCAGCGCGTTGGTGTTGGCCGGGTTGCCGGTCACGCCGATCCGGATGTTGTCGGCCGCGACCTCGTTGAGCGCCTTGCCCTGGGCGGTGAAGATCGCGCCGTTGGCCTCGAGCAGGTCGCCGCGCTCCATGCCCTTGGTCCGGGGACGGGCGCCCACGAGCAGGGCGAGGTTCGCGCCGTCGAAGACGGTGTTCGCGTCGTCGCCGATCTCGACGCCGGCCAGCGTCGGGAACGCGCAGTCGTCGAGCTCCATCACGACGCCCTCGAGCGCCTTGAGGGCCGGGGTGATCTCCAGCAGCTGCAGCTGGACCGGGGTGTCCTTGCCGAGCAGGTCCCCGCTCGCGATCCGGAAGAGCAGGCTGTAGCCGATCTGGCCGGCGGCGCCGGTGACGGCGACCTTGACGGGGGTAGTGCTCACGGGAGGCTCCTGGTCTGTCTGGGTCCAGTTGTCTGGGCTTCGGGGCCGACGCTAGCAAGGGTCCGGCCCGCGGGGGCACCCCGGCTCGTAGGGTGCTCGCGTGACCCAGCACCTGACCCCGCTGCTCAACGACCTCGCCGTGAGCGTCGCCGCCCCCGCCATCGTGCTGTCCGGCCCCGACGGCCAGGTCGGTCGCGGCGGCGTCCAGGGGTGGTTCGTCGACGACGTGCGGCTGCTCGCCGAGCTGTCCGTCTCGGTGCGGGGCAGCGACCTGGAGCTGATCGGGTCCGACCTGAGCGGCGCCGACCGGCAGTCCTACACCTACGTCGCGCGGCGGCTCGGCGGCTGGATCCACGACCCGCAGGTGAGCGTGGACCGCCGGCGCTCGCTGACCGCGGCCGGCCTGGTCGAGGAGATCGAGGTCGCCTCGCGCGCCCAGGAGGACGTCCCGCTCACCCTGTACGTCGACCTCGCGACCGACCTGGCCCCGATGGCCGAGGTCCGCGGCGGCCGGCACCTCGAGGACCACGCCGTCGCGGGGGAGCGGACCGAGCACGGCCTGGCCTGGCGGCGCGGCGAGACCGGTGTGGAGGTGGCGTTCGCGCCGGCCCCCGACGACGTGGACGAGGGCCGCCGCGCGAGCTGGTCGACCACCCTCGCGCCCGGGGGGTCGTTCACCGTCCGGCTGACCTTCACCGCGCACGGCACCCCCGCGCTGGGGCCCGGAGGACCGGCACCGTGGGGCGGGGTCGCCGTCGACGCGCCCGACGTCCGGCTGCCGCGGCTGGTCCGGCAGAGCCTGGCCGACCTCGGCGGGCTGCTGATGAAGGACGGCGACGACGCGTTCGTCGCGGCCGGCGCGCCCTGGTTCCTGACCCTGTTCGGCCGCGACTCGCTGTGGGTGGCCCGGCTGATGATGCCGTTCACGACCGGGCTGGCGCTCTCGACGCTGCGCACCCTGGCCCGGCGGCAGGGCACGAAGGTCGACCCGGACTCCGAGGAGCAGCCCGGCAAGATCCTCCACGAGGTCCGCAACACCACCCTCGAGCTCGGCGGGATGAGCCTGCCGCCGGTCTACTACGGCACCGTCGACGCGACGCCGCTGTTCGTCTGCACGCTCGCCGACGCCTGGCAGTGGGGCGCCGACCGCGAGCAGGTGGCCGACCTGCTGCCCGTCGTACGCCGGTGCCTGGCGTGGGTGGTCGAGCAGTCGCGGGAGTCCGGCTGGCTGCGCTACGTCGACCTGTCCGGGCGCGGCCTGGCCAACCAGGGCTGGAAGGACAGCGTCGACTCGGTGCAGTTCGCCGACGGCCGGCTCGCCGAGGCGCCGATCGCGCTCAGCGAGGTGCAGGGCTACGCCTACGAGGCCGCCGTTCGGGGTGCCGCGCTCCTCGAGGCGTTCGGCGAGGAGCCGGTCGCCGGTCTCGCCGACTGGGCGACGGACCTCCGGGCGCGGTTCGCCCGCGACTTCTGGGTGGACACCGCCGAGGGCGGGCACGTCGCGATCGCGCTCGACGGCACCGGCGCCCAGGTCGACTCGGTGGCCTCCAACATGGGCCACCTGCTGGGCACCGGGATCCTCGACGACGAGCGGACGGCGCGCGTCGTCGAGGTGCTGACCGCCCCCGACATGGCCTCGGGCTTCGGGCTGCGCACGCTGACCAGCCGGTCCCCGCGGTTCTCCCGGCTCAGCTACCACGGCGGCTCGGTGTGGCCGCACGACACCGCGGTCGCGGTGCGCGGCCTCGCGCTCGACGGGTACGTCGACGCGGCCGCCGACCTCACCGCCGGGCTCGTGGCCGCGAGCGAGGGCGTGGCCTACCGCCTGCCCGAGCTGTACGGCGGTGACCAGTCGACCGACGTGGCGTTCCCGGTGGACTACCCGGCGTCGTGCCGCCCACAGGCCTGGGCGGCGGCCGCACCGCTGGCCTGCCTGGTGGCGGTCACCGGCCTCGACGTGGACGCCGCGACCGGGCGGGTGGAGGTCCCCGAGGTGGTGAGCACCCGGCTCGGGTCGTTCACGCTGCACGGGGTGCGCGTCGGCGACCGCGAGCTCACCGTCCGCGTCGACGGGGCCGGCCACGTGCACGTCCTCCCCGCCTGACAGGAAGGGAGCCGACCCGGGCCCGGTGCAAGCCCGACCCGGGCCTCGCGCAATGCCGGCCCGGGTCTCACGCAAGCCCGACCCGGGTCTGGTGCAAGCCCGACCCGGGTCTCACACAATGCCGACCCGGGTCTCACGCAAGGCCGACCCGGGTCTCACGCAAGGCCGACCCGGGTCTCACGCAAGGCCGGTGCTGCCAGGCCCGGGTCGGGGTGAACCCAGGCCCGGGTGGGCATGAACCCAGGCCCGGGTCGGGGTGAACCCGGGCCCGGGTGGGCATGAACCCAGGCCCGGGTCGGGGTGGACTTAGGGCCGGGTCGGCATGTGCCCAGGCCCGGGTCGACGTGTGCCGAGGGCCGGGTCGACGTGTGCCGAGGGCCGGGTCGGCGTGTGCCGAGGGCCGGGTCGATGTGTGCCCAGGGCCGGGTCGGGGTGGGTCAGGCTGGGGTGTGGCCCTGGAGGTGGGGCTGGGTCTGGTCCTGGGGCGGGGTGGCGGCGACGCGGGAGGCCATCAGGTGGCCGCCGAGGTAGCCGCCGACGGCGAGCACGGACGAGGCGGCCAGCCCGAGGGTCCGGCCGCGGCCGTGCGCCCCGCGGCGGCGGGCCAGCCAGGACGACGCGAACAGCGCGACGGCCACCCCGTTGGTGACCGCGTGCACCACGCCGACGCGCTGGCGTGGCTCGTCCAGGGTGGTCCAGTCGGCCCAGCCGCTCCAGGCGGTGGGGCCGGCGGTCAGCAGCCCGAGCCCGACGAGCCGGGTGGCGGCCGGCCGCGCGGAGCGACCGCCGACGAGGTCCAGAGTGACCGCGGAGGTCCACAGGCCGATCGGCAGGTCGGTCAGCACCGGGTGCAGGGGATGGCCGAGCCAGGCTCCCTGCAGGACGTCGCGCCGGGTCGGGTCCGCGACGAACAGGTCCGCCAGCGGGCGGACCGTGCGGACCAGCGGGTCGAGCGCCGAAGCGGTCTCCAGCCGACGCGTCCAGGCCAGGGCTGCGGGAACGGGGGGTCATGGTGCTCCTCTCGCCGGGGACCACCAGTATCACCCGCGGGCGCGGGCGAGACGGGGGTGGTTGGCGCGGATCCCCGCCGTTAGCGTTGCAGGGGTCGGTAAGTTATCTTGACGTCAAGACATAATTCCGGACAGACGTGGAACGGAGCCCCGGTGACGGACTCGAAGATCATCTACACGCACACGGACGAGGCGCCCCTGCTGGCGACGTACTCCCTCCTGCCGATCATCTCGGCCTACGCCTCCACGGCCGGGGTGAGCGTCGAGACCCGCGACATCTCCCTCGCGGGCCGGGTGATCGCCGCCTTCCCCGACCGGCTCCGGCCCGAGCAGCGGCTCGACGACGCGCTGGCCGAGCTCGGCGAGCTGGCCAAGAAGCCCGAGGCCAACATCATCAAGCTGCCGAACATCAGCGCCTCGGTCTCGCAGCTCAAGGCGGTCGTCGCCGAGCTGCAGTCGCAGGGCTTCGACGTGCCGGACTACCCGGACAACCCGACCACCGACGAGCAGCGGGACGCCCGCGCGCGCTACGACAAGATCAAGGGCAGCGCCGTGAACCCGGTGCTCCGCGAGGGCAACTCCGACCGCCGCGCCCCCGCCTCGGTCAAGCAGTACGCCCGCAACCACCCGCACTCGATGGGCGCCTGGTCGCCGGAGTCGAAGACCAACGTCGCGCACATGACCGCCGACGACTTCCGCTCCAACGAGAAGTCCGCGGTCCTCGGGGCCGACGACACGCTGCGCATCGAGCTCGTCGGCGACGACGGCACCACCACCGTGCTGCGGGAGTCCGTGCCCGTGCTGGCCGGCGAGATCGTCGACGCCACCGTGCTTCGGGTCGCCGCGCTGCGCGAGTTCCTCACCGCCCAGATCGCCCGCGCCCGGGCCGAGGACGTGCTGTTCTCGGTGCACCTCAAGGCCACCATGATGAAGGTCTCCGACCCGATCATCTTCGGCCACGTCGTGCGCGCCTTCCTGCCCGAGCTGTTCGCGGAGCACGGCGACGCGCTGGCGGCCGCCGGCCTCAGCCCGAACGACGGGCTCGCCGGCATCCTCAAGGGCATCGAGTCCCTGCCGCAGGGCGCGGAGATCAAGGCCGTCATCGACCGGTGCATCGCCGAGGGACCCGCGCTCGCGATGGTCGACTCGGACAAGGGCATCACCAACCTGCACGTCCCCAGCGACGTCATCGTGGACGCCTCCATGCCCGCGATGATCCGCACCAGCGGCCACATGTGGGGCCCGGACGGCGCCGAGGCCGACACCCTCGCGGTGATCCCGGACTCCTCCTACGCCGGCATCTACCAGGTCGTCATCGACGACTGCCGCGCGCACGGCGCCTACGACCCGGCCACGATGGGCTCGGTGCCCAACGTCGGGCTGATGGCGCAGGCCGCCGAGGAGTACGGCTCCCACGACAAGACCTTCGAGGTGCCGGCCACCGGCACCGTCCGGGTCGTCGACGGGTCGGGCACCGCGCTGCTCGAGCACGCCGTCAGCGCCGGCGACATCTGGCGGATGTGCCAGACCAAGGACGTCCCGGTCCGCGACTGGGTCAAGCTGGCCGTCACCCGCGCCCGCGCCACCGGCGACCCGACGGTGTTCTGGCTCGACGCGGGCCGCGCGCACGACGCGAACCTGATCGCCAAGGTGCACGCCTACCTCCCCGAGCACGACACCGAGGGCCTGGACATCCGGGTGATGGCGCCCGAGGACGCGATCGCGTTCTCCCTCGAGCGGATCCGGCGCGGCGAGGACACCATCTCGGTGACCGGCAACGTGCTGCGCGACTACCTCACCGACCTGTTCCCGATCCTCGAGCTCGGCACCAGCGCCAAGATGCTGTCGGTCGTGCCGCTGATCAACGGCGGCGGGCTGTTCGAGACGGGCGCCGGTGGCTCGGCCCCCAAGCACGTGCAGCAGCTCGTCAAGGAGAACCACCTGCGCTGGGACAGCCTGGGCGAGTTCCTGGCCCTGGCCGAGAGCTTCGGCCACCTCGGGGAGTCCACCGACAACGCCCGGGCCCGGATCCTGTCCGCGACCCTCGACCGGGCGACCGGCACGTTCCTCAACGAGAACAAGTCCCCGAGCCGCAAGGTCGGGGAGATCGACAACCGGGGCAGCCACTTCTACCTCGCGCTGTTCTGGGCCGAGGAGCTCAGCAGCCAGACCGACGACGCGGAGCTCGCGTCGGCGTTCGGCGAGCTGGCGAAGGCGCTGCGCAGCAACGAGGACGCGATCAACGCCGAGCTGCTCGCGGTCCAGGGCTCGCCGGCCGACATCGGGGGCTACTACCGTCCCGACGCCGCCCTGGCCGCCGCGGTGATGCGGCCCTCGAAGACGCTGAACGAGACGCTGTCCGCCCTGGGCTGACCGTCCCGCCCACGGGCCCGTGCCCGGGTGCGCACTGCCGTGCGTGCCCGGGCACGCGTGCGTCCGGGCTCAGGTGCCGGTCGGCCCGAAGCGCTCCACCCGGACCACGTCCGCCGGCACGCCGAGGTCCACCAGCAGCCGGCTGGCGGTCTCCGCGAACCCCGTGGAGCCGCAGACGTACGCCGTGCGCAGGTCCTCGCGCAGCACCGGCCGCAGGTCGTCGGCGTTCACCCGGCCCGCCCGGCGGCCGTCCACGTCCTGCCGGGTGACCACCAGCCGGTGCCCCGCGAGCTCCTCGCGGTAGGGCACGTCATCGGTCGTGCGCGCCGAGACCACCAGGTCGAGCAGGTCCTCGCGGCCGAGGTCGCGGGCGTGCCGCAGCATCGCGACCAGCGGGACGACGCCGGTGCCGCCCGCGACCCCGATCGCGGGCGTCGTACCGGCCCAGACGAACCAGCCGCCGACCGGGCCGCGCAGCTCGAGCTCGTCGCCGACCCGGACGACGTCCGCGAGGTGCGGGGACACCTCCCCGTCGTCGAGCCGCTCGACCCAGAACTCCAGCAGCGGGTCGGCGGGGGAGGAGGCCACCGAGTAGGACCGGGACGCGGTGTAGCCGTCCTCGGCGCGCAGCCGGAACACGTAGTGCTGCCCGGGCAGGTGGTCGGTGCGGCCGGCCACCTCGATCCGCAGCAGCACGGCGTCCGGGTGCGGGTGCCGGACCTCGCGGACCACCCCGGTGCACCAGCCGCCGCTGGGCGCGCCGCTCGCCGTCTCGGTCATCGGGGAGCTCATCAGTCCCCCTGGTAGCGCTGCTCGAGCCACGGGTCGCCGCGGTCGTGGTAGCCGTTCTGCTCCCAGAAGCCCTGCTGGTCGTGGTCGAGCAGGGTCAGCCGGGTGACCCACTTCGCGCTCTTCCAGAAGTACAGGTGCGGCACCAGCAGCCGGACCGGCCCGCCGTGGTCGCGGGGGAGCGGCTGCCCGTCGTACGTCCAGACCACCCAGGCCCGGCCGCCGGTGACGTCGGCGAGCGGCAGGTTGGTGGTGTAGCCGGTGGTGCAGGTCGCCAGGACGTACGACGCCTCGGGCGCCGGGTCCGCGACGGCGAGCAGCTCGTCCACGCTCACCCCGGAGAACCGGGTGCCGAACTTCGACCAGGTGGTCACGCAGTGGATGTCGCCGGCGTACTCCGACTGCGGCAGCGCGTGCGCCTCGTCCCACGTCCAGGTCGTCGGCGTCGCGACCAGGCCGTCGACGGTCATCGTCCAGCGCTGCGGGTCCAGCACCGGGGTGACCTCGGCGGTGAGCACCGGCCAGTCCCGTCCGACGTCGTACTGGCCCGGCGGGAGGCGGTCCGGCTGCCGGGGACGGCGCCGGCCCACGAAGCCACGGGTCGGGGGCGGGGTGCTGGGGGCCATGCCGGGAGTCTCCGGCCGCGGCTTCCCCGACGTCAAGGAGCGGCGAGGAGTGTCACCTCGGTCAACCCGGCCCGCTGGGAGGTGTGTTCTGTAGCGCTCAAGGGAATACCGGGTCAGGCGGGTCGTCTTGCACGAAGTGGACATGTCACTGCGTCCAGCCCCGCGCCACACCCGTGAGATCAAGGATCCCGCTGTGCCCTCCCCCTCCCGCCCGCCGCACGTCACGCTCGCTCTGATCGCGCTCGCCACCGGCGGGTTCGGGATCGGCACCACCGAGTTCGTGACGATGGGGCTGCTCCCGGACATCGCCGACGGCATCGGCGAGTCGATCCCGACCACCGGGCACATCATCACCGCCTACGCCCTCGGCGTGGTCGTGGGTGCGCCGGTGATCGTCTCGCTCGCCGCCCGGCTCCCCAGGCGGGCGCTGGCGATCGGGCTGGTGCTGGCGCTGGGCGTGGGCAACGCGATCACCGCCTCCGCGCACGGCTACTGGCCGGTGATGGCGGCCCGCTTCGTGGCCGGGCTGCCGCACGGCGCCTACTTCGGCGTGGCCTCCCTGATCGCGGCCTCCCTGGTCCCGGTCCAGTACCGCGGCCGGGCGGTGTCCTCGGTCATGCTCGGTCTCTCGGTCGCCACGGTCGCCGGGGTGCCGGCCAGCACCTGGCTCGGGCAGAACCTCGGCTGGCGCACCGCCTACTGGGCGGTGCTCGGCGTGACCGTGCTCACCGCCCTGCTGATCCTCGCGTTCGTGCCGTCCACGCCGGGCGACCGGACCGCCACCCTGCGCGGCGAGCTGGCCGCGCTGAAGAAGCCGCAGGTGCTGTTCGCGGCCGCGTCGGGCATGGTCGGCTTCGGTGGCGTGTTCGCGATGTACAGCTACGTCGCCCCGGTCGTCACCGACGTGACCGGGCTGTCCCGGTCGACGATCCCCGGCTTCCTGCTGGCCTTCGGGCTGGGGTCGGTGGTCGGCACCTGGGTGGCCGGCCGGCTCGCGGACTGGAACGTCAACCGCTCGGTGGTGGCGGCGTTCCTGGCCAGCATCGTGACCCTGGTGCTGTTCTACCTGCTCTCGCCGTACGCCGTCCCGACCGTGGTCCTGGTGTTCCTCGTCGGCGTGCTCGGCTCGGTGCTGGCGATCAACCTGCAGCTGCGGCTGATGCACGCCGCGGGCGACGCGCAGATGCTCGGGGCCGCGCTGAACCACTCGGCGCTGAACACCGCCAACGGGCTCGGGGCCTGGCTGGGCGCCGTGGTGATCTCCGGCGGCTACGGCTACCGGGCGCCCAGCCTGCTGGGCGCCGGCCTCGCGGCCGCCGGGCTGGTGGTGTTCGGGATCGGGATGCTCGTCGAGCGGCGCCGGGTCGCGGCGGTGCTCGGCCGCGAGGAGCTCACGGCGGCGGCCGCTCAGCGCGCCGAGGCGGTCCCGGCGTACTCCTCGGCCAGCAGGTCGTAGGTCACGCAGTCGGTCAGGCTGCCGTCCCCCAGGCGCAGCGAGCGGCGCTCGCGGCCGGTGCGGACGAAGCCGTTCGCCGCGATCACCCGCTGCGAGGCGGCATTGCCCTCGGCGGCGCTGACCTGCAGCCGCTGCAGACCGAGACCTCCGTCGTCCGCGGACGCGAACGCGTGCCGCACCGCCAGGGCACAGCCCTCGCTCATCACGCCCCGTCCGCGGGCGTCCGGGTGCGCCCAGTAGCCGATCTCGGCGTCCCGGCCGCGGGTCAGGTCGAACAGCGCGATGCTGCCCAGCAGCTCGTCGGTCCGGGCGTCGGCGACGGCCCATCCGACCCCGGCCCCGGTCGCCAGCAGCTCCACCCGGGAGGCGAGGTAGTCCTCGGCGTCGGGGCGCGTGTACGGGTCCGGGAGCCGCCAGAGCCAGTGCCGGGTGCGCTCGTCGGTGCACGCCTGCACGACCCGCTCCGCGTCCTCGAGGCGCCAGGGCCGCAGCACCACCTTCTCGCCCTCCACCCGGTGCGCCACCAGCCAGTCAGTGCGCGGGGCCCGTTCGTCGCCGGCCCGCAGCACGCCGACCCACGCGTCGCGCAGCACCCCGCGCTGGGGCAGCCACTGCGGCACGGTGCCCTCGAGGGTGAAGCCGAGCCGCCAGGCGGCCCGCCGCGACGCCCAGTTGCCGCGGTTGGCCCACCAGATCACCGTCTGCAGTCCCTGCTCCTCGAACCCCCAGGCCAGCAGCAGCTCCAGGGCCCGGTGCACGATCCCGCGGCCGCGGGCCCAGGGGTGCGCGCCGTAGGCGATCTCGGCGCGGGCGTCGCCCTCGTGGCGCAGCTCGACGGTGCCGCAGAAGCGCGCGACGCCCGTGTCGTCGGTCGCCTCGACCGCGAAGACCCAGCTGCCGGCGGCCCAGGCCGCGGGCACCCGCGCGCCCACGAACCCTTCGGCCTGCTCGCGGGTGTAGTCGACCGGCACGGTCGTCCAGGCCCGGCTGACCGGGTCGAGGCACTGCTCGAGGACGCCGTCGACGTCGCCGGCGTGGTGCGCGCGCAGGGTCACCACGCCGTCGGTGAGCACGGGCACGGCCTCGGGGAAGGTGGCGGTCGTCACCGCGCCCACCCTGCCCAGTCACGGTCGCCTCTGCAAACCCTTATCGTTGTGGGCATGGACGAGAGTCACAGACCATGAACGGCACGCTCGCGAACATCGGGCTTGTCGTCGTCTTCGTCCTCATCGGCAGCATGTTCGCCGCTGCCGAGATCGCGCTGGTGTCACTGCGCGACGGGCAGGTGCGGGCGATGGCGGGCCGAGGGCGTCGCGGCGAGGCCGTCGCGCGGCTGTCGGCGGACCCCAACCGGTTCCTGGCCGCGGTCCAGGTCGGCGTCACGCTGGCCGGGTTCCTGTCCGCCTCCTTCGGTGGGGCGACGCTCGCCGGCGACCTGTCGCCGAAGCTCGTCGACTGGGGCGTGCCGGCCGGCGCCGCGGACATCGTCGCGCTGGTGCTGGTGACGATCGCGATCTCCTACGTCTCCCTGGTGCTCGGCGAGCTGGCTCCCAAGCGGCTCGCGCTGCAGCGCGCCGAGGGGTTCGCGATGGCGCTCGGCCCGACCGTCGACCGGATCGCCAAGATCTCGCGTCCGGTCATCTGGCTGCTGTCGGTCTCGACCAACGTCGTGGTCCGGCTGGTCGGCGGCGACCCGAACGCCAAGAGCGAGCAGATGTCCGACGAGGAGCTGCGCGACCTGGTCAACGCCCACGAGACCCTGGGCGAGGAGGAGCGGCGGATCGTCGAGGACGTCTTCCAGGCCGGCGACCGGCAGATCCGCGAGGTGATGATCCCGCGCACCGAGGTGGACTTCCTGGACTCCTCGACCCCGGTGTTCCGGGCCGCCCGGGAGGCGCTGCACCAGCCGCACTCCCGCTACCCGGTCATCCGGGGCTCCGCCGACGACGTGATCGGCTTCGTGCACGTGCGCGACCTGCTCGACCCCGAGATGGCCAACCGCTCGCTGCGGGTCGGCGAGCTGGCCCGGCAGATCCTCGTGCTGCCCTGGACCCGCCCGATCCTCGCGGCGCTCGCCGACATGCGGCGCGAGGGCATGCACCTCGCGATCGTCGCCGACGAGTACGGCGGCACCGCGGGCATCGTCACGATGGAGGACCTCGTCGAGGAGCTCATCGGCGACATCAAGGACGAGTACGACCTCGACGAGTCCGAGACCACCGTGCACGGCGGCGGCGAGGTCGAGGTCGACGGCCTGCTGAACCTCGACGACTTCGAGGACGAGACCGGCGTCGAGCTGCCCGAGGGACCCTACGAGACGGTGTCGGGGTTCTTGATGCAGCGGCTCGGCCGGATCCCGCAGGCCGGTGACTGGGTGGACTACGCCGAGCGCCGGATCACCGTGCGCGAGGTCGAGGGCCGCCGGGTCGGGCGCGTGCTGGTGACCGCCGTACCCGTGCAGGCGACCGTGAACCCGGACCCTCCGACCAGCATCGAGCCCGTGCCGGAGCCCGTGCCGGAGCCCGCGCCCGAGCCGACCGCCGAGCGGGAGGCCGAGCCGGCCGAGCAGGACCGGGCGGACCAGCCGGCCCAGTAGCCCCGACGTCCCGACGTCAGCCGCGCGTCCGCCGGTGGGCCTGCCGGGGGCCACCGACCCCGACCCTGGAAGAATGCCCGGCATGTCCGACGCCCCCGCCGCCCGTCCCCGGGTCCTCTCCGGGATCCAGCCGACCGCCGACTCGTTCCACTTCGGCAACTACCTCGGCGCGCTGCGGCAGTGGGTGGCCCTGCAGGACGACTACGAGCCGTTCTTCTTCATCGCCGACCTGCACGCGATCACCGTCGAGCAGGACCCGAAGGTGCTCCGCGACCGGGTCCGCCGGGCCGCCGCCCAGCTGCTCGCGATGGGCATCGACCCGCAGCGCTCCGCGGTCTTCGTGCAGTCCCAGGTGCCCGCGCACGCCCAGCTCGGCTGGGTGCTGCAGTGCCTGACCGGCTTCGGCGAGGCCCGCCGGATGACGCAGTTCAAGGACAAGTCCGCCAAGGGCGGCGAGGGCGCCGCGTCGGTCGGGCTGTTCACCTACCCGATCCTGCAGGCCGCCGACATCCTGCTCTACCGGCCGGCCTACGTCCCGGTGGGCGAGGACCAGCGCCAGCACCTCGAGCTCACCCGCGACCTCGCGCAGCGGTTCAACCACCGCTACAAGAAGACGTTCCGCCTCCCGGAGCCGTACATCCTCGAGGAGACGGCGAAGATCACCGACCTCCAGGACCCGACCGCGAAGATGTCCAAGTCCGCCTCCTCGCCGGCCGGCATCGTGGAGATGCTCGACGACCCGAAGGTGTCGGCGAAGAAGATCCGCTCGGCGGTCACCGACTCCGGCTCCGAGGTGCGCTTCGACGAGGCGGAGAAGCCGGGCGTCTCGAACCTGCTGACGATCTTCTCCGCGCTGACCGGCAGCAGCATCGCCGACCTCGAGCAGACGTACGACGGACGGGGGTACGGCGACCTCAAGAAGGACCTCGCCGACGCCGTGGTGGAGTTCGTGACGCCGTTCCGGGACCGCACCCTGGAGCTGCTCGACGACACCGCCGGGCTCGACGAGATCCTGCTCGCCGGGGCCGAGAAGGCGGGGGGCCGTGGCGGAGCGCACGCTGGCCGACGTCTACGACCGGGTCGGGTTCGCGGCTCCGGCCGCCCGCCCGGGCCGCTAGGGTCGCACCGTGACGACGACGATCGGGGTTGCCATCGCCGTCCCGGAACCCTGGGGCGAGCAGCTCCAGAGCTACCGCGAGGGCCTCGGCGACGCGACGGCCTCGGGGATCCCCACCCACATCACGCTGATGCCGCCGGTGGAGGTCGACGAGGAAGCGGTGGCCACCCTCGAGAAGCACCTCGCCGAGGCGGCCGCGACCAACGTCGCCTTCCGGATCCGGCTGCGCGGCACCGGGACGTTCCGCCCGGTCTCCCCGGTGGTATTCGTGATGGTCGCCGAGGGCATCTCCGGCTGCGAGCAGCTCGCCGGGTCGGTGCGCCGCGGGCCCCTCGACGCGGACCTGCAGTTCCCGTACCACCCGCACGTCACCGTCGCCCACCACCTGGCCGACGAGACCCTCGACCGGGCGTTCGACGACCTGGCCGGCTTCGAGTGCGACTTCATCGTCGACCGTTTCTCGCTCTACGTGCACGACCGGGACTCCGGCTGGGCGCCCACCCGCGACTTCGTGCTGGCGGCACCGCTCGATGGGTAGGTCCCCGTCGTGGCGTCCCTGAAGGACCGCGCCGCTGCCGCCGTCGCCCGGCTGCGTGCGACGTACCCGTGGCTGGACCACGTCGTCCGGATGGTGCAGCACTACGGCGCCGTGAACGGCAACGCCCAGGCCGGCGCCGTGACGTTCTTCGGCTTCCTGTCGTTCTTCCCGATCCTGGCGCTCGGGTTCTTCGTGATCGGCCTGCTCGCCCAGCTCTACCCCGACCTCAAGGACCAGATGGTCGTCGAGATCAACAAGCTGGTGCCCGGGGTGATCGGCTCGGACCCGGGCCAGATCAAGCTGTCCACGATCGAGTCCTACTCGGGCACGATCGGGATCGTCGGCCTGGTCGTGGTGGTCTACGCCGGGCTCGGCTGGCTCTCGGGCATGCGGCAGGCCCTCGAGGTGATGTTCGTGGTGCCCCGCCAGGAGCAGCCGAACTTCCTGGTCGGCAAGCTGCGCGACCTCGGCACCCTGGTCCTGGTCGGCCTGACGCTGACCGTGTCCGTCGCCCTGTCCGCCGCGGTGACCGGGTTCACCGGGCTGATCCTGGGCTGGGTCGGCATCGACTCCGGATCGCTGGTGCCGACCGTTCTGGTCGGCGTCGTCGGGCACGCGCTGGCCCTCGCGGCCTCCACGGTCCTGCTGCTGACGATGTTCCGGCTGCTGGTCGCCGAGTCGCACGTCCCGCGCGGCGCGCTGCTGCGGGGCGCCCTGCTCGGTGCGGTGGGCTTCGAGGTGCTCAAGCTCGGCGCCAACCTGCTGCTCAAGCAGACCCAGGGCAACCCGGCCTTCCAGGTGTTCGGCGTCACGCTGATCCTGCTGGTCTGGATCAACTACTTCTCCCGGCTGGTGATGTACGCCGCGGCCTGGGCCTACACCGCGACGACCGCGCTGGAGCGGCGCACCACGGAGGCCATGCGGGCCCCAGGGGCGGCGCTCGCCCTCGAGGCGGCCGACACCCGCGCGCCCGCCCCGGCGGCCGTCACCGACCGGCCGTGGGCGATCGCCGTCGCCGCGGGCGCGGGAGCGCTGCTCGGCGCGGCCCTGATGCGCGTCCTACGAGGAGGAACCCGATGACCACCTACGACACCCTCGACGTCCCGGTCCCCGGCGGCCTGCTCCGGGTGGGCCGGTGGACGGCGAGCGACCCCGGGGCGCCGGTGGTGCTGGCCGCCCACGGCGTCACCGGCAACCACCGGTGCTGGCAGACGCTCGCCGCCCTCGACCGGTGCACCGTCGTCGCCCCCGACCTGCGCGGGCGCGGCCGCAGCGGGGGACTGGAGGGCCCGGCCGGCATGGACCGGCACGCCGATGACCTGCTCGCCGTCCTGGACCACCTCGAGCTGCCCGCCCCGCTGGTCCTCGGCCACTCGATGGGCGGATTCGTGGCGGCCGCGTTCGGCGCGCGGCACCCCGACCGGGGCTCCGGCGCCGTGCTCGTCGACGGCGGGCTGCCGCTCCCGGGCCCGCCGGAGGGCACCACCCCCGAGGAGGCCCTGAACGCCACGATCGGGCCCGCCGCCCGGCGCCTCACGATGACCTTCGGCTCCCTCGAGGAGTACCTCGACTTCTGGCGCCCGCACCCCGCGTTCGCCGGCGCCTGGACCCCCGAGGTGGAGGACTACCTCGCCTACGACCTCGACGGCGACCGGTCCAGCGTCTCGCTGGCCGCCGTCCGCGACGACTCCGCCGACCTGCTCGACGCCGACGGGGCCGCCGTACGCGTGGCCGCGCTCCCGGAGGGCACCGTGTTCCTGCGGGCGCCGGCCGGGATGCTGGGCGACCCGGGAGGGCTCTACCCGGCCGAGGCGGTCGCGGAGCACCTGCGCGCGCTGCCCGGGCTGGTGGCCCGCGACGTGCCCGGGACCAACCACTACACGATCGTGCTGGGGGAGGCCGGCGCCCGCGCGGTGGCCGACGCCCTGGACGAGGTCCGGTTGCCCGTGTCCGTCAGACTGGACCCGTGATCTTCCGACGCAAGCACGCCGTCCTGCTCCTGGCCGTCGCGGCCTGGAACGTCTTCACCTACGCGACCTTCACCAAGAACCTCGCCGCGGCGCACGCCGCCGGGGAGGACCGGCCGACCGGCTACTGGGTCGCGCACGTCGTGCTGATCGTGGTGAACCTGGTGATCGCCGGGGTCCTCGCCCGGGTCGGCGTCCAGGCGTGGCGGGCCACCGGCAGCCGGACGGCGGACCGGGTCGACGCGCCGTGACGTAGCGCCTCCCTCAGAGGATCCGGGACGCCGCCACGAGCAGCACCACGACCAGGACCGCGACCAGCAGCCCGGCGACCAGTGCGGTGCGGTTGCTCGGCACCGCGCGCGGCGCCGGCTCGAGGGCCGCGACGGCCGGGTCGGCGGTGGCGGCCAGCAGCTGCGCGACGGTCCTCGCCTCCCGCACCTCCGTCGTACGACGGGCCAGCTCGACGTCGTCGAAGACGCCGCGGGCGTGCTCCTGCTCGAGGTAGGCGACCGCCCTCTCGCGCTGCTCGTCCTCGAGCTGGTACTCCTCCATGCCGCCGATTCTCACACCGGACGGAGCCGCCGGACCCGGAAACGCGACGATCCCCGCTCCGAGGACGGAGCGGGGACCGGTGCGCCGGTGCCGAGGACGGCGTCAGCGGCGGAAGATCAGCGCGCGCTTCACTTCCTGGATCGCCTTGGTGACCTCGATGCCGCGCGGGCAGGCCTCGGTGCAGTTGAAGGTGGTGCGGCAGCGCCACACCCCCTCCTTGTCGTTGAGGATCTCCAGGCGCTGGTCGCCGCCCTCGTCCCGGCTGTCGAAGATGAACCGGTGCGCGCCCACGATCGCCTGCGGGCCGAAGTACTGCCCGTCGCTCCAGTAGACCGGGCACGACGTGGTGCACGCCGCGCACAGGATGCACTTGGTGGTGTCGTCGAAGCGCTCCCGGTCGGCCTGGGTCTGGATCCGCTCGCGGGTCGGCTCGTTGCCCGTGGTGACCAGGAACGGCATCACCGAGCGGTAGGCCGCGAAGAACGGCTCCATGTCGACGACGAGGTCCTTGAGGACCGGCAGGCCCTTGATCGGCTCCACGGTGATCGGCTGGCTGGGGTTGACGTCCTTGAGGAGCGTCTTGCAGGCCAGCCGGTTCTTGCCGTTGATCCGCATCGCGTCCGAGCCGCACACGCCGTGCGCGCACGAGCGGCGGAAGGTCAGCGAGCCGTCCAGGTCCCACTTGACCTTGTGCAGGGCGTCGAGCACGCGGTCGGTCGGCTCGGCCGTGACCTGGTAGCTCTCCCACCTGGACTCCTCGGAGACCTCCGGGTTGTAGCGGAGGATCTTGACCGTGACGGTCATGGTGGTGGTGCTCGGGGCCGGCCCGGTGGGGGTGTCGGTCGCGGTGTCGGTGCTCATCAGTACTTCCGCTCCATCGGCTTGTAGCGCGTCTCGATGACCGGCTTGTAGTCGAGCCGGATGCTGCCGTCCTCGTTGCGGTAGGCCATCGTGTGACGCATGAAGTTCACGTCGTCGCGGGTGGCGTAGTCCTCGCGGAAGTGACCGCCGCGCGACTCGTTGCGGGCCAGCGCCGAGGTGACCAGCACCTCGGCCAGGTCGAGCAGGAAGCCCAGCTCGATGGCCTCCAGCAGGTCGGTGTTGAACCGCTTGCCCTTGTCCTGGACCGACACGTTGGCGTAGCGCGCCTTGAGGCCCTCGAGGTCGGAGAGCGCCTGCTTCAGCGACCCCTCGGTGCGGTAGACCTGCGCGTTGATGTCCATCGTGGCCTGGAGCTCCTGGCGGATCGCCGCCACCCGCTCCGAGCCGCCCGCGTCGCGCATCTGCTCGATCATCTCCACGACCATGGCCTCCGGGTTCTCCGGGAGCTCGTCGTAGTCCGTGCCCAAGGCGTAGTCCGCGGCGTAGGTGCCCGCGCGACGGCCGAAGACGTTGATGTCCAGCAGCGAGTTGGTGCCCAGCCGGTTCGCGCCGTGCACCGACACGCAGGCCACCTCGCCGGCGGCGTACAGGCCGGGGATGACGGTGTGGTTGTCGGCCAGCGCCTCGCCCTTGATGTTGGTCGGGACGCCGCCCATCGCGTAGTGCGCGGTCGGGAACACCGGGATCATCTCGGTGTAGGGCTCCACGCCGAGGTAGGTCCGGGCGAACTCCGTGATGTCGGGGAGCTTCGCGTCGATCTGCTCGCGCGGCAGGTGCGTCAGGTCGAGGTAGACGTAGGCCTTGTCCGGCCCGGACCCGCGTCCCTCGCGCACCTCGTTGGCCATCGCCCGGGCGACCATGTCGCGCGGCGCGAGGTCCTTGATGGTGGGGGCGTAGCGCTCCATGAAGCGCTCGTTCTCGCTGTTGCGCAGGATCCCGCCCTCGCCGCGGGCCGCCTCCGAGAGCAGCACGCCGAGCCCGGCCAGGCCGGTCGGGTGGAACTGGAAGAACTCCATGTCCTCGAGCGGGAGGCCCTTGCGCCACACGATGCCCATGCCGTCACCGGTGAGCGTGTGCGCGTTGGACGTGGTGCGGAAGACCTTGCCGAAGCCGCCGGTCGCGAAGATGACCGACTTGGCGTTGAAGACGTGGATCTCGCCGGTGGCCAGCTCGTAGGCGACCACGCCGCTGACCCGGCCGTCGGTCATGCACATGTCCAGCACGTAGAACTCGTTGTAGAACTCCACGTCGTGCTTGATGCACTGCTGGTAGAGCGTCTGCAGGATCATGTGGCCGGTGCGGTCCGCGGCGAAGCACGAGCGACGTACGGCGGCCTCGCCGTGGTTGCGCGTGTGGCCGCCGAACCGGCGCTGGTCGATCTTGCCCTCGTCGGTGCGGTTGAAGGGCAGGCCCATCTTCTCCAGGTCGAGGACCGCGTCGATGGCCTCCTTGGCCATCACCTCCGCGGCGTCCTGGTCGACCAGGTAGTCACCGCCCTTGACGGTGTCGAAGGTGTGCCACTCCCAGTTGTCCTCCTCGACGTTGGCGAGGGCGGCGCACATGCCGCCCTGCGCAGCGCCGGTGTGGGACCGGGTCGGGTAGAGCTTGGTGAGGACCGCCGTACGCGTGCGCTTGCCCGACTCGAGGGCCGCACGCATGCCGGCGCCGCCGGCTCCGACGATCACGACGTCGTACTTGTGCTGCTGGACCATGGGTCAGTGCCTCACTTCATCGTGCAGACGTCGAGAGTGGACTTCGGGTCGATGCACGGGTCGAAGGTGAAGATCACCAGCGTGCCGAGCACGATGACCACGGCGGTCCCGAAGTAGAGCAGCGTCTTCAGCGCGAACCGGGAGTTCGGCTTGGCTGCGTAGTCGTTGATGATCGTGCGCAGGCCGTTGCAGCCGTGCAGCATCGCCAGCCAGAGCATCGCGAGGTCCCAGACCTGCCAGAACGGGTTCGCCCACTTGCCGGCGACGAACGCGAAGTCGATCTGGGTGATGCCCTCGCCGAGCATCAGGTTGACGAACAGGTGCCCGAAGACGAGCACGAGCAGCAGCAGGCCGGAGCCGCGCATGAACAGCCAGCTGTTCAGCTCGAAGTTGCCGCGCGAGGACCTCGAGCGCGGCGGGACGATCTGGGGAGCGGTCGTGGTCATGGGTCAGCCTCCGAACACGTGCGACAGGTGCCGGATCACGAACGGCACGAAGAGGACCACGAACAGCCCGGCGACGCCGTACGTCAGCTGGCGCTGGTAGCGCGGACCCTTCTCCCAGAAGTCGACCAGGATGATCCGCACGCCGTTGAGGCCGTGGAAGAGGACGGCGCCGACGAGCCCGACCTCCATCACCCCGACGATGGGGTTCTTGTAGGTCTCGACGGCCGTGTTGTAGACGTCCGGCGACACCCGCACCATGGCGGTGTCGACGACGTGGGCGAAGAGGAAGAAGAAGATCGAGACACCGGTGATCCGGTGCAGGACCCAACTCCACATGCCTTCACGGCCCCGATAAAGCGTTCCTGCCGGAGAGGTAGCCACTCCGATTCCTCCGAACTCGACATGCATAGCTGGTGAACGGGCAACCTCAGCACTCTATCCGCGGTCTGGACCGCGACGTACGGCGAGGCCTGTGAGATCAATTACCGCACGGCGCCCTTCGCGAAACGACGGCGGGCGGGCGCTACCGTGATCCTCCGTCTCGACCAGGGGGGATGCCCTCGTGCCACGCCGTCACCGCCCGACCGGTCTGCTCCTCGTCGCCGTGCTCGCGCTGCTGCTGTCCGGCTGCTCGTCCGGGAGCACCGACCGCCCGGCCGGAGCCGGTGCCACCCCCGCGACGTCCGCCTCGTCCCCGGCCACCGGCACCGCCCCGACCGTGTCGGCCGGGCCGCTGCTGAGCGCCCTCGACGTCTGCTCGCTGGCGACGCCCGCGCAGGTCCGCCGGGCCGCCGGGCAGGCCGGTGAGCCGACCAGCCGCCAGCTCACCACGCTCAAGGGGTACGGCGGCCTCGTCGACCAGTGCGGGTTCGGCGTCTCGTTCGACTCCTACACGTTCGTGGTCAGCGTCGGGCGCGCCCCGGCCACCCGTGCCGACCTGGCCCGGATGCCCGGCGAGCCGGTCGACGGGGTCGGGGACGCCGCGCGGGCCGCGGACCTGGCCCGGTTCACCACGGTGTCGTTCCTGCGCGGCAACACGCTGGCGCGGGTGCTCGCCGTGAAGCCCAGCGACGAGGCCTCGCGGCTCGAGGACGTCACCGCGGTGGCCGCGGCGGTCGCCCGCAGCGTCCCCACGGACCCGCCGGAGACCGACGACCAGACCAAGGGCGTCTGCTCCCGTCTGGACCAGCGGGCCGTCGACGGCGTGCTCGGCGCACCGGCCGGTGTCTCGCGGACCCTGGAGTACAAGGACCGCTCGGCGATGTGCACGTTCGCGACCGGGCCCCGGGACCCCCGCACGGTCACCGTCGGCGTCTACAGCAACACCCAGGCCGGGCCGTTCTTCCTCTCGCAGAAGAGGTACCTCGACAGCCGGCCGGTGCCCGGCATCGACGCCGGCACCGCGTTCACGATCCCCGGCACCGGCTACGTCGTCGCGAAGGACGGGCAGGCGGTCTCGGTCGTCGGGGACTTCCCGCCGGACACCCCGGCCCGCAAGCCGCTGCGGGTCACCCCCCGAGCTCACCGCGCTGCTCGCCAGCGCGGCGACGCTGATGCAGTAGCCGGAGCGCTCCTCAGACGAAGGTCGGGAAGGTCGGCGCCGGCAGCGGCCCGGTGTCGCGGTCCCGCGCGGCCTCGTAGCCCGCGGCGATCTCGACCAGGGTCGGCTCGCTGGCCGCCGTACCCCAGAAGGAGACGGCGACCGGCAGCCCGGCGGACAGCCCCGACGGCACGGTGAGCAGCGGGTAGCCCGCGATCGCGCTCGGCGTGGTGCAGGAGCCCGTGTGCGCCTCCGGGTTGACCAGGTCGATGGGGACCGCGGGTCCGTAGGACGGGGTGACCAGCGCGTCCAGGTCGTGGGCCCGGAGGACCGCGTCGATGCCGTCGTCGCGTCCGGCCCGCAGGCAGCGGGCCCGGGCCTCGGCGTACTCCCGGCTCCCGACGCCCGGCCCCTCCAGGGCCTGCTCGAACAGGGACTGGCCGAAGTGCTGCAGCTCGACGTCGGCGTGCGCGCGGTTCCAGGCGACCACGTCGGCGAGCGTGCGGGGGCCGTCGCCCGGCCGGCCGGCGAGGTAGCCCTCCAGGCCGCTGCGCAGCTCGGCCAGCATCACCAGCAGCTCGTCGTGCCCGTCGAACTCCTCCATGCTGGTGAGGTCGGTGCCGTCCACGATCGTCGCGCCCTGCCGGGCCAGCAGCTGCACCGCGCGCTCGGCCGGCCCGTCGGCGTGGCTGCTGTAGCCCCAGTACCTCGCCCGCGGGACGCCGATCCGCTTCCCGGCGAGCCGGCCGTCCACGGCGTACGACGCGTAGTCGGTGCCGTTGCCGGCGAGCACGCCGAGCAGCGCGGCCGCGTCCCGCACCGTCGACGCCATCGGGCCGGGGGAGTCCTGGGACCGGGAGATCGGCACCACCCCGTCGGTCGGCACGAGGCCCACCGTCGGCTTGATCCCGACGCAGCCGTTGAACGCGGCCGGGCAGGAGATCGAGCCGTCCGTCTCGGTGCCCACGGCGAGGGGCGTGATGCCGGCGGCCACCGCGGCGCCGCTGCCCGAGCTCGACCCGCCGGCGGACCGGTTCAGGGCGTACGGGTTGCGGGTCAGGCCGCCGTACCCGCTCCACCCGGACGCCGAGCCCTCGTCCCGGATGTTCGCCCACTCGCTGAGGTTGGCCTTGCCCAGGACGACCAGGCCGGCCTCGCGGAGCCGGGTCACCAGGGCCGCGTCGCGGGCCGGGTTCGGCTGCGCGGCCAGGGCCAGGGAGCCGGCCGTGGTGGGCAGGTCCGCGGTGTCGACGTTGTCCTTCACCAGCACCGGCCACCCGTGCAGGGGCCCGCGGGAGCGACCCTCGCGGGTCTCCGCGTCCCGCTCCCGCGCCCGGGTCCGCGCCGCCGGGTCGGGCGTGCACACCGCCGCGACCATCCCGTCCACCTCGTCGGCCCGGGCCAGCGCCCGCTCCACCCGCTCCACGGCGGTCTCCAGAGTCACCCGCCGATCCTCGCACCCCGCACCACACCACCCGGTGCACCGGGGGAGTGGGAATGTTCACGGTGCGCGGCGAGGACCGGTCGCCGTACTGTTCGGGCATGACTGCAGGCGAAGCTCCCACGGCCGGCCCGCCCGGCGCCGGCGACCAGAACCTCACCGAGTCCGGGCTCCCCTTCAAGACGCTGTACGGCCCCGAGACGCTCGAGGGCTTCGACCCGGAGACCCGCCTCGGCGAGCCGGGGCAGTACCCGTTCACCCGCGGCGTCTACCCGTCGATGTACACCGGCCGGCCCTGGACGATGCGGCAGTACGCCGGCTTCGGCACCGCCAAGGAGTCCAACCAGCGCTACAAGCAGCTCGTCGCGAACGGCACCGGCGGGCTGTCGGTCGCCTTCGACCTGCCCACCCAGATGGGCCACGACTCCGACGCCGCCATCGCGCACGGCGAGGTCGGCAAGGTCGGGGTGGCGATCGACTCGATCGAGGACATGCGGCTGCTGTTCGACGGCCTGCCGCTCGACGAGGTCTCGACCTCGATGACGATCAACGCCCCCGCCGCGCTGCTGCTGCTGATGTACCAGCTCGTCGCGGAGGAGAACGGCGTCCCCGGCGACAAGATCACCGGCACGATCCAGAACGACGTGCTCAAGGAGTACATCGCCCGCGGCACCTACATCTACCCGCCGGCGCAGTCGCTGCGGCTGATCACCGACATCTTCGCCTACTGCAAGTCGGAGGTGCCGAGGTGGAACAGCATCTCGATCTCCGGCTACCACATGGCCGAGGCCGGGGCGACGCCCGCGCAGGAGATCGCGTTCACGCTGGCTGACGGGATCGAGTACGTCCGCGCGGCGGTCAAGGCCGGGCTCGACGTCGACGACTTCGCCAAGCGGCTGTCCTTCTTCTTCGTGTCGCGTACGACGATCCTGGAGGAGGTCGCGAAGTTCCGGGCGGCCCGCCGGATCTGGGCCCAGGTGATGCGCGACGAGTTCGGGGCCCAGGACCCGAAGTCGCAGATGCTGCGGTTCCACACCCAGACCGCCGGCGTCCAGCTGACCGCCCAGCAGCCCGAGGTGAACCTGGTCCGGGTCGCGATCCAGGGCCTGGCCGCGGTGCTCGGCGGCACCCAGTCGCTGCACACGAACTCGTTCGACGAGGCGCTGGCGCTGCCCAGCGAGAAGTCGGCGCGCCTGGCGCTGCGCACCCAGCAGGTCATCGCCTACGAGACCGACGTGACCAAGACCGTCGACCCGTTCGCGGGGTCCTACGTCATGGAGGCGCTCACCGACGACGTCGAGGCCGAGGCCCGCAAGCTGATGGACCAGGTCGAGGAGATGGGCGGCGCGGTCGCCGCGATCGAGCGGGGCTTCCAGAAGAACGAGATCGAGAAGGCGGCCTACCAGATCGCCCGCGACATCGACACCGGCGAGCGGATCGTCGTGGGCGTCAACCGGTTCACCTCCGAGAAGGAGGAGCCGTTCGAGGGGCTGCGCGTCGACCCGGCCATCGAGGAGCAGCAGGCCGAGCGGCTCGCGAAGCTGCGCGCGGAGCGGGACCAGGGCGAGGTGGACCGCCAGCTGGCGGCGCTCGTGGAGGCCGCGCGCGGCGACGACAACGTGCTCTACCCGATGAAGGAGGCGCTCCGGGCGAAGGCGACGGTGGGGGAGGTCTGCAACGCGCTGCGCGACGTGTGGGGGGCCTACGTCCCGCCGGACGCGTTCTAGCAAAAAAGTCTCTCGGCGGACATCTGGCTCACAGCAGGATCTACCGCTCACAGGGTGCGAGGGGCTACGTTCCGACCACGACCCAGCGCCGACGGCGCTCGCGAGCCCTCTGGAGAGACGTGCCCACCTCGAGACAACGCCGAAGCCTTGCCCTGCTGGCCGCCGGTGCGGCCCTCACCCTCGGCGTGACGGGCGGGTTCGACGCCTCCGCCGCGCCGGCCTCGTCGGGGCGCAACCCGAACAGTGACACGGTCGCCCCGACGGGAGTGGACAGCAGCAGCGCCGTCGTCGGGCTCTCGCGCGCCCCGCTCGCCACCGATGCCCGGACCGCTCCCGCAAAGGGACGCAAGATCGACTTCGGCAGCACCGCCGTGAAGAGCGAGCGCGCGCTCCTGGTCGACCAGCGCAACACCTTCAAGCAGTGGCTGAAGAAGAACGCCCCGTCCGCCAAGGTCACCGGCGAGTACGACGTGGCCGTCAACGCGGTGGCCGTCCGGCTGAACGGCACGTCGCTGAGCACCCTGCGCTCCGGTCCGGGTGTCACCTCCGTCGGCTACCAGGGCTCCTACTCGCCGACGGCAGACGACCCCGACCTGTCCCTGATCGACGCGATGGCCGGCTGGGCCGCGGCCGGCAGCCCCGCCCTCGGTGTGCGGGACGGTGGCGCCGTCAACGCAGGGCACGGGATCAAGGTCGGCGTCGTCGACACCGGCATCGACGTGACCCACCCGTGCTTCGGACAGCAGGGCTTCCCGGCGACCACGCAGCTCGGCAACCGCGCGTACACCAACAACAAGGTGATCGTCGCCCGGGTGTTCGCGAACAAGGCGGCCGGCCTCGGGTACGACGCGAAGGCCGTCCAGGACCACGGCACCCACGTCGCCGGCACGATCGCCTGCGACGCGCGTACCCCCGCCAGCATCGACGGCGTCGACATCACCTACGACCCGAGCGGCGTCGCCCCCGGCGCGCTGCTCGGCAGCTACAACGTCTTCCCCGGCGACATCACCGACGCCCGCAGCGAGGACATCCTCAACGCCCTCCAGGCGGCGGCGGAGGACGGCATGGACGTCATCAACATGAGCCTGGGCGGCAACGCCCACGGCAACCAGGACCTGCTGACCGTCGCGGTCGACAACCTCGACCGCGCCGGCATCGTCGTCGCGGTCTCGGCCGGCAACGACGGCCCGGGCCACTACACGGTCGGGTCGCCCGGGTCGGCGGAGCGGGCGTTGACCGCCGGCGCCGCATCTGTGGGGCACTTCATCAGTGTCCCGGTCACGTCGGGAGCGTCCCGCTTCGAGACGGCTGCCGGTGACTTCACGACGCCGATGACCCCGCTGAGCGGCGTGCTGGTCGCCGCGAAGCCGACCGCGGCCGGAGACCTGGGACTCGGCTGCGCCACGGGGAGCTACCCGGCCTCGGTGGCAGGGAACATCGCCCTCGTGTCCCGCGGTGACTGCACCTTCGGCAACAAGGTGGCCGTCGCGGAGGCCCAGAAGGCCACCGCCGTCATCGTGGTGAACAACGTCGCGGGCGACCCGACGGCGATGGCAGCCGACGCGGCCTTCCCGACGAAGCTGCCGGCCGTGATGGCGGGCCTCGCCGACAAGGCGGCGCTCACCGGCATCGCCGCTGCGGGCGGCGCGACCACCATCGGGACGGACAGGAGCTACGTCCAGACCGCGAACAGCGACATCATGGCCGGCTTCTCCAGCCAGGGTCCGACCGACGTGGACTTCCGGGTCAAGCCCGACGTGGTGGCGCCCGGTGTCAACGTGCTGTCCTCGATCCCGAGCAGCTTCTGCGAGGCGGGGACGAACCCCGACGGCTGCTGGGCGTTCTTCTCCGGTACGTCGATGGCCAGCCCGCACCTCGCCGGCACGGCGGCCGTGGTCCTCCAGGCCCACCCGCTGTGGGACGCGTGGCAGGTCCGTTCGGCGATCACCAACACCGCCAAGCAGGGTGTGCTGGACAACTACAAGGTGCTGGGCAAGGAGGAGACCGACCCGGTGGTCATCGGCGCCGGGCTCGAGGACGTCGACGCGGCGGTCACCGCCGAGGTCGCGCTCTCCTCGGTCAGCACCTCGTTCGGTGCGGTGCCGTCCGGGAGCGGCAAGGCGCTGAGCCGGACCCTCACGCTGACCGGCCTCACCGGTGTCGCCCAGAAGCTGCCGTTGACGGTCAAGGGCGACGACGCGTTCAGCGCCTCACCGGCGTCGGTCGTCGTGCCCGCGACCGGGTCGGTGACCGTCACGGTCAGCTACAGCCCGGGCAGGGCGGTCGCCAAGGGTGACCACTCGGCGACGCTGGACCTGGGCGGGGTGGCGCACTCGGTGCTCTACGCGTTCGCCAAGTAACCACTGCGCACGAACCGTGGGGCGGGCCGCCGCGACGGTGGTCCGCCCCCATTCGTGCGCGTCCGCTCCGGTAACGTCTGCTCACATGCCCCCCTCCCCTCTCCGTCTCAGCATCGACGCCGTCGACGCCCTGGAGGAGGAGCTGGTGGCGCTCCGGCGCGACCTGCACGCCCACCCGGAGCTGGCCTGGCAGGAGACCCGCACCACGGCGCTGATCGCCGAACGGCTGGAGCGCGCCGGTCTGGACGTGCAGCTGCTGCCCAAGTCCGGGCTGCTCGCCGAGCTGGGCGCCGCGGACGGCCCGATGGTGGCGCTGCGTGCCGACCTCGACGGCCTCCCGGTCGACGACCGGGGCGGCGAGCCGTGGGTCAGCACCGCGGACGGCGTCGCGCACGCCTGCGGCCACGACGTGCACACCTCGGCCCTGGTCGGCGCCGGCATCGCGCTGGCCCGGGCCCACGAGCAGTCGCCGCTGGCCGGACGGGTCCGCCTGCTGTTCCAGCCCGCCGAGGAGGTCATGCCCGGCGGCGCGCTGGAGGTGATCGCCGCGGGCGCCCTCGAGGGCGTCGGCCACGTCTACGGGCTGCACTGCGACCCCACCATCGACGTCGGCCGGGTCGGGCTGCGGGTCGGTCCGCTGACCGGGGCCGCCGACGCGCTCACCGTCCGGCTGACCGGCCGCGGCGGGCACACCTCCCGCCCGCACCTCACCGAGGACCTGACCTACGCGCTCGGCAAGCTCGTCACCGAGCTGCCCGGCGCGCTGTCCCGCCGCCTCGACCCGCGGGCCGGCGCCAGCCTGGTGTGGGGCGTGGTCCGGGCCGGGTCGGCGAAGAACGTCATCCCGGCCTCCGGCGAGTGCGCCGGCACCCTGCGGATGCTGGACGCGGTCGCCTGGGCCGACGCCGAGGACCTGGTCCGCGGGCTGATCGGGCAGATCCTGGCGCCGTACGGCGTCGGGGCGGAGGTCACCTACGTCCGGGGCGTCCCGCCGGTCGTCAACGAGCCATTCTCGACCGCCCTGCTCGCGGGCGCCGTGCACGCGGTCCTCGGCGAGGACGGCGAGGTGTCCACCCCGCAGAGCCTCGGTGGCGAGGACTTCGCGTGGTACCTCGAGGACATCCCGGGCGCGATGGGCCGGCTGGGCACCCGCACGCCGGGCGGCCGCACCTACGACCTGCACCAGGGCGACCTGCACATCGACGAGCGGGCCATCGGGGTGGGCGCCAAGGTGCTCGCCGGCGCCGTGCTCACCACCTTCGACGCCTGACGGGGACCGGCCGGGCACTGCCCGTGACCCTCCGCGGCTCTTCCGAAACCCGCGCTTGCTACCGAACTGGTAACAACTTCGTGCGGCGTCCCGTGAGCGGGCTCCCGGACCGGTTCCGGGCATTAGGGTGTGGCCTGGTTTGCGCCTGACAGGTGGCGCACAAAACAAGGAGGCATCTTGCGTCGGCTGACCAAGATTGCAGCTGTCACCGCTGTCATGGCGCTCGCGGTGACCGGTTGTGCCAAGAAGGACACACAGACGAGCTCGGCCAGCGGCAGCTCCGACAAGGGCGGCCTCTGCGCGTCCGGCGGCAGCGGCCCGAAGATCGGCCTGGCCTACGACATCGGCGGGCGGGGCGACAAGTCGTTCAACGACCTGGCCGCGGCCGGCACCAAGAAGGCCAGCGAGGACCTCGACGCGACCTGCAAGGAGTCCGAGGCGGCTCCTGACGAGCCGGACTCCGCCAAGGAGGAGCGCCTGCGCACCCTCGCGGACGCGGGCTACGACCCGATCATCGCGGTCGGCTTCGTCTACACCCCGATGGTGACCACGGTCGCCAAGGAGTACCCGAAGCTGAAGTTCGCGATCGTGGACGGTGCGGCCGAGGGTGACAACGTCACCAACCTGGCCTTCTCCCCCGAGCAGGGCTCGTTCCTGGTCGGTGTCGCCGCCGGCCTGAAGACCAAGACGAACAAGGTCGGCTTCGTGGGTGGCGTCAAGGGTCCGATCATCGACCCGTTCGCCGCCGGCTACCAGGCGGGCGTCAAGGCCGTGAACCCGAAGGCCACCGTCGAGATGAAGTGGCTCTCCGACCAGGCCGACCAGAAGGCCTTCGCCAACCCGCCGGGTGGCAAGACAGCCGCGACGGCGCTCTACGACAACGGTGCTGACATCGTCTTCCACGCGTCCGGCCTGTCCGGCAACGGCGTCTTCGAGGCGGCCGCGGCCGAGGACAAGCTCGCCATCGGCGTGGACTCCGACCAGTACCTCACCGCCCCCAAGGACCAGCAGTCGCACATCCTGACCTCGGCGCTCAAGCGCGTCGACGTCGCGGTCTACGACTTCGCCAAGGCCTTCAAGGACGGCACCACCAAGGCCGGCTTCGACGTCTACGACCTCAAGCGCGACGGTGTCGGCTACGCCACCAGTGGCGGCCAGATCGACGACATCAAGGACCAGATCGACTCCTACAAGGAGAAGATCGTCTCCGGCGAGATCAAGGTTCCCAACACCCTCTGATCGACCCCCGTTCGCACGGGAGCATCACTGGGCCACGGGCTCGGAACAGGACGCGGTAGCGTTCCGTCCGAGCCCGTGGCGCGTCCAGCCGAACCTCACCATCCGGGAGTGTGTGCCATCTCTTCGTCAGGCAGTGGTTCTGTCACCACGACACCCAGCACCGACCGCGCCGGGAGCACCGAGAAGGTCGCCGTTCGGCTGCGCGGCATCGGGAAGCGGTTCCCCGGCGTCATCGCCAACCACGACATCGACATCGACGTCCGCGCCGCCACGGTGCACGCGATCGTGGGGGAGAACGGCGCCGGCAAGTCGACGCTGATGAAGATCCTGTACGGCGTCCAGAAGCCCGACGACGGCACGATCGAGGTCGACGGCACGCCGGTGACGATGAGCTCGCCGGCCGACGCCATCAAGCTCGGCATCGGCATGGTGTTCCAGCACTTCATGCTCGCGGACAACCTCACCGTGCTCGAGAACGTCGTGCTCGGCGCGGAGAAGCTCCACGGCATCGGCGACAAGGCCCGCTCGAAGGTCGAGGAGATCTCGCGGGTCTACGGCTTCGGGCTCGACCCCGACGAGCTCGTCGAGGGCCTCGGGGTCGGCGAGCGGCAGCGCGTGGAGATCCTCAAGGTGCTCTACCGCGGCGCCCAGGTGATCATCCTCGACGAGCCGACCGCCGTGCTGGTCCCGCAGGAGGTCGACGCGCTGTTCGCGAACCTCCGCGACCTGAAGAGGGAGGGGCACACCCTCATCTTCATCTCCCACAAGCTCGACGAGGTGCTCGCCGTCGCCGACGACATCACGGTCGTGCGTCGCGGCACCACCGTGGCCGCCGTACGCCCGGCCGACGTGACCTCGCGCAAGCTCGCCGAGCTGATGGTCGGCTCGGAGCTGCCCTCCCCGAACACCGAGGAGTCCACGGTCACCGACGAGGAGATGCTCGAGCTCGTCGACGTCACGCTCACCGACGCGGCCGGCCGCCGGCTGCTCACCGACGTGTCGCTGACGATCCACCGCGGCGAGGTGCTGGGCATCGCCGGCGTCGAGGGCAACGGCCAGACGGAGCTGACCGAGGTGGTGATCGGGATGCGCAAGCCGACCACCGGCCGGGTCGAGCTCGCCGACACCGACATCTCCGACTGGTCGACGAAGAAGCGCCGCGAGTGGATCGGCTACATCCCCGAGGACCGGCACCGGCACGGGCTGCTGCTGGACTCACCGCTGTGGGAGAACCGGATCCTCGGCCACCAGACCCGCGAGCCGTCGGTGAAGGGCGCCTGGATCGACCGCGCCGGCGCCCGCACGGACGCGCAGCGGATCGTCGACGCCTACGACGTGCGGACCCCGTCGATCGAGACCACCGCGCACGCGCTGTCCGGCGGCAACCAGCAGAAGTTCATCGTCGGCCGCGAGATGAGCGGCGACCCGGTCCTGCTGGTCGCCTCGCACCCGACCCGGGGCGTCGACGTCGGGGCCCAGGCCGCGATCTGGGACCACATCCGTGCGGCGCGCCGCCAGGGCCTGGCCGTGCTGCTGATCTCGGCCGACCTCGACGAGCTGATCGGCCTGTCCGACTCGATCAAGGTGATCCTGCGGGGTCGCTTCGTCGGTGACTTCGACCCGCGGGACGTGACCCCGCAGGAGCTCGGGTCGGCGATGACCGGTGCGGACGACGCCCGGTCCGGCCGCTCCGAGAGCAAGGAGGACCACTGATGCTCAGGCGCATCCTCGTCGGCGCGGCCGCGCCGGTGCTGGCCATCGTGATGGCGATGCTGATCACCGTCGTGATCCTGCTGCTCGCCGGCAACTCGGTGTCCGGCTTCATGAGCACGATCTTCTCGGTGCCGGCGCCCCGCAACGTCGTCAACATCATCAACAACTCCTCGGTGCTCTACCTCTCCGCGCTGGCCGCGGCGATCGGGTTCCGGATGAACCTGTTCAACATCGGTGTCGAGGGGCAGTACCGCGTCGCGGTCTTCGCGGCTGCCGCCTTCGCCGGCCAGGGCTGGCTGCCCGGCCCGCTCAACGTGCTCGTCGCGGTCCTGATCGCGATCGTCAGCGGCGCGGCCTGGGCCGCCATCGCCGGTCTCCTCAAGGTCACCCGCGGGGTGTCCGAGGTGATCTCGACGATCATGCTGAACGCCATCGCGGTGTCGCTGACGGCCTACCTGCTGCGCAAGTGGGGCGGCATCGTCGGCAACAGCATCCAGACCAAGCAGCTGCCCAAGGACTCCTGGGTGCCCGGCCTCCCGCTGGTCCCCGGCGCCCCCAACGAGGTGCTCGGCCTGGCCGTCATCGCGCTGCTCGCCGGGGTCGGGTACGCCGTGCTGCTGAACCGCTCCCGGTTCGGCTTCGAGCTCCGCGCGACCGGCGCCTCGGCGACCGCCGCGGTGGCCAGCGGGATCGACGTACGCCGGATGGTGGTGATCTCGATGGTCATCTCCGGAGGCATCGCCGCGCTCGTGGGCCTGCCGCTGCTGTTCGGTGACACGCACGCCTACGGCACCACGTTCCAGTCCGGCCTTGGGTTCGCCGGCATCGCGGTGGCCCTGCTCGGCCGCAACAACCCGGTCGGCATCGCGTTCGGCTCGCTGCTGTTCGCGTTCCTCGTCGAGCAGAGCAGCCTGCTGGAGATCAACGCGGGGGTCTCCAACGACATCGTCTCGATCACCCAGGGCGTGCTCGTGCTCAGCGTGGTGGTCGCCTACGAGATCGTCCGGCGCTACACCAAGGCCCAGGAGCAGCGCACCGTGGCCGAACAGCTCGCCCCGACCGCACCGAAGACGGAGGTCCCGGCATGACCGTCGCCAACGAGCCGCTCGCCCAGGGCCTCGCGGAGGTGTCCACCCCGCGCCGCAAGGTGCCGGTGTGGGCCTGGCTGGTGGTCGCCTTCGCGCTGGTCTCCTTCGCCCGGGTGCTCACCGGCAGCAACGAGCTCGACTCCGCGGGCACCCTGCGCGAGGCGATCTCCGCGTTCATCCCGATCGCGCTGGCCGGCCTGGCCGGCCTCTGGTCCGAACGCGCCGGCGTGGTCAACATCGGCCTCGAGGGCATGATGATCCTCGGCACGATCGGCGCGGGCTACTTCGGCACGTTCTACGGCCCCTGGCAGGGCGTCGTCGCCGCCATGGCGTTCGGTGCGATCGGCGGCGCGCTGCACGCGCTGGCCACGGTGATCTTCGGCGTCGACCACATCGTGTCCGGCGTCGCGATCAACATCATGGCCGTCGGCGTCGCGGCGTTCCTCGCGGACCTGTGGTTCTCCGGGCTGCAGGGCGGCGGCCCGACCCAGTCCCCGCCGGTCGACGGCCCCGCGTCCCTGGACCTGCCCGCCGTGGCGGACTGGGCCAAGACCGTCGAGGACAAGCACTGGTTCATGGTCTCGGACCTCGCCTCGGTGCTCGGTGCGCTGACCCGCAACCTGTCCTCGCTCACCGTGGTCGCGGTGCTGCTCATCGTGGCGACGTACTTCATCCTCTGGCGCACGGCCTTCGGCCTGCGGCTGCGCTCCTGCGGCGAGAGCCCGAGCGCCGCGGAGACCCTCGGCGTCAACGTCTACCGCTACAAGATCATCGCGGTGCTGGTCTCCGGCGCCATCGCGGGCCTGGCCGGCGGCTTCATCGTGCTGGTCGGCGCCGGGCTCTACCAGAACGGCATCACCAACGGCCGCGGCTACATCGGTCTCGCGGCGATGATCTTCGGCAACTGGCGACCCGGCGGCCTGATCCTCGGCGCGCTGCTGTTCGGCTACACCGACGCCCTGCAGCTGCGGGCCGGCGGCGGCGCCGTGCACGCGCTGCTGATCGTGATCGCGATCGTGCTGCTCGCCTACGGCATCTACCAGCTCCGCAGGGGCGCCCGCCGCGCCGGCATCGTCACCGTGGTCGCCGCCGGGCTGTTCGCGCTGTGGTTCTTCACCACCGACGAGGTGCCGGGCGACTTCACCCGGATGACGCCGTACGTCGCCACCCTGTTCGTGCTCGCGTTCTCGGCGCAACGGTTGCGGATGCCCGCCGCCGACGGGTTGAGGTACCGCCGCGGCGAGGCGGGCTGACGTGCCGGGGACGCCCGAGGAGGAGCCCTGGCCGCGGCTCGTCGAGGAGGCGACCGCGATCATGCGCCGCGGCTACGCGCCCTACTCCGACTACCAGGTCGGTGCGGCCGGGCTGGTCGACGACGGCCGCCTGGTGGTCGGCTGCAACGTCGAGAACGCGTCGTACGGTCTCGGGCTGTGCGCCGAGTGCGGGATGGTCTCCTCGATGCACGCCACCGGCGGTGGCCGGCTCACCCACGCGGTCTGCGTGAACAAGGACGGCGAGGTGATCATGCCGTGCGGGCGCTGTCGCCAGGTGCTGTTCGAGAACGGTGGGCCGGGGATGCTGCTGCTGTCGGTCTCGGGGGTGCGCCCGATGAGCGAGGTGCTCCCGGACGCGTTCGGTCCCGATGCGCTCGACGCGGTGTGACCTGACGGCTGCCGACGTGGTGGCCGACCCCTACCCGTTGTTCGCCGAGGAGCGCCGGCTCGGGGGCGTGGCGTGGCACGAGCCGTCCTCGACGTACCTCACCTTCGACCACGCTTGTGCGAGCGCGGTGTTGCGGGACCGCCGGCTCGGCCGGATCTGGACCGACCGCGAGCCGGCCGCCGCGCTCGAGCCGTTCAACCTGCTGCACCGCAACCAGATGATGGAGAACGAGCCGCCCGTCCACACCCGGCTGCGCCGGCTGGTCGTCGGGGCGTTCAACCGCGGCCACGTCGAGCGGCTCCGGCCCCGGGTGCGCGAGCTCGCCGGGCAGCTGCTCCGCGAGGTCGACCGGTCCGGGTTCGACGTGGTGGGGGAGTACGCCGAGCCGCTGCCCGTCCTGGTGATCGCCGAGCTGCTCGGCGTGCCCACCGGGCTGGTGCCGCAGCTGCGGGCGTGGTCGCAGGCCATCGTGCGGATGTACGAGGTGGCGCCGGGCCAGGACGTCGTCGACGCCGCCGTGACCGCCGCGGGGGGAGTTCGCGGACACGATCCGCGCGCTGGCCCGCGCCCGCGCCGCCGAGCCCCGCGGCGACCTGGTCTCCGACCTCGTCGCCGCCCAGGACGGCGAGGGCGGGCTCAGCGAGGACGAGGTGGTGGCGTCGGCCGTGCTGCTCCTCAACGCCGGCCACGAGGCCTCGGTCAACGTGTTCGGCAACGGCCTCGTCGCGATGCTCCGGTCCGGGACCCGGCCGGCCCCCGAGCAGGTGCCGACCTGCGTGGAGGAGATGCTGCGCTACGACTCGGCGCTCCAGCTGTTCGAGCGCACCGCGACCGAGCCGGTCCGGGTCGGTGACGTCACCGTCGAGCCCGGGCAGAGGATCGCGGCGCTGCTCGGTGCCGCCAACCGCGACCCGGCCGTCTTCGCCGACGCGGACACCTTCCGCCCCGACCGGGACCCCAACCCGCACCTGGCGTTCGGCGCCGGCGTGCACTTCTGCCTGGGTGCGCCGCTGGCCCGCATGGAGCTCGTCGAGTCGCTCGGCCTGCTGCTGCGCGAGCTCCCCGGCCTGGACCTGGCCGGCACTCCCGAGCCGCGGGGCACGTTCGTGCTGCGCGGCTTCACCTCCGTCCCCGTGGGCGTCTGACCCACCACACCTGAGGAGCACCATGTCCCGTCACGAGACGCACGACGCCGTCGAGGTGATCACCGCCAAGCGCGACCGCGGCGAGCTGAGCGACTCGCAGATCGACTGGGTCGTCGACGCCTACACCCGCGGCGCGGTCGCCGACGAGCAGATGTCGGCGCTGGCGATGGCGATCCTGCTCAACGGGATGAACCGGCGGGAGATCTCCCGGTGGACCGCGGCGATGATCGCCTCCGGCGAGCGGATGGACTTCTCCTCGCTGTCGCGGCCCACCGCCGACAAGCACTCGACCGGCGGCGTCGGCGACAAGATCACCCTGCCGCTCGCCCCGCTGGTGGCGGCCTGCGGGGTCGCGGTGCCGCAGCTCTCCGGCCGCGGACTTGGCCACACCGGCGGCACCCTCGACAAGCTCGAGGCGATCCCCGGCTGGCGGGCCGACCTGTCCAACGACGCGATGCTGAGCCAGCTCGAGGACGTCGGCGCGGTGATCTGCGCGGCCGGCACCGGCCTGGCGCCCGCGGACAAGAAGCTCTACGCGCTGCGCGACGTGACCGGCACCGTCGAGGCCATCCCGCTGATCGCGTCGTCGATCATGAGCAAGAAGATCGCCGAGGGCACCGGCGCGCTGGTCCTCGACGTCAAGGTCGGCAGCGGCGCGTTCATGAAGGACCTCGCGCAGGCCCGTGAGCTCGCCGAGACGATGGTGGCGCTCGGCACCGCCGCCGGGGTGACCACCGTCGCGCTGCTCACCGACATGTCCACGCCCCTGGGCCTGACCGCGGGCAACGGGCTCGAGGTCGCCGAGTCGGTCGAGGTGCTCGCCGGCGGGGGCCCCGCCGACGTCGTCGAGCTGACCCTCGCGCTGGCCGGGGAGATGCTCCGGGCCGCCGGCGTGCACGACGTCGACCCGGCCGAGCGGCTCCGCGACGGCTCCGCGATGGACGCCTGGCGACGGATGATCGCGGCCCAGGGCGGCGACCCGGACGCGGCGATGCCGACCGCGCGCGAGACCCACGTCGTCCGGGCCACCTCCTCGGGCGTGCTCACCACCCTCGACGCGATGGCCGTCGGGCTCGCCGCGTGGCGGCTGGGCGCCGGCCGGTCCCGCAAGGAGGACCCGGTGCAGGCCGCGGCCGGCGTCGAGATGCTCGCCAAGCCCGGTGACCCGGTCACCGAGGGGCAGGACCTCCTGCGGCTGCACACCGACGAGCCCGAGCGGTTCGAGCGCGCGCTGGCCGCCCTCGAGGACGGCGTCGTGGTCTCGCCCGCCGGGACGTCGTACGACGCGGTGCCGATCGTCCTCGACCGGGTCGCCCCCTAGCCCGCCCACCCGGCGCCTCTGGCGGCCTCTCGTCCGAGGACGGCCGCCAGACGCGCCGGGTGGGCGGGTGCCGCGCCGCCAGACGCGCCGGGTCAGGAGAGCAGCAGGACGACCGTCTCGGCGACGCAGGCCGGCTTGGACTCGCCCTCGATCTCGATCGTGTAGCGGGTCACCAGCTGCTTGCCCGCCGGTACGTCGCTGACGTCGACGATCTCGGCCTGCGCGCGGATCCGGGAGCCGACCTTGACGGGGTTCGGGAACCGCACCTTGTTGACGCCGTAGTTCAGCTTGGCGCCCGGCGTCTCGAGGCTGAACAGCTCGGGGGTGAACTGCGGGATCAGCGACAAGGTGAGGTAGCCGTGCGCGATGGTGCCCTTGAACGGGCCGTCCTTCGCCCTCTCGACGTCCACGTGGATCCACTGGTGGTCACCGGTCGCGTCCGCGAACGCGTCGACGCGCTCCTGGGTGACCTCGAACCACTCGGTGGTGCCGAGGTCCTGGCCCACCGCCCCGGACAGCTCGTCGAACGTCGTGAAGACCCGCATGCTCGCCCCTACTCCTTGATGGTCGGTCGGCCTGGTTGGATGTGCCCCATGGCCGAGAGCACCGAACGTACCCCGTCCCGCGAGCTGCTCGCCCGGGCGCCCAAGGTCCTGCTCCACGACCACCTCGACGGTGGGCTGCGTCCGCAGACGATCATCGACCTGGCGCCCGGCGCCGGGCACGAGCTGCCGGTCCAGGACGCCGAGAGCCTGGGGAAGTGGTTCCGCGACTCCGCGGACTCCGGCTCCCTCGAGCGCTACCTCGAGACGTTCGACCACACCGTCGCGGTGATGCAGACCCGGGACAACCTGCGCCGGGTGGCCCGCGAGGCCGTCCTCGACCTCGCCGCCGACGGCGTGGTGTACGCCGAGATCCGCTACGCCCCCGAGCAGCACCTGGCCGAGGGGCTCACCCTGGAGCAGGTCGTCGAGGCGGTGCGCGACGGGTTCGTCGAGGGGCAGGACGAGGCGCAGCGCGACGGGCAGCCGATCGTCGTACGCCAGCTGCTGACCGCGATGCGGCACCAGGCCCGCAGCCGGGAGATCGCCGAGCTCACCACCGCCTACCGGGACCAGGGCGTCGTGGGCTTCGACATCGCCGGCGCCGAGGCGGGCTACCCGCCCACCCGGCACCTCGACGCCTTCGAGTACCTCCAGCGCGAGAACGCGCACTTCACGATCCACGCCGGCGAGGCGTTCGGGCTGCCGTCGATCTGGCAGGCGATCCAGTGGTGCGGCGCCGACCGGCTCGGCCACGGCGTCCGGATCATCGACGACGTGGACACCGGCCCCGACGGAGCGCCGGTCCTGGGCCGGCTCGCGTCCTACGTGCGGGACAAGCGCATCCCGCTGGAGATGTGCCCGTCCTCCAACATCCAGACCGGCGCCGCCTCCTCGATCGCCGAGCACCCGATCGGGACGCTCACCGAGCTGCGGTTCCGGGTGACCGTCAACACCGACAACCGGCTGATGAGCGGCACCTCGATGACCGAGGAGATGGCCAAGCTGGTCGACGCGTTCGGCTACGGCATGGACGACGTGCGCTGGTTCACGATCAACGCGATGAAGTCCGCCTTCCTGCCGTTCGACGAGCGGCTCGCGATCATCGACGAGCAGATCAAGCCGGCGTACGCCGTGCTGGGCGTGATGAGCTGAGCGGTCAGCCGGCGATCTTGTCGAGCTCGGCGACGTCGTCGTCGGACAGGATGATCTCGCCGGCCGCGAGGTTCTCCTCGAGGTGCGCGACGCTCGACGTGCCCGGGATCAGCAGCACGTTCTCCCGGTGGGCCAGCAGCCAGGCGAGGCCGACCTGCGCCGGGGACGCGCCGAGCCGCCCGGCGATGCCGCGCACGACGTCGTTCTCGGTGACCTTCGGCATCCCCGGGAACGCGGAGCCGAGCGGGAAGTAGGGGACGTAGGCGACGTCCGCGTCGCGACAGGCGTCGAGCACCGCCGCGTCGCTGCGGTCCAGCAGGCTGAAGGCGTTCTGCACGCAGACGATCCCGGCGCTCGCGATGGCCAGCTCGACCTGCGCGAGGGTCACCGTGGAGACGCCGATGCCGGCGATCTTGCCCTCCTCGCGCAGCGCCACCATCTCGGCGAGCTGGTCCTCGAACGGCACGGGCTGCATGCCCTCGGGGAGGTGGTCGTCCGGCATCCGGCGCAGGTTGACCGCCCCGAGCCGCTCCACGCCGAGCGAGCGGAGGTTGTCCTCGACGCCGGCGCGCAGGTCGGCGGGCTCCTGGGCCGGGACCCAGCCGCCCTGGTCGTCGCGGACGGCACCGACCTTGGAGACCAGCACGAGGTCCTCGGGGTAGGGGTGCAGGGCCTCGCGGATCAGCGCGTTGGAGACGTCGGGGCCGTAGTACTGCGCGGTGTCGATGTGGTTGACGCCGAGCTCGACGGCACGGCGGAGCACGGCGATCGCGGCGTCGTGGTCGCGGGGCGGCCCGAAGACACCGGGGCCGGGGAGCTGCATGGCGCCGAAGCCGACGCGCTGCACGGTGGACGTACCGAGAAGAAAGGTGGACATGTCCTCGAACCTATCCAACGGTGGGAAGGCCGACCGGGCGGACGAACGCCCGCGGGGCTCGGGGTGCGAGCTCCGCGGGCGTCCGTGGGTCACGGGCCGGGCAGGTCGAGCGGGTCAGCCGCAGATGTGCCCGACCCGGCAGCGCCGGACGACCTCGAAGCTCCGGACCGCGGTGCGGCCGGCGAACCGCCCGGTCACCTGCACGGTCTTGGTGCCCCAGGACGCGGCGACGCCGAACGTCGTCGCGTAGGTGCCGCGGGCGTCGGCGTGCGCGCCCTGCGGCGACACGCGCCGGCCCTGGTAGCGGACGGTGACCTTCTCGCCCCCGGCGAGGCCGGTGACCCTCACCGACTGGTGCGCGGAGGCGCGGACCCTCTTCGCCAGGGCGAGGCCGAGGTGCTTGGCCCGGACCACCCGCACGGTGTCGCGGCCGGTGCGGTCGGACTCCGCCCCGGTGACGGTGACGCGGGCGCGGCCCTCGTCGGTGCTCCTCGGGATCGTCACCGTGCGGACCACGTGACCCGACGAGTTGGCGGTCCCGGTGGCGACCCGGGTGCCGGCCACGCGGACGGTGTAGGGCTCGGCGGGGTCCAGCCTCGACGCGGTGACGATCAGGTCCGTGCCGCGCAGCCGCAGGCCGTCGCCGGCGGAGACGGCGAGCGCCTTGGCCTGGCGGGTGACGTGCAAGGTGATCTGGGCGGTGGTGGTGCCGTTGGCGTTGGTCGCCCGCAGGACGTAGGTGGTGGCGCCGAGCGCGTTCTGCCGGATGGTCGCGGTGCCGGACGTGGCCTGGGCGCCGTACCAGCCGCCGGCCGCGGTGAGGTAGCCGGTGGCCTCGTGGGAGGTCCAGGTCAGCCGGGTCGAGCTGCCGCGCCGGATCGAGGCGTCGGCCACGGTCAGGTCGAGGGTCGGCGCGAGGTTCGTCGCCACGTCAGCGGTGGGTGCGGACGTGCTGGCGGACGAGACGTACCGGGCCCGGTGCGCGGTCACCGTGACGGTGATCGCGGTGTGCTTCTGCGCCGGGGCCGGCACGTACGTCGCCTGGTCGGCGCCGGGGATCGCGGTGCCGTCGGCGAACCAGCGGTAGGTGTAGGAGTCAGGCGTCGGTGACACGGTGCCGGGTGAGGCGGTCAGCGGCACGCCGACCCGCGGCGTACCGGAGATCGATGCGGTGGGCGCGGTGTCGAAGGTGCCGGCGCGCCCGCCAACGAGCGCCAGGGTGTGCCCGGAGCCGGCGGAGACCTGGGTGACGCCGGTCAGGCCGGCGGGAACGGCGCTCTCGCCGTAGGTGTTGCTCCCCCAGGACGCCACCGTGCCGTCGGAGAGCAGCGCGGTGTTGTGCCCCATGCCGGCGTCGATGGCGGTCACCGTCTTGCCGTTGAGGCTGCCCGGAACCACACTTGCCGGACCGGTCCCCCAGGCCACGACCCGGCCGTCGGACGTGAGGGCCATCGCGCTCTGGTTGCCGAGCGCGATGTCGACGAAGCGGGTGCCGGCGGGGCTGGTCGGCACGGCGGTGAGCCCAGTCTGGGGGTAGCCCCAGAAGACGATCGTGCCGTCGGAGGTGAGTGCCATGCTGGTCTGGTCGCTGGCCGCGATCGCGGTCACCGTCTTGGCATTCAGCACGGGGGGGACGTTGGTGGCGCCAAAGCCGTTGTGCCCCCAGGCGGTGACCTTGCCGTCCTGATCCAGGGCGAGCTCGTGGTACACGCCGGCGGCGATCTTGGTCACGGTCTTGGTGGCCAGGCTGGCCGGCACGACGGTCGAACCGTTGTAGTTCGTTCCCCAGGCGGTGACCTTGCCGTCGCCGTCGAGCGCGAGGTCGGTCATGTAGCCCGCGGAGATGGCGGTCACGTGGTCCAGGCCGGCCGGCACCCTGGTCACCGGGTCGCCCGATCCCCAGGCGGTGACCTTGCCGTCGGCGGTGAGCGCCATCGAGTTGTTGATGGCGTCGGAGACGGCGACCACCTCCTGGCCGCCCAGGCTGGCCGGCACGGCGTTCTGCCCCGCGTCGTTGCTGCCCCAGGCGGTGACGGTGCCGAGGGTCGGCGGGACGGCGGAGGCGGGCGGGGCGAGGGCGGTCAGACCGCCGAGGGAGACGAGGGTGACGGTCGTCGAGGCGACGACACGACCCAGTCGGTGGGTGCGGGGCACGAGGAGTCCTGACGTCGAGGGGGATTCGGCCGCGAACAGTCCCGGTCGCGGCCCGACGTCGCTCAACCTAGGGGCGCCCGGCCGGCGCGGGACGGCGAAGCGGACGCCCGCCCCCCGTTCGGCTCCGAGTCCCACCCGAACGGAGCGGCACCGCCCGGAGGGACTACCCGGCCGGGTGCCGCCAGGAGGGACGACCGCACCAGATTTGCACTTCCGGAAACAAGGTGCAAAACTGCACTCTATGGAGGAGAGTGCAATTCAGCAGGCCGGTCCGGGCGCGTCGCGGATCAGCAAGCGCGCACTCACCGCCCACCGGATCACCGCGTCCGCCCAGCAGCTCGTCCTCGAGCACGGCCTGGACGGCTTCACCATGGAGCAGCTCGCCGAGCGGGTCGGCGTCTCGCGCCGGACCCTGTTCAACTACTTCCCGAGCAAGGACGACGCCGTCCTGGGGGGGCCCGCCGTCGATGGACGAGGAGCTGCTGCGCACCTTCAGCGCCGGCGGCCCGACCGGGCACCTCGTCGACGACCTCGCGGCGATCGTGCTCGCGATCCTGCGGGACAGCCCCGAGACGCGGGAGGACGCCGCCCGCGGCCGGCAGGTGATGGTCGAGAACCCGCGCCTGATCGCGCTGGCCGCCGAGCGGCTGCGGCAGTCGGTGGAGTCCTGCGTGGTGCACGCCGAGAAGCGCGAGGGCGGGCACTTCGACCGGCGCCGCCTCGACGTCGCCATCGGCCTGGTGCTCGTCTGCTTCCACATCGCCATGGAGCGCTACCTCGACGACGACGTCGAGACCGACCTCTCGTCCCTGTTCACCGCGTCGCTCGCCACCGCCCGAGACCTGCTCGCCACCTGACCCGTCCCGCCCCTGCCACGTCCACCGGTCGGTGCGGCGTCGCCGCCCCACGCCCTCCCCAGGAGTTGTTCCATGGCCACCCTGCTCTACCGCCTCGGCAAGACCGCCTACCGCCGCTGGCCGGCGTTCGTCGCCGCCTGGCTCGTCGCGCTGATCGGCGTCGGCGTGCTGGCCGGCACGGTCTCCAAGCCGATGGTCGACACGTTCTCCATCCCCGGCATCCCCTCGCTCACCGCGCAGGACCTGCAGAAGCAGCTCTTCACCGACACCGAGGACGCCGAGGACCAGGCGAGCGTGACCGTCGTGGTCGCCGCACCCCAGGGCCACACCCTCCGGGAGCCGGCGTACATCGACCGCGTCGACCGCCTGGTCGGGGACCTGCAGGCCCTGCCGCAGATGCCGGCGACGAAGCTGGCCGACCCGGTGCCGGCCTCGGACGCGCAGTACCGGCAGGCCGTCGGCGCCGCGACGAAGTCCGGCACGCCCGCCGACGTCGCGCGTGCCAACGCCAGGGCGCTGCTGCCACTGAGCCCGGACAGCCGGGTCGGCACCGTCTCGTGGACCTACGACGTGGCGTCGGTCGCGGACGTGGCGCCGGCCACCCAGCAGAAGCTGCTCGACGTGCTGGCCGACGCCCGCGCCGACGGCCTGACCGCGGAGGCCAACGGGTCGGGCACGCAGGCGATGGTGGAGACCGGCGGCACCAGCGAGCTGCTCGGCATCGGCGTCGCGCTCGTCGTGCTGATCATCACCTTCGGCTCGCTCGTCGCGTCCGGCCTGCCGATCCTGTCGGCCCTCGTCGGCGTCGGTCTCGGCGTGTCCGGCATCAGCATCGCCACCGCCTTCACCACCGTCGGCACCACCACCCCGATCCTGGCCACGATGATCGGGCTCGCCGTCGGCATCGACTACACGCTGTTCATCCTGTCCCGCTACCGCACCGAGCTGCACCACACCGACGACCGGCAGGAGGCCGTGGGCCGCGCGGTCGGCACCGCCGGGTCGGCCGTCGTGTTCGCGGGCCTGACCGTGCTGATCGCCCTGTCCGCGCTGGCGATCGTGCGGATCCCGTTCCTGACCAGCATGGGCCTCGCCGCCGCCGGCACCGTGTTCATGGCGGTGCTCGTGGCGCTGACCCTGCTGCCGGCCGTGCTGGGCATGCTCAAGTCCAAGGCCTTCGGCGGCCGGGTACGTCGCGAGCGCGTCGAGCGCGACGCCGACGGCCGGCTGCACAACAACGGGGTCCGGTGGGCGCGGCTGCTCGGCCGGGCCCCGGTGGCGGTCCTGCTGCTCGTGGTCGTCGCCCTGGGCGCCCTGGCCCTGCCGGCCCGGAGCCTGCACCTCGCGCTGCCCAGCGACTCGACGGCGGCAACCAGCACCACGCAGCGCCAGGCCTCCGACCTGGTCAGCGACGCGTTCGGCCCCGGGCGGGAAGCACCGCTGCTGCTCGTCGTCGACGGACGCGGCGCCGCCGAGGCGGACCGTCCCGCGGCGTACGGCCAGGTCGTCGACTGGGCCGCCGGCCAGCGGGACGTCGCCAGCGCGCAGGTCGTCGGGATGAACGAGGCCGGCACCGGGGCCCAGATCCTGGTCACGCCGAGGAGCGGCCCCGACGCGCAGGCCACCGTGGACCTGCTCGGCGCCCTGCGCGACGGCCAGTCCGCCATCGAGGCGAAGACCTCGACGACCGTGGGCGTCACCGGGATCACCGCGATCCAGACCGACGTCTCCGACCGGTTGACCGAGGCGCTGCCGACGTACCTCGCGGTCGTCATCGGTCTCGCGTTCCTGCTGCTGATGCTGGTGTTCCGGTCGATCCTGGTGCCGCTGACCGCCACCCTCGGGTTCCTGCTCTCGGTGCTCGCGACGCTCGGCGCCACGGTGCTGGTCTTCCAGGAGGGCCACCTCGGCCTGGTCGAGGGGCAGCCGCTGGTGAGCTTCATGCCGATCATCGTGATCGGGATCGTCTTCGGCCTGGCGATGGACTACCAGGTCTTCCTGGTGACCCGGATGCGCGAGGCCTACGTGCACGGCGCCTCGGCCCGCGAGGCGGTCGTCGACGGGTTCCGGCACGGTGCCCGGGTGGTCTCCGCGGCCGCGACGATCATGATCTCGGTGTTCGCGGCCTTCATGCTGCAGGACAACGCGCTCATCCAGTCGATCGGGTTCGCGCTCGCCGCGGCCGTCTTCCTCGACGCCTTCGTGGTGCGGATGGTGCTGATCCCCTCGGTGATGTACCTGCTCGGCGACGCCGCCTGGTGGCTGCCGAGGTGGCTCGACCGGCTGCTGCCGAACGTCGACATCGAGGGCGGCAAGCTCACCGCGATGCGGGTCCCCGACGACGCCCGCGAGGTCGCGGACGAGACGCAGCCCGTCCGGTAGCCCGACCGGCTGGGCCGGTCCGTTCGGCGGGGACCGGTCTTCGGCGGAGAGGTGGCCCCGATGTCGACGCGTGAGCCCCAGCCGTCACTGCTGCCCCACGGGTCTGGACCGGCAGCCGGAGGCCGCTTCGCGCGGCCCGGTACGGGGTATATCTCCCTGGTGCCCCCCCTCCGTCTCCGCTGCCCACTCCGTGAGCGAGCACGTGGCTGGGCACGTCGCCGACATGGTCGCCGAGGTCCGTCCCCGGATGCGCGGCTGGCTGCACGCCGGCACCGCTCCGCTGGCCCTGGTCGGTGGCGTGCTGCTGGTCCTGCTCTCGCCCGGCGGCGCCCCGAGGATCGGCTCGGCCATCTTCGCCACCTGCGCCCTGGTGCTGTTCACGGTGTCCGCCACCATGCACCGCGGCGGCTGGTCGCCGCGGGTCCAGCTGGTGCTCACCCGGATGGACCACGCCAGCATCTTCCTGCTGATCGCGGGCAGCTACACCCCGTTCAGCCTGCTGCTCCTCGAGGGCTCGGACCGGGTGGTGCTGCTCGCCGTGGCCTGGGGCGGCGCCGCGCTCGGAATCGCGTTCCGGATGTTCGTCCCCGGCGCCCCGCGGTGGGTGTACACCCCGATCTACATCGCGCTCGGCTGGGCGGCGGTGTTCTTCGCCGGCGACTTCGCGCGGTACCACGTCACCTCGGTGGTGGTGCTGCTCGCGCTCGGCGGCCTGCTCTACACCGTGGGTGGCGTGGTCTACGGCCTGCGCCGGCCGAACCCGGTCCCGCAGTGGTTCGGGTTCCACGAGGTGTTCCACACCTTCACCGTGGTCGCGTTCGCCGCGCACTACGCGGGCGTCTCGATCGCGACCTACTCGCTGCGCTGAGCCGCCAGGTCCGCCGGAAGCTCCTGGGCCTGCTGCACAGGGGCGAACAGCCCGGCCAGCTTGACGGAGAGCAGACCCAGCAGGCACCCGATCAGCAGCGACACGAGGGTGTCGGCCCAGACCCAGCCGTAGGGGGGTCGAGAGCACGCCCCCGAAGGCGCCCGCGCCTGCCGTGGCCGGGTCTCCCAGGGCGGCCACGCTGTTGCCGACACCACCGCCGCCGGCGGCCCAGTTGTCCAGGCCCGTGGCGATCCACCAGAAGATGGTGGCCGCGAACGCGGCGAAGATCCCCGGCACGTAGTACCAGTCCCCGACGACCGACAGCAGCACGAGCAGGAACGCGGCGACCGCGACCACCAGGGCGATGCCCCAGAAGTCCGGCAGGTCGGCGACCTGGGGGGCCAGGGCCATCACCACGAGGCCGCCCACCGACCCGATCCCGGAGGCGGCGAGGACCTTGGTGAGGGCCGGCGAGTCGGCGCCGGCGGCGAAGAACAGCCCCCACGACACGAAGGCTGCGGGCACGATGAGGTGGAAGCTGCTCGGCAGGCTCAGGCCGTTGCCCAGGTCACCGTCGGCGACCCAGTGGAACGTGAAGTTCAAGCTGATCTCGACCCAGGCGAACGCCAGGACGGCGATGACGAGGGCGAGCGGAGCGGCGGATCGTGCTCGGGAAACCATGAGGGACTCCTCTGGACCGGTGGAGCGTGGCACTCGACCCGGCCGCCCGTGCGCAGGCCCCGGCCGCCGCCCCGGACGACGGCGACGGCGTGACGAGTCGCACCGCCGGCTCCCCGTGGATCGACCACCCGTGCTCGCGGGGGACGGTGCCCGACGATTGTCGGTGCCCGGTCCGCGGGCCAGGGTCTCACTTTGCGATACGAGGGCGGGCGGTCCCGGCTCAGCCCCGTCGGGACGACCGCCCGGTGACCGGCACGACGAGCGCCGACAACCGGGTGTACGCCTCGTCCGGGGTCATCGGCGTCGCCCCGCAGGAGACCGCGTGCGCGACCACGTCGGGCTCGGCCCGCATCAGCAGCCAGCCGCGGCGCAGCAGCACCAGCGGCGGCTTGCGGTGCTCGCGGAGGTCGCGGGTCAGCCGCCGCCAGAAGGTGACCAGCCGGTGGTTGCGCACGCACACCGCGTCGGCGAGCAGGCCGCGCTCCCGGCAGCCGCGCACGACCTCCTGGGCGAACAGCCCCTCCGCGACGACGTACGACGCTCCCGCCAGCGCGAGCGAGGTGCTGCCGACCCGGCCGTCCCGGGCGATGTCGTAGACCGGGATGTCGGCGGCACCGTCGCGGCAGAGGCGCTCCAGGGCGTCGAGGGCGTCGTCCTGCGACCAGGAGGTGGGGTCGTCCCAGTCGACGATCTCCTGGCCGGGGGCCAGGCTGATCCGGGGCAGCGTCGGGTCGTCGCCGTTCTTGTAGAAGTCGTCGAGGTTCACCACCGGGACGCCGGGGTGCTCCTGGAGCCGGCTGCAGAGCCGTGACTTGCCGGAGCCGGACGGCCCGGCCACCACGATCACCTGGGCGTGCACGCCTCAGATGCCGACCGGGTGCCAGACCGTCTTGGTCTCGAGGAACGCGGTCATCGTGTCGATGCCCGGCTCGAGCGTCCAGTCCGGCTCGGCGGCCCGGGCCCGGACGACCCGCTTGAGGTTCTCGGCCGCGGCGACCTCGAGCTCGCGGGCGGTCTCGGCGTCGCCGGACACCCCGGTGAGGTCGACGGCGTTGACGTCCATGTGCGAGGCGAGCGTGGGGGCGGTGTCCGCGAGCGCACCGGTGAGCACGTTGACCACGCCGCCGGGCACGTCGGAGGTGGCCAGCACCTCCGAGAACGTGATCGCCGGCAGCGGCCGCTCGTGGGACGAGGCGACCACGCAGGTGTTGCCGGTGACGACGACCGGCGCGACCACGCTGACCAGGCCGAGCAGCGAGGACTGCTGCGGGGCGAGGACGCCGACCACGCCGGTGGGCTCGGGCAGCGAGAAGTTGAAGAACGGCGCCGCCACCGGGTTGGTGCCGCCGACGACCTGCGCGATCTTGTCGGCCCAGCCGGCGTACCAGACCAGCCGGTCCACCGACGCGTCCACGACCGCCTCGGCCTGCCGCTTGGTCAGCCCCTCGGAGCGCTGCACCTCGTCGACGAACTGGACGCGACGACCCTCGAGCACCTCCGCGATCCGGTAGACGACCTGGCCCCGGTTGTACGCCGTGCGGGCGGACCAGCCGCCGAAGGCCTTCCGGGCGGCCTGCACCGCGTCCCGGGCGTCCTTGCGGGAGGCTGCCGACGCGTTCGCGAGGAACCGGCCCTTGTGGTCGTGCACGAGGTAGGTGCGGCCGGACTCCGAGCGGGGGGAACGCGCCGCCGACGTAGAGCTTGTAGGTCTTCTTCACGTCGATCCGTGTGTCGGGGGTCGGGCTCATCGCAGGTATCCCTCCAGCCCGTGGCGACCGCCCTCGCGGCCGTACCCGGACTCCTTGTACCCGCCGAACGGGCTGGTCGGGTCGAACTTGTTGAACGTGTTGGCCCAGACCACGCCGGCGCGCAGCTGGTCGGCGACCCAGAGGATCCGCGAGCCCTTGTCGGTCCAGATGCCGGCGGACAGGCCGAACGGCGTGTTGTTCGCCTTCTCCACGGCCTCGGCCGGGGTGCGGAAGGTCAGCACCGACAGCACCGGCCCGAAGATCTCCTCGCGGGCGATGCGGTGCGCCTGGGAGACGCCGGTGAACACCGTCGGCGGGAACCAGAAGCCCTTGGCGGGCAGGTCGCAGGCGGGGGACCAGCGCTCGGCGCCCTCGGCGTCGCCGACGTCCGAGAGCTCCCGGATCTTGGCGAGCTGCTCGGCGGAGTTGATGGCACCGACGTCGGTGTTCTTGTCCAGCGGGTCGCCCAAGCGCAGGGTGGCCATCCGGCGCTTCAGCCGCTCGAGGACCTCCTCGGCGACGGACTCCTGGACGAGCAGCCGCGAGCCGGCGCAGCAGACGTGGCCCTGGTTGAAGAAGATGCCGTTGACGATGCCCTCGACGGCCTGGTCGACCGGGGCGTCGTCGAACACGATGTTCGCGGCCTTGCCGCCCAGCTCGAGGGTGACCCGCTTGTCGGTGCCGGCGACCGTCTTGGCGATCATCCGGCCCACCTCGGTGGAGCCGGTGAACGCGACCTTGTCGACGTCGGGGTGGGCCACGATCGCCCGGCCGGTGTCACCGGCTCCGGTGAGGATGTTCACCACTCCCGGGGGGGAGGTCCGCCTGCTGGCAGACCTCCGCGAACAGCAGCGCGGTCAGGGGGGTCGTCTCGGCCGGCTTGAGCACCACGGTGTTGCCGGCGGCCAGCGCCGGGGCGATCTTCCAGGCCAGCATCAGCAGCGGGAAGTTCCAGGGGATCACCTGGCCGGCGACGCCGAGCGGCTGCGGGTCCGCGCCGAAGCCGGCGTGCCCGAGCTTGTCGGCCCAGCCGGCGTAGTAGAAGAAGTGCGCCGCGGCCGTCGGGACGTCGACGTCGCGGGACTCCTTGATCGGCTTGCCGTTGTCGATCGTCTCCAGCACCGCGAACTCACGGCTGCGCTCCTGCAGCAGCCGGGCGATCCGGAAGAGGTACTTCGAGCGCTCGCGGCCCGACATCCGTGACCAGACCCGGGTGTACGCGCGCCGGGCGGCCCGGACGGCCAGGTCGACGTCGGCCTCCGACGCCTCGGCGACCTCGGCGAGGACCTCCTCGGTGGACGGGCTGATCGTCTTGAACGACCCGCCGCCGGTCGCGTCGACGAACTCGCCGTTCACGAACAGGCCGTAGGAGGAGCGGATGTCGACGATCGAGCGCGACTCGAGGGCCGGCGCGTACTCGAACAGGTTCTGCTCAGTCACAGGGGATCAGTCCAGCGTGAAGTAGTCGGGACCGGAGTAGCGGCCGGTGGTCATCTTGGTGCGCTGCATGAGCAGGTCGTTGAGGAGCGTGGAGGCGCCGAAGCGGAACCAGTCCGGGTCCAGCCAGTCCTGGCCGGCCACCTCGTTGACCATCACGAGGTACTTGATCGCGTCCTTGGCGGTGCGGATGCCGCCGGCGGGCTTCCACGCCGACCATCTGGCCGGTCGCCGCGCGGTAGTCGCGGACCGCCTCCAGCATCACCATCGTCACCGGCAGGGTGGCGGCCGGCTGGATCTTGCCGGTGGAGGTCTTGATGAAGTGCGCCCCTGCCATCATCGCGAGCCAGGAGACCCGGCGGACGTTGTCGTAGGTCTGCAGCTCGCCGGTCTCGAAGATCACCTTGAGGTGCGCGTCCCCGCACGCCTCCCGCACCGCCACGATCTCCTCGAACACGTCGAGGTAGCGGCCGGAGAGGAACGCGCCGCGGTCGATCACCATGTCGATCTCGTCGGCGCCGGCCTCGACCGCGTCACGCGTGTCGGCCAGCTTGATGTCCCGCGCCGCACGGCCCGACGGGAACGCGGTGGCGACCGAGGCGATGCGCACCCCGCTGCCGGCGAGCGCCTGCTTGGCGGTCGCGACCATGTCGGGGTAGACGCAGACCGCTGCCGCGGCGGGGCACGAGGGGTCCGCCGGGTCGGGCCGCATCGCCTTGGAGCACAGGGCCCGCACCTTGCCGGGGGTGTCGGACCCCTCCAGCGTGGTGAGGTCGACCATCCGGACCGCGAGGTCGAGGGCGAAGGCCTTGGCGGTGGTCTTGATCGACCGGGTGCCGAGCGACGCGGCCCGCGCCTCGGCGCCGACCTGGTCCACCCCCGGCAGCCCGTGCAGGAACCGGCGGAGGGACGCGTCGGACGAGGTCGCCTCGGCCAGGTGGCCGGGCAGCGCGCCGTCGGGCGTCGAGCTCGCCGTCGAGCTCAGGGTCTGTGTCACGGCGCCCATCCTAGGACCGGGCCTCCGGTTGCGGAGAACCGCCCGCGCCGGTGCAGAATCGGGCCATGGCCCCCTCAGCGCAGACCCCCGCGGACGAGCCCGGTGCCGAGCGCGTGCTCGAGCGGTTCAAGCCCACCACCGGGATGTTCGTGGGCTGGGCCGGTGTGGTGCTGGCGGTCCTCGCGGTCGGCTACGTGGTGATCGGCGTGCACACGCTCGTCGGGCTCCGGATCGCGCTGGCCGCCGCCTTCGCGGGCGTGCTGGTCTGGGTCTCGCAGCTGCGGCCGCGCGTCACGGCGTACACCGCTCGGCTGAAGCTGCAGGGCTCCGTGCGGGACACCCTGCTGCCCTACGTGCTCATCGACGAGGTGACGATGGGCCAGACACTCAACGTCTGGGTGGGGGAGCGCCGGTACGTCTGCATCGGGATCGGCCGGTCGCTGGTCTCCGACATGCGCCAGCGCGGCAAGGCCGCACGCCAGGGGTCGTTGGCCGGCAAGAGCCGCAGCCGCGAGTTCTCCGACAAGGCCGAGATGGCCGCCCCGGACCAGACGGCGATGAGCTACCACACGTTCGTGGTCACCCGGATCGAGGAGCTCGTCGACCAGGCCAAGCGCGAGCTGGCCCGACGCGGCGGCAGCACCGAGGGGCTGCACGTCCGCCAGCCGTGCGCCGTGCCGGAGATCGTGGCGCTGGCCGTGACCGCGCTGGCGTTCGTGGTCAGCCTGTGGGTCTAGCCGCCCTGCCGCTCAGCGGGAGATCTGCTGCAGCGCCCACGAGTTGCCGTCGGGGTCGCTGAAGTAGGCGTAGCGCACCCCGCCGCCCATGTCGCTGACCTCGGACACGGCCACCCCGGTGCCGACCAGCGACGCGCGCACGGCGTCGAGGTCGTCCACCACCAGGTGCAGACCCTGCACGGGTGCCGCGTCGGGGTCACCGATCCCGACGCCGACCACCACCGAGCAGGCCGACCCCGGCGGGGTCAGCTGGACGATCCGCATGCCGTTGCCGGGCTGCACGTCGTGGTCGAGGCCGAAGCCCACCTGGTCGACGTAGAACGCCAGGCTCCGGTCCACGTCGGTCGAGCGCAACGGGACCAGCTCGAGTCGCATGTCCATGGGTGCTCCTTGCATCATCGGGGTCAGAGGCCGGCGGCGGCCGCGAGGTCGCCCCGGATCGCGTCGAGGCGCCCGGCCGCGGAGATCCGGGCCGCGTCCACGCCGCCCGGCTCGCCGGGTTCCACGGGCACCACGACCTCGAGGTAGCACTTGATCTTGGGCTCGGTGCCCGACGGGCGCACGATCACCCGGGCCCGGTCGGCCAGCCGGAAGCGCAGACCCTCGGTCGGGGGCAGGTCCGCGCCGCCCTCGGCGAGGTCGTCGACGGACTCGACGGCCAGGCCGCCGAGCGTGGCCGGGGGAGCGGTGCGCAGCCGGTCCATCGCGGCGGCGATCAGGCTGAGGTCGGTGACCCGCACCGAGAGCTGGTCGGTGGCGTGCAGCCCGTGCTCGCGGGCCAGGTCGTCGAGCCGGTCGGTCAGCGTGCGGCCCTCGCTCCTGAGCCGGGCGGCGAGCTCGAGGACCAGGAGCAGCGCGGACACGCCGTCCTTGTCGCGGACCAGGCCGGGCGCCACGCAGTAGCCGAGCGCCTCCTCGTAGCCGAACGCGAGGCCCTCGACGCGGCCGATCCACTTGAAGCCGGTGAGCGTCTCGCGGTGCGGCTGTCCGGCGGCCGCCGCGAGCGTGCCGAGCAGCGTGGAGGACACGATCGAGTTGGCGTAGACGCCCTCGGCCCCCGAGCGGAGCAGGAAGTCGCCGAGCAGGGCTCCGACCTCGTCGCCGCGCAGCATCCGCCAGCCGTGCGCGTCCGGCACCGCCACCGCGCACCGGTCCGCGTCCGGGTCGTTGGCGACGACGACGTCCGCGCCGACCTCGGCGGCGAGCGCCATCGCGAGGTCCATGGCGCCCGGCTCCTCGGGGTTGGGGAACGCCACGGTGGGGAAGTCCGGGTCCGGCTCGGCCTGGGCTGTCGCGACGTGCGGTGCCGCGAACCCGGCCCGCTCCATCACCCGCGCCACGGTCTCGCCGCCGACCCCGTGCAGCGGCGTGTAGACGACCGTGAGGTCCCGCGGACCGTCCGGGTCGACGAGGGCGACGACGTCGGAGAGGTAGGAGTCGACGACGTCCTCGCCGAGCCGGGTCCAGCCGTCGGCCCGTCGTACGGTGTCGAGGGGACCGACCGCGTCGATCGCGGCGGAGATCTCCGCGTCCGCGGGCGGCACGATCTGGCTGCCGTCGCCGAGGTAGACCTTGTAGCCGTTGTCCTCGGGCGGGTTGTGCGACGCGGTCACCATCACACCGGCGACGCAGCCGAGCGACCGGATCGCGTAGGCCAGCACCGGGGTGGGCAGCGGGCGGGGGAGCAGCACGGCGTCCAGGCCGGCGCCGACCATCACCGCGGCGGTGTCCTCGGCGAAGACCGCCGAGTTGTGCCGGGCGTCGTACCCGACCACGACGGTGCCGCCGGCGTGCCCCTGCTTCAGGAGGTACGCCGCGAGGCCGGCCGCGGCCCGGATGACCACGACCCGGTTCATCCGGTTGGGGCCGGCGCCGAGCTTCCCGCGCAGGCCGGCGGTGCCGAACTCGAGCCGCCCGTCGAACGCGTCGGCGAGCTCCGCGGCCGCACCGGACCCGGTCGTGGTGTCCGCCCAGGTCTCGGCGGACGCCTGGCCGAGGAGGTCCTCCAGCTCGGCGCGGGTCTGCGGGTCGGGGTCCTCGGCGGCCCAGGCGCGGGCACGTCCGAGCAGCTCCTGGGGGGTCACGGGTCTCGCTCATGGGCGGAACACTAGTGGCCGCCCCCGCGCCGGGTGGGGTCACACCGACAGCGGGTGCCCGTCCCGCAGCAGCGCGGTGATCTCGCCGGGCGGGACCGGCCGGGAGAACAGGAAGCCCTGGCCGAGCTCGCAGCCGAGGTCGCGCAGCAGCTCGAGCTGGGCGACGGTCTCGATGCCCTCGGCGATGGACTGGAGGTCGAGGCCCTCGGCCATGTGCACGACCGAGCGGACGATCTTCTCGGTGTGCGCGCTGCCCTCGAGCTGCGCCACGAAGGACCGGTCGATCTTCACCACGTCCGCGGCGAAGCGGTGCAGGTAGCGCAGCGAGGAGTAGCCGGTGCCGTAGTCGTCGACGGCCACCGAGACCCCGCCGGCCCGCAGGTCTGCCACCACCGTCACGGCGGTCTCGAAGTCGACGGCCAGCGCCTGCTCGGTGAGCTCCAGGACGATCTGGTCCGGCTCGATCCCGTGGGCCGCGACCAGGGCCAGCACCCGCTCGGCGAACCGCGGCTCGTCGAGCTGCCGGATGGACACGTTGATGCCGACGGCGAGCCGGTGGTCGGGCAGCTCCCGGCGCCACCGGCCGAGCTGCGTGCAGGCCTCGGTCATCACGTGCCAGCCGAGCACCCGGATCGAGCCGCCGTACTCCGACATCGGGATGAAGTCGGCGGGGGAGACCGCGCCGAGCTCGGGGTGCTGCCAGCGCAGCAGCGCCTCGACGCCGCGGACCACGCCGCTGCCGAGGTCGACGATCGGCTGGTAGACGACGGAGAACTCCTCGAGCACCGGCTGGGCGATCTGCTCGCGGAGGAAGACCTGCTTGGCGGCGGCCTCGCGCTCCGGGCCGTCGATCACCACGATCCCGCCCTTGTCGCGGGCCTTGGCCTCGTAGAGCGCGATGTCGGCGTGCGAGAGCAGCGAGTGCGGCGTCTCCACGTCGCCGGGGGCCGGGAAGACCACGCCGATGCTGGCGCGCACCAGGAACCGGCGACCGCCGACCTCGATCGGCGCGACGACCTGCTCGACGAGCCGCTCGGCGGTCCGGCGCACGGACCCCCGCGACCCGGACAGCAGCAGCGCGAACTCGTCACCGCCGAGCCGGGCCACGGTGTCGCCGGCCCGCACGGTCGCCACCAGGCGGGCGCCGATCACCTCCAGCACCGCGTCGCCCGAGGCGTGCCCGTGCCGGTCGTTGATCACCTTGAAGTCGTCGAGGTCCATCAGCAGCAGCGCGAACCCGGTCCCGTCGTCGTGGGCCAGCGCCGCGTCGAGCCGCTCCATCAGCAGCGCCCGGTTCGGGAGCCCGGTCAGCGCGTCGTGGTAGGCCTGGTGGGTCAGCCGGTCGGTGAGGTGGTGGCTGTCGCTGACGTCGTGCAGGGTCAGCACCGCGCCGCGGAGCGCGCGTCCGTCGAGCTGCCCGACGGCGGTCACCTCGAACCAGCCCCAGCTGCCGTCCGCGCGGCGCAGCCGGCACTCCACGAAGCCGAAGCGGTGCTCGCCCTCGAGCACCGGCCGGATCGTGTCGAACGTGCCGCGCTTGTCCTCGGGGTGCACCTGGGCCTGCAGGTCGGTGGCGTCCGCGAGCCGCTGCCAGTGGCTCAGCGCGGTGTGCGCCGACGGGCTGACGTAGCCGACCGCCCCGTCGACGCCGACGACGATCACGACGTCGGACAGGTTGGCCACCAGGTCCTTCCACCACTGGTCGCGGTGCAGCAGCTGCGACGTACGACGCTCCACGGCCGCGCCCAGGTCGTGGCCGAGCCGCAGGTGGTCGGCGACCACGAGCAGCTGCCGGACGGCGACGGCGAGTGCCAGCGGCCCGGTCAGCCAGAGGTACCGGCCCGGGTGGGCGACGGCGGCCGGCGTGGTGAGGTAGGCCCAGGCGGCCAGCGCGAGGGCGGCGTAGGGCAGCAGCTCCTGGGCCAGCGACGGCGGCCGGCCGAGGTCGTCCTGGACCGGCAGGTCGGAGTCGCCGGCCGGGACCTGGGCGGCCAGCGCCACCAGCAGGAAGCTGAGCAGCCAGCCGAGGTCGGTCATCCCGCCGGAGCGGAAGGTGCCGGTGAAGGTCTGCGTGACGTAGCGGCTGTCGGTGACCGCGAGCACCAGCAGTCCCACGCACAGCGGGACCCACACGCGCAGCCGGGCCTGCGGCAGCACCATGCAGCGGACCAGCACGAAGGACGCGACGAGCACGTCGGCGAGCGGGTAGGCGAGGGCGTCCAACCGGACCAGCGGCTCGCTGGTGGCGTGCACGACGGGGCCCAGCACCCACAGGGCGCTGACCAGCAGCAGCGCGCCCGCCACCACGACGGAGTCGAGGTAGACCCGGCGCCGGGACCACAGGTTGCCGGCCGAGCGCGGGAACTGCGCGATGCCGATCGCGATCGGGACCGCGTAGCCGATGTAGCCGACGTCGGCGAGCGACGGGAACGGTGAGGGCGCGTCCAGCACGGTCCCGGAGACGGTCCACACCAGCGACCCCGCGGCCCAGGTCAGGCAACCGGCCGCCAGCCAGGCCCAGCCCGTGTGCCGGCCGTGCCGCACCCGGTGGGCGTGCCGGCAGCTCAGCGCGGCCACGGTCGGGGCGACCACGAAGACCAGGTCGCTGACCAGCCGGCGGGTGGCCGCGCCGCCCACCCCGGCGCCGAGCCACAGCCCGAAGAGCAGCACGCTCCCCAGGGCGAGCGCGACCGCGGCGCGGTACCGCCGCTCCGACCGGCCGGGGGTGCGCGCGAGGTGCGCCGGTGCCGGCTCGGGCCGGACGACGTGCTCGATGGAAGTCACCGGTGCCCTCCCCGTCGGCCCGAACTGTCGTCCACAGTTTCGGCTGGCGGAGGGCGGACCCGCGGGGTTTGCGGGGGGAAGTGTCCGAAGGGACTAGCCCGGACGGGTGGGTCCGTCCAGCGCGGGGCGGTGCAGCGTCTCGGAGAGGTAGGAGCCGCCGACGTGCGCACCCTCGACGTCGTCGCGCCCCGGGTCCCGGGTCACCTGGTCGACGTACCGCTCGGCGTCGTCCTGGGGGTGGTAGCCGAGCGCGCGGCCGGCGTCCAGGTCCCACCAGGCGCGGGTGTTCGCGGAGATCCCGTAGAGCACCGCGAAGCCCGGGTCGGGGGTGGTCAGCGCGGCCTCGAACATCCGCACCGCGTCGTCGTGCGACAGCCAGGTCGACAGGTGGCGCACGCTCTCCGGCGCGGCCAGGAAGCTGCCGATCCGGGTGGCGACCGCGTCGAGGCCGTAGCGGTCGGCGTACAGCGACAGCAGGGCCTCGGCGGCCACCTTGGCCACGCCGTAGAAGGTGTCCGGCCGCGGGCGTACGTCGACCTCGAGCAGGTCGTCACCGCGCGGGGTGCGGCCCACGGCGTGGTTGCTGCTGGCGTAGACGATCCGGGTGACGCCGTGCCGCACCATCGCGTCGAGCAGGGCGCCGGTGGTCACCACGTGCGAGGTGAGCTCCTCGGGCAGGGAGGCCTCGGTGGGCATGCCGGCGAGGTGCACGACCGCCTCCAGGGCGCCGGTCCGCGCCGCCGCCACGAAGACCGCCTCGACGGCGTCCGGGTCCGCGCAGTCGGCGGTCGCCCACTCGCCGGGGAAGCCGCCCGGCTCCGGGATCAGGTCCAGGCCCACCACGGTGTGCCCACGGTCCACGAGCCCCGCGCAGAGCACCGCGCCGATGCTGCCGGCGGCGCCGGTGACGAGCACGCGCACGCGTCAGACCCTCGGGAGGATCGCACCGAGCAGCTGGCCCATCCGCGAGGCCGCGGCGTTGCCGGCCTCGAGCACCTCGGCGTGGTTCAGCGGCTCGCCGGTGATCCCGGCGGCCAGGTTGGTGACCAGCGAGATGCCGAGCACCTCCAGGCCGGCCTCGCGGGCGGCGATCGCCTCGAGCACCGTGGACATGCCGACCAGGTCGCCGCCGATCGCGCGCACCATCCGGATCTCGGCCGGGGTCTCGTAGTGCGGCCCGGTGAACTGGCAGTAGACGCCCTCGTCGAGGCCGGGCTCGACCTCGTGGCAGAGCGCCCGCAGCCGGGGGGAGTACAGGTCGGTCAGGTCGACGAAGTTCGCGCCCTCGATCGGGGAGGCCGCGGTGAGGTTGATGTGGTCGCTGATCAGCACCGGGGTGCCGGGCGTCCAGGTCTCCTTGAGGCCGCCGCAGCCGTTGGTGAGCACCGCGACCCGGCAGCCGGCGGCCGCGGCGGTGCGCACCCCGTGCACCACCGAGCGGACCCCGAGGCCCTCGTAGTAGTGGGTGCGGCCCAGGAACACCAGCAGGTTGCGGTCCCCCGAGCGCACCGACCGGATCTTGCCGGCGTGCCCCTGCACGGCGGGCGGCGCGAACCCGGGCAGGTCGGTGGTGCTCAGCTCGGCGGTGGCCTCGCCCAGGGCGTCCACGGCGGGCAGCCACCCGGAGCCCATCACCAGGGCCACGTCGTGGGTCTCGACGCCGGTCTTCTCACGGAGCACGGCAGCCGCTTCGGCGGCGAGGTCGGCAGGACTCGTCATGCCGCGCACCCTATCCGGCGCCCGCCTGGGGGGCTCGCGCGGCTCAGCTGCCGATCGAGCGGCAGGGACGGGCGCGCAGCGCGGCGACGTAGTCCTCGGGGGCGTCGGCGGACTGGGCGGCCTCGGCGAGGATGCCGAGGTAGCTCGCGGAGGGCAGGCCGCCCTCGTAGGCGTCCAGGACGTAGGTCCACACCAGCTGCTCGCCGGTCATCGTCGAGACCCGGACGCGGGTCTTGCGGTAGAGCCCGGTGTCCGCGCTCTCCAGCGCGTCCAGGTGCTCCTCGTCGTCGCCGGTGATGTCGTAGATCGCCACGAAGACCTGTTCGAGCGGGTCCTCGACGATGGTGGCCAGGGCGCCGTCCCAGCCGTGCTCCTCGCCGCCGAACGTCAGCCGCCAGCCGACCAGCCAGCCGGTCCCCTGCAGCGGGGAGTGCGGGCAGCGCTCGCCCATGCGACGGGGGTCCATGTTCGACCCGAAGGCGGCGTAGAGGGGCACGGCGGCAGACTACCGATCCAGGGGCAGATACCCACATGTGTCTCGGGCTTGCGAGGATGGGCCCCGTGAATCGTGTAGTGGTGGTCGGTGGCGGTCCCGGCGGGTACGAAGCGGCGCTGGTGGCTGCCCAGCTGGGGGCCGACGTCACCGTCGTCTACACCGACGGCCTCGGCGGCTCCGCCGTGCTCACCGACTGCGTGCCCAGCAAGACGCTGATCGCGACCGCCGAGCTGATGGCCGACATGGAGGAGGCCAAGGAGCTCGGCATCCGCTTCGAGGGCTCCCTGGTCGCCGAGCTCGGCACCGTCAACGCCCGGGTGATGCGCCTGGCGCAGGCGCAGTCCGCCGACATCGAGCGCCGGCTCACCCGCGAGGGCGTGCGGGTCCTCAAGGCCCGTGGACGGCTCGACCCGTCGACCGGCTCCGGGCAGGCGGCGCCGATGGTGGTCGCCACCCCGGTCGACGGCGGCCCGGAGGAGACGCTCGAGGCCGACGCGATCCTGCTGGCCACCGGCGCCTCCCCGCGCACCCTGGGGTCCGCCCAGCCCGACGGCGAGCGGATCCTCACCTGGGAGCAGGTCTACGAGCTCGACGAGGTCCCCGAGCACCTGATCGTCGTCGGCTCGGGCGTCACCGGCGCCGAGTTCGCCAGCGCCTACAACGCGCTCGGCGTCCCGGTCACCCTCGTCTCCAGCCGCGACCGGGTGCTGCCCGGGGAGGACGCCGACGCCGCCGAGGTGCTCGAGGACGTCTTCACCCGCCGCGGCATGACCGTGCTGTCGAAGTCACGGATGCAGTCGGTGACCCGCTCCGGGGACGCCGTGACCGTGACGCTCACGGACGGTCGCACGGTCGAGGGGTCGCACTGCCTGCTGGCGCTCGGCTCGGTGCCGAACACCGCCGACATGGGCCTGGCCGAGGCCGGGGTGACCCTCGACGAGGGCGGCTTCGTGTCGGTCGACCGGGTGTCGAGGACGGCAGCCCGCGGGGTGTACGCCGCGGGTGACTGCACCGGCGTGCTGATGCTCGCCTCGGTCGCCGCCATGCAGGGCCGGATCGCGATGTGGCACTTCCTCGGCGACGCGGTCGCGCCGATCGACCTCAAGACGGTGTCGTCCAACGTGTTCACCGCCCCGGAGATCGCCACCGTCGGCTGGTCGCAGAACGCCGTGGACGCCGGCGAGATCGACGCGGAGTGCATCACGCTGCCGCTGTCGGGCAACCCGCGCGCGAAGATGCAGGGGGTCCGCGACGGTTTCGTGAAGCTGTTCGCCCGCCCCGGCACCGGCACCATCGTCGGCGGGGTGGTCGTCGGCCCGCGCGCCTCCGAGCTGATCCATCCGGTCGCCATCGCCGTCGCGCAGAACCTCACCGCCGACCAGCTCGCGCACGCGTTCACGGTGTACCCCTCGATGAGCGGCTCCGTCGCCGAGGCCGCCCGGCGGCTGCACGTCTTCAAGACCTGACCCCGGGCCCGCCTGCTGCCGGTCCCGGTCCCGGTCAGAAGTCGAAGCCGCCGCCGTCGAACCCGCCGCCGTCGCCGAAGCCCCAGCCGCCACCGTCCCCGCCGGAGTCCCCACCGCCGTCGTACCCGCCGCCGTCACCCGCGTCACCCGCGCCGCCGTCGCCGCCGTCGCCGCCATCTCCTGAGTCACCGCCGCCGTCCCCGCCGGTGTCGAACCCGTCACCGCCGACGCCGTCCCAGGTCGGCGAGAGCATCGTCAGCAGCAGGAACGACGGCAGCAGGCCCGAGGCCGCGTAGCCGCCGAAGTAGCCCGACGCCCACGGCGAGTAGGCCGGGCCGCCCTGCCAGTACGGCACCCGGCCGACGCCCTGCTGCACCGTGCGGATGTCCGGCTCGGCGCCCTGTGCGAGCCGGTCGGCGTCGGCCGCGCAGACCGGGATCTGCCGCTGCTGACCGCCGGCCGGCGCCCACTCGACGTCGGTCGTCGACGGTCCGTGCGCGGGGTTGAAGAAGCACGGCGGCCGGCGCACCGGCAGCGGCCGCCCGGACGTGCGCGCGTGCACGCAGGCGACGGCGTACCGGCCGTCCTCGAGCGCCTCGGTGACGTGCCGGACGTCCTCGCTGACGGCGACCCGGCCGAGCGACTCCTTGGCGGACTCGTAGGAGTCCAGCGCCCGCTGGTAGTCCTGCCGGGTCGGCTCGTCGAGCTCGGTGGTGAGCATGTCGGTGTCGAGTCGCTGCAGCTCCTCGCCGAACCGGGTGACGTCCTCGTCGGCCACCTTGCGCACGGCGTCGAGGTCGGCGACCCGGCGCTCCTCGAGGGCCCGCTGCTCGGTGCGGCGGGACACCGCGCGTGCCACGAGCACCGCGGCGCCGACAAGGACCAGGATCACCAGGAGGGTCATAGCGGCGAGGCTACCTGGCGGCGCGGAATCCCTTGTGCCACAAGGGTTTCGAACTACAGCGATGTAGTTCCTCAAGGCCGCCGCCGGATGCGCCGATTCGCTGTTGGGGCACTCCTTTCCCGGCATACCCTGCTGTCACACCAGCCCCTTCCCGACCAATTTCCTGGCTCGCGCCCGCAGGAGGACCCCCGGATGAGCAGTCGTCCTCCCCATCGTCGACGCGCAGCCGCGCTGGCCCTCGCCGGCCTCGTCGTCACCCCCCTGGCGAGCGTCCCGCTGACCGCCGTGTCGTCCGCCGGGGTCGACGTCGACCAGTCCTTCACGGTCCCGGCCGGGCGGACCGTCGTGCTGCGCGGGCACGGGTTCGGGCACGGCCACGGGATGTCCCAGTACGGCGCCCAGGGGGCTGCCAAGCAGGGCCTCGGCTACCGGCAGATCATCGACTTCTACTACCCGGGCACCTCCTGGTCCGAGGTCGAGGGCAAGGTGCGGGTGCTGATCAGCGCGGACACCACCTCCGACGTGGTCGTGCTCGCCGTCCCCGGCCTGCGGCTGCACGACATCGGCAACAAGGCGACGTACCAGCTGACGACGCCCGCCGCCGCGACCCGCTGGCGGATCGCCGTCGGCGCGGGCAACAAGAGCGTCGTGGACTACTTCACCGACACGTGGCACCGCTGGAAGCCCGGCGGTCGCCCGACGCTGGTCGGGAACGCGCAGTTCGGCGCGCCCACCCCGCTCACGCTCGTGACCCCGTCCGGCCAGCGGAGCTACCGCGGCTCGCTGCGCTCCGCGACCCCCGTCCCCGGCGGCAAGGCCCGCGACACCGTGAACGTGCTGACGATGGACGACTACGTGCGCGGCGTGATCCCGACCGAGATGCCCGCGTCCTGGCAGCCCGAGGCGGTCAAGGCGCAGTCGGTCGCCGCGCGCACCTACGCGACCTGGTCGCGCAGCCAGTACCCCACGCGCTACTACCAGATCTGCGACACCTCCTACTGCCAGGTGTACGGCGGCCAGGGAGCCGAGGACCCGCGCAGCAACGCGGCCGTCACCGCCACCGCGCGCCAGATCCTCACCTACGACGGCAAGCCGGCGTTCACGCAGTTCTCCTCGAGCAGCGGCGGCTGGACCTCCGCGGGGAGCGTGCCCTACCTCGCCGCGAACGCCGACCCGTACGACGACTACGACGGCAACCCGGTGCACGCCTGGACGCTGTCGCTCAGCGCGCGGTCCGTCGAGCGGGCGTACCCCAGGGTCGGCACGCTGAACCGGATCCGGGTCACCCGGCGCGACGGGAACGGCGAGTGGAGGGGCCGCGTCTGGACGCTGGTCCTGGACGGCAGCAAGTCCGACGTCACCGTCTCCGGCGACGAGTTCCGGGCCCGCTTCGGCCTGCGCTCCTCCTGGTTCACCGTCTCCTGACCCCCGGTCGACCCGGCCCTCCGGTCGCCTCGACCCGGGCCTCCGGTCGCCTCGACCCGGGCCTCCGGTCGCCGCGACAGGACCAAGGCCCGGGTCGGCAGCCGGCTGGGGACCCTCAGGGAGACAGGACCAGCACCAGGTCGCCGCCCTCCACCTGCTGGGTGCCGGTGAACGACAGCCGCTCGACGGTGCCGCCGAGCGGCGCGGTGATCGAGGCCTCCATCTTCATCGCCTCGATCGTCGCCACCGTGGCGCCGGCCTCGACGGTGTCACCGTCGGCCACCACGATCGTCACCACCCCGTCGAACGGGGCGGCGACGTGGCCGGGCTTCGAGGCGTCGGCCTTCTCGACCGTGGGGGCGTCGGCGGAGACCGAGCGGTCGCGCACGTTGACCGGGCGCAGCTGCCCGTTGATCGTGCACATCACCGTCCGGATGCCGCGCTCGTCGGGCTCGCTGACGGCCTGCAGGCCGAAGATCAGCCGCTTGCCCTCGGAGAGCTCGACCTGGTGCTCCTCGCCGGTGGTGAGGCCGTAGAGGTAGTGTGCGGTGGGCAGCACCGAGACGTCGCCGTACTTCTGCCGGGACTCGGCGAACTCCTTGCTCGGACCGGGGAACAGCAGCCGGTTGAGCGTGCCGCGCCGGCGGCTGCTGTCCCCGGGGCGGAGGCCGTCTCGCTGCTCGGCGTCGAGCTCGGCCACCGCCGGCTTCACGGTGCGGCCGGCCAGCGCCTTGGTCCGGAACGGCTCGGGCCAGCCGCCGGGCGGGTCGCCGAGGTCGCCGGACAGGAAGCCGATGACGGAGTCGGGTACGTCGAACCGGCCGGGCTCGGCCTCGAACTCGTCGGGGTCCGCGCCCACCGCGACGAGGTGCAGCGCGAGGTCGCCGACGACCTTGGAGGACGGCGTGACCTTGACGATGTTGCCGAGGATCCGGTTCGCGGCGGCGTACATGTCCTCGATCTGCTCGAACTTCTCGCCGAGCCCCAGGGAGATCGCCTGCTGGCGCAGGTTGGACAGCTGCCCGCCGGGGATCTCGTGGGTGTAGACCCGGCCGGTCGGCGAGGGCAGCCCCGACTCGAACGGCGCGTAGACCCGGCGGGTCGCCTCCCAGTAGGGCTCGAGGTCGCACACGGCGCCGAGGTCCAGGCCGGTGGCCCGCGCGGTGTGGTCGGTCGTCGCGACCAGCGCCGAGAGCGCCGGCTGCGAGGTGGTGCCCGACATCGACGCGGTCGCCGCGTCCACCGCGTCCACGCCGGACTCGATCGCCGCGACCAGGGTCGCGAGCTGCCCGCCGGGGGTGTCGTGGGTGTGCAGGTGCACGGGCAGGTCGAAGCGCTCGCGCAGCGCCCGCACCAGGGTCCGCGCGGCCGGCGCGCGCAGCAGCCCCGCCATGTCCTTGATCGCGATCACGTGCGCGCCGGCGGCGACGATCCGCTCGGCCAGCCGCAGGTAGTAGTCGAGCGTGTAGAGCTTCTCGTCCGGGCTGGACAGGTCGCCGGTGTAGCAGAGCGCGACCTCCGCGACGGTCGTGCCGGTGGCCCGCACCGCCTCGATCGCCGGGCGCATCTGCTCGACGTCGTTGAGCGCGTCGAAGATCCGGAACACGTCGATGCCGGTGAGCGCGGCCTCCTGGACGAACGCCTCGGTGACCTCCGTCGGGTACGGCGTGTAGCCGACCGTGTTGCGCCCGCGCAGCAGCATCTGCAGGCAGATGTTCGGCACCGCCTGGCGCAGCACGGCGAGCCGCTCCCACGGGTCCTCGGACAGGAACCGCAGCGCCACGTCGTACGTCGCCCCGCCCCACGCCTCCAGGCTCCACAGCTGCGGCGTCGTACGGGCGACGTGCCCGGCGACGGCGGTCAGGTCGCGGGTGCGGACCCGGGTCGCGAGCAGCGACTGGTGCGCGTCGCGGAACGTGGTGTCCGTGACGGCGACGGCCTTCTGCTCCCGCAGGGCCCGCGCGAACCCCTCGGGGCCGAGCGCGAGCAGCGCCTGGCGGGTGCCGTCCGGGGCCGGCACGGCCAGGTCGACGCGCGGCAGCTTGCTGACCGGGTCGACGGCGACCGGCGCCTCGCCGTACGGCTTGTTGACGGTCACGTCCGCGAGGTAGGTCAGCAGCCGGGTGCCGCGGTCGGCCGAGGAGCGGGCGGTCAGCAGCTGCGGGTGGTCCTCGATGAACGCGGTGGTGATGTGCCCGGAGCGGAAGTCCGGGTCGTCGAGCACCGCCTGCAGGAACGGGATGTTCGTCGACACGCCCCGGATCCGGAACTCCGCAACGGCCCGGCGGGCCCGGTCCACGGCGGCGGGGAAGTCCCGGCCGCGGCAGGTGAGCTTGGCGAGCATCGAGTCGAAGTGCGCGCTCACCTCGGCTCCGGTGTAGGTGGTGCCGCCGTCGAGCCGCACGCCGGCGCCGCCGGGGGAGCGGTAGGTGGTGATCCGGCCGGTGTCGGGACGGAAGCCGTTGGCCGGGTCCTCGGTGGTGATCCGGCACTGCAGCGCGGCGCCGCGCAGGGTGATCGTGTCCTGGGACAGCCCCAGGTCCGCTAGCGTCTCGCCGGACGCGATCCGCATCTGGGCCTGCACGAGGTCGACGTCGGTGACCTCCTCGGTGACCGTGTGCTCGACCTGGATCCGCGGGTTCATCTCGATGAACACGTAGTTGCCGGCCGGGTCGAGCAGGAACTCCACGGTGCCGGCGTTGCGGTAGCCGATCTCGGTCGCGAAGCGGACGGCGTCCGCGCACATGCTCTCGCGGATCGCCGGGTCGAGGTTCGGCGCCGGGGCGATCTCCACGACCTTCTGGTGGCGGCGCTGCACCGAGCAGTCCCGCTCGAAGAGGTGGATGACGTTGCCCGCGCCGTCGGCGAGGATCTGCACCTCGATGTGCCGCGGCTCGACGACGGCCTGCTCGATGAACACGGTCGGGTCGCCGAACGCGCCCTCGGCCTCGCGCATGCAGGTCTCGATCGCCTCGCGCAGGTCGCCGGCCTCGTCCACGCGGCGCATGCCGCGGCCGCCACCGCCGGCGACCGCCTTGACGAACAGCGGGTAGGGCATGCCCTGCGCCGACTCGATGAGCGCGTCGGCGTCGGTGCCCGGGGCGACCGACGCGAGGGTGGGCACGCCGGCGGCCTTGGCGGCGGCGATCGCCCGGGCCTTGTTGCCGGTGAGGGTGAGCACCTCGGCGGTCGGGCCGATGAAGGTGATCCCGGCGTTCGCGCAGGCCTCGGCGAGCTGGGGGTTCTCGGACAGGAAGCCGTAGCCGGGGTAGACCGCGTCGGCGCCGGCGTTCACGGCGGCCGCGACGATGACCTCCGGGTCGAGGTAGGCGCGCACCGGGTGGCCCCGCTCGCCGATCTCGTAGGCCTCGTCCGCCTTCAACCGGTGCTCGGACCCCCGGTCCTCGTGGGGGGAAGACCGCGACGGTCTGCGCCCCGAGCTCGTAGGCGGCGCGGAAGGCTCGGACGGCGATCTCGCCGCGGTTGGCGACCAGGACCTTGGAGAACATGCCCTGCAGGCTAGTGGGCCCGTGTCACCGGCGGACGTCGTGTCTCACGCCGGGTCGGCCGCGGTCTCGCCCAGCCGCCGCTTGAGCAGCTTGCGCTTCTTGCGGAGCCGGGCGTTGTCCGCCTCGAGCCGCGCCACCTCGGTCCGGCCGCGTTGCACCTCGAGCAGCAGCTCCGCGGTCGCCGCGACCGCCGAGTCGACCTGGTCGCGAGGCGGTACGTCGTCGGGGTGCGGAGCGGGCTCCGCGGGGGCGACGGGGACCAACGAGGCCAGGTCGCCGTGCACGTCGTACCCAGCCGTGTCGATCTCCTTGGCCCACCGCTCGCCGACGACCCGCAGGTCGTCGTGCATCGCGAGGGGCACGACCGGACGCGGCGAGCGGCCCGTCTCCAACAGCTCCTGGGCGTAGAGCTGCTTGACCACCTGCCCGTAGCCCGGCTGCACCAGCCGCTTGTTGAGGGCGACGTTGACCCGGCGCAGCAGGTCGATCTCGGTGGTGCCCAGCGACGGGTTGGCGCTCTCCGGGCCGACGGGCGGGAACCCCGCGGGGTCGAAGCCGACGACCCCGGCGAACCGCTGCCACAGCAGCCCCGGGTCCGCGTCCGGCGGCGGGCAGCACACCACGTGCACGCGGGACGCCGGCAGCGTGGCTCCCCACCGGGAGAGCACGTCGGGCAGGTCCTGCGAGGCGCGGTAGCGGCGGGCGTAGTCGGTCTCCGAGGAGCTGCTCAGCACCCGGGTGCGGAACTGCTCGAACGTCAGCCGCCGACCGTGCTTGATGCCCTCCTGCCACTCCGCGGTGGCCTGCCGGGCCGGGTCGCGGGCGGTGACCACCAGGTGCACCTCGACGCCCTTCAGCATGGTCAGCGCCTCGGTGACCTGCCGGCTGGACGCGCCCCCCCCAGGAGCTCGTGGCTGATCACCGTGACGCCGTCGTGCCCGCGCGCCTTGCGGCACACGTGGTCCCAGGCGCCCGCGACCTCGGACCGCTTGCGGCCCCACGCCTTGTGCGAGCCGCGCACGTCCACCGCGGCCAGGAACATCCGCTCCTCGCCGCCGGGGTAGAGCACCCCCCGCGGCCCGCAGACCCTTGCGGTTCGCGGCGAGGGAGGCCTGCACGAACGTGGTGCCGGACTTCGGGACCCCGACGTGGAGGTACACGCGCTGGCTCATGCCCCGACGCTGACCCCCCGCGGTGAACGCGGCGTGACCGGCGGGTGGCGGCGGCGTGTGGGTCAGGAGTCGAGTCGCGCGAACAGGTCCAGCCAGTCCGCGACGACCACGTCGGCGACGTACGCCCGGGAGTCCTCGTGCGCCTGCCGGCCGCACAACCGGCGCAGCTCGTCGTCCTCGACCAGCGTGCGCAGCGCCTCGCTGAAGCCGGCCACGTCGCCGTCGTCGACGAGGAAGCCGTTCGCGCCGTCGGTGACGATCTCGCCCGGCCCGCGCGGGCAGTCCATCGCGACCAGCGGCACCCCGGCGCTCATGGCCTCGATCAGCACCATCGGGAAGCCCTCGGCGCGCGAGGTGAGGGCGTACGCCGCGGCGCCGGCCAGCACCGAGCGGAAGTCGTCGGCGTAGCCCGGGAGCCGGACCTGCTCGTCGAGCCCGAGCCGCGCCACCTTCTGCAGCAGCGGCCCGCGCTCGGTGCCCTCGCCGTGGATGTGCAGCTGCCAGTCCGGGTGCGCGCGGGCCACCGGCGCGAAGGCGTCCACCATCCGGCCGAAGCCCTTCTCCCGGGCCAGCCGGCCGGCCGCCACGACGACCTTGGTGTCGAGCGCCGCCGGGGTCCGCGCCGGGGTCCACGGCAGCGCGTTGCGGATCACCCGGACCGCGGGCGCGTCGGGCAGCTCCCGCCGGTAGTCCGCGGCGTCGGCGTGGGTGAGCACGACGTAGGCGTCGAGCCGGGGCACCGCCGCGCGGAGCAGCGCGGCCTGGCGCCGGTTGGCGAACCGGGTCGGGAAGTTCTTGTGGTCCTGGCCGACGACCCGGACGCCCGGGGCGGCCCAGCGGGTCGCGGCGAGGTGCAGCGAGGGCCGGGTCGAGACCACGGTCCCGGGCTCGAGCGCCCCCAGGCGCTTGCGCAGCAGGTGGTCGGTCAGCCCGGTCAGGTGCTGCTCCGACGGCGTCGGCCGCAGCCCCGTGGGCCGGCGCTGCCGGAACCGGTCCACCGGCCCCGGCCCGCGTCGTACGTCGAGCAGCACCTCGAGCCGGACCCGCGGGTCGAGGGCGTAGGCCGGCTCGTCGTGGCGCCGGAACAGGCTGACCACGCGCACGTCCCGGTGCCCGGCGAGGTGCCCGGCCAGGTTGAGCACCGACCGGGCGACGCCGCCGTGCCCGGTCGCGTCGTGCATCAGGAAGGTGACGGGTCGGTCCATCCGGCCATCGTCACCGCCGGCCGGGCCCGGGGCACGCCGGACGGGCGCCCCGGCGGCGGTGTTCACCCGATGTGCACCCCGCGGCCGCCCGTGGGTCGGGCTACCGGAGGCACAGCACGTACGGCGTCATGGTGACCGTCGGCGCCGTGGACCCGCCCTGGTCGGTGTTCGCCACCCACACCCGCCAGCCGGTCGCCACGGTGTCGGTGTTCGAGCTGCCGAAGGAGGCGGCGTTCGGGACCGGGAAGCTCGCCGCGATCTGCGGGAAGAACACGTTGTTGGTCGGGTAGGCGCCGCCGCCGGTCGCCTGCTCGCCGGGCAGGCAGTCCACCGTGCCGGTGGCGAAGTTGTTGCGGGCGACGCTGAAGTCCGCGCCCTTGCGCATCTTCACCGAGACGCCGCGCAGGAAGGCCGAGGAGTCGAGGCCGTCGAGGGTCTCGGAGTCCGGGACCTTCCCGATGATGTTGCCGGGCAGCCGGCCGGTCGTGCCGCTGGTGGCGACCAGCTTGCCGGCGCGCTCGCTGACCGAGGCCCCCCGCACGGACCGCGTGCTTGCCGTCGACCTTGTCGGCGTTCCTGGCGAACGGCACGACGCCGCCGGCCAGCGCCGGGGTGGCCATCCCGGCCGTCAGGCAGACGACGGCCACGACGAGGAGCTTTCCGTTGCTGCGGATGAAGTGGTTCATGGTGTCCCTCCGGGGTCGCTCGTCCGGCGGGGACGGGCCTGGTCCCGAACGTAGGGACTACCCCGAGGGGGCGTCTGTGGCCCGCGAGGGCTGGCCCGGGGCGTCGCGGGACCGCCGCTCCCGCGGCCCGGCGCGGCCCGGGCGACGGTCGCCGGGAGGGGATGCCCGGCTTTGGTGGCCTCTGGCCCGGGGCCGGGCATGGCCCGGTCGGTCCGGTCCGTCCGGACGACCGGACCCTGCGGGTCTAGTCCTTGAGCTCGCAGACGACGGCACCGCTGGTGACGCTGTCGCCGACGGACGCGGACAGGCCGGTGACGGTGCCCGCCTTGTGGGCCTTGAGGGGCTGCTCCATCTTCATCGCCTCGAGGACCACGATCACGTCGCCCTCGGCGACCTCCTGGCCCTCCTCGACGGCGACCTTGACGATCGTGCCCTGCATCGGCGAGGCGACGCTGTCCCCGCCGGCGGCCGCGCCGGCCTTCTTCTTCTCGCGCTTGGGCTTCTTGGCCGGACCGGCCGCGGCCCCGGCGGCGAACCCGGCGGGGAGCACGACCTCGAGCCGGCGGCCGCCGACCTCGACGGTGACGGACTGCCGCTCGCCCTGCGCCTCGGGGTCGTCGGCGCCGCCGGCGTACGGCGGGATCTGGTTGTCGAACTCGGTCTCGATCCAGCTGGTGTAGACGCCGAAGGTGCGGCCGTCGCCGATGTAGGCCGGGTCGTCGACCACGGTCCGGTGGAACGGGATCACCGTCGGCATGCCCTCGACGACGAACTCGGACAGCGCGCGGCGGGAGCGCTCCAGGGCCTGGGTGCGGTCGCGGCCGGTGACGACCAGCTTGGCGACCAGCGAGTCGAACGCGCCGGGGACGGTCTCGCCCTGGTCGTAGCCGCCGTCGAGCCGCACGCCCGGGCCGGCAGGCGCGTGCCAGCGGGTCAGCGTGCCGGGTGCCGGCATGAAGTTGGCGCCCGGGTCCTCGGCGTTGATCCGGAACTCGATGGAGTGGCCGACGACCTCCGGGTCGTCGTACCCGAGCTCCTCGCCGGCGGCGATCCGGAACATCTCGCGGACCAGGTCGAGCCCGGTGACCTCCTCGGAGACCGGGTGCTCGACCTGCAGGCGGGTGTTCACCTCGAGGAACGAGATCGTGCCGTCCTGGCCGACCAGGAACTCGCACGTGCCGGCGCCGACGTAGGAGGCCTCGCGCAGGATCGCCTTGGAGGAGTCGTAGAGCGTCTTCATCTGCTCGTCGGTCAGGAACGGCGCGGGAGCCTCCTCGACGAGCTTCTGGTGCCGACGCTGCAGCGAGCAGTCGCGGGTGGAGACCACCACGACGTTGCCGTGCTGGTCGGCCAGGCACTGGGTCTCGACGTGGCGCGGCTTGTCGAGGTACTTCTCCACGAAGCACTCGCCGCGGCCGAACGCGCTGACCGCCTCGCGGACTGCCGACTCGAACATCTCGGCGACCTCGTCGATCGTGCGGGCCACCTTGAGCCCGCGGCCGCCGCCGCCGAACGCCGCCTTGATCGCGATCGGCAGGCCGTTCTCCTCGGCGAAGGCGACGACCTCCTCGGCGTTCTCCACGGGGTCCTTGGTGCCGGCGACCAGCGGGGCGCCGACCTTCTCCGCGATGTGCCGGGCCTTGACCTTGTCGCCGAGGTTCTCGATGGCGACCGGCGGGGGACCGATCCACACCAGGCCGGCGTCGATCACGGCCTGCGCGAAGTCCCGGTTCTCGGCGAGGAAGCCGTAGCCGGGGTGCACGGAGTCGGCGCCGGTGTCGCGCGCGACCTTCACGATCTTGGCGATGTCGAGGTAGGACTCGGCGGGCGTCGCGCCGCCGAGGCTGTGCGCCTCGTCGGCCAGCCGCACGAACAGCGCGTCACGGTCGGGGTCGGCGTACACCGCGACGGAGCCGATGCCGGCGTCCTTGCAGGCCCGGATCACCCGGACGGCGATCTCGCCCCGGTTGGCGACGAGCACCTTCTGGAGCGGGTTGACCTCGACCACGTGACTCTCCTCGCTGCTGGGCATGCTGCTGGGCTGCTCGACCTTCTCGCGGAGTCTAGGACGTTCCGCTCGCGGGCCCGCACCCCCTCCGGCCGGACCGGCCGGTCAGCCGCGCAGCGCTCCGGCGGTGAGCCGCAGCCCCGCGTCGAGCGACCTGGCCCGCCAGCCGAGCTCGCGCTCGGCCTTCGCCGGCGAGCCGAGGTACGTCGCCAGCGAGGCGCGCATCGTCTCCGCCGCGAAGTCCGGCGGCACGGGTACGACGCGGCCCAGCGCCCCGGTGAGCGACGCCGTCGCCCGCACCACGCGGTCCGGCAGCACCCGCGGGCCCTTGGTGCCCGCGATCGTCGCGGTCCGGCGCAGCACGTCGGCCAGCGTGGTCCGGGGGCCGGCGAGCATGTACGTCTGGCCCGGCACGCCACGCTCCATGGCCAGCACGTGACCGGCCGCGACGTCGTCGACGTACGCCCAGCAGCCCTCGCCGCCGGCCGGCACCTGCGGCCGCCTGCCGGCCACGACCTGTGCGAGCAGGGCGCCGGTCTGGGCGGTGTCACCGGGGCCGTAGACGACCCCCGGCGAGACGATCACGACCGGCAGCCCGTCGGCCGCGAACAGCTCGGCGACCCGGTGCGCCTCCGCCTTGGTGCGGTCGTAGTGGCTGGTGTAGCCACCGGTGTGCCGGTAGGTCTCGTCGCGGACCTCGCCGTGGGTGTCGGAGTTCACCGCCAGCGTGCTCGTGCAGACGACCTTGGGCACCCCGGCGCGCTGCGCGGCGGCCAGCACCGAGCGGGTGCCCGCGACGTTCACCAGGTCGCCGACCGACGGGTCGCGCTGGCCGAGCCGGTACCAGCCCGCGACGTGGAACAGCCCGTCCACGCCCGCGCACAGCCGGTCGAGCGCGGCGCTGTCGGCGAGGTCGCCGGGCACCAGCTCGATCCCGAGGTCGGCCAGCGCGCCGGCCGCGGACGGGTCGCGGACCAGCGCGCGCACCTCGTGACCGGCAGCGCGGAGCTGGCGGGCGAGAGCGCCCCCGACGAAACCGGTCGCACCGGTGATGGCGTAGCGCATGGGCCGATCCAACCACGGCCGACGGGAGGCCCGGCTCGCCGTGACGGGAGGCCCGGGTGGGCGGGGAGCGGGGCCCGGCTCACCCCCGGGCGAGGCCGGCGAGGTCCTCGCGGCAGCGGTCCTCGACGTGCGCCAGCTCCTCCATCGTCTCGTCGATGTCGCGGCGCAGCTGGTCCAGCTCCGCCCGTCGTACCTCGATCTGGTCCAGGAGGTACTGCAGCTGGCCGGCCTCACCGGGCTGCTCGTCGTACATGTTCACGATCGTGCGGATCTCCGGCAGCGAGAACCCCAGCCGCTTGCCGCGCAGGATCAGCCGCAGCCGGATCCGGTCGCGGGCGTGGAACACCCGGGTGGTGCCCCGGCGCCCCGGGGTGATCAGCCCGACGTCCTCGTAGTGCCGGATGGTGCGCAGGGTGACGCCGAACTCCTCGGCCAGCGAGGCGATCGACCAGGTCGGCCCGTCGTCGGTTCCGTCGTCCATCAGGTGTTGCCCTTCCGCTACGGAAGCGTCCTAGTCTTGCTTACGTTCACGTAAGCGTAAAGCCAGAGGAGCCCCCCGTGTCGCCGTTCGAGCTGTCCCCCGACCACGAGACCTTCCGCAAGAGCGTCCGCGAGTTCGCCCTCGCCGAGATCGCGCCGCACGCCGCGCAGTGGGACAAGGACCACCACTTCCCGACCGACGTCGTGCACAAGATGGGCGACCTCGGGCTGATGGGCCTGACCGCGCCCGAGGAGTTCGGCGGGATGGGGGAGGACGGCGACTTCACCTCGCTGTGCGTCGCGATCGAGGAGATCGGCCGGGTCGACCAGTCGATGGGCATCACCCTCGAGGCGGCCGTCGGCCTGGGCATCAACCCGATCCTGACCTTCGGCACGGACGAGCAGAAGCAGCAGTGGCTGCCCGACCTGGTGGCCGGCCGCACGCTCGCGGGCTTCGGGCTCACCGAGCCCGGTGCGGGTTCCGACGCCGGCGCCACGCGGACCAAGGCCGAGCTGGTCGACGGGGAGTGGGTGGTCAACGGCGCCAAGCAGTTCATCACCAACTCCGGCTCGGAGATCACCTCCGTCGTCACGGTGACCGCCCGCACCGGCACCCGCCCCGGGGTGGACGGGAAGCCGGACCGGGCCGAGGTCAGCACGATCATCCTGCCGTCCGGCACGCCCGGCTTCACCGCCGAGCCGGCCTACGACAAGCTCGGCTGGCACGCCTCCGACACCCACCCGCTGACCTTCACCGACGCCCGCGTCCCCGAGGCCAACCTGCTCGGCGAGCGGGGCCGTGGCTTCGCGCAGTTCCTCGCCACCCTCGACGACGGCCGGGTCGCGATCGCCGCGCTCGCGGTCGGCTGCATCCAGGCCTGCCTGGACATGTCCGTGGCGTACGCCGGGGAGCGCACCACCTTCGGCGTCCCGATCGGCGCCAAGCAGGGCGTCGCGTTCCAGGTCGCCGACCTCGAGGTGATGCTCGAGGCGTCCCGGATGCTGACCTACAAGGCGGCCGCCATGAAGGACGCCGGCCGGCCGATGAAGGAGTTCAAGCAGGCCGCGGCCATCGCCAAGCTCTACGCGACCGAGTCGGCGGTCACCGCGACCCGGATCGCCACCCAGGTCTTCGGCGGCTACGGCTTCATGGAGGAGTACCCCGTCACCCGTTTCTACCGCGACGCCAAGGTGCTCGAGATCGGCGAGGGCACCTCCGAGGTGCAGCGGATGCTGATCGCCCGCGGGCGTGGCCTTCCCGTGGAATAAGTGGCGCTGCGACTACATTGGGTCTCCGTGGGTCTCCGTTGGCAGCGCTTCCTCTCCGAGGGCGCCAAGTTCCTCACCGTCGGCGGAGTCGCCACGGTGGTGTCGTTCGTGATCTTCAACGGGCTGGTCCACGGCTACGTCGGTGGACCCGGCGCGATGCACGAGCAGCCCCTGTGGGCGTTCGTGATCGCGAACACCGTCGGCATGGTGGTCAGCTACCGCGGCAGCCGCTCCTGGGCGTTCCGCAACCGCTCCGCGGTGGGGGTGGCCGGCGGTCGGCTGGCGTTCTTCGTGATCAACATCGTCTCGATGGTGATCCCGCTGGGCTGCCTGTCGTTCACCCGCTACGTCCTCGGGCTCACCGACCCGTTCGCGGACAACATCTCCGCGAACGTGGTCGGTCTCTCGCTGGGCACCCTGGCCCGCTTCTGGGCGATCCGCCGGTTCATCTTCCTGAGCCCGGCCCGCATCGAGCAGCGCGAGCTGGCCCGCCGCTGAGCCCCTCCGCGGGTCCGGTCAGCCGCGGCGTACGCCGGCCACGGCGCCGTACACGCGCTCGTGCACGTCGACGCACGCGGCCCAGGTGAACTTCCGGCACTGCTCGAGGCCGCGGTCCACTCCCCGGTCGCCGAGCGCGCGGGCCGTCAGCACGGCGGCCGCCATCGCGGCGGCGTCGTCGGGGTCGAACAGCGCCGCGGCGTCCCCGCAGATCTCCGGCAGGGAGCCGGCGTCCGCGGCGGCCACGGGGCAGCCCGCGGCCATCGCCTCGAGAGGCGGCAGGCCGAACCCCTCGTAGCGGCTCGGGAACACCAGGCACGCGGCGCGCTGGTAGAGCCCGACGAGCTCCTCGCGGCTGACCAGCCCGCGGTTGTCGACCCACTCCGGCAGCGGCCCCAGCCCGTCCAGGCCGCCGCCGGTGAGCACCAGGCGCAGTCCGGGCGCCTCCCGGCGGACGATCTCCATCGCCTCCAGGAGCCGGGCGTGGTTCTTGTGCGGCCAGCCGCGGGCCGGGTAGAGCACGAAGTCCTCGCGGTCCCCGCGGCGGGCGACGAACTGCTCGGTGTCCACGCCCAGGTGCGCGACGTGCACCCGCTCGGCCGGCACGCCGAGGTGGTGCACGATCCGCTGCTTGGAGAACTCGCTGATCGTGATCACCGCGGCCGCCCGTCGGGCGGGACGGTCGTAGGTCAGCGCGCGGTAGGCCACCTCGCCGCGGCCGAACAGGTCGCGCAGGTCGTGGTGCTGCACGTCGAGCAGCGTCTGCACGAAGGGCACGCCCCTCGGCGGCGGCGGGGACGGCACGGAGAGCGGGTAGTGCACCACGTCGGCGCTGCGCAGGCCGCGGCGCAGGGACGGGCTGAGCAGACCGGCCTGCAGCTGGGTGGCCACGCGCTGGACCGCCGACGCGCCGCCGCGGATGCGGTGGGCGACCCGCTCGGGAACCCCCTGGGAGAAGCCGGCCGCCGCGGCGGCCACGGTGGTGGTCGCCGCGATGCCGGGCCGGTCCGCCAGGCCGCGGGTGAGCTCGCGGGCGTAGGTCTCGCTGCCGCCCATCCCGCCGCGCACCAGCGTCAGCATCGGCAGCGCGACCCGCAGCGGCCGGCCGCCTGCGGCACGGTCGTCGTCTGGCATGGAACCTCACCCTCGTCGCGGGCGCGTCTCCCGGGGAGGCGCGGTGAACGCGGTGATGCTAGCGGGAGTCGCGTGGAGCGCCGGGACCCGACGGGCTAGCCTGGTCCGTCTGCCGGCATCGGGTCGGCACGGATGACGGGGTGGTGAGGTGGCGGACGTCGTGCCCGGAAGTGCCCTGGTGACGGGAGTCTCGGGCCAGGACGGCTGGTACCTCGCGGAGCGGCTGCTCGCCGCCGGCGCCGAGGTGCACGGGATCGTCCGGGACCCCGCCGACGTCGCGCGCGCCTCGGCCCAGCTGCCCGGGCTGACCGCGCACGTGGCCGACCTCCAGGACGCCTGCCGCCTGGGTGCGGTGGTCGCCGAGGTCGCCCCCCACCGGATCTTCAACCTCGCCGGCTCGACCTCGGTCGCCCGCTCGTGGGACGAGCCGGTGGAGGCGGCCGACGTCATTGGCGTGGGTGCCGTCCGCCTGCTGGACGCCGCCTGGCGGCTGCGGGAGCGCACCGGACGCGAGGTGCGGTTCCTGCAGGCCTCCAGCGCCGAGATCTTCGGCGACCCGGTCGGCGCCCCGCAGGACGAGAGCACGCCCCGCAACCCGGTGACGCCGTACGGCGCCGCCAAGGACTTCGCCCACACGATGGTCGGCGTCTACCGGCGGCGGGGGATGTTCGCGACCGCCGCCATCCTCTACAACCACGAGTCTCCCCGGCGGCCCGCGACGTTCGTGGCCCGCAAGATCACCCGCGCGGTCGCGTCGATCGCGCGCGGCAGCCGTGACCCGCTCACGCTCGGCAACATCGACGTGCTGCGTGACTGGGGCTACGCGCCCGACCACGTCGACGGGATGATCCGGATCCTCGACGCCGACCGCCCGGACGACTACGTCGTGGCGACCGGTGAGCCGCGCTCGGTGCGCGAATTCGTGCGCGAGGCGTTCTCGGTCGTCGGCATCACCGACTGGGAGGGCCACGTCACCATCGACGCCTCGCTCTACCGGCCCGCGGACCCGCGGGCCCTGGTCGGCGACCCGACCCGGCTGCGCTCCCTGGGGTGGCGGCCGTCCGTCACGTTCGAGGAGCTGGTGCGGATCATGGTCCAGGCGGACCTGGACGCGCTCGACCACGCCACCCCTGCCCAGACCCCATGAGGAGCTCCGCCATGTCCTGTCCCACGACCCGTCCCGTCCACCCGTGACCGGCCAGCCGTCGGTCCTGGTGGTCGTGCCCACGCTCGGCGAGCGGCTCGAGACCCTCGAGGAGTCCCTCGCCAGCGTGCGCGCCCAGCAGGGGGTCGACGTACACCTGGTGGTGGTGGTGCCTCCCGCGGCCGTGGAGGCCCGGGCCACCGCGGCCCGGCACGGCGCCACCGTCGTCGACGACAACCGGACCGGGCTGTCCGGCGCCGTGAACACCGGCATCGCCGCCCGGCGGGGCGACGAGGAGCTCTACGCCTGGCTGGGCGACGACGACCTGCTGCTGCCCGGCGGGCTGGCGACGCTCGCGGGGCTGCTCCGCGACACGGACGGCGCCGTGGTGGCCTACGGCGCCTGCCCCTACATCGACGAGCGCGGCCGCACCGTCGCGGTCAGCCGGGCCGGCGACCTGGCCGCGCGGATCATGGGCTGGGGCCCGAACCTGCTGCCGCAGCCGGCCTCGATGACCCGCGTCCCGGACCTGGTCGCGGCCGGACCGTACGACGAGACGCTGCGCTACGCCATGGACCTCGACATGTTCCTGCGGCTCAAGCGCAGCGGGCGGTTCGTGAGCACCAAGCAGGAGGTCGCCGCCTTCCGGTGGCACGCCGACTCGATCACGGTGGCCAACCGCAACGCCTCCCTGGCCGAGTCCGAGATGATCAAGCGGCGCTACCTGCCCGCCGGTCTGCGCAGGGTGGCACCCGCCTGGGAGCTCCCGGTGCGGTGGGCCACCCGGGTGGCGGCACGCCAGGTCGGCTCCCGGTCGCGCAAGGTCGCTGCAGAGGGCTGACGGCGGTCAGGGCGACCGGTCAGGAGCGGCCGGTCAGGAGCGGCCGTGGCCGTTGGCCGGGACCTCCACCGACGGCGTCTCCGGCGGGGAGATCTTGCCCAGGGCGATCTGCCGCGCCAGGTCGACGAACCGCTCCTCCATGTCGTGCAGCCGGCGGTACAGGCCGATCCAGATGAACAGCGACGCCAGCACGAAGATGTAGAGCACCAGGTCGGTGCCGCGTCCCACGCCGACGAGGCGCGCGACCCCGGAGATCGTCGAAGGGGCGAGGACGGCCACGATGCACAGCGCCATCGCCAGGAGGAAGCCGATCCGGCGGAGGGCGAGCGAGCGGGCTCCGCGGCCGGCCCGGTAGGCGAACAGCCCGGCCAGGGTCAGCCCGGCGATCAGGATGAGCTTGATGATCATCGGATGACCCGCAGCCGCGCGAGAACGAGGTCGACGAGGACGTTGATGGCGTTGATGCTGGACTGCCCCTTGCCGCGTGAGTAGTCGGAGTAGACGACCGAGATCGGCATCTCCTCGTAGGCCAGCTTGTGCCGGGCCACGATGTCGAGGATCTCGGAGGCGTGCGCCATCCCGCAGAGCCGGATCTTGAACAGCACGGCGGTGGAGCGGTTCATCACCCGCAGGCCGTTGTGCGTGTCGGTGAGCGCCAGGCCGGTGGTGGCCCGGGTGAACACCACCGCGGCGCGCAGCACGGCCTTGCGCAGCCGGGGGACCTGCAGCTCGGTGCCGAGGAACCGGGAGCCGAGCACGATGTCGAGGTCGCCCTCGCGCAGCCGCTCGATCATCGCGACGGCGTCCTCGATGCGGTGCTGCCCGTCGGCGTCGAAGGTCAGGAAGTACCGGGCGCCCGACTGCAGCGCGTAGTCGACGCCGGTCTGCAGGGCCGCGCCCTGGCCGAGGTTCACGGGGTGGTGCACGACGGTGGCGCCGGCCTGGCTGGCGAGACGGGCCGTGTCGTCCTTGCTGCCGTCGTCGACGCAGACCACCCGGGAGAAGGTCTTCGACAGCTCGCGGACCACGTCCCCGATGACCACCGCCTCGTTGTACATCGGCACGATGACGCAGACGTCGTCGTGCCGGTGGGGGCCGAGCGTGTCCTGCTCAGCAGGCGCCGTGACCGTCTCCGTTGTCATGAATTCCCCTCCAAGGGCCTCGCCGAGAACGAGGCTTGGGGCGTGACGCCCCCTGACCGCGCAGGAGTTTACCCCACGTGTCCCGTCGCGGAGCCCTCTCCGGGCGCCGTCGACGGGTCCCGCGACCGGTCGGTCCGCCACAGCGACACCCAGGGCACGCCGACCTCGGCGAGCATCGTGCGCAGCACCGGGAGGCTGATCCCGACCACGTTGTGGTGGTCGCCCTCGATGCCGGTGACGAACGCGCCGCCGAGCCCGTCGACGGTGAACGCGCCGGCGACCTGGAGCGGCTCGCCGGTCGCGACGTACGCCTCGATCTCGTCGTCGGCGACGTCCGCGAAGTGCACCGTGGTGGCGGCGCCGCGGACCAGCTCGCGCCCGCCGGGGGCGATCACGCAGTGGCCGGTGTGCAGCACCCCGGAGCGGCCGCGCATCGCGCGCCACCGGCTCCGGGCCTCGTCGGCGTCGGCTGGCTTGCCGTGCACCGACCCGTCCAGCGCGAGCACCGAGTCGCAGCCGACCACGACCGCGTCCGGGACCCGGGCCGCGACGGCCCGGGCCTTGAGCGAGGCCAGCTCGGACGCCAGCGCGGCCGGGTCGGGGGTGGTCACCACCGACTCGTCCACCCCGGAGACCAGCACCTCGGGGTGGAGGCCGGCCGAGCGCAGCGTCGCGAGCCGGGCCGGGGAGGCGCTCGCCAGGACCAGGCGGGTCACGAGATGCGGGCGAGCGCGGCCTGCAGGGGGTCGAGGCCGAGCGAGCCGAGGTCGAGCGCCGAGCGGTGGAACGACGTGAGGTCGAAGGAGCTGCCGAGCCGGGCCTTGGCGTCCTCGCGGGCCTGCAGCCAGATCCGCTCGCCCACCTTGTACGACGGGGCCTGGCCCGGCCAGCCGAGGTAGCGGTTCACCTCGAAGGTGAGGAAGGCGTCCTCCATCCGGCAGTGCTGGCGCATGAACTCCAGGCCGAGCTCGGGGGTCCAGGTCTCGCCGGGGTGGAAGCCGAACGGGTTGTCCCGGGGGGATCTCCTTCTCCAGGTGCATGCCGATGTCGACCACGACCCGGGCGGCCCGGAAGCCCTGGCCGTCGAGCATGCCGAGCTTGTCGCCCGGGTCGGCGAGGTAGCCGAGCTCGTCCATCAGCCGCTCGGCGTACAGCGCCCAGCCCTCGCCGTGGCCAGAGACCCAGCACATCAACCGCTGCCAGCGGTTCAGCTTCTCCTTGCGGTAGGCCGTCTGGGCGACCTGCAGGTGGTGGCCGGGGACGCCCTCGTGGAACACCGTGGTGACCTCGCGCCAGGTGGAGAAGCTCTCGACGCCGTCCGGGACCGCCCACCACATGCGGCCGGGGCGGGAGAAGTCCTCGCTGGGTCCGGTGTAGTAGATGCCGCCGTCCGTGGTCGGCGCGATGCAGCACTCGATGCGGCGGACCGGCCCGGGGATGTCGAAGTGCGTGTCGGCCATGTCCTCGAGGGTGCGGGTGGCGAGGTCCTGCATCCACTCCCGGAAGTTCTCCTTGCCGGCGATCTGCCGGGCCGGGTCGGCCTCCAGGGCGGCGACCGCGTCGTCGACCGACCCGCCGGGGACGATCTCGCCGGCCACCCGGGCCATGTCGTCCTCGATGCGCTTGAGCTCCTCGAAGCCCCAGGCGTAGGTCTCCTCGAGGTCCACGGTGGCGCCGAGGAAGTAGCGCGAGCCGAGGGCGTAGCGCTCGCGGCCGACGGCGTCGCGCTCGCGGCCCCGCGGGGCGAGGTCCGCCCCCAGCCAGCGGCCGAAGTCGGCGAACGCCTCGCTGGCCCGGCGGGCGTGCCGGTCGAGCTCGCCGCGAAGACCGTCCACGTCGCTGCGGGCGGCGAGCCCGAGGAAGAAGTCGTCGCCCCCGTCCTGCCCGGTCCAGCTGCGCACCTGCTCGGCGACCGCGCCGAGCTGCCGGCGCGCCGAGACGTGGCCCTGGTCGGCGGCCTGCGACAGCGTCTCCCGGTAGCCCTCGAGGGCGGCCGGGACGGCCGCGAGCCGGGCGTCGATGTTCCTCCAGGCCTCCTCGCCCTCGGTGCTCATCAGGTCGAACACCGAGCGGACCTCGTGCAGGCCGCTGACGATCACCGACACCTCGGACTGCGGGACGTGGGCGTCGACCATCTCCACCTCGAGGCCGAGCCGCTCGAGGAACGCGTCCTTGGCGACCTGCTCGCGCTCGTCGCTCGGCGTCGCCGCGGTGGCGTCGGCCAGGGCCCGGCGGGTCAGGTCGGCGCGGGCGGCGTACCCGTCGGGGGAGAGGTCGGTGAGCACGTCCTCGTGGCCCGGCAGACCGATGAAGGTGGCGGCGATCGGGTCGAGGGCGGCGTACTCGTCGACGTACCGCTCGGCGAGGGCGTCGACGGGACGGGAGGGTGCGGGGTCGTGGGTCACGCGAGCACCCTAGACCCGGGTCCCCCCCACCGGTCCCGGGGGTTTCCCGGCCTGATCCGCGGTGCCCGCGACCACGTCGAGGCCCTCGCTGCCGAAGGCGCAGGCGGTCATGTCGGCGAGCGCCCCGGACTCGTCGACGTGCTCGGGTGCGCGCATCGCGAGCATCACGTTGAGCAGCATCCCGTGCGCCACGAAGGCGGTCGCCCGCTCGGGGGTGCAGCCGGTCCGGAGGATCACGTCGTAGATGTCGCCCATGCAGGCCCGCGCCCGCGCCCCGATCGCGTCGTCGTCGCCGGCGGCGAAGCCGTGCATCATCACCAGCAGGAAGTCCCGGTCGACGAGCAGGTCGGTGTAGGCGGTCCCGAGCCGGCCCCAGTCGTCCTCGTCCTCGGGGTCGAACGGCTGCTCGTCGAGGACCGCCTCGAACGCGTCCTGGATCCGCCGGGTGGCCCGCTCGAAGACCTCGAGGAACAGCGCGTGCTTGGTGCCGAACATCCGCACGACGTACGGCTGGGAGACGCCGGCCTCGCGCGCGACCACGTCGGTGCTGGTGCCGGCGTACCCGGTGCGCGCGAAGGCCCGGGTCGCGGCGGCGAGCACCTGGGTGCGTCGCTCGTCGGCGTTCATGCGGGGGACCGGGGTCTTCGGGGCAGACATGGTTGACAGGTTATCAGTTGATTACTTAGAGTGCCGATCTAAGTAATCATCCAATGCCTTCTTGGAGACGTGATGGCCTCTCTCACCACCCCGGCCCCGGTCGCCCGCGACCCGCAGCCGGTCCGACGGACCCGCGGCGCCAGGACGGTGCCGGTCTGGCTCGCCGTCGTCGCCACCTCGCTGCCGATGTTCATGGCCACCCTGGACAACCTGGTGATGACCAGCGCGCTGCCGGTGATCCGCACCGACCTCGCGGCGTCGGTGGACGACCTCGCGTGGTTCGTGAACGCCTACACGCTGAGCTTCGCCACGTTCATGCTGCCGATGGCCACCCTCGGCGACCGCTGGGGACGGCGCCGGATGATGCTCGGCGGGCTCACCCTGTTCACGCTGGCCTCGATCGCCTCCGCGCTCAGCCTGTCCTCCGGGGCGCTGATCGCCGCCCGCGCCGTGCAGGGCCTCGGGGCCGCCGCGGTGATGCCGCTGTCCCTGACCCTGCTCGCCGCAGCGGTCCCGGTCGCGATGCGGCCGGTGGCGATCGGCATCTGGGGCGGCGTGTCCGGGCTCGGCGTCGCGCTCGGCCCGGTGATCGGCGGCGCCGTCGTCGAGGGGGTCAGCTGGCAGGCGATCTTCTGGCTGAACGTCCCGGTGGCCCTGGTCGCCGCCCCGCTGCTGCGGTTCGCGGTGCCCGAGTCGTTCGGCCGTCGCCAGCGGCTCGACGTGCGCGGCACCCTGGTGCTCGGCGGCGCGGTGTTCCTCGGCATCTGGGGGATCGTGCACGGCAACGACGACGGCTGGGGCTCGGTGCGGGTGCTGGTGCCGCTGGTCGGGGCGGCGCTGCTGGTGCCGGGGTACGTCGCGCACGCCCGGTCCACCTCCCGGCGCGACTTCGCGGTGCTGCCGCTGCGGCTGTTCGCGTCCCGCGGGTTCTCGGTGGCGAACGTGATCGGGCTCAGCTTCACCATCGGGATGTTCGGCGCGGTGTTCCTGCTGGCCCAGAACCTGCAGATCGTGATGGGCTACAGCCCGCTGGAGGCCGGCCTGCGGACCCTGCCGTGGACCGCGGCGCCGATGCTGGTCGCGCCGGTCGCCGGGATGCTGGCCTCGCGGACCGGGCTGCGGGTGCTGCTGGTGAGCGGGCTGGTCCTGCAGGCCGGTGCGCTGGTGTGGCTCGCCGTGGTGACCGAGGCGGGATCGACGTACGCCTCGTTCGTGCCGGGCCTGGTGATGGCCGGCGTGGGCATGGGGCTGACCTTCGCGCCGAGCGCCACCGCGGTCCTCGACGGGATGTCCGACGACGACTTCGGGACCGCGAGCTCGGCGAACTCCACGATCCGGGAGTTCGGCGTGGCCCTCGGCGTCGCCGGGCTGACCGCGGTGTTCCTCGGCAACGGCGGCGAGCTCACGCCGACCGGGTACACCGGTGCGATCGGCCCGGCCCTGCTCGTCGGCGCGGCCGCCGTCGGGGTGGCGGTGGTGGCCGCCCTCTTCGCCCCCGGCCGTCCCCGCACCCCCTGACCCGGCGCCTCTGGCGGCCGGACCGCCCCCGACCCGGCGCCTCTGGTTGCCTGTCAGCAACCAGAGTCGCCGGGTCGGCGGCTTTCGGGCAACCAGAGTCGCCGGGTCAGCGGGGGAGGGAGCTGGCGCGCCAGCCGCCGCGGCCGGCCGCGAGGGGGGTGCGGTGGCCGCGGGCGGGGGCCGACCACGGGGAGACCGGCTTCGCCGCGGTCGTGACCTGCGCGGCCGCCACGGCGGAGACGACCGCGACCAGGGCGGCCAGCTCCTCGTCGCTCGGGTCGCCCTTGACCACGCGCAGCAGCGGGCGCTGCGGTTCCGCCGCCAGAGTCGCCGGGTCGGCGTCCGGGCCGGTCACAGGGCCGGTCACAGGGCCGGTCACAGGGCCGGTCACAGGGCCGGTCACAGGGGGGATGTTCCCGTGCTTCTTGGGCGGCAGGGTCTCGCGCTTGGAGCGCAGCAGCCGCAGGGCCCGGACGATCTCGCCGCGGGTCTCGTGCGGCTGGATGACCGCGTCGATGTAGCCCCGCTCGGCGGCGAGGTAGGGGTTGGCCAGGTGGTCCTCGTACTCCTGCACCAGCTCGGCGCGCTTGGCGTCGGCGTCGTCGGCGTCCGCGAGCTCGGAGCGGTACAGGATGTTGACCGCGCCCTGCGCGCCCATCACGGCGATCTGCGCGGTCGGCCAGGCGAGGTTCATGTCGGCGCCGAGGTGCTTGGAGCCCATCACGTCGTACGCGCCGCCGTAGGCCTTGCGGGTGATCACGGTGATCAGCGGCACGGTCGCCTCGGCGTAGGCGTAGATCAGCTTCGCGCCGCGGCGGATGATGCCGTTCCACTCCTGGTCGGTGCCGGGCAGGAAGCCGGGTACGTCGACGAAGGTCAGCACCGGCACGTTGAACGCGTCGCAGGTGCGCACGAAGCGGGCGGCCTTCTCGGAGGCGTCGATGTCGAGGGTGCCGGCGAACTGCATCGGCTGGTTGGCCACCACGCCGACGGGCCGGCCCTCGACCCGGCCGAAGCCGATCAGCAGGTTCGGCGCGAACAGCGGCTGGACCTCGAGGAACTCGCCGTCGTCGACGACCGACTCGATCACCGTGTGCATGTCGTAGGGCTGGTTGGGCGAGTCCGGGATCAGCGTGTCCAGCGCCCGGTCCTCCTCGCCGATCTCCAGGTCGGCCACCTCGTCGTAGGTCAACGGCTCGTCGAGGTTGTTCTGCGGGAGGAAGCCGATGAGCGCCTTGACGTAGTCGATCGCGTCGGACTCGTCGGAGCCCATGTAGTGCGCGTTGCCGGACTTGGTGTTGTGCGACCGGGCGCCGCCCAGGTCCTCCATCGAGACGTCCTCGCCGGTGACGGTCTTGATCACGTCGGGTCCGGTGATGAACATGTGCGAGGTCTGGTCGACCATCACGGTGAAGTCGGTGACGGCGGGGGAGTACACCGCGCCACCGGCGCAGGGGCCCATGATCAAGGAGATCTGCGGGATCACGCCGGACGCGTGCACGTTGCGCCGGAAGATCTCGCCGTACAGGCCGAGCGAGACCACACCCTCCTGGATGCGCGCGCCGCCGGAGTCGTTGATGCCGATGATCGGGCACCCGGTCTTCATGGCGAGGTCCATGACCTTGACGATCTTCTCGCCGAAGACCTGTCCCAGCGAGCCGCCGAACACCGTGAAGTCCTGGGCGAACACGCACACCTGGCGGCCGTCGATGGTGCCGTAGCCGGTGACCACGCCGTCGCCGTAGGGCCGGTTCTTCTCCAGGCCGAACGCCGTCGAGCGGTGCCGGGCCAGCTCGTCGAGCTCCACGAAGGAGTCCTCGTCGAGCAGCTCGAGGACCCGTTCGCGGGCTGTCTTCTTGCCCTTGGCGTGCTGCTTCTCGATGGCCCGCTCGGAGCCCGCGTGCACGGCCTCGTGCAGCCGCCGGTCGAGGTCGGCGACCTTGCCGGCGGTGGTGTGGATGTCGATGCCCTCGGGCACCTCGGTGCCCTGACCCGGCTGGTCGTCGGACGGCATCTCCTGGGCGGGCTTCGCTGATCCTTGGCTCACGGGGTGCAATCTAGTGCCTGTGTCGATCCCCCCTCCCAGCCGCCCACCGCTCGACCCGGCCGCCCTGGTCGCCCCCGGCTGGCGCGTCGAGGTGGTGCCGGAGTCCCCGTCGACGAACGCCGACGTGGCCCTGCGGGCGCGCGCCGGCGAGGCGCCCGGACTGGTCGTCGTGACCGAGCACCAGACCGCCGGGCGGGGCCGCCTGGACCGGGTGTGGGTCACCCCGCCGCGCGCCGCCCTGACGTTCTCCCTCCTGGTCCGGCCCGAGGCGGTGCCGGTCGCGCGCTGGCCGTGGCTGCCGCTGCTGACCGGGCTGGCCGTCGTCGAGGGGGTACGTCGCAGCAGCCCGCTCGACGCGGTGCTCAAGTGGCCCAACGACGTGCTCGTCGAGGAGCGCAAGGTCGCCGGCATCCTGGTCGAGCGGGTCGAGGCACCGGACGGGGCGGCGGCCGTCGTCGGCGTCGGGCTCAACGTGTCCTCGACCCCGGACGAGCTGCCGGTGCCCACGGCCACCTCCCTGGAGCTCGCGGGCGCCCCGCCGGTGGACCGCTCGGCGCTGCTCGTCGCGGTGCTGACCGCCTTCTCCGACCTGTACGGCGGCTGGGTCGGCGCCGCGGGACAGGGCCTGCGCCCGTCGTACACCCGGAGCTGCTCGACGATCGGCCGGGACGTCCGGGTCGACCTGCCCGGCGGGGCGCCGCTGCACGGCCGGGCCCTCGACGTCGACGAGGACGGCCGGCTGCTGGTCGACGACGGGAGCCGGGTGCACGCGCTGGGCGCCGGCGACGTCGTGCACGTCCGCCCGGTCTGAGGGGCGCTGCGTGTCATGATTCCCCGGTGGTGATCTCCCAGCGGCTCCTCAACGACGGCGAGCAGGTCGTGGTGTCCACCCGCACCCACGTCAAGGCGCTGCTGCTGCCGGCCCTCTGGCTGATCCTGGTCGCCGCGATCGCCGGCTTCGTCTCGACGTTCCCGTCCGGCCGCGCGCGTCCGCTGCTGCTCGCGGTGATCTGGATGCTGGCGCTGGTCGTCGTGCTCCGGCTCGTGGTCCAGCCGTTCCTGCGCTGGATGACGACCTCCTACACCGTCACCGACCGGCGGCTGATCACCCGGACCGGCATCCTGAGCCGCCGCGGGCACGACATCCCGCTGGCCAGGATCAACGACGTCGCCTACGAGCACGGGCTGGTCGACCGGATGCTCGGCTGCGGCACCCTGGTGGTCTCCGACGCCAGCGAGCGCGGGAGCGTCCGGCTCCACGACATCCCGCACGCCGAGCAGGTGCACCTCGCGATCAGCGACCTGCTCTTCGGGCACACCGACGACGCACGGGAACGCCGCCTCGATGACGGAACCTGAGCCCCGCTTCACCCGCCAGGCGCTCGAGGGCGCGATCCTCGGCGAGAACCCGTCGCTCACCAGCGAGGAGGTCGCCGAGGCGGCCGGCGTGACCTTGGAGGAGGCCCGCCGGCTCTGGCGGGCGCTGGGCTTCCCCGACGCCGGCGACCAGGCCGCGTTCACCGACGGCGACCGCGCGGCGCTGAGCACCATGGTCGGCGCCGTGGACCGCGGGGCGATCGACTTCGACACCGCGGTGCGCCTGACCCGCGCGGTCGGCCAGACGATGGCGCGGCTCGCCGACTGGGAGGTGGCCACCCTCTCGGCCCGGGTCGAGCAGCTGGAGGCCGGCGACCAGGCCACCGGCAGCCGGGTGGGCAGCGCGCTGCGGCTCGTCGAGGAGGTCGGCGTGCCGTTCGAGCAGCTGCTGATCTACTCGTGGCGCCGGCACCTCGCGGCCGCGGTCGCCCGCGTCGAGGCGCTCGGCGCCAACGACTCCGACCTGCACACCACCGAGGTCACGGTGGGCTTCGCCGACCTGGTCCGGTTCACCGCGCTGTCCAACGAGCTCGACGAGGACCGGATCGGCGACCTGGTCGAGATCTTCGAGTCGCGCTGCGCCGACGTGGTCGCCCAGCAGCGCGGCCGGGTGATCAAGACGCTGGGCGACTCGGTGCTGTTCGTCTCCGAGGACCCGACCCGGGCGATGGACATCGCGCTGAACATCGTCGACGTGATCGGGCACGACAGCCGGCTGCCCGACGTCCGGCTGGGGCTCGCCACCGGTTCGGTGATCATGCAGCTCGGCGATGTGTTCGGCCCGCCGGTGAACATGGCCGCGCGGCTCACCGGGGTGGCCCGGCGCAACCGGGTGATCACCGACCGGGCCACCTCCGACCGGCTCTCTCCGGGGCTGTTCGACTCGCGGCTGCTGCCGGCCCGCCCGCTGCGCGGGTTCGGGATCGTCGAGCCGGTCGCCGTACGCCGGCACTGAGCGGTCTGCGGACGCTCGCCGCTGCCCCGTTCGGAAGCCGAACGCCCGGAATGACTAGACCCGGGAGTAGTCATTCCGGGTCAATCTGGGAGTTCCCCATCCGGTGTCCGTTTTGTCTCTTTACGCTCATCCCATGATGAGTGTGCAGGGCGTGGAGCTCGACGAGACCGCGCGTCGCGTGTGGCGCGACGGGATCGAGATCCGGATGTCCAACAAGGAGTTCGACCTGCTGCATGCCCTGATCAGCCGGCCCGGGGAGATCGTCACCCGCGAGGAGCTGATGCGCGACGTGTGGCAGACCAACTTCTGGACGTCCGCGAAGACCATCGACGTGCACCTCGGCTGGGTCCGCAAGAAGCTCGGGGACGACACCCGGCGCCCGACCCTGATCACCACGATCCGCGGCCGCGGGCTGCGCTTCGAGACCGTCGCCCCGGTGTACGCCGACGTGGCCGCCCGCATCGCCAAGACGGCCTCCTGACCCGACCCGACCGGCGCCTGGTTACGCTCGTCGCGTGACCGCCCCCTCCTCCGTCCCGACCCCTGCTCTCGCGGTCATCGGCGGGGGGGCAGCTGGCCCGGATGATGGCGCAGGCCGCCATCGCCCTCGGCGTCCCCATCCGGCTGCTCGCCGAGGGCCCCGACGTCTCCGCCGCGCAGGTCGTGCGCGACCCGCTGGTCGGCGACTACCGCGACCTCGCCACGCTCCGCACCGTCGCGGAGGGCTGCTCGGTGGTCACCTTCGACCACGAGCACGTGCCCACCGAGCACCTGCACACGCTCACCGAGGAGGGGCACGCCTGCCGGCCCGGCCCCGACGCCCTGGTGCACGCCCAGGACAAGTCCGTGATGCGGGCCCGGCTGGACGCCCTCGGCGTGCCCAGCCCGCGGCACCGGGTGGTCGCCGACACCGCGGAGGCGGTCGCCTTCGCCGCCTCGGTGGGCGGCTTCCCCGTCGTGCTCAAGACCACCCGCGGCGGCTACGACGGCAAGGGCGTCTGGGTGGTCTCCTCCGAGGACGACTGCGCCGACGCGTTCGCGGTCGCCGAGTCCACGGGGGTGCAGATCCTCGCCGAGGAAAAGGTCGACTTCCGGCGCGAGCTGTCCGCGCTGGTGGCCCGCTCGCCCTCCGGCCAGGTCGCGGCCTACCCCGTCGTGGAGTCGGTGCAGCGCGACGGCGTCTGCTGGGAGGTCACCGCCCCCGCGCCCGACCTCGACGAGACCCTCGCCGTCGAGGCGCAGCGGATCGCGATGCGTGTGGCCGGCGAGCTCGATGTCACCGGCATCCTCGCGGTGGAGATGTTCGAGACCACCGACGGACGGGTGCTGGTCAACGAGCTCGCGATGCGCCCGCACAACACCGGGCACTGGAGCATGGACGGGGCGGTCACCGGGCAGTTCGAGAACCACCTGCGCGCGGTCCTCGACCTGCCGCTCGGCTCGCCGGCTCCCCGCGCGCCCTGGACGGTGATGGTGAACATCCTCGGCGGCGACCACGGCGCGGTCTCGGAGAACCTGTACGGCGGCTACCCGCACGCCTTCGCGCGCGACCCGGGCCTCAAGGTGCACCTGTACGGCAAGGACGTGAAGCCCGGCCGCAAGGTCGGCCACGTCACGGCCTACGGCGACGACCTGGACGACGTGCGCGAGCGGGCGAGGCACGCGGCCGCGTGGTTCCGCGGCGACCTAGGGATGGAGAGCGCATGAACACCCAGGTCGGGATCGTCATGGGGTCGGACTCCGACTGGCCGACGATGAAGGCGGCCGCCGATGCGCTCGAGGAGTTCGGGGTCGGCTTCGAGGCCGACGTCGTCTCGGCGCACCGGATGCCCGAGGAGATGCTGGCCTACGGCAAGGACGCCGCGGGCCGCGGGCTGCAGGTGATCATCGCCGGCGCCGGCGGGGCCGCCCACCTGCCCGGCATGCTGGCCGCCGTCACCCCGCTCCCGGTCATCGGCGTCCCGGTGGCCCTGAAGTACCTCGACGGCATGGACTCGCTGCTCTCGATCGTGCAGATGCCGGCCGGGGTGCCGGTCGCGACGGTCGCGGTCGGCAACGCGCGCAACGCCGGCCTGCTCGCCGTCCGCATCCTGGCGGCGTCCGACGAGTCGCTGCGCACCAAGATGGTGGAGTTCCAGGCCTCGCTGCGCGAGAGCGCGCACGAGAAGGGCAAGGTCGTCCGCAACCAGACGCAGCGCTCGATCGGCTTCTGACCGGCGCGGTCACCCCGGGACGAGCCCCGTGTGCTCGGCGGCGAACGCGAGCTGGTCGGTGCACTCGGCCACCACCACCGAGACCGGCTTGCCCAGGCCGTGCCCCGCGGCGGTCTCGATCCGGGCCAGCACGGGACCGTCCCCGGCGTGCGCGTGCTGCAGCGCCGCGGTGAACTTGAAGCTGTGCGCCGGCACCACCCGGTCGTCGTGGTCGCCGGTGGTCACCAGCGTCGCCGGGTAGGCCGTCCCCTCGCGGACGTTGTGCAGCGGCGAGTAGGCCAGCAGCGTCTCGAACATCGCCGGGTCCTCGGGGGACCCGAAGTCGGAGATCCAGGCCGCGCCGATCGTGAACAGGTGGAAGCGCAGCATGTCCATCACGCCCACGGCGGGCAGCGCGACCGCCGCCACGTCGGGCCGCTGGGTGATCACCGCGCCGACCAGCAGACCACCGTTGCTGCCGCCGTGCAGCGCGAGCTGCGCCCGGGTCGTGACGCCTTCGGCCACCAGGTGGTCGGCGACCGCGAGGAAGTCGTCGAAGACGTTCTGCTTGCGCTCGAGCCGCCCCGCGTCGTGCCAGGCGGCACCGAACTCGCCACCGCCGCGCAGGTTCGCGATCACCAGCACGCCGCCGGCCGCGAGCCAGCCGGCGAAGACCGGCCGGAACGTCGCCAGCTCGGGGATGTCGAAGCCGCCGTAGCCGTAGAGCAGCGTGGGGCGCGGTGCGTCCAGCGGCAGGTCCGCGCGACGGACCAGGAAGTAGGGCACCTCGGTGCCGTCGGTGCTCGTCGCCCGACGCCGCTCGGTGACCACCTCGGGGGCGGTCCAGTCGGTGTCCCCGGCCGGCTCGAGCCCGGTGAGCTCCTTGACGTCGCCACCGGCCAGGTCGAGCCGGTAGGCCGTCGTACGCCGCATCACCGACGACATGCCGAGGAACACCTCGTCGTCGTCGACGTCGCCGTTGAGCGCGACCACCGCACCGCCGGGCACGTCGACGGTGCCGAGCACCGAGCCGTCCAGGGCGTACCGCGTCAGCCGGGGCTGTACGTCGACCAGGTGCACGGCGAGCAGCTCCCCGCCGACGGCGTGCACCCCGCGCAGTGCGGAGTCGCTCTCGGGGACGACGTCGACGAGGTCCGCGCGGCCGGTGTCGGGGAACGCCGTGAGGTCCAGCCGGACCACCCGGCCCAGAGGCGCGTCGAGGTCGGTCCAGAGGTAGACCTGGTCGCCGTCGAAGCGCACCGGGTCGAAGCCGGCGACCGCCTCGTCGACGACCTTGAGGGGCTCGCCGATCACGGTGGCGCCGTCGGAAGTCTGCACCGGGTAGAACCACAGCCGGTTCTTCTCCGAGGTGCCCTCGTGCAGCGAGACCGCGAGCCAGCGGCCGTCGTGCGAGAGGGTCGGGCCGATGCTGATCCGGGGGTTCTCGGGGATCTCGAGGACCAGCTCGTCGTTGTCCTGCGGCTCGCCGACGTAGTGCCGCCGCAGCTGGCCGCCGGGCAGCGCGGCCGCCTCGGTGCCGACGCCGGAGCCCTCGGTCGGGAAGTAGAGGTAGAGGTAGGAGGAGTTGTCGGGCAGCCAGGTCGCCTCGCTGAACTTCACCTTGCGGACCACGTCGTCGACCTCGTGGCCGCCGGCGAGGTCGAGCAGCCGGATGCTGCTCCAGTCGCTGCCGCCGTCGCTGACCAGGAAGGCCAGCCAGCGGCCGTCCTCGCTGGCGTGGTAGCCGGCCAGGGAGGAGGTGCCGTCCTCGGAGAACGTGTTCGGGTCCAGCAGCAGCCGGCCGCCGTGCCGGAGCTCGTCGAGCGTGTCCGCGACGAACCAGAGGTCCTGCTGCTGCGAGCCGTCGTTGCGGCTGACGACGTAGCGGCCGCCGACCTTGTCGGGGGTGCCCGCGCGCGGGCGGCCGACGACACCGGTCATCGTGCGGCGGAACCACTCGCGGGACCCCAGGGCGTCCAGGTGCTCGCGGCTGTGCCGGTTCTGCTCCACGACCCAGGCGCGGGTCTCGGGGGGAGTCGGGGTCCTCCAGCCACCGGTACGGGTCGGCGACCTGCTGCCCGTGCAGCGTGTCGACGGTGTCGTCGCGGCGGGCCTGCGGCGCGGCCATCAGGCACCCGCCGCCGCGAGCCGGGGCCACTCGATGGCCGGGCAGGTGTCCATCACCATCGGGACGCCGGCCTCGGTGGTGCGCCGGAAGGCGTCGTGGTCGACGACCCCGAGCTGGAACCACACGCCCCGGGCGCCGATCGCGACGGCCTGGTCGGCGAAGGCGCCGGCGTGCTCCGAGCGGCGGAACACGTCGACGACGTCGACCTCGAAGGGCACGTCGGCGAGCGCGGCGTACCCCTGCTCGCCGAGGACCGTCGGGGCGTCGGGGTGCACGGGCACGATCCGCTTGCCCTGCTGCTGCAGGAAGTGCGCGATCCGGTGGGCCGTGCGGTCGGGGTTGCCGGACAGGCCGACCACCGCCCAGGTCTCGCACTCCTCGAGCAGGAAGCGGATGGTGTCCCGGTCGAGCCAGGGTGTGGGTGCCATGGTGCAGACGGTACCGACCCGCCAAGATGGGGCGCGGGAGGGAGGTCACGCCGTGCCGCAGCCGCTCCGGCGGCGGTCGTGGGTGCTCGGGCTCGTGACGGTCGCCCTGACGTGCGTCGCCGGGTGCCTGCCCGCCGGTCCGCAGCGCGCCTCCCCGCAGCCCGGGGTGAGCGGATCGCCGGGCGCCGGGCGGTCCGCGACCACGGCCGCCGTACGACGGATGCTGTCGGCCGTCGTCGCCACCCACGTCGCACCGGGTGTGGTCGTCGTGCTGCGGCGCGGCGGCCACGTCCAGGTGCTCACCGCCGGAGCGGCCGACGTGGGGACGGGCGCGGCGATGACCTCGGACCGGAGGTTCCACGTCGCGAGCCTGACCAAGCCGGTGGTCGCCGCGGCCGTGATGCGGCTGGTGCAGCGCGGCGACCTGTTCCTCGACGACACCGTGGCGGAGTGGCTGCCCGGGCTGCTCCCGGCGGGGGACCGGATCACGGTCGCCGACCTGCTGTCCCACACCAGCGGGCTCGCGGAGTACAACCGGGTCCCGGCGGCCTGGCCGGTCCTGAAGCGGCACCCGGTCGACCAGCAGGCGCTGGTCGCCGCCGCCGGCCGGGCGCCGCCGACGTTCCAGCCGGGGCAGGGGCAGTCCTACTCCAACACCAACTACGCGGTGCTCGGGATGGTCGTCGAGCGGGTCACCGGCCGACCCCTCGCACGGGTGCTGGACCGGGAGGTGTTCGGCCCGCTCGGGATGCGCAGCGCGTCGTTGCGGCGGGCCCGGATCGACGAGCCGCCGGTCGCACACGGCTACGCCTACGGGGCGGACACCACCGGGTGGGACCTGACGTGGGGCTGGGCGGCCGCCGGGCTGGTGAGCGACGCCCCGGACGTCGACCGGTTCTTCCACGCGCTGTTCACCGGCCGGCTCCTCGCGCCGCGGCTCGTCGACGAGATGGCCCGGCCGCGGGCCGGCTGGCTGGGGCAGTGGTCGGGCTACGGGCTCGGGTTGGCCCGGCTGCCCACCCGGTGCGGTCCCGCGGTCGGTCACACGGGCGACGTCTCGGGCTACGTGTCGGCGGCCTACACGCGCCGGGACGCCGACGTCTCGGTGGTGCTGGTGGCGACCACCGACCGGGACCTCCGGGCAGGCCTGCTGCACGACGTGCTGGAGACCGCGCTGTGCGGTGTCTGAGGCGCCCCGCACGTGGCGTATCCGACACCCGCAGCAGGGCTACTGAGCAGTAGGATCCGAGCATGAACGACTATCCGTTGTACGCGCTGTCCGAGGAGCACCAGGCGATCCGCGAGGCCGTGCGTGCGGTCTGCGACGCCAAGGTCGCCCCGCACGCGGCCGAGGTCGACGAGCTCAGCGAGTTCCCGCAGGCGGCGTACGACGCACTGGTCGCCTCGGACTTCGCCGCGCCGCACATCGGCGAGGAGTACGGCGGCGCGGGGGCCGACGCGCTCGCGACCTGCATCGTCATCGAGGAGATCGCCCGGGCCTGCGCCTCGTCGTCGCTGATCCCCGGTGTCAACAAGCTCGGCACGATGCCGATCATCCTGGCCGGCTCCGAGGAGCTGAAGAAGAAGTACCTCTCCCCGGTCGCGGCCGGCACCGCGATGTTCTCCTACTGCCTGTCCGAGCCCGAGGCCGGCTCGGACGCCGCCGCCATGAAGACCCGCGCCGTGCGCGAGGGCGACGAGTGGGTCCTCAACGGCGTGAAGCGCTGGATCACCAACGCCGGCGTCTCGGAGTACTACACGGTCTTCGCGGTCACCGACCCCGCCAAGCGGTCCACCGGCATCTCGGCGTTCGTGGTCGAGAAGTCCGACCCCGGCGTCTCCTTCGGTGCCCCGGAGAAGAAGCTCGGGATCAAGGGGTCCCCGACCCGCGAGGTCTACTTCGACAACGTGCGGATCCCCGCGGACCGGATCATCGGAGCGGAGGGCACCGGCTTCCTGACCGCGATGCGCACCCTGGACCACACCCGCGTGACGATCGCCGCGCAGGCCGTCGGCATCGCCCAGGGCGCCCTGGACTACGCGCTGGACTACGCCCAGGAGCGCACCCAGTTCGGCAAGCCGATCGCCGACTTCCAGGGCCTCCAGTTCATGCTCGCCGACATGGGCATGAAGGTGGAGGCGGCCCGCCAGCTCACCTACGCCGCGGCCGGCCGCTCCGAGCGCAACGACAAGGACCTCACGTTCTTCGGCGCCGCCGCGAAGTGCTTCGCCTCGGACACCGCGATGGCGGTCACCGTGGACGCGGTGCAGGTCCTCGGCGGCTACGGGTTCACCAAGGACTACCCGGTCGAGCGGATGATGCGCGACGCCAAGATCACCCAGATCTACGAGGGCACCAACCAGGTGCAGCGGATCGTGATGGCACGGCAGCTGCTGGCAGGGATCCAGAGCGAGCTCTGATCTGCCCGGGCATCCAGCGGTCCCGGTCGTCGGATCGGCTCAGCTGATGATGCCGTGGGCCAGGTTCCACTTGCGGGCGCCCTGGTAGCCGTCCACCATCCCCCAGATCCAGAAGCCCAGCAGGCCGAGGAAGCCGATCAGCACGATTGTGAGCACCCAGCTGACGATCCAGCAGAGGAGGATCGCCACGCCCTTGCCCGCCTCGCCGTTGATCATGCTGCCCAGCCCGGGCAGGAAGAATGACGCGAGCAGGGACAGGCCAGGGCTCTTGGGGGCTACCTGCATCGGCGGGTAGGCGCCGTACGGGACGGGGGCGGTGACGTAGCCCTGGGGCGGGTACGGCGGCTGCCCGGGGTGCTGCGGCTGGCCGTACGGGACCGGACCCTGTGCCGGGTGCTGGGGTGGCTGCCCGTACGGCGCCATCGGCTGCGTGTAGCCGGAGGGCTCGGGCGTGGTGTGGTCGCTCATCGGGGTCCGTTCGTCTCTGGGAGACGACCGTGCTCACCGATGCGCCCCCGTGTCTGCCCATCAAGCCTGCCATCCCCGGCCGGCTACGGGGTGGTTATGCACAACGAGGTAGGCGGCCGCGGCCAGAGGGCACCGTTACAGCACCTTGCCGGGGTTGAGGATGCCGTGCGGGTCGAGCGCCGCCTTGACCGCCCGCTGCATCGCGACCACCTGCGGGGAGAGCTCCTGGGCGAGGCCGTCCCGCTTGAGCAGCCCGACGCCGTGCTCCCCGCTGACCGTGCCGCCGAGGGCCAGCGCGTCCGCGATGATGTCGCGGAAGGCGGCCTGCGCACGGGACTGCGCGGCCGCGTCGCCGGGCGGGGTGCTGATCAACGGGTGCAGGTTGCCGTCGCCCGCGTGCGCGATGTTGGCGATCAGCACGTCGTGCCGGACGGAGGCCGCCTCGACGCGGGCCAGCATCTCCGGCACCGCCGCCTTGGGGACGCAGACGTCCTCGGTCAGCAGCGGGCCGAGCCGCTCCAGGGCTGGGTAGGCGAGCCGGCGGGCGTCGAACAGCGCCTCGGCCTCGGCGGCGTCGGTCGACGCCGCAGCGAACGTGGCTCCGGACTCCTCGAAGCAGCGCAGCATGGTGGCCGCCTCCTCGTCGCCCGCGGCCCCGGCGGTGTCGCTGCGGCCGAGCAGCACGACGTTCGCGTCGACCGAGAGCCCCATGTTCTTCCAGTCGTCGACGGCCTTCAGGCAGTGCCGGTCGACGAGCTCCAGGGCCGAGGGCACCACGCCGCCGGCGCCGATCGCCTCGACGGCCCGGCCGGCGTCGACCACGCTGTCGAAGAACCCGACGACGGTCCGCTCCGGCGCTCGGGCGTTGCGCAGCCGGACGGTGACCTCGGTGACGACGCCCAGCGTCCCCTCGGAGCCGACCATCAGGCCGACCATGTCGTAGCCCACGACGCCCTTGGCCGTACGTCGACCGAGCCGGACCACCTCGCCGAGCCCGTTGACGACCTCGAGCTCGAGCACGTAGTCGCGCGTCACGCCGTACTTCACGCAGCAGAGGCCGCCGGCGTTGGTGGCGACGTTGCCGCCGATCGTGGACCACGGCGCGCTGGCCGGGTCGGGCGGGTACCACAGGCCGTGCTCGGCGCAAGCGGCCCGGAGGTGGTCGTTGACGACGCCCGGCTGCACGACCGCGAGCCGTTCGACGGAGTTGATCTCGGTGATCGCGGTCATCTTCTCGGTGGACAGCACCACGCACCCGTCCACCGCGTTGGCGCCGCCGGACAGCCCGGTGCCGGCCCCGCGGGTGACCAGGGGAGTGCCGGTCCGCACGCAGGCGAGCACCACGGCCTGCACCTCGGCGGTCGTGCGGGGACGCGCCAGCGCGACGGGGGCGCCGAAGGTCGCCCACTCGGCCTCGTCGTGGACGTAGGACGCGAGGACCGCCGCGTCGTCGGTGAGCCGGTCGGCGGGGAGCAGGTCCTGCAGCGAGGACAGCACGGAGGAGGCCACGAGGTCAGTCGACCGCGTGGACGGTGACGTCGGCCCAGGAGTTGTTGACGTAGCCCTTCGGGTTCCAGACGTGCGCCGGGCTGGACGGCTGCGTCGCGCCGGTGCTGTCCCAGGCGCGGGCGAGGATCCGGGTCCCGCCCACCGGGAGCTCGACCGTGAGCCGCCACAGCCGCCAGGCCCACGGGCCCTGGTCGTCGCCGAGGTCGGCCTGCGACCAGGTCTCGCCGCCGTCGGTCGACACGTCCACCCGCACGACGTCCCGGTCGTCGCCGGCGAACGAGTAGCCGCTCACCTCGACCGGGCCGGCGGCGACCTCCGCTCCCGGCTCCGGGTGCAGGATCTCGGTGTTGAGGGCGACCGGGCCGAGCGACGTACCCCGGCCGGGCGCGGCCCGGCCGTCGGCCGGGAGCAGCCGGTAGACCGTGGCCTGGAAGTAGTTCTCCGAGGGGTCGGCGCGGACGTGCACGCGCTCCACCCACTTCCACGCTGCGGGCGCCGATCCAGCCCGGGACGACCACCCGGACCGGGGCTCCGTGCAGCGGGGTGAGGGGCTCGCCGTTCATCTCCCAGGCCAGCAGCACCTCGGGCGCGACCGCCTTGGCGACCGGCAGGGATCCTCCGAACGGCTGCACGGGCCTGGCGTCGGCGGCCAGGTCGGGAGCCAGCAGCTCGACGTGCGCGGCGCCCTCGAGGACGCCCGCCTCGGCGAGCACGTCACCGAGCCGGACCCCGGCCCAGGACGCGGTGCCCGTCGCCCCGCCGTCCCAGGGTGCCTCGCCGGGGATGTCGCGCACGGCGAGCAGGCCGGTGCGTCGGTTGCCGGCGCACTGCAGCGTCGCCACCAGCTCGTGCCGCTCGAACCGGGTCCTGAGGTCGGCCAGCGACAGGGACAGCGCGGTCCCGACGAGCCCGTCGACGGTGAGCCGCCAGGTCTCCGGGTCGAGGTCCGGCACCGGCCCGTGGTTGCGGCTGTAGAACGTGTCGACCGGGGTGAGCGGCGCCCCTACGAGCGCGGCACGGCAGGGTTCCGCGTTGTACGGCTCCCGCTCGTGGACGAGCATGTCCTCGCGTTTGCCCTGCACCCGTGCCTCCGTCCGCGGCGGCCCTCGGCCGGGCGCCGTCCCGTCGGGCTCATCCTCACAGGCGGGGCATGGTCCCGGCGCTGTGGGGGACGGTGCCCCCCATGTCCCCCCCGCAAGATCGGCGTCGAGGAAGAGCTGATGCTCGTCGACCCGACCACCGGTCAGCTGACCGCCGTGTCCCAGTCCGCCGTGCTCGCCAACGAGGCACCCGAGGAGGTGGGGCACGAGCTGTTCCTCCAGCAGATCGAGACCTCGACCCCGCCCTGCGAGCGTGCCGAGGACCTGCTCGTCGGGTTGCGGGCCGGCCGGCGCGCGGTGGGCGAGGCGGCCGCCGCCGCGGGGGCACGGGCGGTGGCGATGGCGACCCCGGTGCTCGCCGAGCAGGACGAGCACTTCACCCCCAAGTCCCGCTACCGGCAGATCCAGGCGGAGTACGGCGAGATGGCCCGCCAGTCGCTGGTGTGCGCCATGCACATGCACGTCGACGTGGCGTCGGACGCGGAGGCGGTCCGGGTGGTCGACGGCATCCGGCCCTGGCTGCCGCTGCTGGTCGCGCTGGGCGCCAACTCGCCCTACTGGCAGGGCCGCGACACCGGCCACGCCAGCTGGCGCTCGCAGGTGTGGAGCCGCTGGCCCACCGCCGGACCGGCCCAGCCGTTCGGCGACGTCGCGACCTACCGCGCGGTCTCCGAGCAGATGCTCGGCTGGGGGGCGGGACTCGACGCCGGGATGCTGTACTTCGACGTCCGGCTCGCCGCGGACTACCCGACCGTCGAGATCCGGGTCGCCGACGTCTGCACCGACGTGGAGGACGCCTTGCTCGTCGCGCTGCTGGCCCGGGCCCTGGTCGCCACCGTGGCCGCCGACCCGACCCGGCCGACCTGGCGCGGCGACCTGCTCCAGGTGGCCGGCTGGCGGGCCGCCCGGCACGGCCTGGCCGGTGACCTGGTGCACCCCGTCGAGGCGCGGCTCGCCCCGGCCCGCGAGGTCTTCGAGGCGACCGTGGAGCACTGCCGCGAGGCCCTCCGGGAGAGCGGGGACCTGGACCGGGTCAGCGCGTCGTTCGAGCGGCTGGTGGCCACCGGGACCGGAGCGACGCGGCAGCGGCGGGTGCTCGAGTCGGCCGGCTCGTTGCGCGCCGTGGTCGAGGACCTGGCCCGTCGTACGGAGGAGTCCTGGGCGTAGGTCAGGCCGGGTACATCTGCCGGCGCCACGCCTCGGCGGCCCGGCGCTGGTCCGGCGTCGGGTGCGGCACGACCCGCAGGGTGGCCCGGAACCGGGTGCCGTCGAGCCGGACGGTGCCCTGCACCAGGCAGACCCGGGCGTCGAACCACACCACGTCCCCGGCGACGTAGTAGGCACCCTTCGCCGTCGGCGACAGGTCGAAGACGACCGTGTAGTCCGCGCTCATGTCACTCCTGCCAGGGGTAGAACGGCGGCATGTCCGTCGTCCGTCCGGTGAACTCGGGGTCGCGCTTCTCGCGGAACGCCCGCACGCCCTCGGCGCCGTCGCCGCGGCTCGTGAAGAACATCGCCAGCGAGTCGACCCGGTGCGCCTCGATCGGGTGCGGCTGGGCGCTGTTGCGCCACATCATCTGGCGGGCCAGCGCGGTGGCGACGGGGGAGCGGTTCGCGGTGAACTTCCGGGCCAGGGCGTACGCCGCGTCGAGCAGCTCCCCGTCCGGGTGGACCGAGCGCACGAGTCCGCCGGCGAGCGCCTCCTCGGCGCTCAGGACGTCGGCGGAGTACACCCACTCCAGGGCCCGGCTGATCCCGACGATCCGGGGCAGGAACCAGGAGGACGCCGCCTCGGGGACGATCCCGAGCCGGCCGAACACGAAGCCGATCCGGGCCCGGTCTGAGGCGAGCCGCACGTCCATCGGCAGGGTCATGGTGGCGCCGATGCCGACCGCGGCGCCGTTGACCGCGCCGATCACGGGCTTGGTGCAGCGGTAGATCGCCAGCGTCACCCGGCCGCCGGTGTCCCGGACCCCGGCGACGATCTCCGGGTCCTCCAGGCGCAGGTGCAGGTCCTCGAGCGTGGGCTCCAGGGACTCCACGAGCCCGAAGACGTTGCCGTCCGAGGACAGGTCCATGCCGGCGCAGAAGGCCCGGCCGCGTCCGGTGACCACGACCGCAGCCACGGCGTCGTCGGCGCTCGCCCGGTCGAAGGCGTCCACGAGCTCGTCGGCCATCGTGACGGTGAAGGCGTTGAGCTGGTCGGGACGGTCCAGGGTGATCGTCGCGATGCGGTCCTCGACGGTCCAGTCGAGGGTCTCGTAGTCGCTCACTGGTTGCGCAGCCCGCTCTGCCGGCACAGGCTCCTGGAGATGTCGGCGGTCCGGTCCTCCTGGATCAGCTTGAACATCCGCCGGGAGCGCTCGGGGTCCCAGTGCACCGCGAGGTCCGAGATCGGCACGCCGCAGGTCAGCCCGTTCTTGCCGTCGACCCGGGTCATCGCCCAGGCGAACCGCATCGTCGCGATCATCCCGGTGTCCTTGCCCACCCGCAGCGACTGGGCACCGGCCATCGCGAGCCGGTAGTAGCGCACCGGGTTAAGGACGGTCCACGGGGAGGCGGCCTTGGCGCCGACCGCGCTGACCACCTCGCGCTGGTGCTGGGCGCGGGCGATGTCGCCGAGCCCGGAGGTGTGCCGGGAGCGCGCGTAGCCGAGCGCCTCGGTGCCCTGCACCTCCTGGCAGCCCTTCTTGATGTCGAGGCTGGCGAGCTTGTCCTTCATCGCCTGCTTGGGGCAGATCCGCACGCCGCCGACGGCGTCCACGACGCCGATGAAGCCGGCGAACCCGATCTCGACGTAGTCGTCCACCCGGATCCCGGTGTTCTGCTCGACGGTCTCGACCAGGAGCTTCGGGCCGCCGTACGCGAAGGCGGCGTTGATCTTGGTCGTGCCGTGGCCCGGGACCGGCACGATCGAGTCGCGCGGGATCGACATCAGCATGTTCGGGCCCGACCCGGTGTGCAGCAGCATGATCGTGTCGGTCCGGCGGCCCTCGGCCCGGCCGACGCCGTACGCGAGCTGCTGCTTGCGGGTGAGCCCCTCGCGGCTGTCGCTGCCGACCAGGAGGTACGTCGTCCCCGGCTGCGACGACGGGCGCTCACCGCTGGGCGTCGCGTCCACCTTGTCGATCTTCGACCAGGCCAGCAGCGGGACGGCGACCAGGAACGCCAGCCACAGCACCAGGACGTACTTCAGCCAGCCGACCCGGAAGCGGGGCCGGCTCCGGGACGGGCCCGAGGGCGGCGGCGGGGCCACGGGTCGCCGGCCGCCCGAGCCGCCGGAGCTGCCGGTGCTGCGGGACCGGGCGGGCGGTGGGGTCTCGTAGGGGCCGCCGGAGCGGCCCGCGGACCGGCTGGAGGACGCGGCGTCCGGGCGTGGCACGGTCGGCAGCATCTGGGTGGGCTCGGGGTCGCGGGGGCCGGGACGCTGCTGCCCGGCCCGTGCCGGGCGCGGCTGGACGGGCTGGACCTGCGTCGGGTCGTCGGCGCCCGCGGGGCCCCGGGCGGCCTCCGGGGATCCGCCCACGCCACGGCGCCGGGTGCCGTAGAGCCAGTCGTAGCCCGGCTCCTCGGCGCTGTCGCTGTTGCCCCCGGGACGATCTGCCATGCGCAGACGGTACCGGGTGGACCTGTCCGACCCGGGCACCGGCGCGGGCGGGGGATCGGGACCGGTCGCCCGGCGCGCCGTCACGGATGTGGCGGATGTGACTGGTGATACTTGACCGTCGCAGCCACCCGCTCGAAAGGCCCAGACAACATGCCACCCGTCTCTTCCCCCGGGTCAGGCGCTCCCGCACCGCGTGGGTCGCGGTTCGGCGGTTCCTCGCAGGACGCCGCGCTGTCGCGCGTGCGCTTCCGTCGCGCCGTCACGCTGCTGCTGATGACCTTGTTCCTGCCCGGCTCCGCGCAGCTGGTCGCCGGTCGCCGCGACGTCGGCCGCATCGCGCTGCGCGTGTGGCTGTCGGTCGTCGGCACGGCCGTCGCGGTCGTGCTGCTCGGCCTGGTCTGGCACGGGTTCATCTTCTGGTTCGCGAGCAACACCGTCGTCCTGGGCTTCATCCGGCTGCTGCTGTGCGCCCTCGCGATCGGCTGGGCGGTGCTCTTCGTGGACGCCTGGCGGCTCGGCCAGCCCCTGGAGCTGAGGCAGAAGCAGCGGCTCGCGATGGTCGGGCTGAACGGCGCGCTGTGCTTCTCGGTCGCCGGCTCGCTGCTGTTCGCCTCGCACATGGTGGCCGTGCAGCGCGGCTTCATCAGCGCGATGTTCGGGGACGGCACCGCCTCCTCGGCCACCCACGGCCGCTACAACGTGCTGCTGCTCGGCGGCGACTCGGGCGCGGACCGCTGGGGCCTGCGCCCCGACAGCCTGACCGTGGCCAGCATCGACGCCGACACCGGCAAGACGATCCTGTTCGGCCTGCCGCGCAACATGATGAACTTCCCGTTCGCCAAGGACTCGGTGATGGCCGAGCAGTTCCCCGACGGCTACGACTGCGACGGCTGCGAGCTGAACAGCCTGTCGACCTGGGCCCAGGACAACAAGGAGCTCTTCAAGGGCTACGCCAACCCCGGCGTCGAGGCCACCGTCGAGGGCGTCGAGGGCATCACCGGGCTGAGCATCAACTACTACGCGATGGTCAACCTCCAGGGGTTCCGCAACATGGTCCAGGCGGTCGGCGGGCTCACGCTGAACGTCCGCGACCGGATCCCGATCGGCGGCGTCGGCGGCCCGGTCACCGGCTACATCGAGCCCGGCGTGCAGCGGCTGAACGGCTTCGAGACCCTGTGGTTCGCGCGCTCCCGGGAGAGCGCGGACGACTACTCGCGGATGGCCCGGCAGAAGTGCGTGATGAACGCGATGCTGCAGCAGCTCTCCCCGCAGGTCGTGGTCGCGAACTTCGAGAAGATCGCCAAGGCCAGCGAGCAGCTCCTCACCACCGACCTGCCCGCCTCCCAGCTCGGGACGTTCGCCGAGCTGGCGATGAAGGCCCGCTCGCAGCCGGTCGGCACGGTGTCCTTCGTGCCGCCGACGATCAACACCGGTCACCCCGACATCGCGAAGGTGCAGTCGATGGTGGGCGCCGCGATCGACCGCTCCGAGGGGGTCCAAGCCGGCCGCCGACACGAACAGCGACCGGGCCGCCGGGGCCGCGGCGGGCGCGAAGTCGAGCACCGCCAAGAAGGGGTACTCCCACGGCCGGAAGACGACCGTGGGCGGCTCGATCGGCAACCTGCACGACGGCTACGCGGCCAACGAGTCCACCGACCTGTCGAGCGCCTGCTGACCGGTCGGTAGGGTGCCGCCTGTGAGTGCCCGGGTCGTCGCCGTCGTCGTCACGTGGAACCGGCGGGACCTCCTCGTGGAGTCGCTGGCCGCGCTGGCCGCCCAGACCCACGCACCCCTCGAGGTGGTGGTCGTGGACAACGCCAGCACCGACGGGACGGCCGAGCTCCTGGCCCGCGACCACACCGGTCTGCACGTCGTCCACCTGACCGCGAACACCGGTGGCGCCGGTGGCTTCGCCGCCGGCATCGAGCGCGCGCTGACCCTGGCCCCGGACCTGGTGTGGCTCCTCGACGACGACACCGTGCCGACGCCGACCGCCGCCGAGCGGCTGGTCGCCGCCTGGTCGACGTACCCCGCGACCGGCTCGGGGCGGCGCCCGGCACGGCGGCCCGCGGTGCTCGCGAGCCGCGTGGTGTGGACCGACGGCCGCGACCACCCGATGAACACCCCGCGCCCGAAGCCCTTCGCCTCGTCGCGGGAGCGCGCGGCCGCCGCACAGGTGGGCTGCGTCCCGGTCCGCTCGGCGTCCTTCGTCTCGATCATGTGCGACGCCGCGGTGGTCCGCGAACGTGGGCTGCCGGTCGCCGACTACTTCTTGTGGAACGACGACTTCGAGTACTCCACCCGGCTGATCCGGGGCCGCGCCGGGCTGTCGGTGCCGGACAGCGTGGTCGTGCACAAGACCAAGGTGTTCGGGTCCACCGACGCCGACCCGGGGGAGCGGTTCTTCTACGAGGTCCGCAACAAGGTCTGGCTGTTCACCCGGGGCACCGGGCTGAGCCCCGCCGAGAAGCTCCTGTACGGCGGCTCGACGGTCCGCCGCTGGGGACGCACCTTCGCGCGCTCGGGCGACCGTCGCACCCTGGCCCGCGGCCTCGGCACGGGGCTGCGCACCGGCCTGACCACGCGCCCCCGGTCCAACGGCGTGGTGCTCGGCGAGGCCGGCTGGTCGCCGCACGAGGAGGAGCGGGTCGTCGGCCCGGGCCAGCCGTTCTCCCTGCTGCTCGCGGTGTACGGCGGCGACGACGCCGGCTTCCTCGCGCACGCGTTCACCTCCAGCGTCCAGGAGCAGACCCGGCGCCCGGACCAGGTGGTGCTCGTCCAGGACGGCCCGGTGCCGGACCTGCTCGCCGGGACGATCGCGGACCTGGTCGCGGGCAGCCCGGTGCCGGTCCACCACCTCGTCATCGAGGAGAACCTCGGGCTCGGCCCGGCCCTGGACCGCGGGCTGTCCGCCTGCGACCACGAGATCGTGGCCCGGATGGACGCCGACGACGTCAGCGTGCCGACCCGCTTCGAGAAGCAGCTGCCGGTGGTCGAGGCGGGCGCGGACATCGTGGGCAGCGGGCTGCTGGAGTTCGGCACCGGCATCGACGACGTGGTCGGCCGCCGTACGCCGCCCACCGACCCCGACGAGATCCGCCGCGCGATCCGCTTCCGCGACCCGTTCAACCACCCGACCGTGGTCTACCGGCGCAGCGCGGTCCAGGCGGCCGGCGGTTACACCGACATGGCGCTGATGGAGGACTACCTCCTGTTCGCCCGGATGGTCGACGCCGGCGCCCGGCCGGCGAACCTCGCCGAGCCGCTGGTCTGCTACCGGGTCGGCGCCGGCGCCTACGCCCGCCGCGGGGGCCGCGAGCTGCTGCGCTCCGAGCTGGCCGTGCAGCGGCGGTTCCGGCAGCTCGGCATCACCACGCGCGGGCAGTACCTCCGCAACGTCGTGGTCCGCGGGGGGTACCGTCTCGTGCCGGAGGTCCTGCGCAAGCTCGCCTACCGCGCCCTGATCGCCAACCGGGGCGCCGCGGGAGCGTGACCGGGTCGACGCCGCGCGGATGCGGGGCCCCGGGCCGACGGCCGATAGACTGACCGCTGCTTCCCCAACCAGGAGTGTGTGTTGAACGCTGACCTCGTCATCGTCGGATCCGGGTTCTTCGGACTGACGATCGCCGAACGCTGTGCGAACGAGCTGGGACTGAAGGTCCTCGTGCTCGAGCGCCGCCACCACCTCGGCGGGAACGCGTACAGCGAGGCCGACCCGGAGACCGGGATCGAGATGCACGTCTACGGCGCGCACCTCTTCCACACCTCGAACGAGCGCGTCTGGGAGTACGTCAACCGGTTCACGACGTTCACGAACTACCAGCACCGGGTCTTCGGCCAGTACGACGGCCAGGTCTACTCGCTCCCGATGAACCTGGGGCTGATCAACCAGTTCTTCGGCAGGAGCCACACCCCGGACGAGGCCCGCGAGCTGATCGCCGGGCAGGCCAGCGAGATCGAGACGTCGGAGGCGACGAACCTCGAGGAGAAGGCGATCAGCCTGATCGGCCGGCCGCTCTACGAGGCCTTCATCAAGGGCTACACCGCCAAGCAGTGGCAGACCGACCCCACCAAGCTGAGCGCGGACATCATCACCCGCCTCCCGGTCCGCTACAACTTCGACAACCGGTGGTTCAACGACACCTACGAGGGCCTCCCCACCGACGGGTACACCGCGTGGCTGACCCGGATGGCCGACCACCCGAACATCGAGGTCCGCCTCGAGACCGACTTCTTCGACGTGGCCGACGAGTTCAAGGGCAAGGTCCCGATCGTCTACACCGGCCCGGTCGACGAGTACTTCGGCAACTCCGAGGGGCGCCTGTCGTGGCGCACCGTCGACCTCGAGGCCGAGGTCAAGGAGGTCGACGACTTCCAGGGCTGCGCGGTGATGAACTACAACGACCAGGACGTGCCCTGGACCCGGATCCACGAGTTCAAGCACTTCCACCCGGAGCGGACCTACATCTCCGGCAAGACGGTCATCGTCCACGAGTACTCCCGCTTCGCGGAGGAGGACGACGAGCCGTACTACCCGGTGAACACCGCCGAGGACCGCGAGAAGCTGCTGAAGTACCGCGAGCTCGCCCAGCAGGAGCCCATGGTGCTGTTCGGAGGCAGGCTCGGCACCTACAAGTACCTCGACATGCACATGGCCATCGGGTCCGCGCTGTCGATGTACGACAACAAGCTCAAGCCCCACTTCGAGTCCGGAGCGGCGCTGCAGAGCGGAGGAGTCGACGCATGACCGTGACCACAGGAACGACCCCCGGCACCGTGCGCCGCGTCCTGCAGCGGGTGGTGCTCCCGGTCGACCGGGACATGGACGTGCTCCCGCTGTACGTCGACCCCGACCGGCCCGAGCTCGACGTGGACAAGTCCGGCCTCACCCAGACCCAGCGCGGCAAGCTCCCGCCGACCGAGCCCAACGCCCAGCAGGAGCCCGACCCGCACGCGGTGCTCGGCCGGCACAGCTACCGCGTCCCGGAGAGCCAGCGGATCTCGTTCGGCACCTACTTCAACGGGTTCGCGGCGAGCTACTGGCGCCGCTGGACGGTCGTCTCCGAGGTCGCGCTGCACGTCGCGCTGACCGGGGAGACCTCCTCGGTGGTGGTCTACCGCTCGATGCCCAACGGCCGCTCGCAGCGCGTCGACTCGGCCTCCACGTCCGGCACGGACCGCGAGGAGTTCCGCTTCGACCTGCCGCTGACCCCGTTCGGCGACGGCGGCTGGTACTGGTTCGACATCGTCGCCGGGCCGTCGGGCGCCACCCTCCACGAGGCGACCTGGGTGGCGGACGTGCCCGCGGACCGGGCCGCCTCCGGCTCCGTGACCATCGGCATCACCACGATGAACCGGCCGGACTTCTGCGCCAAGCTGCTCGCCCAGATCGGTGGCGACGAGGACGTGCACGCGGTCCTCGACGAGGTCATCGTCGTCGAGCAGGGCACCAAGAAGGTCGCCGACGACGCGCTCTACCCGGCCGCCGAGGAGTCCCTGCGCGGCAAGCTGCGGCTCATCGAGCAGGGCAACATGGGCGGCTCCGGCGGCTACGCCCGCTCGCAGTTCGAGACCCTCGAGGCCGGCCGGTCGACGTACATGATGTGCATGGACGACGACGTGGTCTGCGAGCCGGAGAGCATCGTGCGCGCGGTCACGTTCGGCGACCTGTGCCGCACCCCGACGATCGTCGGCGGGCACATGTTCAGCCTCTACTCCAAGGCCCGGCTGCACAGCTTCGGCGAGATCATCAACCCCTACCGGTTCTGGTGGCAGTCCCCGCCCACGGTGGAGACCGACTGGGACTTCGCCGGCCGCAACCTGCGCAGCTCGCGGTGGCTGCACCGCCGCATCGACGTGGACTTCAACGGCTGGTTCATGTGCCTGATCCCCACCGAGGTGCTGCGCACGGTCGGGCTCAGCCTGCCGCTGTTCATCAAGTGGGACGACTCGGAGTTCGGCGTCCGCGCGAGCGAGGCCGGCTTCCCGACGGTGACCCTGCCCGGCGCCGCCGTCTGGCACGTCCCGTGGACCGACAAGAACGACGCCCTGGACTGGCAGTCCTACTTCCACCAGCGCAACCGGACGATCGCGGCGCTGCTGCACTCGCCCTACGAGCGGGGTGGCCGGATCGTCCGGGAGAGCTTCAACCACCAGGTCAAGCACCTGTTCTCGATGCAGTACTCCACCGCAGAGCTGCGGCACCTCGCCCTCGAGGACGTGCTCGCCGGGCCGGAGAAGCTGCACGGCGACCTGCTCACGAAGCTGCCCGAGCTCCAGGCCAAGCGCAAGCAGTACGCCGACGCGCAGACCACGCCCGACCCCGAGGCGTTCCCCGCCGTACGTCGCGCGAAGCCGCCGAAGAAGGGCCAGGACCCGACCCAGCCCAAGGGGCGGGCAGCGCAGCTCGTCGCCGCGGCCACCAGCGCGGTCCGGCAGGCCCGGCCGGTGCGCGCGCTCGCCGAGCGGCACCCGGAGGCCCGGCTGGCCGCGATGGACGCCAAGTGGTGGATGATCGCGCAGTTCGACTCCGTCGTCGTCTCGATGCCCGACGGCACCAGCGCGTCGTGGTACCAGCGCGACACCGAGGAGTTCCGCGACCTGCTCAAGCGGACCGTGGACATCCACCAGCGGCTCTACCGCGAGTGGCCCGAGCTGGCCCGGCGCTACCGCGGCGCGCTCCCGGACATCGTCTCGCCCGACCAGTGGGCCAAGACCTTCGACATCTCGTCAGCCAAGGAGGAGTCGTGACGACCCGGTCCGAGTCGCCGCCGCCGACGGTGGACAAGCGTCCGCCGCCGGACGCGCCGCTGGCCTCCCCCTTCTCCGGCGGCGGCCTCGTCGACGTGTTCCAGCGTCGCTACCTGCTCAAGCTGCTCGTCCAGAAGGAGCTGACCTCCCGCTACCAGGGGTCGATCCTCGGCCTGCTGTGGTCCTACGTGCTGCCGCTGGTCCGGTTCGCCATGTACTTCTTCGTGATCGGCCTGGTCCTCGGCCTGCACAAGGACCTGCCGAACTTCGCGATCCACCTGTTCTGCGCGCTGGTCGGGGTGCACTTCTTCACCGAGACGTTCTCCGCCGGCACCCGCGCGATCGTGAAGAACAAGGCGCTGGTCCGCAAGATGGCGATGCCGCGGGAGATGTTCCCGGTCGCCACGGTGATCGTCTCCGCGGTCAACACCTTCCCGCAGATCCTGATCCTGTTCATCGCCTCGATCGCGGTGGGCTGGCGTCCCGACACCCAGGGCGTCTTCGCCCTGTTCCTCGGGTTCGCGATCATCACGGTGCTCGGCACCGCCCTGGCGCTGCTGTTCTCGGCGATGAACGTGTTCTTCAAGGACTTCCAGAACATCGTCGCGACCTTCATGCTCTTCACGCACTGGATCGTGCCGATGATGTACCCCTTCTCGCGGCTGGCGACCAGCAGCATGGGGGACAGCTGGTTCTACTACCTCTACCTCTCCAACCCGCTGACGATCGCGGTGATCCTGATCCAGCGCGGCATCTGGATCCCGACGTTCCCGGACTGCTCGGCGACGGTGACGACCTACTGCCTGCCCGGCGGCAACCCGTCGGCGATCGGCTACCCCGACCTGCCGCACCACCTCTACCTGCTGGGATGGATCATGCTCGCCGCCTCCTTCGTCATCCTGGTGCTCTGCCAGCGGGCGTTCTCGCGCCTCGAGGGCAAGTTCGCCGAGCGGCTCTGAGATGACCGAGTCGATCGTCGCTCGCCACGCGAGCAAAGAGTTCACCATGCGCTACCACCGCACGATCAAGCAGATCACGATCGCGGCGATGCGGCGCAACAAGATCAGCGACAGCTTCCTGGCGGTGGACGACGTGTCGTTCACCATCGAGCAGGGCGAGTCGGTCGGCCTGATGGGACTGAACGGCTCCGGGAAGAGCACGCTGCTCAAGCTCATCAACGGCGTGATGAAGCCGGACTCGGGCGAGGTGCTCACCCGCGGCCGGATCGCCGGGCTGATCGCCACCGGCGCCGGCTTCCACCCGCAGATGACCGGCCGCGACAACGTCTACCTCAACGCCGCCATCCTGGGCATGAGCGAGGCCGAGACGGACCGCAAGTTCGACGCGATCGTGGAGTTCGCCGACATCGGGAAGTTCCTCGACACCCCCGTCGGGCACTACTCCTCGGGCATGTTCTCCCGGCTCGGCTTCGCGGTCGCGGTGAACACCGACTCCGACATCTTCCTGATCGACGAGGTGCTCGCCGTCGGCGACCGCCCGTTCAAGAAGAAGTGCATGGCCCGCATGCAGGAGATCCGCGACGAGGGCCGCACGATGCTCTACGTCAGCCACGCCGCCAACTCGGTGCGCAAGATGTGCGACCGGGTGCTGGTCCTGGAGAAGGGCGTGCTCGGGTACGACGGTCCCGTCGACGAGGGGATCCGCTACCTGCAGTACGACGACACGGACGCCGAGGACGTGAGCTCCGAGGACAACCAGGACAACGACGACGAGGAGCTCGGCGCCGACGTCTGAGGCGCCGGCCACACCGGGCGGTCCCGGGGGGGCATAACGGGCAGGTCACGGTTCGGGTTTCCCCCAGCGGGGCAGGGGAAATTACACGTTTGTAGTTAGCAGGAAGCCCTTGCGGGCCCCTGTTGCTGCTGTGACATTTGGTACTCATGTGAATCTCGTAGACCCACAGGAGTACCCCCCGATGCCCGAGAACAGAAGCCGATTCGTGCTCCTGTGCCAGCAGAGTCTGGCGTTCGCGCTGGTGGCCGCCATCGCGGCCCCGGCGGCGAACATGGTGACCCTGGACATCGTGGCCCCGGCCCGTCCGCACGCCGCCGGCGTGACCGCTCCCGTCCCCGCGGGTGACGGGTCGGGCAGCAGCTCCGTGACGGACGCCGCCGTGGGCGGGGGCGGCACGCCCTCGCTGGTCTCCTCCCGGCCCGTGGAAGCCGCGGGTGACCGCCGTACCGCTGGGTGGCGTGAACCGCCGGGGGCTCGAGGCGCTCGGCACCGGCAGCCCGGCCTCCCGCGCGCCGGGAGGCGAGGCGACCCTGGCCGCCGCCGAGGGCGACCCCGAGACCGACGACCTCGCCGTGCTGTCCGCCCCGCAGCCGGTCGACAGCCTGGCCACCGTCGGCGTCACCTGGGCCGACGGCGAGCGGGTCTCCGAGGAGGCCCTGAAGGTCTCCGTGCGCACCGAGACCGACGGCACCTGGTCGGACTGGGAGACCATGCCGTACCACGACGAGCACGGCCCTGACGCGGGCAGCGCCGAGTCCGGCCGGACCCGCCCCGGTACCGACCCGGTGTACGTCGGCCACGTCGACGACGTGCAGATCAAGGCCGTCACGGACTCCGGCCAGGCCCCGGCCGGCATGCAGCTCGCGCTCGTCGACCCGGGCGCCCAGACCGCCGCGGCCGTCGAGAAGCCGGCGATCGACACCGGCACGCTCGACCTGTCCTCGGCCGACACGACCGGGACCACCCCGACCGACCCGGCCACCGAGCCGGTGGTCCCGACGACCGACCCCGCCACGACCGACCCCGCCGCGACCGACCCCACCACGACCGACCCCGCCACGACCGACCCCGCCACGACCGACCCCGCCACGACGGACCCGGCGGACGACGCGTCGCTGGCCGCGGGCGCGGTCACCGCCAAGCCGATGATCTACTCGCGGGCCCAGTGGGGCGCCGACGAGCGGATGCGCGACTCGTCCTCGCTGCACTACGGCGAGGTGCACGCCGGCTTCGTCCACCACACCGTGAACGCGAACAACTACACCGCCGCCCAGGTGCCCGCGATCATCCGCGGCATCTACGCCTACCACACGCAGTCCCGCGGCTGGTCGGACGTCGGCTACAACTTCCTGGTCGACCGCTTCGGGCGGATCTGGGAGGGCCGGTACGGCGGCGTCGACCGTCCCGTCGTCGGGGCGCACACCCTCGGCTACAACGACGACGCGTTCGCGATGTCCGCGATCGGCAACTACGAGACCGCCCAGCCCTCGGCGGCCGTGCTGGACGCCTACGGCCGGCTGTTCGCCTGGAAGCTCAGCCTGCACGGCGTCGGCGCCGGCTCCATGAAGCAGTGGGTCACCAAGCGCTACCTCCCGGCGATCAACGGGCACCGCGACGTCGGCCAGACCGCGTGCCCCGGGAAGTACCTCTACGCCCAGATCCCGCGGATCCGGCAGCTCGCCGTGGCCTACCAGAAGTCCTTCGCCAGCCGGAACCGCACCGCGAACCTCACCGGCACGACCGCGCCGGACGTGGTGCTGCGCGACAAGACCACCAAGCAGGGCTACGTGCTGCGCAGCGGCGGGCAGTCCGGCTTCACGCGGGGCTCGGTCGCGCGCTCCGGGCTGTCGGGCGTCGACCAGCTCACCGCCGTCGGCGACGTCACCGGTGACGGCACGACGGACCTCCTCGCCCGCACCCGCTCGACCCGCAGCACCAAGGTGCTCCCCGGGGACGGCACCGGGCACTTCGGCACCGGGATCAAGCCGAGCCAGCGGTTCGCCGCGGCCGACCAGCTCACCGGCGTCGGCGACTGGAACGGCGACGGCCACGGCGACGTCGTCGGCCGCAACGGCACCAACAAGCGGCTCTACGTCTACTACGGCGACGGCTCGGGCGGCTTCGGCGCCACGCACCGCACGCTGTCGCTGCACTGGGGCGGCTACACGACGACGACGGGGGCCGGCGACTTCGACAAGGACGGGCACCCGGACCTGGTCGCCCGCAGCAGCGACGGCAGGCTGTGGCTGGTCCCGGGCACCGGCAGCAGGCTCGGCGCGCGCAGGCTGCTCTCCGGCAGCTGGTCCGGCTTCGACCTGACGGCCGCGGGCGGCGACCTCACCCAGGACGGCGTGCCCGACGTGGTGGCGCGCAACCGCGCCACCAAGCAGACCTGGGTCTACCCGGGCAACGGCCGGGGCGGTCTCACCGCCCGTCGCGGGCCGTTCACCGCCGCGTCCGGGGTCGACCGGCTGCTCTCGCCCGGACAGGTGCGCGGCTCGGCCGCCGGCGACCTCGTCGGCCGGGACGCCAAGGGCCGGCTGATGGTGTTCACCGGCAGCGGCGCCACCAACGGCAAGACGCTGGTCCCGATGGGCCGGTCCTTCCCGAGCGCCAACCTGCTGCTCAACGTCGGCGACTGGAACGGCGACGGCAAGGGCGACGTGATGTCGCGGTCCGCGGACGGCGTGATGTACCTGCTGCGCGGTCAGGGCACCGGCTCCTTCGCGGCGCCGGTGCAGGCCGGCACCGGCTTCGGGTCGGTCCGGCTGCTCGCCGCGGTGGGCGACCTCACCGGCGACGGCTACCCCGACCTGATGGGCCAGCCCTCCGGCGGTGCCATGCGGATCTACCCGAGCAACGGCTCGTCCGGCTTCCGGGCCAGCTACGTGGCGTACGCCGCGGTCACGGCGACGCAGCAGGTCGGGATGGGGCTCTGGAACGGCGACGGGTCCCCCGACAGCCTGGTGCGGCGCAGCGACGGGTCGCTGGTGCTCTACTCGGGCAACGGCCCGGGCGGGCTCACCGGCGCGACGAGGATCGGCTCGCTGGGCAGCGGCTACGACTGGCTGCTGGCCGTCGGGGACGTCACCGGCGACAAGCGGCAGGACCTGCTGGCCCGGGAGAGGAGCACCGGCACGCTCTGGACGCTGCCGGGCACGTCGACCGGGTTCGGGGCACGCAAGCTGTTCATGGGCAGCCTGGGGCGCTTCGACCTCGCCGGCTGAGGTCCCGCGGCCCTCAGTCCGCCCGGCGGAGCAGGTCGGTCGCCCGCTCCTGCTCCGCACGGCGGTCCCACCCGGACCCGTCCGGGTGCCGGACCCACGCCACCCCGGCGCCCGCGACCAGCGGACCCAGGACGGTCGCCAGGCCGGCCCGGGTGCACGGGTTCACGTCGGTGAGCAGCCGGCCGCCGGCCGTCACGACGCCGGCCGCCCCGGCCAGCAGGTCGGCCTGGGTCGACGTACCCTCCGCGTCGCGCCAGGCCACGTCGTCACCGGTCGGCGGGTCGTAGGCCACGAACACGTCCGGCTGCGCCAGCACCACGGCGCCGTAGTCGGTCACCCCCGCCGGCAGCGGCTCGGCGAACCGGCCGCCGAGCGGCCGCAGCGACAGGGCGACCACCGGCACCCGCTCCGCGAGGGAGGCGTACGCCGCGACGCGGTCCGGCCCGCACACGACCAGGTCGGCCCGGCCCGCGAGCGCCGGGTCGTCGGTCACCGTCAGGCCGACGCTCCAGGCCGCACCCAGCCACACCGCGCCCTGCCAGTGCGTCGGCAGGTCCACCAGCACGAGCCCCCCGCGCTCGGCGTCGAGCTCGTCGGTGGCGAGGCCGGCGGTCTTGGCCACCCAGTTGGCGTAGGTGGTCACCGACAGCTCGATCCGCTCGCCGGTGGCGTCGTCGTAGAACGTGACCAGGGGCCGGGACGGGTCGCTGCGGAGCAGTGCCGCGAGGGCGGCGGGGAACGTCGGGGGGGAGGGGGGTGGCCATGCCCGCACTGTACGGACCGGCCGGGCGTCGGGGCGGGGGCGGCCGCCCCGGTGACTACACTGCCGCGCATGTCCGAACACCCTCGCCGGGCGAGCATCGTCAGCGGCTACTTCAACCCCTTCCACCAGGGTCACCTCGACCTGTTCGAGCAGGCCCGGGCGCGCACCGGCTACCTCGTGGTGGTGGTCAACAACGACGCCCAGCAGCTGCTGAAGAAGGGCCGGATCATCCAGACCGCGGACGTCCGGACGCGGATCGTGGCCGCGCTGCGCGTCGTGGACGACGCGATCGTGGCCATGGAGTCCGGCCCGGGCATCGACGAGACGTTCGACGAGATCCGCCGCCGCTACCCGGACACCGAGCTGGAGTTCTGCAACGGCGGGGACCGCTCGCCGGACGCGGACGGCATCCCCGAGGCCGAGCGGGCCGCGGCCGAGCGCAACCGCATCGAGCTCGTCTACGGCGTGGGCGGCGAGTCCAAGGCCGACTCGAGCACCCGCATCCAGGCCGAGCTCGAGGGCGGCGCCTGAGCGTCGCTCCCGCCGGTCAGCGGGCCAGCCGGACCAGCCACTCGGCGCCGCCGAGCACGGCGGTGAAGCGCAGCCAGCGTCCGGCCAGGCCGAGCACGAAGAACAGCGTCAGGCTCATCCGCAGCTGGCCGGCGAGCACCGACAGGATCGCGAACGGCGGGAAGCCGCTGAACGCGGACAGGAACACCAGCGCGCCAGCGAAGAGCGGCCGCTCGTGGGTGCGGGTGCGCCACTTCTCCAGGCGGGCCCGCGCCTTGGGCGTCTCCATGCGCCGGCGCACCCAGGCCCAGCTCAGCGAGCTGGCGCCGAGGTAGTACCACACGAGCTTGCCGACCATCTGTCCGAGCGCGGCGGCCAGGCCGAGCACCCACACGTTCTCGATGCCGCCGACCGAGCCGCGCACGCCGAGGTAAGCCTCGATGTTGATCAGCGGCACGAGCGCGGAGGCGAACGCCACCCCGACCACGCCGAGCAGGTCCGCGAGATGTCCCGGCACTCCGGACTACATCGCCTGGGGCTCGGGCGAGTCGCTGTAGGGGTAGTCGGCGGTGAACTTCTGCACGACCTTGCCGCTGGGCTTGGCGCAGTACTCCCAGATGCCCTGCTGCTTGGACACGTCGGTCGGGTCGCCGCCGGCGGACCAGTGGGTCAGCGCGACGTGGGTGCCCTTGGGGAAGGCCTTGCCGTCCTCGGAGGTCCACGGAAGCGCGATGAACTTGTCGGTCAGCTTGGTGCCTTCGTACTTCGCGGCGATCGCCCGGACCACGGCGAGCTGGTCGGAGCTCTTCGCGATCGTGGCGTCGTACCAGAGCAGGCTGTAGCCGTGCTCGAGGTTGTGCACGACGTACTCGATCTTGGGGCGGTCCTTGGTGGTGTAGAACTTCCGCTCGAACGGGGCCGTGACCGGGTAGTGCGGGCCGAACGCCGGGGGAGCGTCGGAGTAGGTGATCGTCGTCCCCTCCGGCTTGTGCTCCTGGTTGCCGGTCGCCTTCTTCTTCACGATCGGCTGGCAGCCCGCCGCGCTCTCGGCCGCACCGAGGGTGTCCAGGTCCCCGGCCGTCAGCCGGCTCTGCTTGATCAGGGGTACGGCGGCCGCGCCGATGATCAGGAGCGCCACCACGGCGCACGCCGAGATCACGATGATCGTGCGCCGGCGCTCGGACTTCTTCTGGTCGCGTCGCATCTGCTCGACGACCGCGCGACGGTCCCGGTCCTTGTTGGGCTTGGCCATGATCCAGCGGTCTCCGGCTCGTTGCGGTGCGGGTGGTGCGGCGAAGTCTACGGAGTGCGCAGGCGGAACCGGATCAGCGGGCCGTCGTCGGCAGCCCCGTCGGCGGGGCTCCACCCCAGGGCGAACGCGGCGGCCCGCATCCGGGCCTCGGCGGCCCCCTGCTGCCGCTCGGTGCCGCCCAGCCGGGCGGTCACCAGGTCGCCGGCGACCCGCACCTCGGCGGTGTCCTCGGCGAGCGCGGAGAGCTGCACGACGAGCTCCAGCGGGGTGCACGCGCCGCCGAAGCCGCGCTGGTCGTCGGCGTGCAGCGCGCTGAGCACCGCCTCCCGCGACCCCAGGCCGAACATGTCCTGGGCCTCGTCGCGGACCAGCACGGTCGCGCCGGCGCCGTGCGCGCCCGGCGCGAGCACCAGGCCGCCCAGCCCGCGCACGACGGCGGCGGGCCGGCGGTCGAGCTTGCGCTTGACCAGGTCGGCGGCCGAGGCCAGCTCGTCGGCTACGGCCGGGGCGGTGACCGCGAGCTCGTTGCCGTGCGGGTCGGTGCGTCCCGCGTAGTCCAGCAGCACGTCGAGCCCGGCCGCGCCGATGGCGATGTCGGTCTGCCCGGTGCGCCAGGCCCGGCCGGCGGTGTCGGTCACCAGCACCGCGACGTTGCGCCCGGTGCGGTGCGCCAGTGCCTCGCGCAGCCCGCGCGCGGAGGCGTCCGGGTCGCGGGGGGAGGAGCACCACGGTGTCCGTCTCGGTGTTGGACGCGTCGATGCCGGCGGCGGCCATCACCAGACCGTGGTGGGTGCGCACGATGCTGGTCCGGCCGCGCCAGGCCACCGTGCGGTCGGTCTCGTCGGCCAGCGCCTCGTCGCGCTTGCCGGTGCGCACCCGGCCCTCGGCCTTGCTGACCACCTTGCTGGTCACCACCAGGATGTCGCCGTCCTCCAGGGCGACCGCGCCGGCGAGCAGCCCGGCGAGGTCGGCGCCCTCGGTGACCTCGCCGAGCCCGTCGACGGGCAGGCAGAGCAGCTGGTCGGGCCGGCTCACGCGCGCACCTCCTCGGCCAGGTCGAGCACCGCCCGCGCCATCGCAGCGGTCGCGTCGTGGTCGGTCATCATCAGCGGCGCCGCCTCGCAGGCGATGCCCGCGGCCCGGACCCGGGCGACGTCCGCGGCGTCGGCGGTGTCCACGAGCCAGCCGTCGAGCACCCCGTCCCCGCTGCGGGAGCCGTAGTGCTCGGCGACGCCGGCGGCGCTCACCTCGACGTCGATCGCGGTGAGCAGCTGGGCGGCCATCCCGCGGACGTGGTGGCCGGCCACCACAGGGGACAGGCCGACCACCGGCGCGGCGGTCGAGCGCAGCGCCTCGCGGATCCCGGGGACGCCGAGGATCGTGCCCACCGACACCACGGGGTTCGACGGAGGCACGATCACCACGTCGGCGCCGGTGATCGCCTCGACGACACCGGGCCCGGGGGTGGACCGCTCGAGGCCGACCGGGACCACGGCGCGGGCCGGCACCTCGGCGTGCAGGCGCACCCAGTACTCCTGGAAGTGGATCGCGCGCTGCCCGGACGGCTCGTCCGCGTCGTCGACCACGATGTGCGTCTCGACCCGGTCGTCGGTCATCGGCAGCAGCGTGACGCCCGGCTGCCAGCGCCGGCACAGCGCCTCGGTCACCGCGCTGAGCGGGTAGCCCGCCTCGAGCATCTGGGTGCGCACCAGGTGGGTCGCGAGGTCCCGGTCCCCGAGCCCGAACCAGGTCGGCTCGACGCCGTACGCCGCCAGCTCGTCCTTCGCGTGCCAGGTCTCGTCGGTCCGGCCCCAGCCCCGCTCGGTGTCGATCCCGTCGCCGAGGGTGTACATCACGGTGTCCAGGTCGGGGCAGATCTTCAGCCCGTGCAGCCAGATGTCGTCGGCGGTGTTGGTGACGACGGTGACCCGGGCGGGCTGCCCGCCGGGCCGCTCGAGTCCCTCGAGGTGACGCAGCAGGCCTTGCAGGAAGCGGGCTCCGCCGACGCCGCCGGAGAGCACGGTGACAGAGGTCACAGGCCGGCGGGCGGTGGGCGGGACGGGGGAGGAGGTCATCGGCGGTCCTTTAGTCGCTGTGGCAGGCGTGGGTCAAATGTCGGGCGTGTCGGCCGCTATAGCAGATCAAGGCTTGACTTCGCGGGTACGACAGACGTGTAATTCCCACAGTGTTGTTCATGTCCCGCGTTTCCAGGACGAGCGGCGCCCAGCACCACTAGCGTGAGTCACAAGGCCCTCCCGGAGGGCACCAAACGGGACCCGTAAGGGTCTCACGGGTCGAAAGGGCGAAAGCCGTGCGAGAGCTTTATCTACTCGACGGAGACGCCGAGGAGCTTGGTTGGCAGGAGCGCGCCCTGTGCGCGCAGACCGATCCCGAGGCGTTCTTTCCGGAAAAAGGCGGCTCCACCCGCGAGGCGAAGCGTGTCTGCCTCACCTGCGACGTCCGTGACGAGTGCCTGGAGTACGCACTCGGCCACGACGAGCGCTTCGGCATCTGGGGCGGCCTGTCCGAGCGTGAGCGGCGCAAGCTGAAGAAACGCGCCGTCTGACCCGGTCCCCGGCGCGTCGCGGTCCCGACCCCGGCGTCTAGGGTGGTCCGCCGTGACGACAACGGTGACGGCCCTGCTGGTCAGCCACGAGGGTGCGCGCTGGTTGCCGGCGGTCCTCGACGGGCTGTCCGACCAGACCCGTGCCCCCGACCGGGTGGTCGCGGTCGACACCGGCAGCACCGACGAGAGCCCCCGGCTGCTGCGGACCCGGCTCGGTGACGGAGCGGTGCACAGCACCGACGCGGGCAGCTCCTACGGCGCCGCCGTCGCCCACGGCCTCACCCAGCTCACCCAGCTCACCGAGTCCGCCGGGCCCGCCGGGCCCGACGACTGGGTGTGGCTGCTGCACGACGACAGCGCCCCCGCCCCCGACGCGCTCGAGCAGCTGCTCGCCGTCGTGGAGTCCACGCCGTCGGCCGACGTCCTGGGCCCCAAGCTCCGCGAGTGGCCCTCGCTGCGCCGGCTGCTCGAGATCGGCGTCACGATCAGCGGCACCGGCCGCCGCGAGACCGGCCTGGAGCGCGGGGAGTACGACCAGGGCCAGCACGACCGGCTGCGCGACGTGCTGGCGGTCAACACCGCCGGGATGCTGGTCCGCCGCTCCGTCCTGGAGGCCCTCGGGTTCGACGAGCAGCTCCCGCTCTTCGGCAACGACGTCGACTTCGGCTGGCGCGCGGCCCGGGCCGGGCACCGCACCGTCGCGGTGCCGGACGCCGTGGTGTTCCACGTCGAGGCCGCGCACCGCGGGGTCCGGCAGCACCAGCTCAAGCCGTCCGGCTACCGGCGCGGCGAGCGGTCCGCGGCGCTCTACACGCTGCTGGTCAACGGCAGCGCCTGGGCGCTGCCGTTCATGCTGGTCCGGCTGTTCCTCGGCAGCCTGGTCCGGGCCGCCGGCCTGCTGCTGGTCCGGGCGCCCGGCGAGGCCGTGGACGAGCTCGCCGGCCTGGTCGCCACCTACCTGCGCCCGTGGCGGGTGCTGGCCGGCCGGCGCCGCCGACGCCGCAGCTCGACGGTGCCCCAGCGGCAGGTCCGGCCGCTGCTGGCGCCGCCCTGGATGCCCTACCGGCACGGCCTGGACTTCCTGTCCGACATCACCTCCGCCGTCGTCCTCCAGGCCGGCGACCTCTCGGTGGCCCGGCGGACCCGACGGGCCCGCGGGTCGGGGACCGCCGAGACCGGGCCGGTCTCCGAGGACGCCCAGAACCTCCCCGAGGACACCGGCCTGCTGGCCCGGCTGGTCACCTCCCCGGTGGCGTGGGTGTTCGCCGTCCTGGTGGTCGGCGCGGCCCTCGCCGCCCGCGGCCTGGTCGGCGCGGGGTCGCTGTCCGGGGGAGCGCTGCTCCCGGCCCCCGCGAGCGCGCTCGACTGGTGGCACCTGCACCTGTCCTCCTGGCACGACCTCGGCACCGGCTCGGGCGCGCCCGCCGCGCCGTACGTCCTGCCGCTCGCGGTGGTCGGCACCCTGCTGCTGGCCAAGGCCTGGCTGCTCGTCGACGTGCTGTTCCTGCTCGCCGTGCCGCTGGCGGCGCTCGGCGCCTACCGCTTCCTGGTGCGGGTCACCTCCTCGCTGCCGATGAGCCTGTGGGGCGCCGTGGCGTACGGCGTCCTGCCGGTCGTGTCGGGCTCGGTGCAGCAGGGCCGTCTCGGCACCGTCGTCGGCACGCTGGTGCTGCCCTGGCTGGCGCACGCCGCGCTGTTCCTGGCGCCCCGCTACGCCCCGGACCGCCGCCGCCGCGCCGCCTGGCGCACCGCGCTGTGGCTGGCGCTGCTGACCGCGTTCGTGCCGACCGCCTGGCTGCTGGCGCTGGTCGTGGGGGTCGTGGCGCTGGCCCTCGCGCTCCGGGGCCGCTCGGCGCAGGGGCTGGCGTCCGGGATCGCCAGCCCGCTGGTCGGCACCCTCGTGCTGCTGCTGCCGTGGTCGGTGGCGACCTGGGCGCACCAGGGCCCGGCGTCCTGGCTGTTCGAGGCCGGGCTGCCCGCGCCCCGGCTGACCGAGGGGCTGACCCGGTGGGGCGCGCTGCTCGGCCGCCCGGGCTCCGACGGGGCCCCGGCCTGGATGACCCTCGGGGTGGTGCTCGCGGCGGTCGTCGCCCTGGCTCGGCGCGACACCCGTCCCGCGGTGCTCCGCGCCTGGGTGGTGATCGTCGCGGCCCTGGGGCTGGTCGCGGTGCTCTCCGGCGGCACCTACTCGACGGCGAACGCGCCGACCGACCAGCCGCTCTGGCTCGGCTTCCCGCTGGTCGTCGCCCAGGCGGCCGCCGTCACCGCCGCGGCACTGGCCGGCACCGGCATCCGCCGGCGCCTCGCGGGGGCGAGCTTCGGCTGGCGGCAGCCGGTCGGGGTCGTCGTGGTCGCCCTGGCCGCCCTCACGCCGGTGGTGTCCGCCGTCTGGTGGGTGTGGTCCGGGACCTCCGGGCCCCTCGAGCGCGGCCGCGCGACCACGGTCCCGACCTACATGACCGACGCCGCGGCCGCCGACCCGGACAACGGGATCCTGGTGGTCCGGGGCTCCCGGGTCGCCGGCTTCAGCTACGTCCTGATGCGCCAGCCCGGGACCCGCGTCGGCGACGACTCGGTGATGCCCTCGGTGGTGGACCAGGGCCCGCTGACCGGGTACGTCGAGGGCCTGGTCACCGCCCCCGAACCGGCCGACGTCGCCGGCCTCACCGGGCTCGGCGTGGCCTACGTCTACGCCCCCGCGCCGGCCGACGTCACCCTGGTGGGCAACCTCGACAGCGTCAGCGGGGTGAGCCCGGGCAGCGCGACCAGCCCCGGGGCCCGCGCCTGGCAGGTCGAGGCGCCGCCCACCGGCGCCGACCTGGTCCGTGACCCGGACCCGCTGCGACCCTGGCTGCTCGCCCTGCAGGGCCTCGCGATCGTGGTCGTCGCGGTCCTGGCCGCGCCCACCCGGAAGGCCCGCCGATGAACGCCGCCGAGAAGGGCTCCCGCCGTCGTGCGGCCGAGCGCACCCGCCGCACGTTCGACCGGGCGCTGCTCGCCCCGGTCGTCGTCGTGCTGCTCGCGCTCGCGGCCGTGCTGCTGACCACCTCGGCCGACCCGGTGACGCGCGCCGACACCGCCGGCCTGTCCCGCGGCGCCCTGGTCGAGCGCACGACGTTCGCCTGCCCCGACCTGGACGCCGGCCGCGGCGGGACCAGCACCGCGTCGCTCGGCCTCGTGCCGGCCCCGGCGGGCCTCGACGTCCCCTCCGGCGGCGAGGTGACGCAGGGACCGGTCGCCTCCGACGGACGCGCGGTCGACGTACGGCGGGGGTCGGTGGTCGACGTACCCACGAGCGGAGGGCCGGCCGTCACCGCCACCGGCGGCGCGGCCGCGGGGCTGTTCGGCTTCCGGACGGACGAGCGGGACCGGCGCACGCTGGGCGTCGCGGCCTGCGCCACGCCCCGGTCGCAGTGGTGGTTCGCCGGCGCCGGCGCCGGCCTCGACCACTCCTCCACCCTGGTGCTCGCCAACGTCGACCCCGGACCCGCGGTCCTCGACCTCACCGTGCTGGGCCCCGCCGGCGAGGTGGAGACCGTCGGCACCCAGGGCGTCACGCTGCCGCCGCACTCGGTCCGCCGGGTCTCGCTCGCCGACATCGCGCCGCAGACCGACGACCTCGCGATCGGTGTGCGCACCAGCCGCGGCCGGGTGGTCGCCGCGGTCGACGACGCGTTCAGCGCCAAGGCGTCCGGGCGACCCGGCCAGGACTGGCTGGCCGGCACCGACCTGCCCAGCCGCACCCTCCGGCTCGCCGGGCTGCCCGCCACCTCCGGCTCCACCCGGCTGCTGGTCGCGAACCCCTCGGACCTCGAGGCGGTCGTCGAGGTCCGCGTCGCCGGCCGGTCCGGCACCTTCACGCCCGAGGGGCTGGACCCGATCACCGTCGCGCCGGGCACGATCGAGCAGCTGGACCTGTCCGGCGTGCTGCCCGCGAAGGAGGCCGTCGCGCTGCGGCTGCGCTCCCGGGTGCCGGTCGTGGCGTCCGTGCGGGTCACCGACGCCGGCGACCACTCCTACGCGACGCCGGTGGCGCCGCTGACCGGCCCCGCCGCCGCGCCGGTGCTCCCCGGCTCCGACGCGACCGTCCAGCTGACCGCCGGCCCGGTGGCCACCAGGGCCACGGTCACGACCTACGACGCGGACGGCACGCGCGTCGGCGGCACGGTCCTGGACCTCGACGCCACCGCGACGGCCACCTGGTCGCCCGGGAAGGGTGCGGCGTACGTCGTGGTCAGCCCGGCGACCGGGCCGGGCAGCGGGACGGTGCACGGGGCCGTCACCTACGCCGGCCGCGGCATCGCCTCGGTGCCGCTGGTGCCGCTGCCGCTCCAGGTCGTCCGACCGTCCGTGCGGCCCGGCCTGCGCTGAGCGGCCGGTCCCGGTCAGTCCTCGTCGGAGTCGTAGCGGGGGTCGACCTCCTCGGGCGGGCGCCCGATCAGCTCGGAGACCTGCTCGACGAGGACGGTGAGCACCATCGCCGAGAGGTCGCTGCGGGTCGCGGCGCGCAGCTCGATCGGTCGCCGGAACAGCACCAGCCGGCTCGGCGCGCCGCCGGTGCCCCGCACCAGCGAGGCCAGCGGGACGGTGTCGGCGTCCCAGTCGTCGGGCACCATCGGCGTCTCCTCGACGGCGAACTCGACCAGCCCGAGCTCGGCCGCCCAGCGGCTCTCCAGCTCCTCGATCACCGCCACCACGATGGCGTCGAACGCCTCCTTGGGGCTGCGCGCGGCCGGGACCCCCGCCGGGGCCAGCGGGCTCGGCAGCAGCGCCGGCCCGCGCATCCCGCGCCCGCGCCGGTCCCGGCGGCGTCCACGACCTGGCTGCCCGGGGTGGGTCGGCAAGCCGGACGGCGGCACGGGGGCACTCACGTCCGCGAGCCTAGTCGTGGGGGTGGGGGTCAGCCGGTACCGTCTGCTCCGTGAGTCCTGCCCGCCGTTGCTCGAGAACCGCCTGTGCGCGGTCCGCGGTGGCCACGTTGACCTACGTCTACTCCGACCAGACCGCGGTCCTCGGGCCGCTGGCGACCTACGCGGAGCCGCATGCCTACGACCTCTGCGAGGCGCACAGCGAGCGGCTCAGCGCACCGCGCGGCTGGGAGGTGCTCCGGCTGGCTCCCGACCCGGACGCGTTCGGGCCCTCGAGCGACGACCTGCTCGCGCTCGCCGACGCCGTCCGCGAGGCGGCCCGGCCGATGCCGGTCACCCGGCCCTCGCGGGCCGTGGGCCTGGTGCCGGGCGCGCCCGGGGACGACCCGCGCGACGTCGAGCGGGCGCCCACCCGCGAGGTGGGCCGCCGCGGCCACCTGCGCTCGCTGCCGACGCCCGAGGACTGACCGCGCGGCAGGCCGATAGTGTGCGGGCCATGTCCTCGACCTCGGCCACGAGCCTGAACGCCGTCTTCAAGGCGTACGACGTCCGGGGCACCGTCCCCGACCAGATCGACGAGGACCTCGCGCGTGCCGTCGGGTCCGCCTTCGTGCAGGTCACCGACGCCACCGCGACCGGCGTCGTGGTCGGCCACGACATGCGGCCCTCCTCGCCCGGCATGGCCCGCGCGTTCGCCGAGGGTGCCGCCGCGGCCGGGGCCGACGTCACCCTGATCGGCCTCGCGTCGACCGACCAGCTCTACTTCGCCTCCGGGTCGCTGGGCCTGCCCGGCGCCATGTTCACCGCGAGCCACAACCCGGCGCAGTACAACGGCATCAAGATGTGCCGGGCGCTCGCCGTCCCGCTCGGCATGGACACCGGCCTGGCCGCCGTCCGCGACCTCGTCGCGGCGGGGGAGCAGGCCACCGCCGAGCGCACCGGCGAGATCGTCGAGCGCGACGTCCTCGAGGACTACGCCGAGCACCTGCTCGGGCTCGCGCCGGTCACCGGCCGCCGGCTGAAGGTCGCCGTCGACGCCGGCAACGGGATGGCCGGGCACACCGCACCCGCGGTGCTGGAGCGCCTGGACCTCGACCTCGTGCCGATGTACTACGAGCTCGACGGCACGTTCCCCAACCACGAGGCCAACCCGATCGAGGCGGCCAACCTGGCCGACCTGCAGGCCAAGGTCCGCGAGACCGGCGCCGACATCGGCCTCGCGTTCGACGGGGACGCCGACCGCTGCTTCATCGTCGACGAGCGCGGCGAGATCGTCAGCCCCTCGGTGCTCACCGCGCTGATCGCCTCGCGCGAGCTGGCCCGGGTCCCCGGCGCGGCCGTGATCCACAACCTGATCACCTCGCGCTACGTCCCCGAGCTGGTCACCCGGCTCGGCGGCACCCCGGTCCGCACCCGGGTCGGGCACTCCTTCATCAAGGCCACGATGGCCGAGACCGACGCGGTGTTCGGCGGCGAGCACTCCGGGCACTTCTACTTCCGCGACTTCTGGCGGGCCGACTCCGGCATGCTCGCCGCGCTGCACGTGCTGGCCGCGCTCGCCGAGCAGGACCGGCCGCTCTCGGAGCTGCTCGCGGAGTTCTCCCGCTACGTCGCGACCGGCGAGATCAACTCCACGGTGGCCGACCAGGCCGCGGTCGTCGCCGAGATCGAGCGGACGTACGGCGCCCTCGACGGCGTCACCGTGGACCACCTCGACGGGCTCACCGTGACCCACCCGGACTGGTGGTTCAATGTCCGCGCGTCCAACACCGAGCCCCTGCTGCGGCTCAACGCCGAGGCCGCGGACCCGGCCACCCTCGAGCGACTGCGCGACGACGTGCTCGCCACCATCAGGAGAGACTCATGAACCTCGACCCCGCCCTGCTCGACATCGTGGTCTGCCCCGACTGCCGGGGTGCGCTCGCCGTCGACGAGACCGCCGGCGAGCTCGTCTGCACCTCCTGCGGGCTGGCCTACCCGGTGCGCGACGACATCCCGGTCCTCCTCGTCGACGAGGCCCGCCGACCCGAGAACCGGTAGGTCCGCACCATGGCGGAGATCTTCGACGACTCGCGCCTCGACGACGAGACCGCGCTCGCGACGTACGACCAGACGCTGCGGCACCTCGCGGAGGCCGGCGCCCGGGTCCGTCGTGAGGCAGGCGAGGCCGCCGAGGCGATCGCCGCCGCGGTGGCCGGAGCGCTGGGCGAGGCCCGTCCGCGCGCCGTCGTCGCCGCCGGCCCCGACTCCCGGCTGCTCCGCTCGGTGCTCGAGCCGTGGTGCCCGGTGCCGTTCGTGGCCTGGCCCGGACCGTCCCTGCCCGGCTGGGCCGGCGGTCTCGACCTCGTCGTCGTGCTCGCGCCCGAGGGCAGCGACACCGGAGCCGCCTCCGCGGTCGCCGAGGGAGTCCGCCGCGGCTGCCGCGTGGTGGTCGCCTGCCCGCCGCGCTCCTTGGTCGCCGAGCACGCGGTCGGCCGGGACTGCACGGTGCTGCCGTGCTCCTCGGGCGACCAGCTCGCCGCCGCCGTGGTGATGCTCGAGTTCCTCGACCAGGTCGACCTCGGCCCGGACTCCGACCCCGAGTCGGTCGCCCAGGCCCTCGACGACGTGGCGATCGCCTGCTCGCCGTTCCGCGACCTCGCGGTGAACCCCGCCAAGATGCTGGCCATCGCGCTCGCCGACTCCACGCCGCTGGTGTGGGGCGGCTCGGTGCTCGCGGCGCGCGCCGCCCGCCGGGTGGCGGAGTCCATCCGGCGCTCCAGCGGGCGCACGGCGCTCGCCGGGGACGCCGAGCACCTGCTCCCGGTGCTCGCCGCCGCGCGCGCCACCGACCTGTTCGCCGACCCGTTCGACGACAGCGACGAGGGCGCCCGGCAGCCGGCGCTGGTGATCCTCGACGACGGCGCCGAGGAGCCCTCGATCCGCGAGCAGCGCGGCCGGCTCACCGCGGTGGCCCAGGAGCGCGGCGTGCGCGTCGAGCGGCTGTCGGCCGAGGCCGGCAACGGCGTGGCCCGCTACGCCGAGCTGCTGTCGACCGGGACCTACGCGGCGGCGTACCTCGGCGTCGGCCTCGCCCACGGCTGAACCGCCCGCCGGCCGGCCGGGGCGGGCTTGCGCTGCCGCTAGGCTGCTCGTCCACGTGGGACCGGACGACGACGAACAGGGAGCAGGCAGCCGATGTCAGCCGAAGGCGGAACCAAGGCCGTGATGGCCGCACTCCTGGCGAACTCCGGGATCGCGGTCATGAAGTTCCTGGCGTTCGCCCTCACCGGTGCGTCCTCGATGCTGGCCGAGGGCATCCACTCGGTGGCCGACTCCGGCAACCAGGTGCTGCTGCTCCTCGGCGGGAAGCGCTCGCGGCGCGAGGCCACCCCGCAGCACCCGTTCGGCTTCGGCCGCGAGCGGTACATCTACTCGTTCCTGGTCGCGATCGTGCTGTTCTCGGTGGGCGGCCTGTTCGCGCTCTACGAGGCCTACCACAAGGCCCACGAGGTCCACGAGGGCCTGCCCAACGAGCTGCTCGACGGCCGCTGGTGGTGGGTGGCGGTCGTCGTGCTCCTCGGCGCGATCGTGATGGAGGGCCTGTCCTTCCGCACCGCGATCGGCGAGTCCAACAAGACCCGCGAGGGGGCGAGCTGGGTGGAGTTCATCCGCCGGGCCAAGTCGCCCGAGCTGCCGGTGATCCTGCTCGAGGACTTCGCGGCGCTCATCGGCCTGGTGCTCGCGCTGCTCGGGGTCGGCCTGTCGAAGGCGACCGGCAACGGCTACTTCGACGTCGCCGGTACGGCCGGCATCGGGCTGCTGCTCGTCGCGGTCGCCTTCGTCCTCGCGATCGAGACCAAGAGCCTGCTGCTCGGCGAGTCGGCCAGCCCCCAGGCGCAGGTCCGGCTGCGCGAGCGGCTGCTCGCCACCCCGGGCATCGAGCGGGTGATCCACATGAAGACGCTGCACCTCGGTCCCGAGGAGCTCCTCGTCGCGGTGAAGATCGGCGTGCCGCAGAACGCCAGCGCCGCCGACGTGGCGGCCAGCATCGACGCCGCCGAGCGGGCGATGCGCGAGGCGGAGCCGGCCGCGCAGGTCATCTACGTGGAGCCGGACATCTACGTCGAGGGCCACCGGCCCGACCCCCGCCCCGAGGCGCCGGCACCCGCCGAGCACTGACGGTTCGGCGCCTGAGGCCCGCCCGGGTAGGCTGGAAATGCTGTACCGACCCACCGACACGTCGCAGAGGAACCGCATACATGGACTTCAAGGTTGCCGATCTGAGCCTGGCCGACTACGGCCGCACCGAGATCACGCTCGCCGAGCACGAGATGCCGGGCCTGATGGCCATGCGCGAGCGGTACGGCGCCTCGCAGCCGCTGGCCGGTGCCCGCATCGCCGGCTCGCTGCACATGACGATCCAGACCGCTGTCCTCATCGAGACGCTGACCGCGCTGGGCGCGGAGGTCCGCTGGGCCTCCTGCAACATCTTCTCCACCCAGGACCACGCGGCCGCGGCCGTCGTCGTCGGCCCCGAGGGCACCCCCGAGAACCCCCAGGGCGTCCCGGTCTTCGCCTGGAAGGGCGAGTCGCTGGAGGAGTACTGGTGGTGCACCCAGCAGATCCTCGCGTGGCCCGGCGCGCACGCGAACATGATCCTCGACGACGGCGGTGACGCCACGATGCTGGTGCACCTCGGCGTCCAGGCCGAGAAGGACGGCAAGGCCCCGGCGCTCGACACCGCGCACAGCACCGAGCAGCGGGTCGTCTTCCAGGTGCTGGCCGACGCGCTGGCCGAGGACAACAACCGCTGGACCGCGGTCGCCAACGAGATCAAGGGCGTCACCGAGGAGACCACCACCGGTGTCCTGCGCCTCTACGACATGATGCGCGACGGCTCGCTGCTGTTCCCGGGCATCAACGTCAACGACTCGGTCACCAAGTCGAAGTTCGACAACAAGTACGGCTGCCGGCACTCGCTCATCGACGGCATCAACCGCGCCACGGACGTGCTCATCGGCGGCAAGGTCGCGGTCGTCTGCGGCTACGGCGACGTCGGCAAGGGCTGCGCGGAGTCGCTGCGCGGCCAGGGCGCCCGGGTCATCGTCACCGAGATCGACCCGATCTGCGCGCTCCAGGCGGCGATGGACGGCTACCAGGTCGCCACCCTCGACGAGGTCCTCCCGACCGCGGACATCATCATCACCGCGACCGGCAACAAGGACGTCGTCACCGTCGAGCAGATGCAGCGGATGAAGTTCCAGGCGATCGTGGCCAACATCGGCCACTTCGACAACGAGATCGACATGGCCGGTCTCGAGACCTTCCCCGGCGTGCACCGCAAGAACGTGAAGCCGCAGGTCGACGTGTGGACCTTCCCCGACGGCGGTACGACGATCATCGTGCTGTCCGAGGGTCGGCTGATGAACCTCGGCAACGCGACCGGCCACCCGTCGTTCGTGATGTCGAACTCGTTCACCAACCAGGTGCTGGCGCAGATCGAGATCTACACCAAGACCGACGAGTACCCGGTCGGTGTCTACGTGCTGCCCAAGCACCTCGACGAGGAGGTCGCCCGCCTGCACCTGGGCGCCCTCGGCGTCTCGCTGACCACGCTGTCGGACGCGCAGGCGAAGTACCTCGGCGTCGACGTGGCCGGCCCGTACAAGGCGGACTCGTACCGCTACTGACCTCCGGGTCAGCGGGACGGTCCAGGTCGACAGGAGCAGAGCGGAGATGGCGATCGCGGACGTGACGAGCACGGGTGGGCGTGGCCGCGTGCTCGTCGTCGACGACGACGCGGCCCTCGCCGAGATGCTCACCATCGTGCTGCGCAACGAGGGTTTCGACTCCCGCGTGTGCCCGGTGGGCGACCGGGCGCTCGCGGACTTCCGTGACTACCGTCCCGACGTGGTGCTGCTGGACCTGATGCTGCCCGGCAAGGACGGCATCGACGTGTGCCGGGAGATCCGGGCGGAGTCCGGGGTCCCGATCGTCATGCTCACCGCCAAGAGCGACACCATCGACGTGGTCGTCGGCCTCGAGTCCGGGGCCGACGACTACGTCGTCAAGCCGTTCAAGCCCAAGGAGCTGGTGGCCCGCATCCGGGCCCGGGTCCGGCGCTTCGACGACCCGGCGCCCGAGGCGCTGACGATCGGCGACCTGTCGATCGACGTGGCCGGCCACGTGGTCGCCCGCGACGGCGAGGCCATCGCGCTCACGCCGCTCGAGTTCGACCTGCTGGTGTGCCTGGCCCGCAAGCCCTGGCAGGTGTTCACCCGCGAGGTGCTGCTCGAGCAGGTCTGGGGCTACCGGCACGCCGCGGACACCCGGCTGGTCAACGTGCACGTGCAGCGGTTGCGCTCCAAGGTCGAGCACGACCCGGAGAACCCGGAGATCGTGGTGACGGTCCGTGGCGTCGGCTACAAGGCCGGGAACGCGCAGTAGGCCGTGACCGGTCCGGTGACGGCACCACCGCACGTGCCGGCGTGGCGGCGGGCCGCGACCGTCTGGCGCCGCTCGATCCAGGCGCGCGTCGTGATCAGCACGCTGCTGCTCTCGGCCGTCGTGGTCTCCCTGGTCGGCTGGGTGCTGCTCCAGCAGGTCACCGACGGCCTCGTGCAGAGCAAGCGGGACTCGGCGGTGGCGGAGTCCACCCGTGCGACCGCCGAGGCGCAGCGCCGGCTGTCGGCCGCCAACGGCAACGACTTCGACGCCGGCACGCAGCTCACCCAGCTGGTCTCCACCCTGGTCTCCCGCGGCTCGGTGCAGGGCTACGAGATCGTGCTGACCGGCCCGATCGCCGGCTCCGGGTCGGGCGTCGCGGCCGGCCCCGGCACCAGCAACACCCCCGGCGTGCTCAGCGACAGCATCCCCGAGCGCCTGCGCAGCCGCGTCGAGCGCGGCAGCGGCGACGAGACGTCCTACACCTTCGCGACGATCCGCTACACCGACGCCAGCGGCCGCCCGGCGGTGCCCGGCGTGGTGACCGGCTCGCAGGTCACGCTGCCGGCCGACGGCGGCACCTACACGCTCTACTACCTGTTCCCGATGACCGAGCAGCAGGACACCCTCTCGCTGGTGCGCCGGGCGCTGGTCACCGGCGGCGCCCTGCTGCTGGTGCTCGTCGGCGGGCTGACCTGGCTGGTCACCCGGCAGGTCGTCACGCCGGTCCGGCTGGCCCGGCGGGTCGCGGAGCGGCTGGCGTCCGGCCGCCTCGAGGAGCGGATGCACGTGCGCGGCGACGACGACATCGCCCGGCTCGGCACCTCCTTCAACCAGATGGCGGCCAGCCTGCAGAAGCAGATCCGCCAGCTCGAGGAGCTCTCCCGGGTGCAGCGACGGTTCGTCTCCGACGTCTCCCACGAGCTGCGCACCCCGCTGACCACGGTTCGGATGGCCGGTGACGTGCTGCACGACGCCCGGGAGCGGTTCGACCCGCCCACGGCGCGGGCCGCCGAGCTGCTGCAGAACGAGCTGGACCGCTTCGAGATGCTGCTGGCCGACCTGCTGGAGATCAGCCGCTTCGACGCCGGCGCCGCCGTGCTCGACCTCGAGGACGTGAACCTCGTCGACCTCGCGCACCGGGTGGTGGAGTCCACCCGCGCCCTCGCGGAGCGGCGCGGCACCGTGGTCGTCGTCCAGGCAGGGGAGCGGCCGTGCGTCGCGGAGGTGGACCCGCGCCGGGTCGAGCGGATCGTGCGGAACCTGATCACCAACGCCATCGACTACGCCGACAGCAAGGACGTCGTGGTCATGGTCGAGTCCAGCGAGGAGGCCACCGCGCTCGCCGTGCGCGACCACGGGGTCGGGCTGCGGCCCGGCGACGCGGCGATGGTCTTCAACCGGTTCTGGCGCGCCGACCCGGCCCGCGCGCGCACCACCGGCGGCACCGGTCTGGGACTGTCGATCTCGCTGGAGGACGCGCACCTGCACGGCGGCTGGCTGCAGGCGTGGGGCGAGCCCGGGGCCGGGGCGCAGTTCCGGCTGACCCTGCCGCGCCGGGCGGGCGACCGGATCGGGGCGAGCCCGCTGCCGCTGGTGCCCGCGGACGCCGCGCTCGGCCAGGTCGGCGCCGACTACGCGCGGGTGGACCGCCGACCCGTCGGACGCAAGGCGGGCACCCCGTGAGCCCCGTGGTCTCCCGCGGCCGGGCGGCGGGCGTGCTGCTGGTGCTGCTGGCGCTGGCCCTGACCGGCTGCGTGAGCCTGCCCGAGCAGGGCGGCGTGCAGTCGGTGCGGGCGGAGAAGCGCGCCGAGGGGGGAGACCCTGGTCGACTACACGCCCGGCGGCCCGAAGAAGGACAGCGCACCGGTCCCGCTGGTGGAGAACTGGCTGCTCGCGATGACCGCGACGCCGATGAACACCTACGTGGCCCGGCAGTTCCTCACGTCGGGGAGCAGCGGCGACTGGGTGCCCGAGCGCGGCACCCTGGTGTACGGCGGCCACAGCCTGGTCAGCCTCCCGGACGGCAGCGTCGAGCTGCGGCTGCGCGACGTCGTCGAGCTCGACGACCGGGGCACCTGGCTCGGCGCCGGCTCGCGGGGCCCGTCACGCGGCTACACGCTCAAGCTGGTCCGCGAGGACGGTGAGCTGCGGATCGCGGACCCCCCGAACCGGCTGATCATCCCGCGGCTGCACTTCGACACCCAGTACCAGCAGTACTTCCTCTACTTCTTCGACAAGTCCGCGCAGGCGCTCGTGCCCGAGCCGGTCTACGTCCCGCGCGGCCTGCAGGCGCCCACGCTGCTGGTCGCCGCGCTGGTGAAGGGTCCCCGCCCGGCCCTCGGCGGGGTGCAGGGCACGTTCCTGCCCACCGGCACCCGGCTGGACGGGATCTCGGTGCCGGTCTCGCGCGACGGGACCGCGGAGGTGCCGCTCAGCGACGACGTGCTCGACGTCGACGACGACCAGCTCAACCTGCTGTTCGCCCAGCTGGCCTGGACGCTGGGCCAGATCGCCGGCGTGGAGCGGATGCGGGTCACCGTCGGCGGCACCCCCGTCGACCTCCCGGGTGCACGGGTGGACGTCGGGATCAACCAGTTCTCGGAGTTCGACCCCGCCCTGGCCTGGGCCTCGACCGCGCTGTTCGGGCTCCGCGACGGCCGCGTGGTGACGCTCACCGACGACCGGGAGCGCCGGGTCAGCGGCCCGTTCGGCACCCTGTCGCTCGGCCTGCGCTCGATCGGCGTCGACCTTCCCGCTCAGCACGTCGCCGGGGTCAGCGCCGACGGCACCCGGATCCTCGAGGCCGACAAGGACCGCACCGCCAGCAAGCCGGCCACCCCGGCCGACGTACGCACGGTCTACCCCGACGGCACCGACCTGCTCCGGCCGGTCTACGACCTCTACGGCCAGCTGTGGGTGGTGGACCGGACCCGCTCGGGCGCGCAGCTCTCGGTGGTGCGGGCCGGCGCCGCCCGGACGGTCCGGGCGCCCGGCGTCACCGGCCAGGACGTGGTCCGCTTCGTGGTCAGCCGCGACGGCACCCGGGTGGTCACCCAGCTGCGCCGCGGCGGCACGGACCGCCTGGTCGTCTCGCGGGTGGAGCGGGACGCCAAGGGCCGGGTGCGCGCCCTGCTGCCCGCCGTGCCGCTGCCGCTGACCGGCGTCGGCACCCCGCGGATCCGCGACGTCGCCTGGCGCACGCCAGGCAGCGTGGCCGTGCTGGCCGGGCCGACGGCCGGCACGTCGCAGGTGCTGATCGTCAAGGTGGACGGCTCCTCGACGCCGGAGGACCTCACCACGGACGCCGAGCTGTTCCGCGACCAGGCGGTCCGGCTGGTCACCTCGCCGGCCACCGGCACGCCGCTCTACATCCGCACGCAGACCGGCCAGATCTTCTCGCTGGCCGCCAGCGGCCGCTGGACCGGCACCAGCATCGAGCCGGGTCTGGTGGCCCCGACCTTCGCGGGCTAGGAGGAGCGGGCACCGCGGCGCGCGGAAGGCTGCGGGACGCCCAGCGGCCGGGCCAGGACGACGACGTTGCTGTCGTAGGAGCCGCCGTTCCAGTCGGTGCAGGAGACCAGCACCAGTCGTCCGGCGCCGCGGCCCTGGCCGAAGAGCCGGGGCGCGGAGCGGGCCAGCGCGGCCTGGCTCAGCACCCGGACGTCGCTGACCGCGTAGCGCATCGTGCCGGCGCGGGTGACCACGTCGACCTTCTGGCCGGCGTGCAGCCGGCCGACGTGGTCCATCGACCCGCCGCCGGTGTGCACGGTGTGACCGGTGATCACGGTCTGGCCGGAGTCGGCGCCGGGCTCGGCGCTTCGGTCCCACCAACCCACCTGGCGGTAGTCGCGGGGCGGGTCGAGCACGGCGTCGGAGGACACCTGGACCGGCACGACGCGGGCGTCGACGCGGATCGCCCGGATCTTCAGCCGCACCGGGGAGGCCGCGCTCATCTCGCCGTACGACGCCTCGGCGGGCGCGTCGTGCCGGGGGAGCCAGAACCAGGCGAGCACGAGGCCGACGACGACCACGAGCAGCCCGAGACGGGTCCCCCCGTCGCCGCCGGCCGCCATCACCGCTCCCGGCGGAGCTGGCGGCGCAGGTCGAGGGCCCCGGCGCCGACCGCCACGGTCAGCAGCGCGCCCACGGCGAGGAGCAGCTGGCCGCGGTCGAAGGAGGAGTCGTCCCCGGCCAGGCCGGCGGTGACCCGGGTGGGCAGCACCCGGGCCCGGGGGACGGCCCGCGGAGGGGCGGGCTGCTGCTCGACGACGGCGGGGGCGATCTGGCCGCCCGGACCGCAGGTGGAGCGGCCGACCTGCAGCGAGAGCGCCTGCATGCCGAACTGGGCGGCAGCCGGCAGGACGTCGAGGTCGAGCGCGGTCACGTCGACCGCGTCGGCGGAAGGACGTGACTGCTTGTTCAGGGTGCCGCTGACCAGGTTCTCCTGGAGCGGGCCGAGCTGCGAGCTGATGTTGGCCAGCACGTTGTCCAGCACCGCGGCCCGGTCGACGGCCGCACCGAGGGGGCCGAGGGAGCCGTCGAGCGCGGTGCCGAGCTGGCTGCGCAGGGCGTCCTCGACGGCGGTCGCCACCGCACCGAGGTCGGTGGCGACGTGGGTGTTCGGCGCCGGGTGCACCGGCAGCGAGAGCAGGTCCACCCGGCGTCCGGCCACCTGGGCGTACGCCGCGACGCCGGCCAGGCTGGCGTCCGCCGCGGCGGTGCCGGGTCCGGCCTGGCAGCTGCTCTGGACCGCGCCGAGGTCGAGGAACACCCCGGGGTTGCCCAGCTGACCCAGCCCGGTCTGCAGCCCGTTCTGGAGCGCGGAGACCACGGGGGCGAGGGCCGGCTCGAGGGCGTCCTGGACCTGCTGGTCGAGCCCCGCCAGCACGGTCGAGTCGACGATCCGGAGGCCGCTGAGGTCCAGCGACCCGGCGGACAGCGACAGGTTGCTGCCGGGGGAGAGGCAGTCGCCGTCCCCGACCGCGGCGACCGTGGCACCGTCCCCGGCGAGCCCGGCGCAGGCGGCGGAGCGCCCGGCGCGACCCTCGAGACGGGTGGTGGCGTCCTGGGCGAGCACGCCCGCGGACACCAGCGACTGGCCGGTGAGCGCCGAGACGGCGGGCCGGTTGCTGCCGGTGCTGGTCTGGCGCGTGCCGTCGTGGGTGACCTCGTAGGTGCCGGAGCCCGCGGGCTGGCCGCCGGCGGTGAGGACCACACCGGTGGCGCTGGCGCGCGCGACGACGGTGGCCGCCGAGGCGGGGGCGGCGACCAGGCCGACCAGGGCGGTGGTCAGGGCGGCGGCGCCGACCCGGGCAAGACGTGACCTCACGGTGTGCTCCCTCTCCTGCATCACTCCTCCCCCCGCGCTGCACGCACGGGCCGGTGACGCCTGTCACGGATAACCCGAACGGCGCGGTGAAGTTACGGCCGGGCGGACAGCTCGTCTGTGACGCCCGCCACACGGGCCCGTTCCGGTCCACCGCCGGCGCGCGCTGCCCCGCGTGCACAGCCGGCGCGGCCCCGCTCGACCGGCGGGGCGGTGCGGGCGAGGCTGGCCGGCATGACCGAGGCCCGTGGCTCCCTCGCCGACGCCGCACGCGACCTGCTGCTCGGCAGCGCGTGCGTGGGCTGCGGACGGCCCGGCCGGGTGCTGTGCCCGTCCTGCGCCGCCTCCCTGCCCCGGCACGGCCGGCTCTCCTGGCCGACGCCGACCCCGCCGGGGCTGGCACCCCCGTTCGCCGCCGGTGCGTACGACGGCCTGCTCAAGGTGCTGGTCAACGAGCACAAGGAGCACGGCGTGCTCGCGCTGGCGGCCCCGCTCGGCCGGGTGCTGGCCGACGTGCTGGGCGACCTGCTGGCGGTGGCCGCGGTCCCGGGCGCGCCGGTGCTCCTCGTGCCGGTGCCGTCGCGCCGCCCGGTGGTGCGACGGCGCGGGCACGACCCGCTGCTGCGGACCGGGCGGCGGGCCGCCGTACACCTGCGCAGGACGGGCGTGCCGGCGACCGTGCGGCAGCTGCTGGTGCCGACCGGGCGGGTCCTGGACCAGTCCACCCTCGACGCCGCGGCCCGCGCCGCGAACCTCGCCGGGTCGATGGCCGCCCGGCCTCCCCGGGCCGGCGACCGGGCCGCGACCCTGGTGGTCGTCGACGACGTGCTGACCACCGGGTCGACCGTGCGGGAGGCGCAGCGGGCGCTGGAGACCTGCGGGCTGCGGGTGGCCGGGGTGGCGACGGTGGCCGCGACACGTCGGCGCGCGGAGTGGACCGGGTGTCCGGAATCGGGGGGGTTCCCTACCGCTCACGGGGCGGGCGCACTAACGTCTGTGTATGGAGTCCGTCCGGGTCCGTGGTTGCGTCGTCGGAGTTCTGTGCGAGGACGGGCCCGGTGTCACCACCGGTGCCTCGAGCCGCCCGGCGCCCCGTCGGCAAGCCGATGCCAGTCGCAGGCGAAACGGTCCACGTAAGACGTTCCGGGCAGCCCGCCCGACTCGTTCGGGCACGGCGCCGGACCGTCGATCACGGTGCGGCTTAGAGGTAAGTCCTGCCCCCCACCCGCTGTCAGATGCAGCGCGTCCGGGGGAGAAGGCCGGTAGTGGCAGAGAAGCTGCGGAAGCCTCAGCAGGCGATTGTGGGGTCGAAGACCAGGTCGGCCGGGCGGGCTCCTCCCTGACCGGGTCCCTTCCCGGGTTGCCACGTGCAACAGTCACCGAAACAGTCACCGAACGATCGGGAGGCAGTCGATGGACATCGTGCTCAACAGCCGCCACTGCGAGCTGACGGACCGGTTCCGCAGCCACGTCGAGGAGAAGCTCGCTCGATTGGAGAAGCACGACCATCGCGTCATCCGGGTCGAGGTCGAGGTCGAGGCCGAGCGCAACCCCCGCCAGGCCGAGCGCGCCGTGCGGGTGGAGCTGACCGCCTTCTCCAAGGGCCCGGTCGTCCGGGCCGAGGCCGCCGCCGACGACAAGATGGCCGCCCTGGACCTGGCCCTGGACAAGATGGTCGGCCAGATGCGCCGCGCCGCCGACCGCAAGCGCGTGCACCGCGGCCGCCACACCCCGACCTCCGTCTCCAAGGCGCTTGCCGGCCTGGAGGTCGCGGACGAGGCCGCCCTGGTCGAGGAGTCCGGCGACACCACCCGCCACGTCGGCCCGATCACCGTCCTCGGCGACGGCCCGCTGGTCGTCCGGGAGAAGGTCCACTCCGCCGAGCCGATGATGCTCGACCAGGCGCTCTACGAGATGGAGCTCGTCGGACACGACTTCTTCCTGTACGTCGACAAGGAGACCGAGCGACCCTCGGTGGTCTACCGCAGACGCGGCTACGACTACGGCGTGATCACGCTCGAGGTGGACTGAGGCGTGGCACGGGGACTCTGCGCAAGAAAGCGAACCGCACAGGGTCCCCACATGCCATGATCATCTCGTGGTAGATCTGGAGCAGGGCACCAAAGCGGGTGGGGAACCCATCCGCGTGGCCGTCGTGGACGACCAGGAGCTGTTCCGGCGCGGTCTGACGATGCTCCTGGGTGTCGAGGACGACATCCAGGTCGTCGGCGAGGCCGGGGACGGCGTCGCCGCGACCGAGCTGGCCGCCTCCACGGTGCCCGACGTGATCCTGATGGACGTGCGGATGCCCAAGCGCTCGGGCATCGAGGCGTGCGTGGCGATCAAGGAGGTCGCCCCGACCGCCCGGATCATCATGCTCACCGTCAGCGACGAGGAGGCCGACCTCTACGACGCCGTCAAGAACGGCGCCTCGGGCTACCTCCTCAAGGACTCCTCGATCGACGAGGTCGCCCAGGCGATCCGGGTGGTCGCCGACGGCCAGTCGCTGATCAGCCCGTCGATGGCCATCAAGCTGCTCGACGAGTTCAAGCAGATGTCGCGCTCGGACCGCCAGCAGGTGCCGAGCCCGCGGCTCACCGACCGCGAGCTCGAGGTCCTCAAGCTCGTCGCGCAGGGCCTGAACAACCGGGAGATCGCCAAGCGGCTGTTCATCAGCGAGAACACCGTGAAGAACCACGTCCGGAACATCCTGGAGAAGCTCCAGCTGCACTCGCGCATGGAGGCGGTCATGTACGCCGTCCGCGAGAAGCTCCTCGACATCCCCTGACCCGCGGGTGTCGGTGCTGGTGGGCATGATGGCGGCATGACCGCCGGTCCCAGCCTCTCCCGCGCCCAGGCCCGCCGCGTCGCGCTCGTCGCGCAGGGCTTCCGGGACCCCCGGCACACGGTCCCCACGATGCGCACCTTCGACCGGACCCTGTCCCGCACGGCGGTCCTGCAGATCGACTCGGTCAACGTGCTGGCCCGGGCGCACTACATGCCGCTGTTCTCCCGGATGGGGCCCTACGACGTCGACCTGCTGCGCCGGGCGTCCGAGCAGCAGCCGCGCCGGATCGTGGAGTACTGGGCGCACGTCGCGGCGTTCATGCCCGTCGAGCTGTGGCCGCACATGCGGCACCGGATGCGGGCCTACGAGGCGCGCGGCCACGAGTGGGAGGCGGTCCGGCACAAGCCGGAGCTCGTCGACTCGCTGCTCGCCGAGGTCGCGGGCCGCGGCCCGTCGACCCCGCGCGACCTCGACGAGGGGCTGCCTCGCGCGAAGGTGCACTGGGGCTGGAACTGGTCGGACACCAAGAAGGTCATGGAGTACCTCTTCGCGTCCGGCCGGCTCGCCGTGGCCGGCCGCAACAGCGCCTTCGAGCGGCTCTACGACCTGCCCGAGAACGTGATCCCGCGCGAGCACCTCGACGCGCCCGAGCCGACCGTCGAGGAGGCCTCGGTGGAGCTGCTGCGCCGGGCGGCAGTGGCGCACGGCGTGGGCACCGAGTTCGACCTGCGCGACTACTTCCGGATGCGTCCGGAGCTCACCCGGCCGGCCCTCGCGACGCTGGTGGAGTCCGGTGAGCTGCTGCCGGTGCGGATCGAGGGCTGGCACCGCCAGGCCTACCTGCACCGGGACGCCGCGCTGCCGCGCCGGGTGCGGGCCCGCGCGCTGCTCTCGCCGTTCGACCCGGTGGTCTGGGAGCGCGAGCGCACCGAGCGGCTGTTCGACTTCCACTACCGGATCGAGATCTACGTCCCGGAGCACAAGCGGGTGCACGGCTACTACGTGCTGCCGTTCCTGCTCGGGGACCGGATCGTCGGCCGGGTGGACCTCAAGGCCGACCGGCGGGCCCGGACGCTGCTGGTCCACGGCGCCTTCGCCGAGCCCGCCGCCCCCGAGGACACCGCCGCCGAGCTCGCCGCCGAGCTGCGCGACCTGGCCGACTGGCTGCGGCTGGACGACATCGTGGTCGGGACCCGGGGCGACCTGGCCGCCGAGCTCGCCGTGGCCGTGAAGGCCGACCCGGGTGCCTGACGGTCTCTGGGCGCTGCTGTTCGGCTGGGTGCTGGTGGTCCAGCCGGTGCAGGCCCCGACCGTCGTCGAGCCGGCGTCCGCACCGCGCTTCCCGGTGGTCGGCGCGACCGACTTCGGCCGGTTCCACCACGACTACCCGGCCACCGACGTGTTCGCCCGCTGCGGCACCCGGGTGGTCTCCCCGGCCGACGGCACCGTCCTGGAGGTGTCCCGCACCGACACCTGGGACCCGGCCACCGACCGCGGCGCGGACCGGGGCGGCCGGTCGTTCTCGGTGCGGGGCGCCGACGGGGTGCGCTACTACGGCAGCCACCTGTCCGCCGTGCGTCCCGGGCTGCGGGCCGGCACCGTGCTGCGCGCCGGCGACCCGGTCGGCCGGGTGGGCAACAGCGGCGACGCCCGCGGGATCGCCTGCCACCTGCACTTCGGCCTGTCCCCGGTGTGCCGCGGCACCGGCGACTGGCGGGTGCGGCGCGGGGTCGTGCCGCCGTACCGGTTCCTGCGCAGCTGGCAGCGGGGCGGCCACCTCGACCCCGCCCCCGCCGTACGTCGCTGGCGTGCCGCGCACGGCTGCCGGGGCTGACCGCGACGACCGGCGGACGGCGGCCGACCGGCGCGGATCCGGCAGCGTGGCGGACGCTGCTGGGGAGTCCGGTTACGATGGCAGCGGGGCCGTGACCCCCGCTGGCGCGCTCGCGAGGAGACTCGCCGGGCGGCGCCGGACACCGGTTCCACCGGGACGACCTCGGGGAACAACACCTGACCACAGGAGTCGACGCACGTGCCTGCCATCCTCGACAAGATCCTCCGCATCGGCGAGGGCAAGATCCTCCGGCAGCTCGAGGCCATCTCGCGCGCCGTGAACGCCATCGAGGACGACTTCACCTCGATGACGGACGAGGAGCTCCAGGGCCAGACCGCGGAGTTCCGTCGGCGGCTCGAGGCCGGCGAGACGCTCGACGACCTGATGCCCGAGGCGTTCGCCACGGTCCGCGAGGCGGCCAAGCGGGTGCTCGGCCAGCGGCACTACGACGTGCAGGTGATGGGCGGCGCGGCGCTGCACCTCGGCAACATCGCCGAGATGAAGACCGGTGAGGGCAAGACGCTGGTCTCCACGCTGCCGGCGTACCTGAACGCGCTGTCCGGCGACGGCGTCCACGTGGTGACCGTCAACGACTACCTCGCGAAGTACCACGCCGAGTGGATGGGCCGGGTGCACCAGTTCCTCGGCCTCAGCGTCGGCATGATCCTGCCGGAGATGACCCCGGCCGAGCGCCGGGTCGCCTACGCGGCCGACATCACCTACGGCACGAACAACGAGCTGGGCTTCGACTACCTGCGCGACAACATGGCGAACTCCATCGAGGAGTGCGTGCAGCGCGGCCACAACTTCGCGATCGTGGACGAGGTCGACTCGATCCTCATCGACGAGGCCCGCACCCCGCTGATCATCTCCGGCCCGACCCAGGACGAGGTCCGCTGGTACGGCGAGTTCGCCACCATCGCGCGGCAGATGACCAAGGACGTCGACTACGAGGTCGACGAGAAGAAGCGCACGATCTCCGTCCTCGAGCCGGGCATCACCCGCGTCGAGGACTACCTCGGCATCGACAACCTCTACGACTCGGTGAACACCCCGCTGATCTCGTTCATGAACAACGCGATCAAGGCCAAGGAGCTGTTCCGCAACGACAAGGAGTACGTCGTCCTCAACGGCGAGGTGCTGATCGTCGACGAGCACACCGGCCGGATGCTCGCGGGCCGCCGCTACAACGAGGGCCTGCACCAGGCCATCGAGGCCAAGGAGGGCGTGGAGATCCGCGAGGAGTACCAGACCCTCGCGACCGTCACCCTGCAGAACTACTTCCGGCTCTACGACAAGCTCTCGGGCATGACCGGCACGGCGATGACCGAGGCCTCGGAGTTCGACAAGATCTACAAGCTCGGCGTCGTCCCGATCCCGACCAACAAGCCGCTGGCGCGCACCGACGCGGCCGACCTGGTCTACCGCACCGAGGAGGCGAAGTACGTCGCGGTCGTCGACGACATCGCCGAGCGGCACAAGAACGGCCAGCCGGTGCTGGTCGGCACGGTGTCGGTGGAGAAGTCCGAGCTGCTCGCCGGGCTGCTGACCAAGCGCGGCATCCCGCACACCGTCCTGAACGCCAAGCAGCACGACAACGAGGCGAAGATCGTCGCGCTGGCCGGCCACAAGGGCGCGGTCACGGTCGCCACGAACATGGCCGGTCGAGGCACCGACATCATGCTCGGCGGCTCGGTGGACTTCCTGGCCGACCAGGAGCTGCGGGCCGCCGGTCTGGACCCGCTCGAGGACGGCGACGCCTACAGCGCCGCGTGGCCGGCGGCGGTGGAGCGGATCAAGGCGCAGGTCGCCGCGGAGCACGACGAGGTCAAGGCGGCCGGCGGGCTGTACGTCGTCGGCACCGAGCGCCACGAGTCGCGCCGCATCGACAACCAGCTGCGCGGCCGGTCCGGCCGGCAGGGCGACCCGGGCGAGACCCGGTTCTACCTGTCGCTCGAGGACGAGCTGATGCGGCTGTTCAAGTCCGACTGGGTCGACTGGGTGCTGACCACGCTCAAGGTCCCCGACGACGTGCCGATCGAGAACAAGCGCGTCACCGGCGCCATCGCGTCCGCGCAGGGCCAGGTCGAGTCGCAGAACTTCGACTCCCGCAAGAACGTCCTGAAGTACGACGACGTGATGAACCGGCAGCGCGAGGTCATCTACGGCGAGCGCCGCGCGGTGCTCGAGGGTGCCGACCTGCACGAGCAGATCCGGGACATGGTCGACGACGTCGTCGAGGGCTACGTCACCGCGGCCACCGACGGCTTCCCGGAGGAGTGGGACCTCGACGCGCTGTGGGCCGCGCTCAAGCAGCTCTACCCGGTGACCCGCACCCTGGCCGCGGTCGAGGACGAGGCCGGCGGCCGCAACGGGCTGACCCGCGACCAGCTCGTCGAGGACCTGAAGGCCGACGCGCAGGCGGCGTACGACGCCCGCGAGGCGGAGTTCGGCGAGGACGTGATGCGCGAGCTCGAGCGGCGCGTGCTGCTGTCCGTGCTGGACCGCAAGTGGCGCGAGCACCTCTACGAGATGGACTACCTGCGCGAGGGCATCGGGCTGCGCGCCTACTCCCAGCGCGACCCGCTCGTGGAGTACCAGCGCGAGGGCTTCGACATGTTCCGGGCCATGATGGACGGGATCAAGGAGGAGGCCGTGGGCTACCTCTTCAACCTCGAGGTGCAGGTCGACGAGGAGCCGGAGGTGGACCACACCGGCCACGCGCACACGCTCGCCGACCAGGGCGTCGAGGTCGGCCCGGCGCTCGCGCAGGCCGCCGCCTCCACGCACACCGGCGAGCACCCGGCGATCCGCGCGAAGGGCCTCGACGGCCCCCGGGCCCCGCAGAAGCTCTCCTACTCGGCGCCCTCCGAGGACGGCGACGCGGAGGTGGTCGGCGCTCCGGAGCAGGTCGCCGACGCCGAGTTCGCCGGCACCAGCCGCAACGCAGACTGCCCCTGCGGCTCGGGCAAGAAGTACAAGAAGTGCCACGGCGCACCGGGCGGGCCGACCGGCCTGACCACCCGCGTCAACGGCTGAGCCGCCCGGCCCCCGCCTCCCGTGGCGGGGGCCGGGGGGTCAGCTGGCGTGGTGCACCTCCTGCAGGCCGTAGACCGGGGTGTCGATGCCCTCGGCCCGGGCCTTGAGCTGCAGGGCGAGGTACAGCGAGTAGTGCCGGGACTGGTGCAGGTTGCCGCCGTGGAACCACAGCGCCTCCTGCTGGGTGGGCTTCCACATGTTGCGCTGCTCGCCCTCCCAGGGACCAGGGTCCTTGGTGGTGTCCGACCCGAGGCCCCACACCTTGCCGACCTTGTCGGCGGTCGCCTGGTCGATCAGGTCGGCGGCCCAGCCGTTCATCGAGCCGTAGCCGGTCGCGTAGACCACCAGGTCGGCCTCGAGCTCGGTGCCGTCGGCGAGCACCACCGAGTGCTCGGTGAGCCGCTCGACCTGGCCGTGCGCGAGCTTCCACGTCGCCGTCGGCGACCAGGTCGGCCGCGCCCACGTCGATGTAGTAGCCCGAGCCGCGACGGAGGTACTTCATGAACAGCCCTGAGCCGTCGTCGCCCCAGTCGTGCAGGAAGCCGGACTTCTCGAGCCGGTCGTAGAAGTCCGCGTCCCGCTCGCGCATCGCGTCGTACAGCGGGATCTGGAACTCGTGCATGATCCGGTAGGGCAGCGAGGCGAACACCAGGTCGGCCTTCTCGGTGGTCATCCCCGAGGCCAGCGCCTCCTCGCTGTAGAGCGCGCCCAGCCCGATGTCCATCAGCGAGTCCGAGCGCACGATGTGCGTCGAGCTGCGCTGCACCATCGTGACGTCGGCGCCCTTCTCCCACAGCGACCCGCAGATGTCGAAGGCGGAGTTGTTCGACCCGATCACCACGGCCTTCCTGCCGGCGTACGCGTCCGGGCCGGGGTGCGCGGAGGAGTGGTGCTGGTCGCCGCGGAAGGTGTCCATGCCCTCGTAGGTGGGCAGGTTCGGCTTGCCGCTCATCCCGGTGGCCAGGACCAGCTGCTTCGGCCGGAGCACCAAGGGCTGGCCCTCGCGCTCGACGTGGACCGTCCACTCGCCGCTGGTCTCGTCGTACGACGCGCTTTTGGCCTCGGTGCTCGACCAGTAGTTGAGCTCCATCACCTTGGTGTAGGACTCCAGCCAGTCCGCGATCTTGTCCTTGGGGGCGAACACCGGCCAGTTCTCGGGGAACTTGATGTAGGGCAGGTGGTCGTACCAGACCGGGTCGTGCAGGCACAGCGACTTGTAGCGGCTGCGCCACTGGTCCCCGGGGCGCGCGCGCTTGTCGATCACGATGGTCGGCACGCCGAGCTGCCGCAGCCGCGCGGACAGCGCGATGCCGCCCTGGCCGCCGCCGACGACGAGCACGTAGGGCTGGGTCTCGTAGCCGAGCTCGCGGGCCTCCCGCTCGCGCTTCTCCGTCCACGTCTCCCGGCTCCGGTTCGCGCCGTGCTCGGCGCCCCGGGGCCGCTCGGTGCCCTTCGGCTCCTCGTGACCCTTCAGCTCGTAGAGCGTGGTGAGCAGCGTCCAGGCGCCCTCCTCGGTGAGCCGCAGCAGGCCGCGCCCGCGTCCGACCGCGGTCTCGAACTCGATCCACGCCGTGGTCACCCCGTCGGCCTCGTCCGGCGGCTCGGCGGTCCGGAAGCCGCTCGGGTCGGTGCCCTCCAGGGTCTCCCGGAGCAGGTCCGTGACCCCCGCACGGCCCTCGACGGTCTTCAGGTTCCAGGTGAACGCGACCAGGTCGCGCCAGTAGCAGTCGGTGGCGAACATCCCCGCGGCCCGTTCGACGTCCCGCGCGGCGAGCGCGGCCTCGAAGTCGGCGAGCCAGGCGTCCACCCGCTGCTGGGCCGGGCTCGTGGTGCTGGGGGAGTCGAGCGTCTGGGTCATGCGGGTCCTCTCGTACGGCGCCGGGGTGGCGTGTGACCCACCGCACACCCGCCCGGGACGCCGGGCAAGGGTTGCAGGGGGTTGCAATCCCCGTCGAACGGACGGTGCCACCGGCCCTCGTGCGGTCCTACGCTCGCCGGGTGGGCGACTTCAGCGCGATCCGGCCGGGCACCAACCTCCCGGCCTACGCCCGCGAGCTGGTCCGGATGCACGACGCGGTGATCGGCGGCGGCCGCTCGCCGCTGCAGCCCCGCGCCCTGGTGGCCCGCTCGTGGTCCCGGGTCCTGGAGGCCGGTCTCGACCCGGACGGCCGGCACCCGCGCGACCCGCTGCCGATGGACCAGGTGCTCGCGCGTCGCCGGGAGTCGCCGGTGGCGCTGGTCATCGAGGAGCTGCGGGCGATCATCTCCTCGGTCGCCGACGCCTCGCAGTTCCTGATGGTGGTCACCGACGCCGACGGGATCATCCTGTGGCGCGAGGGCGCCGCCCGGGTGCGCGGCCGGGCCGACTCGCTGGGCTTCGAGGAGGGCGCGGAGTGGACCGAGGAGGTGGTCGGGACCAACGCGATCGGCACCGCGCTGGCCGAGGCGAGCCCGGTGCAGCTGTTCTCCGCGGAGCACTTCGAGGCCGAGCAGCACCCGTGGTACTGCACGGCGGCGCCGATCCACGACCCCCGCACCGGCGAGCTGCTCGGCATCGTGGACGTCAGCGGCCCGGCGATGACCCTGCACCCGGCGATCGTCGCGCTGGTCGAGACGGCGGTGCGCCTCGCCGAGTCCCAGCTGTGGCGGCACCACGAGCTGCGCCTCGAGCGGCTGCGGGCGGTCGCGGCGCCGGTGCTGGCCTCGGTGACCGGGCCGCTGCTGCTCGTCGACGACCACGGCTGGGTCGCGCACACCGCCGGCATCGCGGCGCAGGCCCGGATCGCGGTGCCTCGCGACCGCCGGCCGCTGACCGTGCCGGGCCTCGGCCTCTGCCTGCCCGAGCCGCTCGGCGACGGCTGGCTGGTCCGGCCGGCCGGGGGCGAGACGCGGATCGTGATGACCCTGGACCTGACCGGGCCGCCCGCGGTCGCGGTCTCCGGGGAGCGCCCGTGGCGGGCTCCGCTCACCGCCCGGCACGCCGAGATCCTGCTGCTCCTGCACCGCGCGGGACGGTCCGGGCTGAGCGCGGCGGCGCTGAGCAGCCGGCTGTACGGCGACGCGGAGCACGTGGTCGCGGTGCGCGCGGAGGTGTCCCGGCTGCGCCGTACGCTCGGCGGGGTGGTGGAGAGCCAGCCCTACCGGATCTCCCCGGCCGTGGAGATGGCCGTGCTCGGGGCGCCCGCCGGCTGAGGCCGGCTCAGCCGAGCTGCAGGGCCACACAGGTCCACCGGCCGTGCCGCCGCTCGAGCCGGGCGGCGATGGCCCGGGACCGCTGCCCGTGCCGCACGTGCACGCTGACCTCGGCGCTGCCGGGCTGGGGCAGGAAGACGTGCACGCTGCGCACCTGCGGCCGGATGGTGCGCAGCCGGTCCGGGGCCGGTGCGGTCCGCCCCAGGATGCGGACCCGCCGGTCGAGGTCCTGGTAGACCCGCGCGGTCGTCCAGCGCAGCAGCTGCGGGAGCGGCCGGTCCCCGCCGAGCACCTCGACGGTGGCCTGCGCGAACCGGGCCGCCCAGGCCTGCACCTCGCGCTGCTCGCGGGACCCGGTGCCGGGCACCAGGCGCAGCTCCGGCGCGGCCGGGGAGCTGCGGGCCCGCCGCGGGTCCAGCGCGAGACTGCCCTGCACCTCGGCGACCGGCACCACCTCGCGCTCGTCGGACGGCGGACCGAGCCGGGTGACGGTCGCCAGCTCGCCGGGCAGGCCCGGCGGGCGTCGGGCCTGGACCGGCGGCGGGAGCGGGGCGGGCGGGTTCGTGCTGCTCATGGCAGCTCCTCTCCGTGGGGTGCGTGGGTCAGCAGGTCCGGGACGACGAGGCGGGTCCCCGGCCGGAGGAGGTCCGGGTCGGGTCCGATGCGGCCCCGGTTGGCCGCGTGCAGCGCGCGCCACCCGGCGTCGACGGCAGGGTCCGGAGCACCGGCCGGGAGCAGGCCCTCGGCGATCGACCAGAGCGAGTCGCCGGGACGGACCAGCACAGGCCCGGTCCCGGTGGCCCGGGCGCCGGCCGCCGGGGCCGCGCCCGTCGCCCGGTCGGGGAGCGCCAGGCCGGTGAGCCCGGCGGCCCCGGGCACCTGGCCGCCGACGTCCGCCCGGGCGGGGGTGCTCGCCGCGGCCCCGACCGCGACCCCGAGCAGCGCCGTGACCGCGCCGCGGGCGACGGCCGGGCAGGCTCGCGTGGCGGTCTCCGCGAGACGCGCCCAGGCCGGGCTGCCCGGGGCGAGCAGCCGGCCGAGGCGGGCGAGCACCAGCAGCGCACCGGTCGCCACCAGCCACCCGGTGCAGGCCAGCAGGGCTGCCGCGCAGCCGCCGGCGAGCACGGTGGGGAGGTCGAGCCGGGGCAGCGCGCCCGGCCCGTCCGCGAGCAGCGGGTCCGCGACCCGGAGCAGCGGAGCGGCCGCCAGCGCCCAGGCGCCGACGGCCGCGGCGACGCCGCCGGCGAGGAGCAGCAGCGCCCGGGTGGTCGTGCCGACGAGTGCCACCGCTGATCCTCTCGTTTGATGTCGTTTGATCTTTCTAGACGTCATCGAGCGAGGTCGTCAACCGTTTGTCCCCAGACGATTGACAGGTCGGGCCGCAGCGGTCAGCGTTCACGCATGCGCTGGGAAGAACGGCTGCTGGACCTCTTCGACGACCTCGAGCAGCAGGCCGCGGGGCTCGCGCTGGTCGAGCGGGACGCGCTCGTCGCCGAGCAGAGCCGGTCGGAGTACGCCGCGGTGGCGCTCGCCGACCGGCTGCACGCCTCGGTGGGCACCCGGCTGCTGCTCGACGTCGGCGGTCCCGGCGCCCTGGACGGCCGGCTGGTGCGCGCCGGGGACGGCTGGTGCCTGCTCGAGGTCGGGGGCGTGGAGTGGGTCGTGGTGGCGGCCGCGGTCCGCGCGGTGCGGGGGCTGGTCGACGCGGGCCGGAGCCCGGAGGTCCGGCCGCTCACCGCACGGCTGGGGCTCGGGTCGGCACTGCGCGGGCTGGCGGGGGACCGGGCCCAGGTGCTGCTGCACCGGGTGGACGGGTCCACCGCCCGGGGCCGGCTGGGACGGGTCGGCCGGGACTTCGTGGAGGTGCTCGTCGGCGACGAGGGCGGCGACGGCGCGGCCGGCCGCGGTCACCTCGAGGTGCTGCCGTTCGCGACGCTGGCGGCGCTGCGGGCCGGGTGAGGGCGTCGCTCAGCGGGCTCCGTCGGCCGGGCTCGAGCGGCTGCCGGACTTGGCGTCCGCCTCGGCGTACATCCGGGCGATGTACTTCTCCAGCTCGACCGCCTCGATGCGGTACTGCTGGCGGCCGCCGATCTGGATGTAGCGCAGCTCGCCGGCCTGCACCAGCGCCCGGACCTGGGCGACGGAGGTGGCCAGGATCTCGGCGACGTCGGGCAGGGTCAGGAACCGGCGACCGGGATCGCCCTGCGTGCTGGACATGGTCCCAGTGTGCCAGCGTTTGCCGACGTTTCGGCAAGCAGGCGCACGTTTCGCTGTGGACGGGTGCCCTGCCTGTGGAGGAAGGGGTGCCCAGGACGGGCGAAGTGAGCATGATGTCTCCCATGCCAGCACGGGGAGCCAGCATCGAGGTCCGTTCGCGCGGGGCGTCGGCCCCCGCCTCGCCGGCGGCGGAGCGCGCCGGACACTCCCGCTGGCGGGACCCGCGGCTGGTCGTCGGGGTCGCGGTCGTGGCGGTCTGCACGCTGCTCGGGGCCCGCCTGGTCGGCGGCGCCGACGACACCGTCGGGGTCTGGTCGGCCCGCACGGCGTTGAGCGCCGGGGAGCCGGTCGCGGTCGCCGACCTGGTCCGCCGCGAGGTGCGGTTCGCCGACCAGGACGCCGCCGACGCCTACCTGTCCGCCGACTCCCCGCTGCCGTCCGGGGCGCGGCTGGCCCGCGCGGTGGGCGCGGGGGGAGCTGGTGCCGCGGGCCGCGCTGGGCGGGGCCGGGTCGGTGCCGCTCACCGAGGTGCCGCTGTCCGTGGCCTCCGACGCGGTACCGGCGACGGTGCGGGTGGGCAGCGTGGTCGACGTCTGGGTGACCCCCGACGCGGCCGGTGCCGCCGAGGGCCGAGGTGCGGCCCCGGCCCGGGCGGCGCTGGTGTTCGACGACGTCTCGGTGGTCTCGGTGCCGCGGACCGGCTCGTCGCTCGGACCGACCGCGACCCGGCAGGTGATCGTCGGGGTCGAGGAGGACCAGCAGGTGCGGCTGCCCCTGTCGTTGGCCGCGCTGGCCGGCGGCACCGTCCTGCTCACCGCCCGGCGATGACCGGCCCCCGGGTGCCGGGACGCGTCGCCGTCCTGGTGGCCGCGGCCGGTGCGCCGTGGGAGGCGGAGGCGCTCGACCGGATCGAGCGCGGCGGACCGCGGCTGGTGCTCACCAAGCGCTGCGTCGACCTCACCGACCTGCTGGCCACGGCGAGCGCCGGCCTGGCGTCGGTGGCCGTGGTGGCGCCCGGCCTCGTCGGGCTGGACGCCGACAGCGTCGACCACCTCCGCCGGTCCGGGCTCGGGCTGGTCCTGGTGGGTGCGCCCGCGGAGCTGCGCGGCGGCGAGCCCGACCGGCTGCGCCGGCTGGGCGTCGAGCACGTCCTCACCAGCGAGCAGCTCGCCGGGCTGGCGGACGTGGTGGCCGCCGCCGGCGCCGACGCGGCCCCGGGCGCCCCGGCCGACACCACCGGTCGCCCGGATCCCGCCCCGGCCGGCGACCCGCCCGCACCGGGCCGGACGGTCGCGGTGTGGGGACCGGCGGGTGCCCCCGGCCGCACCACGCTCGCCGTCGGCCTGGCCGCCGAGCTCGCGCACGCCGGGCACGACGTGCTGCTCCTCGACGTCGACCCGTACGGCGGCGCGGTCGCGCAGCACCTCGGCGTCCTCGACGAGGTCTCGGGCCTGCTCGCCGCCGCCCGGTCCGCGAACTCCGGCCTGCTGGACGCCGAGCGGCTCGTCGGGCTCGCCCGTCAGGTCGGCGAGCACCTGCGCGTGCTCACCGGGCTGCCCCGTGCGGACCGCTGGACCGAGGTGCGGCCGGCCGCCTTCGCGGAGCTGCTGGAGCAGGCCTCCCGCCTCGTCCCGTACGTCGTCCTGGACACCGGCTTCAGCCTCGAGGCCGACCCGGGTGACCCGTTCGGCGGCACCGCGCCGCAGCGCAACGACCTGACCCTGGCCGCCGTACGCCGGGCCGACGAGCTGCTCGTGGTGGGCGCTGCGGACTCGGTCGGCCTGGCCCGGCTGGCCCGCGGGCTGGTCGAGCTGCGCGACCTGCTGCCCGGCGTGCGGCCGCGGGTCGTGGTGAACCGCACCCGCTCGACGCTGGGCTGGGGCGACCGGGAGATCCGCGGGATGGTCGAGGGGTTCGTGACCCCGGCCGACGTGCACTTCGTCCCGGACGACCGGGCCGCGGCCGACCGGGCCCTGATGGCCGGCCGGAGCCTCGTGGAGGACGGCGTCTCGCCGTTGCGCTCGGCGGTGGCCGAGGTCGCGCGCGGGCTGCTCGGCGAAACCCCCCGACCGGCCGCGCGCCAGGGGCTCAGGCGCCGAAGAGCAGGTAGAGCCCGGTGACGGTGTAGAAGACCATCACGAGCAGCAGCGGCAGCTGGCCGGTGAGCTGGTGGCGGCGGGGCAGCAGCTTGATCGCCCGGTCGTGGGCCGCGACGACGCCGAGCACGTGGCCGGTCACGACGGAGAGCACCTTGAGCACCGCCAGGAACGCCGGGTGCGTGGACAGCCAGTAGCTGACCTGGAGGTCGGAGGTGCCGAGCAGGTCCTGGCCCCGGGCCAGCGGGTCGGAGAGCTGCACGACCGTCTGCTGGCCGACCTCGACGAAGTACGACAGGTAGTGCGCGACGACGTAGCCGACGACGATCGGCACCACCGAGTGCGCGAACCGGTCCGGCAGCGAGCGGCGGCTGACGCCCTCCTCGACGCCCGTCGCCATCGTCGCGACCGAGAACGTCACGCCGACGACGAGCACGAAGAACAGCAGGGCGAGGAAGTCCAGCCACGTCGAGCTCATGGACGAGGACTGGGTGAACCGCAGCCACTCCGTGGAGTCCTTGAAGCTGTCGAAGGCCGTGCTGCCGAACAGCACCGCCACCACGCCGACCAGGCCCGGCTCGACGCGGACCCCGTCGAGGTTGCCCAGCGGGCTGCGCAGCACCAGCGTGCCGTCGGCGGTGCGGCCGAAGACCGACAGGTGCCCGACCAGCGTGGAGTACACCTCGAACGGGTCGGCGCGCTCGAGCCAGGTGCTGCCGAAGACCGCGCTCCCGACGAGCCCGATCGCGAGGTAGGCGGCGAACCAGAGCCGCACGGGGGAGAGGTACGTCGACCCCGGGTAGACCAGCTCGAGCCACACGAACGCGAGCAGGCCGAGCGCCGCGGGCCAGTAGCCGACCCAGCGGGGGGAGCGTCAGCAGGCCCTGCTCCGGGTCGCCGCCGGTCAGCCGCGTGAACAGCAGGTGGACCGTGCGCAGCGGGCTGACCGCCTTGTAGAACGGGCCGAGCAGCAGCGAGGCCGGCACGATGCCGACCCAGAGCAGCACGTAGACCACGCCGAACGTGGGGTTCAGCAGCAGGTCCGGCCCCGCCAGGGCGGCCCAGGCGACGTACGCGAAGAACACGAGGCCGAGCACCCGCAGCAGCGCCGCGAACCAGGTGCTGTCCACCACGGACGCCAGCCAGGCCGGGGCGGGCCGGCCCTGGGTCGCCGCGTCGAAGCGCGGGGTCCGCCAGGCCAGCGCGAGCACGATGAAGGAGACCGCCAGCGCCGCACCGGCTCCTGCCATGGCGTAGGCGGCCGGGATCGGGAGGTCCTTCGCCCCGCCGATGCCGTGGGCGAAGACCATCTGTTCTCCTTGACTGGCTCGGGCGGAGGCCGATCGCGGCAGGTGTTCTGCCAGAATCGCACGACGCACCGACGACGTCCTGAGAGGGGTCACGATGAGCGAACGGCTCCGGCCGGACGACATGGCCTTCCTGGTCACGGAGTCCGCGAGCACGCCGATGCACAACGCGACCCTCGAGATCTTCGAGCCGCCGGCCTCGGGCTTCGACTACGACCGGCTGGTCGCGCTGGTCGGCGACCGGATCGCGTTCGTGCCGCGCTACCGCCAGCGGCTGCGCTCGGTCCCCGGGCGGCTGGCCAACCCGGTGTGGGCCGACGACGAGGACTTCGACCTGACCTACCACGTACGCCGCTCCGCGCTGCCGCGCCCGGGGTCGATCGACCAGCTGCGGGACCTGACCGGCCGGATCCTGTCGCGCCGGCTCGACCGGCACCGTCCGCTCTGGGAGATGTACTTCATCGAGGGTCTCGAGGGCGGCCGGTTCGCGATCCTGTCGAAGTCCCACCAGATCCTGGTCGACGGGGTGGCGACCATCGACCTCGGACAGGTGATCCTCGACGTCGACCCGGTGATGCGCGACAGCGTGCACGTCGACTGGCACCCGCACCACGTGCCGAGCGCCTCCAGCCTGGTCCGAGACGCCGTGCGCGACTCGGTGCGCGACCCGCGGCAGGCGCTGGCCACCCTGTCCGGCAACGCCGGCAGCGTGTTCCGCACCGCGAGCGCCGTGGGCGGCAAGATCGTCGACGTCGCAGGCACGCTGTCGAGCCGTCGCGCGGTGCCGGAGTCGCCGATCAACACCACGCTGTCCGAGCAGCGCCGGTTCATGACCGTCAAGACGTCGCTGCAGGACTACCGCGCGGTCCGCCGCTTCCACGGCGGCACCGTCAACGACGTCATCCTGGCCACCGTGACCGGGGCGATGCGCAACTGGCTGATGACCCGCGCGGAGTCCGTGCACGGCAGCCGCTCGCTGCGGGCCCTGGTGCCGATGAGCGTGATCGACAGCGAGCTCGAGCCGACCTCGCTGGGCAGCCAGGTCTCCGGCACGCTGCTCAGCCTGCCGATCGGCGAGTCCAGCCCGGTCGTCCGGCTGCACCAGGTCTCCTACGCCCTCAAGGCGCACAAGGAGACCGGCCGTGCGGTGGCCGCGGACCGGCTGGCCGGGGTCGCCGGCTTCGCGCCGACCACCTTCCACGCGCTCGGCGCGCGGGTGGCCGCCGCCCAGTCGCGGCGCGGCTTCAACCTGGTGGTCACCAACGTCCCCGGGCCGCAGTTCCCGCTGTACGCCGCCGGGGCCCAGATGACCGAGAGCTACCCGGTGCAGCCGCTGCTGCCCGGGCACGCGCTGTCGATCGGCGTGACGTCGTACGACGGGCACGTGTACTTCGGCCTCAACGGGGACCGGGACGCGCTGCCGGACCTGGAGGTCCTCGGCCAGTGCGTCACCGAGGCCCTCGAGGAGCTCGTCGACAGCATCTCCCCGAGCCGGCAGCGGGCCCCGCGGGGACGCAAGAAGGCGCCCACCAGCAACAGCACCCCTCCCACGAAGACGGTGAACCCGTGAGCACCCGCGTCTACGTCCCCAGCACGCTCGGCCGCCTGCGGGCGATCGTCACCGCCGACGGCATCGGGCCGGCGCCGTTCGTCGGGCACGCGGTGACGCCGGCGGTCCGCGCGGAGCTGGCCGACCTCGGCGAGGAGGACTGGGAGTACGCCGCCTCGACCGCCGCGGCCCAGTCCTCGCTGGCGATGCTGCACGAGGACGACCCGGCCCGCCGGGTGGTGATCGCGGTCGACGTACCGTCCGCGCGGCCGGCCGGCACCGAGGACCCCACGGTCGTGGAGGTCGACGACGTCGTGCCGTTCCGGCTGGTCGGCGCGGTGCTGGCCGACGCCGCCGACGCCGAGGGCCACGTCGCGGCGGCCCGGGAAGCGCGGACCACGGGGGCGGCGGACGCCGAAAGGCTCGCCGAGCGCTGCCTGGACCACGAGCTCGGGTGGTGGGCCGCCCAGGAGATCGGCGACCTGCTGGCCGGCACCGGTCTGACCTGACCCGCGCCTGGGTTGGGCCCAACCGCGGGCGTCTGACACGATCGGCGGCATGGACGCCTTGACCCGACCCCCGGCTCCCGTGAACGAGCCCAACCTCACCTACGCCCCCGGCAGCCCCGAGCGGGCCGAGCTGGAGCAGGAGCTGAAGCGGCAGGAGGACCGGCAGCTCGACCTGACCGCCACGATCGGCGGGCAGAAGAAGATGGGCGGCGGGGCCGAGATCCCCGTCGTGCAGCCGCACGACCACCAGCACGTGCTCGGTGTGCTGAAGGGCTCCACGCAGGCCGACACCCGCGCCGCGATCGCCGCCGCGCAGGAGGCCGCACCGGGCTGGCGGGCGATGTCCGCCGACGACCGCGCCGCGATCCTGCTCAAGGCCGCCGACCTGCTGGCCGGCCCGTGGCGCCAGCGGATCAACGCCGCCACGATGCTCGGCCAGTCGAAGACCGCCTTCCAGGCCGAGATCGACGCGGCCTGCGAGCTGATCGACTTCTGGCGCTTCAACGTGCACTTCGCGCGCGGCATCCTGGAGGAGCAGCCGATCGCGAACAGCCGCGGCATCTGGAACCGCACCGACCACCGGCCGCTCGAGGGCTTCGTCTACGCGATCACGCCGTTCAACTTCACCGCGATCGCCGGCAACCTGCCGACCGCCCCGGCGCTGATGGGCAACACGGTGATCTGGAAGCCGTCGCCGACCCAGCAGGTCGCCGCGCACCTGACCATGGAGCTGCTGGAGGAGGCCGGCCTGCCGCCCGGCGTCATCAACATGCTGCCCGGCGACGGTCTCGACGTCTCGCAGGTCGCGCTCAACCACCCCGACCTCGCCGGCATCCACTTCACCGGCTCCACGCCGACCTTCCAGCACCTGTGGGGCACGGTCGGCGCGAACATCGCGAAGTACCGCTCCTACCCGCGGATCGTCGGCGAGACCGGCGGCAAGGACTTCGTGGTCGCGCACGCCTCGGCCGACCCCGACGTGCTGCGGGTCGCGCTGCTGCGCGGGGCCTTCGAGTACCAGGGCCAGAAGTGCTCCGCCGCCTCGCGGGCCTACGTCGCGCGCTCGGTGTGGAACAAGATGAAGGACTCGTTCGTCGCGGAGGTCGAGTCGATCACCATGGGTGACGTCACCGACTTCTCGAACTTCATGGGCGCCGTCATCGACGACCGCGGCTTCGCCAAGCACAAGAAGGCGATCGCCCGCGCGAAGCGCTCCAAGAACCTCGAGATCCTCGCCGGCGGCCAGGTCGACGACTCGGTCGGGTACTTCGTCCGGCCGACCGTCGTGGAGAGCAGCGACCCGACCGACCAGATGTTCTCCACGGAGTACTTCGGACCGATCCTCGCCGTGCACGTCTTCGAGGACGGCGACTTCGAGAAGGTCGTGGCGCAGATGGAGTCGTTCGCGCCGTACGCCCTGACCGGCTCGATCATCGCCCAGGACCGCACCGTGGTCGCCTGGGCGCGCGAGACGCTGCGGTTCGCGGCCGGCAACTTCTACATCAACGACAAGCCGACCGGCGCGGTCGTCGGCCAGCAGCCGTTCGGCGGTGCGCGGGCCTCGGGCACCAACGACAAGGCCGGCTCCCCGCAGAACCTGATGCGCTGGACGTCGCCGCGGTCGATCAAGGAGACCTTCGACCCGCCGAAGGACTACCGCTACCCGTACATGGACCTGGGCTGACCCGGACGCCACGAGGGCCCGGACGGATGATCCGTCCGGGCCCTCGTGCTGTCTCGGTCGCTCAGCCGGCGAGCGAGGGGTAGTCGGTGTAGCCCTCCGCGCCGCCGCCGTAGAACGTGTCCGGGTTCGGCTCGTTCAGGTCGGCACCGCGCTGCCAGCGTGCCGGCAGGTCGGGGTTGGCGAGGAACAGCCGGCCCACGGCCACCGCGTCGGCGAGGTCCTCGTCGAGGACCGCCTGGGCGCTCTCGCGGGTGGTGATCTGCCCGAACCCGTCGTTGGCGATCAGCACGCCGCCGAACTCCTTGCGCAGCCCCTGGACGAGGTCCAGCGAGGGGTCGGCCAGGACGCTGAGGTAGGCCAGGCCGAGCGGGGCGATGTCCTGCACCAGCGCGGTGTACGTCGCCTCGACGTCGGCCGGGTCCTCCTCGGTGGCGCCCTGGATGTTGTGCGCCGGGGAGATCCGGATGCCCACGCGCTCCGGGCCGATCGCCTCGGCGACCGCGCGGGTGACCTCGACGGTCAGCCGGGCCCGGTTCTCCGGGCTGCCGCCGTAGGAGTCGGTGCGCTCGTTCGAGCCGGGCGCGAGGAACTGGTGCAGGAGGTACCCGTTGGCCGCGTGCACCTCGACGCCGTCCAGTCCGGCCTCGATCGCGGACTTCGCGGCGTGCACGAAGTCCTCCACGATGCCGGGGATCTCGTCGGTCTCGAGGGCGCGGGGCACCGGGTGCGGCTTGGGGCCGTCGGCGGTGAACATCTCGTTCGGCGCGGCCAGCGCGCTCGGCGCGACCGACTCGAGCCCGGCCTTGTTGTCCGGGTGCGCGACGCGGCCGGCGTGCATCAGCTGCACGACGATGCGGCCGCCCTTGGCGTGCACGGCGTCGGCGACGCGGCGCCAGCCCTCGACCTGCTCGGGCGTGTGGATCCCGGGGGTGTCGAGGTAGCCCTGGCCGACGGCGCTGGGCTGGGTGCCCTCGGTGATGATCAGGCCGGCGGAGGCGCGCTGGGCGTAGTACTCCACGGCGAGGTCGCCGGGGACCATGCCGTCGGTCGCGCGGTTCCGGGTCAGCGGAGCCATCACGAGGCGGTGCGGCAGGTTCCAGCTCTTCACGGTCAGCGGGTCAAAGAGGTCAGGCATGCGGTGCGACTCCTCGGGAGAGAAAATGGTTGAACGTTGTACCAACCATCTGGTACCCCCCGGGCATTCCCCGGCACACCTCCGTCGCACAATGGAGGTGATGACCTTTCTCTCACCGCTCCCGCTGCACCTCGGCGCGCTGCACCCCGTCGAGCAGCTGCTCGTGGGCCTGGTCGCGTTCGGCCCGTTCGTGGTGCTCTTCGTGGTCGTGTACGTCGTCCGGCGGCGGGACGTCGCCGAGGACGAGGCGGACGCGGCCCGGGAGGCGGACCGGCCGGTCTAGCGGTTGCCGGCCAGCCAGGCGCGGCCGACGCGCTGCTCGGCCTTCAGCGCCGAGGTGAGCAGGTCCCCGATCAGGCCCTCGAGCTTGCCGCCGATCAGCGGGATCTTGACCTTGATGTCGCCCGAGACGGTCTCCACGGTGCCCGCGCCGTCGGCGGCGAGGTCGATGGAGCCGTTCAGCGCACCCGGCTTGCCGGGGATCTCGACGAGCAGCGAGGAGGACGTCCCCGCACCCCACACCTCGCGCTGCACGATCTGGATCTCGTCGCCGACGAACTTCTTCGCGAACGACGGGATGCCGTCGGCGGGCTGGGTCTGGTCGACCAGCACGGTCATGCCGGGGCTGGACTCCTCGACGGTGACCTCGTGCCGCGTCGCGCGCATCGCCGCGCAGACCTTCTCCCGGAAGGCGGGGTCGGCGAGCATCGCGCGGACCTCGGTGGGGGAGGCGTCGTAGGTCATCTGGTGGGAGTACTTCATCGGCGGCTGGCTCCTGCGGGCTGGGGACGGTGCTCGGCATCATGTCGTACCCACGCCGGACGTCGCTACGCTCCCCGTGTGACCTCAGACGAGCAGACCGGCGGCGGCGGCGACCTGACGGGCCGGTGGGGCGGCCAGGACATCGCCTTCGGCGAGCACGGGGCGCGGCTGACCTACGGCAGCTACCTGCAGCTCGAGCGGCTGCTCTCCTCCCAGGACCTCGAGTCCGCGCCGCCCGCGCACGACGAGCTCCTGTTCATCACCATCCACCAGGTCTACGAGCTGTGGTTCCAGCAGCTCCTGCACGAGGCCACCGCGGCGCGCGACGCGATGCTGGCGGGTGGCGCGCAGGCGGCGCAGGGCGGCTCCCGGGTGTGGTGGGCCCAGCACCTGCTGCACCGGATGCACGTCATCGAGCGGACCCTCGTCCAGCAGGTCGACGTGCTGGAGACGATGACCCCGCAGGACTTCCTGGCGTTCCGGCAGGCGCTCGCCCCGGCCAGCGGGTTCCAGTCCGTGCAGTTCCGCGAGTTGGAGTTCCTCTCGGGGGGCCAAGGACCCGTCGTTCGTGCAGCGCTTCCGGGGGCTGACCGCCGACGAGCAGGCCCGGCTGCAGCGCCGGCTGGACGAGCCGAGCCTCTGGGACGCGTTCCTGCGGGTGCTGGAGGACCGCGGCCTGCCGGTGGGCGACGACGAGCAGGTCACCGACTCCGTCCGTCGCGCCGCCCACGACCGGGCGTCCTACGGCGAGGTGTGGGCGCTGGCCGAGGCGCTCCTGCAGCACGACGAGCTCGCCGCGGCCTGGCGGGCACGGCACGTGGTGATGGTGGAGCGGATGATCGGGACCAAGACCGGGACCGGCGGGTCGTCGGGTGCGGACTACCTCCGCAGCCGGCTCGACCTGCGCTACTTCCCGCTTCTCTGGGACCTCCGCTCGGTGCTCTGAGGCCGTTCCGGCTGCCGGGACACGCGGCGGGGACCCGGGTGGTGGTGGCCCCGCGCGTGACGCTCTAGGGTCGGATGGACGGCACAACGACGTGCCGTCGCTGAGAGCTGCAGAGGTTGATGCTGCGTGTCGACGACGCTGGACGGGACCGGGAACACCGAGCGGGACGACCTGATCGAGAGGGCCGCCTCGTTCGCCACGAGCCGCAAGGGCTCCGGTGGTCCGCCGGGAGGCAAGTCGGCCGAGCTGCTGCGGTACTTCTACCGCCACGTGGCCACCGAGGACCTCGCCTCGCGCACCGAGGTCGACCTGTACGGCGCCGCGATGAGCCAGTACAAGACCGCGGCGTACCGCCCGCAGGGGACCGCGAACATCCACGTGTTCACCCCGACCGTCGCCGAGCACGGCTGGTCCGCCGGCGGGCACACGGTCGTCGAGGTGGTCACCGACGACATGCCGTTCCTCGTCGACTCGGTGACGATGGAGCTCAACGAGCAGAACCGCGAGGTGCACGTCGTCGTGCACCCGCAGATCCTGGTCCGCCGCGACATCACCGGGCAGCTCGAGGAGATCTTCACCGGCGACGACCAGCAGCTCGACCGGGCCGAGCTCCCGCACGACATGTCGCGCGAGTCCTGGATGCACATCGAGATCGGCCGCGAGTCGAGCCAGGCCCAGCGCGACGAGATCGAGCAGGCGCTGGCCAAGGTCCTCCAGGACGTCCGGGAGGCCGTCGAGGACTGGCCGAAGATGCACCAGCAGGCGCTCGACATCATCGAGGACCTCGACGAGAACCCCCCGCCGCTGCCGGCCGAGGAGATCGCCGAGGGGCAGGCGCTGCTGCGCTGGCTGGCCGACACCCACTTCACGTTCCTTGGCTACCGCGAGTACCGCCTCGAGGACGCCGACGACGGCACGGACAACGTCGCCCTGCGGGCGGTCCCCGGCACCGGCTTCGGCATCCTGCGGGCCGACCAGGACATGTCCACGTCGTTCGCGAAGCTGCCTCCGCTGGTGCGGTCCAAGGCCCGGGAGAAGACACTGCTGGTGCTGGCCAAGGCCAACTCCAAGGCCACCGTGCACCGTCCGGTGTACCTCGACTACGTCGGCGTCAAGACGTTCGACGCGAGCGGCGAGGTCGTCGGCGAGCGCCGCTTCCTCGGGCTGTTCTCCTCCGCGGCCTACACCGAGTCGCTGACCCGCATCCCGGTGATCCGGACGAAGGCCAAGCAGGTCATCGACCGGGCCGGGTTCGCGCCGCTGAGCCACACCGGCAAGGCGCTCATGGACGTGCTCGAGACCTACCCCCGCGACGAGCTGTTCCAGACCCCGATCGAGGAGCTCGTGCCGATCGCGGAGTCGGTGCTGCAGATCCGCGACCGCCGGCAGGTCCGGCTGTTCGTGCGGCGCGACACCTACGGCCGCTACCTGTCCTGCCTGGTCTACCTGCCGCGCGACCGCTACACCACGGCCGTCCGGGAGAAGATCGCCGGCATCCTCAAGGACCGCCTCGGCGGAGACTCGCTGGAGTACACCGCCCGGGTCAGCGAGTCGATGCTGGCCCGCCTGCACTTCGTGATCCGCCCCAAGCGGGGCGAGACGATCGGCTCGTTCAACGTGGCCGAGATCGAGCGCCGCCTCGCGGAGGCCGCGCGCTCCTGGCGCGACGACTTCGTCGCGGCCGCGCACGCCGAGTACGGCGAGGAGGACGGCGCGCTGCTCGCCCGCAAGTACGCCGACTCGTTCCCGGAGGCCTACAAGGAGGACTACCCGCCGCGGACCGGCGCGGTCGACCTCGGCCGGCTGGAGGGCATCCCCGGCGACGGCGGGCTCGACCTGTCGTTCTACCAGCTGCCCGAGGCGGGTCCCGAGGAGGCGCGGCTGAAGATCTACCGCACCGGTTCGCCGATGTCGCTGTCCGAGGTCCTGCCGACGCTGTCCTCGATGGGCGTGGAGGTCATCGACGAGCGGCCCTACGGCCTCGACGGCCTCGACCGCGAGTCGCACATCTACGACTTCGGGCTGCGTTTCCACCGGGCGCTCCCGGTGGAGAGCCGCGAGCTGTTCCAGGACGCCGTCACCGCGGTCTGGGAGGGCGACAACGAGGTCGACGGCTTCAACGCGCTGGTCCTCGCGGTCGGGCTGACCTGGCGGCAGGCGACCGTGCTGCGGGCCTACGCGAAGTACATGCGGCAGGGCGGCACGCCGTTCGCCCAGGACTACATCGAGGACGCGCTGCAGCAGAACGTCGACATCACCCGCGGTCTGGTCGGGCTGTTCGAGGCCCGCTTCGACCCGGGCCGCAACGGCGACCTGGCCGCCGACGGCGAGACCCGGCAGGCGAAGACCACCGAGATCGAGGGCCGGATCCACCGGGCCCTCGACGACGTGGCGAGCCTGGACCACGACCGGATCCTGCGGTCCTACCTGACCTTCATCCGGGCCACCCTGCGCACGAACTACTACCAGCTCGACGCCGAGGGCCAGCACAAGTCCTACATCTCGCTGAAGCTGAAGCCGGACGCGATCCCGGACCTGCCGGAGCCGCGCCCGAAGTTCGAGATCTTCGTGTACTCCCCGCGCGTCGAGGGCGTCCACCTGCGGTTCGGCGCCGTCGCCCGCGGCGGCCTGCGCTGGTCCGACCGCCGCGACGACTTCCGGACCGAGGTCCTCGGGCTGGTCAAGGCGCAGATGGTGAAGAACACCGTGATCGTGCCGGTCGGCTCCAAGGGCGGCTTCTTCTGCAAGCAGCTGCCCGACCCCGGCCAGCGTGAGCAGTGGATGGCCGAAGGCATCGCCTGCTACAAGACCTTCATCTCCGGCCTGCTGGACATCACCGACAACCTCAAGGGCGAGGAGGTCGTCCCGCCGCCCCGCGTGGTGCGTCACGACGGCGACGACTCCTACCTCGTGGTCGCCGCCGACAAGGGCACCGCGACCTTCTCCGACATCGCCAACGGGGTCGCCAAGGACTACGGCTTCTGGCTCGGCGACGCGTTCGCCTCCGGCGGATCGGTCGGCTACGACCACAAGGCGATGGGCATCACGGCCCGCGGTGCGTGGGAGTCGGTGCGCCGGCACTTCCGCGAGATGGGCGTGGACTGCCAGGCCGAGGAGTTCACCTGCGTCGGCATCGGCGACATGTCCGGTGACGTGTTCGGCAACGGCATGCTGCTCTCCGAGCACACCCGCCTGGTGGCCGCGTTCGACCACCGCGACATCTTCCTCGACCCGAACCCGGTCGCGGACACGTCGTACGCCGAGCGCAAGCGGCTGTTCGCGCTGCCCCGGTCGAGCTGGCAGGACTACGACAAGTCCCTGCTGTCCGAGGGCGGCGGGATCTTCCCGCGCTCGCTCAAGTCGATCCCGGTCAGCGCGCAGGTCCGCGAGGCGCTCTCGCTCAGGGACTCCGTGCAGGCGATGACGCCGGCCGAGCTGATGCGGGCGATCCTGCTGGCCCGCGTCGACCTGCTGTGGAACGGCGGCATCGGCACCTACGTCAAGAGCGCCGGCGAGACCCACGCCGAGGTGGGCGACAAGGCGAACGACGCGATCCGGGTCGACGGCCATGAGCTGCGCACCAAGTGCGTGGGCGAGGGCGGCAACCTCGGCCTCACCCAGCGCGGCCGCATCGAGTACGCCGAGCAGGGTGGCCGGATCAACACCGACTTCATCGACAACTCCGCCGGGGTGGACACCTCCGACCACGAGGTGAACATCAAGATCCTGCTCGACCGGGTCGTCGCGGCCGGGGACCTGACCGAGAAGCAGCGCAACGACCTGCTCGCCTCGATGACCGAGGAGGTCGGCACGCTGGTGCTGAGGGACAACTACGAGCAGAACCACGCGCTCGCGAACGCCGCGATCCAGGCGCCCGACCTGCTGCACGTGCACGAGGACTGGATCCGCCGGCTGGAGCGGCAGGGCCTGCTCGACCGGACCCTGGAGGCGCTGCCCAGCCGCAAGACCGTCGCCGCCCGGATCGAGCGCAAGCAGGGCCTGACCGTCCCCGAGTTGTCGGTGCTGCTGGCCTACACCAAGATCGTGCTCGCCGACGAGCTGATCGGCACCGACATCGCCGACGACCCGTTCCTGCGCAGCGACCTGTTCGGCTACTTCCCCACGAAGATGCGCCACACCTACCGCGAGCAGATGGAGAGCCACCCGCTGCGCCGGGAGATCATCGTGACCCAGGTCGTCAACGACCTGGTCAACGGTGCCGGCATGACGTTCTTCCACCGGCTCTCGGAGGAGACCGCGGCCACCGCCGACGAGCTGGTGCGGGCGAACTTCGTGGCCCGGGAGATCTTCGGGTCGCGGTCGCTGATCGACGAGATCGACTCCTACGACAACAAGATCGACGCCGCGGTGCAGACCCGGATGCGCCTGGAGATGCGCACCCTGGTCGAGCGTGCGTCGCGCTGGCTGATCAACAACCGGCGCCCGCCGATGGACAGCGAGGGCACCGTCGACTTCTTCGGGGTCGACGCCCAGCAGGTGGTCGCCGCGCTGCCGGAGATCCTCGGCGGCCGCGAGCGGGACGCCTTCGAGCTGCGCCGCGACAGCCTGGTGCAGAAGGGCGTGCCGGAGGACCTCGCGGTCCGGGTGGCGCTGCTGCCGCCCGCCTACCAGGCGCTGAACATCGTGGAGACCGCCCGCCGCGACGGCCGGGACCCGCTGGAGATCGCCCGGGTGCACTTCGCCCTCGGCGAGCGGCTCGGCCTGTCCGCGCTGGTCGCGCGGATCCTGGCGCTGCCGCGCGAGGACCGCTGGCAGACGATGGCCCGCGCGGCGCTGCGCGACGACCTGCACGCCGTGCACGCCCGGCTCACCGCGCAGGTGCTGGCCGCCACCTCCTCCGACCAGCCGGTGCCCGTCCGGGTGGCCGACTGGGAGGAGGACGACGCGGTCGTGGTGAGCCGTGCGGTGGGGACGCTGACGGAGATCTGCAGCGACGACCACGCCGACCTCGCACGGCTGTCGGTCGGGCTGCGCGTCGTACGAACGCTGCTCTCGACCCCATGAGCCGGGCCCCCGGGGGATCGGCCATCGCGGTCGAGGGACTGCGCAAGTCGTACGGCGACCTGAGGGCGGTCGACGACGTGAGCTTCCACGGTCGCGGCCGGTGAGTTCTTCGGGATCCTGGGTCCCAACGGCGCCGGGAAGACCACCACGCTGGAGATGGTCGAGGGCCTGCGCCGCCCGGATGCCGGCGAGGCGCGGCTGCTCGGCGAGCCCAGCTGGCCGCGCAACCCGCGGCTGCTGCCGCGGGTGGGCGTGCAGCTGCAGGCCTCGGCGTTCTTCGAGCGGCTCACCGCGCGCGAGCAGATCCGCACCTTCGCCGCCCTGTACGGCGTCCCCGCCGGCCGGGCCGACGACTGGCTGGAGCAGGTCGGGCTCACCGAGAAGGCCGGGACCCGCACGGAGAAGCTGTCCGGCGGGCAGCTGCAGCGGCTGGCCATCGCCTGCGCCCTGGTGCACGACCCGGAGATCGTCTTCCTCGACGAGCCGACCTCGGGGATCGACCCGCAGGCCCGGCGCAACCTGTGGGACCTGCTGCGCTCGCTCAACGAGGCGGGCCGCACGGTCGTGCTCACCACGCACTACCTCGACGAGGCCGAGGCGCTGTGCGACCGGGTCGCGATCATGGACCGCGGGAGGGTCCTGCAGCTGGACACGCCGGCCGCGCTGGTGCGCGGGCTCGACGCCCCCGTGCGGATCTCGGTCGCGCCGCACCTGCTGCCCCGCGAGCGGGCCGAGGCCCTCGCCGGCGTGGACGCCGTCGAGGAGGACGACCGCGCTCGTGCTGACCACCCGCGCCCCGTCGGTGGTGCTCACCCGGCTCGCCGAGCTCGAGGCCCTCGAGGGCCTCGCGGTCAAGGGCGGCACGCTCGAGGACGTCTTCCTCCACCTCACCGGCCGGGAGTACCGCGCATGAGCACGGCCAGATGACGGCCTTCCGGGCGATCGCGCTGGCCATCGTCAAGGGCTTCCTTCGCGACAAGATGTCGATGTTCTTCGCGGTGGTCTTCCCGCTGATGTTCCTGGTGCTGTTCGGCGGCGTCTTCGACTACGAGAACAGCCCGAAGATCGCGGTCGTCGAGGTGGGGCACGTCGGCTTGGTGGACGGGCTCGGGCCCGGCGCGAAGCAGGCCTACGACCAGACCTTCGAGGTCACTCACGCCACCCGGCTCCCGGCCGCGCTCGCGCAGGTCCGCAAGGGCGACGCGGACGCGGCGATCGAGATGCGCGGGGACATCTTGGTCGCGCACTACACGCAGACCGACCAGGTGAAGGCCGCGATCACCCAGGGCACCCTGAACGCCTTCGTGGACGGCGCCAACCAGGAGGCGTCCGGCCGGCCGCCGCGCTACACGTTCGTCGGCGAGCGGGTCGAGGACAAGTCGCTGAGGACCATCCAGTTCGTGACGCCCGGGCTGCTCGGCTGGGCGGTGGCGATGAGCGCGGCGTTCGGTGCCGCGGCGACCCTGCAGGGGTGGCGCAACAGCAAGCTCCTGCGGCGGCTGCAGCTGTCCCCGGTCTCGGCCGGGTCGGTCGTCGGCGCCCGGGTCGTGGTCACGGTGCTGATCGCCTTGGTGCAGATGGCGATCTTCCTCGGCCTCGGCATGAGCGCCTTCGGGCTGCGCCTCACCGGCTCGTGGTGGATGGCGGTCCCGCTGCTGGTCGCCGGCACGCTGGCGTTCATGTCGCTCGGCCTGCTCGCCGGCTCGGTCGCGAAGACCCAGGAGGGCGCGGTGAACCTCGCGAACTTCCTGGTGCTGCCGATGGCGTTCCTGTCCGGCTCGTTCTTCCCCCTCGACGGGGCGCCGGGCTGGCTGCAGGTGACCTCGAACCTGCTGCCGCTGCGGCACCTCAACGACGGCATGCTCGACGTGATGGTGCGCGGTCAGGGCCGTCGGCGGCGTTCGCCCCGATCGGCATCCTGCTCGCGTTCGCGGCGGTGGTGACGCTGGTCGCCGCACGCCTGTTCCGCTGGGAAGCGGACTAGGGAGGGGATTCCTGGCGTACGGCGACCAGCTGCTCGTCAGACCCGGGCCGGGTCGGTCTCGATGGTCTCGGCGGTGCTCGTCTGGTCGACCTTCGTGACGGCCAGGAAGACCACCAGGGCGAGGATCACCGTCAGGAAGATCACGCTGGTGCCGGTCGTCCCGAGCCCCAGGCCACCGTCCTGGTGCGCCTGCGACATGCCGTCGCCGATCGAGGCGCCCAGCGGGCGGGTCAGGATGTAGGCCAGCCAGAACGCCAGCACGGCGTCGAGGTGCAGGAACCGGTGCGCGGCGGTGATCAGCGCGATGAGCACCGCGACCAGCGCGACGGTCGGCCAGTAGCCGACCCCCATCTGCTCGTCGAACAGGTCGCCCGCCGAGGTACCCAGGGCGAAGGTGAACAGGATCGCCAGCCAGTAGAACGCCTCCCGGCGGCGGGTGACGATCGAGTGGATCGACAGGGTGCGCTCGCTGGCCCACCAGGCGGCGAAGGTGAGCGCGAGCAGGATCGCGAAGCCGATCGTCGAGGTCTGCAGCGGGACCCCGAGGTCGTCGACCAGCTTGTCGCTGAGCAGGGTGCCCACGACGCTGATCAGCACCACCGCGAGCCAGTAGATGCCGGGGACGTACCGGCGGGCCCGGAACTGGAACACCAGCGCCACCACGAGCGCCGCGGTCATCAGGATCGAGGTGTTGTCGAGGCCGAACCCCAGCGTCTCGTTGAGGTAGTCCGCGAACGTCTCCCCGACCGTCGTGCACAGGATCTTGATCACCCAGAAGTACAGGGTGACCTCGGGGACCTTGTTCAGGAGGGTGCGCAGCGGCACGGCGGCCACGGAGGTGTCTCGATTCATGCCCCGACGGTCGCACCGCGAACCTGGAGGCAACCTGACCGCGTCAGGCGCGGGGCACCGTGAGCACGAAGTGGCCGTGCCCGTCGCCCTGCTCGCCGACCTCGCCGCCGACCGAGTGGGCCAGCCGCCGGGACAGCGACAGCCCCAGCCCGGCGCCGTGCGGGGCGGTGCTGTGGCCGGGCTCGAAGATCCGCTCCCGCCGGTCCCCGGCCACGCCCTCCCCGTCGTCCTCGACGTGCAGCAGCACCCGGCGGGACTCCAGGGTGACGTGCACCCGGACCCGGGTGGCGGCGTGCCGGACCGCGTTGTCCAGCAGCGGTACGACGGCCGCGCCGACCACCCGCAGCGGGGCGGCCAGCAGCACGTCCTGGCCCGGGTCGTCGACCTCCACGCGCACCCCCGGGACGTCCGTCGCGTGCGCCCGGACCTCGTCGAGCACCTCGGCGGTGCCGCAGGTGGCCTCGTCGGCGTGCGCGGACCGGGCGACCGAGAGCATCGTCTGGATCGAGGCGGCCATCCGCTCGGTCGCCGCGACGATCGCGTCCAGGGACGCCGTCGAGGCTGCGTCCGGTCCGGCCTCCACCAGGGCCAGCTGGGCCTCGGAGCGGATCACCGTCAACGGCGTGCGCAGCTCGTGCGCCACCTCGTCGGTGAGCCGCCGCTCCGCCAGGATCGCCTGCGCGATCCGGTCGAGCATCCGGTCGAGGGTGTCGGCCAGCTCGGTCAGCTCGTCGCGCGGGGGACCGAGCTCGAAGCGCCCCGCGAGGTCGTGCTCCCGCCACTCGTCGGCGCGCCGGGCCATCCGCCGTACCTGCCGCAGGGCGTAGCCGCAGGCGGCCCAGGCCGCGGCGCCGGCGCCGGCCACCGTGATCAGCCCGAGGGCGAGGCTCACCACCAGCCCGCGGCGCTCGGCCGACTCGTAGGGCGCGAGGTCCAGCGCCGCCACCACCACCGCCCCGACGGCCCCGGAGCCCTCCCGCGGCACCGGCCGGGCGAGCAACCGGATCCCGCCGTCGACGACCACGTCCCGCTCCGACGTCGACGAGCTCAGCCGGGCGACCTGGGCCCGGACCCGGCGGGGCGGCTCGGTGCCGTCGATGCGCCGGCCGGCGGCGTCGTAGATCCAGATGTTCTGGTCCAGGGAGTCGGCCGGCGCCTCCAGCACCCGGGCCCGGTCGCCGGCGAACCGGACGGTGGTCGCCGCGGCGTCGGCGCGGCCCTGCAGGGCGGTCAGCGAGTCCCGCGACGACTGGTGGGCCAGCAGCAGCTGGAGCCCGACCACCAGCACGGTGACCGCGGCCAGGGCGGCGGCGACCGTGGTGGCGACCAGCCGGCCCCGGAGCCCGAGCCTCACCGCCACACGTAGCCCACGCCACGCACGGTGTCGATCGACCGCTCCACCCCGGCCAGGACGTCCAGCTTGCGGCGCAGCCGGGCCATGTAGGAGTCCAGCGTGTTGTCGTGCACGGAGGCCCCCATCGGCCAGCCGGCCGCGACCAGCGCGTGCCGCCGGACGACGTGCTCGGGGGTGGCCAGCAGCTTGGCGAGCAGCCGGAACTCGGTCGGGGTGAGCGGCACGGTCGCGCCGTGCGCGGTGACCGCGTGCCGGGCCGGGTCGAGGTGCAGCCCCTCGGGCGGTGTGGCGGCGGCGCCGGCCCGCCGGGCCAGGGCGGAGATCCGGACCAGCAGCTCGGGCAGCTCGAACGGCTTGGTGAGGTAGTCGTCGCCGCCGGACTCGAAGCCCGCGACCTTGTCGTGGACCCCGTCGCGGGCGGTCAGGAACAGCACCGGCGCGGCCAGGCCGCCGGCCCGCAGCGCGAGGCAGACGTCGCGACCGTCGCTGTCGGGCAGGCCGATGTCGAGGATCACCACGTCGGGGGAGACCTTCGGGAACAGCCGCAGCGCCTCGCCGCCGTTGCGGGCGACCACCACGTCGTGTCCGGCGGCCTTCACCGCCCGGGCCAGCACGGATCGCAGCGCCGCGTCGTCCTCGCACACCGCAATCGTCACCACCCCTCGAACGATAGCGGCGGGGGTGCGGCACACTCGGGACATGAGCAGTCCCGAAGAGCTGACGTCCGCCGAGCGGTCCGTCCTCGGACACCTGGACGAGCAAGTCCTGGTCGAGTCGCTGATGGAGCTGGTGCGGATCCCGAGCATGGGGGGCACCGACGCCGAGGTCGAGGTGCAGGAGCACGCCGCCGCGATGCTGCGGGACCTCGACGTCGAGGTGGACCGCTGGGACATCGATCTCGACGAGCTCGCGGAGGACCCGTGGTTCCCGGGCGTCGAGGTGACCCGGGAGCAGGCGGTCGGCGTGGTCGGCACGACCCCCGGCGAGGGCATGCCCGGGCTGGTGCTGCAGAGCCACCTGGACGTCGTACCTCCGGGGGGACCCGGACAACTGGCTGGGCGCCAACCCGTTCTCCGCGGAGATCCGCGAGGGGTCGATGTACGGCCGCGGCACCTGCGACATGAAGGCCGGCGCCGCCGCCAACCTCGCGGTGCTGCGCACGCTGCACGCCGCCGGGGTCCGGCTCGAGCGACCGCTCGCGCTGCACTTCGTGGTGGGGGAGGAGGACGGCGGCCTCGGGGCGTTCGCGACCCTGCGTCGCGGGCACATCGGCGAGGCGGCGGTGATCACCGAGCCCACCAGCGCCAAGATCCTCACCGCCACCGCGGGGGCGCTGACCTTCCGGATCGAGGTGGCCGGCCGGTCGGCGCACGGCAGCATGCGCAAGGAGGGCGTGAGCGCCTTCGAGGCGTTCCTGCCGATCCACGCGGCCCTGATGGGGTTCGAGGCCGAGCGCAACCGCGACCCCGACCCGCTGTTCGTCGGCGAGGTGCCCTACGCGCTGTCGGTCGGCATGGTCACCGCCGGCGAGTGGTCGAGCAACGTCCCCGACCGGCTGGTCGCCGAGGGCCGCTTCGGCGTGCAGATCGGCGAGGACCCGCGGCTGGCCCGCGCCCGGTTCGAGGACGTCGTCAACGAGGTCGCCGTCAAGGACCCGTGGCTGCGCGAGAACCGGCCGATCGTCACCTGGCCGGGCGGCCAGTTCGCCAGCGGCAGCACGGACGCCGACCACCCGCTGATCGGCGAGGTGTCCACCGCGGTCGCCGCGACCGGGGGCGCCCACCCACCGCTGGCGGCCGGCGTCTACGGCAGCGACCTGCGGCTCTACACCGGCATCGGCGGCATCCCCACCCTGCACTACGGCCCAGGTGACATCGCCGACGCGCACGCGCCGCTGGAGAAGGTCGACCTCGACCAGCTCGTGCAGGTCACCCGGGCGCTGACCGTGCTCGCGCTGCGCCGGTGCGGGACCCTCGGGTGAGCGACGACGACCTCTGGTTCGCCGGCGTCACGGGCCAGGCCGCCGCGGTCGCCTCCGGGCGTGTGTCCTCGCGCGAGCTGGTCGCCGGCGTCCTCGAGCGCATCGCGCGGTACGACGGGCAGCTCAACGCGTTCACGACGGTGCTCGGCGACGAGGCCCTCGCCGAGGCGGCCGCGCGGGACACGCAGCCAGGTGAGCGAGGCCCGCTGCACGGCGTCCCCGTGGCGGTCAAGGAGGAGCTCGACGTCGCCGGCCGGGTGACGACGTTCGGGGGACGCGGCAACAGCACCCCGGCCGCGGCCGACGCCGAGGTGGTGCGCCGGCTGCGCGCGGCCGGGGCGGTGGTCGTGGGCAAGACGAACATGCCGGAGTTCGGGCAGTGGCCGTTCACCGAGTCGGTGGCGCACGGCCTCACCGGCAACCCGTGGGACCCCCGGAGGTCGCCGGGCGGCTCCAGCGGCGGGACGGCCGCCGCGGTGGCCGCCGGGCTGGTCCCGTTCGGCCTCGGCGGCGACGGCGGCGGCTCCATCCGGATCCCGTCGGCGTGCTGCGGGCTCTACGGCCTCAAGCCGCAGCGCGGCCGCGTGACGATGGCCCCGCACCCGCACGGCTGGTGGGCGCTGAGCACCACCGGACCGCTGACCCGGTCGGTGCGGGACAGCGCCGTGGTCTACGACGTGCTGCGCGGCACGCTGCCGGTGGACCGCTGGAGCGCCCGGGAGCCGGCGACGTCCTTCACCGCGGCCGTCGACGCGCCGTTCACCCCGCTGCGGATCGGCTGGTCGACGAAGCCGGTGACGCTCGGCGTCCGGCCCGACCCCGAGCACGTCGCCGCGGTGCACGAGACCGCGAACCTGCTCGCCTCCCTCGGGCACCACGTCGAGGAGGTCGACCCCGGCTACCCGGACCCGACGACCGCGTTCGTGCCGCAGTTCTTCGCCGGCGTGCGCACCGGCGCGGACGGGCTCGAGCACCCCGACCGGGTCGAGCGCCGGACCCGGGAGACCGTCCGGCTGGGCCGGTGGGTCACCCCGCGGGTCCGCGAGTGGGCGATCCGGCAGGGCGAGCAGGTCGCGCAGAAGGCCGGCCGGGTCTTCGACCGCTGCGACCTGCTGCTCACCCCGGCGATCGCGCACCGGCCCCCCGAGGTCGGGGTGCTGGACGGCGTGGGCACCGTGCGGGCCGCACTCCTGGCGATGCCGATGATCGCCTACACGGCGCTGTGGAACGTGACCGGCAACCCGGCCGCGTCGGTGCCGGCCGGCTTCGCGACCGACGGGCTGCCGACCGCCGTACAGCTGGTCGGGCGGGCGCACGACGAGACCACCCTGCTGACCGTCTCCGCCCAGCTCGAGCAGGCCCGGCCCTGGGCCGGCGCCCGCCCCGCCCTGCGCCCCTGAGCCAGGCTCAGCTGGCCTTCTTGGCCGCCGCCTTCTTCGCGGGCGCCTTCTTGGCGGCGGTCTTCTTGGCCGCCGCCTTCTTCGCCGGCGCCTTCTTGGCGGCGGTCTTCTTCGCCGGCTTCTCGGTCTCCGCGTCGGTGTCGGCCTTCGCCGGGGACTCGCCGCGCGAGGTCTTCGCCGCGTCGACGGAGCGCTGCAGCGCCGCGAGCAGGTCGACGACCTCGCCGGTGGTCTTCTTCGGCTGCTCGACGGCCTTGACCTCGCCGCCCTCGAGCTTGGCGGCCACCAGCGCCTCGACGGCCTTGGCGTAGTCGTCGTCGAACTCCGAGGCGTCGTAGTCGCCGGCCAGGGTCTCCACGAGCAGCTTGGCCATCTTGAGCTCGTTGGCGGTCGCGGCGTGCTCGGTCGCGTCGAGCCCCGCGAAGTCCGGCTTGCGGACCTCGTCGGGCCACAGCATCGTCTGCATCACGATCACGTCGTCGCGGACCCGCAGCACCGCTGTGGTCATCCGGGTGCGGATCGAGACGGTCACCACGGCGACCCGGTCGGCCTCCTTGAGCGCCTCGCGCAGCAGCGCGTAGGGCTTCGCGGCGGTCTTGTCGGGCTCGAGGTAGTAGGACTTCTCCAGCCACAGGGGGTCGATCTGCCCGGTCGGCACGAACTTCTCGACGGAGATCTCGCGGCTGCTGCTGGCCGGCAGCTCGGCGAAGTCGTCGTCGTCGAGCACGACCATCTGGCCGTCCTCGGTCTCGTAGCCCTTGGCGATGTCGGCGTAGGCGACCTCCTCGCCGTCGATGCTGCAGACCCGCTGGTACTTGATCCGTCCGCCGTCCTTGGCGTGCACCTGCCGGAAGGAGATGTCGTGGCTCTCGGTCGCGGCGTAGAGCTTGACCGGCACGCTCACCAGTCCGAAGGACACCGCGCCTTTCCAGATGGCACGCATGGGCTGCTCCTTCAGTCGCGAGTACGTCGTCGTCTCGGCACCATCATGTCGCACCGATGGGCAAGGATGGGAGGCATGCGCCCGATGCTCGCCACCAAGGGGACCCACGTGCCCGCCGGGCCCGAGTGGCTGCACGAGGTGAAGTGGGACGGCATGCGTGTCCTGGTCGACGTGCACCCGACCGACGACGACCCCGACCGGCCGGGCGAGCTGCACGTCCGCTCGCGCAACGAGAAGGACGTCCGGGTGTCCTTCCCCGAGCTGCACGGCCTGGCCGGTCTCGGCCGCGACGTGCTGCTCGACGGCGAGGTGGTCGCGTTCCTCGACGGCGTGCCGACCTTCGGGGCGCTGGCCGACCGGATCCACGTCGGCAACGCCCGCCGGGCGGCCCTGCTGGCCGAGTCCAACCCGGTCACCCTGCTGGTCTTCGACCTGCTCCGCCTCGACGGCGAGGACCTCACCGGCCGTCCCCTGAGCGAGCGCCGGGAGCTGCTCGAGGGCCTCGGGCTGGCCGACGTGCACTGGCAGGTGCCGGCGGCGTACGACGACGGCGCGATGCTGCTGCAGGCCACCGAGGAGCAGCGCCTCGAGGGCATCGTCTCCAAGAGGCGGTCCTCGCTCTACCACCCCGGACGCCGCTCGCCGGACTGGCTGAAGTTCCCGCACCGGGCGATCGGCTCGTACGTCGTCGGGGGCTGGCGCCACGAGACCGACAGCACCTCGCGGATCGGCGCGGTGCTGGTGGGGGAGCCCACCGGGGCGGGGCTGGTCTACCGGGGCCGGGTCGGTAGCGGCATCGCCGGCAAGCAGGGCCAGCGGCTGCTCGAGGTCCTCGGGCCGCTGCTCGCCGACGCGTCACCGTTCGCGGACGACGTACCCGCCGTGGACGCGGCCGGCACCGTCTGGGTCCGGCCCGAGGTCGTCGTCGACGTCGCCGCGCTCGGGATGACCCCGGCCAAGCGGCTGCGGCAGCCGGCCTACCGCGGCGTCCGCACCGACCTCTCGCCGGTGGACCTGGAGGACCGGGATGGCTGAGCAGACCGACGAGGTGCTCGTCGACGTGGACGGCCGGACGCTGAAGATCAGCAACCTGGGCAAGGTGATGTACCCGACCACCGGCACCACCAAGGGCGAGGTGCTCAACTACTACGCGCGGGTCTCCGGGGTGCTGCTGCCGCACCTCGCGCACCGCGCGGTGACCCGGATCCGCTGGCCGCACGGCACCGGCGACATGCAGTTCTTCGAGAAGAACCTGCCGTCCGGGGCGCCGAAGTGGCTGCACTCGGTGACCGTGCCGTCCACCGGCTCCCGCGGCGGCGGCGACACGATCAGCTACCCGGTCATCGACGGACTGGCCGACCTGACCTACTTCGCCAACCTGGCCTCCCTGGAGCTGCACGTGCACCAGTGGACGGTCGGGAAGGACGGGAGGCCGCGGCACCCGGACCGGCTGGTGATCGACCTGGACCCGGGCCATCCGGCCGGCCTGCGGGAGTGCTGCGAGGTGGCGCTGCTGGTCCGCGACAAGCTCGCCGAGCGCGGCCTGTCCGCGGCACCGGTCACCTCGGGCAGCAAGGGCCTGCACCTGTACGCCGCGCTGCCCGGCGCCCTGGACGCCGAGGAGGTGCGCGACCAGGCGCAGGAGATCGCCCAGGAGCTCACCGGCGAGCACCCGCGGCTGGTGGTCTGGAAGATGACCAAGTCGCTGCGCGGCGGCAAGGTGTTCCTGGACTGGAGCCAGAACACCGGCGCCAAGACCACCATCTCGCCGTACTCCCTGCGCGGCCGCGACCGTCCGTACGTCGCCACCCCGCGCACCTGGGAGGAGGTCGAGGACGGCGCGGAGGAGGGGCTCGGCCAGCTCGAGATGGACGACGTGCTGGCCCGCGTCGAGGAGCACGGGGACATCTTCGGGGACCTGCTCGGCCGGTCCTGAGCCGGTCCGGACAGACGAAACCCGCCGCTCCCGAGAGACGGCGGAGATTCGACGGGGCGGTGCTGCCCGCTCCGGGTAGGTTTCCCGGTCCGGCGGGGACGAAACCCGCTCGTCAGCACCAACGAGCCGGCCGCCCGGGGGTTACGGGCCGGTCCGTCACGGTCCCGGCTGCGGAAACGCTGCCCGGCACGACCGGGCACCAAGGAAAACCGCAGAAATGAGCGGTCTGGGGCATGGGATCGGTTGCCGCACCGCTGCCATACTGCGGCCATGTCGGTGGCAATCTCGCTGCGCGGGCTCCGCAAGTCCTTCGGCGCGGTCGCCGCCGTGGACGGGATCGACCTGGACATCGCGGACGGGGAGTTCTTCTCCATGCTCGGCCCGTCCGGCTCCGGCAAGACCACCGTGCTGCGGATGGTGGCCGGCTTCGAGACGCCCACGGAGGGCCGGATCCTGCTCGGCGACCAGGACGTCACGTCGCAGCCGCCCTTCGCGCGCGACGTCAACACGGTCTTCCAGGACTACGCGCTGTTCCCGCACATGAGCGTGCAGGACAACGTCGCCTACGGGCTGCGGGTCAAGAAGGTGCCCCGGGACCAGCGCCGCACCCGCACCGAGCAGGCGCTCGCGACGGTCCGGCTCGGCGGCTTCGGCGACCGCCGGCCGCACGAGCTCTCCGGCGGCCAGCGGCAGCGGGTGGCGCTCGCCCGGGCGCTGGTCAACCGCCCCAAGGTGCTGCTCCTCGACGAGCCGCTCGGCGCCCTCGACCTCAAGCTGCGCCGCGAGATGCAGATCGAGCTGAAGGAGATGCAGCGCGAGGTCGGGATCACCTTCGTGTTCGTCACCCACGACCAGGAGGAGGCGCTGACGATGAGCGACCGGATCGCGGTGTTCCGGGACGGTCGCATCGAGCAGGTCGCGACCCCGGTCGAGCTCTACGAGCAGCCGGCCACCCCGTTCGTGGCCGGGTTCGTGGGCACCTCCAACCTGCTGGAGGGGCCGGTCGCGGAGCAGCTGCTCGGCGACCCGGGCCCGGTCAGCATCCGGCCCGAGAAGATCACCCTGCTGCCGCCCGGCGACCCGGCGCCCACGGGCGACGACGTGTGCACCGCGCGGGGCGTGGTCCGCGAGGTGGTGTACCTCGGCGCGGCCACCCACTCCGTCGTCGACCTCGACGCGGGCGGCACGCTCACCGTCCTCCAGCAGAACCTGGAGACCTCACCGACCCGGCTCCTCGACCGTCGGGGCGAGCCGGTGACGCTGTGCTGGCGGCGCCTCCACGTCGTCTCTCTCGGGCCCCCCAGTCCGTCGACCAGCGCGTCGACCAGACCGTCCACCGCGGCAGAGGTGGACCAGCTCACCGAGGAGACCTCATGAAGAAGATCACAGCGATCGCGTCGGCGGTCGTGCTCGCCGCGGGCTTGGCGGCGTGCGGCACGACGTCCGGTGGCGGTGGAGGTGGTGGTGGCGGCACGAGTGCCGGCGCCGGGACGTTCACCGCGCCCGACGTACCCATGAAGAAGTCCCTGGGTGCCATGGAGGGGCAGGTCAACATCCTGGCCTGGCCCGGGTACGCCGAGGACGGCAGCAACGACAAGTCGGTGGACTGGGTCACCCCGTTCGAGAAGAAGACCGGCTGCCAGGCGAACGTGAAGTACTTCGGCACCTCCGACGAGGCGCTGACCCTGATGAAGACCGGCCAGTACGACGTGGTGTCGGCCTCCGGGGACGCGTCGCTGCGGCTGATCGCCTCGGGGGACGCCGCGCCGGTCAACACCGCGCTGCTGAAGAGCTACCCCGACATCCAGCCGTTCCTCAAGGACCGGGCGTGGAACTCCGTCAACGGGCAGATGTACGGCGTCCCGCAGGGCTGGGGCGCGAACCTGCTGATGTGGCGCAAGGACAAGGTGAAGCCGGCGCCGACCGGGTGGGACGCGGTGTTCGAGAAGAACCCGCCGTACGCCGGCAAGATCACCGCCTACGACTCGCCGATCTACATCGCCGACGCGGCGCTGCACCTGATGAACACCCAGCCCGACCTCGGGATCAAGAACCCCTACGCGCTCGATCAGAAGCAGCTCGACGCGGCCGTCGCGGTGCTCAAGCAGCAGCGTCCGCAGATCTCGGAGTACTGGTCGGACTACCTCAAGGAGCAGCAGGCGTTCACCAGCGGGGACACGCTGATCGGCACCACCTGGCAGTTCATCGCGAACCTGGTGGAGGCCGACAAGGTGCCGGTCGGGGTGCTGTTCCCGAGCAAGGGCTCGACCGGCTGGTCCGACACCTGGATGGTCAGCTCGAAGTCGAAGAACTCCAACTGCGCCTACGCGTGGATGGACTACATCGCCGGCCCCTCCGCGAACGCCCAGTCCGCGGAGTACTTCGGTGAGGCACCGGCCAACGCCAAGGCCTGCGACCTCACCACCGACAAGTCGTTCTGCGCGACCTACCACGCCGCCGACAAGGCCTACGCCGACAAGATCTGGTACTGGACCACGCCGATCAAGCAGTGCCTCGACGGCCGCAAGGACGCCACCTGCACCGACTACGGCCAGTGGACCCAGGCCTGGACGGAGATCAAGGGCTGACCATGGCGGTCTCCGGCCTGCTGCACCGCCGTCCCGGGCTCCGGGTCGGGCTGCTGCTCACGCCACCGATGCTGTGGCTGGGCGTGGCCTACCTCGGGGCGCTGGCGGCGTTGTTCGTGACCGCGTTCTGGGGGCAGAACAGCTTCACCGGCGACGTCGAGCGGACCTGGACGCTGGACAACTTCCGGAACCTGTTCACGATCGACGTCTACCGCACGATCACCGTGCGCACGCTCGGCATCGCGGTGCTGGTGACGCTGCTGGACGCGCTGATCGCGTTCCCGGTGGCGCTGTTCATGGCCAAGGTCGCCTCGCCGCGCGCGCAGCGGCTGCTGCTGGTCGCGGTGGTGATGCCGCTGTGGGCGTCGTACCTCGTCAAGGCCTACGCCTGGCGCGGGATGCTCGGCACCGGGGGACTGGTGTCCTGGGTGGCGGCTCCGTTCGGCCTGGACACCCCGGGCTACGGGCTGACCGCGGTGATCATCACGCTGGCCTACCTGTGGCTGCCGTACATGATCCTGCCGATCTTCGCCGGCCTGGAGCGGCTGCCCGGGTCGCTGCTGGAGGCGTCCGCCGACCTCGGCGCGCGCAGCACCACGACGCTGCGCCGGGTGGTGCTGCCGGTGGTCTTCCCCGCGATCGTGGCCGGCTCGCTGTTCACGTTCTCGCTGACGCTGGGCGACTACATCGCGGTGCGGATCGTCGGCGGCGCCAACCAGATGCTCGGCAACGTGGTCTACGACAACGTCGGTGCCGCCAACAACCTGCCGTTCGCGGCGGCGGTCGCGACCATCCCGGTGGTCGTGATGGTCATCTACCTGACCGCCGTACGACGCACCGGTGCGCTGGAGAACCTGTGACCCTGTCGCGCGGGCTGCGCCGCCTGCTGCTGGCGATCACCACGCTGGCGCTGGTGTTCGTCTACACACCGCTGGCGCTGGTGGTGCTGAACTCGTTCAACGCCAACAAGTCCTTCGCCTGGCCGCCGCAGCAGCTGACCCTGCGCTGGTGGAAGGCCGCCGCCCAGTCCGAGGGGGCGCGGGCCGCGCTGCTGGTCAGTGTCGAGGTGGCGCTGCAGGCCACGGCGATCTCGCTGCTGCTCGGCACGATGGCCGCGATGGCCCTGCAGCGGCAGCGGTTCTTCGGGCGCAACAGCGTGTCCCTGCTGATCCTGCTGCCGATCGCGCTGCCCGGCATCGTCACCGGCATCGCGCTGAACAACGTCTTCCGGACCGTGTTCGGGCTGGAGCTCGGGTTCCTGACGATCGTGGTCGCGCACGCGACGTTCTGCATCGTCACGGTCTTCAACAACGTGCAGGCCCGGCTGCGCCGGCTCGGCGGCAGCCTGGAGGAGGCCTCGATGGACCTCGGCGCGGGCTCGTTCACGACCTTCCGGCTGGTGACGTTCCCGCTGCTGCGGTCGGCGCTGCTGGCCGGCGGGCTGCTGGCGTTCGCGCTGTCCTTCGACGAGATCATCGTGACCACGTTCACCGCGGGAGCCCGCGAGGAGACGCTGCCGCTGTGGATCTTCAACAACCTGTTCCGGCCGAACCAGGCGCCGGTGGTCAACGTGGTCGCGGCGGTGCTGATCGTCGCCTCGATCGTGCCGATCTGGCTGGCGCAACGGCTGTCCGGCTCGTCGAACGAGGGCCTCACCGGGGCCCGCTGACGCCTCACGGGCCACACCCGTTCGCAGCCGTCGCAGGTTGTCCACAGATCCGGACGCACCCCTTCCAGCCGGGACGATCGCGTTGCGATACTCCCGAAACGGACCGACGGGGGTGCGTCGCACGGTCGCACTCGGACTCGGGGGGAGTCATGAGCCTGGCCTACGCCGACGCGCACGGGGAGCTGCTGGAGACGCTCGACGCCGCGCTGCGCGCCGCCGTCCGGGCCGAGGCGGTGGACCCGCAGCGCGACGCCGGCGTCGTACGGCGGCTGGCCGAGCGGGTGGTCGCCGACCACGACCACCGCAGCCTGACCGGGGCGGTGCTGCCGGTCGGTGACCAGGACGCGGTCGTCGAGGAGCTGGTGTCCCGGGTCTCCGGGTTCGGCGCGCTGCAGCGCTACCTCGACGACCCCACGGTCGAGGAGGTCTGGATCAACGACCCGTCGCGGGTGTTCGTGGCCCGCGCCGGCCGGCACGAGCTGACCTCGACGATCCTCACCTCCGCGCAGGTCCAGGAGCTCGTCGAGCGGATGCTCAAGTCCAGTGGCCGGCGCATCGACCTGAGCCAGCCGTTCGTGGACGCGATGCTGCCCGAGGGGCACCGGCTGCACGTCGTGCTGGAGGGCATCTCCCGCGGCTTCTCGGCGGTCAACATCCGCAAGTTCGTGGTCCGCGCCGCGCGGCTGCACGACCTGGTCGCGCTGGGCAGCCTCACCGAGCAGGCCGCCTCGTTCCTGGACGCCTCGGTGCGGGCCGGGCTGAACGTCGTGGTCGCCGGCTCCACGCAGGCGGGCAAGACCACGATGCTCAACTGCTTGGCGGCCAGCATCCCGGGCCACGACCGGGTGGTGTCGGTCGAGGAGGTCTTCGAGCTGCGGTTCAGCCACCCGGACTGGGTGGCGATGCAGACCCGGCAGCAGGGCCTCGAGGGCACCGGCGAGATCCGGCTGCGCGACCTGGTCAAGGAGAGCCTGCGGATGCGCCCGTCCCGGGTGATCGTCGGCGAGGTGCGGGCCGAGGAATGCCTCGACCTGCTGCTGGCGCTGAACGCCGGCCTGCCCGGCATGGCCTCGCTGCACGCCAACAGCGCCCGCGAGGCACTCGTCAAGCTGTGCACCCTGCCGCTGCTCGCCGGCGAGAACATCTCCGCGCGCTTCGTGGTGCCCACCGTCGCCTCCTCGGTCGACCTCGTCGTGCACCTGGGCATCGGCCCCGACGGGGTACGCCGGGTGGAGGAGGTCGTCGGGGTCCCCGGCCGGGTCGAGAACGACGTGATCGAGACCGAGCCGCTGTTCGTGCGCGAGCAGCAGCGGCTGGTCCGCACCCAGGGTCTGCCGCCCCGGCCGGAGCGCTACGAACGGCTCGGGATCGACGTACGCGCGCTGCTCAACGGGGGTGCCTGACCGTGGGCGCGGTGCTCGGGCTGGGGGTCGGCGTCGGCCTGGTGCTCGTCTGGCTGGCACTCACGACACCGGCGCCGTCCACCTCGCGGCCGGACCGGGTGGGCCGCACCCGCGACCTGCTCGACCGTGCCGGCCTCCCGAGTACGACGGTCGGCGGCGTGTGGTCGGTCTGCGCGATCGGGGCCGTCCTGGTGTTCGTCGCGGTCCAGGTCGTCTCGCGCACCGCGACGGTGGCCGTGGCGTTCGGGCTGATGGCCGGCTACCTCCCGCTCGCGACGGTGACCGGCCGGGCCCGGCGCCGGCAGCGCGAGCTCGCCGAGGTGTGGCCCGAGGCGGTCGACAACCTCGCGTCCGCGGTGCGGGCCGGGATGTCGCTGCCCGAGGCGCTCACCGCCCTGGGGTACCGCGGGCCCGAGCCGCTCCGCGAGCCGTTCCTGGCGTTCGGCGCCGACTACCAGGTCACCGGCCGGTTCGGGGACAGCCTCGACCGGCTCAAGGTGCGGCTGGCCGACCCGGTCGGCGACCGGGTCGTGGAGGGCCTGCGGATCGCCCGCGAGGTCGGCGGCGGGGAGCTCGGCAGCCTGCTGCGCAACCTGTCGGGGTTCCTGCGCGAGGACGCCCGCACCCGCTCGGAGCTCGAGTCTCGGCAGGCCTGGACGGTCAACGGCGCGCGGCTCGCGGTCGCCGCACCGTGGCTGGTGCTGCTGATGCTCTGCTTCCAGCACGAGGTGATCGTCCGCTACGCGTCGCCCGCGGGGGTGCTGGTGCTGGCCGTCGGCGGCGGGCTCTGCCTGGTCGCCTACCGCGCGATGGTGCGGATCGGGCGGCTGCCGACCGAGCAGCGGGTGCTGTCGTGAGCCCGGCGGCCTGGGGTGCGCTCAGCGGTGGGGGCGCCGGGCTCGGCCTGCTCCTGGTGGTGGCCCGGCTGCAGGCCCTGCGGCGCCCGCGGCTGGAGCTGCGCGTGCTGCCCTACGTCCGCGACCTGCCGCAGGCCGACCGGCCGCTGGTGCCGGGCGCCGCGCCGACCGGGGCGTTCCGCATGCTGCTCGGGCCGTCGCTCGGCTCGGCCGCCGAGACCCTGGAGCGGGTGCTCGGCGGGAACGCCTCGATCCGCCGCCGGCTCGAGCGCGCCAACCTGGCGATGAGCGTGCACGACTTCCGGGTGGAGCAGGTGCTGTGGGGGCTGGTCGCCTTCGGCGGCACCGCCGCGGTCTCGGTGCTGGTCGCGCTGCGCTCGCCGGGGCGGACCGTGCCGCTGCTGGTGCTCTGCGCGGTGGGCTTCGTGGCCGGCGTGCTGCTGCGGGAGAACCGGCTCACCGCCCAGGTCGTCGAGCGCGAACGGCGGGTGCTGGCCGAGTTCCCGACCATCGCCGAGCTGCTCGCACTGGCCGTCGGGGCCGGGGAGGGGCCGGTCTCCGCACTCGACCGGGTCGTCACGCGCTCCCGCGGCGAGCTCTCGACCGACCTCGCCGGCGTGCTCGCCGACATCCGCACCGGCACCCCGGTCAGCGCCGCGCTCGACGCGCTGGCCCGCCGGTCCGGGCTGCCGGTGGTCGCCCGGTTCGCGGAGGGCATGGCCGTGGCCATCGAGCGGGGCACCCCGCTGTCCGGGGTGCTGCACGCCCAGGCCGCCGACGTCCGCGAGGCCGGCCGTCGGGCGCTGATCGAGTCGGGCGCCCGCAAGGAGGTCCTGATGATGGTCCCGGTCGTGTTCCTGGTCCTCCCGGTGACGGTCGTCTTCGCGTTCTGGCCCGGCGTCGTCGGGCTGCACCTGGTGACCCCCCTGAGACCCACTCACAGATAGGAACCCCCATGACACAGCTGATGCTGCTGCTCCTCCCGCTCACCGCGCGGGTCCGGTCACGGGCCAGGGACGAGCGCGGCGACGTACCCGGCTGGGTGCTGATCACGGTGATGACCGCCGGCCTCGTGGCGGCGCTGTGGGCGATCGCCGGGCCGCAGCTGAGCCAGATGCTGCGCGACGCGCTGGCGTCCGTGCGCGGCTGAGCGATGGGCGACGCGCGCCGGCGCACCGAGCGGGGCGCGGCGGTGGTCGACTTCGTGCTGGTCCTGGTGGTGGTCGTGCCGCTGTTCCTCGGCATCTTCCAGCTGGCGCTGGTCCTGCACGTCCGCAACACCCTGACCGCGGCGGCCTCGGAGGGCGCGCGGTACGCCGCGACCGTCGACCGGCCGGTCGAGGCGGGCGCCGACCGCACCCGGCAGCAGATCGCCGGCGCGCTCGCGGCCCGGTACGCCCGCGGGGTCACCGCGCGCGAGGCGGCGGTCCGGGGCGCGCCGGGTGTCGAGGTCGAGGTCACCGCGGAGGTCCCGCCGCTGGGCATCTGGGGGCCCGGGATCCGGCTCGACGTCACCGGCCACGCCGTCGAGGAGACCGCCCCGTGACCCGCCGCGACCAGCGCGGCACCGCCCTGGTCGAGGTGACCTGGCTGTCCATCCTGCTGCTGGTCCCGCTGGTGTACGTCGTCCTCGCGGTGTTCGAGGTGCAGCGCTCGGCGTACGCCGTCGACGCCGCCACCCGGGCCGCGGGTCGGGCCTACACGCTGGCGCCGTCGGAGGCCGAGGGCGCCGCCCGCGCCCGGGCCGCGGCGGCCGTCGCGCTGCGCGACCAGGGGCTGGAGCTGCGGGACGGGCAGCTGGCGGTGTCCTGCGACCCCGATCCGCGCGACTGCCTGTCGCCGGGGTCGGTGGTCCGGGTCCGGATGGCGGTCCAGGTCGCGCTGCCGCTGATGCCGTCCGCGCTGGGCGGCGACACCCCGAGCGTGCGGGTCGAGGCGGAGCAGTCCGTGCCCTACGGCACCTTCCGCGAGGACCGGTCGTGAGGGCCGAGCGCGGCACCGCCTCGATCATGATCGTGGGCCTCGCCGTGGTCGCGATCATGATGGTCGGGGTGGTCGTCGACGCCTCCGCGGCCTACCTCCGCCGCAGCGGGCTCGACTCGCTCGCCGACGGCGCCGCGCTGGCCGCCGCCGACGGCGTCCAGGGGCGGCAGGTCTACGAGGGCGGACTGGGGGAGCGGGCGGAGATCGACGCCGAGGCCGCCCGTGCGTACGTCGCGGCCTACCTGCGGGGCACCGGCGCCGCCCGTCGCTACCCGGGGCTGGTCTGCCGCGTCGAGACCGGGACCGACCGGGTCGTCGTGCACGTCTCCGCGCCGCTGGACCTGCCGATCACCCCGCCGGGCTGGGAGCGCCGGCCGACGATCTCCGGGACCGCCGCCTCTTTCGTCGTGGTCAGCGACTGAAACCACCCCCGGAGCGACCCGCTGCCGAAGAAAAGTAAACGGATCGTCCAGTTCGGCCCCCCGAGGGCATCGGTGCAGGTCAGCGGCTCGCGAACGGTGTCTCGCCGCTTCGCGCAACCCACCCAGAACGGACGAACTGCAGGGGCGCCTGTTGTGCCGGCCCCCGCCGAGTGCTTGACTCGGTGGAGCAGTTCGTAGTGGTCAAGCAGACGCCCCTACACCGTGAACGTACGGAAGTAAGGCCCTGCTCATGACGACCACCCCGAATCTCACCCCCGCAGCACCGGCGCAACGCACCCGGCCGGCCACCCAGGCCTACCCCGAGCCCGACCGTGGCATCACCACCGCCCGGTTGCTCGAGGAGCTGCACCGCACCGACGACGAGCGCGAGAAGGCCGCCCTGCGCGCCGAGGTCGTCGTCTTGAACATGGGCGTCGCGCGCGCCATCGCCCACCGCTACCGCCAGCGCGGCCTCGCCGAGGACGACCTCGTCCAGGCGGCGTACGTCGGCCTGGTGAAGGCCGTGAACGGCTTCGACCCCAAGCACGAGCGGGACTTCCTGTCCTACGCGGTGCCGACCGTGAGCGGCGAGGTCAAGCGCTACTTCCGGGACTTCGGCTGGGCCGTCCGCCCGCCGCGCCGGGTCCAGGAGCTCCAGGGCCAGATCGCCAAGGTCTCCGCCGAGCTCACCCAGAAGCTCGGCCGCTCGCCGCGGCCCAGCGAGGTCGCCCAGCACTGCGGGATCGACGTCGAGCAGGTCATCGAGGCGCTGGCCGCCGACGGCGCGTTCACGCCCGCCTCGCTCGACGTACCGGTGGGGGAGGACGGCGCCGCGACCCTGGGCGACCTGATGCCCCACGAGGACCTGGACTTCGGCAGCGCCGAGGCCCGGGTGATGCTCGGGCCGGCCGTCCGCAAGCTCGCGCCCCGCGACCGCCGGATCCTCGAGCTGCGGTTCTTCGAGGGCTGGACCCAGGAGCAGATCGCCGGCGACATCGGCGTCACCCAGATGCAGGTCAGTCGGCTGCTGTCCCGGATCCTGAAGGACCTGCGCGCCGAGCTGACGTGAGCGGCAGCGCCACCCATAGCACCCCGAAGAACACCAACGACAGGGTCCCCGCCACCGTGGCGGTGGCCCTGTTCGTCACCAGGTCGAAGACCAGCCACACCATCCCCGACGTCGTCAGCGCCAGCGAGGCCAGCCCGGCCCGGGCGGCCCAGTTCGCGGCGGACACCAGCCACGGCCGCTCGCCGCGCCGGAAGAGCACCCGGTGGAACGCCACCGGCGCGATGATCAGACCGGTCGCCACGACCGAGCCGCAGAGCACCGCCAGGTAGGCGAGCCGCTGGGTGCCGTCCAGGTCGCCGAACCGGTTCGTGAACGGCAGCGTGAGCAGGAACCCGGTGAGGATCTGCACGCCGGTCTGGGTGACCCGCAGCTCCTGCAGCAGCTCGTTGAGGTTGCGGGTCAGCCGCGCGGACTCGGACTCGTCGAGGTCGCTCATCTCCCGCAGGCTAGTCCTCGAGCGCCTTCTCCAGCTCGGACTTCGACATCTTCGAGCGGCCCTCGACGCCCCGGCTGCGGGCCTCCGCGTAGAGCTGGGCCTTGGTGCGGCCGCCGGCTCCGCGGTGCGACCGCAGGCCTCCGCGCCGCCCGGAGGAGAGGTCCTCGGTCGAGGTCCGGCTGGCCTGCTCGGACTCGCCGGCCCGGGCCCGCTCCTTGTTCACCGTGCGGGCCGCGATCTCCTCCGCGGTGTCCTCGCTGCGGCCGCGGTCCTCGAGGCCCTGCTTGATGTGCTCGTACTGGCGCTCGCGCTTCCTGCTCCACCCCTGCTGCGGCATCGGGTGCTCCTCTCCTCGTCGTACGGCGCGGGGTACCCGTCCGCGGTGGCACGCATGCGTGGCCCGGTCCCGCGGTCGCGTAGGGTGGACTGTTGTGGCAGGCCCAGATTTCGAGACCCAGATCAAGCAGCTCCAGGCGACGATGCACACCATCGAGCAGGTGCTGGACCTCGACGCGATCCGCGCCGAGATCGCAGCCCTCGGTGAGGAGGTCGCCGCACCCGACCTGTGGGACGACCAGGCCAACGCCACGCGCGTCACCGGCCGGCTCTCGCTGCTCCAGGGTGACCTGGACCGGTTCACCAATCTCCAGGACCGCCTCGACGACCTGAGCGTGCTCCTCGAGCTCGCCCAGGAGGAGAGCGACGCGGACACCATGAAGGAGGCCGAGGCCGACCTGCGCAAGATCCACAAGGCCGTCGAGGCCCTCGAGGTGCGCACCCTCCTGTCCGGCGAGTACGACGTCCGCGACGCGCTGATCACGATCCGCTCGGGCGCCGGCGGGGTGGACGCCGCCGACTTCGCGGAGATGCTGATGCGGATGTACACCCGCTGGTCGGAGCGCAACAAGTACCCCGTCGAGGTGTTCGACACCTCCTACGCCGAGGAGGCCGGCCTCAAGTCGGCGACCTTCGCGATCCACGCGCCCTACGCCTACGGCACGCTCTCGGTCGAGGCCGGCACCCACCGGCTGGTCCGGATCAGCCCGTTCGACAACCAGGGCCGCCGGCAGACCTCGTTCGCCGCCGTCGAGGTGGTGCCGCTGCTCGAGCAGACCGACGAGATCGACATCCCCGACGAGGAGATCCGCGTCGACGTCTACCGCTCGTCGGGCCCCGGCGGCCAGTCGGTGAACACCACCGACTCCGCCGTACGCCTCACGCACATCCCCACCGGCACCGTGGTGTCCTGCCAGAACGAGAAGAGCCAGCTGCAGAACAAGGCCAGCGCGATGATCATCCTCAAGGCCAAGCTGCTCGCCCTGAAGAAGGCCGAGGAGCGCGCCCACCTCGACGAGCTGCGCGGCGACGTGCAGGGCTCGTGGGGCGACCAGATGCGCAACTACGTGCTGCACCCCTACCAGCTGGTCAAGGACCTCCGCACGGAGTACGAGACCGGCAACCCGCAGGCCGTGTTCGACGGCGAGATCGACCCGTTCCTCGAGGCCGGCATCCGCTGGCGTCGCGGCGCGGACACCCCCGCCGACGTCTGACCCTCAGGGGCGGGCGCCGAGCGTGGTGGCGACCCGCACGCACCACTGCTCGGCACGCTCCACGGTCCGGGTGGCGCCCGAGGGCCCCGGGGTGCTCAGCCGGCAGGTCGTCCACGCGTCGCCGAACAGCCCGCGCAGGGTGACCACGCGGCTCGCCGGACCGGTGGTCCGGCACAGCGTCGCGACCGCCGGGGTGCCGTACGTCGGGGCGTCGGGCAGCACCGAGCAGCCCTTCTCGGCCCGGGCCTCGCGCACCAGCGTGCGGGCCACGGTCGCGGTCACCGGCTCGGCGAACACCCACACCCGGGCCTGCGACCCGAGCGCGGCGTCGTACGTGCAGTCGAACTCGTGGGACACGTCCCGCAGGCCGGACGCCAGGGCGACCCGGTCGCCGCTGTCGTAGTGCTTCGTGCCGCTCACCGGTCCGCCGAGCGCCCTCTCGACGTCCGCCTGCTCGAGCCGGTCGCAGAACGGCCCGCGCTCGATCGGCAGGTCGCTCAGGTCGACGCTGCTCAGCGGGGTCGGGGTCGGCGTCGCGGAGGGGGACCGGTCCGCGGTCGGTGCGACGTCGCGACCGGACAGCCCGCCCCAGACCACCACCCCGGTCACCAGCAGGGCGGCCACGGCCAGGCTCCAGCGCCGGACCGAGCGACTCCTGCGGGCCCGCGCGCGGGGGCTCGGACCCTCGTTGCTGCTCCCGGACATGGCGTCCAACCTATGCGACGGGCCGAAACACCGACGCGTCCGGATGATTCGGTTGGTCCCTGATCGTCGCCTAGACTCCTGAGTTGGCCGGACGCGGCTGCTCCTCGTGACGGACGGGGGTGGCTCCGCGTGCTCGTCTCTGTCCCCCAGCGCGGCCAAGGAAATCCCCCCGTGATCCGATTCGAGAGTGTGACCAAGCAGTACGGCGGCCTCAACCGCCCTGCGCTCGACGACATCAACGTCGAGGTGGAGAAGGGGGAGTTCGTCTTCCTGGTCGGCGCGTCCGGCTCCGGCAAGTCGACCTTCCTGCGGCTGGTGCTGCGCGAGGCCCGCCCCTCGCACGGCAAGGTCTACGTCGCGGGCAAGGAGATCAACCGCCTCGCCGGCTGGAAGGTCCCCGGGCTGCGCCGCCAGATCGGCACGGTCTTCCAGGACTTCCGGCTGCTGCCGAACAAGACCGTGACCGAGAACGTCGCGTTCGCCCTGCAGGTCATCGGCAAGCCCCGGACCCTGATCAACAAGGTGGTGCCGGAGACGCTCGAGCTGGTCGGGCTGGAGGGCAAGGGCGGGCGGATGCCCGACGAGCTCTCCGGCGGCGAGCAGCAGCGCGTCGCGATCGCCCGGGCGTTCGTCAACCGGCCGATGATCCTGATCGCCGACGAGCCCACCGGCAACCTCGACCCCAACACGTCCGTCGGCATCATGAAGCTCCTCGACCGGATCAACCGGACGGGTACCACGGTCCTGATGGCCACCCACGACGCAGGCATCGTCGACCAGATGCGCAAGCGCGTCATCGAACTGTCCAACGGCACCGTCGTCCGCGACCAGTCGCGCGGCGTCTACGGCTACCAGCACTGAGCGACGATACGGACCCTGATACTTCATGCAGCTCACCTACGTCTTCTCCGAGCTCGGCAACGGGCTCAAGCGCAACGTCTCCATGACCATCGCGGTGATCGTCACGATCTTCGTGTCGCTCACCCTGGTGGGCATGGGGCTGCTGCTGAACGCCCAGGCACACAAGGCCGAGGACTACTGGGGCAGCAAGCTCCAGATCACGGTCTTCCTGTGCAACCAGAACTCCGCGACCGCCAACTGCGTCAACGGTGAGGTCACCGACGCGCAGAAGGAGCAGATCCAGAAGGTGCTCAGCACCAACAGCGAGGTCTCCTCGGTGCGGCTGGAGAGCAAGCAGCAGGCCTACGACAAGTGGAAGGCCGCCTACATCTCGGACAACGACACCGAGCGGCGCGTCTACCAGTCGATCCGGCCCTCCGACATGCAGGAGGCCTACTGGGTCCAGCTCAAGGACCCGGAGAAGTTCCAGGGCGTGAAGAGCGCGGTCCAGGGCCTGCAGGGCGTCAACACGGTGCGGGACCTGCGCTCGGTGCTCAAGCCGATCTACTTCTGGATGAACGTGATGCGCGCCGGGGCGATCTCCGTCGCGGTGTTCCTGATGATCGCGGCCGTCCTCCAGGTCGGCAACACGATCCGGCTCGCCGCGTTCGCGCGCCGGCGGGAGATCGGGATCATGCGGCTGGTGGGCGCCTCGAGCCTCTACATCCAGCTGCCGTTCCTGATGGAGTCCCTGGTGGCGGCGCTGATCGGGGTGGGGCTGGCCGCCGGCACGATCATGCTGTTCATGTGGGTGGTGATCTACCAGACGCTGAGACCGACCTCGAACATCGTCGCCTGGATCGACTGGGGCGACAGCGCTCAGGCGGTCGGACTGATCGCGCTGATCGGTCTGGGACTGACGCTGATCCCGACGCTGGTAATGACCCGGAAATACCTCAAAGTGTGACCTCACTGCGTTACCTTCGAATCGCCTCTTCCCCCGACACATCAAGGCAGACCGGTGGTTCGACACTTCCCCCGCACTACCCGTTCGCGCGCTCTTGCGGCTCTGGCCGTCGGCAGCCTGCTGCTCGGTGTCGCCGTCGTGCCGCTCGCCGCGGCTGACGACCTGAAGGACAAGAAGCACAAGGTCGAGCGCAAGATCGCCGGCGCCTCGGACGACCTCGACGAGTCGAGCGCCCAGGCCCGGCGGGCAGCGTCCGCGCTGTCGGCCGCCAGGGCCCGGCTCGACGCCGCGCAGGCCCAGCTCGCGCAGACCCGCGGCGAGCTCGCGGCCGCCCAGGTGCTCGACCAGGAGATGCAGGCCAAGCTGGACGCCGCGGTCGCGCGGCTCGACCAGGCCCGCGCGGACCTCGCCGCCGGCCGGAGGAAGATCGCCGACCAGCAGGAGACGCTCGGCGAGATCGTGGTGCAGAACTACCAGACCGGCGACCCGTCCCTGATGGGCCTGTCGATGGTGCTGACCTCCCAGGACCCGGCCGAGCTCACCGGCCAGCTGAACTCCGTGCAGAACGTCCTGGACAAGGAGTCGGTCACCCTCGACCGGCTCGAGGCCTCCCGCGCCCTGCTGACCGTGCAGGAGCAGGAGGTCGAGGACGCCAAGGTCGAAGTGGCCAAGGAGCGCAAGGCCGCGGCCGAGAACCTCCTGCGCAAGCAGGGCCTCGAGGCGCAGGCCGAGTCCGCCGAGCAGCAGGTCACCAGCCTGGTCTCGCTGCGCGAGGACGCCCAGCAGGAGGCCGACAAGGCCAAGGCGGCCGACCTGGCGCACCTGCACGGCCTGCAGAAGGAGCGCTCCCGGATCGCCGCGATCCTCAAGAAGCGCGCCGACGAGGCCCGCGCCCGCGCGGCGGCCGCGGCCCGGCGCGCCGGCCAGGCCAGCGGCCCGATCCTGTCCGACAACGGGCCCACGCACTCCAGCGGCTTCCTGGACTACCCGGTCGTCGGACCGGTGACCTCGCCGTTCGGCTGGCGGATCCACCCGATCTACGGCTACCGCTCGCTGCACGACGGCGTCGACTTCGGCGCCGCCTGCGGCACGCCGATCCGGGCGGCCGCCTCCGGCACGGTGCTGGAGAGGTACTTCCAGACCGCCTGGGGCAACCGGGTGATCATCGATCACGGCTTCCACCACGGCGTCGGCCTGGCCACGATCACCAACCACATGGTCGGGCCGGCCATCGTGAGCCCCGGCCAGCACGTCGACCGCGGCCAGATCGTCGGGTACGTCGGCACCACCGGGTGGTCCACCGGCTGCCACCTGCACTACACGGTGCTGCAGAACGGCTCGCCCGTCGATCCGATGAACTGGTTCTAACCGACTTGCCCGGACCTGCGAGAATCGGGCCATGGTCAAGCAGGAGGGGCACAAGCTCGTCGCGCAGAACAAGAAGGCGCGCCACGACTACCTCATCGAGGACACCTACGAGGCCGGCATGGTCCTCCAGGGCACCGAGGTGAAGTCGTTGCGGGCCGGTCGCGCGTCCCTCGTCGACGGGTTCGTCGAGATCGACGGCCACGAGGCGTGGCTGCACGGCGTGCACATCCCGGAGTACACCCAGGGCACCTGGACCAATCACCCGGCCCGCCGCAAGCGCAAGCTGCTGCTGAACCGCGCCGAGATCGACAAGATCGAGCGCCGGGTCACCGAGCGCGGCCTGACCATCGTGCCGCTGTCGCTGTACTTCAAGGACGGCCGCGCCAAGGTCGAGATCGCCCTGGCCAAGGGCAAGAAGACCTATGACAAGCGGCACGCGCTGGCGGAGCGTCAGGCCAACCGGGAGGCGGAGCAGGCGCTGGGCCGCCGGCTCAAGGGCCGCAACGTTGGCTGAGCCGGTCGTCGACGCCGACGTCCCCGGCTGGTGGACCGCGCTGGGGATCCCGGGTCTCTTCGACGTCCACGTGCACTTCCTGCCGCCGCCGATCCTGCGCAAGGTCCGCGAGCAGTTCGACAGGGCCGGCCCGCTGATCGGCCGGGAGTGGCCGCTGGAGTACCGCGGCGACGACGACGAGCGGGTCGGGCAGCTCCGCGCGCTCGGCGTGCGGCACTTCTCGTCGCTGCCCTACGCGCACCGGCCGGGCATCGCGGCGTACCTCAACGAGTGGTCGGCGCAGTTCGCCGCCGGCACCCCGGAGTGCCTGTCCTCGGCGACGTTCTACCCCGAGCCGGGCGCCGGGGCGTACGTCGCGGAGCTGGTCGCCGCGGGCACCCAGGTGTTCAAGGTGCACGTCCAGGTCGGCGACTTCGACCTCCTGGACCCGCTCATCGACGACGCCTGGGGCACGCTCGCGGAGGCCGGCACGCCGGTCGTCGTGCACGCCAGCGGGGGACCGGTGGGCAACGACCACACCGGCCCCGCCCCGATGCGGAAGCTGATGGAGCGGCACCCGACGCTGACCGCCGTGATCGCGCACATGGGCGCACCGGAGTACACCGGCTTCCTCGCGGTCGCCGAGGACTTCGAGCGGGTGCGGCTCGACACGACGATGGCGTTCACCGACTTCTTCGAGGAGATGGCGGCGTTCCCGCGGGACCTGCTGCCCCGGCTGAGCGACCTGCAGGACCGGATCCTGCTCGGCTCGGACTTCCCGAACATTCCCTATCCCTACGCCCACCAGCTCGCCGCCCTGGAGCGGCTGGGGCTCGGCGAGGACTGGCTGCGCGCGGTCTGCTGGGACAACGGTCACCGGCTGTTCTCCGGGGACGACGCGCGGAATTAACACGTGTGGGTGTTTCCACCCGTCGTGTGTGGAGAGCATGATCCTCACCAAGGGGACCGACCTCCCAAACCGCAACCGTGAAGGGGAGGGTCTCGATGAACCTGCCTGGTGGTATCTGGTCGACACGTGACGCGTCCGACCTGGTCTCGGACACCGAGGACTCCGAACACTCGCTGCAGCGCTCCATCAGCTCGGTCGGACTGACCGCGATGGGGGTCGGTGCGATCATCGGCACCGGCATCTTCGTGGTCATCGGCGAGGGCGCGAAGGCGGCCGGACCCGCGGTCATCCTGGCGTTCGTGCTGGCGGCGGTGACCTGCCTGTTCTCGGCGCTGTCCTACGCCGAGCTGGCCGCAGCGGTGCCGGTCTCCGGCAGCGCCTACACCTACTCCTACGCCACGATGGGCGAGCTGGTCGCCTTCATCATCGGCTGGGACCTGATCCTCGAGTACGGCGTCTCGGTGGCCGCGGTCGCGGTCGGCTGGGGCGGCAACGTCAACGCGTTCCTCGACTCCGCGTTCGGGGTGCGCATCCCCGACGCGATCTCCACCTCGCCCGAGGACGGCGGCGTCTTCAACCTGCCGGCGGTCTTCATCGTCATGGCCATCACGTTCCTGCTGATCCGGGGCACCCGGGAGAGCGCCAAGGCGAACCTGATCATGGTCGGCATCAAGATCGCGATCCTGGTGTTCTTCATCATCGCCGCGCTGACCTCGTTCGACCCGAACAACTTCCAGGACTTCTCGCCGCACGGGACCAGCGGCATCACCACCGCGGCCGGCCTGATCTTCTTCGCCTACATCGGCTTCGACGCCGTGGCGACCGGCTCCGAGGAGTCGAACAACCCCGGCAAGGACCTGCCCAAGGCGATCGTCGGGTCGCTGGTGATCTCCACGCTGCTCTACATCCTGGTCGCCGTCGCCGCGGTCGGCGTCGCCCCGATCAGCACGATGACCGACTCCAAGAACTCCGACGCGCCGCTGTCGGCCGCGCTCGAGGCCGGCACCGGGCTCAGCTGGGCCTCCGCGCTGCTCTCGCTCGGCGCGCTGATCGCGATCACCAGCGTGGTCCTGGTGATCCTCTACGGGCAGACCCGGATCTTCTTCGCGATGTGCCGCGACGGTCTGCTGCCGCGGAGCTTCGCGGTGATCCACCCGCGCTACGGCACGCCCGCGCGCCTGACGCTGTCCTTCGGCATCCTGATCTCGATCCTGGCGGCGCTCGTGCCGCTCTCGGAGATCGTCAAGCTGGTCAACATCGGCACGCTGTTCGCGTTCGTGCTGGTCAACATCGGCGTGATCATCCTGCGGCGCACCAAGCCGGACATGGAGCGCCCGTTCCGCACCCCGTTCGTACCGGTGTTCCCGATCATCGGCGTGCTGCTCTGCCTCTACCTGATGACCGACCTGCCGGGCACCACCTGGATCCGGTTCGTGGTCTGGCTGGTCGTCGGCCTGCTGATCTACGTGTTCTACAGCTACGGCCACTCCCGGCTGCGCACCCGCGACCGGGACCAGTCCGGGACCGCCGCATGAGCGGACGGGTGGTCGTCGGCTACCACGGCGGCGCCACCGGCCGGGACGCGCTGGCGTTCGGCACCCAGTGGGCCGTCACCAGCGGGGACACGATGGTGGTGGTCACGGTCCACCCCGGCGCCGCGCCGGCCGGCCTGGCCCGGGTGGACGCCGAGTGGGCGGCCTACGAGCGGTCCGCGGCCCAGGACCTCATCGACGAGGCGAAGGGCCTGGTGGACCCCTCGATCGGTGCGGAGTACCACCGCGTCGACGCCGGCTCCGCGGCCCACGGCCTCTCGGACCTGGTCGAGCCGGACAGCGACGACCGCTCCCTGCTGGTGCTCGGCTCCCGGCGCGACCGGAAGATGCGACGTACCTTCCCGGGCAGCACGGCCGAGCGGCTGCTGCACGGTACGGCGGCCCCGGTGGTCGTCGTGCCCTGGGGCTACGGTCACGTCGAGAAGAAGAGGCTGGAGCGCGTCGCGGTGGCGTTCGTCGACACCCCGGACGGGCAGGTCGCCTTCGCGCACGCCGTCCGGATCGCCCAGCACCTGGGCGCCTCGCTGACCGTGCTCACCGTCGTGCCGGACACCCGCGTGGTGCCCGGCCTGGGGGAGTCCCGGCAGTTCTCCTCCGAACAGCGCAAGGGCTACCAGGCCAGCCTGGACGCCGTGCTGGCGACCGCGCCGGCCGGGCTGGCCGTCTCCGGACGGGTGCTCGACGGGCCGGTCGTGGACGCGCTCGGCGACCTGTCGCTGGACGACTACGACCTGCTCGTGGTCGGCTCGCGCAGCTACGGGCCGGTGCGCCGGGTGCTGCTGGGCGGGGTCTCCTCGCGCGTCGTACGCCACGCCAAGGTGCCCGTGGTGGTCGCCCCCCGCGGCGACTGAGCGGAATACCGGGAGAGGTCTGCCGGTTGGACCGGTAGACTGCTCGTCAGCAACAGGGCAGCACCGTTCCACAACTCAAGAGGGGCTGATCGGTTTCGACTTGGGACGTTAGTTCCAGGGGAAGCGGGTCGAGGATCCAAGGTCATCTCGCAAACGCTCCTTGGAAACCAATAACTGCCAATTCACAGCGCAGTTCGTTCGCCCTCGCCGCCTGACGGCGGGGCAACGGGTCAGACTAGAGGCGCCTCCGCTCTAGAACCTGGCCTCATCTAGGAGGCTTGCTGGGGTGTCCGGGCCGCGAGGACACCCTGGGACTTTTCTGCGGCTGAGCCTGTCGGCGACGTGTCAGTGAGAGCGCCGGGGCTGAGAAAACGACACCACTGACTGCACCCGGAGAAGCCCTGGATCGGCGCCGAAGGACGCGGGTTCGATTCCCGCCAGCTCCACCGAGGGGTGTTCGTGAAATACGAGCACCCAGTTCGCGAAAACGGGTCGCAGGACCCGAGCGGACCTCCTCTTGAGACAGAACCGCACCGACGCAAGCCGGTGCGGTTCTGTTGCGTGTGGAGCCCCCTCAATGGGGGCGGAGGGGGTTACGAAGCCCCAGGGCCGCTCCCAGGGACTGCCCACCCCTCCTCGAGGACGATGAACGAGTTCCGCACCGACGACGGCCATCGGCGAACAGCGACTGTCGGCGGCCGACGTCCGGTCCGTCGACAGGGCGATTCGAGACGGCCGGCCGTCAGGCAGCACAAGGTCATCGACACCCCGAGCACTGGGCCACCTACGAGGAGCAACTGCACGCGTTCGAGCGTTGAAGAAGCAGCACGAGCGAGACGTCCGGGAGCTGACCGGCTTGCTGCGCGAGCCGACGAGCACCGTACTCCGCGTTTCCGACGACGTCCGGGGTCGGGCGGTCTACTTCAGCAAACAAGCCGTTGTCCGGGCCCTCCTGGAAGGGCAGCGGTTCCCCGACTTCAGCCTGGACGACGAATCGCATGGAGAAGAGTTGCCGATCCAACGTCGTTCCGAGAGGCTCACAACTGTGGACCACAGAGAGTTCAGGCGACTCAAGGACGGATTGTTCATCAACTTGCCGCCAGCAAGCAGCGCGGAACTCAGCGTTGCTGCGTCCAAGCTCCGTTCCCGGCTGGCGTCGAGCGCGATGTTCGGTGCTGTCGAGGTGGAGACGACTGAGGATCCGGACCAGCTGCTGGTCGCCATGGTCCGCTACCGGCCAGGAACGCCCGTGGCGCAGGTGTCGAGCTACCTGGAGGCGGTGTGGGTTTCCGAGTTGCGCTTGCCAGGTCTAGACGCTGATGACGATCCCGACCTCCTTGATCTCTTCACACGACAGTTGTCCCGGGCCGGTTATCTGGTTCTCAGCGCCTCCGACGGGGAACAAGCTCTCCAACTGATTCGCAAGGATTTGCCCGACCTAGCGGTACTGGACGTGATGATGCCCAAGGTCACCGGATTGGAAGTGCTTTGGCGGCTCCGTGCGGACCGTGCAACGGCGAAGATGCTGATCGTCTTGCTCAGCGCTGGACGGTTCGGGCCAGCCGCCGCAGCCGACGACTACCTGGTCAAACCAGCTCCGCGAGGAGAGCTCGTACGACGAGTAGATGCCTTGTTCAACCGCCCGCAGCTGCCACAGCACGCGACGGCATCTGACTAGGTGTGGGAGGCAGCCGAGCCGACGTGGAGGCTGCGGTCAGGGAAGGACGGTCGCCCAGGTGTGTTCTGCCCGACCTTTCCGGTGACGGGGACCCTTGGTCGCGCTGGACTGGCGCACGAGACCTTGCTCCCAGCGCTGAGTGGACGCCGGGTAGGGCTGAGGTGCGGCTGGGCTGCGAACGCGTGCATGTCTGCGGCGCCGGCCCGTTCTCCGGGGGCGACCTATCGTGTTCGGCCGAGCTGCCGGTTGAGCGCCACGGTCTGTTCTGCCCCTTCGGGCAGCCGAGCCTGTCCGGTCCCGGCCAGGTCACAGACACGACAAGTGGTCAGTATGGGGGGTCTCCGGGAGCACATCCCAGGCGAGTTGCGCGGCCGAGTCGAGAAATATTGGCAAGCACGGCGCGGTGTCCTCAAGCGTGCTCACGGCTCGGCACAACCCGTCGGGCGGCTTGGTGCGAGGAGGGTATTTTTCACATCGTCAGGACCATCCAACGCACGGGGAAAGGTGTGAGAAAGATGGGCATGGGTGACCGGGCCAAGCACCTGGGTCAGAACCTCGGTGGCCACGCGAAAGAGCTTGCCGGTCGCGCTCGTCGCGACAAGCCACTCGAGAGCGAAGGCAAGCGCGAGCGGCGATTGGTGCAGCTCAAGACGGCCGGCGACCACCTCAAGAAGGCGTTCAAGAGGTAGGCAAAGCGGGCCGGGCGAGGTCGCAGCGCCGGGCCGGTCTGCTATCGGGACTAGTCCCTCCCGGCCCATGCGGCGCCGGGTGCCGCGTCGGTCAGCATGGCCAGGGCGATCGACTCCACGATCGGCAGGCCGTCCTGGACCACCTCCCACTGCTTGCTGATCGTCCCGTCGTTCTCCAGGACGGCGACGATCACCGCCGCGACGTCGTCGCGCGAGATGTCGCCCTCCGGGACGTCTCGCCCGATGGCGACCCGGCGCCCGCTCGGGTCGTCGGTCAGCCACCCGGGCCGCAGGATGGTCCAGTCGAGTCCGCTGGACCGCAGCGCCTCGTCCGCCTCGCGCTTCGCCTCGATGTAGGCGCGCCATACCGGTGTCGCATCTGCGGGAACCGGGTCGTCGACGGCCATCGCAGAGACCTGGACGAACCGCCGGATACGAGCGCCCTGGGCCCCCTCGATCGACTTCAGCGAACCCTCGAGATCGACCGTGCGCTTGCGCTCGACCTTGCCGTCGGGGCCGGCTCCAGCGGCGAACACCACGGCCCGGCAACCGTCGAAGGCGCGCGCGAAGTCCTCCGCCGTGGACCTCTCGATGTCGAGCAGGCGGACCTCGGCGCCCAGCTCCTCGAGCTCAGAGCGGTAGGCCTCGTTGCGGACAAGCGCGACCGGTGTGTGGCCGGCCCGGACCAGCAGGGGATGGAGGTGGCGTGCCACCTTCCCGCGGCCTCCGACAACAGCGACTCTGGCCATTGATCCACTGTACGTGTCGCAAGCCGCCGGAGGAGCCCGGGAATCCGGGCTGTTCCTGGGTGCTCACGCGTCGAAGGCTGGAGCGGTGAGCAGGTCGGAGGGTCCTCGCTAGAGCAGGAGGTCGAAGATCCGGATGGCGCGGTCCCAGTGCTCGGTCTGCGGGTTCACCAGGCCCTCCTCGAGGATCGGGAACGTCCGCGCGAGGGCGACGCCCAGCCCGCCCGCGACCAGCGGGAGCTTCGCCTGGGCCTCGTCGCTGTAGGTCACATCGAGCGGCGGGCGCCTGGTGAGCTGCTCAAGGATCGCCTCCAGCGACACCTCCTGATCGATGGCCTCGAAGGCGTGGATGGACTCCTGGAGCCCCTTGGTGATCGGCAGGTCCTGCGGCTCGATCACGTCGCGGCCGTTCGACTTCGCGTTCGCCTGCCCGCGCAGCAGGAGGTCGTAGATCTTGTTGTTCACGAAGTCGTCGAAGCGGCGCAGGTCGTCCTTGTCGGCGTGGAGACCGGCGGCCGCGCGGAAGAAGCGTTCGAAGCGGGCGACGCCGAAGAGCTCCATCGTCGGTCCTCCTGTGTTCTCGGTCGTCCCAGCCTCGCGCCCGCGGCGCGACGGGACATCCCGGATACGTGGGATGTGTCGAGCCGCCGGGCGACCGAGGATGGATCTCGGCCTCGGGTAGGGCACCGGAACGACGTCTGGAAGGATCAGAGCCGATGGCAGAGACCTCGACGACCGACCGCCAACGCTGGGTGGAGGGTTTGGACCGGCTGACGAAGGACCGCGAGGGACAGGACGTCACGATCGAGGTCCTCGACCGTTCGTTCGGCGACCAGGCGGAGGCCGAGCGCCTGCCGTTCGCGTACGCGTCGTACGACCCCAAGGACGACGTGGTGATCGTGGCCGTGGGCGGGAGCTCCTCGAGCTACCCCGTCGTGCTCCGTCACATGGTCCCGCACCCGAGCGAGGTCGACATCGACCTGGACGCGGGCGCCTTTCGAGCCGTCGATCAGGACGGCACCGCGACGATCGTGAGCTTCTTCGCCCCGGCGGGCGGCTGACGGCTCGTGCTTCCGGGTCGTCGGCAGTCCGTCAGGGGCCAAGGGTCAGGTCCACGCGGCCGATCACCCCGGCACCCGGACGCAGCACCACCAGAGCCGGGTTCGGGAAGAAGTCGGTGAAGGTAGAGGTCGCGGACTCGTCACCGACCGAGGAGAAGAAGTTCTCGTCGCAGCCTGACGCTTGTCCCGGGCCCAGAGCGCCGGAGCGGATGTGCTCGGCTCCGGCGATCGCGTCCCACGGCCCGGTCACCGTCGAGCCGGTGGCCGCGAACCGCGGGTGGATCGTGCCGCTCGGAAGCTGGTAGGGCGCCACGAGGTAGCGGTCGGAGCCGTCGAGGGTGAACCGGGACGGGACGCCGGACTGCATCGGACCCAGCACCTCACCCAGACGCAGTCGTCGGCGTGGAGCAGCCGGCCTTCGTCGTAGTCCCAGCCACTGAGCCGGGCGCTCCGAGGCCCGTAGAGCTGCCCGGTCGACGGGCGCACCGACCCACGCAGTGGTGTCCTGTTAGACGAACGTGGCCGTCCCGGTGAACGTGAAGTCGCGCTCGCGCCCCGGGACCCCGCCGTCGCCGAGCGTGACCGCCGGACCCTCCGGAGTGACCGCGGTCGTCAGGACGGTGGACGCGCCGGCCAGCAGGTCGGCCCGCGCGGGATACAGGAAGTAGCGGCCCGGGGTGACCACACGGGAGCTCAGGCCGTCGGAGAGGGACGTTCCTGCCTCGAGGTCGGGGGCCCGGCCCTGGTAGGTGAACAGCCGGTGCCGGACGGGTAGCTGACCGAGTCCCACAGGTGCTGCGGGTCGCCCTCCGTCCAGCCGCGGACCATCACCCGGCCGGTGCGCGGGACCGTGACGACACCCAGGTCCGTGACGCCCTTGCCGGAGCGGAAGTGCACCGGTGCCGCGTTCAGGTCCAGGGGAACCAGTCGGCGCCTGGTCAGGTCGGCGATGTCGAGGCTCGAGCCCCAGCAGGGCACCACCTCGGCCCGGTAGGTGCCGGAGCGAGGCAGCCGCCACAAGTCCGGCCGGGCCGCCGTGACCACCCGGCCCGCCGGGCCCTGCAACCGGGCGCTGTGGCAGCCGCTGTCCACTCCACCGCCGTCGGTCGAGAGCTCGACGACCTGGTCCCGCCGACCGGCGAACACCATCGCGATTGCGTCGACCGCGCACCGTGGTCCGCACCGGACCGTCCGCGTTGGGTGGCGTCGGTGCCCGGCGAACCACGACCGCTGCTCGTGTGACGGCACAGGAGACCAGGTGACGCACCGATGCGCGCCCGTGCGGTTCCACGGGCGCGCATCGGTGGTCACGTCACTGCTGGGTAAGCCGCAGGTCGTCCAGGGACACCGACTTGACGCCGGAGTTGGTTCCGCCCCGGACGAGCGAGACGAAGACCTGTCCCGGAGCGGTCACCGAGGTGTCGGTGTAGGTACCCGTCCAGGCCGTCGGCTCCGTGGTGCCGTCCCGCCAGATCCGGAACTGGACCGTGGAGCCGCTGACCCGGATCCGCAGCCACTGCTTGGCGGTCGTGACCGCCTGACCACCGGGCACCGAGGCCAGGTTCGTGGTGGTCGAGGCCACATTCTTCCGGACGACGACCGTCCCGCTGTTCGACGTCAGCTCGAGCCCGTACCCGCTCCGGGGGCGGTAGGCGTTCTGCCAGCCACCGGACCCGCGGAGGTAGACGTTCAGGTAGCTGCCCGGGGTCGTCGCACTCCACTGGTACGACGTCAGGAGCTCCGTGTCCGCCTGCGCCGGTGCGCCGGTGATCTGCGCCCGCGCGTAGGCGTTGGCCACGTCGGTGAACGCGAGCCGTCCCTGGCCGGCCTGCGTGTCGACCGTCCCGCTTGCCTGGCCGGTCGTCCACCCCGCCTTCCACGGGCTGCCGTCAGCCGCGGACCACGTGTCGCTGAACAGTGCCGCGTTCGGGTCCGGCGTCGTCACCGTGGCCGTGTTGCTGTCCCCGCTGACGTTGCCCGCTGCGTCGACCGCCCGGACCACGTAGGAGTAGCTGGTGCCAGCTGTCAGACCGGTGTCGGTGTAGGTCCGGCCGGTGACCGTGTCCACCACCGTGCTGCCCCGGACGACCTGGTAGCCGGTGACCCCACGGTTGTCCGTCGACGCGCCCCACGAGAGGTCGACCGTCGTCGGGCTGGTCGCGGTGGCTGTCAGCCCGGTGGGGGCCGTCGGCGGCGTGGTGTCGGCAGGCACGGGCACCGTGACGTTCACCGGTGCCGAGGTGCCGGTGTTCCCGGCCGCGTCGGAAGCGACGGTCCGGAGGGTGTGCGCCCCGGGATCGTTCGCGTTCCAGGTGAAGGTGTACGGGGCAGTGGTGGAGGTGTCCACCGTGGTGCCGTCCACCTGCAGTCGCACCGTGGTGACCCCCCGGTTGTCGGCTGCGTCCGCGGTCACGGTCGTGGGACCGGACACCGTCGCCCCGTCGGCCGGGGAGGTGATCGAGGTGGTGGGGTCCGTGGTGTCCGGGGTCGTCCCGGTCACCTGGACGACGGATGAGGTGCCCGTGTTGCCGGCCGCGTCGTGCGCGACGGTCTGCAAGGTGTGCTCGCCATCCGTGGCCGTCCAATCGAACGTGTAGGGGGCCGTGGTGTCGGTGCCTACCGTGGTGCCGTCGACCTGCAGGTCCACCTGGCTGACACCCACGTTGTCCGTCGCTGTGGCCGACACGGTCACCTGCCCGGTGGTGACGACGTCACCCTGGTGGGGTGAGGTGATGGCCGTCTCGGGGTTGGTGACGTCGCGGCCGTTCCGGCCGGCTGCGATGTAGTGGGCATTGATCTGGTCCGCCGACAGAGGAGCGTCGTAGAGGGCCACCTCGTCCATCGTGCCGGCGAGGTATGCGCTCGACGGCTGGTCCGGCCAGAAGGCGAGGTTGTCCCCACCCGCACGCCAGTAGCCGGTGTAGCGCTGGTTGGTCGTCGCGGGGTGCGTGCCGATCGCGGCGTTGTCGACGTACATCGTCATGCCATTCGGCCCCTGAGTGACGACGAGGTAGTGCCAGGCGGCGTCGTTGTAGCTCCTCGAGGAGTAGATGGTGTCGAAGCCGTTGTTGTAGTTGCCGAACACGAGACGACCGTCGTTGAGCATGTAGACCTGCTTGTCGTAGCTCCCGCTCAGACCGGTGGACGCGTCGCCGAAGCCGATCAGCTTGCCGCCGGACTGCGTGTCCGTGTTGAACCACAGCTCCGCGGTGAAGGCCGACGGACCGCTCCGCGAACTGGTCTCGGTCACGTTGCCCGTCGAGCCGTCGAACGTCGCGGCCGTGCCCTGGCCGCCGAGAGCGCCGGGCCGTCCCTGCGTCACGCCGCCGACGTAGGTCCCGGTGTCACCGTTGTCCGAGGAGTCCGCGGCCGTGGTGCCGGACGTCTCGTCCAGGCGCCAGTAGGCGCTGGGCGAGTCACCCGCGACCGTGCGACCGTAGGTGTCGGTTGGCAGGTTGGACGGCGGCAGCGTGCGGCCCGAGGCGGAGTAGTGCGCCTGCACGTCCGTCAGCGGGATCGCGTGGTCGTAGGTGGCCACCTCGTCGATCGAACCGGCGAAGTAGTTGCTCGACGGCTGGTTCGGCCAGCCGTTCAGGTTGTCGCCACCGACCCGCCAGTACCCCGGGTAGGACTGGTTGGTCGTGACCCCGTTGCGGCCGGAGCGGGCGCCGTCGACGTACAACGCCATGCCGCCCGGTCCCTGTGTGCCCACCACGTGGTGCCAGGCGCCGTCGTTGTAGGCCTTGGTGCCGCCGGTGGTCAGGGTGTCCGCGCCGCCGTTGTAGACGCCGAAGACCAGCCGTCCGTCGTTGGTCATGTAGACCTGCTTGTCGTAGCTGCCGCTGAGCGCCGGGTTGCCGCCGAAGTCGTAACCCTGCTGACGGTCACCGAAGCCGATGATCTTGCCACCGGACGTCGAGGTGGTCTTGAACCAGGCCTCGACCGAGAAGGTCGACGGCGACGGCATGGCGTCCGTGGAGGACACGATGCCGCTGGACCCGTCGGTGACGATGGCGTTGTCGCCGTCAGTGGTGACTCCCGGCTGGTTGAACGTCACGCCGCCGAACGTCACACCGCCCTCGAGCTGGTCCGAGAAGTCCGCGGTGGCCGGCGCGTGCGTGTCGCCCAGGCGCCAGTAGGACGTCGGGTTGCTTGCCGCCACCGAGGCTGCGTAGGACGGCGCGGAGGAGACGACCGTGACCGTGTTGCTCGCCGCGGACTTCGGGCCCACGTTGGGACCGTTGACCTCGCGGGCGTCGACCCGGTAGGTGTGCCTGCTGCCGACGGCCAGGTCGTTGTCGGTGAAACCGACGACCGGGTCTCTCCAGAACAGTGCGTGCACGTTCTTGGTCGCGATCGGTGTGGTGCCACCATCGCGATAGAGCGAGATGGTCAGGTCGGTGTCGTCGGTGTCGAGCGGCGCCTGCACGAAGACCGAGACCCTGCCCCCGCCACGGGCGACCGCGGTCGGCGCGGTCGGTGCTGCCGGTGCCGCGGTGTCGCCGGTCGACGGCGAGAAGCGCGCGAAGCCCTGCTGCGCCTGGCCGTTCACGGTCGTGAACTCACCGCCGACGAACAGCTGCGTTCCGTCGGACGCCATGGAGCGCGGGCCGAGTCCCTGACCGTTCGGGCCACCGTTCGTGTTCGGGTACCAGTTGCCCAGCTTGCCCGTGGTCGTGCTGCGCGAGAGCAGGTGCCGGGAGATCCCCCTGGACCACCCCACCTCGGGAAAGGCGTCCGGGTCGTTGAGCCCGCTGGCGCCGCCCGGCTGGTCCTGGACACAGTCGTGCGAGTGTGAACCGGTGTAGAGGTCGCCCTTGACGGGCTGCACGGCCTGGGTAGCACCCAGGCACTGGCTCTGCCACTTGAGGCTGCCGTCGTCGTTGACCGCGAACGTGCCGTCGAAGCAGCCGCCGCCGGTTCCCTCGACCCCGAAGTAGGTGCCGTCGGCGTCGGTCTTGACCGACCTCGCCTCGACGATGCACGCGGGCGACTTGGGCGGGATGATCGAACCCGCGCTGAAGGGGAGGAGCGCACCCGTCGTCGCGTTCACAGCGCCGACGGCGTGGTAGTCGGTGTTTCCGTTGAGGCTGAGGAACGAGCCCGCCAGGTACAACCGGGATCCGTCGGGCGACACGGCCATCTGGTAGGGAAGGTTGTCTGCGCTGACGTTGAAGTCGGTGCGCGCCGCTCCGGTCGTCGCGGTGACGGCGGCCACCCGCTGCTCGGCCGCCCCGCCCACGCGGGCGAAGGTGCCACCGAGGTAGACGGTCGACGCGGTGGCGGCGATCGCCGAGACGCGGTTGCTGGCACTCGGGTTCCAGGACGTGAGCGCGCCCGTGCCGGTGTTGAAGGCAGCGACGCGGTTGCGGGTGGTCCCGTCGATGGTGGTGAAGTCGCCACCGACGTACAGGACGCTCCCGTCAGGGTTGGTCGCGAGCGACTTCACTGAGGCCGGCACGTTGTGGTTGAAGCTGGTGATCAGGGCGCCGGTCGAAGCGTTGAACGCCGCGAGGCGGGTCCTCGCCACCTCGCCGGTCCCCGGCGCCGCGCCAGGTGGCCGCACACTCGTGAAGTCACCGCCGATGTAGACGATGTCGGAGGCCTTGGAATAGGCGATCGTCGACACGTTGCCGTTGGTCTGATAGGCCGGCGCGGTATTCGACGGCACCGCCGACTGCAGCGCCTGCGCGGCTGGGCTGGTGATGACGAAGGTGGCTCCGGCGACCGCGACGGCCAGCGCAGAGGTCCCCGAGACAAGGCGCGATAGATGCATTTTTCCCCCATGTGCGGAAGTCCGACCAGAACGCCCGACCTGCTGCCCGGGCGGCGAAGCGTGATGGTGCAGGGTGAAGCGTTGTCAGCCCTGGAACGCACGGGAGACGCAGGACTGCCGAATGACAGTCACGTGCCCCCAGGGAACGTCAGAACCCCTGTGTTGGTGCCACCCGGCTGCGCAGCGGCCTTGCGGACCCCCCGGCCCTCGCTACGACATTGCGGACTATGTCACGCCAACCCGATCAAGGTTGCCTGCGAATTGCCCCACCTGTCAATAGTGCGAACAGAAGGAGACCCTAGTCACGATTGAGGGTTTCGAACCGCTCGGCCTAGGCTACGAAGAACGGCCGGTTCAGCCCTTTTGGTACACCCGGACGTAGTCGATCGAGTAGTCGGCCGGGAACTTCGATGCTGAGGTCACCGGCAGCTTGAAGTACGCCGGCATGCTGCCTCCCACCTGCAGGTTGATGCGGATGTTCAGGGTGTCGTCGAACGTGGACGTCATCCACGGGGCGGTCGCCGAGCTCACCGTGAAGACCGTGTCGCCGTCGATGTCCCACGTGATCAGCGTCGGGGTCACCGTGACGCCGTAGGTGTGCCAGTCGGACGTCAGCGTGCCGTCCTTGAAGGAGTACACGCCGTGGGTCAGGCGCGCTTTGCCGCCGTTGGTCGACTGGTGCAGGGTCTGGGCGACGAAGGACGGCATTCCGCCGACGGCCTCCATCACGTCGATCTCACCTTCGCCGTGGTCGTCCCTGAGCCAGAAGGCCGGCCAGGAACCGACCGTGGTCGGCAGCTTGGCGCGCATCTCGAAGCGCCCGTACTTCCACGAGTGCTTGCCGATGGTGTCCATGGAGGCCGAGGTGTAGTGCCGGGAGGTCCCGTAGGCGGTGTACTCCTCGCGCTGCGCGCGGAGCGTCAGGGCGCCGTTGGCCTGGAAGAGGTTGTTCGGGCGTGAGGTGTCCATCGCCTCCTCGTTGCTGGCCCACGAGTTGTTGTGGACCCGCCACTTGCTGGTGTCCACGACGCTCCCGTTGAACTCGTCGGAGAACGCGAGCCTGTAACCGCTCGGGGCTCCGGTCGTCGTCGGCACGGGGGGCGGCGGGGACGTCACGGGCGCCGAAGCGTCCGTCGTCAACGTGGGCTCGCTGACGTCCATAGCCTGCCCCTTGGGTACCTGCCAGCCCAAGACGTTGAAGTCGATGGAGGCACCGTCGCCGACGGCACGGTAGCTGACGGTGACGAGGTGCCACCCGGAGTCGGAAAGCCACGCGGCGGCTTGCTTGGACCCGTTGCTCCTCGCCCCCACCCACTCGCCCTCTCTGGCGGCCACCGAGACCCCCGGGGCGGTTGTCCTGATCCACGCGGACGCGGTGTACGTCGCGCCCGCTCGGGTGCTGGCGACCGTGTTGGCTCGATCGTTCAGCGCCAGTGTCATGGCCGCACCGGAGGTGTTGGTCACGCGGATGGCGCGGTGGCCGTTATGGCCCGGGACCAGAGAAAGACCCCCGGACGGGGACGTCCAGGCGTTGGTCCCCTGGGCGAACTCCGGATCCAGAACCAAGTTCGGCGGCACGCTCGCCTCCGCGGTGTCTGGCGTCGTCAATCCGGTCGAGGCGCTGACAACGACCGTCGCAAGAAGGGTGACGGGGATCAGCCAACGCGGTGCACGTGCGCGCCGGATGTGAGAGGTGAAGGTGCTGCGCGCAACATGTCGTCCAGCCACTGGTTCGTCCTTGGGTCGGTGGGTCGCGGGGTGACCACGTGTCGGAAAATTCGTGATCCGTGGGGCCGCTCGTGGAGCAGGCACATCCCCTCGTCCGCTCTTGTATAGCTGCTCAACCGTTATGCAAGCAAACGCCGACGAATTTCCCGTTGAATGATGTGCCATAAAGCGGAATCGCCCAAATGGATATATATGGGAAGTAATCGAATTGTTCTAAATAGCATTCATTCCTGGGTGAATCGGATGCTGGAACAGGCCCCGGATCCGGCCCCTCGTAGATCGATGGAGATCGTCCAGCGCGCCCGCCGGCCCTTGTGTGGCAACCACGCAGGCGGGTTCGCCCAGGCTGGCGTGAGCTCGACGGGTCGCGTCCCGTGACCTTCGTCCCTGGCTGCGGCCCGTCCCCGGGTGACAGCCTGCGGATCCGGAGGAGAGCCACCATGTCCAGGATCTGCATTCCCTACGCGACGAGCGAGGGCCAGACCGCCCGGATCGCGGCGCACGTCGCCGACGTCGTGCGGGCCCACGGCCACGAGGCGGACGTGGTCGACGTCAAGGGCCCGAGGCTCGGCGGCCCGGACGGGTACGACGGCGTGGTCGTCGGCTCCTCCATCCACCTGGGCCACCACGACAAGCACGTGCGCGACTACGTGCGGCAGCACCGCCAGACCCTCGAGCGGGTCCCCTCGGCGTTCTTCTCGGTCAGCCTGGCCGCCCACGGCGACGAGCAGGAGGCGGAGCGCTACGTCGAGGCGTTCGAGCAGGAGACCGGCTGGCGCCCGGCCACGGTGGCGATGTTCAGCGGGGCGCTGCTCTACACCCAGTACGGCTTCCTCAAGCGCCGGCTGATGAAGCGGATCGCCGGTGGCAAGCCGGGTGGCCTGGGCACCGACGTCTCCCGTGACTACGTCTACACCGAGTGGGACGCGGTCACCCGGTTCACCGAGGACTTCCTCGCCGGGCTGGCCGCGGGGCCGGCGAGCTAGCGCGGGACCTTCGCCCCTGTCGAGGCCGTGCACCGGTGAGAAGCATCGTCGTATCGGAGCTGCAGCAGCACTCGGCACAGGAGGAGAGCACGATGGCGACACTCGCACGACGGACCAGCAACACGTGGGGCGACATGCTCGACTGGATCGAGTCGGGTCCTGCCCTGGGCTTCCAGGGGCTGTCCCACACCATCCGGGTCGAGGACTACGAGGAGGACGGCACCTACGTGCTGCGGGCCGAGATGCCGGGGATCGACCCGGACAAGGACGTCGAGGTGGGGGTGTCCGGCGACGTCCTGACCATCTCCGGCAGGCGTCAGGAGGAGGAGCGCGACAAGAACCACAGCGAGTTCCGCTACGGCTCCTTCAGCCGGTCGCTGCGGCTCCCGCCGGGCAGCGACCGCTCGTCGATCGCCGCGACGTACGAGAACGGCGTGCTCGAGGTGCGGGTGCCGGTCGGGGACGCGCGCGCCGAGGTCACCAAGGTGCCCGTGCAGCGCTCCGGCAGCTGACGAACCACCCCGGCTAGTCCGTTTCGGTAAAGTTTCCGGGACTTTGGACCCTAGGGCGCGCCGCGCGCGCCGGGGTGTGCTGGGCGTCACCCGACGTCGTCGGCACGTGGAGGTCCCATGAACGAGGTAGTCCTGCTCCGCAGAGAGCTGATGAGCGAGGCGATGAGCCTGGTCGCCGAGCTCGACAGCCACCCCGCCGGATCGGTGCTGCGCTGCTACGCGCGTGCCGTGCACGGGCAGCGATCGGCCGGGTGCGCGGACGCGGACCTGCCCCGCGTCGCCCGCGAGGTGGCCGCCCAGGTGCTGCGGACCCGCCGGACCCCGCTGCCCGCGCCGCGGGCGTTCATCCCGCGGCAGCGCGAGGTCCGGCGGATCGCCTGACGCTCAGGCGTTGCGCTGCTGGGGGAGCCCCGCCTCCGCGACCCCGAACGCGCCGCGCAGGATCGCGCCGGCCGCCGAGGCCACCCGGGCACTGCCGACCATCGGGGCGATCGCGATCAGCGTGCCCTGCACCTCCTCGGCGCTGACGCCCACCTCCGCGGCCAGGCCCAGGTTCATGACGTACGACACCGGCGCCGCGTCCATCGCGACCAGGGCGGCCAGGCGCACCAGGAAGTAGGTCCTGGGGTCCAGGTTGGAGTTCTCCAGCGAGTCCAGGTTCATCGAGATGAGGCTCTCGAGGACGGGTGCGTCGCCCTGGGCGATGCCGCCGAGGGTCGACTCGGGGGCGGTTTGTGAGCTCATGAGGTCTCCTTGTTCGGGGGACGGGTGGGTGCTCGCAACGCTGCGCGTCCGTGGGTTCGCTCGCCTCACCCGCGGTGGATGAGGCAGCCCTCTAGGCTCGCGCCATGGCCCGTGCCCACCAGCTGAGCCGCACCGACGCCCGGCGGATCGCCGTCCAGGCACAGCTGCTCGCGCGCCCCCGGCCCACCGACGTCGTCGACACCGTACGGCGCCTCGCGCTGCTGCAGCTCGAGCCGACCAGCGCCGTCGCGCCGAGCGCCGAGCTGGTGCTCTGGAGCCGGATCGGGTCCGGGTTCTCGGCCCGGGAGCTGTGGGACGCCCTCGACGAGCAGCGGCTGATCGAGCTGCGCGGGTCGCTGCGGGTCGCCGAGGACATCGCGCTGCACCGGGCCCGGATGGCCGACTGGCCCGGCGTCGGCGAGCTGCTGCCGTGGCAGGAGGAGGTCCGGGACTGGGTGGCGGCCAACAACGACTGCCGGCGCGACATCCTCGAGCGGCTGCGGGCCGACGGCCCCCTGCCCATCCGCGAGCTCCCGGACACCTGGTGCTGCCCTGGTCCTCCAGCGGCTGGAACGACCACCGCAACGTCACGATGATGCTCGACAAGCTGGTGCAACGCGGGGAGGTCGCGGCCGCCGGCGGCACCGGCCGTGACCGGCTGTGGGACCTCGCGTCGAGGGTCTACCCCGACGACCCGGTGCCCCCCGGCGGACGAGGCGCGGCGGCTGCGGGCCCGGCGCCGCCTCGAGTCGCTCGGGATCGCCCGTCCCACCGGACCGACCGCGCCGTTCGAGCCGGTGCACGTGGCCGAGGCCGGCGAGCCGGCCGTCGTCGAGGGCGTGCGCGGCGAGTGGCGGGTCGACCCGGCCCGGCTCGGGCAGCCGTTCCACGGCCGGGCGGCGCTGCTCTCCCCGTTCGACCGGCTGCTCGCCGACCGCAGGAGGATGAACCAGGTGTTCGAGTTCGACTACGTGCTGGAGATGTACAAGCCCGTCGAGCAGCGCCGCTGGGGCTACTACGCGCTCCCGATCCTGTACGGCGACCGACTGGTCGGGAAGCTCGACGCCAAGGCGGACCGTGCCGACGGGGTGCTGCGGGTGGCCGCGGTCCACCAGGACGTCACGTTCACCGCGGCCATGACGGCCGCCGTCGACCGCGAGATCGCCGACCTCGCCCGCTGGCTCGACCTGGAGGTCGTCGCATGAGGGTCGTGGTGCTCGACGACTACCAGCGCTGCGCGTCCCGGTTCGCGGCGTGGGACGAGCTCGGCTGCGAGGTGGCCTACGTCCACGAGCACCTGCTCGGCGACCCCCTCGTCGAGGTGCTCGCCGGCGCCGACGTGGTGGTCGCGATGCGGGAGAGGACGCCGTTCGGCGCCGCGCTGCTGGAGCGGCTCCCGGACCTGCGGCTGCTGGTCACGACCGGTGCGTCCAACGCGTCCATCGACGTGGCCGCCGCGACCCGGCTAGGGGTCACCGTCTGCGGCACCCGGAGCCTTCCCGGTCCGGCCGCCGAGCTGACCTGGGCGCTGATCCTCGCGCTGCTCCGCCAGGTCCCGGAGTCCGACGCCGGGCTGCGGGCGGGGGAGTGGCAGCACACCGTCGGCACCGACCTCGCGGGCACCACGCTCGGCCTGCTCGGGCTGGGCCGGCTCGGCCAGCGGGTGGCCCGGGTCGCGAACGCCTTCGAGATGGAGGTGCTGGCCTGGAGCCAGAACCTCGACCCGGAGGTCGCCCGCGCGCACGGCGTGACGCCGGTGGCCAAGGACGAGCTGCTGGCCCGCTCCGACGTGGTGTCGCTGCACCTGCGGCTCAGCGACCGGACCCGGGGACTGGTCGGGGAGCGCGAGCTGGCGGCGATGCGACGTACCGCCTTCCTGGTGAACACCTCGCGGGGGCCGCTCGTCGACGAGGCGGCGCTGCTCGCCGCGCTGCACGCCGGCGAGATCGCGGGCGCCGGCCTCGACGTGTACGACGTCGAGCCGCTGCCGCACGACCACCCGCTCCGGTCCGCGCCGCACACGGTGCTCACGCCGCACACGGGATACGTCACCGACGGCGGCTACCGGCTGTTCTACGGCGACGCCGTCGAGGACATCGCCGCCTGGCGCGACGGGGCGCCGCTGCGGGTCGTCACAGCCGGGTGAAGTACGCCGCGAGCACCTGCTCGGCAGGCCGGCCGGGGCAGAGCACGTCGAAGTCCTCGCGCAGGGAGTACCACTGGGTGAGCACCGCCCGGCCGCCCTGGAACGAGTCGCGGCCGGCGCAGCGGGCCAGCGCCGCGGTCCGGGTGGCGAGCCCGGCGGTGCGCCACTCGGGGAGCCCGGGGCGGACCGGCCCGAGGATGCCGCGCCACATCGACGGGGTGGAGTAGAACCCGACCCGCAGGCCGGCGCGCCGGTAGGTCGCGAGCGCGCCGCGGAGCACCGCCCGGTTGGCCCGCGGCCGCGGCGACCAGGGCGCCGGCGGGCTGACCGGCTCGACGTCCACCCAGACGATCGGTGACGGCAGGCCGACCGCCCGCATCGCGGCCACGTTCTGCCGGGCCTGCGCGCGACCGGCGGCGCGCGGACCGCCGTACCTGCGGAGCTGGCCGGGGGTCGGGAAGGTCAGCACGGCGTACGCCGCGGCCCACAGGTGCCGGGACCGGGCGTAGTCGACCTGCGCGGCCAGGCAGGGGTTCGGGTGGAACGCCGGCCCGTTGGTCAGACCGATGACCACGAAGCGGGCCGACGGCGGCGGCATCGGCTTGCCCTGGCTCGGCCGCGACGGGATGCCCAGGCCCCTCGGGCAGTTCGGCCAGCTCACGTCGCGACCCACGACGAGGGACCGGGCGGAGGTGCCGCGGGGCGCCGCGGCGTCCGGCAGCGAGCGCGCCACGACCGACGCGGTGCACGCCAGCAGGACGGACAGACCGGTGGCGAGCACCCGCCCGAAGGGGCTGTGGGTCAACGGTCCTCCCGGGGTGACGAGCGTCTCAGCGGCGGTTCGCGGAGTCGTCTGAGCAGGTATGCCCGGACTGTCTAGGATTCTCTCGCACCAGGTCACGTGTCACTGCAGGACGGCGGACCGACGTCGCACCGTCCCCGTCCGCACCTCGCCCGAATGTGTCCTCCCGTGCCTCTCCTGCTCGGCGCCGTCGCGTCGCTCTTCGCCGTGTCCTCCACCGTCCCCCAGGTGCTCCGCGCCTTCCGCAGCCGCTCCGTCGAGGGCCTGTCCTGGACCTCGCTGCTGCTCAGCCTGGCCACCTTCGCGATGTGGTGCGTGTACGCCGTCGCGGTGGCCGACGCCGTGCAGCTGGTCAACAACTTCCTGGCCCTCGTCCTGCTCGTCGCGCTCGCCGTCGCGGTGCTGCGCGCCGGCGGCGGGTTCCACCGGTGCTGGGCCGCGGCCGGCGCGGTCGTCGCGGCCGGCCTGCTCGCGGTCGTCGTGGTGGACGTGTTCAGCTCCCTCGCGCTCGCCCTGGTCGGCACCCTGGTCAGCTCGCTGCGGATGTGGCCGCAGACCCGGCTCGCGCTGTCCCGCGCGCCGCTCGGCGGCCTCGACCCGTGGTCCACCGTGCTGGCCTGGACGGGCCTGCTCCTGTGGCTCTCGTACGGCGTCCTCGTCGGCGACCACGCGCTCGCCGCGTGCAGCCTGACCTGCCTGCTGATGCAGTCCACGATCATGGCGTTCCGGCTGCCGCCGCGCCGCACGCTGCACAGCCTCGCCGCCGGACGGCTCGGGGGCCGGGTGGCGCGGATCGCCGAGCCGGTCTCGGGGCGGTTCCCGCTGCGTGCGGCGGACTTCGAGCTGGTCGCCTGACCGTTTCGGGGGGATTGCCACCCTTGGCTCTGGGTAGTCTCGAGGTGGCCCATCCTCTCCACCCAAGGCGGTAACCATGGCCCTCATCGGCTTCCTCGTGTTCGGGCTCGTCGTCGGCGCGGTCGCGCGGCTCATCAAGCCCGGCAAGCAGAACCTCAGCCTCCTCATGACCCTCGTCCTCGGCGTCGTCGGCTCCCTGATCGGCGGCATCATCGCCAGCGCGCTCGGCACCGGCAGCATCACCGAGCTCAACGTCCTCGGCGCGATCATCGCGATCGTGGCCGCCGTCCTGCTGATCGGCGTCGCCGAGGGCATGTCCGGCAAGAACCGCTCGCACGCCTGACCTGTCCGCCATGGCGGACTGCCTGTTCTGCGGCATCGTCGCAGGGGACATCGAGGCCGACCTCGTGCTCGAGACCGAGCACGTGGTCGGCTTTCTCGATCTCCGACCCGTGTTCAAGGGCCACACGCTGCTGGTGCCGCGCGCGCACGTCGTCACGCTGCCCGACCTGCCCGCCGCGCTGCGCGACCCGTTCCTCGAGGGGGGCCAGCGTCTCGCCGCCGCGATGCTGACCGGCCTCGGCGCACAGGGCTCGTTCGTGGCGATGAACAACACCGTCAGCCAGAGCGTCGCGCACCTGCACCTGCACGTGGTGCCGCGCACCAAGGGCGACGGGCTGCGCGGCTTCTTCTGGCCCCGCACGAAGTACGCCGACGCCGACGAGCAGGCCGGGTACGCCGCCCGGCTGCGGGCCGCGCTCGACGGGGAGGACTGACCCGTGCGCTGGTGGGGCGAGCACGTCGTGCCCCGGCTCGTCGACCGGATGCTGCAGAACGCCGAGGTGGACGAGCTCCGGGCCCGGGTCTGCGCCGGGCTGCACGGCCGGGTGCTCGAGGTGGGCTTCGGCTCCGGGCTCAACCTCGCCCACTACCCGGCCGCGGTGACGTCGGCGTCCGCCGTCGAGCCCTCCGACGTGGCGTGGCGGGCGGCGTCCGCCCGGCTGGACGCGAGCCCGGTCGACGTACGACGGGCGGGGCTGGACGGCCAGCGGCTGACCCTGGCCGACGGGTCCCACGACAGCGCGCTGAGCACGTTCACGCTCTGCACCATCCCCGACGTGCAGGCGGCGCTCGCCGAGATCCGCCGGGTGCTGCGTCCCGGGGGCCGGCTGGCCTTCCTCGAGCACGGCCTGTCCCCGGAGCCGGACGTCGCCCGCTGGCAGCACCGTCTGGACCCGTGGCAGGGCCGGGTCTTCGCCGGCTGCCACCTCGACCGGCCGATCGCCGCGCTGGTGGCCGGCGCCGGCTTCCGGGTCGGGGAGCTGAGCACGTTCTACGCCACCCGCCCCCGGGCGTGGGGGTACGCCTACCTGGGCTGGGCGGAGACCGGCTGACGCTCGTGGGCCGGCTCGGGCTCGCGGACCTTGAGCCGCGGACGTCCGCGCTCGTGGTTGCCGGTGCCGAGCGCGGCGATCCAGACGCCGGCCGCGCCGAGCACCGCGCCCCCGACGGTGTCCACGAAGTAGTGCCAGCCGAGGTAGACCGTGGCGAGGACCGTCACCGCGAGGAACACCCACATCGCCACCCGGACCCAGCGCTTCATGTGCAGCAGCTCGGCCATCAGGCAGACGGTGACCATGATCCCGACGTGCAGGGAGGCGAACGCCGCGATCGTCTGCACGGCGTGGGTCGCGAACGGGTCGTAGAGCACGGTGTAGCGGTCCTGGATCATCGCGTCCTGGAGCGTGCTGACGTAGGTGTGCGGCAGCGCGACGAAGTCCTGGGACTGGGCGTAGACCGGGCCGAGCGTCGGCACCAGGAAGTACGTCGCCACGCCGAGCACCCAGTCGACCGCCACCGCCGTGACGTACCACGACCCGCCGGTCCGGTCGCGCGACCAGACGAGCGCGACGACCAGCGAGAACGGCACGAACACGATCCACGCGACGTACACGAAGGAGAACACCTCGGCGGCGGCGCCGACCCCGAACAGGCTGTGCAGCAGCGTCGCGGGGTCGTGGCCGAGGAACAGGATCCGGTCCAGGTGGGCCAGCGTGCTGTCCCACAGGTTGCGGTTCACGAACGGCACGAAGCTCTTGAGGTTCCGGAACGCGGCGTAGGTGAGGTACCACGCCCCGAGGCCGACCAGCGCGAACCGCACGTGCTCCCAGGGCCAGCGCTCGCGCACCACGGCGACCAGGGTGCGGGGCAGCCGCGCCAGCGAGCGGCCGCGCCACAGGGCGCGCGGCACCACGTCGGTGAGGAAGGCCAGCAGCAGGATGATCGGGAGCCGGACGTAGGTGGGCACGGCCACGCCGTCGGGGTCCCGCAGCGGGAGGTGGTACGTCAGGGCCACCGCGACCGCCGCGGCCGCCAGGGCCAGGGACAGGACGACGGCGAAACGGAAGCCACCTGTTCTCACTCGAGGATCCTACTTTCCGGGAGCCGCCATCCCGGCATCCGCCCGTTCGACCCCCTGCACCGCACTTTAGAGTGGGCGCGGCACCGGCACAAACCGTCCGTGTGCCGCATCGAACCCAGGAGGAGACAAGCCCGATGAGCCGCTACGAAGGCCGTGTCGCAGTCGTCACCGGAGCCGCCCGCGGGATCGGGGCCGCCACCGCCCGGCGGTTCGCCGACGAGGGGGCGGCCGTCGCCGTCCTCGACCTGGACCAGGAGTCCGCCGCCGCGACCGCCGCCGGCCTGGGCGCCGCGCAGGCGATCGGCGTGGCCTGCAACGTCTCCGACGCCGCGTCGGTCGAGGCGGCCGTCGCCTCGGTCGTCGAGCAGCTCGGCCAGGTCGACGTGCTGGTCAACAACGCCGGCGTCACCCGCGACAACCTGCTCTTCAAGATGACCGAGGAGGACTGGGACGCCGTCATGGGCGTGCACCTCAAGGGCAGCTTCCTGATGAGCCGCGAGGTGCAGAAGCACATGGTGAAGGCGAAGTACGGGAAGATCCTGAACCTCTCCTCGGTCTCCGCCCTCGGCAACCGCGGCCAGGCGAACTACTCGGCCGCCAAGATGGGCCTGCAGGGCTTCACCCGTACGCTGGCCATCGAGCTCGGCCCGTTCGGCGTGAACGTCAACGCGATCGCCCCCGGCTTCATCGTCACCGACATGACCGACGCCACCGCGCGCCGGGTCGGCATGGAGCCGGAGGCCTACCGCGAGGCGGCCGCCGCGGCCACCCCCGTGCGCCGGGTCGGGCAGCCGGCCGACATCGCGGCCACCGCCGCGTTCCTGTGCAGCGACGAGGCGTCGTTCATCACCGGCCAGACGCTGTACGTCGACGGCGGCGCCAAGATCTGACCGGTCGCGACACGCGCGCGGGGAGGGGTGGTCGACCGGGACGGCCTCTCCCTGCGCCACACTGGTTCGCATGGTTGGCAATTCCCCCCGCATCGATGCATTCACTCATGATTCGCGCGCCCGCCGGCGTCGCGGACCCGTCCTGGTGGCCCTCGGGCTGACCGCCGCGCTGGCGCTGTCCGGCTGCAACAAGGACTCCACCGCGGACGCGAACGGCAACGGCACGCCCGACGCGCAGGAGACCGCGCAGGGCCTGACCGTGGCCGGCGAGTGGCCGCTGACCGGCGAGCCGGCGAAGGGGAAGACCCCGCGCCACCCGGTGATGATCGTGAAGATCGACAACACCGCGAGCAGCAGCCCGCAGCAGGGCCTGGGCCGGGCGGACCTGATCACCGAGGAGCTCGTCGAGGGCGGCAGCACGCGCCTGGCGGTGTTCTTCTACAAGCACGTCCCGAACCGGGTGGGCCCGGTCCGCTCGATGCGCGCCACCGACATCGGCATCGTGAAGCCCGCCAAGGCGGTCCTGGTCGCCAGCGGCGGGGCGCCCCCGACGGTGCGTCGCATCAAGGACGCCGGGATCACGTCGTTCACCGAGGGCGCGACCGGCTACAGCCGCGACACGAGCCGCTCGGCGCCGTACAACCTGTTCATGGACCTCAAGAAGCTCAGCCACCAGGTGAAGGCCAAGGACCGGGTCGACAGCTACCTGCCGTTCGGCTCGGCGAAGGACCTGCCCAAGGGGCAGCCCGCCAAGGGCCTGGCCGCGACGTTCTCCGGCGGCCACACCACGAACTGGACGTTCGCCGGCGGGAAGTACACCAACCAGAACAGCTTCGCCGCCTCCGGCGACCAGTTCCGGCCCGACAACGTCCTGGTGCTGCGGGTGCGGGTGGGCGACGCGGGCTACAAGGACCCGGCGGGCAACCCGGTGCCGGAGACGAAGTTCACCGGCAGCGGGAGCGCGATGCTCTTCCACGGCGGCCGGGTCGTGCGCGGCACCTGGAAGAAGTCGCTGGACTCGACGGTCTCGTTGAGCACCAGGGCCGGCAAGCTGCCGGTCCCGGCCGGGCACACCTGGGTGGAGCTCGTGCCGCAGAGCGGCGGCAACGTCACCATCACCAAGTAGCCGGGCAGCCGGGTAGCCGGGTAGCCGGGTAGCCGGCCTCAGGACACCTCGCCCGGCTCGTCCCCGTCGTCGTGCCGCGGCGCGACGGGGGCGAGGTCGGCGGGCCGGGGGATCGGGGCGCCGGACTCGGCCATCGCCCGCAGGCCGGCCAGGATGTAGGCGATCGCGGCCTCCACCTCCTCGCTCGCCCGGCGCGGGTCCTCGGCGGTCGACACCGCCGCACCGGCCGCCGACATCGCGCCGAAGAACACCCGGCTGAACGTCTCGACCATGCTCGCCTCGAGCTCGTAGGTCGCGAGGACCGCGGAGACGATCTCCTGGACGATCCCGAAGGTCGTGCGCTCCTCCTGCTCGCGGTACTTCTCGTAGCCCAGGACCGCGGGGCCGTCGGCGATCACGATGCGCCGGTAGCGGGGCTCCTGGAGCACCTCGAGGAACGCCCGCAGCCCGCCCAGCGCCTTCTCCCACGGGTCGCGGTGCCCGCGGACGGCGTGCTGGATGTCCTTGGCGGCCCGCTCCTCGACCTTCTCGAACACGGACTCGAACAGCGCCTGCTTGCCGCTGAAGTGGTGGTAGAGCGCACCCTTGGTGACCCGCGCGCCCGCGACGATCTCGTCGAGGCTGGTCCCGGCGTAGCCGCGGTCGGTGAACAGGTCGGTGGCCACCTCCACCAGGGCGCGGCGGGTGGAGGCGGAGTACTCCTGGCGGCGGGAGGTGCCGGACACCTTGCGCAGCGCGGCCTTCGCGGTCATCCCCCGAGCATAGGGGGGCCTGCCCGGTCCGACGCCCGCTTGCATACCGAGAGTATGTAAACGTACTCTGAGTACGTACCAACGGTATGTGAGAAAGGAGCAGTCCATGACCTGGGATGCTTTCCACCACCGCGGAGACGTTCTCCGCGACGTCGTGGCCGAGGCCGAGGCCCGCCGCGACGGGGTGCTCCCGACGGAGCTGCCCGGCGTCACCGAGGCCTTCGGCGACGCCCACCACCTGGTCGCCGCCCTCCAGCTGCGCTGGCACACCCGCCTGGCCGGCAGCATCGAGCGCGCCCTCCAGGACCAGCCCGACGACCTGGAGTCCGCGGTGGTCTCCGGCTGGCGCGACGCCGCCACCGGGCTCGCGGGAGTCCGCCGGGTCCTCGACGAGCAGCGGGCCGCACCGGCGAGCCCCGAGGTCGGCGAGACGCTCGAGCGGGCGCACCGCAAGGAGGCCGCGATGCTCGCGGTGCTGGCCGGCCTGGCGTACGGCGCCGACGTGGCCGCCGTACGCGTCGGGGAGCGGCTCGAGGAGCGGGCACGGACGACGGTGCACCAGGCAGCCTGACCGGACGTGGCACGATGTCGTGCGTGGCTACCGAATCGCGCTCCGGTCAACCGAGCATCTCCTACTCGATCACCGTCCGCCTCGAGCTGCCTGCCGGCGGCTCGGCGATCAGCATGCTGACCAGCTGCGTCGAGGAGGCCGGGGGGATCGTCACCGCCCTCGACGTCACCGCCTCGGGCCACGACAAGCTCCGCATCGACGTCACCTGCGCCGCGTCCGACACCGCCCACGCGGACCGGATCGTCGACGCGCTGCGCTCGATCGAGGGCGTCGCGGTGCACAAGGTCTCCGACCGGACCTTCCTGATGCACCTCGGCGGCACCATCGAGATGGCCTCCAAGCACCCCATCCGCAACCGGGACGACCTCTCGATGGTCTACACGCCCGGGGTGGCGCGCGTCTGCGAGGCGATCGTCGCCAACCCCGAGGACGCCCGCCGGCTGACCGTCAAGCGCAACTCGGTCGCGGTCGTCACCGACGGCTCCGCGGTGCTCGGCCTGGGCAACATCGGGCCCGCCGCGGCGCTGCCGGTCATGGAGGGCAAGGCCGCCCTGTTCAAGCGGTTCGCCGGCATCGACGCCTGGCCGCTGTGCCTGGACACCCAGGACCCCGACCTGATCGTGGAGATCGTCCGCGCGGTGTCCCCGGGCTTCGCCGGCATCAACCTCGAGGACATCTCCGCGCCGCGCTGTTTCGAGATCGAGGCGCGGCTGCGCGAGATCCTCGACATCCCGGTGTTCCACGACGACCAGCACGGCACCGCGATCGTGGTGCTGGCCGCGCTGACCAACGCCCTGCGGGTGGTCGGCAAGCAGCTGTCCGCGGTGCGCATCGTGATGTCGGGGGCGGGTGCCGCCGGCACGGCGATCCTGCGCCTGCTCCTCGAGGCCGGCGCCCAGGACGTGGTGGTCGCCGACGTGGAGGGCGTGGTCTACCGCGAGCGTCCCGGTCTGCACGAGTCGCTGTTCGCCCTGGCGGAGGCGACCAACAAGAAGGGCCTCACCGGCACGATGCACGACGCCATCGTGGACGCCGACGTGTTCATCGGGGTGTCCGCGCCGAACGTCATCGACGGCGACGACGTGGCCCGGATGGCCGAGGGGTCGATCGTCTTCGCGCTCGCCAACCCGGTGCCCGAGATCGACCCGGGGGTGGCCCGCCGGCACGCAGCGGTGGTGGCCACCGGCCGCTCCGACTACCCGAACCAGATCAACAACGTGCTGGCCTTCCCGGGCGTGTTCCGCGGGCTGCTGGACGCCTCGGCGAACCAGATCGACGACACCCTGCTGGTCGCCGCGGCGGAGGCGATCGCCGGGGCCGTGACGGCCGACGAGCTGAACGCGAACTACATCATCCCGAGCGTGTTCCACGCCGACGTGCACACGGCGGTCGCGACCGCCGTACGCACGGCCGCGGAGGCGCACAAGAGCGCCGCCTCGGCGCATGCCTGACCACAGGGCTGCGCGCCTGCGCGTCGGCGACCTGCTGGTCGCCACCCCGGCCCTGCTGGACCCCAACTTCGAGCACACGGTCGTCCTGGTCCTCGACCTCGACGACAACGGCGCGCTCGGGGTGGTCCTGAACCGGCCCTCGACGGTGCTGGTCAGCGACGTGCTGCCCGGCTGGGACGACGTGGTGCGCACCCCCGACGTGCTGTTCCAGGGCGGCCCGGTCAGCACCGACTCGGCGCTCGCGGTCGGCGCCTCGATGACCTACGGCGTCGACCCGAACGTCGAGCCGGTGGGCTTCCGCCGGCTGTACGACGACGTGGGGATCGTGGACCTCGACACGCCCACCGAGATCGTCGCGCCGGCCCTGACCGGGATGCGGGTGTTCGCCGGGTACGCCGGGTGGGGGGGGACGAGCAGCTCCGGGAGGAGATCGCCGAGGGGTCCTGGTACGTCGTGCCGTCCCTGGCCGAGGACCTGTTCGGCACCGACCCGGCCGGTCTGTGGATGCGGGTGCTGCGCCGGCAGCCGGGCGAGCTGGCCTGGGTGTCCACCCAACCCGCCGACCCGACCTTGAACTGACGTTAGACTCGGTCACCGTGAGCACCCAGATGAGCCCCGGAGCCGAGACGATCGAGGATCGTCGGACCCTGCCGACCGACGACGGTGACCACGAGCGCTTCTCGCACTACGTCGAGAAGGACAAGCTCACCGAGGCGATGGTGATGGGCACGCCCGTCGTCGCGCTGTGCGGCAAGACGTGGGTGCCGAGCCGGGACCCGGAGAAGTACCCGGTCTGCCCGGAGTGCAAGGACGCGTGGGAGAACCTCCGGAAGGACGACGAGGAGTAACCGCTCCGCCTCCGCCCTGCTGACCCACGCACCCCCTCCGCGAGAGACGTGACTGACTCCGAACTCCCCGGCCTCGTTCCCGCTCCGCCCAAGGAGCTCCCCCCGGCCTACCCCGACCGCGCCGCCTGGGGCACGGCCACCAAGCTGCGGGCCTGGCAGACCGCCGCGCTCGAGTCGTACTTCACCGCGAACCCCAAGGACTTCCTGGCGGTCGCCACCCCGGGCGCCGGCAAGACCACCTTCGCGCTCACCGTGGCCGCCGAGCTGCTCTCGCGCCGGGTCGTCGACCGGGTGACCGTCGTGGCCCCGACCGAGCACCTCAAGACCCAGTGGGCCGAGGCCGCCGCGCGCGCCGGCATCCCGATCGACCCGACGTACTCCGGCAAGAAGGGCCGGACCAGCCAGGACTACGTCGGGGTCGCGGTGACCTACGCGGGCGTCGCGGTCAACCCGCTCGCGCACCGGATCCGCACGGAGCGGTTCAAGACGCTGGTGATCCTCGACGAGGTGCACCACGCCGGCGACGCGATGTCGTGGGGCGACGCGGTGCGCGAGGCCTTCGAGCCGGCCCAGCGCCGCCTCGCGCTGACCGGCACGCCGTTCCGCTCCGACATCAACCCGATCCCGTTCGTGTCCTACACCCCGGACCCCGACGGCGTCGGGCGCAGTGTCGCGGACTACACCTACGGCTACGCCCAGGCGCTCGCCGACCACGTGGTCCGCCCGGTGCTGTTCATGGCCTACAGCGGCGAGATGCAGTGGCGCACCCGCGCCGGCGACGAGATCTCGGCGCGGCTCGGCGAACCGCTCACCAAGGACCTCACCTCGCAGGCGCTGCGCACCGCGCTCGACCCGACCGGGGCGTGGATGCCCTCGGTGCTCGCCGCCGCGGACAAGCGGCTCACCGAGGTACGGCGCCACGTGCCCGACGCCGGGGCGATGGTGATCGCCTCCGACCAGGACTCCGCCCGGGCCTACGCCGCGCTGCTCAAGACGATCACCGGCGAACGGCCGACCGTCGTGCTGTCGGACGAGAAGGCCGCCTCGAAGCGGATCGCCGCCTACGCCGAGGGCGACGACCGGTGGATGGTTGCGGTGCGGATGGTGTCCGAGGGCGTCGACGTACCCCGGCTGGCCGTGGGGGTCTACGCCACCCGGACGTCCACCCCGCTGTTCTTCGCCCAGGCCGTCGGCCGGTTCGTGCGGGCCCGGCGGCGCGGCGAGACCGCGTCGGTGTTCCTGCCCTCGGTCCCGAACCTGCTCGGCTTCGCCTCCGAGATGGAGGTCCAGCGCGACCACGTGCTCAAGCGCAAGGTCAACGACGAGGGCGACATCTTCGCCGCCGAGGACGAGCTGCTCGCCCAGGCCAACGCCGCCGAGGGCGCCAGCGACGACGAGCTCGGCACGTTCGAGGCGATGGGCTCCGAGGCACGGTTCGACCGGGTGCTCTACGACGGCGGCGAGTTCGGGCACGAGGGCGAGGTGCACGTCGGCTCCGACGAGGAGATGGACTTCCTCGGCATCCCGGGCCTGCTCGAGGCCGACCAGGTCCGCGACCTGCTGCACTCCCGGCAGAGCGAGCGCGCCAAGCTGCAGCGCCGGACCCGCTCCACGCCCGAGGACGTGGTCCGCGACGTCTCGACCCACGAGCAGCTCGCCACCCTGCGGCGCGAGCTGAACGGCCTGGTCGCGGCGTGGAACCACCGCACCGGCCAGCCGCACGGGGTCACGCACGCGGCGCTGCGCAAGGACTGCGGCGGGCCGGCCGCCGCCGTGGCGACCGCCGCCCAGCTGCAGGGCCGGATCGACCGGATCCGGGACTGGGCCGCCAAGCGCAAGAGCAGCTGACCGCGTCCGATAGGTTCGGGCGCATGGCGGCGGAGACCTCCCAGACCCTGGACCGCGGACTGCGCGCCCTGCGGACGCTGGCGGCCACGCCCGGTGGCATGAGCATCACCGCGCTGGCCGCCGAGATCGGCGTGAACCGCACCGTGGTCTACCGGCTGGTCGCCACCCTCGAGCAGCACGGCCTGGCCCGGCGCGACGCGAGCGGGCGGCTGCACGTCGGGCTCGGCGTCCTGGCGCTGGCCCGGGGGCTGCAGCCGGTGCTGCGCGAGCTGGCCGGCCCGGTGCTCCGGTCGCTGGCCGAGGAGGTCGGCTGCACCGCGCACCTCACGGTCGCGGACGGGGGCGAGGCGCTGGCGATCGCGGTCGTCGAGCCCAGCTGGACCGACTACCACGTGGCCTACCGGGTCGGCGCGCGTCACGCCCTGGACCAGGGGGCCGCCGGTCGGGCGATCCTGCTCGGCCGCGGGGAGGGTGGCGCAGCGACGTACGTGGAGACGGTGGGGGAGATCCAGCCCGGCGCGCGCGGCGTCGCAGCCCCGGTGCTCGGCGTCGAGGGGCTCGAGGCGTCGGTCGGCATCGTGTCACTGGGCGAGCTCGACGGCCCGGTGGTCGGACCCCTGGTGGTCGCGGCCGCGGCGCAGGTCTCCGCCCGGCTGTCCTGACCCGGCTCAGCGGGTGAGCAGGGGCTGCGCGCCGGCGAGCACGGCGGAGTAGGACTCCCGCACCCGGCGGTAGTAGCCCGCGGAGGCCGGGTCGGGCTGCACGACGGTCTCCTCCCGCTTCCAGCGCGGCGCCGTCTCGTCCTGCGAGAGCGTCCACGCGGCCTGGCGGGCGGCACCGAGGGCGACGTACTCCGCGGGCACCGGTACGGCGACCGGGAGCGCGAACAGCCCGGCGGCGATCCGTTGCACGGCGGCCGAGCGGGCCGCCCCGCCGATCAGCACGATGCGCCGGGGGGTGACGCCGGAGGCCTCCAGGGGCGCGACGGCGTCGGCCAGCCCGCAGAGCATGCCCTCCACCGACGCGCGGACCAGGTGGGCCGGCGTCGCGTTGGCGCGGGTCAGTCCGTGCAGCATCCCGGTGGCGTCCGGCAGCGCCGGGGTGCGCTCGCCGTCGAGGAAGGGCAGCAGCACCAGGCCGGCGGTGTCGTCGACCGAGAGCGCGAGCCGGTCGAGGTCGGCCAGCTCGGCGCCGGCCATCGTCAGCGCCGCCCCGATCACCCGGGCGGCGTTCAGGGTGCACACCAGCGGCAGGAACCGGCCGGTCGCGTCGGCGAACCCGGCGACGATGCCGCTCGGGTCGGCGGCGGGCCGCTCGGCGACCGCGAACACGGTGCCGCTGGTGCCGAGCGAGACGACCACGTCGCCGGGCTCGAGCTCGAGGCCGAGCGCGGCGCCCATGTTGTCGCCGGTGCCGGGCGCCAGCACGAGGCCGGTGGGCGTCTCGCCGACCGCCTCGCGCGGTCCGGCCACCCGGGGGGACCGCGAGCTCGCGGCCGAAGGCGGTGCGGAGCAGGTCGGGACGGTAGGTCCCCTCGGCGGCGGACCAGTAGCCGGTGCCGGACGCGTCGCCGCGGTCGGTGGTCGGCTCGCCCGCACCGCCGCGCAGCTGGTGGGTGATCCAGTCGTGGGGGAGCAGCACGCCCTGCGCGCGGGCGGCGACGTCGGGCTCGTGGTCGGCCACCCAGCGGAGCTTGGTGACGGTGAAGCTGGCGACCGGCACGACACCGGTGGTGTCGGCCCAGACCTGCGGGCCGCCGAGCTCCTCGATCAGCGTCGCCGCCTGCGGGGCCGACCGGTTGTCGTTCCACAGCAGCGCCTCGCGCACCGGGGTGCCGGCCTCGTCGACCAGCACCATGCCGTGCTGCTGACCGCCGACGGAGACCGCCTCGACGCCGTCCAGGAGGCCGGCCGAGGCCTCCTCCCAGGCCTGCCACCACACGCGGGCGTCGACCTCGGTGACGTCGGGGTGCGGGGCTCTGCCCTCGCGCACGACCTCGCCGGTGTCGGCGTCGCACACCACGACCTTGGTGTTCTGGGTGGAGCAGTCCACGCCTGCCACGAGTCTCACGCGGGCGAGACTACCCGTCCCCGGGACCCGCGACACTGGCGTCCATCAACGGCAGGACTCGGTAGGGGATCTGGGTGGCCAGCGCGATCACCGTCGACGAGCGGACGATGCCGGCGTCGGAGAGCACCGCGTCGATCACCCGCTGGAGGTCGGTGTTGGAGCGGGCCACCACCCGCGCCCACATGTCCCCGGCGCCGGTGATCGTGACCGCCTCGAGCACCTCGGGGATCCGGGCCAGGTGCCGGGCCACCGACACGTGGCCGGCCCCCTGCCGGATCTCCAGGGTCAGGAAGGCGGTGACCGGGTAGCCCAGCGCCTCCGGGTCCAGCTCGGGACCCCAGCCCTCGATCACCCCGGCGGCGGCGAGCTTGTCGAGCCGGGCCTGCACGGTGCCCCGGGCGACGCCGAGCCGCCGGGACGCCTCGAGCACCCCGATGCGTGGCTCGTCCGCCAGCAGATGCAGCAGGGTGGCGTCCAGATCGTCCACGATCACTCCTCCGAGTGGGCAGGTTGCACAGTGTTTCGTTGCACTGTTGCACAAACCGTTCGCCGCGGGCAGGCTGCGGGCATGACCGACTCCCTGACGCACGCGCTGACCCCCGACGAGCTCAAGGCCGACCTGACCCTGGAGCAGCTCCAGCAGCTGGTCGGGCTGGTGGAGTACGACGAGGAGCGCGACGTCTTCCCGGTCACCGGCTGGGACTCGATCGTGTTCGTCGTCGGCAACGCGACCCAGACCGCGCACTACTACCAGTCCGCGTGGGGCATGCACCTCGAGGCCTACTCCGGCCCGGAGAACGGCAACCGCGACCACAAGTCCTTCGTGCTGCGCTCCGGCTCGATCCGGTTCGTGATCAACGGCGCCGTCGACCCGGACAGCCCGCTCGTCGAGCACCACCGCGTGCACGGCGACGGTGTCGTGGACATCGCGCTGGAGGTCCCCGACGTGGACCGCTGCGTCGCCCAGGCCCGGAAGGCCGGCGCGAGCGTGGTCCGCGAGCCCGAGGACATCACCGACGAGCACGGCACGATCCGGATCGCCGCCATCGCGACGTACGGCGAGACCCGGCACACGCTGGTCGACCGCAGCCGGTACGACGGGCCCTACCTCCCGGGCTACGTCGCAGCCGAGAGCCGGTGGGTCAAGCGCGAGGGCGAGCCGAAGCGGCTGTTCCAGGCCCTCGACCACATCGTCGGCAACGTCGAGCTCGGCAGGATGGAGCAGTGGGTCTCGTTCTACAACGAGGTGATGGGCTTCGTGAACATGGCGGAGTTCATCGGCGACGACATCGCCACCGACTACTCGGCGCTGATGAGCAAGGTCGTCGCCAACGGCAACCACCGGGTGAAGTTCCCCCTCAACGAGCCGGCGATCGCCGCGCGCAAGTCGCAGATCGACGAGTACCTCGAGTTCTACCGCGGCCCGGGCGCCCAGCACCTCGCGCTGGCCTGCAACGACATCCTCGCGACCGTCGACGCCCTGCGCGCCAACGGCGTGGAGTTCCTCGACACCCCGGACTCCTACTACGAGGACCCGGCGCTGCGCGAGCGGATCGGCAACGTGCGGGTGCCGATCGAGGAGCTGCAGTCGCGCAAGATCCTGGTCGACCGCGACGAGGACGGCTACCTGCTGCAGATCTTCACCAAGCCGCTCGGCGACCGGCCGACGGTGTTCTTCGAGCTGATCGAGCGGCACGGCTCGCTCGGCTTCGGCAAGGGCAACTTCAAGGCGCTCTTCGAGGCGATCGAGCGCGAGCAGGACAAGCGCGGCAACCTCTGAGCCGTTCCCCGGACACGACCGGCGGAGATCTCTAGGATCCCGCCCCATGACCGAGATGCCGGAGGGCTGGTACACCGACCCCGCTCCCGCCAATCCCGCCTACCCGACGACGATGCGGTGGTGGGACGGCCGGGCGTGGACCGCCCGCACCCGTCCGGCGAAGCGCGCGGAGCGGGAGGAGTCGCAGGCCCGCCTGCACGCCGAGCAGATGCGCAGGGCCGAGGCGTACGCCGAGCAGGTCGCCCTGCACCACCAGCAGCACGGCGGCGTCGGGCAGCTGCAGGTGGAGGCGCCGGACGTCTCCCGCTACGTCACCCCGGACGGTCAGCTGCTGGCCGGGTGGGGCCGCCGGCTGGCGGCGTACCTGCTGGACGGGGTGCTGCTCCTCGCGCTCACCGTGCTCCTGGGCTGGCCCTTCGTGCGACGCGTGGGGGAGGCCTACTCCACGTTCATGACTCTCACGCTCGAGGCGGCCCGGACCGGGACCCCGCCCCCGGACGCCCGCGCGTTCACCGACGCGGTGGCCGGGCCGATCGCGCTGTTCGGGCTGGTCGCGCTGGCGGTCGGGTTCGTCTACGGCGTCGGGTTCCTCAAGGCGTTCTCGGCGACCCCGGGCAAGCTGCTGGTGGGGATCGAGGTGCGGCTCCGCGAGGCGCCGGGCCCGCTGCCCTGGGGCACCGTCCTGGTCCGGTGGGTCGGGCAGAACGGCAGCTCGTTCGTGTCGCTGGTGCCGCTCGTCGGGCCGCTCCTCGGCTTCTGCTACGCCCTGCTCGACGGGCTCTGGCCGCTGTGGGACGGGAGGCGGCAGGCGCTCCACGACAAGCCGGCGCGCACCAGCGTCGTGCGCCGCTGAGCGGGCCTCAGAGCACCTTCGACAGGAACGACGTGGTGCGCTCGTGCTGCGGGTCGGACAGCACGTCGGCGGGGCGGCCCTCCTCGACGATGACGCCGCCGTCCATGAACACCAGGTGGTCGCCGACCTCGCGGGCGAAGCCCATCTCGTGCGTCACCACCATCATCGTCATCCCCTCGGAGGCGAGGTCCTTCATCACCGCGAGCACGTCCCCGACGAGCTCGGGGTCGAGCGCGCTGGTGGGCTCGTCGAACAGCATCATGTCGGGGTCCATCGACAGCGCCCGGGCGATCGCGACCCGCTGCTGCTGGCCGCCGGACAGGTGCGCCGGGTAGGCGTCCACCTTCTCCGACAGGCCGACCTTCTCCAGGTTCCTGCGGGCCACCGCGACGGCCTCGTCCTTGCTGCGGCCCTTGACCCGCTGCTGGGCGATCGTGAGGTTGCGCAGCACCGACAGGTGCGGGAACAGGTTGAAGGACTGGAACACGATCCCGATGCGGGAGCGGACCTTGTCGACGTCGACGTCGGGGTCGGTGATCTCGATGCCCTCGACGAAGATCCTCCCCGAGGTCGGGGTCTCCAGCAGGTTCACGCAGCGCAGCAGCGTCGACTTTCCGGAGCCGGAGGGCCCGATGACGCAGACCACCTGGCCGTTGTCGACGTGGAAGTCGATGCCCTTGAGCACCTCGTTGGCGCCGAACGACTTGTGCAGGTCCTGCACGTCGATCGCCGCGGCGACCGGGTCGACCTGTGGCTCGGTCATCAGCGGGCCCTCTCCGCACGGGCTTCCATGCGACGTACGACGATGGACAGCGGGATGGTGATCAGCAGGTAGCAGAGCGCGATGCCGACCAGGGGCGTGAGGTTCTTCTCCTGGTTGAGCACGTCGCGGCCGAACTTGGTCAGCTCGTACTCGGTCAGCGCCAGGCCCAGGATGTAGACCAGCGAGGAGTCCTTGGTGAGCAGGATCAGCTCGTTGGTCAGCGGCGGGAGCACGATCCGGAACGCCTGCGGGATGACGATCGAGATCATCGCCCGGCTGTGGGACATGCCCAACGAGCGGGCCGCCTCCAGCTGCCCCTTCGGGACCGCCTGGATGCCGGCCCGGATCGTCTCGGCCATGTAGGCCGCGCCGACGAGGCCGAGGGCGACCGTGACGGTGCCGACGATGCCGCCGGGCACCTCCCGGCCCGGGAACGCGATCGGGATGCCGATGCTGAAGGCGATGAAGACCACCAGCGCGGGCACGCCCCGGAAGAACTCGATGACCGCGGTGGCGATCCAGCGGTACGGCGCGACCGGGGACAGCCGCATCAGCGCGAGCAGCAGGCCCAGCACCAGCCCGAACGTGAACGCGCAGACCGTGTAGATCAGCGTGTTCTTCAGGGCCACCGTGATGATCGACGGCCACATGGTCGCCATCACCTGCGGGTCGAGGAAGACCGACTGGAGCTTGGCCCAGTCGGCGGTCACCGCGACGAGCAGCACGACGAGCGCGAGCACGACGTACTGCACGCCGCGGGACACGCGGGCCTTCTTGCGCGGGCTCATCGCCACGACGTCACCGCCACGACGCCACCGGCCGGCCGGCCGGTCACTTGCTGGGCGCTTCGCCGAAGTACTTCTTGTAGATCGCGTCGTAGTCGCCGTCCTTCTTGGACTCGGCGATCGCGTCGTCGATGTCCTTGAGCAGCGCGTCGTTCTGGCCCTTGGCGACCGCGAAGCCGTACTGCTCGCCGGTGTCGAACTCGGTGGCGACCTGGGTGTCGGGGTTGCTCTTGACGTAGTCGTAGAGCACGCCGTTGTCGTTGACGCCGGCGTCGAGCTGGCCGCTCTTGACCGCGGCGGTGAGCAGCGCGAGGTCCTCGTACTCCTTGACCGTCGCGGTCTTCGGCGCGTTGGCCCGGACGTAGTCGGCGCCGGTGGTGCCGAGCTGGACGCCGACGGTCTTGCCGGCGAGGTCGTCGAGGCCCTTGAGGGGGGAGCCCTTCGCGACCAGCATCGCCTGGGTGGCGTCGAAGTAGGGCGAGGAGAAGTCGAGGACCTTCTTGCGGTCGTCGGTGATCGTCATGCCCGCCGCGGCCACGTCGCACTTGCCGGTGTTCAGCGACTGGCCGGACTCGATGCCCTCGAAGGGGGTGTCGAAGATCGACTGCTTCAGGTCCAGCTTCTTCGCGACCAGGTCCATCATGTCGACGTCGAAGCCGACGACCTTGCCGCCCTCGTTGTACTGGAACGGCTTGTACGGCAGGTGCGTGCAAACGGTCAGGGTGCCCTTCTTGACGATCTTGGCACCCCCCGCGACCGACGTCTTGTCCCCTCCGGCGGCGCACCCCGCGAGGGTGAGCGAGAGGGCGGCGGCGGTGGCCAGGGCGCGTGCGAGGCGATGATTCATGCGTTTCACCCTAGACAATGGCGTCGGCCGCGAGGTCGGCGGTAGTCAGTCGAGGTCGGCGACCGCGAGCAGCTCGGCCTCTTCCTCGGCCTCCTCGTCGGCGGCTCCGGCCACGTGCTGGTGGGCGTTCAGCGTGTTGCGCCCGACGTACAGGACGACCACGCCGAGGAGCACGGCGGCGGCGCCCATCCAGAACGGCGCGTGGATGCTGACGTTCTCGCCGAGCTTGCCGGCGGCGTACGGCGCGATGGCACCGCCGGAGAACCGGACGAAGGAGTACGCCGCGGAGGCGACCGGCCGCTCGACCGGGGCGGCGCCCATCACGGCCTCGGTGATCAGGGTGTTGTTGATGCCGAGGAACGCGCCGGCCACGATGATCCCGACGACCAGCACGGTCTTGGAGTCGGTGAACAACGCCATCACCGCCAGGTCGGCGGAGAAGAGCACCAGGGCGCCGAGCACGCTCGGCACGGTGCCGAAGTGCCTCTGCAGCCACGGGGCGAGCCAGACGGACGCGACGGCGAGCAGCAGGCCCCAGCCGAAGAAGATGAAGCCGACCTGCGAGGCGGTCATGTCCAGCGGGAACGGCGCGTAGGCGAGCAGCGCGAAGAAGCCCATGTTGTAGAACAGCGCGGTCACCGCGATGGTCGCGAGGCCCGGGTAGCGGAGGGCCCGGAACGGGTCCAGGATCGACGTCTTGTGCTCGCTGGGCGGGGTCTTCGGCAGGAAGAACGCGGTGCCGACCAGTGCGATCACCATCAGGCCGGCGACGCCGAAGAACGGGCCACGCCAGGAGATCGAGCCGAGCTGGCCGCCGACGAGCGGGCCGGCCGCGATGCCGAGGCCGAGCGCCGCCTCGAACAGGATGATCGCCTGGGCGACCGATCCGCTGGCGGCCGACACGATCGTGGCCAGGGCGGTGGCGATGAACAGCGCGTTGCCCAGGCCCCAGCCCGCCCGGAAGCCGACGATGGCGCCGATGGAGCTCGAGGAGCCCGCGAGCGCGGAGAAGATGATGATCAGCACCAGGCCGGACAGCAGGGTGCGCTTGGCGCCGATCCGGCTGGAGACCACGCCGGTGACCAGCATCGCGACGCCGGTGACGGCCATGTAGCTGGTGAACAGCAGCGACACCTGGCTCGGCGTCGCGTCGAGCTGGTCGGCGATCGGCTTGAGGATCGGGTCCACCAGGCCGATGCCCATGAACGCGATCACGCAGGCGAAGGCGACGGCCCACACGGCCCGGGGCTGCTGGAGGATGGACGGGGCCGGGTCGCCTGTCTGCTGGTGGCCGGCCGGTGCGGTGCGGGTGCTCACGCGTCTCCTTCTGGTGCGTCATCGTCTGGTGCGGTGTCGGGCTGGTCGAGCAGGCCCCGGAGCACGGCGACGGCCGTGGCGAGGTCCTGCTCGTCGTGGTGGGGGTCCGTCCGGAGCCGGGCGGCGACGACCGCGGCGCGCTCGCGGCGGGCACCGGTCAGGATCGTGCGGCCGGCCTCGGTCAGCGTGACCAGGCTCGAGCGGGCGTCGGCGGGGTTCGGCTCCTTGAGCGCCCAACCCCGGTCGCAGAGCGTCTGCACCCCGGCCGACATCGTCGGCTGGGAGCAGCGGTCGGCGGCGGCGAGCGCGCCGATGGTGACCGGGCCCAGCTCGTCGACCTGGGAGAGCAGCCGGAGGCTGGCGGTCGGCACCTGGGTGCTCAGACCGACGGCCTGGCGGGTGATCGCCCGGACGAGCCGGCCGGTGTAGAGCACCAGCTCGGCGCTCAGCTCCTCCAGGGAGGACTCCGCGATTGCTTGGTGCACCCAAACAACATACATAGGAAGCCTATATATGTCACCCCGATGCGATGTCTGGTGGGTCACGGGCCGGCGGGGGCCGGGTCGTGGGTGTCCCGCTAGGCCTGTTGCCCGAGGTCGGTCTCGACGAGGAGGTCGGAGGGGTCGAGGTCGGGGTCGTGGGTGCGGGCGGTGCCGACGGGGTGGGCGCCGCTGTGGTCCTGGAGGTGGAGCAGGCCGTACGGGGGAGGCGGTACGAGCCGGCTACGCGGCGGACTCGTCACTCGCCGGCACGTCCGGGCGGCACAGCGGGCAGAGCCCGGAGTCGTCGGCCTGGTGCAGCTCGCACTCGGTGCACCACCACGTGTAGGTCCGCTGCACGGTCGCGGCACGGTGCACCTCGAGGTTCGCGCGCAGGTGGGCGAAGCGGTCGTGGGAGGCCATGGCACCCATGGTGCCCGGAACAGGTTTCCAGGAGGTCAAAACGTGACACGCGCCGCGTATCGGAAGCGGGTGAGGTCGCTCACCCGGGAAGGACGGTGCCGGTGACCTCACCGAGGCCGATGCGACCGCCGCCGGTGCCGGGGGCGGTGGCACGCAGGGTCACCGTGTCGCCGTCCTGCAGGAAAGTGCGCTCCTGGCCGGCCACGGTGAACGGCTCCGTGCCGCCCCACGACAGCTCGAGGAGCGAGCCGCGCTGCTCCGGCGCGGGACCGCTGATGGTGCCCGAGCCGAACAGGTCGCCGGTGCGCAGCGACGCCCCGTTGACCGTGAGGTGCGCGAGCATCTGCGCGGGGGACCAGTACATCGAGGCGTACGGCGGCCTGCTCACCGTCTCGCCGTTGAGCACCACCTCGAGGTCGATGTCGAAGCCGGCGCCCGGCCCGACGCGGAGGTAGTCGAGCGGCTCGGGGTCCTGGCCGGGCAGGTCCACGTGGGCGGCGGCGAGCGCGTCGAGCGGGGTGACCCAGCCGGCCACCGAGGTGGCGAAGGACTTCCCCAGGAACGGCCCGAGGGGGACGTACTCCCAGGCCTGGATGTCGCGGGCCGACCAGTCGTTGAGCAGCGTCACGCCGAACACGTGGTCGGCGAACGCGTCCACGCCGACCCGGCTGCCGAGCTCCGACGGGGCACCGACCACGAAGCCGAGCTCGGCCTCCATGTCCAACCGGCTGCTGGGCCCGTAGCCGGGGCCGGCCGCGCCGGGCGCCTTGCTCTGCCCCGACGGGCGGCGGACGCCGGTGCCGGAGACGACGACCGTCCCGGCCCGACCGTGGTAGCCGGCCGGCAGGTGCCGCCAGTTGGGCTTCAGCGGCTCGTCGTCCGGGCGGAAGATCCGGCCGACGTTGCTCGCGTGGTCCAGGGAGCAGTAGAAGTCGACGTAGTCGGCCACCTCGAACGGCATCCGCATCGCCACCTCGGCGAGCGGCACGAGGGACGGCCCGACCAGGTCGCGCTCGGTCTCGTCGGTGAGCAGTGCCGTCAGCCAGGTCCGGATCGCGCTCCAGGCCGGGCGGCCCAGCGCGAGCAGCGGGTTGAGGGACGGCTCCTCGAACACGTGCGCGATCTCGAGCATCTCGCTGGCCGCCACCGGGGCCAGGTCGACGACCTGGTCGCCGATGCGGACGCCGACCCGGGGCGGCTCGTCGTCGTGGGTGAACACGCCGTACGGCAGGTTGTCGATGTCGAAGAGCGAGCCGGCGGCGCCCTCCACCCAGGTCGGTCGGGTCACCTGCGTCATGGCTGCACCAGTCCTAGCGCGTGGAGGTCGTGGAGCGGGTCGAGCACGCTGCAGGACCCGAAGGACCGGAACCACCGGCGGGCGCCGGCCAGGCCGGCTTCGTCGGTGCCGGCGAGCAGCGCGTCGGCGTCGGTCTCCTCGAGTACGGCGGCCACGTCGGCCACCGACGCGCCGTCCAGGCTGGCCCGGGTCGCGAGCAGCACGTTGAGGAAGCCGTGGTGGGTCAGGCCGCTCGTCGCGTCGACGTGCCGCAGCGCGTGGTGCAGCCCGGCCGTGCACTTGAACGGGAGCTCGCGGTCCAGGGCGGCGGCGACGCTGGTGGCGAGCTCGGTCGGGGACGGGAAGGCGTCGGCCTCGAGGCCCCCGGTGCGCAGCTTGAGCCGGTGGTCGCTCGCGGCGATCTCGTCGAGCGCCGACAGCCAGTCGGGGGTCGGCCCGGCGTCGTACAGCCGGGGCATCTCGACCGACACCGGGGTCTCGTCGTCGAGGTCCCCGGTGGCCACCAGCTGGTCCACCGCGGTGGTGATCCGGCGGGCGTTGTGGGTCAGCTCGCCGGTCGCCGAGTCGCGCAGCGCGATCTCGACGCCGCGCAGCTCGAGCTCACGCGCCCGGTGCACGGCGGGCTGGAGCGCGCCCGCCCCGCCGGAGACCACCACGATCACCGATAGTCCGTGACGAACTTGTCCCTCGGAGGCCCCCGGGACAGCACGTTCGTCACGGACTATCCGGGCGAGGTCGGGCAGGTGGGCGTCCCCGACGACCAGGGGGCCGACCAGGTCGGCGTAAGGCGCCGCGCGGTGCTCGCGATGGGCGCGGACGGCCTCGTCGAGGGGGGCGTTGCCGGGCGGGAAGACGGCCGCGTCGTCGACCAGGCCGGCGAAGGCTGCTGGAATGGTTGACACGGCTCCGACCCTAACGGATCGTTGCTGTGAACGGACAGGTGTGTCCGATAGTCGGAGGTTGCAATGACGTACTACCGCCAGGTCGGCACCGTCCCGCAGAAGCGGCACACCGCCTTCCGGGGCGCCGACGGCGCGCTACGGTTCGAGGAGCTGATGGGGGAGGAGGGCTTCTCCTCCGACTCCTCGCTGCTCTACCACCAGGGGGTGCCCTCGGCGATCGTGGACAGCCAGGTCTGGGAGCTCGCCGACCTCTCCACCACCGCGAACCACCCGCTGAAGCCCCGGCACCTCAAGCTGCACGGCCTGTTCGGATCCGGGGCGACCGGCCTCGACGCGGTGCAGGGCCGCCGGCTGGTGCTCGGCAACGGCGACGTCCGGATCTCCTACGTCGTCGCGGACACCACCTCTCCCTACTACCGCAACGCGGTCGGCGACGAGTGCGTGTACGTCGAGGCGGGCACCGGCGCGGTCGAGACGGTCTTCGGCGTGCTGTCCTACCGCGCCGGTGACTACGTCGTCGTACCCCGGGCCACGACGCACCGGTGGGTCCCGGCGGAGCCGTCCCGGCTCTACGCGATCGAGGCGAACAGCCACGTCGCGCCGCCGCGGCGCTACCTGTCGAAGTACGGCCAGCTGCTCGAGCACGCGCCGTACTGCGAGCGCGACCTGCACGGGCCGACCGAGCCGTTCCTGGTCGAGGGCGCCGACGTCGAGGTGCTGGTCAAGCACCGCGGGGGCGGACCGTCCGCGCTGGTCGGCAGCCGGATGACCTACGCCACGCACCCGTTCGACGTGGTCGGCTGGGACGGCTGCCTGTACCCCTACACGTTCAACGTCGAGGACTTCATGCCGATCACCGGCAAGGTGCACCAGCCGCCGCCCGTGCACCAGGTCTTCGAGGGCGGGAACTTCGTGGTCTGCAACTTCGTGCCGCGCAAGGTGGACTACCACCCCGAGTCCGTCCCGGTGCCCTACTACCACTCCAACGTGGACTCCGACGAGGTGATGTTCTACGTCGGCGGCGACTACGAGGCCCGCAAGGGCTCCGGCATCAACCTCGGCTCGGTCTCGGTGCACCCCGGCGGCTACGCGCACGGGCCGCAGCCGTCCGCGGTCGAGGCCTCGATCGGCGCGGAGTACTTCGACGAGCTCGCCGTCATGGTCGACACGTTCCGGCCGCTCGAGCTCGGCGAGGCCGGCCTGGCCGCCGAGGACCCGGCCTACGCGTGGACCTGGGCCGGCCGCGGCCCCACCGACCCGCCCCTGTTCAGCAACTCCTGACCCCGGCGACCCGTCAGTTGGGCGGTGACACGCCGCGGATATCCCTGCACGGGTGACGGGTCGGCGAGGATGGGGGCATGCCGACGTACGTCGCCCTGCTGCGGGCCGTGAACGTGGGGGGCCGCTTCTACAAGATGGCCGACCTGCGCGAGCACCTGACCACCTCCGGGCTGTCCGAGGTCGAGACGCACATCCAGACCGGCAACGTCCGGTTCCGCACACCGATGCGGTCGGCGGCCAAGGTGGAACGGCACGTCGAGGAGGTGCTCGGCGAGCACTGCGGCTTCGACGTGCCGTCGGTGATCCTCACCCCGGCCGAGCTGCGCGGGATCCACGAGGACGCGCAGGGCCTCGCGGCGCCGTTCCCGCCGGGGGAGGGGCAGCGGCGCTACGTGACGTTCTTCAAGGCCGGCCACGTCCCGGACCCGGAGGCGGCCGAGCGGATCGCGGCCTGGGACGAGCCGGGGGAGTCGGCGGTCGCGATCGGCCGGGCCGTGCACGTCTGGCTGACCAAGCCGTCGCTGGACGCGAAGTTCTACCCGGCGTTCAAGAAGGTGCTGGCCCCCGGCACCGCCCGCGACCTCAAGGTGGTCAGCGCGCTGGCCGAGAAGTGGGGCGGCTGACCGGGCATTGCGGACCTGGCGAGTTCTCGCCGCCGCGGGGGCACAAGTCCCCTCCGGTGACTGCCGATACCCCGGTGGGGGTCTTTCCGGACGCACCCGAGACCCGGAAGGAGCTCCACCGTGCCTGTGATCTCGCGCCTGGGCGTGACCGAGCTGTCGCCCGCCTGGATGGCGCGCGCGCTCGGCGTGCTCTACCTCGCCGGCGGGTCGCTGGCGATCGTCTGGACGGTGCTGCCGCGACCCGGGGCGACCGGGAGCGGCGTCGTGCTGACGATGGCGCTGCTCGCCGTTGCGCTGGGCGGCTGCCTGGTGCTCGGCCCGACCGACGGGCTGCCGACCTGGGCCCTGCACCTGATCCTGGCGGTGATCCAGGTGGTGATCTCGGTGGCGTACGTCGCCGCCGGCGACCCGGGCAACGACCTGCGGCTGTTCTACGCCTGGGCGACGCCGTACGCCGCGTTCTTCTTCGGGCGCCGGGACGCCTGGGCGCACTCGCTGTTCACCGCGGTCTGCCTGACCGTCTCCCTCGTGCTGCTCGGCGGTCCGCCGGCGGTGGCGGCGGGCGTGTGGCTGATGACGCTCGGCACCGTGGCGGCCGTCGGGACGCTGGTGAGCGTGCTCGCCGGCCGGATGCGAGCGGGCCAGCAGCTGCTGCACGACGCCGCGGTGCGGGACCCGCTCACCGGGCTGCTCGGCCGGCGCGGGTTCGCCGGAGCGCTGGACGACGCCCTGGCCGCCCGGGCGGGCGGCTCGGTCGTGGTGCTGCTGATCGACCTCGACCACTTCAAGCTGGTCAACGACAGCTACGGCCACCACGTCGGTGACCAGCTGCTGGTCGCGCTGGCCCCGCGGCTGCTCGGCGCCGTCCGGGAGTGCGACGCGGTGGCCAGGATGGGCGGCGACGAGTTCGCGGTGGTCGGCCTCGACGTCGACGGCACCCTCGACCTCGACGCCCTGGTCGCCCGCCTGGAGCAGGTCTGGGCGGAGCCGGTCGCCCTCGAGCGCGGGCCCCTCACGGTCTCCGGCAGCGTCGGGGTGGTCAGGGGCAGTAGCCCCGGCGACACCGCGGAGTCCCTGCTGCGGGACGCCGACGTCGCGCTCTACCGCGCCAAGGCCGTGCAGCGCGGCTCCTCGGTGGTGTTCGACGAGTCGCTGCGCGCCGACCTGGCCCGCGGGGCGCAGCTGGACTCCGAGCTGCGCGGGGCGCTCGGCCGCGGGGAGCTGTCACTGGCGTTCCAGCCGGTCGTCGACCTGGTCTCCGAGCGGATCGAGGGCGCCGAGGCGCTGCTGCGCTGGACCTCCCCGCAGCTCGGGGTGGTGGCGCCCTCGGACTTCGTCCCCGTCGCCGAGGACCTCGGGCTGATCGCGCCGATCGGGGCGTGGGTGGTCGAGGAGGTGTGCGGCACGTTGGCCGCCTGGCGCGACGAGGGGGTCGTGGACGGCGACTTCTCGCTGGCCGTGAACGTCTCGGGCCGCCAGGTCCGGCCGGGCTTCGCGGCGCTGGTCGCCGACGCGCTCGCCCGCCACGGCCTGCCGGCGCGGGTGCTGCACCTGGAGATCACCGAGTCGGTGCTGCTCGACGAGTCCTCGTGCACCGCGCTGGCGCTCGACGAGCTGCTCGCGCTGGGTACGCCGCTGCTGCTCGACGACTTCGGCACCGGGTTCTCGTCGCTGTCCTACCTGCACCGGCTGCCGCTGAACGGCCTGAAGATCGACAAGTCGTTCGTGGACCAGGTCAGCAGCTCCGGACGCTTGCGCACCCTGGTCGCGTCGATGCTGGCGATGGCCGAGGGTCTCCACATGTCGGTGGTCGCCGAGGGCGTCGAGACCCAGGAGGTCGCCGACACCCTGCGGGGCCTGGGCTGCCGGCGGGCGCAGGGGTACCTCTGGGCGCGCCCGCTGCCCCTCGAGGAGTTCGTGGCGCTGGCCCGGGAACGCCGTCAGGCGCGCAGCTCGGCGCCGGCCGGTCCGCCGACCACGCTGTCGGGCCGCGTGCGTGAGAGCGTCCGCACGGACCGGGACGACAGCGTGACCAGCGCGACCAGCACGTAGGCCACCCCGCTGACGACCAGCACGTCGCGGTAGCCGAACGTCTCGCCCAGCGGGCCGTAGAGCAGCTGCCCGACCGGCATGGCCACGAACGATCCCAGGGCGTCGTAGGAGTAGGCGCGCGAGAGCATCGCGTCGTCGATGTTCTCCTGCATCGCGACGTTCCAGCCGATGCTGAACAGCTCGATGCCGGCGCCGGCGACGAAGGTGGCGACCAGCAGCACGGCGAGGTTCGGCTCGACGCCGAGGACCACCATCGGGACGCCCATCAGCGAGCAGCCGAGCATCCCGACCAGCAGCGGCCGCCGGACGTCCACGCGGAGCAGCACCACGGTCATCACCAGCAGCCCGACCGACTCGGCCGAGAGCACCAGGCCCCAGCCCTGCTCGCCGATGGTGGACTTGGCGGCTGCCGGGCCGAGGGTGAACCAGGCGCCGGAGTGGATCGCGTTGAGGACCCCGAACGCGAGCACCACGACCCACAGCCAGGTGGTCGAGACGAAGAACGACCAGCCCTCCCGGAGCTCGCGGACCGTGCCGGTCTGCGAGGTCCGGGCCGGCCGGGCGGGCAGCCGCATCGGCGTCAGCAGGATCGCGGCCACCAGCCAGGTCAGCGCGTCGATCGCGAGCGCCCACCCCGACCCGATCGTGACGACGAGCAGCGCGCCGAGCGTCGGGCCGATCACGGTGAGGCCGCCGCGCACCAGCGAGAGCAGGGCGTTCGCCGACTGGAGCTGGGGCCGAGGGACGAGCTGCGGCACCGTGCTCGCCATCGCCGGGAAGCTCATCGCCGACACGGTGCCGTTGACCACCTCGAGCGTGACGATCATCCACAGCTCGGCCTGGCCGGAGATCACCAGGTAGGCGACCAGGCCCTGGGTCGCCGCCGAGAGCAGGTTCGACAGCTGCAGCACCAGGGCGCGGGGGAACCGGTCGGCGATCACGCCGCCGAACAGCAGGAACAGCACCATCGGCACGGTGCGGGCGGCCAGTACCTGGCCCAGCGCGCTGGCCGAGCCGGTCAGGTCCAGCACCGCGAAGGTCAGGGCGATGCCGGCCATCATCGAGCCCAGGGTGTTGCTGAACCGGGAGGCGAAGTACCACGCGAAGTTGCGCTCCCGCAGCGGGGCGACCGCGTCCTTCCAGGTCATCGGGTCGGCTCGGTGATCTCGAACGTGGCCGCGGTCAGGTTGACGTGCACCGTGCCCGGCGTGCGAGGCGGCTGCGCCTCGGCGTGCACGAGCGTGGACGCCTCCTCGACCAGCGCGCTGACCCGCTTCCAGACCTCGGGGGTGACCCAGAGCTCGGCGTCGGTCATCTGCATCCGGCTGCGCGGGCTGCGGTGCCGCGAGCGGCGCACGAGCTCCTCGGCCATCGCCCGGACGTAGGTCTCCCGCTCCCGCTCCGAGCTGCTCGCCGACGAGCCCGTCGTGCGCTGCTGCTCCCACGGGTGCCGGTAGCGCTTCGCGACGCCACCACGGATCTTCTCCTCGCCGGCCACCACCACCTCGCCCGCGTCGGCGAGCACCCGCAGGTGGTAGGACGCGTTGGCGTGCGTGACGCCGAGCTCGCGGGCCACCTCGGCGGCGCTCAGCTCGGTGCCGGTGAGCAGCGAGAGGATCCGCAGCCGGAGCGGGTGCGCGACCGCGCGCAGGGACGAGACGGCGTCGCCGTCGTCGGACATGGGCTCCCCCGTCGTACTGTCACAGGCTTGTTGGGGAGAGGGAACCAGCAAGCCCCGCCGACTGTCAAACACTTGTTGGGGAGATGCCTCGCACGGCACCGCTCCGGTGTCAGGCGAGCGCCGCGTCCGCCCCCGTACGGCGGCCCGCGGACCGCCCGACGACGGGGCCGGCCGACGCGGGGCCGGCAGGTGCCGAGGGGAAGAACAGCCCCCACAGCAGCAGCAGGGAGACGCCGCACGTCATCACGCCGCCGACGCCGGCGGGCTGCTGCAGGAGGAAGACGAGGTAGCCCAGGTGCGGGGCGTGCCTCGCGACCACGCCGTCGACGTGTCGCGCCGGGATCTCCCAGGCGTCGGCGGTCCGGTTCGCGTCGCCCTTGGTGCGGATGCCCAGGTCGCCGACGTGCGTGACGCGGTGCGTGACGCGGTCGTCGGGCCCGATCCGGAAGGTGACCACGTCGCCGACGGCGTACCCCTGCCGGGCGGGACGGTGCAGGACCAGGTCACCGGGCACGAGGACCGGGGTCATCGAGCCGGTGTGGATGACGTAGGCACGCCAGCCGGCGTGCCAGAAGCCTGCGAGCACCACCACGGCCAGCAGCAGCAGGGTGCCGGCGGCTTGGGGGACTGTGGGCCATCCGGTTCGGCGACGGCATCCACAAGATTGATGAATCCGAGAAAAGCCCTTCAGGTTCGACCCGCGGATGCCGATAGCACTCCACTAGGGTCGGCCGCATGGACGCTGGGCAGGGCCTCGACATCCGGTACGTCGACGGGGTGCTCCGACTCACCCTCGACCGGCCGGACCGGCTCAACGCGATGACCGCCGCGATGAGCGACGGCCTCGCCGAGGCGGTGGAGGGCGCGGCGGCCCGGGACGACGTACGCGTGGTCCTGCTGGCCGGTGCCGGCACGGCCTTCTGCTCCGGCGCCGACCTGTCCGGGGCCGACGCCCACGAGAACTTCGACGTCACCAGCCTGGACCGGGCGAACCGGATCGTCCGCGCGATCGTGGGTCTCGGCAAGCCCTGCGTGGCCGCGGTCAACGGGGTCGCCGCCGGGCGTGGGCTGCTCGATGGCCCTCGCCTGCGACCTCGTGGTGGCCCGGGAGTCCGCCTCGTTCCTGCTGGCGTTCGCGCGGATCGGCCTGATGCCCGACGGGGGAGCGACCGCCACCGTCGCGGCCTCGGTCGGCCGGGCCCGCGCGATGCGGATGGCGCTGCTCGGCGAGGCCCTGCCGGCCCGCGACGCGTACGACGCCGGGCTGGTCAGCCACCTCGCCGCGGACGACACCTTCGAGGACACCGTGGAGCAGGTGGTCGCCCGGCTCGCCGCGGGTCCGCCGCTGTCCTACGCGGCCACCAAGAAGGCGGTCAACGCCGCGACGCTCGGGCACCTGAACGACGCGCTCGAGCGGGAGCGGACCGGGCAGACGGTGCTGCTGCGCACCGCCGACGTGGCCGAAGGCATGCGGGCGTTCGGGCAGAAGCGGCGGCCGGTGTTCCGCGGCGAGTGACCCGTCAGCTCTGCGACGACACGCCGCGGGAGGGGCTGCGGGAGTGACGGGTCAGCCGATGCGGCGGCCCTCGTCGGCCCAGTAGGGCTCGCGCAGCACCCGCTTGAGCAGCTTGCCCGACGGGTTGCGGGGCAGCTCCTCGACGAAGTCCACCGAGCGCGGCCGCTTGAAGCCGGCGATCCGGTCCCGTGCCCAGGCGATCAGCTCCTCGGCGGTGAGCGTCGACCCCGGACGGCGGACGACGACCGCCTTCACGGTCTCGCCCCAGCGCGGGTCGGGGACCCCGATCACCGCCACGTCGGCCACGTCGGGGTGCTCGGAGAGCGCCGACTCGACCTCGATCGGGTACACGTTCTCGGCGCCGGACACGATCATGTCCTTGATCCGGTCGGTGAGGAACACGAAGCCCTCGTCGTCGAGGTAGCCCGCGTCGCCGGTGTGCAGCCAGCCGTCGGCGTCGAACGCGGCGGCCGTCTCGGCGGGCTTGTCCCAGTAGCCGGGGGAGTTCTGCCGCGAGCGGGTCCAGATCTCGCCGACCTCGCCCGGGCCGCAGTCGAGGCCGGTGACCGGGTCGACGGCCTTCATCTCCACCCACGGGTAGGGCCGGCCAGCGGAGCGGAGCAGGTGCTGACGCGGGCCGCCCGGGTCGTGGTCGGTCGAGGACAGTTCGGTGATCGCGCCGGTCGTCTCGGTCAGCCCGTAGACCTGGAACAGCGGGGCCCCGAACACCTCGAGCGAGCGCCTCAGAGCCGCGGTGGTGATCGGCGACGCGCCGTACGCGATCGACCGCAGGCTGGAGTAGTCGCGGTCCTCGGCACCGGATACCGCGCACATCATCTGCAGCACGGCCGGGACCAGGAACGCGTTGGTGATGCCGGCCTTCTCGATGGTGTCGATCAGCGCCGCGGGGTCGATCACCGGCACCAGGACGTCGGTGCCGCCGCGGGCCAGCGCGACGTTCGCCCAGCCGGACCCGCCGATGTGGAACAGCGGCATCGCGACCAGCGACACCGACGTCTCGTCGACGTCCCAGGCGTCCGCGACGTCCATCAGCCCCGAGCAGTTGCCGTTGGTCAGCTGCACGCCCTTGGGCAGCCCGGTGGTGCCCGAGGTGTAGAGCTGCAGCACCACGTCGTCGTACGACGCCTCGCGGCCGGGGTCCACGTCGCTCGCGGCGGCGACCCACTGCTCGAAGTCCGCGCCGGTCCGCACGACGCGCGTCAGCCCCGGCGCCTCGGCCCGGATCGCGGGCAGCGCGGCCTCGAACGCCGGGCCGACGACCAGCACCGTGGAACGGGCGTCGTGCACGATCCGGCCCATCTCGGTCGGCGTCAGCCGGTAGTTCAGCGGCGCGATGGCCGCGCCGATCCGGGCCGCACCGAGCATCACCTCGAAGAACTCGGGATGGTTGAGGTCGAGGTAGGCGATCCGCTCGTTCTCGCCGACACCGAGGCCCAGCAGGGCGTTCGCGACCCGGTTGCCGCGCTCGTCGAGCTGGCCGTAGGTGACCGTCCGGGTCGCGCCGACCAGTGCGGGGTGGTCGCGGCGGCCGGCGGCGAGCTCGGTGAACATCCGGCTCAGCGGCGGGACCTGCCTCATGCGACGGTCACGCCCGCGTCGCGCATCTCGGACAGGGCCGACGCCGTCGAGCCCGGCGCGACGCCGGCGCACAGCGACTCCAGGAGCCGGGTGGTGAAGCCCGCGCGGACCGCGTCCAGGGCGGTGGCGCGCACGCAGTAGTCGGTGGCCAGGCCGCACACGTCCACGTCGCTGACGTCGTGACGGCGCAGCCAGTCGGTGAGCGTCGAGCCGTCCGTCGTGCGCCCCTCGAAGCCGGAGTACGCCGCGGCGTGGTCGCCCTTGAGGAACACCGCGTCGAACGGCTGCGGGTCGAGGTTGGGGTGGAAGGCCTCCCCGTCGGTGCCGACCACGCAGTGCGCCGGCCAGGACCGGTCGAAGTCCGGCTCGTCGCTGAAGTGCTCGCCGGGGTCGACGTGGTGGTCGCGGGTGGCCACCACGACCTGGTAGTCCGGAGCCTTGCGGTCCTTGTGCGACCAGTGGTGCAGCAGCTCGCCGATCCGGAACGCGACCTCGGCACCCCCGTCGACGGCCAGGCTGCCGCCCTCGCAGAAGTCGTTCTGGACGTCGACGACGATCAGTGCGCGTGCCATGTTCGTGACCCTAGTCACCCAGCGGGAGCCACGCGAGCACATCGCGGATGGTCGCGTCCCACAGGCCCCACTCGTGCTCGCCCGGCCGGAAGTCCACGTGCACGTCGACCCCGGCGAGCGTCGCCTCGTCGACGAACCGCTCGTTCCCGGCGAACAGGTGGTCCTCGGTGCCGCAGCCGACGTAGAGCGACGGCAGCGACTCGATCTCCGCCTCGCCGAGCAGCGTGAACAGGTCGTCGTCCGGCCCGACCTCGCCGTCGAACACCCGCTCGACGAGCTGCCGCCGGGCGGGGTCCCGGCAGATCGCCTCGAGGTCGAGTGCGCCGGACAGGCTGGCCGCGGCGGCGAACCGCTCGGGCTGGTGCAGCGCCCACTTCAGCGCGCCGTAGCCGCCCATCGACAGGCCGGCGACGAAGGTGTCCTCGCGGCGCTCGGAGACCCGGAAGAACGAGCCGACCACCTGGGGCAGCTCCTCGGACAGGAACGTCCAGTACCGCCCGCCGTGCACCTCGTCGGCGTAGAACGACCGCTGCACCTCGGGCATCACGACGGCGACGCCGAGCGGCGCGGCGTACCGCTCGATGCTGGTGTAGCGCAGCCAGGCCGAGCTGTCGTCGGAGAGCCCGTGCAGGAGGTAGAGCACCGGGAAGCCGCGGTCCGCCCGGGCCGAGCCGGTCGAGATCCCGATCTGCTCCTCGCCGGCCTGCGGCAGCAGCACCGTCATCGACGTGCCCACCTCGAGCACCTCGGAGAAGAAGTCGCAGCGGACCAGGGCCATCTCAGGAGACCTGCCCGTCGGTGGGCCCGTCCACGTGCCCGTCGACGTGCAGGGTCGGGATCACCGGCTCGCCGCGGGAGAGCTGGCGGGCCTTCATCGGCAGCTCCGCGCGGGAGGCGGCGTGCCGCGCGCGGATCGTCTCCAGGCTCTCCCGGCCGACCACCGTGCCCTTCTCGACGAGCCGCACCATCAGGGCCCGGTCGTCGCCGTCGTCGACCGGCGCCTCCCCGATGCCGACCACCTCGGCCTCCGCGACCCCCCGCGCGTTGCGTCGGCGCAGGGCGTACTTCCGGCCGCCGATGGAGATCTTGTCCTTGCTCCGCTTCGCGACGCTGACCATCTCGCCGTCCGGCCCCTCGCGGGAGACCAGCTTGTAGACGAAGCCGCAGGTCGGGTGGCCGCTGCCGGTGACCAGCGAGGTGCCCACGCCGTAGCCGTCGACCGGCGCCGCGGCGAGGGCGGCGATGGCGTGCTCGTCGAGGTCGGAGGTGACCACGATCCGGGTGTCGTGCGCGCCGAGCGCGTCGAGCTGGTCGCGGACCTGCTGGGCGAGCACCCCGAGGTCGCCGCTGTCGAGCCGCACCGCGCCCAGCCCGGGACCGGCCACCTCGACCCCGAGACGCACCGCCTCGGCGACGTCGTAGGTGTCGACGAGCAGCGTCGTGCCGTGACCGAGGGAGGTGACCTGGGCGGTGAAGGCGTCCTTCTCGGTGTCGTGCAGGAGCGTGAAGCTGTGCGCGCTGGTGCCGGCCGTCGGGACGTCGTACCGCTGCCGGGCCGCGAGGTTGGAGGTGGTCACGAAGCCCGCGATGTACGCCGCGCGGGCGGCCGCCACCGCGGCCTCCTCGTGCGTGCGCCGCGACCCCATCTCGATGCACGGCCGGTCCCCGGCGGCCCAGGTCATCCGGGAGGCCGCGGACGCGATCGCCGAATCGTGGTTGAGGATCGAGAGCAGCAGCGTCTCGAGCAGCACCGCCTCGGCGAACGTCGACTCGACCACCATCAGCGGGGAGTAGGGGAAGTAGGTCTCGCCCTCCGCGTAGCCCCAGACGTCGCCGTCGAACCGGTAGCCGGCCAGCCACTCCAGGGTCGGCTCGTCGACCACGCCGTGCTCCCGGAGCACGTCGACCACCTCGGGGTCGAAGGTGAACCGCTCGATCGCGTCGAGGGCACGTCCGACGCCGGCCACGACGCCGTACCGCCGCCCTTCGGGGAGCCGGCGCGGGAACAGCTCGAACACCGCCCGCCGGTGCGCGGTCCCCGAGGCCAGCGCCGCCTGCAGCATCGTGAGCTCGTAGTGGTCGGTCAGCAACGCGGTCGACTGTGTCGTCACCCCCACACCCTAGGATGAACGTCGTGTCCGCCCCCTCTCCCGTCGAGCTCGACCAGCCGGAGACCGAGGACCTCACCTCCCTCGGGACCCCGTGGGTGACGATCGTGTGGAACGACCCGGTCAACCTGATGAACTACGTCTCCTACGTCTTCCAGACCTACTTCGGCTACAGCCGCAAGAAGGCCGAGAAGCTGATGCTCGAGGTGCACAACGACGGCAAGTCGGTCGTGTCGAGCGGGTCCCGCGAGGAGATGGAGCGCGACGTCCAGGCCATGCACGAGTACGGCCTCTGGGCCACGATGGAGAAGCAGGACTCATGAGCGAGGGCTTCGAGCGGCGCCGGGGCGGGGGCGCGGTGGCGACGTTCACCGGCTTCGAGGCCGACCTGATCCGGTCGCTGGCCTCCCAGCTGGTCGAGCTGCTGCGCAACGAGGTGGCCGCCCCGAGCGCGAGCGACGACCCGCTCGAGCAGCTGCTGGACTTCTCCGGCCCCACCACCGAGCCGGAGGACCCGGTCCTCGCCCGGCTGTTCCCCACCGCCTACCCCGACGACGAGGAGGCGGCCGGCGAGTTCCGGCGCTTCACCGAGGGCGCGCTGCGCGACCACAAGGCGCGGGCGGCGGTGCAGGTCATCGACTGCCTCGAGGAGGCCGGGCTGCCCACCGAGCTCGGTGAGGACGGCCTGGTCGTCGACGTGGAGCTGGACCGGGAGCAGTCGGTGACCTGGATGAAGTCGTTCACCGACATCCGGCTCGCCCTGGCCACCCGGCTCGGGGTCGAGGAGGACGACGAGGACTACTGGATGGCGCTGCCCGACGAGGACCCGCGGACGCACGTCTACGACATCTACCAGTGGGTGGGCTACCTCCAGGAGACCCTGGTCGACGCGCTCACCCGCTGACCTCCGCCGGGTGCGGCACCCGCGCCACGTGCAGCCGCGCGTGCCGGATCGCGTCGGGGGTCGAGGCGAACAGGTGCCCCTCGTGGGCCAGGCTCGCGAACACCCCCAGGGCGCCGAGCACCCCGGCGTGCTGGTCGCGGACGCCGGAGAGCACGACGGTGACGCCGCGCTGCTCGAGCCGGGTGATCGTGTCCCGCAGCACGGATGCCCCGGTCACGTCGACGGCGGCGACGTGGGACATCCGCAGCACGACCACGCGTACGTCGCTCAAGGTGCTCAGCTCGAGCAGGGCGCGGTGCGCCGCGGCGAAGAACAGCGGACCGTCGAGCCGGTAGGCCACGATGTGCTCGTCGAGCAGCGCGTGCTCCTCGACCTCGTGGGCGGCCGGGGCGTCCTCCCCGGAGAGCGGGACCTGCTCGAGCACCGCGGACCGGGCCATCCGGCGCAGCGCGACGGCACCGGCGGCGACGACCCCGAGGACGACGGCGGTCACGAGGTCCAGGGCGACCGTCGCGGCCGCCGTACCCAGGAGCACGACGGCGTCACCGCGGCCCGCGTGCAGGAGGGTCCGCACCGAGCCGACCTCGACCATCCGCAGCGCGGTGGCGACCAGCACGCCGGCCAGCGCCGCGAGCGGGATGCGACCGACGAGCGGTGCGAGCAGGAGCACGACGAGCAGCAGGAACACCGCGTGCACCACCGACGCGAGCCGGGAGGTCGCGCCGCTGCGCACGTTGACGGCGGTCCGGGCGATGGCCGCGGTGGCGGGCAGGCCGCCGAACAGCGGGCTGACCAGGTTGGCCACGCCCTGGCCGAACAGCTCCCGGTCGGGGTCGTGACGCTCCGACACGCTCATCGCGTCGGCGACGCTGGCCGACAGGAGGCTCTCGAGCGCGGCGAGCACCGCGACCGCCAGCGCCGGGAGCAGCAGGTCCGGCAGCTGCGCCCAGGGCACGGCCGGCAGCCGTGGGGCCGGGAAGCCCGAGGGCAGGGCGCCGATCCGTGCGACGTCGAGGTGGAAGAGCTCGGCGGCACCGGTGGCCAGGACGACCGCGAGCAGCGAGGCGGGCAGGCCCGGGCGGAACCGGCTGCCCAGCAGCATCACGGCCACCACGGCGAGCGTCATCAGCGGCGCGAGCCCGTGCGGGTCGCGCAACCAGGCGAGCGCCGAGGACGTCGCGGTGGCGTAGACGTGGTCGCCGGAGCCGGTGGTGCCCAGCGCCAGGGGCACCTGCTGGAGCGCGATGATCAGCGCGATGCCGAGGGTGAAGCCCTCGACCACGGGCAGCGGGATGAAGCGCACGTAGGTCCCGAGACCGGCGACGGCCATGGCCAGCAGGACGAGGCCGGCCAGCAGGCCGACCACGAGCACGCCGGGCGCGCCGAAGGACGCCACGATCGGGATCAGCACCACGGTCATCGCCCCGGTGGGACCGGTGACCTGGAGGCTGCTGCCGCCGAGCAGCGCGGCGGCTATGCCGGCGACGACCGCGGTCACCAGGCCGGCGCCCGCGCCGAGCCCGGAGGAGATGCCGAAGCCGAGCGCCAGCGGGAGCGCGACGACGCCGACGGTGAGCCCGGCCACCAGGTCCCGGCGCGGGCTGTGCAGCATCGCCCCGAGGTCGTCCCGCGTCGGGGACAGCGCCCGCGCCCGGGCGGCGACCCGGTTCGGCGTCACGGCGTGCGGGTGATCTCGTCGACCAGCGCGCCGGACTCGGCGTGCCGGGTGGTGAGGATGTGCCGCGCCGCGAGCAGCAGGTCGCGGACCTCGGGCAGGGCGAGGGAGTAGATGACCTCGCCGCCCTCGCGCCGCTGGAGGACGAGCCCCGCCTGGCGCAGCACCGAGAGCTGCTGGGAGAGGTTGCTGGCCTCGATGTCGATCACGGCCCGGAGCCGGTGGACGGGCAGGTCCTCCTCGGCGAGCAGCTCCAGCACCCGGATCCGGGCGGGGTGCCCGAGGGTCCGGAAGAAGTCGGCCTTGGCCTGGTAGAGCGGGAGCGGCATGGGACTCCTTGACGAGTTGATGACTTGAAGAATACTTCAATCAGCGTCGCGGCGCGAGTCTCAGGATCCGGACCCGCCCGGGGTACGACGGGCCGGCGACCGGGGCTCTCCTACGCTGGCGGACGTGCTGAGGATCGAGCAGAAGACCTACGACGCGATCGTCGCGCACGCCAAGCGGGACCACCCCGACGAGGCGTGCGGCGTGGTCGCGGGCCCGGAGGGCTCCGACCGTCCCGAGCGGTTCGTCCCGATGGTCAACGCGGCGAGCTCGCCGACGTTCTACGAGTTCGACCCGACCGACCTGCTCAAGCTCTACCGGGACATGGACGCCCGCGACGAGGAGCCGGTGGTCGTCTACCACTCCCACACGGCCACCGAGGCCTACCCGTCGCGCACCGACACGGGCCTCGCCATGGAGCCGAACGCGCACTACGTGTTGGTCAGCACACGCGAGCACGGGAATAGTGACGGGCCAGTGGAGTTCAGGTCATACAGAATCGTCGACGGCCAGGTGACCGAGGAAGAGGTCTCCGTCGTCGCCACCATCGAACAGCTGAGGAGCCAGGACTGATGTCAGTCGAGGTCCGCATCCCCACCATCCTGCGCACGTACACCGGCGGCGAGAAGGCCGTCCCCGGAGAGGGCACGACGCTCTCGGAGGTCATCGACCACCTCGAGGACAACCACCCCGGCATCAAGGAGCGCCTCATCGAGGGTGCGGACCTGCGTCGTTTCGTGAACGTCTACGTCAACGACGAGGACGTCCGGTTCACCGGTGGTCTCGGCACGAGCGTGAGCGACGGCGACCAGGTCGTCGTGCTGCCTGCGGTCGCCGGCGGAGCGCGCTGACGGTGCGCTTCGACTCGACGCTCGACTCGGTCGGGGGCACGCCGCTGGTCGGCCTGCCCCGGCTATCGCCGTCGCCGGACGTGCGGCTCTGGGCCAAGCTGGAGGACCAGAACCCCACCGGGTCCATCAAGGACCGCGCCGCGCTGAAGATGGTCGAGGTCGCGGAGAAGGACGGCACGCTGCGTCCCGGCTGCACGATCCTGGAGCCGACCTCTGGCAACACCGGCATCTCGCTGGCGATGGCCGCCAAGCTCAAGGGCTACCGGCTGGTCTGTGTGATGCCCGAGAACACCTCCGAGGAGCGCCGCCAGCTGCTGCGCATGTGGGGCGCCGAGATCGTGTCCTCACCGGCCGCCGGCGGCTCCAACGAGGCGGTCCGGGTGGCCAAGCAGGTCGCCGAGGACCACCCCGACTGGGTGATGCTCTACCAGTACGGCAACCCCGCCAACGCGCTCGCGCACTACGAGGGCACCGGCCCGGAGATCGTCGCGGACCTGCCCGAGGTGACGCACTTCGTCGCCGGTCTCGGCACCACCGGCACGCTGATGGGCGTCGGCCGGTTCTTCCGGGAGCACAAGCCGGAGGTGCGGATCGTCGCCGCGGAGCCGCGCTACGGCGAGCTCGTCTACGGCCTGCGCAACCTCGACGAGGGCTTCGTCCCCGAGCTGTACGACGCCTCGCTGATCGACGCACGCTTCTCGGTCGGTCCCCGCGACGCCGTACGACGGGTCCGCGAGCTGCTCGAGGCCGAGGGCATCTTCGCCGGCATCTCGACCGGCGCGATCCTGCACGCCGCGCTGGCCCAGGCCGCCAGGTCCGTCCAGGCCGGCGAGCGCGCCGACATCGTCTTCGTGGTCTGCGACGGCGGCTGGAAGTACCTCTCCACCGGCGCCTACGAGGGCACCATCGACGAGGCCGAGGACCGCCTCGAGGGCCAGCTCTGGGCCTGACGCCCCTCGCGCTGGTTCCCCTCACGCTGGTCGAGGTGCGAACGAAGTGAGCCTCGAGACCCACCCCGAGGGGCCCTGAGTGGCCTCGAGGCCCTCGCCCCCGGGGGCTCGGGCACCTCGACCAACGTGGGCGCCGTGCACCGGCACCCTCCGGCCGGGTTATCGTGAGCGCGCCCCCTCCACGCCCACACCCGGGAGCGCCGCGTGCGTGAGATCGTCGTCTTCTCCGGAAGCGCCCACCGTCCGCTGGCCACCGCCATCTGCGACAACCTCGGGGTGGGGCTGTCCTCGGTGGACATCAGCCGGTTCAGCAACGACTGCCTCCAGGCGCAGCTGCAGGCCAACTGCCGCCAGCGCGACGTCTACATCGTCCAGCCGCTGGTGCCGCCGACGCAGGAGCACCTGATGGAGCTGCTGCTGATGGTGGACGCGGCCAAGGGCGCCTCGGCGGCGCAGATCACCGCGGTGATCCCGCACTACGCCTACGCCCGCTCGGACAAGAAGGACGCCTCCCGGATCTCGCTCGGCGGCCGCCTCGTCGCCGACCTGCTGACCACCGCCGGGGTGAGCCGGGTGCTGACGATGACCCTGCACGCCCCGCAGGTGCACGGCTTCTTCTCGGTCCCGGTCGACCACCTGACCGCGCTGGGCGTGCTCGCCGAGCACTACCGCGACCAGGACCTGACCAATGCGGTCGTGGTCTCGCCCGACCTCGGCAACGCCAAGACCGCCACGCACTTCTCCCGGCTCCTCGGGCTGCCCGTCGCGGCCGGCAGCAAGCAGCGGCTGGCCGACGACCGGGTGGTCATCGACGCGATCGTCGGCGACGTGGAGGGCAAGCACGCGATCGTCCTCGACGACGAGATCGCCACCGGCGGCTCGATCGTGGAGCTCCTCGACAAGCTCGAGGAGCTCGGCTGCACCGGCGCCTCGGTCGCCTGCACCCACGGGCTGTTCGTCGGCAAGGCCGTCGAGCGGCTCCGGGACCACCCGATGATCCGGGAGGTGGTCACCACCGACACCGTCCCGGCGCCCGCGGACTGGCCCGAGCTGAAGGTGCGCTCGGTGGCCGAGCTGTTCGCCGAGGCGATCTCCCGGGTGCACGCGGGCGAGTCGGTCAGCAGCCTGTTCGACGGCGTGGACCCCTCGCTCGGGCCGCCGCAGCCGAAGCTCCCGTTCGACGCCTGACCCGTCCGTACGGCGGTCACGTGGGCGGACCGGCGGCGTACCTGGCACTCTTGGCCTCTCGGAACGCTGGAGGGTGCGAAAGATGTTGTATGAGGTCGTGCACGCCGTGCTGCCGCCCGTGGCGAAGCTCTACTGGCGACCCCGGATCGAGGGCCTGGAGAACATCCCGAGCTCCGGCCCGGTGATCGTGGCCAGCAACCACCTCTCGTTCGCGGACAGCATGGTCATCCCGTTCTTCGTGCCCCGCAAGGTCGTCTTCCTCGCGAAGGAGGACTACTTCACCGGCACCGGCATCAAGGGCGCACTCGTCCGCGGCTGGTTCGAGGGCATCGGCATGGTGCCCGTGGACCGCGACGACACCAAGGCCGCGCTGGCCTCCCTGGACATCGCGCTGGAGGTGCTGGGCCGCGGCGAGGCCTTCGGCATCTACCCCGAGGGCACCCGCTCGCGCGACGGGCGGCTCTACCGCGGCCGGACCGGGGTGGCGCACCTGGCGCTGACCTCCGGCGCGCCCGTCGTACCCGTGGGCCTGACCGGCACCGAGAAGATCCAGCCGGTCGGCACCACGTTCCCGCGCCGGGCCGACGTCACCGTCCGGTTCGGCGAGCCGCTGCAGTTCCGGGACACCTACGACGGGGTGCCCGCCGGCCGGGCCCGGCGCGAGGTCACCGACGTGATCATGAACGAGATCCAGAAGCTGTCCGGGCAGCCGTTCGCCGGCGTCTACAACGAGCGCCCCGCCGAGGCCTGAGCGCCAGCCGGCCGCGGGTGACCACCGTCGCACCGTGACGTCCGTCGCGTGAGCGGGGAGCAGGGGGCGGGTGGCACTACCGTAGGGCCCGTGGCAGACGCTCCGATCGGCATCTTCGACTCAGGCTTCGGTGGACTCACCGTGGCCCGTGCCGTGCTGGACCAGCTGCCGCACGAGCCGGTGCTCTACCTCGGCGACACCGCCCGCCAGCCCTACGGCCCGCTGCCGATCGGCGAGGTGCGGGAGTACGCCCTCGAGTGCCTCGACCACCTCGTGGCCCAGGGCGTCAAGGCCCTGGTCATCGCCTGCAACTCCGCCAGCGCCGCGGTCCTGCGCGACGCCCGCGAGCGCTACCCGGTGCCGGTGGTCGAGGTGATCCACCCCGCGACCCGTCGCGCGGTGGCCGCGTCCCGCACCGGCCGGATCGGGGTGATCTGCACCCGCGCGACCGCCGACTCGATGGCCTACGACGACGCGTTCACCGCCGCCCCGCACGTCACGCTGCACACCCGGGCGTGCCCGCGCTTCGTCGAGTTCGTCGAGGCCGGCGTGACCAGCGGCCCCGAGCTGATGGACGCCGCGCACGAGTACCTCGACCCGCTGACCTCGGTCGGCATCGACACCCTGATCCTCGGCTGCACCCACTACCCGCTGCTCACCGGCATCGTGTCCTACGTGATGGGCGACCAGGTGACGCTCGTCTCGAGCGCCGAGGAGACCGCCAAGGACGTCTACCGGCTGCTCGTCCAGCACGACCTCGAGCGCGACCCGGCCCTGCAGGCCCCCGAGCACCGGTTCCTGACCACCGGTCAGCCCTCCGAGTTCGCCGCGATCGGCCGGCGGTTCCTCGGCCCCGAGCTGGAGTCCGTGCACCAGCTCGCGCAGGCCACGACCTGGGCGGCCGTGTGAGGCTCACCGTCATCGGCTGCTCGGGCTCCTTCGCCGGCCCCGACTCGGCCGCCTCCTGCTACCTGCTCGAGGGCGAGCAGGACGGCCGGACCTGGCGGGTGCTGCTCGACCTCGGCAGCGGCGCCCTCGGCACGCTGCACCGCTACGTCGACCCGCTGAGCATCGACGCGGTGCTGCTCAGCCACCTGCACCCCGACCACTACTTCGACATCAGCGGTCTCTACGTCATGTGGAAGTACCACCCCGACGGCGCCCGCCCCCCGATCCCGGTCTGGGGCCCGCGCGGGGTCGCCGCCCAGTGCGCCCGCGCCTACGGCCTCGACCCGGCGAGCGGCATGTCCGCCGAGTTCGACTTCCACGAGTACGACGACCAGCCGATCCGGCTCGGCCCGTTCACGATCCGGCCCACCCGCGTCGTGCACCCGATCGCCGCCTACGGGCTGCGCGTCGAGGCGGACGGGCGGGTCGTCGCCTACTCCGGGGACACCGGCCCCTGCCAGGAGCTCGTCGACCTCGCCAGCCGCGCCGACCTGCTGCTCTGCGAGTCGGCGTTCGTGGAGGGCGGCGACAACCCCGTCGACCTGCACCTCACCGGCAAGCAGGCCGGCGCCACCGCCGCCGAGGCCGGGGCCGGCCGGCTGGTGCTCACCCACGTGCCGCCCTGGCACGACCCGGCCGTGCTGCTGGCCGAGGCCCGGGAGGCCTTCGACGGCCCGCTCGAGGCCGCGGTCACCGGGTCGACGTACGACCTGGGCTGAGGGGACCTAAGCCCCTGTGGGGGTGTTGCGCCCGAGCCCACGATGAAGGGGACGCAGCCCGTGCGTCCCCTTCTCACCGGTGGTTGTCATGTCATCGCTGGAACTCCTCTCGGCTGCCTCCTCGGGCAGCTACGTCCACGTGGGCGTCTTCCACGTCAGCGTCACCAACCTACTGATCATCGCGGCGATGGTCGTGGTGTTCGTGCTCGCGCTGCTGCTGCCGTTCCCGGGCTCGGGTGACCGGTCATGACCGCGCTGCGCACGACGACCGTCGGCGCGGCCGGCCACGAGCCGACGAACTGGACCACCCGGCTGCGCGCCCGGATCAGCGGGCTCGTCCCGCCCGGGGAGGCGCTGCCGGACCGCCAGCCTGCCTACGTGGTGTCCTGGATCTACGTGTTCGGCGTGCTGACGCTCGCCGCCCTCGTCGTGGTCCTGGCCTCCGGCGCGGTCCTCGCCGCCGGCGGGGTCGCCTGGTGGCACGTCTCCGGAGTGGGGCACTTCGTCAACTCCCTGCACCTGTGGAGCGTCGAGCTGATGTTCGCGTTCATGGTCATCCACCTGTGGGGCAAGTTCTGGATGGCGGCCTGGCGCGGCAAGCGGGTGCTGACCTGGGTGGTCGGCGTGCTGGCGTTCGTCACCTCGATCGGCACCGCGTTCACCGGCTACCTGACCCAGTCGAACTTCGACGCCCAGTGGATCAGCACCCAGGCCAAGGACGGCCTGAACGCCGTGGGCATCGGAGCGTGGTTCAACGTGCTCAACCCGGGCCAGATGCTCTTGTGGCACGTGGTGCTGCTCCCGGTGGCGGTCGGCGTGGTCACCCTGTGGCACGTCGTGCTGGTGCGCCGGCACGGCGTGGTGCCGCCCTTCGACGTCGAGCCGGGTGAGTGACGTGGCCACCACCAGCGTGCGGCGCCGCGGCACCTCGTCCACGTCGGCCGCGGGCACCCCCGACACGCACGACTTCCCCACCCGGCCCTACGACCTGGTCAAGGAGTTCGTGCTCGCCCTCGTCGCCGTCAGCCTGCTCACCACCGGGCTGGCCGCGGCCTTCTCGTCCCCGGACGAGCCCGCGATCACGATGCGGTCGTGGGCGCAGGCCGCTCCCGCCGACGTGCTCGCGACGGCCACCGCCGAGCTCGCCGGCACCAGCGCCAGCGCCACCTACGGTCCGCCGTACAACTCCGCCGCAGAGGGACAGAAGCTGCTCGGCATCCCGACCCAGAAGCTCGGCGGCGTGCGGATCCCGGTGGACTCCGCGTCGCTGGTGCTGCAGCCGCTCGCGATGGCCTCCGGCGACGCCCCGCTGCGCCTGGCGCTGGCCCGGTGGGCCGCCGCGGGCCCGGCCCAGCGGCAGGCCTGGGCCACCCGCTACGCGGACGCGCTCGCCACGGCGGGGAACGGCGCGGTGCCGCCGGCGGCCGGGTTCGGCCCGGTGCCGCTCCTGGCGACCCGCTTCCTCGCCCTGGCCCGGTCCGGCGGCCTGGAGGGCAGCCTGACCTCCGCCGGCACCTTCTACGGCACGGACCAGACCCGTCCGCTGCTGCTGCTCTCCGACGGCGCGTACCTCGAGGACACCGCCCGGGCCCAGCAGCTCGGCGGCGACCAGTGGGGGATGATGAACGAGACCGGCAACTACCCCGGTCAGCCCTGGATGTGGCTCTACACGTTCTGGTACCAGGTCAAGCCGTTCTCCACCTCCGACAACGCCGACGCGCAGGTGTGGGGCCTGATGCTCCTGCTGACCGCAGGGCTGATGTTCCTGCCGCTGATCCCCGGTCTGCGCTCGATCCCGCGCTGGATCCCGGTGCACAGCCTGGTCTGGCGGCGCTACTACCGCGCCCACGGGGCGGGCGGTGGTGGTCGGTAGGGTCGCCCGCATGACCCGAGCAGACGGACGAACCAACGACGAGCTCCGCCCCGTGACCATCACCCGCAACTGGCTGGACCACGCGGCCGGCTCGGTGCTGGTCGAGTTCGGGCGGACCCGGGTGCTGTGCGCCGCGAGCGCCAACGAGGGCGTGCCGCGCTGGCGCAAGGGCTCCGGCCTGGGCTGGGTGACCGCGGAGTACGCCATGCTCCCGGCCTCCACCAACACCCGTTCCGACCGCGAGTCGGTCAAGGGCCGCATCGGCGGTCGCACCCACGAGATCTCCCGGCTGGTCGGCCGCTCGCTGCGCGCGGTGATCGACTACCAGGCCCTCGGCGAGAACACCATCGTGCTGGACTGCGACGTGCTGCAGGCCGACGGCGGCACCCGGACGGCGGCGATCACCGGCGCGTACGTCGCGCTCGCCGACGCGTGTGCGCACCTCAAGGGCATCGGCGCGCTCAAGGGCGAGCCGCTCACCGGCTCGGTGGCCGCGATCTCCGTCGGGATCATCGACGGCGAGCCGCGCCTGGACCTGCCCTACGAGGAGGACGTCCGCGCCGAGACCGACATGAACGTGGTGATGACCGGCGACGGCGCCTACGTCGAGGTCCAGGGCACCGCCGAGGGCGCCCCGTTCGACCGGAAGATGCTGGACAGCCTGCTGACCCTGGCCGAGAAGGGCTGCGTCGACCTCACCCGGATGCAGCGCGAGGCACTCGCGGGATGACCCAGGTCTTCCTCGCGTCCCGCAACCCCAAGAAGCTGGTCGAGATGCGCCGCATCCTCGTGGAGTACGTCCCCGACGTGGAGGTGCTCGGCCTCGACGACGTGACGCCGTACGACGAGCCGGCGGAGACCGAGAACACGTTCGCCGGCAACGCGCTGCTCAAGGCGCGCGCGGCGGTCGCGGCCACGGGTCTGCCGTCGCTGGCCGACGACAGCGGGCTGTGCGTCGACGAGCTGAACGGGATGCCGGGCGTGCTGTCGGCCCGGTGGGCCGGGGTCGCCAAGGACGACGGCGCGAACAACCGGCTGCTGCTCGAGCAGCTCGCCGACGTGCCCGACGAGCGGCGGACCGCGCACTTCACCGCCGCGGTCGCCTTCGCCTACCCGGTGGGCGCGGGCGGCACCGCCGAGCACGTCGTGCTGGGCGAGATGCCCGGCCGGATCATCCGCGAGCTGCGGGGGAGCGGCGGGTTCGGCTACGACGTGCTGTTCGTCGCGGACGGCGGCGAGCGCACGTCGGCCGAGCTGTCGGTCGAGGAGAAGGACGCGATCTCCCACCGCGGCAAGGCGCTGCGCGAGATCGCCCCCGTCGTCGCGGACGTGCTCACCGGGCTGTGACTCACGCCCCGGGGTAGATCCGGAACCCGTGCATCCGCCGGTGCTCGAAGGCCTCGTAGAACGCCTCCGCGCCGTCGGTGATCAGGTCCATCCGCACGGTGTGGGTGGCCTGGAACGTCGCGACCGTGAGCAGCCGGGCGATGCCCCGGCGCCGGTGGGCGGGGTGCACGGCGACGAAGCTGAGGTGCGACTGCAGCACCCCGTCGCCGAGGGCCTGCGCCCAGCCGACGACCGCGTCGTCGACGAGCGCGACGTACGCCGCGGAGCCCGGGGCCGTGCAGACCGCCCGCACGGTCGCCGGGTCGGCCAGCGACGGCCACTGCACCGCGGTGCTCAGCCGGGCGATGCCCGCGGCGTGCCATTCCTCGAACGGCACGATCTCCACCGAGCTCATGACCGGTCCCGGGACGGGTGGGGGTGCGCCCGATGAGATTCGAACTCACACTGGGCCGGACCTAAACCGACTGCCTCTGCCATTGGGCTACGGGCGCGCAGGCCAGAGTCTAGGAGGCGAGGCCGAGGTCGCGCCGCAGCTTGGCGACGTGGCCGGTGGCCTTGACGTTGTACTGCGCCAGCTCGACCACCCCGGTCTCGTCGACGACGACCGTCGAGCGGATGACGCCCTGGACGACCTTCCCGTAGAGCTTCTTCTCGCCGTACGCGCCGTACGCCGTCAGCGTCTCCTTGTCGGGGTCGGAGAGCAGCGTGATCGTCAGCGAGTCGCGCTCCCGGAACTTCGCGAGCTTGGCCGGCTGGTCGGGGGGAGACGCCGAGCACCTCGTAGCCGGACGCCTGGAGCGCGTCGAGGGAGTCGGTGAAGTCGCAGGCCTGGGTGGTGCACCCGGGGGTCATCGCGGCCGGGTAGAAGTACACGATCACCTTGCGGCCGCGCAGGTGGGACAGCGTCACCTCCTCGCCGGTGTCCGAGGTCAGCGTGAAGTCCGGTGCGGTGTCACCGGGGGAGAGGCGGGAGTCGCTCACGGGTGGGTCCCTTCCTGGCCGGACGGAGAGTCCTTGTTGCACATCGTGTGCAATAACGTAGCCTGTGCATCAAGACGGTTCCGGGCTCGCACCCGGCTGAGGCTCAACGTACAAGGAGTGCCGCATGCACGTCCCGGACGGGTTCCTCGACGCACCGACCTCGGTCGCGACTGGCGCGGTGGCGGTCGTCGCCGTCGGAGTGGCGCTGCGCGGCGCGCGGCACGAGCTCGACGACAGGACCGCGCCGCTGGCCGGCCTGGTCGCCACCTTCGTGTTCGCCACCCAGATGCTGAACTTCCCGGTCGGCGCCGGCACCAGCGGGCACCTGCTCGGCGGGGCGCTGGCCGCGATCCTGGTCGGACCGTTCACCGGGCTGCTCTGCATGAGCGTGGTCTTCCTGGTCCAGGCGCTGCTGTTCGCCGACGGCGGCATCACCGCGCTGGGCACCAACATCGACCTGATGGGCCTGGTCACCGTGGTGGTCGGCTACCTCGTCTTCCGGCTGCTCCAGGCGGCGCTGCCCAAGCGGCTGTCGATGGTCGCGCCGGCCGCCGCCGTCAGCGCCCTGGTCTCGGTCCCGGCCGCTGCGCTCTGCTTCGTCGGCCTGTACGCCGTGGGCGGCCAGGCCCCGATCCCGCTCGGCGCCCTGGCCACCGCGATGGTCGGCTGGCACGTGCTGATCGGCGTGGGCGAGGCCGTGATCACCGGCCTGGCGGTCGGCAGCATCGTCGCGGTCCGGCCCGACCTGGTGCACGGTGCCCGGCGGGTGCTGGACAGGCGCACCCTCGAGGTCCGCGACGGCCGGGGGGTCGCCGCATGAGCAAGGTCTCCACGCGTGCCCTGGTCGTCACCGGCCTGCTCGTCGCGCTGCTCCTCGCCGGGGTGGTCAGCTTCTACGCCTCCCGCAGCCCCGACGGCCTGAACCGGGTCGCCGAGGACAAGGGCTTCTCCGGCACCCAGACCAGGCACGCCTCCGACGGCAGCCCGCTGGCCGGCTACGGCACCGCGGGCGTCGCCGACCAGCGGCTCTCCCGGGGCCTCGCCGGCGTGCTGGGCTGCGTCGTGGTCCTCACCCTCGCGGGCGGCCTGACCTACGTCGTACGACGCCGGGGCACCGCCGACGAGCGGCCCCGCCAGCACGCCGAGCACAGCGGGGCCTGACGTGGGCGCGGGGCACGGTCACAAGCTGCACTTCCACGGCCACTCGCCGGTGCACCGCGCACCCGCGCACCTCAAGGTCCTCGCGCTGCTCGGCTTCATGCTGCTCGTGGTCGCGGTCCCCCCGGGCTGGTGGCCCGCCTACGCCGGGTTCCTGCTGGTGCTGGTCGCGGTGGTCGCGGTCAGCCACGTCCCGCCGGCCTACCTCCTGCGGCGGATGGTCGTCGAGGTGCCGTTCGTGGTGTTCGCGGTGCTGATGCCGTTCCTCGCCAGCGGGCCGCGCGTCGAGGTCCTCGGGGTCCCCGTCAGCGAGCCCGGGCTCGCCGCGGCGGGCGCGCTGCTGGCGAAGGGCACGCTCGGCGTGCTGGCCAGCCTGACGCTGGCCGCCACCACCGAGCCCCGGCACCTGCTCGCGGGCCTGGAGCGGCTGCGGGTGCCGAACCTGCTGGTGCAGATCATGGGCTTCATGATCCGCTACCTCGACGTGGTCACCGACGAGATGGGCCGGATGAAGGTCGCGCGCGAGTCCCGCGGCTTCCGGGCCTCCCACGTCTGGCACTGGCCGGTCCTGGCCCGCTCGTCGGGCGCCCTGTTCATCCGGTCCTACGAGCGCGGCGAGCGGGTCCACCTCGCGATGCTGGCGCGCGGCTACACCGGCACGATGCCCGACACCAGGCCCGACACCAGGAGCGACCGCGCGTGAGCACCCCCGTCCTCGACGTCTCCGGGCTGGCCTACGCCTACCCCGACGGGCACCAGGCGCTGTACGGCGTCGACCTGCACGTCCACCAGGGGGGAGCGGGTCGCCCTGCTCGGCCCCAACGGCGCCGGCAAGACCACCCTGGTGCTGCACCTCAACGGCATCCTGGCCGCCGGCGCGGGCACCGTCTCGGTGTCCGGCCTGCCGGTGACCAAGGCCAACCTCTCCGAGGTGCGCCGCCGGGTCGGCGTGGTCTTCCAGGACCCCGACGACCAGCTGTTCATGGCGACCGTGCGCGACGACGTCGCGTTCGGACCGGCCAACCTGGGGCTGCGGGGGGCAGCGCTGGACCGGCGGGTGCTCGACGCCCTCGACCGGGTCGGGATGGCCGACTTCGTGGACCGTCCGCCGCACCACCTCAGCTTCGGCCAGCGCCGCCGGGTCGCGGTGGCCACGGTGCTCGCGATGGAGCCGGAGATCCTGGTGCTGGACGAGCCCTCGTCCAACCTCGACCCCGCGTCGCGCCGGGAGCTCGCCGAGATCCTCACCTCGCTCGACGTGACGGTGCTGATGGTCACCCATGACCTGCCCTACGCCTTCGAGCTCTGCCCGCGGTCCGTGGTGCTCTCCGACGGCGTGATCGTCGCGGACGGGGCGACGTACGACGTGCTCACCGACGACGCGCTGATGTCGGCCCACCGGCTGGAGCTCCCGTTCGGCTTCGATCCCCGCACGATTCGGACAGCGACGGCCGGGTAACGTTCGGGTCGACGCCTGCGACGACGTGGGCACAGCGCGACCCGAGGAGAACACCGTGGCCACCACCGACGCGAAGCCCGACACGCTCGAGAGCGACATCGAGGCCACCCGCGCGCGGCTTGCCGCCACCATCGACCAGCTCGCCTACCGGGCCAGCCCCAAGACGATCCTCAAGCGCGAGGTCAACGGCTTCAAGGCGCACTTCGTCGACGCGCAGGGCAGCCCGCGCACCGACAACATCCTCAAGGTCGCCGGCGGCGCGCTCGGCTTCGTCGTCTTCGTGGTCGTGATGCGCAAGGTGACCCGGTAGGCGTGACCGACAAGACGCCGATCCGGATGCTGCACGACCGGGTGCTGGTCTCGGTCGACAAGGACGGCGAGCGCCGCTCGAGCGGCGGCATCGTCATCCCGGCGACGGCTGCGATGGGCGGTCGCCGCCTCGCCTGGTCGAGGGTGGCCGCGATCGGGCCGCACGTGCGGATGGTCGAGGTCGGCGACCGGGTGCTGTTCGACCCCGAGGACAAGGCCGAGGTCGAGGTGAACGCGGAGACCTACGTGCTGCTGCGCGAGCGCGACCTGCACGCGGTGGCCGCCGAGCGCCTCGGCGACAGCCAGACCGGCCTGTACCTCTGACGGACATGCAGGAAGGGCCCCGCCGGATCCGGCGGGGCCCTTCCTGTGTGCGGTACGGGTGACGGGTCAGGCGCGGTGGCTGCCGCCGTCGGTGGTGCCCTCGGTGCCCGCGTCGGGTGCGCTGACCGCCTCGGTGCTGCCGTCGGGGTGCGTGACCGTGGTGGTCTCGTCGGTGTGCGTGCCGGTCTCCCGCGTGGCGGACTCGTGGCTGCCGGTCTCCCGCGTGGCGGACTCGTGGCCGGTCTCGTGGCCCGTCAGGCCCTCGGGGCGGGTGTAGTCCTCGCTGCGGGTGTCCACGTCGGGGTCCAGCTCGTCGGCCTGACGCAGGTTCTCGGCGTGCTGGTCGCGGTAGCCCGCGGCGGTCTGCTGGCGGTCCCGTGCCTCGGCCTGGAGGCGCTCGGCCTCGGCCTGCTTGCGGTCGGCCTCGGCGCGGGCCTCGGCGGCGCGGGCCTCGGTCTCCTTGGCGTGCGCCTCCCGCTGCTGGACGCCGGCGGCCTGGGCGGCGGCCTGCTCGCGCAGCTCACCGGCCCGCGTGCGGTTGCGCTCCTGCTTCTTCTTGCTGGCCGCGGCGACGACGGCCGCGATCACGGCGATCACCACGATGGCGACGATGACCCAGATGACCCAGGACGGCATGATGAGACTCCCATTCGTTCGGACGACCCTGCGGGTACCCCCCACCCGAGCGAGCAAACAACCGTCAGCCGAGCTGTCCGCGCAGCTCGGCCAGCACCCGGGCCAGGATCCGGGAGACCTGCATCTGGGTCACCCCGATCTCCTCGGCGATCTGCGCCTGGGTCTGCTGCCGGAAGAACCGTAGGTAGAGCACCTCCCGCTCACGCTCGGGGAGTGCGCGCACGGCCGGGGCCAGCATCACCCGCGCCTCGGCGTCGCTCAGCCCGGAGTCCTCCCCGGGGATCAGCTCGCCGAGCACCGCGCTGCCGTCGGCACCGACCGGGCTGTCGAGCGAGGTGGGGGTGAAGCAGCCGTCCGCGGAGAGCGCCTCGACCACGTCGTCCTCGGGCACGTCGAGGTACGCCGCGACCTCGCCGACCTTGGGGGAGCGGCCCAGCTGGTGGGTGAGCTCGCTGTCGGCGCGGCTCACGTCGGCCTGCAGCTTCTGGATCGGGCGGGGCGGGCGGACCATCCAGCCGAAGTCGCGGAACTGCCGCTTGACCTCGCCCTTCATGGTGACCACGGCGTAGGAGAGGAACTCCACGCCACGGTCCGCGTCGAAGTTGCGGGCCGCCTTCAGCAGCGCCATCGAGGCGGCCTGGGTGAGGTCCTCGTCGGCGATGCCGCGCCCGCGGTAGCGGCTGGCGATCGCCCGGGCGAGGCCCATGTGCAGCACCACCACCTCGTCCTGGAGCCGCTTGCGCTCCACCGGGTCGCTCTCGCGGGCCGCGCGCTGGAGGAGCCGGGCGCTGACCGCGGTCCGGCTTCCTGGGATCTCGATGTCGAAGGAGTCGAGCTCGTCCAGGGGTGCTGGTCGTACGTCGACGAGCTCTACCGGGCTGGCCACCATGGTCTCCGCCTCTTGTCTGAGCGAGGGACCGGCCGGGGGAACCGATCCTTGTTGCAGCCCCCGAGTTGTGCAGTCGTCTACCCGGGGTGGTGGCCGCAAAACACCAGGACGGGCGTCGGCCCCGCTGGTCTAGGCGAGCGCCGGCCGCGCGGGACGGCTCAGCCGCGGGTGAACGAGGCGTGCGTCATGCCCGCTCCGCGGCCCGCATTGACCTCGGCCAGGGCGACCAGATCCTCGGCCGTGGGCTCCCACAGCCCGGCGCGGACGTTGGCCACGACCTGCTCGGGCCGGGTGGCACCGGCGATCACGCTGCCCACCGACGGCTGGCCGGCGAGGCCGCCCAGGGCGACGTCGAGGAGGCCCACGCCGCGTTCGTCGGCGTAGGCCTGCAGCGCCTCGATGCGGTCCCAGTCGGCGCCCGCGAGCCGGTGCGCCTGGTTGTCCGCGCCGAGGCGGCTGCCGGCGGGGGCGTCCTCGCCGCGGCGGTACTTCCCGGTGAGCAGGCCGTAGGCCAGCGGGAAGTAGGCGATCAGGCTCATCCCCAGGTGCGACAGGGCCGGCAGCAGCTCCTCCTCGGCGGCCCGGTTGTAGAGCGAGTACTCGTTCTGCGCGGACACGAACGGGCGCAGGCCGGCCGTCGTCGCCGTCCAGTGGGCGTCGACGACCTCCCAGGCCGCGAAGTTCGAGCAGCCGACGTACCGCACCTTGCCCTCGGTGACGAGCTCGGTCAGCGCCTCGAGGGTCTCCTCGACGGGCGTGACCAGGTCGGGCTGGTGCAGCTGGTAGAGGTCGATGTGGTCGGTGCCGAGCCGGCGCAGGCTGGCCTCGACCGCCCGGCGCACGTAGCGCCGCGACGCCCGCGCTCCCCAGTCCGGCCCGTTCGCGCCGCCCATGTCCATGCCGAACTTGGTGGCCAGCACCACGTCGTCGCGGCGGCTGCCCAGGGCGCGGCCGAGCACCTCCTCGCTCGCGCCGGTGCCGTAGGTGTCCGAGGTGTCGAACAGCGTCACGCCGGCGTCGATCGCGGCGTCGACGACGGTCCGGGACTGCTGCTCGTCGATGCGGGAGCCGAAGGCGTTGGTGCCGAGGCCGATGGTGGAGACCATCAGGCCGCTGGGGCCGAGAGGGCGGTAGGTCATGTCGCTCATGTCCCCACCCAACCACCCGGCCGGTTCCCGGGTTCCGGCCCGGCTCAGTCGTGGGCGAGCTCCGGCTGGGTGACGCGCTGGTGCGCCTCCTCGAACCGCATCAGCATCCACAGCCCGACGGCCATGCAGGCCAGCGCCCCGACCTCGATGACCAGGAACAGCGGCGAGTGGCGCGGGACCTCGGAGAACACCGTGAACCCGAAGACCAGCGAGGTGAGCCCGTTGACGATGTTCAGCGCCGGCATCGACGCCGAGAGACCGGCGGTGCGGTAGGCCCGCTGGTTGGTGAGCACGCCTCCGGCGCCGACCAGCAGCAGCGCGTACGTCGGCCAGGCGGTCAGCATCGCGTCCACGCCGCCGTCGTTGAGCTCCTGGAGGGCGAGCTTCATGAAGCCGGCCACCAGCCCGAACAGCACGCCGCCCACGCAGCCGAGGAAGAAGGCCTTGCGACGCGGGTCGTCGCCCACCCGCCCGGCGGCCACGTTCGCGGCGAGCGCGACCACCACGCCGACAGCGGCGAGCGCGACGGTTCCCGCACCGAGACCCGCGGGCTCGCCCTCCGTGGGGTCGGAGGCGACCAGGAACACCGCGAGACCGAGGGCGGTGACCAGCACGGCCCGCAGCTCGCTCAGCGAGGGCAGCCGGCGGCTGATCGCCGCCCGCGCGGGCACCGCCCAGACGATGCCGCTGACCACGATCGGCTGGACCACGGCGATCGGGCCGGCGTGCAGCGCGCTCGCGTGCAGCGCGAATGCGCAGGTGGCGAGCACCTGGCCGACCAGCCACGGCGGACGGCGGACCAGGTAGCCGAGCAGCGCGAACACGCTGGCCGCCGAGGCGGGCGCCTTCTCGGCGGCCTGGTGCTGCACCGAGGAGGAGATCGCGAACGTCGCAGCGCTCAGCAGGGCGAGGGTCACCGCGAGCGCGTTCACGGGTGCCACTCTAGAGACTCGCTGGTCCGCTTCCTGCGACGACAAGCGAAGAGCCCCGGTCCGAGGACCGGGGCTGATCGTCTGCTGGTGCGCCATCAGGGACTTGAACCCCGAACCCGCTGATTAAGAGTCAGCTGCTCTGCCAATTGAGCTAATGGCGCGCGAAGCGAGGCAAACATTAGCAGCGGACCGGCCCGGCATGAAATCGGAGCCCCCCTGGGCGCTTCGTGACGTTTCGCGCCCCGCGGGGGACGGGAATCCTGCAGAGTGGGAGCAGCGCGGGGATTTCGCGGCACGATCTCGGATCTCGACCCATCCGCACGGCATGGGGCCGCGAACCACCCTCAGAACGACGGTCGATCTGGGGATGTCGAAGGAGGCGCACGCATGTCCGAGCCGGGTCTGAGACTGGTGCCTGCTCACGGCGGCGCCGACGTGGAGGCGCTGGTGGGTCGCGTCGCACTGGGCGACTCCCGTGCCTTCGAGGCCCTGTACGACGAGCTGTCCTCGGCCGTGTTCGGGCTCGCCCGCCGCGTGGTGCGCGATCCCGCCCGGGCCGAGGACGTGACGCAGGAGGTCTTCCTCGAGGTCTGGCGCAAGGCGGCCCGGTTCGACAGCGGGCTGGGCAAGGCGAAGACCTGGGTGATGACCATCGCCCACCGGCGCGCCGTGGACGCCGTACGGCGCAACGAGTCGCAGAAGCGCCAGGACGTGAGGTCGATGCCCGACGAGGTCAGCCACGACGAGCCGGCGGACACGCTGATCGCGGCCGAGGAGCACGGCGCGGTGCGGGAGTGCATGGAGACCCTCACCGACCTGCAGCTCGAGTCGGTGCGGCTGGCCTACTTCAACGGCTACACCTACAGCGAGGTGGCGAGTCTCCTGGACAAGCCGCTGCCCACCATCAAGACGAGAATGAGGGACGGACTGATCCGTCTCCGAGACTGCCTGGAGGGGCAACGATGAGCACCGATCTGCACACGCTCTCGGGTGCCTACGCCGTCGACGCGCTGAGCGCCGAGGAGGCCCAGGCATTCGACACCCACCTGGAGGAGTGCCAGGCCTGCCGCGACGAGGTCCGCGAGCTGCAGGAGGCCGCGGCCATGATGGGCGCCAGCGAGGCGCGTGCCGCCCCGCCGGCTCTCAAGGCCCGGGTGCTCGCCGCCGCCGACCAGCTCCCGCAGCTGCCGCCGAAGGTGACCTCCCTCGACGCCGCGCCCAGCCGTCGGTGGACGGCGCGGGTGCTGTCCGCGGCCGCCGCGGTCGTCCTGGTCGTCGCCGCGGGCTTCGCGGTCAGCCAGAACCGTCCGGACCAGCCGAGCATCACCGCCTCGACCGCCACGGTCTTCGCGGCGCAGGATGCCCACACCAAGACGGTGAAGACCGACCGCGGCTCGCTCACGGTCGCCACGTCACCCAGCCTGGGCCGGATGGCGGTGCAGACCGACGGCCTGCAGAAGCTGCCCACGAGCCGGGCCTACCAGATGTGGACCATCCACGCCGGCACGGCGACCTCGGCCGGCCTGATCGAGAACCTCAAGGCCGGCAAGGTGATGTCCATGCCGAGCGCCGGTACGACGGTCGCGATCACGGTCGAGCCGGCCGGCGGGTCGACCGAGCCCACGAGCAAGCCCATCGTCACGGTCGACCCCGAGCAGGTCTGACCCGGCGCGCGTTCCAGCCCCGGGGGGTGCTGCTGGAACGCGGGCGCGGTCAGCGGTCCCGGAGCGAGTCCAGCACGGCCTGTGCCGCGTTGTGACCGCCGAGCCCGCTGACCGCACCACCCCGGCGTGCGCCGGAGCCGCAGAGCAGCACGTTCGGCAGGTCGGTGGCCACGCCCCACCGCTGGGCGGGGGAGTCCAGGCGGGCCCGGTTCGGGGCCCACGGCCACGCCAGGTCGCCGTGGAAGATGTGCCCGCCCGGCATCGCGAGCGCCTCGTCGATGTCCTGGGGCGCCTTCGCCTCGAGGCACGGCCGTCCGTCGCGGTCCACCGCGAGCAGTGACTCCAGCGGCTCCTCGAGGACCTCGTCGATGGCGTCGAGGGCCCGCTGCACGGCCACGTCGCGGCGGCCGGCGACGTCGCCGGCGAACGCCCGCGCGGGCGTGTGCACCCCGAAGTAGGTCAGCGTGTGCATCCCCCGGGCGGCCAGCGGCCCGAGGATCGAGGGGTCGGTCAGGGAGTGGCAGTAGAGCTCGCCGGGCTGCCGGGTGGGCAGTCCGCCCGCCTCGGCCTCCGCGTAGGCCTGCTGCAGCTCGCTGTAGTCCTCGGCGACGTGGAACGTCCCGGCGAACGCGTTCGACGGCGTCTCGCCGGACTTCAGCCGGGGCAGCCGGTCGAGCAGCAGGTTGATCTTGAGCTGCGAGCCCTCGGGCCGCTCGCCGGCGTCCTGGCCGAGCAGCAGCTGCAGCACCCACGGGGCCACGTTGGACAGCACCCACTCGCAGGAGGTGGTCCGCGACGACTCGCCGTCGTGCCAGGTCACGCTCGCGCGGGTGCCGTCCGACTCGATGCCGCTCACGCCGGCGCCGGTGACGATCGTCGCCCCGGCCTTGCGGGCGGCCGCCGCGAGCGAGTCGGTGACCGCGCCCATGCCGCCGACCGGCACCCGCCACTCGCCCGAGCCGTTGCCGATCAGGTGGTAGAGGAAGCAGCGGTTCTGCACCAGGGACTCGGCGTTCATGTCGGCGAAGGTGCCGATGAGCGCGTCGGTGGCGACCACCCCGCGCACGGTGTCGTCGGCGAAGCGGTCCTCGATGACCCGGCCCAGCGGCTCCTCGACCAGGTGGTCCCACGTCCGTCCGTCCACGAGCGCCCGGGCCTCCCGCGCGGTGCGCAGCGGCTCCAGCAGCGTGGGCGCGAGCGCCTCGGTGAACTCGCGGACCTCGCCGTAGAACGCCCGCCAGGCGTCGTACTCCTGGTCGGAGCCGGTCAGCTTCCGGAAGGACTCGGCGGTGGCGGTGCCCTCGGTGCGCTCGACGAACAGTCCCGAGTGGGTGCCGTCGCGGTGCACCGGGGTGTAGGAGGCCACCGTCCGCGAGCGCAGGTCGAGGTCGAGCCCCAGGTCGGAGATGATCCGGTCCGGCATCACGCTGACGAGGTAGGAGTAGCGCGAGAGCCGCGCCGGCAGGCCGGCGAACGGGCTGGCGCTGACGGCGGCCCCGCCGGTGGTGTCGAGCCGCTCGAGGACGAGCACCGACAGGTCCGCCTGGGCGAGGTACGTCGCGGCGACGAGGCCGTTGTGGCCGCCGCCGACGATCACGACGTCGTAGGACTGCAGGGTGTCGGTGCTCATCGTCGGAACGCTACCGGTCGGCCTACCTGGTCCGGACGACCCTGGTGGAATGTTTAGGATTCAACTACTGTTGCCCCGAGGTCCGTTGCCACCCGAGGAGGCACCATGCCCGCCGTCACCGTCGAAGATCTGACCGTCCTGCCCCGCCTGCACGCACCCGGGCTCGGCGACACCGTCCGGCCCGTGCAGGGCGTGACGACCGCCCCGCGCGGCTTCGAGGGGGAGGGCTTCCCGGTCCGCCGGGCCTTCGCCGGCGTCGACCTCAGCCTGCTCGACCCGTTCGTGCACATGGACCAGATGGGCGAGGTGGAGTACGCCCCGGGCGAGCCCAAGGGCACCCCGTGGCACCCGCACCGCGGCTTCGAGACCGTCACCTACATGATCGACGGCGTCATGGACCACCAGGACAGCCAGGGTGGCGGCGGCTCGATCACCAACGGCGACACCCAGTGGATGACCGCCGGCTCGGGGATGCTGCACATCGAGACGCCCCCGGAGTGGCTGGTCGCCTCCGGCGGCCTGTTCCATGGCGTGCAGCTGTGGGTGAACCTGCCGCGCGACCAGAAGTGGGCGACCCCGCGCTACCAGGACCTCCGCTCCAGCCAGCTCGGTCTCGTGACCACCGCGGACGCCGGCGCGCTCGCCCGGATCATCGCCGGCGACGTGGCCGGGCACACCGGCCCGGGCTCCACGCACACCCCGATGGCGATGGTGCACGGATCGCTGGCGCCCGGTGCCCGGCTCGACCTGCCCTGGAACCCGGAGTTCAACGCCCTGGTCTACGTGCTGGCCGGCACCGGCACCGTCGGGCTCGAGCGCACCCCGGTGCAGGCGGGCCAGCTCGCCGTGCTCGGCGCCGGCGACTTCGTCTCGGTGAGCGCCGCGGACCGGCAGGACGGCCGCACCCCCACGATGGAGGTGCTGGTGCTCGGCGGCCGCCCGATCCGGGAGCCGGTCGCCTGGGGCGGCCCGTTCGTGATGAACACCAAGGCCGAGGTGCTGCAGGCGTTCGAGGACTTCCAGAAGGGCCGGATGGGCCAGGTGCCCGTCGTGCACGGCCTCTCCAACGACGTCACCGAGGGCTGACGCACAGCCCGCCGGCGCTGCTCAGGCCTCGGGCAGCGCCCAGGCGTCCTCGCGGACCAGGGGTACGACGGTCCCGTCGGCGGTGAGGCCGTCCACGTCGACGCCCGGACCACCGATCACCACGTCGGTGTGCGCCGCGGAGAAGTTCAGGCCGAGGGCGCGCAGCTCGTCGGCGCTGCGGGACAGGCCGTCGGGCACGCAGAACGGGAAGCCCTGGCCCCAGGCGACGTGGCAGCCGGTGTTCTCGTCGAACAGGGTGTCGTGGAACGTGACACCGGCGGCCCGGACCCGCGAGGAGCCCTCCACCAGCGACACCTCGCCGAGGCTGCGGGCGCCCTCGTCGCTGTCGAGCTGGGCCCGGACCGCCTCGACCCCGGTCGACGCGGTCGCGTCCACGATCCGGCCGTTGGCGAACGTCACCACGAGGTCCTCGACCAGGACGCCGGCCCCGGGCAGGACGAGCGGCCGGGTGGTCCGGATCACCCCGTCGGCCCGCTGGCGGTCCGGGCTGGTGAAGACCTCCTCGGTCGGCAGGTTGGGCATGTAGGCCACGCCCGCCGACGTGGCCAGGCCGCCGCCGGTCCAGACGCAGTCGTCGATCAGGCCGACGGTCAGGTCGGTGCCCTCGCCGTGGTAGCGCACGGCGTCCAGCCCGAGGTCGGTCAGCACCCGGGCGCGGGCGCCGAGCCGGTCCCGGTGCCGGCGCCACTCCTCGACGACGTCCTCCGGACCGCCCGCGTCGAGCCGCATCGCCACCGACACGGCCTCCCACAGCCGCTCCAGGTCCGGCTCGCCGAACACCTGGGTCGCCCAGCCCTCGTTGGGGGCCGCGACGATCGTCCACTGCACCTGGCCGCTCATCATCATCTCGCGGCTCCGGTTCGCCAGCTCACGGCTCACCAGCACCGTGCGGGCCGGGTCGATCCCGTCGAACACGTGCGGGTCGGGGTTGCCGGTGAGCCGGATGTAGGCGAGTCCCTGGGTGGTCCACTCGTCGATGCGGTCGAGCTCCCAGCGCGACGACGACGTCAGCGCCGCCTCGGGGGCGTGCCGGAGGGCGGACCGCCGTACGTAGGGGTCGTGGTACTCCACGAGGACCCGCGCGGCGCCGGCCGCGTAGGCCTGCTCGGCCACGGCACGGGCGATCGGGGCGTGCGACACGTCGGCCGAGACCAGGACCTCCTGGCCGGGCTGCACGTGGGCGCCCACGTGCACGACGAGGGCGGCGTAGGAGTCGATGCGGTCGGTATCGGCGCTCATGCGCGAAACCTACCGGTCGGGAGCGGCCCGAGCGGTCAGGGCGAACCGGGGGAGGCTCAGGCGGTGGCGGGGACGCGCAGCGTGGAGCCGAAGGAGTCCACGGTGGTGGAGATCAGCCGGTTGCGCAGGTTGCGGGGCTCGACGACCGCGGCGACGAGGGCGAAGAGGTCGCTGGCGCGGGGCGTGATCGACTCGACGCGGACGACGTACTGCTCGCCGTCGGGGCCGGAGAGGCGGACGCGCTCGCCGTGCTTGAACGGCGCGGGGGACACCGGGCTGAGGTGGTCACGCTGGCTACGTGCACTCTGCATAACGCTCATGACTGGCCCTCCCTGGACGTCTTGGTAACTGGTGTATCGACCGGGGCCGGGGACTTCTTGAGCCTCTGGCGAAACCTTTACCAAACACGCCCAGAACGGGCGAGAACGACGAGAGCCGCAGGTCGGACGAGGTCCGGCCTGCGGCTCTTCTGCGTGGGGTGAACGACGGGACTTGAACCCGCGACATCCGCGACCACAACGCGGCGCTCTACCAGCTGAGCTACGCCCACCATGGCTGTCGGCCCCTCCGGGACCGTGGCGAGACGATCAGGAGAAGCCGAAGCAGGGAAAAGTGTACGCGATGTCAGCCGGTGGTCGGACCCGGGCCGCCCGCGCCGGTGAGCGAGCCGCCGTGCTCGGCGGCCAGCCCCTTGGCCGTGTCGGAGTCCGGCCCGGGGGCCGGGACGAACACCGCGGCGCGGTAGTAGCGGAGCTCCTCGATGCTCTCCTGGATGTCCGCGAGCGCCCGGTGGTTGCCGGACTTGGCGGGCGCGTTGAAGTAGGCACGGGGGTACCACCGGCGGGCCAGCTCCTTGATCGAGGAGACGTCCACGATCCGGTAGTGCAGGAACGACTCGAGCGCCGGCATGTCGCGGGCCAGGAAGGACCGGTCCGTGGCGACGGTGTTGCCGGCCAGCGGCGGCCGGCTGCCGTCGGGGCAGTGCTCCTTGATGTAGGCGAGCACCCTCTCCTCGGCCTCGGCCATCGTCATCCCACCGTCGAGCTCGTCGAGGAGCCCGGAGGACACGTGCATGTTGCGCACGAAGTCGTCCATCTGCGCGAGCGCCTCCGGCGGCGGCTTGACGATCACGTCCACGCCGTCGCCGAGCACGTTGAGCTCGAAGTCGGTCACCAGGGCGGCGACCTCGATGAGCGCGTCGGCGCCGAGGTCGAGCCCGGTCATCTCACAGTCGATCCACACAAGTCGGTCGTTCACGTCGTCACCCTACTCAGTGTGCTCTCAGAGAGCCTTCCTAGAGTGGGGCCATGCGTCGTACGGGTGCCTGGGCAGGGCTGCTGGCCAGGCTCGTCGTCGGTGGGGTGTGGGTGGTCGCGGGCGTCCTGAAGCTGCCGGACCCGAGCGAGAACGTTCGGGCGGTCCGGGCCTACCAGCTCCTCCCGGAGAGCCTCGTTCCCGTCGTCGGGCACGCGCTGCCGGTGCTGGAGATCCTCGTCGGGCTCTGCCTGCTGGCCGGGCTGCTGACGCGGGGCGCGGCCGCGCTGTCCGCCGTGCTGCTGGCCAGGCTCGTCGTCGGTGGGGTGTGGGTGGTCGCGGGCGTCCTGAAGCTGCCGGACCCGAGCGAGAACGTTCGGGCGGTCCGGGCCTACCAGCTCCTCCCGGAGAGCCTCGTTCCCGTCGTCGGGCACGCGCTGCCGGTGCTGGAGATCCTCGTCGGGCTCTGCCTGCTGGCCGGGCTGCTGACGCGGGGCGCGGCCGCGCTGTCCGCCGTGCTGCTGGTGGCGTTCGTCGTCGGCATCGGCTCGGCGTGGGCCCGCGGCCTGTCGATCGAGTGCGGCTGCTTCGGCGGGGGAGCGGGCCCGGCCCAGAACGCCGCCGCGAAGTACCCCTGGGAGGTCGCCCGGGACGTGGGCCTGCTGGCGCTCAGCGCCTGGCTGGTCTGGCGGCCGCGCACCCCGCTGGCGCTCGACAACCGGCTGCTGCCCGCCTGAGACCGCACCATCGACCGAGAGACGAGACACCGATGGCCAAGAGGAAGTCCACCGCCACCCGCCGCGCCGAGTCGGAGGCGGCTCGGTCGCGCGCCGCCGCGATCCGGGCAGAGCAGGAGCGCAAGGAGCGGCGGCGGCGTACGGCGGTGGTGTCCGCGGTCGTGGTCGTCGTGCTCGCGCTGGTCCTCGGCATCGGGTACGCCGTCCAGTCCCGCCGCGACACCTCGACGGCGGCCGGCACCCCGCCGACGGGTGCGGTGGGGTACGCCGTGCCCGCCGGCCCGGACTCGGCCCCGGTGAAGGTCGCGGTCTACGAGGACTTCCTGTGCCCGTTCTGCGGCCAGTTCGAGGCGGCCAGCCGGGACGCGCTGGAGAAGCAGGTGGAGGCCGGCAAGGTGCAGCTGCAGTACCACGTGCTCAGCTTCCTGGACGGCAGCACCAGCACCGAGTACTCCAGCCGGGCCGCCAACGCGCTCGCCGTGGTGCTCGACACCTCCGGCCCCGAGGTCGCCAAGAAGTTCCACGACCTGCTCTTCGAGAACCAGCCGGCCGAGGGCAGCGCCGGTCTCAGCGACGCCAAGCTGGTCTCGCTCGCGGTCCAGGCCGGGGCCGAGGCGTCGGCGGTGCAGAAGGGGATCGACGACCGGACGTTCGCGCAGTGGGTCAAGAACGTCAACGACCAGGCCTCCAAGGACGGCGTGAACAGCACCCCCACGGTCAAGATCGACGGCACGGTCGTGAAGTTCACCACGACCGACGAGCTCGTCAGCAAGGTCGAGAAGGCGGTCGCGGCCGGCTGAGCCCTCGGGTGGGAACCGGCATCGCGGCGTGTCAGGACCGACACGCCGAGGGCCCGGGAACTGCCCGAGAAAGTCGCGGTGAATCCCTTGCGGCAGAGGGGTTTCCGGGGATAGAACTACCTCACGCCGACGGGGAGACCCGGAGGCGGGATCGGACGGAAACCGAGATCCAGGCCGGCGGAGCGATCTGCCGGACGGCCCGTGACGGGGCCAGGGATCACCGGCCCGACCGTGAGAGTCGGAGCGTCACGGACGACTCAAAGCAGAGGCCCCGCAAACTCATACTTTGCGGGGCCTCACCTTTTGTACCGCGACCGTCCGGGACGGCCCGCCGCGACACGCCGGGGCTTCCGGACGCCTGACCTGTCTGTGGCCACCGGCCGCCGGTCCAAACAATCCGCGGCCGCGCAGCCACCCTCGGGCTAGACCGACGGGCACGGCAGACTGTGCGGCATGTCCGACGCCACCCCCACCCCGACCTCTCCGCACGCCGCGTTCGTCGCGGGCCTGCCCAAGGCCGAGATCCACGTCCACCACGTCGGGTCCGCCTCGCCGCGGATCGTCTCCGAGCTGGCCGCGCGGCACCCCGGCACCGTGCCCGCCGACCTCGACGCGCTGCGCGACTTCTACACGTTCCGCGACTTCGGCCACTTCATCGAGGTCTACCTCGCCGTGGTCGACCTGCTCCGCGAGCCCGAGGACATCCGGCTGCTCACCTACGAGGTCGCCACCGAGATGGCCGCGCAGAACATCCGGTACGCCGAGATGACCCTGACGCCCTGGACCTCGGTGCAGGCCGGCGTCCCGATCGAGGCCTACGTCGAGGCGGTCGAGGACGGTCGGGTGGCGGCCGAGCGGGACCACGGCATCCGGCTGCGCTGGGTCTACGACATCCCGGGCGAGTCCGGCCTGCCGTCGGCCGTCGACACCCTCGGCTTCGCGCTCGACCACGCGCCCGAGACACTGATCGGCTTCGGTCTCGGCGGACCCGAGGTCGGCGTCGACCGGCCCCAGTTCAAGGACGTGTTCGACCAGGCCCGGGCGGCCGGGCTGCACAGCGTCCCGCACGCCGGGGAGACCACCGGTCCGCAGACCGTGTGGGACGCGATCCACGTGCTCGGCGCCGAGCGGATCGGGCACGGCACCTCCTCGGTGCAGGACCCGGAGCTCCTCGCCTACCTCGTCGAGCACGGCATCCCCCTCGAGGTCTGCCCGACCTCGAACATCGCCACCCGTGCGGTCGACGTGCTGGAGAACCACCCGCTCAAGCAGATGTACGACGCCGGGGTGACCGTGACGATCAACAGCGACGACCCGCCGATGTTCGGCACCACGCTGAACCGGGAGTACGAGATCGCCGCCGACCTGCTCGGCCTCGACGAGCAGGGCATCGCCGACCTCGCGAAGAACACGGTGCACGCGTCGTTCCTGCCCGCGCAGGAGCAGGCCGCGCTGGCCGCCGAGATCGACGCCTACACGGCCGGCACCGGGCCCTTGGCTGGGTGAAGCGCCCCCGGCAGGACTCGAACCTGCGACCACCGGATTAGAAGTCCGACGCTCTATCCAGCTGAGCTACGGGGGCGGGGGACCGGGACTCTTGGACATCGCGCGGTCCGATCCGAGGCCCAGTATGCCGGAGGCGTGGGCCGCGGCCGGGCAGCGCACGCGGTCCGGGGGACCCCGGGACGTCGGTGGCGGTCGGCGCCGTCCGGCGGGAGAATCGGTGTGGCTCGACTTCTCGGTGCGGCGGAGTGGACCGGTCCCGGGAGACCTCGTGCAGGTGAGAACTGAAGCGTCGCCCGCCGGCCGCGCCCGGGGGCCGGGCCGGCTGGTCGGCGGTGCTGCGCCGGTGCTGGTCCTGTCCGTCGCCGTGGCAGTGGCGGCCGCGCTCCGCGGCGGCCCGAAGGATCTCCTCGTCTACCGGTACGGCGGCCGGGCGGTGCTCGACGGGCTGCCGTCCCTCGGGTCCGGCGACCCGGTGACGGGGCTGCCGTTCACCTACCCGCCGTTCGCCGCGGTCGCGATGGTTCCCCTGGCCCTGCTGCCGGCGTGGCTCGCGGCCGCGCTGTGGACCGGCCTGTCGGTGGGTGCGCTCGCCGCCGCTGTCGTGGTGGTACGCCGCGCGTCCGGCCGGCCCGCACCCGGGTGGTGGGTCGCGCTCGTGACCGGCGGCGCGGCTGCCCTGGAGCCGGTGTGGCAGAACCTCACGTTCGGACAGGTCAACCTCTTCCTCGTGGTGGCGGTGCTGGTCGACCTGGTCCGCCCCGAACGGCGCTGGTCCGGCGTGCTGGTCGGCATCGCCGCCGGTGTGAAGCTGACCCCGCTCGTGTTCGTGGTGCTGCTCGTGATGGTCGGACGTCGGGCGGCCGCCGGACGGGCGGCGCTGGCGTTCGCCGGCACCGTCGCGATCGGGTTCGTGGCGATGCCCGGCTGGTCGGCGACGTACTGGACCCGCGGGCTCGTCGACGCGAGCCGGGTGGGCCCTCCGGCACTGGCCCACAACCAGTCGGTGTACGGCGCGCTCACCCGTCTCCTCGACGGCCCGCCGCCGACCCTGCCGTGGCTCGCCGTCGCCGGTCCCCTCGCGCTGGCGGTCCTGGTCGTCGGCGCCGGGTGGTGGCGTCGCGGCGACCGGGTGCTCGGCACGTGCCTGGGTGCGGTGGCGATGCTGCTCGCCTCGCCGGTCTCGTGGTCGCACCACTGGGTGTGGGCGGTCCCGGTCGCGCTGGCGCTGTGGGAGCGCAGCCAGGGGGCGAGCGTCGGGTGGGCCGCGGTGTTCGTGGCCCGTCCCATCGTCTGGCCGCCCTACGGCCAGCACCGCGAGTACGGGTGGACCCCTCTCGACCACGTGGTCGGCAACGCCTACCTCCTGGCCGCCCTCGCCTTCTCCCTCTGGGCGGCGACGGCCCTCCTCGACGGTCGCGGTCGTGGGCGGCCGTCGGGGCCGCGTCGGTCATCGGTCATGCTGAGGCATGCCGAACAGCACCGAGTTCAACGTCGAGCTGGCGGCCGCGGCCCGAGGCATGCAGGACGAGGACGGCGCCAGGCAGGCGATGGAGCGGGCGGTGGCGGTCGCGACGGAGATCCTGCCCGGGTGCGACGCAGCAGGGGCGTGCGTCGTCCATCGTGGCGATCGCATCGACACCCATGCCACGAGCAACGACGAGCTGCGCCAGGTCGACGCGCTGCAGCACGAGCTGGGGGAGGGACCCTGCCTCGACGCGCTCCAGCACCACGACACCGTGCACAGCGACGACCTGTCCACCGATGAGCGGTGGCCCCGGTGGGGTCCCGAGGTCGCCCGTCGGCTCGGGCTGTTCAGCATCGTCAGCTACCGGTTGTTCTCCACCGGTGACAACCTCGGTGCGTTGAACCTCTACGGCAGGAGCCGAGCGGCCTTCAGCAGCGACGACATCCATGACGGCGTCGCGCTGGCCGCCCACATCGGCGTCGCCCTCGCCGCGGCGCAGGAGGTCGAGAACCTCGAGAAGGCGCTCGGCGGCCGGACGGTCATCGGTCAGGCCACCGGCATCTTGATGGAGCGGTTCGAGCTGACCGCCGACCGCGCCTTCAGCGTCCTCATCCGGCTGTCCAAGCACAAGAACGTGGAAGCTGCGCCAGCTTGCGGAGCAGATCGTGGAGACCCGGACGGTCCCGAAGGCGTAGCCGGCACACCCCGGCCAGGCTGCGTCGGCCTTGCCGTCGGGTCGTGAGACGGGTCACGAAATAGATTTGGGCGAAAGTACATTGCTTTGGTGGGCTAAATGACCCGTTGCCCACCGCCGTCCGACAGGAGCCTTTCGTGTCCTCCCTGCTGCACCGCCGGCCCGACGCCGACCCGTCGGCGTGGTCCGGCTTCCGCCGCGACCGCGCTGCGATGGTCGGTCTGGCGGTGGTGGGACTCGCGGTCCTCGTGGCGCTCGCGGCGCCGTGGGTGGCCCGGCTGGGCGGCCACGACCCCTTCACCTACGACGCGCAGGCGCTCGGCGACGACGGGTCGCCGCTCGGGGCGCTGGGCGGGGTCAGCGCGGACCACTGGTTCGGGGTCGAGCCGCTGACCGGGCGCGACCTGTTCGCGATCGTCGTGTACGGCGCGCGCACGTCGATCCTGGTCGGCGTGGCGGCGACCGTGATCTCGGTGTCGATCGGGGTGCTGCTCGGCACCACGGCCGCGCTGTTCGGCGGGTGGTACGACCGGGTGGTCAGCCGGCTGACCGACGTCCTGCTGGGCTTCCCCAGCCTCATCTTCATGATCGCGCTCGGCGCGTTCGCGCCGTCGTCGATCCCCAAGTGGCTGCTGGTCGTCGGCGTGATCGGGCTGTTCGGGTGGCCGTCGATCGCCCGCGTGGTCCGGGCCCAGTCGCTCACCCTGATGCAGCGCAACTTCGTGGCGGCCAGCCGGGCGATGGGCGCGGGGCCGTGGCACGTGCTGCGCGAGCAGCTGCTGCCCAACCTCACCGGCACCGTCATCGTGTTCACAACGATGGCCGTCCCCGGCAACATCGGGGCCGAGGCCGCGCTGTCCTTCCTGGGCGTCGGGGTCCCGCCGCCGACCCCGGCCTGGGGTCGCACGATCGGCACCGCCGTCGCGTGGATCGCCACCGACCCGTGGTACCTCCTCGCCCCGGCCGCCGCGCTGTTCGTGGTGACCTTCGCGTTCAACCTCGTCGGCGACGGGCTGCGCGACGCGGTCGACCCGCGGCTGGTGGGCAAGCGATGACCGGCGCGTCGTACGTCGTCAAGCGCCTGGTCGCGGCGGTGCTGGTGCTGCTCACGATCGCGGCCCTGACCTTCCTCGTCTTCCACCTGCTGCCCAACGACGTGTCCCAGGCGTCCTGCGGCAAGCCGTGCACCGCGGAACGGCGCGAGGTGGTGCGGCACTTCCTCGGCTACGACCAGCCGGTGCTCGTCCAGCTCGGTGAGTTCCTGCGCGGGATCGTGGCCGGTCGCAGCTACGGCACCGCGGCCGCCACGGTGCACTGCTCGGCACCGTGCTTCGGCTACTCCTTCCGGCTGAACGAGCCGGTCACGTCGCTGATCGGGGAGCGGTTCGGGATCACCGCCTCGATCGCGCTCGGTGCCGCGGTGATCTGGTCGGTCGTCGGGGTCGGCACCGGGGTGCTGGCCGCGCTCCGTCGGGGGACCTGGGTCGACCGGGTGGCGATGGGGTCGACGGTCGTCGGCGTCTCGACCCCGACGTACCTGGTCGGCCTGGTCGGCATCTACGTCTTCGGGTTCAAGCTCAACGTGCTGCCGGTCGGGACGTTCGTGCCGTTCCGCGAGGACCCGGTCGGCTGGGCGTGGCACCTCGTGCTGCCCTGGGTGGTGCTCGCGGTGGCCAGCGCCGCGGTCTACACCCGGATGACGCGCAGCCAGATGCTCGACGTGCTCGAGGAGAACTACGTCCGGACGGCCCGGGCCAAGGGGCTCTCCGAGCGCCAGGTCGTGCTCCGGCACGCGCTGCGCAACGCGCTGCTGCCGGTGGTCACGCTGTTCGGCCTCGACCTCGGCGGCCTACTCGGCGGCGCCGTCATCACCGAGAAGATCTTCAGCATGCAGGGCGTCGGTGCGCTGCTGGTCGACTCCGTCGGCAACCTCGACCTCCCGGTCGTGCTCGGCGTGACTCTCTTCTCCGCCTTCCTGATCGTGCTGGCCAACCTGGTCGTCGACCTCGCCTACTCCCGTCTCGACCCGCGGGTCTCCCGCAGCGGCTGACGCCGCCCACCATCCGAAGCACCACCAGAGAGGAACCTCGTGAACCGCACCCTCCGTGCCCTCGTGGCCACGGCTGCCCTCGCCCTGACCACGACGGCCTGCAACGCCAACTCCCCCCAGGAGTCGTCGTCGTCCGGCTTCCACAAGGGCGGGACTCTCACCATCTACAGCTCGGCCGACGAGCAGAGCTTCGACCCCGCGAAGAGCCAGAGCCTGGCCATCACCTCGCAGGGCCTGGTCCACCGGCGGCTCACCACCTGGGACATCCGGCCCGGCCAGGAGCCGCGGGTCGTCCCGGACCTCGCGACCGACACCGGCCGGGCCAGCGACGGCGGCCGCACCTGGACCTACACCCTGAAGCCCGGCCTGAAGTTCTCCGACGGCTCGCCGATCACCTCGGCCGACATCAAGTACGGCCTCGAGCGGTCCTTCGCGCCCGAGCTCTCCGGCGGCCTCGGCTACCACAAGACGCTGCTGGTCGGCGGCGACAAGTACACCGGCCCGTACGACGGCAAGGAGCTCTCCTCCGTCGAGACGCCCGACGACCGCACGATCGTGTTCAAGCTCGGCACGGCGTACGGCGACTGGCCCTGGATCGCGTCGATGCCCGCGTTCGCGCCGGTCCCGAAGTCGGCCGACACCAAGCCGGCCACCTACGGCAACGACCCGGTCGCCTCGGGGCCCTACGAGGTCAAGAGCAGCAAGCCCGGCACCGCGGTCACCCTGGTCCGCAACCCGGAGTGGAGCAGGGAGACCGACGAGATCCGCACCGGTGGGCCCGACACGGTCGTGTTCAAGCTCAGCCAGGAGGACACCGTCGCGGCCCAGCAGCTGATCGCCGACTCCGGGGACGCCAAGAACGCGTTCGGGGCCGGGTTCGTGCCGCCCGCGCAGCTCAAGCAGATCACCAGCAACCCCGGCGCCAAGGCCCGGCTCGCGCTGTCGAAGCCCGGCGCGCTGCAGTACCTCGCGCTCAACAACCGGCGCCCGGGACTCAAGGACGTCCGGGTCCGCCGGGCCATCGAGTACGCCGTGGACAAGCGGGCGTTCCAGCTCGCGACCGGCGGCTCGCAGGGCGGCGAGATCGCCAGCACCCTGATCACGCCCGGTATCCCCGGCCGTCAGGACTACGACCTCTACCCGGCCGACGAGACCGGTGACGTCGCGAAGGCCAAGTCGCTGCTCGCGGCAGCGGGGGCCGAGAACCTGCAGCTCACCCTGGTGACCGCCAACGACACCGGGTCGGTCGCCAAGGCCGAGGCGATCCAGCAGGGCCTCCAGCGCGCCGGCATCACCGTGAAGATCGAGCCCAAGGACGTCAACGTCTACTACGACGCGATCACCGACGACAAGGGCGACTACGACCTCACCGTCGGCAGCTGGCAGCCCGACTTCCCCAGTGCGAACGGCAACATCTCCCCGCTGTTCGCCTCCAACCAGATCGGTGGCGGGAACTTCAACCTCTCGCGCTACTCCGTCCCGCAGGTCGACGCCCTGATCGCCAGGGCGACCGGCGAGGTGGACCCGTCGGTGGCGCAGCGCACCTGGGCGCAGGCCGACCGGCGGATCATGCAGGACGCGCCCGTCGTGCCCCTGCTCTACGCGCGCAACGCGTTCCTGCGGGGCTCCGGCGTGCAGAACTTCGACGTGTCCGGGTTCCCCAACTACCCGAACTACCTGCGCGTCTCGATCTCGAAGTGACCGCACCGGCTCTCCTGCGGATCCGTGGGCTGACGGTCGCCTTCCCGGACCGGGCCGGCCCGCGGGAGGTCGTGCACGGCATCGACCTCGACGTACGACGCGGGCGTGTCCTCGCACTCGTGGGGGAGTCCGGCTCCGGCAAGTCGGTCACGGCCCAGTCGGTGCTGCGGCTGCACCCGCCGGACGTGCGGGTCGGCGGCCGGGTGCTGCTGGGGGACGACGACCTGCTCACCGTGGACGACGCCGCGCTCCGGGCGGTGCGCGGGGCTCGGGTCGGCACGGTGTTCCAGGAGCCGATGTCGGCCTGGAACCCCGTGCACCGGATCGGGCGGCAGATCGAGGAGGCCCTGCAGGCGCACGGCCGGGCCCGGGGCGGCAGCGCGGGCACCGTGCGGGAGCTGCTCGCCTCGGTCGGCCTCGACGCGCCCGAGCGGGTCGCCGCGTCGTACCCGCACGAGCTCTCGGGTGGCCAGCTGCAACGGGCGATGATCGCGATGGCGACCGGGTGCGAGCCCGAGCTGCTGATCGCGGACGAGCCGACCACCGCGCTCGACGTCACCGTGCAGGCCGGCATCCTCGACCTGCTCCGCGGCCTGGCCGCGCGAGGGACGGCGGTGCTGCTGATCACCCACGACATGGGCGTGGTCGCCGACCTCGCCGACGACGTGGCGGTGATGCACGACGGCCGGGTCGTCGAGCGGGGCCCGGTCGAGGAGGTGCTGGGCGCGCCGCGCGAGGCGTACACCCGCACCCTGCTCGCAGCGGTGCCGGCGCTGCCCGAGGACCGGAGCGCCGCGGGCCGTCCCGACGCGCGGGAGGTCGTCCGGCTCGAGCAGGTCGGTGTCCGCTACGGGCGCGGCCCCGGCGCCGTGCACGCCGTCCGCGGCGTCGACCTCTCGCTCCGGCAGGGCGAGACGCTGGGCCTGGTGGGGGAGTCCGGGTCGGGGAAGTCCACGCTCGGCCGCGCGCTGACCGGGCTGGTGCGACCGACCGAGGGGCGCGCCACGCTCGGCGGCACGGACCTCACGACCTCGTCACGAGCCCGGCGGCGCACCCTGCTGCGCGAGGTCGGCATCGTCTTCCAGGACCCCAGCTCCTCGCTCAACCCCCGGCACCCCGTCGGCCGCTCGATCGCCGAGCCCCTGCGGCTGGCGTCCGTGCCGGGCGCGGCTGCCCGGGCCCGGGTCGCCGAGGTGCTCTCGTCGGTCGACCTGGACCCCGGCTTCGCGACCCGGTTCCCGCACCAGCTGTCCGGCGGCCAGCGGCAGCGCGTCGCGATCGCCCGGGCGCTGGTGCTGCGCCCCCGGCTGGTCGTGGCCGACGAGCCGACCAGCGCGCTCGACGTCTCCGTGCAGGCCCGCGTGCTCGCGCTCCTGGGCCGGCTGCAGGACGAGCTCGGCTTCGCCTGCCTGTTCATCACCCACGACCTCGCGGTCGTGGGCGCGGTGGCCGACCGCGTCGCGGTGATGCACGAGGGGGTGATCGTCGAGCACGGCGAGACCGCCCAGGTCCTGCACCGTCCCGAGCACCCCTACACCGCCGGGCTGCTCGCGGCAGCCCCCGTGGCCGACCCGCAGCAGCAGCGGGCGCGGCGCGAGAAGAGGACCGCGGGGCTCGTCGGCTGACCCGCCGCCGGGGGGTCAGCCGCGCAGGTCGGCCATCCACGCCTCGAGGGCGTCCGGCTCACGGGGCAGCGACGCGGACAGGTTGGTCCAGCCGTCGTCGGTGACCGCGATGTCGTCCTCGATGCGGATGCCGATGCCGCGCAGCTCCTCGGGCACCAGCAGGTCGTCCTCCTGGAAGTACAGGCCCGGCTCGACGGTGAGCACCATGCCCGCGGCGAGCTCGCCGTTCTTGTAGCGCTCGGGGGCCGCGGCCGCGCAGTCGTGCACGTCGAGGCCGAGCATGTGGCTCGTCGAGTGCAGCGTCCAGCGGGTGTAGACCTTGCTGTCGGGGGCGAGCGCCTCCTCGGCGGAGACCGGCAGCAGACCGAGGTCCTCGAGCCCGTGGGCGATGACGTGCATCGCGGCGTCGTGCGGCGCCTGGAAGTCGGCGCCCGGCCGGATGGTGTCGATGCCGGCCTGCTGGGCGGTCAGCACCAGCGTGTAGAGGTCGCGCTGCAGCGTGGTGAACGTGCCGTCCACGGGCAGCGTGCGCGTGACGTCGGCGGTGTAGAGGTTGTTGCCCTCGACGCCCATGTCGAGCAGCAGGAGCTGGCCGGGGGTGACCGGGCCGCTGTTCTCGGTCCAGTGCAGCGTCGTGGCGTGGCTCCCGCCGGCCACGATCGAGTCGTAGCCGAGGTCGTTGCCCATCGTGCGGGCCCGGCGGAAGAACGTGCCCTCGAGCCAACGCTCGCCGTGCTCCAGGACGTTGTCCCACTCGCGGACGCTGTCGGAGAAGCCGAGCGCGGTGATGTCGCAGGCCTCCTGCAGCTGCTCGAGCTCCCAGGCGTCCTTGACCAGCCGCATCTCGGAGAGCACCCGGGCGAAGTCGTGGTCGCGGGCGCCGTCGCCGGGCACCGCCTGGTCGACGTACGGGTCGACGTCGCGGAGCACGCGGGTCTTGGCGGAGGTGCCGAGGCGGGCCTCGAGCTCCTCGAGGTGGCGGACCTCGAAGCCGAGCGAGTCGGAGATCTCCTTGAGGGAGGGGCGACGGCCGGCCCACAGCTCGCCGTACCGGCGGTCGCGGAAGAACTCGTCGGTCTGCCTCGACGAGCGCGGCCGGGCGTAGAGCACCGACTCGCCGTCCTCCACCACCAGGACCGCGTCGCTGGTCTGGTTGCCGGTCAGGTGCACGTGCGCGGTGTCGGCGCGGAACCGGTAGTCGGTGTCGTTGGCGCGGACCTTGAACTGGCCCGCCGGGACGACCAGCCGCTCGCCCGGGAAGGCGTCGGCCAGGGCCTGGCGACGACGTGCGGACCAGTCGGCCACGGGGTGACGGGGGAGGTGCAGCTCACGCTCGCCCCACCCCTCACGCATGAAGGCGGCGTAGGCCTCGGGCACGCCCTGGTCGTGCGACTCCGTGGTCAGGGTGGTCTTCGGCTGCTCGTTCACGGCGCCCACTGTACGACGCAGGCACCCTCGCGGGACGGTGCAGGTGCGCCGCCCCGTTAGGCTGGCGCCTGTGAACGGCTCGGGTCAGCACACCAGCAAGCAGTCCGGCGGACCGGGCCCGGCTGCCGTCGCGCCCGCGGCCGTGCCCCCGGACCTGCTGCGCCGCCCCCGTCGGCGGGGCTGCGCCGTGTTCACCGTCGTCGTCTCGGTCCTGATGCTGCTCGGCGCCGGGGTGATGTGCCTGGTCCTCGTGCTCGCGAACGCACCCGGTGCCCTCGCGGTCGGGGTGGTGCTCGCCGCGCTGCCCGTCGGACCGGTGATCGCGTCCTTCCTGTGGCTGGACCGCTACGAGCCCGAGCCGGTGCGGCTCCTGGTGCTCGCGTTCTTCTGGGGCGCCGTGGTGGCGACCGCCGCCGCGCTGGTGCTGCAGTCCCTGGACCAGATCGTGCTCGGCACCCCCGACGACTGGTCGGCCGCGATCGTCGCGCCGGTCACCGAGGAGGGCGCCAAGGGACTGTTCATCCTGCTGCTGCTGTGGTTCCGCCGGCGGGTCATCGACGGGGTCCTCGACGGGATCGTCTACGCCGGGCTGGTCGGCGTGGGCTTCGCGTTCACCGAGAACATCCTCTACCTCGGCGGCGCCTACATGGGCGGCGAGGGACAGGACGGCGGCCTCGGCTCGGCGACCGGCCTGTTCGTCGTACGCGGCATCTTCAGCCCGTTCGCGCACCCGCTCTTCACCGCCTTCATCGGGCTCGGCGTGGGCTTCGCCGTCGTCACCAGGCACAAGGGCTGGCGGGTCCTCGCGCCGCTCCTGGGGTACGTCGCCGCCGTCGTCGCCCACGCCACCTGGAACGCGTCCGCGTTCTTCGGGGGCGGCGGCACGTTCGTGCTCACCTACGTGCTGGCGATGGTGCCGGCGTTCCTGCTGCTCGTCGGCTTCGCCGTGTGGGCCCGCAACCGGGAGGGCCGGATGCTCACCCGCTCGCTGTCCGACTGCGCCCGGCGCGGGCTGATCGGCGCCGCCGAGGTGCCCTGGCTGGTGCGGCTCTCGGCCCGCCGGGCGAGCCGTCGCGGGGCGCGCGCCTACGGCGGCCCGGTCGCCGAGCGGGTGATGCGCGAGTACCAGCAGCAGGCCATCGAGCTCGGCTTCCTGCACGACCGCTACCTGCGCGGCACCGCGCCGGCGGACTTCGCCGAGCGCGGCACCGCGATGGTCCAGCGGCTGCACGCCCTGCGGCCCTACGTCCAGTTCCCGCACGCGGCGCCGGTGCCCGCCTTCCCGGCCGCCGTGCAGTGGGACGGTGGCCGGTGACCGCCCCGGTGACCCCCTCCGGCCACGTCGACTCCGTGGCGACCACCGACATGGTGGCCGCGCTGATCCGGCTGCGCGCCGCCCTCGACGGGGTCGCGCTGCCGCTCGACGTCCCCGGGGCCGAGGAGCACCGCGTGATGCGGCGCGCGATGGTCGACCAGCTCGAGGACTACGTCCTGCCGCGGCTGATCCAGATCGAGGCCCCGCTGCTGACCGTGGTCGGCGGCTCGACCGGCGCCGGCAAGTCCACCCTGGTGAACTCGCTGGTCGGCCGCCGCGTCACCGAGCCCGGCGTGTTGCGCCCGACGACCCGCTCGCCGGTGCTGGTGCACAACCCGGCCGACGTCGACTGGTTCGACAAGGAGCGGATCCTGCCGGGGCTGGCCCGCACCACCGGGGCGACCGGTGACCCCGGCGCCCTGCAGCTGGTCGCCGCCGACAGCGTCCCGGAGGGCCTGGCCATCCTGGACGCCCCCGACATCGACTCGGTGGAGGAGCGCAACCGCACGCTCGCGGCCGAGCTGCTCGCCGCCGCGGACCTCTGGCTGTTCGTGACGTCGGCCGCGCGCTACGCCGACCAGGTGCCGTGGGACTACCTCAAGGCGGCCGCGGAGCGGAGCACCGCGGTGGCGATCGTGCTCGACCGCACCGCCCCCGAGGCCGTCGAGGAGGTCAGCGGCCACCTCGCCCGGATGCTCACCTCCCGCGGCCTGCGCGACTCCCCGCTGTTCGCGGTCACCGAGGGCACCGTCGACGACGACGGCCTGCTCCCCGCCGCGGAGGTGGCGGAGATCCGCGGCTGGCTCGACGGGCTCGCCTCCGACTCCTCGGCACGGGCGGCGGTGGTGAAGAAGACCCTCGACGGGGCCGTGCGGTCCGTGTCGCGGCGTACCCACGACATCGCCGACGCGGCTGCCGAGCAGCTCGTGATGGAGCGCCGGCTGCGCGAGGACGTGCACCGCGCCTACGACGAGGCGATCGCCCGGATCGACGACGCGTCGGCGGACGGCACCCTGCTGCGCGGCGAGGTGCTGGCCCGCTGGCAGGAGTTCGTCGGCACCGGCGAGCTGCTGCGCTCGCTGGAGACCAAGGTCGGTTGGCTGCGGGACCGGGTCGTCGGCTGGGTGCGCGGCAAGCCGATGCAGGCCGAGCGGGTGACCGTCGCCGTCGAGTCCGGCCTGGAGACCCTGATCCTGGAGCACGCCGAGAGCGCCGCCGAGCGGGCCGAGGCCTCCTGGCGCTCGGTGACCGCGGGGCAGCACCTCGCCGAGGACTCCGGTCGCGAGCTGGGCCGCGCCTCCCGCGACTTCCGGGTCCGCGCCGAGCGGTCGGTGCGCGACTGGCAGCACGGCGTGCTGGAGATGGTGCGCTCGGAGGGCGCCGAGAAGCGCTCCACCGCGCGGTTCCTGGCCTTCGGGGTCAACGGTCTCTCGGTCGCGCTGATGGTGGTGGTCTTCGCGCACACCGCCGGCGTCTCCGGTGCCGAGGTCGGCATCGCCGGCGGCAGCGCCGTGGTCGGGCAGAAGCTCCTGGAGGCGGTGTTCGGCGACCAGGCCGTCCGCCGGCTGGCCGCCGCCGCCCGCGAGGACCTGAACGAACGGGTCACCGCCCTGATGGACGCCGAGCGGGCCCGCTTCGTCACGGTCCTCGACGACCTGGGCATCGAGGAGGGCGACGTGGACCGGCTGCGTGAGGTGTCCCGGCGGGTCGACGACCTGCGGTTCGCCGACAAGGGACCCGGCACGCTGCACGGCACCGGCGACTCCGCGTGACCGCGCTGGTGGAAGGGGCCAAGAAGCTCGTGGGCAGGCGCTCGGACGTGGTGGACCGCATCGACGGCCTGGACGAGGCGGCCCGCTCCGCCCGGGGACGCCTCGACGACGCGCTGGTCGACGAGGCCGCCGCGGTCGCCGAGCGCGCCGGTGCCCGGCTCCGGCTGTCCGGCGACCACACGGTCGTCGCGCTGGCCGGCGCGACCGGGTCGGGCAAGTCCTCGACGTTCAACGCCGTCACCGGGCTGGAGCTCGCCGCCATCGGCGTGCGCCGCCCGACCACGTCGTGGACGATGGCGTGCGCCTGGGGTGCCGACGGGGCCGCGGAGCTGCTCGACTGGCTGGGCGTCCCCAAGCGTCACCAGGTGATGCGCGACAGCATGCTCGACGAGCCGCGCGAGGACCGTGGGCTCAACGGGCTGGTGCTGCTGGACCTGCCCGACCACGACTCGACCGAGGTCGCCCACCACGTCGAGGTGGACCGGCTGGTCAAGCTGGCCGACCTGCTCGTGTGGGTGCTCGACCCGCAGAAGTACGCCGACGCGGCGATCCACGACCGCTACCTCAAGCCGCTCGCCTCGCACCGCGACATCATGCTGGTGGTGCTCAACCACATCGACACCGTGCCCGAGGCCCGGCGCCCGGCGATGGTCGCCGACCTCGAGCGGCTGCTCGCCGAGGACGGCCTCGGGACCGTGAAGGTGATCGCCACCTCCGCCCGGCACGGCGACGGCATCCCCGACCTCAAGCGGGCGATCGCCCAGCAGGTCGGCGAGAAGAAGGCCGTGAGGACCCGGCTGATGGCCGACGTGGCGTCGGTCGCGCAGCGGATGCAGCAGGCCAACGGCGACGCCAAGCCCGGCGACCTGGCCCGGGCGCGCAAGAGCGAGCTCGTCGACGCGTTCGCGGACGCGGCCGGCGTGCCGACGGTGGTCGAGGCGGTCGAGAAGTCCACCCGGCGACGCGCCTCCCAGGCGACCGGCTGGCCGGTGACCGCCTGGCTCAGCCGGTTCAAGCCCGACCCGCTCAAGCGGCTGCACCTCGACCTCGGCTCCGGCGGCAAGGAGCTCACCGGCAGCGCCCGCGCCTCGGTCCCGGAGGCCAGCCGGGTGCAGCGCGCCCGGGTCGACACCGCGGTGCGGTCGGTCGCCGACGACGTCGGCGCCGAGCTCTCGCAGCCGTGGGCCGACGCGGTGCGACGCGCCTCCGTCTCGCGGCTGCCCGACCTCAACGACGCCCTGGACAAGGCGGTCTCCTCCACCGACCTCGGCGTGGCCCGGACGCCGCTGTGGTGGCGGCTGGTGCGGGTCCTGCAGTGGCTGCTGATGCTCGCGGCCCTGGTCGGCGGGCTGTGGCTGCTCGGGCTCGCGGTGCTGGGGTACCTCCAGCTCTCCGTGCCGTCCGCCCCCGACTCGGCCGGCGGCCTGCCGCTGCCCACCCTGCTGCTGCTCGGCGGGGTCGCGCTCGGGATCCTGCTCGGCCTGGTGTGCAAGGCCGTGGTCGGCCTGTCCGCCCGGTCCAAGGCGCGCTCGGCCGACCGGCGGCTGCGGGCCGCGATCGGCGAGGTCACCGAGCGGCTGGTCGTCGAGCCCGTCGAGGCCGAGGTGGAGGCCTACCGCGCCACCCGCGCCGGCCTGGCCGCCGCCCTCAAGTAGCCCGTCGACCCGGGCCGTGCTCCACGCCGACCCGGGCCGTGGTCCACGTCGACCCGGGCCGTGGTCCACGTCGACCCGGGCCGTGGTCCACGTCGACCCGGGCCGTGCGCCGGGTCCGGCCCGAAAGCGCCCCCAGGCCTCCGGGAGCCCGAGTTGTGCACCGCCCCGTCGCCGGCCGCCCCGTCCGTCGTACGGCGGGGGCAGCCTGTCCGTCGTACACACCCACGTGAGACGAGGAGACAGCACGATGAACGAAGCGTCCGTGACGTTCCAGGGATGGGTGGGCAACGACGTCGTCCACCGGGAGACCGCGCAGGGCAACGTCGCCAACCTCCGGGTGGGGTCGACGCCCCGGATCCGCAAGCGCAACGGCGACTGGGTGGACGGCCCGACGTCCTGGTTCTCGGTCACCTGCTGGCGCACGCTGGCCGACAACGTGCGCGACTCGGTGCACAAGGGCGAGCCCGTGCTGGTGCACGGCCGGCTGCGCACCGACGTCTGGGAGCGTGAGGACGGCCAGAGCTCGGTGACGTACGTCGTCGAGGCGACGTACGTCGGTCACGACCTGGCCCGGGGGACCGCCACGTTCCTCAAGGCGGTCCGGCCCGAGCGGACCGACGCCGAGGACGAGACCGACCAGGCCGTCAAGGAGCTGCTGCACGAGCACGGCGCCGAGATGCCGCAGCTCACCAGCTTCGGCGAGCAGCGGGCTCAGCCGGGCCGGGTCGCCTGAGGGGTCGGTGAGCGCTGCGGCGGGGCGGGCTGATTTCTTCCCGGTCGGCCCGCCACCGTAGGCTCGCGGCATGGCTGAGTATGTTTTCACGTTGCGCAATGTGCGCAAGGCCCACGGTGACAAGGTCGTTCTCGACAACGTCACCCTCTCCTTCCTGCACGGCGCCAAGATCGGCGTCGTCGGACCCAACGGCACCGGCAAGTCGACCCTGCTCAAGATCATGGCCGGGCTCGACCACGCGTCGAACGGCGACGCGATCATCGACCCCGACGCGACGGTCGGCATGCTCCAGCAGGAGCCGCCGCTGACCGAGGGCCGCACGGTGCTCGAGAACGTCGAGGAGGCCGTCGGCGAGATCATGGGCAAGCTCGACCGCTACAACAAGATCTCCGAGGAGCTCGCGGACCCCGACGCGGACTACGACAAGCTCCTGGCCGAGATGGGCGACCTGCAGACCGACCTCGACCACGCCAACGCGTGGGACCTCGACAGTCGGCTCGACCAGGCGATGGACGCGCTGCGCTGCCCGCCGCCGGACGCCGTCGTGGACACCCTCTCGGGTGGTGAGCGACGCCGCGTCGCGCTGTGCAAGCTGCTGCTCCAGCAGCCCGACCTGCTGCTGCTCGACGAGCCCACCAACCACCTGGACGCCGAGTCGGTCCAGTGGCTGGAGGGTCACCTCGCGAGCTACCCCGGCGCGGTGCTGGCCGTGACCCACGACCGGTACTTCCTGGACAACGTGGCGAGCTGGATCCTCGAGCTCGACCGCGGCAAGGCGCACCCCTACGAGGGCAACTACTCGACCTACCTCGAGACCAAGCAGGAGCGGCTCAAGGTCGAGGGCGCCAAGGACGCGAAGCGCGCCAAGATGCTGGAGCGCGAGCTCGAGTGGGTGCGCTCGAACCCCAAGGCCCGCCAGGCCAAGAGCAAGTCCCGCCTGGCCCGCTACGAGGAGATGGCCGCCGAGGCCGACCGCAACCGCAAGATCGACCTGTCCGAGATCAACATCCCGGCCGGCCCCCGGCTCGGTGACGTGGTGCTCGAGGCGCACGACCTGAAGAAGGGCTTCGGCGACCGGGTGCTGATGCACGACCTGGAGTTCAAGCTCCCGCGTGCCGGCATCGTCGGCGTGATCGGCCCCAACGGCGTCGGCAAGACCACGCTGTTCCGGATGATCACCGGTGAGGAGCAGCCCGACGCGGGCGAGCTCAAGGTGGGCCAGACCGTGAAGATCTCCTACGTCGACCAGAGCCGTGGCGGCCTCGACCCGCAGAAGAACGTCTGGCAGGTCGTCTCCGACGAGCTGGACTTCATCAAGGTCGCGAACTTCGAGATGCCGAGCCGGGCCTACCTCGCCTCGTTCGGGTTCAAGGGCCCGGACCAGCAGAAGAAGGCCGGGGTGCTGTCCGGTGGTGAGCGCAACCGGCTGAACCTCGCGCTGACCCTCAAGATGGGCGGCAACATGCTGCTGCTCGACGAGCCCACCAACGACCTGGACGTCGAGACCCTCCAGTCCCTGGAGGACGCCCTGCTGGAGTTCCCCGGCTGTGCCGTCATCACCTCGCACGACCGGTGGTTCCTGGACCGCACCGCCACCCACATCCTGGCGTGGGAGGGCGACGAGACCGACGAGGGCAAGTGGTTCTGGTTCGAGGGCAACTTCGCCTCCTACGAGGCCAACAAGATCGAGCGGCTCGGCGCCGAGGCGGCCCGCCCGCACCGGGTCACTCACCGCAAGCTCACCCGCGACTGACCCGCCAGAGGCGTCGCGCCTCGACGGTGCGACGCCTCAGCGGGCGTGCGCGATGCAGGTCCGGGCGGCCGGCCGCGCCTCCAGGCGGGCCGACGGGATCGCCGTACCGCAGACCTCGCAGAGGCCGTACGTCCCGTCCGCGACCCGGCCCAGCGCGGCCTCCAGCTCACTGACCTGGTGGCGGGCGTCCTCGACGAGCGCGCCCACCTGCGAGCGTTCGAACGCGATGGTGGCGCCCTCCGGGTCGTGCTCGTCGTCGGCGTTGGAGTCCCGGGACGCCTCGACCATGCCGGCGTAGTCGCCGGTCAGGGCCGCGAGCCGGGCGCGGGCCCGGCGCAGCGCGGCCTCGAGGACCGGTCGCGGGTCGCTCACCGGTCGAGGGGGTGGCGTCGAGCGGGGCGTCGGCCAGCAGGCTGTCGGCGATGATCTTGCGCTGGATCTCCGAGGTGCCCTCGAAGATCTTGGTGAGCCGGGCGTCGCGCCAGTAGCGCTCCACGGAGTACTCCGTGGTGTAGCCGTTGCCGCCGAAGATCTGCAGCGCCTGGCTGGTGACCCGCTCGGCCATCTCCGACGCGAACAGCTTCGCCTGTGAGGTCTCGGTGTTCGCCGGGGCGCCGGAGTCCACCAGCCAGGCCGCGTGCTGGTAGAGCTGCCGCGCGGCGGCGACGTCGGCCGACATGTCGGCGAGCACGTGCCGGATCACCTGCTGGTTGCCGATCGGCTCCCCGAACTGCACCCGCTGCTGGCAGTAGGTCAGCGCGTCCTCGAGGGCGCCGCGGGCCAGGCCGACCGCGCGCGCCGCGGTCTGGGCCCGCGCGACGTGCAGCCAGCCCAGGCTGTGCTTGAAGCCCTGGCCCTCCTCCTCGCCGGTGTCCTGCAGCGCGTCGGCCGGCAGCCGCAGCCCGTCGAGCTCGAGCTGCCAGGTGGTCAGGCCGAAGTAGCCGATCTTGTCGATCGGGGTGCCGGTGACGCCGTTGGGGAAGGCGCCGCGGTCCTTCTCGACGAGGAACAGCTCGAGCCCGTCGGAGGGGCCCCGGCCCTCGCCGGGCGGCCGGGTCCGGGCGAGCAGGTGCACGAAGTCGGCGGAGCGGGCGTGACCGACCCAGCGCTTGGTGCCGGTGACGACCCACCCGTCCCCGTCGCGGACGGCCGCGCACTGGGCATTCGCCAGGTCGGAGCCGGCGTCGGGCTCGGAGAAGGCGATCGCCCCGATCCGCCGGCCGGCCGCGCTCTCGCGGCGCAGCTCGAGCCGTCGGGCGGGGTCGGCGCTGTCGCAGCCGGTGCCGTTGCCGCGCGCGATGATGCTGCCGACGCTCATCCAGGCCCGGGCGAGCTCCTCGGAGACCAGGCAGTACTCCAGCACCCCGAGCCCGAGACCGCCCTCGTCCTCGGGGATCAGCACGCCGAACAGCCCGAGCTCACCCATCCGCGCCAGCAGCACGTCGGGGATGTCCTCGTGCCGCGGGTCGAGCTCGTTGGCGACCGGGAGCACCTCGTCCATCGCGAACGCGCGGACGGTCTCCAGCAGCGCCGTACGCGCCGGGGTGTCGTAGGGGGTGGCCGACGGGTAGACGGTGTGGACCGGGTCGAGGTTGTGGCGGTGCCAGGCGGTCATGGCCGCAAGCATGTCAGCCGGGCGGAGAACGGTGCGTCAGCGGATGTCCATCGCCGGGTTGGCCTCGATGAGCCGGTCGGTCACCGCGTCGAAGACCCGGCCCAGCGCCTCGAAGTCGTCCTCGTCGACCAGGTCGACCATGAACTGGCGTACGCCGGCCACGTGGGTGGGCGCGGCGGCCTCGAGGGCCGCCCGTCCCTGGTCGGTGAGCACTGCCTCGACCCCGCGGCCGTCGGAGAGGCAGGCGTCCCGGGCGACCAGGCCGGCGGTCTCCATGCGGCTGACCGTGTGCGTCACCCGGGAGCGCGAGTGGCTCACCGAGTCGGCGAGGTTCGCCATCCGCATCCGGTTGCCCTCGGCCTCGGCCAGCCGGACGAGGATCTCGTACTCCGGCAGGGACAACCGGTGCTGCTCGCGCAGGTCCCGGTCGAGGCGGTCCATGAGCAGGGTGGTGCCGACCAGGAAGGCGCGCCAGGAGCGCTGCTGGTGCTGGTCGAGCCAGGCCACGTCCGAGGAGTCCTCCGTCATGGGAACAAGATTACCGGTTCTGTAGTTGAAGGTTGAACATGTTGCCTGTACCGTAGGTGACAGTTGAAGAAACAACCAAAGCTTCGAGGAGTACACATGAGCATCGACGTCCTGAGCAGCACCGTCCCGGTCGGCACCTGGAACATCGACCCGAGCCACTCCGAGATCGGCTTCACCGCCCGTCACCTGATGAGCAAGGTCCGCGGCCAGTTCGAGAAGTTCGAGGGCAAGATCGTGACCGGCGACGCGCCCAGCGCGACCGTGACGGTCGACCTCAACTCGATCAACACCCGCGAGGAGAACCGTGACGCGCACCTGCGCTCCGGCGACTTCTTCGACGTCGAGAAGAACGGCCCGATGACCTTCACCTCCACCCAGGTCGACGCCGGCGGCCGTGGCCTGCTGGTCACCGGCGACCTGTCCCTGAAGGGCGTCACCAAGGCCGTCACCCTCGACGTCGAGGTCCTCGGCTCCGAGGGCGACCCGTGGGGCGGCACCCGCGTGGGCTTCGAGGGCACCACGAGCATCTCCCGCAAGGACTTCGGCGTGGACTTCAACATCCCGCTCGACGGTGGCCGCCTGATGATCGGCGACAAGATCGACATCATCATCGGCATCGAGGCGGTCCTCGAGCAGGACCAGGCCCCGACCGCCTGACCAGCACCCCCAGGCGAAACGGCCCCCGGTTCCTGTCGGAACCGGGGGCCGTCGCACGTCGTACGACAGGGTCAGCTCATCCGCTCCCCGTCCGACGTCGCGTCTTCGCTAGCTCATCCGCTCCAGGACAAGAGCCATGCCCTGGCCGCCGCCCACGCACATCGTGATCAGGCCGGTCTGCTTGTCGTGGGTCTGCAGCGAGTTGATCATCGTGTTCTGCAGCCGCGCACCGGTCATGCCGAACGGGTGGCCGACCGCGATCGCCCCGCCGTTGACGTTGAGCCGGTCCAGGTCGATGCCGAGCTCCTGGTAGGACGGCACCACCTGGGCCGCGAACGCCTCGTTGATCTCGACGAGGTCGATGTCGGCGATGCTCATGTTCGCGCGCCGCAGCGCCTGCTTGGTCGCCTCGACGGGACCGAGGCCCATGATCTCGGGGGACAGGCCGGTCACGCCGGTGGACACGATCCGCGCGAGCGGGGTGAGGCCGAGCTCCGCGGCCTTGGTGTCGGACATGATCACCACCGCCGCCGCGCCGTCGTTGAGCGCGCAGCAGTTGCCGGCCGTGACCACGCCGTCGGGACGGAAGACCGGCTTCAGGTCCTGGACGCCCTCGAGCGTGACGCCGGCGCGCGGGCCGTCGTCCGCGGAGACCACGGTGCCGTCCGGGGTGGTGACCGGGGTGATCTCGCGGGCCCAGAACCCCTCGTCGATCGCCTTCTCCGCCAGGTTCTGGCTGCGCACGCCGAACTCGTCGAGCTCCCGGCGGGTCAGCCCGCGCAGCCGCGCCACGTTCTCGGCGGTCTGGCCCATCGCGATGTAGGCGTCCGGGATCGCGTCCTTCTCCCGCGGGTCGAGCCAGTCCTGGCCGCCCTGGGCGAGCTCGTCAGTGCGGGCCTTGGCGTCCGCGAACACCGGGTTCATGGTGTCCGGCAGGCTGTCGGAGTTGCCCTTGGCGAACCGCGAGACGGTCTCCACGCCGGCGCTGATGAACACGTCGCCCTCGCCGGCCTTGATCGCGTGGAACGCCATCCGGGTGGTCTGGACCGACGAGGAGCAGTACCGCGTGATCGTCGCTCCGGGCAGGTGGTCGTAGCCGAGCAGCACCGAGACGATCCGGCCCATGTTGAACCCGCTCTCCCCGCCGGGCAGGCCGCAGCCGAGGTAGAGGTCGTCGATGTCCTTCGGGTCCAGCGCCGGGATCTTCTCCAGCGCGGCGCGCACGATCGTCGCGGTGAGGTCGTCGGGACGCAGGTCCTTCAACGACCCCTTGAACGCGCGGCCGATGGGGGAGCGGGCCGCGGAAACGATCACTGCCTCAGGCATGTGTGGAACTCCTGGTCTGTCGGTTACCCATGCGTAGCGTGGGACGTGCCGCCAGCCTAGGTGCCGGTGCTGCGAGGATGGCTGTGTGGCTCGACACATTTACCTGTGCCCGCTGAGGTGGGCCGACATGGACTCCCTCGGACACGTCAACAACGTGACGTACGTCGACTACCTGCAGGAGTCGCGCGTCGACATGCTGCGCGTGCACGCCCCCACGACGGGCGGCGAGCAGCTCGCGGAGGGGACGGTCGTCGTCCGCCACGAGGTGGAGTTCGTCTCGCCCCTGGTGTTCCGGCCCGAGCCGGTGCGCATCGAGTCGTGGGTGACCCGGATCCGGGCCGCCTCGTTCACGATGGCCTACGAGATCCTCGACGAGCAGCCCGACGGCGTCCGGCGGGTGTACGCCCGGGCGCGCACGGTGCTCACGCCGTTCGTGTTCACCGAGGAGCGGCCGCGGCGCATCCACGACCACGAGCGAGCGGTCCTGGAGCGGTTCCTGGAGCCCGAGGAGGCGGCCTCATGAGCCGGCACGTCTACGACTGCCACATCCGGTTCTCCGACGTGGACATCTACGGGCACGTGAACAACGTGAAGTACTTCGAGTACTTCCAGGAGGCCCGCATCGCGTTCCTGGTGTCGCTGGGGGACCCGATGCTCGACCCCGGTGCGGACCCGACGATGCGCCAGGTGGTGGCCCGCATCGACGTCGACTACAAGCGCCCGATCCTGTTCCGTCCCGAGCCCTACGGCGTCGAGACCTGGGTGACCCGGATCGGCACCTCGTCGTACGACCTGGCCTGCCGGATCGTCGACGCGGACGGCACCGTCTACTCCAAGGCCGAGGTGCGGCTGGTCGCCTTCGACGTGTCCACGCAGCGCTCCCGGCCGCTCAGGGACACCGAGCGCAGCCGGCTGGAGACCGCGCTGGAGTCCTAGGCCGGCTCCTCGAAGGTGTTCACCATGAACTGCGCGGCGTGCGTGACGTAGTCCCAGAACTGCGCGTCGTGCTCGGGGGACAGGTTCGCGGCGTCCAGGCCGGCGCGGAAGTGCAGCAGCCAGTGGTCCTTCGCCTTCGGGGTGACCGCGAACGGCGCGTGCCGCATCCGCAGCCGCGGGTGGCCCCGGGTCTCGTTGTACGTCGTCGGGCCGCCCCAGTACTGCACCAGGAACAGCGTGAACCGCTCCTGGGCCGGGCCGAGGTCCTGCTCGGGGTAGAGCGGCCGCAGCACCTCGTCGTCGGCCACGCCGGCGTAGAAGACGTCGACGATCTTCGCGATCGTGGGGTACCCCCCGATCGCGTCGTAGAACGTCTGCTCCTGCTGTCCATCCGGCGAGGTCGTCACTTGTCTATTGTCGCCGACCCGGCAAGGCTCGACGACGCACACCCCGCCGACGCACCACGAAGGAGAGGCCCATGGCCACCACTCGCACCTCGAAGACCCACTGGGAAGGCTCGCTGATGGAGGGCGCCGGGCAGGTCAGCCTGGAGTCGTCCGGCCTCGGGACCTACGACGTCTCGTGGCCCGCCCGCGCGGAGGCCCCGAACGGCAAGACCAGCCCCGAGGAGCTCATCGCGGCGGCGCACTCGGCGTGCTACTCGATGGCGCTGTCCAACGGACTGGCCCAGGCGGGCACCCCGCCGCAGGCGCTCGACACCCAGGCCGACGTGACGTTCCAGCCCGGCACCGGCATCACCGGCATCCACCTGACCGTGGTCGGCAGCGTCGAGGGCATCGACGCCGACGCCTTCGCGGCCGCCGCCGAGGACGCCAAGAAGAACTGCCCCGTGTCGGCGGCGCTGACCGGTACGACGATCACGCTGACCGCCTCCCTGGCCTGACCGGCCCGGTCGACGTACGACGGGCGGTTCCGGGGTCAGGCAGGTTGGCCCCAGAGCCGCCCGTTCGGGTGTGCGAAGTCGATGCCGTCGGCGTCGAAGCGCTGCTTGATCCGCTGACGCATCTCGCGGGCGACGGCCCACTGCTCGAGCGGGGCGGTCTTCAGGGTGACCCGGACGGTGATCCAGTTCGGGGTGAGGTCCTGCACGCCCCACACCGACGGCTCCTCGAGGATCAGGTGCGTGAAGGCCTCGTCCTCCCACAGGTCGTGGGCGACGTCCTGGAGCACCTGCTGGACCCGGGCCAGGTCCTGGTCGAGGGCGACCGGGATGTCGAGCACGGTGCGCGCCCAGTTCTGGCTCTGGTTGCCGACCCGCAGGATCTCGCCGTTGCGGACGTACCAGACGGTGCCCTCGACGTCGCGGAGCCGGGTGACCCGCAGGCCGACCGCCTCGACGGTGCCGCCGGCCTCGCCGAGGTCGACCGAGTCGCCGACGCCGTACTGGTCCTCGAAGATCATGAAGATGCCGGACAGGAAGTCCTTGACCAGGCTCTGCGCGCCGAAGCCGACCGCGACGCCGACCACGCCGGCGCTGGCGATCAGCGGGCCGACCGGGTAGCCGAGCTCGGCGATGGCGGTGATCCCGAAGACCGCGAAGATCACGATCGAGGCGATGCTCTTGAGCAGCGAGCCCATCGTCTCGGCGCGCTGCACCCGGCGCCCGGCCAGCAGAGCCGCCGGCTGCGGGGCGGTGCGCTCCCGGCGCCGGCGCAGCACCGGGCTGGGCAGTCCCTCGGCGGCCCGGCGCACCAGCCGGTCGATGACCCGGTGCAGGAACCACCGGATGCCCAGCGCGAGCAGCACCAGCACGACCAGGGCCAGCGGCTTGGCGATCAGCCAGGTGGCGGCCTGGGCCAGCCACGCGTTCCCGGTGAGGTGGTCCACCCACACGCACCAGGTGTCGCTGCTGGCGCAGGTCGGTGTCGTCTCCAAGAGGCTCATGCGCGCGACGTTACGAGACGTGATCTCCGGGACCAAACCGAAGTTCGGTACCCTGGGTGCGTGATGAATCACCCCTCCACCACCGTCGTACGACGGGCCGCCCGCGCGCTCGCGCTGGTCCCAGCGATCCTCGTGACGAGCGCCACAGGATCTGCCTTCGCCGAGGCGCCCGAGCAGTGGCAGGACAACGGCTCGGTGTCCCCGCTGCACGTGCTCATGGTGCTGGTGGTGATCCCGGTGGCGCTGTTCGCGCTGATCTGCCTGCTGGTCTACCTGCCCTCGATGAAGAAGGGCCAGCTCTACCAGCCCGGCCTCGCGTGGCGCAACGAGCCCGAGTGGTTCGGCGGCCCGCGCGGCGGCGCCGAGTCGGCGGACGTCTCGCAGCCCGGCTTCGTCGGGGCCGGCTCCGCCACGGACACCGACCCGGACCGGGGTGGCGCAAGTGGCCGGTGGTGACGCGTTCTCCCCGTCGCAGCGCCACGAGATCGACAAGGCCATCCGGGACGCGGAGACGCTGTGCCGCTTCGAGTTCTCGGTCTTCGTGGGTCGCGCGGACGGTGAGTCCCGGCCGTTCGCCGAGCGGCTGCACGCCGCGCTGGTCGCCCCCGAGCGCTCCGTGCTCGTGATGGTCGACCCGGCCGCCAAGCAGCTCGAGATCGTCACCGGCCGGCAGGCCCGCCAGGTGCTCGACGACACCCAGGTCGAGCTGGCCGCGCTGACCATGCAGAGCGCCTTCGCCGCCGGCGACCTGGTCGGCGGCATCACCCAGGGCGTGCACCAGCTCGCCGAGCACGCGCACCGCCCGCAGGTGCGGCACGGCTGACCGCGCTCCTCAGCCACGACGAAGGGCCGCACCCGGTCGGGTACGGCCCTTCGTCATGTCCTGCGGGTCAGGCGTCGGCGTCCTGCGCGGCCAGGGCGCGGGCGATGTCGGCCCGGGCCTCGCCGACCAGCCGCTGGGCCGCCGGGTTCGCCTGCGAGGTCGCCAGCCAGGCGTCGACCCGGTCGAGGGTCGCCCGGCTGGTCAGCGCGCGCGGGAACATGTACTCCAGCATCGTCGAGGCGATCTGGGTGCCTTGGTCCTCCCAGATCGTGTCCGCCACCGCGAGGTACTTCTCGAGGTAGGGCTCGAGCACGTCGGCCTGCTCGGAGGCGTCGAACACGTAGGCGATGCTGCGCATCGTCTCGTTGGAGACCTCGTTGCTGAGCGCGGCGTCGGCCCAGGCCTGCGCCTTGGTCTCGGCGGACGGGATCACCGCGCGCGCCGCGGCGGCCCGCTCCTGCCCGGAGATCGTGTTGTCGCGGGCCAGCTCCTCGGCGACCCGGTCCACGTCCGCGCGGCCGCCGCGGGCCAGCGCGGTGACCAGGGCCCAGCGCAGGTCGGGTGCGACCTCGAGGCCCTCGAGACGGACGCTGCCGTCGAGCAGGGCGGCGACCAGGTCGAGGCCCTCCTCGCTGCGCGCCGCGCCGCCGTACGACGACGGCGGGACCCGCTTGCCGGAGGTGCCGGCGAACGACTTCACGAACGTCAGCTGGTGGTCGCTGCCCGGCTCGGCGTCCTCGATCAGCTCGCGCAGGCCCTTCTCCCAGGTCGCCCGCAGCGCGTCGCGCTTCGCCGGGTGCGAGAACTGGTCGATGGCGATCTGCACGTAGACCGGCAGCTGCTTGACCGCGGTCTCGTCGGTCTCGGCAGGGAGGCCCTGCAGGACCAGCGCGACGAAGTCGCCGGCGGAGAGCTCGGCGTCGCGGGTCATGTCCCACAGCGCGCCCCAGCACAGCGCCCGGGCCAGCGAGCTCTCGATGCGGTGGATCGACTCGCGCACCGTCGCCAGCGACCGCTCGTCGAAGCGGATCTTCGCGTAGGACAGGTCGCCGTCGTTGAGCAGCACCAGGTCCGGCTGGGTCGTGCCGACGAGCTTGGTCACCTCGGTGCGGGCGCCCACGACGTCGGTCTCGACCGTCGTACGACGGACCAGCCGGCCGTCCTCGGCCCGGTCGTAGAGGCCCACGCCGATCCGGTGCCGGCGCAGCGTCGGGTGGTCGGGGTGCGCGCTCTGCACGACGGCGAAGGAGCTGTAGCGGCCGTCCTCGTCGACGGTGGCGTCCACCGCCAGGGTGTTCACTCCGCTGGTCTGCAGCCACTCCTCGGCCCACGGCTGCAGGTCGCGCCCGGAGGTCTCCTCCAGCGCCGAGAGCAGGTCCTGGAACTCGGAGTTGCCGAACGCGTGCCGGCGGAAGTAGGCCTTCAGGCCGGCGAAGGACTCCTGCTCGCCCACCCAGGCGACCAGCTGCTTGAGCGCGGAGGCGCCCTTGGCGTAGGTGATGCCGTCGAAGCTCACCTCGACGGCCTCCAGGTCGTGGTTGTCGGCCGCGATCGGGTGCGTGGAGGGCAGCTGGTCCTGGCGGTAGGCCCAGTTCTTGCGGGCGTTGGTGAAGCCGGTCCACGCCTCGTCGTACTTCGTGGCCTCGACCAGCGCGTGGTGGGAGGCCCACTCCGCGAAGGACTCGTTGAGCCAGAGGTCGTCCCACCACCGCATGGTGACCAGGTCGCCGAACCACATGTGCGCCATCTCGTGCAGCACGGTGTTGGCGCGCTGCTCGTAGAACCAGGTCGCCTGGCGGCTGCGGGGGAGGTACTCGTCGCGCAGCGTGACGCAGCCGGCGTTCTCCATGGCCCCGTTGTTGAACTCGGGGACGTAGAGCTGGTCGTACTTGTGGAAGGGGTAGGGGTAGTCGAAGGCGTCCTCGAAGAACGCGAAGCCCTGCTTGGTGACCTCGACCAGCTCGTCGGTGTCGAAGTACGGCACCATCGACTGGCGGCAGTAGTGCCCCATCGGGATCTCGCCGTGCTTGCCGACGTAGGTGTCGTGGACCTGGTGGTACTCACCGGCGACGATCGCGGTGACGTAGGTCGACATCCGCTCGGTCGCCGGGAAGCGCCACACGGACCGCTCGTCCCCGGCGGGCTGCGGCTCGGGGGTGGGGGCGTTGGACACGACCACCCAGTGCGCGGGTGCGGTCACCGTGAAGTGGAAGACCGACTTGAGGTCGGGCTGCTCGAAGGTGGTGAACACCCGACGGGCGTCCGGCACCTCCATCTGGGAGTAGAGGTAAACCCGGTCGTCGGCGGGGTCGACGAAGCGGTGCAGGCCCTCGCCGGTGTGGCTGTAGGCGCAGTCCGCGACGACCCGCAGCTCGTTGTCCTCGGCGAGGTCGTCCAGGCGGATCCGGTGGTCGGCGTACACGGCGGCGGGGTCCAGGGACCGGCCGTTCAGCGTCACCTCGTGGATCGTGGCACCGACGAGGTCGGCGAAGGTCGAGGCGCCCTGCCGGCTGCGGAACCGGATCACGGTCGTCGAGCCGAAGGTCGTGGTGCGGGCAGGGTCCAGGTCGAGGTCCACGGTGTAGGACTCGATGTCGAGGAGAGCGGCGCGGTCGCGCGCCTCGTCCCGCGTGAGGTTTGTTCCAGGCATGCCCGCATTCTCCCATCCGGTACGGGGAATAACCGAATCGACGGAGGTGGTTGAACTGACACGTGTCCTGACCTCGGACGCCCCCTTTTCGACCGCACCGACCCACCCCAGGAGCACCCGTGACCCAGACCGCCGAGACCACCACGACCGAGCAGGACCGCACCCCCGTCGACTTCTGGTTCGACCCGCTGTGCCCCTGGGCGTGGATGTCCTCGCGCTGGCTGCTGGAGGTCGAGAAGGTCCGTCCGATCGCGCCGAGCTTCCACGTGATGAGCCTGGCGTACCTCAACGCGGACAAGGACATCCCCGAGGAGTACCGCGCGATGATGGAGACCGCCTGGGGCCCGGTGCGGGTGGCGATCGCCGCCGCGCAGGCCGAGGGCGACCAGGTCCTGCTGCCGCTCTACACCGCGCTCGGCAACCGGATCCACCTCGAGGGCCGCTCCATCGACCGCGCGCTGATCGAGGAGGCGCTGACCGAGGTCGGGCTGCCCACCTCGCTGGCCGACGCGGCCGACTCCACGGCCTACGACGAGGAGCTGAAGAAGTCCCACCACGCGGGCATGGACCAGGTCGGCATGGAGGTCGGCACCCCGGTCATCAGCGTCGAGGGCGTCGCGTTCTTCGGACCGGTCGTCACCCCGGCCCCCAAGGGCGAGGCCGCCGGCCTGCTCTGGGACGGCGTCGTGCTGGTCGCGGCGACCCCCGGCTTCTACGAGCTCAAGCGCACCCGGACCCAGGGTCCCGACTTCTCCTGAGCGGACCGCTCGGTCCGCTGTGCGGGACGAAACGCCCGCGGGGGGGCTCGACAGCCTGCCTAGAGTGCTGACGTGATCGTCGAGCCCCCCGGCCTCCCGGCCGACCGCGTCGGGGCGGCGGTGCGCTCCGGGTGGGGCGTGGACGTCGTGGGGTCCCGGCACCTCTCGGTCGGCTCGGCCGCCTGGCACTGGCGGGTCGATGGGGACGCCGGCCCGCACTGGTTCGCCACCGTCGAGCCGGTCGCCTCCGACGACCAGCGCGCGGCCCTCCTCGCGGCGTACGACGCCGCCACCCGGCTGGCCGGCAGCCTGCCGTTCGTGGTGCCGCCGGTCCGCGCCCGCGACGGGCTGCTCGCCGTCGACGTCGAGCCCGGGATGCTGCTGAGCATCACCCCGTTCCTGGAGGGCGCGCCCGGGGTCGGCCCGCTCGCCGACGACACCGCCCGCGCCCACCTGGCCGCCCTGCTCGGCGACCTGCACCGCCAGCGCCGCCCGCGGCACCTGCCGGTCTGGCGGCCGCGGGTGGGCCGCGCGCACGCCGGCCGCGAGGAGCTCGAGGACTGCCTGCGGCTCGGCAGCTGGACCGGCGGTCCCTGGTCGGGGCCCACCCAGCGGCTGCTCGCCGAGGCCCGCCCGGTCGTCGAGCGGGCGCTGCGCCGGTTCGTGCTGCTCGGCGCGGCGGTCGCCGGCGCGATGGACCGGTGGGTGGTCACGCACGGCGAGCCGCACGCCGAGAACCTGATCGGCACCCCCGACGGGGTGCGCCTGGTGGACTGGGGGAACGTCTGCCTGGCGCCGCGCGAGCGGGACCTGCGTGAGGCGCTGGGCGAGGCCGAGGGCGCCGAGCCGTGGTTCGCCTACGTGGAGTCCGGCGGCCGCCCCGACCCGCTCTCCCCGGACACCCTCGAGCTGTTCGCGCTCGAGCGGCACCTCGGCGAGATCGCCGTGCACGCGGTGCGGTTCTCCCGCGCCCACGAGGACGGCGCCGACGAGCGGCGCTGCTTCGGCGAGCTCGAGGCCCGGGTCGCCGGGCTGCTGGAGCGCTGGGCCTGAGCCCCGGTCAGGACGAGCGGCGGACCGTGCCGTCCCAGCGCCAGTAGTCCAGCGGGACGGCGGGGTCCCGGCCGGTGAGCCGCAGCAGCGTCGGCCACGGGTCGTCGGTCGGCGCGTCCGGGAAGAGCCGGTCCAGCACGCGTCGTACGACGGACGGGTCGGGGTGCCACGAGAGGTCCAGCGGGTCGGCCACGTCGTGCAGGTGCAGCAGCGTCTCGACGGTGCCCATCGCCGCGAAGCCGGGCGGGTCGGAGACGCCGTACGGGTGGTAGCCGCGCACGTCGGCCGGGCGGGTGCGGGCCAGCGCCACCAGCATGCCGCCGCAGGCGTCGAGCACCCGGACGACGCCCTCGTTGCCGGCCTCCCGCCGAGCGTGGGTGGTCACCTCGGCCTCGCCGGGCCGGTCGGCGGAGTAGGCGAAGGGGACGTACTCCTCCAGCTCCGGGGTGGCGGTCGCGATCTGCCCGGCGTAGGCGAACAGGTCGTCGGCGACGTGCTCGACGGTCGACCGCACGGTCCAGGTCAGCCCGGTCGCCGGCCGGTCCCAGTCCAGGGCTTCCGCGGTGCGCAGCGCGGTGCACGCCGCGGCCACCGTCCCCTCCAGGTCGTCCACGAGGTCGCTCACAGGCCGCTCTCCTTCACGAGTCGCTTGGGCGCCTTGGTGCGCCACGCGTCGGTCAACAGCTCCCGGAGCTCGTCCTCGCCGACCTCGGCGAGGCGGACCAGGACCGCCGGGTAGCCGTTGTAGTGCGACTCGGTGAAGAACTTCTCCGGGTCGGCGTCCAGCAGCTCCTGCTTCGCGGCCTGACCGTCGACCCGGACCACCAGCACGTCCGGCCGCGGCACCCGCGGCTGCTTCGGGGCGACGCGCTGGTTCCAGGTGAACGCGAACGCCGTGCCCTCGACGGCGGCGCCCACCGCGTCGAGGTCGCTGCGCTCGAACGTGCTGGACGGCAGGGACTCCACGATCCGGCGTACGTCGTCGAGGTCGGCCACGCCCCCAGCGTCTCGTCCGGCCACCTGGTGGGGCAACCGGATTGCGCCGCTCACTAGGCTCGCGTCATGAGCAAAGTCCTGTCCGCCGTCGCCTGGCCGTACGCCAACGGCCCGCGCCACATCGGTCACGTCGCCGGTTTCGGTGTGCCCTCCGACGTCTTCAGCCGCTACATGCGGATGGCCGGGCACGACGTGCTGATGGTCTCGGGCACCGACGAGCACGGCACCCCGATCCTGGTCGCCGCCGACAAGGCCGGCGTCACGCCCCGCGAGCTGGCCGACACGAACAACCGGATGATCGTCGAGGACCTGCACGCCCTCGGGCTGTCCTACGACCTGTTCACCCGCACCACGACGGCCAACCACTACGCCGTGGTGCAGGAGATGTTCCGCACCGTGCACCGCAACGGCTACATGGTCGAGCAGACCACCAAGGGCGCGATCTCCCCGTCGACCGGGCGCACCCTGCCGGACCGCTACATCGAGGGCACCTGCCCGATCTGCGGCTACGCCGAGGCCCGCGGCGACCAGTGCGACAACTGCGGCAACCAGCTCGACCCGACCGACCTGATCGACCCGCGCAGCAAGATCAGCGGCGAGGTCCCGGAGTTCGTCGAGACCCAGCACTTCTTCCTCGACCTGCCCGCGCTGGCGACCGCTCTGAAGACGTGGCTCGACGAGCGCGAGGCGTCGGACACCTGGCGGCCGAACGTCATCAAGTTCAGCCAGAACATCCTCGAGGACATCCGCCCCCGGGCGATGACCCGCGACATCGACTGGGGCATCCCGGTCCCCGTCGAGGGCTGGCAGGACAACCCGGCCAAGCGGCTCTACGTCTGGTTCGACGCGGTCATCGGCTACCTGTCGGCCTCCGTGGAGTGGGCCCGCCGGCTCGGCCAGCCGGACCGCTGGCGCGAGTGGTGGAACGACCCCGAGGCGCTGTCCTACTACTTCATGGGCAAGGACAACATCACCTTCCACTCCCAGATCTGGCCCGCCGAGCTCCTCGCGTACGACGGCCGGGGCGACCGGGGCGGCGAGCCGGGGGAGTACGGCGCGCTGAACCTCCCCACGGAGGTCGTGTCCTCGGAGTACCTCACGATGGAGGGCAAGCAGTTCTCCTCCTCGCGGGGCGTGGTGATCTACGTCCGCGACGTGCTCGACCGCTACCAGCCCGATGCGCTGCGCTACTTCATCTCCGCGGCCGGGCCGGAGAACCAGGACAGCAACTTCACCTGGGCGGAGTTCGTCCGCCGCACCAACGACGAGCTGGTCGCGGGCTGGGGCAACCTGGTCAACCGGACCGCCACGATGGTCGCCAAGAGCTTCGGGGAGATCCCGGCGGCCGGGCCCCTCGAGCCGGCCGACCAGGCGCTGCTCGACACGGTGCACGCGGCGTTCGGGACGGTCGGCGGGCTGATCGGTCGGCACCGCCAGAAGGCGGCGCTCGCCGAGGCCATGCGCACCGTCGCGGACGTCAACAAGTACGTCTCGGACAGCGCGCCGTGGAAGCTCAAGGGCGAGGACGAGCGGGAGCGGCTCGCGACGGTCCTGCACGTCACCACCCAGGCCGTGGCGGACTGCAACGTGCTGCTCGCGCCGTTCCTGCCGCACAGCGCGAACGCCGTGGACCTGGTGCTGGGCGGCTCCGGCGACGTCGCCCCGATGCCGGAGATCCGGGAGGTCGAGGACCTCGACGGCGGGGCGCCGTACCCGATCCTCACCGGCGAGTACTCCGGCTTCCCGGCCTGGGAGCGCCGGCCGGTGGTGCCGGGCACCCCGGTGGAGAAGCCGGTGCCGGTGTTCACCAAGCTCGACCCCTCGGTGGTCGACGAGGAGCTGGCCCGTCTGGAGCAGCACGCGTGACCCTGCACCCGCAGGCCCTCGCGGCCCTGGCGCTGTGGTCGGCCGGTCCCAGCGTCACCGACCCCGGGTTCGGGCCGGCCGACGTCGCCGCCATGCGCGCCGAGGCGCTCGCCGCCGCGGAGCTGGAGCCCAAGGAGCCGGTCGACCGGGTCGAGGACGTGGACGCCGACGGGGTGCGCTGCCGGCTCTACGTCCCCGACCTCGCCCCGGCCACGGCCCAGCGCACGATCCTGTTCCTGCACGGCGGCGGCTTCGTGTTCGGTGACGTCGACACCCACGACGGCCAGGCCCGCCGGCTCGCCAACCGGACCGGGTCCGCGGTGCTGGCGGTGGACTACCGGCGCCCACCCGAGCACCCGTTCCCGGCCGCCCCCGACGACGTCGACACCGCGCTGTCCTGGCTGCTGGTGAACGCGGCCGCCTACGGCCTGGACCTGTCCCGGGTGGTCGCCTGCGGGGACAGCGCCGGCGGCAACCTGGCGCTGGTCGCCGCGCTGCGCAACCCGAACGCGCTGGCCGCGACCGTGCTGGTCTACCCGTTCGTCGACGCGGCGATGGGCTGCCCGTCGTACGTCGCGCCGGACGGGGGCCTCACCCGGGCCGAGGCCGGCTGGTACTGGGAGCAGTACGCCGCGCGGCCCGAGGACCTGCAGGACGCCGACCTCGCGCCGTACCTCGCGACCGGCCTCGGCACCCTGCCGCCGACACTCGTGCAGGTCGCCGAGCACGACGTGCTGGCCGACGAGGACCTGGAGCTGGCGCGGCGGATCGCCGCCGCGGGCGCGCCGGTGGAGGTCACCACCTACCGCGGGATGATCCACGGCTTCTGGCGGCACCCGCAGCTGTTCGACGCCGCGGAGGAGGCGCTGGCGGAGATCGCCGGCTTCCTCGACCGGCACGTCTGACAGACTTTCGCCCATGCGCGTCCACCTCGGCTCCGACCATGCCGGCCTCGAGCTCAAGGAGCAGCTGCTCAACTGGCTCGCGGACCACGGCTACGAGGCCGTCGACCACGGCCCCTTCGTCTACGACGCCCTCGACGACTACCCGGTGTTCTGCCTGCGGGCCGCCGAGGCCACCGCCGACGAGGACGGCAGCCTCGGTGTCGTGATCGGCGGCTCGGGCAACGGCGAGGCGATCGCAGCCAACAAGGTCAAGGGCGTCCGCGCGGCGCTGGTGTGGAGCGAGGAGACCGCGGTCCTGGCCCGCGAGCACAACGACGCCAACGTGGTCTCGGTCGGCGGGCGGATGCACGCGGTCGAGGACATGATCCGGTTCGTCGAGGTGTTCCTGGAGACCGCGTACAGCGGCGAGGAGCGGCACACCCGCCGGATCCGGATGCTCTCGGACTACGAGAAGACCGGCAACCTCCCGGACCTGCCGGACTCCGCCCTGGGCCACCGGCCCGGCCAGTCCTGAGATGCCCGAGGGCCACACGCTCTTCCGGCTCGCCAGCAGCATCAGCGCCCACTTCGCGGGGCGGGTGGTGTCCGCCAGCAGCCCGCAGGGCCGGTTCGCGGAGTCGGCCGCGCTGATCGACGGCACCCTGCTGGAGACCGCGGAGTCCTACGGCAAGCACCTGTTCGTGGACTTCGAGGGCGACCGCCAGGTGCACGTCCACCTCGGGCTGTACGGCAAGTTCGCGGTCCAGGACGGCGTCGCCGAGGACCCCCGGGGCCAGGTCCGGCTGCGGCTGGTGGCCGACGGCAGCGACGAGCGCCCGCCGGCGTACGGCGACCTGCGCGGCGCCACGGCCTGCGAGCTGATGACCCGCGACCAGCAGCGGCTGCTGCTCGACCGCCTCGGACCCGACCCGCTGCGCCCGGACGCCGACTGGACCCGCGCCTGGGCGACCGTGCACCGCTCGCGGGCCCCGATCGGTGCGCTGCTGATGGACCAGAAGGTGCTGGCCGGCGTCGGGAACGTCTACCGCGCCGAGGTGCTGTTCCGGCACCGCGTCGACCCGCTGCGGCCCGGCAGCTCGCTGCGGCAGGGCACCTTCGAGCAGATGTGGCACGACCTCGTCGCGCTGATGGCCGACGGCGTCCGGCGCGGCCGGATCGACACCGTGCACGTCCCGGTCGAGGAGGCGCTGGTCGGCCGGGTGCCGCAGGCCGACACCGACGGCCACCCGGTCTACGTCTACCGCCGCGCCGGCGAGGCCTGCTTCGTGTGCGGGAGCACCGTGCGCACCGAGGTGCTGGTGGGCCGCAACCTCTTCTGGTGCCCACGGTGCCAGCCGCGGTTCCGGTCCCGGGCGGGCCGATAAGCACTAGGGTCGGACCGATGGTCGCCGCCTCGCACCCCGGGCGCCCGACCGGCCTGTCGGCCGGCCGGGTGCTGACGCGTCGCTGGAACCGTGCGGTCCGCCGCCTGCGGGAGTCCGACCTCGTCCCCGCGCTGCTGCTCGTGGCGGCGGCGGTGCTGATCGGGATCGCGCAGTACGTCGTCCCGTTCGTCCCGCTGACCACCCTGGTCATCCCGATGGTGATCGGGAACCTCGTGCTTGCACCGCGCGTCCTGCCCTGGGTCGTGGTGTTCTCGCTGTCCGTCCTCGTGATCGTGGTCGCCGCGACCCCGAGCGTGCTCGACGGCCGGCGGATCGGCGGGGTGGTGGTGATCTTCCTGATCGGGATGATCATCCTGGTGTCCTCCTTCCGCCGCACCCGGCTCGGCGTCGCCGGGGTCCGCGGGGAGTCGATGCTGGTGGACCTGCGCGACCGGATCCACAACCAGGCCAGGATGCCCGCGCTGCCCAAGGACTGGTACGCCGAGGCGGTGCTCCGCTCGGCCGGCGGCTCGTCGTTCGCCGGCGACTTCCTGGTGGCCTCCCGCTCCTCGGACGGCAGCTCGCTCCAGGTGGCCGTCGTCGACGTCTCCGGCAAGGGCGAGCAGGCCGGGTCCCGGTCGCTGCTGCTCTCCGGAGCCTTCGGCGGGCTGCTCGGTGCCCTGCCGGCCGCCAGCTTCCTGCCGGCCGCCAACGACTACCTGCTGCGCCAGGACTGGCCCGAGGGCTTCGCGACAGCCGTGCACGTCACCATCGACCTGCTGACCGGCGCGTTCGAGCTGCGCTCGGCCGGTCACCCGCCCGGCGTGCAGCTGCACGCCGGGTCGGGGCGCTGGGCGGTGCACGAGGCGGAGGGCCCGGTGCTCGGGCTGATGCCGCGCGCGGAGTTCAGCGTGGTGCACGGCCGGATCGACCGCGGCGACGCGCTGCTGCTGTTCACCGACGGGCTGGTCGAGACCCCCGAGCGGGACATCTCGCTCGGCATCGACAAGCTGCTCGGGCAGGGCGAGCGGCTGCTCCGGGTCGGCATGGAGCAGGGCGCCCACCGGCTCATCGACCGGCTCGAGTCGATGAACGACGACCGGGCCCTGCTGCTGCTGCACCGGCGCTGAGCGCCGGGCCGGCTCGCCCGGGGAGCGGGAGAACCGGGGGAGCTGGAGCGGATGACGGGAATCGAACCCGCGTAGCTAGTTTGGAAGACTAGGGCTCTACCATTGAGCTACATCCGCGCGCTGGACCGGCCGTCGAGCTCACCGGCCGGAAGCGTCCCCATCGTGCCACAGCACGAAACTCCACCACCAATCGGTGACACCCGCCCCAGTGCGGGTCCGCGGGCGTGCTCGCGATTACGGTTCGGGCTCGCCTCTCCCGTAGACTCCCCGGGTCTCCCTGAGGGGAGCCGTGAGAAATGGTGGCCGGAAAACGGGGCGTAGCGTAGTGGCTAGCGCGCCTGCTTTGGGAGCAGGAGACCGCAGGTTCGAGTCCTGTCGCCCCGACCATCTCGCCCACTTGTCTGCACTGACCGAGGGCACGCGCGCACGTCGCCGCCCACATCGCTAGTTGACTGAGGAGAACCACCTGTGAAGAGCGCCGTCGAGACTTTGAGCCCGACCCGGGCCAAGCTCACCGTCGAGGTGCCCTTCGAGGAGCTCAAGCCGAGCCTCGACGCGGCGTACAAGAAGATCGCCCAGCAGATCAACGTGCCCGGCTTCCGCCGCGGCAAGGTGCCGCCGATGGTCATCGACCGTCAGGTCGGCCGCGCGGCCGTGCTGGACGAGGCGATCAACGAGGCGCTCCCCAAGCTGTACGTCGAGGCGCTGCAGGCCAACGAGCTCGAGCCGCTGGCCCAGCCGGAGATCGACATCACCAAGTTCGAGGACAACCAGACCCTCGAGTTCACCGCCGAGGTCGACGTCCGTCCCGAGGTGGAGCTCCCCGACTACACCGGGCTGGCCGTCACGGTCGACGACGTCACGGTCTCCGACCAGGACGTCGAGGAGCAGGTGCAGAACCTCCGCGAGCGCTTCGCCAGCCTCTCCGAGGTCGAGCGGGCCGCGGCCGACGGCGACTTCGTCGTGATGGACCTGGTCGCCAAGAAGGACGGCGAGGTCGTCGAGGGCGCCGAGGCCACCGGCCTGAGCTACCAGGTCGGCAAGGGCGGCATGCTCGACGGTCTGGACGAGGCGCTCACCGGGCTGTCCGCCGGCGACGAGACCACCTTCACCTCGCAGCTCGTCGGTGGCGACCAGCTCGGTGAGGACGTCGACGTGGAGGTCAAGGTCACCTCGGTCAAGGAGCAGGAGCTCCCCGAGCTCGACGACGACTTCGCGCAGACCGCCTCGGAGTTCGACACGGTGGCCGAGCTGACCGAGGACGTCCGCACCCGGCTGACCCGCGGCAAGCGCCTCGAGCAGGCCGCCGCCGCCCGCGACGCCGTCCTGGAGAAGCTGCTCGACCTGGTCGACGTCCCCCTCCCGGAGACCGTCGTGGAGTCCGAGCTGACCGCCCGCAGGGAGCAGATCACCCAGCAGCTCACCATGGCCGGCATGACCATGGAGGCCTACCTCGACTCCGAGGAGCAGACCGTCGACGAGTTCGAGGCCGACCTGGAGAAGCGGGTCCGCGACGCGGTCGCCGCCCAGTTCGTGCTCGACCAGGTCGCCAAGACCGAGGAGATCGGCGTCAACGAGGGCGAGCTGCAGGAGCACCTGATGCGCCGTGCGCAGCAGTCCGGCCAGAACCCGCAGGAGTTCATCCAGCACATGCTGGAGCACAACCACATCCCGGAGATGGTGTCCGAGGTCGTCCGCGGCAAGGCGCTCGCCAGCATCGTCGAGGGCGCCACGGTCACCGACGAGTCCGGCAACCACGTCGAGCTGAAGAACCTCCAGCCCGACGGCACGATCGCCGAGCCGTCCGACGAGGTCGACGAGGCCGGCACCGACGAGACCGCGGAGGAGAAGGCCGACGCCTGATCCCGTCCCCGCAGCACCCCGCCGACCCGCGCCGCAGTCCTGTGGCGCGGGTCGTCGGCGCACTCCAGTGATGAGCCCGACGTCGCCGCACCCGACCGCCGAGGCGCACCGGGCGGGCCTGCTCGAGGCGCTCGCCCTGGCCGCCGAGACCGTCGACGAGCTGGTGCTCGGCACGGTCCGCGACGTGCACGGCGCCGTGGCCCGCCGGGTGTTCGGGCTGGCGGACCGGCTGACCGGCGGGGCCGCCCGCGGGCCGGCCCGTGCGCACGACCGGCTCTCCTCGGCGGTGTACGCCGGCGTCGGGGGTGGCCTGCGGGCGACCGGCCGGGGGCTGCGCACCGCGGACCGGCGCGGTCTCGGCGGCCGGATCGAGGACTCCCCGCAGGGCCGGCTCGTGGTCTCGGTGCTGAACGGCTTCATCGGCGACCGGCTCGCCGAGCAGCAGTCCAGCCTGGCGATCCGGCTCGCGGTGCGGCACCGCGGGAGCGACGTACCGCTGGAGCCCGAGCCGCTGGCCGCCGCGTTCCCCACCGCCACCGGGGACCTCGTGGTGTTCCTGCACGGGCTGTCCGAGGCCGAGACCAACTGGGACCGGGACGCCGAGGAGACCGGCGGCAGCTACGGCACCCGGCTGGCCGCGGAGACCTCCTGGACGCCGGTCTACCTGCGCGCCAACACCGGCCTCCCGATCGCGGAGAACGGCGTCGCGCTCGCCGCGCTGCTCGACGACCTGGTCGCCGCCTGGCCGACCGAGGTCCGCCGGATCGCACTGGTGGGGCACTCGATGGGTGGCCTGGTGATGCGCGCCGCCTGCGCGCAGACCACGGGCGACTGGACCGGCCTGGTCACCGATGTCGTCACCCTCGGGACCCCGCACCTCGGTGCGCCGCTGGAGCGCGGGGTGGCGCTGGGCGCCAAGGCCCTCGGCCTGCTGCCCGAGTCGGCCCCGTTCGGCCGGATCCTGGAGTACCGCTCGGTCGGCATCCTCGACCTGCGCGGCGGGCTCGCCCCCGACGTCCAGCACCTGCCGCACGCCCGCTACCACCTGGTCGCCGCGACCCTGGCCGCGTCGCACCGGCACCCGGTCAGCGAGGCGTTCGGCGACCTGCTGGTGCGCTACCCCTCGGCCACCGGGCGCCCGCGCCGCGGCCGCGAGATGTTCCCCGGCGCCGACGTCCTGCACATCAAGGGCGGCCACTTCGACCTGCTGAACCACCCTCGCGTGTACGACGCGCTCCGCACCTGGCTGGGCTGAGCCGCCCGTCGTACGACCCCGCGCCCGCGCAGCCCCGCCGGCGCAGCCCCCGCCCCACGTCGCCGAGGAGACCGCATGCCCCCGCCCCTGCCGATCAGTGCCGCCGTGGAGATCGACGCCCCGCCGGAGCGGGTGTGGTCGGTCGTCGGCGACGTGACCCGGATGCCCGAGTGGAGCCCCGAGCTGCGTCGGCTGCGGGTGCTCGGCAGCGAGCCGGTGCGGGTCGGCTCCAGGATGCTCGGGCTGAACCGGCGCGGCTGGGTCGCCTGGCCCACCACGTCGGTGGTCACCCGGCTCGAGCCGGGCCGGGCCGTGGCCTGGCGGACCCGCGAGAGCGGTGCCTCCTGGACCTACGAGCTCGAGGCCACGGCAGCCGGCACCCGGCTGACCGGCCGGCGCGACCTGCCCGCGTTCTTGCTCGGCACCACCGTGCTCGGGCCGGTGATCGGCGGCGCCGCGGGCCACGACCGCGAGCTCGCCGACGGCATCCGGACCACGCTCGGGCGGATCAAGCGCACGGTCGAGGCGGCCGGCTAGCGGCCCAGCGCGAGCGGCTCGCGACGCAGAGCGTCCTCGGGGCTCTCGCCGGGCTCGATCCCGCCGCCCGGCGTACCCCACACGAGGGCCAGAGATTTCAACGGATGTGACCCGTGTTTGCACGATTGTGCAAACGCACAAAAATGAGGTCATGTTCCGGGTTGCGGCTCTTGTCAGTTTCGGTACCGCCGTGTGGACTGCGGGCGACTGCAACCGCAGTCGCGCACCGAGGTTCGGGCGCGGGTCGTCCCTGCACGTCGTTCGCGGCGTGACCCCGCTCAGCAGATGCCAGCCGCACGACTGGGCTCCGGAGCTGCCCGTGACCCCGCTTGGGTGCGCCTTCACGCGACACGATCGCTGTTGACGGAGGAACCGTGCGAAAGAAGTCAGCCGGGCTGTTGAGCCTGGTGGTGGCCGCGGGCCTGGGGACAACCCTTGGAATGCCCGCGGTGTCCGCCACCCCAGCCCCCACTGCGAAGAGCGTGGCCACCAGTGCCGACAAGCCAGACGAGTCGGCCGGCCACGAGCTCCCGAACCCGCTCGAGGACAAGCGCCGCGCGCTGCGCCAGGAGGCCATCAACGAGCTCCTGAGCGGCAAGGGGAAGGTGGAGAAGCGCGGTGCGAGCACCGTGATGAAGGTGTCCAGCGGTCGCTCGCCCAAGTCGCTCGACAAGCAGGGCAAGGCTCAGAAGACGGTCTCCAGCGAGGACCAGTACGTCGAGCTCAGCCGGGAGAAGACCGACAAGATCTTCGTGGTCCTGGCCGACTTCGGCAACGAGCGTCACCCGGACTTCCCGGACAAGGACACCGAGCCGTCGATCCCCGGCCCGACGACCTACAACGGCCCGCTGAACAACTCGATCCCGCAGCCGAACCGCGCGGTCGACAACAGCACCGTCTGGCAGCCGAACTTCGACCGCGCACACTTCCAGGACCTGTACTTCGGCAAGGGCGGCACCGCCGGCGCCGGCGGGGCCCAGGAGTCGGTCAAGCAGTACTACGAGCGTCAGTCCTCCGGGCGCTACAGCATCGACGGCACCGTCACCAACTGGGTGAAGGTGCGCTACAACGAGGCGCGCTACGGCCGGTCCAGCGACGACCCGAAGACCAACGGCGACGACCCGGCCGTGTGCTCGGGCCACGTCTGCCAGAACACGTGGAACCTCGTCCAGGACGCGGTCAACCAGTGGGTCGCCGACCAGAAGGCCGCCGGCCGCACCACCGCCGACATCACGGCCGAGCTGAAGACGTTCGACCAGTGGGACCGCTACGACGCCGACGGTGACGGCAACTTCAACGAGCCCGACGGCTACCTCGACCACTTCCAGATCGTGCACGCGGGCGGCGACGAGGCCGACGGCGACCCGATCCAGGGCGAGGACGCCATCTGGTCGCACCGCTGGTACACCCAGACCACCCCGATCGGCACCGGTGGCCCCAACGGGTACGGCGGCAGCCAGATCGGTGACACCGGCCTGTGGGTCGGCGACTACACCATCCAGCCCGAGAACGGCGGGATGAGCGTCTTCGCGCACGAGTACGGCCACGACCTCGGTCTGCCGGACCTCTACGACACCAACGGTGGCGAGAACAGCGTCAACTACTGGTCGATCATGGCCCAGAGCCGCGTCGACGGCCCGAAGGACCAGGCCCTCGGCACCCGCGCCGCCGACTTCGGCGCGTGGGACAAGCTGCAGCTCGGCTGGCTCGACTACGAGACCCTGCTCCCGTCGCAGAACCGCAAGCTGGAGCTCGGCCCGCACGAGTACAACTCGAGCAAGGCCCAGGCCGCGGTGGTGGTGCTGCCCAAGAAGCAGGTCACCTCGAACCTGGTCGCGCCGTACGCCGGCAGCAAGTCCTGGTGGAGCGGGACCGGGGACGACTACGTCGCCTCCATGGCCCGTTCGGTGGCCCTGCCCGCGGGCGCGGCCAAGCTGGACTTCCAGGCCAACTACAACATCGAGGCCGACTACGACTACGCCTACGTCGAGGTCAACACCGGCAGCGGCTGGAACACCATCCCCGGCACGGCGACCGACCCGGCGGCCAACAACGGCCTCACCGGCGACTCCGCCGGCAAGTGGGTGCCGCTGAGCTACGACCTGACGCCGTACGCCGGCAAGACCGTCGACATCCGGATCCGCTACGTCGGTGACGGTGGCGTGCAGGGCAACGACCCGGCGTACACGCCGGGCCTGTTCGTGGACGCGCTCAGCATCACCGCCGGTGGCACGCAGGTGTTCGCCGACGGCGCCGAGACCAGCCCCAACGGCTGGACGCTGGACAAGTTCAGCTCGGTGGGCAGCACGATCTCGCAGTCGTTCGCCAACTACTACATCGCCTCCAACCGGGCGTACGTGTCGTTCGACAAGTACCTCCAGTCGGGTCCGTACAACTTCGGCTACGCCAACACCAAGCCGGACTTCGTGGAGCGGTTCCCGTACCAGAACGGCCTGCTGGTCAGCTACTGGGACACCTCCCAGGCGGACAACAACACCAGCGCCCACCCGGGTGAGGGCCTGATCCTGCCGGTGGACGCGAACCCGCGCCCGCTGGTCCGGCTCGACGGCACCCTGTGGCGTCCGCGCGTGAGCGGCTACGACTCGCCGTTCTCGCTGGAGAAGTCCGACTCCTTCACCCTGCACGTCAACGGGACGGCCAACTACATCCGTGGCCAGGCGGCCCAGCCGCTGTTCCATGACAACGCGTCGTACTGGGACGCCTCCCAGCCCGCCGCGAGCGTGAAGGTGCCGAACACCGGCACCAACATCAAGGTGCTGAGCCAGAACGGCACCACGATGGGGATCCAGGTCTCCCAGCGGAAGTGACCGGTTCGACCGAGTAGAACGGACGGCGCAGGGGGTCAGGGGCCTTCGAGCATCGTTCAGACCGTGGCCGGGAGGATCTCCTCCCGGCCACGGTCGCGTCCGGACCACGCCGTGCGCTGTGGGCGAACAAGTCGGGACAGTTCGTGGATGTGTCCCTCGTTCCGGCTAGGGTCGGGGACGTGACTGAGACCCAGATGAACGGTGGCGGCGGGACGTACGGGCTCGACGACCACATCTACCAGCGTCTGCTCCGGGAGCGGATCATCTTCCTCGGCTCCGAGGTGCGCGACCAGAACGCCAACGCGATCTGCGCGCAGATGCTCCTGCTGTCCGCCGAGGACCCCGAGACCGACATCTTCCTGCACATCAACAGCCCCGGCGGCTCGGTGGACTCCGGCATGGCGATCTACGACACCATGAACTACATCCCCAACGACGTCGCGACCGTGGGCATGGGCCTGGCCGCCTCGATGGGCCAGTTCCTGCTGTGCGCCGGCGCGGCGGGCAAGCGCTACGCCCTCCCGCACGCCCGGATCATGATGCACCAGCCCTCGGGCGGCATGGGCGGCTCGGCCTCGGACATCAAGATCCAGGCCCAGCAGTCGCTGCACATCAAGAAGGTGCTCTTCGAGCTGATCAGCCAGCACACCGGCCAGGCGCTCGAGCAGGTCGAGCAGGACGCCGACCGCGACCGGTGGTTCACCGCCGAGCAGGCACTGGACTACGGCTTCATCGACCACGTGATCTCGAGCGCCCGCCAGGTCGCCGACGAGGGCCGTCCGGCCCGGAACAAGTGAGGACCGCCATGACCAGCTCCAGCATCCCGGGTCTGACGGGGCGAGCCCCTGAGGTGGCGGCCCCCTCGGCGAACTACTACATCCCGCAGTGGGAGGAGCGGACCTCCTACGGGTTCCGCCGCATCGACCCCTACGGCAAGCTCTTCGAGGACCGGATCATCTTCCTCGGCACCCCGATCAGCGACGACATCGCCAACGCGGTGATGGCCCAGCTGCTCTGCCTGGAGTCGATGGACCCCGACCGGGACATCCAGATCTACATCAACTCCCCGGGCGGCTCGTTCACCGCGCTGACCGCGATCTACGACACGATGCGGTTCGTCAAGCCGGACATCCAGACCGTGTGCCTGGGTCAGGCGGCCTCCGCCGCCGCGATCCTGCTCGCGGCCGGGGCCCCCGGCAAGCGCCTCGCGCTGCCGAACAGCCGGATCCTGATCCACCAGCCCTACACCGAGGGCACCTACGGCCAGGCCTCCGACATCGAGATCCAGGCCAACGAGATCCTGCGGATGCGGGAGCTGCTCGAGAAGATGATCGCCGAGCACACCGGCAAGGACGTCGAGCAGGTCAGCCGGGACATCGACCGCGACAAGATCCTCACCGCGGACGCCGCGGTGGACTACGGCCTGATCGACGCGATCCTGGAGTCGCGCAAGGGCTCGCTGACCCCCGCCTGACCGGTCTCCCTCGTCCCCCCGGGGGCGAGGGAGTCGCCGTGTCCTGCCCCATTTGAGGGCGCGACGGGGTACCTTCGAGTTCGAGTACAAGAAGTCGCAAACAGCCGGTGGGAGCGGGTCCGTCATGGGTCCCTCCCCGGCCCCGGGAGTCTTCCGGATCGCCGCCGGCCTGAGTCGTGAGGAGTCGTGCCTGTGGCACGCATCGGTGACGGAGGCGACCTGCTGAAGTGTTCTTTCTGCGGGAAGAGCCAGAAGCAGGTCAAGAAGCTCATCGCGGGACCAGGTGTCTACATCTGCGACGAATGCATCGACCTCTGCAACGAGATCATCGAGGAGGAGCTCAGCGAGGGCACCGAGGTCGGCCTCGAGGAGCTGCCCAAGCCGCGGGAGATCTTCGAGTTCCTCAACTCCTACGTGATCGGCCAGGAGAACGCCAAGAAGGCGCTCGCGGTGGCCGTCTACAACCACTACAAGCGTGTGCAGGCCGGGGTCACCTCGGGCACCCAGCGGCACAAGTCCGACGACACCGTCGAGCTCGCCAAGTCCAACATCCTGGTGATCGGCCCGACCGGCTGCGGCAAGACCTACCTCGCCCAGACGCTCGCGCGGATGCTCAACGTGCCGTTCGCGATCGCCGACGCCACCGCGCTGACCGAGGCGGGCTACGTCGGCGAGGACGTCGAGAACATCCTGCTCAAGCTGATCCAGGCCGCTGACTACGACGTCAAGAAGGCCGAGACCGGGATCATCTACATCGACGAGATCGACAAGGTGGCCCGCAAGGCCGAGAACCCGTCGATCACCCGGGACGTCTCCGGCGAGGGCGTGCAGCAGGCGCTCCTGAAGATCCTCGAGGGCACCACCGCCTCGGTGCCGCCGCAGGGCGGGCGCAAGCACCCGCACCAGGAGTTCATCCAGATCGACACCACGAACATCCTGTTCATCGTCGGCGGCGCCTTCTCCGGCCTCGAGCACATCGTCGAGCAGCGGATCGGCAAGAAGACCCTCGGGTTCGGCGCGAAGCTCCCCACCAAGGAGGAGCGCGACATGACCAAGATCTTCTCCGAGGTGATGCCCGAGGACCTGCTCAAGTTCGGCCTGATCCCCGAGTTCGTCGGCCGGCTCCCGGTGATCGCCACCGTGGACAAGCTCAACCGCGAGGCGCTCGTGCAGATCCTCACCGAGCCCCGCAACGCGCTGGTCAAGCAGTACCAGAAGCTCTTCGACCTCGACGGCGTCGAGCTGGAGTTCACCGCCGACGCCATCGACGCGGTCGCCGACCTGGCGATGGTCCGGGGCACCGGTGCGCGGGGGCTGCGCGCGATCATCGAGGAGGTGCTCCTCCACGTGATGTACGACGTCCCGTCCCGCGAGGACATCGCCAAGGTGGTCGTCACCGGCGAGGTGGTCAGCGACAACGTCAACCCGACGCTGGTGCCGCGCGAGCCCGAGGCCAAGAAGAAGAAGTCCGCCTGAGCACTCTCCCCGCGTTCCGTGGGGACCGCGGCCTGGCTAGGCTCGCGGCGTGACCGTCGCACCCGCACCGCTGGCCCTGCCCGACTCCGCGTGGGAGGACTGGGTGGCGACCCGGTGCGACGGCCGGCTCGCCGAGACCCGGCGGCTGGTCGAGGAGCTGCGCGCCGGCGGGCACACCTCGGCCGAGGCGATGGCGCTCTGGAACGACCTGAACCTGGCCCTGCACAACGCCTTCTCCACCGCCTCGCTGGTGTCCAACGTGCACCCCGAGGAGGCGGTCCGCACCCGGGCCGAGCGTGCCGAGCAGGACGCGCACAAGCTGCTCACCGAGATCGGCCTGGACCGCCCGCTCTACGACGTCCTGGCCGCCGTGGACCCCGCCGACCTGGACGAGGGCGGTCGCCGCGTGCACGCCCTCGCGATCCGCGACTTCAGGCGGGCCGGTGTCGACCAGACCGACGACGTACGGTCGCGGCTGCGGGAGCTCGCCGAGCGGGAGACCACGGTCGCCCAGGAGTTCTCCAAGAACATCCGCGACGACGTCCGGTCGGTGCGGGTCGAGGCGGCCGCGCTGGACGGGCTGCCCGCGGACTTCGTCGAGGCGCACCCGCCGGGCGAGGACGGGCTGGTGGAGATCACCACCGCCTACCCCGACTACGTCCCGTTCATGACCTTCTGCCGCGACCGGGAGGCCCGAGCCGCGCTGGTCGGCGAGTTCCTCAACCGCGCCTACCCGCAGAACGACCCGCTGCTGCACGAGCTGCTCGGCCTGCGCCGCGAGCACGCACAGCTGCTCGGCTACGACGGCTGGCCGTCCTACGACGCCGAGGTCAAGATGATCGGCAAGGGGTCGGCGATCCCGGAGTTCATCGAGCGGATCACCGAGGCCTCCGACGCGGCCGGGCACCGGGACGCCGGCGTGCTGCTGCGCCGCCTGCAGCAGGACCACCCCGAGGTCGAGCAGGTCACCGCCGTGGACCGGATGTTCTACGCCGAGGTGCTGCGCCGGGAGACCTTCGACGTCGACGCCCAGCAGGTCCGCCCGTACTTCGACTTCGCGCGGGTCCGCGCGGGGCTGCTCGCCGTGACCGGCCGGCTCTTCGACGTGGAGTACGTCGAGGTCCCCGGTGCGGCGTCCTGGCACGAAGACGTCGCGACGTACGACGTGGTCCGCGGGGGAGCGCGGCTCGGCCGGATCCACCTCGACCTGCACCCGCGCACCGGGAAGTACGGGCACGCCGCGCAGTTCGACCTCGCGCCCGGCATCCGCGACCGGCAGGTGGCCGAGGGCGTGCTGGTCTGCAACTTCTCGCGGAACGTGATGGAGCACGACCACGTGGTCACGCTGTTCCACGAGTTCGGCCACCTGGTGCACCACGTGCTGGCCGGCAACCACCGCTGGACCCGGTTCGCCGGCGTGGCCACCGAGTGGGACTTCGTCGAGGCCCCCTCCCAGATGCTCGAGGAGTGGGCCTGGGACGCCGACGTGCTGCGGTCCTTCGCGACCAACGCCGACGGCGACCCGATCCCGCGCGAGCTGGTCGCCAAGATGCGCGCCGCCAAGGAGTTCGGCAAGGGCACGCACGTGCGCACCCAGATGTTCTACGCGGCGCTGTCCTACACGCTGCACCAGGACGTGCCCGACGACATCACCGCGACCCTGCGCGAGCTGCAGGAGCGCTACGACGTGTTCGGGTACGTCCCGGACACCCACTTCTACGCGTCGTTCGGGCACCTGGAGGGCTACGGCTCCGGCTACTACACCTACATGTGGAGCCTGGTCATCGCCAAGGACCTGTTCTCGGCGTTCGACCGCGACGACCTGTTCGCCACCGAGGTCGCGCACCGCTACCGGGACCGGGTCCTGGCCCCGGGCGGCTCGCGCGACGCCGCCGACCTGGTCGCCGACTTCCTGGGTCGCCCCTACGGCTTCGAGGCCTTCCAGCGCTGGCTCGACCGCGTCTGACGCCGCCCGGCCGGGTCAGGCGTCGGGCTGGGCGGCGATCTCCGCGTCGACGGTGATCGCCGTGGCGTCGGTGGGGGTGAAGGTCAGGTCGCCGACGATCTTGCCGGCGGCCTTGAGGTCGGCGGACGCCTTCTCCGCCAGCGCCAGGGCGGCGGCGGGACCGGACACCTCGGCGTGGGACAGCTCGGTGCGCATCGAGACCTTGGCGTTCGACTTCGCGCCGCGGATGCCGACCAGCGTGCCGGCCACGGCGGCCAGCATCGCCGGGTCGGCGGCGGCCGCGGACCCGAGCTCGGCGGCGACCGGCCAGGACTGCCGGTGGATCGAGCCCTCCTGCCACCAGGACCAGACCTCCTCGGTGACGTAGGGCAGGAACGGCGCGAGCAGCCGCAGCTGCACGTGCAGCGCCACCGCCAGGGCGGCCTTCGCCGAGGCGGCCGCGTCGTCGCCGCGGGCGCCGTACGCCCGCTCCTTCACCAGCTCGAGGTAGTCGTCGCAGAACTCCCAGAAGAACTTTTCGGTGACCTCGAGCGCGGTGGTGTAGTCGTAGGCCTCGAACGCCTCGGTCGCCCTCGTGACCGTCGCGGCCAGGCCGGCGAGCATCGCGCAGTCGACCGGCTCGCTGACCGCGGACGGCACGACCTGGGTGGCGCCGACCGAGGAGAGCGCGAACTTCGAGGCGTTGAGCACCTTCATCGCGAGCCGCCGGCCGACCTTCATCTGGGTCTCGTCGAACGGCGAGTCCAGGCCGGGCCGGGCCATCGCGGCCCGCCAGCGCACGGCGTCGGCGCCGAACTTCTCCAGGATGTCGGCGGGCACGATCGCGTTGCCCTTGGACTTGCTCATCTTCTTGCGGTCCGGGTCCATGATGAAGCCCGAGATCAGCGCGTGCGTCCACGGCACGGTGTGGTTCTCGTGGTGCGCGCGGACCACCCGGGAGAACAGCCAGGTGCGGATGATGTCGTGCGCGTGGGTGCACAGGTCGAACGGGAAGACCCGGCCGAACAGGTCCTGGTCGGACTCCCAGCCGCCCGCGATGTGCGGGGTCAGCGAGGAGGTCGCCCAGGTGTCCATGATGTCGGGGTCGCCGACGAAGCCGCCCGGCTTGCTGCGCTGCGACTCGTCGTACCCGCCCGGCGCCGTCGTGGAGGGGTCCAGCGGCAGGTCCGCCTCGGCCGGCATCAGCGGGTGCTCGTAGTCGGGCTCGCCGTCGGCGTCGAGGGCGTACCAGACCGGGAACGGGATGCCGAAGAACCGCTGGCGGGAGATCAGCCAGTCGCCGTTCAGGCCGCCGACCCAGTTCTCGTAGCGGTGCTTCATGTGCGCCGGCACCCAGTGGATCTCCGAGCCGCGGGCGACCAGCTCGTCGCGCAGCTCGGCGTCCCGGCCGCCGTTCTTGATGTACCACTGGCGGGTCGAGACGATCTCCAGCGGCTTGTCGCCCTTCTCGTAGAAGTTCGTCATCCGCTGGGTCGGCTTCGGCTCGCCGTCGAGGTCGCCGGACGCGCGCAGCGCCGCGACCATCGCCTCGCGGGCGCTGAAGGTGGTCTTCCCGGCCAGCTCGGCGTACGCCGCAGCCGCCGGCCCGGCCGCGAGCCACTCCGGCGTCTCACGGTGCAGCCGGCCGTCGCGGCCGATCACCGTGCGCACCGGGAGCTGCAGCTCGCGCCACCAGGTCACGTCGTTCAGGTCGCCGAACGTGCAGCACATCGCGATGCCGGCGCCCTTGTCGGGCTCGGCGAGCCGGTGCGCGTAGACGGGGATCTCCACACCGAACACCGGGGAGGTCACGGTCTTGCCGAACAGCCCCTGGTAGCGCTCGTCGTCGGGGTGCGCGACCAGGGCGACCACAGCGGGGATCAGCTCGGGGCGGGTGGTCTCGATGTAGACGGGACCGTCGGGACCCCCGAACGCGACCCGGTGGTAGGCGCCGGCGTACTCCCGGGCCTCGAGCTCGGCCTGCGCGACGGCGGTCTGGAAGGTGACGTCCCACAGGGTCGGGGACTCCTGGAGGTAGGCCTCGCCGCGGGCGTAGTTGCGCAGGAAGGCCCGCTGGGAGGCGGTCTGCGACTTCGGGCCGATCGTCGTGTAGTGCTGCTTCCAGTCCACCGAGAGGCCCAGCGTGCGCCACAGCGACTCGAAGATCTCCTCGTCCTGCACCACGAGGCGCTCGCACAGCTCGATGAAGTTGGGCCGGCTGATCGGGACCTGCTTCTTCGCGTCCGGCTTCTCCGGCGGCGTGAAGTCGGGGTCGTAGGGCAGCGAGGGGTCGCAGCGCACGCCGAAGTAGTTCTGCACCCGGCGCTCGGTCGGCAGGCCGTTGTCGTCCCAGCCCATCGGGTAGAAGACCTCGAGGCCCTGCATCCGCTTGAACCGCGCGATCAGGTCGGTGTGCGTGTAGGAGAACACGTGCCCGACGTGCAGCGACCCGGAGACGGTCGGGGGAGGGGTGTCGATCGAGTAGACCTGCTCGCGGCTCCGGGAGCGGTCGAACGCGTAGGTGTCGTCGGCTTTCCACTGCTGGGACCAGGTCGCCTCGAGCCCCTCCAGCGCAGGCTTGTCCGGTACGACGACGGCGCGACCGGCTGGCTGCGTCGTCTCGGACAGGTCTGGGGTGATCGGCTCGGTGGTCATGGCCCGAAATCTACCGGCCGGCGGCGGACAGCCGAAAACGAGTTCCCCGGGGTGCGGCGGACTCCTACGGTGTCCCGGTGACCACGACGCTCGAGCTGCACGCCGACGCGGCCGGGTTCCTCGCCCAGGCGGCGGACCACCTCGGCCTCGACCCGGTGCTGAACACCGTGGTGGCGACGCACGCCGAGCGCGAGGCGCGGGAGGGCCGGACCGCCGACGAGGGGCTGCCGCACTGGTACGCCGTCGCGCGGGCCGCGGACGGCTCGGTGGCCGGCGTCGCGATGCGCACGGCGCCGTTCGCGCCCTACCCGCCCTACCTGCTGCCGATGCCGGAGGACGCCGCGGTGGGTCTCGCCCGGCTGCTGCACGAGCGCGGGGAGCGGGTCGGCGGCGTCAACGGGGCGCTGCCGGCGGCCCGCACGTTCGCCGACGAGCTGGCCCGGCTCGCCGGCGGGGTGGTCACGGTGCGGATGCACACCCGGCTCTTCGAGGCCCGCGCGGTCCGGGTGCCGCCGACGCCGGGCGGCGCCCTGCGGGTGGCCACCGAGCCGGACGCCGATCTGGCGCTGGCCTGGTTCTCCGCGTTCCACGCCGACGCCGACGCGCAGGCCGGACGCAGCGCCGGGCACGCGGAGGAGCCGGTCACCGCGGACACCGTGCTGGGCCGGCTGCGCGCCGGGCTGCTCTTCGTCTGGGAGGTCGACGGCGTCCCGGTGCACCTGACCGGCCAGAACCCTCCGTCGTACGGCGCCGTGCGGATCGGCCCGGTCTACACCCCTCGCGCGCACCGCGGCCGGGGCTACGCCGGCGCCGCCGTCGCGGAGCTGTCCCGGCGGGCGCTCGCGGACCGGCTGCGGCCCTGCCTGTTCACCGACCAGGCCAACCCGGTGTCCAACGGGGTCTACGAGCGGGTCGGCTACGAGCCGGTGGCCGACATGGTCAGCCTGCTGGTCGGCGACCCGGTGCCCGATCCGTAGACTCGCAGCACGATGTCCGAGACCCCCGCACCTGCTCCCGTCACCACCTACGCCGACGCCGAGCGAGCGCTGCTCGCCCGCTGGCCGGAGACCCGGCTGGAGCCGTCGCTGGACCGGATCGAGGCGTTCGTCGAGCTGCTCGGCGAGCCGCAGCGCGGCTACCCGGTGATCCAGCTGACCGGCACCAACGGCAAGACCAGCACCTCGCGGATGATCGACGCGCTGGTCACCGCGACCGGGCTGCGCACCGGCCGGTTCACCAGCCCGCACGTGGAGTCGATGACCGAGCGGATCTCCCTGGACGGCGAGCCGCTGACCGAGGAGCAGTTCCTGGAGGCCTACCAGGACGTCGCGGCGCTCGCGGACCTCGTCGACCAGGACGCGGAGCACCCGCTGTCGTTCTTCGAGACGCTCGTCGGGATGGCGTACGCCGCGTTCGCGAACGCCCCGGTCGACGCGGCCGTCGTCGAGGTCGGCATGGGCGGCTCGTGGGACGCCACCAGCGTCGCCGACGCGACGGTCGCGGTGCTCACCCCGATCGCCGTGGACCACGCGAGCTACCTCGGCTCGCGTCCGGTCGACATCGCCCGCGAGAAGGCCGGGATCATCAAGGCCGGCTCGACGGTGGTGGTGGCCGTGCAGCCCGACGACGTGGCGGCGGTGATCGCCGAGCGGGCCGCGGAGGTCGGCGCGACGGTGCTGTGGGAGGGCCGGGACTTCGGCGTCGAGCACCGCGTCGCGGCCGTCGGCGGCCAGATGATGCAGCTGCGCGGCCTGCGCGGGGAGTACCCCGAGGTCTTCCTGCCGCTGCACGGCGCCCACCAGGCGCAGAACGCGGTCCTGGCGCTGGCCGCCGTGGAGGCGTTCCTCGGCGAGGAGCCGCTCGACGTCGACCTGGTCCGCGACGCGCTCGCCGAGGTGACCTCGCCCGGCCGCCTCGAGGTGATCCGGCGCAGCCCGACGATCCTGCTGGACGCCGCGCACAACCCGCACGGCGCGCAGGCCACCGCGGACGCGATCGAGGACTCGTTCCTGCTCAACCCGCTGATCGGGGTCGTCGGGGTGATGGCCGACAAGGACTACGAGGGCGTGCTGGCGGCCTTCGAGCCGGTGATGGCCGCGATCGTCTGCACCGAGAACACCACCACCCGCACGATGCGCGCCGAGGACCTCGCCGAGGTCGCCCGCGGCATCTTCGGCATCGACCGGGTGTACGTCGCCCCGCGGATCCAGGACGCCATCGAGCAGGCGGCCACCCTCGCCGAGGAGGGCGGCGTGTTCGGCGAGGCGATCGGCTCCGGCGGCGTGCTGGTCACCGGCTCGGTGGTCACCGTCGGCGAGGCGCGGCACCTGCTCCGGCCGCGGAGGCGGCGCGGATGACCCGCTCCATCCGGCGCTCGATGTGCGCCGGCATGCTGGTGCTCCAGGCGGTCGTGCTGTTCCTGACCGGCATCGTGACGATCGGGATGACCGAGCTGGCCACCGGCGCGTCGCTGGCCCTGGGCCTCGGCCTCGCGGTGCTGTGCCTGGTCGCGGCCGGGATGCTCGGCCGGCGCGGGGGCTACGCCCTGGGCTGGGCGGTGCAGGTCGTCTCGATCGCGCTGGGGTTCCTGATCACCGCTATGTTCTTCCTCGGCGTGGTCTTCGCCGGGCTCTGGGCGACCTCCTACTTCATGGGCGCCACGATCGACCGGGAGCGGGCCGAGCGCGCCGTCCTGGAGGAGCAGTGGCGCGCCGAGCACGGCGCCGAGCACGGCGCCGAGCACGGCGCCCAGGACGGCGCCCAGGACTGAGTCCGGCCACCGGTCGGTTTCGCGGGTCGGCCGCGGGTTCCCTAGGCTGGCGCCCATGTCGACCCAGCGCACCCTCGTCCTGCTCAAGCCCGACACCGTCCGCCGCGGACTCGTGGGCAACGTGCTGTCCCGCTTCGAGGCCAAGGGCCTCTCGCTCGTCGCGCTGGAGCTGCGCACCATCACCGCGGCCCAGGCCGACGAGCACTACGCCGAGCACGTGGACCGGGACTTCTACCCGCCGCTGCGCGACTTCGTGACCTCCGGCCCGCTCCTCGCGGCGGTGCTCGAGGGCGACGAGGCCGTCGAGGTGGTGCGCGCGCTGAACGGCGCGACCGACGGCCGCAAGGCCGCTCCGGGCACGATCCGCGGGGACCTGTCGCTGTCCAACCGCGAGAACCTCGTGCACGGCTCGGACTCGCCCGAGTCCGCCGCGCGCGAGATCGGCATCTGGTTCCCGGGTCTGTGACCCCGTGACCGCCGGGCGCCGCGCCGACCAGCCGCTCTCGCCGACCGGCCGGAGCACGCCGCGCCGGGAGAGGGAGCGCGCCCAGTCCGACCGCGACACCCTGTACGACGTCCTGGACGCGTCCCTGGTCTGCCACCTCGCCGTCGTCGTCGACGGGGTGCCGCTGGCCCTGCCGACGGTGTTCGCCGTCGACCTTGACGGTCCCGACGAGGGCGGCACGCTCTACGTGCACGGCTCGGTGGCCTCGCGCAGCCTGGTGCAGGCGCCCGGGCAGGACGTCAGCGTGACGATGACGGTGCTCGACGGGATCGTGCTGGCGCGGTCCGGCTTCAACCACTCGATGAACTACCGCTCGGCCGTGGTCGTCGGCCGGCCCCGGCTGGTGACCGGTGAGGCCGAGCGCTCGCACGCCCTGGACCTGCTGGTCGACCACGTGACGCCCGGCCGGTCCGCGACGCTGCGCCGGCCGACCCGCAAGGAGCTCTCCGCCACCACGGTGCTGGCCCTGCCGCTGCACGAGGCCTCGGTCAAGCGGCGGGTCGGCGACCCGAGCGACGAGGACGTCGACGTCGAGGCGGGCGGCGTGTGGGCCGGGGTGCTGCCGCTCGGGCTGCGCGCCGGCGAGCCGGTCACCGGCGCGGACGTCGACGTCGCCGCGGTGCCGGAGCACGTGACGGCCCGGGTCGCAGCGCTGAACCGCCGCAGCCCCTGAACCGCCGCACCAGCTGAACCGCCCGCCTGCGTCGGGTGTGACGCGCGTGTCGTCCGGGGCTGGAGAGGTTCGCGCTCTTACCCTGGGACGGGGTCGGTGCGCCGTACCCCCGACCCACCCGGACAGGCGACGACAGCAGGGACCGCAGGCATGGCGAACAGCATCATCGGCCGCGACATGGCCGTTGACCTCGGCACCGCCAACACGCTCGTCTACGTGCGTGGCAAGGGCGTGCTCCTCGACGAGCCGTCCGTCGTCGCGCTGAACTCCTCGACGAACGAGATCCTCGCCGTCGGGCACGAGGCGAAGCGGATGATCGGCCGGACCCCGGACAACATCACCGCGATCCGCCCGCTCAAGGACGGCGTGATCGCGGACTTCGAGTCCACCGAGCAGATGCTCCGCTACTTCATCCAGCAGGTGCACCGCCGCCGCTACTTCGCCAAGCCCCGCCTGGTGATCTGCGTGCCGAGCGGCATCACCGCGGTCGAGCAGCGCGCCGTCAAGGAGGCCGGCTACCAGGCCGGCGCCCGCCGGGTCTACATCATCGAGGAGCCGATGGCCGCCGCGATCGGCGCCGGGCTCCCCGTCCACGAGGCCACCGGCAACATGGTCGTCGATGTCGGCGGCGGCACGACGGAGGTCGCGGTCATCTCGCTGGGCGGCATCGTCACCAGCCTCTCGATCCGCACCGCGGGCGACGACCTCGACCAGGCGATCATCGCCTGGATGAAGAAGGAGTACTCCCTGATGCTGGGGGAGCGCACCGCCGAGGAGATCAAGATGACCCTCGGCTCGGCGTTCCCGCTCCCGCAGGAGCCGGAGGCCGAGGTCCGCGGTCGGGACATGATCTCCGGGCTGCCCAAGACCGTCGTGGTCTCCTCCGCCGAGGTCCGGATGGCCCTCGAGGAGCCGCTGCACGCGATCGTCGACGCGGTCCGCACCACCCTCGACCAGACGCCGCCCGAGCTCGCCGGCGACATCATGGACCGCGGCCTCGTGCTGACCGGCGGCGGCGCGTTGCTGCGCGGCCTCGACGAGCGGCTGCGCCACGAGACCGGGATGCCGGTGCACATCGCCGAGGAGCCGCTGCGCTCGGTGGCGATGGGGGCCGGCAAGTGCGTCGAGGAGTTCGAGGCCCTCCAGCAGGTGCTCGTCTCCGAGCCCCGTCGATGAGCGAGAGCCAGGGCTGACGACATGCGACCGACCTCCCCCGGGAAGCGCCCGTCCCGCGCGGTGCTCGCGCTGCTGCTGCTCGCCTGCTTCACGCTGATCACCCTCGACGTCCGTGGCGGCTCGAGCTCCCCGCTCGACCCGCTGCGCTCCGCGGTCGGCACGGTCCTCGGGCCGGTGGAGAACGGCACCACGGCCGCCGTACGCCCGTTCAAGGCGGTGCCGCAGTTCTTCCACACCACGGGCGGGCTGCGCGACGACGTGGCCCGGCTCGAGGCCCAGAACTCCCAGCTCCGCGGCCAGCTCGCCGGCGCCTCGGTGGACCGCAACCGGGTCGCCGAGCTCGACGGCCTGCTGTCCACCTCGAAGAGCACCGGCTACGCGCTGGTGCCCGCCCGGGTGGTCGCGATGGGCCCCGCCCAGTCCTTCAGCCGCACCGTGACGATCGACGCCGGCACCCGCGCCGGCGTCACCGCCGACATGACCGTGCTCAACAACGACGGGCTGGTCGGCCGCGTGGTGCGCGCCGACCGGTCCACCGCCACCGTCCTGCTGCTGGTCGACCGGGACTCGGTGGTCGGCGGCCGCCTCGGCTCGAGCATGGAGGTCGGCACCATCGACGGCCGCGGCTCGGTCGGCGACGACGACCGCCTCGACCTCGAGCTCGTCGACGCCGGCGCCTCGGCCGCCAAGGGCGACGCCGTGGTGACCTGGGGCAGCAAGAACGGCACCCCGTACGTCGCCGGCGTGCCGATCGGGCGGGTCGACGCGGTGTCGGCCACCCCGCGCCAGCAGTCCACCCAGGCGGTCATCGAGCCGTACGTCGACTTCACCTCGCTCGACCTGGTCGGGGTCGTCGTCGACGGCGACACCAAGAGCGACCGCGCCGTGATCCGCGCGGGCCGCACCGAGACCGGGGGAGCCCGCCGATGACCGCCCTGCGCGCCCTGCTGCTCACCGGTGTCGTCCTGCTGGCCGTCGTGCTGCAGGTCTCGGTGTTCTCCGCGCTGTCCTTCGACGGCGTGGTGCCCAACCTCGCGCTGCTCGTCGTGGTCGCGGCCGCGCTGGTCCGCGGCCCCGAGTTCGCCGCGGTGCTCGGGTTCCTCGGCGGGCTGGCGATCGACCTGGCCCCGCCCACCGACCACGTCGCCGGGCGCTGGGCGCTGTCCCTGGTCGTCGTCGGCTACCTCGCCGGCCGGGTCCGCCAGGACGCCGGCTCCTCGGCCGTCGCCGCGGTCCTGACCGTCGCCGCCTGCTCGTTCGTGGGCACCTCGCTCTTCGCGCTCAGCGGGATGCTGCTGCACGACCCGGCCATCCCGGTCGGGGAGGCGCTCGCCGTCATCCCGGTCGCGGTCGTGTACGACGTGCTGGTCACCCCCTTCGTGCTGCCGCTGGTGATGCGGCTGTTCCGCCACCTGCAGCCGCACCAGGTCGCCTACTGATGGCCTCGACAGGTGCGGGCGGCCGGCGTCCCCGGCTGCGGACCCCGAGCGCGGTCAAGGGCCGGCTCCGGCTGATCGTCGTGCAGGCGCTGGTGCTCTCGCTGTTCGTGACACTCTTCGGGCGGCTCTGGTACATGCAGGTGCTCGGCGGTGAGGCCTACCAGGCCCAGGCCGCCGAGCAGTCCGTGCGCGAGCTCGTCGTGCAGCCCGCCCGTGGCCTGATCGTCGACGACATGGGCCGTCCGCTGGTCGCCAACCGCACGTCGTGGGTGGTCAGCCTCGACCGGACCATGCTGCACAAGATGGCCGGCGACGAGCAGTCCACGCTGCTGCGCCGGCTCTCGCGCGCGGTCGACGTACCCGTGAAGCGGATCGAGGCCAAGACGCTGCTGTGCGGCGAGACCGGGTCGGTCGCGGGCACCTGCTGGAACGGGTCGCCCTACCAGCCGGTGCCGGTCGCCGAGGACGTCGAGCAGTCGGTCGCGGTCTCGATCATGGAGCAGGCCGAGGACTTCCCGTCGGTGCTGGTCGAGTCCCAGAACGTGCGGTCCTACCCGGCGCCGTACGGCATCAACGCCGCGCACTTGCTGGGCTACCTCAGCCCGATCACCTCCGAGGAGCTCGACGAGGCCAAGGCCGAGCACGACACCTCGGTGCACGGCGCCTCGGTCGTCGGCCGGGCCGGCCTGGAGAAGCAGTACGACAAGTACCTCCGGGGGGGCGCCCGGCTACAAGCGGGTCGCCGTCGACTCGATGGGCCGGGTGCTCGGCGACTCCGGCGAGGTCGCCGGCCGCGCCGGTGACACCCTGGTCACCTCGATCGACTCGCGCGTCCAGGGCGTCGTGGAGCAGCAGCTCGACCAGACCATCAAGACGGCCCGCAAGACCTACGACAAGGTCACGCACAAGAACTACGTCGCCGACTCCGGCGCGGTGGTCGTGATGGACGCCAAGAACGGCCGGGTGGTGGCGATGGCCGGCGCCCCGACGTACAGCCCGAAGGTGTGGGTCGGCGGGATCTCCTCCAAGCAGCTCGGCCGGCTCTACTCCGCCAAGTCCGACAACCCGCTGCTGTTCCGGGCCACCCAGGGCCAGTTCGCCCCCGGCTCGACGTGGAAGCCGTTCATGACCACGGGTGCGCTGAACAACGGGTTCAGCCCGAGCACCCGGCTGGACTGCTCGTCGAACTTCCAGGTCGGCAACCGGCTGTTCAAGAACTACGAGTCGGAGTCCTACGGGATGATCGGCTTCGACGAGGCGCTGCAGATCTCCTGCGACACGTTCTTCTACCGCGTCGGCTTCAAGTTCTGGCAGCGCTACGGCAGCGACGTCGCCGACGTGAAGGCCAAGGACCCGCTGGTGAGGACCGCGAAGCTGTTCGGCTTCGGCAAGCCCACCGGCGTCGACCTGCCGGGCGAGGCGAGCGGCCGGATCGCCGACCGGGTCTGGAAGAAGGCCTACTGGAAGGCCAACAAGAGCTACTACTGCAAGATCGGCAAGAAGCCCGGCAACGACTTCCTGCACGTCTTCGCCCGCGAGTTCTGCGTGGAGGGCTACGCCTACCGCGCCGGCGACGCGGTGAACTACGTGATCGGCCAGGGCGACACCCTGGTCACCCCGCTGCAGTCGGCCCGGGCCTACGCCGCGCTGGCCAACGGCGGGACGCTCTACGAGCCGCGGGTCGCCAAGGCCGTCGTCGGCCCGGACGGCAGGACGATCCGCGAGATCAAGCCGGCCGTCGTCGGCCGGGTCAAGGTGTCCCGCAGCTCCCTGAAGTACGTCGACCAGGCGCTGCTCGGCACCGCCAAGACCGGCACCACGGCGTGGAAGTTCATGGACTTCCCGCTCGACAAGATCAAGATCCGCTCCAAGACCGGTTCGGCCGAGGTGCACGGCAAGCAGAGCACGTCCTGGGTCGCGTCGTACGACAAGGACTACGTCGTGCTGATGATGGTCACCCAGGCGGGCACCGGCTCCGGCACCTCCGGTCCCGCGGTCCGCAAGATCTGGGAGGCGCTCTACGGCGTCCAGGGCATGAAGGTGCACACCCGGGACGCGGCGCTGCCCGGTGCGAAGCCGCCGGCCGGGCTGCCCGTCTTCGCCCGGGACGGCGAGATCCTGCCGCCGATGACCCGCGCCGAGAAGAAGGGCAACCGATGACCGTCGTCGCCGTCCGTCCGCGCTCGCCCCGCCAGACCCGCACGTTCGCCGGCACCACCACCCGGGTCAAGGCCGCGCGCCTGGACTGGGTGCTGATGGCGGCCGCCGCCGCGCTGCTCACCATCGGCGCCCTGCTGGTGTGGTCGGCCACCTCGGCCCGCGGCGGCCTCCCCACCGACGACCCCAACGGCTACATCAAGAAGCACCTGGTCAACATCGCCATCGGCGTGGTGCTCGGGGTGATGGTCGCCGCGACCGACCACCGCTGGGTGCGGATCCTCGCGCCGCTGGTGTACGTCGCCTCGATCGTCGGCCTGCTGCTGGTGCTCGTGATGGGCGTGACCATCAACGGCTCGCGCTCCTGGATCCAGCTGGGCGGGATGTCCATCCAGCCGGCGGAGTTCGCCAAGCTCGCGGTCGTGATCGGGATGGCGCTGCTCGTCGCGGAGCGGACCGAGGGGTCCCTGCGCACCACGGAGGTCGGCTCCCGCGACGTGCTCGGGATGCTCGCCATCGCCGGCGTGCCCGCGGCGCTGATCCTGCTGCAGCCGGACCTCGGCACGATGCTGGTGCTGTCGGCGACCGTCTTCGGTGTCATCGCGGTCTCCGGCGCCCGCCGCACCTGGCTGCTCGGGCTGTTCGTCGGCGCGGTCGTGGCGGCCACCCTCGCGGTCAAGCTGCACGTCCTCAAGGCCTACCAGCTCGACCGGTTCATGGCGTTCACCAACCCCGACCTGGACCCGCGCGGCGCCGGCTACAACACCACCCAGGCCCGCATCGCGATCGGCAACGGCGGGATCTTCGGCCAGGGCCTGTTCGGCGGCTCGCAGACCAAGTCCGGGTTCGTCCCCGAGCAGCACACCGACTTCATCTTCACCGTCGCCGGCGAGGAGCTCGGCCTGGTCGGCTCGGCGGTGCTGATCGCCCTGCTCGGCGTGGTGCTGTGGCGCGCGCTGCGGATCGCGATGGGCGCCGACGACCTGTTCGGGCGGGTGGCCGCCGCCGGCATCGCGTGCTGGTTCGGCTTCCAGGCCTTCCAGAACATCGGCATGTGCCTCGGGATCATGCCGGTGACCGGCGTACCCCTCCCGCTCGTGTCCTACGGCGGCAGCTCGATGTTCGCGAGCCTGATGGCGCTCGGCCTGCTGCAGAACATCCACCTGCGCAGCGGCGAAGGCATCGGCGTGGCCCGCTCGAGGGTGCACCGCTCCCGCTTCTGACCGCCGACCCGGGCCTCCGGCGACCCCGACCCGGGCCTCCGGCCGGGCTGGCCCGGATGCGCCATGGACCGTTCCCGCCCGGCGGGAGCACGCTGGCGCCATGGACGTCGCCGAGCTGCACCGCCGTACCGTCGAAACCTGGACCGCGCGGGTGCGCGGCGTCGCGGCGGACCAGTGGGACCGGCCCACCCCGTGCACGGACTGGAACGTCCGCGCGCTGGTGAACCACGTGGTCGGCGAGGACGCCTGGACCATGCCGCTGATGCGCGGCGCGACGATCGCGGAGATCGGCGACTCCCTCGACGGCGACCTGCTTGGCCAGGATCCGCTCGCGACCGGCGAGACCCTGGCCGACGAGGCGGTCGCGGTGGTGGCCGAACGGCTCCCGGCAGGGGAGAAGGTGCACCTGTCCTACGGCGACGAGGACCCGGCGGAGTACGTCCGGCAGCTCTCGGCCGACCACCTGATCCACGCCTGGGACCTCGCCGCCGCGACCGGGCAGGACCGGACACTGGACGCCGACCTGGTCGACGAGGTCGCCACCTGGTTCGTCGACCGCGAGGAGATCTACCGCGGGGCCGGCTTCGTCGGGGCCCGCGTGGACGGCGCCGCCGACGACCCGCAGGCGCGGCTGCTGGCGGCGGGCGGACGGGACGCCGCGTGGACACCGCCGCAGCCCTGAGCGCGTTCTCGGCCGCGTTCGGGTCCGGCGACGTCGACGCGATCATGGCGCTGATGACCGACGACTGCGTCTTCGAGGCCACCGGCCCGGCCCCCGACGGCGTACGACGCACCGGCTCGGACGCCGTGCGGGCGGTGTGGGTGGAGCTGTTCGGGGGCACGCCCGACGCCCTGTTCACCGAGGAGGAGTCGTTCGTCGCCGGCGACCGCGCGGTGCTGCGGTGGCGGTTCGGGTGGACGAACGAGGACGGCACGCCGGGGCACGTGCGCGGGGTGGACGTGCTGCGGTTCCGCGACGGCCTGGTCGCGGAGAAGCTGTCCTACGTCAAGGGCTGACCCGGCGCGTCTGGCGGTCCGAACGACGCCGACCCGGCGCGTCTGGCGGCGACCTCCCGCCAAAGACGCCGGGTCGGCGGTCCGGGCGTCCTCCGCATGTCGGGTTCGTGACCTGCGCCGGTTTTGCGAGGATGCCGTCATGACTTCGACGCCGTCCCAGCCCCAGGACATCGATCCCGTGATCAGCGACGCCGTGCACGTCGTCAGCAACCGCTTCGGCGCCCAGGGGCTGTGCGACCTGATCGCGCTGGCCCGCGAGGAGCTGGCCCGGGCCGAGGCGGCGCTCAAGGAGCTCGCCGACCTCGACGGCTGACGGCGCTCGGTTTCGGGACCCGCGCCCGGCCGACGTACCCTGGAGCGTCCCCCGCACAGTCCTCCGGAAGGTCGTCCGTCGTGCCCACAGTGCAGTCGTCCCCGAGATCCGCGGAGAGCGTCTTCCCGCTGCTCGAGCCACTGCTCCCGTCGGTGCAGAAGCCGATCCAGTACGTCGGCGGCGAGCTGAACTCCACGCAGAAGCCGTGGGACGGCGCCGAGGTGCGCTGGGCGCTGATGTACCCCGACGCCTACGAGGTCGGCCTGCCCAACCAGGGCGTGCAGATCCTCTACGAGGTGCTCAACGAGCGCGACTGGATCCTGGCCGAGCGCACCTACTCGGTGTGGCCGGACATGGAGGCCACCATGCGCAAGCACGGCATCCCGCAGTTCACGGTCGACAACCACCGCCCGGTCCGTGCGTTCGACGTGCTCGGCCTGTCGTTCTCGACCGAGCTGGGCTACACCAACATGCTCACCGCGCTGGACCTCGCCGGCATCCCGCTGCACGCGGTCGACCGCGGCGACGAGGACCCGGTCGTGCTGGCCGGCGGCCACGCGGCGTTCAACCCCGAGCCGGTCGCCGACTTCCTCGACGCCGCCGTCCTCGGCGACGGCGAGGAGATCGTGCTCGCGATCTCCGACGTGATCCGCGAGTGGAAGTCCGAGGGCCGTCCCGGCCTGGGCGGCCGCACCCCGCGCGACGAGCTGCTCTACCGCCTCGCGGTCTCCGGGGCGGTCTACGTCCCGAAGTTCTACGACGTCGACTACCTCCCGGACGGCCGGATCAAGCGGGTCGTGCCGAACACCTCCGGCGTCCCGTGGCGCGTGCACAAGCACACGCTGATGGACCTCGACGCCTGGCCCTACCCGAAGAAGCCGCTGGTCCCGCTCGCGGAGACCGTGCACGAGCGGTTCTCGGTGGAGATCTTCCGCGGCTGCACACGCGGCTGCCGGTTCTGCCAGGCGGGCATGATCACCCGCCCGGTGCGGGAGCGCTCCATCACCACGATCGGCGACATGGTCGAGAACGGCATCCGCAGCACCGGCTTCGACGAGGTGGGGCTGCTCTCGCTGTCCAGCGCCGACCACACCGAGATCGGCGAGGTCGCCAAGGGGCTGGCCGACCGCTACGAGGACAGCAACGTGTCGCTGTCGCTGCCGTCGACCCGCGTGGACGCCTTCAACATCACGCTGGCCAACGAGTTCTCCCGCAACGGCCGCCGGTCCGGTCTGACGTTCGCGCCCGAGGGCGGCTCGGAGCGGATGCGCAAGGTGATCAACAAGATGGTCACCGAGGAGGACCTGATCCGCACCGTCGCCACGGCGTACTCCCACGGCTGGCGCCAGGTGAAGCTCTACTTCATGTGCGGCCTGCCGACCGAGACCGACGAGGACGTCCTGGAGATCGCCGACCTGGCGAAGAAGGTGATCGCCAAGGGCCGCGAGGTCTCCGGCCAGAACGACATCCGCTGCACGGTGTCCATCGGCGGCTTCGTGCCCAAGCCGCACACGCCCTTCCAGTGGGCCGCGCAGCTCGACCACGAGACCACCGACGACCGGCTCAAGAAGCTGCGCGACAACGTGCGCGCGGACAAGAAGTTCGCCCGGGCCATCGGGTTCCGCTACCACGACGGCCGTCCCGGCATCATCGAGGGACTGCTCTCGCGCGGGGACCGTCGGGTCGGCCGGGTCATCGAGCAGGTCTGGCGCGACGGCGGCCGGTTCGACGGCTGGAGCGAGCACTTCTCCTTCGAGCGCTGGGAGTCCGCCGCCGGTACGTCGCTCGCGGACCTGCCCGTCGACCTCGACTGGTACACCACCCGCGAGCGCGAGCACGCCGAGGTGCTGCCCTGGGACCACCTGGACTCGGGCCTGGACAAGGACTGGCTCTGGGAGGACTGGCAGGACGCCATCGACCCCAACCTCGACGTCGAGGTCGAGGACTGCCGGTGGACCCCGTGCTACGACTGCGGCGTGTGCCCCAGCCAGGACACCGAGATCCAGATCGGGCCCACCGGCCTGAAGCTCCTGCCGCTCACCGTCGTCTGACGCCGACCCGGCGCCTCTGGCGGCGCCGGGCCGCCAGACGCGCCGGGTCAGCCGACCCGGTGGCTGTGGTGCTTCCAGATGAAGTCGAAGTTCTTGCGGTACTCGTAGAACGCCCCGCGCCGCGGGATGTGCATGGTGACCTCGTCGCCGTTCAGCGCGATGTCGGACCAGTTCTGGGACCCGGTCCACACGTGCCAGCCGGCCTTGGCGCCGTACCTCCCGCTCAGGATCATGTACTTCTCGTGGGTGTACAGGTCGACCGTGCCGTTGCGGTTGCGGTCGTAGCTCGCGGTGCGGACGTTCACGCCGTTCGCACGCAGCGTGCCCACGACGTAGCCGCCGCCGTCGCTGTGCAGCACCCGGATGTTGCACCCGGCCCACGAGAGCGCGGCGACCTTGTCGGCGAGGTAGCGGCCGCGCACGCCGTTCCAGCCGTACATCGAGATCCGGATCAGCGTCCGGTCGCCGATGCCGGTGCCGCCCGCGGCGCCGTGGCAGCGGACCTGGTCCAGCCGCCTCATGATCGGGTCGTCGCTGCGGGTGGTGTCGTAGCGCGGGTAGACGTTGGTCGTGTAGGCGCCGCGCACGGTGGCGGTGCGGAACGGGTGCGGCAGCGGACGGTCCCGCTTCATCTGGTCGAAGACCCGGGAGTAGACGTCGTACATCGGCCGGTTGGCGTTCACGGTGTACATGTCGTTCCACTGGATCTTCACGCCGTTGCCGGTCAGGTTCGCCGACCCCATCATCGTGGTCCAGCGCGTCGTGCCGGTCTGCGAGAACAGGTAGAACTTCGAGTGCAGGTTGCCGCGCTTCCCGCGGCAGGAGCGCACGCAGATCCGCAGGAAGCTGGCCTTCGACACGTCGCTGCCCAGCGCGCGCTGGATCCGCCTGGTCTGCCGCGAGGTGAAGTTGTCGTTGAGCAGCATCTGCACGTGCACGCCGCGCCGGTGCGCCCTGATCAGCGCGTCGGCGATGTCCTTGCGGTCGTTGGAGTACGCCGCGACCCTGATCGTCGAGCCGCGGTGCGCGTGGTTCACGGCCGCCACGAAGGTCCTGACCAGCCGCGCCTGGGCGGCGGTCCTTCCCCAGGGGTCGTTGAAGTGCGCTCCCGGGTCCGGCTGCCACGCGGCAGCGCTGCCCGCGGTCGCTCCGGTGGTGAGCAGGACGAAAGCCAGGGCGACGCCGAGTCGTCTGAGCATGTGGAGGATCTCCCGTGTCTGGTCTGCGCGTGACGCGACCGGGAGGCAGCCTCGGGTCGACAGGTGCACGTGCGGAGGGCGGCCGTCGTACCCGGCCGCCCGTCGGTTTCCTTTACTTTGCGTCGACCACCGTACGGCACCGGTCAGCCGGCGGTGCGCACGCCGATCGCGTCCTCGATGTAGGAGGGCCGGGCGACCATCAGCCCGGCGAGCAGCTGGGGGACCACCAGCACGATCAGCCCGATCAGCGGCACGGTCCACCCGCCGGTCAGCTCGTAGGTCAGGCCCATCCCGAACGGGCCGATCGCCGCGATCAGGTAGCCCACCGACTGGGTGAAGCCGGACAGCGCCGCCGTGCCCTCCGCGGTGCGGGCCCGCAGCCCGATCAGGGTCAGCACCACCGGGAACACCGAGGCCGCCACGCCCACGAGCACCGCCCACAACCAGGCGCCGGCGACCGGCGCGACGATCAGGCCGACGTACCCGACGGGGTAGCAGAGCACCAAGCCGACGATCAGCCAGGTCTGGTGCTCCATCCGCGCCGCCCAGGAGGGCAACCAGAACGACAGCGGGATGCTCATCGCGGTGATCACGCCGAGCAGCAGCCCGGCGGTGCCGGGGGAGAAGCCGGCGTCGCGGTAGACCTGCGCGAACCAGCCGAACACCGAGTAGGCCTGCAGCGACTGGAACCCGAAGAACAGCGCCATGCCCCAGCCGAGCCGGGTGCGGGCGACGGCGCCGAGCGAGATCCCCCGCGCGGCCACGTCGGGGGCGCTGTCGTGCCGGACCAGACCGATCCAGGGGAGCGCCGCGACCAGCGCCGTGACCGCCCAGGCGAACAGCCCCCACCGCCACGACCCGAAGTGCTCCGACAGCGGGACGGTCAGCACCGAGGAGAGGGTCAGCCCGACCGCGAGCGAGGTGGTGTAGATCGACGTCATCAGGCCGACCCGGTCCGGGAAGTGCAGCTTGACCAGGGAGGGCAGCAGCACGTTCGTGGTCGCCATGCCGGCCAGCGCGACCAGCGAGAGCAGCAGGAACAGCGGCACGTTGGCCGTCTGGGAGCGCAGCGCGAGCCCGACGACCACCGAGACCAGGGCGAGCAGCGTGATCCGGTGCAGCCCGAGGACCCGGGCGAGCCAGGGCGCGAGCGCGCCGAACGCGGCGAAGGAGAGCACCGGCAGGGTCGTCAGCACGCCCGCGGTGGTGCTGGTCATGCCGAGGCCGGTGATGATCTCGTCGAGGACCGGACCGACGCTCACCGCGGCGGGCCGCAGGTTGAAGGCCACGACCACGATGCCGACGACCACCAGGACCCGCTGGGCGCGGGTGTCGGGGTGGGCGGGGGCGGTGGCGTCGTCGATCACCGCGACATCCTCCCGCACGGGGCCCCGCACCCGCGCCGGTAGGGTGCGCCCCGTGCGTGAGCAACCCGAGCAACAGGCCCCTCCCGTCCAGCGGCTCCGCTTCCGGTACGCCAAGCGGGGACGGCTGCGGTTCACCAGCCACCGCGACTTCTCCCGCGCCTTCGAGCGGGCGGTCTTCCGGGCCCGGATCCCGATGGCCTACTCCTCCGGCTTCAACCCGCACCCGCGGATCTCCTACGCGGGAGCCTCCCCGACCGGGGCAGCCAGCGAGGCGGAGTACCTCGAGATCGGGCTCGCCGAGGTCACCGACCCGGCGGAGGTGCTGGCCGCGCTCGACGAGGCGCTGCCGCCGGGGCTCGACCTGCTGCAGGTCGTGGAGTCCCCGGGCGGCTCGCTCTCGGACCTGCTCGAGGCCAGCGTGTGGCGGACGACCGTGCCGTCGATGACGCCCGACCAGGGCGCCGAGGGGGTGACCGCCTTCCTCGCCGCCGAGGAGGTGCTCGTCGAGCGGATGACCAAGAAGGGGCTGCGCACTTTCGACTGCCGCGCCGCCGTCGTGTCGCTGCAGTCCGCGGCGGGACCGGGAATCGAGGGCGAGTGTGCGATACTCGACATGGTTTTACGACACGGAACCCCGTCCGTGAGACCCGACGACGTCCTCGCCGGACTCCGCACCCTGGTGGGGCTCGAGGCCGATGCCGCTCCGTTGCACGAGCGACTCGCCCAAGGCCCCCTGGATACGCAGTTCGGCACGGTGGGCGATCCGTTGGCACTCCACCGCGACACGGCGTGAGGCGCTAGTGACAGCAGCTCCTCGTAGGACGTCGGTGACCGCGGACAGTGCCGGTGGGCAGCCCGTTCGACGAATGACTCGGAAGACGTCGCCGTTGCTCGGCACGGTGCTCCCGCACCGCTGGCGGGCCCCATCCGCAGGCTTCACGCCCGGTCGGCTCGTCCGGCCTGGCGACTGACACAGCACCCGTGCGGACGCCGACTCGTCGGTGTCCCGGGCGCCGAGGAGAGCACATGCTCGACGACAACGACAGCACCACCCCCGCCACCGAAGCAGGTCCCGGGGACCCCACCGAGTCACCCGCGGCGCCGGCCAAGCCGGTCGCCAAGAAGGTCACCCGCAAGCGTGCGGTGAAGAAGACCGTGACCACCAAGGCCGCCGAGGCCCCCGCCGACGCGCAGCTCGCGCTGCCGGACGCCCAGCCCGCCGCGACCGCCGCCGAGGTGGCTCCCGCCGAGACGATCGGCACCGGCGAGGCCACCGAAGCCGACGGCGCACCGGTGAGGAAGACCGCCAGGAAGGCCGCCGCGAAGCGCGCCCCGGCCGCCAAGAAGACCGCCGCGAAGCGGGCCCCGGCCAAGCGCGCCGCGAGCAGGAAGACCGCCGTCGCCGACCCCGCCGCACCGGTCGACGAGCCGCTCGAGGAGCCGACCGACGAGGTCGCCGAGGAGACGACGGACGCCCCCGCCGCTGAGGCGCCCGCCGCCGACGCGCCGGCCACCGCCACCGCGTTGCTCTTCCAGACCCCCGACCCGGTCACCACGACGACCCGGCGCCGCCGGCGCGCCACCTCGGCCCCCGCGGCCGACGAGGCCGCTGCCGGGACCCTCGAGCAGACCAGCGCCGAGGCCACCGAGGCCACCGGGACCACCGGGACCACGGCCGAGGTCGAGGCCGACGCCGCCGACGAGCAGACCGCCCCGGTCGTGAAGAAGGTCACCCGGTCGCGCTCCCGCTCCCGCGCGACCCGTCCCGCCGGCACCGAGGACGCCCCGACCGAGCAGCAGGACGCCGGCACCGGTCCCGAGGCCCGGTCCGACCGGGACGCCGACCAGACCACCGACGAGAACGACGACCGGGCCGACACCGGCACCGACGAGGACACCGACGACACCGACGACGAGCAGGGCGGCAACCGCCGGCGCCGTCGTCGTGGCGGCCGGCGCCGTCGCCGCGGCGGCAGCGGGGGCGGCAACGGGGCCGACGACTCCGAGGACTCCGAGACCTCCGACGACGAGACGTCGGACGACGACACGGAGAGCGGCGAGCAGAACGACACCGGGTCCGGTCGCGGCCGCGGCTCGGGCCAGCGGGGCGGCGGGCAGAACAACCGCGGCGGCTCCGAGGCCGCCAAGGACGACGACCAGGGCGAGGGCAACGGCACCCGCCGGCGCCGTCGCCGTCGTCGCGCCGGCGAGGAGGGTGACGGGGGCCCGGACGACCCGGAGAAGACCGTCACCCGGGTGCGCAAGCCGCGCAACGCCGAGGACGAGATCACCAGCCTGCACGGCTCCACCCGCCTGGAGGCCAAGAAGCAGCGCCGCCGCGAGGGCCGCGAGGCCGGCCGCCGGCGCGCACCGATCGTCAGCGAGGCCGAGTTCCTGGCCCGCCGCGAGGCGGTCGACCGGGTGATGGTGATCCGGCAGCGCAAGGACCTGACCCAGATCGCGGTCCTCGAGGACAAGGTGCTCGTCGAGCACTACGTCGCCCGCGAGTCGCAGACCTCGCTGATCGGCAACGTCTACCTCGGCCGGGTGCAGAACGTGCTGCCCTCGATGGAGGCGGCGTTCGTCGACATCGGCAAGGGCCGCAACGCCGTGCTGTACGCCGGCGAGGTCAACTGGGACGCGCTCGGCGCCGGCAACGGCCCGCGCAAGATCGAGCAGGTCCTCAAGTCCGGCCAGCCGATCCTGGTCCAGGTCACCAAGGACCCGATCGGCCACAAGGGCGCCCGGCTCACCAGCCAGGTCAGCCTCCCGGGCCGGTTCCTGGTCTACGTCCCGGACGGCACGACCAGCGGCATCTCCCGCAAGCTGCCGGACACGGAGCGCTCGCGGCTCAAGGCGCTGCTCAAGGAGATCGTCCCGGACAGCGCCGGCGTGATCGTCCGCACCGCGGCCGAGGGGGCCTCCGAGGACGAGCTCACCCGCGACGTCGAGCGGCTCACCGCCCGCTGGGCCGACATCGAGAGCAAGGTCGAGAAGGGCAACGCCCCGGCGCTGCTGTACGGCGAGCCCGACCTCACCCTCAAGGTCGTCCGCGACCTGTTCACCGAGGACTTCGCCAAGCTGGTCGTCTCCGGCGACGAGGCCTGGGACATGGTCGACTCCTACGTCGAGCACGTCGCCCCGGACCTCGCCGAGCGCCTCGAGCGGTACTCCGGGGACGACGTCTTCGCCGACTACCGGATCGAGGAGCAGATCGCCAAGGGCCTGGACCGCAAGGTCTGGCTGCCCTCCGGCGGCTCGCTGATCATCGACCGCACCGAGGCGATGACCGTCGTCGACGTGAACACCGGCAAGTTCACCGGCTCCGGGGGCAACCTCGAGGAGACGGTGACCAAGAACAACCTCGAGGCCGCCGAGGAGATGGTCCGCCAGCTCCGGCTGCGCGACATCGGCGGCATCATCGTCATCGACTTCATCGACATGGTCCTCGAGAGCAACCGGGACCTGGTCCTGCGCCGCCTCGTGGAGTGCCTGGGCCGGGACCGCACCCGCCACCAGGTCGCCGAGGTGACCTCGCTCGGCCTGGTCCAGATGACCCGCAAGCGGATCGGCACCGGCCTGGTCGAGTCGTTCAGCGAGAACTGCGACCACTGCCAGGGTCGCGGCGTGGTCATCCAGCACGAGCCCGTCGAGCCCTCCAAGCAGCAGGACGACGAGCCCCGGCGCGGCCGTCGCGGCCGTCGCGGCGGCGGCGAGGACGGTCCCGACACCGGGAACGGCAACGCCTCGCACGGTGCCAACGGTGGCAACGGGGGAGGCGCGACCAAGTCGTCGCCGTCGCCCAAGGACATCGCGGCGATGGCCCGGCACGAGCCGCGGCCGACCGAGGAGGTCGTGCCCGAGACGGTGCCCGAGCCGGTGCCCGCGCCGGTCGTCGAGGACAGTGCGCCGGCCGACGCTCCCGCGGACGCCCCGGTGACCGACTCCACCGCCACCTCGAGCCCGGTGCCGGCCGAGGCCGTCGACGCCCACGCGCTGACCGCCACGCCGGTGACCCCCGAGCCGATCGTCGAGAGCACCCCCGAGCCCGAGCCCGAGCCGGAGAAGGCGCCCGAGCCGGCGCCGGAGCCGGCCGCGGAGCCTGTCGTACCGGCCGGCCCCCGGCTGGTCACCTCCTCCCGCCGCCGGGTCGCCCGGCGTCCCGCCGGTCCGCCGGCCGGGATCGCCGCGGGGACCGAGACCGGGAGCGAGACGACCGACTCGACCAGTCCCGACGGGGCCGAGGGTGCCGACGGTTCCGACGGGGCCGTGCACGTCCCGGTCAAGAGCAGGCGCTCGCGCAAGCGGTAGCCCGGTCGGCGGAGGACCGGCCCGCGGCGTCGTTTTGACCCGCTGGGCCGCCGTCCGTAGACTTGACCCTCGGCGCATCACTGCGCCGTCGTGCGTGTACGGCGCCACTTCCATGCTCTCCCCTCGCGGTGAGACCTGTGAGCCTGGCCGGAGCGCGCAACCCAACGTTGTAGTCCGAAGAAGAGAGTGAGTCCGTGGTGTACGCGATCGTGCGCAGTGGCGGCCAGCAGCAGAAGGTTGCTGTCGGCGACGTCATCGAGATCGACAAGGTTGCCCACGAGGTGGGTGACTCCGTCAGTCTGCCCGTCCTCATGCTCGTAGACGGCGAGAAGGTCACCGCCGGCGCCGACCAGCTGGCGAAGGCGACCGTGACGGTGGAAGTCCTCGGTGCCACCAAGGGCCCGAAGATCACCATCCTGAAGTACAAGAACAAGACCGGCTACCGCAAGCGCCAGGGTCACCGTCAGAAGTACACCCAGGTCAAGGTCACCGAGATCAGCGCCTGACCTCCGGGTCGTCGCCTCTCCCTCCGGCAACTCTTCCGCACAAAGGACTGAACTCATGGCACACAAGAAGGGCGCAGCCTCGACCAAGAACGGTCGGGACTCCAACTCCCAGCGGCTCGGTGTGAAGCGCTACGGCGGTCAGCTCGTGAACGCCGGCGAGATCATCGTCCGCCAGCGGGGCACCCACTTCCACCCGGGCAGCGGCGTCGGCCGCGGCGGTGACGACACGCTGTTTGCCCTGGTCGGCGGCAACGTCGAGTTCGGCACCAAGCGCGGACGCCGCGTGATCAACATCCTCCCGACCGCCGAGTGACCTCGGCCGGGATCTAGTACAGAAGCGCGGAGGGGCGCCCTGCTGACACGGCAGGGCGTCCCTTTCGTCATTCCCCCCGGCACCACCCCAGCACCACCCCGCATCACCGAAGGAGTCACCGATGGCCGTTCCGACGTTCGTCGACCGGGTGACGCTCAACATCGCCGCCGGAAGCGGCGGCAACGGCGTCGCCTCGGTCCACCGTGAGAAGTTCAAGCCGCTCGGCGGTCCCGACGGCGGCAACGGCGGTCCGGGCGGCAGCGTGATCCTGCGCGTCGACTCCGACGTCACCACCCTCGTCGACTTCCACCACAGCCCGCACCGCAAGGCCGAGAACGGCGGGCACGGCGCGGGCAGCAACCGCAACGGCGCGCACGGCCACGACCTGGTGCTGGCGGTCCCCGACGGCACGGTCGTCAACGACGAGAACGGCACCGTCCTCGCGGACCTCGTCGGCCCCGGGACCGAGATGGTGATCGCCGAGGGCGGTCACGGCGGCCTGGGCAACGCGGCGCTGGCGTCCTCCAAGCGCAAGGCCCCCGGCTTCGCGCTGCTGGGCGAGCCCGGTGACGAGCTGACCGTGACGCTGGAGCTCAAGGTCGTCGCGGACATCGGCCTGGTCGGCTTCCCGAGCGCCGGCAAGTCCAGCCTGATCGCGGCGCTGTCGCGGGCCCGCCCGAAGATCGCGGACTACCCGTTCACGACCCTCGTGCCGAACCTCGGAGTCGTCACCGCCGGCGACACGACGTTCACGGTGGCCGACGTACCCGGCCTCATCGAGGGGGCCAGCGAGGGACGCGGCCTCGGCCACGCCTTCCTGCGGCACGTCGAGCGGTGCGCGGCGCTGGTGCACGTCATCGACACCGTGACGATGGAGCCCGGCCGCGACCCGCTCTCCGACCTCGACGTGATCGAGCGCGAGCTGGCGTCGTACGGCGGTCTCGAGGACCGTCCCCGGCTGGTGGTGCTCAACAAGGTCGACGTGCCCGACGGCCGGGACCTCGCGGACATCGTCAAGGAGGACTTCGACGCCCGCGGGCTCGAGGTCATGCAGGTCTCGGCCACCAGCCACGAGGGGCTGCGCGAGCTCTCCTTCAAGATGGCCGAGGTGGTGGCCCGGGCCCGTGCCGAGAAGCCGGTCGTCGAGGCCACCCGCATCGTGATCCGTCCCCGCGGCAGCCAGAGCGGACCCGAGTTCACCGTCCGGCAGACCGGCGAGGGCTGGCGGGTCCGCGGGCTGAAGCCCGAGCGCTGGGTGCGGCAGACCGACTTCACCAACGACGAGGCGGTCGGCTTCCTCGCCGACCGGCTCAACCGCCTCGGCGTCGAGGACAAGCTCCTCGCCCTCGGCGCGGAGGAGGGCGACACCGTCCTCATCGGCGAGGCCGAGAACGCCGTGGTGTTCGACTTCCGGCCGATGGTCAGCACCGGCGCCGAGCTGCTCGGCCGCCGCGGCGACGACGCCCGGCTCGAGACCGAGCGTCCCGCGGCCGTGCGCCGCCGGGAGATCGATGCCGCGATGCCGAACCGCGCGGAGAACGAGACCCGGGCCGACGTCGCCCGCCGGATCGGCGTGATCGACCCCGACGACACCGTGGTGCAGCGCAACGACCCCGACTGGGGCTGGACGGAGGACGACCCGGGGCTCGACGCGTCGGAGGACGTCGAGGAGTGACCGTGCGCGAGCAGGTCGCCCGGGCCTCGCGGGTCGTGGTGAAGGTGGGGTCCTCCTCGCTCACCACGGCCGACGGGGGCATCGACCCGGACCGGGTCCGGGCGCTGGTCGACGCGCTCGCCGGCGTCCGGGCCCGGGGCGCCGAGGTGGTGCTCGTCTCGTCGGGCGCGATCGCCGCCGGCCTGGCGCCGCTCGGGCTGTCCCGCCGGCCGGGGGACCTGGCCACCCAGCAGGCCGCCGCCTCGGTGGGCCAGGGGATGCTCGTGCACCGCTACAACGAGGAGTTCGCCCGGCACGGCGTCGTCGCCGGCCAGGTGCTGCTCACCGTCGACGACATGACCCGGCGCAGCCACTACCGCAACGCCTACCGCACGTTCGCGCGGCTCCTGGAGCTCGGCGTGCTGCCGGTCGTCAACGAGAACGACACGGTCGCCACCTCGGAGATCCGGTTCGGCGACAACGACCGGCTCGCCGCCCTGGTGGCGCACCTGGTGCACGCCGACCTGCTGCTGCTGCTCAGCGACGTCGACGGGCTCTACGACGGCAACCCGGCCAACGGGGGCGCGACGATGCTCGGGGAGGTGGTCTCCGACGCCGACCTGGACGCCGTGCGGACCGGAGGGAGCGGCTCGTCCGGGGTCGGCACCGGAGGCATGCAGACCAAGGTGGAGGCGGCCCGGATCGCCACCGGCGCGGGCATCCCCGTCGTGCTGACCGCGTCGGCGCTGGCCGACCGGGCCCTGGCCGGCGACCACGTCGGCACGCTGTTCCACCCGACCGGTCGGCGGCGCCCCACCCGGCTGCTGTGGCTCGCGCACGCCACCGAGGCGCAGGGCCGGATCTCGCTGGACGCCGGGGCGGTCCGCGCGGTGACCGAGCGGCGCGCCTCGCTGCTGCCCGCCGGCATCACCGGGGTCAGCGGCAGCTTCGTCGGGGGAGACCCGGTGGACCTGGTCGACCCGGACGGCGTGCCGGTGGCCCGCGGGCTGGTCAACTACGACGCCGACGAGCTGCCCGCGCTGCTCGGCCGCTCCACCCACGACCTGGCCCGCGAGCTGGGTGCCTCCTACGAGCGCGAGGTCGTGCACCGCGACGACCTGGTGCTGCTCCCGCGCGGCTGACCGGACCGGTCCACACCGGCACTCCGGGGCGGCCGTGATTTTCGGCAATCCTCGGACGTCGCGGCCCGGCGGGCGGCAGACTGGTGGAGTCCCGCCGGGGCCCCACGGGGCCGGCGGAGGGGCTGTGACCTGGGATCTTCGGGACCGTGCAAGGAGTGGGCTGGTGAGCGAGCTGTGTCGGCTCTGGCACGTGACCGTGACCGTCGCGGGCGAAGAGGTCGAGCCCCTGATCGTCCGCAACGCGCTGCGCAGGCTCAGTGACCAGCGGCCGTTCCTGCACTCCCTGAAGTACGCCGGCGGGCGCGCCGAGATCCAGTACTGGGAGGAGGCCGAGAGCCTCCTGGACGCCTCCTCGCTCGCGCTGCGGGTGTGGAACGAGCACCGGGAGTCGGCCGGCCTGCCGCGCTGGGAGGTCGTCGGCCTCGAGGTCCTCGAGCGCACCGTCTTCCTGTCCCGCGGCATGGAGTACCACGTGATCGTCGACCTGCACGACGTGACTCCGCTGCCGTTCTGACTACCCTGGAGGCATGACCTTCGAGGCCGTGGCCGTCCGGGCCCGTGAGGCCGCCCACGAGCTGGCGCTGGCCACCCGGGCCACCAAGGACGCCGCGCTGCACGCGATGGCCGGCGCCCTGGTCGCGGCCACCGACGACGTGCTGGCCGCCAACGCCGGGGACGTCGCCGCCGCCCGGGAGGCCGGCACCTCCGAGTCGCTCGTCGACCGGCTGCGCCTGGACGCCGGCCGGGTCGCCGCGATGGCCGACGGGCTGCGCGAGGTCGCCGCCCTGCCGGACCCGGTGGGCGAGGTGGTGCGCGGCTCGACGCTCGCCAACGGTCTCGAGCTGCGCCAGGTGCGGGTGCCGTTCGGCGTGGTCGGGATCATCTACGAGGCCCGCCCCAACGTCACCGCCGACGCGGCCGGCATCTGCCTGAAGAGCGGCAACGCGGTGCTGCTGCGCGGCTCCTCCAGCGCCCGGCGCTCCAACGAGGCGGTCGTCGGCGTGCTCCGCGACGCGGCGGCCGGGGCCGGCCTGCCGGCCGACGTCGTGCAGCTGGTGCCGGGAGAGGGCCACGAGTCGGCCAAGGCGCTGATGCGGGCCCGTGGGCTCGTCGACGTGCTGATCCCGCGCGGCGGCGCCGGCCTGATCCGCTCGGTGGTCGAGGAGTCGACGGTGCCGGTGATCGAGACCGGCGTGGGCAACTGCCACGTGTACGTCGACCGGGACGCCGACCTGGACATGGCACTGGCGATCGTGCTGAACGCCAAGACGGACCGCCCGTCGGTCTGCAACGCCGCAGAGTCGCTGCTGGTGCACGCTGCGGTCGCGGACGCGTTCGTGCCCCGGGTGGTGCGGGCCCTGCAGGAGGCCGGGGTCACCGTGCACGGCGACGCGACGTTCGCCGCCCAGGACGGCGTGCTGCCGGCGACGGAGGACGACCACCGCACGGAGTACCTCTCCCTCGACCTGTCGGCGTCCGTGGTGCCCGACCTGGCGGCCGCCGTACGCCACATCCGGACGTACTCCTCGGGCCACACCGAGGCGATCGTCACCGGCTCCCTGGACGCCGCCCGCCGGTTCACCGCAGCCGTCGACTCCGCCGCCGTGGTGGTGAACGCCTCGACCCGGTTCACCGACGGCGGCGAGTTCGGGTTCGGCGCCGAGATCGGCATCTCCACCCAGAAGCTGCACGCCCGCGGCCCGATGGGGCTGCCCGAGATGACCTCCACGAAGTACGTCGTCACCGGCGACGGCCACGTCCGCTAGATGCCGCGCCGGATCGGCACCGACGAGCGACGGGCCCGGCTCGCGCGCCGGCACCTGCTGCTCCCGTCGCGGCGCACCGACGACGTGGCGGCGATCGCCGACGCCGTGGTCGCGCTGCACTCGACCGACCCGGTGACCGTGCACCTGTCCGCGATGCAGCGGATGGTGCACCCGTCGGTCGAGGCCGTCGAGCGGGCGCTGTACGTCGACCGCGCCGTCGTGCGCCACCACGCGATGCGCCGCACGCTGTGGGTGGCCCGCCCGGACGTCGTACGCCTCATGCACGCGGCCGCGACCCGCAGGCTCGTCGGTCCCGAGCACCGGCGGACCGCGAAGCTGCTCGCCCAGAACGGGGTCGAGGACCCGGACGCGTGGCTCGCCGACGCCCGCCGGCAGGTGCTCGACGCCCTGCACCAGCACGGCCCGCTGACCGCCCGGTCGCTGGGCACCAAGGTGCCGGCGCTGACCCGCAAGATCGTGATGGCGCCCGGGAAGAGGTGGTCGGCGTCGGTCTCGGCGCACACCCGGGTGCTGCTGAACCTCGGGTTCGAGGGCCAGATCGTCCGCACCCGGCCGACCGGGACCTGGATCAACGGGGCCTACACCTACGCCGCGATGGACTCCTGGCTCGACGGGGGACTGGCCGACCTGACCGAGCGGGAGGCCGCCGAGGGGCTGGCGTCGCGCTGGCTGCGGGCGTTCGGCCCGGCCACCGCCGCCGACCTGCAGTGGTGGACCGGCTGGACGGTGGCGACCACGAAGGCCGCCCTCGCCGACGCGGGGGCGGTGGAGGTGCTCGTCGACGGCGGGCCGGCGTTCGTCGCGGCCGGGGACGAGGAGCCGGTCGGGCCGGTCGAGCCGTGGGTGGCGCTGCTGCCGGGGCTCGACCCGACCACGATGGGCTGGAAGGAGCGCGGCTGGTACCTCCCCGACGCCTGCGCCGAGACGTTCGACCGGATGGGCAACGCCGGCCCGACGGTGTGGGTCGACGGGCAGGTCGTCGGCGGCTGGGTGCAGGCCCCGGACGGCGAGGTCCGGACCCGGCTGCTGGTCGACGTCGGCGCCGAGCGGCGCGCCGAGGTCTTGGCCCGGGCAGCCGACCTGGCCGCCCTGCTGGGGGACACCCGGTTCACCGTCCGGTTCCCCAGCCCCCTGTCCACCGCCCTCCTGCGCGATGCACCGGGCCCCGGAGACTAGGCTCCCGGCATGGCAGTGGCTGCGGACGTCGACCCGTCCACCCTGGATGTCTGGACCGACCCCGGCCAGGAGCGGGTGGGCACCTCCGCCACGGTCATCACCTTCGTCCGAACCGCGATCTCCGTCGTGCTCTCCGGGCTGGCGGCCCAGCAGGGCAGCCTCACCCTGCTGGTGGTGGCGCTGGTCGTCTACTGGGCGGGGGACAGCCTGGACGGGTTCGTCGCCCGGATCCGGGGCTGCGAGACCCGGATCGGCGCGGTGCTCGACATCCTGTCCGACCGGTTCTGCGCCGCGGCGTTCTACATCGGCCTGGTGTGGCTGCAGCCGGAGTTCGCCGTACCCGTGTTCATCTACCTCGCGGAGTTCATGGTCGTCGACTGCTTCCTGTCGCTGGCCTTCCTGGCCTGGCCGGTGCGCAGCCCGAACTACTTCTACGTGATCGACCGTCCGCTGTGGCTGTGGAACTGGTCCAAGCCCGGCAAGGCGGTGAACTCCTCGCTGTTCGCGGTGCTGCTGCTGGTCACCGGCTGGGTCTGGCTCGGGGCGGTCATCGCGACCGCGCTGCTGGTGATGAAGAGCGTCTCGCTGGTCCGGCTCGGCCGGATCGGGCTGCCGGTCCCACCGCGCTAGCCGCGCCCCGGCGGCACGGTAGAGTTCGGTCCATGTCGCTCACGCCCCTCGTCGCCCTCGCCGCCACCGAAGCCGGGGCAGGCATCAACCCCTGGCTCGTCGGCGTCGGCGTGTTCGTGCTCCTCCTGGCCCTGCTGGGCGGGCTGCTCGCCTTCGGCGGCGGCCGCGACCACTCCTGACGTTGCTGACGACGATGACGCGTGACTGACGCCGACACCACGGGGGAGCGTCCCCGCCGGCGCGTGGGCGTGATGGGCGGCACCTTCGACCCCATCCACCACGGCCACCTGGTCGCGGCCAGCGAGGTGCAGTCGTTCTTCGACCTCGACGAGGTCGTCTTCGTGCCCACCGGGCAGCCCTGGCAGAAGCAGTCCCGGCAGGTGTCGCCGGCCGAGGACCGCTACCTGATGACGGTGATCGCCACCGCGTCGAACCCGCGCTTCTGGGTGTCCCGCGTGGACATCGACCGGCAGGGTCCGACGTACACGATCGACACGCTGCGGGACCTGCGCAAGGAGCTCCCGGACGCCGACCTGTACTTCATCACCGGGGCCGACGCCCTCGGCGACATCTTCACCTGGCGCGACGCGGACGAGCTGTTCGACCTCGCGCACTTCGTCGGCTGCACCCGGCCGGGGTTCACGCTGGACCGCTCCACGCTGAGCGGGATGCCGGCCGACAAGGTCACCATCCTGGAGATCCCGGCCCTGGCGATCTCGTCGACGGACTGCCGGGCGCGCACCATGAAGGGCGAACCGGTCTGGTACCTCGTGCCGGACGGGGTCGTGCAGTACATCACCAAGTACGCCCTCTACACCTCTGCTCCACCCACCTCGAAGCTAGGACCACCCGCATCATGACCGCAACAGACCGTGCCCTCGAGTGGGTCCGCACCGCGGCCCAGGCAGCCTCGGACAAGCAGGCCGAGAACATCATGGCCTTCGACGTCTCCGAGCAGCTCGTCATCACCGACGCCTTCCTGCTGGCCTCGGCCGCCAACGACCGGCAGGTCAAGTCGATCGTCGACGCGATCGAGGACGCGCTCCGCGAGATCGGCGCCAAGCCGGTCCGCCGGGAGGGCGAGCGCGACGGCCGCTGGGTGCTCATCGACTACGCCGACATCGTCGTGCACGTCCAGCACGAGGAGGAGCGGTCGTTCTACGCCCTCGAGCGGCTCTGGCGCGACTGCCCGCTGATCGCGCTGCCGGACACCGTCACCTCCGGCCGGGGCCAGTGACGCAGGGTCGACGCCTGGTCCTCCTCCGGCACGGCCGGACCGCCTGGAACGAGTCGGGTCGCGCCCAGGGACACGCCGACATCGAGCTCGACGACCTCGGCCACGCCCAAGCGGCCGCGGCCGCGACGTACCTCGCGGGGCTGGGGCCGGCCGCGCTGTGGACCTCCGACCTGGCCCGCGCCCGGCAGACCTGCGGGTACGTCGAGCAGGCGACCGGGCTGGACGCGAAGACCGACCAGCGGCTGCGCGAGTTCGACGTCGGCGCCCGCCAGGGCATGACGATGGCCGAGTTCGCCGAGACCTTCCCGGTCGCGCACGACTCCTGGGTGCGTGGCGACCGGCTGCACCCGGTCGAGGGCGCCGAGGGGGGACACCGAGGTCGTGGCCCGGATGGTGCCCGCCCTGAGCGAGTGCCTGGCGGCGCTCGACCCGGGGGAGACCGGGATCGTGGTCACCCACGGCGCCTGCCTCAAGGTCGGCCTGCTCGGGCTGCTCGGGTGGCCGGCCGACCTCGCCGCCACCCTGCGCGGCGTCGACAACTGCGGCTGGGTGACGGTCGCGGAGGCCTCACCGGGTGCCCGGCTGCGGCTGGAGGCCTACAACCAGCAGGCCGCGGGACCGGCCGGCGGCGGCCTCACCGACCTGTGACGCCCGCGGCACGCGCCGGGTCGCGACCCGATTTCGCATCCGCCACCCGCGTTGGCTAAGATTCCCGAGTTGCCCTGGCAGTTTCGGGGCGGCGGGGCTGTGGCGCAGCTGGTAGCGCACCTCCATGGCATGGAGGGGGGTCAGGGGTTCGAATCCCCTCAGCTCCACCGAGGACGAGAAGGCCGGTTCCCCCAGGGGCCGGCCTTCTCCCGTCCCGGGCCGGACGGGTGTGGCGTGCGCCCGAGCGGGTAGCGGTAGGACATGAGCAACGACAACTCGATCACTGTCCAGCGGGAGATCCCGGCCTCGGCGAAGGAGATCTTCGACGTGCTGTCGAACCCGCACCGGCACACCGATCTCGACGGTTCGGGCTTCATGCGCGGACTGCACCACGGCGACCGGCTGGAGCGGGTCGGCCAGAAGTTCACCATGAACATGACCGGTGACCACATGGGCGGCGAGTACCAGACCGACAACTTCGTCAGCGCCTTCGACCACGACAAGATGATCGGCTGGAAGACCGCACCGGCGGGCGCCGAGCCGCCCGGCTGGGAGTGGCTCTGGGAGCTCCAGCCCGACGGGTCGGGCAGCACGCAGGTGTCGCTCACCTACGACTGGAGCAAGGTGACCGATCCCGACCTGCTGGCGAAGATCAAGTTCCCCCCTGGTCAGCAAGTCCGACCTGGAGCAGAGCCTCGGCCGGCTGGCCGAGGTGGAGAGCGGCAGCTGACCTAGAACTGCTGCTGCGACGCCGTGTGGCCCGGGAGCTGGGCGAGGAGCTCGCGGGCCGCGGCGGCGTGCTTGTGCTCGACGAGCACCTCGTAGCGGGTGGCCACGATCCGGCTCACGGAGCTGAAGTCACGGTGACCCCGCGTCGCGGCGTACCCGACGAGTGCCCAGATCACGCCGAACAGCGCGCCGAAGGCCACCGTCGAGAGGATGATCGCCGTGGCCCCGCCGGTGCCGAAGAACGAGAAGATCAGGCCGATGAACAGGCCCATCCAGACGCCGGACAGGAGACCGCCCAGGGCGACGCGTCCGGTGGTCAGGCGTCCGGTGACCCGCTCGACCTGCTTGAGCTCGGTGCCCACGATCATGCAGTTCTCGACCGGGAACTCGTGGTCGGAGAGGAAGTCCACCGACCTCTGGGCCTGCTCGTACTTGTCGTAGACCCCCAGGGACTGCGGGTACTCGAGGGTGAGCCCGGACTTGAGGGCGCGCATGTTCTGCTGGCTGCTCATGCCCTCATCATCCCACCGCCGGCCAAGACCGGGCACGGCCCAGGCGAGCCGGGCGCGCGCTAGGCGATCGTCATCCCGCCGTCGACCGCGAGCGTCTGGCCGGTGACGTAGCCGCCGGCGTCGCTGGCCAGGAAGACCAGGGCCGCGGCGAGCTCGACACCCTCGCCCTTGCGGCCGGCCGGCACCCGGCCGATCGCCTGGTCGAGGTACCCCTCGGGGTAGGTGTCGGTCATCTCCGAGGCGAAGAACCCCGGGGCCAGGGCGTTGACCCGGATCCCCTTGCGCCCGGTCCACTGCTGGGCCAGGTCTCTGGTCAGGCCGATCAGCCCGGCCTTGGTCGCGGAGTACGCCGCCTGGGGCAGGCCCCCGGTCGTCAGGCCGAGCACGCTGCTGATGTTCACGATGCTGGAACCCGGCTGCATCACCCGGCCGCACGCCTGCGCCATCCAGTAGCAGCCGTTGAGGTTCACGTCGACGACCTGGCGGAACTGCTCGGGCGTCTCCCGGGTGGCGGGTACGGCGGTCCCGATCCCGGCGTTGTTGACCAGCACGTCGACCCGGCCGAACTCCTGCATCGCCGCCTCGACCAGCGCGGTGCACGCGTCCGGGTCGGCGACGTCGGTCTGCACGGCCAGCGCCCGGCGCCCCGTGGCCTCGACGAGCGCGCGGGTCTCCTCGAGCTTCTCGACCCGGCGGGCGCCGAGCACCACGTCGGCGCCGGCCTCGGCCAGGGCCTGGGCGAACGCGACGCCGAGGCCGGAGGAGGCGCCGGTCACGATCGCCACCTTGCCGTCGAGACGGAACAGGTCGAGCACGGTCATGGGTGAGCCTTTCGCAGGAGGGGCGGAGGAGGTGCGGGTCAGCCGGCGTGCGCGGCCCGGCGGGCCCGCCAGGCGCTGGCGACCATGTCGTCGACGGTGTGCCGCATCCGCCAGTCGAGGTCGCGGGCCGCGAGCTCGCCGGAGGCGACGATCCGGTCCGGGTCGCCCGGACGGCGGGGGTGCACCTCGGGCGTGAAGTCCACGCCGGTGACCCGGGCCATGGCGTCCATGATCTGCCGGACGGACAGCCCGTCGCCGCTGCCGAGGTTGTAGACCGGCTCCAGCGACGTACCGGCCAGCAGTGCCTGGGCGGCGGCGACGTGGGAGACCGCCAGGTCGGCGACGTGCACGTAGTCGCGCACGCAGGTGCCGTCGGGGGTGGCGTAGTCGTCGCCGTTGATCCGGGGCGTGCGGCCCTCGAGGAGCGCCTCGATCACCAGCGGGAACAGGTTGTGCGGGCTGGTGTCGTAGACCTCGTCGGTCCCCGAGCCCACCACGTTGAAGTAGCGCACCGAGGTGTGCCGCAGCCCCGCCGCGGTGGCCTGGTCGCGCAGCAGCCACTCGCCGATCAGCTTGGACTCGCCGTACGGCGACTCCGGGTTCGTCGGGGTGCGCTCGGTGACGGTGTCCACGTCCGGGGTGCCGTACGTCGCGGCGCTGGAGGAGAACACCACCTTGTCGACGCCGGCGTCGGCCATCGCGCGCAGCACGCTGACGGTGCCGGTGACGTTCTGGTCGTAGGTGTGCAGCGGCCTCTGGACCGAGACCCCGGCGTACTTGAAGCCGGCGACGTGCACCACGCCCTCGACGGCGTGCTCGCGCAGGGTCGCGGCGACCAGGCCGGTGTCGAGGATGCTGCCCTGCACGAACGGCACGCCCTCGGGCACGAAGCCGCGGTGCCCGCTGGACAGGTCGTCGAGGACGACCGAGGTCAGGCCCTGCTCCGCGAAGGCCCGCACCACGTGGGCGCCGATGTAGCCGGCACCGCCCGTCACCAACCAGGACATCTGCGTCCACCTCTCCCGCGAGCGTCTCGTCAGCAGCCGACCCTAGCCGCTCCGGACCGCGGCCCGGAGCGACACGACCCGCGCACAGAGGGGCGCATGGGAAGTACACGTACGGGGGAGTACCGTGCTGTCGGTTCAGTCCGGAAATGAGGAGACCCATGATTCTTGCGGCGGATACCCAGCTCCGACTCGACGCCAACTGGGTCGACTACCTCCTGATCGCCACCTACTTCGTGTTCGTGCTGGGGATCGGCATCCTCGCGAAGCGGTCGGTGTCCAGCAGCATCGACTTCTTCCTCTCCGGGCGCTCGCTGCCGGCATGGGTGACCGGGCTGGCCTTCATCTCCGCGAACCTCGGCGCGGTCGAGATCATCGGCATGTCCGCCAACGGCGCGAGCTTCGGGCTGCCGACGGTGCACTACTTCTGGGTCGGCGCGGTGCCCGCGATGCTGTTCCTCGGCGTCGTGATGATGCCGTTCTACTACGGCTCGAAGGTCCGCTCGGTCCCCGAGTTCATGAACCGGCGGTTCGGACCGACCGCGCACCTGGTCAACGCGCTGAGCTTCGCGCTCGCGCAGCTGCTGATCGCGGGCATCAACCTCTACCTGCTGGCCAAGATCGTCGAGGTGCTGCTGGGCTGGCCGCTGTGGGTGGCGCTCCTCGTCGCCGCCGCGGTCGTGCTCACCTACACCGCCCTGGGCGGGCTGTCCGCCGCGATCTACAACGAGGTCCTGCAGTTCTTCGTGATCGTCGCCGCGCTGCTGCCGCTGACCCTGGTCGGGCTGCACAAGGTGGGCGGCTACAGCGGCCTCACCGACCAGATCAACAAGATGTCGGACGCGTCGCTGCGGCTGAACTCGTGGCCCGGCACCAACCTGACCGGCATCGACAGCCCGTTCTGGTCGGTGGTCGGCATCGTGTTCGGCCTCGGCTTCGTGCTGAGCTTCGGCTACTGGACGACGAACTTCGTCGAGGTGCAGCGGGCCATGGCGTCGAGCTCGATGTCGGCCGCCCAGCGCGCGCCGATCATCGGCACCTTCCCGAAGATGTTCATCCCGTTCATCGTGATCCTGCCCGGCATGATCGCCGGCGTCATCGTCACCGAGCTGTCCTCGCCGGCGAAGGGCGCGACGCCCGACTACAACAACTCGATCCTCTACCTGATGCGCGACCTGCTGCCCAACGGCATGCTGGGCGTCGCGATCGCCGGTCTCCTCGCGTCGTTCATGGCCGGCATGGCCGCGAACATCTCGGCCTTCAACACGGTCTTCTCCTACGACCTGTGGCAGACCTACGTGAAGAAGGACAAGCCCGACGACTACTACACGCGGATCGGGCGGCTGGCCACGGTCGCGGCGACGCTGATCGCGATCGGCACGGCGTTCTTCGCGGCGAACTACTCGAACATCATGGACTACCTGCAGACGCTGTTCGGGTTCTTCAACGCCCCGCTGTTCGCCACCTTCATCCTCGGCATGTTCTGGAAGCGGATGACCCCGACGGCCGGCTGGACCGGCCTGGTCAGCGGCACGTTGGCCGCGGTGCTGATCGGCGTGCTCAGCAAGGACGCGCTCGGCCCGATGTCCATCGGCGCGATCGGCCTGCAGGGCCAGGGCGCGAGCTTCGCGGCCGCCGGTGCGGCGTTCGGCGTCGACATCGTGGTCAGCGTCCTGGTCAGCCTGGTGACGGCGCCCAAGCCGGAGTCGGAGCTGCGCGGGCTCGTCTACTCGCTGACCCCGAAGTCCGACTTCCACGACCCGAACGAGGGGTCGCTGTCCTGGTGGCAGAAGCCGAAGCAGCTCGCTGCGGTCTCGGCGGTCCTCGTCATCATCCTCAACATCGTCTTCTGGTAAGGGAGCCACCATGTCCGGCACGCACGACCACGACTCCGGGGCCCCGCACAAGGCGGGCGCCTTCGACATCCGCGTCTTCATCGCCTCTCTGATCGGCATCTACGGCGTCGTCCTCATCATCGCCGGGATCATCGGGCCCAGCGAGGCGGAGCTCGCCAAGTCCGGCGGCGTCAACGTCAACCTCTATGCCGGCCTGGGGATGGCCGTGGTGGCCGCGCTGTTCCTGCTGTGGGCCCGCCTGCGTCCGGTCGTCGTGCCCACGGAGCAGCCGGCCGACGCGGACGACGGGCGTCCCGCCGCGCACTGACCGCGCGGACGTCGTACGCGCTGGGCAATGGTTCGGTAAAAACCGCTATAAAACGCCCCTGAGGGGGGGCACACTCGTCTCGAGGCCGGGGGGTCTTGGAGGAAAGTCTTGTCCGGGGGGGACAGATGACGATCGAGATGGACGACGTCGCGCTGCCACCGGTCGGCGCGCTGCTGCGCCGACCTGCGGTACTGGTGCGCCACGAGGTGATGGCCAGCCTGCACAGGGCCGGCTTCGACGACGTGCTGCCCGCCCACCTGGGCGTGTTCCAGCACCCGGGGCCGGACGGCCAGCGGCCGGGGGTGCTGGCGGTGCGCACGTCGGCGTCCAAGCAGGCGATGAACCACCTGCTCCACCAGCTGGAGAGCGGGGGCTACCTCGTCCGCGAGGCGCACCCCGACGACCGGCGGACCCGGGTGGTCCGGCTCACCGAGCGCGGCTGGGCCGCCGTCGGGGTGATCCGGCAGACCATGGTGCGCCTGGAGCACGAGTGGGCGCAGGCACTGGGTCGCGAGACGTACGCCGGCCTGGCGCACGCCCTGGTCCGGCTGGAGGCGGTCCTCGACGAGGCCGTGGGCACCGGTCGCTGAGCAGAACGCGGCTGCGACGCCGCCAGCCGGTGCGCTAGGCTCTTCGCATGCGCACGACACTTCTTCTTGGCAAGCCGCGTTGACCGGTGCCCCTCGCGGGCAGGACGACGCGGCTACCCCTCGTTCCTGAGGGGTTTTTTTGTGCCCCCAGGCCGAGCAGCACGCAGGACGGGAAGACGAGACCATGGACGACCAGGACCACGACCAGCACTACGACGTGACGGCCGCGCAGGACAAGTGGCGCAAGGTCTGGGACGACCTGAACCCGTTCCAGGCGGCCGACGACGGGTCCAAGGAGCGCCGTTACGCGTTGACGATGTTCCCCTACCCGAGCGGTGACCTGCACATGGGCCACGCCGAGGTGATGGCGCTGCACGACGTGATCGCGCGCTACTGGTGGCAGCGCGGCTACGACGTGCTGAACCCGATCGGCTGGGACTCCTTCGGGCTGCCCGCCGAGAACGCCGCGATCAAGCGCGGCGAGAACCCGGCGGTGTTCACCTACGCCAACATCGAGACGCAGGCCGAGTCGTTCCGGCGCTACGGCATCTCCTTCGACTGGTCCCGCCGCCTGAACACCTCCGACCCGGAGTACTACCGCTGGACCCAGTGGCTGTTCCTGAAGTTCCGCGAGCGGGGGCTGGCCTACCGCAAGTTCTCCCCGGTCAACTGGTGCCCCAACGACCAGACCGTGCTGGCCAACGAGCAGGTGGTCGCGGGCATGTGCGAGCGCTGCGGCGCCGAGGTCACCAAGCGCGAGCTGTCGCAGTGGTACTTCAAGGTCACCGACTACGCCCAGCGGCTGCTGGACGACATGGAGCCGCTGGAGGCCACCTGGCCGTCGAAGGTGCTGGCCATGCAGCGCAACTGGATCGGTCGCTCGGAGGGCGCGCACATCGACTTCGCGGTCGACGCGCCGCACTACCACGGCGACCCGATCCGGGTGTTCACCACCCGGCCCGACACCGTCTTCGGCGCCACGTTCATGGTGGTCGCCGCGGACGCGAAGATGGCCGCCGAGCTCTGTGCCCCGGAGCGGCGCGCGGCCCTGGAGGACTACCTGGTCGAGGTCCGCAAGGCCACCGACATCGACCGGCTGGCCACCGACCGGCCCAAGTCCGGCGTCGACCTGGGCGTCACCGCCGTGAACCCGGTCACCGGCGCGCGGATCCCCGTGTGGGCCTCCGACTACGTGCTGGCCGACTACGGCACCGGCGCGATCATGGCGGTGCCCGGCCAGGACCAGCGGGACTGGGAGTTCGCCAAGAAGTTCGGCCTGCCGGTCATCCGCACGGTGCAGCCGCCCGAGGGGTTCGAGGAGGCCGGCGGCGAGGCGTTCACCGGCTCGGGACCGGCCATCAACTCCGCGAACGACGAGATCTCGCTGGACGGCCTGCCGGTGGACGAGGCCAAGGCCCGGATCATCAGCTGGCTGGAGCAGAAGGGCGTCGGCAAGGGCTTCGTGAACTTCCGGCTGCGGGACTGGCTGCTGAGCCGGCAGCGCTACTGGGGCGCCCCGATCCCGATCGTGCACTGCGGGGCCTGCGGTGAGGTCGCGGTGCCCGAGGACCAGCTGCCGGTCGAGCTGCCCGACCTGAGCGGCGCCGACCTGAAGCCCAAGGGCGTCTCCCCGCTGGCCGCGGCCGCGGACTGGGTCAACGTGGACTGCCCGCAGTGCGGCGGCCCGGCCAAGCGGGACAGCGACACGATGGACACGTTCGTCGACTCCAGCTGGTACTTCTTCCGCTACTGCTCCCCGCACTACACCGAGGGCCCCTTCGACCCCAAGGCGGTGCGCAACTGGATGCCGGCGGCGCAGTACGTCGGTGGCGTCGAGCACGCGATCCTGCACCTGCTGTACAGCCGGTTCTTCACCAAGGTGCTGCACGACATGGGCCTGGTCGACTTCGTCGAGCCGTTCTCCCGGCTGCTGAACCAGGGCGAGGTCATCAACGAGGGCCGCGGGATGAGCAAGTCCCTGGGCAACGGCGTCAACCTGGGCGAGATGATCGACGAGTTCGGCGTCGACGCGATCCGGCTGACGATGGTGTTCGCCGGCCCGCCCGAGGCCGACATCGACTGGGCCGACATGTCGCCCGGCGGCTCCGTGAAGTTCCTGCAGCGCGCCTGGCGGCTGTCCGGGGACGTCGGCTCGGAGCCCGGCACGCCCGCCGAGGGCGGCGACGTCGGGCTGCGGCAGGCCACCCACCGCACCGTCTCCGACGCGGAGCAGCTGGTCGAGACCCAACGGTTCAACGTGCTGGTCGCCCGCACCATGGAGCTGGTCAACACCACCCGCAAGGCGATCGACTCGGGCTGCGGCCCGGCCGACCCGGCCGTGCGCGAGGCCGCCGAGGCGGTCGCGATCCTGCTGAGCCTGGTGGCGCCGTACACCGCCGAGGAGATGTGGGCGCGGCTGGGCCACGAGCCGACCGTCGCCCGGGCGGGCTGGCCGACGGTCGACCCGGCGCTGCTGGTGCAGGACTCGGTGACTGCCGTCGTGCAGGTACAGGGCAAGCTGCGCGCCCGGCTGGAGGTCAGCCCGGACATCACCGCGGCCGACCTGGAGGCGCTGGTGATGGCCGACGCTCACGTCCAGCGGGCGCTGGACGGCAAGGACGTCCGCAAGGTGATCGTGCGGGCGCCCAAGCTGGTCAACATCGTCACCGGCTGACCCGGACGGGACCGCCGGCCTCCCTCAGAGGCCGGCGAGCGCCGCGTCGATCGTCTGGTGCCCGGCGAGCAGGTCGAACGTGCTGCCGATGGTGGCGTCCGTGACCAGCACCGCGGCGAGCACCGCGGCGACGTCGGCGCGCGGGATCTCGCCGCGCTCCAGCGTGCCGACCTGGATGCGGCCGGCGCCCGCGTCGTCGGTCAGCCGCCCCGGGCGTACGACGGTCCAGTCGAGGTCCCGCGCCCGCAGGTCGTCGTCGGCCGCCAGCTTGGCGCGGAGGTACACCTGGAACACGTCCTGGCTGTCCGGGTCGGCCTTGTCGGTGCCCATCGAGGAGACCATCACGTAGCGTCGGACGCCCGCCTGCTCGGCGGCGTCGGCGAGCAGCACCGCGGCGCCCTTGTCGACGCTCTCCTTGCGGGCGACGCCGCTGTTCGGCCCCCCGCCGGCCGCGAAGACGACCGCGTCCGCCCCCTTCACCACGTCCGTGACGGCGGCGACGTCGGCGTCCTCGAGGTCGAGCACGACGGCCTCGGCGCCGGCGGCCTCCACGTCCGCGACGTGGTCGGGGTTGCGCACGATGCCCACGGGCGAGTCGCCGCGGTCCGCGAGCACCCTCTCGAGCAGCAGGGCGATCTGGCCGTGACCTCCGGCGATGACGACGCGCATGGGTCTCCTTCTCGTTGGCGGGTGGAACTACCGGTCCCAACGGTGCGCGCCCCGAGGTGATTCCCTCGTCGACGGCTAGCCTTTCCGCATGTCTGCGACCGTCGCCCTGGTGACCGACTCCACGGCGATGCTGCCGCGCGACGTGATCGAGCGCCACGGCATCCGCGTGGTGCCTCTCCAGGTGGTCATCGGGGCGAGGTCCCACGACGAGGGCGTCGACCCCGACGTGACGGCCGAGACGATGGCCGCCGCGCTGCGTGAGTGGACCCCGGTGAGCACGTCGCGGCCGACGCCGGCGGTGTTCCTGGAGGCCTTCGAGAAGGCCCGTGCGGACGGCTTCGACGAGGTCCTGTCGGTGCACCTGTCGGGGGAGATGAGCGGCACCTTCGAGTCCGCGCAGCTGGCCGCCCGGGACGCCTCCCTGCCGGTCCGGGTGGTCGACACCCGCCAACTGGGCATGGCCACCGGGTTCGCCGTGCTGACCGCCGCCGAGGTGCTCGAGCGGGGCGGCTCGGCCGAGGAGGCGGCCGGAGCGGCGCTGGCCCGCGCCGACGCGACCACGTCGCTGTTCTACGTCGACACCCTGGAGTACCTCCGCCGCGGCGGCCGGATCGGCGCCGCCGCCGCGCTGCTCGGCTCGGCGCTGGCGGTCAAGCCGCTGCTGGAGATCGTGGACGGGCGGATCGGTCCCCGCGAGAAGGTGCGTACGGCGGCCCGTGCTCTGAGCCGTCTGGAGGAGCTGGCCGTCGCGGCCGCCGCCGACCGGCAGGTGGACGTGGCGGTCGCGCACCTCGCGAATCCGGACCGGGCCGGCGTGCTCGCCGAGCACCTCGGCCGCCGGCTCGCCGCGAACCTGTCGGCCCGGGAGGTCTCGGTCGGCGAGGTCGGCGCGGTGATCGGGGCGCACGTGGGGCCGGGCATGGTCGCGGTCGTCGTCGCCCCGCGCTGACCCGGAACCGTCCACAGGCGGCCGCGCCCGGCGCCCGTCCACAGGCCGCGGACGTGCGCCTTCCCGATCGGTCGGGGTCTTCCTAGGTTCTCCTCATGCGCTCACGCAGGTCAGCCAACGAAGAGGTCGCCGCGGTGGCACGGCGACGGCTCGAGCTGCTGAGCGCGGAGCTCGCCGAGATCCGTCCGGACGCCGTGGGCACCCCGGTCCACCGGCCCACGGGCGGGTCCGGCGGGCTCCCCGCTGACGGGGTCCCGGGTCGGCACGCGCACCGGCCGGTCGGCCGGCTGTCGTCGGTGGGCGGCTGGGCGCACGACCGGCTGCCGCCGACCCTGCAGGGCCGGGTCGGCCTGACCTCCGCGCACCTGGCGGTGCTGGCGCTGGTGGTCGCCGCCGCCCTGGCGGCCGGCGCGTGGTGGGCGCTGCGGGCGGGAGGACGCGAGACGTCCCTGCCGGTGGTCGCGTCGTCCCCCTCGGCGCTCGCCGCGGTCCCGGCACCGACGGCCGGCCCGCCCGCGTCCTCCCCTCCGACCCCTCCGACGACGGGCGGCGCCGGTCCCACCGCAGGTTCCGCTGCCGGGGCCGCGGGGGCGACGCCGTCCGGCAGCATCGTCGTCGACGTCACCGGCAAGGTCCGCCGGCCGGGCATCGCCACGCTCCCGCTGGGCTCCCGGGTCGTCGACGCCCTGGAGGCAGCGGGCGGTGCCCGGCCCGGCGCCCGCACCGGCGCGCTGAACCTGGCCCGGGTGCTGGCCGACGGTGAGCAGATCGTGGTCGGGAGGCCTGCTCCGCCGGGTGTCGCCGCCTCGGCCGCCGGTGTCCCGGCCGGGGGTTCGGCCGGCGGCTCCTCGACCGCCACCCCGCTGGTGAACCTGAACAGCGCCACCCAGGCCGACCTGGAGCTGCTGCCCGGGATCGGCCCGGTGACGGCTCGCTCGATCCTGACGTTCCGCACCGAGAACGGCGCTTTCACCTCCGTCGACGAGCTCCTGGAGGTGTCCGGCATCGGGGACGCGACGCTCGCCGAGATCGCCCCCTTCGTCACCCTCTGATGCCGGCGCTCCCTCCCGACCTCCGTGCGCTGGTCCTGGCGGTGTCCGCCTGGGCCGGCGGGCTGGCCGTGCTCGGGCTGCCGGGCTGGAGCGTGGGCGTCCTCGCGGTGCTGGGCGTGGTGCTCGTCGCGACCCGCCGGCGGGGCGGGCGACCGGTGCGGACGCTGCTCGCCTGCCTGCTCGCGGCCTGCGCGGTCGGGGGCGTGACCGCCCTGCGGGTCGAGGGCGACCAGCACGGCCCGGTGGCCCGGCTGGCCGAGCAGGCCGCCGTCGTCACCGTCACCGGCCGGGTGACCACGGACCCGGTGCTGCGCGACGGCCGGTTCGGGTCGTTCGTGCTCACCCGGCTGTCGGTCTCCGACGTGGTCGGCCGCGGGCACCGCTACCGGACCGGCGTGCCGGTGCTGGTCGTCGCCGACGAGAGCTGGCATCGGGTCGAGCTCGGGTCGGTGGTCACCGGCACCGGCCGGCTCGCCCCTCCGGACGGCCCCGACCTGGCCGGCGTGCTGTCAGTGGGCCGGCCGCCCCGGGTGCTGCACCGTCCCGGCGAGCTGTTCGCCGCCGCCGCGCGGGTCCGGGCCGGCATCCGGGCGTCGGTAGCGGACGCCCCGCCGGACGCCCGGGCCCTGGTGCCGGCCCTGGTGGTGGGCGACGACCGGTCGATGTCGGCCGGGGTCGTCGAGGACTTCCGGACGTGCGGGCTGACCCACCTCGCCGCGGTCTCGGGCACGAACCTGACGCTGGTGGTCGGCTTCCTGCTGGTGCTGGCCCGGTGGGCGGGCGTGCGTGCCCGCGGCCTGGTGCTGGTGGGCGTCCTCGGGGTGGCGGGTTTCGTGCTGCTGGCGCGCCCCGAGCCGAGCGTGCTGCGGGCGGCGGCCATGGGGTCGGTGGCCCTGCTGGGGCTCGGCGCCCGCGGGCGGGACACCGGCGTCCGGGCGCTCGGGGTCGCGGTGCTGGTGCTGCTGCTCCTCGACCCGTGGCTGGCGCGGTCGGTCGGCTTCGCGCTGTCCGCGCTCGCCACGGCGGGCATCCTGTTCCTCGGCCCACCCTTCCGCGACGCGCTGCGCGGCTGGCTGCCCCGCTGGGCCGCCGAGGCGCTGGCCGTCCCGTTCGCCGCGCAGCTGGCCTGCACGCCGGTGGTGGCGGCGATCTCCGGGCAGGTGAGCCTGGTCGCGGTGGTCGCGAACCTCGTGGTCGCCGTGGTCGTCGGGCCGGCGACGGTCCTGGGGCTGCTGGGCGGCGTGCTGGTGCTGGTGGTGGAGCCGGCCGGACGGGCCTGCGGGTGGCTGGCCGGGCTCTGCGCCTCCTGGATCATCACCGTCGCGACGCACCTGGCCCGGCTGCCCACCGCGGTGCTGGACTGGGCGCCGGGAGTCGTGCCGGTGCTGGTCCTGGGCCTGCTCTGCGTGGTCGTCGGCCTCGGCGCCGGTGCGGTGCTCCGCCGCCCCCGCTGGTCGGTGGCGCTCAGCCTGCTGCTGGTCGTGGTGATGCTCCGCCCGCTGCCCAGCCCGGGCTGGCCGCCCCGGGGGTGGGTGCTGGTGGCCTGCGACGTCGGGCAGGGCGACGGCCTGGTGCTGAACGCCGGCGGGGGAGCCGCGGTGGTCGTGGACACCGGCCCGGACCCGCCGGCCATGGCCGCCTGCCTGGACCGGCTCGGCGTGCAGCAGCTGCCGGTCGTCGTGCTCACGCACTTCCACGCCGACCACGTCGACGGCCTCGCTGCGGTGCTGCACGGACGCCGGGTGGGGGAGGTCGACGTGACCGCGACCGAGGACCCGGCCTACGGCGCGGCGGACGTACGTCGCCGGGCGGCCGCCGCGCGGGTGCCGGTGCGGGTCCCCGCCTACGGGGAGGTCCGCCGCGTCGGGCAGCTGACCTGGCAGGTGGTCGGCCCGGTCTCCGTCGCGTCAGGCGGCGAGCACGGCGAGGAGGGCTCGGCGGCGAACAACGCCAGCCTGGTACTGCTCGTCGAGGTGCACGGCGTGCGGGTGCTGATGTCCGGCGACATGGAGCCGGAGGCGCAGCAGCGGCTGGACGCGTCCCTGCCGGGGCTGCGGGTCGACGTGCTCAAGGGGCGGACCACGGCAGCCGCTACCAGGACCCGGACCTGCTCGACGGGCTCGGGGCCCGGCTCGCCCTGGTGTCGGTGGGCCGGGACAACGACTACGGCCACCCGGCCGTGGCGACGCTCGCGCTGCTGCGCCGGGCAGGGATGCGGGTCGAGCGCACCGACGAGGACGGCGACGTCGCGGTCACCGTCCGCGACGGCCGGCTCGGGGTCACCGCCCGGGGGACCCGGAGCCGGTGAGCTCAGGCGGGACCGTCCCCGTCGATCAGGTAGCCGTCGCCGGACTTCTCGAGCTGGATCAGGTGCTGCTCGGTCGTGGTGCGGCCGTTGGTCTTCGTGTAGGTCAGGGTCGCGGTGACGGCGCCGTCGCCGGCGGGGCGCACGTCACCCACGGACACCGACTTGATCGTGCGCCAGAAGCCGTCGTAGGAGCCGCGGCCGACGACGCCCTGGTAGCGGGGGTGAGCAGCGCCCAGCCCGCGTCGGTGCCGCCGGGGCCCTGGGCGAAGTAGTCGGTGAGGAACGACTTCTGGGCCGCCAGCCCGGCGCCCGTCGCCGGCGTCGTCGAGCGCGTGGGCGTCGGCGAGGCGGCGGGCGTGCTGGGCGCCTGCGACGGCGTGTCCTGCGCGCTGGGCGAGGGGGTGCTCGACTTCTTCGGGCTCCTCGAGGCGGACGGCGAGCCGGCCGGGCTGCTCGCCCCGGCCGAGGGTCCGGCGCTGGGGTCGGAACCGGACCGCTGGGACGCGGCGTACGCGACGCCCCCGATGACGAGGAGCAGCGCGACCGCCGCCAGCACGGCGTACACCGGGCCGCGGCTGCGCCGTCCCGGACCCCCGTCGTACGACGGGCCGGGCGGGTCGACCGGGGCGGCCGCGGGCACCGGCTCCCGCACCGGCTCGGGGGCGGGGCGCTCGACCTGGGTGGTCGGGGCGGCGACCCCGGCGGTCTGCTCGCGGGTGCCACCGGTGCTGTGCGCGTCCGCCAGGCGGCGCAGGCCGTGCGCGGCGTCGTCCATCGACCAGCGCGAGTCCGGGTCGCGGTCCATCATCCGCAGCAGCGCCGGCTCGAGGAACTCCGCGCGCCGCGGTCGCGGCGGCTGGCCGGAGGTGATGTCGTGCAGCACCGCGACCGGGTTGGTCCGCTGCTCGTAGGGCGAGCGGCCCTCGACGGCGGCGTACAACGTCGCGCCCAGCGCCCAGACGTCGGTGCCGGAGCCGGGCTCGGCGCCGCGGGCGAGCTCGGGGGAGAAGTAGCTGGGGGTGCCGGTGAGGAAGCCGGACTGGGTCAGCGCCGGGTCGCCGGCCGAGCGGGCGATGCCGAAGTCGCTGATCTTCACGACGCCGTCCTCGCGGACCAGCACGTTGCCGGGCTTCACGTCGCGGTGCATGGTGCCGGCCCGGTGCGCGGCGGCCAGGCCGGCGGCGACCTGGGCGCCGATGTCGGCGACCACCGTGGGTTCCAGCGGGCCGTCCTGCTTGATGATCTCCGACAGGGAGCGGCCGGGCACGTGCTCCATCACCAGCCAGATGGCGCCGGCCTCCTCGACGACGTCGAAGACGGTGACCACGTTGCGGTGGCTGAGGCCGGCCGAGGAGCGGGCCTCGCGGAACGCGCGGGCCGAGTCGGTCACCGACTCGCCCGGCAGCAGGCCGACCTGCTTGACGGCCACCTCGCGGCGCAGGGTCTCGTCCTGGCACAGCCAGACGGTCCCCATCCCGCCCTGGCCGATGGCCGACAGCACGCGGTAGCGGCCTCCGATCAACTCGGGCTGCATCGTGTCCTCTCGGTCGGGTCGGCTCGGTTGTCGTGGCGACCGTACCCACCCGGTGGCGGCGTACTCGTGTCGGTCGCGTGTGGCAGGCTGGCGCCACCATGGCGACACCTCGAGCTTCCGACATCCTGGGGCACGTCACGCTGGTGACCGGCCCCGAGGAGTTCCTCAACCAGCGCACCATCTCGGCGGCCGTCGTGGCGGTGCACGCCTTCGACCCGGAGTCCGAGGTCAGCGAGACCACGGCCGACCAGGTCACGATGGGGGTGCTCGGCGACTTGGCCGCCCCCTCGCTGTTCTCGTCGATCCGCTGCGTCGTGCTGCGCGGGCTGGAGGACCTGCCCGAGGAGACCCACGCCGGCCTGCTGGACTACGCCGCCGCGCCGTCGGAGGACATCGGCCTGATCCTGGTGCACTCCGGGGGCCAGAAGGGCTCCGGCCTGCTCACCAAGCTGCGCAAGGTCGCGAGCGTCACCGAGGTGAAGTCCGCCTCGCTCAAGCCCTCGGAGTTCTCCCGCTTCGTGTCCGCGGAGGTCCGCGGCCACGGCGGCCGGATCGCCGAGGACGCCGCCGACCTGCTGGTGCAGGCGATCGGCCAGGACCTGCGGGCACTGGCCGGGGCCGCGAGCCAGCTGGCCAGCGACTTCCCCGGCGAGCCGCTGACGGAGTCCGTGGTCCGCAAGTACTTCGGCGGCCGCGCCGAGGTCAAGTCGTTCGCGATCGCGGACGCCGCGCTCTACGGCCGGACCGCGGTCGCGCTGGAGGAGCTGCGCTGGGCGCTGGACAACGGGACGGCGTCGGTGCTGGTCACCAGCGCCTTCGCGACCGGCCTGCGGGGGCTCGCCCGCTTCAAGTCGGCGCCGCGGGGGCTGCGGGAGGCCGACCTGGCCCGGGAGGCCGGGGTGCCGCCCTGGAAGATCCGGGTGCTGCGCGAGCAGGCCCGCGGCTGGGACGACCTCGGCCTGGCCACGGCGATCACCGCCGTCGCGCGGGCGGACGCGGACGTCAAGGGCCAGGCCGGCGACGCGGCGTACTCCCTGGAGCGGATGGTGCTGACCATCACCGGGGCGCACGGCGGCGGACGCTGAGCACGGGTCCGGAACGCGAACGAGGCGCCTGCTCCCGGGGGAGTGGCGCCTCGTGCAAGGTGTGCGAGGGGTGCAGCGTCAGAGCGACGCGGCCCGCTTGTTGATCGCGGACTTCTTGTTCGCAGCCTGGTTCTTGTGGATGACGCCCTTGGAGGCGGCCTTGTCCAGCTTGCGGCCGGCCGCAGCGGCCAGCGTCTTGGCCTGGTCGGCGTCGCCGGCGTCGGCAGCCTCGCGGAAGCGGCGCACGGCAGACTTCAGCGCGGACTTCACGGACTTGTTGCGCTCGTGCGCAGCGTCGTTCTGTCGGTTGCGCTTGATCTGGGACTTGATGTTCGCCACGGGGCAGGCCTCGATCGTCGTTCTCGTCGGTTGGGTCAGTGCTGAGTCAGTCGGTGCTCGCTCCCGGTGAACCAGGAGCCGGAGGGCGCAGAGACGCCCGAACACGCAAGCCAGAACCTTACCAGCGGCCCGCGCGAGCGCCCAAATCGCGGCGCGCAGCGGGAGCCCGGCCGCCCGGTCAGGTCCAGCCGCGGCGCTGCGCCAGCCACGCCCAGGCCACCTCGGCACTCCAGTCCTGGTGCACCCGCAGGTACGGCGACGAGTGCGGCGCCGGCTCGTCGCGACGGGCCAGGAAGTAGCCGCAGAACAGCGCGAGCAGGCTGTCGATGTCGTCGGGGTCCACGGTCCGGGTCAGGCGGCGCTCGGCGAGCACCGCGTCGGCGTCGAGGCCGTCCCCGAACGCCGACATCAGCAGGCAGACGGTGTCGATCCAGGCGGCTCCCTGCACCGGCCAGTTCCAGTCGCACAGGTAGGCCCGGCCCGCGGTGAGCAGCAGGTTGTCGTCGCGCGCGTCGGTGTGCACCAGGGTGTTGCCGGCCGAGGCTGCGGCGTAGCGGCCGGCGAGGGCGACCGCCTCGTCGAGGTGCGGCCAGTCGGGGGCGGTGGCCCGGACGTGGTCCCAGCCGTCGAGGAAGTCGGCGAACTCCTCGCCGAACGGCGCGAGCCGCATCGGCGGGGGCGTCAAGGTCTGCGCGACCAGCTCGAGGGTGTCCAGGCAGGCGTCGAGCTCCGCGCGCTGCCAGGGCCGCACGGGGTTGTGCCCGTCGACGTACTCCAGGGCCAGCAGCACCCACAGGTCGTCCTCGTGGCTCCACAGCAGGTGGGGGACGGGCAGCCCGGAGGGCAGGCTGCGGAGCTTCTGGATCTCCTCGCGGTAGGCGTCGGCGAACGGGCGCTGCGCCTTCTTGCTGGCGGCCTTGAGGAAGATCCGCCGACCGTCGGCGCCGGTGAGCACCGAGGCGAGCCCCGGCGTGTAGCCCGCTTCCACGGAGACCGCCTCGACGACCGTGGTCCCGAACAGGTCCTCGACCAGTCGGCGGGTCATCGGCGGCAGCAGCAGCCAGTCCAGGCGCCGTGCCGTGCGGCCGTGCGGGACGGGCTCCAGGCTGGACGGGTCCCGGGGGCCGCGGGCGGTGAGGGGCATGGCCGTCATTGTGTCCGCCGACCGGCACCGCGTCACGCACCTCGCCGGGGTCGCGGCCGTCCGGATCTCCGCCGGTGCTGTGGGAGAATGACCGTGATCCCCGCAAGCTACCGAGAGTCGCCCGTGCCCATCTCCCAGTCCGCGCCCAAGCCGGGCCAGACCGATCCCGCGATCATCCGCAACTTCTGCATCATCGCGCACATCGACCACGGCAAGTCCACGCTCGCCGACCGGATGCTCCAGCTCACCGGCGTCGTCGATGCGCGGGCCGCGCGGGCGCAGTACCTCGACCGCATGGACATCGAGCGGGAGCGCGGCATCACGATCAAGAGCCAGGCCGTGCGGATGCCCTGGACGGTGGCGGACGACAACGACGCCGCGGCCGAGCCGGGCAGCTACGTGCTGAACATGATCGACACCCCGGGGCACGTCGACTTCACCTACGAGGTGTCCCGCTCGCTCGAGGCCTGCGAGGCGGCCGTGCTGCTCGTCGACGCCGCCCAGGGCATCGAGGCGCAGACGCTGGCCAACCTGTACCTCGCGCTCGGCGCCGACCTGCACGTCATCCCGGTGCTGAACAAGATCGACCTGCCCAACGCGCAGCCGGAGAAGTACGCCGCGGAGCTCGCCGGCATCATCGGCTGTGACGTGTCCGACGTGCTGCAGGTCTCCGCGAAGACCGGCCTCGGCGTGGAGCACCTGCTCAACGAGATCGTCGCCCAGACCCCGGCGCCGGTGGGCGACCCCGACGCCCCGCCGCGCGCGCTGATCTTCGACTCGGTCTACGACACCTACCGCGGCGTGGTCACCTACGTGCGGGTGGTCGACGGCAAGCTGACCCACCGGGACCGGATCAAGATGATGAGCACCGGTGTGGTCCACGAGATGCTCGAGGTGGGCGTGATCAGCCCGGAGCCGGTCAAGGCCGGCGACCTCGGGGTCGGCGAGGTCGGCTACCTGATCACCGGGGTGAAGGACGTCCGCCAGTCCCGGGTCGGTGACACCGTCACCAGCCAGCACCACGGCGCGACCGAGGCGCTCGGTGGCTACAAGCACCCCAACCCGATGGTCTACTCGGGGCTGTACCCGATCGACGGCGACGACTACCCCACGCTGCGCGACGCGCTCGAGCGGCTGCAGCTCAACGACGCGGCGCTGGCCTACGAGCCGGAGACCTCCGGCGCGCTCGGGTTCGGGTTCCGCTGCGGCTTCCTGGGCCTGCTGCACATGGAGATCGTCCGCGAGCGGCTCGAGCGCGAGTTCAACCTCGACCTGATCTCCACCGCGCCCAACGTCGTCTACACCGTGGTCATGGAGGACGGCAGCGAGATCGTCGTGACCAACCCGAGCGAGTACCCCAACAACGGCAAGATCGCCGAGGTCCGCGAGCCGGTCGTCAAGGCCACGATCCTGAGCCCCAGCGACTACATCGGCGTGATCATGGAGCTCTGCCAGACCAAGCGGGGCCAGCTCGAGGGCATGGACTACCTCTCCGAGGACCGCGTCGAGATGCGCTACACGCTGCCGATGGGCGAGATCGTCTACGACTTCTTCGACCAGCTGAAGTCGCGCACCAAGGGCTACGCGTCGCTGGACTACGAACCGACCGGCGAGCAGGCCGCCGACCTGGTCAAGGTCGACATCCTGCTCCAGGGCGAGACGGTCGACGCGTTCAGCGCGATCGTGCACCGCGACCAGGCCTACGGGTACGGCGTCTCGCTGGCCGGCAAGCTCCGCGAGCTGATCCCGCGTCAGCAGTTCGAGGTGCCGATCCAGGCCGCGATCGGCGCCCGGGTGATCGCCCGCGAGACGATCCGCGCGATCCGCAAGGACGTGCTCGCCAAGTGCTACGGCGGCGACATCACCCGCAAGCGCAAGCTCCTCGAGAAGCAGAAGGAGGGCAAGAAGCGGATGAAGATGGTCGGCCGCGTCGAGGTCCCCCAGGAGGCGTTCATCGCCGCGCTGTCCTCCGACGGCGCCGGCGCGGAGAAGACCAAGAAGTAGCCGGATGCCGTCCCAGGGCTGGCCGCGCCCCGTCCCGCTGATCGGCGACCGGACCTCCGCGGCCGAGCGGGCCGCGGACGTGGGCGCCTGGGCGTTCCCCGAGGCGGCCCGCGACGCGCTGCACGACGTGATCGCGGCCCGCCGCGACATCCGCAGGTTCCGCCCGGACGCGGTGGACCCCGCGATCCTCGAGCGGGTGCTCACCGCCGCCCACCGCGCCCCGTCGGTCGGGCACAGCCAGCCGTGGCGCTTCGTCGTGGTGACCGCGGCCGAGACCCGCGAGCGGGCCGCTCGGATGGCCGACGAGCAGCGGCTCCGGCAGGCCCGCGAGCTCGAGCCGGAGGCCGGGCGCCGGTTGCTCGACCTGCAGCTGGAGGGGATCCGCGAGGCGCCGTACGGCGTGGTCGTCGCGTGCGACCGGAGGACGCCCGCCGCGGGCGTGCTGGGCCGGGCGACCTTCCCCGACGCCGACCTCTGGTCCTGCGCGTGCGCGATCGAGAACCTCTGGCTGGCCGCCCGGGCCGAGGGTCTCGGCCTCGGCTGGGTGACGCTCTTCGACCCCGACGAGCTCGCCGACCTCCTCGGTCTGCCGGAGGGGGTCGTGACGCTCGGCTGGCTGTGCCTGGGCTGGCCCGACGAGCGCCCGCCGGCGCCCGGGCTGGAGCGCGCCGGCTGGTCGCGGCGGCAGCCGCTGGAGGAGGTCGTGCTCCACGAGCGGTGGCAGGAGACCGGTGCGACGGCCGCGCCGCCGGTCTCGCACCTGCGCGCGCCGGACCGGGTCGCGGTGGTGCGCGCCCGCGACGAGGGGGACACGCTGCTGACCCCGCCGGGGTCCCTCGGCGTCCTGGACCGGTACGTCGACCGGCTGGAGGCCGTCGGCCGCGCCGGGGTCTCCGGCGGCGAGCTGCTGCTGGTGGGGGCCCGGCACCCGGTCTCGCGCCTGGGGGTGAGCGCCTTCCCCGACTCGGTCACCGACGACGTGCTGTCCGCGGCGGCCGCGGGGGTGTCCGCCGGTGCGGTGGCGGCCCACGCGGCCGGGCTCGGGTTCCGGGTCGTCGACGCGGGCACGAGCACCGGAGACCTGCTCGACCGGGACGCGCTGTCCCGGTCCGTGGCCGACGGGCTGGTCGAGCGTGGCCGCCTGCTCGGCGCCGAGGTCGCAGCGGGGCACCGGGTGCTGGCCGTGGGCGAGGTCGGCATCGGGAACACCACGGTGGCGGCCGCCCTCGCCGCCGCGCTGCTCGGCCTGGACGCCGGTGACGTCGTCGGGCTGGGCGCCGGCTCCGACAGCGCGATGCTGGACCGCAAGCGCGCCGTCGTCGAGGGCGCCCTGGCCCGGGCCCGCCGCGAGCACGGGGACCTGACCGCCCGGCCCGGGCAGGCGCTCGCGTCGCTGGGCGGGGCCGACCTGTGCGTCCTGGTGGGCGCGGTGCTGGGCGCGGCCGCCGGCGGCGCGGTGACCGTGCTGGACGGCCTGGCCACGACCGTGCCGGCCCTGGTGGCGGTGGCGCTCGAGCCGGGGGTGGCGGCCTACCTCGTGGCCGGGCAGCGCAGCCGCGAACGGGCGCACGCGACCGCCCTGGAGCACCTCGGCCTCGAGCCGCTGCTCGACCTGCGGCTGCGGGCGGGGGAGGGCGTCGGCGCCGCGATGGCCTCGTCCCTGCTGTTCCAGGCGCTGGCGCTGCGGCACGGCATCGGCCGCACGACGCCGCAGGGCCCGGCTCAGCCCGAGGGGCAGCGCCGCAGCAGGTAGGTGTCCATCACCCAGCCGCGCTCGGCCTTCGCCCGCGCGCGCAGCTCCTCGATCCGGGGCAGCACGTCGCGCAGCGGCCCGTGGACGAGCACCTCGGCCGCCGTACCGAGGTTGGCGCCCCACCAGACCTCCCAGTCGCCGGACAGCCGCCGGCAGGTGAGGTCGCCGTCGAGCATCACCACCAGGTTGTCGGCGCCGCCCTCGACGGTGCCGAGCAGGCGCCGGCCGGTGGTGATCGTGACCGGCTCCCCGACCCGGTGCAGGACGATCCGGTGCCGGGCTGCCAGCAGCTGCACGGAGCTCACTCCCGGGACCACGTCGTAGGGGAAGCTCAGCACGCCGCGCGCCAGGATCCGTTCGACGATCCGCAGGTGGCTGTCGTAGAGCGACGGGTCGCCCCAGACCAGCAGGCCGGCGACCTGGTCCGCGCCGAGGCCGGCGAGCACCGTCTCGACGGCGACCGCGCGCGCCTCGTGCCAGGCGGAGACCGTCGCCTCGTAGTCGGCGGGGGACCGGTCCCGGGGCGGGTCGGGGACCTCCACGATCCGGTGCGCGCCGGTGACGTGCCGGCGGCAGATCTCCTCGCGCACCGCGACCAGGTCGTCGACCCCGCGGTCCTTCACGGGGACCACGAAGACGTCGACCTCGTTGAGCGCGGCGACCGCCTCGACGGTCAGCTGGTCGGGGCCGCCGGGACCGATCCCGATCACCCGCAGCCGTCTCACCGGCGGTCCTCGAGGTCTCCCTCGACGTCGAGGTAGGCCTGCCGCATGGCGTCCATGGTGTCCGGGTCCGGCTCGGCCCACAGCCCGCGCTCGGCCGCCTCGGACAGCCGATCCACCATGCTGTGCAGCGCCCACGGGTTGGCCTCGCGCAGGAACGCCTGGTTCTCCGGGTCGAGGACGTAGCTCTGCGCCAGCGACTCGTACATCCAGTCCGGCACGACCGCCGCGGTGGCGTCGTACCCGAAGAGGTAGTCGACGGTCGCGGCCATCTCGAAGGCGCCCTTGTAGCCGTGCCGCCGCATCGCGGACATCCACCGCGGGTTCACCACCCGGGACCGGAAGACCCGGGCGGTCTCCTCGGTCAGCGAGCGGGTGCGGACGGCGTCCGGCGAGGTCGAGTCGCCGATGTACGCCGCGGGAGCCGTCCCGGTCAGCGAGCGGACCGTCGCGACCATGCCGCCGTGGTACTGGAAGTAGTCGTCGGAGTCGGCGATGTCGTGCTCGCGGGTGTCGGTGTTCTTGGCCGCGACGTTGATCCGCCGGTAGTTCGCGCGCATGTCGTCACCGGCGGCCACGCCGTCGAGGCCGCGGCCGTAGGCGAAGCCGCCCCAGGCGGTGTAGACCTCCGCCAGGTCCTCGTCCGTGCGCCAGCTGCCGGACTCGATCAGCGGCAGCAGGCCGGCGCCGTACGCCCCGGGCTTGGAGCCGAAGATCCGGGTGGTCGCGCGGCGCCGGTCGCCGTGCTCGGCCAGGTCGGCCCGGGTGTGGGCGCGCACGTAGTTGTCCTCGTCGGGCTCGTCGAGCTCCGCGACCATCGTGAACGCGTCGTCGAGCATCGCGACGACGTGCGGGAACGCGTCCCGGAAGAACCCCGAGATCCGCACCGTCACGTCGATCCGCGGGCGGCCGAGCTCGGCCAGCGGGACGACCTCGAGGCTCCCGACGCGGCGGGACTCCTCCTGCCACAGCGGCCGGACGCCGATCAGCGCCAGCACCTCGGCGATGTCGTCGCCCGACGTGCGCATCGCCGAGGTGCCCCACACCGACAGGCCGACCGACCGGGGGTAGCCGCCGGTGTCGGTCACGTAGCGGTCCACGAGCGAGGCTGCCATCGCCAGGCCGGTGTCGTAGGCCAGCCGCGACGGCACCGCCTTGGGGTCGACGGTGTAGAAGTTCCGGCCGGTCGGCAGCACGTTGACCAGCCCACGCAGCGGCGACCCGGACGGACCCGCCGGGACGTAGCCGCCGTCGAGGGCGTGCAGCACCGCGGTGAGCTCGTCGGTGGTGCGCGCCAGCCGGGGGACGACCTGGATGGCGGCGAACTCGAGCACCGCCGTGACGACCTCGTCGTGCCCGAGGGCCTCGGCGACGACGGACGGGGCGGCCGCGGCGTCCCAGCCCCCGGCCTCCATGGCGAGCACGAGCGCCCGGGCCAGCGCCTCGGCGGCGTCCACCTCCGCGGTGCTCGCCTGTCCCGAGCCCGTGGTGGAGTCCTTCAGGCCCAGCGCCGACCGGAGCCCCGGCAGGGCGTTGGCCTGACCGCCCCAGACCTGGTTGGCCCGCAGGATCGCGAGCACCAGGTTGACCCGTGCCTCGCCCACCGGCGGGTCCCCGAGGACGTGCAGTCCGTCCCGGATCTGGGCGTCCTTGATCTCGCACAGCCAGCCGTCGACGTGCAGCAGGAAGTCGTCGAACGCTGAGTCGCTGGGTCGTGCGGCTGCATCACCAAGCCCGAGGTCGTGGTCGAGCCGGGCCGCCTGGATCAGCGTCCAGATCTGCGCGCGGATCGCCGGCAGCTTGGCGGGGTCCATCGCCGCGATGTTGGCGTGCTCGTCCATCAGCTGCTCGAGCCGGGCGATGTCGCCGTAGGCCTCGGCCCGGGCCATCGGTGGGACCAGGTGGTCCACGATCGTGGCGTGCGCGCGGCGCTTGGCCTGGGCGCCCTCACCCGGGTCGTTGACCAGGAACGGGTAGACCAGCGGCAGGTTCCCGAGCGCGGCGTCGCTCGCGCAGCCGTCCGACAGGGCGAGGGTCTTGCCGGGCAGCCACTCCAGCGAGCCGTGCTTGCCCAGGTGCACGACCGCGTCGGCGCCGAACTCGTTCTCCAGCCACCGGTAGGCCGCGACGTAGTGGTGGCTGGGCGGCAGGTCCGGGTCGTGGTAGATCGCGACCGGGTTCTCCCCGAAGCCGCGGGGCGGCTGGATCAGCACCACCAGGTTGCCGGCCTGCAGGGTGGCCAGCACGAGGTCGTCCCCGTCGACGTACAACGAGCCGGGTGCCTCGCCCCAGTGCCGGGTCATGCCCTCGCGCAGCCCGGCCGGCAGCTCGGCGAACCACCTCCGGTACGTCGCTGCCGGGATCCGCACCGGGCTGCCGGACAGCTGCTCGGCGGTGAGCCAGTCCTCGTCCTGACCGCCCGCGTCGATGAGCGCGTGGATCAGGGCGTTGCCGGCCTCGGCGTCGTCCTTGCGGTCCAGACCGGGCAGGCCCTCGCCCAGGTCGTAGCCCCGCGCCGCCATCGCCCGGAGCAGGCGCACCGCCGACACCGGGGTGTCCAGGCCGACGGCGTTGCCGACCCGGCTGTGCTTGGTGGGGTAGGCCGACAGCACGAGCGCGATCCGCCGCTCCGCCGGGGGAGTGTGCCGCAGCCGGGCGTGCGCCACCGCGATGCCCGCCACCCGACGGCAGCGCTCCGGGTCGGCGACGTAGCGCGGCAGGCCCTCCTCGTCGGTCTCCTTGAACGAGAACGCCGTCGTGATGATCCGGCCGTCGAACTCGGGGACGGCCACCTGGGTCGCCGCGTCCAGCGGGGAGACGCCGTCGTCGGACGCCGCCCACGTCGCACGGTCCCAGGTGAGGCAGAGCCCTTGCAGCACAGGGATGTCGAGGGCGGAGAGGGCCTCGACGTCCCAGGCCTCGTCGTCCCCGCCGGCGCTGGAGGTCGCCGGCTTGGTCCCGCCGGCGGCGAGCACGGTGACGACCAGCGCGTCGAGCGTGCCCAGCTCGGCCAGCAGCTCCGCCGGCGCCCCGCGCAGCGAGGAGCAGTAGACCGGCACCCCGACGCCACCGGCGGCGTCGACCGCGTCGGCGAGGGTGTGCACGAACGCGTCGTTGCCGGAGGCGAAGTGCGCCTTGTAGAACAGGATCCCGACCCGCGGACCGGTCGCCGTCGACGCGCGGGGCAGCACCCCCCAGGACGGCAGCGCCACCGGCGGCTCGAACGCGTCACCGGTGAGCAGCACGGTGTCCGAGACGAACGCGTGCAGCTGCGCCAGGTTGGCCGGCCCGCCCTCGGCGAGGTAGCGGTGCACCTGCACGGCGGTGCCGACCGGCACCGTCGACCGCTCCATCAGCTCGGCGCTCGGCTCGCGCTCGCCGCCCACCACGACCATCGGCACGCCGGCGTCGCGGATCCGCTCGAACCCGCTGCACAGGTCCTCGGGGCGTCCCAGGATGCGGGCGACGACGAGGTCGCAGTGCTCCAGCCCGGCCATCTCGGCGTGGGACGAGCGGCCCGGGTTGGCGAGCAGGAAGTCGGCACCGGACGCGCGGGCGGACAGCAGGTCGGTGTCCGAGGTGGACAGCAGGGCGATGCGGGGCACTGATGCTCCTTCGTGGAGTTCTCGCTCCAGCTCGTGAGGAGTCATCGAGGTCAGTGTCTGGCTGGCGGGCTCTGGTCGAGCTCGCATCACAGTGGCGGAACCGCCCCGGAGTCACACCGGGTTCCTGAGGTCACGACGACGAAGCCGTCAGCATAGACCCTGCGAACCGGGTGCCGACCGTGTGCCATCCTGTGCCCGTGCTCGACCAGACGACCCCCCGGCTGCGCCCGGACCGGTGCCCCGGGGTCACCCGTCCATGGCTCGCGGACGACGGGGCCCTGGTGCGGATCCGGCTCGTCGGCGGGGTCCTGGGCACCGAGGCGCTGGCCGCTCTGGTGGCGCTGTCCGCGACCTACGGGGACGGCGACCTGCACCTGACCAAGCGGGCGAACGTGCAGGTCCGGGCGGTCCCGCACACCGAGGGAGAGCTGCCGGACGGCTTCGTGGCCGCGGTCCGGGCGGCCGGTCTGCTGCCCTCGACCTCGCACGAGCTGGTCCGCAACGTGATGGTCTCGCCGCTGTCCGGACGAGCCGGGGGGCGGGCCGACCTGCGGCCCGTCGCGCAGGAGCTCGACCGGCTGCTGCTGGCCGACCCGGAGTGCGCCGACCTGGCCGGCCGGTTCCTGTTCACCCTCGACGACGGCCGCGGCGACCTGGTCGGGCGTACGTCGGACCTGGCGGCCGTCGCCCTGGACGGCCGGACCGTGCAGCTGCGGGCCGGGTCCGACCAGTGGGGCGACGTGCTGACGATCGACGAGACCGCCAGAGCCCTTCACACGTTGACGAAACGCTTCCTGCTGGCCCGCGGGACGGGGGCGACGGCGGCCTGGCACGTCGACGAGCTGGACACCCCCCCTGCTCGACGGCACCCGCGACGCGCGCAGCCACGTGACGAGCGGGCGTCCGTCGTACGGTCGGCACCCGCAGCACGACGGCCGGGTCGTCGAGCACGTCGACGTACCCGACGGGGTGCTGTCGCCCGGGGCCGCCGCCGAGGTGCTCGACCGGGCCGGCACCGAGGTCGTGGTGACCCCCTGGCGCAGCCTGCTGCTGCCGGACCTGGAGGACCGATGACCGTCCAGCCGCCCCCGCGCACCTACGGCTACGAGCGGGACGGGGCCGCGATCTACCGCGCGTCGTTCGCGACGATCCGCGAGGAGACCGACCTCTCCGGGGTCCCCGCGGACGCCGAGAAGGTCGCGGTCCGGATGGTGCACGCCAGCGGGCAGACCGACCTCACCCGCGACCTGCGGATCCACCCGGAGCTGGTGCAGGCCGCGCGGGCGGCGCTGCAGGCCGGGGCGCCGATCCTCTGCGACGCCCACATGGTCGCCTCGGGCGTCACCCGGGCCCGGCTGCCGCGGGACAACGACGTGGTCTGCCTGCTGCGGGACCCGCGGGTGCCCGACCTCGCCCGCGCCTGGGGCACCACCCGGTCCGCAGCCGCGGTGTCGCTGTGGGAGGACCGCCTGGCCGGCGCGGTGGTGGCGATCGGCAACGCCCCGACCGCGCTGTTCCACCTGCTGGAGATGATCGACGCCGGCGGCCCACGGCCCGCGGCGGTGATCGGCGTGCCGGTGGGCTTCATCGGGGCGGCCGAGTCCAAGGCGGCGCTCGCCGCCCACCCCGGCCAGGTGCCCTACCTCGTGGTGCACGGCCGGCGCGGCGGCTCCGCGATGGCCGCCTCGGCGCTGAACGCGCTCGCCCGGGACGCGGAGTGAGCGGCCGGCTGTACGGCGTCGGGCTCGGCCCCGGCGACCCCGAGCTGATCACCCTCAAGGCGGCCCGGCTGATCCGTGACGCCCACGTGGTCGCCTACCACGCCGGTCGGCACGGCAGCTCGATCGCGCGGGGGATCGCCGCCGACCTGATCCCCGCAGGCGTGGTCGAGGAGCAGCTCGTCTACCCGGTGACCACCGGGACCGCGGAGCACCCGGGCGGCTACGCCGGCGCGATGGCGGACTTCTACGAGGAGTCCGCCGCCCGGCTCGCCGCGCACCTCGAGGCCGGCCGGGACGTGGTGCTGCTCGCGGAGGGCGACCCGCTGTTCTACGGGTCCTACATGTACATGCACGACCGGCTCGCCGGCCGCTTCGAGACCGAGGTGGTGCCCGGCGTGACCTCGGTGGCGGCTGCCTCGGCGGCGGTGTCCAGCCCGCTGGTGCGGCAGACCGACGTCCTGACGATCCTGCCCGGGACGCTGCCCGAGCCGGAGCTCGCCCGCCGGCTCGCCGACACCCAGGGCGCGGTGATCATGAAGCTCGGCCGCACCTTCCCCGCGGTCCGCCGGGCCCTCGAGGCCGCGGGCCGGCTCGGCGACGCGTCGTACGTCGAGCGGGCGTCCACCGGCCGGCAGGTCGTGCTGCCGGTCGCGGAGGTGGATCCCACGACGGTGCCGTACTTCTCGATCATCGTCGTCGCCGGGGACACCGCCGGCGACGCCGCCCGCTACGAGGAGCCACGGCCCGCCGCGACCGGCCTGGCGGTGCCGGGGGAGCTGCTCGTGGTCGGCCTCGGCCCGGCCGGCGACGACTGGCTCACCCCCGAGGTGGCCGCGGCCCTGGCCGAGGTCGACCACGTGGTCGGCTACGCGCCCTACGTGAACCGGGTGCCCCAGCGGCCGGGCCTGCACCGGCACTCGAGCGGCAACAGCGTCGAGGTCGACCGGGCCGCGTTCGCCCTCGGGCTGGCCCGGTCCGGGGAGCGGGTCGCGGTGGTGTCCGGCGGTGACGCCGGCGTGTTCGGGATGGCGTCGGCGGTCTTCGAGGCGGCCGAGGACGAGCGGTACGCCGGGGTGCCCGTCCGGGTGCTGCCCGGGATGACCGCCGTGCAGGCCGTCGCCGCGCGGGCCGGCGCGCCGCTCGGCGGGGACTTCGCGGTGCTGAGCCTGTCCGACCGGCTCAAGCCGTGGCCGGTGATCGAGCGCCGGCTGGCGGCGGTGGCGGAGGCCGACCTGGTCCTCGCCGTCTACAACCCGGCGTCCCGCTCCCGGACCACGCAGGTCGCCGAGATGCAGAGGATCCTGTTGCAGCACAGGGATCCCGGGACGGTCGTGGTGGTGGGACGCGACGTGGGTCGCGCGGGCGAGACCCTCGAGGTGAGCACGCTGGGCGACCTCGACCCCGCCACCATCGACATGCGCTGCCTGCTGATCGTCGGCTCCAGCGGTACGACGGTCAGCCCGGGCGGCCGGGTCTGGACACGTCGCTCGGTGCGGTGACGCCGGGACGGTCCCGGGCCGCGTCGTACAGGTGCGACTCGGCGACGCAGGCGGCGTCCGAGCGGGCGGTCAGCGCCCGGCTGACGATGATCACCGCCGTGTGCCGCAGGCCCAGCGGCTCCACCCGGTCGGCGATGTCGTCGAGCCGGCCGCGGACCACCACCTCCCGCGGCTGCGACGCGAACGCCACGACGGCCACCGGGCAGTCCGGGCCGTAGGCGTCGGCGAGCTCCGCGGCCAGGGCGCGGATCCGGGTGATGCCGAGGTGCAGGACCAGGGAGCCCCCGATCGCGGCCGTCGACCCAAGCGACTCGGCCTCCGGCATGGACGTGGACCGGGCCTGCGTGCGGGTGAGCACCACGGTCTGGACCAGCTCCGGGACGGTGAGCTCGACCCCGAGGGCCGCGGCCGCCGCGGCGTAGGCGGGCACGCCCGGGGTCACGTCCCAGGGCACGCCCGCGGTGTCGAGGCGCCGGGTCTGCTCGGTGAGCGCGGAGTACAGCGAGGGGTCCCCCGAGCACAGGCGTACGACGTCGAGGCCCGCCGCGTGCGCCTCGAGGAGGGCGGTGGTGATCGCGTCCAGGTCGAGGTGCTGGGTGTCGACCCGACGCGTGCCCGGGCCGCACATCGCGAGCACCGCGTCGTCGACGTAGGTGCCCGCGAACACGCACACCTGCGCCTCGCGCAGCAGCGTGACGGCGCGGACGGTCAGCAGGTCGGCGGCACCCGGGCCGGCCCCGACGAAGTGCACCGTCACCGGGCCACCGCCCACTGCACGACCGGGCGTGCGGGGCGCCAGCCGGTGAACGAGCCCAGCGGCTCGGCCTGCTCGACCGACACCCGGGTCAGCTCGCCGCCGGCCCGCTTGCACCAGGACGCCAGCACCGCCTCGGTCTCCAGGGTGACCGCGTGCGCGACCAGCCGGCCCCCCGGACGCAGCCGGTCCCAGCAGGTGTCCAGCACGCCCGGGACCGTCGCCCCGCCGCCGACGAAGACCGCGTCCGGGCCGGGCAGGCCGGCCAGCGCCTCCGGGGCGGACCCGTTGCGCACCTCCAGTCCCGGCACCCCGAGCCGGGTGGCGTTGCGGCCGATCCGCGCGGCCCGCTCCGGCGACGACTCCACGGCGACCGCCCGGCACCGTGGGTCGGTGCGCATCCACTCGATGCCGACCGAGCCGGCTCCGGCGCCGACGTCCCACAGCAGCTCGCCGGGGTTCGGCGCCAGCCGGGAGAGGGCCAGCGCGCGCAGGTCCCGCTTGGTCAGCTGACCGTCGTGCTCGTAGGCCTCGTCCGGCAGCCCGGGCAGCGGCGGCAGGACGAGCGCGTCGGGGGAGGCGACCAGCTCGACGCAGACGACGTTGAGGGCCGGCGACTCGACGTGCCGCCACGTGGACGCCGTCGCGTCGGTCCGCGCCTCGGAGCGGGACCCGAGGTCCGACAGGACGCTGAGGGTGCTGTCGCCGTAGCCGTCGTGGACCAGCATCGCGGCGACCGCCCAGGGGGTGGCGCCGTCCGAGGACAGCACCACCAGCCGCCGGCCGGGTCCGAAGCACCGCCGCACCGCGTCGTGCTCGCGGCCCACGAGCGTGACCACGTCGGTGGACTCCGCCGACCAGCCCATCCGGGCCCGGGCCAGCGACACCGACGAGATGCCCGGGTGCACCTCCACGTGCTCGGATCCCAGCAGGGCAACGAGGTTCGTCGCGATCCCGGACAGCAGCGGGTCGCCCGAGGCGAGCACGACGACCCGCCTCCCGTCGTACGTCGCGAGGAGCCGCGGCAGGGCCGGCAGCAGCGGCGAGGGCCACGGCTCGCGGACCGCGTCGGTGGCCGGGACGAGCGCGAGCTGGCGGGGCCCGCCGAGCAGCACCTCGGCGTCCAGGACCAGCTCCCGGGCGCCCGGGGCGAGCCCCTCCCAGCCGTCGGCGCCGAGACCGACCACGGTCACGCGCGGGGTCGCCAGAGCAGTCATGGGCGGCAACAGTAGGGCATCCGCCGGGCCGGGCGCGCCGGCGAGACGGCCCCTCGACAACCGGCCGGCGCGCGCTACGATCACCCCGGCAGTCAAAGACCGAGGTGCCCCTCACGGGGATAATCGGGAAGTCGGTGAGAGTCCGACACAGGCCCGCTGCGGTGACCTGGGAGCCGCCGATCGGCGCGAGAGCGCAGCCACTGGACGTGAGTCCGGGAAGGCGATCGGACCGGTGTTGATCAGGAAGTCCGAAGACCGGCCTTGGTCCTGTGCCACGGAACCATCCCAGCGGGAGCCTGTGGAGGATCAGTGCGACATTTCCCATTCAGCGCGGTCGTCGGTGCCGACGACCTCGGTCTCGCGCTCACCCTGAGCGCGGTCTCGCCCGGCGTGGGCGGCGTGCTCGTGCGCGGCGAGAAGGGCACGGCCAAGTCCACGATGGTGCGGGCCCTGGCCTCCCTGCTGCCGGACGTGCCGGTCGTGGAGGGCTGCCGGTTCTCCTGCGACCCGGCCGCGCCCGACCCCACCTGCCCGGACGGCGTGCACGGCGGTGGCGTCACCGGTGTCACCCGGGCCGCCCGGCTGGTCGAGCTCCCGGTGGGGGCGACCGAGGACCGGGTGATCGGCTCGCTGCACCTCGGCCGGGCGCTGAGCGACGGCGTGACGGAGTACGACCCGGGGCTGCTGGCCCGCGCACACCGCGGTCTGCTGTACGTCGACGAGGTCAACCTGCTGCACGACCACCTCGTCGACCTGCTGCTGGACGCCGCCGCGATGGGCCGCTCGACCGTGGAGCGGGACGGGGTCTCGGTGAGCCACGCGTCGCGCTTCGTGCTGGTCGGCACGATGAACCCGGAGGAGGGCGAGCTGCGCCCGCAGCTGCTCGACCGGTTCGGGCTCAGCGTGGACATCGCCGCACCCCGCGACCCGGAGACGCGCGTCGAGGTGGTGCGCCGCCGGCTGGCCTACGACGCCGACCCGGCCGCGATGGCGGCGCGCTACGAGGACGACGAGCGGGCGGTGGCCGAGCGGATCCTCAAGGCACAGGCCCTGCTGCCCGACGTGCTGCTCGACGACGAGGCCCTGCTCGACATCGCCCGCGTGTGCGCGGCGTTCGAGGTGGACGGGATGCGCGCCGACATCGTCACCGCCCGCACCGCCTCTGCCCACGCCGCCTGGTGCGGCCGCACGGCGGTCACCCGCGAGGACGTCCGGGTGGCCGCCCGGCTGGCGATCCCGCACCGGCGTCGCCGGTCCCCGTTCGACGAGCCGGGGCTGGAGGACCGGACCATCGAGGACACCCTGCCGCCCGACCAGCAGGAGGGCCCGGACGACCCGGAGCCGCCGGAGGGCGGACCCGACGGTCCACCGGAGGGGCCGCCCGAGGGCGACGCCGGCGCAGAGGGGGACGCGCACCCCGGGCCAGCGGACGCGGGTCCGGCGCCGACGTCGGTCGCCGAAGCGGGGGAGCCCTACCGGGCCCGGCTGCTGGCCGCGCGCGGCACCGGGACCGGGGAGGCCGGCCGCCGCTCCCGTGCCCGCACGACGAGCGGGCGGACGGTCGGCGCCACCCGTCTCCCCGCGGGGCCGGTGCACCTGCCCGCCACCCTGCGCGCGGCCGCCCAGCACCCCGGCCGGATCCGGCCCGACGACCTGCGGCACGCGCTGCGCGAGGGCCGCGAGTCCAACCTCGTCCTGCTCTGCGTCGACGCGTCCGGCTCGATGGCGGCGCAGCGCCGCATGGAGCAGGTCAAGGCCGCCGTGCTCTCGCTGCTGCTCGACGCCTACCAGCGGCGCGACAAGGTCGGGCTGATCACCTTCCGCGGCGGCCAGGCGCACCTGGTCCTGCCGCCGACCGGCTCGGTGGACCTGGCCGCGCGACGGTTGGCGTCGCTGCCCGCGGGCGGCCGCACGCCGCTGGCCGAGGGCCTCCTCGAGGCGTCCCGCACGATCGACCGCGAACGGCTCAAGGACCCGCGTCGCCGGGCCCTGCTGGTGGTGGTCACCGACGGGCGGGCGACGCACGGTCCGGACGCGGTGGCCCGGGCCGGGCAGGCAGCCGACCGGCTCGCCGCCGACGGGGTCGACGGCGTGGTGATCGACTGCGAGACCGGCCGGCTGCGGATGGGGCTCGCGGTCCGGCTCGCCGAGCGGCTGGGCACCGAGCACGTCCCGGTCGGCGAGGTCAGCGCCGACGCGATCACCAGCCACATCAAGCGAAAGGTGGCCTGAGATGCCGCAGGGACAGCCGCTCGTGATCCCCGACGACGGGTTGAGCACCAGGCAGCGGCGCAACCGGCCGCTCGTGGTGGTGCACACCGGAGACGGCAAGGGGAAGTCGACCGCGGCCTTCGGGCTGGCGCTGCGCGGGTGGAACCAGGGCTGGTCGATCGCCGTGTTCCAGTTCGTGAAGTCCGCCAAGTGGCGGCTCGGCGAGCAGACCGCCTTCGAGCAGCTGCCCGACGGATTCGGCACGGTCGAGTGGCACAAGATGGGCTCCGGGTGGTCGTGGGCCCGCAAGCAGGGCGAGGAGGACGACCACGCCCGCGCGGCCGCCGAGGGCTGGGCCGAGATCAAGCGCCGCATCGCGAGCGAGCAGCACGACCTGCTGCTGCTCGACGAGTTCACCTACCCGGTCAACTGGGGGTGGATCGACGTCGACGACGTGGTGGAGACGCTGGCGAACCGGCCCGGCCACCAGCACGTGGTGATCACCGGGCGCCGGGCCGACCCCAAGCTCGTCGAGGTGGCCGACCTGGTCACCGAGATGACCAAGGTCAAGCACCCGATGGACGCGGGCCAGAAGGGCCAGCGGGGCATCGAATGGTGAGCATCCCGCGGCTCGTGGTCGCCGCCCCCCGCCTCGGGGCACGGCAAGACCACGGTCGCCACCGGCCTGATGGCGGCGCTGCGCGCGGCCGGGCACGAGGTGTCCGGGCACAAGGTCGGCCCGGACTACATCGACCCGGGCTACCACGCGCTGGCCACCGGCCGGCCGGGCCGCAACCTCGACCCACACCTGGTCGGCGAGGACCTCGTGCTGCCGCTCTTCCTGCACGGTGCGGCGACCCCGGTCCCGGCCGACGTCGCCGTGGTCGAGGGCGTGATGGGGCTGTACGACGGAGCGCTCGGCCGCCGCGGGTTCGCCTCCACGGCCCACGTCGCCGCCGAGCTCGACGCGCCGGTCCTGCTGGTCGTGGACATCTCGCACGCGGCCCGGTCGGTCGGCGCGATGGTGCACGGGATGGCCACCTTCGACCCCGCGGTCCGGATCGCCGGCGTGGTGCTCAACAAGGCGGGCTCGGCGCGGCACGCCGCCGAGGCGCAGGCAGCCGTGGAGGGGCTGGGCATCCCGGTGCTCGGGGTGCTGCACCGGGACGACGGGATCTCCGCGCCGTCCCGGCACCTCGGGCTGGTGCCCGCGGGCGAGCGCCCCGACGCCGAGACCGCCCTGGCCCGGCTGGCCTCCCAGGTCGCGGACCACGTCGACCTCACCGCGGTCCTCGAGATCGCCCGCTCGGCCCGCGACCTGAGCGCCGAGCCCTGGGACCCGGCCGCCGCGCTCGGCCAGGCGGCCCGGCCGGTCAGCCCCGGCTCACCCGTGGTGGCCGTCGCCGGCGGCCGCGCGTTCACCTTCCGCTACGCCGAGACCGACGAGCTGCTGCGGGCCGCCGGCTGCCGGGTCGAGGTCTTCGACCCGCTGACCGACCTCGCGCTGCCGGCGGGCACGGCGGCGATCTACCTCGGCGGCGGCTTCCCCGAGGTGCACGCCGCCGAGCTCGGCGCCAACACCACCCTGCTGGCCGCCGTGCGCGAGGCGGTCCGGGACGGGGTCCCGACCGTCGCGGAGTGCGCCGGGCTGCTCTACCTCTGCGAGAGCGTCGACGGGTCGCCGATGAGCGCGGCCCTGGCCGCGTCGGGCGCGATGACACCGGGGCTCACGCTGGGCTACCGCACCGGCAAGGCGCACGACAGCCTGCTCACCCGGGCGGGGGAGCGGGTGACCGGCCACGAGTTCCACCGCACCACCGTGGTCCCGGCGAGCGGCGCCCCGGCCTGGACCATCGGCGAGCAGCCGGCCGGCTTCGCCGGCGCGACGTTGCACGCGTCGTACCTGCACACGCACTGGGCCGGCTTCCCCCGGCTCGCGGCCCGGTTCGCCGCCGCCGCGTGGGGCTTCGCCGCCACGGACCCCGCGCCGGTGCCCGACCTGCACCACCACGGGGACCGCGAGGTGGGCCCGGGGCTGGTGGACCTGGCGGTCAACGTGCACCCGGGCGCCCGGCCCGACTGGCTCGACCGGGCGCTGCGCCGGTCCCTCGACGACCTCGCGTCCTACCCCGACCCGTCCGCGGCGCGCGCGGCGCTGGCCGGCCGGCACGGCCGCGGCACCGACGAGGTGCTGCCGACGGCGGGCGGCGCGGAGGCCTTCACCCTGGTGGCCCGGATGCGCCGGTGGCGCCGGCCGGTCGTGGTGCACCCGCAGTTCACCGAGCCGGAGGCGGCGCTGCGGGCGGCCGGTCACCAGGTGACGCGGGTGCTGCTCTGCGCCGAGGACGGGTTCGCCCTGGACCCTGCGCAGGTCCCCGAGGACGCGGACCTCGTGGTCGTCGGCAACCCCACCAACCCGACCGGTGTCCTGCACCCCCGCGCGCTGCTCGAGCGGCTGGTCCGGCCGGGTCGCGTGGTGGTCGTGGACGAGGCCTTCATGGACGCCGTACCGGGGGAGACGGAGTCGCTGGCCGGCAGCCGGGTCGCCGGGCTCGTGGTGCTGCGCAGCCTGACCAAGACCTGGTCCCTGCCGGGCCTGCGCGCCGGGTACGTCGCCGGTGACCCGGCCCTCGTGCGCGAGCTGGCCCGGCAGCAGCCGCCGTGGTCCGTCTCCACCCCGGCGGCGGCCGCGATGGTCGCCTGCTGCGGGGAGGAGGCGCTGCGCGAGGCCGCCCGCCGGGCGGTGCTGGTCGGCGGCTGGCGCGACCACCTGGTGGCGACCCTGGCCGGCCACGGTCTCGACGTGGTGGGCACGCCGGCCACCCCGTTCGTGCTGGTGCGCGGGCCGCTCGGGCTGCGCGACCGGCTGCGGGCCGGGGGCTTCGCGGTCCGGCGCGGCGACACCTTCCCGGGGCTCGGCCCGGAGTGGGTCCGGCTCGCGGTGCGGGAGCCCGCGACCACGGACGCCCTGGACGACGCGCTCGGTCGCCTCGCCGTGACGGTCTGAGGTGGGACGGGTCGCGGGGCTGGTGCTCGGCTGCGCCGCGGACCGGCTGCTGGGCGACCCGCGGCGTTTCCACCCGGTGGCCGGCTTCGGCCGCTTCGCGCTGGCGGTGGAGTCCCGGACCTACGCGGACCACCGGGCCGCCGGCGGCCTGCACAGCCTGGTGGTGGTGGGCGGGACGGTCCTGCTCGCACGCACCCTGCGCGAGGGCACGCTGGTGACCGCCCTCTGCACCTGGACGGTGCTCGGCGGCCGGTCCCTGGCCCGGGAGGCCGCCGCGGTCGCCGCCCACCTGGAGGCCGGGGACCTGCCGGCCGCCCGCGAGCGGGTGACGCACCTGGTGGGACGGGACCCGTCCCGGCTCGGTCCGGACGAGGTCGCGCGGGCCACCGTCGAGTCGGTCGCCGAGAACACCAGCGACGCCGTGGTCGCGCCGCTGCTGTGGGGCGCGGTCGCCGGGCCGGCCGGGCTGCTGGGCTACCGGGCGGTGAACACGCTCGACGCGATGGTCGGGCACCGCAGCCCGCGCTACCTGCGCTTCGGCTGGGCCTCGGCCCGCCTGGACGACGCGGCGAACCTGGTGCCCGCGCGAGTCACCGCGCTGCTCGCGGCGACCGGGGCCCCGGGCCCGGCGCTGCGTGCCTGGAGACGGGACGCCGGCCGGCACCCGAGCCCGAACGCCGGTCCCGTGGAGGCGGCGTTCGCGGGAGCGCTCGGCCTGCGGCTCGGCGGGCGGAACCGCTACGGCGAGGAGGTCCAGGACCGGGGGTTCCTCGGCGACGGTCGGCCACCGGCGCCCGGTGACATCGGCAGGGCGGTGGTGCTGGCCGACCGGGTCGGCGCGGCGGCGCTCAGCCTCGCCGTGCTCGGAGCCATCGCACGGCGCCGGGGACGTCGCTGACCTCCGGGACGCCCTCCGGCGCCGTGGGTCGACGTACGACGACGACGGCGACGCCGAGCCCGGCGGCGACGTCGAGCTTGGCGCGGGTCTGCTCGCCGCCGGAGTCCTTGCTCACCAGCACGTCGATCCCGTGCTCGCGCATCAGCCGGCCCTCGTCCGCACGCGTGTAGGGGCCACGGGCCAGCAGCACCGTCCAGGCCGCCGGCACGGGCTGGTCGACCGGGTCCACGACGCGCACCAGCACCCGGTGCCCGGCCAGCGCGGCCTCGAACCGCGGGAGGGTCTGCCGCCCGGTGGTGAGGAAGACCGCGGAGCCCAGGGACGCCGCCGTGCCGGCCGCCTCCTCGTGCGAGCCCACCCAGTGCCACGCCCCGGCGTCCGGGTGCCCGGACCAGCCGGGGCGGGCCAGCCGCAGCAGGGGGACACCGGTCGCGCGGCACGCGGTCGCGGCGCTGGCGGAGATCGTCGCCGCGAACGGGTGCGTCGCGTCCACGACCGCGTCGTAGTGCAGCACCTCCTCGCGCAGCCCGTCGACGCCGCCGAAGCCGCCGACGCGCAGCCGCCCCACCGGCAGCCGGGGCCGCCGCACCCGCCCCGCCAGCGACGACACGACGTCGACGCCGTCGGCGACCAGCGCCTCGGCGAGCGACCGGGCCTCCCCGGTGCCCCCGAGCAGCAGGAGCCTCACGCGAGACCGCCGCGCACGACCGGCCGGCCGACGGGCGCCCCCGAGGCGACGAGGTCGAGCAGCGCGTCGAGGTCGAGGTGCTCCTCCATCGCGTCGGCGAGCGCGTCGATGCGGGCCTCGCGGACGGCGGCGAAGCTCTGCTCGCCGGCGGCGAACGGCACGGCGAGGCCGTCGGCGACCTCGGCGAGCCAGGCCCGGCGCAGCGCGTCGCCCTCCAGGCTGCCGTGCCACATGGTGCCGAACACCGGGCCGGAGCGGGCGCCGCCGAGGAACGCCTCGCCCGCCTCGACGACCACCCGGCCGTGATGGATCTCGTACCCGGATGCCGGCACCCCCAGCGCCGACCCGGTCGGCAGCCGCAGCACCTTCTCGGGCGTGAACACGGTGCGCACGTCGAGCAGCCCGACCCCGTCGGCCCGCGCACCCGGCGTGCCCTCGACGCCGTGGGGGTCGGAGATCTCCCGGCCCAGCATCTGGAAGCCGCCGCAGATGCCGAGCACGGCGCCGCCGCGCGCGGCGTGCGTGACCAGCGCGTCGGCGAGCCCCCGGGTCCGCAGCCAGGCGAGGTCCTCGAGGGTGGAACGGGTGCCGGGGAGCACCACCACGTCGGCGGACGCGAGGGCCCGCGGGCCGTCGGCGAACACCACGTCGAGACCGGGCTCCAGGCACAGCGCGTCGACGTCGGTGAAGTTGGAGATGCGGGGGAGCACCACCACCGCCACCCGCAGCCGGTCGGTCACGCCGCCGGTGTCCGGCGCCGAGGCGGCCCGGTCCCGCAGCGCCAGCGCGTCCTCCGAGTCCAGCCAGAGGTCCGGCAGCCAGGGCAGCACCCCGTGCACCGGCCGCCCGGTCAACCGCTCGAGGGTGTCCAGACCGGGGCGCAGCAGCGACACGTCGCCCCGGAACTTGTTCACCACGAAGCCCGCCATCAGCGCCTGGTCCGCGGCGTCGAGCAGCGCGAGCGTCCCGTGCATCGCGGCGAAGACGCCGCCGCGGTCGATGTCCCCGACCAGGACCGTGGGGATCCGGGCGTGCCGGGCGAGCCCCATGTTGACGTAGTCGTGCCGGCGCAGGTTGATCTCCGCGGGGCTGCCGGCGCCCTCGCACACGACCACGTCGTAGCGTCCGCTCAGGTCGTCGTAGGCCGCGAAGGCAGCCTCCGCCAGGGCCGTCCGGCCGCCCGCGAACTCGTTCGCCTCGAGGTGCCCGAACGGCCGGCCCATCACGACCACGTGGCTGCGCCGGTCGCTGCCCGGCTTCAGCAGCACCGGGTTCATGGCCGCCTCGGGCTCGGCCCGCGCCGCCACCGACTGCACCCACTGGGCGCGCCCGATCTCGGCGCCGTCGGCAGTCACCATCGAGTTGTTCGACATGTTCTGCGCCTTGTAGGGCGCGACCCGCAGGCCGCGGCGCGCGAACGCCCGGCACAACCCGGTGGTCACCACGCTCTTGCCGGCGTCCGAGGTCGTGCCGCAGACCAGCAGCGACCCGGTCACAGCACGGCCTCGCCGAGCACGCCCGGCGTGGTCACCAGCGGCCGCAACGACGCCGGTCCGTCGCACAGGCCCGGCCCGCCCGCCTCCAGCCAGGTCGCGATCGCCTCGACCGAGGTGCGGTCGAGGACCTCACGCAGCCACACCGGCCGACCGCCCGCCCGCCGCCCGGTCGGCCCGGGCTGGACGACCACCACGTTGGACTTCTCGCACGCCAGCAGGCAGGGCGAGACGTCCACCGTGGCCACCCCCGTCGTCGAGGTCACGAGCAGGTCGAGCAGCGCGTCGTGGTCGACGCCCGGGTGCTTGCGCGACGTACCGCAGCAGCAGTCCCGGCACACCCGCACGCGTGGCCGGGTCACGGTGTGAGGACGGGCTCCGCCTCGCGGGCGACGACGCCCGCGCGGCGGCTGACCAGCAGGCCGAACAGGGCGGCCAGCACGAGCCACATCGTGCCCAGCTGGGCCAGCGACGCGACCCGGAAGTCCCAGATCAGGTCCGCCGGCACGTCCGCGGGGATGCGGTCCGGGCTCGCGGGCAGCAGCCACAGCGCCACCACCACCAGCACGGCGGCGCCGACCAGGTCCGTGACCAGCCGGACCGGCGGAGTCGTCCCGCGCGAGCCGAGCAGGTGGTCGAGGCCCGAGACGAGCCCGATGACGAGCAGCCCGACCAGCACGGTCAGCACGTAGGTCAACGTCCGTTGGGTGACCGTGGCCGGGTCTCCGACCGCCGGCGGGTTGGCCGGGACCGCCAGCGCGGGCAGCAGCGTGAACACGCCGAAGCCCAGCGCGCCCAGCCACAGCGCGCGGCCCTGGTCGGTGAGCCCCGGCAACCGGTGCCGCGCCTTCGCGAACACCACGGCGAAGACCAGGCCGAACAGCAACCCCGCAACGGCGGCCGTGCAGGCGCCGAAGAAGACCTGCGCGGTGCGCGAGACCAGCTCCTCCTCGTGGTGGTGGGCGCCGCCGGCGTGCGCCCGCGCGTCCTCGACGGCGAGGGCTCGACGGATCACGGGCTCGGTGTGCAGCCACATCACGAGGGCAGCGGCGACTCCCGCCGCGGCGCCGGAGATCGCTCCGGCCCGCAGCAGCTGTGGGAACCGCATCGGGCTCAGTGACAGGGCACGCCGAGGGCGTGCCGCGCGTCGTGGGTGATCTCGTGGACGTACATCGCCTGGTCGGCGGTGAGCAGCGCGCCGTTCTCCTGGAGCAGGACGTACATCGCGAGCAACGCGAGTGCGGCCAGGGCCCAGGCCCAGACAGGGACGACGACGGGTGCGGGCGCGACGGAAACAGAGTTGGTCATGGGAGACCCCTTCTTCCATACCTCGTGGACAGATCACGCTGCAGCCGGTCTCCTGGCTTCCGGATCGTCGTCCCGTTCCCGCCTTCCCAGCACCCGTCGAGACGGACACCAGTGGCAAAAGTGGGAGGGGACTCCCCGGTCACAGTGGCGAGGACCACGTCGGATTCACACCGACTTCCCGTAACTGCAGCTTGGGGGGAACCTTGTCACACTCGCTGGTCGCCGGGAAGCACCCGTCCACGAGCGTCGTCGCCCACCGGGCAGGATGGCCCGGTGCCCCTGCCGTTCGCGATCCCGCCGACCTTCACGGCGTACGCCGGCCGGGGCGAGCGCTTCGCGACGTACCTCGCGGGACTGCCGAGGCTGGTGGACGAGCTCGTCTCGGAGTGGCAGCTGACGCACGACGGGCCGCCCTGGCACGGCCAGTGCGCGCTCGTCGTGCCGGTGCGCACCGCCTGCGGCCGGCCCGCCGTGCTCAAGGTGACCTACCCGCACGACGAGGCCGAGCACGAGCACCTCGGGCTCCGGGCCTGGCACGGCGACGGCGCGGTCCAGCTGCTGCGCGCCGACCCCCGGCGGTGGGCGCTGCTGCTCGAGCGGCTGCACGCCGAGGAGGACCTGACGCCGCTGTGGGACGTCGAGGCCTGCGAGATCGTCGGCGGTCTGTACCAGCGGCTGCACGTCCCGGCCCTGCCGCAGCTGCGCCGGCTCTCGTCGTACGTCGACCGGTGGACGACGCGGCTGGCGGACCTGCCGGTCGACGCCCCGCTCCCGCGCCGGCTCGTCGAGCAGGCCGTGTCGCTCGGCCGTGACCTCGTCGGCGACCCCGCCACCGACGCCCGGACGATCCACGGCGACCTGCACTACGAGAACGTGCTGGCTGCCGATCGCGAGCCCTGGTTGGCGATCGACCCGAAGCCGATGGCCGGCGACCCGCACTACGAGCCGGCGCCGATGCTGTGGAACCGGTGGGACGACGTGGTCGCCTCCGGCCACGTGCGCGACGCCGTGCGGCGGCGGTTCTTCACGCTGGTCGACGCGGCCGGGCTCGACGAGCAGCGGGCGCGTGCGTGGGTCGTGGTCCGGGAGATGCACAACGCGCTCTGGGTGATCGAGGACGCGGTGACCGCCCGGCGGGCCCTGGACGCCGACGACCGGGCCGCCCTGACCGCCGCCGTCACCATCGCCAAGGCCGTGCAGGACTGAGGGTCAGGGCTGCACGTCGGTCGGCGCGCCCACGATGTCGCGCAGCGCCTGCACGTGCCGCCGGTAGGCCGCTGCCCCGGCCCGGGTGATCCGGTAGGTCGTCACGCCGCCCCGACCGCGGCTGCTCTTGGTCACCGCGACGTACCCCGCCTTCTCCAGCGCCGCCATCTGCTTGGACAGGTCGGAGTCGCTGACGCCGAGGTGCTCGCGCAGGAAGGAGAAGTCGCTCGACGTCGCGTGCGCCAGCACGGCCATCGTGGCGAGCCGCTTGGGGGCGTGAATGACCGGGTCGAGGCGATCCAGGCTCATGAGAGCCGTTCGCGGGTGCGGGCCGCCGCGACCTCGTAACGGCGCTCGTAGGCCGCGACCCCCGCGGTGACGAGCACCAGGGCGACCACCGCGGCCAGCAGGCTGCTGACCGCGAAGGCGGCGCCGACGACGGCCACCACCACGACGACCCCCACGACGTACCACCGCATCTCGCGGGCGATCTCGCGCGGCGCTCCTCGCAGGTTCGGCATCACCCCGCGCTTGCGGCGGTACCACGCGATGAACAGCACCTCGAGCACGATCAGCACCGCCAGCCCCGCGGACCGCAGGGCGTGCCCGTCGAAGCCGAGTACCGCCACCAGTGCGGCCGCCCAGACGCCGACGGCCGGCGGGTACCACGCCGGTGTCGTGGGGTAGTCGACGTACGGCGCGGCCGCCGCCCGCTCCGCGTCCGCGAGGTCCTGGCGAGGATCAGAGAAACTTTCCATGACGGAAACCATAAAGATCACTTTCCGGGATGGCAACCTTTATTGGGAACCTGCGCGGATGAGGGCCCGGAGAGCGGCGCCGGATGCATCGACTATGTCGTGCAATGCCTTGAAACCTATGGCCCACCTGGCGTTTTCCTGAGTCCGGGTCAGGTTCGAACGGGGGGTCGCGCACCCGCGTCCACGCCGCCTCTCCGAGGGGTGGGCGTGCCCGCACATCGCGTCATGGCACAGGTACGCATACCGGAGTTGAGTGAGCGGGGGTGGACATCACAGTTGATCAATCACACAGGGGAGGAACCCATGCAGCACCGAACGCTTCGCTTCGCGGGGGCCACGTTGATGAGTGCCGCGCTGGTCTCGACGAGTCTCAGCTCGGCCGCGGTGGCGAGCGCCAGGCACCACAGGTCCGACGTCCTCGACGTGACGGTCTGCAAGGAGGTCAAGGACAACCATGACCGGTGGCAGAAACGCAAGAGTCACAAGGACGACAGCTTCGACTTCAAGGCCTGGACCGACAAGGACAGGGAGCACTTCAGCCTCAAGGACGGGGACTGCGAGAACGTCGACCTCAAGTTCGACAACAACAAGTTCTGGCTCGAGGAGACGGACGACAACGGGTTCGACGTGCGCTTCAAGGTGTGGGGTGACGACGAGGACACCAGCACCGACGGCAACAAGCTGAGGGTCCGGTTCGACGACAACAACGACCCGAGCCTGCACGTCAAGGTGATCAACGAGCGCGACCACGGGGACCACGGGGACAACCACGACCACGGTGACCACCACGGTGACCACCACGGTGACCACCACGGGGACAACCACGACCACGGTGACCACCACGGGGACAACCACGACCACGGTGACCACCACGGTGACCACCACGGGGACAACCACGACCACGGTGACCACCACGGGGACCACGGAAACAACAACGACCACGGTGACCACGAGCACGGCAACAACAACAACCACGGCAGCCACGACCACAGCGACAACCAGGACCACGGCAGCCACGACCACAGCAACAACCAGGACCACAGCACCAACAACAACCAGGACCACAGCACCAACAACAACCAGGACCACAGCAACAACCAGGACCACAGCACCAGCAACAACCAGGACCACGGCACCAACAACAACGGCAACGACGGCAGCACTGGGAACACCGGGACCCACAGCGGCCCCACCGGGACTTCCGGAACCTCGGGCAGCACTGGGACGTCCGGGAACGGCGGGAGCAACGGTGGCTCCGGGAACGGCGGCAGCAGCAGCGGGACCTCCAGCACCTCCGGGACCTCCGGGACCTCCGGGAACAGCGGCGGCTCCGGGAACGGTGGGAGCAACGGCGGCTCCGGGAACGGTGGGAGCAACGGCGGCTCCGGGAACGGCGGCAGCAGTAGCGGGACCTCCAGCACGTCCGGCAGCTCCGGGACCTCCGGGAACAGCGGCGGCTCTGGGAACGGCGGGACCAACGGCGGCTCGGGGAACGGCGGCAGCAGCAGCGGGACCTCCAGCACGTCCGGCAGCTCCGGGACCTCCGGGAACAGCGGCGGCTCTGGGAACGGTGGGAGCAACGGCGGCTCGGGGAACGGCGGCAGCAGTAGCGGGACCTCCAGCACGTCCGGGACCTCCGGGACCTCCGGGAACAGCGGCGGCTCCGGGAACGGTGGGAGCAACGGCGGCTCGGGGAACGGCGGCAGCAGTAGCGGGACCTCCAGCACGTCCGGCAGCTCCGGGACCTCCGGGAACAGCGGTGGCTCCGGGAACGGTGGGACCAACGGCGGTGCCGGGACCCACGGCACCGGCGGGACTTCCAGCACCTCCGGGACCACCGGGAACGGTGGCGGCTCCGGCAACGGCGGGAACGGCGGCTCCGGGAACGGTGGAAGCAACGGCGGCGCCGGGACCACTAGCACCACTGGGACCTCCGGTGGCGCAGGCAACGGTGGTGCCGGGAACGGTGGTGCCGGGAACGGTGGTGCCGGGAACGGTGGTGCCGGGAACGGTGGGAACAACACCGCTCCGGTCCTGCCGCCTCTCCTGGTCGGCTGAGCGTCCGGCGAGCGAAGACCAGCAGCGCTACACCCGCCCCGGCTTCCGGGGCGGGTGTCCTGCGTCCTCGACCCGCCCGGCGGAAACCCGCTGCGCGCGGGCCGAGGACACGCGAGACTGGGGCGATGAGCAGTCCCCGTGTCCTCTCCGTCAACGTCGGCAGGCCCGTGACCGCGACCTGGGCGGGCAGCAAGCGCCGTACGTCCTTCCGCAAGCACAGCGTGGACGGACCGGTCCGTGTCCACGAGCTGGGGCTCGAAGGTGACCAGGTCGCCGACACCAAGCACCACGGTGGGGTGTTCCAGGCGGTCTACGCCTTCGCCCAGGAGGACCTGGACCTCTGGGCGCAGCGGATCGGTGGGCCTCTGGGGCCGGCGATGTTCGGGGAGAACCTCACCACCGGCGGGCTCGACGTCAACGAGGCCGTCCTCGGCGAGCACTGGCGGATCGGCACCGCCCTGCTCTCGCCGGTCGAGGTGCGGATCCCGTGCTCGGTGTTCAAGAACTGGCTCGGCCGGCACCTCCTCGACAACGCCGAGTGGGCCAAGCGGTTCACCGCGGAAGGTCGCCCGGGGCCCTACCTGCGCGTCCTCGAGGAGGGTGTCCTGCAGGCCGGTGACGAGATCGTGGTCGAGCACCGTCCCGAGCACGGGTTCACGGTGTCGATGATGTTCCGCGCGCTGACGACCGACCCGTCGTTGCTGCCCGGGCTGCTCGACGTACCCGGACTGCCCGAGCCGGTCTACGCGGTGGCACGCAGGCGCACGGCGCCGCAGACGGTCTGATCCGTCGCGCGAAACGGCCCGCTAACCTACCGTTCGGTAGCCGTGTGATCTACCTTGTGCTGCACACCCGATCCCAGGAGAGCGATGTCCGCCACCACCGCCGTCACCTACGACATGACCGCCATCGACGACCGCGCGCCCAACGTCGGCCGGCAGTTCTTCGACCGGGTCCGCGCCACGCCGAACCGCGAGGCCTACCGCTACCCGAAGGGCGACAGCTGGGAGTCGCAGACCTGGCAGGAGACCGGTGACCACGTCACCAAGCTCGCTGCCGGTCTGGTGGCGCTGGGCATCGAGCCCGAGCAGCGGGTGGGCATCGCGGCCGGGACACGGTTCGAGTGGATCTTGGCGGACCTCGCGATCATGTCCGCGGGTGGGGCGACCACGACGGTGTACCCCTCCACGATGGCCGACGACGTCGGCTACATCCTCGCCGACTCCGAGTGCCGGGTGGTGTTCGCCGAGGACGACAGCCAGATCGCCAAGCTGCTCGAGCGCAAGTCCGAGCTGCCGCACCTGGCCAAGGTGATCACCTTCGACGGCGCCACCGACGGCGACTGGGTGATCGGGATGGCCGACCTCGAGAAGCTCGGCGACGAGCTGCTGGCCGGCAACCCGCACGTCGTCGAGGAGCGCATCGACGCCACGCGGCCGGACTCCCTGGCCACCCTGATCTACACCTCCGGCACCACCGGCCGGCCCAAGGGCGTGCGGCTCCAGCACAAGTCCTGGACCTACGAGGGTGCAGCGATCCAGGCCCAGGGCATCCTCGACGAGACCGACCTGCAGTTCCTGTGGCTGCCGATGGCGCACTCGTTCGGCAAGGTGCTGCTCTCCACCCAGCTCGCGTGCGGCTTCGCCACCGCCGTCGACGGCCGCGTGGACAAGATCATCGACAACCTGGCCGTCGTACGCCCCACCTTCATGGGGGCCGCCCCTCGGATCTTCGAGAAGGCGCACGGTCGGATCGTCACCATGCAGGCCTCCGAGGGCGGCCTGAAGGAGAAGATCTTCAACCAGGCCTTCAAGGTCGGCCTCCAGGTGGACCGGCTCGAGCGGGAGGGCAAGCCGGTCCCGTTCCTGCTGGCCAAGCAGCGGGCGCTGTTCGACAAGCTGGTGTTCAGCAAGATCCGGGACCGCTTCGGCGGACGCGTCCGGTTCTTCATCTCCGGCGCCGCCGCGCTGAACCAGGAGATCGCCGAGTGGTTCCACGCCGCCGGCATCGTGATCCTCGAGGGCTACGGGATGACCGAGTCCTCGGCCGGCTCGGTCGTCAACCACCCCGACGACTACCGCTTCGGCAGCGTCGGCCTGATCTTCCCCGGCAGCGAGCTCAAGATCGCCGAGGACGGCGAGATCCTGATCAAGGGCCCGGGTGTCATGGAGGGCTACCACAACCTCCCCGAGCTGACCGCCGAGGCGCTGACCGAGGACGGCTGGCTGCACACCGGTGACATCGGCGACGTCGACGCGCAGGGCTTCCTGCGGATCACCGACCGCAAGAAGGACCTGTTCAAGACCTCCGGCGGCAAGTACATCGCCCCCTCGGCGATCGAGTCGCAGTTCAAGGCGATCTGCCCCTACGGCAGCCAGTTCCTGGTGCACGGCGCGGAGCGCAACTTCGTGGTCGCGCTGATCACCCTGGACCCCGACGCGATGGAGGGCTGGGCCGCCGAGAACGGGATGGCCGGCAAGTCCTACGCCGAGCTCGTCGCCTCCCAGCAGGTCAAGGACATGGTCGCGGGGTACGTCGAGACGCTGAACGCCCGGCTGAACCGCTGGGAGACCATCAAGAAGTGGATCCTGCTCGACCACGACCTGACCGTGGAGTCCGGCGAACTCACCCCGTCGCTCAAGGTGAAGCGCAAGGTCGTCGAGGACAACTACAAGTCCGAGATCAACGGCCTCTACCGCTAGCCCCGGGTCGTCCGGTTGAGGGTGCGCTCCGCGCCGCGCTCAACCGGACGAGCACGAGGTACGCCGAGCGCGAGCAGGTCGCGCACGATGCGGGTCGGGTCGTGCCGGAGCTCCGTCGTGGAGCAGCGGACGAGGACCTTGCCCGCGATCACGAGCTCCCGCTCGCGCGCCATGTCGTGCCACCACGACTCCGCCTCCATGTGCAGCCCGCCGTCGACCTCGAGCACCACCGTCCGGCCGTCCGGCAGGGCCCACTCGCAGTCGGTGTAGCGGCGCCGGCCCTGCCGGTCGGGGCGGAGGACCTGGCGGGTCGGCGGCACCAGGCCGCCGCGGCGGCACAGCCGGCCGACGTCGACCTCGGCCACGGACTGCGCTCCACCGACGAGGTCGACCAGCAGCGCGGCGAACATCTTCGAGCGCCGCAACGGGCGCATCCGGGGCAGCCAGACGTCCAGTGCGGCCGGTGTCGTCAGTCGTTGCTGGACGGCTGCGGCCAGCACACCTGCGGCGGTCCGCTCGGAACGCGTGTAGGCCGCGAACAGGAGGAGCGCCGGCTCAAGGAGCAGGTGCGGGGGACCGGGGCGCGGGGACGTCATCGCGACGATGTCGCGGCGGGTCTCGACGAAGTGCACCCCGGGCAGCACGGGGAGGCTGTCGGACTTGGGGACGACGACCGTGACCTCCTCGCGGTCCCAGTTCCTCAACCCGTGGGTCGCGGCGCAGGTCAGTCCTCCGACGGCGGCCGGGGGGACCGGCGTGCAGCACGCCCGCCCAGAGCCGCTGCCCGGGTGTCAGCGTCCCGGTCGTCGTGCACAGCACCGTCGGGCTCACCGCGCGCCACCGCTCGGCCCGCAGCTGGTTGCGGACCCGGTGCCGGTCGACCCCGAGGAGCTGCAGCTGCTCGCGGGTGACCAGTCCGAGCTGTCGCGCGGCCGTCAGCCGCCAAGGTTCGTCCTCCACGGGAGACATCGTGCTCGCGAGGAGGGGAGGGCGCGCGAGCCTCTCCACAGCCCCCGGTCGTCCGGTTGAGGGGGCCGTCCGGCGCTCGCGCAAGCGGACGACCCGCTTAGGGTTGCCGCATGCCCTCCGCCCTGCCGTCCGGGGACCCCGCGCCCCCCCGACGGCTCGCTCCCTCCGTCGGCGCTGCACTCGCTCGGGACGCGGCCGTTCGGGTTCTACGTGCACGTCCCGTTCTGCCGGGTGCGGTGCGGCTACTGCGACTTCAACACCTACACCGCGACCGAGCTCGGGGACGTGCCCGGCGCCTCGCGTGCGTCGTACGCCGACGCGGCGATCGCCGAGATCCGGTTCGCCCGGCGGGTGCTCGGCGACGTCGACGTGCCCGTCGAGACGGTGTTCTTCGGCGGCGGCACGCCCACCCTGCTGCCGCCGCAGGACCTGACCCGCATCGTCGCGGCGATCGACTCGGAGTTCGGCCTCGCGCCGGGCGCCGAGGTGACCACCGAGTCCAACCCGGACAGCGTGGACGCCGACGACCTGGCGCGGCTGCGCGAGGGCGGCGTGAACCGGGTGTCGTTCGGGATGCAGTCCGCGGTGACCGACGTGCTGCGCGTCCTGGACCGCACCCACGACCCGCTACGGGTGCCCCAGGTGGTGCGCTGGGCCCGTGAGGCGGGCTTCGACCAGGTCAGCCTGGACCTGATCTACGGCACGCCTGGGGAGTCCCTCGACGACTGGCGTACGTCGATCACGGCGGCCCTCGACTGCGAGCCGGACCACGTCTCGGCCTACGCGCTGATCGTCGAGGAGGGCACCGCCCTGGCCCGGCAGGTCCGGCGCGGCGTCGTGCCGATGACCGACGACGACGACCTGGCCGACAAGTACCTCCTCGCCGACGCGGCGTTCGAGCGCGCCGGCCTGGGCTGGTACGAGGTCTCGAACTGGGCGCGCACGCCGCAGGCGGCCTGCCGGCACAACGTCCTGTACTGGACCGGCGGCGACTGGTGGGGCGTCGGCCCCGGGGCGCACGCGCACGTCGGCGGGGTCCGCTGGTGGAACGTCAAGCACCCGACGCCGTACGCCCTGCGGGTCGGCGAGGGCGTCAGCCCGGCGCACGGCCGCGAGCAGCTCGACGACGAGACGCGCCGGGTCGAGCGGGTGCTCCTCGAGACCCGGCTGCGCCAGGGGCTGCCGGTCGACGTCCTCGACGACGCCGGCCGCGCGGCGCTGCCCGACCAGGTCGCCCGCGGGCTCGTCGAGCAGGACGGGCTCGATCAGGGACGCGTGGTGCTGACCACCCGGGGCCGGCTGCTCGCCGACGCCGTGGTCCGCGACCTGCTCACGTGACCAGCCGGAAGATCAGCGGGTAGCGGTAGTCCTCGAGGTTCGCGACCTTGACCGTGGCCACGATCATCAGCACCAGCCAGGTGATGCCGACCACCGGCAGCAGCACCAGGCCGACCAGCAGGATCACCGAGAAGCCGGCGACGATGAAGTAGATCAGGAACGAGATCTGCATGTTCAGCGCCTCCTTGCCCTGCCGGTCGAGGTAGGCGCTGCGGTCCCGGAACACCAGCCACACGATCAGCGGCGCGAAGACGCCGATGACCAGCGGGCCGAGGTGCGCGCCGATCGCCCAGAGCTTCTCCTCGTCGGGGCGCATCGGCGGCGGACCGGCGACGTACGGCGGCGGGGGAGGCGGGCCCGGGTCGGTGCTCATGTGCCGACGCAACCACTCGGGCCCCGTCGGCGACAGGGTCCGATGAGGTGGTTCTCAGTGACCTTCGGGGCTGGTCACGAAGTCGATCAGCTCCTCGACCCGGCCGAGCAGGCTCGGGTCGAGGTCGGCGAAGGACCGCACGCCGCCGAGGATGTGCTTCCAGGCCCGGGCGATGTCGGCCTGGTCGCGGTGCGGCCAGCCGAGCTGCTGGCACACGCCGTGCTTCCACTCGATGTTGCGCGGCACGGTCGGCCAGGCCTTGATGCCGAGCCGGGCCGGCTTGACCGCTGCCCAGATGTCGATGAAGGGGTGGCCGACGATCAGCACGTGCTTGCCGACCGGGCTCTTGGCCACCGACGCGGCGATCCGGCTCTCCTTGGAGCCGGCCACGAGGTGGTCGACCAGCACGCCGACCTTGCGCTCCGGGCCGGGCCGGAAGTCGCGCAGGTGCTCGGCGAGGTCGTCGACACCCTCGAGGTACTCCACGACGACGCCCTCGACCCGCAGGTCGTCGCCCCAGACCTTCTCCACCAGCTCCGCGTCGTGCCGGCCCTCGACGAAGATCCGGCTGGCGCGCGCGACGCGGGCCGTGGTGCCGGGCACGGCGACCGACCCGGACGCCGTCCGCGTCTTGACCGCGGGGCCGGAGCGGGCCGGCGGGACCAGGATCACCGGGACGCCCTCGAGCAGGAAGCCGGTGCCGATCGGGAAGGTACGTCGCTTGCCGCGCCGGTCCTCGAGGGTCACCGTGCCGAGGTCCCGCTCGACGGCGACGATCTCGCCGCACCAGTCGGTGGTGACCTCCTCGACGACCAGGCCCTTGTCGGCGGAGATCTCCACGGCGCGGCCCCGGCGCGGCGCGCGCCAGTCGGTGTTCAGGACGTCGGAGCCGTAGCGGTCGTGGGAAGGCATCCGGCAACGCTAGTGCGGTGTCCCGACGGAGCCGGGCGGACGCGCCGGACGACCGGAAAGCCCTTGAGCGCCGACCGTTCGCGATATATCGTCGACCTATCGAGAGCGGTCGTGATGTTCACTGACCGGGAGGGAGTACCGACATGGAACACAACAGTCCGTGGGACCAGCCGTGGGGCGGCTCGCGCCGGGGGCCGCGCGGCGGCTCGTGGAGCGGCGGTCCGCCGCCGTGGGTGCAGGGCCTGATCAACCTGGCGCAGTCGGGCGGGCCTGGCGAGTTCGGGTCGCGCGGCCCGCGGGGACCGAAGGTGCGCCGCGGTGACGTCCGCGCCGCGATCCTCGACGTGCTCGCCGTGGAGCCGATGAACGGCTACCAGATCATCCAGCAGATCGCCGAGCGCAGCGGCGGCGCGTGGAAGCCGAGCCCCGGCTCGGTCTACCCGACCGTCCAGCAGCTCGAGGACGAGGGCCTCGTCGAGGGCCGCGAGGGCGAGGGGCGCCGGCTGCTGCAGCTGACCGACGACGGCCGCCGCTACGTCGAGGAGCATCCCGACGAGCTGGCCCGCACCTGGCACGCGTTCGACGCCCCCGACGAGGTCGAGGGTCCCGGTGACCTCAAGCCCGTCATCGGGCAGGTGATGGGCGCGGTGTGGCAGGTGGTCGTCTCCGGCACCAAGCAGCAGCAGGCCGAGGCCGCCGAGATCCTCGCCGACACGCGCCGCAAGCTCTACGGCCTGCTCGCCGAGGGGGACGAGGGGACGGAAGGAGACCCGTCATGAACGGCCCCGAGCTGCGGATCGGTGACGACGACCGGGAGGCCGCGGTCACCGCGCTCGGCGAGCACTACGCCGCCGGCCGGCTGACCAAGGAGGAGTACGACGAGCGCGCCGAGCGGGCGTGGTCGGCGCGGACGGCCTCGGAGCTGATGCCGCTGTTCGCCGACCTGCCCCGCCCGCAGGCCGCCCGGGCCGCGCAGCCGGCGCGCCCGGTGCCCGGTCGCGGCCACCCCGGCTGGTGGTCGGGCGCCTGGATGGGACCGCTGCTGCTCGTGGTGGTGGGTCTGGTGGTGCTCACGCACCTGCCGCTGATCCTGCTGCTCCTGGTCGCCTGGTTCTTCCTCGTCCGGTCGGGCCGGCACTGGGCGCGCAGCCGCCACCCGCGGCAGTGGTCCGGGCCGCACGGGCACGGCTGGGTCAGATGAGCGGCAGCGACCTGGCCGCGCGCGGCAGCTGCTCGTAGCCCCGCTGCACGGCGAGCGCGAGCTGCTCCGCGGGGTAGGGCCACTCGGTCGCGGCCAGCGCGTCGCGGACCGGGACGCCCTGCGAGGCGAGGTGCCGGATCGTCTCGGCGACCACGCCGATCGCGCTGCGCTGCTCGTCGACGAAGTCCTTGTCGACGGGCAGGCCGTGCCCGGGCACGACCACGCTCCCCGGGGTGAGCAGGCCGATCACCAGGTCCAGACTGGCCGGCCACTCCATCGGGTAGCAGTCGTCGCCGTAGCCCGGGACGGCCGAGCGCTGCGCGGACTCCTCGACCAGGTCACCGGCGAACACGACGTCCGCGTCGCCGACCCGGACGATCACGTCGCCGGCGGTGTGCCCCCGTCCGGGGTGCACCAGCTCCACGAACCGGTCGCCGAGGTCGACGACCCGGGCCGAGGAGAACGTCTCGGTGGGCAGCACCACCCGGGCGGCCGCGATGTCGGCCGCCTGCGGCGTCTCGGTGTCGGTGCGGGCGAACTCCTGGAGCGCCGGGGCGGTGGCCGCCAGCGCCGCGGCCGCCGCGTCGTGGGCGATCACCGGCAGCCCGTCGTACGCCTCGGTGAAGACCACGTTGCCGAAGGTGTGGTCGAAGTGCTGGTGGGTGTTGACGACCGCGACGACGTCGCCGAGGCCGAGCCGGCGCACGAGCTCGAGCGCGACCCGGCCCTCGACCTCCGAGGCGCGGGTGTCGACGACCAGCAGCCCCCGGTCGCCGGCGACGACCCCGACGTTGACGTCGAAGGACTCGAAGCGGGCCACCCAGCAGCGGTCGCCGATCTCGACGAAGCCGTGGTCGTGGGGGATGTCACGCGGAAGGTCGGGCATGCGGGCCAGGCTACGGCGGGACGGTAGGCTTGGCACTCGGTACAGGGGAGTGCCAGGAGCACGTGGAAGCACCGAGGACGCCGGAGGAGGCGAGTCAGATGGTCGAGGATCGCAAGCTGGCCGTCCTGCGCGCGATCGTGGAGGACTACGTCTCGACCCAGGAGCCGGTGGGCTCCAAGTCGCTGGTCGACCGGCACAAGCTCGGCGTCTCCCCGGCCACCGTCCGCAACGACATGGCCGCGCTGGAGGAGGAGGGGTTCATCACCCAGCCGCACACCAGCGCCGGGCGGATCCCCACCGACAAGGGCTACCGGCTGTTCGTGGACCGGCTCAGCCAGGTCAAGCCGCTCAACGCCGCGGAGAAGCGGGCCATCGCGACCCTGCTCGAGGGCGCCATCGACCTCGACGACGTGGTGCAGCGCAGCGTCCGGCTGCTCGCCCAGCTGACCCGGCAGGTCGCGATCGTGCAGTACCCCACGCTCTCGCGCTCCACGGTCCGGCACGTCGAGGTGGTCCCGCTGACCGCCGCGCGCGTGCTGGTGGTGCTGATCCTCTCCACCGGCCGCGTCGAGCAGCGGGTGGTCGAGCTGCCCGCCCCGCTCGACGAGGAGCGGGTCGCGGACCTGCGCAGCCGGCTGAACCGGACCATCGTGGGGGAGCGGCTCGCCGACGCCTCCGCATCCCTGGTGGTGCTCCCCGACGAGTACGAGCCCGACCAGCGCGGTCCGGTGGCGGTGCTCGTCGCGGCCCTGGTCGAGGCGATGTCCGACCACCGCTCCGACGAGCGCGTGGTCGTCGGCGGCACCGCCAACCTTGCACGCTTCGGCGACGGTTTCGACCTCGCCATCCGGCCGATGCTCGAGGCGCTCGAGGAGCACGTCGTGCTGCTCAAGCTGCTCGGCGAGGCGTCGTCGCCCTCCACGGTGACGGTGCGCATCGGGCACGAGGGCCCCTACCAGGAGCTCGCCTCCACCTCGGTCGTCTCCACGGGCTACGGCCCGGGCGACGAGGCGCTGGCCACCCTGGGCATCGTGGGGCCGACCCGCATGGACTACCCCGGATCCATGGCGGCGGTGCGCGCGGTCGCGCGCTACGTCTCCCGGATCCTCGACGAAGGATGAGAGAGCCTCAGCTGTGAGCCAGGACCTGTACGAGACCCTCGGGGTCTCGCGCGATGCCGACGGTGACGTGATCAAGAAGGCCTACCGCAGGCTTGCCCGGCAGCTGCACCCCGACGTGAACCCAGACCCGGCCACGCAGGAGCAGTTCAAGGAGGTCACGCGCGCCTACGAGGTGCTCTCCGACCCCGAGAAGCGCCGGATGTACGACCTCGGCGGCGACCCCTTCAACGGCGGCGGCTTCGGCAGCGCGGGCGCCGGGCAGGGGTTCTCCTTCACCGACATCATGGACGCCTTCTTCGGCGGCCAGGGCGGTGCCGGCGGCGCCGCGGGAAGCGGTCGCGGTCCCCGACCGCGCGCCCGTCGCGGGCAGGACGCGCTGATCCGCCTCGACGTCGACCTCGCCGAGGCGGCCTTCGGCACCACCCACGAGCTCAAGGTCGACACGGCCGTGCTGTGCACCGTCTGCAACGGCGAGGGCGCGGCCCCCGGGTCGCACCCGGTGCCGTGCGAGACCTGCGGCGGTCGCGGGGAGACCGTGCACCTGCAGCGCTCGTTCCTCGGCGAGATCCGCACGATGCGACCCTGCGCGGCCTGCCGCGGCTTCGGCACGATCATCCCCGAGCCGTGCCGCGAGTGCTCCGGCGACGGCCGGGTCCGCTCGCGCCGCACCCTGACGGTGAAGATCCCCGCCGGCGTCGACACCGGCACCCGGGTCCAGCTCACCGGCCAGGGCGAGGTCGGCCCCGGCGGCGGCCCGGCCGGCGACCTGTACGTCGAGATGCACGTCAACGACCACCCGGTCTTCACCCGGCACAACGCCGACCTGCTCTGCCAGGTGACGGTCCCGATGACGGCTGCCGCGCTCGGCACCACGATCTCGTTGCCGACCCTCGAGGCGGACATCGCCTCGGCGGAGTCCGACGTCGAGACCGCCATCCCGTTCACCATCCCGCCCGGCACCCAGTCCGGCACCGAGACGGTGCTCGGCGGTCGGGGCGTGCCGTCCCTGCGGGGCACCGGCCGCGGCGACCTGGTCGTCCGGATCGTCGTGGAGACGCCCTCGCGCCTCGACGACCGGCAGCAGGAGCTGCTCCGCGAGCTGGCCGCGCTGCGCGACGAGGAGTCGCCCGACGGTCAGCTCAACGCGCACCACCAGTCGGTCTTCGACCGGCTCCGCAAGACCTTCGGCCAGCGATGAGCCTGCCGGTCTTCGTGCACCCGGCGCTGGCCGGGGCCGCGGTCGGCGACGCCGTCGAGGTCCTCGGCGACGAGGCCCGGCACGCGGTCGTCGTGAAGCGGATCCGCGTCGGTGAGCGGGTCACGCTGACCGACGGCTCCGGTACGGCGGCCACCTGCACCGTGACCGCGACCGCGAAGTCGTCGCTGTCCGCCACCGTCGACGCGGTCGCGTCCACCGAGCCCGAGATGCCGCGGATCGTCGTGGTGCAGGCCATCCCCAAGGGAGACCGGGGCGAGCTCGCCGTCGAGATGCTCACCGAGGTCGGCGTCGACGTCATCGTGCCCTGGGCCGCGTCCCGCTCGGTGTCGGTGTGGCGGGGCGACAAGCAGGCCAAGGCGCTGGCGAAGTGGCGCTCGACGGCCCGCGAGGCCGCGAAGCAGTCGCGCCGCTCGTGGTTCCCCGAGGTCACCGACGTGGTCGGCACCGCCGAGGTGGTCGACCTGCTGCGCAACGCGTCCGTGCCCGTCGTGCTCCACGAGGCGGCCTCCGGGCCCCTGGCCGACCTGCCGCTGCCCGGCCGCGGCGAGATCGTGATCGTCGTCGGGCCGGAAGGCGGCATCAGCGACGAGGAGCTCGCGGCGTTCGCCACCGTGGGCGCCGAGCCGGTCCGGATGGGCACGTCCGTGCTGCGCACCTCGACCGCGGGCGTCGCGGCCACCGCAGCGCTGCTGGCCCGCACCCGCTGGAAGTAGCCGGCCGGGTCGGGCTCAGGGGTTCGGGCCCAGGGCGTCGATGGCCCGGAGGTCGGCGACGGTCAGCTCGAAGTCGCCCACGTCGGCGTTCGAGCGGATCCGGTCGGCCTGGCGTGACTTCGGGATCACCACGATGCCGTGCTGCAGGTGCCAGCGGACGATGACCTGGGCCGGCGTCCGGCCCAGCCGGTCGGCGATCTCGACGATCACCGGGTGCTCGAGGGTGCCGCCGCGCAGCGCGCTGTAGCCCTCGAGGACGACGCCGCGGGAGCGGTGCTGCTCGACGACGTCGCGGTCGTGGAGCAGCGGGCTCCACTCGATCTGGTTGACCGCCGGGGTCACGCCGGTCTCGGAGGTGAGCCGGTCGATCATCGCGGCGTCGAAGTTGCTGACCCCGATGTCGCGGGCCAGCCCGCCCTCCCGGGCCGCGACGAAGTCCTTCCACAGGGCGACGTCGCCGTCGCTGCCGGGCCAGTGGATCAGCCACAGGTCCACGTGGTCGGTGCCGAGGAGGTCCAGGCTCTCGCGCAGGGTGGCCAGGCCGGGCTTGCTCGGCGGGCACTTGGTGGTCACGAAGACGTCGTCGCGGGCCACGCCGCTCTCGGCCAGGGCCTTGCCGACCTCGCCCTCGTTGCCGTAGACGGTGGCCGTGTCGAGGTGCCGGTAGCCCGCCTCGAGGGCGGCGGCCGCCGCGTCGGTGGCCTGGGAGCCCTTGATCTGCCAGGTGCCGAACCCGAGCAGGGGCATCGCGGCTCCGCTGGTCAGCGTCACGGAGTCGGTGGGCAGGTGCGGGGTGGTGTGCTCGCTCATACCGCGACCCTAACCAGCCGGTCCACTGCTACCGCGCCAGGAACGCCTCGGTGCGGGCGACCTCGACGTCGAGGTCGGCGCGCTCGGCGCGGGTGAGCTCGCGGAACATCCGCAGGTCCACGCGGCCGTCGCGGTCCCACCAGAGCCCGGCCATGAACCCGTCGACGAACACCGTGTTGCCGATCCCGCCGTTGCTGCCGGCCCACCGGGCGCGCGCCTCGGCGGTCACGATGTGCGCGCGGTCGGCGTGCGAGAGCCAGACGTTGTCGTAGCCACCGAGGAGCCGCACCGGGGCCGGGGTGTCCTCCGTCGCGTACGGCGCACCCGGGACGTCGTACCGGGTCCGGCCGTCCTCGCACGCGACCGGCACGAGCTCGTCGCGCATGCCCGCGAACACCGGGCCGAGCCGGGTCACCCGCGACCAGGTGGTCATGTCGGACGGGGTCGCCGGCCCGAAGGCCCGGAGGTAGCGGCGGACCAGGGCCGGCACGTCGAGGGTCGTGAGGTCGCGGCCGAGGTGGTTCTCCACGGTCTGGTAGACCACGCCGCCGGACCGCTTCCACAGGCCGCGGGGCGGCACCTGCACCAGCGGCGCGCGCTCGCGGGCCGTGTGCGCCAGCGCCGCGGCGGGCACGGCGGGGAACTCGGCGGCCAGCCGCTCGCCGAGCTGCTTCACCGGGAGCGGGCCGTCCGCGAGCAGCCGCCGACACGCGGCCACGAGCTCGCCGACCGGCACGTCGCGGGCCGGCCGGCTCATCTGGTTGCCACTGCTCTGCTGGTCGAGCGCGGGCTGCACCCACGGCCGTAGCGCCAGCGCGTCGTCGGGGGTCAGCACGTGGATCGTGCCGCGCATCGTCAGCAGCCGCACCGCGTCCCCGCGCTCGAGGGCACCCGACAGCTCGGCGGGGTCGAAGTCCTCGAGGCGCGCAGCCAGCGAGAGGTACGGCGGAGGGTTGTCCTGCGCCTGCAGGCCGACGAGGTGCTCGACCATCGACAGGGCGGGCATCGTGGAGCGCCCGAGGAGATGCTGGCGCAGCAGCAGCGTGCGGTTCAGGGCCCGGGTGCTCAGCACCCGGCCCAGACTAGGCGAGCCGCCAGTGCCGGGCCGAGGCCAGCGCTTCGCGCATCGCGTCGGCGTCGAGCCGCGGGCCGTAGCCGGGTGTGCCGGGCTCGATCCGCCAGGACTCCGCGAGCGGGCCGACGTCGACGACGTCGAAGCCGAGCTCGTCGATGAGCTTCGCCACGGTGGCCTTGGCCTCGTCGTGGTCGCCGGCGATCGCGAGCGCGCGACGGTCCGCGGTCCCGGCCTCCTGGGCGTGCTCGAGGAGGTGCCCGGACTGGATGTGGTTGAACGCCTTGACGACCTGCGACTCCGGCAGGTGCTCCTGCAGCAGCGAGGCCGACGTCGTCTCGTGCGCGTCGAGCGCGGCGATCTGGCCGTCCCGCTCCGGGTAGTAGTTGTTCGTGTCGATGACGACCTTGCCGGCCAGCGGTGCCACCGGCACGTCCCGGTAGGCGTGCATCGGGATCGTCACCACCACGATGTCCCCGCGCTCGGCCGCCCCTTCGGCCGTGTCCGCCACCGCGTGCTCGCCGAGCCCGGCGACCACGTCGGCCAGGGTCTCCGGCCCGCGCGAGTTGCTGAGCACGACGTCGTACCCGTGGTCCACGGCGAGCCGTGCGACGGCCTGCCCGATGTTGCCCGCTCCGATGAGCCCGATCGTTGTCATGCCGGTCTCAACCGCGAGCTCCCGCGACTTGTTCCGTCAGCGGACGACGACCCGCTTGGTGTCCTCGACCTGCCCGGTGCCCTCGGCGCCGCCGGAGGCGTCCTCGTCGTGCACGACGAGCGTGTAGCTGCCGGGAGGAGCGGTGACCTCGAAGGAGTACGGCGACAGGGTGCAGCACTCCTCGGCGGTGGTGAACCCCTGCTTCACCACGGTGCTGCCCTGCACCAGCTCCCACTGGACGTTGGCCTCGAAGGCGGCGGCGCGTCCGGTCACCGTGAACGGGCTGTCGACCGTCGCGCCGTCCGCTGGCGCGTCCACCTGCACGGGCGACAGCTGCTCGTCGGTGGCGGCCGGCACCGGCTGGCCGGTGCCCAGGCCGAGCAGCGTCGGCGTCGGCCGGCCGTCGAGCAGGAACGTCACCGGCAGCTTCGAGCCGAACGCGCTCTGCGCCGAGCGGACCGCCTGGTCGAGCGCGAGCTCCGCCTGCGCCTGCGACATCCCGGCGGGCCGGTCCACCGGCGCCCCGGCGAGGTCCACCGACAGCACGCCGTCCGACAGCTGCGCCTTCTGCAGCGTGGTGCCGGCCGGCCAGGCGGTGCCGTAGTCCGGGTCGCCGGCCTGACCCGTCACCGAGCGCTCGACGACCTGCTCCGCCTGGATGTCGCCCACCACGGCGTAGGTCTCGGGGTAGAGCAGCGGTCCGCGCTTGGTCTGGACCACGAAGTAGGCCGTCACCGCCCGCGCCGGACGCTCGGTGGCCGACGTCTGCGGCCCGGTGGCCTGGGTCGTCCCGGCCGGTCCGGGTCCCGCGTCCGTCGTACCAGGGGGGCCGGAGAGCAGGGCGACCGCGGCGATCGTCGCGGCGGTGGCGAGGACCGCGCCGCCGGCCCCCCACACCCACGGCCGGCGGCTGCGCGACGGCGTGGTCCGGGAGCGGATGTCGTCGAGGGAGCCGCGGGGCTCGACGTCGGACACGGCGTCCTCGAGCAGCGCGCGGAGCTGGTCGTCGTTCATGCGGGGTCCTCCATCAGGATGCGCAGGGCGGCGACGCCTCGCGAGGAATGGCTCTTCACGGCGCCGCGGCTGATGCCGAGCGTGGAGGCGATGTCCGCCTCGGAGAGGTCGAGGTAGTAGCGCAGGGCGAGGACCTCGCGCTGCCGGTCGGGCAGCGTGCGCAGCGCGTCGAGGACCGCGGTCCGGTGCTCCGCGGCCACCACGTGCTCGTCGGCCCCGGGCAGGTCGCGCCGCTCCCGCCCGGTCGAGACGGCCGCCCGGTCGGCGTACCTCGCTCGGACGCCGCGGTGCCGCAGCACCGAGCGCGACCGGTTCACCACCGTCTGCCGGAGGTAGGCCAGGCCCTTCTCGGGCTCGCTCAGGGTCCGCCAGGTGCCGTGCATCGCCACGAACGCGTCCTGCACGACCTCCTCGGCGGTCTCGGGGTCGCGGACCAGCAGCACCGCGAGCCGGACCAGCCGGCGGTAGTGCGTCGCGTAGAGCTGCTCGACCGCGGTGTCGGCGTCCCACCGGGAGACGGTCATCGCACCTCCTCGGGCGGCTGGGCTGAGCACGTCGGTCCTCACGCTAGTTTCACGCGCAGGTCCGCCGTCCGGTTGACACGCCTAGAGTGTCGCCATGGCCGACTGCTTGTTCTGCTCGATCGTCGCCGGCGACATCCCGGCCGACGTGGTGCACGAGACCGGGACCACCCTCGCCTTCCGCGACATCGAGCCGCAGGCGCCCACGCACGTCCTGGTGGTGCCGCGCCGGCACGAGCCGGACGCCGCGTCGCTCGCCGCCGCCGCGCCCACCGACCTGGTCGACCTGGTCGAGGCCGCGGCCTCGGTGGCGGACCAGGAGGGCCTCGGCGAGGGGTACCGCCTGGTGTTCAACACCGGCGCCGCCGCCCACCAGACCGTGTTCCACGCGCACCTGCACGTCCTCGGCGGGCGCCCGTTGGGCTGGCCCCCGGGATGAGCCGCCCGGGGCGTACGGCGGCCGCGCTCCTGGTGCTCGCGCTGGCGGTGGCCGGCTGCAGCACCGCGCCGCGGGACGCCTCGACCCCGGCAGCCCCCGCGTCCGCGAGCGCCGCGCCGCACGCCACGCACGCGGCCGTCGCCTCGCCAAGTGCCCGCCCGAAGCCGCTGCGGGCCGGTGAGCGCCGCGTCACGCTGGCGATGCCCGCGGCGTACACGCCGTCCGCGCCCTACGGCACCGGCACCGACGACTACCGCTGCTTCGTGCTCGACCCGCACCTGCGGCAGGACGCGTTCATCACCGGCCTGAACATCCTGCCGGGCACCCCCGACGTCGTGCATCACGTGATCCTGTTCAGGGTCCCCCCGGAGTCGGTGCCGGCGGTCCAGGCGCAGGACGCGTCCGAGAAGGGCCAGGGCTGGACCTGCTTCGGCGGCACCGGCCTGGACTCACCCGGGGGCAGCCTCGACGACGCGCCCTGGCTGGGTGCCTGGGCGCCGGGTGGCTCCGAACAGGTCATGGCCCCCGACGTCGGCGTCCCGGTCCGGAAGGGGTCGCGGGTGATCATGCAGGTGCACTACAACCTGCTCGCCGGTCCCCGCCCGGACGTGTCCGCGACCCAGCTGCGGCTCGCCCCGGCATCGGCGGGCCTCCACCCGCTCGAGACCATGCTGCTGCCCGCGCCGGTCGAGCTGCCCTGCCGCTCCGGGCACACCCAGTCCCTGCTGTGCGACCGGGCGACCGCGGTGGCCGACGTGCAGAAGCGGTTCGGCGACGAGGTCGGGCAGACCGCGAACTACCTGCACCTCCTGTGCGGGCAGGTGCAGGCCGGGCCGGTGCAGGCCTGCGACCGGAAGGTCACCGAGCCCGCGACGATCCGCGCGGTCGCCGGGCACATGCACCTGCTCGGCCGGTCGATCCGGATCGAGGTCGACCCGGGCACGCCGCGGGCGCGGACCGTGCTCGACGTGCCGGTCTGGGACTTCGACAACCAGGGCGCGAAGGCGGTCAGGCCGGTCCCGCTGCGTCGCGGGGACACGGTCCGGGTCACCTGCCGGCACGACCAGCGGCTGCGCGACCGGCTGCCGGCGTTCCGCGGCCGACCCGAGCGCTACGTCGTGTGGGGCGAGGGCACGACCGACGAGATGTGCCTCGGGATCCTGCTCGTCACGCGCCCCTGACCGCCGTACCGGAGGAACCCCGGACGGGCGGCCGGGGTCAGGTCATCTGGACCCACAGCTGGAAGGCCAGCCAGGCGGTGATCGACAGCAGCATCACCCAGGCGACGATCTTGTGGGAGAGCTTGCGGGAGTCCAGGGAGGAGGCGACGGCGATCATCCCGGCGTTGTCGCTCCACCGGTCGATGCCCATCCGCTGCGCGTCCAGCGGGAACGGGTTGGCGGGCAGGAAGTCCTCGGGCTCGACGAGCTCCACCCCGCTGTCCTCGGGGTGCTCAGGCTCGTCGTGCTCCTGCATGCAGGCACTGTATCCCCGGCCCGGTGCGGCCCGGCCGGAAACGCACTGGCGCAGGACCGGGGACGCTCCCGTAAACTGGATCAAACGGCCCCTGGAGGGCGCATCGAGCACAGAGCGGGAGGTCGGCCCCAGCGCCGCCCATGACAGAGCCTGACACCGGGGTCACGACCGGACCCGACGAGCAGATCGAACGGCCCGCGCACGCGATCGTGGTGCCCAACAGCATCCCGATGGTCGCGCTGCTGGGCGCCGGCGACGAGCACCTCACCTTGATCGAGAAGGCCTTCACCGCCGACGTGCACGTCCGCGGCAACCAGATCACCCTGCGCGGGGCGAGCGCCGAGGTGGCCCTCATCGAACGGCTCCTCGACGAGCTGGTCACGATCATCCGCACCGGCCAGGGCGTCACCGGCGAGACGGTCGAGCGGGCGATCGGGATCCTGCGCACCGAGACCACCGAGCGTCCCGCGGACGTGCTGAGCCTGAACATCCTGTCCAACCGCGGCCGGACGATCCGCCCCAAGACGCTGAACCAGAAGCGGTACGTCGAGTCGATCGACAAGCACACGATCACGTTCGGGATCGGCCCGGCCGGCACCGGCAAGACCTACCTCGCGATGGCCAAGGCCGTGCAGGCGCTGCAGTCCAAGAGCGTCAACCGGATCATCCTGACCCGGCCGGCGGTCGAGGCGGGGGAGCGGCTCGGGTTCCTGCCCGGCACGCTCAGCGAGAAGATCGACCCCTACCTGCGCCCGCTGTACGACGCGCTGCACGACATGCTCGACCCGGAGACGGTGCCGAAGCTGCTGGCCTCCAACGTCATCGAGGTCGCCCCGCTGGCCTACATGCGCGGCCGCACCCTCAACGACGCGTTCATCATCCTCGACGAGGCGCAGAACACCTCGCCCGAGCAGATGAAGATGTTCCTCACCCGGCTCGGCTTCGGCTCCAAGATGGTCGTCACCGGCGACGTCACCCAGGTCGACCTGCCCTCGGGCACCCGCAGCGGCCTGCGGATCGTCGAGGACATCCTGCTCGGCATCGAGGACGTGTCCTTCAACCGGCTGACCGCCCAGGACGTGGTGCGGCACCGGCTGGTCGGGCACATCGTGGCGGCCTACGACGAGTACGACGCCCGCGAGGAAGCGGGCGACCCCGGGGCCGACGGACGGCGCCGGGACCCCAGACCCAGGAGAACGCAGGCGTGAGTATCGAGGTCCTCAACGAGTCCGGGACCGATGTCGACGCCCACGAGCTCTCGAAGCTCTCGCGCTTCGTGATGGACAAGATGCACGTGCACCCGCTGGCGGAGCTGTGCATCAAGGTCGTCGACGAGGCCACCATCGCCGAGCTCAACGAGCAGTGGATGGAGAAGGAGGGGCCGACCGACGTGCTCGCCTTCCCGATGGACGAGCTGCGCCCGGGGCTGGTCAACGAGGAGCCTGAGGAGGGTGTCCTCGGCGACCTCGTGCTCTGCCCGGCGGTCGCCGCCCGGCAGGCCAAGGACGCCGGCCACTCGGTGCGCGACGAGGTCGACCTGCTCACCGTGCACGGCATCCTGCACCTGCTGGGCTACGACCACGCCGAGCCCGACGAGCACGCCGAGATGTTCGGTCTCCAGGCCGAGCTGCTGACCCAGTGGCAGGGCGTGCAGGAGTGAGCGGCGTCGATATCTGGCTGCTCGTCGTGGCAGCGGTCTTCGTGCTGGTCGCCGGCCTGTTCAGCAGCGCCGACGCCGCGCTCTCGTCGTTCTCCAAGGCCCGCGCCGAGGAGATCAACGGCGAGGGCGCGTCCGGCGCCGCCCGGCTGCTGGTCATCGTCGAGGACCCGCCGCGCTACCTCAACACCGCGCTGTTCCTGCGGATGCTGACCGAGATCGCCGCGATCATCCTGGTCACCGTGGTGATGCTCGACCTGATCGTGCCGCGTGGTGGCGCCGAGTCCGGTCCGGAGACCGACGGCAACCGCTGGTGGGCGATGCTCGCCTCGCTGGCGATCATGCTGGTCGTCTCGTTCGTCGTGATCGGCGTCGCGCCCCGGACCCTGGGCCGCCAGCACTCCGAGCGGGTGGCGCTGCTGTCCGCGGGGCCGTTGATCGCCTTCACCAAGGTGCTCGGCCCGGTCCCGCGGCTGCTGATCATGGTCGGCAACGCGATCACCCCCGGCCGCGGCTTCAGCGAGGGCCCGTTCGCCTCCGAGGCCGAGCTGCGCGAGCTGGTCGACCTCGCCGAGGCGAGCAGCGTCATCGAGTCCGGCGAGCGGCAGATGATCCACTCCGTCTTCGAGCTCGGCGACACCCTCGTGCGCGAGGTGATGGTGCCGCGCACCGACGTGGTGTTCATCGAGCGCAGCAAGACGCTGCGCCAGGCGATGTCGCTCGCGCTGCGCAGCGGCTACTCCCGGATCCCGGTCGTGGGGGAGAACCTCGACGACATCGTCGGCTTCGCCTACCTCAAGGACCTCACCAAGCGGGTCTTCGACCGGCACGAGGCCGAGACCACCGAGCGGGTCGAGTCGGTGATGCGGCCGGTCCTCTACGTGCCCGACTCCAAGCCCATCGACGCGCTGCTGCGCGAGATGCAGGCCGAGCGCAAGCACGTCGGCGTGGTCGTCGACGAGTACGGCGGCACGGCCGGCCTGGTCACCATCGAGGACGTGCTGGAGGAGATCGTCGGCGAGATCACCGACGAGTACGACGTCGCGCGGGTCGAGGTCGAGACGCTCGAGGACGGCCGCACCCGGGTCAGCTCGCGCTACCCGGTCGACGACCTCGAGGACATCTGCGGGGTGCGGATCGAGGACGACGACGTGGACAGCGTCGGCGGCCTGATGGCCAAGCACCTCGGCCGGGTGCCGATCGCGGGCTCGGTCGTCGAGCTGCACGGCCTGCGGTTCGAGGCCGAGACCCCCGCGGGCCGCCGCAACCGGATCGGCACCGTGCTGGTCAGCAAGATCGAGCCGGAGAGCGAGGGCCCCGCCGAGGAGCCCTACCCTGAGCACCATGCCGGCTGAGCTCACCGACCCCGAGGACCTCAAGCTCGTCACGCTGGCCCGGTCGACCCGGGCCCGGACCCGGGCCCTCGAGGGCGCCTGCGTGCGGGACCAGGACGGCCGCACCTACGCGGGCGCGACCGTCGACCTGCCGACCCTGCGGCTCACCGCGGTCCAGGTCGCGGTCGCGATGGCGGTCACCAGCGGCGCGCGGTCCCTGGAGGCCGTCGTGGTGCTCGGGGACGCCGCCGTGGTGAACGAGGCCGACCTGTCGGTCGTACGCGACCTGTCCGGTGCGGCGGTCCCGGTGCACCTGGCCGCCCCCGACGGCACGCTCGTCGCCACCGTCGAGTCCTAGACGCGAGCGGCCTTCCGGACCCTGGGGTTCCACCGGGGGGAGACAGGTGTAACCTACAACCAATGTGCAGCGATAGGTTGTCCCTGTGAGCGATGTGGTGGGGTGGGCCACCCACGTCGACGCGGTGGCCCGGTTGAAGGCGTCGTACGACGCGATTCCTCCGGGTGCGACCGTGCGGCTGGCCAAGCGGACCTCGAACCTGTTCCGGGCGCGGTCGAAGGTGGACGTCCCGGGGCTGGACGTCTCCGGGCTGTCCGGGGTGGTGTCGGTCGACGTCGCCGCCGACGGCAGCGCCACCGCGGACGTCCAGGGCATGTGCACCTACGAGGACCTCGTCGACGTGACGCTGGCGCGCGGGTTCGTCCCGTACGTCGTCCCGCAGCTGCGCAGCATCACCCTCGGCGGCGCGGTCACCGGCCTCGGCATCGAGTCGACGTCCTTCCGCAACGGCCTGCCGCACGAGTCCGTGCTGGAGATGGACGTCTTCACCGGCGCCGGCGAGGTGGTCACCACCACCCCCGGCGAGGACCTGTTCGACGCGTTCCCCAACTCCTACGGCTCGCTCGGCTACGCCACCCGGCTGCGGATCCGGCTCGAGAAGGCCCCCGCGTACGTCGACCTGCGGCACCTGCGCTTCCACGGACCTCGACGTGCTGGCCAAGACGATCGAGACGATCGTCGAGCAGGGCGGGCACGACGGCGTCCGGGTCGACGGCCTCGACGGCGTGGTGTTCGAGCCGGGGGAGGCCTACCTCACGCTGGCCACCTGGACCGACCAGGCCCCGACCGGCTCGGCCGACCGGCCGGCGGCGTCGGACTACACCGGCATGGACCTCTACTTCCGGTCGCTGCAGCAGCGCGAGACCGACACCCTGACGATGTACGACTACCTCTGGCGCTGGGACACCGACTGGTTCTGGTGCTCGGGCGCGTTCGGCCTGCAGAACCCGCGGATCCGCCGGCTCTGGCCGCGACGGTGGCGGCGCAGCGACGTCTACAGCCGGATCATCCACCTGGAGAACCGCTTCGGCGTCGCCGCGCGGGTCGACCGCTGGCGCGGCAAGCCCGAGCGCGAGCGGGTGATCCAGGACATCGAGGTCCCGGTGGGCCGCACGGCGGACTTCGTGCGCTGGTTCGACGCGCACGTCGGGATGCGGCCGGTCTGGCTGTGCCCGCTGCGCGCGGCGCGGGACTGGCCGTCGTACCCCCTGGCGCCGGGCGAGACCTACGTCAACGTGGGCTTCTGGGGGACCGTCCCGATCGCGCCCGGCGCCGCCGACGGGGACGTCAACCGCGCCGTGGAGGCCGAGGTGACCCGGCTCGGCGGGCATAAGTCGCTGTACTCCGACGCTTACTACGACCGGGAGACGTTCGACCGGCTCTACGGCGTCGCCAACCAGGACAGGGTCAAGCAGCAGACCGACCCGGACAACAGGCTCACGGGCCTCTACGAGAAGGCGGTGAATCGTCGATGACGAGCACGCTCAACCGCACGGACGCCCAGATCACCATCGGTGAGGCGATCACCCGGCTGATGCCGGCCGGCGTGCCGTTCCGCTTCACGGCGTACGACGGCAGCACCGCGGGTCCCGCGGACTCCCCGATCCACCTGCACCTGAACAACGAGCGCGGGCTGTCCTACCTGCTCACCGCTCCCGGCGACCTGGGCATGGCCCGCGCCTACGTCTCCGGCGACCTGACCCTCGACGGCGTCCACCCGGGCGACCCCTACGAGGCGATGCTGCTGCTGCAGCGCGAGTCGGGCTTCAAGATCCCGCCCCCCGCCGAGGCGTTCGCGATCGTCCGCGGCCTGGGCTGGAGCCACCTCAAGCCCCCGCCGCCGCCGCCCCAGGAGGCGCTGCCCAAGTGGCGCCGGCTCCTCGAGGGGTTCCGGCACTCCAAGGGCCGTGACGCCGAGGCGATCCACCACCACTACGACGTCTCGAACCGGTTCTACGAGGTGGTCCTCGGTCCCTCGATGACCTACACGTGCGCGGTCTTCCCGACCGAGGACGCCAGCCTCGAGGACGCCCAGTTCGCGAAGTACGACCTCGTGTGCCGCAAGCTCGGGCTCCAGCCCGGCATGAGGCTGCTCGACATCGGCTCGGGCTGGGGCGGCATGGTCCGGCACGCCGCGAAGCACTACGGCGCCGAGGTGGTCGGCGTGACCCTCTCGCGCGAGCAGGCCGCCTGGGCGCAGGACGCGATCAAGCGCGACGGGCTCGACGAGGTCGCCGAGGTGCGCTTCGGCGACTACCGCGACGTCCGCGACACCGGCTTCGACGCGGTCAGCTCGATCGGCCTCACCGAGCACATCGGGATCCGGAACTACCCGTCGTACTTCGCGTTCATGCAGGACAAGCTCGTTCCGGGCGGACGGCTGCTGAACCACTGCATCACCCGTCCAGACAACTCCGTCACCGACACCGGCGCGTTCATCGACCGCTACGTGTTCCCCGACGGCGAGCTCACCGGGTCGGGCCGGATCATCACCGAGATCCAGAACCTCGGTCTCGAGGTCCGGCACGAGGAGAACCTCCGCGAGCACTACGCGCTCACCCTCAAGGGCTGGTGCGAGAACCTCGAGGCCAACTGGGACGAGTGCGTCCGCGAGGTCGGCGAGGGCACCGCGAAGGTCTGGGGCCTCTACATGGCCGGCTCCCGGCTGTCCTTCGAGCGCAACGAGATCCAGCTGCACCAGGTGCTCGCGGTCAAGCCCGACCGGGACGGCAACGCCCGGTTCCCGCTGCGCCCGACCTGGCTGGGCTGACCCGCCTCACCTCTGGACCCGACGGACGGCCAGCGCGTAGATTCGTGACCCCCTGCGTAACCTTTTCCGGGCCCTCGGCGATTACGTGCCTGAGGACTCGTCCACGGATGGGAGGGTGCATGAGTCCTGTGTCAGGTCAACGTCTGGCACGGCGGAGGCAACCCCTCACCCTCCACCGACGCATGGCCCTGGGGACCGGTCCGGTGGAACCCCCGTCCACCGGTCCGGCTCCCGACCTCGCGGCGGACCCCGGGGGGTACCGATGCACCAGCTGAACGACGAGGTCGTCGCCGCGGCCGTCGCCGGTGACTCAGACGCCCTCGGCACCGTCTACACGGTCCTGGCGCCCCAGGTTCTCGGCTACCTCCGCGCGCACGGCGCCGAGGATCCCGAAGGCCTCACCAACGAGGTCTTCCTGCACGTGATGCGTCGATTGGGAGGTCTGGTGGGCGGTACGACTGGTCTGCGGACCTTCGTGTTCTCGGTGGCGCACGCCCGACTGGTCGACGACGTACGTCGCCGGGCCCGGCACCCCGTGGAGCACGCCTACGACGCGGAGCTCGATGACCGGCGGGTCCCGTCGGCCGAGTCCGCCGCACTGGCCGACGTCGACGGGGAGCACCTGCGCGAGCTGCTCGGCCGGCTCAACGAGGACCAGCGCTCGGTGATCACCCTGCGGGTCCTCGGTGACCTCACCATCGAGCAGACCGCCGACATCCTCGGCAAGACCTCTGGCGCGGTGAAGCAGCTCCAGCGCCGCGGCCTGCTCGCCCTGCGCAGCCTCGTCGACCGTGAGGAGGTGGCCCGATGAGCACGTCCTGGGTCGTGGACGACCTCGTCGACGACGCCGCCGAGCTGTTCGACGGACCCCTCGACGACCTGGTCGCCGTCCTGGAGGAGATCGCCGCCCTCGGCGACGTCGAGGCGCCGACCCCCAGTCCCGAGCTGGCGCTGCTGCTGGCCGGTCGCCCGGCCAAGGCGCACCGCCCGGCCCGTCGTACCGCGTCGGGTCGGTGGGTCCCCGCCCGGAGCCACCGGCGTCTCGCCCCCGTGCTCGGCGGGCTCGCCGCCGCTGCGGTGGCCGGCGTCACGCTGACCGGGACGGCCGCCTACGCCAACGAGCTGCCGCCGTCGATGCAGCGCGTGGTCGCCCACCTCTCCGAGGACTACCTGCCGTTCACGTTCCCGCGCCCGCTCGGCGACCCGCCGGCCCCGCAGCACGCCACCCCCCGGGGTGCGGGTGCCCGTTCGTCCGGTGCCGCGACCCCCGGCAACGACCCGTCGGCGGTCGCGCAGTCCGGTGCCGTCCCGGTCAGCCCGTCCACCGGCAGCCCCACCGACCGGGCCGACGGACGGCTGCTCCGGCAGCCGTTGCCCACGACCCCGGTGGCCCGTCCGTCCGCCGCGCCACCCCCCGCCCCGGTGCTGCCCGACACCGGCCCCTTCGGGCCGTCGACGGTCGAGCCGGACACCGGGGCGTCGGCGCTGACGATGACGCCGGCCGCGCCGCCCGCGCAGGCCTCGGAGCCGGTCGCCGGTCCCACCGGCTCGCCCACCGGCTCGCCCACGGGCTCGCCCACGGGGTCGCCGGTCGACTCGCAGGTGACGCCGAGCGGGGCGACGACCGGACCGCCCTCCGCCGACCCCGCCCCGACGCCGGCCCCGACGCCGGCCGCGTCCACCGACCCGGCGTCCGGCTCGCCGTCCGCTCCGGCGTCCGAGCCGCCGAGCCCGATCACGTCCTCGGGGTCGCAGCCGTCGACGACCCCGGAGTCCGGCACGTCCCCGGCGACCGGGTCGGACCCGGCGGGCGGGAAGACGAACCCGACGTTCGGGCCGGACACCACGCCCGGGACCGGCCGAACGACGACCACCGCTCCGGGCGGCCCGACCGACCAGGGCGGGAGCCAGCCGGCCGGCCAGGTCAGCGCGTCGCCGGACACCTCGCCCGGCACCCCCGCGGTCGGCTCGGGCGGCAGCCCCGCGGCCGACGTCGTGACCGACCCGGGCACCGCCGGCTCGGCGGCCCCGACCACCGTCGGCTCCACGGTCCCGGCCACGCCCACCCCCTAGCCGGGCGCGCGGTCCCCGCCCGGGCCCGGTGGTGACACAATCCACGGGTGCCCGAGTTCCGCAGCGGTTTCGCGTCCTTCGTCGGTCGGCCCAACGCCGGCAAGTCGACCCTGACCAACGCCCTGGTCGGCAGCAAGGTCGTGATCACGTCGTCGCGGCCACAGACCACCCGGACCGTCGTGCGCGGCATCGTGCACCGTCCCGACGCGCAGCTCATCCTCGTCGACACCCCCGGCCTGCACCGGCCGCGCACGCTGCTCGGCGAGCGGCTCAACGACCTGGTCAGGTCGACCTGGTCCGAGGTCGACGTGGTCGCGGTGTGCTTCCCGGCCAACGAGAAGGTCGGGCCCGGTGACCGGTTCATCGTCAACGAGCTCGGCAAGGTCCGTCGTACCACGAAGTTCGCGATCGTCACCAAGACCGACCTCGTGACCCCCGAGGTGCTCGGCCAGCACCTGCTCTCCGTCGCGGCGCTTGGCGAGGAGACCAACACGGTGTGGCAGGAGATCGTGCCGGTCTCGGCGCACTCCGGCGACCAGGTCGCGCTGCTCGAGGAGCTGCTGGTCGCGCAGCTGCCCGAGGGCCCGGCGCTCTACCCGGACGGCGAGCTGAGCGACTCCCCGGAGGAGGCGATCGTCGCCGAGCTGATCCGCGAAGCGGCACTCGAGGGCGTGCGCGACGAGCTGCCGCACTCCATCGCGGTGCTCGTCGAGGAGATGGGGCTGCGCGAGGGACGCTCGGAGGACCGGCCGCTGCTGGACATCCACGCGAACCTCTACGTGGAGCGGTCCTCGCAGAAGGGCATCATCATCGGCCACCAGGGCTCCCGCCTCAAGGCGGTCGGCACCGAGGCGCGCAGGCAGATCGAGGCGCTGCTCGGCACGCCCGTCTACCTCGACCTGCACGTCAAGATCGCCAAGGACTGGCAGCGCGACCCGAAGCAGCTGCGCAAGCTCGGCTTCTGAACGGACGTCAGTCGGGGACCCAGCAGTAGCCGAACCGCTGACCGCGGTCCCACTGCTCGCGGGTCGGCCACTCCCAGCCGTAGCGGTACTTCAGCGAGTTGTCCGACCGTGCCTGGGCCAGGTCCTTGCAGTCGCTGTCCCCGGCCTTGCGCACGGTCGCCGTGCCGGGGTACTTCGCGCCGCCCGGCAGACCGATCGTGTCGATGGCCCGCCAGGAGTGGCTGCGTCCGCAGATCACCCGCTGGAAGCCCCGCGCGCCGGGCGCCGACGTCCCGCACAGCCCGAACTCGTCGAGGGCGGCCGCCGAGCCGAGCACGCCTTGAAGCCGGGCCGGCCCGGGCAACGAGGCCAGCTGGTCCTGCCCGGCGAACGCGATGACGTCGCAGCGGAACCAGTCCGCGCCCTGGTCGGACTGCTCGAGCGTGGGGCTGTACCAGACCACGTTGAAGCGGCTCAGGTTGCGCGCGGTCGCCGACCCCCCGACGTACGCCGCCAGCCGGCGGGGGCAGGTGGTGCTCAGCTGCTTCTGCACCGTCGCCGAGTCGACGGCGACCGAGTGGCCGTCGACGACCGTGTCCAGGGTGCCGACGTAGATCGTCTGGGCGGTGTGCCGCGCGGAGCAGGGCACCGGCGTCGAGGCGTTCGTGGGCTTGGTGAGCTGGCTGGCGGTGAGGCGGTAGCACGCCTTCGCCCGCGGGGCCCGGGGTACGGCAGCCGGGGTGGCCGGGGTGGCCGCCTCGCTCGGCGTGCTCGCCGCGGAGGTCGAGCCGGCGGGGGACGTGTCCGCAGCGGGGGAGGGCGAGGGCGAGCCGCTGCACCCGGCCAGCAGCGCGGCGCAGGCGAGGGCGGCGGTGATCCGGCGGAGCACGGCGCTCACTCCTTCGTCTTGGCCCAGCAGATCGAGCGGCGGTTGCCGGCCTTCCACTCGGCCTCGTGGAACCACGTGTAGCCGTAGTCGTAGTCGACCGGGTAGTTCAGCCAGGCCCCGACCGACTTGGAGCAGAAGTCGCGGGTGCGGGTCTCGGCGACCCGGTCCCCGGGATAGGCGTCGGCGGGCTTGCCGACCGCGATCGTGGTGACCGCGCGCCAGGTGTGCGGGGAGCTGCACGCGATCTTCACCGAGCCACTGACGCTGGGGCCGTCGACGCACACCTGCCAGCGGTCGTCGGGCCGGCCGAGGAGCAGCCCCTTGGCGGTCTTGGGCAGCGACACGAAGGACTTGGACTGCTCGCCGCCGCCGACCACGTCGCAGCGGAACCAGTGCGCGCCGTCGGCCCAGGCGGCCTTGCTGGGGCGGAACCACGCCCAGGTCATCGTCGAGCGCAGCACGAGGCTGACGTCACCGCCCAGGAACGAGCCGAAGCGGCGCTGGCAGCGCTCGAAGACGTAGGCGCCGAGCGCCGGGTCGTCCGGGTCGTGCTTCGCCAGGTCGGCGGGGAAGGTGCCGACGGTGAACGTCTCGGCGGTGTGCTTGGCGGCGCAGTCGACGACGGGGGGAGGTGTTGCTGGCCTGGGCGATGTCCTCGGGGGTGAGGGACCGGCAGGCGCCCAGCGCCGGCGCCGCCCGGTCGGCCTTGCTGCTGCCGCCGCCGTCGGACGCCCCCTGGGTGCACCCGCTCAGGGCAAGCAGGAGCAGGGCGGTGCAGACGGTGCGGAGCACGAACGACGACCTCACGAATCGATGACTTTGCAGTGCAGCGATGGTACCGGCCGTCAGCGGTCCGCCCGGAACCCCTGACGGGTGGCCACCACGGTCGACCCCAGCCGCTCGTTGATCGCGATCATGTGGTGGTTGGTGGCGTCGTTCCAGGTGTCGACGGTCGCCAGCTCGGGGCGCTCCTCGGTGATCCAGGCGAGCATCGTCGCCTTCATCAGCAGGCCGAGCCGGTGGCCCCGGTGGGCTCGGACGACGGTGGTGTCCTCCTGGAACGCCGAGGACGGGGAGAACTCGTTGAACGCGAGCATCGACTGGCCGGCCCACTCCCCGGTGCCGCGGTGCCGGGCCATCACCCGGTAGAGCGTCTGCCGGCGCCCGGCCATCGCGCCCTCGTAGTCGCCCAGCCGCTGGGCGTCCCACCGGTCGGGCTCGTCGTCCGCGTCGCTGCGCGGTGCGTCGTTCATCGACGCGTGCAGCTCGACCATCGCCTCGACCCGGTCCGCCGGGGTGCGGCCGACCTGACGCAGCAGCTCGTAGTCGCCGGCGTGGCCGAGCGCCTCGACGTACAGGCGGTCCCAGGTGGAGCGGGGGGTGGCGTGCACGTCGAGGCGGCGGATCACGCCGCGGCTGGTGCGGGTCAGGCCCCAGCGCTCGAGGACCGCGACGCCAGGACTGCCGACCCAGGCGCCCGAGTGGAGCCGGGAGCGGCCGGCGCCGTCGACGAACGACAGGGCGGTCCGCCACAGGTCGCCGCCGACGCCGCGCCCGCGCACGTCGGGGTGCACCCGGACGTGCACGTCGGCCCTGTCGGTGTTGTCGCGCCACGGGAGGTCGGCGGTGGCCTGGGCGACCACCCGGTCGCCGTCGCGGGCGACCCACAGCGCGGTGACCGGGCGCGAGTCGGAGCCCAGCTGCAGCGCGGTGAGCAGGTCCGGCCCGGTCCTCACGGGGAGGTCCGGGCCGTCCGCCCGCTCGCTCGCGGTGAACACCTCGGCGAGGGCGTCGGCGGTGTCCAGGTCGAGGTCCAGCGGGTCGACGCGCTCGATGTGCATCGGGCTATTCAACGCCACCGGCCGGGCGACGGTTGACGAGGTAGACCCCAAGCACCACCAGCGCGGCACCCGCCAGCAGCGACAGCCCGAGGGTCTCGTGCAGGAACACCGCGCCGATGGACAGCGAGACCAGCGGCACGAAGAAGATGTACGACGCCGCACGGCCCGCCTCGCCCGAGCCGACGAGGCCGAACCACAGGGACCAGGACAGCGCGGTGCCGACGAGGGAGGCGTACAGGAAGGCGACCACGAACTCGCCGGACCAGGTGATGTGTGTGCCCTCGACGGCCGCGCCGCCGAGGCTGAGCACGACCCCGCCCACCAGGAACGGGATCGCCACCGACCACCAGACGTCCACCCGGTCGGCGTACCGCTTGAACGCGATCGTGCCGAGTGCCCAGATCAGCGCGCCGACCACGGCGTACCCCACGCCGACCAGGGACGTGTGCCCCTGGAAGGCGCCCGCGCTGACCACCACGATGCCGGCGAAGCCGAGCAGCAGGCCGGCGATCTTCAGGCCGGTGAGGGACTCCCCGAGCAGCGGCGCGGCCAGCACGCCGACCAGCACCGGCTGGAGGTAGATCAGCACCGCCGCCAGGCCCGAGGGCAGCTCGAGGATCGCCAGCGTCTGCAGGCTGAAGAACAGCACCACGTTGAGCAGGGTGAGCACGGCGTACGCCGGCCAGGTGGTGCGCAGCGCGGGCCGCCCGGAGCGCGCCAGGGCGAGGACCACCATCACCGCGCCGCCGAGGATCGACCGCAGACCGCCGAACAGGATCGGTGGTGCGCTGTCGAGGCCGACCTTCACCGCGGCGAACGTCGAGCCCCAGGCGAGGACGAGCAGCACGACGGCCAGGGCCTGCCGGGTGGGGCGTCGAGCCGTCATGGCCGTCATCCTTCCAGCCAGGGCCACCGGGACTGGCCTAGGGTCGGCCCGTGCCCAACGTCTACGAGATCCGCACCGACCGGCTGCTGATGCGCCGCTGGCGGCACTGGGACCGCGCGCCGTTCGCGGCACTGAACGCCGACCCGGAGGTGATGCGCTACTTCCCCTCGCCGCTGGACCGGGTCGCGAGCGACACGGCCGTGGACCGCTTCGAGGACCTGTTCGAGCAGAACGGGTTCGGCCTCTGGGCGCTCGAGCGGCTCGACGACGGCGCCTTCCTGGGGTTCACCGGGCTGAACCCGATGCCCGAGGGGGTGCCGGGGGAGGGGGACCAGGAGGTCGGCTGGCGGCTGGCGCGGCACGCCTGGCACCAGGGCTACGCCACCGAGGCCGGTCGCGCAGCCGTCGACGCCGGCCTCGGCCCGCTGCGTCTGCCGCGGGTGTGGTCGATGACCGCCGTCACGAACACGCCGTCGCAGGCGGTGATGCAACGCCTCGGGATGCGCGAGCACGGGTTCTTCGAGCATCCCCGGGTCCCGCGCGGGCACCCACTGAGGCCGCACGTCGTCTACCGGCTCGACGCGACGGCCCCAGCGCGCTGAGGTCAGCCCTGCCGCGGGGAGCCCTGGGCGACGAGCGCCACGTGCTGCCAGTCGTTCCAGGTCTTCAGGCGGGACTCGTAGTCCGCCGTCGCGATGCCGAGCGGGCCGGCCCCGAAGAAGACCCGCAGCGGCGGCTCCTCGGCGTCCACGATCTGCAGGATCGCCTCGGCGCTCGCGGCCGGGTCGCCGGGCTCGGCGTTGCGGGAGGCGCGCTGCTCCATGATCCGGGCGCGCACGTCGTCGTAGGCCGCGAGCTGCTCGGAGCGCTTGGCGGAGTCCCCGCTCCAGTCCGTGGAGAAGCCACCGGGCTCGACCAGCGTCACCTTGATGCCGAAGTCGGCGACCTCCTGGGCCAGCGACTGGCTCAGGCCCTCGAGCGCCCACTTGGAGGCGTGGTAGATGCCGACGAGCGGGAACGCCGAGATGCCGCCGATCGAGGACACCTGGATGATGTGGCCGCTGCCCTGCTCGCGGAGGTACGGCAGGGCCGCCTGCGTCACCCACAGGGCGCCGAACAGGTTGGTCTCCAGCTGGTTGCGGGCGTCGGACTCGCTGAGCTCCTCGACCAGGCCGAAGTGCCCGTAGCCGGCGTTGTTGACCACCACGTCGAGACGGCCGAAGTGGTCGTGGGCCTGCTTGACGGCGGCGAAGTCGGCGTCGCGGTCGGTCACGTCGAGCGTGATCGGCAGCAGGGCGTCGCCGTACTTCTGCACGAGGTCGTCGAGGCTGTCGGTGTTGCGGGCGGTCGCGGCGACCTTGTCGCCACGCTCCAGAGCGGCGGCGGTCCACTCACGGCCGAAGCCGCGGGACGTGCCGGTGATGAACCAGATCTTGCTGCTCACGTGTGCTCCTCGTCTGGGTCGGTGCGTCGGGTCAGGTCCGACCTGGTCCCAAGGCGCCTCCGGGCCCAGGTATTCCGTCGTGGGGTGGCCGGGCGGGCCGTCAGCGGGCGAGGACGACGTGGAGGTCGTGGCGGAAGGAGAGCTCGGCGTGGCTGGGTTGTCGGTGTCGGGTGGTGCGGGGTGGTCGGGTGGGTCCGGGGGGGCAGGGGTGGTCGGGTGTGGTGCTGGTGTCCGGTGGGGGTGGTGGTCTCCACTGCCGGACCGGTCCCGGTCCTGGTGCTGGCGTGGGGGCTGGTGTGGGGGTTGGTGTGGGGGTTGGTGGTGTGGGTGGTCCAGCCGGGGGCTTCCTTGGCGTAGTTGCAGGCCGCGCAGAGCCCCTGGGCGTTGCCGGCGGTGGTGGGTCCGCCGGTGCGGGCCGGGTGGGGGTGGTCCAGGTGTCGGATCGGGGCGTTGCACCAGGGGGTGCGGCAGTGCTGGTCGCGCAGCACCAGGAACCGGCGCAGGAGTCCGGTGAACCGGCGGCGCCGGGAGTCCATCGCGACCAGCTGCCCGGTCTCCGGGCTGGTGTAGAGGCGGCGTACCCAGACCTGGGCCTCGGTGCCGGTAACGGTGCCGGTGCCGGTGCCGGTGCCGGTGCCGGTGGTGCGCAGCCAGTCCCGGACCCAGGGGGCGGGCAGCGGTCCGTAGCCCGCGAGCTGCACCGGCACGTCCACCGCCTCCACCGCCTCCACCGGATCGTGCGGGTCGTCCGCAGGGGTCCGGTGGGTGCCGAGCAGGGTGGTGTCGGTCATCACCAGGGCGATCTCGACCGGGACCGCGGCGGCGGTGGTCTGGCCGGTGACCCGTTCGACCAGGGTGTCGGCCATGATCTGCCCGCGGCTGCGGGCGTCCCCGCCCGAGCGCAGGGTGTCGGCGTGCCGGGTCAGCGCGGCGTAGAGCGCGACGCCCTGGACCGCGGGCAGCAGCCCGGACAGGCAGGCCATCGTGTCCGGCGCCGGGCGCAGGGTGACCCGGCGCTCGTGGTGCGCGCGGGCGGCCCGGTCGGTGAGCGCGTGCGGGTCGAGCCGGTAGCCGATCCGGCGGGCCTCCGCGGCCGCCTCGCGGTCTCCCAGCGCCCCGATCCCGCCGGGTCGGGCGGCCAGCTCGGCGTCCACCCGGACCCGGTCCGCACCGGACAGGCAGGCGGTCTCCCGGGCGATCAGGGTGGCCCGCCACTCCGAGGTCTGCCCGGCCGCCAGGGCGGCCAGGGTGTGCGGCAGCTCGCCGACCAGGGACCGGGCCAGCCCCAGGTGCCGGGCGCCCTTGACCGGGCTGTCGCGGCGGGCCAGCCCGACCTGCGCCGCGACCCCCGCGCCGACCCGCCGCTCCGGCACCCCGGCGGCCCGCTGGGCGGCCCGCTGGGAGGCCTCGAACCCGACCGTGACCCGCGCCTGCGCCGCCGCCGCAGCCGCCTTCAACCGCTCCAGCACCACCAGCTGCTCGACCCGCTCCGCATCCGAGACGACACCCCCGGCGCCCATGCCACCGCCGCCATCGTGGGTGCCGTCGTCGGCGTCGTCGGTGCCGTCCAGCTGGTTGTCGGCACCCAGCGAGCCCAGCGCCTGCACCCAGCCGGACAGCACCCGGGAGTCGGGCACAGCAGCCTCCAGCAGCCCGGGAACCGGGCTTCCCTGCTCGGGCTTCAATGTCGAACGGTCTTCGATCATGTGTTCGATTCTAGACGGGCCCGCCGACAGGATCGATGGCCGAACGAGATCTGTGGACGACGCCCACGACAGGGATCCAGCCACCCTCAGCAGAGCAGGAAGCCGGCACAGGGCTGGCGCGAGTCCCGGGTCGTCATGACCGGAGACCCGGGTCGACATGACACACGGGCCGGGTCGAGATGACCGGAGACCCGGGTCGGTGTGACGTGAGGCCCGGGTCGGTGTGACGTGAGGCCCGGGTCGGTGTGACGTAGGGCCCGGGTCGGCCTTGCGTAAGGCCCGGGTCGGCCTTGTCCGAGGGCCGGGTCGAGCTCGGCCCCGGGTCCGGCGCGTCCACTTCTCGGGCGCGGGGTCCCGGCTCCCTGCGGGCGGGGCTATGGTGGTCGGGTCATGCAGCCCGTCACGAGGCCCAGCGGCCTCCTCCTTCGCTGCCGCAGCGAGGTTCACTGACCCGGACCTCCTCGCTGCGGGGTTCTGTGGTGCGCCGGGAACACGATCCCCACGACGAACAGCGAGAGATGCCATGACGCTCCACCGCGACACCCACGAGCAGAAGACCAGCCCGATGCCGTTCCACCGGTACCGCGCCTTCCCGCCGGTCGACCTGCCGGACCGCACCTGGCCGAGCGCGACCATCACCCAGGCTCCGCGCTGGCTGTCGACCGACCTCCGCGACGGGAACCAGGCGCTGATCGACCCGATGTCGCCGACCCGCAAGATGGCGATGTTCGACCTCCTGGTCCGGATGGGCTACAAGGAGATCGAGGTCGGTTTCCCGTCGGCCAGCGAGACCGACTTCAACTTCGTGCGCCAGCTGGTCGAGGGCGACCGGGTGCCCGAGGACGTGACGATCTCCGTGCTGACGCAGGCTCGTGAGGACCTCATCGAGCGCAGCGTCCAGTCGCTGGTCGGCGTACCCCGGGCGAACATCCACCTGTACAACGCCCTCGCGCCGCTGTTCCGGCGCGTGGTGTTCCACGCGGGCAAGGACGAGATCCGCTCGATCGCCGTGCGCGGCACCGAGATGGTGATGAAGTTCGCCGAGTCCTACCTCGACAAGACCGTCATCGGCTACGAGTACTCCCCGGAGATCTTCACCGGCACCGAGCTGCCCTTCTCGGTGGACGTGTGCGAGGCGGTCTCCGACGTGTGGCAGCCGGAGGACGGCCGGGAGATCATCCTGAACCTCCCGGCGACCGTCGAGATGGCCACGCCCAACGTCTACGCCGACCAGATCGAGTGGTTCTCCCGCCAGCTGACCCGGCGCGAGAACACCACGATCTCGCTGCACCCCCACAACGACCGGGGTACGGCGGTCGCGGCGACCGAGCTGGCGATGATGGCCGGCGCCGACCGCGTCGAGGGCTGCCTGTTCGGGCACGGCGAGCGCACCGGCAACGTGGACCTGGTGACGCTGGGCATGAACCTGTTCAGCCAGGGCGTCGACCCGCAGATCGACTTCTCCGACATCGACGAGATCCGGCGCACGGTGGAGTACTGCACGCAGCTGCCGGTCCACCCGCGGCACCCCTACGCCGGCGACCTGGTCTACACGGCGTTCAGCGGGTCCCACCAGGACGCGATCAAGAAGGGCCTGGAGGCGCTCGACGAGATCTCCGCCGAGGCGGGTCGTCCCGTCGCCGAGCTGCCGTGGGAGGCGCCGTACCTCCCGATCGACCCGCACGACGTGGGCCGCACCTACGAGGCCGTGATCCGGGTGAACAGCCAGTCCGGCAAGGGCGGCGTCGCCTACATCCTCAAGTCCGAGCACAAGCTGGACCTGCCCCGCCGGCTGCAGATCGAGTTCAGCCGCTCCGTGCAGCGGCACACCGACGACGAGGGCGGCGAGATGTCGCCGACCGACATCTGGTCGGCGTTCCGGGCGGAGTACCTCGACCGCGAGACCCCGCTCAAGCTCGACTCCGTGCACACCTCGAGCGCGGCGGGGGAGAAGGACGCCCTCGACGTGAACGTGTACGTCGACGGCGAGATGCGGTCGCTGAGCGGGTCCGGCAACGGCCCGATCGCGGCGTTCGTCAGCGCCATCGGCGACCTGGCGGACGACGAGGTGTCCAAGGGCAGCGTGCTGTTCGAGAACCGCAACGACATCCGGGTCCTCGACTACCACGAGCACGCGCTGTCCTCGGGCGGTGACGCGCTCGCCGCGGCGTACGTCGAGTGCGCGGTCGGCGACCAGATCCTGTGGGGCGTCGGCGTCGACCCGAACATCGTGACCGCGTCGCTGAAGGCCGTCATCTCGGCGGTCAACCGGGCCTGAGCCGCCCACGGCGAGGGAGCCTCCCGGGGTCGCCGTACGCTGGCCGCATGGCCATCGACCCCCATGACTTCCTCGCCGTGGACGGACTGCTGAGCACCGAGGAGCGCGACGTCCGCGACACGGTGCGCGCCTTCGCGGCCGCCGAGCTCGCCCCGCACGTCGCCGACTGGTACGACGCGGGCACGCTGCCCGACGACCTCGGGCCCAAGCTCGGCGCGCTCGGGCTGCTCGGCATGCACCTCGAGGGCTACGGCTGCGCGGGGATGTCCGCGACGGCGTACGGCATCGCCTGCCGCGAGCTGGAGGCCGTCGACTCGGGGCTGCGCAGCTTCGTGTCGGTGCAGGGCTCGCTGGCGATGTACGCGATCCACCGTTGGGGCACCGAGGCGCACCGCGAGGAGTGGCTCCCGCGGATGGCGACCGGAGAGGTGCTCGGCTGCTTCGGGCTGACCGAGCCGGACGCCGGCAGCGACCCGGCGTCGATGCGCACCCGGGCCAAGCGTGACGGCGACGACTGGGTGCTGAACGGCGGCAAGATGTGGATCACCAACGGCACGCTCGCCGGCGTCGCGGTGGTCTGGGCACAGACCGACGAGCCCTCGGCAGGGCCGGGACCGGCCATCCGCGGGTTCGTGGTCCCCACGGACACGCCGGGCTTCACCGCCACGAAGATCCAGCGCAAGCTCTCGCTGCGCGCGTCGGTCACCGCCGAGCTGTCCTTCGACGACCTGCGGCTCCCCGGTGACGCGGTGTTCCCCGACGTCCGCGGCCTGAAGGGCCCGCTGAGCTGCCTCAACGAGGCGCGGTACGGCATCCTCTGGGGCGCGGTCGGCGCCGCCCGCGCCTGCTACGAGGAGGCGCTTGCCTACTCGCTGGAGCGCTCGCAGTTCGGCAAGCCTCTGGCGTCCTTCCAGCTGTCGCAGAAGAAGCTGGCCGAGATGGTGATCGCGATCAACAACGCCTCGCTCGCCGCGATCCACATCGGCCGCCTCAAGGACGCCGGCACGCTCGACCCGGCGCAGGTGTCCTACGGCAAGCTCGGCAACGTGCGTGCGGCGCTCGACGTGTCGCGCAGCGCGCGGACGATGCTCGGCGGCGCCGGCATCACCCTGGACCACTCGATCATGCGGCACATGAACAACCTCGAGACGGTGATGACCTACGAGGGCACCGAGGAGATGCACATGCTGAGCATGGGCGCCGCCATCACCGGGATCCGCGCCTTCCGCTGACCCGTCCGTCCGGGTCACTAGACCGGCCCCGCAGGGCTATGGCCGCAGGCCGCCCGGCGGGGGTAGGTCTGGGGACCTGGGTCCCGCCCGGGACCGGTCTGGAGCAGCCGTCATGCGCCTCACGTCCGCACGTGTGCTCGTCGCCGTCCTCGCCCTCGTGGCCGCGGTGGTCGGTCCTCTCACCGCCCTCGGCCCGGCCCAGGCTGCTGCGGCGGCTCCCGTCGGCTGGACCGTGCAGGTCGGTTCGCAGGCCTCCGACGAAGCCTTCCAGGGCATGCGTTTCCTGCCCGGTGACGTGACGATCGACGCCGGTGACACCGTGCGGTGGGTGGCCCGCTCGACCGAGATCCACACGGTCACGTTCTTCCCGGGCGGAGGGCCGCAGGCGACGCTGCCGGACTTCAACCCCGCAGACATGACCCAGCTGACCCGCCAGGGCGGCTCGGTCTACGACCCCAAGACCGGGTTCAACTCCGGGCTGATGACCACGGTGCCCACCAAGGGCGACGCGGGTCCGCTGCCGCCGGTGCCGCACGTCCAGAGCTACAGCCTGACGTTCCCCGCGGCCGGCACGTTCACCTACTACTGCCTCGTGCACGGGAAGATGATGGTCGGCGTGGTGCACGTGCAGCCCGCCGGGACGGCGTACCCCTACACCCAGGCGGACTACAACGACCAGGCCCGCATCGCCCGCGCCGGGATGGCCGCGATGGGCAAGCACCTGCGCCACGACCTGGTGCGCCGCAGCACCGCCCACCGGGTCTTCATGGGCGACGACAACGGCGCCGTCGCGGTCATGCGGTTCGTGCGCCGCACCGCCGTGGTGCACCGCGGCGAGCGGGTGGTGTTCCGCAACCCGGGCGAGGGCGCCCCGCACACGGTCACCTTCGGGCGCGAGCCGCCGCCGCCCGGGCTGTTCTCGCCGTCCGGGACCCCGGGGCGCTACTCCGGTGGGCAGCTGAACTCCGGGATCATCGGGCCGCACGGCTCCTTCACGGTCCGGTTCACCAAGGTCGGCACCTTCCACTACGTGTGCGCCCTGCACGACAACATGGGCATGCGCGGCACGGTCGTCGTGAAGCGCTGACCGACGGGCTATCGACCCGGACGCCTCCTGGTCCTACCCTCCGACCAGGAGGTGGCGATGGCGGGCACCGGGGACGACCAGCAGCAGTGGCGCGGGGTCGACGAGGGCTGGGGCCGCCGCGCCGTGGACTTCGCGACGCTCTCCGAGCCGGCCAACGTCCGGGAGTACGTCGCGCTGCACCAGCGTCTCGGCGTCGGGGACGGCGACTCGGTGCTCGACGTCGCCTGCGGGGCCGGACTCGCCCTCGAGCTGGCCGCCGCCCGGGGAGCCACGTGCGCCGGCATCGACGCGTCCGAGCGTGCGCTGGCCGGCTGGGCGCGGCGGGTCGCGCGGGACCCGAACGCCACGACCGCCGAGGACGTGCAGGTGCTGCGGGACGCCGGGTTCGACGACGCGCGGATCCTCGCGGTGACCGCGTTCGTCGCGCTGCGGCTGGCGTTCTCCACGGTCAACGACGCCCTGGGGTGCCGACCGGACCGGGCCGTGGTCGACGGGCTGCCGGAGCCGGTCAGCGCCGCCGTGACGTGGGGCCGGCCCGTCGAGGACGCGTGAGCCGGCCGGCGTCACTCGGTGTAGTGCACCCGCACCGCGTTGACGGACTCCTCGACGACCTCGTCGATCGGGGGCGTCACGTCGATGACGGCACCGGACTCGTCGTCGTCGAGCGGCTCGAGGGTGTCGAACTGCGACTTCAGCAGGCCGGTGGGCATGAAGTGCTTGGTGCGCAGCTGCATCCGCTGCTCGAGCACCGAGAACGGCGCCTCAAGGTGCACGAAGAAGGTCGGCGCCGCGCCGCGCAGCACGTCGCGGTAGCTCCGCTTCAGCGCCGAGCAGGTGACGACGGTCGACGTACCCTGGGCGGCCTTGGCCGCGACCAGGTCCGCGATCGCCTGCAGCCAGGGCCAGCGGTCCTCGTCGGTGAGCGGGACGCCCTCGGACATCTTGGCGATGTTCGAGGCCGGGTGCAGGGCGTCGCCCTCGATGAACTCGCAGCCGAGCTCCTCGGCCAGCTCCTCGGCCACCGTGGTCTTCCCGGTCGCGGACACGCCCATGACCACGACGTGCTTGAGGATGCGACGCGAACCGGACATGGGCCCACCCAACCACGTCCGGCGGCTATCGTCGGCGGCACCTCGGCGGAAGGAATCGTGTGACCACTCTCGTGTCGGAGCGCATCGACCAGTTCTTCATCGACGGCGCCCGCCTGGAGTACACGGAGTACGGCCACGGCGACCGCTGGGTGGTGCTGGTCCACGGCCAGCTGATGCCGCGCCGGATGCACCAGCCGCTGGCCCGGACGATCGCGGGTGCCGGCTTCCACGTGGTGACCCTCGACCTGCTGGGGCACGGCCGCTCCGACCGGCCGCTGGACCCCAAGGAGTACTCCATGACGGCGTTCGGCGAGCAGGTCCTCGCGCTGCTGGACCACCTCGGCGCCGAGGAGGCGGTGATCGGGGGTACGTCGCTGGGCTCGAACGTCTCGCTCGAGGTCGCCGACGTCGCACCCGACCGGGTCCGCGGGCTGCTGCTGGAGATGCCGGTGCTCGACAACGCCCTCGAGGCCGGACTGATCGCCTTCGGGCCGCTGATGTTCCTGGCCCGGTTCGTCCCGGTCTCGGTGTCCCTGACCCGTCGGCTCTCCCGGCTGGTGCCGCGCGGTGTCCTCCCGTTCTGGGCGGGGGTCGCGCTGGACACCCTGGACCAGCAGCCCGCCCCGATGGCGGCCACCATCCACGGCATCTTCTTCGGCCGGATCGCGCCGTCGAGCCGGCGCCGCCGGCTGATCCAGGCTCCCGCGCTGGTCGTCGGCCACCCCCGCGACCCGATCCACCCGGCCGCGGACGCCGCGATGCTGGCCGACGAGATGCCGAACGCCCGGTTCGTCGAGGCCCGCTCCTACGCCGAGTGGCGGGTCAGCCCGGCCCGCCTCGACGCCGAGGCCGTCGCCTTCGTCAGCCGGTGCTGGGCCGTCGAGGACGCCGAGCCGGACCGGGACTCCCGCCGAGCCGGGGGTTAGCCCCGGTCGACCCGGGGGTCGGTTCACCTCGACCCGGGCCCGGTCACCGGCCAGTCAGCGGTCGACGTGGGCCAGCGACTTGAGCCCGCGCTCGAGGTGCCACTGCAGGTAGGCCGCGACCATCCCGGTCGCCTCCTTGCGGTGCCGCGCCTCGCTCGCCTCGACGGCCCCCCAGTCCCCGGCCAGCAACGCGCCGAGGAGCACGACGGTCTCCGGCGCCGGGTTCATCGCACCGGGCACCCGGCACGTCGAGCAGAGCATCCCGCCGGCCGCCGGGCTGAAGGAGCGGTGCGGCCCCATCAGGCCGCACCGGGCGCAGGCCTCGAAGGTCGGGGCGTACCCCGCGACCGACAGCGACCGCAGCAGGAACGAGTCGAGCACCTGGTGGGGCGGGCGGCCGGTGTCGCACATCGCACGCAGCGCCCCGACGAGCAGCAGGAACTGCTGGAGGGCCGGCTCCTTGTCCTCGATGACCAGCCGCTCGGCGGTCTCCAGCATCACCGTGCCGGCGGTGTACTGCTCGTAGCTCGACCCGAGGCGCCCCGCGAACGGGTCCAGCGTCACCGCCTGGGTGACGACGTCGAGCGACCGGCCCTCGGCGAGCTGCAGGTCGACGTGGGTGAACGGCTCGAGCCGGGACCCGAAGCGGGAGGTGGTCCGTCGTACGCCCTTGGCGACCGCACGGACGCGGCCCGAGCTGCGGGTCAGGAGCGTGATGATGCGGTCCGCCTCACCCAGCTTCTGGGTGCGCAGCACGATCGCCTCGTCACGGTAAAGACCCACGCGGCCATTGTCCCCCGGACCCGAAGCGGTGGCGCGCAGGCGGGGCCGTGCACGAGGCCCGGGTGGAGGTGGGCCAGGGCCCGGGTCGGGCTGGCTCCGGTCAGCGGGGAGGGGTGGACTCCTCGAGGAGGCGGTCCAGGGAGGCGTTGAACTCCTTGAGCAGCCGGCCGAAGTCGGTGAGGTCCGCCTCGGGCCAGTCCGACAGCGCCGACTGGAGGCGGCTGCGGCGCCGGGCCCGGGTCTCGTCGAGGACCTGGCGACCGGTGGCCGTCAGGTCGAGGATCGACGCTCTGCGGTCCGAGGGGTCGGTCTTGCGGTCGGCGAGCCCGATCTCCTCGAGCGCCTGCACCTGCCGGGTGATCGTGGAGGGGTCCAGGCCGAACGCCACGGCGAGCGCGCCGAGGCGCTGGGGGCCCTCGTCGGCCAGCTTGCACATGATCCCGTAGGCGGACCGCTCGAGGTTCACGTCGCCGGAGGTGGTGGACAGGTGGATCCGTTGCACGCGGCGCAGGAGCACCGTGATCTGCTGCTCGATCTGCTTGTTGGCCGTATCCATGTCGCCTGCCCTCCGGGCGCCGTCTCCGGTCGTGTTGGATGAGTCTAGGGGTCGCTCAGCTCTGTGCCTGCTACAACGAGCCCCGAGACGCACAGGTTCCGGAGGAGGCGAGATGGCGCGCAGAACGCCGCGACGCGAGGTACGTCGACCCACACCCCACCCCTCGGGTGCGCAACCGCCCCAGATCCCGGCGGCGCTCGTCCCGCGGCACGTCGCGATCGTCATGGACGGCAACGGCCGCTGGGCCAAGCAGCGCGGCCTGCCCCGCACGGCCGGCCACGAGCGGGGCGAGGCCTCGCTGTTCGACGTCGTCGAGGGCGCCATCGAGATCGGCGTGAAGGCGGTCTCGGCCTACGCCTTCTCCACCGAGAACTGGAGCCGCTCGCCGGACGAGGTGCGGTTCCTGATGGGCTTCAACCGCGACGTGATCCGCCGCCGGCGCGACGAGATGCACGAGCTCGGCGTCCGGGTCCGCTGGGCCGGCCGGGCTCCCCGGTTGTGGCGCTCGGTCGTCAAGGAGCTCCAGGTGGCCGAGGAGCTGACCCGCGACAACGACGTGCTGACGCTGACGATGTGCGTCAACTACGGCGGCCGCTCCGAGCTGGCCGACGCGGCCCGGTCGATCGCCCGGGAGGTCGCGGCGGGCCGGCTGAACCCCGAGAAGGTCGACGAGAAGACCTTCGCCAAGCACCTGTACGTCCCCGAGCTGGCGGACGCCGACCTGGTCTGGCGCACCTCGGGCGAGCAGCGGCTCTCGAACTTCATGCTCTGGCAGGCGGCGTACTCCGAGATGGTCTTCACCGACGTCCTGTGGCCGGACGTGGACCGGCTGGCGCTGTGGAACGCGATCGAGATCTACGCCGCCCGCGACCGCAGGTACGGCGGGGCCGAGCCGAACGCCTGAGCCGGCGGCGCGACGGCTCAGCAGTCGGGGCAGGTCCCGAAGATCTCCAGCGTGTGGCTGACGTCGACGAACCCGTGCTGGCCGGCGACCCCGTCCGCCCACCGCTCGACGGTCGGGCCCTCGACCTCGACGGTCCGGCCGCAGGCCCGGCAGACCAGGTGGTGGTGGTGGGTCGCCGAGCAGCGCCGGTAGACCGCCTCGCCGTCCTCGGTGCGCAGCATGTCCACCTCGCCGCCGTCGGCCAGGGCCTGCAGCGTCCGGTAGACGGTGGACAGCCCGACGTTCTCCCCGCTGCGGCGCAGCAGCTCGTGGATGTCCTGCGCGCTGCGGAAGTCCTCGAAGCTCTGCAGCGCGGAGGCGACCGCACGGCGCTGCCGGGTGGGACGCGCGCCCTGCGGCAGCGTGGGCTCAGTGCTCGTCATAGTGGCCTCCGTGGACGGCGTGCCGGTGCCCGTCGTGGACGTAGTCGACGTGGTCGCCGTGCGGGACGGCGGTGTGCCCGCACGCCTCGCCGTGCGCGTGCGAGTGGTCCTCGGGCACGGCGGTGTGCTCCGGGCCGAGCCCGCCGAAGGACGGCTCGTCCCCGGGCTCGACGAACGGCCGGGCGAGGCGCTGGCGTCGGCGCAGCCAGACCCCGACGGGGTACGCCGCCACGAACCCGGCCAGGGCGAGCAGGACGATCGTCGCGCCGGGAGCGGCGTCGACGTAGGCCGAGACGGTGACACCGCCGACCGAGGCCAGCATGCCGAGGCCCATCGCCGCGAACAGCGTGGTGCGGAACGTCCGGGTGAGCTGCTGGGAGGTCGCGACCGGCACCACCATCAGGGCGCTGACCAGGAGCAGGCCGACCGTGCGCATCGCGACCGTGACCGTCACCGCGGCCATCACCGAGACCAGCAGGTTGTAGACCCGGACGTTGAGCCCGGCGACCTTGGCGAACTCCTCGTCCTGGGAGACCGCGAACAGCTGGGGCGAGAGGCCGACCGCGATCGCGACCACGACGGCGGCGAGCACGAGCGTCACCCAGACGTCGGAGGCGGAGATCGTGGTGATCGACCCGAACAGGTAGCTGTTCAGGGTCGCCGCGCTCTGGCCGGCGATGCCGGTGATCAGCACGCCGCCCGCGATGCCACCGTAGAACAGCAGCGCGAGGGCCACGTCACCGCTGGTGCGGCCGCTCTCCCGGATCACCTCGATCACGACCGCGCCGATCACCGCGACCACCACCGCGGTGATCGTGGGGGAGGTGCCGGTGAGCAGGCCGAGCGCCACGCCGGTGACGGCGATGTGGCCGATGCCGTCGCCCATCAGCGCGAGACGACGCTGCACGAGGTAGGTGCCGACGGCGGGGGCCGCGAGCCCGGTGAACAGGGCGCCGAGCAGCGCGCGGACCATGAAGTCGTAGCTGAGCAGGTTCATCGGCGTCCTCCCTGCCGGTCCAGCGGTGAGGCCACGGTCGGCGCGTGGTCGCCGGGGGCGCGGTCCAGGTCGGCGTGGTGGTGGTCGTGGGTGGTGTCGGCGTCGGTGAACGCGGCGATCGGCGGCCCGTCGTACGCCACCCGGCCGTCGCGCATCACCAGCGCACGGTCGACGAGGTCGCCGAGCGGGCCGAGCTCGTGGGCGACCAGCACGATCGTCGCGCCGCGGACCACCAGCGTGCGCAGCGCGTCGGCGAAGGTCTGCTGGCTCTGCACGTCCACTCCGGCGGTGGGCTCGTCGAGGACGAGCAGGTCGGGCACGCCGGCCAGGGCGCGGGCGATGAGCACCCGCTGCTGCTGCCCGCCGGAGAGCGTGGAGACGCCGTCCCGGGCCTTGCCGGCCAGCCCGACGGCCCCGATCGCACCCTCGACGGCCTCGCGGTCGGCACGGCGCTGCGGGACGAACGGCCGGCGGCGCGACAGCCGGCCGGAGGCGACGACCTCGCGCACCGAGGCGGGCACCCCGGAGGCGGCGCTGGTCCGCTGCGGCACGAACCCGACCCGCTGCCAGTCCTCGAAGTCGGCGAGCGGGGTGCCGAACAGCCGGACCTCGCCGCGGCAGGTCGGCACCAACCCCATCATCGTGCGGACCAGCGTGGACTTGCCCGACCCGTTGGCACCGAGCACGGCCAGTACCTCGCCGGTGCCGACCGAGATGTCGATGCCGCGCAGGACGGGACGGCCGCCGAGCTCGACGGCGCCGTCGGTGACGGTCACGGCGGGAGTGCTCATGAGCAGGTGTTCGCCTTCTGGAGTGCGGCCAGGTTCGACCGCATGAGGGACAGGTAGTCCTGGTCCGCGGTCGCGTCGCTCAGGCCCTCGAGCGGGTCGAGCACCGCGGCGCGGATGCCGAGGTCGCTCGCCAGGCTGTCGGCGAACTTCGGGCTGCCGAGCCGCTCGGAGAAGACCGTGGTGATCTTGTCGGACCGGATCAGGTCCTGCAGCTCGCGGATGTGCGCGGGCGAGGGCTCGGCGTCGGGGGAGAGGCCGTTGATGCCGACCACCTGGAGGCCGTAGCGCCGACCGAGGTAGCCGAACGCGTCGTGGCTGACCACGATCGTCGAGGTCGCGCAGTGCGCCAGTCCGGTCCGGAAGTCCCGGTCCAGGGTGGCGAGGTCGGACTGCAGGCCGGCGAGGTTGCGGGAGTACGCCGCGCGGTGGGCCGGGTCGGCGGCGGCGAGCTGCTCCTCGACCGCTGCGGCCACCTGCGAGAGCTTGGTCGGGTCGAGCCAGAAGTGCGGGTCGTCGCCGGACAGGTGCGCGGCCTGCGCGGCGTCCACGACGTGGGCCGGGTGGCTCTGGTCGACGGCGTCGTCCACCGCGGCCTGGAACCCCCGCTCGTAGAGCAGCACGTCGGCGTCCGCGACCGCGGCGGTCTGCCGGAAGTCCAGCTCGAGGTCGTGCGGCTCCTTGCCGGGCTGGGTCAGGTTGACGACGTCGGCCCGGTCGCCCACCACCCGCTGCGCGACGTACTGCAGCGGGTAGAACGACGTCACGACCGTGGTCCCCGGGCCGGCGTCGGCACCCCCGGCCCCGCACCCGGCCAGCAGCGGCGCGGTCAGGGCCAGCACCCCGGCGAGCACCAGGGAGTGGGGGAGGGACGGCCGCTTCATGAGAATGATTCTCAATACTAATGACAACCATTGTCAAGCCGGTGCCGGGGCGGAGGCATAGGGTCGCGGCGTGCACGAGCTGGTGGTGGTGAACAGGTTCCGCGTCGACGAGGCCGAGGTCGCGTCGTTCCGGGTCGACGTGCACGCCGCGCTGGCCGCGCTGGCCGCGCGACCCGGGTACGTCGACGGGCGGATCGGTCGCAACGTGGACGAGCCGGAGCTGTGGCTGCTGACCACGACCTGGGTCAACGTGGGGAGCTACCGCCGGGCCCTGTCGGCGTTCGAGGTGAAGATGACCGCCGTACCCCTGCTGTCCCGGGCGGTCGACGAGCCGTCGGCCTACGCCTGCGACCAGCCGGGCGCGGAGCTGAACGAGCAGGTGCCCCGCGAACTGCGTTGACGGGTGCCGATAGTCTGGACGCTTCGCCGTCAGCCAGCCGGCGCACTCGACCAGAAAGCCTGATCCCGTGGCAAACAAGGCCCCCTCGACCGTTGACAGCGTCGTCTCCCTCGCCAAGCGCCGGGGGTTCGTCTACCCGTGCGGTGAGATCTACGGCGGCACGAAGTCGGCCTGGGACTACGGCCCTCTCGGCGTCGAGCTGAAGGAGAACATCAAGCGCCAGTGGTGGCGCTCGATGGTGCAGTCGCGCGAGGACGTCGTCGGCCTGGACTCCTCGGTGATCCTGCCCCGCCAGACCTGGGAGGCCTCGGGCCACGTCGCGACGTTCAGCGACCCGCTCACCGAGTGCCAGTCCTGCCACAAGCGGTTCCGCGCGGACCACCTGCAGGAGGCCTACGCCGAGAAGAAGGGCATCGAGGACCCGGACTCCGTCGACCTCGCCACGCTGGCCTGCCCGAACTGCGGCACCCGCGGCGCCTGGACCGAGCCCCGGCAGTTCTCCGGCCTTCTGAAGACCTACCTCGGGGTGACCGAGGACGAGTCCGGCCTGCACTACCTGCGCCCCGAGACCGCCCAGGGCATCTTCTTGAACTTCACCAACGTGGTGACGTCCTCGCGCAAGAAGCCACCGTTCGGCATCGCCCAGATCGGCAAGAGCTTCCGCAACGAGATCACGCCGGGCAACTTCATCTTCCGGACGCGGGAGTTCGAGCAGATGGAGATGGAGTTCTTCGTCGTGCCCGGCACCGACGAGGACTGGCACCAGTACTGGATCGACGAGCGCACCCGCTGGTACACCGACCTCGGCATCAACCCCGACAACCTGCGGCACTACGAGCACGCGCAGGAGAAGCTGTCGCACTACTCCAAGCGCACGGTCGACATCGAGTACCGCTTCAACTTCACCGGCTCCGAGTGGGGCGAGCTCGAGGGCATCGCGAACCGCACGGACTTCGACCTCAAGACGCACTCCGAGCACTCCGGCCAGGACCTGTCGTACTTCGACCAGGCCGCCAACGAGCGCTACATGCCCTACGTCATCGAGCCGGCAGCCGGCCTGTCCCGCTCGCTGATGACGTTCCTGGTCGACGCCTACACCGAGGACGAGGCGCCGAACACCAAGGGCGGGGTCGACAAGCGCACGGTGCTGCGGCTCGACCCGCGGCTGGCCCCGGTCAAGGTGGCGGTGCTGCCGCTCTCCCGCAACGCGGACCTCTCGCCCAAGGCCAAGGGCCTGGCCGCCGAGCTCCGGCAGAGCTGGAACGTCGAGTTCGACGACGCCGGCGCGATCGGCCGCCGCTACCGCCGCCAGGACGAGATCGGCACGCCGTACTGCGTGACGGTGGACTTCGACACCCTGGAGGACGACGCGGTCACGGTCCGCGAGCGGGACACCATGGAAGCAGGAGCGGGTCTCCCTCGCGCAGGTGCGCTCGTACTTCGCGGAGCGCCTGCTCGGCTGCTGAACCGCCGGGTCCTGCGCCGATCGGCGGTCGGCGGAGTGCAGAATGTGCGGGTGCCTTCCGTCTCCCGTGCCGCCCTGTCCCTCGCTGCCCTGACCACCGCAGGCGCCCTGGCGCTGTCCGGGTGCAGCTCGGACTCGGCGGGCGACGAGACCGGCTCGGGCTTCTCGGGCTCCTCGGGGGGCCGCGGCGTCCGGCTCGGGGTCGACCCCCGCCTCGCCGTCCCCGTCGTCCACGGTGGCCGTCCCCGACGGGGCCGAGCTGACCGCCCAGGGCAGCAAGCTGTCCTACGGCGACCCGGCTACGGTGATCTACGAGTCGGCCCAGGGGCCGGGCACCGTGCTGCAGCTGACCGTGAAGAGCGTCCGCAAGGGCAGCCTCGCCGACTTCAAGGGCTTCATCCTCGACGACGCCTACAAGCAGAAGGCGTCCTACTACTACGCGAACGTCTCGGTGAAGAACGTCGGCGAGGGGGACGTGGGCGGCATCGGGGTGCCGCTCTGGGGCGTCAACGCGGCGAACACCCTGCTGCCCCCTGTGAACTTCACCACCAGCTTCAAGCCCTGCCCGTCCAAGCCGCTGCCCAAGAAGTTCGCGACCGGTGCCTCGCTGAGCACCTGCCTGGTCTTCCTCTCGCCGGACCGCGGCACGCTGGAGGCGGTGAGCTACCGGCCGAGCCAGGAGTTCAACCCGGTCACCTGGACCGGGGACCTCACCACCCCGAAGCCCGCGCCGACGGCGAAGAGCAAGAGGAAGAACAAGAAGGGCTAGGAGCGGGGGCGGTGGCGGCATTTGGGGGCGAAGGGGCCCGCCGTTCACAATGGGGCGCATGACCTTTCCCGTGCCCCGTGAGCTGCGTCTCGGCCCGCTGCGCGTCGACACGCCCGTCGTGCTCGCGCCGATGGCCGGGATCACCAACGCGGCGTACCGGCGGCTCTGCGCCGAGCAGGGCGCGGGCCTCTACGTCTGCGAGATGATCACCTCGCGCGGCATCGTCGAGCGCGACGAGACCACGCTGCGGATGCTGACCTTCGACGAGACCGAGACGGTCCGGTCGGTGCAGCTCTACGGCACCGACCCGGTGTACGTCGGCAAGGCCGCCGAGATCCTCGCCGCGGAGCACGGCGTCGCGCACATCGACCTGAACTTCGGCTGCCCGGTGCCCAAGGTGACCCGCAAGGGCGGCGGCGGCGCGCTGCCCTGGAAGCGCCGACTGCTCGGCGACATCCTCGAGGCCGCGGTCCGGGCGGCCGCGCCGTACGACGTCCCGGTGACCATGAAGACCCGCAAGGGCATCGACGCCGAGCACCTCACGTTCCTCGACGCCGGCCGGATCGCCCAGGAGGCCGGCTGCGCGGCCATCGCGCTGCACGGGCGCACCGTCGACCAGGCCTACTCCGGGCAGGCCGACTGGTCCGCGATCGGCGAGCTCGTCGCGCACGTCGACATCCCGGTGCTCGGCAACGGCGACATCTGGGAGGCGTCCGACGCGATCGCGATGGTGCAGCAGACCGGGGCCGCCGGCGTCGTCGTCGGCCGGGGCTGCCTGGGCCGTCCGTGGCTGTTCCGCGACCTCGCCGCGGCGTTCGCGGGGGAGCAGGTCGCCACCCTTCCCGCCCTCGGCGAGGTGGCGTCGATGATGCGCCGGCACGCCGAGCTGCTCTGCCGCCACATGGGCGAGGTGCAGGGCTGCAAGGAGTTCCGCAAGCACGTCGCGTGGTACCTCAAGGGGTTCGCCGCAGGCGGCGAGCTGCGCAACAACCTGGCGCTGGTCTCGTCCCTGGCGGCCCTGGACGACCTGCTGTCGCGGCTCGACCCGGACGAGCCGTTCCCGCTCGCCGCGCTCGGCACGCCGCGCGGCCGGCAGGGCAGCCCCCGGCGGGTGGTGCTGCCGCAGGGCTGGCTCGACGACACCGACGGCACCGGGTGCGCGGTCGCGGAGGACATGCACTCGGGCGGCTGACGGCTGCCGGCGGCGGCCGGGACTGGCATGAGTTTGCCCGGCAGGGGCAGTGTGGGGACATGCGTCCCTCGGTGATCGCCTTCGATGTCAACGAGACCCTCTCCGACCTCTCGCCGCTCGGTGCGAGGTTCGTCGAGGTGGGGGCCTCGGCCAGCGCCGCCCCGCTGTGGTTCGCCAGCGTGCTGCGCGACGGGTTCGCGCTGACCGCCGCCGGGGAGAACCCGACGTTCGCCGGGGTGGCCCGCGAGCTGCTGCTCACCTCGCTGTCCGAGGCCCAGCTCAACCGGCCCCTCGAGGACGCCGCACAGCACGTGATGGAGGGGTTCGCGGCCCTCGAGCTGCACCCCGACGTCGCGAACGGCGTCGACCGGCTGCACGAGGACGGCTTCCGGCTGGTCACGCTCAGCAACGGCGCCGCCTCGGTGGCCGACCGTCTGCTGACCTCGGCGAACATCCGGGACCGGTTCGAGCGGCTGCTCTCGGTCGAGGACGCCGGCTCGTGGAAGCCCTCCGCCCGCCCCTACGAGTACGCCGCGCAGGTCTGCGAGGTGAAGCCCGAGGAGGTGCTGCTCGTCGCGGTGCACCCCTGGGACGTGGACGGGGCCTCCCGCGCCGGGCTGCAGAGCGCCTGGGTGAACCGGTCCGGCGGACCGTTCCCCGCGACGTTCCGCGAGGCGACGTACACGGTGAGCGGGATCGAGGAGCTCGCCGAGCTCTGGGAGTGACGCTCCGCGCACGACACGCGTGACAACCCGGGCAAGTTACGACAAACCCGCCCGAACTGTCTGGTCCGGATGTGACGATGGTTGAAGCCTTGTGCTTCACTCGTCGTTTCGTGTCCGTTTGCCCCCCGATCAACTGTTTGGTGATTCCTCCGTGACCTCGGCACGCCACCGGCAGGTCGTGCAGCACTCGACCCGCCGCCGCTTCGTCCGACTGGCTCTTCCCGCAGCCGCGGCGACCCTGCTCACCGGCACGGTCGTCGGCCTGGCCGTCGGCGCGGGCGCCGGGGCGGACACCTCGCAGGCCGGTGCCTCCGTCGGCGCCGCGGCCGATCCGATGACCGTGGACCTCGACGCCGCCACCGGTGCGGCCAGGACCGGCACGGGTCCCGCCGTCGGCGGCTCGACGGGCACCTCGACGGGCACCTCGACCGGCCCCACGACCGGCCCCATGAACGGCACCGCCAGCGGGGACCGCTCGCCGTACCTCGCCGGCCGGGTCAGCTCCTTCTCGCGCTCGGCCAAGCGGGTCACGCTGCACAAGAAGCCCGAGGTCAGGGATCGCGAGTACATGACCAGCGACCTGAACCTCTGGGACGCTCCCCGCGAGAAGGGCAAGCCGCTCGACGTCCTCGACGCGGGCGACACGGTCGGCGTCACCGGCCTGGTCAAGCGCGGGTTCGCCCAGATCCTGCTCGACGGCCAGGTCCGCTGGGTCAACGACGACTACCTCTCGGAGAAGAAGCCCGTCGCCCCGGAGCCCGCCGCGACGGGCACCTCCGGTGCGGGCGCCGGCTCGGTCTCCTTCGCGCCCTGCGCGGACGGCACCGCCACCGAGTCCGGGCTGACCTCCTCGGCCGTGCGGATGTTCCGGGCGGTCTGCAACGCCTTCCCGGCGCTGTCCAGCTTCGGCGGCTACGACGCGCACGGCGAGCACAGCTCCGGCCGGGCGGTCGACTTCATGACCAGCGACCCGGCCCTCGGCCAGGCGGTCGCGGACTGGGCCCGGGCGCACGCCTCCGAGCTCGACCTGTACGACGTGCTGTGGTCGCAGCACATCTGGACGCCGGTCCGCTCCGCCGAGGGCTGGCGCTCGATGCCGGACCGCGGCTCGTCGACGGCGAACCACTACGACCACGTGCACATCTCGGTCAACTGACCTGACATTTGTCACCTTCAGGTCGTGACGGAGCGGCCGGGTACGACGGACGGGGTGGCGCCAGGCTGGGCGCATGACCTCCACACCTCTCGAGCAGGCGGCTCCCCGTCGCGCAGCGGGCTCGCCGGTGCCCGCGATCAGCCTCACCGGCCTCACCAAGAGCTTCGGACCGGTCCGGGCCGTGCGCGGCATCGACCTCGAGGTCGAGCAGGGCGAGATCGTCGCCTTCCTGGGCCCCAACGGCGCCGGCAAGACCACCGCGATCGACATGGTGCTCGGCCTCTCGCAGCCCACCGGCGGCACCGTCGACGTGCTCGGCTACCGGCCCCGCCAGGCGATCGCCCGCGGGCTGGTGTCCGCGGTGATGCAGACCGGCGGGCTGCTCAAGGACCTCACGGTCCGGGAGACGGTGCGCTACACCGCGAGCCTGTTCGCGGACACCCGGCCGGTCGACGAGGTGCTCGCGCACGCCGGGATCACCGGGCTCGCCGACCGCCGCGTCGGCAAGTGCTCGGGCGGTGAGCAGCAGCGGCTGCGCTTCGCGATGGCGCTGCTGCCCGACCCGGCGCTGCTGCTCCTCGACGAGCCGACGACCGGGATGGACGTCGAGGGGCGCCGTACGTTCTGGTCGGCGATCCGCGCGGACGCCGAGAAGGGCCGCACGGTGCTCTTCGCCACCCACTACCTGGAGGAGGCCGACCAGTACGCCGACCGGATCGTGCTGATGCGCAAGGGCCGGATCGTCGCCGACGGCACCGGCTCGGAGATCAAGGCGCTGGCCGCCGGGCGCACGGTCCGCGCGACGCTGGACCGTCCCGACCACCACGCCCTCGCCGGCCTTCCCGGTGTCGAGTCGCTGGAGGTGCGCGGCGACACGGTCCTGCTGCACGCCTCGGACACCGACGCGATCGCGCGCTACCTGCTGACCCAGACCGACGCCCGGGACCTGGAGATCACCGCCCGCGGCATCGAGGAGGCGTTCCTGTCGCTGACCGGCGACGACGCCGGCGACCCCGACGACACGCACGACGCCCTCGAAGGAGGCGACCGATGAGCAGCACGATCGACCCGACCACCCGGCGGGTGCCGCCGCTGGGCGGCTTCAACCTCACCGTCCTCGGCATCGAGGTCCGGCGGATGCTCCGCAACCGGCGCACGATCATCTTCACGCTGATCTTCCCGGCCGCGCTGTTCTTCGCGATCGGCTCGGGCACCGGGTGGCAGGAGAAGGTCGGCCACGGGAACGTCGCGGCCTACGTCATGGTCTCGATGGCGTTGTACGGCGCCGCGCTGACCGCCGCCTCCGCGGGCGCGATGGTGGCCACCGAGCGCGCTCTCGGGTGGTCTCGGCAGCTGCGCCTCACCCCGCTCAACCCGGCCGTCTACATCGGCATGAAGGCGCTGATCGCGCTGATCCTGGGGGCGGTGGCGATCTCGGTCGTCAACGTCGTCGCGATCCTCCAGGGCCGGGCCGCGATGCCGACCCACCTCTGGATCGCCAGCGCGGTGCTGACGCTGGTCTGCACGATGGTGTTCGCGGCGCTCGGCGTCTTCGTCGGCTACCTCGTCCCGGGCGAGAACGCCATGCAGATCCTCGGCCCCGGCCTGGCGCTGCTGTCGTTCCTCGGCAACGTGTTCATCCCGATCGACCAGGGCAGCACGCTGTGGAACGTCGCGGCCTGGACCCCGATGTTCGGGGTGGCCGAGGTCAGCCGGGCCCCGCTCACCGGCGAGCTGCCGTGGTACGCCGTGCTGAACGCCGTGGTCTGGCTGGCGCTGTTCGTGGCCGGCGCCGCGTGGCGGATGAGCAAGGACACGGCCCGGGTCTGAGCGCACTACCGTGACCCTCGTGAGCTCGCTGACCCCGACGGGTGCCTGGACCAGCCGTGACGGCCGGCCCGGGCGCCTCGGCGTGCTGTTCGCCGCGGTCTGGCTGGTCTTCCTGGCCGACGCGTTCCGGGCGGCGTGGGACCTGGCCTGGCAGGGCACGGACCCGCTGCGCGGCTGGGTGGGGCTGCTGGCGACCCTGTCCTTCGCCTCGGTCTACGTGGCGTCGTTCACCTGGGTGCGGCGGCGCCGGCAGCGGATGCAGCTGGGCGTCGAGCCGGCCGCGGCCGTGGCGGTCCTCGGCACGCTGCTCGCGCTCACGGTGGTCATGTGCGTCTGCGTGGGCGAGGCCGGCGCCTCCGGCCTGGTGTACGTCGCGGTGCTCGGCGTGCTCTGCCTGCCGGCCCGGTGGGCGGCCGTGCTCACCGGGGTGCTGGCGCTGGTGACCGAGGTGCTGGGCCACACGCTGGCGGGCTGGTCCAGCCCGGCCGGCCTGACCTTCGCCATCTGCACGGCGGCGTTCGCGATGTGGGGCGTCAGCCAGCTGATGGCGCGCAACGTGGAGCTGATCCGCGCCGAGGAGGCGAACGCCCGGCTCGCGGTGGCCGACGAGCGCAACCGGTTCGCCCGCGACCTGCACGACATCCTGGGCCACTCGCTCACCGTCATCACCGTGAAGGCCGAGCTGGCCAACCGGCTCCTCGACGTCGACCCCGAACGGGCCCGCGCCGAGCTGCTCGACCTCGAGCGGCTCAGCCGGGACGCCCTGGCCGACGTCCGCCGGGCGGTGGAGGGCTACCGCGACCTGACGCTGCCGGGCGAGCTGGCGCGGGCGCGGGAGGCGCTGCGCGCGGCGGAGATCGACGCCGACCTGCCGAACAGCACCGACGAGGTGCCCTCCGAGCTGCGGGAGCTGTTCGCGTGGACGGTGCGCGAGGGCGTCACGAACGTCATCCGGCACAGCGGCGCGACCCGCTGCACGGTCCGGCTGGGCGCCTCGGCCGTGGAGGTCAGCGACGACGGTGCGGGCCCCCGCGACGACGGGGTGCGGGCCGGCACCGGGCTCGAGGGCCTGCGCGAGCGGGCCACCGCGGCCGGCGCGGTGCTGGTCACCCGCACCCTCGACCCGCGCGGGTTCGCGCTGTCGGTGAGCGCCCGATGACGATCCGGCTGCTGCTGGCCGACGACCAGGCCCTCGTGCGCGGCGCCCTGGCGGCGCTGCTCGACCTCGAGCCGGACCTCGAGGTGGTGGCCGAGGTGGGCAGCGGCGACGCCGTGCTGCCGGCCGCCCGCGAGCACCGGCCCGACGTGGCGCTGCTCGACGTGGAGATGCCCGGCCTGGACGGCATCGAGGCGACCCGGGCGCTGCGGGCCGCCCTGCCCGAGGTCCGGGTGCTGATCGTGACCACGTTCGGCCGTCCGGGCTTCCTGCGCCGGGCGCTCCAGGCCGGGGCGGGCGGGTTCGTCGTCAAGGACACCCCCGCGCGGCAGCTCGCGGACGCCGTACGCCGGGTGCACGCGGGGCTGCGGGTGGTCGACCCCGGGCTGGCCGCGGACAGCCTGGTCAGTGGCGACTCGCCGCTCACCGTGCGCGAGACCGACGTGCTGCGGGCGGCCCGGGACGGCGCGGCCGTCGCGACCATCGCCCGGACGCTGGTGCTCTCCGAGGGGACCGTGCGCAACCACCTGTCCTCGGCCATCGGCAAGACCGGCACCGCCAACCGGGCGGAGGCCGCCCGGGTCGCGGAGCTGAACGGCTGGCTCTGACCCGGCGACTCTGGCGGACAGACGCCCGCCCACCCGGCGTCTTTGGCGTCGGACTGCCGCCAGAGGCGCCGGGTCGGCGGGCTTTCAGCGCCAGAGGCGCCGGGTCAGGCGAGGGCGTCCTCTCGCTGCCGGTGCGCGAGCAGCGCGCTGCCGACCGCCGTCGCGGCGTGCGTCGCGACCCAGCGGTCCACCGGACCGGCGCCCAGTTCGCTCTCGGTGACCACGACGCCGGCTGTCGGCACCCCGGCGCCGAGCTCCACCAGCAGCGGCCGCAGGTGTACGTCGCCGGCAAGCGCGTGGTGCGGCTGGGCCATCACCGTGAGCGGGACGGCGACCGTCCCGCGCAGGGCGCCGTAGGGCAGGAAGTCGAGGAACGCCTTGAGCAGCCCGGAGTAGCTGCCCTTGTAGACGGGTGTCGCCACCACGAGCAGGTCGCTGCCGCTGACCGCCGCGAGGGCGGCGTCCACGGCGGCCCGCTCGTCGCGGTCCGCGGCGAACAGCACGGGCGCGAGCAGCGCCAGGTCGATCACCTGCGGCTCGGGGGAGCCGTCCGGTGCCAGGCCGGTCAGCGCGTCGGCGACGCTAAGGGCCACGTCGAGGGTGCGTGAGGCGGGGCGCGGGTTGCCGCACAGGACGGTGGTGCGCAAGGGGGGTCTCAGCGGAGGACGGCATTCGATAACTCTAGTAAGTTGATCGAGAAGTGCAACAAGTGGCACGAGGACTGTAATTGTCTCACATTGTCGTGTGTCTTACTTGACTTAGTCCTATTAAGTCACCACGCTGGCTCGACATGACCACTCTCGTGCCCACGCAGCAGCTGGAGGACGCACGTCCCCCGGGGCCTGCGCGTGAACGTGTCCCGGCCCGGCGTCGAACCGCCCGGCTGTCCTGGCTGCGGCGCTGGGTCAGCCCGGTGCTGCTGCTCTGCCTGTGGCAGGCGCTCAGCAGCAGCGGCGTGCTTCCCGAGGAGAAGATCGCCTCGCCGATCCAGATCGCGGTCGCTGCCGGCGGCCTGGTCTCGGACGGCACGCTCGGGGCGGCCACCCTGGTCTCCGTGCAGCGGGTGCTCGTCGGCTTCGCCGTCGGCGCCTCCCTCGGGCTGGCGCTGTCCGTGGTCGCGGGCCTGAGCCGGATCGGCGAGGACGCCGTCGACCCGCCGATGCAGATGCTGCGCACCCTGCCGCACTTCGGCCTGATCCCGCTGTTCATCGTGTGGATGGGGATCGGCGAGATGCCGAAGATCGCGCTGATCGCGCTGGGGGTGACCTTCCCGCTCTACCTCAACACCTTCGCGGGCATCCGGAGCATCGACCGGAAGTTCCTCGAGGCGGCCAAGACGCTGCACTTCTCGCGCCGCCAGCAGCTGCGGCACGTCATCGTGCCCGGGGCGCTGCCCCAGGCGCTGGTGGGGCTGCGGCAGAGCCTCGGCGTCGCCTGGCTGTCGCTGATCGTCGCGGAGACGGTCAGCGCCTCCTCCGGCCTCGGCTACATGATCAACCAGGCCCGCGAGTTCCAGCAGACCGACGTGATCGTCGTCGGCCTCGCGGTCTACAGCCTGCTCGGCCTGCTCACCGACGCCCTCGTCCGCTCCGTCGAAAGGAGGGCGCTGTCATGGCGCTCGTAGACAACCGGACCCGGGGGACCGACACGGTCGCCCGGCTGTCCCGCCACAACCGCTCGTTCGGGTCGACCGCGGTGCTCCGCGAGGTCGACCTGGCCATCCGCCCCGGCGAGTTCCTCGCGCTGCTCGGCCGCAGCGGGTCCGGCAAGTCGACGCTGCTGCGCAGCCTGGCGGGCCTGGACCCGTCGCCGTCCGGCGAGGTCGTCGTCGACGGCCGCACCTCGGTGGCCTTCCAGGAACCCCGCCTGCTGCCCTGGCGGCGGGTGGGGGAGAACGTCGCCCTCGCCCTGCTGAACGGCGCCGCGTCGCGCCAGGAACGGCGGGAGCGGGCCCACGCGGCGCTCGAGGAGGTCGGGCTCACCGAGAAGATCGACGCCTGGCCGCTCTCGCTGTCCGGGGGACAGGCGCAGCGGGTCTCGCTGGCCCGGGCACTGGTCAGCGAGCCCGACCTGCTGCTGCTCGACGAGCCGTTCAGCGCGCTCGACGCACTGACCCGGATCGAGATGCACCGGCTCGTCGACCAGCTCTGGCGCCGGCACTCGCCGGCCGTCCTGCTGGTCACCCACGACGTCGACGAGGCGCTCACCCTCGCCGACCGCGTGCTGGTCCTCGACGAGGGACGCGTCGCCCGGGAGTGGCGGGTCGAGGTGCGCCGCGGCGCACGGACGCCGCAGCACCCGGAGATCGCCGAGGTGCGCGAGCAGGTGCTCGCCTCCCTCGGGGTGCACCACGAGACCACCACCCACCACGCACTGGAGACCGGGGCAGCATGAGAAACCGTTGGACCGTCCGCACCGCCCTCACCCTCACCGCTCTCGCGGCCCTGACCGCCTGCTCGTCGGCGTCGGGCAACGAGGAGGCCGTCCGCGAGGACGGCACCGTCGACCTGTCGAAGGTCACGCTGCGGGTCGGCGACCAGAAGGGCGGCTCGGAGGCGCTGCTGAAGGCGGCCGGCGAGGACGCCCGGCTGCCCTACAAGGTCAGCTGGCACTCCTTCACGTCCGGGCCGCCGCTGCTCGAGGCGCTCAACGCCGGCGCGATCGACCTCGGGGGCGTCGGCAACACGCCGCCGCTGTTCGCCGCCGCCGCGAAGAGCAAGATCACCGTCGTCTCCGGCGCCACGATGGGCGGCAAGGGTGACGCGATCGTCGTCCCGCAGGACTCGAAGCTCACCTCCGTCGCCCAGCTGAAGGGCAAGAAGGTGGCGGTCGCCGAGGGCAGCTCGGCGAACTACAACCTGCTCGCGCAGCTGGACGCCGTCGGCCTGTCCTACGACGACATCGACGTGCAGAACCTGCAGCCGGCCGACGCGCTGGCCGCCTTCACCAGCGGGCACGTGGACGCCTGGGCGATCTGGGACCCCTACACCTCCCAGGCCGAGCTGGAGTCCGGTGCGCGGGTGCTCGCCGACGGCTCGGGCAAGGTCAACGGGATGACGTTCCAGGCCGCGAACCCGGAGTCGGTCGACGACAAGGCGACCGCCGCGGCGATCAAGGACTACCTGGGCCGGCTCGCCCAGGCGCAGATCTGGTCGAACACGCACCGTGACGACTGGGCCAAGGTCTGGTCGGAGGAGACCGGGCTCTCGCCGGCGGTCACCACCAAGGCCGTCGACCGCCGGGTCGCCAAGCCGGTGAAGCTCGGCGCACCCGTCGTCGACTCCGAGCAGCAGATGGCCGACGCGTTCGCGGACGCCGACCTGCTGCCGAACCGGTTCGACGTCGGTGACTACTTCACGACGGCGTTCAACGACACCGTCCCCGCATCCTGAGGAGAGGCTCGACGATGAGCATCAAGCTGCACTGGTTCCTACCGACCACGGGCGACGCCCGCGGACTCGTCGGCGGCGGCGGAAGCGTCCCGTTGGGCGGCGGACGCCCCACCGACGGCGCCGGCTCGGCCCACCAGTTCCGGGAGCCGGACATCGAGTACCTCGCCTCGATCGCCCGGACCGCCGACCAGCTGGGCTTCGAGGGGGTGCTCACCCCCACCGGCACGTGGTGCGAGGACGCCTGGCTGGTCACCGCGGCGCTGATCCGGGAGACCAGGAACCTCAAGTTCCTGGTCGCGTTCCGGCCCGGCGTGACCTCCCCGACGCTGTCCGCTCAGATGGCCGCCGCCTTCCAGCGGATCTCCCGCGGCCGCCTGCTGCTCAACGTCGTGACCGGCGGCGACCCGACCGAGCAGAAGCGGTTCGGGGACCACCTCGGCCACGCCGAGCGCTACGCCCGCACCGACGAGTTCCTCTCCGTCGTGCGCGGGGCGTGGTCGCAGGCGCCGTACGACTTCGACGGGACGTACTACCAGATCGAGGGCGCCGAGATCCGCGGCACCATCGACCCGGTCCCCGACATCTACTTCGGCGGGTCCTCCGGGCCCGCGGGACCGGTCGCGGCCAAGCACGCGGACGTCTACCTCACCTGGGGCGAGCCCCCGGAGCAGGTCGCGGAGAAGGTCCGCTGGATCCGCGGGCTGGCCGAGGAGCAGGGCCGTACGGTGCGGTTCGGGCTGCGCATCCACACGCTGTCACGGGACACCAGCGAGCAGGCCTGGGCGCAGGCGCAGTGGCTGCTGGACGGCCTCGACCCGGCGACGATCGCCAAGGCCCAGCAGGCCCTCGCGGCCAGCGAGTCGGTGGGCCAGCAGCGGATGCGCTCCCTGCACGCCGGGCGTACGGCGTTCGCGTCGGCCCACGACCTCGAGGTCTCCCCGAACCTGTGGTCCGGCGTCGGCCTGGTGCGCGGCGGGGCCGGGACCGCGCTGGTCGGCAGCCACCAGGAGGTCGCCGACCGGATCGAGGAGTACCACCGGATCGGCATCGACGAGTTCATCCTCTCCGGCTACCCGCACGTCGAGGAGGCCTACTGGTTCGCGGAGGGCGTCATGCCCGTCCTGCGGGCCAAGGGCATCTACGGCACCCAGAGCCCGGACCAGGCCGCCCGCCTCACGCGGAGCGCCTGACCAACCAGCCGGGGGAGGGGCCGGACGGACCTCGGGGGTCCGGCCGGCCCCGTTCTGGTCTCCGCGAGACTGCCCGGGCTCAGGCGGTCGCCAGCGAGAGCGCGAAGTCGCCGGCCGTGTCGGTCCACCAGTGCGCGAGCCGCAACCCGGCCCCGGTCAGCTCGGCCGCGACCCGCGGCTCGGTGAACTTCGCGGAGACCTCCGTGCGCATCTCCTCGCCGTCCGCGAAGTCGACGCTCAGGTCCAGCGCACGTACGTCGACCCGCTGCTCGCCGCGGGACCGCAGCCGCATCTCGATCCACTTGCGCTCGGCGTCCCACACGGCGACGTGCTCGAAGCGGTCGACGTCGAAGGTGCCCCCGAGCTCGCGGTTGACCACGTGCAGCACGTTGAGGTCGAACGCCGCGGTGACGCCCGCCGTGTCGTCGTAGGCCCGGACCAGCCGCTCCGGGTCCTTGACCAGGTCGGTGCCGAGCAGCAGCGCGTCACCGGGCTGCAGGGTCTCGCCCAGCGAGGCCAGGAACGCGGCCCGGTGCTCGGGCTCGAAGTTGCCGATGGTGCCGCCGAGGAACGCCACCAGCCGCGGACCGTCGGAGGGCAGCAGGTGCAGGTGCCGCTCGAAGTCCGCGACCACGCCGTGCACGTCGAGGCCGGGGTAGTCCGCGACCAGGCCGGGCATCGCCCACTCGATCGCGTCCGCGCTGACGTCGACGGGCACGTAGGACTCCAGGGAGCCGATGCGGCGCAGCGCCCGCAGCAGCAGGTGGGTCTTCTCCGAGGAGCCCGACCCCAGCTCGACGAGGGTGCGGGCCTTGGTGACGTCGGCGATCTCGTCGGCGCGCTCGGCGAGGATCGTCGCCTCGGCGCGGGTCTGGTAGTACTCCGGCAGCCGGGTGATGTCCTCGAACAGCTCGCTGCCCTGGCCGTCGTAGAAGTACTTCGGCGGCAGCGTCTTGGGCGTCGAGGTCAGGCCCGCGCGGACGTCGGCGCGCAGGGAGGCGGCCAGGTCCGCGGGCGTGAGGTGGCGGTCGATCGTCATGCGAGCTCCTCGATCGGGGTCTCGGTGAGGCCCTCGGGCCCCACGTGTACGGCGGTCAGGTCGGCCACCTCGCGCCAGCCGGGGTCGTCGTCGTGCGGCTCGGAGGCGATCACCGTGCCGTCGGAGGTGGCCAGCACGTGCATCGGCTCCCCGACCACCACACCGGCCACCGAGGTGCCGTCGGAGGCGAGCATGGTGAGCCGCCCCCCGCCGTGCCCGAGCACGGCCCGCGCGGCGCCGGCCAGGCCGACGGCCAGCGGCTGACCGGCCTGCCAGCGGGCAAGGGCCAGGCCGAACAGCAGCGCGGAGTCGACGCCGACCCGGGTGTCCGGGACGTCGGCCGCCTGCGCTGCGAGGGCCTTGCGGGCCGTGGTCCAGTCGTGCAGGCGGCCGTTGTGGCTGAACAGCCAGCGGTCGTGGGTGAACGGTGCGGCGGCCCCCTCGTCGGCCGACGTGCCGGCCGTCGCGGAGCGGACCGCGGCCACCGCGCAGGACGTCGCGACGGTCGGCGCCAGCGAGGCGAAAGACGCGTCGGTCCAGATCGGCTGGGCCCTCCGGTAGCGCACCGGCTCGACGCGGTCGACGTACCAGCCGACGCCGAAGCCGTCGACGTTGACCGTGCCGTGCCGCTGCTGCCGGGGCGCCCAGGACTGCTCGTAGAGCGCGTGCTCCGGGGCGATGACCAGCGACGCGAGGGTGCGGGGGACACCGAGGTAGGCCAGGTGCCTACACACCGCGGGCCGTCCGGAAGCCGGAGAAGATCTGCCGGCGGATCGGGTGGTCCCAGTTGCGGAACGTGGTCCGGCAGGCCAGCGGGTCGGTGGCCCAGCAGCCGCCGCGGAGCACCTTGTAGCCCTGGTCGAAGAAGACCTCGGAGTACTCCCTGTAGGGGAACGACCGGAAGCCGGGGTAGCCGGTGAAGTCCGACCCGGTCCACTCCCACACGTCGCCGATCATCTGCAGCGCGCCGCTCGGCGAGGCGCCGGCGGGGAAGGACCCGGACGCGACCGGGTGGTAGCGGGACTGCCCGAGGTTGGCGTGCTCCTCGGTCGGGTCGTCCTCGCCCCACGGGTAGCGGGTCTTGGTGCCGGTCGCGGGGTCCCAGGAGGCGGCCTTCTCCCACTCGGCCTCCGTCGGCAGCCGCCGACCGGCCCACCGGGCGTAGGCGTCCGCCTCGAACCAGCAGACGTGCTGCACCGGCTCGTCGTCGGGCAGCGGCTCGACCCGCGCGAAGCGCCGCCGCAGCCAGGTGCCGCCCTCGCGGAACCAGAACGCGGGAGCGCGCTTGCCGGACTCGCAGCGCCAGCGCCAGCCGGCCGGGCTCCACAGCCGCTCGTCGTCGTAGCCGCCGGCCTCCACGAACGCGCGGTAGGCGGCGTTCGACACCGGCACCGTGTCGATGGCGTACGACGCCACGTCGACCTGGTGGGCGGGCCGCTCGTTGTCCAGGGACCAGCTGTCGGTCGACGTCCCCATCGTGAACGGGCCGGCGGGCACCCGCACCTCGGCGGACCGGACCAGCGCGGCCGGCGCCGGCAGGTCGTCGGTGGCGGGGAACACGGGGTCGCCGCGGCGCAGCTGGTGGGTGGCGAGCATCGTCTCGTCGTGCTGGTGCTCGTGCTGGAGGACCATGCCGAACACGAAGCCCGCGTCGAGCAGCTCGCGGCCCGGGTCGAGGGTGAGCGCGTCGAGGGCGTCGAGCACCCGGCGGCGGACCTGGCCGATGTAGTCGCCGGCCTCGCCGGGCTTCAGCAGCGGCAGCGTCGGGCGGGTAGCGCGCGGGTGCTCGAACGCGTCGTACACGTCGTCGAGCTCGGGGCGCAGCGCCGCGCCGCCCGCGGCCTCCCGCAGCAGCCACTGCTCCTCGTAGTTGCCGATGTGCGCGAGGTCCCAGACCAGCGGCGACATCAGCCGGGAGTGCTGGGCCAGCAGCTCGCCGTCGTCGAGGGTGCCGGTGGTCAGGTCGAGGCTGCGCCGGCGGCTGCGCTCGAGCTCGTCGGCGACGTACTGCTTGAGCGCGTCCGCGTCGTGCGCGGACGGGCGCCCGGGGCGGGCGTCGGGCAGGGTGCTCACGAGTCCTCCAGGTCGGGGTCGTCGGGGTCGTCGGCCGGGCTGCGGCCGCGGGAGACGTAGCGGTCGCGGAACGCGCGGACCAGCGCGACCAGGGCCGGGTCCTCGGCGCTGCGCCCCATGGCGGGCAGCGCGGCGTCGAAGCAGGCCAGCGCCGCGTCCTGCAGGCCGGGGGAGGCCAGCCCGTCGCGGGCCGCGGACTCCCAGTCGTCCAGGCCGGCGCAGGCCCGCTCGGCCACCGCGGAGGCGACCGGGTCGTCGAGCAGCGCGGTGAGCACGGCGACCGGCACCGGCCACCACCGCCACGGCTGCGCGTCGAGGTAGCGGACCTCGAACCAGCCGCGGGGCCGCACCGGCGGGAACAGCGTGGTCATGTGCACCGCGAGGTCGTCGGGGGTGGGCTGCTCGTCGTCCTCGAGCCAGGCGCGGAACGTGCGGCCCGGCTGGGCGGTCCAGTCGCCGGACTCGCGGCGCTCCAGCATCAGCGGGGCGTCGAGCACGTAGTCGGCCCAGGCCGTCACCGGGTCCTCGCCGGGCGGCACCGCGGTGCGCTGCTGGTCGAGGTGCTGCCAGACCCGCTGCCGGCCGGACTTCCAGCCGGTGTCCCCGCCGGCGTGCACCGGGGAGTTGGCGAAGGCCGCGACCATCGTCGGGCCGACGGTGTGCAGCAACCGCCAGCGCCGGGTGCCGTCGGCCGCGTCGTGCCCGATGTCGAGGTTGACCTGCAGGGCCGCGGTGCTGGTCATCATCACCGGCCCCATCTCGGCGCTGTCGGCTCCGGCGGACGCGAAGTAGGCGGCCATCGCGTCGTAGCGGGGATGGACGACCTGCCGGCGCGGGGGCCGGTGCGGGTCGATCGCGGTGGGGAGCAGCCGGATGCCGGCGGCGGCGAGCGGCCGGCGCACGTGCTCGGCGTCCTCGGAGAGGGCCTGCCAGCACGCGGTGGCGCCGGGGAAGGCCGGCGAGCTGAGCTCGAGCTGGCCTCCCGGCTCGTAGGTGACCGAGCTCCCGCGCGGCGGCGGGCCGACGGCGTCGAGCAGGTCACGGAGCAGCGGGATCGGCACGGCGTCGGTGGGGTCGTCCTCGAAGGCGACCAGCCACTCCAGCTCGGTGCCGACGAGCCCGGGTGGTCCGGTCTTGAAGCACACGCGTTCGACGAACCCGCGGACGGCGGCGCAGTCGACCAGCCGCTCGGAGGTGTCGCGTCCCAGGATGGTCATGCGCTCGAGCCTAACCACACCCTCCGACAGTGCGCACCCGTCGGCGCCCGGCAGTAGGGTCGGCCCCGATGAGGTCGACGGGTGAGTACGACGAGCACGCGCGCGCACGCTGGGTGGACGAACCGCCCAAACGTGCCGCGCCGCACGGCCGCACGCCCTTCGAGCGCGACCGGGCCCGTCTGGTCCACTCCGCCGCCCTGCGTCGCCTCGCCGCGAAGACCCAGGTGGTGGGTCCGCAGACCGACGACTTCGTCCGCAACCGGCTCACCCACACGCTCGAGGTCGCCCAGGTGGCCCGCGACCTGGGCCGCACGCTCGGCTGCGACCCGGACATCGTGGAGACCGCGGCGCTGGCCCACGACCTGGGGCACCCGCCCTTCGGCCACAACGGCGAGCGGGCGCTCGACGAGGTCAGCGCGGCGTGCGGCGGCTTCGAGGGCAACGCGCAGACCCTGCGGATCCTGACCCGGCTGGAGGCCAAGACCTTCGGCCCCGCGGGCCGCTCGGTGGGGCTGAACCTGACCCGGGCCACGCTCGACGCCAGCACGAAGTACCCCTGGCCCCGCGGCGGCGCCCACGACCCGCACGGCTCGCACGCCGACGGCACCCTCCGGGCGGTCAAGAAGTTCGGGGTGTACGACGACGACCTGCCGGTCTTCGACTGGCTGCGCGAGGGCGTCGAGGACCGCCGCCGCTGCGTCGAGGCGCAGGTGATGGACCTCGCCGACGACGTCGCCTACTCCGTGCACGACCTCGAGGACGGCATCGTCTCGGGCAAGATCGAGCTGGCCTGGCTGACCGACGCGGGGGAGCGCGCCGACGTCTGGGCGACCGTGCGCGACTGGTACCTCCCCGACGTGGTCGACGACGAGATGGACGCCGCGATGCGGCTGCTCCAGGAGATGGTCACCTGGCCGCGCACGCCGTACGACGGCAGCCGGCGGGCCCTGGCCTCGCTCAAGGACCTGACCAGCGCGCTGATCGGGCTGTTCTGCACGCAGGTCCGCGACGCCACCATCGAGAAGTACGGCGACCGCCCCCCTGACCCGCTACGCCGCCGACGTGGTGGTCCCGCGCGAGACCGAGACCGCGGTCGCCGCCCTCAAGGGGGTGGCCGCGCACTACGTGATGCGCGCCGACGACCGGGTCGCGGTGCTGCACCGCCAGCGGGAGGTGGTCACCGAGCTGGTCGCGCTGCTGCGGATGCGGGGCCCCGAGTCGCTGATGCCGGTGTTCCGGGCCGACTTCGAGGCCGCGGACAGCGACGCGGCCCGGCTGCGGGTGGTCGTGGACCAGGTCGCCTCGCTCACCGACGCCTCCGCCGTCGACTGGCACGCCCGGCTCGGCTGACCCGTGTGCACAGCCCGCTCCCGCGCCGGTGCTGCCCGCCCGGGCGGCACGTAGACTCACCGCCGTGGCAGGGCTGATCCGGGACGAGGACATCGCGGTCGTGCGCGAGCGCGCCCGGATCGACGAGGTGGTCTCGGACTACGTCACCCTCAAGCACGCCGGCGGCGGCTCCCAGAAGGGCCTGTGCCCCTTCCACGACGAGAAGTCGCCGTCCTTCAACGTGAACCCGAGCCGCGGATTCTTCCATTGCTTCGGCTGCGAGGAAGGCGGCGACGTGATCGCCTTCCTGATGAAGATCGACGGCCTGTCGTTCGCCGAGTCGGTGGAGCGGCTCGCCGACAAGTACGGCGTCCAGCTGCGCTACCAGGAGGGCAGCGACCGTCCCCAGAAGCGGGACACCAACCTCCGGCCCCGGATGCTCGAGGCGCACAAGGTCGCCCAGGTCTACTACGCCGAGCAGCTCGCCACGGCCGAGGCGCGGCAGGCCCGGGAGTTCCTGACCGGCCGCGGGTTCGACAAGGACGCGGCCGAGAAGTTCGGCGTCGGCTTCGCGCCGCGCGGCGGCGAGGACCTCTACAAGTACCTCCGCCAGAAGGGCTTCGCCGACGCCGAGCTGGTCACCGGCGGGCTCGTGGGGCAGGGTCAGCGCGGGCACTACGACCGGTTCCGCGGGCGGCTGCTGTGGCCGATCCGGGAGACCAACGGCGACACGATCGGCTTCGGGGCGCGGCGGATCTTCGACGACGACCGGATCGAGGCGAAGTACCTCAACACCTCCGAGACGCCGATCTACAAGAAGAGCCACGTGCTCTACGGCATCGACCTGGCCCGCCGCGACATCGCGCGCGCCTCGCAGGCGGTCGTCGTGGAGGGCTACACCGACGTGATGGCCTGCCACCTGTCCGGCGTGCCCACCGCCGTCGCCACCTGCGGCACCGCGTTCGGCGACGACCACAGCCGCGTGCTGCGCCGGCTGCTGCAGGACCACGACGAGTTCCGCGGCGAGGTGATCTTCACCTTCGACGGCGACTCGGCCGGCCAGAAGGCGGCGCTGCGGGCGTTCGAGGGCGACCAGAACTTCGCCGGCCAGACGTACGTCGCGGTGGAGCCCACCGGCCTCGACCCGTGCGACCTGCGGCTCCAGCAGGGCGACGCGGCGGTGCGCGAGCTGGTGGCCCGCCGGATCCCGCTGTACCGCTTCGTGCTCGGCAACGTCGTCTCGCGCTACGACCTGGACCGGGCGGACGGCCGGGTCGACGCGCTGCGCGAGGCCGCCAAGCTGGTCTCCGCGATCCGCGACCGGTCCAAGGTCGAGGCGTTCTCCCGCGAGCTGTCCGGGATGGTCGGCGTCGACATCGAGGAGGCGCGCACCGAGGTGCGCCGCGCGGCGAGCCGTCCCGCCGAGGCGCAGCGGACCCGGCCCGAGGACCGTCGCGCCGCGGCCGCCGAGCCGGCGCCGGAGCGGCCCGCCGCGCCGCCGCTGCCGGACCTGCGCGACCCCCGGTTCGCGCTCGAGCGGGAGACGCTCAAGCTCGTCGTCCAGCACCCCGAGGCCGTCGGCCGGATGGCCAAGGACGTGGACGCCGCCGACTTCACGCACCCCACCTTCCGCGCGGTCTGGGAGGCGGTCACCGGCTGCGGCGGCCCGGCCAGCGCGCCCGGCGCCGAGGTCTGGGTCGCCAAGCTGCGCGACGTGCTGGAGGACCCGGCGGCCGTGACCGCGCTGTCCGCGCTGGCCGTCGAGCCGCTGCTGTCCAGCAAGGAGCCCACGACGGCGTACGTCGCGGCCCACGTGTTCCGGCTGCAGGAGATCACCGCGATGCGCCGGATCAACGACCTCAAGTCCCGGCTGCAGCGCACCAACCCGGTCGAGCACGCCGGCGAGTACAACAAGATGTTCGGCGAGCTGGTCGCCCTCGAGCAGCACCGCCGCACGCTCCGCGAGAAGGCGATCGGCGGCGAGGGGTGAGGTCTCCGTTCCCGCGGGCCGCGAAGGTGCCCGCCGACGTGCTGGGGCGCGCGGACCTGCCGCGCGGCGACCGGGTGCTCGCGCACACGCAGGCCGCCGACGGCTCCTGGCTGCTCGGCACCCGCGACGCCCTGGTGCTGGTGCCCGGCGACGCGGCCCAGCCGGGCGTCCGGCTGCCGTGGGAGCAGGTCGAGACCGCCGACTGGGACCGCGACGAGGAGCGGCTCCGGGTCGCCGAGGTCGGCGAGTTCGGCCAGCCCCGCAGGGTGCACGAGGTCACGATCGCCGACCCGGGACGGCTGCTGCAGCTGGTCCGCGAACGGGTGACCGCGAGCGTGCTGCTGCAGCGCCGGATCAGCCTGCCCGGCTCGCGGAAGGGCCTGATGGTGGTCGCCCGCCGGTCGCCGCACCGCGACGGGGAGATCAGCTGGGCGGTGGAGTACGACGTCGGCGTCGACCCCGCGGATCCGGCCGTCGTGGAGGCCGCGGAGGCGGCTCTGCGCGGCGCGCGCGAAGAGGTCGGCCCGATTTAGCGGCAGGCGGCCGTCCTTGCTAACATCGGTCGCGCACGATCCCCTGTAGCTCAATTGGCAGAGCATTCGGCTGTTAACCGGAGGGTTATTGGTTCGAGTCCAATCGGGGGAGCTGCAGCAGAGGGCCTGGTCGCGTCAGCGGCACAGGCCCTCTCTCCTTGTCCGGGTCGCTACTCGCCCCAGCCCATCGGGAACACCTCGAACCCGACGGCGTGCGGGACGCCGAGCCGCTGGCCGGTCGCCCGCGACATGCCCTCGAGGAACTCCGCGGGGTCGAAGTCCTGCCAGCCCAGCCCCTTGATGTAGGCCTGGTGCGCGCGCAGGGACGTGACGCCGACGTCGAAGGTGTCGGTGATGTCGACGGCGTGGGTCGCGTCGGGGGAGCCGGCGCACCAGACCTCCCGGACGCCGCCCCACGGGTCCCGGCCACCGACGAGCTGGTCGCTGAACACCCAGCGGTTGCCGGCGTCGCGCACGGCGTCCAGGACCGCCTTGCCGGTCGCGACGTGGTCGGCCTGGTTGAGGTTCCGGCCGCCCCACGTGTCGCGGAAGTTGTTGGTGATCACGATGTCCGGGCGGTGCAGCCGGACCTCCTCGGCGATCGCGCGGCGCAGCGGGACGCCGTACTCCAGGATGCCGTCGGGCAGCCCGAGGAAGTCCACCTCGTCGACGCCGACGATGCGCGCGGACTCCACCTGCTCGGCCTCGCGGACCTCGCGGCACTCGTCGGGGGTCATCCCGTCGATGCCGGCCTCGCCGCTGGTGACCATGCAGTAGACGACCTGCTTGCCCTGCTTGGTCCAGCGGGCGACCGCCGCGGCGCCCCCGAACTCCAGGTCGTCGGGGTGCGCGACCACGCACAGCGCGCGCTCCCAGTCCTCGGTGAGCGGCTCGAGCGGGACGGGTGCGGGTTCGGTCATGCCCCCGAGCATGGCACCCCCGCCGGGACCGCGTCAGCCCCCGTTGGAGGAGAAGTGCTGGTAGTCCGGATGGCTCCAGCGAGCGCCCCAGGGCCAGCCGAGCCGTCGCATCGTGCCGGCCAGCACGCCGCCGCTGGTGATCATCCCGGTGCGCACGTGCCGCCGGTCCAGGTAGGTCCGCGCGAACCCGGGGAAGACCCGGCTGCCCACGACGTACGGGTTGCGCACGGTGTTGATGTCGATGGCGTTGCCGTAGGAGTGCTGGGAGACGCGGTAGGGGTTGCCGGTCACCGGGCGGCAGTTGAACGCCGAGGTGTTGTCGGCGCGCATCGCGGCCAGGTCGGACTGCGTGGGGGTACGTCGCCCGCCGGCGTAGAACGTGTCCGAGGGCCGCATCGACCGCAGCGGGAAGCGGGCCGCGAACGACTTCGTGAAGACCTTCACCAGGTCCGGCACGGCGGAGGCGCGGACGACGAGCGTGCCGCGGCCCACCACCCGGCCGTAGGTCCACCGGTTCAGGGTGATCCGGCGCAGCCCGCTCGGGGCCACCGGGCAGCCGGGCCGGTAGGACCAGCGCACGTCGCGAGCCGACAGCGGCCCGGACACGGAGACGTCGACACGGGCGACCACGGTGCGGGTGAGCCGGCCGCTCACGGCGCGCCGCCGGTCACCCCAGGTGGCGACGGCGCGGAGGACCTGGCGCCCGGGAGCGTCGGTCGTGAACGGCACCGACCAGGCTCCGGAGGCGTCGACGCGGTCCTTCTTCCCGGCCACCCAGCGCTTGCCGGACAGCCGCTGCACGACGACGTCGACCGGTCCGGGGGTCACCACGTTCACCGAGCCGCGGACGGCGTAGGACCGGAGTGCCACCACCTGGCCCGGCAGGGTGATGCTGACCCGGCGGGTCGCGGGCGGTGGGGTCGGCGTCGGCGTCGGCGTCGGCGTCGGCGTCGGGGTGGGGGTGGGGGTGGGCGTCGGCGTGGGCGTCGGAGTGGGCGTCGGAGTGGGCGTGGGAGTCGCCGTGGGGGTGTCGGTCGCCGACGGGGGATCCGTCGGCGTCGGGTCGGTGCCGTCGGCCCGGGCGGTGCCGCCCTCGCCCAGCGCGGCCAGCGCCAGCACGAGCGTCGCGACGGCCAGCCGGCGGCCGGCCCGGGGACGCGAGGATCGGTGCGGGGTCACGAGCGGAAGGCCTCCACGAGTCGGCGGTTCTGGCGGGCGGTCAGCGCGTCGCCGCCCTGGACGGCGAGCAGCACGACGGTGTCCCGGTCGAGCACCGCGAGCTCGCGGTAGGGGTCCGAGCGGGGCGTGCGGACCGACGTCAGGGCGCCGCTGGCGGGAACGTCCAGGTCGGTGACCAGCGGGCCGATCGCCGGGCTCCCCGAGCGACCGACGCAGGCCTGCAGGTCGGCGGCACGACCGTAGAAGAACGCCCTGGCCGTGGGGACGTCGGCGAACTTCGCGCGGACCGCGACGACCCGCCGGGCGCCGTACGCGTAGTCGACCTCGAGCGCGTGCCGGGGCGGGGACACCGGCGCGGACCGGTCGCAGCCGAAGGGGACCGCGGTCTGCACGATCTCCTCGGGGCGGCGGGCCAGCGCCGGCGTGCCGTTGCCGGCGTAGCCCTCCTCGGCGTCACCGGGGTCGACGGCGTAGCGCCAGCCCGGTCCGAGGCGCCTCGGGGCGGGGAACGAGCGCTTCGACAGCGGCCCCGAGGAGGTGGCGGGCTCGTCCATCGAGCCGGCCGAGGGGGCGTCGGTGCTGCTCGGGCCGGTCGAGGTCGCGGGAGCGGCCGGGGTCGCGGGCGTGGGAGCAGGCCGGTCCGTCGTACCCTCGGCCGCGGGGGTGTCGGTCGTGCCCGACGAGGTGCACCCGACCAGCGGCAGCAGGGCGGCGCACAGCGACGCTGCCGCCCACCGCCCGACCCGAGTCACGGGACGAGGGTAAAGGACGTGCGTGGGTTTTCGAGGCCCGACGTCCCGGGGCGCGTGCCGGCGGCCAGCACGCAGGCGGCCACCGCGATGCCGATCGAGGTCGGCACGTTGCGGTAGACGAAGATGTCGTGGATCTGGGAGTGGTTGCTGAGCACGAGCATCCAGACCACCGCGATCAGCGACGGCGCCGCGAGCACCGCGGCCGCCAGCAGGCGGCCGGGACCGAAGCGTCGCCAGGCGAGGGCCAGCGAGACGACCACGGCGACCAGGGCGGCGCCGAGCACCAGCTCCGGCATCACCGGCACCGCCAGCCAGGTCCGGCCGTTCTTGAGCACGGCCGCGCCGAAGGTGTGGCTGACCGTGCCGAAGTCGCCGTCGATGCGGAACTTCGCGATGTTGGTCACCACGTCCATCGTGTGGCGCCAGCCGAGGAACACCGCGGTGATCAGCCAGCGGCTGACCCAGGTAACGACGTAGGCGACGGTCCACACTGCCGAGACGGTCACGCCGGTGACCAGGGCGTCGCGGACCGAGGCGGTCCGCCGGTAGGCCAGGGCGGCCGTGACCGCCGCGGTCAGCGCGAGCGGGATCGTCGGGGTGGTGAGCAGGTCGACGAAGTTGAACACGGCGGCCGACGCGGCCACGGCGTACAGCACGGACCAGCCGCGCTCCCTGGCCGCGGCCCAGGTCACGAACGCGACGCCGCCGAAGATCACCGCCAGGCTGATCGCGTGGCTGAAGGCGTTCGCGGGCACCGTCAGCACGTTGGAGGACAGCAGCAGCGGGGCGAGCAGCGCCAGCGTGTACGGCGTGCCGAGCGCGCGCGACAGCGTCATCGCCATCGTCAGCAGGGCCAGCCCGAACAGCCCGCCCGCGACCAGCCGCATGGCGTCCATGCCGCCGAGCGCGAGGACCGGGCGGGTCAGCACGGTGTAGCCGGCCCAGTAGCGGAAGTACTCCTGCGGGTGGTCGACGCGCTGCCCGCGGTGCAGGGTCACGAGCTGCCGGGTGCCCTCGGTGCAGCTCTCCAGCCGCGGCATGCGGATCGCCCGGTCGAACGCCGAGGTCGTCGGCAGCCCCAGCCCGGTGCCCGCCGCGACGCAGTCGGTGAAGCTGGTCGCCCGGCCGCCCTGGCCGTCCGGCTGGCCGCTGGGCCCGTAGGCGCCGCTGCGGGCGTCGGCGCTGAGCCGGTCCACGATCGGCTTGTCCGGGACCGCCGCGCCGACCACGAGCAGGCCGACGAACAGCAGCTGGAGGAGCACCACGAGCACGAGCAGGCGGGCCCCCAGCCGCACCAGCGGCCTCACTTGTGCTCCGGCGGCGGGAACCGCAGGTAGGCGAGGCGGGCGCCCTCGTCGCGCACCCGGCGGTTCGCCTCGAGCAGCATGCCCATGATCAGCGCGAGCACGGCGATGACGGCGATCGACGAGGCCAGGATCGCGGTCGGGAAGCGGCGCACCAGCCCGGTGTCGAAGTACTCCAGGATCACCGGCAGGCCGAGCACCAGCGAGACCAGCGCGAGCACCACGGCGACCGCGGCGTGGAACGGCTGGGGGCGCTCGTAGCGCGCCAGGCGCAGGATCAGCCCCAGGATCCTGAACCCGTCGTGGTAGGTCCGCAGCTTGCTCTCGCTGCCCGGCGGGCGGTCCTTGAAGCCGACCTCGACGTAGACCGTCGGCACCCGCAGGCCCACCGAGTGCACGGTCATCTCGGTCTCCACCTCGAAGCCGCGCGAGCGCACCGGGAAGGACTTCACGAAGCGCTCGGACAGCACCCGGTAGCCGGTGAGCATGTCCTGGACCGGTTCGCCGAACAGCCGGCTGACGACGGCGTTGAAGAAGCTGTTGCCGCTCGCGTGTCCCGGCCGGTACGCCGAGGCGCCGTCCTCGCGCCGGACGCCCACGACCTGGTCGTAGGGCCCCGAGTGCAACAGCGCGATCATCCCGGGCAGCGCGGACACGTCGTAGGTGTCGTCGCCGTCGATCAGCACGAACACGTCGGCCTGCAGGTCGCCGAACGCCCGGCGGACCACGTTGCCCTTGCCGCGACGGGTCTCGTGGCGCACCACCGCGCCCGCCTCGGCGGCCCTCTCGACCGTCCGGTCGGTGCTGCCGTTGTCGAAGACGTAGACCGTGATGCCGGGGACCGCGGCGATCAGGTCGCGGACCACGGCGCCGACCGTGGCCTCCTCGTCCAGGCAGGGGACGATGGCGACGACGGTCGTGGAGGAGTCGGGCACCCAGGGAGCGTAACGACCGTGAGGGTGGACGCCGACGACCGGTGGGATGACATGATGCGGGCGCGCCGTGGTCACGGCGCGCGGCGGACGACGACCTGGGGAGTGCCAGCGGTGACTCGAGCTCGTGGACGGCTCGGACGGACGAGCGCCTCGGTGCGTCGCCGGATCGGCGCGCGGCGCAGCGACCAGCTCGGCTACCTGTTCATCATGACCTACGGCCGCTCGGGCTCCACGCTCGTCCAGGGCATCCTCAACTCGATCCCGGGCTACCTGATCCGCGGCGAGAACCGGGACGCGCTGCACCACCTGTTCGCCTACCACCAGACCCTGGTGAAGGAGGCCGCGCGGGTCACCCGCGAGGACGGCAGCCGGCTCCCGGTGACGCACCCGTTCTACGGGATGGACGACTTCTCCACCGAGGTCTCGCTCGACCGGATCCGCCAGCTCGCGACGGCCACCGTGCTGCGCCCCGAGGCCGGCACCCGGGTCACCGGGTTCAAGGAGATCCGGTGGTACCAGAAGGACCTCCCGGAGTACGTCGACTTCCTGCGCGCGGTCTTCCCCGGTGCCCGGTTCATCGTCAACACCCGGGACCACGAGGCCGTGCTGGCCAGCAAGTTCTGGCGCAACAAGCCCCGCGACGGCCGCCTCGAGCGCAACGAGGAGTCGATCCTCGAGGTCGCCGGCGGGCTCGGCGACGACGCCTTCCGGGTGCACTTCGACGACTACGTGGCGGACCCGGGCTCGCTGGCCGGTCTCTTCGAGTGGCTCGGCGAGCCGTTCGACGAGGCGGCGGTCCGCGACGTGATGACGGTCAAGCACTCCTACTGAGCCGGGCCGGACGCCGCTGCCGGGGTCTGCTGGCCCCCTCTGGCACGATGGAGGCATGAGGCACCAGCGCGCCGGCAGCGAGCCGGTCCCCCGAGGAGCGCAGTGCCGCGCCTCCTAGAGTTCCTCTTCGTCCGGCACCGCCACAACTGGGGCCTGCTGCTCCGCTTCGGCGTCGTCGGCGTGTCCGGCGTGGTGGTGAACCTCGTCGCGCTGAAGCTGTTCGAGCTCGCCGGGCCGTCGTACAACACGGTGTGGCTGGACCTCCCGGCGACGTCCTTCAACATCCGCTGGTACCACGTGTTCATCACCGGGGCCTTCGTGGTGGCGAACCTCTGGAACTTCCAGCTGAACCGCGGCTGGACCTTCCGCAGCGCCGCCAGCTCGTCGTCCTGGCTGGGGGAGTACGTCCCCTTCCTGGTGCTTGGTCTGGGCGCGCTGGTGCTCAACCTGCTGATCGTCACGGTGCTGATGCACCCCGGCTCGCCGCTCGCGCTGCCCACCGACGTCTTCGACGACTCCTCGGCGCTGCGCTCCCGGCTGTCCTGGGCGAACCTGATCGCGATCTGCGCGGTCACGCCGTTGTCCTTCGTGACCAACAAGCTGTGGACGTTCCGCGCGGTGCGTCACGTCGGCCGTCCCGGGGCCACCCGCCCCACCGACTCCGTGCGGGGACGCTAGAGTCGCGCGGGACCCGGTCCGATCGGGGTCCGGGGGCGGTAGCTCAGCCGGTTAGAGCAGAGGACTCATAATCCTTGGGTCGTGGGTTCGAGCCCCACCCGCCCTACGTCGTACGACGCCCGGCCAGCCGTCCGTCCAGCCAGGCGGCGGACTCCTCGACCGAGGCCCTGGGCAGGTCCAGGTGACCACCGGGGTTCTCGACCAGAGTCTTGTCGGCCGAGCCCAGCGCGTGGAAGAGCGCCCGGCAGGCGTCGGGCTCGACGAGGTCGTCGTCGGACTGCACGTAGAACAGCACCGGGGCGGTGACCAGGGGCGCCGAGCCCAGCGGCCCGTCGGCGAGCCCGAGGACGGCGGCGTCGATCCGCGGCTCCGCGGCGAGCAGCGGCAACCCGACCCGGGCCCCCTGGGAGAGGCCCCAGAACCCGACCGGGCCGGCGTGCTCGGCCAGCAGGCCCGGCACCCCGGAGAGGGAGCGCACGACCGCGACCGTGTAGCCGCGGTCGGTCATCCGGCTCGCGCGTGCGACGACGCCGGGCGACGTGTGGTCCTGCCCGCCCCCAGGGGCGAGCAGGACCAGTCCGCGCGGCGCCTCCGCCGGGTCGAAGACGTGCATGCCCTCGGCCCGGGTGCTCAGCTGGCGTCGAGGCGCTTGAGCTCCTCGTCGGACAGCTCGAGGTCGGCGGCGGCGGCGGAGTCGGTGATCGACTGGGGACGCTTGGCGCCGGGGATCGGGATGACCACGGGGGACTGGGCGAGCTCCCAGGCGAGGGCGACCTGCTGGGCGCTGACCCCGCGCTCGTCGGCGATCTCCTTGAAGGCGGGGTGCTTCTCGGCCAGCGCCTTGGCGTCGGACAGCCCGCCGAGCGGGCTCCACGGCAGGAACGCGAGCCCGAGCTCCTCGCACACGTCGATCTCCGGCCGGCTGCTGCGGTAGGCCGGGGAGTACTGGTTCTGCACGCTCACCAGCGCGCCGCCGAGCGCCCGGTGCGCGGCCCGGATCTGGTCGGGGTTCGCGTTGGACAGGCCGAGCATCTTGACCTTGCCCGAGGCGTGGATCTCGCCCAGCGTGCCGATCACCTCGTCGTAGGGGACCTCCGGGTCCGGCCGGTGGTGCTGCCACAGCGCGATCTGCTCGACGCCGAGGCGCTGCAGGCTCGCGTCGACGGCCTCGCGGAGGTGCCGGGCGCTGCTGTCGAGGCCCCACTCGCCGCCGTCGCTGCGGACGTGCCCGCCCTTGGTGGCGAGCAGCACCCGGTCGCGCACCCCGAGCTCGTCGAGCAGGCCGGCGATCAGCTGCTCGTTGGCCCCCTGGGCGCCGGCGCCCTTCTCATCGCCGGGGCCGTAGGCGTCCGCCGTGTCGAACAGCGTCACGCCCGCGTCGAGGGCGGCCCGCACGGTGTCGGCGAGCTGCTCGCGGGGCTGGGCCCCGGTCTGGTCGAAGGTCATCAGGCCGAGCCCGACGGCCCCGACGGAGACGCGTCCTACCTGGTCATTGCCGATCTCTCGTGTCTGCACCCCCAGGTCGTTCCCCGCCGGCCGATCCGAAAACCCCGGCGGGCACGACGGCGCGGTGCCCGGACCGGTGGGGGTCGGGCACCGCTCGCCGTCGGGCTCAGTGGAACGCGCTCTGCCGGACCTGGACGACCTGGCCCTTGTGCTTGAGGCCGACGAAGCTGGCGATGCTCCAGGCCGTGGAGTACAGGTTGCCGTGGGTGTACAGCAGGCCGGTCGGCATCGTCACCTGCGCGTGCGTGATCCGGCCGTGGCTGATCCTGGTGATCCGGCCGACCTTGCGCGGGTCGAATCCGGGAGGCGGCGGGCCGTCGCCGGCCGGGGCGCCGTGCAGCACCTCGGAGACGAAGACCGTGCCGTCGCCGCGGACCGCGATGCCGGTCGGCGAGGTCAGTCCGCGCCAGACCCGCTGCACCTTGCCGGTCCGCTCGTCGAGCTTGTAGACCCGCCCCGCGCCCGGCTGCTCGGCACCGAGGGTGCTGACGTAGACACTGCCCCGCGAGACGGCCACGCCGGTGGGCACCGGGTCGCAGCCGACCGTGCCCGGGTTCGACTGGGCGCCGGGGGCCAGGCAGGCCTTCACGTCCGTGACGGTGTGCGGCACGAAGAACGTCGAGACGCGGCCGCTGCGCGGGTCGACCCGGAGCACGTCGTTCGCGCCGCCGTCGGCGACGATCAGGCCGTAGCGCGACATGGTCATCGCGAACGGGTTGGACAGCGCGTCGACCGGCTTCCCGTCGACGAACTGCACCTGGCCGTCGGGGTTGTGCGCGAGCTCGTACTTGCCGAGGTCGGCGATCACCTTCGTCCCGCGGCCGTCGTACGTCGAGCGCAGGACCGTGCTGGGGCCGTACTTCCCGGCCGGGGCCTGACCGTCCTCGTTCGGGCCGCCCAGCACGGCGAACACCCGGTGCGGACCGGTCGCGACGCCGGCGACACCGGGCGCGCCGTTGATGATGGTGCGCTTGCGACCGTCCAGGAACACCCGCGTGACCTGGCCGGAGACGCTCTCGGCCACCACGAACCCGCGGTGGTCGACCGACCGCTGCAGGCCGAAGGGGCCGTCCAGCCGTGCGGTGATGGTCCTCGCTGCCGGTCGCGCCTCGACCGCGGACGCGGCCGGGACGACGCTCACCGCTCCGGTGGCGGCGACAGCGAGGGCGAGCGAGACCACGCCCGCGCCGGTTCGTGACTTCATCTGGTTCCTCCCCTAAGTGACCACGGCCCCCAGCCCCCGCGGCCGCCGTACCCGACGCTATGAACGTGCACGGCCCTCGGCATGACGAGTTGGGGTGGTTGTCACGTCATGCGTCCGGGTTCGTCTGCGCTCCGGAACCACCCCGTCTCGCTATTGACGACCGGTGCGCTTCGGGGCGCGCCGCAGCAGACCCGGGCGAAGCGTGCGGAACCCTCGCGGAGGGGTCGGCCCTTCACCGCCGGTCAGGGTTCCCGGCGTCCCGTCACGACCGTCGCGCCCAGGTCCTCGGACACCACCACCCGCGGGGCGAGGCCGACGGCGGCGAGCACCTCGCACATCGCCACCGCCTGCCGCTCGCTGGACTCGAAGAGCACGGTCCCACCCGCCACCAGCCACCGCGGCGCCGCGGCGGCCACCCGACGCATCACCTCGAGCCCGTCGGCACCGCCGTCCAGGGTGGCCCGGGTCTCGTGGTCGCGGGCCTCGGGCGGCATCAGCGTGATCGCACCGGTCGGCACGTAGGGCACGTTGGCCATCAGCACCTCGACGTGCCCGCGCAGGTCCGGTGGCAGCGGGTCGAACAGGTCGCCCTCGAGGACCACGCCCCCGACCGCCGCGAGGTTCACCCGCGCGCAGCGTACGGCGGCCGCGTCGACGTCCGCGGCGTACAGCCGCACCGTGCGTCGTCCGGCCAGGGCGGCGCCGAGCGCGCCCGACCCGCAGCACAGGTCGACCACCAGGGGCGCACCGGGCCGCCCGTCCAGCAGCCGCCCGGCCTCGTCCACGAGCAGCTCGGTGCGGTGCCGCGGCACGAAGACCCCGGGCTCGACGACCATCCGGACGCCGCAGAACTCCGCCCACCCGACGACGTACTCCAGGGGCTCGCCGGCGACCCTGCGGGCGGTCATCGCCGCCAGCTCGGCGGGGGACCCGGCAGCGTCGAGCAGCAGCGCGGCCTCCTCCTCGGCGAACACGCAGCCGGCCGTCCGCAGCCGCAGCACCAGCTCGTCCTCGCTCACGCGTCGTTCCCGGGGACCAGCGCGGACTGCAGCCGCTCCGCCTTCCAGCGGGTCTCGGCGTACTCCTCGTCGACGTCGGAGCGGACCGTGATGCCGCCGCCGGTGCCGAGCTCGTAGTGCCACTGCTCGCCGGCCGGGGTCGCGACCAGGGTGCGGATCACCACGCCGAGGTCCGCCCGGCCGTCGGCGCCGACCCAGCCGAACGCGCCCGCGTAGGGGCCGCGCGGCGAGGTCTCGACGTCCTCGACGACCTGCATCGTGCGCAGCTTGGGGGCGCCGGTCATCGAGCCGGCCGGGAACAGCGCACGCAGCGCCTCCACGGTGCCGACCCCGGGACGCAGCCGGCCGCGCACGGTGGAGACGAGCTGGTGCACCGACGCGTAGGACTCGACCTCCATCAGGACCGGGACGGTCACCGTGCCGGGGTCGCAGACCATCGAGAGGTCGTTGCGGAGCAGGTCGACGATCATCAGGTTCTCGGCGCGGTACTTCGGGTCGGTGGCCAGTGCGTGCCGCATCTCCTCGTCCCGCTCCGGGGTGTCGCCGCGCGGCGTGGTGCCCTTGATGGGCTTGGTCTCCAGCCACCGGTCCCGGTCGACGAGCGCGAACCGCTCCGGGCTGGAGGACAGCAGGTGCGTGCCGTGGTGCCGCAGGAACCCGGCGTACGGCGCGGGGCTGGACGCGCGCAGCCGCAGGTACGCCGTGACCGGGTCGACGGGGGAGGCCACCGCCTCGCGGTAGGTCAGGTTCACCTCGTAGCTGTTGCCGAGCCGGAGCTGGCGCTGCACCTCGGCGAAGGCGTCGACGTACCACCCCGGGGTCGTCCGGTCGAGCGCGCGCCGGGGCGCCCCCGCAACCGGACGACCCGGGGGATGGTCGACGAAGAGCGGGTCCCGCACCCGCATCCACACGGCGTCCGGGGCTCCGCCACCGCGGTGTGCCGGCAGGTCGGGCCGGCACGCGTAGCCGAGGTAGCCGACCCAGCTGACCGCCGGGTCGCCGCCGTCGCGCGCCACCTCCGCGGCGAGCGCGCCGAAGACGTCGTCGCCCACCACCTCGCTCCGGCCGTGCTGGTGCCGCGACACCTGCCGCGCGGCGGCGTCGTAGGTCAGGGAGACGTCCTCGTCGCGCAGGAACCCCAGGATCGACCGGCGCCCGGACCAGGCCCGCGACCCGCCGCCGTCGAGCCAGAACATCCGGTCGTACGACGCCGCGAGCTCGACGAAGCGCTGCGCGGGGTCGACGCTCACGGCTGCTCCAGGAACGTGCGCACCAGCTGCTCGCCGTGCTCGGTGAGGATCGACTCGGGGTGGAACTGCACGCCCCACAAGGGCTTCTCGCGGTGCGCGACCCCCATCACCACCCGGCCGTCCGCCCCGTCGCACCAGGCCGTCGCGGTGAGCACGTCGGGCAGCGCCAGGGCGGCGAGCGAGTGGTAGCGCACCGCGGTGAACGGGGACGGCAGCCCCGCGAACACGTCGGTGCCGCCGTGCTCGACCCGGGCCAGCTCCCCGTGGGCCGGCTCGACCTGGCCGACGTGACCGCCGTACGACGTGACGAGGGCCTGCATGCCCAGGCAGACGCCGAGCACCGGGACGCCCAGCTCGAACACCGCCCGGCCGAGCGAGAAGTCCCGCGGGTCCTCGGGGCTGCCGGGACCGGGGGACAGCACGATGTGGCTGAACCCCCTTGCCTGCAAGGCCTCTGTGCTCACCTCGTCGTGCTGCACGACGACCGGGAGCACGCCGGTGACCGCCGCGACGAGGTGCACGAGGTTCCAGGTGTAGGAGTCGTGGTGGTCCACGACGACGACACGGGCACCCGGCATGGCCGTGACGCTACCGCCTCGCCGGAGGCCGCCGGTCTACCCGGCGAGCCGGGCGATCAGCGCCATCGCGTCGTGCGGCGCGCGGCCCTTGGCGTCGTTGTCGAAGTAGACGAACACGTCGAGGCCGTCGGCGTCCCAGCCGCGGCACCTCGCCGCCCAGGCGTCGAGCGCCGGGTCCGTGTAGCCGCTGGCGTAGAGCTCGCGGTCGCCGTGCAGCCGGACGTAGACGAAGTCGGTGGTGAGCTGCTCGACGGCGGGCCACCGGCCGGCGGTGTCGGCGAGCACGCAGGCCACGCGGTGCCGCCGCAGCACCTCGTAGGCCGCCTCGTCGGCGAACGTCGTGCTCCGGAACTCCAGCGCGTGCCGCAGCGGGACGTCCCGCTCGGTGACGGTGAGCGAGCGGCCCTCCTTGACCTTGTCGTCGTGCCGCGACGCCAGGGCGGCCGCCTCGCCCGTGGTCCGCGGCAGGGCGGCGAGGAAGGCGTCCAGCACGGCCGCGTCGAAGCGCAGCGTCTCCGGGAGCTGCCACAGCACCGGCCCGAGCTTGGGGCCGAGGCCGAGGACGCCCGAGGCGAAGAAGTTCGCCAGTGCGGTGTCCACGTCGACCAGCCGTTTGAGGTGGGTGACGTAGCGCGGCCCCTTGACGGAGAACACGAAGTCATCCGGGGTCTCGGCCCGCCAGGCGGCGTACGAGGTGGGCCGCTGCAGCGAGTAGAACGAGCCGTTGACCTCGATCGAGGTGAGCCGGCGCGAGGCGTGCTCGAGCTCGCGGCGCTGGGGCAGGCCGACGGGGTAGAAGTCCCCCCGCCAGCCCGGGTAGCGCCACCCCGCGATGCCGACCCGCACGACCACCCGGGTCAGCCCTTCGCCAGGTCCTCCAGGGACGTCGACGCGTCACCCAGCCGCTCGGGGTCGGCCCGGGTGCCGACGATCGCGTGCAGGTGGTCGGTGGCGTCCCAGTCGTTCGCGTGCATCGCGGCGACCACCCGGCCCCCGGACAGCCAGAACGCGGTGAAGGTGCGGCCCCCGGCCGCGCTGGTGTCGCCGCGGAGCACCACCTCGTCGTAGCCCTCGGGGCCGACGCTGCCGACGTACTCCATGCCGAGGTCGTACTGGTCGGTGAAGAAGTAGGGCAGCCGGTCGTAGGACGGGTCGTGCCCGAGCATGCCGTGCGCTGCGGCCTTGCCCTGCTCGATCGCGGTGTCCCAGTGCTCGACGCGGATCCGCCGCCCCAGCACCGGGTGCTGCGCGTTGGCCACGTCTCCGGCGGCGAACACGTCCGGGTCGGAGCTGGCCAGCCGCTCGTCGACCAGGATCCCGTTGTCGGTCGCCAGCCCGGCGGCCTCGGCGAGCTCGACGTTGGGCGCCACCCCGATGCCGACCACCACCAGGTCGGCCTCGACCGAGGACCCGTCACCCAGGCGTACGACGGCCGCCGCTTGTCCTGAGCCTGTCGAGGGGCTCTTCTCGACGCCGGAGACCTCGACGCCGGTGCGCAGGTCGACGCCGTGCTCGGTGTGCAGGTCGGCGAAGACCTGGGCCACCTCGGGGCCGAGCACCCGCAGCAGCGGCAGGTCCAGCGACTCGAGGACCGTGACGGAGGCGCCGGCCTCCCGCGCCGCGGCTGCCGTCTCCAGGCCGATCCAGCCACCGCCGACGACCACGACCCGGGCGCCGTCGGTGAACGCCTCCTTGAGCCGCTGGCTGTCCTCGATGGTGCGGAGGTAGGCCACCGGGGCGCCGGACTCGTCGGCGATCGGCAGGTGCCGCGGGGACGATCCGGTGGCCAGCAGCAGCCGGGCGTAGGCCTGCTGGCCGTCCCGGGTGCGGACCAGGTGCGCGGCGGTGTCGATCGCGGTGACCTCCTGGCCGAGCCGCAGGTCGACGTCGTTCTCGTCGTACCAGTCCGGGTCGTGCACGAAGACCGACTCGAGCTCGTCGTTGCCCAGGAGGTAGCCCTTGGACAGCGGCGGTCGCTCGTAGGGCAGGTGGTGCTCGGCGCCGTAGACCACGACCTCCCCCTCGAAGCCCGAGGCTCGCAGCTCCTCCACCGCCTTGGCTGCGGCCAGCCCGGCTCCGACGACGACGAAGGTCTCGCTCATGACCGCTCCCGGTGCACTCGACGACTGTTGCTGCCGAGCGTACGACTCAGGCGGGCCGGCGGAGCCCCCTGCGACGCGCGGGAAGCGCCACGACGACCTCGACGACGCCGTCGACGTGCTCCGGGACGCCCTCGAGGCCGGCCCGGCGCACGGTCGGCAGGACCGCGTCGTTGTCGGGCTCGGCCAGGCAGACCAGCCGCCGGTAGCCGCGCTCGTGGGCGTCGCGGGCCACGTCGCGCAGCATCCGCGAGCCGACGCCGCTGCCCTGGTGCCGGTCCTCGACGATCAGCCCGACCTCCAGGAGGTCGGCGGTCAGCGGTCCGGCCGAGGCGAGGCCGACGACCTCGCCGCACTGCTCGGCCAGCACGCTCCAGCCGTTGCGCGGCGAGACGAGCTGGCGGACCAGCCGCTCGGGCACGTGCGTCACCGGCACGTGGAACCGGCGGCGCAGCGTCGTGGGGGAGCAGCGGGCGTGCAGGTCGGTGACGGCGGCGACGTCCAGCGGCGTGGCGTAGCGCGTCCTGACCAGCGAGGTGGTCATCGGTGTTCTCCCAGGGCTCTCGTGACTCACGTGGATGCCCACCCAGCGTGCGGCACGGAGGTTTCGGATCGACCACGACGGTGTTTCGGGCAGGCGAAGAGTGGTTTGACGTCGCTGCCAGACTGGGAGGGTGAGCACGTTCGAGGCCGTCCACGAGCCCCTCGTCGCCCGAGACGTCCTGCTCGGGCGGACCACCCACGTCCGGCGCCTGGTGCCGAACAAGACCCGCCGGATGATCGGCGCCTGGTGCTTCCTGGACCACTACGGGCCCGACGACGTCCGGCAGACCGGCGGCATGTGGGTGCCGCCGCACCCGCACACCGGGCTGCAGACAGTGACCTGGCTGTTCGAGGGCACCGGCCTGCACACGGACAGCCTCGGCTCGCACCAGCTGATCCGCCCCGGCCAGCTCAACGTGATGACCGCCGGCGCGGGCATCTGCCACGCCGAGGTGTCGCCCCCGGACGCCCCGGCTCTGCTGCACGGCGTCCAGCTGTGGGTGTGCCTCCCCGACGCCGTCCGCGACCGCACCCCGCCGGACTTCACGCACCTCGCCGACCTGCCGACCTGGACCGAGCACGGCGTGCGGCTCCGGGTGCTGGTCGGGTCGCTGGCCGGTGAGGCGTCCAGCGCCCCGACGTACACCCCGGTCGTGGGCGCCGAGATCACCCTCGAGCCGGGCGCGGAGGCCACCGTGCCGCTCGACCCGTCCTTCGAGTACGGCGTCCTGGTGGCCCAGGGCGGCGTCCAGGTCGACGGCGTGGGCATCGAGCGCAACGCGATGAGCTACCTCGGCAGCGGGCGGCGCGAGCTGGCGTTCCGGGCGACCGGGGAGGAGGAGACGATCGTGATGCTCCTCGGCGGCGAGCCGTTCGAGGAGGAGATCGTGATGTGGTGGAACTTCATCGGCCGCAGCCACGAGGAGATCGTCGAGCAGCGCGAGGCCTGGAACGGCGACGGGCTGGGCTTCGAGCCACCCCGGTTCGGGGTGGTGCGGGAGTTCGAGGGGGGACCGGCTGCTGGCCCCGCCGATGCCGAACTCCCGCCTGAAACCGCGCGGCCGCTCCGCCTGACCGCGGACGACCCCGACGGGGCTGCAGGTAAAATTGAGGCGAATGTGGCGCGTGAGCCACATCCTGCGCCACAATGGGGGCACAACTTCACCTGTTCGTGAGGGATCAGGACCTCGAGATCCACGGAGACCGCTGGGGAAGGCGTATCTCGCGCCGGATCTAGGAGGCCACGGTGACCACACGAACTGCGACACGGGGCGTGCTCTACGTCCACTCTGCGCCGTCAGCGCTGTGCCCGCACATCGAGTGGGCGGCCGGCGGTGTGCTCGGCAACGCCGTCAGCCTGGACTGGACGCCGCAAGGTGCCCAGGCCGGGACGTACCGCGCCGAGTTCTCCTGGGCGGGCGACGCCGGCACGGCGGCCGCCATCGCCTCGGCGCTGCGCGGCTGGAACCAGCTGCGCTTCGAGGTGACCGAGGAGCCGACCTCCGGCACCGAGGGCTCCCGGTTCTCCTACACGCCCGACCTCGGCGTCTTCCACGCCGTGATCGGCGTGCACGGCGACATCATGATCCCCGAGGACCGGCTCAAGGCCGCGGTGGTCAAGTCCGCGCTCGGCGACACCACCCTCAACAACGAGATCGACAAGCTCCTCGGCAAGCCGTGGGACGACGAGCTCGAGACGTTCCGGTACGCCGGCGACGGCGCTCCGGTGCGCTGGCTGCACCAGGTCGTCTGAGACTCCGGTCACGCCCGGGCGGCACTTCGCGTATTCCCCTGCGCGAAGCGCCCCCACCTCCTGACAATCTCCGCGTGACATCCCGGCTCGCGCGTCTCCTGGTGCTGCTCGCCCTGGCGGGCCTCCTCGCCGCGTGCGCGCCCGCCTCCTCGACGACGCTCGGCGTCCCCGGCACCGCACCGGTCCTCCTCGGTGCCCACAACGACACCTCCACCCCGTTCAACCTGGTCTCGGTGCCGGCGCTCCTCACCCACCGGTACGACGGGCACGGCCTGCGGGTCACCGGCACGCTCCAGCGCGAGCTCGCGTTCACGCGCTACGCGGTGGTCTACCGCAGCGGCGCGCTCAGCGTCACCGGCGTGCTGGTGGTGCCGAACCGTCCCGGGCGGCACCCGGTCGTGGTGATCGCGCACGGCTACAACGCCCCGGCCCGCTACACGTCGGGCTCGATGCTGGTGCGCGAGCAGGTCTACCTCGCACAGAGCGGCTTCGTCGCCTTCCAGATCGACTACCGCAACTACGCCCGCTCGACGCGGGAGAGCCCGGACCCGGTGGCCCGGCCGCTCGGCTACCCGGCCGACCTCGTGAACGCCGTCTCCGCCCTGAAGAAGGCGCGACTGCCGTTCGCCGACGCCTCCCGGATCGGGCTGCTCGGCCGCTCGATGGGCGGCGGCGTGGTGCTCCAGGCCCTGGTCGCCCGCCCGCACCTCGCCCGGGCGGCGGTGCTCTACTCGCCGGTGAGCTCGCTGGCCGCCGACAACTACCGGCGCTGGGTGGTGCCGGACCCGGCGCTGCGCCGGCGGGTCGAGGGCGCCTTCGGGACGCCGGCGTCGCGGCCCGCCTTCTGGCGGTCGGCGAGCTCGCGCAGCTACCTCGACCGGATCGACGTGCCCCTGCAGATCGACCACGGGACCGCCGACCCGGTCTGCCCGGTGCGCTGGTCGGAGGCGACCACCCGCGCGCTGGAGGCCCGCGGCAAGGACGTGACGCTGTACGAGTACCCCGGCGAGGACCACCGGTTCGACCGGTCCTGGCCGCGGTTCATGCACCGCACGGTGACGTTCCTGCACGCCCGGCTCGACTGACCGGTCCGCCGGCACCGGTTCTCGGGCCTGGTCCGGTCCCGTCCGCGGCGGCGATGATGGGCGGGTGCTCGCGCGACGACGGCGTCTCGCCGGCCGGGTCGCGCTGCTCGCCGCCCTGGCCGTCCTCGCGGCCTGCACCGGCGCGGAGGAGTCCCGACGCCCGCCCGGCCGGAGCGTGACACCGTCGGTCCCGTCGCCGTCGCCGTCGCCGTCGCCCGCCCTGGCCTCCCCGTCCCCGACCCGGACGGTGCCGCCTCCCGACCCGGTCTCCGTGCCGGCCCTGTTCACCGCCCGGTACGACGGGCGGGGTCTCGCCCTGCGCCGCACCCTGGCCAGGACGGACGCCTACACGTCGTACTCCGTGACCTACCGCAGCAACGGTCTGCGGATCTCCGGCAAGCTCGACGTGCCGCGCGGCCGGGAGCCGTTCCCGGCGGTGGTGCTGGCGCACGGCTACATCGACCCGGCGGTCTACGTGAACGGTCAGGGCATGCGGCGCGAGCAGGACTGGCTCGCCCGGGCCGGCTACGTCGTGCTGCACACCGACTACCGCAACCACGCCTTCTCCGCCGAGGACCCGACCGCCGAGCGCCGGCTGCGGCTCGGCTACACGACCGACGTGGTCAACGCCGTGCACGCGCTGCGCCGCACGACCGAGGTCGCGGTCGACGACGACCGGGTGGGGCTGGTCGGGCGGTCGATGGGCGGTGGCGTGGTCTACAACGTGCTGGTCGCCCGGCCCGGCCTGGTCGACGCCGCGGTCGTGTTCGCGCCGGTCAGCTCGCGCACCGCCGACAACTTCGACCGCTGGATCCGCGACGACCCGGGGCGCAGCGCGCTCTCGGACCTCCTGCTGCGCCGGCACGGCGATCCGCGCGAGAACCCGCGGTTCTGGCGTCAGGTCAGCCCGCGGCCGTACTTCGACCGGATCACCGAGCCGGTGCTGATCCACCACGGTGCGGTGGACGCGACCTGCCCGCTGCGCTGGAGCCGGGCCACCCTGCGGGCGATGAGGCGCGCCGGCGTGGACGTCCGGCTGCGCGTCTACCCGGGGGAGGACCACGCGTTCGTCGCGCTGTGGCCGCAGTCGATGCGCCGTACCACGGCCTTCCTGCGGGCGAACCTCTGAGGCCGCGTCAGAGCGGGATGTTGCCGTGCGCCCCGCGGTGCACGAGGCCGGCGCCGGCGATCGCCCTGGCCAGCGCGGTGCGGGTGGCCGAGGGCTCCACGACCTCGTCGACCACGCCGATCTCCACGGCCTTCTCGACGCCGCCGGCGATCCGCTCGTGCTCGGCGGCCAGCTCGGCCTCGACCTGCGGGCGGATGTCCGGCGCGACCTCGAGCAGCTTGCGGCGGTGCAGGATCCGGATCGCGGCGACCGCACCCATCACGGCCACCTCGGCCCCCGGCCACGCGAACACCTTGGTGGCGCCGAGCGAGCGGGAGTTCATCGCGATGTAGGCGCCGCCGTAGGTCTTGCGCGTCACCAGCGTGACCCGCGGCACGACGGCCTCGCCGAACGCGTGCAGCAGCTTCGCCCCGCGTCGTACGACGCCGTCCCACTCCTGGCCGACGCCGGGAAGGTAGCCGGGTACGTCGACCACGACGATCAGCGGCACGCCGAACGCGTCGCACATCCGCACGAACCGGGACGCCTTCTCGGCGGACAGCGAGTCCAGGCAGCCCCCGAGGCGCAGCGGGTTGTTGGCGATCACGCCGACGCTGCGACCGCCGAACCGGCCGAGCGCCGTGACGATGTTCGGCGCCCACTTGGCGTGCACCTCCTGGGTGGTGCCCCGGTCCAGGATCGCCTCGACGAGCGGGTGCACGTCGTACGCCCGCTTCTTGGACTCCGGCAGCATCTGCGAGAGGTCCACGTCCTCGACCGCGGACACGTCGAGCGTGCCCTGCGCGCCGAGCAGCGTCGCGACCGTGCGGGCCCGGTCGATGGCCTCCTGCTCGGACTCGGTGAGGATGTGCACGACGCCCGAGCGGCGGCCGTGCGGCTCCGGTCCGCCGAGGCGGAGCATGTCGACGTCCTCGCCGGTGACGGAGCGGACCACGTCGGGGCCGGTGACGAAGATCCGGCCCTCCGGGCCGAGGATCACCAGGTCGGTCAGCGCCGGGCCGTAGGCAGCGCCGCCGGCCGCGGGGCCGAGCACGACGGAGATCTGCGGGACCTTGCCGGAGGCCTGGGTCATCGCGTGGAAGATCTCACCGACGGCGTGCAGCGACAGCACGCCCTCGGCCAGCCGGGCGCCCCCGGAGTGCCACAGGCCGACGATCGGGGCCTGGTCGGCGAGGGCGCGCTGGTAGGCGTGCACGACGACCTTGCAGCCGACCTCGCCCATCGCGCCGCCCATCACCGTGGCGTCGGAGCAGAACGCCACCACGTGCGTGCCGGCCACCTTGCCGACGGCGGCCAGCATGCCGCTGCCGTCGTCGGGGGTGATCAGCTCGAGCGTGCCCTCGTCGAACAGGGCCGCGAGCCGGAAGTTCGGGTTGCGGGGGTCCTGCTCGCGGGGGAGCTTGGCGGGCTTGGCGACAGGTGCCGCCGGCGCCTGGGTCATCGGGCTCCTCGTCAGGCGGTGGCGAAGGCGACGGCGACGTTGGAGCCACCGAAGCCGAAGGAGTTGTTCAGCGCCGCGAAGTCGCCGGCCGGCAGGTCGCGCGGCTTGGTGGCGATGTCGAGCTCCACGGCGGGGTCCTGGTCGTCGAGGTTGATCGTCGGCGGGACGACCCGGTGGTAGACCGCGAGCACGGTGGCCAGCGACTCGAGCGCCCCGGCACCGCCGAGCAGGTGGCCGGTCATCGACTTGGTGCTGGTGACCACGACCTGGTCCCAGTGCGAGCCGAGGGTGGCGTGGATCATCAGGCCCTCGGCGATGTCGCCCTGCGGGGTCGACGTGGCGTGCGCGTTGATGTGTCGGATGTCGGTGGCCGACAGGTCGCTCTCCAGCAGGCAGCGGGCGATCGCCCGGGCGCCGCCCCGGCCCGCGGGGTCGGGCTGCGCGATGTCGTGGGAGTCGTCGGTCAGGCCCGCGCCCTTCACCTCGGCGTAGATCCTCGCGCCGCGCGCCAAGGCGTGCTCCTCGGACTCGAGGATCAGCACGGCCGCGCCCTCGCCGAGCACGAACCCGTCGCGGCCCACGTCCCAGGGGCGGGACACCGTGGTCGGGTCGCCCTCACGCTTGGACAGCGCCATCATCTGGCCGAAGGCGGCCATCGGCAGCGGGTGGATCGCGGCCTCGGTGCCGCCGACGACGACCACGTCCGCGCGGCCCAGCCGGATCTGGTCCACGCCGAGCGCGACGCCCTCGTTGCCCGACGCGCAGGCCGAGACCGGGCTCTGCACGGGGCCCTTGGCGTTGACGTAGAGGCCGACGTTCGCGGCCGGCGCGTTCGGCATCAGCATCGGGACCGCGAGCGGGGAGACGCGGCGGTAGCCCTTCTCCTTGAGCACGTCGTAGTTCTGCAGCAGCGTCTGCACGCCGCCGATGCCCGAGGGCAGCGCGACGCCGGTGCGCTCCGGGTCGGGCGGGGAGACGTCGAGGCCGGCGTCCTTCCAGGCCTCCATGGCGGCCACGAGCGCGAACTGGGTGGAGCGGTCGAGGCGGCGTGCCTTGACCCGCTCGAGGACCTCGGTGGGCTCGACCGCGGCGACGCCGGCGATCTTCACCGGGATCTGGTCGGCCCAGTCGTAGGGCAGCGTCTTGACGCCGGACTGGCCGGCGAGCAGGGCGGCCCAGGTGCTGGGGACGTCCCCGCCGACGGGGGAGGTCGTGCCGAGTCCGGTCACGACGACGCGTGTGGCGCTCATGGTCTGTTCACCTCAGAGGTGTCGTGCGGGCTGCGCTGGGGCGGCCGCGGTGTGGTCGGTGTGCTGCTGTGCTGCTGTGCTGCTGTGCTGCTGGTCTGCTGTGCTGCGAGGTCGAGCTGTGGACGGTCCTCCGACATCGGTGACGAGACGTGACCCGGGGTCACTGGTGCGCGTCCGATGCCGGAGGAACCCGTCCGTACGACGGGCTCGCTCAGCCGTTCTGGGCGCGCTCGATGAAGGCCACGGCGTCGCCGACGGTCTTGAGGTTCTTGACCTCGTCGTCGGGGATCTTGACGTCGAACTTCTCCTCGGCGGCCACGACGACCTCGACCATGGACAGCGAGTCGACGTCGAGGTCGTCGACGAACGACTTGTCCATCTGGACGTCGTCGGCGGGAATGCCGGCGACCTCGTTGACGATCTCGGCGAGGTCGGAGCGGATTTCCTCAGTGGTTGCCATTGCGGGGAACTCCTTCAGGTTGCGGGTGGTGGTGGGTGCTGCGGGTGGTGCTCGTGACCCGGACGCGTCTGGCGCCGGGAACTCGGGGGGAGGCTACGGGAGGACGACGACCTGCGCGGCGTACGCCAGGCCGGCGCCGAAGGCGATCAGCAGCGCGGTGTCACCGCTCTTGGCGGTGCCCTCGTCGATCATCCGGCCGAGCGCCAGCGGGATGGAGGCCGCCGAGGTGTTGCCCTGCTCGGCGATGTCCCGGGCGATCTGGACGTGCGCGGGGAGCTTCATGGAGCGGGCCATCGCGTCGATGATCCGCATGTTCGCCTGGTGCGGCACGAACACGTCGAGGTCGTCGACGGTGATCCCGGCCTTGTCCAGGGTGGCCTCGGCGATCTTGGCCATCGCGAACGACGCCCAGCGGAACACCGCGGCGCCCTGCATGATCAGGTGCGGCATGGTCGGCTTCTCCTGGACCAGCACGTCGCGCCAGTCCTCGTCCTGACGGATCAGGTCGTACTGCTCGCCGTCGGAGCCCCAGACGACCGGGCCGATGCCGACCTCCTCGGAGGGACCGATCACGGCCGCGCCCGCGCCGTCGGCGAAGATGAACGCCGTCCCGCGGTCGTTGAGGCTGGTGATGTCGGTGAGCCGCTCGACGCCGATCACCAGCACGTGCTTGGCGCTGCCGGCCCGGACCATGTCAGAGCCCAGCGCGAGGCCGTGGCAGAAGCCCGCGCAGGCCGCGGAGATGTCGAAGGCCGGCGCCTTGTCGGTGCCGAGCTCGTGCGCGATCGCGGTGGCGATCGCCGGGGTCTGCAGCATGTGGGAGACGGTCGCCACGACGACGCAGTCGATCTGCGCGGCGTCGATGCCGGCCCGCTCCAGCGCCTGGCGGGAGGCGGCGACCGACATCATCTGCACGGTCTCCTCGGGACCCGCGAAGCGGCGCTCCTTGATGCCCGAGCGCTGCTGGATCCACTCGTCGCTGGAGTCGATGGCCTCGACGAGCTCGGAGTTCGGGACGATGCGCTCGGGACGGTAGGTGCCGATCCCGAGGATCCGTGACTGTGCGGCGCCGACGGACGGGTTGAGCGTGGTCATGCGTTCACCCCTTCCGGGTGCAGGCGGATCAACGGCTGGCCAGGGGAGACGAGGTCGCCGTCCTCGACGAGCCACTCCACGATCGTGCCGCCGTACGGCGCGGTGATCGCGGTCTCGTCCTGCCGGCCCTGCACGGCGCCGACCCGGGTGTCCGGCGCGATCGAGCTGCCCTCGGGCAGGTCGGCGGTCTGGTGGAAGGTGCCCTTCGCGGGGGCGACGAGCATCCGCCAGGTCGGGTTGGTGTCCAGGTGCGTCCGCCCGCCGTGCTTCTCGATGAACGCGCGGGCGTCGTCGAGCTGGTCGGGGGTCTTCAGCGCGAACGTCTCGACGCCCTTCATCGCCCGCCGGGCGATGCCGGTCAGGGTGCCGGCCGGCGGCATCTCGAGCATCCCGGTGACGCCGAGGTCGAGCATCGTCTCCATGCAGAGGTCCCAGCGGACCGGCGAGCTGATCTGGGTGACGATGCGCTTGAGCACCTCGCGGCCGTCGTGCACGACCTGGCCGTCCCGGTTGGAGATCAGCGGGATCCGCGCGTCGTGGGTCGACACCGAGCGGGCCAGGCCGGCGAGCACCTCGACCGCGGGCCCCATGTGCTGGGTGTGGAACGCGCCGGCGACCGACAGCGGGACCAGGCGGGCCTTGGCCGGCGGGTCCTCGGCGAACGCCGCGAGCTGCTCGACGGTGCCGGCCGCGACGATCTGGCCGGGGCCGTTGTCGTTGGCCGCGGTCAGCCCGTGCTGCTCGAGCTTGGCGAGCACCTCGTCGCGGTCGCCGCCCAGCACCGCGGTCATGCTGGTCGGGGTCTGCTGCGCGGCCGCCGCCATCGCGTTGCCGCGCTGGCGGACCAGCACCATGGCCTGCTCGGCGGTGATCGCGCGGGCGCCGGCCGCCGCGGTGAGCTCGCCGACGCTGTGCCCGGCGACCGCGCCGACCTGGTCGAACGCGTCGGCCGGGTGCGGGAACAGCTCGAGCGCGGCCAGCAGGCCGGAGGCGACCAGCAGCGGCTGGGCCACCGCGGTGTCGCGGATCGTGTCCGCGTCGGCCTCCGTGCCGTAGTGGACGAGATCGAGGCCGGCGACCGCGGAGAGCCAGGTCAGCCGGTCGCGGAAGACCGGGTTCTCGACCCAGGGGGTCAGGAAGCCGGGGGTCTGGGCACCTTGGCCGGGAGCAACGATGGCGAGCACAGGTCAACTCTGTCGCGCCGGGGGCCCGGACCGCGTGCTCGGCGCACACGAAGATTCGGGGGGTGTTCTTGTAGGAACCCTACAAAGACCGTTTACACCGACGGCGGTGTCGTCGAGTCCGGCGGGGCCAGCCGGCCGAGGGTCAGCGCCACCCGGTAGGTGTAGGCGTGCCGGGGGTCGTTGGTGGTCAGGCCGGTCACCTCGGCGGCCCGCCGGAGCCGGTAGCGGACGGTGTTGGCGTGCACGAACATCGCCCGCGCGGTGCCCTCGATCGAGCCCCCGTGGTCCAGGAACGACGACACCGTCTCGATGGTCGCCGAGCCCGCCGCGGCGAGCGGGAGGTAGACCTCCTGGACCAGCTGGCGGCGGGCGTGGCCGTCGCCGGACAGCGCCCGCTCGGGCAGCAGGTCGTCGCTCGTCACCGGGCGCGGGGCGTCCGGCCAGCCCGGGGCGGCCCGCAGGCCCGCGGTCGCGGCCCGGGCCGAGATGCTCGCGTGCACGAGGTCCGGCACGACCGGCCCGACGACCACCGGCCCGTCCCCGAAGTGGTCCGCCACCGCCGCTCCCGCCTTGTCCGGGTTGTCCACTCCGCCCAGAACGACCACCATCCGGTCGCCCTGCATGGCGCACAGCGCGTCCAGCCCGAGGTGCCGCGCGGAGCGTCGTACGTCGTCGATGAGGGACTCGCGGGCCCGGCCGGCGGACTCGCCGTCGGGGACGCGGCCGAGCACCACGATCACGGCGCCCTTGGACTCCCAGCCGAGCGCGCTCGCCCGGGACCGGACCGTCTCGTCCGCCTCGGCGCGCAGCACGCTGTCCACGACCAGCGCCTCGAGCCGCGCGTCCCACGCGCCCCGCATCTCCGCGGCCCGGGCGTACACCTCCGCGGTGGCGAACGCGACCTCCCGTGCGTACCGGACGATCGAGTACCGCACGGAGTCGGCGTCGGCCTCCCCGACCGCCTCGGTGACGTTCTCCTCGACCACCTCGATGGTCAGCCGCACCATCTCGACGGTTTGGTGGAGGCTCACAACTCCGGTCAGGGCCCGCGGTGCCACCCCGAAGACCTCGGCGGTGACCGGGGCGGAGCCGTCGGGTTCGCGGTACCACTCCACGAACGAGGTGATGCCGGCCTGCACGATCAACCCGATCCAGGACCGGTCCTCGGCCGACATCCGGCGGAACCACGGCATGTCCCGCTCCATCCGGGTGACCGTGGAGGTCGCCAGGGCACCGACGGAGCGCTGCAGCCGCCGGGCGATCTGCTCCCGGTCGCGTTCGCTGCTGCCGCTCATGACCCGACCCTATTTCACCGGCGGGGACGGTTGACCGGTCCAGCCCTGGCCGAACGGTCGGTTTGGGCCGCTGGGCGCTGGTTCATACTAATTTAGCCCTGTGTTCTGACTCCGGTCACCACGAAGCGTCCCTCCAGGAGCATCATGCCCAAGCCCATCGAGGTCCAGTACCTCACCATCCACGGGCACAAGCGTGCGTACGTCAAGGTCGGCACCGGACCGGCGCTGCTGCTGCTGCACGGCCTCGGCTGCGACCACACCACCTGGCTGCCGGTGATCGCCGCGCTCTCGCGCCGCTACACCGTGATCGCCCCGGACCTGCTGGGGCACGGCAGGTCGGCCAAGCCGCGCGCGGACTACAGCGTGGGCGGCTACGCCAACGGCATGCGGGACCTGCTCACGGTCCTGGGCGTGGACAAGGTCACCGTGGTCGGGCACAGCTTCGGCGGCGGCGTCGCGATGCAGTTCGCCTACCAGTTCCCCGAGCGCACCGAGCGGATGATCCTGGTCGCCCCCGGCGGCCTCGGCGCCGAGGTGACGCCGGCGATCCGGGCGATCACGCTGCCGTTCTTCCACCAGGCGATGGGGGTCGTCACCCTGCCCGGCGTGCGCCACCTGACCACGGCGGGGCTGCGTGCCCTGGCCGCGTCCGGGCTGCCGCAGGCCCGTGACCTCGACGAGGTCGCGATGATCGTGGACTCCTTCAAGGACCCCCGCGCCCGACGGGCCATCCGGCACGTGGTGTCCGCGGTGGTGGACTGGCGCGGCCAGATCGTCACCATGGTGGACCGGGCCTACCTCACCCAGGCGATGCCGATGTGCGTGATATGGGGGACCGAGGACGCGGTGATCCCGGTCAAGCACGCGGGGATCGCATCGGAGTTCGCGCCCGGCGCCACCGTCGAGGTGATCGCGAACGCCGGCCACTTCCCGCACAAGGACCACCCGCAGCGCTTCGTGAAGATCGTCGACGAGTTCATCCGGGCGCACCCGGCTGCGGCGTACCACCGCGGCCGCTGGCGGTCGCTGCTCAAGAACGGCCGGCAGGTCCCGGTGCCCACGGCGGTCACCCCTGTCCGCCAGGCCGAGATCGCCTGACCCGGCGCCTCTGGCGCCCGGAAAGCCGCCGACCCGGCGCGTCTGGCGGGCGAGCACCTGTGCTCGTCCACCAAAGTCGCCGGGTCGGCGGTCGTGCGTCCGCCAGAGGCGCCGGGTCGGCTAGGCGTCGCCGCCCTCCTGCTTGACGCCGCGTACGGCGGTCGGGTCGTCGATGCGGTACTTGTCGAAGGCCTCCTGGACCACCTCGGGCTTGACCTCGCCGCGCTGGGCGAGGGCCGCGAGGGCCTGGACGACGACCGACTGGGCGTCGATGTGGAAGAACCGGCGGGCCGCGGGACGGGTGTCCGCGAAGCCGAAGCCGTCCGCGCCGAGGGCGTGGAAGTCGCCGGGGACCCACTTGGCGATCTGGTTCTGCACGGCGCGCATGTAGTCGCTCACCGCCACGACGGGCCCCTCGGCCTCCTTGAGCTTGTCGGTGATGTAGGGGACCTTGGCCGGCTCCGAGGGGTGCAGGAGGTTCCACTCCTCGCACGCCACGGCGTCGCGGCTCAGCTCGTTCCACGACGTCACCGACCACGTGTCGGCCGCCACGCCCCAGTCCTCGGCCAGCAGCTTCGCCGCCTCGGTGATCCACGGGAAGCCCACGCCGGAGGCGAGCAGCTGCACCCGCGGGACCTTCTCGCCCTGCACCGGCGGGGGAGTCGCCACGTGGTAGATGCCGCGCAGCAGGCCCTCGACGTCGAGGTCGTCGGGCTCCTTGGGCTGCACGGTCGGCTCGTTGTAGACCGTCAGGTAGTAGATGACGCTCTCGCCGTCCGGGTCCTTCTCGGTGCCGCCGTACATCCGCCGCAGACCGTCCTGGACGATGTGGCTCAGCTCGTAGGCCATCGCGGGGTCGTAGTGCACGACCGCCGGGTTGGTCGCCGCGAGCAGCGGGGAGTGGCCGTCGGCGTGCTGCAGCCCCTCGCCGGTCAGCGTGGTGCGGCCCGCGGTGGCGCCGATCAGGAAGCCCTTGGCCAACTGGTCGGCCATCGCCCAGATCGAGTCACCGGTGCGCTGGAAGCCGAACATCGAGTAGAACAGGTAGAACGGGATCATGTGCTCGCCGTGCGTGGCGTACGCCGAGCCGGCTGCCGTCGCGGACGCCATCGCGCCCGCCTCGGAGATGCCCTCGTGCAGCATCTGGCCCTGCGCGGACTCCTTGTAGGCCAGCAGCATGTTGCGGTCGACGGACTCGTAGCGCTGGCCCATCGGGTTGTAGACCTTGGCCGTCGGGAACATGCCGTCCATGCCGAACGTGCGGTACTCGTCCGGCGCGATCGGCACGATGCGCTGGCCGATCTCCTTGTCCTTCATCAGGTCGCGGAGCAGCCGGACCAGCGCCATCGTGGTGGCGATGGCCTGCTTGCCCGAGCCGGCCTTGAGCTCGGAGTACACCTCGTCGCCGGGCAGCTTGAGCAGCTTGGCGCGCACCTCGCGCTTCGGGATCGACCCGCCGAGGGCGTGCCGGCGCTCGAGCATGTACTCGATCTCCGGGGAGTCCTTGCCGGGGTGGAAGAACGGCGCGATCTCCGACTCGTCGATCTCCTTGTCGCTGATCGGCAGGTACAGCCGGTCGCGGAACTTCTTGAGGTCGGACTTGGTGAGCTTCTTCATCTGGTGCGTGGCGTTCTTGCCCTCGAGGGCGTCGATCGTCCAGCCCTTGATGGTGTGCGCCAGGATCACGGTCGGCTGGCCGACGTGCTTGGTCGCCGCGTCGAACGCCGAGTAGACCTTGCGGTAGTCGTGGCCGCCACGGGGCAGCTTCACGATCTGCTCGTCGGTCATGTGCTCGACCATCTTGCGCAGCCGCGGGTCGCCGCCGAAGAAGTTGTTGCGGATGTAGTCGCCGCTCTCGACCGAGTAGGTCTGGAACTGCCCGTCCGGGGTGCTGTTCATCTTGTTGACCAGCACGCCGTCGACGTCGCGGGCCAGGAGGTCGTCCCACTCGCGGCCCCAGACGACCTTGATGACGTTCCAGCCCGCGCCCCGGAAGGTCGACTCGAGCTCCTGGATGATCTTGCCGTTGCCGCGCACCGGGCCGTCGAGCTGCTGCAGGTTGCAGTTCACGACGAAGGTGAGGTTGTCGAGCTCCTCACGGGCCGCGACGCCGATGGCGCCCAGCGACTCGGGCTCGCCCATCTCGCCGTCGCCCAGGAACGCCCAGACGTGCTGCTGGCTGGTGTCCTTGATCCCACGGTTCTGCATGTACCGGTTGAACCGGGCCTGGTAGATCGCGTTCAGGGCGGTGAGGCCCATCGACACGGTCGGGAACTCCCAGAAGTCCGGCATCAGCCGCGGGTGCGGGTACGACGAGAGGCCCTCGCCGACGCCGTGCTGCACCTCCTGGCGGAACCGGGACAGCTGCGTCTCGTTGAGCCGGCCCTCGAGGAACGCCCGGGCGTAGATGCCGGGGGAGGCGTGGCCCTGGATGTAGATCTGGTCGCCACCGCCCTCGTGGTTCTTGCCCCTGAAGAAGTGGTTGAAGCCGACCTCGTAGAGCGAGGCCGAGGACTGGTACGTCGCGATGTGACCGCCGACCTCGAGGCCCTTGCGGTTCGCGGTCGACACGGTGACGGCGGCGTTCCAGCGCAGGAAGGCGCGGATCCGGCGCTCGATGTCCTCGTCGCCGGGGAACCACGGCTCACGCTCGGGCGGGATCGTGTTGATGTAGTCCGTGCTGCGCAGGGCGGGCACGCCGACGTTCTGCTCGCGGGCTCGCTCCAGCAGGCGGAGCATCACGTAGCGCGCGCGGCTGCGGCCGCGGTCGTCGACCATCGAGTCGAACGACTCGAGCCACTCCTTGGTCTCGTCGGGATCGATGTCCGGGAGCTGCGTGGGCAGCCCCTCGTGGATCACCTGGGGACGCCCGACGGCGCGGGTCGAGGGAGCGCCGGGCTGCGACATGGCTTCCTTCTCGGCGGACTTCTCCGCGGCCAGCTCGGACGACTGCTGCTCAGAACCTGTTGCCACGATTCCTCTGCTCTCGTGCTCGGTGTGCACTGCGTGGTGGGAGCCGGCCCGGGTCACGGGCTGGTTCCCCGCTCATCGTGTCACGCCCGCGTCGCGCAGGAAATCTACCGATCAGTAGCGAACGTCCGGTGCCTAGGGTGAGCGCATGGCGCTCACCCAGTACTGCACCGCCACGACGCTCGACGGCTTCCTCGCCGACGCGGACAACTCCCTGGACTGGCTGTTCGCCGTCGAGCGCGAGGACGAGGGCAGCGGGTTCGCGGAGTTCCTGGCCGGCGTCGGTGCGATGGCGATGGGCGCGACGACGTACCAGTGGGTGCTCGACCACGAGCACCTGCTGGAGAACCCCCAACGCTGGCAGGAGTTCTACGCCGACCGGCCGTCCTGGGTGTTCAGCCACCGGGAGCTCACGCCGATCCCCGGGGCCGACCTGCGGTTCGTGCAGGGCGACGTCGCGGTCGTGCACCCGGACCTGGTCGCGGCGGCCGGGGACCGCAACGTGTGGCTGGTCGGCGGCGGCGACCTGGTGGGCCAGTTCCACGACGCCGGGCTGCTCGACCAGGTCATCGTCAGCGTCGCGCCGGTGACGCTGGGGTCCGGCGCCCCGCTGCTGCCGCGCCGCATCGAGGGGCTCCGGCTCGTCGACGTCGCCCGCAACGGCCAGATGGTCGACCTGACCTACGACGTGCCGCGGTCCTAGACGGCCTCGAGCGGACGGTGCGGCCCGTCCGGGGGTACGACGGTCACCGGGTCGCCCGGACGCACCTCGCCACCCCGTCGTACGACGGCCATCACCCCCGCCTTGCGCACCACCCGGCCCTGGGCGTCACGACCTACCACCCGTGCGAGGAGACCGGGCTGGAAGCGGTCGATCTGCACGCACGGGTTGCGGAGCCCGGTGACCACCACCTCGGCGGTGTCGCCGAGCAGCAGCAGGGTCCCGGCGGACAGCGCGAGCAGGTCGACGCCACAGGTGGTGACGTTCTCGCCGAGGTCGCCGGGGAGCACCCGCGGGCCGTCCCCGTGCACCTCCTCGAAGAGCTCGGCGTGGATCAGGTGCACCTGGCGCAGGTTGGGCTGCGAGGGGTCGCGGCGCACCCGGGACCGGTGCTGGACGGTCTCCCCGAGGTGCGCGTCGCCCTCCACCCCGAGGCCCTCGACGAGCCGGATGACCGGCCGCGTCTGCTTGCTGAACCGGTGCCCGGCGCTGGCCGCGACGGCGACCACCCGGGGCGGCTGGGCGGCCGGTGCCGGGGGCGGCAGGGGCGCAGTCACCGGATTCGGCGAGCGGTCGGCGTGCATGGCAGTAGCCTGGCACCCGTCTCGGTGCCTTGCGCGCCGGGTCGACTTCCGATGAACTACGCGCAACAGTGCAGCACCGGACGCCGTGGCGACCGGACGACGAGATTCGAGATGTGGAGGAGTGACGTGAGCGCGACCTCGGGTGGCCCCGAAGGCACCGCCACCCAGAACGCCGGCGAGCGGCTGGGTCTGAAGACCGGGATGGTCGTCCAGGAGCTCGGCTGGGACGAGGACGTCGACGACGCCCTGCGCGTCTCGATCGAGGACACCATCGACGCCGACATGGTGGACGGTGACTACGGCAATGTCGTGGACTGCGTGCTGCTGTGGTGGCGCGAGGCCGACGGCGACCTCGTCGACGCACTCGTCGACTCCCTGACCGACCTGGTGGCCGGCGGCGAGATCTGGCTGCTGACGCCCAAGGTGGGCCGGCCCGGCACGGTGGACCCCGCCGACGTCGCCGAGGCAGCCCCGGTGGCCGGCCTGTCCACGACCACGACCGCGCCGGTGAGCCAGGACTGGTCCGCGACCCGCCTGGTGGCTCCCAAGGCCGCGCACTGAGCCCTGCACCGTCCCGGCTCAGGAGGACTCGTTGAGCAAGGTCACCAAGGGGCTCGGCCTCCTCGGCCAGGCGCCCACCCTGCTGCGGGTGCTCACCTCCGCAGGCGTCGTACGGCTGCACCCGCCGCTCAAGCTGGCCCGCGTCGGCGCGACCCTGCTGCGGTGGGGGACCGGCCCGGCCGGCGGCTTCGCCGCGATGGCGATCCTGGAGACCGACCGGACCGCGGTCGTCGACGAGCTCGGCGCGCTGACGTTCGGTGAGCTGCACGACCGCAGCAACCGGCTCGCGGACGCCCTGCGCTCGCGGGGCGTGCGGCCCGGCGACGGGATCGCGATCATGTGCCGCAACCACCGCGGCTTCGTCGACGCGAGCATCGCCGCCGCCAAGCTCGGCGCCGACATCCTCTACCTGAACACCGCCTTCGCCGGTCCGCAGCTCGTGGACGTGCTGGAGCGCGAGGCGCCCCGGGTCGTCGTGCACGACGAGGAGTTCACCGCGATGCTCGAGGAGGCCGGCACCCGGGACCGGGTGCTCGGCTGGGTGGACGACGCCGGCACCGGTGACCGGGTCACCCTGGAGTCGCTGATCGCCCAGGGGGCGCCCGGCGACCACCCCGCTCCGGCGAGGCAGAGCCGGATCATCATCCTCACCTCCGGCACGACCGGCACCCCGAAGGGCGCGCCCCGCAGCGAGGCCGGCATCGAGGCCGCCGCGGCGCTGCTGTCCCGGCTGCCGCTGAAGTCCGGCTGGCGCTCGCACGTGGCCGCCCCGCTGTTCCACACCTGGGGGTGGGCGCACTTCGCGCTCGCCATGCTGCTCGGCTCCACCGTCGTGCTGCGCCGCAGGTTCGACCCCGAGGGCTGCCTGCAGACCCTGGTCGAGGAGGACTGCGACTCGCTCGTGGTGATCCCGGTGATGCTGCAGCGGATCATGCAGCTGCCGCAGGAGACGCTCGACCGCTACGACCTGTCGAACGTCAAGGTGGTCGCCGCGTCCGGGTCGGCGCTGCCCGGCGACCTCGGCACCACCTGGATGGACCAGTTCGGCGACCACCTGTTCAACGTCTACGGCTCCACCGAGGTCGCCTACGCGACGGTCGCCAGCCCCGACGACCTCCGCGAGGCGCCGGGTACGGCGGGCCGGCCGCCGTTCGCGACGGTGGTGAAGATCCTCGACGAGGACGGCGCCGAGCTCCCCGCGGGGGAGGCCGGCCGGATCTTCGTCGGCAACAGCATCCTGTTCGAGGGCTACACCGGCGGCGGCAGCAAGGACCTGGTCGACGGCCTGATGGCGACCGGTGACGTCGGGCGGTTCGACGAGGGCGGCCGGCTGATCGTCGAGGGCCGCGACGACGACATGATCGTGTCCGGCGGCGAGAACGTCTTCCCCCAGGAGGTCGAGGACTGCCTGTCCCGCCACGACCAGGTCGTGGAGGCGGCGGCCTTCGGGGTCGACGACGAGGACTACGGCAAGCGGCTGCGCGCGTTCGTCGTACGCACCGAGGGGTCGCAGGTCTCGCAGGACGAGCTCAAGGACTTCGTGGAAGCAGAACCTCGCGCGCTACAAGGTGCCGCGGGAGATCGTGTTCCTCGACGAGCTGCCGCGCAACGCCACCGGCAAGGTGCTCAAGCGAGACCTGGTCGAGCGCGGCCCGCAGGACGCGCCGTGACCCTGGAGGTCAGCCAGGAGGCGCCCGGGTTCACGCTCCGCGACCAGCACGGGCAGCAGGTCTCGCTGGCGTCGTTCCGGGGCCGCAAGGCCGTGGTGGTGATGTTCTACCCCTACGCCTTCAGCTCGGTGTGCACCGGCGAGCTCGGCGGGGTGCGGGACCGCCTGGCGACCTTCCAGTCCGACACCGTCCAGGTGCTCGCGGTCTCCTGCGACCCGATGTTCTCGCTGCGGGCGTTCGCCGAGCGGGACGGACTGACCTTCCCGCTGCTCTCGGACTTCTGGCCGCACGGCGCGACCGCGCGGGCGTACGACGTCCTCGACGAGGAGCGCGGTTGTGCGGACCGCTCCACGTTCGTCGTCGACCGGGACGGGGTGCTGCGCTGGGCGGTGCACAGTGCGGTGCGGGACGCCCGCGACCTCGACGAGCAGGCACGGGTGCTCACCGAAGTGGTCTGAGTGAACTCCTGGTGCCGGAGTAAGTAAAGTTTTCAAGGAAATCGCCGCGAAGATCTGACACCGCTTGGCCCGGGGTAGTTGAATAGTGCTTGCAACGACCGCTGGTGACCCGAGACGCCAGCGGTCGTTGTTTGTTTTTGTGGCCGGTCCGCGCGCTCGCGTAGGCTGACCCGCGCTTCGCCGGTCCCCGGCGTCTCGGGCGTATAGCTCAGCGGTAGAGCACCTCGCTTACAACGAGGTGGTCGCAGGTTCGATCCCTGCTGCGCCCACCGCTCCCTCCAGAAGACCCTCACAGGTCCTCTAGGCTCGCCGCCATGACCCTGCGCCTGTCGGACCTGACCGCGCTGCTGGACGGCTGGTACGACCCGGCCTGGGCCGCGGACTGGGACGCGGTCGGCCTGGTCTGCGGCGACCCCGACCAGCCGGTCGCGCGGGTGCTGCTCGCCGTCGACCCGGCCCCGACCGTGGTGGCCGAGGCCGCCGAGTGGGGTGCCGACCTGATCGTCTGCCACCACCCGCTGCTGCTCACGCCGGTGCACGGCGTCGCCGCCACCACCCCCAAGGGCCGGGTGCTGCACGGGCTGATCCGGTCCGGCACCGCGCTGTTCACCGCGCACACCAACGCCGACGTCCCCGCCGACGGGGTCAACGAGTCGCTGGCCCGGGCCGTCGGGATCGTGGACCCCCGCGTGGTCGTGGAGGAGGACGGCGCCGCGGCCGACGAGCGCCGCGCGACGCGCGGCCACGGACGGATCGGCCGGCTGGCCGCACCCACCACGCTGCGGGACTTCGCGGCCCGGGTGGACGCCGCGCTGCCCGGTACCGCGCACGGGGTCCGCGTGGCGGGGGACCCGGACCGGACCGTCGAGACGGTGGTGGTCGGCAGCGGGGCCGGGGACTTCATGCTCGACACCGTCCTCGGCACCGACGCGGACGTCTACCTCACCTCCGACCTGCGGCACCACCGGGCCGGGGAGTTCCTCGAGCACGGCGGTCCGGCACTGGTCGACGTGGCGCACTGGGCCGCGGAGTGGACCTGGCTCCCGGTCGTCGAGCGCAAACTGCTGGCGGCCACGGCAGCGCTGGGGGATACGGTGGAGACCCGGGTCAGCGACATCGTCACCGACCCGTGGACCTTCCGGGTGGATCGACCGGCCCGCCGGTGAGACCATCTGGACGCACACCCCACTTCCATACGAGGAGAACACCCTGAAGGCCGACGCTTTCTCCCAGCTGAAGCTCCTGGACGTCCAGGAGCTCGACGCCCGGATCGACCTGCTGGGGCACCGGCTGCGCAGCCTCCCGGAGACGCAGGAGATCGCCACCCTCGCCGCCGAGCGGGCCGAGCTCGTCGACCACGGTCGCGACGCCACCATCAAGGTCGAGGACCTGACCCGCGAGCAGCGCAAAGCCGACTCCGACGTGGAGCAGGTCAAGACCCGGCGCAAGCGCGACCAGGAGCGCATGGACCAGGGGCTGATCACCAACCCCAAGGACCTCGCGCACATGCAGCAGGAGCTGGTCTCGCTGACCCGCCGCATCAGCGAGCTCGAGGACACCGAGCTCGACGTGATGGAGCAGCTCGAGGCCGCGCAGGCCGAGCAGTCCCGGATCGCCGACCGGCTCGCGGAGATCGACGCCCGGTCGGCCGCGCTGGTCACCAGCCGGGACGCCGCCGCCGCCGAGATCACCCGGGAGGCCGAGTCCGTGACCGCCGAGCGGAAGGTCACCGCGACCGGCGTGCCGGCCGACCTGCTCGCGCTCTACGAGAAGGTGCGCGCCCAGAAGGGCGGCGTCGGGGCCGCCGTGCTGCGGGCCCGGCAGTGCACCGGCTGCAGCCTGCAGCTCAACGCCCACGACCTGGGCGTGATCGCCAAGGCGCCGCTCGACGAGGTGATCCGCTGCGAGGAGTGCAACCGGATCCTGGTGCGCACCGCGGAGTCCGGCATCTGATGGTGTCCCGCTCCGTCCTGATCGAGGCCGACGGCGGTTCGCGCGGCAACCCCGGGGCGGCGGCGTACGGCGCCGTGCTGCTCGACGCGGAGACCCGTGAGGTGATCGCCGAGCGGGCGGAGTACCTCGGGGTCGCGACCAACAACGTCGCGGAGTACTCCGGCCTGGTCGCCGGCCTCGAGCTCTACCGGGAGCACACCCCCGGCGCGCGGCTCGAGGTGCGGATGGACTCCAAGCTGGTCGTCGAGCAGATGTCGGGACGCTGGAAGATCAAGCACCAGGACATGCGCGCGCTGGCCGAGCGGGCCCGTGCGCTGGCGCCGGCCGGGACGACGTACACCTGGATCCCGCGCGAGCAGAACAAGCACGCGGACCGGATCCTCAACGCGGCGCTCGACGCGCAGGCGTCCGGCCGGCCCGCGCAAACCGCCGTCGAGGCGCAGGCCCCGGCGCAGGCACCGGCCGCGTCGGCCACCGAGCAGCGCGGCTGGTCGCCCGGCGGTGCCGCCACCACCCTGGTGCTGGTCCGGCACGGCGTCACCGGGCACACCCTGGACAAGCGCTTCTCCGGCGGTCTCGGCGGCAGCGACCCCGGCCTCGTCGAGGAGGGCCGGGCGCAGGTCCGGGCCACCGGCGACTGGCTCGCCCCGCTGGCCGGCGAGATCGACACGGTCGTGGCCTCGCCCGTCCGCCGCACACGGGAGTCCGCCGAGATCCTCGCCGAGCGGCTCGACAAGCCGCTGGTCGTGGAGCCCGGGCTCGCGGAGATGGAGTTCGGGAGCTGGGACGGGATGACCTTCGCGGAGATCCGCGAGCGGCACCCCGACGACCTGGACGCCTGGCTGGGCTCGCTCGACCACGCGCCCGGCGGGGGCGAGTCGTTCCGGGTCGTGGAGAAGCGGGTGCTCGCCGGGCTCGAGCGGCTGCTCGCCGAGTACGGCGGCCGCACGGTCCTCGCGGTCAGCCACGTCACGCCGATCAAGGTGCTCGTCGCGCACGCGCTGGGCGCCCCGCTGGAGTCGGTCTACCGGATGGAGATGGCTCCGGCGTCGGTGACGGTGCTGTCCTACTTCGCCGACGGCAACGCCGCGCTGCGGATGTTCAACGCGCGCCCGACGGACGCCGCGTTCACAGGTCGCTGACGACCACGTCGAGCTGGGTGCCGTGCCGTCCGGCCGGGCCCTCCTCGACGGTCCAGCCGAGCGCGCGCAGGTGCGCGGCGAACCGGGCCGGGGTGGCGGGGGCGGTGCCGTCCTCCAGCAGCGCGCGCACGAGGCGGCCCTTGGTCGCCTTGTTGAAGTGCGAGACCGCCTTGCGGGTGCCATCGACCTCGTGCAGCACGCGCAGCGTCACGACCTTGCGGGCCAGGTCGGGCGCCGGCCGCCAGAACGACGCGTACGTCGAGGAGCGCAGGTCCACCACCAGGCCACGACCGGCGACCGCGCGCACGCTCTCGTCGAGCCGCCGGCTCCAGTACGTCGACACGGTGCCAGTACCGGGCAGCGACACGTCGCCGGAGAGCCGGTAGGCCGGGACCCGGTCCGCCGGGCGGAGCAGCCCGAACAGGCCGGAGGTCACCGCGAGCCAGGACGTGGCCCGCCGGCGCGCCGCACCGGTCAGCGAGCCGAGCCCGAGCGCCTCGTAGAGCACGCCGCTGTAGACCGTGTCCGCGCGCGCCGTCGGGGCCGTCGGCAGCCGCGCGTTCGCCGCGACGTCGGCGGTCTGGGTGGTGCCGAGCCCGAGCACCCGGGCCGCGTCGGCCGGCACGTCCGTCGTACACAGGGCGACGAGGGCGTCGAGGACCTCCGCGCGGTGCTGCTCCAGCTCGGGGAACGACAGTGAGGCCAGGTCGAGGGGCTTGCCGCGGCGCGGGGAGGTCTTCCCCTCCGACGGGGGCAGCAGGATCAGCACCGCGTCACCTTATGCTGGCCGGCACCTACACGTGCGAGGGGTGACCAGCTGTGCCGAGACGAGTCGTGAGGGTCCTGCACGCAGACGGCGACACGCTGCGCGCCGGGATCACCGCCATCCAGCAGGACCTCGGGGTGCACCCGGAGTTCCCGGCCGAGGTCGAGCAGGCGGCGCAGGCGGCGGCCAGCTCCCCGCGGCTGCCCGACCTGGACCGCACCGACATCCCGTTCGTGACGATCGACCCCGAGACGTCGATGGACCTCGACCAGGCGCTGCACATCGAGCGTGACGGGACCGGGTACGTCGTGCACTACGCGATCGCCGACGTCGCGGCCTTCGTGACCCCGGGCGACCCGGTCGACGAGGAGGCCAACCGGCGGGGCGAGACGTTCTACGCCGCCGACTCCAAGATCCCGCTGCACCCCAAGGTGCTGTCCGAGGCCGCTGCCTCGCTGCTGCCCGACCAGGACCGCCCGGCGCTGCTCTGGACGATCAAGGTGGACGCCGACGGCGAGGGCACCGACGTCGACGTGGTCCGCGCGGTGGTCCGCAGCCGGGCCAAGCTCGACTACGCCGGCATCCAGAAGGACCTCGACGCCGGGACCGCCGACGAGCTGTTCGTGCTGCTGGGCGAGGTCGGCGAGCTGCGCCGGAAGCGGGAGGCCGCGCGCGGTGGGGTGTCCCTGCCGCTGCCCGAGCAGGAGATCGACATCGACGGCGAGCGGTGGTCGCTGACCTTCCGACGGATGCTCCCGGTCGAGGAGTGGAACGCGCAGATCTCCCTGCTCACCGGGATGGCCGCCGCGTCCCTGATGGTCTACGCCCGGGTCGGCCTGCTGCGCACGCTGCCGCCGCCGGACCCGCGCGACCTGCAGCGGATGCACCGCACCGCCAAGGCGCTGCACATCGAGTGGCCCGCCGAGCTGCTCTACCCCGACTTCATCCGCTCCCTGCACCCCGAGGAGCCCAGCCACGCCGCGATGATCGTGGCCAGCACCCGGCTGCTGCGCGGGTCCGGATACGTGGCCTTCAACGGCGAGACCCCCGAGCAGCCCGAGCACTCCGCGCTCGCCTCGGAGTACGCCCACGTGACCGCCCCGCTGCGCCGGCTCGGCGACCGGTACGCCGGCGAGGTCTGCCTCGCGCTGTGCGCCGGGACCGAGGTGCCCCCCGTGGGTGCTCGAGCGGCTCGAGGCGCTGCCCCGGACGTTGCAGGACTCGGGCCGCCGGGCACACCAGTACGAGCGCGCGGTGCTCGACCTGGTGGAGGCCGCCGTCCTGCACCCCAACGTCGGGCAGACCTTCCCGGGGGTCGTGGTGCAGGTCGACGACGAGGACCCGAAGCGGGGCGACGTGGTGGTGCAGCAGCCCGCGATCGAGGCGCACGTGACCTCGGCCGCCGCGCTGCCGCTGGGCACCGACGTCGAGGTCCGCCTGGTCCAGGCCGACATCGCCAGCAGGACCGTCCGCTTCGAGCTCTGAGCACACCCCGACCCGGGCCCAAGTGAACCTCGACCCGGGCCCAAGTGAACCTCGACCCGGGCCCAAGTGAACCTCGACCCGGGCCTGGGTACAGGTCGAGCCGGACCTCCGGCGGGTCGAGCGTGTCGGCACCACTCCCCGCGCCCCCTAGACTGCTCTCGGATGAGCCGGCCGGGCGGCCGCGGCGAGGAGACTCGTCGAGGAAGGTCCGGGCTCCACAGGGCAAGGTGGTGGGTAACTCCCACCCGGGGTGACCCGCGGGACAGTGCCACAGAGAACAGACCGCCACCGTGCCTGCACGGTGGTAAGGGTGAAACGGTGGTGTAAGAGACCACCAGCGCTCCGGGCGACCGGAGCGGCTCGGTAAACCCCACCTGGAGCAAGGTCAAGAAGGGAAGCTCGCTTCCCGCGTGAGCGTTCGAGGGCGGCCCGCCCGAGCTCACGGGTAGACCGCACGAGGCTGTCGGCAACGGCAGCCCTAGATGGATGGTCGCCGACCGTGGCGCCGCGAGGCGCGCGGAGACAGAACCCGGCCTACAGGCCGGCTCATCCCTCGCCCTTGCCTCCGGCTCAGCGGCAGGTGCGCCAGAGACCTCGCGGCGCGGCCTTCGCGGCGGCCTGGGCGACCCGGAACTCGTGGGTGCGCTGGAACGGCACCCCGCCGTACACGTAGACCCGGGCGTTGCCGAGGTACACCTGTGCGCGGTTCACCTGCCGGCCGTCGGAGACCCGGCTGACGTAGCGGAGCAGCCGGCCGTAGCGGTCGACGCTCGCCTGGGTAGGGTCCGAGACCAGCCGCACGCGGGTGCTCACCGGCAGCATCCGCTTCATCGCCGCGGACGCCTCCGGGCCGCCGCACTGGACGCCGCCGTAGACCTCGGGGGTGTCGATGCCGACCAGCCGGACCCGGCGGTAGGCACCGCCGACGAGGTGGACGTCGACCGTGTCCCCGTCCGCGACGCTCGCCACCCGGGCGTGCTGCACGACGGTCGCGCGGACCGCCGCCGCGGCCGCTCCCGCGGGGGACGTCCGGCGGGTCGAGCACGGGCACGGGTTGGAGTCGCAGGCGATGCCGTCCCCGTCGGCGTCGAGGCGGTGCGGGTCGCTGCCCGGGCTGTGCGCGAGGAAGAAGGTCTGGGCGGCCGCCTGGGTGGCAAAGTCGCCGCAGTCCCGGTCGGTGACCGCGCCGGCCGGCGCGGCGCCGAGGCCGAGCAGCACGCTCGCGGCGACGAGGAGGGCCAGGACCAGGACAGGTACGGCGTAGTGCCGTCGGACGAGCATGCGTGGATCCCCCGGGTGGTGCGTGGACAGGAGGCTGACCCTAGGGGCCGGGCGCCGCGCCGCGCGGGCGAACGCCGACTTCTTTGCCCGGGTACGGCGGTCCGCCACCGTCGTACGGCGAGCCGCCGCCGTGGGCCGGGGGAGGCGCGGGAATCTGGGGGAGGGACCATGCGTTCGTCCAGGTGATTGGAGACGTGACCATGAACTTCAGCCCACCGGCCTTCACGGCCCACCCCGCCGACGCCTACCACCTGGCGTGGCGGCTGCTCGAGGACCGCGACCCGCGGGGCGCGATCGCCCTGCTCGACCCGGCCATCGACGCCGAGCCCGAGTCGACCGGCCTGCGCACGCTGCGGGCCTGGGCGTACTTCCAGAGCGCCCAGCTGCGCCGCGCCGAGGACGAGCTGACGGTGCTGGTCGAGGAGTGCCCGACCGACCTGTGGGCGCGCTACGCCCTGGGACGGGTGCTGGAGCGCCAGTCGAAGTTCGCCGACGCGCTGCCGCACATGCGGCTGGCCGCGGTGATGTCCGGGGACGTGGAGCACGAGGCCGGCGTGCTGCGGGTCGAGCGGCGGATCGCGGAGCGGTCCGGCCGCCTCGACGACCTCGTCTGAGGCCGGCGCCCTCACGGCAGCGTGAGGATCTCGGCGCCGTCGTCGGTGACGAGCAGGGTGTGCTCGAACTGCGCGGAGCGCGAGCCGTCCCGGGTCACCACGGTCCAGCCGTCGTCCCACATCTCCCACTCGTGGGTGCCGAGGTTGATCATCGGCTCGATGGTGAACGTCATGCCCGGCTCGATGAGGATGTCGTACATCGGCGCCGCGTCGTAGTGCGGCACGATCAGCCCGGAGTGGAACGCGGTGCCGATGCCGTGCCCGGTGAAGTCGCGGACGACGCCGTAGCCGAACCGCTTCGCGTAGGACTCGATGACCCGGCCCAGGACGTTGACGTACCGGCCCGGGCGGACCGCCTTGATCGCCCGGCGCAGCGACTCCTCGGTGCGCTCCACGAGCAGCCGGGACTCCTCGTCGACGTCGCCGGAGAGGAACGTCGCGTTGGTGTCGCCGTGCACCCCGTCGACGTACGCCGTGATGTCGATGTTGACGATGTCGCCGTCCTCGACGACCCGGCTGTCCGGGATGCCGTGGCAGACCACCTCGTTGACGCTGGTGCACAGCGACTTGGGGAAGCCGCGGTAGCCGAGCGTCGAGGGGTAGGCGCCCTGGCCGACCAGGAACTCGTGGCCGATCCGGTCGAGCTCGTCGGTGGTGATCCCCGGCGCGACGTGGCTGCCGACCAGCTGCAGCGCCTGCGCGGCGACCCGGCCGGCGTGCCGCATCCGCTCGATGGTGCCGGCGTCCTTCACCTCCGGCCCGTCGTACGGCGCCGGGGCCGGCCGGTCGACGTACTCCGGGCGCGGGATGCTCGCGGGGACGGCGCGACGGGGGGACACCACGGCAGGGGCGACGGCACTCACGCGGCGAGTGTAGTTTCCACAGCAGCGGGCACCGGCGACCTGATCGTGCCCCGGACGTCAGGCGAGCAGCGAGGAGCGAGCAGATGAGCGACGACGAGCAGTTCTGGTTCTGCCTCACCCACCACAAGGTCGAGGGTCGCGACGGCTGCCGCAACCAGGACCGCCTCGGTCCCTACGCCACCGCGGCCGAGGCGTCCCACGCGCTCGACAAGGTCGAGGAGCGCAACGAGGACTGGGACACCGACCCGAAGTGGAACGACGACGCCGCGGCCGAGGACTGACCCCGTCGCAGGCGTGACGCAGGACCTCGAGAAGTCCGGCCCGTTCCTGGGCATCGGCGGCCTGGCCGTGGCGGCCTTCCTCTACGGCTACACCGCCTTCGTGGTGCCGGGGCTGGTCTGCAGCGTGCTGCTGCCGCTGGTCTGGCTGGCCCTGTTCGTGCTCGGCTGCCGGTGGTTCACGCGACGACCGGTGGCCGTCGTGGCCCTCCCGGTCGTCGCGGTCGTGGTGTGGTTCCTGGTGCTTCTCGGCGTCGGCGCCTGAGGCTGCGGCTCAGAAGGTGTGCTCGGGCCCCGGGAAGGCGCCGGAGGCCACGTCGGCGGCGTACGCCTGCGCCGCCCCGAGCAGCACCCCGTGCAGGTCGGCGTACTGCTTGACGAAACGCGGCAGCCGGCCGGTCCGCAGGCCGGCCATGTCCTGCCAGACGAGGACCTGCGCGTCGCAGTCGATACCGGCGCCGATCCCGATCGTGGGGATGCTCAGCGTCTTGGTGATCTCGGCGGCGACGTCGCCGGGCACCATCTCCATGACGACCGCGAACGCCCCGGCCGCCTCCATCGCCTGCGCGTCCGCGAGCAGCCGACGGCCGGTCTCGCCGCGGCCCTGCACGCGGTAGCCGCCGAGGTTGTGCTCGGACTGGGGGGTGAAGCCGATGTGCGCCATCACCGGGATGCCAGCCTGGGTGCACAGCTCGACCTGCGCGGCCATCTCGGCGCCGCCCTCGAGCTTCACCGCGTGCGCGCCGGCCTCCTTCATGAACCGGACCGCGGTGTGGAAGGCCTGCTCCGCGGAGCCCTGGTAGGACCCGAACGGCAGGTCGGCGACGACCAGGGCGCGGTGCACCGAGCGGCTCACGGCCCGGGCCAGCGGGATCAGCTCGTCGACGGTGACCGGGAGCGACGTGTCATTGCCGAGGACGTTGTTGGACGCGGAGTCGCCGACGAGCAGCACCGGGATGCCGGCCTCGTCGAAGGTCGCGGCGGTGTACATGTCGTAGGCCGTGAGCATCGCCCACTTCTCGCCGCGCTCCTTCATCTCGCGCAGGTGGTGCGTGCGCACCCGACGGGTGGCCGGCGCGGCCGGCTTCGCCGCCCCGGCGCCGTACGGCGCGGTCGTCTCGCTCCCGGTGTCACTCATGGCGTCCTCCGAACGTGTTCTCGAGGCTCCCGTGCGGAGTCCCCGGACCGCCTCTCAGGCTAGTCCCGGGACCCGGCCGGCGGGGGTGTGTCGTCGCTCACTGCCCGCCGGACGGGACGGCACTGGCAGACTCGCCCCCCGTGGACTTCGACTCGGCCTACGCCCAGGGCTTCGCGCGGGTGGCTGCCTGCACGCTGCACACCGTGATCGCCGACCCGCACGCGAACGCGGAGGCGGTCCTGGAGCAGGCCCGCGCCTGCCACGCGGAGGGCACCGCGGTGGCGATCTTCCCGGAGCTCTGCCTGACCGGCTACGCGATCGACGACCTGCTGCTGCAGGAGACGCTGCTCGACGCGGTGGAGGCCGCGATCGCCGACCTCGTCGCGGCGTCGGCGGACCTGATGACGGTGCTCGTCGTCGGGGCCCCGCTGCGCCAGGGGACCCGGCTCTACAACTGCGCGGTGGTGATCCACCGGGGAAGGGTCCTCGGCGTCACGCCGAAGCAGATGCTGCCGAACTACCGGGAGTTCTACGAGCGCCGGCACTTCGCCTCGGGGGAGGGGCTGCGCGGCGGCGTGGTGCGGCTGGGCGGCGAGGACGTCCCGTTCGGGGTCGACCTGATGTTCCGCGCCACCGACCTCCCCGGCCTCGTGCTGCACGTCGAGATCTGCGAGGACATGTGGGTGCCGGTGCCGCCGAGCTCGCACGCCGCCCTGTCCGGCGCCACCGTGCTCGCGAACATCTCCGGCTCGCCGATCACGGTGGCCCGCGCCGAGGACCGCCGGCTGCTGGTCCGCTCCGCGTCGATGCGCTGCCTGGCGGCGTACCTGTACGCCGCGGCCGGTCTGGGGGAGTCCAGCACCGACCTGTCCTGGGACGGCCAGACGATGGTCTACGAGGTCGGCGAGCTGCTCGGCGAGACCGAGCGCTTCCCCGACGGTCCCCGGCGGACGACCGTCGACGTCGACCTCACCCGGATCCGCCAGGAGCGGCTGCGGCAGGGCACCTTCGACGACAACCGGCGCGCGGCGGGCACCGCCGAGGCCGACTTCCGGGTCGTCGAGCTCACCCTCGCCCCGCCGGCCGGCGACATCGGCCTGCGCCGCCGGGTCGACCGGTTCCCGTTCGTCCCGGACGACCCGGAACGGCTCGCGCTGGACTGCTACGAGGCCTACAACATCCAGGTGTCCGGGCTCGAGCAGCGGCTGGCGGCGATCGGGCACCCCAAGGTCGTCATCGGGGTCTCCGGGGGGCCTGGACTCGACGCACGCGCTGATCGTCGCGGCGAACGCGATGGACCGGCTGGACCGCCCGCGCAGCGACATCCACGCGTTCACGCTGCCGGGCTTCGCGACCAGCGACGGCACCAAGGCGAACGCGACCCGGCTCGCGCAGGCCCTCGGGGTCACCTTCGAGGAGATCGACATCCGGCCGGCGGCCCGCCAGCTGCTCGACGACCTGGACCACCCGTTCTCCGACGGCGAGCCGGTTTACGACGTGACGTTCGAGAACGTCCAGGCCGGGCTGCGCACCGACTACCTGTTCCGGCTGGCCAACCACCGCGGCGGCATCGTGCTCGGCACCGGCGACCTCTCCGAGCTCGCCCTGGGCTGGTGCACCTACGGCGTCGGCGACCAGATGTCGCACTACGCGGTGAACACCGGGGTGCCCAAGACGCTGATCCAGCACCTGATCCGGTGGGTGATCGGGACCGGGCAGTTCGACGCCGAGGTGGGTGCCGTGCTCCGGGAGATCCTGGACCAGGAGATCTCGCCGGAGCTCGTCCCGGTCGCCGCGGGCGAGCGTCCGCAGAGCACCGAGGACTCGATCGGGCCCTACGCCCTGCAGGACTTCACGCTCTTCCACGTGCTGCGGCACGGCTTCCCGCCGAGCCGGATCGCCTTCCTGGCCAGGCACGCGTGGTGCGACGCGGACGCCGGCGACTGGCCGCCGGGCTTCGACAGCGACCGTCGGGTGGCCTACGACCTGGCCACGATCCGCCGGTGGCTCGAGGTCTTCGTGCAGCGGTTCTTCGCGTTCAGCCAGTTCAAGCGCTCCGCCCTCCCGAACGGCCCCAAGGTGCTGCCCGGCGGGTCGCTGTCCCCGCGCGGGGACTGGCGGGCACCCTCGGACGGGAACGCGCGGGTGTGGCTGGACGACCTGCGCCGCAACGTCCCGGAGGCCTGATGCCGAACCCGCTGATCCAGCGCCGCATGCACCGCATCGTGCGACGCGCCGGGATCCGTCCGCAGCGTGCCCTGGAGGTCGGGGGGTACGTCGGGGCGAACTCGCTGCTGCGCTCCCGGGAGATCCGGGGCGCCGAGCGGTGGTGCATCAACCTGGTGGAGCAGCCCACCGACACCGGCATCCGGCACGTCGTGGGCAGCTCCAACGACATGCACATGTTCAAGGACAACAGCTTCGACCTGGTGATGTCCTGCGCGGTGCACGAGCACGACCGGAAGTTCTGGCTGTCGATCGCCGAGATGCACCGGGTGCTGAAGCCGGGCGGCCTCCTGGTGGTGTGCGTCCCGGGGTTCGCGAAGCGTCCCGAGGACCAGGGCGCGGCCACCGCGACGTACCGGGTGCACTACCGCTTCGACTACTACCGGTTCAGCCGGCGGGCCGTCCGCGAGGTGTTCTTCGAGGGCTTCGAGCGGGTCCGGGTGCGGGCCGTCCTGGACCCGCCCCGGATGATCGGGCACGGCTTCAAGCCGATCAGCCGCCGGCAGGCCGCGGTCCTCGCCGCCCGGGAGCGGCTCGGCCGGGTCGGGGCCCGTTTACCTCGCAGAAACATGCGCGCGTCACACTGACCGCGGTCCGGCACCGAGCAACCACAGAGAGGGAGGCGTCCCGATGGGCAAGCAGGAGGAGTTCGTGCTCCGCGCACTCGAGGAGCGTGACGTGCGCTTCGTGCGGCTCTGGTTCACCGACGTGCTCGGCTACCTCAAGTCGGTCGCGATCGCACCGGCCGAGCTCGAGGGCGCGTTCAGCGAGGGCATCGGCTTCGACGGCTCCGCGATCGAGGGCTTCGCACGGGTCTACGAGGCGGACATGCTCGCCAAGCCGGACCCCTCGACCTTCCAGATCCTGCCGTGGCGCGGCGAGGGCCCCAGCACGGCGCGGATGTTCTGCGACATCGTGATGCCCGACGGCTCGCCGTCGTACGCCGACCCGCGGTACGTGCTGAAGCGCACCCTGTCGAAGGCCGCAGAGAACGGCTTCACGTTCTACACGCACCCCGAGATCGAGTTCTACCTGTTCAAGGACACCCCTACGCCGGGCGGTGAGCCGGTGCCGGTGGACCGCAGCGGGTACTTCGACCACACCGCGCAGAGCATGGGCTCGGACTTCCGCCGCGAGGCGATCACGATGCTCGAGGCGATGGGTATCTCGGTGGAGTTCTCCCACCACGAGGGCGGCCCGGGCCAGCAGGAGATCGACCTGCGCTACGCCGACGCGCTGTCCACGGCCGACAACATCATGACGTTCCGCACCGTGGTGCGGGAGGTGGCGCTCAGCCAGGGCATCTGGGCGACCTTCATGCCCAAGCCGTTCACCACGCACCCCGGCTCCGGCATGCACACGCACGTGTCGCTGTTCGAGGGCGACACCAACGCGTTCTTCGAGGCCGGGGCGGAGTACCAGCTCTCCAAGACCGGGCGCTCCTTCATCGCCGGCATCCTCACGCACGCCGCCGAGATCTCGGTGGTCACCAACCAGTGGGTGAACTCCTACAAGCGGCTGATGTGGGGCGGCGAGGCGCCGTCGTACATCTGCTGGGGGCACAACAACCGCTCCGCGATGATCCGGGTGCCGATGTACAAGCCCAACAAGGGCCAGTCGACCCGGATGGAGCTGCGCACGATCGACTCGGCGGCCAACCCCTACCTCGCGTTCGCGGTGATCCTCGCCGCCGGCATGAAGGGCATCGAGGAGGGCTACGAGCTGCCGCGCGAGGCAGAGGACGACGTGTGGTCGCTGACCGAGCGGGAGCGCAAGTCGCTCGGCATCGACCCGCTGCCGAAGACCCTCGCCGAGGCGATCGCGGTCGCCGAGAGCTCCGAGCTGCTCGCCGAGACCCTGGGCGAGCACGTCTTCGACTTCTTCCTGCGCAACAAGCGGGCCGAGTGGGACGAGTACCGCATCGAGGTGTCCAGCTTCGAGCGCGACCGGATGCTGCCGCGGCTCTGAACGGCGAGGCGATAGGTTCGCCCGGTGAGCACCCTGCCCCTGTTGGTCGTCGAGCACGAGGCCCAGTGCCCTCCCGGGTGGATCGGGGAGTGGCTGGTCGAGGCCGGGTCGACGATCGACGTACGCCGTCCCTACGCGGGTGACCCGCTGCCCGCCGACCTGACCGGGCACGCCGGGATGGTCGTGCTCGGCGGCGAGATGGGCGCCTACGACGACGCCGACCACGCCTGGCTCGCCGACGTGAAGGACCTGGCCCGGGCGGCGGTCGACGACGGCACCCCGGTGCTCGGCATCTGCCTCGGCCTGCAGCTGGTGGCCGTGGCGCTCGGCGGCGAGGTCGACGTGGCGCCGGGCGGGCAGCAGATCGGCGTGCTCGACGTGGGCTGGACCGAGGCGGCGTACGACGACCGGCTGCTCGGCCCGGTCGCGGCCCGCGCCGACACGCCCGCCGTGCAGTGGAACAACGACGTCGTCGCGCGGCTGCCCCGGGGCGCCGTCGCGCTGGCCCGGACGCCCGGCGGCGACCTGCAGGCCGCCCGGTTCGCGCCCGCGGTGTGGGGCGTCCAGTGGCACCCCGAGGCCGGCGAGGAGATCATCGGGCCCTGGGCCGACAACGACCGCGACGACGCGGTGGAGCGCGGTGTCGACGTGGACGCCTACGTCCGCGACGTGGCGGCCGCCCGCGACCGGCTGCGCGCGACCTGGCGGCTGCTCGCCGACGGCTTCGCCGCCGTGTGCCGCGACCCCGCCGCCGCGGACGCAGCCGGCCGGTGAGGAGCGAGCGGCGCACCACCTCGACCGGACGCCTGGTCCGGCACGGGTTCCAGGACGTCGAGCAGTCCGAGGCGGCCCTGGACCGGCTCGGCGACGCGTCCGACCAGCTCCTGCACCTGATCGCCACCACCGCCGACCCCGACCAGGCGGTCACCTACCTCGCGGACCTCGCCGACCGGGTCGAGGACCGGCAGCGGCTGCTCGACGCGCTCGTCGACGACGAGGGCTCCTGCATGCGGCTGCTCGCCGTGCTCGGCGCGACCACCGCGCTCGGCGACCACCTGCTGCGGCACCCCGAGCACTGGCACGACCTCACCGACCCGGCCCTGGGCTCCACCCGGCCGGCTGCCTTCGCGGTGCGTGGCGACCTGCTGCGGGCCGTGGGGGCGGACCCGCTGGACGCCGCACCGGTGGCGACCGGCGAGGACGCCGTCGTCGTGGACGCGCTGCGGGTGGCCTACCGACGGCTGCTGCTGCGGCTCGCCGCCCGCGACCTCTCGCACGGCGTGGGCGTCGACGACGTGGCCGCCGAGCTCTCCGACCTGGCCGCCGGCACCCTGGACGCGGCGCTGGCCATCGCCCGGGCCCGGGTCGGGTCGTCCGCCGACGGCGCCCGGCTCGGCGTGATCGCGATGGGCAAGTGCGGGGGCCACGAGCTCAACTACGTCAGCGACGTCGACGTGATCTTCGTGGCCGAGGCCGCCGAGGGGTACGACGAGCAGGCGGCCATCCGCGCCGCGACCCAGCTCGCCGCGAACCTGATGCGGATCTGCTCGGACCACACCGGAGAGGGCACGATCTGGCCGGTGGACGCGGCGCTGCGGCCCGAGGGCAAGTCCGGCCCGCTGGTGCGCACGCTGGCCAGCCACGAGGGCTACTACCAGAAGTGGGCCAAGACCTGGGAGTTCCAGGCGCTGCTCAAGGCCCGGCCGGTGGCCGGCGACCTCCCCCTGGGCCAGGAGTTCTGCGCCCGCGTCGCGCCGATGGTGTGGTCGGCCTCGGAGCGCGACGGCTTCGTCACCGAGGTGCAGGCGATGCGCCGCCGGGTCATCGAGCACATCCCGGCCGCGCACGCCGAGCGGCAGATCAAGCTCGGCTCGGGCGGCCTGCGCGACGTGGAGTTCGCCGTACAGCTGCTGCAGCTCGTGCACGGCCGCGCCGACGAGACGGTGCGGGCGCCCACCACGCTGTCCGCGCTGTCCCACCTGACCCAGGGCGGGTACGTCGGACGGGAGGACGGCGCCGCCCTCGACGGCGCCTACCGGTTCCTGCGCACGCTCGAGCACCGGATGCAGCTGTGGCAGCTGCGCCGGACCCACGTGCTGCCCGAGGACCACGACGCGCTGCGCCGCCTGGGCCGCTCGATGGGCTTCATGCGCGAGCCCGTCGAGGAGCTCAACGAGGAGTGGCGCCGGCACAGCCGCGAGGTGCGCCGGCTGCACGAGAAGCTGTTCTACCGCCCGCTGCTCGGCGCGGTGGCCAAGCTCCGGGCCGACGAGGCGCGGTTGTCCCCGGCCTCCGCCCAGCAGCAGCTCGCGGCGCTCGGGTACGCCGACCCCAAGGCCGCCCTGCGGCACCTTGAGGCGCTGACCAGCGGGGTGTCGCGGTCCGCGAACATCCAGCGCACCCTGCTGCCGGCGATGCTCGGCTGGTTCGCCGACGCACCGAACCCGGACGCCGGGCTGTTCGGCTTCCGGCAGATCTCCGAGGCGCTGGGGTCGTCGCACTGGTACCTCCAGACGCTGCGCGACGAGGGCCAGGTGGCCCAGCGGCTGGCCACCCTGCTCGCCTCGAGCCGCTATGCCACCGACCTGCTCCAGCGGGCACCCGAGGGGGTGCGGATGCTCGCGAGCGACGAGGCGCTGCGGCCGCTGACCCGCGCCGTTCTCCAGAAGGAGATGACCTCCGCCGCCCGCCGGCACGTCGACCCGGTCGAGGCGGTGACCGCGGTGCGCGCGATCCGCCGTCGCGAGCTGTTCCGGATCGCGGTCGCCGACCTGCTCGGCCTCCTCGACGTCGCCGACGTCGGTTACGCCCTCACCGACGTGACCGCGGCGACCCTCGAGGCGGCCCTGGTCGCGGCCGGCCTGGCCATCGAGGCCGAGCGCCGCGGGCCGCTGCCCACCCGGGTGGCGGTCGTCGCGATGGGCCGGCTCGGCGGGTTCGAGCTGAGCTACGGCAGCGACGCCGACGTGCTGTTCGTGCACGACCCGGTGCCCGGCGCCGCCGCGGAGGACGCCGGCCGGGTCGCGCGGGACGTCGTCAACGAGTTCCGCCGGCTCCTCGCGCTGCCGGGCACCGACCCGGCGCTCCGGGTCGACGCCGATCTGCGGCCCGAGGGCAAGCAGGGCCCGCTGGTCCGCACCCTGGAGTCCTACGCCCGCTACTACGCGAACTGGTCGGTGGTCTGGGAGGCGCAGGCGCTGCTCCGGGCCAGCGCGATCGTCGGGGACGTCGACCTCTGCCGCCGGTTCACCGAGCTCATCGACCCGCTCCGGTTCCCCGCGCAGGGGATCAGCGCCGACGACGTGCTCGAGGTGCAGCGGATCAAGGCCCGCGTCGACGACGAGCGGCTGCCGCGCGGGGCCGACCCGGCCACCCACCTCAAGCTCGGCCGCGGCGGGCTGGCCGACGTCGAGTGGACCGTCCAGCTGCTGCAGATGCGGCACGCCGGACGGGTCGCGGGGCTGCGGACCACCCGGACCCTCGAGGCGCTGCAGGCTGCCGTCGAGGCCGACCTGCTCACGGAGAGCGACGCCCGGGCGCTCTCCGAGGCGTGGCGCACCGCCAGCGGGCTGCGCAACGCCACCACCCAGGTCCGTGGCAAGCCCGCCGACTCGCTGCCCCGCGACACCCGGGAGCGGGCCGCGGTGGCGCACATCCGCGGCTACCCGCCGGGGGAGTCCGACCGGATGGTCGACGACTACCTGCGGGTCAGCCGTCGTGCCCGCCAGGTGGTCGAACGCGTCTTCTGGGGTTAGACCGGCTCCCGGAAGGGGTCGTGCTCGGCGAGGATCCGGTCCATCCGGGCCTGGTCGAGCCGGCTGGTCAGCCCGGAGGTCTCCTGCGCGTCCCGGACGCACTTGGCGAGCGTGAAGGTCGAGGTGACCAGGAACAGCGCGGCGATCGACAGGAACGCCCGCATCCACGGGTCGACGGGCAGGTAGGCGATGCCGAAGCCGAGCGCGCAGACGGCCACGGCGAACGAGATGCCGGCCTGGGCGTAGAACGCGCTGGTGGTCTTGAGGGTCTGGGGTGTGCTCATGGCTCCAGGCTCCCGTGGCGGTGCCTCCGGCCGCATCGGTGCGCGTACTCAGCGTGCCGGCTGAGTACCTCCTCCCGCTCCGTCCGGTCCGTCCCGTCGAGACACCGCCGGCGTTCATGTTGGCTTCAGGTCGAGCGCCTTCACTGGAGACGTGGCCCTCCTGACCCCTGCCGTGCCGGCGCCGCTGGCGTGGACGACGTCCCGGCGGTTCGTCCTGGGCGTCGCCGCGCTGGTCGTCGTGCTGCGTCTGGGCTACCTGGTCGGGCCGCTGTTCTCCGACGAGGCGGGCTACCTCCTGGTCGCCCAGGACTGGCACGCCGGCGGCCCGAACCTCTACGGGCACTACTTCGTGGACCGGCCGCCGCTGCTGCTGGCGCTCTACCGCCTCGCGGTGGTGACCGGGTGGCCCCTGACGGTGCGGTTGGTCGCGACGCTCCTGTCGGTGCTCCTCGTCGTGTCGGCCGCCTGGGCGGCCCACCAGGTCGTCGGCGAGCGCGGCGCGCGGTGGGCGGCCCTCGTGGCGGCCGCGTTCGCCGTGACCCCGGTGCTGATGAGCCAGGAGGCCGACGGGGAGATCCTGGCCGCCCCGTTCGTGATGGTGTCGATGGCGCTGACCCTGGCCGCCGTACGACGGACGGGCGGGCGGGCTTTCGGGCTGGCGGTGCTCGCCGGCGTCGCGGCCGGGGCCGCGGTGATGGTGAAGCAGAACTTCGCCGACGCCGTCGTGTTCGCGGTCGTGCTGCTCGTGGCCACGCTGGTGCAGCGCCGGACGCCGGCCCCGGTGGTGGCCCGGGTCGCGGCCGGCGGGGTGCTGGGCGGCCTCGGCGTCGTGGCAGCGGCCCTCGCCTACGTCGCGTGGTCGGGGGTCGGGCTGGGCACCGCCTGGAACGCGGTCTACGGGTTCCGCGGCACGGCCCTCGACGTGATCACCGACCAGAGCCTGCACGCCCCGATGGTGCGGGCCGCGGAGATGACCGTGCTGGCGGTGCTCAGCGGCGCCCTGCCGCTGCTCGTGGTGCTGGTGCTCGACGGGGTCCGCTGCCGGTTCCGCGGACCGCCGGTCGCGTGGGCGGTCGGCGCGACGCTGGCGCTCGACGTCCTGAGCATCAGCGCCGGCGGGAGCTACTGGCCGCACTACCTGCTGCAGCTGGCCCCGGCGCTCGCGCTGGCCGTCGGGCTCTGGGCCGCCGACTCCGGCCGGGTCCGGGCGGCCGTCGCCTTCACCGTCGCCTCGGCGGTGGCCGCCACCGTCGAGGTCACGCTGACCGGGGCGGCGTACCGGCACACGGCCGAGACCGTCGGCGGGTTCGTGCACCGTTCGGCGCACTCCGGTGACACCGCGGTCGTGCTGTTCGGCAAGGCCGACGCGCAACAGGCCAGCGGCCTGCGCTCGCCCTACGAGCACCTGTGGACCCTGCCGATGCGCACGCTCGACCCGCGCCTGACGGAGCTGCAGGCCCTGCTGCGCGGGCCGGTCGCACCGACCTGGGTGGTGGCGTGGGGGGACCTGGACCCGTGGAACCTCGACGCCCACGGCGGCACCCGTCTCGCCCTGGTCACGCACTATCGGCGGGTCGCCGACGTGTGCGGCAAGGCGGTCTACCTGCACGACGGCGTGCACCGCACGCTCGCCCCGGTCGACTGCCCCTGACCCACCCGGCCCTCAAGTCATGCCGACCCGAGCCCGACCCCACCCCGACCCGGGTCTCCTGTCATGCCGACCCGGGTCCGAGCTCACCTCGACCCGGGCTCCCGGGAGGGGATGAGTGCCCAGCCCCGGGTCGGGGTGAGCCCAGGCCCGGGTCGACCTCGACCTAGGCCCGGGTCGAGGTGGGCTCAGGGGTGGGTGAGGTGCTGGGACCAGGTGAGCACGTGCGAGGTGTTCCGGACGTGGTCACCTGCGACCACCCGCACCACCAGGGTGCCCCTGCGGACCCCCGGCAGCGTGAAGGTCCAGCGGCCCGAGCCGGAGAGCACGGCGGCGCCCGCCCGGCTCTTGCGCAGGGCCGCGGCCTTGCTCGGCGCCTTCACCCACGAGTGCGTGGCGGGCCGGTAGGCGTACCAGGCGTTCCCGCGCTTCTCGACGACCCGCACGTGGACGAACGAGACCCCGGTGCCCGCGTCGGCGACCCGTCCGGTCAGGGTCCGCCAGGCGGCGGCCGACGAGCGGTGCGCCGGCCGGACGAGCCCGGCGGAGGGTGCGGTGCCGTCGGTGCGGATCGTGACCTGCCCGGTCGCGACCACCGCGCTGTTCCCGGCCTGGTCGGTCAGCGTCACCGTGGGTGCGTAGCTGCCGGGGGCAGTGTAGGCGTGGCTCGTCGTGGTGCCCGCCGGCCAGGCGACGGGACCGTGGCCGTCCTTCCAGTCGACGGAGCGGCGGATCGCGCCGACCGCGGTGGCGTCGTCGGCGAGGCCGGTCTGGCTGAGGACGACCCCGGTGTACCGCGTCCAACCGACCGACGGGGTGACCGCGAAGGAGCCGGTGGGTGCCCGGGTGTCAGGCGGCGGGGCGGCGGGCGCCGAGACGGAGAAGCTCTTCGTCGCGGAGGTGGTCCCGCCGGCGTTGGTGGCCGTCAGCGTGGCCGTGTAGCTGCCGGGGGCGCCGTACGTGTGGGTCGGGCTCTGCGCGGTCGACGTCGCCCCGTCGCCGAAGTCCCACGCCCACGCGGTGGGTGCACCGGTCGAGGTGTCCTGGAACGTGACCAGCAGCGGCGCCTGCCCGGAGGACGGGGTCGCGGTGAACGACGCCTTCGGAGCCCCCGGTACCGAGGTCCCCGCGCCCACCGTGTAGCTGACCTCGTCGATGTCACCGGGGAAGAACTCGGACGTCCCGTGCGAACCGATGATCAGGTCGGCCGGGTTGGAGATCGAGCCCACCGACTTCTTGCTCGTGGTGGTCGTGCCGTCGACGGTGATCTGCACCGACGAGGAGGTCTTGTCGCACTGGACCCGGTGCCAGGCGCCGTCGTGCACGTCGGGCTTGCCGAGCACCACGACACCGCCCGACGAGCCGACCATCTCGCAGGAGACCTGGCCGCTCGGCTGCAGCTCGACCTTGAACTCCTGCTGCGGGAAGGCGCCCTTGCGGGCCAGGTCGAAGTCGGGCGAGGCCGGCACCGACGTGGTCCGCAGGCTCAGCGCGATGTGCAGGTCGCTGCCCTGCGGGTTCAGGCTCGAGGAGTTGGGGACCGTCACCTTCGAGGAGGATCCGTTGAAGTGGTAGGCCGTGCCGGGGTACGACGGGTCGCCGGCCACGCCGAGACCGACCCCGGTGATCTTCCCCGGGTGGCTTCCCGTCGAGTCGGCCATCGTGCTGCCGCTGGTCTCGTCCATGTGCCAGGTCGACGTGGTCGACGCGGCCCTCGCAGCGGCGGGCAGCAGCGTCACCAGTCCGGCCACCAGGGCGACCACGGCCAGCCTGGTGACGGACCCACGACCCACGAACGTTGTTCTACTCATCTGAATTGCCCCCTCCGTGCCCCGACTTCCTCCACGAGAGTGGGCTCGCCCCCGCCGGTGAGTCCATAGGTCGAAAGTGTCAGACGGGGCGACGATTTCAGGACAGTCCGCGCAGACCGTACGACTTCGACGGGTACTCCGGGACGGCCTCGTCCCGAGGGGGTGATGCCTCGGGTCCGGGAGCCGTCAAGGCTGGCTGTTCGTGCGGCACCGGACCTCGGCCCCACCCCGGGACCGACGAGCGGGGTCTCCTGCGCGCGCCGGTCGACGTCTGAGGAAGGGTGATGGCGATGCGCTCCCGCCTGGTGGCGGCCTGCCTCGCGGTCCTGCTGGCCCTCGTGGTCGGCTCCTGCGGCGAGTCGAAGCCCACCCACGCCGAGCTGCGCGCCAAGCGGGTCGACGAGCCGGTGCGGCGCGACAGCGTGAGTGCCCGGGTGGGCGACGTCCGCCTGGTCGGGGTGCACATCGAACGCCCCGCCGGGGTGCACGCCAAGGGCAGCAACAGCCCACTGCTCCTGACCCTGGCCAACGACGGGGCCCCCGACCACCTGGTCGCGGTCTCCTCGGTCGACTCCCGTTCGGTCGTCCAGCGGACCGGCCACCAGCCGCCCGCGCAGAGGATCGGCATCCGCCTATCGGCCTCCGGTGTGGTCGCGATGCAGCACGTCGACGGGCTGCACCTCGAGCTGGTCGGCCTCAAGCGCGAGCTGCGCCGCCGTACCTTCGTGCCCGTGACCTTCCGCTTCGAGGAGGCCGGTCCGGTGACGGTCGAGGTGTTCGTCTCCGGCTCGGAGCACGAGGTCTCACCGGGACCGAGCAGCAGCGACGGGCAGTGACCCTCAGCAGGTGCTGCTCAGTGCGTCCGACAGGTTGCCCAGCGCCGTCCCGAGCGCGGTGACCTGGGGCTTGAGGGCGCTCAGCGTGGCGATCGACGGGTTCGCCATGGCCTGGTCGATGCCGACCCCCAGCGCGTCGCCTGCCTTCGTGACCGCCGCCGTCTCGTCGGCGAACTCCTTCGACGCGTCCGCCTGGAGCTGGCGGGCGTCGGTCTGGATGGTCTTCAACCGGGAGGACAGCTCGCTCAGGGCGCCCTGGTCCAGCTGGATGTCCTTGAGGCTCGCCACCGACCGGCGCAGCTGGTCCATGTCGGCGCAGACGGCCGGGCTGCCCTGCCCGCAGGCGCTGAGCCCGAGCGTCATCGAGCCGAGGAGGACGGAGGAGGCGAGTGCGCGGCGGGTCCTGTTCATGGCAGCGATGCTCGTCGGGGTCCCGGCCACCTGCATCGCCCCGAGCGGATGAGGGGGTGGTCGCGGAGTCCCCGAGTCAGCGGAGCGGACCGGACGCCGGGTCGGGCACCGGACCATCGGTATCGATGAGCGAGGGCGGCCCGACCGCGATGCCGTCCTCGGCGTCGGCGCTGGAGGCGCGGGCGTCGGCCAGCACGTCGGCCGGGACGTGGTGCTCGAGGAACCTTCGCGCCATCCGGCTCGAGGGGTGCACCCCGATGGTGGCCACCACGATGACGCCGGCGATCAGCAACCAGCCGGTGGCACCCCAGTTCATGGCGAGGAAGGTGAACACCGCCGGCGCCCACACCTTGCCGAGAGTGCTGCTGAGACCGGCGGCCCCCTGGTAGGCGCCTCGCTGGCGGGGGTCCATCAGCTCGGCCTCGAACGTCCAGCTGGCGGCCGAGAGGTACAGCTCGGCCCCGGTCACGGTGACGTGCCCCAGCCAGACCAGGGCGATCGTGACCCATCCGACCGTGTCGTGGGTCGCCAGCGTGATCACGCAGGAGATCACGAAGAACGTCGACGACACTCGGACCGCCCTCAGCGCGGTCGGCACGCCATGGACTCCGCGAGCCGCCACCATCGGCAGGAAGATGCACATCACCGTGTTGGTGCCGAACAGGAAGGCGAGCAGCACCCGCGGGGCGTCGGTCTCCTCGACCAGCCACAGGGGGGATCACCACGTTGAGCAGCACCTGGTTGGTCCAGAACACGCCGACGAAGAAGGTGGTGAGGAGCCAGCCGGGGTTGCGCAGTGGTCCGGGCCCGGCCACCTTCACTCGGCGCTCCTCCGGGGTGCGCTCGTCGTGCGGGGCCCGCGGCAGGCGGCTGATGGCGGCGGCGTTGACCAGGAAGGCCACGGCCGTGAACCAGGGCAGCGCATGGAGGACGTCGTTGGACCTGAACGCCAGCGCGAACCCCCCGACCATCGAACCGACGGTGAAGCCGAGGTTGAGCGCGGAGTACATGTACGCCCGGGACCTCACCCGCTCACCGGCCGGCAGTACGTCGATCGTGTACGCGCCGAACGCGGCCCCGCCGAGGGCGCCGATGACCTCCATGCCGACCGCCATCGCGACGTAGCCGTGGAAGCCGGTGATGAAGGGCCACACCGCGAACATCGCCGCCTGGCCGGTCGCGCTGACGGCCCACATCTTCTTCGGTCCGAACTGGTCGACCAGCCTGCCCATCGGTAGCGCCGCCAGGAACGCGGCGATCCCCGCGCAGGTCAGGCCGAGGCCGACCTGGGCGGCGGACAGCCCGACGATCTGGGTGAAGAACACCGCCGAGCCGGTCAGGAAGGTGCCCTCGCCCAGGGCGAAGAGCAGCGACTGGGCGGAGAGCCGCCCGGCCAGAGGTGACGGGGGCCGTGCGTGGCGGAGGAGGGCGGCGAACATCACCCGGGGATTCTCCGGGTCCGGACGGCATATGTCGCGTCATTTCCGGTGCCTCGGCGAGGCAATGTCCGGCAGCGCAGGGGAGTGTGACCGAAGCGGTCCCCGGGCCTCGGGGTCGGGTCAGGGCTGCACCTGATGTGCGCGGGCCCCACCTCGGCGCAGAGTGGTGGAGTGCCAGGGAGACGCCCTGACACCGACTCGAAGGAAGGGCACCACCATGAACGACATCCACCAGAGCTTCGCCCAGCAGGGCCTGGTCCGGCCGCGGGACGGACGGGTCCTGGGCGGTGTCTGCGCGGGCCTCGGGCGACGGTTCGGTGTCACGCCGTGGGTCGCGCGGCTGCTGTTCGTGCTGCTGCTCATGGTCATCCCCGGCAGCCAGATCCTGGTCTACCCGATCCTGTGGATCCTGATGCCGGCCGAGGAGACGCTGCCGTTCCAGACCCCGTCGACCCCGTCGACCCCGCAGGCCGGCGGCGCCTGACCGGTCAGCCGCGGGGCCGCACCCACCCAGGGGCACCGGCAGAGCCCGTCCGGGCCATCGACACGGTCACCCCGGGGCGCGCAGCATCGCGGGTATGGACGTGCGCACTGATGCCCGAGGCGGCCGCGTCGTGCTGGTGGGGGTGACCGCCGGTGCCCTGCTCTCCGTGGCGCTCGGCGTCTACGCCAAGGTGCACACCCCGACCGGAGGCGCCATCGCGCTGTTCGGCTTCGACACCATGATCCAGATGAAGGTCTGGCTGGCGCTCGTCACCGGGGTGCTCGTGCTGGCCCAGCTGGTCACCGCGCTGTGGATGTACGGCCGTCTCGGTCGCCCGGCGCCCGCGCGCATCGGCCTGGTGCACCGCACGCTCGGCCTGGTCGCCCTCGTCGTGAGCCTGCCGGTGGCCTACCACTGCCTGTGGTCGATCGGTTTCGAGTCCTACACCGGTCGCGTGCTGCTGCACTCGCTGGCCGGCTGCCTGGTGTACGGCGCGTTCGTGGTGAAGGTCGTGGGGCTGCACGCCGCAGCGGCGCCGCGGTGGATGGTGCCGGTCGCCGGCGGCACGCTGTTCACGCTGCTCGTCGTGACCGTGCTGACCTCGGCCGTCTGGTACGTCGGCACCCAGGGTCTCCCTCAGGGCGGCGGCTACTGACACCGGTGCACGCGGACCCGCCCGCCGGGTGGCGGGCGCCGCCCGACGACTAGCCTGCGGTCGTGACGGTCGCCCGCAAGATGCAGATCCCGGACGCGTCGACGGTGGTCGTGCTGGGCGCCCCGGCCGACGTCGACCTCGAGATCTCGGGCGACTGCGTCGTGGTGAGCGATCCCGCGGACGCGGCACAGGCACGTGCGGTCGTCAGCTTCCTCGTCCGGGCCGCCGATCTCGACGACGTCGCCGGGCCGGCGATCAGCGCCGCCCGGGAGGACCGCCTCGCGTGGATCGCCTACCCGAAGGCCCGCCAGCTCGGCACCGACCTGAACCGCGACGTGCTGGCGGGGCTGGTGGAGATCCGCGGCGCCCGGCCGGTCCGGTCCGTCTCGATCAACGGCGTGTGGTCTGCGCTGCGGTTCCGCCCGCTCTGACGTCGTACTCGTCGTTCGTGAGCAGCGCCAGCCCCATGCCGGCGAAGGCCAGGTCCCGGATGCCGGCCGCGAGGAGGCCGGCCGGGCCGGGCAGCCCCACCGCGACGAGGGCGACGCCGACGACCAGGGCCACCCCGGTCCAGCGCGGGTAGACCCCGGACCGGAGGACGGCGGAGCCGAGGCCGAGCGCACCGAGCAGCATCAGCCCGCCGTGGACGGTCATCCAGACGCCGAGCTCGTCGCTGAGCGCCGCGAAGTCCGCGGTGTGGTGGACCAGGGCGTAGATCACCGTGCCGGTGAAGTAGACGAATGCGTACGCGTACACCGCTGCGCCGACGAGCCCGAGCCGGCCCAGCCGGGGCCACCGGGCGAGTGCGAGTCCGACCACGAAGACCGGAACGACCGCCTCGGCGGCGAGCGTGAGCCAGAGCTGTCCGGTGCTGAAGCCGCCCTGCACGGCCTCGATCAGGTCACTGAGGAAGTAGCCGACCGACCCCAGCGCCGCCGTCCAGCCCGCGAGCCGCACCAGGGCGGCGCTCGTCCGCACGCTCATGCAAGACAACGATAAGCGGCCACGAGGGAGCAGGCGAGCGTCCTGCGGCGACCCCGACGCCGCCTGGGTGGGGTGCTGCTACCTGTCTCGTGATCTGTCCCGGTTCCCCGCCGCGGCCCGCGGTGGCCACCGACGGTAGAGGTGCTCGTCCCGCAGGTATTACACCGTCCAGGTCACGGGGAAGCAGAGCCCGGTCAGCGCCGCCAGCGGGATCGCCAGGCCACGCCGGCGTGCTCCGAGCCCGGTGAGCACCGGCAGCGGCAGCGGCAGCGAGGAGCAGGAGCGCGAGGACGAGCACGACGTCACCCGGTCATCACGTCCGTGCCGTCGGAGAGCACCGGCGAGATCAGCCCGAACACGTTGCCGTCGGGGTCGAGGAGGTAGCCCACGCGACCGATGCCCGGCATGTCCGTCAGAGGGAGCGCCTCGGTGCCGCCGAGACCCAGACCCTTCGCGAACAGCTCGTCGACGCTGCCGTCGACGCCGACGACGAAGTCGGAGCCGTTCACCGGGGCTCCGGGCTGCGGGGCCGGGCCCTGACGCTGGGTGAGGCCCCCGTTGATCCCGCGACCCGGAGCGTCCATCGTGACGGCACCCTCGCCGGTGTCGATGGACCAGTAGGCCATGTCGCCGAACTGCGTGAACTTCCACCCGAGCAGCTCGGAGTAGAAGTCGATGAGCCGCTGCGGCTCGGACGCGTGTATCTCGAAGTGCACGACGAGGTTCGCCATGATGCCCTCCCTAGGCCGGATCCGGCTCACGCTACGCCGGGCCCCCGACATCATCCAGACGCCCGCAGGCGCAGGGGAGGGGGAGCGCGGAGGAGTGCCGCACCCCGGGTCCTCGCGACGGCCGGAAGCGGCCGGGCAGCCTTGACAAGCCCGGACGCCAGGGGATCGTCTGGGAGGAGCCGCCGAGGCCGAGCCACGTGGCGTTCGTCGCCGGGCAGAGGGCTGGGTCTCGCGGCGCCTCAACTGCAGCACCACCACGGGAGGGCCGTCGATGTCCGTCGAGCAGCGCGTCCAGCGCACGAGCCGCCGTACCGACCGAGGAGCACTTCAACTGTCCGCGACGCTGCTCCTGGTCGGGCAGCTGGCGTACGTCCTGGTGACCCAGTTCCATGCCGGAGGGCACGCCAACGACCACCGGGCGATCTTTGCCACCTATGCCGGGAGCGGCGCCTGGAAAGGCGTGCACGTCGGTCAGTTCCTGGCGATGGTCGTCGTCGTCGCGGGGCTGGTCGTCTTCCACCAGGCGCTGGGCCTGCGCGCCGGCGGGGCGGCCGCCGCTGCCCGGGTGGGCGCGGTCCTGGCCGTGGTGGCGCTGGCGCTGTACGCGGTCTTGCAGGGGGTGGACGGTGTCGGCAACCAGCAGGTCGACGCCGCGTGGGCGCACGCCTCGGCGACCGACAGGCCCGCCCGCTTCGCCAGCGCCGAGGCGGTGCGCTGGCTCGAGTGGGGCGTGCGGAGCTACCACGACTACGCGCTGGGTCTGGCCCTGGTCCTGCTCGGGATCGCCGCCACGGCGGTCCGGGCGACGCCCGTGCCCACGGCGGTCGGGTGGCTGATGGCCGGGTCGGGGGCCGCCTACCTGGTGCAGGGCTGGGTGGTCGGCGCCCAGGGGTTCTCCGGCACGCACACGATCCTGATCCTGGTGGCGTGGGCCCTCAGCCTCGTGTGGATGATCTGGCTGGGTGTCGTCCTCTGGCGCAAGCCGCACCTGGAGCGGATCGACTGACGACGCGCACGAGCCGCCATCGACAGGCGATGGCGGCTCGTGCGAACGGTCCGCGAAACGCGGAGACCCCGCAGGTCAGCGCGTCCGGTGCGACTCAGAGGTCGTAGTACAGCTCGAACTCGTGCGGGTGCGGCCGCAGCTGCACCGGCAGGATCTCCATCTCGCGCTTGTACTCGATCCACGTCTCGATCAGGTCGGAGGTGAACACGCCACCCTCGAGCAGGAACTCGTGGTCTGCCTCGAGCGAGTCGAGCACCGCGTTGAGCGAGGTGGGCACCATGTCGACCTCGGCCTTCTCGTCCGGCGGCAGCTCGTAGATGTCCTTGTCGATCGGCGCCGGCGGCTCGATCTTGTTCTTGATGCCGTCCACGCCCGCGAGCAGCAGGGCCGCGAACGCGAGGTAGGGGTTGGCCGACGGGTCGGGGCAGCGGAACTCGATGCGCTTGGCCTTCGGGTTCGACCCGGTGATCGGGATCCGCACGCAGGCCGAGCGGTTGCGCTGGCTGTAGACCAGGCTGACCGGGGCCTCGAAGCCCGGGACCAGGCGGTGGTAGGAGTTCACAGTCGGGTTCGTGAAGGCCAGCAGTGACGGCGCGTGCTTGAGCAGGCCGCCGATGTACCAACGCGCCATGTCCGAGAGGCCGGCGTACCCGGTCTCGTCGAAGAACAGCGGCTCGCCGTTGTTCCAGATCGACTGGTGCACGTGCATGCCCGAGCCGTTGTCGCCGAAGATCGGCTTCGGCATGAAGGTCGCGGTCTTGCCGTTGCGCAGCGCCACGTTGCGGACGATGTACTTGAACTTCATGACGCTGTCCGCGCTGGCCAGCAGCTCGTCGAAGCGCCAGTTGATCTCGGTCTGGCCGGCGGTGCCCACCTCGTGGTGGCCGCGCTCGACGATCAGACCCGCCTTCTCCAGCTCGATCGCGATCTCGTCGCGGATGTCGCCGAAGTGGTCGGTCGGCGCGACCGGGAAGTAGCCGCCCTTGTACTTGACCTTGTAGCCCTTGTTGCCGCCCTCCTCGTCGCGCCCGGTGTTCCAGGCGCCGGCGACGGAGTCGATCTCGTACATGCCGACGTTCTGCTTCGTCTCGAACTTCACCGAGTCGAAGATGTAGAACTCGGCCTCCGGCGCGAAGTACGCCGTGTCGCCGATGCCGGTGCTCTTGAGGTAGGCCAGCGCCTTGCGCGCGATGTTGCGCGGGTCCCGGCTGTAGGCCTCACCCGTGATCGGGTCGTGGATGAAGAAGTTCACGTTCAGCGTCTTGGCCTTGCGGAACGGGTCGACCCATGCCGTCGTCGGGTCCGGGAACAGCTGCATGTCCGACTCGTGGATGGCCTGGAAGCCGCGGATCGACGACCCGTCGAAGCCCAGTCCGTCGTCGAAGACCGACTGGTCGAACGAGGAGACCGGGACGGTGAAGTGCTGCATGACGCCAGGCAGGTCGCAGAACCGGACATCGACCATCTCGATGCCCTCGTCCTCGATGTACTTCAGCATCTCGTCGCTGTTTGCGAACATTCGTCCTCCTTGGCCGCGGGGGCCATGTGTTCAGGTGCTCAGGCAGATCGCGATGCGGCTCTGCACCACTGACTCGCAACCTATGGGGGCGCAGTTTCTCGGGAGTATCTCCTTTGTTTCAGCCATGTAACAGAGTGCCGGATGCCGTCGGGGCTCGACGGACCGCCCCACGAGGGGTCGACGGCCACCGGATAGCGTGAGGGCGTGAGCCTTCCTCCCACGCCCGCGGCCGCGACGTACGCCGGTCAGCGGCTCGGCCTGCCCGAGGCCGGGCGCGGCAGCGTCGCGAGCTGGGGGCGGCGGATCCTCGCGCTGTGCGTGGACTGGTTCGCCTCGATCCTGGTCGCGGGCGCGATCGTGGGGCCGGGTGTGCTGTCCTCCCACGGCTGGGAGGCGTGGATGCCGCTGCTGGTGTTCCTCGTCGAGGGCACCGTGCTGACCCCGCTGGTGGGCGGGTCGTTCGGGCAGCTGCTGCTGCGGGTCGCCGTCGTCCGCCTGGACCGTCGCCCGGTCAACCTGCTGGTCGCCCTGCTCCGGACCCTGCTGATCTGCCTGGTGGTGCCGCCGGTGATCTACAACCGGGACCGGCGCGGCCTGCACGACCTGGTCGCCGGGACGGTGACCGTCCGGCGCTGACAGCCGCGCGCCGGCCCCGGGTGGGTCAGCGCTCGATGCGGATCTGCGCCACGTCGAGGTAGCCGGTGCGGAAGCCGGCCTCGCAGTAGGCGAGGTAGAACTCCCACATCCGGCAGAACCGGTCGTCGAAGCCGAGCTGCTGCACGGACTGCCAGTTCTGCACGAACTGCTCGCGCCACAGCCGCAGCGTGTGCGCGTAGTGCAGCCCCATCGGCCGGATGTTCGAGACGTGCAGCGAGGTGTGCCTGCGGGTGACCTGGCTGATCGCGTCGGTCGAGGGCAGCATCCCGCCGGGGAAGATGTACTTGTGGATCCAGGTGTAGGTGTTCCGGGTGGCCACCAGCCGGTCGTGGGCGATCAGGATCGCCTGGATGACCGCCTTGCCGCCCGGGGCGAGCAGCGAGTCGACCTTGCGGAAGTACTCCGGCCAGAACTCCTCGCCCACCGCCTCGATCATCTCCACGCTCACCACGGCGTCGAACTCCCCGGCCTGGTCGCGGTAGTCCCGCACCGCGATCTCGACCCGCTCGGCGACACCGGCGGCGTCCACGCGCTCCTGGGCCAGCGCGGCCTGCTCCACCGACAGGGTCACCGTGGTCACCGTCGCGCCGCGCTCGGCGGCCCGGATGGCCAGCGTGCCCCAGCCGGTGCCGATCTCCAGGACCCGGGAGCCGGTGGTGACACCGGCGGAGTCCAGGATCGCGTCGACCTTGCGCAGCTGGGCGGCCTCGAGGTCGGCCAGCGTCGGCGGGTTCTCCAGGGTGTCGAAGAGCGCCGAGGAGTAGGACAGCGTCGGGTCGAGGAACTGCTGGAACATCTCGTTCGACAGGTCGTAGTGCGCCTCGATGTTCTTCTTGGCGCCCTCCTTGGTGTTCGCGGGGTTCAGGCCGCGGGGCAGCACCGTGTGCCGGAGGTTGTAGAACACCGGCTTGATCAGGTCGGTGAGCCGCTCGGCGAACGGCGCGAGCGCGTCGGCCAGGTCGGTGCCCTCGCCGACGCTCCACTCGCGGGCCATGTAGGACTCGCCGATCCCGATCATCGGGCTCTGGCCCAGCCGGGCGAAGAACGCCTGCGGGCGGGTGACCTCGAGCACCGGACGTCGCTCGGCCAGCGGCGCGCCGTACACCTCACCGGTGGACAGCCGCGCGGTGACCGGCACGCCGCGCAGGATGCGCGCGATCACCGTGCGCGCGACGACACCGCGGAAGCCGTACGACGGCGGGGCGGGCAACAGGGCCGAGGAGACGGTGACCCGGGGGTCCATGGTGGTGCTCATGCCATTCCTTTCGGGGCCTGGTGAGGGCGACGGGGGACCACGGGCAGGCGGCGCAGCCAGAGGCGGACACCGTGCCAGCGGATGAGCGCGGAGACGCGCTGGGAGGGGATCGGGTAGCGGGCCACCGCACGCAGCACGCGGCTCCGGGTCGCGGGCTGCAGGTCGCCGCTCACCGACGCGGTGAACACGGTCTCCTCGCCCTGGGTCAGCGAGATGCCGACGGCGACGGTGTCACCGGTCAGCCGGGTGCGGATGTCGTAGCGGCCCTCGACGGCGAAGAACGGCGAGACGTAGAACTCCTTGTCCACCGTCGCGCCGGCCCGTTCGGTGACGTGCAGCGGGTAGCAGTGCCGCTCCCCGTAGGTGTTGTGCACCTCGGCCAGCACGCCCTCGAGACGGCCGTCCGCGGCGAAGCAGAAGTACGTCGTGAGCGGGTCGAAGACGTAGCCGAGGGAGCGTGCGTTGGCGAGCATCAGCACCCGGTCGGCGGACCAGTCGAGCTCCTGCGCGTCGAGGTAGCCGCGCACCTTGACCGCCAGCGGACGGGCGTCGTCGGCGGCGAAGTGGTCCTCGGACCGGATCGACGCGAACGGCCGCAGCCAGCGCGGGAACGCCGCGCCGGCGTCCTGCACGTCGACCAGCCACATGCTGGTGCGGTGCCCGAACTCGTAGGTGAACGGGCGGGTCCGCCGGTGGCTGACCCGGGCGTGCACGTAGGACGGTGTCCGGGCGGGCGTGGTCGCAGCGCTCACCAGCCGGCTCCCAGGGCCTCGGCGGCCGCGACGCCGGAGCGGCAGCCGTCCTCGTGGAAGCCCCAGCCCTGGTAGGCCCCGGCGAACGCGAGCCGGTCGGTGTTCAGGCCCGGGAGCCGCTTCTGGGCGGCGACCGACGCCGAGGTGTACGTCGGGTGCAGGTAGGTCATCGTCGCGATCGTGTCGCGCGGGGCGTCGTGCTCGTCGGGGTTCAGCGTGACGATCAGCGGGTCGCCCTCGGGGTGCCCCTGGAGCCGGTTCATCCAGTAGGACACCTTGCTGCGGTCCGTCAGGGTCTCGCAGCCCTCGAGCCGGTAGTTCCAGCTGGCCCGGCCGCCCTGCAGCGCGGGCAGCACGCTGTCGTCACGGTGCAGGTGGGCGACGTTCGTCGAGTAGCCGAACGCCCCGAGCAGGGCGGTCTCGTCCTCGCCGGCGTCGGTGAGCAGCGCGAGCGCGTCGTCGGCGTGGGTGGCGATGACGACCTTGTCGAAGCTGTGGTGCGCGCCGTACTCGTCGTCGATCTCGACGCCGTCGGGCTTGCGGCTGACCGCCGTCACCCGGGTGCGGTTGCGCACCACGTCGAGCCGTTGGGTGATCGCGCCGACGTAGGAGCGCGAGCCGCCGACCACGGTGTGCCAGGTCGGGGCGTCCCCGAGCACCAGGAACCCGTGGTGGTGCAGGAACGCGAAGAGGTACGCCGCGGGGTACTCCATCGCCTCGCGGTGCCCCATCGACCACACGCAGGACACGATCGGCAGGGCGTAGTGGGTCACGAAGTGCCGGCCGAAGCCGTGCCGGTCGAGGAACTCGCCGTAGGTCAGGATGCTGTCCGGCTCCTCGTCGAGCAGCCGGAGGGCGGCCTTCTGGAACCGCCGGATCGAGAGCAGCATCCGCCAGAACGTGGGGTCCGCGACGCGGCGGCGCTGGGCGAAGATGCCGTTCGCCTTGCGGCCCCCGACGTAGTTCAGCCCGCACTCGGCGCAGCTGATGCTCATGCTCATCTCGGTCGGCCGGGTCTCCACGCCGAGCTCGGCGAACAGCCGTCGCAGCAGCGGGTAGGTGCGGTCGTTGAGCACGATGAAGCCGGAGTCGACGGGCACCGAGCGGCCGTCGGAGACGTCGACGTCGTGGGTGTGCGCATGCCCGCCGACCCGCTCGTCGGCCTCGAAGAGCGTCACGTGATGGGTCTTGGCCAGGAGGTAGGCCGCGGTGAGCCCGGACACGCCGCCGCCGACGACTGCTGCTGTGGGGCGGGCGTGGGTGAAGTCCGTCATGTGGGGGGGTTCGTCCTGGGGGAGGCAGCGGATGGGTGGGATCGTCGCGCGGGGTGTGCGGGCCCCTCGGAGATGTCGCATTCCGTGCACTCTGGAGTATTTCCTGCTCGGCGCGTCTCCAAACTCGGCCGGGTCACGGCGAAGCTCGGGGCGCCTCGGGACAGCACCGCGATCCGGTGCACGGTCCCCGTGGCCTCGCGGCCGTGGACCTCGTGCGGGCAGACCTGTCCAGCGGCGCTGCCGGCCGTCTGACCTCAGCGGCCCCGCATGTTCCCGCGGGCGCCCTTCATGCTGGTCGGCACGGGACCCTTCGGGATCGGCATGTTGGACCGGTTGGCGTCCAGCGCCCGCAGCCGCTGGAGCACGTCGGTCATCTCGGCCGGCTTGATGTTGCGGCCGAGCTTGGTCACGTGGCGCGACAGCTTCGGCACGGGTACGGCGCCCTCGCCGGTGCCGCTGACGACCTCGTAGATGGGCGTCTCGGAGGCGACCCGCTCGTGCTTGCGGCGCTCGGTGGCCAGCAGCGACTTGAGCCGGGTGGGGTTGCCCTCGCCGACCAGCACGATCCCGGGCGGGCCGACGACGCGGTGCACGAGGTCCTGCTGGCGGTTGAAGGCGATGCCGGGGTCGACCTTCCAGCCGCGCTTGAGCTGGCCGAGGACGGCCGCGGCGGCACCGGGCTGCCCGTCGATCTGGGCGTACTGCGACTTCTGGGCGCGCCGTCCGAAGACGATCAGCACGGCCAGCAGGCCGAACAGGACCGCGGTGACCAGGTCGAAGATCCAGCCGCCCGGCACCAGCGTGAACACCCCGAAGGCGATCGCCGCGGTGAGCACGAAGACACCCAGCAGGATCAGCCCGATCCGCGGGTCGGTCTTCTTCGTCATCTTGTAGACGAGGGCGATCTGCTTGAGGCGGCCCTCCTTCTCGGGGGCTGCCGCGTCCTTCTTGGCCATCAGGTGCTGCCTCTGCTGTTCTGTGCGGTGCTGACTGGGTTCCGACGCGTCATTGTCGCAGAGCCGGGCTGGCCGGCTCAGGCGGACCGGCTGGCCGACCCGGCCTCGCGGGCCGCCATCGCCTGCTGGTAGAGCCGGCCGGCGCGGTAGGACGAGCGCACGAGCGGCCCGGACATCACGCCGGCGAACCCGATCTCGTCGGCCTCGTCCTTCATCTCGACGAACTCCTCCGGCTTGACCCAGCGCTCGACGGGGTGGTGCCGCGGGGAGGGGCGGAGGTACTGGGTGATCGTGATCAGCTCGCAGCCGGCCGCGTGCAGGTCCCGCAGCGCCTGCGAGATCTCCTCGCGGGTCTCGCCCATGCCCAGGATCAGGTTGGACTTGGTGACCAGGCCGAACGCGCGGGCCTGGGTGATCACGTCGAGCGAGCGGTCGTAGCGGAAGGCCGGGCGGATCCTCTTGAAGATCCGCGGCACCGTCTCCACGTTGTGCGCGAGCACCTCGGGACGGGACTCGAAGACCTCGAGGAGCTGGTCGGGCCGGCCGTTGAAGTCCGGGATCAGGTTCTCGACGCCGGTGTCCGGGTTCAGCGCGTGGATCTGCTTGACGGTCTCGGCGTAGAGCCACGCGCCGCCGTCGGGCAGGTCGTCGCGGGCCACGCCGGTGATGGTGGCGTAGCGCAGCTGCATCTTCTGCACGCTCTCGGCGACCCGGCGGGGCTCGTCCCGGTCGAGCGGCTCGGGCTTGCCGGTGTCGATCTGGCAGAAGTCGCAGCGGCGGGTGCACTGGTCGCCGCCGATGAGGAACGTCGCCTCGCGGTCCTCCCAGCACTCGAAGATGTTGGGGCAGCCCGCTTCCTGGCACACGGTGTGCAGGCCCTCGGACTTCACGAGGTTCTGCAGCTCGCGGTACTGCGGGCCCATGGTGGCGCGGGTCTTGATCCACTCCGGCTTGCGCTCGATCGGGGTCTGCGCGTTGCGCACCTCGAGGCGGAGCAGCTTGCGACCTTCCGGGACGGGGGTCCCGGGCGTGCTGGATCCTGGCTGGGTGGGGGCTTGGGTCACACGCCTCACTGTACGCCGCAGGTGGGGGCCGCCCCAATCCGCCAGAGATCCGACATCGGTCGGATATCAGTGACCCAGGGGTCGCCTCCGGTCACCGCTGCCGGAGCGGGTTCCCCGCGGGGAGCTACGGGTCAGGGCACGTCGCGGCGGCGGAACAGGACCGCGGAGACCAGCAGCGTGACGACCAGCAGCACCGCGAGGTACGACGCCCCGTCGACCAGGCTGATCGTGATCCGCTGGTCGCACGCCGCGGCCTGGCTCGGCCGGCACACGACGCTCTGGTCGTAGACCCGGATGCCGTCGCGGATCCAGGCGAACACGTTGTAGCTCGGGCTGAACCGGGAGGACCCGTCCAGCGGCAGGATCGCGAGCAGGGCCTCGCCACCGGCGGCGTACACGAAGAGCAGCGCGAGGGTGCCGACGGTGTGCCGCAGCAGCATGGTCAGCGCGTAGCCGCCGAGCCCGCCGAGGGCGGCCAGCGCGACGCCGCGCGCGGTCATCCAGCGGATCTGCTCGAGCACCGGGGTGGTGGTCGCGATGCCGCGCGCGTCGGCGGTCAGCGACAGCGCGACCCAGAACGCGCCGAGGAGGACGCCGGCGACCACCCCGCAGACGAGGAACGCGGTGAGCGCCTTGGTGCCCCAGACCTTCAGCCGCCGCGGCTCGAACAGCAGCTGGTTGCTCATCGAGCCGGTCGCCCAGTCGGCCCCGGCGTAGGTGGTGCCGACCAGGATCATCAGCGCGGACACGAGGACGATCACCGCGATGCCGGTGCCGCGCGCCTCCTGGCGGAGGTCGAGGGTGGTCCGGTTGAGGTAGTTCTCCGGCTGCGGCACCAGGTTGGCGTCGCAGTCCGCGGCGTCCGACCCAGGGCCGAAGAAGTCCTCCGGGTCGTCGCGGCAGGTCTGCAGGTCCTGCTGGAAGGCCGGCTGGCTCATCTGTTCGCGGACCTGGGCCTGCGCCTCGGCGAGCTCGGTGGCGCTGACCGGTCGGGTGTTCCAGAGCGTGGTGCCCGCGAGCAGGGCGGTCAGCAGCGCGGCGGTCAGCAGCAGCAGCACCACCGCCCGGCGGGAGCAGAAGCGGGAGAGCTCGACGCGCAGCAGCCTCATGCGGCACCTCCGTCGGTCGGGGCGGTCGCGACCGCCGGCCGCTGCGGCCCGGTCGCGTGCAGCGAGGTGTCCTGGGTGAGCCGGAGGAACACGGACTCCAGGTCGGCGCGCACCGGGGTCAGCTCACGGACGTAGATCTGCCGGTCGGCCAGGACCCGGGTGATGTGCTCGGCCCGGTCGGCGCCCTCGACCAGCAGCCGGTCGCCGTCCCGGGTGACCCGGAACCGGGCGGTCTCCAGGATCCGCTGCGCGGACGCCGGGTCGGCCACCGAGACCCGCACCTGCTTGACGCTCTGCTCGCCGACGAGGTCCTCGACCGCGCCGGAGGCGAGCAGCCGGCCCTTGCCGATGATCGACACCGAGTGGCAGACCTGCTGGACCTCGGCCAGGATGTGCGAGCTGAGCAGCACGGTCACGCCGCTCTCCCCGAGCTCGCGGATCATCGTGCGGATGTCGCGGATGCCCGCCGGGTCGAGCCCGTTGGTCGGCTCGTCGAGGATCAGCAGATCCGGGGACTTCAACAGGGTCGCCGCGATCGCGAGACGCTGCTTCATGCCGAGCGAGTAGCCCTTGTAGCGCTCCTTCTCCCGGCCGGTGAGCCCGACCTGGGCGAGCGCGGCGTCGACGTCGCGGCTGCTCACCCCGACCGTGTGCGCGAGCAGGGCGAGGTTGTGCCGGCCGGTGAACGACGGCACGAACTTCGGCTGCTCCACGACCGCGCCGACCCGGCTCATCACCGCCGGGAGGTGCTGGGGGACCGGCTCGCCGAACAGCCGCATCCGGCCCTCGCTGGGGCGCGCGAGCCCGAGCAGCATCCGGATCGTGGTGGTCTTGCCCGAGCCGTTCGGCCCGAGGAAGCCGTGCACACCGCCGGCGGGGACGGCGAGGTCGAGGTGGTCCACGGCCACGACGCGACGACCGCGACGGGTCCGGAACTCCTTGTGCAGACCCGTCGTCTCGACGACGAGCTCTCCGCTGCCTGGCATCCGTCGAGTCTGCTGCAGGGGTGCCGCGCGGCGCCCGTGGACACGCCGACGGCGCGGCCCCCAGGGGTCAGAGCGCGGGCGTGATGAGTCGCACGCGACCCGGTTCGGGCTTGGCCGGGTAGTCCGGCGTGGCGTCGTACGGCGTCCAGGCGAGCAGCGCGCGGACGTGCCGCTCGACCACCGGCGCGACCTCCTCGACCGTCACTTCGCGGCCGAGCTCGGCGGACAGGCTGGTGACGCCGGCGTCGCTGATGCCGCACGGCACGAAGCGGTCGTACCACCCCAGGTCGACGTCGCAGTTGACCGCGAACCCGTGCATGGTCACGCCGCGGCTGACCCGGATGCCGAGTGCGGCGACCTTGCGCTCCGGGCCGCGCTCGTCCTCGGCGACCCAGACGCCGCTGCGGCCCGGGACCCGGGCGGTGGCGACGCCGAGCTCGGCGCAGGCGAGGATCAGCGCCTCCTCGACCCGGCGCACGTAGTCCACGACGAGCACGTGGTCGGGCAGCCGGACGATCGGGTAGCCGACCAGCTGGCCGGGCCCGTGGAAGGTGATCTTGCCGCCGCGGTCGACGTCGATGACCGGCACGTCGTCGCCGGCCGGCCGCTCGTGCGGCTCGGTGCGCTTGCCGGCGGTGAACACCGCGGGGTGCTCGAGCAGCAGCACGGTGCCCGGCGCGCCGGCTACCACCCGGGCGTGCACCTCGCGCTGCAGGTCCCACGCGGCGACGTACTCCACGGCGTCCTCGCCGAAGCCGACGGTCTCGAAGATCAGGTCGTCCACGCGCCCGAGACTACGCCCGCCCCCCGAGGCACCTGGAACGGCGTCGGAGGGATGCGGAAGGATGTGGAACCAGGGAGTCCGGCCCGCGGGGGCCGGCGCCGCAGCGAGGGAGAACCCGATGGCGCACGCCAGCACGCCCGTCCGCACCGACGGTCCCGGCCGGTCCAAGCGCTGGGTGCTGCCCGTCGTCGTGGTCCTGCTGTGGCTGTTCGTGGGTGGACCGCTGGGGTCGTTCGCCGGCCGGCTCGCGGAGGTGCAGAAGAACGACAACGCCTCCTTCCTGCCGAAGAGCACCGAGTCCACCCGGGTGCTCAACGAGTTCCTGACGTTCACCGGGCAGGAGTCGCTGCCCACGACGGTCGTCTTCGAGCGGCCGGGCGGGCTGACCGCCGCCGACAAGCGGGCGATCGCCGGGTACGGCGCCAACCTCAAGGACGTCGCGCACGTCGACGCGGCAGCGGTCGCCGCCCCGTCGTACTCCGCGGACGGCACCGCCGCGCAGATCGTCGTGCCGGTCGCGTCCTCGGACGGCGAGGAGATCCAGACGGCCGTCGCCGCGATCCGCGACGTGGTGGACGACCCGCCCGCCGGGCTGACCGCGCTGGTCGGCGGACAGGGCGGCATCCTCGGCGACTTCATCACCGCGTTCGGGGCCATCGACGGCATCCTGCTGGTCGTCGCGCTGCTGGTGATCCTGGTGATCCTGGTGGTGGTCTACCGCACGATCATCCTGCCGCTGGTGGTGATCATCTCGGCGCTGCTCGCCCTCGGCCTCGCCTCGGCGGCGATCTACGCGCTGGCCAGGAACGACGTGCTCGACCTCAACGGCCAGAGCCAGGGGATCTTGTTCATCCTCGCGCTCGGCGCCGCCACCGACTACTCGTTGCTGCTGGTCTCGCGGTTCCGCGAGGAGCTGCGCGACGAGGAGTCGGTGTACCTCGCGATGCGGCGGGCCTACCGTCGCGCGTTCGAGCCGATCGTCGCCTCCGGCGTCACCGTGATCCTGGGGCTGCTGTGCCTGCTGCTCTCCGACCTCTCCAGCCTGCGCGGGCTCGGTCCGGTCGGCGCGATCGGCATCGCGGGCGCGATGCTCTCCGCGCTCACCCTGCTGCCGGCGGCGCTGCTGCTCCTGGGCCGCTGGGCCTACTGGCCGTTCCGCCCGATGTACGGCTCGGAGCACAAGGACGCGCGCGGCCTGTGGGGCGGGGTGGCCCGGCTCGTCGGCCGGCGGGCCCGCACGGTCTGGGTGGTGACCTTCCTCGGGCTGGCCGCGTGCGCGGCGTTCGTGCCGACCCTCGACGAGGACCCGGTGCCGCAGACCGACACGTTCCTGACCCGGGTCGACTCGGTCAAGGCCCAGGACATCCTCGACCGGCACTTCCCGAGCGACCAGTCCAGCCCGGTCGTGGTCATCACGCCGCAGGACGACGTGGAGAAGGTGATCGCGGCCGTGCGGGCCGAGGACGGGATCGTCTCCGACGGGGTGAGCTACCTGCCGTCGGGCCCGGCCACCGGCTCGACGCCGCCGGCTCCCAAGGTGGTCGACGGCGACGTGGTGGTGCTCGCCACGCTGAAGGGCTCCGCGGAGTCCGCGGCGGCCGCCGACACGGTGCGTGCCCTGCGGACCGACCTCGACCGGGTCAGCCCCGAGGTGCTCGTCGGCGGGAACACCGCGATCCAGCTCGACGCCCGCGACACCACCGACGCCGACCGGGCCCGGGTGATCCCGGCGATCCTGGTCGTCATCTTCATCGTCCTCGCCCTGCTGCTCCGCTCGCTCGCCGCGCCGCTGCTGCTGGTGCTGGCCAACGTGCTGTCGTTCGGCGCGACCATCGGCATCAGCGCGGTGATGTTCAACCACGTCTTCGACTTCCCGGCGACCGACCCGTCGATCTCGCTGATCGGTTTCGTGTTCCTGGTGGCGCTCGGCATCGACTACTCGATCTTCCTGATGACGCGGGTGCGGGAGGAGTCCGTCAGGCAGGGGACCCATCCGGGCGTGCTGAAGGGGCTGTCGGTCACCGGCGGGGTGATCACCTCGGCCGGTGTCGTGCTGGCGGCCACCTTCGCGGCGCTGGGCGTGGTGCCGATCCTGTTCCTGGCGCAGATCGCGTTCATCGTCGCGTTCGGCGTGCTGCTGGACACCCTGGTCGTGCGGACCCTGCTGGTCCCCGCCCTCGCGTACGACCTCGGCCCGCGGATCTGGTGGCCCTCCCGGCTGTGGCACACGCCGGACCACGCGGACCGGGCGACCGCGGAGATGCTGCACGTCGGCAGCCCGGACGGGGTGCAGGTCGGGGCGGACGCGGTCGGCCCGGAACGGGTCGGCCCGCAACCGGTCGACGTGGAACCGGTCGGCCCGGAACCGGTCGACCCGGAACCGGTCGGCCCGGAACCGGTCGGTGCCGAGCCGGTCGACCCGACGGACCAGGCGGAGCCGCGGCACCGGGCCTGAGGCGTCCCGGTCGCGGCCTGTGGACGAGCGCCGACGCCGTTCGGCGAGCTGGTCCACGCTGGTCCGGTGACCCGGTCCCGGCTCGTGCTCGTGCTCGTGCTGCTGCTGGCCCTGCTCGGCACCGGACTGGTGCTGCGGGCAGGGGAGCGGCCCGCGGAGACGCGGGCGGCCAGCCCGGAGCCGGACGTCGGCGCGGACGTCGGCGCGGTGGACGTCCCGGCCGCCGACGTGCTGCGCGCGTGGGACGAGCAGCGCGCCGCCGCGTACGCCGCCGGCTCGGTCCGGCAGCTGCGCCGGCTGTACGTCGCCCGCTCGGCCGCCGCACGCTCCGACCTGCACGTGCTGACCGGCTACCGGCGACGCGGGCTGGTCGTCGAGGGCATGCGGACCCAGGTGCTCGCGCTGCGGGTGCTCGACGAGCGTCCCCGGCGGCTGCGCCTGGAGGTCACCGACCGGCTGGACGGGGCGGTCGCGGTCGGCGCCGGCCGGCGGGTCGCGCTGCCCCGGGACCGGCCGGACGCGCGCACCGTGACGTTGCGGCGCGGAGCCGACGGGGCCTGGCGGGTGGTGTCCGTCCTGCCCGTCCGCACCCCGCCCACCCGGCGCGAAACGGCGGTCCGAACCCCGCTGACCCGGCGACTCTGGCGGCGCGGCCCGGCGCTCGGTCGGTCAGGTGGGGAGCCGCTCAGGTGAGCGCGGCCGCCAGCCGTGCGTTCAGCGTGGGGTGCTCGAACACGAAGCCCTCGGCGAGCAGCCGGGCCGGCTCCACGCGGGTCGAGTTCAGCAGCTCGGAGGACACGTCGCCGACGACCGCGCGGATCGGTGCGGCCGGCGCCCGCAGCAGCGAGGGCCGGTGCAGCATCCGGCCGAGCTCCTTGCCGAACTCCGCGTTGGTGGTCGCGCCCGGGCCGGACACGTTGTAGACCCCGGACGAGCCCTCGTGGGTGGCGAGATGGGTGGCGGCCCGCACCCAGTCCGGCATCGAGATCGTGGAGAAGTACTGCGTGCCGGGGCCGACCGGGCCGCCGAGCCCCGCCTTGAACAGCAGCAGCAACGGCTTCCAGGGCGCCGCCGCGCTTGTCGAGGATGATCCCGGTCCGCATCACCGCGACCCGGGCGCCGGCCTCGGACGCCGGGGACGCCGCGTCCTGCCAGGCGCGGGTGACCCGGCCCATGAACGTGTCGGCGTCGAACGCCGACTCCTCGGTCAGCGGGGCGTCGCCGCGGTCGCCGTACCCGGCGATGCCGTTCTGCGCGACGAACGCCGGCTTGCGGTCCGAGGCGGCGACGGCCTCGGCCAGCGTGCGGGTGGTGGCGACCCGGCTGGCGGTGAAGGTGCGCTTGTAGGACTCCGTCCACGGCCAGTGCGCGAGCGGGGCGCCGGACAGGGTGGAGACCACGTCGGCGTCCTCGATGACCGCGCGGTCGACCTTGCCGGCGTACGGGTCCCAGGAGGACTCGCTGGCCGAGAGGGCCTCGCCGCGGACCAGCCGGACGACCTCGTGGCCCTCCCGGGCGAGGTGGTCGCGCCAGGCGGTGCCGAGGAAGCCGGAGACGCCGGCGAGAACGAGCTTCATGCCCCGAACCTACGGGACCCGTCCACACCCCTGCCCGCCCCACGACGCAGATAGTCCGTGACGAACTTGTCGTGACCAGGGCGGTACGACGACAAGTTCGTCACGGACTATCGGGAGGAGCGGGTCAGACCTCGAAGGTGCCGGACTCGAGGCGCTGCTTGACCGCCGTGAGGAAGCGGGCGGCATCGGCGCCGTCCACGATCCGGTGGTCGTAGGTCAGCGCGAGGTAGACCATGCGGCGCACGGCGATGGTCTCGCCGAGGTTCGCGTCGTCGATGACCACGGCCCGCTTGACCACCGCACCGGTGCCCAGGATGGCGACCTGGGGCTGGTTGATGATCGGGGTGTCGAACAGCGCGCCCCGGCTGCCGGTGTTGGTCAGCGTGAAGGTGCCACCGGCGAGCTCGTCCGGGCCGATCTTGTTGTTGCGGGTCCGGTCGGCGACGTCGGCGATCTTGCGGGCCAGGCCCGCGATCGACAGGTCGCCGGCGTCCTTGATGACCGGGGTGAGCAGGCCCTTCTCGGTGTCCACCGCGACCGAGAGGTTCTCGTGGTCGTAGTAGGTGACCTCGCCCTTCTCGCTGTCGATCGAGGAGTTCAGCGACGGGTACTCCTTGAGGCAGTCCACCGCCGCCTTCGCGAAGAACGGCAGGAAGGACAGCTTCACGCCCTCGCGCTCGGCGAACTCCGCCTTCACCGCGTCGCGGAGCCGGGCGATGTTCGTGACGTCGACCTCGACGACCGTGGTCAGCTGGGCCGAGACCTGCAACGACTCGACCATCCGCTTGGCGATCACCTTGCGCAGCCGCGTCATCGGCTCGGTCTTGCCGCGCAGCGGGCTCGGTGCGCCTGCCGCCGGCGCCTTCGGGGCCGACGCCGCGGGAGCGCTCGGGGCGGCCTCGGCCGGCTTGGCCGCGGCCTCCTTGGCCTTGGCGGCCGCGTCGAGCACGTCCTGCTTGCGGATCCGGCCCCCGACGCCGCTGCCGGTCAGGGTGGACAGGTCCACGCCCTGGTCGGCGGCCATCTTGCGGACCAGCGGGGTGACGTAGGGACCCTCGGCGTCCGCGGACGGGGCCGAGGTGCCGGTCGGCTCGGCCTGCTTGGTCGGTGCCGGTGCCTGCTCGGCGGCCGGCGCGGCCTGCTGGGCGGGCTCCGGCTGCTTCGCGGGCTCGGGCTCCGGCTCGGGCTCCGGCTCGGGCTCCGGCTCGGGCTCCGGCTCGGCCTGCTTCTCCTCGGCGGGCGGCGCGGACTGCTCGCCGCCACCGGACGGGGCGGCGTCGCCCGACCCGATCACGGCCAGCTCGGCGCCGACCTCGACGGTCTCGTCCTCCGCGACCTTGATCTCCAGCAGCTTGCCGGCGACCGGGGAGGGGATCTCGGTGTCGACCTTGTCGGTGGACACCTCGAGCAGCGGCTCGTCGACGGCGACGTCGTCACCGACCTGCTTGAGCCAGCGGGTGACGGTGCCCTCGGTGACGGACTCGCCCAGGGCGGGCAGCGTCACGGACGTGCCGGAGCCCTCACCACCCGACGTACCGGACTGCGAGGCCTGCTGCTCGGGCGCGGTGTTCGCGCTGTTCGGCGCGGTCTCCTGGGCCGGGGGAGCGTCGTCGGTCTGCGCGGCCGGCGGGGCGGTCTCGGTCTCGGTCTTGCGGTCCGCACCCTCGTCGGGGTCGGACCCGGCGGCCGGGGCCTCCTGGGCGGACTGCGCGTCCTGCTGCTCGTCGGACGGCGCGGCCTCCTGGCCACCGCCGTCGGAGGAGCCGGAGGACTCGTCCTCGCCGCCGATCGTGCAGAGCTCGGCGCCGACCTCGACGGTCTCGTCCTCCGCGGCCTTGATCTCGAGGAGCGTGCCCGCCACGGGGGAGGGGATCTCGGTGTCGACCTTGTCGGTCGACACCTCCAGCAGCGGCTCGTCGACGGCGACCTGGTCACCCGGCTGCTTGAGCCAGCGGGTGACGGTCCCTTCGGTGACGGACTCGCCGAGTGCGGGGAGGGTGACTGAGGTCGCCATGCGTTCCTTCGCTCCTAGGGTTGGGCGGCTGCGCGGGTGAAGTCTGGGCGTGAGTCTACGAGTGCGCGTGCAGGGGCTTGCCGGCCAGCGCGAGGTGCGCCTCGCCGAGAGCCTCGTTCTGGGTGGGGTGGGCGTGCACCAGCGGTGCGACGTCCTCGGGGTGCGCCTCCCAGCCGTAGATCAGCTGGGCCTCGCCGACGAGCTCGCCGACGCGGGCCCCGATCATGTGGACGCCGACCACGGGTCCGTCCACCCGACGCACGAGCTTGACGAAGCCCTGGGTCTTGAGGATCTGGCTCTTGCCGTTGCCGCCGAGGTCGTAGGTCAGCGTCTCGACCGCGTCGTCCCCGTACGTCGACCGGGCGGTCGCCTCGTCCAGGCCCACGGAGGCGATCTCGGGGTCGCTGTAGGTGACCCGGGGGGATCGCGGTCTCGTCGATCGGGGCCGGCTCGAGACCGGCGATCTGCTCGGCGACGAAGATGCCCTGCTGGAAGCCGCGGTGCGCGAGCTGCAGGCCCGGGACGATGTCGCCGACGGCGTAGACGCCCTCCAGGTTGGTGCGCAGCCGCTCGTCGGTGAGCACGAAGCCGCGGTCCATGACCACGCCCTGCTCGTCGTACCCGAGGCCGGAGGTGGACGGTCCACGACCGACGGCCACCAGCAGCAGCTCGGCGTCGATGGTCGCCCCGCCCGAGACGGTGACCCGCACGCCGTCCGCGGTGTGCTCGACGGACTCGAACGGGGTGCCGGCGTTGACCGTGATCCCGCGCTTCTTGAACGCGCGCTCGAGGACCTTGGAGACGGCCTCGTCCTCGGCTGCGACCAGCCGGGGCAGCGCCTCGACGATCGTGACGTCCGCGCCGAAGGAGCGCCAGACGCTGGCGAACTCGCAGCCGATGACGCCGCCGCCGAGCACGATCACCGAGCTGGGGACGTGGTCGAGGGCCAGCGCGTGCTCGGAGGTCATCACCCGGCTGCCGTCGACCTCGAGGCCGGGCAGCGTGCGGGAGTAGGAGCCGGAGGCCAGCACGACCGCGCCGCCGACGTACCGGGCGCCGTTGACCTCGACGGTGCGCTCGCCGACGAGGCGGCCCTCACCCTCGACGACGGTCACGCCGCGGCCCTTGACCAGGCCGGCCAGGCCCTTGAAGAGCCGGGAGACGACGCCGTCCTTGTACTTGTTGACGCCGCCCATGTCGATGCCCTCGAACGTGGCGTTCACGCCGAACTGCTCGGACTCGCGGGCGGAGTCGGCGACCTCCGCCGCGTGCAGCAGGGCCTTGGTGGGGATGCAGCCGACGTGCAGGCAGGTGCCGCCGAGCTTGCCCTTCTCGACGAGGGCCACGGTCAGGCCGAGCTCCGCGGCGCGCAGGGCGCAGGCGTAGCCTCCGCTACCGGCCCCGAGGATCACCACGTCGAAGCTGAAGCTGCCGGCGCCGCTGTCCGCCACCCGTGTCCTCCGGTCTGTCGTTCGGTCGGCGGGGGATCGCCCCGCCCGGTCCGGGAGCCATCTTCGCACCAATGTCCGTGCTGTCCACACCGGGTCCGTGCGCGCCCTGTGCCCCTCGGCGGCGGCGGCACACGGGGCCGCGTCGAGCGAGTTTCAGCGAAACCTCAGTTGCGCCGGGCACACTGGGGCCATGGGCTGGAAGGAACGGCTGCGCCGACGCGGTGGCACCCAGATGCGGCGTCCCGGTCGATCGGGCGTGGGCACGACCGTGCGGGCGTCCGACGCCGCGGACGAGGCGCACCTGCGCGAGTTCGCCACCACCCGCCGCGGCGTCGAGGGGTTCGTGGAGCCCCGCACGGCGGTCAGCGAGGTCACGATGATGCTGGTCGCGCACGACGGTGAGTGGACCCGTCGCCGGGTGCCGTCGGTCGAGTGGGCGCACCGGTTCGCCAACCAGAACGGCGTCCCGTCCTACGACGCGGCTGTCGTGGGCTACCCGTCCCGGATGCGCGAGTACAACCGCCGGATGAAGCAGGACGGCGCCGGCTGACCCACGCCGGGTGCCTCAGCCGGAGAGCTCGGTGGCGAGCTCGACCAGGGTGGCCACCGAGGCCCCGGTGCCGCCGCTGGCGACGTGACCGTAGGGCGCCCGGTTGTTGAAGCCGGGGCCGGCGATGTCGAGGTGCGCCCACCGGGTCTCGCCGACGAACTGCTGCAGGAACGCGGCGGCGTACAGCGCGCCGCCGAAGGTGTCGGTGTTGTGCTGCATCAGGTCCGCGACCTTGCTGTAGGTCGTCACCTTGACCGGCATCTCCGCGGAGATCGGCAGCTGCCAGAGCATCTCCCCGGCCCGCGCGCCCGCGCCGATCGTCTGCAGGACCAGCTCGTCGTCGTTGCCCATGATGCCGGTGACCCGGTCCCCGAGCGCGACCTCGCAGGCGCCGGTCAGGGTGGCCACGTCGAGCAGCACGTCGGGCTTGGACTCGTTCGCCAGCACGAGACCGTCGGCCAGCACCAGCCGGCCCTCGGCGTCGGTGTTCAGCACCTCGACGGTCCGGCCGCCGTACATCGTCAGCACGTCGCCGGGCCGGGTCGCGGCGCCGGAGACCATGTTCTCCGCCATCGGGACCACGGTGGTCACCCGCACCGGGAGCCCGAGCTCGGCGATGGCGAACGTCGCGGCGACCACCGCGGCGGCGCCGGCCATGTCGCACTTCATCGTGGTCATGGCGCTGCCGGGCTTGATGCTCAGGCCGCCGGAGTCGAAGGTGATGCCCTTGCCCACCAGCGCGAGGTGCCGGGTGGCGCCCTTCGGCGAGTAGCTCAGCTGCACCAGCCGGGGCGGGTTCGCCGAGCCCTGACCCACACCGACCACGCCGCCGAAGCCGCCGTCGCGCAGCTGCTGGTCGTCGAGCACGGAGACCTTGACCTTGGCGGCCTTGCGGAACTTGTGCTCCGCGACCACGGCGTCGGCGAAGATCTCGGGGGTGAAGTCGCCGGGCGGGGTGTTCACCCAGTCGCGGGCCAGGGCGGTGGCCTCGCTGACGATCCGTGCGGTCTCCACGGCCGCCTTGGCGCCCTTGGTGCGCGCGGTGTCGGTGAGCACGACGACGTCGGCCGGTCCCTGGGGGTCCGCGCCGGACTTGTAGGCGGTGAAGGCGTAGCCGCCGAGCATGGTGCCCTCGACGACCGCGCGGACGTGCTGCTCGTCGGCCGCGGGCAGCGCCACGGCGACCGACGCGGCGTTGGAGACGGCGCGCACCGCGGCACCGGCAGCCCGGCGTACGGCGGTCGCGTCGACCGCGCCGTCCTCGCCGAGCCCGACGAGGATCAGCATCGGCGAGGTGATCCGGCCGCCGGTCGGCACCTTGGCGACCTCGCCGGTCTTGGCGGTGAAGCCGATCGTGGACAGCAGCGGCGCGAACTTACGGCCGTAGGCCGAGGCCACGCCCTCCCCGCCGGGCGCGGCGCGCAGGCCCTTGGGGGTGCGGACGACCCCGATCACGACGACGTCCGCCTTGGTCTTCTCGGCGGCGCCCTTGCGCAGGGTGTAGCTGGTCACCTGAGCGACTCCTTCGACGTCTCCCGCATGGCTGTCGTGGCACTCTAGCCCGCGCGGCCGGCGCCCCGGCCTGCGGTAGGTTCGGCGCCATGAGCAGCCCTCACGACGACGCCGCCCCGCTGCGCACGTCGCCCCTCCACGACCGTCACGTCGCGCTGGGCGCGAAGTTCGCCGAGTTCGGCGGCTGGTCGATGCCGCTGGAGTACGCCGGGTCGGGCGTCATCAAGGAGCACACCGCGGTCCGCGAGGCGGTCGGCATCTTCGACGTCAGCCACCTCGGCAAGGCGCTGGTGCACGGCCCGGGCGCGGCCGACTTCGTCAACGCGACGCTGAGCAACGACCTGGCGAAGATCGTGCCCGGCAAGGCGCAGTACACGCTGTGCTGCGACGCGGAGACCGGCGGCATCGTGGACGACCTGATCGCCTACCTGCTCAGCCCGGAGCGGGTGTTCCTGGTGCCGAACGCCGCGAACACCGCCGAGGTGCTGCGCCGGCTGCGGGCCGAGGCGCCGGGCGAGGTGCCGGGCGAGGTGCAGGTCGTCGACCACCACACCACGCACGCGGTGCTCGCCGTGCAGGGTCCGCGCAGCGACGAGGTCCTGGAGGCCGTCGGGCTGCCCACCGGGCACGAGTACATGTCGTTCGTGGAGACCGAGCACGACGGCGCCCCGGTGACGGTGTGCCGCACCGGCTACACCGGCGAGCGCGGCTACGAGCTGGTCTGCGAGAACGACGCGGCGCCGGCCCTGTGGGACGCGCTGGTCGCGGCGGGCGAGCCCCACGGCCTGCTGGCCTGCGGCCTCGGCGCCCGGGACACCCTGCGCACCGAGATGGGCTACCCGCTGCACGGCCAGGACATCAGCCTCGACGTGACCCCCAACCAGGCCCGTCTCGGCTGGGCCGTGGGCTGGAAGAAGCCGGCGTTCTGGGGCCGCGACGTGCTGCTCGCCGAGAAGGAGCAGGGCGCGGCCCGGCTGCTGCGCGGCCTGGTCGCCACCGGCCGCGGCATCCCGCGCCCCGGCATGCGGGTGCTGCTCGCGGCCGACGTACCGGTCGGCGAGGTCACCTCGGGGACGTTCTCGCCCACCCGCCGCACCGGCGTCGGGCTGGCGCTGGTCGCGGCGCAGGTCACCGACGGCGCGGAGGTCTCGGTGGACGTCCGGGGCCGCCGCGAGGTGTTCACGGTGACCCGGCCGCCGTTCGTGGAGACCGACGTCCGCTAGCGCACGTCGCGGAAGTCGGCGTACTTGCCGTACTTCCCGCTCCAGGCGAAGCCCTCGGCCGCGAACGCACGGACCACCGGGTTGCTCGCGGTGTGCACGTAGGGCAGGTTCCTGGTGCGGCTGAGCCACCAGCGGTCCGGCACCCCGTGCGAGACCGTCGCGGGGTTCTCCCACGGGTTCAGCGTGACCATCGTGCCGCGCGCGTGCGACCCGGTCCGGGTCCGGTCACCGGGCACCCGCTGGCAGGCGAACCCGAACCCGGCGTCCGCGCGGCGGGCCCGGCCCACCGCGGTGCTCCAGCCGCCCATCGTCTCAAGGCGGCGCAGCGAGCGCACCGGCAGCCGCTGCGCGTAGAGCCGGCGGAACACCCGGCCGAGCTGGGCCGCCGAGCCGCGGGCCACGACCAGCGTGCCGCGGTGCCGGTGCCCGTCGAAGCCCCAGTAGCTGACCTGCAGCATCCGCAGCCCGGACCGTCCGACCGGGCAGCCCTTGCGCCACGACCGGCCGGCCATCGCGCGCCACACCGCGCTGCTGACCGCACTGGTGCGGGGGTCCGCGCCGGCGGTGGTGGGACGGGCCTGGGCGGCCGGGTGCAGGGACGGACCCGGCGCACCGGGCGGCGGGACCACAGGGGCGGTGACCGCGGTGACGGCCCGCTCCGCGGACACCACGCCGCCGGTGACGACCCGGACCCGCATCGTCTCGTTGACCGGCAGGGACAGCAGCGCCCAGCCGTGCGCGTCGGTGGCGTTGGACCCGACGGTCCGCCAGACCCCGCCCAGCCGGGACTGGAAGGTGACGGTCTGCCAGGGGACCCGGGTGTCGGCGGCGGTCACGGCGCGCGCGCTGACCTGCACCCGGCCGCCCACCTGGGCGGTGGAGGGGGCGAGCGCGTCGGCGCGCACGGTGGGCGGCTGCTCCGGCCACGAGGCGCCGGTCCAGGTGCGGGCCTGCCCGACGAGCAGCGTGCGGAGCAGGTCGGGCTGGTCGGTGGTCACCCCGGCGGCGCCGAGGTCGACCGCGTGCTGCAGCTCCGCGGTGCCGTTCGCGGTCCAGGTGCCTACGAAGATCCCCAGTCCGCGCGCCTTCTGCACCGTGGCGGAGGTGAGCGTGTCGTGGCGGGCGTCGATCTCCCGGACCCAGGGCCGGGCGTCGAGGTCGACGGCGCCGACGGTGTCGCCGAGCAGCACCAGCGGCAGGTCGGGGTACGTCGCGTGCAGGCCGTCCAGGAACGCCCAGTCGAAGCTCTCCACGACGAGCCGCGGGGAGCCGTCGGCCCGGCCCACCGACCACTCGGGGTGCGCGTCGAGCACCTGCTTGACGGTCGCGCCGATGCCGCCGACGCCGCCGTACACCGCCGGGTTCTTGACCTCCAGGGTGAGCCCGATCCGGCTGCCGGCCAGCTCGGTCAGCACCTCGTCGAGGGTGAGCACCCGGGCGTCGGTGTAGCCGCCGCCGGGGTACCAGCTGCCGGCGTCGAGGGTCTTGACCTGCGCCAGGGTGTAGGCCTCCACGGGGTAGCCGCCGGCGCCGGGCAGCTTCTGCTCGACGTCGGTGGTGCGCGCCAGGTCGGCGTCGTGGACCACCACCGGCACCCCGTCGGCGGTCAGCCGCACGTCGAGGCCGACCCGGTCGGCGTGGTCGGCGACGGCCTGGTCGAAGGCCGCCAGCGTGTGCTCGGGCGCCCGGTCGACGGCCCCGCGGTGCGCGATCACCTGCACCCCGGACGGCGCCGGGTCGGCGGCCTCCGCGGGTGCGGCGAGCAGCAGGAGCGCCCCCGCGACGGCAGCGGCGGTGACGGTGCGTGTGCTGGAACGGAACATGTGAACCCCCGAGGTCGCCGAGCAGCCTAGGCGGCGCAGACCCGATCCGTCACACGAACCCCAGGAACACCAGCGCCGCGGTGCCGGTGACCTCGACGCAGGCGCCGAGCACGTCACCGGTGATCCCGCCGAACCGGCGCACGCAGTGCGCGGCGTACGCAGCGCCGGCGGCGAGCGCGAGGACCCCGGCCAGCACCCCGCCGAGACCGTACGTCGACCAGCCGACCGCCCCGGCGAGGAGCACCGTGGCCAGGGCGGTGGCGGCCGCCGCGACCGGGGGGACCGTGCCCGCGACCAGGGCGCCGAGGCCCTCGGGCCGGGCCGGCGGGACGCCGCGCCGGCACAGCAGGGGCAGCGCCGCGCGGGACACCAGCAGGGCCACGGCCAGCGCCACCGGAGCGGCCGGCGCCGCGGCCAGGGCGGCGACCTGGGCCAGCAGCGAGACGACCAGCGTCACCACCCCGAACGGGCCGACGTCCCCGCGCCGCATCACCTCCAGGGCGCCGGCGGCCGGCCGCCGCGAGCCGAGGCCGTCGGCTGTGTCGGCGAGCCCGTCGAGGTGCATGCCGCGGGTCAGCAGCGCGAGCAGCCCGACCGCGAGGGTCGCGGCCAGCAGCGGCGAGACGACCCGGTCCAGCAGCCACAGCGCCCCGCCGGCGAGCACCGCGAGCAGCGTGCCGGCCAGCGGGGCGAGCAGCATCGCGCGGCCCGCCACGTCCCGGTCGACGCGCGCCGGGGGCCGCACCGGCAGCACGGTCAGCGTGCCCAGGCAGAGCCGGAGCGGGTTCACAGCCGGCCGACCCGCCCCGCCGTGCACCACAGCACGTCCTCGGTGACCGCCGCGACCCGGGCGTTGAGCCGGCCCATCTGGTCGCGGAACCGTCGCCCGGACGCCGTGTCGGGCACCACGCCCTGGCCGACCTCGTTGCTGACCGCGACGACCCGGCGGCCGGTGGTGCGCCAGGCCTCGACGAGCGCGTCGACGTCCGCGGTGACGGCCGTCTCGGCGCCTGCCGCCCAGGTCGCGTCGTCCCAGGCGTCGTGCCGGTCCATCACCCGGGTCAGCCACAGCGTCAGGCAGTCGACGAGCAGCGGCTCGCCCTCGGCCGCCAGCAGACCGACCAGGTCGAGGGTCTCCCGGGTCGTCCAGTGCGCGGGCCGACCGGCCCGGTGCAGCCGGACCCGCTCGGCCCACTCGTCGTCGTGGTCGGCGGGGTAGGCGGTGGCCACGTAGGTCACCGCCGGCTCGGCGGCGAGCAGCCGCTCCGCGGTGCCGGACTTGCCGGACCGGGCGCCGCCGAGCACCAGGGTCCGGCCCACCGGCGCGGGCTGCGGGCGGGCGCCCAGCGTGGTGCCGTCGTCGACCACCCGGGCGCCCCAGGCCGCCAGCCGCCGGGCGAGCTCGGGAGCGGCCGGGTTGCGGTGCGAGAGGTGTACGGCGACCACGTCGGTGTCCGCGGTGACGGCGCCGACCGCCCGCAGCCGGCGGAGCTGCTCGGGGAAGCTGCCCAGGTCGAGGTGGTCGGTGCCGTGCGTGAGGTGGTCCCCGAAGGTCTCCTCCAGCAGCACCGCGTCGAAGGCGGCGCCGGCCACCGCCTCGACGGTGGCGCGGGGGAGCGGGCCGGTGTCGGTGGCGTAGAGCAGCCGGCCGCCGGGGCCCCGCACGTCGTAGAGCACGCAGGACCCGTCGGCGCCGTGCGCGGCCGGCAGCACCCGCACGTCGTGGTCGCCGAGCCGGTGCCGGTCGCCGGCCGCGACCGCCACGAACCGCACCGGCGAGTCGGGGGCGACCCACATCCGCGCCTGCTCGACCACCTCGGGCGGCCCGAGCACGTCGAGCGGCGCGTCGGACACCCAGCCCCGGAACAGCAGGAACGCCGGGGAGCAGTGGTCGGGGTGCAGGTGGGTGAGGAGCACGTGCCGTAGCCCGGTCAGGTCGAGCCCGGCGCGCTGCGCGGCCTGCGGCGTCTCCGGCCCGCAGTCGAGCAGCAGCGTGCCGTCCAGCAGCGCCGACGTCTGCCCGCGCAGCGAGCCGGCCGAGCGGGCCGCCGTACAGGAGGCGCAGCGGCAGTGCGGGTTCGGCCAGCCGTCGGCCGCGCCGGTGCCGAGCACGGTGAGGTTCACTCGAAGGCCACCGGGGCGTCGAAGGCGGCCCGGCGGGAGGCCCGGCGCAGGGCGCGCAGCAGCGCCGACCCGGCCAGCAGCAGCACCAGCGCGGACAGCACCGCCCGGCCGAGGTCCCAGGGCAGCGAGGTGGTCACGTAGAACACCAGGTAGCGGTGCAGGTTCGCGGCCAGCGGGTCGCCGGCGACGAACGACGTCTCGGGACCGTAGGACGCGAACGGCCAGAACCACAGGTTCATCACCATCCCGAAGGCCAGGCCGACCACCGCGGCGTACGCCGCCAGCCAGCCGATCTCGACGCGGCCGCGGCCCGGGGGCAGGCAGCCGGCGAAGAAGCCGACCCAGCCGGCGGCGACCATCTGGAACGGCAGCCACGGCCCGACGCCGCCGGTGAGCAGCGCACCGGTGAACAGCGTGATGGCGCCGAGCACGAAGCCGAAGCCCTTGCCGAACACCCGCCCGCCCAGGATGATCACCGCGAAGCTGGGCTCCAGGCCGGCGGTGCCCGGGCCCAGGGCCCGCAGCGCGCCGCCGACCGCGGACAGCATCCCGAGCATCGCCACCGCCTTGGCGTCCATGCCGCCGGCGGTGAGCTCGGCGAGCACGACCGCGGCGAGCAGCGGCAGCATCAGCACGAACACCAGCGGCGCGTCCCCGGAGTGCGAGGTGTCCAGGGCCGACCCCGGCTGGGTCAGGAACGGCCAGCCGAACGCCACCACGCCCACCGCGAACACGGCGGCCAGCGCCAGGCCGGAGCGCAGCCGCACCGGGACGAGGGTGGCGACGGGGTGCCGTCGCAGGCCGCTCACGGGGTCACCGGCGCCGTCGAGGCCAGTGCGACGGCCACCTCGGTCGGGGTCAGCCAGCGCTGCGGGGCGAGCACCTTGGCGACCTGCGGGGCGAACGCGGGGGAGGACACCACGACGTCCGCGGTCGGCCCGTCCGCGACCAGCTCGCCGTCCGCGATCACCAGCACCCGGGTGGCCACCTCGGCGACCAGCTCGACGTCGTGGGTGGCCAGCAGCACCGCGTGGCCCTCGTCGGCGAGGTCCCGCAGGATCTCCACGAGCCGGTGCTTCGCGGTGTAGTCCAGGCCGCGGGTGGGCTCGTCGAGGAGCAGCAGCGGCGGGCGTACGGCGAGCACGATCGCCAGGGCCAGGGTGAGCCGCTGGCCCTCGGACAGGTCCCGGGGGTGCTGCTCGACGGGGACGCCGGGCGAGAGCCGCCGGAACAGCGCCAGCGTGGTGCCGGCGGGCACCCGGGCGTCCTGGTCGGCCTGCTCGCACTCCCGGCCGACGGAGGCGGCGTAGAGCAGGTCGGCCGGCACCTGCGGCACCATCCCGACGTGCCGCAGCAGCGCGGAGGGGCGCAGGCCGGCGGGGTCGAGGCCGTCGACCAGGACCCGGCCGCTGCTCGCCCGCTTCATGCCGACCAGGGTCTTGAGCAGTGTGGACTTGCCGGCGCCGTTGCGGCCCATCAGCGCGACCACCTCGCCGCGGCCGAGCCGGGTGGTGACGCCGCGCAGCGCCGGCACCCGGCCGTAGGACACGACCAGGTCCTCGGTGGTGGCGACGGTCCCGGCCGCCCCGGCGGCGCTGGCGGCGCCCGTCCCGGTCCGCTCGGGCGCCTCGACGGCGGCCAGCTGCTCGCGCAGCGGACCGGCGAGCCGGCGGGCGTCGCGCACCGACAGGGGCAGCGGGTCCCAGCCGGCGATCCGGCCGAGCTCGACGACCGGCGGGGCGACCGGGGCGTCTCGGAGCACCTGCTCGGGGGTGCCGGAGACGACCGGCGCGCGTCCGCCGGGCACCAGCACCACCCGGTCGGCGTACTGCACGACCCGCTCGAGCCGGTGCTCGGCGAGCACCACGGTCAGCCCCAGGTCGTGCACCAGCCGCTGCAGGGTCGCCAGCACCTCCTCGGCGGCCAGCGGGTCCAGGGCGGAGGTGGGCTCGTCGAGCACCAGCACCCGGGGGTGGGTGGTGAGCACGGACCCGATCGCGACCCGCTGCTGCTGGCCGCCGGACAGGTCGGCGACCGGCCGGTTGCGCACCTCGGCCAGGCCGAGCAGGTCGAGGGTCTCCTCGACCCGCTTGCGCATCACGTCCGGGGCCAGGCCCAGCGACTCCATGCCGTAGGCCAGCTCGTCCTCGACGGTGTCGGTGACGAAGCCGGCGAGCGGGTCCTGCCCGACGTACCCGACGACGTCGGCGAGGTCGCGGGGCCGGTGCTGCCGGGTGTCCCGGCCGTCGACGACCACCCGGCCGTGCAGGGTGCCGCCGGAGAAGTGCGGGACCAGCCCGTTCAGGGTGCGCAGCAGGGTGGTCTTGCCGGACCCGGTCCGGCCGACCACGAGGACCAGCTCGCCCTCGGGGATGCTGAGGTCCACCCCGGAGAGCACCGGCTCGTCCGCGTCGGCGAACGTGACGCCGACCTGGTGCAGCTCGATCACGCCGCCACCTCCATCCGGTCGGCGGGCCCGGCGGTGGCCGACGGGGCGGGGCGGTGCGGTGACGCGGCCAGCGGCAGCGGCGGGGCCAGGAACGCCGGCAGCGCGCCGACCAGGATGCCGACCACGGTCAGCATCGGCACCGGCGGCAGGTCCGTGACGCTGGCCAGGTAGAAGTCCGCGGGGTGCAGGTGCACGTCGACGAAGACGGCCGTCGCGGCCACCACGCCGCACGCGGAGACCAGCCACTCGGGCAGTGCCCACGGGTCGGGCCGGTAGCGGGTCCGCCCGCTGCGCCGCCCGCCCACGTGCAGCCCGGCGCCCGCGACGAGCAGGCCGACCAGCAGCATCGGCATCCCCAGCCACGCCGACGCGGTGCCGTCGAGCAGCCCGTAGATGCCGACGCAGACGCCGAGCAGCCCGCCGAACACGAGCAGCCCGGTGAGCCGTCGCGAGGCGGCCGACTCGTCCGTCGTACGCCCGTAGCCGCGGGAGTCCATCGCGGCGGCCAGGTCCACCGACCGCTCCAGGGCGCCCTCGAGGACCGGCATCGCCAGCCGGCGCAGGCTGCGCAGCCCGGTGCCGTTCTGGCCGCGGAGCCGGTGCGCGGCGCGGACCCGGGCGGCGTCGGTGACCAGCTGGGGAGCGAAGGTCAGCGCGATCACGCAGGCCACCCCGACCTCGTAGAGCGCGCCCGGCACGTAGCGCAGCAGCCGCCGGGCGCTGCCCAGCGCGTTGGCGGCGCCCACGCAGCACAAGATGGTCGCCAGCTGCAGGCCCTCGTAGAACGCCCGCAGGATCGCCTCGAGGCTGACCACGCCGCCGAGCTTGAGCCCGCTGCCCGCGGGCATCGGCAGCGACGGCAGCGTGAACAGCACCGTGGGGCCCTGGGCGCCGGTGGACAGCAGCGCCTGGAACAGGATCCGGACCACGATGATCACCAGCGACAGCTTGAGGAACGCGACGTAGGACCGGGCCCACGGGGCGTTGCTGCGCCGGGCGGCGACCACGAACCCGGTGACCACCAGGATCAGTGCCAGCGGCACCGGGTTCTGGGTGCGGCTGGCCGCCGCCGCGAGCGCGACCGCCCACAGCCACCAGGCCCCCGGATGCAGGCTCCGGGGGTAGCTGAGGCGGTCGACGGCGCGCACGGTGCTGGGCTCAGAGGTTCTTGCCGCGCCGGGACAGCACGAACGACGCGGCGCCGATCGCGACGACGACCACGACCACCACGATCAGCGTCCACGGGACGCCGCCGTCGTCGGTCTCGGAGGCGGCCTGGTCCGCGGTGCCCGCGGCGTCCGGGCTCGCGGTGGCGCTCGCCGCCTCGGGCAGCGCGAAGTCGACGGTCGCGGCGGCGGCCGCGGACGGCGGGTTCTTCACGGTCACCGAGCAGCCCGAGGCCGGGTAGCCGTCGATGCCGCAGGTGAGGCCCTTGTCGAGCCGCAGGTCGGCGACGGCGTCGAGGACCTGCTGGCCGTTCGCGGCGGTCGGCACCGCGGCGCACGCGGCCCGCGGCGCGGGCGGGGTCTGGCCGCCGTCGGCGTCCGCGGCCGTGCCGTAGTCGAGCAGCACCCCGACGAGCTTCTCGCCGGACCCGGCCTCGGTGCCGGCGCAGATGTCCTCGACGGTGTAGGTCGTGGCGTCGGTGCGCGGCGGCAGGCCGTCGGCGGCGGTGGACAGGCCGTAGCGGTAGGCCTCGACGGTGCCGTCCTTGGGCGTGAAGTCGGCGGGGCCGGTCTGGGCGAAGGCGTACTTCCCGCCCTCGACGTGGAAGTAGTTCCAGTACTTGTAGCCGTCGGCCGCGTCCGCCGTACGAGCGGTGCCGGCGACGACGAGCAGGGCGAGGACCAGGGCGCCGAGCGCGCCCAGGGTCCGGCGGAGGGGAGTGGCCATGAGGGGCCTTTCGTGGCGGCGGTGCACAGACTTTCGCCGGACCACACGCGGGCCACCGGGCCCGCAGGTCCGGCTCCGTCCCGTAGACCTCGACGGATGAGTGGAGCCGCTGACCCGTCCGGTTCTCCGGCTCGTCGCGCCGACGTGCGGCACGGCTCACGGTTGCGGGTCAGCGCCGGAGTCGAACCGGCTTTCCCGAAGCGGGGCAGATGCGCTCACGCTCCCACGCGGGTCGCGGCGGCGTCAAAGAGCCCCGCCCTGCGCGCCGGTTAGGCTCGTCACATGACGCACTCCCTGGAGCCCTCCTCGTCCTTCACCGGCAGCGACACCTCGCCCAGGTCGACCTGGCGCTGGCGCTTCGAGGACACCGCCGGGGCCGAGGTGAGCAAGGCCGCCGGGGGGTACGGCGTCCGGGGTGACCGGCTTCCCCTCGCAGAGCGACGCGGAGTCCTGGATCGGCGAGGTCTGGCGCGACCTGGTCGACGACGGCGTCGACCAGGTCACGCTCTTCGAGGGCGACCGCGAGGTCTACGGGCCGATGAGCCTGCACGAGCAGGGCTGAGCGCCCGCGCCGCGGGTCAGCGGCCGAAGTCGCGCTTCGCGGGGGACTTGGTCTTGGCCGGGTCGCGCTCCACGACGCCGTCCAGCACCTCGTCGATCCGCTTGAGGGCCTCGGCGTCGAGCTTCACGCCGGCCGCCTTGACGTTCTCGGTGACCTGCTCGGGCCGGGAGGCGCCGATGATCGCGGCCGAGACGTTGCTGTTCTGCAGCGTCCAGGCGACGGCGAGCTGGGCCAGCGAGAGGCCGGCCTCGTCGGCGACCGGCTTGAGCTTCTGCACCCGGCCGAGGACGTCGTCGTTGAGCCAGCGCGAGATCATGTCCGCGCCGCCCTTGTCGTCGGTGGCGCGCGAGCCGGCCGGGTAGTCCTCGCCCGGCTTGTACTTGCCGGTCAGCGCGCCCTGCGCGATCGGCGACCAGACGATCTGCCCGATCCCGAGCTCCTCGCAGGTCGGCACCACCTCGGGCTCGATGACCCGCCACAGCATGTTGTACTGCGGCTGGTTCGAGACCAGCGAGATGCGCAGCTCGCGGGCGAGCTTGTGGGCCGCGCGGATCTCCTCGGCCCGCCACTCCGAGACGCCGATGTAGTGCGCCTTGCCGGAGTGCACGACGTCGGCGAAGGCCTCCATCGTCTCCTCGAGCGGGGTCTCGTAGTCGTAGCGGTGCGCCTGGTAGACGTCGACGTAGTCGGTGCCGAGCCGCTTCAGGGAGCCGTTGATCGACTCGAGGATGTGCTTGCGGGACAACCCGTGGTCGTTGTGCGCACCCGGGCCGGTCGGCCAGTAGACCTTGGTGAAGATCTCCAGGCCCTCGCGGCGCTCGTCCTTCAGGGCCTTGCCGAGCACGGTCTCGGCCTTGGTGTTGGCGTACACGTCGGCGGTGTCGAAGGTGGTGATGCCCTCGTCGATCGCCTGCCGGACGCACGCGAGCGCGGCGTCCTCCTCGACCTGGGACCCGTGGGTCAGCCAGTTGCCGTAGGCGATTGCGGAGATCTTCAGGCCACTCGAACCAAGATTGCGGATTTCCATGCCTTCGACCCTATGCCCGCTCCCCAACCCGCCCCCACCACCGACCCGGGTCCTGGTGAAGGCCGACCCGGGTGTTGGTGAGGGCCGACCCGGGGGGTGCCGAGGGCCGACCCGGGTGGTGGTGAAGGCCGACCCGGGTGGTGGTGAAGGCCGACCCGGGTGGTGGTGAAGGCCGACCCGGGTGGTGGTGAAGGCCGACCCGGGTGTGGGTGAGGGCCGAGGCGGCTCTTGTGCCGGGCATCCCGGGTCTCGTGCAGAGCCCGACGAGTTATCGGGTGGGGTACGGCGTCACCTGCGACTCGAGGTGGCCGGACTCGGACGATGGTGTAACTACGGCCCGGCTCAACCTGTGCCATGGCCAGGGTCGGGGTGAACTGGGGCCCGGGTCGGCCTTGGGTCAGTAGCGGTCGGGGAGCTTGGCGCCGAGCTTGACCTGGGGCTTGGGGAGCCGGATCCAGCGGAGCTGGATGGAGCGCAGCACGCCGTAGCCGACCGCGCCCTTGGTGCTCACGTCGGGGAACCGGCGGCGCAGCTCGCGGCGGAGCCGGAAGACCACCAGCGAGGTGTCCAGGGCGACCAGCAGGATCGTCGCGCTCCACAGGCCGTTGGCCAGGCTCTGGGAGAACGCCTGGCCGACCATGATCAGGATCAGCAGCGGCAGCAGCATCTCGGCCATGCACAGCCGGGAGTCGATCCAGTCGCGGACGAACCGGCGGACCGGGCCCTTGTCCCGGGCCGGCAGGTAGCGCTCCTCGCCGCGCTTCATGCCCTCGCGGATCGTGGCGCTGCTCTCGGTGCGGCGCTCGCGCTGGGCGCGGGCCGCGGCCTTCTTGTCCTGGGGGCCCTTGGCGCGGGCCCGGGCGGCGGCCTGGGCGTCCTTGCGGCTGGGAGTGGGCCGGCCCTTTCCGGCGACCTTGACGGTCTCGGTGGCGGCGGGCGCTTCGGCGGTCTTGCTGCGACGGAACAACGCTCTGGCTTCCTCGGTCTGGCGTCGGGCCGGGTGCGGGACCCGAGCTGGCTGGTGGGTCCCACAGTAGCCGCGAACGACCGGCCGGGAGCACCGGGAACCTCCTACTCCGCCCGTCCGTTGCCCCGTAGGGTGGTGGCGACGTCACCTCGCCGCATCACCGAGAAAAAGAAAAGGGGGGCTGCCCTCCATGACTCTCATGAAGCGCATCAGCCTGATCTTCCGCGCCAAGGCCGACAAGGCGCTCGACCGCGCCGAGGACCCGCGCGAGACGCTGGACTACAGCTACAAGCGCCAGCTCGAGCTGCTGACGAAGGTGCGTCGCGGCGTGGCCGACGTCGCGACCAGCCGCAAGCGCGTCGAGCTCCAGGGCGCGCAGCTCAAGCAGCAGTCCGACAAGCTCACCGAGCAGGCCCAGAAGGCGCTGTCCATGGGCCGCGAGGACCTCGCCCGCGAGGCGCTCACCCGCAAGTCGGCGCTCACCTCGCAGATGAGCGACCTGCAGGCCCAGCAGGCGCAGCTGCAGGGCGAGGAGGAGAAGCTCACGCTCGCCTCCCAACGGCTGCAGGCCAAGGTCGAGTCCTTCCGCACGCAGAAGGAGACCATCAAGGCGCAGTACACCGCCGCCGAGGCGCAGACCCGCATCAACGAGGCGTTCTCCGGCATCTCCGAGGAGATGGGCGACGTCGGAATGGCCGTGCAGCGCGCGGAGGACAAGACCGCGCAGATGCAGGCCCGGGCCGGTGCCATCGACGAGCTGATCGCCTCCGGCGCGCTCGACGACGCCAGCTCGATCAACCGCGGCGACGACATCTCCCGCGAGCTCGAGGCGATGTCCTCGCAGTCCGACGTGGAGAGCGAGCTGGCCGCGCTGAAGGCCGGCAGCGCCCCGCAGGCCCTGGAGCAGTCCGACTCCACGCCGCCGGCGCAGGTCGAGGCCACCCCGGTGAGCGAGCCCCGCAAGGAAGAGGGCCAGTCATGATCGTCCGGATCCTCGGAGAGGGTCAGTGGACCGTCACGGACGAGCAGCTGCCGACGCTGAACACCTTGGACGCGGCCGTCGAGGCGGCCGTCGAGGCGGAGGACCAGAGCTCGTTCTCGAACACCCTCTCGGCGCTGCTGGACGCGGTCCGCACGGGCGGTGAGCCGCTGCCCGACGAGTCGCTCGAGGACTCCGACCTGATCCTGCCGCCGTCCGACGCCACGCTGGAGGAGGTGCGGGAGCTGCTCAACGACGACGGGCTGATCCCGGGCTGATGGCCAGCACCCGCTTCATCAACGACCGCGGCCTCACCGCGCGGATGACCCTGGTGATGTTCCTGCTCGGTGCGCTGTTCGTGGCGCTCGTGGTCGGGCTGATGTACGCCGGCGGCTCGTACGGCGGCGCCGGTCTCGCCGTGATCATCGGTCTCGCCGGCCTCGGGGTCGCCTGGTTCCAGTGGTACAACTCCGACTCGATCGCGCTGAAGGCGATGCGGGCCCGGATCGTCACGCCCGAGGAGGCCCCCCGAGCTGCACGGGGTGATCGACCGGCTCTGCGCGCTGGCCGACATGCCCAAGCCGCGGGTGGCGATCGCCTACACCGACATGCCCAACGCCTTCGCCACCGGGCGCTCGCCGCAGCACTCGTCGGTCTGCGTGACCACCGGCATCCTCGACAAGCTGACCGCCGAGGAGATGGAGGGCGTGCTCGCCCACGAGCTGTCCCACGTCGCGCACCGCGACGTGCTGGTGATGACGCTGGCCGCGTCGGCCGGCATCGCCGCCGGCATGCTGACCCGCGGGGCGCAGTACGGCATGCTCTTCGGCGGCGGGGGCGACCGCCGGGGCGGCAACAACAACAACAACAACGGCCCGCCGTTCTGGCTGATCGCGCTGGTGATCAGCCTGGTGGTCTACGCCGTGAGCTTCTTCCTGACCCGGCTGCTCTCGCGCTACCGCGAGCTGTGCGCCGACCGGTCGGGCGCCTACCTCACCCAGAAGCCCTCGGCCCTGGCCAGCGCGCTGACCAAGATCAGCGGTGAGGTCGCCTCGATCCCGAGCAAGGACCTGCGTGAGGTCCAGTCGATGAACGCCTTCTTCATCACCCCGGCGATCAGCGGCATGGGCTTCAAGACCCTCACCTCCACGCACCCGTCGCTCGAGCAGCGGCTCGAGCAGCTCGCGAAGGTGTCCGCCGAGCTCGGCAAGCCGATGGACGGTGGCTTCCCGGCCCCCGGCGCCGGCCTCTGAGGCGCACGATGGGCATCTGGAGCACGCTGAGCGGCCGGAGCAAGCCGGTGCAGGCCAACCTGGACGCGCTGTTCTCGTTGCCCGCGGCCGCGGTGACGCTGCAGACGGCGGCCGGCTTCACGCCGACCGGCGTCGGCTCGGTCTGCTACCGGGCCGCCGAGGGCGCGGCGTTCGCGCAGGCGCAGAACGACGTCGTCGAGCTGCTCGACAACGACGACGACCCGGACGTCGAGCGCAGCACCGACTCCTTCGGCTTCACCTGGCTGCTGGCCCGGCAGAGCCCGGACGACCTGTCGGCGCTCGTCACCGACCTGCACACCGTGAACACCTCGCTCGAGGCGCAGGGGTTCGGCCCGAGCCTGCTCTGCTCGCTGGTCGGGTTCACCGACCCCGCCGGGCGCCGGCTGGGCCTGGTCTACCTCTACAAGCAGGGCACGTTCTACCCGTTCGCGCCGACCGGCCCCCAGCAGCGCGACAACCTGCTGGAGATCCAGATCCGCGACCTGGTCTCCGACGACCTCCCGGTCGAGAAGGACCTGTCCCGGTGGATGCCGGTCTGGGGCGCCCCCGGCCTCTGAGCGGCCGCCGGGTCAGTCCTTGCCCGCCGTGCGCGCGGGCAGGTCGAGCATCCGCTGCAGGGCGACCTTGGCCCAGCGCTCGGTCTCGGGGTCGACCTCGATCCGGTTGACCACGTGGCCGGCGACGAGGTTCTCCATCGCCCACACGAAGTGCGGCAGGTCGATGCGGTTCATCGTCGAGCAGTAGCAGACGGTCTTGTCCAGGAACGTGATGTGCTGCTCCGGGTGCGCGTTCGCGAGCCGCTGCACGAGGTTCAGCTCGGTGCCGATCGCCCACGACGAGCCCGGGGGAGCGGCCTCGACGGTCTTGATGATGAACTCCGTCGACCCGACGAGGTCGGCCTTGGTGACCACCTCGTGGGTGCACTCGGGGTGCACCAGCACCTGGACGCCGGGGACCCGCTCGCGCACGTCGTCGACGCACTGCGCGGTGAACCGGCCGTGCACGGAGCAGTGCCCCTTCCACAGGATCATCCGGGCGTCCCGCAGCTGGCCGGGCGTGAGCCCGCCGTTGGGCTTGTGCGGGTTCCACACGACGCAGTCGTCGAGGCTCATCCCGAGCTCGCGCACCGCGGTGTTGCGGCCGAGGTGCTGGTCGGGCAGGAAGAGCACCTTGGCGTCCTTCTTCTGCGCGTACGCCCACTCCAGCGCCACCTGCGCGTTGGAGGACGTGCACACCGCCCCGCCGTGCTTGCCGCAGAACGCCTTGATGTCGGCCGAGGAGTTCATGTACGTCACGGGTACGACGGACGAGGCGATGCCCACGTCCTCCAGGGCGTCCCAGGCGTCCTCGACCTGCGCGAGGCCGGCCATGTCCGCCATCGAGCAGCCGGCCGCGAGGTCCGGCAGGATCACCGCCTGGTCCGGGCCGGTGAGGATGTCGGCCGACTCGGCCATGAAGTGCACGCCGCAGAACACGACGTACTCCGCGTCCGGTCGGCCGGCGGCGTCGCGGGCCAGCTTGAAGGAGTCGCCGGTGACGTCGGCGAACTCGATGACCTCGTCGCGCTGGTAGTGGTGGCCGAGCACGAACACCCGGTCGCCGAGCGCCTCCTTGGCGGCCCGCGCGCGGGCGACCAGGTCGGGGTCGGAGGCGGCAGGAAGGGAGCCGGGGCAGTCGACTCCCGGCTCGGAGCGGCTGTCGGTGCCGCGGCCCAGGACCAGCAGGGGCAGCTCGGTTGTCGTCACCCGGTCATCTTTTCACAACGCACCTGGCGGGACTCAGAGGAAGTGCCCGCTGTGCAGGTACGGTGCCGGTGGCTTGAGGCCGCGCAGCGCGAGGTAGCCGCTGGTCCACAGCTGCATCCGGCACGCCAGCCCGACGTCGAGCGCCCACTCGTTGGCCGCGCTCACGTGCGGGACCTCGACCGGCTCGTCGGGGGAGGAGGCCGCCAGCGCCTCCCAGAGCAGGTCGGTGGCGGTGCGCCGGTTCGTCGCGGCCAGCAGGTAGGGCCCGCCCCGGGCCGCGACGTAGGCGTAGCCCGACCCCGTCGGCCGGTCCACCACCACCAGCCGGTAGGCCCGGGTCAGCACCTCGTGGTCCACGCCGTGCGCGGCCCCGCGGACCTGCCGGTCGACCGAGTCCATCAGCGGCACGTCACCGGCCGACCCCTCCCGGACCCGCTCCACGACCGGCAGGTCCGCCCGGGCGACCGGGCCGCGGAGCAGCATCGTGGGGTGCAGCGTGAACCCCGCCAGGCGGTACCTCCGCACCGCCGGCGGGTCCTCGGAGGCGGCGATCATCCCGTGCAGGCACCCGTCGCCGTAGGCCAGCGCCGCGTCCAGCAGCTGCCGGCCGACGCCGCGTCCCTGCAGCCCCGGCCGCACGGCGTACGCCGCGAGCAGCCACGTCGTGTCCCGGCGCATGCTGACCGTCGCCCCGAGCACCCCGGAGTCGTCCTCGGCCACCCAGCAGCCGCGCGGGTCGTGCTGCACCAGGTGCCGCACCCGGGCCCGCCACTCCGCGGCCCGCGCCTCGGAGCGGTGCTCCGGCGCGGGCCAGCCGGCGCGGTGGGTGCGGACGTCGAGGTCGAAGAAGGCCGCGTCGGTGAGCCGCTCGACCTCGGGGACGTCGGTGGGGGTCATCGGGCGCACGAAGTAGTCGGCGGTCATCGCCGACCATCCCATCATGTTGGATGGGGGCATGCGCGTGTTGATCGCACCTGACAAGTTCGCCGGAACCCTGAGCGCCGTCGAGGCGGCCGAGGCCATCGCCGCGGGGTGGCGCCGGCGGGCTCCCCACGACGAGCTCGAGCTCGTTCCGATGGCCGACGGCGGCCCGGGCTTCGTCGACGTCCTGCACGCCTCGCTGGGCGGGGAGCTGCTCGCGGTCAACGTGCTCGGGCCCTACGGCGACACGGTGCCCGGCACGGTGCTGATCCACCAGGGCACCGCCTACGTCGAGAGCGCGCAGGCCTGCGGGCTGCACCTGACGCCGGCCGGGGACCGGCACGCCGAGGACGCCTCGACGTACGGCGTCGGCGAGCTGGTCCGGGCCGCCTGCGAGGAGGGCGCCACCCGGGTGGTCGTGGGGCTCGGCGGCTCGGGCACGAACGACGGGGGAGCGGGCCTGCTGGCCGCGCTCGGCGCCACCTCGGACCCGGCGGAGGCGCTCACCCGCGGCGCGACCGGCCTCGGAGACCTGCAGGACGTCGACCTGGAGGCGGCGCGGGCCATGGTCGAGGGCGTCGAGCTGGTGGCCGCCTCCGACGTGGACAACCCGCTGCTCGGCCTGCGCGGCGCCACCAACGTCTTCGGGCCCCAGAAGGGGGTGGCCGACGACCGGCTGCAGGCTGTCGACGCCCTGCTCGAGCGGCTGGCCGATGCCACCGACAAGAAGACCGCCCTGGGCAAGGGGGCCGGGGCGGCCGGCGGGTTGGGCTTCGGGCTGCTGCTGCTCGGCGCGACCCGGACCTCCGGCCTCGACATCGTCGCGGACGCCGTCGGCCTGCCCGAACGGGCCCGCCGCGCCGACCTGGTGATCACCGGCGAGGGTGCCTTCGACTTCTCCTCCCGCTCGGGCAAGGTGCCCTACGGCGTGGCCACGATCGCCGCGCAGGCGCTCCAGCCGTGCATCGCGCTGGCCGGGCAGGTGCTGGTCGGCTCCCGGGAGATGCGCGCGCTGGGCGTGGAGTCGGCGTACTCCATGGTCGACCTGGTCGGCGAGGAGGCCAGCTTCGCCGACCCGGCGGGCAGCCTGGCCGCGCTGGCCGAGCGCACCGCCAAGAGCTGGTCGCGCTGAGCGCCGGTGCGGGGAATACCCGGGCGTGTGGCACCATTGAACAAGCAGATCAACGAGTCGTTCGAACTGTCGAAGAGTTCAGGAGCACACCGATGACCGAGCAGGTCGACACCACCACCGAGACCCAGGTCCGCGCCGACGGCATCAACGTCAGCGACGAGGCCGCGAGCAAGGTCAAGAGCCTCCTGGAGCAGGAGGGTCGTGACGACCTCGCGCTCCGCATCGCCGTGCAGCCCGGCGGCTGCTCCGGCCTCCGCTACCAGCTGTTCTTCGACGAGCGCACGCTCGACGGTGACCAGGTCACCGACTTCGACGGCGTGTCCGTCGTCGTGGACCGGATGAGCATGCCCTACCTCAACGGGGCCGTCATCGACTTCGTGGACACGATCGAGAAGCAGGGCTTCACGATCGACAACCCGAACGCCGGCGGTTCCTGCGCCTGTGGAGACAGCTTCCACTGATCTCTCACGGGCCAGCGCGCTCCCAAGGGTCGAAGACCCCCCGTTGCCTCACGGCACCGGGGGTCTTCGGCTGTCTAGGGCTGGGAGGCGAGCGGGGCCACCAGCGCGTCGCCGTGGGCGGCGTCCTGCAGCAGCCGTCCGCCGAGCGGCCGGCTGAGCCGGACGTCCACCGAGCTGGTCGGCAGCCGGTCCGCGCAGCCCGCCCCGACCGATCCCGGTCCCGGCCAGGACCGGACCAGCCGGATCCGCACCGAGCCGGCCCGCTCCTGGACCACCGGGTCGTCGATCCCGACCGAGCAGCCCCGGCGCGGGTCCACGGTGTAGAAGACGTGCAGCACGGTGCCGTCCGCGCGGTAGCCGACCAGGTCGACCTGGTGCCGGCCGGTGCGGTCCTCCTCGGCGCCGTCCGGCGGCAGGCTCGGCGTGATCGCGTCGTACGGCGGGAGGTCCGCGTCCGGGGCCGGTCCGGGGCCGGCGCCCCGCGGGCCGACCGAGCCGAGCACGCCGGGGGCCACGACGACCGCGAGCACCGCCGCGGACGCGCCGAGCGGCGCGAGCCAGCGACCGGGGCGGGAGGTCATGGCCACAGCCTGCCCCGTGCGGCCCGGTCCATGTCGCTCACTGCCGGTCTGTACCGGCGCCGGTCAGTCCAGGTGGAGGTGCAGCGCCGCCGCGAGCCGGGACGCCGCCTCGGAGACGTCGAGGGTCGGCTTGGGCAGGTCGTGCGGGTAGTCCTCGTAGCGGATGCTGGGCGCCGGCCGGACGGCTGCGCGGAGCACCGCCCCCGCGGCCCGGGCGTCGGAGGTCATCCGCGCGGTCGTGGAGGCCTCGTCGTAGGGCAGCCGCTCGTAGGTCATGGCCCCACGCTAGGAGCTACCACGGGGTATCCCTACGAGTACCGCCCGGTAGTGTCCGGCTGTCGCCGATTTAACTCCAGACCCCTTTGAGGACGCTCCCGTGTCGTTGCTCGTGACCGGCTCCATCGCCACCGACCACCTGATGTCGTTCCCCGGCAAGTTCGCCGACTCGCTCGTCGTCGACCAGCTCGACAAGATCGCCCTGTCGTTCCTCGTCGACGACCTCGAGGTGCGCCGCGGGGGCTGCGCCGCGAACATCGCGTTCGGCCTGGGCAACCTGGGCCTGCGCCCGGTCCTGGTCGGCGCCGTCGGCGAGGACTTCGTGGACTACCGCTCCTGGCTGGTGCGGCACAACGTCGACTGCGACTCCGTGCACGTCTCGCAGTCCCGGCACACCGCCCGGTTCGTGTGCACCAACGACTCGACGATGGCGCAGATCGCGTCGTTCTACGCCGGCGCGATGAGCGAGGCCCGCGACATCGAGCTCACCCCGATCGTGGACCGGGTCGGCGGGGCGACGTACGTGCTGATCGGCCCCAACGACCCCGAGGGGATGCTGCGGCACACCGACGAGTGCCGCAAGCGGGGCTACCCGTTCATCGCCGACCCGAGCCAGCAGCTCGCGTTCGGCGACGGCGAGATGATCAAGGAGCTCATCGACGGCGCCGCGATCCTGTTCAGCAACGAGTACGAGTCGGCGCTGATCCAGAAGAAGACCGGCTGGACCCCCGAGGAGGTCCTCTCGCGCGTCGGCACCCAGGTGGTCACCCTCGGCGCCGCTGGCGTCCGGGTCGAGCGCCAGGGCGAGGAGCCGATCCTGGTCGCCGCGGTGCCGGAGATCGAGAAGGTCGAGCCCACCGGCGTCGGCGACGCGTTCCGTGCCGGCTTCCTGGCCGCCCTGGAGTGGGACCTCTCGCTCGAGCGGGCCGCCCAGCTCGGCTGCCTGCTGGCCGTCTACGTGGTCGAGAAGGTCGGCACCCAGGAGTACACCCTGCACCAGCAGCAGTTCGTGCAGCGGTTCGCGGACGCCTACGGCGACGAGGCCGCCGCCGAGATCGCCGCGCACGTCAGGACCCCGCGCCCCTGACCGCCGCGTCCTCGAGCGGCCCGGCCAGGCCGAGCCGTTCCAGGACCCGGTCGGTGGCGTGCCCGTCCTCCAGGCCGCCGTACGTCGCGCGGAAGGTCGCGTAGCGCCCGGCGAACGCGGCGGGGTCCAGGTGCGTGAGCGCCTCGACCAGCTCGTCCTCGGTGCGGGCCACCGGGCCGGGGGCCTGGGGGAGCAGGTCGAAGTAGAACCCGCGGATCTCGTCGCGGAACCGGTCGAGGTCGTAGGCGTAGTAGACGATCGGCCGGCCGGTGAGGGCGAAGTCGAACATCACCGAGGAGTAGTCGGTGACCAGCACGTCGGCCGCGAGGTAGAGCTCGCTGACGTCCCGGTAGAACGACACGTCGACCACACCCGGCGCCTCCTCGGCGCGGGAGCGGTCGGTCATCAGGTTGTGCAGCCGCGCCAGCACCCGGTGCCGGCCGCCGGCCTCGTCGAGCCTCCGGGCCAGCGCCCCCAGCTGGAGGTGCATCGGCACCACGGGCACGCTCTCGTCGAACTTCTCGTCGTCGCGCCAGGTCGGGGCGTACAGCACCGCGGTCTCGTCGTCGTCGAGGCCCAGCCCGCGGCGCACCGCGTCCCGGGTGACGGCGGCCTCCGGGGCGAGCAGCAGGTCGTTGCGGGGGTAACCGGTCTCCCAGACCGGGCCGTCGAAGCCGAACGCCTTGCGCAGCCGCGGGGTGCTCGCCGGGTTCGGCGAGAGCAGCACGTCCCAGCGGGCGACGTCCAGGTCCAGGTAGTCCAGCCGCCCCGGGGGCACCAGCAGCACGTCGTAGTGGATCCGCTTGAGCGGCGTGCCGTGCCAGGTCTGCAGGTACGTCGTCCCGGGTGACTTGGTCCAGTCGACCTCGGTGTGCGTGCCGGCGACGACCAGGTCGGCGTCCTCCAGGGCGTGCCGCGCCCCGGGTCCGTCGATCCGCACGGTCCGCACGCCCGCGGGGAACGCGGCGGCGTGCGCGGGGTCCATCAGCCAGGTGTGCTCGAACCCGGGCCGGTCGCGGAGCCGCTCGAAGATCGCCCGGGGGTTGTCGGAGAACCGTCCGTTGAAGGAGTTGTAGACGACGTGGGTCACCGCAGCCGCCGGACCACGAAGCGGGGGACCCCGTCCTCGGCGAGGTCCTCGCCGAGGTACTCCTGGCCGCGCATCCGGCACCAGGCCGCGACGTCCGGGCGGGCGGCCGGGTCCTCGGCCACCACCGCCATCGTCGCGCCGACGGCGATGTCACCCAGGTTGTTGGCCAGCCGGATGATCGGCAGCGGGCACAGCATGCCCCGGCAGTCGAGCTCCACGTCGGCGTCCATGGGCGGATCCTCTCAGGGCCGCAGCTGCGCGAGGACATCAGGCAGGGTGGCCACCAGCCGGTCGACGTCCGCCTCGGTCGTGTCGCGGGTCAGCGAGACCCGCACGTTGCCGTGGGTGAGTGCGCCCATGGCGGCCAGCACGTGCGACGGCTCGAGGCTGCTCGCGGTGCACGCCGACCCCGACGCGACCGCGAACCCGCGCCGGTCCAGCTCGGTGACCAGGGACTCCCCGTCGACGTACAGGCAGGAGAAGGTCAGCACGTGCGGCAGCCGGGCCGCCGGGTCGCCGACGACGTCCACGTCCTGCACCGCGTGCAGGGCGGCCCGGAGCCGGTCGACGAGCGCGTGCTGGCGGGCGGCCACCACGGTGCGCTCGGCGACGACGGCCTGCAGCGCGGCGGCCGCGGCCAGCGCGGCCGGGACGTTCTCGAAGCCGGCCACCCGGGCGTCGGTGCGGTCGTCGGTGGGGAACGGCGCCCGCCACCTCGCGCCCTTGCGCACCAGCAGCACGCCGACGCCCGCCGGGCCGCCCCACTTGTGGGCCGACGCGGCGGCCGCGGCCCACCCGTCGGGCAGGTCGACCCGCCCGGCGGCCGCGCAGGCGTCGGCGAACACCGGCACGTCGTGCCGTGCGGCCGTCCGGGCGACCTCCGGCCAGGGCTGCAGCGTGCCGACCTCCGGGTTCGCCACCTGTACGGCGGCCACGCCGGCCCCCTGCGCGAGGGCGTCGTCCAGGGCGTCGAGCCGCACGTGCCCCTGCGCGTCCACGGGCACCCCGTCCGCCGTACCGGAGAAGTGCCGGGCCCACCACGCGCCCGCCGACAGCACGGCGGAGTGCTCCACAGCGGTGTGCACCAGACGGGGGGAGACCCGCCGGCGGCCCAGCAGCAGGCCCAGCACGCCGAGGTGCACGGCCGCCGTGCCCGAGGAGGTGAAGCTGACCTCGTCCGGCCGGGAACCCAGCAGGGCGGCCACGACCTCGCGGGCGTTGTCGAGCAGCAGCCGGGCCTCGCGGCCGGCGCCGTGCAGCCGCAGCGGGTCCGCCCAGCCCCGGTCCAGGGCGCTCAGCAGGGTCTCCCGGGCAGCCGGGTGCAGCGCCTCGGTGGACACCGTGTCGAGATACGTGGAGGTCGCGGGCCCCCCCTGCCGCGGGGCCGGGCGAGCCGGGGGAGCCCGTCGCATTTGTCACACCGTGAAACTACCGCCCCACCTACCCGCAGAACGCTGTCGCGTCAGTAGTAACGTTCCCCCTGACCCGCTTCTTGGACAGAGAGGCTCTGATCTTGAGTCTGCAACTCCCCCCGCGCGTGCGCAGCGCCGGCCTGATCGCTCTGGGCTCGGCGGGCATGCTGCTGCTCGGGTCGTGCTCCGCCGCGGAGACGGACTCGATCAAGCGGCTCGCACAGCCCGAGGGCGTCACCGACCGCACCGCCGGGATCCACGGACTCTGGATGGGCTCCTGGCTCGCCGCGATGATCGTCGGCGTCCTGGTGTGGGGGCTGATCGGCTACGCGTGCGTGAAGTTCCGCCGCCGCCGTGACGACGAGATCCCGATCCAGACCCGCTACAACCTGCCGATCGAGATCCTCTACACGGTCGCGCCGGTCGTGATGGTCCTGGTCTTCTTCTTCTTCACCGTGACCGTCCAGAACGACGTGCTGGCCGACGCGAGCGAGACCGGCAACGCCGACCACACCGTCACGGTCGTGGGCCAGCAGTGGTCCTGGACGTTCAACTACGACAAGGACGCCGCCCTCGACGGGTCCACGACGGTCTACGAGGGCGGCACCACCGCCGACCGGCCGACGCTGTACCTGCCGGTGAACAAGCGCGTGGAGATCCAGCTGCGCTCGCCGGACGTCATCCACTCGTTCTGGGTCCCGGCGTTCCTGTTCAAGATGGACGTGATCCCCGGTCGGCAGAACCACTTCAGCTTCACGCCGACGCGGGAGGGCACGTTCGTGGGCCGCTGCGCCGAGCTGTGCGGCGTCTACCACTCCCGGATGCTCTTCGACGTCAAGGTCGTGAGCGAGGACGCGTACGCCGCCCACCTCGCGGACCTCAAGAAGCAGGGCAACATCGGTCCGGCGCTGGGTGGCTCCGAGGTCGGCCAGCAGAGCGGCCTCCAGAACGAAGTCCAGGACAACGACCAGTCGACAGGAGCGGGCCAGTGACCGCGACAGCCGAGGGTGCTCAGTTCCAGAGCACCAGCGCCACGAAGCAGAACACGCTGGGTCAGCAGATCGTCAAGGTCATCACCACCACCGACCACAAGGTGATCGGAAAGCTCTACCTCGGTACGTCGTTCGCCTGGTTCCTCATCGCCGGCCTGATGGCGATGCTGATCCGCTCCGAGCTCGCGTTCCCCGGCCAGCAGGTCGTCAACGACGAGCTCTACAACCAGCTGTTCACGATGCACGGCACGATCATGCTGCTGCTGTTCGCGACGCCGCTGTTCTTCGGCTTCGCCAACGTGATCATGCCGCTGCAGATCGGCTCGCCCGACGTCGCGTTCCCGCGGCTGAACATGTTCAGCTACTGGCTGTTCCTGTTCGGCGGGATCATCGCCGGGTCCGGCTTCCTGACCCCGCAGGGCGCCGCCGACTTCGGCTGGACGGGCTACACCCCGCTGTCCGACGCGGTGCGCAGCCCCGGCGTCGGGGGTGACCTCTGGATCATGGGCCTGTGGATGGCCGGTCTGGGCACGATCCTCGGAGCGGTCAACTTCATCACCACGATCATCTGCATGCGCGCGCCCGGCATGACGATGTTCCGGATGCCGATCTTCGTGTGGAACACGCTGGTCACCAGCCTGCTCGTGCTGATCGCGTTCCCGATCCTGGCCGGCGCGCTGCTGTCCCTGGAGGCCGATCGTCAGTTCGGGGCGCACATCTTCGACGCCGCGAACGGCGGACCGATCCTGTGGCAGCACCTGTTCTGGTTCTTCGGGCACCCCGAGGTGTACATCATCGCGCTGCCGTTCTTCGGGATCATCACCGAGATCCTGCCGGTGTTCAGCCGCAAGCCGGTGTTCGGCTACGTCGGGCTGGTCGCCGCCACCGTCAGCATCGCCGTGCTGTCCGTCGCCGTGTGGGCGCACCACATGTTCGTGACCGGCGCGGTCGACCTGCCGTTCTTCTCCGGCATGACGTTCCTGATCGCCGTACCGACGGGCGTGAAGTTCTTCAACTGGATCGGCACGATGTGGGGGGGATCTCTGTCCTTCGACACCCCGATGCTGTGGTCGGTCGGGTTCCTCGTGACGTTCCTGTTCGGCGGCCTGACCGGCATCATCCTGGCCAGCCCGCCCCTGGACTTCCACGTCTCGGACTCCTACTTCGTGGTCGCGCACTTCCACTACGTCGTCTTCGGCACCGTGGTGTTCGCGATGTTCGCCGGCTTCTACTTCTGGTGGCCGAAGATGACCGGCAAGATGCTCGACGAGCGTCTCGGCAAGGTGCACTTCTGGCTGCTGTTCGTGGGCTTCCACACCACGTTCCTGGTCCAGCACTGGCTGGGAGTGGAGGGCATGCCGCGCCGGTACGCCGACTACCTCGCCTCCGACGGCTTCACGACGCTCAACCAGATCTCCACGATCGGGTCGTTCCTGCTCGGCGCCTCGACGCTGCCGTTCCTGCTGAACGTCTACAAGTCCTCGAAGACCGAGCCGGTCGGCATCGACGACCCGTGGGGCTGGGGCCGCTCGCTGGAGTGGGCCACCTCGAGCCCGCCGCCGCGGCACAACTTCACCTCGATCCCGCGGATCCGCTCCGAGTCGCCGGCCTTCGACCTGCACCACCCCGAGGTCGCGGCGATGGAGATGGCCGAGAACGACGCGCTCGGTGACGAGCAGGACCTGATCGACGCGCCGTCCGTGGGCGGCCGCCAGGCGCACATCGAGGAACAGCTGGGACACCCCATCGACACGGAGGGCACCGACCGATGAAGGCCGAGACCTGGATCTTCGGGATCTGCACCGTGTTCTTCGTGCTGGTCGCGCCGGCCTACTGGTTCATCACCGGTGACCCGACGGGCACCTCGGCGCTGACCATGACGTTCCTGCTCACGCTGCTGGTGACGGTGTACCTCGGCGTGCACGCCTCCAAGATGGAGCCGCGGCCCGAGGACCGTCAGGACGCCGAGATCGCCGACGGCGCCGGCGAGCTGGGGTTCTTCCCGCCGTACAGCTGGTGGCCGTTGTGGGCCGGCGCGACGCTCGCCCTGTGCGTGTTCGCCGTCGCCATGGGCGCCTGGTGGCTGTTCATCATGGGCATCGGCCTCGGGTCCCTGGCCCTGTGCGGCTGGATCTACGAGTACTACGTCGGCGAGCACGCGCACTGACCCGAGGACGCCCGCCGGGTCACCGGCGGGCGTTCCGGTTTGCCCGGTTGAGGGCGGTTCACGGTGCAGGACGTGACCACAACGTGACGGTGGCCACCGGGTGCGGAGTCGGTCCTGGTGGGGGTCGGTTGTTACCCTGAGGGGGGAACATCCGCATCTCGAGGGGAACCCATGTCCGATCGTCTCGGTGGCGTCCTGCGCTCCCGGTCACGCCGTCAGGCTGCCGCGCTGGCCGGTCTGCTCGCCGTGTCCGTGCTCGCCGCGGGCTGCACGGCCACCTCCGCCGACCAGGCATCGCCGTCCGCCGACGGCCCCTCGGGAGAACCTTCCGCTGCGGCCCCGTCGTCGACGGCGCCGGCCGAGTCCGCCGCGACCGTGACCAGCAACGTCGGCAAGGTCGGCGTCAAGGTGGACAAGGTCGTCACGCTCACCGCCCGGGACGGCACGTTCGACCAGGTGGCCGTCAGGGCCGGCGGCAAGCAGCTCGCCGGCGAGCTCTCGGGCGACAAGACCACCTGGACCTCGACCCAGCGCCTCGAGCCGGGCACCCGCTACCGCGTGGCCGCGACCGCGGTGGACGCCGACGGCCTGAAGGCCACGGACGACTCCTCGTTCCGCACCGAGGCGCTGTCGCTCGCCCAGCAGACCTACCCGAGCTTCGTGCCGCTCGCCGGCGAGACCGTGGGCGTGGGCATGCCGGTGATCGTGCACTTCGACGTGCCGGTGAGCGACAAGTCGGCGATCGAGAAGCACCTCAGCGTGACCAACACCTCGAACCAGAAGGGTGCCTGGCACTGGATCAGCGACTCCGAGGTGCACTGGCGCCCGGCGACGTACTGGAAGCCCGGCACGGACGTGACCGTCACCGCCGACGTGAACAGCATCCCGGCCGGCAACGGCATCTACGGCCAGCTCAGCCGCACCTCGACCTTCCACGTCGGTGACGCGGTGATCAGCAAGGTCAACGCGCAGACCCACGAGATGAAGACCTTCGTCAACGGCAAGCTCGCCAGGACCATCCCGATCACCACCGGCAAGCCCGGGTTCACCACCCGCTCCGGCGTCAAGGTGATCATCGAGAAGTTCCGGCACAAGCGGATGAACTCCGAGACCGTCGGGATCAACCGCAACAGCCCGGACGCCTACGACATCGACGACGTCGAGTACGCCATGCGGGTCACCTACAGCGGCGAGTTCCTGCACGCCGCCCCGTGGTCCGTGGCCTCGCAGGGCAACTCCAACGTGAGCCACGGCTGCACCGGCATGAGCACCGCGAACGCGAAGTGGATCTACGACATCAGCAAGCGCGGGGACGTCGTGGAGTACACCGGCACCGACCGGCCGATGACGCTCGACAACGGCTACGGAGACTGGAACGACTCGTTCTCCGCCTGGAAGCAGGGCTCGGCCCTGAGCTGACCCGGGCCGGTCCAGGCCCGTCCCGATGCCCGGTTCCGCTGACAGTCAGCGGCGGACGCCGGATCATGGGGGAGTGCAGGTGTCGGGTGCTGACGTGAGTGCGGCGCCATGGACGTCGAGTGCCAGGTTGGCGCTGGTCTGGATGCTGACCCGCGTCGCCGCGCTGGCCCTGATCTTCGGCCCCGAGCGGGACGTCCTCGGCGACGTGGGCTACTTCTCGGCAAGCCTGCGCCACCTGGGCGAGGTCGGACTGGTGCGGACGATGCCGGAGTACCCGCTCCCGGCCGTCGCCGTGGTTGCCCTGCCCTGGCGTCTCTCGCTGGTGTTGCACGCGCCTTGGTCCTACGGATTCCTCTTCGTCGTCGTGCTGCTCGCGGTCGACGCGGCCTTCACGGCGCTGCTGCAACGCCAGGCGCTGCCACAGCGGCGTACCGCCGTCGCTGCCTGGCTCGTGGCGCTCCCGGCCCTGGGCGGTCTGAGCTACGTGCGGTTCGACCTGATCCCCGGTGTGCTCGTCGGAATGGTCGTGCTGGTCGCGGCCGGTCGGTCGCGGTTGGCCGCACTCCTGCTCGCGCTGGCGGCCTGTATCAAGCTGTGGCCGGTCCTACTCGTCCCACCCCTGCTGGCACGGTCCAGTCGACGCACGGGGTCCCTGCTGGTGCTTGTCGGCGCAGGAGCCGCGACAGTTCTCGTGACCCTGGTGGCGGCCGGCGCCTCCCGCGTGTGGTCGCCTCTGGCGTACCAGGCGGACCGGGGGTTGCAGGTCGAGTCAGTCGCCGCGACCCCGGTGATGTTGGCCCGACACCTCGACCCGGCGTCGTACCAGGTGCGTTTCTCCCCCTCCAAGTCCTACGAGATCACCGGTCCGGGTGTCCCGGCGCTGCTCGGACTCTCCACGATCCTGACCGTGGGGTTGCTGGTCTTCCTCGCGGTGCTGTGGACCCGGCTGGCCAGGACCGGACGCGCGGGCTCCATCGACGCGCTGGTCTGGGCGAGCCTGGCCGCAACAGCTGGCTTTCTCTGCACGAGCAAGGTGCTGAGCCCCCAGTACCTGCTGTGGCTGCTGCCCACCGCGATCGCCGGTCTCGCCGTCGTCGGACCCACCCGACGTGCTCTGGCCCGCTGGACAGGAGCCCTGATCATGGTCGCCCTGCTGTCACACGGGTTGTACCCGTGGCTCTACGCGGCGCTGGTGCACGTGGGTCGTGAGGGGGGGAGCCGCAGCACTCGTGGTGCTGGTGGCTCGAAACCTCCTCCTGGTTGCGTTGCTCTGGTACGCCTGCCGTACGGCGCTTCGCGTCTCGGGACGCCCCTGACCGCGCCGGCGCCCTCTGGCGTCGGCAGGGGCAACCACCCGGACGCGACGAGGCCCCGCCCACCCGGAGGGGGACGGGGCCTCGTCGAGGACCGGAGAGGATCCGCTCAGTGCTTGCGGAGCTCCTCGCCCTCGATGCCGTGCCGGCCGTCGAACTGGTGACCGTCGGCGGGCTGGCCGTCGAGCTCGTAGTCACCCTCGTAGTCGCCGCCGGTGAGGTGCTGGTGCCCGTCCTCGTGGACGGCCAGCTCGTGCTCGGCGTGGTGCCGGGCCTCCTCGAGCTCCTCGCGGGTCGGCTTCTGGATGTTGCTGCCCACCCAGAACCTCGACAGCCGCGAGCGCAGCCGCATGGCCCGGACCTTGCGGTTGGCGACACCGTTCTCGTCGGCCTCGCTCGGCATCGGCACCACGACGTCGCGGTCCCGGGCGGTGAGCGTGTAGGCCTCGTCGCTGGAGATCGGCAGGTGCTTCTCGGCGTACGCACCCTCGGGGGAGCGCATCAGCACGCCGGTCTCGTAGCCGTGCAGCAACCGGTTCTGGTCGGCGCGCTGGAGGGAGATGCACCAGCGGCGGGTGATCCAGAACGCCAGCACCGGTCCCACGAACACGGCCACCCGGTTGAAGTAGGTGATCGCGTTGAGGTTCAGGTGGAACTTGATCGCCAGGATGTCGTTGCCGCCGGCGCCCCAGAGGATGCCGTAGAACGTCATGAGGGCGACCATGGTCGCGGTCCGGTTCGGAGCGTTGCGCGGGCGCTGGAGCAGGTGGTGCTCGCGCTTGTCCCCGGTGATCCAGGACTCCAGGAACGGCAGCATCAGCAGGATCGTGAACATCACGCCGGGGAGCACGATGATCGGCAGGAAGACGTTCCAGCTCAGCGTGAAGCCCCACAGGTGCGTCTCGATGCCCGGGAAGATCCGCAGCGCGCCGTCCGGCCAGCCCATGTACCAGTCGGGCTGGGAGCCCGCGGTGACCTGGGAGGGGTCGTAGGGACCGAAGCGCCACACCGGGTTCAGCGTCGCCAGACCACCCAGCAGCGCCGTCACGCCGAAGACGATGAAGAAGAAGCCACCGGCCTTGGCGGTGTAGACGGGGAGCAGCGGGTAGCCGACCACGTTGTCGTTGGTGCGACCGGGCCCGGGCCACTGGGTGTGCTTGTGGAACACCAGCAGCAGCATGTGCGCGCCGATCAGCGCCAGCAGCACCCCGGGGATCAGCAGCACGTGCACGGTGTACAGCCGCGAGATGATCGCGTCACCCGGGAACTCGCCGTCGAACAGGAAGAACGAGACGTAGGTGCCGACCACCGGGATCGACTTCACGAAGCCGTCTGCGGCCCGGATGCCGGTGCCCGAGAGCAGGTCGTCGGGCAGCGAGTAGCCGGTGAAGCCCTCGAGCGTGCCGAGCATCAGCAGCAGGCAGCCGATCACCCAGTTGAGCTCACGGGGCTTGCGGAAGGCGCCGGTGAAGAACACCCGCATGAGGTGCACGAGCATCGAGGCGACGAAGAGCATCGCGGCCCAGTGGTGCATCTGCCGCATGAGCAGGCCGCCACGGACGTCGAAGGAGATGTCGATCGTGGAGGCGTAGGCCTCCGACATCGACACGCCCCGGAGCTGGTCGTAGGAGCCGTTGTAGACGACCTCGCCCATGCTCGGCTTGAACCAGAGCGTGAGGAAGGTGCCGGTCAGCAGCAGCACGACGAAGCTCCACAGAGCGATCTCGCCGAGCATGAAGGACCAGTGGTCGGGGAAGACCTTCCGGACCTGCTTCTTCGCGAGGCCGGCCAGGCCGACCCGCTCGTCCATCCAGGTGGCGACGCCCGCCACCTTGCTCGGCTTCGAGGGCGTGGCCGCCGTCTTGCCGTTGGTGGTCGCTGTGCTCATCCTTGTCACCCACGTTCCCAGTAGCTGGGGCCGACCGGCTCGTCGAAGTCGTGCTGCGCGACGAGGTAGCCCTCAGAGTCCACCTTCAGCGGAAGCTGAGGCAGGGGCCGGGCAGCCGGGCCGAAGATCACCTTTGCGTTGTCAGCCAGGTCGAAGGTCGACTGGTGACAGGGACAGAGCAGGTGATGTGTCTGCTGCTCCCACAGCGAGATCGGGCACCCGACGTGGGTGCAGATCTTGGAGTAGCACAGGATCCCCTCGACGCCCCAGTTCTCACGGCCGGGGGCCGGAGTGATGTCGCTGGGCTTCATGCGCACGAGGATGACCGCCGCCTTGGCCTTGGCCTGCTGGAGGGTGACGCCCTCGAACTTGGGCTCGCCGTCGACCTCCTCGTAGAAGACCGCCGGCTCGCCGTTGATCAGCTGGCCGATCTCGACCTCCTCGGGCTTGATCGGGGTGCCGGCGACGTCGTTGACCACCCGCATGCCCTTGGCCCACACCGTGTGCGCGAGCTTGTCGCCCGGAGCCGGACCCAGGTCGCGCAGCAGCACGATGGTCGGCAGGCCGAGCATGCCGAGCGCGCCGAGCATGGAGTTGCGGATCAGCGGACGCCGGGCGATGCCGGAGTCGTCGATGCCCTGGTTGAGGGCAGTGATCGCGTCGGCGCGGTCCTCGTCGCTGGACGCGGCGGGGTGCCGCATCTCGACGATCTCGACGTCGCTCATCAGCTTGCGGGCCCACTGGATGGCCGCGATGCCGATCAGCAGCAGCGACATGCCGAGGCAGACGCCGAGCGCGACGTTCGAGGCGCCGTACCCGGCGATGATCGTCGGGTCCTCGCCGATGTGGAAGACGAAGTAGGAGACGACGAACAGCACCGCGAACAGCGCGGACAGCCCGAACAGCGTCGCGATCTGGCGCTCGGCGCGCTTCTCGGCCTTCTCGTCGACGTCGGTGGGGCGCGGCTGGTGCTCGTGCAGGCCCGGGTCGGCGATCGGGTCGGCGTGCTCCTCGCGGACGGCCGGGGTGGAGGACGCCGTGGTGCTCACGGCGTGCTCGTTGCCCGGGATGCCCTCGTGGTCGTGGCTGCTCACGCCTTGACTCCCTTCTTCGACCGCACGGAGTGCGACGCGATCCAGACGGCGAACCCGACGAGGGCGCCGATCCCGACGAGCCAGGCGGTGAGGCCCTCGCTCACGGGGCCGAGGGCGCCGAGCGAGGCGCCGCCGTACTTCGGGTCGTTCTCGATGCTGTTCAGGTAGGCGATGATCTGCCGCTTCTCGTCGGGGGTGACGACGCCGTTGGAGAACACCGGCATCTGCTGCGGGCCGGTCAGCATCGCCTCGTAGATGTGCTTGTCGCTGACGCCCTTGAGGCTCGGCGCGAACTTGCCGCCCGGCAGGGCGCCGCCGGAGGCAGCGAAGTTGTGGCAGGCGGTGCAGTTGGTCTTGAAGAACTGTCCGCCGCGCACGACGTCGGCGTTGCTCGCACCGGTCGGGTCGTAGGCCGACTTGTCCGGGATGGCCGGGCCGGGGCCCAGCGAGGCGACGTACGCCGCCAGGGCGGTGATCTCCTCGGGGGTGTAGACGACCTTCTTGCGCTGCGCCTGGACGCCGGGACGCGCCATCGGCATCCGGCCGGTGCCGACCTGGAAGTCGACGGCGGCGGCGCCCACACCGGCCAGCGGCGGGCCGTACTGCGTGCCGCGCTTGGTGACGATGCCCTCGCCGTTCTTGCCGTGGCAGGAGGCGCAGCCCACGAGGAACAGCGCCTTGCCCTGCGACACGGTCGACTGGTCGGCCTCGCTGGTCTGGGCGGAGGCGGGGGAGAGGACGGCGTAGAGACCGCCGGTGATCAGCAGGCCCATCACCAGCACGACGAGCCCGGCGAAGGGGCTGCGGCGCTTGCTGGAGAGGCGGGCGGAGAGGAATCGCACTGGGTGTCCTTTGTTCTGTCCCTGGTCGTTGCCTGGTGCGGGTGCAGCTACTGGATCAGGTAGATCGTCGCGAACAGGCCGATCCAGACGACGTCGACGAAGTGCCAGTAGTACGACACGACGATGGCGCTGACGGCTTGCTCGTGAGTGAACTTCTTGGCCATGTAGGTGCGGCCCAGGACCAGCAGGAAGGCGATCAGTCCGCCGGTGACGTGCAGGCCGTGGAAGCCGGTGGTGAGGTAGAAGACCGACCCGTACGCCGAGTTGGGGATGGTGGTGCCCTCGTGGATCAGCGCGGTGTACTCCAGCGCCTGGCCGCCGATGAAGAAGGCGCCCATGACGTAGGTCAGCACGAACCACTCGCGCAGGCCCCAGCCCTTGACCGACAGCAGCCCGCCGGTGCGGCCGACCTGCCCGCGCTCCGCGGCGAAGACGCCGAGCTGGCAGGTGAGGGACGACAGCACCAGCACCGTGGTGTTGATGGACGCGAACGGCACGTTGAGCCGCTCGGTCTGCTGTGCCCAGACATCGGGGGAGACCGCGCGGATCGTGAAGTAGCTCGCGAAGAGAGCTGCGAAGAACATCAGCTCGCTGGAGAGCCAGACGATCGTGCCCACGCTGACCATGCTCGGCCGGTCGTGGTGTCCGTGCAGGCGGGACGCGGGTATCGCGGATGCTGTTGAGGCCACGGGCTCATTATGTCTGCTCGTCCCTCACGTGCCACCCCGACCCCCTCTGTTTCCGGGTCGGCTTCTTCACACTCCTACGCTGGACCTCGTGGTCGTGCTCTCCGAGGCCGGTTCCCTGGCGGAACTGCCCCCCTTCAACTTCGAACGGGTCTTCACCGCGTGGACCCTGGACCCCGTGCTGACCGTGCTCACGGTGTGGGCGGCGGGGCTCTACCTGGTCGGGGTGTGGGTGCTCCACGAGCGCGGCGTGCACTGGGCCGTGATGCGGACCGTGAGCTTCGTGGTGGTCGGGCTCGGGGCGCTGTTCTTCGCGACGTCCTCGGGCCTCGGGACCTACGACACGACCCTGCTCTCGGTGCACATGGTCCAGCACATGGTGCTGTCGATGATGGTGCCGCTGTTCCTCGCGCTCGGGGCGCCGGTGACGCTGATGCTGCGCACCCTGCCGCCGCGGCCCCGCCGCTGGTTGCTGGCGGTGCTGCACTCCCGGGTGGCCCTGGTGCTGTCCTTCGCGCCGCTGACCTTCCTGCTCTTCGTGATCAGCCCGTGGGCGCTGTACTTCTCCGGCTGGTACGACGCGTCCCTGCACTCGACGTTCGTGCACGAGGCGATGCACCTGCACCTGGTGCTCGTCGGGTCGCTGTTCTTCTGGCCGCTCGTCGGCCTGGACCCGGTGCCCGGCCGGGTCGGCTACCCGTTCCGGCTGCTGCTGATCGTGCTCACGCTGCCGTTCCACGCCTTCCTGGGCGTGACGATCATGGGTCAGGACACCCTGATCGGCGGCTCCTGGTACGACGCCCTGCCGATGGCCTGGCTGCCGGACCCGGCCGCCGACCAGCACGTCGCCGGCGGCATCCTGTGGGCCTCCGGGGACCTCGTGGGCCTGGTCTTCCTCGGCGTGCTGTTCACCCAGTGGGTGCGCTCGTCCATGCGGGAGGCGGTGCGCGAGGACCGCCGGCTCGACCGACTCGAGGCGCAGGCCACCCGCCGCGACCCGTCCCGGTAGAGTCACCCGCGTGACGAACGCCTCCGCCGCCGCGCCGCTCAAGATCCTCGTCTACAGCGACGACGCCCACACCCGCTCCCAGGTGATCCTGGCCCTGGGGCGCCGCCCGCACCCCGACCTCCCCGAGGCGGAGTACGTCGAGGTGGCGACGCTGCCCGTCGTGCTCCAGCAGATGGACTCCGGGACGGTCGACCTGGCGATCCTCGACGGTGAGGCCGTGCCCGCCGGCGGGATGGGCATCGCCAAGCAGCTGAAGGACGAGATCTACCGGTGCCCGCCGATCCTGGTGCTGACCGGCCGCCCGCAGGACGCGTGGCTGGCGACCTGGTCCCGGGCCGACGGCGCCGTGCCGCAACCGATCGACCCGCTGCAGCTGGCGGAGGCCGTCGCGCACCTGCTCGCCCCGCGGGTCCCGGCGACCCGCTGACCTCGACCCGGCCGGGTGGGTCGGTCCGCTGATCGACGTACGCCCTGCGAGGAGAACCCGATGACCGCACCCCACTCGTGGCCCGAGGTGCTCTCCGCGCTGATCGCCGGCCGCGACCTGACCGCGGACCAGGCCGCGTGGGCGATGGGGGAGATCCTCGTCGGCGCCGCCACCCCGGTGCAGATCGCCGGCTTCGCGGTGGCGCTGCGGTCCAAGGGCGAGACCATCGACGAGCTCGAGGGCCTGGTCGCCGCGATGTACGAGCACGCCACGCCGTTCGTGGTGACCGGCCGGGTGCTCGACGTGGTCGGCACCGGCGGGGACCGCTCGATGTCGGTGAACATCTCCACGATGTCGGCGATCGTGGCCGCCGGGGCGGGCGTGCCGGTGGTCAAGCACGGCAACCGCTCGGCCTCCTCCCAGGCCGGCTCGGCCGACGTGCTGGAGGCGCTCGGCATCCGGCTCGACCTGCCCGCCGAGGCGGTCGCCCGGGTGGGGGAGCGGGCCGGCATCACGTTCTGCTTCTCCTCCGCGTTCCACCCGGCCATGCGGCACGCCGCGAGCGCCCGCCGCGAGCTGGGCGTGGCCACCACGTTCAACCTGCTCGGCCCGCTGGCGCACCCCGCCAAGCCCGAGGCGCAGGCGATCGGCTGTGCCGACGAGAGCAAGGCGCCGCTGATGGCCGGGGTGTTCGCCCGGCGCGGCGTCGACGCGTGGGTGTTCCGGGGCGACGACGGGCTCGACGAGCTGACCACCACCACGACCTCGAAGGTCTGGGCGGTCGAGGGCGGAGAGGTCCGGCGGTTCACCGTGGACCCCGACCGGTTCGGCCTGGGCGGCGGCACGGCGGCGGGACTGCGTGGCGGGGACGCCGCCCACAACGCCGAGGTCGTGCGACGGCTGGTGGCCGGCGAGCCCGGCCCGGTGCGCGACGCGGTGGTGCTGAACACCGGGGCGGCGCTGGCGGTGCACGCCGCGGAGCCCGGTGATCCCGAGGAGCGGCTCGCCGCCGGGATCGCCCGGGCTGTGGACGCCCTGGACTCCGGCGGGGCGCAGGCCCTGCTCGAGCGCTGGGTGGCGGTCAGCTCCGCGGTCTGACCGGTCCGGAGCCGGCCACGCCGCCGACGGTCGTCGTACGGCGCCAGGTGGCCAGCGCACAGGCGTAGCACGCGAGTCCGGCCAGCACGAGGAGCCCGACGCACCACACCGACAGGTGCACCCAGGAGGCGGAGTCCCGCAGCGGGCTGGTGGCCAGCTCGTGCCGGAGCACCTGGACCGGGGAGACCACCTGTCCGACCGCCAGGCAGACCCCGGCCACCAGCAGCAGCACCGGCGCCAGATGGTGCCAGTGCGCCCGCCGCTCGAGGGCCAGCCCGGCGAGCAGGACCACCCCGATGTGGAACGGCAGGCCGTAGCGCCCCTGCCACAACGGGCCGCCCGTGCCGACGGTCGCCTCCGTCACGGCGACCGGCACCAGCACCGCCACCGCGAGCACGAGCACCGTGGTGACCCGGAGCCGCCTGGTCGCGGTGGCCAGGCCGACACCGATCAGCCCGAGGGTCACCAGCCCGACCGTCACGTAGACGACCGCCGGGGCGGAGTCCATCCGTCGTGGGAACGCCGCGACGCCCTGGAAGAACCAGAGCGGGACCTGCCCCAGCGTGGAGGCGTCGGTGCCGACGGGCGCGCCGGTCTCGGAGACCGGGGCCTTCTCCACGCTGATCCCCCCCGAAGCTCGTCCACCAGAGCGCCACCGTGACGGACGCACCCCAGGCGAGGACCAGCGCCGGTGCGAGCCGTCGGTGGTTCCGGAGCAGGGAGCCGAAGCGTCCGACCCCGAGGGCGCAGAGGAAGGCGAGCGCGGTCAGGGCGAGCCACAGCGGCCCCAGCAGGCGCAGCGGTGCGAGCACCACCCCGGCGACCAGCGCCACCAGGAGCAGCCGGGCTCGCACGGGATCGTCGTCACCGGTCCGGACGATCCCCAGCAGCGCCGTCCAGAGGCTCAGCGCCGCTGCCATCTCGAGTCCGTTCGGTGCGGCCACGGAGAGGCTGAAGAACACCACGGGCGTGATCGCCACCGCCACGGAGAGCAACGGCCACACGGTCCGCGCCCAGAGAGCGGTGGCCCAGCCGGCGAGCGCGACGAAGGCGGCGCACAGCAGGGCGTTCGCGATCCGCATGGCGTACAGCGCGGGGGCGCCGTCGAAGGGGCGGGCGGCCGTGCCGATGACCCAGTAGAACGCCGGGTTGTACGACCCCGCGGACGTCGCCACCTCGACGTTCCCGTGGCCGGCCTCCGCGACCGGGTAACAGTTGTCGTGGCCGGTGTAGAGGTAGCTCGAGCACACCGGGGAGGCCGCCTCGACCAGCCCTCGGGGAACGGTGACCAGACCGCCACGGCCGTGCTCGGCGGCCTGCGTCGGCAGCCGCCACTCACCCCGGGCGACGGAGGCGGCGCGGTAGGCGTGGTCGAACTCGTCGGTGCCGCGGAAGGGAGGCAGGGCGAGGATCCAGGCCGCCTGGACCAGGAGCGTGCCGAGCAGCAGGAGGGCCGGCACCTGCCAGGTGCGGCGGCGGGCGGACGGCGGGGTCGTCGGGCGCGCCCGGGTCGTCGGGGCCGCCGGCGTCGCCGGACGCACGGCCGGTCAGTCCAGGCCGAGGGAGAACGCGGACTCGAGGTCGTGCCGGGAGTAGGCCCGGAACGCGATGTGCGTCTCGGTCGCCGTGACGCCGGGGACCTTGTTGAGCCGGTCGGCGACGACGGACGCCACGTCGTCGTGGTTGCGCACCCGGACCAGCGTGATCAGGTCGATCTGACCGGTCACCGAGTAGACCTCGCTGACGCCGTCCAGGGCCGCGATCTGCTCGGCCACCTCGGGGATCCGGGCGACGTCGGCCTTGACGAAGACGATGGCGGTGATCATGCGACCACGCTAGCGGACCGGCCGGTGCTCGGGACGCAGTCCGCGAGGGTCGTCGAACGGGGCGACCGAGGCGCGGGAGGACTCGACCGCGTCGTGCACGCGCAGATGCTTGGTCGCGCCGCCGACCGGGCAGGTCCACTCGCCCACGACGTGCACCAGCCGGACCCCGTCGGACTCCAGCCAGCGCAGGATCTTCTCGGTCTCCTCGGCGGTGGCGGCCGGGGTGGGACCGGGACCGGCGACCACGGTCTCCGCGGACGCCCGGAGCTGGTCCACCCAGGTGCCGGCCTGCACGCCGGAGGGGATGACCCCGGCGGCGACCAGCCGGCCGTGCCGGACCACGTGGACGGCCCAGCCGGTGCTCTCGCGCCGGGCCGCGACGAGCTCCTCGCAGCCGGTCAGCGCCCGCAGCCGCTGGGTGCGGGCGGCGCCGCGCAGGAACGACACCAGCCGGTCGCGCCAGGACCCGGCGTCCTCGAACCGCTGGTCCTCGGCGAGCGCCGTCATCCGGACCGAGACCGAGGCGACGACCGGCTCCGAGCCGGCCAGCAGGGTGTCGCGCAGGCGGTCCACGACGGCGGCGTACTCGGTGGGGGCGACGCTGCCGTTGCACGGCGACAGGCACTTGCCCATCTCGGCCAGCGCGCAGGCGCTCAGCGCGGGGACCTTGGGCATCCGGCCGCCGCACTGCCGGATCGGGAACGCCTCGTGCAGGGCCGCGACGGACCGCTCCGCAGCCCGCTTGGAGGAGTAGGGGCCGACGTAGTCGGCGTCGTCGTCGAGCACGTGCCGGACCAGGGACAGCCGGGGCCACGGCTCCCGGGTCAGCTTGACCCAGTGCACCCGCTCGGGGAAGCGCGAGCGGCGGTTGTAACGGGGCTTGTGCTGGGCGATCAGCCGGAGCTCGCGGACCTCGGCCTCGAGCGGGGTCGCGCACTCGATGCCCCGCACGCTCGCCGCCAGGCCGACCATCTCGCCCATCCGGGTCCGGGTCTCCGAGGCGGTGAAGTAGGTGCGCACCCGGGTCCGCAGGTCGCGGCTGGTGCCGATGTAGAGCACCCGCCCCCGGTCGTCCTCGAAGAGGTAGACCCCCGGGGCGTGCGGCAGCGGCTCCGCAAGGTGCCGCTTGCGACGCTGGGCGGAGGTCACCCGGGCGCTGAACGTCTGGAGCTCCTCGAGGGTGTGCACGCCGAGGTTGCCGAGCCGGCCCATCAGCCCGTGCAGCACGTCGACGGTGGCGCGCGCGTCGGAGAGCGCTCGGTGGTTCGGGGTCGTGCCCGCACCGAACAGCACCGCGAGGGAGCTGAGCTTGCAGTTGGGGGCCTCGTCGCGGGTGACCACCCGGCGCGCGAGCTTGGCGGTGTCGAGGACCTCGAAGCGCGGCCAGGGCCGGCCCTGCTGCTCCGCGAAGTGCCGCAGGAAGCCCACGTCGAACGGCGCGTTGTGGGCGACGAGCACGCAGCCCTGGGCGAACTCCAGGAACTGGGGGAGCACCTGCTCGATCCGCGGCGCGCCGGCCACCATCGAGTCGGTGATGCCGGTCAGCACGGCGATGAACGGCGGGATCGCGAGGTGCGGGTTGACCAGGGTCTGGAACTCGCCGAGCACCTCGCCGCCCCGGACCTTGACGGCGCCGACCTCGGTGATCATCGACCCGGCCGCCGCGGACCCGCCGGTCGTCTCCAGGTCGACCACGCAGAACGTCACGTCGCGGAGGTTGCGGCCGAGCTCGTCGAAGCTGCGCTGCGACTCCCACCGCGCCCGGCCGTCGGGCGGCGTCGTGGCTGTCTGGCTCATGGGGGTGACGCTAGATGCGGCCACCGACCATTTCCGCGAGCCACGCGGCATACCCTGGAGCCCGACCACCGCAGGACCCTCCCGAGCGAAAGGGGAACCACGGCATGGCGGCTTCCCTGCCCGACGCGCACACCCGCTGGCGCTGCGGGGGCTGCGGCAACCTCACCCGGTTCGACGTCACCCGGACCCGTCGTACGACGGAGTTCTGGCACTTCGACCTGGCGGGCGAGCACCGGGTCGAGGAGACGACCACCGACGAGGAGGACGTTTCCACGGTGACCTGCCGCTGGTGCGGGCGCTCCGACGCGGTCGAGCTCGTCTCCCGGGCGGAAGCGGACGCGTCCACGCCGTGACCGGTGCCGAGGCGCTCGAGCCCGACCCCGCGGTCCCCGGGCTCGACCGGCCCCTTCCCGACCGGGTCCGCGCCCGGGTGGTGGCGCTGGCCGCGGACTCGCTGGGCCGGATGCCCGCCGACCAGGTGCCGTCCTCGCTGACCCGGGTGGCCGCCTTCGCGCCCGCGCGCCGGGCCCGGCTGGCGGCGACCCAGATCGCCAGCGTGCTCGCCACCGACGAGGGCTTCCGCGAGCACGTCGCCGCCGACGTGCGGGCCCAGGTGCCCGACCTGGCGGGCGCGCTGGACGCGGGGACGCCGCCCTCGGCCGCGGACCCGGTCGACCTGGCTGCCGTCGCCTACCTCCTGCGGCCCGACGGCTGGGCGGGGCTGGTCGCCGCCTCCGGGGAGGCCTCCCTGGCCGAGGACACCGGTGCCGCCGACCGACAGGCGGCTCGGCGGGCCGACCAGCTCCGCCGGCAGGTCGAGACGCTCACCGAGAGCCTCAAGGAGGCCCGCGCCCGGCAGCGCGACCAGGTCGCCGAGCTCAAGTCGGAGAACGCCGACCTGCGGCACAAGCTCGGCGACGCCCGGGCCCGTGCCCGGTCCGCCGAGACGGCCTCCGCCGCCGCGGAGGCGGCGGCCGTCGCCGCGCGCGCCGCGGCGGCCGCCGCGTCGGCCCGGCACGACGCCGACCTGCGCCGGGTGCGGGCCCGGGTGGAGGAGCTCGAGCGCGACCTGGCCGCCGTACGTCGCAGCGAGCGCGCCGAGCGCGGGTCGGAGGCGCTGCGGGCGCGGCTGCTGCTCGACACGCTGCTGGAGACCGCGCAAGGACTGCGCCGGGAGCTGGCGCTGCCGCCGGTGGAGGGCTCGCCCGCCGACTCCGTCGAGGCGCACGTCGCCGAGCACGGCACCCGCACTACCTCCGGGCACGGCTCGCTGGCCTCCGACGACCCGGTCCTGCTGGAGCAGCTGCTGACGCTGCCGCGGGTGCACCTGGTGGTGGACGGCTACAACGTCACCAAGGCTGCCTGGCCCGAGCTGTCCCTGGAGCGGCAGCGCGACCGGCTGCTGGCCGGGGTGGCCCCGCTGGTCGCGCGCAGCGGCGCCGAGGTGACCGTCGTGTTCGACGCCGCCGACTCGACGGACCGACCGGTGGTGAACCGACCCCGCGGGGTGCGGGTGCTCTACAGCCGGGCCGGGGTGATCGCCGACGACGTGATCCGCGAGCTGGTGGCGGCCGAGCCGAAGGGGCGCCCGGTCGTCGTGGTCTCCAGCGACAACGCGGTGGTCCGCGACGTGGTGCGGGCCGGTGCCCGGGCCGCGGCCGCGGGTGCGCTGACCCGGCTGCTCGCGCGCTCCTGAGGAAACTGTCGGCGGCTGCTGAGAGGTTCTCCCTGCACGTGACCTCACGTGCCCGACTTCCCCGGGAGGACCGATGAGCGTGCACATCGACTGCGACACCTGCGTGGTGCGCGGACTGGCCTGCCACGACTGCGTGGTCACCGTCCTGCTCGGGCCGCCGCCCGAGCTCGGGTTCGACGAGGACGAGCAGCGGGCCCTCGACGTGCTCGCCGGCTCCGGCCTGGTGCCGCCGCTGCGGATGGTGTCGGCGCTCGACGGCCCCGACGTCGCGTCGGCCTGACCCCCTTCAGGCCTGAGACGGCAGGGACGGATGTGACATGTGTGACAGGAGGGGGATGAACTGCCCGGAAACGGTCACAGACACACCCCAGATTGTCCCGAAGAGTTTGCTCCTGGGGTGCCGCCCCGCTTAGCCTTGCTCCTCAGGCGCCTGTCACAGCCGACCAGTCCGGGTCGACTCAGGCGCCGCGTTGAGTCCAGACGAAGGCCGGGGGAGGCCGTAGTCCGGAGCCGGGGAACCATGTTCCTGGGGTTAATCGCTCACCGCACGGACGCAGTCCGGTCCGCGCGCGCGACGGGTTTCTTTGCCGCCCGCACCCGTCAGCTAACCCGGTAGGCGTCAGACAAAGAGGAGACCGTCCGCTCGTGACCGACGGCCGGAAGCGCACTGCCCGTGTTCTCGCGACCCTGTGCATCACCGCTGTGAGCGGCACGATGCTGGTCGCCGCCCCCACCTACGCCGACCCGGACATCGACACCGTCCAGTCCCGGGTCGACAAGCTCTACCAGCAGGCCGAGCAGGCCTCGGAGCGCTACAACGACGCCCGGCTCGAGATGACGCAGGCGCAGACCCGCCTCTCGGCCCTGCAGGCCGACCTCGACCGCCAGCAGACCAAGGTCGACGACGTGCGCCAGCAGGTCGCCAGCGCGGTCGTCTCGCAGTACCAGGGCCAGGCGCTCTCCTCGACGACCCAGGTGCTGCTCTCCCAGGACCCGGACGCGTTCTTGGACCAGCTCACCACGGTCTCGGAGTACAACGACCAGCAGAGCCAGATGATGGCCGACTTCGCGGTGCAGGCCAAGCAGCTCGAGATGCGCCAGGCCGCCGCCAAGCGCGAGCTCGACCGGATCGCCGCCACCAAGAAGGAGCTCGGCCACGAGAAGGCCGAGATCGACTCCAAGGCCGCCGAGGCCAAGGGTCTCCTCGGGCGCCTCAAGGACCGCGCCGCCGCCGCGAGCCGCTCTGCCCAGCGCAGCACGACGGCCTCGGCCGCCCCGGTCACCCACGTCGCGGCCTCCGGCCGGGCGGGCGCAGCCGTCAGCTACGCCCTCTCCCAGGTCGGCGACGCCTACGTCTACGGCGCCGCCGGCCCGAGCGCCTTCGACTGCTCGGGTCTGACGATGATGGCCTGGGGCCAGGCCGGCGTCGGTCTCCCGCACTCCTCGAGCGCGCAGATGGGCTCCGGCACCCCGGTCTCGCAGTCCGCGCTGCAGCCCGGCGACCTGGTGTTCTACTACAGCCCGGTCAGCCACGTCGGCATGTACATCGGCAACGGGATGATCGTGCACGCGGCCAACCCCGGCAGTGGCGTGACCACCGCCCCGGTGAACTCGATGCCGTACTCCGGTGCCGTCCGACCGGGCTGACCGACACCTCCTGACCGGTCGCCCCCGATGGTGGGCGGCCGGCCTCGTGCTCTCCCTGCTCGTCGCGGGGGCGGTGGTCGGCGGGGTCCTCCTGTCCGGCCACGGTCCCGAGACCGCGGTGCTGCCAGCGAACGGATCCGGGGCGAGCGCCCTGCCCGGTGACGGCACCGCTGACGGCACCCGGGCGGACGACGCCGCGGCCCTGCTGACCCGGCTCACCGACGCCCTGCGCGACGGCACCCGGGCGGACGTGGCGGCGCTGGCGGCACCCGGGGTGCCCGGAGCGGCGCGTGAGCTCACCACGCTGCGCGCGAACGTCCGGGCCCTCGGGCTCGAGGACCTCTCCCTCCGCTACGTCGACGAGGACGACGCGTCCCCGACGGGACCCGCGCGGGCCCTGGGGGACCGGGCCTGGGTGGGCGACGTCCGGCTCGACTGGCGGGTCGGTGGCTTCGACGCCGGCCACGGCAGCCGCGAGGTGGCGCTGACCTTCGCCGAGACCGGGTCGGGCGCCGCGTTCGTGACCGCCCGGCAGGACGGCGGGTCCGCGGCGCCGCTGTGGCTGCTCGACCGGGTCGACACCCGCAGCACCCCCCGCTCGCTGGTGGTCACGACCGGTGCGACCCCGACCGCACGGTTCTCCCGGCTCGCCGACCGGGCCGTGACCGACGTCCGCAAGGTCCTGCCGCGCTGGCGCGGACGGCTGGTCGTCGAGGTGCCCGCCGACGCCCAGCAGCTCGGCCGGGTGCTGGGCGCCGCGCCCGACGAGTACGGCGGCATCGCGGCCGTCACCACGACGGTCGACGGCTCGGTGTCCCCGACGGCGCCGGTGCACATCTTCGTGAACCCCGCCGTGTTCGACCCGCTCGGCCCGCGCGGCGCGCAGATCGTGATGAGCCACGAGGCCACCCACGTCGCCACGGGCGCGGCCGTCTCCTCGATGCCCACCTGGCTGCTCGAGGGGTTCGCCGACTACGTCGCGCTGGACCACGTCGACCTGCCGGTGTCCGTCGCGGCGAGCCAGGTCCTCGCCCGGGTGCGCGCCGACGGGCCCCCGGCGCGGCTGCCCGGGCCGCAGGAGTTCGACCCCCGCAGCAGGGTGCTGGGAGCGTCGTACGAGTCGGCGTGGCTGGCCTGCCGGTTGATCGGCGAGAGGTACGGCGAGGCGCGGCTGATCGCGTTCTACCGGGCCGCGGACCGCGCCGGCTCGACGGACGCCGCGTTCGGCCGGGTGCTCGGCACCGACCAGCCGGCGTTCACCCGGGCGTGGAGGGACTACCTGCGCCGGCTCGCCGGCTGAGCGTGGCAGGCTGGGTGCCGTGACCGCACCCGGACGAGCCGAGCTCGCTCGCCGCCCGGCGGTGCTCACCGTGGTGGTGTCGTTCGCCCTGGTGGCGGTCCTCGCGCTGTGGCTGGTGCCCTGGGACTGGGTGCCCGGCGGCCACCTGGTCCCGGCCCGGGCCTCGACGCTGTTCACCCCGGAGCAGATCGCCCGCGCGGAGCGGTACTCCTGGCTGCGGCGCGGGTTCGGCTGGCCGGCGTACTTCCTCTCGCTGGCCGTGCTGGCCTGGCTGGCGCTGTCCGCCCGGGGGACCGGGCTGGTCCGGCGGGTGACGTCGGCGCGCCGCTGGTGGCTGGGCGTGCCGCTCGGCGTGCTCGTGGTGCTGCTCGCCCAACGGCTCGTCACCGTCCCGTTCGCCGCCGCCTCGCACGAGGTCGACCTGCGCTACGGGCTCAGCCGGCAGGGCTGGGGCGGCTGGGCCCTGGACCAGCTCCGCTCGTTCGGGGTGTCGGTGGTGACCACCGCGCTGGTCGTGCTGCTGCTCGTCGCGGTGGCCCGGCGCTCCCCGCGCTGGTGGTTCGCCTGGGCGGGGGCGGCCGCGCTGGTGCTGGGGTTCGCCGGCTCGTTCCTCTACCCGGTCGTCGTCGAGCCGGTGTTCAACCGGTTCACCCCGATGCAGGCCGGCCCGTTCAAGAGCTCGATCCTCCGGCTCGCGGACCGGGAGGGCGTGCACGTCGACGACGTCCTGGTCGCCGACGCCTCGCGTCGTACGACGACGCTGAACGCCTACGTCAGCGGCCTGGGCAGCACCCGCCGGGTGGTGGTCTACGACAACCTGCTGTCCGGGCTGACACCGGCCGAGGCACGCGTGGTGATCGCCCACGAGCTCGGTCACGCCCAGCACCAGGACGTGCTGCTCGGCACGCTGCTGGCCTCAGTGGGCAGCGTCGGCGCGGTGGCGCTGCTGGCCCTGGTGCTCGACGACCGCCGGGTGCGCCGGCGCGGCCGGGTCTCCGGCGCGGGCGACCCGGCCGTGGTGGCCCTGGTGCTGCTGCTCGCGGGGCTCGGGTCCTTCGCGGTCAGCCCCCTGCAGAACACCGTGAGCCGGGCCATCGAGGCGCGTGCCGACCGCACCTCCCTCGAGGTCACCCACGCCGACCGCACGTTCGTGCAGATGCAGCGCCGCCTGGCACTCACCTCGCTGGCCGACACGACACCCCCGGCGCTCAGCCAGCTCTGGTGGGGGAGCCACCCCACCGTGCTGCAGCGCGCGGGGCTGCCCCGGTCCCTGCGCGAGGCCGGCGGGTGAGCCGGGTCCTGGTCGTCACCAACGACTTCCCGACCCGTCGCGGCGGGATCGAGTCGTTCGTGCTGGCGCTGTGCCAGGGGATGCCGCCCGAGGAGGTCGTCGTCTACACCGCCGCGATGCCGGGCGCCGAGGCGTACGACGCCGGGCTCGCGTTCCCGGTCTACCGGGACCCCGCGTCGACGCTGCTGCCGACGCGGCCCGTCGCGCGCCGGGTCGTCGAGGTGATGCGGCGGCACGGCTGCGACCGGGTGGTGTTCGGGGCCAGCTCCCCGCTCGGGCTGCTCGCGCCGGCACTGCGGCGCGCCGGGGCCCGGCGGATCGTCGCGCTCACCCACGGCCACGAGGTGTGGTGGGCCACGGTGCCGCTCGCCCGGCCCCTGCTCAGACGGGTCGGTGACTCGGTCGACGTGCTGACCTACGTCAGCGAGTGGTGCCGCGACCGGATCGCCCCGGCGCTCTCACCCGGCGCTGCCGCACGGATGGTGCGGCTCTCGCCGGGCGTCGACCCGGACCGCTTCCACGCCGGCTGCGGGGGCGCGGAGGTCCGGAGGCGGCTGGGCCTCGGCGACGCGCCGGTGGTCGTGTGCACCGGCCGGCTGGTCCGCCGCAAGGGACAGGACACCCTGCTCCGCGCCTGGCCGGCGGTGCTCGACCGGCACCCGACGGCCCGGCTGCTGCTCGTCGGCGACGGGCCGGACCGGGAGCGCCTCGAGCGGCTGACGGGCTCCCTGGGGCTGCGCGACGCCGTGGTGCTCACCGGTGGGGTGGCCTGGGGCGACGTACCTGCCTACACGGACGCGGGGGACGTGTTCGCGATGCCGTGCCGGACCCGGTTGCTGGGGCTGGAGCCCGAGGCCTGGGGGGATCGTGTTCCTGGAGGCGCAGGCGTGCGGGCTGCCGGTGGTGGTGGGGGACTCCGGGGGGCGCACCGGAGACCCTGCTCGGGCGCGGCGAGGTGGTGCACGGCGTCGCGGAGGTGGCCGCCGCACTCGTCCGGCTGCTGTCCGCGCCGCGGGAGCGGGTGCGCCCCGACGGCCTGCCCGACTGGGCGGGTGCCTCACGTGTCCTGGGGGACCTGCTGGCCCTCTGACATGCCGAAGGCCGCCACGCTCGGGGGAGGGTGGCGGCCTGCGGACTACGAGATCAGGAGGTCTTGAGGCTGTTGCTGGTGTTGGTGAACACCGTGGACAGCTTGGTGCCGAGGGTGGTCACGGCGACGATGATCGCGATCGCGATCAGGGACACGAGCAGGCCGTACTCGACCGCAGACGCGCCGCGCTCGCTCTTGCACAGGCCGGCCAGGCGGATCCGGAGGTACTCGACTGCTTCGATCATGGTGATTCTCCCAAGGTGGTGTGTCGGCGACGACCCCGCGGGTGGGGCCAACACAACAAGGATCGCAAGGACTCGTCGTCCTTGGCTCCGGCAAACGGTCCGATGTCCCTGACGAACCGGATGACACGAAATGACCCGATCGGACTATCAAGTCAAGACTTCGAGTCGCACCCGAAGGGACTGTCGTCCGGGGACGGCGTACTGGAGCGCTGGAGCCGGCCTGACGAGCTCGGTCAGCAGGTGTCGCCCGAGTGCGCGACCAGGCTGGCACAGCTGTTCTGGAACAGGTCGCGCGTGCTCCCGCCGAGGAGGCTCACGGCCGCCACGATGGCGACTGCTACCAGGGCGGCCAGCAGGGCGTACTCCACCGAGCTCGCACCGCGAGTGGAACGCTGGCGACCTGCGATCATCGGTCGACCCTTCATGCGAAGAACCCGGTGGTGTCCGTCGTGTCGGCAGGACCACTCCGGACCTTCGCTGATCCTGGGTTCGGGCTGGCCGTGATCTCGCTGAAGCCGTCCGACACCTTGCCGCAGAGCGTCCCACACCCGCGCTGATCGCGATGGCGATCAGCGACTCGACATGTGCCACCGGGGGTGGCCCGCCCGCATGCGACCGGGACCGTGAACCTGGCACGCCGCGCGAAGGTCGGGATCAGGCGAACGGCCGGGCTTGCCGCGAGCGTCGAGGGGGAGAACATGACTGCGACGGACCTTCGAACCGGTGGCTCAGGCCTGCAGGTCGTCGGCCAGGAGACCGGACCGGACCGCCTTCATGATCGCGTCGGCCCGGTTGGAGGCGCCGAGCTTCTCGTAGATCTTCGAGATGTGCGTCTTCGCGGTCGAGTCGCTGACGAAGATCGACCGGGCGATCGCCGACACGCTGAAGCCGCGGGCCAGCAGGCTCAGGACCTCGGACTCCCGTTGGGTCAGCTGCGGCCCGGCCGGCGTCATCCGACGGCGCATGGCGCCCGCGAGGTCGGCGGCGGTGAACGAGCGCGGCGACACCATCGCGTGCCGGGCGGCCGCCACCACCTCGTCGGAGGGGGGCGTCCTTCGCCACGAAGGCGGACGCACCGGCCTCCAGCGCGGCGAACAGCTGCTGGTCACCGGCGTACATCGTCAGCACCACGACCCCCGTCTCGTGCCCGGCCGCACGAATCTCCCGCACCAGGTCCAGCCCGGTCCCGTCGGGCAGCCGCACGTCGGTGATCACCACGTCGGGCTTGAGCGACTTGAACTCGCGCAGGCCCTCCGCGACCGAACCTGCCTGCCCGGCGACCTCGAAGTCGTCGTGCCGCTCGAAGGCGCGTGCCAGCCCGTTGCGGATCAGGTCGTGGTCGTCGATCAACAGCACACGGCTGACTTCAGTCATAGGACTGGTGGCCTTCGGTAGAAAGGATGCTCTTGTCCAGGATCTTAACCTGAACCGACGTCCCCCGGGGGCTATCGTCGCCGGACTCGCTGGTGACTTCGAGCGAGGCGTCGATCCGCTGGGCGCGCTCGCGCATGATCGAGATGCCGTAGGAGTCATCGCGACCGGTCGTCATCCCCTGGCCGTCGTCGCGCACGGAGAGGCTGACGAACGGGGGATCGGTCCAGCAGTCCACCCACAGGTTCCGCGCGGACGCGTGCTTGCGGGCGTTGGTGATCGCCTCCTGGGCGATGCGCAGCAGCTCCGCCTCGACCATGGGGGAGAGCCGGGTCGCCGCCTCGTTGAGGGTCAGGTGCACGGTCAGGTCGGACTTCGCACCGACCTGCCGGACGTAGTCCGACAGCGCCGACCCGAGGCCATTGGTGGCCGAGACGTCGCTGCGCAGGTCGAAGATCGACAGCCGCAGGTCGCCGACAACGCTGGTCAGCTGGCCGCGGAGCTCCCGCAGACCCTGCGCCACGGCGGGGTCCCTGGTCGTGGATGCCATGTGGTCGACGACGTAGCCGAGGGAAGCGACCTCCTGGGCGATGCCGTCGTGGATCTCCCGGGCCAGCCGCTGCCGCTCGTCGGCGGTCGCCATCGTGCGGATCTCGTCGAAGACCAGGGCGGTGTCCAGGCGCAGGCTGTGTCCGTCGAGCTCGTCCATCAGGCCGGTGACCACGCTGGGCTCGGGGGAGGTGGCCCCCGAGGAGACGGCGACTCCGATCATCCGGTTGCCCACTCGGAGCGGCAGCACGAGGCGGTGCCGGGCGTTGCGGTTGCCGGACGGCACGACTCCCTGGACGGGCTCCATCTCGGCCCAGCACTGGTCGATCAACGGGTCGTTCGGGGTGAGCACCTGCTGGGCCCCCATCCCGCGGTAGCCGAGCGGGATCAGCACGTTGCCGGACATCTTCATGAACACCGCACCGAAGCTGTCGTCGAGGTGCTCGTGCATCGTGGCCATCAGCTGGGCGGACATGCCCTCGCTGTCCAGTCCTGCCGAGAGTCGCCGGGCCACGGTACGGAGCTGGGTGAGCAGCTGCCGTGCGGACTCGTACTGCTCGGAGCCGGGGTCCGTGCCGGCGGTGAGTCCGAGGCTGCGCGCCCACACGCCGAGCAGCCCACCGCCGAAGTTGGTGAGCAACCACGGCGCGAGCGCGAGTGCGCGGGTGTCGAGGCCCGAGAACCCCTGGGTCAGGATCGGGATCAGGATCACCGCGACCGCCTGTGCCATCAGGTTGACGGCGACCCCGGTGAAGCCCTTGAACAGTCCCGCGAGCAGGGGCAGGACGACCAGGTAGGGCATCAGCACGACCGAGTCCGGGAACGTCAGCCCCATGATCAGGCCCACGATCACGGTCTCGGCGGTCAGCACCACCAGGCTGGTGTGCCCGGTCATGTAGGAGACGTAGCCGGACAGGGCGCCGACCGTGATCACGGTGACGACGGTCTGGATCAGGGAGGAGTTTCCACCGATCAGGGTGAGGCCGAGCACCGCCGCCAGGCAGAACACGCGGCTGGTGATGGCCACCTGCTCGCGCTGGCTCAATTCATCGCTCCGCCGGAGCTGAACGCGCCCAGCATGCCGATGACGGCCGGTCCCAGCACCGCGATGAACAGGGTGGGAAGGATGAAGAGCACCAGCGGGATCATCATCTTGACCGGCACCTGCTGCGCCTTCTCCTCGGCCCGCTGCCGGCGCTTGAGCCGGATCTCGTCGGACTGGACCCGCAGGACCTTGGACATCGGGATGCCGAACGCGTCGGCCTGCACCATCGCGGACGTGAACGAACGGAGGTCCGCGAGTGAGCTGCGCTCGCCGAGCGCTCGCAGTGCGCTCGCCCGGCCGAGACCGATTTGCATCTCCTGCAGCACCCTGGCGAGCTCGTGGGCCAGCGGCCCGGTGGTGTTGCGGGCCACCTGGGCCAGCGCGGCGTCGAACCCCAGGCCGGCCTCCACCGAGATCGAGAGCAGGTCGAGGGCGTCGGGCAGGTCCCGCTGCATCTGCTGCGTGCGGTCGTAGCCCTTCTGGTAGATGTAGTAGTTCGGACCGAAGTAGCCCAGCACGGCTCCCACGACGATCACACCGAGGATCTTCACCGGCCCGGCACCGAGGAGCAGGGCGAGCAGCATGCCTACGAAGGCACCGCCGCCGATCCCGATCACTTTCAGCGAGACGATGCGGTCGACGTTCCACCCGACCGGATTGCCGGCCACGTCCAGCTTGTGCTGGATCCGCTCGGCATAGTCGTGGGGAGTGAGGCGCTTACCGAGACTGGTGAAGCGGGACAGCATGGGGTTGAGCACCCGGTCGTTGAAAGACGGGTCGAGCTCCTCCTGCATCGAGGACGGTGCGTTGGAAAAGGCGTCCAACACCACCAGGGACTTCGAGATGCCGCGCTCCTCGTTCGTGAAGACACCCACAGCGGTCAAGGAGAGGAAGATACCGGCGAAGATGCCGGTGATCCCGAGCATCAGCACGACCGTCGTCATCAGACCTCCACCTTGACGAGCTTCTTCATAGTGAACGCACCCAGCGTCATCAAGATGGTCATACCCGCGAGCAGGACCCATCCGATCGGCGTGCTGATCAGCGGCTGCACGTAGACCGGGTTGGAGACCATCAGGAAGATGAGCACGACCACGGGAAGACCCAGCAGGATGTACGCCGAGAACCGGCCCTCGGCCGACAGCGACTTGACCTGGCGACGGAGGTACTCGCGCTCGCGCAGGGTGGCCGCGACGTTCAGCAGCAGCTCGGCCAGGTTGCCGCCCACCTCGCGCTGGATGCGGATGGCCATCACGGTCCAGGAGAAGTCCGCGCTTTCCATGCGCTCACCGATGGAGCTCAGGGCGTCCTCGATCGGCACGCCCAGGCGTGTCTCGACGAGCGCCCGCCGGAACTCGCCGGACAGCGGCTCGGTGCCCTCCCGCACCACGGTGTCCAGGGCCTGGGCCAGCGACAGGCCGGCCTGGAGGCTTCCGGCGATCAGCTGCAGGCAGCTCGCGAGCTGCGCGTTGAACGCCTTGAGCCGCCGGGAGCGCTTCGAGCCGAGGAACACCCACGGCACCAGGATCCCGAGGATCAGCCCGACCAGGCTGAGGACCAGGTTCGCGCCGGTCAGGGCCAGCGTCAGGGCCGTCACCGTGAAGGCGACGCCCGCGTGCAGGAGCAGCCACTCGGCCGGCTTGAGGGACATCCCCGCCGCGTCCAGCCGGTCGCCGAGCTTGACCTCGAAACCACGGTTGCTCTTCAGCGCCTTGGACGCGATGCCGACGGCCTGCGCGGAGATCCCCTGCGCGGGGGGCGTCCGGCCGGTTGCCGATGCGGCGGGTGCTGCCGGTGCGGGTGTAGACGTCGATGCGGCTCTCGACGGACTCGCGCCGGGACGTCGTGGCGCCGCTGACCGCGAGGACCAGGACGAGGGCGCCGAGGCCGAGCGCGCCGAGGCCGGCCAGCATCACGGTGCTGGAGACCGTGGTCCCGGGGTCGGCGGGGTGCAGGTCGGTCGGGGAGGCGACCGTGGTCTTGGGCGCGGGCAGCGTGACGAACGCCTCGTCGGTGTAGGTCTCGCCGCCGGCGACGACCGAGACCGCCAGGGTGCCCTCGGGGGTGCCGTCCGTCGGCAGGGGTGCGGTGATCAGGATCTGCTTGGCCAGGAGGTCCGCCTCGCCGGCGAACACCTGGCCGAGAGCGGCCGGGTTGCTCTCGCTGATGACGGAGCCCTCGCCGGCGTCGGACAGCGGCTGGAGCAGCGCCTCCTCGGACGAGGACTGGGCGAGGGCCACGACGTCGACCTTGACCCCGGCCTTCTTGATGCCCGCGGTCACCGAGGCCAGCGCCACGTCGGAGGTGTCCCGGCCGTCCGAGAGCACGATGATGCTGCGGCTGCCTGCCTTCCCTCCCAGGGAGACGGCCTTCTGGATCCCGGGGTAGAGCAGGGTGCCGTAGGACAGCTGGAGACCATCGACGACCGCGGTGGCCGCGGACCTGTCCAGGGTGGGCTCCTGGGCGACGGTCACGCCGCCCGCGAAGGTCACGATCCCGACGTACAGGTCGGAGGGTGCGGTGTCCAGGAACACCTGGGCCGCCTGCTTGGCCGCCGCGAACTTGGCGCCCTTCATGCTGTCGCTGACGTCGATGGCGAGGACCGTGGTCCGCCGGACCGCCTGGGCCGCGCCGGTGGCCAGCTCGGCCTTGGCTACGAGGGGCGTGTCGTCGAGGCTCAGGCCGACGGTCCCGAGGTCGGGTGCGGAGTCGCCGGAGCCGGGGAGCGAGTAGAGGACCTGGACCTTGCCGCCGCGGGTCTCGACGTGGTCGATCGTCCCCTCGGCGGCCAGGGCGGGGGAGGAGGACAGCGTGACGCCGACGACCACCCACGCCGCGAGGGCGAGGAGCGGCCGCCGGAACCCGCGTCCGCGGTCGGTGGTCACCGGGTCAGCCACCGTCCATCGCGAACAGCATCGGGTCGACGTGCACGTTGACGTGCGCCAGCTTCTCGATGAACTTGGGGCGCAGCCCCGTCGCCCGCAGCCGGCCGAGGGTCTTGCCGTTCTCGTCGAAGCCGGCCGAGTGGTCGTAGATGAAGACGTCCTGCAGCGTGATCACGTCCCCCTCCATGCGCTCGACCTCGGTGACGTGGGTGATCCGGCGCGAGCCGTCCTTGAGCCGGCTCTGGTGCACGATCAGGTCGACGGCGGAGGCCACCTGCTCGCGGATCGCCCGGATCGGCAGGTCCATGCCGGCCATCAGCACCATCGTCTCGATGCGCGCCAGCGTGTCGCGCGGACCGTTCGAGTGGACCGTGCAGAGCGAGCCGTCGTGACCGGTGTTCATCGCCTGCAGCATGTCGAGCGCGGAGGAGTCGCGGACCTCGCCGACCACGATCCGGTCGGGACGCATGCGCAGGCTGTTCTTGACCAGGTCCCGGATCTCGACGGCACCCTTCCCCTCGATGTTGGCCGGGCGGGACTCGAGCCGCAGCACGTGGTCCTGGTGCAGCTGCAGCTCCGCGGCGTCCTCGATCGTGACGATCCGCTCGTCGTGCGGGATGAAGGAGGAGAGCACGTTCAAGGTGGTGGTCTTCCCCGAGCCGGTGCTCCCGGAGACCACGACGTTCAGCCGGCCCTTGACGCAGGCCGCCAGGAAGTCGGCGGTCCGCTGCGAGTAGGTGCCGAAGGCGACCAGGTCGGCGCTGGTGTACGGGTCGGCGGAGAACTTGCGGATGGTCAGCAGGGACCCGTCCACGGCCAGTGGCGGGATGACGGCGTTCACCCGGCTGCCGTCCGGCAGGCGGGCGTCCACCATCGGGCTGGACTCGTCGACGCGACGGCCGATGCGGGACACGATCTTGTCGATGGTGCGGCGCAGGTGCTGCTCGTCGCTGAAGTGACCGTCGACCTTGATCAGGCGGCCGCCGCGCTCGATGTAGATGCTGTTCGGACCGTTGACCATGACCTCGGTCAGATCGGGGTCGCGCAGGAACGGCTCGATCGGGCCGTAGCCGAGGATGTCGTCGGAGATCTCCTGGGAGATCCGGGTCCGCTCGGCGGCGGTGAGCAGGATGTCCTCGGCCTGCATGGCCTCCTGCAGGGCGCCCTTGACCATGTGCTCGAGCTCGGTCGGGGTGAGCTCGGCGTCGTACAGCTTCGGGCCGAGCTGCTGGAGCAGCGTGTTGTGGACCTGCGACTTGAGGTTGGAGAAGTCGGTCTCGGCCTTGGTCTCCTCCTTGCCGCGGCGCTCGTTCATGGTGGCCATGGCGTCGCGGGCCGGGGCGGTCGGCGTGGCGCGGTCCCGTGACGCGGCGGCGAGCCGGTCGGCGAGGGTGCTCACGAGGACGACCTGCTGTTTCGGCGGAGGAAGGACCGCTTGGGGGCGGGAACCGCTGAGCTCACCGCGTCGCTCGGCACGCCGGAGCTGCTGGCGAGCCGCTGGCCGAGGGCGACGATCGCCTGGCTCACCGCGTGCTTGGGCTGGGCGCTCACGATCGGCTCGCCCGAGTTGGTGGCGTGCGCCACCTGGGAGGAGGTGGGGATCGCGGCGGCGATGGTCATGCCGAGGGTGCTCTCCACCTTGTCCGGGGTCAGCCCGACCTTGTCGTCGGCGCGGTTGAGGATCAGGTGGCGGTGGCTGCGCGGGAAGTTGAGCAGGTCGAGCGTCTCGACCGCGACCTTGACGTTCTTCAGGGTCGGCACGTCGAGCGTGGTGACCAGCAGCATCTCGTCGGTCTCGTCGAACGCCTGGAGGGCGTACTCGTCGAACGCGGGGGGAGGTGTCGACGACCACGAAGTCGAAGTGCCCCTTGAGCAGGCTCAGCACCCGGCCGATCAGGGGGGGCGGGATGGTGTCCTTCGCGTCCGGCTGCACCGGGGCGACCAGTGCGCTGACGCTCTCGTTGTACGTCGTGAGCAGGGGCTCCAACACGCCGAAGTCGAGACCGCTCTCGAGGTGCACCACGTCGGCCATCGTGCGGGCCGGGAACAGCTGGAGGGTGATCGCGATGTCGCCGAACGCCAGGTCCAGGTCGACCAGGCAGACCCGGTGGGCGCCGCGGGCGGAGAGGGCCAGCGCGAGGTTCACCGCCAGGGTGGTCTTGCCGACCCCGCCCTTGGGGGAGAACACCGTGATCAGGGTGCCGCGGTCGCCACCGGCGGCGGCCGCCGGTGCACCGGTGAGCGCGGTCCAGACCTGGTGGGCGCGGTGGATCGCCGCGCCGAGACCGGTGAGGTCGCGCTCGTCGACGACCTCGCGCATGCCCGAGCGCAGGGCCTCCGCGAGGACGATGGTGTCCACGCGCCGGCGGATCAGGATGACGCTGATCGTCGGACGGGTGACCCGCAGCATGTCGGCCAGGGCGGCCGCGGCCTCCAGGTCCACCGCGGGACCCAGGACGATGGCGTACTCGTTCGGGGAGTCCGCGAGGAGCCGCTTGAGCTCCTCGAGACTGGCCACGACCTGGGCGTCCGCCCCGCTGACCGAGGTGAACAGGTCGGAGTTCGAACGGCTGCTTTCAACGATGATCGGCATGGCACCTCACCCGAAGAGATTCTTGGCGGTGACGCCCGGACCGGTCTTGACCTTGGACTTGTCGTTCAGCAGACCGAAGCTGAGCTCGCCGTGGGACACGGCGTACATGATCCGTTCCGCGTCGGTCTGCGGGACCGACAGCGTGAACAGCGTCTTGGGCAGCTGCTCGGTGGTCTGCGCGCCGGCCGGGTCGGTGGTCGTGGTGTTCACCACGGTGGTGTCGCCGACGGCGATGACCTGGACCTTGGGGAGCAGCAGGCGGGTGGTGGCCCCGGCGCCGGAAGAGTCGTCGGAAGCCGTGTTGACGAAGACGGCGACGCTGGCACCCGGGTTGACGAAGCCCGCGACCCGACCGGTGTCGGTGAGGTTCACGGAGATCGCGATGTTGCCGTCCGGGATGGTGAGCGTGTCCTGGTCGCCCGCGGCTCCGAACTTGGCGGTGACGATCTGCTCGTTGGGGTAGATCGTGGACAGCGCCACGCTGTTCTCCAGGCCGGTCACGCTGTTCACCGCCCCGACCAGGACCTGGGAGCGGGGGACCTTGCCCAGCTGGATCTTTCCGGCGGCCTGCGCGGCGGCCATGGTCTCGCCCGGCTCGATCTGGGCCACCGCCTTGAGCACCTGGACCGGAGCCTGACCCGCCACGGCGCGGTTGTCGGCGCCTCTGACGTAGAGGAACACCATGCCGGTGCCGAGCGCCGCGATGAGCGCCGCCACGATCAAGAGAACTGTCCTGCGTCCCATGCGGATCTTCCTCGAGTGCTCCAGTGGCTCCGGGAGTCGCAGCCCTCACCCCGCAGGGTGTATCGGTCGTTCTCCCGGTGGGCTGAAATCCGGCCCGAGTAAAGGGTTGTACACCTAAGACACCGGCGTCTCGGGAATGGGGGAAATAGTCCGGATGGTCCACACCTGTCGGCCGATCGTCGGACACGTCGCCCACCCGGGTCCCGACGGCTCACTCGTAGAGCGCGTCGACCTCGCGGCGCAGCTCGCTCATCACGACCGCGCGACGCAGCTTGAGGCTGGGCGTCAGCTGGCCCGCCTCCTCGGTCCAGTCGCCGGGGACCACCACGAACCGGCGGATCGACTCGGCCTGGGACACCGACCGGTTGGCGTCGTCCACGGCGGACTGGATCTCGGCCCGCAGGTCGGCGTCGTCGGCCAGGTCGGCCGGCCCGCCGTGCTTGCGGTGCGCCTCGGCCCAGGGCGCGAGCGCGTCGGGGTCCAGGGTGACCAGGGCCGCGACGAAGGGCCGCCCGTCCCCGACCACCAGGCACTGGCTCACCAGCGGGTGCGCCCGGATGTGGTCCTCGAGGCCCGCGGGGGCGACGTTCTTGCCGCCGGCGGTCACCAGGATCTCCTTCTTGCGGCCGGTGATCCGCACGAAGCCCTCGTCGTCGATCTCGCCGAGGTCGCCGGTGCGCAGCCACACTCCGCCGTCCAGGGCCTCGGCGGTCGCCGCCTCGTCGGCCCAGTAGCCCGCCATCACCTGGCCGCCCCGCACCTGGAGCTCGCCGTCCTCGGCGACCCGGACCGTCGTGCCGCCCAGGGGGCGGCCGACCGTGCCGATCTTGAGCGCGTCCGGGGTGTTCACGGTCACCGCCGCGGTCGTCTCGGTCAGCCCGTAGCCCTCCAGGACGGTGACCCCGATGCCCCGGTAGAAGTGGCCGAGCCGCTCGCCGAGCGGGGCGCCGCCGGAGACCGCGTAGCGGCACCGGCCGCCGAGCGCGGCCCGGAGCTGGGCGTAGACCAGCCGGTCGGCCAGCCCGTGCCGGGCGCGCAGGAAGCGTCCCGGGCGGCCGTCCTCGAGCGCCCGGCTCCAGGCGATGGCGGTGTCGGCGGCCTTGTCGAACATCTTGCCGTGCCCGTCGCCGGCGGCCTTCTGGCTGGCCGCGTTGAAGATCTTCTCGAAGACGCGGGGGACGGCGAGCAGGAACGTGGGGCGGAACGAGGCGAGGTCGGCGCTGAGCGTGCGGATGTCGGGGGAGTAGCCCAGGCGCACCCGGCGGCGTACGGCGCCGACCTGGATGGCCCGGGCGAACACGTGGGCGAGCGGCAGGAACAGCAGCGTGCTGGCGTCCTCGCCGGCGAACAGCTCGTCGAGCTCCTCGACGGCGGCGCCGAGCTCGTGCAGGAAGTTGCCGTGCGTGAGCATGCAGCCCTTGGGCGCCCCGGTGGTGCCCGACGTGTAGATGATCGTGGCCAGGCTGTCGCCGGACATCCGCTCGCGCCGTACGTCGATCTCGTCGTCGCCCACGGTCTCCCCGGCAGCGGTCAGCGCCTCGACGGCGCCGTCGTCGAGGACCCAGACCTGCCGGCGGCCGCCACCCACCCGGACCCGGGCGGCGTGCGCGGCGTTCTCCACCACGACGGCGCGGGCGCCCGAGTGGGTCAGGATCCGGGCGACCTGGTCCGCGGAGGAGGTCTCGTAGACCGGCACCGAGACCGCGCCCGCGAACCAGATCGCGTAGTCGAGCAGCGTCCACTCGTAGCGGGTGCGCGACAGCAGGCCGACCCGGTCGCCGGGGTCGACGCCGGAGGCGACCAGGCCCTTCGCGACGGCCGTGACCTGGGCGAGGAACTCCGCGGCGGTGACGTCGACCCACCGGTCCCCGGCCCGGCGCGAGAAGGCGACCGTGTCCGGATGCTCGGCCGCGTTGCGGACGACGTCGTCGGTGAGGGTGCCGCGGGGCGGCACGTCGGTCAGTGCCGGTGACGCGTACTCACGCAACGAACCGCCTCCTGTCTCGTGTCCCGAGCCGATGCTCCCCGACGCTACCGTGACGCGTGGTCGGGCGGGACACGGCATCGGCTACCCTCGCCCTGCGAGCTGACCGCCCGGACGAGTGAGGAACCTGATGGCTGAGCAGACCACGTCGAGCATCGTCATCGCCGCCGACGCCGCCTCGGTCATGGCGGTGATCGCCGACTTCGGTGCCTACCCGGTGTGGGCCCAGGGCGTGAAGAAGGCCGAGCCGGTCGGGGCCGCGGGGGACCGCCCCGGGCAGGTGTACTTCGAGCTCGACGCCAGCCCGATCAAGGACGCCTACACCCTTGCCTACGACTGGCACGCGGACGACGAGGTCTCCTGGAAGCTGGTCGAGGGCAAGATGCTCAAGGCGATGGACGGGGCCTACCTGCTCGACGACCGCGGCGACGGCACCACCGAGGTCACCTACCGGCTCGCCGTCGACATCTCGATCCCGATGATCGGGATGCTCAAGCGCAAGGCCGAGAAGGTCATCATCGACACCGCGCTGAAGGGTCTCAAGAAGCGCGTCGAGTCGCTGGGCTGACGACGCCGCCCGTGCGGATCATCCTGTTCACCGGCAAGGGCGGGGTCGGCAAGACGACCGCGGCGGCCGGGACCGCGACGGTCGCCGCCCGCTCCGGCCTGCGGACGCTGGTGCTCTCCACCGACGCGGCGCACTCGCTGGCCGACGCCTTCGGGGTCCCGATCGGCCCCGAGCCCACCCGGGTCGCCGACCGCCTGTTCGTGCAGCAGGTCGACGCCCAGCAGCGCTTCGAGCGGTCCTGGGCGGAGATCCAGGGCTACCTGCTCTCGGTCCTCGACGCGGTCGGGGTCGACCCGATCGCCGCCGAGGAGCTGACCGTGGTCCCGGGCGCCGAGGAGGTGCTGGCCCTGCTCGAGCTGCGCACCCAGGTGCTCTCGGGCGAGTGGGACGTGGTGGTCGTCGACTGCGCGCCGACCGCCGAGACGCTGCGGCTGCTGGCGCTGCCCGAGGCGCTGGGGTGGTACCTGGACCGGGTCCTCCCCGCCGACCGGCGTCTCGTGAAGGCGCTGCGCCCGGTGCTGGCGCGGGCGGCCGGCGTGCCGATGCCGCAGGACGCCGTCCTCGAGGCGGTGGAGCGGCTGCACCGTGACCTCGAGGAGGTGCGGGCGCTGCTCACCGGCGAGGACGCCAGCGTGCGGCTGGTGCTCACCCCCGAGGCCGTCGTGGTCGCCGAGGCCCGGCGCTCCCTGACCACGCTCTCGCTGTTCGGCTACCGGGTGGACGGGGTGGTCGCCAACCGGGTGTTCCCGGACGGCGGCGCCGACGAGTGGCGGCGCACCTGGGTCGAGGCCCAGGCGGCGGTGCTGGCCGAGGTGGAGCAGTCGTTCACCGGCCTGCCGGTCTGGCGGTCGTCGTACCAGCCCTCCGAGCCGGTCGGGGTGGACGCGCTGGCCGGCTTCGCCGAGGCGGCGTACGCCGGGGACGACCCGCTCGCGGCGCCGAAGGGCGACGGGCCGATGACCATCACCCGAACCCGCTCGGGTACGACGCTGCGGATCGCACTACCGTTTGTCGCCAAGTCCGACATCGACCTGGCACGACATGGAGACGAGCTCGTGGTGACCGTGGGTTCCTACCGCCGGCTGATCGCGCTGCCCGCAGCGCTCGCCCGGCACTCGATCGCGGGCGCATGCATCGAGGACGGTGCCCTGCGGGTCCGGTTCCGTCCCGACGGGGAGCCGGCGCCGTGACCGGGGCCGACGAGCCGGTCGGGTCGGTCACCGAGGAGGCGGTCAAGCTGCTGCACGCGCTGCAGGGCTGGGCCAAGGACAGCGGCAGCGACTACGCCGGGGCCGCGGCCTCGGCCGCGGAGGGTGCGGCGTCCGCGGCGCACCGGGTCAACGAGCACGTCGCGACGGGCGAAGGAGCGTGCACCTACTGCCCCGTGTGCCGGGTGATCTCCGCCGTGCGGGACACCAGCCCGGAGGTCAAGGCGCACCTGTCCACGGCGATGACGTCGTTGATGCAGGCCGCGGCAGGCATGATGGCCACGCCGGTGCCCGACCCCGGGGCGCGCCGCCCGGACGGCCCGGTGGAGAAGATCGACCTCAGCGACGACGACGAGTGGGAGGACGACTGATGGGACTGACGGTCGGGATCGACGTGGGCGGCACCAAGATCGCCGGTGGCGTCGTCGACGAGCAGGGTCACATCCTCGCCACGGCCCGGCGTGAGTCGCCGGCCACCGACACGGACGCCATCGAGCACGCCATCGAGGAGCTGGTCGCCGAGCTGCGCTCCGAGCACGAGGTCGTCGCGGTCGGGGTCGGCGCGGCCGGCTTCGTCGACTCGAGGCGCTCCACGGTGCTGTTCGCGCCGAACCTCGCCTGGCGCGACGAGCCGCTGCGCGCGGACCTGGAGAAGCGCATCGACCTGCCGGTCGTGATCGAGAACGACGCCAACGCCGCGGCGTGGGGCGAGTTCACCTTCGGCGCCGGCGAGGACGTCCAGGACACCCTGCTGGTGACCGTCGGGACCGGGGTCGGCGGCGGCATCGTGCTCAACGGCAGCCTGCACCGCGGCGCGTTCGGCGTGGCCGCCGAGATCGGGCACATGCGCGTCGTACCGGACGGCCGGATCTGCGGCTGCGGCAACCGCGGCTGCTGGGAGCAGTACGCCAGCGGCACCGCCCTGGTCCGCGACACCAAGGAGCAGGCGCGGCAGGGCTCGTTGATCGCCCGGAGCCTGCTCGACCGGGCAGGCGGGGTCGTCGACGACATCAGCGGACCGCTGATCACCGAGGCGGCCCGCGAGGGCGACACCTTCGCCCGCGAGCAGCTCGCCTCGCTCGGCAAGTGGCTCGGCGAGGGCATCGCCAGCCTGACCGCGGTCCTCGACCCGGCCGTGGTCGTCATCGGCGGTGGGGTCTCCGAGGCCGGTGACCTGTTGCTGGACCCGGTCCGTGCGCACTTCGCGGCCAACCTGACCGGTCGGCACTACCGCCCCGAGCTCGAGGTGCGGGCGGCGTTGCTCGGCAACAAGGCCGGCATGATCGGTGCGGCCGACCTGGCGCGACGGCCCTGATCCCGGACGGGGGCCGCCAGAGTGGTGGGTCCCGGGTGCGGGCCGTCGGACAGGCAGCTCACACCCGGAGCCGCCGGCATCGGCCCCGCCGCCGCGAAGCCTCCTGTCCGAAGGTCCCGGAGACGCGCCAGTTCGACGGTTGAGGCGTGCCGGAAGGTGCGGACGGCGATACTTGGCCGGTGACGACGGAGGTGGGCGCGACGACGGGCGCCGACACGACCGCGGGCGCCGCCCTGGTGCCGGCCCGGCCCGGACGGGTGATCGAGACGGCACCGTTCGTCCTCCTGGTGCTGCTGCTGGCGGTGGTCCTGAAGTACTCCGCGCTGACTCTGACCAACCAGGACACCTGGTTCCACCTGACCCTCGGCGACCACTTCCGCGGCGACTGGTCCCTGGCGCACCCGGGCGCGCTGACGCCTTTCGCGACGAGCCAGTGGGTGCCGACCCAGTGGTCCACGGAGGTGCTGGCCAGCCTGGTCGAGCACTGGTTCGGGCTGCCCGGGGTGGCGTGGCTCTTCGGCGCGTTCTACCTGCTCCTCGTGCTCACGGCGTACGGCGTCTGCCGCGCGCGGTCCGGCGCGCTGCCGGCGACGGTCGTGACCGCGTTGCTGGTCTTCGCGGCCGCGCCGGCGCTCTCGGCCCGGCCGCAGGTCCTGAGCCTGATCCTGGTCGCGGTGACGGTGCACGCCTGGCTGCGGACCTGGGACGACGGGCGGCTCCGGTGGTGGCTGGTGCCGCTCACCTGGGTGTGGGCCACCGCCCACGGGCTGTGGTCGGCCGGGGTGCTGCTCGGCCTGGTGTGCTGCGTCGGCCTGCTCCTGGACCGGCGGGTCGGCGGCCGTCGCGCCGTGCTCGCGTTCGCCGTCCCGTTGCTCTCCCTGGCGGCCACGGCACTGACCCCGGTCGGGCCCCGCCTACTGGCCGCGCAGCTCGCCGTCTCCGCCCGGACCTCGCTGATCGCCGAGTGGGGCCCGACCAGCTTCCGGACGGTCCCGGCCCTGGTCGCCGCCGCGATGGTGGCCTGGCTCGCGGTGCTGTGGGCCCGCCGCGGCGGGACGTCGTGGACGCACCTGCTGCTGCTGCTCCTGGCCGCGGCCTGGATCCTGCTCGTGACCCGGACGGTGTCGCTCGGCGCGATCGTGGTCGCCCCGCTGCTCGCCCAGGCGCTCGAAAGGTCGATCACGGGCGCCGGGCCGGGGCGGACCGGGACCCGGACCAGCGAGCGCTGGGTGGTGGGCGCGGCTGCCCTGGGCTACCTCCTGGTGCTCGCGCTGGCGGTGCCCGGCGCTGCGGCGACGGCCGAGGGGGTCCCCACCCGGTTCCAGCCCCGGCTCGAAGCCCTGCCCGCGGGCAGCACCCTGCTCGTCGACAACGGCACCGGTGCGTGGGTCGAGTGGGCGGTGCCCGCCGTGCACCCGGTCGTCGACGGCATGCTCGACGCCTACCCGGTCGACTACCTGCGTCGCTACTTCGGGTTCACCCGGGCTGAGCCCGGCTGGCAGGCGTTCGTCCGGGACAGCGGGGCCCGCGCGGGCATCCTCGGGAGCGGGTCTCCGGCCTCGACGGCGCTGCAGGAACGTCTCGGCTGGCGGGCGGTCGCCCGGGACCGGGACTGGGTCTACCTCGAAGCGCCCGACGCCCGGTGAGGACCGAGCTGCGGGTGATGACCTACAACATCCTGCAAGGCGGCCGCCGCGGACAACCGGTGCTCGACGTGGTCCGGGCCGCCGTACCCGACGTGCTGCTGGTGAACGAGTGCCCGAAGACGCCCCTGCTGTGGCGCCGCCGGAGTCGCCGGCTCGCCGAGGGCTGCGGCCTCCGGTACGTCGCGGGCGGCCGCCCCGCCGGGTCCAACCTGGTGGCCGTCGCGCCCGGGGTCGGCGTGGTGTCGGTCCACGCCGAACGCCTCCGCCAGCCGTTCGGCGCGCCCCGCCGCGGCGTCGTGGCGGCCCAGCTCCGGGTGCAGGGCCGGCTGGTCGGCGTCGTCTCGTGCCACCTGAGCCTCGACGCCGACCGTCGCCTGGTCGAGGTGGCCCGGGTGGTCGAGCTGGCCGCGCGGCTGCGCGGACCGGTCGTGGTCGCCGGCGACCTGAACGAGGGGCCCGACGGTCCGTGCTGGAGGCTGCTCGAGCGCGCCGGGTACGTCGACCACGGCTCGTCGCAGTGGCGGACGTTCCCCGCCGAGCGGCCCGAACGGCGCATCGACGCGCTGTTGGTCCGCGGCGACGTCGAGGTCCTGAAGCACGGCGATCCGGGTGTGGACGCTGCGCTGCTGGCGGCCGCCAGCGACCACCGGCCGGTGCTGGCGCGGATCGCCCTGGTCTGAACCACCGACGGCCGTGCCGAGGGACATGGCCGGTCGACCGTCGGTGCGGCTCGTCACTTTTCCCAAAGCACCGCGAACCGGACTCCCGCCGCCCTACCCTCGTCGTGGGAGGAACGTGATGAAGTCTGTGCTGAGCCTGCGCGCCCGGATCCGCGCCCGTCGTCGGGGTCAGCGTGGTGCCGTGGCTGTCGAGGCTGCGCTCGTCACCACCTTCATCCTGATCCCGTTGATCTTCGGCATCATCGAGTTCTCCTTCGTCCTGCGCGACTACGTCTCGGTGACCTCGGCCACGCGCAGCGGCACGCGGATCGCGTCCGCCAACGCGGGAGCAGGCGTCCAAATCTGCGATCCCGGCGAGACCGGAACGGCGTGCGCGGACACCCGCGCCCCCGAGTTCGCCAAGCTGGCCGCGAATGCGGTCCAGAACCAGGGATCCGCCTTGAACAAGGACCAGATCAACTACATGTTGATCTACAAGTCCAACGCGAGCGGATATCCAGGCACGATGACAAGCTGGGGAAGCACTCCACCCGCGACCTCGTGCGTCACGGTCGGGAGCTGCGTCGTCTTCAAGTGGGTCAAGGCCTCCGACAAGTTCAAGTACGACAGCGGGGCCTGGGACTCCAAGACCGTGAACGCCTGCGTCTCCGGAGCGGAGTCGACCGGGGTCTATATCAACGCCACGCATGGCTTCCTCACGGGTCTGTTCGGTTCGTCCATGGTGATCGGGGACAGGACAGTCATGAAGTTCGAGCCGTTGACCGCGACCTCGTGCGGACCCGGGAAGCACGCATGAAGGCCGCGCTGGCCCGACTGGTCGCCCGTCGGCTTCGCGCGCGCGCCAGCCAGGCGGGGTACGCGGCGGTCATGGTGGCGCTCCTGCTGCCCATCGTGTTCCTCGGCTGTGCAGCGTTCGCGGTGGACACCGCCCGCTGGTACGTGGAGGCGGAGCGCGTGCAGCGTGCGGCGGACGCGGCCGCACTCGCCGGCGTGGTCTGGATGCCTGCGGACTTCGCGACCGCCAAGACGGCCGCACTCGCGGAGGCGAAGAGGAACGGCTATGACGACGCGTCCAGCACCGTGACGGTCGTCGTCGCACCCGGTGACAAGCCCAGCCACCTGCAGGTCACCATCAACAGCACCGTCACCAACAACTTCGGAAGCGCCATCGGCTCGCCGAGTACGACCGTGGGACGCAGTGCGACCGCGGACTACGCAGGTGGACTGTCGATGGGCAGTCCCTGTAACGAGTTCGGCAGCGATCCCGACACTGCCTTGTCGTCCGGTAACGCCAGGAGTGGCAACTGCTCCGACGCGGGCGACTTCTGGGCAAACGTCGGCAGTCTCAAGGCGACCAAGGTCAGCGGCGACGCCTTCCAGGACAACGTGTGCGCCTCCGGGGTGGACGGTTGCACGAGCAGCTCCGGGCCCAACACCGACTACGACCCGGACGGGTACCTCTACACGGTGAACACCACCGCTGCCCTGAACAACGTCAACCTCGAGGTCTTCGACCCGGCGCTCATCGCGGTGGGCGACCACTGCACGTCGAACAACCTGGCGTTGGCCAAGGCCCTGACCAGCACGGACGTGGCCAACGCCAGCACTCGCTACAAGGAAGGCGACGGTCCCTACTGCACCGGCGACAACGACTTCGGGTCCGGCACCGGCTACACGAACCAGGTGTCGACCGACTTCACCGTTCGGCTGATGGGGGCCGCCGACGACCCCACGCGTCCGACCACGTGGCCGGAGATGACCCCCACGCAGTGCCCCGGGGCCAAGCCCTACAAGGGGTACGACGGCGACCTGTCGAAGGCGCTCAACAAGGGGAACAGCACCACCTACGACAGCTACGTCGCGGCCAACTTCCGCAGGTGGGTGCCGCTCTGCACCCTGGGAAGCCTGCCGAAGGACAGCAAGCTGGCCATCCAGGTGAAGACCAACGGGGTCGGAAACGACAACGGCAACGGCCACAACCGTTTCGGCCTGCGTGGCTACTCCTCCTCGTCGACCACCGGCAAGGATTCCCTCTCCATCGCTGCCTTCAACAAGATGGCGGTCTACGCCAACGTCCAGGGCGGCTCCAGCCGCTTCTTCTTGACCCGGGTGCCCTCCGCCGCGAAGGGGCAGACCCTCGCCGTCAGCCTCTTCGACATCGGAGACATCAGCGGCGGGACCGGCACCTTGAAGTTCATCGCGCCCTCGGAGTCCGGTATCACCTTCACCAACTGCTTGATGGTCGGCAAGGTCAACACGACCGACGCCGACTGTCAGATCCCGGTCGACGGGACCTTCGGGGGGAAGTGGCAGAACGTCTACATCCAGATCCCGAACACGTACACCTGCTACGACTCGCTCCCCACCGGGTGCTGGGTCAAGCTCAACTACGACCTGACCGGCACCTCGAGTGCCCAGGACACCACTTCGTGGGAGTCCAGCATCGACGGCGACCCGGTCCGGCTGATCAAGTAGCCGCGGGTCAGCCCCGGTTCGTCCGGTAGCCCTCGACGAGCTCGCTGGCGAGCTGCTCGAGGAACAGCCCGACGTCGGTGACGATGCCGCGCGCCTGCGAGGAGCCCCGGTCGGCGAGCTTGGTGACGGTGGCCGGGTTGATGTCGACGCACACCAGCGGGATGGACGCCGGCAGGATGTTGCCGGTGGCCACCGAGTGCAGCATGGTCGCGACCATCAGGCAGAACCCGACGTCGGTGAGCTTGGCACGCATCGCCCGCTGCCCGTCGATCACGTCGGTGTAGACGTCCGGGAGCGGGCCGTCGTCGCGCACCGAGCCGACCAGGACGTACTCCTTGTCGTGCGTGACCAGCGCGTGCATGATGCCGCCGGTCAGCACGCCGGAGTCGACCGCCTGCCGGATCGAGCCGGCCTTGCGGATGGTGTTCAGCGCGCGGATGTGGTGCTCGTGCCCGTGCTCGACGCCACGGCCCTGGGCCAGGTCGACACCCAGCGAGGTGCCGAACAGCGAGGACTCGATGTCGTGGGTGGCCAGCGCGTTGCCGGCGAAGAGCACGTCGACGAAGCCCGCGTCGACCAGCGCGACCATCGCCGGCGCCGCCCCCCGTGTGTACGACGCCGGGCCCGCCGACCCACAGCACCTTCTGGCCGTCGGCCTTGGCGGCCCGCATGCCGTCGGCGACCTGGCGCACCAGCACGGCCTGGGGCTTCTCGCTGGAGACGTCGGACTCCATGAACCCGAACGAGCCCTCGGCGCGGGTGAGCGCGGGGACGTCGACGCGGATGCCGGAGGCACCCACGACGACCTGCATGCCGGCGTTGACGTCGGCCATCGGCAGCGTGAACACGCGCAGGTCCTGGCCGCTGCCCTCGGCGATCAGGCCGCAGTCCATCTCGGGGTTCTGGACCGGCACCCAGTGACCCTCGAGGCGCACCCGGGTGGCGAGGTTGGTCGTGGAGTAGAAGTGGTCCGGGAAGACGCCGTCCTGCTCGCAGGGGGCCGTCTCGGCCTGGCCGGGGTCCACCTGGTTCACGCCGCGGGTCTGCAGCCGCATCAGCAGGCGCTGCAGGTCCTCGTCGTCCTCGGAGGAGATCGTGATGCGCGCGCTCGAGAGGTCGGCGGCCTCGTGGCCGACGTCGAACTTGTCGATCACCCAGTCGCCGTTGTACTCACGGATGTCGTCGAGCACCCGCGACAGGATGCCGGTGTCGATCAGGTGACCGGAGATCTCGACGGTCTCGCTCACGTGCACGGGGACTCCTACGGGGTCGGGGTGGTCTCGGCGGTGCGCGACCGGTGGGTGGGCGCGGCCAGCCTAAGAGTGGTCTCGACGAGCCCGACCAGCCGGGTGGGTCGACGGGCAGGGTCAGAGGACGGCGCCGTCGTCCCCGCCCCAGCCGTCGTCGCCGGGCCGGTCCATGGTGGCGACCAGGAACACGAAGCCGCCGACGAAGGCGACGACCAGGCCCATCGAGAGCCAGCTCGGGAAGGTCAGCCGGGTGACCACGGCCAGCAGCATCAGGGCCGGGGCCCCGAACAGGCCGATCCAGGCGAGCCGGCGGGCCGGCGTGGTGCCGGGCACCGGGGGCGGCTCCGGGGGGGACGAAGTGGCCCTCGTCGGACCAGGAGGCCTCGGTCCGGTCGGGCTCGGCGGCCAGCGCGTCCAGGTAGGCGCGGTCGAACAGCGAGGACCGGGCCGGGGGAGCGGCGGGCGGCGGGGCGACCGGCGGCTCGGGATCCGCCGACGGGCCGAGCTCGGGACGTGCCCCGTAGTTCTCGACGATGGCGCGCCAGGCGGCGTCCTCGTCGAGCGGGAGGTCTTTCCCGTCCGGCGTGCCCGGTGTGGGCTCGTCACGGCTGTCGTCGGCTGAGGTCATGGTCCGGTCACTCGTCGGATGAACTGGGCTGACTCCTCGAAGATGATCGGGGCGTCGTTGTCGAGCGTAGCCACGTGGTAGCTGTTCTCCAGCATGTGCTCGACCAGATCGCGAGACGAGACGGCCGCCCGGATCACCCGCGCGGAGGAGGCGTCGGCCACGTGGTCCTCGGTCGACAGGAACATCAGCAGCGGCTGGGTGACCTTCGGGAGGTCGTCGCGCAGCGCCTTCCAGCCGGTCATCATCGAGTGCGCAGCCCGCAGCGGGGTCCTGGTGTAGCCGAACTCCTCGACGCCGGGCTTCTTGATGTCGTTGGTGATGCCGGGGAACGCGGGGACCACGTGCTTGAGCACCGGCAGCGCCAGCACGTCCTTGCGCTCGGTGCTCACCGCCGGGTTCACCAGCACGACCCCGGCGACCTCGCGGCCGCGGTCGGCGGCCAGCCGCAGGGCCAGGGCGCCGCCCATCGACAGCCCGCCCACGACGACCTGGTCGCAGTTGGCGCGGAGCTTCTCGAAGGACCGGTCGACCTCGCCGTACCAGTCGGCCCAGCGCGTCCGGTTGAGCTCCTGCCAGGTGGTGCCGTGCCCGGGGAGCCGGGGCACGGAGACCCCGAGGCCGGTGGCCGCGAGGGCCCGGCCCCAGGGCACCATCGAGGCCGGTGAGCCGGTGAACCCCTGGATCAGCAGCACGCCGACCCGCTGGCCGTCGTACGCGTTCGGGGTGGCGTCGGCGGAGTACGGCTCCGCGGTGGTGGCAATGGACACGAACAGCTCCTCGGAGGTGCGCGGCGGGCGCCTGCGTGGTGTTGAATGAGCGCGGGACCGAGACGTGTCTCGACCGGTCCGACCGACGTACGCATCGTGTCACGCGGGCGGTAGCGGGGCTAGGGTTTCGCACGGTTGGACCGGCACGACGGGTGACGGGTCCCAGGACGAGCACGGAGGAGGTCCGGCGTTGTTCTACTGGTTGCTCAAGTGGGTGCTCCTCGGCCCTCTGCTGAAGCTGGTCTTCCGCCCGCAGACCGAGGGTGCCGAGAACGTCCCGACCGAGGGCCCGGCGATCCTGGCGAGCAACCACCTGTCCTACGTCGACTGGATGTTCATGCCGCTGACCCTGCCGCGGCGGGTCACGTTCGTCGCCAAGGCGGAGTACTTCACCTCCCCGGGCATCAAGGGCTGGTTCCAGAAGAAGTTCTTCTCCGGCGCCGGCCAGGTGCCCATCGACCGGTCCGGCGCCACCGCCGCGGAGGGCGCGCTGTCGGCGGCCACCCGGATCCTCGGCGAGGGCGGCCTGTTCGGCATCTACCCGGAGGGCACCCGGTCCCACGACGGCCGGCTCTACCGCGGCAAGACCGGCGTGGCCCGGCTGGCGCTGGAGACCAAGGTCCCGGTCATCCCGATCGCCGTCGTGGGCACCGACGTGGTGGCCCCGCCCGGCAAGAAGTTCGGCGCCGTGACGCGGCCGATCGTGCGCTTCGGCAAGCCGCTGGACTTCTCGCGCTACGAGGGTCTGGAGAACGACCGGTTCATCCTGCGGTCGATCACCGACGAGATCATGTACGAGATCATGCGGCTCTCCGGCCAGGAGTACGTCGACATGTACGCCACCCGCGCCAAGGCCCTCGACAAGGAGTCGAGGAAGCCGGCCGGCGACGGCACCGACGTGCCCGGGGCCGACTCCGGGACGACCGGGCTCAAAGCCTCCTGAGGATGGCGCGACGGGCGCGGACCGGGCTGCTGGACCCGGTCGCCGAGCAGGTGCACACCACCCTGTTCCGGGCGCTCGCGGTGCTCCGGGTGCTGGTCGCGGTCTACGCGGTGGCCCTCAACGCCGCGCGCTGGCGGGAGTTCGAGCACCCGGTCGCCGGCTGGGTCGTGGTCGGCGTCATCGTCGGCTGGACCGGCTTCGCCTCCTGGGCGTACGACGCCCCGCGTCGCCGCGGGCTGCCGCTGCTCGTCGCGGACTTCGCCGTCGCCGCGGCCACCCTGCTCTCCACGCCCTACGTACAGTCCGAGGCGATGCTCGAGCGGCACGCCTCGACGATGCCGTCCTTCTGGGTGATGGCCGCCGTGCTCGCCTGGGCCGTGGCCCGCGGCTGGTCCGGCGGGCTCGCGGCCGCGGTGCTGATGTCGGTGATCGACCTGTCGGTGCGCACCGACCCCACCGGCACCACCTGGGGCAACATCTTCCTGCTCCTGCTCGCCGCCGGGGTCGTGGGCTACAGCACCTCGCTGATCGGGGAGGCCACCGAGGCGCGCGCGGAGGCCGAGCGGATCGCGGCCGCGATGGCCGAGCGCGCCCGGCTGGCGCGCGCCGTGCACGACGGCGTGCTGCAGGTGCTCACCCTGGTCCAGCGGCGCGGCACCGAGCTCGGGGGGAGGCCGCCGAGCTCGGGCGGCTGGCCGGGGAGCAGGAGTCCGCGCTGCGCGCCCTCGTGCAGGGCAACGCCACGACGGCGGCCACCGCCTCCGGGCGGGCCGACCTCGTGGAGGCGCTGAACCGGCTGCAGTCGCGCACCGTGACGGTCTCCGCTCCGGCGCACGCGGTGCTCCTCTCCGCCGGCGCGGTCGACGAGCTGGCGGCCGTCGTACGCGCCTGCCTGGACAACGTCCGCACCCACGTCGCGACGGACGCGCCGGCCTGGGTGCTGGTCGAGGAGCTCGGCGACCGGGTGGTGGTGACGGTCCGCGACGAGGGCCCGGGCATCGCCGAGGGCCGGCTCGAGGAGGCGCGCGCGGAGGGCCGGCTGGGGGTGGCCGGGTCGATCCACGGCCGGGTGGAGGAGCTGGGCGGGACCGCCCGGGTCACGACCGCGCCGGGGCAGGGCACCGAGTGGGAGCTGGAGCTCCCGGTCTAGTCAGGCGCGGGAGCCGTCGTGGACGCGAGCGGCCGCGTCCTCCTTGGTGAGCAGGCTGGGGTCCTCCTTGACGAGACCCGCCTGGTCCTCCTTGGTGAGCGCCGTCGAGGGCACCCACTCGAAGAAGTTGTCGAGGTCGTCCATCGAGACGAGCTCGAAGCCGAGGGCGGTGTAGAGCATCGTGGCGCGCTCGTTGCGCCGCTCCACCCGGAGCCGGACGTTCAGGCCGTGGTGCTCGGCGTGCGCGAACAGGTCCCCGAAGATCCGGGTCCCGATGCCGCGGTCGCGGAACTTCGGCATCAACGTGAGGTCGATGACCTGCAGCACCGGGCCGGTCTCGTCGACGTACAGACGGCCGGCGGGCTGGTCACCCTCCATCACGACGTAGCGCTGGTGGTCGGGGAAGCGGCCGGCGAAGCGGCGCTCCTGCGCGATGTGCTGGATGCGCAGGACGTGCTGGGCGAGGTTCTGGTTGGGGAGCGCGGCGACCTCGCTCTCCCAGGTCGTGCAGAAGACGTCGTACACGAAAGCCTCGTCAGCCTCGGTGCACGCTCGCAGATACGCGATGCTCTCCAGCGATCCCATGATCCCCACCTCCCGTCGTGCAAGAAGTATCGGTCACGAACGGGAGGAAGTTGAATCTTTCGCTTCGTACGGACAGGAAATTTAGGAATGCCCCGACCGGCGGTGACCGCCGAGGTCGTGGCCCCGCCCGGTCCCGGTCTAGCCTCCCCCCTCGTGACCATCCACTCCGAGCACCCCTTCGCCGACCCCGAGCCCGAGCGCGACCCCGTCCGGCGGCTGCGCGGCCGGCTCGGCGGGGCGGTCACCCTGTGGACCACCGGCGCCGGTGCCGACCGGGCCGGGCTGACGATGTCCTCGGTGCTGGTGGCGCACGGCGACCCGGCCCACGTGCTCGGCCTGGTCGACCCGGTCTCGGAGCTCGCCACCGCCGTGGAGGCCACCGGTACGGCGGTCGTGCAGCTGCTCGGGTGGGAGCACCGCGACCTCGCCGACGTGTTCGCCGGCGTCGCACCGGCGCCGGGCGGTGCGTTCCGGCTGGGGACCTGGCACGACACCGCGTGGGGCCCGGTGCTCGACGGGGTCGCCGGCTGGGCCGGGATCCGGCTCGAGGCCGATCCCGCGGAGGTCGGCTGGTCCCTGCTGCTGCAGGGGGTCGTCGAGCACGTCGAGATCGGGCCGGACACCGAGCCGCTGGTGCACCGGCGCGGACGGTACGTCCGGCCGGCGTGACCTGGGTAGCCTTCGACGCGATCCGCCCGCAGGGGGCGTCAGGACCGGGGGTGCCGTGAGCGCAAACGACCAGATCACCGTGATGGTCGTCGACGACCACCCGATGTGGCGCGAGGGCGTGGCCCGCGACCTCACCGAGGCCGGGTTCGACGTGGTCGCGACGGCGTCCACCGGCACCGAGGCACTGGCCCGCGCGGCCGCCGTACGCCCCCGGGTGGTGGTGCTCGACCTGCAGATCCCGGCCCCGACCGGCGCCGAGGTGACCGCCCTGCTGGTCAAGGACGACCCCACCGTCCGGGTGCTGATCCTGTCGGCGTCCGGCGAGCAGGAGGACGTGCTCGAGGCGGTGAAGGCCGGCGCGACCGGGTACCTCGTGAAGTCCGCCTCGCGGGCCGAGCTGGTGGCCGCGGTCGGCCGGGTCGCCGAGGGCGACGCGGTGTTCACCCCCGGGCTGGCCGGCCTGGTGCTGGGGGAGTACCGCCGGCTGTCCGACGCCCCCGCGACCTCCGCCGACCCGGACACGCCGCGGCTCACCGAGCGCGAGACCGAGGTGCTGCGGCTGGTCGCCAAGGGCCTGGGCTACAAGCAGATCGCGGAGCGGCTGTTCCTGTCCCACCGGACGGTGCAGAACCACGTGCAGAACACCCTGCGCAAGCTGCAGCTGCACAACCGGGTGCAGCTGGTGCGCTACGCCATCGAGCAGGGCCTCGACGACGCGGAGTAGCCCTATCCTCGTCGGGTGGCCACGGACCCGTTGCTGAGCATCGCCGAGGAGCTCTACGCGCTCCCGCCGGCTGACTTCACCGGCACGCGCAACCAGTGGGCCAAGCAGGCCAAGGCGGACGGCGACGCCGCGCTCGCCAAGCGGGTCGGCGAGCTGCGCAAGCCGTCGCTGGCCGCGTGGGTGGTGAACATGATGATGCGGCACCAGGGCGAGCAGATGGCGCAGGTGCTGGACCTCGGTGCCTCGCTGCGCAAGGCGCAGGCCGACCTCGACGGGGACGCGCTGCGCGAGCTGACCCGGCAGCGCCGCCAGCTGACCACCGCGGTGACCCAGCAGGGGCGCGAGCTGGCCCGCGAGCTCGGCCAGCGGCTGACCGAGTCCGTCGCCGACCAGGTGCAGGGCACGGTGCACGCCGCGATGGTCGACGAGGACGCCGCGGCGGCCGTGCGCAGCGGGCTGCTGGTGACGGTCCTGGCCGCGACCGGGGTGGGCGACCTCGACGTGGCCGACGCGGTGGCGGTGCCCGCGGCGATCGGGCTCACCGCACGACCTCGCAGCCGCCCGGCGCCGCGGCGGCCCGAGCTGTCCGTCGTACCGGACCTGGAGGAGGGGCCGGACGAGAAGGCCCGGCAGCGCGAGGCCGACCGGGCCGCGGCCCAGGAGGTCGTCGACCGGGCCCGGGCCGAGGCGGACGAGGCGCAGCGCCGGGTCCGCAAGGCCCGCAAGCGGGTGAGCAAGGTCGAGGCCCGCACCCTGCAGGCGGCCGAGGAGCTGGAGGAGGCCCGCGGCCGGGTCGCCGAGCTCGAGCACGAGCTGGAGGCGCTGGACGGGGAGGCGGTCGCCGCGGACGAGAAGAAGGACCGCTCCGAGGAGAGGTACGCCGAGGCCCAGCAGGCCCTCGAGGCCGCGCAGAAGGAGCTCGGACGGCTCTAGTCCGCCCCCTCTACTCGGCCCAGCCCTTGGCGCGCTCGACCGCCCTGCGCCAGCGGGCGTGCGCCGCGTCCGTCCTGGCCCGGTCGCCGCCCGGCTCGAAGCGACGGTCCAGCTGCCAGGTCTCGCGCAGGTCGTCCATCGACCCCCACACCCCGGTGCCGAGCCCGGCCAGGAAGGCCGCGCCAAGGGCGGTGGTCTCCACGATCCGCGGCCGCTCGACGGGGACGCCGAGCAGGTCGGCCTGGAGCTGGCAGAGCAGGTCGTTGGCGCTCGCGCCGCCGTCGACGGTCAGCGAGGTCAGGGCCGTCGTGGCCGGCAGCGTGTCGACGACGTCGCGGACCTCGAAGGTGATCGCCTCCAGGGTCGCCCGGACCACGTGCGCGCGCGTCGTGCCGCGGGTGATGCCGATGATCAGCCCGCGGGCGTGCGGGTCCCAGTCGGGGGCGCCGAGCCCGGTCAGCGCCGGCACGAACACCACGCCCGCGGAGTCGTCGACGGTCGAGGCGATCGCCGCGGTCTCCGCCGCGGACCCGACGATCTGGATCCCGTCGCGCAGCCACTGGACGGCCGCGCCGGTCACGAAGATCGCGCCCTCGAGGGCGTAGGTCAGGTCGCCCGACGGGGACTTCCAGGCGGCCGTGGACAGCAGCCCGGCCTCCGAGCGGACCACCTCGGTGCCGGTGTTGGTGAGGATGAACGAGCCGGTGCCGTAGGTGCACTTGGAGTCGCCGACGTCGAAGCAGGTCTGCCCGAACAGCGCCGACTGCTGGTCGCCGGCGATCCCGGCGATCGGCACCTCGAGCCCGAGGAACGAGCGCGGGTCGGTGGTGGCGATCTCGCCCCAGGACGGCACCACGTCCGGCAGGGCGTCCCGCGGCACCCCGAACAACGCGCACAGCTCGTCGCTCCAGTCGCCCCTCTCCAGGTCGTAGAGCAGCGTGCGCGAGGCGTTGGAGACGTCGGTGACGTGCCAGGTGCCGCGGGTCATCCGGGTGATCAGGTAGGAGTCGACCGTGCCGACGGCGTAGCGGCCGTCCTCGACGAGCGCCCAGGTGTTCGGCTCGTTCTCCTGCAGCCACACCAGCTTGGTGCCGGAGAAGTACGGGTCCAGCCGCAGGCCGGTCAGCTGTGCCACCCGCGGCTCGTGGCCCTCCTCGCGCAGCCGCGTGCAGATGGCCGCCGTACGACGGTCCTGCCAGACGATCGCGCGGCGCGGGGAGCCCAGCGTCTCGCGGTCCCAGAGCAGCACCGTCTCGCGCTGGTTGGTGATGCCCACGGCGCTCACCTGCCCGTCGTACCCCTTGATCGCGTCGCGGGTCGCCTCCAGGGTCGCCTGCCAGATCTCCTCGGGGGAGTGCTCCACCCAGCCCGGTCGCGCGAAGTGCTGGGCGAACTCCTGGTAGCCCTTGGCGGCGATCGTCCCCTCGGGGGTGACGACGACCGCGGTGACCCCGGTGGTCCCGGCGTCGATCGCGAGCACGCTCATGCGGACCACCCGCCGCGGACGGGGCCCTGCGCAACGGGGGAAGACGTCATGGGCGACACCCTAGGTCGCCCGTCATGTGGAACGATCGAACGCGCGCCTCCTGCGATCCGCGAGGGGTCGCTAGGGTCGATGCCGACCGGCACACGAGGTGCGCGGTCGAGGACCTGAGAGGCCACACATGCGCGTGGGAGTGCTGACCGGCGGAGGCGACTGCCCCGGACTGAACGCCGTGATCCGGGCGGTGGTCCGCAAGGGCGTCGGCGAGTACGGCTTCGAGTTCGTCGGGTTCCTGGACGGCTGGCGCGGGCCGCTGGAGAACAAGACCACCCCGCTCGGGGTCGACCAGGTCCGCGGGATCCTGCCACGCGGCGGCACGATCCTGAAGTCCTCGCGCACGAACCCGTTCAAGATCGAGGACGGCGTCGAGAGGATCAAGCAGAACCTCGCGGCCAACGGCGTCGACGCGCTGATCGCGATCGGCGGCGAGGACACCCTCGGCGTGGCCACCAAGCTCGCCGACCTCGGCGTCAACGTCGTCGGCGTCCCGAAGACGATCGACAACGACCTGTCCGGGACCGACTTCACGTTCGGCTTCGACACAGCGGTGAACATCGCCATGGAGGCGATCGACCGGCTGCACACCACCGCCGAGTCGCACCACCGGGTGCTGGTCGTCGAGGTGATGGGCCGGCACGCCGGCTGGATCGCGCTGCACGCCGGCCTTGCCGGCGGCGCCAACGTGGTGCTGATCCCCGAGCAGCCCTTCGACATCGAGAAGGTCTGCGGGTTCGTCGAGAAGCGGTTCGAGTCGCACTACTCGCCGATCATCGTGGTCTCCGAGGGCGCGATGCCCGTCGAGGGCGGCGACATGACGCTGGTGAGCGGCGAGAAGGACGCCTTCGGGCACGTCCGCCTCGGCGGGATCGGCGACCGGCTCGCCAAGGAGATCGAGGACCGCACCGGCAAGGAGGCCCGCGCCGTGGTGCTCGGGCACGTGCAGCGCGGCGGCACGCCGACCGCGTTCGACCGCTGGCTGGCGACCCGGTTCGGCCTGCACGCGGTCACCGCCGTCGCGGAGCAGGACTACGGGAAGATGGTGGCGCTGCGCGGCACCGACATCGTGCGCGTGCCGCTCGCCGAGGGCACCGGGGAGCTCAAGCTGGTCAAGCCCGAGCAGTACGCCGAGGCCGAGGTCTTCTTCGGCTGACCCGGCGCCTCCGGCGGCGAAAAACCCGCCGACCCGGCGCCTCTGGCGGCGACTAGACTCCTCTGCCATGAGCAGCCTGGTCGAGCGGCTCCGGGACGCGGCGAACTCCCACGACGCCGCGGCGATGGCGGCGCTGTTCGCCGAGGACTACCGCAGCGACCAGCCGCTCCACCCGGGTCGCGCGTTCACCGGGCGGGAGCAGGTGCTCGCCAACTGGACCTCGGTCTTCGAGGGCGTCCCCGACTTCGTCGCCGAGCTCGTCGCCGCCACCGTCGACGGGGACACCGAGTGGGGCGAGTGGAGCTGGCGCGGGCGGCACCCGGACGGCGCCTCGTTCGCGATGCGGGGCGTGACGGTGCTGAGGGTTCGCGACGGTCTGATAGCGGAGGCCCGGCTCTACATGGAGCCGGTGGAGAGCGGCGGCGCCGACATCGACGCGGCCGTCCAGGAGCTCTACCGGCCGCCGTCCTGATCCGCCGACCCGGCGCGTCTGGCGGCGCCCGCTCCGCTAGAGGCGCCGGGTCAGCGGGCTCCCGTCCGCCAGAGGCGCCGGGTCAGCGGGCTCCCGTCCGCCAGAGGCGCCGGGTGGGCGAGGGGGTGGACGCGGGGGCGCGGGTGTCGGACGCGGTCCCTACGGTGGGGGGATGACGTCCACCACGGCCCCGCTGACCGGATCCCGCGCCGAGACCGCCGACCGGGTGATCGCGGCGATGGCGGGCCCGGACGCGCGGCTGCGCGAGGACCAGGCGACCGCGGTCGGCGCGCTGTGCGAGGAGGGCGCCCGGGTGCTGGTCGTGCAGGCGACCGGCTGGGGCAAGTCCGCGGTCTACTGGGCCGCCACGGCCGTCCGCCGCTCCGAGGACGCCGGACCGACGCTCGTGGTGTCCCCGCTGCTGTCCCTCATGCGGGACCAGGTCGCCGCCGCCTCCCGGGCCGGGCTGACCGCCGCGACCCTGAACTCCTCCAACATCGAGGAGTGGTCGGCGATCGAGGCGGCGCTGCGGGCGGGCGAGATCGACGTGCTGCTGGTGTCCCCGGAGCGGCTGGCCAACCCGGGCTTCGGCCGGCGGGTCCTCGACGGGCTCTCCGGGCGGCTCGGCCTGCTGGTGATCGACGAGGCGCACGCCGTCTCCGACTGGGGCCACGACTTCCGGCCGGACTACCGCCGGGTCTCCGACGTGCTCCAGAAGCTCAACCCCGCCACCCCGGTGCTGGCCACCACGGCGACCGCCAACGAGCGGGTCACCGAGGACGTCGCCCACCAGCTCGGCGAGGCGACCCTGGTGCTGCGCGGGCAGCTGGCGCGGGCCAGCCTCGAGCTGTCCGTGGTCGACCGGCTCTCGCCCCTGGAGCGGTACGCCTGGGTGGTCGACCAGCTGCCGCACCTCGAGGGCTCCGGCATCGTCTACGCGCTGACCGTCGCGGACGCCGAGCGGCTGGCCGCGGCGATCCGCGAGGTGCACGGCGACACCCTTCCGGTCGCCGCCTACACCGGCCAGCTCGACGCCGCCCGCCGCCACGAGCTCGAGGACGCCCTGCGCGCCAACCGGCTCAAGGCCCTGGTCGCCACCTCGGCGCTGGGCATGGGCTACGACAAGCCCGACCTCGGCTTCGTCGTGCACGTCGGTGCACCGCCGTCGCCGGTGTCCTACTACCAGCAGGTCGGCCGCGCCGGGCGCGCGATCGAGCACGCCCACGCGGTGCTGCTGCCCTCGGACGCCGACGCCGGCATCTGGGACTACTTCGCCACCGCCACCATCCCGGTGCCCGAGCAGGTCCGCGCGGTGCTCGACGTGCTCGACCGTTCGGCGGGCGAGCCGATGAGCGTGCCGGCCGTGGAGGCCCAGACCGGCGTACGTCGCGGCCGGGTCGAGCTGATGCTCAAGCAGCTCGCGGTCGACGGGGTGGTGGACCGGGTCGAGGGCGGCTGGGTCGGCACCGGCACCCCGTGGACCTACGACGCCGAGCACTACGACGGCGTGGTCGCGGTCCGCCGCCGGGAGGCCGACATCATGCGCGCCTACGTGCGCGGCGAGCGCTGCCTGATGGAGCTGCTCCAGGAGTCCCTCGACGACCCGGCCGCCGAGCCGTGCGGCCGGTGCTCGGTGTGCCGGGGCGGGCTGCCGGACGCGCTCCTGGGCGAGGCCTCCGCGGAGACGGTCCGCAAGGTCACCGCGTTGCTGCGCGGCCAGGTGCACCTCCTCGAGCCCCGCAAGATGTGGCCCGGGGGAGCGTTCGGGGCCCGGGGACGGATCCCGGCCGAGGAGTCCCACGACGTCGGCCGCTCGCTGGTGTTCGCCGACGCCCCGGAGTGGCGCGAGAGTGTCGCGGCGCTGTTCGCCCGGGACGCCCCGGCGCCCGCCGACGTCACCGACGCCTGCGTCCGGCTGCTGTCCCAGTGGGCCACCGTGTGGCGGTCCCGCCCGGAGGTGGTGGTCGACCTGAGCACCAGCGGCCTGCCGCAGATGACCGGATCGGTGGCCGACCACCTCGCCTCCGTCGGCCGGCTCGACCGGGCCACGCTGGCCGGACCCACGAGCGCGCCCGACCTGCGCGAGATGAGCTCGGCCGACGAGGCCGCCTACTGGCGCGACCACCTCGACGCCGGCCCGGTCGCCGGCACGGTGTCCGGACGCGTGGTGCTGCTCGTCGTCGACGCGTCGTCCTCGCTGTGGCCGGTCACCCTGGCGTCCGCGGTCCTGCGCCGGGCCGGGGCGTCCGCCGTCCTGCCGCTGCTGCTGCACCGGCGCCCCTGACGCTGCGGTCGGCTGACCGCCGACGAGCCGGGATCGCGGGTCCGGGGAAGCGGCTCAGTGCAGCAGGCGGCGCTGCACCCGGATGCTGCGCGCGGCCGGCTGGTAGCCCAGGGCGGTGTTGACCGCGACCATCGGGGCGTTGGTGTCGTCGTTGGCGGTGGAGGCCAGCGCGACGCCGGCCGCTGCGACGGCGTTCAGGGACCGTTGCTTGACCCACCGGGCCAGACCGCGCCCGCGGTGGTCCGGGTGGGTGGCGGTCATCGCGCTCCAGGCACGCCTGCGCGGCCGGTCGACCTGGGTGCTGGTGAACGACGCCACCACGGGCGTGACCCCCGAGATGTCCAGCAGGGCGTAGGACAGCTCCGGGGCGTTGTCGGGGCTGTTCCACCAGTCGGCCAGGAAGGTGTCGCGCGTGTAGACCCGGCTGAGCCCGCTCGGGTCGTCGACGGCCGCGGCGTTGTGGGTGGCCAGCAGGCCGTCGAGGTCGGGCAGCCGGTCCAGGGTGACCGCGGTGTACCCGGAGGGCGCCGGACCGGCGGCCGGCACGGTGGCCGGGACCACGGTGGAGACCCGGTGCTCCCCGTCGGGCAGGAAGCCGTTGCGCACCGCGAAGGCCAGCGAGATCGGGTCGTCGGTGCAGACCGCGACCAGGTCGGTCGCGTCGGAGAACGCGCCGACGGCCCGGCGCAGCAACGCGGTGCCCACCCCGCGGCTGCCGCTGTCGGGGTGCACCTCCACGGTCAGGTAGACCTCGCGCTCGCCGGTCCGCCGGGCGCTCGCGGTGGCCACCACGGCGTCGTCCAGCAGGCCCACCCAGCGACGCCGGCCGAGCGTGGCGTCCTCGGCCATGTCCGCCGGGACCCGGGCCGCCGAGCGGACCAGCAACGGCAGGGTGGCCGCCCACACCCGGGCGATCGCCGCAGCGTCGTCGGGTCGGGCGTCTCGCACGGTCACCTCGGGCATCGGGGCAGCCTACCTGGGGCCGTAGGCTGGGGGCCGTGACTTCTTCGCCCGTCCCTGACCTCGCCACGCTGCGCGCCCTCGGGGCCGCCCAGCAGCCGAGCTACCCCGACCCGGCGGCGCTCGACGCCGCGGTCGCCAAGCTCCGGGGCGTCCCGCCGCTCGTCTTCGCGGGGGAGTGCGACGAGCTCAAGACCAAGCTGGCAGCGGTCGCCCGCGGGGAGGCCTTCCTGCTCCAGGGCGGCGACTGCGCCGAGACGTTCGACGGGGTGACCGCCGACAACGTGCGCAACAAGCTGCGGGTGCTGCTGCAGATGGCCGTCGTGCTGACCTACGCCGCCTCCGTCCCGGTGGTGAAGCTCGGCCGGATCGCCGGGCAGTACGCCAAGCCGCGGTCCTCCGACCTCGAGACCCGCGACGGGGTGACGCTGCCGGCCTACCGCGGGGACGCCGTCAACGGCTTCGACTTCACCCCCGAGTCCCGGGTCCCGGACCCGCAGCGGCTCGTCGACGTCTACCACTCCTCGGCGTCGACGCTGAACCTAGTGCGCGCGTTCGTCACCGGCGGCTACGCCGACCTGCGCCAGGTGCACACCTGGAACACCGACTTCGTGCGCTCCTCGCCGGTCGGCCGCCGCTACGAGCAGCTGGCCCAGGAGATCGACCGGGCGTTGAACTTCATGGGTGCGATCGGCGCCGACCCCGACGAGTTCCACCGGGTCGACTTCCACTCAAGCCACGAGGCCCTGATCCTGGAGTACGAGCACGCCCTCACCCGGATCGACTCGCGCACCCAGTCGCCGTACGACGTCTCGAGCCACTTCGTCTGGATCGGCGAGCGGACCCGCCAGCTCGACGGGGCGCACGTCGAGCTGCTGTCCCACATCCGCAACCCGATCGGCGTGGAAGCTCGGGCCGACCACCAGCCCCGACGACGCGATCGCGCTGGCCCAGAAGCTCAACCCGCACAACGAGCCGGGCCGGCTGACCTTCATCACCCGGATGGGCGCGGGCAAGATCCGCGACCACCTGCCGAACCTGGTGGAGAAGGTCACCGCCGCCGGCGTCAGCGTCGCGTGGGTGTGCGACCCGATGCACGGCAACACGTTCGAGGCGTCCTCGGGCTACAAGACCCGCCGCTTCGACGACGTGATCAGCGAGGTGCAGGGCTTCTTCGACGTGCACCGCTCGCTGGGCACCTGGCCCGGCGGCGTGCACGTCGAGCTGACCGGCGACGACGTCACCGAGTGCGTGGGCGGCGGGGAGGCGCTGCTCGAGGGCGACCTCGGCAACCGCTACGAGTCGGTGTGCGACCCGCGGCTGAACCGCGTGCAGTCGCTGGAGCTGGCCTTCCTGGTCGCCGAGATGCTCCGCGGCGTCCAGCCGACCACCACCCCCGCCGCATGAGCACGCCGATGGTCGACCTGCGCAGCGACACCGTCACCCGCCCCACCGAGGCGATGCGGGCCGCGATGGCGTCCGCCGAGGTCGGGGACGACGTGTACGGCGAGGACCCCACCGTCCGTGCCCTCGAGGAGCGGGTCGCCGGGCTGTTCGGCAAGGAGGCGGCGCTGTTCACGCCGACCGGCTCGATGGCCAACGTGCTGGCCGTCCGGACGCTGGTCGGGGTCGGCGAGGAGGTGCTCTGCGAGTCCTCCGCGCACATCGCCCGCGCCGAGCTCGGCGCGCACGCCGCCTACACCGGCCTCACCATGCGCACCTGGGTGGGCCGCCCCGTCGACCTCGCGCAGATCGAGACGATGTTCGCCCCGGACATGGGGCCGTTCTTCGTGGCCACCCGCGCGATCTCGGTGGAGAACACCCACAACTTCGGCGGCGGCACCGTCACCCCGATCGAGGACCTGCAGGCGGTCCGCCGGTTCGCCGACGACCGCGGGGTCGGCGTGCACGTCGACGGCGCCCGGATCTGGAACGCGCACGTCGCGACCGGCACGCCGCTGGACGCGTACGGCGCCTGCGCCGACGTGCTCGCGGTCTGCCTGAGCAAGGGTCTCGGTGCACCGGTCGGGTCCCTCGTGGTGGGCACCGCCGCGGCGATCGAGGAGTCCCGGGTCTGGCGCAAGCGGATGGGCGGCGGGATGCGGCAGGTCGGCATCCTCGCGGCGGCCGGCCTGCACGCGCTCGACCACCACGTCGAGCGGCTCGCCGAGGACCACGCGAACGCCCGGCTCCTCGCGGAGGCGTGCGGCGTGGACCCCGTCTCGGTGCACACGAACATCGTCGTGGTCGACGTACCCGACGCTCCGGCGGTGGTGGCCGCCGTGCGCGAGCACGACGTGCTGGTGTCCGCGGTCGGACCGCGGGCGCTGCGGATGGTGACGCACCTCGACGTCAGCCGGGACCAGGCCGAGACGGCAGCCGCCGTGCTGAGGAAGGTGCTCCGATGACCTCGTGGCGTGACGAGACCAGCGACCGGACCCAGGCCGACCTGGACGGGCTGCTCGACCTCGGGCTGCGCACCGGGCGGGAGCAGCTGGAGGTCGCCGGAGAGTTCTACCCCTTCGCGGTGGCCCTCGACGAGGCCGGCGAGAGCCGGCTGGTCCAGCCCGAGCTGCCGGCCCGCAAGGGCGTCGCGGACGTCGCCGAGGTCCACGAGCTCTGCTGGCAGGCGCTCGCCGCCGAGGCGGGGTCGCTCCGGGCGGCCGCCGTGGTGACCAACGTCGGCGGGGCCGGCGGCGACGCGGTCGCGGTCGCCCTCGAGCACCGCGACGGCGTGGCCATCGAGGTCTTCCTGCCCTACGTCACCCAGGGCAAGGTGAACGGCAAGAAGCCCGCCCAGAAGCACCGGTTCGGCGACCTGACGGCCGCCGAGGGCCAGCCCCGCCTCTGGGCCTGAGGCGTCAGCGCGGCACCACCGGCGTCCGGGACAGCGTGCTCGCGTCCACCCGGCCGACCATCGGCGGCAGCTGGCGCACGGCCTGGGCGAGGGCCCGCAGGTCCGCGCCGAGCAGCGCCTGCGGCCCGTCGCACAGCGCCGACTCCGGGTCCGGGTGCACGTCGACGATTACGCCGTCGGCGCCGACCGCGATCGCGGCCCGGGACAGCGGCACGATCAGGTCCTTGCGGCCGGCCGCGTGCGAGGGGTCCACGATGATCGGCAGGTGGCTGGTCGCTTGCACGACCGGCACCGCGGAGATGTCCAGGGTGTTGCGGGTGGCCGGCTCGAAGGTGCGGATGCCGCGCTCGCACAGCACCACGTCGAGGTTGCCGCGCTGCGCGATGTACTCCGCGGCCATCAGCCACTCCTCGATGGTCGCGGTCATCCCGCGCTTGAGCAGCACCGGCCGGCCGGACTCGCCGACCGCCTGGAGCAGCCCGAAGTTCGCCATGTTGCGGGTGCCCACCTGGAGCATGTCCGCGTGCTCGGCCACCACCGCGACGTCGCGCGCGTCCACCACCTCGGTGACCACCGGCAGGCCGGTGGCCTCCCGGACCGAGGACAGGATCTCCAGGCCCTCGACGCCGAGCCCCTGGAAGGCGTACGGCGAGGTGCGGGGCTTGAACGCACCGCCGCGCATCAGCGTCGCGCCGGCGGCCTTGGCCATCTCGGCGGCCTCGAGCGTCTGCGCCCGGGACTCGACCGCGCACGGTCCGGCGATGAACGTGAAGGTGTCCGGCCCGATCGGCACGCCACGCACCCACACCGTGCTGCGCCCGGCGTGGTGCTGGCGGCTGACCAGCTTGTAGGGGTCGGAGATCCGGTGCACGTCCCCGACGCCGGCCATGCCGCGCAGGTTGAGGTGGTGGAAGGAGTCGATGTCGCCGACCAGGCCGATGATCGTGCGGACGACGCCCTTGCTGACGAACGCCTCACCGCCGACGCTCTCGACCTTCTCCACGATGCGGGCGACGTCCTCGGCGGTGGCCTCGGGCGTCATGACGATGACCATGGTGTTCCTCTCGGGTGGGTGTCCCTGGCGCCACCGGCTGGACCGGGCGCTCCACGCGAAACGCCCCTGCCGGATGGCCAGGGGCGTTGGTGTCGGTGTGCGGGGACGACCTAGTGGCGGTCCCGCTCGGATGCCCCGGGCGAGTAGCCGAAGAAATAGGTCCACGTGGTCTGCACGGGACGAGCGTAGGCCCGCCGGACGCCGCGGTGGACACCCGTTCCACGATCCGGGACGTCAGTGGCCGAGCAGCCGGTGCAGCCGCAGGTACGACGGCCGGAACCCGAGCGCCGGCCAGGCCCGGGAGGAGAGCAGGTTCGTGGCCCGCCAGTCGGTGACCACGCACGCGTGCCCCTCGCTCCGCGACCAGTCCAGGACCGCCTCGCCCAGTGCCCGTCCGGCGCCGAGCCCGCGGGCCCCGGGCAGCACGGCGGCGAACCCCAGGAACCCGGCCCCGTCCGGCCGGGCGGGGCCCGCGTGGCTCCCGGACCGCTCCAGCCGGCAGCCCACCGCGGAGCCGACTACCCGGCCCTCGTGCTCGGCGACGAACGTCGCGAAGTCCGGGTCGTCGACGTCGTCCTCCCACTCGGCCAGCGCCTCCTCGTAGGTGCCGGTCGGGGCCGCGGAGAACGTCGGGGCGAGGGCCTGGTGGGCGGGCAGCTCGAGGTCCAGCCGGGCCAGCGCCGCGACGTCGCCGCGCGCGGCCCGGCGAACCCGGACGTGCGGCGGGGTGCCAGCAGGACCCGCCGGCACCTCGCGGACGGCGTGCGTGTGCTGGTGCCCGAAGGCCAGCCGGAACCACGCGCTCACGAGCGCCTCGTCGTGCGCGGGCACCAGCACGTAGTGCGCCGTGCGGCCCTCCTCGGCCCAGCGGGCGGCGGCCGCGGCGTACAGGTCCCGGGCGTCCTCCGCCTCCTCCACGGCCAGCCCAGCGGACTCGACCCAGACGTTGCGGCCCCAGTCGGGGCCCGGCTTGGGGGCGCCGAGCAGGTAGCCGACCACCCGTCCGTCGCGCAGCGCGACCGCGCCGGAGACGTCGGTGCCGCCGAGCACGGCCGCGACCTCGGTCGAGCAGGTCACGGGGTCCTCGAAGCGGGCCGGGAGGTGCGGCTCGGCGGCCCGGTGCCGGCGGTGCCGCGCGGCGAGCAGCCGGCCGGCGTCGGGCAGGTGGCTCTCGTCGAACGGCAGCACCTCGAGGCGGGACATGGCGTCAGGCTAGCCAGCCCGCCGCGGATCCGCAGCGCGGCGCCTCAGACCGCGATGTGCGGCACCTCGGACTCGATGTGCCGGCGCGGGACGAGCTCGACCGCGAACATCGCGGTCAGCACCATCAGGCCACCGACCAGCATCCGCAGGGTGGCCGCCTCGCCGCCGAGCAGGACCGCGAACAGCGCCGCGAACACCGGCTCCATGGTCATGATGATCGCGGTGCGGGTCGGGGGCAGGTGGGCCTGCGCCCAGGTCTGCCCGGCCAGCGCCAGCGCGCCCGCGAAGACCGCCATGTAGACGACCGAGACCCAGTCGCCGGTGGTCGAGGGCAGCACGATGCCGTCCGGGACGGTCGCCACGAACGCCACCAGGGTGATCACCAGCAGCTGCACGATCGTCATGCCCATCGCCTGCCGGGCGTCGCTCCAGGCCCCGAGCCCGACGATGTGCAGCGCGTAGAGCAGCGCCGAGCAGAACGTGATGGCCTCGCCGTAGCCGACCGAGAGCCCGCTCAGCGACAGCACCGCGAGACCGCCCAGCGCGAGGGCGACGGCGGCCCAGGTGACGGCGCTGATCCGGGAGCGCAGCAGCACCGCCGCGAACAGCGGCGTGCACACGACGTACATGCCGGTGATGAAGCCGGACACGCTCGCCGGGGTGTGCGCCAGGCCGGCGGTCTGCAGGATCTGCGCGACGCCGTACAGCAGGCCGAGGACCACCGCGTGCCGCAGCGACTCCCGCGACAGCCGGCCCACCGCGCGGGGCGCGAGCAGCAGCAGCGCCCCGCTCGCGATCGCGAACCGGACGGCCAGGAAGTCCAGCACCGGCACCCGGTCCAGGAGGTCCTTGATCAGGAAGAACGTCGAGCCCCAGCAGGCGGTCATCGCGAGGATCGCGAGCGTGGCCAGCAGGGTGGTACGACGGTCGGGGCCGGTGCTCACCTCTCGCGGAGCTTCTGCAGCAACGCGATCTGCGGGTCGCCGACGTCGCGGGAGCCGGGTGTCTCGAGCACGAACGGCACGCCCTCGGTGGCGGGGTGCGCGAACAGCTCCTCGAAGGCGCCGAGCCCGATGTAGCCGTCACCGATGCTCTGGTGCCGGTCCTTGAAGGCACCGCGCACGTCCATCGAGTCGTTCGCGTGCACCAGTCGGAGCCGGTCCGCGCCGGCGATCCCGACCAGCCGGTCGAGGGTCGCGGTGGTGCCGCCGGGCTCGTCGAGCGGGGCGCCGGCGGCGAAGACGTGGCAGGTGTCCAGGCAGATCCCGACACCCGGGTGCCGGTCGAGGGCGTCGAGGTAGGGCTCGAGGTCGTCGACCCCGGCGCACAGCGAGCGGCCCTGGCCGGCGGTCGGCTCGAGCAGCAGCCACGGCGCGTCCTCGCCGGCCGCCTCGAGCACCGGCAGCAGGCCCTCACTCACCTGCCGCATCGCGGCGTCCAGGGTGCCCTCGTCGACGCAGGAGCCGGTGTGCACCACGACGCCCTCGGCGCCGATCTCCGCGGCCCGCCTGAGGTTGTGCGCCACCGAGGCCACCGACTTCTCGTACGTCGACGGGGTCGGCGAGCCCAGGTTCACCAGGTAGGGGGTGTGGACGAAGACCCGCCTCCCCGATGTCTCGCAGGCGGCCCGGAACCCGCGGTCGACCGACGGGTCGCCGGCGGAGTGCGCCCAGCCGCGGGGGTTGCCGACGAACACCTGGACGGTCTCCGCGCCCACCTCGGCGGCGTGCACCAGCGCGCCCTTGACCAGTCCCTTGCCGACCTGGACGTGCGTCCCCACGGGGTTGCGCAGGCCGGCGTACGACGAGGGGGAGGGCACGGGTCAAGCCTACGGTCGGACGACCGGACCGGCCGCACCGAGGTCAGACGATGTAGATGGTGACCGTGCTGCCCTTGGGGGCCTTGTCGCCGGCGGTCGGGCCCTGGTTCACGACGTACTCCAGGCCGACGTAGTACTGCGTCTTCTCGGTCTTCACCTCGAAGCCCAGGCCCAGCAGCGTCTGGGTCGCGGCGGCGGTGCCCATGCCCTCGACCTTCGGCACCTCGACGAGCACCGGGCCCTTGGAGACCACGAGCTCGACCTTGTCGCCCTTGAAGAGCGTGCCGCTGCTCGGGTTCTGGGTGATCACGTCGCCCTTGGCCACGCTGTCGCTGTTCTCCTCGGTGCCCCGGTCCACCTCGAAGCCGCGCTTCTCCAGGGCCTTGGTGGCGGCGTCGGCGTCCTCGCCGGTGTAGTCGCGCACCTTGACCGGCTGCGGGCCCTTGCTGACCACCAGGTCGACCGCGGCGTCGCGCTTGAGCTCGGTGCCGGGCTTCGGGTCCGCTGCCAGCACGACGCCCTTGGCGACCTTCTCGGAGAACCGGTACGTCGCGTCGCCGAAGCCCAGCCCGGCGTCCTGGAGGGCGGCCTGGGCCGAGTCGAGGTCGGTGCCGCGCAGCGCCGGCACCTCGTGGCGCTCCGGGCCCTGGGAGACCACCGCGGTCACCGTCCCGTCGCGCAGCACGTTGTCGCCACCGCCCGGGTCGGTGCTGATCACCGAGCCGGCGGGGACCGTCTCGGAGTAGGCCCGGTCACCCACCCGGAACGTCAGCCCGGCGGCCTGCACCTTGGTCCGGGCCTCGGCCGCGGACAGGTTGATCACGCCGGGGGTGTTGACGTAGCGGCCGGCGCCGAACCACCAGCCGCCGACGCCCGCGCCGAGCGCCAGCAGCAGCACGAGCGTCAGCAGCAGCGGGCCGCGCCGGGACCGGCGAGGAGCCGGCACCGGACGGGCAGCGGGACGGGAAGCCGGCCGGGCAGCACCGGGTTGCCGGGGCGCCGGCACCGGGCGGGCGCCGAACACGCTCGTGTCGTCGGTGCGGCCGCCGTGGCTGGCCTGTGCCGGGGTGAGGATCGTCGGGACGCGCGGTCCCGAGCCGGTCGAAGGGTCCTCATCGGTGACGTAGTCGATGTCGTCGAGCGAGCGCGACACCGGGCCGGCCGGGGTGAGGTCGGCGGTGAGCTCCGGGTCGTCGGCGAGGTGCTCGTCGAGCGCGGCGCGCACCCGGCGCACCTGGTGCAGCAGCACCCGCGCGTCGGCGGGCCGCAGCTCCCGGTCCCGGGCGGTGGCGCGGGCGACGAGCGCGTCGACGTACGCGGGGAGCCCGCGGACCACCTGCGACGGCGGCGGGACGTCCTCGTGCACGTGCTTGTAGGCCACCTGGATCGGCGACTCGCCCTCGTGCGGCTTGCGGCCGGTGAGCATCTCGTAGAGCACGACGCCGGCGGCGTACACGTCCGACCGGGCGTCGGCGCGGCCGTCCACGACGAGCTCGGGGGAGAGGTAGGAGACCGTGCCGATCAGCACGCCCCCGGTCGCGGTGTGCTGGGTCTCGGCGCTGATCGCCCGGGCCAGCCCGAAGTCGGCGACCTTGACCCGGCCGTCGTCGGCGAGCAGGACGTTCTCGGGCTTCACGTCGCGGTGGATCATCCCGGCCTGGTGCGCGGCGGCCAGCGCGGACAGCACCGGGTCGAGCACCGCGAGCGCCTTGGCGGGCGCCATCGGGGCTTCCTTGCGGATCAGGTCGCGCAGGGTGTGGCCGGGGATGTACTCCATCGCCAGGAACAGGGTGCCGTTGTCGTCGCCCTGGTCGAAGACGGCCACCACGTGGGGGTGGGAGAGCCGGGCGGCGGAGTGCGCCTCCCGGACGAAGCGGGCGGCGAACTCGTCGTCGTCGCCGAGCCCGGCGTGCATCACCTTGAGCGCGCAGACCCGGTCCAGCCGCAGGTCGGTGGCCTCGTAGACGGTCGCCATGCCGCCCCGGGCGATGCGCGGGCCGACGCGGTAGCGACCATCGAGCACGCGCCCGATCATCGGGTCCGCGACAGTCCTGTCCACGCCGGTCGTCCTCCATCAGCGGCCAGGTGAGGGGAAGGACCTGGCTCGAGCCCTGATTCTAGGCGGGCCGGCGATCGGGGGCAGGCCGTGGGCGGCGGTCGGCGTGGCGAGCCTCACCCGCCGCCCGGCGCAGGTCAGACCGGGTTCCAGCCCCGCTTCATGCGGTGGTGCAGCGCGGAGACGCTGTGCACGTAGGCCTTCGTGGAGGTGTAGAGCCCGTGCTGCTGCACCGACCCGAGCCCCTGGAAGTACGACGCGATCGCCTTGCGCGGGCCGGTCTGGCGGTTCAGCACCTTGATCAGCACCACGCCGGCGGTGACGTTGTCGTAGAGGCCGTACGGGTTCAGCGGCCGCCCGATGTACGACGACATCCACGCCGCCGTGCCGGGCAGCACCTGCATCACGCCGACGGCCCCGGCCGAGGAGATCCGCCGCTGCTGCCACCCGGACTCCTGCCAGGCGACGGCGAGCGCCAGGTGCGGGTCGAGGTGGTGCAGGCGGGCGGCCCGGACCACGACCCGGCGCACCTTGGCCTGGCTGACGTCGGCCAGTGCCCACGGGTGCGTGACCCGGTGCCGCTTCCACGTGCCTCGTCGGGTGCCGCTTCCACGGGCCGCGTGGCGTGCTTCGTGGCCAGGTGCCGGTGCGTGTGGGCCCTGCGGGCCGCGGCGACCACGACCGGGATCCGGATCCGCTCCCCGGCGTACAGCCGGCCGTGCCGCCCGAGGTGGTTGAGCGAGCGCAGCTCACGGGTCCAGGCGTGGAAGCGCACGGCCAGCCCGGTGGCGGTGTCGCCGCGCCGGACGGTGTAGCCGACCAGCCGACGGCCGGGATGACCGGGCCAGCGGTGCGGGTCGGCCGCCGTGAGCGTGAGCCCGGCGTCCGCGGCCTCGACCACCGGGGCACCCAGGGCGGTCCGGGAGCCGTCCACGGGCGCGCCGAGCAGCAGCAGTCCTCCCACGGTCGTGGCGCTCAGCGTCGCCGTCAGCCGGCGCGCCCAGCGGACGGTGCGGGGCCGGGTCGAGCGACGGCCGGTGGGGGAAGTCACCTGCGGGGTCCCTTTCGTCGACGGAGGGCGATCGGGGCGGCAGGGGTCGGGACCCCGAGTGGTCCCGCTGCGGTGGTGCGGCCCTCCGCAACCAGTGGTGAAGCAGAGACTGGCGGGGTCGACTGTTGCTCATGGGGTGGAACGAGGTCAAGACCGGCCCGGGTCAGTCGGGGGTCCCGAAGGCCAGCGGCGCGGCCGGCGCGGTGGTCCGCAGCAGCGGGGGCAGCGGTCGCCGGCAGTCGACGCCCACGCAGTTGCGCAGCACGTCGAGCTCGTGCGCCATCGCCCGGACGACGCGCTGCGACCCGGGCCGGTCCACCAGGTTGGTGACCTCGCGCGGGTCGCTGCGCAGGTCGTAGAGCTCGCGCTCGCGGCTGGCGTGCTCGACGTACAGGTAGTCCCCGGTGCGGACCCCCCTGGGAGAACCGCAGCGGGGAGGGCCCGGACTCGCCGACCAGGAAGTTGTCGCTCTCCTCGGCGTCCTGGGAGACCGCGCGGGGACCGGTCTCGGTCAGGATGCCGCGGTTCCAGCCGCGGTCGCCGGAGCGGGCCACGCCGAGCAGGCTCTTGCCGTCGACGGTGGCCGGAGCCCGGATCCCGGCCGCGTCCAGGATCGTCGGCGCGAAGTCGATCATCGTGAACGGATCGGACCGGACCTGGCCCCGGGGGATGCCCGGGCCGCGGATCATCATCGGCACCCGCAGGGACGGCTCGTAGGGCAGGATCTTGCCCTGCCGCATCCGGTGCTCGCCGAGGAAGTAGCCGTTGTCGGAGGTGAACACCACGTAGGTGTCGTCGAGCTGCCCGGTCTCCCGCAGCGTCCGGATCGTGCGGGCCACCTGGGCATCGACGAGGGACAGCGCCTCGGCGCGCTGCCGGGCGTCCTCGCGCACGCCGTCCCGCTCGGCCGGGGTCAGCGGCGGCAGGTCGCGGATGAAGAACGGCTTGTCCGCGACGTCGGTCTCGCCCGCGTAGCCGGGAGCCTCCGGGATCTGCTGGTCGAAGCGTCCCCAGACCCGCTCCGGGCGGGCCGGGTTCTGGAACACCTGGGTGGTGCCGTCGCTGCGCAGCACCGGTGCCGGGTCGTCGGCCTCGGCCGGGCCGCCGTGGTGCGGTGCGACGTAGGAGACCCACGTGAAGAACGGCCGGGGTGAGCTCACCTGGGTGCGCAGCTCGTCGCGGCTCAGCCGGCCGAGCAGCGTGGTCTGGTAGACGCCCTGGTGCGGCGTCAGCCGGCCGTTGTCGTTCAGCGTCGTGTCGAAGTAGCGGTAGGTGCCGCCGTCGAGCGCCGACCCGGCCCCGATGCCGCCGTCCACCGAGCCGCGCCAGTCGGTCCAGCCCGGGGGGACGTAGCGCAGGGACGGTTCGCCGGTGCGGAGCGGCTGGATGCCGTACCCGTTGAGGTACTTCCCGAGAAACGACGTGTCGTAGCCGGCGCGGTTCAGCCAGACCGGAAGCGTCGCGCCGTCGTGCAGCGCCTGGAACCCGTACGGCGGTGCGTGCGACCAGACGTGGTGGTTGTGGGAGTACTCACCGGTCAGGAACGACGCCCGCGCCGGGCAGCAGAGCGGCTGCGGCGAGAAGGTGTTGGTGAACGTGACGCCCTGGTCGCCGATCAGGTGCTGCACGTGCGGCATGAACCGGAGGTCGTCGTTGCGGGCGTCGTCGGTCATGATCACCAGCACGTTCGGCCGGTCGGGCCGGCCCACCAGCGGCGCGACCGACACCGTGCGCCGGCGCTCGGCCCCGGGTCGGCGGTCGCGCCCGCCGGCCGCCGGGGTGGCGACGTCCGGGGCGGGCCCGGGGCCCGCGTCCGCGCCGGCGGCGGTCACGGACCGCTCGCCGGCCGCCGTCGAGACGCTCACCGAGCAGAGCAGCAGAAGCACGCCCGCGGCCAGAGCGGCCAGCCTGCGTGGCATGCGGGGGCTCCTGGTCTGCTCGGTGGGGGTGGTGCGGTCATCGTACGGCGGCCGTCCGTGGGACAGTGGGGGTGTGGAGGAGACACATACGCAGGACGGCCCGGACCTCGGCGAGCTCGTGGGGGAGTGGATCGACTGGTCCCAGGCCTCGGAGCTGTTGGGCATCAGCGTCAGCAAGGTCCGTCAGCTGATCCGGGAGCACCAGCTCGGTGCCGCCGTACCCGTCCCCGGGCAGGGCCAGAAGGTGCCGGCCGCGATGATCCAGGACGGCCTGGTCGTCAAGGGCGTGCCCGGCGTGCTGACCGTGCTGCACGACGGCGGGTACGACGACCGCGAGGCGCTCATCTGGTTGTTCACCGCCGACGACACCATCCCCGGCCGGCCCATCGACGCGCTGCGCGAGAACCGCGGCTCGGAGGTCAAGCGGCGCGCCCAGGCGATGGCCTTCTGAGCGAGCCGGGACGGCTCAGCCCATCGACCCGCCGCCTTGGTCGCCGTAGTCGCTGAGGTGGATCTTCTCGCTCTCCGTGCCGCACCTGCGGCACTCGAGGTAGGACTCACCGTCGTCGTTGAGACGGTTCTCCCAGCTGTGGACCCCGATGCGGCACCGCAGCGGCTTGGCGGCCATACCCCGAACTGTCCGCCCACGACCGAGCCCGGTCCATAGCCCACACGGGCCCGCCCCGGTGGCCGGACCGGACGCCGGTCGAAGGGTGTTGCTCGCCCGTGACCGGGTCTAGCCTCAGGGCATGAGCGGACTCGCAGCACTCCTGGCGGGGCACAACCCGCCCGACCTGTACCAGTGGCACAGCGCGGCCCCCGTCCCCGACGTGCAGCACGCCGTCGAGCACGCGGGCTGGTCGTTCGTGCACCTCGACGGCTGGACCGTGGAGGACAAGGAGTCGTTCCTGAAGGCCGCCGTGCAGGCGTTCGGCCTGCAGGACGACCAGGGGGCGAGCTTCGACACGCTCTCGGACCGGCTCGCCGAGTTCGACCCGCCGGACACCGCGGGCGTGGTGCTTCTCTGGGACGGCTGGAGCCCGCTGGCCCGGCACGACGAGCAGGCGTTCCGCGTCGCGCTCAGCGTGCTCGGCGGCCGGGTGCACGCCGACCGCGGCTGCCCGTTCGCGGTGCTGCTGCGGGGCGAGGGCCCGGACATCGACGTGCCCGAGCTCCCGGTCAAGCACTAGCCGCCGACCTGTCAGGCGCCTCCGTCGCCCCGGCGGCGCCTCCGCCTGACGGCTCGGGTCCGGGGCGCGGTCACAGGGTGCGTTGGGTCGCCGCGGCCGCCAGCTCGCGGAGCACCCCGCGCGACGCCGGGGTCACCGCGGCCGCCTCGAGCGCGGCGAGCGACGCGGTGGTGAGCTCCTCGATGCGCCGCTCGACGGCGGCGTGCGCGCCGGACTCGTCGATGATCCGGCGCAGGTCGGCGACCTCGTCGACCGACAGGGCGGTGCCCAGCGCCTCGTCGAGCCGCTTCGCGTCCCCGTCCGGCGCGTGCTCGAGTGCCAGCGCGACCAGCACGGTGCGCTTGCCCTCGGTGAGGTCGTCGCCGGCCGGCTTCCCGGTCGAGTCCGGGTCGCCGTACACCCCGAGCAGGTCGTCGCGGAGCTGGAACGCCTCGCCGAGCGGCAGCCCGAAGCCGGTCAGCGCCGCGAGCGTCCCGCGATCCGCGCCGGCCAGCGCGGCCCCGACGTGCAAGGGCCGCTCGATGGAGTACTTCGCGGACTTGTAGCGCAGCACCCGCATCGCCTGCTCTACGTCGGAGGCGCCGCGGGCCTGCACCGAGACGTCGAGGAACTGCCCGGCGATCACCTCGCTGCGGGTGGTGTCGAAGAACGCCAGCGCGTCGCGGACCACGTCGTGCGGCATCCCGCAGCGCCGCAGCAGCTCGTCGGACCAGGACAGCAGCAGGTCGCCGAGCAGGATGGCCGCGGCGGCGCCGTACTGCTGCGGGTCGCCGGTCCAGCCGCTCTCGCGGTGCACCGCCTCGAACGCCTTGTGGGTCGCCGGCCGGCCGCGCCGGGTGTCCGAGGCGTCCATGTAGTCGTCGTGCACCAGCGCGCTGGCGTGCAGCACCTCGAGCGCGGCGGCGGCCCGCACCAGGGCGCCGGCGTCCGCCCCCTCGTCGCGCACGGCGCGGAACCCCCAGGCGCAGAACGCCGCCCGGAAGCGCTTGCCGCCCGACACCGCCGCGCGCGCCGCGTCGACCAGCCGGGCGGCGTCGTCGCCCAGCGGTGCGAGCCGCAGCGCCTGCTCGTCGACGAACGCGTCGAGGGCGGACTGCACGTCGGCGCGGAAGGCGGGGGCGTCCCACGAGGGCTGCTGCGAGGTCACGAGGCGAGCCTACGGTCGCCGCCGCCCCCCGTGGACAGCGCCCGGGCGTGCGCCGGGTCCGACCTATGCTGTTGCGTATGGCGCCCCAGACGACCCCGCCCAGCAGCCCCGGCGAGAGCGCGGCCAGCGTCAGCGACCTCATCGCGGCCGGCGAGCGGTCCATCTCCTTCGAGTTCTTCCCGCCCAAGGACGAGGCCGGGGAGCGCCAGCTCTGGACGGCGCTGCGCGAGCTCGAGCCGCTCCAGCCGACCTTCGTGTCCGTGACGTACGGCGCCGGGGGCTCGACCCGGGACCGCACGGTGCACATCACCGAGGGCATCGCGGCGAACACCACGCTGACCCCGATGGCGCACCTGACCTGCGTCGGGCACTCCCGCGACGAGCTGCGGTCGGTGATCGGGTCCTACGCGGCCGCCGGGGTGCGCAACGTGCTCGCGCTGCGCGGCGACCCGCCCGGTGGCCCGGGCACCCCGTGGGAGCCGACGCCCGGCGGCCTGACCTACGCCAGCGAGCTCGTCGAGCTGGTCACCTCGCTCGGCGACTTCTGCGTCGGCGCCGCGGCGTTCCCCGAGGGCCACCGGGAGGCCGAGAGCGTCGAGGCCGACGCGCTGGTGATGCGGGCCAAGCAGGACGCCGGCGCACGGTTCGCGATCACCGAGCTGTTCTTCCGCGTCGAGGACTACTTCGCGCTGCGCGAGCGCTGCGACGCCGTCGGCGTGACCATCCCGATCCTGCCCGGCATCATGCCGATCACCAGCCTCAAGCAGGTCCTGCGGATGACCGAGCTGTCCGGTCGCGAGGTGCCGCGCGAGGTCGTGGACCGCGTCGCGCGCTTCGACGGCGACCCGGCCGCCGTACGCGCCGAGGGCATCGCGATCGCCACCGAGATGTGCGACGAGCTGCTCGCGGGCGGCTCGCCCGGGCTGCACTTCTACACGCTGAACCGTTCCCGGGCCACGCGGGAGATCTACGCGGGCCTGCGCTCGACGGTGGGCTAGGCCGGGCCGATCCGCTCGGCGGCGACGGCCGCGGACAGCCCGACGAACGGCAGTCCCGCGCCGGCCGCGGCGTGCGCCCCGACGCCGTACACCCCGGCGTACGGCGTCGCGGCGAGCTTGCGGTCGATCGTCGTCCGGCCCTGCCAGAGCATGCCGTAGGCCGACCCGGCGAGCTCCTCGACCTGGTCGCGCGGGGACCGGTCGACGCGCACCTCGATCTGCCGGCGCACGTCGATCCCGCGCCGGGCCAGCGCGACGGTGACGTCCTCCGACAGCCGTCCCCGGCCCAGCACGGTCCAGGCCGCGCCGCCGGCGGGGGCGGTGCCGTTGGTGCGCACGACCAGCGTGGGGTCGCCGTGCAGCACCACCTCGTGCGGCAGGTCGGGCAGGTCGCCGGACAGCCCGAGGTGGCACAGCACCGGCGGGATCGCGGGCATCGTGCGGGACACGTGCGGCGCGAGCACCGGCAGGCCCCGCGGGTCGATCGCCACGACCACCACGTCGGCGTCCAGCGAGCCGCGGTCGGTGTCCACGCCGACGACCCGCCCCGCGTGCACGCGCAGGTCGACCGCGGACGTCCCGAGCAGCACCTCGACCTTGCGCTCGCCGAGCCGCTTGGTCATCGCCGCGGCCAGCCGGCCCATCCCGCCCGGGACGGTCCAGACGCCGAAGTTCTGCTCGACGTAGGCCCACATCCCCATCCAGGCCGGCACGTTGCGCGGGTCGTGCCCGTCGAGCCGCGTCGGCAGCAGCGCGACCTCGCGCAGCCGCTCGTCCTTCAAGGTCCGGGTGACCACCTTCTGCAGCGTCGTGCGGGTGTGCAGCAGTGCGGCGCTCGCCTTGTCGACGTGGTCGGGGGACCAGGGGCGCTCCAGGTAGACCCGGCGCAGCACGTCCCACGTGTCGGCGAACGCGTGCACGTGGTCGACCCACTGCTGCCCGAGACCCGCGCCGAGCGTGGCGTCGACGGCCTCGAGCTGCGCGGACCGGCTGCCCGACGGCATCGCCAGCACCGTGCCGTCCTCGAAGCGGTGCTCGCGCATCGGCTCGACCGGCACCAGCTCGAGCTCGCGCTCCAGCGGCCGGCCGGACTTGCGGAACAGGTCGCGCACGACGGCCGGCAGGGCGGTCGACGTCGGGCCGGCGTCCCAGCGGTACCCCTCCCGCTCCACGAACCCGACAGCGCCGCCGAGCCGGTCGAGCCGCTCCACGAGCGTGACCTGGTGGCCCTGCTTGGCGAGCCGGGCCGCGGCCGCCGTACCCCCGAAGCCTCCACCGACGACCACCACCCGCGACATGCCGCGACCCTACGAGACGACTCACTAGGCTCACGCCATGGCCCGCTACTTCGACGTCCACCCCCACGACCCGCAGCCGCGCAGCATCGCCCAGGTCGTCGCGATGCTCCGGGAGGACGCGCTGGTCGCCTACCCGACGGACTCCTGCTACGCACTCGGCAGCCGGCTGGACAACCCCGACGGCGCCGAGCGGATCCGCCGGATCCGCCGGCTCGACGACAAGCACCACTTCCACGCTGGTGTGCGCGGACTTCGCCCAGCTCGGCCAGCTGGTGCAGCTCGACAACGCCGCGTTCCGCGCGGTGAAGGCGGCCACCCCCGGGGCGTACACGTTCATCCTCCCGGCGACCCGGGAGGTGCCCAAGCGGCTGGCGCACCCCAAGAAGCGCACCGTCGGCGTGCGGATCCCCGACAACCGGGTGGTGCAGGCGCTGCTCCGCGAGCTGGGGGAGCCGCTCCTGTCGAGCACGCTGCTGCTGCCGGACGCCGAGGAGCCGATGACCGACGGCTGGGCGATCAAGGAGGAGCTCGACCACGTGGTCGACGCGGTGGTCGACGCCGGCGACTGCGGCCGCGAGCCGACCACGGTGGTCGACTGGTCCGAGGGCTACCCGGAGGTCGTGCGTGTGGGGGCCGGCGACCCGTCCCGGTTCGAGTGACCGGCTGACCTGTCCGGGCCGCCGAGCCGCTCGAGCAGGCGCACGGTGACCTCGTCGCCCTCGTCCTTGCCGATGGCCCGGCGCAGCGACGACCGCACCGGCAGCTTGTGGGTGCCGTCGCCGAGCGCCATGAACGAGCCGGTGAACGGCACCCCGTCGACGGAGCCCCGCACCTTCACCAGGCCGCGGGTCCCGAAGAACTCCGCCGACCCGGGCCACACGACGTAGGTCCAGCCACCCGTGCCCGGGCTGCGCTGCAGGGTGGCGGTGAACTCCTCGTCCATCACGGTCTCCTTCGACGTCGGTTCCTGCAGGGGTCGACCCGGCCGTCCCCCGGAACTCATCGCCGGGTCTCGGGGGCGGCGCTCACCGGCCCGAACCCGGTGCCGAGCTCGGCGTCCAGGAACCGCATCAGCGCCACGTTGAGGTCCGCGACGCGGGTGCCGGCCGGCTGCGGCGGGGTGCTGAGCCGGCAGTAGGTGCCCGCCGCGCTCGGTCCCACCGCCACGGTCCAGCCGGTCGGCCGCCAGGACCGGGACAGGGCGGTGCCGTCCCAGGCCACGTGCATGTCGAAGGGGTCGGCCGCCAGGTGCCGGGCGCTCATCGCGATCGCCTTGGCGAAGCGGTCGGCGTCCACGCGGGGCAGCAGCCAGGCCTCCAGGTCGGCGGCCGCGACGCCGGGGTCGCGGCCGGAGACGAGGTTGAGCTGGAGCAGGTTGACCAGCGGGCCGTCCACGGCCCGGGCCATCGACGCCACCCCGCCGGACAGCCGCGCGTTGAGCTCGGTGGGCCGGAACCCGTCGGCGGTGAGCACGCCGTCGACGCCGAAGGCGCCCCGGTAGCCGGCTGTCGCGCGCAGGTGGTCGCCGGTACGACGGGCCAGCTCGCGCATCTCGGCACGGTCCGCGTCCGGCGGGTCCCAGGTCGTGCCCAGGCCGCCGTACACGAAGCGCCGGTCGGCGCCGCGCAGGATCGCGAGCTCGACCGGACGGAGCACGGCGGTGCCGTCGGGCAGCACGAGGCCGTGGATGCTGCAGGGGACGCCGTCCAGGAACGGCATCACCCGGACCCGGTCGCAGCGCGGCCCGAAGAACGCGAGCGCCGCACGGGCGTCGCCGTCGGTCAGCACCCGGCGCACGAAGTCGCCGCCGCCGTTGAAGCCGTCGCGGGCGTCCCCGGACCACACCACGCCCTGCCCGTCGTCGAGGTCCCGGCCGGCCTCGCGCAGGCCGGCCTCGTCGGCGAGCGCCACGATCCGCGACGGCGCGCGCGTCGCGCCGACCGCGTCCCAGATCTCGTCGGCGACCAGCTTGTCCTCCAGCGCGGTCCACGCGCGGGGCCGGCCGCCGAGCACGGGGCGCCCGTCGATCGGGGTGCTGGCGATGAACGGTCCGACCAGCCAGACCGCCTCGCGGTCCGGGTCGTAGGCGTCCACCGCGCGTCGTACGGCGTCGGGCAGCGCGTGCGCCACCGCGTCCTGGCGGCGCAGGTCCTCGGTCATCGTCGGCCGGTCCTCGACCTCCAGGAGGACCACGTCGGCCTGCTCCGCCGACGGGGTGGCTCCCGCGCCGAGCCCGGTGGCGACCAGCAGCGGCCGCCGGGCGCCGACCTGCTCGAGCAGCGCGACCAGGTCGCCGTAGCCCGCGAGCGGGGCGAGGCCGCAGACGACCGCCCGGCCGCGGAGCAGTCCGCCGAGGTGGGCGCGCCACAGGGTGCGCTCGCCGACGTCCGACAGGTCCATGGGCCGAGGCTAGGCGGCAGCACCCGCCCCGGCGCCGGTTGGACCACATGTATCCCAATTTTGTAGACCGATGGTCTTTACACGGGTCTGTCCCACGGGGTTGGCTGGTGCCCGGCCCGGAACCCCCCGGGCCGTTCTCGGGAACAGGGGGCGTCTACATGGCGCGCAGATTCACGTGGGGAGCCGCGACGTCCGTCGCCGCCCTCGTCGTCGGGGGGGCTCACCCTCACCGCGGCACCGCAGGCCCAGGCCGCGGACTGGGGTAGGTGCCTGACCGGCAGCACCGACCGCCAGGCGGTCTTCGAGCGGGCCAGCCAGGTCAGCGGCGTCCCGGTCGAGGTCCTGCTCGGCGTCTCCTACCTGGAGTCGCGCTGGGACGACCACGGCCGTCAGGTCAGCGCCTCCGGCGGCTACGGCCCGATGCACCTCACCCAGGACGCGGCCGCGGCGCACGCCCGCGAGCTCGCGAAGGCCAAGGGCGACGGGTCGCCGGCCGCCCTCCAGACCGGCACGCTCACCCAGGCCGCGAAGCTCGTCGGGGTGACCAGGGACCGGCTGCGCTCCGACGACGTCGCGAACGTCTGCGGTGGCGCCGCGGTGCTGGCGTCCTACCAGCCCCGCACCACCTCGGACCGTCCGGCCGCGTGGAGCAAGGCGGTCGGCTCCTACGCCGGCACCGCCACCGACCAGGACCGGCTGGACTTCGCCCGGCAGGTGTACTCCGTGATCCGCTCCGGGGAGTCCCGCACCACCAACGACGGCCAGCGGGTGACCCTCGCGCCGACCCAGGGCGCCGCCGTCGACGCGGCCGCGGTGGCCGCGACGATCCCGTCCGGCAACGAGGTCGTCGACTGCCCGGCCGTGCTGCGGTGCGAGTCGCGCCCGGCGCCGTACGAGCAGTACGGCTCGACGCCCGACCAGTACGGCAACCACGACCTCGCCGACCGTCCGAACGACGGGCTGAGCATCGACTACATCGTGATCCACGACACCGAGGCCTCCTGGCAGACCTCGCTGGACCTGGTGAACGACCCGACGTACCTCGCCTGGCACTACACGATCCGCTCCTCGGACGGGCAGGTCGCCCAGCACGTCAACCCGAAGAACGTCGGCTTCCAGGCCGGCAACTGGTACATCAACATGCACTCGATCGGCATCGAGCACGAGGGCTTCGCGGCCACCGGCGCGAGCTGGTACACCGAGTCGATGTACCGCTCGTCGGCGACGCTGGTGCAGTACCTCTCCCGCGAGTACGGCGTCCCGCTCGACCGCGCGCACGTCATCGGGCACGACCAGGTCCCCGGCACCACCAAGGCCACCATTCCGGGGATGCACTGGGACCCGGGCCCCTTCTGGGACTGGGAGCACTACATGGCGCTCCTCGGGAAGCCGCTCGACCGCGGACAGCACGGCAAGGCCGTCGCGGCGCGCAAGGGCACGGGCAAGGGTCACGGTCACGGGCCGAAGCAGCACGGCGGGAGCGACGTCGTGACGATCGTCCCGGGCTTCGCGGACAACCCGCAGCCGGTGACGAACTGCGACGGCGCGGGCTCGGCCTGCACCCCGCAGGGCACCAACTTCGTCTACCTGCGCACCGCTCCGTCGGACACCGCCCCGCTGGTCGCCGACCCGGGCCTGCACCAGACCGGCCAGGCCTCCAGCACCGAGGTCTCCGACATCGGCCCGCGGGCCACGGCCGGCCAGAAGTTCGCCGTCGTCGCCCGGCAGGACGGCTGGACCGCGGTCTGGTGGCTCGGTGAGCTCGCGTGGTTCAAGGACGCCAACGCCGCCGGCGACCCGGTCACCGTCCCGTCGCAGGGCAGGCTCGTGCGGGCCACCGGCACCACGGCGGTGCCGGTCTACGGCCGGGGCTACCCCGAGTCGGCGGCGTACGCCGGCACGCCGGTGCCCGACCAGGGCGTCGCGCCGCTGGGTTACACCGTCAAGCCCGGCCAGTCCTACGTGCTGGCCGACGACACGGTGAAGACCGACTACTACTACGCGAAGACCTACGACAGCTCGCTGCCGGGGGGACCACACCGTGGTGGTGGGCAAGGACCGCTACTACCAGATCTGGTTCGGCCACCGGATCGCGTTCGTGCGGGCCGCGGACGTGAGGATCACCCGCTAGCCCCTCGACCGGTCGGGCCCACCCTCGACCGCTCGAGCGCACCCCACGTCCCCGCCCGGGCACCCCGGGCGGGGACGTGCGCGTCTCAGGAGCCGGCCGGCGCCGACGAGGGGCAGGAGGACGCCCCGTCCTCGTTGCCCAGCACGTAGTCGCAGCCGTGCGCTTCCGGGTCCGGGGCCGCCGGTGACACCAGCGCCGGGGCGGTCGCGATCGTGCGCAGCGTGGCCGGGTCGAGGTGCCAGGCCCGTTGCGCCGCCGCGAGGTCAGGGGCCCGCACCGTCTGCCTGTGGGCGGGGTCGGAGGCCACCGCTACTCGACGTCGGTCTCGACGGCGCCGGTCATCCGGAGCAGCTCGTCGTGGGTGGTGGAGAACACCGCCGCCGGGTGGCCCGCGGCGGCCCACACCACGTCGTACCGGCGCAGCCACGGGTCGAGGTAGGTCGGTACCGGCGCCGGGTGCCCGATCGGGGAGACCCCGCCGATCACCTGGCCGGTGTGCTCCCGCACGAACTCCGGGGTGGCCCGCTTCAGCGCCGGGACCCCGATCGTCGCGGCCACCTTGGCGGTGTCGACGCGGTGCGACCCGGAGGTGAGGATCAGCACCGGCGCGCCGCCGGCGTCGAAGAGCAGGCTGTTCGCGATCGCACCGACCTCGCAGCCGAGCGCCTGCGCGGCGAGCGCCGCGGTGTGCACGGAGTCGGGCAGGACGACGATCTCCCCGGTGCCGCCGCGGGCGGCGAGCGCGGACCGGAACCGGGTGACGGAGGGGTGCTCGGTGCTCACCTCGCCGACCCTACGGGCCGGGCGGGTGCGCTTTCCACGGATCGACGGTTCGTGGTTGACGGACTGTCGGGGGCCGGGTGTAGCGTGAGAGTTGTTCGAACAGGTGTTCGAACCACCGCCTCGGCGGGGGTGACCTCGACCCCCACCTCCGCCGGGGCTCCGGACTCGCACCCCAGGGTGCCGGGTGCCGGGGACAGTTTCGCCGAGGGGTCGGTCCGGGGTCGAGCCGTGACGGACCAGAGCGAGAGCTCGGATGAGGTGGCAGCGATGCGACGGTACGACGACCCCGTGGACGTGCGCCGGGGGCAGGTGGCAGGAGCCGGAGGCCGGGGGACGGTCGAGCTCGTCGAGGGGCCCGAGCAGTTCCTGTGGCGGGGCCGGCTCTGGAAGGTCTCCGCGGTGGTCGCGCACTGGGTGGAGACCGGGGCGTGGTGGCAGTCCAGCGGGGTGCACGCCGTGCTCGGCGAGGACCGGGAGGCCGACCACCGCGTCGACCTGTCCGCGGAGCGGGAGGTCTGGCGGGTCGAGGCCGGCCGGGGGATGTCCTCCTCCCCGCGCGAGGCCGCCCGCGGCGTCTTCGACCTGGTCTTCGACTGGGCCGACGGCAGTTGGCGGCTCACCCGGTGCCTGGACTGAGGGGCGGGCCGATGACCTCCTCGCCCCAGCAGCCCTGGGAGCAGCCGCACCCGTTCGCGCTGCCCGCTGCCACGCACTCCTACCTCGAGCGGGCCGCGGCCTCGCTCCGCGAGGCGATGGCCACCCCCGAGGTGCCGATGCGCTACGCCGGTGCCCACGTCTCGGCGCTGCGGGCGACCGCGGCGCTGCTCGCCGCCCGGGCCACCCCGGCGGCCGGCCCGCGCCGGGGCCGGCAGAAGAACGCCTGGGTGCTGCTCGCCGAGGTGGCCCCCGAGCTCAGTGAGTGGGCGGCGTTCTTCTCCGCCGGCGCGGCCAAGCGGGCGGCGGCGGAGTCCGGCTCGGTGCGCGCGGTGACCGAGCGCGAGGCCGACGACCTGGTCCGGGACGCCGACCGGTTCCTCGGCCTGGTCGAGGAGTCCCTCGGGATGACCCGGCACGTCCCGCTCGCGGAGCACCTGGCCGGGCCGCCGGCGCACGCCACCCCCGGGACCGGCCGGAACGCCGCTTGGGTGACCACGAGGCGGCGCGATCACGTTGCCTGACCCGTTCGTGCACCTGCACGTGGCGTCCGGCTACTCCCTGCAGTACGGCGCCTCCCACCCGCACGTCCTGGTCGAGCGTGCCGTCGAGCAGGAGATGGACACCCTCGCCCTCACCGACCGCGACGGCACCTACGGCGCGGTCCGGTTCGCCAAGGCCTGCCTGCAGGGCGGGGTGCGCCCGGTGCTCGGCGTGGACCTCGCGGTCGCGCCGCTGCACCCCTGGTCGGGGGCACCCGCGGACCCGCGCGGCCGGCCGGTGGACGTCCGCCAGGGCCGGTCGCCCGCCCGCGGGGGAGCGTTCCGCGACCGGCGGCTGCCGCGGGCGACGTTCCTGGCCGGCAGCAAGCGGGGCTGGGCGGCGCTGTGCCGGCTGGTCTCGGCGACCCACCTGGCGGGGGAGCGGGGCGACCCGGTCAGCACCCTGGACCTGGTGGCCGAGCACGTCGCCGGCCGCGACGTGGTGGTGCTGCTCGGCCCCGGCTCCGAGCTGGGCCGGGCGGTGACGCTGCGCCGCGACGACCTCGCGCAGGCCGCCCTCGCGCCCTGGCTCGAGGTCGTCGACCGGGCCGACCTGGTCGTCGAGCTGGTCTCCCACCGGCTGTCCGGCTCGGGGCCCGGGTCCTCGCCGCACGCCGCCCGGATGGCCGGTGCCGCCCGGTCGGCCGGGCTGGGGATGGTGCTGACCAACGCGGTGCGCTACGCCGACCGGCTCGACGCCCCGACCGTCGACGTGCTCGACGCGGCCCGCCGGCTGGTGCCGCTCGGCTCCGCCGACCTCAGGAACCTCGACGCGACCGGCTTCCGGGCCAACGCCGAGGGCTTCCTGAAGTCCGGCAAGCAGATGGCCGAGGTGGCCGAGGAGGTCTGCCGGTTCGCCGGGCTCGGCTCCGACAGCGCCCGCGAGGCCCGGCGGCTGCTGGCCCGCAGCCGGGTCGTCGGCGACCGCTGCGCCCTCGACCCGCGCCACGACCTCGGCCTGGGGGAGGTGCACTTCCCGGAGTTCCAGGTGGTCACCGGCGAGGACGCCGTGCGGCACCGCACCGCCGACGGGGTGCTGCGGGCCCGCTGCGAGTCCGCCGTCGGGCGGCGCTACGGCGGCGCCCCCCGGCAGCGGATCTGGAAGCGGCTCGACGACGAGCTGCGGACCATCGGCACGCTCGGCTACGCGCCCTACTTCCTCACCGTCGCCGACGTCACCGACCTGATCAAGGACATGGGCGTGCGCTGCGCGGCGCGCGGGTCCGGCGCGGGCAGCCTGGTCAACTACCTGCTCGGGGTCTCCGGCGTCGACCCGCTGCGGCACGACCTGCTGATGGAGCGGTTCCTGTCCCCGCTGCGGCAGGCGCTCCCCGACATCGACGTCGACGTGGAGTCCGCCCGCCGGCTCGAGGTCTACGAGGCCGTGCTCGACCGCTACGGCGGGGAGCGCTGCGTGTGCGTGTCGATGATGGACACCTACCGGGTCCGGCACGCGGTCCGCGACGTCGGCGCCGCGCTCGGCATGCCGGTCGGGGAGATCGACGCGATCGCCAAGGCGTTCCCGCACATCCGGGCCCGCGACGCCCGGGTCGCGCTGCGCGACCTGCCCGAGCTGCGGGCCTCCGGGCTCGGCGAGCAGCGGCTCGACCTGCTGTTCCGGCTCGTCGAGCGGCTCGACGGGCTGCCCCGGCACATCGCCGTGCACCCGTGCGGGGTGCTGCTCTCCGACGCGACGCTGCTCGACCGCACGCCGGTCGAGGCGTCGTACGCCGGCTTCCCGATGAGCCAGTTCGACAAGGACGACGTGGAGGACCTCGGCCTGCTCAAGCTCGACGTGCTCGGCATCCGGATGCAGTCCTCGATGGCGCACGCCGTCGACGAGATCGAGCGGGTCGAGGGGGTCCGGCTCGACCTCGACGACGAGCAGCAGGTGCCGTTCGACGACGACCGGACGTTCCGGATGATCTCCCAGTCCAAGACCCTCGGCTGCTTCCAGATCGAGTCGCCGGGCCAGCGCGAGCTCGTCGGCAAGTCCGGCATCGACTCCTTCGAGGACATCATCACCGACATCTCGCTGTTCCGGCCCGGGCCGGTGAAGAGCGACATGATCACCCCCTACCTGCACGCCAAGCAGGGCTGGGGGATGCCGAGCTACCTCCACGACGACCTGCGCCCGATCCTCGGCCCGACCCATGGCGTGGTGGTCTTCCACGAGCAGGTCATCGAGATGATCGCCCGGTTCGCCCGGTGCAGCTACGAGCAGGCCGACGAGGCCCGGCGCGCGCTCGGTGACGTCGAGGGCATGGCGGAGACCAAGGTGTGGTTCTTCCCGCGGGCGATGGCGCACGGCTACTCCCGGCGGGTCGTCGAGGAGATCTGGAAGATCCTCGCGGCGTTCGCGTCCTTCGGGTTCTGCAAGGCGCACGCGGCGGCCTTCGCGCTGCCGACCTACCAGTCCGCCTGGCTCAAGGCGCACTACCCGGCGCACTTCCTGTCCGGGGTGCTCACCCACGACCCGGGGATGTACCCCAAGCGGTTGATCCTCGACGACGCCCGGCAGTTCGGGATCGCGGTGCTCGGCCTCGACGTGAACGCCTCGGAGAAGACGTTCGTGGTCGAGCGGGTCGAGGACGACGGGCAGCCCACCGGGCAGCCCACGGAGTTCGGCACGAGCGGGCACGGCTACGGCATCCGGCTCGCGCTGTCGGAGGTCAAGGGGATCTCCGAGTCCGAGGTGGACCGGGTCGTCGCGGCCCGGCCCTACCAGTCGCTCACGGACTTCTGGCAGCGCGCCCGGGTCTCCCGCCCGGTGGTGGAGAGGCTGGTGCTCGCCGGCGGGTTCGACAGCGTCTACCGGATCGGGGACGCAGCCGCGGACGGAGGCGTACGCCGCCGGGGCAGCGTCACCCGCCGCGACCTGCTGCTCCAGGTGGCCGACCTCGACCGGCACGGCCGCGCCGTCGACCGGGCCGCCGCGGGACGGGGACGCGGGCTCGCGAGCCGCGGCGTGGCGCCGGGCGGACGGGTGGCGGCGGTCGCCCGGGCCGAGGACGCGGCGGCGGGCAACAGCTCCGACGGGCTGGTCCGGGACCGGCAGCGGGACGCCCAGCCGGCCCGCCCCGCCGGCGCCCGGGGCCGTCCGGGCGACCAGCCCTGGGACCCGCCCTCCGGCCTGCACCCCAGCCGGCAGCAGGCCGGGGTCTGGGAGCAGTCGCAGCGCCAGTCCCGCGCCACCCGGAAGGCCACGCCGGTGAGCTCGGTCCAGCTGGCCCTCGACCTGGGGGACACCCCGGTCGACGGCGAGGTCAGCGGCCTGCCGGAGATGAACGCCTCCGAGCGGGTGCGCGCCGAGCTGGAGATCCTGGGTCTCGACGTGAGCCGGCACGTCGTGCAGGCCTACGACCCGTTCCTCGACGCGCTCGGGGTGACCCGCTCGGCGGACCTGCTCACCCGCCGCAGCCGGTCCGAGCTGCTGGTCGCCGGGGTCAAGGTGGCCACCCAGACCCCGCCGATCCGGTCCGGGCGCCGGGTGGTCTTCCTGACCCTCGACGACTCGACCGGCCCGGTGGACGCGACGTTCTTCGAGGACGTCCAGGGGCCCTACGCCGCCACGGTGTTCCACTCCTGGCTGCTGGTCGTGCGCGGCGTGCTGCGGCGGACCGGCCGGCGGGGCGTCTCGCTGCGGGCCACCGGCTGCTGGGAGCTGCCGGTCCTGCACGAGGCCTGGCAGCACGGCGGACCCGACGCCGTCCGGGCCCTGATGGCGGCGGTGCCCGAGGGGTTCGGCTCCGCGGGCGAAGGGGCCGTGCAGGGCGCGGCCGAGAGCCGGTCGACCCGCCCGGTGGTCGCCCGGCCGACCCCGGGCAACGCTCCCGACACCACCGGGGAGGTCCCCGGAGCCGGGGAGGGCGGTCCCGCCGCGGGCGGGATGGGACGGCGCCGGGTGCTGGTGCACTCCAGCGGCTTCCACGATGTCGCCCTACGCGGACATCAAGCCGCCGGGCGAGGACACCAAGTCGGCTCCCCGCAAGCTGTGGCACTCGTCCCCGGGCAGCTCCGGTGCCTGAGACGAGCGCCGCCCGGCGGGCACTAGGGTGGGCGCCATGTCAGCCGACCCGCGACCGGGCCAGAGCAGCCTCCAGCGACGCAGCGCCGCCCGTACGGCGGTCGTGTGGCACGCCCTGCGCGACGTGCTCGAGACCCGCTACGCCGACCGGCCGGCCGCCGTCCTCGACATCGGGGGAGGCACCGGTGGCCTCGCGGTCCGGGTCGCCGAGCTCGGCCACCAGGTGGTGGTCGTCGACCCCAGCCCCGACGCGCTGGCCATCCTCGCGCGTCGCGCCGACGAGAGCGGCGTGGCCGACCGGGTCAGCGGACGCCAGGGGGGACCTGGGCACGCTGCCCGGCCTGGTCCCGGACGGCGGGACCGACGTGGTGCTCTGCCACGGCGTCCTGGAGATCGTCGAGGACCCGGCAGCCGCGCTGGCCGCGCTCGCCGCGTCCCTGCGTCCCGGCGGGACGCTCAGCCTGCTCGTCAACCAGCGGCACGCCGCCGTGGTCACCCGGGCGATGGCCGGCCACTTCACCGCGGCCCGGTCGCTGCTGGAGTCCGGGCCCGCCGGGGCGGCCACCGGCGGCGCCACCAACCGCCGGTTCACCGCCGACGAGATCACCGCGGTGCTCGACGACGCCGGCTTCGACACCGAGGCCATGCACGCGGTCCGGGTCTTCGTCGACCTGGTGCCCAGCTCGCTGGTCGACCTCGAGCCGGGAGCCGCGCAGGCTCTCGTCGAGCTCGAGCGGGCGGTGGCGACCCGGCCCGAGTACCTCGCCCTGGCCACCCAGATCCACACCCTGGCGACCCGGCGCGGCACCTCCGGCTGAAGCCCCCCGTCCTCGGGCGGCTCCGGTGACCCCGGAGGAGGCGTCCTGGGAGTGCCCGGTCCTGCACGTCGACATGGACGCGTTCTACGCCTCCGTCGCCGTCCGGGACCGCCCCGACCTCCAGGACGTCCCGGTCGTGGTGGGCGGCGGGCACCGCGGGGTGGTGCTCTCGGCCAACTACCGGGCCCGCACCTACGGCGTCCGGTCCGCGATGCCGATGACCCGGGCCCGGCGGCTCTGCCCGAACGCCGTGGTCCTCTCGCCGAGCTTCGAGACCTTCGACGTGGTGTCCCGCTCGGTGATGGAGACCTTCCGGCAGGTCACCCCGCTGGTCGAGGTGGTCTCGCTGGACGAGGCGTTCCTCGACGTGTCCGGCTCCGTGCGCCGGCTCGGGTCACCGTACGCCATCGCCTCGCTGCTGCGGGCCCGGATCTACGACGAGCAGGGCATCACCTGCTCGGTCGGGATGGCGGCCACCGTCGCGGTCGCCAAGCTCGCCTCCCGGCGCGCCAAGCCCGACGGGATCGTGGTCGTGCCGCCCGCGGCGGTGACCACCTTCCTGCACCCGCTCGACGTCGGTGAGCTGTGGGGCGTGGGGGAGAAGACCAGTGACCTGCTGCACCGGCTCGGCCTGCGCACGGTCGGCGACATCGCGCACACCCCGCTGACCACGTTGCAGCGGGCGGTCGGGGTGCACCTGGCCACCTCCCTGCACCAGCTGGCCTGGGGCGAGGACCGGCGGGTGGTCACCGCGCGGCGGGGCGGCGACGAGCCGGACAAGAGCATGGGCGCCGACGAGACCTTCGGGCGGGACACCGACGACCGGGAGGTGGTGCTGCGCGAGCTGCTCCGGCTCTCCGCGAAGGTCGCCACCCGGATGCGGGCGGCCCAGGTGGCCGGCCGCACGGTCACCGTGAAGGTGCGGTTCGCCGACTTCACCACCCTCACCCGGTCCAAGACGCTGGGGGAGGCGACGGACGTGACGCGGGAGATCTACCGCACCGCGACCGACCTGTTCACCGGCCTCGGGCTGCAGCGCGCCCGGATCCGGCTGGTGGGGGTGCGGGTCGAGGGCTTGGTGCCCCGGTCCACGGTGCAGCGCCAGCTGGTGCTCGGGGAGCGGGAGCGCGGCTGGCCCGAGGCCGACGGCGCCGTGGACCGCGCCACCAGGAGGTTCGGGGCGGCGGCGTTGCGGCCGGCCACCCTGCTCGGCAGCGACCGGGCCTAGGTCGTCCCGACAGCGGCCGGCCCGGAGCCGGACCGGGGCCGGACGTGACAGCGGCCCCGGGTCCGAAGGACCGGGGGCCGCCTGTGGCCAGATGCATCGGGGGGCTGATGATCCGGCGCCGCGGGGGGAAGGGGGGCTTTCCCGGATCCCACGGATGTGTTGTCCTGCTCCGCTCGCTTGCCGGTCTCCCAGGGAGCGGCAGTTCGGGCGGTGCATTCAGAGAGAGTCTCGGCGCCCGAGAGGACCAGACTTGATAGTCCGAACGGACTATTTGAAGGGCCCGTTTCGGTTGATTCCGGCTGGCGTGGGCCCGGGGAGGGGGTCAATCGCCCCAACGGCGGACGCCGGAGCCGCGGATTGTGAGAATCTCTTGGAGGAGATCGGCGACCGCCGACGCGACGAGGTGCGACGAAAGACTCGGAGAGCATGAGCCCGCTAGGAGAAGACGAGGGTGGTCTGGCACTGGCCGACGCCACTCCTGGTCCCGACGCCTGGGCGGAGCTGACGCTCGAGGACCTGCGCCTCTACCGACGCCGGGTGGCGGAGGAGGAGGAGAAGGTCTCCTACTGGCGTCGTCTGGTGCACGCCCGCATCGACGTGCTCGAGGCCGAGGCCCACCACGAGCGGCCGCTGCGGCTCGACGAGCTGATCCGGGTCCTGGGGGACACCGGCACCGGGCGCACCCGCACCGCGCTGGTCAGCGTGCGGGCCGCCGACGACCTGCCCGAGCTGCCGATCCTCGCCGACATGTGGGTCACCGAGCTCGACCCCAACGACACTGCCGCGGTCTCCGCGGCGATCGCCCGGTTGCGGCAGGCCGAGGAGCAGCTCACCGACTACCGGCGTGCCCTGCACGAGCGGCTCGACGAGGCCACCTCCGAGCTGATCGCGCGCTACCGCGACAACCCGGTCAGCGCCCTGGTGGCCTTCACCGCCCCGCACACCGGCGGCGGACGTTCAGGAGCGATGGCATGAGCCCCAGCGACGACCTCGAGCAGATCTGGAACGAGTTCCGGGCCACCGGCGAAGCCAGCCTGCGCAACCGGCTGGTCCTGCAGTACGCCCCGCTGGTGAAGTACGTCGCCGGCCGGCTGCGCACCCGGATGCCCGACTCGGTCGACCCCGACGACCTGGTGTCGGACGGCGTGCTCGGCCTGATGGACGCCATCGAGCGGTTCGAGCCGGCCCGCGGGCTGTCGTTCCAGACCTTCGCGGTGCCCCGGATCCGGGGCGCGATCATCGACGGGATGCGCTCGATGGACTTCGTGCCGCGCTCGGTCCGCGACAAGCTCCGCACCGTCCAGCGCGCCCAGGTCTCCCTCGAGGAGCGGCTCGGCCGGGTGCCCGAGGACGTCGAGGTCGCCCGCGAGGTCGGCATCCCGGTCCAGCAGCTGCGCGACCTCAGCCGGCAGGCCAACTCCAACCACGCCAACCTCGACGACTTCGACCTCGCCGACGAGCTCTCCTCGGCCGCCGACCACCAGGTCGAGCAGGGCGACGTGAACGCCTCGCTGATGCGGGTCGTCGACCAGCTCGCCGAGCGCGACCAGGTGATCATCGCGCTCTACTACTTCGAGGGCCTCACGCTGGCCGAGATCGGTCAGGTCCTCGGGGTGACCGAGTCGCGGGTCAGCCAGGTGCACCGCCGGGCAACCACGACGTTGCGGGAGAAGCTCGTCGCCCTCGACTCTGCCTAGTCTTTCGACGATTTTTCCATGCAGATTTCGGGGCTCGGGTACCGGTTGCCGGAACGCCTGCCTAGACTGAGAAACAGCAATCACCTGGCGGGAGGTCACCGTGCCGCTCTCTGAAGAGGAGCTGCGTCTGCTCGAGCAGATGGAGCGCGCCCTCGTTGCCGACGACCCCAAGCTGGCGTCGACCATGCGGGGGACCACGTTGCGGGCCTCGGCGCGCCGACGAGCCCTTCTCGCTGGGCTGGTCTTCGTCGTCGGACTCGTCGTCCTGATGACCGGTGCGGTCACCCAGAACACCATCGTCGGGATCATCGGCTTCGTGGTCATGCTCGGCTCGGCGTACGTCGCCCTCAGCTCCTGGAAGGGCCACGGCCAGGCCGCCGAGCAGCCGCGCGGCGAGCCGGGTTCGCACCCCTCGTTCAGCGTCATCGACGGCGGCCGCAGCAAGAAGTCCCGCGGCTCACGGGGCCGCTCCCCGCAGCAGTCGCACTCGATGATGGAGCGCTTCGAGGAGCGCTGGCGCCGCCGCCGCGACCAGAACGGCTACTGACCCACTCTCCCTCCCCGGGGCACACCCGCACCATGCCCTGCCGGACACGCCTCCCTCGTCACACGCCACCCCTCGCCTGTCCACCTGACGCCCACCCGTGCCTCAACCAAGGCCGACCCGGGCCTAAGCCGAGGCCGACCCGGGCCTGAGCCAAGGCCGACCCGGGCCTCAACCAGGGCCGACCCGGGCCTGAGTCGAGGTTGACCCGGGCCTGAGCCAAGGCCGACCCGAGATTCAGTGTCGTAGACACGCACTGTTCCGTCGCGAAGAGTCCGGGTCCCCCGTGAGTCAGCCCCGGGTAGGTCGACAACTGCCCGGCTCGACGTGAGTTAAGGCCCGGGTCGACGTGAACCAAGGCCCGGGTCCAGGTCGACTACTGCCCGGCTCGACGTGAGCTAAGGCCCGGGTCGACGTGAACGGAGGCCCGGCGGGTCAGACGGCGCGGTCCACGCCGGGCTCGAGGACGGGGCCGCGGCGGGTGCTGCCGCGCGGGGACACCCGGCGGTTGGTGAGCGAGCCCGGCAGCCAGGTCGCGCGGGTCCGCCGCCGCTTGCCGGCACCCGCGCGCAGGGCGGCGACGCAGGCCGCCACGTCGGAGCGCACCTGCTCCTCGGTCGCCGCGCCGTCCGGCAGGGCGCGGGCGTACCGGGCCCGTTCGAGCAGGCCGACGAGCCGGTCCAGGGCGCGGGTGGCCTCCGGGTCGGCGTCCGGGCCGCGGTGGGTGGACCGGCCGAGGGCGTCGTCCTCGTCACCGGGACGTCCGAACGCGGCCACCAGGTCCCGGGCCGCGGTGCGCAGCGTGACCCCGTCGTCGAACGCGACGCCCAGGTCCACGGCCGTGTCGCGGACCTCGTCCCACCCGGCCTCGACGAGCGCGGCACCGGTGCCCGCGGCGGTCCAGCGGCGGCGACGTACCAGCGTGCGCGTGGTGCGCGGGGCCAGCGCCAGCAGCAGCAGCACGAGCAGGGCCACGGCGGAGCCCACCACGGCCGGGTCGGTCAGCGGCGAGGAGGACTTCTTGCCGTTCACGGCGGCGTTCGGGTCGGTGGACCGGTCGATGCGGTTCAGGGTGGGGGCGACCGCCGGCGCCGAGCTGCTCTCGCTGGGCGCCGGGCGCGGCACCTCCTGGGTGGTGTACGCCGGGACGCCGGCGGCCCGGTCCTGCGGGGTGGGCTCGAAGCGCACCCAGCCGATCCCGCCGAAGTACATCTCCGGCCACGCGTGCAGGTCGTGCGAGCTGTAGACGTAGGTGTTCGGCGCCACCCGGTCCGGGCGCAGGAACCCGACGGCGACCCGCGAGGGGATCCCGATGGCCCGGCCCATCAGCGCCATCGACGCGGCGAACTGCTCGCAGTAGCCGACCCGGCCGTCGGTCGAGAGGAACCGCACCAGGTCGTCGGTGCCGTTCCCGCGGTCGCGCTTGAGGGAGTAGCGGAAGCCGCCGTCGACCCGGAAGAACTGCTGGAGGGCGACGGCCTGCTCGAACTTCGTGGCCTCCCCGTCCGTGACGGTGCGGGCCAGCTTCCTGACCGAGGCGGGCAGGTCGCGGGGCAGCTCGGTGTTCGGGGTGTAGACCGAGGCCGGGGCGGGGGTCGACTCGGCGAGGTCCGCCGCGGACGGCGACAGGTCGAGCGCCGTCAGCCGGTAGGAGATGTTGGCCGTCGTCTGGTTGTCGGCGGCGCTGATGAAGTCCAGCGTCGAGCGGTCGTAGCGCCAGTCGCCCGGCGCCTGCACCGAGGAGACCGGGTACGGCGTCGGCAGCCAGCGTGACCTGAAGTTGGCGCTCGCCTCGAGGGTGGCGCTCACCTTCCGGGACGGGATCGTGAGGTCCAGCCCCGGCGGCCGGGTCACCTCGCCGTCGGCGCGCTGCTTGACGGGGATGTCGCGGCTCGAGGGGCGCCAGGCGGTGCCGTCGAAGGAGTCCAGCACGGTGATCCGGAGGTAGGACGGGTCGTTCTCCGTCGTGGTCATCCGGATGAGCTCGACGTCCTGGCCCTGGGTGAGGTCGCGCTTGAGGTCGATCATCGGGTTGGAGATCGACACCGCGTCGCCGTCGCCGTTGCCCGGCCCGTTGCCGCCGCCGAAGAACGAGGCGCTGAACGACGGCACCAGCAGCGGGACGACCACGGCCACCCCGGTCGCGGTCAGCCCGATCTTGCGCGCCGAGGCCCAGACCGCCTGGCTGCTCACGGTGGTGGTCTGGGTGTCGAAGATCCGGCCGCCGGGGGAGAGCTGGTGCCCCCAGTGGGAGAGCCGCTGGGCCTCCTCCGAGGCGATCAGGAACAGGAAGCACAGCGCCGCCGCGGCGAACTTCAGCCAGGACACGCCACCGTCGAGGACGCTGACGGGCGCGGTGTAGAGCGCCAGCAGCGGGAGACCGGCCAGCGGGGCGCGGCGCAGGCCGACGGCGAGGAAGTCGACCAGCACCGCGGTCAGCGCGCCGGCCAGGATCATCAGCGGGTAGAACTCCGGCACCGACTTGGGGACCGGGGCGGCGTAGGCCTGGGAGGCGACCACCGAGTCGCCGAAGGCGGCGAACAGCTCCTGCACCGAGGACGGCGTGGGCACCCAGCCGCCGAACGACAGCGCCGCGGCCTCCCGGTGGTTCAGCCAGAGCAGCACCAGCACCAGCTGGGCGAGCGCGACCACGAACGCCGGCAGCCGCAGCATCCGCAGCAGCATGCCCAGCACCGCGACCATCAGGCAGGCGCCCAGGATCGGCACCATGAAGCCGGCCGGGTTCTCCGCGAACTTCGTCCACGCGAGCAGCGTCACGAAGGTGGTCAGCGCGGCCAGCAGCGACGGCACCCAGCTGCTCGGACGCAGCTCCCGGACGGGGGGTCATGACGCGTTCCCGGTCAGCGGTGCGGTGGGCGCCGGCTCCCGGTTGCGTCCGTTGGCGCTGCGCCCGGACGTGCCGAGCTCCTGCCACACCGCCGGGAACGGGTCGGTGGGCCCGGCCGAGACGGCCCGCCAGCCGTGCGCGCCGAGCCAGGCCGTGCCCTGCGCGGTGCCGAGCGCCCCGGTGCTCGAGCCCCGCTCCCAGGCAGGTACGTCGAGCGCGACCGCCAGCGCCCCGGAGGCGGAGTGCCGCATCCGGGTCAGCACCGGCTTGTCGTGCTCCGCCACGTCCCCGAGCACCGCGATCAGCAGACCGGAGTGGCCGGCCTCCTGAAGCCAGCGCAGGTCGAGGTGCGGGTGCGTGGTGTCGGTGAGCACCGCCAGCTGCTCGAGCAGGGGAGCGGCCTCGGCCGCCCGGGCGCCGTGCTCGTGCCAGGTGCTGCTCTGGTCCGGCCCGGACGCGGTGACCAGCCGGACGCTGAAGCCGCGCTGCACCAGGTGCACGGCGATCGACGCGGCCAGGGAGACTGCCTGCTCCAGCGAGGAGGCCGCGCCCGTGCCGCGGTGCGCGATCTTGCGGTTGTCGACGAAGAGCGTCGCCCGGGACTGCCAGGGCTGCTCCTCGCGGCGCACCATCAGCTCGCCGGCGTGCGCGCTGCTGCGCCAGTGCACCCGCCGCAGGTCGTCGCCACGGTGGTACTCCCGCACCGTCACGTCCTCGGCGCTGCCGCTCGCGAACGCGCGCGGCCGGTTGTCCCCGGACCCGGTCCACACCCCCGACAGCGGTACGACGGGCAGCGGCACGACCCGCGGGGTGACCACCAGCGTCGAGCGGGTGCGGAACGTGCGCTCGAGCTCGACGAGGCCGAACGGGTCGGACAGCCGCACCTTCATCGGGCCGACGTCGAACTTGCCGCGGACGTCGGAGCGCACGAGGTAGCCCACGCTGCGCTTCCACTTCGGGCCCATCTTGTCGACCACGAACCGGGGCCGGGTGCCGAGCACGTAGGGGATCTGGTCCTCGAGCAGCAGCAGGCCGGTCGGCATCCGGCCGTCGTTGGTCAGGTCGAGCTGCACCCGGGCCTGCTGGCCGGCGGCGACCTGGGCCGGGGCGATGGAGCGGACCAGGCCGAGCCGGTAGCGGCTGCGCCCCAGGAACCACGCGGTGGCCAGCGGCAGCACGATCAGCAGCGCGCCGACCCGGACCAGCTCGTCGTGCCCGAGGAACAGCGCGCACAGGAACGCGGTGCCGCCGGCGGCGAGGAACGCCCGTCCGCGGGTGGTGAGGGCCGACAGTGCTTCACGCATGGCTGGTCTCGTCTGCTCGGAGCGGCGCCCTAGGTGGCGCTGCGGCGGCTCTCGGGCATCGGCACGCCGGCCACGATCTGGCGCAGCGCGGCCTCGGGGGTGCGGCCGCTCATGGAGGCCTCGACGGTGGTCAGCAGCCGGTGCGAGAGCACCTGCACCGCGAGGTCCTTCACGTCGTCGGGGATGACGTAGTCCCGCCCGGACATCGCCGCGGTGGCCTTGGCGGCGCGGACCAGGTGCAGGGTGGCCCGGGGGGAGGCGCCGAGCATCAGCTCGGGCGACCGGCGGGTGGCGGTGGCGATCGCCACGGCGTAGCGCTGGACCGCCTCGGAGACGTAGACCTGGCCGACGATGTCGATGAGCTTGCGGATCTCCGAGGCGTCGGCGACCGGCTCGAGGTCGTCGAGCGGGTTGCTGCGCGTGTGCGAGTCGAGCATCGCGATCTCGGCGGCCTCGACGGGGTAGCCCATCGACACCCGGGCCATGAACCGGTCCCGCTGCGCCTCGGGCAGCGTGTAGGTGCCCTCCATCTCGATGGGGTTCTGGGTGGCGATCACCATGAACGGCGCGTCGAGGAAGTACGTCGTCCCGTCCACCGTGACCTGTCGCTCCTCCATGCACTCGAGCAGCGCGGACTGGGTCTTGGGGGAGGCCCGGTTGATCTCGTCGCCCACCACGATGTTGGCGAACACGCCGCCGGGCCGGAACTCGAACTCGCGGGTGTCCTGGTTGAACACCGAGACGCCGGTGACGTCGGAGGGCAGCAGGTCGGGGGTGAACTGCACCCGGCGCACCGAGCAGTCGATGGAGCGGGCCAGCGCCTTGGCGAGCATCGTCTTGCCGACGCCGGGCACGTCCTCGATGAGCAGGTGGCCCTCGGACAGCATCACCACGAGGGCCAGCCGGGCGACCTCGGGCTTGCCCTCGATCACCTTCTCGATGCTGGCCCGGATGCGGCCGGAGACGCGGGCCAGCGTGTCGAGGTCGGCGCCGCCGACGTCCTCGCGGTGCTGGGTCCCCATGTCGTGGGCTGAGGTCACTGTGTCCTCTTCCTGGTCCACGGCCGGACGGGTCTGGTGCCACCCCCGGCCGTCCTCCTGCTCGGTGTTGTGTAGTCAACCTCATCCCTCAAGCGCTGTCACCGCATCGCCCGAGGCAAGCGGGCATTCGCCACCAAATCGTGGCCCCTCCCCCCCGGATCCCTCCACTTCCCCCCACCGCGGGGCGTCCCGGTCCTCCACTCCGCCCCACCCCGGCGCCCGTCAGGCGTACGTCGCCGGCGCCCCGCCCGCGTTCGCACCGTGTTCGCCGCGTCCTCGCAGCGACCGGGCGGCGCGGGCGGCACGCCTGCGGAGGGTGCGAAAGGGCCCCTGGACACGGCGGAAATGGTTGACGGTGGTGTGTAGTGGAGTAGAGTGGAGCGCAGTGGAGGAGAGGGAGCTCTTTCGCATCGAGATGGGGAGGGGAGCCGATGTTCTTCGGCACCTACACACCCCGCCTCGATGACAAGGGCCGACTGTTCCTCCCGGCGAAGTTCCGGGACGAGCTGGCGGAAGGACTCGTGGTCACCCGGGGGCAGGAGCGCTGCCTCTACGTGTGGTCCATGGAGGAGTTCGGCACGCTCACGGCTCGGTTGCGCGAGGCGCCGGTGACCAACAAGGCGGCTCGGGACTACGTGCGGATGTTCTTCGCCGGCGCCTCGGACGAGACGCCGGACAAGCAGGGCCGCATCACGCTCCCGCCGATGCTGCGGGAGTACGCGTCCCTGACCAAGGAGTGCATCGTGATCGGCGCGATGAACCGGATCGAGATCTGGGACGCCGAGGCGTGGCAGAGCTACTCCGACCAGCAGGAGCAGGCCTTCGCGGACCTCTCCGAAGAGGTCTTCCCGGGGGGTCTGACCCCCAGCACCACCCAGCAGCACAACTGAACAGCCGGAGTCGTAGGACGAGGTCTCACGTCCGCTCACCACTGCCCCCGGTCTGGCGCACCTTCCCCGGTGCCAGAACGGGACTTCCCTCAGGAGTGGGCGGACTGGGACCTGGCCCGGCGAACCCGGCAGGCACAGGCAGGCAGCACCTCCACATCCGAGCAGTTGGGTCGACACCATGACGAGCACGCAGGTCACCGCGGCGGACCGCAGGGTCCGCCACGACGTCCGCGACGGCGTCGTGGTGATCGCCTTCTCCGCGGCGGCGTCCACCGCCGTCGCCCTGGCGCTGCTGCTCCTCGTGCGCGTGGCGGGCTAGGCGATTCCGAGATGACGAACGCCAGCCACGTCCCGGTGCTGCTCGACCGGGTCGTCGCTCTGGTCGCGCCCTCCCTGGACCGCCCCGACCGGGAGCGGACCCTGATGATCGACGCCACGCTCGGCCTCGGCGGTCACACCGAGGCCGTCCTCGAGCGCTGCCCCCAGGCCCACGTGATCGGCATCGACCGCGACGTGCACGCCCTGGACCGCAGCCGCGAGCGCCTGGCGCCGTACGGCGACCGGGTCACCTTCGTGCACGCGGTGTACGACGAGATCGCCGACGTGCTCGACGAGCTCGGCCACCCGTCCGTCGACGCCGTGCTGTTCGACCTCGGCGTCTCCTCCATGCAGCTCGACCTGCGCGAGCGGGGCTTCGCCTACTCCCAGGACGCCCCGCTCGACATGCGGATGGACGACACCGGGGGACCCACCGCCGCGGACGTGCTCAACGAGTACCCGGTCGAGGAACTCACCCGGATCCTCAAGCACTACGGCGAGGAGCGGTTCGCCCGCCGGATCGCCGAGGCCGTGGTCCGCGAGCGCGCCAAGGAGCCCTTCACCACCTCGGGGCGGCTCGTCGAGCTGCTCTACGCCTCGATCCCGGCCCCCGCGCGGCGCACCGGGGGACACCCCGCGAAGCGCACCTTCCAGGCGCTGCGGATCGAGGTCAACGACGAGCTCGGCGTGCTGCGCCGGGCGATCCCGGCCGCGGTGGACGCCATCGGGGTCGGCGGGCGCGTGGTGGTCATGAGCTACCACTCGCTCGAGGACCGGATCACCAAGCACGTGTTCGCGCGGGCGACGCGCAACGACCTGCCGCCGGACCTGCCGTTCGTGCCCGAGGGGCACGAGCCGGCGCTGCGGCTGGTGACGCGGGGGTCCGGGTCGGAGAAGGCCTCGCCGGCGGAGATCGAGGCCAACCCGCGCGCCGCGTCGGTCCGGCTGCGGGCCGTCGAGCGGGTGCACGCAGGAGCAGTGGCATGACACGGGTCGAGAGCAGCACGAGGGATGGGGAGCCGAGATGAGCGCGTTGATGAACCAGGCACGGAACCGGGTGCCCCGGATCGCCGAGGCGGCCGTGGAGCGGGCCCGGCTGTCGGTCGTGCCCCGCGCCCCGGGCCGGAGCGCCGCCCGGGTGCCGTTCGTGGTCCTGGTCTCCCTGCTGCTGGTCGGCGGCGTCGCCGGCCTGCTGTGCTTCAACACCTCCATGCAGCAGGCGTCGTTCACCTCGACGGCCATGGAGGAGCGGTCCGCCGCCCTCGACGCCCGCGAGCAGTCGCTGGTCATGGAGCTCGACGCGCTGCGCGACCCGCAGCGGGTCGCGGTCAAGGCCCAGAAGATGGGCATGGTCCCGGCCACCAGCCCGGCCTTCATCCGGCTCTCCGACGGCAAGGTGCTCGGCAAGCCCACCGCGGCGACCCCCGAGAACGCGCTGCGGGTCACCCCGCTGCCGACCCGCAAGCCGGCCAACCTGCGGCCCACCCCGATCGTCATCGAGGTCAAGCCGGACACGACCGCGAAGACGTCCGCCGGTGACGGCGCGGCCTCCGCGGACGGCACCGCCGCGACGGGTACAAAGAAGGCCCACGACCGGACCCGCAAGCAGGGGAGCCAGCGTTGACCCAGGGCAGCCGCCCCCGTCCCGGAGGACCACGTCCGGGACGTCCCCAGCCGCGAGGCACGAACCAGCAGCGCCGCACGAGCCGGCCGCGGCTCAGGTCGCTGCGCGGTCCCTCGCTGGTCCGGCTGAGGATCGGGTTCCTGCTGATCGCGATGGTCGTCTCGGTCTTCGCGGCCCGGCTGTTCCAGCTCCAGGGCGTCGACGCGCAGGCGTACGTCGCGAAGGCCCGCTCCGAGGGCGCCGTGACGGTGACCCTGCCGGCGACCCGCGGCACGATCACCGACCGCAACGGCGTCGCCCTCGCGGAGTCCGTCGACGGGCTGATGATCATCGCCGACCCGCAGCTGACCGTGAAGAACGCCAGCGCGATCGCCACGATCCTGGCCCGGCGCCTCGACGTGGACTACTTCGACATGCTCAGCCGGCTCCGCAAGCCGGACACCCAGTTCCAGTACGTCGCCCGGCGGGTGCCCTCCACGCTGGCCACGTCGGTCGTCGGCGAGATCGACCGCCGCGGCTACAAGGGCATCGACACCCGGCGCGACCCGGTCCGGACCTACCCGGCCGACGACGTCGCCGCCAACCTGGTCGGCTTCACCAACGACCAGGGGGACGCCGGCGAGGGCGCCGAGCTGATGTTCGACACGATGCTGTCGGGCAAGGACGGCTCCGCGTCGTACGAGACCGGCGGCGGCAACCGGATCCCGCTCGGCGACAACAGCACGGTCCCGCCGCGCAGCGGCCACGACCTGCAGCTCACCATCGACCGCGACGTGCAGTGGTACACCCAGCGGGTCGTCCGCTCCGCCGTCCAGGGCTCCGGCGGCTCGTCGGGCTCGGCGGTGGTGATGGACACCCACACCGGGCAGCTGCTCGCGCTCGCCGACTACCCGACCTTCGACGCCAACCAGCCGAGCCTGTCCTCCAAGGGCAACCTCGGCTCCCGCGCGCTGCGCGACGTCTACGAGCCGGGCTCGGTCGAGAAGGTGCTGACCGCCTCGTCGCTGATCGACGCCGGCAAGGTCACCCCGAACACCAAGATCACCGTCCCGTCGATGCTGCCGCGTGGCGACCGGGTGATCCACGACTACTTCGTGCACCCCAAGCTGCACCTGACGCTGACCGGCGTGATCGCGAAGTCCTCCAACATCGGCACGGTGCTCGCGGCCAGCCAGTTCAAGCACAAGGAGCTCTACGACTACCTGCGCAAGTTCGGCCTCGGTGCGCGCACCGGGATCGGCGTGCAGGGCGAGACCGCCGGCGTCCTGAACAGCTGGAAGGACTGGTCGCAGATCAACCAGGACACCATCGCCTTCGGGCAGGGCCTGGCCGTGAACGCCGTCCAGATGGCCGCCGCGGTGAACACCGTCGCCAACGGCGGCGTCTACGTGAAGCCCAGCCTGGTCAAGGGCCGGGCGACCACCTCCGGCGGGGACGTCGTCGGCTCGGACACCACCACCACGCACCGGGTGATCAGCGCCCGCGCCGCCCGGCTGACCGCCCGCATGATGGAGTCGGTCACCAACCCGGAGACGGGCACGGCCGCCAGCGCCGGCATCGAGGGCTACCGGGTGGCAGGCAAGACCGGCACCGCCCAGCGCGTGGGCGAGCACTGCGGGTGCTACGACGGCACGTTCACGGTGTCGTTCGCCGGCTTCGCACCCGCCGACAAGCCGCGCTTCATGGTCTACGTCGTGGTCCAGGACCCGAAGAACGGCGGCGGGGGCGGATCGGTCGGCGGACCGGCGTTCAAGAAGATCATGAGCTACGCCCTGCAGAAGTACGCCGTACCGCCGACCGGCAGCGTCGCCCCCACGCCCCGCATCGAGTGGTGACCGCGACCGGTACCCTCTCGTGCGTGCCCGACCTCGTTCCACTGCGTCCCGCCGTGCCGGTGGAGACCCCTCTCCAGGACGTCGTCGAGTGGCTCGGGGACCTGCTCGTGGACCGTCGCGGTGACCTCGGCGTGGTGCTGACCGGCGCGACCATCAGCTCGCTGCGCGTGCACCCCGGCGACCTGTACGTCGCGCCCGCCGGTGCCCGCGCGCACGGTGCGTCGTACGTCGACCAGGCGGTCCGCGACGGGGCGGTCGCCGTGCTCACCGACCCGGCCGGCGCGCTGCAGTGCCCCGACGCCGCGGTGCCGGTGCTCGTCGTGGAGCGGCCCCGCGAGGTGGTCGGCGACCTGGCCGCCCGGATCTACGGCAGGCCCGCCCAGCGGCTGCGCATGGTCGCGGTGACCGGCACCCAGGGCAAGACCACCACCACCCGGCTCGCCGAGGCGGCGCTGTCCGCGGCCGGCGTGCCCGCCGCGGTCGTCGGCACCGTCGGCACCCGGGTCGCGGGCGTCGACGTGAAGACGTCCCTGACCACGCCGGAGGCGCCCGACCTGCACGCGCTGTTCGCGGTGATGGCCGAGCGCGGCGTCGCGGCCTGCGCGATGGAGGTCTCCAGCCACGCGCTGGTGATGGGCCGGGTGGACGGCGTCGTGTTCGACGTGGCGTGCTTCACCAACCTGGGCCGCGACCACCTCGACTTCCACGCCGACGTCGAGGAGTACTTCGCGGCCAAGGCGTCGCTGTTCACGCCCGGGCGCGCCCGGCTGGGCCTGGTCAACGTCGACGACGAGCACGGCCGCCGGCTCGTCCGCGAGGCCACGGTCCCGGTGCGGACGTTCTCCGCGGCCGGCGCGGAGGCCGACTGGCGGGCCGGCGACGTGGTGCTGGAGCCCACCGGGTCGACCTTCACCGTGCACGCGCCCAGCGGCGAGTCGTTCCCCGCACGGGTGCCGCTGACCGGTGACTTCAACGTGGCCAACGCGCTGTGCGCGATCGCGGCGCTGGGCGAGGCCGGCTTCGACGCCGCCGCGGTCGCCGCCGCGATGGGCGCCTCGGGCGGGGTGCCCGGGCGGCTGGAGCAGGTGGACGCCGGCCAGGGGTTCCTGGCCGTCGTGGACTACGCCCACAAGCCCGACGCGGTGACCGCCGCCCTGCGCGCGCTGCGCGCGCTGACCACCGGCCGGCTGCTGGTCGTGCTCGGCGCCGGCGGCGACCGGGACCCCGGCAAGCGGCCGATCATGGGCGAGATCGCGGCCCGGCTCGGCGACGTGCTGGTGGTGACCGACGACAACCCGCGCAGCGAGGACCCGGCCGCGATCCGCGGCGAAGTGCTGGCCGGCGCGGAGGCGGTCCCCGCCGCGGAGCGCGCCGAGCTGCGCGAGGTCGGCGACCGGCGCGCGGCGATCGCGCTCGCGGTGTCCCTGGCCGCCGACGGCGACACCGTCGTGGTGGCCGGCAAGGGCCACGAGACCGGCCAGGAGGTAGCCGGCACGGTGCACCCGTTCGACGACCGGGTCGTGCTGCGCGAGGAGATGACAGGACGGGTCGCCCGATGATCGCCCGATGATCGCCATGACGCTGGCCGCGATCGCCGACGTGGTCGGCGGCAAGCCCGTGCACGACGACGGGCGCACGGTCGACGGTCCCGCCTTCCTGGACAGCCGGGTCGCCGAGCGGGGCGGCCTGTTCGTCGCGATCGCCGGCGAGCACGTCGACGGCCACGACTACGCCGGCACCGCGCTGGACGGCGGGGCGGCCGCCGTGCTGTCCTCACGTGACACCGGCCTCCCCGGCGTCGTGGTCGACGACCCGGTGGCCGCGCTGGCGCTGCTGGCACGGCACTCGCTGGCCGGGCTGCCCGGTGCCAGGGTCGTCGCGCTCACCGGCTCGCAGGGCAAGACCAGCACCAAGGACGTGCTGGCCCAGGTCCTCGCCGACGCCGGCACCACCGTCGCGACGTTCGGCTCGTTCAACAACGAGCTCGGGCTGCCGCTGACCGTGCTGCGCGCCGACGCCTCCACCGAGTTCCTGGTGCTGGAGATGGGGGCCCGGCACGTCGGCGACCTGACCGCGTCCTGCGCCGTCGCGCCGCCGCAGGTCTCGCTGGTGCTCAACGTCGGCAAGGCGCACATGGGGGAGTTCGGCTCCCAGGAGGCGATCGCGACCGCCAAGGGCGAGATCGTCGAGGCGCTGCCGCCGGCCGACCGGGGCGGGGTCGCGGTGCTCAACGCCGACGACCCGCTGGTCGCCGCGATGGCCTCCCGCACGACGGCCCGGGTGAGCTCCTTCGGCTCCGGACGGGACGCCGACGTGCGCTTCGAGGACCTGGCGGTCGACGAGCTCGGCCGACCCACCTTCGACCTGGTCGTGGGGGACGAGCGGCGCAGCGTGACGCTCGGCCTGATCGGCGAGCACCACGCGTCCAACGCCGCCGCCGTCGCCGCGGCGGCGCTGGCCCTCGGCGTACCCCTCGACTCGATCGTGGCCTCGCTCGGCACCGCCACCGCCACCTCGCCCGCCCGGATGGAGCTCACCGAGCGCGCCGACGGGGTCACCGTGCTCAACGACGCCTACAACGCCAACCCCGACTCGATGCGGGCGGCGCTCAAGTCGCTGGCCGCGATCGGTCGCGGCCGTCCGGGCTCCCGGACGATGGCCGTCCTCGGCGAGATGCTCGAGCTGGGCGCGTCCAGCCGCGAGGAGCACGACGCGATCGGCAGACTGGCCGTGCGGCTGGACATCCACCAGCTGCTGGTCGTCGGGCAGGGCGCCAAGCCGATCCACCTGGGGGCCTACCTCGAGGGCTCGTGGGGCGGGGAGTCGGTGTTCGTGCCGGACCCCGACGCCGCGCTCGGCTGGCTGCGGGAGAACCTGACCAGCGGCGACGTGGTGCTGTTCAAGTCCTCCAAGGCGGCGCAGGTGCGGCGGGTGGCCGACGCGGTGCTGGCGGACGTGACCGGCGACGAGGCGGGACGACCCGCCCCTACTGAGGAGACCAGACGATGAGGGCAATCCTGCTCGCGGGCGGCCTGTCCCTGATCTTCACCCTGCTCGGGACCCGGGTCGCGATCCGGGTGCTGACCACCAAGGGCTACGGCCAGCTGATCCGCGACGACGGACCGACCACGCACCACACCAAGCGCGGCACCCCGACCATGGGCGGCCTCGTGATCATCCTGTCGGTGGTGCTGGCCTACTTCAGCGCCAAGCTGATCACCCGGGACACGCCGTCCTGGTCGGCGCTGCTGCTGCTGTTCCTGCTCGTCGGGCTGGGCACGGTCGGCTTCCTCGACGACTACATCAAGATCGCCATGCAGCGCAGCCTCGGCCTGCGCAGCAAGGCCAAGATGGCCGGCCAGGTCACCGTCGCGGTGATCTTCGGGGCACTGGCGCTGACCCGCCCCGACGGGCGCGGCCAGACGCCTGCCTCGCTGCACCTGTCCTTCATCCGGGACTTCGACGCCTTCACGCTGCCCGCCGTCGTGGTCGTGCTGCTGATCCTCGTGATGATCTCCGGGGCCAGCAACGCGGTGAACCTCACCGACGGCCTCGACGGGCTCGCCACCGGCACCTCCACCATGGTGTTCGCCGCCTACACGCTGGTGAACATCTGGCAGAACAACCAGTGGTGCGCGCTCAACCAGGGCAACAAGTGCTACGACGTGCGCGACCCCCTCGACCTCGCGGCGATCGCCGCGGCACTGACCGGCGCGTGCTTCGGGTTCCTGTGGTGGAACGCCTCGCCGGCGAAGATCTTCATGGGCGACACCGGGTCGCTGGCGCTCGGCGGTGCCCTCGCGGGGCTCGCGATCCTGACCCGCACCGAGTTCCTGCTCGCCATCCTCGGCGGCCTGTTCGTGATCATCACGATGTCGGTGATCCTGCAGGTCGGCTACTTCAAGCTCTCCGGCGGCAAGCGGATCTTCCGGATGGCCCCGCTGCAGCACCACTTCGAGCTCAAGGGCTGGGCCGAGATCACCATCGTGATCCGGTTCTGGATCATCACCGGCATCTGCGTCGCCGCCGGCCTGGGCATCTTCTACGCGGAGTGGGTCGCCGGCGTATGACCCTCGACGAGCTCGGCCGGCACACCTCCTGGGACGGTGTCCGGGCGGTCGTGATCGGCATCGGCGTCTCCGGCTTCGCGGCCGCCGACACCCTCACCCACCTCGGCGCCCGGGTCACCGTGCTGGCCGAGACGGCGACCGACGCGCAGCGCGAGAAGGCCCACCTGCTGGAGATCCTCGGCGCGACGGTCCGGATCGGGCCGGGGGAGACCTCCCGGCTGCCCGAGGGCGTCGACGTGCTGGTCACCTCCCCGGGGGTGCCGCCGACGGCCCCGCTGCTCGTCGAGGCGGCCCGCCGCGGCGTACCCGTGTGGGGCGAGGTCGAGCTGGCCTGGCGGCTGCGCGACCCGGAGCACCCCGGTGCCTGGCTGTGCGTGACCGGCACCAACGGCAAGACCACGACGGTCCAGATGCTCGACGCGATCCTCAAGGCCGCCGGGCTCTCCTCGGTGGCGTGCGGCAACGTCGGGCTGCCGATCGTCGAGGCGGTGATGGATCCCGCGCCCTACGCGGTCTACGCCGTCGAGCTGTCCAGCTTCCAGCTGCACTACACCTCGACGATGTCCGCGCACGCCGCCGCCGTGCTCAACGTCGCCGAGGACCACCTCGACTGGTACGTCGGACCCGACGGGATGGCCGACTACGCCGCCGACAAGGGCCGGATCTTCGAACGGGTGCAGCTCGCCTGCGTCTACAACGTGGCGGACCCGGTCACCGAGCAGCTGGTCCGCGACGCCGACGTCGTCGAGGGGGCCCAGGCGGTCGGCTTCACCCTGGGCACACCGGCCCCGGGCATGGTCGGCCTGGTCGAGGACGTGCTGGCCGACCGGGCCTTCGTGGAGGAGCGCGAGCACGCCGCCGCGGAGCTCTGCACGCTGGCCGACCTAGCCTCGCCGGCCCCGCACTTCGTCGCCAACGCCCTGGCCGCCGCTGCCCTGGCCCGCTCGGTGGGCGTGCCGCCCGAGGCGGTGCGCGACGGGCTGCGCTCCTTCACGCCCGACGGCCACCGGATCGCCGAGGTCGCCGAGGTCGCCGGGGTGCGCTACGTCGACGACTCCAAGGCGACCAACCCGCACGCCGCCGCCTCGTCCCTGCAGGCCTACGACCGGGTCGTGTGGGTCGCCGGCGGGCTGGCCAAGGGCGCCACGTTCGACGACCTGGTCGCCCGGGTCCGCGACCGGCTGCGCGGCGTGGTGCTGCTGGGCCGTGACCGGGCGGTGATCGCCGAGGCGCTTGCGCGACACGCCCCCGATGTCCCGGTGATCGAAGTCGACGGCGGGGACACTTCTGTCATGGACCGCGTGGTCGGGGCGGCTGCGGAGCTCGCTCAGCCAGGAGACACCGTGCTGCTCGCACCCGGATGCGCTTCCATGGACATGTTCGCGAACTACGGCGCTCGCGGGGATGCCTTCGCCGAGTCGGTCCGCCGGTTCGGCGGCCGGTGAGCCACCCAGGCTTCCCGGCGGACACCCCGCACGGGCAGGAGGGCTCTGCGTGACCACCACGGCAGGGGAGCAGCGCAGGCCGCTCGCTCCGGCCGCACGACCGGTCCACTCGGGCAGCTGGTTCGCGACGTTCCGGCACACCCTGGACCGTCCGCTGACGTCCTACTACCTCCTCCTGACCGCCTCGACGCTGCTCCTGGCGATCGGCCTGATGGAGGTGCTCAGCGCCTCGAGCGTCGACGGCTTCGTCAAGCACGGCAACAGCTACTACTGGTTCTTCCGCCAGCTCACCTGGGTGTTCCTGGCGCTGCCGGTGGCGTTCGTCGCCACCCGGCTGCCGCACAAGCTGCTCCGGGCCCTCGCCTGGCCGGCGCTGCTGCTCGCCGTGGTGCTGCTCGCGCTCACCCAGACCGGGCTCGGCGTCGAGGTCAACGGCAACCGCAACTGGCTGGCCCTCGGGCCGGTGGTGGTCCAGCCCGCCGAGGTCGCCAAGCTCGCGGTGATCCTGTGGTGCGCGGACGTCTACGCCCGCAAGGAGCGGCTGCTCGACGACTGGCGGCACACGCTGATCCCGGTCGCCCCGGTGATGGCGATGGTCGTCGGCCTGGTCCTCCTCGGCGGGGACCTCGGCACCGCGCTGGTGCTGATGGCGATCATCCTCGGCATGCTCTGGGTGGTCGGCGCCCCGGCCCGGCTGTTCGTCGGCTCGATGGTCACGGTCGGGGTGTTCGCGCTCTACCTCGCCAGCACCAACAAGGAGCGGCTGGACCGGCTGACCAACTTCGCCGACCCGTTCAAGGACTACCAGGGCGCCGGGTGGCAGTCCGCCCACGGCCTGTTCGCGATGTCCAGCGGCGGGCTGTTCGGCAAGGGCATCGGCGCCAGCCAGCAGAAGTGGGGCTCGCTGCCCGAGGCGCACACCGACTTCATCTTCGCGGTGCTCGGCGAGGAGCTCGGCCTGGTCGGCACGATCCTGGTGCTCGCGCTCTTCCTCACCATCGCCTACGCCGGCATCCGGGTCGCCACCCGCACCCGGGACCCGTTCGTGCGCTACATGTCGGCCGGCATCACGGTCTGGCTGACCGGGCAGATGATGATGAACGTCGGCATGGTGCTGGCGCTGCTGCCGGTCATCGGCCTGCCGCTGCCGCTGGTCTCCTACGGCGGCTCCGCGCTGCTGCCCTCGCTGGTGGCGCTCGGCCTGCTCGTCTCGTTCGCCCGGTCCGAGCCGGGGGCCAGGGCCGCCCTGCGCGACCGGCGCCGCCGCCGGTCGTCAGCCGGGGTCACCTCCAGCAGCACCACGAGGCGCATGCGATGAAGGTGCTGCTGGCCGGGGGCGGATCGGCGGGGCACACCTCCCCGCTGCTCGCCACCGCTGATGCCCTGCGCCGCCTCGACGACAGCGTCGAGGTGACCGCTCTGGGCACCCCGCGCGGTCTCGAGGGCCGGGTCGTCCCCGAGGCGGGCTACCGGCTGGAGATGATCCCGCCGGTGCCGCTGCCCCGCCGGCCCAGCGCCGACCTCGCCCGGGTCCCTGCCCGGCTGCGCGGCGCGGTCAAGGCAGCCCTGGAGGTGGTCGACCGGATCCGCCCCGACGTGGTCGTCGGGTTCGGCGGCTACGTCTCGGTGCCGGCCTACCTCGCGGCCCGCCGGCGGCACGTCCCGATCGTGGTGCACGAGGGCAACGCGCTGCCCGGCATCGCCAACCGGCTCGGCGCCCGGTTCACCGACCACGTCGCGACGAGCTTCCCGGACACGCCGCTGCGCCACGCGTCGTACGTCGGGCTGCCGATCCGCCGGATGATCTCCACGCTCGACCGGGCCGCGCTGCGCGACGAGGCGCTGAGCACCTTCGGGCTCGATGCCGACCGGCCGACGCTGCTGGTCTACGGCGGCTCCCAGGGCGCCCGCCGGCTGAACCAGTCCGTGTCCGCCGCCGAGCGCAGCCTGGCCGACGCCGGCGTGCAGGTGCTGCACGTCGTCGGCGCCCAGGGCGAGGCGCTGGTGTCGCGCGCGGCCGGCGAGCCGCCGTACGTCGTGCTGCCGTACGTCGACCGCATGGACCTCGCCTACGCCGCCGCGGACCTCGTGCTCTGCCGCTGCGGGGCCAACGCCGTCACCGAGGTCGCCGCCGTCGGCCTGCCCGCGGTGTTCGTGCCGCTGCCGATCGGCAACGGCGAGCAGGACCTGAACGCCCGCCCGGTCGTCGACGCCGGCGGTGCGCTGCTCGTCCAGGACGCCGCGCTGACCCCGGAGTGGGTGGCCGCCACCGTGCCGGCCCTGGCCACCGACCCGGCCCGGCTGGCGAGGATGTCCACCGCGGCCGCCGGGCTGGTCCCGCGCGACGCCGACGAGCGGCTCGCCCGGATGGTGCTCGCCGCCGGTCTTCAGGGGGCCCGCGGATGAGGGTCCCCGTCCCCGAGGAGCTGCTGCCCGCCGAGAGCCTCGGCCGGGTGCACTTCGTCGGCATCGGCGGCGCCGGGCTGTCCGGCATCGCCCGGATCATGCTGGCCCGCGGCATGACCGTCAGCGGCAGCGACGCCAAGGAGTCCCGGGCGATCGAGGCCCTGCGGGCGCTCGGCGCGCGCTGCTACGTCGGCCACGACGCCGCCCAGGTGCAGGACGCCGACACGTTGGTGGTCTCCACCGCCGTGCGCGAGGACAACCCCGAGGTGGTCGAGGCCCGGCGGCTCGGCCTGCGGCTGCTGCCGCGGTCGGCCGCCCTGGAGTCGGTGATGCGCGGCCGCCGCGTGGTCGCGGTCGCCGGCACCCACGGCAAGACCACCACGACCTCGCTGCTGACCGTCGCGCTGCAGCACTGCGCCGCGGACCCGTCGTTCGCGATCGGCGGCGAGCTCAACGAGTCCGGCTCGAACGCCCACGACGGCAGCGGCGAGATCTTCGTCGCCGAGGCCGACGAGAGCGACGGCGCGTTCCTCGTCTACTCCCCGTACGGCGCGCTGGTGACCAACGTGGAGGCCGACCACCTCGACAACTACGGCACCGAGGAGGCCTACCACGCGGCCTTCACGACGTTCCTCGACCGGATCGACCCCGCCGGCTTCCTGGTGGTCTGCATCGACGACGACGGGGCCGCCGACCTCGCCGATCAGGCCCGCGCCAAGGGCCTGAAGGTGGTCGGCGTGGGGGAGTCCGAACGCGCCGACCTGCGCGCGGAGTCGCTGGAGTTCGCCGGCGCGACGTCCCGGTTCACCGTGGTCGACCACGGCCGCCGCCTGGGCGTGGTGTCCCTGCAGATCCCCGGCCGGCACTACGTCCTGGACGCGCTGGCCGCGCTGGCCGCCGGACTCCAGCTCGGGTTCGGGTTCGGCGAGCTGCGCCGCGGCCTGGAGGCGTTCACCGGCACCCGCCGGCGGATGGAGTTCAAGGGCGAGGCCGCCGGCGTGCGGGTCTACGACAGCTACGCCCACCACCCCAACGAGATCGCCGGCGACCTGCAGGCCGCCCGCTCGCTGGCCGGTGAGGGCCGGGTCGTGGTCGCCTTCCAGCCGCACCTGGTCTCGCGCACCAAGATCTTCGGCCCCGCGATGGGCCGGGCCCTCGGCGCGGCCGACGAGGTCGTGGTGATGGACGTGTACGTCGCCCGCGAGGACCCCGAGCCCGGCGTCAACGGCGAGCTCGTCGCCTCCCACGTCCCGCTGGACCCCGAGCACGTGCACTTCGAGCCGTCCTGGTCCGCGACCCCGGCGGCGCTCGTCGAGCGGGCCGGGCCCGGTGACCTGGTGCTCACGCTCGGCGCCGGCGACGTGACGCTGGTCGGCCCCGAGGTGCTCGAGCTCCTCGCGGAGCGTGAGGCATGAGCCTGTTCACCCGTGACCACCACGACGTCGACCCGGACGGGTCGGACGTCGAGCGCACCGTCCGGATCGCCCGCAAGCGCTTCGTGCGCCGCCAGTGGGCCCGCCGGTGGCTGGCCTGGCGCCGCGTCGTGGTGGCCCTCGGGCTGGTCACGCTGGTGGCCTTCTCGCTCTGGCTGGTGTTCGGCTCCTCCGTGCTGGCCGTCTCGGGGGTCCGGGTCGCCGGCACGGGCGTGCTCGACCCGCGCGAGGTCCGTCGCGCGGCCGCCGTACCCACCGGGGCGCCGCTGGCCACCGTGGACCTCGCCGCCATCGGCGCGCGCGTCGAGCGGCTGCCCGCGGTGAAGAGCGTCGACGTGTCCCGGTCCTGGCCGAGCTCGGTGCGCATCGACGTCACCGAGCGCGAGGCGGTGGCCGTCGTCGAGCGCGGCAACGTGCTGCGCGGCCTCGACGACCGCGGCGTGATGTTCCGCCGCTACCCCTCCCGGCCACGCAGCCTCCCGGTGATCCGGGTCGACGGCAAGGCGCGCGCCGACGCGCTCGCCGAGGCCGCCCGCGTCGCCGGGTCGCTACCCAGCTCGATCGACGGCAAGGTGGACTACGTCGAGGTGAAGACCGTGGACACCATCTCGCTGCGGCTGCGCAACGGCCGCACGGTCCGGTGGGGGAGCGCGGACGAGTCCGCCGCCAAGGCCCGGGTGCTGGCCGTGCTGCTGGAGCAGAAGGCCACGACGTACGACGTCAGCGTCCCCGGCCAGCCCACCCTCACCAAGTAGCCCGGCCTCCTCCGGCACCGGAGTGCCGCCGCGCCCGCGCGGTGCGAGAAAGTTCGAGAAACACGGGGCGCGCCGCGTGTCTGCGGCACGGCGTCCGGCCGATCGCCTAACTTCTTCTACTAGCACGAGGTTGACATAACTATAACCCTCTACTTTAGGGTGAGGGTTCCGGTTAGGCCAGGCTCGTGTCTTCCCCACCGACATACACCCCGTCTGCCCTGCACCACCTCCACCGAGGTCCGGCCCGCAGGGCAGCCAAGCAGCGAGAGGCACCTGCCGTGGCAGCACCGCAGAACTACCTGGCCGTCATCAAGGTCGTGGGTATTGGTGGAGGTGGAGTAAACGCCGTCAACCGGATGATCGAGGTCGGCCTCAAGGGCGTCGAGTTCATCGCCATCAACACCGATGCCCAAGCCCTGCTGATGAGCGACGCCGACGTCAAGCTCGACATCGGCCGCGAGCTCACCCGCGGACTCGGAGCGGGCGCGAACCCCGAGGTCGGTGGCAAGGCCGCCGACGACCACGCCGAGGAGATCGAGGAGGTGCTCAAGGGCGCCGACATGGTCTTCGTGACCGCGGGCGAGGGCGGTGGCACCGGCACCGGTGGCGCGCCGGTCGTCGCGCGCATCGCCCGGTCCCTGGGCGCCCTGACCATCGGCGTCGTGACCCGGCCGTTCTCGTTCGAGGGCCGGCGCCGCGCCAACCAGGCCGAGGAGGGGATCGCGCAGCTCCGCGAGGAGGTCGACACCCTCATCGTCATCCCGAACGACCGGCTGCTGTCGATCAGCGACCGCAACGTGTCGATCCTCGACGCCTTCAAGCAGGCCGACCAGGTGCTGCTGCAGGGCGTCTCGGGCATCACCGACCTGATCACCACCCCCGGCCTGATCAACCTCGACTTCGCCGACGTCAAGTCCGTGATGTCCAACGCCGGCTCGGCCCTGATGGGCATCGGCTCGGCGCGCGGCGAGGACCGCGCGGTCGCCGCTGCCGAGATGGCCGTGTCCAGCCCGCTGCTCGAGGCCTCCATCGACGGGGCGCACGGCGTGCTGCTCTCGATCGCCGGCGGCTCCGACCTCGGTCTGTTCGAGATCAACGAGGCCGCGGCCCTGGTGTCGCAGGCGGCGCACGCCGAGGCGAACATCATCTTCGGCGCGGTCATCGACGACGCGCTCGGCGACGAGGTCCGGGTCACCGTGATCGCGGCCGGCTTCGACGGCGGCATGCCGAAGAAGCGGGACAACGGCACGGTGCTCCGTCGCGAGCCGGCTGCCCAGCAGTCGCAGGCCGACACCCGCGCCGCCGCCCTGCCGGCGCCGTCGTCCGGCTCGCGCGAGCGCACCGCCTCGCCGGTCGGCTCCACGGCCCCGGCCGGTCGTCCCACGGCCGGTTCGCCGGCCGCGGCGCGCCAGCAGGACCACGAGCCGGCGAGCACCCGCGCCGGACAGTCGGGATACTCGCAGTACAACCAGTCGGGCCAGCAGTCCGCGGCCCCGGCGCAGCCGGCTCCCGCCGCGCCGCGCCAGCCGCGGCAGGTCCAGTTCGACGACGACGAGCTGGACGTGCCCGACTTCCTCAAGTAAGCACCACGGACAGGAGCTCGAGTGTTCGCCTTCCAGGACACGCTCGGCCCGGTCGAGATCGCGTTCACGGACCGCCACGGAGGAACCAGTGGCGGTCCGTTCGCGTCCCTGAACCTCGCCGAGCCCAACCCCGCGCACGACGCCGACGACGCCGATGACGCCGAAGCCGCCGACGCGGCGGCCGAGCGCGCGTCCGTACGTCGCAACGTCGACCTCGCGGTCCGGGCGTTCACCGGCGTGCAGCCGGGGGCGCCGACCCCGCCCGTCGTACGCATGCGGCAGGTGCACGGGGCCGACGTGCACGTCGTCGGCGCCGGCGACGAGCCGCCGACCGGGGACGGGCTGGTCACCGCCGAGCGGGGCACGGTGCTGATGGTCCGGGTCGCCGACTGCGTCCCGGTGCTGCTGGCCGACCCGGTGCGCGGGATCGTGGCGGCGGTGCACGCCGGCCGGCCGGGCCTGGCCGCCGGGGTGGTGCCGGCCGCCGTGGCCGCGATGGCGTCGCTGGGCGCCGGGCCGGTCACGGCCTGGGTCGGCCCGCACGTGTGCGGTGCCTGCTACGAGGTGCCGGACCGGCTGCGGGCCGAGGTCAGCGCGCTGGTGCCCGAGTCCTACGCGGAGACCTCGTGGGGCACCCCCGCGCTGGACATCGGCGCCGGGGTGCGGGCCCAGCTGCTCGCCGCCGGGTGCGAGGTCCTCGACGCGTCGCGCTGCACCCTCGAGGACGAGGACCTGTTCTCCTACCGCCGCCAGGGCCGGCGCTCCGGCCGGCTCGCCGGCCTGGTCCGGGTGCGGCCGTGGAAGCGCTGGCTCCCGGCACGCAGCTGCGGGGACGCCGGGTGAGCGGGCGACGCGACGAGCTCGCCGGGAACCTCGCGCAGGTCCGCGCCCGGATCGCCGACGCGGCCGGGCGGGCCGGCCGCTCGCCCGAGGAGGTGACGCTGACGGTGGTCACCAAGTTCTTCCCGGCCTCCGACGTCCGCCTGCTCGCCGACCTCGGGGTGCGCCACGTGGGGGAGAACCGGCACCAGGAGGCCGAGGCGAAGGCGGCCGAGTGCGCCGACCTGGGCCTGACCTGGCACTTCATCGGCGGCCTGCAGAGCAACAAGGCGGCGGCCGTCGCGGCCTACGCCGACGTGGTCGAGTCCGTCGACCGCGCCAAGCTGCTCCGCGGGCTGTCCTCGGGCGCCCACCAGCGTGACCACGTCGTGGACGTCCTGGTCCAGGTGAGCCTGGACACAGACCCCGGGGACGGCGGCCGCGCCGGAGTACCTCCCGTCGACGTCGAGCGGCTCGCCGAGCAGGTGGCCGCCACCGAGGGCCTCCGGCTCCGCGGAGTGATGGCGGTGGCGCCGCTGGGGGAGGATCCCCTGCCTGCGTTCGCGAAACTCGCCGAGATCGCGGCCTCGGTGCGCAGCATCGAGCCGTCCGCGACCTGGATCTCGGCCGGGATGAGCGGCGACCTCGAGGCTGCCGTCGAATCCGGCGCGACACACGTGCGGATAGGCAGCGCGGTGCTCGGTAGCCGGCCCGCCAGACGGTAGGGTCGAGATCGCAGCAGCGTGCCCCATCCGGGGGCCCGCAGATGTACCGGAGGCAGAAGTCATGGGCAGCGCGATGCGCAAGATGGGTGTCTACCTTGGCCTGCTCGAGGACACCGAGCGCTACGACGACGAGTACTACGACGAGTACGACGAGCGTCCCCAGCGTGGTGCCACCGAGGAGCCGGCCCGCCCGGCCCCCGTCGCGAACATCTCCGAGCGTCGCCGCCCGCAGGCCGCCCAGCCGCACGTCGCCCCGCAGGCGACCGTGGCCGAGCTGTCCCGGATCACCACGCTGCACCCGCGCACCTACAACGAGGCGCGCAGCATCGGGGAGAACTTCCGCGAGGGCGTCCCGGTGATCATGAACCTCTCCGAGATGGACGACATGGACGCCAAGCGTCTCGTCGACTTCGCCGCCGGGCTCGTGTTCGCCGTCCGGGGCACCATCGAGCGGGTCACCAACAAGGTGTTCCTGCTCTCGCCGCCGAACGTCTCGGTCGCCGCCGAGGACAAGCAGCGCATCGCGGACGCCGGCGGCTTCTTCAACCAGAGCTGACCCCGGCGGCGGGTGTCGCGCCCGGCCGAGTTGGCGGTTCCTGGCTAGACTTCGGCCTTGTGCAAACCGTCGGCGCGATCCTCCTGCTGGTCCTCAACGTCTTCCTGGGCCTGATGCTCATCCGCCTTGTCGTGGACTGGGTGCAGGTCTTCGCCCGCTCCTGGAGCCCCAAGGGCCCGGTGCTGTTCGTGCTGGAGATCGTCTACACGATCACCGACCCGCCGATCCTGTTCGTACGGCGCTTCGTGCCGCCGCTGCGGCTCGGCGCCGTGATGCTCGACACGAGCTTCCTGATCGTCCTGGTGGTCGTGTACCTGCTGCAGATCCTGGTCGGCAACCTCTTCTTCTAGGGACACCTCCGGACGAACGCCCGCTCGCGTGGTGGGGAACGTCCCGATCTGGGTATCCTTCCCCGGAGCCACGCAGGTCGCCCCCCTGGAAAGCCGGGACCCCGTTCCGGAGTACGGTGGGCACGCCGTGGCAGCAGGACGCACGACGCCACTGCACCACCAGACGACGACTACGAACAAAGGGTGAGGTCATGCCGCTGACGCCTGAGGACGTGAGCAACAAGCGCTTTACTCCTGTCCGGCTCCGTGAGGGCTACGACATGGGCGAGGTCGACCAGTTCCTCGACGAGGTCGAGGCCGAGCTGGCCCGACTGACTCGTGAGAACGAGGACCTGCGCAGCAAGCTCTCCGCCGCCCAGCAGGGTGGCGGCTCGGCTCCGGCCACCGCTCCCGTCCAGGAGAAGGCTCCCGAGCCCGTCAAGGCTCCCGAGAAGGTGGCAGCCCCCGCTCCCGCGGCGGCCGCTCCGGTCGAGACCATCAAGGTCACGACGGTCGCCGACGCCTCCAGCGCCGCGGCCCGGCTGCTGGAGATCGCCACCCGCAACGCCCACGAGCTCGTCGGCGAGGCGAAGGACGAGGCCGACAAGATCGTCGGCGAGGCCCGCACCAAGGCCGAGCGCCTGGAGTCCGAGAGCAAGATCAAGGCCGACCGCGTCGAGTCCGACGCCCGGACCCGGTCGCAGATGCTCGACTCCGAGACCGCGGAGCGTCGCGAGCAGCTCTTCGGCGACCTCGAGAAGGAGAAGGACAAGCTCAACGCGGAGGTGGAGAACCTGCGCTCGTTCGAGCGTGAGTACCGCTCCCGGCTGAAGAGCTACTTCCAGCAGCAGCTGTCTGCGCTCGACGGCAGCGGCGAGGGCGCGGTCCTCGAGGGCAGCGACCACGCTCCCAAGCGGCTGAAGTCCCTCCTGGGCGACGAGAACGACCACCAGAACGGCTGACCCACCCACCACCGGCCCCGGCCGGTGACGCACGACGCGACGAGGCCGGTGCCCCCACCAGGGGCACCGGCCTCGTGCTGCGTCCGCTCCCGGTCACGCCGGGGCGGCGACCACCTCGACGGTGAACGTCAGCCCGAGCTCGTCGTCGGTCTCCGGTGCGCCGCCGTCGAGGTCCGCGACCGAGCCCGCACGCTCGGGACCGGCCGGGGCGAGCACCTCCTCGGCCACCGTCCCGCCGTGCAGCTCGATCGCCTCGGCGGTCTCGCCCTCGGCGAACCACCGCAGCCGGATCCGGTCGCTGACGTCGAAGCCGCTGGTCTTGCGGGCCTCCTGGACCCGTCGTACGACGCCGCGCGCGAGGCCGAGCAGCCGCAGCTCGTCGGTGATCTCGAGGTCGAGGGCGACGGTCTCGCCCTGCTCGTTGACCACCGACCAGCCCTCGCGCGGGCGCTCGGAGACGATCACCTCGTCGGCGAGCACCTCGAGCCGCTCGCCCTCGACGGTGACCGTGGTCCGGCCGCCCTCGGCCAGGTCGGCGGCCAACCGGGTGGCGTCGGCGGCGGCGATCGCGGCCGCGACGACCGGGGTCTGCTTGCCGAAGCGCTTGCCCAGTGCCCGGAAGTTGCCCTTCGCGGAGAAGTCCACGAGGTCGGCGCCGGCGGAGGACAGCGGCTCGACCGCGAGCACGTTCAGCTCGTCGGCGACCTCCCGGCGGAGCTCGTCGGTGAGCCGGGACCACGCCGAGGAGGCGACCAGGGCCCGGCGCAGCGGCTGCCGGGTCCGCACCTTCGCGTCCGCGCGGGCCGCCCGGCCGAGCTCGACGAGCCGACGGGTCAGCGACATCTGCGCGCCGAGCTCGTCGTCGACGAGGCTGCCGTCGACGCGCGGCCACGCCGCCAGGTGCACCGACTCGGGCAGCTCGTCGGAGGTGGCGGCGAACATGTCCTGCCACACCCGCTCGGTGATGAACGGCGTGAGCGGCGCCATCAGCAGCGTGACGACGTAGACGCACTCGTGCAGGGTGGCGAGCGCGGCGGGGTCGCCGGCCCAGAAGCGCCGCCGCGAACGACGGACGTACCAGTTGGACAGGTCGTCGACGTACGCCGCCAGCAGGCTGCCCGCGCGCTGGGTGTCGAACACCTCCAGCGCCTCGGTGACGCCGGCCGCGAGCCGGTGCGCCTCCGAGAGCGCCCACCGGTCCAGGACCGGCCGGTCGGCCAGCTCCGGGGCCGGGTCGCCGGGTGACCAGCCGGACGTGCGGGCGTAGAGCACCTGGAACGCGACCGTGTTCCAGTAGGTCAGCAGCACCTTCCGGACGGTCTCCTGGATGCTGGCGTGGCCCACCCGGCGGGCCGCCCACGGCGAGCCGGACGCGGCCATGAACCAGCGCACGGCGTCGGCGCCGTGCTGGTCCATCAGCGGCATCGGCTCGAGGATGTTGCCGAGGTGCTTGGACATCTTCCGGCCGTCCTCGGCCAGGATGTGGCCCAGGCAGAGCACGTTCTTGTACGACGACTCGTCGAAGACCAGCGTGCCGATCGCCATCAGCGTGTAGAACCAGCCGCGGGTCTGGTCGATCGCCTCGCAGATGAAGTCCGCGGGGTAGGCCGCCTCGAAGGCCTGCTCGGAGCCGGGCGCGTGCGGGTAGCCCCACTGCGCGAACGGCATCGAGCCGCTGTCGAACCAGGCGTCGATGACCTCGGGCACCCGGCGGGCCTCCTCGCCGCACTCCGGGCAGGCGAGCGTCACGTCGTCGACGAACGGCCGGTGCGGGTCGAGCTCGGACTGGTCGGTCCCGGACAGCTCGGACAGCTCGGCGAGCGACCCGACGCAGGTCTGGTGCCCCTCGGCGCAGCGCCAGATCGGCAGCGGCGTGCCCCAGTAGCGGCTGCGCGACAGCGCCCAGTCGACGTTGTTGGTCAGCCAGTCGCCGTACCGGCCCCACTGGATCGTCTCGGGGAACCAGTGGGTCTTCTCGTTCTCGCGCAGCAGGGCGTCCTTGACCTGGGTGGTCCGGACGTACCACGAGGGCTGGGCGTAGTACATGAGCGGCGTGTGGCAGCGCCAGCAGTGCGGGTAGCTGTGCTCGTAGGCGACGTGCCGGAACAGCAGCCCGCGGGTCTCGAGGTCCTTGACCAGGTCCGCGTCGGCGTGCTTGAAGAACTGCCCGCCCACCAGCGGCACGTCGGCGCCGAAGTGCCCGTCCGGCTGCACCGGTACGACGACCGGCAGGCCGTAGGACCGGCAGACCGCCATGTCGTCCTCGCCGAAGGCGGGGGACTGGTGCACCAGGCCGGTGCCGTCCTCGGTGGTGACGTAGTCGGCGAGCACCACGAGGTGCGGGGCGGTGCCGCCGGCCTCGACCGGCGGGAACTCCACGAGCTCGAAGGGCCGCTGGTAGGTCCAGCGCTCCATGTCGGCGCCGAGCACGGTCTCCTGCACCGTCCAGCCCTCGCCCAGCACGGCCCCCAGCAGCGGCTCGGCGACCACGAGGGTCTCGGTGCCGTCGGTGGCCGCGACGTAGGTGACGTCCGGGCGGACCGCCACCGCGGTGTTGGACACCAGCGTCCACGGCGTGGTGGTCCACACCAGCAGCGACGCTCCCGGGCGATCAGCGGTGCCCGCGAGCGGGCCGGAGGTCAGCGGGAACCGGACGTAGACGCTCGGGTCGGTGACGGTCTCGTAGCCCTGGGCGACCTCGTGGTCGGACAGGCCCGTCCCGTCCCGCGGGCAGTACGGCGCCACGCGGTAGTCCTGGACCAGCAGGCCGCGGGAGTGGATCTGCTTGAGGGCCCACCACACCGACTCGACGTAGGCCGGGTCCATGGTGCGGTAGGGGTCGGAGGTGTCGACCCAGTAGCCCATCCGCTCGGTCATCTCCTCGAAGGCGTCGACGTGCCGCAGCACGGACTCCCGGCACCTGGCGTTGAACTCCGCGACGCCGTACCTCTCGATGTCGGCCTTGCCGGTGAAGCCGAGCTCCTTCTCCACCGCGAGCTCGACGGGCAGCCCGTGGCAGTCCCAGCCGGCCTTCCGCTCGACGAGGTAGCCCTGCATCGTCTTGAACCGCGGGAAGACGTCCTTGAAGACCCGCGCCTCGACGTGGTGCGTGCCCGGGCGGCCGTTGGCGGTCGGGGGACCCTCGAAGAACGTCCAGCGGGGTCGGTCGCCGGCGCGGTCCAGCGACTTGTCGAAGGTCTGGTGGTCCCGCCAGAAGTCGAGCACCTCGTGCTCGAGGGCGGGGAGGTCCACCTGGGGTGGGACGGGTCGGTACTCGCTCACGGCTGGTCCTTCGGTACGTCGCTTCGGCCTGGGTGCTGCGGGGCTGAAGGGACGAGGAGGTCGGTGTGCTGCACCGGCCGCTCCCGCGGTACCACCCTTCTTGGCGGCCCGGATGCTGCTGGGCCGCCCACTCTTCTCCACCGCTGCCGGGTCTACCTGCCTGCCCCGGGCGGGGCGGGCGCTCTTCCGGCGGCTCGGGGTGATCTTCGCTCCGGACAACACCCCCGGGCTCTCACCGTCCCCGGGTCGCTGGCGGCTGTCCTCGGGGCTACTCGTCCCGTCCACGCCGTGCGGTCGGGACAAGTCTGCCAGACCGGGTGCCGCTGGTTCACGCGGGTTTGGCCCGGCTTGCAACCAGACTCGCGGACGGTCGCCGGAAATTTACCGGATCGTGGGCGCGATTGGTTGTCTGGTGTGCGGGTGCGGCATATCCTCACCGCACGCGTGTGGCAGCTCACAGTGGCCACACGTTCCTTGATGTATTCACGGTTTTTGAGGGGGCCGCGAGCACATGGCACGCAGCACTGCACGCAAGCTGGCCGGCTCGACGGTCGCCGCGGCGAAGCGGGTGACGCGTTCGGCGGTCACCGGCCGGGCCTCTGCGTCCACCAAGAAGACCGCGAAGAAGACCGCGGAGAAGACCGCGGCTGCGCCGGCGAAGAAGGCGCCGGTCGCGAAGAAGGCGCCGGTCGCGAAGAAGGCGCCGGTCGCGAAGAAGGCGCCGGCCGCGAAGAAGACCGCGCCGGCGAAGAAGGCGCCCGCCAGGAAGGCGCCGGCGGCGAAGAAGACGCCCGCCACCAAGACGGCCGCCACCAAGAAGGTCAGCACGTCGCCCACGAAGCGGGCGACCACGAAGTCGGCGACCCGGGCGCCGGCCCCGACGACGGCGAGGAAGACGTCGAAGCGGACGTCGAGCGCCGCCCCCCAGAAGTTGCCTGCCGTGAAGAAGACCGCGGACAGCCCGAAGACTGCAGCGAAGAAGGCCCCGGTGACCACTCCGACCCAGAAGGCGGCGGCCAAGAAGGCTCCCGCCACGACACCAGCCACCAAGAAGACAGCGGCCAGGAAGTCCACGGCCCCGGCGAAGCTCGCGGTGAAGGCCGACGAGAGCCCGTGGACCAAGGCCGAGCTGGCCGAGGTGCGCGGCGACCTCAACGCCGACCGCGAACGGCTCCGCTCCGAGCTCAACCTGGCCGAGCACGAGCTGCACGACCTGATGCGGGACGCGGGCGACGGCGCCGGCAACGACCAGGCCGACGTCGGCTCGACGACGTTCGAGCGCGACCACGAGATGAGCCTGGCCAACAACGCGCGGGAGATGCTCGCCCAGACCGAGCGGGCCCTGGCCCGCATCGAGGACGGCACCTACGGCGTCTGCGAGATCGGCGGGGAGCCGATCGGCAAGATGCGGTTGATGGCTTTTCCGCGTGCGACACTGTGCCTGTCATGCAAGCAGCGCGAGGAGCGTCGCTGAACTCCAGCGACTCGACCACTTCCCCCACCGACCCCGTCGAGCGTCCGCGGGCGCGTCCGGGTGCCCTGGTGGTGTTCGCCGTGATCGCCGCGGTCGGCTACACCGTCGACGTGGTCACCAAGGTGCTGGCCGTCCAGCACCTCACCGGCCGCCCGCCGGTGCAGGTCGTCGGTGACCTGGTGACCCTCTACCTCGCCCGCAACCCCGGAGCCGCGTTCAGCACCGGCACGTCGTACACCCTCGTGCTCACCTGCGTCGCGATCGCCGCCGCGGTCGCGGTGCTGTGGACGGTCCGCCGGCTGCGCAGCACCGGCTGGGCGATCGGCCTGGGGTTCCTGATGGCCGGCATCCTCGGCAACCTCACCGACCGGGTGTTCCGCTCGCCGGGCTTCCTGCGCGGTCACGTCGTGGACTTCGTGCAGCTGCCGAACTGGCCGATCTTCAACGTCGCCGACGTCTGCATCAACATCGCAGCCGGCGTCCTCATCCTCCAGGCCGTGCGAGGGATGTCCGTCAACGGCACCCGCTCGCGCGGCGCCGACCCCGCCGGCGCCTCGTGACGGGCCCCGACTTCTCCGGTCACGAGCGGCGCACGGTGACGGTTCCCGACGGCCTCGCCGGCGAGCGCGTGGACGCCGCGATCGCCCGGATGTTCGGGCTCTCGCGCACCCGCGCCGCCGAGCTGATCCTCAGCGGGCACGTCAGCGTCGACGGGGAACCGCCCGCGAAGTCCGACCGGGTCGAGCCCGGCTCCATGCTGGACGTCGCGATCCCCGCCGCCGTCGACCCGTTCGCCGTCGTCCCGGAGACCGTCGAGGGCATCAAGATCATCCACGACGACGACGCCATCGTGGTGATCGACAAGCCCGTCGGCGTCGCCGTGCACCCCAGCCCGGGCTGGACCGGTCCCACGGTCGTCGGGCACCTCGTCGCGGCCGGCTTCCGGATCTCGACCAGCGGCGCCGCCGAGCGCCAGGGCATCGTGCAGCGGCTCGACGTCGGCACTTCCGGCGTGATGGTGATCGCCAAGTCCGAGCGGGCCTACTCCGTGCTCAAGAACGCCTTCCGGCAGCGGACCGTCGACAAGACCTACCACGCCCTGGTCCAGGGGCACCCGGACCCGCTGTCGGGCACCGTGGACGCGCCGATCGCCCGGCACCCCAAGCACGACTACAAGTTCACCGTCCGCGCCGACGGCAAGGCGAGCATCACCCACTACGAGACCCTCGAGGCGCACCGGTTCGCCACCCTGCTCGAGGTGCACCTCGAGACCGGCCGCACGCACCAGATCCGGGTGCACATGGCGGCGCTCAAGCACCCCTGCGTCGGCGACATCACCTACGGCGCCGACCCGACGCTGTCCGAGCGGGTCGGGCTCACCCGGCAGTGGCTGCACGCGGTCCGGCTGGGCTTCGAGCACCCCGAGTCCGGTGAGCAGGTCGAGTACGAGTCGGAGTACCCCGACGACCTCCAGCACGCCCTGGACACCCTGCGCGATGCCGTCTGAGCCGGACCTGACGGTGCGGCCGGCGACCCCTGAGGACGCCGACGCGCTCGCCACGCTCTACCTCTCCGCCCGGGCCGCGGCGTTCCCCGCGGTGCCGCCAACGGTGCACCCCGAGCCCGCCGTGCGCCGGTGGATGCGCTCGCTGTTCGACGTCGACGGCGTCGAGGTGTGGCTGGCCGAGCGGGGCGACGTACCCGTGGGGCTGCTGGTGCTCGAGGACGACTGGCTGCACTCCCTGTACGTCGACCCGCGACTCACCGGGCAGGGCATCGGGTCCACGCTGCTGGAGCTGGCGAAGGGCCTGCGCCCCGGCGGGTTCGGGCTGTGGGTGTTCGAGGCGAACGCCGGGGCGCAGCGGTTCTACGCGCGGCACGGCCTCGGCGTCGTACGACGGACCGACGGCTCGGACAACGAGGAGGGCGAGCCGGACCTGGAGATGGCCTGGCCGGACCCGTCCTCGCTGCCCGGGCTGCGCCGGCGGATCGACGCCGTCGACGACCGGCTCGCGGCCCTGCTGGCCGAGCGGGCCGGCCTGACCGCTCGGGTGCAGGAGCTCAAGGACGTCCCCGGCGAGGCCGGCCGCGACCGGCGCCGCGAGGACGAGATCGTCGCGCGGATGGCCCGGGTCGCGCCGTCGCTGGGGGAGGAGCGGCTGCGCCGGATCATGGCGCAGGTGATCGCCGAGAGCCTCGACGCGGCCGCCCGACCCGGGACGGAACAGAACGGACCTTCAGGGAGTTGAGCCGGTGAGCCAACCGTTGAAGGAGAAACCGTGAAGGTCGAGATCTGGTCCGACGTCGTGTGCCCCTGGTGCTACATCGGGAAGCGCCGCTTCGAGGCGGCGCTGGCGCAGTTCGCGCACCGCGACGAGGTCGAGGTGGAGTGGCGCAGCTTCGAGCTCGACCCCACCACCGAGTCCGCGCACGCCGCCGGGGAGGGCCCCGCGCACGCGGAGCTGATCGCCGCGAAGTACGGCATGCCGCTCGACCGTGCCGAGGCGGCCGTCGCGTCGGTGACCGAGGCCGCCGCCGGCGAGGGCTTGGAGTTCCACCTGGACAGCTCGCTGCGCTCCAACACCTTCGACGCGCACCGGCTGGTCCACCTCGCCGCCGACCGCGGGCTCCAGGACGCGGCCAAGGAGCGGTTCATGCGGGCCTACTTCAGCGAGAGCCAGCCCGTCGGGGACGCCGCCACGCTGGTCCGGCTGGCCGTCGAGGCCGGTCTCGACCGTGCGGAGGCCGAGCAGGTGCTGGCCGGGGACGGCTACGCGGACGCCGTGCGCGCCGACGAGGCCGAGGCCCGGGCGCTGGGGATCAGCGGGGTGCCGTTCTTCGTGGTGGACCGGAAGTTCGGCGTGTCCGGGGCGCAGCCCGCCGACCAGCTGCTCGCGGTGCTGGACCGGGCCTGGTCCGAGCGCGCCCCGCTGACCCTGGTGGGATCCGCGGCGGTGGGTACGCCGGAGGGGGACCGACCAGGCCTGCGGCCCCGACGGCTGCCCGATCTGACCGCCCACCGACCGGAGGACCACCATGCCCGCAGCACCCCTGCCCGACGACGTGCTGGCGATGCTCGCCAAGCCGAACCCCGCGGTGATCGTGTCGCTGCGACCGGACGGCCAGCCGGTGTCCGTGGCCACCTGGTACCTCCTCGAGGAGGACGGCCGGCTGCTGGTCAACATGGACGAGGGACGCAAGCGGCTGGACTACCTCCGCCGGGACCCGCGGGTCTCGTTGACCGCCCTCGACGAGGCGTCCTGGTACACCCACGTGAGCGTCCAGGGGAGGGTCGTGGAGCTCCGCGACGACCCCGACCTGGCCGACATCGACCGGCTCTCACGGCACTACGGCGGGGAGGCCTACCGCAACCGTGACCGGCGCCGGGTGAGCGCCTGGATCGAGGTCGACTCCTGGCACGGCTGGGGCGCGGCCGCCCGGTCCTGACCCGGCCCCCGGCCGGCGGCGGTCCCGATGCTGGGATGTCGGAGGGTCCTGCCACCATCGACTCCTCGGGTCCCGTAGGCTGGCCGCTCTTCCCCACGATGCCAGGCCGCGGTTCCCCGTAGGTCCGTTTTGTGGTGCGCTCATGAGTTCGGAAAGGGGCAGATCTGCCCATGCCAGGCGGTTCAGGCAGCAGCTCGGACGACTTCGTCCACCTGCACGTGCACACCGAGTACTCCATGCTCGACGGGGCCTCGCTGCTCGACGGACTCTTCTCCCGCGTGGCCGAGCTCGAGATGCCGGCGGTCGCGATGACCGACCACGGCAACCTCCACGGTGCCTTCGACTTCTACGCGAAGGCGAAGCGGCACGGCGTGAAGCCGATCATCGGGATCGAGGCCTACCTCACCCCCGACACGTCCCGCTTCGAGAAGCGCCGGGTGCGGTGGGGCAAGGGGGACGCCGCCGAGGAAGGCGGCAAGGACGTCGCGGGCGGCGGTGCCTACACCCACATGACGATGTGGGCCGAGTCCACGGAGGGCATGCACAACCTCTTCCGCCTCGCCAGCCTGTCCAGCCTGGAGGGCTACTACTACAAGCCCCGCATGGACCGCGAGCTCCTCCAGCGCTACTCGGGGGGGGATCATCGCGAGCACCGGCTGCCTGTCCGGCGAGATCCAGACCCGCCTCACCCTCGGTCAGTACGACGAGGCGCTGCGGGCGGCCGGCGAGTTCCAGGACATCTTCGGCAAGGACAACTTCTTCCTCGAACTGATGGACCACGGCATCGCCGCCGAGCGGGCCACCCGCGCTGACCTGCTCCGCATCGCCAAGACCCTCGACCTGCCGACCGTCGTCACCAACGACACGCACTACAACCGCCCGGAGGACGCCGCCGCCCAGGACGCGCTCATCTGCGTCGCCTCCGGCAAGCGGCTCTCCGACACCAACCGGCTCAAGTTCGACGGCGGCGGGTACTACATCAAGTCCGCGGCCGAGATGCGCGAGCTGTGGGCGGACTTCCCCGAGGCCTGCGACAACACCCTCGCCATCGCCGAGCGCTGCGAGGTGGAGTTCGTCGAGTCCACCGGCGGCTACATGGCCCGCGCCGACATCCCGGCCGGCGAGACCGAGGAGAGCTGGTTCCGCAAGGAGGTGTGGCGCGGCATCGAGGCCCGCTACCCCGGCGAGCGCCTGACGCAGCAGGTCAAGGACCGCGTCGAGATGGAGCTCGCGATCATCTCGACGAAGGGCTACTGCGGCTACTACCTCGTCGTCGCCGACTTCATCCAGTGGTCCAAGGACAACGGCATCCGTGTCGGTCCCGGCCGGGGGTCCGGCGCCGGGTCCATCGCGGCCTACGCGTTGCGCATCACCGACCTGTGCCCGCTCGAGCACGGACTGTTCTTCGAGCGGTTCCTCAACCCCGAGCGTCCCTCGATGCCGGACTTCGACATCGACTTCGACGACCACCGCCGCGGTGAGGTGATCGCCTACGTCACCGCGAAGTACGGCGCCGACCGGGTCGCCCAGATCGCCACCTTCGGCCGGCTCAAGTCCAAGGCCGCGATCAAGGACGCCGCCCGGGTGCTCGACCACGGGTTCGCCATCTCCGACCGGATCACCAAGGCGCTCCCGCCCGACGTGATGGGCAAGGGCGTGCCCCTCGGCGCCATCTTCGACCGCGACCACAAGCGCTACGCCGAGGGCGGCGAGTTCCGGGCGCTGCACGACGCGGAGGTCGACGTCCGGACGATCTTCCAGACCGCCCTCGGGCTCGAGGGGCAGATCCGCAACTGGGGCGTGCACGCGGCCGGCGTGATCATGTCCAGCGAGCCGCTGATCGACATCGTGCCGATCATGTCCCGCCCGCAGGACGGTGCGGTCATCACCCAGTTCGACTACCCGATGTGCGAGGCGCTCGGGCTGGTCAAGATGGACTTCCTGGGCCTGAGCAACCTGCACACGCTCGAGGACGCCCTGGCGAACATCGCGGCCAACCGTGACGAGACCGTCGTGCTCGAGGAGCTGCCGTTCGACGACGTGGCGACCTACGAGCTCATGGGCCGGGGCGACACCCTCGGCGTCTTCCAGCTCGACGGTGGCGGCATGCGCGCGCTGCTGCGCTCGATGCGGCCCGACCAGTTCGCCGACATCACGGCGGTCAGCGCGCTCTACCGGCCGGGCCCGATGGGCGCGGACTCCCACAACAAGTACGCCCGCCGCAAGAACGGTCGCGAGCCGATCGACCCGATCCACCCGGCGCTGGCAGAGGCCCTCGAGCCGGTGCTGGGGGAGACCTACGGCCTGATCGTCTACCAGGAGCAGGTCATGGCGATCGCCCAGGCGCTCGCCGGCTTCACCCTGGGCGCCGCGGACAACCTCCGCCGCGCGATGGGCAAGAAGAAGAAGTCGGAGCTGGACAAGCAGTACGCCGGCTTCCAGGCCGGCATGCTGGAGCGGGGCTTCCCGCAGGACGCCATCGACACGCTCTGGGCGATCCTGCTGCCGTTCTCCGACTACGCGTTCAACAAGTCGCACTCCGCGGCCTACGGCGTCATCACCTACTGGACCGCCTACCTCAAGGCCAACTACCCCGCCGAGTACATGGCCGCCCTCCTGACGTCCGTCAAGGACGACAAGGACAAGATGGCGATCTACCTCAACGAGTGCCGCAAGATGAAGATCCAGGTGCTGCCGCCCGACGTCAACGAGTCGTCGTCCAACTTCACGCCGGTGGGCCGCGACATCCGCTTCGGCCTGACCGCCATCCGCAACGTCGGGCACAACGTCGTCGACGGCATCGTCGCCGCCCGCGAGTCGCAGGGCCGGTTCACCGACTTCAACGACTTCCTGTCCAAGGTGCCCGTGCAGGTGTGCAACAAGCGCGTGATCGAGTCGTTGGTCAAGGCCGGGGCCTTCGACGACATGAAGCACCGCCGTCGTGCGCTGGTCGCGATCCACGAGGCGGCCGTCGACCAGTACGTCGACATCAAGCGCAACGAGGCGATCGGGCAGGACTCCCTGTTCGGCGGTCTCGACGAGGACGCCGGGTTCGGGGTCTCGGTGACGGTGCCCGACATCGACGACTGGGACAAGATGACCCTGCTCGGCCACGAGCGGGAGATGCTCGGGCTCTACGTCTCCGACCACCCGCTCCTCGGACTCGAGCACATCCTGTCCGCCTCGGCCGACTGCACCATCGGCCAGCTGCTGCTCGACGAGGACCGGGCCGACGGGTCGACGGTCACCGTGTCCGGCCTGATCACCTCGGTCCAGCGCAAGATCACCAAGCGCGGCGACGCGTGGGCGATGTTCACCCTCGAGGACCTCGAGGGCGGCATCGACGTGCTGCTGTTCCCCAGCGCCTACCAGCTGGCCAGCACGCTGCTCAACGAGGACGCGATCGTCACCGTCAAGGGCCGGCTCTCCCGGTCCAAGGACCAGCCGGAGCTGCACGGCCAGGAGATCAGCGTGCCCGACCTCGCGGACGGCCCGTCCGGCCCGGTGGTGATCTCGATGCCGTCGACCCGGTGCACGATGCCGGTCGTCGAGCAGCTCAAGGACGTCCTGGGCACCCACCCTGGTGTCACGGAAGTACGGTTGCGGTTGATGACCAAGACCTCCACCACCGTGATGAAGCTGGACGACCGCCTGAGGGTGGCGGCGAGCCCGGCGCTGTTCGCCGACCTCAAGGCGCTGCTCGGGCCGCACTGCCTGGCCGGCTGATGGCGGGATCTCCCCGGAGCCCGGCCTCCGGCCGGGACGTCGCCGTCGTGCTCGGCGTGCTGGTCGCCCTCGGCGTCCTGTGCGGCGTGCTGTGGTGGCTGCTGTGGGACCCCGCGGCCTACACGAAGACCGCGGACGGCGGCGTGATGGGGGAGACCGACCTGAGCCGTCGGTTCGCGGCGGACGGCCTGTACGCCGTGATCGCCGGCGTCGCGGGCCTGCTCAGCGGGCTCGGCCTGACCTGGTGGCGCACCCGTGACCCGCTGCTCACCAGCGCCGCCCTGCTGGTGGGGTCGGTGCTCGCCGCCGTGGTGATGGCGCTGACCGGTCACCTGCTCGGCCCCGGCGACCCCGGTGCGGCGCTGGCGGCCGCGAAGGTCGGCGCGCGCGTCCCGGAGCGGCTCGGCGTGGACGCCTTCACCGTCTACCTCGCCTGGCCGGTCGCGGTGCTCGCCGGTGCCCTCGTGGTGCTCCTCGGGACCGCTCCGGTGCGCGCGGTGGGCCCGGCCGACGAGAGCCCGACGGACGCCGGCGCGCGGCACCACGAGGGCCGTCCGGACGGCGCTCCCGAGTCGTCTGCGCGGACTCCCGAGGCCCGTTAGGCTGGCTCCCCAGCACCGACCCGTCCGGGTCCGGTGCCGCTCTCGCAGGGGGAACGAACGATGACCACGAACGACCCAGGACCCGAGCCCGAGTACCTCGGCGCCGACACCTCCACCGGTGCCACGACGCCGGGCGGCACGCCCCTCCGGGGTCGCGGCCGCCGCACCGGTCTGGTCGCCGCCGCGGCCGTGGCGGTCGTCGCGGCGGTCGGCGCCGGCGCCTACGGCGTCGTGCAGCTGATGGCCGGCGGCAGCTCGCCGGCGACCGCGGTGCCCGCGGACGCGGTCGGCTACGTCAGCCTCGACCTCGACCCGTCCGCGTCCCAGAAGATCGAGGCCTTCAAGATCCTGCGCAAGTTCCCGGCGCTGAAGAAGGAGCTCGGGCTCGGCGACGGCGACGACCTGCGCAGGACGGTCTTCGAGGAGATCGTCAAGAGCGGCGACTGCTCCGACCTCGACTACGCCCGCGACGTCGAGCCGTGGATCGGTGACCGCGTCGCGATGGCCGCCGTACCGGACTCCGAGCAGGGCGCGCTGCCGTTGGTCGTGCTGCAGGTCACCGACCAGGACAAGGCGAAGGCCGGCTTCCGCAAGATCGAGAGCTGCGACGGTCCGACCGACCAGGAGCCCTCGCGCACCGGTCTGGCGTTCCGCGGCGACTACATGCTGGTCGCGGAGACCCAGCAGGAGGCCGACGGGATCGCCACCGACGTCGACGCCGCCACTCTGGCCGACTCCGAGGACTTCACGACCGCGACCGGGCGGACCGGCGACCCGGGCATCGTCACGATGTACGCGTCCCAGGACGCACCCGACGCGGTGATGACCGCGATGCGCCACGACGCCGGCGGCTCGGTCGACCAGGGCCGGATCGACCAGCTCGGCAAGTCCTTCGCGAGCTTCCAGGGCGCCGCCGGGGTGCTGCGGTTCTCCGACGGTGCGGTCGAGGCGGAGTTCAGCGCCAAGGGCCTGCCCGAGGGTGCGGGCGGCTCGGCGGCCCAGGGCGGCCCGGACGTCTCCACGCTGCCCGGTACGACGGCGGCGGTGCTGTCGGTCGCGCTCCGGGACGGCTGGCTGGACTCCTTCACCGAGGGCCTGCGCAGCAGCCTGGGCGGCGACTACGACCAGATGCTCGCCCAGGGGGAGCGGGCCACCGGTCTGCAGCTGCCCGAGGACATCGAGACGCTGCTCGGCGACGGGGTCAGCCTGTCCGTCGACGCCGGCACGGACCTGAAGGCGCTCACCGAGTCACCGGACCCGAGCAAGGTCCCGGCCGGCCTGCGGATCCAGGGCGACCCGGCGAAGATCACGCCGATCATCGACAAGCTCAAGGCGGCCGCAGGTCCGAGCGGCGACCTGGTGAAGGTCGCCTCCGGGGACGGCGTGGTGGCGGTCGGGCTCGACCAGGCGTACGTGTCGCAGCTGCTCACGCAGGGCACGCTCGGCGGGGTGGCCGCGTTCGAGGACGTGGTGCCGGAGCCGGACCGCGCCAACGCGGTGGTCTTCGTGAACTTCGACGCCGGGCGCGGCTGGGCCGAGCAGCTGGCCGACCTGGTCTCCGACGGGGACCCCGAGGTGAAGCAGAACGTCGCCCCGCTCGACGCGCTCGGGATCAGCGGCTGGACGGACGGCGACGACGTGCAGCACGGTCTGGTCCGGTTGAGCACGGACTGACCGTTCGCGGCAGGCCCCCCGCGACATCCCCGTGATGCTTGTGGGGGGGCCCGCGTGCGGCGATACGCTGGCCGCCGAATTGCGTATCGCGAAATGAGTTGCATCATGCGCAACAAAACGCACGGAGCCTTCCTCGCCGACATGCTCACGTCGGCGCGCTACGAGGTGCTGCCCACGTCGTCCGTCGAGGAGAAGGTGCTCGAGCACCTGCCCCTCGACCGGACGGTCACCGTCACGGCGTCCCCGGCCAAGGGCATCGAGGCCACCCTCGCGCTGACCGAGCGGCTGGCCCGGCACGGCTACGCGACGGTCCCGCACCTGGCCGCCCGGATGGTCTCCGGACGCACCGAGCTCGCGGAGATCGTGGCGCGGATGCAGGCCGCCGGCGTGCGCACGGTGTTCGTGCCGGGCGGCGACCAGGACCCGCCGGCCGGCGACTACATCTGCGCCCTGGACCTCCTGGAGGACCTGACCGCGCTCGGACGGCCGTTCCCGGAGGTCGGCATCACCGGCTACCCGGAGTCGCACCCCACGATCAGCGACGACCTCACCGTGCAGTCGATGTGGGACAAGCGCCGGCACGCCACGCACGTGGTCAGCAACCTGAACTTCGACCCCGACAGCATCAGGACCTGGATCGACCGGATGCGGCTGCGCGGCATCACGATGCCGGTGCTGCTGGGCATCCCGGGGCCGATCGACCGCGCCAAGCTGCTCAGCATGGCGACCAAGATCGGGGTCGGCGACTCGACCCGGTTCCTGGTCAAGCACAAGGGCACGCTCACCCGGCTCGCGGCGCCCGGCGGCTTCACCGGCGAGCGGTTCCTCGAGCGGTGCGCGCCGGCCCTGGCCCGACCGGGCTCGCTGGTCACCGGCCTGCACGTCTACACGTTCAACCAGGTGGCCGAGACCGAGGCGTGGCGGCGGGAGTACCTCGACCGGCTGATGGCCTCGACCGGCTGAGGGCCGTGCGCTAGCTGGCCGGGAGGTCCGCGAGGATCCCGCGCACCGTCTCCCGGGCCCGCTCGGTGATCTCCGGGCCGTGGGTGAACGCCGCGACGTCGTACTCCAGCTCGCCGAGCCGGTGCGCCGTGCGCCGGGTCATCGCGAAGTCCGAGCACAGGTAGGCAGGGGAGAGCCTCGCCCGGCGCATCCACGGGAAGTTGAACAGTGCGTCGCCGGTGATCAGCGTGCCGGTCGGCTCGACCAGCAGCGAGACGTGGCCGGGGGAGTGGCCGGGGGTGTGCACGACGCGCAGGCCGCCGCTGACCGGCAGCACCTCGCCGTCGACGAGGGCCGGCCCGGGCTCGAAGGCCTCGATCCGGGCGTCCCCGGTCCGCGCGAAGAGCCGGCCGAGCAGCGTCGACCGGTCGGTCGCCCCGTGGATGCGCCCGGCCCGGGCCCAGCCGTGGTCGTCGCCGTGCGCGAGGACCGGTGCACCGGTCTGCCGGGCCATCTCGGCGGCCCCGCCGGCGTGGTCGGGGTGCACGTGGGTGAGCACGATGCGGGTGACGTCGCGGGGGTGCTTGCCGAGGGCGGCGAGGCCGGCCACGATCCGGGCCGGGGCCCGCTTGAGCCCGGTGTCGACGAGCGTGACGCTGCCGTCGTCCTGCAGGAGGGCGAAGGAGTTGACCAGGTTGCGGCCGGCGGTCGGGATCCGGAACACGCCGGGCGCCAGCTCGATCGAGGGGGTCGAGGCCATGGCCGGAGCCTACGAGACGAGGAGCTCGGCGAGGGCGCGTTCGAGGCCCGTGTGCCCGGTCTCCACGACCACCAGCGGCAGTCCGACCCGGTCCGCGGCCTCCTGGGCCAGCCGGCGCAGCTCGTCGTCGGGCTGCTGGGCCAGCCAGACCATCCGGGTGTAGTGCGCGAAGTAGTCGTCGCGCAGCTCCGGGTAGCGGTCCAGCCCGAGCTCGGCGACCACCGTCCGGCCGAACGAGCGCACCAGGAAGTCGGTGAGCACGTAGGTCCCCGGCTCGGCCTCGAACATCGCCGTCAGCCGGTCGGCGCCCCCGAAGACGTCGTAGCAGTGCAGTCCCGCGAGCCGGGCGAGTCCGCGGCGCTCGCACACCTGGTCGAGGGCGCCGTAGGTCCCGCAGTCGGCGTAGCCGATCGCCAGGCGGTCGTAGCGACCCGCCAGCTCGTCGGCCAGGGCCTCCACCTGCCGGGCGATCCGCTCCGGGTGGTTGTGCAGCAGCGGCGGCAGCGGGTGTACGTCGACCGGCCACCCGTGCGCGGCGACCACCTGCGCGCACGGGGCGGCGATCGCCCCGCAGGCGATCAGCGCCACCCGGCCCGCGTCAGCCGGGGAACGCGAGGAGGTCGATGAACCGGTCGTTGAAGTCGGTGCGGTCGGAGAGCTCGACATAGGTCACCTCCTCGAGCAGGGCCAGGGCGCCGGCGCGCTCGCGCACGCTCAGCAGGCTCATCTTCGCGCCCTCGCCCGCGACGTTGCCGGCGGAGACGATCCGGAGCACCGGGATCTTGGGCACCAGGCCGATCCGGACGGCCGCGGCGGGGGAGAGGTAGCTCCCGAACGAGCCGGCCAGCAGCACCTGCTGGACGTCCGCCTGCTCCAGGCCGAGCTGCTCGAGCAGCAGCGTCCAGCCGGTGGCGATGGCGCCCTTGGCGAACTGCAGCTCGCGGACGTCGCGCTGGGAGAGGTAGACCGACTCCTCCGGCGGCGAGTCCGCCTCGGGCCGGTGCAGCACGAACACCCGCTCCTGGCCGATGCTGGTCAGCCGGTCCGCGACCTGCGGGGCGATCTCCGCGGCCCGCTCGTCGCTGACGAACCGTCCCGAGGAGTCCAGCAGGTCCGCCCGGACCAGCTCGGAGACCACGTCGACCAGGCCGGAGCCGCACAGGCCCTGCGGCTCGACGTCGCCGATGGTCTGCAGGTGCACGCCGTCGGCGTCGATCCGGACCACCTCGACGGCACCGTCGGCCGCCCGCATGCCGCAGCGGATGGCGCCGCCCTCGAAGGCCGGGCCGGCGGGTGCGGCCGTGGAGACGATGGTGTCGCCGTCGCTGAGCACGATCTCGCAGTTGGTGCCCACGTCGATGAACAGCCGGGTCCGCTTGTCGCGGTCCATGCCGGTGGCCAGCATGCCCGCGACGATGTCGCCGCCGACGTACGCGCCGAGGGCCGGGAAGACCACGGCCCGGGCCCGCGGGTGCAGCTCGAGGCCGAGGTCGGAGGCGAGCAGCGCGGGCAGCGTGCTGCTGGACATCACGAACGGCGCGACGCCGAGCGGCTCGGGGTCGATGCCGAGCACCAGGGCGGTCATCGTGGCGTTGCCGGCCAGCGCGACCTCGTAGACCTCGCCGGGCTCGACCTCCGCCTCGGCGAGCACCTCGGCGGTGAGCTCGGCCAGCGTCGCCTGGGCCAGGTCCCGGAGCCGTTCGGCGGCCTGCGGGTCCATCATCGTGGCGCTGATCCGGGTGATCACGTCGGCGCCGAAGGGCTGCTGCTTGTTGAGCATCGAGGCCACCGCGGCCGGGGTGCCGGTGGCGGTGTCGAGCAGGGTCGCGACGACCGTGGTGGTGCCGAGGTCGAAGGCGACCGCGAACCGCCGCGCCGTCGTGTCACCGGGCTCGACGTCCACGAGGGCCTCATCGACGATCACCGCGGTCACCTTGAAGTCCGCGGCCCGGAGCACGGCGGGCAGCCGGCGCAGGACGTGCAGGTCCGGGGTGAGCTCGAGGTCGTCGATCTCGTCGAGCACCCGCTGCAGGTCGGTGCGCTGGTCCTGCAGGGTCGGCTCGCTGAGCTCGACGTACCTCTTCTGCACCGCCGGGCGGAGGATCACCTGACGCCCGACGCCGAGGGTGGCCGCCTTGGGGCGGGTGGTCAGCGGCGGCACGTCGATCTTCAGGTCGGTGGTCGCCTGCGCGAGGCAGGCCAGCCGCCAGCCGTCGGCGAGCTGGGCGGCGGTGAAGGTGCGGACGTCGAGCCGGTGCACCGGCACGGTGCCGCCGACGACCTGGACCCGGCACTTCTTGCAGGTGCCGTGCCCGCCGCACGTCGAGTCGATCGCGAGACCGTTCCAGCTGGCCGCGTCGAACACGCTCACGCCCGGGGGGACGCGGACGTCCCGCCCGGACGGCGTGAACGACAGGTGCACCCGGCCCACGCCGTCGTGCGGCTGGGAGCCGGGGCCGTCGGGACGGTCGATGAGGCCTTCCCGGCGGAGGTCGTCCATCTCCACGTCGGGCGGCTGGCTGCTCGGGGTGTCGTTCATCCGGCGGCGGAGGCCTGCTTCTTGCGGTGTGCGGCGATCCAGGCGCCACCCCAGTCGTCGTGGCCGAGCAGCAGGTCGGCCGCCTTGACCGCGGTGACGATCTGCGGGGTCCGGGTGTCCATGATCGCGCTGGTCAGGCCGGCGGTCATCGCCATCGGCAGGAACGCCGCGCCCAGGGTGTGCCGGTCGGGCATCCCGAAGGACACGTTGGAGGCGCCGCAGGTCATGTTCAGCCCGTGCACCTCGCGGATCCGGCGCATCGTCTCCAGGGTGGTGTTCACGACCTGGGTGTCCGCGCCGATGGGCATGGCCAGCGGGTCGATCACGATGTCCTGCTTGGCGATGCCGTACTCCGTGGTGGCGACGTCGACGATGTGCTGCACGAGCTCGAGGCGGCGGTCCGCCTCCATCGGGATCTCCTCGGCGTCGTTCGGCAGCGCGATGATCGCGGCGTCGTACTTCTTGACGAGGGGGAGGATCAGCGCCATCCGGTCGTCCTCGGCGGTGATCGAGTTGACCAGCGCCCGGCCCTGGTAGACCGACAGCCCGGCCTCGAGCGCCTCCACGACGGAGGAGTCGATGCAGATCGGCTTGTCGGTGAGCTGCTGGACCAGGGTGATCGCCTTGGCCAGCAGCTCGGGCTCGTCGGTCATCGGCACGCCCATGTTGACGTCGAGCACGTCCGCGCCGCCCTCGACCTGCGCGAGGACGTCGCGCTCGATCGCGGACAGGTCCCCGGCGCGCAGCTGCTCCTGGAAGATCCGCCGGCCGGTGGGGTTGATGCGCTCGCCGATCAGGCAGAACCGGCGGGTGTGGCCCAGCACGACCTCGGCGCCGGTGCCGCGCAGGGTGGTCTCGAGCAGCTCGCTCATGCGGTCACCAGGGCGCGCTTCTTCTGGAGCAGGTCCTTGGCGCGCTTGACGGTCGCGGAGGCGTCGGGCGCGTAGCCGTCGGCGCCGACCGCGTCGGCGTACTCCTGGGTGACGGGGGCGCCGCCGACCATCACGATGACCTGGTCGCGCAGGCCGGCCTTCTGCAGCGCGTTGAGGTTGGCCTTGAACATCGGCATCGTGGTGGTCAGGAACGCGGAGAAGCCGACGATGTCGGGCTGGTGCTCGATGATCTTCTCCACGAACTTCTCCGGGGCCACCTGCACGCCGAGGTCGATGACCTCGAAGCCGGCGCCCTCGAGCATGATGTTCACGAGGTTCTTGCCGATGTCGTGGACGTCGCCCTTGACGGTGCCCATCAGGAACTTGCCGATGGTCTGCACGCCGGTGTCGGCCAGCAGCGGCCGCAGCACCTCCATGGCGCCGGCCATCGCCCGCCCGGCGATCAGCATCTCCGGGACGAAGAAGTCGCCGCGCTCGAACCGCGCGCCGACCTCCTCCAGGGAGGGGATGAGGGCGTCGAACAGCAGGGTCTGGGGCTCCATCTCCAGGGCGAGGGCCTGGTGGGTGAGGTCGAGGACCTCGGGAGCGTTGCCGAGCAGCGTCTCGTCGTAGAGCCGCTGGAGGATCTCCTCAGGTGTGGTCATGCCGCGCCCTCCTTCTTCGTGCCGTCGGTGCCGTGCAGGGTCCTGCGCCGGAGCAGCGCCGACAGGGCGTCGGCCTGCTCGATGAGGAGCCGACCGATGCGGTCGGCCCGGTCCTGGAGCCGGGCGGTCGGCCCGGAGATGCCGAGGGCGGCGAACACGCCGTCGCGTCCCTCGACGGGTGCCGCGATACCGGTGAGCCCGGTCTCGAGCTCGTCCACCGTGGTCGCGTAGCGCTGCCGGCGGATCGTGGCGAGCTCGGTGGTGAGCGCCTCGCGGGTGGTGATCGTGCGGGGGGTACGTCGCTCGAGCCGGCCGCTCGGGACCGGCAGCACGTCGAAGGCGTAGAGCACCTTGCCCAGCGACGAGCAGTGCGGGGGTACGTCGACCTGGTTCCAGTCGCGCGCCGACAGCAGGAACGTCGACTCGACCTGGGCGATGTGCACGACGTCCTCGCCGCGACGTACCCCGAGGTGGACGGTCTCGCCGGTCTGCTCGCCGACGGTCTCCAGGACCGGTCGGGCCAGCCGGGCGATCTGCGGCCAGGGGTCGTGCAGCGCGGCGTGCAGCGCGAACAGCGGGCCGGCGACGTACCCACCGGCGGCGTCGCGCTCGATGAGCTCGGTGCGCTCGAGGGCGGCGAGCAGGCGCGAGGTCGTGGACCGGGCCAGCCCGGTCTCGTCGCTGAGCTCGGTGAAGCTCAGCGGCTCGTCGGCGCGCACGACGAGGTCGACCAGCGCAGCGGCGCGGTCGACCGCCTGCGTGCCTGCCGGGGCGGTGCTCGCCATCGGGACCTCGGGTTACGGGATTGTTTCATGATGTGGAACCGACTTCCACATGATGAGGCTAGGATGCCGATCAGCGCCGGTCAAGCAGAACCGCCAAGATCCCGTCCAGGAGGTCGGAATGTTCCGCAACAAGATGCCGAGGTACGAGATCCTCTCCGAGGACGCGATGTCCAAGCTCGATGCGGGCTGGCGCCGGATCGTCACGGAGATCGGTGTCGAGTTCGACAGCGAGCGGGCGCTCACGCTGTTCCGCGAGGCCGGCCAGAAGGTCGAGGGGCAGAACGTCTTCTTCGACCCCGAGTGGATCCTCGAGCAGGTCGCCCTGGCGCCGCGCGAGTTCGACGTGCAGGCCCGCAACCCGGAGCACAGCATCCACATCGGCGGTGACGCGATGGCCTTCGGCGCGGTCTACGGCCCGCCGTTCGTGCGCGAGGGCGACGTGCGCCGCGACGCGACGATGAACGACTTCGAGCGGTTCGCCAAGCTGGCGCAGGTGTTCCCGGTGCTCGACTCGGCCGGTGGCGTGATCTGCGAGCCCAACGACACCCCGCTCGACTCGCGGCACCTCGACATGACCTACGCGCTGCAGACCCTGACCGACAAGGTCTACATGGGCAACGTGGTCTCCGGCGTGAACGCCCGCGACACCATCCGGATGGGCGAGATCCTGTTCGGCGGGCGGGAGGCGATCGAGCAGACCCCGGTGTCGATCTCGCTGATCAACTGCAACTCCCCGCTGCACTGGGACGACCGGATGCTGGAGTCGCTGTTCGAGTACACCCTGGCCGGCCAGCCCTGCGTGGTGACGCCGTTCATCCTGATGGGCGCGATGTCCCCGGTGACGATCCCGGCCGCGCTGGTCCAGCAGATCGCCGAGGCGCTGACCGGCATCGCGCTCACCCAGCTGATCCGCCCCGGCGCCCCGGTGATCTTCGGGTCGTTCCTGTCCAACATCGACATGCAGTCCGGCTCGCCGACCTTCGGCACCCCGGAGTCGGGCATCGGCCTGCTCTGCACCGGCCAGATCGCCCGGCACTTCGGGCTGCCGTTCCGCTCCGGCGGCGGGCTGACCTCCTCGCAGGTCGCCGACGCGCAGGCCGGCTACGAGGCGCTGATGACGATGCTGCCGACGTTCCTCGCCGGCGCCAACTGGGTGATGCACTCGGCCGGCTGGCTGGAGGGCGGCCTGGTCGCCGGCTTCGAGAAGTTCATCGTGGACGTCGAGATCCTGCAGATGATGCAGGCCGAGTTCACCCCGCTGGAGATCGACGAGGACTCGCTCGCCTTCGGCGCGCACCTGGAGGTCGGGCACGGCGGGCACTTCCTGGGTGCGATGCACACCATGGAGCGGTTCCGGACCTGCTTCTACCGGCCGCTGCTGTCCTCCTCGGAGAACTACGAGCGGTGGATGCGCAACGGCTCGCTGGACACCAACGCGCGCGCCTCGAAGACCTACCAGGCCAAGCTCGAGGAGTACGTCGCGCCGCCGCTCGACGACGCGGTCCGGCTGGAGCTCGAGGAGTACGTCGTCCGGCGTCGCGCGGAGCTCGGCGACTGACCGCGACCCGTCACTCGTGCAGCCAGACACGCGTGTCTTGGCTGCACGAGTGACGGGTCAGCGGAAGACGACGGTCTTGTGGCCGTTGAGCAGGACCCGGGACTCGGCGTGCCAGCGGACCGCCCGGGACAGCACCTGGCTCTCCACGTCGCGCCCGGCGGCGGCGAGGGCGGCCGCGTCGTACCCGTGGTCGACGCGCATCACGTCCTGCTCGATGATCGGGCCCTCGTCGAGGTCGCCGGTCACGTAGTGCGCGGTGGCCCCGACCAGCTTCACGCCACGGTCGAAGGCCTGGTGGTAGGGCCGGGCGCCCTTGAAGCTGGGCAGGAACGAGTGGTGGATGTTGATCGCCTTGCCGGACAGCGCGCGGCAGGTCTCGTCGGTGAGCACCTGCATGTAGCGCGCCAGCACGACGAGGTCGACGTCGAGGGTGTCCACCAGCGACAGCATCTTCGCCTCGGCGTCGGCCTTGGTCTCCGGCGTCACCGGGACGTGGTGGTAGGGCACGCCGTAGGACCGGACCAGCGTCTCGCAGTCGGGGTGATTGGACACCACGCCGGCGACGTCGATCTGCAGCGAGCCGCTGCTCCACCGGAACAGCAGGTCGTTGAGGCAGTGGCTGAACTTCGAGACCAGGATCAGCGTCCGGTACGGCGCCGTGGCGGCCCAGAGCTCCCAGGCCATGCCCCACCGCTCGGCCACCGGCGTGAACGCCGCCCGCAGCGACGCGACCGTCACGTCCCCCTCGACCGCGAACTTCACCCGCATGAAGAACCGGTCCTCGGCGAGGTCGCCGAACTGCTGGCTCTCCACGATGTTGCCGTGCTGCTCGACCAGCAGACCCGTCACCGCGTGCACGATGCCGGCCCGGTCGGGGCAGGTGAGGGTCAAGACGTAGGTCTGGTCGGTCATGGCGTCCCTTGCGGTCGGGCCTGCGGGGGGAGATTCACGTTGCGTCAAGAGAGACACATTCTGTGATACGCAACACGGTTGCGCTACGGTCAGTCTATGGGGAACGGCGAGGCTCCGGCATCGGTCCAGTCTGTCGACCGGGCGCTCACCATCCTGGGCATCCTCGCCCGGCTCGGTGAGGCCGGCGTCACCGAGATCGCCGTCGAGCTCGGGGTGCACAAGAGCACCGCGTTCCGGCTGGTCGCCACGCTGGAGTCCCACGGCATGGTGGAGCAGAACGAGGAGCGCGGCAAGTACCGCCTCGGTGTCGGCGTGCTGCGCCTCGCCGGCGCCACCACCGCCCGCCTCGACGTGGTCCAGGAGGCCCGGCCGATCTGCCGCAAGCTGGCGGCCGACTCGGGGGAGACGGTGAACATCGCGGTGCTCTCGGACCGGTCCGCGCTCTACCTCGACCAGGTCGCCGGCCAGTCCGCGCTCCAGTCGCACAACTGGGTCGGCCAGCACATCCCGCTGCACGCCACCTCCAACGGCAAGGTGCTGCTCTGCGGCCTGTCCAGCGACGAGATCGACAACCGGCTGCCGCGGCTGCCGTCCTACACCGCGGAGACGGTCACCACCAAGGCCAAGCTGCGCCGCGAGCTGGCCGAGGTGCGCGAGCAGGGGTACGCCGTCGCGGTCGACGAGCTCGAGGTCGGGCTGACCGCCATCGCGGCGCCGATCCGCAACGCCCACGGGGACGTGATCGCCTCGCTGAGCGTGTCCGGACCGACTTTCCGGCTGGGTGAGGCCCGGGTCAAGGAGCTCGTGCCGGTGGTGCAGGACGCCGCCGACGAGGTCTCGCGACGTTTGGGTTTCGGAACCTCCTAGGTTCTTGACGGTTCCGCGCCGAGCCGCAATCCTGTTGCGTACAGCACACCAAGTTGCGACATACGCAACTCATCCCGGACTGATCGGACACCAGCAACGTGCCGCAGCTCTACGTCGGGGGGCGATGGGAGGGTGCTCGCGAGGGCGAGCGCCGTGAGATCCGCTGCCCGGCGGACGGGTCGCTCGTGGCCGAGATCGACGAGGCCGGGCCGCAGGACACCGCCGCCGCGATCGCCGCGGCCCGGGCCGCCTTCGACGAGGGCAGCTGGCCGGGCGGCTCCGCGATCGAGCGGGGCGCGCTGCTGCACCGGGTCGCCGACCTGCTGGAGCGCGACAAGGCGCTGGTCGCCCGCGCCGAGTCGCTGGACACCGGCAAGCGCCTGGTCGAGAGCGAGTACGACGTCGACGACGTCGTCGGGGTGTTCCGGCACTACGGCAACGTGGCGGCCCAGGACGCCGGCCGGGTGGTGGACACCGGCCGTGCCGACGTGGTCAGCCGGATCGTGCACGAGCCCGTCGGGGTCTGCGGCCTGATCACGCCGTGGAACTACCCGCTGCTGCAGACCGCCTGGAAGGTCGCGCCCTGCCTGGCCGCCGGCAACACCTTCGTGCTCAAGCCCAGCGAGCTCACCCCGCACACCGCGATCCACCTGATGGTGCTGCTCGAGGAGGCCGGCGTCCCGGCCGGAGTGGCGAACCTCGTGCTCGGCGCCGGCCCGCGGGCCGGCGCGCTGCTCAGCGAGGACCCCCGCGTCGACCTGGTCTCGTTCACCGGTGGGCTGGCGACCGGCCGGGGGATCATGGCCTCGGCCGCCGCGACCGTGAAGAAGGTCGCGCTGGAGCTCGGCGGCAAGAACCCCAACATCGTGTTCGCCGACGCCGACCGCGAGGCGGCCCTCGACTTCGCCCTCACCGCCGTGTTCCTGCACTCCGGACAGGTCTGCTCGGCCGGCGCCCGGCTGCTGGTCGAGGAGTCCGTGCACGACGAGTTCGTCGACGAGCTGGTCCGCCGCGCGGAGCTGATCCGCCTCGGCGGCCCGTTCGACGACAAGGCCGAGACCGGCCCGCTGATCTCCGCCGCGCACCGCGCCAAGGTCGAGGCGTACGTCGCCCGCGGACTGGCCGAGGGCGCGCAGCTGCGCTGCGGGGGAGCCCGTCCCGACGACCCGGAGCTGGCCGGCGGCTTCTACTACCTGCCCACGCTGCTGGACGGCTGCGAGAGCTCCATGTCCGTCGTGCAGGAGGAGTCGTTCGGGCCGGTGCTGACCGTCGAGACGTTCCGCGACGAGGCCGACGCGGTGCGGATCGCCAACGACAGCATCTACGGCCTCGCCGGCGGGGTGTGGACCAGCAACGGCGGCAAGGCCGAGCGGGTCGCGGCCCGGCTGCGCATGGGCACGGTGTGGATCAACGACTACCACCCCTACGTCCCGCAGGCGGAGTGGGGCGGCTACAAGCAGTCCGGCGTCGGCCGCGAGCTGGGCGCCGCCGGCCTCGACGAGTACCGCGAGACCAAACACGTCTGGCACAACGTGAACCCGGCGCCCCAACGCTGGTTCGACGGGGCCACCGGAACCGACCACTAGGAGTGGCGAGGGCATGAGCACGTACGACTACGTCATCGTCGGAGGAGGATCCGCCGGCTGTGCCCTCGCGAACCGGATCAGCGCCGACCCGGGTACGACGGTCCTGGTGCTCGAGGCGGGCCGCAGCGACATCAAGATCGACCCGTTCATCCACATGCCGGCGGCGCTGCCGTACCCGATCGGCAACCGGCTCTACGACTGGAAGTACGAGTCCGAGCCCGAGCCGCACATGGGCGGCCGCAAGGTCTACCACGCCCGCGGCAAGGTGCTCGGCGGCTCGAGCAGCATCAACGGGATGATCTTCCAGCGCGGCAACCCGCTGGACTTCGAGCGCTGGGCGGCCGACGACGGCATGAAGGCGTGGGACTACGCGCACTGCCTGCCGTACTTCAAGCGGATGGAGACCTGCCTGGCCGGCGCCGACGCCTGGCGCGGCGGCAGCGGCCCCCCTGGTCCTGGAGCGCGGCCCGGCCACCGGCCCGCTGTTCGGTGCCTTCTTCGAGGCGGTCCAGCAGGCCGGGCACCCGCTCACCGACGACGTCAACGGCTACCGGCAGGAGGGCTTCGCGGCCTTCGACCGCAACGTGCACCGGGGCCGCCGGCTCAGCGCCGCCCGTGCCTACCTGCACCCCGTGATGGGCCGCAAGAACCTCGACGTGCACACGCTCGCGATGGTCACCGGGCTGGTGGTGCAGGGCAACCGGGTCACCGGCGTCGACTACCGGCGCCCGGGCCGCGGCAGCACGCGGGTGCACGCCAAGGAGGTCATCCTCTGCGGTGGCGCGATCAACTCGCCGCAGCTGCTGCTCTTGTCGGGGATCGGGCCGAAGGCCGACCTCGAGAAGCTCGGCATCCCGGTGGTCGCCGACCTGCCCGGAGTGGGCAGCAACCTCCAGGACCACCTAGAGGTCTACATCCAGTACGCCTCCAAGCAGCCGGTCTCCATCGGGCCCTGGCTCAAGCACCGGCACAAGCCACGCATCGGCGCCGAGTGGCTCTTCCTGCGCAGCGGCGTCGGGGCCACCAACCACTTCGAGGCCGGCGGGTTCATCCGCAGCAACGACCGGGTCGACTACCCGAACCTGATGTTCCACTTCCTGCCCATCGCGATCCGGTACGACGGGTCGCAGCCCGCCGCGGAGCACGGCTACCAGGTGCACATCGGGCCGATGTACTCCGACGTGCGCGGCACCGTCACGCTCAAGTCGACCGACCCGCGGGAGCACCCGGCGCTGCGGTTCAACTACCTCTCGACCGAGAACGACCGGCGCGAGTGGATCGAGATGGTCCGGGCCGCCCGGGAGATCCTCAACCAGCCGGCGTTCGCGGCCTTCAACGACGGGGAGATCTCACCCGGTCCGTCGGTGGAGACCGACCAGGAGATCCTGGACTGGGTCGCCAAGGACGCCGAGACCGCGCTGCACCCCTCGTGCACCGCCCGGATGGGCGTCGACGACCAGTCGGTGCTCGACCCCGAGACGATGCGCGTGCACGGCGTCGAGGGGCTGCGCGTCGTGGACGCCTCCTCGATGCCCTACATCACCAACGGCAACATCTACGCCCCGGTGATGATGCTCGCCGAGAAGAGCGCCGACCTGATCCTCGGGAACACGCCCCTGCCCGCTTCGGACGCCCCGTTCTACCGCTACCGCGAGAACAGTCCGCTGTACCCCCCAGGAGACCACCGATGACGCAGACCGAGGCAGCTCCCGCCAGCTCGACGTCCGACGAGGAGTCGGCGCTGTCGGTCAAGGGACTCTGGAAGATCTTCGGCGCCAAGGCCGACAAGATCATCGGCACGCCGGACGCCGACCTGTCGCGCAAGGAGCTGCAGGCCAAGACCGGTTGCGTCATGGCGGTCAAGGACGTGTCGTTCGAGGTGCGGCCGGGCGAGGTGTTCGTGGTGATGGGCCTGTCCGGCTCCGGCAAGTCGACGCTGGTCCGGCTGCTCACCCGGCTGATCGAGCCGACCCAGGGCAGCGTGACGATCGGCGGGCAGGACATCACCGGCGCCGACGACGCCCGGCTGCGCGAGCTGCGCCGCAACCACGTGGCGATGGTGTTCCAGCACTTCGGGCTGCTGCCGCACCGCACGGTGCGCGACAACGTGGCCTTCGGGCTCGAGGTGCGCGGCGTGTCCAAGGCCGAGCGCCGCGCCCGGGCCCAGGAGATGGTCGACCTGGTCGGCCTGAGCGGCAACGAGGACTCCTACCCCGACCAGCTCTCCGGCGGCATGCAGCAGCGGGTCGGGCTGGCCCGGGCGCTGGCCGGCGACCCGACCCTGATGATGTTCGACGAGCCCTTCTCGGCCCTCGACCCGCTGATCCGGCGGGACATGCAGAACGAGGTGATCCGGCTGCACGAGGAGGTCGGGAAGACGATGATCTTCATCACCCACGACCTCCAGGAGGCGCTCAAGCTGGGGGACCGGATCCTGATCATGCGCGACGGCGAGATCGTCCAGATCGGGACGCCCGCCCAGGTGGTGGCCGAGCCGGCCGACGACTACGTCAAGGACTTCGTCAGCGACGTACCCCGGTCGCACGTGCTCACCCTGCGCTACGTCTGCCGCCAGCCGCACGAGGGCGAGTCCTCGGACGGCCCGGTGATGCAGGCCGACGAGATCGTCCGGGACGCCGCGCGCAAGGTCCTCGAGGTGCGCGGCGCCGTGCGCGTGTACGACGGTGAGGAGTTCCTCGGCGTGGTCGACGACGAGGACATCCTGCGGGTCGTGGTCGCCGAGGAGGGGACGCAGCCGTGAGCATCGCGTCCCCGCCCCGGCCGCGGCCCACCTCCCGCGAGGAGCAGCCCTACGTCGCGACGACCAAGCCGCGCCGCACCGGCATGTGGCTGGCGATCGTGGTCACGGTCTGGGTGGTCGGCTGGGCGCTGCTCAAGCACCAGGACACCCTGGCCACCGGCTTCCAGGACCTGAACGGCCTGCAGCGCTGGTTGAACGGCGTCCGGGACGCGATCCAGGCGGCGACGCCGACCAACTGGTTCTTCCACGGCGTGATCGGCAACATCGTCACGTTCACCAACTGGGTCTTCGAGCAGATCCAGTACCTCATCTCCGCCCCGGCCCCGGGCCGCCCGGTCCCGCAGATCGGCTGGCTCGGCGTGGTCGCGATCTTCGGCTGGGTCGCGTACGCCGCCGCGGGCCTGCGCTCGATGGTGCTGGTCGTCGCCTCGACGCTGGCCTTCGGGATCCTGGGCTACTGGCAGGACAGCATGGACACGCTGATCGTCACCGTGATCGCGGTGCTGCTCTGCGTGGTGATCGGCCTGCCGCTCGGCGTCGGGATGTCGCGGCGCAAGTGGCTCTCCGACCTGGTGACGCCGGTGCTCGACGTGATGCAGACGATGCCGTCGTTCGCCTACCTGACGCCGTTCGCGCTGGTCTTCGGGATCGGCGCGACCTGCGCGATCCTGGTGACCCTCGTCTACGCCCTGCCGCCGCTGGTGCGGATCGCCGAGCACGGCATCCGGTCGGTGTCGCCGACGACCGTCGAGGCTGCCGACTCGCTCGGGGTCACCCGCCGGCAGCTGCTGCGCCGGGTCCAGCTGCCGATGGCCCGCCGGACGATCGTGCTGGGCATCAACCAGTGCACGCTGGCCGCGCTGTCGATGGCCACCATCGCCGCCTTCGTCAACGGGCCCGGGCTGGGCCAGCCGGTCGTGCAGGCGCTGCAGAACCTCGACGTCGGCGCGGCAGCCGTGCCCAGCCTGGCGATCGTCGTGATGGCGATCATGCTCGACCGGACCACCACGGCGGCCAGCGAGCGCGCCGAGCGGCAGACGCGGGGCCGGATGTCGACCCGCACCCGGCGGATCGTCCTGGGCGTCGGCGCGGTCGTGGTCGCGGTCTGCATCTACCTGTCCCGCCTCTACCTCCAGCTCGCGCAGTTCCCGCAGAAGCTGGACGTCGGCCCCACGATCGCCGACGCGATCAACTCGGCGACCGACAGTGTCGTCAACAACGTCGACACGTTCACCTCCGGCTTCAAGAACGCCGTCAGCTACGGCTTCCTGAACCCGCTCCAGACGTTGATGGCCGACACGCCCTGGTGGCTGATGGCCGCGGTGCTGCTGGGCTTCTCCTACTTCCTCGGCGGCTGGCGGCCGACCGTCGTCACCGCCGTGTGCGAGGGGGTGATCCTGGCGATGGGCCTGTGGCACGACGCGATGATCACCTTGACCACCACGATCGTGGCCACCGTGCTGGTGATGATCCTGGCGGTGCTGCTCGGTGTCTGGATGGGACGCAGCCGACGGGTCGACACGGTCATCCGGCCGTTCCTGGACGCGCTGCAGACCCTGCCGCCGTTCGTCTACCTCGTGCCGGCTCTCGCGCTGTTCTCCACCAGCCGGTTCACCGCGATCGTGGCGGCCGTCGCCTACGCGCTGCCGCTGGCCACCAAGCTCGTCGCCGACGGCATCCGCGGGGTCGCGCCCACCACCGTCGAGGCCGCCGAGGCCTCGGGGAGCACCCGCTGGCAGATGATCACCAAGGTGCAGCTGCCGATGGCCCGTCCGGCGATCGTGCTGGCGACCAACCAGGGACTGCTCTACGTGCTCTCGATGGTCGTGATCGGCGGCATGGTCGGCGCCGGCAGCCTCGGCTACATCGTGGTGTCCGGCTTCTCGCAGGGCCAGCTGTTCGGCAAGGGCCTCGCCGCGGGCATCGCGATCACCGCCCTCGGCGTCATGGTCGACCGGATCGCCAAGTACACCGCAGCGCGCTACGGCCGCTGACCACCAGCTTCGCCCGCCCGGGCGATCGTCACGAAGGGAACGACAAGCACATGGCACGTACATCGAACCGGCTCCGGCTGGCATGCGTGGCAGCGGCGCTCGCGGTAACGGTGAGTGCCTGCGGCGGGGGCAACATCAAGGAGACCAAGTCCGCGAGCGGCAAGTCCTGCGGCACCGTCAACATCGCGGTGAACCCGTGGACCGGGTACGAAGCCAACGCCTACGTCATCGGGCACCTCGCGAAGACCAAGCTCGGCTGCACGGTGAACTACCAGGACGTCAAGGAGGAGGTCGGCTGGCAGGGCATGTCGGCCGGCACCACCGACACGATCGTGGAGAACTGGGGCCACCCCGACCTGGTCAAGAAGTACGTCGACCAGCAGAAGACCGTCCAGGACGCCGGGCTGACCAAGAACGAAGGCATCATCGGCTGGTACGTCCCGCCGTGGATGGCCCAGAAGTACCCCGACATCACCGACTGGAAGAACCTGAACAAGTACGCCGACCTGTTCAAGACCTCGGAGTCGGGTGGCAAGGGCCAGCTGCTCGACGGCGACCCGTCCTACGTGACGAACGACGAGGCGCTGGTCAAGAACCTGCACCTCAACTACAAGGTCGTGGTCGGCGGCAGCGAGGCCGCGCTGATCCAGAGCTTCCGCTCGGCGGAGAAGAACAAGACCCCGCTGCTGGCGTACTTCTACCAGCCCGACTGGTTCTTCTCGGAGATCCCGCTGGTCAAGGTGAACCTGCCGAAGTACACCCCGGGCTGCGACTCCGACCCGGCCAAGGTCGCCTGCGACTACCCGCCGTACAAGCTGAACAAGCTGGTCTCGAAGAAGTTCGCCGACTCGGGCTCGCCGGCCTACACGCTGGTGAAGAACTTCCAGTGGACCAACGACGACCAGAACAAGGTCGCGGAGTACATCGCCAAGGACAAGATGGACCCCGACGCGGCCGCGAAGAAGTGGATCGACGACAACCCGGACATGGTCAAGCAGTGGCTGCAGGGCACCTGACCAACTGACCCCGGGGATCCGGCCGTTTCCCCCCGTCGTGCCTGGTTGACAGGCGCGGCGGGGGAGCCGCATGCTGGAGGCTGTTTCATATGACGCATTGCGTTGCATGATACGCAACAGAAACCTCGACTCGGAGGAGCCTCTCATGGCCTCGGTCCCGTCCACTGCCCGCGTCGTCGTGATCGGCGCCGGCATCGTCGGCAACAGCCTCGTCCACCACCTGGCCCGGCTGGGCTGGACGGACATCGTCCAGATCGACAAGGGCGCGCTGCCGAACCCCGGTGGCTCGACCGGTCACGCCTCGAACTTCATCTTCCCGGTGGACCACAGCCGGGAGATCACGGACCTGACGCTCGACTCGATGCGGCAGTACAAGGAGATGGGCGTCTTCACCGAGTCCGGCGGCTTCGAGGTGGCGCGCACCGAGGAGCGCATGCAGGAGCTGCGCCGGCGGATGTCGTCGGCCCGGGCCTGGGGCATCGAGTCCGAGCTGGTCGACCCGGCGTTCGTGGCCGAGAAGGTCCCGTTCCTCGACCCCGACCAGATCATCGGCGCGTTCTGGACCCCGTCGGTCGGGGTCGTCGACTCGCTGCGGGCCGGCACCATCATGCGCGAGACGGCCCTGGCGACCGGTGCCCTGACCGTCGTACCCACGGTGGAGGTGACCGGCCTGGACGTCGAGGACGGCCGGATCCGCCGGGTCCGCACCAGCGGCGGCGACATCGAGGCCGAGCACGTGGTGATCGCGTGCGGCGTGTGGAGCCCGAAGATCGGCGACATGGCCGGCATCAGCATCCCGCTGACCCCGGCGGTGCACCAGATGATCAGCGTCGGCCCCTGCCCGCAGCTGGCCGGCACCGAGGGGGAGATCTCCTTCCCGATCGTCCGGGACATGGACACGTTCTGCTACGAGCGGCAGCACGGCGCCGACATGGAGGTCGGCTCCTACGCGCACCGCGCGATCCTGCACGAGCCCGAGGAGATCCCCTCGATCGAGCAGGCCAAGCTGTCCCCGACGGAGATGCCCTTCACCTCCGACGACTTCGACCCGCAGCTCGAGCAGGCCTACGAGCTGATGCCGGAGCTGCTCGGCGCCGAGGGCGCGGAGATCCGCTACGCGATCAACGGCCTGCTGTCGTTGACCTGCGACGGCAACCCGATCCTCGGCGAGAGCCTGGTGAAGGGCCTCTGGACCGCCGCCGCGGTGTGGATCAAGGAGGGCCCCGGCGTCGGGCGCGCGGTGGCCGAGTGGATGACCGACGGGCACCCCGAGATCGACGTCCACCACAGCGACATCGCCCGCTTCTACCCGCACCAGATGCGCCGCGAGCACACCCGGCTGCGCACCACCGAGTCGTTCATCAAGACCTACGGCATCGTGCACCCCGCCGAGCAGTACGAGTCCGACCGCGACCAGCGCCTCTCCCCGATGCACGACTCCGAGACCAAGCTCGGTGCGCGGTTCTTCGAGGCCGTCGGCTGGGAGCGCCCGCAGTGGTACGAGTCGAACGCCGACCTCCTCGAGACGTACGGCGACGCCGTGATGCCGCGCACGAACGAGTGGGACGCGCGCTGGTGGAGCCCGATCGTCAACGCCGAGCACCTGCGCATGCGCGAGGCCGCCGGCATCATCGACCTGACCGCGTTCGCGGTCTTCGACATCACCGGTCCGGCCGCCCTGGACGTCGTGCAGCACACCTGCGTCTCCCAGTGCGACGTCGCGGTCGGCAAGGTGATCTACACCCCGGTGCTCGACGCGAAGGGCGGCTTCCTGTCCGACCTCACGGTGATGCGGCTCGGCGAGGACCACTTCCGCGTGGTCACCGGCGGCGCGCACGGCATGGCGGACCGCAAGTGGTTCTCCGACCAGCTGCCCGACGACGGGGCGACGACGCTGACCGACCTGACCGACGAGGTCTCCACGATCGGCGTCTGGGGTCCGCGGGCCCGCGACATCCTCGCCTCGCTGACCTCGGACGACGTGTCCGAGGAGGGCTTCGGCTTCCTGACCTGCCGGGAGATCACGGTGGCCGGCACCCCGGTGCTGGCGTCCCGGATCTCCTACGTCGGCGAGCTCGGCTGGGAGCTCTACGTGCCGATGGGCCACGCCGCGGCGCTGTGGGACCGGCTGCTCGAGGCCGGCGCGCCGCACGGCGCGCGCCCGGTCGGGATCGGCGTCTACGGCACCACCGGCCGGATCGAGAAGGGCTACCGCGCGTACGGCGCCGAGCTCGACGCCGAGCGCAGCATCGTCGAGGCCGGCATGCAGCGGCCCAAGGTGAAGGCCGCGGACTTCGTGGGCAGGCAGGCGTACCTCGCCCAGCGCGAGGCCGCGCCGCAGGCGGTGCTCTGCACCCTGACCGTCGACGACCACACCTCGGCGTCGGGGGAGAAGCGCTACATGCTCGGGGGTGAGCCGATCCTGACCCGCGAGGGCGGGACGCTCACCGACGGGCACGGCCACCACCCCTACGTCACGAGCGCCGGGTCGGGGCCCTCGCTGGGCAAGCACGTGCTGCTCGCCTACCTGCCGCCGTCCGAGGCGCGGGTCGGCAACGAGCTCGCCGTGTCCTACATGGAGGAGCTCTACCCGGTGACCGTCGGCTCCGTCGACAGCACGCCGCTGCTCGACCCCGCCAACGAACGGATCCGCGGATGAGCAACGTCCTGGTCTGCATCAAGCGGGTCCCCGACCTCGGCGGCGAGATCAGCCTGACCGCGGACGCGATGGCCGTCGACGACTCCTCGCTCGGGCACACCGTCAGCCCCCACGAGGACTGCGCCGTCGAGCTGGCGATCCAGGTCGCCAAGGACACCGGCGGCACGGCGACCGTGCTGACGCTCGGCTCCTCGGACGCCGTCGAGCAGCTGCGCAACGCCCTGGCCCTCGGCTGCACGGCCGCGGTGCTTGTCGAGGCCGACGCGGGTGCCTTCGGGCCGGCCGACGTCGCCGCCGCGATCGCCGACGTGGTCCGGGCCCACGAGGCCGCCGGGACGTCGTACGACCTGGTGCTGCTGGGCAACGACGCCTCCGACACCGGCGACTTCCAGGTCGGCGTGCGGCTGTCCTACCTGCTCGACCGGCCGGTCGTCACCGGCGTCTCGACGCTGTCCGTGTCGGGTGACCGGGTGGACGTCCGCGGCAGCAGCCCGGACGGCGGCACCGAGATCTTCGACGTCGCGCTGCCCGCCGTGCTGACCGTGTCCGAGGGCGGTGTCGAGCCGCGCTACCCCTCGATCCCCGGCCGCATGAAGGCCAAGAAGATCGCCGTCGAGGAGGTCGTCCCGACCCACGAGCCGGCCGGCCCCGGGCGGCGACGGCTCAAGCTGCCGCCCCTGCAACCGAGCCAGGTCGAGGTGCTCGGCGAGGGTCCTGCGGCGGCCGGAGCGGTCGTCGACCTGCTGGAGAAGCTGGGGGTCGTGCGATGAGCCCTGCGACGCATGCGGCCGTGCTGGTGCTGGTCGAGACCGACGGCGGCGGCGCCACCGAGGTGTCCCGGGAGACGCTGACGTTCGTCCGCGGTCTCGACGCCGACGTGCACGCGCTGGTCGTCGGCGACGGCCCCTCCGGCCTCGTCGACCAGCTCGGCGCCTACGGCGTCTCGGTGGTGCACCACGCCGACGGTGACGCGTTCACGTCCTACGCGGCGGCCGCCTGGGCGGCGGCCGTGGTCGCGGCGGTCGGCGACGCGACGGTGGTCACGGCCGCCGGCACACCGCGGGGCAACGAGGTGCTCGCGCACGTCGCCTGCCGGCTCGGCGTGACGATGGCCGCGAACGTCGTCGAGGTCGACTCGACCAGCCCGCTGGTCGTCTCCCGCCAGGTGCTCGGTGGCTCGGCGCTCGAGGAGATCGCGCTGACCGACGGGGTCGCGGTGTTCTCCGTGGCCGGTCACGCGTGCGACCCCGCCGAGGCCGAGACGTCGACCACGCCCGTCGTACACCCGATCGACGTGGCCGTGAGCGACGCGGACCTCCGCGCCCGGGTCGTCCGCACCGAGCCGGGGGAGCCCGACGAGTCCGGCGGCCTGAAGGCCGCGCGGGTCGTCGTCGGCGCCGGGCGGGGTGCCGGCGGGGCCGACGGCTTCGCCGACCTCCTCGAGCTGACCGAGCTGCTCGACGCCTCGCTCGGTGTCTCGCGGGTCGTCACCAGCCTGGGCTGGCGCCCGCACCACGAGCAGGTCGGCCAGACCGGCAGCCGGGTCTCGCCCGACCTGTACGTCGCGTGCGGCATCAGCGGGGCGATCCAGCACTGGGCCGGCATGTCGAGCTCGAAGACGATCCTGGCGATCAACACCGACCCTGACGCGCCGATGGTGACCAAGGCGCACTACGCGGTGATCGGCGACCTGCACGAGATCGTGCCCGCGATCAACGAGGAGCTCCGCCGCCGCAGGTCGTGACCACGCCCCGCACGGGCGGTCGAGCTCGGCACGGCTGGTCGAGCTCGTCGAGACGACTCCGGCAGACTGTCCCCGTGCCCCGACGACTCGACCTGTTGCCGCTGTGCGCCTCGGTGCTCACCGCGGCGATCACCGCGCTGTACGTGTACCTCGTCCTGGCGCAGGGCAGCCGCCCGTCCTGGTGGGCGCTGACCATCTTGGTCGTGTGCGTCGCGGCGTCGGGCTACGCCGTACGCCCGAAGGCTCCGCGCCGGCGGGTCGCGTTGGTGGTCAGCGCGATCGGGCTGTTCGGGCTCGGGTACATCGCGTTGTTCTCCATCGGCCTGCCGCTGTTGCTGTGCGGCACGCTCTGCGTGGTCGCGGCCGTGCGGCACCGGCCGGACCTGGACTGGCGCGACTCCGTCTGAGCACGGGCGGACGACCGAGGGACGTCCCCTGCGTCAGAGGGAGCGGTGCTCGGCGAGCGGGCGGCGGTCGCCGCCGTCGAAGGCGGCGTCGAGCTCGCGGTCCCAGGTGCGCGCCGCACGGTGGCGGTAGGCGGTCCAGGCGGCCGCGACGAGCAGGAGGGCGGCGCAGACGAGCAGGACGACAGGCATGACAGCACTCTTTCGATGACTCGGTTCCCCCCACGGCCGTACCTCGGCCGGTCGTGCCACCGTACGCGGCACGTGTCTGGTTCGCCGGTTTTCGGGTTCGACCGGTCCGTTCGGCCGACGCCGTCGGTGTCCGTCCGGTCAGCCCTGCAGGAACAGGCAGAACGGGTGCCCCGCGGGGTCGATCCACACGCGCACGTCCTCCTGCGGCTGGTACTCCGCCAGCACCGCTCCGGCGCGCTCGGCCAGGGCCCCGGCCGCGTCGAGGTCGCTGACCGCGACGTCGAGGTGGACCTGCATCTGCTGGTCGGTCGGGCCGCCCGGCCAGGTCGGTGCGACGTGGTACTTCTCCCGCTGGAAGGACAGTCCGGGGAGTACGCCGCCGGCCGGCCGGGTCACCACCCACTCCTCGCTGTCCTCCACGCGCTCGTAGCCGAGGAGGGCCTCGTAGAAGGTCGCGAGGGCCTGCGGGTCGGGCGCGCCGAGCACGACGCCGGACAGGGAGAGGTGGGGTGCCGTCATCCCCCCACCGTGCCAGGCCGGTGTGCACTCCCGCCGCACGGCACCGGAGGAGCGCGCCGAGCGCGGCCACCTGTCCTGCCGACCCGGGCCTTGGGCGACGTCGACCCGGCCCTCCGGCCATGTCGACCCGGGCCCTGGACATGCTCACCCGGGCCTCCGGCGATGCCGACCCGGGCCCTACGCAAGGTCGACCCGGCCCGTGTGTCACGCCGACCCGGCCCTCACGTCACACCGACCCGGGACTCGCGCCAGCCCTGTGCCGGCTTCCTGCTCTGCTGAGGGTGGCTGGATCCCTGTCGTGGGGCGTCGTCCACAGATCTCGTTCGGCCATCGATCCTGTCGGCGGGCCCGTCTAGAATCGAACACATGATCGAAGACCGTTCGACATTGAAGCCCGAGCAGGGAAGCCCGGTTCCCGGGCTGCTGGAGGCTGCTGTGCCCGACTCCCGGGTGCTGTCCGGCTGGGTGCAGGCGCTGGGCTCGCTGGGTGCCGACAACCAGCTGGACGGCACCGACGACGCCGACGACGACACCCACGATGGCGGCGGTGGCATGGGCGCCGGGGGTGTTGTCTCGGATGCGGAGCGGGTCGAGCAGCTGGTGGTGCTGGAGCGGTTGAAGGCGGCTGCGGCGGCGGCGCAGGCGCGGGTCACGGTCGGGTTCGAGGCCTCCCAGCGGGCCGCCCAGCGGGCCGCCGGGGTGCCGGAGCGGCGGGTCGGCGCGGGGGTCGCGGCGCAGGTCGGGCTGGCCCGCCGCGACAGCCCGGTCAAGGGCGCCCGGCACCTGGGGCTGGCCCGGGCCCTGGTGAGCGAGCTGCCGCACACCCTGGCCGCGCTGGCCGCGGGGCAGACCTCGGAGTGGCGGGCCACCCTGATCGCCCGGGAGACCGCCTGCCTGTCCGGTGCGGACCGGGTCCGGGTGGACGCCGAGCTGGCCGCCCGACCCGGCGGGATCGGGGCGCTGGGAGACCGCGAGGCGGCCGCGGAGGCCCGCCGGATCGGCTACCGGCTCGACCCGCACGCGCTCACCGACCGGGCCGCCCGCGCGCACCACGAGCGCCGGGTCACCCTACGCCCGGCGCCGGACACGATGGCCTGCCTGTCCGGGCTGCTGCCCGCGGTCCAGGGCGTCGCGCTCTACGCCGCGCTGACCCGGCACGCCGACACCCTGCGCTCGGGCGGGGACGCCCGCAGCCGCGGGCAGATCATGGCCGACACCCTGGTCGAACGGGTCACCGGCCAGACCACCGCCACCGCGGTCCCGGTCGAGATCGCCCTGGTGATGACCGACACCACCCTGCTCGGCACCCACCGGACCCCTGCGGACGACCCGCACGATCCGGTGGAGGCGGTGGAGGCGGTGGACGTGCCGGTGCAGCTCGCGGGCTACGGACCGCTGCCCGCCCCCTGGGTCCGGGACTGGCTGCGCACCACCGGCACCGGCACCGAGGCGGAGGTCTGGGTACGCCGCCTCTACACCAGCCCGGAGACCGGGCAGCTGGTCGCGATGGACTCCCGGCGCCGCCGGTTCACCGGACTCCTGCGCCGGTTCCTGGTGCTGCGCGACCAGCACTGCCGCACCCCCTGGTGCAACGCCCCGATCCGACACCTCGACCACCCCCACCCGGCCCGCACCGGCGGCCCCACCACCGCCGGCAACGCCCAGGGGCTCTGCGCGGCCTGCAACTACGCCAAGGAAGCCCCCGGCTGGACCACCCACACCACCAACCCCCACACCGGCACCGGGACCGGTCCGGCAGTGGAGACCACCACCCCCACCGGACACCGACACCGCACCCGACCACCCCTGCCCCCCGGACCCACCCGACCACCCCGCACCACCCGACCCCGACAACCCAGCCACGCCGAGCTCTCCTTCCGCCACGACCTCCACGTCGTCCTCGCCCGCTGACGGGCCGCCCGCTGAGCGTCCCGTGCACAACCGTGGCAGAAGGAGTGCGGCTGTCGAGCCGGTTCCTCGCGTGGCAGCCCGCTCCCGGCCGAGGATCGCCCGGAGGGTCGGGTGGGACGCCTGAGCGAGCTTGTCCAGACCACTGGTGCCGGCACGGTGTCCGAGCCGCGTGCTGTGTGAACGTCGCGAGTTTGGGGCGTACAAAGGATCTCGGAAAAGGAGATCCACATGAGCAAGAGACTGGCCATCGCCGTCCTGGTTGCACTCGCCCTGAACCTGATCGCCACCGGCTACGGCACGGTCGCGGCGGCCAAGGAGGACCGCGCGAGCTGTTCACGGGACGGCGGAAGCGTCCAGCATCACGAGTGCATCAGGAGCGGGCACGTCCTGTTCAGCATCCGGCTCTGAGGGACCCTGAGAACCCACGGACCCGACGAGGCGTTCCGGACCTGAGGACGTCCCGCTGGGCGGCTCCCGGCGGACAGGATGGGTTACGGTCCGTCGATGTCCTGGCAGCGAGGCGAGCACATCCTGTGGCACTACCGCCGTCCCACGTGGCGGCCGGGGGACGCGGAGTTCGTCGACCCGATGACCGTCGTACGAGACGACGAACGCGGGCTCGTGGCGTGGCTCGCCCCCGGGACGGAGCGGCTCAAGGCGGTGCTGCGGAACGGCAAGCCCCTGAGGGCGGCCGAGCCCGGCGACCGCTTCGTCGGACCGCGGGCGACGGCGCGAGGGCAGTGGCACGGGCCGGGCATCCTGCGGATCGCGCCGCCCGCGGTGCCCTGGAGCGTCTGGCTGTTCTGGGACGAGCCGTGGGAGTTCGACGGCTGGTACGTCAACCTCGAAGCGGTGAGCCACCGCGAGGGTCGGCACCTGTTCACCTCCGACCGGGTGCTCGACGTGTGGCTGCCCCGGGAGGGTGCCGCCGCCCTGAAGGACGAGGACGAGCTGCAGGCGGCGGTCGAGGAAGGAGCCTTCACCGCGGACGAGGCGGAGGCCTTCCGGGGTCACGCCGAGGCCGCGGTGGCCGTCTTCGAGGCGTGCGGGTTCCCGTTCGACGAGCCGTGGACGGACTGGCGACCCGACCCCGCGTGGCAGCGCCCCGCGCTGCCCGCGCAGGCGACGTGGGACTTCGACGAGCTGGCCGGACGCACCGGGGCGTAGCCGGGAGGGCTGACCCGGCGGCCGAGGATCAGGGCTGCGAGGAGGACCCCTCGGGGAGCAGCAGCACGGCGCCGACCAGGAACGCGAGTGCGCCGACCGACGTGGAGATGTTGGCGACGTTGACGGCGAGGACGTCGCCCGTGGACGGCAGGACGTACGCCGCAACGGCCGAGACCGCGAACGCGACGCACCCGAACAGGTTCACCGCGACCAACGCACCCTCCAGCGACCGGGGCGCGCGGCGCAGCCAGCCGCCGGACACCTCGACGTGTGCGAGGTACCCGGACACCAGGAAGCAGATCGAGCCGTAGGCGTCCGGCCGCCACACGACCTGGTCGTACGACGGGGCGTCGACCGCCGTGCTCAGCGCCCGCCAGGTCGTCGCGTTGAAGAACACCGTCCCGGCCAGCTGGACGCCGCTGCTCCACCAGTCGATCCGGCGCGGCTCCCAGGCGACCAGCCGGAGCGGTCCGCGGGCGGTCGCGGCGGGCCCGGGGTCGGCGTTGATCGTCTCCAGCCACTGCAGCGTCGCCGCGGAGGTGAAGAACACCGACCCGACGAAGAACACCCGGGCGTCGGCCTGCGCCCCGACGGCCTCGAGGAAGAACGGCAGCGGACCGAGCAGGAAGCACGCGGAGCCGACGATGAACAGCACCGCGATCCACCAGGACGCGCGGTGCGGGGACCAGAGCAGCCGCTCGCGGCCCGGCCGGGTGCGCGACAGCCGCGAGGTGTGCTTGCGGTGCCGCCGCGAGGACCAGCGCAGCGTGCGGCCGTCCGGGTGCGCGAACACCACCTCGGTCGCGAACGGCCCCGACGACCGGCGGCTCGCGACCGTCCAGCCCTCCGGGGCGCGGGGATACTCCGCCATCGCGGGCCCACCTCCTGACCGGGGACATTCGAGCGCGTCGGCGCGGACGCCGGATCATCCCGAGCAGATGACGACGCGGCACCGGGTTCCACGGTTGGTTGGGGGGATCGCCGAGCGACCGACGGAGGACCGGCATGGCCATCCACACGAGCACCAGCTCCGACGCGCAGGACCGGAGCGAGGTCCCACGGTTCACCCGGTCCGGCATGCTCGAGGTGCCCAAGAGCCGGATCCCCGCGGGGGGAGATGCTGCCCCAGACGGCGTACCAGATCGTCCTGGACGAGGCGATGCTCGACGGCAACGCCCGCTTCAACCTCGCCACCTTCGTCACGACGTGGATGGACGAGGAGGCCGACCGGCTGTACGCCGCGACCTTCGACAAGAACATGGTCGACAAGGACGAGTACCCGCAGACCGCCGAGATCGAGGCCCGCTGCGTGGCCATGCTCGCCGACCTCTGGCACGCCCCGGACGCCGTCGACAGCATCGGTACGTCGACCACCGGGAGCTCCGAGGGCTGCATGCTCGCCGGCCTCGCGCTCAAGCGCCGGTGGCAGACCGCCAGGCGTGCCGCCGGGCTGCCGACGGACCGGCCGAACATCGTCATGGGCGGCAACGTCCAGGTGGTCTGGGAGAAGTTCGCGAACTACTGGGAGGTGGAGCCGCGCTACATCCCGCTGGAAGGAGACGTCTTCCACCTCACGCCCGACCGGCTGCTGGAGCACGTCGACGAGAACACCATCGGGGTGGTGGCCGTGCTCGGCTCCACGATGGACGGCACCTACGAACCGGTGGCCGAGATCTGCGCCCGGCTCGACGACTACGAGCAGACCAGTGGCGTCTCGGTGCCGCTGCACGTGGACGCCGCGTCGGGAGGGTTCGTCGCCCCGTTCATCCAGCCCGACCTGGTCTGGGACTTCCGACTCCCGCGGGTCGTCTCGATCCAGTCGTCCGGGCACAAGTTCGGGCTGGTCTACCCGGGGGTGGGCTGGGTGCTGTGGCGGGACAAGGAGCACCTGCCGGCCGACCTGGTGTTCCACGTCAACTACCTGGGCGGCGACATGCCCACCTTCGCGCTGAACTTCTCGCGCCCGGGCGCGCAGGTCGTCCTGCAGTACTACCAGTTCCTCCGACTCGGCCGGGACGGCTTCCGGCTGGTCCAGCAGACCTGCCAGGACGTCGCGGTGCACATCGCCCGGACGCTGCACGCGATGCCGGAGTTCCACGTCATCTCCGACGGCACCGAGCTGCCGGTGGTGACCTTCTCGATGTCCGGGCAGGTCACGAAGTACGATGTGTACGACGTCTCGCGCAAGCTCCGCGAACGCGGCTGGCTCGTCCCGGCGTACACCATGCCCCCCCAAGCGGGAGGACCTCGCGGTGCTCCGGGTCGTGGTCCGCAACGGCTTCAGCCACGACATGGCCGAGCTCTTCCTCCGCGACCTGCGCACGGCCATCGACTGGTTGGACGACCTCTCCGGCCCGATGCCGCACGAGGAGCAGCCCAACAGCTTCCACCACTGATGAGCGCGTCGGCGCCGCTGGACCCGGTCACGACCATCCGGTCCAAGCAGTACCTCTCGGCGCTGGTGCTCGCCGCGATCCTCGGCGCCCCGATCTCCGCGATCGCCTACGGCTTCCTGGCCCTCGTCGCGAAGATCCAGGAGCTGGTGTTCACCGACCTTCCGCACGACCTCCTCGCCGGCGGGACGCCGGCCTGGTGGCCGGTGCCGTGGTTGATGCTCTCGGGCCTGCTGACCGGGCTGACCATCCGCCACCTGCCCGGGAACTGCGGGCACTCGCCGGCGTTCGGGTTCCAGGCCGGCGGCGGCGCACCCGTCGACCGGGACCTGCCGGGCGTGGCCCTCGCGGCCCTGACCACGCTCAGCCTGGGCGCGGTCCTCGGGCCCGAGGCGCCCCTGATCGCCATCGGCGCCGGCCTGGGTGCGCTAACGGTGCACCAGTTGCGCAAGGACGCCCCGCCGATGGCCGCGACGATCATGGCCTCGGCGGGGAGCTTCGCGGCGATCAGCACGCTGTTCGGTTCCCCGGTGCTCGCCGCCTTCCTGATCATGGAGGTCGCCGGCATCGGCGGCGCGACGTTGAGCCTGGTGGCACTCCCGGGCCTGCTCGCCTCCGGCATCGGGGCGCTGGTCTTCGTGGGCCTGGACAGCTGGACCGGCCTGGGGAGCTTCTCGCTGTCGCTCACCACGGTGCCGCCGGCGGTCGACCCGACCCTGGCCACCATGGCCTACGCACTGGCCGTCGGCGCGATCGGCGCGCTGCTGGGCTGGGTGATCCGCCGCATCGGGCTGTCGCTGCGCCCGGTCGTGCACCTGAACCGGGTGCTGGTCACCGCCGGCCTCGGGCTGCTCGTCGGGCTGACGGCGATGGCCTACCAGCTGATCTCCGGCAACAGCTTCAGCCAGGTCCTGTTCTCCGGGCAGGACTCCCTGCCGGTGCTCGTCGAGCACGCGGCCGACTACTCGGTGGGTGTCCTGCTCCTGCTCCTGGTGTGCAAGACGCTCGCCTACGCTGTCTCGCTGAGCGCCTTTCGCGGCGGCCCGGTCTTCCCGTCGATGTTCATCGGCGCCGCGCTCGGCATCGCGCTGTCCGGGCTGCCGGGCATGAGCCTCGCGCCGGCGATCGCGATGGGCATCGGAGCCATGTGTACGTCGATGCTGCGGCTGCCGTTGACCTCGACGCTGCTGGCCACCCTGCTGCTCGGCACCGACGGCATCTCGGTGACCCCGCAGGTCGTGGTCGCGGTGGTGGTCGCCTTCGTCCTGACCAACGTGCTGCCCGCCCCCGGCCCCACCGGACCGGAGGAGCCGGCGCCGGCGAAGGCCCGGTGAGGGGCGTGGTGAGGGGTCAGAAGACCCGGGTCCAGTCGTCCTTCATGCTGACCACCGTCCACCCTTGCTCGGCGGCCCGCGCCAGCGCCCGCTCCGCCCCGGTGGTGTAGGCGAACTCGCGCGCGGCGTCGTCGTGCGCCACGAGCAGGCGCAGGGTCGCCCCGTCGTCGCGGTGGGCGAACTCCAGCATCGGTACGTCGCCGTTGGAGTTGCCGGCCGCCAGCAGGGGTCGACGGCCGGTCCGGCTCCCGATCCGGACCGGTTTCTGGGGACCGTCGTCGAGGTAGTCGGCCTCGGCGTTGTGCGTGATCGTCCCGCCCCCGGGACCACTCGTGTAGGTGAGCGTGCTGGCGCTGCCGATCACCCGGTCGCGGGGGATGCCGTAGACCTCCTGGCTGACCGACCGCATGAAGTCGCGCCCGCCGCCCGAGGCGATGTAGCTGGTGAACCCGTTCTCCTCGAGGTAGCCGAGCAGCTCGACCATCGGTGCGTAGGCGCAGTCGACGTACCTGCGCCCGAGGGTGGGGTGCCGGGCGGTGCGCAGGAACGCCCCCGACCGCGCCTCGAAGTCGTCGACGTCGATCCCGTCGTAGGCGGCGAGGATCCCGTCGAGGAGGGTGGGCAGCGCCCGGTCGTCGCCCGCGTAGTGCTCGGCGAGGACGGTCCGCAGCCAGGTGGGGTCGTTCTCGTAGGCCGCCTTCCAGGGCTGGCGGTCGCGCAGGTCCGGGTCGACGTCGGCCATCTCCGACAACCGGCGCGCGATGAAGTCGGCCGGGCTGGGGAGGGGCTGCTCGCACCACAGCGTGCCGTCGTTGTCGAACACCGCGACGCGCTCCGCGACCGGCACGTGCTCGGCCACCGTCCGCTCGACGAAGGCCACGATCGCGCGCCTCGTGGGGCCCTCCCGCCAGCTTGCCAGCATCTGCGACACCCCGTCGTCGACCGGCCCCCAGGTGCCCCACGACCCTCACCCTCCCGGCTGCCGCGCGCCTCCCTCACGGTGGATGACCGCGGCCGTCGTACGTTGGGCGGCATGGAGTACCGCAGCCTCGGACGCACCGGAATGCAGGTCAGCCCGCTCTGTCTCGGAGCGATGATGTTCGGGGCCTGGGGGGAGCCCGACCACGACACGTCGGTCGGGATCATCCACCGGGCGCTCGACGCAGGCATCAACTTCGTGGACACCGCCGACGTGTACTCGCAGGGCGAGTCCGAGGAGATCGTCGGCAAGGCGCTCAAGGGCCGTCGGGACGACGTGATCCTGGCGACCAAGTTCCACGGCCAGATGGGCGTGGACGTCGGCGCGCCGATGGGCACCCCGGGCGACCCCAACAAGCGGGGCAACTCGCGCCGCTGGATCCTCGCGGAGGTGGAGAACAGCCTGCGCCGGCTGCAGACCGACTGGATCGACCTCTACCAGGTGCACCGGCCCGACCCGGAGACCGACCTCGAGGAGACCCTGGGTGCGCTGACGGACCTGCAGCGGCAGGGCAAGATCCGGGCGTTCGGCTGCTCGACGTACCCCGCCCACCAGGTCGTCGAGGCGCACTGGACCTCCGAGCGGCGTGGCCTCGGGCGCTTCGTCACCGAGCAGCCGCCGTACTCCCTGCTGGTGCGCGGGATCGAGAGGGACCTGCTGCCGGTCGCGCAGCGCTACGGCATGGGCGTGCTGCCCTGGAGCCCACTCGCCGGCGGCTGGCTGAGCGGCCGCTACCGCAAGGGCCGGGACGCGCCGGAGTCCCGGCGCGCCGCCCGGATGCCGGCCCGCTTCGACCTGAGCGACCCGGTCAACCAGGCCAAGCTCGACGCCGTGGAGGCCCTTGCGGTGCTCGCGGAGGAGTCCGGCCTGTCGCTGGTCCACCTGGCACTCGCGTTCGTGATGCAGCACCCGGCCGTCACCTCGCCGATCATCGGCCCGCGCACCCTGGAGCACCTCGAGTCGCAGGTCGGCGCCGCCGACGTGACGCTGAGCAGCGACGTGCTGGACCGGATCGACGAGATCGTCCCGCCGGGCCGGACGCTGGCCGCGTCCGACGAGGGGTACGTCGCCCCGGCCGTCGCGGACAAGCGGCTCCGCCGGCGCTAGGCCCGGGTCGAGCCGGCGTCAGGCCCGGGTCGAGCCGGCGCTAGGCCCGGGTCAACGGGCGGGCGGACGGCCGATCGGGGCCACCGTCGCCCCCGTGACGCGGACCAGGTCGGCGGGGGAGAGGCCGAGGTCCAGACCCCGCCGCCCGCCGGAGACGTAGACGACGTCGCACGCCAGCGCGGACTCGTCGAGCACCGTGGGGTGGGCCCGCTTCTGGCCGACCGGGGAGATCCCGCCGACGACGTACCCGGTCGCCCGCTCGGCCGCGGCCGGGTCGGCCATCGTCGCCTTCTTGCCCCCGACCGCGGCGGCGACCGCCTTGAGGTCGAGCTGTCCGGACACCGGCACCACGCCGACGACGAGCCGGCCGTCGACCGAGACGAGCAGCGTCTTGAGCACCCGCGCCGGGTCCAGCCCGAGGACGTCGGCCGCCTCCAGGCCGTACGACGCGGCCGCCGGGTCGTGGGCGTACGCGTGCTCGGTGAAGGCGATGCCCGCCTTCGTCAGGGCGACCGTCGCCGGGGTGCCGCCCGCGCCGCGCCGGGACGCCACCTCAGCCGCCCGCGCCCGGGTCCCCGGCCGGGGACCCGAAGAAGTCGTCGATCACCGGAGCGCCCTAGTTGGGGGACCAGCGGGTGCGCGCGACCTCGGTGGCCGGGAGTGACGGGATCGCCCGCATCGCGCGCATCTCCTCGCGCAGCGCGTGCCGCAACATCACCAGCCGCTCGAGCGGGGTGTCCGCCTCCAGCAGCTCCTGGCGCTCGGTGAGGGTGAGCAGGCAGGTCGCGGACAGGCTGTAGGAGAGGAACTCGGGGTCGCGCGGCAGGTCGCCGTCGAGCACGTCCCCGCCGCGCAGCTGCGAGAGCCGGCGGCGGTACTCCTCGAACGTCGCGAACGTGCGCTCGGCCTCGTGGGTCGCGTCGGTGCCCTTGGGGGTGCGTTCGGTCAGCACCTCGACGTCGCCGACCAGGAACTCCCCGGAGGTGTCGAGGCCGTCGAGCCGCAGCCGGTGCCGGCCGACCACCTCGATGTCGAAGCGGCCGTCCTCGTAGGGCTCGACCGAGACCATCTGGACCACGCAGCCCACCCGGTGCACCGAGTGCACGCCGTGCGCCCCGACCTCGTAGCCCTCCCGGATCGCGACCACCCCGAACAGCCGCAGGGACTTGTCGGGGATGGCGAGCAGGTGGTGGACCAGCGCGCGGTAGCGGTCCTCGAAGACGTGCAGGGGCACCGTGACACCGGGGAACATCACGGTGTTGAGGGGGAAGATCGGCAGCTGCTCGCGCACGGGACCCAACCTACCGATGTGGCGGCGGTCTCCCCCCACGAACCACCGCCTGGGACGCAGGCGAGTCGCACCTAGACTGGCGGGCATGATCCGCCGCATCGACCTCCGGGGAGCCACCGCCCCCGACTACCGCACCGTCGTGCCCCGCGCCGACTTCGACGTCGAGGCCGCCCTCGACGTCGTGCGCCCGATCTGCGACGCCGTGCGTCATCGGGGAGTGGAGGCCATCACGGAGTACTCCGCGCGGTTCGACGGCGTCGAGCAGACCGACATCGCGGTGCCGGTCGCGGCGATCCACGCGGCCCTCGAGCAGCTCGACCCGGCGATCCGGGCCGGCCTCGAGGAGTCGGTGAGGCGGCTGCGCGCCACCTGCGAGGCCGAGCTCGAGCAGGACGTCACCACGCAGGTCGTCCCCGGCGGGACGGTCAGCCAGATGATGGTGCCGATCCAGCGGGTCGGGCTCTACGTCCCCGGCGGCATCGCGCCGCTGGTGTCCAGCGTGGTGATGAACGTGGTCCCCGCGCAGGTGGCCGGCGTCGAGTCGATCGCGCTGACGTCCTCCCCGCAGAAGGCGTTCGGCGGACTGCCGCACCCGACGATCCTGGCGGCGTGCGCCCTGCTCGGCATCGAGGAGGTGTACGCCGTCGGCGGCGCCCAGGCCGTCGCGATGTTCGCCTACGGCGCCGGCCCGTGCCGCAAGGTCGACCTGGTCACCGGGCCCGGCAACATCTACACCGTCTCCGCCAAGCGGCTGCTCAAGGGCACCGTCGGCATCGACTCGGAGGCCGGACCGACCGAGATCGCGATCCTCGCCGACGACACCGCCGACCCGGCGTACGTCGCGGCCGACCTGCTCAGCCAGGCCGAGCACGACCCGATGGCCGCGGCCGTGCTGGTCACCCCGTCGACGACGCTCGCCGACGAGGTCGAGGCCGAGCTCGACAAGCAGGTCTCGGCCACCCGGCACGTCGAGCGGATCCGCACCTCGCTGTCGGGCGAGCAGTCCGGGATCGTGCTGGTCGACGACCTCGAGCAGGGCCTGCAGGTCGTCGACGCCTACGCCGCCGAGCACCTCGAGATCCAGACCCGCGACGCCGCCGCCCTGGCCCGCCGGGTGCGCAACGCCGGCGCGATCTTCGTCGGCCCCTTCGCGCCCGTCTCGCTCGGCGACTACTGCGCCGGCTCCAACCACGTCCTGCCCACCGGCGGCTGCGCCTGCCACAGCTCCGGGCTGTCGGTGCGGTCGTTCCGCAAGGCCCTGCACGTCATCGAGTACGACGAGCAGGCGCTGCGCGACGTCGCCTCCCACGTGGTCACGCTGGCCGAGGCCGAGGACCTGCCCGGTCACGGCGCGGCCGTCCGCGTCCGGGTCGAGGAGCGCTGACCGGCCGGTGACCTTCACAGCGCCTCTGCGCGAGGAGCTGCGCGGTGTCGAGCCGTACGGCGCCCCGCAGATCGACGTACCCGTCCAGCTCAACGTCAACGAGAACCCCTACGGCCCGAGCGAGGCGGTCGTCGCCGACGTCGCGGCCGCGGTCGCGGACGCGACCCGCACGCTGAACCGCTACCCGGACCGGGAGTTCACCGCGCTGCGGGAGGACCTCGCGGCCTACCTCGGGCACGGCGTCACGCCCGCCCAGGTCTGGGCCGCCAACGGCTCCAACGAGGTGATGCTGCAGATCCTGCAGGCCTTCGGCGGCCCGGGCCGCACGGCGGTGTCGTTCGCGCCGACGTACTCGATGTACCCGGAGTACGCCCGCGACGCGATGACCGACTGGGTCGTCGGCCACCGCGAGGAGGACTTCTCCCTCGACGTCGCGCACGCCGTCGAGGTGATCGCGAAGCACCGGCCGAGCGTGGTGCTGCTGCCCTCGCCGAACAACCCCACCGGCACCGCCCTGCCGCCCGCGACGGTGACCGCCGTGTGCGCCGCCGCCGCGGAGGTCGACGGGATCGTGGTGATCGACGAGGCCTACGGCGAGTTCCGCAGGGCGGGCACGCCGAGCGCGCTCGAGGTGCTCGCGGAGACCCCGAACCTGGTCGTCAGCCGCACGATGAGCAAGGCGTTCGCGCTGGCCGGAGCCCGGCTCGGCTACCTGGCCGCCTCGACGGAGATCACCGACGCGCTGCGCGTGGTCCGGCTGCCCTACCACCTGTCCGCGGTCACCCAGGCGGTCGCGCGGGTGGCGCTGCGGCACGCCGACGAGCTGCTCGCCCGGGTCGACGACCTGCGCGCCGAGCGGGACCGCACGGTGAGCTGGCTGCGCGGCCAGGGGCTCACGGTCGCGGAGAGCGACGCCAACTACGTGCTGTTCGGCCGGTTCGCGGACCGCCACGCGGTCTGGCAGGGTCTACTGGACCAGGGCGTGCTGATCCGCGAGACCGGCCCGGACGGCTGGCTCCGGGTCTCCGTCGGCACTCCCGCGGAGATGACCGCGTTCCACACAGCGCTGACGGCCACCCTAGGAAGAGGTCTCGGATGAGCAGGACGGCCCGCATCGAGCGTGCGACCAAGGAGTCCAAGGTGCTCGTCGAGCTCGACCTCGACGGCACCGGCCGCCACGACGTCTCGACGGGCGTCGGGTTCTACGACCACATGCTGTCGTCGTTCTCCCGGCACTCGCTGGTCGACCTGACCGTGCAGACCGAGGGCGACACGCACATCGACGCGCACCACACCGTCGAGGACACCGCGATCGCGCTGGGCGACGCGCTGCGCGTGGCGCTCGGCGACAAGGCCGGGATCCGGCGCTTCGGCGACTCCCTGGTCCCGCTCGACGAGGCGCTCGTGCAGTGCGCCGTCGACGTCTCCGGGCGGCCCTACTGCGTGCACACCGGCGAGCCGGACGCGCAGGCCTACGTCACCATCGGCGACTCCTACCTCGGCTCGCTGACCCGGCACGTCTTCGAGACGCTGGCCTTCCACGCCCAGATCGCCCTGCACGTCCGCGTGCTCTCCAGCCGCGACCCGCACCACCTCGTCGAGGCGCAGTTCAAGGCCGTGGCCCGCGCCCTGCGCGACGCGGTCGCCTTCGACCCGCGGGAGACCGGGGTCCCCAGCACCAAGGGCAGCCTGTGAGCGCCCTGTGACCGACGTCGTCGTCTTCGACTACGGGTCGGGGAACACCCGCTCCGCCGTGCGTGCGCTCGAACGGGCCGGCGCGGACGTCACGCTGACCTCCGACCGGGCCGCCGCGATGGACTGCGACGGGCTCGTGGTGCCGGGCGTCGGCGCCTTCCGGGCCTGCGTCGAGGGGCTGCGCGCGGCCAAGGGGCACGAGATCGTCGGCCGCCGCCTCGCCGGCGGCCGGCCGGTCCTGGGCATCTGCGTGGGCATGCAGGTGCTGTTCGAGCACGGTGTCGAGCACGGCGTGGACACCCCCGGGCTCGACGAGTGGCCCGGCGTGGTGGAACGCCTGCAGGCGCCCGTCGTACCCCACATGGGGTGGAACACCGTCGAGGTCCCCGAGGGCACCCGGCTCTTCGACGGGGTGGCGGGGGAGCGGTTCTACTTCGTGCACTCCTACGGCGTGCGCGAGTGGGTGCTGCGCACCAACGACCGGACCCGTGCACCGCTGGTGACGTGGGCGACGCACGGCGGCGACCGGTTCGTGGCCGCGGTGGAGAACGGCCCGCTGACGGCCACCCAGTTCCACCCGGAGAAGTCCGGGGACGCGGGCGCGGCGCTGCTGCGCAACTGGGTCGACTCGTTGAAGGGATGAGCCCCCGGTGAGCCCCCGATGAGCCCCCGATGAGCAAGGAGCGCGCCCGCCGGCGGGCCGCGCGCGAGCACGAGACGGCGCTGCGGACCGCCGCCCGGGCCGCGGAGCAGGAACGCCGGGAGCGGCGTACGGCGCGCGCGACCGCCGTGCGGAGGGCGACCACCGACCGGCTCCCGCGGGTCACCCGGACCCACCGGCCGACCGGCACGCTGGCCCGGCGCCGGCGCGTGCAGCGGTCCCTGGTGCTGGCGCTGGTGGTCGCGCTGAACGTCGTGGTCTGGGTGCTGCGGCCCGACTGGGCCGCCCGGCTCGCGGCCCTGGTCGTCAGCCTGCTGGCCGCCCCGGTGCTGGTCACCCTGCTGGTGCCGCGACGCCGCTGAGCGTGGCGGGGCTTACGAACAGGGACAAAATGCACACGCGGCGGTCCGTTCTTACGTAGGATCGTGCAGCCGGGTGAAGCCGCCGCTCGGGCACGCACTCATCTCTGGGGCCCCTGTGACACAGCTCTCCACCGGCACGTCGATCGCCGAGGTCATCGCCGACGGTGCCGTCGTCAGCGTCTACCAGTCGATCGTCGACCTGCAGACCGGCGCCGTCGTGGCATACGAGGCCCTGGCCCGCGGCCCCGAGGGTGACCTCGCCTCGCCGGACGCGCTGTTCGCGGCGGCCCGGGAGGCCGGCCTGCTCGCCCAGCTCGACGAGGCGTGCCGGGCGGCGGCGTTCCGCGGTGCCGTCGAGAAGGGCCTGCTCGCCCCGCTGACCGTCTTCGTCAACGTCGAGCCCGAGGTGCTGGACGCCGCACCCGTCGAGGACCTGGTCGCGATCGCCGACGCCGCGCCGGGCGAGCTGCGGATCGTCCTGGAGATCACCGAGCGTGCGCTCGCCGCGCGCCCGGCGGAGCTGCTGCGCACCGTCGAGCGGGTCCGCAGCCTCGGCTGGGGCGTCGCGCTCGACGACGTCGGCGCCGAACCCGCGTCGCTGGCCTTCATGCCCCTGCTGCGCCCCGACGTGGTCAAGCTCGACCTCAGCCTGGTGCAGCGGCAGCCGACACCGGCGATCGCCGAGATCATGAACGCGGTCAACTCCTACGCCGAGCGCACCGGTGCCGTGGTGCTCGCCGAGGGCATCGAGACCGAGCGGCACCTGCGGACGGCCCGCGCCCTGGGCGCGACGCTCGGCCAGGGCTGGCTGTTCGGCCGGCCCACCGCCGAGCCCGACCCGCGGCTGCCGATCCAGGCCCTGGTGCTGCCCTCGGGCTGCGCGGACCGGGACGGGACGGCGACGGACTCGCCGTTCGGCTGCCTGCCGCCCGGGACGCCGCTGCGTCGCTCCCCGAAGCGGCTGCTCGTCGAGCTCAGCAAGCAGCTCGAGCGCGAGGCGATCCGGATCGGCGAGTCCTGCGTGGTCGCCTCCACCTTCCAGCACGCGCACCACTTCACTCCGGCCACCATCGCGCGCTACCGCGACCTGGTCGAGCGGACCGGGTTCGTCTGCACCCTCGGCGAGGACCTGTCCCAGGAGCCGGTCCCCGGCCTGCGCGGCGCCGACCTCGCCGAGCACGACCCGGTGCGCGGCGAGTGGGACGTCGTCGTGGTCAGCCCGCACTTCAACGCGGCCCTGCTGGCCCGCGACCTCGGGGACACCGGGCCGGACCTGGACCGGATGTTCGAGTACGCCCTGACCTACCAGGGCGACACCGTCGTGCGGGCCGGCCAAGCGCTGCTGTCCCGGGTCGCCCCGCGGCCGGTCGGCGCCCGACCGGCCGCCCGGCCGGCCGGCGCGGCGGAGGCGGGGCCGGTCGACGGGCTCTCCCCGCGGGTCGCCGCGGCCGGCCTGCCGGGCCGTCCGGGCCGCGCCGCGACCACCGGGGACGCGCTGCTCGAGCGGGCGCTCGGCGCGACCAACAGCGGCGTGACGATCGCGGACATGACCCGGCCCGACTACCCGCTGGTGTTCGCGAACGCCGCGTTCGAGGGGCTGGCCGGCTTCCGGACCGACGAGCTGCTCGGCCGCAACTGCCGGTTCCTCCAGGGACCGGACACCGACCGGGCCGCCATCTCCCGGATCCGGGACGCGATCGTCGCGGGCGACGAGTGCCGCGAGCTGCTGCTGAACTACCGCGGTCCCGACCGCCGGCCGTGGTGGAACGAGGTGCACCTCTCGCCGGTGACCGACGCCGACGGCCGCGTCGTGCAGTACATCGGCGTGCAGAACGACGTGACCGACCGCGTCGAGGCCGAGCGGGCGCTGCGTCAGGAGACCGACCGGGCCCACGCCTACCTCGCCCGGATCGAGCAGCTGGCCTACACCGACCCGCTGACCGGCCTGATGAACCGCCGCCGCTTCGAGGAGCGCGTCGAGGCCGAGCTGTGGGAGGCGCAGGTGGGTGACAGCGCGCTGGCGCTGCTGTTCCTGGACCTCGACGGGTTCAAGGCGGTCAACGACTCGCTCGGGCACGCCGGGGGCGACGAGCTCCTGCAGGTCACCGCGCAGCGGCTGCGGTCGCACCTGCGGCGCAGCGACCTGCTGGCCCGGCTCGGCGGCGACGAGTTCCTGGTCGCCGTCACCGGGCTGGACGTCGCCACCGCGCGGGCGACCGCCGAGGACATCGCCGACCAGCTCGCGGACGCGGTCCGGCAGCCGGCGGAGGTCCGCGGCCAGCAGGTCACCGTGTCCACCAGCATCGGGATCAGCGTGTTCCCCGAGGACGCCCGGGAGTTCGGACGACTGGTGCACGCGGCGGACGCGCGGATGTACGCCCTCAAGCAGCCGCGCTAGCGGACCGGCTGCCCCGCCTCGGCGAGCGAGCGCTTCCACGTCGCCGATGCGCAGGGTGCCGAAGTGGAACACCGTCGCGGCCAGCACGGCGTCCGCGCCGGCGTCCACGGCCGGCGCGAAGTGCTCGACCCGTCCGGCGCCGCCGGACGCGATCACCGGGACCGTGACCGCGGCGCGGACCAGCCGGATCAGGTCGAGGTCGAAGCCGTCCTGGGTGCCGTCGGCGTCCATCGCGTTGAGCAGGATCTCGCCGGCCCCGAGCTCGGCCGCCCGGCTGGCCCACGCGACCGCGTCGAGCCCGGCGCTGCGTCGGCCGCCGTGCGTGGTGACCTCGAAGCCGGAGTCGGTGCCCGGTGCGCGCCGCGCGTCGACCGACAGCACCAGCACCTGGTTGCCGAAGCGGTCGGCGATCTCGGCCACCAGCTCGGGCCTGCGGATCGCGGCGGTGTTCACCGCGACCTTGTCGGCTCCGGCCCGCAGCAGGGCGTCCACGTGCGCGACGTCGCTGACCCCGCCACCCACGGTCAGCGGGATGAACACCTGCTCGGCCGTGCGCGAGACGATCTCCATCGTGGTGGCCCGCCCCTCGTGGGAGGCCGAGATGTCGAGGAAGGTGAGCTCGTCGGCGCCCTCGGCGTCGTAGACCTTGGCCAGCTCCACCGGGTCACCCGCGTCGCGCAGGTCCTGGAAGTTGATGCCCTTGACCACCCGCCCGGCGTCCACGTCGAGGCAGGGGATCACCCGGACCGCGAGCGTCATCGGGCGCCGTCCCGGGCGGGCCGGGTCAGCGCCAGGCCGTCCTCGAGGGTGAACCGGCCCTCGTAGAGCGCGGTGCCGACGATCGCGCCCTCGACGCCCTCGGGCACCAGCGTCATCAGCGCGGACAGGTCGGTGAGCTCGGTGATGCCGCCCGAGGCGACGACCGGCCGGTCGGTCGCGGCGCACACCGAGCGCAGCAGGTCGAGGTTCGGCCCCTGGAGCATGCCGTCCTTGTGGACGTCGGTGACCACGTAGCGCGCACAGCCCTCGGCGTCGAGACGGGCCAGGACGTCGTACAGGTCGCCGCCCTCCTCGGTCCAGCCGCGGGCCGCCAGCGTCCGGCCGCGCACGTCGAGCCCGACGGCCACCCGGTCGCCGTACGTCGCGATGGCCGCCGCGCACCACTCCGGCTGCTCGAGGGCCGCGGTGCCGATGTTCACCCGGCGGCAGCCGGTCGCCATCGCGGCCTCGAGGGAGGCGTCGTCGCGGATGCCGCCGCTCATCTCGACCTTGATGTCCAGGGTGCCGACGATCCGGGCGAGCAGGTCGCGGTTGTGGCCACGCCCGAACGCCGCGTCGAGGTCGACGAGGTGGATCCACTCGGCGCCCCGGCGCTGCCAGTTCAGGGCCGCCTCGACGGGGTCGCCGAAGCGCTTCTCCGAGCCGGCCACTCCCTGCACCAGCTGGACGGCCTGGCCGTCCGCGATGTCGACGGCGGGCAGCAGCTCGAGGTAGTCGCTCATGGCACCAGCCTAGGAGCCGGGCCCCGGCTCAGATCCCGAGGGAGGTCCCGTTGAGACCTGCGACGTCGGCGTCGTCGCCGAGCAGCTCGACGCGGGCCTGGTCCCGGCGACCGAACACGAACAGGGTGATCTCGCTCGGCAGCCCGCGGACCGTCACGGTCGGGGCCCCGGTCTTGAGCGCCTTGCGGGAGCCGGTGATGGCGTTCTCGGCCGTGACCCCGACGGGCGAGCCGCGCAGCAGCCCCTTGCCGGCGGTGCCGAGCATCGACCACAGCACCTTCTCCCTCGGGTCGCCCAGGTCGCGGGCGGACCAGCCGGGCTGGGCCCGCCGGATGTCCTCGTGGTGCACGAAGAACTCCAGGGTGTTCAGGACCGAGTCGAGCTGCGGGACGGCGTACGGCGACAGCCGCGGCGGCCCGCCGCGGAGCTTCTCCACCAGCACCGGGAAGTCGCGCCGGCCGACCCGCCGGGACACCGCGTCGGTGACCCGCGCCAGCGGGGGAGCACGATGCCGGCGGCCGCGGGGCTGCCCTCGCGGACCAGCAGGTGCACGACCAGGTCCTTGACGTCCCAGCCGTCGCAGAGCGTCGGCCCGTCCTCGCCGACCTGCAGGGCGGTGTCGCACAGGGCGGTGCGCTCGAGCTGTGCCGGCCGGGGGCTTCGCGTCATGGCACCCACCCTAGGCTGGGGACCGTGACGAACAGGGAGGGGACGCTGCGCGACGGTTTCGCCGTCCTGGGCGTCGCCATCCGGCGCGAGCCCTGGATCTTCACCCTCTCCACCCTGGGCAGCGTGCTGTTCGGCGCGCTGACCGTCGCGGACGCCTGGGTGCTCGGCTGGTCGACCGACCACGTCGTGCTGCCGGCCTTCGACGACGGGGACATCCGTCCCGGCGGGCTGCTGACCATCCTGGCGCTGTTCGTGGCGGTGGCGATCCTGCGGGCCGTCGGCATCGTCGCGCGCCGGCTCGGTGCCGGCGTCATGCAGTACCGCATGCAGGCGCACTACCGGCGTGACGTCACCCGCCAGTACCTCCGGCTGCCGATGTCGTGGCACCAGCAGCACCCCACCGGCCAGCTGCTCTCCAACGCGAACTCCGACGTCGAGGCCGCCTGGGCGCCGATCGCGCCGCTGCCGATGGCGGTCGGCACGGTCGCGATGATGGTGATCGCGGTCGCCCAGATGCTCTTCACCGACCTGGTGCTCGCCGTCGTCGGCCTGCTGGTGTTCCCGATCGTGATCGTCACGAACATCGTCTACCAGCGCTGGCAGTCGCCGCTGATGACCCGGGCGCAGGCGCTGCGCGCCGAGCTCAGCGAGGTCGCCCACGAGTCGTTCGACGGGGCGCTGGTGGTCAAGAGCCTGGGCCGCGAGACCGAGGAGACCGCCCGGTTCGCGGCCAAGGCGCACGCCCTGCGCGACGTGAACGTCCGGGCCGGCCGGATCCGCGCCGTGTTCGACCCGGTGCTCGAGGCGCTGCCGAGCCTCGGCGTCCTCGCCGTGCTGGCGGTCGGCGTGCTGCGGGTCGAGATGGGCGCCACGGACCCCGGCAACGTCGTCACGGTGGCCTACCTGCTCACCATCGTGTCGTTCCCGATCCGCTCGCTCGGCTGGCTGGTCGGGGAGTTCCCGCGCAGCGTCGTCGGCTTCCGGCGCGTGCAGGCGGTGCTCGACGCGACCGGCGAGATGGCGTACGGCGCCCGCGAGATCGCCCGCACCGCCGCGGGTGCCCGGCTCGACGTGCGCGGCCTGGCCTACCACTACGTCGACGGGCCGCCGCTCCTGCAGGGCCTCACCTTCAGCGTCGAGCCCGGACGGACCGTCGCGGTGGTCGGCGCCACCGCCAGCGGCAAGTCCACGATGACCTCCCTGCTCGTGCGGCTCGTCGACCCGGACGAGGGGCAGGTGCTGGTCGACGGCGTGGACCTGCGCGAGCTCGCGCCCGGTGCGCTGGCCCAGCACGTCGCGCTGGTGGCGCAGCAGGCGTTCCTGTTCGACGACACCGTGCGCGGCAACGTCACGCTCGGCGCCGACGTCTCCGACGACGGGGTGTGGGCGTCGCTGCGGACCGCGCAGGCCGACGGCTTCGTCGCCGCGCTGCCCCAGGGCCTCGACACCCGGCTGGGGGAGCGGGGCACCACGCTCTCCGGCGGCCAGCGGCAGCGGCTCTCGCTGGCCCGCGCCCTGGTCCGGCACCCGCGGCTGCTGGTGATGGACGACGCGACCTCCGCGGTCGACCCCGAGGTGGAGGCGCGGATCCTCGCGGCCCTGCGCACCGGTTCCGCGGACTCCAGCGTGGTCGTGGTGGCCTACCGCAAGGCCACGATCGCCCTGGCCGACGAGGTGGTCTACCTCGCCGACGGCCGGATCGACGACCAGGGCACCCACGCGGACCTGCTGGCCCGCAACCCCGGCTACGCCGACCTGGTGAACGCCTACGAGCAGGAGGCCGACAGCGAGAGCGGGGAGGTGAGCGTCCCGTGACCAGCACCACGACGGGCCCCCAGACGGGCCCCCCGACCGGCACCAGCATGGACTCCGGCGAGTCGATGCGGGCGATGCGCACGATCGCCCGCGGCATCGAGCTGTCGCCGGAGCTCAAGGACGGCATCCGCGGGACGCTCGCGTTCGCGGTGCTCTCGACGCTCGGCCGGATCGTCGTGCCGGTCGCCGTGCAGCAGACCCTCGACAAGGGCGTGAACGCACCCGGCGGTCCCGACGTCGCCTTCACCGCGACGGTGATGATGGTCGCCGCGGTCGCCGTGGTGGTGACCGGCCTGGCGTCGTACCAGATGACCTACCGGCTGTTCACCAGCGCCGAGCGCGGCCTGGCCACCCTGCGGATCAAGGCGTTCCGGCACGTCCACGACCTGCCGCTGCTCACCCAGAACACCGAGCGGCGCGGCGCCCTGGTGTCCCGGGTCACCAGCGACGTCGACCAGGTCTCGCAGTTCCTGATCTTCGGCGGCATCATCTCGATCGTCTCGTTCGGCCAGATCCTGGTCGCCACCCTGGTGATGGCCTACTACAGCTGGCAGCTGACGATCGTGGTCTGGGTCTGCTTCCTGCCGCTGTTCTTGTCCCTGCGCTACTTCCAGCGCCGGCTCTCCGCGGCCTACGGCACCGTCCGCCAGCAGGTCGGCGTGATGCTGAGCGCCGTCTCGGAGCCGGTCGTGGGGGCGGCCACCGTCCGGTCCTACGCGATCGAGGGGCGCACCCAGGAGCGCATCGACACCGCCATCGACCGCTACAAGGCCGCCAGCACCAAGGCGCAGGGCCTGACCGCGTTCTCCTTCTCGCTCGGCGGGGTGTCGGCCGGCCTCGCGAACGCCGGCGTGCTGATCGTCGGCGTGCTGCTCGGCGTCGACGGCGACATCACCGCGGGCAAGGTGCTGGCCTTCGCGTTCCTGGTCACGCTGTTCGTCGGCCCCGTGCAGATCGGCACGCAGGTGCTCACCGACGCCCAGAACGCCATCGCCGGGTGGCGCCGGGTGATCGGCATCCTGGACACCCCGGCCGACGTCGTCGACCCCGGTGACGCGGGCACCCGGCTGCCGGACGAGCCGGTGACGATCTCCTTCGAGGACGTCGGGTTCGCCTACCCCGGCGGCGCCCCGGTGCTGCACGGGATCGACCTGGAGATCGCCCCCAACACCCGGCTCGCGGTGGTCGGCGAGACCGGCTCGGGCAAGACCACGCTGGCCAAGCTGCTGACCCGGCTGATGGACCCGAGCTCCGGCGTCGTACGCCTGCACGGGTCGGACCTGCGCGACGTGCCGTTCTCGTCGCTGCGCGAGCGGGTCGTGCTGGTGCCGCAGGAGGGCTTCCTGTTCGACTCGACGCTGCGGGCCAACGCGCTCTACGGCAAGCTCGACGCCAGCGACGAGGAGATCCTCACCGGCGTCGAGCAGCTCGGGCTGACCGACTGGCTGGAGACCCTGCCGCGCGGCCTGGACACCCGCGTCGGCCAGCGCGGCGAGTCGCTGTCGGCGGGGGAGCGGCAGCTCGTCGCCCTGCTCCGGGCGCACCTCGCCGACCCCGAGCTGCTGGTCCTCGACGAGGCGACCAGCGCGGTCGACCCCGCCCTGGAGATGCGGATCGCCCGGGCCCTGGAGCGGCTCACCAAGGGCCGCACCTCGGTGACGATCGCGCACCGGATGACCACCGCCGAGAACGCCGACGAGGTGGTGGTGGTCGACAAGGGCCGGGTCGTGCAACGCGGCCCGCACGCCGACCTGGTCGCCGAGGGGGGCGTCTACGGCCGCCTGCACGCCTCCTGGGCCGCCCAGCAGTCCTCCCACTGACTCCCGGCTTCCGTCGGCCGGGATACTGGACCCATGACATCGCTCGCTCCGGACATCGCGGACCGTCTCAAGCGGGACGCGCAGGGACTCGTGGCGGCGGTCGTGCAGCAGCACGACACCGGCGAGGTGCTGATGGTCGGCTGGATGGACGACGAGGCGCTGCACCGCACCCTCACCACCGGGCGTACGACGTTCTGGAGCCGGTCGCGCCAGGAGCTGTGGGTCAAGGGCGAGACGTCCGGCCACCGCCAGCACGTCAAGGAGGTCCGCCTCGACTGCGACGGCGACACGCTGCTGGTCAAGGTCGACCAGGAGGGCCCGGCCTGCCACACCGGCGACCGCACCTGCTTCGACGCCTCCACGCTCCCGCTGTCCGATGGCTGAGCGGCCGCGCAGCCGCTCGTTCGGGCCGGTCGTCCTGCTCGGGCTCGGCGGAGCCGCGCTGGCGGCCGTCGCGGGCGCGCACGACTGGGCCCGCACCACCGGCAGCGCGGCCGGCACCCCGGTGACCGCCGTCGCGAAGGGCTCGGAGTCCGCGCCGCTGGTCGTCGCGCTCGCGCTGGTGGCCCTGGCCGCCTGGGGCGTGGTCCTGGTGGTCCGCCTGCGGACCCGGCGCGTGGTCTCCGTGCTCGGCGTGCTCGCCTCGGCCGGCGCGCTCGCCGCCACCCTCGCCTCGCACGGCCGCGCGCAGGCCGACTCGCTGACCGCCGTGATGGCGAAGGGGGCGTCCGGCGCCGACGCCTTCAGCACCGCGGTCACCGGCTGGTACTACGCGGCCGCCGTCGGAGGGCTGCTCAGCACCGTGGCCTTCGTGCTCGCCCTGCTGTGGGCGCCTCGGTGGCCGGCGATGGGCAGCAGGTACGACGCGCCGGCTGCCCAGGCCGACGCCCGCGCGACCGCTCCGGTCGGCGAGCAGGACATGTGGCGCGCGTTGGACGACGGGCGCGACCCGACCGCCTGAGCCCAGGTCCTAGGATGTGCGTGTCCGCTTCCCGATCTGCAAGGAGCTCCCCGCGATGGCTCACCACGGCAACACCCCCGCCGCCTGGACCGGGGTGCTGGTCATCCTGGTCGGCTTCGTCGTCGGGGGTCTCGGCCTCGTCATCGGCAACTGGCCGATGTTCTGGGTCGGCGTCGTGATCGGCGTGCTCGGCCCGGTCGTCGGCAAGGTCATGCAGCGGATGGGTCTGGGCGCCGAGCAGGTGCCCGCCTCGCGTCACTGACGTGACCACCACGCTCCCGCCGCAGGTCCCGCGCAGCCGCCGGCAGCGGGTCAGCGGGCCGCTGCTGCTGGCCGGGGGCGTGCTCGGCGCGAGCGTGCTGCTGCACCTGCGCGACCCGCACCGGAGCGGGGCGTGGGGCTACTGCCCCTGGCTGCTGCTCACAGGCACCTACTGCCCCGGGTGCGGCGGCCTGCGCGCGGTCAACGACCTCACGCGCGGCGACGTCGCGGCCGCGGCCTCGAGCAACCTGCTCCTCGTGGCGGCGATCCCGTTCCTGGTGCTCGCCTGGGCGCGGACGACGCTGGACCGCTGGCACGGCCGGGTGCGGCAGGGTGCCGCACGCCGGCACGTGGTCCTCGCGGTGTCGCTACTCGTCGTGGCGCTCGCGTTCGCGGTGGTCCGCAACACACCCGCCGGGGCGTGGCTCGCGCCCTGACGGGCTACGGGGAGGTGCTGCTCGAGGGCAGGCTGAGCACCCCGGTGACGAACAGCACCAGCGCGATCACCGTCCACACCACGGCGATGATCCCCAGGACGACGCCGGCCTGCGCCATGCCGCGGCCGGTCTGCGCGCCGCCGGCCGCGTCGATCTCGCGCTTGGCGGAGTTGCCCAGCACGATCCCGGCGATCCCGACCGGGCCGCAGCACAGCAGGCCGAGGAGGCCGGTGACCAGCGCCCAGACGGCCTTCGGGTTGTTGCCCGGCTGCACGTAGCCGCCGCCGTACTGGTCGCCGTAGCCGGGCGGGCCGCTCTGACCGGGCGGCGGAGGTGCCGAGTAGCTCATGGTGTCTCCCCACGTGAGAACGCGACCGGTCGGGCGACCGGTCGTGGCGGCAGACGCTATCGGTTCCGGTGCCCGCGGGAAGGAAGACGCTCAGACGCGGGTCTGGGTGGTCCCGTCGAAGTTGGCGTCGCCGCTGACCAAGGCGAGCACGATGACCGCGATGACGACCAGGCTGAGCACCACCGCGACGGCTCCGGTGATGATCCCGGCCAGCGCCATGCCGTCGCCCTCCTGCTGCCCGCCGGTCGCGCGGATCTCGCCGCGGGCCTTCACGCCGAGCACGATGGGCAGGATGCCGGTGATGCCGAGGCCGCAGCAGAACGCCAGCACCAGCGAGGCGATCCCGGTCCACAGCGCCGCGGTGGCCTTGCCGTTCGTGCGCTGCGGGGCGGGGTAGCCGTAGGGCGGCTGCTGCCCGTAGCCCGGCTGCGGGGGGTAGCCGTAGGGCTGCTGGCCGTAGTCCGGCTGGCCGTAGCCGTAGGGCTGCTGCGGGGCGCCGTACGGCGGCTGCGGGGTCGGCTGCGTGGGCTGGTCGCCGGACGGGGTGGCCCACGGGTCACCGGCGCCGCGACTGCCGTCGGGATCGGTGGGATCGGGCGTTCCGGGCGGGTAGCTCATCGGGGTGTCTCCGTGCGCGGTGGGCGCGGTTCGGGGTGGGTCCGGGTCTCGTGAGAGTCTAGGGACCTGGTCAGAGCGCCGGGCCATCGGCAACGTCAACGACAGGTTCGTCAGCAGCGTCATCAGCAGGGAGGGGTGTCCATGAGCGTCCTCGACGAGATCATCGAGGGTGTCCGCTCCGACCTCTCCGAGCGGGAGGCGGCGGTCCCGCTCGCGGACCTCAAGGAGGCGGCGCGCCACGCCCCGGACGCCCTCGACCCGATGCCGGCCTTCCGGGCCCCCGGCGTCAGCGTGATCGCGGAGGTCAAGCGGTCCAGCCCGAGCAAGGGCGCGCTCGCCACGATCACGGACCCCGCGCGGCTGGCGGCGAACTACGAGTCCGGCGGCGCGGCCACGATCAGCGTGCTGACCGAGCGTCGCCGCTTCGGCGGCAGCCTGGCCGACCTCGAGGCGGTCCGGGCCGCGGTCGGCATCCCGGTGCTCCGCAAGGACTTCATGGTCACCTCCTACCAGCTGTGGGAGGCCCGCGCCGCGGGCGCCGACCTGGCCCTGCTGATCGTCGCGGCGCTCACCCAGAACGAGCTCGAGGCGCTGCTCGACCGGGCGGTCTCCATCGGCCTGACCCCGCTGGTCGAGGTGCACGACGAGGAGGAGGTCGAGCGGGCGCTGGCCGCCGGCGCGACCCTGATCGGCGTGAACGCCCGCAACCTGAAGACCCTCGAGGTCGACCGGGACACCTTCGCCCGGCTGGCCCCCCGGATCCCCGACGACGTGGTGCGGGTGGCCGAGTCCGGCGTCCGTGGCGCGCACGACGTCTTCGAGTACGCCAAGCAGGGCGCGAACGTCGTCCTGGTCGGCGAGACCCTGGTCAAGGGGGACGACCCCCGCTCCGCGGTCGCCGACCTGGTGGCCGCCGGCGCGCACCCCGCCCTGAAGCAGCGCGACTAGCTCGCGCGACGAGCACCCACAGGAGCACGCACCGCATGTCTGCACCAGTAGCCACCGGCCCCGCCGACGGATCGACCGGCGGACCCGAGGGGGAGTCCGAGGGACGCTTCGGTCGCTTCGGCGGCCGGATGATGCCCGAGGCGTTGATGGCCGCCCTCGACGAGCTGACCGTCGCCTGGCACGAGGCGATGGCGGACCCGGTGTTCACCGGTGAGTTCGAGCGGCTGCTGCGCGAGTACGCCGGGGTGCCGAGCCTGCTGTACGACGCCACCAAGCTCTCCGAGCTCGCGGGCGCCCGGATCCTGCTCAAGCGCGAGGACCTCAACCACACCGGCGCGCACAAGATCCGCAACGTGCTCGGTCAGGCCCTGCTCACCAAGCGGATGGGCAAGACCCGGGTGATCGCCGAGACCGGGGCCGGCCAGCACGGCGTCGCCTCGGCCACCGCCGCGGCGTACCTCGGGCTGGACTGCGTGGTCTACATGGGCGAGGTCGACACCGAGCGGCAGGCCCTCAACGTCGCCCGGATGCACCTGCTCGGCGCCGAGGTGGTCTCGGTGAAGTCCGGCTCGCGCACGCTCAAGGACGCCATCAACGAGGCGATCCGCGACTGGGTCGCCACCGTCGACCACACCGCCTACCTCTTCGGTACGGCGGCCGGGCCGCACCCGTTCCCGTCGATGGTGCGCGACTTCTGCCGCGGCATCGGCGACGAGGCGCGCGCCCAGTGCCTCGAGCTCACCGGCGCGCTGCCCGACTCCGCCGTCGCGTGCGTCGGAGGCGGCTCCAACGCCATCGGGCTGTTCGCCGGGTTCGTCGACGACCCCGGGGTCCAGCTGGTCGGCTGCGAGGCCGCCGGCGACGGCGTCGACACGATGCGGCACGCCGCGACGATCTACGCGGGCGAGTTCGGGGTGCTGCACGGTGCGCGCACCTTCGTCCTGCAGGACGAGGACGGCCAGACCAAGGAGTCGCACTCGATCTCCGCAGGCCTGGACTACCCCGGGGTCGGCCCGCAGCACGCCTACCTCGCGGAGACCGGGCGGGCGACGTACCGGCCGGTGACCGACACCCAGGCGATGGACGCCTTCGCGCTGCTCTCGCGCACCGAGGGCATCATCCCCGCGATCGAGTCGGCACACGCGATCGCCGGGGCGATGCAGCTCGCCCAGGAGCAGCCGGGGTCGACGATCCTGGTGAACCTGTCGGGCCGCGGCGACAAGGACATGGGCACCGCGATCGAGTGGTTCGGCCTGGGGGAGACCCGCCCCGACGACAAGGCCGGGCTGCCCGCGGGCGTCCCCGGCGAGGGGTCGGGCAACAACGCGCCGCAGGAGCCGCAGGCATGAGCACCCAGAAGGCCTTCGCCGCGGCGAAGGCGGAGGGCCGCAGCGCGCTGGTCGGCTACCTGCCCGCCGGCTTCCCCGACCTCGACGGCTCCGTGCAGGCCATGCGGGTGATGGTCGAGGCCGGCTGCGACGTGATCGAGGTGGGGCTGCCCTACAGCGACCCGGTGATGGACGGCCCGACCATCCAGGCGGCCGCCCAGCAGGCGCTCGAGGCCGGCACCCGCACCAGCGACGTGCTCCGCGCCGTCGAGGCCGTCGCGCAGACGGGCGTGCCCACCGTGGTGATGACCTACTGGAACCCCGTCGTGCGCTACGGCGTCGACCGGTTCGCGCGCGACCTGGCCAGCGCCGGCGGCGCCGGACTGATCACCCCCGACCTGGTGCCCGACGAGGCCGACGAGTGGGTCGTCGCCGCGGACGCCACCGGGCTCGACAAGATCTTCCTGGTCGCGCCGTCCTCCACCGACGTGCGGCTGCGGCAGACCGCGCAGGCGTGCCGGGGCTTCGTCTACGCGACCGCGGTGATGGGGGTGACCGGTGCCCGGGACGCCAGCAGCGACCTCGCGGCCCCGCTGGTCGAGCGGACCCGCGCGGTCACCGACCTGCCGGTGTGCGTCGGGCTCGGCGTCTCCGGCGGCGACCAGGCCGCCGAGGTGGCCCGCTACGCCGACGGCGTGATCGTCGGGTCGGCGTTCGTGCGCCGGCTGCTCGACGCCGGTCCGGACCGGGCGGCCGGGCTCGCCTCGCTGGCCGAGCTCACCCGCGACCTCGCCGAGGGCGTCCGGCGTGCGTAGTCGCACCCTCGCCTCGATGACCGCCGTGCTCGCGCTGCTGCTGGCCGGCTGCGGCGGGCAGTCGCCGGGCGCCGAGGGACCGGTCGCGGACGTCAGCATCCACGACGACGACGGCCTCAACGGCATCGTGCTGCCCACCCCCTACCGGGTGCCCTCGGTGCCGCTCGAGGACGCCGACGGGGCGACGTACGACCTGGCGACGGATGCCACGAAGCCGCTGACCCTGGTCTTCTTCGGCTACACGCACTGCCCGGACATCTGCCAGGTCGTGATGGCCAACATCGCCTCCTCGCTGACCCGGCTCGACGACGCGCAGAGAGCCAAGGTGCAGATGGTCTTCGTCACCACCGACCCGGCCCGCGACGACGTCGCCACCCTGCGCAGCTACCTGGACCGCTTCGACCCGTCCTTCGACGGGCTGACCGGCGACCTCGCGAAGATCGTCGAGCTCGGCACGGCGTTCGACGTGGAGATCGCGAAGGGCAAGAAGCTCGCGTCCGGCGGCTACGACGTCGCGCACGGCACCCAGATCATCGGCCTGCTCCCGGACCACCGGGCCCCCTTCGTCTGGACCCAGGGCACCGACCCGTCCACGCTGGCCGACGACATCACCACGATCCTCGACGACAAGGTGCCCGGCCTGTGATCCCGCTCTTCATCCCCAGTCCCGGCCAGGGCGTCTGGCACCTCGGCCCGATCCCGATCCGCGCCTACGCGCTGTGCATCATCCTCGGCGTCGTCGTGGCGATCTGGATGGGCGAGCGTCGCTGGGCGGCCCGCGGCGGCGTGCGCGGCCAGGTCTCCGACATCGCCATCTGGGCGGTGCCGTTCGGCCTCGTCGGCGGCCGGCTCTACCACGTGATCACCGACCCGCGGAACTACTTCGGCGAGGGCGGGGAGCCGATCAAGGCGCTCTACGTCTGGCAGGGCGGCCTGGGCATCTGGGGGGGCGATCGCGCTCGGCGGCGTCGGCGCCTGGATCGGCTGCCGGCGCTACGGCATCAAGCTGCCGCCGATGGCCGACGCGCTGGCCCCCGGGATCGTGGTCGCCCAGGCGATCGGCCGCTGGGGCAACTGGTTCAACCAGGAGCTGTTCGGCAAGCCCACGACGCTGCCCTGGGGGCTGGAGATCGACCCGGCGCACCGGGCGTCGCTCGCGCCGCAGTACCAGAAGTACGAGACGTTCCACCCCACCTACCTCTACGAGTTCGGTTGGAACCTCGGCGTCGCGGCGCTGGTCGTCTGGGCCGACCGCCGGTTCCGGCTCGGCCACGGCCGGGCGTTCGCGCTCTACGTCATGGGCTACACCGCCGGCCGGGGCTGGATCGAGTACCTCCGGATCGACGCCGTCGAGGCCAACGACGTGTTCGGCCTGCGGCTGAACGTGTGGACCTCGATCGTGGTGTTCCTGCTCGCCGCGACGTACTTCGTGGTGGTCGGCCGGCGGCACCCCGGCCGCGAGGAGTCGGTGTTCCGCGACAGCTACGTCCCGTCCGCCGGGACCGACGGCACCGCCGCCGGGTCCGACGCCGACGCGACCGCCGTACCCAGCTCCGCCGCCGTGGAGGGTGCTCCGACAACGGTGACGAGACGTGACCCAGGGGGCACCGACCAGCATCCGGTGCCGGAGGACGATCCCCAGGACAGGTGAGGCTTTCCTTCGGTGAAATGCCGGCGCCGCTTGGTTAGGTTGGCGCCCATGACCACCGACGCGCGCGTTCCCGATCTTCCGGAGATCTCCCACGACCACCCCGACGTCACCGGTGGCTGGCTGCGTCCCGCGGTGTTCGGCGCGATGGACGGCCTGGTCTCCAACCTGGCGCTGATCGCCGGGGTCGCGGGCGGGACCCGGGACCACACCGGGTCCGCCGCCGTCGTGCTCGCCGGGCTCGCCGGCCTGGCTGCGGGGGCGTTCTCGATGGCGGCGGGGGAGTACACCTCGGTCGCCAGCCAGTCCGAGGCCGCCCAGCGCGAGATCGACAAGGAGCGCCGCGAGATCATCGCCAACCCGGAGGGCGAGGCCGGCGAGCTGGCCGAGATGTACGTCGCGAAGGGGATCGACCCGGTGCTCGCCGCGGAGGTCTCCCGGCAGATCCACGCGAACGTGGACAACGCGGTGGCGGTGCACGCGCGCGAGGAGCTCGGCGTCGACCCCGACGACCTGGCCTCGCCGATGGTCGCGGCGGTGTCGTCGTTCCTCTCGTTCGCCGTGGGCGCGCTGATCCCGGTGCTGCCCTATCTGCTCGGCGCGGACACCCTGGTCCCCGGGATGCTGGTGACGCTGCTCGCGCTGTTCGTCTGCGGCGCCGTGGTGACCCAGGTGACCAGCAGGTCCTGGTGGTACGGCGGGTCGCGGCAGATGGTCCTGGGCGCCGCCGCGGCCGGCCTGACGTACGTGTTCGGCAGCCTCGTGGGGAGCGCCGGGATCGGCTGATCCGGCCCTCCGGGGCGCCGTCCAGAGTGTGAGCCACCCGTCCCGCTGGCCGGGCTGCCGAACGTTACCGTGCTGTAGTCTTCTCGATGCTTGGGCCAATGTCGTCCCCTGCGTCACTTGCATGAGAAAGCGCCCGGACCGCCTCCCCCGCGGACCATTTCGGGTGCCACGACGACGGGAGGGATGGCCCATGCACGCGTTCCCGGCGCCCCAGGGGCTGTACGACGGACTCCACGAGCACGACGCCTGCGGGGTCGCGTTCGTCGCCACCCTCACCGGCGAGGCGAGCCACGACATCGTCGCCAAGGCGATCACCGCGCTCCGCAACCTCGAGCACCGCGGCGCGACCGGCGCCGAGCCCGACTCCGGTGACGGCGCGGGCATCCTGCTCGGCCTCCCGGACGCCTTCTTCCGTGCGGTCGTCGACTTCGAGCTCCCGCAGCCGCACGCGTACGCCGTCGGCACCGCGTTCCTGCCGGGCGGTGAGGAGGAGGTCGTCAAGACCCGCCGCCGCCTCGAGGAGATCGCCGCCGAGGAGGGCCTCACCGTCCTCGGCTGGCGCGACGTCCCGGTCGACCCCTCGATGCTGGGGGCCACCGCGCTCTCGGTGATGCCGACCTTCAGCCAGCTGTTCGTCGCCGCCGCCGGCGGCCGCCTCGTCGGGATGGCCCTGGAGCGCCTGGCGTTCTGCCTGCGCAAGCGCGCCGAGCACGAGACCGACGTGTACTTCCCGTCGCTGTCCTCGCGCACCATCGCCTACAAGGGCATGCTCACCACCGACCAGCTCGACCACTTCTACCCGGACCTGGTCGACGAGCGCATCGCGTCCGCGGTCGCCGTCGTGCACTCGCGGTTCTCCACCAACACGTTCCCGAGCTGGCCGCTGTCGCACCCGTTCCGGTTCATCGCCCACAACGGCGAGATCAACACCGTGATGGGCAACCGCAACTGGATGCGGGCCCGCGAGGCGCTGCTGTCCAGCGACCTGATCCCGGGCGACCTGGACCGGCTCTACCCGATCTGCACCCCCGGCGCCTCGGACTCCGCGTCCTTCGACGAGGTCCTCGAGCTGCTGCACCTCGGCGGCCGCTCGCTGCCGCACTCGGTGCTGATGATGATCCCCGAGGCGTGGGAGAACCACGCCGAGATGGACGCCGCCCGCCGCGCGTTCTACGAGTTCCACTCCACGATGATGGAGCCGTGGGACGGCCCCGCCTGCGTGGTGTTCACCGACGGCACCCAGATCGGCGCGGTCCTGGACCGCAACGGCCTGCGCCCCTCGCGCTACTGGGTCACCGACGACGGCCTGGTCGTCCTGGCCTCCGAGGTCGGCGTGCTCGACATCGACCCGGCGACCGTGGTCCGCAAGGGCCGCCTCCAGCCGGGCCGGATGTTCCTGGTGGACACCGCCGAGCACCGGATCATCGAGGACGAGGAGATCAAGGGCGGGCTCGCCGCGGAGCACCCCTACGACGAGTGGCTGCACGCCGGCATCGTCCGCTTCGAGGACCTCCCCGACCGCGAGCACATCGTGCACACGCACGCCTCGGTCACCCGCCGCCAGCAGATCTTCGGCTACTCCGAGGAGGAGAAGCGGGTCCTGCTGACCCCGATGGCCAAGGCCGGTGCGGAGCCGATCGGCTCGATGGGCACCGACACCCCCATCGCCGCGCTCTCGGACCGGCCGCGGCTGCTGTTCGACTACTTCGCGCAGCTGTTCGCGCAGGTCACGAACCCGCCGCTGGACGCGATCCGCGAGGAGCTCGTGACGTCGCTGTCCGGCACCATCGGGCCCGAGGCGAACCTCCTCGAGCCGACACCGGCGTCCTGCCGGCAGCTGGTGCTGCCGTTCCCGGTGGTCACCAACGACGAGCTCGCCAAGATCCGGCACATCAACCGCGACGGCGACCTGCCCGGCTACGCCACGCACGTGTCCCGCGGCCTGTACGACGTCGAGGGCGGCGGCCAGGCGCTGGCCGACCGGCTCGACCAGATCTGCGCCGAGGTGTCGGCCGCGATCGCCGACGGCGCGCGGATCATCGTGCTCTCCGACCGGCACTCCACCGCCGAGCTGGCGCCGATCCCGTCGCTGCTGCTGACCGGGGCCGTGCACCACCACCTGGTGCGCGAGAAGACCCGCACCCAGATCGGCATGGTCATCGAGGCCGGCGACGTCCGCGAGGTGCACCACGTCGCCCTGCTCATGGGGTACGGCGCCGCGGCGGTGAACCCCTACCTCGCCCTGGAGACCGTCGAGGACCTGGCCCGCGACGGCTACTACGTCGACGTCGAGCCCGAGCAGGCCGTGAAGAACCTGGTGAAGTCGCTCGGCAAGGGCGTGCTCAAGGTGATGAGCAAGATGGGTGTCTCGACCGTCGCGTCGTACACCGGGGCCCAGATCTTCGAGGCCGTCGGCCTGGCCCAGCCGCTCGTCGACCGCTACTTCACCGGCACCACCAGCAAGCTCGGCGGGGTCGGCATCGACACCATCGCCGAGGAGGTCGCCCGCCGGCACCGCAAGGCCTACCCGGTCGACGGCCTGCCGTCCGCGCACCGCAGCCTGGAGATCGGCGGCGAGTACCAGTGGCGCCGCGAGGGCGAGCCGCACCTGTTCGACCCCGAGACGGTGTTCCGGCTGCAGCACTCGACGCGGACCGGCCGCTACGACGTGTTCAAGCAGTACACCGAGCGCGTGAACGCGCAGTCCGAGCGGCTGATGACGCTGCGCGGCCTGTTCAGGTTCCGCGACGGCGAGCGCGAGCCGGTCCCGATCGACGAGGTCGAGCCGGTCTCCGCGATCGTCAAGCGGTTCTCCACCGGCGCGATGTCCTACGGCTCGATCAGCGGCGAGGCCCACGAGACCCTGGCGATCGCGATGAACCGGCTCGGCGGCAAGTCCAACACCGGCGAGGGCGGCGAGGACGCCGACCGGCTCTACGACCCCGAGCGCCGCAGCTCGATCAAGCAGGTCGCGTCCGGCCGCTTCGGGGTGACCTCGGAGTACCTCACCAACGCCGACGACATCCAGATCAAGATGGCGCAGGGCGCGAAGCCCGGCGAGGGCGGCCAGCTGCCCGGCCACAAGGTCTACCCGTGGGTCGCCAAGACCCGTTACTCCACGCCCGGCGTCGGGCTGATCTCGCCGCCGCCGCACCACGACATCTACTCCATCGAGGACCTCGCCCAGCTGATCCACGACCTGAAGAACGCGAACCCGTCCGCCCGGGTGCACGTGAAGCTGGTCGCCGAGGTCGGGGTGGGCACGGTCGCGGCGGGCGTGTCGAAGGCGCACGCCGACGTCGTGCTGATCTCCGGGCACGACGGCGGCACCGGCGCGGCCCCGCTCACCTCGCTCAAGCACGCTGGCGGCCCCTGGGAGCTCGGTCTCGCCGAGACCCAGCAGACCCTGCTGCTCAACGGGCTGCGCGACCGGATCGTCGTGCAGGCGGACGGCCAGATGAAGACCGGCCGCGACGTGCTGGTCGCGGCGCTGCTCGGCGCCGAGGAGTTCGGCTTCGCCACCGCACCGCTCGTCGTGTCGGGCTGCATCATGATGCGGGTCTGCCACCTCGACACCTGCCCGGTGGGCGTGGCGACGCAGAACCCGTTGCTGCGCGAGCGGTTCGCCGGCCAGCCGGAGTTCGTCGTGAACTTCTTCGAGTTCATCGCCGAGGAGGTCCGCGAGCTGCTCGCCGAGCTCGGGTTCCGCACCCTGGAGGAGGCGGTGGGGCACGCCGAGCTGCTCGACGTGACCAGCGCGGTGCACCACTGGAAGGCCGCCGGCCTCGACCTGCGCCCGATCCTGCACGTGCCCGAGCTGCCCGAGGGGGCCGCGCTGCACAACACCACCAAGCAGGACCACGGCCTCGACAAGGCCCTCGACAACGAGCTGGTCGCGCTCGCGGCGGACGCCCTGGAGCGGGGCGAGCCGGTCCGCGCCCAGGTGCGGATCCGCAACGTCAACCGCACCGTCGGCACGATCCTGGGACACGAGGTCACCAAGCGCTACCGCGCCGCGGGTCTCCCCGACGGCACGATCGACATCACCTTCACCGGCTCGGCGGGCCAGTCGTTCGGCGCGTTCCTGCCGCACGGCGTGACGCTGCGCCTGGAAGGCGACGCCAACGACTACGTCGGCAAGGGCCTGTCCGGCGGCCGGATCGTGGTCCGCCCGGACCGCGCCGCCACCTTCGACGCGGCCGAGCAGATCATCGCCGGCAACGTCATCGCCTACGGCGCGACGTCGGGCGAGATGTTCCTGCGCGGCCAGGTCGGCGAGCGCTTCTGCGTCCGCAACTCCGGGGCGACCGCGGTCGTCGAGGGGGTCGGCGACCACGGCTGCGAGTACATGACCGGGGGCCGCGTCGTGGTCCTCGGCCCGACGGGACGCAACTTCGCGGCCGGCATGTCCGGCGGCGTCGCGTTCCTGCTCGACCTCGACGACCGTCGCGTCAACCACGAGCTCGTCGAGCTGGCCCCCGTCACCGGGGAGGCCGCCGACGAGCTGCAGGCCATCGTGCGCCAGCACCTCGAGGAGACCGGGTCCCCGGTGGCCGAGGCGCTGCTCGACGACTGGACGAACGCCGTACAGCGGTTCACCGAGGTGATGCCGCGTGACTACAAGCTGGTGCTCGCCGCCAAGGAGAAGGCCGAGTCAGAGGGCCTCACCGACGACGAGACAGCGGCACGGATGATGGAGGCGCTCCATGGCTGACCCCCGCGGTTTCCTCAAGACCGGGCGCGAGGTCGCGTCCCGCCGGCCCGTCGACGAGCGGCTGCACGACTGGAACGAGGTCTACCCCGAGGGGGCGGGCCGCGCCCTGCTGCCGATCATCACCGAGCAGGCCGGGCGCTGCATGGACTGCGGCATCCCGTTCTGCCACCAGGGCTGCCCGCTGGGCAACATCATCCCGGAGTGGAACGACCTGGTCTGGCGCGACGACTGGGAGGGCGCGATCGAGCGGCTGCACGCGACGAACAACTTCCCGGAGTTCACCGGTCGGCTGTGCCCGGCGCCGTGCGAGACCGCCTGTGTGCTGGGCATCAACCAGGACCCGGTGACGATCAAGAACGTCGAGGTCTCGATCGCCGACCGCGCCTGGGACACCGGCCTGGTCCGGCCCCAGCCCCCCGAATGGCTCTCGGGCAAGACCGTCGCGGTCATCGGCTCCGGCCCGGCCGGCCTCGCGGCCGCCCAGCAGCTCACCCGGGCCGGGCACACTGTCGCGGTCTACGAGCGCGCGGACAAGCCCGGCGGCCTGCTGCGCTACGGCATCCCCGAGTTCAAGATGGAGAAGAAGCACCTCGACCGGCGCATCGACCAGATGCGCCGCGAGGGCACGGTGTTCCGCTCGGGCGTCGACGTCGGCGGCGACGTCACGGGCCCCCAGCTGATCGACCGCTTCGACGCGGTCGTGCTGGCGATGGGCGCGACGGTGGCACGTGACCTGCCGATCACCGGTCGCGAGCTCGGCGGCATCCACCAGGCGATGGAGTTCCTCCCGCAGTCCAACCGGGCCTCGCTCGGCCAGGCCCCGACACCCGACGGCTCGGACCAGATCACCGCGACCGGCAAGCACGTGGTGATCATCGGCGGCGGCGACACCGGGGCGGACTGCCTGGGTACGTCGCACCGCCAGCAGGCCGCGTCCGTCACGCAGCTGGAGATCATGCCGCAGCCCGGCGAGGACCGTCCCGCGGGACAGCCCTGGCCGACGTACCCGATGCTGTTCCGGGTGTCCTCGGCCCACGAGGAGGGCGGCGAGCGGATGTACTCCGTGTCGACCCAGGAGTTCCTCGGCGACGAGTCCGGCCACGTGCGGGCGCTGCGCCTGGTCGACGTGGAGATGAAGGACGGCCGGTTCGCCGAGGTCGAGGGCTCCGAGCGGGAGATCCCGGCCGAGCTGGTGCTCTTCGCGATGGGCTTCACCGGCCCGGAGCAGGACGGGGTGGTGGCCCAGCTGGGTGTCGACCTCGACGACCGCGGCAACATCGTGCGCGACCTGGCCTACATGTCCAGCCAGCCGGGCGTGTTCGTCGCCGGGGACGCCGGACGCGGTCAGTCGCTGATCGTCTGGGCCATCGCGGAGGGGCGTGCGGCCGCTGCCGCGGTGGACACCTACCTCACCGGCTCGACGACGCTGCCGTCCCCGATCAAGCCGACGGAGCGACCGCTCGTCGTGTGAGCGGGGCGCGGGCGACCGCATCCTGGAACGATCGAGGTGGCGGCTCGGGTGACCCGCCGGTAGCCCGCTAGGGTCGGGACGTGCGTAGAGCAAAGATCGTCTGCACCCTGGGTCCCGCGGTGAACACTCCCGAGAAGATCCGCGCCCTCGTCGATGCCGGCATGGACGTCGCCCGGATGAACCTCAGCCACGGGTCGTACGCCGACCACGAGCAGGTCTACCGGATGGTCCGTGAGGCCTCCGACGCGAGCGGTCACGGCGTCGGCATCTTCGCGGACCTGCAGGGCCCCAAGATCCGGCTGGGCAAGGTCGCCGGCGGCCCCGTGCAGCTCGTGGCGGGGGCGACGTTCACGATCACCACCCGCGAGGTGCCGGGCGACGCCACGATCTGCTCGACGACGTACAAGGGGCTCCCGGGCGACGTCCGCGTCGGCGACCCGATCCTGATCGACGACGGCAAGGTGCGCCTCGAGGTCGTCGAGGTGGGGGAGACCGACGTCGTCACCCGCGTGCGCGTCGCCGGACCGATCAGCAACCACAAGGGCATCAACCTGCCCGGGGTCGCGGTCTCCGTGCCGGCGATGTCCGAGAAGGACATCGACGACCTGCGCTGGGCGCTGCACCTGACCGTCGACTTCATCGCGCTGTCGTTCGTGCGCAGCGCCGCCGACGCGGAGGACGTCCGCAAGATCATGCGCGAGGAGGGCATCTTCCTGCCCGTCATCGCCAAGATCGAGAAGCCGCAGGCGATCGACAACATCGAGGAGATCGTCGACGCGTTCGACGGCTTCATGGTGGCCCGCGGCGACCTCGGCGTGGAGTGCCCGCTCGAGGACGTCCCGTTCCTGCAGAAGCAGGTCATCGAGGTCGCCCGCCGGCACGCAAAGCCGGTCATCGTGGCCACCCAGATGCTCGAGTCGATGATCTCCTCCCCGCGCCCGACGCGGGCCGAGGCCTCGGACGTCGCCAACGCGGTGCTCGACGGCGCCGACGCGGTGATGCTGTCCGGCGAGACCAGCGTGGGGGAGTTCCCCATCGAGACCGTCGAGACGATGGCCCGGATCATCTCGTCGACCGAGGACCACGGCCTGGCCCGGATGGCGGCCATCGACTGGCAGCCCCGCACCCGCGGCGGCGTGATCGCCAAGGCCGCCGCCGAGGTCGCCGACCGGGTCCGGGCGAAGTACCTCGTCGCGTTCACCCAGAGCGGCGACTCGGCACGGCGGCTGTCGCGCTACCGCGGCGCGATCCCGATGCTGGCGTTCACCCCGGTGCCCGTCGTGCGTTCCCAGCTCGCGCTCTCGTGGGGCGTCGAGACGTTCCTCGCGGCGCCGGTCGAGCACACCGACGAGATGGTCCGCCAGGTCGACGAGCACCTCCTGCGGGTCGGCAAGGTGCAGGAGGGCGACCTGGTGGTGATCATCGCCGGTGCGCCCCCGGGGATCCCGGGCTCGACGAACGCGCTGCGCATCCACCGGATGGGCGACGCGATCAACGGGGTCGCCCCGGCCTACCGACGCCCGGAGTGAGCGCGCTCAGCGCTTGAGCCCGAGCAGCTCGTCGAGCCGGGCCACCCCGGCGCGGGTGGAGACCGAGATCGTCTTCCAGCTCGACTGCCGCCACGGTACGTCGACCAAGTCGAGCGCCTCGCAGCACCAGCGCCGGATGTCCGGGGGAGTTGTTGGTGAACTGCCACCGCGGGTAGTCGTAGCGCTTCATCTCGCCGGCCACCAGGCGTCGCGTCCAGTTGTTCGCCCGGCAGCCGTCGGAGTGGAACAGCCCGCGCAGCAGGTCGGCCGGGTGCCGCTCGACCACCTCGCGCTGCCAGCCGGCGAGCACCAGGGTGCGCTCGTGCTTGCGGCCGGGGCCGTGCTGCGGGAACAGGCACGGCCAGTGCTTCCAGTAGCTCTGCACGACTACCACTCCCGGTGCCCGGACGTGCTGCACCCGGGCACCCGGCCGCACCTCGCCGATGGCAGCGGTGACGTCCTCGACGATGCCGGGGTAGGCGCGGTCACAGGACACTCGCAGCGCGTGCACGGACCGGACGCGGGACAGGCAACCGTCGCCGAGGTAGTAGCCCAGCAGCCGGGCGTACCCGGACGACGCCGCCGGTACGGTCTCCTCGCACACCCAGCAGGCACCGGTGGCCGGAAGTGCGCCCGGACCTCGGTCGCGCCACTCGCGCAGGCTGGCGCGGCTGACGCCGGTGGCCCGGCTGACGTCGCTCAGCGAGCCTCCGTCTGCGAGCAGCTGCAGGGCGCGGAGACGCTGCATAACGGGGTGCACGGCACGACCCTGCCGCAGACCACCGACAGGTTGGAGGAGTGCCCCGGGTGGGATTCGAACCCACACTGGATGGTGTTTGAGACCATTGTCTCTGCCGTTGGACTACCGGGGCCCGACCGCTGAGAAGGGTAGCCGATCCAGGGTCTGGACCGCCGCTTGCCATTGTCTATCAAAGAAATAGTCTTTGAGTCCGGCACGGAGGAACCGACGGTGGGACGACATGAGACGACTGCTGCAGGCACTGGTGGGTCAGGAACGCGCGATCGCGAACGCCCGCACCGCCTGCAGCCACCTGTCGCGGCGCCGGGTGGAGCGTGAGGACGTCGAGCTGTTCCTGCAGGCGCACGCCGCCCGGGTCCGCGGCGCCACCGACCGGTCCGCCTGACGGGTCGACTCTGCGGGACGACGGGGTGGCCGGCGGCTCGTCGTACTAGCCTTCACTCGTGAGTCCGGACCCCTCTGCCCCCGCACGCCGCGTCGTCATCGCCGAGGACGAGGCGCTGATCCGCCTCGACCTCGCCGAGATGCTCGCCGAGGAGGGGTACGACGTCGTGGGGCAGGCCGGCGACGGGCAGACCGCCGTCGAGCTCGCGGAGCTGCACCGGCCCGACCTGGTGGTCCTCGACGTCAAGATGCCCAAACTGGACGGGATCACGGCGGCTCAGCGGATCGCCGAGCAGCGGATCGCTCCGGTGGTGATCCTCACCGCGTTCAGCCAGCGCGACCTGGTCGACCGGGCCCGCGACGCCGGCGCGATGGCCTACCTCGTCAAGCCGTTCAACAAGGCCGACCTGGTGCCCGCCATCGAGATGGCGGTGAGCCGCTTCGCCGAGGTGCAGCTGCTCGAGGCCGAGGTGGCCGACCTGACCGAGCGCCTGGAGACCCGCAAGTCGGTCGACCGCGCCAAGGGCGTGCTGCAGCGCCAGCTCGACCTGAGCGAGCCGGACGCGTTCCGGTGGATCCAGAAGACCGCCATGGACCTGCGCCTCTCGATGCGCCAGGTCGCCGACGGCGTGCTCACCCACGGGCCGTCCGTCACCGGGACCGACAGCCCGGAGTAGCCCGGGACAGTCCCGGAGCAGCCCGGAGCAGCCCCGGGCGGCCCGCAAAACGGGCAGCCGGTCGGGGTGCAGCTCCCGCAGGTCACGAAATGGCAACGACAGCACCACCAATTGTCCTCAGACCGCCATGGGACAAAGGGTTTGGCGCTAGGTTCGCACCATCAGAATGCGCGATCGGTACCCGGTGGGGGGACTCCGCGCACACTCCTCATGACGGAGGCTCAATGATTCGCCCAAACCGCGCCCTGCGCACGGCTGTGGTGCTCGCGACGGCGTCGCTCGCACTGACGGCCTGTGGTGGCAGCAACAGTGACAGCAACAGTGCCGGCTCCTCGTCGTCGTCCTCGCCGAGCGAGAGCAGCTCGGCCGCTCCCGCCAAGGGCGACGGAACGCTGACGGTCGGCACCCTGCTCCCGCAGACCGGCGACCTCGCGTTCCTCGGCCCGCCGGAGTTCGCCGGCGTCCAGACCGCCATCGACGACATCAACAGCGCCGGTGGGGTCCTCGGCAAGGACGTCGTCCAGGTCAAGGCCGACTCGGGTGACGGCACGCCGGACATCGCGGGTGCCCAGACCGACAAGCTGCTCGACGCGAACGCCGACGCCATCGTCGGTGCCGCGTCCTCCTCGGTGTCACTGAGCGTCATCGACAAGATCACCGGTGCCGGTGTCGTGCAGTTCTCGCCCGCGAACACCTCGCCGGCGCTGGACGACGCGAAGACCGACCCGAAGAACCTGTACTTCCGCACCGCCCCGTCCGACGTCCTCCAGGGCGCCGTGATGGCGAACACGCTGATCGAGGACGGCCGCAACAACGTGGCCATCCTGGCCCGCCAGGACTCCTACGGCGAGCTGCTCGCCGGCCAGATCGACAAGGGCATCAAGGCCGGTGGCGGCAACGTCGCGGTCAAGAAGCTCTACTCGGCCGACGCGACCAACTTCACCGCCGAGGTGAACGCCGTCGCGGCGACGAAGCCCGACGCCATCGTCCTGGTCGCGTTCGACGAGACCAAGAAGATCATCCCGCAGCTCATCGCCAAGGGCGTCGGGCCGCAGGACGTCCCGACGTACTTCGTGGACGGCAACACCGCCGACTACTCCGCGGACTTCCCGAAGGGCACCCTGAAGGGCGTCAAGGCGACCTACCCGGGCGCCGAGCTGACCTCGGACTTCAAGGACCGGATGCGGAAGACGGACCCGAAGCTCAAGGACTTCACCTACGGTCCCGAGTCGTACGACGCCACGACCCTGATCGCCCTCGCGGCGATCGAGGCCAAGTCGGACGACCCGTCGACCTTCGCCCCGGACATCATCAAGGTCTCGAAGGACGGCACCGAGTGCTCGACCTTCAAGGAGTGCTCGGACCTGCTGAACAAGGGCGAGGACATCGACTACCAGGGTGTCTCGGGTCCGTGCGACCTGGGCGACACGGGTAGCCCGACCAAGGCCACGATCGGCATCTTCAGTTACGACGCCACCAACACGTACAAGAACCTCAAGTACGTCACCGGCGTGATCTGATCCACCCAGCACAGCGAAGGGGCCCGACCACCAGGTCGGGCCCCTTCGTGCTGTGCGGGGGAGTGCGGAAGCGAGTGGGGAGGCTCAGTCCTTCTTCGCCAGCGTCCCGAGGTACAGCTCGATCACCTTCGGGTCGTTGATCAGGTCCTGGCCGCTCGCGGTGTAGGCGTTGCGGCCCTGGTCGAGCACGTAGCCGCGGTCGCAGATCTGCAGGCAGCGCTTGGCGTTCTGCTCGACCATGATCACCGAGACGCCGGCCCGGTTGATCCGGCGGGTCTGCACGAAGACCTCGTCCTGCATGACCGGCGAGAGACCCGCGGAGGGCTCGTCGAGCAGCAGCACGGACGGTTCCATCATCAGCGCGCGGCCCATCGCGACCATCTGCCGCTCGCCGCCCGACAGCGATCCGGTGCGCTGCGCCTTGCGGTCGATCAGCGCGGGGAACAGGTCGCCCACGAACTCGAAGCGCTTCTTGAACGACTTCGGCCGCTGGTAGACGCCCATCTCCAGGTTCTCCTGGATGGTGAGCGACGGGAACACGTTGTTGGTCTGCGGCACGAAGCCGATGCCCTTGGTGACCAGGTGGTCGGCCCGCTGGTTGGTGATGTCCTCGCCCTTGAGCGTGACCGTCCCGGTCTTGATCTTCACCAGGCCGAACAGCGCCTTGAGCAGCGTCGACTTGCCGGCGCCGTTCGGGCCGATGATGCCGACCAGTTCGTTCTCCTTGCAGTACAGGTCCGCACCGTTGAGGATGTTCACCCCGGGCAGGTAGCCGGCGATCAGGTCGTCGGCACGGAGCACCGCGCCCTCGGCCGCCTTCACGTGCTCGCTGCGCGAGGTCTGGTCGGTCGAGGCCTCAGACACGCTGGTCTCCTTCTGCTTCTCCGGCGGTCGGGACCGGCGTCTCGTGGTGCTGCTCGTCGTGGATCTCGGCCTGGGCCTCGGAGAGGATCTGCTCCTCCATGTCCTCGCTCAGGTCCTGGTCGTGGTGCGAGCCGAGGTAGGCGTCGATGACCCGCTGGTCGCCCATCACCGAGTCCGGGGGACCCTCCGCGATCACCTTGCCCTGGGCCATCACGATGACCCAGTCGGAGATGTCGCGGACCATGTCCATGTCGTGCTCGACGAAGAGCACGGTCCGGCCGTCGTCGCGCAGCGACTTCCACGTGCCCCAGCAGCGACTGCTTGAGCGCGGGGTTCACCCCGGCCATCGGCTCGTCGAGCATCACCAGCTCGGGGTCGGCCATCAGCGCCCGGGCCATCTCGAGCAGCTTGCGCTGGCCGCCGGACAGCGAGCCCGCGAAGTCCTCGCGCTTCTTGATCAGCAGGAAGCGCTCGAGCAGGCCGTCGGCACGCTCGGTGTTCGCGGTCTCCTGGCCACGCCAGAACGGCGCGAACATCGCCTTGAGCAGGCTCTCGCCGTGCTGGCCGGTGGCGCCGACCCGCATGTTCTCCAGCACGGTCAGCCTGGAGAGCACCTTGGTGAGCTGGAAGGTGCGCACCATGCCGAGCCGGGCGACCCGGAAGGCGGGGACGCCGCGGAGGCTCTTGCCGTTGAAGGACCAGTCGCCCGCGTCGGGCCGGTCGAAGCCGGTGAGCAGGTTGAAGAACGTCGTCTTGCCGGCGCCGTTCGGGCCGATCAGCCCGGTGATCACGCCGCGCTGGATCTCGACGTGGTCGACGTCGACGGCGGTCAGGCCACCGAAGGTACGGCGGATGCCGTCGGCCACCACGATCGGGTCGGGCTTCTTCGCGCCGGGCTCGTGGGCGACGTCGCGCAGCGCCGCGCGGGCGGCGTTGACGTCGACCTTGGCGGGACCGCCCTTCGCGGGACCGTCCTTCTCCGGGCCGGTCTCGGCGTGGTTGGTCACGGTGTCAGCGGGCATCGAGGGCCAGCTCCCTTCGGTCCCCGAAGATTCCTTGCGGGCGGTAGATCATCAGCAGCATCAGGGCGAGGCCCATGAAGATGAAGCGCATGAGGCTGGCCTGGTTGCTGTTCATGATGGCGGCGGGGATCGACGGGTCGGTGCCGGAGGTGGCCTGCCCGAAGAACAGGTCGAGGAAGCTGATCAGGAACCAGAAGATCACGGTTCCGGCGACCGGGCCGAGCACCCGGGCGGCGCCACCGACGAGCAGCACGGTGTAGGCGAAGAAGGTGGTGTCGGTCGCGAAGAACGACGGGTTGATCGCCGAGTGCTGCAGCGCCGACATGATGCCGGCGACGCCACCGATGACGCCACCGATGACCAGCGACTGCATCTTGTAGGCGTAGACGTTCTTTCCGAGGCTGCGGACCGCGTCCTCGTCCTCGCGGATGCTCTTGAGCACCCGGCCCCACGGGCTGCGCATCAGCGCCCAGACCATGACGCAGAACAGCGCGACGAGCGCCCAAGAGACCAGCAGCGTCCAGAAGTCGTAGGGACGCCAGGTGACCACCCCGGGGATGCCGATCCGGCCGCTGAACGGGTTCAGGGCGGCGAAGCTGCTGTTGAACCCCTGGAGGCCGTCCTGGCCGCCGAAGTACTTCAGCAGCGTGACCGAGCCGATCGTCTGCCGGATGATCTCGGCGGCCGCGATCGTCACGATCGCGAGGTAGTCGGCGCGCAGCCGCAGCGTCGGGACGCCCAGGAGCAGCGCGAGGACGGCCGAGGCGAGCAGCGCGACCACGCAGCCGAGCCAGAACGACAGCCCCCAGGTCGTGACGAACGACGAGACGGCGTAGCCGCCGACGGCCATGAAGCCCGCCTGGCCGAAGTTGAGCAGGCCGGTGTAGCCGAAGTGCACGTTCAGGCCGATGGCGGCGAGGCAGTACACCGCGGCGACCGGGCCCAGACCCTGTTGCATGCTCTGACTGAGAATGGCGTGCCAGTCCATGTGCTAGCTCCTAACCGACCCGCTGGGCCTTGCCGAGCAGGCCCTGGGGCCTGACCAGCAGAACGACGATGAGTACGACGAGTGCGCCGACGAACTTCAGCTCAGCCGGGATGAACAGCGTGGAGACCTCGACGAAGAGCCCGATCACCAGGGCGCCGACGATCGCGCCCCACGCCGTGCCCAGGCCGCCGAGGACGGTCGCGGCGAAGACCAGCAGCAGGATCTTGAAGCCGAGCTGGTAGTCGAAGCCCTGGGTCATCCCGAGCAGCACGCCCGACATGCCGGCCAGCATCGCGCCGACGATCCAGACGACCGAGATGACCCGGTCGACGTTGATGCCGGTGGCGGCGGCGAGCGCCGTGTTGTCGGCGACCGCGCGGGTGGCCTTGCCGAGCCGGGTGCGCTGCAGGGCGATGACGACCACGACCAGCACGATCGTGGAGAAGACGACGATGAAGACGTCCTTGGGGGTGACCAGGATCGGGCCGATGTGGTACGGCCGCGGGCTGGAGAACTGGGAGTACTGGTGGGTGCTGGCGCCCGCGAGGTACTGGTAGACGTTGCGCAGGAAGATCGACAGGCCGATGCTCACGACCATCATCGCGACCAGGCCTGTGCCGCGGTGCCGCAGCGGCCGCCACAGGGCGCGGTCGTTGAGCCAGCCGAACCCGGCGGACGCGATGGCCGCGACGATGATCGAGACGGCGATCGTCACGTTCGTGCCGGCGATGGTGATCGTGCCCGGCAGTGCGTCCACGCCGTAGGCGACCAGCGCCCCGAACGTGATCAGCTCGCCGTGTGCGAAGTTCGTCAGGCCCGTCGTACCGAAGATCATCGACAGGCCGAGGGCGGCCATCGCGAGCAGCAGCGAGAACACCAGGCCGCCGACCGCGAGCTGCAGGGCCTGGGTGGCCTTGCCGGCGTTGGCGGCCGTCGCGTCGCCGATCGGGAAGGTGACGTAGACGTCCGAACTCAGCTTGGGGGTGACCTTCAACGAGAGCTGCTTGGGGTTGCGCAGCGCGGCACCCTCCGGAAGGGACGACTTGTCCAGCTTGACCGTGTAGGTGTTGCCGAGGACGTCGATCGACTTGCCGGGCAGCGCGATGTCGAAGACGCCGCTGTCGTTGCTGGTGCCCTCGCCGACGTTCTTGCCCTGGTCGTCGACGACGGTGAACTTCACGCCCGGGACCGCCTTCGGCGGCTTCTCCCGGGTGTCGGTCAGGCACCCCTGGATGTGGATGGTGTCGTCGTTGCGCGGCGCGGGCTTGGTGCAGGCGGACTCGCCGACGTGCGGCACCGGGGCCGCTGACACCGGTCCGCTGCCGATCATCACGAGCGCCGCGACCGCGAGCGCGGTCAGCAAGGCGGCGATGCTTCTGGGGCGGGCGTGCATGGGACTCCTGTCGCGGGTACTTCGCCGGTCTGTCTCAGGTGTGACGCGGGACTATAGCGACAGCGTGAGTCCGCGGTGTTTCACCACCGACCGCTCCCGCTCGTCCCCCTGGCCGTCACATTAGGACCAACGTCGGGGTGGTGGCGACGTTTGAGGCAACAATTCGCCAACGAGTCGGGCGCGCCGCCCGTCGTACGACGCTCAGCGCAGCGCGGCCACGAGCGTGGTCAGCAGCGGCGCGAACAGCAGTCCCGGCAGCAGGTCGCCGACCGGAACCTGTCTGATCCGCAGCAGCCGCAGGGCCACCCCGACCAGCATCAGGCCACCGGTCGCGGTCAGCGCGGCGACCTGGGCGGCGGGCATGACGTCGCCCAGGACGGCGCCCAGCACCGTGAGCGACCCCTGCACGACCAGCAGCGCGAGCACGCTGGCGCCGACGCCCCAGCCCAGCGACGCCGCGAACGCGATCGCCGCGAACCCGTCCAGAGCGGACTTCAGGAACAGCTGGTCCGCACCGTTGCCCAGCCCGTCGTTGAGCGAGCCGAGCACCGTGAGCGGCCCGACGCAGAACACCAGCGAGCTGGTCACGAAGCCCTCGATGAACCGCTGCCGGTCCGGACCGCCTGCTCCGGAGCGCCGCTGCAGCAGCTGCTGGAGCCGCCCGCCGAACCCCTCCAGGCGCTCCTCGATGCCGAGCACCGAGCCGGTGATGCCGCCCAGGACCAGCGAGCCGAGCACGATCAGCATCGGCGCGCTGTCCCCGACCGCGCGGGACCAGGCCGGGTCGGCGATGCTCGTCGCCGCGGACCCGGCGATCAGCAGCGTGACCAGGCCGAGGCCGTCGGTGACCACGTCGCGGGTGCGCTGGCGGAGCCGGTGCCCGACGAGCACGCCGATGGCGGTGCCCAGCAGGACCGTGGCCATGTTCACGACGGTGCCGATGCCCGGGAACATCACGTCTCCTCGCGGTGTGCACGGGGCCGGAGATCCCGGCTACCCAACGGGGTCGTACTAGGCGTAATCTCTCACCTCGGTCAGGTTCACGAGGTTGCGGGGCACCGACGAGCCGGCCGTCCAACGCATCCTGTCGCACTCCTCGTCGCCGGTCGCCGGCTGGGAAAGGTGTCCCCATGTTCCGCTGCGCGGTCTCCCTCAGCGACGCTGCCCCCGGCGATGCCGCCGCCCTCGTGGAGGTCTGGGGCGCCCTCGCCGAGCGCCCCCACCAGGACCAGGCCACCGCGCACGCCACCCAGGAGGCGGCCGCCGCGATCGCCCGGATCGCCGCCGACCCGGACCAGCGGCTGGTCGTGGCCCGCATCGACGACGCCGTCGCGGGCGCCGTGCACCTGATGCGCGCACCGCTCTCGCCGGTGCACAGCGACACCGCGATCTACGTCATGCACCTCCATGTCATCGAGTCCTTCCGCCGGCACGGCGTGGGCCGCGCGCTCCTGGAGGCCACCGTCACCTGGGCCGAGGAGAAGGACACCGAGCACGTCATCGCGGCGGCCTCGGTGGCGTCCCGCGACGCCAACCGCTACATGGCCCGGCTCGGCCTCTCCCAGATCGCGGTCGTCCGCGGCGCGACCGTCCCGGCGCTGCGCGCCAAGCTGCCGGTGGAGCCGCCGGCCGCCGCCCGGGTGGGCACCCGCAGCCACCGCAACGTCGGCGCCGTGCTCGCCCAGCGCCGCTCGCTGCGCCGCTCCCAGGCCCGGCCCTCCTAGCCCGTCCGGTCCGGGGTCCCGCTGGGGGCGCCGCCTACTAGGGTGGGCGGGTGCCCGACCAGCCTGCCTCCGACGCCTCGTCCGCCCGTCCGCGCCTGCTCCTCCTCGACGGCCACTCGCTGGCCTACCGTGCGTTCTTCGCGCTGCCGGTGGAGAACTTCTCGACCACCACGGGCCAGCACACCAACGCGGTCTACGGCTTCACCTCGATGCTCATCAACGTGCTGCGCGACGAGAAGCCCACCCACGTCGGCGTCGCGTTCGACGTCTCCCGGCAGACCTTCCGGACCGAGGAGTACGTCGAGTACAAGGCCAACCGCTCCAAGTCGCCCGACGAGTTCTCCGGCCAGGTCTCCCTGGTCAAGGAGGTGCTCGCGGCGCTGCGCATCGTGACGATCGAGAAGGACGGCTTCGAGGCCGACGACGTGATCGGCACGCTCACCACCCAGGCCGTCGCGCAGGGCTTCGAGGTGCTGATCTGCACCGGCGACCGGGACGCCTTCCAGCTCGTCGGCGAGACCTCCACGGTGCTCTACCCGAGCCGGGGCGTCTCCGAGATGGCCCGGATGACCCCCGCCGCCGTCGAGGAGAAGTACGGCCTCCCGCCGCACCGCTACCCCGAGCTCGCGGCGCTGGTCGGGGAGACCTCGGACAACCTGCCCGGCGTCCCGGGGGTCGGCCCCAAGACCGCCGCGAAGTGGATCACCACCTACGACGGCCTCGACAACGTGATCGCCCACGCGGACGAGATCAAGGGCAAGGCCGGCGACTCGTTCCGGGAGCACCTCGGCGACGTGATCCGCAACCGCCGGCTCAACGCCCTGGTCTGCGACCTCGACCTGAGCGCGACGCCCGACGACCTGGCCGTCCAGCCGTGGGACCGCCAGGAGGTGCACACGCTCTTCGACAGCCTGGAGTTCCGGGTGCTGCGCGACCGGCTGTTCGCGACCCTGGAGTCCGAGGAGGAGATCGACGACAGCGGCTTCGAGCTCGACGGCACCCGCCTGGAGGCCGGTGCGCTCGCCGGCTGGCTGGCGGCGCACGCGTCCGGGCAGGACCGGGTCGGGGTCCAGGTGCAGGGCACCTGGCGGGCCGGGACCGGCGACGTGTTCGCGATCGCCCTGGCCAGCGGTGACGGGGCCGCGGCCTGGCTCGACGTCGAGCAGATCTCCCCCGAGGACGACGAGGTGCTCGCCAAGTGGCTGGCGGACCCGTCGGTCGCCAAGGTGCTGCACGACGCCAAGGGCCCGATGCTGGCGCTGTCCGGACGCGGCTGGGAGCTGGCCGGCCTGGAGCGGGACACCGCCCTGTCGGCCTACCTCGCCCGCCCCGACCAGCGCTCCTACGACCTGGCCGACCTGACCCTGCGCTACCTCAAGCGCGAGCTCAAGGCGGGCGCGCCCGCCGACGACGGCCAGCTCACCCTCGACACGGTGGGGGAGGACTCCGCCGGCGACGCCGCGATGCTCCAGGCCCGGGCGGTCCTGGACCTCGCCGAGGCGCTCGACGTCGAGCTGGAGGAGCGCGGCGGCACCGCGCTGCTGACCGGGGTGGAGCTGCCGCTGGTGCACCTGCTCGCGGCGATGGAGCGGACCGGCGTCGCCGTCGATGTCGAGAACCTCGAGGCGCTCGAGTCGCACTTCGCCGGCGAGGTGAAGCTGGCCGCGGACGCGGCGTACGCCGCGATCGGCAAGGAGATCAACCTCGGCTCGCCCAAGCAGCTCCAGGTGGTGCTGTTCGAGGACCTGAAGATGCCGAAGACCAAGCGCACCAAGACGGGCTACACCACCGACGCCGACGCCCTGACGGCGCTGTCGGTGAAGTCCCCGCACCCGTTCCTCGACGCGCTGCTGCGGCACCGCGACGTGGCCCGGCTGCGGCAGACCGTCGAGGGGCTGCTCAAGACGGTCGCGTCCGACGGCCGGATCCACACCACGTTCAACCAGCTGATCGCGGCGACCGGACGGCTGTCCTCGACCGACCCCAACCTGCAGAACATCCCGGTCCGCACCGAGGAGGGCCGCCGGATCCGCGAGGCGTTCGTCGTGGGGCCCGGCTACGAGTCGCTGATGACCGCCGACTACAGCCAGATCGAGATGCGGATCATGGCGCACCTCTCCGAGGACAAGCTCCTGATCGAGGCGTTCCGCTCCGGTCGGGACTTCCACTCGGTGACCGCGGCCCGGGTCTTCGGGGTGGACGCCGGCGACGTGACGTCCGCGATGCGCGCCAAGATCAAGGCGATGAACTACGGGCTGGCCTACGGCCTGTCCGCCTACGGCCTCGGCAACCAGCTGGGCATCGACCCGGCCGAGGCGCGCGGGCTGATGGAGGAGTACTTCGAGACGTTCGGCGGGGTGCGCGACTACCTCGCGGGGATCGTCGACGAGGCCCGCCGGACCGGCTTCACCGAGACGATCATGGGCCGGCGGCGCTACCTGCCCGACCTCACCAGCGACAACCGGCAGCGGCGCGAGATGGCCGAGCGGATGGCCCTGAACGCCCCGATCCAGGGGTCGGCGGCCGACATCATCAAGGTCGCGATGCTCAACGTGGACCGGGCGCTGACCGCGTCGTCGCTGCAGTCGCGGATGCTGCTCCAGGTGCACGACGAGCTGGTGTTCGAGGTGGCCCCCGGCGAGGCGGCCGCGCTCGAGGCGCTGGTGCGCGAGCAGATGGGGGCCGCGGCCGAGCTGACGGTCCCGCTCGACGTGTCGGTCGGCACCGGGGCGAGCTGGCACGAGGCGGCGCACTGACCGGGTGACGAGGCCGACACCGCCACGACACACCCGGACATTGCGACCACCCGGCCACCATGACTAGATTTCGCATCACCATCCGCCCCCACGCACAGGACGAGGTCCCACAGTGGCTCTGCCGCGACTCACGCCGGAACAGCGTCAGGCGAACCTCGAGAAGGCGGCGGCCTCCCGACGCGAGCGGGCCGCGATCAAGAACCGGCTCAAGCACTCGGGCGCCTCGATCGTGGACGTGCTCCAGCAGGGTCAGGAGAACGAGGTCATCGGCAAGATGCGGGTCGTCGACCTGCTGCAGTCGATGCCCGGTCTCGGCAAGGTCCGGGCCCGGCAGATGATGGAGCGGCTGAGCATCTCCGAGAGCCGCCGGGTGCGCGGCCTGGGCGCCAACCAGATCGCGGCCCTCGAGCGCGAGTTCGGTTCGCGTGGCTGACCTGTGACCGATCGACAGGGCCGGCTGGCGGTCCTGGCGGGGCCGACCGCGGTCGGCAAGGGCACCGTGGCGGCGTACGTCCGCAGCCACCACCCCGAGGTGTGGATCTCCGTGTCCGCCACCACCCGTCCTCCCCGTCCCGGCGAGGTGCACGGGCGGCACTACTGGTTCGTCTCCGACGAGGAGTTCGACCGGCTGGTCGCGCACGGCGACCTGCTCGAGTGGGCCGTCGTGCACAAGCGCGCCCGCTACGGCACCCCGCGCAAGCCGGTCGAGGAGGCGCTCGCCGCCGGTCGGCCCGCGCTCCTGGAGATCGACCTCCAGGGCGCCCGGCAGGTCCGGGCGACCATGCCGGAGGCGCTGTTCGTGTTCCTCAAGCCACCGTCCTGGGAGGAGCTGGTCCGGCGCCTGGTCGGTCGCGGCACCGAGACCGAGGAGGAGCGGGAGCGCCGCCTGGAGACCGCCCGGGGCGAGCTGGCCGCCGAGTCGGAGTTCGACGTGACGGTCGTGAACACCGAAGTTCACCTCGCTGCGGAAGAGTTGGTAACCTTGATGAAGGGCTCCTGAGAGCCTCTGATAGCCGTGGCCCTGCTCGTGGGCTGTCTACCCCTGAATCTGTGAGGCTGCACCTGTGTCGTCTGTGTCTCGAACCCTGCCTGTCGCCGAGGGCATCACCAACCCGCCCATCGACGAGCTGCTGACCAAGACGGACTCGAAGTACAAGCTGGTCCTCTACAGCGCCAAGCGCGCCCGCCAGATCAACGCCTACTACTCCCAGCTCGGCGAGGGCCTGCTGGAGTACGTCGGCCCGCTCGTGGACACCCACGTGCAGGAGAAGCCGCTGTCGATCGCGCTGCGCGAGATCAACTCCGACCTGCTCACCTGCAAGGACATCGACCCCGACGCCGAGGGCGACACCCCGACCGAGGGCTGAGCCGCCTCACCATGGCGAGCGACGCAGCCGACAGCCGCCCTCACGCCGACCCCCCGGGACGCAAGCCCCGCGTGGTCCTCGGTGTGAGCGGCGGCATCGCTGCGTACAAGGCGTGCGAGCTGCTCCGCCGGTTCACCGAGTCCGGCCACGACGTGACCGTCGTACCGACCGCGGCGGCGCTGGAGTTCGTCGGCGCCCCGACCTGGGCGGCGCTCTCGGGCAAGCCGGTCTCCGCCGAGGTCTGGACCGACGTGCACGAGGTGCCGCACGTCCGGATCGGGCAGACCGCCGACCTCGTCGTGGTGGCCCCGGCCACCGCGGACCTGCTGGCCCGGGCCGCGCACGGGCTCGCCGACGACCTGCTCACCAACACCCTGCTCACCGCCCGGTGCCCGGTGGTGTTCGCCCCGGCGATGCACACCGAGATGTGGGAGCACCCGGCCACCGCCGAGAACGTCGCCACGCTGCGCCGCCGGGGCGCGCTGGTGATCGAGCCCGCCGAGGGCCGGCTGACCGGCGCGGACACCGGCAAGGGCCGGTTCCCGGACCCCGCGGAGGTCTTCGAGGTCGCCCGCGAGGTGATGGGCCGGGCCGGGGCCGCCAACCTGCTCGACCTGGCCGGCCGGCACGTGCTGGTCAGCGCCGGCGGGACCCGGGAGTACCTCGACCCGGTCCGGTTCCTGGGCAACCGCTCCTCGGGGCTGCAGGGCTACGCGCTCGCCCGGGCCGCCGCGGCCCGCGGTGCCGAGGTCACGCTGGTCGCCGCGAACGTGACGCTGCCGGACCCGGCCGGGGTCAAGGTCGTGCACGTCGAGACCACCGCCCAGCTGCGCGACGCCGTGCTGGCCGGCACCACGACCGCCGACGCGGTGGTGATGGCCGCCGCTCCCGCCGACTACCGGCCGAGCGCGGTCAGCGACACCAAGATCAAGAAGGCCGACGACGGCTCCGCGCCGTCGCTCGCGCTGGAGCAGAACCCGGACATCCTGGCCGAGATCTCCCGGCACCGGGCCCGTCCCGGCTCGGTCGTGGTCGGCTTCGCCGCGGAGACCGGCGACGCGGAGACCTCCGTGCTGGAGATGGCCACCGCCAAGCTCGCCCGCAAGGGCTGCGACCTGCTCGTGGTCAACGACGTCAGCGGCGGGCAGGTGTTCGGCAGCACCGAGAACGAGGCGGTGCTGCTCGACGCGACGGGGGAGCCGCAGCACGTCCCGCGCGGCTCCAAGTCGGCGCTGGCGCACGCGGTGTGGGACCGGGTCGTGGCCCGGTTCGAGACCGCCTGAGGCATAGTCTCCCCGGCGGCTAAACTTTTCAGACCGCAGCACATCACTCACCAAGGGGTACGACGACGTGGCTGGACGCCTTTTCACCTCCGAGTCCGTGACCGAGGGTCACCCGGACAAGATCGCCGACCAGATCAGTGACACGGTCCTGGACGCGATGCTCAAGCAGGACGCGCACAGCCGGGTGGCCGTCGAGACCCTGCTCACCACGGGGCTCGTGGTCGTCGCCGGCGAGGTCACCACCACCGGCTACGTCGACGTCAAGGAGCTGGTCCGCGAGCGCATCCTGTCGATCGGCTACGACTCGTCGGCCAAGGGCTTCGACGGGCACTCGTGCGGCGTGATGGTGGCGATCGGCGGCCAGTCCGGCGACATCGCCCAGGGCGTCGACACCGGCCTGGAGTCCCGGGAGAGCTCGGTCGACCCGATGGACAAGCAGGGCGCCGGCGACCAGGGCCTGATGTTCGGCTACGCCTGCGACGACACCCCCGAGCTGATGCCGCTGCCGATCACCATCGCGCACCGGCTCGCCGAGCGGCTCTCCGAGGTCCGCAAGGACGGGACGATGTCCTACCTGCGCCCCGACGGCAAGACCCAGGTCACCATCGAGTACGACGACGAGGACCGCCCCGTCCGCATCGACACCGTCGTGGTCTCCTCCCAGCACGCCAAGGACATCAGCCTCGACACGATGCTGACCCCCGACGTGAAGAAGCACGTCGTGGACCACGTCCTGGCCCAGTTCGACATCCCCTCGGACGGCTACCGGCTGCTGGTCAACCCGACCGGTCGCTTCGAGGTCGGCGGCCCGATGGGCGACGCGGGCCTGACCGGCCGCAAGATCATCGTCGACACCTACGGCGGCATGGCCCGGCACGGCGGCGGCGCGTTCTCCGGCAAGGACCCGTCCAAGGTCGACCGCTCCGCGGCGTACGCCATGCGCTGGGTGGCCAAGAACATCGTCGCCGCGGGCCTGGCCCGCCGCTGCGAGGTGCAGATCGCCTACGCGATCGGCAAGGCGCAGCCGGTCGGCTTCTACGTCGACTGCTTCGGCACCGAGTCGGTCCCGGTCGCGACGATCCAGAAGGCGGTCCAGGAGGTCTTCGACCTGCGCCCCGCCGCGATCATCGCCGACCTCGACCTGCTGCGGCCGATCTACGCGCAGACCGCCGCCTACGGCCACTTCGGCCGCGAGCTGCCGGACTTCACGTGGGAGCGCACCGACCGCGTCGACGCGCTGAAGGCCGCCGCGGGCGTCTGACCCCAGCCCCACCGGAGCGCCCCGCCTCGTGCGGGGCGCTCCGTCGTTCCCGGTCAGCCCACCAGCCGGCGGCGCACCGCCTCGACCTCGGCGCCGGCCAGCCCGCAGGCCTCGCGCAGGTAGGACCCCGCCCCGCCGTACGTCGCGTCCAGGTGCTCGAGCGCGGAGGTCAGCGTCTCCGGGTGCGACCAGGCGTAGGTCTCCACCCGGGCCCGCTCCGCGTCCCCCAGCGTCGCCACGATCTCGGCGATGCCCAGGTGCCCGGCGCTGGACGCGTAGTCCTCGACGACCACCGCCCGGGGCACGCCCACGGCCTCGAGCAGCACCCCGACGAGCATCCCGGTCCGGTCCTTGCCGCCCGCGCAGTGCACGACCACCGGACCGGGGGGTGCCTCGACGAAGGCGCGCACGCCGGCGGCGACCTGGCGCACGTTGCGGTCCAGGCTGTCGCGGTAGATGTCGGCCAGCCCGCGCTCCGCCGACGGGTCGCGCGCCGGCTCGCGGTCCACGTCGACCCAGGGGACCGACCGGTAGAGCTCCTGCCCGGCGAACGGGTGCGGGGGATCGGCCGTCTCGTGCTCGGCCCGCAGGTCGACGATCCGGCTCACGCCGTACGCCGCGAGGGCCTCCTGGCCGGCCCGGTCCAGCCGGGTCAGCGAGTCCGCCCGCACGAGGGCCCGGTCACGGGTGCGGGCGCCGTCGGTCGTGGGCAGGCCGCCGAGGTCGCGCACGTTGCGGCAGCCGCTCCAGGTCAGCACCGTCATGGCACCCATCCAAGCACCGTCCACAGGCCGGCGAGAGGGGCTGCGGGCCGGAGGGTGGCGGCTGGGAGACTGGTCCGGTGAGCGACGAGGAGCAGGAGGAGTCGGGCCAGCTGGCGCTGATGCCCGAGCTCGCCCGCGCCCGGGCCCGCGCCGCGAAGCAGCAGGCGGCGCGCAAGGCCACGGCACCGCTCCCGGTCGACCCGGCCCCCGAGCTGCCGGTCGCACGGGTGCTGGTCGACGTGCCGCTCGCACACCTGGACCGGCCCTTCGACTACCTCGTCCCGGCCAAGCTGCACGCGAGCGTCGCGGCCGGCACCCGGGTGAAGGTCCGGTTCGCCGGGCAGGACGTCGACGGCTTCGTGGTCGAGCGGGTGGCGAGCAGCGCGCACGAGGGCCGGCTGATGCCGTTGCGCCGCGCGGTCAGCGCCGAGCCGGTGCTCTCTCCGGCGGTGGCCCGGCTCTCCGAGCTGGTCGCGGCGCGCTACGCCGGCACCCGGTCCGACGTGCTCCGGCTGGCGGTCCCCAGCCGGCACGCGACCACCGAGAAGCAGGCCTCGGTGCCCGCCCCCGCGGCGGACCCGGACACCGGCGCCGCGGAGGCCGCCTGGTCCGGGTACGACGGGGGAGCAGCCTTCGCGCGCCGGCTCGCCGACGGGGGCTCCCCGCGGGCGGTCTGGTCCGCGACGCCGGGGCACTCCTGGCCCGCCCTCATCGCGCACGCGGCGGCCGCGACGTACGCCTCGGGGCGGGGCAGCCTGATCTGCGTCCCCGACCACAAGGACGTCGCGCGCCTGGACGCCGCGCTCACCGAGGTGCTCGGCGCCGGGCGGCACGTGGTGCTGACCGCCGACAGCGGGCCGGCGCAGCGCTACCGCTCGTTCCTGGCGGTGTCCCGGGGGGCCGTGCGCATCGTGGTCGGCACCCGCGCGGCGGCGTTCGCCCCGGTCCACGACCTCGGCCTGGTGGCGCTGTGGGACGACGGTGACGACCTCTACGCCGAGCCCCGCGCCCCCTACCCGCACACCCGCGAGGTGCTGCTGACCCGCGCCCACGAGGAGTCGACCGGGGTCCTGCTGGGCGGGTTCGCCCGCACGGTCGAGGCGGAGTACCTCGTCCGCACCGGCTGGGCCGAGACGCTGCAGCCCGAGCGATCGGCGCTGCGGGCCGCGGCCCCGCAGGTGTCGATCACCGGCGCGACCGACAAGGAGCTCGAGCGCGACCCGCACGCCCGCACCGCCCGGCTGCCCCGCACCGCTTACGACGCGATCCGCGACGGGCTGACCCGGGGACCGGTGCTGCTGCAGACCCCGCGGCAGGGCTATGCCACCTCCCTGGCCTGCGACACCTGCCGGACCCCGGCCCGCTGCGCGGTCTGCACCGGCCCGCTGCGGCAGACCGCCGCGCACCAGCCGCCGTCGTGCCGCTGGTGCGGGGCGGAGGACCACGCCTGGGCGTGCGCGGTCTGCGGTGGGCGCGGCCTGCGGGCGCCGGTGCTGGGCGACCAGCGGACCGCCGAGGAGATCGGCCGGGCGTTCCCGTCGGTGCCGGTGCGCACCTCGGCCGGCGACCGGGTGCTGGCCACCGTCGAGGACCGGCCGTCGCTGGTGGTGGCGACCCCGGGCGCCGAGCCGGTCGCCGAGGCCGGCTACGCCTGCGTCGTGCTGCTGGACACCTGGCTGATGCTGGGCCGCACCGACCTGCGCACCGTCGAGGAGGCGCTGCGCCGCTGGTTCGCGGCCGCCGCACTGGCCCGACCGGCGGGGGAGGGCGGCCGGGTGGTCGCGGTCGGCGAGCCGTCCGAGCCCGGTCTGCAGGCGCTGGTGCGCTGGGACCCGACCGGGTTCGCCGGCCGCGAGCTCGAGGACCGGCAGTCCGCGCACCTGCCGCCCGCCTCCCGGCTGGCCACCCTGACCGGCCCCGAGGCCGACCTCGCCTCGGCGGTCGAGGTGCTGGCGCTGCCGCCGGGGGCCGAGGTGCTCGGGCCGGTGCCGGTCGTGGTGACCGGGCCGGTCGCGGACGCCGAGGCGCCGGCCCAGCTGCGGGTGGTGATCCGGGTGCCCCGGGCCGCCGGCGCGGCCCTGTCGCGGACGCTGGTGGAGATGCAGGGCGTGCGCTCGGCCCGCAAGCTGCCCCCGGTCCGGGTGCAGGTCGACCCCGTCGGCCTCGAGTGAGCCCGGCGACTCCGTAGACTGGGTCGTCGTCCTTCCCCCGGTCCGTCCCAGGAGCTGCCCCGTGCCCGTCCAGCCGATCCGTCTCTTCGGGGACCCCGTGCTGCGCACCCCGGCCGTCCCGGTGACGACCTTCGACAAGGAGCTGCGCCGGCTGGTCTCCGACCTGACCGACACCATGCTGGAGGCTCCCGGTGCCGGGCTGGCCGCCCCGCAGATCGGCGTCGGCCTGCGGGTCTTCACCTGGTACGTCGACGGGGAGCTCGGTCACCTGGTGAACCCGACCCTGGACCTGTCGGAGGAGAAGCAGGACGGCGCCGAGGGCTGCCTGTCCCTGCCGGACCTGACGTTCGACTGCGTCCGGGCGATGCGGGTCGTGGCCACGGGCTTCGACATGCACGGCGAGCCGGTCAGCATCGAGGGCCACGAGCTGCTGGCCCGCGCCATCCAGCACGAGACCGACCACCTCGACGGGGTGCTGTTCATCGACCGGCTCGACCGGGAGACCCGCCGGACCGCGATGAAGGCGATCCGCGAGGCGGACTGGTTCGGCGCCGGCACCACCGTCAAGGTGTCCCCGCACCCGACCAACGGCTTCGGGCTCTGATGCGGCTGGTCTTCGCCGGCACCCCCGAGCCGGCCCTGCCCGCCCTGGAGGCGGTGGCCGCCAGCCGGCACGAGCTCGTCGGCGTGGTCACCCGCCCCGACGCCCCCGCCGGCCGGGGCCGCCGGCTGGTCGCCTCACCCGTGGCCCGGCGGGCCGCGGAGCTCGGGGTGCCGGTGCTCAAGCCGGAGCACCCCCGCGACCCGGACTTCCAGGCCGAGCTGCGCGCGCTCGCCCCGGACTGCTGCCCGGTGGTGGCCTACGGCGCGATGCTCCCGCAGAGCGCGCTGGACATCCCGCCGCACGGCTGGGTCAACCTGCACTTCTCGCTGCTGCCGGCGTGGCGGGGCGCGGCGCCGGTGCAGCACGCGCTGTGGGCCGGGGACGAGGTCACCGGGGCCACGACCTTCCGGATCGTGCGGGCCCTCGACGCCGGACCGACGTTCGGGGTGATGACCGAGCGGATCCGCCCCACCGACACCTCCGGGGACCTGCTCGAGCGGCTGGCCGAGGGCGGTGCCGAGCTGCTGGTGCGCACGCTCGACGGCATCGAGGACGGCGACATCGAGGCGCGCGAGCAGCCCTCCGAGGGGGTCAGCCTGGCCCCCAAGGTCGAGGTGGCCGACGCCGAGGTCGACTGGTCCCGGCCGGCGGTCGCCCTCGACCGGCAGGTCCGGGCCTGCACGCCCGCGCCGGGTGCCTGGTCGACGTACGACGGGGAGCGGCTCAAGCTCGGCCCCGTGCGCCCGGACCCCGAGCGGAGCCTGGAGCCCGGGGTGCTCGAGGTGTCCAAGAACGCCGTGCACGTCGGGACCGGCACCTGCGCGGTGCTCCTCGGCGCCGTACAGCCGTTCGGGAAGAAGCAGATGCCGGCCGCCGACTGGGCCCGCGGCGCCCGGCTCGTCTCCGGCGGGCGGCTCGGATGAGCGACCCGCGCGCCAAGCCGCAGCGGAGGCGTCCGCGCAGCACCCCGGCCGACCAGGCCCGGGCCGCGGCGTTCGACGTGCTCGCCGCGATCCGGGAGAAGGACGCCTACACCAACCTCGTGCTGCCGCCGCTGCTGCGCTCGCGCGGCCTGACCGGCCGGGACGCCGCGTTCGCCACCGAGCTGGTCTCGGGGACGGTGCGCCGACAGGGCACCTACGACGCGGTGATCGCCGCCAACCTGGACCGGCCCTTGGCCAAGGTCGACGCCGCCGTCCTGGACGCGCTGCGGCTGGGCACCCACCAGCTCCTCGCGATGCGGGTGCCCTCGCACGCCGCGGTCGGCACCAGCGTGGACCTGGTGCGCGCCAAGGTCGGCCCGGGGCCGTCCGGCTTCGTGAACGCCGTGCTGCGCAAGATCTCCGCCCACGACCTGTCCGGCTGGGTGCGCCGGGTGGCTCCGGACCCCGCCTCCGACCCGGTCGGCTTCGCGTCCGTCGCGCACTCGCACCCGCGGTGGGTCGTCTCCGCCTTCACCACCGCGCTCGGCGACCGCGCCGACGAGCTCGACGACCTGCTCGGCGCCGACAACGCGCCCCCCAAGGTCACCCTGGTCGCGCGCCCGGGGCTGTCCACCGTCGAGGAGCTGGTCGCCGCCGGTGGCGCCGCGTCGAGCCTCTCGCCCTACGCCGTGACGCTGGACTCCGGCGACCCGGGCGGGGTGGCCGCCGTCGCGGAGGGCCGCGCCGGGGTCCAGGACGAGGGCTCCCAGCTGGTCGCCGTGGCGCTGTCCCGGGCCGCGGTCGAGGGCCGCGACGAGCGCTGGCTGGACGTCTGCGCCGGGCCCGGCGGCAAGTCCGCGCTGCTCGCCGCGCTGGCCGGCTCCGCGGGCGCCCGGCTGCTCGCCTCGGAGCGGCAGGTGCACCGGGCCGGGTTGGTCGCCGGCGCCACCGCGACGGCCGGCACCGGGCTGCTGGGCGTGGTGGCCGCCGACGGCACCCGCCCGGCCTGGCGGGACGGGTCGTTCGACCGGGTTCTCGTCGACGCGCCGTGCTCCGGCCTGGGCGCGCTGCGCCGCCGGCCCGAGTCCCGCTGGCGGCGCACCCAGGCCGACGTCGACGACCTGGTGCCGCTGCAGCGCGCGCTGCTCTCCTCCGCGCTCGACGCGGTGCGCCCCGGCGGCGTGGTGGCCTATGTGACCTGCTCCCCGGTGCTCGCCGAGACCTCCGGCGTCGTGGAGGCGGTGCTCGCCGGCCGGGACGACGTACATCTCGAGGAGGCGGCCGGGCTGCTCCCCGGCGTCCCGGACTGCGCCGGTCCGCTGCCCGGCACCGTGCAGCTGTGGCCGCACCGGCACGGCACCGACGCGATGTTCCTGGCGCTGCTGCGGCGTTCCTGAGCCCCGCCCGGTATCACCGGCTGCTCCCGGCGGCTCCTCCCTCCAGGCTCGGAGAGGGGAGCGGACCATGTGGGACACCGCGGAGACCCGGCACGGCGCGCACCTGCCGCACGACCGGTCCTGCCCGCGCTGCCGGCACCCGGTGCACACCTTCCTGGCCTGCTCGGACAGCTGTGCCTGCGAGCCGCCGCCGGTCCCAGGGGTGCGCGTCGCGGTCCGCCGGTTGACCTAGGATCGGCGCCACCATGGGTATCCAGATCTCGCCGAGCATGCTCGCGTCCGACTTCGCCAACCTGGCCTCCGAGGCCGCCCGGATCTCCGACGCCGACTGGCTGCACGTCGACGTGATGGACAACCACTTCGTGCCGAACCTGACGCTCGGGCTGCCGGTGGTGGAGGCGCTCGGCAAGGCGTCGGCCACGCCGATGGACTGCCACCTGATGATCGAGGACCCGGACCGCTGGGCGCCGGCGTACGTCGAGGCCGGCGCCGGGTCGGTGACGTTCCACGTGGAGGCCGCGGCGGCCCCGGTGCGGCTGGCCCGCGAGCTGCGGGCCGCGGGTGCCCGGGCCGGGATGGGCCTCAAGCCGGGCACCCCGATCGAGCCCTACGAGGACCTGCTGCCCGAGCTGGACATGGTGCTGGTGATGACCGTCGAGCCCGGGTTCGGCGGCCAGGCGTTCCTCGACCTGTGCCTGCCGAAGATCCGGCGCACCCGGGCGCTGGTCGCCAAGCACGGCCTGGACGTGTGGCTGCAGGTCGACGGGGGCGTGTCCCTGGAGACGGTCGAGCGCTGCGCGGAGGCCGGCGCGGACGTCTTCGTCGCCGGCTCCGCGGTGTTCGGGGCCGACGACCCGAACAGGATGATCGAGTCGCTGCGCAAGGCCGCCGAGGCGGCGCGCTGACCCCACCCGGCGTCCGGTGGCCGGGCTCACACGTTCGGGTTGCCCCCGGTGTGGCAGGCTTGGGGCAACGAGTGAACAGCTCGCGTGCTCTGGGGTCGGTGTAATTCCGAGCCGGCGGTGAAAGTCCGCGACCCGGCTGCAGCCAGCAGCCGGTTGACCAGGTGAAACTCCTGGACCGACGGTGAAAGTCCGGATGGGAAGCGCACGCAGGTGGACCGGCACGTGCCGGCGCACCTGGCATTCTCGACGCCCGGAGTCCGTGAGCACGGACGAGAGGGCTCCCCGCGATGACCGGCCACCCCGCCGAGCGTACGGCGATGACGCGCGCCCTCGAGCTCGCCGCGTCGCCGGGCGTCCCGCTGGGCCCGAACCCACGGGTGGGCTGCGTGCTGCTCGCCCCGGACGGTACGACGGTCGCCGAGGGGTTCCACCGCGGCGCCGGCTCGCCGCACGCGGAGGCCGACGCCCTGGCCCGCGCCGGGGACCGGGCCCGCGGGGCCACCGCCGTGGTCACCCTCGAGCCCTGCAACCACACCGGCCGCACCGGGCCGTGCGCGCAGGCGCTGGTCGCCGCCGGGGTGGCCCGGGTGGTGTTCGCCCAGTCCGACAGCAACCCGGTCGCGACCGGGGGCGCCGGGACGCTGCGCGCCGCGGGCGTCGACGTCGAGGCCGGGCTGCTGGCCGACGCGGCCCGCGCCGTCAACCGGGTGTGGACCTTCGCGGTCGAGCACGGCCGGCCGTTCGTGACCTGGAAGCTCGCCACCACCCTCGACGGCCGCAGCGCCGCCGCCGACGGCACCTCCCGCTGGGTCAGCTCACCGCCCGCCCGCCGCGACACCCACCGGCTCCGGGGACTGTGCGACACCATCCTGGTCGGCACCGGCACCGTGCTGGTCGACGACCCGCAGCTCACGGTCCGCGACGAGGACGACCGGCCGCTGCCGCGGGACCGTCAGCCGCTGCGCGCGGTGATGGGAGTGCGCGACGTGCCGCCCACCCGGCGGGTGCTCGACGACGCCGCCGAGACCGTGCTGCTGCGCACCCGCGACCCGCACGAGGCGCTCGCCGCGCTGCGCGCCCGCGACCGGCAGCACGTGTTCCTGGAGGGCGGACCGACCCTCGCGGCGGCCTTCCTGGCGGCCGGCCTCGTCGACGAGGTCGTCTGCTACGTCGCGCCGATGCTGCTCGGGGCCGGGCTGAGCGCCGTGGGCGACCTGGGCGCGGCCACCCTCACCGACGCGCTGCACCTCGACGTGGTCGAGGTGACCACCCTCGGCGCCGGCGCGGACACCAACGTCCGGCTCACCCTGACCCCGTTGAAGGAGACCGTCTGATGTTCACCGGCATCGTCGAGGAGCTCGGCACCGTCGAGACGCTCGAGGACCAGGGCGACGCCGTGCGGCTCACCCTGCGTGCCCCGCACGTCATCGCCGACGCCCGGCTCGGGGACTCGATCTCCGTCAACGGGTGCTGCCTCACGGTCGCCGAGCGCGACGGCGAGACGTTCACCGCCGACGTGATGCGCGAGACCCTCGACAAGACCTCCCTCGGCGCGCTCGAGCCGGGCACCCGGGTGAACCTCGAGCGCGCCGTCACGGCGTCCAGCCGGCTGGGCGGGCACATCGTCCAGGGGCACGTCGACGGCACCGGGACCGTCGTACGGCGCGAGCCCTCGGAGCACTGGGAGCTCGTCGAGGTCTCCCTGCCGGACGGGCTCTCGCGCTACCTCGTGGACAAGGGCTCGATCACCGTCGACGGCATCTCGCTGACGGTGGTGAGCGTCGGCCGGGAGAGCTTCACGGTCTCGCTGATCCCGGAGACCCTGGCCCGCACCACGCTCGGCTTCAAGCAGCCCGGCGACCCCGTCAACCTCGAGGTCGACGTCATCGCGAAGTACGTCGAACGCCTGCTCACTCACGACAAGGACCCCGCATGAGCCTCGCCACCCAGCTCTACGACGCCCACCTGACCATCGCCGGCCACCCGATCACCTGGCGGGAGATCCTCGGCAACGGGTTCGGCTTCGCCTCGGCCGTCGGCGGCCTGCGTCGCCGGGTCTGGGCCTGGCCGGTCGGCATCGTCGGCAACGTGCTGCTGTTCACCGTCTTCATCGCCGCGACCTTCGAGGCCGACGCGCAGGTGCCGCTGTTCGGCCAGGCCGGCCGGCAGGTGTTCTTCATCCTCACCAGCATCTACGGGTGGTACCGCTGGCACGAGGTGCGCAAGGCGCGCGGCGGGTCGGGCGACCAGCCGGCGATCACGCCGCGCTGGGCCACCGGGCGGGAACGTGTGGCCTACCTGGTCGCCGCGGCGGCCGGGGTGCTGGTGCTCCAGTGGGTGTTCAGCGAGATCGGCGCCGGCTGGCCCGCGCCGCGCTGGTACTACTGGTGCGACGCGTGGATCTTCGTGGGCTCGATGGTGGCGACGTACGCCATGGCCCGGGGGTGGAACGACTTCTGGCTGGCCTGGATCGCCGTCGACCTGGTCGGCGTCCCGCTGCTGTGGCACTCGCAGTACTACCCGACCGCGATCCTCTTCGTGGTGTACGGCGCCCTGGTGGTCTGGGGCTTCTTCGTGTGGCTGAAGGCGTCGAAGGTCGAGCCCGAGCCCGAGCGCGAGCAGGTGGGCGTGTGAGCGCCCCGCAGGTCCGGCTGGACAGCATCGAGCGGGCCGTGGGCGACATCGCCGCCGGCAAGGCGGTGGTGGTCGTCGACGACGAGGACCGCGAGAACGAGGGCGACCTGATCTTCGCGGCCGCCAAGTCGACGCCGGAGCTGATGGCGTTCACGATCCGGTACTCCTCCGGGGTGATCTGCGTGCCGGTGACGGCGCCGACGCTGGACCGGCTCGGGATCCCGCTCATGACGCCGCACAACCGGGAGCGGATGCGCACGGCGTACACCGTCTCGGTGGACGCCCGCGACGGGATCAGCACCGGCATCTCCGCCGCCGACCGCTCGCACACCGTGCGCACCCTGATCGACTCGGCCACCGAGGCCTTCGAGCTCGTCCAGCCCGGGCACGTGTTCCCGCTGCGCTACAACGAGGGTGGCGTGCTGGTGCGTCCCGGGCACACCGAGGCCGCGGTCGACCTGGCCCGGCTCGCCGGTCTCGAGCCGGCCGGGGTGATCTCCGAGATCGTCAACGACGACGGCACGATGAAGCGCGGCCAGCAGCTGCGTGACTTCGCCGACGAGCACGGCCTGTCGATGATCTCGATCGAGCAGCTGATCCACCACCGCCGGCGCCACGAGACGCACGTCGTGCGGGTCGCCGAGACCCGGCTGCCCACCGCGCACGGCGACTTCACCGCCTACGGCTACCGGATCACCATCGACGGGTCCGAGCACGTGGCCCTGGTCCGCGGTGACCTCTCCGGCGACGAGCCGGTGCTCACCCGGGTGCACTCCGAGTGCCTGACCGGTGACGTGTTCGGCTCCAAGCGCTGCGACTGCGGGCCGCAGCTCGAGGAGGCGCTGCAGCAGATCGCCGCCGAGGGCCGTGGCGTGGTCGTCTACCTGCGCGGCCACGAGGGCCGGGGGATCGGGCTGGTCGCCAAGCTGCAGGCCTACCAGCTCCAGGACGGCGGGCGGGACACCGTCGACGCGAACATCGACCTGGGCCTGCCGGCCGACGCCCGGCACTACGGCACCGCGACCCAGATCCTGCGCGACCTCGAGGTCGGCTCCGTCCGGCTGCTGACCAACAACCCCGACAAGGTCAGCAGCCTCGCGGACTACGGCGTCCCGGTCGCCGAGCGGGTGCCGCTGACCACCCGCCCCAACGACCACAACCTGCAGTACCTGATGACCAAGCGTGACCGGATGGGGCACCAGCTGCCCGGCCTGTCCGGCACCGTCCCGGAAGGAGCCTCCTCATGAGTGGAGCAGGATCGCCCGACGAGAAGCCCGTCGACTGCCACGACCTGCGGGTCGCGGTGGTCGCCGCCAGCTGGCACGAGCAGGTCATGGACGGCCTGCTCGCCGGCGCCCGGCGTGCGCTCGTCGACTACCGGGTCGAGGCGCCGAGCATCGTGCGGGTGCCCGGCTCCTTCGAGCTGCCGGTGGTCGCCGGGGCGCTGGCCGAGCACGGCTACGAGGCGGTCGTCGCCCTCGGCGTGGTGATCCGTGGCGGCACCCCGCACTTCGAGTACGTCTGCTCGGCGGCCACCAACGGCCTCTCCCAGATCGCGGTGAGCACCGGCGCGGCGGTCGGCTTCGGGCTGCTCACCTGCGACACCGAGGAGCAGGCCCTGGACCGCGCGGGGCTCGAGGGGTCCAGCGAGGACAAGGGGTACGAAGCGACGGCGGCGGCCCTGGTCACGGCCCGCACGCTGCGCCGGATCCGCCGTGGGTACGAGACGGACGGCTCCTGAGCCGTCCGGCGCCCGCACCGCGGGCCGGCGGGCCCGTCGTACGCCGTACCCTGGGACCGCCCCGCCCCTGACCAGGAAGCACGTGATGAAGACGTTCGAGGAGCTCTGGACCGAGCTCAACGAGAAGGCACAGACCCGACCGGAGGGCTCCGGCACGGTCCGTGAGCTCGACGCGGGCGTGCACACGATCGGCAAGAAGCTGGTCGAGGAGGCCGCCGAGTCCTGGATGGCGGCCGAGCACGAGGGGCCGGAGCGGACCGCCGAGGAGCTCAGCCAGCTGCTGTACCACGCGCAGGTGCTGATGATCGCGAGCGGGCTGACCCTCGACGACGTCTACGCGCACCTCTGACCCTTCCCGCAGCCACCCCCTCCTGACACACCCTTCAGACACATCCGAGAGGCAGCCCGTGCCCGACAAGCTCCTGCGGCTGGCGGTCCCCAACAAGGGCTCGCTGTCCCAGTCCGCGACCGACATCCTGCGCGAGGCCGGCTACAAGCAGCGCACCGACGCCAAGCGGCTCACGCTCACCGACGGCGAGAACGGCGTGGAGTTCTTCTACCTGCGCCCGCGCGACATCGCGCTGTACGTCGGCGAGGGCACCCTGGACGTCGGGATCACCGGGCGCGACCTGCTGCTCGACTCCGGCGCGAAGGCCGAGGAGGTGCTGACGCTCGGCTTCGGCCGGTCCCGGTTCCACTTCGCGGCCCCGCCCGGCACGGCGTCCTCGGTCGGCGACCTGGCCGGCAAGCGGATCGCCACGTCGTACGCCGGCGTGGTCCAGCGGCACCTCGAGGACCACGGCGTCGAGGCCACGGTCACCCGGCTCGACGGTGCCGTGGAGAGCAGCGTGCAGCTCGGCGTCGCGGACGTGATCGCCGACGTGGTGGAGACCGGCAGCACCCTGCGCAACGCGGGGCTCGAGGTCTTCGGCGACCCGATCCTGGAGTCCGAGGCGGTGCTGATCACCCGCGCCGGCGCTCAGCCGCCGGCCGGGTTCGAGGTGTTCCGGCGCCGGGTCGAGGGCGTCCTGGTCGCCCGGTCCTACGTGATGATGGACTACGACATCCGCACCGAGCGGGTCGAGGAGGCAGTCGCCCTCACCCCCGGGATCGAGAGCCCGACCGTCTCCCCGCTGCATCGCGAGGGGTGGGTCGCCGTGCGCTCGATGGTGCCGCGCGACACCGCCCAGCGAGTGATGGACGAGCTGTGGGACCTCGGCGCGCGCGGCATCCTGTCGACGGACATCCATGCCTGCCGACTCTGACCTGACGCTGCCGCAGACGTTCCGGCCGCTCGGGGTGCGGATGGCGATCTACGTCGCCGGCGGGTTGCTGGTGCTGGTCGTCGGGGTCACCTGGTTCGCGTTCCCGCAGGAGATCCGCGACCAGTTCACCTACTTCCAGCGGGGCACCGTGATCGGGCTCGGGCTGATGTTCTACGCCGGCGGGTTCGCGCTGGCCCGCAGCCGGCTGGTCGCGCGCGAGGACGGGCTGACGGTCGTCAACGGCTACCGGAGCCGGCGCTTCGCCTGGGCCGAGGTGGTCGAGGTGACGCTGCGCCCCGGCAGCCCGTGGGCCGTGCTCGACGTCGCCGACGGCACGACCGTCGCGGCGATGGGTATCCAGGGCTCCGACGGTCCCCGTGCCACCGCGCAGGTCCGCCGCCTCCGCGCCCTGATCGCCCAGCACTCCGTCTGACCGCCGACCCGGGCCTGGCGCAAGCCCGACCCGGGCCCAAGTTCATGTCGACCCGGGGCATGGATCATGTCGAGCCGGGTCTGGCGCCTTCGGGCTATTGCGGGCCGGGGCCGGTCGTACGACTTTGGGGACGAGGAGAAGGGTGGCTGCATGTCCGAGGTGAAGGCCGGCCGGTGGATGGCCGACATCGACGGCGACTTCGTGGTGTTCCTGATCGGTGCACGGCCCGACAAGCGCAGGCTGATCCGGTCGTTGCGCGACCTGGGTGGTCGCCGCGGGATGCTGCACATGCTGCAGCACCTGTCGGCGCACCCGGAGAAGGGCCTGCTGGGCTACGAGATGTCCATGTTCGGCGGCATCATCGTGCAGTACTGGCGCTCGTTCGAGCACCTCGAGCGGTTCGCCAACGACGTCGCCGACCCGCACGTCGCGGCCTGGCGCAACTACTGGCGGCGGGTCGGCAGCGACACCCGCACGGGCATCTGGCACGAGACCTACCTCGTCCGGGCGGGGGAGTACGAGGCGATCTACGGCAACATGCCGCCCTTCGGGCTCGGCAAGGCGTCCTCCCTGGTGACGATGGCCGAGGGTCTCTCGGCGCGTGGCCGGCTCAAGCGTCGTACGACGGGCTGAGGCCCGGGTCGGCCTCGACCGAGGCCCGGATCGGCCTCGACCGAGGCCGGGTCACCGGGCGGACCGGGCCGCCAGGGCCTCCAGGGCCTGGGTGAAGCAGGGCATCGGGGGTGTGACGAGGCCGGCGCCGACCTGGCCGGTGCCGGCGACCCGGCCGGCCATCCCGGTGTTGATCTGCGGGAGCACGCCGCTGCGCACGACGGCGGTCACGTCGATGCCGGTGGGCGTTCCCCGGAACTCCAGGATCGGGATGCCGTAGGCGGGGTTCTCGCCGACGGTGATGTCGTACATCCGCTGGGTGGTGGCCAGGGCGTCGGGCACCGAGCCGCCCACGAACCGGACGATCGCGGGGGCCGTCGCCATCGCCAGACCGCCGATGCCGGCCGTCTCGGTGATCGCGGAGTCGCCGATGTCGGGGTTGGCGTCGTCGGGGCCGTAGGACCCCAGGAACAGCCCCTCCGGGGTGTTCGCGGGAGCGGTGAACCAGGTGTCGCCGGTGCCGGCGGTCTGGATGCCGAAGTCGGTGCCGTTGCGCGCCATCACGGTCACCACCGTGGAGCCGGGGATCTCCGCGGCGGCCCGGGCCTGGAGCTTGCAGGCGGGCATCACGAGGTTCAGGAAGAAGTGGTCGTTGCCGGAGACGAACCGCACCGCGGCGGCGACGTCGGCCTGGGCGAAGTCCGAGTCGATCATCGCCGGCAGCACCTCGCGCAGGAACATCAGCGTCCCGGCCCGGTTGCGGTTGTGCCCCTCGTCGCCCATCTGGATCATCTGGGCGACGATCGCCTTCACGTCGACCGGGTCCCCGGCACGCACGGCGTGCTGCAGCATCGGCCCGAGCACGGCGGTCATCCAGTGCAGCCGCTCGATCACCTCGGGGCCGTAGGCGCCGTAGCGGAGCACCTTGCCGAGGCCCTCGTTCAGCGAGCACCACGACTCGTGCCCGGTGCTCGGGTCGCGCAGGCAGAACACCCACATCGACGGGGTGATCAGGCCCGCCATCGGCCCGACCGCGCCCCGGCTGTGGCACGGCGCCCAGCTCACCCCGTCGCCGGCGGCGAGCCGGCGCTCGGCGTCCTCCGGTGTCGCGGCCAGGCCCTCGAACAGCATCGCCCCGACCAGCGCGCCGCGCATCGGCCCGGACGCCCGGTCCCACTCCACCGGCGGACCGGCGTGCAGGAACTCCCCGGGGCCGAGGCCGAGCGCCTCCGCCGCCGGGACTACGTCGACCAGGTGCGCCTCCGCGGCCAGCATTGCCGTCAGCGCGCGCGCGTTGGCCGGCACCCGGCGCGGGTCGCCCATCACGGCGGCCAGGGCCGCGGGGTCGCCGGCCGGTGGCTGCCAGAGCACCTCGGAGACGTCGACGGCCTGGGCGCGCAGGGCGTCGGCGAGCAGGGAGGCGCCGGCGGTGACGACGGCCGGGGGAGTCGAGAGGTTCACGCCGGGTCTCCGAGCAGGTCGAGGGCGCACCGGGCGGCGGCCGCGTTGGACAGGTGCACCCAGGCGCCGGCGCCGTGCAGCGCGGCGACCTGCCCGCGCAGCCCCTGGGGGTCGTCGCGGGTCCCGGTCACCGAGACCACGACGGGGACGCCGGCGGCGCGGGCCGCGTGCAGGGCGGGCACCAGCTCGGCGGCGGGGTCGTCGGCCGAGCCGAGCCCCAGGACCACGTCGAGGAGCAGCACGCCCGTGGTGGGGTCCTCGGTCTCGGCCCGCAGCCGCTCGACCCGCAGGGCGCCGTCGATCATCGGGTGCGGGCGCCCGCGGGTCAGCCGGTCGTCGCCGAAGTCGAGCATCGTGTGCCCGTCGGAGGCGAGGTCGTCGCCCACGGCCCAGGCCGGGTCCAGCGGGATGTTGGAGCTGACCCGGCCGAGCGCGGCCGACGCGACCAGCATCGCCTCGTCGCAGAGGGTGCCTCCGACGAACAGCCCACGCAGCGCGCCACCCGGCCGGCCGGCGGGGACCTGGCCAGCCCAGTGCTCGGGGGCGGCCCAGCGGCCCCCGGCGGCCTGCACCACCGCGGCCGCGGTCTCGGTCAGGTCGGGCCGGCCGGCGCCGAGCAGGCCGAACAGCACCGGCGTGCCCAGGCTCGCGGCCCGTGCCCGCACGGCCTCGGCGACCTCGGGGGCCGGCGGCTTGGAGACCACCACGACCAGCTCGGTGGCCTCGTCGGCGTCCAGCAGGTCCAGCGCCCGCAGCGTGGAGCGGCCGGCGACCTCGGCCGACAGGTCCCGGCCGCCGACGCCCAGGCAGTGCGAGACGCCGACCCCGGCGCCGTCGAGCAGCGCCATCAGGTGCTGGGCGCCGGTCCCGGAGGCCGCCACTATCCCGACCGGTCCGGGACGCACGACGTTGGCGAACCCCAGTCCGACACCGCCGACGACCGCGGTGCCGCAGTCGGGCCCCATCACCAGCAGCCCGGCGCGTGCGGCGTGCTCCTTGAGGGCGACCTCCTGCTCGAGGGGCACGTTGTCGCTGAAGACCATGGTCAGCAGGCCGGCGTCGAGGGCGTCCACGGCGTCGGCGAAGGCCCACTGGCCGGGGGTGGACACGAGGGCGACGGTGGCCCCCGAGCGGGCCGCGGCCGAGCGGACGGTCACCGGGGCGGGGGCGCTGCCGAAGCCCGACGGGGCCGGGCGGGACGCCTCGAGGAGGGCCAGGTCGACCTCCGCGAGGGCCGCGTCGACGGAGACGGCCTCGACGGCCACGAGCAGCTCGTTGGGGGAGGCCGGCGGCACCTCGAAGCCCATGCCGGCGGCCAGGTCGAGGTTGAGCTCGGTGGCCATCGCGACCAGCGCGGACGTGACGCCGTCGAGGGCGGCGACGCGGCGGCTGACCTGCATCAGGGTCACCGAGTCGACGTACGTGCCTCGGCGCAGCTGGACGGACCTCATGCGGCTCCTCTCAGGGCGGACGACGTGCCGAGCACGTGCAGCGCGCCGGCGGCCAGGGCGGCACCGGAGGTGTGCCCGACGGCGAGCAGGACGGGCAGCGCGGTGCCGACGTCGCCGGCGCAGGCGGCGGTGACGAAGCCGGCGAGCTCCGGGGTGGCCCAGCCGTCCAGCGCGTGGGCGAGCAGGCCGCGGGAGACCGCGGTGGTGGCCCGGTCGCGCAGGGCGGCGCGGGTCTGCGCCTGCCAGGCCGCCAGCCGCGGGTCGTCGACCGCGTGCGCGGCGACGAGCAGCCCGGCGAGCACGTCGTCGCCGCTGGGCGTCAGCCCGGGACCCGCGCCGAGCAGGTCGTGCGGCCGGACGGTGCCGGGGACGTCGACGCCAGGAGCCGCGGGCGGCAGCGCCGGCGCGGTCAGCCCGCGGGGCCGGGGCGGCCGCCACCACCGGCCGACCCGCCACGTTCCGGAGGCGCCGACCAGGGCGCCGTGCCGGGCCCGCACCGCCTGCGTGGGTACGACGGACGTCACCACCGACCCGGGCAGCCGGACCGCGTCGGGCGTGCACACGCAGAGCACCGGGACGTCGGCGCGGCCCGTCTCGTAGTGCACGCTGACCCGGGTGCGGGCCACCTCGACCAGGTCGGCCCCCTCGTCGAGCAGCCCGGCCAGCAGGCAGGACGCTGCGGCGGGGAGGACGCGGGAGGTCATGGGCCCGACCCTAGACCGCCGACGAGGCCCGCGTGCAGAGCGCACGCGGGCCTCGTGGAGGTTCTCGGGGTGCTACTTGAGGAAGCCCTTCTCCGTGAGGTAGTCCTCGGCGATCTTGTCGGCCGGGAGCCCGTCGGAGCTGATCTTCTTGTTCAGCTGGGTCATCGTCTCGGTGTCGAGCACGTCGGCCAGGGGCTTGAGCACCTCGAGCATCTCCGGGTGCGCCTTGTCGAAGTCGGCCCGGGTCACCGTGACGCCGTTGTAGAGCGGGAAGTAGCCCTTGTCGTCGTCGAGGATCTGCAGGCCCAGCGCGGCCAGCCGGCCGTCGGTCGTGAAGATTTCGCCGAAGTCGCAGTTGCCCTTGTCCAGCTGGGTGTAGACGACGCCGGTGCCGAGGCTCTTCAGCTTGCCGCCGGTGATCCCGTAGGTCTTCTTGAAGCCGGGGTACCCGTCGGGGCGGGCCGCGAACTCGGACTCGACGCAGACCGTCGAGTCCGGGTTGGCCTTGATGTAGGCGGCCATGTCCGAGTGCGTCTCGAGGTTGTGCTTCTTGCCGAACTCGTCGGTGACGGCGAACGCGTAGGTGTTGTTGAACGGCGCGAGCGGGCCCCACACCAGCTTGTTCTTGGCGAGGTCCTCCTTCTTCACCGCGTCGTACTGCGCCTGCGGGTCGCTGATCGGCTTGGTGTGGCCGAGGTAGTTGATCCAGCCGGTGCCGGTGTACTCCCACACGACGTCGCTGACGCCGTCGATGAGCTTCTTGCGGGTCTGCGTGCTGCCCTTGGTGTTGGTCTCGTCCTTCACCGTGGCGCCCGCGGCGCACATCATCTTGATCGTGAGCTGGCCGAGCACCAGCTGCTCGTCGAACTCCTTCGAGCCGACCTTGACGGTGACGCCGTCCAGCGCCTTCGTGTCGACCGAGCCGGCCTCGACGCCTTCGCAGGGGCCGCCGCCGGCCGCCGAGGACGACGAGGAGGACTCGCTCAGGCTGCCGCAGCCGCTCAGCGCGAGTGCGGCGAGGCCGGTGGCGGCCGCTCCGGCGACCCACTTGCCTCGCAGGTTCGTGTGCATGGTCATCAGATCCCCTTTGGGTGGGCGTGCGTCGGGTGTGCGGGTGGAGGTGCGGGCGTCACCGGATGCCCCGCGGGGTCGCGGCGCGCTGCAGGATGCCGCCGAGCCAGTCGAGCAGCAGGGCGAGCAGGGCGATCATCACCGCGACGGTGAGGGTCACGAGAGGCCGGTTGGTCTTGATCGCGCTGAACAGCGGGAGGCCGAGGCCCCCGGCGTCGAGCGCGTAGCCGAGCGGGACGGTGCCGACGGCGAGCACCAGCGCGGTGCGCACGCCCGCCCCGATCACGGGTACGGCGGTCGGCAGCTCGACGCGGAGCAGGATCGCGGTCGGCGACATGCCCATGCCGCGCGCGGCGTCCATCACCCCGCGGTCGACGCCGTCGAGCCCGACGATCGTGTTGCGCAGCACCGACAGGGCGGCGTACGCGGTGAGGATGAGGGTGACCGACCAGAAGCCGATGAAGTAGTAGCCGACCAGCGCGAGCAGGCCGAGGCTCGGGGCCGCCTGACCGACGTTGCCGAAGGCGAGCACCAGGGGAGCCAGCCGCCGGGTCCGCGGCCGGGTGACCAGCACCCCGAGCGGGACGGCGACCAGCACCACGAGCAGCGCGATCGTGAAGCTCAGCCGGACGTGCTTGGCGGTCGCCCGGCTCAGCGAGTCGAAGCTGAGGACGTTGGCCTCGATGCTGTCGAGCGGCTGCCGGTGGACGTTGAGGTAGAGCGCGATGCTGATCAGCACGACCATCACCGGGATCACCAGGTCGCGCGGGGAGAGGATCGGCTTGCCGTGCGTGACCGGGGCGCCGAGCGCCGCCCCGGTGTCCACCGCCTCCACGGGGGGCGCGGTGTCCACGCTCACCCGGCACCGACCTGGTCGCCGGCCGAGTGCACCCGGCTCAGGATGTCCTCGATCCGCACCGCGCCGACCGGCCGGCCGTCGCGGGCGACGGTCAGAGAGCCCAGGCCCTTGCCGACCATCAGGTCGAGGGCCGCGTGCAGGCTGGAGGACACGTCCACGGTGTCGTGGGACGGGCGGACGTCCGGCTCGCCGCCCAGGTCCAGGGAGTCGACCCGCTCGAAGTGCAGCCGCTTGAGCGCCGCGCCGGCGCCGATGAAGCCCTCGACGAAGTCGTCGGCCGGGGCGGCGAGGATCCGCTCCGGGGTGTCGTACTGCGCGATGTGCGAGCCCTCACGCAGCACCGCGATCCGGTCGCCGAGCTTGAGTGCCTCGTCGAAGTCGTGGGTGACGAACACGATCGTCTTGCGCAGCGTCTGCTGCAGGGAGAGGAACTCGTCCTGCAGGCGCGAGCGGGTGATCGGGTCGACGGCGCCGAACGGCTCGTCCATCAGCATGATCGGCGGGTCCGCGGCCAGCGCGCGGGCGACGCCGACCCGCTGCTGCTGCCCGCCGGAGAGCTGACGGGGGTACCGGCCGCGGTACTCGCCCGGGTCGAGCCCGACCACGGTCAGCATCTCGTCGACCCGGTCCTTGATCCGCTGCTTGTCCCACTTCAGCAGCTTGGGGACCAGCGCGACGTTCTGCGCGATCGACAGGTGCGGGATCAGGCCGACCTGCTGGATGACGTAGCCGATCTTGCGGCGCAGCTGCACGTCGTCGAGTCCGGTGACGTCCTCGCCCCCCGATGGTGATCGTCCCCGACGTCGGCTCGATGAGCCGGTTGATCATCCGCATGGTGGTGGTCTTGCCGCAGCCCGAGGGGCCGACGAACACGACGAGCTCACCGGCGGCGATCTCCAGGTTGACCGCGTCGACGGCCGGCTTGGGCTGGTGGGGGTAGTGCTTGGTCAGGTCCGTGAGGACGATCGGCACGCCGCGCTGCGGATGGGTGTCGGTGGTGGCGGTGTCAGGCACGGCTCCCCCCTCGGGGTGGTGAATCGGCGTACGACGACGAAGATCGCGTCGAAGAGCAGGGCGACGAGGATGACGAACAGGACGCAGACGAGCGCCTGGTTCTTGGTGTTCACCGAGCCGAGGTTGTCCAGCGCGGAGTAGCCGTACTGCCCGAGCCCGAGCTTCACGACGAAGGCGGCGATCGCGACGACGCCGACGGTGAGCTGGGCGGAGACCCGGATGCCGGCCAGCAGCACCGGCCAGGCGATCGGCATCCGCACCTGCCACAGCATCCGGAACGACCCCACGCCCATGCCCCGGGCGGCGTCGATCACCGCGGGGTCCGCGGACTGCAGGCCGACGATGCCGTTGCGGATGATCGGCAGCATCGCGTACCCCACGACGACCGGGAAGACCGAGACCAGGCCGTAGCCGACGACCGAGACCAGGAACCCGAACAGCGCCACCGAGGGCAGCGTGAAGAAGACCGCGGCGGTGGCGATGCTGAAGTTCGCGGCCAGCGGCGAGCGGTAGGTGGCCACGGCCACGAGCAGGCCAAGGACCGTGGCGGCAGCGATGCAGTAGAAGGAGAGGAGCGCGTGCTGCTGGGTGCGGAGGATGATCTCGGAGCTGTACTCGGACAGGTACTCGGAGAACGGCAGACCGTTCACGTTGACACCCCAATCCCGGTGGTTTCAACGGTTGTCGTCGGCTGTGACAGTAACTGATCACCGCCGGTTCACCCCATATTTCATCCCCCGACCGATTTCTGGGCCGTTTCGTGACCTGCGAGGGGCCCCGCCGGGTGTGGCGCGCTTCCCACCGTGCGCGGGACAGTTGGTGCACAGTGTCACCCGACTCCTCGGGGGTCCGCGGTCCACGTCGTGGGTCGCACTGGTCGCACCGGTCGGCGGAGCGGTGCCCGAGCTGGGAGGCCCGACATGGCTCTTGGTTGGAAACTCGTCTACGACGGCAAGACCCCGCCTCCGGGCGCGGCCGTGGCTCCCGACGAACGGCTCTCGTGGGGCCGGACGGTCGGCCTCGGGGCCCAGCACGTGGTCGCGATGTTCGGCGCCACCTTCGTCTTCCCGCTGATCATGGGGCTGAACCCGCAGCTCGCGATCATGATGAGCGGCATCGCGACGATCGCGTTCCTGCTCATCGTGCAGGGCAAGGTGCCCAGCTACCTGGGCACCTCGGCCTCCTTCGTCGGCGGCGTGGCGGCGATCCGGGCCCAGGGCGGGGACTCCGCCGACGTGACGGGCGCGATCCTGGTCGCCGGCGTCGTGCTGCTGCTGGTCGGCGTGCTGATCCACTTCCTGGGCTCCGGGGTGCTGCACCGCCTGCTGCCGCCGGTGGTCACCGGTGCGGTGGTGATGCTGATCGGCTTCAACCTCGCGCCGGTGGTGGCCGACATCTACTGGCCCCAGGACCAGTGGGTCGCGCTGCTCACGATGACCGTCGTGATCCTGATGGCGGTGGGCCTGCGCGGGTTCATGAGCCGGATCGCGATCTTCCTCGGGCTGGTCTTCGGCTACCTCGTGTCCTGGCTGTTCGACACGGTGTTCGGCCCGATCACCGCCTACAACGCGGGCACCGGCAAGGTCGACACCCACGACCGGCTGAGCTGGGCGGGCGTGAAGGCGGCCGACTGGGTCGGCTTCCCGCCGCACAGCGACCTGGCCCACGGCGTCACCGGGTGGCACGCGCCGTCCTTCAGCGTCACCTTCGCGCTGCTCGTGCTGCCGGCCGTGATCGCTCTGATCGCGGAGAACACTGGTCACGTCAAGGCCGTCGCGGAGATGACCGACCGCGACCTCGACCCGGTCATGGGCCGGGCGATCGCCGCCGACGGCTTCGGCACCATCCTCGCGTCGGCCGTCGGTGGCTCGCCGACCACGACGTACGCCGAGAACATCGGCGTGATGGCGGCGACCCGGGTGTACTCCACGGCCGCCTACTACGTGGCCGCGGTCGTCGCGATCCTGTTCGGCCTCTGCCCGAAGTTCGGGGCGATCGTGTCGGCCACCCCGGGCGGGGTGCTCGGCGGCATCACCGTCGTGCTCTACGGCATGATCGGCCTGCTCGGCGCCAAGATCTGGAAGGAGAACGGGGTCGACTTCGCCAACCCCGTCAACCTGGTGCCCGTCGCCGCCGGCATCATCATCGCGATCGGCAACACCTCGCTGGTGATCACCGACAACTTCTCGCTGTCCGGCATCGCGTTCGGCACCATCGTGACGCTGGTCGGCTACCACCTGGCGCGGGCCGTCGCCCAGCCGGAGCTGCGGGACGACGGCGCGATGATGGCGGTCGGGCGGACCGGCCTGCACCAGGACGAGCCCGCCTCACCGGAGCCCGGCGACGGGGCCCACCGGGCGTGATCCGGGCATAGTCTCGCCCCGTGGAAGCCCTCGCCGTTCACCTACCACCGGCCGCGCAGCCTGGACGAGGCCCTCGACGTGCTCGCCGGGCTGGGGGAGCGCGGCAAGGTGCTCGCGGGCGGGCAGAGCCTGGTGCCGCTGATGTCGATGCGGCTCTCGGCGCCCGAGCACCTCGTCGACGTCAACCACGTGCCGGGCCTGGACGGCGTGCGGGTGGACGCCGACGCCGTGCACGTGGGGGCGCTGGCGCGGCACAGCCGGGTGGAGCACGACGCCGCGGCGTACGACGCCGTGCCGCTGCTGCGCCGGGCGCTGCGCCAGGTGGCGCACCCGACGATCCGCAACCGGGGCACGACCGTCGGCAGCCTGGTGCACGCCGACCCGGCCGCCGAGATGCCCGCGGTGCTGCTCCTGCTGGACGGGTCGGTGACGCTGCGCAGCGTCGAGAGGTCCCGCGAGGTCCCGGCGGCGGCGTTCTTCACCGGGCCGATGGAGTGCGCCGCGCGGGCCGGCGAGCTGGCCGTCTCCGCGACGTTCCGGCGGCCCCCGCCGGGCAGCGGATCGGCGTTCGTCGAGGTGGCCCGCCGGCAGGGGGACTACGCCGTCTGCGGCGTGGGTGCCGTCGTCGGCCCGGACACGGTCCGGGTGGCGCTGGTGAGCATGGGGGACGGGCCGGTGCTGGTCGACCTCTCTGCCGCCTACGACGGTTCCGCCCTCGACCCGGACGCCGCGCGCGTCCTGGTCGACGACACGATCGATCCGGAGGGCGACATCCACGCCAGCGCCGACTACCGTCGCCACCTCGCGCACGTGCTGGTGGCGCGAGCGGTGCGCGAGGCGCGGGCGGAGGTGGGCGCGGCATGAGCGACGACGTGGTGCGCGTGTCGTTCACCGTCAACGGGGCGCCGTACGACCTCGACGTGCCGCCGCGCCGGCTGCTCTCCGACGCCCTGCGCCACGACCTGCGGCTGACCGGCACCCACGTCGGCTGCGAGCACGGCGTCTGCGGCGCCTGCACCGTCCTGGTCGACGGTGCCCCGGTGCGGTCCTGCCTGCTGTTCGCGGTGTCGCTGGACGGCGCGGCGATCACCACCACCGAGGGTCTGCGCTCGGCCGACGGCGGCATGGGGCCGGTGCAGCAGGCGTTCCACGAGTGCCACGCCCTGCAGTGCGGCTTCTGCACGCCCGGCTTCGTGACCACCGTCGCGGCGTTCCTGCAGACCCACCCCGACCCCACCCCCGCCGAGGCCCGCGAGGCGATCTCCGGCAATCTCTGCCGCTGCACGGGGTACGTCAACATCGTCGCCGCGGTCGGTCGCGCGGCGGAGCTGCTCGCGGGGAGCCCGGCCGGTGACGCGACCCCGACCAAGGCGACGCAGGCGTGACGACGAAGATGTTCGGCGAGCGGGTGCCGCGGGTGGAGGACGCCCGGCTGGTCACCGGGAACGGGCGGTTCCTCGACGACCTGGGGCACGACGCGCTCGAGGCGGCGTTCGTGCGCAGCCCGCACGCGCACGCGCGGATCCTGGACATCGACGTGAGCGGCGCTCTCGACGTCGAGGGGCTGGTGGCGATCTTCACCTACGAGGACCTGGACGGCCGCACCGGCGAGCGGCTGCCGCTGCTGATCCCGCACCCGACGCTGACGCACGGCCGGACGCAGTACGCCCTGGCGCACGACGAGGTGAACCACGTCGGCGAGGCGATCGTGATGGTGGTGGCGACGAACCGGTACGTCGCCGAGGACGTCGCGGACCGGATCCGGGTGGACTACGAGCACCTGCCGGCGGTGGTCGGTGTCGAGGCGGCCCGCGCGGCCGAGCACCTGGTGCACGACGACGTGCCCGGCAACGTCGCGGCGCTGATGGTGCAGCAGACCGGGGACGCGGAGGCCGCGATCGACGCGGCGCCGCACCGGCTGGAGCTGGACCTCGCGATCGAGCGCAGCGCGTCGATGCCCCTGGAGGGCAAGGGGGTCCTGGCGCGCTGGGACGAGGACGACCAGTCCCTGCTGGTGCACACCTCGACGCAGACCTCGACCAGCGTGCGGCAGGCGATCGCGGCCAAGCTCGGCCTGCCGGTCGACCGGGTCGAGGTGGTGACGCCCGACGTCGGCGGTGGGTTCGGGGTCAAGATCGTGCACCCGTGGCCCGAGGAGGTGCTCGTGCCGTGGGCCGCGCGGCGGCTCGGACGCCCGGTCAAGTGGACCGAGGACCGGCGCGAGCACTTCACCTCCAGCGCCCACGAGCGCGGGCAGCTGCACCACGTGCGGGTCGGGTACGACGACGACGGGCGGCTGCGCGGGCTCTCGGTGGAGTTCTGGCACGACCACGGGGCCTACATCCCCTACGGCCTGATCGTGCCGATCATCACCAGCACCCAGCTGCTGGGGCCCTACCGGACCGGCCCCTACCGCGTCGAGTTCCGCTCGCTCTACACCAACACCGTGATCGTGACGCCGTACCGCGGTGCCGGACGTCCGCAGGGCTGCTTCGTGATGGAGCGCGTGATGGACGCGATCGCCGCGGACCTCGGCCTCGACCGGACCGTCGTACGCGAGCGGAACTTCATCCTGCCCACGGAGATGCCCTACGACCAGGGCCTGGTGTTCCAGGACGGCCGGCCGCTGATCTACGACTCGGGCGACTTCCCGGCCTCGCTGGCCAGGCTCAAGGAGCTCGTCGACTGGGACGGCTTCCCGGCGTACCGCGAGCGGGCGCGGGCCGAGGGCCGGCGGGTCGGGATCGGGATCGCGTGCTACGTCGAGGGCACCGGTGTCGGCCCCTACGAGGGCGGGCACATCCGGGTCGAGACCGACGGCAGCGTGGTGGTCTCCACCGGCCTGACCTCGCAGGGCCAGGGGCACCAGACGATGCTCGCGCAGATCGTCGCCGACGAGCTCGGGGTGCCGTTCGGCTCGATCACGGTGACCACCGGCGACACCCGGCGGTTCAAGTACGCCGTGGGCACGTTCGCCTCGCGCACCGCGGTGATGAGCGGGAGCGCCGTGGCGGTCACCGCGCGCGGGGTGCGCGCCAAGGCGCTGGCGATCGCGGCCCAGGCGCTGGAGGCGAACCCCGAGGACCTGGAGATCGTCGACGGCGTGGTGCGGGTCAGGGGCGCCGGTGCCGGCGGGCTCTCCCAGATCGACCTCGGCACCGTCGCGGTGCTGTCCAACCCGCTGCGCTACGCCTTCGACGAGGCGTCCGCCCGGGCCACCCAGTTCGCGGCGCCCGCGGACCCGTCGCGGCCGCCGGTGGGGCCGGGGGAGTCCCCGGGGCTGGAGGGCACCGACTACTACTCTCCGCCCCGCTCGACCTTCGCCAACGGCATGCACGCGGTCGTCGTGGAGACCGACCCGGAGACCGCGGAGACCCGGATCCTGCGCTACTGCGTGGTCCACGACTGCGGCACCCTGATCAACCCGATGATCGTCGAGGGCCAGATCCACGGCGGCGTCGCCCAGGGCGTCGGCGGGGCGCTCTACGAGCGGATGGAGTACGCCCCCGACGGGCAGCTGCTGAACGCCTCGTTCATGGACTTCCTGATGCCCTACGCCTCGGAGGTGCCCGACATCGAGATCGACCACCTCGTCACGCCGTCGCCGCTGAACCCGCTGGGCGTCAAGGGTGCCGGCGAGGCCGGCGTGATCCCCGGGTCGGCCGCCATCGCCGCGGCCATCGAGGACGCCGAGGGCATCACGATCACCCGGATGCCGATCTCGCCCAGCGAGCTGCACGCGCTTCGACAAGCACGGGAGGACGCATGAAGATCATCGGCAACGCCCAGTTCGCCGCCGACCCCGAGGTCGTCTGGCAGGCCCTGAACGACCCGGCCGTGCTGGTGCGCTGCATCCCCGGCTGCCAGCGGCTCGAGGCGCTCGGCGACGATGCCTACACGCTGACGGTCGCGGCCGGGGTGGGCTCGATCAAGGGTGTGTACGACGGACAGGTGCGGCTCACCGACCAGCAGCAGCCCGGCTCGTTCCGGATGCACGCGCAGGGCGCCGGGGCCGCGGGCACGATCGGGGCCGACGTGCTCGTCACGCTGGAGGAGTCCGCCGCCGGCGGGGCGTCGGTGACCTACGACGCGGACGCCGTGGTCGGCGGGATGATCGGCGGCGTCGGCCAGCGGATGCTGGTGGGGGTGTCGAAGCGGATGGCGGAGGAGTTCTTCCGCAACGTGGAGAACGTCATGACGGGTGCTGGCGCCGCGGCCGCGGACTCCGCCGGGGTGGCCGCCGCCGACGAGGCGGCGAGACCATCCGGCGCTTCGCGCCTCCCGCCGGACGCATCCACCGCCGCCCCGCCGTCGACCCGGCCGTCGCCCGCCGCCGGGACCGTCTACACGGCGCCGAAGGGGAACGTCGTGACGGCGCAGCCGGGCGGGGCGTTCGCGCAGGGGGTGCTGGTCGGGGCGGCGGCCGCGCTCGCGGGGGCCGTGGTGGGTGCCTGGATCTCGAGGCGCCGGCATGGCTGACCTCGACGTGTACTCCTCCGCGCGGGCGATGGCGGCCGCGGCCGCCGTCAAGGAGATCTCCGCCCGGGAGCTGATGGAGCTGCACCTGGCCCGGATCGCCGAGGTCAACCCGGCGGTCAACGCGGTCGTGTCGCTCGACGAGGAGCGCGCCCGGACCGGTGCCGCGGAGGCCGACGAGCGGCTCGCCCGCGGGGAGCAGGTCGGGCCGCTCCACGGTCTGCCGCACGCGTTCAAGGACACCCACGAGGTGGCCGGCTGGCGCACGACGTTCGGGTCGCCGTTGCGCGCCGACTACGTGCCCAAGCGCGACGAGCTTCTCGTGGAGCGGATCCGGGCTGCCGGCGTCGTACCGATCGGGCGCACCAACGTGCCCGAGTGGGCGGCCGGGTCGCACACCTTCAACCCGATCTTCGGCACCACCCGCAACCCCTACGACCTGACCCGGTCCGCCGGCGGCTCGAGCGGCGGTGCGGCGGCGGCCCTGGCCAGCGGGATGGTGCCGCTCGCCGACGGCAGCGACATGGGCGGCTCGCTGCGCAACCCCGCCTCCTTCAACAACGTCGTGGGCCTGCGCCCCAGCGTCGGGCGGGTCCCGGGCTGGCCGACCACCAACGGCTGGGAGCTCACCTCGGTCGGCGGGCCGATGGCACGCAGCGTCGAGGACCTCGCGTTCCTGCTGTCGGTGATCGCCGGGCCCTCGCGCCGGGCCCCGCTGTCGCTGGAGTCGCCCGGCTCGGCGTTCGCGCCCCCGCTGGTCGGCGACCTGACCGGCGTACGCGTCGCGCTCTCCATCGACCTCGGCGGCGCGTTCACCGTCGACCACTCGGTCGCCGACGTGATCGGCCGGCAGGCGCAGGTGCTCGAGGCCGCCGGTGCCACCGTCGAGGACGCGCACCCGGTGCTGCACAGCGCCGACGCGGCGTTCCGGACGCTGCGCGCGTGGCTGTTCCAGGCCCGGTTCCGGACCCTGCTGGAGAAGCGGCCCGACGGCTTCAAGCAGTCGCTCAAGGACAACATCCTGCTCGGCGCCGACCTGACCGGCGGCGACGTCGCCCGGGCCTACCAGCAGCTCACCTCGATCCACGACCGGATGCGCGCGTTCTTCGAGACGTACGACGTCCTGGCGCTCCCGGTGAGCCAGGTGCCGCCGTTCAGCGCCGACCTGGAGTACCCCTCCGAGATCAACGGCGAGGCCCAGGCGACCTACCTGGACTGGATGCGGTCGGCGTACCTCATCACCGTCACCGGCTGCCCGGCGATCTCCGTCCCGGCCGGGTTCACCCCGGAGGGCTGGCCGGTCGGCCTCCAGCTGGTCGGGCCGGTGCGCGGCGAGCGGCGGCTGCTGGAGATCGCGCACGCCTTCGAGCAGGCCACCCGCGTCGGCGAGCGCCGCCCGCAGGTCGGGGCGACGCCGTGACCCGCCGGATCCGGATCGGGATCGACACCGGCGGCACGTTCACCGACGTCGTCGCGGTCGACGAGGAGAGCGGCGCGCTGGTCGTCACCAAGACGCCGTCCACGCCGAGCGACCCGGCCGAGGGGTTCATGACCGGCGTGCACAAGCTCCTCGACGAGCTCGGCCTCGACGGGAGCGCGGTGACCGCGGTCAGCCACGGCACCACGGTGGCGACCAACAAGCTGCTCGAGGGCAAGGTGCAGAACCTCGGGTTCGTCACCACCGAGGGCTACGAGTTCCTCCTGGAGATCGCCCGGCAGTCGGTCCCGGACGGCTACGGCAACTCCTACTTCTGGGTGAAGCCCGACCGGATCGTGCCGGCCCACCGGGTCCGCACCGTCGGCGGCCGGCTGTCGGTCACCGGCGAGGAGATCCGGCCCTTCGACGAGGAGACCGCCGTCGCCGCGGCCCGGTTCTTCCGCGACGCCGGCATCGACAGCATCGGCGTGTGCTTCCTGCACTCGTACGTCGACGACACGCACGAGCGCGCGATGCGCGACGTGCTGGCCCGCGAGCACCCGGCCGCGACCGTGTCGATCAGCAGCGAGGTGCTGCGGGAGTACCGCGAGTACGAGCGCGCCGTCACCACCCTGGTGGACGCCGCCGTCAAGCCGAACATCCGCTCCTACGTCGCCAACATCGCCGGCCACCTCGCCGACCTGTCCGGCGGCCGACCCGGGGGCGGGCATGCGGTCCCGTTCTACGTGATGAAGTCGAACGGCGGCGTGCTGTCCGCCGAGGAGGTCGTGCACCAGCCGATCACCACGGTGCTGTCCGGGCCGGCGGCGGGCGCGCTGGGTGCGGCGGTGGTGGCGCAGGCGGCCGGCTTCCCGCAGGTGGTCACCTGCGACGGCGGGGGTACGTCGACCGACGTGACCGTCGTGATCGACGGCCGGCCGGCGCTCACCACCGAGGGCACGATCGGCGCCTACCCCAGCAAGATCCCGATGATCGACGTGGTCACCGTCGGCGCCGGCGGCGGCTCGATCGCCTGGGTCTCCCGGGAGGGCACGCTCAAGGTGGGGCCGCAGAGCGCGGGCGCCGACCCGGGCCCGATCTGCTACGGGCACGGCGGCACCGAGCCGACGATCACCGACGCGCACGTGCTGCTCGGCCGCATCCCGCCGCACCTGCTCGGCGGGGAGGTGCCGCTCGACGTGGACCTGGCCGCCGGCGGCATGGACGCGCTGGCGAAGCGGCTCGACCTCACCCGCGAGCGCTGCGCGACGGGCGTGCTGGAGATCTCCGCGTGGAACCAGGCCAACGCGCTGCGGCAGGTCACCGTCAAGCGCGGCCTGGACGTCCGCGACTTCACGATGGTCACGTTCGGCGGCTCGGGCTCGCTGCTCGCCTGCCGGCTGGTCGACATCCTCGGCCTCGACGGCGTGCTGGTGCCGCTCAACCCCGGCAACCTCTCGGCCTACGGCCTGCTCACGGTCGACGTACGCAACGACTACGTGCAGACCTCCGTGGTCCGCGCCGACACGCTCGACGTGGCCCACGTGCAGGGGGTGTACGACGCGCTGGGCGGCCGGGCCGACGCGGCGCTGGCGCGCGAGGGGTTCGCGGAGCCGGAGCGGGTGTTCGTGCGCACCGCGGACCTGCGCTACTTCGGGCAGGCCTACGAGGTGCGGGTCGACGTCCCGGCCGGCCCGGTGACCGGTGAGCTGGTGGCCGCGGTCGGGGACCGGTTCCACGACGAGCACCGCGCGCTCTACGGCTACGACTTCCGCGACGACCCGCGCCAGCAGGTCGAGTGGGTGAACCTGCGGGTCACCGGGGTCGGCCCGATCCGCAAGCCGTCGCTGCGCGAGGTCGCCGCCGGCCCGGGTGCGGGCGCGGCGAGGACCGGGACGCGGCCGGTGTTCTTCGACGACTGGGTGGAGGCGACCGTCTACGACCGGGCCCGGCTCGGCGCCGGCGACGTCGTGGAGGGGCCCGCCGTGCTCGAGGAGTTCTCCTCGACCGTGCCCCTGCACCCGGGCTTCACCGCGAGGGTCGACGGGTGGGGCAACCTCGTGATCCGAAGGAGCACCTCATGACCGAGTTGTCAGGCGCTGAAGCGGCCCCGACCGACCCACCGCCTGACAACTCGGGGAGGGGGGCGGCGGACCCGGTGCTCGTGGAGATCGTCGAGGGGTACCTCGCCTCCGTCGAGCAGGAGGTGGAGACCGCCATCGGGCGTACGTCGCGCAGCCCGATGATCCGCGACGCCCACGACTACCGGGCCGGGATCCACGACCGGCGGCTGCGCAAGCTCACCGGCCGCTCGTACTCCGCGCTGGTGCACCCGGTGGTGCGGGACTACCCGATCGACACGATGAGGCCCGGCGACGTGTTCTTCCACAACGACGTCTACCTCTCCGAGGGCGGGATCGGGCACCTGCCCGACCTGTGCGTGACGGCGCCGGTGTTCCACGACGGCGTGGTCGTGGCGTTCGTGCAGGCGTTCGGGCACCACGACGACATCGGCGGCGCCGTACCCGGCTCGATGCCCTCGAGCGCCACCTCGGTCTTCGAGGAGGGCCTGATGGTGCCGCCGATCCGGCTGTGGGACGCCGGCGTGCCCAACGAGGCGGCGCTGAAGATCATGACCCGCAACTCGCGGATGCCCGAGTCGCTGGCCGCCGACCTGGACGCCGAGTGCTCGGCCTGCCTGATGGGCGCCCGCCGGATGGCCGAGCTGTTCGCGCGCTACGGCACCGCCACGGTGGAGACCTGCTTCGACGCGATCCTGGACAAGACGACCGAGACGTTCCGGCGCGAGATCCTCTCCAAGATCCCGGTGGGGGAGTACGTCTGGGAGGACTACGCCGAGCACGACGGCGTGGACGCGCCGCGGCTGCACACGCAGCGGATCACGATGACCCGCACCGCCGCCGACGACCCGGGCGGCGAGCGGCTGGTGCTGGACTTCCACGGCACCGCCCCGCAGGCCAAGGGCCCGATCAACCACTGCGGCGACTACGCGGACGGCAACTTCCTCAAGAAGTGGCTGGCGCCGGTGCTGCGCAACCTCGCGGACAGCCCCGAGCGGATGGCCGAGCTGGACGTCAACGAGGGCGTCGTGCCGCTGATCGAGATGCGGTTCCCGCCGCCCGGCACGCTGCTCACCCCGGTGTTCCCGGCGCCCACCAACGCCCGCACGTTCGTGATCCTGCGGCTGCTCGGCGTGCTCGCCGGGGTGGTCGCCAAGGCGGTCGACGGCCGGATGCCGGCGGACCAGGAGACGATCCGCTACACGGGGGTGTACGGCGACGACCTCGACGGGGCGCCGTACCTCATGCGCGAGGTGCTCGGCGGCGGCTCCGGCGGCCGCTACTACGCCGACGGCGAGGACACCATCCACGTGGTCCCGGACTCCCGGAACCTGCCCTCGGAGTTCTCCGAGTCGCGGTTCCCGTTCGTCGTCGAGCGGCTCGGGCTGGCCGTCGACAGCGGCGGCGCGGGCCGGCACCGCGGCGGGCTGGGCTACGAGAAGCACATCCGGATGCTCGCCGACGCGCACTTCATGTCCATCGCGGACCGGTCGATCCTGTCCTGCTGGGGCGTCAAGGGCGGCCGGGCCGGGCGGCCGTTCTCGGTGACCATCGAAGCCGGCGGCCCGCACGAGCGGGTGGTCGACGCGCTGGCCGACGCCGAGCCCGTGCGGGCCGGCGAGACCATCCGGATCCGTACGACGGGCGGGGGCGGCTGGGGCGACCCGCTGGACCGGCCGTACGACGAGGTGGCCCGCGACGTGCTGTGGGGCAAGGTGTCGGTCGAGGGTGCCCGGGAGGACTACGGCGTGGTCGTCGGCGGTCCGCCGCAGGCACCGGTCGTCGACGAGGCCGCCAGCGACGCCCTGCGCGCGGCACGCTGCGACGGTCGCGGCCCGCAGCCGTTCTTCGACCGCGGCCCGGGCTACGCGACCCTCGCCGCCGGGGCGACCAGCGCCGAGGTGGACTGGGTGGGCTAGGGGTGCGTCGGGACGCCGCGCTCAGCCGGCGCGGGCGGCCCGCAGCGCCCGGTCGATCAGGTCGGCCAGGAAGCGGCTGCCGGCCTCGTTGGGGTGCGTCGAGGCGGTGAGCAGCATGGTGTGCTTGTCCCACCCGCGCGCGTTGGGGTCGACCACGACCGTGTGCGGGAACTCGGCGGCGACCTGGTCGAGGACCGCGTTGAAGACGTCGAGGACGTGGTCGGTGCCGTGCGGGTGAGCGGTCGAGAGGCTGTAGTCGAGGAGGTACGGCTCCTTGAGCAGCACCACCTCGTCCGGGTCGCGCTCCTGCGGCAGCCGGGTGTCGAACATGAGGCTGCCGCGGCCGGACTCCTTGGTGAGCCGGATCGTGTGCCGTGCCATGGTGCGCGGGACCCGGTAGAGCAGCGGGATCCCCGAGCGGCTGTACAACGGGTGCACCTGGTGCCCGGTGCGGATCCGCGTCACCGTGTGGCCGGCCGTGCGGTCGCTGAGCCGCACCGTGATCCCGGTCCCGCTGACGCCGCGCAGGACGAGGTACTCCCCGCCCACGGCCCGGAACTGCACGTAGGAGTCGTTGCGCGTGGTGGTGTGCAGGGCGCCGCCGGAGACGTGGGACAGCCGATTGGTGTGCCACACCCCGCGGTAGTGGTGGCTGGGGTCGTCGTCCTCGATCCGGCGCGACGCCGAGAAGGTCGCGACCATCACGCGCAGCGCGTTGCGGGTGGTGGTCAGCGCGAGAGCGTTCACGCCGAGGTCCCGGGCGGTGTTCGCGACCGCCTGGACCAGCACGTCGCCGGGCGTGCCGGCCTGCCAGGTGCCGGTGCCGTCGCCGACGCCGAGGAGGTAGTCCGCCACCTGGTGCACCATCGGGCCGTTCCGGCCGCGGTTGTGCAGCGTCTCGCCCAGGTCCGCCGCGACGAGGTGGGGGTAGGCCTGCGACGGGTCGGGCAGGGCGTAGCCGGTCGTCCAGGAGTGCCCGTAGACGTAGAGGTCGTGCGGTGCACTCGTCCGGGCGGCGGTGGCGGGCGCGGCCGACCCTGCGACCAGCGTCAGCGCCGCCGACCACGCGGCGATCGCCACCTTGCGTCTGAGCACGTGCGTCCCCCCGAGCTGGTCCGGATGCTTCTGTCGGGCCCCAGTATGCGGGACGAGCGCCGTGCGGGGCGGACGCGGCGTGCCGCGCGTGGTGCGCGCGGCGCGGATGTGCGTGCACGTCCGGGGGACGCGTCGTAGTCTCGCGCGATGGACCTCGTCGTACGCCGCCCGCGCACCGACGGCCTGCCGGGCCGCGCGGACCTCGCGGCCGCGACGACCGGCGGCGACGTGGACCGGCCCCGGTGCTGACCGTGATCACCGGGGGCGGCCGGGGGATCGGGGCGGCCACGGCCCTGCGGCTAGCCCGCGACGGTCACGACCTGGTGCTGTCCTACGCCGCCGACCGGGACGCCGCGGAGGCGACCGCCGCGACGGCCCGGGCGAACGGTGTCGGCGTGGAGGTCGTCCGGGCCGACGTGACGGACCCCGACCAGGTCGACGCGCTGTTCGACGCCGCCGCCGGGGTCGGCCGGGTCACCGGGCTGGTCAACAACGCCGGCTCGACGCTGCACCTCGGTGACCTGGCCGACACCCCCGTCGAGGTGGTCCGCCGGGTCATCGACGTGAACCTCACCGGCGCGGTCCTGGTCGCGCGGCGAGCCGTGCGGGACCTGACGGACGGGGGCGCGATCGTCAACGTCTCCTCGGCGGCCGCGACCCTGGGGGCGCCGCACGAGTACGTCCACTACGCCGCAGCCAAGGCCGGTGTCGACGCGCTGACCGTCGGGCTCGCCCAGGAGGTCGCGGCCCGCGGCATCCGGGTCAACGGCGTGGCGCCGGGCATCGTGCGCACCGGCATCCACGCCGCGGCCGGTGACCCCGGCCGTCCCGATCGCGTCGCCGGCGCGGTTCCCGTCGGGCGGGTCGGCGAGCCGGAGGAGGTGGCCGCGGCGATCGCCTGGCTGCTGTCGGACGCCTGCCCCTACGCGACCGGCGCGACGCTGCGCGTGGCAGGTGGACGATGAGGGTCCTGCTCGCCCTCGGCGGCAACGCGATGACCGGACCCGACGGCGGGGCACGCCCCGAGGAGCAGATCGCCGCCGCCCAGGTCGCCATGCGCAGCGTGGCCGAGCTCGTCGCCAGCGACATCGACGTGGTCGTCACCCACGGCAACGGCCCGCAGGTCGGCAACCTGCTGGTGAAGAACGAGATCGCCGCGTCCGTCGTACCCCCGGTGCCGCTGGACTGGTGCGGCGCGCAGACGCAGGCCACGCTGGGCTTCGTGCTGATGAACGCCCTCGACGACGCGCTGCGCGAGCGGGGCGTACGGCGGCCGAGCGCGGCACTCGTCACCCGGACGCTCGTCGACCCGGACGACCCGGGCTTCCGCCGGCCCAGCAAGCCGATTGGGCGCTACCTCCCCGCCGACGAGGCCGCCGTGCTGGTCGAGCACGGCGAGACCTGGGAGGACCGGGGCGAGCGGGGCTGGCGGCGGGTCGTCGCCTCGCCCGAGCCCCGCGAGATCCTGGACGCCGCTGCGGTGCACGCGCTGGTCGAGGCCGGGTTCGTCGTGGTCGCCAACGGCGGCGGTGGGATCCCGGTGGTCCGTGAGGGGTCCGGGTTGCGCGGCGTCGAGGCGGTCATCGACAAGGACCTGGGGGCCGCGCTGCTCGCCCGCTCCCTGGACGTCGACGTGCTCGTCGTCGCGACCGACGTGCCGCACGCCGTGCTGCGGTTCGGCACGCCCGAGGCGGAGCCGGTCGGACGCGTCGCCGTGCACCGGCTGCGGGCGCTGGCCGCCGAGGGGCACTTCGCCGGCGGGTCCATGGGCCCCAAGGTCGAGGCGGTCTGCCGCTTCGTCGAGCAGGGCGGCACCCGCGCCGTCATCACCACGCTGGACCGCATCCTCGACGCCGTCGCCGGCGAGACCGGCACCGTCGTCGTACCCACCTAGAAGGAGAGCCAGATGCCCGAGCCCATCGAAGTACGCAAGGTCCCGATCCTGACCGTCTCCGACGCGAGCGGCCTCGCCGACCTGATCGACGACGGGGTGCTGGAGGCCGACCGGGTGGTGGCCGTGATCGGCAAGACCGAGGGGAACGGCGGCGTCAACGACTACACCCGGATCATCGCCGACCGGGCGTTCCGCGAGGTGCTGGTGACCAAGGGGACCCGCAGCGCCGAGGACGTCAAGCAGGTGCCGATCGTCTGGTCCGGCGGCACCGACGGGGTGCTCAGCCCGCACGCGACGATCTTCGCGACCGTGCCCGCCGATGCCGTCGAGCAGACCGACGAGCCGCGGCTCACGGTGGGCTTCGCGATGAGCGAGGTGCTGCTGCCCGAGGACATCGGCCGGGTCGCGATGGTCTCCAAGGTCGCCGACGCGGTCCGGACCGCGATGGAGCGGGCCGGGATCACCGACGTCGCCGACGTGCACTACGTCCAGACCAAGACCCCGCTGCTCACCATCCACACGATCCGGGACGCGAAGAGCCGCGGCAAGACGGTGTGGACCGAGCACACCCACGAGTCGATGGACCTGTCCAACGGGTGCACGGCGCTCGGCGTCGCGGTCGCGCTCGGCGAGATCGAGATGCCCACGGACGCGGACGTGATGCACGACCGGTCGCTGTTCAGCTCGGTGGCGTCCTGCTCGAGCGGCGTCGAGCTCGACCAGGCGCAGGTCGTGGTGGTCGGCAACGCCCGGGGGATCGGCGGCCGCTACCGGATCGGGCACTCGGTGATGCGCGACGCCCTGGACGCGGACGGCATCTGGGAGGCGATCGCCGACGCGGGGCTCGAGCTGCCGGACCGCCCGCGCTCCTCGGACCTGCAGGGCCGGCTGGTCAACGTGTTCCTCAAGTGCGAGGTCAGCCAGGACGGCCAGGTCCACGGCCGGCGCAACGCGATGCTCGACGACTCCGACGTGCACTGGCACCGGCAGATCAAGTCCGCGGTCGGCGGCGTGACCGCGACGGTCACCGGTGACCCGGCGGCCTTCGTGTCGGTCTCGGCGGCCCACCAGGGCCCCGACGGGGGAGGCCCGGTCGCGGCGATCGTCGACCTCGGCGACGCGCCCACCGGCTACCTGCCGCCCGCCGGCTGAGGGACTAGGACGTCAGGAGCCCGTCGGCCACGACCTCGAGCAGCGGGCGGACGGCGCTCTCGTCGAGGCCACCCTGGTCGGCGACCGCCGCGACCCCGCCGACGAGCCGGCAGATCTGCACGGTGTCCACGTCCGGGCGCAGGGCGTGCTCGTCGCGCAGCCGCGCCACCACGCGGTCGCTGGCCGCGGTCAGCACCTGGCACTTGTGCACGATCGGCGAGGCCGGGTCGCCCAGCGCCGAGGTGATCTTGGCCGGGCCGCCCTTGTGCAGGCTGATCAGCTCGACGTACGCGGCGAACCACCGCAGGAGCAGCTCGCGCGGGGGTCCCTCGTGGGCCAGCGTCTTGGCGACGGCCTCGTCGACCCGGTCCACCCAGCTCTGCATGATCGCGTCCAGGAGGTTCTCGCGCGCCGGGAAGTGCCGGTAGAGAGTGCCCGCGCCGACACCCGCACGCTTGGCCACCTCGTCGAGGGAGGCGTCGTACCCCTGCTCGCGGAAGACCTCGCGGGCGACCTCGACGATGCGGTCGCGGTTGCGTTGCGCGTCGGCACGCATGGGCACCTCTCAGGACGGGCGGCGATCGGCACTTGATAAACGGAGACAGTCTCCGTATCGTGGACCACGAACCGGAGTCACTCTCCATATTAGTCTACGTCGGCCCGCTCGGCCAGAACAGGACTTCCCCCTCATGTCCCACACCCTCACCCCGCAGCGCCCGTTGCCGGCCGACCTCCCGTCGAATGCCGGGCGCGCCGCCGCCGGCATCGCGATCGTGCTCGTGGCCCAGCTGATGCTGATCCTCGACGCGACCGTGGTGAACGTCGCGCTGCCGCACATCGACGACGCCCTCGACTTCGGCCCCGCCGGGCTGTCCTGGGTGCTCAACGCCTACACGCTCGCCTTCGGCGGGCTGCTGCTCCTCGGCGGCCGTCTCGGCGACGTCTTCGGCCGCCGCCGCACCTTCGAGATCGGCCTGGCGGTGTTCACGCTGGCCTCCCTGGCCGGCGGCCTGGCCCAGACGCCGGAGTGGCTGGTGGCGGCCCGTGGCGCCCAGGGCATCGGCGCCGCCCTGGCCGCCCCCGGCGTGCTCGCCCTGCTCACCACGAGCGCGCCCGACGAGGCGGCCCGCAACCGCGCGCTCGCGCTGTTCGGCGCCGTGTCCTCGGGCGGCATGTCCCTCGGCCTGCTGCTCGGTGGCGCCGTGACCGACCTCGGCTCCTGGCGCTGGACGCTGTTCATCAACATCCCGATCGGGCTCGCGGTCCTCGCGCTGACCCGCCGGGTGCTCGACGAGACCCCGCTGCGGCCGGGCCGGTTCGACGTGGTCGGTGCGCTGTCCGCCACGCTCGGTGCCGTCTCCATCGTGTGGGCCCTGATCGGTGCGCCCGAGCAGGGCTGGGCCTCGGCCCGCACCGTCGGGGGCCTCGCGCTCGGCGCCCTGCTGCTGGTGGTGCTGGCCGTCACCGAGACCCGCGTCTCGCACCCGATGATCCAGCCCGTGCTGCTGCGCAGCCGCCGCCGGCTCAGCGGCCTGGCGATCATCGCCCTGGTCGTGGGCGGCCAGATGTCGATGTTCTTCCTCGCCGTGCAGTACCTCGAGGGCGAGCTCGGCTTCGGCCCGCTCACCACGGGCCTGGCGTTCCTGCCGCTGACCCTCGGGATCTTCGCGATGTCCCGGGTCACGCCGCGGCTGCTCGCCCGGTGGGGCCGGACCCCGATGTTCGTGACCGGCACGATCGGGCTGGCCGCGAGCTTCGCGTGGCTGAGCCAGGTCTCGGCGGGGGACACCTACCTCAGCGGTGCCTTCGGCCCGATGCTGCTCAACGGGCTCTCCGCGGGCCTGGTGTTCATGCCGGCCACCTCGGCCGTGCTGTCCGGCGTCGCGCCGGAGCACGCCGGCTCCGCGTCCGGCCTGCTGCAGACCTTCCAGCAGCTCGGCGGCGCGATCGGCCTGGCCGTCATCGTGTCGGTGTACGCCGCCGGCGCGGTGCCCGGCCGGTTCCTCCCGGGCGCGGACCACGCGTTCCTGACCTCGTCGCTCTTCGCGCTGACCGCCCTCGCGGTCGCCGTGCTGGGGACCGTCCGCGTGCGGCGGACCCCACGGACCGGGTCCCGGTCCGACGCCCGCACCGAGGTCCCCGAGGCCGCCGAGGCCGCCTGACGCGACGGCTGCGCCGGTCCTTGCGACTACGTCCCGTGGGACGGGTCGGGGGACCGGTGCAGCGACGTGGTGAGCCGGCGGACGGCGACCAGCCAGCTCGCCGCGAGGAGGGCCACGCCGGCGAGCGCCAGCAGGCTCACCCCGGGTCCCAGGTCGAGCGGCGCCCGTCCGGCGTAGGTCTGCGCCAGCGCGGCGACGATCAGCACGGCGTACCCGCCGATGCCGAGCCCCACGACCCGGACCCGCTGGCGCTCGGGCCAGTCGGACGCCAGGAGCAGCAGGGCCAGCGCCGGCAGCACCTGCACGGCGTGCAGGGTCAACGCGTGCGGGACCTTGAGGGCACCGGCCGCGCCGAACGTGTTGCCGCCCTCGACGATCATCTGCACCCCGACCGCCTGGCCGACGAGCATCAGCACCAGCCCTGCACGGATCGCGAGCGCCAGGCTGGCCGGGGCGTCAATGGCGAAGAACGACCAGAGCGTGACGAGGACCGTCACGACGACCAGGACGGTGACCAGCAGGCCCATCAGCGAGAACACCGTCTCGTCGAACGGCGTGCTCTCGTTGAAGTGCGAGGGCACGCCCCGCCAGGTCTGCAGGGAGATCAGCGCGACCTCGCCGACCGACGCGACCGCCAGGACGGCGACCAGGACCCAGGCGACCGCCCGGCGCGGGTGCACGAAGCCGAGCACCCACGCGAGCGTGGCCACGGTGAGGCCGAAGGAGAGGCCGAACACGATCGGCTTGCGCCACGACAGCGGGCCCTCCCAGGGTCCGCCGTCCGCGAGGTACACGCCGACGTGGAACAGGCCGCTCAGGACCAGCAGCGCGGCGCACCAGTACGCGAACCGCTGCCAGGCCGGTACGGCGGTGAAGCGACCGACCTGCGCCAGCCTGTCGACCAGCTCCGCCATCACCTCACCCCGTTCGCCGGCGGTCCGCCCAGGCGCGTCTAGCCCACGCGGCGGTGCCGGTGGGCGTCGAGGTGGGCCAGGAAGCGCTCCACCTCGTCGCGCTCGGACCGTCGCTCCGCGACGACGCTGATCGCGCGGGCCGCGTTGCGCCGTGCGGTGTCCTGCGAGAACAGTCGAAGCGGGCTGGGCAGGGAGAAGCTGGGAAGAGTCATCACTAGGTGGCAGTCCTTCGGGGGCCGGGAATGGACCAACCCGTTCGAAGTTACGTTCGTTCCGGCGCTGTGTGACCAGCACGTTCGGACCATCGGGTGCCCCTCTCTATGACCATGCCGCACTAGGGAAACGCGGACGATGCGCCCAAGCGACGTACGTCCTCGGATGTCGCGCCGCGCCGGCGGATAGCCCGGTTTCTCGGGGCCGCGCGGGCGCGGGGGGCGGGGTTGGCAGACTGGCGCGCATGGACCTCGAGCGCAGCGACGTACCCGACGGAGACCAGGGCACGGGGACCGGTGGCTGGTCGGCGACCCCGATCACCACCGAGGTCGTCCGGGGCGCGGTCGAGCTGGAGCGCACGGCGCAGGGGGTGCTGCCGCACCGGCTGCCCGCCTGGGCGCGCGCACAGGTCCCCGACGACCAGCTCACGATGGCCGAGGCGCAGCCCTCCGGCGTACGGCTCGCCTTCCGCACGGTGGCCACCGCCATCGAGCTGGACGTGGTCCGGACCAGGAACGCCTACGCCGGCGCCCCGCCGCGTCCGGACGGGATCTACGACCTGGTCGTCGACGGCCGGCTGACCGACCGGTCCAGCGCCCCCGGCGGCAACGTGCGGCTGATGGACCTGACCACGGGGTCGGTGGAGACCCGGCCGGGTCCCGTCGGCACCGTGCGGTTCACCGGCCTGCCCGCCGGCGGCAAGGACGTGGAGATCTGGCTGCCGCACAACGAGATCACCGAGCTGGTGGCGCTGCGGACCGACGCGCCGACGGCGCCGCTGCCCCGCGACGGGCGCCGGGTGTGGCTGCACCACGGCAGCTCGATCAGCCACGGCTCGGACGCCGAGAGCCCGTCCACCACCTGGCCGGCGCTGGCCGCGGCGCTCGGCGGCGTGGAGCTGGTGAACCTGGGGTTCGGGGGCAGCGCGCTGCTGGACCCGTTCACCGCGCGGACGCTGCGGGACGCCCCCGCGGACGTGATCAGCGTCAAGATCGGCATCAACCTGGTCAACACCGACCTGATGCGGCTGCGTGCCTTCGGTCCGGCGGTGCACGGCTTCCTCGACACGATCCGCGAGGGGCACCCGAGCACGCCGCTGCTGGTGGTCTCCCCGCTGCTCTGCCCGATCCACGAGGACACCCCCGGGCCGGCCGGGCCGGACCTCGCACGTCTCGCCGAGGGACGGCTGAGCTTCGTGGCCACCGGGGACCCCGCGGACCGCACCCGGCTGACCCTGCGGACCATCCGCGACGAGCTGGCCCGGATCACCGCGGCGCGGGCCCAGGACGACCCGCACCTGCACTACCTCGACGGCCGGGAGCTGTACGGCGAGCCGGACCTCGCCGAGCTGCCGCTGCCCGACCAGCTGCACCCGGACGCCGCGACCCACCGCCGCATCGGCGAGCGGTTCGCGGCCCTGGCCTTCGGCAGCGGTTCAGGGCCGCCGGACGCGCCGGGTCAGCGGGCGTGGATGCCCCAGGAGACGGAGTGCTCGTCGCCGTCGGAACCGGCCGGCGCCAGCACCACGAGGCCCTCGCCGGATCCGAACGCGTTCGGCGGCGCGGTCATCGGCTCGACGGCCAGCGACTCGCGGGCGTGGGCCGGCAGGGCGTCACCGGTGAACACCTGCACGTAGGAGTGGCTGCCGTCCATCCACAGCGCCACGCCCTGGTCGGAGGCGGGGTCGCGGAGCAGCACCTCGACCCGGCCGTCCGCGTCGCGGTCCAGGTCGGTGAACGCCGTGTCCAGGCTGGTCGAGCGGATCGGCCGGGCCATCCGGAAGTCCAGCTCGGTGTCGCGGACGTCCTCGCGGCCGGTGGGGATCAGCCGGTCGTCGACGAGCAGCCGCGTGGCGGCCGGCAGCGTGAGCTCCCAGCGGTCCACGGGTCCCGGGCCGGCGGTGAGGTACGGGTGCGCGCCCACGGCGTACGGCGCCGGGCTGCTGCTCACGTTGGTGGCGGTGACCGTCACCGTCAGCCCGTCGGCGGACAGGTCGTAGAGCGCGTGCAGGTCGACCGTCCACGGGTAGCCCGGCTGGCTCATCAGCCGGCAGACCAGCGACACCGAGTGGGCGGTCATCTCCTCCACGGTCCAGGGCACCCAGCGCACCAGGCCGTGGCTGGCGTGCCCGCGAGACGCCTCGGTCAGCGGCAGCTGCAGGTCGCGGCCCTCGAAGGTGTAGGCGCCGTCCCGGATCCGGTTCGGCCACGGCACGAGCAGCTGCCCGCGGCCCGAGGTGGCCTGCGCGTCCTCGGGGTACCCCAGCACCAGGGGTCGCCCCTCGTGCTCGAGCACCCGCAGCCCGGCGCCGCACTCGGTCACGACGGCCCGGTAGCCGCCCCCGCTGATCTCGAACTGCTCCCCGCTCGGCGCCACCATGGGCACCACCCTGCCAGACCGCGGCGCGTTCTTCTCGCGGCCGTCCGGCACCGTTCATCGGCGGTTCACCACGCATCGACAGAGTCCGGTCGAAACGGTGGAACCACCCGCCCCCCCTCGAACGGAGAACCCATGTCCCTCAACCGTCGTCAGCTCCTCAACCGGGGCGGCGCCGCGAGCGCCGGCGCGCTGGTCGCGTCGTTCGGTCTCGGCTCACCCGCCCTCGCCGACGCCGCGCAGGCCTCCCGGAGCCCCGGGAAGGGCTCCGGGAGGCTCTTCGGCCCCCTGCAGTCGAAGCCGGGCGACCTGCTCGCGCTCCCGGAGGGCTTCAGCTACGAGGCCGTCGCGGTGTCCGGACAGACCGAGGTGCACGACGGCTCGGGCACGGTCGTCGGCAAGACCCCCGAACGTCCCGACGGCACCCTGGTCGTGGCGTCCGGCAACGGCTACCGGATGGTGCAGAACCACGAGGCCGGCCCGGGCGCGACGTACCCCGTGCCGCTGGTCGAGGGCACGACGTACGACGCGGGCGTGCTCGGCGGCGGCTGCACGGTCATCGACGTGAGCCGCACCGGGAAGCGCCGCTCCGAGTGGGTGGGGCTGTCCGGCACGATCAGCAACTGCGCCGGTGGCCCGACGCCCTGGGGCTCCTGGCTGACCTGCGAGGAGACCGAGGCCCGGGCCGGCACCGGCGGGCTGCTGAAGGACCACGGGTACGTCTTCGAGGTCTTCGCCGACCAGCCCGACCGGCAGGTCCCGCTGCCGATCAAGGCCTGGGGCCGCTTCGCCCACGAGGCGGTGGTCATCGAGCCGAGCCGCACCCGGGCCTACCTCACCGAGGACGCCGGCGGCCCGAACGGGCTGTTCTACCGGTGGACCGCCCCGACCGGCCACCGGCTGCGGCCCCGGATCGCGGAGGCGCTGGGCGCGGACGACGGCACGCTCGAGGCCCTCGCGCTGCTGGACCGCGACGGCAGCGTGCTGCCCGACCTCGCCTACGTCACCTCCGCGCAGATCGGCCACCCGTTCCGGACCACCTGGAAGAAGGTGCCCGACCGGCAGGCCACGACCACCTCGATCCGCAAGCAGTTCGCGGACGGCGAGGTGACCCGCTCCAAGAAGCTCGAGGGCGCCTGGGGCGACCGGCACGGCGCCTACTTCGTGGCCAGCTTCGCCTTCGGCGCCAGCGACCTGCCGGCCGACGCCACCCGGCACGACGGGCAGCTCTGGTACTACCGCTACGAGGACCGGACGCTGACCCTGAAGGCGTACTTCCCCTACAACGAGCGGCTGCACGCCGAGACCCCCGGCTGGGAGGCCGGCCTCGGGCGCAGCCTCGACCTGGCCTTCGACGGTCCCGACGGGTGCCACGTGTCGCCCTACGGCAGCCTGGTGCTCAGCGAGGACGGCAACACCGCCAACCACCTGCTCTCCTGGAGCGAGGAGACCGGCGCGCAGGCGATCGCCCGCAACCTGCTGGTGCTCGAGAAGAGCGCGGCCGGCGGCAACGTCTACAGCGAGATGACCGGCCCCTGCTTCTCCCCGGACGGGCTGATCCTGTTCGGCAACATCCAGGAGCCCGGGCACTCGTTCGCGATCCGGGGACCGTGGTCGACGTACCTCTAGAAAACCCGGTGCGAGGTCCGTCGGACGAGCTCTACGCTCGCCCGATGGACCTCGTGCTGCGCCCGCTGACTCGCGCCGACATCCCTGCCTGGGCAGCGCTCCTGGCCGCGATCGAGGCCGTCGAGCACACCGGCGAGCACTACGGGGAGACCGACCTCGCCGAGGAGATGGACAACCCCGAGGTCACCGTCGGCACGGACTTCGTCGGGGCGTACGACGGGCAGCGGCTCGTCGGCTACTTCTCGGTGCTGCCGCGCGGGGAGGCCGAGGGCGCCTACAAGGTGCACGTGGAGGGCGCGGTGCTGCCGGAGCGGCGCGGGGAGGGCATCGGCACCGCGCTGGCCGCGGCGATGGTCGCGCGCGGCACCGCGGCCGCCGCCGAGCGCGGCCCCGGCCTGCCGGCCCGGCTGACCACCACCGGCCTGTCGAGCAACGCCGAGCAGGAGGCGCTGCTCACCGGGCACGGGATGCGCGGCGAGCGCTGGAACTTCGTGATGCGCACGGCGCTGACCGGCCTGCCGGCGCCGCAGCCGGTCGCCGACGGCTACGAGGTCCGGCCCTACGACGAGTCGATGGGCCTCGCGGTGCTGGCCGCGCACAACGCGGCTTTCGACGGCTCGCACCCGAACTTCACGCCGTGGACCGAGACCACCTGGAAGCAGTGGGTCACCGGCAGCCACACGTTCCGGCCCGCGGACAGCGTCGTGGTGGTGCCGAGCGGCTCGCAGGAGGTCGTCGGCTACGTCACCACCCACGAGTTCGACGCCTACGCCGCCGCCACCGGACGGCGCGAGGCCTACGTCGGCAAGGTCGGCGTGCTCCCCGGGCACCGGGGCCGGGGCCTCGCCGGCGCGATGCTGGGGCACTGCCTGGCGACGTACGCCGCGGCCGGGTACGACGAGGCGTCGCTCGACGTGGACTCCGAGAACCCGACCGGGGCGCTCGGCGTCTACCGGCGCTGCGGGTTCGAGGTGGAGTCCCGCTGGACGAACTACTTCCTGACCGTGCCGGTCTGACCGTCGACGACGACGTCGGCGTGCTCCCGGGTCCGCTCGGCGGCGTACATCGCCTCCTCCTGCGCCCGCCAGGCCAGCAGCCGGGGCCGCAGCGCCTCCCCGTCGCGGGCCACCCCCCGCTCCAGGCGCAGCGCGGGGGGCGTCTCGACCCACACCAGGCAGGTGACGGCGTCGCGGATCGCCGACGACCAGGCGCCGACGCCCTCGAGCACCAGCACGTCGCACGGCGGGAGGGTGCGCTCCTCGGCCCAGGCCATCGCGTGCCAGTCGAACCGGCGGTAGCGACCCGGCGCCCCGGCCCGTAGCGGCGCCACGACCGAGGCGGCGACGGTGGCCATCCCGGCGGCGAGACCGTCCCAGCCCTCGTACACGTTGTCCAGGTGCAGCACCTGCGAGCGCCCGCCGGGACGCAGCGCGTCGCGGAAGCCCCGGTCGAGCGCGGCGGCCAGGGTCGTCTTGCCCGCCCCGGACGGGCCGTCCACGCACACCAGACGGCCGGCGCCCAGCGTGGCGGGCGCGGCCAGCACGGCCGCCACCACCGCGGCGGCCGCGGCCTCGCAGCTCACCAGGCGTGCCCGGCGCCGCGGTAGGTCGGCACGGTGTCCACGATCGCGCTGCCCTGCAGCAGGTGCGCCTCGAGGACGTGCTCGGCGACCTCGCCGGACTTGGCGTGCCGGAACCACACGAGCTCGCCGACGAGCAGCGCGGACGCGCCCGGGCCGGTGAGCGGGGTCTGCACCTCGCCGGCGCCCTCGAGGGCGGTCAGGTGCAGCCCGGGCGGCGCCCAGGGGACGGGGAGCGGTCCGTGCCGGTGGGCCCGGAGGCGACCAGGCCGCCGCCGGCCACGGTCGCGACGGTCGCCGAGGGGCGCCGCACCACCCGCAGCCCGAAGTAGGCGGCGGGCAGCGGCGAGAAGGACCGGTAGTGGTCGAACAGGCCGGGGACCAGCAGCCCGGACCCGGCGGTCACCTCGGTCACGGCCGGGTCGGCGACCGAGGTCTCCACCGAGCCGGAGCCGCCGGCGTTCCAGAACTCCAGCTCGACGACCTCGTGCAGGGCCGAGGCGATGCCTGCCCGCCGGTCCTCCAGCTGGGCCACCGACCGGCTCTTCAGCGAGCGCACCGCCGCGGAGCGGAGCCGGTGCCGGGGCACCTCGTCGGGGACGCCGGCGACCTGGCCCTCGTAGGTCATCACCCCGACCATCCGGAACCCGTCGCGGCGGCCGATCTCCTCGGCCAGCGCGACCACGTCCGCGGTGTCGAACAGCGGGGAGCGCCGGGGTCCCACGTGCGCCGGCCCGAGCCGCAGCCCGGCGTCCACGTCGACCGCCACCCGCACCGGGGCGCCGGATGCCCGCACCGAGTCGACCAGGTCGAGCTGCCGGACGTCGTCGACCATCAGCGTGACGCCCGCGAGCGCCGGCTCGGAGGCGGTCAGCCGGGCCAGCGCGGGGAGGTCGACGGACGGGTAGCCCATCACGACGTCGTCAGAGATCCCCTGCTCGCAGAGCCACAGCGCCTCGCGCAGCGAGTAGGCGAGCAGCCCGGAGAAGCCGGGGGCGGCCATGGCCCGGGAGACCAGCGCCGGCACCCGCAGCGACTTGGTGGCGACCCGGACCGGCTTGCCCGCGGCGCGGCGTGCGAGGTCGGCGGCGTTGGAGTCGAACGGATCGAGGTCCACGACGTACGTCGGGGCGGGGGGCTGCTCGGGGAGCCCGGCGACCGCGCCGTTCAGCCGGGCGTGCAGCCGGTGCCGCGCGACCTGCGCGGCGAGGTCGTTGCGCCTCATGCCGGGTGGCTCACTGGATGCCGTGCTTGCGGAGGATGGCCTCGATGTCGTCCATGTCCTCGTCGCCGACGGCCGGCCCGGCCTTGCGCGACGACCGTTTCGTCGGCAGCGCGGCCTCGCCCCCGGCGCCGCCCACGCCCTTCGCCGGCCCGGCGGCCGCGGTGGACCCGGCGGCCCTGGTGGACCCGCCGACGCCCCGGGCCCGCATCGCGGCACTGACCCCGAAGAGCACCACCGACACACCGGCGAGCACGATCCCGGCCCAGACCACCGGGCTGAACACCAGCCGGGTCGCCCAGGTCACGACGAGGTCGCCGACCTGCCAGACCAGCCGCAGCGTCCCGGTCAGCCCGAGCGCCGCGGGCAGCAGGGACCAGGCGACCGCGCGCAGGCCGGCCGCCGCGCCGCGTCGCTTCCAGAGCAGCGCGCTGAGCACCAGGCCGACCACGCTGAGCGTGACGCCGACCGCCTGCCACGTCGAGGAGTCGATGCTGTCCACCCGACCAGCCTACGGGGCAGCGGGCAGGTCATGATGGCTCGATGCGCTCGATCCCCGACCCCGGTTTCCCCGACGACGGTGGCGAGGCGTCCGCGGAGGTCACCGCCGCGCTGCAGGCGTACGACGCCGACCCGGACCGCCTCCACGACGCCACGCTCGCCGTGCTGCAGCAGGCCCGGCTGCTGGTCCCGGTCGTCGCGGTGCTCGGCGAGGTGGAGCACGACGAGCGGGGCCTGGCGCACGACAAGACCTCGGACATGGCGACCGTGCTGATGACCGGGCGGGACGGGCGCAGCGCGCTGCTGGCGTTCACCTCCACCGCGGCGCTGCACCGGTGGAACCCCGAGGCGCGGCCGGTGCCGGTGCCGCTGCGCACCGCCGCCGCGGCCGCCGTGCAGGACGGGGCGCAGGCGATGCTGGTCGACGTCGCCGGGCCGGTGCTGTTCGTGGTCGAGACCGACGACCTGCGCGAGCTGGCCGGCGGTCACACGCTGGTGGAGGTCAGCGGCCGCTACGGGTGGGTGACACCGGGCCCGTGAGCTTCTCGCCGGGGCCCTCGCCGGGGGCGTCCGGCACGTCGGAGGCCTCCCGGAACGCCAGCTGCAGGCTGCGCAGCCCGTCGCGCAGCGGCGCGGCGTGGTGGTGGCCCATCCGGGGCGCGCCGGCCACGACCAGGCCGGCCAGCGCCTCGATCAGGGTGCGCGCCTCGTCGAGGTCGCGGTGCTCGGGCAGGTCCTCGGCGAGGCCGAGGTTGACCGCCGCGGCGCTCATCAGGTGCAGGGCGGCGGTCGAGACGATCTCGAGGGCCGGCACCTCGGCGATGTCGCGGGCGGACTCGGGCTCGGGGGAGGCGTGCGTCATGGGCACCAGCGTCGCACCCGTCCGGGATTTCCCGAGACGGGGGGCGGCACGGTAGCCTGCTCGGGACCGATCTGTTGGGTCGATCACCTGGGTGCCCCCGGGACGGAAATATCCGGGGCTCGTGGGTGGTTGCACCAGCGAGATCTGACAAGCGGAGATCCGTCTCCCACCCGCACGACCGCTGCTCCACCAGGTCGTCGGGTCCGGTCCCGGAGGACAGGTTCACCAGAACCCGTGCCCCCGAGAGGTGTGCACCGTACGTCGTGCCCACCGTTGACTGGCTTCCGCTTGGCACGGCGGGAGCCTTTTTTCATGCCTCCGTCGCAGGTCACAGCCGGGACCCCCCGGCGCAGATCGACCACAGACGACCCCTGGAGGACACATCAGCACGGAGCTGCGCATCAACGACCGGATTCGGGTTCCCGAAGTCCGGCTCGTTGGCCCGAACGGCGAGACCGTCGGCATCGTCCGCATCGACGACGCCCTGCGACTCGCGCAGGAGGCCGACCTCGACCTCGTCGAGGTGGCGCCCACGGCGCGACCGCCGGTCTGCAAGCTCATGGACTACGGCAAGTTCAAGTACGAGAACGCCCAGAAGGCTCGTGAGGCACGTCGGAACCAGACGAACGTCATCATCAAGGAGATGAAGCTTCGTCCGAAGATCGACGCGCACGACTACGAGACCAAGAAGGGTCACGTCGTCCGGTTCCTGAAGGCGGGCGACAAGGTGAAGATCACGATCATGTTCCGCGGTCGTGAGCAGCACCGTCCCGAGCTCGGGTTCCGGCTGCTGCAGCGCCTGGCCGAGGACGTGACCGAGCTGGGCTTCATCGAGTCCTCGCCGAAGCAGGACGGCCGGAACATGGTCATGGTGCTCGGGCCGCACAAGAAGAAGGCCGAGGCCAAGATCGAGGTCCAGGCCGCGAAGGCCGAGCGGGCCGCCGAGAAGCTCGCCGAGCGCGAGGCGGAGCACGCCGAGCGCACGGCCACCGCGCCGACCGCCCCGGAGGACAAGAAGCCGCGGCGTCGCTCGGAGAACATCGACCCCGACATGTGACGTGCCGGCCCGACCAGAGCAGCCGCTCGGGCCGGGCCGACCACCCAGATCCACTGACGAAGAAGGACGAACTCATGCCGAAGAACAAGACGCACTCGGGCGCCAGCAAGCGGTTCCGGGTCACGGGCTCGGGCAAGATCCTGCGCCAGAAGGCCGGTCTGCGCCACAACCTGGAGCACAAGGCGTCCAAGGTGACCCGCCGCATGAGCGGCACCACCGAGGTGGCCAAGGCCGACACGGCCAAGGTCAAGAAGCTTCTCGGTCGCTGATCCCTGCGCCGTTCCGCCCCAGGTCCCCCCGGGTGGTCACGCAGCCGTGACCACCTTTTCGAAGTACAAGGAGTAACAAGTGGCACGCGTCAAGAGGGCCGTCAACGCCCACAAGAAGCGCCGGGTAACCCTCGAGCGCGCATCCGGCTACCGCGGACAGCGCTCGCGTCTCTACCGCAAGGCCAAGGAGCAGGTCACCCACTCGCTGGTCTACAGCTACCGGGACCGCAAGACGAAGAAGGGTGACTTCCGCAAGCTGTGGATCCAGCGCATCAACGCTGCCTCCCGCGCGAACGGCCTCACCTACAACCGTCTGATCCAGGGCCTCAAGCTCGCGGGCGTCGAGGTGGACCGCAAGATCCTGGCCGACCTGGCCGTCAACGACCTGCCGGCGTTCGTCGTGCTCGTCGAGACCGCGAAGGCCGCCCTCCCCGAGGACGTCAACGCCCCCCCAGGTCGAGGCGTCGGCCTGACGTCAGGCCGCACTCGTTCGGACACGTCGATGGCGAGCCTCCCTGCTGACACGCCCCTCCTCTCGCCGAGGAGCGGCCGCGTGAAGACGGCACGGAGGCTCGCCAGACGTGTCTCCCGGGCCGAGCACCGGCTGTTCCTGGCCGAGGGCCCGCAGGCGGTGCGCGAGGCGTTCACCGTCCCCGGCTGCGTGCGCGAGGTGTTCGCCTCCCCGGCCGCGGCTGCCGGGCACGCCGACCTGCGCGACGCCGCCGAGGCCGCGGGGGTCCCCTGGCAGCCCGTCGACGACGCGGCGCTGGCCTCGCTGACCGAGACGGTCTCCCCGCAGGGCGTGGTCGCCGTGTGCCGGTTCCTCGACGAGCCGTTCGTCGACGTGCTCGCCCGGGCGCCGCGGCTGCTCGCGGTCTGCGCCGACGTGCGCGACCCCGGCAACGCCGGCACCGTGATCCGGTGCGCCGACGCCGCGGGCGCCGGGGGAGTGGTGCTCACCGGCAGCTCGGTGGACCCCTACAACGGCAAGGCCGTGCGGGCCTCGGTCGGCTCGCTGTTCCACCTGCCGCTCAGCCTCGAGCCCGGTACGACGGACGTGGTGGCCGCGCTGCGCGCCGCCGGGGTCACCGTGCTCGCCGCGGACGGGGCCGGCGAGCTCGACCTCGACGACGCCCAGGACGACGGCCTGCTCGCCGGGCCGACGGCCTGGCTGTTCGGCAACGAGGCGTGGGGGCTGCCCGACGAGACCGCCGCCCTCGCCGACCACCGGGTCCGGATCCCGATCCACGGCCGCGCCGAGAGCCTCAACCTGGCCACCGCTGCCGCGGTCTGCCTGTACTACTCGGCCCGGGCGCAGCGCCGGCCGAACCGGTGACGGGCACGCCGCGGACAGATCTCTCGAAGGGCCCGCAAGCGACTAACCTGACCCCATGAACGCGGACCAGGGACTGCTGGACACGCTGCCCGACGGCGTCGTCGTCGCGGACCGCGACGGCATCGTCACCGTGGTCAACGACGCTGCCTGCCGGCTGCTCCGCCTCGGCGACGCGGTCGGCAAGCACCTCTCCGACGTGGTGCTGCTCCAGGACCGGGCCGGCAACAGCTGGTTCGGCTGCCTCGAGCCCTACGCCGGCCTCTCCACGCGCAGCCAGCTCACCGAGCAGGCGTGGTACCTCTCCGACGGCACCGAGCTGCTGGTCACCGCCCGGATGGTGCGCGACGCGCCCGGGGCCCCGGTGCGGCAGGTCGCGGTGTCGGTGCGCTCGGCCCGGGCGCGGGAGCGGCTCGACCGGGAGCGCTCGGACCTGGTCGCCACCGTCGCCCACGAGCTGCGGTCCCCGCTGACCGGCGTGAAGGGCTTCGTCGCCACCCTGCTGTCCAAGTGGGACAAGCTCAACGACGACCAGAAGAAGATGATGCTGGAGACGGTGAACGCCGACGCCGACCGGCTGACCCGGCTGATCGCCGAGCTGCTCGACGTGGCCCGCATCGACACCGGACGGCTCTCGCTCTACCCCCGCCCGCTGGACTTCCAGGCGGCCGTGGAGCGGGTGGTCGCCTCGGTGCGCGCCGGCACCGGCCGGGAGATCGCCTTCGACGTGGACGGCGACCTGCCCACGGTCAGCGCCGACCCCGACAAGCTCGCGCAGGTCGTCACCAACCTCGTGGACAACGCGATCCGGCACGGCGAGGGCCAGGTCCGGCTGACCGCCTCGGCGATCGGGTCCGAGGCGGCGTACGACGGGGTGCTGCTGCACGTCGACGACGAGGGCGAGGGCATCAGCCCGGACATCCGCAGCCGGGTGTTCACGAAGTTCTGGAAGCACGGCGCGCGGGGCGGCTCGGGACTGGGGATGTACATCATCCACGGCCTGGTCAACGCCCACGGCGGGTCGGTCGAGATCGACGACTCGCCGGCCGGCGGGGCCCGGGTGTCGATCCTCTGGCCAGAGGAGGACAGCCGTCCGGAGTAACCCGTTCGCGACCGCCGCGGGCAGGTTCCTAGACTGAGCGCTGCGCACCGCACGCTTCCAGGAAGGCACCACATGTCGGGCCCGAACTCCGAGTACGACCCCGTCGAGGTCACCCCGCTCAAGGCGGAGGAGGTCGACGCGATGCGGGTGGCCGCCCTCGAGGCGATCGCCGCGGCCACGAGCCTCGACGAGCTCAAGCGGGTGCGCAGCGAGCACGCGGGCGACCGCTCGCCGCTCGCGCTCGCCAACCGGGAGATCGGCGCGCTGCCGCCGCAGGCCCGCAAGGACGCCGGCATGCGCGTCGGCCGGGCCCGCGGCGAGGTCAACCAGGCCCTCGCGCAGCGGCAGCAGGTGCTCGAGGCGGAGGCCGAGGAGCGGATGCTGGCCGAGGAGACGGTCGACGTCACGCTGCCCTGGGACCGCGCCCCGCAGGGCGCCCGGCACCCGCTCACCACCCTGCAGGAGCTGGTCTGCGACGTCTTCGTGGCGATGGGCTGGGAGGTCGCCGAGGGCCCCGAGCTCGAGGCCGAGTGGCTGAACTTCGACGCCCTCAACCTCGGTCCCGACCACCCGGCCCGGACCATGCAGGACACGTTCTGGCTCGAGCCGGCCGACGGCGGCCTGGTGATGCGCACGCACACCTCGCCGGTGCAGGCCCGCACGATGCTGGAGCGGCAGCCCCCGATCTACGTGATCTGCCCCGGCCGGGTGTTCCGCACCGACGAGCTCGACGCCACGCACACCCCGGTGTTCTCCCAGGTCGAGGGCCTGGTCGTCGACAAGGGCATCACGATGGCGCACCTCAAGGGCACCCTCGACCACTTCGCGGAGTCGATGTTCGGCGACGGCATCACGACGCGCTTCCGCCCGTCGTACTTCCCGTTCACCGAGCCGTCCGCCGAGGTCGACCTGGTCTGCTTCGTGTGCCGCGGCCTCGAGCCGGCGGTCGAGACCTGCCGCACCTGCAAGGGCGAGGGCTGGATCGAGTGGGGCGGCTGCGGCGTGGTCAACCCGCGGGTGCTGGCCGCCTGCGGCATCGACGCGGAGACCTACACCGGCTTCGCCTTCGGCATGGGGCTGGAGCGGACCCTGATGTTCCGCCACGGCGTCTCGGACATGCGCGACATGGTCGAGGGCGACGTCCGCTTCACCACCGCCTTCGGAACGGAGATCTGATGAAGGCCCCGCTGTCCTGGATCCGTGCGTACGTCGACCTGCCGGACGACGTCACCGCCGCGGACCTGGCCCACCGGCTGACCGCGCTCGGCCTCAAGCTCGAGGCGCTCGAGTCGCCGGGCTCCGACCTGGTCGGACCGCTCGTCGTCGGCCGGGTGCTGTCGATGGAGCCCGAGCCGCAGAAGAACGGCAAGACCATCAACTGGTGCCAGGTCGACTGCGGCCCCGAGCACGGCGTGCACGGGATCGTCTGCGGCGCGCACAACTTCGCGCCCGGCGACCTCGTCGTCGTCTCGCTGCCCGGCGCCACCCTGCCCGGCGGCTTCCAGATCGCGTCCCGCAAGACCTACGGGCACGTCTCCGACGGGATGATCTGCTCCACCAAGGAGCTCGGCACCGGCGAGGACCACGGCGGCATCCTGGTGCTCGACCCGCGCATCGACGGCGAGCTGCAGCCCGGCGACGACGTGGTCGACCTGCTCGGCCTGCGCGACGACGTGATCGAGTTCGAGATCAACCCCGACCGGGCCTACGCCCTGTCCCTGCGCGGCATCGCCCGCGAGGCGGCCATCGCCTACGACGTGCCGTTCCACGACCCCGCCGAGCGGGACGTGCCGGCGCCGAACGACCGCGGCTACCCGGTGCGCCTCGAGGCCCCCGACGCCTGCCCGGTGTTCGTCACCCGGACCGTCACCGGCTTCGACCCCGCCGCACCGACCCCGCGGCACATCGCCCGGCGGATCCAGCTCGCCGGGATGCGGCCGATCTCCCTGGGCGTCGACGTCACCAACTACGTGATGCTCGAGCTCGGCCAGCCGCTGCACGGCTACGACGGCGACCGGCTGTCCGGCCCCATCGTCGTACGCCGGGCGAGGGAGGGCGAGAAGATCACCACGCTCGACGACGTCCGCCGCAGCCTGTCCGCCGAGGACCTGCTGATCACCGACGACAACGGCCCGATCGGCATCGCCGGCGTGATGGGCGGCCAGACCACCGAGCTGTCGGAGACCTCCACGACGGTGGTGATCGAGGCCGCGCACTTCGAGCCGACCACGATCTTCCGCAGCGCCCGCCGGCACAAGCTGCCCTCCGAGGCGTCCAAGCGTTTCGAGCGCGGCGTCGACCCGCTGCTCCCGGCGTACGCCGCCGACCGGGTCGCCGAGCTGCTCGTCGCGCACGGCGGCGGCACCGTCAGCGACGGCGTCACCTACGCCGGCACGCCGCCCGAGCCGCGGCCGATCACCGCACCGGTCGACCTGCCCGCCCGGATCACCGGGATGGCCATCGACGCGGGCACCACCGTCGCGCACCTGCGCACGGTCGGCTGCACGGTCACCACGGACGGCACCACGCTGACCGCGCTGCCGCCCACCTGGCGGCCGGACGTCACCGATCCCTACGACCTCGTCGAGGAGGTCGCCCGGATCGTCGGCTACACCGAGGTGCCCTCGGTGCTGCCGTCCGCGCCGTCCGGGCGCGGGCTCACCCGGTCGCAGCGGCTGCGCCGCCGGGTCGGCTTCGCGCTGGCCGGCGCCGGCCTGGTCGAGGTCAAGAACTGGCCGTTCGTCGGGGCCGGCGACTTCGACCGGCTCGGGCTCCCCGAGGACGACGTGCTGCGCGACACGATCCGGATCGCCAACCCGCTGTCCGAGCAGAAGCCGGTGCTGACCACGACCCTGCTCCCCGGGCTGCTGGACACCGCGGCCCGCAACGTCGGCCGCGGCCTGGCCGCCGTCGCGATCTACGAGACCGCGCCGGTGTTCGTCCCGACGCCCGAGCGGCTCAAGGCGCCGATCCTCGGCGTCGACTGGCGCCCCGACGAGGCCGACCTCGCCAAGCTGATGGCCGCCGTACCTCACCAGCCGCTGACGCTCGGCGTCGTGCTCGCCGGTGAGCGGGACGCCTCCGGCTGGTGGGGCCCCGGGCGTCCGGCCACCTGGGCCGACGCCGTCCAGGTGGTCCGCGAGGTGGCCCGGGTGCTGCGCGTGGAGGTGGAGGTCGTCCAGGCGACCCGGGCCCCCTGGCACCCCGGCCGCTGCGCCGAGCTGCGCGTCGACGGCGTGGCGTTCGGGCACGCCGGCGAGCTGCACCCGGCCGTGTGCGCGGGCTACGGGCTCCCGGCGCGCACCTGCGCCGTCGAGGTCGACCTCGAGTTCCTGATCGCCCGGGCACCGCTCGTGGTGCGGCCCGAGCCGTTCTCGACCTACCCGGTCGCCAAGGAGGACGTGGCCTTCGAGCTCGACGCCGACGTGCCCGCGGAGTCCGTCGCCCGGGTGATCCGGGAGGCGGCCGGCGAGCTGCTGGAGTCGGTGCGGGTGTTCGACCTGTACACCGGTGCCCCGATCCCCGCGGGCCGCAAGTCGCTCGCGTTCGCGCTGCGCTTCCGGGCCCCGGACCGGACGCTGACCGAGCCGGAGACCGCCGAGGCCCGGGACCGGGCCGTGGCGGCGGTGGTGAGCGAGTTCGGAGCCGTCCACCGCGCCTGAGCGTCGGGCCGGGGGAGCCGCGGCCGGACGACGAGGGGGTGACCCTGCTCGAGGGGTTCTGGGGCAGCGACGTCCCGGCGAACCCGGCCAAGCCTCCAGGTCCTGGTGTCCCGCACCGCGCGGCCACCGAGCCGGGCCTCGTCGCGCGCGACGAGGCCCGGCTACCGCCTGGGCCACGAGCGGGTGGACGCGCCCGGCGCGAGCGCAGACCCTGCAGCCGGCTTGCCGGCGCCGTTGGGGCCGAGCACCCCGAAGATCTCGCCGCGACGCACCAGGCCGACGGTGCGGACCGCTAGGTCGGAGTGCGGGTTCTGGTCCATGCGGACGACTCTGGGGCCCGGTGGCTTCCACGGTGGCTTCACGGCGGCATCACGGCGGCTTCACGACGCCGCCCCGAGGTTTCACGGTCCGGTTTCCGGACAGACTGGGCCCGGGCCCGCAGCCGACCCGGGTTGCCTGCATATGCAGTCAAATGTATAGTCATGCACATGATGAAGCGCAGAGTGGCGGTCGCCGGAGCGAGCGGGTACGCCGGTGGCGAGGTCCTCCGCCTCCTGCTGACCCACCCCGAGGTCGAGATCGGCGCGATCACCGCCGGCTCCAACGCCGGGGAGCTGCTCGGCAGCCTGCAGCCGCACCTCGTGCCGCTCGCCGACCGGGTGCTGGACGAGACCACCGTCGAGGTGCTCGCGGGCCACGACGTGGTGTTCCTCGGCCTGCCGCACGGCCAGTCGGCCGTGATCGCCAAGGCGCTGCCCGACGACACCGTGGTGATCGACTGCGGGGCCGACTTCCGGCTCACCGACGAGTCCGCCTGGGACACCTTCTACGGCGGCGAGTACGCCGGCTCCTGGCCCTACGGGCTTCCCGAGCTCGCCGGCCAGCGTGGGCTGATCGCGGGGGCCACCCGGATCGCGGTGCCCGGCTGCTACCCGACCGTCTCCACGCTGGCGCTGGCCCCGGCCGTCGCCGCCGGGATCGTGGACGTCTCCGGCATCGTCGTGGTGGCCGCCTCCGGCACCTCCGGAGCCGGCAAGGCCCCGAAGACCAACCTGCTGGGCTCCGAGGTGATGGGCTCGGCCAGCGCGTACGGCGTCGGCGGCACCCACCGGCACACCCCGGAGATCACCCAGAACCTGCGGCTGCTCACCGACGACGACGTGCGCGTCTCGTTCACCCCGCTGCTCGTGCCGATGCCGCGCGGCATCCTCGCGACCTGCTCGGCGCCGACGACCGTCAGCGCGGACGAGGCCTACGCGACGTACCAGCGGGCCTGTGCCGACGAGCCCTTCGTGCACCTGCTCCCGCAGGGCCAGTGGCCGGCGACGAAGTCCGTGGTCGGCTCCAACGCCGTGCACGTGCAGGTCACGGTCGACGAGACGGCCGGTCGGCTGGTCGCCGTCGCGGCGGTGGACAACCTCGCCAAGGGCACCGGCGGGGCCGCCGTCCAGTGCATGAACCTCGCCCTCGGGCTGCCGGAGACCACCGGCCTGACCACGATCGGACTCGCACCATGAGCGTCACCGCCCCCCGTGGCTTCCGGGCCGCCGGCGTCACCGCCGGACTGAAGCCCTCGGGCACGAAGGACCTCGCCCTCGTCGTCAACGACGGGCCGGCGTTCGCGTCCGCCTCGGTGTTCACCGCCAACCGCTGCAAGGCGAACCCCGTGCTGTGGAGCCAGGAGGTCGTCAAGGACGGCGTCGTGCACGCGGTCGTGCTGAACTCCGGCGGCGCCAACTGCTACACCGGCCCCGAGGGGTTCGCCACCACGCACGCGGTGGCCGAGCGGGTGGCCGCCGGGCTGGGCATCGGCGCCGTCGACGTGGTGGTCTGCTCGACCGGCCTGATCGGGCTGACCAACGACCGGCAGGTGCTCGTCGACGGCGTCGACGCGGCGCTCGCGGCGATCGGTCCCGACGGCGGCGAGGACGCGGCGACCGCGATCATGACCACCGACACCGTGAGCAAGCAGGTCGTGGTGGAGGGCAGCGGCTGGAGCATCGGCGGGATGGCCAAGGGCGCGGGCATGCTCGCGCCGCAGCTGGCCACCATGCTCGTGGTGCTGACCACCGACGCCACCGTCGACGCGGCCACCGCCGACCGGGCGCTGCGCGCGGCCACCCGGGTGAGCTTCGACCGGCTCGACTCCGACGGCTGCATGTCCACCAACGACACCGTCACGCTGATGGCCAGCGGCGCCTCGGGGATCACCCCGACCGAGGAGGACTTCGCCGAGGCGCTCAGCCGGGCCTGCACCGACCTGACCATGCAGCTGCTCGCCGACGCCGAGGGCGCCGACCACGAGATCGCGATCACCGTGCTCAACGCGGCGAGCGAGGACGAGGCCGTGACCGTGGGCCGCTCGGTGGCCCGCAGCGCGCTGTTCAAGACCGCGGTCTTCGGCAAGGACCCGAACTGGGGCCGGGTGCTCGCCTCCATCGGTACGACGGACGCGGCGTTCGACCCGGCCGACCTGGACGTCGCGATGAACGGCGTGTGGGTCTGCCGCTCCTCCACGCCCGACGAGGACCCGGCCGGCGTGGACATGGAGGCCCGCGAGGTCAGCGTGACCATCGACCTCAAGGCCGGCGACGCCCGCGCCACCGTCTGGACCAACGACCTCACGCACGCCTACGTGCACGAGAACTCCGCCTACTCGAGCTGAGAGAACCGATGACCCTCCCCAGCGACACCGACGTGGACCCGGCCTGGAAGCAGGCGACCGACAAGGCCGCCACGCTCGCGGCCGCCCTGCCGTGGCTGAAGCAGTACCACGACAAGACGATCGTGGTGAAGTACGGCGGCAACGCGATGACCGACGACACGCTGAAGCGCGCGTTCGCCGAGGACATCGTGTTCCTGCGGATGGCCGGCTTCCGGCCCGTCGTGGTGCACGGGGGAGGCCCGCAGATCTCCTCGATGCTGGACCGGCTCGGCATCCACAGCGAGTTCAAGGGCGGCCTGCGCGTCACCACGCAGGAGACGATGGACGTCGTCCGCATGGTGCTCGTCGGCCAGGTGCAGCGCGAGCTCGTCGGCCTGCTCAACGAGCACGGCCCGCTCGCGGTCGGCATGTCCGGCGAGGACGCCGGCCTGTTCACGGCCGAGCGGACCAACACCGTGGTGGACGGCGAGGAGGTCGACCTCGGGCTGGTCGGCGAGGTCGCCGAGGTGCGCCCCGAGGCGGTGCGCGACATCGTCGACGCCGGGCGCATCCCAGTGATCTCCTCGGTGGCGCCCGACGTGGACGGCGTGGTGCACAACGTCAACGCCGACACCGCCGCCGCCGCGCTGGCGATCGCGCTGGGCGCCGAGAAGCTGCTGGTGCTCACCGACGTCGAGGGGCTCTACCGGGACTGGCCGGACAGCGCCGACGTGATCGGCGAGATCAGCCCGGAGGAGCTCGAGAAGCTGCTGCCGTCGCTGGCCAGCGGGATGGTCCCGAAGATGACGGCCTGCCTCAAGGCGGTCAGCAGCGGGGTGCCCCGGGCCACCGTGGTCGACGGCCGCGAGCCGCACGCGGTGCTGCTGGAGATCTTCACCCACGAGGGTGTCGGCACCCAGGTGCTGCCCGGCGTGCCCACCAAGATCCGGACCGCGCACTACTCGACGACCTCGCTGGAGAAGTGACCCCGAGATGACCAGCCAGACGAACAGCCAGACGAACAGCCAGACGACCAGCCAGACGACCAGCCAGACGACCAGCCAGACGACCAGCCAGACGACCAGCCAGACGACCAGCCGGGCGAACAGCTCCGCCGACCTGCAGCAGCGCTACGCCGCCTCGCTGATGAACACCTTCGGCCCGCCCCGGCTGGTGCTCACCCGCGGCGAGGGCCCCTACGTCTGGGACGCCGAGGGCACCCGCTACCTCGACCTGCTCGGCGGGATCGCGGTCAACGCGCTGGGCCACGCCCACCCGGCCCTCGTCGAGGCGGTGACCCGGCAGCTCGGCACCCTGGGCCACGTCTCGAACTTCTTCACCACCGAGCCGCAGGTGCGGCTGGCCGAGAAGCTGCTGTCCCTGCTCGGGCTGGAGCCCGGCGGCGGCAAGGTGTTCTTCACCAACTCCGGCACCGAGGCCAACGAGGCGGCCTTCAAGCTGACCCGGCGCACCGGCCGCACCCACCTGGTCGCCATGGAGGGCAGCTTCCACGGCCGGACGACGGGCGCGCTCGCGCTCACGTCCAAGGCGGCCTACCGCGAGCCGTTCGAGCCGCTGCCCGGGCACGTCACCTTCGTGCCCTTCGGCGACCCGGACGCGCTGGCCGCCGCGGTCACCGACGAGACCGCCGCGGTCGTGGTCGAGCCGATCCAGGGCGAGGCCGGCGTGCTCAGCCCGCCGGCGGGCTTCCTGGCGCGGGCCCGGGAGATCACCACCGCCCACGGTGCGCTCCTGTGGCTCGACGAGGTGCAGACCGGCATGGGCCGCACCGGCTCGTGGATGGCGCACGCCGAGAGCGGGGTCACCCCCGACGTCGTCACGCTGGCGAAGGGGCTGGCCGGCGGCATCCCGATCGGCGCGATGGTCGCGGTGGGGGAGAGCGGCACGCTGCTCGGCCCCGGCAGCCACGGCACCACGTTCGGCGGCAACCCGGTCTCCGCCGCTGCCGCGCTCGCGGTGATCGGCACGATCGAGGAGGACGGGCTGCTCGACAACGCCACCAAGGTCGGCGAGCTGCTGCGCGCCGGCCTGGCCGACCCGCGGGTCACCGAGGTCCGGGGCCGCGGGCTGCTGATCGGGCTCGACCTCGACGCCGCGGTCGCCGCCCAGGTCGCCGACGCGGCGCTGCGGCACGGCGTGATCCTCAACCCCTGCACGCCGCAGCGGATCCGGCTCGCGCCGCCGCTGGTGCTCACCGCCGAGCAGGCCGAGGAGTTCCTGGCCCTGTGGCCGACGATCCTCGACGAGGGCTACGCCGCCGCCGAGCAGGCCGCCGCCGATCGGGCCGGCTCCGCGTGACCCGGCACTTCCTGCGCGACGACGACCTGTCGCCCGCCGAGCAGGCCGAGGTGCTGGCGCTCGCCAAGCGGCTCAAGGCCGACCGGTTCGCGGCCCGGCCGTTCGAGGGCCCGCGCGCCGTCGCGGTCATCTTCGACAAGCCGACGCTGCGCACCCAGGCGTCCTTCACCGCCGGCATCGCCGAGCTCGGCGGCTACCCGATGCTGGTCGACGGCCACCTGGCCCAGATCGGCACCCGCGAGTCGGTGGCCGACACCGCCCGGGTGCTCGGCCGGATGGTCGAGGCCGTCGTGTGGCGGACCTTCGGGCAGGACCGGATCGAGGAGATGGCCGCGCACGCCGGCGTGCCGGTCGTCAACGCCCTCACCGACGACTTCCACCCCTGCCAGCTGCTCGCCGACCTGCAGACCATCGAGGAGCACAAGGGCCGCCTGGCCGGCCTGACCGTGGTGTTCCTCGGCGACACCGCCTCGAACATGTCGCACTCCTTCCTGCTGGCCGGCGCCACCGCCGGGATGCACGTGCGGGTCTCCGGACCGGCCGGGTTCGCCCCGGCGGCCGCGGTGCTCGCCGACGCGCAGGCGCTCGCCGGTACGACGGGCGGCTCGGCGGCCTTCGTCCCCGACGCCGTCGAGGCGGTCACGGACGCCGACGTCGTGGTCACCGACACCTGGGTGTCGATGGGCAAGGAGGGCGAGGCCGACGCGCGGCAGGCGCCGTTCCTGCCCTACGCGCTCGACGCCGTGCTGCTGGCGCACGCCCGTGACGACGCGATCGTGCTGCACTGCCTGCCGGCGTACCGCGGCAAGGAGATCGCCGCCGAGGTCATCGACGGGCCGCGCAGCGCGGTCTGGGACGAGGCGGAGAACCGGCTGCACGCCCAGAAGGCGCTGCTGACCTGGCTCGCGGAGCACCAGCCGTGAGCGCCGGCATCCCGGTCACCAAGGGGGCGCGGCAGCAGAAGATCGTCGACCTGCTGGCCCACCACCAGGTGCGCTCGCAGACCGAGCTCGCCGAGCTGCTCGCCGCGGCCGGCGTGAGCGTCACCCAGGCCACGCTGTCCCGCGACCTCGTCGAGCTCGACGCGGTCAAGGTGCGGGTCGCCTCGGGGGCGCTGGTCTACGCGGTGCCCGCCGAGGGCGGCGACCGCACCCCGCGCGCGGTCACCGAGTCGGCGGCCTCCGAGAGCCGGCTGGCCCGGCTGCTGGGCGAGCTGCTGTCCTCGGTCGACGCGTCGGCGAACATGGCGCTGCTGCGCACGCCCCCGGGCGCCGCGCAGTTCCTCGCCTCGGCGTTCGACCGCGCGGAGCTCGACGACATCCTCGGCACCATCGCCGGCGACGACACCGTGCTGGTGATCAGCCGACGACCCGACGGTGGGCCCGACCTCGCCGAGCGGCTCCTCGCGCTCGCCAACGGGACCCACGCCACGCCGCCCGGCGTGGACACCGACCACCGCGCCTGAGGGCGCACCACTGCAGTCAACGACAAGGATTCCCCCCTGTGAGCAAGGTCCTGACCTCCCTTCCGGTCGGCGAGCGCGTCGGCATCGCCTTCTCCGGCGGCCTCGACACCTCGGTGGCCGTCGCCTGGATGCGCGACAAGGGCGCGGTGCCCTGCACCTACACGGCGAACATCGGCCAGTACGACGAGCCGGACATCGCCGGCGTCCCCGGCCGCGCGATGGAGTACGGCGCCGAGCTGGCCCGCACCCTGGACTGCCGCACGCAGCTCGTCGAGGAGGGCCTGGCCGCCCTCGCGTGCGGCGCGTTCCACATCCGCTCCGGCGGCCGGGCCTACTTCAACACCACCCCGCTCGGCCGCGCGGTCACCGGCACGATGCTGGTGCGCGCCATGCACGAGGACGGCGTGGACATCTGGGGTGACGGCTCGACCTTCAAGGGCAACGACATCGAGCGGTTCTACCGCTACGGCCTGCTCGCCAACCCCGAGCTGCGCATCTACAAGCCGTGGCTGGACGCCGCCTTCGTGCACGAGCTCGGCGGCCGCAGCGAGATGAGCCAGTGGCTCACCGAGCACGACCTGCCCTACCGGGACAGCCAGGAGAAGGCCTACTCCACCGACGCCAACATCTGGGGCGCCACCCACGAGGCCAAGACCCTGGAGCACCTCGACGTCTCGCTGGAGAGCGTCGAGCCGATCATGGGCGTGAAGTTCTGGGACCCGACGGTCGAGATCGCGGCGGAGGACGTCACGATCCGCTTCGAGGCCGGCCGTCCGGTGGCGGTCGACGGGACGTCGTACCCCGACCCGGTGGCGCTCGTGGAGAAGGTCAACGAGATCGGCGGGCGGCACGGGCTCGGGATGTCCGACCAGATCGAGAACCGGATCATCGAGGCCAAGTCCCGCGGCGTCTACGAGGCGCCCGGCATGGCCCTGCTGTGGATCGCCTACGAGCGGCTGCTCAACGCGGTGCACAACGAGGACACCATCGCGAGCTACCACAGCGAGGGTCGTCGGCTCGGCCGGCTGCTCTACGAGGGCCGCTGGCTGGACCCGCAGGCGCTGATGATCCGCGAGTCGATCCAGCGCTGGATCGCCTCCCTGGTGACCGGCGAGGTCACGGTCCGGCTGCGGCGCGGGGAGGACTACACGGTCCTGCGCACCGACGGCCCGGCGTTCTCCTACCACCCCGACAAGCTGTCGATGGAGCGCACCGACAACGCGGCGTTCGGCCCGACCGACCGGATCGGCCAGCTGACGATGCGCAACCTCGACATCGCCGACTCGCGCGCCAAGCTCGAGCTGTACGCCGGCCAGCCGCTGGACCAGGGCCAGGTGCTCGTGGAGAACGGCACGCTGTTCGGCGAGATCGAGGCCGGCGGCGCGGACCGGATCTCCCGCAACCCGTCCGCGGCCGACGCCGGCGACCAGGCCCTGGACCACGCGGCCCTCGAGGCCGGCACCGACTGACGCCGACCCGTCAGTCATGCAGCCCATCCGGCGGCGTGTCGTCGCACAACTGACGGCTCGCCGCCACCTGCTAGGAAGGCACACGTGAGCACCGAGAGTCACGGCACCAACACCGGCGCCCTGTGGGGCGGCCGGTTCGCGTCCGGCCCGAGCGACGCGCTGGCCGCGCTGTCGAAGTCGACCCACTTCGACTGGCGGCTGGTGCCCTACGACCTCGCCGGGTCGCGGGCGCACGCCCGGGTGCTGCACACCGCCGGGCTGCTGACCGAGGCCGACCGGGACGCGCTGGTCGCGGGCCTGGACCGCCTCGGCCAGAGGTACGACGCGGGGCAGCTGCACCCGGACGCGTCCGACGAGGACGTGCACGGCGCCCTGGAGCGGCTGCTGCTCGACGAGGTCGGCACCGAGCTCGGCGGACGCCTGCGGGCCGGCCGCTCGCGCAACGACCAGGTGGCCACGCTGTTCAAGGCGTTCCTGCGCGACCACGCGCGGCTGGTGGCCGGTCACGTGCTCGACCTCGTGGAGGCCCTCGCCGGGCAGGCCGAGCAGCACCTCGGCGCGGTCATGCCGGGCCGCACGCACCTGCAGCACGCCCAGCCGGTGCTGCTGTCCCACCACCTGCTGGCGCACGCGTGGCCGCTGCTGCGCGACGTCGGCCGGCTCCGGGACTGGGACGCCCGGGTCGCGGTCGACTCGCCCTACGGGTCGGGTGCCCTGGCCGGGTCGAGCCTCGGCCTGGACCCCCAGGAGGTGGCCCGCGACCTGGGGTTCACCGACTCCAGCGCGAACTCCATCGACGGGACCGCGGCCCGGGACTTCGTGGCGGAGTTCGCCTTCGTCACCGCGATGGTCGGCGTGGACGTCAGCCGGCAGGCCGAGGAGGTCATCCTCTGGGCGACCAAGGAGTTCGGCTTCGTGGTCCTCGACGACGGCTACTCGACCGGGTCGAGCATCATGCCGCAGAAGAAGAACCCGGACATCGCCGAGCTCGCCCGCGGCAAGGCCGGCCGGCTGATCGGCAACGTCACCGGCCTGCTGGCCACCCTCAAGGCGCTGCCGCTCGCCTACAACCGGGACCTCCAGGAGGACAAGGAGCCGGTGTTCGACTCGGTGGACACCCTCGAGGTGCTGCTGCCGGCCTTCACCGGCATGGTCGCGACGCTGCGCTTCGACACCGCACGGATGGCCGAGCTCGCCCCGCAGGGCTTCTCCCCTGGCCACCGACGTCGCCGAGTGGCTGGTCCGCGAGGGAGTGCCGTTCCGGGTGGCCCACGAGGTGGCCGGCGCGTGCGTGCGACGCTGCGAGGAGCTGGGCGTCGAGCTGGACGGGCTGAGCGACGCGCAGTTCGCCGAGATCTCCCCGCACCTGACCCCCGGGGTGCGCGAGGTGCTCACCGTCGAGGGCTCGGTGTCCTCGCGCGACGCGCGAGGCGGCACCGCTCCCGTGCGGGTGGCCGAGCAGCTCGCCGAGCTCCGCAGGGCAGTCGTGGACCACCGTGCGTGGCTGGCCTGACTCGCTGACCGGCGACGTGCTCGACGTCGCGCCGCGGCTGCTCGGTGCGGTGCTCCGCCACGACACCGACGCCGGCCCGGTCGCCGTCCGCGTCACCGAGGTAGAGGCGTACGACGGCCAGGGCGACCCGGGCTCGCACGCGGCGAACGGCCGCACCCGGCGCAACGCGACGATGTTCGGGCCGCCCGGCCGGCTCTACGTCTACTTCACCTACGGGATGCACTACTGCTGCAACGTCGTGGTCGGGCCGGAGGGCTCGGCCTCGGCGGTGCTGCTGCGCGCCGGCGAGGTCGTCGAGGGCCGCGAGCTCGCTCGGGAGCGGCGGGGGAGCACCGACCGGGACCTGGCCCGCGGACCTGCGCGGCTGTGCCAGGCGCTGGGCATCGACCTGAGCCACGACGGGACCGACCTCACGCGGGGGCCGCTGGTGCTGTCCCCGGCGGACGCGCCCGCGGTCGACGTCCGCACCGGACCCCGCGTCGGCCTGCGCCTGGCCGCCGACCGGCCCTGGCGGTTCTGGCTGGACGGCGACCCCAGCGTGTCGACGTACCGGCCGGCCGTGCAGCGCTGAGGAAAGTGGACGTTTCAACCTGTGCCCATCGGGCACCGTGACCGACGGCACACCCTCGGCACCAGGAGACACCCATGGCGTTCGCCGCACTCGACCGCAAGCACACGATCGCCCCAGCGGGCTACAACCGCTGGCTCATCCCACCGGCCGCACTGGCCATCCACCTCTGCATCGGCCAGGTCTACGCGACCAGCGTCTACAAGACCTCGCTCGTCAAGAACTTCGACGCGAGCCTGACCTCGGTCGGCATCGTGTTCTCGATCGCCATCGTGATGCTCGGCCTGTCCGCCGCCGTCCTCGGCACCTGGGTGGACACCGGCGGCCCGCGTCGCGCGATGGTCGCCGCAGCCTGCGCCTGGTCGGTCGGCTTCATGGTGGGCGCCGTCGGCATCGCCACCGGCCACATCTGGCTGCTCTACCTCGGCTACGGCGTGATCGGCGGCATCGGCCTGGGCATCGGCTACATCTCGCCGGTGTCCACGCTGATCAAGTGGTTTCCGGACCGGCCGGGTCTGGCCACCGGCCTGGCGATCATGGGCTTCGGCGGCGGCGCCCTGGTGGCCTCGCCGGTCGAGAGCAAGCTGCTCGCGCTCTACGACAGCGGCTTCGACCCGAAGGACGCCACCTCGGTGGCCAGCGGCTCGGCCGTCGCGGCGATGTTCATCACGCTGGGGCTCGCCTACCTCGTGGTGATGCTGTTCGGCGCCTGGCTGATCAAGGTCCCGGCCGACGACTGGCGTCCCGAGGGCTTCGACCCCTCGAAGGTCAAGGCCAAGTCGATGGTCACCACCGCCAGCGTGAGCGCCAAGAACGCCGTGAAGACACCGCAGTTCTGGCTGCTGTGGGTCGTGCTGTTCTGCAACGTGACCGCCGGCATCGGCATCCTCGAGCAGGCCGCCCCGATGATCCAGGACTTCTTCCGCACCGGCGCCGGCTCGAGCGTCGACCCGGCCGCCGCGGCGGGCTTCGTCGGCGTGCTGTCGATCTGCAACATGGCCGGCCGTTTCATCTGGTCCTCGACCTCCGACGTCGTCGGCCGCAAGCCGATCTACATGGGCTACCTCGGTGGCGGCATGGTGCTCTACGCCCTGCTCGCGCTCACCGGCCACGGCTCCACCGCGCTGTTCGTGCTGTTCGCGGGCATCATCATCTCCTTCTACGGCGGCGGGTTCGCGACCGCTCCGGCCTACCTGCGCGACCTGTTCGGCACCTTCCAGGTCGGCGCGATCCACGGCCGCCTGCTCACCGCGTGGTCCGCGGCCGGTGTCGCCGGGCCGCTCATCGTGAACCGCTACCTCGACGCCGAGGGCACGCCCGGCAAGCTGACGTACGACGCCTACAAGCCGGCGCTGCTGACCATGGTCGGCGTCCTCGCCGTGGGCTTCGTCGCGAACCTGCTGATCCGCCAGGTCTCCGACAAGTTCCACGAGGCCGACCGGCAGGAGCCGCAGCTCACCGAGCAGCCGCAGACCGGCGGCGGGGTCGCGACCACGACCCGCACCGGCACGGCCACCGTGACGCGGCCGGTCCTGCTGGTCGTCGCCTGGCTGGTGGTCGGCATCCCGCTGGCCTACGGCATCTACGAGACCGTCGTGAAGGCCTCGAGCCTGTTCGGCTGACGGACCGGTCCCGGGGGAGGAGGGGCACAAGCTCATCCACCCCCGGGACCAGGCCGCCCGTGACGAGTGGCCGCCCTTCCTCACCGGCGTCGACTTCGGGCAGCTGGTCACGGCCGGGCACGTCGACGGCTACCCGGTCTGCTGCTGCACCTGGCCCGGCCCAACCCGCTCTGGCGGGCGCTGGCGGCCGACCCGCACGACGTGCTCGCGCTCACCGGCGACTACGCCTACGTCGAGGCGGCCTGGAACGCGAACCTGGCACCGACCCGACGCTGGGCTGCTCTGCCGTGCCGAGGTCGTCGACGACTCCCACGAGCGGGCGGCGATCCTGGCGTCGGGGGACCTCCGGCTAGGGTCGGGCGAGTGACCGAACTGCGCGACGACACCGTCCGGAAGCTGCACCGCACCGTCCTCGACCGGCAGCGCGCCGGCCGCATCCCCGGCCTCTTCGCCGGCGTGGTCCGGGACGGCGGCCTGGTCTGGCAGGAGGGCGTGGGCTCCGCGGACCTGGCCGACCCGGCGGTACCGCCGGACGCCGACCACCAGTTCCTCATCGCCTCCAACACCAAGACGTTCACGGCGGTGCTGGTCATGGCGCTGCGCGACGAGGGCAGGCTCTCGCTCGACGACACGCTGGACACGTTCGTCCCCGAGGTGACCCAGCGGGGGCTGACGATCCGGCAGTGCCTGGCGCACGTGTCCGGGATGCAGCGCGAGCCGCTCGGCGACGTGTGGGAGACCCTGGTCAACCCGGACACCGCGGAGCTGGTCAGCGGCTTCAACCAGGCCGAGCGGGTGCACCGTCCGCACCACGTCTGGCACTACTCGAACCTGGTGTTCTCGATGCTCGGCGAGGTCGTGGCCCGCCTGGACGCGCGCCCCTGGGCCGAGTCGCTGCGGGCGCGGATCCTGGACCCGCTGGAGATGCGCCGCACCACGGTCGGGTTCGCCCCGTCGACAGGCCCAGGACAGCGCGGCGGACGCGTGCAGGGCTACTACGTGCCGCCGTGGACCGACGTGCCCGTCCCGCAGGACCAGCTGGACCTGCGCGCGCTGAACCCGTGCGGCGGGCTGGCCAGCACCGGCGCGGACATGGCGCGCTGGTCCGCGTTCGTCGCCGACCCGGTGGCCGAGGTGCTCGCCCCCGCCACCCTCGAGGAGATGTGCGAGCCGCAGGTCGTGATGGACCGCGAGCGCTGGACGGCCGCGATGGGCCTCGGGTTCTTCCTGGTCCGCTCCGGCACCCGCACGTACGTCGGCCACACCGGCGGCATGCCCGGCCACATCACGGCGGTGTTCACCGACCGGGAGGCCAAGACCGGCGGCGTGGTGCTGACCGGCTCCGGGTCGACCCCGGACGTCGCCGGCTTCGCGACCACGCTGGCCGACCTCGTCACCAATCACGAGCCCCTCGACCCCGAGCCGTGGCGGCCCGGGACCGCCGTACCCCCGGAGCTGGCGGAGCTCGTCGGCGTCTGGTACTCCGAGGGCAGCCCGTTCGTGTTCTCGGTGCGCCAGGGCGGCCTCGAGGCGCGCGCGGAGGGGCAGCCCGAGCACAAGCCGGCCTCGCGGTTCGAGCAGGTCTCACCCGACCTGTTCCGCACGGTCGCGGGCCGCGAGCACGGCGAGCTGCTGCGGGTGACTCGCGACGCCGCCGGCCAGGTCACGAAGATGAACTGGGCGACGTACCTCGTCACCCGCCAACCCCTCGCCTTCGGCGAGTGGCTGTAACCACACCCCGACCCGGGCCCGAGGTCATGTCGAGCCGGGCCCGAGGTCACGTCGAGCCGGGTCTCGCGTCGGGCGGTCGTGCCGGTCGAGACCAATCCCGATGGCTGTGGAGCCCCCCGATGAGGCAGGCTTGCCCTGCAACGTCCCTGAACGGAAGGCATCTCGGTGAGCTCTGACCTGCACGTCCTCGACGACCTCGAGTGGCGCGGCCTGATCGCGCACTCGACGGACCTCGACGCCCTGCGCGCCGAGATGGACGCCGGTCCGGTCAGGTTCTACGTGGGCTTCGACCCGACCGCGCCGAGCCTGCACATGGGGAACCTGCTGCAGATCGTCACCGCACGCCGGCTCCAGGACGCCGGGCACATCCCCTTCGCCCTGGTCGGCGGCGCCACCGGGATGATCGGCGACCCCAAGGACTCCGGCGAGCGGGTGCTCAACTCCCTCGACGTGGTGAAGAGCTGGGTCGACCGGGTGCGGGCGCAGATCGAGCCGTTCCTGTCGTTCGAGGGCGCGAACGCCGCGACGATGGTGAACAACTACGACTGGACCGCGAGCCTGTCGACCATCGACTTCCTGCGCGACATCGGCAAGCACTTCCCGGTCAACCGGATGCTCGCGCGCGACACGGTGAGGAAGCGGCTCGAGGACGGGATCTCCTACACCGAGTTCAGCTACGTCCTGCTGCAGTCGATGGACTACCTGAACCTGCATCGCGACTACGGCATCTCGCTGCAGTTCGGGGGCAGCGACCAGTGGGGCAACATCACCGGCGGCGTCGAGCTGATCCGTCGCGCCACCGGTGATCGCGTGCACGCGCTCGCGACCCCGTTGATCACTCGCGCGGACGGCACGAAGTACGGCAAGACCGAGGGCGGTGCCCTCTGGCTGGACCCGGAGATGCTGTCGCCGTACGGCTTCTTCCAGTTCTGGCTCAACGTCGAGGACGAGAAGGTGGGCGAGCTGCTGCGGGCCTTCACGTTCCTGAGCCGCCCCGAGATCGAGGCGCTCGAGATGCAGACGGCCGAGAAGCCCTTCCTGCGGGCCGGGCAGAAGGCGTTGGCCGAGCTGATGACGACGATGGTGCACGGCGCGACCGAGACCGCACGGATCCAGGCCGCGTCCGCGGCGCTGTTCGGCGGGGGGACCCTGCACGAGCTCGACGTCGCGACGCTGGCGGCCGCGCTGAGGGAGGCGGGGTCGGTCCAGGTGAAGCTCGCCGACGGGATGCCGTCGGTCGTCGACCTGCTGGTCACCTCCGGGCTGTCGAAGAGCAAGGGCGAGGCCCGGCGGACGATCGGGGAGGGCGGCGCCTACCTCAACAACGAGCGCGTGACCGATCCGGAGATGGTGCCGACCGAGGCGGACCTGCTGGGCGGCTCGTGGCTGGTGCTGCGGCGGGGCAAGAAGAACCTGGCCGGCGTGGAGGTCGTGCGGTGAGCGTGGGGCGCTTCGCCGACGGGCTCGAGGAGCGCGCCGCCGACGTCCTCCCGGAGGCCGTGTTCCGGTACTTCCGCCAAGGTTCGCGGGACAGCACGTCCACCAGCGAGGCGACAGCCGCTTGGGAGAGGCACCGCTTCCTCCCGCAGGTGCTCCGTGACGTGACCGAGGTCGACCTGCGCAGCACGGTCCTGGGCGCCGAGCTCGCGTGCCCGTTCGCCGTCGCACCTACCGCGATGCAGCGCGCCGTCCACCCCGAGGGGGAGGTGGCGATGGCCCGCGGGATCGCGGCCGCCGGCTCGCTGATGGTCGTCTCCAGCAACTCCGGGTCGACCTTCGAGGACATCGCCGCGACCGGCGTCACCTTCTGGGCCCAGGTCTACGTCACCGCGGACCGGCCCGCGTGCCTGCCGCTGCTGCACCGGGCCGCCGCCGCCGGCGCCCGGGCGGTGGTGCTGACCGCCGACACCCCGGTGGTGGGCACGAAGCACGACGGGGAGGGCCCGACGATCTGGGACCTTGCGGGCCCCGGCTGGTCGCACGCCAACTTCCCGGACGGCTACGGCAGCTCGCCGGGGGACGCGAAGGCCACTGACCTCGGTCCGCAGGACGTCGAGTGGCTGGCCCGCACCACCCGCCTCCCGGTCGTGGTCAAGGGGGTGCTGCGCGCGGACGACGCCCGCCGCTGTGCCGAGGCCGGGGCGGCCGCCGTCTGGGTGTCGAACCACGGGGGACGCCAGTTCGATGGGGCTGCCGCCACGGCCGACTGCCTGGAGGCCGTGGTGGCCGAGGTCGGTGACGAGGTCGAGGTGTACGTCGACGGGGGAGTGCGCACGGCCCGGCACGTCGTGACCGCGCACGCGCTCGGCGCCTCGGCGGCGTTCATGGGCAGGCCACCGGTCTATGCACTCGGCACCGAGGGCAGCGCCGGAGTGGAACGACTGCTCGGCGAGCTGGACGACGAGCTCACCGAGGCGCTGATGCTGCTCGGCTGCCCGTCCCTGGGCCGGGTGACGACCGCGCTCTTGAGCCGCTGACCACCCTGGTGCCCGAATGACACCGATGTGGTTCGACGCCCAGCGGCAGCGACCGCGAAGCGGGCTCCTGAGCCCAGAAACCACTTCTGACCTGCGAAGATGCGGATGTGACCGGGGCCACCCCGACACGATTTGACGATTCATCGAGGGTCTACGTACTGTTCTCTTTGTCGCCAGGGAGCGGCGGGACGCAAAGCCGAGAGGCTGGGCGGCCGGCCCCGAGGCACAACCCCCAACTGATCACCTCGACCGAGGTGGCTCGGTGCGCGCTTCGGCGGGTCCCGGATCGTTTCGGTCGCTGTGGCTTGGGTGGAGCCGGAGCAGCTCGGCCCCCGATGTGACGGGGCCAGCGAAATCCGGTAAGTTTCACCAGGTTGCCCCGGGAACGCGGTCGGAAGGCCGGGTTGCGGTGCGCGCTTGATCCTTGAGAACTCAACAGTGTGCTAAAAGTCGACGAATTAATTTGTAACGCCAGTCGGCAGGTTGCGATGGATCCTTTCGGGGGTTTGTTGGTATCTGTCGATGATTCCTTTAGGTAAGACCGCTTTTCTTTCATTCCTTCGGGGGTGGGGGAGGGCAACTCTTGCTGGGATGCTCCTAGATTGTTGATGAAGTGCAGCGCCTTTGGGTGTTGTGTGATTCTACAGAATTCAACGGAGAGTTTGATCCTGGCTCAGGACGAACGCTGGCGGCGTGCTTAACACATGCAAGTCGAGCGGTAAGGCCCCTTCGGGGGTACACGAGCGGCGAACGGGTGAGTAACACGTGAGCAATCTGCCCTTCACTTCGGGATAACTCCGGGAAACCGGTGCTAATACCGAATACGACCACTTCAGGCATCTGATGGTGGTGGAAAGTTCTGGCGGTGGAGGATGAGCTCGCGGCCTATCAGCTTGTTGGTGGGGTAATGGCCCACCAAGGCAACGACGGGTAGCCGGCCTGAGAGGGTGACCGGCCACACTGGGACTGAGACACGGCCCAGACTCCTACGGGAGGCAGCAGTGGGGAATATTGGACAATGGGCGAAAGCCTGATCCAGCAACGCCGCGTGAGGGATGAATGCCTTCGGGTTGTAAACCTCTTTCAGCAGGGACGAAGCGCAAGTGACGGTACCTGCAGAAGAAGCACCGGCCAACTACGTGCCAGCAGCCGCGGTAATACGTAGGGTGCGAGCGTTGTCCGGAATTATTGGGCGTAAAGGGCTCGTAGGCGGTCTGTCGCGTCGGGAGTGAAAACTCAGGGCTTAACCCTGAGCCTGCTTCCGATACGGGCAGACTAGAGGTATGCAGGGGAGAACGGAATTCCTGGTGTAGCGGTGGAATGCGCAGATATCAGGAGGAACACCGGTGGCGAAGGCGGTTCTCTGGGCATTACCTGACGCTGAGGAGCGAAAGTGTGGGGAGCGAACAGGATTAGATACCCTGGTAGTCCACACCGTAAACGTTGGGCGCTAGGTGTGGGGCTCATTCCACGAGTTCCGTGCCGCAGCTAACGCATTAAGCGCCCCGCCTGGGGAGTACGGCCGCAAGGCTAAAACTCAAAGGAATTGACGGGGGCCCGCACAAGCGGCGGAGCATGCGGATTAATTCGATGCAACGCGAAGAACCTTACCTGGGTTTGACATATGGAGAAAACTGTCAGAGATGGCAGGTCCGCAAGGGCTCTATACAGGTGGTGCATGGCTGTCGTCAGCTCGTGTCGTGAGATGTTGGGTTAAGTCCCGCAACGAGCGCAACCCTCGTCTTATGTTGCCAGCACGTAATGGTGGGGACTCATAAGAGACTGCCGGGGTCAACTCGGAGGAAGGTGGGGATGACGTCAAGTCATCATGCCCCTTATGTCCAGGGCTTCACGCATGCTACAATGGCCGGTACAAAGGGCTGCGATACCGCAAGGTGGAGCGAATCCCAAAAAGCCGGTCTCAGTTCGGATTGGGGTCTGCAACTCGACCCCATGGAAGTCGGAGTCGCTAGTAATCGCAGATCAGCAACGCTGCGGTGAATACGTTCCCGGGCCTTGTACACACCGCCCGTCACGTCACGAAAGTCGGCAACACCCGAAGCCAGTGGCCCAACCCGTAAGGGAGGGAGCTGTCGAAGGTGGGGCTGGCGATTGGGACGAAGTCGTAACAAGGTAGCCGTACCGGAAGGTGCGGCTGGATCACCTCCTTTCTAAGGAGCTTTTGGCGGGTGGCTCATCATGGCTGCTCGTCCATTGGTTTGTTTCGGAAACGTTCGTTTTCCGGCAGGCCAGCTCACTAGTGGAACGTCGACTATTTGGTCAGCTCGTCTTTGAGCTCTCGTCAGTACTGTCTGGTGCCCTGTTGGGGTGTTGGGCGTGGAACCTCGGGGGGGGACGGAGGGGTTGGTCTAGCACACTGTTGGGTCCTGAGGGATCGAGAGTTTTTTCTCGTTTCTTCTGGGCCACCCTTTCCGTGTACTGCCGGGTTGGTCGATGTCTTCGGGTGTCGGTCGGTGCGGTGAGCGCGGGGTGTGGGGGTGGGTCCGCCCGTAATTTGAGAACTACACAGTGAACGCGAGCATCTTTGTAGCAAGACAAGCTACTAAGGGCACATGGTGGATGCCTTGGCACCAAGAGCCGATGAAGGACGTAGGAGCCTGCGATAAGCCCCGGGAAGTTGGCAACCGAGCTGTGATCCGGGGATTTCCGAATGGGGAAACCCAGCTGGAGTCATGTCCAGTTACCTGCCCCTGAACACATAGGGGGTTTGGAGGGAACGTGGGGAAGTGAAACATCTCAGTACCCACAGGAAGAGAAAACAAAAGTGATTCCGAGAGTAGTGGCGAGCGAAATCGGAACAGGCCAAACCTATTGCGTGTGATAGCCGGCAGGCGTTGCGCAGTGGGGGTTGTGGGGCCGTCACGTCAGGACTGCCGTTCTGGCACAGAGTAAGAAACCATCGTTGAAGTTGAAGCGGACTGGAAAGTCCCGGCGTAGAGGGTGATACCCCCCGTACACGTAAGACGATGGCTCTGAGACGTCACCCCAAGTAACACGGAACCCCTGAAATTCCGTGTGAATCTGGCGGGACCACCCGTTAAGCCTAAATACTCCTTGGTGACCGATAGCGGACAAGTACCGTGAGGGAAAGGTGAAAAGTACCCCCTGGCGGGGAGTGAAATAGTACCTGAAACCATGTGCCTACAATCCGTTGGAGCGAGACCTTGTGTCTTGTGACAGCGTGCCTTTTGAAGAATGAGCCTGCGAGTTTGCGTTGTGTGGCGAGGTTAACCCGTGTGGGGAAGCCGTAGCGAAAGCGAGTCCGAATAGGGCGGTTGAGTCGCACGATCAAGACCCGAAGCGGAGTGATCTATCCATGGGCAGGTTGAAGCGCGGGTAAGACCGCGTGGAGGACCGAACCCACCAGGGTTGAAAACCTGGGGGATGACCTGTGGATAGGGGTGAAAGGCCAATCAAACTCCGTGATAGCTGGTTCTCCCCGAAATGCATTTAGGTGCAGCGTCGTGTGTTTCTTGCCGGAGGTAGAGCACTGGATAGTCTAGGGGGCCTACAAGCTTACCGAAATTAGCCAAACTCCGAATGCCGGTAAGTGAGAGCGCGGCAGTGAGACAGTGGGGGATAAGCTCCATTGTCGAGAGGGAAACAGCCCAGACCATCAGCTAAGGTCCCTAAGCGATAACTAAGTGGAAAAGGATGTGGAGTCGCACAGACAACCAGGAGGTTGGCTTAGAAGCAGCCACCCTTGAAAGAGTGCGTAATAGCTCACTGGTCAAGTGATTCCGCGCCGACAATGTAGCGGGGCTCAAGTTATCCACCGAAGCTATGGGATTCACGCAATAGCCCGGCCCCCTTGTGGGGTCCAGGTGTGTGGATCGGTAGGGGAGCGTCGTATGGCGAGCGAAGCAGCGGTGTGAACCAGTTGTGGACGCCATACGAGTGAGAATGCAGGCATGAGTAGCGAATGAGGAGCGAGAAACTCCTCCGCCGAATGATCAAGGGTTCCAGGGTCAAGCTAATCTGCCCTGGGTAAGTCGGGACCTAAGGCGAGGCCGACAGGCGTAGTCGATGGACAACGGGTTGATATTCCCGTACCGGCAAAGTAGCGCCCATGACGAACCTAGTGATGCTAAGTGCCCTAAGCCTTCTAGATCCCTTCGGGGACGTGGAGGTGGAGCGCACGACCCGAACTAGTAGTAGTCAAGCGATGGGGTGACGCAGGAAGGCAGTCCAACCGTGGCGATGGTAGACCACGGCTAAGGATGTAGGGCGAGGGGTAGGCAAATCCGCCTCTCATGTGCCTGAGATCTGATGGGGAGTCCTTTTGGACGAAGTGGATGATCCTATGCTGTCGAGAAAAACCTCTAGCGAGCTATGCGCCGCCCGTACCCCAAACCGACTCAGGTGATCAGGTAGAGAATACTAAGGCGATCGAGTGAACCATGGTTAAGGAACTCGGCAAAATGCCCCCGTAACTTCGGGAGAAGGGGGGGCCGGATTCGTTATAACGCAAGCTGTTAGAAGCGATGATGGCCGCAGAGACCAGGCCCAAGCGACTGTTTACTAAAAACACAGGTCCGTGCTAAGTCGTAAGACGATGTATACGGACTGACTCCTGCCCGGTGCTGGAAGGTTAAGGGGACGTGTTAGTTCTTCGGAGCGAAGCGCAGAACTTAAGCCCCAGTAAACGGCGGTGGTAACTATAACCATCCTAAGGTAGCGAAATTCCTTGTCGGGTAAGTTCCGACCTGCACGAATGGAGTAACGACTTGGGCGCTGTCTCAACCATGGACTCGGCGAAATTGCAGTACGAGTAAAGATGCTCGTTACGCGCGGCAGGACGGAAAGACCCCGGGACCTTTACTACAATTTGGTATTGGTGTTTGGTTCGGCTTGTGTAGGATAGGTGGGAGGCTTTGAAGCGGCGACGCCAGTTGTCGTGGAGCCAACGTTGAAATACCACTCTGGTCGTACTAGATATCTAACCTAGGTCCGTTATCCGGATCAGGGACAGTGCCTGATGGGTAGTTTAACTGGGGCGGTTGCCTCCTAAAATGTAACGGAGGCGCCCAAAGGTTCCCTCAGCCTGGTTGGCAATCAGGTTTCGAGTGTAAGTGCACAAGGGAGCTTGACTGTGAGACAGACATGTCGAGCAGGGACGAAAGTCGGGACTAGTGATCCGGCGCTGGCATGTGGAAGCGGCGTCGCTCAACGGATAAAAGGTACCCCGGGGATAACAGGCTGATCTTCCCCAAGAGTCCATATCGACGGGATGGTTTGGCACCTCGATGTCGGCTCGTCGCATCCTGGGGCTGGAGTAGGTCCCAAGGGTTGGGCTGTTCGCCCATTAAAGCGGCACGCGAGCTGGGTTTAGAACGTCGTGAGACAGTTCGGTCCCTATCCGCCGCGCGCGCAGGAAACTTGAGAAAGGCTGTCCCTAGTACGAGAGGACCGGGATGGACGAACCTCTGGTGTGCCAGTTGTTCCGCCAGGAGCACGGCTGGTTAGCTACGTTCGGAAGTGATAACCGCTGAAAGCATCTAAGCGGGAAGCACGTTTCAAGATGAGGTTTCCCACCGGGTAACCGGGTAAGGCCCCCAGCAGACTACTGGGTTGATAGGCCGGAGGTCGAAGGCAGTAATGTACGGAGCCGACCGGTACTAATAGGCCGAGGGCTTGTCCCTCAAAGATGTTACGCGTTCACTGTGTGGTTCCCGAGTTACGGTCGGGAGCTCGATGATCCCCCCCCCAAGGGGACAGCTCCACCGACACACCCCCAGTATGCGTGGGCGGGTGGCCGGTGCGGGGTGGTCCTTGGGTGGTGTGGGGTCGACGGGCCCTGGCACAACTCCATAGAGTTACGGCGGCCATAGCGAGAGGGAAATACCCGGCTCCATTCCGAACCCGGAAGTCAAGCCTCTCAGCGCCGATGGTACTGCAACCGGGAGGTTGTGGGAGAGTAGGACGTCGCCGGACCACTTTTCCTCGTAGAGGCCACCCCCAGGGGTGGCCTCTACGTGTTTTCCCAGACCTATTGCTTTTTGTATTACCGGTTGTTGCGTCACCGGGGCGCCTGTGGTTCCGGGGCCCGACCCGGCCCGGCCGGCTCGGGTCCTGGCCGGCTCGGCCCCTGACGGCGACCCGGTTCGCGGTGTCGGCCGGGCGGGGTGTTTCCTGGTCCATGTTCGTGCGTTGCCCTTTTCGAGGAGTGTTCCTGATGGCTACCCCCCCGTCCTCCGACCGCGGAACCAGCGGCGACAACCGCGGCGGCGACCGCGGCGACAAGCGCGGCACCCAGCGCGGCTCCCAGCGCGGCGAAAGCAGCAGCAGCGGCGGCAAGCGGGCCGGTGCCGGCTCCGCACGGGGCACCGCCGGCAAGGGCGCCGGCAAGAACACGGGGTCCTCCCGGGGTGCCGGGTCCTCCGCGCGGGGCCGCACCGAGGACCCGCCGTTCTCCCGCTCCCGCACCGAGGGCCGCACCGACCGGCCCACCCGCACCGCCAAGGACGCCGACCCGCGCAGCGGCGCGCGTCCGGAGCGGGGCGGACAGCCGCGTTCGGACGGGCGCGGGAACCGGACCAGCGCCCCGGCCCCCCGGACCCGCGGCGAGAACGGCGAACGCTCCGAGGAACAGGCCCGCTACGACGGCCCCGACCTCGACCCCGAGATCACCGGCAAGGAGCTCGACCACAACATCGCCCAACAGCTGCGCGGCCTGCCCGAGAAGCTCGCCAACCGCGTCGCCCGCCACCTCGTCGCCGCCGGGATGCTCCTCGAGGACGACCCCGAGACCGCCTACGCCCACACCCAGGCCGCCCGCGCCCGCGCCGCCCGCATCGCGGTGGTCCGCGAAGCCTGCGGCGAGGCCGCCTACGCCGCCGGCCACTACACCGAAGCCCTCACCGAGCTCAAAGCCGCCAAACGCCTCAACGGCGCCCAGGACTACCTCCCGGTGATGGCCGACTGCGAACGCGCCCTGGGCCGCCCCGACCGCGCCCTGACCCTGGCCCGCAACCCCGCCGTCGCCAACCTCGAACCCCACCTCAAAGCCGAGATGACCATCGTCGAGGCCGGCGCCCGCCGCGACCAGGGCCAACTCGACGCCGCCCTGCGCACCCTGGAAAACGCCCCACTACGCAACAAGACCCACGCCAACTGGGTCGTCCGCCTCCGCTACGCCTACGCCGACACCCTCCACGCCGCCGGCCGCACCCCCGAAGCCCTCGAATGGTTCCACCGCACCATCGCCATCGACAACGACCACACCACCAACGCCGAACAACGCATCCACGAACTCGAGAACCAGAACAACTGAGGACGAGAGCACCTGTTCTCGAGAACACCTGATCTTGAGAACAGGTGAGCACGAAAGCGCTGGAGCACGGGAACGGCTCAGAACGAGAACGGCTAAAAACGAACGCAGTTGCTGACGAAAGCAGTTGCTGAAGAAGGCAGCTGAGCACGAGAAGAAGTGTGAACGAGATAGGCAGGCCCGGATCCCTGCCTGTGCTCAGTTCCGAAGTCTGTCTGGGTCACGGCTACTCGGCGACGCCTGTGGCTCTGACGGCGCTCACGTTCGCGGACGGCAGTTGCCTGCGGCCGAACGCAGAGGCCAGATGTCGTCCACATCCGCCCGTGCCTGTATGTCGTCCACCGATCCGACACGGTCCGTGGGCGTGCGCCGGCGTCGCGGCGATGCTGGTCGCGGAGGTGGTCACCATGGTCACGAGAACGCCCGACCTGTCCGGCGACGCGACGGACAACACCGTGCAGCTGCACGGACGCGTGTCATCGTCACCAGTGGAGCGGGAGCTCCCGAGTGGCGCGGTCATCGCGACGTTCCGGCTCTCGGTTCCGCGGGCACGGACGCCCATGACGTCCGGGTCCAGCCAGCGCTCGGACTGGGTGGACTGCGTGGCCTGGGCCGCGAAGACACGTCGCACCGTGGGCGGTTGGAGCGTCGGTGACCAGGTCGAGCTGCGAGGTGCCCTGCGTCGACGGTTCTACCGCGCGGGGGAGGGAGCCGGCACCCGGCTCGAGGTTGAGGTGCTCAGCGCGCGGCGTGCGCGCGCTCGGGAACGGCCCGCAGAGTCTCGCGAACGGACCGCAGAGTGAAGCGGCGATGGCGCGGCTGTCCGACAGGAGCCCGCGTGACAGACCGGCCCGGGCGGGCCGAGCGGCGGACCCAGCGCGACGCCTGCCGTGCGACAAGGGCGCCAGCGACGACGAGCCCAGGCACGACGAGCCCAGCGACGACGAGCCCTGCAACGACGAGCCCTGCAACGACGAGCCAAGGGATGACGGTCCGTCGGCTCAGGCGTCGTGCAGGTCGCGCATCACCACACCCATGCGCGGCTTGGGCGCGAACGACGTCGACTTGCGAGGCATGCGCACGCCCGCGGCAGCGGTCTCCATGACCTGGGCCACGGTGGGCGGGTGCACGGCCACCACGATGCCTGGCTGGCGCGCCGTCGTGTGCAGGGCCTGGTCGAGGCTGTGGTGGTAGCCGATCTGCTCCTCGGCGACTCCCCAGGCCGGCAGCAGGACCTCGTGCAGGACCGAGGCGTCGACCGGGCTCGTGCGCTTGGTCCGTAGCACTGCCCAGGCACGTCCGTCGGACACGACGAACGCGACCGAGTCCGCCGACTGCTCGGCGGTGGCCGGGACGAGGGCCGCGAACGCTGCCTCCCGGTCGGGGAACGTCGCGAAGTCGTCGTCCCGGTCCGCGGAGATCTCCGAGACGTCGGCCATCGTCAGGGCGCCGACCGAACGGTGGATCGGGCCGATGTGCAGCGGGTGGTCGCGCTGGTCGACGAGCAGGGCCAGCCCGGAGTCCCAGGGCGAGGTGCCGTCCGGGGCGTCCGGGTCGCGCAGCTCCGCCTGCAGCCGCAGGTAGGCCGCGTAGCGGTGGTGACCGTCGGCGATCAAGGCTTGGGTCCCGGCCAGCTCCACGCCGATCGCATCCACCACCGCGGGGTCCGCGACGGCCCAGAGCCGGTGCACGCTGCCGTCGAGGGCGACGAACTGCGCCGACGGGTCGTCGACGGCCGCGTCGGAGATCAGCGCGCGCAGCCGCTCGGTGCCCTCGTGGACGAGCAGGATCGGCTCGAGGTTCGTCTCGGTGGTGCGCATCAGGACCGTGCGGTCGTCGACCGGGCCGGGCATGACGTCCTCGTGCGGCAGGATCACCCGCTCGTCCTCGGTGCGCAGTCCCGCGAGCCCGATCAGCCCGCGCACGGTCGTGCCGTCGGCGACGTACTCGTAGAGGTACAGCGCCGGGTCGTCGTCGGCGCGCAGGTAGCCCTTCTCGCGCCACTTGAGCAGCCGGGCCCGCACGGCCAGGTAGGGCCGCTCGAACCGCCGTGACAGAATCAGCCGGACGATGTTGCGTCGGTTGGTGGCTTCCAGGTCACGCACGGTGTCCGCGTCGAGCACGTCGTACGGCGGCGAGATGACCGTGCCGAGGTCGCCCACCGTGGCGGGGTCGAAGCGCAGGCCGCGGAACGCGCTCAACGTGAACGGTCGACGGTCCCCTGTTCCCGGAGGGGGAGTCGGGTGGGCGTCGCTGACCATCACCGCATCGTACGAGAGCAGCTCCGGCCCGGTGACACCGAGTCGGCCTCCGAACCATGCCGATCGAATGAAGGAGCACCGGTGCTGACAGGCAGCCAGGGTCCGCTGTGGGACGCCTATGACGTGGCGATGCTGGACCTCGACGGCGTCGTCTACATCGGGCCCGACGCGGTCCCCGGAGCGCCGGAGCACCTCGACGCCGCACGGGACGCCGGCATGCACCTGGCCTACGTCACCAACAACGCCTCCCGGCCCCCGGCCGCGGTCGCCCGGCACCTGCGTGAGCTCGGCGTCGCGGTCGCCGACGACGACGTGGTGACCTCCGCCCAGGCGGCCGCACGGGTGCTCTCCGAGCAGCTCCCCGACGGCTCGGCGGTGTTCGTCATCGGCGGCGAGGGGCTCGAGGTCGCGCTCCGCGAGCAGGGCCTGCGCCCGGTGCAGGACCCCGAGGAGAAGCCCGCCGCCGTCGTCTCCGGCTTCCACGGCGACCTGCGCTGGTCGACGGTGATCGCCGGCGCCATCCTGGTGCGCGACGGGCTGCCGTGGGTGGCCTCCAACACCGACCTGACCGTCCCGACGCCGGCCGGTCCAGGGCCGGGCAACGGCGCGCTCGTCGAGGTGGTCGCCCGGTTCGCGGGACGGCAGCCGGTGGTGGCCGGCAAGCCCGAGGCGCCGCTGTTCGAGGAGACGCTGCGCCGGGTGGGCGGCGAACGGCCGCTGGTGATCGGCGACCGGCTCGACACCGACATCGAGGGAGCCAACAACACCGGGTACGACAGCCTGCTGGTGATGACCGGGGTGACCGGCCTCGAGCAGCTGGTCGCCGCGAAGCCGGCCCTGCGCCCGTCGTACGTCGCAGCAGACCTCGGCGGCCTGGGACGCCGACAGGCCGCGCCGACCACCGACGGTGGCACCGTGGGCGGGGGAGGCTGGAGCGCGACGGTCGTGGACGGCACCGTGCAGGTGACCGGCGGCGGTGAGGACGCGGACGCCTGGTGGCAGGTCGTGGCCACCGCCGCCTGGCAGCACCTCGACACGACCGGCGACGTCGCGGGCGTCTCCGACCTGACCCCGCCGAGTAGCGTGGCCGCCGAGCCCGCCGCCGGCTGACCCCACACCCACAACCGGAAGAGACCGTCGTGAGCGACCACCCGACCCCTCGCCCCATGCCCGGCCCCGGCAGCTTCGGCCAGCGGCGGCCCGACCCGCAGGCTGCCGCTCCCGCGGACGACCCGAGCCAGCCGGCGCAGGAGGTGGCCGACCCCGTTGACGGGGGCGTCGTCGGGGCCACGGGTCACCCGGAGGTCGACGCCGTGCTCGCCTCGCTGGCCGACCTCGACGGGCGCCCGGTCGCCGAGCACGTCAGTGTCTTCGAGGACGCCCACGACCGGCTCCGCGGCGCGCTCGCCGACGCCGGCAACGACCCCGCCGGCGCCTGAGCCGGACGGGAGCCGAGCCGACGTGCCCCGCCGCCTGCGCCTGGACGCCGAGCTGGTCCGCCGCGGACTGGCCCGCTCGCGCGAGCACGCCAGCGAGCTGATCGCGGACAAGCGCGTGAAGGTCGCCGGCGTGGTCGCCACCAAGCCGGCCACCGGCGTGAGCACCGACGTGGCGCTGGTGGTGGTGGCGGACCCGGACCGGCCCGACTACGTCTCCCGCGGCGGCCACAAGCTCGCCGGCGCGCTCGCGGTCTTCGGGCCGCTGGGACTGGAGGTCCGGGGCCGCCGCTGCCTGGACGCCGGGGCCTCCACGGGCGGGTTCACCGACGTCCTGCTGCGGGCCGGCGCGGCGGAGGTGGTCGCCGTCGACGTGGGCTACGGCCAGCTGGCCTGGTCCCTGCAGAGCGACGAGCGGGTCCGGGTCCACGACCGCACGAACATCCGCGAGATGACTCCCGACCTCGTCGGCCACGTCGACGTGGTGGTCGGCGACCTCTCGTTCATCTCCCTCGACCTGGTCCTCGACGCGCTGGTCGGCGTCACCCGCGAGGACGGCGACCTGGCGCTGATGGTCAAGCCGCAGTTCGAGGTGGGCAAGGACAAGGTCGGCAAGGGCGGCGTCGTACGCGACCTCGACCTGCGGACGTCGGCCGTCGTCGGCGTCGCCACGGCCGCCGCCCGGCGAGGCTGGGGGGCCCGCGCGGTCACCACCAGCCCGCTGCCCGGGCCGTCGGGCAACGTCGAGTTCTTCCTGTGGCTGCGCAAGGGGCCGGCGACCGTGGGGGAGAGCGAGATCGACGCCGAGGTACGCCGCACCGCCGACCTGGGGGCCCCCGGTGAGAGGGTGGTCCCGTGACCTCATCGGAGACCCAGGACGTCCGCCGCGTGCTGGTGATCGCGCACACCGGCCGGGAGGCGGCCCGGGACGTGGCTGCGCAGTTCTGCCGGTCCCTGCACGCGCACGGCATCCTGCTGCGCCTGCTCGAGGACGAGGCCGACGACCTGGACCTCGGGATCGAGGGCGTCGAGGTCGTGAAGGCGACCGCCGAGGCCGGCGCGGACTGCGAGCTCGCGGTGGTGATCGGGGGCGACGGCACGATCCTGCGCGCCGCCGAGCTGGCCCGCGAGTGCGGTACGCCGCTGCTCGGCGTGAACCTCGGGCACGTCGGGTTCCTCGCGGAGGCCGAGTCCGACGACGTCGACATCACCATCGACGCGATCGTGCACCGCCGCTACACCGCCGAGGAGCGGCTCACCATCGACGTGTCGGTCTACCACGACAAGGAGCTGGTCGCCTCGACCTGGGCGCTCAACGAGGCCAGCGTCGAGAAGGCGGCTCGCGAGCGGATGATCGAGGTCGTCGTCGAGGTCGACGGGCGGCCGCTGTCCCGGTGGGGCTGCGACGGCGTCGTGTGCGCCACCCCGACGGGGTCGACCGCCTACAACTTCAGCGCCGGCGGCCCGATCGTCTGGCCCGGTGTCGAGGCGCTGCTGCTGGTGCCGATCAGCGCCCACGCGCTGTTCGCCCGGCCGCTCGTGGTCGCGCCCTCCTCGGTCCTCGCGGTCGAGGTGATCGCCCGCACAGACGGCTCCGGCGTGCTGTGGTGCGACGGCCGGCGGACCGTCGAGCTGCCCCCGGGCGCGCGCATCGAGGTCCGCCGCGGACGCGTGCCGGTCCGCCTGGTCCGGCTGCACCAGGCCCCGTTCACCGACCGGCTGGTCGCCAAGTTCGACCTCCCGGTCGCCGGCTGGCGCGGTGCGGCGGAGCGCCGGCGCCGCAGCGAGAACGGCGACGGAGGGGCGCACCGTGCTTGAGGAGCTGCGGATCAGCTCGCTGGGCGTCATCGAGGAGTCGGTGCTCGAGCTCGGTCCCGGGTTCACCGCGATCACCGGCGAGACCGGTGCCGGCAAGACGATGGTCGTGACCGCGCTGGGCCTGCTGCTCGGCGGGCGCGCGGACTCCGGCGCCGTACGCACGGGGGCGACGTCGGCCCGCGTCGAGGGCCTGGTCCGTTCGGACTCGCCGGCCCTGGCGGCGGCCGTCGACGCGGTCGGCGGGGAGGTCGAGGACGGCCGGCTGGTGCTGGCCCGGCAGATCTCCGCCGAGGGCCGGTCCCGCGCGTTCGCCGGCGGCGCCGCCCTCCCGGTCTCCGCCCTCGCGGCGCTCGCCGACCCGCTGGTGGCGGTGCACGGGCAGTCCGACCAGCACCGGTTGCTCCGCCCGGCGGCGCAGCGCGACGCCCTCGACAGCTTCGCCGGCGCCAAGGCGCTCAAGCTTCGGGCCCGGTTCGGCGAGCGGTACGCCGCCCTGCGGGCCACCGAGGCCGAGCTCGCCGACGTCGTCGAGTCGGCCCGCGAGCGGGCCCGGGAGGCCGACCTGCTGCGCTTCGGGCTCGGGGAGGTCGAGGAGGTCGACCCACAGCCCGGCGAGGAGGTCGCGCTGGCCGCCGAGGAGTCCCGGCTCGGCTTCGCCGACACCCTGCGGGCCGCCGCCGAGCAGGCCCGGGAGTGCCTGTCCGCGGAGGACGGTGGTCCCGACGCGCTGGGCACGGTCTCCGCCGCCCGCAAGCTGCTCGACGGCGTGCGCGAGCACGACCCGGACGCGGCCGGGCTGGCCGACCGCCTGGCGGAGATCAGCTACCTGCTCTCCGACGTGGCCGCCGACGTGGCGTCGTACGCCAGCGGCCTGGACACCGACCCGGCCCGGCTGGCCGCGGTCTCCGAACGACGCGCGGCCCTGGTCGCGCTGACCCGCAAGTACGGCGAGACGATCGAGGACGTGCTGGCCTGGTCGGAGCACTCCGCGGTCCGGCTGCTCGAGCTGGACAACACCGACGAGCGGATCGTGGAGCTCCGGGACCAGCGCGACGGGATCCGGGGCGAGCTCGCCACCCTGGGCGCCGACCTCACCGCGGCCCGGACCAAGGCGGCCACCGCGCTCGGGCGGCTGGTGACCGGCGAGCTGGGCTCGCTGGCGATGCCGCACGCGACGCTCACCGTCACCGTCTCCCAGGGCGAGGACGCGCACGGGCTCCCGGTGGGGGACCGGACCCTGCGCTTCGGGCCCACCGGGCTCGACGACGTGGAGCTGCTGCTGGCCGCCAACCGGGGCGCCGAGCCGCGGCCGCTCGGCAAGGGCGCCTCCGGCGGCGAGCTCTCCCGGGTGATGCTGGGCGTGGAGGTCGCGCTCGCGGCGACCGACCCGGTGCCGACCTTCGTCTTCGACGAGGTGGACGCCGGGGTCGGGGGCAAGGCGGCGGTCGAGGTCGGCCGGCGGCTGGCGATGCTGGCCCGGCACGCCCAGGTCCTGGTCGTCACGCACCTGCCCCAGGTCGCGGCCTTCGCCGACCGGCACGTCGTGGTGGTCAAGAGCGACGACGGCACGGTGACCTCGTCCGGGCTGACCGTCCTGGACGACGAGGCGCGGGTCCGCGAGCTGTCCCGGATGCTGGCCGGCCAGGAGGACTCCGACACCGCGATGGCGCACGCCGAGGAGCTCCTGGCGGCCGCGCAGGTCACCCGCGCCGCGGACTGAACCCGTCCGAACCGGACGATCCAGTCGTCTCGGTCACACACCCGGCAGCCTCCCGGGTTCTGTTGCCGCTGCGTGTCAGGATGTTCGGGCCATGAAATTCCCCTCTCGCCACACTGCTGTCCAAGGCCTGCCCGGGGTCACTGGCACCGTCCGGCTCGACCGTCGGACCTCCTCCCTCCTGCGCCGCCTGCGGCCCGGTGACGTCGCCGTCGTGGACCACCTCGACCTCGACCGGGCGACCGCCGAGGCGCTGGTCGACTGCGGTGTGGTCGCCGTCGTGAACGCCTCGAGCTTCATCTCCGGCCGCTACCCGAACCTCGGGCCCGAGCTGCTGGCCCGCTCCGGCGTGCTGATGCTCGACGAGGTCGGCACCGACGTGTTCACCCGGCTGCGCGACGGCAGCACGGTGCGGCTGCACGAGGGCGAGGTGTACGTCGGCGACGAGAACGTGGCCAGCGGTCACGAGCTCGGCGCCGAGGAGATCGGCACGCTGATGGAGGACGCCCGCAGCGGGTTGTCCACGCAGCTGCAGAGCTTCACCCACAACACCACCGAGTTCCTGCGCCGCGAGCAGGAGCTGCTGCTGCACGGCCAGGGCGTCCCGCAGACCCGCACCGTGATCGAGCGCCGTCCGGTCGTCGTGGTCGTCCGCGGCTACGACTACCGCGAGGACCTGCGCGGCCTCAAGCGGTTCATCCGCGAGCAACGTCCGGTCCTGGTCGGGGTGGACGCCGGCGCAGACGCGCTGATCGCGGCGGGGCACCGCCCGGACATCGTCGTGGTCGGCGAGGGGGGGCTGGCCCAGGGCACCCAGTCGGGCGACAGCGGCGCGGCCGTCTCCGACAAGGCCCTGCGTACGTCGCGGGAGATCGTCCTGCACGCCGACCGCTCCGGGCGGGCGCTCGGCGGTGACCGGCTCGACCGGCTCGGCGTGCGGCACCAGACGCTGTCGGCCTCCGGCACCAGCGAGGACGTCGCGCTGCTGCTCGCCGACGTGCGCGGCGCCAGCCTGATCATCGCGGTGGGCACCCACGCCACCCTCGACGAGTTCCTGGACCGTCAGCGCTCCGGCCTCGCGAGCACCTTCCTGACCCGCCTCCGGGTGGGTCCCAAGCTGGTGGACGCCAAGGGCATCCCGCAGCTCTACGCCGGCCGGGTGCGGGTGTGGCACCTCGTGCTCGTGCTCCTCGCCGGTCTGCTCGCCCTGGGAGTCGCGATCGCCGCGACCCCGGTCGGCGGCGACTGGTGGTCGTCGATCGGCGGCGCGCTGTCCGACGTACTCGACTGGATCCAAGGACTCTTCACGTGATCTCTTTCCGCTACCACATCGTCTCGATCGTCTCGGTCTTCCTCGCGCTCGCCATCGGCGTCGCGCTGGGCGGGGGACCGCTGAAGGGCGAGGTGGACAACACGCTGGTCGACCAGGTGAAGACCGACCGCCAGACGAAGGCCGACCTGGAGGCGCAGATCACCGGCCTGCGCAGCAGCAACACCTTCACCGACGAGTTCGCCACCACGGTCGCCCCCGGGCTGATCGGCGACACGCTGAAGGGCCGGGCGGTGACGCTCGTCGTGCTGCCCACCGCCCAGCAGTCCGACGTCACGGCGCTCAAGGACCTGGTCGGGGTGGCCGGCGGCAGCGTCGGCGGCACCATGCGGATCGGCACCCAGCTGGTGGACGCCGGGAACAAGCAGCTCGTCGACGAGCTGGGCAACCAGCTCGAGGGCCGGGCCACCGACGTCACCATCCCCTCGGACGCCAGCCCCTACGAGCGGATCGGCGCGCTGATCGCGCGGGCGATCGGCACCGACTACAACGGCGGCAAGGAGGTCGACGGACCGGCGACCAGCATCCTGGCCGGCCTGAGCACCACCAGCCTGATGTCCAGCGAGGACAAGCTGACCCGCCGGGGCAGCCTGGTGCTGTTCGTGACCGGGCCGGGCCAGGGCAGCGCCGAGGAGCAGCAGGGCGCGGCCACCATCGTGAACACCCTGGTCCAGGCCGTGGACTCCGCGACCGACGGCGTCGTGCTCGCCGGGCCGGTCGCCTCGGCCCGCGCGGACGGTCAGGTCAAGGCGGTCCGCGACGACGTGACCGCGGCCCGTGAGGTGTCCACGGTCGACTCGCTGGGCCGCACCGCCGGGCAGGTCGTCACCGTGATGGCGCTCGCCGGGCAGGCCGCCGGCCGGACCGGCCAGTACGGCGCGATCGACGCCGCCGACGGCGCGATGCCCGGCGCCGAGGGCGGAACCGACTGATCTTCGGCGTGGTTTTCGGTAGATCGCCCGGTCGTTGGTAGGCTAGAACCCCGTGGACGGCCGTTCACCTTTCTACTGATCCGGCCGCCTCGATCAACCCACATCCGGGATCGACCACGGGAGTTCACTTGGCCGCGTCGCAGCCGACCAAGCACGTATTCGTCACCGGAGGCGTCGCCTCCTCACTGGGCAAGGGCCTCACCGCCTCGTCTCTGGGCAGCCTGCTGAAGTCCCGCGGTCTGCGGGTCACCATGCAGAAGCTCGACCCCTACCTCAACGTCGACCCGGGGACGATGAACCCGTTCCAGCACGGCGAGGTGTTCGTCACCAACGACGGCGCCGAGACCGACCTGGACATCGGGCACTACGAGCGGTTCCTGGACACCGACCTGGCCGGCATCGCCAACGTGACGACCGGCCAGGTGTACTCCCAGGTGATCGCCAAGGAGCGTCGCGGCGACTACCTCGGGGACACCGTCCAGGTGATCCCGCACATCACCAACGAGATCAAGGACCGGGTCCGCGCGATGGCCGGACCGGACGTCGACGTGGTGATCACCGAGATCGGCGGCACCGTCGGCGACATCGAGTCGCTGCCGTTCCTCGAGGCGGCCCGCCAGGTCCGCCACGACGTGGGCCGCGACAACGTGTTCTTTCTGCACGTCTCGCTGGTGCCCTACATCGGGCCCTCCGGCGAGCTGAAGACCAAGCCGACCCAGCACTCGGTCGCCGCGCTGCGCTCCATCGGCCTGCAGCCCGACGCGATCGTGTGCCGCTCGGACCGGCCGATCCCGGACTCCATGGAAGCGCAAGATCTCGCTGATGTGCGACGTGGACAACGAGGCGGTCGTGAACGCCCCCGACGCCCCGTCGATCTACGACATCCCCAAAGTGCTGCACAGCGAGGGCCTCGACGCGTACGTCGTACGGCGGCTCAACCTGCCGTTCCGGGACGTGGACTGGACGGTGTGGGACGAGCTGCTGCGCGTCGTGCACCACCCGGCGGAGGAGGTCACCGTCGCGCTGGTCGGCAAGTACGTCGACCTGCCGGACGCCTACCTCTCGGTCGCGGAGGCGCTGCGGGCCGGCGGCTTCGCCCACGAGGCCAAGGTCAAGCTGGTGTGGGTGCCGTCCGACGAGTGCCAGACGCGGGAGGGCGCGGCCCGGCACCTCAGCGAGGTGGACGCGGTCTGCGTGCCCGGCGGCTTCGGGATCCGCGGCATCGAGGGCAAGGTCGGTGCGCTGGAGTACGCCCGCACGCACGGCATCCCCACCCTGGGGCTGTGCCTCGGGCTGCAGTGCATGGTGATCGAGTACGCCCGGAACGAGGCGGGCATCGCCGGCGCCGACTCCACCGAGTTCCACACCGGCTGCGAGGAGCCGGTCATCGCGACGATGGCCGAGCAGGAGCAGTTCGTCGAGGGCGCGGGCGACCTGGGCGGCACGATGCGGCTGGGCCTCTACCCGGCCGAGCTGCGCGAGGGCTCGGTCGTGCGGGAGACCTACGGCGAGGCCAAGGTCGAGGAGCGGCACCGGCACCGCTACGAGGTCAACAACCGCTACCGCGACCGTCTCGAGGAGGCCGGCCTGGTCTTCTCGGGCACCTCCCCGGACAACAGCCTGGTCGAGTTCGTCGAGCTGCCCCGGGACGTGCACCCCTACTACGTCGCCACCCAGGCGCACCCCGAGCTGCGCTCCCGGCCGACCCGGCCGCACCCGCTGTTCGCCGGCCTGGTGGAGGCCGCGATCACCCGGCAGCGCGAGCTCCGGTTCCCGCTCGACGAGTCGGCGCTGCGCCGCCGGAACGCCGAGACCGACGCGGACCACATGGACCCCGTGGAGCGCCCGGCGCAGAGCACCGTCTGATGGCGGCCGACCGTCCCGAGTCCTGGCCGGTGCACGAGGTCGAGCGGATCTGGCAGGGCGCCGCGCCCTTCTCGGTCCGGCGCGACGTGATCTCGGCGCCCCACCACCCCGAGGAGCGGTTCGGCCGGCTGGTGCTCGAGCACCCGGGCGCCGCGGTGATCCTCGCGGTCGACGAGGACGAGCGGGTGCTGGTGCTGCACCAGTACCGCCACCCCGCCCTGATGCGCTTCGTCGAGCTGCCGGCCGGGCTGCTCGACGTCGCGGGGGAGGACCCGGTGGAGGCCGCCCGGCGCGAGCTCCAGGAGGAGGCGCTGCTGCTCGCCAAGACCTGGACGCACCTGTTCACCACCTACTCCTCGCCGGGGCTGTCCAGCGAGAGGATCGCCTACTACCTGGCGCAGGACCTCGCACCGGCGCCGGACCGCGGCGGCTTCGAGCCGGCCCACGAGGAGGCCGACATGACCACCGGGTGGGTGCCCGTGGACGAGCTGATCGAGGGCGTGCGGACCGGGACGATCACCGACGGGCCGACGGCCCAGGCGCTGCTCGGCTACGCGCTGTTCCACCGCTGAGGCGACGTACCCGCGGGTAGCCCACCCCCTGTCGGGGGGTGTCGCGAAGGTCATACACTCGGGCGCGTCCGCCACGACGGAGTGGTGGTCTCCCAGCGAGAGGAACCCTGGTCGATGAAGGTCGGCGTCCCGAAGGAAGTCAAGAACCACGAGTACCGCGTGGCGCTCACCCCGATCGGGGTCCACGAGCTCGTCCAGCACGGTCACGAGGTCCACGTCGAGGCCGAGGCCGGCGTCGGCTCGTCGATCCCCGACGCGGAGTACGTCGCCGCGGGCGCCAAGATGCTGCCCGGCGCCGACGACGTGTGGGACTCCGCCGACATGATCCTCAAGGTGAAGGAGCCGGTCGCGGAGGAGTACTCCCGGCTGCGCGAGGGCCAGACCCTTTTCACCTACCTGCACCTCGCGGCCGACCGGCCGCTGACCGAGGAGCTGGTCGCCCGGCGGGTCACTGCGGTGGCCTACGAGACCGTGCAGCTGCCCTCGGGCTCGCTGCCGCTGCTCTACCCGATGTCCGAGGTGGCCGGCTGCCTGGCCCCGCAGGTCGGCGCGCACTCGCTGATGAAGGCCGAGGGCGGCCGCGGCGTGCTCCTCGGCGGCGTCGGCGGGGTCGCGAACGCCAAGGTCGTGGTGATCGGCGCGGGTGTCTCGGGGCAGAACGCCGCCAACATCGCGCTCGGCATGGGCGCGGACGTGACGCTGCTGGACACCGACCTGGACAAGCTGCGGATGTCCTTCTGGCGCTACGACAACCGGGTCCACGGGCTCGCATCCTCGCAGCTGACCATCCAGCAGCAGGTCATCGAGGCCGACCTGGTGATCGGCGCGGTGCTGATCCCGGGCGCCAAGGCCCCCAAGCTGGTCAGCAACGACCTGGTCGCGCAGATGAAGCCGGGCTCGGTGCTCGTCGACATCGCGGTGGACCAGGGCGGCTGCTTCGAGGACACCCACGCGACCACGCACGCCGACCCGACGTACACCGTCCACAACTCGGTGTTCTACTGCGTCGCGAACATGCCCGGCGCGGTGCCGAACACCTCGACCTACGCGCTCACCAACGCGACGCTGCCCTACGTGGTGGCGCTGGCCAACAAGGGCTGGGAGCAGGCGCTGCGCGACGACCACTCGCTGGCGCTGGGCCTGAACACGCACGCCGGCTCGCTGACCAACGCCCCCGTCGCCGAGGCGCACGGGATGGCCAGCGTCTCGCTGGAGAGCGTGCTCGGCTGAGGGGACGAGGCGCGTGACGTCCACCGGGTCGGCCGCCGGGGCGTCGTCCGGGCGATCTGCTGGGCCGGGCGAGGTGGTGCGGGCGGTCCGCACCTACCTCGACCACCTGGTGGTGGAGCGCGGGCTGGCCGACAACACCCTGAAGTCCTACCGGCGCGACCTGCGGCGGTACGCCGGCTGGCTGGCCGATCGGGGAGTCGAGGGCTTCGACGGCGTGCGCGAGGAGACCGTGACGGAGTTCCTGGTCGCCCTGCGCGAGGGCGACCAGGACCATCCGCCGCTGAGCGCGGGATCCGCCGCGCGCACCGTCGTCGCGGTGCGCGGCTTCCACCGGTTCGCGGTGCGCGAGGGGCTCACGCAGGTCGATCCGTCCGCCGCCGTACGCCCGCCGGCGCCGGCCAAGCGGCTGCCCAAGGCGCTGCCGCTCTCCGACATCGAGCGGATCCTGGAGGCGGCCGGCGCGCCGGGCACCGCGCTGGCGCTGCGGGACCGGGCGCTGCTGGAGGTGCTCTACGGCACCGGGGCCCGGATCTCCGAGGCGGTCGGTCTCGACCTCGACGACCTGGACCTCGAGCAGGGCTCGGTGCTGCTGCGTGGCAAGGGCGGCAAGGAGCGGATGGTCCCGGTCGGCTCCTACGCCCGCGAGGCCGTCAACGCCTACCTCGTCCGCGGCCGCCCGGAGCTGTCCTCGGTAGGCCACGGGCTGCCGGCGATGTTCCTCAACGCGCGCGGCGGGCGGCTCTCGCGGCAGAGCGCCTGGACCGTGCTGGTCCGGGCGGCCGAGCGGGCCGGCGTCCCCGCGGAGGTGTCGCCGCACACGCTGCGGCACTCGTTCGCCACCCACCTGCTCGACGGCGGCGCCGACGTCCGGGTGGTCCAGGAGCTGCTCGGGCACGCGTCGGTGACCACCACGCAGGTGTACACCCTGGTCACCGTGGACAGCCTGCGCGAGGTGTATGCCACCGCGCACCCGCGCGCCCTGTCCTGACCCCGCGGAGACCTCGCCGGCGCCCCGAGAAGCGTGCGATGTCGGGGGAAACTGTGCACAGAGTTGTACACAGGCGGCCGCTGCCTGTGTACGGCGCGCCTGCGCCGTACACACCTTGTCCCCAGATGTACTGGGATCGCACCGTCGTCGACCGATCCGGTTGTAGGTCGCGAGACGTCACCCGTAGAGTCGCCGCGTTGCGCGCGACAAACCGATGAGTCGACTTTTGCGCAGCGAGGCCAGACGAGAGGCACCCGCGTGAACGACTTCGGCTCCAGGCACCCGTTCGGCGGCCCGGGCACACCGGGCAGCAGCGCCTCGGAGATGCCACCCCTGATGCCGGCCGGTCGTCCGCAGGTCCCCGGCCACCCCCACCCCGCCCCGTCCGCAGGAGGACCCGACCGCGTGAGCGACCCGATCCCGTTCCGACGTCCGATGCCCTCCGCCGACGGCGACCAGGCCGACGAGCTGCACGCCGCCGACCCGGTCCCCGACGACCGGCTGACCGGGGACCTCGCCGCCGCCGAGGTCCCGATCGGCCCCACCGGCCGCCCGATGCCCGTGCTGCCCGAGCCGCGGCCGATCAGCATCCACGGCAACGCCCGCGTCATCTCGATGTGCAACCAGAAGGGTGGCGTCGGCAAGACCACGACGACCATCAACCTCGGTGCCGCGCTGGCGGAGTTCGGCCGCAAGGTGCTGCTCGTCGACTTCGACCCGCAGGGCTCGCTCTCGGTCGGGCTGGGCCTGAACCCGCACGACATGGAGCTGTCGATCTACAACCTGCTGATGCAGCGGGACGTGACCCTCGACGAGGTCATCGTGCCCACCAACGTGCCCGGCATGGACCTGCTGCCCTCGAACATCGACCTGTCGGCCGCCGAGGTGCAGCTGGTCCAGGAGGTCGCCCGCGAGCAGACCCTGCAGCGCGTGCTGCAGCCGGCCATCGCGGAGTACGACGTCATCCTGATCGACTGCCAGCCCTCGCTCGGCCTGCTGACGGTGAACGCGCTGACCGCCTCCGACGGGGTCCTGGTGCCCCTGGAGTGCGAGTACTTCGCGCTGCGCGGCGTCGCGCTGCTCAAGACCACCATCGACAAGGTCACCGAGCGGCTCAACCCGAAGCTCAAGATCGACGGCGTCCTCGGCACCATGTACGACGGACGCACGCTGCACGGCCGCGAGGTGATGGAGCGACTGGTCCAGGCGTGGGGCGACACCGTGTTCCACACCGTGATCCGGCGGACCGTGAAGTTCTCCGACTCCACCGTCGCCGGCGAGCCGATCACCACCTACGCCTCGTCCTCGGCCGGTGCCGAGAGCTACCGGCAGCTCGCCAAGGAGGTGCTCGCGCGGTGTCTCGACGAGTGAGCATGCCGGCGGCGGACGACCTGTTCCGCCCCACCGTCGTACCCGACCACACCGTCGCGGACCCCGAGGGGGACGACGGGGACCAGCCCGCCGAGGGGAAGTCGGCGAAGAAGGGCCCCAGCGGACGCGTCCGGCACGACGAGAAGATGACGGTCTACGTCACCGCCGACGAGCTGCTCGACATCGAGCACGCCCGGCTGACGCTGCGCCGCAGCGGGCTGAGCGTGGACCGTGGGCGCCTGGTCCGTGAGGCGGTCGCCCTGGTGCTCGCCGACCTGGAGCAGAACGGCGACGACAGCGTCCTCGCGCAGCGCCTGATGCAGGCATGACGGCTGGCCTGGTGGAGTCGACCGAGGCCGGTCCCGAGGCAGCCCCCGCGTTCGCCGTACGCCTGGACAACTTCGAGGGTCCCTTCGACCTGCTGCTCAGCCTGATCTCCAAGCACAAGCTGGACATCACCGAGGTCGCGCTGTCGAAGGTGACCGACGAGTTCATCGGCTTCATCAAGCTCGCCGGCCCGGACTGGGACCTCGAGCAGACCTCGTCGTTCCTGCTGGTCGCCGCCACCCTGCTCGACCTCAAGGCCGCCCGGCTGCTGCCGCAGGGCGACGTCGAGGACGAGGAGGACCTCGCGCTGCTGGAGGCCCGCGACCTGCTCTTCGCCCGGCTGCTGCAGTACCGCGCCTACAAGCTGGTCGCCGCCGTCCTGGAGACCCGGATGTCGGGGGAGGCCCGGCGCTTCCCGCGGGCGGTCGGGCTGGAGGACCGGTTCGCGACGCTGCTGCCGGAGGTGCTGATCGGCCTCGGGCTCGAGGAGTTCGCCGGCCTCGCCGCCAAGGCGCTGGCGCCCAAGCCGATCTTCGAGGTCAACCTCGCGCACATCCACGCACCCACGGTCAGCGTCCGCGAGCAGGCCACCGTGGTGGTCGACCGGCTGCGGCGGCAGGGCACGATGACCTTCCGGGCCCTCTCCGGGGACTCCCCGGACACGCTCACCACGGTGGCCCGGTTCCTGGCGCTGCTGGAGCTGTTCCGCGAGGGCGTGGTCTCCTTCGACCAGGTCACCCCGCTCGGGGAGCTCACGGTCCGGTGGACCGGCGGCGAGGACGAGGACGTGGAGATCACCGACGAGTTCGACGGGGACCCGGAGACCGAGGACCAGCCGGGGGAGCCCGAGACGCCCGGTGAGCCGTCAGAAGTGCAAGGACACGCCGAGGAACCCGCTGCGGGAGTGACGGGTCGGCAGGAGAGGGACAGCAGTGAGTGAGCAGGACCCCGAGCTGGGGGACACCCGCAGCGAGGCCGACGAGGTGCTGACCTCGGGTGCCGACCTCGTGGCGGACGCCGAGCCCAGCATGGCGGTCGAGCAGGCCGGGGAGACCCTGGGCGAGGCCGCGCCCGCCGGGGTGGACGAGACGGGCGACGAGACGGGCGACGAGACGGGCGACGAGACGGGCGAGGGGACGGGCGAGGGGACCGCCGACGAGGAGTCGTCGGAGACGCTGGACATCCCGCTCGCGGACCTCAGGCCGGCGCTCGAGGCGGTGCTGATGGTCGCCGACCAGCCGCTGGACCACATCACGCTGGCCTCCGCGGTCGGCTACCCTCCGGGCGAGGTGGCCTCCGCGCTGCACGAGCTCGCCGAGGAGTACGCCGAGCAGGGCCGCGGCTTCGACCTGCGCAACGTCGCGGGCGGCTGGCGCTACTACACGCGCGAGGAGTTCGCCTCGGTCGTCGAGCGGTTCGTGCTGGACGGGCAGCGGGCCCGGCTCACCCAGGCGGCCCTGGAGACGCTGGCCGTGATCGCCTACAAGCAGCCGGTCAGCCGGGCGCGGGTCTCCGCCGTCCGGGGCGTGAACGTCGACGGTGTGATGCGCACCCTGGTGTCCCGGGGCCTGGTCGAGGAGGCCGGGCACGACGGGGAGACCACCGCGATGCTCTACCGCACGACCAGCTACTTCCTGGAGCGGATCGGCGTGGAGTCGCTCGACGACCTGCCCGAGCTGGCGCCGTTCCTGCCGGACATGGGCGACTTCGAGGACCTGGACGCCCGACCCGACCCGGTGGACGTCGCCGCGGACCCCGCGTGAGCCGGCGGTGAGCCCCCGATGAGCATCGAGACCGACGACGAGGGCCTGATCCGGCTGCAGAAGCTGCTCGCCATGTCCAACGTGGCCAGCCGCCGCAAGTGCGAGGAGCTGATGCTCGCCGGGCTGGTCGAGGTCGACGGCGAGGTGGTCACCCGGCTCGGCACCAAGGTCGACCCCACCACCGCGGTGATCCACGTCGACGGCAAGCGGCTGCCCCCGGTCAGCCCGCACGTCTACCTGGTCCTGAACAAGCCCCGCGGCGTCGTCTCCACGATGTCCGACCCTGAGGGCCGGCGCGCCCTCGACGAGTTCGTCGCCGACCGGCCTGAGCGGCTGTTCCACGTCGGGCGGCTGGACACCGACACCGAGGGCCTGATCCTGCTCACCAACGACGGGGACTTTGCGCAGCGCGTCGCGCACCCGTCGTACGAGCTGGACAAGACGTACGTCGCCGAGGTCGACGGCGTGGTCACCAAGGGCACGATCCGGAGGCTGCTGGCAGGCGTCACCCTCGAGGACGGCCCGGTCGAGGTGAGCGCGGCGAAGGTCGTCTCGACCCGGCCGGACCGCTCGATCGTGGAGCTGGTGATCCACGAGGGCCGCAACCGGATCGTCCGCCGGCTCCTCGACGAGGTCGGCCACCCGGTGCGCCGGCTGACCCGCACGGCGATCGGCCCGGTGCTGCTGCGCGGGCTCGGCAAGGGCGCGCTGCGCGAGCTCACGCTCGACGAGCTCGGCGTGCTGCTGGACGCCGCGAAGCTCTGAGCGGCCGACTGGCTAGGGTGGCTCCCGTGTCGGTGCGAGCGGTGAGAGGTGCGACCCAGCTCGAGGAGGACGTGCGCGAGCACATGCTCGAGCGGGTCGCCGAGATGGTCCTGGACGTGATGACGGCGAACGGCCTGGAGGTCGACGACTTCATCAGCGTCGTCTTCACCGCCACCTCCGACCTGGTCTCGGAGTTCCCGGCCTACGCCGCGCGCCGGCTCGGGTTCGGCGAGGTGCCGCTGATCTGCGCGCGGGAGCTGGAGATCGCCGGTTCCATGCCGCGGGTCGTGCGGATGCTCGCGCACGTGGAGACCGACCTGCCGCGCGCCGAGATCACCCACGTCTACCTGCACGGCGCGGCCGCCCTGCGCCGGGACCTGACCCGGGTCCGCGAGGTCCCCGATGAGTCTTGACGGCCCGGTCCTGGTCGTCGGCGCTGGTCTCCTCGGCACGTCGATCGCGCTCGCGCTGCGCCGTCGGGGCGTGGACGTGGCGCTGCGGGACGTGAACCCGGAGAACCTCCGGATCGCCACCACGATCGGGGCCGCCAACGTCCGCGCCGACGACATCGAGCCGCAGCTGGTCGTGGTCGCGGTCCCCCCGGACCACCTCGGCGAGCAGATCGCGGTCGCGCTGACCGGCACCGCAGCGACGGTGACCGACGTCGGCAGCGTCAAGGGCGCTCCGCTGGCCGCCGTACGCCTGCTGGCACCCGAGCACCTCGCGCGCTACGTCGGGAGCCACCCGATGGCCGGCAGCGAGCGGTCCGGCCCGTTCGCGGCCACCGAGTCCCTGTTCGACGGCCGGCCGTGGGCGGTCACGCCGCACGAGGGCGCCGATCCGGCCGCGGTCGACCTGGTCACGGCGCTCGCCCTGGCCTGCGGGGCGACCCCGGTGCGGCTGTCCCCGGACGAGCACGACCAGGCGGTGGCCCGCACGTCGCACCTGCCGCACCTGCTCGCCGCGATGGCCGCCGGCCGGCTCGCGGGGGGCGCCGGTCGAGCACCTCGCGCTGTCGGGGCAGGGCGTCCGGGACGTCACCCGCATCGCGGCCGGCGACCCGCAGCTGTGGCAGCAGATCCTCACCGCGAACACCGCGGCGCTGACCGCGCTGCTGCGCGACGTGCGCGACGACGTGGACACCCTGCTCGGCGCGCTCACCGAGGGTGACCGCGACCGGCTGGCCGGCATCCTGGACCGCGGGGTCGCCGGCACCGCCGCGATCCCCGGCAAGCACGGCGGCCCCGCGGTCACCGAGACCACGCTGTTCGTGGCGGTCCCCGACCACCCCGGCGAGCTGGCCCGGCTGCTCGCGGACGCGGGGGAGATCGGCGTCAACGTCGAGGACCTGCGCATCGACCACGACCCGGGCCGCGACTACGGCCAGGTCGAGCTCACCGTCGACCCCGGCCAGGTCGACCACCTGCTGTCCTCGCTCGAGGACCGGGGCTGGACCACCCACCGGTAGGCTGCCCCGGTCGGAACCCCGGGTGTGAGAGGCAGGACGAGTCGTGGGCGTGGTCGTGGCGATGGACGGACCCTCGGGATCGGGGAAGTCGAGCAGCGCGCGCGGTGTCGCCACCCGGCTGGGACTGCGCTACCTCGACACGGGGGCGATGTTCCGGGCGGTCACCTGGTGGATGCTGGAGCGCGGCGTCGACGTCGAGGACCCGCGGGCGGTCGCCGCGCTGGCCGAGGAGCCGGTGCTGGTGTCCGGCACCGACCCGCAGGCGCCGACGATCACCGTGGACGGCACCGACGTCGCCGGCCCGATCCGCGAGCAGGCCGTGACCGGCGCCGTGAGCGCGGTCAGCACCGTCCCGGAGGTCCGCACCCGGCTGCTGCGCGAGCAGCGCTCGATCATCGGCGACGGCGACATCGTCGTGGAGGGCCGCGACATCGGCACCGTGGTCGCGCCGGACGCCGACGTCAAGCTCTACCTCACCGCCGACCCGGCCGCCCGGGCCGCCCGGCGGACCGCCGAGCTGTCCGGCGCGGACGTCGCCGCCACCGAGCAGGACCTGGTCCGCCGGGACGCGATCGACTCGGGCCGCGCGACCGCGCCGCTGCGGATGGCCGATGGCGCGCTGCACCTGGACACCACCCCGTTCACCCTCGACGAGGTCGTGGACCAGATCGTCGCGCTGGTGCAGCAGGCCCGCGCGACGACCGGCGGCTGACCGGCGTACCGACGCGACGTTGGTCACGCCGGCCCCGCCGATTCGACTTGGGGCACGCCGCTCCGGTGTACTTGGGGGAGCACGCCTGGCCCCGGACCCAGGCAGAGGTACGACGCACCGCGGCCGATCCGCGGAACAACGACGTCGACCATCTCGTTGACGCGAGGGCCCCGCACGGGTCGCACGCTCCCGGGGCCGATCCCGGTAGTCGGCGCCGACGACATCCGCGAGGCCCGGGACCCCGCACAGAGGAAGCCAGATGACCACCGAGTTCGACCACACCGACGCCCCTGCCGTCGTGCCGATCCTGGCCGTCGTGGGACGCCCCAACGTCGGCAAGTCCACGCTGGTCAACCGGATGATCGGCCGCCGCGAGGCGGTCGTGCAGGACGTCCCCGGCGTGACCCGTGACCGCGTCTACTACGACGCGACTTGGAACGGCCGCGCGTTCACCGTCGTCGACACCGGCGGCTGGGACCCGGACGCCCGCGGTCTCGCGGAGCGGATCGCCGCGCAAGCCGAGGTCGCCGTGCAGATCGCCGACGCGACGCTGTTCGTGGTCGACGCGAACGTCGGGATCACCGACGCCGACGAGGCCGTCGTGAAGATCCTCCGCAAGTCCGGCAAGCCGGTGATCCTCGCCGCCAACAAGGTCGACGACCAGCGCGCCGAGGCGCAGGCCCACGGGCTGTGGAACCTCGGGCTCGGCGAGCCGCAGATGGTCTCCGCGCTGCACGGCCGCGGCTCGGGCGACATGCTCGACGCGATCCTGGCGGCGCTGCCGGAGCCCCCGCCCGAGACGTTCGGGGTCGTCGGCGGCCCGCGCCGGGTCGCGATCGTCGGCCGCCCGAACGTCGGCAAGTCCTCGCTGCTGAACAAGCTCGCCAAGCAGGACCGCGCGGTCGTCGACGACGCCGCCGGGACCACCGTCGACCCGGTCGACGAGCTCGTCGAGCTCGGCGGCCGCGTCTGGCGGTTCATCGACACCGCCGGCGTCCGCAAGCGGATCAAGGAGGCGTCGGGCCACGAGTACTACGCCAGCCTGCGCACCAACACCGCGATCGAGCGGGCCGAGGTGTGCGTGATGGTCGTGGACGGCTCCAACCCGGTCTCCGAGCAGGACCTGCGGATCATCACCGCCGTGGCCGAGGCCGGCCGCGCCCTGGTGATCGCGTTCAACAAGTGGGACCTCGTCGACGAGGAGCGCCGCTACTACCTCGACCGCGAGGTGGAGCGCGACCTGGTCCGGGTCCAGTGGGCCCCGCGCATCAACATCACCGCGAAGACCGGCTGGCACGTGGACCGGCTGGTCCCGGCGCTGGACGCGGCCCTCCAGGGCTGGTCGACTCGCGTCGGCACCGGCGCCCTGAACTCGTTCCTGGGCCGGCTCGTCGCCGAGCACCCGCACCCGGTCCGCGGCGGCAAGCAGCCGAAGATCCTGTTCGGCACGCAGGCCGCCACCGAGCCCCCCACGTTCGTGCTGTTCACCAGCGCCCTGCTGGAGGCGTCCTACCTCCGCTACGTCGAGCGCCGGCTGCGCGAGGAGTTCGGCTTCATCGGCAGCCCCGTGCACGTGCAGCAGCGCCCGCGCGAGAAGCGCAAGCGCCGCTGACGTCCGACGTCGGGTGAGGGCTACGCCACCGGGCCGTCGACCAGGGTCAGGCTGCGGGTGTGCGACGCGCCGGACGCGTCGGTCCAGGTCACGCTGACCGACTCGCCGGGGGAGTGCGCCGAGACCGCACTGCGCAGCTCGGTCGAGGTGCTCACCGGGGTGCCGTCGATCGCGGTGACCGTGTCGCCCGCGGCGATCCCGGCCGCGGCGGCCGGCGTGGACTTGAAGACGCCCTGCACCGTGGTGCTGGTCTGCCCGAGGGCGATCCCGAGGAACGCCGGGTAGCCGTAGTCGTAGCGCGCCTTCGCGACCCCGCTGTCCAGGTCGGCGGCGATCCGCAGCACCTTGGCGATCGGGACCGCGTAGCCGACCACGTCGCTGCTGCCGCTGGACGCCGCGGTGGTCATGCCCACGACCTGGCCGTCCGCGTCGTACGTCGCGCCGCCGGAGTCGCCGCTGATCACGTCGGAGCTGATCTGCAGCAGCCCGCTGAGCCGCTGGCCGGCGACGTTGGCCTCGCTCTGGGTGGTGATCGTCTGGTTCTTCGCGACCACGCTACCGGTGGCGGCGCTCAGGTAGCCGACCGTGCCGTTCGCGTCACCGACCGCGGTCACCGCGTCGCCCACGCCGATCCCGTCCGTGTCCGGCGTCACCGTGCTCAGCCCGGAGGCACCGACCAGCTGCAGCACCGCGACGTCGTCCTTGGTGTCGGTGCCGACCACCTTCGCGGTGTACGTCGTGCCGGTGCTCATCACCTTGACCTTCACCGATGTGGCACCCGCGACCACGTGGTGGTTGGTGACGACCTCGCCGTCGGAGGTCAGCACCATGCCGGTCCCGGCCGCCCGGCCGCCGTCGTACTTCATCTGCGAGACGATCCGCACCAGGCCGGTCAGCTGCGAGCCGGACGCCTTCGCGGTGGTGTCGGTCGAGGAGCCCGGGGTCTGCGTGGACGGGTCGCTGCCCGTGCCGCCACCCGAGTCGCCGTAGGGGTCTGCGTAGGGGTCGGTCGGCACGGTGATGCCGCCCGAGCCGCCGGACCAGGTCCAGCCACCGTTGCCGGGGATCGTGGTGATGCCGCCCGAGCCGTCGGTGGACACGTTGCTCTGGCCGTTGGTGCCCGACGCGGTCTGCGTCGAGCCCCGGGAGAAACCGTGGCCGAGGGCGTAGCCGGCGCCCACGCCGCCGACGCCGGCGACCAGCGCGGTGGCGGTGACCGTGGCCAGCAGCCGACGGGCGCGATGCGGCCGGCCGGGGGCCGGGGGAGGGGTCTGTCCGGACGGCGGCTGCGGGAACGGGCCGTAGGGCTGGGGGCTGGGGTACTGGTCGGTCATGGTTCCTCCGGGGATCGGTCGCGGTGATCCCAGACAACCGGGGTTTCCGGAGAGAACCCTGTGAGATGTCGATGCACGCCCTTTGCGAGCACGAAGAACTTCCTGAGGACGGCCGGGTTCGAGTACACCCGGTCGCTGCGGTAAGGTTCTGCCGCCCGCAGGTTGAGCATCACCATCCGGCGGGCATCGGGCTGTAGCGCAGCTTGGTAGCGCACCTGACTGGGGGTCAGGGGGTCGCAGGTTCAAATCCTGTCAGCCCGACCGCGAGGGGCCCTGATCTGTTTCGGCAGGTCAGGGCCCTTTTTGGTGCTCCCCGGAGACCGGTCTGCGGGGAGGGAGCCGGAGACGTCCTCCGGACCAATTCCGGACCACCAAAGGGAGAAGGCGCTTCCGGCGGCCAGCACCGCTGTCGTGTCGGGAGGCAGGTAGCCCGCGGTGACCGCGGGATCCTGGTGGCCGGCGACGCGTTGGAGCAGGTGCAGGTCGACCCGGCATCGGAGCTTCGTCCATAGCACCGATGACTCCCGATTCGGCACTTCCGGGTGCCGTTTGTGCGCGACGGGGGGGCCCACATGGGCCGGTTCGTCAGTACGGATTCGGGGCTAGATTCACTTGTAGGAGGAAAACATTTGAACGCGCCCCGAGCTCGCGGTGACATGGGTTCCCTCACCGTCATGGTCACGTCCGAGGACGAGGTGATGTCGATCGTCATCGGCGGAGAGGTTGACCTCGTCAACCGTGATCAGTTGCAGAGCTGCCTAGCGAACATCGATGTCGCTCGTGCGAGGCTGGTGCATCTCGACCTGCGTCAGCTCACCTTTTGTGACAGCGCAGGCAGCGCACACCTCGTTCGCTTCGAGAATCGAGCCAGGGCAGCCGGATGCGCCGTGCAGATACGTGACGTGCAGCCGATCGTGCGCAAGGTGATGGACCTCGTCGCCACTGGGATCGAGTAGGGACTTCACAGCTCCGCCGGACTGACGGTGATTGGACCGACCGAACAGTCCGCCTGCTTCGCCACCACGCTTGGCGCCAGGTCAGGGATGCCGCGGCTGACCTGTCGCTGCGAGAACGCGTGCGACCTATGCGCTGCGAGCACCTGCTGACCTCCGCGATGCTGGCGGCCGTCGCGGTCCGACGCGAGCTGCGGACACGGCTCGCCGGCGCTGTCGCCGCCCTGGTTCCCGCGCCCCAGCACGCCGCGCTCTTCGGCTCCTTCGCGCGCCATGACGGCACCGTGGGCAGTGACATCGACCTGTTCGTGGTGATGCCCGATGGGTATGACCGGGTGGAGGGCCGGTGGGAGGCGCAGCTCCAGCTGCTCGAGGACCGGGTGCTGGCCTGGACGGGGAACTGTCTGGAGGTCCTGGCCCTCGATCGCAGCCACCTCGCAGCCGTGGTCGCGGCGGACGAACCGATCCCGGCGACGCGTAGTTGGCGAGATGTGGCCGCGCAACCGCCATCTTCTGGCCGATCTCGAACGGTGGTCGCTCACCGAAAGACAAGCGGCCCTGCCCGGCAGACGCGGTCACCGCTAGGAGCTGAGTCGGACGCGGGAGACCGATCCAGCCGCTCAAGAAGAGCGCCACCTGGGCGGGCTGTAGTCGACCAGGAGCTACCCGTGATGGCAAGAGCAGGCGCCTCAACTTCGGGGTCATGCCGGCGTCGCGGGGACTTATGCTCCAAGGATGACTCAGCAGGCGGGGCTCCACGCCGCGGACAGCGCATTGGATGCCGCCGAAGCAGCATCACCAGTCGAGGCCGTCGAGACCGTCACCCGGGAGCTCGGCCGGGCGCTCGGCGCCACCAAGGTCTCCTTCCTCATCGCCGACCTGTCGGGCCGCGCCTTGGTGCGTCTGGCGCACATCGAGTTGTCCACCCCCGACGGCACCGGCCTGCGCGTCCCGGCCCGGCCCGAGGAGCGTCGGGTCCTCAAGGAGTCCGCGACGGTCCTGCCGTTCGACGGTGGACCGGCCGAGCAGACAATCCGCATCCAGCAGGTGCAGGTCGTGGGCCCAGAACCGACGCGTGCCGCGTCCGATGGGGGCGGACAGTGGCTGGTGCTCGCACCGGTGACCGAGCGTGGAGAAGCCATCGGCGTCCTGGAACTGACGGTGCCCGCCCGCCCGGACGCCGCGGACCTGACAGAGATCGCGCGGCTGGCAAACGTGCTGGCGTTCGTCGTGATCGCGAACCGGCGCCACACGGACCTGTATGAGTGGGGGCAACGCACCCGTCCGCTGAGCCTGTCGGCGGAGATCCAGCACCGGCTGCTTCCAGGCCCGCAGACCTGCGAGGCCGGATCCTTCACCCTGGCTGGTTGGTTGGAGCCGGCGGCCGACATCGCCGGCGACACCTTCGACTTCAACCTGGCGCGCAACGTCTTGCACCTTTCGCTGACCGACGCGATGGGTCACGGGGTGGCCGCCGCCCTGACCGCGACGCTGTGCGTGGGCAGCCTGCGAAACGCGCGCAACGCGGGCGCGTCGCTGCTGGAACAAGTCACCTCGGCCAACCAGGCACTGGTCGATCACGCCGCTGCCACCGGGCTCGATGACTTCGTCACCGGTTTGATTGGCCGTGTGGACCTGCGCACCGGCTCGGCGGAGCTCGTCAATGCCGGCCACGTTGCGCCTTACCTGGTTCGGGAGTCGCGCCCCGTGCCGTTGAGTCTCTCGGTGCACCTTCCGCTCGGCCTGTTCGGTGACACGACTTACCGCGCAAGCCGAGTCGACCTCCAGCCCGGCGACCGGCTGGTGCTGGTCACCGACGGCATGGTCGAACGAAACGCTGTCGGGCTCGACCTCGCCGCCGCGATCATCGAGACCAGGGCGCTGCACCCCAGAGAGGCAGTCCGAGAGCTGGCCGACCGGGTCCTGGAAGAAACCGGCAACAAGCTCAGTGACGACGCGACCATCTTGTGCCTGGACTGGCACGGAGGGCACGGAAGGGACCGCAACAGCCAGCACGGTGCGGATCCCGAACGCGTCAGCGCACCCCTCGCCTGAACGTCGGCCGCGAGCTAGCGGGCCCGCGGTCGATCTCCGCACTGTGGTTGCGAACGTGGGTGACCCGTCCGGGTGCTCGGTGGAACCGGACAGACGCGAGGTCGTGTCGGCAGCGTTGCCGGAGTGTCCGACCAGGCCCAAGGCCGTGACCACTGCGCGGTCGCTGCCTTCGTGAAGGCGACAGCGTCCGTCACCGGCGCGCGACCGCGTGTCAGCGGTGTTCCACCTCGCCGTCGACGCCGCTCCTGCCGACATCCTCCGGGGTGCCGCCGGCGTGCTGGTGGCGGGCGGTGCGTGGCCCCGGACTGGCGCCACCCGGCGGGTCCGCGCTCGGGCGTCGCCGACCTGCAGAGCCACCCCGTCGTCCACGTCTCGTGGCGCTGCAACATCTGTCAGGGCGAGTTCCCCAGCGCAACACCCTCGACGACGTCGGCAACGTCTGGGAGAGGTGCCACGGCCGCGCTCCGCGAGACCGACGATGCCGACCGCGCGGGCGCGGACAGGCTCGTCGACCCGATCGCTGTAGAGCCGTCAGGCGCGGACCACGCCCAGGTGCGCCGGGTCATGCGTGGTGGGTCGTGCCTCTGCCACGACAGCTACTGCAACCGCTACCGCGTCGTCGCGCGCTCGTCGAACACGCCGAGTCGTCCTTGGGCAACATCGGCTTCCGCTGCGCCGGCGACGCGGTGTGATTGATCAGCTCAGCGGGGCTTGGCCGCCTTCGACATGGCGCTCGGTGAGCCCCAGCCGACGGCGCTCTTCGCCCGGACGGCGAACTTGTAGCTGCCGGTCTTCAGCTTCAGCGCCAGGGTCCGCGTGCTCGCCGCGACGCTCTTGCGGCTCGCCACGACCCACTTGCCGCCCCTCTGCTTGTAGACGATCACCTCGTAGGCGGTGACCGCGCTGGACCCGGCTGAAGCCGGTGCGGACCACTTCAGGCTGACGGTCGTCGCGCCACCCTTGTTGCCCGGCTTGGCGCCGGGGGCGGCGGGCGCTCCGGGCGCCTTCCGCACGACCGGCGGGGGAGCGGGGACGGTCGGCGGCGCCGGGGTGGTAGGCGGCGGAGTAGTGGTGGTAGGCGGGGTAGTGATCGGAGGCGGAGTAGTGGTGGTGGGCGGGTCCATCGGCGGGTCCGTGGGTGGATCGGTCGGCGGGTCGGTGGGCGGCACGCCGGGTTCGGGCACCGTCACGGCGCAGACGACGGGAGCGCCGACCTGGCCGTTGCGCAGGTGGGCGGTCACCTCGATCTCCCACTGGCCGGCGGCGACGGGACGCTGGTAGATGTCGGTCTGGTAGTAGGGCAGGCCGGCGGCCCACACGGTCCACGCCGACTCGGGCAGTTGCCGGGCACGTACGTCCCAGTAGTTGACGTTGGGCGTGCTCCACTCCCACGTCCAGGTGAGCTGCCCGTTGCTGACGGCGTACGAGGTCGGGCAGGTGATGGCCGTGGGGTCGAAGTTGACCTGCCGCATCGCCGGCAAGAAGGCCGGGCCACCCGGGTTGACCGGCGTGATCGTCACGTAGTGGTCGCCGATCGAGAGGCCGGTCAGGTCGATGTAGGGCTGGTCGGTCGCGTCGGCGGTGAGCGCGACCGTCGTGCGGTCGTAGCAGAGGTCCGTCCCGCGGGTCGTGCCGTCGCCGAAGATCGCGCCGCCGGGCAGGTAGATCTCACCGATGACGTCGACGCAGACGTCGTACCACAGAATCGGGTCGTGCACCGGGTCCGTCGGGACCACCGCGGGCCAGGAGATCCGCAGCGAGCCGGTGTTGGCGCTGACGTTCTTGGTGAGCACGGTCGCCCGGATGCCGTTGCCGTTGACCGGCCCCGGGTCGGGCGAGATCGGCGGCATCGTGAAGGGCACGTCGTTGACGTTGCGTCCGTGCGACGCCGTGTCGCTCGGCCCCCAGATGTTGGAGGCCGCGATCATCAGGTGCTTGGGACCGGTCTTCACCCCGGTGAAGGTGTACGACGTCGTGCCCGCCGGCACCGTCACGTCCACCGACCGCGAGAAGTTCCCGGTGGCCAGGGTGAGGAGCGTCCGCTGGATCGGCTCACCACCGTCGAACGGCGTCTGCCAGGTGGCGGTCACCGTGCGAGCGTCGCGGTCGGTGGTGACGGTCGGGACGATCCGTGCCGGCGGGCCCTTGAGCAGGGCCTCGAAGTCGTAGGGCGCGCCGCGTCCGTTGGCGTTGATGGCCACGATGCGGTAGTCGTACACCACGCCCGCCACCGGGTTGAAGCAGGTCGAGACGCCGAGGGCGGGCTTGAAGTCGAAGAGCGTGAACCACTGGCCGTCCTCGGCCCGCTGCTGGAGCTCGTAGCCCGTGACGGCCGCGCCACCGTTGCTGGCCGGGGCGTGCCAACCCACCCGGATGCCACGCTGGACGTTGCCGCCATCGAAGGTGCAGGTCACACCCTCGGTCGCGACCGTGACGTCGGTGACCTGGCTCGGGACGGTGGTGGGGTTGACGGTCGCCGTCGCTGGCGCGCCAGTGCCGATGGCGTTGACCGCGCGCGCGGCCACGGTGGCGTTGAGGGTGGCAGCGCCGGGGAAGGTGTAGGTGGTGACGTCCGCGGCCAGGTCGACCGCCGACTGGCCGTTGAGGGTGAGCCGGTAGCCCGTGATCGGCGATCCGCCGTCGTTGCTCGGTGCGGCCCAGGTGGCGACGAGGTCGGCACCGGAGGGGGTGAGCTGGAGTCCGGTCGGGCGCCCGGGGGCGACGTTCGGGGTGCTGCAGCCCTCGACCGCCAGGTGGTAGGCGCCCAGGCTGCCGTAGGAGAAGTAGTCGCTGGCCCCGTTCTCACCGGTCAGGCCTTCGTCGCCGCGGACCTCGAGCAGCCACGGGCCGCCCTCCGGGACGTCCACCGAGGCGTCGAGCCCGCTGGCGCTGGAGGAGGAGAGGTAGGCGCCGTTCTCGCCGTACCAGGGACGCTCGTCCCGCTCGTCGACCTTGGTGACCAGGGGGTTGACGCTCGTGAGCACGGAGGCGGTGTTGCCGCTGGGTCGGGCAAGCGTGAGGCGCACGTCGAGGTTCGCTGCGAAGCCGGTCGTGACCGCGGCCGCACGGGCGCCGGTGGTGCAGTCGTCGACCAGGTAGACGTCGCCGTCGGAGGAGTCGGTGACGTACGTCGTGCCGTCGGCGACGCGCAGCGGCGACCCCCAGCCGTCGCCGCCCTCGTCGGTCCGCCTGCCTGCGATCGCGGCGATCTTCGCGAGGTCGTCCTCGGGGTTGGTGGCGCCGTCGTAGAAGCCGTTGGACCACTGGCTGACCGGCGCGTCGTAGGCGCTGCCCATGATCGGCGCCCACGTCCCGTGACCCGTGTAGTACTCGCTCCAGTTCCCGTCCCCGACGTCGATGCCGTCGTGCCTCAGCCCGAAGGTGTGACCCACCTCGTGGGAGGCGGCCTCGGCGATCGCCTTGGGCGACTGGGAGTTGAGCGCGGCGAAGACCCAGGCGGGCTCCACGACGTCGGAAGGCCGGTCGATCTGGCTCAGCAACGCGACACCGCCGCAGTTGCTGTCGCACAGCGTCGCTGGCGCCTCGAGGCTGTCGGTGACCACCAGGCGGGTCCCGAACGCCGTGTCGCCGCTACCGTCCTCGCGCAGCGCGTCGTCACCGGGGTCGGCAGTGGTGACGTCCACGTCGAAGGGCGCGAAGTCCTCGGCGACGCGGGCCCAGATCTCCTGGATCGCAGTGCGCTCGGGCTCGGAGAAGCCGGGGCCGTCGTTCATCGGGTCCCATCCGTCGTACCTGCCCTCCGCAAGGTGAGCCCAGCTCGACCAGGCGCTCGTGGCGGAGATGTCCACGCCGTCGAAGTCCAGGTAGATGACGTGACTGGAGCCGGGCAGGCTGTGCAGGTCGAGGGTCTGGTCGAGCGGCGCCGACGCGGGCGCGACCTCGGCGCCGGCGAAGGTCTCCCCGGAAGACGTCTGCTCCTTGAAGAAGAGCTGGCCGGTCGGGGCCACCCAGAGGGTGCCGTCGTTGCGCAGCGTGGTGCGGAGCCGGGCCGCGCTCATGCCGTTGTCCTTCGCGACATCGACGAGGTCGGCACCGAGCCGACGTACGGCCGTCTCTCCGCTCGCGGGCTTCGTCAGCTCGGTCGCGGGGAGCACCTGGACCTCGAGCGGCTTGGTGCGCTTCGCGTCGTCGGAGCTCCCCGCGGTGACGCGCGGCTCCGCGGCTGGCTCGACGACAGTGGCGTCCACCGACCCGGTCCAGGCCGTCCGCGACGCCGCGGCAGGTTCGAGGAGGAGCGACGGCGACGCAGGAGTGGCGACGAGGAGGAGCCCGGTCAGGCCGAGAGCGATCAGGCGGAGAGGCAGCACCGGGCAAGGCTAGGTAGGGAACGACACCGCTGTTGGGCGAATGCGGAAAGTGGGCGCACGGCCGTTCACCCCTAGGTGTGAGGCCCGACGACCGCTCCCTGCACCGCGCTGTAGGTCAGACTTCAGCAGTCCCTCGTGGGCCGTCGACGTGTGGGGTCCGGAGCGTCGCCCCTCGGCGCGGATCGCTTGGAGGAGTGCCTGTGCGGCGGGAGTCGCTCATGCTCCTGCGGTGCAGCGCCAGCACTGTGCGGGACGGCACTGGGTCGGTGGCTGGTACGGCGACCAGGTCCGCGGTGAGGGATGCTCGACCCAGTCTCGGCACGAGCGCGATCCCGAGTCCGGCGCGCACGAGGGCGAGGTGGGAGTCGAACTCCATCGCGACGTGCGCGATGCGCGGGACGCGGCCGGTGCCGACGTACATCCGATGGAGCCATTGGCGGCAGATGCTGCCAGTGAGCGGAGAGGTGGACGCCGTACGCGACCTTCACACGACGGGGCGACCCGTCGCCATCACCGGTGACATGAACGATGAGGATGGGGTGTTCTGCCGGTTCACCTCGAGTGGTCTGACCCAAGCAAGTTCCGGTCAGGTCGCAGGTCCGAACTGTCTTGAGGCACCTGAGAAGAGGATCGACTGGGTCTTCGGTCGCGAGGCAAGGGCTCGGCTTGCTCGGTTGTGGCTGTCGGTCCTCGCGTGCACGATGTGCGCATGGCCAACAAGATCGACTACTTCGAGATCGGCTCACCCGACCCGGCGTCGTCGCGCGCCTTCTATGGCGGACTGTTCGACTGGGAGATCGAAGAGACACCTCAGGGCGACCAGCCCTACCTGATGGTGGACGAGGCGCATGGGGGTCTGTGGGACACCTCTGACATGGGCGGGGGCAACTGGGCGATCTTCTACGTCCATGTCGAGGACGTGGCGGCTGCGCTCGAGCGGGCTGTGGCACTCGGCGCCACTGTCGTTGTCCCGCTGGTGGACAACGGCCAGATCTACTTCGCACACCTACTCGACCCGCTGGGGAACCGGTTCGGGATCTGGCAGCCCAAGGAGTAGGCCCTGCACCAAGTCGGCGGACCTCTGTCGCCGATTGGCGGCTGTTAGACGATTCCGTTAGGACCGCTGTCCGGCCAGACTCGGTCCAGGCGCTCGGCGGGATGCTCTCTTTGCGGCTGCCCACCGGCTTGATCGGTGTGGCTCTATTTCGGTTTGCGTCCCCGCCGGGTGCCGTGTCGAGGCGTGGCTCCAGAGGGGACTGCCCAGCTCGTAACAGCAATGCCCGCCTCGCGATCCCTATTGGTTCAGGACTTTCGGGTGGTGCGGCATGGCGAAGGTGTTCATCGGGGTCGATCCCCACAAACTCTCGGCGACGATCGAGGTCGTCGACGAGCACGAGACAGTGCTGGCGACCGGCCGGTTCAGCACGGACAAGCCCGGGTACACCGCGATGCGAAAGACCGTGTCGCGTTGGCCCGACCGGGTCTGGGCGGTCGAGGGGAGCAACGGCGCCGGCCGGCCGTTGGCGCAGCGGCTGTGCTGGCCGACGGTGAGCACGTGGTCGACGTGCCGGCCAAGCTCTCGGCACGAGCCCGATTGTTCGACACCGGCCACAACCGCAAGACCGACGCCCACGACGCGCACGCGGTCGCAGCAGTAGCGGTCCGCACCCGGGGCTTGCGTGTGTTGTCCTACGACGTCGAGCTCGAGGCACTGCGGATGCTCGCCGACCGGCGTGAGGAACTGACCCGAACCAGGATCCAGACGGTCAACAGGCTGCAGAGACTGCTGTCCGAATTCACGCCGGGCACGGCGAAGAAGGACATCACGACGGGTCAGGCCAAGGCCATCCTGGCTTCGGTGCGGCCGCGGGACCTGGCGGGCAAGACCCGGCGCCGCCTCGCGGTCGAGCAGCTCGCCGAGCTGGTCGCGGTCGAGAAGAAGATCAAGACCCTCACCACAGAGCTGAAGGAGATGGTCATCGCCAGTGGTTCCACGCTTATGGACCTGCCCGGGGTCGGCCCGGTTGTCGCTGCCCGGGTCCTTGCCGACGTCGGCGACGTGGCCCGGTTCGCCGACCGGAACCGGTTCGCGTCCTGGACCGGCACCGCACCCCTGGACGTCTCCTCCGGGGAACAGATCCGACACCGGCTCTCCCGGGCCGGCAACCGCAAGCTGAACCACATGCTGCACATCGCGGCAGCCACCCAGGTCCGGCTCGACACCCCCGGTCGGGCCTACTACCGGCGCAAGCTCGCCGCGGGCAAGACCCGGATGGAGGCCATGCGGTGCCTGAAGCGTCGGATATCCGATGCCGTCTACCGCAGGCTCCTCGCTGACGCTCGCGCGCAGGCTGAGCCCGTCGAGGCGGGCCCGGGAGGGCACTGCGGGGCGTCTCAAGAATCCAGCGCGGTCGACCTGCTCCCGCTCATCGACACTTTCGGATCAGCCACTTCCCGGACCCGCACAACCGACGCTACAACCGCCCAGCCGAGCCCGGAAGACCTCGAGAACCAAGACGCCTCAGACGACCGGTTGACAACAGAGGGGAGCCGGAAAGACTCACCTCGCGAGATCCCGGACTGCAACAGATCCGGCAGTTGCCGAACAGGCGTCTGGTCTCGCTACGGGGCATCGTGGGGTCATGTCTCGACGCTCATCAATCCCATCCCCAACCCGGTCTCCAAGCGGGATGTCGCGACGATGATCGGGTGCCTCGCTCTCCTCGAGGGCGAACGCCTGACGGGCCCGGTTGATGACGACCTATGGCGAAGGATCGCGCAGAGATTCACGGGTGGTGTTGCTGGGCGAGACCTGGGAAGCGGGACGTGCGTCAGGCGCGAGGGACGCGGCATCCCCGAGAGCGCCTGAGCAGCTGTGCGCGACACAGGCATGTCCACCTTCGCGTGACGAAGGTCGCTGGGGGCAGCTGGGTCTGTCGGCTTGACGCAGATCACACCTCAGGCATAATGGTTAGGCCATTAGTCAATTGGAAGGTGAAGCGAGTGCCGAAGGTCGTGTACGTGGGCAGCGATGGCGACCAGCGGGTCGTTGATGCGGTCGCCGGGGACTCGGTGATGAGCGCCGCGCTGCGCAACGGCGTCCCGGGCATCGTGGGGGGAGTGCGGGGGCAATAGCTCGTGCGCCACCTGCCACGTGTGGGTCCGTGAGGAGTTCGGTGCGCTGGTCGGCGAGCCGGGCGATCTCGAGGACGACCTGCTCGACCTCGGGGTCGAGGATCGCCGAGCCGGCAGCCGCCTGGGTTGCCAGATCGAGCTGACCGAGGACCTTGACGGCCTGACGGTCGACGTCCCGCCCACCCAGCCCTAGTCGTCCGATCTGCGTTCGAGTACCTAGGTTGCTTGCCATCAGTCTAATGGACTGATAGTTATGCCTTAGTCGTTCTGGAAGGAACATGATGCTTCGCACCGACATCAACGAGCTGCTCACGCAGACCGGGCCAGGTACGCCGATGGGTGGGCTCTTCCGCCGGTACTGGCAGCCTGTTCTCCTGGCCGAAGAGCTCCCGGAGAACGACTGCCCGCCGGTGCGGGTCAAGGTTCTCTCCGAGCGGCTGATCGCCATCAGGGACTCCGAGGGCAACTACGGTCTGATGGACGAGTTCTGTGCTCACCGAGGTGTCTCGCTCTGGTTCGGCCGCAACGAGCAGGGCGGTCTGCGCTGCCCGTACCACGGTTGGAAGTACGACTACACCGGCCAGGCGATCGAGGTCCCGAGCGAGCCGGAGACCAGCAGCTTCTGCGCGAACGTCAAGCTCAAGTCGTATCCGCTGGTCAAGCTCGGCGACGTTCTCTTCGCCTACCTCGGTGACCCGGCGGAGCAGCCGCCGCTGCCCGAGTGGGAGGCCTACCGCGTCCCCGAGGGCCAGGCCTTCACCTCCAAGCGCGTCCAGGAGTGCAACTGGCTCCAGGCGCTCGAGGGTGGCATCGACTCCAGCCACGTCAGCTTCCTGCACTCGGGCAACCTCGACTCCGACCCGCTCTTCAAGGGCTCGAGGGGAAACGCCTACAACAAGGCCGACCTCAAGCCGTCCTTCGAGGTCGTCGACTACGAAGGTGGCCTGCTTATCGGCGCTCGCCGCAACGCCGAGGAAGGGCACTACTACTGGCGCGTGACGCCGTGGGTGCTGCCCAACTTCACCATGGTCCCGCCGCGGGGCGACCACCCCGTGCACGGTCACTTCTGGGTGCCGATCGATGACGAGAACTGCTGGGCCTGGAGCTTCGACTACCACCCGACCCGTCAGCTCACCGAGACCGAGCTCGAGGCGATGCGCGCCGGCAAGGGCGTGCACAGCGCCAACGACGAGGCCTACCGCCCGCTGGCCAACAAGGACAACAACTACCTGATGGATCGCGAGGCGCAGCGTCGCGGCGAGACCTTCTCCGGCATCCACGGCATCGCGCTCCAGGACTCCTCGCTCCAGGAGTCGATGGGTCCGGTCGTCGATCGCACCAAGGAGCGCCTCGTCGCCACCGACGCCGGAATCATCAAGGCCCGGCAGAAGCTGCGCAAGGCGGCCCTGGCCCTGCAGGAGGGCGTCGAGCCGGTCGGCAACCGCCCGCAGGACCAGAAGGTCCGCTCGGTGGCGATCGTGCTGCCGGCCGACCAGTCCTTCGTGGAGGGCATCGGCGAGGCGATGATCGCCAAGCCCGGCGTCCCGCAGACCACGGTCTGAGGCTGCGATGTCGAACCTGTCGACCCCGACCGGGGGCTGCGCCGAGGCGACGACCGCCAAGGAGGCGGCCTTCCGCATCGACTACCCGCTCTCTGCGGCCCGCAACACGCGGGTCGTCGCCCTCGACCCGGAGGCCGAGGCGATGGTGCGCCGCGCCTCGGAGCTGGAGTGGGGGCAGGCCCGGTTCTTCAGCGTCGCCGATCCTGGCCACACGCTCATCGAGACCACGGGCGTCCCGGTCGACCTCGACGAGGTGCTGAACGACACCAACACGGTCGTCCTGGTCGCCGTCGAGGGCTCCAACGCCGAGGCAGTGTCGACCATCGGAGCCGCGTGCAAGGTCCGCGGGATCATGACCGCGGGGCTGGTGGTCACCCCCGGCGCGCTGACGAGCGAGGCGCTCCTCCACCTCCGTCCCCACGCGCGGATCCTGCTGGTCCCCGCCGACGAGGACGACCTCGTCGAGCTGCTCCGGGCGACCCGCGCATGAGCGCGAGCGGTGTCGGCAAGGCCGACAAGGTCACCGTCGGGTCCCTGCTGGCGATGAAGGCAACAGGGGAGAAGAGCGTCTGCTTCGTCGCCTGGGACTACCAGATGGCGCAGCTCGCGGACCGTGCCGGCGCCGAGATCGTCTCGGTCGGCGACACCGTCGGGGTCAACCTGTGGGGGCAGCCGCACCCGCTCGAGATCACGATGGACGAGATCCTGGTCGTCGCGAAGGCGGTACGCCGCGGAGTGTCCCGCGCGCTGCTCAGCGCGGACTTCCCCTTCGGCCCGTTGCAGGAGGGCACCGCGAGCGCGGTGAAGGCGGCGATCAGGCTGGTCAAGGAGGCCGGCGTCGACCTGGTGAAGCTGGACGGTGCCGCCGACCACCCCGAGGCGGTCGAGGCGGTCACCCGCGCCGGCATCCCGGTCTTCCCGCAGTTCGGCATCACGCCGCAGACCTCGCTGAGGTACGGCCTGGAGTACTCCGCCGCGAGCACCGCCCAAGTGCCGGACGAGATGCTCGAGGAGCTGGTCGCCGAGGCGAAGCGGCTGGAGTCGGCCGGCGCGGTCGCGCTCAACTTCACCAACTCCGGCCCGGTCGTCGGCCCCGCCGTCGTGGACGCGGTCGACATCCCGGTCCTCGGTGGCTTCGGCGGCGGACCGTGGCTGGACGGCCGGATCCGGATGGTGACGGCCGCGATCGGATACAGCGCCGCCGGGGTGGACACGGAGCCGGACACCTACGCCAACGTCGCTCGGGTGGCCTACGACGCGCTCGTCGAGTGCGCCGCCGACATCCGCGGGGCCCGGAAGCTCCGCGGCCAGAAGTAGTCACCCGAGAGCCCACCGAGCAGAAGGAACCGGCCGTGCCCCTCGTCGAACTCGACGGCATCCGCACCCGCTACGAGACCATCGGCGAGGGCCCGGCCCTGCTGATGTTCAGCCCGGGCGGCTTCGACTCGAGCCTGGAGAACTGGACGTCGTTCGGTCGCTACCGCGACCTCGGCTTCATCGAGGCGCTCTCGCCGCACTACACCTGCGTCGTCTTCGACCGGCGTGAGTCCGGCCAGTCCGGCGGCCGCCTCGAGCGGCTCTCCTGGGAGCGGTACGTCGCCCAGGCGGTCGGCCTCTTGGACCACCTCGGCATCGAGCAGGCCCACGCCATGGGCGGGTGCGTCGGATGCTCGACGGCCGCGCTGCTCGCCGCCGCCCAGCCCGAGCGGGTGCGGTCGATGGTGCTCTTCTCGCCGGCCGGCGGGGTCACCTACCGCGCCGCCCAGCAGCGCCGCTTCACCCAGCACCTCGGCTTCGTCGCCGAGCACGGTCTGGCCGCGGTCGTCGCCCTGGCCCGGGAGACCGGGGCCGGCTTCAGCAAGGACCCCCGGGTCGGTCCCTGGGCGGCCGTGCTGCGCACCGACGACGCCTTCGCGGCGACGTACGCCGCGGCCGACGCGAACCGGTACGCCACGATCGTGAGCGGTACCGCTCGCCTCTTGTTCGACCGCGACACGGTCCCCGGCCCCGAGCCGGAGGACCTGCAGGTCCTCGACGTCCCGGCGCTCATCGTGCCGGGCGAGGACCTCTCGCACACGCGATCCGCCGCGCGCTACCTGCAGGAGTGCCTGCCGGACACCGACTACTGGGACGTTCCGGTCGCCGAGCAGACGCCTGCCGCTTCTCAGGGGCGGGTGCTCGACTTCCTCGCGCGGCACTGATGCTGATCCTCGTCCGCCACGGCGAGAGTGCCTGGAACGCTGCCGATCGGTTCGCAGGCTGGGCCGACGTGGCCCTGACCGAGGTGGGTCGCGAGCAGGCGCGCGACGTCGGCCGACGGCTGCTCGACGACGGTTGCGTGCCGACGGTCGCCCACACCTCGGTGCTGACGCGCGCGGTCAGCACCGCCGACCTCATCCTCGACGCGTGCGGCGCCGCTACTGTCCCGACGCTTCGGACGCCGCTGCTCAACGAGCGGCACTACGGCGCGCTCCAGGGCCTTCCGCGCACTGCGGCCGTGGAGCGCTTCGGCGCCGCCCAGGTCGCGCGCTGGCGACGCGGCATCTCTGACCGGCCCCCGGCGGACGCGGCCGGACACGGTGAGAGCCTGGCCGACGTACGCGCACGGATCAGACCGTACGTCGAGACGGTGCTGTTCCGCGTGCTCGACGCCGGCGACCCGGTGCTGCTGGTCTCGCACGGCAACACGCTGCGGATGCTCCGCCAGATCGTCGAGGGGCTGACTGACGCGCAGGCGAGCGCGCTCGAGCTGCCCACGGGCGGCTACGTCCGCTACGAGGACGTCAGCGTCCTGCGTCGAGCCTGCTGAGCGCGCGGTGCGCGATCAGCCGTGCAGGCGGAGCGTGCTCGCTGCGAACACGTCCTCGAGCCGCACGGGCCTGGTCAGGATGTGCTGGTCCACGGCGTGGCCGAGCAGCTCGGTGAGGACCCGGCGGTTCGGCTCGACGCCGTACGGCAGGGGATCCCGGCCGGTCTCCGCGAGGATGCGCCCGAGCAGCCGGTCCTGCTTGGTCTCGGCGAGGCCCTCCCCGATGCGCAGCACGTAGCGCCGCTTGGCCTCGGCGAACGCCTCGAAGACGGCGACCGCGATGTCGGGCTGCTCGGCGAGCAGGTCGTCGCGGATGACGACAAGGTGGTTGATCGGCAGGACGCCGCGCTCGCGCAGCACCGCCATGCCGGCCTCCTCGGGTGCCGGGATCAGCGGCCCGATGGCGGGGTGGTCGATCGCCGCACCAACCACCGCGTCCAGCTCACCGGCCAACAGCAGCTCTGCCAAGGAGCTGCCGACCGGGGCGGAGACCACGTTGGACGGTGGGGTGTAGGTGGCGACGTGCTCGTCCCCGGAGCAGACCCAGGTCACGGAGTCGACGTCCAGGCCTGCCTCGGCCAGCGCTGCCCGCCCCCAGACGCCGGTCGTCACGGTGTAGCCCCGGTTGACGCCGACCCGACCGCCGGCCAGGTCCTTCGGGGTCTTGACCGGTCCGTCGCGCAGGACCTGGGTGGCGCCGTGATGGAGGTCGCGGACCAGGAAGACAGGCAGCGCCGTGAACGCGACGCCGTGCTCCTTGGCGGTCAGGTAGGTCGTCAGGGCCATCTCGGCGACGTCGTACTGGAGCCCCCGCACCATCTTGCGGAAGCCCTTGACCAGGACCGGCTCGTCGGCGAAGTCGAGTGCGTAGCCGGAGGGGGTCACCTCACCGTCGATGAGGGCGCGGTTCGCGCCCTGGGCGCGGGTCAGGGTCGAGAGGTGACGCATGGCGCTCCTTGGGGGATCGGGTGAAGGTGAGCCAGTGACCTGCCTCACGGCATGATGTTATGTTGGTCAGACCATTCTGCCAATCCAGGAGAGTTGATGAGCGACAAGGTGCGCGCGGCGGTCAGGACCGCGCCCGGTACGACCGAGATGCGCGAGTTCGACAGGCCGGCGATCGATGTCGAGTCCGCGCTGCTCAAGATCGAGGTCGCGGGCATCTGTGGCACTGACGTGAAGCTCTACAGCAACCCGCCGAGCAACCCGGCCACCCAGGGCCCGGTGATCATGGGTCACGAGAACGTCGGCGTGATCGAGGAGGCGGGGGAGAGGTTCAAGGCCCGGCACGGCCTCCAGGAGGGCGATCGTGTGTTCGTCGAGCACTACGTCGCCTGCTTCAACTGCGAGTGGTGCCGGATCGGCGAGTACCGCCACTGCGAGGCCACCGACTGGCGCACCAACCCGGACGCCCGCCGCTTCGGCTACACCTCGGCCGACCATCCGGGCACCCTGTGGGGCGGCTTCTCGGAGTACATGTTCCTGCCCTGGAACGCCGTGCTGCACAGGATCCCGGACTCGGTCACGCCCGAGCAGGCCGGCCTCGTCATGCCGCTCTCCAACGGCATCGAGTGGGCGCTGCTCACCGCCGGCGTCGGCTACAACGACACGGTGCTGATCCAGGGCCCGGGCCAGCAGGGCCTCGCGCAGCTCGTCGCGGCCAAGCAGGCCGGCGCCGCCCAGATCATCGTCTCGGGGACCACCCGCGACAAGGTCCGCTTCGACCTGGCCCGTGAGCTCGGTGCCGACGACGTCGTCGACGTCCTCACCGAGGACCCGCGCGAGAAGATCATGGACCTCACCGCCGGCCGTGGCGTCGACTTCGTGCTCGACTGCACGTCGCGTGCGGGCACCGCTCCCGTGCTGCTCGGCATCGACGTGCTCAAGCGCCGCGAGGGCACGCTGCTGATCCAGGGCGAGCTCGCCGCGTTCCCCGACTTCCCGGTCAAGAAGGTCACCGAGAAGGCGATCACCATCAAGTCCGCCCGCGGCCACTCCTTCAACGCCTGCGAGCTCGCGGTCGCCCAGCTCGCGTCCGGCCGCTTCCCGCTGGAGAAGCTGGCCACGCACCGCTACGGCATCGACCAGGTCGACTACGCCATCCGGGTCCTCGCCGGCGAGACCGACGAGGACGCGATCCACGTCTCGATGATGCCCGAGCTGATCGGTCAGCCCGGCGGGGCGGTCGTCCGGTGACGGGCGTCGTCGTCACGAACCCGCCGCGCGCGGACCGAGCGGCCGTCGACGCCCTGGCTGCATTCGGCGTCGCCACCGTCCACGAGGCACAGGGCCGCACCGGTCTCCTCGGCTCCTCGATCAACCCCGTGCAGCGTGGCGTCCGGGTCTCCGGCAACGCGGTCACGGCCACCGTCGCCCCCGGCGACAACACCACGATCGGCGTCGCCGTCGAACAGTGCGGAGAGGGCGACGTCCTCGTCGTAGTGCCGACGGCGCCGTGCGACATGGGCTACTTCGGGGACCTGCTGGCGACCACCCTCCAGGTCCGCGGCGTCCGGGGCCTGGTCATCGAGGCCGGCGTGCGTGACGTGGCCGACCTCAACGAGATGGGCTTCCCGGTCTGGTCGAAGGCCGTCTCGGCCGAGGGCTGCGGCAAGGGCAACCTGGGTGACGTCAACGTCCCGATCAGCATCGCCGGACAGATCGTCAACCCGGGCGACGTCATCGTTGCGGACGATGACGGCGTGGTCGTCGTGCCCCGCCGTGACGCGGCCGCTGTCGTGACCGCCGCACAGGCCCGCGAGCAGAAGGAAGCCCGGGCCCGGGCCCGTTACCTCGCCGGTGAGATCGCCCTCGACGTCAACAACATGCGACCCATGCTCGAGCAGGCCGGCATCCGGTACGTCGACCACGCCGAGTGGATGAAGGAGAACAACGCGTGATCATCGACGTCCACGGTCACTACACGACCGCGCCCGGCGAGCTGCAGGCCTTCCGGGACGCCCAGCTCGCGACACTCGCCTCCGGTGGGAGGGCTGCAGCGTCGATGCGTCCCGTCACCGACGACCAGCTCCGGGAGAGCGTCGAGGGCAACCAGCTGCGCGTGCTGCGCGAGCGCGGCGGGGACCTGATGATCTTCTCACCGAAGGCCTCCGCGATGGAGCACCACGTCCCCAGTGCCGACGTCGCGATCGCCTGGGCGCAGGCCTCGAACGACCTCGTGCACAGGATCGCTGAGCTCTACCCGGCACACTTCGCGCCGGTCGCGCAGCTGCCACAGACGCCGGACGGCAACATCCCCGGGGTCGTGGCCGAGATCCGCCGGACCGTCGCCGAGCTCGACTTCGTCGGGGTCAACCTCAACCCCGACCCGTCCGGCACCTGGGCGGGCAAGCCGCTCACCGACGAGTCCTGGTTCCCGGTCTTCGAGACGCTCGAGGAGCTGGACGTGCCCGCGATGGTGCACGTCTCGACCGCGTGCAACCCCAACTTCCACACCCTCGGCGCGCACTACCTCAACGCCGACACCAGCGTCTTCGTGCAGCTGCTCTCCTCCGACGTGTTCGAGCGCTTCCCCGCGCTGCGGTTGGTCATCCCGCACGGTGGCGGCGCGGTGCCCTACCACTGGGGCCGCTACCGCGGCCTGGCCGTGCGCAACGGCTGGCAGGACCCGTCGGCGCTGCTGTCGAACCTCTTCTTCGACTCCGCCGTCTACCACCAGCCCGGGATCGACCTGCTGCTCGAGGTGCTGCCGGCCGACAACGTGCTCTTCGCCTCGGAGATGCTCGGTGCGGTCCGCGGCGCGGACCCGGAGACCGGCATCGAGTGGGACGACACGCTCCACTACCTGCGGGCCGCGGCGATCTCGGACGCCGACCGGGCCAAGGTGATGACCGAGAATGCGCTGCGCGTCTACCCGCGGCTCCGCGCTCGGGTCAGGGCAGCCGGCGCACTCGAGAGCGCCTGATGCGGCGGTTGCCGCTGACGCTCGCGTGCGGTGACTACGACCGCACCCGGGCCCTCCTCGAGGGAACCGTCCGGCCCGACGGCATCGACCTGACCTACCTTCGCCTCCCGGTCGAGGAGACCTTCTTCCGCATGGTGCGGCACCGGGAGTTCGACGTGGCGGAGATGTCCCTGTCGTCGTACGCCGCATCGCTCGGCCGCACCGAACGTCCCTTCGTCGCGCTGCCGGTCTTCACGTCGCGGATGTTCCGGCACGGCGGCATCTTCGTGAACGCCGAGGCCGGGATCGACAAGCCGTCGGACCTGCGCGGCAAGCGGGTCGGCAACGCGGAGTTCCAGCTCACCGCGAACGTCTGGATCCGCGGCATCCTGGCCGACGAGCACCAGGTGCCGGTCGACTCGGTGAGCTACCTGACCGGCGGGCAGGAGTCTCCGGGCAGGATCGAGAAGGGGGCGATCGACACCGCCTTCGACATCAGCCCGATCCCTGAGGGCCGCGCCCTCGCCGAGATGCTCCACGCCGGCGAGATCGACGCCTTCTACGGCCCGCGGATCCCGAGCACGTTCCACCGCGACGACGGCCGGGTGCGCCGGCTCTTCGCGGACCCGGTCGCCGCGGAGCGGGAGTACTTCGAGCGCACCCGGATCTTCCCGATCATGCACGTCGTGGCCATCCGCCGCGACGTCTACGAGGCGAACCGGTGGATCGCACAGTCACTGTTCAAGGCGTTCCTGCAGGCCAAGGACGCCGCCTACGCGGCCTTCCTCGACGCCTCGGCACTGCGCTTCATGTCGCCCTGGCTGATCCAGCACGCCGAGGCGGACCGGGCGCTGCTCGGCGAGGACTTCTGGTCCTACGGGCTGGACGCCAACGTGCACGTGCTCGAGACGTTCCTCGGCCACCACCACGCGCAGGGGCTGTCGCCCCGCCTCCTCGCGCCGGAGGAGCTCTTCGCGGACGAGACCCTGGAGAGCTTCGTCATCTGAGGGGCGAGCCGCTGGCGCGGCGTTGCCCCCGCCGGCGCCCGGTCCCTGCGCGCATCGGACGGTCGGTTGCCAGCACCCAAGTCGTTGGTCTAACCTATAGACCATCACCCTCTGTCCGCGCGCCGCAGCCCTGCAAGCAGCCGCGCTGCGTTCGACTTCGCACCCCTCTGGAGGCTCACTGATGTCCAACGACGACGAGACCGGGACCGGGACCGGGACCGTGTGGCAGGAGCCTACGGAGCACAACCGGGCCGGCTTCGGCGAGTTCAAGAAGCAGCCCACGCCCTACGACACCTTCATGGAGTCCGAGGGCATCCCGATCTTCCGCGGTCTGGGCGTGCGCACCGTGACCGACCTGCCGAGGGTGGAGTGGGAGCGCAAGGGCGGCCGCGGCAGCTACATCCAGACCATCGGCACCGAGACCAAGTGGGGCCACTTCGTGGTCGAGATCCCGGCCGGCGACGCGCTGAACCCCGAGAAGCACATGTTCGAGGAGATCTACCTCGCCGTCGAGGGCCGCGGCACCTGCGAGGTCTGGCAGGAGGGGGACGTCAACAAGCACGTCTTCGAGTGGCAGAAGGGCTCGATGTTCTCGATCCCGATGAACGCCTGGTTCCGCCTGGTCAACGCCACCTCGAAGCCTGCCGTGCTGATGGCCGGCAACACGGCGCCCAACGTGCTGAACCAGCTCAACAACGTCGAGGCCGTGTTCGACAACCCGTTCATCTTCCGCGACCGTTTCAGCGGCGCCGACGACTTCTTCAAGTACCGCGAAGAGATCGAGCCCGACCCGGTGCGCGGCCTCGCGATGCGTCGTACCAACTTCATCCCCGACGTCGTCGACTGCGACCTGCCGCTGGACAACCGCCGCTCCCCGGGCTACCGCCGCGTCGAGCCGTACATGACCGACAACCAGTTCTACTACTGGATCGCCCAGCACGAGAACGGCCGCTACTCGAAGGCCCACGCACACACCTCGGCCGCGATCCTGATCTGCCTCAAGGGCAAGGGATACACCCACACGTGGCCCGAGCACCTCGGGCCGACCCCCTGGGCGGACGGCAACGGTGACCAGGTCCAGCGCCTCGACTACGAGCCGTTCGGCTTCATCACGGCCGCGCCCGGTGGCCAGCGCTGGTACCACCAGCACTTCAGCGTGTCGAAGGAGCCGTTCCGGCTGAGTGCCTGGTTCGGCCCGCACAACCCCGGCCGCGATCCGGGCGCCCCCGGCACCAAGCACACCGACTACACGGCTCGTGAGCTCCACGAGGGCGGCACCTCGATCGCGTACTGGCAGGAGGACCCGCACGTCCGCGCCGAGTACGAGGCGCTGCTGGAGACCAACGGCGTCGAGCTCCGCATGGACCCGTCCTGGTACGAGCGTCCCGCGGGCATCGACTGGGACGCGAACAAGCAGCTGATGGCCGATGGGATTCAGTGACCCGGCACACGTGACGCCGATCGAGCACGCCGGCGGCCGGATCTTCACCAGCGGTGGGCGCAGCCTGGTGCTGGTCGACGACGAGATCCGGCTCGTCAGCGTCGGCGTGGACATCGGCTCCTCCACGACGCACATGGTGCTGTCGCGGATCGTGCTGGAGCGTCGCGACAACCGCTACCTGGTGACCTCGCGCGAGGTCACGCACGAGTCCGATGTCCTGCTCACGCCGTACAGCGATGCCGACACGCTCGACGGCGACGCGCTGCGCGACTTCTTCGACAAGCAGTACGCCGCGGCAGGTGTGGTGCCGGAGCAGATCGACACCGGCGCCCTGATCATGACCGGCGTCGCCGTCCGCCGGCGCAACGCGCGCATCATCGGCGACGTGTTCTCGCAGATCGCGGGCAAGTTCGTCTCCGTCAGCGCCGGCGACGCGCTGGAGACCCAGCTGTCGGCCTTCGGGTCGGGTGCGGTGGCGCGATCGGAACGCAACCGCAACCGCACGATGAACATCGACATCGGCGGTGGCACGTCCAAGATCGCCGTGTGCCAGGACGGCGAGGTGGAGGCATTGACCGCGATCGACGTCGGCGCGCGCATCATCGCGTTCGACGCGGACGGCCGCGTCACGCGCATCGAGGAGGCGGCGCGCCGACTCGCGGACGAGGCCGGCCTCGCGCTGGTGATGGGCGAGGTGCCCGACGCTGAGGCGTTGTCGCGGCTCGTCGACCTGATGGCGGACCACCTGTTCGCCGCCATGCAGAGCGGGCAGCCGGCGAGGGCGACGGCGGAGCTGCTGCGTCTGGACCCGCTGCCGGCGGGTCCGGTGCCGGACGCGATCTCGTTCTCCGGCGGCGTGGCGGAGTACGTCTACGGGCGCGACCAGCGCGACCACGGCGACCTCGGCCCCCGTCTGGCGGACGCGATCCGTCGACGGGTGGAGACCTGGGGCCCGGAGCTGCAGGTCGCCGAGCAGGGCATCCGTGCCACCGTCGTGGGCGCCTCGCAGTACACCGTGCAGGTGAGCGGTACGACGATCTTCGTGGAGCCCACGTCGATCCTCCCGCTGCGCAACGTTCCCGTGCTCACGCCGCAGCTGCCGCTGCACAGCGAGACGCTGGACGCGGACGAGATCGCGGCGGCTGTGCACGAGGCGCTGCAGCACTTCGACGAGATGCCGAAGGACCAGCTGGTCGCCCTGTGCTACCGCTGGGAAGGATCCGCCACCTTCGGACGGCTCGATGCGTTCTGCCGTGGCGTCGCCGCGGGCATGGCCGAGCGCACGGACACCGGCCTTCCGTTGGTGCTGGTGGGCGAAGGCGACGTGGGCGGACTGATCGGCATCCACCTCAACCAGGAGCTCGGCCTGTCCATCCCGGTGATCTCTGTCGACGGGCTGACGCTCCAGGCCTTCGACTTCATCGACATCGGTGATCTGCTTCCCGCCTCGGGCGCCGTACCGGTCGTGATCAAGTCGCTGGTGTTCCCGACCACGGCGGCGCTGGGCCGCAGCGGAGCCTGACCCCGCGGACCCGTCTCCACTGCGGCCGCGCACTGACGTCGTTCCACACCACAGCTCAAGGAGGTCATGTTCCATGACGCAGACTGCTTCCAACCAGGGCGCCGACGCCCCGGCCGCCCAGGCGCAGCCCGGATACCTCGTCGACCCCTACAAGGACTGGGCCGAGGGCGAGGGCATCCCCGTCCACCTGGACTTCGGCCACGACCTGCTCGCGCTGGAGACCGGCCCGTGGGAGCGGTACGGCGCGCGGGGCTGCTTCGCCCACACCAAGGGCATGGGCGACTTCATGGCCAACTACGTCCTCGAGGTCGAGCCGCGGAAGAACACCGAGGTCGTCCGCCACCTCTACGAGGCGTTCTTCTTCGTCCTCGCCGGCCACGGCTCCGCCGTCGTCTGGCTGCCCGACGGCACGCAGCGGACCTTCGAGTTCGGCCCGAAGGCGATCTTCGCGATCCCGTTGAACTGCAAGTACCAGATCTTCAACGGCTCCTCCTCGGAGCCGGTCCGCCTGTCTGTCACCAACGACGCGCCGCTGACGATCAACCTGTACCACAACCTCGAGTTCGTGTTCGAGAACGACTTCGACTTCGCCGACCGGGTCGGCGACCCGAAGTACTTCGACGGCGAGGGACGCCTGGACACCTTCAACAAGGACTCGGCCAAGGTCCAGAACATCTGGGAGACGAACTTCGTCCACGACCTGACCAGCTTCAAGCTCTACGAGTTCGAGGGCCGCGGCAAGGGCTCGATGAACGTCAACTTCGTGCTGGCCGACGGCACCATGCACTCGCACGTGTCCCAGATGCCGGTCGGCCGCTACAAGAAGGCCCACCGTCACGCCGCCGGCACCCACGTGCACGCGGTCGACGGCTCCGGATACTCGCTGCTGTGGTACGAAGCCGACGACGAGTTCGTCGAACTGCCCTGGCGTCACGGCATCATGTACACGCCGCCGTTCTGGATGTTCCACCAGCACTTCAACACCGCCGACCAGCCCGCCCGCTACGTGGCGTGCAGCCTGGGCAGCCGCCGCTACCCCTTCATCTCGCTGCGTCGCAAGAGCGCCGAGGGCCAGGGTGCGGTCTCGGTCTCCAAGGGCGGCCGCCAGATCGAGTACGACGAGCAGGACCCGCGCGTGCACCGCAAGTTCCTCGAGGAGTGCGCCAAGACCGGCGTCCCGTCCCAGATGGGCGACATCTTCGACGAGCCGGCCGTCCTGGCGATCCCCGAGTCCGAGCTGAGCGGCGTCATCCGGACGCCGGAGTCCACCGGCCCGGCGGTCTGAGCCCGTGCACGACCTGGACTTCGACCACTACCACGAGCTCGGGATCACCGAGGACGAAGCCGCGGCCATCGCTCAGCTGATCGAGGAGCAGGACACCCTCGAGCTCTTGACGATCGGTATCGACATCGGGTCCTCGACCTCCCACCTGCTCTTCGCGAAGGTGGTGCTGCGACGCCGCACCACCGACCTGTCGAGCAGGTTCGAGGTGGTCGATCGCCAGGTCGTGTGGACCTCGTCGATCATCCACACCCCCTTCCGCGAGGACGGGATGATCGACGCCCACGAGCTGTCGCACTTCATCGCTGACGCCTACAGTGCCGCCGGGCTGACCGCGGCCGACGTCGACAGCGGTGCGGTCATCCTCACCGGTGAGGCGATCAAGCGTCCCAACGCGCGGGCGATCGACGAGCTCTTCGCCAGCCAGTCCGGCAAGTTCGTCTGCGCCAGTGCCGGGCACGAGCTGGAGAGCCTGCTCGCCGCGCACGGCTCGGGAGCGACCGGGCTCGCGCGACGGCGCGGCGAGACCGGGTTGCACGTCGACATCGGCGGCGGCACCACCAAGCTCGCCCTGATCGACGCGGGGGAGGTGCTCGACGTCGCGGCGTTCGCCGTGGGCGGGCGGCTGCTCGCGCAGGACGGCACCGGCGCGTGGGCCCGGATCGACGACTCGGCCCGGCTCGTCGCCGACGACCTCGGCGTCGAGCTCACCCCGCAGACAGCGGCCGACCCCGAGGTCCGGCGCCGCATCTGCGAGCGGCTCGCCCAGGTCGCCGTCGACGAGATCCTCGGGGCCGAGCCCGACGCCCTCGGCAAGTCGCTCGAGCTGACCACGCGGATCGACCGCACGGCGACCCCGGCGTACCTGACCTTCTCCGGCGGTGTCTCGGAGTACGTCTTCGGGCACGAGACCGGCGACTACGGCGACATCGCCCCCGAGCTCGCCGCCCAGGTCGTGCGCCAGCTGGGCGAGCGGGCCGACATCCCGGCGATCGATGCCGGCCAGCGGATCCGGGCGACGGTCATCGGTGCCTCGCAGTACACCGTGCAGGTGAGCGGCAAGACGATCCACATCAGCGACCCCTCGGTGCTGCCCGTGCACAACCTGCCCGTCGTGCACCTTGGCAAGGTCGACAGTGCGACCGCGGACCGGGAGACGATCGCCGCAGCGGTGCGCCGCGGTGCCGAGATGCGGGGTGTCGACCTGGCGGACCCGATCGCGATCGGGTTCGGTTGGGAGGGCCTACCCGCCTACGCGGCGCTCGAGCAGCTCGCCCTGGGCATCCAGGACGCGGCGGGGGGAGTCGTACGAGCCGCTCACGCTCGCGATCGACGGTGACGTCGGCCAGCTGGTCGGACGGCTGTTGAGCGTCGACCTGGGCTTCGAGCGCCGCATCGTCTCGGTGGACGGCGTCGAGCTCGGCGACCTCGACTTCATCGACATCGGTGAGCTCCTGGACCCGCCCGGGGTCGTGCCGGTGGTCATCAAGTCGCTCCTGTTCTCGTGACCGGCGGGCGCCTGTGAACGTCAGCGGCGTCCTGCGCAACCGCTCCTTCGCCGGCTACCTGGCCGGCGTCGTGCTGTCCCAGATCGGCACCCGTGGTGCGATGGCGGCGAGCCTCTACCAGGTCTACGAGCTCTCCGGCTCGCTGGCGACGACCGGCCTCGTCGGCGCCGCCGGCGGTGTCGCGGTCCTCGTGCTGAGCCCGGTCGGCGGAGCGCTGGCCGACCGGATGGACCGGCGTCGGCTGCTCCAGATGTCCCAGGCCGCCGGCGGCCTGGTCGCCCTCGTGCTGGCCGTCCTGACCCTGACCGACCAGGTTCGGGCCTGGCACGTCGTGCTCGCCTCGTTGCTCTCGATGGCGGCGACGACCTTCGACAACCCGACTCGCGCCGCGCTGATCGGCTCGATGGTGCCGAAGGAGCAGCTGCCGCAGGCGTTCGCCCTGGTCAACCCCGCCCGCGAGGTGGCGGTCCTCGTCGGGCCCGGCCTCGCCGGCCTGCTCATCGCCGCCGGCGGACCGGGCGTGGTGCACGCGGTCGACGCGGCCACCTACGCGGCGATGATCGTCGTCCTCCTCTTCGTCCGAACACCCTCCGAGCACGTCGACCGCGAGCACGCGCCGATCCTGAGGGCGATCGCCGAGGGCGCGAGGTACGTCGCCGGCCAGCGGATCATCCTGCTGCTGATGTCGCTGGACCTCTCCGCGATGATCTTCGGCGCCTACCGGGTGCTGCTGCCGGCGATCGCGCTCGACGTGCTCGACGTCGGCCCGCGCGGCTACGGCCTGCTCGCGGCCGCCCCGTCGGCGGGCGCGGTGCTGGCCACCTACGGCATCGTCAAGGCTCTCGGCCGCAGCCAGCAGCTCGGCCGAGTCCTGTTGCTGGCCACCGGCGGCTTCGCCCTCGCCGACGTCGTTCTGGCGCAGTCACGCTCGTTCGTGCTCACCCTCGTCGCCGCGCTCTGCCTCGGCGTCGCGGACGCGCTGGCCACCTCGATCCGGCACGCCGCCGTCCAGATCGAGACCCCGGACGAGCTGCGCGGTCGCGTCAGCTCGATCTACCAGATGTCCTCGCGCGGTGGTCCGGCGATGGGTGACGCCTTCGTGGGTGCGCTCGCCGGCGCACTCGGCCCCGCAATCGCGCTGACGGTCGGCGCCGGGATCACCCTGAGCTACATCACCGCGATGCTCGCCCGCGACAACCCGGTCCGCCGCTACAGCGGACCCGACCGCACGAAGGTCCCGGTCGGCTGAGGACACTCGTGCCCATGCGGACGATCACGGTGCAGCTGGGCGCCGAAGAGGCCCGGGTGGACGTGGCGGTCGACGGCGCCCGGTTCCGTCGGCAGGTCGGCTACCGCGGCGACGGTCCGTGGGGGCTGACCCGATGGACCGATCCCGCCGACGGTGCGGCGTACGTCGTCTTCAGCGGTGCCCTCGGCGGGGCCGCCGACCTGCTCGGGCCGGTCAGCGGCCCCGACGACCTGATGCCGACGGCTCTCGTGGTCGACGGTGCGCCCGTGGCCGTGACGCCTCCGGCGGGCGCCCTGCTCGCCGGTCACCATCTCGGCTTCGCCGCGGGGCCGTGGCGGGCCGCGGCGGCCGCCGGCGTCGTCGTCCACGCACGCTCGTCTCTGGACGCCGACCTCGGAGACCTGCTCGCCGAGACCCGCGCCGCACTGGACTGGCTGCTCGACTTCTTCGGTGGCTCGGCGCCGTGGGGGAGTGACTACGCGCAGGTGCTGGTGCCGGACGCGCCGTGGCTGGCGATGGAGCATCCGGGGTGCGTGCTGCTCTCCGAACGCGTCCTCGCCGCCGATCCCGTCCGGCGGATGGCGGTCCTGGCCCACGAGGCCGCACACCAGTGGCTCGGCAACCTCGTCTCGCCAGCTGCCTGGACCGACGTCGGGGCCTTCGAGGGTCTCGCCGAGCTCCTCGGCCAGCTCACGTGCCGCGGCCTGCTCGGCCACGACGCCGACCCGTACCTGGACGCGCGTCGCCAGACCCCGCCTCTTGTCCGCTTGCCAGGAGACGATCCGCGCACGCTGGCCGCGACGGCCGGCTTGGCCGAGGTCGCGGGGCCCGCTCAGCACGCGGAGCTGTACCGATCGGTCCGGAGCTCCCTCACTGGCGACGTCTTCCGAGAGAGGGTCCGGGGGCTCCTGCTCGACCGAGGGGGGACCGCGACCAGCGCCGCGCAGATCTGGGCGGCCCTCGGCGTCGGGCCGCAGGAGCCGGTGCGGGTAAGCCTGCCGGTTGCCACCCGGGCTGAGGAAGGAGCGTGGCTGCGCCAGGTGCGCGACCTGGGTGAGGAGGACCCCGCCACCGTGGCCCTGTGGGCCCGTCGAGCCTTCCGGGCGGCGCCCGCGAAGGGTGGGAGGGTGGCCGACGCGGTGGCGGCCCTCGGCGACCGGTCCGTGCCCCGCGCCGCAGCCGTGGGTCTCGGCGCCGAACTGGTGCGCGGTGCTAGACGTCTGGACTGATTGTCACGATCAAATCAGCGAAATCCGGCGATGGGTCTAACCATTGATCCGCACATTGTGATATCCATCTCGTATCGGACTAACCATCAGTCCGGCGGGGCCCACCGGCCTTGGCGAACAGCTCTGGGAGAAACCATGAAGAAGAAGGCCCTGATCATCCCGGCCGCCGTGATGGCGGTCGTCCTCAGCGCTTGCGGAAGCCCCACCGCCAGTTCGGGCGCCGGTGCCAAGGAGAAGGTCGACAGCCATGCCAAGGCGGTCTTCGACAAGTTCAACGGCATGACCGGCCAGGAGCGGGCCGACGGACTGCTCAAGGCCGCGCAGGACGAGGGTGAGGTCTCGCTCTACACCTCCAACACCGACATGGACGCCATCGTCGACGGCTTCATGGACAAGTACGACATCGACGTCAACGTCTACCGCGGCAACTCCGAGTCCGTCCTCCAGCGGATCCTGCAGGAGTCGAAGGCCGGCTTCGCGGGCGCCGACCTGATCGAGACCAACTCCGGTGAGCTGAACGTCATCGGCCAGGAGGGACTCTTCTACCCCTACAAGGGTGAGTACCGGGACGCGGTGCGCCCCGAGGGGCAGAAGGAGACCTGGACCGCCGACCGGTTCAACGCCTTCGCCATCGCCTACAACACCGACAAGGTCAAGGGTGCCGACATCCCGACCTCGCTCGAGCAGTTCGCCGACCCGAAGTGGAAGGGCAAGATCTCGATGGAGGTCGGAGACGTCGACTGGTTCTCCGCGATGTTCAACTACTACCTCAAGCAGGGCAAGAGCGAGCAGGAGGTGACCGACCTCTTCAAGAAGATCGCCGCCAACGCCAAGATCGTCAAGGGTCACACCGTCCAGGCCGAGCTGCTCTCCGCCGGCGAGTTCGCCGCCGGGCTCTCGATGTACACCCACTCGGTCCAGGAGGGCACGGAGGAGGGCCGCCCGATCGCGTGGCGCACCGACGCCAACCCGCCCGCCCAGCCGATCGTGATCCGGCCGAACGGTGCCGGCCTGCTCGGCACGGCGAAGCACCCGGCGGCGGCGATGCTGTTCACGGACTACCTGCTGACCGACGGCCAGAAGGACATCGCCGACGCCTACCGCATCGGCTCGGTGCCGGGCGCGGACGACCCGCTGGCGGGCCTGGAGACCATCGAGGTCGACGAGGACGAGATGCTCAACAACGCCAAGAAGTGGGACGACCTGTACGCCGACATCCTCGAAGGCGGCAAGGTCAGCGACAAGTGATCGTCTGATCCCTCCCGCGCCCCGGCTCGCTGCAGCGAGCCGGGGCGCAGCTACGTCCCCCACCTCGAAGGGATCACCCCATGACCCGGTCGTCGAGCCGGCAGTCGCGGTTCCAGGCGGATGGGGCCTGGGTGGCGACGGCCAACGCGGCCTTCTCCTTCGCGCTGGGCGCCGCCTCCGTCGCGCTGCCTCTGCAGGCGATCGCCGTGGGCTACGGGCCGGTCGCGGTCGGTCTGCTCGCGGCGATCTCGGCGGTCTCGCAGATGACCAGCCGCATGGTGCTGGGCTCCGTCATGCGCCGCGTCTCCGACTGGGTGATCATCGCGGTCGCGTGCTGGGTGCTCGCGACCTCGTGCGTCCTGGTCGTGATCAGCAGCCACGTGGCCGTGTTCGTGGCCGCGCAGCTCCTGCAGGGTGTGGCCCGTGCCTACTTCTGGACCGGCAGCCAGACCCACGTCGTCCGTGGCGACGGCTCCTCGATCGCGGCGCTCGCCTCGGTCAACCTGATCGGGAACCTCGGCCTGCTCGCGGGACCGGTCGTGGCGGGTCTCCTGATCGGCGACGACGCGCGGGTCGCGCTGCTCGCCTCGGCGGTCGTCGCCGTCCTGGCGCTGTTCCCGACCTTCCGCCTCGATCGGCTCCCGCCGTTCAAGAGGATCCCGAACCGGCGGCCGGGGCGGATGTGGGCGCGCCCGGGTGTCTGGGAGGCCTGCTACGCAGGTGTGACGGCCGGTGCCTGGCGTGGGCTGCTCGGCTCGTACGTCGCGATCGCGCTCGTCCAGGCCGGGCACGGATCGCTGACGGTCGGGGTCCTGGTCGCCACGGCCAACGCGTCGGCCATCCTCGGCGCCTGGCTCGTCCGGCACGTGGACCAGGACGCTGGCGCGCTGCGCGTGATGCGCCTGAGCACGCCCGTGACCGGCGCCTCGATGGCCGTCATGGGCTGGGTCGCCGGCTCGAGCGTGCTGTCAGGCGCGGCCCTGGCCGTCTCGGGAGTCGCTGCCGGGGCGTTGCAGACCCTCGGTCCCGCGCTGGCCAGCGACGCGGTCCACCAGGAGGAGCGGGGCGAGGCGATCGCCGCGACCGGTGTCTGGCGGGCGGCCTCGCTCTTCGTCGCACCGCTCGTCACGGCCGGCCTCGTGGCCGTCGTCCCGATCGGTGCCGCCATGATGGTGACGGGCGCGCTGATGGCCGCGCCGTTCGGACGCTGGGTCAAGCCCTCGTCGTGAGGGCCGCCCGAGGAGGGATCAGACCTGCTGGCCGGGGTCGAGGTCACGGACCAGGCCGGCGGTGCGACCGAGGTGCGTCGTCATCACCTTGATCGCGGCCTCGACGTCGCGCTCCTCGATGGCGTCGACCAGGGCCGCGTGCTCCTCCGTGCCACGTCGCCCCATGGCGGGCGCGACCAGCTGGGCCTGGCGCAGCGAGAGCAGCATCGGGCCGTGGAAGCTCTGCACGAGCATCTCGATCGCCGGGTTGTGCGCGCACTCCGCGACGCCGACGTGGAAGGCCGCCGAGAGGTTCATCGTGTAGGCCTTGCGGCGCAGGGCGTCGTAGCCCTCTTCGACCATCTGGCGCAGGCTGGCGATGTCGGCCTCGGTGGCCCGCTCGACGACGAACGGCAGGATCCCGACCTCGATGACGGTCCGGGCCTCGGTGACGTCGGCAGGGGTGAGGGGGGAGAGCGTCATCAGATCGGCCAGGCCCTCGCCGAGCCGCTCCTTGGTGGGGGAGGCCACGAAGGCGCCGCCACGTGCGCCGACACGGATCTGGATCAGGCCGCCGGCCTCGAGCACCCGCAGGGCCTCGCGGACCGTCACACGGCTGACCCCGAAGCGCTGGCACAGGTCGCGCTCGCTGGGCAGGCGGTCTCCGTTGGAGAGCTTGCCCTCGCGGACCAGCAGCTTGATCTGGTCGACGATGACCTGTGACACCCGGTCGACGGTGACCCGCTTGAACAGGTCGGCTTCCGTGCTCCGTACGTCGGTCATGGGTTCTACCTCGAGACATTGCGGGTCGGCCAGAATGGTCTAACGGTTCAATGTATAGCGGCTCGCGGCCTCACGGGGAGTGTCCCGCGGCTCCAGTGCGTCGGAAGGTAACTTTTTCCCACGAATCGCCGGATGGGCAGCTGATCGGGCGTGACGGACTTCTCATCGTGGGTGTGATGTGCTACACATGTTGTGCTAATGGTCTTACCGTTATTCCAGAGCCGGCCGTAGCTTCGAGGAGCTTTCGCATGTCACCCGCACACGTCCTTCGGGCCCAACTGACAATGGAGGCGATGTGAGCATCGTGACCGTCACGCCGACGCCGACCCCTCGCTCCACCGATGAGGGAGCGCCGGCCGCCTCGCGACGTCGATTCATCCCCACGCCCAAGGTCCTGATTCTTGGTGTCGTGGCGGTGGTGGTGGCCTACCTCGCGATCGTGCCGCTGTGGTTCCTGATCCAGGGCACCTTCCTCGACAGCACGACCAATGCCTTCACCCTGGGCGGGTTCGAGCGGGCCTACACCGACGACAACGCGCTCGAGATGATGCGCAACTCGATCTGGTTCGCGGTCGGGTCCGCGGTCCTGTCTCTCGTCGTCGGCACCGGCTTGGCGTTCCTCAACGTCAGGACCGACGTGCCGTTCAAGGGACTCTTCTTCGCCGCGTCGATCATCCCGTTGGTGATCCCGGGCATCCTCTACACCGTCGCGTGGATCTTCCTGGCGAGCCCTGACATCGGCCTGGTCAACTTCGTGCTCGAGCCGCTCTTCGGTCGCTCCGTGGTCAACATCTACACGGTCTGGGGGATGGTCTGGGTCGAGGGCCTGCACCTCTCGCCGATCACCTTCCTCTTCATGGTGGCCGCTTTTCGCGCCCAGGACCCTTCGCTCGAGGAGTCGGCTCTGATGTCCGGCGCCAGCCGGCTCACGGTCATCCGCCGGATCACGGTCCCCCTCCTGCGTCCGGCCATCGCGGCCAGCGTGCTGATCATGATGGTCCGTTCGCTGGAGAGCTTCGAGGTGCCGGCCCTGCTGGGGCTCCAGAACGGCATCTACGTCTTCACCAGCAAGATCTACTTCATGCTGCGGACGTATCCGCAGGACTTCAACGGTGCCGGGGCACTCGCGCTGGGCCTCCTCGCGATCGCTGCACTGGGCATGCTCGTCGAGCATCTGCTCAGCAAGGGCGCCAAGGCCTACCAGACCGTGACCGGGAAGGGCTTCCGGCCCCGGCCGATCGAGCTGGGCAAGTGGCGCCCGGTCGCCGGCGGCGCGATCATCGGCTACTTCGTCTTCACCGTGATCCTGCCGCTCCTGCTGCTCGTCTACACGTCGCTGCTGCCCTACTACCAGAAGCCCTCGGTGGCGGCGTTCAAGTCCATGAACTTCGACAACTACATCGACCTGATGCACATGTCGAAGGCGACCACCGCGCTGAAGAACTCGCTGCTCCTCGGTGTGGGATCGGCGACCCTGGTCATGCTGTTCATGGCCATCGCGGCCTGGATCGTGGTCCGCTCCAACATCCCAGGACGCAAGATCCTCGACCTGCTGTCCTTCGCGCCGCTGGTCATCCCCGGGCTGGTGCTCGGTCTGTCCCTGCAGTTCGTCTACCTACGCGTCCCGATCGCGATCTACGGCACGATCTGGATTCTCCTGATCGCGTACTGCACCCGCTACATGCCCTACGGCATGCGATACGCCGTGACCTCGATGCAGCAGATCTCGACCGAGCTCGAGGAGTCGGCCGCCGTCAGCGGCGCCACCTGGTGGCAGATCTTCCGACGCGTGCTGCTCCCGCTGCTCATGCCGGGCCTGCTGGCCGGCTGGATCTACATCTTCGTCGTGTCGTTCCGCGAGCTCTCGAGCTCGATCCTCCTCTACAGCTCCGGCAACGAGCTCCTCTCGATCCTGATCTGGGAGCAGTTCGAGAACGGCAAGTTCACGACCCTCGCCGCCCTCGGCGTCTTCATGGTCGTCATCTTGATGGTGCTTGTCTCCATCGCCTACAAGCTCGGGGCCAAGGTCGGCCTCCAGCAGGACTGACCCTCGAGTCTTCGCATAAAGAGATAAGGACCCATTTTCATGCTGGACATCAGCAACCTCGTCAAGTCGTACCCCGGTGAGAAGGCCCGCAAGGGCGGCTCGCAGGGCGCCAAGGTCTTCGCGGTCAACAACGTCAACCTCAGCGTCCAGCAGGGTGAGATGTTCACCCTGCTGGGTCCCTCAGGTTGCGGCAAGACGACCACCCTGCGCTCCATCGCGGGCCTCGAGCGGCCCGACAGCGGCCGCATCGAGGTCAAGGGACGCACGCTGTTCGCCGCGGGCGGCAAGGCCAAGCCGATCAACCTCGCGGCCAACCGCCGTGGCCTCGGCATGGTCTTCCAGTCCTACGCCATCTGGCCGCACATGAGCGTCTTCGACAACGTCGCGTTCCCGCTCCAGGTCAAGCCGCGCAGCGAGCGCCTGAGCAAGGCCGACATCGAGGAGCGGGTGCAGCGTGTGCTCGAGGTCATGGAGCTGCGTCAGTACGCCGAGCGGCAGGCCACCAAGCTCTCCGGCGGTCAGCAGCAGCGTCTGGCCCTGGCCCGTGCGCTCGTCATCGAGCCGGAGCTCCTGCTCCTCGATGAGCCGCTGTCCAACCTCGACGCCAAGCTACGCGAGTCGCTGCGCTACGAGCTCAAGCGCCTCCAGCGCGACCTCGGCATCACCTCCATCTACGTCACCCACGACCAGATCGAGGCACTGTCCCTGTCCTCGAACATCGCGGTCATGCGGGCCGGAGAGGTGGTGCAGCTGGGGAAGCCGCGCGATATCTACGAGAACCCGAACAGCAAATTCGTCGCCGAGTTCATCGGCAGCTCCAACTTCATCCTCGGTCACGTCCTCAGCCAGAGCGGCGAGAACTACGTCGTGAACACGACTGAGGGCCAGCTCCACCTGGCGTTCGGGGCGTCGGTGCCGGCAGGCACGGAGATCTCCGTCTCCATCCGTCCCGAGGCGATCCAGCTCTGCACCGAGCGCCCGGCGGACCTGCAGAACGTCCTGGAGGGCACTGTCGGAACCCGTGCCTTCCTCGGCGACGCGGTCGACCACCTCGTCAACGTGGGCAAGCTCGAGATCCGGGTGCGGTCGCTGCCCAACCTCTCGCTGGAGGCCGGCACGAAGGTGTTCGTGAAGCTGCCCGCCGACAAGCTCGCGCTGGTCCCGATCGGCTGAGCACCAGGGCCCGTTGTCGGGCCGGGGCCGAGCATCGCCCGCCCGGGTGCGCGGTGGATCGGTCCCGTCATGCCTGACGTCAATCACTGCACGCCTGCCCACGCGTGAGGAGAAGTTCGTGGATCCAGAACTGATGGAACGCCTCGCAACAACCTGTCGCGTCCTCGGGGTGCTAGATGCCACGCATGCCACCTTCGGGCACGTCAGTGTCCGTGACGGCGACGCGATGCTGATCCGTGGCAAGGGCCGCGACGAGGTCGGTCTGCGGTTCACCGACGCGAGCGACATCATCCGGGTCAGCCTCGACGTCGAGCTCATCGAGGGCCGCGACGGCCTGCGCCCGCCGAGCGAGAGCTTCTTGCACACCTGGCTCTACAAGCTGCGCCCCGACGTGCAGTCGGTGATCCACATGCACCCGCAGTCAGCCGTGCTGCTGACCACGTGCGGCTTCGACGTGCAGCCGATCTACGGCGCGTACGGCCGCGGTGCCGCCCTGGCCGTCGAGGGCCTGCCGGTCTACGACTCCAGCCTGACCATCCGGGACGACGCGCGCGGCCAGGACTTCGCCGAGTTCGTCGGCGACCGCAACGCCGTCCTGATGCGCGGCCACGGCGTCGCCGTCGTCGCCGACAGCATCGAGGAGGCGGCAGTGCGCACCCTGCAGCTCAAGGAGGTCGCCGACATGAACTACAGCGCCCGCCTGATCGGCTCCCCGCGCACCATCACCGCTGCCGAGGCCGACGAGATCTCGAAGATGGACGACCCGGGCCGGAAGCTCGGGTCGGCCGGCGGCAAGGCGGGTGCGCTGGCCATGTGGCGCTACTACCAGGACCTCGCGCGGGCGACAGCGTGAGCGGGGGCGTCAGCCGCCCCCGGGTCCTCATCGTCGGCGGCGGTCCGGTCGGCCTGACCCTCGCCGTCGAGCTCGGGCAGCAGGGCATCACGTGCGAGCTCATCGACAAGCGGGCGACCTTGGGGAAGCTGCCGAAGATGGAGCGCTGCAACGCGCGCACCATGGAGAACTTCCGCCGGGCGGGTATCGCGGACCGGATCCGGTCGGCGGGCCTCGACAACGACCTCCCGATGGACGTCTTCATCTGTACGACCACGCTCCAGCACCCCCCGTTGCTGCACCACCCCTATCCGTCCGTCAACGAGCTCAAGGCGCGCGGCAGGGCGACCAACGACGGGTCGCTGCCGCTCGAGCCGTACCAGCTCATCTCGCAGTACACCCTGGAGCCCGTGCTCAAGGACGTCGCCGAGAACCTGTCGGGCGTGACGGTCTCCTTCGGGAACGAGCTGGTCGGGTTCCAGGAGCGCGGCGACCGCGTCGTCGCGCAGGTCCGCGCCGCCGACGGCATGCGGGAGGTCGAGGCCGACTACCTGGTCGGCTGCGACGGCGGTTCGAGCACGGTACGGCGTCAGCTCGGCGTCGAGCTGCGCGGTGAGTCGCGCCTGGAGATGCGCCAGGCGCTGTTCCGCTGCGACGACCTGTTCGAGCGGATCAAGGTGGGCAAGGGGCGGCACTACCACTTCGCCGACGATCGCCACACCTTCCTGATCGTCCAGGACGACACCAAGCACTTCTCCCTGCACGCGACCGTCGAGGCTGAGGAGATGCCTGCACTCTTCGAGGAGATCGCGGGAGTGCCGATCGACTTCGAGACGCTCTACGTCGGCACGTGGACCCAACGGCTGATGGTCGCAGACACCTATCGCGCCGGCCGGGTGTTCCTCGCCGGTGACTCGGCACACCTGGTCATCCCGACCGGCGGCCTGGGCATGAACACGGGTGCCGGCGACGCGGTCGATCTCGCCTGGAAGCTGGCCGGCACCATCCACGGCTGGGGTGGCCCGCACCTGCTCGCCTCCTACGACACCGAGCGCCGCCTCGTCGGTGCTCGCAACGTCGCTTCCTCGACCAAGGCCACCGTCGGCCGCCGCAGGTGGCGTGACCTGTACGAGCCGGTGATGGCGCAGGACACCCCCGAGGGAGCCGCCGCCCGGGCGCGCCTCGTCGAGGTCGCCGACGAGGCGCACCGGATCAGCAACGAGCTGCTCGGCATCGAGTGCGGGTACCGCTACGACGGCTCACCCCTCGTCGTTGAGGAGGCGGGGGAGAAGCCGGACGCCGACGCGTTCGCCTACACGCCCTCCACGTGGCCGGGCGCACGGTTCCCGCACGTGTGGCTGCGGGACGGGAGTCCGCTCCAGGACGACCTCGGCCGGCAGTACACGCTGCTGCACACGGACGCGCTGACACCCGCGGACGAGGCGTTGGCGGGGGAGTTCGCGCGACTCGGCGCGCCGCTCGCGACGTACCGGCTCGACACCGAGGCGACCGCGGTGCTCGAGGGGCGGACACGTTTCCTGCTGCGACCCGATCTGCACGTCGTGTGGCGTGGACAGGCCGTCCCGGCCGACACGGCCGGGCTGGCGGCACGCGCCACCGGCCACGGCCCAGCCGACTGAACGCGACCTGAACGAGCGGGTGACGGACCCTCCGTCGCCCGCTCCCGATGCCCGTCTGGGTAGAGCGTCAGATCCACTCCGCGGGGATCACGCCACGGGCTGCCGCCACCTGCGCGTAGTACTTCCACAGCTTCTCGACGTGTTTCGGGCGGTCGAAGGTCTCCAGGAAGTGGTCCAGCTCGGCCTGGCTGAGAGGCTCGACGGTTGCCAGCTGCGCGGCCAGCGTCAGCGCGCCGGCGTTCTCGACGAGATGGACGGCGTCGATGAAGACCGCGCGCACGCTCTCGGCGAGCAGCACCTGGCCATGGCCGCGCAGCAGCAGCGCATCCCGGTCGGCCAGCGTCTCGACCACCTGTCGACCCTTCTCCGGGTTGTCGATGTGGGAGGAGTCGCGGTGGACCGGGATCCCGCCGACCCAGCGTGCGAAGTGGTTCTTCACCGGCACCAGCGGGAAGGTCGGGACGGCGGCGAAGATCGTCGTGGGGTCGTGGTGGAAGTGGGCCACCGACTGCGCCTCCTGCCGGGCCTTGTAGATCTCGGCGTGGATGAACCGCTCCGACGGCGGCTTCCCGTCGCCCTCCTCGACGACGCCGTCGAAGTCGACGACGAGCAGGCGCTCGGGGTCGAGGAACGCGCGGACGTCGTGGGTTCGCTGGATGAGGAACGCGTCGCGGCCCGGAAGGCGGGCGCTGACGTGGCCGCTGTAGTTGAGGATGTCCTCGGCGACGAGGAGCCGGCTGCAGGCTGCTACGTCGCGGCGCAGCGTCGCCTCCGTGATGGCTACGTCCGTGGGGGTCGTCATCGTCTCGCTCTCGGAAGCGCATCCAGGTCTCCGACGCCACCGGCCGCGCGCGCGGTGACCGTCTGACCGAGGTATACGCACGACTCGTCGCCGAGCAACCTGATGACCTCGCCCTGGGTGATCGACTTGACCAGCTGATCGGTCTGGGCGGCCATCGGCAGCATCAGCCCGCCGTCCTGCGCGAGGTCGAGGACCAGGTCCATGTCCTTCTCGTGCCAGGTGAACCGGTATCGGTCGAAGTTACGCAGGGTGCCGTTGTCGCCCGGCGACTTCATCAGGACCTGGCGCATCTTCTCGGCGTCCACCCCGTAGCGCTTGGCCAGCGCGAGAGCCTCGAAGTTCGAGACCGAGTGCACCCAGTGCAGGTAGTTGTTGCAGGCCTTGGCGACCTGCCCGGCGCCCAGGGGACCGACGTGCTCGGCGTCCTTGCTGTAGCCCATGACGACGGGCCGGGCCCGCTCGACATCGGTCTCGGTGCCGCCCAGAAGCGAGACGAGCGTGCCGTTGGCGGTGTTGGTGCCACCGAAGACGACGGGGGCGTCGACGACGCTCGCCCCGGCGGCGCGGAACAGCCGGTCCAGGGTCGACATGACCGCGAGGCTGTGCGTGCCGGTGACGACCAGCAAGTGGCCGGCCCGGATGTGCGGCACCGCGTCGTGCCCCAGCGCGACCATCGACTCGTCGGTCGGCAGGCAGGCCAGCACGACGTCACATGCGTCCATCAGCTCGGCGAGCGACCCGGCAGGCTCGACGCCGACATCGGCGGCCGCGGCCAGGCGCTCTGCCGCGACGTCGTAGCCGACGACCGTGTGCCCGCGGAGCACCATGTTCCTCGACATCGGTAACCCCATGGCCCCGAGCCCGATCAGTCCAACACTCATGCTCGTACTTCCTTCTTGGTCGGAGCAGCGGCATACAGCTCGTCGCTCATCAGCGAGGTCAGTCCTCGCGCGGCGAGCTCGCGCTCGAACATCGCGCGGATCGCGGGCTCCTCGGCGGTGTACTCGATTTGGTCGTTGGCGTTGACGGCCTGCTCGCTGTAGTCGTGGAGCTGGAGGGGCGGGGTGTGGATCGGGCCGCCGGTGCTCTCCATCCAGTGGTGGTAGACGAACTGAGCACGCGGTTCGACGGGTGGGTGATCGCCACTCATGCGGCAGCCTCCTTGGTCGGTGGGCAGAGGATCGGGGTCATCGGTCGAGGAGCGTGACGGCGATGCCGTCGATGACGACCAGTCGGCGGTCCCACGCGAGCTCGTGGTCCGGTCGAGTGCCCCCGCGACGTCGGCGTCGAGTGCACGAACAGCGCGGTGCATCGAGCTCGGCGACGGGCACGGCTCCTCGGCGACCGACCGGAGCAGGGTGTAGTCCGGGCGGGCGGTGTCCAGGTCGAGCGCGAAGACGCACGGGAGGTCGCCGGGCCCCCGGTCAGGCGCGGGCGGGAACGAGGGTCTTGAGCTGGACGCTGACGTCCGCGGCGACCTCGCGGGGCACGGAGCCGTCACCCTCGAGAATCCTCCGGACGGCCATGTAGTCGCGGGGCGCGTTGATCGCGTCGATGGCGATGAGCCGGCCCTCCCGGTAGTAGAGCGCGGAGAACTGCTGGCTCTCCGGGTCGCCGCGCAGCACGACGTCGTCGTATCCGGAGCTGAGACCGGCGATCTGGAGCTTGATGTCGCCTTGGTCGGACCAGAACCACGGAACCGCGGACAGGGGGGTCGTGGACCCCGGCGAGCGTGGCTGCGGCGGCGCGCCCCTGGGCGATCGCGTTGGCGACCGACTCGATGCGCAGCGGGCCGTCCTCCGAGCGGAGCGCAGTGCAGTCGCCAGCGGCGACAACGGCAGGCCGGCTGGTGCGGGCGTGTGCGTCGATGACGATGCCGCCAGCGACTTCGAGGCCGAGCTGCTCGGCCAGGGTGGTGTGCGCGACCAGGCCGATGCCGACCAGGACAATGTCGGCGGCCAGGCTGGATCCGTCGGAGAGCTCGACGGACGAGACCGTGCCGGTGCCGGAGAGGCCGACGACACCGGTGTCGAGCAGGACACGAACGCCGCGGCTTTCGTGCGCCTGCAGGTAGAACTGCGAGACCACCGGGGCGACGACGCGTGCCATGAGCCGGTCGAGGGCCTCCACGACGATGACGTCCTTGCCGAGGTCGTTGGCGACCGCGGCGGCTTCGAGTCCGACGAAGCCGCCACCGACCACGACGACGCGCTGAGCGGCCCCGAGCGCAGTCCGGAGCGCCGCAGCGTCTGCGAGGTCACGCAGGTAGAAGACGTTGCCCAGGTCCGCGCCGGGGACGGGGAGACGCCGTGGGGTGCCGCCGACCGTGAGGGCGAGACCGTCGAAGTCGAAGGTGCGTCCGCTGGCGCTGGTCGCACGGCCACCGTTCGCGGCGAGGTCGATGTCCTCGATCCACTCGCCGGTCACCACGTCGATGCCCTGCTCGGCGTAGTAGGCCGCCGAGCGCAGCAAGAGCGAGTCGGCCTCGACCTTCCCGGACAGGTAGGCCTTCGACAGCGGCGGCCGCTGGTAGGGGAGATGCTCCTCCGCGCCGACGAGGGTGATCGGGCAGGTCGCCCCGAACTCCCGCAGCGAGGTAGCCAGCTGTGCGCCAGCCTGGCTGGCTCCGACGATCAGGAATCCCGCATCCGCCATGTCACCCTCCTCAGTATGGTCATACCATTGAACCATAGGAGTGTACGAACGACGTTGATAGTACGCATCGCGTACTATCGGACCATGGCATCCCACAGCCCCGAAGAGGTCGACGCGCTGCGCCTGGCGGTCATCCGGCTGGAGCGCAAGCTGCGCAAGAGCGCGGGGTCGGGTGAGATCACCCCGTCGCAGTACTCGGCGCTGTTCGCGCTGGACCGTCACGGTCCCTTCCGGCTCGGGGAGCTCGGCCGGCGGGAGCAGATCGGCAAGTCGACCGTCACCCGGCTGGTCGCCACGTTGGAAGCCAAGGGGCTGGCCTCGCGCTCCGTCGACGACCTCGACGCCCGCAGCGGAATCGTCTCCATCACCGAGGCCGGGCGTACCCTGCTGGCCCACCTCGCCGAGCGCTCCAACGACTACCTCCGGGACCGGGTGGAGACGCTCGACTCCGATGATCAGGACCGCCTGTTCGACGCCGTCAGCGCGCTGGCCAAGCTCGGCGCCCCCCGATGAGCCGCTACGTGTCGACGACCTTCCGGTCCCTGCGCCATCGCGCCTACCGGCTCTACTTCACCGGTCAGATCGTCTCGACCGTCGGCACCTGGGCACAGAAGGTCGCCCAGGCGTGGCTGATCCTCGACCTCACCGGGTCCGGGACGCTGCTGGGCGTCACCGTCGGGCTGCAGCAGGCACCGACGCTGTTGCTGACGCCCTGGGCCGGGATCATCGCCGACCGCATCGATCGCCGCCGGATGCTGCTCTGGACCAACTGGGCGGCGGCGGTCCCGGCAGCGGCGATGGGCCTCCTGGTGCTGGTCGATCGGGCCACGGTGCCCGTGATCATGCTGCTCGCCATAGTGATCGGCGTCGTCGAGGCGTTCGACAAGCCGGTGCGCCACACCTTTGCCGCCGATGTCGTGCCGACCGAGGACGTCACCAACGCGGTGACGCTCAACGCCACCATGTTCAACGCCGGGAAGATCCTGGGGCCGGCGGCGGCGGGGATCGCAATCAGCTCCGTGGGAGTCGCGGCCACATTCCTCTTCAACGTCCTCTCATTCCTCGTCATGGTCATGGCCTTGACCCGGATCCGGGCCGACGAGATCAGGCCGCGAGACATCCGCCCGAAGGAACGCGGGGCTCTGCGCTCGGGAGTCGCCTACGCGCGGCGTACCCCCGTGATCGCGGCGACCCTGCTGCTGATGACCGTCACCGGACTGGTCGCCTACGAGTGGAACACCGCCGTGCCGTTGCTGGCTCGGGAGTTCTCCTCGGATGCAGCGATGATCGGGTACTTCTTCGCCGCGATGGGTGCCGGTGCCGTCGTCGGCAGCTTGTCGCTGGCCGGGATCCTGGTGGCGGTGCCGCGCACGTTCCTCGCCGCGGGGACGGTGTTCGCCGTCGTGCTGGGGCTCGTGTCACTGGCTCCCTCGACCGGACTGGCGCTGGTGGCGATGTTCGTCCTCGGCGCCGTCGCCACGACCTTCCGAGCGCTGGCGACCTCCCTCGTGCAGCTGGAGTCGGACGCCGCGGTCCGCGGACGGATGGTCTCGCTGCTGATCATGGCGATCAACGGCACCTCGCCGGTCAGTGGGCCGCTCATCGGGTGGATGTCGGAGGCCCACGGGGCCCGGGTCGCCATCCGCATCGGCGCGGCGATCTCGCTGGGGGCCGCACTGGTGACCTGGCGCTACCTCGCCCGGGCGGTGCCTGAGCGGCTGTCCGCGGCCGAGCGTGGCGCCAGCAATATGTCTGAAGATGGCGAATGCCACAGCTCCGCGGCGTAGGCCGTGAGTGCTTCCCCGCTCGGAGTCCGGGTCACGGCGAACAGGTTGATGTCGTTGAGCCGGGACCGGGCCGCCGAGAAGCGGCGGTGCGTCCACAAGAAAGGTTTCCCGCCGCCAAAGGTGGTGTCGCGTTCCGGATGCGAGGCGAAGGCAGCGGAAAGACGGTGTAGCGGGAACGCGATCTGCACGATCGCGAATGGATGTGCTCTGCGTTCGACCGCGCGGACGCGACACCCTGCGGAAGGGCCCACGCCTTAGGCGAGCCGATCGAGTGTTGGCGAGGTGCTCGTGCTGACTTTCGATGGGGCGGGCAACGTGTTCCGCTATCCCCGGTTGCCGCGTCCCTCTACACGTTCATCGACGTCTCGAGGCGGGGGACTGGGCGTTGTACTGACGTGGCGTGGAGGCCCTTAAGCACGCCGACGGCCAGGGCGTCTTGGTCCAGGTCCGCCATGGCCGTGCCTTGCTGAGCTGATCCTTGACGGGAAGCCGCCCCTGAATGCGCGAACGCGTCGGTGAGTAGCGAGACCGGCCACACAGTGCCGTGTGCACGGCACCGACCCCCCGATGCAGGCATGGCCCTGGTCTGCCACGGGGATGAGACTCCCCCGTGGGGGGGCGGATCTCGCAGGGGGCGCGCACATGCGCTTGTTCCAACGGTTTCGACGCAGCCGCACGATCGCTGCTCTGGTGGGTGTGGCGGCCGCGGTGTCCGCACTTCCTGCGCTGACTGCGTCGGCGTCGGCGTCGTCGGTGCCACGCTGTGCCAGGCACCGCGCCACCCTTGTGGGTAGGCAGCACGACGATGTCCTTCGCGATGCGGGGAAGGCGACAGCTCGTCTACGGCGGACCCGGCAGCGACTTCAGCGTCGCCCCCAAAGCTGCTGACATGTACCACCGGCAGTGCGAGGTGCACATGCCCAGCGGGGGACCGCCCATCCCGCAGCTACCCCGGGCCGCACGGAACGCGCTCCGGTTGAAGGCCCGGGCTGCCCTGTCTGCTGCGTCGGTCGGTCCGGCTGCTCGGCCCGTTAGGGCGAGGGCCGTCCTTGATGGAGTAACACTCAAGCAAGGAGAAGGAAATGAAGCGACTCGCTCAGTTCTTGGCATTGGCCCTGCTCATCTCCGCGCTGGTGACACCCACTGCGACGGCCCTCACCAAACATCGCTGCCACGGGCAGCGAGCCACGATCACAGGAACTGCAGGAGCCGACAACATCGTCGGAACGAGACACCATGACGTGATCTGGACAGGTGCCGGCAATGACCGCGTCCTCGGGAACAGAGGCAATGACCTGATCTGCGCCGGATCAGGCAACGACGTGATCGACGGGAACTCCGGTCGAGACACCGTCTACGGAGGCACCGGAACAGACTGGTGCGTCGCCTGGTCAGTCCTCGAACACATGTTCCACCGCCAGTGCGAAGTCCACGCCGGGCTCATGGAGCACCCATCGCCGCAGCGCAACATCCAGAAGGCCACGCCAGTTCCACGAGCCGCAGTACCGACGAAGCCACTCGCTGAGAGCTTCGCACAGCGCGCGTTCACCGACTGCGGCACAGCGGGAACATGCACCGTTGGAGTTGCCGTCTGCGACGCAGCACACTTCGACTACCTCACCGAGCGGGGCATGCGGATGCCCACCGCCTACACCCGTGACGGCGGCCTACTAGCCGTGAGCGTCTTCTTGATCGTGATCCAGAACGGGACCTCTTCAATCAAGTTCACCTCGACGTGGAAGGCGTATTCGGCAGGCGCTCCTGGCTGGTACGAGCTGCCGCCATCTCCGCCGCTCGTCAACTTGCTTATACCTGGACTTGCCGGCAGCGCCGGATACCTAGTCGCCGGCTTCCAGTACAGCGGCGACAACGGAGAAACTTGCCAGGTCGCCGCAGAGACCACCTACCTCTTTAGGGCCGCCTCAGGCTGGCGGAACTACCCTGGGGACCGCATCCTCACGACACAGGCGTGTTTCCTTTAAAGACACCGGAGGCAAGGGTTCTGGCGTTGCTGGATCCGCAAACACGCCGACCGTCGTGGCGTCGTCACTGTCGAGTGGATCGACAAAATCGCACACTGCACGGTTTCGACATGCGAGCTGGCATCAGCTCCCACCACACCGATGCTCCGCCGCGATGGAGTCCGCCCAGCAGACGCTGGCCGAGCGCATCCGGACAGCCATCGCAGACGTCACCTCCCGGCCGGCATTCGCATCGTGGAGATGCCAGCTCCTACGACGGCACGGAGAACCGGACGTCCGGAGATGGCATCCGGCCCCGAACGGACCCGCGGACGCATCGAGCTGCTCGACAGGCATGCCGTCGACATCGCCGAGACGCTCACGATCCCGAAACTTCACAACCCGGCGGACACGCGTCGCTACCCCCGCCAGGGTGCGTGGCGCACGATGGCGGTGAACCGAGAGGTGGATGCCGTTCGCCGCCTTCACGCCATCGGACAACCAGGGGTCATCACTGGCGACATGAACGATCAGGACGATGTTCTGCCGGTCCACCTCGGCAGCCCTGACTCAAGCGAGCTCCGGGCAGAGTAGCGCTGAGGACAGGGTGGAGCGAGACTCGTAGGTGCGGAAGACGAGCGAAGCCTACGGCCGCGTTCGAACCGCCTGGCCGAGGCCTTCGCCGTCAGATTCGGTCTTCGGTCGAAGCCCGTGTCGGGGGTCGCGGAGGTGACACCCCGGCTGCGGATGACGACGGCGACGGTCATCTCGAGGGGTATCGAAACCGGACGAGGTCTGGAACCCTGCAAGGGAGCGGGACTTCCCTGTGGTCCTACCTAGCCGCATCTGCTCGCGATCCCAGGAGGACGGCATGAGCACGTACAAGGTCGGCTACTTCGTCGGTAGCCTCTCGTCCACGTCGATCAACCGGGTCCTGAGCCGGGCCCTGCTCCGGCTGGCCCCGCAGGACTTGGAGTTCACCGAGCTGCCCATCGGAGGCCTTCCGTTGTACAGCCCGGACTTCGACAGCGACTACCCCGCGGAGGCCCAGGCGTTGAAGGCCGCGATCGCCGCCTCCCAAGCGGTTCTGTTCGTCACCCCGGAGTACAACCGCTCGATCCCGGGTGCATTGAAGAACGCCATCGACTGGGCTTCACGACCGTGGGGGCAGAACTCCTTCGACCACATGCCGGCGGCCGTGATCGGTGCCTCCCCAGGGCAGATCGGCACCGCAGTGGGACAGCAAAGTCTCCGCGCCGTGCTGAGCTTCTGCAACGCCCGTCAGATGACCGCGCCCGAGGCCTACATCACCTTCAGGCCCGGTCTGTTCACGGACAACGGCGAGGTGACCGACGACTCGACCGCGACGTTCCTGGCGGACTTCATGCGAGAGTTCCACGACCACATCGAGCGAGTCCTCACGGTCCTCCCTCGATCCTGACGTGGATTCAGGCGAGCAGCGCCGAGCCCCCTTCCGCGGCTGTCAGGGAAACATCTTCCATCGTCCCTCGGTGATGACCTCCACGGCGCCGTCGACCACTTTGATGGCCGTCTCGTCGTCCAACGCGTACGCCGGGCCGCCGATCTGCCTGGCCCAGCGCTTAGCCTCCTCGATGGTGTTCTCCGGAAAGACGTCCAGGTGCGGGAAGATCGAGAAGTCGACGACACCAAGGGTGCGGTCGTCCGGCGCTGACGGCCACTGCACGAAGTCCGCGCCGATCCGAGGCGTCATCACCATGCTGCCAGCGCTCACGCCCACCCAGACCATGTCACTCAGCGACGGCAGCAGGTCGGCCATCCCGGATTCGCGCATCCAGTGGCACAGATACGTCGCGTCTCCGCCGTCGACCAGCAGCACGTCGGCAGCCTCCACCCATGGAATCCATCGCTCCCTGCCGATCGTAGGCAGCGTTGACAGTTCAAGGAGGCCAAGCGACTTCCACTCCATCGACGTCAGGCTGCCCCACGGGGCCGCACCGCTGACGAAACCCCGCGCCGAAACCGGCCCGCAGCTCGGATGGCCCCACTGCGCCGTGGGGATGCAGAGGGCGGTGGAGTCGGAAATCGGCTTGCCTAGCAGGTCGACCAGGGCACCTCGGATGCTCGTGTTCCTAACGCCACCGGATGTGAGTAGCAACTTCAAGACGGCTCCTTGCTCGAGCGCGGACTGGTGGGGTGTTCGATCGGACGGTCATCATCGGGCTCTATCTCGAAGAGCCCTGCGGTCCACCCCTTCACCTCTGCAACGAACGCCTACCTCTGGATTCGACTTCCCGCTAGACGATTCTCGCGGGACCTTCGCATGCAAGCACATCGGGCTGACTGGTGAGCCTCGGTTCCGTGTGATCGGCCGGACACCCGATCGCGGCGGAAGACTCACGTCGCCTAAGCACAGACACCGGCATGTGCGTGCCTCCAGCGGTGGCGGCGAGGAGTGGAGTCTCGGGGGTCGTGGCTGGCAAGTGTCGTCGGGTATCTGCGGCCCTGCTGAGGCAGGCTCAGGGCAGACTGAGTACCAACACGGATGCGACTGCCGCGGCAGCGCAGGCACCATCCAACCTGAGCTAGAAGGTCTGGTTCTGCGTGCGAACTGAGGAGGTGTGCCCTGATGCAAGCGGTAGTGCTGAAGGTGCCGTGGGCAGTCGCTGTGTTCGGCGCGCTTGTTCTTCTCTTCCGCGGCCTACTGGCCGGGATCTACTTCGAGCCAACCGCAGAGGCAGTCGCCGACGCACAACTGGGCCGGGAGTTCGTCGGTATCTCCTGCTGCGTCCTCGTTGCTGCAGCGGGATACGCGGTGCTCGTGGCGAGCTGGCCATGGTGGGTCGCGGTCGGCCTCGTGACGCCGGTGGTGTTGTGCGGCGGGCTGACCTGGGTCGCATCAGAGACACTGTTTCCTCAACTCGCCGTAGTGGTCGCGTATCCGGCAGCGTTGGCCGCCGGGGTGGCTGGTCTTGTCCTGGGCCCCGCGTCGGGGTGAAGGCCGAGAATTCCGTTGTGGGCGATGAAAGTCACCGACATGTTGATTGCCAGCGCAAGGCCCGCCGCGCCATGCCCGCCGTGTCCCGGCCCAGCGAAGAGATGACGCCGGCGCCGTGCGTCAGACGGTTTTCGCACTGCGCTGTACACGCAGGGACCGCGAGTCGATGGATACGTCGGACGACTCCCGCACGATGAGTTGCGGTTGGAGTCTCTTCTCGGTGGGTGACGAGTGCGAAGTGTCCGTCGCATCGCTCAGCTTCTCCACGAGTAGATCTGCCGCCGCAGCGCCCATCTCCTTGAGGGGACTGCGGACGGTGGTCAGTGGCGTGGGCAGGTCGGCTGCGATGCTGATGTCGTTGAACCCGACGACTGCCACGTCGCGTCCGACGTTGATGCCGAGATCGCGCAGGGCTCCCATCGCGCCGATCGCGGTCATGTCGTTCACCGCGAAGATGGCCGTGGGCCGGGACGATCCAGCCATCAGCCGGGTGGCAGCCAGGTGGCCGGCCCGCGGGTCGAAACCCGAGTGCACGATGCGCTGTGGGGACACCTCGATGCCCCGTTCGCGTAGAGCCGCAAGACACCCCTGTGTTCGATCGATACCCGTGGACGCGTAGGGCTGGCCCGCGACGATCGCGATGTCGCGGTGGCCGAGGTCGGCAAGATGGTTCCCGACCAGGCGGCCACCTGTGGTGTCGTCACAGGTGACCGAGTCGTAGGGGTGGTGCCGGCGGCTCACGAGGACGAAGGGCACCTTCCGCAGGGTCAGCTCGTCGAGGTAGGGGTCGCTGACCTGGGCGTCGCCGAAGATCAGGCCGTCGACTCCGCGCTGGAGGAGCCGCTCGGCACGCAGTCGGTGCTCGTGTGGCTCATCCATCGAGTTCGCCACCACGGTCTGGTAGCCCGACGCAGAGGCCTGCTCGTCGATGCCTTCATAGATGGTGCTCAGCACCACGTCGGTCAGATGCGGGACCAGTACCCCCAGCATGTGGGTGCGGTTCGTCCGGAGGCTGGCCGCGAACAAGTTCGGCACGTACTGCAGACGGGCTGCCACGGCCAGAACCCGCTTTGCCGTGCTCGTCTCCGGGTCACCTCCGTTGCGTGCGTGAGAGAGCACGCGAGACGCCGTGGACAGGCTCACGCCTGCTTCACGAGCGATGTCCTTCAGTGTGGCCGCCATGCCGCCTTCATACCCTTCCGCTGCGCGTTCGACGACGGGAACCACCGAACTTCGGACAGTCTATTGACCTGGCGGAATCGTTTCCATATATTCCTGAAAACGATTCCAGAGGACGGAGATGCAGATGGCGCAGAACGGTCCGGCTTCCGAACAGGTGCGAGTCGCCTGCATCCAGATGGAGCCGAAAGTCGGTGAGAACGCCGCGAACCTCGCGCGATCCCTGGAGCTGTGCGAGGAGGCTGTGCGAGGCGGGGCTCAGCTGCTCGTCCTGCCGGAGCTGTGCAACTCGGGCTACGTCTTCGAGACCAGGGGCGAGGCCCAGGCAGCGGCCGAGGAGATTCCGACCGGTGCGGCGTCGTCGTCCTGGATCGCGTTCTGTCGCGAGCGCGGTGTCTACCTGGTTGCCGGGATCTGTGAGCGAGCCGGCGAGCAGCTGTTCAACTCCAGCATCGTCATCGGCCCGGACGGCTACATCGGGACGTTCCGCAAGGTGCATCTCTGGAACCGCGAGAATCTCTTCTTCGAGCCCGGCGACCTCGGATTCCCGGTCTTTCACACCGCTATCGGACGCATCGCGACCTTCATCTGCTACGACGGTTGGTTCCCCGAGGCTTATCGGGCCTGCGCGCTGCGGGGGGCCGACATCATCTGCATTCCCACGAACTGGGTTCCGATTCCGGGTCAGGCCGAGGGCTCGCCCGCGATGGCCACCGTCCTGGCGCAGGCCAACGCGCACAGCAACTCCGTGTACATCGCGGCGGCGGACCGGGTCGGGACGGAGCGCGGCCAACCGTTCAACGGCCAAAGCGTCATCGTCAGCTACACGGGATGGCCGCTCGCCGGGCCGGCCTCCCCCGACGACGAGGAGATCCTCTACGCCGATCTCGATCTCGGTATGGCGCGAGTCGCCCGCAACTGGAACGACTTTAACCCAGCCGTTGCGTGACCGACGGCCCGAGACCTACGGCGTCCTGACCTCCGGGGCCTGACCATCCGCTCATCTCTGATCCATCGACCTTCGCTCTACCAAGGAGTCAGCGCGTGACCACACCCATCAACGGGATCGATCGTCGGTCCCTGCTCAAGGCAAGCCTCTTCGGTGCGGGCGCCTTCGCCGCCCCCTCGCTCTTGTCCGCATGCGCGCCCAAGTCGTCGGGGGGGCAGCGGCGGGAAGAGCAGCGGGGCGATTCGTGTCGGTGTGATCTCGCCGCTGAGTGGCGCCTGGACGGTCTACGGCAAGGCTCACTCGGCCGGCTTCGAGCTCGCCGTGGACGAGATCAATGCCGCGGGAGGAACGCTCGGCCGAAAGTGGGAGCTGGTAATCGCCGACTCCAAGACCGAGCCGCAGGTGGTGACCGAGCAGGCCAACCGGCTGGTGCGCGAGGAGAACGTCGACTTCCTGGCCGGCACTTTCAGCAGCGCCGAGCGCAACGCCGCGGCTCCGGTTGCCACCCAGGCGGACAAGCTCCTGCTGTACCCCACCTTCTACGAGGGTCAGAGCCAGAAGTTCTATCCCGGCGTCTGCAACCCGAACGTGTTCATGTTCGGCCCGGAGCCTTCTGAGCAGGTGTGGCCCCACATGGACTACATCGTCAAGAAGCACGGCGGCAAGTTCTTCATGATCGGTTCGGACTACGTCTGGCCGCGAGAGACCAACCGACTCACCAAGCAGAAGCTCCAGGAGCTCGGGGGATCCACCGTCGGGGAGGTCTACATCCCGTTCAACACCCCCCAGTACGGGTCGGTCCTGGCTCAGATCCGCCGCTCAGGTGCCGACGTCATCTTCCTCACCCTCACCGGGTCGGACACCGTCAACTTCCGTCGTCAGCTCGCCGCAGCGGGGATGAAGAAGGACCTCGTGGTCTGGACTGTCGACGACGAAGAGGCAGCCACGTCCGGCATCGGACCCGATGCCACCGAGGGCGACTACGTCAGCTTCGACTACTTCTGGTCCATCAAGACGCCGAACAACGAGGCGTTCCGGAAGAAGGTCACTGAGAAGTACCCCAACGTCATCATGAACACTGTGGGCGTCGCGATGTACAACGCGGCGCACATGACCGCCAAGGCGATCGAGAAGGCCGGTGAGGTCAGCACTGACGCCATGCGTTCGGCCCTCGAGGGCATGACGTTCGACGGCGCACCTCAGGGTTCGTTGACGATGCGCGCAGAGGACCACCAGGCGGTGCTCCCGTCGTACCTCGTGCAGGCTCAGCCGAACTGGACGAGCCCGGACGACATGTTCAAGGTCGTCCATAGCGTCGAGTCGGTGGAGCCGCAAGTCGCCCAGTGCGACAACCTGCCGCTGTCGAAGGCCTAGCCGCCGTGGCTGGCTTCTTCTCCCTCTTGATCGACATCGTGTCCTCGACCCTGGTGCTGGCCCTGGTGTCCCTGGGACTCGCCGTGGTGTTCGGTCTTGTCCGCGTCATCAACATGGGTCACGGTGCGATGCTGGCCCTCGGCGCCTACCTCACCTGGTCCCTGTCCGGCGCGGGAGTGCCCTTTGCCCTATCAGTGCTGGCAGCTACCGCTGGCGTGGCTTTCATTGGGCTTGTCTTCGAGGTCCTGATCATCAGGCACTTCTACGAGCAGTCCTTCGAGACGCTGCTGATCAGCTGGGGGTTCTACCTGGTCGTCACCGAGCTGATCAAGATCGTCTGGGGATCCACCCTGAAGAACATCCGCAACCCCATCCCCGGGACCTTCTCCCTGGGACAGGTCGGGATCGGCAGGTATGAGGCAGTGGTCTGCCTCGTGACCATGCTGCTGCTCGCGACCATGGGTGTGCTGCTCTACCGCACCAATGTCGGGGTCCGCGTGCGCGCGATGATCCAGAACCGGGAGATGGCCTTGATGCTCGGAGTCAACGCGCCGCGAATGTACCGCGGGGTGTTCGTGGCTGGCGCAGCGATGGCCGGCCTGGCCGGAGGGCTGATCGCGCCGATGTTCAGCATCGAGCCGGACATGGGAACGCTGTGGTTGGTGCGAGCCTTCTTCGTGGTCACCGTCGGCGGCCTGGGCGCCATCGTCGGCGGCACCTTGGTGGGGTCCGCTCTCATCGGTGGTGCAACTTCCATCTTCGCCCTCTTCACCCAGCAAGTGTTTGCCCAGACGGTCGTCTTCGCGCTCGCCGTGGTGGCGCTGCGTTTCCGACCCGTCGGAATCCTGGGGCGACGATGAAGCAGCTGACGACACACAGAGAAGCGGCCGGCGACCGTTCTGTCGAGCCGACGAATCAGAGACGACGGATCTTGCGCTGGGCGGGGCCCGAGAACGTACTGGCCGTCCTGACGTTCATCGGCTTGTTCTACGTCCCCTACGTCGTGACTGGGTACCCGGTGTTCATCCTGCCCCAGTACATGCTCTTCGGGGTGCTGGCAATGACCCTCTGCCTGCTCTGGGGATTCGGGGGGGATGGTGAGCTTCGGGCAAGGTGCGTTCTTCGCAGTCGGTGCCTACGCCTTCGGAATCCTGCTCAAGCAAGTGAGCGGACCGTCCGGACCATGGCTGGGTCTGTTGCTCGGCGTCCTGCTCGCCGCGGCGATCGCAGGGGGTGTCGGCTACTTCCTGTTCAGCGCCAACGTGCGCGACTCGTACTTCGTGCTGGTGACTCTCGCGATCTCCACGATCGTCTATGTCGTGGCCAACTCGCAGTCCGGCCTGACCGGCGGATTCAACGGGATGTACGTCGAGCGGGTCACGTTCTCGTTGTTCGGGCTCGGCGTCTCCTTGAAGGGCGACCTCGCGATGTACTACGTCGCCTTCGCGGTGACCCTGTTGGCATACCTCGGGTTCCGCTTCCTCCAGTGGTCGCCTTTCGGCCAGGTCTTGGTCAGCATCCGCGAGAACGAGGAGCGCACCCGGGCTCTCGGATACAACACGGCGCTGTACAAGACTGTTGCCTTCGCGATCTCCGGTGCCGCAGCAGCCCTCGCGGGCGGGTTCTACGCAACCGACACCGGCTTCGTCTCTCCCAGCCTGGGCGGGGTGCTCTTCTCCACGAGTGTCGTGGTCTGGGTCGCGGTCGGAGGACGGGGCTACTTCATCGGTGCGCTGATCGGGGCGATCGGCATCTCGATCCTCAGCAACGCGCTCAACTCGCTCATCCCGGAGTACTGGCAGCTGATCCTCGGTGTGTTGTTCGTCCTCGTGATCGTCTTCTTCCGCCGCGGCCTCATCGGTTCCCTCCTGCGGCTTCCCCCATACCTGCAAGGACGTCGCCGTGAACCAGTTGCTTGAGGTCAGTGGTATCTCGAAGACGTTCGGTGGTGTCCGGGCGAACCACGACGTCTCGCTCAGCCTCGCTGAGTCGAGCATCCGCTGCGTGGTCGGGCCGAACGGGGCTGGGAAGTCCACCTTCCTCAGCATGCTGTCGGGTCACACCAGACCCGACACCGGGAAGGTCGTCTTCCGCGGCAAGGACGTCACGGGGTGGCCGGTGCACCGGGTGGCCAAGATGGGCATGGTCCGAAAGTTCCAGCGACCCTCGTTCTACCCGGACCTCACCGTCACGGAGAACCTCACCATCCCCGTGCTCGCGACCGGCGCTCGCCGCGGCAAGGTGTCGCGGGCGGTCGCTGAGGTCGCCGAGCAGGTGGGCCTTGCCGACGCGCTTCAGGTTCGAGCCGCTCACCTACCGCACGGGCGCACCCAATGGCTCGAGATCGGGATGCTGGTGGCACGGCAGGCCACGGTCATGCTGCTCGACGAGCCCACCGCCGGAATGAGCCCCGACGAGACCACGAAGACAGCTGAGCTGATCGCTCGCCTCGTCGCTGACAACGGCGTCTCGACCATCGTCATCGAGCACGACATGGGCTTCGTCCGCTCGCTGAACTCGGACGTCACCGTTCTCCATCTCGGCGAGGTCATCGCCGAGGGCTCCATGGCGACCGTCGAGCGGGACGAACAAGTGCGTGCGGTCTACCTGGGTGAGGAGATGGGCTGATGCTGCAGGTCAGCAACGTTGTTGCAGGCTACGGCCGAGGTGTCGTTCTCCACGACCTCTCGCTGTCGGTCGAGGAGGGCGAGATCCTCGGGGTCCTCGGCCGCAATGGCATGGGCAAGAGCACCCTGATCCGCGTCCTCGCAGGTCTTCTCAAGATCCGGTCAGGACATCTACGAGTCGGCGACACGGACCTGACGAAGGCATCGGCCCATGTACGCACCCGGCACGGGATCGCCGTGGTCCCGCAGGGCCGTGGGGTCTTCTCGGACCTCACCGTCACCGAGAACCTCAAGCTCGGGCGCCTGGCCGCGGGCGGCCGGGTGCGAGCGGGACGCCTCCAGGAGGTGCTCGAATACTTCCCTCGCCTGGCTGAGCGACCCAAGCAGCGGGCGGGCACGATGAGCGGGGGAGAGCAGCAGATGCTCGCCATCGCCCGGGCCATGATGACGGAACCTCGGATCCTGCTGCTCGACGAGCCCTCGGACGGCATCATGCCCATGCTCGTGCAGCAGATTGCCGACGACATCAAGGAGATCAACCGCAACGAGGGACTGACCACGGTGGTGGTCGAGCAGAACGTCCCGATGGTGACCCGGATGTCGACGCGCTGCCTGATCCTGGAGAGCGGCCGTATCGTCGCCAACGGCCCGGTCAGGGAGCTCATGGCCAGCGGGGAAGTCGAGCAGCATCTTGGCGTCTGACACCCGGGCCGGCGCTGCTCGCGTCGCCGTCGTCGCCACCGGCGGGACCATCGCCTCCCTGTACGACGGCGAGCTGGCGGGCGTGGTCGCCGTCCTCTCCGTGCAGGATCTCGTGCGCAGCACGGGCGAGGACAGCTCTGCCCTCGTCGGATCGATCATCGACCTTGCGCGAGTCAACAGCTGGAACGTCGACCCGCCCCTGATGTGGGACGTCGCGGCCACGGTCGCGCAGCTCGTTGCCCGAGACGATGTATCCGGGGTCGTGGTGACCCACGGTACGGACACGCTGGAGGAAACTGCCTTCCTAGTCGACGTCTTGGTCGACACGGAGAAGCCGGTCGTCTTCACCGCGGCGATGAGGGCTGCCGATGACGTGTCGCCGGACGGCCCCAACAACCTGCGGTCGGCCCTGAGAGCAGCCGCCAGTCCTGGGCTGCGCGGTCTCGGGGTCGTGGTCTGCCTGGACGGGGTGCTGCAGGCGGCTCGCTGGGCGCGCAAGTGGCACACCCAGAGCACGGCCGCCTTCTCCAACGGCGCGGCGCCGGTTGCCACGCTGGACCCGGACGGCGAGGTTCGTCGTACGTGCGATGGGCTGCCCCGTTGGACCGTGCCGGGTGGATCCGTCGGCGCGACGTCTCGCCCTGACGACGTGCCGATCCTCCAGGCCTACAGTGGCATGTCCGCCCGCGCGGCGCGGGGCCTCATCGACGCGACATCCCCCCCGGGGACTGGTCATCGACGGCTTCGGACTCGGACACGTGCCAACTGCCGTGCGCGCCGTTCTCATCGACCTGGTCGCTGCCGATGTAGTCGTGGCGGTCTCCACGCGCGTCCCCCACGGCGGCACCTGGGCCGTCTACGGAGGTCTCGGTGGGGGAACGGACCTCGCCGACCTCGGCGTCGTCGGTGCGGGCGCGCTCAGCGCAGCCAAGACCAGGCTGCTTCTCTTGGCATGCCTCGCGAGCCGCGATCAGACGTCGGCGCGACAGTTGTTCTTGGAGGGCGTGGCAGTCCTGGGCCGAGGTGCGGACGGACCCGCCCGATGACGTCGGAATCCGGCCTGCAGCTGGCCCAGCAGCTGATCCGGTTGCCGAGCACGCCCGAGAGCGGCGGCGAACCGCGGGTGGCCGAGCTGCTAGCGGACCGGTTGGAGGCAGCCGGATTCACCGTGACCGTGGACGCTTACGCCGACGAGCACGTGAACCTGGTGGCCCGGTGGGGAGACCCGGGGCGACCCGCCCTGTGCCTCTCCGGACATCTGGACACGGTGACCGTCGTAGAGGACGACTGGACCGCCGACCCGCACGCGGCCGATGTCGTAGGCACCCGTCTGTACGGGCGGGGTGCGGTAGACATGAAGACCGGCGTCGCGGCCATGGTCCGTACTGCCGAGGACTACGCCGCGTCGCCCCCGCCCGACGCGGTACCTCTTGCGCTCGTGCTGACCGCTCAGGAGGAGGTCGGCAGTCTCGGGGCTGCTGCGTTGACGCGGGAGAGTGGGCTGCTGCCCGACAGTTGTTTCCTCCTGATCGCTGAGCCGACGTCGAACCAACCGATGCTCGGTCATCGAGGTGCGCTGTGGCTGGACCTCTTGTCCCACGGACGTTCGTGCCACGGCTCCACGCCCGAGCTGGGCGAGAACGCCATCGACAAGCTGGTCGAGGCTCTGAGCCGGGTCAATGCTTGGGCCGCGAAGACGGCGACCACCCACGAAGTCCTCGGCCGGCGGACCCTCAACACCGGACGGATCCGCGGCGGCGTCCTTCGCAACATCGTTCCCGACTTCGCCACCGCCCAGCTGGACTTCCGCACAGCCTTCGAGGAGGATGCCGGCGCGATCCCCGCGCAGCTCGAGGAGCTTCTCCACGAGTTGGCGACCGTCGAACCCATGCTCAGCCTCCCGCCCGTCTACACCGCACCGGGCAACCCTTGGGTGCGCCTCGTCCGCACGATCGCTTCTCGCCACATCGCCCTGTCGGACTCACCGCCGGTTGCCCGGTTCTTCACTGACGCCAGCGTCCTGACCAAAGCCTTCGGGGACGTGCCGACCGTGATCTGCGGCCCGGGATCGCCGGACCAGGCGCACGTGGTGGACGAGTGGTGCGAGGTGGACGACATCAGCACAGCGACGGCGATCTACACCGACCTCCTCCGATCAGCCTCGCAGGCGCAGGCGCAGTGACCACTCGAACAGAGCCGAGCGGCAGGTCACGACTCCACCCCACGTCGAACGGCGGCGAACGAGGATGACAGAGCTGTCCGACCTCACCGGAGCAGAGGCGATCGCAGCCGTTCGGGACAAGGACGCCTCGGTGACCGAGATCGCGACCGCCTGTCTCGACCGAATCCGAACTCGCGAGCCGGTGGTTCACGCCTTTGCCCATCACGACCCCCTGCTCGTGCGGCAGCGTGCGGAGGAACTAGATCGTGGGCTGACATCGTCCCCGCTGCGGGGCATGACTTTGGCCATCAAGGATCTGATGGATACCGCCGACTACCCAACCGAGTTCGGTTCACGGATCTATGCCGGGCGCCGGCCCGTGCGGGACGCAGCCCTTGTGACCCGACTCAACTCCGCTGGGGCATTGGTCATGGGCAAGACCGTGACCACCGAGTTCGCACTTTTCGAGCCAGGCCCCACTACCAACCCGTGGGACGCGGCCCACACCCCAGGAGGTTCCTCGAGTGGCTCGGCCGCGGCCACGGCCGACGGCATGGTCGCTGCGGCGATCGGGACCCAAACCGCAGGATCGGTCATCCGGCCGGCCGCCTTCTGTGGGGTCGTCGGATTCAAGCCTTCGTTCGGTGCCCTCGACAGAGCTGGCCTCAAGGTGATGAGCCCCTCCTTGGACACGCTGGGGGTGTTCGCACGAACCGTCCGGGACATCGAACTGGTGTACCGGTGCGCGCGCGTGGTGAGTCCCCGTCGCAATCGACCGGAAAGACGTGCGGGCCCAGTCCGGATCGGTTTTGTCCGCACCTCCCACTGGGAGATGGCCGATCCAACAGTGATGCATGGGTTGGAGGCACTCGCAGAAGAGCTCGCAGTTGCCGGGTTCGAGGTCGTCGAGACGACGCTTCCTCCATCCTTCGCGGACTTGGTGCCAGCGCACGCGGCAATCATGGAGCGTGAGGTCGCGGAGACTCTTCACGACGAGCTGGCCCGAGACCCACACCTGCTGAGCGACTCGACCAAGGAAGTGCTTCGCCGGGGGAGTGCCCAGCCTCGCGAGGCCTACGTCCGTGCTCGTACGACCGCCTCAGAGTGTCGCAGTCTGCTCTCTCGTGCCTTCGGCGACTTGGACGCGATTCTGACCCCTGCCGTCACAGGAGAGGCGCCACGTGGGCTTTCCTACACCGGTGACCCGATCTTCTGCCGGGCGTGGACTTTGCTGGGCACCCCGACCATCAGCTTGCCACTGCTCGCTGGGCCCAGCGGGCTGCCCATTGGGGTGCAGTTCGTGGGTCATCCGGGGGAGGACCATTCGTTGCTGAAAGTGGCTTCTGCAGTCCTGCGGGGGACGCAGCATTGAATACCCGCGTACGCGGCCTCGGCCGGCAGCCGCAGTGCGGCTTCGTCGCCAGTGCGCTCCAGTTCCCAATCATCACGACTTGGTCAGCGACCTTAAGGATGACTGCTCAGGTGGAGCTCGCCGGCCAGCCCAGTAATCGGACACCGACCAGGTCGGAAGCCCGATTACTGCTCACCCACCCGTGACTGGCAGTTCTGACGGGCCACAGACAGTGTCAACAGGCGGGGACGGACGAGAGCGATAGTCGTTCGCCTCCCGCCAGAGATCACAGCTCACCTCGCTAGGGCTCTGGCGGCAATCGGACGCGAGTGCTGAACCGCCTCTCCGGTCGACACCCTTGCGAAGCCGCGAGAGCCAACCGCGGAGACCCCTTCTCCGACTTTGTTGGGCGCCCCGAAAGCCCTTGACAACGTCTGTCAGTCCCACCTAGCGTTTTGCGCACTTGTTATTGGTGTGAGTGGAAAGAAGTAGTGAGAGGGTCTGAATGTTCGTCGGGATCGACATTGGGGGGAACCAAGACCCACCTCGCGCTCGAGGACAACGGATCGTTGGACCACCGAGTCGTGGCTACGTCGACCTGGCAGCAGCAGCCCGGCCTCTTCGGCGCAGGAAACGTGGCTCGGCTGCTCGGCCTCTTCCGCGACGACGTGCCGGACCCGGGAAGGACGCCGCTGGCCATCGGTGCCCACGGTTGTGATTCGGCGGAGCTGGTGGCGAGGTTCGACGCCCTGGTCCGGGGTCAGTGGGAAGGGCCGTTGCGGGTGGTGAACGACGCCGAGCTGCTCGCACCGGCCTACGGTCCGGAGCCGGCGATCTGCCTGATCGTCGGCACCGGTTCGATCGTCATTGGTCGTGATGCCGCAGGGAATCCGGTTTATGTGGGGGGGCCACGGATGGTTGCTCGATGACTACGGCAGCGCCCCGGGCATCACCCGCGAGGCTGTCCGCGCAGTGTTGCGGGCCGTCGACGAGGGGCGGCCTCGCGACGGACTGATCGAGGCTCTCCTGGCCCACTTCAAGGTGGACCACGAGGTCGACCTCTCCATCAAGATCACAGCCACCGCTGATATCGCCGTGTGGGCCGAGCCGGCCCGGCTGGTCTTCGAGTGCGCCGATTCCGGGTCTGCGATCGCTCTCGGTGTCATCGAAGACGCGGCCGAGCGCCTGGCCCGGGACCTTGCCCTGGCTCGGGCGCGGGGAGCACTGGGGACGACAGCGGTGGCGGCAGGTGGCGTCGTGACGAACCAACCACGGCTGTTCAGATCGGTGGCTCACCACCTCAGCACCTACGACCCTGAGCTCCGTCTGGAGCTCTTGACTGTCCCGCCCGTCATGGGCGCCTTGCAGATCGCGCACCACCTGGTCAGCCCGCTCGAGCCCTCGAGGCCCTAAGTGAACGACAACCGTGGAGGAACCCGATGAAGCTCACCCGAACGGCCCGACGGGCCGTAGCCACAGGTGTCGCCGCCTTGGCCTTGACCCTCTCGTCGTGCAGCGTCACCGGCGCCGGCGGCGGCGGCAAGGGAGAGGCGGGTTCTGGCACCGGAACCATCAACGCCCTGTTCATGAAGCAGGCGGGATACTCCGAGTCCGACGTCCGTCAGATGATCAGCTCCTTCGAGAAGGACAACCCCAAGATCAAGGTCAAGCCGACGTTCGTCTCCTATGAGGCCCTTCACGACAAGATCGTCACCTCGGCTGCGGCCGGCACCTACGACGTCGAGCTGATCGACGTGATCTGGCCGGCCGAGTTCGCGTCGAAGGGTCTGATCGCTGACGTGACCAAGCGCTTCCCGGACAGCTGGAAGAGCGAGATGCTCGGGGGGCGCCCTGAACACCGCGGAGTACGACAACAAGTACTACGGCGTGCCGTGGGGTCCGTCGACCAAGCTGTTCTACTACAACTCCGCGATGTTGAAGAAGGTCGGCGCGACCCCTGCGGACCTGAACACCTGGTCCGGTGTTCTGGAGGTGGCCCGGAAGATGAAGCAGCAGGGCGTCTCCAAGTACCCGATCTCCTGGAGCTGGGCTCAGGCTGAGGCCCTGATCTGCGACTACGCACAGGTCCTGGGCGCGTTCGGAGGGAGCTTCACCGACGATGGCGGGAAGCTCGACGTCAACAACGCGGCCGGCGTCGAAGCCCTGACCTGGATGAAGAAGACGCTCGACGAGGGTCTGTCGAACCCCGGTTCCACTACGTTCCTGGAAGATGACGTCTCCAAGTCGATGGCGCAGGGGGGACACGGCGTTCTCGCTGAACTGGGACTCGACGTACCGCGATCTGAACGACCCGAGCATCTCCAAGATCGCCGGCGAGAACGGCGTGCTTCCCACCCCGGAGGGACCGACGGGTGAGCGTCCCGGCGTCAACGGCGCGATGGCCCTTTCCGTCGCCAGCAGGTCGAAGAACCAGGACGCCGCGTGGAAGCTCATCGAGTACCTGACGAGCGAGCCCAACCAGGAGAAGTTCATCAAGAGCGGCGCACCGAACTGGAAGGCCAGCTTCGAGAAGCCGGAGATCGTGGCGACCAACAAGCCGGTCTTCGATGCCTACAAGACGGCCCTGCAGTCGACCATCCTGCGGCCGCCGGTTCCCGGCTACAACAACATCTCGCAGGCGCTGCAGGTCGAGCTCCAGAACGCCCTGCTGGGCAAGAAGTCCCCCCAGGAGGCACTCGACGACGCCGTCGCAGCCGCAAACAAGGAGTGACGAGGTGACGACGACCGCGCAACCGCGGACGCCCGTTCGTACTCCCGAGAAGCGATCGCGGAAGAGTCAGCTCGCGGCCCAGCAGAACCGGATGGCGTTCTGGATGCTGATGCCGGCGGCACTCGCAGTCTTCGGGATCATCATCTACCCGGTGCTGCGCACGCTGATCATCTCCTTCTTCCAAGTGGACTCGGCACTGGCCACCGAGACCCCGTTCGTCGGACTGCACAACTACACGGCCGTGCTGACAGATCCGGGGTTCTGGGCGACCGTGGCTCGGACGCTGTACTTCACGATCGTGTCGACCGGGCTCGAGCTGCTCCTGGGCCTCGGACTGGCAGCGCTGCTCAACGTCGATCTCCGTGGTCGGTGGCTGTTCCGAGCCATCGTCGTCATCCCCTGGGCGGTGCCGACGATCGTGAACGCAGCGATGTGGAAGGGCATCTTCAACGCCCAGTACGGCGCCTTGAACGGCGTGCTCACCCAGCTGGGTCTGCTCGACGAGTACAAGGCATGGTTGGGCGACCCGATTCTCGCGCTGAACGCCGTCGTCGTGGCCGATGTCTGGAAGACCACCCCGCTGGTGGCGTTCTTCCTGCTCGCCGGTCTGTCCTCGATCCCCAAGGACCTGTACGAGGCTGCCAAGCTCGACCGCGCCTCGACGTGGCGGACGTTCCGCTCCATCACGCTGCCGCTCCTGGTCCCGTCGATCGCCATCGTGCTCATCTTGCGGACCGTGGAGGCGTTCAAGGTCTTCGACCTCATCTACGGGATGACCCGCGGTGGTCCCGCCAACGGCACCCAGACGATCGCGTACTACGCCTACACGACCGCCTTCTCCGACCAGGAGTACGGCATCGGCTCAGCCATCTCCTACCTCATCGTCCTGGTGATCCTGGCACTTTCGACGATCTATCTCAGGCTGCTGCGGCGGTCGGAGATGAGCCTGCTGTGAGGCGCAGTCGACGCAACTCCGTACTGGTGCACCTGGCCGCCCTGGTGGTCGCGGTGCTGATCTTGCTGCCGTTCGCCTACATGGTCTCGGCCAGCGTCTCGCCGCAGTCCAACCTGATCAGCCGGCCCCCTCGATGGATCCCCTCCCATCTCGACTGGGAGCGGTACCGTCAGATCCTGTTCGGTGAGGGTGGTGCCGGATCCACCTTCCGTGCGGCCATGGTCAACTCCACGATCGTCGCCGTGGCGACGGTGGCGATCTCGATGGCCGTCGGCATCTTCGGCGCCTACGCTTTCGCCCGGCTGGACTTCCGCGGGCGCCGCCCAACACTGATGGTGTTCCTCGCGACATACATGCTCCCGCAGATCGCGCTGCTCATCCCGATGTACCTCATCCTCAACAGCCTCGGACTGCTCGACTCCAGGCTGGGGCTGATCCTGGTCGACAGCTCGCTGATCATCCCGTTCACGCTTTGGATCCTGAGCAACTACTTCCTCACCGTCCCGGTCGACCTCGAGGATGCCGCCCGCATCGACGGGTGCAGCCGAGTGGGGGCGCTGTTCCGCGTGATCCTGCCCAGTGCCAAGCCTGGGATCTTCGCGGCGATCATGTTCGCGTTCCTGCTCGCGTGGGACGAGTTCATGTACGCACTCGTGTTCACCTCGTCCAACGCGTCCAAGACGATCCCCGTCGCGATCTCGGAGTTCGCGGGGCGTTACACCACCGACTTTGGCCTCGTCGCCGCGGGCGGCATCCTGGCCGCGCTCCCTCCGGTGCTCGTGGCGATTCTCTTCCAACGCTATGTCGTCAGCGGAATGGCCGCCGGCGCAGTAAAGGGGTAGTTCAACGTGGTCGACAAGACAGATTTCGTCTCCGCGCTCGCCGCGCAGGCCGACAACCTGCGGGTGACCGCGGACGTGGTTGCGAAGGCGCTCGCCTCTGCCGAGCTGCAGCCCTGGCGCGAGGGAGAGACCGTCGCGGTGATCGCGATGGGTGCCTCGAGCCACTCCGGCGAGGCGCTCACCGCCGCGTTGGCGCAGCTCGGTGTGCGGGCGGTCAACATCACCGCTTCCGACCTGGAGCTGGCGGCGGACGGCTTCCAGCCGGGCGACCACTACCTCGTCGTGTCCGAGTCCGGGCAGAGCCCCGAACCGATCCGTGCCGCTGCCGGGTTCACCCCGGGGCGGCGCATCGGCATCACGAACGACCCCGGCGCGCCGCTCTCCTCCGTGGTCGACGTCATCCTGCCGCTCGGCGGATGGCCCGACTCACGCGTCTACACCAGCGGATTCACCGGCACGCTCCTGGCGTACGCCGCCCTCATCCGGCGCCAGTGCGCGACGGCCGAGGTCACGGACCCGGCCACCATCCCTGACCTCGTCGCCTCGACGCTCGGTGACTACGGAGACTACGCCGAGCAGGCCGCGACGCTGCTGGAGAAGGTGCAGGCAGTCGACTTCGTTGCACGGGGCGTCTCCCTGGCGGCCGCCACAGAGGGCGCTCTGGTCGTCCGTGAGGGGGCCCGCCTGCACGCGGCGGCGTACGACACGTACCAGTACATCCACGGTCCGATGGAGCCGCTGACCGCCGACTCCGGCCTCGTCGTCTTCGGAGACGCACGCGAGCTCCCGATGGTCGACATGGTGCTCGACCGAGGCACCAAGGTCGTCCTCCTCACCCGCGCGGACGCTGCCGACATCCCCCGGCCTCACCACGAGAACCTGCTGGTGGTGCCGGTCCCAGATGCCGTCGCGGGCATCGCCCGGGCGGTGCTCGAGACCGTGTTCGTGCAGATGCTCACCCTGCGAATGACCGCCCGGTCCGGGATCGACATCAACGAGTTCCTCTTCGAGCAGCCGGACACCAAGCTGAACGAACGCACTACCCAGTAGGTTCGTGGCAGTCGGAACGACTCGGAAGGATGGGCGTGAGTGATCTCAGCCGTATGACCGCCACGACACGGACCGTCTCGACGATCAACCAGGGCGCCATCATCCAGGCTCTGAGAGACCACGGACCTCTGCCGCGCGTACGGATAGGGGAGCTCACCGGGTTGAGCCCGGCCACGGTGAACCGGTTGACCACGGCCCTCATCAAACGGAAGCTCATCGTCCAGGACGGCCAAGAGCCCTCGACCGGAGGCCGACCTTCAGTCATCCTGCGGTACACGGGCGGCCCGCGCGTCGTGTCGAGCATCCACCTGCGCGGAGACCGAGTCATCGGTGGTCTCGTCGACTTCGACGGCAACCTCATCGAACGCCAGGAGCGACTGTTCTCCGCCGAGTCCGGCGGAGCGTCGACACCAGACGTGGACCACCGGCTGGAGATCGTCGCCAGCCTTCTGTCTGGTCTCCTGGCACTCGCCGACCGGCTGGGAACGCCTTGTCTGAGCGTCGGGGTGTCGGTCCCCGGCGTGGTCGCTGAGCCGGACGGGCGGATCGGTCCGCTGCCAGAACTCGGGTGGCCGGAGCTGCCGCTGGGCGAATTCCTGCGGTCGCACACCGATCTCCCGCTCACCATCGAGAACGACGCGAACGCGTTGGCCTACGGGGAGTACCGCCGTGGTGCAGGCATCGGCACCAGCAACATGGTCGCGGTCCTGCTCGACAACGGCATGGGGGCCGGGATCATCAGCAAGGGCGCACTTCACCGCGGACAGCACTTCGAGGCCGGCGAGATCGGATACCTGCTGATGGAGCGGTCGTCCCTACGAAGGTCCTACGGCACGCTCGGAGACCTCGAGGACCGTGTCGGTTCCGCCGCGCTCACGCGCAGCGCCCACGCACGCGGCCTGGGCACCCGCGACAACGCGTTGCTCACCGCGCACGACATCATCCAGCTCGCGCAGACCAACAACCCGATCGCCCGCGAGATGGCCGATGAGATCCTCGACATGGTGTCGATGGCAGTGGGGGCCCTTTCGGTGATCCTCGACCCGGAGATCATCGTCGTGGGAAGTGGTATCACCGCGGGTGCCGACGACATCATCCCTCAGATCCAGGGCCGCCTGTCCGGGCGCATCTTGCGGGTGCCGGGACTGGTGCCGTCGACGCTGGGGGAGGACGGCGTGCTGCTCGGCGCCGCGGAGCTAGCGATGAGCGAGGTTGACCAAGTCGACTTCGTCCCGCGATAGACGCTGACAGGGCCGCTGGACGCCACCTTGCTTCGAATCAGTGCCTCGGGGTTCGCGAAGGGTCGTGTGCGACCAGATGCGCTTGCATTCCGGCACCGTCGATGGACGATGGCGGCGAAAGGACTCATTCGCGAACGCGCGGACGGCGGCAGATCCGGATGACCGCAAGTGCCAGAGCGCGGCACGGTCGTGCCATGCGGGGCATTGGTCCGGAGCCCGGTACCTCGCCGTGATCGGTGCCCTGGCGCTTCGGGTCCGCGACCGCCGCTGGTCGAGCTGGCCGAGGAAGACGTGTGGCTGTTCCACTTCCTCTTTGTCGCGCCTTCGGGCACTGGTGGTTCGCAGCCCCACGGCGACCCGGCCGGTCTTGGCCTCGTCGTCGGCCACCGTGCCGTGCCTAGTCTGGGGGCGTGCCCGACCCCGCCGAGATCGATGACCGGATTGACCGCGCGAGCGCGCGACCGTTCGGGCGGCGGTTCCACCTGCGCGGGCGCGAGCGGGCTACGGCTGAGCTGCGCGGTCCGCAGACGATGCGGGCTCACGCCGCGGAGATCATCGCGGAGCGGCTGGCGCCGGCCGAGCCGCGCAACGACGGCCGGCAGACCCCCTACCGCAACCACCCGGTCTTCGTGGCCCAGCACGCCACCGCGACCTGCTGCCGCAGCTGCCTGGCGACGTGGCACGGCATCGCGAAGGGGCATCGGCTCGACCGCGGCGAGCGGGCCTACGTGGTCGAGGTGATCGGGCGTTGGATCGACCGCGAGCTGGCGACCTCCATGGAGGGTCGGGACCCCGGGAGCTCCACCTCACGCCGATCGTGAAGGTGGCGCGGCGTTCCTGGGTGTCAGCGGTCAGGCGCCCCGGACATCGTCCGGGCGTTGGGGCAGACGCGCTCGCCCGCGGCAGCGCGCGACGGCTGAGCACGGCCTGTGTCCGCCGCCGCTGGGCCCTCGGTGTCACGCCGAGCGGATCTCGGAGACCCGGATGTCGCAGTGTTCAATGCTGCGCATGGGTCGAATGGGCACCGGGCACTCTGGCGGCATGACCGTGTACGTCGCCTGGACCTCAGCCGACCTTCACGAGGTCGATCCGTCAAGGGACTTGGCCGGGCCGTGGCGGGAGGTCTTGGTCGCCGCCGACGGGCTGGCCTTCGTGGACACTGACGAGACGCTCTCGGCGGTCTACCACGCGTTGAAATGGTCACTTCCCGCCGGTGTCGCCCTCGCCGTCGTACCCGTTGGCGACCTGCCGAAAGCCAAAGGGCTGGCGCCGGGAACGAACAGTTGGCTTCGGGCACGGCTGAGGGGGAGATTGCCACTCCTCGACATCCTGACGACCGCGGGACGCCGACGTGAGTGTGAAGAAGCGAGCGCCCGGGCTGAGGTGTGGTGACCGGTCAGCGGCATGTCCGGACGTCTGTTCGCTGTGTCTGCGCCCTAGTCGATGGTCTCGATGAGGTCGCCGGTGGTGATTACTCCGTCGCTGAGAACATCGGCGCGTAGGCCGCCGCGATGGATCAGTCCCCGCAGCGTGCCCTTGGTGGTGAGGCGTTCCAGGTGTGAGCACGGCTCGCAGAGGCGCTGGCCCAGGCACTCGACGTTGCCCACCCGGAAGCGTCGCCCGACCAGGGCGTTGAGGTCGAGCCCGTGGGTGACCACGTTGCGTCGCGCCTCGGCGTAGCCGAGGGTGCGGGCCTCGGGCAAGGTGAGGCTGTCAAGCACTTCGGCCTCGATCAGGGTCAGGTCGTAACCGCGTGTGGTGTCGTCGGTCGGGGTGAAGGTGCCTGCCTTGGCGGCGTAGCGGTCACCGTCCAGGCCCCGGTTGGCGAGGGCCTGGGCGTGGTCCACGGTGCGCATGTCGCCGGTGGCCCGCTCTGCCAGCGCGATGGCCGCGACCGTGCCGCTCAGTTGCGGCAGCGGGGAGGTAGGGGCGATGAGAGCCGGGTCAAGGCCGCAGAGGACGTAGCCCTCCCGGACAGGGAGGTCGGTGGCAGCACGACCGAGCAGGCTCGGATCCTGGGGACTCAGCACGACGCCCGAGGGGGTGCCGAACATCAGCACCGCCGTGGCGTCGTGAGCGTCCGCGCTGAGGCCAGGCCGCCCCAGGATGGCCAGCCAGTACCCGGGCCAGCTGAACGAGGACGGCTTCCCGAGCGTCACCAACCCTGCGCCCCGCCCCGCGAGCCAACTGCGCCAATGACTGATCGCTCCCGGCAAGTCCGCCCTTGGCTGAGGGACCTCCGCGATCGGCGTCTCGGTTACCGATGCCACACATGCGGCGAACGAGCGTGTGAGTGTGGGAACCGTCGCGTCCTCGGGCAGCTCGACTTCCATCATGCAGGCATCCTCACACGGGCGGGTCCCGTCCCAGGCTGGCTCTTCGACCCCCGCCGACGTACTCAATTCGGCATGTCCGCGCGGATCGCGGGATCCGGTAACTCTGAACCGACTGGGAATCCTCGGGGTGCGTGTTGCCCATCGCCGGTGTCAGCCGGTGGGCGGCTGGCCTAGCCACGACCCGTAGCTGCCAAGCGGGCCACTCCTGCGGATCGTCCTCGACCCCTGGTTCACCCGGGTCTTCGGGCTTACCTTGGCCTCATGGACGGATGGTCGGATACCGAGTGGCTGACCCTGCAGCTCGGGCCGGTCTGGGTGGTCAGCGCGCTGGTCGGACGTAGCCGTCTGGACGAGCTCGAGGAGGCGGCCTTTTGGCGGAGCGTTGACGACGCGCCTCGGGACTCGCCCTTGGGTTGGCAGCTGATGCGGGCCATGACCCTCAACCGCGAGTGGCTGTTGGACGAGTTCCAGCTCGACCCGCGTTCCATCGTCTCTGGCCTCAACGAGGTTGCGTCGCTGCTCGAACGCGTTCCGCCGGAGGTCAGCCGGGACGTCCGCGAGTGCATGCTCCGCGTCGGTTCGGGGTTGGCGCGGGCGCGGGGGCCGTTCGGTCAGCGGATGAGCGAGCAGGACGCGCTCACCCTCCAGCTCGTCGCACAGCTGCTGGAGACGGCGGCTGAGATGGCGGCGAACAACCCGCTGAATGCAGCCGCGGCCATCTGAGTCCCTTGTTCGCCAGGTTCCGTCGGCTGGCTCACTGCTGCGCAGAGGGGCCGTCCGGCCCACCACGGGGTTTCGGGGTTGAGGAGCCCGGATCGCGGCTACTTGTTGACTTCTCTCACGGCAGCGGCCGGGCCAGGCTGTTGTCGAAGGTGCTCGGCGGGACGCTCTCATGGCAGCGGCTGCCCACCGTGTTGGTGTGGCTCACATCTGGCATGCGGTCCCGTCGGGTGCCGTGGTGAGGCGTGGCTCGAGAGGGGATCGCCCGGCTCAAAGTAGCTCTGCCCGGCCTCGCTGATAACCGGCTCGAGCGAGGAGGTAGTACGGATGAGTCGAGTGATCGTGGGTGTGGACCCGCACAAGAAGTCGGTGACGATCGAGGTGATCGACGAACAGGGGACGGTGCTGGCCACGGGCCGGTTTGCCACCACTAGCACCGGCTACCAGCTGATGACCAAGTTCGTGCGTGGACAGTGGCGGAGCCGTCGGTGGGCGGTCGAGGGGGGCCAACGGGATGGGGCGGCCGCTGGCCGCGCGGCTGCTCGCCCAGGGCGAGACTGTTCTCGATGTGCCGGCGAAGCTGGCAGCCCGGGTGCGGGTCTTCGACACCGGCAACGCCCGCAAGACCGATGCCACCGACGCGCACGCGGTCGCGATGGTGGCACTGCGGACAGCCGGACTGAACGAGCTGTCCTGCGACGAGGAGCTGGTTGCGTTGCGGCTGCTCACCGATCGCCGTGACGAGCTCGCGCACCTGCGAGTGCAGACCGTCAACCGGTTGCAGCGGCTGCTCACTGAGCTCATCCCCGGTGGCGCCAAGCGGGACCTTTCCGCGTTGCAGGCGAAGCGACTGCTCGCCAAGGTGAGGCCGAGATCGCTGACAGGTAAGACGATGCGGCGGATGGCTGTCGAAGAGATCGCCGACCTGGTCGCGGTCGATGCGAAGCTCACGTCGATCACCAAGGAGCTCCGGACAGCGGTCCAAGACCGCGGATCGCACCTGATGGACCTGTTCGGGATCGGCCCGGCCGGCGCAGCCCGGGTCCTGTCCGACGTCGGCGACGTGGCCCGGTTCCCCGACCGCAACCACTTCGCCTCCTGGACTGGCACCGCACCCCTGGACGCCTCGAGCGGTGACCAGATCCGACACCGCCTGTCCCGGGCTGGGAACCGACGGCTCAACCACGTGCTGCACGTCGCCGCGATCGTGCAGATCCGCCACGACACCGAGGGCCGCGCCTACTACCGACGAAAGCTGGCCGAGGCCAAGACCCCGATGGAGGCCCTGCGCTGCCTCAAGCGGCGGCTCTCCGACGCCGTCTATCGACAACTCGTCGCCGACGCCGACAGCAGCCAGGTGCCGGAAGCTGAGACAGAACAGGCGGGCCCGGGAGGGCACTCGGGGGCGTCTTCACAATCCAGCGCGGCCGATCTGTCCACCCCGGTCATCGGCTCTTCGGATCAGCCACTTCCCGGACCCGCAACCCCGACGCTACCCGTCACCAAGACCGCTGCGAAGACCCACCAGGCTCCGGCTCCGCGCTCCAGGCAACGGCGCGCAGGAGCCGTCAAGATGGAGCGCCCCACCGGACGAACGACCTTGACGGCGACAAGCGACGTCGCAAACTCAGGAAGGCCAAAGCCGCGGCCTTGACACAGAGGGGAACCAGATCCGGATGACCGCAAGTGCCAGAGCGCGGCACGGTCGTGCGATGCCCGGCATTGGTCCGGGTTCGGGTTCGGGTCCGGGGTTCCGGTACCTCGCCGTGATCGGTGCCCTGGCGCTTCGGGTCCGCGACCGCCGCTGGTCGAGCTGGCCGAGGAAGACGTGTGGCTGTTCCACTTCCTCTTTGTCGCGCCTTCGGGCACTGGTGGTTCGCAGCCCCACGGCGACCCGGCCGGTCTTGGCCTCGTCGTCGGCCACCGTGCCGTGCCTAGTCTGGGGGCGTGCCCGACCCCGCCGAGATCGATGACCGGATTGACCGCGCGAGCGCGCGACCGTTCGGGCGGCGGTTCCACCTGCGCGGGCGCGAGCGGGCTACGGCTGAGCTGCGCGGTCCGCAGACGATGCGGGCTCACGCCGCGGAGATCATCGCGGAGCGGCTGGCGCCGGCCGAGCCGCGCAACGACGGCCGGCAGACCCCCTACCGCAACCACCCGGTCTTCGTGGCCCAGCACGCCACCGCGACCTGCTGCCGCAGCTGCCTGGCGACGTGGCACGGCATCGCGAAGGGGCATCGGCTCGACCGCGGCGAGCGGGCCTACGTGGTCGAGGTGATCGGGCGTTGGATCGACCGCGAGCTGGCGACCTCCATCGAAGGGCGGGGTCCCGGGAGCTCCACCTCACGCCGATCGTGAAGGTGGCGCGGCGTTCCTGGGCGTGAGCGGTCAGGCGCCCCGGGCATCGTCCGGGCGTCGGGGCGGACGCTCGCCCGCAGCAGCGCGCGACGGCTGAGCACGGCCTGTGTCCGCCGCCGCTGGGCCCTCGGTGTCATGCCGAGCGGATCTCGGCAGATCCGCGAGGCGCAGCAACCAAGGTCGATAGCGGGCGGGGTTGCCCTGGGAACGCCCTACGAGGCGGCCGGGACTGCGATCGCCAACAGAGGATTCTTCATCCACGTGCGGGAGCTTGGGTCTCCAACAGTGCCAACCCCCAGGCGTCACCTTCGGATGGCCCGCCAGTCCGGTTGGTGCTCGAACATCGGAGTCGCGGGGACGAATCTCCGTGCCGTCCCGTTGGCCCTCATCACGGTCAGGCCGCCGGTCACGTCACCATCCGTGGTCCGGGTCTCGGACAGGAAGAGAAGGAACTTGCCGTCCGGTGACCACACGGGGTCCGCGGACCCGGCCACCTGGGAGTCGTTGCGTGTGAGGTTCCGCAGCTGGCTGCCGTCCGGCCGCACCGTGTAGACGTCACCGCGGCTGGTCGGCGTCGGGGACGCCTCGAGCGCCATGGTGCGACCGTCCGGCGACCACGTGGCGTCGCCGGCGTGGAGCGCGAACGAGGTCACCTGTCGTTCCTGGCTACCGTCGAGCCGGATGGTGAACAGGGCGGACTCCTCGCCACCCTGGCTCAACCTCAACCTCACCCCGATGGAATTGCGGTCGCCGAACTGGTCGGCCAGGGTCTGTCGAACAAGAACGTCGCCGCCCAGTGCTGGGCACCTGCGGAACGTGTTCACCGAGACCGGTGTCATCTCCCGCGGTGAGCTCGCCCACCTCGACCTCGACGAACCGTCCTCGGTGTCCGTGTAGTCAGGAGGGGGCGCGGCACTCGGCAACGCAGATCGGCACTTCGGGCGGCGGCACCCTGATGGGGCGTCCTGCTTGCACAACCGGGTCATGGACAGCGAATGTCGACAGTGGCCACGCTTGACCAAGACGACTCGGTCGGTGCAAGGAACCCAGTTCGTGCTTCTGGCCGGGCCACGACGCTCTCTCGTCGCTGGAGGCGCGCGATGCCTAGATCTTTGCGGTTCAGCCGAATGAGAACCGATGTCAGCTCGACCGGGCGTGGCGACACCGTGCCACCGCAGCGAGCCGCACCGCTTGACACGCCCGTCCAGTCCGGCCGGGAGGATCGGGCGGCACCCACGCCGCCCACGGCCGGCGTGGTCGACGCCGCGTGGCTGCGCGTGGGTGCGACCGCCGGTGTGGCGGGCCTGCTCGTGCAGGTGGTGATGGGCCAGATGCACCCCGCGCACGCAGATCCGAACGACTCCCGGGCGGCGTTCATCGAGTACGCGAGCTACGCCCACTGGACGTTGGTGCACATCGGGCAATGGGTTGGCACGCTGCTCCTCGGGCTCGCCCTGATCATGCTCGCGCTCAGCCTGGTCCGGCAGCCCGGGCTTCCCGGCGCCCTCGCCTTCGTGGGCGCGGTCACCAGCGTGCTGCTCGTGGCGGTGTTCACGGTCCAGATGGCCGTCGACGGCGTGGCACTGCGCTCGGCCATCGACACGTGGACCAGCGCACCCGTTGGGGCGGGGAAGACCTCCGCGTTCCAGGTAGCCGAGGGTGTGCGCGGCGTTGAGAAGGGACTCAGCGGGTTCTTCCACCTCACCAACGGCCTCACCCTGGTGTCGCTCGGGCTGTCCATCGCCCTGGGGCACCGCTACGCACGCTGGCTGGGGTGGACCGCGGTCGTAGCCGGACTCGGGTTCCTGGCCGGGGGAGCGGTGACCGCTCAGACGGGCTTCTCGGCGACCGCAGGTACTGTGCTGACCCCTGCGCTGCTGCTGCTACTGGTCTTCGTCGTGGGTGTGTGCGTGTCCATGTGGCGTCACGCCGCTACCCGGCTCACGCCGAGCTGATTCATGGCTGCCACAAGACACGCCTTGGTCATCGGCGCCCTTGGTTGACGAGCTTCACCGTCACGTCCTCCGACGTAGTCGCGCAGCCAGTCGGCGTAGCCGGAACAGGTAGGCACCATCGCCTCGAACGTCACGCGCATGGCGAATGCGCCTCGCAGCATGCCCCACCGGAACGCGCTCATCTCGGCATGTCCGGACGTTCACCTGCGGCTCGAAGGGATGCTCGTGCTGGAGGTCGGTGCCTCGGTATGTCTACGGGACGGCCTGAATCACGTCAGGGTCGCGATGGCCTTGCGCGTCGCGAAGGTCAGGCATAGCAGGGACATCGTGAGCCCGAAGATCAGCGTTGAGGTCAGCACGCTGGTGGTTCCCGCGATCGCGCCGAGCACCGGCAGCGAGAGCGGCATCAGGGTCATGTCACCGAGGCTGGTGACCGAGGAGACGCGGCCGGTGTACTCCGGGTCGATCGCCTTCAGGAACGCGCCCGACAGCCAGACCGACGCCATGCCGGCCGTCACCCCTACCGTGACCATCCCCAGCAGCACGGCCGGCAGGGACGGCATGCCCACGATCGCCAGCCCTACGCCTTGCAGCACCAGGACCCTGAACCCGGCCCGCGCGGCGTGCAGCCGCGGCCAGCGGATCGCGAGCAGGCTTCCGGCGATCGCGCCGACGGCCAGGGTGCCGTCGGCGAAGCCGAGCCAGTGCGCACCCCAGCCGGATCCCTCGACGCGGATCGCCAGCCCGAGTGCGACGACCGGGGTCACGAACACGTTCAGCGCGGTCAGCCCCGTGATGAAGATGCGCGCCGTCGGGCTGCGCCCCAGGTAGGCGACACCGTCGGAGAAGGATTCCCACCAGCGGGTGTGCGCGGCGCGCGGCACCGCGTACCGGGCCCGCACTACCAAGGCGAGCACCAGCGCGATGAATGCGAACGACGCGCCGTCGATCACCATCGCGCCCACCGGGCCGTACAAGGCAATGATGACGCCGCCCGCCGGCGCGCCCAGGAGGCGCATGGTGCGGCCGAGGACCTGCTGCCAGCCCATCACCGTCCCGAAGTCGTCGGGGTGGACGAACTCCCGCAGCAGTGGTCCACCCGATGGGACGGTCAGTCCCGCGACGACCCCGAAGGACAGGGCGATAGCGAACAACGTCACGGCGCCGTCGGACCCGGCGTGCCACGCGAGCGCTCCGAGCGCAAGGACGAGAGCCCGGGCCACCTGGCCGAGGACGAGGATGCGCCGCGGGTCGAAGCGGTCTGCCAGCACGCCGCCAAGGAGGACGAGGACCGCCTGCGGGAGCATCTCGGCCCCGAGCACGGCGCCCGCCAGCGTCGACGACACCGTCTGTACGGCGGTCCACGCGAGCGCGACGGTCCACACCGCGTCGCCGAACGCCGAGATCGTGGTGCCCGCGAGCCAGGTCAGCACCATCGGGTCGCGACGCACCGGCGGCGGTGCGGCCCCCAGCAGGGCCGGCGCAGAGGCGGCGCTCACGGCCGCACCGGCCTGCTGGGGAACATCCGCAGGATGACCCGGACCATCCGGCTGTCGGCCGCCGGGCTCTCGGTCTTGACCTCCTCGGTCCACGCCTGGAGGACGGCGCCCAGGCGCTGGTGCAGGTCCTTGGTCTGCTCGGGGGTGGCCCGGACCAGGCTGTCGGTCGAGCCTGCCGCGCGCCGCCACTCCGGCGTCGTCTGGCCCATGTCCTGGAGCCACTGCTGCGTGGCGCGTGCCTGGTACCGGAAGTTCTCGAGCTCCGCGTGGTCTGCGACCTTGCGGCCCAGACTGTCGGGCGCGAAGTCCTCGGCGCTCCACGTCAGTTGGCGCTCGGTCACCCGCCACCAACTCTCCCGGGTGTCGCGGGCCAGCTCGGGCGCCGGCTCGACGAATCCCTGCCGATGCAGCGGCTTGAGGTGGTGGCTCACCGACCCCACCGCCAGCCCGGTGCGCGCGGCGAGCCCGCCCACCGTGGCCGGCCCCTCGACGTACAGCAACTCAACCAACCATCGCCGGGTCGGGTGGTGCAGAGCGACGAGGACGTCGATCAGCTCGGTACTGACGTCGTCGATGCGGTGCCGGTGCTCGGCCGTCTTGCGGGTCACACCTCTAGCCTGCGGCCGGCGAGCGTCTATCTACAAGCACTGTTGTATAACTCCCGGGCTCCGTGTGCCCGGCGAGATGTCTGGGCCCTCAGAGCGCTTGCTGCGCTGTCAGACCGCTCCCCGTGATCGACCCTGGATCGCGACCGTTTGGTCCGTCAGGACACGAGCATCGTCCCGGTCTCCATGAACCGCTGGTGCCAGCTCAGAGCCTCGCTGAGCAGATGGGGGGTCTGGCGTCCCCACGCCCCGGCGAGCGCGCGGTCGAAATAGTCCTGCAGCATCGGCCGGTACTCGGGGTGGGCGCACCGGTCGATGATGTGCTGCGCCCTCCTCCGAGGCGCCAGCCCTCGTAGGTCGGCCACCCCTCGCTCGGTAATGACGACATCGACGTCGTGCTCGGTGTGATCGACGTGGGAGACCATAGGGACGATGCACGACAGTGCGCCCCCCTTGGCCGTGGAGGGGGTGACGAAGAGCGAGACATAGGCGTTGCGGGCGAAGTCGCCCGAGCCTCCGATGCCGTTCTGGATGGCCGATCCCATCACGTGCGTGGAGTTGACGTTCCCGTAGATGTCGGCCTCGATCATGCCGTTGGTCGCAATCACTCCGAGGCGACGGATCACTTCCGGGTGGTTCGAGATCTCCTGTGGGCGCAGCAGAATGGGATCCTTGAACCGGGCGATGTTCTCGGTGAACCGATCCAGCCCCGCTGGACTGAGTGAGAACGCCGTCGCGGAGGCGAACCGGATCGTGCCCGATTCGAGCAGGTCGAGCATGCCGTCCTGGAGCACCTCGGTGTAGGCAGTGAGCTCTCGGTGATGTGTCTGCCCGAGCCCGGCGAGCACGGCGTTGGCGATGTTGCCGACGCCGGACTGCAGCGGCAGCAGCTCCGGCGGCATCCGCCCGCCGCGCACCTCGAGGTCGAGGAAGTCGATGAGGTGATCGGCGATCGCCCGCGAGTCGTCGTCGATCGGCTTGAAGGCGGTGTTGCGGTCCGGAGCATCGGTCTCGACGATGGCGACGATCTTCTCCGGGGGGGCAGGTGAAGTAGGGGATGCCGATGCGGTCGTCGGGACGGTTGATCAGCACCGGCCGTCGGTGCGGCGGCAGCGCGGTGCCGTAGTAGATGTCGTGCATGCCGTCGAGCTCCGGCGGCTGCCGGGCGTTGACCTCGAGGATGACCTTGTCGGCCAGGTCGATCCAGGTCTTGTTGTTGCCCACCGACGAGGACGGGATCAGCTCGCCGTCCTCGGTGATCCCCGTGACCTCCACGAGGGCGACGTCAAGCCTGCCGAGGAAACCCTCCCAGGCCATCTGTGCGACGTGCGAGAGGTGGACGTCGATGTACTCCATCGTGCCCGCATTGATCTTCGCCCGGCTGATCGGGTCGGACTGGTAGGGGAGACGTAGATCGATGCCGTCGGCTTCGGCGAGCGCCCCGTCGAGCTCCGGTGCCGTCGAGGCCCCGGTCCATACGCCGATGCGAAAGTCCTCGCCCCGGGCGCGGTGCTCGGACATCATGGCCGCCAGTGCCTGGGGCACGACCTTGGGATAGCCGGCGCCGGTGAAGCCGCTCATGCCGACGTTGTCGCCAGGCCTGATGTGGGCTGCGGCCTCGGAGGCAGACATGACCTTGTTCCTCAGCCCACGGTGCGCGATGCGTCCAGCCATGGCCACCCTGATTCCTTCAGCCTTCGCATTGTCAGACTAGGGCATACGCCAGCGGCGACAGTTGGAACCGCTGGTGGGAGGACACGGACGGGCAGCCCCAATTCCGGACGAGAGTGTTCAGTTGACCGGGGGACGGATGAGCACGTCGACTTCTCGGCGCTCGCGGCATCCCGGCTCTTCGCCGAACGCACCTCCGTGCCGGGTGCGATCGACGTGCTGTCGCTGGCGTTTCGCGGTGTGAGTGGCGGTGAGATCGAGTCCGACGCAGCTGATGAGCCGCCCGGTGACCTGGCTCTAGCGCCCCTGTGTCGGCGGTGGGTCCGGCCGCACCGGGTTGCAGAGACCGTAGAGAACCTGGCGCTGGTGCTTCGGACGTGCGTCGCGGACGTCGCCGGGTCAGGCGTCAGCCCCTCGGTAGCTGCGCTCGACCTCATCGGGGGTCACTGCGTCGGGCTGGCTGATGCGGACGTGGTTGCCGAACGGGTCAGGGATCCCGACGTCGGTGCCGTAGGGCTGCTGGACCGGCTCCTGGGTGCTCTCGACGCCCGCCGAGCGCGCCCTTGGTGACGAGGCCGCGGACCTGGGCGGCGGTGGCGGGGTCGTGCTGCCGGCCACCGACCAGCTCGAGCTGCAGGGAGCTGTCCTGTCCGGGGACCCCGATGGTGAGCCAGCGCATGAAGCCGAGGTCGACGTCGTCGCGGGTCTCGAGACCGAGGTGCGCGGTGTCGAAGGACAGCGCCTCGTCCTGGTCGAGTGCGCGTGGCGCGGACGGGTCCATGACGCGACGAAGCAGGACGGCACCGCGAGCGACCCGTGACGTGCTCGGTGTTCGGAGGGTGGGTGGCCGACGATCCTGGCGAAGCCCACGTCCCGGGCGACGTCGGTGACCGGCCGATCGGTCCGTCGGAGCAGTGTCATGCCGCGTTCGACCCGGCGGCGTTGCAGATAGCGGTGCGGAGTCTCGCCGTACACCTGCGTGAACAGTCGTCCGAACTGAGAGGGTGACAGGTGCACTGTCGAGGCCAGCTTGGGGATGTCGAGCGGGTCGGCGTAGCACCGGTCCATCTCGTCGCGCGCACGGAGCGTGCGGCGATTCGTTTCCTCGTGCCTGCTGAGCTCCACGCAACAAACACGCGGGGGGAGGCGTGACCTCCAGATCAGGCACCTGGCTCGCGGCCGGTCGTGGTGCTTCGGCCTGACCTGAAGGCGGCGTACGACGCAGTCTCGGTCACGCCGATCGGTGCCTGAGCGGGGCCAGCGGTGCGCGTCGAGCATGAAGGCGTCAGGCTTGGATAGCATGATCGGATGGCTGACACCGTCTTGGTCGCTGGAGCCGGTGGCGTCATCGGCAAGCACGTGGCCGACACCTACGCCGCTCGTGGCGTCCGCGTGCGCGGGGTGAGCCGGCGGCCGGTGACCGACGCCTCGTCCTGGGAGCACCTTCCAGTCGACCTGCTGGACCCGGAGTCGGCCAGGAGGGGTCTCGCGGGCGCGGCTGACACCACGCACCTGGTGTTCGCGGCCTACATCGAGCGGCCCACCGTTCGAGAGCTGTCGCAGGTCAACGTCGCGCTGCTGGAGAACACCCTCGATGCCTTGGTTGCGTGCGGAGCGCCGGTACGCCACGTCACGCTCTACCAGGGCGGGAAGGCGTACGGGGCGCACCTCGGCTACTTCAACTCCCCGGCCAAAGAACGCGACCCACGGCTGGTTCAGCCCAACTTCTACTACGACCAGGAAGACGTGCTCCGCGCCAGGGCCGCCGAGCGCGGGTTCGACGCGACCGTGCTGCGGCCGGAGGGCGTGATCGGCTACGCGGTGGGCAACCCGATGAACCTGCTGATGGTGATCGCGGTCTACGCCAGCATCTGCCGCGAGCTGGGGCAGCCGTTGCGCTTCCCTGGCACGGTGGCGGCCTACGACGCGCTGTATCAGGTGACCGACGCCGATCTGCTGGCCCGGGCGACCGTGTGGTCGGGGTCGGAGCCCCGGGCTGCGGGGGAGGTCTTCAACATCACCAACGGGGACCAGTTCCGCTGGCGCCAGCTGTGGCCGACCTTCGCATGTCACTTCGGAATGGAGGTGGCCGAGCCACAACCAGTGCCGTTGGTCGACGCGATGCCGGCTCACCGTGACGTCTGGGAGCGCCTCGTGTCACGGCACGACCTGCGCCCCACGCCGTACGAGGACCTGGTGGCGTGGCAGTTCGGGGACTTTCTGTTCCGCTCGGAGTTCGACAACGTGACCTCGACCGTCAAGGCGCGACAGGCCGGCTTCCACGACTGCCTGGACTCGGAGGACCGCTTCCGCGAGCTGTTCGACGAGCTGGTCTCGCGTCGCGTGATTCCGCCGGTGGCCTGACAAGGGCCCCAGCAGTCGAGCCGCCGTGCGTCGTAGCCCCGGCGGGACGAGCCGGGGCAGGTCGGTGTGCCTGGGGGCCGGGACCATCTACCTTGTTCCCTGAGCAGGGATCGTGGGCTGCGCTGCGCGGGAGCCTTCGCTGCCCCGGCCGAGGGTGCCCAGAGGCGGCGGCATGATCGCGCGGCGGGGTATGGCTCGTAGGGGTGCGCCGTTCGTGGGTGATGAGGGTCGCGGCTAGGGCAATGGTGAGGCCAATGATGGTCTCGAGGGCGCGCTGAGCCAGGAGGGTGCCGATCGAGGCGGGCAGCATGAGGTCGCCGAGCACGAGGGCCATCGGGGTGAAGAAGACCAGGCCGAGGCTGTAGTTGCGCCCGGTGGTCAGTTCGGTGCACGCCTGGAGCACGGCGATCACCATGATCGCGGTATAGCCGGTGGGGTGTGCGGTCAGGACGAGGGCTGCAACGCCGAGGCCAGTGGCCGTGCCGATCACCCGCTGGGCGGCGCGCGCGAGGCGGGCGCGCAGGTCGGGGGCGGACATGGGCACGGATGCCGTGACGAAGGTCCAGTAGGGGTGGCCGATGCCGCTGGTCGCGACGGCGACGCCCGCGGCGCCGATACCGAGCACGTAGCGGGCGGCGTGGCGGCCCACCGGGTCGGGCGGGCGAAGGCCGCGCCACGCCAGCGGAGGCGGCACCGGTTCGCCGCCGTGGCGGGCGCTGCGCCCCGGAAGGGCCAGCAGCAGCGCGAAGATGGCCGCGCCGGCTGCAGCGAGGGTGGCTGCGGGCACCGTACTCAGCGGGATCGGGACCGTCGCCGAGGCAGTCAGGGCGAAGACCGGGTTCAGCGCTCCGGCCGGATGCCATCCGCCCCGCTCGGCCAGCAGCACCGCGACCCCGGCCCAGGCGGCCCCGACCGGGACGAGCAGCCAGAGTCGGAACGGGATGGTCGCCACCAGCGCGCCGACGGCGACGCCGACCACCAGTACGGCGCTCGCCTGCGCCTGCATGACGAGACGTGCCCGAGGCGGCTCGTGTCGGCCGTACAGGGCGGCGAAGGCGCCGATCGCCGCATACAGCAGCAGCTCGCCGCGACCCGACGCCCAACAAGCCATCAGCGGCACGAGGATCGCCAGGCTCGCGCGCAGGGCGGTCCAGTGGGCGCCGGCGTGCGGGCCCAGGTGGAAGACCGCCGCCCACCAGGACCGCGGCTGGGTGGCCTGCGTCATGTGTCGCTCCGAGGTGCTACAGAAGTGAAGTACTATCCAGGATACTACAGTTCTGAACTATCGTGGTGACCAGGCGGTGACCGCGGGCCGGGAGGATTCGGATGGACCAGGACGCAGACGGCATGTCCGCTGGCGGCGACGTCGTGGACGGGATGCAGCGCGAGTGGGCCCGGCTGCGCCCCGAGCTGAGCTTCACCAGCCTTGGTGTGATCCACCGGGTGCTGCGCGCCTCCCGCCTCATCCTTGAAGCCAGCGACGCCTTCCTCGCCGGCTACGGGCTCACCCGCGGGGAGTTGGACGTGCTGTCGGCGCTGCGCCGTTCGGACGAACCCCTGAGCCCGACGTCGCTGGCCCAGACGCTGTTGGCACCACGCTCCGCGATCACCATGCGGCTGAACGCCCTCCAGGCTCGGGGACTGCTCAACCGGTCGGCGAACCCGGCCGACGGCCGCTCGTCCCTACTTGTCCTGACCGATGCGGGGGCCGCGCTCGTGGACGAGGTGGTTCCCGCCCAGCTCGCCTTCGAAGATGCCCTGCTCGCCGAAGCCCCTCCCGAGGCCATTGAGGGCCTGGCCAGCCGCCTGCGCGCACTGACGTCCGCCTGGGAGCAAGGACGCAGCCGCCAAGCCGGCTCCGGCAAAGACCGGCGGCACGGTGCGCTCGAGCCCGACGGATGAGCCGCACCAGCAGGCGCTTCGCGTGAGCATCGGCCGGCGCGCTGCTCGGTCGGGATCGTCTGTCGGCCCGATCACGAATCGCGCTCCCTCATCGGCATCAGAGTGGAAGCTGGCGCTGCTGACGCGGCGTACTCTCCGAGCGCCCTTCCCTTGTGCCCGAAGTGTTCAATCCGCGATATGCGATCTGCGGCTCGGATACCGTGAGTGAACAGCTCGTCACTGGTGCCGCGAAGTCAGGTGAGCATGGTCTTCTTGGAACACATGCTCCCCCCCCCGACCACCGGGCGGCGGCTCGCACGGTCTCGGTCCTGTGTGGCGTGGCAGTGGTGGTCACGGTGCTGTTTGCGCCCCTCGACACCCAGCAGCGCGACGTCGGGGCCTGGCCTCTCCTCATGGCGGGAGCCACCGTCGCCCTGGTCGCCGTGATGAGCTGCCTGGCGTACTTCGTCAAAGAGGCCAACAAGGTCGCCTGGGTCGCGTGCCCGCTCCTCGCTGTCGCCGCGATAGTTGCCATCGACCTATTGACCTACGACGCCTCGGTGGCTGCGCAGATCTTCTTCCTGTTCCCCACCCTCTACGGCGCATCGCTGCTGAGGCGGGCTGGCGCCGCCGTGATGACCGTGGCGGCGCTGATCGGTGAGCTCGTGGTGGTCGCGGTGCAGCTACCGTGGCGCGAGGCAGTCATCGACTTTGGATACGTGACCGCGGTGCTGGTGACGACGGCGGTCTTCTTGACCCGCGCCGGCGAACGTCAGGCAGCGCTGGTAGCGGCGCTCAAGAGGCAGGCCGCGATCGACCCGCTGACCGGTCTCTTCACTCGCCGCGTTCTCGACGAGGCCGCGACGACCGCCCTTTCGGGGGCGGGAAGCGACGATGGCACGGCGCTGGTCCTGCTCGACGTCGACAAGTTCAAACGCGTCAACGACGTCTACGGCCACCCAGCTGGTGACCAAGTGCTGGTGCAACTGGCCGAGCTGCTGCGAGCAGGGTCCCGTAAGGGCGACGTGGTGTGCCGCATGGGCGGCGACGAGATCGCGGTCCTGCTGCCGGGATGTTCCGCGTCGACGGCTCGCCGCCGGGGTGAAGCGATCATGGAGGACGTTCGAGCCGGCTCGATCCTCGTCGGCGACGGCCAGGTCGTCGACGTGTCGGTCAGCGTCGGCTGGGCTCATGCCCCCACCGATGCCGACAGCCTGCGGAGCCTGTATGCAGCCGCAGATGCGGCCTTGTACCGGGCGAAGCACGCCGGCGGGGACGCGTTGGCCGCCACCCCGGAGGGCGCGCAGGCGTGACCCGGGCGCCGCGCGGACGCGGCGCCCGTCGCCGCGACCGTGCACAGCGCCCCTGGAGACCGGTCCACCGGCAGGGAGCCGGAGACGCCCTCCGGACCAATTCCTGACGGTGCCCTCATACCAGGCTGGATCACGGAGATTCGGTCGTCCGGCAGCTGGACTAGCAGCGGATGTACCGGTCCTGGGTGCCTCTACTGGAGGTAGCCCTCGACGGTCGGGCCACCGCGAGTCGACGCGGTGTCTGGGTCCTGGCCGAACTCGCGGTGCGCTTGGCGTTGACGCAGCAGGTCCCAGGCCTGGTCGAGCTCTGACTCGATGCTCGTGAGCTGGTGGCGCTCCTCGTCGACGGAGATCTGTCCGGCCGCGAGCCGAGCTCGCAGGTCGCGCTCACGGCCAACGAGGTCAGTGATCCGCTGGTGGATGGGTTGATCGTCGGCCATCGTCGCCGCTCCTGGTGAGGGGGTAGTTGCTCCTGGTGAGATCAGTCTGGCTCTACGTCGACGTTTGGTCGAGCGTGGCCGGAACATCGCGACGGGCCGTCCCCGGTCGGCTGAAGCTCGACGGGGCTTGACGGGGCACCGGTACCAGGAAGGTGGCCGGGTCGCGCACCGTCGGTCACACCACGTGCGGCGTCACCAGGTCCTGGTACATGTGCAGTTCCCTGAGAAGGGTGTGCGGCACCGGCAGGCCCAGTTCCGTCATCGACTGTGCGTACGCGGACAGGGCGCTGAACAAGTTGTGTTGTTCGACGGTCGGTGTCCGGGAGCTCGAGTGACCTGAGGTGCGCGCGCTGGCGACCGCGGCCCGGGCGTCGCGGATCGCGGCGAGATACTCCGGGCAGGGTTGCGGCGGCTCCCGGTGGCACTCGGCCCGCCCGGCGGTCCGCTGGGTCGGCTCGGGGTTGGTCGGCGAGTTCTGCGACGGACTACGCACTCGGGCATCCCTGGGTTCGACGCACCGTCGCTACGGCCAACGTCAGTGCGGGGGCTGGGCATCGACGGCCGTATCGGCCCCACAGTAGCCCGGCCCCGGCCGTGAGGGGGCCGGATCGGACGACCGCCCCACCCGGCGTATCCATGCGAAACCACCCGCCTGCGTACGTTCCGTCTGGACGCGACTGTTGGCGTGGATCCTGGGGTCGGGCTTGCCTGGCGGGCTCCGGCGGTCACTGTCTGTGAACCACCGGGAGGAGACCGGAGTGCCGGTCAGCTCGGCTCGGCGACGAGCTGGTTGCGGAGTGTCGCCGTGTCCGCCTCGAGCCAGCCCTCGGCGGCCTTGCCGTTCTCCATGCGGAAGATCTCGATCCAGGTGGTGGTGACCTCCCGACCAGAGGCGGGGATCCCCATGAAGTCGCCACGCTGGGTTCCTCGGTCCGTGCCGCGGACCACGACTCGGTCGCCGTCGACGAGCACGTCCTCGAGGGTGGTGTGGAGGTCCGGGAAGGCCGCCCGGTAGTCGGTGACCGCCGCGCCGTACTCGCGGGGGCCAACGATCCGCACGTCGAAGGTGTTGTGGCTGACGAACTCCGGGGCGAGGAATGCGTCGGTCTCGCTGACGTTGCCCTTGTTCCAGACCTCCTCGAAGAATCGGCGTACGGCCGTCCTCAACTCGTCGTCGGACATGTTCGCCTCCCCTGGCTCGGAGGTCCGCCGGCTGTGCGGACCGTCGTTCCTGCCAGTAGACGCTCGGCGTCCACGGCCGGCAAGGGGCGAAGGCGTCCTCCCAGGCCAGGCCCGGCGGGAAACGCCTACCCCGCGGGCTTGGTGCGCCCGAGGCGCAGGGCCTGGGAAGAGCCGCCCGCACCGCGGGTGAGGATCCGGAACGTCAGCACGGGCAGGGCAAGGATCGCGGCGTACACGCCGAGCCCCGCCGCGCCCACACCCAGCCAGCGGACGGCGGACAGATCCTCCACGGTGCTCAGGTCCTCCACGGCGATGCCGGTGCCGGACACCAGGAGGAACCCCGTGCCCACCACGAGCAGCAACGACCGACCGTGGCCATGCCACAGGGACGCCACCACGGCACCCGGGACCATGAGCACCACGAACGCCAGCAGGATGCCGACCGTACCGCCGAGCGAGAACTCCGCGGGTCGACCGCTGGCGAGCGAGACCAGCCGCATCATCAGACGTGCCACCGCGCCCATCAGGAGCCCCGCCAGGAGCGCCGCCCCCAACCCCACGACTGCGCGACGGACCATGTTCGACCTCCCCCTTCGAGCGCGACGCGACTCGCCGCGGCCGGCACGAGGCTAGGGGGCCCGTCGCTGGTTGTCACCGGCCCGGCCGGGTCACCTCTGGGTGGCCCGTTGGCGCGCTGCCTCCCCGGCCCCTCGGGCGCATGCCTGGCAGCGAGACGGCGGTGAGGTCCCGGAACCCGGTCTGCCACGGCCGTCTACGTGTGGGGTCCGGAGCGTCGCCCCTCGGCGCGGATCGCTTGGAGGAGTGCCTGCACGGCGGGGGAGTCGCTCATGCTCCTGCGGTGCAGCGCCAGCACCGTGCGGGACGGCACCGGGTCGGTGGCTGGTACGGCGACCAGGTCCGCGGTGAGGGATGCTCGACCCAGTCTCGGCACGAGCGCGATCCCGAGTCCGGCGCGCACGAGGGCGAGGTGGGAGTCGAACTCCATCGCGACGTGCGCGATGCGCGGGACGCGGCCGGTGCCGACGTACATCCGATGGAGCCATTGGCGGCAGATGCTGCCCTCCGGAGTGGCGATCCAGCCCTCGTCGACCAGATCCCTCGGTGTGACGCGGTCCTTGGAGGCGAGCGGGTGGTCGCGGTGCACGATCACGTCGGCGAGGTCGGTGGCGACCCGGGTGGCGACGAGGTGGTCGGGGATCTCCAGCGGGACGTCGCCCCAGCTGTGCACCACGCCGAGGTCGGACTCTCCTCGGGCGACGAGGTCGATAGTGTCCCACGGCTCCCGCTCGCTCAACGCCACCTCGAGCTGCGGGTGGTCGGCCAGGACCGCCGGCACACTGGCGGCCACCAGCCCTCGCATCGCCGTGGAGAAGGCCGTGAGCCGGACCTCGCCGGCCACGGTCGCGGCCTGGCGGTGCAGGCCGGCCTCGAGCTGCTCGAGCTCGGCGAGCAGCCGACCGCCGTGGTCGACGAGGTGACGACCGTGGCGCGTCAGCATCACACCGCGCCCGACCCGCTCGAGCAGGGGAACGCCGCTGGAGCGCTCGAGCCGCTTGATCTGCTGCGAGACCGCGCTCGGCGTGAACCCGAGCGCCTCCGCGGCTGCGACCACCGAACCGTGCGAGTCGACCGCTCGGAGGGAGGTGAGGGCGTCAAGGTCGATCATGGAAGCAACGCTACCGCTTCAGCGGTAAACTCAGTCGCTGGTGCTTCACAATGTCACCGGCGACGATAGCTGCATGAGCCGCCGCGACACGCTTCTTGCCGCCCTGGTCGCCTGCATCTGGGGCTTCAACTTCGTCGTCATCGACTGGGGCATGGGAGACGTGCCACCGCTGCTGTTCGCGTCGATCCGCTTCGCGCTGGTCGCCGTACCGGCCTGTCTGCTCGTACGTCGCCCGCAGGCGCCGTGGCGGACCGTCGTCGCGGTCGGGGTCTTCATGAGCGTGGGCCAGTTCGGATTCCTCTACGCGTCCATGCACGCGGGCATGCCCCCGGGGTTGGCGGCCCTGGTGCTACAGGCGCAGGTGGTGCTCACCGTGTTGATCGCGGCGGGGGTGCTTCGCGAGCGGCCTTCGGGTGGCCAGGTCGCCGGCGTGCTCGTCGGTGTCGTCGGCCTGATGGTTGTCGGTCTCGGTCGCGGTGGGCACGTGCCGGCGACGGCGTTGCTGCTCTGCCTGGCGGCCGCCCTGTCCTGGGCGATCGGAAACGTCGTCTCGCGGGCGGCACGGCTCACCGGCGGGGGACTCTCCCTCACGGTCTGGTCCGCCCTGGTGGTCCCCGTGCCGTTGCTTGTGCTCTCCGTTCTCCTGGACGGACCCGGCGCGGTCGGTGACGGGTTCCGGGCTTTCGGTTGGCACGCAGCGTTCTCCACGGTCTACACCGCCGGGCTCGCCTCGTTGGTGGGGTACGGCCTCTTCAACACCCTGCTGGCGCGCAACCCGTCCTCGGCGGTCGTGCCGTGGGTGCTGCTGGCGCCGGTCGTCGCCGCGGCGAGCGCCTGGCCGCTTCGCGGCGAAGTGCCGAACACAGCCCAGGTGACGGGCGGCGCGCTGCTCCTCCTCGGCGTACTGGTCGCACAAGGCTTCCTCAAGAGGTTGCCCGGCTCGGCTCACAGGTCGGCGGCTCCGGTGGCGCCTGACACCGCGGACCCGGTGCCGTCACGGCAGCCACTGCTGCGCTGAACCGGGAGCCGCCGCCGCCCCGACGTCGTCTGCCATCGCACGGCAATCACTCCGCGGGACAGGGTGTCTCGTCGGGGCAGCTTGTCGGAGAGGTTCGCCGGAAGTGACCGCAGCACCCCGCGCACGCGCCGGAGTACGTTGAGCGTGAGGTCGTGTGTTGGAGGCGTCATGACGTTCGACGTGGTGGTCGTGGGCGGTGGGTCGGCGGGCTGTGTGGCCGCGGCCAGGCTCAGCAGCACGGGTCGGTTGAACGTGCTGCTCGTGGAGGCCGGCCCGGACTACGGCGGTCTCGAGGACCTCCCGGCCGACGTGGCGGACTCCTCGGCCCCGACCACGGACCACGACTGGGGCTTCGTCTCCGAGCCCGACGAGGCGGGACGCGTCACCTCGTTGCCCAGGGGGCGGTTGATGGGCGGCTGCTCCGCCACCAACGGGGCGTTCCTGATGCGCGCCTGGCCCCAGGACTTCGACCGCTGGGTCACGGCGGGCAACCCGGGCTGGTCGTTCGACGAGCTGCTGCCGTGGCTGCGGGACCTGGAGAACGACGCCGACGACCATGACGGTTGGCATGGGCGGTGCGGCCCGGTGCCGGTGCGCCGCACGGCGTACGACGAGCTCGCACCCGTGCACCGAGCCTTCGTCGACAGCGCGCGGGCGATCGGTCATCCGCTGGTGCTCGACCACAACCACCCCCCGCGCGATCGGGGTCGGCCCGTTGCCGCGCAACGTGCGTGACGGGCTGCGGATGAGCACGGCGCTCACCCACCTCGCGCCCGCTCGAGGACGGCCGAACCTGACCGTCCGGGCCCGGACGCTGGTGGACCGGGTCGAGCTCTCCGGCACCGAAGCGGTCGGGGTCCGACTCGCCGACGGTGAGCTGGTCGAGGCGGACCGGGTGCTGCTGTCCGCGGGGGCCTACTGCAGTCCGGCGATCCTGATGCGGTCCGGGATCGGGCCGGCCGTGCAACTGGCGGAGCACGGGATCGAACCTCAGGCGGACCTGCCCGGCGTCGGCACCGGTCTCGCAGACCATCCGCTGGTGGCGGTCGACCTGCCGACGTCGCCCGGCTTCACCGGTCCACGGTTCCAGACGATGCTGACCATGCGATCGAGCTCCGCCGCCCCTGAGGGGCCGCCCGACCTGCACCTGTTCGCCGCGGGTCCCTTCGATGACCCAAGCTCGCCGACCGGCGGCGTCTTCGGGGTGGTCACCGGACTGCTGTCGCCCAGCTCGCGAGGCAACGTCCGGCTGCGGTCCACGAACCCGGCCGACCCGCCGCGCATCGATGTCGCGCACCTGCGCACCGCCGACGACCTGGCCCGGATGGTGGAGGCCACCCGGCACGCCCGCAGGCTGGCCGGCACCCGACCGCTCGCGGACCTCGTCGCGGGCGAGGAGCTCACCCCGGGGCCGGCGGTCGCCGACGACGAGGACAGCCTGGCCGCGTCGATCCGGTCCCGGGTCGGCAGCTACCACCACCCGGTCGGCACCTGCGCGATGGGCCCGCGTCCGGCCGAGGGCGCCGTCGTCGACGCGACCGGAGCGGTGCACGGCGTGCAGGGCGTCTGGGTCGCCGACGCCTCCGTGATGCCCGTCTTGCCGTCCGCCAACACCAACCTGACCACGATGGTGGTGGGCGACCGGATCGCCGCATGGCTGCTCGCCGGCTCGTGCTGACCTACGCTCGGCGGCGCCCCGGCGGGCTTTGCCGACGTGACCCCTCGTCGACCTGGGACGCCCCGTCCTAGGCCAGTCGCTTGCTGGTGTGCGAGCCGAGTCGCAGCCAGCGGTAGCCGTAGCCGTCCAGCGCCACCTCGCACCGTCCTGCGTCGTCGATGGAGGTGTCCTGGGTCGACTGGAGCAGGTCGATGAGATGGGCGGAGCGGTCGCAGCCCTCGAGGTGCAGGGGCACGATGCAGCTCTCGGGGCTGAGGTTGTGCACGGCGACGATGCGACGGTCGTCCCATGCCGACTCATGCGCGAGCACGTGGCGGTGCGGCTGGTCGAGGACCTTGAAGTCGGCCCACCCGAGCTCCGGGGACTCACGGTAGCGGCGGATCAGCAGGGCGATGAATTCCAGCAGCGACGAGGGGTCGGTGCGTTGCTGGGCGACGTTGACGTGCTCGGGACCGAAGGCGCCATCCACCATGGGGCGGGGGAGTCGCGAGCTCCGGGCACCGGAGAACCCGCCGTTGGGCTGGTCGCTCCACTGCATCGGGGTGCGCACGGCGAGCCGACCCTCGACGTCGAGGTTCTCGCCCATCCCGATCTCCTCGCCGTAGAAGAGCACCGGGGTGCCGGGAAGCGAGAACATGAGGCTGTAGGCCATCCGGATGCGTCGCGGGTCCCCTTCGAGCATGGTCGGGAGCCGGCGCCGCAGCCCGCGTCCGTAGAGCTGCATGGCCGGGTCCGGTCCGAAGGCGGCGAAGACCTCCTGCCGCTCGGCGTCCGACAGCTTGTCGAGGGTCAGCTCGTCGTGGTTGCGCAGGAACGTCGCCCACTGCGACTGCCGCGAGGTCGCCGGCCGCTTCTGCAAGGCGCGCACGAGAGGTCTCGCATCCTGACGCGCGAGCGCGAGGTAGGTGTTCTGCATGCCGATGAAGTCGAACTGCATCGTGAGCTCGTCGCCGTCCCGGCCGCCGAAGAAGGTCTTCTGGTCCTTGTGCGGCAGGTTGACCTCGCCGAGCAGGATGCCATCGCCCGTACGACGCCCGACGAAGGACCGCAACGAGCGGAGGTACTCGTGCGGGTCGGGGAACCGCTCGAGCTCGGCCGCGTCGACGCCGTCGGTCTGGAGCATGAACGGGACGGCGTCCACGCGGAAGCCGGAGATGCCGAGCTCGAGCCAGTAGCCGAGGACCTTCACGATCTCGTCGCGCACCTGGGGGTTGGTGATGTTCAGGTCCGGCTGGCAGCGGTAGAAGCGGTGCAGGTACCACTGCGCCGACTTCTCGTCGTACTCCCAGATGCTCGTCTCCTGGTCCGGGAAGACGACCTCCTTCGTGGTGTCAGGCGGCTCGTCGTCGCGCCACACGTAGAAGTCGCGGTACGGCGAGGTGGTGCTCGACCTGGAGGCCTTGAACCAGGGGTGCCGGTCCGAGGTGTGGTTCACGACCAGGTCGACGATCACCCGCATGCCGCGGTCACGAGCGGTGTGCACCAGCTCCACGAAGTCGCCGGCCGTCCCGAACCGCGGGTCGACGCCGTAGTAGTCGGTGATGTCGTAGCCGTCGTCGCGGTCCGCCGTCGGGTAGAACGGCATCAGCCACAGGCAGGTGACCCCGAGCTCGGCGAGGTAGTCGAGGCGCTCCGCAGCCCCCTGGAAGTCGCCGACCCCGTCGTCGTTCCAATCCATGAACGTCTCGACGTCGAGGCAGTAGATGACCGCCGTCTTCCACCACACATCGCTCGTCTCGCTGATCCGCATGCCTCACCGTACGGCGGGTGTCCTGATCGCGGCCAACGTGCGGGGTTAGTCGGGTTCGGTCAAGGACGCCGGATGGGTCAAGGCGTCGTCGGAGCGTTGCGACCCTGCGTGGGTGCGCCGACGTCGGTGCCTGCGGAGTCCTGCAAGGGCCGGCGTGAGGAGGACGAGGGCAACGAGGAACTGCCAGTCGCCGGGGAAGCCGAGCTCACCCGAGGCGTTGAAGGCAGCATGGAGGACGCCGGCCGCGAGGAGGCTACCGCCCGTGGCCTCGAGGGTCTCGCCGATCAGGTACCTGAAGAAGGGTGCGATGACTGCCAGCGCGATCAGCCCGACGGCAACGCTGCCCCACGTCCATCCCGGCGCGAACTGCAGCGGCAGGTGCATGATCACGAACAGCGGTGCAGTCAGCATCGCTCCCTTCAGCAGCCCGTGTCGGGCTGCGAGACAGGTCTGCACGTGGCCGGCCCAGGCGCCTTCCTCGGCCAGGTTCACTTCCAGCGCACCGTAGAGGAACGTCTGCAACAGGTATCCGGAGATCAGCGCGGCCCATCCTCCTGCGGGCAGCTGCCACGTGCCGGTGACTGCTGCGATGGCGCCGGTGAGTACCGGGAGTGCCAGCAGGATGAATGCCCACCTACGCAGGCCGAACCGCCACTGCAGGAACCGCGCCAGGAACCGGCCGATGCCGGCGCGTCCGCCGATCACCCAGGTGACCACCAGCGCCGACCCCAGCAGCGCCACGTACGTGAATGCGTAACCGAGGGCGGTGGTCGCGAACGAAGTCACGGTCCGAACCGTCAGCAGGGGGATTCCCAGCCCGTAGGCACCGACCAGGAATGCGCTGACCGGGTGCTCGATGATCCAGCGGGCGACGGGGGCGTGACGTTCGGTCGGTGAGTGCTGCGGGGGTGTGGGGGCGCTCATCGGCCGGTTCCCCTGCGGCTCGACCCTGCGGCGAGGTCCACGATGGCCGGGTCCAAGCGGGGAGTCCGACCCGCCGGGGAGGAGCCCTGCTGAACGCACCAGGCGATCCATCCTCCGCTGGCCGTGACGAGCAACGCGCCCACCAGGACGGTGCGCGGCGTGCTGCCGGTCATCGCGGCGGCGACGACGAGACCGAGTGGATACATCAGCACGGCCGCCACCGTCCAGACAGCCGCGGTCCACCGGGGAAGGATCCTGGACCGCCAGATGGCCACGCCGAGCAGGCTGTTGCCGAGGAAGCTGAGCGTGATCACCAGCAACCCGATGAGGCCTTGAGCCACTGAGGCTGTCGTGCTTGGTAGGTCGCGCAGTGCGTAGATGCCGGCGCGGTAGGCCTGTCCCTCCAGCGGGGCGGCGACGGCCGAGATCCCGATGACCATCAGGAAGAGGGTCTGGCCGAGCACCGTGATGACCATGGCCAGCAGGCTGATGTTCCTGGCGTGGGTCGAGGCGAGGTGAGCAGCGAGCGCGAACACACCGAAGATGCCGAGGATGGTGCCGAGTCCGCTTCCCACCACGTGCGTGAGCACGTACTGGTCGGTGGTCACATACCGGGCCCAGGCGGCGTACCGCCTGCTCGGGTCCGGCTGCGGGTCAAGCGTCGTCCAGAACGTCAACAAGCCGTAGCTGGGCAGACACACGAGACCTGCACGAATCCATCTGCTCGGTCGCGGCTGCATGCCGGCCTCCTCGCGGCTCGGCGGGATCTCGAGGCGAGGCACACCCCACGTACGTGCGCTGGCGCTCGTGACCTGACGCAGTACAGGGATTCTGCCCCCGCGACATCAGTGTTCTGGCCAGTGGTCGGAGGACGCAATGGCCCAAGCTGGCCGCGGTGTAGGGGATCTGGTCATGACCCGATCCGGCCACTGGGGGCTCCCTCCTGACCAACTGAGGTCAGCGGGTCGGCGAGGCGCAGGGCAGCTGCGGCCAACCCAGCCCCGAGCAGCGAACCGAGCGTGTTGGAGAGCCAGTCGTTGGTCGAGCAGCTCCTTCCGAGCACGGTGGCGAACGCCTGAACCGCCTCGACAACCGCGGAAGCGCCGCTCGCGACGACCAGGGCCACGAGTGGCCGTCGGGTCAAGACGCCGGCCAGCAGGACGATCGGGGCGAACAAGGTCAGGTTTGCCATCAGCTCAACGGCGCCGAGGGTAGGCAGGTCCCATTCCGTCGCGCAGCCGACCGCGAGGTCGCGGCTCGTGGGAACCAGGGTGAGCAGAGCAACCGCGCCGATTGACACGGTGAGCAGCACACGCGTCATTGGCACGTTCGGAACCAGCCAGGCTCCGACCAAGGGACCGAGAACGACCAGTACCACGAGAGCAACCGTCGTGATCCACGGATACTCGACAAGGATCGTGGACAGCACGAGCCGGACCCTACATGCGCCCGTCCCGAGGGGCGCGCGAGCTGTGACCGTCGGAGCCACACCGGCGAGGACCCAGGTCGCCGCGTCACACGACCACGTGCTGCGGCTGTCCTCGTCTACTTCCTACGCGACTTCTGGACCATCACTGCGATGACGAGCAGGACCGCCAGACCCGCGAACACGATGGTGTAGAACACGCCTGATCCTCCTCGAACACCGAGCCGTCCTCCATCCTCCGGCGCGAGGCCCCGGGGACGCCTCACCCGATACGGATGACCTGGCTTCGGCCGGTGTTGAAGACTCCTCCCATCGCGCCGCCCACTCCGGGGCGGTATCTCCCGTGCGGCATCACCCGCATCCTGGACACGCCGAGGAGCCGGACGTTCCGTTCTTTTCGGACAGAACGGGGGACCACGATGGTTCGCACGACTCGGCGTGCAGTAGCAGCGGGAGTGGCGCTCATCGCCACCGCAACCACCTTTTCCGCGCTCGTCGAGCTACTTGCAGCTCCGGTTCCGTCGCAGCGGTCAGGTCGGTGAGAAGGCGCGGGCCTGCGCGGTCAGCACGTCTTCTGACTACATCGGCTCCGGCCCTGGTCCGGTCGCGACCGGTCAGCCGGACGTCTACGACCACCCGCTGAGCAAGCCCTGGTCATTCGAGGCCAACGACGACTACGGCACCCCGGCGACCACGAGTGCGTGTGCCGGACCGTGGGACATCGTCGCGACCCCGTACAACACCTACATGGTGGGCGCCACCTCCACCACCACCAAGGGTGCGCCGTTCACGGAGAAGTCCGTCTTCTCGTTGTTCCGCGGCTCCCGACTCACGACGAACGTCTCCCCCGAGCCGGTGCGCCGCGGTGCGACCGTGACCGTCAAGGGCCGGCTGACCCGGCAGGCGATGGCGCCGACCGGCTCTCGACCGGCGCCCGGATCGACAAGTACGTCCCCTTCGGCGGCGAACCGGTCGTCCTGCAGCGACGGACCCTGTCCGGCACGTACAACAACATCCGGACGGTCCGCAGCAACCGGGACGGATACCTCACCACCAAGCTGAAGGCCCTGCCCGAGGACCGCTGCTACCGCTGGGTGTACCGCGGCTCCGAAGCCACCCTGCTCGTCACCGCGGCCGGTGACTGCGTGCACGTCGTCCGTCGCTGACGGCCGCAGCGATCAGTGCGTGCGGGCTATATCGAGTCGGCTGGTACCAGGAGGAGGGTGGGTCTCACCCACTCAAAAGAGTTCCCATGATTGCTGTCGCGGTGGTCGTCGTCGTACTTGGGCTGTTCATCGGCTGGGCCTCGGTGCTGCAACGGCGACGGGGCGGAACTGCGCGACCGGAAGAACTCGGGCGCGGCAAGGGCATGTCCGGCTTGCTGTAGGCCAGGCGCACCCCAAGGTCAGCGATGCGCTGGACATTCCGCGAGCCCCCCGAGGATGGAACCTGCGCCGCCCGGAGTGCTGCACGTCCGCTCATCTGCATGAGCGCGCGGACAGCGGCAGATCCGCACGCTTTCCCCAGCAGGATGGAGAGCTCCACGGGCGTCCACGAGGGGCGGTAGCCTGCGAAATATGGAGAGCAGCGGTATCAGGGGCACAGCCACGTGGAGCAGCACGAGGCGTCGATGCGGCCCTGCGGCACCGCGCTCGCCGAGCACGCAGGGCAAGAGGTCCGCCGCGGTCCGTTGCCGGCGTCGCGGCGCGGGAGCACACTCGGACTGGTCATACTTGGCGCCGCGTCCCAGAGCTTGGCGTTCCCAGTGACCCGGCCCAGCCGTGGGCGCGACAAGGGAGGCGGGCGGCAAGGGAGGCGCCATGGACGAGTCACGAGCTCTCCGGCGTGCGGGATGGGCGGGCGCGGCTTCACTCGCGCTGTCTGTGATCGGGCTGACGCTGACCTATTTGGTCGGCGTAGACGCGGCAAGCATGTCGGACGCCTCCATCCTCGAGAGGCTCAACGACGGCGGGCGGCAGGTCGCCGCCGGCATCGGGGTCCCCGTACTCGCGGTGGGTGTCGGGCTGCTGCTCTGGTTTGCCACGGGGCTGCGTCAGGTGCTGGACCAGCTGTCCGGCGGCGACCCGCTCGCGCACGCGACCGTGCCCGCAGCTGCGCTGCTCGGCGGGTTGATGATCACCGCGGTGTCACTTGACGTGTCTAGCGCGGTCGCGGCGCTGTCGGACGAGTTCACCCCCAACCCGGACACCGCTCGCGCGCTCGGTATCGCGGGAGCCATGACCGGGCTCACCGGGCTGATCGGCGGGGCGGTTCTGGTCGCCGTGACCACACGGATCGGCCAGCAAGCGCGCGCCCTGCCGACGTGGGCCGTCTGGGTGTCCTACGTCGTCGTGCTGCTGTGCCTGTTCGGCTACTGGAGCGGGGGCATCGCGTCCGTGGCTTTCGCGCTGTGGCTCATCGGCGCCGTCATCGGGGTGCTGCGCATGTCGCGGCGGCCGCCGGCCCCGGCCGTCCCGGCACAGGGCGCACCGGCTCGGCCGCCCGCCCGGTCAGGGCGATGAGACGTGCGTCCTTGTGCACTGAGGAATCCAGCTCCGGGTTCTACTTGGCCTCAGGCAAGGGGGGCCCGTGGCGCGGGTCCACGGTGATGCACGAGGCCGGCGCCCCAACGGAGACCGTGCGGCAGTCGTCCGGGGCCACGCTCGTGAGCACCTTCCACTTCCCCGACACCCTCAGGGCCGAGGCCGAGAAACACCACCGCAGGGCCAGGGACTGCCTAGCCCGGGACGCGTAGGTACCCGCCGGCGACCCAGTCGGTGACCAACCTGCCGTATTCCTCGGCTGCCTCCTCCCACGCGAAGTGGCCGGCCTCAAGCGGATGCATCGCGCTGTGGGGAAGGAGCTCGTCCAGGTAGTCGCTGTTCGACCACGGCACAAGCTCGTCGTGCCGGCCGGCCACGATCTGGGTCGGCGTGTTGATGGAGGGCAGCAGACCGTGGAGCACGGGGTTCTGCTCCGGGTAGGTCCGCACGAACCGCGCCGACTCTGCGAAACGACCGAGGTCGTAGGCGCTGACATAGTCCTCGTGGACCTCCGGTTCGCTGGTGCTCGGTGCCACGGGCTCGACGGCGGAGCCGATGTGCTTCCGGGAGTCGAGCGCGCGCACGTCGTCCAGGGTCGGCGCTTCGATGATCTCCTTCAGCGCGCCGCCCGCCTCGATCGGGAAGCGGACCGCGCCGCCGCCGACGGTCAGGCTGGTGACTCGCTCCGGAGCCTGCGCGGCCAGGAACAGTGCCGCGGCCGTGCCCACGTCCGGGCCGACGACGTGCGGGGCTCCCAGGCCCCATTCCTCGATCAACCGGGCCAGGAACGCTCCGGAGCCGTCCGGGGCGATCAACTCCGGGCGACCATCCGAGTGGCCGAAACCTGGCATGTCGATGGCCACCACCCGCCCCACCTCCGCCACGCGATCCCAGATGCGCCGGAAGGCCCACAGGCTCTCCGGCCACGGCGCCAGCAGGAGCATGGTGAGCGCGGAGTGTGACCCGTTGTCCGCGAACCTGACACGCACTCCGTCACAGACCCGGAAGTACGTGCTCATCGTCGAAACCGCTTTGGCACCCATGTGACACCGCCGATCGCGTGCAGTTCATGGACTACGCCCACGCCCACCAGTGTGCTTGTGGGCTGGCGCCCTCTGTCAAGAAGTGGGTAGGCCGCCGATAACGAGGCTGCGGCGGCGAACGCATCGGGCCGCGCAGAGTCAGCGCCGGGTGCCGCTTGACGCGTCCTGGCGACGGACCCAGCTCGACGAGCGGACGACGAGGGCCGAGGACCCAGGAACTCTTGACGAGTCGCTGCCACCGTTCGTCTGGCAGACGCCCGAGAGGGCACGTGGTGGGGTCTGATCGGGCAGCTGTCACCATGAGCGGCGCTTACGCAGCCGTCGCTCTCCGGGTGCCCGCCGCCATACTCCGAGTGCGGGCACCCGACGGGGGCTGCGCCGCGGCCCGGAGTGCTCGTGGAGGAGTCATCCGGGTCGCGGCAGCTGCGTAGCCCGGCCGCGTGGCTCTACCGGTGCGCGACCACACATGCTGCGCTGGCCCCGGATGCAGCATCTGGACCCCGTGCCGTGTCCCTGACCAACGAAGGGCCGCTGACCGGGCCGCACACCTGGTTCGGATGGTCTGCGCCGGTCTGCGCAGGCGGAGGTCGTCCCCGGCGTCCACACCCGGGCCGTCGTCGCGCGGACCGCCTCCGGCTCGCGTCCCCGGGACCTACCCACCCAGCGCAGCAGGACGCCGCCGCCGAGCAGCACCGGCAGCGGCCCCTGAGCCCGTCCCTCGTCCATCCGGCCATTTTCGCCCGCGCCCGCCGGACCTGGTCTCCCGCCGCGTCGCCTTCTGGTAACTGGGAAGGTCTGGCGCGCACGCATCGTTGAACGCACGACCAACTCGTTGTAAGGAGCCGGAGCATGGCCACGATCGTCGTCGTCGGAGGGACCGGATACACCGGGGGGAAACATCGTTGGTGAGGCCGCCGCACGCGGCCACGCCGTCATCTCGATCAGTCGGTCGGAACCCTCTGAGCGGGTGCCGGGCGTCCGCTACGAGCTGGGCCCCGTCCAGGACGTGGCCCCGAAGGTGATCCCGGGCGCCGATGTGGTCGTGGCGGCGCTGTCGCCGCGGGGGGACACGGCCGGCCAGCTGGTCGACGCGTACGCCCAGCTCGTTGGACTCTCCGCGGAGGTCGGCGCGCGCTACCTGCAGATCGGCGGGTTCAGCTCGCTGCGCCCCGCCCCGGGCGCACCGCGCTTCGTGGAGGGCGAGATCGCCGAGGAGTTCCGGGCGGAGGCGCTCGAGGGTGAGGCGACGCGCGTCATGCTGGCCGAGAGGGCACCCGAGAACCTCGATTGGGTGTTCATCAGCCCGGCGGCGGGGTACGGCGCCTTCGCTCCAGGTGAGCGCACGGGGCGCTACCGCGTCGGGGATGAGGTCGCTCTCTTCGACGCCGACGGCGGGTCGACCATCTCCGGAGCCGACTTCGCGATCGCGGTCGTCGACGAGATCCAGAGGGCGGCCCACCACCGCGCGCACATCGGCATCGCCTACTGACGTCTTGCGGCCGGAGCACTACTGCTTGCCGGGTTCGGAGGCGGCGCCGCCGTGGCGATGGGGGGGCGGCCAGCGCGGGCACGGGCACCGGCACCGCGACATCGAGCGGCTCCTCTACCAGCGGTCACGCCGGTGAAACCCCGCTGAGCGGCACCACCGCAGAGCGTCCCGTCAGCGCGCCGACTTCGGGCTGACGTGGGGTCTGGTTACCGAGCTGTGCTGTCGAGGTGACTGGTCGTCCGTCCACCGAGGCGCGGCTCTTGGGTGTTTTGCGTCGCCTTCTGGCCGGGCGCTGGCATGATGACACGATGACCTCCCCCGAGAACCGTCCGGCGCAGCCATGCGCGGACCAGGATCGGGGGGGGACTGCTGCAGGACCGGTTGACACGGCTGGCGCGGGTGACCAGCGCCCTGGTGATGGCCAACAGCGTGGAGGCCGTGTCGAAGACCGTCGTCACCCACGGCGCGGATGCTGTCGGCGCGCCGCTCGCGGTACTGACCCTGCTCTCCGACGACGGCAGGAGCGTGCGAATGGTCGGGCTGAGCGGCGGGCGCCCCGGCGATGTCGACGCGTGGACGAACTATCCGGCCACCGAACTCACACCCACCACCGATGCCATCCGAACCGGGGAACGTCTCATCCTCACCGGCGCACAAGCGATCAACGACCGGTACCCGGCTCTGGACCTGGCCGGTCGGGGGAGCAGGTCCATCGTCGTGCTGCCGCTACACAACGGCACCCGCTCCCTGGGCGCCGTGGGACTGGCTTTCTCCGAGGAGCGCGAGCTGGACTCCGCGGAGCTGGAGTTCCTCGACATCCTGGCCGACACCTGTGCTCAGGCGCTCGACAGGATCGCGGCGCAGGAGATTGCCGCCATCCAGAGCGCGAAACTGGCGTTCCTGGCCGACGCGGCCACCGTTTTGGCCAGCAGCCTGGACTACGAGGCCACGTTGACCAGCGTGGCCTGGCTGGCGGTGCCCACGTTCGCGGATTGGAGCGCCATCGACCTCGTGGACGACGGACGCCTGCATCGCCTGGCGGTGGCGCACGTGGACCCGGCCAAGGTCCAGCTCGCCCATGAGCTGGCCGAGCGGTATCCGGCCGACCCGGATGCGCCCAACGGTGCCTGGCAGGTGATGCGCACGGGACGCAGCGAGCTCATCGCGGACATCACCGACGACATGCTGGTGGCCGGCGCCGTCGACGACGAACACCTGGCAATCGCGCGTGACCTGCAGTTGCGCAGTGCCTTGACGGTCCCGCTGGTGGTGCGCGGACGGGTCCTTGGCGTCCTCACGTGGGTCGCTGCGCAGGCCGACCGGCGGTACAGCATGGACGACGTGGCATTGGCCGAGGATCTGGCGAAGCGGGCGGCGGTGGCCATCGACAACGCCGAGCTGTACAGCCAGACGGCCGCCGCGGCGGTGCAGTTGCAGCACGCGGTCCTCCCAGAGGCGTTGCCCGAACTGCCTGACTGGGACATCGCACACTTCTACAGCCCCTCAGGGCGGACTGAGGTCGGCGGCGACTTCTACGACGTCCTCCCGCTCGAGGACAGCCGGGTGGTGATGTTCGTCGGGGATGTGATGGGCCGCGGTGTCGCCGCAGCGGCGGCGATGGCGCAGATGCGCGCGGCCGTGCGCGCTTACGCGGCGATCGACCCGACACCCGAGGTCGTCGTAGCGAAGCTGGACCTGATGTACGAGCGGTACCCGACCGACCAGCTCGTCACGCTGGTCTACGCACTTGCCGACCCCGGTCGTGACGAACTCGTCGTGGCGAACGCCGGGCACCCGCCGCCGCTCCTGCTGCGTGCCGACCGGAGCGTCGAGCAGCTCCCGATCGCCGATGGCGCTCCTCTCGGCGTCGCCTTCCAGGACCGGCACCAGTCCACGGTCCCTTTCCGTGGCGGGGACACCGTGGTCGCGTTCACCGACGGTCTCATCGAGCGTCGCGACGAGGACATCACCCAGGGGCAGGAGCGTCTCCTTCAGGCGGTGATGGGTATGAAGGGCGCTGACCTGACCGCAGCGCTCGCGAGCATGGTGGAGAAGGTCCGGGACCCATCGCGGGACGACGACGTCGCGGTTGTCGCAGCCCGACGCAAGTAGCGGCCCCGCAACCGACGGTCGGTGGCGCTTCCTGGACTGCGCCTACGCCCACGAGGGTGCTTGTGGGCTGGTGCCCTCTGTCAAGAGGTCGGGTCTTCGTGGTCTGGGCGTCGTTGGTTCGGGCGTCGTGTTGGACGCCCCGAACCAGGACCTGACATCTGGCGTTCATCCTGCGTGAACCGATGCGATAACTCCACGTCGTAGCCTGCGATCGAACGCGAAGGAACGTCGATGGACCGGATCTCGTCGGGTCTGCCACTTCGACCGCCCAGATCCACTACCTCCGAGGTTCGGTCGGGTACGCCGTGACTCCAGGGCTCAGCCACCCTGCCCCGACGTCGCTCCAGCCGCCACTGCCGTCGTCGCCTTCTACGCGGCGACCAGGCCTCGGGGCCGGTCGCCTGCGACATCAGCAACTTACGAGGAGGAAGGGGCCGATGTGTCGCTGGCTCGCCTACGTGTTTCGGACTGGGCTGGTACTCCGACCGTCCGATCCCGGAGTGATCCGCAGCGCCGAGCCGGCGTGGAGCGACCGCAACCTCGACGAGATCGAACCGATAGAAGGCACCGCGTACGTCGGGTCGACCCGTGCTCGGCACGAGCACGCAGCGCGGCACTATCCGGAGGTGTACCCGGCTCACGCCGGGGGCGCGTCGGGCTCAGGGGTCAGGAGTCCACGTACCGCACGGGCTGCTTGGTGCTCGGTGATGCCTGCCCTGGCGGCGGCTTGGCGGAGACGCTCCCGGGCTGTGCCGATGTCCACGCCTTGATTGGCCGAGAGGATGCCCACGGCAATGTGGACGTCGTCTTGATCGGCGATCCGTCGCGGTGCCTCGACGGCCTCCATCCGGGTGGCGAACGACAGGTCTGCGTTGGCGACCGCCGATGCGGCTGAGGATCCCAGCTCCTCGGCAAGGGCGTCGTGGTGTCCCTCGAACGCGTCGGGGGTCGAGGCGTAGAGGTTGATCGACCCGACCATGCGTCCGTCGTGCAAAAGAGGCAGGCTGAGGCTGCTCGCAATCCCGTGCGCTGCGCTGGCCTGTGCGTACATCATCCATCTGTCTTCGGAGAGGAGGTCGTCGGCGTTCACGTCCAGGGTCTGGTTCTCGTGGGCTGCCTGCACGCACGGGCCGCCGTCGAGGTACTGGATGGCGTCCAGAACGGCGACCTCATCGCTGCTCGCGACGAGCGTCAACGTGATCCCGTCCTGCAAGAGGGCCAGGCTCAGCCCGACGCACTCGGGAACGATCCGCTTCGCCTTCCGGCCCATCCGCAGCAAGACGCGTTCAACGTCGGTGTCGCCGCCGTTGCCAAGTTTCGCCAGGGCCTGCTGGGTCTCGGGGATGGGCTTCACGCTGGTGGTCTTCTCCTAGGTCGGGGGGAACCGGGGTGGTATCGAAGCATCGGGCGTACGAAGAACCCGTGTGGCGGACCGGGCTATGGACGCATGGTCGCCGTCTAGGTCGAAAGTGGGTAGTTTCGATCCCCTGGGCGTAGGACGGCGGCGCCGTGAATGAGCGTTGGGGGACTTTTCCAAGGCGGAGGTATGGAGCAAGCGCGGGCGGACTGGGTCCTGGCGTCGGATGCCCGCTCCGTGACCCGGGCTCGGACGCTGATCGCCCAGAGGTTGATCGGCCTGCCGGACGAGTCCGTGGAGGTTGTCCTCTTGCTGGTGAGCGAGCTGGTGACGAACGCGGTGCGCCACGGATCGGGGCCGGTGGGCTTGCATGTCGCCTGGGGCAACGGCACGGTCCGGGTGGAGGTTCACGATCAGTCACCCGAGTGGCCCGTCGTGCGGGCGGTGGATCGCGACGCCCTCGACGGGCGCGGGCTCATCCTTGTCGACGGGCTGGCTACCGGTTGGGGTGTGATGGCCGGGAAACCCGGCAAGACCGTCTGGTTCACTGCGAAGGCCTAGTCATCGACGGTGGGGTCGATCTGAAAGGGGCGGGGCAGCCCGACCTCGTGAGCGCTGGTCGAGCATGTAGTCCAGTCCGGTGAGGGCCAGGATGCGTCGTCCATGGGCGGTGCTGCACCTGACGTGGAGGGTGCCTCCGGTCGCGGATAACCGGGTGCGCACTTCGACCAGCAGGCGCAGCAAACTGGCGTCCATGAAGGTGAGTCGGTCGAGGTCGACGATGACGTGGGAACAGTCTGAGCCGGTCACCTCGTCCAGGGCCTGCTGCAGGCCGGGGACGGTGCAGAGATCGGCGTCTCCGACCGGGGTGACAACCCGGACGTCGGGGCTCGGATGGGAGACCTCGATGCTCAGAGGCGGGGGCTGGGGCTGGACCTCAGCGCCACCGAGGTAACGAGAGTAGGGACCGGTCTGCATGGGGGCTCGTTCCAGGGGTTCCTGAGAGACGTGCAGGGTCTGGGCCCGCTCCCGCGTTGCTTCGCCGGGAATGCCGCCGCTGAATGCGGGAAGCGAAGAAGACTCGGTTCCTGTGACGTTACGCCCCATCTTCTGCATGCACAACGAACGCTAGCCGGGCCATTGCGCGGCGTATCGGGACCCAGAGCCGCCCGTGCGGTCCTCGCAGCCGGCACTGCTCAAGACTCCTCCTGCCCGGCCGCCGACAGCTGAGGCCGCCCTCAGCCTGACGGGCGATCGGGTCACGGGCACGAGCGGCGCAGCCAGTGCTCGGGTCCTCGATCGGTGGGCGGGGCGTTGGACCCACTTGACCCGTGGAGCGTGATCTGCCCGATTCATGCTTCTGTCACGTTGTGTCCCTAGCGTTCGCGACATGACAGAAGAACTAGCCGTCGAGGCGGTAGGCGTCAGCAAGGCCTTCGGGTCGCTGCGGGCGGTCGACAACATCTCCGTCCAGGTCGCTCAGGGCGAGGTGTACGGCGTGCTCGGCCCGAACGGCGCGGGGAAGACCACGTTCCTGCGGATGCTGTTCGGGCTCATCAAGCCCGACTCCGGCACCGTCCGCGTGTTCGGTCGGACCTGGGAGGACGCCGGGGTCGCGGTCCTGGACGGCGTCGCCGGGTTCATCGAGTCGCCGAAGTTCTACCCGTACCTGACCGGTCGGCAGAACCTGGAAGGGCTCGCCCTGCTCGACGGCGGCGCGCGACCCGGGCTGATGACCGAGGTCCTCGACATCGTCGACCTCGCCGACCGGGCCGACCAGAAGGTCGGCGGCTACTCCTACGGCATGCGCCAACGACTCGGCGTCGCCGCGAGCCTGCTGCGCGAACCGCGCCTCCTGGTCCTGGACGAGCCCGCGAACGGGCTCGACCCGGCCGGCATCCGGGACATGCGTGCCCTGGTGAAGCGCCTCGCGGCGAGCGGCCTGACCGTGCTGTTGAGCTCGCACCACATGGACGAGGTCGAGGAGATCTGCGACAACGTCACCATCATGCGGAAGGGCACCGTCGCCTTCCACGGCACCATCGCGGACCTGCGAGCGATGGCGCCGCTCCCCGGACACCTGGTCAGCACCACCGACGACGACCGAGCGCTCGCTCTCGCCGCGACCCACCCGGTGGTGAGCGTGCGGCGGGGACCCGACGACGCGCTGGCGGTGACCGGTCCACAACACGACGTGTCGAACTACCTCGCCGCCCTGCTCCGTGCCGAGATCGATCTGCTCGCCTACACCCCGACCGAGACGCCCCTGGAGGCGCTCTTCTTCATGCTCACCGACGACACCGCGCACCGAGCCGCCGCCACCGGCAGCACCAGCCTCGAAGGGGCCGTTCGATGACCACCACCCAAGCGACGCCGCCGTCAGCTCCGCTGACCCGTGAAGACCTTGCCCGCCAGGTGCGCCGCCGACCGGGGCTGGGTGCCGCGCTGCGGTGGGAGACCCGCAAGCTGCGCGCCCAGCACCGCGCCAAGGCCGTCCTGCTCGGCGCCGTCCTCGGGCCCATCCCCGTGGTGTTCGTCATCCACGGGCAGTCCCGGCCGCCCAAGGACACCCTGTTCGGCCGGTTCGCGACCGACAACGGGTACGCGCTCGCGCTGCTCGTCCTCGGGTTCGCGGCGCAGTGGGTGCTGCCGTTGCTGACGGCCATCGTCGCCGGGGACGTGTTCGCCAGCGAGGACCAGCACGGCACCTGGAAGACCGTCCTGACGCGCTCCACCAGCCGGGGCCGGCTCTTCTGGGCCAAGACGCTCACCGCGTGCGGGTTCGCCGTACTCGTGCTGGTGCTCCTGGCCGCGTCCACCATCGTCTCGAGCCTGCTCATCGTCGGCCACCAGCCACTCACCGGGCTGTCCGGGCAGACCATCGGCTCCGGGACCGCCCTCCGGCTCGTGGCCGGCGCCTGGGCCGCCACGCTTCCCGCCATGCTCGCGTTCACCTGCCTGGCCATCTTGTTGTCGGTCTGGTCCCGCAACCCGGCGGTCGGCATCGCCACCCCGGTCGTCCTCGGCATGGTGATGCAGCTCGTCGGTTCCCTCGGCGGCATCGAGGCCATCCGCCCGCTGCTGCTCACGACCTCGTTCGAGTCCTGGCACGGCCTGTTCACCACCCCCGGCTTCACCGGACCGCTCGTCGAAGGCGTGCTGGTCTGTGCCCTGTGGAGCCTCGTGTCGCTGACCGCGGCCTTCGCCCTGCTCCGTCGTCGCGACATCACTGGAGGCTGACCCCATGCGCCGCACCCTGACCACCATCCTGGCCGCCGTACTCGCTGTCGCAGTCCTCGGCGGCGTCGCCGCGGTCGCAGCCGCCGGCAGCGGCGGGAGCACCGTCACCCGAGCCCGCCTCGAACGGAACCTGCCCGGCGTGTTCTCCAACCTGTACGTCCAGCAGGCGCACCTGCTCGGCCGCACCGGCGTCACGCCCAAGAACCTGCACGCCAAAGCCATGTGTGACAAGCACGGCCCCGACGTCGCCGACGTCGGACCGGGCGGCGACTGGATCTGCTTGATGAGCTGGACCGACCCGAACGTCCCGATGCCCTCGGAGGGCTACGGCAAGTTCGAGCTCAACGTGCACAGCAACGACTGCTACACCGCCGCCGGCCCCAGCAAGCTCACCGGCTTCCTGAACCTGACCGACCAGCACGGGCGAGAGGTCACCAACCCGGTCTTCGAGTTCGACGGCTGCTTCGACCCGGCCACCAGCAACACGGCCACCGGCGTGTTCTACCCCTCGGTGCTCGCCATCTCCAGCCCGTCGGTCACCCCGGACGGGGATGGACGCGTGGGCCCTCAGGTCACCTGCGGCACCGGCAGCCAGGGCTGCGCCGGCACCATCACCGCGAGGGCGGGGAACACCAACCTCGGGACCGTGCCGTTCAAGCTGAAGGAGGAGTCGACCGCCGCGGTCCGCTTCACGACACCGCTGCCGAGCGGGACCAAGGAGGTGGCGTTCCAGGTCAAGGCCACCGACGGGTTCAGCTCACCGGACCCGGTCACGCTCCCTGTGCAGTAGCGGAACGCCTGGGCGGCTGTTCGCACGCTGTCGCAGGACCCGGAGCGCACATTCAGCAGGTGCCTCCGGTAACCGGGTGACTCTCTGCCAGGAGCGTACGACGGGTGGCTGATCCAGTCGTCGTAGCCGCAGACGCCCTGCGGCCCGGCCGGCACGGCCGACTACGAGGACTGGAACCAGCCCGCTGCCAAGGCGGCTCAGGACGGGTGGCGCACCGGCGCGCTGGGCTGAGTGACTGGTGCGTGCGGACCGTCGTTGGCGATCGCCAGCAGCACGTCCGCGTGGCAGGGCTCGTCGAGGGGGCACCAGCAGGCGAGGTCGCGCCCGGCGAGCTCGAGCTTGGCCTCGTAGGACCGGTGGAAGCCGGACGGCCCGATCGAGCGGTTGACCCACGCGCGGAACGCCGCCACGGACTCGGCGCGGGTCAGGCGGTGGTCGCCGTCGTACTGCCCGAGGTCGCCCCACCGCCAGAGCGGATCCTCGCCTGGTCGGTGGTCGAGGTAGGCGGCGACCCGGGTGCCGATCTCGAACGGGTTGCCCCACCGGCCCGGCCGGGCGACCACGACCGCGCTCTCCGGTCTCCGCCATCCCTTCGTCCGAGACAGCTGGATCCGCTTGGGCCCGGTCACAGCACCTCCCGGAGGTCGTCGCTCAGTTGGGCCGGGGCATCCGCAGCCCGGGCCCTCCACGGCCAGGTACGACGTTCGAACCGCCGCGGGCTCTCCCATCAAGTGCATCAGACGCCGGGGTCGCGGGGAATACGACCGTGGCGCTGTGTTCGTCGTTCACCGGAGGTTTGTCCCCCGCTCTGCTGCGGTTCACGAGAACTTCAGCGAGCCCCTCGGCCGACGAGTGGCAGCACGGTGTGGTCTGCTGCTCGATGGTGCATCCTGGTGCCTTCCCGACGGAGGAGACCCATGGCGACGAAGAAGGTCAAGTCGAGCTCGGCCAAGCCTGACAAGGCAGAGGTCAAGATGCTCCGGTCCCGGCTGGCGAGCGCGGAGTCGAAGCGCGACAAGTGGAAGAAGCGCGCGGTCAAGGCGGAGGCCGTCACCGCCGACCTCCAGGCTCGACTCAAGCTGGCGGAGAAGCGCCTGAAGAAGGAGAGGAAGGCGACTGTCAGCGCGGAGGCGGCGTCTCGTGTCGAGGTCCCTCCGGCCCCGATCGAGGTGGCTTCAGCACGCCCGGGGCAGGTGGCCTCGGTGGATGCCGCGCCCGGTGCGAAGGGCCCCGACGGCACCTGGACCGTTGCCGAGCTGCGCGCGGAAGCCCGTCGTCGGGGGATCCCCGGCCTGTCGCGGAAGTCGAAAGCAGAGCTGCTCGCCGCCCTGCAGTGAGCACCGGGTCAGACGGGAGCCCGTGACCGCCGGTTCCTCTGCGGGACCAGCCGGGCCACCGCCTCCCGCTCGACCAGGACCGGTCCCGCGTACGGGCGGGTAACTCCGAATGTTCATCTGCGCGCAGGTTGCCGTTGTTCACCTGGAGTCGCTACGGTGCGTCTCGTGCGGGAGCTGAGGGGCACCGCGGCGGCGGTCAGCGAGTCTCGTGACGCCGAGAGCGTACGAAGTCGCATCGACGCCCTGCTCCAGGACGAGGGCCCGGACCGCGACGGCTCCCGGACGCGGACCCGGGTCGCCGTGCATCTGCAGGATCACTACCGCGCGAGCATGCACGCGTCGCTCGCCTACCTCGACAGCCCGGAGTACGACGCGTTCGTCCGGCGCATGGAGAGGTTCACCGATCTCCCGCCCTGGACGGACGCCGCCGACCACCGCGCCGACGAGGAGCAGACCGTCCTGGTCGAGCACGAGGACTGCCTGCTCACGCAGCGGGTGCTGTTCGAGGCCGGCGAGCAGGCGTTCCTGGACGGAGGGGACGAGCCGCTGCTCTGGCGGCTGCAAGGACGTGAGGCATCGACCCCTGCCGCACTGCGCGCCGAGATCGCCCGACGGGCCACCACCGTCGGTCGGCCCTCGCACCACCGCTGGCTCCGATAGCCCGTTCACGCGCGGTCACGGGGGATCAGCAGCCCAGCCACACCCCACTCGTCAGCGCCGTCTTCGGTCCAGGAACCGTCCTGGCGCCGCCGTCCCACTACGGCGCGCGTGGCCGGTGTCAGTCGGTCTCCGGTGACGGGATGTAACCGCCCGGCACCTGCTCGGGGAGGTACACCTTCGGGTCGCCGGGGTAGGGCGTCTTCCAGTTGTGCGTCTGGTACCACGTGTAGCGGTTCATCAGCTCGGGGTGGGCGTAGTCGGCCTTGGCCTGGCGGCCGGTGAAGTGTTGCTTCTGGGCCCAGGTGCCCCAGGCCTTCGCGGTCGGAGCGTCTGCTGCCCCCACGGTGGGGGCCGCCGGCGCGCCCGCCGGCGAGTCCGGTCCACAGAGGGGAGCGGGGTTGACGTTCTCGGTCAGCGGGATCTGGTTGGGCACCCTGGTGAAGGGTGTGTTGTCCGCCCTGGACCGGAACGCGTCGAACATCGGGGTCGCTGCGGCGACCTTCTGGTTCAGCGGCTCCGCGCCGAGGATCTGCTCGATGGTGCGGACCATCGAGATCTGCGAGTAGTACGTCGAGATCGTCTTGCCGTGGGCCGCCCAGGGGCTGATCACCTGGATGGGTGCCCGGTGGCCGTCGACGTGGTCGACACCGGCCTGGCTGTCGTCCTCGACCACGAAGATCGCGGAGTTCTTCCAGTACTTGCTGTGCGAGATGGTGTCGACCACGTTGCCCACCGCGAGGTCGCCGTCGGCCACGGCGGCACGGGGGGTCGAGGGGCCGCCGGTGTGGTCGCTCGAGAGCCACAGCATCTGGAAGTCGGCCGGACCGTTCCGCTGGAAGTCATGCTTCCAGATCTGGGAGCGGTACACGTCCGGGATCGACAGGTCGAACGGCGGGGCGAGCGGGTCGGTGATCGCGTTCAGCGAGGGGATGACCGACCCGTAGTTGCCCTTCAGCTCCGGGGTGGTGAGCTGGGCGGGGTCACCGCCGCTCTCCACGCTCTTCACCGCGCAGTAGTACTGCTGCCAGGAGCCCGACGGCTTGCCTTCGGTGTACTCGAACTCGCCGTAGTTGCGGGCCGTCCGGTTCGCCGCCTGGATCGCGGTCCAGAGGAAGCCGGAGCGTTGGTGACCCAGGACGTCCTCCTCGGTGTCGTAGGAGCGGGTGTACTCGCCGGCGCTGGACTCGGTGTACTCCGGGTTGTCGCCCTGCATCAGCCAGTTGTGGCCCTCCGCGGAGTTGGTGCCGACGTCGTAGGTGTTGTCGTACAGGCCGAACTGGCGGGCCAGCGCGTGCTGGTTGGGCGTCGTCTGCTGGCCGAACTGCGCGAGGGTCGCGTCGCCGTTTCCCTCGGGCATGTCGCCGTACACCTGGTCGTAGGTCCGGTTCTCCTTGACCACCAGGAAGACGTGCTTGATGGTCGAGGGATCGCCGATCCGCCGCGGGACTGGCACCGCCGGGACAGCCCGGCCACCGCTGGCGTGCTTCACGTCGGTGTCCGCGTCACCCCAGCCGTTCTGGGCGAACACCTGCGGGGTGTACGTGTCGCGGATGGTCCCGTCACTGGGGAGCGTGAACCGGGTCAGCGAGGCGGTGGTGCCGTGCGTGCCGTACGCCGTTGCCGGTGTGGTGCCGTACCCCTGGTTGGACGTGATCTTCTGTCCGCGCGCGTCGATACCGCGGCGGTTCGCGACCACGGTCCCGCCGCCGACGGTGAAGACGTCCTCGGGGTAGTAGTCGGTGGGCACCAGCCCGACGTAGCTGACCGGGTCGAGCGGGCCCTTCCCGAGCTTGTAGACGGCGATCGCGTTGGCGCGGCCGAGACTGACCAGCAGTCGGCCGCCCTGCACCGTCATGCCGGTCGGTTCGTAGCCGACCTTCGACCCGCGCCACGGCTGGGTCGCGACGGTCTGCACGACGCGGTCCCGGATCGTGTCCACGACCGAGACGGTGTCGTCGTTGGTGTTGGCGACGTACAGCACCGTGCCTCTGGTGTACATCGCGGTCGGGTGCAGGCCCACCTTGATCGTGCCGACGGCACCGCCCGCGGCGGTCGGGTCGATGACGCTGAGCGTGCCGTGGGTGGAGGTGCCCAAGGTGGGGTCGGCGGGCACCGCGGTGCCGTAGGAGTCCTGGGTGGCCTCACCGGCCGTCGCGGGTCGACCGCCCTCGTTGGTGACGTACAGCTTGTCGCCGACGAGCTTCACCTGGCGGGGGGCGATGCCGACGTTCCAGCTGCGCGTGGTGAGGCCTGTGGCCGGGTCGATCGCGACGACCGTGTTCTGGCCGTTGACGGCGGCGTACAGGGTGTTGCCGTCGGCGGAGAACGTCAGGCCGCCGGTCAGGGCCCGCTTGCCGTCGACGGTCGGGAGGGAGAACTTGGTCGGGGCCGCCAGGGTGCCGTCGGGGTTCACCGGGAACCGGCTGATGCCGGTGGCGTTCGGCATGAACAGGTACGCGCCGTCCGGCGAGTACGCCGGTCCCTCCTGGCCGACGGTGTTGTCGGTGAGCCGGAGGTTGACGCCCGAGGCGGTGCCGGCTCGCCAGATGAGCCGGTAGGTCGAGAGGTCGAAGACCTGGAGCGACACCGAGCGGTCGTTGGAGGTGGTCACCAGGAAGCGGCCGTCCGGGCTGACCGTGCTGCCCATGAACTTGCCGTACGGCGTCATCAGCCGCTCACCGAGCGGCTTGAGGATCTGGTCGGAGGAGATCTGCAGGCCGTTGGCGTACTCCTGCCCGACCACGTTCTCGCCGAAGATCGTGGTTGTGCCGTAGGCGGCCCCGCTGCCGACGACCGCGAGGGCCGCGGTGCCGGCGAGGACGAGCCTCAGCCTGGGTTGTGCGAGGAGCCCGGGACGGACGCCGGTCACTTGTCTGCGCTGACGTACAGCGTGCATGGTGGGTGGTTCCCTTCAGGAGACGATCGGGATCAGAGCAGGTCGACGTAGCCGTCGAACTGCCACAGCGGGTTGGGTGCGTCGCCGGACGGGGTGCGCACCGAGAAGAAGCCGTTCACCTCCTTCGGTCCGTCTCCGTCCGCGACGTACCGCCCCTCCGCGGTCACGTCGAGCTGGTAGATCGCGGAGCCCTCGGCGGTCGAGCCGGGCAGCCGCCAGGACACGACGCACCGCCAGTCGTTGCCGGGACCGCGATCGGCCACCCGGTCTCCGCCCTTGTCGCAGGCGGCGCTGGCGTGCAGGTCGGCCTCGGTCACCGCGGGCCGGTGCAGCTGCTCGGTCTGCAGCCGGTAGAGGTGGGCGTAGGCGGTCGTCAGGGCGGCCTCGAGCTTGTGCCGGCCGATACCCGACCCGGCGCCCGAGGTGGCAGCGGCGACGACGAGGGCGGTGACCGCGACGAGCGCGGCCAGCGGGAGCACCGCCGTGACCAGGGCTCGCCGGCCGGCGCCGTCGTAGGCGAGGTCGGTGAAGTCACGGCGCACGAACAGCAGGTACGCCAGAGCGGTCGCGACCGCGGCCCAGGCGAGGCTGACGGCGATGCCGATGAGCAGCGGCCCGGTCCGTGCGGGCTCGGTGAACAGGCCGCGCCAGGCGAGGAAGGCGTTGCTCGGCAGCGCGAGCCGGACGGCGACCGGGACCGGCAGCAGCAGCACGAGGTTCATCGCCAGGGCGAGCAGGGCAGGCACCAGCAACCCCATCGGCGAGCGACCGAGCACGACCGAGCCGAGCAGGCCGACGGCGGCGAACGCGAGCGTGGGCGGCAGCACGCACACCCAGGCGACCAGGACCACTCGAGCCGCCTCGGCGGACGCGAGGGTGTGGCCGTCGAGCCCGGTGAGCGGGTGGCTCCCGACCGCGAGTAGTCCGCCGGCGACGCCCGAGGCGCACAGGGCGGTCATCAAGAGCACGATGACGGTGAGGCTGGCGACCGCCTTGGCAAGGAAGATCCTGCGCGGGGACCTGACCGCGACGAGGAGGTGCCGCCAGGTGCCGAGCCGGTCCTCGACCGCGAAGACGTCGCCGCCGACCAGCGAGGTCAGCAAGGGCAGGCCCCAGCTGCACGCGAACGCAAGGACCACCAGCGGTCCGGCCCAGCCGGTGGCGTGCATCGCGCGACCGAAGACCGTGTCCGTCGGCAGCGACGACTGCGAGCCGATGACCGCGACGAAGCAGCCGGGTGCGACCAGGCAGGCCAGCAGGATGAGGCGGATCCGCCACTGGGTGAGCAGCTTGGTGAGCTCGAACCGGCAGCCGGCAAGCAGCGGCGCCGCCCGGTCCAGCGCGTCGGTCGGCACCGCGGTGGTGGTCATGCCGCACCGTCAGGGTCGGCCTGGCCGCCGGTGAGGGCGAGGAACGCGGCCTCGAGCGGGGTGATCACCGGGGCCAGCCCGCGGAGGGCGACACCGGCGTCGGCGAGCCGGGCCACCAGGACGTCCACCGATCGCACCGGGCCGCTGAGCACGAGCGCCTCGGAGTGTGGCCGATCCCGGGCGGGTCCGTGCAGGCGGATGTGCGGCGTGCTTGCGGCGATCGCGCGGGCTCGGACCGGGTCGGAGGTCTGGAGCCTGTAGTCCAGCTCACCGCTCTCCGCAGCCAGCTTCTCGACCGGGCCCGCGAAGACGACTCGTCCCGTCACGAGGATCGTCACCTCGGCGCACAGCGAGGCCAGGTCGTCCATCCGGTGGCTGGAGAGGACGACCGCCACGCCGGCGTCCGTGAGCTCGTTGATGAGCCGATGGACGTGGCGCGTGCCGTCGGGGTCGAGCCCGTTCGAGGGTTCATCGAGGATGAGCAGGTGTGGGCGGGTGAGCAGTGCTGCCGCCAGGCCCAACCGCTGACGCATCCCCAGCGAGTAGCCGCGCACGCGCACGTCGGCGACGTCGGTCAGCCCGGCCTGCTCGAGGGCGGTGTCGACGTGGTGAGGACGTCCGGAGCGGATGCCGCGGAGCGAGGCGACCGCGGTCAGGTTCTGTCGGGCAGTCAGCGACGGGTAGAGGCCGGGGCCGTCGACGAAGCCGGCGACTCCGTCGGCGATCGCGAGCGGGCGTCCCACCGGCCGGCCGAGAATCTCGAGTGTGCCCGCGTCCGCTGTCGCCACGCCGAGGAGGAGACCCAGCAGCGTCGTCTTACCCGCGCCGTTGGGACCGACCAGCCCATGGACCTGCCCCGGTTCGACATCGAGGTCGACGCCGTCCAGAGCGACGAGGTTGCCGTAGTACTTGCTGATCCCGCGCGCCCGAGCGGCCGGGGTCCGTTTCATTGGGGTTCCTCCCGCTAGGACCCGGCCGAGGCTAGGAGGGTTGTTCGACCGCGGGAGGTACCGAGAATGAACGGGCGGCGAACCGCTCGCGGGCATTGGGCGCGCGAGGGGCCGGCTACGTACGGGCTACCACGCGCACCTCAGGGACGACCGGATCGCGGCAGAGTTGGAGGTCTACCTGAACTCGGTGAGGGACAGGACGTTTCCGTCGGGATCGGTGAACCATGCGACGCGATCGCCGTTCGGAGTCGTCCACACGCCATGGGCGTCCTGCTCCATCCCTTCGTATCGGGCGAACACGACGCCGAGGGATTCGAGCCCGCTGACGACCTCGTTCATGCCAGTCACCTGCCAGCCGAGCACCGTGTAGCCGGGGTGAGCTACCTCTGCCACGGCGGTGACGCGCAGCATCGTGCCGTGAGCGTCGAACACGACCGCGTAGGCGTTCTCGTCAACGACGGAAAGTCCGAGAGCGGTTTCGTAGAAGGACCGTGCCCTGGCCAAGTCGGTGGTGGGCGCGAATGCGATCACGTCGCTCGTGGCAAGCACGGCAGCCCCTCTTTGTGTGACGACAGGCGGGCGCTTCAGTCTGGGGCACGGTGGCGCGGAACGCACTCGTCCTCGGGGTAGTACTGGTGCAGAACACGCTCCAGGTCATGGCTCGCTCGCGTGGCCACCTCCGGCCCCCGGGAGTCCGAATAACGAGACGTGTCCCTCAATGTCTTGTAAGTCAATAGGGTTTAGCCTTCCACGGTAAATCGACCCAGCCGCTCGGGACGGCGGGACCTGTCCGACCCCGATCCGCCGCCCAAGGAGAACCATGCGCACCAAGCCCCTGCTCGCCTCACTCGTCACGAGCTCCGCACTCGTCCTGCTCGCCGCGTGCAGCTCGACCAGCTCCGCAAGCTCCGCCAGCGGTGGGGACACCGAGATCGGCATCGGCTACTTCCAGAGCGCGACCATCGGACCCGAGGTCCTGGTGGCCGGGAATCCCAGCCTGGCCGACAAGGTCGACGCCACGATCAAGCTCACCCCGATTGACTCAGGCGTTGCCGGCCTGGCCGAGCTGCGCGGTGGCGCGTTCCCGTTCGTGGCAGGGGTCGGGAACCCGCCGGTCGTGGGCGCGATCAGTACCGACACCAAGCTGAAAGTGATCTACGGCCTCTACTACGACGCGGCCCAGCTCGTCGTCCCGGCGTCGGTCAAGACGAACGCCGACCTGGCCGGGAAGACGATCGGCGCGCTGCAGGGCTCCTCGGAGGACTTCGAGATCCGAGGCTGGCTCAAGTCCCAGGGCCTCGAGGACACGGCGAAGGTCGTCGGCTTCCCGAGCGAGGCTGCAATCGCCGCGGCGTACAAGGCCAAGAGGATCGACGCCGGGTACGTCGAGATTGCCCAGGCGATCGACCTGAAGGACAACGCCGGCGGGCGTCAGGTGGTGACCGCGGAGGAGATCGCCAAGCTCGGCTACCCGTCGATCAACGTGCTGGGGGTGACCGACGACTTCGCGAAGCAGAACCCCGAGGTCGTCCAGCAGGTGGTCTGCCAGGTGATGAAGGCCCAGACCGTCGCCACGGGCCCGGACGCCGACACCTACATCACCACTGCTGCGAAGATCGTCGGGGCCAAGCCGGACGAGGCGCTCGCCGCCACCAAGGTGATCCCGTTCGTCTCCGCCTCCGACCAGACCGCCCTGCTCGCCAAGGGCGGCGAGCTGGAGAAGGCCTACGCGCTCACCGGTCAGTTCTTGGTCGACCAGGGACGCACCAAGACGGCCCCCACCTCGGCCCAGATCACCTCGCACGTCGACGGCAGCTACGCCGCCAAGGCGCTGAAGGACGGGTGCGACAAGTGACCGCGATCGCCACGGAGCAAGGCGCCGTCTCGGTCCGCAACGTTCGCAAGTCGTTCGCCGGCCGGTCGCGCAAGGCCCGCGAGAGGCTGGCGCTCGACGGCTTCGACCTCGACGTCCGGCCCGGTGAGTTCCTCTGCCTGCTCGGCCCGTCGGGCTGCGGCAAGTCCACGTTGCTGAACCTGCTGGCCGGGTTCTCGGAGCCCGACAGCGGCGAGCTCGCGGTCGACGGCGTGCCGGTCAAGGGGCCGGGTCCGGAGCGCGGGGTGCTGTTCCAGACGCCGATGTTGTTCCCCTGGCTCACGACGCTCGACAACGTCCTCTACGGACCGCGGGCCCGTCACGAGCGCGGCGACGACGTACGGCGTCGCGCGGTCGGCCTGCTCGACACGGTCGGGCTCGGCCGGTCCCAGGACGCCTACCCGCACGAGCTCTCCGGCGGCATGCGCCACCGGGCGGCGTTCGCACGAGTGCTGGTCAACCAGCCACGGGTGCTGCTGATGGACGAGCCGTTCGGCGCGCTCGACGCGATCACTCGGGTCGCGATGCAGAAGTTCCTGCTCCACCTGTGGGAGCGCGACCGGATGACGGTCGTCTTCGTCACTCACGACGTGGAGGAGGCGGTCCTGCTCGGCGACCGGATCTGCGTCATGTCCGGTACGCCGGGACGCACCCGGGCCGTCTTCGACATCGACCTGCCACGTCCGCGGGAGCTCGAGCTGACCGACACCCTCGAGTTCGTCCACCTCAAGCGCCAGGTGCGCGAGGCGCTGGAAGAGAGCCACGCATGAGCAGCCAGACCGTGCCCACCTCGCGTGCCACCGGGGAGCCTGCCGAGCTCACGCTGCCCGGCGCCCGTCGTACGGCGTCGCCCTCGCGCCTCCTGTACGGCGCCGCCGGCATCGTGCTGGCCCTGCTGCTGTGGGAGGCGCTGGCCTACCTCAAGGACGACGCGGTGCTTCTGCCGACCGTCCAGGAGACCGCGAGGACCTTCTGGGAGTACATGAGCACCCGCTACCCGGCCGTGGTCGGCAACACACTGTGGCAGCACGCGCTGGTCAGCGTGGGCCGGATCGCGGTCGGCTGGGGCGTCGGGGTGCTGATCGGGGTGGCCGTCGGCGGCTTGATGGTCTCCGTGCCGCTGCTTCGGCACCTGGTAGACCCGCTCATCGAGATCACCCGCCCGCTGCCCCCGCTGGCCTTCATCCCGCTGTTCATCGTGTGGTTCGGCATCGGCGAGACCTCGAAGTTCCTGCTGATCCTGGTCGGCGTCGTGCCGATCATGATCATCGCCACCGTCTCGGCGCTCGACGCGGTGCCGAAGGAGCTCGAGCAGGCGGCCCGGAGCCTCGGCGCCACGCCGTTCTGGACCCTCGTCACCGTTCGCCTGCGCAGCGCGCTGCCGGCGATCATCACGGGCATGCGCCTGGCCATGGGCGGAGCCTGGACCAGCATCGTCGCGGTCGAGCTGATCGCGGCCACCGCCGGTCTCGGCTACCTGATCAACAACGCCGGGGTGAACCTGCAGACCCCACTCGTGCTGAGCGGGATCGTCACGATCTCGATCGTCGGGATCGTCTTCGACTCCCTGCTCCGGCTCTTCCACCGCAGCATCGACCCCACGCGCCGCTGACCCCCACCACGAAGGAGAGTCCTGATGACCCAGTCCCCGAGCCGGCCCACGACGCTGACCCTCGACAGGCTCGGCCCGTCCTTCGGGGCCGAGGTGATCGGCCTCGACCTGCGGACGCTCGACGACCAGCAGGTCGCCGCCGTGCGGGCGGCGCTGGTCGAGCACAAGGTGATCTTCTTCCGCGGGCAGGACCTCGACGACGCGGCCCAGGTCGACCTCGGCCATCGGCTCGGGGACGTGACCGCCGGGCACCCGGTCGCGACCAGCACCGAGGTCGAGCACCCGGAGATCTACAACATCGACAGCGCCGACCCGGAGTTCTCCTTCTCCGACGTCTGGCACACCGACGTGACCTTCATGGAGCGACCGCCGCTCGGCTCCATCCTGCGGGCGGTCCGCCTCCCGTCGTACGGCGGGGACACCAGCTGGGTCGACAGCCAGCTCGCCTACGAGTCGTTGTCCGCACCGGTGCGCGACCTGGTCGACGGGCTCACTGCCGTGCACGACGGGGACCGCGAGTGGGGCGCGTACCTGCGGCGGCGCGGCGGCCAGGGCAACGTGTGGGACGGCCGGCAGGTCACCGGGCTGTCGCCGGTCGAGCACCCGGTCGTCCGCGTGCACCCCGAGACCGGGCGCAAGGGCCTGTTCGTGAACCCCGGCTTCACCTCCCACGTCGTGGGGGTCTCCGATGCCGAGAGCCGCGCGATCCTGGACCTGCTCTACGCCCACCTCACCAAGCCGGAGCACACCGTCCGGCACCGCTGGCAGGCCGGCGACGTGGGCATCTGGGACAACCGCTGCACCTTGCACTACGCCAACCGCGACTACACCGAGACCCGGGTCATGCGACGCATCACCCTGCAGGGGGACCGGCCGGTCGGACCGGGCGAGAAGGGCAGACCTGCGTCATGACGGTGGTCCACAACCGGTCGTCACGCTGCGAACCCACGGCCGTGTCCACGAGCCCTCCGGCGAGCAGTCAGGACCATGCGGCGCGGCAGCGCCGGGAGGCTGCAAGGGCGCGCGACCTGTCCGCGCTGCTGCAGCAGAGACCCGATCTGGAGGGCGTCCACCCTTTGGCGGACTTCACCGCTGAGACGCTCCGCTGGTGCGTGTGAACGATTCCGGGGTCGACCCCGGCGCGAGCTCGGTTGAGCAAGGCCGTCTCGTCGTCGCTCAGTCCTCGATCTGCGCTGCGCCCTGCCGCCTCATCGCGTCAAGTCCGTCCCGCATGGCTCGCAGCTTCTCCGGGGAGTGACCGACCCAGTCGACGAGCTCGCCGACGACCCGCAGCGGCTCGCGGGTGCGGAAGGATTGCGTGGGATTCCCCGGGAACCTCTTGTTCGTGACGTTGGGATCGTCCTCGAACTCGCCGCTCGGCTCGACGAGGTAGATACGACCGCGGCCCGCACCCGCAGCGAGCTCGGCGCCCCAGGTCGCGGCGTCGAGGGTCGCGGTGAAGTAGACGTAGTTCATCACCCGGCCCTCCTCGAAGTTCGACTCGCGGCCGGGCACCAGCATCTCGCCGACAGCGAGATCCGCCTTCGTGCCGTGCAGGTAGACGCCGGCCTCGTACACCTCGAAGGCCACGGGTTCCCTCTCGACGCTCATGCGCCGACAGTAGTCGTAGGCGTACGCGGACCAGCGGATGTCGGCAACGCACGCCAACCGCCGGCTGGGTAATGCAACCCGCGCCTTTCGTCTTGCCCTACTCCTCGATGGGCGGTCATCGCGCGAAATGCATGAGGGGCGGATCCGGGCGGACCGTGGTGGCCTTGGAGAGGTGTTTAGCGGAACCCCCCGACCGCTGCCGGCCGACAGTGGCCTAGACAGGTAGATGGTCGAGAGTCACCATCGGTTGCCTGGACGCAATCGAGCAGTTTCGATGAGCAGATGGCCGGCCAGGAACACTTTGTGTGCGCGCACTGTGGCCATTCGAATGCGTTGCCCGAGGTGAAGTCCCGGTGGGCAAGCACGGGTAAAGTACTCACATTTCTCGTTGCTGCCGCCAGCGTTTTGATCGCTGCGTTCGGGACCTTTTCTCCCGTCGAATCAACCGATATCGGAAAGGCGCGCGCCTTCTTGGGCGCCTACTACAGCAGCGCTCCGTTTCAGCCGGAGCGCACCTGGAAGCGGTTGTCGGATTCCTACAAAGAGAGCGGTCTGTCGAGCGGCCCGCTCGCGTGGGACGAGTACAGCCGCTATTTTTCGCAGTTCGACGAAATGGCAGTGAGCGACGTGGCGAACTATAAGTCGACGAGGGGGGAGTGGTACATCGCGACTGTGTACAGAAAGAACAAGAACGGTGCCACCGCCACCACGCGCTATGCATTCGAACTTCGATGCCCGTGGTACAGCCGGCTGCCTCGGCTCTCCTGCTCGCCGTCCAACATGCAGATCTACAACGACTGTGTGATCAACCAGGCGTCCGGTCGGTGCAAGGAGGACGAAGCGTCAATCGAGCCCCCGGCAGGCGAGTAGGCGCACCATCGCCGGGGACGCCGCGTCGGCGGTTTACCCGATTGGTGGAAGGGAAAAGGGTGACGGGCCCGACCCCCGCACTCCGGGTGTGGGGTCGGGCGGTGGACTGCTTGGCGACTGCGGGCGCGAGGTCCCGCGGAGTGCGTGAGTGGGAAGGAAGGGCAGCCGATGGTGGTCAGGCAGCACACCGAGCGTGGTCTGAGGGTTCTCGCGCCGGCCGGCGAGGTCGATGTGTACACGGTCGGGGGTCTGCGCGATGCCCTGAGCGAGTGTCTGGCGGCCGGGGATCTACGGATCGTGGTGGACCTGACCGACGTGACGTTCATGGACTCGTCCGGACTGGGCGTCCTGGTCGGCGGGTTGAAGAAGGTGAACTCTGTTGGTGGTTCGTTGCGGCTGGTAGGGCCGAGCAGCATGCTGCGGCGGATGCTGAAGACCACGGGTCTGACCCGGGTCTTCGACCTCTACGACTCCTTGGCGGACCTGCTCGCCACCGAGCCGGCCGAGGCCCTCGACTGACCCGCCGGGCCAGCGCCCGACGGCAGCTCGCCTGACTCCACGGCCGCGCGCGGTGGTCCGACCGTGGGGCCGGTCCATGAGCCGTCTACACGGCGAGGTGCGGTGGCCAACCGGCGAGCAGTCACCCACGGTCATTTTCTTGGCAAAGAAAACGGACAATTGTGGCGATACAGGGTCCACGTGTCGCATCCTCGGGGCATGAGCCAACTGGGGGGCCTGTCTCAGGCTGGGAGAAGCATCACGTGGAAGAGCCGGGCGTCGGTCGCTGCGCTGGCGTGTGCGGCACTGGGGGTGAGCGTCGGGGGACCGGCGGACGCGGCCACACCGCCGCCGCCCAAGCCGGTCAAGGTGGAGCCGGTCAAGGTGGCGAAGCCGAAGCCGGTCAAGAAGTCGAAGGGGCACACCGATGCCGGCATCGGTGGCACTGCGTGGGGTGACCTCAGCGCGAGCGAGGCCGCGAGCGCGTTGGACGCTGCCGGTGTCTGGGGTGCGGATCGGGACCAGGGGTCGCTGTGGGCGGTCACGTCCGGGTCCGGAGCTCAGGCGGCCTGGGCGAAGGGGCTGACGGGGAAGGACGTGACGGTCGCGGTGATCGACACCGGGATCGCGCCGGTCGCCGGCTTGGACGGCAACGACAAGGTCGTGAACGGCCCCGACCTGTCTTTCGACGGGCAGAGCACCGGCACGCGGTACGTGGACGGCTACGGGCACGGCACCCACATGGCCGGCATCATCGCCGGCCATGACGACGGCTTCGATCCCAAGCACCCGGACGCGACCGGGTTCGCCGGTGTCGCGCCGGACGCGCAGCTGCTGAACATGAAGGTCGGTGCCGCCGACGGTGGCGCGGACGTGTCCCAGGTGATCGCCGCCCTGGACTGGGTCACCGAGCACCGCAAGGACCACGGCATGAACGTGCGGGTGGTCAACCTGGCCTACGGCACCGCCTCGGTCCAGCCGTGGCAGGTCGACCCGCTGGCACGCGCGGTCGAGAACGCCTGGAACGCCGGGCTGGTCGTGGTGACCGCGGCCGGCAACGACGGGCTGGACGCTGCCTCGCTGCTGATGCCGGCCGTCGACCCGCACATTCTCGCGGTCGGTGCCGTGGACAACGAAGGCACCTCGGACCAGTCGGACGACGTGGTGGCGGCCTTCACCAACGGCGGCAACGCCACCCGCCGCCCCGACGTCCTGGCACCGGGCAAGTCGGTAGTCTCGCTGCGGGTGCCCGGCTCCTACGTCGACACCGAGCACCCAGAGGGTCTGGTCACCGGGGACGTGTCCGGCCGGTTCTTCCGCGGGTCCGGCACCTCGCAGGCCACCGCGGTCGCCTCCGGCGAGATCGCACTGCTGCTGCAGGCCCGTCCCGGTCTGACCCCGGACCAGGTCAAGGCGTTGTTGATCTCGACCGCCGACCCGCTGGTGGCGCACCCGGACCCGGCCATGGGCGCCGGTGTCACCGACGTGGCCGCCGCACTGATGGCGAAAGTGCCCTCGGCCAGCGCCGGTGCGGGCCTGCCGGACGGCACGGGCACCGGGTCCCTGGAGGCCTCCCGCGGCGGCGAGCACGTGATCGACCCTGCCAACGGGGACGTGCTGTCCGGTGAGGTCGACGCGCTCGGCTCGCCGTGGAACAGCACGGCGTGGGCAGCGGCCTCGGCGAAGCGGGACACCTGGTCCGGCGGTGCGTGGAACGGCCGCGTGTGGGCCGGAAAGTCGTGGGCCAAGGACGACTGGGCCGCGGCCACGTGGACCGGTGCCTCTTGGAGCGGGCTCGACTGGGCCACCCACCCGTGGTCGGACGCCTCGTGGCAGGCACGCAGCTGGCGGAACAGGGGCTGGGCAGCCCGCAGCTGGCGCGAGAAGTCGTGGCAGGCGCGCAGCTGGCGCAGCCTGTCCGGAACCGAGTGAGAGATGGCCTCGCAGACGCGAGCAGGCCGCGCCCGACCTGAGCGTCGGGTGTGGCAGCTCGCGGCGCTGATGGCGGCGGCCGCGGTCGCGGTCGCCGCCCCCGGCTTCATCGCGCACCCGTACGCCGCGGTGCCGGGTGTGGCCTGGTGCATCCTGCTTCCGCTGTTCGCCCTGGCGGAGGTGCACGTCATCCACCTGCCGGCCGAGCGCAGCTCGCACAGCCACGTGCTGCGCGAGATCCCGGCGGTGGCCGGTCTGACGTTCCTGGCGCCGCAGCAGTACGTGAGTGCGTACGTGCTCGGAGCCGGGCTCGCGCTGTTCGTGTGGTCGAAGCTGCGCGGGCTCAAGCTGGGCTTCAACGTCGCGATGTTCGCCCTCGAGGCGGTCCTCGGGTCGCTCACCTACCACGCCATCTTCGTGGTCGGGGAGGACCCGATCGGTGTGCATGCCTGGCTGGCCGCAGTGGTCGCCGTGCTCGTCACCGACATCATCTCTGCCGCCGCGGTCACCGCGGCGATCAGCCTGACCGACTCGCACTTCGACTCCGAGGTGCTGAGGGAGGCCGTCCGCACCGGAATCCCGGCCGCGTTGGTGAACACCTGCGTCGCCTTGCTGGTGGTCACCTTGGTGGTGGCCCGCCCGATGGCGCTGCCGCTGCTCGGGGCCCTGGTGGTCCTGCTGGTGCTCGGCTATCGGGTCCACATCCGGCTGGCGCGCGGCTACACCCGTCTACAGCAGCTCTACCAGTTCGTCGGGTCCACCGGACACACCTCCGACCTGGAACAGGCCGTCACCAACATCTTGTCCGAGGCCGCCGAGCTGCTGCACGCAACCACCGCCCAGCTCGTCCTGCTGCCCACCGCTGAGGAGCCCGGCCGGCGGATCACCTGGCAGGCCGGCAGTGTCGTCACCGACGACGTGCGCGCGGTCAGCGCCGACACCTGGTGGTCCGCCGCCGTGGGTGGGGAGTCGGTGCTGCTCAAGCACGAGTCCGGCCGGGCCGGGAAGACGACGGCCGCCGACGCAGGCTCCGGCGCCCCCCGCGACGGCGTGGCGGTGGCGCTGCGACCCGCCGAGGGCGTGGAGGCGGTACTGCTGGTCACCGACCGGACGTTCGAGGAGGAGACGTTCAGCGTCGAGGACCTCCGCGTCTTCGAGACCCTCGCCGCCCACGCGGCCGTCGCGCTGGACAAGGCGCGGGTCGTGGACCGGCTGCGGCACGTGGCCGACGAACGCGCGCACGAGGCCATGCACGACCCGTTGACCGGGCTTCCGAACCGGCGCGCCTTCACCGACGCCGTGGAGGCCGCCATGCTCCGCGGCGAGACCGCGGCCGTGCTGTTGCTGGACCTCGACGACTTCAAGGACGTCAACGACACGTTGGGTCACACCGCCGGCGACCGGCTGCTGACGGTGACCGGGGAACGCCTCATCGGCACCGGCGCGGAGGCCCCTAGCGCGATGGTGGCGCGTCTGGGCGGAGACGAGTTCGCCGTGCTCCTGCCGGGGATGGACACCGAGACCGCGGTCGTCCACGCACGGGCTCTGCACGAGGTGCTGTGCGCTCCCGTACCGCTGCTCGGAGTGGAGCTGACCAGCTCGGCCAGCATCGGGGTCACCGAGTTCTACGGCACCTCGCGCTCGAGCGAGGACGTGCTCGCCCAGGCCGACGTCGCCATGTACGCCGCCAAGGCGTCCCGCTGCGGCGTCCAGGCCTACCGGGTCGAGGACGGCCACTCCACCGCCCGACGCCTCGCGCTCGCCGCCGACCTCAAGGTGGCGGTCCGCGAGAGGACGCTGGAGCTCTGGTACCAACCCCAGGCGGCCACCGGGACCGGCCAGGTCACCGGCTTCGAGGCTCTGCTGCGCTGGGACCACCCCCAGTTCGGGTACGTGCCGCCACCGGAGATCATCGCCGTCGCACACCGCACGGGCCTGCTCCGCTCACTCACCGACAGCATCCTGGGACAGGCCCTGCGCGACCGCGCCCGCTGGGCCGCGGCAGGCCACGACCTCGATGTCTCGGTGAACGTCACTCCTGCCGACATCGCCGACCTCGCCCTGGTCGAGGTCGTCGACGCCGAGCTGTCCGCCACGGGCACCGCACCGGGAGCCCTGGTCATCGAGATCACCGAGAGCGACGCGATGCGTGACTTCGACCGGAGTCTCGTCGTGCTGTGCGCGCTGGAGGCTCGTGGGGTGCGGCTCTCGGTCGACGACTTCGGCACCGGGCACTCCTCCCTGGCCTACCTGGACCGGCTCCCGGTCCACGAGGTCAAGATCGACCAGTCATTCGTGTTCCGGGTCGAGAAGGACGCCGCGGACTCGACCATCGTGCGCGCGACCGTCAACCTCGCCCACGACCTCGGCCTTCGGGTCGTTGCCGAGGGTGTCGAGAACGACCTCGCCAAGTCGCTGGTCACCGAGATGGGCTGCGACCTGTACCAGGGCTACGGGCTGGCCCGCCCGATGCCCGCCGACCAGCTCCTCGGCTGGCTGGCACGACACCAGGCGCACGCCCTGATCACCCGCGCCGACGACGTCCGCCCAGGCCCGGCAGCACCGGTAGCACCGGCACTGCGTGCGGTGTCCGGCACCTGACAACCACCGCTGAACTGACCGGACCGAAGCGCTCGCGGGACGACGCCTGGAGCGGTCGGAGAATCTGGAGGCACGCGCACCTGGCGGAAGTCAGCATCGGGGAGTACCGGTGCGACCTGTGCACCGGCACCTGGCGGCTGTGACCGCGGCTGGTCGACGGGCAGCGTCCGCGCGCACCAATCCAGTCGTGCTCGTCCAAGGACGACCGGGGCGTCGCGCTGGTGGGAGGCCCCGCCGACCGACTCACTAACGGAGCTTCGTCCGTGCTGGGTGATCCCCCGAGACGGGAGCGCCGAAACGATCTCGGGATCTGAGCACGCGCCGACCCCAGTGCACTGGGAAGGATCCGATGATGAGCACGGCGACCGAGGCGCACAAGCCTCTGCAGAGCTTGCGCTACCGGCTGAGCACCTCGTTGGCGGAGCTGACGCCGGCGCAGCGAGCAGCCCTGGGCAGGTCTGCGCGGGACAGGGCGCCCCGGGAGAGTCATGCAGTGTTCGATCCGGGGCGGGACCGGGCCGATCCGATCGGTCTGCTGGAGGAGCAGGCGGCTTCCCGGGTCCCGGAGCTGGTGCCGGTGCGGCGAGGTCGCATGATGGTGTCGCCGTTCACGTTCTTCCGGGGGGCGGCGCTGCCCATGGCCAGCGACCTCGCCACGACACCCGTTTCGGGACTTGGCGTTCAGGCGTGCGGAGACGCGCACCTGTCCAACTTCGGGATCTTCGGTTCCGCGGAGCGCCGGCTGGTCTTCGACGTCAACGACTTCGACGAGACGCTGCCTGGGCCGTGGGAATGGGATGTGAAGCGGCTCGCGACCAGCCTCGAGATCGCCGCACGCGACAACGGGTTCTCTCACAAGCATCGCCATCGCATCGTCAAGGCGGCGGTGGCGCGGTACCGCTCCGCGATGCGGGACTTCTCCGGGATGAGCAATCTGGACGTCTGGTACGCGCGGGCAGACATGGACGACCTACGACGGGAGTTCGACTCGCAGCTGAGGAAGCGACAACGCAAGTTCGTGGACAAGGGCATCGCCAAGGCGCAGACCAGGGACAGCATGCAGGAGGTGGCGAAGCTGACCCGGGTCGTCCACGGCCGCCCGAGGATCATCTCGGACCCGCCCCTGCTGGTGCCCCTCGACGATCTCCTGCCATCGACGACGGACTACGCGGCGTTCGAGGCACAGGTACGGGGACTGCTCACGCAGTACCGGCGCACGCTGGAGACCGATCGGCGGTTCCTGCTGGAGACGTACGCGTTCGCCGACATGGCCAGGAAGGTCGTCGGCGTGGGCAGCGTCGGGACCCGCTGCTGGATCATCCTGCTCCTGGGGAAAGACACCTCCGACTCACTCTTCCTCCAGGTCAAGGAGGCCGAAGAGTCGGTGCTCAGCCGCTTCGTGGGAGCCAGCGAGTACACCGACCAGGGGCAGCGGGTCGTCGCCGGTCAGCGGCTGATGCAGGCCACGAGCGACATCTTCCTGGGATGGCAGCACACCGAGGTCGGCTTGGACGGCCAACCGCGTGACTTCTACGTCCGCCAGCTGCGTGACTGGAAGTACTCCGTCCCCATCGAGAGTCTGGGCCCGCCCGGACTGCAGCTGTACGGCGAGATGTGCGGGTGGACCCTGGCCAGGGCGCACGCACGCTCGGGGGACCGGATCGCGATCGCCGCCTACCTGGGCAGCTCGAACATCTTCGACAAGGCGGTCACACGGTTCGCGTCCGCATACGCGGACCAGAACGAACGCGACCACGCGGCGCTCCTGGAGGCCGTCGAGTCTGGACGGTTGACGGCCGAGCGCAACATCTGAGCCGCTGGCTCGCCTACGCCCGCGACACCTGTGCGCTGGTCGTCGAACTCATCCCTGCCGGGTGGTGTCGCCGGCCGGGTGCCCGTCCTAGTTTCGCGATGGTTCCGTGCTGAAGTCCCTGCTGTTGGGGTGTGAGTGGCGATGTCTCAGGAACAAGATGCTGGCAGAGTCGGCGGCCGTTTCGAGCGATGGTTCGAGGTGGAAGTCGTCCAGCCGATGGCCGACTTCCAGGATCCGAGCCAGGAGTGGCGGCGGTTGTTCTCCGAGCTGTTGGGGACCTTCTTCCTGGTTCTCGTCGCCGCCGGTGGCGGCATGATGGGTCAGGCCTTCCCGAACACGATCAGTCGGACTGCGGCCGTGGTGGCGCCGGCGTTGATGGTGCTGTCGGTCATCCTGTTCATGGGCAAGGTGTCAGGCGCCCATCTCAATCCGGCGGTGAGTGTGGCGTTCTCGCTGCGAGGAGACTTCCCGTGGAGGCGGGTGCCCGGCTACGTCCTGGCCCAGCTCGCCGGAGCAGCGGTGGCGGCCTGGTTCCTGCAAGCGGTCATCGGCATATCCGCGACGACCGGATCCAACTATCCAGCTTCCGGGTACTCCTCCTTCGACGCGTTCCTGATGGAAGCGGTCCTCACCCTGGGACTGGTGAGTGTCATCTTGGGGACGGCCTCGGGTGCGCAGAACGTCGGTGTGATCGGTGCGCTGGGTGTGGGTTCCTACATCGCGCTGGCCGGCCTGTGGGGGAGCCCGATCTCGGGTGCGTCGATGAACCCCGCCCGCACGTTCGGTCCTGACCTGATCGGAGCCGACTTCTCGGACTTCTGGGTCTACATCGCGGGGCCGCTGACCGGCGCAGTGATCGCGGTCGGCGTCGCGTTCGTGCTCCGCGGGTACGGCGGGGGCCGTAGCGGGTCCGCGGCAGCCCAGGGGGTGCTGGGGACCGAGGTCAAGCGTTCCGACCGGTAGTGGTCCGTCCGCCGGCGCGGCTCTGCCGGGCGGATCTGCGAGAACGTGCCTCGTTGGCTGTGCGTTCGGCGTTCCGTACTGTGGGAAGCCCACTGCGAGGCGACGGAGGACCGATGAGCGACCCGAGCCCGTACGTCATCCTCGATGCTGCCGGCTGGAGCGTCACCACCGTCGACGGCGATCCCACGAACGGCAAGATCCGCTATGCCAAGGACGACTGGGAGCTGCGCGTCAACTGGCGGCCGGACTGCTGGTTCGAGGAGTACCTGGCCAGCCGTCGGCACATCAGCCCGCCGGGCCCGGTCACGCTGCTCGGCGAGCCCGCCGAGATGTGGGCCTACCACCGCCGCGATCACACGGTGCTAGGGCCCGTCCACGGGGAGACCTTCCTCGAGGTTCGGGGGAGGGCATGGAGCGTGCAGCGTTCGTCGGGCTGCTCGACCGTTTGCGCCAGGTCCACACCGGCGAGTTCGACGCGAGGCTGCCGGCGGACGTCGTGCGTCCCCCTCAGGTTGCGGCGACCGTGACTCTGTTGCTGACCGGCGTCGAGACCCCGGACGGGTTCGACGCCACCACGATCGCGGTCCCGCCGTACCAGCAGCCCTACCATGTCGCCGCGCGCGTCACCGGGAGCGTGGGGTGCGCCTGGATCGACCAGTACGGCGCCGCACATGCCTCTGGTGACCATGCCGCGAAGCGGAGGGCTGTCGCCGCCATGAGTCACAGCCGACGCTGGCCCGTGCTGCGCGGGATGCAGCACTCTGGCGACTGGGCGGATGAATTCTGGTGCGTCGCCGACGACATGGCGGCCGACAAGCCCCCTGGTGACCTGCACGGGCGAATCTGTTCCGGGGCCGGCCATCGGACGTCTGCGTAGCGGTACCGGCCCCAACTGCGTCCTCGTGCCCGGGTCCTCGTCCCGACCGCGGTGTTCCCCGCCCTGATCGTCGTGGGCCAGTTGTGGCCTTCGGACGCTGGGCTGACGCTCGCCGGGTCGTGTGGACCGTCGCGGAGATCGCCAGCATCGTCGGACCGCGTGACGGCGGACGGCCCCACCGGACCGAAGGGTCTCGTCCTGAGGGCGTAACCGCTGCGGCGCGGGGTCGTTGGGGATGGCAGATATCAGGACCGGGTCTTGCGCGGACTTGTGCGTGGAGGCTGTGGTTCCCGTTCCGTGACCGACAAGGGAGTTCCTCCGATGAGCCGAGCGCGGCGCTTGATCCACAGCAGGGCCCTGGGTGTGACCGCGGTGATCGGGTTGCTGACCGCTGGCCTGACCCTCGGCTCCGCGGACGCGGCCACACCGACGGCGGGCACGGTGTCGGACACCAGCACGAGCGCGACCTGGTCCGGTGGCCCGTTCGTCGCCCCGAACGCGACCGGCAACGCGCTCGGTACGCCGGACTGCAGCGTCCCGCAGTCGTGCGACGACTTCACCCTGCACGTCGCGACGCCGGCCGGCTACGGCACCACCCACACCCTGAACATCAAGGTGGCGTGGACCAACGCCGCCGCCGACTTCGACGTCTACGTCCTCGACCGGGACGGCAACGTGGTCGGCACCTCGGCCTCGTCCGCCGACCCGGAGCAGGTCGGCCTGCCGCCCGACTCCGGCGACTACACCGTGCGCGTGGTGCCCTACGCCCCGCTCGGGTCGTCGTACTCCGCCACCGCGACGCTGGCCACCGTGCCGGCCAATCCTGCGCCCGGCACCGATACTCCGCCGAGCTTCGCCGACTACGCGGCGCCGAGCTCGTTCAAGGACGCGAACAACGCCGGGGAGCCGTCGATCGGCACCAACTTCTCGACCGGCGCGACGATGTACCAGGCCTACCTGTCCACCTTCAAGGCCAGCTTCGACGACAGCGTCACCCCGGCCAAGGCCACCTGGTCCGACGTGTCGGCGAGCGCCGCGAACGGCTGCCCGCAGGGCAGCACCGCGAGCCTCGACCCGATCCTGTTCACCGACCACCAGACCGGCCGCACCTTCGAGTCGCAGCTGTCGGGTGTCGACTCGCTGACCTGCTACACCGACGACGACGGCACGACCTGGTCGCCGAGCACCGGTGGGGGCATCCCCTCGGGGGTCGACCACCAGACCATCGGTGGCGGCCCGTTCTCGAGCGGCGGTCTGGGAGCCGTCTCCCCGACGGGCTACAAGAACGCCGTGTACTACTGCAGCCAGGACATTGCCACCGCGTTCTGTGCGGCCTCGCACACCGGAGGCGCGACGTTCGAGGCGGGCGTCCCGACGTACAGCCTGCTTGACTGCGGTGGCCTGCACGGACACATCAAGGTCGCTCCGGACGGCACCGCCTACCTGCCCAACAAGGGCTGCGGGGACTCGCAGGCCGCCGTTGTCTCCCAGGACAACGGCCTGTCCTGGAACGTCTCCAAGGTTCCGGGGGCGACGCCCGGCGACTCCGACCCGTCCATCGGCGTCGGCGCCAACGGCACGGTCTACTTCGGCTACGTCGGCGCGGACGGCAAGCCCGGCATGGCGGTCAGCCGCGACCGCGGCAAGACCTGGACCGACCGGCAGACCGTCGGCACGAGCCTCGGCATCCAGAACGCGGTCTTCCCGACCGTGGTCGCGGGTGACGACGACCGCGCCTCGATCGCCTACCTCGGCACCCCGACCGGTGGCAACTACCAGGACAACGCCAACTTCCACGGCGTCTGGCACCTCTACGTGGACACGACGTACGACGGCGGCAAGAGCTGGGTCACCAGCGACGCCACACCGGGCGACCCGGTCCAGGTCGGCTCGATCTGCACCGGCGGCACCACCTGCGGCGACGACCGCAACCTGCTGGACTTCATCGACGTCACCGTCGACAGCCACGGCCGGATCACGGCCGGCTTCGCTGACGGCTGCATCAACGCGTGCGTCACCGACCCGAACCACTCCGGTCGCGACGCCTACGCCACGATCGCCCGGCAGAGTGCGGGCAAGCCGCTCTTCGCGAAGTACGACCCCGCTGTCACCAACGCCACCCTGTCCTCGCTCGGGGTGGCCGCGGCTAAGAGCGGCAGCGTCTCCGCGACCATGCTCGTGAAGAACACCGGCACCACGACGCTGACGGGTGTGGCCACCCAGGTGCTGGACGGGACCAAGGCGGTCGGCGTGGTGACCACGGCCAGCCTCGCTCCGGGCACGAGCAAGACACTGAGCGTCACCTGGAAGGCCGCCAGGGGCACGCACGCCGTCACCTCGACGGTCGACCCGGCCAACAAGATCGCCGAGTCGAACGAAGGCGACAACAAGCTGCAGAAGTCGGTCTCGGTCAAGTGAGGGGCAACCTGCGTGCGGCCGGCCTGCTCGTCGCGACGGCCCTGATGGGCACCTCCCTGGTCGCTTGCGGCGGTGGTGCCGAAGCGGACAAGGAGAAGGAGAAGATCGGCGCTGGTGCGGCCGCGGACCTCTCCACCTGCCGCGACGACGCGAAGGCCGCTGCCACGCCCTACGGTGACGGCTTCCCGACCGACTGGCCCTTCCCCCCCAGACACGGTGGTCTACAAGGCCGAGGACCGCGGTGCCGGCGGCACCATCGTCAGCGGCGTCTCCTCCTCGTCGTTCAAGGACATCCTGGACTTCCTCAACCACGACGTCGTCGATGCGGGGTTCGCGATAGAGAAGGGCGAGACAGAGGACCACGACGCCGAGGCCGAGTGGCAGGGCAACGGGTTCCGGGGACGTTGGTCCATCAGAGAGTCCGCCACCTGCTCCGGCGAGACCGTCATCCAGGTGCTGTCCACGACTGAATGAAGTCCGGGGTGAACAAGTCGAACGCGCTCGACGGTAGCGTCCTCGATGGCTACGGCGGATCGGTCGGCGCCCACCAGCGGAAGCTCCTCGACGGTGCCCAGCTCGGCGGCACCTGCCGGTGAGCGCGAGTCCGCGCGGGGCGCCGCCGAGGACGAAACCCCGCGCCTGTCTCAGTCGGTCGAGCGGTACTTCCGAAGCAGGGCGGCCGCCCCGGAGAGGGCGACGACCAGGCCGCCGTACGCGTAGGTCGTGGTGGCCAGGCCGATGTGGGGTGCCGCGATGCCGGCGACGACGGCGGGAATCCCGAAGGCCAGATAGCTGACCACGAAGACCGAGGCGAAAAGCTCGCCCCGCTCGTGCGGAGCGACGACCGGTGTGATCGAGCGCATGATGCCCAAGAAAGAGGTGCCGAAGCCCGATCCGGCGACCACGGCAGCGGCGATGAAGCCCCAGTAGGACCCGGCCGCCAGCGCCACGAGCGTGAGCGCGGTGCCGAGGGCGAGGGCCGTGGTGCCGTAGAGCGTGATGTGCCGGGACGAGTGCTTGCGCGCGAAGAAGCTCGACAGGGCGCCGATCCCGGCAAGCGTGGTGACCACGAAACCTTGCTGGAGATGCGTGGTGCCGCCGAGCTCCTGAGCCACGATCGGAGCCCCGAGCGAGAGGTAGAGGCCTCCGGTGGCCCAGCCCGCGAAGAGCGCCGGGGCGCTGCGGACGAAGGCCGGTCGGGCTGAGCGTGGGACGCCGACCGTGGGGCGGAACGATCGCAGGAGACCGCTGTGGCGTGGGGAGGTCTCCGGCAGGAGCCAGACGGCGAGGGCCAGCACGAGGTAGACGCCGCTCAGCGCGCCGAAGACGTCGGCCATGGGCGAGACCGTCTGGTCGATGACCACGCCGCCGACCAGCGCACCCAGCGCGAGGCCGGCTAGCGGGACGACGCTGTTGAACGTCGCAGCGATGCCGGGGCGGCTCTCGGGCCCGAGATCGACCACCGTCGCGGTGAGCGACGAGAGGAGGAGGCCGCTGGCGACCCCCTGCACGATCCGGGCCAGGACGAGCAGGGTGACGGAGTCGGCGTGCCAGAAGACCAGCATGCTGAGCGCCAGCAGCGCGAAGGCCGCCGAGACGACCGGCCGACGACCGAGGTGGTCGGACAGCGAGCCGGTCACCAGCAAGGTGAGCAGCAGCGCGACGGCGTAGACGGCGAAGATCGCGGTCAACGTGGCGGGGGAGAATCCGATCTCCCGCTCGAGCACGGGGTAGAACGGCGACGGTGCGCTGGCCCCGACCATCATCGCCAGGAGCGCCACGAGGGACAACGCGAACCCGGACGCGGAGCCGCGGTGGGCGGGGGCTTCAACGGCGACGGTCATGGGGGTCCTCGGGGTGCGGGTTCGACAGACGATGGTTCGAAAGTTATGGAACTGTTGGCACCGTACGTGAGTTCGGCCGTTGGTTCAACTATTGTCGAACCATGCCCGCTGCGCCAGAGCTCCCACACCCCGAGATGAGTGAGGTCGCCCTCACCGACGTGCTGTTCGCCCTGAGTGACCCGACGCGCCTCGACCTGGCCCGCCAGCTCGTCGACGGCCCGATGGACATGGCTGCGTGCAGCGCGACCGGCGGACCCGTGCCGAAGGCGACCAAGTCCCACCAGCTGAAGGTGCTGCGCGAAGCCGGAGTCGTGCGAAACGTGCCCAAGGGGCGGGGCCGGCTGCTGAGCCTCCGGCGCGACGAGCTCGATGCAGCGTTCCCGGGCTTGCTCGACTCGGTGCTCGGTGCCCGTACGGCGCCGGGGCAGACCTCTGTCGAGATCTGACCTCGACCTGCGAGTCGCACGGCCCGGCGCGGGCAACGCTCTCACCAGGACGCGGACACGGTGTTCAGTGCCTGGTCTCGTACCTGGTCAGGAGCACGCCGTCGGGAAACGTCCGGGTCTCCAGCAGGTTCAGGTTCACCCAGTTGTCCAGGGCCGTGAAGAACGGCGTTCCACCACCCACCAGGACCGGGTGGGTGACGATCGCGTACTCGTCGATCAGCCCGGCCCGCATGGCCGCAGCGGCGAGGGTGGCGCCGCCGACGTCCATGGGACCGCCAGCTTCCGTCTTGAGCCGGGCGATCTCGGTGACAGCGTCGCCGGTGACCAGGCGGGCGTTCCAGTCGACCGCGCTGGTCGTCGAGGAGAACACCACCTTCGGCATGTCCCGCCATCGGCGGGCGTACTCGATCTGCGCCGGTGTTGCGCCCGGCTGCTGGTCGGCGGTCGGCCAGTGGGAGCTCATCGTCTCCCACAGCTTGCGCCCGTACAGCGCAAGGCCCGTCGCCCCCACCCGGTCGGACCACCACTGGAACAGCTCGTCGCTCGGCACGCTCCAGCCGAGGTCGTCGCCGGGCGCGGTGACGTAGCCGTCCAGGCTCAGGTTCATGGCGAAGGTCAGTCTCCGCATGGCGTCTGCCTCTCCGTGAGTCGAACATTCGGGCGTACCGTGCGTCGTCGAGCGCAAGCTACGCGGCATGAGCGCGCGATGGACCGCACCCGCGAACAGGCCGGATTCCGGCGCTAGTTCTCCGGACCCTGCGTCGCAGCTCCGAAGCGGCGCACCTCCTGGGGCCAACCGCACGCCACCGCGATCTTGCCCGCCCACAGTCGCGCTGCCTCCTCGTCGGCCACCTCGACGACGGCCAAGCCGCCGAGGTGCTCCTTGGTCTCGACGAACGGACCATCGGTGAACACCGGCGTGCCACTCGACGCGTCGACGCTGAACGCAGGGGAGTCGTCCAGGCCACCGGTGAAGACGAGGACTCCCGCATCCTTCATCTCTGACCGCAACGCCTTGACAGCCGCGAATCTCTCGGCCATCTGCTCCTCGGCGTAGTCGGGCACCCACTCGTCGTTGAACGCGATGAGAAACTCGGTCACGTCTACTCCCTCCTTGGAGCGTGGACCCTTCGTCCACCCTCTCCTGCACCACGAACGGCGACAGCCCCATTCGACAGGCACAGGACGGGAATCTCTGGACATCGCACGATCATCGGTGCGAGTTCAGGCGGTCAACGCAACGCCTCTGCCAATGCTTGCGATGGTGTCTTGAAGTCGAGGGTCTGTCGAGGGCGTTCGTTGAGCTCTCGTGCGATGGCGTCGAGGTCGGCTTGGGTCAGCGTCCGGAAGTCGAGGCGTCGGGGCAGGTACTGGCGCAGAAGGCCGTTGGTGTTCTCGTTGCTGCCGCGTTGCCAGGGCGACTTCGGATCGCAGAAGTAGACCTGCACTCCGGTCTGAACGGTGAACCGCTGGTGCTGGGCCATCTCGTGACCCAGGTCCCAGGTCAGCGACTTGGCGAGCTGAGTGGGCAGAGTGGTGATGGCCGCGGCGAGCGCGTCCGCGACGGCGTCGGCCCGGTGGTCACCGCGGGGCAGTCCGATCAGCATCAGGAACCGGGTCTTGCGTTCCACCAAGGTAGCCACCGGACTCATGTTCTTGCCGAACACCAGGTCGCCTTCCCAGTGCCCAGGGACAGCCCGGTCGCTCACCTCCGCCGGCCGCTGTGAGATGTGCAGCGTGTTCGGGCGCCCACCTCGACCATCGGGCAGACGGACGCCTTTCGGGCGGCGGATCACCCGGCCGGTGCGCAGATACCGGGTCAGTTCTTTGCGCAAGGCGCCGCGGGACTGGACGTAGAGGGTGCGGTAGATGCTCTCGTGCGACACCTGCATCTCCGGACGCTTCGGGTAGGTCAGCTTCAGCCAGCCATCGATCTGCTGCGGGGACCAACGACGGGCCAGCTTCTCCTCCACGATGGCACGCAGCGTCGGGTTGTCGGCCAGCTTGCACGGCTTGGGCCGGGTCGCCCGCGACCACGCCGCGAGGTCCGCGCGCGCAGCCCGATACCGGCGCCGGCCACCGTTGGTGTTGACCTCGCGACTGACCGTCGAGGGCGACCGGCCTACCGAGACAGAGATCGCCCGGACCGAGCGTCCGGCCGCCAGACCACGGGAGATCTCCTCACGCTCCGCGAGACTCAGCCGCCCCGATGCTCGTCGTCGCGGCTCGGGTCTGATCCCGCCACAGCGGATCAGGTACGCGCGCACCGTCCCGGTGCACAGTCCCAGCTCTCGTGCCGTCGGCTTCGCAGCCTGACCGGACCGCATCCGCAACCACACCTGGTCGATCGCCTCGGGCGTCAACCTCTCGTAATCGCCATGACCCACCACAACCACCTCGAGATCACCGAATCACGAAGCGTTGCGTCGACCCCTTGAGACCACCGGCATGTCGGGACGTTCGGCTCGAGACGGCACAACTTTCGGCGTCCGGATCGCGGCGGCAGAACGCGCCTAGAGCCCGAGCTCGGTCAGGTCGGGGTGGTCCATGGGTCGAGGCCCCGGACGGTCCCAGTGGAAGAGCCGGTCTGCGCCGTCGATGGCGATGTCGTTGATGCTGGCGTGCCGCTGGCGCATCAGGCCGTGCTCGTCGAACTCCCAGTTCTCGTTGCCGTGCGACCGGAACCACTGGCCTTCGACGTTGTGTGACTCGTAGACGAACCGAACGGCGATGCGGTTGTCGCCGTAGGTCCAGACCTCCTTGATCAGCCGGTACTCCAGCTCGCGCGCCCACTTCTGATGCAGGAACGCCACGATGTCGTCGCGACCTTCCAGGAACACGTCCCGGTTGCGCCAACGACTGTCGTGGGTGTAGGCGAGCGAGACCCGCTCCGGGTCGCAGGTGTTCCAGGCATCCTCGGCTGCTCGGGCCTTCTGTGCGGCGGTCTCGGCCGTGAACGGCGGGAAGGGCGGACGTTCGTCCATCGGTGGCACCTCCTGGGATCACTGCTGTCGAACGCTACAGCGGCTCCAGCTAGTACCTTTGCCGGTGGCGGTGAGACGCACCCACACCGGGTTACCTGCGGGGCTGATCCGGGCGACTGATCCGGACACCCGATCAGGTCCGGGCTTCGCGACGACTCGTTCGTCGCAGGTCGTGAACACCAATGGCCACCGCGATCGAGACGAAGCAAATCGCTGCGATGACCGCGTGACCCAGTGCACGTGAGTACGACGCGACACTGTCATCGGCGAGGGAGGTGAAGAAGACGGCGCCGATGAGAGCCTGGCCGATCGCGAGGCCGATTCGCTGCCCGGTCTGGAGAACGCCCCCAGCGGCGCTCCCCATGAGCGGGTCGACGTCCACGAGCGCCAGCGTCTGGTTGGGCGTGATGAGCATTCCCTGCCCGCAGCCCATCACGAACAAGGGCGGTGCCAGGGCCAGGGTCGCGTGGCTGGTGGGGATGTGCAGGGCCACCACCGCCAGGGCGATCGCCCCGACTCCGAACGTGATCGCGCCCGCCACCACCAGCTTGCGCCCGATGCGGGTGACCACACGACCTGAGAGGGCTGCTGAGACGGCGCTTCCCACGGCGTACGCCGTCACTCCGAGCGCCGACTCCAGCGCGGTGTAGCCGAGCCCGCGCTGGTAGAAGAGGGCAAGGACGAGCGGAAGTCCGGCGATGGCAGGGAAGAACGTCAGTGCGAGCGTGATGCCGGAGACGTACGACGGTCGCCGGAACAGCCGCAGGTCGACCAGCGGGTCGCGCGCCTCGAGGGTGAGCCGTCGTTCCCGGCCAACGAAGAGGCCGAGCAGGACCGCTGCCGGGACGACCAGCCACGCCAGCCGGGCGTCCCGCAGTGCGTCGTACTCCACGCAAGCGAAGAGGACGCAGAAGGTGGCTCCTCCGAGGAGCGCGGCGCCGAGGACGTCGAGCCGGTGGCGGGTGGTCTCGTTGGGCGGGGGCAGCAGCCGCCGCGAGAGTGCGATGACGACGAGGCCGACCGGGATGTTGACGAAGAAGACCAGCCGCCAGCCGAGGGTGGGGCCGCCGAGAGCGATCAGGGCACCGCCGACGAGAGGTCCGATCGCCGTGCCGAGCCCGACCGTCGTCCCGAGCACCCCGAAGGCGCGACCGCGGTCGGCGCCGCTGAACATCTGCTGGACGAGCCCGGAGGTCTGCGGGTTGATCAAGCCGCCGAACAGCCCCTGCAGCACCCGGGCGGCGATCAGGAAGCCGGCCGTGGGGGCGAGTCCCGAGAGCGCCGACGTGACGACGAAGCCGCCGACCCCGATCTGGAACATCAGCCGGCGTCCGTGGTCGTCGCCCAGCTTGCCGCCGAGCACGGGCACCAGCCCGAACGCGAGCGTGTAGCCAGACACGATCCACTGCAGCTGAGACGCTCCGGCCCCCATGTCGTCGCCGATCGAGGGGAGCGCCACGTTCGTGACGCTCACGTCCAGCAGCGTCATGAACATCGCACTGCAGCACACGACCAGGGCGATCCAACGGCTGCGGTCGGTGTCCCTTGTCCTCACCCCGGAAGCGTGCCAGAGACGAGCGCGAGGCGCTCGACGTCGACGTCGAGCTAGAGACGAGCCCCGGGACGTTGGCGCACCCCCTCCGACGCCGGAGCAGCCCGACATCCGAGGGGGCGCGTCAGAAACTGTACGACTGCATTCCGAGGCCGTCGAGATTCTCAGTCCGAGACGGCCGGCCGGCGTCGAGGCACTCGTGTCACGAGAGAAAGCGGCACCTCGACAACAAGACGACCCCCGCCTGACGAAGCGGGCGGGGGCTGGCCGGCGGGTGGGTGGGTCCGATGGTGAAGCAGCACGCCTCCACATCAGGACGAAGAGGAGGACGTCACGAGGCCGATGCTGTTGAGGATCGTGATGGACACCGTGACCAGTGGGTTGCCTGATGCCCACGTCCTTGACGCGAAGAGCGGAAACGAGCAGGCGACCAGGTCAATCCGTTCTCTGCACGGTCACATCCCCACGACGTGTCGCGTCGAGCACATCGGCAGGTCAGGAAGCGTCCTGCCTCAGTTCGGGTCGTAACAGGCGAGAAGCAGGGCGATGTCGTCGTCGAGCCGGTGCCCGGCCGCCTGCGTCAAGGACGCCAGGAGGGCGTCCAGTGCGGAGTTGAACTCTCCTCGGGCGAGGGCGGGGAGGAACGGGGCGGGGTTGATGAACTCTCCGGTGGGGGAGCGGGCCTCGATCATCCCGTCGGTGAAGAGCAGCAGTCGGTCGCCGGGGGCGAGCTTGCCGTGTGCGGTCAGCGGATTCACGCCGAGACTGAGCGGGGGTGAGGAGTCGAGCTCAACCTCCTCGATGTCGCCCTGGGCGGTCAGCAGCACGGGTGCGGGGTGGCCGCACGAGACGACCTGGAAGTGGCCGTCGTGGGCGATGTCGACGAGCACGGCGGTCACGAACTCCTCGGTGTCGAGCAGGTACGGCGGGATCCGTCGGTCGATCTCGCGGGCCACGGTGGCGACGTCACCGGGTCCGGCGGCCGCGGCACGGAACTCACCGAGCACGACGGTGGCGGTGCGGACCGCGGAGAGGCCCTTGCCTCGCACATCACCGACCAGCAGGCGCACCGAAGAGCCTGCGGGCACGACTTCGTAGAGGTCGCCACCGACCTGGGCCTCGGCCGCCGCGGACAGGTATCGGACCGACAGCGAGACCGGACCGATCCGCGCGGGCGGTTGCGCCAGGATCGCCCGCTGCGCGGCTTCCGCGACCAGGGTGACCCCGGCCAGACGCTGGGACTGGTCCTGGAACGTGGCGGCCGTGTCGAGGGCGAGCGCCACCCGGTCGGCCATCTCCTCGAGGAACGCGACGTCCGCGTCCTGGTAGCGGCGGCCCGACTCGGCGTGGATCAGCGTCAGCGCACCGACCACGCCATCGCGCCCGGTGAGGGGGGCGACGATCGCGCTGGTGAAGCCCAGCCGCTGCAGGATCGCCAAGTGCTCCGGGCTGACGGCGCTCGCCTCGACAAGCTCGGCCGGGAGGAACGGGTAGATCTCACTCTGCCCGGTGCGCACGACATTGGGGGCGCCGGTGGGGGCATCCATGCGGGTGGGGAAGGCGCTGGTCAGGGAGCGCGCCCACTCGGTGGTGTCGGGGTCGCGGTGCTGCACCGTCACCGTCTCCAGCTGCCCGTCCCGGAGCAGCTGCAGCAAGCACCAGTCCGCGAAGCGGGGCACGAGCAACCGACCCACCTCCGCGAGGGTCGTCTCGAGGTCCAGGCTGCGCGACAGCGTCATCGACGCTTCGGCCAGCAAGGCGATGCGCTGGGTGGCGGCGTCGTGGTCCTGGAGCTCTTCGGCCCGGAGTATGGCGCTGGTCAACGCCCCGGCGAGCGAGTGAAGGAAGCCGTCCTCGGCGGGGGTGAACAGGTCCGGCGGGAAGGTGAGGGCCAGTAGCCCGTGGGTCGTCGCGTCGCGGTGCAGTGGCAACAGGTGCAGGCTGCGGTCGGTGGGGTAGTACCCCGCCAGGGCCGGGAATGCGGACACGATCTCCGCCCGGGACCGGTAGTGCAGGTCCGCACCCTCCCGCGCGGCCACCGCGCCTGGAAGGTTCCCCGAGAGCGGCACCTCCTGGAACTGGTCCGCGCCCGTCCCGCCGCGGCCGTGCCAGGTGACGGTGCGCAGCACATCGTCTGCGTCGAGGGTGAGGACCATCGCCGAGGTGGCGCCCAACGTCGCCACGGCATGTCCCACGAAGCCATCGGCCACCTCCTTGACCGTGCGGGCCCCGGTGAGCTCGACAGCGAGCGCGTCGAGCACGCGCTGCGCCAGTTCCGTGGTGCGCTCCAGGCGGCTGCGCCGGCGGTCGTTCACGGAGGCCACCGCCACCGCGAGGCCGCAGATCAGCACACACGCCGCGAAGCGGATCGCCCATTCGGCTCCGCCGAGGTTGGCGTTCCACACCCCTGAGGCGACCGACGCCAGCACGGCCAGCCCTGCGACGCTCGCGGTGCGTCGCACGCCGGCGTTCGTAGCGGTCAGGACTGCGGCGCCGGCGTAGGCGCCGTTGATCTGATGTCCCAGGAGGACGTCGAGTGCCACCAGGACCACCAGCAGCAGCACACCCGCGAGCCACCACTCCCGTTCGACGTCGACACGGGTTTGCATAGGCCTGACTCCAGGGTCCTGAGAGCCGCGCAGGGTCTGGGCCCGCTCCCGCGGTGCGGTTGCCGCGAATGCCCGCCGGATGGGGAGCGATGCAGACCCGGTACTGGCGACGCTACGCCGCATCCGGACAGCAGGAAAGCGGACCCGGACCGGGACGGTTACACAGCCGTCGCTGGCCGCCATGGTCCTCGACGGCTCGCGCGCCGACGCGCTCCCGGCTGCGTGGTGGCTCCACACAGTTGATGCCCGTTTCCTGAGCGGAGCCCCGGTCAGGTGCCGCCCTCGGTCAGGGTCGTGGCCGGCAGCCAGTCGGCCCCGAGGAGCCGGGCGAGGTCGGCGAGACCGGTGGTATCGCTTCCCACCGTGTCGGAGGCTGCCGCGATCCGCTCCACCATCACCTTGCCGACCTGCTCCTCGACCGTGCCCTCGGCGTACGCGATGTGCCACGGCGAGACCTGGTGGTCGCGGTGGGTGCGGCCGGTCACCTGCCGCCCGGCGATGCCCGAGAAGCGGGCCTGGTGGAAGACGCCCACCCGCGGCTCGGTGCTCGCCCGGCGGCCGTCGGCGAGGGTCTCGCCGGCGTGCAGGCTGATCGAGGCGACCGTGGTGAACACGCAGACCTTCGCCAGCCCGGTCTGGAACCGGAGCCGCTCGGCCTCGGGGTCGAACCGGTCACGGCCGTAGATCGCGGCCACCTCGATGCCGGAGTCACGCAGCCGGTCGGCGATCGGGTCGGCGGCGGTCGCGACGAACTCGACCGAGCACGCCACCTGGCGCTCGGCCTGGACCTGCTGGACGATCCAGGCGACCGTCGAGTCGACACGGATCAGCCCGGCCTTCTGCCGGAAGCGCAGCAGTGCGGCCCGACCCTTCGCGACACTGCGGCCACGTCGCGCGATGTCCATCTCACGACAGAACTCCCCCCACTCGGCCTCGTACGCAGCCCGCTCCGCCGGTGTGAGCGCCACCGGCATGCCGGAGATCGGCACCGGTCCCCACGGCGCGGCGCGGTGCAGCATCGCCGGCGGCCGCTCGTCGGCGAGCCAGCCGCGCACCAGCTTGAGGTCCGCGGCACGCCGCGCCGCGTCGGTGATCCAGGTCGCGCCGTAGCGCCCCTGCTCCACCCCGACGCCGTGGCGTGCCAGTGCGGTGGCGAACACGGCCCCGGGTTGCGCCGCCGAGGTCCACTCTCGCATCGGCTCGTCGAGCACCTGCGCGAAGGCCGGAGCGAGGTACGGCAGCTCCAGGGGCGTGTGTCCGGGGGTCGCGGTGGTCGCGATGACGAACGGCGCCTTGTCGTGCGGCCGACCGTGCCCCGAGATCCGCGCCCAGTGCTTCCACCGCTTCGTCGTCGTACGTCGCAGCGCGTGGGCCTCGTCCGCGATGATCACGTCCCACGTGTGGTCCTTGACCTTCTCCAGCCGGTCCCACGTGATCACGACCCATTCCAGACCCCCGTCGCCCAGCGCCGTGATCGTGCGGCACCAGTGGCCGATCGTGATCGCGGCTGGCCGGTCGGCCACGACGAGCACCCGTCGCGCGCCGCGGAGGTCGCCCACCGCCGTCGCCCCGAGGACCGCGGCGATCGTCTTGCCTACGCCGGGCTCGTCGGCCAGCAGGAACTGCCGTCCACCCGCCGCGGCGCGCGCCGCGATGGCATCGGCCGCTTCGAACTGGCTCCTGCGGGGCTCGAGCGCGTCGGTCGGCTCGGGGCTGGGCGTCGGGTTGTCGGGGTTGAGGGTGTTCTCGATGAACCGACCGAGCGTGTACGGCCCGGGGGCGTAGGGCGCGAGGTGCGCGGGCACAGCGCGCCCGACGGACAGGTGGGCCTTGACGGCCGGGTGCCAGGTGGCGCCCTCGACCTGCGTCCCGTAGGGGACGTCGAGCACCCACAGCCGCTCGCCCGGCCCCGCGGACGGCAACGGTCGCTGTCGGGTCCCGCCCCGCCCCGGCGACGCGCTGCGTCGACGAGCGCTGGAGAGGCGACGACTGGGCATCCCCGGACGCTATCGGGGTCTCCCTCTCGGAGGGGGCCGGCTCGCCCACGTCCGCTGTGCGGCCGGACGCGCCGGTCCACCCGGTGCTCGGGCGACCGTCGCTGGAGGACGCACGACGAAATGCCGTCCTGACTCGCAGTGCTATTGCCGACCAACGCGCGTGCCCAGGCGGTCGGCGAGGCCGGCGTCGCGGACCCACCGACGCATCGGTTCGACGTGCGCCCGGCGGCGGAGGTCTACCTGCAGTCCGGAAAGTTCTCGGTCGAGCACATGACCTCGGTGCTCTCGGACACCCTCGACGAGGTGACCGCCGGGGGGCCTGGACTGCTGCGGGCAACCGGGGAGATGCCGTGGCCCGGGGTGCTGCTGGAGCCGCATGGGGCCGATGACTTCTTCGTCTACGAGGCGGCCCTCAACGACATCGTGGACCGGAAGCCGGCGGTCTTCTTGTGCTTGTACGACCTGCAGCGCTTCGGGCTCGACCACCTCGTTGCCGTGCTCAAGACCCACCCCGTCGTGCTCCTGGATCAAACGGTTCTCGACAACCCGCACTTCGCGACCCGGGCTGAGTACGACGCAGAGGTGGCCGACCCCGACAGACGTCCCCTGAACGCTGCGCCCCCGACGCACACGTGCCGGACCCGTGGCCGTCGCTCATCCCGGGCGAGCTGCGGATCGCCGGGTTCGTCGCCAAGGGATTGATCAACAAGGACATCGCCCAGCGGTTGTTCGTGTCACCGCACACCGTCGACGCGCACCTGAAGCACATCTACACGAAGCTCGGCATCCACTCCCGAGTCGAGCTGACCGTGCTCGCCATACGACACCGGACACGGCTCGTCTGAGCTCGACGCCCCGCGCTGCTCAGTGGACCTCGGCGCCCAGGGCGAGGTCGAAGCCGGCCCCATTGCGCGCCAGCCCCACCAGCAGGAGGCCGGCCGATTCGAGGATCGCGGCCGCCGGCAGCCCCCCTGCGTCGAGGGTCCGCAGCCCCACGCTCTCCAGGAACTCCGCGACAGCTGACTTCGCTTCCGCGCTGTCGCCCGCGATGAACGCGTCCAGCGGTGTGCCCTTCGCAAGGACGTGGCCGAAGATGGTGTTCAGCGCCTTCACGACGTGGGCGCTCTCGGGCGCGGCAGCCGCGATCTCCTGGGCAGCCGAGCTGGTGGTCACGAGTCCACTGGCGTCGGCGTTGAACGGGTTGGAGATGTCGACGAGGATCTTGCCGGCCAACGCCTCGCCGTACTTCGCGACCGCATCGACCACGCTGGTGTACGGGACGGCGACGATGACGATGTCACCTGCCGGCGTGGCGCCGAACGTGCCGACGGTGGCTCCCTCGCCGATCTGGTCGGCGAGCGCCTGAGCCTTGGCGGTGTTGCGGCTCAAGAGCTCGACCGTGTGGCCGTGCTTCGCTGCCCGGGTGCCGATGGCGGCGGCCATGTTCCCCGAGCCGATGATGCTGATGGTGGTCATGATGAGGTCCCTTCGTGGTGCGTGGGCGGGTGCCGGGAGAGGCACCGTTCGTTTCAGGTTGCACAACCGGAGGCACCCCTCATTCTATTCCGGAGGGCCCCCTCGACTTGGGGGAGGAGTGGTCGAGTGCCGTAGCCCGGGCGCACCGACGACACCTGTACAGCGCCGAAGCGGAGGGTGTCCTCAGCATCGTCGGTAGACTGAGGAGGTGAGCCAGAGCGAACCCCAGCAGGTGCAGAGGCCCCTGCGCCGGGATGCCCGGGAAAGCCGCGACAAGCTCGTCGCCGCGGCGCAGGCCGAGTTCGCCGCCCACGGCGTGGATGCCTCCCTGGAGAAGATCGCTCGCGATGCCGGCGTCGCCATCGGCACCCTGTACCGGCACTTCCCCACTCGCCTGGACCTGCTCATGGCTGCCCTCAGGCCTCGGCTCCAGGAGTTCGTCGCCGGGGCCGACAAGGCCGTCGGGATGGACGACCCCTGGGACGGGTTCGTCGCCTACCTGGACAACCTGTTCGTCGTACAGGCAGGAGACCGAGGCTTCAACGACTTCCTCTCCCGCCGCTTCCCCGGCAACTCTGAGACCGAGCACATTCACGACGTGATGTGCCAACAGATCGATGACGTTCTCGCCCGGGCCCAGGAAGCCGGCAAGGCTCGCGCTGACATCACCCGGGCTGACATCATCAACCTGATCTGGTCCAACGGCCGGATCATCGACGCCACCAGCGCCAAGGCGCCCACGGCCTGGCGACGGCAGCTCTACCTCATGCTCGACGCCTACCGGGCCGAGCGGGCACACACGATCCCCGAGCCGCCGATGACGGACGAGCAGCTGTACGACGCCATGGTCCATCTCAGCAAGGTGAGGTAGGGACTGGGACTCGCGCAGCCCAGGTCGCTCCTGGCCGGTGATCGCCCACGGCCTCGATCCGACCGGGTGCGAGCACACGCCGAGTGGTGCCGGCGTGGCTCCGGGCTCATCTGGCTGCCGGGAGGTCGACCGGGTCCCCGCGCGGGGTGGTGTCCGACACCGACTTCGGCGCGGTGGGGGCGGTGGGTCGTCCGAAGAGGTAGCCCTGGCCGCTGTGCACGCCCAGCTCGCGCAGCTGTCGCCACTGGTCGTGCGTCTCGATGCCTTCGGCGCACACGGTGGCTCCGACCTCGTCGGCCCAGCCGGTGATGGAGCGGATGGTGGCGCGGTGGTAGGCCGACTGCACTCCGTGCACGAGGGAGATGTCGAGCTTGACGACCTCGGGCTGCAGGCGCAGCAGCCGGTCGAGGTTGGAGTATCCCTGTCCCCAGTCGTCGACTGCGATGATCGCGCCCCGGTGGCGTAGATCGGCGAGCAGCGGCTGCAGGTCCGCCCACGACTCCAGGTCGCTGTGCTCGGTGACCTCGAGCATGATGCCGGCCAGGTCGTCGGGAAGACAGGTCAGCACCTCGTTGCTGCTCAGCGCGTCCAGGCTCACGTTGATGGAGAGCAGCAGCCCCTCCGTGCGGTGGACCAGTGCGGCGGTGATGGCGGCTGCCTCGAGCTCGAATCCGCGACCGTCCCGGTAGGCGTCCGCGAACGCCGAGACCGGGTCACGGTCGGGGAAGCGGCTGAGCGCCTCCATGCCGAACGTCTCACCGTCGGCCAGGTGCACCAGCGGCTGGAGGACGATGGTGAGATCGGTGAGGGCGCCGTAGGGTCCCGCGCGTTCGGAGATCACCACCCGGTTCCGACCTGACCGCTTGGCGTCGTACATCGCGGCATCCGCAGCACCGATGACGGCGGCAGGCTCGGTCGTCGGGTCCCACAGCGCGAGGCCGGCCGAGAAGGTCTGTCCGTGCGGTGTGACGGCATGCAGCCGTTGCAGCAGGGTGTAGGCGTCGTCTTCGGTGCGGCCGGGGAACAGGACCGCGAACTCCTCGCCGCCGTACCGGGCCAGCAGCTGGTCGACCTCGAGCAGGTCGGTCCAGGCGCTCACCGCCTCCCGCAGGAGTCGGTCGCCGGCCTGGTGGCCGTGGGTGTCGTTGTAGCTCTTGAAGTGGTCCAGGTCCAGCAGCGCGACCACCAGCGGAGCCCCCGAGTCACGAGCCGACCGGCACGCCCTGGACAGTTCGTGGTCCCAGGTCCGCCGGTTCGGTGCACCCGTGAGACCGTCGGCGCGCGCCAGGGCAGCCAGCTGCACCGCCTGGGCCTGCACGGTGGTGAGCAGTCCCGCCATCCGGGTCAGCACCAGGCCGGACAGCACGATGGATCCCACCGCGACGACCTGCCACAGGATGCGTGCGTGCAGGAGACCGTCGGCCGCCAGGGAGACCCCGGGCAGCATGAGGCCGCCGGCCAGGACGAAGAGCCGTCGTCGCGGGTTCGCGTTCGACACAGCGCCGTGCGCAGGCTCGGAGACCACGTGCATGGACGACGACCAGGTCGCGGCCGCCACCAGCAGGTAGCTGCCCAGCCAGAGGGAGTCCTGCCACCACGGCCCGGCGACCAGGCCGGTGCTGAGTGACCACACGTTCCAGGCCACGTCTGCGGACAGCGTGAGGCCGAGGGCGCCGAGGAGCAGGCGGAACGCCGCCGTGCGGGCCCCGGGCGTCATCCACAACCTCACCAGGATGCCGACCAGGACGACGTCCGCGAGCGGGTACAGCGAGCTGGTCAGCTTGCCGAGCATGGTCAGTGTCGAGTCGTGCGCGATGGGCGCGATGACGAAGACCCCGGCTACGACCGCGGCGCCCGTGGCGACGATCGCCGCGTCCAGGAGTGGGGTGAGGTCGCGGAGCTGACCGCGTCGGCGGACCATCCGCTGCAACCCGGCGGCGAGCACGAAGTACGAGCCGATGTACACCGCGTCGGAGGGCGCCGGGTAAGCGGTGATCCCGAAGAGCCCGCGTTCGGCCGAGTAGACCAGGTCGCCGACGACCCAGCCGGCGAACCCGAGCAGGACGAGCAGCCAGCCGGCCCGGTGCGCGGGACGCTGTCTGCCGAGGCCGAGGAACGCGAAACCTACGGCCGCCACCGCGATCACGTCGTACCCCACGGACCGCGCCGAGCCGACGGGCAAGGCCGGGTACATCACGACCGACATGGCGAGAGCCGCTATCCCGGCCCGGTACGTCATGGTTTGGTGCACGCCTGACTATCGGCCATGTCGACCGATCACATGCCACATTGCCGAAAAAGGCGTGTTCGTGTCTAGGTCACGCTCAGCGTCCGGGACGTGCGCAGCGGGGTTCCGGGCGTCTGGACACCGTCCTCTCGGAGCGGCTAGCGTGCCACACAGCCCTGGAGGCGCTATGGACACGATCACCGTCGTCGTTGTTGTCGTCGTCGTGGCTGTCGCGGCCGCGCTGGTCGCCTTCTTGCTGGCCAAGCGCCGAAGCTCGTCCCAGCTCCAGCAGCGGTTCGGTCCTGAGTACGAGCGCACCGTCGACGAGACGGGGGACCGGCGTGCTGCCGAGAAGGATCTGAAGCAGCGCGAGAAGCGACGCTCACAGTTCGAGGTCCGGCCCCTGTCCAGCTCGGCCGCGAACCGTTACCGCGACGACTGGAACGACATACAACGGGGATTTGTCGACGAGCCGGGGAGCGCCGTGGAGCGGGCAGACCGCCTGGTGATCCAGATGATGCGGGACTCCGGCTACCCGGTGGACGAGTTCGAGCTGCGGGCCGACGACATCTCAGTCGATCACCCTGACGTCTCACAGAACTACCGTGATGCCCACCGCGTCGCGGTGGCGCAGGCACAGGGCCAGGCGGACACCGAGCAGCTACGCCAGGCAGTCACCTCCTATCGACGGTTGGTCGACGCGCTGCTCGAGAACCGTGGCGCCGCCGACGAGGGTCGAGCATCCGGCACCACCGACACCGAGGAGCAGTGATGACCCCACAAGACGACCAGTCCTCCGGCTCGCGTGAGTCCGTAACGGACGTGACCCGGCCAGATCCGGCGGCTGCTGACGCGGTCGGCTCCGAGAGGCCGGACACATCGGCGTCCGGCACGGCTGGCACGGGACAGCTGGTCCCCGAAGAGGCCGTCATCGATCTGCGGGCCCGTTGGGAGGCGATCCAGCAAGGCTTCGTGGATGACCCCCGCAGCGCGGTCAGCGACGCCGACAAGTTGGTGGGCGAGGTCCTGCAGAAGCTGTCCGCGACCTTCGAGAGCCAGCATCGTGAGCTCGAGGGTCAGTGGGCGGAGGGTGAACCTTCCACCGAGGATCTGCGAGGAGCCCTGCAGCGCTATCGAGACTTCTTCCAACGACTGCTGGCGATCTAGTCACCCGGCCATCAGGACCGTCAGACCTTGCAGCGATCGCGTGCACGCAAGCGCGCCGCTCAGCCGACGTACCGGTGACGCCGGAGCCGAGCAGGCGCGCAGATGCCCCGCGGATCAGGCCATCTCGGGTACGTGCAGATGGGCGAAGGCGACCTCCATCTCCGCGACGTCGTCGACCGTCGCTGCGGCCTCCTTGCTGGCGGCACTGCGAATCCGGGTGGCCGCCTCGCGACTGTCCACGAGCTGCTCACGGGTCTCGAACATCACCGTCCCCACGGCGCGACCGGCCTCGGCGCTGACGAGCAGGCTGGCGCTGCAGAACCCGGGCAGCTCCTGGACCTTGGGAAGCACACCCATCCTGAACATCTCCACGGCGCGATCGGCGGTGTTCGAGTCGCCGCTCAGCCAGGTGACACGAGCGAAGGCGCCCTCGGGGAGTGCGTGGTCGCGGTGGACGACCGCCACCTCCCAGGTGTCGACGGAGCTGCCGGTGCTTCCAAGGGCGCGTTCCGCGGCCTCGCGCAGCGGACGGACCGTCTCGGCACTGGCGCGGAGCGCTTCCTCCGACTCCCACGCGGTGGTGGCGATGCATCGGCCGCTCTCGCGGTCGACGAGCAGCGACATCCCTACACATCCGTCCGTGTCGGTCACCCGGGGGAGGACCTCGTTCCGGACGTACGCGATGCCGTCATCGATCTTGCCTGGTTCAGCCTGGAGGGTCGTGGTGCGTGCATGCACGATGAGCTCCTCTGCTCGGGGCAGCACCCCGACGGCGCTACCGTCTCGTCCAACGCTGCCCCCGGAACGGGGGCGGGACAATAGCCATCTCGGACTCGCCCGACCTCGGTGCGTGAGGTACGGCGAGATCTGAGCGGCCGCCACGCTGGGGAGCCAGAGGAGGAACCCGCGCCGGGCGGCCGCTTCTTGACCTGGGCCCAGCGCAGGCCCGCGGCCGCTCCACAGGGTCTCCATGAAACGACTGACCTCTGGGTACCCGACTCGTCGCCCGTCATGTGCGGCAGTCCGCTGTCATAGCCGGCACGCGGCTCCCGAACCCCCAGCGACAGTCCGAGTCCTGGCTCTTTCCTGCTCCCGTTTCCCGTTCCGGTGTCGCTATTATGTACGGCGGCGGATCGAACTCGAGCAGTCTGGTTCGGCGGCACCGCGACCCCCGGTGCGGGGATGTGAACGGGGAGGGGCCATGTCCATGGGTCTCGACCAAGCAGTTGAAGCGCTGTCCTCCGGGACCCCGCCGCCTGTCGGGAGGTACAGGTTCGACGGGGCCACCTGGACGTGGACCGACGAGATGTTCGCGATGCACGGGTTCGTACCCGGCGAGGTCGTCCCGTCCGGGGAGCTGATGCTGAGCCACGTCGATCCCGATGAGGTTCCGGGGGCTCGGCTGGCGTTCAAGAAGGCGCTGCTCGGCGGCACGCCGTACGCCTCTTACCACCACCTCCTCGATGCGAGACGGCGCAGGCGGACCGTCCTGGTGACCGGGTGGGGGCGGCTCGACGACCGGGGCGAGGTGGTCGAGCTGGCAGGCACCATGGTCGACCTGACGGAAGTGGTCCGCTGCGACGCCCAGGTCGAGGTGGAGGCTGCCATCGTGGGCGTCACCGCGCACCGCGCCACCATCGAGCAGGCCAAGGGGATGCTGATGCTGGCGTTCGGGCTGCCTCCCGACGCCGCGTTCGCCGTCCTGCGCGCTCACTCCCAGAACAGCAACATCAAGGTGCACGACCTCGCCGAACGACTGACCTCCGGTCTCGCCCGACAGGCCGAGGACGGCATCGACGCCTGCGCGGCACGGGTGCACGCCGTCCTCAGCGAGGCGGCCGGCACACGTGACCCAACGTCGGCGTCTGACTGAGCGCCGCCACCGTCTCGAGTGCCGGCCCCCGGTCCGACTCCGGCGTCAGTCCCTCGGAACCGGGTCTCGTCCCTCGTTTGCGCCGTCAGGGGAGGGGTACCGCGCGCGTCCAGACCGCGACCCGAGGAGCCCCATGAACCAGCCGGCCCAGCAACAGGAAGTTCCGGGAACCCAGCGCGCCATGGACCCCGTCCCGGACTGCGGCGAGGCCAGCTACCAGGGGTCCGGAAAGCTCACCGACAAGGTCGCTGTCATCACCGGCGGCGACAGCGGGATCGGTCGCGCCGTGGCCATCGCCTACGCCCGTGAAGGTGCCGACGTGGTCATCAGCTACCTGTCGGAGGACGAGGACGCGGAGGACACCGCCCGACTCGTCGCCGAGGCCGGACGGAAGGCGCTCGTCGTCTCCGGGGACATCTCGCAGCCGGACCACTGCCGGGACATCGTCGCGCGAACCGTGCGCGAGTTCGGTCGGGTCGACGTCCTGGTGAGCAACGCGGCCTACCAGATGAGCCACACCGACATCCAGGACGTCACCGACGGCGAGTGGCAGCACACCTTCGCCACGAACGTGTCGGCGATGTTCTACCTGGTCAAGGCCGCCCTGCCGCACATGCGTCCCGGCTCGTCGATCATCGGCAGCACGTCGGTCAACTCGGACATGCCCTCACCGGACCTCGCGCCGTACGCGGCGACGAAGGCAGCGGTGGCGAACTTCTGCGCCAGCCTCGCCCAGATGCTCGGTCCCCGGGGGATCCGGGTCAACAGCGTGGCTCCGGGCCCGATCTGGACGCCGCTGATCCCGTCCACGATGCCACCGGAGAAGGTGGAGCAGTTCGGTGACGACACCCCGCTGGGGCGTCCGGGCCAACCCGCCGAGCTCGCCGGTGCCTACGTCCTGCTCGCCTCGGACGAGGGCAGCTACATGTCAGGCGCTCGGATCGCGGTGACCGGCGGCCGGCCGATCCTCTAGCGCCGACGTCGCGGGTGGTGCCGACCGGCTTCCCTCGACCCGAGACCTCGACAGGTCCTTCGGGTGACTACGCTTCCCGGATGACTGACGGAACGCTGCTGGAGACGGCACGCCAGCTGGCACTGAGACTGCAACCCGGCGATCTGGACCAGACGCTCGTGAACATCACCGCGGCGGCGGTGGAGCTGTTGCCGGACGTGCACGCCAGCAGCATCACCATCCTGCGGGCGGATCGGACGCTTGCTACGGCGGCGCCGACGGACGACGTCATCGTGCGACTCGACGCAGAGCAGTACCGGTTGCAGGAGGGTCCGTGCTACGACGCCGCCGCGCACACGGACCAGGTCGTGTCGGGCGACCTCGCCCTCGACGAGCGGTTCCCGGCGTACGGCGCCGTGGCCGCCTCCCTGGGCGTCCGCTCGCAGATCGGGGTGCGGCTTTTCGACACCCCGCAGTCCAACGGCGCCCTGAACCTCTACTCGAAGACGGTCGGTGCGTTCGAGGACGACGCGGCGTTGAGTGCGCTCTTCGCCCACCAGGCCGGGCAGGCCATCGGCTATGCGCGTCACGTGGGGGACCTCGAGCAGGCCGTGCGGTCGAGGACCTTGATCGGGCAGGCGGTCGGCATCGTCATGGAGCGCTACGAGCTGAAGGACGAGCACGCCTTCGCGTTCCTGAAGCGCCTGTCCTCGCACCGCAACGTGGAAGCTGCGCCAGGTGGCCGAGGAGATCGTCGCGACCGCGCACTCACGCGCGGTGACCGGCTGACCGGGCCCGACGAAGGGGTCCGCGCCGGCCTGCCGAGGGTCGTGGTCGTGGGAGGATCAGAAGAGGCCCCGAGTCTCGAAACACTCGCTCGAGGCGGTGTCATGCTGATTGCGTGACCGAAACGCCGTCGCCCTCCAGTCCCCGTGCGCGCGAGGTTCTGTGGACGGGGAGGGATACCCGCGGTTTCGACCTGGCGCAGATGGCTCTGTCGGTTCATGAGGAGGCGACGGTTCCGGAGACCGTCGACCGGGTGCTCGATTTCGCCCGTGCTGCCGTCGACTGTGGTCATGCGGCCGTGGTGTTCGTGCATGCCAGACGGCGGCTGGAGATCGTGGCCAGCACGGATCCGGCCATCGCGGCCCTCATCGAGAAACAGGTGGAGGTCCACGCGGGACCGATCCTGTCCATGGTCAACGGTTGTGACTGCGTCCTGGTCACCGACACCGAAACGGATGCGCGGTGGCCCGCTTGGGCTTCGACCGCGGCGGCGGTGGGGTTCCGCAGCATGATGGGGGTGCGCCTCTACGCCAGCGAGCGGACGATGGGGACCCTCAACATGTACGACGCCCGGCCCCACCAGTTCTCCGATGCCGATGTGCAGACCGCGCATGTCCTGGCTCGCCATGCGGCCATCGCCCTGTCGCGGGTCCAGGACTCTGAGAACTTCTCCCGGGCGATCGACTCTCGCAAGCTCATCGGTCAGGCGCAGGGCATCCTGATGGAGCGGTACGCCCTTGATCAGGACCGGGCCTTCGAGGTGCTGCGCCGATACTCGCAAGACAGCAACGTCAAGCTGCGGGATGTCGCGCAGATGATCGTGGACACCCGGAGACGCTCCCACCCGTGTACCTGACGTCAGTCGGCACGGCCGGCTCCTGTGCAGGCGCACTCCGTACGTCGAGCCTCAGGTCGGCGCCCTGCGGCGACCGTGACGCGTCGTTTCGCTCAAGGAGACCACGTGCCGTGCAGCAGTTTCCGCAGCCCAGACATGGTGACTCTCGCTGGTGGGTACTGCGCCACCGGAGTCCGGCCCACCCGGACAGCCGAAAGAGTGGCCGGGTCCACCGACACGGACCGCCTGCTGGTCGGAGACGCCGGCCAAGGGCCCGACCCCGAGGATTGGAGCACCTCGATGCCTGACCGCTTGTCTGCTCGCGCGCAACCCTCCGAAGCCGGACCGGTTGACGAGCTTCCGCCGTCGCAGCGGATCAAGGTGATGACCGTCTTGGTCTGGGTCACCACTGTCGCGATCTTCTGCCAAGCGGTGATCGCTGGCCAGTTCGTCTCCCAGGACGGGAAGGATGCCTGGGTCACCGTGCACGGAGTGGTGGCCGACATCTCCTGGGTGCTGACACTCATCAGCGCCGGTTACGCCTTCTTCGCGTTGCGCACCTACTTCCCCGTCCTGGTCCGCTGGAGTGGGGTGCTCTTCGTCGCCACGCTGATCCAGACCGGCATCGGACACCTGATCACCGAGAAGGGCGTGGACTGGCTGATCATGGTGCACGTCCCTCTGGCGTTCGTCGTGTTCGCCGCGGCCGGCTACCTGTCGGTGTGGGCCGTACGGGTCCGGCACCAGGTGGCCGAGGGCCACCTACACCGGGCCGCAGAGGTCGGTGTCGACCCCAAGGCCGACGTGCACGACGTCGTTCGACCCATCGACCCCTCCTGAGGTCTGGGCAGCGCACGGCTGCATCACGGCCCTCGCTCGGCGCGCTACGGCGCCGAAGCGTCGTACCGACAGGGCAGCCCAGTGAGGAGCAGACCCCGCTTGCCGTTCCGAACGCGAGACACTCAACCGAGCGCCGACCGCTTGTTCTCGGCTCGTCGGACGCTCCTCAGCTTCGCCGCCGGATCCGCGGCAGGTGTCGTTGTCGGACTCCTCGTCGCCTGGCGACTGCTTCCCCTGGTCAGCTGGACCGTGACCGTTGCCGTGGCTCTCGGCTGGGTGTGGCGGCTCAGCTGGCCGCAGAACTCCGAAGGAACCAAGCGCCTCGCCGAACAGGAGAACCTGACCAGGTCGACCGACGTGTGGCTGCTCACTGCCGCGGTCGCGAGCCTGGCGATCGTGGCGGTGGCCCTGCTGCAGTCCAAGGATCGGCACAGCGGGACCTCGGTCGCATCCGTGCTGCTCAGCGTTCTGAGCGTGGCGCTGTCCTGGGCACTGGTGAACACGGTCTATGCCTTCAAGTACGCGCGTCTCTACTACTTCGACGAGCCAGACATCGGCGGCATCGACTTCAAGCGGGAGTCACCCCCGACCTACAGCGACTTCGCGTACATGGCGTTCACGGTCGGCATGTCGTTCGCCGTGTCCGAGACAGAGCCGACGTCCACCCACATGAGGAGGGTCGCGTTGGGTCATGCCCTGCTCTCCTACGCCTTCGGCACGGGCGTGCTGGCAGTCGCCATCAACCTGGTCACCAACCTCGGCCAATGAGAGGGGATCGAGCGCCCATGCCGCCTGGCCTGGGAGCTGCGGACCCGCGATGGCCGCAACCGGGCGGTCGAACGAGGGGGGCCGATGGAGGTAAGCGATGACATCCCGAAGATCGAGCATCCCAACGATGCGATCGTGCGGGTGACACGCGCGGCGATCTGCGGATCCGACCTGCACCTCCAACACGGCATGATGCCCGACACCCGGGTAGGGATGATGAGGCGTGTGCGAAGGCGCCCGGGACGCCAGGCGCACACACCTCGCATCCGGGCATACCGGACCGCTCAGGTCCTTTCGCGTGCGATCCGGTCGCGCCGCTCCTCCTCGCGCTTCGAGTAGGCGGCCGCGCGGATCGCCTCGTCCGACTCGAGGCCAGTCCCCAGGGCGCCGCCGACGGTCGCGGCCGACGCGACGAACCAGGACAGCACGAACAGGTCACGGTAGCCCAGTGACGAGTGCAGGTAGCCGCCCATCACGGCGGGGTCGAGGACGAACAGCGCCCACATCAGGTTCACCACGTAGAGCGCGAGGTAGCAGATCAGCACCCCGGTGGTCAGGGTCACCAGCGTCGAGGTGTTGTAGAGGCGGGACCTTTCCTTGGCGTGCGCGGAATCGTCGTCGGGGCGGTCCCACAGCTCGCCGTCGATGACGAGCCAGCCGACGACGAGCGCGACGGAGGCGATCGTCGCGACGAGGAGTCGCCACCAGGACAAGGAGCCGGCCAGCAGCCACACCGTGGAGTTGATGGTGGCGATGGCTCCGGTTGCCAGCGCCGCGACGAGCGCGGACTTGAGTCCGGGCACGAGGAGCCACGGACGGTTGGCGAGCACCATGCCAGTGAGCAGCCGCCAGCGACCGCTGCGGTGGGGGAGGCGCACGCGGTGCTCGTCCTGCGAGCTGGTGTCGGCCATCCCGTCGACGAGCGTGCGCACTGCGTGACGGGTCCGTGCCTGCACCCGGATTCCGCCCAGAGCGGGTAGCGACAGCACAGCCGTACGTCGCTGCGGGTCGGTCTCGACCAGCAGATACCGGCCGTCACGGTCCCGAAGCGGAAGCTCGGTCAAGCCGATCACGATGTCCCAGTCGTTCTGGCGAGCCTGGTCCTGCAACCGGCCCACCGCGGTGTCGACGTCCTCCGAACCCGTCGTGAACGGCTCGCTCAAGACCTCCACGTCCCAGGCGCCACGACCACCACCGTCAGGCGGGTCGAGGTCACTCATCCGTCCCGCGATCTCGGTGGGCGAGGCGGGGTCCGCCACCAGACCGATCTGGATCGGCTTCATCTCGACAAACTACCTCATAGGGCGTGCACGGAAGCGAGCTCATCGTGCCGCACTGTGGATCGAGTTGGCGGAAACGGTATGTCGGTGGTCGCTGACATAGTCGTGCTCGTCGAGGTGGGCTGCCTGGACGTAGGTGTCGGGCGCCACCCGCACCCACGGTGGTCGACGCAAGGACCGAGGCGAGGAGTGACCGGACCATGACCAGACCCCACACGGCGACACCCGTGGTGCGTCTCAGGAGGGTCGAGGACCGGGATCTCGACGTGTTCTTCGACCACCAGGCGGATCCGCAGGCGGTCGCGATGGCGGCGTTTCCCGCCCGCGACAGAGATCAGTTCGCGGCGCACTGGGCGAAGGTCCGCGCCGATGACACGAACGTCGTGCGCACCATCGTGGCGGACGGCCTGGTGGCCGGCTATCTCGGCAGCTGGCAGGAGGAGGGGCAGCAGCTGCTCGGCTACTGGGTCGGACGCGAGTGCTGGGGTCGCGGCATCGCCACCCGGGCGCTCGCCCTGTTCGTGGACGAGGTGTCGATCCGGCCGCTGTACGCCCATGTCGCGGTGCACAACGTGGGGTCGGCCCGCGTCCTGGACAAGTGTGGCTTCCGGCGCGATCTCCTGCAGGAGGAGCAGCCGCCGGCACCCGACGACGGAATCGAGGAGTTCGTCTTCGTCCTGGACACGGCCCGTGGTCCCACGCTCTGACGTCGTCCGGCACGTTGGACGGCCGGACGGCGGACAGTGTCAGCGCCAGCCCAGCTCCGGCGCGACGTACCGCACGATGCTGTCCAGCAGGTGCGCGTTGTAGTCGACGCCCAGCTGGTTCGGGATCGTCAGCAGCAGCGTGTCCGCGGCGGCGATCGCCTCGTCCCCGGCGAGCTCCTTGACGAGCTGGTCGACCTCCCCGGCGTACGTCTTGCCGAACCGGGCCGTGCCGCCATCGATGAACCCGACCTGGTCCGCACTCCGCGACTCCGCACCGAAGTACGCGCGGTCGGTGCTGTTGACGATCGGGAAGATGCTGCGGCTGACCGACACCCGCGGCTGGCGCTCGTGGCCGGCTTCCTTCCAAGCGCTCCGGAACATCTGGATCTGCTCGGCCTGGAGCTGGTGGAACGGCACACCGGTGTCCTCGGTGAGCAGCGTCGAGCTCATCAGGTTCATGCCCTGCTCCGCCGTCCAGACGGCGGTCTTGCGCGTCCCGGCACCCCACCAGATCCGGTCCCGTAGGCCGGGCGACTGCGGCTCGATGCCCAGCAGGCCGGGCGGGTTGGGGAACATCGGCCGCGGGCTCGGCTCGGCGAACCGCTGCCCGTCGATCACCTCGAGGAACACCCGGGCGTGCTCGCGCGCCATGTCGGCGTGGTCGTTGCCCTCGCCCGGGTCGTAGCCGAAGTACTTGTAGCCCTCGTTCACCTGCTCCGGTGACCCGCGGCTGATGCCGAGCTGCAACCTGCCGCCGGCGATCAGGTCAGCGGCGCCGGCGTCCTCGGCCATGTAGAGCGGGTTCTCGTAGCGCATGTCGATCACGCCGGTGCCGAGCTCGATACGACTGGTCTTGGCGCCCGCCGCCGCGAGGAGCGGGAACGGCGAGGCGAGCTGTCGAGCGAAGTGGTGCACCCGGAAGTAGGCGCCGTCCGCGCCGACCTCCTCGGCAGCCACCGCGAGGTCGATGGACTGCAGCAGTACGTCGGAGGCCGTCCGCGCCTGCGAGTGCGGCGAGGGGTTCCAGTGGCCGAAGGACAGGAAGCCGATCTTCTTCATGTGCCTACAACCGGCCAGGCCGTCACCTTCTTCCCGCAGCTTGAGACGTGAGCCTCGCACGGCATCCGGCGTCAGATAAGCCGACCGGTTGTCACAGGGTGCGCCCGGTCGGTGTCTGGATGTCGACAGCAAGTTCGACGCCTAGGAGGAGTCATGACCATCCGGATCCCGGCCACAGAGATCACCGGCCTGTACGGCGCACTCGTCAAGACAGTCAGCAAGAGGATGTTCGGACGGGTGCCCGAGTCGCTCGGAGTGATGTGGCACAACGTGCCGGTGCTGAAGGCATCGATGGCCTTCGGCCAGAAGCTGCAGAAGTGGGACCGGTGCGATCAGACCCTGAAGTCGTTCGCGCACATGGCCGTGGCGTCGTACATCGGCTGCTCGTGGTGCCTGGACCTCAACTACTTCATGGCCTTCAACGAGGGACTCGACGTCGACCGAGCGCGTGAGATCCCGCGGTGGCGGGAGTCCGAGGTCTTCACCCCGCTGGAGCGGGAGGTCCTGGAGTACGCCGAGGCGATCAGCAGCACCCCACCGGCGGTGACCGACGAGATGGTGGCCAGCCTCCACGACCAGCTGGGCGCGGCGGCCGTCGTCGAGCTCACCTCGGTGATCGGGTTCGCGAACCTCACCACGCGCAGCAACGTCGCGCTCGGGATCGAGTCCGAGGGCTTCGCGGCCGCCTGCCACCTCGAGCCGCTCGCGGAGCGCCCCGGGGTAGCGTCCCGAGCATGAGCGTCGACCCGTTCGTCACCCACCGCAGCCTGCTCTTCACGGTCGCCTACGAGATGCTCGGCTCCGCTGCTGACGCGGAGGACGTCGTCCAGGAGACCTGGTTGCGGTGGGCGGCGGTCGACCAGGCGATGGTGCAGCACCCGCGCGCGTACTTGGTCCGCTCTGTCACGCGTCAGTCACTCAACCGGCTCCGGACGCTCAGCCGCCGCCGTGAGGAGTATGTCGGCGAGTGGCTGCCTGAGCCCCTGCTGACCGGTCCGGGGGTGGCCGAGGACCTCGAGCTGGCCGAGGGCGTGTCGATCGCGATGCTCACCGTGCTGGAGACGCTCACGCCGACCGAACGTGCGGTGTTCGTGCTGCGCGAGGTCTTCGACGTCCCGTACGACGAGATCGCGGCCGCCGTGGACAAGTCGCAGGCGGCGGTCCGTCAAGTGGCGCACCGGGCCCGGGAGCACGTGGCTGCGCGACGGCCACGCGTGCAGGTCGACCGCACCGAGCAGCAGCAGGTGGTGGAACGGTTCGTCGCCGCGGTGACGGCTGGTGACGTGCAGGGCCTGATGGATGTTCTTGCCCCGGACGTGGTGCTCCTCGCCGACGGCGGCGGGATCGCGCAGGCCGTGCGGGTGCCCGTGGTCGGGGTGAAGAAGGTGGTGAACCTGCTGCGGCCGTACCCGGCGGTGGCGGTCAATCCCGTGATCGGGACCCTCCGGCTCAACGGTGCGGTCGGCCTGCGGATCGAGGACGAGGTGGGCGGCACCACGATCGTCAGCGTCCTCGTGGAGGACGGGCTGATCACGCGGATCTTCGCCATGCGCAACCCGCTCAAGCTCACCCGGCTGGACGAGGAGGCCGAGCTGACCCGCTGAGCGACGACCACAGTCCAGCGTCCGTGCTCGGGGACCGGCTCGTCGAGGTGCGTCCTGGAGACGGCCCAGCCGCCGAAAAGGACGCGTTCCGTCCGGAATGGCTGCGAGACTGCGGGGATGGGCAGGTCGACCGGGGCTTCGGTGACGTGGGGCCAGGCGCTGGCCTGGCGGATGGGTCGGCAGCTGCTTGACCCGGTCGGGTCCGAGTCGGTCGCGGGCGTCGTACGTCGGCTGGGTGCGGTGCTCTCGATGGACGAGTCCCTCGCCGAGCTTGCTGTTCGGACCCGCCGTAGGACATCGCGTCCGGGCGAGCTGGCGGCGGCGCTGGCTCGCGGGGAGGTCGTCAAGGCGTTCGCGTTCCGCGGGTCGATGCACTACCTCTCGCCTGAAGAGGGCGGCATCTATCTGGCCCTGCGATCGGCCGGACGGCAGTGGGAGCTGCCGAGCTGGGTGGAGTACTACGGGCTCACTCCATCGGAGTGGCCGGACTTCCGGGCCGCAGTGCGCGCGGCCCTGAGCGACGGGCCGTTGACCATCGCCGAGCTGGGCCGGGCGGTGAGCGGGCAGCGCGCGTACCGGCACCTGCAGCCGGTCTTCGAGGAGGGCGCGGGCACGCTGATCAAGCCGCTGACCTGGCAGGGCGACATGAGCTTCGGCCCTCCGCGAGACGGTGCCCACACGTTCCAGCGGCTCGACCGCAACCCGAGGTGGCAGGGCATCCCCGACCTCGACGAAGCCGGTCCACGCGCTGTCACGGCGTACTTCCGGACCTATGGGCCGGCGACGCTGGACCACGTGCACTACTGGCTCGGCAGCGGCCTGAGCGCGGGCCGGGCGCGGCTCAGGACCTGGTTCTCCGAGCTCGGCGACCGGCTGGTCGCGGTCGATGTCGAAGGCACCCTCGCGTATGTGGTGCGCGAGGACGTCGACGCCTTGGAGGCCACGCTTCCGTCAGAGGCCGTGCGATTCCTGCCCGGGCACGACCAGTGGGTGATCGGTCCTGGCACGAAGGACGTGCGGGTGACCCCGGCGTCCCGGCGCGACCTGATGACCCGCAAGGCGAACCCCGTGATCGTCGGTGGGGTCGTGTGCGGGACGTGGGTGCTCAAGGGTGACCAGCTCACGGTGACCTGGCTCGACCGACGACAGCGACCCGACGAGGCCCTCGAGCGCGAGGCCGCCCGCCTTGCCGATCTCCTCGGACCGACCCTGCACCTGAGACTGACCTCGTAGGTCACCGACCGGCGTACCGCGAGCCGACCGTCGGCCGGAGGGGCTGGTCGCGGCGGTCATCTCGTTCAGAGGGCGCCGGAGGTGAGTGACCTCAGTCGTGATGCGTCGGGGGAGCCCGGTTCTGCGGTGTAGACGATCATCCGTACGTCGGAGCCAGAGTCGATGCTCTTCCGTGCTCCCTGACAGACCGCTGGCCGGGCTGTGCGCCAGCGGTCCGAGAACTCCGCACTGATGCTGCGCAGGTCTCGGACGAGCTCCTCGAGCTCGGCGTCATCGGGATGCGCCACCTGCGCGACGCGTAGGTCTCCGACCAGCGCGTCCCGGAACTGCTCCCGTTGCTGAGGATCGACCCACATCGCCGAGGTGTCCTCGGTCATCTCGTACCAGACCTGATCGCGTGAGTGCCCGGAGAGGTTCATGGGGTCTCCCATCAGCGCCGACCACGCCGGATTCCACCGCAGCAACCACCAGTCGGCGGCATAGACCGCCGCCGGCCACCGATCTGCTCGGGCGAGCATGCGTGCGCTCGGAGCACGGACGTGTCGACGTACTGATCAACAACGCGGGCATCACCGGTACCTTCGCCCCGCTCGAACGAGCGACGTCCGACGACGTCCTGGACGTGCTCGACACCAACCTGCTCGGCGTGATGCGGGTGACGAACGCATTCGTGCCGCTGCTCGAGCTGTCGGAGAACGCCAGGATCGTCAACGTCTCCTCGGGAGTGGGTTCGTTCCAGGACACGATCGAGTTCGACTACTTCGACTGGCAGGTCGTTCCGCCGGTCTACGCGGTGTCCAAGACGGCCCTCAACCTGCTCACGCTGAAGTACTCCCGCGCCCTCCCCGCCATGCGTGTCAACGCCGCCGACCCCGGATACACCCGGACGGATCTCAACGCCGGCGCCGGCGCCCACGACGTCTCGCAGGGGACCACGAGTACCAGCCTGGTCACCTACCTCCCGAACCGGGGTCCGCGACCGAAGACGCGCTCGCCCTGCTCGCCAGCTGGGCCGTCAGCGAGAACGGCCCCTCGCTGACCCGACAGCCCGGCGAGCAACGACTCTGAAAGGTTCCGCCCAGGTGCGGATCCGTGCGACACGAGTCCATGGCCCGGCCGGGAGATCACGGAGGCTGTACGGCTCCGGTCTCCACGTATGGAGCGGACGCGAGGATTTGAACCTCGACCTCTTCCCTGGAAGGGAAGCGTGCTGCAACTACACCACGTCCGCGAAGCCGGTCCCTGACGAGACCGGCACGTTCGTAGTATGAACCACGTCCGGGATGATCAGGGCGCCACACGACGAGGGGAACCCCACGAACCTACGTCGAGCCCCATCTCTCGACCCACCTCTACGTCGATGTCCGGTTCCCCGACCGCCGGTGTCCACGCTCGCCGGTGACCAGATGGCGCCGGAGCCGCTCGTTGGGGCCGCGTAGGAGAACACCTCCCCGGCCTCAGGGGCATGTCGGACGACCGGCAGGCGTGTGCGCAGATGCCATGCTCCGGTCCATGATCATCGCGCTGATCGGCGACCTCGAGGGCGACCGGGATTGGGCCGTCCGTGTGCTCCGAACGCTCGGAGAGCGCGGTGACGTGCAGGTGGTCTGCCAGTTGGGCGACCTCCGGTTCGGGATGGGCACTGACCCCGAGGGGTACCTAGCCGCCATCGAGTCGGTGTGCGCCGAGTTCGGGATTCGGCTCCTCGGCATCAACGGCAATCACGAGAACTGGGGCCGTCTGGATGAGCTGTGGGCGGAGCCCCGTTGGCAGGGGGAGGGCGGCAGCCACAAGCCGATCGTCGTCTCCGACCACGTCACCTTGCTGCCGCGAGGTCATCGTTGGCACATGGGCAGCCGCTCGTTCGTTGCCCTCGGTGGTGCGCCGTCAGTGAACCGGCTGCTCCTGACCGAGGGCGTTGACTGGTGGCCGACCGAGGTGATCCGAGAGGAACACGTCGATGCCACGATCGCTGGCGGCCATGCCGAGGTCATGCTCACCCACGACAGCCCCGGACCCCCGTACTGCACCGACCCCGTCGCGGACACCCTCACGAACAACCCCTGGGGCTGGCCGGACTCCATCCTTGCCTACGCGGACGACGGCGTCGCGAAGATCACCCGAGCGGTTGTCGGCGTCATGCCCCTGGTCCTCGCCCATGGCCACTTCCACGTGGCCGGTGAGACCGTCGTACGGCTGCCTGGCGCCACGCACGCGACGACGGTCTGGTCGCTGGCGGCGAACCAGGATGCAGGCAACGTTCGACTGCTGGACCTGGACACCCTGACCGATCCAGGTCAGACGGCCGGCCCTGCAGGAGATGTCGCGCTCTGACGCGCGCTCGAGGGGGGGCTAGGGGTGCAGGACGCTGTTCCAGGCCCTGCCCAGATCAGCAACGCTTGCATGGCGGTCAGCCGGGAGCGGCTCGCACGCCTTCTGGATCACCCTCGCCAGCCCGGCGGTCCCGCAGAACGCTGCAGGTTCATCGGTCAGTCGGGTGGCGAAGTGCCACACGATTCGACCGAGGGTGAACACGGTCGTTCGCTGATCGAGCTGCGCGCCAAGCTCGAACTCCTCGGGAGCCATGAACCGAGTGGACCCGAACATGCGGCCCATGTCGTTGGTCGTCGGACCCCGCCGGTAGGAATCGAGGTCGATGACGCTCAGGGTCGGTGCCCGGAAGTCGACGATGAGACAGCCGTCGTACAAGTCGCCAGCCACCCATCCGGCGGCGGCGAGGGCCACGTGCACGTCGATGAGCGTGTCGAACAGACCGAACAGCGCCGATGCCGGCAGGTGCGCCAACCGCTGGTAGGGCGAGGTCGGGTCGCCTCGTTGATCACCCGGCACACGGATCAGGTCTCCGGAGGCGGCCTCGTAGACAAGGGCCGGCCCTACGGGCGACTCGATGACGTTCAGCAGGGCGGGCAGCGCAGGGTGATCGCAGGACGTCGCCAGGTCCACGGCGTTCCGCAACAGACTGACGCGCCCTGCGTGATCGAAGGAGGGGACCGGGGCCCCCGGTGCCGGGGGACCCGGTGGTCCGGCGGTCTTCACGAACAGGCGCTGACCCGCTGACTCCACGAGCCAGGAGACGTTTCCGGAATCCTGGGTGAGGTGGTTGAACTCCCGAAGGACGGTGCCGCACGTTCGGACGTACGCGGCGGGGTCGTGCTCGATCCGGCTGACCACCGTGAGGTTCGACACCTGGGGAGACTATGCGATCGGTCCCGGCGCTCTCGGGGCCCGCGGGCCACGGCCGCTGCGGATCGCGAGACCGAGCGACAGCGGAGCGGTCCTGCGGCTACTCGCAGCCGCTCCCGTCGCCGTCCCGGTCCAGGTGCGACCCGTAGCCCGGGTCGCCGCGGTGGATCGGCGCGGCCCCGGCCGCGCGGACGGCATCGCAGTTCTCGTAGGAGACCGCTGCACCGCCGTTGCCCGACGGCTGCGCGGCGCCGGACGTCGCCTGCTGGACGGGCTGCGGGGTCGTGGACGCCGGGCGGTCCACGTCAGCCGACACCTGGTGCCCGTCCTGCGGGTCCGGCTGAGCGAGCGGCTCGCCGGGGCAGGTGACGAGAACCCGCTCCATCGCGGCCCTCTCCGGTGCAGTCACCCAGAGGTGGTACTGCGCCTTGACCCGGATCTGCCTGGCGGCGTACGAGCAGCGGAACTGCTTGTTCGGCGGCAGCCATGTCGCGAAGTCCGCGTCGCCCTTCTGCCGGTTCAACGACGGGTTCACCAGCATCAGGTTGGTCGGGTCGTTCGCGAGCGCGGCGCGCTGTGCGGCGGACAGCTGCTGGGCCCCGGTCACCCAGGCGTTGCCCAGCGCGACGATGTGTTCTGCGTCGAGGTCCGTGGCGTAGTCGTTGTCGTGCTTGTCGAAGTAGTAGTTCCGATCGCCGCTGTACGGGTCGTAGGCGAGCACTCCGGAGTCGACGACGCAGCCGTTGGACTCGACGACCTCGCGCTGCAGGTCGCGGGCGAGCAGGTCGTTGCGGGTGTCGCAGCCGTTCCGGCTGTAGGAGAAGCCGCCGACCGCGTCGTCCCACTCGGTGCCGAACTGGTTGCGGTCGTACCCGGTCATCGGCGCGCGGCCCTTGACCGTCAGCGCCTCGAGTGCCGCCCACGCGGTCCCCGGCCGGCCCTGCGTGCCCCCAGTCGGGCTCCCCGACGCGGACGGGACAGACGGAGACGGAGACGGCGAAGGCGACGGAGACGCCAGGGGCGACTCGGCCGCTGACGATGTGTCGGTCGCTGTGGCTGTGGCTGCCGAGGTGGGCGACTCCTTCGCGGAAGACGGGTCGTCGGTGCAGCCGGTGAGGACCGCCATCAGCACGGCGGCCACCGCCAGCGGTGCGAGGGCGGGGCGGGTCAGACGCGTCACCACGGGGTCCTCAGCATGGGCGGATCGTGCAGCCGGGTGGTCGGCGGCAGTCATCCTACGATCTGCAGCCCGGGGAGCTCGTGGGGGCTGCGTCCGGTCGGCGACCAGGGCTCGGACCCGGTCCACGGGCCAGATGTGATGCCAGTGCGACAGCACCGCGTCCGTCGGCTCACCCGTTTCCAGGTCCCCTGACAGGCCAAGTCGGTATCGCCGTTGATGGCGTGGAAGCCACGGCGACGTAGTTCCCTGCTGACCGAGTCTTGCCGGGGGCAGTGCTGCACGCCTTGCCAATGACGCCGTGCTGGAGGTGAGTCGCCGCACCCCTGAAGAGGTCGTCGGCGAGGTGGAGAGCCTGCTTCGTACCTAGCCCGACGTCGAAGGGGTGCGGGCCCCGAGCCCGGCCCCGGGGGAGGCGGTCGGCAGCGCAAGGATGGTGACGTGGAGATCATGGATGCCCTGCTGCGCGCCCAGGAGGCCGCCGCGCCCGAAGTGGGCCGCGGCCGGCTGGCGGAGTACATCCCCAGCCTGGCGGCCGTGGATCCGCGCCAGTTCGGGATGGTGATCGCCTCCTGCGACGGCCAGGTGCACGTCATCGGTGACGCCGACGTGCCCTTCTCGGTGCAGAGCATCAGCAAGGTCTTCACGCTCGCGCTGGTCGTCGCCGCCGAGGGAGAACGAATCTGGGAACGGGTGTCCCGCGAACCGTCGGGCAACCCGTTCAACTCCCTGCTCCAGCTCGACCAGGAGGCGGGGCGACCCCGCAACCCGTTCATCAACGCCGGTGCCCTCGTCGTCACCGACCGTCTGCATTCGCTCACCGGCAACGGGTACGGCGCCCTTCGCGACCTGATGCGCGGGGAGAGTGGCCGTGCCGACGTGGGCAGCGACCCCGAGGTGGCCCGTTCGGAGCTCGAGGCCGGCCACCGCACATCGGCTCTCGCTCATCTGCTCGCCAGCTACGGGAACCTGGAGTGTCCCGTCGACCAGGTGATCGACCAGTACGTCGCGCAGTGCGCTCTCTCGATGAGCTGCCGCGAGCTGGCGCTCGCCGGGCTCTTCCTCGCCCGCGACGGTGTTCTCTCGGACGGTACGCCGCTGCTGAGCGCGCGGCAGACGAAGCGGGTGAACGCCGTGATGCTCACCTGCGGCACGTACGACTCGGCCGGCGAGTTCGCCTACCGAGTGGGACTGCCGGCCAAGAGCGGCGTCGGGGGCGGCATCCTGGCCGTCATCCCCGACCGGGGTGTCGCCTGCGTGTGGAGTCCCGCGCTGGGCCCCTCCGGCAGCTCGGCGGCCGGGCTGGCCGCGTTGGACGCGTTCACCACGTACTCCGACTGGACGGTCTTCTGAGCCTCGGCCGGCGGCGTGCACCGGCCTCCCACCTGCAGCCCCCGGCCTGGTCGGGCTTGGTCACGCGTGGGCGCCCAGCCAGGCGACGACGTCGGCGGTGACCTGGTCGCGGTTGATCTCGTTGAGGATCTCGTGGCGGGCGCCGTCGTACACCTTCACCGTCACGTCGACCAGTCCGGCGTCGCGGTAGCGCTGACCGAGCACCTCCACGAGCTGCCCGTTGCCGGCCAGCGGGTCGTCGGAGCCGGAGACGAGCAGCAGTGGCAGGTCGGACCGGATGCCGGCGAGCGCGTCGGGGTCTGCGAGCGTCCCCGCGGCACCGAAGAGCGCCGGCACCGTCTCGTCCGGCAGGTCGAAGCCGCACAGCGGGTCGGCGACGTAGCGGTCGACCTCGGCCACGTCGCGCGAGAGCCACTCGTAGCCGGTGCGGTGCTCGAATCCCGCGTTGAAGGCCTCGAGCCCGGCTGGTCCCTCGGCCTCGGCCATGCCGGCTGCCAGCAGGTCGAGCGCAGTGCTGCCGGAGAGGACCACCCCGGCGTACTGCTCGGAACGGGTGAGGAGGACCGACTGGGCGGCAAACGAGCCCATCGAGTGGGCGAAGAGGAACAGCGGCAGGTCGTCGCGCACGCTCGCGCCGTACGCCGCCACGTCGGCGATCAGCGCCTCGAACCCGGCGGCGCCGAAGTCTCCGGGGGTCCCCACGATCGAGGCGCCGTGCCCGCGGTGGTCGAGGGCGCGGACCGTGTAGCCGGCCTCGTTCAGGGCCCGGGCGAACCGGTCGTAGCGGGCGGAGTGCTCGGCGAGGCCGTGGGCGACCTGCACCACGCCGCGTGCGTCGGCGACGTGCCACTCGTAGCCGGCCAGCTCGAGGCCGTCGACGGGCGAGGTGAAGCTGGTGCGCTGCATGCTCATGGCCGCACCCTAGGGGTCCAGCGCCCCTCTCGGCCACGTTCCGCTCCTCCTCGGCCGTCCGGCACGTTCGTTCGGGGGCCGGTCTCACCAACGCGGGATGAGGTGCACAGGGACCAGGGGCGGCAGAGTCCGGAACGGCCGTCGCAGGACCCGACCCGAAGGCAGGTTGCAGCATGAGTGTCAACGTTGATGAGCTCGGTCCGGTCGACTGGATCGTGGTGGAGTTCCCCGGCACGCAGATGACCGGTGAGATCGCCCCCATTCTCGAGGAGTACGTCGAGAGGGGGGCTCGTGAAGATCCTCGACCTGTTGTTCCTGACCAAGGGCGAGGACGGGCAGGTGGACGCCTTCGAGGCCACCGACTTTGAGGACAACCCGCTGGGTCGGCTGCGCACCAGCGAGGCCGAGCTGGCGATGGTGCTGAGCGAGCAGGACGTGCTCGACCTGGCCGAGACGATCGAGCCGGGCAGCTCCGCCGCGGTGCTCGTCTGGGAGAACCTGTGGGCCGCCCCGCTCGGCTCCGCCATACGCCACGCCGGCGGCCAGCTCGCCGCCAGTGGGCGGATCCCCGTGCAAGCCGTGCTGGCAGCGGCCGAGGCCGACGCCCAGGCGACCGATCAAGCCACCGAGAAAGAGGGAGTCTGACATGCCACTCGCAGCCCGCCGCAGGCGGCGGACCATCGCAGCAGTCGGCGGCGCCGCCGTCGTGGCGCACGGCATCCACCGCCGCGGTGACCGGCGCGAGGACCGGCGCGACGATCGGGGTGACCGCCGAGAGGACCGGGGTGACCGTCGCGAGGACCGTCGGGACTAGCCCCGTCGTTCACGCCGGGTGGATCAGCCCTCGTACGGGTTCCCACCGAGCTTGATCGTGCTGTTCGTCGTCAGCCTCATGACCAGTCCCATCCTTGGTCAGGGTTACCCGAACGCCGCCAAGGCGTCGACGACGCGTCGCGGGTCGCACGGGAAGGGACAGGTGACGCGCAGCACCCGGGAGGCACCGTCCATCACGGCAGCGAGGAGCCCCTCCTCGTCGGCGATGGCGGCGTCCCGTGCGCCCGCGCGGTGGGGGAGGCCGGCGTACGCTCCGCGCTCCTGCAGGTCGTACCAGGTGCGTCGTTCGTAGGCTGCCGTCCTGGCCAGCCGCTGCGCAGCCCATCCGGACGGCGCCTCCTCCACGACCACCCTGTCGGTGGGGCCGGTGAGAAGCAGGACCACGGTGGTCAGCTGCACTCGCCGCGCCGGATCGTCGACCTGGCCGTACGCCTGACGGATCTCGCTCGGGGACAGACCTGCTCGGTCACCCAGCTCGACGGCACGCCCGACCAGGCCGGTCGCCAGCCGGGTGACCCGTCCGCTCCCCGCCCGGTCGAGCAGGGGACCCGTCCCGGTCCGGACGAGACGGGTGGCGACGAGCTGGGCTCGCGCGCGTCCCGGCAGGGCCGCCTGGAGCCGAGGCAGCGCCGTCATGACCCAGCCGCGGACTCCGACCCCGACGGGGAAGGCCGAGATCTCGCCGTCGGCGCCGGCCACGGTCCACTTGTCGCTCAGGAAGCTCGCACCGGCCTCGACCAGCGCCAGCGCCACCTCTGTCTTCCCCGACTCCGACCACCCGCTGACGAGGGTGCCTCCCGTGGGGCCACCATCGACGGCCGCCCCGTGCACGGCGACGGCGTGTCGGTCGCGCAGTGCCTGGTGCATGGCCGGCCGGATCACGTCGCGCCAGCACAGCCCGATGTCCAGGCCGGCCTGGACGTCGATCCGCACGGGGGCCTCGTGCGGCGGCGGCACCGCCAGCCAGCGACCGCCGAAGCGGGCGAGGAGCCGACCGTCGCGGTCGACCGCCGTCATCCGCTGGTCGTTGGCCGGCCCCTGGACCTCGAGGAGGTCCGGCGACGGCAGGCGACCGACGATGACATCGGCATCGCCGGTCCGCTCCGCAGGGAGGAAGGGATCGAGCTCGACACCGATCGCGTCCCGCTGTTCCGGGTCGACCCCCCTCGACCCTCATCCGCAGTCGCCCAGCGAGGTCCCACGAAGCGGTCGATGCCGTTGACATACCGGCGAAGATACTCGGTGGGGTCCGCCGGCCCCGGCGTCTCGGTGACGCGCAGCGCGCCGCGGGGGCCGAGCCGTGCGTCCCGGGGCTCAGTAGCCGAGGTGACCCCTGGCCCGGATGACCAGGGAGAACACCTTGGGCGGCTGGTGCTGGTCGCACCCGAAGCCGTGGCCCTGCACCCGGTAGGTGCCCCGGCCGTCCACCTTGGCGTAGGCACCGGTGCCGGACACGGCTGTCCAGGTGCCACGCTCCCTGAACCTGAAGTAGCAGGTCTTCGGGTCGTGGGACTCGTGCGTGCTGCCCTTCGCCGCATGGTGGCGGACCACCACGTTCCCGGCGGGGAACTCGAACCGGTCCCGGTGGGCGTTGATCGCGACGTCGGTGCCCTGGGCGTGGATCGGGCCGAACCCGGCGACGGTGCCGCCGCCCTCCTCGCTCGGGTCGGTGCTGATCACCAGGAAGCGCTGGTGGCCTGCGGCGGCGGCCGACTGCCCGGTCGCGCTGGACGCCGGGAGGCCGAGCATCACTCCGGTCAACGCTGCGGTGAGGACGAGTGCGCGGGCACGTGATGTGGTCATGAGGGACCCCTCCTCTGTTGCGCCGTCGAGAACGACTCTCGGTCATCGTGCGCGCTCGACGGCCGTTGCACATGGCACGGACGACCTAATCCATCCGGGGCTGCCCAGCGGGACAGAGTCCGCATCACGGGCACCGTCAGCACGTTCCGCGACGAGGAGGGACGCGCCGCCGCTCCGTTGACTGGGTCCTTCGGGTCATGAGGAGCCGGCCGGGTCGGCACTAGCATGGCGGGCGACTCCTCGGCCGCGCACCGTTGCCGCCCAGGAGGTGGCGACCCGACGAGCGAACCGCACGACCTGGACTACCGGGAGGGTGTGCCATGAGGGTTGTCGTCGACCTCGCACGATGCCAGGGGTACGGGCAGTGCGTCTTCCTCGCGCCGGAGGTCTTCTCGATGGACGGCGAGGAAGCGCTGTTCTACGACCTCGGACCTGACGAGGCCCAACGCACCAAGGTGCTGCGGGCCGCGGCGGCCTGCCCGGTCCAGGCCCTGCAGGTCGAGGGCAAGGACGTCGAGCCAGGTCGGGCGTCGCACGACGAGGCGCGCGAGGACCGTGCCGCCGACCGGGGGAGCGACCGGGTGTTCCTGCGGTCGGGGCGCGTGGTGGTCGTCGGCGCCTCGCTGGCCGGGTTGCGGGGGGCCGAGATGCTCCGAGCCGAGGGCTTCGAGGGCTCGCTGACCGTGATCGGGGACGAGCCCTACGAACCGTACGACCGGCCCCCGTTGTCCAAGCAGGTCCTGGCCGGACGCATCCCCGCGGACGGTACGGCGCTCCCGCGGCTGCGCGACATCGCGGCCACCTGGCGTCTCGGCACGGCGGCGACCGGACTGGACATGATGGCCAAGCGAGTGCTCCTCGCCGACGGGCAGGAGGTGCCGTTCGACCGCCTGCTCATCGCGACCGGCGTCCGCGCCCGGCCGTGGCCGGACGAGGACGAGGCAGCGCTCGAGGGCGTGATCTCGGTGCGGACCCGCGACGACGGGGCCCGGTTGCGGGAGCTCGTGGCGGCGGGACCCCGGCGGGTGCTGATCATCGGGGCCGGTTTCGCGGGCTCCGAGGCGGCGTCGGTGTGCCGCTCCCTCGGTCTGCCGGTGACCGTCGTGGAGGCCGGGGACGCGCCGCTGGTGGGCGCCCTGGGCAGCGTCGTCGGGCGGATCGCCGCGGGACTTCAGCGGGAGCACGGTGTCGACCTGCGGTGCGGGGTCACCGTCACCTCCCTGGACGGGGACCCCGCCGGGCGGCTCCGGCGCGCGCACCTCTCGGACGGCAGCGTGCTCGACGTCGACGTGGCCGTGGCTGCGCTCGGCGGGATCCGGAACGTCGAGTGGCTGCGCGGCTCCGGCCTCGCGGCCGGGGTCTGGGGAGTGGCCTGTGACGCGGGCTGCCGCGCCTTCGACGTCAACGGGCTGGTCACCGACGACGTGTTCGTCGCGGGCGACGTGGCGCGCGCCCCGCACCCGCTGTTCGGCTACGAGTTCCTGGCGCTCGAGCACTGGGGCAACGCGGTGGCCGAGGCCGAGATCGCGGCGCACAACATGGTGCACGCGGAGACCGGCCGGTGGCCGCACCTGGCCGTGCCGGAGTTCTGGTCGTCCCAGTTCGGCGTCAACATCAAGTCCGTCGGCGTCCCGAGCCTCGCCGACGAGGTCGTCGTCACGCAGGGGTCCGTGGAGTCCCGTCGCTTCGTCGCCGCGTACGGCTTCCAGGGCCGGATCATCGGAGCGGTCTCCTTCGACCACGCGCTCTGGCTGGACTTCTACAAGGACCTGATCGAGGAGGCCGCCCCGTTCCCACCGGCCTTCCCGATGGTCGGGGGGGACGGGATGCGAGCCACCCCGGCAGGCTTCCCGGCGCCGTCGGTCCCCACGCACGACGCCACGGTCGTGGTGACCGGCCACGAGCCTAGCGAGCGGCGGGCGGCGTACGTGCGACAGCGCCGCGACGCGAGTCCCACGCCCCTGCGGGCGTTCCGGCAGGCCCAGCCCAGGAAGCCGGGCTGAGCAGATTCGAGAGGGTGAACAGTCATGGCAGAGGCCGGCGTCTTCGAGCAGATCCTCGACCACTCCCACCGAGCCGATCCCTATCCGCTGTACGCCGAGCTCCGCAGGACGCCGGTCGCGCGGCAGCCGGACGGCTCGTACGTGGTCAGCACCTACCGGCACGTCGCCGCGCTGCTGCACGACCCGCGGCTGAGCTCGGACCTGCGTTCCGAGGAGGAACGGGCGGCGCCCGGCCAGAGACCGAGCATGCTGCGGCTGGACCCGCCGGACCACGACCGGGTGCGCAGGCTGACGATGCGGCACTTCGGTCCGCCGCACACACCGGCCCGGGTGGACGGCATGTACGACGAGCTCGCGGAGACGGTCAGCCGGCTGGTCGACGACTTCGCCGGGAGAGAACAGGTCGATGTCGTCGACGACTTCGCCTACCCGTTCCCGGTCGCGGTGATCTGCAAGCTGCTCGGGGTGCCGCGGGAGGACGAGCCCCGCTTCAGCCGGTGGGTGGACGTGCTGGTGGGGGCCACCGACCCGAACGGGGAGCTCAAGGACACGAACCCCGCCGTGGTCCAGGCCATCATCGACTTCCGTGGGTACCTCGCCGGCCTCGTCGCGACGCACCGCAAGGAGCCGGGGGAGGACCTGCTCTCCGCGCTGGCGACCGATGCCGGTCCCGAGGGACGGCTGGGCGACGACGAGCTGCTCGGGCAGGCCATGCTGCTGCTCATCGCCGGACACGAGACCACCGTCAACCTCATCGCCCACGGCGTGCTCACGCTGCTGCGTCACCCCGACGTGCTGCAGCGGCTGCGCGAGGACCCGGAGCTGAGCATCCGGCTGGTCGAGGAGCTGCTGCGCTACGAGCCCTCGGTGCAGATGATCCCGTGGCGCAGGGCCCTCGCCGACATCGAGCTGGGCGGCACGACGATCCCGAGCGGCTCGGTCGTCACCCTCGTGCTCGCCGCCGGCGACCGGGACCCGGACGCGTTCCGCGACCCCGACCGTTTCGACCCCGACCGGCAGTCCGAGCACCTCAGCTTCGGCGGCGGTCCGCACTTCTGCTTCGGCGCCCCGCTGGCCAGGCTGGAGACGCAGCTCGCGCTCACCGAGTTCGCGCGACGCGTCGAGAACCCGCGGCTGGTCGCCGACCCGCCGCCGTACCGGCCGTCCCCGGTCCTGCGCGGGCCGCTGCACCTCCCGGTGCGGCTGGACGGAGTCGCTCCTGCCGCTCGCCGGGTCGCCCGGCCCGCGCCGGAGATGGTCCGGCAGCGGACTCCGGCGGAGGAGGACGTCCACGCCCGGGGATGACCCGGCCCGCCTCGCGGAAGCGCTGGATCCGTGCCGGCGAAGTCCATCCGGACGCAAGGACCCGCCCCCGCCCCTCGCTCGGCGAGGTCCTCGACACCGACCTCGAGGCTGCTCCTGACCCCTCGCCGAGTGCCTCCTCGAGCGTGGCCTCCCGTCCGGGGGCGATGAGGACCGGCGCAATGGGTACGAAGCCGCGGGGGAGCGGGGGCACCGGCACGTCGGCCGTCGACTCCCGGGCCCGTTCCGAGCGACGACCGAGAGGACTTCATGACGACCACCGTTGCCGACCTGATGCTGACCCGTCTGCGTGAGTGGGGGGTGGAGCAGGTCTTCGGCTACCCCGGCGACGGGATCAACGGGATCCTCGGTGCGTTCTCCCGGTCGGGCGACCAGCCGCGCTTCATCCAGGCACGGCACGAGGAGATGGCCGCCTTCGAGGCGGTCGGCTACGCGAAGTTCTCCGGCCGGCCCGGTGTCTGCCTGGCCACGTCCGGGCCCGGTGCCATCCACCTCCTGAACGGCCTGTACGACGCCAAGCTCGACCACGTGCCGGTCGTCGCGATCGTCGGTCAGACCAACCGCAGCGCGCTCGGCGGCAGCTACCAGCAGGAGGTCGACCTGCTGAGTCTCTTCAAGGACGTCGCGAGCGACTACGTGCAGATGGTCACGGTCCCCGAGCAGCTCCCGAACGTGCTCGACCGTGCCTTCCGCATCGCGATGACACGCCGTGCGCCCACGGCGATCATCGTGCCGAACGACGTGCAGGAGCTCGAGTACCAACCGCCCACCCACGACTTCAAGATGGTGCCGTCCAGCCTGGGCCTGACCCACCCCGAAGTCGTCCCGGACGACGCCGCGGTCCGCGCGGCGGCCGACCTGCTCAACGCAGGCGAGCGGGTCGCCCTGCTGATCGGGCAGGGCGCACGTGGCGCCGCCGCCGAGATCGCCCGGATCGCCGACCTGCTGGGCGCCGGCGTGGCCAAGGCACTGCTCGGCAAGGACGTTCTGTCCGACGAGCTCCCGTTCGTCACCGGGGCGATCGGTCTGCTCGGTACGCGTCCGAGCTACGAGATGATGCGGGACTGCGACACGCTGCTCACGATCGGCTCCAGCTTCCCGTACTCGCAGTTCCTGCCCGAGCCGGGCCAGGCGCGAGCGGTGCAGATCGACGTCGACGGTGCGCTCATCGGGATGCGCTACCCCTACGAGCTCAACATCGTCGGGGACGCTCGGCGCACCCTTCAGGCCCTCATCCCCCTGCTGCGGCGCAAGGAGGACCGTGGCTGGCAGGAGGACATCGCGGACAACGTGGCCCGGTGGTGGGAGGTCATGGACGCCGAGGCCCACGTGGTCGCCGATCCCGTCAACCCGATGCGCATCTTCAGCGAGTTCTCGGCCCAGGCGCCGGAGGACTCGATCATCGCTGCCGACAGCGGGTCGTCAGCGAACTGGTACGCACGGCAGGTCAGGATGCGCGGCCGGATGCGTGGCTCGCTGTCCGGGACCCTGGCCAGCATGGGACCGGCCGTGCCCTACGCGATCGGCGCCAAGTTCGCCTGTCCGGACCGGCCGGCCATCGCCTTCGAGGGTGACGGCGCGATGCAGATGAACGGTCTCACCGAGCTGCTCACCGTGGCGCGCTACTGGAGGACGTGGCAGGACCCGCGCCTCGTGGTGGTGGTCCTGCACAACGGCGACCTCAACCAGGTGACCTGGGAGCTCAGGGCGATGGGCGGGACCCCCGAGTTCGTGGAGTCCCAGTCGCTGCCCGAGGTGTCGTACGCCGACTTCGCGGCCTCCATCGGCCTCGGCGCCCTCACGGTCACCGACCCCGAGGACCTCGCCCAGGCGTGGAGGACGGCTCTAACAGCCGACCGGCCGTACCTGATCGACGTGCACTGCGACGCCGACGTCCCGCCGATCCCGCCGCAGGCCGACCTGGAGCAGATGACGAACCTCGCCCGGGCGCTGATCAAGGGCGACGCCTCGCGGTGGGGCGTCATCAAGGAAGGGATCAGGACCAAGGCGCAGGAGCTGCTGCCGCACCACGACGAGGGCTGAGCCGCGACGGGTCCGCGCCCGGCCGAGGTTCAGCGCCGGCCGGCTCCTAGGCCCGGGTGCTCTCGCAGGCCGTCCAGTGAGGCCCTACGAACTCGGGGAACCGCTCGCCGAGCCGTCTCAGCGGAACGGTGTCCTGCTTCGCCGCCAGCGCGGTGAGGCGCAGCCCGTCGGGGGCGAGCCCGTAGGTCCGGCGGACCACCCGGAAGTGCTTGCGGTCCGCCGTCTGTGCGGCCCGGGAGAGCAGCAGCCGCCCCGCCGAGGTGCAGCCCGCTCCCCGCGGGTAGATCAGCCCGCCGCCCTCGACGATGAACGAGCCGTCCGGCTGGTCCGGCACGCGCACGGCACGGAGCCTGCCGTGGGAGAAGGTGAACATCTGCGCGAGCACGGCGTCGACCGCGGCGCCGGTGTCGACGACGATCTCCGCGCCGGGTCGCTGACCGAGGCGCGGGGCGCCGACGATCCGGGCGCGGATGCCCTTGATCGGCACCGCCGCCGGGATCAGGTGCACGAAGTACGTGCCGCCTCCGCTCGCTCGAACACCGACGAAACCGCGGCACGGCTTGGCCGCGCCGGGATCGGACGCGGCGGCCACCCTGTCCGGCCGCCCGTCCCCGGTCACGTCCACCCGCACGTGCGATGTCGCCAGCGCGCGTCGTACCACTGCTTCCGCGTGCGGGCACTCCGCCGAAGCCGGCACCCCCGCCGTGGGCTCCGCCGCCCCTCCGCAGCCGGACACCGCAAGCAGGCCGATCAGCAGCAGGCTGCCGCTCGTCGCGGACCTTCCGCGAGGCGTCAGCCGCTGCCTCCGTGTCCGGGAACGCGACCGACCGAGGAGCGACCCGGCGAACCACGGCGCAACCATCCTCACCTCCAGGCCCCTGCAGGCGACCTGCGGTGGGCACCCAGTCCCGCGATGCCTGCAGTGCCACTCGCCGCCACACTCCAGCCTCGCCGGGTGAGTGGACCGGTGCCAGGGTCCTTGGTCCCGCGCCGCCGCAAGTGTCCGCCTGACGCCTTGATCTCAAGCAGACTTGAAGTTGCACGATGACGACAGACATCCACCAAGGAGCCAGCATGCCTGTAGCCGTCATCACCGGAGCCTCGCGCGGCCTCGGCGCCGCCCTCGCCCACGCCCTCGACCGCCGCGGCTGGGACCTCGTCGTCGACGCCCGCGACGCCGACGCCCTGACCACCGCCATCGGGTCGAGCTCCGCGCGCGCCGTACCCGGTGACGTCGTGGACCCGGCCCACCGCCGGGCCCTCGCGGACACCGCGGGCGCGCTGGGCGGCGCGGACCTGCTGGTCAACAACGCCAGCACCCTCGGCGCCAGCCCGATGCCGTCCCTGGCCGAGCTGACCCCTGAGGTCCTCTCCGACACCCTGCTCACCAACGTCGTCGCGCCGCACGCCCTCACCCGGCTGCTGCTTCCCCAGCTCCTCGCGCAGCGCGGCACCGTCCTCAACATCACCAGCGACGCGGCGGTAGAGCCCTACGAGGGCTGGGGGGCGTACGGCGCGAGCAAGGCCGCCCTGGACCAGCTGACCCGGATCCTCGCCGCGGAGCAGCCCGACCTGCGCGTCTACGCCGTCGACCCCGGAGACATGCGCACGTCGATGCACCAGGACGCCTTCCCGGGCGAGGACATCTCCGACCGGCCCGAGCCGGCGACGGTGGTTCCCCACCTGCTCGCGCTGGTCGAGGGCACCCTGCCGAGCGGCCGCTACCGCGCCGCGGACGTCGCGGTCGAGGTGACGTCGTGAGCACCGCCGCCGCGTTCCGGCTCCCCGCCGCGGGGGAGGCCACCACCCCGCCGGAGGCCCGGGGCCTCGCCCGCGACGAGGTCCGCATGCTCGTCGCCGCACCGGACCTGCTCGCGCACCGGCGGGTGCTCGACCTGCCCGACGTCCTGCACCCCGGCGACCTGCTCGTCGTGAACACCTCCGCGACCCTGCCGGCCGCGGTCGGACCGGTGCACGTCTCCACCCAGCTCGACGACGGCGACTGGGTCGTCGAGGTGCGGCGCCCGGGCAACGACGGCCCGGCCGGCACGACCCCCGGTGCGGTCCTGCGACTGCCCGGGGGCGTCGACCTGCACGTGCGGGGATCGCACCCCGCCGGGCAGGCCCGTCTCTGGCGGGCCACGCCGCGCCCGGCGACCGACCGGGGCGCCTACCTCGCCGAGCACGGCCGCCCGGTGACCTACCCCTACGTCGACGGGGACTGGCCGCTGGAGTCCCGGCAGAACGTGTACGCGACCGTCCCCGGCAGCGCGGAGATGCCGAGCGCCGGGCGGCCGCTGTCCGAGCGGGTGCTGGTGGCCCTGATGGCCCGCGGTGTCGTGATCGCCCCGATCGTGCTGCACACCGGCGTCTCCAGCCAGGAGTCGCACGAGCCGCCGCAGCCGGAGCAGTACGTCGTCCCCGAGGCCACGGCCCGGCTCGTCAACGGGACCCGCGAGGCCCGGCGCCGCGTCGTCGCCGTCGGCACCACCGTGGTCCGCGCGCTGGAGACCGTCGCGAGCCGGGAGGGGGCCGTGCACCCGGCGGCCGGCTGGACGTCCCTGGTCCTCGGGCCGGGACGTCCGGCGCGTGCGGTCGACGGCCTGCTCACCGGGTTGCACGAGGCCGAGGCCAGCCACCTCGACCTGCTGCGCGCGGTGGCCGGCGACCGCCTCGTCGACCGCTCCTACGACGTGGTGACGCACGGACCGCGGCAGTACCTCTGGCACGAGTTCGGCGACACCATGCTGTTCCTGCCCTAGCCGGTCCGTCTCAGGGCGCAGACCCCGGCCGCCTCACTCGAGGGGGTTCGCGCGCAGGAAGCGCACCTCCTCGATGTCGAGGCGAGCCTGCACCTGTCGCAGCACGATGTCGTCGATGCGCTGCTCGTCGCGCAGCTCGAGCAGCGCCTCGCGCCGCCGGCCGATGAGGGCGAGGGAGAGGCTCGTGTACTGATCGTGGTGCTGGACGACCGGGTCGTCCTCCGCACCGCCGGCCGCCAGCAGCTTGCGCTGCTTCTCCAGCTCGTGCCGCACCCGCTCGACCACCATCTGGTCGCTGCCGAGCTCGTGCGCCGTGGTGTCGAGAGCCTCGATCGCTGCGTCGAGGGTGTACTCCTCGGCGAACTGCAGCTCCTCGGCGACCGAGGTGTCGACCGGCAGCCGGGCGAACCGCACGACGGCCGGCAGCAGCAGCGCCTGGAGCAGCGTCAGCAGGATCACCCCGCAGGTGATCAGCACGATCAGGTCCCGGTCGGGGAACGGGGCACCGGAGTCCAGCGTGTGCGGGACGGCGAGGACCGCGGCGAGCGAGACGGCGCCGCGGAACCCGGCCACCGCGCTCACCGTGCGCTGCCGCGCCGGGACACGACGCAACCGCTGGGACGGACGGCGATCGAGGAGGCGGATGAGGTACGGCGTGGTGTAGAGCCACACCCACCGCACCCCGATCACGACCGCAGTGACGGCGACGACGTCGACGAGCGCACGCCGTGTGGAGGTGCTGTCCAGCCCACGGAAGGCGGACTGGGCGGAGAGCCCGACCAGCACGAACAGCGCGCTGCTGAGGACCGTGGTGGACAACGCCCAGAACGGGATGACGATCTGCCGCGTCACCGCACCGGTGACCCGGGGCGCCACCTGGCTCATGAACAGGCCGCAGGCCACGACGGCCAGCACACCGGAGCCGTGAATCTCCACCGCCAGCAGGAACGCCGCGAACGGCGTCACCAGCATCGCGATGCCCTCGAGCATGGGGTCGTCCATCCGGCTGCGCAGCTGCCAGCTGAGCAGCCCGGTCAGCGCACCCGCGAGCACCCCTCCGCCGTACGCCAGCACCAGCAGCCAGGTGACGTGCCAGCCGGTGAGGTGCTGCTCGCCGACCGTGACGCCCACGGCCAACCCGTAGAGGACCAGGGCGGTGCCGTCGTTGACGAGGCTCTCCGCGCGGAGCACGGTCACCGTGCGGCGCGGCAGGTCGCGGGCCAGGACGCCGACCGCGGTCGCGTCGGTCGGTGCCAGCGCGGCGCCGAGGACCCACGCCGGCCCCCACTGGAGGCCGAGCCCGTGCGCGGCGGCGGCGACCGCGGCGGCGGTGACGACCACCAGCGCGGTGCTGGTCAGCACCACGACCCGCAGGTTGTTGCGGATCTCCCGCAACGAGGTCGTCAGGCTCTCCCAGTACAGCAGGGCCGGCAGGAACACGAGCAGCACCACCTCGGGCGGCAGCTGCGCCTGCCGCAGGTGCGGCACGAACCCGACCAGCACCCCGACCAGCACCAGCAGGATGGCCGGCGCGATCGGGTAGCGGCGCGCGAGCGCGCCGCACGCGACCAGGGCGACCCCGAGCAGGACGACCATCTCGAGTCCGAGCACGGACTCATCTTGACCAGCCCGCGTGCCCGTCGACCACCTCGGACCGGCAGGTGGACCGACTCACGACCGCGCCCCGTCCGGTCCGCACCCGTCAGCGGTGCCCCACAATGGCGCGATGCGAACCAGGACGAAGCGGGTGGGTACACGATCCTTGACGGTCTTGTCCGTGATGGCCCTGTCCGTGGCGGGGGCGTACCCCACGGCAGCGGAGCAGGCTCAGGACGGACCACGCACGTGGCGGGTGGGGCCGCACCGGTTGCTGACGACCCCGAGCGCCGCCGCGGCGGTGGCACGAGACGGTGACACGGTGCTGATCGACGCCGGCACCTACGTCGGCGACGTCGCCACCTGGACCCAGGACGACCTGTCCCTGCGCGGCGTCGGTGGGCGGGCGCGGTTGCAGGCTGGCGGGACGAGTGCACAGGGGAAGGCCATCTGGGTCATCGCGGGCGATCGCACGACGATTGATCGCCTCGAGTTCAGCGGTGCGACCGTGCCCGACGGCAACGGCGCGGGCATCCGCCAGGAGGGCGCCGGGCTCACGGTGACCCGCAGCTGGTTCCACGACAACGAGAACGGCATCCTCGCCGGCGCCAACGCCGGCAGCGACGTCGTGATCCGGCGCTCCCGGCTGTTCCGCAACGGCGCCGGGGACGGCTCCACCCACAACCTCTACATCGGCGCCGTACGCTCGCTCACCGTCACCGGCAGCTACCTGTGGGGTGCCGACGTCGGCCACGAGCTGAAGTCCCGTGCGGCCAGGAACACGATCTTCGGCAACCGGATCTCCGACCGCGACGCCACCGCCAGCTACTCCGTCGACCTGCCCAACGGTGGCAGCTCGCTGGTCGCCGGCAACGTCATCATCCAGGGGCCGCACTCGGAGAACTCGACCTTGGTCTCCTACGGCGCCGAGGGCTTCACCCACGACTCGCGGGGACTGTGGGTCATCAACAACACCTTCGTGAACCGCCGAGCCACCGGCACCTTCGTCGGTCTCGCCAAGGGCAGCCGCGCCCACCTCCGCAACAACCTGCTGGTCGGGCCCGGCGCCCTGAGCGACCTGGCCGGCGTCGAGTCGAGGGCCAACCGCCGGGTCGGTGGCCGGGGCTTCGTCGATCCCGTCGCTGACGACTTCCGGCTCAGGGCCGGCTCGCCCGCGATCGACCGGGGCGTGTGGGTGCCGAGACCGTGGCGGGCAACGTGGCAGTACGCCCACCCGACCAACCAGGTACGGCGCCCCGTCGCGGGCCGCGTCGACCTGGGCGCCTACGAGCGACGCTGAGCCACCGCGGACCGCCGCCCGCCGAGGGCCGCTCCCGGCACCGTCGGTGAAGAACCTAGAGTCGACGGGGTGATCGATCTTCCTGTCCTGGAACCCGAGGAGCAGCGCATCCTCGGCAGCCTGCTGGAGAAGCAGTCCACCGTGCCGGCCTCGTATCCCCTCACCGCCAACGCGTTGCGGGCCGCTTGCAACCAGACCAGCAACCGGGAGCCGGTGGTGGAGTACGACGAGCAGGCCGTCGCGCACACCGCACGGGCGTTGAAGGAGCGGGGGCTGCTGCGGATCGTGTGGTCCGACACCGGTCGGCGGACGCTGAAGTACCACCAGGTCCTCGACGAGCGGCTGGAGCTCGAGCCGGACGAGCGAGCCGTCCTGACCGTGCTGTTGCTGCGGGGCCCGCAGACGCCCGGCGAGCTGCGGTCCCGCACCGAGCGGTTGCACCCGTTCGCCGACCGGGGCCAGGTCGAGGTGTGTCTGCACCGGATGGCCGGCCGGGCTCAGCCTCTGGTGCGCAGGCTCGAACGGCAGCCCGGGCAGCAGGACCGGCGCTGGGTCCACCTCCTGGGAACGGCCCCGCAGGCGACCTCGTCCGTGCCGGCTCCGGTCGATCGCGAGGCCGTGATCACGGGTGGCGCGGACGCGCGTGACACCCGCGTGCTGTCGTCGTACGACGCCGTCGCCACCGCCTATGCCGACCAGATGATCGACGAGCTGCGCGGACTGGCGTTCGAGACCTGGCTGCTGGACCGCGTGGTGGTGCACGCGGACGGGAGACCGGTCGTGGAGGTCGGCTCGGGACCGGGGCACGTCACGGCGTACCTGGCCGACGGCGGCGCCGACGCGACGGGGATCGACCTGTCGCCCTCGATGGTGACCGAGGCGCGCCGACGCTTCCCCGGCCGACGCTTCGAGGTCGGCGACTTGCGGCGACTCGGCCGCCCCACCAGCAGCCCGGGATGGGCAGCGGTTCTGGGGTGGTACTCACTCATCCACCTGGCGGCCTCCGAGCTGCCCCAGGCGGTCGCGGCCCTGGTGCGCCCCCTGGCCCCCGGAGGCTGGCTGGTCCTCGGCCTGCACGCCGGGACCGAGGTCCGCCACCTCGACGAGTGGTTCGGCCAGGAGGTCGACCTCGACTTCGTCCTGCACGAGCCAGCCTGGGTGGCCGGGGTGGTGGAGACCGCCGGCCTCGTCGACGTGGAGTGGTACCTGCGCGGGCCTCTGGCCGCCAGGGGCGAGACGACGCAGCGGCTGTACGTCGTCGGTCGCACGGCGACGTAACCGGTTCCGGGCTACGGTGCGGTATGCCGAACGCAACCGAGCCAGGAGTCGCGGAGGGGTTCGGAGCGGTCGCCGACGCCTTCCACCAGAACTTCACCGACCCGGGCGACGACGCCGCCGCTGTGACCGTCCTCCACCGCGGCCGCACGGTGGCGGACCTGTGGGCCGGCACGGACGTCGTGCACCAGAGGCCGATGCCCGCGGACGGCCTCATGATGGTCGCGTCCTGCAGCAAGGGGATCACCGCCACGGTGCTCGCCGTCCTCGTCGAGCGCGGCGTCCTCGACCCTGAGGAGCCGGTCGCTGCCTGCTGGCCGGAGTTCGCGGCCGGCGGCAAGGACCGGGTCACGCTCGCGATGGTCGCCTCGCACACGGCCGGGCTGCCGTACCCGCCTCTGGGGACCGGTCTAAGCGGCCTGGACCTGCACCGCGGTGACGCCGTGACGCGGGCGCTGGCCGGAGCGACGCCGCTGTGGGAGCCCGGGACGGCGATGGCCTACCACCCGGTCACGTACGGGACGCTGCTGGACGAGATCGTCCGTCGGGCCACCGGGTCGTCCATCGCCCACCACGTCCGGACCCTGATCGCCGATCCGCTCGGTGTGGACATGTGGATGGGACTCCCGGAGGCCCTCACGTCTCGGGTGGTGCCGGGCTGCTGGGAGCCGGTCGCGCCGTCGAGCCTGGACGACGACGACGTACCCCCGCCCGGGTCGTACGCCGCGCTGCGCCCGGCCTTCCTCGCCGAGAACCCGCCCATGGACCCGGACTACTCCGACCCGGTGCAGGTCCGGACGCACTACGCGGCAGAGCGCCCGGCGGTCGGGGCGATCACCGACGCGCGCTCCCTGGCCACCATGTACGCCGCCCTGCTCGGACCGGTCGAGGGGGTCCGGCTGGTCGAGGACCGGACCCGGAGGTCGATGACCGTCCCTCGGACCGACGACGTCGAGACCCTGGTCGAGAGTGGCACGGCCGGACCGGACATCCGCTTCGGCGTGGGCTACCAGCTGGCCTCGCCCAGCATGCCGGGCTTCGGACCGGAATCGTTCGGGCACACCGGCGCCGGGGGGCGGCTGGGCATCGCGGACCCCGAGCACGAGATCGGCTTCGGCTACGTCACCAGCCGGATGCGCGACATCGGCCCGCACGGCGACCCGCGCTGGCAGGCGCTGGTCGACGCCGTGCGCCGGTGCATCTGAGCCGTGTCCGCACGCTGACCTGCGGCTCACGCAACCCGTCGGCGTCGTCAGGACCGTGCGGGGTCACGGTCGTTCGAGGGTCGGGCATACGCGTACCGTTGGTCAGGACTCTCGGAGCCGCCACCGACCCGAGGACACGAGGAGCATGCGCAGCGACCGATTCGCACCGGCTGTCGGCGCCGGACTCGCGACGTTCTGGCTGGCCGTCCTGGTCATCCTGGACGTGGCCGTCGACGGCTCCTCGGTCGTCCTCTCGCCGCTGTTCGCGTTGGCGCCGCTGATCGCCTGCGCAGTGCTCCCCGTCCGGACCACGGCCGTGTTCGCCGCAGCCACCGTGACGGCGGTGGTCGTCTCCGGCTTCTGGGACGGCACGTGGGGCCTCGGGCAGCACACCGTCCGCATCGTCGACGTCCTGCTCATCAGTGGCGCGGCTGTCGTGGTCGCATGGGTGCGCGTGCGCCGAGAGCGACAGCTGGCCAGGGTCGAGGCGATCGCCGAGGTGGCCCAGCGAGCCGTTCTCCCCACCCTTCCGACGCACGTGGGAGAGGTGTCCCTGGGTGCTCGGTACCAGTCCGCGGCGCGCGATGCACTCGTCGGGGGAGACCTCTACGACTTCTACAGCTCCGAGGGGCGCGTTCGGATGCTGGTCGGGGACGTACGGGGCAAAGGTGTCGGCGCGGTCGAACAGGCAGCGCGCGTCATCCGTGCGTTCCGGCAGGCGGCCGGGACCAAAGCCACCCTCCAGGCGCTCGCGGAAGACATGAGCGCGTACCTGGCGCCGTTCTTCGACGACGAGGAGTTCGTCACCGCCGTGCTGGTAGACGTGTCGGACCCCGCCGAGGTCTCCGTGGTCAGCTGCGGTCATCCACCAGCCCTCCTCGTCCGGTCCGGGGGTTCGTCGGTCCTGGAGGGGCCCGTCGGGCTGCCCCTCGGTCTGGGAGACACCTACGAGGCGTTCACCGTGCCGTGGGAACACGGTGACCGGCTCCTGCTCTACACCGACGGTCTCAGCGAGGCGCGCGACGAGCACGGCACGTTCCCGGAGCTGTCCGGCCTGGCGCCGCTGATCGGCGTCGGGACCGTCGACGCGGCCCTCGACGCGGTGCTGGACGCTGTGCGCCGGCACGTCGCTGGTGGCCGCCTGGGCGACGACCTGGCCGTGATGCTGCTCGAGAACACCGCCGGCACCCCACCTGCACAGGTGGCCACCGTCCACGCCGACATTCGCGTGAGTTCGCAGAAGACGCCCAGGTGACGTGGCCGGGCGGGTACGACGGGCCGCGAACAGTCCGGGCGGTCCGCCGGAGACGCCGTCACCATCCCCTCGGGGTGAGGACCGTCGTTTTCGCGGGACCTAGCGTCAGAGGGTCGAACCGCACGAGCAGAGGGTGGTCGTCATGCGTGGTGGGATGCGAGGCGTGCTCGCGCTGGCGCTGGCGCTGGTGCTCGTGGCGTGCGCGAGCAACGGGTCGTCGTCTCCGAAGTCGCCGTCCGCGGCGTCGAGCCAGGCGTCCACGGCGTCGTCCACGCCGCCGGCCGCGATGTCGTCCCCGTCCACCGGGTCGCGGGTCAGCTCCCGGCGGGTGGTCACCAAGCTGCTGGTGTTCATCGAGGAGAACCACTCGCTCGACCAGATGCGCACGCAGATGCCGTACGCGTTCGGGCTGGCGAAGCGGTACGGGTACGCAACGGACTACTTCGCCCTGTCGCACCCGTCGTTGCCCAACTACGTGCAGATCGCGGGCGGGCAGACCCAGGGCGTCGTCGACGACTCCGACCCGTCGACGTACCCGTTGTCGGGCCACTCGGTGTTCGGGCAGGCGATCGCGCGGGGCCGGACCGCCGGGGTCTTCGCGGACGGCATGACCCAGCCGTGCGCTCCGCAGGACGAGGGGACCGAAGGACAAGACGAGTACGTCGTCCACCACAACCCGTGGGTCTACTTCCGCGCCGAGCACGCGGACTGCGTGCGCTACGACCTGCCGGTGGCGGCGCTGGACGCCGCCATCAGCACCGGCCGCCTGCCGAACGCCGGCATGGTGGTCCCGAACCAGTGCCACAACGCCCACGACTGCAGCCTGGCGCAGGCCGACGCCTGGTTCGCGGGGTACATGCGGAAGATCTTCGCCGGCCCGGACTGGAGGTCTGGACACCTGGCGGTGGTGCTGACCGCGGACGAGGACGACCACTCGCAGGACAACAAGATCCTGACGGTCGTGGTGCATCCCAGCCAGCACGCGCACGTCGTCCACGTACGGCTCGACCACTACTCGCTGACCCGGCTGTACGAGGACGTCGTCCACGCGCCGCACCTGTTCCACGCGGCAGGCGCCGCCTCGATGTCCAGGGCCTTCGGGCTGCCCCTGGGCTGAGCGGCCGGTCGTGCGCCCACGCGGACACCGCGGCCCGAACCGGCCGTACACGACCACGCCGGCCAGGCAGAGCAGCGGTTCACCTGCAGTCCCTGCAGGGATACCCATGCAGGGATAGGGTCCCCGTCCATGGACATGCTCAAGGGCGAACAGATCGCCGAGGCCAACCTGGCCGACTGGCGCAAGCTGGCTCAGGGACTCCACGCCCGCTACGTGATCGACGACTTCGGCGCCGGCGCACGGTTCCTCGCCGCGGTGGGCGAGGCGGGCGACGCGCTCGGCCACCACCCGCGCGCGGCGATCGGCCAGGGGTACGTCGACCTCAAGCTGGTCAGCGGCGACGCCATCTACCGCGACGGCGAGGGCACCGAACACGTGGTGGAATGGGTGACCCAGCAGGACGTCGACCTCGCGCGGCGGATCACCGAGATCGCCGCCGACCACGAGGTCGATGCCGACCCGGCCTCGGTCAGCGACATCGAGCTCGGCCTCGACACGGCGCGCTCCGCGACCATCGCTCCGGTGTGGGCGGCCCTGCTGACGGGGAGCGCCGAGGCCCAGGGCCACGGCACCCCCAGCGACGAGATCCGGGATGCCACCCGACGGGTGCCGAACCTGTGGTTCGGGGACGCCGAGGAGCACGGAGCCACGGGGCAGCGGTTCCACATCGAGGTCTACGTCGCGCCCGAGGTCGCCGGGCAACGGATCGCCGCTGCCGTCGCCGCGGGTGGGACCGTCGTCGATGACAGCGACGCGCCCTCGCTCACCGTGATCGCCGACCAGGACGGCAACCGGGGAGTCGTCTGCGTCGACGCGTCCGCTGCGCCGAAGGAGTGAACCGGTAGCCCGGGTGACCAGCGGCCGGGCCGCGGGTCACTTCCCGCGGGATCGAATACCGTGAAGTGCATGGCTACCGACTCGTCGTACACCATCGCGCCGCTCAGCCCCGAGACCTGGTCCGCCTTCGATGCGCTGGTGCAGCGCCACAACGGCATCTTCGGGGGCTGCTGGTGCATCTGGTTCCACCCTGACGGTCCCGAGCGCGGCCAGGGCGCGGAGGCCAACCGGGCGCTGAAGAAGGCCTATGTCGAGCAGGGCAAGGCGCACGCTGCCCTGGTGATGGTCGGCGACGAGGCCATCGCGTGGGCTGAGTACGGCACCCCGGTGGAGTTGCCCACCCTCCACCACCGCAAGGGGTACGACGCCACCAAGACCGTGGATCCCGACTACCGGATCACCTGCGTCTTCGTCGACAAGCGCCACCGGCGGCAGGGGGTGACGGCGCTGGCGATCACAGGTGCGCTCGAGCTGATCGCGCAGGCCGGCGGCGGGCGGGTCGAGAGCTACCCGCACGACCTGACCGACCAGACCAAGAAGATGTCGTCGTCGTTCCTCTACAACGGCACCCGCCGACTCTACGAGCGGCTCGGCTTCACCTACGACCGGCCCAAGGGGCTGAAGAACTGCGTCATGGTCAAGACGGTCGATCCCGCATGAGCCCGGCCGTGGCCGGCCATGGCCGGCCGTGAACCCGGGCGAGGCACGGACTCGCGGAGAGCAGCAGGGCGGACGCCGCGACGGACTTCGCATCGGACACGGTGCCGTCGGTGATGAGGGCCTCGATCTCGGAGCGACAACCAGGGGTCGGCGGAGACCTGCTTGCTGTCGAGATGATCCACGCTCGTCAGTGTGCACGCCTTCCGCTCCCTAGGCGTGCTTGCGCCTCGACATGAACGAGCGGGTCGCGCCGAGGTGTGGACGTTGTCGGGTGTTCGCGCCGGTAGGGTCCCTGGATGGTCGAGCCGATCGGCGTCAGCGCCGCCAACGGGGCAGCGAGCGGGGTGCGGCTGCTCGGCGAGTCCGACTGGGCGTGGCGTCGGCGCGGCCCCACTCCTCGCGCAGTCCGGGCCTTCGGTCTTCGTGAACGCGGGCTGAGTCGGCTGCCCGGCGGAGCCGGATACGTCTGGACCGACGGTCGCGTGGTGGTCAAACCAGTCGGCTGCGTCGCTGAGCACGACTGGGTGTGCGGGGTCTACGCCGCCTGGGACAGCGACTGCGTTCGGGTGCCGGAGCCGGTGCTGCCGAGCGGGGACCACGGGTCGTGGTCGGTGGACGGGTGGGGAGCGCACGTGTTCCTCCCGGGCCGCGACGTCGAGCTGCTCGGCGAGCTGGCCGAGGTCAAGGAGGCCAGCGACGCGTTCCACCAGAGCGTCAAGGACCTGTCGCGACCGGACTTCATGAACGACCGCGACGACCCGTGGGCCTACGGGGACCGCTTGGCGTGGGAGGGGGCAGTCCCTGTCGCCGACGGGGACACCCTCGACCTCATCCGCTGCCTGACCGACCACTTGGCTCCAGTCGATGACCGGGACCAGGTGGTCCACGGCGACGTCCTGCCCAACGTTCTGGTGGCGGACGGACTCCCACCGGCCGTCATCGACTGGCCTCCCTACTTCAGGCCGGCCGGGACGGCGAACGCGGTGGCCGTCACCGATGCGCTCACCTTCCGCGGCGGATCTCCTTCGCTTCTCGACGAGTGGGAGACGGGCGACGACTGGAACCAGCTGCTCGTGCGCGCCCTGCTCTACCGCCTGGGCCCGACGGGACTCTTCGCCGCCCGCAACCGGCTCATGGGCAGTCTCGTCACGCACGTCGAGCGGGTACGACCAGTCGTGGCAGCCGTCCTGTCACGATGAGACCTCGACGAGACTCACGATCCGGTGTGTGGGCTGGATCAGCTGGGGACGTAGGTGTAGGCCACGGAGCCGGCGCCGAACCGGCGCACGTCCTGCAGCACGAGGTCCACCGGTCCTCCGAAGAGTCGGTAGCCGTGGCCGAAGGCGATCGGGTGGACGTTGATGCGGTACTCGTCGACGAGGCCGAGTCGCGTCAGCTCCTGGGCGAAGGTGGCGCCGCCGTAGGTGAGGATCGGCGCGCCCTGTTGCGCCTTGAGGTCGGCCATGCCGCTCTCGAGGTCGCGATAGATGGTCGACTCGGGCCAGTCCGCCTGGGTCAACGTTCGCGAGAAGACCGCCTTGGGGATCTCGTTCATGGGCTTCGCGAAGGGGTCGGTCGAGGACTGCCAGTACGGCGCCATCTCCTCGTAGGCTCCGCGGCCCATCGCGTGCACGCCCGCACTGCTGATCAGGTCGAGGATCTCGGCACCGAACTCGTCGTCGTAGAAGCTCATCGGCCACGCCGGCACCTCGTCGGGCTGCCCGACGAAGCCGTCCACGGACATGTCCATCTTCAATATCAGAGGTCGCATGCAAGGACAGACCCCTCTGGTCGCTCAGAGTCATCGGGGACCGACCGCGTGTCCCGCCTCCCTGAGGCCGTGCCTTCCTGGTACGAGACCGACTACGACGAGGCGATCGCCCTAGCGCCCCGTGTGTGGACCCCGAGGGCGTATGGCGTGAACAAGTCGAACGCGCTCGACAGCGGCGTCCTCGATGGGTACTGCGGGTCGGTCAGCGCCTACGAACGGAAGCTCCTCGACGGTGCCCAGACGACGTCCGGAGGCGCGTCGTGGGCTCTTCGCGCACCCGCTCAGATCGGTCAACGGCGCACCCGATAGCGCAGGTGAAGCACCCGGTCGCCCTGGATCACCTCGTCGGGGTCGTCCAACAGGTGCTGCGCGTCGACCGACCCGAAGTAGCGCTTGCCAGACCCGAACACGACGGGTACGACGTCCATGCGCACCTCGTCGACCAGGCCCGCGGCAAGCACCTGGCCACCGACGTCGCCAGCGGCGACCTCGACGATGCGGCCACCCGCGAGCTCCTGCGCCTTGGTCACGGCTGCCTCGACACCGTCGACGAAGTGGAACGGTGCCTCGGCGTCCCAGCTCTCGGGCATCGGTCGGTGCGTCACGACGACCACGTGGTCGATCCCGCCCGGAGGCTGCCCGTCCCAGCCGTCCGTCAGGTCGAAGACGCGGCGGCCGACGACTGTCGCCCCGATCTGGTCCCAGTACGGCCGGGTGTAGTCATAGGACGTCTGCGACACCTTCAGCTCGCCGCTCTCGTCCAACGGCACGTCACCGCTGGACAACCAGTCGAACAGCGGTCCGGGCTGGTCGTCCTGGTCCGCGACGAACCCGTCCACCGACACCGAGCTGTACAGGACCACCTTGCCCACGGGACGCTCCTCTGCCTCGAGATGCCCAAATTAGCGTGCGTGGATGTCGTCGGTGCAAGACCGCCCAGGTGCTTTGCACCGGCCGCACGCGGTTGTCCCTCGGAGTCACACCGCCGAGTTGTGACACGCCGGTCGCTCGAGATGGGTAATCTGCCCTTGACGGGACACACGTTCCGACGGGGAGGGATTGACATGTTCTGGACAGTGCTCACGATCTTGCTCATCGTCGCCTTCGTGGCGAACCCGCCCGTCAACGGCCCGGGCTCTACAAGTGAGCTGCATCGGTTCGCACCGGACCATCCTTCGCGTGGAAGCAGCGGCTCGGCGAGTCAGTTGATCCCGCTGGCGGGACAGACCCAGTCAGCGACTGTCGGTCGTCACGGACCCGTCCGTGCGGGCGCTGCTGTGTCGGTCAGGTGCCGCCCGCTCCCCATTCGGAGCCCTTGCCTTCAGCCAGGTTCCTCGTCCTCGTCGCGATGCCACTGGCGTCGTGAGTCGTCGGCTGGTTCCGCCGGCGCTGCTTGAGATCGAAGATCACTGCCCAGATCAGGAGCAGGACGATGGGCACGGCGATGATGAGGGCCAGAAACATGACGCACCTCGCGCGATGTGGGATCTCTTCGAGGCTAGTGCGCCACCTCCCTCAGCGACAGCCCCGTTGGGGCTACAGCCAAGAGGACGCCTGCTGAACCGGGCAGGCAGCTGTCAGGTGGGAGACCGTGCGCGCGATCCGCGTCAGCGCAACGTCCACACGTCGACGCGGTCGAACGAGGCGTTGAAGTCGCCGGGGCCGCCCATCGACACCAGCCCGATCCGCACGTGGTCACCGAGCTCGCCGTGTGTCCAGGTACCTCCGCGAACCCAGTGCTGCCCGTCCTGGCTGGTGTACGCGGTGTAGCGGTCCTCGACCTGGGTCACCCGCTTCACGATCCGCAGCCAGGTCGTGTCAGCCGGGGGCCCGACCACCGTGTTCCCGTAGCGCGGGAACCCGACGGGGGCGGAAGGCACCTCCTTGGCGAACTCGGTCTGTCGGGTCTCCCAGATGGAGGCGTTCGCGAGCTTCACGAAGGCGTCGTCCGAGCCGTAGATCACCAGCCCTGCCTGCAGGAAGTTGTGGCAGCAGCCGTCGTCGGGCACGTCGAGGCGCACCTGGGTCTGCACGACGTAGCTGCCTGCGGGCGCGGGCTCGGTCAACACCGAGGCTGTGTTGCTGTCGACGTAGAGATCCGCGTCCTGCGTGTGGAAGCGGAAGGCCCCGCCCTCGACGCCGTACGTCGAAGCATCCGGCGGCCGCACCCAGCTCCACCGTGCCGAGAGCGAGCTTCCGTCGAAGTCGTCGGAGTAGTCGTCCAGGTGTGTGCCGAGAAGGTCGGGCTGCACGGCACGGGGCCTGTAGGCGGTGCGCTGTCCGGGCTGGGCGGCCGGCGCCGGCATCCGTGTGTCGGAGGCCCATTGCCCCGCCCGCACCATGGGCCAGCCCCGCACCCAGTCCACGGGGTCGAGCAGGGGTGGGCGCTTGGTGAATCCTGGTCGACCTGCGAAGTACGGGTTCCCGCGGTCGACCGCGTGGTAGACCGTCCACCACTGTCCGGCCAGGTCACGGAAGACCGAGTTGTGGCCGGTTCCCACCCAGCGGTTGCCGTTCATGCTCACCACGGGCGTGCCGCCGACGCGACCGGCGAGCAGCGAGTTGCCCTCGCGATCGGTGAACGGACCGAGCGGGCCGCGTGAGCGACCGGCGAAGACGCTGTAGCCGGTGAGGGGACCGTTGCAGCAGTTCGTGGCGGACGCGAACAGGTAGTACCAGCCGTCGTGCCGCACCACGTTGGTGCCCTCGTAGCGGTTGCCGATCGTGACCTGCCGGTCGGAGTCGGCGGCGCGCCCCCGGGCGGTCGACAGCTGCGTGGCTCGTCGCAGCTTGGCCGGGTCGACGGCAGGTTCGGTCTTCTGCCCGAGCGTCACCTGGCGGGCGGTTCCGGTGCGCACCATCCCGTCAGGGGTCAGGGTGACGTGTTGGCCGAACGCTCCGCCGTAGTAGCTGCCGTAGTAGAGCACGCTGCTGGTGTCGACGACGTCTCCGAGGACGTCAGGGTCGTAGGTCCAGAAGTAGTCGCACGGCGCGGTGGTGTTCCGGCGAGGCGCGACCAGGGGAGTGTCGCTGATCCTCCAGGGACCGGTCGGTGATGCACTCGTGGCGACGCCGATCGCGCTGTCGTTGGCGCACCCGGCCTCTCCGCCACCGGTCTCGTTCGTGTCGGTGACGACGAAGCTCAGGTAGTAGAGGTGATGAGTGCGGCTGTAGACCACGTCCGGCGCCCACATGAAAGCGGTGCTCGCGGCCCAGGTGGGCTTCGCGGGGAGCGCGTCACCGACGTAGGTCCACGTCACGAGGTCGGTGCTGCGCATCGTGGGGATGGGGTGGAACACGGGGTCTCCGGTGCCGGACGTCTCGCTGTCGTTGAGCGGGTCCGTGGTGCAGTACATGTACCACCAGTGGGAGTACCGACCCTGCCCGCGGAGAACGGTCGGGTCGGCACAGCTGTCGACGGTGCCGCCGCCTGGGATGCGAGGCGCGAGCGGGTTCGTGTAGGAGCCCGGCGCGACGTGTCGCCCGTGCGACGCCGCGGTGGAGGGGGAGGGTGGAAGCAGGGCGGCCGTGACACACAGCATGACGAGAACAGGGAGTGCGAACTTCAGGACCCGGACCATGGGACGACCATGCGCCGAATCTGTTGTCGTGACAAGGGGCATATCGGCGACATTTCCGGGCTGCCACGAGCGAGGTCGTCCTCCCGATACTCAGTCGTCCGTGCCTAGCGGCGTCGCCGGGCCTTCCGGCTCTTGCGCCACGTCAGGAGCGCCGCGATGGCCCGCGCAATCCCGGGCGCACCGTCCCCCTGTCCAGGACTGGCGTTCATCCAGCTCTGCCGGGCGACATCCATGGACGACTGCGCGTTCGGCTGCGGGTCGGCCCCGCCGGGTAGGCGCTTCGGCTGCTGCATGACCCCAGCATGCGTCAGCCGGACCGGGACGTTCGCGCAATCGGAGGCATCGGCTCTGGTCGGGCCGCCCGGTCAAGCTGGGGTGATCGGAGCCCGGTGGGCGGCAAGCGCGTCGTCCAGAGGGCGGCGACAGACTCGTCCTGCCGTTCACCGATCATGAACCTCATGAAGGACCACCAGACGCCGCAGACGGGCGAGGCCGACGCGAAGGTCGTCACGCTCTGCGGCTCGACCACGTTCGAGGCTGAGTTCGCGGAAGTCAACCAGCGCCTCACGATGGAGGGTTGCGTGGTGATCAGCCTCGGGATGTTCAGCCTTCCCGACCTGCCGGACCACGACTGGACAGCAGACAGATCGGACCTGAAGGGGCGGCTCGGCGGCGTGCACCTCCAGAAGATTCGCATGGCTGACGAGGTGTACGTCGTGGACCCCGGCGGATACGTGGGTGAGTCGACCCGACGGGAGATCGCCTACGCAGAGTCGCTCGGCAAGCCGGTTCGGTATCTGAGTCGCGAACGCTCTGCTCGAACCGGAGATGGCCCCCACGAGTGAGTCCGGCCGGGCCGTCCGTTCATCGGCACGAGCGGACGCCATGTGCCTGACGTCCTCCGCGGCGTGGGCTAGGAGCCCGCTGGCGCCTCGAGCCTCTCGATCGCCTCGTCGAAGGCGCGGCCGGCTGCCCGCCACGGCCCCGACGGCCCGCCCTCCTCGGCCAGGCCGAGCAGGTGCGGGGTCAGGTCGGCGCTGAACCCCTCGCTGGCCTCGCGCGGGAGCAGCGAGGGCAGGTTGTCGATGGCGATGACCTCCAGAGATGCGCTGCTGTGCTCCTGGTCGCTGCCGTGCAGACGTCGGACGGGCTCCTGCCACGTAGTGGTCTCGGTGTTCACCGGGAGCATGTTGGTGGGGCCGGTGACGTCGCAGGTCACGTCCGCGAGCACCCGGAGCCGGCGCTCGCGGTCCAGGTCGGACTGCTCCACGAACGGAGTCGTCGGGGTGTGCGTGACCACGCAGTTGACCAGGAGGTCATGGCCGAGAAGCGCCTGCTTGTGCAGGTCCCGCGTCTCGTGCCGATCCCACCGGGTGGTCGGCACCCCGGCGGTCATCAGCGCCGCCTGGGCGCCGCGACCGGACCGCCCGTGCGCTCCGGTCACCAGGGCCAGCAGCTGGTCGGCCCCGGCATCCCCGACTCGCTCCAGCTCCGCGTCGAGCTCGTGCTTGGCCATCGGGGCGAGCGGCGCGGCCAGTGCGCCGGCCAGGTGCAGCACGCCGAGTGCGGCGCCCACGTAGCCGGCCCAGTAGCCGAAGGCGACGACCCGCCGGCCGGCCTTGTCGGTGAGGTACTCGACGTCGAGCAGCCGACCCCTGCCGCGGCGGAACCGCTCCAGGGTGCGACGGGCGTCCGCCTGGCCCTTGAACGCGTGCGCGAAGTAGATGTGCCGGTGGCGCAGCGACACCGGCTCGTCGGGGAGCTCCTTGATCCCGAGGACGAAGGCGTCGTGCGGCGCGTCGGTCCACGTGCCCTCCGCGACGACGGACGCACCGGCCGCGGCGTACTCCTCGATGCCGAAGACGCGTTGGGGCGACTCCTCGACCGTCACCTCGAGACCGGCGTCGAGCAACAGCGGGACGTCTGCGGGTACGACGGGCGCTCGCCGCTCGGTGCCGCGGGACTCGGATCGGATCCATACATGGACGGGCTGCATACGGCCAGGATGGCACCGACGCGCACAGTCGACGCGGTGCCCCCTTGCCGGTCGCGAAGATCCCGCCGCCGCCTCTCGGTTCTGGCGAAGCCGAACCTGAGGTCGACGTGGACGACGTAGGGTGCGCGCAGGTAGTTCTCACTCGGGGGTGTCTGGATGGTTCGTCGTCTCGGAAGCGTCCTCACGGTCGCGTGCCTGTTCTTGGCCGGGTTCGCCCCGGTCGCCGCCGTGGCCGTGGCCGTGCCGGCTGGCACGGCGGTGCCGTCGGCCGCGGTCCGTGCCCGTCCGGCACTGAAGGTCACGGTGGACTGGCCGACGCTTCCGATGCTCGCCAAGCATGTGACCGTGCACGTCCGGCGACCCGGTGCCGGGCCGACGACCACCCGGCTCGAGATGCAGGTCGGGTCCAGGTGGGTCACGGTGGTGCACAAGAAGGTGAAGGCGCGCTCGTTCGTGTTCCGCGCCTACGTCGAGAGCGGCCGGGTCAGGCTGCGCGTCGTGCTGCCGCACGTCACCAGCCGCATCTACACCGCCCCGATGCAGGCCCCGCTGGTGCGGAGGGTCGACTACGCGGACGGTCCGGTGCAGACGAGGAGGAGCTGGAGTGACCGAGTGATCGCGCTGGTCTTCAAGGGCCGGCGCGGCCAGCTCGTCGATCTCGCCACGGTCCGCGAGGAGCAGACCGACGACTGCACGGCGGACCGGCTGCGTGGCCCGTCCGGGAAGGTCATCGCGGCGGCGCGGCCCGGGATGTGGCGACTGCCGCGCACCGCCACCTACCGGGTCGAGGCGGTGCCCTGCTGGGCCGGCTGGGTCTCGTCGGCCGACCTGACCCTCGTGCGGCTCGTGCCGTTGGACCTCGACGCGGCCCCGGTGCGGCTGCACGCGGGGAACGGGGTCACCGACGCCGGTGTCGTCACGGTGCCGGAGACCGGCCGGGTCATGGTGCGCGGCTGGGACCCGAGCGATCCCTCCAGCGGGTGGCGATCGGTCACCTCCCCCACCGGGCTGCGGCAGCCGCCCCTCATGTACCTCGAGGCCGGCAAGTCCTTCTCCAACTACTACCACTCCGGGGTCATCACCCCCGGTCGCTACCTGTTCTATCCCGGCAAGGACAACCTGAAGGCCAGCGCGTCCAGTCCCCTCACGACCTCGATCACTCCCGAAGGACCCGCGGTCACGCTCGGTGACGACGGCGTACCGGGCCGACCGCGCGAGTTCACGTTCACCGCCACGGCCGGGACGTTCGTCTACCCCGACAAGGCATACCCGCAGAGCGCAGGCGGGCTCTCCGGGCCGGACGGCGGCGGGGTGGGCGACTGGCACTACGGCCAGGGTTGGCTGCTCCGCAAGGACGGTCGGTACACCCTGGGTGTCACCCCCAACAACGCGGACACCGAGACAGGCACGCCAATGACGGTCCGCCTCCGCCAGGCCGTGACGCTGCCGCCGATGCAGTACGGCGCCCCGACCCGGTTCGCCCTCGACGGGTCCGACCGTTGGCTGGTCTCGACCATCGACGTGCCGCAGTCGTCCACCCACCGGTTGACGGCCTCGGGATCGACGATGACGGGCGCGTGGGAGGCGATCGGCGGATCATCCTTCACCCAACGCTGCGCTCCGACGCCGCAAGGACCGAACGGCTGCAACGACAACTACTTCACCACCGTGAACCAGGACACCCCGACCGCCGCGTACCGGCCGTGGGGGAGCAACCCGGCCCTCGTGGTGCTCCGGCCGGGCGCCGGGGTGACCGGCAGCGTCGACCTGACCCTCGGGCCGTGACCCTCACCCGCCAATCCCCACCCGAGGGACTCCTCGCGTCCTAGCGGTGCCCCGCCGTCCGGTCACAGAGGATCCGTCCCACGCACCTCGGGGTGCGCCAGGACGCCAGATCACCCGCGACTCAGCACCCGGTGCGGTGCACGACCCACACGTTCGGCTCGACGTACGTCGCGACCCCGTGTTCGACGTCGCAGCTGACCGGTGTGAGTGCCCGGGGAACGCGGACCGGGCCGGTCACGTCGAACGGCAGCCCGGTCCACTCACGCCACTCCGCGAGGGTGCCAGGGACGACCATCGAGCGCGGGGCCACCTTCGCGATGCGGCCACCGGCTCGGACGTGCACCCGCAGCCAGGGGTCGACGGGCAGGCCGTCCTCGCGCACCCGGAAGGCGTACGTCGACATCGGCTCGTGGACGTCGGTCTTCCCGGTGGGGCGGACCGGCGCGACGAGCTCGGCGAAGCCCCGCCGTGCGGCGTTGTCCCGCATCGCTGCGAGCATCTGCCGGGAGACACCGGTGCCCTGGTGGTCGGGACGGACGGCGATCTCGACCGCGGAGATCGCGTCCGGCTCCTGGCCACGAAGGCTGGTCAGCAACCCGTTGCGGATCACGAAGTCCCATCCGTTGTCGGGCAGTTCGCCGCCGTCGAGCACGAAGGGGACGGAGTACGCGCACGCGACGACCTCGCCCGCATCGTCCTGGGCGACGAGGACGAACTCCGCGAACCGTGTCTCGACGTTTCCGTAGAACAGCCCACCGATCGGGTCGTGGCGCATGAACTCCGGCCACGAGTTGGGCATGTCCCACATCGGTCCGACGAGGTCAGGTCGGTCGGCGAGGAGAGAGATCGTGAGCGGCACACCGACATCGTGCCCGGTGCTCGGGCTGACGTCGCGGCAATTTCACGGTCGTCGAGGGGGGTCACCCGACCTGAGGCTGCGGCTTGAAGCGGCGAACCTCGTGGGGCCACCCACAGGCCTCCGCGACCCTGCCCGCCCACATCGTGGCGGTCTCGTCGTCAGCCACGTCCACGATGGCGAACCCGCCCAGGAACTCCTTCGTCTCGGCGTAGGGACCGTCGGTCACCACGACGCTGCCACTGGTGGGGTCGGCGTTGTAGACCGGGCCGTCCTCCTCCTCGAGCCCTCCGGCGAAGACGTACACCCCGGCGGCCTTCATGTCGTTCACGACCGCCATGGCGCGCGGTCCGCGCCCGCGGAACCACTCCGCGGGGTGGTCGCCCACCCACTGCTGGTTGAAGTAGAGGAGGTACTCGGTCATGGCTGCTCCTTCTGCTCTGACGGACCCGGTGGCCGCGTTCATCCACTCCACGAACGTAGACCGGCGAATCCGACACCGTGCACCGCGCAACACGTGTTTCGTGCGGCAGCAGGGCGAGATCGGGTCCCGGTTCGCGAGACGCGCTCATCGACCAGGCGCGGGAGGGCCGCGGTGGTCTCGTCTGAGCGGGTGGTCGTCGGGTATCTCGACGACCACGATGCGAACACCGTCCGGGTCCGCGATCCAGAGCTCCACGAGTCCCCAGGCCTCCCGCCGGGGTTCGCGGAGAATCGGCACGCCGACCTCCACCAGACGTCGATGCTCCGCGTGCACGTCTCGGACCTGGATCCACAGCGCGATGCGCTCCCCGGGCGGGTCCGTCGCCTGTCCGCTGACCTCGAGAAGGCCGTTGGCCAGGAAGAACACCAGGCCCGGCGCCTCAGGGCTGCCGAACTCCCGGTAGACGGCGAGACCCAGCGTGTCCCGGTAGAACCGGTGGCTGCGTCCGAGGTCCGCGGGACGCAGGAGAACCCGGCTGCTGAGCACCTCCATGCGACCCCTTCCGATGCCGTCGGCTACGGCTGGGCGTCGGGCTCCGAGCGGGAGGCGTGCGCGGCCAGGCGGCCGGCTGCGTCGACGAGGAGCGGGTCGAGGGAGTCGTCGTGGGCGGCGGCGAGAGCCTCGAGCGTACGGCGCATGCGCGGGTCCCAGAAGGTCTCGATGTGCCGGGCGACGGCCTCGGCCGCCTGGGCCGCCGGCAGGTGCGCGAACTGCCGGGCGATGTCGTTGCCCATGCGCGCTTCGGCGGGCACGCTCACGCGTGGGTCTCCGCGGGCTGTCGCGCCTCGGCGACGGCGTGGTCGCCGCGGGCGTTGGCCACGCCGACCTGGACGGCGGTCACCTTGTACTCCGGGCAGTTCGTGGCCCAGTCGGAGTTCTCGGTCGTGACCACGTTGGCCCCGGTCACCGGGTGGTGGAAGGTCGTGTAGACGACGCCCGCCGGCATCCGCTCCGAGACCTGCGCCCGGAGCGTCGTCGACCCGACGCGGCTGGACAGGTCGACCAGGTCGCCGGTGGAGATGCCGCGCAGCTCGGCGTCGGCCGGGTGGATCTCCAGGACGTCCTCGGGGTGCCAGGTGTTGTTGGCGGTCCGCCGGGTCTGGGCGCCGACGTTGTACTGGCTGAGGATCCGGCCGGTGGTGAGGATCAGCGGGAACTTCCGTGTCGACCGTTCGGTGGTCGGCACGAACACCGTCTGGACGAGCTTGCCCTTGCCCCGGACGAACTCGCCGACGTGCATGACCGGCGTACCGGTCGAGGCGGCGTCGTACACCGGCCACTGCATCGAGCCGAGCTCGTCGAGGCGCGCGAACGAGACGCCCGCGAACGTCGGGGTGGTCGCCGCGATCTCGTCCATGATCTCGGACGCAGCGGCGTACGACATGTCGTAGCCCATCGCCCGGCCGATCGCGCAGGTGACCTCCCACTCGTCCATGCCCACCTTCGACGGGAACACGGGCCGGACCCGGTTGAGGCGCCGCTCGGCGTTGGTGAAGGTGCCGTCCTTCTCCAGGAAGGACGTGCCGGGCAGGAAGACGTGCGCGAACCGTGACGTCTCGTTGAGGAACAGGTCCTGGACGACCACGAGGTCCATCGCCCGCAGCGCCGCCTCCACGTGCTGGGTGTTGGGGTCGGACTGGGCGATGTCCTCGCCCTGGACGTAGAGCCCGCGGAACGTGCCGGCCAGCGCCGCGTCGAACATGTTGGGGATCCGCAGACCCGGCTCCGGGTCGAGGGTGAGACCCCACAGCCGTTCGTAGATGCCGCGGACGTCGTCCTGGGAGACGTGCCGGTAGCCCGGGAACTCGTGGGGGAAGGAGCCCATGTCGCACGAGCCCTGGACGTTGTTCTGCCCACGGAGCGGGTTCACGCCGACGCCCTCACGGCCGATGTTTCCGGTGACCATGGCCAGGTTGGCCATGCCCATCACCATCGTCGAGCCCTGGGAGTGCTCGGTGACGCCGAGACCGTAGTAGATCGCGGAGTTGCCGCCGGTGCCGTAGAGCCGGGCGGCCGCACGCAGCTCGTCGGGATCGACTCCGGTGACCTCGGCCACGGCCTCCGGGGAGTTGACCGGGTCGGCGATGAAGGCGAGGTACTCGTCGGCGTCCTCGCAGCGCTCGCGCACGAAGCCCTCGTCGTGCAGACCCTCGGTGACGATCACGTGGGCCAGGGCGTTGACGAAGGCCACGTTGGAGCCGGGCAGGACGGGCAGGTGGTAGGTCGCCTCGACGTGCGGGCTGCGCACCAGGTCGATGCGGCGTGGGTCGGCCACGATCAGCCGGGCCCCTTCGCGCAGCCGCCTCTTCATCCGCGAGGCGAAGACAGGGTGGGCGTCGGTGGGGTTGGCGCCGATCAGCAGGATCACGTCGGCCTTCTCCACCGACCGGAAGTCCTGGGTCCCGGCGGAGGTGCCGAAGGTCTGCTTCAGGCCGTAGCCGGTGGGGGAGTGGCACACCCGTGCACAGGTGTCGATGTTGTTGTTGCCGAACGCCGCGCGCACCATCTTCTGGACGACGTAGACCTCTTCGTTGGTGCACCGGCTCGACGAGATGCCGCCGATGGCGGCCACGCCGTGCTCGGTCTGGATGGCCTTGAACCCCTCGGCGACCCGGCCGATGGCCTCGTCCCACGAGACCTGGCGCCACTCGTCGTCGATCGTGTCGCGAACCATCGGGGAGAGCTGCCGGTCCTTGTGGGAGGTGTAGCCGTAGGCGAACCGGCCCTTGACGCAGCTGTGGCCCTCGTTGGCGCCGCCGTTCTTCGACGGCATCATCCGCACGACCTGGGTGTCGGCCCCCTCGCCCTTGACCTCGGCCCGGAACGAGCACCCCACCCCGCAGTAGGCGCAGGTGGTCTCCACCGAGCGGGTCGGCATGCCGAGCTCGACCACGGAGCGCTCCTGCAGCGCGGAGGTCGGGCAGGCCTGGACGCAGGCGCCGCACGAGACGCACTCGGAGGTGAGGAAGTCCGTGCCGCCGGCGCTGATCGCGGAGTCGAAGCCGCGGCCCTCGACGGTGAGCGCGAACGTGCCCTGGGTCTCGGCGCAGGCCCGCACGCACCGGGAGCAGACGATGCACGAGGACGGGTCGAAGGCGAAGTAGGGGTTGCTCACGTCGACCGGGTGCGGGTGGGCGACCTGGTCGCGGGAGCCGGGTCGGCCGTAGCGGACCTCGGCGGAGCCGACCGTGGCGGCCATCTCCTGGATCTCGCAGTTGCCGCGGGCGCAGCCGTCGCAGTCCTCGGGGTGGTCGGAGAGGTAGAGCTCCATGACGTTGCGACGCAGGTCGCGCACCGTCTCGGTGTGCGTGCTGACGACCATGCCGTCGGTGCAGGGCGTGGTGCAGGAGGCCGGCACGCCCTTGACCCCGTCGACCTCGACCAGGCACATCCGGCAGGAGCCGAAGGCCTTGAGGGAGTCGGTCGCGCACAGCTTGGGGATGGGTACGCCGGCCTCGGTGGCGGCGCGCAGGATCGACGTACCGGCGGGGACGTCGACCGGGCGTCCGTCGATGGTGACCGTCACGGGTGCGGCGTCCCGGACAGCCGGGGTGCCGAGATCGACCTCGGGGTCGCGGATGCTCTGGCTCATACGGGTGCTCCCTCCCGTTCGAAGTCCTCGGGGAAGTGCCGCAGCGCGCTCTGCACGGGCATCGGCGTCAGCCCGCCCATCGCGCACAGCGACCCCTTGGTCATGGTCTCGCAGAGGTCGTCGAGCAGGACCAGGTTGGCGCCTACGGCCTGCCCGGCGATGATCCGGTCGATGGTCTCCACGCCGCGGGTGGACCCGATGCGGCACGGCGTGCACTTGCCGCACGACTCGATCGCGCAGAACTCCATCGCGAAGCGCGCCATCCGGGCCATGTCGACGGTCTCGTCGAAGACCACGACGCCGCCGTGCCCGAGCATCGCGCCGGACTCGGCCAGGGCCTCGTAGTCCATGGGTACGTCGAAGCCGGACGCCGGCACGTACGCGCCGAGCGGGCCACCCACCTGCGCCGCGCGCACCGGGCGGCCGGACAGGGTCCCGCCGCCGTAGTCCTCGACGAGCTCACGCAGCGTCACCCCGAAGGGCAGCTCGACGATGCCGCCCTGCCGGACGTTGCCGGCGAGCTGGAACACCTGGGTGCCGCGGGAACGGCCGGTGCCGAGGGACGCGTACGCCGCGCCCCCGTCGGCCAGGACCATCGGCACCGCGCAGAGCGTCAGCACGTTGTTGACCGCGGTCGGCCGGCCCCACAGGCCTTTGACGGCGGGGATCGGCGGCTTGGCACGCACCTCGCCACGGCGGCCCTCGAGGCTCTCGAGCATCGAGGACTCCTCGCCGCAGATGTAGGCGCCCGCTCCGACGCGGACGTGCAGGTCGAAGGCGAGGCCGGAGCCGAGCACGTCCTGGCCGAGGTAGCCGTGGGTGTACGCCGCGTCGATCGCGCGCCGCAGGGCGGCCACGGCGTGCGGGTACTCGGAGCGGATGTAGACGTAGCCCTCGCTCGCCCCGACGGCACGGGCGGCGATGGTCATGCCCTCGACGAGGGTGAACGGGTCACCCTCGACGACCATCCGGTCCGCGAACGTCCCGGAGTCGCCCTCGTCGAAGTTGCAGGCCACGAACTTGAGGTCGGAGGGCGCGTCCAGGACGGTCTGCCACTTGATGCCGGCCGGGAAGCCGGCGCCGCCGCGGCCCCGGAGCCCGGATGCGGTCACCTCCTGGACCACCTCGGCGGGGGAGAGCGAGAGCGCCCGGCGGAGCCCGGCCCAGCCGCCGTGCGCCTCGTAGTCGGCGATCGAGGCCGGGTCGACCACCCCGACCCGGGCGAAGCTCAGCCGCTGCTGCGAGGTCAGCCACGGGTGCTCGTCGACCACTCCGATGTCGGCTGCCTCGCCCGCGAGCACGGCGGCGACGCCGTCGGGGGTCACGTTGGCGTAGCCGACCCGCCCCGCCGCGGTGTCGAGCTCGACCAGCGGCTCCAGCCAGAGCATGCCGCGCGACCCGTTGCGGACGACCTGTGCCCCGGCCGCCTCGAACGCGGCGGCCACGTCGTCGGCGCCCACCGAGACCGCGGCGGCGTCAGTCGGGACGAACACCCGGCGGGTCGGGGCCCTCACCGCCACCCCTCCGTCAGCGCGTCCAGCCGGTCCGCCGACAGCCGGCCGTGGAGGCGGCCGTCCAGGGTGCCGGACGGTCCGAGCGCGCAGTTGCCGAGGCAGAAGACCTGCGCGACCTCGACGCCGTCGCCCAGCGTGCCCGCGCGGGCTCGCGTGGCGTCGTACAGCGCTTGGGCCCCGACCGCCTGGCAGGCCTCGCCGCGGCACAGGGTGACGGTGTGCGCGGCCGGCGGTTCGGTGCGGAAGTCGTGGTAGAAGCTGACCACCCCGTGCACCTCCGCGACCGAGAGGTTCAGCACGGCGGCGATCGTCTCGACGTCCTCACGGGCGACGTAGCCGAGCTCCTCCATCACCTCGTGGAGCACCGGCATCAGGGGACCTCGGTCGGAGAGGTGCGCCGAGGCGATGGCACTCACCAACGCGGCCCTGTCGGTCGTGGACGCGGTCGTCATCAAGCGGCTCCGGGAGTGGCGGTCGTCACACCATGATACTGCGGGGCGCTCGGCTTCGAGCTCCACCGGCATCCACCAAACGCTGGGCTGCCACCAGTCTTGCGTGGGATCACGCGGTTCGTGTCGTCGGCCTGGGGCGACGGGCGCGCGGGCGTGGTGGGAACGCAGCGGGTCGGTGGTGACTCGTCTCCCACATGCGACCCACCCGCCCACCCGTTGTCGGGACCGGTCGCGCCGGCGGACTGCTCACTGTCGTCGTCGCGGTCCAGCTGCTGCTGTCGGTCCGCTTCTTCTTCAAGTACGGCGGACCGCTGCCCGGGCCGGCCTACGCGGCGTACGTGGTGGCCGGTCTCCTGGTCTGGGGCGTCGTCCTGCGGCGTCCGTGGCTCCTCCGATGGCTCTGCCGCGGCCGGGTGCTCGGCCTCGCGCTCGTCGTGCTGCTCGCGATGGTGGCGGTTGCCTACCCCCGGGCCGATGCCCTGCGCTCGGTGGGCCGCGGCTCCGACCAGGACGACTGCGTCCGGGAGCTCGTCGGCAACGTGCTGGCGCTCCGTGCGCCGTACGGGGTCGGCTACTTCGGGGACCCGTGCTCGACGGGGCCGGGGGAGCTCGTGCCCTACCTCCCGCTCGCGCTGTGGGACGGCTACCTCGTCGTGGTGCCGGGCATGGCTGTCCTGCTCGGCTACCGCGTGCTGAGGCTGCTCACCGACCAGAGCACGGCGGTGTTGCTGAGCCTGACCCAGTTCCCCTGCTGGCTGTTCCTCGAGATGGCGGCGACGGGCTCGGACATGGTGGTGATCGGCTGGCTGTTCGCCGTCGCGACCACCGCATCGACGCTGGGCCTGCGGCGACACGACACGGTGCTGATGGTGACGGGCGGCACGGCGTACCTCCTGTTCGCCACGAGTCGGCTGCCGCTGCTGGCGGTGACCGCTGCGTCGGGGGTGGTGCTGCTCGGCGTGTTCGGCGCCCGGGGCTGGTGGGTCGTCGCGCCGGTGCTTCTGGGGGCGACGACGCTGTACGTCGGCACCTGGGCGGTCGCCCCTGCGTCGTTCCGACCCGGGCACCTGGCGGGCAAGTCGGTCCGCGTCCTCCACGACCTCGGACAGGACCAGCTCACCGGGCTGGTGGCCGTGGCGGTCCTCGCCCTGGGCGCGTCGGCCGTCGTCGTCCTGCGGCACGGCGCGGTGGGCGTGCTGCGCCGGCATCACGAGTGGGTGCACCTGCTCGCCGTGACGGCTCCGATGGCCGCTGTCGCAGTGTGGGACCTGGAGCGCAAGGGATTCGACCCGGCTGCCTGGGAGGGTCTGCACTACCTCTACCTGGGTGTGCCCGCGCTGCTGGTCGCCGTGGCGGCACGGAGCCGTACGACGAGGTCAGCGGGACGGGTCCCGTCGCCCGACCTTCCCCCGATGGCCCGATGTGGCGATGGCGACCGGCCGGCGTCACCGGCAGGATGGAAGAGGATCGGTCGTCGAGGGAACCCGGATGCCTCCTGCTGACTCGTCCTCTGCGGGAGGTGGTCGAGTGGCGGACAGCGGCTACGTCCGCGAGGTCTACGAGGCGTCGTACCGGCGGCTCGTGGCGCAGGCGTACGCCGTCGCCGGGGACCGCGTCGAGGCGGAGGACGCGGTGCAGGAGGCGTTCGCGCGAGCCGTGGCGGCGGGCGAGCGGTTCCGGCGCGTCGACAACCCCGAGGCCTGGCTGCGGACGGTAGCCCTCAACGTGCTGCGACGGCGCTGGCGCCGGGCGCAGATGTTCCGCGTGCTCAGTCCGAGGATCGCTTCCCCGTCCGACGTACCCGGGATCTCGGAGGACCACGTGGCCGTGATGGAGGCGCTGCGGGCGCTGCCGTTCCAGCAGCGCGAGACCGTCTCGCTGTTCTACCTAGGAGACCTGTCCGTGCAGGAGATCGCCGCCACGCTGGGCGTCGCCGACGGGACCGTGAAGTCCCGGCTGAACCGCGGGCGTACGGCGCTCGCGAAGCTGCTGCAGACCACCGTGGAGGCCGACCGTGGATGAGTCGAGGCTGCGCTCGATGCGCGGCGACGTCGAGGCGCACGTCGAGCTCCCCGACTTCGCCGTCGTCGCCGAACGGGGCCGACAGGTCCGGCGGCGCCGGGCCGTCGTCGCGGGTGCTGCCGTCGCCGCCGCCGTGCTGGTCGCGACCGTCGGCGTCGCCCAGACCTTCGACCGCGAGCGGACCCAGGGGCCGGTGCAGCAGCCGGCACCGACGATCGACCGCACGGGAGCCGCGCGGGTGCTCTCCGACCCGGACGCACAGGTCGACGCCGATGCCTCGAAGGTGGACGGCGCCGGTGACCTGCTCGCGGTCGTCACGGTGCCCGGTGGCAGCGATGACTGTGGAGCGCCGGGCGGCACTGCGCTGCGGTGGTCCGCGGTCGACGGAGGCAGCCGCTCGTGGCTGGAGCGGCGGCGCCCCGTCGTACCTCTCGTGGACGGTTTCGTCCTGGGCTCGGTGCCAGCTTCGTGCCGTTCCGGTGCCCCCGCCGAGACGCGGGCCTACCTGGTGGACGGCGCCGGCAAGGCACGCGCCCTCGCCTGGGGGCCCGGCGCCGAGGGCGTGTGCGCGGCCCAGCCCGCGGACCCGCGCTGCCGCTTCGACGTGCAGCGGGCCAGTGGCTCGCTGGACCCGGACATCTCGCTGCCGCGAGGCACCGAGCCCGTCGCGACCGGGCCGGCGGAGGTGCGGTGGGCCCGGTCCTCCGACGGGCGTCGCCTGTCCTGGTCGGACGACGGGAGGTCGTGGCGGAGCCGGACGACGTCGCTGCCTGGCGGCTCGATCGTGAGCGCGACGGCCGCCGGCGCGTGGGGAGTGCTGGCCGGGAACACCTCGGTGGAGTACACCTCCGACGCGGGGGCGACCTGGCACAGCCGTGACCTGTCGGCTGCCTTGCGCGGCGTGAGGATCGCCGACGTCGACTGGACCGTCACCCGGTCCGGCGTGCTCCTCGGCGTCACCCGGCTCGTCGGGCGTGGCGACGTCCTGTTCCGCAGCACCGACCCGTCCTGGACCCGCTTCGTCGAGACGGACGTGCACACGTCGTTCGGGCTGGTCAGTCCGATGGTGCAGGGGGAGGCGGTCTACGTCGTCGACGACGAGCGGTGGCTGGTCTCCACCGACGACGGAGCGACCTGGCGGCGCACGCCGGCACTTCCCCGTGCCCGCTGAGGGAACCTCGCGGGTCGTCCGTGACTCGCTCCCTGTGCGGGCACGGCACAGGAGGCACGAGATGGGCGCACACGTTCGGCTGGTCCATGTGGCCCTTCTCCTGGGCTGCCTCGCGACGGGTGGGTGCAGCAGCGGCCCGCAGCCGCCCGGACCGTCCGGCGCCGCCAGGTCGCACGGAGCGCCGGTGGTCTCCGGACGGGTGCCCCCCGCGAACCACGCTGCACGGGACGCGAGCCTGGCGTATGGGCCACCCGGCACGGGACCACCAGGTCGAGGGGTACGCCACCACCAGCAGCGGCGCGCCGGGCGCTCCCGTCGCGCTCCGGGTCTCGACGACCGCCCGGTCCTTCGACGTCGACGCCTACCGCATCGGGGCGTACGACGGCGGCGACGGCCGGTTCGTGTGGGGGGCGAGCCGGCTTCCCGGCCACGTGCAGGCGCCGCCGACGTTCGCGGACCCCGAGCGACGCACGGTCGTGGCGCGCTGGCGGACGGACACGATCGTCGCGACCACCGGGTGGGCACCGGGCCTCTACGTGTTCAAGCTGAGCGCCTCGTCGGGCTGGCAGTCGCAGGTGCCCTACGTCGTGACGTCGCCGACGGCGCGCGACCGGGTAGCCCTGGTGTTCCCGGTGACCACCTGGCAGGCCTACAACGACTGGGGCGGCTACTCGTTGTACGAGGGGCCCGCCGGGGACCGGCGCAGCTGGGCCGTCAGCTTCGACCGTCCCTATCCGGCTCCGGGTGCGACGGACATGGGGTTCGGCGCCGTGCCCGTCGTCGTCGCCGCCGAGCGCCTCGGGATCCCCCTGGCCTACTTCACGAACATCGACCTCGCCCGGCGTACCGGTGCCCTGGGCGGAGCGCGGGCCTACGTGTCGTGCGGCCACGACGAGTACTGGTCCGAGGAGATGCGCGAGCAGGTCGAGCGGGCCCGGGCGACGGGGACCAACCTCGTGTTCCTGGGAGCGAACACGATGTACTGGCGCATCCGCTTGGAGGGAGACGGACGGACCGTCGTCGGCTACCGCGGCGACGCTGCGCTCGACCCCGGGCCCCCCCTCGACGCGCACCGGGCTGTGGCGGGAGGGCGTCGAACCACACGCCGAGCACGGGCTGACCGGGATGGACTACGAGTGCTTCCCCGTGGACGCGCCGTTCCGGGTGGCCTCTCCCGGCTGGTGGGGCTTCGCGGGCACGGGCACCCGGCGCGGCGAGGAGCTGCACCACCTCGTGGGTGTGGAGGCAGACCGCGTCTATCCCGTGCGGGGCACGCCTCGGCCGTTGCAGGTGCTCGCCCACGCGCCGTACTCCTGCCGCGGCGTGCCCACCTCCGCACAGGCGGTCTACTACACGACGCCGTCGGGAGCTGCGGTGCTCGACGTGGGCACGCTGCGGTGGACGTGCGCCCTCGCCGACCGCTGTCCGGTCCCGCTGACCCGCCGGACCTTGCGCTTCGTCAACCGGGTCACGGCAACGGTGCTGCGCGACTTCGCCCTCGGCCCGGCGGCACCAAGGCATCCGGCGCGCGACAACGTCCGGCAATTCGACCTGCCGACGACGAACCTCGTCCCCGCGAGCTGATGGCGCGGAACCCTCTTCGTTCGTAGCCTGCGCTGGGAGGCGGTTGAGGACCAATGGCCCGGGACGGCGGCCGTGGGGGCGCGTACGTTGGCGCGATCGGGTCGTCTTCGAGGGGGCCGCATGGCCGGTCTGGGCATCGACATCGGCACCGCCAACACGGTGGTGTGCCACCAGCGCCGCGGCGTGGTCCTGGACGAGCCGTCGGTCATGGTGGTGCCGGCGTCCGGTGCTCGCTCACGGCGGGTGCGGCCCCTGCTGGTGGGCAACGACGCCCGCGACCTGGTCGGCCGCTGCCCGGTCGGGCTGACGACGATGCGGCCGTTGCACGACGGCGTGATCGTCGACCTGGAGGCAGCCCGAGGCTTCCTGGTCGGGGTGATGAGCAAGGTCGCGGTGCCCGGATGGCAGCGGGTACGCCCCCGGGCGGTGATCGAGGTGCCTGCCGGCGCGACGGCACTGGAACGGCGGGCCCTCCTTGAGGTGGCCGCGGAGGCCGGCATCCACAAGCCGAGCCTGATCCCGGAGCCGATCGCCGGTGCCGTCGGCTGCGGGTTGGACCCGCTCGAGCCGCGGGCGCACATGGTCATGGACGTCGGCGGGGGTACGTCGGAGGTCACCGCGTTCTGCTACGGCGGTCTGCTGGCCCACCGCTCGTCGCGGATCGCCGGGGACGAGCTGACCCTGGCGCTGCACCGCTACCTGCGGGCCGAGCACCAGCTGCTCGTCGGCGAGCTGAGCGTGGAGGCGCTGAAGTGCCGGGTGGACCTCGACGAGGGGCTGTCCTCGGTCGTGCAGGGCGTCGACCTGGCCACGGGGCGGCCGCGCCTCGTGACGCTGGAGTCCGAGGAGGTCCTCGAGGCGCTGCGTCCGACGGTCGACGCGATCCTCGCCGCGCTCGCGGGTGCGCTCGACGACCTGCCTCCGCAGGCGGCCGAGGACATCCTCACCGACGGGGTCATGCTCTTCGGCGGCTCGACCCAGCTGCGGGGGTTCGCCAAGCTGGTCGAGTCCGCGTTCGCCTTCCCGGTGCGGATGTCGGCGCGGCCGTTGACCTGCGTGGCCGAGGGCGCGGCCCGCTGCCTCAGTGACCGTGACGTGGTGCACGCCTACGAGGACAGCTTCGTCGACGCCATGTGACCCCGGGACCCGGTGCCGCGGCGGTGGACCACGCCGTCAGCGGCGGTGCCCCGACGGCGGTCCGACGTCCAGGATCTGCCGCTCGTGGGCGAAGAAGTACTGCATCACCGGCAGCACCACCGCTCCTGAGGTGCTCACCCCGTGGCCGCCACCGCGCACGAACGACGTCGCCACCATGCGGGGGTGCCGCAACGGAGCGGCCGCGGTGAACCACGAGTCGGGTGCCCCGTGGGGGGCGGACGGGTCCTCCGCGGAGCCGGTCTTCGCGCCCGACCGGACCGGCAGCGCGGTCAGGATGCTGGCCGTGCCGGAGGTCGCCGCGAGGGCCATGCCGGCCCGGACCGGCCCGAGCTTGCCGGCGTAGGGGAGCCGGTGCGCCCTCGGCCACCGCAGACGGGTGGACGGCCCGTCGCCGTGGCGGTAGGAGAGACCGAGGTGGGGCGTCACCCTGGCTCCGGTCGCCACCGCCCCTGTCCACAGCGCGTCCTGCAACGGCGTCACGGTCAGGTAGCCCTGGCCGATGCCGAGGATGACCGTGGAGCCGGGGTACCAGGTGCCGCCGCCCCGGGTGACCGAGGCGGGGGTCCCGAGGTACCCGCCGGTCTCGCCGGGCAGGTCGATGCCGGTCGGCCGGCCGACGCCCAGGCTGCGGGCGGTGTGGATGATCGGACCGGGGCCCAGGGCCCAGGCGAGCTGGTAGAAGTAGACGTCGTTGGACCAGGCGATCGCCTCCATCAGGTTCTGCGCCGGCAGGGTCATCCAGTTGCCGAAGGTGTGGTTGCCCAACGTCCAGGAGCCGCCGCCGGGTAGCACCCGGTACGGCGACACCAGCCCTCGCCGCATGTTCGCCGCGGCGACGACCAGCTTGAAGGTCGACCCGGGCGGGGCCGCCACCTGCGTCACGTGCTCGAGCATCGGGCTCGCCGGGCGGCGGGCCAGTCGGGCCAGGCGCTGGTTGTGCACCGGAGGGCCGAACACCCGGCTGTGGTACGACGGCAGGCTGGCCATCGCGAGGACCTCGCCGTTGCGCGGATCGAGCACCACGGAACCGCCGAGGTCCCCGCGGGGCTGTCCCGGCACCCCGCGCAGCACGGTGGCAAGCGCCCCTGTCAGGCGGCGCTGCAGTCCCAGGTCGAGAGCGAGCCGCACCGTGCTGCCCCGCCGGGGCGGGGTGTAGGGGCCGAGCCGGGCCGGGTTCCCCGCGGGCGTGACGTAGACGCACCGACGACCGTCGGTGCCGCGCAGGATCGGGTCGTAGATCCGCTCCAGCCCGGACCGCCCGACGACGGCTCCCAGCCGCAGGTCCGGCCAGCGCGCCATGTCGTCGGCCGTGGCCACGCCCGTCCACCCCAGCAGGGGGCCGAGCTGGCCGCCCCGGGGGTAGCGCCGGCGGGTCTCGGGGATGACGACGACACCGGGGATCCGGGCCTGGCGGACCCGTCGACCGGCCGGCGGGGGAAGGGAGGCGACCTCGAGGTCGAGGCTCGCCCGGTGCCGCAGGAGCAACCGCCTCAGGACGCTGACCGGCCTGGCGGTGAGCGCGGCGAGCCGCGGCACGTCGCGGGGGCGGACCAGCGCCGGCACCGTGGACACCAGGTCGCGGCCGACGTCGACCGCGAGCGGAACACCGTGCCGATCGGTGATCTCGCCGCGCGCCGCGGTGACCTCCGTGCACCGCAGCATCTGGCGCAGGGCGGTCGCACGCAGCTGGGTGCCGCCGGTGCTCTGCAGCTGCCAGGCGAAGCCGACCAGGAAGATGAGGGTGGCGCTGACCGCGACCGCGGTGGTGCGGGCCAGGCGCGGGCGCAGCTGGACCAGGTCCGGGAGGGTCCAGAGCTGGTGGCTCTCCCCGTCGGCGCGCAGGGCGAGCACCAGTCCGACCGTGGCGATGTGGACGGCGGCCGCCGTACCGCCGTAGCTGAGGAGCGGAAAGGGGACACCCGCGGTCGGGACCAGGCCGAGGTTGCCCGCGACCGAGATCGCGACCTCGACGCTCAGCAGCGCGGCGAAGCCGGCCGCAGCCAACCCCGCCGGACGGCTCCACGCGCGACGGCTGGCGCCGACGATCCGCCACACCAGGACGACCGCGGCCAGCACGGCCAGCGAACCGGCCAGGATCCCGTGCTGCTCGACCAGGCTGGCGAAGGCGAGGTCGGTCTCCCGCTCGGGCAGGTACAACGACACCAGCCGGTGCAACGGGTTCTCCGTGCCGCCGGTCAGGCCGCCCCAAGCCAGCGCGACGTGCATCTGCAGGATCGCCCAGCCCGACCCGTTCACGCTCGTCGAGCCGCTGAGGAAGGAGTGCAGCCGTTCCTGCTGGTAGGGGTGCAGCAGGTGCTCGCCGAACGGCAGCACCAGCAGGGCGGCCCCCAGGAAGACTGCCAGCGCCTTGAGCGGGATCCGGCCGAGCACCAGCATGCTGGCGGTCACCGCGCACAGGACCGCGGAGGTCGACAGGTCCGGCTCGGTGACCACGAGAGCGATCGGCAGTGCCGCCACCACCACGGCCGCGGCGAGCCGGCGTGGCCAGGGGCGGTCGCTGCCGAGCACCTGTGCCAGGACCAGCAGCAGACCGAGCTTGGCGAGCTCGGAGGGCTGCATGGTGAACGAGCCCACATCGAGCCATCGGCGAGCGCCGTTGACGGTCGACCCGAGCACGTCGACCGTCATCAGGAGCACCAGGCTCACCACGTAGCAGGCCCACCCGAGCCACCGCAGACCGTCAGAGCGCCATCGCAGCAGCACCAGGAAGAGAGCCACCCCGGCCGCGTCGACGACCAGCTGGTGCTGGACCATCGCGCGGTCGCCGAGGGCCGCGAGGTTGGCCAGGCCGAGGCCGACCAGGACCGCCACCGACGCGATCGCCAGGGGGTCGAACCTTGGCGCGAGGGGGGACCTGCGTGGGTCTGCCCGGCCGAGGGCCCGGTCGACCGGCGCCCAGCCGGCCCCGTTCGACGCTCAGCATGGCCGCGCTAGCAGTGCGGGGCGGACCCGGGGAGCCGCACCGGGGCGGACTGGACCCGGGCCGGTGCGGTCGTGAGGGCGACGAGCGCGAGCGACCCCCGCGGCACACGGACCGACGAGCTGGCGAAGACCGTGCGCCAGCCCGGCTGCGGGGTCACCGTGGTCGGGGCGGACCAGGCCATGCCGCCGTGGCACGCACGCGAGGCCCCCACCCTCCACCGCACCGGCTGTCCGGTCGAGCCGGTGCCCAGGTGCACCGTCACCTTCACCGGGCACGGCGAGCCCGGACGACAGCTGCCGGACTTCTGCACCAGGACACCTGCGACGGGCCCGGCGTGCCGGGCGGCGAGCGTGGGGACCGCCCGCGAGCGGTGCGCCCGCGCGGGCTGTGCCGGCTTCGGCGTGTGTCGGGCGGGCGCGTGGGTGGCGGGCGCGCTCGGCTGGTCGTCCCGGCCCACGGACGCGACCATCCCGGCGCCTCGTTGGAGGAGCCCGACGTAGGCGCTGGCCGCGAGCGCGGCCACCAGGACGGCGACGACGAGCGCCACCCGCCGACGCCGGGTGTGGGAGGACAGGTGCGCACGGCGGGCTGTCCGGCTCGCCCCGGCGGTCGCCGGTACGGCTCGCCTCGGCGCGGGGCGGGAGGGGTCGGTGGCAGCAGGAGCCACGCCCTGGGTCCGCGTGCGTCGCGTCGTCGGCCGTACCCCAGCCTGCGAGGGGCCGTCCTCGGCGGGTGCCGGGACGGGCGGTACGACGCGGGTGGCCGCCTGGACGAGCGCGGCGAGCTGCGCCGAGAGGCGCTGCCGGGCACCGGAGCCCGAGGTAGCGGTCAGCGCCTCCTCCAGGCCGTCCGCCCGGGCGTCCGGGTCCGGCGCGGGAGCCGTGGCCTCCTCGAGCAGGTGCAGCAGCAGGTGCTGCTCGGGCTTGGGATGCGCCGGCAGCCGGCGGGCGTTCTGGAGCAGCTGCCGCAGCAGCTCGGTGACGGGCTTCTCCTCCTCCGCGGAGGTCACCGCGACGTCGAGGTCGCCCGTGGGCGTGAAGCTCACCGGTCCGAGACGACAGCCGACGGCGCTCCCTGCAGCCGCCGTCCCGGCCGCGGCGCCCGCGCGGAGCAGCCGCGCGGCCACGAGCAGGGCCTGCCCGGGGGTCAGGGTCGCCACCGCGAGCAGCTGCTCGAACGGCACCGGCTGGCCCGACGCAGTGCGCGGCGAAGGCGGTGCCGCCGGGGCGTGCTCCTGGTCGCCGACGCGCTGCTCGGGAAGGGCGGGTGCGGTCGTGGCTGCGGTCTCGTGAGTCATACGATCACCAGTCGTTTCACGCCAAGTGGTGGTGGCGGCCCCCGGCGGCCCCCGGCGGCCCCCCCGTCTGACGACTGAACCGCGAGTTCCAGTCTGCGACCCCGGTCGACCCCGGTTCCAGGGTCCTAAGACCCTGACGTGGGCAGCGCGACGAGCAGAGCGGCAACCGGATCTGCGCCAGGGTCCGCGCTGGTGGTCACGCCCGGCGGCGCAGCCGGTGCCCGGTGACCGTCGTGCCGGCCGCGGGGTCGAGCCGGAGGGCCTCGAGTGCTGGGCCCACCAGGAGCACGGCGAGCATCGCGAACGCCAGCCGGAAGGCCTGGTCGGGTCCGCTGCCCAGGCCGAGGTCGTCCGCGAGAGGCCCGCCCAGGCGTACGAGGAGTGCCCCGACGGCGACGCCGAGTCCCGCACCGAGCTCCTGGAGCGTCGACATCAGGGTGTTGGCGTGAGTCATGTTGCTCGGTGGGACGTCGGCGAACGCGACGCTGTTGTAGGCGGTGAAACCGATCGATCGGAAGATCCCGCTGAGGAACAGGACGCCGATCACGACGGGGACCGGGGTGGAGCCCCGGAGGGTCGCCATGGCCAGCAGGCAGACGGCGGACGCGACGACCGCCGTCAGCATCACGGTCCTGATGCCGCACCGGCGCATGAGCGGGGTGGTGGCCGGCTTCACCGCGACGTTCCCGACGAACAACGCGATCAGGATCGTCCCCGCCTGCGCGGCGCTCCACCCGAGGCCCACCTGGAGGAACAGCGCCATGAGGAAGGGAGTGGCGGTGATCACCGCCCGGAAGACCGACCCTCCCCCCGCGGTGACGCGGTAGGTGGGGATCAGCAGCACGCGCAGGTCGAGGAGCGGGGTCGCCGTGCGCAGCAGGTACCGCACCGCGGCCACGAGGGCGAGCAGGGAGACGCTCAGGGAGCCGACCACCAGCACGGGATCGGCGTGCCCCGTGCCGATGCCCTCGAGCCCCACGACGAGCGCGGCCACGCCGACGGCGGTGAGCGTGAAACCGCGCCAGTCGAGGGCGGTGGTCGCCGGGCCCCGGACGTCGGGCATCAACCGCCTGGCGAGCACGACGCCGACGATCCCGAGGGGGACGTTGACGAGGAAGATCAACCGCCACGACGCGTACGTGCTCAGCAGCCCCCCGACCGCGGGAGCGATCACCGGCGCGAGCAGCGCCGGCCAGGTCAGGTACGCGATCGCCCTGACGAGCTCGGTCTTGGCCGTCGTGCGGAGCACCACCAGCCGGCCCACCGGGACCATCATCGCTCCGCCCAGGCCCTGCAGGACGCGCATGGCCGTGAGCATCCGGAGGTCGGTGGCGAAGGCGCAGCCGATCGAGGCGAGCGTGAAGATCCAAACGGCGAGGACGAACACCCTCCGCGCCCCGACCCGGTCCGCGAGCCACCCGCTGAGGGGGATCATCACCGCGAGCGTCAGCACGTAGGCGCTGATCGCGATGTTCAGCGACACGGCCGGCACCCCGAAGTCGTCGCCGATGTGCGGAGCGGCCGGCGCGATCACCGTCGCGTCCAGGATCTCCATGAAGAGGGTCCCCGCGACGAGCAGGGCCAGCCCACGGGACACCTGACCCGGCGGCCCGAGCGCTTCCCGTGCGGGGCTGCCGGGGTCGGTCGGGCCGTTCGCGCCTCGGTCGTCGGCACTCATGCTCGGCCCGGCCGGTGCCGGTCGGGCCTCCTCTGCGCACGGCTGCGGGGTCGCCGCGGGGGGAGTCACCTCCGGCGCCTGTCCCGGCGGTCGTCGTGCACCGCCGGCAGCACGTGGGTCTCGGCGTCGTCCGAGGGCTCCTCCGTGGCGGGCGGCCGCCCCTCGGGCGCGGGTCGCCCCGGCGTCGGCAGACGGGTGCGGGTCCGCCGGACCAGCCGCACCTGCCGCCTGATCCGTTCGCCGAGATCCATCTCGCCCAACAGGCGCTTGACGGCCGACCGCACGGCCGCGACCAGCTCGATCAGGTCGGGGTCCGCCGCGGACGTGAGCATGTCGTCGAGCCGCGCGCTCGCCTCGTGCAGGCCGTCGAGTGCCTGACGCAGCGTGTGCACGTGAGCGGAGGTCATGCGCTTGGTGTCGTCGGCCTCGTCCCGGACCAGCTGCCCGAACGCGTCGACGCCCGCGCCCATCTCCCGGAACGTCTGCGCGAGCGCCAGGAGCACGTCCTCGGCGGACTCGTCGTCGAGCCAGGCGGCGTCGGCAGGGGCGGCGTCCACCAGTGCACGGAACATCCCCCGGATCGAGACAGCGGAGTGCTCGAGCGCCTCCAGACCCTGACGCAGCCCCGGTCCCGCGTCGGCCGTGCCGACGGCGCGGACGTTGAACCGACGCCCCTGCTCCGCGAGGAGCAGCGCGGCGCCGACCCGGGGGATGTCCTCGTGGGTGATGCGGCGTGCCTCGTCCAGCCAGCTCCGGGCGTACGGCGCCAGCTCCCGACCGTCGCGCACCACGTCGGACACCTCCGCCGCTGCGCGGTGCAGCAGCTCGCTGAGCGCGTCGGCCAGCCCGTCGATGGCTCGGCCGGCGTCGGCACTGGCGACCTTGCGCGGGAACACCAGGGTGGCCGCGATCCCGACGGCGGCGCCCACCAGCGTCTCGGCGAGGCGTTGCCAGGCGGCGGCATCCGCGCCGAACGAGCCGACGCCGAGCACGAGCATGCCGCTGATCGCCACCTCGACGAGGTTCGCGCGCAGGTGCAGTGCCTGGCCGATCGTGATCGAGACGAGGATGAGCAGGCCCAGGCTCCACCACTCCAGCGGTACGACGGTGGCGAAGGCCACCGCTACGGACACGCCGGCCACGACCGCCACGACCCGGTCGACGCCACTGGCGAGCAAGGAGACCGGCGTGACCTGCACGACCAGCATGGAGGTCAGCGGTGCGAGCAGCGGCTGCGTGCCCGGGAAGAACCAGGTCGCCACCACGTAGCTCGCGACGGCGGCGACCGTGATCCGCAGCGACCACAGCACTGCCGCGCGACCACCGCCGCGCAGCCGCGACAGCTCGCGGGAGAGTCCTCTGCGCCACCATTCGTGCACGCTTCATTCTGCCCGTTGCGCGGGGAGTTCGCAGGACGGTTGCCGGCCGTCCGCTAGGAGACCGGGGTGGTGACCTCGTCCTCGGGCGTCGGGGCGAGGTAGGCGTGCACCAGCGGGACCACGGACGCCCCCTCCCCGCTGGCCGCGGCCACCCGCTTCATGGAGCCCGAGCGGACGTCGCCGGCCGCGAAGATCCCGGGCACCGTCGTGGCCAGGTTGGCCGGGGGAAGCCCGTCGACCCATTGGTCACGCGGGACGTCGCGGCCGGTGAGGACGAAGCTGTTCTTGTCACGGGCCAGCTCCTGGGGGAGCCAGTCGCAGCGCGGTTCGGCGCCGAGCAGCAGGAACAGTCCCCGTGCCTGCGCGGTGGTGCGTTCACCCGTGACGGTGTCCTCGAGGCACAGCCACTCGAGCTGACCCGCACCGCCTCCGTCGACCACGCGGGTGCAGGGCCGCACCTCGATCCGCTCGTTGTAGCTGATCTCGTCGACGAGGTACTGCGACATCGTCTCCTCGATCCTGGGCCGCCGGACCACGATGGTCACCGTGCGCGCGAACCGGGCCAGGTGCAGGGCGGCCTGCCCGGCGGAGTTGCCGCCGCCCACCACCACGACGTCGTAGTCCTCCATCTCGCGGGCCGCGGTCATGGCGGCGCCGTAGTTGACGCCGGCCCCGACCAGGTCCTCGAGCGCGGGTACGCCGAGCTTGCGGTAGGTGACACCGCTCGAGATGAGGATGGTCCGGGCCCGGATCTCGCCACCGTCGCAGCGAAGCAGGTGGGGGCTGCCCTCCCCGCCGGGCTCCAGGGCAGTGACCTCCCATCCGGTGAAGAACTGCGTGCCGAAGCGGAGCGCCTGGTTGCGGGCCCGTTGTGCCAGCCGCATCCCGGAGATGCCGCGGGGGAAACCGAGGTAGTTGCGGATCATCGAGCTGGTCCCGGCCTGGCCTCCGATCGCCTCGGCGTCCAGGACGACGACCGAGAGTCCTTCGGAGGCGCCGTACACCGCCGCCGCCAGCCCGGACGGCCCGCCGCCGACGATGGCGAGGTCGACGACCTCGTCGATCTTGAGGTCACCGGGCCGGCCGTTGATCGAGATCGCCACGTCTCGAACGCTCGTGGCCTGGATCGGCACTCGGTTGGCTGCTACGACGAGGGGCCAGCGCAGCTCCTCGACGCCCAGCTGCTCGCGGATCCCAGCCAGGTAGTCCTGGAGCTCGGGAGCGTCCGGGTGCCAGACCCGGTTCTGCATCCCCATCCGATCGAGGAAGTCGCGGATCGCCATCGTCAGGGAGTCGCGGGCCGGGGAGACGATCTTGGCGGTCACGACCTCGGGCTGAGGGACGGTGGACGTCCAGTCGGAGAGCAGGTCGGTGATCGCGTGGTGGAACTCCTCGTCGCGCTTGCCCCGCGGCATCAGCAGGTAGGCGTCGTACTTGCCCTTGGCCAGGCCGATCCGGAGGCTCGGGCCGTCGGCGAGGAAGTAGTCCCAGTGCGCCGCGATGACCCGGCGGGCCGTGGGCACGACGACGCGCCAGCGATGGATCGCCGCGAAGATGTGGTCGACGTCGGGCAGCCTCGAGTCGGTGACGAACATCGCTACCTGGCCGCCGGCGTCGCCGATCTCGCGGGCGACCTCCTCGGCCTGCGCGGTGTTCGTCGCCGTGCGCAGCTCGTAGTCGCGCTGGTACCTGCTCCGGAACTCGTCGAGGAGCACGTCGGCGTGGTGCTCCGAGACCAGGATGATGGCCGGGTCCACCACGATGTCCCTCCTCAGCTCTCGGGCGACGGTGCCGTCCGCGGACCGCCGGAACCCGGACGGAACACCCTGTCGATCCTGTCGAGAACGGTGCCGATGATCAAGACCCCCGTGCAGCGGCAACCTCGCCCCGGACGCCGTGCTCCCGTGTTCGCCTTCGCACCCCATGGACGGGTGCCGGCGCGCCTGCGGGTGCCGACGTCGCGGGGGACGGTGCGGGTCAGCCGGCGGTCGTCGTACGGCGGTCGTGGCTGCGACCCAGGACGATGCCGAGCCCGATCATGCCGAGGCCGAGCACCAGGTGCAGCCAGTCGTCGGCGGTGTTGAGGGGCACGAAGTTGGACTGGCTCATGTCGTCGGTGACCAGGCCGTAGACCCAGAGGACGAGGTACACCGCGCCACCGGCGACCAGGTAGCTGCGGGCGCCGCTCCAGCTGCGGGACAGGGCCAGGCCGACCACTCCGAACAGCAGGTGCACGACGTTGTGCAGGACCGACACCATGAAGACTCCCAGGAGGAGTGCGCCAGAGCCGTGACCGGCGAACGCCATGGCGCCGTAGTGCGTGGTGATGCCGGGAACGAAGCCGAGGACCCCGACGAGCAGGAAGACGCCGCCGACCACGGCCGCGGCGAGCTGCAGAGGCGTGCGGGACGAGGTGGACGGGGTGGAGCGGGTGTCGCTGGTGGTCATCAGATGTCCTTCAGGGGGGAGGTGAGGGGGCGCGGCACGTCGTGTACCGGGTTCAGGGGGTGGTGTGACGGACGTCATCGACTTGCGAGAGAGGCGTGACGGGTCCGGCCGTGCGGGACCGTGGTCGAACGAGATCTGTGGGGCGACTGACGCCGCGATCTCGACGCTCCCGTCCACTACCCGGTCCCATCCGTCCCATGCGTCCCGCTCACCCGGGGCCGGCGTCGCCGAGCCGCGCCGCTTTCGCGAGCCGCGACGGACATGCCCGATCAGTACGTCTAGGCCGGAGAAATCGGCGGTGTCCCTGCCGGAGTGCGGTTGCCGTGACGGGGAACAACCCTCCAGTGACTGCTCTCCAGAGAAAGCCTGACAACCAGGTGGCCCACCTGTCCGATGCGGACGTCGAGGCCATCGGCCGCGAGCTCGACGACATCCGTCAGACCGTCCTCGAAGCCCGGGGCGAGCGCGACGCGGCGTACATCCGCCGGGTCATCAAGGCGCAGCGGATCTGCGAGCTGAGCGGTCGGGCGCTGCTGCTGCGCAGCGGCCTCACGCCGGCCTGGCTCCTGGGGACGGCGTGCTTGGCGGTGGCCAAGGCGCTCGACAACATGGAGATCGGCCACAACGTCCTGCACGGGCAGTGGGACTGGATGAGAGACCCGAAGATCCACTCCACGACCTGGGACTGGGACCACGCGTCCCCGCCCGAGCAGTGGAAGCGCGCGCACAACGTGCAGCACCACTCCCACACGAACATCCTGGGCAAGGACAACGACCTCGGCTACGGGATCATGCGCGTCGACGAGGACCAGCCGTGGCAGCCGCGGCACCTGGCGCAGCCGCTGTGGAACTTCGTCAACGCCTGCATCTTCGAGTACGGCATCGCGATGTACGACATCGAGATAGGGGAGCACCTGCGGGAGAAGCGGGGCGTCACCCCCCGAGCTCCGCTCGCGGCTGAAGCAGACCGGCCGGAAGATGGCCCTGCAGGTGGCCAAGGACTACGTGGTCTTCCCGGCACTGTCCGGGCGGTCCTGGCGCCGTACCCTCGCCGCCAACCTGACCGCGAACCTGGCCCGCAACCTGTGGAGCCACTCGGTGATCATGTGTGGCCACTTCCCCGAAGGGGTCGAGACGTTCGAGCAGCGGGCTCTCGACGAGCGCGAGACCAAGGCCCAGTGGTACCTCCGGCAGATGCTCGGATCCGCCAACATCTCGGGCAGCAGGGCGATGCATCTCATGAGCGGCAACCTGTCCCACCAGATCGAGCACCACCTCTTCCCCGACCTGCCGAGCAACCGCTACCGGGAGATCGCCCCCAAGGTCCGTGACCTCTTCCAGCGCCACGGGCTGACCTACCACGCCGCACCGCTGCCCAAGCAGGTCGCCAGTGCCTGGCACAAGGTGCTCCGCCTCTCGCTGCCCAACGGCTGGCTCGAGCAGACCACGCTCCGCACCGCCCCGGGCCGGATCGTCCGGCTGCTCCGCAGACCGTCCGTCGAGCAGGGGACGCCGGCCCTCGCGGCTCCCGGCCAGCCGCGTGCGGTGCGTCCGGCTCTCGGTCTGCCCCAGGCCGTGTAGCGGAGACCCGGCACGGCACCGGCAGGCGGTAGCCTCCGCGCGTGACCTACAGCGATTCCGGATTCATCGCCCTCATCGGTGCGGAGGCTCCCACGGCCGGGGACGGCGAGGCCAGCCTCGAGGTGGATGTCGACGAACGGCACCTCAACGCCGCCGGCGCCGTGCACGGCGGCATGCTCGCCACCCTGGTCGACATGACCATGGGAGCCGCGGTGCGCAGCGTGGCCGACGGTGAGGCGGCGGCGACCAGCCAGCTCTCCGTCACCTATCTCCGCCCCGGCAAGCCCGGGAGGCTGGTGGTCACGGCGTCGGTGCGGAAGCGCGGCGAGAGCCTCACGATCTGCGAGGCCGACGTGGCGCAGGACGGCACGTCCCTGGTGCACGCCCTGGCGACCTTCGCCCTCGTCGCGAGCTGATCCCTGCACGCGCGCCGAAAACTTCTAGGGTCGGTGTCGAAGAGCGTGACGGTCGTTCGACGTACGGGCGAGAAGCAACTCCCCGGCAACCACTAGGAGTGATCAAGATGCCGCGATTCATGGGATTCGTGAGGATGGAAGAGGGCGTCGGCACGCCACCTCAGGCGCTGTTCGAGGCCATGGACGCCTACATCGGTGAGCAGGCCGAGAAGGGGGTGTTCCTCGACGGCGGCGGTCTGTACGGGACCGAGGACGCCGTGAACTTCGTGGTCCGCCAGGGCGAGGTCAGCCGGGTCGACGGGCCGTACGCCGAGGCCAAGGAGGTCGTCGGCGGCTGGGCGATCATGCAGTACGACACCCTCGAGGATGCCGTGGCCGACCAGCGGGAGTTCGCCGAGCTGCACGCGAAGTACTGGCCCGAGGTCACCGTGATCTCGACCCTGCGCCAGATCTCCACGGGCCCCGAGGCGCCCGGCGACTGACCAGGACTCACTACGCTGGCAGCGTGCCGGCAGAGACCAACGCGGATGACCCGACCGAGGCCATCTTCGCCGCGTGGCGGGCCGAGTCGGCCCGCCTCGTGGGCGCTCTCACCCGGATGACCCGGGACGTGGAGCTCGCCGAGGACCTGGCGCAGGACGCACTCGTGGCCGCGCTCGAGCAGTGGCCCACGTCCGGCGTGCCGCAGAACCCGGTCGCGTGGCTGATGACCATCGCGAAACGGCGCGGCATCGACCACTTCCGGCGCGCCGACGTCCTTCGCCGCAAGCTCGCGGAGCTCGAGCACGCCCGCGGGGGAGAGGAGGAGGAGATGCCCGACCTCGACGGCCAGGTCGACCACATCGAGGACGACGTCCTCCGGCTCATCTTCTTGTCCTGCCACCCCTCCCTGTCGGCCGAGTCCCGGGCCGCGCTGACGCTGCGCCTGGTCGGCGGCCTGACCACCGCCGAGATCGCCCGCGGGTTCTTGGCCACCGAGTCCACGATGGGCCAGCGCATCTCGCGGGCCAAGAAGACGCTCGCCGCGGCGCACGCCGAGTTCGAGCTGCCCACGGGGCCGGAGCGGACCAGGCGTCTCGACGACGTGATGGCCGTGATCTACCTGATCTTCAACGAGGGCTACACGGCGACCGCCGGCGACGACTGGATGCGTCCCGACCTGGCGAGCGAGGCGACGAGGCTCGCGCGCATGCTGGCCGCACTGGCTCCCGACGAGCCCGAGGTGCTCGGGCTGCAGGCGTTGCTGGAGATCCAGGGCTCGCGGATGGTCGCCCGGCTCGACGAGCACGGCGCACCGGTCCTGCTGGAGGCGCAGGACCGGACCCGGTGGGACCAGCTGCTGATCCGGCGCGGGTTGGCCGCCCTGCAGCAGGCGGAGCGGCTCGCCGCGCGCGGGAAGCCGGTCGGGAAGTACTTCCTGCAGGCCTCGATCGCCGCCCAGCACGCCCGCGCCGGGCGCGCCGAGGACACGAGCTGGCGTCGCATCGCGGCTCTGTACGACGTGCTGGCCGATGCCGCGCCGGGACCGGTCGTCGAGGTGAACCGGGCGGTCGCCTACGGGCGGGCGTTCGGCCCCGACGCGGGGCTGGCCGTGCTCCAGGAGCTGGACGCGGGGGCCCTCGGCGACTCGCCGCTCGTGCCGAGTGTGCGTGGAGACCTCCTCGAACGGGCCGGGCGGCACGCGCAGGCGAGCGAGGCGTTCACCGAGGCGGCCGCGCGCACCAGGAACGAGAGCGAGCGGGCCGTCCTGCGTCGTCGGGGCGAGCTGAACCTGGCGCGGGTGCCGAAGTCCGGGTGAGGCCCGCGCCGAGCCGAACGGCGTCATGTTGCGTTCAGGTCCGCGACCTAGCGTCGTAGACGTGATGGCGATCGAGGCACCGGCGGCCGTCGAGGTGGTCCCGACACACGCCGGGGCGCTGTGCCGGGTGCTGACCGGAGACGGCCGCGGGCCTCTGCCGCCCCCCAGGACGGTGCCCCGTGCCCGTCACAGTTAGGTCCCGGGCGTCCCGGCGGATCGGCTACGGGTGGCGCGCCGCACTGGTCGCGACCGTGGTCGCCGCCGGTCTCTGGACCGCGACCCGGCACGTCGCCGGCGTCACGTGGGGCCAGGTGGCCCACCAGCTCGGGCAGGTCTCCGGAGGACGCCTCGGCCTTCTCGCCCTGGTCTGGTTGTCCGGACTCACGATCTACGCGGTGGTGCTGTCGGCGGCCCTGCCCGGCCTCGGCGTCCGGAGAGGCCTGCTGCTCAACCTCACCGGCAGCGCGGTGTCCAACGTGGTGCCGCTGGGCGGTGCCGTCGGCACCGCGCTGAACTGGCGGATGGTCACCCGGTGGGGGCACACCAACGCCTCCTTCGTGGCGTACTGCGTGCTCACCAATGCGCTGGACGTCCTGACCAAGCTCGCGCTGCCCCTCGTGGCAGTGGGGGTCCTGGTCCTGCAGCCCGGCGACGTCCCTCGGACGTTGTGGACGATCTCGCTGGCGTGCGGGATCGCCGCGTCCACTCTCGGCGGGGCGGGTGTCCTGGCGCTCAGGACCGGGCCGCCGACCGGCGGGCGCCGGCTGCGCGCACGGCTGGGTCGCCCGCTGCGTGACTCCGCGTCGCTGATCCGGAGGGCGCTGAACGACGGGTGGCCACGGATGCTGGTCGGCAGCACGGCGTACATCGCCTCGCAGGTCCTGCTGCTCGACCTCAGCCTGCGCACGGTGGGTCTGCGTCCGGCGCTGTCCGTCGTGCTCGTGGCCGCCGCCCTCGAGCGGCTGGGCACCCTGCTGCCGGTCACGCCGGGCGGTGCCGGCGTGGCGGAGATCGGCGTGATCGCGTGGCTGGTGGCGACGGGGTTGGACCCTGCCTCCGTGGTCGCCGGCGTCGTCCTCTACCGGGTGTTCCTCGTCGTCATGGAGATCCCGGTGGGCGGAGCGCTCCTGGGTGGCTGGGCCTGGCGCCAGCGCCAGCGCGCGGCGGGCCTCGCGGAGGTGGGTGCATGAGGATCCTGCACGTCACCGACCACTACCCACCGGTCACCGGTGGCATCGAGCTGCACGTCGCCGACCTGGCCGCGCGTCAGGAGGCGGCCGGCCACACCGTGCGCGTGCTCACGTCCACGCCGTCCCGTGCGGAGGGCCGGTGGTCCGACGACTCCGGGCCGGTCGAGGTGCTTCGTGCGCGATCACTGTCGGAGGGCTGGCGGACCGGGACGAGCGACGTGGACGTCGTCCATGCCCATGTCTCGGTGGTGGCGCCGTTCACCGCACCGGTGGCGGCTGCCCTCGCCCGGCGCGGCGTCCCGACGGTCGTCACGGTCCACTCGCTGTGGAACGGTCTCGGTCCGCTGCCGACCTGGGCGGCCGCGCTGGCCGGGCTGCGCAGCGCTCCGGTCACGTGGAGCGCGGTGAGCCGGCTCGCCGCCGGGCAGGTGGCCCCCCGGTTGCGCGCCGGTACGTCGGTCCAGGTCCTCCCGAACGCAGTGGACGCGGCACCTCGCGCGAGCACGCCCCCGGTCCACGACAGCGTCCGGATCGTCAGCACCCTGCGGCTGGCCGCTCGCAAGCGCCCGCTCGAGCTGCTCCGGATCTTCGACCGGCTGCAGGCCTCGGCCGCCCTGCCGGTCGAGCTGGTCCTGGTCGGCGACGGCCCTCTGCGGCCCCGGGTGGAGCACGAGGTACGCCGACGCGGCCTCGGTCACCTCGTCACGCTGCGGGGGGGCGTCGACAACCCGACCGTGCGGAGGATCCTGGCCGAGAGCGACGTGTACGTCGCACCAGCGCGGCTCGAGTCCTTCGGGCTCGCGGCCCTCGAGGCGCGCGCCGTCGGCCTCCCGGTGGTCGGGCTCGCGACGACCGGTCTGACCGAGTTCGTCCGCGACGGCGTGGAGGGGCTGCTGGCCCACGACGACCGGGGACTGCGGGACGCGGTGGCCCGCCTGGTCCGCGAACCGGCGCTGCGGACCCGGATCAGCGAGCACAACCGCACGGTCCCGAGCACCCACACCTGGCCCCGCGCGCTGCATCTCCACGACCGGACCTACGAGACCGCCGTCGAGGCACGCCCCCGGACGCTCCGCGAGGTGGTCGCACCATGAGCCCCGACCCGCGGACCTTCACCCTCGTGTCGTTCCACGCCCACCCCGACGACGAGACGCTGCTCACCGGCGGCCTCCTGGCGCGGGCGGCCCGCGACGGGCACCGCGTCGTCCTCGTCACGGCCACCGACGGCGAGCGCGGGTTGGCCGGTGCCGCCGACGGTGCGGGTCCGGCCCTTGCCAGCACCCGTGGCGACGAGCTCGACGCCGCGGCACGTGCGCTCGGCGTCCACCGCGTCGTCCGGTTCGGGCTGCCGGACTCCGGGCTGCACCCCGACCCGGCGGACACCGACTGCTTCGCCCACCGTGACGTCGAGGACGTCGCCGCCCTGCTCGTCCAGGTGCTGGACGAGGAGCACGCCGACGTGCTCACCATCTACGACGCCCAGGGCGGCTACGGGCATCCCGACCATGTCCAGGTGCACCGCGCCGGCACGCGGGCGGCGGGACTCGCCGGCACCCCGGTCGTGCTGGAGGCCACGCTGCCCGGCCGGGGCTTCCGGGGGCTGCTGCGGGCGCTGCACCTGGTGGGTCATCCGCTGGGCCGGTCCGCGCCCTACGGCACCGCAGGCGTCTTCGCCGACCCGCACACGATCACCCACCGGGTGCGCGTGGGCGCCGTGGCCCGGGACAAGCGTGCGGCCATGGCAGCGCACTCCTCGCAGCGCCGGGGCCCCGGCCCCCGGCGGCTGATCGACCACCTCGCCGCGCTGCCCCTGCCGGTGTTCGCCGCGTTGCTCGGTCACGAGTGGTACGTCGAGCAGGGCCGCCCGGCGCCCGACCGGGTCGGCGACGTCTTCGCGTCGCTGCGGGCGCGCACCCCGTCGGCACGCCCGTGAACGGCGCCTCGAAGTGGCGGGCGACGTGGTCGCTGGTCGCGACGTGCGGCATCGGCCTCGGAATGCTCGAGTGGGGCCCCGGAGTCGCCCTCGGCTGCCTGGCCGCCGTGACCGTCGTGGCCACCGCCGTCGTGCTGGCCACGAGAAGCCTGCGGGGCACCCGGGCCGCCCCGGACGGCGACCCCCGCGCGGTGCTGCGGCCCGGCCTGGCAGCCGCCGCCGCGGTCGTCGGCTACTGGGCGGTCGCCCGCCTCGCTCCGGCCCTCGCCCTGCTGCTCCTGACGCTCGTCCTTGTCACCTCCCCGGTGGCCTGGCGCCTCGTGCGCCGACTGCGCGGTCGCGGCCCGACGACCGGGGGAGGCGCCGCCGTCCGCCCCGCCGGGGCCGCCCCACGAGCCGTGCGCCGCCCGGGGCCCCGGGCCGCGGCCGAGCCACCGCCCACCCCGGGCCGGACCGGGGCCCCGCCCCAGGCACCGTCGTCGCACCGACCGCAGCCGCGGGGCCTCGACGACGGGACGCTGTGCCGTCTGTGGCGGCAGTCGTTCTGGGACCTGACCGGCGAGAGCACGGCGACCGGGCGCCTCGAGATCGTCGCCTGGCGGCAACGCTGCCTCGACGAGATCGAACGGCGGGACGCGCGGGCGCTGCACGCGTGGCTCGCAAGCGGTGCCCGTGCTTCTGGTGGACCGGAGAAGTTCCTGCGACACCGATCCCCGGGCACCACCGATGCTGCCTGACCACGTCGAGGAGCCCTCTCCCGTGCCCGTCCCTCGCTCCGACGTCGACGCCGGAGGCCCGGGCCGTGCGTCCGTCGTACGACTGTGGTCGCTGGTGGCCGCCTTCGTCCTGGTCACCCTGGTCCGCTCGCTGCAGACCGGCATCCCGCTGCGCGACCCGAACGGCGCGATCCTCGCGCGGCGGGTCCTGCTGACCCTCGGCATCTTCGTCGTGCTGCTCGCGGTGGACGCGGTACGACGTGCTCCGGCCGGCTCGCGCACCCGGGCGCGCGCCGTCCTGCTGACCCTCCGTCACCGGTGGGGTGCACGACGCCTGCTGCTCGCCGCGGGCGCCCTCGGGGCCTACCACGTCGTCTACTTCTGCTACCACAACCTGAAGAGCTGGGACGTGCTGAACCGGCCGCGCGACCGGCTGCTGCTGGGGTGGGACCGCTGGCTGTTCCTCGGGCACAGTCCCGCCGTCCTGCTGCACGACCTGCTCGGCCAGGGCGTGGCGACCTACGTCCTGGTCGGCGTCTACGAGTCCTTCTCGACCCTGGTGTCGGTCTCGTTCGTCGCCGCAGTCGTCCTGCCCGACCGGATCCGCGACGGGTATGCGTTCATCACCTCGTTCGTGTGCGTGTGGATCCTGGGGGTCGCCTCCTACTACGCGATCCCGTCCCTCGGCCCCTTCCACTCGGCGCCGGGCGAGTTCGCGGGTCTCCCGCACACCCTGGTGCAGGACACCCAGACCCTGTACCTCGCTCAGCGGACCCGGCTCCTGGCCGACCCGTCGGCGCACGACGCGTTCGCCCAGGTCTCCGCGTTCGCGAGCCTGCACGTCGGCGTGACGACCGTGATCGTGCTGATGGCCTGGCGGCTGGGCCTGCGCCGGCTCGCCGCCGTCCTCACCGTGTTCTTGTGCGGCACGATCGTGGCCACGGTGTACCTGGGCTGGCACTTCTTCGTGGACGACCTCGTCGGACTCGGCATCGCCCTGGTGAGCGTGGCCGCCGCCCTGCGGATCGTGCCGCTCGACGGGACCTGGCCGAGAGTCTTCCGACCCGCCCGGTCCGACGGCCCTCCCGCCGGGGGTCGCGGCCGGCGGGAGCGGCCCCGGTGACACACGGTCAGGCACTCTTCAGCTGCGGGGGAGCAAGGCGGGGAACAGCGCTCCTTCTCCCCGGGCTTCCCTGAGATCCCCACCATGAGGGGCGCCAGCACGCCCACCTCGACGGCACGCGTGAGGCCGCGGTCCGGCGCAGACGTCACCGGGCGTACCCGAGACCCTCCGACGCACGGCGCCCCGTCGCGCTCGACGCTGCTCGTGCATGGCTCATGTGTGCTCCCCGGGTTCCGAGACGGATGGCTGCAGGGCCGCCGGGTCTGGGACGACATTTCCTGATATATCCCCACACTGGGCGCGTCTCCCGGATTCCGGATCCTTGCCCTCCTTGGGGGCGGCTCTGGGCGGATGCCGGACCTGCGAGGGCTTCCGGTGACGCGGCGGAACGGGCAGGATCGGGAGCAGGAGAGCGCGAAGCACGCGACGTGCCAGCAGTCCTGCTCCGGCGTCGTAGCGCAGAGGTCGCGCCGTTCACGGGGAACGGGGAAGTCACGATGGTCAATCTCATGCAGTCCGCCCGAACCACCCAGCCGGTGCATTCCACCGACCCTGCGCCGTCCGGTGCCCCGGGCAGCGACGGCACGCTCGAGCGGTTGCTGCTCGAGGCTCAGAAGGTCGAGGCGCGCGCGAAGGTCCAGGCAGCCCAGCAGCCGGGTCGTGCCGCGTTCGCGCCGGGTCCGGGCGGGGACGCGCCTCGAGGCGAGGTAACCCTGGGCGCCCGGGCCGGATCCCTGGCGTCGTGGCTGACCCACCAGGTCCTCGCCGACACCGCGGAGCAGATCGCCCTCGCAGTCCGCGCTGCGCATCCGCAGGACCAGACCGAGTGGCGGGTGCTGGTCACCGGCGACATGAACGTCTTGAGCAGCGACGTCCAGGCCCGGTCCGTGCGCGACGCCCTCACCAGGAGGAAGGCGGAGCTCGGTCACCTCCTGAGCGCCACCAAGCAGGCCGCGACCGAGCTCGACCGGGCCGTGTCCCGCTACGCCCGCGCCGAGAGCAACGACGGTCACGGCAGCCGCTCGGGTGACCGACCGGTCGAGCTCGACGTCGTGCGACCGTCCGTCGCCGACAACGGAGCCGGGGGGAGCACGGAACCGCGGGAGACGGGGACGCCGACCGGAACGGCCGCGGGACCGGTGCAGGCGGCCGCAGACGTGGTCGGCCTGGTCGCCACCGACTTCACCGTCCTCGCCACCGAGGTGCCCGTGGAGACCTCGCTGCTCGCGGTCCTCGCCACCGGTGCGCTGAGCCCCGGAGGGCTCCTGGTCCGGGAGACGTTCGACCCGGCCTCCCAGGCTGTCATCCGTGCGGTGACGGACTCCTTCGCGCAGGCGGCAGCGAAGCCGGATGTCGCCCCGGGGCGGGTGCAGCAGGCCGCGAGAAGGGCGTTCAACCAGGCGCAGCACGCCGCGCGCGCGCAGGTGACGTCCAGGGCGGAAAAGATCCAGGTGAAGCTGGACTCGTTCGCGGCGATCGCCGAGCACAGCTCCACGTTCACCCTGGTGAGCGTCCTGGCGGCGAAGCTGGACGAGCTCGACGCGGCCACCCTGGAGCTGCGCAAGAAGCTCGCACCGGTCGCAGCCGATCTCGCCGACCGTCGTGCACAGCTCGACAAGGCCCGGCAGGACTGGGCGAACACCCTCACCGACCCCCGGGTGCCCGACCCGGGGGCGAGCGCGCTCAAGGCCGACGTGGACATGCTCACCGGGGAGATCGCCTCCCGCGAGCGGGCCGTCGGGCCCGCTCGCGCCGTGCTGGACCATGCCCTGGCGGCCGCTGCCGTCGCACGCACCGACCTGACCGCGGCGTCCACCCCCGACGCGACCGGCCTGTCCCCGGTCGCCCGCGCCTGCGCGCGGGAGGCGCTGCACGGGATCGGTGCGATCACGCACGTGCTGTACGTGCAGACCGCTCAGGCCGGGGCCGACGTGATCACGCGCCGCTCGGTCCTGGGCTCCTCGGCGCGGGTGTCGTACCTCGGCGGGGTGACCGCAGCGTGGGCACTGCTGGATGTCGCGACGGGAGCCGTGGTCACCGGCGGCGCAACCGAGCGCGCCCGCCAGCTCACCCATGACCTGACCACCGGCCGGACCTCACAGGTGACCGACCTGGCACCGGACGCCAAACGGCTCTCCCGCGACCCGCTGGCGACCTGGGAGACCCTGTTCCGGGTGGCTGTCCTGCTCCTTGCCGCCACGATCGTGCTGCTCGGGGTGGTGGGGTCCGTGGCGCTCCTGCGGTCGACGTTCCCCTAGGCCCGAGGTCGCCGCAGCTCGCGTGCCCGGCACCGGCCGAGCGCGGTCAGGAGAGCTCGGACGCCTCCGAGGGCGCCCGAGCGGTCTGCGGCCGTGCGTCCTCACCCGCTCGGCCCGGGTCGACCGCGTCCGCCGGAGCGAGCGCCGTCTTCAGCTTCTCGATGCCCCGTGACGAGTGGCTCTTGACGGTGCCGGTCGCGATGCCGAGCTCGCGGGCGGTCTCGTCGACCGACAAGCCCAGCCAGTGCCGCAGCACGACCACCCGACGTTGCATGAGGGGCAGGTCCTGCAGTGCCTCGAACAGCGCCGACCGCTCCTCGGTCGGCAGCTCCCGCCGCGCGACCGGGTCGTGCCCGTCGAGTCCCGACCGCTCCCGCCGCCAGGGTCGTCGGCTCTCGTCGATGTTGGCCCGCACGATGATCTGCCGGACGTAGGCCTCCTCACGACCGTCCTGGTGCAGCCGCGGCCAGGCGACGTACAGCTTGACCAGCGAGGTCTGCAGCAGGTCGTCGGCGAGGTGCCAGTCGCCGCACACCGCGTAGGCGATACGTCGGAGATGGACCTGTCGGGCCGCCACGAAGGTGCTGAACTCGTCGTCCCTCGAAGCCCGGCTCATCGCAGTCCCGTGCCCGAGGCGTACCGGGCGCGTGCGCCGGACAGGAGCTCTGCGAAGGTGGCGCCCACGATGTCGTCGGGAGGAGTGGTGATCACGTCGAGCGTCCCGTCGATCACTCTCCACACCACGAAGTAGCTGCCCTTCTCGCCGGCGACCGAGATGACAGCCGCGCCCGTCGTGGCTCCCCGCGGGGCGAAGTCGGGGCCGAGCCGCGGGTCGTCGGTGCGGTTGAGGACCCGGGTGCCCGTGGTCGGGACGACCTCTCCCCGGTCATCGAGCCGGAAGGTGTCCGGCCAGCCGCTGCCTCCGTCCGCGGCGACCTGGTCGGCGACGTAGGCGGCGAAGCTTGCCCAACCGTTGCTGGGGGTCGAGGAGGACACGGTGATGCCCTGGGGCATCGGGTGCTTCTCCAGGATCAGCCACTGCCGCCGGCCCCTCCAGGTGACGTCGAGCGCGTCGGAGAGCGCCGGCGGCTCGAACCCGTAGGGATTGCGGATGTGCTCGTGGACGATCACCTTCGGCCGGACCTCGAGCGTGCCGTCGACGTAGCGGACCAGCTCTCCGCGCGGCCAGGGCGTCTCGGCGGGGGGCCGGGAGGGGTCGTTCGTGGCCGGCGAGACGCTCGGGGTTGCCGCGAGGACCGGCTTCCCGGCCACCCGGTCGGAGCCGGTCGGGGAGCTGGGCAGGACAGCGTACGCACTCGTGACCAGCACCACGGCCGCCGCGAGCCCGGCGCCCCCGACGGCCACCCGGCGTCGTACCAGGGCGCGGCGGCCGCCCGCGACGTGCCTCCGGACGGGTGGGAGAGGGGGACCGTCGCCGAACGACCGGTCGAGCTCCTCCTGCAACGTGCCCATCGCGCCTCCTGGAGTCCAGCCTCTCATCGGGATACGCAGCGGCCCGGTGATCGGTTGTCAGGCCGGCCCGCCCGGCCCAGGAGCGTTGCCTCTCCGTCGCTCAGCCGCCGGCGCGCAGCAGCCCGACGAGACCGTGGGACTCACCACCGGGACCGGCGCTGAACAGGACGTCCGAGGTGCCGCCCGCGGTGCCGTTGCCGGGCAACAGACCCCACAGCCCGTCGATGGTGAGCGGGCTGCCCGCCGCGTTGCGCAGCGTCGCGAGCACGCGTCCGGTGCGCTGGTTCACGACGTGGATCCTGCCGTTGCCGAAGTTGCCGACCAGAAGCCTGCCCGCGAACCCGCCGAACCCGGTCGGTGCGACCGCCATCCCCCACGGCGAGTCGAGCACGCCGCGCCGGAGCAGCGAACGCTGGAAGTGGCCGTTGTCGGTGAACACGTCGACGAACCCGTGGCCGCGCCCGGGCACGTCGTCCTGCTTGGCCGGATCCTGCTTGGCGTAGGACACGTACACGCGGTTGCCGAGACTGGCCACGTTGAACGGCGCGTAGCCGGCCGGGATGCCGTGGTTCCGGAAGGCCGAGGACATGCGCACCCGGGCGAAGTGGCTGTTGAACACGTCGATCCGGTCACGACCGAAGTTGGCGGCGAGCAGGAAGGGCCTGCCCTTCATCGTCACCATCGCCAGCCCCTTGTAGACGGTGTTCCCGGTGTGCGCCACCGGCACTGCCTGGGTGAGGGTTCCGGTCTTGTTCCAGGCGGTCAGCGAGCCGTGCTCGCCCGCGAAGATGAACAGCGCCGGTCCGGTCTTGCCGTGGGTGGACAGCACGAACCGGCTCGCGGGGTTGTACACGACACCGGTCGGTGCTCCACCCCCGGGGATGCTGACCGTCAGCGGGACCTTGGCCGGCGGGCTGCCGGGAGCCGTCGCTCCGGAGTACAGCGTGGAGGTGTTCGTCCCGTTGTCGGACACCCACAGGGGGGCTCGTCGGCGCGAGCGCGAGGCCCCAGGAATTGACCAGCGAGGGGTCGGTGACCGGCGCCCGGCCCGCCTGGTCGGACACCATCGTCACGACGTGGAAGGGGTGCGAGCCGGCACGCACGGCCCCCGGGGCCGCCGGGACGGCGGTGAACGAGGCGACCGCCGCGACGGCGGCGACTCCGACACCGACACCGACGAGCAGGGTCGACGATCGTGGGCGGGAGTGACTGGACATGCATCCTCCAGGGCCTCGGCAGCGCACCCGTGTGACGCGTTGCGGGCCACTCTGGACTCACGGTCCCGGCGCCGGGAGGGTTCAACCGGGCGGTCGGCCGTCCGCCCCTGCGAACAGGTGCTTCGTCGATCCCGGGGCACAACGTGTTGCCGGCCCGGTGCGCACCGACCCCGACCGTGCCCGGCCGTCGCCGCGTGGGCATGATCGTGGCCATGACCACGCGTCGCGGGCTCTTCGTCGCCCCTTTCGATGCCCTGGCCGACCCGCGGGTGATCGCCGATCTGGCGGCCACCGCCGAGGCGTCCGGCTGGGAGGGCTTCTTCGTCTGGGACCACCTCCAGTACGGCGAGCGGGTCACCGCGATCGCCGACGTGTGGACCTGTTGCGCGGCGATCGCGATGCGGACCGAGAAGCTGCAGTTCGGGCCGATGGTCACCCCGCTGGCGCGGCGCCGGCCACAGGTCCTGGCCCGGCAGGCAGCGAGCCTGGCGGTGCTGTCAGGTGGCCGGTTCGTGCTCGGCCTGGGGCTGGGCGACGACTGGGTGGGGGAGTTCAGCGCCTTCGGGGACGAGCCGGACCCGAGAGCCCGCGGCCGGATGCTCGACGAGGGGCTCGAGGTCCTCACCGGCCTCCTGGCCGGCCGGCCGGTGGACCACGACGGAGCTCACTACGCCGTCCGCGAGGTCCGCTTCCGCCCCGCACCGGACGTGCCGATCTGGCTGGCCGGGCGGTTCGGCAACCGGGCGCCGCTGCGCCGGGCCGCGCGGCATCAGGGCTTCTTCGTCATCGGCCTGGACCGGCCCGAGGACCTGGACGACGTGGTCGGCGGCCTGAGCGAGCACTCCCCGGCACCGGGCTTCGAGGTGGTGGTCGACGTACGGCCTGAGCAGGACCCCGCACCGTGGCTGGACCGTGGCGCCTCGTGGGTGCTGACCCGGATCGGCCCGTTCGACCTCGACCTCGAGGAGGTCCGGCGGATCGTCGAAGCGGGCCCCTGACCGGTCAGGCCGATCCACGCGTCTGCGAGGCGGGTGACACCGAGCCTTCCCGGCTGTCCTCGGCCCTCCTCATGGGCCGCCGCCGCCGAGCCAGCGCGACCGGGGCGCGCCCGACGAGAACGGCGAGCGCGAGGCCGAGGATGCCGAGCAGGACCGTCCGCCAGGACCGGTGCCGGCTGCCGAGGTGGAGGCCGCCGGCCGGGTAGCCGACCATCTTGGCGGTCGTGAGGGCGGTGGCGCCGTCGGTGTGGTCCGCCAGGTCCTGGAGGGCGGCGGCGAACCCACCCCCGCCGGGCCCGTCCGGACCGGAGCGGTCGGCGAGCCGTTCGACGGCGAGGTGCCGGTTGTCGGCCCACGCACGCAGTCGTGCGTCGAACGCGCCGGATGTGCGTGTTCCGGGGACGAGCACACGCGTCAGGTGGGGGGCGTGCACGAGGCGGGTGGTGAGCAGGACGAGGCCGTGCTGGGTGCGGACGGTGTCGCCGGGGCCGAGAGCGACGGTGCGTGCCGCGGCGGACTGGCTGTACACCTCGAACGCGGCCGTCGCGTCCAGCTCCCCGACGCCGTCACGCAGGGCGACACCGACAGTCGGCCGGAACCACGGCATCACGTAGTCGAGCCCGACGGGCCAGTCGGAGCCGGTGAAGTGGTCCGCGGCGATGGAGGTCGTCTCGGTCGGGGTCCATCGGAGCTCCGGGTGCAGGTCCGCGACGCGTTGCGCCTCGGCGGGTCCGGCGAGCTCGGCAACGAGGTGCAGAGCGGCGGGCACGCCGGAGGTGACGGCAGCGGAGGTGGTGACGGACCCGTCCTCGACGTACCGGCGACCGCGCACCCAGTGCACGCGGGGATGGTCGGCCTCGAGGGCGTGGATCCGGGACCAGTGGCTGGTGGCGTGGAGCCCGTCGAGCATCCCGGTGGCGGCGAGGACGAGCGACCCGGTGCACACCCCGAGGACTCGCGCGCCGTCGTCGTGCTGGCGGGTCACCCACGTCCGCAGGGGTGCCTCGCTGCTGCCGCTCGGTCGGGTGAGGGCGGGCACGACGACCAGGTCGGGGGTCAGTGCAGGGTTCGCGTCGACGTCGGCGAACGTGTAGGTCGGCAGGACGGCCGGACCGCCCTCCAGCGGGGCGGGGCCGGCGTCGGCCGCGGCGACGTAGGTCCGGAAGGCGGGGGAGCTGGAGAAGATGTCGTACGGCGCGAGCAGGTCGCTGGCGATGGTGCCGCCGGTACCGACGACGAACGCGACCACCAGCCGTCGGCCGTTCTGCCCGCTCACGTCGCCCGCGAGGCTGCCCGGCCCGGTGGACGGGACCGCCGTCGAGGCAGCGGGATGCGACCGGGTGGGGACGGGCTGGTGCATGCTTCGCGTGGTGACGACTGCCCCGGCGACGGCGACGCCGGCCAGGGTCGCGAGCGCCACGGTGAGAGTCAGGATCGTCGTCAGGACACGACGGGGCCAGGGGTTCACGGTGCTCCTTCGGGACGGGTGGGGCCGTTCAGTGGAACGGGGATCGGGTCCACTCTGGCCGGGCCGCCGGGTGGTCGACCCGGTCAAAGTGCCGGGATGCCGCGCAGGGCGTACGCAGGCGTCGGCGCGGCAGGGCACGGTACGGTCGCGACGTGCTGCATGGGCGAGACGTCGAGCTGGCGCGCCTGGCGGCGCTCGTCGACGACGCACGGCACGGCACGGCCGGCAGTGTCGTGGTGCACGGGGAACCGGGCGCGGGGAAGTCCGCCCTCCTGAGGGAGGCGTTGTCGAGCGCGGACGACGTACGGGTGCTGCGGACCCAGGGGCTGGAGTCGGAGTCTCCGCTGGCGTTCGCGGCGCTCCACCGTCTGCTGCGACCCGTTCTCGACCTGGTCGCGAGGCTCCCGGCTCCGCAGGCGCACGCGCTGCGGGTCGCGTTCGGGCAGGAGACCGGCACCGCCGAGCCGTTCCTGGTGGGGGTGGCGACCCTGTCGATGCTCACCGAGGCGGCCGAGGATCAGCCGGTGGTCTGCGTCGTGGACGACGCGCACTGGCTCGACTCCGCCTCCGCCGACGCGTTGCTGTTCGCGACCAGACGCCTGGACGCCGACCCGGTCGCGGTGGTGTTCGCGGCCCGCGACAGCGACGCCCGGACGTTCGCGCCGGACGGGGTCCCGTCCGTGCGGCTGTCGGGCCTCGACGCGGCGTCGGTGCGCGCGCTGCTGGCCGAGAACGTCCCGGTCGCGGTGCCGATCCAGGTCAGCGACCGCCTCGTCGCGGAGACCGGCGGGAACCCGCTCGCGCTCGTCGAGCTCCCGACCGTCCTGAGCGAGGCCCAGCTCGACGGATCTGCCGCGCTCCCCCCGCAGCTGCTGCTCACCTCTGGGGTCGAACGGGTATTCCTGGACCGGTGCCGTCGGCTCAGCGACCCCGCCCAGACGGTGATGCTGGTCGCGGTCGCCGACGACACCGGCCGGCTGATCGACGTCCAGGTCGCCGCGGCCGCCCTCGGCGTCGGCCCGGACGCGGTCGCGGAGGCCGAGCGGTCCGGGTTGCTGGTCCTCAGCGGTGACACCGTCACGGTCCGGCACCCGCTCGTCCGGTCCGCTGTCTACCAGGCCGCCACCGGCCTCGAGCGTCGTCGGGCACACCGCGCGTTGGCGGACGCCCTGGACGGCGTGGGGGACTCCGACCGGGCGACCTGGCACCGCGCGGCGGCCGCCGACGGACCGGACGAGAACCTGGTGGCCGCCCTCGACCAGGTCGGCGCACGCGCCGGGCGACGTGGCGGCTACCGGGCAGCCGCCGACGCGCACGAACGGGCCGCCGACCTGACCGTCGACCCGCACGCCAAGGCCGGTCGCCAGCTTGCCGCCGCCCGCAACGCGTGGGCGTCGGGCCAGACCGCCCGGGCCTCCACGCTGCTGGGGGCGGCTCGCGAGCGCGCCGACGACCCGCTGCTGCTCGCGGACGTCGACCGGCTGCGCGGCCGCATCGCCGTCAACCTCGGGTCGGCGGCCGACGCGCACCGGATCTTCACCCGGGCCGCCGAGCAGGTGGCTGCCCACGACCCGGTCCGCGCCCTGGAGATGGCCGTGGCTGCCGCGATCGCGCACAGCCACGGCATCGACAGCGGGGCGAGGTTGGGCGCGGAGACCATCGACGTCGGTGTCTCGCCGCACGACACGCCACGCACCAGATGTCTCAAGCAGCTCCTGGTGAGCACCCGGCTCGACATCGCCGGGGACCGGGCCGCCGCCCTGAGAGAGCTGCGCATCGCACAGCAGACGGCTCTCGGTGCCGGCGACACCCTCGCCGACCTCGACCTGCTCGGGAACCTCGCGAACGCTGCCCTGCACCTCGGTGACGACGAGTCGCACCGTCGGTTCTACGCCCTGATGCTGTCCACGGCCCGGGAGAACGGCGACGGGATGGCCGTCCTGTACGCCCTCCAGCGCGTCCCGTTCAGCCAGTACGTGGGCGGACAGTGGGCGGCTCTGCGGAACTCCTCCGAGGAGGCCGTCACGCTCGCTCTCAGCGTCGGGCAGGTGGCAGCCACGGCGGCGCCACGGGCGTGGCTGACGCTGCTCGCCGCGCTCGAGGGCCGCCCCGACTACGACGAACGGCTCGCGGTCCTGGAGGACCTGGTGGCCGCGCACCCGCCGGTCGGCATCCTCGCCCAGCCGGTCGAGGACCTGACCCGGTGGGCGAAGGCCGTCCGGGCTTTGCTCGCGGGGGACGCTGCCGGGGCCCTGCACCACTTCCGCCGGATGGCGGCGGCCTCGCGGCCGATGCAGCTGCCCGCCCTGATGTTGATGTCCGCCCAGGACCGTGTCGACGCCGCCGTCGGCGCTGACGACCACACCCAGGCAGCGGCCTGGGTGGCGGACCTCGAGGTGCTCGCCGCCGGCACCGATCTCCCGTGGGTGCACGCTGCCACCGCGTTCGGTCGCGCCAGGACGTCCGAGCACGGTGACGCGAGCGGGGGAGACCGGGTTCCCGAGCTGTTCGAGACCTCGCTCGCCCACCATGCCGCCGCCCACCGTCCCTACGACCGCGCCCGCGTCCAGCTGGGCTACGGCCAGTACCTGCGTCGCAGCCAGCGGCGGGTCGACGCCCGCATCCAGCTCCGGGCGGCACTGGACACGTTCGAGGACCTGCACGTCGAAGCGCTCGTCGAACGTGCGGCCCAGGAGCTGCGCGCGTCCGGGGAGTCGGCCCGCAGGCGCGACCCCTCCACCCTTCTCGACCTCACCCCGATGGAGCTGAAGGTGGCCGCACTGGTCAGCCAGGGCCTGTCGAACAAGGACGTCGCCGCCCAGTGCTGGGTGTCGCCGCGCACGGTCGCGTTCCACCTGCGCAACGTGTTCACCAAGACCGGCGTCACCTCCCGGGGCGAGCTCGTCCACCTCGGCCTCGACGACCCCGCACCGGTGCCCGCGTAGCCCGCGCGGGACGCGACTCGGTCGGCGCGCGGTTCGCCGATGCCCCGAACACGCATCCGATGCCCTATCGTGGGTCCTGTTGAAGGGATGGCTCTGCAAGCCGTCCTGGCCGCGCACGATGTCGCGGCTTGTGTCTCGTACTCCTGGTCTTCGGTTCGCTGGACATCAGTACAGGTGGATGTCTTCAGCAGCTCGAGGGCGCTGTGCTCTCGGCACGAACAAGGGAAACAACATGACTTCAGGAACCGTCAAGTGGTTCAACGCCGAGAAGGGCTTCGGCTTCATTGCCCAGGACGGCGGCGGCGAGGACGTCTTCGTCCACTACTCCGCCATCCAGTCCGGCGGCTACAAGTCGCTCGATGAGAACCAGAAGGTCGAGTTCGACGTCACCGCCGGCCCCAAGGGCCCGCAGGCCGAGAACGTTCGCGTCTCCTGACCTCACCGAAGAGCCCCGACCGCACACGCGGTCGGGGCTCTTCGTGCGTCGGGTCCCGACGCACGACGCGGCCGGTGCGGTCGCCGCACCCTCTAGACGCCGCGTGAAGCTGTCCGGCGCAGGTCGCGGGCGCGCCGGAGCGTTACCGCGAGCACGACGAGGGCCAGCACCTGTCCGAGCGCGGTGACCGCGACCAGCAACCGGACCGAGACCTCGTACAGGCCACCGGACAGCGCCCCACCCGCCGCCGCCGACACCCCGAGGACGGCGCCGAAGATGCCGTACGCCGTCGCTCGGCGGCCGGGCCCGACCAGGTCCGCGACCGTGGCCCGCAAGGTCGACTCCTGCACCCCGAGCGCAACACCCCACGCGAGCGCGCCGACCGCCGCCTTGGCGGGGGAGCGAACGGCCTTCCCGACCCGTTCGGCGATGACCAGCCCGGACGCCACCCACAACACAGAGGCCAGGCCGAGCAACGGGACGCTGACCACCGTCAGGCCGTAGCCGGCCAACGTCCACGCCCAGAACCGCCCGGTTCGGTCGGTCAGCGGCCCGGAGACCAGCCGCAGCATCAACGACGCCGACTCGCCGACGCCGGTGACGACCCCCACGACCAACGAGGTGGCGCCCAGGGACGCCAGCAACGGCCCGGTGATGGACCTCGCGCCCTCGTAGACGATGTCGGCGAGCATCGCCACGATGCCGAACCAGACCACGAACCGCCACGCCGACATCTGCGAACCGTCCGAGGGCTCGGTCTCGCGGGGCCTCGCCCCGGTGTCCATGACGACGAGTGTGCACGCCACGCCGCGGCCCGCACCGACCGCCCGGTCCGCCCTCCAGGCTTCATGCTCCCGTCATGTGGCCTGCGTAGCGTCCGAGACGATGAGCGGGCAACCTGACCTTCGCGACGCAGAGGACCTTGGAGCTGCCGGGGCTGCGGCGGTGGACCGCGCACCCGCCACGGACCTCCCCGTCGGCCCCCGCCCAGCCACCGGCGCCGTTCTCCCGCACCGTCCGGTCGCACCCCCCACGCGGAGCGACGGGACCTGGCCGCGCGTCAGTGGCTGGGCGCAGCGGCACGCCCTCCTGCTCGCCCTGGGCGCGACCCTGGTCGTGCACCTGCTGTCCCTCACCCGCCGGCTCGGGTCGGACGAGGGCGGTTTCGCGATGGTCGCCCGGCACTGGCAGCAGGGGGGCGGCTATCTGTACGGGCCGCAGTGGGTCGACCGGCCCCCGGGTCTCATCGCGCTGTTCGCGACCGTCGAGCAGCTCGGTCCGTACGGCGTCCGGCTCGGCGCGACCCTGCTCGCGGTCGGTCTCGTGGCGGCGCTCGCGTGGACCGCGGAGGCTGTCGGCGGCCGCCCGGCCGCGAAGTGGGCGGCCTGGGCCGGATTCGCGTTCGCCTCGTCCGTCCTGCTGGAGGCGCAGCGGCTGAACGGGGAGCTCGCCGCCGCCGCGTTCGTCACCGTCTCCGTCGGAGCGACGCTGCGGGCCGTGCGCGTGTCTCGCAGCAGGAGCAGGACGGTTCTGCTCGGGATGCTCGCGGGTGCGGCCGCGACGTCCGCCGTCCTGATGAAGCAGAACTTCGTCGACGGGTTCGTCTTCGCCGTCGTCCTGGCAGGCGTCGGTCTCGCGACCCGCGTCAACCGGCTGACGTACCGGCCGACCCAGGTCCTGCTCGTGGGGGTCGCCTGGGTCGTCGGCGCGCTGGTCCCGGCCGCTGCGGCCGTCGCGTGGGCCACGCAGCACGGCGGAGTCGGCCAGCTCGCGTACGCCGTGGTCGGGTTCAGGTCGGACGCCTCCGCCGTCATCGCCGCCTCGTCGTTCACCGCTCCGCTGCGTCGCCTGGGCACGTTGACCGTGCTCGCCTGGCTGTCCGGGCTGCTGCTCCTGGGCGGGCACCTCGCGGTCAGCCACCGCCGTCGTCTGCTGCGGCTGGACCCGTTGCCGTGGGCGGTCGCCGCGACCTGCGGCGTCGAGGTGGTCGGGGTCCTCGCGGGCGGGAACTTCTGGTCGCACTACCTCATTGCCCTCATCCCGATGGTCGCGCTGGCCGCCGGCCTGAGCGTGAACAGCCGCGCCCCCGGCGCTCGCTGGACCCGTCGTCTGGTCTTCCTGGCCGTGGCGGCCACAGCGGTCGCCAGCCCGGTCGCGGCCGTCAACGCGGCCCACGGGTCGAGCCAGGCGTACACGACCGGTCGTTGGATCGCCCGGGCCTCCGAACCGGGCGACACCCTCGTGGTGCCGTTCACGCACGCCAATGTCATCAACGCCTCCGGCCTGACCCCCGGCTACCCGTACGCGTGGAGCCTGCCGGTGCGCACCCTGGACCCTCGACTGACCCTGCTCACCCACGTCCTGGATGCCCGCCCGCACCGCAGCCGGAGCAACGGGCCGAGCGGCGTCTCCGCGCCGACGTGGGTGGTCCGGTGGGACGAGCCGCACCCGTGGGGCCTGGACCCGCACAACCGCGTCGACGCCGCGCTGCACACCCACTACCGGGCCGTCGCGGACGTGTGCGGGCACACCGTGTGGCTGCACGACGGCCTCCACCGTCACGTGAGCGCGACCCCTCCGGCCTCCGCGTGCGGCGCGGGTGACCAGTGATGTGGCAGCACCCGCCGCCGGCCCTCGCAGCACTCCGCCTCGAGTCCCGCCCCGTCCACCACCCCGCCGAGGAGCCACCCATGGAGCCCGCCGACCGCGCCGTGCCGGCCGCACGCACACTCGTCGTCATCCCGACCTACAACGAGGCGGGGAACGTGACCACCGTCCTGGACCGGGTCAGGGACGCCGTGCCCGGAGTCGACATCCTCGTCGTCGACGACAGCAGCCCCGACGGGACCGCCCGGCTGGTCACCCACCACCCGGCCCACCTGGGCTCCAGCTCCGGACCGGACGCGGGCCCGACGAGGGACGGCACGGGCACCTGCGGGGCCGGGCAGGTGTTCCTGCTGTCCCGCGACGTCAAGGACGGACTCGGTGCCGCCTACCGGGCCGGTTTCGCGTGGGCGCTGACCCACGGCTACGACGCGGTCGTGCAGATGGACGCCGACCTCTCCCACCCCGCCGACCGGGTGCCTGCCCTGCTCGACGCGCTGGGCAGCGCCGACGTCGCGGTCGGGTCCCGGTACGTCGACGGGGGTGGGGTGAGCAACTGGTCGGTGAGCCGGCGGCTCATCTCCCGGTGCGGGAACCTCTACGTGCGCCTCGTCCTCGGGCTCCCGGTGCACGACACCACCGCCGGGTTCAAGGGGTTCCGTCGGGACGCACTCGAACGCATCGGCGCGGCCACGTCCGCGTCGAACGGCTACTGCTTCCAGGTCGAGAACACCTGGCGCGCCGTCCGCCTCGGCCTGACGGTAAGGGAGGTCCCCATCACGTTCACCGACCGCACCGTCGGCACCTCGAAGATGTCGGGTCCGATCGTCACCGAGGCGCTCGCCCGGGTGCTCGTGTGGCGCTGGCAGGAGCTGACGCACCGGGCACGCCCCGCCCCGTCCGTCGGGGGTCACCGTGCCACGGCCTGACCACGTCCTGCCGGCCGTCGGTCTCACCGCCGGCGGGCCGGTCGAACGCCTGGTCCAGAGGTGGGCCGGCCGGTTCCTCTCCCGCGAGGTCCTCACGTTCCTGGCCGTCGGCGGCACCGGCTACGTCGTCGACGTCGCCGCGTTCAACCTGCTCCGCTCGACGCAGCCGTTCGCGACCCTCGACCCGTCGGTGGCCCGCACCCTCGCGGTGGTGGCGGCGATGTGCGTCACGTATGCCGGCAACCGGACGTTCACCTGGCGCAACCGGCCCTCCCAGGACCGGCGTCGTGAAGTAGCCCTGTTCGTCGTGTTCAACATCATCGGGTTCGGGTTCTCCGTCCTGACGTTGACCGTCTCCCACGACCTGCTGGGCCTGACCAGCAGGCTGGCGGACAACATCTCCGCGAACGTCGTCGGCCTCGCACTCGGGACCGTCTTCCGCTACGTCACCTACAAGCGGTTCGTGTTCGCTGCACCCAGCACGACGCCCGGCACGGCACCCGTCCCCGCGGACGAGGAGGAGGTGCGCATTGCGTGACGCGTCCGCGGGGGACAGCTCCCACCCTCCGTACAGTGGCGTCATGCACGTGGTGGTGGTCGACGACGAGGAGCGGATGGTCGAGCTCATCGCCAGCTACCTCGCCGACCACGACGTCCGCACGACCCCCGCCCACGACGGACCCCGTGGGCTGGCAGCCGCCCGGCAGCCCGACGTCGACGCGGTCGTCCTGGACCTGATGCTGCCCGGACTGAGCGGCACCGACGTGTGCAAGCAGCTGCGCCGCGAAGGCAACGACGTCCCCGTCCTCATGCTGACGGCCCGCGGAGCCGTCCCCGAACGCGTCGCCGGTCTCGAGGCCGGCGCCGACGACTACCTCGTCAAGCCGTTCGCGCTTGAGGAGCTTCTCGCGCGTCTGCGGGCCATCAGGCGACGCCTCGACCCGGACGCCGACAACCGACTGGTGTTCGGCGACATCCGGCTCGACCCGCTCCAGCAACGCGTCTGGGTCAACGACGACGAGGTCACCCTGTCCCGGCGCGAGTTCGCGATGCTCGCCTCGCTGATGGAGAACCGCGGGCACGTGGTCAGCCGCCAACGCATCTACGACGACGTGTGGGACGACGAGACCGACATCCGCAGCAACTCCATCGACGTGCACATGTCCCGGCTCCGGACGCGGCTCGAGGCTTCCGAACGCGTCACCATCACCACCCTGCGTGGCGTCGGGTACCGGCTCGAGCAGACCAGACCATGAGGGCGACACGGTGACCGCGCCCGCGAGGATGTGGCGGCGCCTCGTCGGTGACCGACCGATCGTGACCCGCCTCGTCCTCGCCGTCGCCGGCACGATGACGGTCGTCCTCGTCCTGGCCGGCGGCTTCGTGTTCTGGCGCGTGGGATACGCCCTGAACCGGCAGGTGGACCAGGACCTCAAGGCCTACCAGGAAGTCGTCGAAGGAGCCGTGGCCCACGGCACCACCCCGCCGGCCGACACCCCCGGCCAGAGCTACCAGATCTACGACCGCACCGGTCACGTCCTCGGCGGGAACAGCCACGCCACCCGGCTCGTCGATCCGGCCACCGTCGCCGCGGCGGCCGCGGGGACCCCGACCAGCGAGGACGTCGGCCACCTCTACCCGCCCGCCGACCATCCGTACCGCGTCGTCACCGCCCGGGTCGAGACCGCACGCGGGACCGTCGTGGTCGCCTCCGCCATCAGCAAGCGCAAGCACGACGAGGCGCTGCGCGAGCTCCTCCTCCAGCTCGCCATCGCCGACCTCGCCACCCTGGCCGCTGCCTCCCTCGTCGGCTACGGCACCGCTCGGGCCGCCCTCAACCCGGTCGAGCGATATCGGCGCGCGGCCGAGGGGGCGGGCAGCGCACCCACGCTGCCCGTGGAGCTCGGCAAGGACGACGAGGTGACCCGCCTCGGCCACACGTTCAACGCCCTCCTGGACCGGATCGGCCAAGCGAACGAACGCGAGCGCCAGTTCCTCGCCGACGCCTCCCACGAGCTGCGCTCACCGCTCGCGCTCATGCGCACCGAGCTGGAGGTCGCCACCCTCCGGCCGCGCAGCGAGACCGAGACCAGGACCACGTTCGAGTCGCTGCGCGGCCAGGTCGAACGCCTCATCACCTTGTCCAACGCGCTCCTCGACCTGGAGGAGCTGCGGGCCTCGGGCACCGCGACCCTCGAACCGGTCGACGTCGACGGGCTCCTCGCCGAGGTCAGCGCCCGCTACCGACCAGAGGCTGCAGCCACCGGTCGGCGCATCCACACGCCGCCACCGACCGGGGTCACCATCGAGGGACACCCGCACTGGCTCGACCTCGCGCTCGGGAACCTCGTCTCGAACGCGCTGCGGTACGGCGCCGGCGACATCACCATGGCCGCGGACCACACCGACCGACGCACCCGACTGTCCGTCACCGACGAGGGCGCCGGCTTCCCGGCACAGTTCGTCGGCAAGGCCTTCGACCGGTTCTCCCGCGCCGAGACGAGTCGCACGACCGGAGGCACGGGCCTCGGCCTCAGCCTGGTCCAGGCCGTCGCCGAGGCCCACCACGGGACCGCCGCCATCACCGGCAGGTCCACCGTCACGCTGACGCTGCCCGGCTCCCTCCCCGTCGAGGAGGCCGCACGGCCCGCTCGCTCCCGTCCGACGACGGCGGGCGAGTCCGTGCGTACGACCGAGCGGGCCGCTCCGGGGGCCTAGCCGGCGCCGACCGTTCGGTGCACCTCGGGGAGCTAGCGGCAGCGCACGTCCGAGCGTCCGCTGGCCGCCGAGGTGACGACGTTGTTGCAGCGCACGACGTTGGCGGCCCCCGCCTTGTCGATGTCGAACCCGTAGCCGCCCGCGTCGACGTGCACGACGTTGGCGGTGAAGACGTTGCCCACCCCCCAGCCGGGGAGCTGCACATGGGTCTGGAAGCCGTCGACCGGCGCCGAGAATCCGCGGTTCCTGCTGACCGTGTAGTGGTTGCCCTTGATGTCGACCCAGGAGTCGGCTGCCTTCGGATCCATCCCTGAGCCGTCGAACGTGTTGCGGCTGATCAGGCCTCCGACGGTTCCCTCCTTCACGTCCACGTTCTCCGCCGCCGTCCGGGAGAAGGTGTTGTGCGTGATCCGCACGTTGTCGGAGCTGTCGGGGTGGCCGCCGGTGTAGCGATCCCAGTTGTTGTACGACGAACCGATGTAGATGCCCTCGCCGCTGTGATGTGCATCGTGCAGGTCGGCGCTCCCGGTGTCGCTGATCCGGCAGTTGCTGATCGTGTCGTTCGATGACGATCGCCGCAGGTGGATGCCCTCCTCCCCGATGTCACGCACGGTGACGTGGTCGATCGTGCCGTGGCTCCACCCGTCGGCCATGATGCCCTTGAGGCCCCGCTCGATCGTCAGTCCGCGCACGTCGGTGTAGTCGGCTCCGTCGAGGTGGAGGGTGTAGTGATGGTTGACGCTTCCGCTGTCGAGCACGGCGCTCGACGTACCGCACAAGGTGATGTGGCTGCGTCTCGTCCCGGAGCGGGTTGCGGTGAAGGCGCCCTTGTACGCCGCCGAGCCCAACCAGATGACGTCCCCGGGGTGCGCGTCATCGAGCGCCCTGCGGAGCTCCGAGCTGTCGGAGACCCTGACCACCCGCGTCGATCGTCCGCAGGCCGAGGGACCGCGGTAGGGTCCGCCGCCGGCGCGGTCGCTCGACGATCCGTTGCAGCCCGAGACCACCGAGAGCGCGAGCAGGCACGCGACCGTGAAGACGCCCGGCCGGACGGCCCGTCGCTCCCGTGTCTTCATGGGTCCTCCCGACCCCGAGGCAGAGATCTAGCGTCGTCGCCGCTGGCTCGGCACGAGCGGGGCAGCTTCACAGCCACGGCACCCAGCGGCACCAGGAGCACGACCAGCCAGATGGTCGCGCCGGGGCGGAACTCCAGGAAGGCGGCCGACCGTGTGAGGAGCCCGGTGAGCTCGCGCCGGCCGTGTGCGGAGCTCCTCGCCTGGACGACGTCGAAGTGGTTGGCGACCGCTCGCACGGTCCGGTCCGCGGTGAAGTCGGACCAGGAGCCGGTACCCAGGTTGTTGCGGACCCGGACCCGGCCGGCGCTCGCCTCGATGTCGACACCGTAGAGACGGCTCCGACGGATGTCGTTCGACTCGATGTCCCCGGACGCCTGGGAGCGGAACCGGATACCGGTGTAGTTCGCAACCGACTGGTTGAGCCGGACCTCGTTGCCCTGGCCACCTTCGACCTCGAAGCCCGAATGTCCGTTGCCGACAGCACGGTTCTGGCTGAGCAGGTTGTGCGACGACCCCACCATGCGGCGCGGTCCCGAGGTGACGCCGCTGCGGCCGTCGTCGATCATGAAGCCGTGGCCGCGGTTGAACGCGGCCGTGTTGCGCTCGATGACGTTGCCCTCGCAGCCGCGGGAGAAGATGATCCCGTGCCGTCCGTTGCGCATGGCGAGATCGTCGTGCACCACGAAATCGTCACTGAAGTCGTGGGGGTCGAAGCCATAGGCCTGGTTGTCGTCGAACGTGTCGTAGGCCCACGTCATGTGCCGAGCGCGATAGGTGTAGGCCCCGAAGCGGTCATGGGTGAAGGTCGAGTGCGTGACCACGCCGAGGGCGGGTGCACCGGCCCTTCCGACCCAGGCGACCCCCGAGCTGGTCCCCTCGCCGAAGCCCAGGTCGTCGGCGTGCACGTAGCGCAGCCTCATCGAGCCGCTCCGCTCCAGGAGGAAGGGCCTGCCGTCGTCGATGGTGGTGTCCGGGACGTGGGTCCCGGGTTGGACCGACGTGATCCGCAGCGGCTGCTGGGCGGTGCCCGTCAGGCGGATCGTGCCGCGCATGCCCATGATGCTGGCACCTCCCAGGGACGAGCTCTCCAGGAGCAGCTGCCGGACGTGCCAGGAACCGAGGACGAGTCGTGCTCCACGGGCCACCACGATCGGGACACGCACGAGCAGTCTGTGGCCGCTCAGCATCGTGGCAGCCCGGGGGACCCGCCGGAGCGCTCGGACGCCGTACGGGTGGGGCCGCGGCGTGAGGACGAGGACCGCCCGGTGAGCGACGGTGACGACCGTGCTGTGCGCTGCCCGGCTCTCGCGCCTCGCCGCCCTGACCATCGTGTCGAGGGCAGCCTGTTGGATGGCCAGCCGCTGCGGCGTGGTGTCCGCGTCGACCATCCACGGCGGGGCACCTGGTCGGAGGGGTGCGGAGGCCTGGGCGGCGTGGGCCGCGATGACCAGACCCAGGACGAGCGAGGGGACGACCAGGAGGAGTCCGAGGCCGCGCGCGAAGTCGCCGAGCCCCAGCGGAGTGATCTCCTTGGTCTCCTCAGTCGTCGCCATGCCGGCCCTCCGCGAGAGCGGGCGGACGGAACGGGGCGTCGACCTGGCCGCGGCCCACGATCTCTGCCTGACCCTGGACGCGTCGCGCGTCCGTGCGGGTGAGCCAGCCCTGACGGTTCATAGAGAGGAACGCCCAGGTCTTGACGGGAAGGGCGATGAACAGGACGACGGCGACCATCACCGGGGCGATCCACAGGTCGGCCGGGTGCTCCCGAAGGTGAGAGAGGCCGCGAACCGCTCGCGCCAGGCAGGCCCACGCCAGCACGAGAGCTATCCCGACAGCCCCTCCGCGGCGCATCCACTGCGCTCCGTACCAGACTGCTGACGCCATCGTGAACGGAGTCAGCAGGATCTGCAGCACGGTGACCTGGGTGAGGAGAGGTTGGCGCCACAGCCACCCGTGCCCGATGGCGGTCAGATAGCACCGGTAGGAGTTCCGGCTCCAGCGCACCCGCTGCCTGACGAAGGCCCTCACGGAGTCGGGGAACATCGAGTCCGCTCGTGCGGAGTCCTGGTGGACAGCGCGGTAGCCGGCCGCGAGCACCAACCAGGTGAGCCGACCGTCGTCGCCGGAAACACATTCCCGACCAAGGAATACCTCGCGCTCCAGCCAGGCAAGGCGGGGCCGGATGATGTCCCTCCGATAAGCGGCTGTGCGCCCGGAGAGGCACGGGACCGAGCCGGTCCGCGACAGGGCCGGAACGTAGTCGAGATAACGGGTGTTCAAGAGCCAGTGCGCTATCCGGCGCACGAGGTTGCTTTCGCGGGCGTACACATATTGACGAGTTCCGACGCCACCTACCCGAGGGTCCGAGAAAGGCATTTGTACGGCGTTCAGCAAACCGGGTCTCCAGGACGTGTCGGAATCGGCGAGGACGACGATGTCGCCGCGCGCCGCACGAATTCCCGCCCCGAGTGCTCCTCGCTTTCCGGTATGTCTCCAGGGAAGGACACAGACACCGGCGAGATCAAGAGCCCGCAGGCGCTCGAGAACCTGGTCGTCGCGATCGTCGACGACCAGGATCACTTCGAAGGGCTGCTGCGAGACCCACGTCCGCAGGCACCGTTCGAGCACGTCGGGGTCCTCGCGGTAGACCGGCACCACGACGGAGACCGTCTCCCGGTGGTCGTTCACGGTGGGCCGGTACCGATGAGAGAGGCTGCGACGAGTCAGCCACACGAGCCACGACGTGAGGCCGACGATTCCGATCGGCACCCAGCTGATCCAAGAAGATGTCAGCATTCGGAAACCTCACTGAAAGAGATTAAGGCACCGTTTCGCCCCTGCGTTCCGTTGGGCCCGATCCTCACGAACTCGCCCCGACGACCCTCGCTTGCCTCGTGTGTCCCTTCGGAGCGGTGATCCCACCTCCACGATCGTTAAGACCTCAACATCGCCCTCTGTGGGCTGTCAAGGCGAATCCCGCGATTCACCAGAAGCCTGAGAATTCCGCTTGTTTTCCATAATCGGTGTGTCACCTTTGCGGCGGCTTTTCTGGATGTCGCCCCCACCCGCGGTCAGGACCCCGAGCCGGTCGAGCAGCGCCACGAAGCTGAACGGCTTCGCCAAGAAGTCGTCCGCCCCCTCGTGGAGGGCCCGCGCCCGGTCGTACTCCCCGTCCTCGGCGGTGAGCAGGATGACCGGGGTCCGGATCTCCCGGGCCCGCAGCTCGTGCAGGACCTCGTCCCCGCGCATGCCGGGCAACATGACGTCGAGCAGGATGCCTCGGTACGGACGCCCGAGTGCCAACGCGAGGCCCTGGTCACCCGTGCGCGCGACGTCCACGGAGTAGCCGTGGTCCGAGAGTCCACGCTCGAGGGTGTCGGCCAGGAAGGGTTCATCCTCGACCAGCAGCACCTGCATCGCGACCAGCTCGTTCCTCTCGACGCGGCGGCGACAGCCGCTCCTGCCATCGTGCGCGGGCGGCGGAAGGGCGTCGAGCGAAACCGCGCTGACCACGCTCCACGGTCAGGTGAGCGGCAGGTTGTGCGACGCCGGCGCGAGCAGCCGGGGCGGTGCGGGGTGGCAGGTGCACGACAATCGTTGGGCGGCGAGGCACGATCTACCCATGGCCCGGATCGGGATCTGTGAGGACGACGCCGCCGTCAAGCGCGTGCTCGTGGAGATGCTGACCGCCGTGGACCACCAGGTGGTGACGGCGCGCACCGGGCACGAGGCGCTGGAGTCGTTCTCCGCACCGGGCAGCGTGGACGCCCTGGTGATCGACATCGGTCTGCCGGATGCCGACGGCCGGGACGTGTGCGCGGCGCTGCGGGCCGGGGGCCAGCACGCCCCCGTGCTCTTCCTCACCGCGCTCGACCGGGTGCACGACCGCATCAGCGGGTTCAACGCCGGCGGGGACGACTACGTCGGCAAGCCGTTCTCGGTCGGCGAGGTGCGCGTGCGCCTCGACGCCCTGCTCAGGCGCACCCGGCCCGAACCCCGGCCCGTCGACGGCATGCGGCTGGACCCGGAGAGGTTCTCGGTGCGCACCGCCGGCCTCGAGGCGAAGCTCACGCCCACGGAGTTCCGGATCCTCGCCGCTCTCGCTGCCCAGCCGGGAGTGGTCGTCCGCCGCCGCGCGGTCGTGGCGGCGGGGTGGCCGGACGGTGCCATGGTCTCGGAGAACACCCTCGACTCCTACGTGCGGCGCGTCCGGGCCAAGCTCGCGGCGGTCGAGTCGCCCGTCCACGTCGACACCGTGCGCGGTGTCGGTTTCGTGCTGCAATGAGGAGCCGCACACCGGGGGGAGACCGACCAGCGCCCGGTCCGCGGCTCGAGCATCCGCACCCGCATCGTGTGGATCACCGCGCTGGTCACGGTGGCCGCGATGGCCGCGATGATCCTGGCGGTGATCCTCGTCGTCACCCGTGTCACCCAGGGCCGGGTCGACGCCTCCTTGAGGGACCGCATCGCGGCCACCAAGGCAGCCACCACGCGCACGGGCGACGGCGGCCTCCGGGTGACCGGCACGGCGGCCAACGAGGTCATCGACTCGGTGTGGGTCTTCGACTCCGACGGCACCCAGGTGAGCGGTCCGCGGGCCGGCAGCCGCGTCCAGTCCACCGTGGAGAGCTTGTCCGGGGTGACCCGGACGACCAGGGTCGAGCTCCGCGACCGGGTGTACGTCGCCGAGCCCATCCGCCTGCGGGGTGAACGGCGAGCGTCCGGGGTGGCGGTCGCCGAGCAGTCGACGAGGCCGTACGAGGACACCCAGACGGTCCTGGTCGGAGGCCTGGTCGTCCTGGGGGTCCTGGTGTCGGGCGTGACGGCCACGATCACCGCCTGGACCGTGCGCCGGACGCTGAGGCCGGTCCAGCGCATGACCGAGCTGGCCGCCGAGTGGAACGACCAGGACCTCGACTCCCGGTTCCGGCTCGGTGCCGGCACCGACGAGTTCTCGCAGCTCGGCAACACCCTCGACGCGCTGCTCGACAGGGTCGCCGAGGCACTGCGCAACGAGCAGCAGCTGACCGCGGAGCTGGCGCACGAGCTGCGCACTCCGTTGACGACGATCCGGGCGGAGGCCGAGCTCGGCACCCTCAGCGACGTCGACGACGCCACGAGGGACCGTCTGCACCGGGTCATGGCACAGGTCGACCGGCTGGACCGCACCATCACGACCCTCCTGGCGCTGGCCCGGCACCAGCACGGGGCTGCCCGGACCGCCGACCTCGGCGCCGTCCTCTCCGGACTCGTGGAGCCCCTGGCCGGGGCGAACGGAGCGGCCGCGCCCGTCACCGTCAGCTACGTCCCCCGGCCCGAGGCCGGGTCCCTCCGGATCCACGGTGACGCCGAGCTCGTGGAGCGTGTCCTCGCGCCGGTCCTGGACAACGCCGTGCGCTACGCCACGTCCGCGGTGCGGATCGAGGTCCGGCGGTCGGGGGGCGACGTGCTGGTCCAGGTCTGCGACGACGGGCCGGGCATCGACTCGACGTTCGAGGACGACGTGTTCCTCGCCGGGGTGGGGGATCCCACGACACGCGGGGCGGGTCTCGGACTGCCGCTGTCACGGCGGGTCGCCGCCGGCCTCGGGGGCTCGGTCCAGGTCGTCTCCTACCGGGATCCCACGGTCGTCCAGGTCCGGCTGCCCACGGCGTGAGCGGCGACCGGCGGCACGCCGGTCCGGGGGGAGTCGTCGGCGCCACGCCCAACGATCGTGGAGCGCCGGCCACCAGCAGACGCCGATGAGCAGGGACAGCGCGTGCCCGTACATCGTCAGGTCCGGCGCCTGGTCCGGGACTCCTGCGACGAGCACCGCCGCCAGGGCGAGCACCGCCAGCCCTCGGAGGAGCGGCAGGCTTCCCACGAACGCGGCCGCCAGGGCCAGGGTCCCGTACGACGCGCCGACATCCAGCCGGTGCGCCGCTGCCGGCGGCATCCAGCCGAGGGAGATCGCAGCCGCTGTCGGGAGCTCGGTCAGCAGCGTGGCCAGGACGTGCGCGGACCAGAACACGGCGGCCGTACGGAGGGTGCCGATCCGTCGTTCGAGCGGGGCCACGACCATGAGCAGCACCACGGCGTAGGGCAGCCAGGAGCGTCCGGGGAGCCACACGGCCGAGAGCACGAGCACCGTGAGGGGGTCCTCGCCCAGATGCGCGACGTCGGTGCTCGAGGCGGTCAACAGCCGGCTCTGCACGGGTGGCGGCGCCCACCGGAGCGCCGTGGTCGTGGCGAGCAGCACCGTCGTACAGGTGAACGTCAGGGGTGCGGAACCGACGAACCCGCCCACCGCACGGAGGGCACGGTCACCTGACCGGCGCACGGTCCTGGAGGGCTCGCGCTTCTGGCAGCACGAAGCGCCAGAGGCGCAGCACGGGACCCGCGCCGAGGCGCTCACCGCGGGTGAAGACGCTGCGGAACACGGCGAAGTTGAGCGAGACGCGAGCCACGCCCAGCGCCCCGTCGCGCCACGCCTCGGCGCTGCGGACGACGGTGGCGCGGGTGGCTTCGTCGAGGTCGCGGACCCGGCAGCACGTGGTCCTCAGCCCGGCGCGACGGCACCGCGAGACGGCCTGCCGGACCACACGCATCCGACGGCCCTCGGTGGTGAAGTCGGCCGTCCGGAGGATGGCCTCGTCGCCGAGCTCCAGCGCGTCGAGGCCGGCGCGGTGGTGGGCCTGGGCTCCCTGCTCGCTGGTGCCGAGGACCCCGGGCAGCCAGCCGTGCGCCTCCGCTTCCTCCACCCACGCGGAGATCGCGCCGGGCCAGGCCTCCGGGTCCCCCACGGGATCCCCCGCGGCCAGCGAGACGCCGCCGACGATGCGGTGGCTGACCGCGGCCTTGCGGCTGGGCGAGAAGATCACGGTACGGTCGTGCCGGAGCGCGAACCACGACAGCGAGTCGGAGCGGCGGGCTCCCCGTGCTGCGAGGCACGCGGCGGCCCCAGAAGGGTGTCGGCCCCGCGGTGCCGCGGAGGGGTTGGCGACCCGACCGGGCCGCTCGGTGGGGACGCCCGCCTCCCGCCACGCTGCGGTCCGCTCGCGGCGCCCGTCCATCGGCTCTCCTTCGGCAGGGTGGTCTGGTCGAGGAGTGACGGCCCCAGCATGCGCCCTGACACGTGACACCCACCTGACTGTGCCGGACCGCGACCCGAGGTGGTCCAGCCGGCTCGGTACGGTCGACCAATGCTCGTGGGACTGGGGTGCGCGGTGGGGGCGTCGCTCTGCTACGGGATCGGTTCGGTGCTCCAGGCCGTCGCGGCCGCGGACGCGGACCGCGCCGGCCACCTGGACCCCCGCCTGCTGCTCAGGCTGCTCAAGGCCTGGCCCTACCTCCTGGGACTGGCGCTGGACGGCGCGGGGTTCGTGCTCTCGCTGGTCGCGCTGCGATCGCTGCCGCTGTACGTCGTCCAGGCCGTCGTGGCGAGCTTCCTCGCCGTCACCGCAGTGGTCGGAGCCGTCTTCCTCGGCACCCGCGTCCGCGTGCTCGAGGGGGTCGCGCTGGCTGCGGTGGTCCTGGGACTGGCCCTGGTCAGCCTGTCGGCGGCAGCGGACTCGGTGCGTGCACCGGGGACTCGTGTGGAGTGGCTCGTCCTCGCAGCCGCGGTGGCGCTCACCCTGCTCGCGGTCCCGCTGGGAAGGCTGAGCGGGCCACGCGGTGCCTGGGCGCTGGGCGGCGTGGCGGGACTGGCCTTCGGCGTGGTCGCCGTGGCTGCCCGTGCCCTGCTCTCGTCGGCGGCCGCCGGCGACCTGGTCCCTCCCGTGCACGTGTGGGCGGGGTCTCCGGCGACGTACGCCCTGCTGGTCGCCGCGCCGCTGGCCCTGGCGACGTACGCGACCGCGCTCCAGCGCGGCAGCGTGGTCCAGGCGACGGCGCCGCTGGTCGTGGGGGGAGACCGTGCTGCCCGCGCTCGTCGGTCTGGCCCTGCTGGGTGACCATGCACGACCGGGATGGGGGCCTGCGGCCGTGACCGGGTTCACCGTCGCGGTGGCTGCTGCGGTGCTCCTGTCGAGGTTCGGCGAGGTGAGCACCGCGATGCCGGAGGGACGCGGCCCGGCCTGACTCGCGTCCCGGGAGACGTCGCGCCTCGGTATTCAGGCTGATGGCAGGGGTCCTGCGGTGTCATGGGAGTGCCAGTGACCCCAGCCGTCGCGCCGCAGTCCGGGCATCCAGGAGGTCGCCCATGTCGCTCACCGGTCCGTTCCTGCTCGACGGGATCATCGGGCTGACGCTTGTGGCGTTCCTCGGCGTCGTCGTGGTCTGGCCGCGGCTCACGGCAGGCACCCCCTGGCACGTCGCCGGGCGGGTCGTCGCCCTGGTCCTGGTCAACGTGCTCGTGCTGCTGACCGCGGCCACCCAGCTCAACGCGGCGTACCTGTTCTTCGCGGGGTGGGGCGACCTGCGCGGAGCGATCACCGGGCACCAGGTCCAGACCTCGCTGCACCGCGGCGGCGCGGAGAAGCAGGCGCCGAACATCGTGGTGCGGGGACACTCGGCCGCAGCGGCGGCGCACGTGCCGGCACTGGGACGACGGGTGGGACCCGGCGGGCTGCTCGGCTACACGGTGCACGGGGCGGCCAGTGGTCTGACCGGGAAGGTCCTCGTGCAGCTGCCTGTCGGCTACACCTCCGCCGCGGCCTCGACCCGGCGCTACCCGGTGCTCGAGGCCTTCCACGGCTACCCGAGCGAGCCGTTGAACTGGGTGCGGATCTTCCACCTCGGCCAGGCGGTCGAGGCGCGGGTGCGGGCTCACCAGCTGCACCCGACCCTGGTGGTGATGCCGCAGGTCGAGATCCCCCCGCGGCCTCGACACCGAGGGGGTGAACGGGGGCCCGGGCCAGCCCCAGGTCGAGACCTGGCTGACGCGAGACGTCCCGGACTGGGTCGGCCAGCACTTCCGGGTGGTCGCGAACCGCGCCTCGTGGGCCACGATCGGGTACTCGGCGGGCGGCTTCGTCGCGGCCATGGCGACGGTCCTGCACCCGGCGCAGTACGGCGCCGGCATCGTGCTGGGGGGATACTTCAGACCCGAGTTCGGCCCCTTCTACGAGCCGTTCACCAGCACGAGCCCGCTGGGCAGGTACTACGACCTGCCGCGCGTCGCGGCCCACCGACGACCACCGGTGTCGCTGTGGGTGGAGACCTCGCACGCCGACCCGCTGTCCTACACGTCCAGCGCGAGGTTCCTGCACGTCACCCGGGCCCCGACCGCCGTGCACGCCGTGGTCCTGCAGAACGCCGGCCACCGGGACTCGGTCTGGACAGCCCTGCTGCCGAGCGCCTTGCGGTGGCTCGGCTCCAACGTCCACGGGTTCCACCCGTGAGCTGCTCGGGAAGCCTGCCAACCACCTGACCAGGTGCGCCGTTCGCCTCGGGCTCGCTGGATCCCGGGACGTTCGGAGCGCACCGTTGACCACGGGCGTCGACAGGGGAGACGGTCGACACAGGGGGGATGCCGGCACTCCAGGAGGAGGAGGCGGATGACGGTGCTCGGTCTGACGAGCAGCACTCTCCTCGTCGCCTGCGTCGCGGCGGCGTGCCTTCCCCCTGCTCGGCATCGCGTGGCTGGTGTGGGGGGCCAACCCGGCGCCGCGGGACAGGCCGCTGGCCAGACGCGTGCTCCCTGCCGTGGCCCTGGTGCTCTGCGGACAGTTCTTCGCGATGGCCGCCCTCGCGCTGAAGGTCAACGACGACTACCTCTTCTACACCAGCTGGGCGGACCTGACCGGACACGTCAGCCAGAAGTCCCCCATCGAGACCGGGGGCCTGGTGAGGCACGGGCAGGGGCACCTACGGGTGATGACGGTGCCCTCCCACGACACCGGCAGCCAGCACCAGGTCCTCGTCTGGCTTCCGCCCCAGTACGACCTCGCCGCCTACCGGAACCAGCGCTTCCCGGTCGTGACGTTCCTGACCGGGCAGCCCAGCACCCCGCAGACGGCCTTCGCCCGCTTCAAGTTCGCCAGTACGGCGATGCGACTGATCGACACCCACCGCACCCAGCCGTTCGTCGGCGTGTTCCCGACCCTGATGATCAGCCCGCCGCGGGACACCGAGTGCACGAACGTCCCAGGAGGACCACGCGCCGAGACCTGGCTGGCCAATGAAGTGCCCAGGTTCATCCAGCAGCACTTCCGCGTCGCGGGTCCCGGACCGGCCTGGACGACGATGGGCTGGAGCACGGGGGGGGCTTCTGCTCGGCCAAGCTGGTGCTGTCGCACCCGGACGTCTTCGGGTCGGCGGTCAGCCTCGGTGGCTACTACCAGCCCCTGCAGGACGGGACGACGGGCAGCCTGTTCGGTGGCAGGAAGCGCCTGGCGCTGCACAACTCGCCCGAATGGCTCTACCTGCACCACGGGGGTTGCGCGGGGCGCGGCTGCTGGTGGTGTCCGGGCGTCAGGACCGGGACACGTGGAGGTCGACGGCGAGGATGATCCGGACCACCGCGGGTGACCCTGCCGTCGCCCATATCTCGTTCCCGCGGGGAGGGCACAACTACCGCAACTACGCCTCGTACCTCGCGCCCGCCCTGGTCTGGAGCGCCGCCGGCTGGCCCGCCCAGCCGGGACCGTGATGCGGTCAGCGCAGCCGCGGGAGACCCGCGCGCAGCAGCTCCGCGGCGATCAGCCGGTGCCCGGCGGCATCCGGGTGGTCCCCGTCGGGGGCGAGCAGCGAGTCGATGTCGACGCCGTGGCGCTGGAACGGCGCGAAGATGTCCACGTAGCGAGCGCCGGCCGAACGCGAGACCGAGCTGATCGTGCGGTTGACGCGGCGGGTCAGCCCGATCGAGGCCCGCAGCCCAGCGGCACCGGCGGCGTGCTGGGCGACCGTGCCGTCCTCGAAGACGTTCCAGTACCCGGTGACCAGCACGGTGGTGGGGTGTCCTGCGCGGAGAGTGCGGATCTGGGCCAGGATCGTGGCCAGGTGTGCTCGCATGGAGGCGAGCCGGTCGCGGACGCAGTCGGACGCCGTGTTCACGGCGCAGGCACCGTGGACGACGCGGTCGTGCTGAGCACCGAAGTCGTTCGCTCCGATCGTCAGCAGGAACACGTCGGTCCGGCGGGCGGCGGCGACGACGCGAGGTTGCCGGAGCTGAGCGAGCAGGCCGTTGGTGCCCAGTCCGCTGACCGCCGCGTTGTCGACGGTCACGGACGCACCCGTGTGCCGGCCCAGCAGGGCGCCGTACTCCCGGGGGAACGCGCGGCAGCCGCAGGCCGTCCCTGCCGGAACCGAGTCGCCGAGGGCCAGGACCACGTGGGGCGTGGGACGCCCCCGCTGCCCGGCCGCCTCGGCGTCGCGCACAGGCGCCGCGCCCACCAGGGCGAACAGCACCACGGCCACCAGGAGGGTCCCGACCGTTCCCCGGACGATCCGACGTCTGCTCGGAGCGCCGGTGCCTGGTGCGGTCTGCGGGGGGAGCGGGCGACATGGGGGAAGACTGTACGCGTCCGCTTTGTGCGCAGCCGTCCGGCGCGTCCGCCGCGGACAGTGCCGCGTCCCCGCGGATTCCCGGCCACGTGAGGGATAGTCGGCCCATGCCACGCACGCGCTGCTACCGCGGGGGAGCCCTGACGGACGAGGACTTCCCGATCGACCAGGTGGCTGAGCACCTGACGGACCCGACGGCCGTCGTGTGGGTGGATCTGTGCGCGCCGGACCTCGCGGACCTGCAGCTGGTGGCGGACGAGCTGGGTCTGCACCGGCTCGCTGTCGAGGACGCCGCGCAGGGACGTCAGCGACCCAAGTTCGACCGCTACTCGGGACACGACTTCTTCAGCGGCTACTCGGTGCAGCTCGACGTGGTCACCGGCCGGCTGGTCACGGGGGAGATCGCCGCGTTCATCACGCCGGCGGCCCTCGTCACGGTACGGCGCGACGAGACGTTCTCCATCGACGCGCTGCTGACCCGGTGGGACGACGAGGTCGACCTCACCAGCCTCGGCGTCGGTGCGCTGCTGCACGGGCTGCTGGACTTCGTGGTCGACGGGCACTTCGAGGCGGTCGAGTCGCTCGACGACCAGATCGAGCAGCTCGAGGACCTGCTGTTCGACGACCGGCCCCACGACCAGGCCGTCCAACGCCGCAGCTTCGAGCTGCGCAAGAGCCTGGTGCAGCTGCGCCGCGTTGTGCTGCCGATGAGGGAGGTCGTCAACACCCTGATGCGTCGCGACACCGGGCTGGTCCCCGATGAGCTGATGCCCTACTACCAGGACGTCTACGACCACGTGCTGCGCGCGACCGAGTGGACCGAGAGCCTGCGTGACCTCGTGAACACCATCCTCGAGACGAACCTGACGATCCAGGGGAACCGTCTCAACATCATCACCAAGAAGGTCACGAGCTGGGCCGCGATCATCGCCGTACCGACCGCGATCACGGGTTTCTACGGCCAGAACCTGCCGTATCCAGGATTCGCCCACGCGTCGGGCTTCGCCACGTCGTCGATCCTCATCGTCGCCCTCTCGGGTCTCCTCTACGTGACCTTCAAGCGCAACGACTGGCTCTGAGCGGGCCGCCGCTCCGAGCAGTGTGGGCCCGGCAGCGTCTATCGGAACCGGGCCGTGGCCCTTAAGTTCTAACCATGTCCCGGCTGGCAGACGCGCTCAGCGCCCACGTCGACCAGGTTGTCCTCAACCCCGTGCGCCGGCTGCTGCTCGGCAGCGCGCTCATGCTGTTCCTCGAGCTGGCGCTGATCCGTTGGCTGGGCGCGAACGTGGTGCACCTGAGCTACTTCTCGAACTTCGTCCTGCTGGGGTCGTTCCTGGGGATCGGGATCGGGTTCCTGATCAGCCGCAAGCCCTGGTCGGCGCTGCCGTTGACCGCCCCCCTGCTGGCGGTGCTCGTGGTGGTCACGCTGGTCTTCCCGGTGAGCATCCAACGCCGGGGGAGCGACGTCATCTACTTCACCGCGATGCGGGTCAGCGGGCCGCCCGTGTGGCTGGCGCTGCCGGTGATCTTCCTGCTCGTGGCAGCCACGCTGGCCGGTCCCGCGGAGGTCGTCGGGCGGTGCTTCGGAGTCCTGCCGGCGCTGACGGCCTACCGCTACGACCTGCTCGGCTCGCTCGTCGGGATCGGCTTGTTCACCGTGCTGTCCCTGCTGTGGGCTCCGTCCGTCGTGTGGGGGACGCTCGTCGGCGCCGCGCTGGTCTTCTTGAACCAGGGGGCCCGCCGCCGGCTGCTCGCAGGTGGCTGCGCCTTGGTGTTCACCGCGATGCTGCTCTCGGAGACGCTCACGGCGGGCGTGAGCTGGTCGCCCTACTACAAGGTGGAGACGCATCCCTCGAAGGCGGGACCCGGTGCCCTGTCGATCTGGGTGAACGGGGTCCCTCATCAGACGATGGCCCGCGCCGACTGGCGCCTGAAGCACGCCGCGCAGCAGTACGGCACGCCGTACGCACGCCTGCCCCACCTCCCGCTCGACAACGTCCTGGTCGTGGGTGCCGGCTCGGGCTCGGACGTGGCCATCGCGCTGCGCAAGGGTGCCAAGCACGTGGACGCCGTCGAGATCGACCCGCGGATCCTGGACCTGGGCAGGAGACACAACCCCGACCACGTCTACCAGGACGAGCGCGTCACGACGCACGTCAACGACGGGCGAGCGTTCCTCGAGAGCACCGACACGAAGTACGACCTGATCCTGTTCGCCCTCCCCGACTCCCTGGCCCTGGTCAACGGGGCCTCGCAGATCCGGCTGGAGTCGTTCCTGTTCACCGAGGAGGCACTCCGCTCCGCCCGCGACCACCTCGAGCCTGACGGCGGCTTCGCGATGTACAACTTCTACCGCGAGAACTGGCTCATCGACCGGCTGGCCGGCACCGCCGCCACCGCCTTCGGCCACCCGCCCTGCGTCGACGTCTTCGCCAGGCACCAGGCAGTGGTCACCGTCGCCGCCAGGGAGGGCAACCAGGCGTGCGCCACCGGCTACCGTCCGACCACCGCCGTCGTGGCCCCGGCCACCGACAACGCCCCCTTCCTCTACTTCCGCGGAGGTGGCATCCCGCAGATGTACCTCTGGACGCTGGCCGGCATCCTGCTGGTGTCCCTGGCGCTGGTCCGGGCCGTCGGCGGACCGATGCGCAGCATGGCTCCCTACGCGGACCTGTTCTTCATGGGCGCCGCCTTCCTCCTGCTGGAGACCAAGAACGTCGCGACGTTCGCGCTCCTGTTCGGAACCACCTGGCTGGTCAACGCCCTGGTGTTCGCGGGTGTCCTCGTGGTCGTGCTGGCGGCGGTCGAGACGACCCGCAGGGTGCGCACGCCACCCCTCCCGGTGGTCTTCGCGGGCATCCTGGCTGCCCTGGCGCTGGCCTGGGCGGTTCGGCCGGAGTACCTGCTGGGTCTCCCGTTCGTGCCACGTCTGCTCTGCGCGACGCTGCTGGCGTTCCTGCCGATCTTCCTGGCGAACGTCGCGTTCGCGAAGCGCTTCGCCGACACCGCCGACTCCCAGGAGGCGTTCGGCGTCAACCTGCTGGGAGCGATCGTCGGCGGCTGCCTGGAGTACGTCGCGCTGTTGACCGGGTACGACAACCTGCTGGTCGTCACGGCAGCGATCTACCTGGTCGCCTTCGCGCTGCTTCCCCGGGACGCGCGCCGCTCGGTGCTGACCCGCAGCCCGTCCTGAGAGGCTCGGTCGTCGCGCCGGGTGGACGGACCGCAGTTCGACGACACGCGCCCGATCAGTCCGATGCGCACCGCTGAATGTGGTCTCGTATGTGTTTCTGTCCACCACGAGCGAGCCGGCCGGACCCGTGACGGTCCTACCGGACGCTCACACACGATCGGTGCGGACCCGGGTTGAAGGCCATCCTGCTCAGCGGCACTGTCGCACTCCTCGTGACGTTGGTCCTCACCCGCTGGGCGATCTCGCAGTTCGCGTCCTGGGGTCTTGGACAGCTGATCCGCGAGGACGGCCCGAAGACGCATCACGTCAAGCGGGGGACGCCCACGATGGGCGGCGCCGTCATCGTGGCCTCGACGGTGATCGGCTACGCGTCCGCCAAGCTGGTGACGGGGGAGCTGCCTTCGCGGTCCGCGCTCCTGGTGCTCTTCCTCCTGGTGGGGATGTCCGGGGTGGGATTCCTCGACGACTTCATCAAGGTCAGGATGCAGCGCAGCCTCGGTCTCCGGAGCAAGGCCAAGCTGTTGGGGCAGACCGTCGTCAGCCTGACGTTCGCGTTCCTGGCCCTTCATCCCGCCCTCCCGGACGGCGCGGCAGCCGCCGTCTCTCACCGGCTGTCCCTCACGCGCGACGTCGGCCCCGCGTTGCCGTGGGTGATCGTCATGGCGCTCATCTGGTTCATGGTCAGCGGGACCAGCAACGCCACGAACCTCATCGACGGTCTCGACGGGCTGCTCACCGGCAGTGCCTCGATGGTCTTCGCGGCGTACGTCATCATCGGCATCTGGCAGAACAACCACTCGTGCGGGTCCGGCGGCGGAGCGAACGGCCTGTGCTACCAGGTGGCCTCCCCGCTGGACCTGGCCGCCGTCGCGGCCGCCCTGACCGGCGCCTGCTTCGGGTTCCTGTGGTGGAACGCCTCGCCGGCCAGGATCATCATGGGGGACACCGGCTCCCTCGCCCTGGGGGCGGCGATGGCCGGGCTCGCACTGCTGACCCGGACCGAGCTGCTCCTGGTCGTCCTCGGGGGCCTGTACGTGGCCGTCACCGGGTCGGTGATGCTCCAGGTGTCCTGGTTCAAGTTCACCCGGCGCACCACCGGCGTGGGCAGGAGGATCTTCCGCATGACGCCGCTCCAGCACCACTTCGAGCTGCTCGGGTGGGAGCAGGTGACCGTCGTGATCCGCTTCTGGATCGTCGCCGGAGTCTGCGTGGCGGCTGCGATGGGGATCTTCTACGGCGACTGGGTCGCGAGCCTGCCGCCCCGTTGACGGCCCAGCGGCCCAGACGCAGAAGGGCCGAGCAGGCGTCCGCACGGGCATCGACCGTCCGCCAGGTCTGTCACCCTGGCGTCATGCACGACGACCTTCTCGACCGGCCCTCGTGGACGATCGGCCTCGACTCATGGGTCATCCAGGACGGCAGCTACCCCGACCTCGTCACGGGTCAGCGGATCGACTTCGCCGTGGAGTTCGCCAGCCGAGGCGGTCTGAGGCAGCTGGACGAGGCGCACGAGGTGGCCGTGCACGGGATCGGCGGCTCGCAGTACGAGGTCACGGCACAGATCGTGCATGACCGGCCGAACGCGCAGGTGATCGACTTCGGGATGCTCGCCTACCACTTCATCGGGATCGCGGACCCGGAGCACCAGCCGCACGTCGGTGCCTGGGTGACAGGCGTGATCAACCTGTCCGTCGATCCGTTCTTCTACTTCGACGAGCTCGCGCATGAGGAGGGGTTCCCGGCCCTGACCTACTCCTGGACGGTGCACGAGATACAGGAGAGGACCGGGACGGACGCTCTCCGGGACGGTGCCTCCACCGTCCGAGCGGACACGGGACCCGGTCTCGTCACGGTGGAGAGGACCGATGCCTGGGGTGACGTCAGCAAGTTGCCCGGCTACCTGCTTCGGTGCGGCATGGAGCGGAAGGACCGAGCTGATCGCGGTCCGTGAGACTCAGGAGGCCCGCCACCGCGGTTCACCACCCGAGCTCGCGGAGCCTAGCGTCGCCGATCCCGAAGTGATGACCCACCTCGTGGATGACCGTCCGCCGAACCTGCTCGAGGACCTCGGACTCGCTGTCGCAGACCGCGCAGATGGCACGCCGGTAGATCGTGATCCGGTCGGGCAGCGCGCCGGCGTAGAACGTCGAGCGACGGGTCAACGGCACTCCCTGGTAGAGCCCGAGCAGACCCGTCGGGCCGCCGTCGTGCTGCACGGTCACGGCCACGTTGCTCATCAGCTGGCCCAGCTCCGTGGGTATGCCGTCGAGCGCCTCGCTCACCATCAGCTCGAATCGCTGTGGATCGATCTCCACCATGGAGCCATGATGCAGCCGTGGGCGAGGGATCCTCCTTCCCGCCGGTGCAGCACCTCGACAGGCCCGAGGAGGCTGATCAGGACTGGGAACGCACGACCCGACGAATGGGACCCGGACGGGGTGCCGGAGCGGCCGCCCCTCACCGGGCTGGGCCGGCCGACTGTCTGGGGAGGCGCCTGGTGCCGGGACGTGTGGCTGTGGCCGCTGCCTCCCCCGGGTCCCGGTGCGCGGGAGCACCCGTGAGGACGCCAGCCGTCAGCCGTGCGCGTGCCTGCGGTGCGCGAAGCCCCAGCTGAGCGAGCCGGCGATCACGGCTGGAGCTGCGACGAGCACCGTCAGGAACGGTGCGAGGGCGGCCATCGCGATCAGCACCTCGTCGCGTTCGCCGCCCTGGACGGCGAGGCCCACGACCGCGAACGCGGCGGTCACCAGGCCGGCGCCGACCCAGGTGACCGTGAGCCGGGCCAGGTCGCGGCGCCGGCCGTCGAGGCCGCCCCAGACGAGCGCCGCCAGGACGACCAGCCCGAGCCCGAGCAGACCGCCACCGATGTCCGTCTCGTGCGGGCCGGGGGTGGAGGCGTCCCAGAGGGTGGTGAAGGCCCAGTGCCCCGCCAGCAGGACACCTCCGCGAACGACCAGGTCGAGGAGGATGCGCGTTCGTGTGGTCATCTCCCCAGCGTGACCCTCCGTGGCTCGCCGCACATCCGCACGCGTACTCAGGTCTCGCTCTTCCGGTACGGGCAGCCCAGGGCGTCCTCGCGGTCCCACGCCGGCACCGTCCGACCGATGAGTTCTGCTCGGCGACGAAGTCGTAGTGCTGAGCAGTCGCGCCCAGCGGCGCACCGACATCGAGGGAGTCGAGCAGGCATGGTGACGTTCATGACCATCGGGTACGGCGGCCGCGACGGGCACGAGGCAACCGCACGAGGTGTCCGCGATGCGTGATCGTCGGCCTCGTCAGGAGGGGGGAGCGGGAAGCGAGGCCCCGCCGCCGACCGTCACCCCGGTTCTCGTGGCCGCGCTGCTCGCCGAGGGCGAACGGATGCCGGTCTACGTGCACCTCATCGACCATCCGGACGCACGCGTGCTCGTCGACACCGGCATGACGCAGCTGCACCCGGCGGTGGCCGACATGGATCCACGCCTGATTCCACTGAGCGCGCAGCCGGAATTCGACCCGGCCGGCATCGACGTCGTCATCAACACCCACCTGCACTTCGACCACTGTGGCGGCAACCACCTCTTCCCCGGCCGGCCGATCTACGTCCAGCGCCGGGAGCTCGACGACGCGCGCGGTGAGGACGACTACACGATCCGCGAGTGGGTCGACGCCCCCGGCGTGCAGTACGTACCCGTCGACGGCGCTGTCGAGGTGCTACCGGGACTCCGGCTCGTCCCGGCGTCAGGCCACACACGGGGCTCGCAGGTGGTCGTCGTCGAGACGGGCCGGCGTCCCGTCGTCATCGCGGGTGACACGGCGGTGTTCTTCGCCGAGCTCGACGAGCCGCGCACCGAGGGCCAGCGGCTGGTCCGCGCACTCGACCCTGCTGAGGTCTGGCTCTCCCACGAGCACGAGCCGTGGCGGCCGCGGACCGACCAGCACGTCTGACCGGGGGAGCGACCTCCCGGGCAGCGGAGCTCGTCTGAGGTAGCGCGGCGGCACGGTCCGCCGAGATAGGGAGTTCGCCCGATGCGCCGGAGGCCGTCTTAGCCGGAGCCTTGTCCTGACCGGGCCGGACCCCGGCCCGAACCAGCGGAGGACCAGCGGAGGACACCGTGAGCACCTACATCGACCCGAGCACCGCGCTCGCCCTCGCCCGTCAGGCTCGTGACGAGCACCTGAGGCGGGCCGAGCGGCACCGGCAGTCCCGCCTCGTGCGCGACCACGGCGTTCCCGCTGGCCGCCCCCGCCGTCACCGCCGGTGGCACCTCGAGTGGCGGCGTACCCTGCTCGCGCACTGACGCGTCGAGCGCTCGCCGCCGGGGCGACTCGCTCGTGGAGGACGTCCGCGCGACCTCGTGGTGGTTGCGATCGGCGGCGACGTACGGTGGATGCCGGTTCTCGGACACGACGCGGAATGGACAGGGTGATGCACGTGCGCCTCGCCCCGACAGGCACGGCCGGCCGGACGCCCGACGCCGGCGGCGGCCCGATCGCTGCCGAGGTCATGCTGCGACGGCCGAAGACCCTGTCTGCCCGTGCCTCCGTCGCGGAGGTGCGCGCGGCGCTCGCCGACGACCACGTGCACATGGTGCTGCTGACCGATGGAGCGTCCCTGGTCGGCACGTTGGTCGGTGCCGACCTGCCGCCGCAGGCTCCCGCCGCTGCCCCCGCCCTGTCCTGGTCGCGGCTGCTGGAGCGCACCGTGCCGCCGGACGCAGCCGCCGAGACCGTGCAGGCGCTGCTGGTGGAGCGGGGGTTGCGGCGGATGGCGGTGGTGGACCACGAGGGCACCCTGCTCGGGCTGATGTGCCTCAAGCGGTCCAGGACGGGCTTCTGCTCGGACGACGACGTCGCCTCGCGGGCGCGGTCGCGGCACGCCGACACGGACTGACCGACGGGGAGCCCCGTCCGGGCCTCATCCGCCGCCGCGGGGCGGGCTGCCCAGGCGGGTGCGCAGCCGTTGGTTGTCGTCCTCCAGCTCGAGCACCAGCGCGATGCCGGCCAGGTTGAGACCGTCCTCGAGCAGCTGCAGGATGCGGCGGACGCGGTCCAGGTCGTCCTCGCTGTAGCGGCGGGTGGCCCCGTCCGTGCGGCTCGGTGAGACGAGACCTCGACGCTCGTACACGCGGAGGTTCTGCACGCCTGCGCCCGTGAGCTCGGCCGCGACCGAGATGGCGTAGACGCCACGAGCGGGTGAGGTGGCCATCGTCAACGTCCTGGAAGAGAGTGGTGCTTGCGCTCTGACGTTACCACCGCTATATAAAATCTGTAACTGTGAATACAGACGAGGCGGCCGCGGGGCGACGGGAGGCGGATCGGACCTCTGTCCCGGACGGGTGGCGCTCGGGCCGCCGAGGATCTCGACCTGTGAAGGTGTGAAGGAGGGGACGATGTACCTGTCCAAGGATGCCCGCGAGCTCTCCGTGCTCCTCGCGATCAGTCGAGAGCTCGACATCGTCGGCGACGTCAGTGCGACCGTGGCCGACCCCGCCGAGCTGCTCGCCTGGGCGTCGGTTCTCACCGATGCCGAGGTCGTCGCCTGGCGAGCCAAGGACTCGGGACACCGCTACGTCCAGGTCGCAGCCGACCGTCACGCAGCCCCCGTCCGGGGGCGGGTCGCCGCGGTGCTGCCCTGCGATCGACACCGCGAGTTCTGGAACGCACTAGGACTCGACGAGGACAACGCGACCGTCACCCACCTGAGCCGGGCCGCACTGTCGAAGGCCTGGTCCGACACGCCGATCACCCCACCGCGCACCGACGCCCCGGCGTGACCGGCGGCGGATCTGCCGCCTAGCGTCGGGTGCTCTCCGAGCGGGGTCGTCTGGGACCGGACCTCGGCACCGGGTGGACACGGCCCGGGTGCTGGCCGGCTACGGCGACGGCCCCGCCTGCGGGGCAGACGGGGCCGTGGCCGGCGGTGAGCCGGTGTCGGTCAGCGACCGAACGGATGCTGAGGGTTGAACGCCCACAGCGTGTAGGCGTCGATCCGGCGGGCGAGCCGCCGGAACGAGGACGTCGAGGTGCGGATGGGTGGCAGGGGCAGCATGGCTGTCCTCCGGGACGAGAGGGGTGCGGTCGTGTTCAGGATGACGAACCACTGTGTCCGTCACGTTTCCCAACGTCACGAGCGCGTCAACGATGCCGGGGGCGCGCCATGATCCTGCTCACGCCCGCCGCGGGCGTCCACCGGAAGCGGCGTGCACCCTCAGAATTCCGCCATCTTGTCCCACCCCTGCCGATCCGGGAGGTCGACGTAGATGATGTCCGGAACTTCGGCGACGAACGGCTTGGTCCGGTCGTCGACGAGGTACTGCTGGAAGTGGTCCGAGCTGACGTGCGCCTCGCCGGCCGCCGCGTCCTCGAACGCCTCCAGGGTGAGGATCGTGTCGGGGTCGTCGACGCTGCGGAAGTGCTCGAACCACTTGTTCCCGGGCTCCTGGCGGGTCGCCTCGAGGAAGGGCCGGCTCGCCGCGAGGTAGTCCTCAGCGGTGCCCGGCTTCACCTTCGTCTTCACGGTGATGAGGATCAATGTGTCTCCTGGTTGCTGGAGGCGGGCCGTGTCGGACCCGCCGTGACGTCGGACGTCGCGTCGCCCGAACGTAGCCGATCAGACGCCTCCGGGCCGTCGGTCGGGGCGCCCGGCGCCCCCCTCACAGCCACGTCGCGGTCGCCCGCCCGGGACGTTCTTCGGTGGTTGTGCGATGCCTGCAGGTACTGGACGGTGAAGGCATGAGCGATGTGGAGCACCTTCTCGTCCGCGCGGCCCGGGCGGCGGCCGAGCACCGGATGACGGTCGGCGAGCACTCCGTCACCCCGGACCGGTCGCCCGAGGACATCCGAGCGGCGTTCGCCGGACCGCTCCCCGACGGACCGACGAGTCCCGACGACGTCCTGACCCGCCTCCTGCAGGCCGCCGAGGGGGCGATCACCGGCACGGTGGGACCGCGCTACTTCGGGTTCGTCATCGGAGGTGCCCTACCGGCCGCGAGCGCCGCCGAGGTGCTCACCACCGGATGGGACCAGCCCGCCTACAACGAGGTCCTCTCACCCGCCGCCGGTGCGGCCGAACGTGCGGCCGGCACCTGGGCCAAGGAGCTGCTGGGCCTGCCGAGCGAGTCGTCGGTGGCCTTCGTGACCGGCGCCCAGGCCGGCAACACGGTCGGCCTCGCGATCGGCCGGAACGAGGTGCTCGCCCGGCTCGGCCACGACGTCGCCCGCGACGGTCTGCACGGCGCCCCGCGGGTCCGGGTGGTCGCCGGCGAGGAACGCCACGCCACGGTCGACCGTGCCCTCCGGCTGCTCGGCATGGGCACCGCCGGCATCGCGCCGGTGCGGGCCGACGGCAACGGCGCGATCGACGTGGAGCACCTGGACCAGGTGCTGGCCGAGAACCCGGGAGTCCCGACGATCGTCTGTCTCCAGGCCGGCAACGTGAACACCGGCGCGTGCGACGACTTCGAGCGGGCCGTCCCGCTGGCTCGTCGCCACGACGCCTGGGTGCACGTCGACGGGGCGTTCGGTCTGTGGGCCGCCGCCAGCCCTCGGCACGAGCACCTGACCCGGGGAGTGGGGCTCGCGGACTCCTGGGGCACCGACGCGCACAAGTGGCTCAACGTCCCCTACGACTCGGGCCTGGCCTTCTGCCGCGACGCGCAGGCACACGCCGCGGCGATGGCGTACGTCGCGGCGTACCTGACCGGCTCGGGCGGCACCGACCACGTGCTCGGGGACGTCACCCCCGAGTCGTCCCGCCGGGCCCGCGGCTTCGGGGTCTGGGCAGCGCTCCAGGAGCTCGGGCGCAGCGGCGTCGCGGACCTGGTCGACCGGTGCTGCGCGCACGCCGCACGGATGGCCGACCTGCTGACGGCCGGCGGCGCGACGATCCACAACGAGGTCGTGCTCAACCAGGTGCTGGTCGGTTTCGACGACCTCTCGCGCACCGATGCCGTCGTCGAGGCGGTCCAGCGGGACGGCACCTGCTGGCTGGGGGCCACCACGTGGCAGGGCAAGCGCCTGATCCGGATCTCGGTCTCGAACTGGACCACGACCGAGGCGGACATCGACCGCTCCGCCGACGCGATCCTGCGCGCGGCGGCCGCGGTCGGTGCGGGTCGCGAGGGGAGCGCTGAGGAGCGATGACCGACCGTGAGGACTTCCTGGCCTGGGTGCGGACCGTGCTGTACGACGCCGAGCGCGCGCTGCACGACGGTGATCCCGGCCCCCGCCGGGCCCTGTGGTCCCGCAACGAGCCCGTGAGCGTCCTGGGTGCGTGGCGCGACGCCCGGGGCCGACCCGAGATCGACGAGCTCTTCACGTCGCTCGGCGACAGCTTCTCCGACTGCTCTTCCTACGCCTTCGAGCTGCAGGCGTTCGACGTCCTCGGCGACATGGCCTACACAGCGGGCCTGGAGCACACGTCGGTCTCGGTGGAGGGCCGCCCCCGCACGTACACCTTGCGGGTGACCCAGGTGTACCGCCGTGAGTCAGGCGAGTGGCGGGTGGTCCACCGGCACGGCGACACCGTGGCCGGGTGACGGCTCTCGAACGCCCACTGGAGCGCGGCGCGCGCGGCACCTAGACCTGTCCGGTTCGCGGCGGCTCGACTGCATCACCGAGGGTGACGACGGGTACTTCCACGGTGTCCACTTCGACAGCAGGAGGCGACCCTGCCGCGAGCCGGGGGCCGCCCCTGAGCCTCCCGGCCGAGGAACAGAGATGACGCTCCCACACCAGATCGACCATCCGCACGACATCAACCACAAGAGGCTCACCCGCAACTTGCACGAGCTCCTGCAGGAGCTGCGTGTCACCCAGACCGGCGTGCAGATCCTCACCGGGTTCCTGCTGACCCTGCCGTTCAGCACCCGGTTCGCGGACCTGACCAGCACCCAGCGGCACGTCTACCTGGCGATCCTGACCGGCTCGGTGATCGCGACGGGGCTGATCGTCGCACCGGTCGCGTTCCACCGGATGCTGTTCCAGCGCGGGCAGCGCCCGTGGATCGTCAAGAACGCGAACCGGGCCGCGCTGGCCGGGCTGCTGTCCCTGGCGCTGACCACGAGCGGCGTGGTGTGGCTGGTCTTCGACCTGGTCACCGATCCGTTGACCGCCCACGTCGCCGGCTCCCTGTCGCTGCTGTTCTTCGTGACCCTGTGGGCCGCGGTGCCGCTGGTCGGGCATCGCGGCGCGCCGTCGAACCGGTCGCACGACCACTAGGTCTCCGCACCCGCGTGCACGTCGAGGTGGTCGTCCCGCGAGCGCACCTGTGAGGCAGCGGCGGGTCAGACGGCCAGGCCGGCCCAGGCCGCGTCGGCGTCGGGCATCGCGGCGATCTCGTCGCGCACGCGACCGGCCGCCGCCCGGAACGCCGGGTCCCCGCTCACCTCGGTGACCGCGGCCGCGATCGTCTCGACCGCGTAGTCCTCGGGGGCGACGAGCAGCCCGGCGCCGGCGCGGACCAGGAGCGCGGCGTTCTGCGGCTGGTCGGTCCCACGCGGCAGTGCCACCTGGGGCACTCCGTGCACGAGGCCGCCGAGCATCGTGCCCGATCCGCTGTGCGAGACCAGCAGGTCGGCCCGTTCCAGCAGGTCGGCCTGGGGCACGAACTCCGCGACCACGGCGTTCGCGGGGAGGGAACCCAGCTCGTCGGGGTCGACGCGACGCCCCGTGGTGGCGATCACCGTGCCGTCGTACCCCTCCAGGGCAGCGAGCCCGGTCCTGAAGTCGCCGGGGTCGGCGTTCTTGACGGTCCCGAGGGTGAAGTAGGCCACGGGACGGTCGGAGGCGAGCACGTCAGCGACGCGGCGCGGCACCTCGCCGCGCTCACCGGCACTCGGCCGCACCGGGACGGCCGAGGGCCAGGGTTGGGGTCCGTCGGGCTGCAACGAGGGTGGGCACAGGTCCAGGGCTCGTTCGGTCGAGAGCTGGGCCCACCGCTCAGGCTCGCCGATGGCGGCACCCGCGGCGTCGATGAGGTGCGCGTAGAACGGGAACATCGGTCCGATCCCGTGTACGACGGCGGGGATCCCGAGCCGCGCGGCCAGCATGGACCCGGCCTGCTCGACCACCTCGTGGACGACCACGTCGGGGCGCCACGTCGAGGCCATGGCCAACAGGTCGTCGAGTCGGGCGAGTGCCGGAGCGCCGAACAGCGCCACCACCCCGTCCCTCATCTTCTGCTCCTCCGGGACGCCGGCGGCCGCCCACGCCGCGTCGTGCGCGGACCAGGCCGCCTCCCACGTCGGTCCGACAGCGTGCACGTCCAGCCCGCGAGAGGCGAGAGGACCCGCCATGTCCGAGCCCGTGGCCACCCGCACGTCGTGACCGGCACGCTCCGCCGCCCGGACGAGGGGCAGCAACGGCAGTACGTGCCCGTACGCCGGGCACGAGGTGAACAGCACCCGAACCACATCCGTCAGGATGCCACCCTGTGGCATGCTGACGGCAGTGGACATCAGGCCCGAGGGGGGCTCGAACCGGATGCGCATGAAGCTGGAGCTGATCCCGCTCCCGGTCTCGGACGTGGACCGAGCGATCGCCTTCTATGCCGACAAGCTCGGCTTCAAGAAGGACTTCGACGTGCAGCCCAGCGAGGGCGTCCGGGTCGTCCAGCTGACGCCCGAGGGGTCGGGATGTTCGGTCGGGTTCGGGACAGGGCTGGATGCGTACGCGGGGGGAGCCCGGCAGCGTCAGGGGCGTGCACCTGGTCGTGGAGGACATCGACGAGGCGCGCGCCGAGCTTGCCCGGCGAGGTGTGGAGATCGGCGAGGTGCAGGACTTCGGCCGCGGCGTCAGGGGAGCAGGATTCTCCGATCCTGACGGGAACACACTCGAGCTGCAGGAGATGAGCTGGCGCCAGGGGACTGAGTACTGACGCCCCGGTGACTGTGCCTGGCTCACTCCTCTGACTAGGGTCAGAGAGATGAGCGATCATGCGATGGTCGAGACGGTCCGGAGCTTCAACCGGCTGGTCACCCAGCGCGTAGGAGCGCTGCAGGACAGCTACTTGGCGAGGGACCGGCCGCTCGCCCAGTCACGGGTCCTGTGGGAGATCGGCGAGCCCGGGTGCGAGGTGCGCACCCTGCGGTCGCGCCTCGACCTGGACGCGGGGTACCTGAGCCGGTTGCTGCGCTCGCTCGAGGCCTCGGGTCTGGTCACGGTCGTCGCCGGCCCGGGGGACAGGCGGATCCGCCTGGTGCGGCTGACCGCGGCCGGGCGCAGGGAACGTGCTCTGCTCGACGACCGCAGTGACGAGCTCGCGCGATCGATGGTGGCGCCACTGAGCGCCGAGCAGCGCGACCGCCTGGTCACGGCCATGGCGCAGGTCCGAAGGCTGCTCACCGCCTCGATGGTCGAGATCGAGGCGCGCGACCCGGCCCACGCCCACGCGCGGTTCTGCCTCGGCGCGTACTTCTCCGAGCTGGACCACCGGTTCGACGGCGGGTTCGACCCGGACGGCAGCATGCCGGCGGTCGCCGACGACATGCGGCCGCCCGCGGGCCTGTTCCTGGTCGCCACGTTGCACGGCGAACCGGTCGGTTGTGGTGCCGTGAAGTTCCACGCCGACGGACCCGTCGAGCTGAAGCGCATGTGGGTCTCGCCGGCCGTGCGTGGTCTCGGGGTGGGACGACGTCTGCTCGAGCAGCTGGAGGGCAGGGCCGTCGAGCACGGCAGCCGCGTGATCCGCCTCGAGACGAACGCAGCGCTTCCCGAGGCGGTGGCGATGTACCGCTCGAGCGGCTACCGCGAGGTCGAGGCCTTCAACACGGAGCCGTACGCCGACCACTGGTTCGAGAAGGACCTCGGTCAGGGCACGCTCGGGTGAGACGGTTGCCGGCATGACAGGGGACGCGACTCCGGGCCGCGACGTCGTGCTCGAGACGGGTCGCCTGATGCTCCGACCTCGGCGGGTCGCCGACGCTGTCGTCGATCGGTTGCTGGCGGTCGAACGGAAGGCTGCTGGGGACGTCGTCGGGTTCGCCGAGACCGGCCGGACGGAGGTGGACGCGGTCCACGGGACCACCCTGTTCACCGTGGAAGCGGCTGTGACCCCTGGATGGTCGAGCCGGTGACGACTCACGCGTCGCGGTTCAGTTCGAGGAGCCGGCCGCCGATAGTCCACTGGGAGCTCTCACGAGGGGGGACAGAGTGGCCATCCGATTCCTGCCCAGCGGCACGGAACCAGTCCGGGGGCGTGCCGACGACGCGACGTGCGCCGACCTCGCAGCGGCCCGGTCCGCGGTGGCGACGGCCCGCCGGATCCTCGTCGTCACCGGCGCGGGGCTCTCCGTCGCGGCCGGGCTACCGACGTACCGGGGGGAACGGTGGGCTCTACACCGGGTCGGCGGGAGTGCCTGACCTCCTGCTTGCCGAGTCGCTGCCGGCCAGCCTGCCGGACCTGTGGGCGTACTGGGCGCCGTTCCGCGACCGGGTGCGGTCCGCGGAGCCCACCCACGCCCACCGAGTCCTGGCTGCCTGGCAGCGGGCGCGCACAGCCGCCGGGGACGAGATCACGCTCGTGACCGCCAACGTCGACGACCTGCACGAGCGGGCCGGCAGCGAGCGGGCGCACCACCTGCACGGCAGCGTGTTCACCACGACCTGCCTCTCGCCCGCCTGCCCCGGACGCGTCGACGGAGACGCACGGTCCGATCCGTCCACGTCTCCGTGCCCGGTGTGCGGCGGCGCGACCAGGCCGGGGCTGGTGCTCTTCGGCGAGGTGGTCGACCTCGATGCACAGTGGGCGGCGCGCCGGATGCTGCGGCAGTGCGAGGCGTTGGTCGCGATCGGCACCTCCGGCGCGGTGACCCCGCCGTACAGCTGGCTGCGGTACGCCCGCGACGTGGGTGCGCCCTCCATCCAGGTGAACCCGGACCCCGACGCCGGGGACGGGTTCGACCTGCACGTGCGGCTCGAGGCCGACGTGGCCGCGCCCCTGCTCTTCGAGACGTGAGGCTGCCGAGGATCTCGGGAGGCCGTCCTCGACCGTCGACAGCACCGTCCCTGCGTCGCGGTCACACGTCCGCAGCGGCGAGGCGCTCCGTGGCACGGGAGGGGCCGTTCTCCGACGTCGGAGAACGGCCGGTCTATGCTCCGACGAATGGTGTCCGGTCGGGGTCTCGATGTCGGGCGGGTGCTCGAGGCAGCGGAGTCGGGGTCTCCGGTCGAGGCCGTGGAGGCTGTCGCCCGCGAGCTCGGCGGGATCTTCGATGCCGAAGCCGTCTCGTTCCTCATCGCGGACCTGTCCGGGCGTGCTCTGGTCCGGCTGGCGCACGTCCCCCTCGTGGACGGCGAGGCCGAGGTCCGTACGCAGCTGGGTCCCGGTGAGCGACGCCATCTCGAGGAGTCCGCGACCGTGCTGCCCTTCGACGGCGGCCCCGCGGAGCAGGCGGTGCGCACCCAGACCGTCCAGGTGCTGCCGCCCGACCCGGCGCGCGCAGGGGACGGGGTCCTGGGGAGGTGGCGGGTGCTCGCACCGGTCACCGAGCGCGGGGAGTCCATCGGGCTGCTGGAGCTGTACCTCGCCGACGAACCGGGCCGGCAGACGGTGGCCGAGATCGGGCACGCTGCGTACCTGCTCGCGTTCGTCGTCATCGCGAACCGACGGCACACCGACCTGTTCGAGTGGGGCCAGCGCAGCCGCCCCTTCAGCCTGTCCGCGGAGATCCAGCAACGCCTGCTGCCCGGCTCGCGGACCTGCGAGGCGGCCGCCTTCACGCTGTCGGGATGGCTGGAACCCGCGGCGAGCATCGGGGGTGACACCTTCGACTACAGCCTGGGCCGTGACCAGCTGCACCTGTCGTTGACCGACGCGATGGGGCACGGCGTGGGCGCCGCCCTGACGGCGTCGTTGTGCATCGGCAGCCTGCGAGGCAGTCGGCAGACCGGAGCCACGCTGCTCGAGCAGGCCACCGACGCGAACACGGTGCTGGCAGAACAGGCAGCGTCCCGGGACCTCGACGACTTCGTCACCGGGCTGCTGGCCCGGGTCGACCTCCGCACCGGCGCCTACGAGATGGTCAATGCCGGGCACGTCGCGCCGTACCTCGCTCGAGGCAGTCAGGTCACAGCACTGGAGCTGCCGGTGGACCTCCCGTTCGGCCTGTTCCCCGACACCGCGTACCGCAGCACGCGGGGGACGCTGCGGCCCGGTGACCGAGTGGTCCTGGTGACCGACGGCATGTTGGAGCGCAACGTCAGCACGGTCGACCTACCCGGGGCCATCGCGGCCACGAGACAGCTCCACCCGCGCGAGGTCGTCCGTGCGCTGGCCGACAGCGCGCTGGAGGCGACCGGCCACGCGCTCAGCGACGACGCGACCGTGCTGTGCCTGGACTGGCACGGGAGCAACGCCCAGGAACGGTCCATCCGCTCAGGTGCCGATCCCGAGCGCGCCAGCAACCGCCTTCCCTGAGGACCGCCGTTCGACGGCGCTCGGCTGTGCCCCTCTGCGGAAGCCTGCTCGCGCGCTTCGCACGCGCGCCCGGCCGCGCGAGAATCGGTGTTCCCCGGGGAACCGGGTCGAGGCGTTGTCCCGAGGAGTGCTGATGGGCGTCCGGATCCGCACGATCGCACGGCTCGTGGTCCTGGCGGCGTTGGTGGCGGGCGCCGGCATCCTGGTCGGACGGGCCACCGTCGACACGCACGATGCCCACCAGCGCGGCTACCGGGCCGGCCTCTACGACGGCTACTTCGACGGCCTTCCGGTGGGGGAGGCGCAGGGCAGGCGGGAGGGCCGCGCTCTCCAGGCAGGCAGCTCCCTGCCGGCCCCCGACCGTCACGTGGCCACGGACGCGTTCAGCGCCGGCTACGCCGCCGGCGCCGACGACGTCTTTGCCGGCTACGACGGGGGCTGGGCGCTGTCGACCCCCTACGTGGTCACCGTCCGGCGGGGCCTGGGCGGCATCACCTACCGGATCGCCTCGCGAGCCCCCGTCGAGTCGGGGGTCAGCTACTTCCTCTGTCCCACGGGACACCGTCTGTGCCAGCGACCCCGGCCCTGACGCCCCTGGCCCTGAGGACCCCGGCCCTGAGGACCCCGGGCCGCCGCTGACCGGGCCTACTGGGCGCGGGCGCCGATGTCGCTCGGGGTCAGGGTGCCCTCGACGACGGCGGTCGCGACCTCGGTCAGGCTCAGCTGGTGGGTGCGGGCGTGGGTGCGCATCCGCACGAAGGCGGCGTTCACGCTGATGTCGGCGCGGGCGGCCAGGACACCCTTGGCCTGCTCGACCAGGACGCGGCTGTGCAGGGCGCTCTGCAGCTGCTCGGAGAGGATGGTCTGCTCGTGGGTGTTGCGCTGGTGGAGCAGCCCGATGGTGGCGACGTCCGCCATCGCCTGCCCGACTCCGATGTCGGTCGCGGACAGCTCGACGGGCTCGTCGGTGAACAGGTTGAGCGCGCCGATGACCTGGCCGCGCAGCCGCATCGGGAGGGCGTGCGTGCCTCCGAAGCCGGCCCGCACGGCCGCCGGGCTGAACGTGGGCCAGCGGCGCTGCGCTTCGGCGAGGTCGACGTTCGTGATGGCCTCACCGGTGGTGAAGCACTCCAGGCACGGACCTTCCTGGACCTGGAGCTCGAACAGCTCCAGGACCCGGGCTCGTTCCAGGGTCGCGGCCATCAGCGTCAACCCGCCGCGCTGGTCGGTGAGCATCAGCCCGGACGCGTCGGCGTCCAGCAGCTCCACGCACCGGTCGGTGAGCGTCTGCAGGAAGTCGACCACGTCGAAGTTCTCGGTCAAGGTGTCGGCGAGCTCGACGAACACCTGCGCCATCCGCGTCGCGTCATCCATGTTCTTCTCCGCTTCCTGCCGTCCCGATGGGCCGGCATAGACGGCGTCACCGGGGAGACCCAGTGCGCCCGTCACCTTCTGCATGCTACTGGCCGTCGAACGTCACCAACCCGTCCAGGACGTCGCGCGCCACGGTCACGACGGGTCGTTCGCTCGCGTACGCACGGGCCCGCAGCCGCACTAGCGCTTCGGCCATCGACACGTCCGCCTGGACCGACACCATCCCGGTGGCCTGGTGGACCTCGGCGTGGTCCTCGAGCATCGGAAGGCGAGTCGCGTCCTGACCGGGCCGGCCGTTCGACCCGTCCGGGGACGGTCCACCTGCCGAGTGCAGCAGCACGGCGGTGGCGGCGTCCGCGAAGGACAGCGCCTCCCGCAGCTGGTTCATGTCCAGATCGCCAGGTGTGTCGCGGTACAGGTCCAGGACTCCCAGCCGGATGCTGCCGACCCGCAACGGGAACGCGAAGATGGCACGGATGCCGGCCTCGACCGCACCGGCCGTGAACGCCGGCCACCGGGACGTCCCGGTCGCCTCCAGGTCCGGCTGCAGGACCGGGCGGCCCGTCGCCGAGCACTCGACGCACGGCCCCTCACCGAGGGTGAACTGGAGCTCCTCCATCGTCGCGGCCGGCCCGTCGGTGACCGCGAGCGTGCCGGCCGGGCCGTCCAGCGTCATCAGGATGATGCCGACACCCGTCACCGGCAGTGCCCGGGCACAGGCGGTCACCAGCCGGTGCGGGGCGTTCGCCGACAGGGCGGTGTCGTCGAGAACACCAGCGAGAATCTCTGCCACTCGGGCCGACGCCACCATGCACCGTCCATTCCACGGCAGACCACGCGATAGCCACACAGCACGGCCGTAGCCCACCACTTTACGTCGTCCCGCCCCCCTGCCACCGATCGCCGGGCCGCCGGCCTCGTGACGAGGCGGTCGCAGTGAGGGATGCTGGTGCTCAGCCCCTGGAGCATGCGGGAGTCGTGGTGGTCGATGCCGGAGCGCGCACGTCGAGCCGGCATCCGCGCGCGCCGGGCACCAGCCCGTTTCCCCCCATCGCCGACTACGCGTTCTTGTCCGACTGCGAGGCGAGCTGCCTGATCGCCCCCAGCGGTCAGGTGGAGTGGATGTGCCTGCCGCGGCACGACTCTCCCAGCGTGTTCTCCACGCTGCTCGACCGGGCCGCAGGGTGCTTCAAGGTGGCGCCGTACGGCCTGCGTGAGCCGACCGCACGGCGGTACCTCCCTGGCAGCCTGATCCTGGAGACCACGTGGCAGACCAGGACCGGCTGGATGATCGTGCGGGACGCCATGGTGATGGGCCCCTGGCACCACCTCGAGGAGCGTGCGCAGCGGTACAAGCGCGCACCCATGGACCACGAGGCGGAGCACTGCCTGCTGCGGACGGTCCGGTGCGTCAGCGGGGCGGTGGAGCTGTCGGTGCTGTGCGAGCCGGTCCTCGACTACGGCCGGCGGCGGGCGCGGTGGCAGTTCGTCGGCGACGGGTACGGCGAGGCGACGACCGCCGGCGCCGGCGCGGACGTGCCGGTCCTCCGACTCACCACCGACCGTCAGCTCGGCATCGAGGACTCCACCGTGATCATCCGGAGCCGGATGACCGAGGGGGGAGCAGGCGTTCGTGGCGCTGTCCTGGGCGTCGATGCCGCCGCCCCGCACGTGGGAGGAAGCCACCCAGAAGCAGTGGCAGACGACCGAGTTCTGGAGGCAGTGGATCACGGTCGGCGAGTTCCCCGACCACCCGTGGCGGGAGGAGCTGCAACGCAGTGCCTTGACCTTGAAGGGGCTCACCTACGCGCCGACCGGAGCACTGGTCGCCGCACCGACCACGTCGTTGCCCGAGACACCCGGGGGAGAGCGGAACTGGGACTACCGCTACACGTGGGTACGCGACTCCACCTTCGCACTCTGGGCGCTGTACACCCTCGGCCTGGACCGGGAGGCCGACGACTTCTTCGCGTTCATCCGCGACGTCGCCGCCGAGGACGACCTCCAGGTCATGTACGGCATCGGCGGGGAGCGGGACCTCCCCGAGTCCGTGGTCGAGGAGCTGGACGGGTACGACGGAGCCCGCCCTGTCCGGATAGGCAACGCCGCGGTCCAGCAGCGGCAGCTCGACGTCTGGGGGACCATGCTGGACTCCGTCTACCTGCACGCCAAGTCCCGCGACCAGCTGCCCGAGCAGCTGTGGCCCGTCCTGCTCCGCCAGGTGGAGCAGGCCGCCGCGCACTGGCGAGACCCCGACCACGGGATCTGGGAGGTCCGTGGCGAACCCCGGCACTTCACCTCCTCGAAGCTCATGTGCTGGGTAGCCCTCGATCGCGGCGCTCGCCTCGCGCGGCTGCACGGGCAGGCCGAGTACGTGGTGAAGTGGGAGACGATCGCCGACGAGATCCACGCCGACATCTGCACGAACGGCGTCGACGAGCGTGGCGTCTTCGTCCAGGCCTACGGGACGACCGGCCTCGACGCCTCGCTGCTGCTGGTGCCCCTGGTCCGTTTCCTGCCTGCGGAGGATCCACGGGTGCGCGCCACCGTCCTGGCCATCGCCGACGAGCTCACCCGGAACGGGCTCGTGCTGCGATATCGGGGTGACCAGACCGACGACGGGCTGAGCGGTACCGAGGGGACCTTCACGATCTGCTCGTTCTGGCTCGTCTCGGCCCTGGTCGAGATCGGGGAGGTGGGCCGTGCCAAGGCGTTGTGCGAACGGCTGCTGTCCTATGCCAGTCCGCTGGGGCTCTACGCCGAGGAGCTCGACCCGGTCAGCGGTCGCCACCTCGGGAACTTCCCGCAGGCCTTCACCCACCTGGCCCTGATCAACGCGCTCGTGCACCTCATCCGGGCCGAGGAGGCCGACCGCTCCACCCTGTTCACGCCGGCCCACCGCAGCACCTGATCGAGCAGTAGCGGGGCGCGAGCGCGTCGCTGCTACCTCGGGACGGTGTGCAGGGTGACGTCCCGGAGGTGTCCGGCGTCCGCGGTCGCGGTCATGTAGGTGCAGTGCGGCTGGCGGCGCCGGTCCGTGGGCGAGCCCGGGTTCAGCAGCCTGAGACCGGTCTCGCTGGTGGTGTCCCAGGGGATGTGGCTGTGCCCGAAGACCAGCACGTCGAGGTCGGCGAACCGCTCGCTGCACCGTGCCTCGCGTCCCTTCGCGGCACCCGTCTCGTGCACCAACCCGATACGGACTCCTTCGACCTCGACCCGAGCCACCTCCGTGAGGCGTTCCCTGAGGCTGCCGTGGTCGTTGTTGCCCCACACGCCGACCAGGCGCTGGGCCCGCGACTCGAGCTCGTCGAGGAGGCGCTCGTCCACCCAGTCGCCGGCGTGCAGGACGAGGTCCGCGCTCTCCAGCTCGCTCCACACCTGGCCGGGAAGGTCGCGTGCGCGCTTGGGCACGTGGGTGTCCGCCAGCAGGAGCAGCCGTGTCGTCATCGGCCCAGTGAACAGACAACGTCCGCGCCAGGCAACGTGGGTACGACGACCTCCGCCCCGCGCGTCCCGGCGGGGAGGGCTCAGCCGGGCATCTCCACCCAGCGAGCGGCCGCGTCGAACGTGTCCTCGGGGGTCGCGTTGAACGCGATGGCCGCACCGGCAGCGTGCCGACGAACCAGGTTGATCACGCGTTCGAACAGCTCCGGCTGGTGACGCACCCCGCCTCCGACGACGACGCAGTCCCACGCCTGGGCCTGCAGGGCAGCAGCGACGACCCCGTCGACGTCGTCGCTGCCGTCGAGGCCGAACAGGCAGAACGTGGCGGGGACCCCGTGCCGGACGAAGCGTGCTCGTCCGACCTCGATGCCCTCGGCGACCGGTCCGGGATCCCAGGGCCCCGGCACCCGGTACGGATCCAGCCCGATCACCAGCACGCGCGGCACGACCGCGGGGTTGTCCATCGCTGCAGGGTACGTCGGCCGGTGGACCGATGCTCGCCGTGGGACGCTGTGGTTGTGGAGCCCGCCGACGCTTCCCCGGCCAGCAGAGGTTCTCTTCCGGGCCGGACGCATCGACGTCGTCTGGGGGGTCGAGCTGGAGAACGGACGAGCCGTCGTCATCGAGAGCCATCGCGCTCCGGTCAGCGGAGGGTCGTCCACCCCCGAAGAGGCGCTGCCTTCCTGCGCGACTACGGGGACGCCTCGCGGCCAACGCTCTTGCTGGTCCGGAGCCGCGGCGAGGACTATCTCGCCCTGGACTGGTGAGGTGCCGGCTACCTGGTGGGCCGCCTGCGTGGCGCGCGACGCATGGAAGTGCCTGTCCTGCTTGAGGAAACTGGATCTTCCGAACAACCGATCATCTCGACCCGAACGAGCTGCGGTGCGGGTGCCGCGGCCCTTGACCGTGTGCCGGTGCCCGACTTAGCGTCGAGGAGTTCCTGCAGCAAGGGGTCGCCTTTCAGCGAGGCCCGTTCCGAGAACCAGGCGGCCAGGCACCAACTGGGAATCGGGAGAGCGCCATGAGTCCTTCTCTGCTTCGCCGACTTGTCGCCGAGTTCGTCGGCACCGGCCTGCTGGTCCTCTTCGGGGCGGGCTCGGTGGTCGCCGCGCTCGAGCTCAACCGGGGGCGCCTCGACTACGCCGGGCTGGGCATCATCTCGCTGGCCTTCGGCCTGGTGGTCGCCCTCGTGATCTACGCCGTCGGCACGACGTCGGGCGCGCACATCAACCCGGCCGTCACCGTCGCCCTCGCGGCGGCCCGGCGCTTCCGCTGGGCCGAGGTCGCGCCGTACGTCGTCGCCCAGCTGCTCGGTGCGCTCGTCGGCGGCCTGCTCATCGTGGCGTACGTCGGCAGCCGGGCCACCGATCTCGGCAGCGTGGGTCTGACGGCTCTGGGGCCCGGGGTCAACGGCGTGCAAGGCATCGTCGCGGAGGCCCTCGGCACGTTCCTGCTGGTCTTCACGATCATGGCGGTCGCGGTCGACCAGCGGGCCCCGGCCGGCTGGGCCGGCTTCCTCATCGGGCTCGCGGTCGCGGTCGAGATCATGCTGATCGGCCCGTTCTCCGGCGGGTCCGTGAACCCGGCGCGTTCGTTCGGTCCCTACGTGGTGAACCAGCTCTTCGGCGGGTCGACGCCGTGGTCCGAGTTCTACGTCTACGTCGTCGGACCGCTCGTCGGCGGCGTCGCGGGTGCGCTCTGCTACGACGTCGTGGCGCGTCCGGCCGCCGCGGTCCCGCCGGTCGGCGCCGCGGTCGAGGAGGGCATGCCCGGCGCGGAGACGCCCGGAGAGCCCTCGCCGGAGCCTCGCCAGCGGCCGTCCGAGGTCCCGGCCCAGTCACGCCGGGAGGCCCCGACACGGTCGCAGTCCAAGACCTGAGTCCGTCCTCCGTCACCGATCGGTCCAACCAGCCAGCTTCACGGAAGGGAGCAGCGCGCATGCCAGGCAACAAGGCAGTCATCTTCAAGGGGCCCGGAACCGTCGCGGTCGAGACCACCGAGTACCCGACGTTCGAGCTCAAGGATGGTCCTGGGGTGAACCCGGCCAACGTGGGCCGCAAGCTCCCGCACGCCGCGATCCTCAAGGTCGTCGCCACCAACATCTGCGGCAGCGACCAGCACATGGTGCGGGGCCGGACGACGGCGCCGAAGGGGTTGCCGCTCGGCCACGAGATCACGGGGGAGGTCGTCGAGACCGGGCGCGACGTGGAGTTCATCCAGAAGGGCGACCTCGTGTCGGTCCCGTTCAACATCGCCTGCGGTCGGTGCCGGAACTGCAAGGAGGGCAAGACCGGTGTCTGCCTGAACGTGAACCCTGACCGGCCGGGGTCGGCGTACGGGTACGTCGACATGGGCGGCTGGGTCGGTGGCCAGGCGGAGTACGCGCTCGTGCCGTACGCCGACTGGAACCTCCTGAAGTTCCCCGACCGGGACCAGGCCCTGGAGAAGATCCGCGACCTGGCGATGCTGTCCGACATCTTCCCCACCGGCTTCCACGGCGCCGTCACCGCCGGCGTACAGCCGGGGTCCACGGTGTACGTCGCTGGCGCCGGGCCGGTCGGTCTCGCGGCTGCCACGTCGGCGTTCCTGCTCGGCGCGGCCGTCGTGATCGTCGCGGACCTGCAGCAGGAGCGGCTGGCCCAGGCGCGCAGCTTCGGTTGCGAGACCGTCGACGTGTCCCAGGGCGACCCGCGGGACCAGGTGGAGCAGCTGCTCGGCGAGCCCGAGGTGGACTGTGCCGTCGACGCGGTCGGCTTCGAGGCCCACGGCCACGGCGCGGACGCCCAGCAGGAGCGGCCGGCGACGGTGCTGAACACGGTCATGGACGTCACCCGCGCGGGCGGAGCCGTGGGCATCCCCGGTCTCTACGTCACGGGGGACCCGGGTGCCGTCGACGAGGCGGCCCAGCAGGGGTCGCTGTCGATCCGGCTGGGGCTCGGCTGGGCCAAGTCGCTGTCCTTCGCCACCGGCCAGTGCCCGGTCATGCGCTACAACCGGCAGCTGATGCAGGCGATCCTGCACGACCGGGTGCAGATCGCGAAGAACGTCAACGCCACCGTCATCCCCCTGGACGAGGCGCCCAAGGGGTACGCCGACTTCGACAAGGGAGCGGCCCGGAAGTTCGTCCTGGACCCGCACGGGATGATCAAGTAGCCGAGGTTCCCAGGCCCTGGCGGGAGCCGGCCCGGCCGGCTCCCGCTCTGGACCAGTTGGTCGTCTTGGGGTTGTTTCCGCGTATTGTCGCAATCACGGGGGCGAGACGACCACGGAGAGCCATCTGATGAGCAGCGACGACCGACTCGACCTCGAGTTCGCCTACACCAGCTACCGCGACTCCTGCCGAGACCTCTACTCGCCGCAGTACCTGTGCCGCCGGCCGGGCGGGCACGAAGGCGACCACGCCGCCGGTTTCGGGGCCCAGCGGGTGCGCTGGGAGCCGCACTTCGAGCCGTCGCGCCACGGGTCCTAGGACAGCCGCTCGAACAGCGCCGTCGTGGTGCGGTGCGTCCGCCAGCGCCTCGTCCAGCGGCCTCTGGGGTCATCAGGGGCCCTTGCTCGGTCTCAGGTGACGTCGGCGGTTCAGGCGGGGCAGGGACGGGTCCGGGCGGTCTGGGCGTCCAGCGCGGACTCGAACGCTGCCGCCGTCCATCCCTCGGCGACGGCCTGGCGGACCAGGTCGGCCTGCGTCCGGGGCGCCATGCCCCCGATCGGCTGGTCCCGGTCGAGGTTGGTCGGGAAGGCGTAGCCCTCGGCGGAGGCGGCGATGACGTTGTCCAGGTAGCCGTCGGACGCGCCGGCCGCCTTCTTCTCCAGCAGCACGGGGAACAGTGCCCGGCACATCGCGACCCGGTCCACGGTCTCCATGGCGCGGCCGAACGGCGAGGACACCTGCAGCAGGTTGGCCATCCGCCGGACGCTGGTCGAGACGTTCGTGCCGGCCCCGTGGAACAGGGCGGGGTTGAAGAACGCCGCGTCGCCCTTGTCCAGCGGCAGCTGGGTGTAGTGCCGAGCGAAGTACTCGGTGAACTCCGGCAGGTGGAAGGCGAGGTAGCCGGGCCCGTACTGGTGCGAGTAGGGCAGGTAGAGGGTCGGGCCGGTCTCGACGGGCATGTCGCAGTGCGCGACCGCGCCCTGCAGGGTCATCGCCGGCGACAGCCGGTGCACGTGTGCCGGGTAGCGGGCGGACTTCTCGGCGTCCATGAAGCCCAGGTGGTAGTCGCGGTGCGCGGTCTGCGCCTCGCCACCGGGGTTGACCACGTTGACCTGCGAGGTGACCTGGTAGCCGGGGCCGAGCCAGGACTCGCTGACCAGCGCGAGGATGTCGTTGGCGTAGTACTCGGCGAACACCGCGGGCTCCGCGACGGCCAGCTTGTCCAGCGCACCCCAGACCCGGTCGTTCGCGCCGGGCTTGGCGAAGTGGTCGCCCCCGGCGACTCCGGCCGCCTTCTCCGCGGCGATCCGGCCGAGGAAGGCCTCGGTGGCGCGGTCGACGACGGACAGGTCGGCGAAGGCTCGCTTGAACACCACGATGCCGGGACCGTCGGTCAGCGCCCGCATCAGCTCGGCCTGCACCGCGGCCCGGCCGGCGGGCGGACCGAGCGCGGCGCGGAGCCGCTCGCCGTAGATCAGCACGTTGCGCTCGACGGCGTCGGCGTGCGGGTAGTCCGGCAGGTGCGTCTGCTGGGCGACGAGGGCGGCGAAGTCGTCGATCGAGCAGTCGGCTGCGGAGAACCGGCCGGTCGTGCAGGAGGCGGTGGACGCGTTCATGGGCGGTGACTTCCTTCGGGGAGCGGGATGGAGCAAGCCTACGAGTGCTCTGGGGGTTGACGACCCGCAGAGAACCGTCAATAACCCCTCATCTGCGGGTCAGGTGGCCGCCGGGCGGGGCTCGAGCCCGAGGGCGCGGTAGCAGCTGTCGACGAGCGACAGGGTCGCCACCGCGTCCTCGGCGTCGGAGCGGTACGGCGCGCCGGCCCGGACCGCGTCGATGAAGGCACGCAGCTGGTAGGTGTAGGAGGTGGCGTTGCCGCAGTGCTCGGTCCGCTCTCCGGCACCGGACCGGACGATGATCCGGTCGTCGTACTTCTGGAAGAGGAAGTCGGGGATGCGGGCTTCCCCGGCCGTGCCGACCACCCGCAGCGACATGTCCCAGTGCTCGCTGGTCATGCTGCACCGCGCGAGACCGGTCGCGCCGGAGGGGAACTCGAGGTGCACGTCGGCCCACGCGTCGACGCACGGGGCGTCCGGGCGTTCCGCGCCCGTCGCGCCGACGAGGCGGGGTTCGCCGCCGGCGAAGTCACCGAGGACCCGTTGGGCGTGCAGCGCGTAGCAGCCGAGGTCCATCAGGGCACCGCCGGCGAGGGCGAGCGACCATCTCGGGTCGTCCGCCGGGGGAGCGGTCATGAACAGCGTGCTCTCGACGCGCTGCACCGTCCCCAGCTCGCCGTCGGCGAGGATCGACATCAGCCGTCGCATCAGCGGGTGGTAGAGGTAGTGGAACCCCTCGAACAGCACCAGCGACCTGCCCTGCGCCAGGTCCCGCACCTGGGCGGCCTCGGTGGCGTTGCTGGCGAACGGCTTCTCGGTCAGGACGTGCTTCCCGGCGAGGATCGCGGCCTTGTTCCAGGGCGCGTGCAGGCTGTTGGCGAGCGGGTTGTAGACCGCCTCGACCTCGGGGTCCGCGATCACGTCGGCGTACGACGCATGGACCCGCTCGACGCCGTGGGTCCGGGCGAAGGTCTCGGCCCGGTCCCGGTCGCGTGCGGCGACCGCCACGAGACGCGTGCCGGTCTCCGCGGCCGGGCCGACGATGGACCGCTCGCTGATGCGCGCCGCGCCGAGCACCCCGATGCGTAGTGGCTCCACGGGTCAGAGGGTTTCGGCGCTGTCGGCCTCGGCCGTCGAGGTGAGCAGGCTGCGGACGTAGCCGGCGCTGGTCCGGACGTCGGTCACGGGTCCTTCGCCGCGCGGCTCCTCGGTGAGGATGGTGTCCTGCTCGAGGGTGTACCAGCCGGTGTAGCCGTTGCCCTGCAGGGTGCTGACGATCGTCTCCACGTCCACGTCGCCGGTGCCGAGCGGTCGGTACATGCCCTCGACCACGCCCTCGGTGTAGCTGAGCCGGCCGGCGCGGACCTTGTCGGCGATCTGGCTGTCGACGTCCTTGAGATGGGTGTGGGCGATGCGGTCGGGTGCCTGTCGGGTGAGGTCCGCCGGATCGGTGCCGCCGATCAGGAGGTGACCGGTGTCCAGGCACAACGAGATGGAGGAGCCGCCCAGCACCCGCTGCACCTCGTCGCCGTTCTCGACCATCGTGCCCACGTGCGGGTGCAGCACCGCGCGTACGCCACGTTCGGCGGCCCGGTCGCTGATCCGGTCCAGGTTGCGCAACAGCAGGTCCCACTCGTCGTCGTCGAGGGTGGGGCGGCTGTCGTAGCCGTCCTGCCCGGACGTCGCGGAGAGGACGAGGACCTCGGCGTGCGTGGCCTCGTACTGCTCGAGGATGCGGTCGATCGCCGGGAGCGGGTCGTGACCGGGACGGTGCATCACGACGGGCGTGAACCCACCGACGGCGGTCAGCTGGTGCGCCGCGAGCACCCCGGCCATCTGGTCCGGGTCGGCGGGCAGGAATCCCTCCGGACCGAGCTCGGTGGCGGCGAGACCGACCTCGCGCATCTCGTCGAGAACCCGATCGGGCGAGAGCTGGTAGCCCCAGTTGGGGACCTCGCAGACCCCCCAGGAGATCGGCGCCCCGGCGATCCGGGACCGACTCGGGGTCGAGGGCGTGGAGCCGGCGGAGGGGGTGGGGGTGGTGGTCACTTCTGGACCTCGTCAATCCGCACCGGACGGTGCTCGTGGAGGGAAAGGGTGGCTGCCTCGGCGATCCACGTCACGGCGAGGGCGTCGTCGACGGTGCAGGGGGAGGGTCGTTGCCCGGCGACGACCTCGGTGAACGCGGCGAGCTCGGCGCGGAACGCGTTCGTGAGCCGGTCCATGAAGAACGTCCAGGGCTTGTCCGACGGCCAGCTGGTGTCCGGCTCGAGGTTGCGCAGCGGGGTGCTCTCGGTCCAGCCGGCCACGACGCTGTCCGTGGTGCCGTGCAGCTCGAGCCGGACGTCGTACCCGCGGGGGTTGTAGCGGGTGTTGGACACGACCGCGGTGGCGCCGTCGTCGAAGGTGAGCAGGGCCTGCGCGGTGGCGACGTCGCCGAGCTCGGCGAAGAAGTCGTCACCGCGGGCGCTGCCGGTGGCGTAGACCTCGACGACCTCCCGGCCGGTCACCCACCGCACGCTGTCGAAGTCGTGGACCGAGCAGTCGCGGAAGATCCCGCCGGAGACGGCGATGTACCCACGGGGCGCGGGTGCCGGGTCCAAGGTGGTCGACCGCACGGTGTGCACCCAGCCGAGCTCACCGCCGGCGAGTGCCTCGCGGGCCGCGAGGTAGGCAGGGTCGAAGCGTCGCGGGTAGCCGATCTGGACCGGCACCCCGCTGGCGTGGACGTACTCGGCGATGGCGACGGCTTCGTCGACGACACCGGAGAGGGGCTTCTCGCAGAACACCGGGATGCCGGCGTCGACGCCGGCCTTGATCAACGCGGTGTGCGCGTCGGTGGCGGCAGCGATCACGATCCCGTCGACGCCGCTGCCGATCAGCGCCGCCGGGGACTCCGCAGGTTCGGCGCCGAACCGCTCGGCGACCGATGCGGTCACCGCGGGCACCGCATCGGTGACGACGAGGGAGTCGACCTCGTCGAGGTGGGACAGGGTGTCGGCGTGGAACGCGCCGATCCGGCCGAGTCCGATCAGGCCGAGACGCATGTCGGTCTCCTTCGCAAGAACGGTGAGGAGGACAGGAGGCCTGATCAAGCCTGCGGTCCGTCACCACCCAGGTCAACAGGTGGAAGCCGTCAAGAACACCTCATGCCAGCGGACTCTCAGCCCTGGCCACTGCCGGGTATGACGGCTGTGCACCTTGACCGAGACCTCATCGAGCCCTCACGATCGCCGCATGGGACACGCGTATCCGATCCGGGAGATCGCCCGCCAGGCAGGGTTGAGCGAAGCCACCGTCGACCGGGTGCTCAACAACCGGCCAGGGGTGCGCGCCAGCACCGTGAGCAACGTGCGGCAGGCCATCACCGACCTGGACCGGCAGCGCAGCCAGCTGCGGCTGAACGGCCGGACGTTCCTGGTCGACGTCGTCATGCAGACCCCGGACCGGTTCTCCTCGGCCGTCAAGTCCGCGCTGGAGGCGGAGCTGCCGTCGCTCCGGCCGGCCGTGGTGCGGTCCCGGTTCGACTTTCGCGAGAAGGGTCGCCCCGCGGACCTCGTCAAGGTGCTGGACGACATCCGGCACCGCGGCTCCATGGGGGTCGTGCTCAAGGCTCCCGACGTCCCCGAGATCACCGACGCCGTCGCGCGGCTCGTCCAGCACGGGATCCCCGTGGTCACCCTGGTCACCGACCTTCCGCTGAGCCAACGCGTCGCCTACGTCGGGATCGACAACCGGGCCGCCGGGTCGACCGCGGCGTACCTGGTCGACCGGCTCCTCGGCGACGGGCCCGGGGACGTGCTGATCGCGCTGAGTCGCAGCGTGTTCCGTGGTGAGGAGGAACGCGAGATCGGGTTCCGGGCCACCATGAGGAACCGTTCGCCCGACCGGGTGCTGGTGGAGCAGACCGACACCGACGGGCTCGACGCCACGGTCAAGGAGTCGACCCTGCGGACGCTGCAGCGGAACCCCGCGATCAGCTCGGTCTACTCCATCGGCGGCGGCAACCAGGCCATCCTCGAGGCGTTCGACGCCGCGGGCCGGCGCTGCCAGGTGTTCGTCGGGCACGATCTCGACCGGGACAACCTGCAGCTGCTCCACGACGAACGGCTGACCGCCGTCCTGCACCACGACCTCAGGTACGACATGCGGCTCGCGTGCCGCATCATCATGCAGGCGCAGGGGGCCATCGACGGACCCATCGAGTCCGTCCGGTCGCCGATCCACATCGTGACCCCGTACAACCTCCCCACGCCACCGAGGAGCTGAAGCCGGCGGCTGGTCGTTTGTGACCGGGGTCACGGGGGTAACCGGGGCGGAGCCGACTCGGAGGTCCACCCATGTCCCGACGCACACCCGCACTGCTCGCCGCCCTCAGCCTCGCCGCCACCGGCTCGCTGGCCGCCGGCGCTCTCCCGACCGAGGCCGCGGGGTTTCGACAAGCTCAACCAACCGGACCGGGTCGGGAAACCGGGGCGGCGCCGGGGAGCCCGGGTGCGAAGACGGTCTGGAGCGAGGCCGACAAGGCCGGCTTCGGGACGGCACGAGCGCGGGGGAGCAACGTGTGGTTCACGCTCCAGCAGGGCCGGATCAGCGAGGTGTTCTACCCCGACCTCTCCACCCCGAGCACGCGCAACCTCGAGCTGGTGGTCACCGACGGTCACTCCTTCACCGACCGCGAGTCGACCGACATGCGGCACGGCGTCGCCCGGCCGGACGTCGGCAGCCTGCGCTTCACGCAGACCAACACCGACAAGGGCGGCCACTACCGGATCGTGAAGAGCGTCGTGACCGACCCGCAGCGCGACAGCGTCGTGCTGCGGGTGCGGCTGGTCTCGCTGGACGGGAGGACGTACCACCTCTACGCGCTGCACGACCCGGCGCTCGGCAACGACGGCGAGGACGACCGCGCCCGCACCGCCGGTGACGCGCTCGTCGCGCGGGACGGATCCACCGGCAGCGCGCTGGTGTCGCGTCCCGGGTTCGACCGGACCTCCAGCGGCTACCACGGCACTGGCAGCGACGGCTGGCGCGACCTCGAGGCGCACCACCGGATCAGCAAGCGGTACGCCGACGCCGGGCCGGGCAACGTCGTCCAGGTCGGCCGGGTCTCCGGCGTGACGGGACGGGCCGGTCACCAGAACGCGACGCTGGCCCTCGGCTTCGGAGGGACGCCGACGGCCGCGAGGCGTACGGCGGCCACGTCGGCCGGGACGTCGTACGCCACCACGGCTCGTCGCTACGACGCCGGCTGGCACTCCTACCTCGGCAGCATCCGCGGCGTGCCCGCGAGCGCGGCAGGCGTCAGGCGGCAGTACCTCGCCTCCGCCCTGGTGCTCGCGGCAGCGGAGGACAAGCTGCACCCGGGGGCGTTCGTCGCCTCGCCGAGCGCGCCGTGGGTGTGGGGCGACAACATCGACGGTCTCTCCAAGCCGTCGGGCGCCTACCACGAGGTGTGGTCGCGCGACGCCTACCAGTTCGGCACCGCGCTGTGGGCCGACGGCGACAAGGCGGCCGCGCGACGGATCGTCGACTGGCTGTTCACCCAGCAGCAGAAGGCCGACGGCTCCTTCCCGCAGAACTCCGACGTGACCGGCAAGCCGGTGTGGACCAACCTCCAGCTCGACGAGGTCGCCCTGCCGATCGTGCTCGCGCAGCTGACCGGCAGGACCGACGCGGCGACGTACGCGCACGTGAAGAAGTCGGCCGACTTCCTCGCGACGTACAAGGACAAGGACACCGGCCTCGCCGCGCCGTACTCGCCGCAGGAGCGCTGGGAGAACCAGGGCGGCTACTCGCCGAACTCCGTCGCGGCGCAGATCAACGGACTCGTGTGCGCCGCCGCGATCGCCCGTGCGAACGGCGACGCCGCCTCCTCGACCAAGTGGCTGGCGCTGGCGGACGAGTGGGCGTCCAAGGTGCAGGGCTGGACCGTGACCACCAACGGCCCGCTCTCGAACCGGCCGTACTTCCTGCGGCTCACCAAGGACGGCAACCCCGACGCCGGCACGCCGTACGGCGTCGGTGACGGCGGACCCGCGAAGACCGACCAGCGGGCGGTCGTGGACGCGAGCTTCCTCGACCTCGTGCGGTACGGCATCGAGTCGCCGAAGGACCCGGCCGTGCTGTCCTCGCTGCCGGTGATCGACAAGGAGCTGAAGGTGCGCACGCCCAACGGGCCGTTCTGGCGCCGCTACTCCTTCGACGGGTACGGCGAGACGCGCACCGGTGGCGAGTGGCGGATCACCGAACCCGGCACGGGTACGACGCTCGGGCGCGCGTGGCCGCTGCTCGCGGGGGAGCGCGGCGAGTACACCGTCACCGCCGGCGGCTCCGGCACGCCCTATCTGCGGGCGATGGCGCGCGCGACCGGGCAGGCCGACATGCTCGCGGAGCAGGTCTGGGACAACCGGCCGCCGACCGGCAAGGCGTGCTGCCCTGCCGGTGAGGGCACCCGTTCGGCCACGCCGCTGACCTGGTCGCACGCCGGTCTGGTGCGGCTGGCGTGGACCATCCAACGGGGGGGCTCCGGTCGACCAGCAGGCCGTGGTCGCGGACCGGTACTGAGGCCGAGGGTCAGGGCCGAAGGGACTCGAGCACCTGGTCGAGCTCGTCGACGGGCCGGCCCGGTGGAAGCGTGAGACAGGGCAGCTGGGCGCCGGCGGCGTACCAGCGGTCGAGCGCCGCCCGGGCGTGCTCGGCGTCGCCCCACAGGGTGAGCTCGTCGAGCAGTCCCCGGGCCGGCTCGGGGACCTCGAAGGTGCGCGGGGTGGGGTTGGCGGCCAGGACCTCCTCGACCCCCTCGCCGTGGCCGAGCCGGTGCAGGGTCCTGCGGTACAGCGGGCCCATGCTGACCAGGTAGAACGCCACCCACCAGGAGGCCACCTCGAGTGCCCGCGAGGGATCCTCGGAGACGGCGGTGGGGATGCAGGGGGGCGATGGTCGGCAGCGTGCGGCCGGGCGCCCCGCGCGCCAGGCCCTGCTCGAGCAGCCGGATGCCGTCGTCGAGACCGGACAGCGGCATCAGGAACGGGCACCATCCGTCGGCGAGCTCACCCGCCAGTCGTACGGACTGGGGTCCGAGCGCGGCCAGGTAGACCGGGATCGCGGTCTGCGGGACGACGGCCAGCTTCAGGGGACGGGTGGTCCGCTCGACGGTCGGTTCGAGGCGCTGGCCGGCCAGCAGTCGGCGTACCTGCCGCGTGACCGCGCCGAGCCGCTCGACGGGCGCAGCGAACGCCACGTCGTGCAAGCCCTCCGCCAGTGGTGGGCTGCCGGCTCCGAGCCCGAGCACGAACCGGTCACCGGAGACCTCGGCGAGGCTGGCGGCCAGCATCGCGATGCTGGCCGGTGTGCGTCCCCAGACGTTGATGATGCCGGTGCCGAGGGTGATCCGGTCCGTCCGGCTCGCGACCTCGGCCAGCAGCACCCCCGCGTCGTGACCCCAGCCCTCGGCCAGGAAGAACGCGTCGTACCCCAGCTGCTGCGCCCGGTCCGCGACGTGCAGCACGACCTCGCGCCGCGTTTCGAGGGGCGTCAGTCCGACCGCCAGCCGTCGGGTGGGCATGCCGTGTCCTTCGCCGGTGACGAGGGTGCTCAGGCGTCACGCCCGTCGAACGCGTAGCGTCCCCGGGCCTCGACGTGCGCGACCCGGTGCTCCTCGCTGCGGGGAGTCGTCCACAGGCCGTGGACGAGGACCACGGTGTCCGGACGGAGGTCGTTCATGAGGACGTCCTTCCCTGCGCGTGATCCCCCCTCGCTTCCACGGTGCAACGCGGGCTTCGCGGTCGTCAAGGCGCTCGTCCGGGCCGGACGCCCGTCGGTCGTGGCGGGAGGACACGCCCTGCCCCGACGGGGGTCACCCGCGCGCGAGCGGGAAGCTCTCGACGAGCTCGTAGCGCGGCCGGCGACGCGGGCCCTCACCGAGGTGGGACGCGACGAGCGTCATCTCGCCGGCAGTCCAGGTCGGGCCGCGGTAGGCGTCCAGCACGCGCAGCCAGCGGGTGGCCTGCACCGGCCGACGGGTGCGCGCGAGCGTGACGTGCGGGTGGAACCGGCCGCCGTCCACCTCGCAGCCGGCCTTCGCCGCGGCGGCCCGTGCTCCCGTCGCCAGCCGGTGGAGCTCCTGGCCCCCGCTCTCTGACGACGTCTCCACCCCCGTGAAGAGCACCCTGGCCCGGCTCGGGTCCGGGAACGCTCCGCCTGCCGCGAGCGTCACCTCGAACGGCGTACGTCGAGCGGCGGCCCGCCCCAGCCGGACGACGAGGTCGTCGAGGTGCCGGTCGGCGACGTCGGCCAGGAACGCCAAGGTGACGTGCCACTGCTCGGGCGTGGTCCACCGGAACCCGGGCTCGGCCTCCTGGCGCGGACCGACGAACTCCGCCAGGTCGTCGAGGGCGTCGGGCGGCGGGACCAGGGCGACGAACATCCGCATGCGACCACGGTGACAGCCGGGGACGCGCCGGTCGACCAGCTCGCCGCCGTCCGCGTCGCACAAAAACCGGAAATGTTCCTCTTCACTGGCCCAATCGGGGCATACGGGAGGCCGAGAGATGATCCGAACGGCTTCTTTACCAGGGCGTGCAGCACACGTAACTTCGAGAAGGTGTCCCACTCTCTCGGAAGGACAACGCCCCGTGTTGACCCTGCCCAGCATCTCGGTCCCCAGCCCGCTTCGAGCCTTCTCCCAGGACACCGCCAGACGTAACGCCGCCCGCGCGAGCGCCGTCGCGGCCCAGCGCCGGTCCGAACGCGACGACGTGGAACGCTTCCTCGAGCTCCGCACCGAGAAGCCCCGCGCCGCCGAGTAGACGACCCGGCTCAGCCGCTCGACCGGCGGTGCCAGCTCGTCACGGGTGCAGGAAGGTCGTGGTGCCGGTGACGACCATCAGGCGGGCGCACAGGCGGTTGTGGGTGAGGTCGAGGAACCCGCCGGCTCGCGCGACGTCGTGGTGCGCACGGATCAGCAGTCCGAGGGTGAAGCCATCCATGAAGGTGACCTCGTCGAGGTTGATGGTGATGCGGCTGCGGCCCTGGGCGAGGAGTCGGCGGATGACCGGGCTGAGCTGGGGAGCGGTGTCCAGGTCCAGCTCTCCGACGAGCGCGACGACGGCAGGCCCTGTTCCCGGGTGCAGGCGGACGCAGGTCGGCGCCTGCGCGGCCTCGCCGTCCCGTGCAGGGGTCCGCTGGAGGGGGAGGGTGAGCCGTCGGTCTCTCACGGTGCGGACCCCGGTGATGCGTGGCGCGAGCGTGGGCCGCGAGCAGCCTCGCGGAGCGTGATCCGGAGTGCCCGGGCAGCTGCGGCCGGGTCGATGTTCAGCAGGACGGCGGCCTCGTCGTACGTGTGGTCCCCGTACAACGTCAGCGCGATCAGGGCTCGTCGTTGACAGTCCAGGCCGACGAGACAGGCGCTGAGGGGCGTCGCGTCGTTCGCCTCCGGACTCCCGTCCGCGGTTCCGCGGGGGGCCGTGCAGCAGGCGACGCAGGCGAGGTAGGTGAGCCGCACCAGGTCCTGGGGGATGCGCACGTCCCGACCGGTCCGGCGGGAGTCGGTGAAGGCGACATCGAAGGCCTGGACCACCGCTGTCGCTGCCCTCTCCTCGTCCCCGCAGATCGCGTGGGCCAGGCGGAACAACGCGGTCCCGTGCTGGTCGTAGGCGTCACTGACCAGCGTGCGACGGTCCGGGCGCGCTGGGCGGGGCACTTCCCGGGCGTCGTCGTACGCCGCTTGCGATGCCATGCCATGACTCCGGTCCGATGGTCGGTCACCGGGGTCTGGGGCGACGAACGGGGCCCGGTCACGTCCGGGCTCCCTTCGACGGTATCCGACATGTCCGGAAAAGGCGCGGATTCGCGGACAGTTCCGGTCAGCCTCACCGGTGCCGGACGATGCGCGGCGAGCGCCCTCGTTCAGGCGGTCGCTCGTCCACCCGGGATGCGTCGCTCGGGCAGTCCGAACTCGGCCCACACCGACTTGCCCCCGTCGGGGAGCGCGTCCGTGCCCCAGTCGCGGCTGAGGATGCCGACGATGTGGAGGCCTCGTCCGTGGGTGGCGAGGACGTCGGGGGCGGCGCCGCGGGCCGGCCGGACGGCGGAGCCGTCCTGGACCTCGAGGAGCAACGTCAGGTCGAAGGCGTGCAAGGTCACGGTGACGGGCGTGCGGGCGTGCCGCACGGCGTTGGTGACGAGCTCGCTGACGACGACCTGGACGTCGTCGCCGAGGGGTGAGAGGCAGTGCTCCTCGAGGCGACGGCGGACGAACGCCCGCGCCCGCGACGCGCTGGCGGAACGATCGTCCAGGTCGATGTCGTGCGACCACGGAGTGCGGTCACTCATTGCTGGCCTCCGGCCTGCAGCTTCCGCACATCCGCTACGGCTGACGTCAGTGCGGGTCTGGGCAACGACTCACCGTATGGACCCCGGTACCCGAACGGAGCCGCCCTAACCGGAACCAAGAGCATGTCAACAGTCCGGAAATAGGCAGCGCCGGCGCCCGGCCCCGGGGGAGGCGAGCTACGGGACCCGGTCGCCGGCCCTCCTGTGGCAGGTTTGTCGGATCGACGGTGTGCCGTTCGTCGTGGGAGTAGCAGGCGGTCAGCAGGACCGCCCGGGATGAGGGAGAAGTGAGATGACGCACTACCTGTTGGCCGTGCACGGCCCCGCCGAGTTGGACGAGTACGGCAACTACGGCTCGAAGGAGGAGATGGAGGAGGCGTTCGCGGCGACCGGCGCCTTCAACGACCAGCTTCGCGCCGACGGCTACTGGGTCTTCGCCGGTGGGCTGCAGTCGGCATCGACCGCGACCGTCGTCGACGGCCGGGGGGAGACCGCGGTGCTGACCGACGGCCCCTACCTGGAGTCCAAGGAGGTCATCGGGGGCTTCTGGGTCATCGACGCACCTGACCTCGACGTGGCGCTCAAGCTCGCGGCCGCCGGATCCAAGGCCTGCCGAGCCAAGGTCGAGGTCCGCCCGTTCGACGGGCTGGCCTGAGACGCCGCGCACCCGGTCCCGGAGCCGCGGGGTCAGTGGAGCTGCGTCTGCCAGTCCAGGGGCACCCCACCGCGCGGACCGGGCACCGGTTGCTCGGCCGGGTGCGAAGTGGGTGGCGCGAGGCGCGGACCCTCGAACATCCGGCCTGTGGCGAAGTCCCAGAACCAGTCCTCGCCCGGCTCGTAGCTCTGGACGTAGCGGTGGCCCAGGGCCATCGCGTGCTCCCGGGCGTGCCGACCGGGGGAGGAGTCGCAGCAGCCGATGTGACCGCACTGCGCGCGGCGGCGTAGGTGCAGCCACCACCCCGACGGTTCGGAGGCGGAGCAGTCCGAGCACCCCGGACCGTCGGGTACCGCGCTGGCGTCGATGCCTTCGCTCTCGTCCATGTGGCCGTTCCTCTCTGTGAGGTCTCCGGACCAGACTAGGACGGCAGGGCGCGGACGCCTCGTCAGTGAAGGGTCGGCACGTACCCGAGGAGCTGTGCGCGGCCGTCGAACGTGCGCGAGTCGACGAGCTCGAGATCCAGGTCCGGCCCGCCGGCGAACAACGGCTCCCGCCCGGACTGCCCGGTGACGACCGGGAAGACCGTGACCTGGAGGTAGTCGACGAGACCTGCTCGCAGCAGGGACGTGCTGAGCGAGATGCTTCCCATCGTCCGCATCGGTGCCGACCGCTCCTGCTTCATCCTGGCCATCGCCGCGACGGCGTCCTCGGCGACCAGCTCCGTGTTCTCCCAGGCCAGCGGCAGGTCCAGCGTCGTGGAGAACACGACCTTGGGGATCTCGGCCATCCTGGCGAAGGTCGGGTCCTCCTGTGCGGCAACGATCTCGGACATGGTCCGGTAGGTGTGCGCGCCCATGACGAGGACGTGGTCCTCGGCCAGCTTCTCCTCCAACCAGGCCATCAGCTCAGGGCCTTCCTTGCCCCAGTAGCCCGGCCAGCCCTCGGCTCCACCGAACCCGTCGAGGCTGGAGAAGAGGTCGACGGTGAGGGTGCTCATCACGTGCTCCTTCGTGTCGGGTCCGTCGTGCCGTCACACGGGGTCGACCGTCGGCGAGTGCCGAACTCATCGGAGCCGCGGCTAACCTGAGGCCATGGCGAAGCGGACGTGGTCGGACCTCAGCACGACGCAGAAGCGTGCCGTCGTCGTGGGTGGGACTCTCGAGGCGGCGATGACGCTGGCGGCCTTGCGCGATCTTGCGAGCAGACGCAGTGACGAGGTCCGCGGGCCGAAGGCGGCCTGGATGCTCTCCTTCGTCGTCCAGCCCCTCGGGCCGATCGCCTACTTCGCTGCCGGGCGTCGCTAGCGCTCGAACCCTCGCCGGACCGAACCGCGCCGCTCCGCTCACTCGCGGAGGGCGTCGATGACGTCCTTGCTGTGCGTGAGCGGGATCCGGTTGCCCTCGAGCTGGATGGCCGAGCCGGTGGAGCCGTCGACCAGCTCCAGGACCCGTACGTTCACCCGCTGGTGCACCTTCACCTCGATGCGGTCCCGAGGCATCCCGAACACCAGCGCACCGACGGGACTGCTGCGGTGCGCCGCAGCGAACCCGTACACATGGGTGGCGGTGACGGCGACCAGCATGCTCGTCGGCAGCCCGCTGGCGGCGTCGTGCATCCGAGCCCCGGCCAGCGCGCCGCCGACGGTCGCCACGGAGTCCGCCGGGCTGCCGAGCGCGCCTGCCAGGCTGTCGCCGATCATGCCGCCGGCGAACATGCTGCCCGTGTGACCGCGGGGCTGGAACTGACCGGCCGCGGTCACCTGCTCCTGGACCCCGAGAGAGTGCAGCGCCGCCTCGACGCTGTGGACCATCGTGTCTTCGGACATCTCACCGCTCCCTCACCCCTGGCGCGTCCGGTGACCTCATCTTGCTCCCGATCGCCGGGTACGACCACCGGTGGCCCGGGTCGCCTCAGTTCGAGCAGAGGCAGAACGGATGGCCCGCGGGGTCGAGGAAGACTCGGAACGTCGTCCCCGGCTGGTGCTCGTGCTTGGTCGCGCCAAGCTCGAGCACCGCTGTCTCCGCGAGGTCGAGGTCGTCGACCACGACGTCGAGGTGCATCTGCTGCGGAACGTCCTGGCCGGGCCACCGTGGTGGTGTGAAGCGCTCGACCTTCTGGAAGCACAGCGAGTCGCCGTACTCGGCGCGGAGGGTGCACCAGTCGTCTCCGCTCTGCTCGACCTTCCAGTCGAGCAGGGCGCCGTAGAACTCGGCCAGGATCTGGGGGTCCGGGCAGTCGAGGACGACGACCGGGAATCGTGCGATAGCCATGACCGGAACGATAGGTCCGTTCCCGGACGGATCGCGTCCGGTTTGGTCGGTCGCTGTCAGCGCCCCCGTGCTCCAGCTCCAGGGCATCGACCGCCGCGCGGACACTCTCGCCTGCTGAACGGGCGGCGGCTGGGGGCTCAGCCTGTCCCGCCCTCGCGGACGAACCAGACGCCGACAGCCGGCTGATCGCCCTCGTTGCGGTAGGCGTGCGGCGTCGCGGACTCGAAGCAGACGGCGTCGCCCGGTGCCAGCCGCCGCTCCTCGAACCCGAGGGTGAGCACCAGCTCGCCGTGGAGCAGGTAGCCGTACTCGGTGCCGGTGTGCCGCATCAGCAGCCCGGTCGACGACGACGCGCCGCCTGGTGCGTAGGTGACCAGCAGGAACTCGACGGGCACGCCGGGCACCTGGCCCAGCAGCTGCCAGGAGACCCCCGAGTCCAAGGTGATCGACTCGCGGTCCTCGGGCGTCACCACCGGCCCCACCCGTCGTACGACGGACGACTCGGCGTCCTCGGGACCGGTGCCGCCCTGGGGGTGTCCGTCCCCGGCCATCGTCATCAGGTCCTCGACCCCGACGCCGAGCGCGGAGGAGATGGCGTACAGCGTGCTCACGGAGGGCTGCGCCTTGTCGGTCTCGATCTGGGAGATCAGGCTCGCGGAGACACCGATCTCGCGCGCGAGCCCGCGCAGGGTCAAGCCCCGGCCCGCTCGCCGGGCACGGATCCGGGCCCCGATCGGCGGCATGTCGTGCGGCTTCACCGGCTGCTCCTCACCCGTTGACGAGCACGTCCACCTGGGTTGTACTGATGGTAAGTGATGCTGAACACACGTGACCACGTCACTTCCTCACGGGGTCACCCCGTGCTCCGCTCACCTGCACGCCTCGGGCCCCGTGCGCCGCCCTGGCAGGTCGTGGAGGTGCAGCCGTGAGCATCCGCACGTATGGTCCGAACGCCGTGGACTGGGAGCAGCGTGTCGACCTGGACCGGCTGCGCCGGGCGCGGCTGGTGCGGCTGCACCGCTCCCTGGAGAGCTCCTCGCTGGGTTCGCTGCTCACCTTCGACTTCGCGAACATCCGCTACATGACCTCGACCCACATCGGGACCTGGGCGATGGACAAGCTGATCCGGTTCGCGCTGCTGCCTCGCGGGGGCGACCCGGTCGTGTGGGACTTCGGCTCGGCCGCCCGGCACCACCAGCTCTTCAACCCCTGGCTGGACGGCACGGACCGGGCCCGGGCGGGGATCTCCACCCTGCGCGGGGCCTTCCACCCGGACGCCCCGATCGCCGAGGACGTCGCCCGGAAGATCGTCACGGTGCTGCGCGGGCACGGGCTCGAGGGCGAGCCGGTCGGCGTCGACGTGGTCGAGATGCCGGTGCTGGCCGCGCTGCGGGCCGCGGGCCTCGACGTGGTGGACGGGCAGCAGGTCTTCCTGGAGGCCCGCCGGATCAAGACCCCCGACGAGATCGCGCTGCTGACCCAGGCGTGCGCGATGGTCGACGCGGCGTACGACGAGCTCTACGCGTTCCTGCGGCCGGGCGTGCGGGAGAACGAGTGCGTCGGGCTGGTCGCGAAGGTGCTCTACGACCTCGGCAGCGAGTACGTCGAGGGGGTCAACGCCATCTCGGGGGAACGCTGCGCGCCGCACCCGCACGTGTACTCCGACCGGGTCGTCCGACCCGGCGACCCGGCGTTCTTCGACATCCTGCACAGCCACCTGGGCTACCGGACCTGCTACTACCGCACGTTCGCGGTGGGCAGCGCCTCACCCGCGCAGCGCGACGCCTACGTGCGCTGCCGGGAGTACATGGACCGGGCGATCGCGCTGGTGAGGCCGGGCGTCACCACGGCCGACGTCGTGTCGCTGTGGCCGACGGCGCCGGAGTTCGGCTTCTCGGACGAGGAGGCGGCGTTCGCGCTGCAGTACGGCCACGGCGTCGGGCTGTCCATCTGGGAGAAGCCGATCTTCTCGCGGCTGGTCTCGCTCGAGCACCCCGAGGTCCTCGAGGAGGGGATGGTGTTCGCGCTCGAGACCTACTGGCCCTCGGCCGACGGCTGGGGCGCCGCCCGCATCGAGGAAGAGGTGGTGGTCACCGCGGACGGCTGCGAGGTGATCACCAAGTTCCCCGCCGAGGACCTGCTGGTCGCCGGGCGGAAGTACTGGACGGTGGGCGGCGAGCTGGACACGCTGCGCGACGCGCAGTCGCACCTGAACACGGCGGCCGGGCGGGGTGAGGAGGGGGCATGACCGTCGACACGAGCGAGCGGCTCGACGCCGCGGCCCTGCTCGGCCTGTACGAGCAGATGGCGGTGATCCGGCGCACCGAGAAGGCCGCGTTCGACCTGTTCATGGCCGGCAAGGTCAAGGGCACCACGCACCTGGCATCCGGCCAGGAGGCGGTCGCGGTCGGTGCGAGCGCCGCGCTCGCACCGGACGACTACGTGTTCGCCACCTACCGGGGTCACCACCACGCGATGGCCCGCGGCGCGTCACCCGCGGAGTGCCTGGCCGAGCTGATGAGCAAGGCGACCGGCCTGTGCAAGGCCAAGGGCGGCAGCATGCACCTGACCAAGTCCGCGGCCGGGATGCTGGGGTCCTACGCGATCGTCGGGGCGCACCTGCCGATGGCGGTCGGGGCGGCCTGGTCGGCCCGGGTGCGGGGCACGCACCAGGTCGCCGTGGCGTTCTTCGGGGACGGCGCGACCAACATCGGGGCGTTCCACGAGGCGCTGAACCTGGCCGCGGTGTGGCGGCTGCCGGTGGTCTTCGTGTGCGAGAACAACCTCTACATGGAGTACACCCCGATCGCCTCGGTCACCTCCGCGGAGAACCCCGCCGCCGACCGGGCCGCGGCGCACCGGATGCCGGCGAGCGTCGTCGACGGCAACGACGTCGAGGTGGTGCACGCCGCGCTGCTGGACGCCGTACGACGGGCGCGGGCCGGGGACGGGCCGACGGTGGTGGAGGCCCGGACCTACCGGCACTTCGGGCACAGCCGCACCGACCCTGGCAGGTACCGTCCGGCCGACGAGGTCGAGGCGTGGCTCGCGCGGGACCCGCTGATCGTCACGCGGGCCCGGCTCGGCGCCCTCGGGGTCGGGGAGGACGACCTCGCCCGGGTGGACGAGCGGGTGGAGCGGACGGTCGCGGACGCGGTGCGCGAGGCCGACGAGGCGCCCGCCGCCGACCCGGCCGAGGCGCTGACCGACGTGTGGGCCGACGGGGGCTCGGCATGGCGGACGTGATCACCTACCGCGAGGCGGTCGCCGAGGGCATCGCCCGCGAGATGCGGCGCGACCCCACCGTGGTCTGCCTCGGCGAGGACATCGGCGCCGCCGAGGGCGTCTTCAAGACCACGACCGGACTGTTCAGGGAGTTCGGCCCGGACCGGGTCTGGGACACCCCGATCTCCGAGCAGGCCATCGTCGGTGCCGCCCTGGGCGCCGCGATGACCGGGCTGCGTCCGGTCGCCGAGATCATGTTCTCCGACTTCCTCGCCTGCTGCTGGGACTACGTGGCGAACGAGATCCCGAAGGTGCGCTACATGACCGGCGGGCAGGTCACCGTGCCGCTGGTGATCCGCACCGCGAACGGCGGCGGGCTCGGCTTCGGCGCGCAGCACTCGCAGGCCGTCGAGAACTGGGTGCTGACCGTGCCCGGCGTCAAGATCGTCGCGCCCAGCACCCCCGCGGACGTCGTCGGGCTGATGGCGGCGGCGATCCGCAGCGACGACCCGGTGGTCGTCTTCGAGCACAAGGGACTGTTCGCCTCCAAGGGCGAGCCGGCGCCCGCCGACCACGTGGTGGAGCTCGGTCGCGCGGCGACGGTGCGTGAGGGCAGCGACGTCACGCTCGTCGCGCTCGCCTCCACCGTGCCGATGGCGCTCACCGCCGCCGAGCAGCTCGCGCGAGGAGGGGGTCTCCGCGGAGGTGCTGGACCTGCGCTGCCTGGTCCCGCTCGACGCGTCGGCCGTGCTCGCCTCGGTCGCGAGGACCTCGCGGCTGGTCACGGTCGAGGAGAACCCCTACCAGGGCGGCTGGGGCGCGACCGTCGCCGCGCTCGTCGCCGACGAGGGCTTCGAGCTGCTCGACGCCCCGATCCGCCGGGTCGCCGCCGCGTGCGTGCCGTTGCCCTTCGCGGACGCCCTCGAGGACCAGGTCCTGCCCACCGTCGGGTCGGTGGTCGACGTCGTACGGCGGCTGGCCGCCTACTAGCCACAGCTCGACCCAGATGACACAGCCGGAGGAGAGGGAGCAGCCATGACAGACCGAATGCTGATCCGCGGGGGGACGGTGCTCAGCATGGACCCAGCCATCGGGGACCTTCCCCGTGGCGACGTGCTGATCGAGGACGACAAGATCGTCGCCGTCGACACCGAGATCGCCGCCGACGCCGAGGTCGTGGACGCCACCGGGCGGATCGTGCTCCCCGGGTTCGTCGACACGCATCGGCACACCTGGGAGGCGGCGATCCGCGGCTGCGCCCCGAACGCGACGCTCGACGACTACTTCGTGGAGGTGCTCGACACGTTCGCGCCGGTGTACCGGCCCGAGGACGTGTACGCCAGCAACCTGGCCGGCTCGCTGGAGTGCCTCAACGCGGGCATCACCACGCTCGTCGACTGGTCGCACATCAACAACACCCCCGAGCACCCGGACGCCGCCGTCTCGGCCCTCCGGGACTCCGGGATCCGTTCGCTCTACGCCTACGGGAGCGCGAACCTGTCGCTGGCCGACTACTGGTTCGACAGCACGATCGCCATCCCGGGTGACGACGTGCGGCGGATCCGGGACACCTACTTCAGCTCCGACGACGGCCTGCTGACCATGGGCCTGGCCACCCGCGGTCCCGGGTTCTGCACCGAGGAGGTGGTGCGGAGCGAGTGGGCACTCGCCCGCGAGCTCGACCTCCCGCTCACCGTGCACGTGGCGATGGGCCGGCTGGCCGGCCGGTTCGGCATGGTCGCCACGCTGCACGAGTACGACCTGCTCGGCCCGGACACCACCTTCGTGCACTGCTGCCACTTCAGCGAGGAGGAGTGGCGGCTGGTCAAGGACAGCGGCGGTCGCGTCTCGGTGGCGCCGCAGGTCGAGGTGCAGATGGGGCACGGCTGGCCGCCGGTGCGCAAGGCACTCCGCCTGGGCCTGCGTCCGAGCCTGTCGATCGACGTGGTGACCACGGTGCCCGGCGACATGTTCACCCAGATGCGGTCCGCCTTCGGCACCGACCGCGCGCGCGTGCACGAGGAGAAGTACGAGCCCAACGAGCAGGTCCCCAAGGACGTGCTGACCGCGCAGGAGATGCTGCACGCGGCGACGGTCGACGGGGCGTACGTCGCCGGGCTGGAGGACAAGGTGGGCACGCTCAGCCCGGGCAAGCAGGCGGACGTGGTCCTGATCGACGCGACCGCGCTGAACGTCGCCCCGGTCGTCGACCCGGTGGCCGCGGTCGTGCTCTGCGCGGACGTGTCGAACGTGGACACGGTGGTCGTCGCCGGGTCCGTGCGGAAGCGGGACGGCAGGCTGCTCGCCGACATCGACGCCGCCCGGAGCGGGGTGGAGCGTTCGCGCGACTACCTGCTCGACGCCGTCGCGACCGCGAAGTCGGCATGACGGGAGGTCACCTGGTCCGGTCCGGCGGTGACGCGGTGCTCGCGGTGCCCCGGGGCTGGGCCGCGGGCGCGTCCGGCCACCGGCGGTGGGACCCCGTCGGGGAGGACACCGGTGCGGTGCACACCGGCTTCGGCGTCTGCGAGCTCGACCCCGGCGGCCGGCTGCCGGCGCACGTGCACTCCTTCGAGGAGAGCTTCTTCGTGGTCGCGGGCGGCGGCGTCGTGGAGACGCCCGAGGGTGCCTTCCGGGTGGGGGAGGGCGACTACGGGCTGTTCCCGGTCGGGGTCCCGCACCGTTGGCGCAACGACGAGGGGCGCGCCGTGCGCTGGGCGGAGATGCAGGCGCCCGTGCCGCGCAGCAGGTACGACGACGACACCACCCTGGTCGACCTGCCGACGACCCCTGACCCGCGCCCGATCGACGTACGGGACCCGCGCACGCGGCGGTTCGGCACCGTCACCCCGGGCCACCTGGACGTCGGGCGGCAGAGCCAGGAGGTGCTCGCGGTCTCGGCCAGCATGCGCACCGCGCTGCTCGTCTACAGCGGCATCACCGTGAAGATGATGGTGGACTCCGACCTCGGCGCCCAGCTGTCGACCATGTTCATGGTGCGCTACGACCCCGACGGTGTCGCGGGTGCGCACGACCACCCGTTCGAGGAGACCTACTACTTCCTCGAGGGGCAGGCGGAGGCGACCTTCGACGGCGAGCACCACCTGCTCGGTGCCGGCGACGTGGCCTGGGCCGGGGTGGGCACCGTGCACGGGTTCCGCAACGTAGGCGACGGACCGCTGCGCTGGCTGGAGACCCAGGCGCCACAGCCGCCGCGGCGGCACTCCTACCGGTTCGCCCGGGACTGGGACTACCTGAACGACACGACAGGCAGGGTGAGGGGATGACGGACGCACAACGGATCCTCGTGGTCGGCGGGACCTCGGGCATCGGCCGGGAGATCGCCAGCCGCTACGCCGGCGAGGGCTGGGCGGTGACGCTCAGCGGCCGCGACGCCGACCGGGCCGGCGAGGTCGCCGCGGAGGTGGGCGGGGGAGCGACGGGCATCGCGGTGGACCTGTCGAGACCGGACGACCTGCCCGCGGTGCTCGCCGACGTCGGCCCGCTCGACCACCTGGTGCTGGCCGCGATCACCCGCGACGCGAACACCGTCCGGGAGTACGACGTCGCAGCGGCGACGTACCTCGTGACGATGAAGCTGGTCGGCTACACCGCGACCGTGCACGCCCTGCGGGACCGGCTCTCGACGGCAGGGTCGATCGTGCTCTTCGGCGGGCTGGCGAAGGAGCGCCCCTACCCGGGCTCGACCACCGTCTCGACCGTGAACGGCGGCGTCAGCGGCATGGTCCGCACGCTGGCGGTGCAGCTCGCGCCCCTGCGGGTCAACGCGCTGCACCCGGGGATCGTGGGCGACAGCCCGTTCTGGGCGGGCAAGGACGCCGCCACGACGGCGGTGCGCGAGCGCACCCCCACCGGTCGCAACGTCGCGATGGCCGACATCGTCGACGCGGTGGACTTCCTGATCCGGAACCGGTCGGTGAACGGGGTCGACCTGTTCGTGGACGGCGGGTGGTTGCTGCAGTGATCGTCGCGGTGGTCGGCACCGGGCGGATGGGCGCCGCGATGGTGGGCCGGATCCGCGGCGCGGGCTTCCCGGTGGTCGTGCACAACCGCACCCGCAGCAAGGCCGAGCAGGTCGCGGACACGCACGACTGCTCGGCGCGGGCAGCCCGCGGGTCGCGGCGTACGACGGTGCGGACGGGGTCCTGGCCGGACTGCGGGCCGGCGCAGTGGTCTGCGACGCCAGCACCGTCGCCCCGGCCACGGTGCGCGGGCTCGCTGGGCAGGCTCACGACTCCGGCGCCGCGCCGCTCGACACCCCGGTCAGCGGCAGCGTCTCGACCGTCGAGTCCGGCGGCCTGGTCGTGATGGCCCGCGGGGACGCGGACGCCCTCGACCGGGCCCGCCCGGTGCACGACTTGATGGCCCGGCGCGTGGTGCACCTCGGTCCGGTCGGGACGGGCGCCGCGATGAAGCTGGCGGTCAACGGCGTGCTGCACGCCCTCAAGTGCCCTTCGTGCGGGTCAGCCCCGGTCCGGACCGGCGACACCACCGGGCGCGCTCTCGGACTGCACGAGCGCGATGCGGTCGAGCAGGTTCTCCAGCGCCTCCTCGAACTCCGTCGCGGCGTGGTCCTCGCCGAGTGCCGCGCTGAGCCTCTGGACGGTGGGGTGGTCCAGGGGCCGCTCGTTGCGGGGTTCCGCGTCGTCGATCACGTCCAGGGGCCCGACGTCGGCGCCGTAGGTCGAGACCTCCAGCAGCAGGTGACCGAGCAAGAAGCTGGTGAAGGCCCGATAGGCGGCGACCGCGGCGTCGTCGGTGAAGCCTTCCTCGATGAGCCCGCGCAGGAACGTCTCGACGGTGTCGAGACTGCGCAGCGGCGGCCGGAGCCACGGCGCCTCGGTCGGGCGTGAGGCGACCAGCGGGAACGCCCGCGGGTGGGCGAGGGCCACCCGGCGCACCCCGTGGGCGAGCCTCTGCAGGAAGTCCTGCCAGCCGTCGCGCGGCGCGTCGAGCACCTCCTCGTCCACGGCCATCTCGTCGAGGACGGAGCCGACGACGGCGTCCAGCAGGTTCTCGCGACCGGGGACGTAGCGGTAGAGCGACATCGCCTCCACGCCGAGCATCCCGCCCAGCCGGCGCATGGAGAGTCCCGGCAGCCCGAACTCGTCGATGTAGGAGATGGCTGCGGCCACGATGCGGGCGCGGTCCAGCGGCTGCCGCGTCGACGGCGGTTCGCGGCCGGCCACCAGGTCCGCGTCGGCGTCGGTGTGGACGTCGCGAGGTTCGTCGGGCATCGGGCCCCCTTCCGCGGCGAGCGTACACATCCAGCCCCGTCACGGCCGCCGGGCGCCGGTGCCACCGCCGACTTACAACGTAAGACGAGCAGGTTTACGGCGTAAGGGTGTGGGCACCCCCGCTGGTGCGGCGTGACCGATGACGAGAACCAGCGCCTCGGCGCCGCCCCGCCGACGCGGGGAACCGCCCCCTTTGACCGGGTCCGCTCGCGGACCGAACGGAGGAACCATGGAAGAAGCTGACGTTGCTCGCCGGCGCTGCCGGCTCCGTCCTCGGGACCCGCGACGGTCGCGAGCGCTCCGAGCAGATCCCGGCGACCTCGCCGGTCACCACGGCACCGGGTGGTGGGCCGGCATGAGCCGTCAGGACCCGACTGTCCACACCCCCGAGCCGGCGACCGGTGAGCTGATCGGCAGGCTCACCCAGCAGTCGACCGAGCTGATCCGCAGCGAGATCAGGCTGGCGCAGGCCGAGATGAGCCAGAAGGCGCAGAAGGCCGGCCTGGGCGTCGGACTGTTCGGCGGCGCCGGCGTGGTCGCGCTGTACGGCGGCGGCACCCTGCTCGCCACCGTCAAGGGAGGTTCGCGCGCATGAGCACACCGGACAACGCCCCAGGCCCGGCCCCCGCCGGAGCGGACGAGAAGCCGACCGTCCCCGAGCTCCAGGCCGACATCGAGCACACCCGGGAGCAGCTCGGCGAGACCGTCGACGCGCTGACCGCCAAGCTCGACGTCAAGTCCCGGGCGAAGGAGAAGGTGGCCACGACCAGGCTGAGGCTGAAGGACCGGACGGTCGCCGCCCGCGCACAGGTCGCGGACTGGGCGCGCGACGGCAAGGCCGCCGCCACCACCGACGAGGGCAAGCCGACCCCGGCCGTGCTCGCAGGCGGCGCGGGAGCGGCCGCGCTGGTCGTGGCAGTCGGGGTCGCCGTGGTGCTCGTCCGGAGGCGGGGACGATGACGTCCTCCACCAGCACCGACCGGACCGACGCGCCGCACCCCGAGGACGACGCCAAGCCCGACTCCCCCCCCGAGACATCAAGAAGCCCTCGTGGGTGTACGTCGCCCGCAAGACGGCCCGGGAGTTCTCCCAGGACCAGTGCACCGACCTCGCGGCGGCGCTGACCTACTACGCCGTGCTGGCGATGTTCCCCGCGTTCATCGCGTTGGTCTCGCTCATCGGGCTGTTCGGCCAGGGCCCGAAGACGGTCACCGCCTTGCTGGACGTGCTCCGGCAGGTCGGTGCCGGATCGGCGGCCAAGACGCTCGAGCCGACCCTGACGTCCCTGGCCGGCCAGCCACAGGCGGCCGGCATCGCCTTCGTGGTGGGACTGGCGACCGCGCTGTGGTCGGCGTCGGGCTACGTCGGCGCGTTCAGCCGGGCCATGAACCGCATGTACGAGGTCGGCGAGGGGCGTCCGGTGTGGAAGCTCCGCCCGGTCCAGCTGCTCGTCACGCTGGTCGAGCTGCTGCTGGTGGCGGCCGTCCTGCTCGCGCTGGTGCTGACCGGGCCGGCCGCCTCCGCCGTCGGCGACGCAATCGGCATCGGTTCCACCGCGATCACCGTGTGGAACATCGCCAAGTGGCCGGTGATGCTCCTGGTCGTGGTGCTGGTGGTCGCGATCCTCTACTGGGCGACCCCCAACATCAAGCAGCCGAAGTTCCGGTGGGTCAGCATCGGCGCCCTCGTCGCCATCGTCGTGCTGGTGCTCGCCACGGCGCTCTTCGGTTTCTACGTCGCCCACTTCTCCTCCTACAACAAGACCTATGGCTCCCTCGCCGGGGTCGTGGTGTTCCTGCTCTGGCTGTGGATCACCAACCTGGTCCTGCTCTTCGGCGCCGAGCTCGACGCCGAGATCGAGCGCGGCCGCGAGCTGCAGGCCGGCATCGCTGCCGAGGAGACCGTGCAGCTGCCACCCCGCGACGACCGCAACCTCGAGAAGCAACGGGGCAAGCGGCAGAAGGACGTCGACAGGGGTCGTGCGCTGCGCGAGAGCCGCGGCGAGACCCAGGACGCCGACTGACGACGCGACCGGTGCGCCCCGCCGGACGACCCGGGCCTCGTGCTCGTTGCCCTAGGGCTCGTCGTGACCGCGCTCGTGCTCCGGCGCCAGCGCGGTGGTGGAGAGCGCGGCCTCGGCCGTCCTGGTCCGCGGGGCTGTCGTCTCGGCGGCGCCGCGGGTGCCCGTGGGCTCCGCGAGGCGGTTGTCCGGATCGTCGTTCCTCGCGTGCCACGCGAGGTGCCTCATGCGGTCCAGGACGGTGGCTCCGCAGCGTGCGCAGGTCATGACGTCTCCTCAACCTGATCCACAGGGTCCGGGTGAACTGGCTGGCGAGGTCCTACCCCGGGAGCCGGCGCACAAACGGCGATCGGGCGGGACGGGTGGAGCCGCTCAGCCGTACGCCGCCGGTCAGTGCGCGTCCGAGGCAGCCGAGGCGGTGAGGCCCTGCTGGCGCGGCACGAGCACCTGGTCGTAGATCAGTGCCAGCCCCGCGGCGACCGGGATCGCGATGAGGGCCCCGACCACCCCCAGCAGGGCACCACCGGCCAGGACCGCCACGATGGTGACCACGGCGGGAACGTCGACGGCGTGGTGCATGATCCGCGGTGAGAGCACGTAGGCCTCGAAGACGTGGTAGGCGATGTAGTAGCCCAGCGCGAGCAGGGCGGTGCTCCAGCCGGCCGAGAGCGCCACCAGCGTGATGACGACGCCGCCGATGACGGTACCGATGATGGGGACGAGGGCCAGCAGCCCGGCCAGCACCGCCAGCACCGCGGGAAACGGCAGTCCCAGCACCATGAGCATGATCCACGTGAGGACCCCGTTGACGGTGGCCACCGCCGTCTGCCCCAGGACGTAGCCGCCGACGCGTCGGGAGATCTCCTCCCCGAGGTACACCACCCGGACCCGCCTCCCGTGCGGCACGAGCTTGTAGCAGGCCGTCTTGACCGAGGGGAGCGCGGCCATCAGGTACAACGTCAGGACCAGCACGGTGACCACGGCGACGACGCCGTCGACCAGCGCCTTGCCGGCTCCCAGCACCCCACCCAGCACCGAGGTGAGGGTGCTCGCGCTGATGCTGGAGGTCGCACGGGCCTGGGCTCGTTCCACGACGTGGAACCGGCTGTCGAGCCGCTCGACGAGCCGGTTGTGCTGGAGGTCGCTGAGGTATCCGGGGGTCTTCTCGACGAGGCTGCCGATCTGCTGCACGAACGTGGGCACGACCATCCACCCGATGAAGGCCAGGACGGTGAGCAGCGCGAGCATGACCACGACCACCGCCCAGCCGCGCCGGAGTCCCCGGTGCACGAGACGGGACACCAGCGGCTCGAGACCGAGCGCCAGGAACAGCGACACCAGGATGAAGGTGAGGATCTGGGTCAGCTCGAGGAGCATGTGCACGAGACCGTAGGACACGAGCAGGCCCAGCCCCGCCATGAGTCCGAGGTAGAACGGTGAACGCCGGTTCAGCGGTGCACCCAGGGTGTTCACCGCGACGTCGTCGACGTTTCCGCGGACGTGGTCCTCGACCAGCTGCTCGGTCTCCTGGTCCGCCTCGGCGATCTGGTCGGCGACCGGCACCGGAGCCGGCTCCGGCTCAGGTGCTGCCGTCGCGTCGGGGCGCTCGACAGGAACCGTCGGGAGCCCTGCCCGTCGTTCTCCGTCGACGTCAGGGTCCTGGCCCTGGCGGGACTGGCGGGCGTACTTCACTGGCCATGCCTTCATCGGCGGGTTCTCCGAGCGTTCGACGGTGGGCGCGGAAATCGATGCCTTCGGACCCTGTGCCCGGGCGCCTGTTTCTCACTCCCTCCGCCGGGTCCGGCACGTCGGCGGTGAGAACGAGCCCACCCGCCCGGGTCCGGTGTCAGCCCCGTCGGCCCAGCGTCGACTCACGGGCCACCAGCTCGAAGCCCACACTGACCTCACGACTGGGCGCGGCGGGTCCGCCCAGGCGGTGGTGCAGGAGGCGTACCGCTTCCCGGGCGACGGCGGCCTTGTCGGGGGCGATCGTGCTGAGGGTGGGCGAGGAGAACCGTCCGTCCTCGATGTCGTCGATGCCGATGACCGCGACCTCGTCGGGGACCGGCACGCCGGCGACCGCCAGGGCCCGCAGGGCACCGAGCGCGAGCTGGTCGTTGAAGCAGAGCACCGCGTCCGGGCGCTCCGCCAGCAGGGAGTCCATCGCGCGGGCGCCCTCTAGCCGCTGGAAGCCCGCCACCGTGCGGGTGAGCGAGGCTCGCACCGGCAGGCCGGCCGCCGCGAGGGCCTGCTCGTAGCCCGTGCGCCGGACCTCCGCGACCCCGGACCGGGCGACCACCCCTGCCTGGTAGCCGATGGCCGCCACCCGGGTGCGGCCCAGCGAGAGCAGGTGCTCGGTGGCGACCCGGGCCGCCGCGACGTTGTCGAACGCCACGTGGTCGATGTCGGCCCCGCCGATCTTCTCCCCGAGCAGCACCATCGGGGTCTCGTCGCGGACCGCGCTGAGCTCGGCGTAGTCCATCGCGACGGGACTCAGGATCAGCCCGTCGATGAGGTGGCTGCGGAGGCCCGTGGCCACCACCTGCTCCCGCTCGCGCAGGCCGTCGGTCTGGTCGACCAGGACCGTCCACCCGAGCAGCTCTGCCTCCTGCACGACGAAGCGGGTCAGCTCCGCGAAGTACGGCATGTCGAGGGCCGGCACCGCGAGCGCGATCAGCCCCGAGCGACCCCGGCGCAGCGACCGCGCCGACAGGTTCGCCCGGTAGTTGAGCTCCTCGAGCGCGGCCTGGACCTTCTCCCGCATGGCGGGGGAGACGTGCACGTACCCGTTGACGACGTTGCTGACCGTCTTGACCGAGACACCGGCGTGCTCCGCGACGTCGCGCAGCCGGACCCGCATGTGGCTCCCAGGGCATCGAGAGGGGTGGACGGGCCCACGGTAGTGGGCCGTGGGTTTACAACGATGTAAACCTACGCTACAAATATGGGATGCATGTGGCCTCCGTCACAATTGACGCTTCCTTCCGAATCGGCACCGTGGACCCCCGGCTCTACGGCACGTTCGTGGAGCACATGGGCCGCAGCGTCTACACCGGCATCTACGAGCCGTCCCACCCCACCGCCGACGCCGACGGGTTCCGCTCGGACGTGGCCGACCTGGTGCGCGAGCTCGGCCCGACCGCGGCGCGCTACCCGGGCGGCAACTTCGTCTCCGGCTACCGCTGGGAGGACGGGATCGGTCCGGTCGCGGAGCGGCCGCGCCGCCTCGACCTCGCCTGGCGCCGGGTCGAGACGAACGAGGTCGGCGTCGACGAGTTCGCCCGCTGGGCGGAGCGGGTCGGCCTGGAGCCGATCCTCGCGGTGAACCTCGGCACCCGCGGGGTGCAGGAGGCGGTGGACCTGCTGGAGTACTGCAACCACCCCGGAGGCACCGAGCTGTCGGACCTGCGTCGGGCCAACGGCACCAAGGAACCCCACGACGTCCGGACCTGGTGCCTGGGCAACGAGCTCGACGGCCCCTGGCAGGTGGGTCACAAGACCGCCCACGAGTACGGTCGGCTCGCCGCCGAGACGGCTCGGGCCATGCGGATGGTCGACCCGCGCATCGAGCTGGTCGCCTGCGGCAGCTCCAACAGCGCGATGCCGACCTTCGGCGCGTGGGAGGCCACGATGCTGGAGGAGTGCTACGACCTCGTCGACTACGTGTCCCTGCACACCTACTACGACCCGCACGTCACCGACCGCGCCAGCTTCCTGGCCAGCTCGCTCGACCTCGAGCACATGATCCGCACCGTGGTCGCCACCGCCGACCACGTCGGGGCCCGGGTCCGCTCCCAGCGGCGGCTGCGGCTGTCCGTCGACGAGTGGAACGTGTGGCACCAGTCCCGCTTCGCCGGGCAGGACGGACTGGCGTACGACGACGAGGACCCGGCCCTGATCGAGGACGTCTACGACGTCACCGACGCGGTGGTGGTCGGCTCGCTGCTGATCACCCTGCTGCGGCACTGTGACCGGGTCGGCATCGCCTGCCAGGCCCAGCTCGTCAACGTCATCGCGCCGATCATGACCCGTGCCGACGGCGGTGCCTGGCGGCAGACGATCTTCCACCCGTTCGCGCAGGCCAGCCGCTACGCGCGCGGTGAGGTGCTTCGCGTGGAGCCGCGCGTGCGCCGGCACTCGACCGCCGACCACGACGACGTACCCGTCCTGGACGCGGTGGCCACCTGGGACGAGCAGGCCGGGGCGCTCACCGTGCTGTGCGTGAACCGCGACCAGCAGGAGCAGGTGCGGTTCGAGGCGGACGCCCGCTCGTTCACCGGGCTGCGGCTGCTCGAGGCCACCGTCCTGACCGCCGACGACCCGACCACGACCAACACCGAGGCCGCACCCGACGCGGTGCGCCCGCGGCCCCTCGAGGGTGTCGAGGTGCAGGACGGCCGGATCTCGGCCGTGCTGCCCGCGGTGTCCTGGGCGGTCCTGAGGTTCACCGCCGCGGGTCCTGCTTCGTCCCCCCACCAGTCCTGACCAGCCGCCACCCCCACCACAGAGGAGCACCGCACATGAACCCCACACTCGGGCACCAGTCGCTGCCGAGCCCGATGAGCCGTCGTGGCTTCCTGACCCTGGGTGCCGTCGGCACTCTGGGGCTGCTGGCGGGCTGCGGCGGCGGTAAGGGGGTCGGCGACACCGGCGCTCAGGGCGTCGGCGGCTTCACCGGCGGGGCCTACAAGGGCCCGGACCTGGACCTCGCCTACTGGAACGGGTTCACCGGCGGCGACGGGCCGGCGATGACCGCGCTGGTGAAGAAGTTCAACGCCTCCGAGGACAAGATCACCATCAAGCCGAACACCATCGAGTGGGCGGACTTCTACCAGCGGCTCCCGGCCGCGACCAAGGCCGGCAAGGGCCCGGACGTCGGGGCCATGCACCTCGACCAGCTCGCCAGCAACGCCGCCCGCAAGGTGATCGTGCCGCTCGACGACCTCGCGGACTCGCTCGGGCTCGCGGAGTCGGACTTCACCGGCGCCGTGTGGGGCCCCGGGATCTACCAGGGCAAGCGCTACGGGATCCCCCTCGACGTGCACTGCCTGGCGATGTACTACAACCAGGACCACTTCGACAAGGCCGGGATCACCGAGGCGCCGACGGACGCGGCCAGCTTCGACGCGGCCTGCCAGAAGCTCCAGAAGGCGGGCTTCGAGACGCCCTTCTGGGTGCCGAACAAGTGGCCGGCCCACCTGATGTTCCTGAGCCTGCTGTGGCAGAACGGCGGCGCGCCGTACGCCGAGGACGGCTCCGCCGCGACGTACGACGACGAGGCCGGGGTCAAGGGTCTGACCTGGATGGTCGACCAGATCAAGAAGGGCTACAGCCCGACGAACGTGGACGCCGACGCCCAGTACCTCGCGTTCAAGAACGGCAAGACGTCGATCACGTGGGACGGCATCTGGCAGATCAACGACCTCGACGCGTCCGGCCTGAACTGGGCCATGGCGCCGCTGCCGACGATCGGCGACCAGCCCGCGTCCTGGGCGAACTCGCACCACTTCTTCCTGACCGAGCTGGCCGCCAAGGACACGAACCGCGCCAACGCCTCGAAGTCGTTCATCGGCTGGATGAGCAAGCAGTCGGCCGCCTGGTCCAAGGCCGGCATGATCCCGGCCCGCAACAGCGCGCGGGAGGAGGCGGCCTTCACCGACTCCAAGCAGTACGTCCTCAAGGACTACCTGGAGAACCTGCACTTCCTGCCGCCGGTCCCGGGGCTCGGTGACGTGCAGCCGCAGACCCTCGAGGTCGCGGTCAACGAGGCGGTCCTGCAGAAGACGTCGGTCGACGCGGCGCTGTCGAAGTCGGCGGCCAACGCGACCAAGCTCATGGAGGCGAACCTGAAGAAGTTCGGGGCCTGAGGATGGCGACGATGGCCAGCCGCCGGGCGTGGACGCCCTGGGCGTTCCTGGCTCCCTACCTCGCGCTCTTCACCGCCTTCGTGATCGCCCCGGTCCTGCTGGGGCTCTGGATCAGCCTCCACGACTGGGACTTCACGCTGCCCGGCAAGCCGTTCGTGGGGCTGGGGAACTACGCGGACCTCTTCGACCCGAGCTCGGTGACGTTCGCACCGTTCTGGAACGCGATGCGGGCCACCGGGATCTTCACGGTGTGCGCGGTGCCGCTCCTGCTCGTGGTCCCGCTCGCGGTGGCGCTGGTGATGAACCAGGGCTTCCGCGGCCGCAACGCGTTCCGGACGATCTTCTTCGCGCCCTACGTGCTGGGCGTGGCCGTCGTCGGCCTGCTGTGGCGCTTCCTGCTCGACGCCAACATCGGGGTGGTGAACGCCCTGCTCGGGGCGATCGGGCTGTCGGGCGACACGGCCTGGCTGAGCTCGGTGCCGGCCGCCTGGGTCAGCCTGGTCGGGGTCACGATCTGGTGGACGCTCGGCTTCAACGCGGTGATCTTCCTGGCCGGGCTGCAGGACGTCCCCGGCGAGCTCTACGAGGCGGCCCGCGTGGACGGCGCCGGTGCCTGGGGACGGTTCCGGCACGTCACGCTCCCGAGCCTCCGGCCGGTGACGATGTTCGTCACGATGGTGACGATCATCGCGTCGGCGAACATGTTCGGGCAGTCCTTCATCATGACGAAGGGCGCGCCGGGCCAGGAGACCCGCACCGCGATCTACTACATCGCCGAGACCGGCCTGCAGAACTTCCAGATGGGCTCCGCGGCCGCCGGGAGCTGGATCCTGACCCTGGCGCTCATGCTGCTGTCGGTGGTCGTGTTCGCGGTGTTCCGCGAGCGGAAGGGGGCGCGCGCATGAGGTCCTCCACCAGCACCCTGCGGTACGTCGTCCTGAGCCTGCTCGCGCTGGCCTTCGTCAGCCCGTTGCTGTTCATGGTCTCGACGTCGTTCAAGTCGCGCCAGGAGTCGGCGCAGACGCCGCCGACCTGGTTCCCCCAGGCGCCGACCCTGGACGCCTACCGGACCATCCTGTCCGCCACCGACACCCCGGTGTTCCGGTGGTTCGCGAACTCGATCATCGCGGCGACGTCCAACGCGCTCCTCGTCGTGGTGACGTCCTCCCTGGCGGCGTACGCCCTGGCCCGGATGGACTTCAAGGGCAAGAAGGTGGTCTTCGGGCTGATCGTGGCGACCCTGTTCGTGCCTCCGGTCATCCTGGTCATCCCGAACTACGAGATCGTCGGCCGGCTGTTCTGGTTGGACACGCTGCTGGCCGTCATCGTGCCGACGGCGGCCAACGCGTTCGGGGTCTTCTTCCTCCGGCAGTTCTTCATCTCGCTGCCCACCGAGCTCGAGGAGTCCGCCTACCTCGACGGCGCCAACACCTGGCAGGTGTTCAGCAAGATCGTCGTGCCCCTGTCGCGCCCGGCGCTCGCCACCTTGACCCTGCTGGCGTTCCTGACCAACTGGAACGACTTCCTGTGGCCGGTGTACGTCCTGTTCAGCCCGGAGAACCAGACCCTGCAGGCGGGGCTCTCGACGCTGCAGTCGGCGAACAACGTGCGCTACGACCTGCTGATGGCCGGTGCCGTCATCGCCAGCGTCCCGGTGCTGATCCTGTACGCGCTCTCGCAGCGGTTCGTGATCGAAGGTGTGTCCCGGTCCGGCCTCAAGGGGTGAGCGACCAGCCGCTCCTGAGCAGGCGGACCGTGCTCGCGGGCGCCGCCGGCCTGCTCGTCTCCGCCTGCACCGCGACCACCCCTCCCTCCGAGAAGGAGCAGACCATCTTCGACCTCTCGCTGACCGAGCGGCACCGCTACCGCCCCTTCCACGTCGTCGCCCCCGGGTTCGTCCAGGACGGCCGCGAGGGCGAGGACGAGACCGGTGCGGTGACCCGCGGTGACCGTTCCCCGCAGGCGCCCTTCGCCGCGGTGGAGGTCGACGTGGTCCGGCCCGGAGGCGTGCTGGTCGCGGGGCTGTCGACCGCGGCGGGGGACCGGGTGTTCGCGACCTGGAACGCCGGGACCCGGACCGCGGCGCTCGAGGTGCGCGCGGGTGGGGTGACCCGCGTGCTGCGGCGCGCCCGGACCGAGCTGCCGCCCGGATCGACCCTCGGCTTCGTGCTGTGCGAGAACCAGGCCACGGTGCTGGTCCGGACCCCCGACGCGGCGTGGCGGCCGGTGCTGACCGAGCGGGACAAGGTCTCCGCACTGGTCGACCTGCGCGACCCGGCCACCCTGGCGTCGTACACCTACACGTGGGGCGTCCGCTCGGGGAGTGCGGTGCTGGGCGACGTCCGCGCCGGGCTGTTCGGGATGACCGGGCTGCGTGACCCGCACGTGGTCCAGCACGCCGACGGCCGCCCGCTCGTGCGGGACGGCAAGCTCTACCTGACCTGGACCTGCGCCGGACTGGGGTTCTTCACCGCGGCGCACTGGGCGGTGTTCACCCTGGACCTGGCCGACCCCACCCGGCTCGAGCAGGTGGCCCAGCTCTACTCCCGTCGTGACGGGCTGCTGCTCGGCGACCACGCGGGCCAGCTCGTGCGCGACGGTGACCGCTGGCTGGTCGCGACCTCGTCGTGGGGTGACTTCGACGGCTCGGGGGTGCACGTGCGGCACCTGACCACGACCGACGACCTGCTCGCGGGGGTGCACCTGCTGGAGACCACCCGGACGGAGCTGCCGACCGACGTCGGCTGCTGGGACCCCGGGTTCACGCGCATCGGTGACCGCTGGCGGGTCGGGTTCGTCGAGAGCCCGTCCCAGGACCCCTTCGACTTCCACCCGGCACTCGCCCAGACCTCGGCCGGCTCACCGTTCGAGGGGCTCGAGCGGGTCGGCGCCGCCGACGACCTCCACCAGACCGAGGGTCCCGTCCTCGCGCGCGTGGGGGACCGGTGGTGGTTCCTGGCCAGCGACGGGGAGGCCCGCCACTACCCGGTCTTCGACCTGCAGATGCGCCGGGTCGGCCGGCTCGACGCGCCGTACCCCACGAACATCCCCCATCCGCAGCTGGTGCAGCGAGCCGAGGAGCTGGGGGGCGGGTGGCTCATGGTGACCTTCGACGGCACGCAGTACGCCGAGGACGTGATGGGGTATGGCGGCCACGGTGACGTGGTCGTCCTGGGCTCACGCGACGACTGACGGGTCCCGGTGCGCGGTCCTGCCGCCCCGGAACGGGTTCAGCGGCTCAGCACGAGGACCAGGACGACAGTCACGGCTGCCGAGAGCAGGAGGGAGCCGGCACAGCCGAGGCGGTTGCTGAAGAAGAGGAACACGCGGTCAGGTGCCCCGGCCCCGGCGTCGCATGCCGTGCCCGGACGTGCCCTCCGTCACTCGGCCGGCTGCGGCACAGGTCACAGCGGTACGGCGGTGTCATCCCCGCCGACGTGGGCACCGCACGTCATGAGCAACGACAAGGCAGCAGAGGCCCGCGAAGGCCTGTTCGACGGGGTCGCGGGCAAGGCGAAGGAAGTGGCCGGCGCCCTGGCGGGCAAGGACGAGCTCGTCGAGGAGGGCCAGCTGCAGCAGGCGGAGGCACGCAACCGCAGGGCTGCCGTCGCCGACGAGGCCGTCGCCGACGCCAAGCGGGAGGAGGCGACGCAGCGGATCCGCGAGACGGACCGTGAGGCCGCCGGTCAGCAGGCCGCGGCGGACGCGGCGGCGCAGCGGGAGCAGGCCGTCGTCGACCGTCAGCGGGCGACGGAGCGCGAGGTCGCGGTCGACGCCGCCGCGCAGCAGGAGGCGGCGGACAAGCAAGCCGCCGAGCGGCGCGCCGAGGAGCTCGCCGAGTCCCGGCTGACCGAGGCCGAGGCCATCGCGGCCGACGCGGCCGCCACCGAGCAGCGGGCGAGCGCCGAGAAGCTCCGTCTCGAGCGCGAGGCCGCCGCCACCGACCAGCAGGCCGCGCAGCTGCGCGCCCGGACCGAGAAGTGAGGACCACCATGATCAGCACCCTCATCAGCCTTCCCTACGAGATCGCGCGACTTCCCTTCGTCGTGGTCGACAACGGCCTGGCCGACCGGCTTCCCGAGACCTCGGGTGTCCGCGTGAGCCTGAACCGGGCCATCGGCTCGGCCGACCAGCTCGCGGGTTCCCTGTTCGGCAACCCCGGCATCGCGGAGCGCGGCGCCGCCCGCATCGAGCGGTCCGACGCGCTCGTGACGGCGGCGCGGCTCGAGCAGGAGGCCGAATCCCAGCGCGAGCAGGCGCGTGAGACGGCAGCTGCCGGTGCGCGCAAGGCCGCTCAGAAGCGACGGGCCGCCCAGAGCCGTGCCGCCGCCGGGCTCGACGAGGCCGAGGCAGCAGAGGCTCGCGGCAAGCGAGAGGCCGAGGCCGCGGCGAAGAAGGCGGCCGCGGCGAAGAAGGCGGCGGCTGACCGCCGGGCCAAGAGCCGTGCCGCGACCATCCAGGAGCGCAAGCAGCGTGCCGACTCGGCCGCCACGACGAAGAAGCGAGCGGCGCAGCGCACCGCGAAGACCCAGCTCGACGAGGCCCGCGAGACCAAGCAGGCCGCCGCCGACGCGCGAGCCGACGCGAAGCGACTCAGCGACCTCGCCGAGGCCAAGAAGCAGGAGCGCAAGGACAGCTGACTCCGGCCACGGTCCAGCGGTCAAGGACGCGCTGGACCGTGGGAGTCAGTCCTGGATGTCGAGCAGATCCGTCAACCCGGTGATCTCGAACAGGTGCAGGACGAGCGGGTGCTTCGTCCGCACGGTCAGGTGACGCTTCTGCGTCGTCAGCCGGTTGTGGGCACGGACCAGCACCCCGAGCGCCGTCGAGTCGATGAAGGTGACGTCACGCAGGTCGACGACGACGCGAGCCGCGCAGGCGCTGTTCACCGCCTTGGTGACCATGACCCGGAAGGGTTCGACCGTCTTGAGGTCCAGCTCGCCCGCGGCGTGCACGACGAGGGGGGGCGTCCGCTCCCAGGGACGCGTCGGCGCCCCCCGACCTCGTCAGCGGGCTGGGAACAGAAGGTCGTGGCACTGAGGAACGACTGGGCGAGCACGAGGTGAACCTGGTCTCTGACGATGCCGAAACGGGCTTCTTCACCCCAGGAGCGTCGATTAGGCCGGCAGCGCCGACCCTCGGACGAGCGTCGCGGAACTGCCGAGAGCCCGAGTTTACCCCCGGCCGGAGCCGGGAGGTCGGGAGCGGAGCGTCCCGTGGTAAGAACTCGCCATGGCAGCGCGGGCGGTGACCGAAGGCGACCTCGGGGCGTGGCTGCTCAAGTGCGACCCGCGCGTGAACCCCGAGCTCCTCACGACCGCCGGCACCGGGGTCGTGCGGGTCACCTCCCGGTGCGTCGTACCGGGATATCGAGCGGCCATGATGCAGGAGGGCGACCGGGTCCTGCTGTGGGTGTCCGGCGACGGGCGCCGGATGGCCCGGGGGATCTGGGGTCTCGGCCGGGTCACCGGGGTCGTCGACCAGACGGCCGACCGGCCCGCGGTCCCGGTGGACATCCCCCTGTTCCCCTCGGCCCTGGCCGACGCGGACCTGCGGGTCGCGGGCATCGACGACCTCGAGGTGCAGCGCATGCCCGCCGGGTCCAACCCCTCGTGGGTGTCCCGGCAGCAGTGGGCCGACATCGAGCCCCTGCTCGGCGCAGCTCACCGGAGCTGAGCCGCGAAAGCATCGACGTGACCGGCGACTGCGGGTCCGTGGGTGTACGGGACCATGTGCGCGCCGCCACCGAGGGTGACGCTGCGCCTCGTGGACGCCACTGCGTCGGGCGTCCCGGGGAGCTGCGCGAGGGACCGGGTCCAGTCCTCCGGTGAGATGTGGTCGTGCGCGCCGCGGAGGACCAGGACCGGGCAGTCCACCCGGGCGAGGGTCTCCTCGATGCGGTCGTGACGTGCCACGTCCATGGCCCGGGCCATCGCCGTGAGGCCCGTACGGCGGTACTGCCGCAGCAGCGCGGGGACCTGGTGCAGCGGCTCGGCCCTGGCGGTCCGCACCCAGCGGCGCACCAGCCGTGGCCAGGTGGCGGCTCGCGGGTCCGTGGTCGGTCCGATCAGCACGAGACCCGTGACCCGGCCGGGAGCCAGGAGCGCCAGGTGGGCGGCGACCTGGCACCCGGCCGACAGGGCGACGACCAGGGAGGCCGGCCCGAGATCGCCCCGGTCGAGCACCTGTCGAGCCAGGACAGCAGGCGCCAGCGAGGTGTCCCGTCCGCCGCGCCGGCCGTATCCGCCGACCAGCGCCGTGGTCGTCGGCGCGCCGGCCGGCGCACCGGCCTCGCGCGAGGCAGCCAGCATCGGGGCGAAGCACTCGGCGCCCAGCCCGAGTCCCGGCACCAGCAGGACACGCGTCACGCGTCGGTCCTCCGGCCCGAGCAGGGCGCGGGTCGGCGCGAACGCCGGGCGGTGGCGTAGGCGGGTGCCCGGAGCCGCCGTACCCAGTCGTAGGTCGCCAGGCCGGGGAGGGTGCTGCGGACGGGGTCGAAGGAGAGCGTGGTGTCCGGCTCGTCGGCGGGGTCGACGTCGAGCCGCAGCTCGGCGAACGGGTGCCAGGGACCGACCCCGACGGCCCAGGACAGCAGGACCGTCGTCTCGTCGTGGAACACCGAGGACAGCAGCACCGGCCCGGCAGGCGTCCGGTAGGGCAGCAGCGTCGTCAGCGGCCTCGCGTACGGCGACCGTGCGCAGGTCAGCAGGAAGCGGCTGAGCCGTCCGAGCCCGGTCGACGCGAACAGCAGGTCGCCGTAGCCACCGTCGCCGGTCGGCACGCGCAGCGCCAGGCCGTGGACGTCCGGGGCCGGCGCCGGCAGGCCCACCGCCCGGGACTGCCGGACCAGCACCCGGTCGTCCCCCGGCAGGTCGAGCCACTCCGCGCCGCTCCGGTCCTCGGCACCGAACCGGTGGAGGGTGCCAGGCACGGTGCCGCCGCGCGGGTGCAGGGGCTTCGCGGCCGGCCGGGCGGCGACCAGCCGGGTGGCGGCACGCAGGACCTGGCCCGCAGCGGACGTGACGGCGCGGGCGGCGGGAGTGAGCATGCCGGTGCGGTACCCAGGAAGTGGACGGTCGATCGTCGCGGGCCGGGACGGCTGCATCAGGACGACGCCGGGCGGCCGGCGTCCGGCCCCCCGGCCACCACCTGCCACGTCCCGTCGGCGGGATCCGGACGCGCCAGCCCGCGGGCCGCGAAGGCGTCGAGCCAGCCCTGCATGGGGAACCAGCCCCAGCGGTCGTGGAAGCGGTTCGCGTTGCGCACGATGTCGGCGACGTGCTCCACCGGCGGCGCGGACACGGGATGCCACTGGTGGTACGCCGGCGCGTCGCCCAGCCACCACAGCGAGGCGCCGGCCGACACGGCCCGCTGGCCGAAGTCGGTGTCCTCGCCGCCGTAGCCTTCGTACCCCTCGTCGAACCCGCCGACGGCCGACCAGGTCGCCGCGTCCGCCGCGAACGACAGGGACCAGAACAGCCGCAGGTCGTCGGCCAGGAGCAGCTCGCCGGGGAGCGGCGCGGGGCGGGCGGCGTGCGGCCGGGCCGCGTCCAGGTCCGAGGGGTGGTAACCGCCGGCGCCGGGCGGGTCGAGGTAGCTCACCGTCCCGCTGAGCAGCCGCGGCCCCGGCCCCGTCCGCCGCCACCCGTCGAGGTAGCCGTCCAGCAGACCCGGGCCGGCGAGGCAGTCGACGTCCAGGAGCACGACGAGCTCGGCGCCGAGCTCCTCGAAGGCGTGGCACGCCCCACGGTTGCGGGCGGCGGCGAGGGGGAGGCGCGGACCGGTCGGGAGGTCGACGACGTGGCTCCGGTCGGCGAGCGGGCCGGCGGCCACGACGTCCGCGACCTGCGGGTCGCCCATGGCCACCACGACGAGGCCGTCGGGCTGCCGGCGTCCCGCGTGCAGGGAGTCGTGCTGGCAGGCGAGGTGGCCGTGCCGACCGTGCACGACCGTGACGACCGCGACCCTTGTCACGCGCCCAGCACCGGCAGGTCCGCGGGACGGTGGCGTGCGGCCAGGACGTCGAGGAAGCGCGCGGCGCGCGCGCCCCCGTCGCCGTGCGACCAGCGCCGCCAGCCGTGGCCCCCCGATCCGCACCGCCTGACCGAGCAGCCGCGGCCAGTGCTCCGGGTCCGGCCAGGCGTCGAGGCCGACCGCGAGACCGGCGTCGCGCAGGGCCGCGACGGTGTGGTGCTGCTCGTCGAAGGGGCGCGGGCCGGCGACGACCACGGCCGGTGCCCGGGCGGCAGCGACCTCCGCGACGGCGTTCTGGCCCCCGTGGGTGACCACGACGTCGGCACTGCACAGCGCCGCCCAGAGCTGCTGCGGGTCCAGGCGGCTTCCGGGGTGGGCCAACTGCCAGTCCCACTCCGGGGTCGCGACCCGCAGAGCGGAGATCTGCTCGTCCGTCGGGCCCCCGCCACCGTCCCCCCCACAGGAGCAGCGCCGTGGGTCGGCCGCCCGCGACGCGGTGCGCGGGGCGCTGCCAGCCGTCGAACCGGGACAGCGCCCCGACGTGGAGGGTCTTGTCCAGCCAGCGCCGCGGCCACGGCGCGGGCGTCTCGTCGGACCAGGGAGCCAGCAGGGCGTCCGCGAGGTCGTAGGCGGTGACGTGCGGCCGGTCGGACCGATCGCCGCGCATCGCCGCGACGACGACCGGTACACCCGCCAGGCGCACCAGCAGCGACACCTCGACCGACACGTCGACGACGACCAGGGCGGGCCGGGCGTCCGCCAGCCACGCGAGGATCTGCGCGCTGCGCCGGGCGAGGCCGGGGTCGTGGCGTGGCGCCCAGTGCAGGGTCCCGCCGGCGGTGACGTCGCGCGGCCGGGGGTCCTGGTCGTCGGGTGCCAGCCGCACCCAGTCGCCCTGGTACGACGCCGGGCGCGGCAGAGAGCTGAGCACCGTGACGTCCTGCTGGCTGTGCGCGGTGATCGACTCCATCCGCCGCAGGTGTCCCGCGCCCTGGTGGTGCACGTAGTAGCCGATCACGCGGCCGACGCCATCCGGGCGCCGTCGAGGAGCGCCAGGTAGGCGTCCACCATCACGTCGACCGAGCAGTGCCGGACCGCGTGGTCGCGCGCGGCCCGCCGGTCGAGGGCCGCGGCCTCGGTGACCAGGGCGGCAGCGGCGGGTACGTCGTCCGCGTCGACCAGGCGCGCGCAGCTCTCCCCGACGACCTCCGGGATCCCGCCCCGGGCGAACGCGAGCACCGGGGTGCCGCAGGCCAGTGCCTCGGCCGCGACCAGCCCGTAGGGCTCGTCCCAGCTGGGGGTCACCAGGCACAGGGCGCTCGCGCCGAGCAGGGTGGCGAGCTCCCGCTGGTGCAGGTGTCCGACGTGCTCCACGTCGTCACCGAGCCGCGGCCTGATCCGGGTCTCCCAGTAGACCGGGTCGGTGACCGGTCCGGCCAGCCGGATCCGGCGCCCCGCCGCCCGGGCGATGTCGATGGCGAGGTGCGGCGCCTTCTCGGGGGCGATGCGGCCGCTCCAGACGAGGTCCGGCCCGCCCTCGCCGTACGTCCAGCGCCGAGCGTCGACCCCGTTCGGCACGACCACCGGGTCGGCCACGTGCGCCCACGACGCGGCGGTGTGCCGGCTCACGGCGGCGTACCGGGCACTGCCCGGGTCGGCCAGCCGGACCGCCGGCTCGAGCCAGGGCGTGGGCGGCGTGTGCAACGTGGTCAGGACCGGCACGCCCACCATCTCGGCCATCGCGATCGGCAGGTGGTGCAGGCTGTTGTTGTGCACCACGTCGATGTCCCGACGCCGGGCCAGCCCGAGCATCAGCTGCAGGTAGGCGTGGTGCTGCTCCAGCCACTCCTCCGGCCCCATCGAGACGTCCTGCCGGGCTGCGGCGCTCAGCTCGGCGGGCCGGCTGGTGATCAGCCGGGCGCCGAGACGCGGGTCCGAGCCGGGCCCGGCGAAGACGCTCAGGGCGACGCCACGCGTGCGCAGGCCCTCGATCAGGTGCCACGTCAGCGCCTGCATGCCGCCGGCGAACGGCTCGCTGATGGGGAACCGGGAGTCGGCGATCTCCACCACGTGCAGAGGCCGGCTCATCGGGACAGCACCTGTCGGTAGATCGCCCGGTGGGCGGCTGCCAGCGTCGTCCGCTCCGCGCGCCGGGCGGCGGGGTCGGCGCGCCAGTCCGGGCGCTGCTCGTACGCCGTCCGGACGGCCGCCTCGAGCCCGTCGACGTCGAGGCCCTCGGGCCCGAGCCGGTAGGTCAGGCACGGACGCTGCTCGGCGTAGAAGCCGCAGTCGCTGACCAGCACCGGGGTCCCGAGGTCGTAGCACGCCTCCAGCCACCCGGAGTGCGTGCCGAACCGGTAGGGCAGCACGGACAGGTCGAGGCCCTGGAAGTAGTCCCACAGCTCGGCGTCGGAGAAGAAGTCGTGGACGTGCAGGTCCACCAGCCCCGCGTCCCGCAACGACTGCAGCCGGAACGCCACCCCGGCGTCGTGCCGCGCGAAGCCCGGCGTCATCACGTCGGTGTGCGCGTCGACCCGGAGGCGGGCACCGGGCAGCTGCGGGAGGACCTTGGCGAGGACCTCGACGACGGGGAGCGGGTCCATGCTCGCGCGCAGGCTCTTGAGGTGCACCCCGACGACGTACTCCTCGCGCACGGGCCGCGGCCGGGACAGGTCCGGCTCGTCGACGACGTGCGGGTGCGGCAGCACGGTCGCCTGCCGGCCCCACCGCTCCGCGAGGACCGCGGCGGCGCCGGGGGTCAGCGTGATCAGCGCGTCCGCGGCGGGGACCAGCACGTCGAGGTGCTCGTCGTGGGCGCCGGGCTCCTCGTGGTGGGGGTTGCGCAGGTCGTGGACGGTGTAGACGAGGGGCTTGCCCGTGCGGCGCAACGCGGCGACGAGGTCGCGCAGCTGCTGCGGCGTGCGGGCGTCGAACCCGAAGTGCACGTGGAAGACGTCGAACTCGTCGGCGTGCTCGAGCACCCAGTCCGCCTCGAGCGCCAGCGGCGGCCACCACGGGGCGGCCTCGGTGCGGCCCGGGAGCACCGGGTCGGGGAGACGGGTGACCTCGTCGAGCTCGGGGTCGCCGTCGGCGAGGTGGGTGACGTACACGTGCTTCGACGGCACCGAGAGAACACGGATCGGCAACGCGGGCATCCCTTCAGAGACGGGGACACCAGGCTGCTTCAGCGTCACCGGGGCGTACCCGACGTACGGCGATCTATGCACGCGGCACAACGGTCAGGTCGCACGGGCCACCAGCAACCGGCCCTCGACGAGACCTTCAGCGAGCAGGCGACCGATGATCCGCTGCTGCTCCTGCGCCGCGCGGAAGCGGTCGTCGTCGTGGTGCGCCGCCTCGATGGCGGCCTCGACGGCGTCGGCGTGCTGCTGCCAGCCCGGGTCCGGGTCCGGGAAGTCGGCGAGCGCGGCCTCCTCGAGGGTGCTGAGCCGGGCACCCTCCGCCAGCTTCCGGAGCTCGCCCCGGTCGGGGAAGTCGTTGCCCTCGGGCACCTCGGGGAGCACGTCGACGGTCCGCACGAAGACCAGCAGACCGACCGCGCCGCGGGGACGGACGACGCGGTGCAGCTCGCTGAGGACGAGGCCCTTGTCAGGCACGGTGCACAGGACGCCGATGGACCAGGCCGCGTCGAACGCATCGTCACGGAAGGGCAGCCGTCCGCCGTCGGCGACCAGGGTGGGGCGGTGGAACATCCGCCGGGCCGCGGCGCAGGCCCCGGGCATCGGGTCGACGAGGGTGGGCGAGACGCCGACCTCCCGGGCGGCCAGCTCGGCGGGGCCGCCCTCGCCGGCACCCGAGTCGAGCAGCCGGGCTCCTGCACGCAACGCCATGGTCCGGCACAGCCACCGCAGTGCCTCGGGCGTGCCGCTGCCGCGACATGCCGCGGGGACCGCGTGCTCGGGCCCGAGCGCCTCCACCGCGTCGGCGGTCCACCGAGGGAGGGTCGAGAACTCGTCGTCCATGGGTCCGTCCGGCACCATCTGCTCCATGCCCTCAACTGCCCACTGCGTCGCTCGTCATGCTGCTGGGGCCTAGCCGGAGGCCCGCACGCGGCGGCCCACCTCCGCCTTGACCTCGGCGGCCCGTCGCAGTCCCCGGCCCGACCCGAGCCCCGAGATGTTCACGCCGGCCACGTGGCCCGTGGCCAGCAGCTGCGCCGCCTCCTCGACCGCGGTGGCGATCCCGGTCTCCTCCGGGTCGGGCGCGTCCAGCACCGCGCGGATCCGACGCTCGTCGAGCTCGAGGCCCGGCAGGCCCCGCAGCGCCTGGGCGGACGTCGGGTCGGTGTACACCGTCACCGCCGCCAGCACCGGGATGCTCAGCCCGAGCTCACGCGAGCGGCGCACGAAGTCGCCGACCTCGGCGGCGCTCCGGACGTGGTTGAGCACGACGACCTGGGCACCGGCCCGCTGCTTCTCGACCAGCCGCCCGGGACGCAGCGCGGTCGGCGCGGCCGTCGGGGTCTCCGGGACCGCCACCGCCAGGCCGTGCTCGCTCGCGAGGCCGGCCAGCCGGGTCCCGTCCAGGTCGAACACCTGGGTCACCTCCGGCCGCACCCCGGCCGCCCTCGCGTCCCCGGTGACGCAGAGGACTCCGTCGACGCCCACGTGCCGCAGGCTGGACAGCTCCTGCTCGAGGACCACCCGGTTGCGGTCCCGGCACGTGAGGGTGATCCAGGCGGCCACCCCCAGGGAGCCCAGCAGGCCGGCCAGCAGGGCGGGGGAGAAGTCCGGCTGGTCCTGGTGATCGCCGACGAGCACCGCGTCGCACGAACCGGCCAGGGCGCCGGCCAGGTGGGCCACGGCCGCCGCGTCGTACGGCGGCAGGCTGAGGTCGGTGAGCACGGCCGGTCGCCCGGCACGGATGACGCCGAGGAGGTGGCCGTCCGGGCGCGGGTCGACGTCCGGTCGCCGTCCCCGCCACGGCGGCGCCTCCTGCAGGTCGGTGAAGGGGCAGCGTCGGCTGTCCACCTCGCACGAATGGTCAGCGCGCACCCCGCCGCAGGGGCCGAACACCATGCGCTTGGGGCAGTCGCGCTCCACCTGGTCGGCCACCCCCGGATCATGCCCGGTCACCGGAGCCGGCGGCAGGGCGGCACCCACCGAGGTGCGGTGCGCGCAGGCGGGTCGCTCACCCCGCCCGGATCCATCGGCGCAGGTTCTTGGTGGGGAAGCCGCGCCAGGCGTCCTCGAACTCGCGCTCGGCCTCGGCGGCCCGCGCCTGCTCCAGGGCGTGGAGCCGGCCGAAGGTGAACCCGTTCTCCCCGTTGGCGTGCGCCCGCACGGCGTGCTCGCGGAGCGTGCGACGGGCCATCACGGTGTCCTGGTGCTCGCCCAGCGCCTGCTGGACCTCCTTGGCCGAGGCGGCCAGCTTCTTGGCCCGCCTCCCGAAGACGGGCACGGTCGACTCGGCGGCGTACCGCAGGCGCTTGGCCTTCTTGCGGGCCTCGTGGAGGGCGGCGTCGTGCCGCACGGGGTCCTCGGTGCGGTCGATCTCACGGACGGCGCGACGCAGGCGGCGGGCGTCCCGTTGCAGCAGCCGGGGGAGCACCTTCCGGGCGGCTGCGTCCGCCCCCGGAGCCAGGGGTGGGACCCGCAGCAGCTCGTCGAGGGAGTCCAGCAGCCGGAAGTACCGTTCGCCGTCCAGGGCGCGGAGCGCCTGCTCGCGCCCGGCGCGCTCGGCGATCCGCAGCTCGTCGTCGATGCGGTTCATCACCGGACCGAGGACCAGCTCCGGGGGCTCGGCCGCCACCAGGAGGTGCAGACGTTCGCGCAGCACCTGCGCGTCGCGGGCCGCGCTCAACGCCTGCCCCAGCCAGCGCAGCTCCTCACCGAGCGGGTCGACCGCACCGGGCTCGAACAGCGGCCCGTAGGTCTTGAGCGCCGAGCGCAGCCGCCGGGCGGCGATGCGGAGCCGGTGGACCGAGCCGGGCTCGTCCGCCCGCAGCCTGAGGTCCTGGCGTTGCAGCTCGGCGACGTGCTCGGCGAGGTGGGCGAGCAGCACCTGGGCGGCGCTGCCGCGGGCGAGCTGCTTGCGCGTGGGCGGCCGAGGGGTGGACGGAACCGCGTCGCCGAGGCTCCGGGCGAGCTTCGAGGACGTGGACGCCGGAGCGGCACCCGCCGCGAGAAGGCGCTCGGCGACGGCGTCGAGCAGGGCGCGGTCGCCGTGGACGAGCTCCACCTCCCACTCCCGCCAGTCCTGCACCAGCGGCTGGCCGTGCAGCCGTTCGGCGTGCACGTGGTCGTCGCACACCTGGGCGAGCTCGACGCCGTCCTCGTCGCGCAGGGCCTGCTCCCGGCGGCGGGTGCTCACCCGCGCCACCGGCCGGAGCGGGTGGTCCCGGACCAGCGCCCGCACCGGGGTCACCAGGTCCCTCGGCACCGTCCGGGTGGCGCGGCCGAGGGGCCGGGTGACCTCGGTGCGGGTGTCCTCGCCCTGCGGGAGCTTGAGGTGCCAGCCGGCGTCGTCGCCACCCATCCGTCTGCGCAGCGTCACGCCGTGGCGGGTCAGGTCCAGGTCGGCGGTGTCGAAGTACGTCGCCTCCAGCCGGACCTCGACGGGCTGACCGGTCGTCGCCACGCCTCCGACGCCGGTCAGGGTGGGCAGCATCGTCGCCTCGTCCACGTCCAGCTTGCGCTCGACCTCGTCCCACCGCCCGGCTGCCATGACTCATTCTCCCCCTTCCCGCGGGGACGGGGGAATGGTCACCCCGCCGGGGCCGGTCGCGCCGGTGCGCCCTTCGCCTGCTCGTCGAACAGCGCGACGACCTCCTCCACCGACAGACCCTTCGTCTCCGGGAGGAACCGGAAGACGAACGCGAAGGCCAGGACGCTCAGCACCGCGAGCAGCACCATCACCGAGGGCAGCCCGAACGCGGCCTGCAGCGAGGGGAAGGCCTGGATGATCGCGAAGTTCGCGATCCAGTTCACCGCGGCACAGTTCGCGGCCGCCCGCCCGCGCACGGCGGTCGGGAAGACCTCGCCCTGCAGCAGCCAGCCGGTGCCGCCCACGCCCATCGCGAACGAGGCGATGAAGATCGAGAACCCGACCATGACCACCACGATCTTCGGGGTGCCGGTCAGCCAGGCGACGCCCGCTGCTGCGACGAGCATGAACACCGCCATGCCCGCGTAGCCCAGCAGGGCGAGCGCGCGCCGGCCGGCGCGGTCGATGAAGCGGAACCCGAGGTAGGTGGCGATCACGTTCACCAGGCCGAGGATCGCGGCGGAGACCAGGCCCGCGACGGCCGCGTGCACCGCCGTGTCCCCGGGGTTCTTGAACAGCCCGCCGAGGAGCTGCGGCCCGTAGTAGAAGGGCACGTTGATGCCGGTGATCTGCTGGAAGACGAAGAAGACCGACACGATGACGAGGGCCCGCTTGACCCCCGGGGTCCACACGTGACGACTCCCGCCGGGCCGGTCCTCGTCGGCCGCCTTGATGCGATCAGCGGTCCGTCGTACCTCGTCCTCGGAGACGTCCACCCCGAGCTTGCCCAGCGCGGCGCTGGTGTCGGCGTACCGCCCTTGGTGGATGAGCCAGCGCGGGGACTCCGGCATCCGCGCCCGCAGGAGGACCGCCACGATCGCAGGGATCGCCCCGATGCCGAGGATCACCCTCCAGTCCACGTTCTTCGCCGAGCCCGGGGCGAGCACGAAGACCAGCAGGGCCAGGAGGTAGGACACCAGGATGCCGACGGTGATCATCCACTGCTGGATGATCGACAGCTGGCCGCGGCGTCCCTTCGGGGCGAACTCCGCGATGTAGGCGGTGGCGATGGCGGAGTCGGCTCCCACCGCCAGCCCGATCAGGGTGCGGGAGGCGATCAGCATCGCCGCGCTCACGGTGAATGCGGACAGCAGCGCGCCGATCGCGTAGACGGAGGCGTCGGCCATCAGCAGGGACTTGCGGCCGAACCGGTCCGTCAGTGGGCCGGCGGCCAGGGCTCCGACCCCGGCCCCGAGGGAGGCACCCGCGACGAGGTACCCGGTCCAGAACGGGGAGAGCTGGTAGGGGATGAAGTCCAGGACCGACCCGATGACCGCGGTGTCGTAGCCGAAGAGGAACCCCCCGATGCAGGCGAGCACGGCGAGGTACCAGTACAGGGAGCTCATGGCCGAGGCGTCCAGACCGTCCAGGACGCTCTCGTCGCCGCTCGCGGCGTGGCTTGTGTCCGACATGCCTACCTCCTAGGAGCCTTCCCCAGGTCGTTCCTCGGCCGACGTACCCGATGGCAGGACCGACAAACGAGGTGCACGATCGCTGTCGTCCCGGTCGCGGGGGTCACCTCCGGGTCCCACCCCCAGCTGCCCGCGCAGGTCGGACAGGATGCCGCTGAGCAGCCGGGAGACCTGCATCTGGGTGACCCCGAGCTCCTGCCCGATCTCTTCCTGCGTCCACCCGCGGAAGAACCGCAGCATCAGGATCCGGCGGTCCCGCTCGCTGAGCCGTCGGACCGCGGGGGCGAGCATGACGCGGGCCTCGGCCGCGTCGGTGCTCGAGTCCTGCTGGGCGACCAGCTCGCTCAGGCTCCCGGTGCCGTGCTCGCGGTCGATCGGGCGGTCGAGCGACGTCGGGGTGAAGCAGCCGTCGGGGGCGAGCGCCTCCTGGACGGCCCGGACGTCCTCACCGAGGTGGCGGGCGATGTCCGACGGCCGCGGCGAGCGGCCGAGGGCGGAGGTCAGCTCGTCCTCGGCCGCGTTGATCCGGGACTGGAGCTCCTGGATGCGACGGCTCGGCCGGACCATCCAGCCGTGGTCACGGAAGTAGTGCTGCACCTCGCCGCGCATCGTGGGCACGGCGAACGAGAGGAAGTCGTGGCCGGCGAACGGGTCGAACCTGTGCGCGGCCTTGACCAGGGCCAGGCACGCCACCTGGCAGAGGTCGTCGTCGGAGACGCCCCTGGACCGGTACCGACCCGCGACGGCACGGGCGACCTCCTGGTTGAGGAGGACCACCTGCTCCAGCAGCTGCCGGCGTCGCCCGGGCCGGGCCCCGGCGGCCCGCTCGAGGAGTGCCTGGGTGCGTGCGTCGCGGAGGCGGCGCGCGCACGCGTGCCCGTCGTCCGAGGGGGGAGGGACGTGCGGCCGGGGGAACCGTCTGCTGGGTCACGATGGAGACCACCACGCCGTGTGGCACGCGGTCGGGATGTCGACCGCTCATGGTCTTGCCGGGAGGTTGCAGCAAGAGTGGGAGGCGTCGCGCCGGCTTCTTCAGCGTGGACGCCGCGAGCCCGGGGGACCGGGTCCTGACGCTGTCGAACCTACTCCCCGGCGAGCCGAACTCAACCGTTCGGACCGGTGCTGCGGGAGGACGCTAAGCGTAGGCTGGACGGCGATCCGGGGCCCGAGATCCCGCCTCGGCGACACCGGATGCCTCGCGGTCCACGTGCGACGCGTGTGGGGCCACGGGCGACCGAAATGAGGCACACGATGCCCGACCGCGACGTCGCCGGCTCGCTGGCCGAGGCGGCTGTGGCGATCAGCTCGCAGGACGGTGTCGACGACACGCTGGAGTCGATCGTGCACACCGCGCGCCTGTCCCTCGAGGGGATCGACCACGTGGGGATCTCGGTCGCCCACCGGGACGGCAAGGTCGAGACGCGCGCGGCGACGGACGAGTTCGTCTGGGAGCTGGACCAGCTCCAGTACGACCTCGGGGAGGGGCCGTGTCTCTACTCCATGACGCACGAGCAGACGACGCTGGTGGAGCACGCCCGCCACGAGCAACGGTGGCCGCGCTTCATCCAGGAGGCGGTGACACGCGGGCTTCGCTCGCAGCTCGCACTCCAGCTGTACTTCGACGACCGGACGCTGGCGGGTCTCAACATGTACTCCACCACGCGGGACACCTTGGACGAGGACACCGTGGACACCGCCGAGCTGTTCGCCACGCATGCCGCGATCGCGCTCGGCAAGGTGCGCGAGATAGACAACCTGAACCAGGCGCTGAGGACGCGGAAGGTGATCGGTCAGGCCATCGGGATCGTGATGGAGCGCTTCGGCGTCACGGAGGACCGGGCGTTCGCCTACCTGCGCAGGGCGTCGTCCACGGAGAACGTCAAGCTCCGGCTCGTCGCGCAGCAGCTCGTCGAGGACACCGAGAACCGCGGAGCCGCTCGGCGTGCCGGTCCCGGTCACCCCCACGGCCTCGTCCGAAGCGAGGACGACGCGGCGCCCGACGGGTGATTGAGGTCACACGTCCTGGGTACGTGGGCCGTATCGGTGGGGACTACACGTACCTCGGACGCGGGAGGCTGAGATGACCCTCGACCCGAACCAGGCCGCCGGAGCCCAGGACGCGGCACAGACCGCGGAGCGCGGACGTCAGGTCCGCAAGGCCGCGCTGGCCAGCACCGTCGGCACCACCATCGAGTGGTACGACTACTTCCTCTACGGCACGGCGGCGGCGCTGGTGTTCCCCGAGGTGTTCTTCCCGAGCTCGTCGCACTACGTCGGCACGCTGGAGTCCTTCGCCACCTACTTCGTCGGTTTCGCGGCCCGACCGATCGGCGCCGCGATCTTCGGTCACTGGGGCGATCGGATCGGACGCAAGGCGACGCTGATCATCACCCTGGTGCTCATGGGGCTGTCGACCACGCTGATCGGCTTCCTTCCCGGGGCCGCCACGTGGGGCGTCGCCGCGCCGCTGGTGCTCGTCCTGCTGCGAGTGGTGCAGGGGATCGCGGTCGGAGGGGAGTGGAGCGGCTCGGTGCTGCTCTCGATGGAGTGGGGCGACCAGAGGCGACGCGGCCTGATGGGCAGCTGGCCGCAGCTGGGCGTCGCCAGCGGGCTGATCCTCGGCACCGGCTTCCTGACCCTGGTCAGCACGGGCACGAGCGAGACCGCCTTCGTGTCCTGGGGCTGGCGGATCCCGTTCCTGTGCAGCCTCGTGCTGGTGGCGGTCGGCCTCTACATCAGGCTCCAGATCCTGGAGACGCCGATGTTCGCCAAGCTCGTCGAGGAGAAGGCGGTCCAGAAGGCGCCCGTCCTCGAGGTCATCAAGAGGCACCCGAAGGAGATCGTCCTCTCGGCCCTGCTCCGCATGTCGGAGCAGATGCCGTTCTACGTGGTGACCGCGTTCGTGCTGGCCTACCTGACCGACGACCAGCACGGGTACAGCAACGACTTCGTCCTCGTCGGGACCTTGGTCGCGGCGGCGATCGAGTTCGTGCTGCTGCCCTTCTTCGGCCACCTGTCCGACGTGGTCGGCCGCAAGCGCGTCTACATGACCGGTGCGGCGATCATGGGGGTGTGGGGGTTCGTGTACTTCGCCATGCTCGACAGCGGTGTCGGATGGGTGGTCTTCCTGGCGCTGGCCCTCGGCCTCGTCCCGCACGCCATGCAGTACGGACCTCAGGGTGCGCTGATCGCGGAGAGCTTCCCGACGTCGCTGCGCTACGGCGGGGCCGGTCTGGGCTACCAGCTGGCCTCGGTGGTGGCCGGGGGCCCTGCTGCCCTCATCGCGACGTTCCTGATCCACCAGTTCGGCACCGGGTACGCCGTGGCGGCCTACATCGCGGTCGCAGCGGTGATCACGCTCGCGGCATGTGCGGCGATCACGGACTACAGCCGCTCGGACATCACCGACGACGCGACGTACGCGCGCACCTGACCGCTCGGAGCCCGGGGCCAGCGGGGCTCAGGCGCGGTCGGTGAGCCGGCCCAGCGCCACCGTCGAGGTGCCCAGCAGCCGCTTGGCCTCGCGGACTCCGCTCGTCATGGCACCGTCGGCATAGCCGAGACGCGCGCTCTGCGTGTGCTCGCCCGCGAAGAGCAGGCGGCCCGCGACGGGTGTCCCGAGCAGGTCCGGGTCGGCGTTGGAGGAGCCGGGGGGCACGTGGGTGTAGGCACCTGACGTGTAGGGGTCCTCCGCCCAGCCGGTCACCGCGACCGCGACCGGCTCGGGGCACGGTGCGCCCAGCGCCGCCGACAGCATGTCCGTCACCCGGCTGGCCGCGGCGGCGGGCGGGGCCCCGGCCAGGTGACCGGTGGCGGAGTGGAACGTGTGGCACACCAGCACCGGCCCCGCACCGAACGCGTCGAGGTCGAACACCCACGCAGCGGGCTCGGTCGCCTCGGGCGGGAACAGCACCAGGTGGGACCACCCGGCCCGGCGCCAGAAGGCCTCGTCGAACGCGAGCGCGACCTTCTCGTACCGCCCGAAGCCCAGCCGGTGCACGGCCCCGGTCCGCTCGGGCGGAAGCGGTGGCACGAACCTCGGCACGTCGTTCTTCAGCGCACCCAGGGGGGACCGTGACCACGACGTGCGAGCCGGCCTCCGTCGTCCCCGACTCCGACGTGACGGCCACGCCTCCCTCCGTGAGGTCCACCCGGGCCACCGGCCAGTCGTGGCGCACGTCCAGCCCGGCCGCCATGGCGTCGACCACGGCGCCGTACCCGTCCTCGGGCACGTCCCCGAAGTAGTCACCGCCGTACTCCTCCTGCGTCCAGAGCCACTCCAGCGACTGGTGCTCGGCGGCGCCAGCCGCGTCCGCCTCGACACTCGCGCGGAGCCCTTGCCGGGCCCGTCGCAGCGGCTCGGCCGTGAGGCCGGTCGCGGCGAGGTAGGCCTCGATGCCGTCGGCAGCCGAGGCGGCCGGTCCCAGCCGCGCGCGCAGCCCGTCGAGCGCCTCGGTGAAGCCGTCGAGCTCGGCGATCATGCCCGCCTCGACCTCCGCGCGCGACAGCCGGCGTTCGGTCGGGCAGTCGAACCCGGACAGGCTCGGGAGCGGGTCGGCGGGCCTGCACCCGAGGCCGACGGACTCGGCGAAGCGGCGCAGCGGGTTGCCGACCGGGTGGTGGATCCACGAGCCGCCGAGGTCCACCCGTGAGCCGGCCAGGTCCGCCGTGTGCAACCGCCCGCCGACCCGTCGCCGGGCCTCGAGCACCACGCAGTCCACTGCAGCGTGGGCCAACGCGTTGGCGACCGTGAGCCCGGCGATGCCGGCACCGACCACGAGCACGCGCTCCACGGACCCGACGACCCCTCCCGGGATCTCAGGTGATCCGTCGTCGAACCAGGTTGCCATCGCGCCGTCCGGTGGGTGTTCTGCGATTCTAGGCAGCTCCACCCGCCCGGACGGCGACCAGCGGGGTCACACCCGGGTACGAGGGCCGCGGGCGAGCCGGCCGGCCAAGGTCGGCACCACGATCGCCGCTGCGACGGTGTGCAGCGCGATCAGCGTGGCCGCGGAGGCGGCGTCGAACCCGAACGTGAGGTCCGGGACGAAGGACAGTGCGGTCAGGGCGACCGCCGTCCGCACGAACGTGGCCCGCGGCCGGCGCGCCTTGCGGGCCAGGACGGCGGCCAGGCCGACGCCGACGAGCGAGAACAGCAACGTCAGCTGCGTGAAGCCGGCGATCGGGATGCTCGCTCCCGTGCTGTCCGCGAACGAGACGCCGGCGGCCGAGGCGATGGCCGCGAGCACGGTCGTGGCGGCCGCGGCCGCGACGGCGGCGGCGACTCCGTGCTTCCACACCGGCCGCCGCTCGGCGGGCGGCGTCGGGGCGTCGGAGGTGGTGCGGGTGGGGGTCTGCGTGCTGGTGGACATCTCGAGCTCCGTCTCCTCGGCGGGCCACCCGGTGTGACCCGCTCCTACCCCTTCGACGAACGGGCGGGCACGGTTTCGACACGTCCGGGAGGACCTGGTTGCTCGGGACGGTGCCGAGGACGCAGCGGCTCGCTCCCGCACGCCATCCGTCGTGGGGGATTCGCGAGCGCCGGCGCTGATCGAGAGTGATCTCGATCGCTGATGCTCATCCGGCTGTCTGCGCGCGAGGCAGCGCCCGAAGCAGGCCGCAGACAAAGGAGAAGTTCATGGCATCTGGCAACGAAGCCCCCGTCGACCTCTACATCGCCGCCTACGAGGACCCGGACGCGGCGCGGGCGGACTGGGACGCCCTCAAGCTGCTCGCGGCCGACGACGTGATCAAGGTCGACGGGCTCGTCCTGGTCAGCCGCCGCCGCAACGGCAAGATCCACGTCGACGACGACTTCCACACGGCCGCGAAGGGCGCCGCCTGGGGAGCGGTCGGCGGCGCGGTCGTCGGCCTCATCTTCCCGCCCAGCCTGCTGGCCAGCACCGCGGTCGGCGCCGGTCTCGGGCTCGGAGCCGGCGGGCTGCTGTCCCACGGCGAGAAGGCGGCGATCCGGGCGGACATCGAGGACACGCTGCCGCTCAACAGCTCGGGCATCGTGGCGATGTTCGAGGAGATCTGGGTGACGGAGGTGGAGAAGAGCCTGGCCCGGGCCGACAACGTCACCAAGCAGAAGGTGGATCCGGGCAGTGCCGAGGAAGTGAAGTCCGCCGCCACCGCGAGCTGACTCCACGGCAGGCCGGCGCTAGTCCGGCAGGGGAAGGCGGACGCACGCCGCGAGGCCGCCCGTCCTGGACCGCCCGAGGTGCACCTGCCCGCCGAGGCCCTCGACGAGCTCCCGGACGATGGCGAGCCCGAGCCCGCTTCCGCCACCTTCCCGGTCCCGTGCGGTGTCGAAGCGGGTGAACCGCTCGAAGGCGCGCTCACGGTCCTGCTCCGGGATTCCGGGTCCGTCGTCCGACACGGTGAGCACGACGTGGCCCGCGTCCGTCGCGACGGAGACCTCGACGACCGAGGCGGCGTGCCGGACCGCGTTGTCCAGCAGGTTCGTGAGCACCCGGTGGAGATCCTGGGGACGACCTCGCACGGGGTGCGAGCTCGTCAGCTCCGCGACGACCGGCACCCGTGCCCCGTCGTACCGGCGGACGGCGTCGGTCACGATCGGCCGGAGATCGGCGCTGTCCGTCGGATCGGGCGGGGACGTCCCGGCGTCGAACCGGGCGAGGGTGAGCAGGTCCTCCACGAGGGCCGTCATCCGGAGGACCTCCGCCTGCAGGTCGGGCGTGGACCCGGTGCCCTCGCCCAGGCGGTCGGCGATCTCGAGCTGGGCCCGCATCGAGGTGAGCGGGCTGCGCAGCTCGTGCGCGGCGTCGGCGACGAACGATCGCTGGCGGGCCCTGGACGCCGAGAGCCGGTCCAGCATGGAGTTCAAGGTGGTGGCCAGCGCCTGGATCTCGTCGCGGGCGACCGGGACGGGCAGCCGGAGATCCTCCCCGGTCCCCGAGATCCGGTCGGCCGTGGAGCGCAGGACCTCGACGGGGCGCAGCGCAGCGTCCATGATCCGCCAGGCGATCAGCGCCAGCGTGGCCAGCAGGACGGGGTAGGTCGCGAGCAGCGTGAGCCTGAGGATGTGCTGGCTGTGCTCGATCGCGTCGAACTGCTGGGCGACCACGACGGTGCTCCGCGTCGTACCCGACCCGGCCGGGACCGCGAGCACCCGCAGCGGTGAGTCCAGGCCCACCCGCGACCCCGGTACGTCGATCCGCTGCCCGGCCAGGGCCCGGTCGAGCTCTCCGGGCTGGAGCAGCGCCGTCAGCCGGTCGGCGTTCACGGACGCGCTGACCACCCGGTCCCTGCCGTCGACGACCTGGACGATCTGGTTGCCGGTGACGGGGAGGGGATCGGGCAGCCGCCCCTGCTCGACGAGCGTCGCGACGTCCGCGGCGGTCGCCCTCCCGGAGTCGTCCAGGGTCCGGAAGCTGACGAGGGTGAGCACGGTGTACAGCGCGACGCTGCCGATGGCGAGGGCGAGTGCCACACCGAGGACGCCGACGAGCAGCAGGCGCGCACGCAGCCCGAGCCGTTGCCACGCGGCCGTCATTGTTCCAAGCGGTACCCGACGCCGCGCACCGTCTCGACGAGGCGTCGGCCGAGCTTGCGGCGCAGGTAGCCGACGTAGACCTCCACCGCGTTCGGGTTCACGTCCGCGGCGGCGTCCCAGACGTGGTCGAGGATTTCGACCTTGGTGACGACCCGACCCGGACGGCGGAGCAGGTACTCGAGGAGGCCGTACTCACGCGGGGTCAGCGCCACGTGCTCGTCCGCCACGCTGACGTGCCGGGTCGCCGGGTCCAGCCGCACGTCTCCGGCGCTGAGGACGACCGGCCGCGGTTCGTGGGACCGGCGCAGCAGGGCGCGGAGCCGCGCGAGGAGCACGACGTAGGAGAACGGCTTGGTCAGGTAGTCGTCGGCGCCGCAGTCGAGACCGTCGGCCTGGTCGTGCTCGCCCTTCTTGGCCGAGAGCATCAGCACCGGCACCCAGTTGTCCTCCGCGCGGAGCGTGCGCACCACGTCGTACCCGGACAGGTGCGGCAGCATCACGTCGAGCACGACCGCGTCGAAGTCACCGTGCCGGGCGGTCTCGAGCCCGGACGCTCCGTCGAACGCCACCTCCACCACGAAGCCGTCCGCCTCCAGGCCGCGGCGAAGCGCGCGGGTCAGCCGCACCTCGTCCTCGACCACCAGGAGCCGCATGGCCCCAGCGTGGCACGCCCTGCTGAGCGGGCGCACAGGTTCTCAGCGATCTCACAGCGAGCCTGCGGCAGGCTGTGCCCATGAGCCTGTTCGAGCACCGCCCCACCCTGCGCTGGACCGCGCCCGTCGTGGCCGCCGTCCTCCTCGCCACCGGCGGCTCCCTGGTCGGAGCAATCACCGCCAGCGCCCGGGACGGACTCCCGCACCGCAGCGCCTCGCAGCTCCTCGTCGACGTCCAGAGCGCGCGGCTCGACGGGCTGTCCGGCACCGTCGTGCAGAACAGCAACCTCGGCCTCCCCAGCCTCCCCGGGGTCGGCGGCAGCGGCAGCTCGGACCTGACCTCGCTCGTCGCCGGATCGCACACCTTGCGCCTGTGGTACGCCGGACCGAACCGGATCCGGCTGGCGCTGCTGGGGTCGCTGGGGGAGTCGGACCTGGTCCGCAGCGGTCCCGACCTGTGGTCCTGGTCGAGCGCCGACAAGAGCGCCACCCACCGCACGGTCGAACCGTCCACGACCGACGCGCCCGGCACCGTCGGCTCGGGGTCGCCGGTCACGCCGCAGCAGGCGGCCGACACCGCCCTGAAGGCGATCTCGCCGTCCACCCGGGTCAGCACCGACGGTACGGCGGTGGTGGCCGGCCGGTCGGCGTACGAGCTCGTGCTCCAGCCACGGGACACCGGCACGCTCGTCGACTCGGTGCGCATCGCCATCGACGGCAGGACGCACGTCCCGACCCGCGTGCAGGTGTTCGCCAAGAACGTCTTCAAGCCGGCCTTCGAGGTGGGCTTCACCTCCTTCGACCCGACGACGCCGGCCGCCTCGGTGTTCCGGTTCAACCCGCCGCCGGGCACCAAGGTCACCGAGTCCGGCAGCGCGCAGGGCACCCCGTCGGGCAAGAACCCCGCCTCCCCCTCGCTCGCCGCCGGCGCCCGACCCCGGGTGGTGGGGACCGGCTGGACCTCCGTGGTCGTCGCCCGGGTGCCCGCGGGAGCCACCTCGGGGTCCGGCTCGATGCAGGGGGTGCTCCAGGCGCTGCCCACCGTCAGCGGGTCGTGGGGATCGGGGCACCTCCTGAAGGGGACGCTGTTCTCGGCCCTCCTGACCGACGACGGCCGGGTGGTGGTCGGCGCGGTCGCGCCGGAGGCCCTGTACTCGGCGCTGGGTCGTTGATGGGCGGCGCGGCGGCCGTCGCCACCTCCGGGCTGACCAAGCGGTTCAAGCACCAGGTGGCGGTGGACTCCCTCGACCTGCTCGTCCCGGCGGGGGCGGTCTACGGGTTCCTGGGGCCGAACGGTTCGGGCAAGACCACCACCATCCGGATGCTCCTCGGTCTGGTCACCCCCACCGCCGGTGAGGTCGAGCTCCTCGGGCAACCGATCCCGGCCCGGGCCTCGGAGGTGCTGAGCCGCGTCGGCGCCCTGGTCGAGGGCCCGGCGTTCCACCCGTACCTGTCGGGACGGGAGAACCTCGCCCGGCTCGACGCCGCCGACCGCACGACCGACGCCCGGACGGCGCGCGCGCGGATCGACGCCGCCCTGGACCGGGTGGGCCTGCTGGCCGCGGCCGGCAAGCGCTACCGCGCGTACTCGCTCGGCATGCGTCAGCGGCTCGCCATCGCCAGTGCCCTGCTGCGCCGTCGTGACCTCCTCGTGCTCGACGAGCCGACCAACGGCCTCGACCCCCAGGGCACGCGGGAGGTGAGGTCCCTGGTCGGGTCGCTCTCCGACGAGGGCACGACCGTGCTCGTGTCCAGCCACCTGCTGTCCGAGGTCGAGCAGATGTGCACGCACATCGGGGTCATGCACGTCGGGAAGCTGGTGGCGCAGGGCACGGCCGCGGAGCTGCGGACCGGCGCCGAGCCCGAGGCGGTCGTGGACACCGACCAGCCGCAGGAGGCTGCGCGCATCATGCGGGAGCTGGGGCTCACCGACGTCCGCACCCACCACGCTTCGGCCACCGGGACGCTCGGACGGATCGCACCGGAGAAGATCGTCGTCGCCTGTGTCCACCAGGGCGTGCCGGTCGTCGGGTTCCGGGTCGCCAGCCCCTCCTTGGAGGACGTGTTCGTGTCGTTGACGGGGGAGGGCTTCGATGTCAGCAGCTGACGTGGTCGACGTACGTCGGTCCCCGGGGGGTGTCGACCCGGTTCCTGCGCTCCGAGCTCAGGCTGATCTTCCTGCGGCGCCGCAACCAGGCAGGCCTGCTGGTGCTCGCCGCGGTGCCGGTGCTGATCTCGGTCGCGGTGAAGGTCTCCTCGCCCGGGAACGACGGCGGGGGACCCGACTTCTTCAGCTCCATCACCGAGAACGGCCTGTTCGTGGCACTGGCCTCCCTCACCATCGAGCTCGGGCTGTTCCTGCCCCTGGCCGTGGCCGCGATCTCGGGTGACTCGGTGGCCGGCGAGGCCAACATCGGCACCCTCCGCTACCTGCTGACGGTGCCGGTCCAGCGCGCCCGCCTGCTGGCCGTGAAGTACCTCGCGATCGTGGTCTTCGCCCTGGCGGCGACCCTGACGGTGACGCTGACCGGGGTGCTGCTGGGGCTGGCGCTGTTCGGCGGCGGCAGCATGACGCTGCTGTCGGGGTCGCAGATCGGGTTCGCCGACGGCCTGCTCAGGGTGCTGCTGGCGTCGGTCTACCTCGGCCTGTGCTTCGCGTCCCTGGGGGCGGTGGGGCTGTTCGTCTCCACCCTGACCGAGCAGCCGATCGGCGCGATGATCGCGGTCGTCATCTTCAGCACCGCCAGCTTCATCCTGGACACGATCCCGCAGATCGCCTGGATCCACCCCTTCCTGATCACCCACCACTGGCTGGCGTTCGGCGACCTCTTCCGGGACCCGGTCGCCCTGGGCGGAGTCCAGCAGGGCCTGTACGTCGCCGCCGCATACACGATCGTGTTCTGGCTCGCCGCGTGGGCACGCTTCGCCGCCAAGGACGTCACCAGCTGAGCCGACGGCGGCACGCCGGGGCGGGGCCGTCGCGTCGCGGGCCCTCGGCGCGTGCCACGTGACAGCATCCTGTCCGTGGACATCGAGGTGATCGCCCTGCTCGCCGTGGCGCTGCTGGCGCTGGCTGCAGCCTTCCAGCTGGGACTCGCCGTCGGAGCGCCGTGGGGCGCGGCGGCGTACGGCGGGCGGGTGGTCTCCCACGGCGCGCTGCCGACGGGCTACCGGCTCGGCAGCGGCGTCGCGGTGCTGGTGCTGCTCGCCGCCTCCTGGGTCGTGCTCGCGTCCGTCGCGGTCGTCGGTCGGGGGCCGGTCACCGTCGACGTGCTGACGGCCGTCCTGTGGGGCATGGCCGTCCTCTTCGCGCTGAACACGCTCGGCAACGCACGTGGTCGCCATCCACTCGAGCGTTGGGGAGCCGGCGTCGTCACGGCCCTCCTGGCGGTCTGCTGCGTGCTGCTCGCCGTGGACTGAGCAGTCAGGGCCGACACCCGACAACCGACGGTGAGGCGCGTAGGCGCTGGACAAGGAGGAGAGACATGGCAACCTTCACTCGGTCCGACGAGCTGCGGGGCGCAGAGTTCGTCGACACGGACCTGCGGGGCGCCCGGTTCGTCGGGGCAGACCTGTCCGGCGTCGTGATGCGCGGGGTCGAGGTGCAGGAGCTGGAGGTCGACGCGCCGTGGCTGTTCGACGGCGAGGGGTCCCTGCACGTCAACGGCGTCGACGTGATCCCATTCGTCGAGGCCGAGCTCAATCGCCGCTTTCCCGGGCGCGCCGACCGGCGCTCCGGCGATCCGGAGGGGCTGCGTGAGGCCTGGGTCGCCCTGGAGCGCACCTGGACGGCCACGCTCGAGCGCGTCGCGGCCCTGCCGGCCGGCGCCGTCGACGTCTCGGTCGGTGGGGAATGGTCGTTCGCGCAGACCCTCCGGCACCTCGTCCTTGCCACGGACATGTGGCTGGGTCGGGCGATCCTGGCGATCGAGCAGCCGTTCCACCCCCTCGGCCTGCTCGACGCCGCCACCGACGAGGACGGTGTCGACCGGTCGACCGGCACGACGGTCGACCCGTCGTACGGCGAGGTGCTCGAGGCCCGGGCGGGACGCGTCGCCATGGTGCGGGACTTCCTCGCGACGGTGTCGCCCGAGCTGCTGGGGTCCGGACGTCCGAACCCGCACGACCCCGCACACCAGGAGACGGTCCTCTCCTGCCTGCACACGATCCTCGAGGAGGAGTGGGAGCACCACCGCTACGCGGTGCGCGACCTGGACGTCCTGGGCCGTGCCGGCGGGTCGGTGCGGCAGGACTGACCACCGGGATCACGGGTAAGGAGGGTGATGCGCATCTTCTTCACCGGCGGCAGCGGCAAGGCCGGCCGGCACGTCGCGCCCTACCTCGCCGAGCAGGGCCACCACGTCACCAACGCCGACCTCGTCCCGCTGGGGCACCCGGGGGTGGCCGACCTGCGGGTCGACCTCACCGATGCCGGTGAGACCTACTCGGCGTTGGCCGGTCTGGCGAGCTTCGAGGAGCTGGACCTGCCGGAGAAGCCGTCCTACGACGCCGTCGTGCACTTCGCCGCGGTGCCGCGGATCCTGCTGGCGTCGGACGCGGCGACGTACGCGACGAACGTGCTGAGCACCTACAACGTGCTCGAGGCCGCGACCCGGTTGGGGGTGCGCAAGGTCGTGTTCGCGTCCTCGGAGACGACGTACGGCGTCTGCTTCGGCCAGGGCGAGCGACGTCCGCTCTACGTCCCGGTCGACGAGGAGCACCCGACGGTCCCCGAGGATGCCTACGCGATGTCCAAGGTGGCCGGTGAGGTGACCGCGCGCTCGTTCCAGGCCCGCACCGGCGGGGACGTCTACGGCCTGCGGATCAACAACGTCATCGAGCCGCACGAGTACGCCGAGATGTTCCCGCCCTTCCTCGCGGACCCGACGCTGCGGCGCCGCAACCTGTTCGCCTACATCGACGCCCGCGACCTCGGGCAGATGGTGCAGCGCTGCCTGGACACCGACGGGCTGGGCTACGAGGTCTTCAACGTGGCCAACGCCGACATGTCCGTGGCGGCGACGACCCAGGAGGTCCGGGACCGGTTCTACGACACGGTGGAGGTGCGGCGGGAGATGGGCCGCGACGAGACCTTCTACGCCATCGACAAGGCTCGCGAGCTCCTCGGCTACGCCCCGCGGCACTCCTGGCGCGACGTGCTGGCCGACCCGGATCCGGGCCGGGCTGAGCCAGCGGTCGAACAGCGTCGAGGACCCCGGCACGGGGGATCAGCCACAGACCGGTAGCTGTCTGGACATCTCCCACGAAAGAGGTCCTTTCCCCCGTCTGGTCCCGCTGCGGGCGTACGTTGACCGGACAGGGGTAGTGACGATCTCCGCCTTGGGAAGACAGGGCAGAGTTCGCCGCTTTGTCACGCCCCCTCGGCGACCCCGAAGGGTCCGCCGCCAGGTCAGGGATCTCCTGCACGCTCCGGTCGCTTCACTCGAGAAGATCGGAAGCGGTCCCGGCCCGAGAGGCTGGGACCGCTCCGACCCACCTGGCCCGCGTGGGGTGGGGCCAGGTGTCCCGACGTGGCTCGGGTGGGAGGGGAGCCACGGTCGGTTCTCGAGAAAGCGCTCAGCAGGACTCGTGACCTGTGACGGCCCGGTCGGCGGTAGCGGTGGTCGGCAGAGGGGCCGGTTCAGATGGCGGGCAAGAGTCGATGCTCACGGAGACCCCTCGTTCCAACGTCTGTGCCGTCGGCGGGGTCCGGGCCAACCTGAAGAGACCATGGTCCACCCCGGGTGGGCCGCTGTCTGTAGCCCGCATGGGGCCGTTCGTGGGTGCCATCCGGGCGCGCGCGCACGGACGTGCGACCTGACCGCGCTGCTCCGGCGGTGGCCCGAGCCACCGGCATATCTTGGTGGCGAAGCTCCCGGGCGCTCCGACGTACGCCGCGGGAAGATCGTCCTCCGGGTGTCGGATCGGCCCCGGGACGTTCGTAGCAGGGGTGAGGGGCGGGCCGGACGGGCCCACCAGACCGGAGGAGACAGAGATGATGCGCCACGTGATGCGGGTCTGCACGAAGGCCTGCGGGGGCCAGGTCCGGATCCGTCCGCTCGCGGTCGCGTGACGGTCGTCGCCGACGCGATCACCCGGGTCCACCGCGAGGAGTGGGCCCGGGTGGTCGCCTCGCTGACCCGGCGCTTCGGTGACCTGGACATCGCCGAGGAGATGGCAGCCGAGGCGTTCGCGGTGGCCGTCGAGCGGTGGCCCGCCGACGGCGTACCTCCCAATCCCGGCGCCTGGATCACCACCACCGCGAACCGGCGAGCGATCGACCGGCTGCGGCGGGAGTCCCGTCGGGACGACAAGCAGAAGGAGGCCCAGATGCTGTACGACGACACGCCGCCCGCACCAACCGGCGCGATCGAGGACGACCGGCTCCGGCTGCTGTTCACCTGCTGCCACCCGGCCCTGGCGATGGAGGCCCGGATCGCGTTGACGCTGCGCATGGTCGGCGGGCTCACCGTGCCCGAGATCGCGCACGCCTTCCTGGTGCAGGAGACCACCGTCGGGCAGCGGATCACCCGCGCGAAGGGCAAGATCAAGGCGGCGAGGATCCCCTACCGGGTGCCGTCCGCCGAGGACCTCCCCGCCCGGGTCTCCGGCGTGCTGGCGGTCCTCTTCCTGGTCTTCAACGAGGGGTACCTCACCTCGGACCCCGAGAAGGAGGCCGTGCGCAGCGACCTCACCCTCGAGGCGATCCGGCTGACCCGGCTGGTGCACACGCTCATGCCGTCCGACGGCGAGGCGGCCGGGCTGCTGGCGCTGATGCTGCTCATCGAGGCCCGCCGGCCGGCACGGGTGTCGCCCTCCGGCGAGCTGGTCACGCTCGGGGAGCAGGACCGCGGTGCCTGGGATCGCGCGCTGATCGCCGAGGGGCACGCGCTGGTCCGGGAGCGGATCGCCGCTGTCTCCGCCGGTCAGGGATCCGCCGGGCGCTACCAGATCCTGGCCGCCATCAACGCGGTGCACACCTCCGTGGGCGACGTACGCGACACCGACTGGTCCCAGGTCGCCGCCCTCTACGACCAGCTCACCCGCATCGACCCGTCACCGGTCGTGGCGCTCAACCGCGCCGTCGCGATCGCCGAGCTGGACGGGCCCGAGGTGGCGCTGCACCTGGTCGACGGGCTGGACCTCGGCGGCTACCACGCCTTCCACGCCACCCGCGCGGACCTGCTGCGCCGGCTCGGCCGCTCGGGGGAGGCCCGCGCTGCGTACGACCGGGCCATCGAGCTCGCCGGCAACACCGCCGAGGTCGCCTACCTCACCCGGCGGCGTGACCAGCTCGGACCCACGTCGGCCTGAGCCTGCGGGCGCGCGTGGCCGTGGACCGAGGTGGTCAGGACCCGGTCGATGTCGGCCCGGCTCAGGGCCCCGCGGACGCCGATCCGGCGCCCATCAGCTTCCGTGCGGGTGCTCGGGGCGCGAAACGTGCCATGATCGCTGGATGAACGACGCCGAGCAGCGTCCCAGGGGCAGCGGTGAACCCGTCCGGTTGGCGGTGGTCGACAACGAGGAGCTGTTTCGTCGAGGGCTGACGATGCTGCTCAGCCTGGAGGACGGCATCGAGGTGGTGGGGGAGGCCGGTGACGGCGTCGCCGCGACCGAGCTGGCCGCAGCCACCGCGCCGGACGTCATCTTGATGGACGTCCGCATGCCGAAGAGGTCGGGCATCGAGGCGTGCGCGAGCATCAAGGAGGTCGCGCCCTCCGTCAGGATCATCATGCTGACGGTCAGCGACGAGGAGGCCGACCTCTACGACGCGGTCAAGAACGGCGCGGCCGGCTACCTGCTCAAGGACTCCTCCATCGACGCGGTCGTGCAGGCCGTGCGCGTGGTGGCGGACGGGCAGTCGCTGATCAGTCCCTCGATGGCGATCAAGCTCCTCGACGAGTTCAAGCAGCTGTCCCGCTCCGACCGGGACCAGCTCGCGACCCCGCGGGTGACCGCGCGGGAGCTCGAGGTGCTCAAGCTCGTCGCGCAGGGCCTGAACAACCGGCAGATCGGCTCGCGGCTGTTCATCTCCGAGAACACCGTGAAGAACCACGTGCGCAACATCCTGGAGAAGCTCCAGCTCCACTCGCGCATGGACGCCGTGATGTACGCCGTGCGCGAGAAGCTCTTCGACGTCCCTGACCGCTGACACGGACCCCTGGCGCCGGGACCCGGTCCCGGAGCACGTGGGGGGCACCCCGGGTCCGGGGTGATTTGTGGCGCTCTGCTGCGCTTGCGGCTCCTTCGGTGGGACGATCCGTGGTCCCGACCTGCGCTGGACGGAGTCCCCGTTGCGATCGGTGCCGCCTGATCCCGCCCCACCGGCGCCCACCGGCGCCACGGACGCGGGTCCGGGGAAGCGCGCGGTCGGACGGTCACGACGGCCGGGTCGGGCCTGGTGGTGGCCGTCGGTCGCCTGGCTCGTCTGTGCGGTGGTTCCCTACCCGTTCTTCCCGGCCGGCATCCACGAATGCGTCTACCTCGCCACCGGCGCGAGCGTGGTGGTCGCGGTCCTCCACGGCATCCGGCGCCACGGCCCCCGACCGACGACCCCCTGGTACCTGATCGCGGCCGCCTACGCCTGCTACGTCGTGGGGGACGCGCTGTCCTACGTCGACCTCTCGCAGGCACCCGGCGTGCTGGCCTGGGCGTCCGACCTGGCGTACCTGGCCTACTACCCGCTGGTGACGGCCGCCCTCGTGATCCTCATGAGGATCCGGAAGCTGGGCAGGGCGGCGGCCTGGCCGGACGCCGCCATCTGGACGGTCGGCGCGGGGATCGTGCTGTGGGAGCTCGTCCTGGAGGGCGCGGCCCTCCCGACCCGGGTCGGGATCGACTGGTTCACCTCCGTCGCCTACCCGGTGATGGACCTCGTGCTCCTCCTGCTCGTGGTGCGGACCCTCACCGGAGTGATCCTGGAGAACGTCGCCTACCTCCTGCTTGCTTCCGGCTTGGTGGCCCAGCTGGTCGCCGACGTGTGCTTCCTGGGGGACTTTCTCGGAGCCGGCTACGTCGACGGCGGGGCGCTCGACCTCGGGTGGCTGGTCAGCTACGTCCTGGTGGGCGCGGCGGCCCTGCACCCGTCCCTCGGGCGGTCGATCGACGTGTCGCTCGAGCCGAGCTCCCACCCCCTCGGGCGATGGCGCATCCCGCTCCTGCTCGTGCCGGCGATGGTGGGGCCGGGCATGCTCTCCAGCTGCTGCTCACCGGTGCTGCGGGGCCGGACGTCGAGGGCGTGGCGATCGCCACCACCGCCGTCGTGGTGACCCTGGTGCTCGCGGCTCTCCGGGGGAGCGGGCTCATCTGGCTCGCGAACCGGCGCGCCGCCGAGCTGCAGGTCAAGGTGGACCACGACTCCCTGACCGGCTTGGCGAGCCGGGACGGGTTCCTCCGGCTGCTCGCGGCCGGGCTCGAGGAAGCGACCGAGTCGTCCCCCGTCTCGGTCCTCTTCCTGGACCTGGACGACTTCAAGACCGTCAACGACACCCAGGGGCACGAGGTAGGCGACCTCCTGCTCGTCGATGTCGCCCGGCGGCTGCGGTCCGCCGAGCCCGGGAACCGCTCGATCGCCCGGTTCGGTGGCGACGAGTTCGCGATGCTGGTGCCGCAGGACGACGTCGACGCCGTCGTGAGTCGAGTGCTCCGATCGTTGGAGCGGCCGGCGCACCTGGGCGGCCGGGACCTGGCGCTGTCGGTGAGCATCGGGTCGGCATCCGGTCACTGCGGTATGCCGAGCGCCGAGCTGCTCCGGCGCGTGGACATCGCGATGTACGAGTCGAAGCGGTCGCGCCGCTCCTGGACGCCGTACGAACCACGGATGTCCGAGCAGCTGTGTGAGGCCGTCTCGCTGCGTGAACGGCTGGCGATCGGCCTGGCGGCCGGTGAGGTCATCCCGTGGTTCCAACCGGTCGTCGACCTGACCACGGGGACGCTCCACGGCTTCGAGGCCCTGGCCCGGTGGATGCCCGACGGGCAGCAGCCCGTCCCGTCAGGCCGGTGGCTGCCGCTCGCCGAGGACTCCGACCTCATCACCGTCGTCGACCGCGCCGTCCTGCGCGCCGCGCTGGACCAGCTCGGGGACTGGCGCCGCCGGTACGGCGCGGCGGGCCTGCACCTGGCCGTCAACCTGTCCGGGCGGACGCTCCGTCAACCCGGCATCGAGGACGAGATCCTCGAGGAGGTCCGGATCGCCGGCGTGCCCTCCGGAAGCCTGGTCCTGGAGATCACCGAGGGGGTCCAGATCGAGGACGACGACGTCGGAGTCCGGCTGCAACGCCTGCGGTCGCACGGCATCCGGATCGCCCTCGACGACTTCGGCACCGGCTGGTCGTCCCTGACCTACCTCAGACGCTTCCCGGTGGATCGCCTGAAGCTGGACCGGTCGTTCACCAGCGAGCTGGGGGAGGCGCCGGACGCCGGCGCGATCCCGGCAGCGGTCGTCCAGCTCGCCGCCGCGCTGTCCCTGGACGTGGTCGCGGAGGGCGTCGAGACACGCGGGCAGCGCGACGCACTGATCGCGCTGGGCTTCCACGCTGTGCCAGGGCTACCTCTTCTCGCCGGCCCTGCCGCCCGCCGATCTCGACGAGCGCGTCGCCCGGAGCGCGACGTCGACCGTCACGGCCTGACTGCTCGTCGGCGAGGCGCCTCGTGCGCGTCCGTGAGTGGGGCAGCTCAGCCCGCGCGTCCGATGGTGAACGCGGTGAGGAACCCCAGCGTCGCGATCAGCCCGGCGTAGAGGTGGGTGCGCTCGAACGCCTCGGGGATCATCGTGTCGGCGACCATCGTCAGGATCGCCCCCGCGGCCAGGGCGGTGATCGCGGCGATGAGCTGCGCGGACGCCCCCTGGAGCAGCAGGCAGCCCAGGAGTCCGGCCGCTCCGCTGGCGACGGCGACGCCGATCCAGACGCCGAAGACGTACCGTGCCGAGCGCCCGCTGCGTTTCATCCCCGCCGCGCTGGACAGTCCCTCGGGCAGGTTGGAGATGAAGATCGCCGCCAGCACCGGCACCCCGACGCCGTGACCGCCGAGGAGCGAGAGGCCGAGCACCACCGACTCGGGGATCCCGTCGAGGAGCGCGCCGACGGCGATGGCCGAGCCGCTGCCCACCTGCTCGTCCTCGCTGGGCTGTTGGTCACCGGAGCGCTTGCGGTGCCGCGCGCCTCGCTTCGCGAGCGCGACGTTGGCGAGCACGTAGACGACGGCGCCGACCAGGAACCCGAGCACGGTGGCGGTCAGGCCGCCCGAGGTCTCGGCCTCGTCGACGAGGTCGAAGGCCAGGGCCGAGATGAGCACGCCTGCGCCGAAGGCCATGACCGACGCGACGACCCGTTGCGGGACCTGGACGAACCAGGCGACGAGCGCCCCGAGGACCAGGGCGCCTCCGGCGGCCAGACCCCAGAGTCCGGCCTGCATCCATACCGCCACCGGCTAGCCGACTCTCTCGCCGACGAGCAGCGACGTCACGAGGCGTGGACGGTCCACTGCGCCTCCCCGAGCTCGTGCGCGGCGTCGCCGAACGCGGTGAGCGCCTGCACCGCTGCGCCGACGTCGACGTGCGACATACCGTCCAGCACCCGCTGGATCTCGTGTCGGCGGTGCGCCCGAACGGTCTCCAACAGCTCCCGCCCCGCGGCGGTCAGCGCGACGTCCACCGCCCGGCCGTCCCGAGCGGACCGGTCGCGGGAGACCAGCCCCAGCCTCTGCAGGCGGTCGCACAGGCGACTGGCGTTGGACGGGTTGACCTCGAACTGCTGCGCGAGCGCACCGACGGTCTGCTCACCGCCCGTCGACAGCAGCACCAGCAGTCGGTGCTGGGGGAGCGTGACCTCCACCGGCGCGGCGTTGAGCGACCGCACGGCCAACCCCGCCAGCGCGCGGCTCGCGGTGAGGAATGCGTCCGCCAGCTCGCCGCTGTTCGCCGGGGACGTCCGGCTCGTGCGTGACACCTCGAGGCCTCCTGGCAAGTCGTTGCTAGGAAGCATACATGCTGAGAAGCAACTACTTGTCCGGCTCCGGCGGCGGCTCCCACAGCTCGATCGCGTTGCCCTCGGGATCGTGGACCCGGGCGAAGCGACCGGTCTCAGGGGAGTCCCACTCGGGCTTGACGACCACGGGGACCCCGCCGGCGGTCAGCTGCTCGAGCAGGGTGTCGAGGTCGCTGACCCGCAGGTTGAGCATGAACTGCTTGTCCGCGGCCCAGTAGTCGGTCCCCGTGTCGAACGGCGCGAACACGAGCGGGCCGCCCTGCACCTTCCACGACCACTCGTCGGGCGGCCCGGTGTCCTCGGCAGCACAGCCGGCATCGATGCCGAGGTGCTCGCGGTACCAGGCGGTGAGCGCGTCGGGGTCCTGGGCACGGAAGAAGATCCCGCCCACTCCGAGCACCGGCATCGTCGCCCTCCTCGTCAGGCAGTCCCGCGGGGCGCGCGGGGCGTCCGCCCAGCGCCGTCCCCACCGGGCGAGCATCGTATCCCCGGTCCACCGGGTGGCACAGGGGAGCGGCGCTCGGGGCCGCCGGTGCCACGATGGGTGCATGACTGTCATCAAGATCAACGCCATCACCGTCCCGGCGGACAGCGGCGACGAGCTGGCCCGACGCTTCGGTGCGCGGGCCGGCGCGGTGGACGACCAGGACGGGTTCGAGGGCTTCGAGCTGCTCAAGCCGACCGACGAGCGCACCACGTGGCTCGTCGTCACCCGCTGGCGCGACGAGGAGGCCTTCGACGCCTGGGTCACGTCGCCGGCGTTCGCCCACGGGCATCGCTCGGCGGTCGGCTCGACGTCGTCCGCGGCCGGCGGCGAGGGCGGCCCGGAAGGCAGCCCCAGTGGCGGGCACCACGGCGCCGGGCCGGTGGGCGTCCACAGCGAGCTCTGGTCGTACGAGATCGCCGGCGGGTCCGCGGGCGGGGACTCCTAGCGAGCCCACCCGGGTGCGCGCCGGCCGTCCGCGTCAGCCCGCCACCCGGCCGTGCTCCGATGAGTTCGCGGTGGTCCGGTGGTCCGTATCCAGGACCACCCGACGCAACGAAGGGGACGAGCATGACCGCCACGCCGCCGATCGTCGACCGCGAGACCTGGCAGGAGCAGCTGGAGGCGCTAAGGGCGCGCGAGAAGGCGCACACCCGCGAGGGTGACGCCATCGCGGCCGCCCGGCGCCGCCTCCCGATGGTCGAGGTCGACCCCGCCACGCCTCTGGTCGGAGCGGCCGGCACCGTGCCGCTGCTCGACACGTTCGAGGGCCGCGCGCAGCTGTTCGCGTCGTACCACATGTGGCACACCGGTCTCCCGGCCGCCGACCAGTGCGAGGGCTGCACGTTCAACACCGGCCAGGCGCTCGAGCTGTCCTACCTGCACTCCCGGGACGTCACCTTCGCGGTCTTCTGCGGCGGCCCGTACGCCGAGAGCAACCGCTACGCGAGTTCATGGGGTGGGACATGCCGTGGTACTCGGTGCCCGAGGAGTCCTACGACCGTCTTGCCCTGCAGAGCCCGCCGTGGCACGACTTCGGGATGAAGGCCTGCTACCTGCGTGAGGGCGGCCGCGTGTTCGAGACGTACTGGACCACCGCCCGCGGGTGTGAGGCGATGAGCGGCAGCTACGGGATGCTCGACATGACCGCCTACGGCCGTCAGGAGCCGTGGGAGGACTCTCCCGAGGGGTGGCCGCAGCCGTTCGGGAGCGGCCGACCGATGTCGCGGCAGTTCAGTCTCGACGGCCGGCCGATCCCGCAGTGGTCCCGCCTGGCGGCCGGTCGCTCCGACGACCTGGGCTCCACCACCGTCGGGGCCACCCCGCACCGCCACTAGCCTCTCTTTCGTGCCCTGCCGGCCGCGCGGCACGCTCAGCAGTCGAACACCGACCAGCAGAGGTCGTTCCGCAGCCGCTGGTCGTCGAGGACGAGCTCGCGGATCGGGTCCGGCAGCTGCTCGCGCTGCCACCGGCACTCGCGTCGGCCGGCCGCGTCGGTCCGGCCGTCCGGGGCGGCAGCACGGGCGGCCTTGATCGCGTAGGCGGCCGCACCGAGCTCGTGGGCCGCGACGTGGGCGACGGCCGCGGCCTGACCGGCGGCGTACGCCGCGTGCCGAGCCGCCCCGCGCAGGTCCCGGGCCGCGCCCATGGCGTGGCCGCCTGCCGCGCGGGCCTGCATCATCGGGACCTCGCCGCGCACCCAGGCGCGGGCCTGCTCGATCGCCTGACGGGGTCGCGGGTCCTCGGGCCGAGCCGCCTCGAAGAGGCCGAGGACGTGCTCGGCGCAGGAGGCGGCCCACAGCGCGAGGAGACGGTGGTCCGAGTCGGTGAGGGTCCCACCCCGGCGGATCGTGACGAGGCGGAGGTCCCGGACCTTCGACAGGATCATGGCACTGGTGTCCGTCCGACGTGGCTGACGGGGCGAGCGTAGTCGAGCGGCTGGTCCGCACGCGATCCGGACGGTTCGCACGCGGCGTACCTCGGGTTCAGCGTCCGTAACCCCGCGTTACAAGCGGAATCCGGTTGCTCTGCGACCCGGTTCTGGGGTTGGGTCCACGGCGTGCCCCCTGCCCTCCATGCCGACGAGCTCCCGATCGACAGCGAGCTGGTCCGCCGTCTGGTGGGCCGGGCGCTGCCCGCCTACGCCGACGCACCGGTCCGTCGGTTGCCGTCGAGTGGCTCCACCAACGTGCTGTTCCGTCTCGGCAGCGAGCTGCTGGTCCGGCTGCCGCGCCAGCCCGGAGGCTCGCAGACCATCTCGAAGGAGGCAGCCTGGCTCCCGCTGCTGGGGCCGTCGCTGCCGGTCGCGGTGCCCGAGGTGGTGGCCGTGCTGGACCCGGACTGCGGCTACCCCGAGCGCTGGTCGGTGGTCCGCTGGATCGAGGGGACCCACCCCGAGGTGGTCGGTCCGGGCACGGCCGTCGACCCACGACGCGAGGTCCTGGCCACGGACCTCGCCACGTTCCTGGAGGCGCTGCGCCGGGTGGAGGTCCCCCCGCGGGCGGTCGACGACCCGCACGTGTGGTCCTACCGGGGCGACCCGCTCGCGACGATGGACCGCGCCACGCGGGAGAACATCGAGCGGTGCCGGTCCTTGGACGGCTTCGACCTCGACCTCGACGCCGTCGAGCAGGTGTGGCTCGAGGCGATGCGGCTCCCCGAGGCGGGCCGTCCGACGCCGTGCTGGTACCACGGCGACCTGGCCGCCGAGAACCTGCTGGTGCGCGACGGGGCGCTCAGCGCGGTCCTGGACTTCGGCGGCTTGTCGGTGGGCGACCCGACCGTTGACCTGGTCGTCGCCTGGGAGGTCCTGGACCCTGCTGCCCGCGAGCTGTTCCGGCGACAGCTCGGCGTCGACGACGCGTCCTGGCTGCGCGGCCGGGCGTGGGCCCTCTCCATCACCCTGATGATCTGGTACTACTGGTCGACGATGCCGGAGCGACGGGCCCGGTGCCTGGCCGTGGGGCGCAACGTCCTGGCCGACGCCGGCTACCCGGTCTGACCCGTGCCGACCGGGACGGCGCCGGGCTGGATCCGTCGCCGCATCACCCAGCGCCACTTGGCGATGCGTCGGTCCCGCTCGAAGCCGAGCTCCTCGAACAGGCTCTCCGGGCCGGTGTGCAGGTAGCTGCCGCGCTGCGGTCCGCGGCCCTCGACCTGCTCGGGGTAGGCCTCGACGACCCCGCCGCCGGCTGCCTCGATCGCGCCCAGCGCGGCGGTCACCGCGGCTCGCGCGACCCCCGCGCGCCGGTGGCCCTTGCCCGTGAACATGCAGCCGATCCGCCAGTCCGGCAGGTCGGTCAGCCCGGCGTCGTACGCCTTCGGGTTCTTGATCGTGGGGAGCTCCGCCGGGGGGCCGTACTGGCACCAGCCGACACACTCCTCGCCGTCGTAGACGAGGATCTGGTGGACCGTTCCCTCGCGCACGTGCGCGAGCTTGGCGTCCCGGTTCCCGGTCACGGTGCGGCCCTCGCCGACCCCCTCGGGGTGGAAGCCCATGCACCAGCACCCGCCCCAGACCCCGTTGTTGGCCTCCACCAGCCCGGCGAAGTCGCCCCAGGTCTCGGCGGTCAGCGCTCGGGTCGTGTAGGCGGAGTCCAGGGTCCTGTCCGTCATGCGCGTGCACCCCCGCGGTGGTGAGCCAGCCTGCCGCAGGATTGTCACGCGCAGGTACCCTGGGTGTCCACACCTGTCTCCGGGACCTTTGGCCCTGCCCATTCCTCCCGGTTTCCACTTGAGTGGGTGCGCACCGGCCCTCATGGGCCGGGCCAGTCAGGAGACCGCATGGCGACGACGTCCGTCCCCGGGGTCACCGGATCGTCGACGGAAGCGACCCGCTCGCCGTGGCTGATGCTCGCCATGGCCACCGTCGGCTTCGCCGTCAACTTCTGGGCGTGGGCGCTGATCAGCCCGCTGGGCCCGCTCTTCCGTGACACCGGTGCACTCGGGACGCTCACCGAGTCCGACGTGGCGCTGCTCGTCGCCGTGCCGGTGGTCGTCGGCTCGCTCGGGCGGATCCTGGTCGGCGGGCTGACCGACGTGTACGGCGGGCGGGTGATGTTCCCGCTCGTCACGGGCGTCACGATCCTGCCGATCCTGTTCATCGACCTCTTCGCGCTCGACTCCTACGCGCTGCTGCTGGTCGGCGGCTTCTTCCTGGGCATCGCGGGCACGGCGTTCGCCGTCGGCGTGCCCTTCGTCAACGCGTGGTTCCCGCCCGAACGACGCGGTCTCGCGATCGGCATCTTCGGCGCCGGGATGGGCGGGACCGCGATCAGCGCGCTGACCACGGTGAAGCTCACCACGGGCGTCGACGCGCAGGCGCCCTTCCTGCTCACCGCCGCAGTCCTGGCCGTCTACGCCGTCGCCGCCTGGTTCGTGCTCCGGGACGCACCGGGTCGGGTGCCGCCCACCTCGTCGCTCCTCGCACGGCTCGCGGCCAACGCACAGCTATCGATCACCTGGCAGGCCTGCCTGCTCTACGCGGTCGCGTTCGGAGGGTACGTCGCCTTCTCGGTCTACCTGCCTGCGTACCTCAAGACGGCCCACGGGCTCACCCCGGCGGACGCTGCCAACCGGATGGCCGGCTTCGTGGTGATCGCGGTCGTCATGCGACCGGTCGGGGGATGGCTCTCCGACCGGCTGGGTGCTGTCCCGGTGCTCGCCACCGGCTTCGGGGTCGTGGTGGTCGGGGCCGCGATCTCCGCGGGGACGCCTCCCCTGCACGGGGTCGGCACCGTCGCGTTCCTCGCGATGGCCGCCGCCCTCGGCTCCGGCAGCGGTGCCACGTTCGCCCTCATCGCCCAGGTCACCGAGCCGAGCCGGGTCGGTGGGGTGACCGGTCTCGTGGGGGCGGCCGGCGGACTCGGCGGATTCGTGCCGCCGCTGGTCATGGGCTACGTCTACGGGCGGACCGACTCCTACGCGATCGGGCTGTGGTTGCTGTCCCTCACCGCTGCTCTGGCACTGGTGCTGACCGTGACCGTCGTGCGGCGTACCGCGGCCCAGGGGCAGGAAGCCTCGTGACCGCCCCCGCACGACCTCCTCGTGACATCGGCCTGGACGGCGCCCTCGCGGACGCCCTGGTGCGCAGCCGGCGCTTCTTCACCCGGGGGACCGTCTCGGCGGACCTGAGGACGCTCTCGCACGCCGGTGGTCGGGGGGCGGACGACTTCTACCGCGATCGCTGGAGCCACGACAAGGTGGTCCGCTCCACGCACGGCGTCAACTGCACCGGCTCGTGCTCGTGGAAGGTCTACGTCAAGGACGGGATCATCACCTGGGAGACCCAGCAGACCGACTACCCGTCCGTCGGGCCGGACTCCCCGGAGTACGAGCCCCGCGGCTGTCCCCGGGGCGCGGCGTTCTCCTGGTACACCTACTCCCCGACGCGGGTCCGCTATCCCTACGTGCGCGGCGTCCTGCTCCAGATGTTCCGCGAGGCCAAGTCGCAGCACGGCGGTGACCCGGTCCGGGCCTGGGAGCACATCGTCGAGAACCCGCAACGCGCCCGGGCCTACAAGTCCGCCCGCGGCAAGGGCGGCCTGGTCCGCGCCTCGTGGGAGGAGGCCAGCGAGATCGTCGCGGCGGCACACGTCCACACGATCAAGAAGTACGGCCCCGACCGGGTGGCCGGTTTCTCGCCCATCCCGGCGATGTCGATGGTCTCGCACGCCTCCGGTGCCCGGTTCGTGAACCTGGTCGGCGGCTCGATGCTGAGCTTCTACGACTGGTACGCCGACCTGCCGGTTGCCTCGCCCCAGGTGTTCGGCGACCAGACCGACGTCCCCGAGTCCGGTGACTGGTGGAACGCGGGGTACCTCATCATGTGGGGCTCCAACCTCCCCGTCACCCGCACGCCCGACGCGCACTGGATGACCGAGGCGCGCTACCGCGGCCAGAAGGTGATCGCGGTCGCCCCCCGACTACGCCGACAACGTGAAGTTCGCCGACGAGTGGCTGCCGGCCCGGCCGGGAACGGATGCCGCGCTGGCGATGGCGATGGGGCACGTCGTGCTCAAGGAGTTCTTCGTCGACCGGTCGACCCCCTACTTCACCGACTACGTGAAGAGCTACACCGACCTGCCCCACCTGGTCCGGCTCGAGGAGGCGGGGGAGGGCACCTTCACCGCCGGCAAGTTCCTCACCGCCGCCGACCTCGTCGACCACGCCGACGACGAGAACGCCGCGTTCAAGACCGTGCTCGTCGACTCGGTCACCGGTGACCCGGTCGTCCCCAACGGCTCACTGGGTCATCGGTACGGCGAGGCGGGCGTCGGGAAGTGGAACCTCGAGCTCGGCGACGTCGACCCGGTGCTGTCCCTGCTCGACACCGCGACCGAGTCGGTCGTCGTCCGGATGCCGCGCTTCGACACGCCGGACGGCGCCGCCGCCGACCTGCCCCGCGGCGTCCCCGTGCGTCGGGTCGGCGGCCACCTGGTCACCACCGTCTTCGACCTCCTGATGGCGCAGTACGGCGTCGCCCGGCCCGGGCTGCCGGGTGCCTGGGCGACCGGCTACGACGACGCGGAGTCGCCGTACACGCCGGCCTGGCAAGAGGCCATCACCGGTGTGCCGGCCGCGACGGCCGCCCGGGTGGGCCGCGAGTTCGCCCGCAACGCCGAGGAGTCGCGGGGGCGCTCGATGATCGTGATGGGGGCCGGCACCAACCACTGGTTCCACTCCGACACGATCTACCGGGCGTTCCTCACCCTCACGAACCTCACCGGCTGCCAGGGCGTCAACGGCGGCGGCTGGGCGCACTACGTCGGCCAGGAGAAGGTGCGACCGCTCACCGGCTACACCCAGGTCGCCAACGCGCTGGACTGGAACCGGCCGCCGCGCAACATGATCCAGACCGCGTTCTGGTACCTCCACACCGACCAGTTCCGCTACGACCAGTTCGGGGCGGACACCCTGTCGGCGACCACCGGCAGCGGGCAGCTGGCCGGCAAGTCCACCGCCGACGTGATCGCCCAGAGCGCGCGCATGGGGTGGATGCCGTCGTACCCCACCTTCGACCGCAACCCGCTCGACCTGAGCGACGACGCGGCTGCGGCCGGCAAGCCGGTGGGGGAGTACGTCGTCGAGCAGCTGAAGTCCGGCGACCTCGGCTTCGCCGGAGAGGACCCGGACGCCTCGAACAACTACCCGCGCATCCTGTCGATCTGGCGGGCCAACCTGCTGGGCTCCTCGGGCAAGGGCAACGAGTACTTCCTCAAGCACCTGCTGGGCACCGACTCGTCCCTGCGCGCCACCGAGACACCGGAAGGCAGCCGGCCGCGCGACGTGAGGTGGCACGACCGGGCGCCCGAGGGGAAGCTCGACCTGCTGATGACGATCGACTTCCGGCAGACCAGCACCACGATCTTCTCGGACGTCGTCCTGCCGGCCGCGACCTGGTACGAGAAGCACGACCTGAACACCACAGACATGCACCCGTTCGTGCACTCGTTCAACCCCGCCATCGCGCCGCCCTGGCAGACCCGCACCGACTGGGACGCCTGGCAGACGATCGCGGAGAAGTTCAGCGAGCTGGCCGCGACCCACCTCGGTGTCCGCACCGACGTCGTCGCGGTGCCGCTCACGCACGACACCGCGGACGCGATGGCCAACCCGCACGGTGTGGTGCGCGACTGGAAGCAGGGCGAGTGCGAGCCCGTCCCGGGGGTCACCATGCCCAAGCTGGTCGAGGTCGAGCGCGACTACGGCGCGGTGGCCGAGAAGATGAACGCGCTCGGCCCGCTGCTGGACTCTCTCGGCGCGACGACCAAGGGGGTCACCTTCGAGCTTGGCGCGCAGGTCGACTACCTGCGCGCCAAGAACGGCGCCGTGCGCGGCGGCGTGGCCGACGGCCGTCCGTCGCTGAAGCGGGACGTCGACGTCTGCGAGGCGATCCTGGCGATGTCCGGGACCACCAACGGGCACCTGGCCACCCAGGGCTTCAAGACCCTGGAGAAGCGCACCGGCGTCCGGCTGGCCGACCTGGCCGAGGAGCACCAGGGCAAGCAGATCACCTTCGCCGACACCCAGGGGCCGCCCGTCCCGGTCATCACCTCGCCGGAGTGGTCGGGATCCGAGACCGGTGGCCGGCGCTACTCGCCGTTCACCATCAACGTGGAGCGCAGGAAGCCCTGGCACACCCTGACCGGCCGGATGCACTTCTACCTCGACCACGACTGGATGACCGAGCTCGGCGAGGGGCTGCCGGTCTACCGGCCACCGCTCAACATGGCGGCGCTCTTCGCCGAGCCCGCCCTGGGCAACGTCTCGGACGGCACGGCCGGCCAGGTCGAGGGCCTGACGGTGCGCTACCTGACCCCGCACAACAAGTGGTCCATCCACTCGGAGTACCAGGACAACCTCTTCATGCTGTCGCTCTCGCGCGGTGGTCAGAACATCTGGATGAGCGACCGGGACGCCGCGAAGGTCGGCATCGTCGACAACGACTGGATCGAGGCGGTCAACCGCAACGGCGTCGTGGTCGCGCGGGCCATCGTGTCCCACCGGATGCCCGAGGGGACGGTGTACATGTACCACGCCCAGGACCGGCTGATCGACGTACCGATCGCCGAGACCTCGGGGAAGCGGGGCGGCATCCACAACTCGTTGACCCGGCTGCTGGTGAAGCCCTCGCACCTGATCGGCGGGTACGCCCAGCTGACCTACGCGTTCAACTACCTCGGCCCGACCGGGAACCAGCGCGACGAGGTCACCGTCATCCGCAAGCGCAGCCAGGACGTGACGTACTGATGAGGGTCATGGCACAGATGGCGATGGTCATGAACCTCGACAAGTGCATCGGGTGCCACACCTGCTCGGTGACCTGCAAGCAGGCGTGGACCAACCGCACGGGCACCGAGTACATCTGGTTCAACAACGTCGAGACCAGGCCCGGACTCGGCTACCCCCGGACCTACGAGGACCAGGAGAAGTGGAAGGGCGGCTGGGAGCTGAACCACCGCGGCCGGCTGACCCTCAAGGGCGGCGGGCGGTTCAAGAAGCTCCTCACGATCTTCTCCAACCCCAAGCTGCCCTCGATCGCGGAGTACTACGAGCCATGGACCTACGACTACGCCACGCTCACCGACGCCCCGGCCCAGGAGCACACGCCGGTCGCCCGTCCGAAGTCGCTGATCTCGGGCAAGGACCTGAAGATCGAGTGGTCGGCCAACTGGGACGACGACCTCGGCGGGTCCACCGCCACCGCGCACCTCGACCCGATGCTGAAGAAGATCGGCGACAGGGTGCAGTTCGAGTTCGAGCAGACCTTCATGTTCTACCTGCCGCGGATCTGCGAGCACTGCCTGAACCCGTCGTGCGCGGCGTCCTGCCCTAGTGGTGCGATCTACAAGCGCGAGGAGGACGGCATCGTCCTGGTCGACCAGGACAAGTGCCGCGGCTGGCGGATGTGCGTGTCGGGCTGCCCGTACAAGAAGATCTACTTCAACCACAAGACCGGCAAGGCCGAGAAGTGCACGTTCTGCTTCCCGCGGATCGAGGTCGGCCTGCCGACGGTCTGCTCGGAGACCTGCGTGGGGCGGCTGCGCTACATCGGCCTGATGCTGTACGACGCGGACAAGGTGCTCGAGGCGGCGTCGACGGAGGACGACCAGGGCCTGTACGAGGCGCAGCGGGACGTCTTCCTGGACCCGTTCGACCCCGACGTCGTGCGCGAGGCCGAGAGGGCGGGCATTGCCCGGGACTGGGTCGAGGCCGCGCAGCGCTCCCCGATCTACGCGCTGATCAACACCTACAAGGTGGCTCTGCCGCTGCACCCGGAGTACCGCACGATGCCGATGGTCTGGTACATCCCGCCGCTCTCGCCCGTGGTCGACGTGGTGCAGGAGACGGGGGAGGATGCCGAGGACAAGGGCAACCTGTTCGCCGCGATCGACGCGCTGCGGATCCCGGTCGAGTACCTCGCCCAGCTGTTCACCGCGGGCGACGTGGCGCCGGTCGACGCCGTGCTCAAGAAGCTCGCCGCCATGCGTTGCTACATGCGCGACATCAACCTGGGCCGCGAGCCCGACGGCTCGATCCCGGCGGCGGTCGGGATGAGCGAGGAGGACATGTACGACATGTACCGCCTGCTCGCCATCGCCAAGTACGACGAGCGCTACGTGATCCCGCCGGCCCACGCCGAGCAGGCCCACGCCCTGGAGGAGCTGGCGACCGAGTGTGCCGTCTCGGACTACGGCGGCGGGCAGCACGACCTGTTCGGCGAGGGCTCCGGTGTGCCGACCCCTATCGCGGTCGAGAACTTCCAGATGCTCCAGGACCGGCAGACGGCCGACACGCTCGTCTCGCCCGCCGACAAGAGCGCGCGGGTCAACCTCCTCAACTGGGACGGCAAGGGCTCACCCCCAGGACTGTTCCCGCCGAAGGGGACGGAGCCGTGAGCCGACGACCCAGGGCCGGCCTCGCGCCGCACCAGCTGACGATCGCCTGGCAGTCGGTGTCGCTGCTGCTCGACTACCCCGACGCCGAGATGCTGGCGCGCCTCGACGTCATCCGGGCCGCGTCGCAGCAGCTGCCGGTGCCGATCGGGGACAAGATCCGCGGCTTCGCGGACCACCTGGAGCAGGCGTCCCTTCCGGCGCTGCAGGCCGAGTACGTCGAGACGTTCGACAACCGGCGCCGGTGCAACCTGTTCCTGACTTACTTCGCGCACGGGGACACCCGCAAACGGGGGATGGCCCTGCTGCGGTTCAAGCAGACCTACCTCGGCGTCGGCTACGAGCTCGACGACTCGGAGCTGCCCGACCACCTGTGCGTGGTGCTGGAGTTCGCTGCCACCGTCGACCAGGAGCGGGGCCGCAGCCTGATGCTCGACCATCGGGCCGGGCTCGAGCTGCTGCGTGTCTCGCTCGCCGACCTGTCCTCTCCCTGGGCGGGCCTGATCGACGCCGTCACCTCGACCCTGCCTCCCCTGCGCGGCGACGAGCGGGACGCCGTACGCCGTCTCGCCGCCGAGGGTCCGCCCGAGGAGGAGGTGGGACTGGCGCCGTTCGCGGCCCCGCAGTTCAGCCCCGGGTCCGCCTCGGGGACGACCCTCCTGCCGACGCCGTCCTTCCCGGGAGCCCGCCGATGACCGAGTTCCTCTTCGTCGTGGTTCCCTACGTCTGCCTGACCACCTTCGTCGTTGGGCACGTGTGGCGCTACCGCTACGACAAGTTCGGCTGGACCACCCGGTCCAGCCAGCTCTACGAGAACCGGTTGCTGCGCATCGGCAGCCCCCTGTTCCACTTCGGGATGCTCGGCGTCGTGGGCGGCCACGTCATCGGCCTGCTGGTGCCGGAGTCGTGGACCGACGCGGTCGGCATCAGCGAGCACACCTACCACGTGCTGGCCGTGGCGGGCGGTCTCCCGGCGGGCGCGATGGCGGTCGTCGGGATGGTCATCCTGCTCTACCGCCGCCGCACGGTCGGCCCGGTGTTCTCGGCGACCACCGTGATGGACAAGGTGATGTACGCCTTTCTGGCGGTGGTGATCGTGCTGGGCATGTGGAACACCGTCATGGGCTCGATCCTGACGGTCGGCGGTGAGTACGACTACCGCGAGGGCGTCTCGGTCTGGTTCCGCTCGTTCCTCGCGTTCCAGCCGGACGCGTCGCTGATGGCGGACGCGCCGCTGGGCTTCCAGCTGCACGCGCTGGTCGCCTTCGGGCTCTTCGCGGTCTGGCCGTTCACCCGTCTTGTGCACGTGTTCAGCGCGCCGGTGGGCTACCTGACGCGGCCCTACATCGTCTACCGCAGCCGCGACGACGTCCAGCTCGGCAGCCATCGGCCCCGTCGTGGCTGGGACCGGGTGGGCTGAGGTGTGTGAGTACTGCGGCTGTCGAGGGGTGCCGGCGATCGCCGAGCTGATGGACGAGCACTCCGCCCTCGTCGACCAGGCCGACCACGTGCGCCAGGACGTGGGCGTCGGGAAGCCCGCGGACGCGATGGCGCGCCTGGCCGGGCTCGTCGCGCACCTCGAACGGCACGTGCGGCGGGAGGAGGACGGGGTGTTCCGGGCGATGCGCGCGGCCGGCGAGTTCGTCGACGAGGTGGAGGCGCTCGAGGGCGAGCACCGCGACTTCGCGGCGGTGATCGCCGGCCTCGAGACCGGCTCCGCAGACTTCGAGGCGCAGGTGTTCCGGCTGCTCGACGACCTGGCAGTCCACGTCGAGCGCGAGGACCTCGGGATCTTCCCGGTCTCCGTGATCACCCTCGGGGCGAGCGGTTGGGCCCTGGTCGACGAGGCACACAGCGCGTCCCCGAGCTTCCTGCTCGATCCAGCGGAGGAACCGGCGCCACTCCACGAGGAGGAGAGCACATGCAGAAGGAGTCCCTGACCGCCCTGGTCCGCCAGCACCTGGAGAAGGCGATGACGGCGTCCAGCGGCCGCAGCGCCCACACGCTGTACGGCGGGCACGAGCACGTCCTGCGTCAGACCCTGATCGCGCTCCGGGCCGGCAGCAACCTCGACGAGCACGAGAGCCCGGGCGAGGCCACCCTGCAGGTGCTCCACGGCCGGGTCACCCTCGTGGTCGCAGAGAACCGGTGGAACGGGTCCCCCGGGGACCTGATGTTCATCCCGCCCTCCCCGCACTCCCTCGAGGCGGTCGAGGACTCCGTGGTCCTGCTGACGGTCGGCAAGGCGCGCTAGCGGGGCCGCAGCAGCCGCAGCCAGGCACGCAGCTGCTCTGGGTCGGCGTCGCCGCACCGGTAGCCGACGTGACCGTCCGGGCGCACGGCCAGGAGACCCCGCCCCGGCCAGCTGCTGATCCGGTGGACCGACACGAGGGCACCCAGGCGCAGACGGTCCACCGGCAGCGCGTCCCGCTGGAGCAGCACGTGCACGCCGGGCCGGGCGGTCAGCTCGTGCAGGCGCAGCTTCCCCAGGTCGTGGGTCACCTCCTGGTCGGGGAGCCGGTCACCCGGGCGTGGCCCGTCGCCGGGCGGGGTGCCGGTGACCGACAGCGGGCTGCTGCGGTAGTGCACCCATCCCTGGGACAGCAGCCGGACCACCTGGGCCATCAGCCGCCGTTGGCGCACGAGCGCCGGCAGGACAGGAGCGGCCAGGGGCAGCAGCGTGCCCCGCAGGTACGCCGACAGCGGGTTCGCCGACGCCTCGGCGAAGAACACCAGGTGAGTCAGGGCGAGCACCTGGCGCGCCACCGGTCGGCGCTCCGCGCCGTAGGAGGCCAGCAGGTCGTTGCACGGGCCGCTCGGACCGGCGAAGGCCAGCTTCCACCCCAGGTTCACGGCGTCCAGGATCCCGGCGTTCATGCCCTGCGCCGCGGCGGGGGGAGTGCGCGTGCGCGGCGTCGCCGGCCAGGAAGAGCCGTCCGCGTCGGAAGGTGTCGGCGAGCCGGTGCTGGAGCCGCACCCGCGCGGACCAGCGCAGCTCGCCGACCGTGACGTCGAGCGCCGTCGCGTCCAGGACGTCCTGCACGTCTGCCACCGGCACCTCCGCACCCGGCTGCCCGAACGCCCCGCCGTCGTCGTGCGCGGGACGGGTGGCCAGGAGCCGCCAGGTCGCGCACTCGCCCAGGGCGAACAGGAACACCAGCCCGGCCCGGCCGACCCCCACGTGCAGCACCCCCGGCGCCAGGTGCCCGTCCAGCTCGAGGTCGGCGAGCACGACCTCCTCGGTGTACCCGGCACCTCGCCAGGCGATCCCCGCCTCCGTGCGTACGGCGCTCGCCGGGCCGTCGCAGCCCGCCAGGAACCGGCAGGCGGTCTCCTCGACCCGGTCCGCGCTCCGCAGGGTCGCGTGCGCCGCGTCGTCGTCCGCGGAGGCGTCGACGACCTCGACCCCCCGCTCGATGCGGACCCCGCGGTGGGCGAGCGCGTCGGCGAGCACCTCCTCGACGTACGCCTGGGGGAGCAGGGTGAGGTGCGGGAAGGCGGTGTCGTGCAGTCCGACCTCGCCGAGCTGCGCCAGGACCTGTCGGCGGCCGATGTGCAGCTCGGCCAGCGGCGCCCGGTCGGCCCGGTCGAGCAGGCGGTCCGTCACACCCAGCGGGCGCAGGCTCTCCAGGGTCCGCGGATGCATGATCATCGCCCGGGACGGGCGGAACGCCTCCGGCCGGCGCTCGACGACGCGCACCGTCGCGCCGTGGTCGTGGGCCTGGAGGGCGGTGGTCAGCCCCGTGGGCCCGGCGCCCACGACCAGCACGTCCGGCCGGTTGGTCACGCCGCGGCGACCACGCGCCACCACGCCTCGGTCTCTGCCGGTGCGTAGCGGTCGAGCCCGTCCAGGTCCGCGAGCACCCGGTCACGCCGGAGCCCTGGGAGCACCCGGTAGTCGATGGATCCCGGCACGCTGACCAGCTCCAGCACCCGCCACAGGGACCGGACGTACCGCTCGGCCCGCTCCGAGCCGTCCCAGTCGTAGAGACCGCGGTAGGTGCCGTGGCTGTCGTGCGCGAGCCACAGCTTGGAGACGAACCCGGGGAACCCCACGAAGAGCGGGGTGTTGAGGATGCTCTCCCGCCTGAACCACTCGTGGCCGCGTCCGTGCACCCACCGGAGCCGGAACGAGACGACCAGGAAGCACGGGGACTCCGGTGCCCGGTCCACTGCAGTCTCGCGGTAGACCCGGCCGGCGGTGCCGTCGGCGAACCAGACCACCCGACCGACGTTCCCGAGGGGCTGGTGGACCTCCCGCCGCCCCAGCATCGCCAGGCTGGTGACGACGCAGCGGGCTACCCCGCGCCACGCGGTGGTCCTGGGTAGTGGGCCCCGGCTCATCGCGTCCTCCTCCAGACTCCGTCGGCCCCTTCATTCTGGGACGGGTGCCCGGCCGGCACGAAGTGACGAAGGTCCTCCCTCCGCACGAAGGGCAGGAACATTGCGTCACGAGCACGACGGTCGCGCCGGCCGGGCAGCCGCGCCGAAGACCTCCCGTGCCAGCGTCTGCGGCACGATCGCCGGGACCCCGTCCGGGGCGAGGTCGAACGTCACGAGCTCGACGTCGGGAACCGCGAACCGGACCGGCGGGACGCTCCGGTGGCCGGCCACCCACTCGACGAGCCCCCCGGGGTCGGCGATCGGTCCGGTGAAGTGGACCAGGTTGACGTACCAGATGTCCCGACCGTGCTCGTGGGACGCGAGCGGGCCGAGGGCCTGCGCGAGCTCGGCCATGAACAGCCACGGGGCGGCGTCGACCGGCTCCAGCTGCGCCATGACGGACCCGGCCGCCAGGGTCACGCCGGTGAGCTCGAAGCGCAGGGGAGCCGTGGTGGCGGCGGCCCGGGACAGGGCCCGACGCCAGCCGAGTGCCACCGGGTCGGACCCGGTGCGTCCCTCGCACCGGGGCTCAAGGGCCCGGACCGTCAGGTGCGAGCAGCCGGCCAGGCCGGTCCGGTAGTGGCCGGCGCCGGCCCGGTCGAGCGCCTGCCACATCCAGGACTCCAGGACCTCCGCGGTGGCGGCCGGCGGACGACACATGACGGACGCCGGCCACCGACCCCGGGGGCGGGGCGAGCTGTCGCGGCGGCCCCGCTGGGCCGACACCAGGGGTGCCGCCTCGGCGAAGAGCGCGTCGAAACGACCGTTCCGGGCGTCGTCCTCCGAGCGCATCCACCGAGGGTAGACGGCCGGGACCCCGGCCGCCCGTGGCTACAGTGCCGGGATGACGAACGACGACCTCGTGCCCGGCTGCTACTGCTGCGACCAGCAGGCGTCGCCCTCGCTGCCACCCCGCGAGGACGTGCTGCACACCGACCACTGGCGGGTGGTCCACGCGTTCAACAGCACGCTCCCCGGGTGGCTCGTCGTGCTGCCGACCCGGCACGTCGCCTCGTTCACCGAGCTGACCGCGGAGGCTGCGGACGAGCTCGGCGGTCTGGTGCGTCGGCTCGGCACCGCCCTGGAGACGGTCACCGGCTGCGTGAAGACCTACCTGATGCAGTTCTCGGAGGCCGACGGGTTCTCCCACCTGCACCTCCACCTGGTGCCGCGGATGGCCGACCACCCCCAGGACGCCCGCGGCCCGCGGGTGTTCACCTACCTGGTCGACGACGAGGCCGCGTGGCTGCCCGAGAGCGAGCGGGACAGCCTCGCGCTGTCCGTGCGCGCCGCGCTGGCCTAGGTCGCCGGTCAGGTACGACGGATCGCGTCCGGCCCGAGGTCGGCGATCGTCGGGTAGCCGTCGACGGCCATCAGCAGGTCGGCCTCGGCCAGGATCGTCCTGAGCACGTGCACGACCCCCGCGGTGCCGGCCAGCGCGGCGCCGTACGCGTAGGGGCGGCCGATCCCGACGGCGGTCGCGCCGAGCGCCAGGGCCTTGACCACGTCGGAACCGGACCGGACGCCGGAGTCGAACAGCACCGGCACGTCCGGCACGGCGGCGGCCACCTCGGCCAGGCAGTCGATCGCGGCCAGCCCGCCGTTGGCCTGGCGGCCACCGTGCGTGGACACGTAGATGCCGTCGATGCCCTCGTCCACGGCCCGCCGGGCGTCGTCGGGGTGGCAGACGCCCTTGACGACCATCGGCAGGGTGGTCAGCGAGCGCAGCCAGGCCAGGTCGTCCCAGACCAGCGGCCGCCCGAACATCGTCGCCCAGGTCAGGATCGCGGTGCCCGGGTCGTCCTCGGGCGACTTCTCCAGCCGGCTCCGGAACACCGGGTCCGAGAAGTACGTCGCCAGGCAGCGTCCCCGCAGCTGCGGGAAGTTCGAGGTGGCCAGGTCACGAGGCCGCCAGCCGGTGACCCAGGTGTCCAGGGTGACCACGATCCCGCGGTAGCCGGCCGCCTCCGCGCGCTGCACCAGGCTGGCGGCCACCTCGGGGTCAGTGGGGCAGTAGAGCTGGAAGAAGCCCGGGGTCTCGCCGAGCTCGGAGGCGACGTCCTCCAGCGGGTCCTGGCTCAGCGTCGAGGCCACCATCGGCACGCCGGTCGCTGCGGACGCGCGGGCGGTGGCGAGGTCGCCGTGCCCGTCCTGGGTGCAGATCCCGATCACCCCGATCGGGGCGAGGAAGACCGGGGTCGGGAACGTGGTGCCGAACAGCTCGACCGAGAGGTCCCGGTCGGTCCGGGCCCGCAGCATCCGGGGGACCAGGCCCCAGTGGTCGAACGCGGTGCGGTTGCTGCGCTGGGTGTGCTCGTCGCCGGCGCCACCGGCGACGTACGACCACGTGCCGGGCGGCAGGGCCTGCTCCGCGCGCCGCTCCAGGTCGGCGAACGACATCGGCAGCGAGGGCACGACTCCGGACAGGCCGGCCAGGTAGATCTCGGTCTGCAGGTCTCCGAAGTTCACCATCCGGCGATGCTACTGACCACCCACCCCCGCCGACCCGTCACTCGTGCAGCGACACGCGGGGCGTGTCGCTGCACGAGTGACGGGTCGGCGGGGGAGCAGGGCGCGGGTCAGGTGACCTGCAGCAGCAGGCCGCTCAGCACCGCGAGCCCGGCGCACGCGAGCAGCAGCGGGCGGACCCGACAGGTCCAGGCGATCCGCGAGTCCAGGAAGGAGGGGACCGCGTCCGCGGGCAGGTGCCGGGTGACGTAGGCGTGGGCCAGGAGGAATACCCCGATGACGACGCCCGCCTGGATCAGCAGCATCGCGGTGTCCGACGTGGTGTCCATCCCTGCCTCCTCTTCCTGCTCGGTGCTGCTGGACCCGATCGTTCCGGCACGCTATCGACGGGACCGTGTGCCGCTCGTCTCAATCTGAGAGCCGCGCCGCCGCGCGCTCAGGACGGCGTCTCCACGATCCCGTAGGCCCGGATCCGTCGGTAGATCGTGGCCCGCGACATCCCCAGGGACGCGGCCGCGAGCTCCTTGTCGCCCCCGCAGTCGCGCAGCGCCTCCACGATGGCGTCCCGCTCGAGGGACTCCATCGTGTTCAGCGCCCGGCGGGACACCGAGCGCACCTCGGGCGGCAGGTGCTCGGGCTCCACGACTCCCGCCCGCCGGCGGGCCATCACCCACCGCACCACGTGGTGGAGCTGCTCGATGTTGCCCGGCCAGGCGGAGCGGCTGAGGATCTGCAACGCCTCGGAGGACCAGACGAGCGGGGCACCACCCTCGCCGGAGCGGCGGGTGAAGTGCGCGACCAGGGCCGGGATGTCCTCGGCGTGCAGCCGCAGCGGCGGCACGTAGACCGTGCCGGGGAACAGCCGCAGCAGCTCGCTGAGGTCGGTGCGGTCGGCCGGGTTGTTCAGGGTCACGACCACCCACGGGTGGGCGGGGGAGTCCTCGCTGCGGCACTCCTGGAGGACGGCGCAGGTGGCCCGCAGGCGGGCGGGGCCCAGCCGGTCGACGTGGTGCAGCACCACGCTGTCGGCGCCGCGGGTCACGGTCTGCCGGAGCAGGGAGGTCCACGAGGGGTCGTCACCGACCGCTGCGTCCAGCACCGCGATGTGGGGGACCGGCTGCCGGCGCAGCTGGACGGCCTGCAGGAGCGCGAGCTTGCCGACGCCACGCTCGCCGACCACCGCGAGCCACTCGCGGGACAGGAAGTGCTGCTCGACCTCGTGGCAGGCGTGGGTCCAGACCGGGACGGTGCCGACCAGGCCCGGGAGCGGGCGCGGACCGCCGGCCGCCGAGGCGTGCTGGTCGGGCAACCGCATCGCGTGGCGGACCACCCGCACCACCAGCCCGGACGGGTGGTTCGGGTCGCCGACCGCGTGCATGTGCATCCGGGCCGTCCCGCCGCCGGGCAGGTCGACCTCGTGGGTGCCGAGGCGTCCCGTGGCCAGGGCCTCGCTGGCGTGGGTCAGCAGGCTCGACTGCTCGGCGGCGGACAGCACGGTGCGGGCGTGCTCGTTGAGCATCCCGACCTCGGGACTCACGGCCAGCACGATCCCCGAGGACCGGCGGCAGACCCGGAGGTACTCGTCGAGCAGCTCCCGCTCGTGGATGCCGCTCGCGTTCAGCAGCGCGGTCTGGACCTGCTGGGCGGTGGTCTTGGCCAGGGCCAGCAGCAGCGTCCCGGCGTCCCGGCGCCAGCAGGTCAGGTCGACGACGCCGACGGTGCGTCCGGTGAGTGGGTGCTTGATCGGCACGCCGGCGCAGGCGAGGTCCTCGAGGCGCTCGGCGTAGTGCTCGTGCCCGAACACGTGCGTGGGTGCGCCCACCTCGAGCGCCGTACCGATGCCGTTGGTGCCGACCGAGTTCTCCGCGTAGTTGAAGCCGGGGGCCAGGCCGACCGCGTCCAGCCGCCGTTCCAGGGAGTTGTCGCCGGTGAGCCGGGTCAGGACCAGGCCGTGCCGGTCGGTGAGCACGATGCTGACCGGCTGCTCGGCCATCACCGACAGCAGGCCGTTCAGCACGGGGGCGGCCGCCCGGGACAGGAAGGTGTCCAGGTCCGGGTTCACCTCGAGGATCGGGTTCACCTGGTTGGCTGCGACGCGCATGTCCCGCGACCGGCGCCACGACGCCAGGATCGGCGTGCGGACCGCGCCGGACTCCAGGGAGTGCGACGTCAGGAAGAGGATGCGGCTACGGGCGAGCGCCTTCTGGTCGGCGGTCTCGCCCGCTGCTTCCCCCGGGGACACAAGTTGTCCAGCCATGCAATCACTCCGTCACGCCCGACTTCCGCCCACCGTGGTGGCCGGATGGTCAACCACTCCCAGTAAGTCGCGCTCGTCACTCGTCAGTCGTCTCACATTGAGACGACCCGCGCCTGGGTCCCGGGCGTAGACCGTCAACGTACGCCGCGCACACCGACCTGGTCAGACCCGGAAGGAGGGTTTCTCATGGACGACGAGGGACCCGAGACGTTCAACCCGTGGAGCATCGTGCACCTGGTGTTCGAGCACCTCAGCGAGCACGGACTGCATCCCACGCTGGGGGAGGGCGGGGATCCGGCCGAGCACGCCGCGGGGCTGCTCCGGGCCCTGAGGATCGAGCCGGCTGCGGAGGGCAACCGGGAGGTCGTGCGGGCGGTGCGGGCGCACCTGGCCGAGATCCGCGCGGTGATGTTCGAGGAGCCGGGCTCCACCGAGCCTTCGTGAGGTCCGGACGTGTGAGGTCCGTCTCACAGTGATACGCGAGAAGTTCCGTCGGTGACGTCTGATCGTCACGACGGGCAGCCCAGGCAAGGAGAGGCACATGAGTCGTCAGAGCGTCGCGAAAGCGCACGAGAAGATCCAGGAGCTGGCGTGGGAACCCCTGTACCACGATCCGGTCTCCCAGTACGGCACCGACTACACGTTCACCAAGGCGCAGAAGAAGGACCCGCTCAAGCAGGTCCTGCGGTCGTACTTCCCCATGCAGGAGGAGAAGGACCACCGCGTCTACGGCGCCGCCGACGGAGCGATCCGCGGCAACATGTTCCGCCAGGTCCAGCCCCGGTGGCTGGAGTGGCAGAAGCTGTTCCTGAGCATCATCCCGCTGCCGGAGATCTCGGCGGCCCGGGCGATGCCCCTGCTGTTCCGCACGGTCCCCAACCCCGAGCTCCACAACGGGCAGGCGATCCAGATGATCGACGAGGTGCGGCACTCGACGATCCAGCAGAACCTCAAGCGCCTGTACATGAACAACTACATCGACCCGGCCGGCTTCAACAGCAGCCTGCGCAACTTCCAGAACGACTACTGCGGCACGATCGGCCGGCAGTTCGCGGAAGGCTTCATCACCGGTGACGCCATCACCGCGGCGAGCATCTACCTCACGATCGTCGCCGAGACGGCCTTCACCAACACCCTCTTCGTGGCGATGCCGGCCGAGGCAGCCGCCAACGGCGACTACCTGCTGCCGACGGTCTTCCACTCCGTCCAGTCCGACGAGTCCCGGCACATCAGCAACGGGTACGCCACGCTGCTGATGGCGCTGGCCGACGAGGGCAACCACGCCCTGCTCGAGCGGGACCTGCGGTACGCCTGGTGGAACAACCACCGGGTGGTGGACGCGGCCATCGGCACGTTCATCGAGTACGGCACCAAGGACCGTCGCAAGGACCGGGAGAGCTACGCGGAGATGTGGCGTCGGTGGATCTACGACGACTACTACCGCAGCTACCTCGTGCCCCTGGAGAAGTACGGCCTGGTCATCCCGCACGACCTGATCGAGGAGTCCTGGAACCAGATCTGGAACAAGGGCTACGTGCACGAGGTCGCCCAGTTCTTCTGCACCGGGTGGGTCGCCAACTACTGGCGGATGGACCCGATGACGGACAAGGACTTCGAGTGGTTCGAGTACAAGTACCCGGGTTGGTACGACAAGTACGGCGCCTGGTGGGAGAACTACAACCGGCTCTCGATGCCGAACGGGCACCACCCGATCGTCGCCGAGGACGTCGACTACGCCTACCCGCACCGCTGCTGGACGTGCATGGTCCCCTGCCTGGTCCGTGAGGACATGGTGATGGGCGAGGTCGACGGGCAGGTGCGCACCTACTGCCACGAGGCCTGCCGCTGGACCGACATGGAGGCCTTCCGGCCGACGTACCAGGGCCGCGAGACGCCCAACATGGGCCGGCTCATCGGCAAGCGGGAGTGGGAGACGCTCTACCACGGCTGGAACTGGGCCGACGTCGTCTCCGACATGGGCTACGTGCGGGACGACGGCAAGACGCTCGTCGCCCAGCCGCACCTGGACCTCGACCCGAAGAAGATGTGGACGCTGGACCACCTGCGCCGGATGCCCCCGCTGCAGAGCCCCAACGTGCTCCTCAACGAGATGACGCCGGAGCAGCAGAAGGCGTTCCACGCCGACTACATCAAGGGCGGTCCGGCTGGCCGGCCCGCTCCCGCGGCGGTCTGACACACACGACCACCGGGCGACACGGGGAGGACCCGACCCGCGGCCGGGTCCTCCCCCTCGTCCCACCCCCAGTTCACGTCCCTGCTGCCGGAAAGGAGCGCCAGATGGGCACCAACCACGTCGTACGCTTCGAACCCGTCGGCATCGAGATCGAGGTCGACGAGGAGAAGACGGTCCTCCGGGCCGCCGCCGAGCAGGGGCTGATGCTCATGCACGGCTGCAAGGAGGGCCAGTGCTCGGCCTGCAAGTCCTTCGTGCTGGACGGGGAGGACATCGAGCTCGACAAGTACTCCACGTTCGCCCTGCCGGACTTCGAGAAGGAGGAGGGGTACACCCTCCTGTGCCGGGCGCACGTCTATGAGGACGTCACGATCGAGCTGCTGAACTACGACGAGGACATGATCCGGTCGGGCTTCCCGATCCAGGACGTCAAGGCCGAGGTCGTGGGCATCGAGCCGGTCACCGGCGACATGCGGCACGTCACCCTGCGCGTCCTCGGGGACGCGCCCCTGCAGTTCTTCCCCGGACAGTACGTCGACTTCACGGTCCCCGGCACGGAGGAGACCCGCTCGTTCTCGATGGCCAACACCCCCTCACCGACGGGCGACCTCCTCGAGTTCGTCATCAAGATCTACCCCGGAGGCCTGTTCTCCGGCCACCTCGACGGCGAGCTGTCGATCGGTGACCAGCTCGACCTGAGCGGACCCTTCGGCACCTTCACGCTGCGTGACGGCCGGTCCAGCGACCTGGTCTTCGTCGGCGGGGGAGCGGGCATGGCCCCGATCCTCTCGGTGCTGCGGGCCCTGGCCGAGAAGGGCAGCCCCCGCAAGACCCGCTTCTACTACGGGGCGCGTCGCCGACAGGACCTGTGCTTCGAGAAGGAGCTGCTCCAGCTCGAGCAGGACCTGCCCGACTTCCGCTTCATCCCGGCTCTCTCGGAGCCGGACGACGCGCCCTGGGACGGAGAGGTGGGGCTGGTCACGGACGTGGTGAAGAAGCACGAGCAGGACCTGTCCGGCTCGGACTCCTACGTCTGCGGACCGCCCCCGATGGTGGAGGCGGCGATGGCCACGCTCGAGGGCCTCGGCGCACCCACCAAGAACATCTACTACGACAAGTTCACCACCACCGAAGGTTCCTGATCGCACCATGAGCGAGAGCGAGGCGGACGAGAGATGACCACCACGACCGAAGAGCGCAGCCTGCCGAAGCCCGTGTTCACCGACGCCGAGGCCGGCGCCAAGGTGTTCCCCGACTCCACCGCGCGCAACTACAACTACTTCACGCCCAAGAAGCGCAAGCAGTCCCACTACGAGGACGTCACCGTCGAGGTCCAGCCGGACCCCCGGCACTACCTCGCCCAGGGCTGGCTCTACGGCTTCGCGGACGGCCAGGGCGGCTACCCGCTGACCTGGACCAAGCTCAAGGCCTGGGGCTCCGACCGGCCGGTCCCCGAGCGGTTCCCCGGCTCCGGCGGCGCCGGCTACGAGTGGCCGGCCCACGGCTGGCACGAGTTCCGGGACCCCAATGAGGAGTGGGAGCTGACGTTCTACCGCTACAACTCCAACGTGGTGCGGCAGATCAACCAGAACATCGACACCGCCCGGGAGTCCAAGGCCTTCGAGCAGTGGAACCCCAACTGGGTGCAGTTCGTCGAGCGGCACGTCGGCGCCTGGATGCACGTCGAGCAGGGCCTCGGCCTCTACCTGTTCGCCAACGCGAACCGTCGGGCGCCCACCAACATGCACAACAACGCCATCGCCGTGAACAGCATGCACCGGATCCGCTTCGCCCAGGACCTCGCGCTGTACAACCTCACCCTCACCGAGGAGATCGAGGGCTTCGACGGCGCCGCCCACCTCGACGCCTGGAACAACGACCCGGTGTGGCAGGGCGTGCGCCGGGTGGCCGAGCAGATGACCGCCATCGACGACTGGGCCGAGGCGGTCTTCGTCGCCAACGTCATCTTCGAGCCGCTCGTCGGGGAGCTGTTCCGCAGCGGGCTGGTGCAGCAGGCCTCCCCGCGCAACGGTGACTTCGTGACCCCGACGGTGATGGGTGCCGGCGAGCACGACTACGCGGAGCGCGACCTCCGCTACACCAAGGTGATGTTCGAGCCGCTGGCGACCGACAAGGAGTTCGCCGAGCACAACACGGCGCTGATGGACGAGTGGCTGTCCACCTGGACCCCGCGCTGCATCGCCGCCGCTCGCGAGCTCCAGCCGATCTGGTCGCTGCCCGACTCCAAGCCGCCGCGCTTCGAGGACGCCCTCGACCGCGCGAAGGCCCGCTTCAGCGGGATCCTCGACGAGCTGTCCCTCACCACCCCGAAGGAGCTGACCCAGTGAGCACGTTCAAGACGGCCGAGAGCCCGTTCAAGTCCGACAGCACCCCCTCGAACATGTGCGGCGTGACGTTGATGAACAACCAGGTCGGGGCGGTGGTCGCGGAGGTGATGGCCACCAAGGACGGGGTGACCGTGACCCCGCTGCCCTCGATGATCCGCGTCGACGCGGTCAACCGGATGGACTTCGTCTACGACGAGCTGTCGGAGGCGCTCGGCGAGGACGAGGGGTACTTCGACTCGGCGGAGTTCGAGGAGAACATGTCGACCCACTACGGCCGGATGATCCACCTCGACGACCGCACGATCATGTTCGCCAACCCCGAGGACGCCGCGGACTACATCGGCTTCGACCTGACCGCCCACTGAGCCGACCGCACCAGCGACGTACGCCCGAGGAGGACCTATGTACGAGAAGAACGGCGAGAAGTACTTCGTCGTCGACAGCCACATGCACTACTGGGACGCGAGCCCGGAGAACTGGGTGGCCGGCCACGAGAACTACGCCAAGGGCTGGATCGAGTGCTTCCACGCCTACCAGGGACTCGGGCCCCCCGGAGACGCACTGGTCCATCGAGCACTTCCAGAAGTACTCCGAGGACGACCTGATGAAGGACGTCTTCGAGGACGGGTACGTCGACGTGGCGGTGTTCCAGCCGACCTACCTCAAGGAGTGGTACACCGAGGGCTTCAACACCACCGAGCGCAACGGCGCCCTGTCCGAGAAGCACCCGGGCAAGTTCGTCGTGAACACCCGGTGGGACCCGCGGGAGGGTGACGCCGGGCTGCGGGAGCTCGAGGAGAACGTCAAGCGCTGGGGCTCGACGGGGGTCAAGCTGTACACCGCCGAGTGGCGGGAGGGCTCCCGCGGCTGGACGCTCAAGGACCCCGAGGCCTACCGCTTCCTGGAGAAGTCCCAGGAGCTCGGGATCAAGAACATCCACATCCACAAGGGCCCGACGATCTGGCCCCTGGACAAGGACGCGTTCGACGTCTCCGACGTGGACCACGCCGCCACGGACTTCCCCGACCTCAACTTCATCGTGGAGCACGTGGGCCTGCCCCGCATCGAGGACTTCTGCTTCATGGCGACCCAGGAGCCGAACGTGTACGCCGGTCTGTCGGTCGTCATCGGCGGCCTGATGCACGCGCGTCCCCGGTTCTTCGCCAAGGTGATGGGGGAGCTGCTGTTCTGGGTCGGCGAGGACAAGATGACCTTCGGCAGCGACTACGGCATCTGGGAGCCGAAGTGGCAGATCGAAGGCTTCGTGGACTGGGACTACCCCAGCGACGAGTTCTCCGACTACCCCCGGGTCACGACCGACACCAAGAAGAAGATCCTCGGTCTGAACGCCGCGAAGCTCTACGGCATCGAGGTCCCGGCCGAGCTCCAGCTCGGTGCCGGCGCGGGCACGCCGGCCGCCCAGGAGTCCGCGGTCGGCGTCTCCGACGTCGGAGCCGTGGTGTGATCGACCGGGGTCAGGTGCTGGAGGCCCTGGGGACCGTCCGGGACCCGGAGCTCGACGAGTCCGTGACGGTGCTGGGGTTCGTGTCCTCCTGCACCGTCACGGGCGACGAGGTCGACGTACGGCTGCGGCTGCCGACGTACTTCTGCGCCCCCAACTTCGCGTACTTGATGGTCGCGGACGCCTTCGACGCGGTGAACCGTGTCGAGGGCGTCCGGCGTACCACCGTGGTGCTCGAGGACCACTTCGCGTCCGACGCGATCAACGGGGGCGTGGCGGCCCGGGCCGGCTTCGTGGCGTCGTTCGACGGCGAGGCCGTCGACGAGCTCGAGGGGCTGCGCCGCGACTTCCTCCGCAAGGCGGTGCTCGCCGGCACCGACCTGGTCTGCCGGCCGCTGGTGGCCGCGGGCCGCACGCCCGAGGAGCTCGCGGTGATGACCCTCGGCGACGTCGGGCTCTCGCGCGAGGTGGACCGGCTGCGGTCCCGCCGCCGCGACCTCGGGCTGCCCGCCGACGACACGTCGGCGCTGCTCGTCGACGTGGTGACCGGTGAGGCCGTCGGGGTCGAGGCACTGCCGCTGCACCTGCGCAAGGCCCGGGTGACCGGGGTCAGCGTGGGTGCCAACTCGAGTATCTGCCGGGGCCTGCTGCAGGAGCGGTACGGCGCCGGTTCACGTCTCGCGTCCGTCGGTGGCGGCGCGGAGGAGGAGCTATGAAGGCTGTCCGGCTGCACGCGTACCACCAGATGCCCGTCGTGGAGGAGGTCCCGGACCCGGTCGTCTCCGGTCCGTTGGACGTCGTGATCAAGGTCGGGGGAGCCGGCGTGTGCCGCACCGACCTGCACGTGATGGAGGGGCAGTGGGCCGCCGCCATGGGCGTCGGCCTGCCCTACACGCTCGGCCACGAGAACGCCGGCTGGGTCCACGAGGTCGGCTCCGCCGTCACGAACGTCGCGGTCGGTGACACCGTGATCCTGCACCCGACGCCCACCTGCGGGCTGTGCCGCGCCTGCCGCGCCGGGCAGGACATGCACTGCAGCCAGAGCACCTTCCCCGGGCTGAACACCGACGGCGGGATGGCGGAGTACCTCCTCACCTCGGCCCGGGCCTGCGTGAAGCTCGACGCCACCACCCGTCCCGAGGACGTCGCCGCCCTCGCCGACGCCGGGATCACCGCCTACCACGCGGTCCGCAAGGCGGTGCCGCTGCTCTACCCCGGCACGACCTGCGTGTTGATCGGCGCCGGCGGCCTGGGCCACATCGGGATCCAGTGCCTGCTGGCGCTGACCTCCACGCGGGTCGTCGTCGTGGACGCCAACCCCGACGCCCTCAAGCTGGCCGAGCAGCTGGGCGCGCACGAGACCGTCCTGGCCGGTGAGTCCTCGGTGGACACCGTCAAGGACCTGACCGACGGGGAGGGCGCCGAGGTGGTGCTCGACTTCGTCGCCGAGCAGGGCGCCGAGCAGGCGGGCTTCGCGATGACCCGCCCCGGTGGCTCCTACTTCGTGATCGGGTACGGCGGCACCCTCACCGTCCCCACGCTCGACATCATCTCCACCGAGCGCAACATCGTCGGGAACATCGTCGGCACCTACAACGAGCTCGCCGAGCTGATGGTGCTCGCCCAGTCCGGGAAGGTCACCCTGCACACCCGGACGTACCCGCTCGCCCAGGCCCAGGACGCCTTGCGCGACCTCGACGCCGGCCTTGTCCGGGGCCGGGCGATCCTCGTTCCCTGACTCCCCACCGACGCACCTCTCAACCGCATCACGACCGCAGGAGGAACCCATGGCCAAGGAGCTTCGATTCGGTGAGGACGCACGGGCGCTTCTGCTCTCGGGCGTCGAACAGCTGGCGGAGGCGGTGAAGTCGACCCTCGGGCCGAAGGGGCGCAACGTGGTGCTCGAACGGATCACGGGGTCGCCGGTGGTGACCAACGACGGTGTGACGATCGCCCGCGAGGTGCACCTCGGCGACCCGTTCGAGAACATGGGCGCCCAGCTGGTCAAGGAAGCCGCGATCAAGACCAACGACATCGTCGGCGACGGTACGACGACCGCGACCGTGATCGCCCACGCGATCATCCGCGAAGGCATCAGCGCCATCGCCCGCGGTGGCAACCCGGTGCTCGTCAAGCGCGGCGTCGACCTCGCCGTCTCCCGGCTGGTCGAGCAGCTCGCCAAGGTCGCGCACCCGGTGGTCAGCGAGGAGGACTACAAGCGGGTGGCCGCGATCTCCGCGAACGACGACGACGTGGTCGGTGCGGTGCTGGCGCACGCGCTGCACACCGTCGGCGACCGCGGCATCGTCACGGTGACCGAGTCCCCGGTGAACGGCATGAGCGTGGACTTCGTCGAGGGCTTCGAGTACGACAACGGCTACCTCTCGCCGTACCTCGTCACGCACCCGGCCAGCCTGGAGGCGGTGCTCGACGACCCCTACATCCTGCTGTGCAGCGAGAAGATCTCGAAGGTCCAGCAGCTGATGCCGCTGCTGGACAAGGTGATGCGCGAGCCGCGGCCACTGGTCGTCATCGCCGAGACAGTCGACGGCTCGGCCCTGAGCATGCTGGTGCACAACCACGTCAACGGCGTCTTCCGCTGCGTGGCCACCAAGGCGCCCGGCTTCGGCGACCGCCGGCTGCGCAAGCTGGAGGACATCGCCACGATCACCGGCGGCGAGGTGTTCAGCAAGCACTCCGGCTTCAGCCTGGAGAACATGACCCTGGCGCAGATGGGCCGCGCCCGGCAGGTCCGGGTCACCGCGGACCGCACCACGATCATCGGCGGTGCCGGCTCCCAGGACGCGATCGAGTTCCGGCTGGCGCAGCTGCGCTCGGAGATGGACCGGGCCACCTTCGGCATCGACGAGGACGTGCTCACCGAGCGGATCGGCTCGCTGTCCGGCAAGGTGGCCGTGATCCGGGTCGGTGCACCCACGAACGCTGAGCTCGCCGAGCTGCAGCACCGGGTCGAGGACGCGCTGTCCGCGACCCGGGCCGCGATGGCCGAGGGCATCGTCGCCGGCGGCGGCTCGGCACTGGTGCACGCCGCCCCGGTGCTCGACGACCTGCAGGTCAACGACGACTACGCGATCGGCGTCGACATCGTGCGCCGGGCGCTGAGCGAGCCGATGTACCTGATCGCCACCAACGCCGGGTACCCCGGCCACGAGGTGGTCGCCAAGGTCTCGGAGATGGGAGTCGACGACGGCTTCGACGCCCTCGAGGGCCGCTACGGCGACATGATCGAGATGGGCATCATCGACCCGCTGCGGGTGTGCCGCTCGGCCCTGGAGAACGGTGCGTCCGTCGCCGGCCTGCTGCTCACCACCAACACCCTGATCGCCGAGGAGCAGACCCCGTGGGGCGGCAGCCGCGCGCTGATGACCGAGTTCGGCGAGCTGGACGAAGGGCTGCACCAGCCCTCACCGGACTCGAGCACGCCGCAGTCGCTCGGCCTGGGCCCCTCGGTCGGCTGAGCCGTGCACCAGGTCGTCCCCGGACGGGCCCGGACCCGTCCCCCGCCGCTGCCGCTGCAGATCGGCAGGGACGGGGCCAGGGACGCGCCGCCCACCCGGCGCGGCCAGGTGCGCAAGCTGGTCGCGCTGCTGGGTCCCGCGTTCGTGGCGGCCGTCGCCTACATCGACCCCGGCAACTTCGCGACGAACTTCTCGGCGGGTGCGAAGTTCGGCTACGCCCTGGTGTGGGTCGTGGTGCTGGCCAACCTGGTGGCGATGCTGGTGCAGTACGAGTCCGCCAAGCTCGGGGTGGCCAGCGGGCGGGACCTCCCCGAGATCTGCCGGGAAAGGTTCCCCCCGCGCGGTCTCGCGAGGGCTGTGGGTGCAGGCCGAGCTGGTCACCATGGCCACCGACGTGGCCGAGTTCGTCGGCGCCGCCGTCGGCCTGAACCTGCTGTTCGGGATCCCGCTGTTCCCGGCCGGGCTGATCACCGCGGTCGTCGCGTTCGGCATCCTCGAGCTGTCCCAGCGCGGGCACCGGCCCTTCGAGCTGGCGATCGTCGGACTGCTGGCCATCGTGGTGCTCGGCCTCGGCTACGACCTGCTCACGGTCGGTGCGGACCCGGCCGGCATCGCCGGCGGCCTGGTGCCGTCGTTCGCCGGCCAGGAGTCGGTGGTGCTCGCCGCCGGCATCGTGGGCGCGACGGTGATGCCGCACGTGATCTACCTGCACTCCGCGCTGACCAAGTCGCGCAACCGCTGCCACGACGACGCCTCCCGGCAGCGGCTGATGCGCTACCACAAGATCGACGTGGTGGTGGCGCTCAGCATCGCCGGCCTGGTGAACCTGACGATGGTGTTCATCGCGGCGTCGGTGTTCGCGGGCACCGACCTGCTGGACCGCGACGGCATCGTCGGCGCGCACCGTGAGCTGGGGCAGATGGTCGGCGGGGGAGCGGCCCTCGCGTTCGCGGTGGCGCTGCTCGCGTCGGGCCTGTCCTCCTCCAGCGTCGGCACCTACGCCGGCCAGGTCGTGATGCAGGGCTTCATCCGGCGCCGCATCCCGCTGTTCCTGCGCCGCGCGGTGACGATGCTGCCGGCGCTGCTGATCCTGGCGACCGGACTGCCGGTGACCGCGAGCCTGGTGGTCTCCCAGGTCGTGCTGTCGTTCGGGATCCCCTTCGCGCTCGTCCCGCTGGCGATCGTGACGAGCCGGCGGGACGTGATGGGGGCGCTGGTCAACCGGCGCTCCACCACCTGCGCGATGTGGTTGGTGACCGTGGCCATCAGCGCGCTCAACGTGTACCTGATCTGGAGAGTGGTGGCGACATGACCGATACCAAGGAGCAGACCGGGCCCGGCACGGGCGGCGAGGACTTCGTGGACCTCTGGCGGCTCGAGACGCCGACGGCGCGGGCACTGGCGGCGGAGGCCGAGCGGTTCGAGGACCTGCAGACGGTGCTGCGCTGCTGCGAGGGGCTCCTCCCGGAGCTCGGGCGCGCGGCGGCCGGGTTCCCCGAGGCGGTCCTCCTCGTCGAGGCGCTCTGGACGGTCGCGCTGACGTCGTACGCCCGGTGCTTCGACGCGGCCGGCGAGGGCATCCCGCTCACCGAGGAGGACGTGGTCACCGCGCACCCGGACAACAAGGAGGTGCGGGAGTGGCACCGCGCGCTGATGCGGCTGCGCAAGCACTACGCCAGCCCGTCGGTGAACCCCCGCGAGTCGGTCTCGGTCAGCGTGGCGCGCGCCGAGGACGGGTCGGCGGCGGGGATCGCGCTGACCTCCGCGTCCCGCCCGGCCCTCGACGAGGTCACGGTCCGCAGCGCCGGCACGATCGCGTTCGCGCTCAGCGAGGTGGTGGACGGTCGGATCGCCGGCCGCCAGGGCGAGGTGTTCACCGAGGTCGCCGCGCTGGACGCCGCGACCCTCGACGGCCTCGCGCAGTGGCGGGCCGCCCGCCCGCCCGCCGCCGAAGCCCCGCCGGAGGCCTGAGCCCGCCGACCCGCCGACCCGGCGACTCTGGCGTTCCCATCCCCGCCGACCCGGCGACTCTGGCGCTTCTACGTCGCCAGACGCGCCGGGTCGGCGGGTGGATCGTCGCCAGACGCCCCGGGTCGGCGGGTGGGGGAGCCGGCCGGATCCGGGCCGGGTCTGGACCGATTCGGGGCCGCATGGCGCCAAATGCTCCTCGGGGACGCATACTGGAGGTGATGAAGCCTCATGCCGGTTCCCGGCGACACCTGGCCAGCAGCCCCTTCCAGCCGCCCGCGACGGTCACCGTCGCGACGTACGAGTTGGACGAGCGCGTCACCCACGACAAGTACGGCATGGGCCGGGTGGTCTCGGTGGAGACCGACCAGGCGGTGGTGGTCGACTTCGGCAACAACCTGCAGGTGCGCCTGATGCGCCCCTTCGCCAAGCTCAACAAGCTCTGAGCCGGCTCCCGGTCGTCCCTTCGGGCCAATGTCATGGTCCGTTCGGGCCATACCCGGAGTTTCTGCGTCATGTTCGGCGGGTCCGACGGTTTCCTAGGTAGACGAGAACCCTGGGAGATGAGACTCGTGAACCGCACTGAGAAGATGACCGTTGTCGAGAACCGCTCGACGAAGACCAGCACCCGCGCACGCTGCAGCCGGACCACCGACTGCCACTGCGGCCAGCAGCTCGACATGTGCGCCCGTGCGCACTGCCCGCGCTGCGGTCGTTCGATCCACCAGGACTGACCCTCCGGCCGCGTCCGCCGAGGTCGGCGGGCCCGGGTCGAGTCGTCGCAGCCCGCGCCCGGTGACGGGCTAAGGTACTCAACGACCAGCCGACGCGGGAGTCCGCGCCGGCACGACGCGGCAGCGCTCGGCGAGCGAGGGATACCTGGTGGAGCAGCAGGACGACGAGGTGGCAGTCAGCCACCGGGTCCTCACGATCCCCAACATCATCTCGATCATCCGGCTCGCGGGCGTCCCGCTGTTCCTCTGGCTGGTCCTGGTGCCCGAGGCCGACGCGTGGGCGCTGGCCGTGCTGTTCGTGTCCGGCCTGACCGACTGGCTGGACGGCTACCTCGCCCGCAAGCTCCACCAGACCTCGAAGCTCGGCGCGATCCTCGACCCGGTCGCCGACCGGCTCTACATCCTCTCGACCGTGATCGGTCTCGGGATGCGCGACATCATCCCCTGGTGGCTGGCGGTGCTGCTGCCCGCGCGCGACGCCTTCCTGTGGTGCCTGGTGCCGTTCCTGCGGACCCGGGGCTACAGCTCCCTGCCGGTGCACTTCCTCGGCAAGGCGGCGACCGCCAACCTGCTCTACGCCTTCCCGCTGCTGCTGCTCGGGGACGGCACCGGCGTGCTGGCGACGCTGGCCAAGGTCTTCGGCTGGGCGTTCGCGATCTGGGGCACCGGGCTGTACTGGTGGGCCGGGCTGCTCTACGCCTGGCAGGTCCGCAAGCTGCTCGCCGACCACGACCGAAGGGCGCCGGCGCTCGATGGCGGCTGACCAGCGCACCCGGCGCGGCAGGCGTACGACGGACGACCACCCGCCCGTCGCGGACGGTCGTGCCGCCACGCCCCGCGAGCCGCGACCGCCCCGCCCGGTGAACGACCCCCCGCCGCAGGCCGTGATGGGGCTGCTCAACTACATCACCGCCACCTCGCTCGACGAGGACTACGCGCACGTCTCCCGCCGGCGCCGGCGCTCCGGCGACACCCCCGAGGGCCGCACGCGCGGTCCGGGCACCGCCGCCATGCTGGTCCTCGCCCTGTTCGGGGTGCTGGTGGCCACCGCCGGGGTGCAGACCGCGCGCAACGCCGACGAGTCGGCCAGCTCGCGGCAGTCGCTGGTCGGCCAGGTCAACGCGCGCAAGGCGCAGCTCGCCGCCCAGCGCGCCTCGGTGGCCAGCCTCACCCGCTCGGTCGCCGCGCTGCAGGACAACAACCTCGCCGCCACCACCCAGGGCCGGGCGGTCCGGGCCCGCCTGGACCGGCTCGGGGTGCAGACCGGGGCCGTCGCCGCCACCGGGCCGGGCATCCGGGTGGTCGTCGACGACGCGCCCGGGGCGACCCAGGACAACCAGCTGGTGCTGGACCAGGACCTGCAGAAGCTGGTCAACTCGCTCTGGCTGATCGGCGCCGAGGCGATCTCCGTCAACGGCCAGCGGCTCACCAACCTGTCCGCGATCCGGGAGGCGGGCGGGGCGATCACCGTGAACTTCAAGTCGCTGGGCGGGCCCTACACCGTCTCGGCGATCGGCAACAAGAACCAGATGGCCGCCCAGCTGCTCGACACCGAGGGCGGCCGCACCTGGCTGGCCCTGCGGAGCGGGTTCGGCCTGCGCTTCGACGTCAACTCCGAGGACTCCATGACCCTGCCCGCCAGCTCGCGGACGACCCTGCTGCACGCCCGACAGCCGGAGCGGCTCCGATGATCGCCGCGATCGGCCTGCTCCTGGGCGTGCTCCTCGGGCTGGTCCTGCAGCCCGACGTGCCGATCTGGCTCGAGCCCTACCTCCCGATCGCCGTCGTCGCCGCCCTGGACGCCGTGTTCGGCGCGCTGCGGGCGTTCCTCGACGGGATCTTCGACGACAAGGTCTTCGTCGTCTCGTTCGTCTCCAACGTGCTGATCGCCGGGCTGATCGTCTACCTCGGCGACAAGCTCGGGGTGGGCGGCCAGCTGTCGACCGGCGTCATCGTCGTCCTCGGCATCCGGATCTTCTCCAACGTCGCCGCGATCCGCCGGCACATCTTCCACGCGTGAGCCGGCCATGACCCAGACCCCTCCCGACGACGAGCGGCCCGAGCCGGAGCAGGACGGCCGGACCCGGCTGTTCGCGGCGCTGCGCCGTCGCGGCTCGCGCGGCCAGGTGACGGTCGCGGTGCTGCTCGCGCTGCTGGGCTTCGCCGCCGTCACCCAGGTGAAGGCCAACGAGCAGGACGACCGGTACGTCGGCGCCCGGCAGGGCGACCTGATCCAGTACATCAACAACCTCTCGCTCGCCTCGCAGCGCGCGGCGGGCGAGATCTCCCGGCTCCAGCGCACCCGGGACGCGCTGCGCAGCGACACCCGTGCCCGCCGTACGGCGCTGGACCGCGCCCAGCAGCAGGCCACCACGCTCGGCATCCTGGCCGGCACGGTGCCGGTCGTCGGGCCGGGCGTGCGGGTCACGGTCACCGACGACAAGGGTGGCGTGGGCAGCAACCAGCTGCTCGAGGGGCTCGAGGAGCTGCGCGACGCCGGCGCCGAGGCCATCGAGCTCAACGACAAGGTCCGGGTGGTGGCCCAGACCTCGCTGAAGGACACCAGCGGGGGAGTCCTCGTCGACGGCACGCTGCTGCGGTCGCCGTTCGTGATCGAGGCGATCGGCAACGCCCCGAGCCTGGCCACCGCGCTGGACTTCAAGGGCGGCTTCACCGACGAGGTGCAGCGGCCCAGCGTGGACGGCACGGTCGACGTGGTCGAGGTCGACGCCTCCGACGGCGTGAAGATCTCCACGGTCGTGCCGCCCGCGACACCGCGGTTCACCCAGCCCGGGAAGACGGGATAGCCTGCCGTCTCCAGCTTCGACCAGCCACCGACCAGCCACCAGCCACCGACAGGGAGCGCCGTGTACCCCGAGGACCTCAAGTACACCAGTGAGCACGAGTGGGTCCGCAGCCCCGGCGAGACCGAGGGCTCGGTGCGGGTCGGCATCACCGACTACGCCCAGGAGGCGCTCGGCGACATCGTCTACGTCTCCCTGCCGGAGGTCGGCGTCGAGCTGGAGAACGGCACCGCGGTCGGCGAGCTCGAGTCGACCAAGTCGGTCAGCGACGTATTCGCCCCGCTCGGCGGCACCGTCAGCGCCCGCAACGAGGCGCTGGACGCCACCCCCGAGCTGGTCAACTCCGACCCGTACGGCGAGGGCTGGCTGTTCGAGATCGTGCCGTCCGACGCGGCCGCCGTGGACGGCCTGATGGACGCTGCGACGTACCAGACCAGCATCGAGTCCTGAGCCCGCACCTTCTCGCTTGATCGCCCTGCGTTCACTGATAGGTTCGCTCCACACAACCGTGAACCTCGACTGACGGTTGAGGGTTTGCGCCAGCAGCGACTGGTCCACAGGCACCGGGAGGCCGACCATGCCGTTCTGCACTCAGTGCGGACACCAGAACCCCGACGGCGCGCGCTTCTGCTCGCAGTGCGGGAGCCGTCTCGAGGTGGCCGCCCCCGCGGGCGAGTCGCCGAGCGAGACGACCGCGACGATCACCTTCGGGGGTCCCGTCAAGGAGGCCGAGCACCGCGAGGAGCGCGCCCTCGGCGACGCCGACGCGGCGGCCGTGGACGCCCTGCCTCCGGGCAGCGCCCTGCTGGTCGTGCAGCGCGGCCCGAGCGCGGGCAGCCGGTTCCTCCTCGACACCGACGTGGTGGCCGCCGGCCGGCACCCGGAGAGCGAGATCTTCCTCGACGACGTGACCGTGTCCCGCCGGCACGCGGAGTTCCGCCGTACGCCGGACGGCTTCACCGTCGCGGACGTGGGCAGCCTCAACGGCACCTACGTGAACCGGGACCGCATCGACGAGGTCGCCCTCGCGGGCGGCGACGAGGTGCAGATCGGGAAGTACCGCCTGGTCTACTTCACCAGCCACACGGCCGCGGGCCGCGCCGGAGCGGGTCAGTAGCCATGCGACAGTCCGCCTCGTCGCGGGCGCGGCTCAGCATCGGGGAGGTGCTCGGGCAGCTGCGCGGCGACTTCCCGGGCCTGAACATCTCCAAGATCCGGTTCCTGGAGGCGGAGGGGCTCATCGAGCCCGAGCGCACGCCGTCGGGCTACCGGAAGTTCTCCCACCAGGACGTGGAGCGGCTGCGCTACGTCCTGACCTGCCAGCGCGAGCACTACCTCCCGCTCAAGGTGATCCGCGAGCACCTCGACGCGATCGACCGCGGGCTGGAGCCGCCGGCGCTCAACGGGTCCTCCGGGCCGCAGGTGCCGCGGGTGGTGCTCGCCGGCGACGGCTACCCGTCCCCGGACTCGTTCTCCTCCGACGCCTCCGAGCTGCGGCTGTCCCGCGGCGAGCTGCTGGCGTCGGCCGAGATCGAGGACGAGCTCCTCGACCAGCTCGAGAACTTCGGCCTGGTCCGCCCGCGGCAGGGCTCCACGCCGTACGACGGGGACGCGCTGGTGGTCGCGAAGACCGCCGGCGAGCTCGCCGCGTTCGGGTTCGAGCCGCGACACCTGCGGGCCTTCCGGACCGCCGCGGACCGCGAGGTGGGCCTGATCGAGCAGGTCGTCTCCACGATGCGCCGCGGCCGGGACGCCAGCGCGTCGGCGCGCGCCGAGGAGGCCATCTCGCAGATCGCCGCCCTGTCCGTACGGCTGCACGCGACGCTGGTCAAGGCCGGTCTGCGCACCTGAACGCCCGCACCTGCGGGCGCTTCGCGCCGGGAGTAGGGTTGTTCCGTGCGCGAAGTCGACGTGATCGGTGTCCGGGTGGAGATGCCCTCCAACCAACCCATCGTCCTCCTGAGGGAGGTGGCGGGGGACCGCTACCTGCCCATCTGGATCGGGGCCGTCGAGGCGACGGCGATCGCCTTCGCCCAGCAGGGGGGTCGTCCCGCCGCGACCGCTGACGCACGACCTGATCAAGGACCTGCTGAGCGCCACCGGCAACGACCTCACCGAGGTCCGGATCACCGAGATGAAGGACGGCATCTTCTACGCCGTGCTGGTCTTCGAGTCCGGCGTCGAGGTCAGCGCCCGCCCCTCCGACTCGATCGCGCTCGCGCTGCGCACCGGCAGCAAGATCGTCTGCGCCGAGGACGTCCTCGACGAGGCCGGCCTCGAGGTGCCCGACGAGCAGGAGGACGAGGTGGAGAAGTTCCGCGAGTTCCTCGACCACGTCTCCCCGGAGGACTTCGAATCCCGCTGAGGGCCTCGACCTCAACCCTCAACCTCTAGTTGAGGGTTACGACACGCGGGCCGAAACGGCCCAGCCTCGTTGACCACCCTCAACCCGAGCCTTACCTTGGGGGAGTGTCTTCGCTGTAACTCCACCGTTGTTCTCTTGGTCGGCCTCTGTGCCGCCCGCCCCGAGGACGGACGGCTTCCCCCTAGGGAGCGACACGCAGAGCGAAGCAGATGAGACGAGGTCAACGGTGACAGGCAACGACGACGTGGCGGCGCGCAACACGACCGACCAGACGGCGGCGCACGAGGCGGCCGAGGTGGCCGACGAGCAGGGTCTGCTCTTCGACGACGATGTGTCGACGCTCCCCAGTGACACCGGCTACCGCGGGCCCACCGCCTGCAACGCCGCCGGCATCACCTACCGCCAGCTGGACTACTGGGCCCGCACCGGGCTCGTGGAGCCCACCGTGCGCGGGGCCACCGGCTCCGGCACCCAGCGGCTCTACTCCTTCCGCGACATCCTGCTGCTCAAGGTGATCAAGCGGCTCCTGGACGCCGGCATCTCGCTGCAGCAGATCCGCACCGCGGTGCAGCACCTGCGCAAGCGGGGCACCGACGACCTGACCCGGGTCACGCTGATGAGCGACGGGGCCAGCGTCTACGAGTGCACGAGCAACGACGAGGTCATCGACCTGCTCCAGGGCGGTCAGGGTGTCTTCGGCATCGCCATCGGCGGCGTCTGGCGCGAGATCGAGGGGTCGCTCGCCGCGCTGCCCAGCGAGCGGGCCACCGACGACTCCGCCGGGCACACCGGTGACGAGCTCTCCGCCCGTCGTCGGGCCCGCGCCGCCGGCTGACGTTTCCTGCTGCGAGGCGTCGCGCCCAGTGACCACCGGTCACCGGACGCGGCGCCTCGCGGCGTTTCCGGACCGCGCCGACCCGGCGCGTCCGGCGGCGCGGACCGCGTCGACCGCCAGAGGCGCCGGGTCGGCGGGGCTGTTGGCAGCGACCGGCCCAGCGGTTGGGTAAGGTGGTGGTGCTGCTGACACCGCGCGGGAGAGTCTCCGTCTTCTTCCCCGTCGGAGCGCCGAAGGGGCAAATCCTCCCCGGAACCTCTCAGGCGCCAGGACCGTGCGGGACAGGCAACTCTGAAGGACGGATGCCCCCACGACGAGGTGCGGGCCGTCGCTGACAGAGGGGGAGGCGACCTGACCGCGACGTCACCAGGAGCCTCTGTGTCCGACCACCCCAGCCTCGCCGACCTCGACACCGCCGGAGCGTTCGTCGACCGGCACATCGGCCCGGGGACCGAGGAACGCGCCACCATGCTGGCCGCCCTCGGCTTCGAGTCCCTCGACGCCCTGATGGACGCTGCCGTCCCCGGCGGCATCCGTGCCGCGAGCGAGCTCGGCCTGCCGCCGGCCGCCACCGAGGCACAGGCGGCCCGTGAACTGCGCGCGGTGGCGGCCCGCAACACGCCCCGCGAGCCGATGATCGGGCTGGGCTACCACGGCACGATCACCCCGCCCGTCGTACGGCGCAACGTGCTGGAGGACCCGTCCTGGTACACCGCCTACACGCCGTACCAGCCGGAGATCTCCCAGGGCCGCCTCGAGGCGCTGCTCAACTTCCAGACGCTCGTCGGCGACCTGACCGGGCTGCCGACCGCCAACGCCTCGCTGCTCGACGAGGGCACCGCCGTCGCCGAGGCGATGACGCTGGTGCGGCGCGGGAACAAGAAGGCCACCGGCCCGTTCGTCGTCGACGCCAACGCGCTGCCGCAGACCATCGCCGTCGTGGAGACCCGGGCGCACGCGATGGGCATCCCGGTGGTCGTCGCCGACCTGACCGGCGGCCTGCCCGCCGACGTCGCCGACCCGTGCGGGGTGCTGGTGCAGTACCCCGGCGCCGACGGCGCCGTACTCGACCCGCGGCCGCTGGTCGAGGCGGTGCACGCCGCCGGCGGGATGGCCGTGGTGGCCGCCGACCTGCTCGCGCTCACCCTCCTGGAGTCCCCGGGCGCGATGGGCGCCGACGTCGTGGTCGGCTCCTCCCAGCGTTTCGGCGTCCCGCTGTTCTACGGCGGCCCGCACGCCGGCTTCATGTCCGTGCGCGCCGGCCTCGAGCGGCACCTGCCCGGCCGGCTGGTCGGCGTCTCGGTCGACTCCGAGGGCCGCCCGGCCTACCGGCTCGCGCTGCAGACCCGCGAGCAGCACATCCGCCGCGACAAGGCCACCTCCAACATCTGCACCGCGCAGGTGCTGCTCGCCGTGGTCGCCTCGATGTACGCCGTCTACCACGGCCCTGCGGGGCTGCGGGCGATCGCGCGGCGCACCCACCGGTACGCCGCGGTGCTGGCCACCGCGCTGCGCGGCGCCGGCGCGGACGTCGTGCACGAGCAGTTCTTCGACACCGTGACCGTCCGGGTGCCCGGGGGAGCGACGGCCGTCGTGGAGGCCGCCCGCGAGCGCGGCGTGCACCTGCGGCTCGCCGACGACGACACCGTCGGCATCTCCACCTCCGAGACCACCGCCCGCGAGCACCTCGTCGCGGTGCTGGAGGCCTTCGGCGTCACGGACGTGGACCTCGACGACGTCGACGCCCGCACCGGCGACGAGCTGCCGGCCGCGCTGGTGCGCGAGACCGGGTACCTCACCCACGAGGTGTTCAACACGCACCGCTCCGAGACGTCGATGCTGCGCTACCTGCGCCGGCTCTCGGCCCGCGACTACGCCCTGGACCGCGGGATGATCCCGCTCGGGTCGTGCACCATGAAGCTCAACGCGACCACCGAGATGGAGCCGGTCAGCCTGCCCGGCTTCGCCGACCTGCACCCGTTCGCGCCGGCCGCCGACGCGGAGGGCTACGCCCACCTGATCGAGGAGCTGGAGTCCTGGTTGGCCGAGGTCACCGGCTACGACCGGGTCTCGATCCAGCCGAACGCCGGGTCGCAGGGCGAGCTCGCCGGGCTGCTGGCGATCCGCGCCTACCACGTGGCGAACGGAGACACGGCTCGCGACGTCTGCCTGATCCCGGCGTCCGCACACGGCACCAACGCGGCCTCCGCGGTGATGGCCGGGATGCGGGTCGTCGTGGTCAAGGCAGCGAGCGACGGCCGCGTCGACATGGACGACCTGCGCGCGCAGTGCGAGAAGCACGCCGACGACCTCGCCGCGATCATGGTGACCTACCCCTCGACCCACGGCGCCTACGAGGACGGCATCGGCGACCTGTGCGCGACCGTGCACGCGCACGGCGGCCAGGTGTACGTCGACGGGGCCAACCTCAACGCGCTCCTCGGCTACGCCAGGCCCGGCGAGTTCGGCGGCGACGTCTCGCACCTCAACCTGCACAAGACGTTCTGCATCCCGCACGGCGGCGGCGGCCCGGGCGTGGGACCGGTCGGCGTGCGCGAGCACCTGGCGCCGTACCTGCCCTCGCACCCGGGACACCCCGACCCCGCGCGACGGGCGGGCATCGGGCCGGTCAGCGCGGCGCCGTACGGCTCGGCGGGGATCCTGCCGATCTCCTGGGCCTACGTGCGGATGATGGGCGGCGAGGGCCTGACCGCCGCGACGGCGGTGGCGGTGCTGTCCGCGAACTACATCGCCAAGCGGCTCGGCGAGCACTTCCCGGTGCTCTACAAGGGCCACGGCGACCTGGTCGCGCACGAGTGCATCCTGGACCTGCGCGACCTGACCAAGCAGACCGGCGTCACCGTCGACGACGTGGCCAAGCGCCTCGTGGACTACGGGTTCCACTCCCCGACGATGAGCTTCCCGGTCGCGGGCACGCTGATGGTCGAGCCGACCGAGTCCGAGGACCTCGGTGAGATCGACCGGTTCTGCGAGGCGATGATCGCGATCCGCGGCGAGATCGACCGGGTCGGCGCGGGGGAGTGGACCCCCCGAGAGCTCGCCGCTGCGCGGTGCCCCGCACACCTCGCGCGCACTGACCGGTGAGTGGGACCGCGCCTACTCGCGCGAGGTCGCGGTGTTCCCGACCGGCTTCGACCCGGACAAGTACTGGCCGCCGGTCGGCCGCATCGACCAGGCCTACGGCGACCGCAACCTGGTCTGCTCCTGCCCGTCCCCCGAGGCCTTCGAGAACTCGCACGTGGACGCATGAGCGCGGTCAGCGACCTCACCGCCCGGCGGCTCGACGTGCTCCTGGCGCGCGAGCAGCACGACGGCCGGCTGCCGTCGGTGGTCGGGGGCGTCGTCCGCGACGGCGAGCTCGTGTGGACCGGCGCGGTCGGCGGCGTGGACGGGGTCGCGCCCGGGCCCGACGTGCAGTACCGCATCGGCTCGATCACCAAGACCCTGGTGGCGGTGACGGTCCTGCAGCTGCGCGACGAGGGCGTGCTCGACCTCAACGACCGGCTCGACGTGCACCTGCCGGGCGTCCGGTACGGCGACCGGACGCTGCGCGGCCTGCTCTCCCACGACACCGGCATGCACTCCGAACCGGCCGGCTCCTGGTGGGAGCGCTCGCCCGGCGGCACGTTCGACGAGCTCGCGGCCGGCCTGTCCGAGGTCGACGCGCCGTTCGCGTCGGGCGCGACCTTCCACTACACGAACGTCGCGTTCGCGCTGCTCGGCGAGGTGGTCAGCCGGCACCGCGGCGCCCCCTGGTTCGACGTGGTCCGGGAGCGGATCCTCGCACCGCTCGGCATGACCCGGACGACGTACCTCCCGCAGGCGCCGCACGCGGCGGGCTTCAGCGTGCACCACTACGCCGGCACGCTGACCTGCGAGCCGTCCTTCGACGCCGGTGCGATGGCGCCGGCCGGCCAGGTGTGGAGCACGCTCGAGGACCTCACGCGCTACGCGTGGTTCCTGGCGGTGGGTGACGAGCGGGTGATCGCCCCCCGCGACGATCGCGGAGATGTGCATCCCCCAGTCGGGGTCCCGGGCGAGCGCCCTGACGAACAGCCACGGCCTGGGCATCGCGCTGGCCCGCGGTGGCTCCGGCTTCCTCGTCGGGCACACGGGGTCGATGCCGGGCTTCCTCGCCGGGTGCTTCGCCGACCCCGTCCGTCGTACGGCTGCGGTGGTGATGGCGAACGCCACGGTGGGCATGCGCTGCGAGGGTCTCGTGGTGGACCTGCTCGATACGCTCGAGCAGTGCGAGGGCACGGTCCCGGTGCCGTGGCGGCCGAGCCGCGACGTACCGGAGTCGGTGCTGGAGATCCTGGGCGTGTGGCACTGGGGCAACACGGCGCTCAGCTTCGCGTGGGACGAGAAGTGGTTGGTGGTGTCCAACCCGGTCCGGCGCGCCGAGTCGCACCGCTTCGTGCCCGAGGAGGGCGGCACCTTCCTGGGGACGCGGGGCTACCACAACGGCGAGCGGCTGCACGTCGTGCGCAACGACGACGGCAGCATCAACCACCTGGTGTGCGAGACGTTCGTCTACACCCGGACGCCGTACGACCCGGCCGCGCCGATCCCCGGCGGTCACCCCGGCTGACGTCCTGGTGGTCTCGTCTGCCCGGGACGATGCGGTGCGCTCCTGGCCGGTCCACGGTGGCCGGATGAGGAGCTCTCGCGTCCCGGCACCCGCCCTGGCCCTGTGGGTCGCCGTGCTCGCGCCCGCCCTGGTGTCGTGCGGTTCCGCGGAGAAGGCGCCCTCGGACTTCTGCAAGTCCGTGGCCGGCCTGGACTCGGCGGTGACCCAGATCAACCAGTCGCCGCTGACCAAGTCGTCGGTGGCCGCCGTCCAGGACTCGCTCGACCAGATCGACGCGGCCGCGAAGAACCTCGTCGACACCGCCGGCTCCCAGTTCCCCGGCGAGGTGGCGGCGGTGCAGGCCGGGGTCACCGCGCTGGACGCGAGCGTGAAGGCGGCGGTCGACCAGCCCACGCCGCACCACGTGAACGCCGCCCGGACCTCGATGCGGGCCCTGACCACCGGTGTCGACGACCTCTCGAAGGCCACCTCCTCCGCCTGCTGACCCGGCGCGTCCGGCGGCCGGAACGCCGCCGACCCGGCGCGTCTGGCGGGCGGGCGCCGCCAGAGTCGCCGGGTGGGCGGGGGCTGGGGCGCCAGAGTCGCCGGGTGGGCGGGGGCTGGGGCGCCAGAGTCGCCGGGTCGGGTCAGTTGGCCTGGGAGACCGTGGACATGTTGAAGTCCGGGACCCGCAGGGCGGGGGTCGCGGTGCGCGGGAAGTAGTCGCCCCACTCGCGCGAGAAGCTCGGCGCGGTCGCCGACGCGTGCGAGAACCGGCGCAGCAGGTCGACCGGGCTCTCGTTGAACCGGAAGTTGTTGACCGCCCCGGTGACCTCGCCGTTCTCGACGAGGTAGACGCCGTCCCGGGTCAGCCCGGTGAGCAGCAGCGACTGCGGGTCCACCTCCCGGATGTACCACAGGCAGGTGACCAGCAGGCCGCGCTCCACGCCGGCGACCAGGTCCTGGGTGCTGCCGGTGGCGCCGTCGACCTGCACCACGAGGTTGTCGATGTAGGGCGTGACGGGCTGGCCGGTCAGCTTGGCGGAGTACCGGTTCTGCAGCAGCGCGGTGAGCGTGCCGTCCGTGATCCAGCTGGTGCGCGACAGCGGCAGTCCGTTGTCGAAGACGCTCTCGATCGCGTTGCTGGACGACGCGCTGACGAAGGGCGTGGCCTCGAGCCGGGGGTACGTCGGGTCGGAGAACATCTGCAGCGGCTTGTCGGAGAGCCGCTCGCCGATCCTCGTGCCACCGCCGCGCTTGGAGAACACGGTCTGGCCGTCGTGGGCCTCGCGGGCCGCGGCGGTCCAGTAGGCGTAGATCATCAGGTCCGCGACCGCGGTCGGCGGCAGCACGGTGTCGTAGCGGCCGGCCGCCAGCTCCACCCGGCGCGACGCCCAGCCGAGCCGCTGGACCAGCTCGGCGTCCATCGCGTGCGCGTCGACGTCGCTGAAGTCGCGGGTCGCGCCGCCGACCCAGGCGCTCGTGGACAGGTCGGTCGGCTTGGCGGTGCAGCCGTAGTGCCCGGTGGGCTGGACGTGCCGCAGCCGCAGCCCGGTGCTGCTGCCGAGGTACGTCGTCGTGACGTCGTGGTCCACGAAGCCGTAGAGGATCCGGTCCTCGGCGGTGGCCCGGCCGAACGCCTCACCGAGGGCCGGCGCGAACGTCGAGTAGACCTCGATGGACGTCTCCCCGGACGGGTCGAACCAGTCGGCGTCGGCGTCCCCGGTCGGCAGCTCGGCAGCGTCCTCCGCCGGGCTGCTCGCCTTCGCGGCGGCGTCCGCCTGCTCGACGATGCGGGTGACCTGCTCGGTCGAGGCGGCGCTGCCGGACACCGAGCCGGACGCCGTACCCTCGCCGGTGCCGTGGAAGGCGACCACGGTGACCGTGACGGAGTGCATCACGCCGTTGGTGGTCAGGGTGTTGTTGGCCCAGCGCAGGTTCGCGCTGGTGGAGTCGTGCACGATCACCACGCAGTGGTCGGAGGAGGTCGCCTTCAGCGCGTGCTCAACGAGCTCCTGCGGACTGGCTGCAGTCATGAGGTGGGTCCTTCGCTAGCGGGACGAGAGGGAGCCGGCCGGGTCACGAGCCGGACTCGGCGGTGGTGTTCAGGACGTTCACGTCGCGGAACAGCGACGTCGGGCAGCCGTGCGAGACCGACGCGACCTGGCCGGGCTGGGCCTTGCCGCAGTTGAACGCGCCGCCGAGCTCCCAGGTCTCCGGGCCGCCGACGGCCTCCATGGAGCCCCAGAAGTCCGTCGTGGTGGCCTGGTAGGCGACGTCGCGCAGCTGGCCCGCGAGGCGTCCGTCCTCGATCCGGTAGAACCGCTGACCGGTGAACTGGAAGTTGTAGCGCTGCATGTCGATCGACCAGGACTTGTCGCCCACGACGTAGATGCCGCGCTCGACCTGCCCGATGAGCTCGTCGGTGCTCGGCCCGTCGGCGGCCGCCTGCAGCGACACGTTGGCCATCCGCTGGATCGGGATGTGGCCGGGGGAGTCGGCGTAGGCGCAGCCGTTGGAGCGGCCGCCGTTCAGCTCGGGGTGCATCAGTGCCATCGACCGGTCGAGCTGGTAGCCGACCAGGACGCCGTCCTTGACGATGTCCCACTCCTGGGTCCGGACGCCCTCGTCGTCGTACCCGACGGTGGCCAGGCCGTGCTCCTGGGTCCGGTCCCCGGTGACGTTCATGACCGGCGACCCGTACTGCAGGGTGTTCAGCTTGTCGATGGTCGCGAACGAGGTGCCCGCGTAGTTGGCCTCGTAGCCCAGCGCCCGGTCGAGCTCGGTGGCGTGGCCGATCGACTCGTGGATGGTCAGCCAGAGGTTCGACGGGTGGATCACCAGGTCGTAGCGACCCGCCTGCACCGACGGCGCCACGAGCTTCTCGGCGAGCAGACCGGGCAGCTGCTCGAGCTCGCCCGCCCAGTCGTAGGCTCCGCCGACGAGGTACTCCCAGCCGCGGCCGACCGGCGGGGCGATGGTGCGCATCGAGTCGAAGACGCCGGACTTCTCGTCGGTGCCGAACGCCTCGAACATCGGCTGCAGGCGGACCCGCTGCTGGGTGGTCGTGGTGCCGGACAGGTCGGTGTAGAACTTGTTCTCCACGACCTGCTGCAGGGTGCCGGAGGCGTGCTGCACGCCGGGCGCGTCGAGCAGCTGCCGGGACCACCCGGCCAGCAGGTCGACCTTGTCGGCGAGCGGCACCGACAACGGGTCGATGTCGTAGGCCGACACCCACTCGACGTCGCGGTACGTCGGCTCCGGGGCCAGCTCGATCGGCCGCGACGTCATCGCCGCGGCGACCTGCGCCGTGCGGATCGCGGTCTCGGTGACGTGGACGGCGGTCGTCTGGCCCAGGCCGACGCCGGAGGCGAAGCCCCAGGCGCCGTTGAGCACGACGCGGACGGCGAAGCCCACGTCCTCGGAGTCCGAGGCACCCTGGAGCCGGCCGTCGCGCACCCGGACGTCCTGCGAGCGGATTCGCTCGAACCGGAAGTCGGCGTGGCTGACGTGGAAGTCCTGGGCCCGGGCGAGCGCAGCCTCCGCCATGCGGCGGTAGGGCAGCGCGGTGAACGACGCGTCGATCTCGTGCGGCGAGGTCATGCCCCGAGGCTATGTCGCCCGGTGCCGGGACGTCCCCCCGGGTCCCGTGTGTCCCTCCTGTTTCGGGCCCCGCCGGATGGGCACCCTGCGGTCGGGGGGAATCTCTCCTGCCACCACCCTCGACAGGAGCGCTCATGGACTGGCTGGTCAGCGGACAGCATCCCGACGTCGCCGGCCGTGCCGCCGCCCTGGTCGGTGACCACCTGCGCCGGCACGCCGCCGACCCCGGCACGGTGGCGCAGGCGCTGCGCGAGACCGAGCAGCTGGTGTCCTCCGCGTTGACCCCCGCGACCGCCGCGCTGCGCCTGCGCCTGGACTGGACGGGCGCGCTGCCCACGCTGGCGGTCGGCCGGCTGGCCGACGCCCCCGCCGGTACGACGGACGGAGCGGTCGTCCCGGTCCGCGAGCGGCCGGCCGTCGACGCCCGGGTCGAGGGCGGCGTCGGACCGGTCGACCTGGCCGTCGAGCGACGGGTGCAGGAGATCTTCCGGGCCGGACCGCCACCCACCCCCCTGGTCGACGTGGACCCGCGCCGCGACGGGGCGGCCGCGGTGGCGGTGGCGCTGGTGGCGGCCCGGGAGGCCCACCCGACCGTGTCCGGCCCCCAGTCCTCGGGACTGGCCGGCGCGATCCTGGCGCAGGCGGCCATGGACCGGGAGACCGACCTCGACGCCCACGAGGCGGCGGCGCTGATCCAGGAGCTGCACGCCGCCCTGGGCAGCGACGCGCAGGTCGAGGTCAGCGAGGACGGCGTCCTGGAGATGTCCATGACCACCTGCCCCTTCGGTCCGGGGGTCGTGAACGCCCCGTCGCTGTGCCACGTCACCGCCGGGCTGGCCGGCCAGATCGCGGCGCGCGTGCAGGGCCACGCGACGGTGCTGATCGACGAGACCCGGTCGCTCGGCGACCCGGGCTGCCACCTGCACGTGCGCCTGGAGCCCGCGCAGGAGGACGTCCGCGGGGAGACCCACCAGTGGCCGACCGTGGCGACCACCCGCAACGAGCCGACCCCGCACCTCGACCTGTCCCTGAGCCTGCCCAACGAGAGCGGCAGCGTGCCGGTGGTGCGCCGGCTCGCGGCGCAGGCGCTGCGCGCGTTCGGCGTGCTGGGTGAGGACATCGACGACGTGCAGCTGGCGATCACCGAGGCCTGCGCGAACGTGGTGGACCACGCCAACGACGCGGACACCTACGAGGTGAAGGTCGAGCTCGCCGCGGACCGCTGCGCCATCACGGTGGTCGACCAGGGGCGGGGCTTCGACGCCAGCGCCGTCGCCGGCCCGCCGGCGCTGGACTCCGAGTCCGGACGCGGCCTGATGCTGATGCGCGCGCTGGTCGACAACGTCGCGTTCCAGAGCGAGCCGCGGGCCGGGGCGCTGGTGCACATGGTGAAGACGCTGCGCTTCGACCACGAGCACCCGTTGTGGCGCGACCGCGACCTCCCGCACACCGGGACCTGAGCGGTCAGGTCCGGCCGTCGCGCTCCTGCGCCTCGCGCAGGGCGCTGTGCTCGCCCATCCAGGTGGCCGGCAGGACGTCGAACCCGGCGCGACGCGCCGCGTCCAGGACCCGGGGGTCGTCGTCGACGAGGACCACGACGGTGCTGGTCTCCGCCAGCTCCTCCAGTACGTCGACCTTGTAGACGCTCGAGGGCCGGTAGTCGTCGACGGGACGCAGCAGCAGCGGGCCGTCGGGCAGGTCGTGCCGGGCGAACCAGCGCTCGGTGACCGCGCGGAGCCGTTCGGGGCGGCCCGAGAGGTAGACCAGGTCGTAGACCTCCGCCAGCGCGCGGACCGTCTCCTCGCCCTCCACCAGCAGCCCGTCGTCACCCGCGCCGGCGAAGAACTTCCGCCAGTCCTTGGGGTGCTCGGTGACGTGGTGCAGGCGGTGCCGGAGGTCGGCGACGACGCCGTCGATGTCGATGACGGCCACCATCGGCTTGTCGCTCACCCGCCCATCATGCCGCCCGCGCCCCGCGCCCCGGCCGACGGCCGCCCGTGGCGGTCAGCCGACGAGGGTCGTCACGTCGATCGACGAGCCGGACCGGCCCTTGCGCACGTGCACCTGGGTGGGGATCCGGTTGCGCAGCTCGCTGACGTGGCTGACCACCCCGACGGTGCGGCCGCCGGCGCGGAGCCCGTCGAGGCGGTCCATGACGTCGTCGAGGGTGTCGGCGTCGAGGGTGCCGAACCCCTCGTCGACGAACAGCGTCTCGATCTCGGTGCCGCCTGCCTCCTGGGTGACCACGTCGGCCAGTCCGAGCGCCAGCGACAACGAGACCACGAACGTCTCGCCACCGGACAGCGTGCTCGGGGCCCGGGCGTCCCCGGTCCACTGGTCGACGACCTCCAGGCCGAGACCCGCCTGGGAGCCCTTGCGGGCGGCCCGGTCGGTGCGCTGGAGGAGGTAGCGCTGGTCGCGCATGTGCCCGAGCCGCTCGTTGGCTGCGGCGACGACCTGGTCGAGCCGGGTCGCGAGGACGTAGGCGGAGAGCCGCATCTGCAGCTGGTTGTCCTGGCCGAGGCCGCGCACCAGCTGGGACATCGCCTCGGCCCGGAGCGACTCGTCGCGCAGCGGGGCCCACGCGGTGATCGCCGCCTCGAGCCGGGCGACCAAGGCGGTGACGGCGTCCACGCACGCCTCGGCGAGGTGCACCGCTCGCGACGCCGCGACCTCGGCGGCGCGGGTCTCGGCGAGGTCGGCCTCCAGGACGGCCAGGTCGACGTCCGGGGCCGGCGCCGCCCCGGCGAGGTCGGCGACGTGCTGGTCACCGAGGATCTCCCGGGCCCGGTGGGCGACCCGCTCGCGCTCCTCGAGCAGGGTCCGCAACCGCTGCTGGTCGGCGGCGTCGAGCACGGAGGCGCGCACCGCCGCCACGGAGTCGAAGGCGTGCTCGGCGGCGGCGTCGGCCGTCTGGCTGCGGAGGTCCGCCGCCCGCTCGAGCGTCCGGTCGGCCTCGTCCACGACGCGTCGCACGGCCTCCACCTGGTCGGCCAGCCGGGTCAGGTCCTCGACCGCGTCGCGCAGCGAACCGCTCGGCACGTCGGCCAGCTCGGCGTCGACCTCGTGCACGGTCTCCTCCAGGCCGGCGACGGTCTGCTGCAGCCCCGCGATCGCTGCGGACGCCGCGGCCTGCCGCGAGGCGACCGAGGCCTGCTCGGCCCGGGTGCGGTCGACGGCGGCGGCGAGCCGGCGCTGGTCCTCGCGGGCCTGCTCGGCGTCCGCGAGCTCGGCGGAGACCCGGGCGAGCTCGTCCGCGGCGTCCTCGGGCGTGCGGCCCTCGGCGGCCGTCACGCACTGCGCCCGGCGGTGCTCGGCGTCGGCGAGCGCCCGGGCCGCGAGGTCGACGCGCGCGGACAGCCGGGCCACCTCGGCGTCGGCAGCGTGCTGGTCGGACTCGGTGACCGCGTCGTGGGAGGGCAGGGCCGGGGCGGGGTGCTCCGGGCTGCCGCACACCTGGCACGCCTCGCCGTCCGTGAGGGCGCCGGCCAGCTCGGCCGCCATGCCGGCCAGCCGCCGGGCCAGCAGCACCTGGCGGTGCTCGCGGGCGGTCAGGGCCTGGTCGCGGGCCTCGCGGTGCGCGTCCGCCAGCGTCAGCACCTCGGCGTCGGCGGCGAGCAGTCCGCGCGCAGCCGTGCGGCGCCGGCGGGCGGTCTCGAGCGACAGTGTCAGCGCCTCGTGGCGCGCAGCCCGGGCGGTCGCGTCCTGGAGGCGCTGCAGGAGCTCGACCAGCTCGGCGGGGAGCTCCCCGGCGCGCGCGGACGTCTCGGCGAGCTCGGTCCCGGCCTCGCGTAGCCGCGTGCGGGCGGCCACCAGGTCACGCCGGGCGAGGGCGCCGGCCGCCTCGCGGGGGAGCAGGGTCTCCAGCCGGGTGGCCCGGGCCCGGGTGTCCCGGACCAGGCCGACCAGCTCGTCGGCCGTGCCGAGCCTCGTCTCGTCGGCGTCGACCGGGCAGCCCGGCGAGGCGAGCACCTGCGACAACGAGAGCAGCGCGCGTCCGCGGTCCCGCTCGGCGCGGGTGGCTGCCGACTCGGCCTGGTCGAGCAACGCCAGCAGGGGACGGCAGGTCGCGGCCCGCTCGGCGGCGTCCAGGGTGGCACGCACGGCGACCGCCTCGTCCTCGGACGCGTCGAGCGCCGCCAGTTCGTCGCGCGCAGCGGCGACCCGGGCTGCCAGCTCGCGTGCCTGCAGGGCCGCGGCGTGCCGGGCGACGGCCTCCGTGACGGCGGTGCCGGTCGCCGTGCGGGCGAGCGTCGCGGTCGCGAGCACCGCGCGGGCGTCGGCGAGCCGGTCGAGTGCCCAGCCCAGCACGCGGCCGTCCGAGGCCGCCGGGGCGAGGTCGTCACCGGCCAGGTCGTCGGGGGTCGGCACGCCGGCCCGGTCGGCCACGCCGTCGAGCAGGCGTTGGACGTCGGCCTGGTCACGGCCGGAGCGGCCCTTGAGCTCCCGGCTGTGGTCGTGCACCCAGTCCTCGATGCGTGCGAACCGGTCGGTGCGGAACAGGTGCTGCAGGACGGCGTGCCGCTCCTGGGAGGACGCGCGCAGGAACGTCTGGAACTCGCCCTGCGGCAGCAGCGCCACCTGGACGAACTGGGAGGCGTTCATGCCCATCAGCTCGGAGACCATCAGCCCGACCTCGGCGGCCCGGGCGGACAGGAAGTGGTCGCCGCCGCCGGTGGTCTCGGTGATCGACGCGGACGCCTTCTCGGCCAGCAGGCCGTCGCCGCGCTTCTTGGGTCGCGACCACTCCGGCGTGCGGCGTACGACGAACCGGCGGTCGCGCACGCTGAAGTCGAGCACCACCTCCGGGGGGTACGTCGACCGGGGCGTGCTGCGACTTGAGCGCCTTCACGCCGCGCACGCCGGGCACCTGCCCGTAGAGCGCGAAGCAGACCGCGTCGAGCAGGCTGCTCTTGCCGGCGCCGGTCGGTCCGGTCAGCAGGAACAGCCCGGCGTCGTTGAGGTCGTCGAAGTCGACGGTCTCGGTGCCGGCGAACGGGCCGAACGCGGTGACGGTCAGCCGGTGCAGCCGCATCAGCCCACGTCCTGGTGGCCCAGCCGGAAGTCGGCGTCCCGGTCGTCGTCGATGCGGCACGAGTCGCAGGCGAGCTGGAGCAGCAGCTCCTCCTCGGTGGTGGCCTCGAGGGCGCGGACCTCCGCGACGAAGCCGAGCGCGACGTCGATGTCGCTGCGGCCGTCCACGCGCGGCATGACCGGGCCCCGGGCGCGGACGGCGCCCTCCGGCTCGAAGCCGATCATCAGCGTGTGCGGGAACCGGGCGGCGAGCCGGTCCATGGCGTGCAGCGGGCGGCGGGCGTCGGTGAGCGTGACCTGGAGCCAGGCGTCCTCCGCGTCCGCGTGCCGGGGGTCCGCGAGCAGGTCGTCGATCCGGCCGCGGAGGGTGCGCAGCCGCCGCGGCACCGGCGCCTCGACGAACTCGGCGGCCCGGACGCCCTCGGCGCCGAGGTCGACCAGCCAGGAGCCCTTGGTCTGGGCCGCCTCGGAGAAGGAGTAGGCCAGCGGGGAGCCGCTGTAGCGGATCGACTCGGTCAGGGTCTGCCGGCCGTGCAGGTGCCCCAGGGCGGCGTAGTCCACCCCGGCGAACAGGCTCGTCGGGGCGATCTGGATGCCGCCGACCGAGATGTCGCGCTCGCTGTCGGACGCCATCCGCGGGGCCGCCTCGGCGCTGCCGGCCACGAAGGCGTGCGCGAGCACCACCGAGCGGGCGCCCGGCCGGGAGGCCAGGTCGGCGTCGACGCGGGCCATCGCCGCCGTCAGCGCGGCCTCGTGGCTGCGGGTGGGCAGCTCCCAGGCGGTGCGGACCGCGTCGGGCTCGAGGTAGGGGATGCCGTAGACGGCGACCGGGCCGTGCTCGTCCTCGAGGAGCACCGGTGTCCCGACGTCCTGCCAGCGGGTCCGCAGGTGCACGCCTGCGGCGTCGGCGAGCCGCGCGTTGAAGCCCAGCCGGGCCGGTGAGTCGTGGTTGCCGCTGGAGACCACCACCTGGGCCCGCGAGGACGCCAGCCGGGCGAAGGTGTCGTCGGCGAGCTCGACCGCGTCGACGGGCGGCAGGGCCCGGTCGTAGACGTCGCCCGAGAGCACCACGAGGTCGACGCCCTCGGACTCGACGACCGCGAGCAGGTGGTCGACGTACGTCGCCTGGGCACCGAGCATCCCGACACTGTGGAACGACCGTCCCAGGTGCCAGTCCGAGGTGTGCAGGATTCGCATGGTTCGACGCTAGTCGGCCCCGCCGACAGAACCGTCCCTCACACGCCCAGCCGGTCGGCCGCCGAGTAGACGACGTACCGCTCGCCGCGCACGAACCCGGCGGTGCACAGCCCGGCGCGGGTCGCCAGGTCCACCGCGAGGCTGGAGGGCGCGCCCACCGCGGCCAGCACGCCGATGTCCGCGACGACGGCCTTCTGGACGATCTCGAAGCCGATCCGGCCGCTCACGCAGAGCATCGGGACCGCGGGGGAGAGGCCGGCGAGCACCCGGGCGCCGACCACCTTGTCCACCGCGTTGTGCCGGCCGATGTCCTCGCGGACCAGCAGGGGAGCGCCGGCCTCGTCGAAGAGCCCCGCGGCGTGCAGGCCACCGGTGGAGTCGAAGACCCGCTGGGCGTCGCGGAGCCGGCCCGGCAGGGCGAGGAGCACCTCGGACGGCACCGCCAGGCCGTCCCAGCGCGAGGACGACCGCACGTCGCACATCGCGAGGACGTCGTCGATGCTCTCGGTGCCGCAGACCCCGCAGGCCGACGAGGCGGCGGACAGCCCGGCGAACCGCTCGGCGGGCGCCTTGCGGGGCAACCGGCCGAGCTCGACGGTGACGACGTTGAACTCCTGCTCGGGGGCGAGGGCCTCGTCGGTGCAGTAGGCGACGGTCCGGAGGTCCTCGGAGGAGGCGAGCACGCCCTCGGCGTACAGAAAGCCGGTGGCCAGCTCGAAGTCGTGGCCCGGGGTGCGCATGGTCACCGCGACCCGCTCGGCCGCCCGGCCCGGCCAGGCCAGCCGGATCTCCAGCGGTTCCTCGGTCGCGAGGCGGTCCTCGTGCCGACGGACCGCCCCGTCCGGGCCAGTGGTGACCTCGTGCACACGGACGCGTGTGCTGGGCCCCGGGCGACGCTTCAAGCTCATGGTCAACAGCCTATATTTGCAGGAAACCGCGACCGGCCGACCGGCCCGCGGTCAGTGGCTTGCGCAGGCACGGGGAGGCGACCGGGATGGGCTGGAGACGTCGCTCCGAGGCGACGGCCCACGACGACTGGACCAGCGAGGTCTCCTCCGGGCTCGCGCTGGCCGGCTTCCTCTTCCTGGTCTTCGTCGGCTTCACGCTGCTGGCGATGGGTCCCCTGATCTCGCTGGACGCCTACTTCAACCTGGCTCCGCCGCCGCACGGCTGGGTGCCGTTCCTGCACGTGCTGGACCGGATCGGGCAGCGGGCGGTGTGCCTGCCGGTCCTGGCCGTCGCGACGTTCGTGGCCTGCCGCTACCGGGAGACCTGGCGCCCGGTGTGGGTCGTCGCCGCGTCGGTGTTCTCGCTGAACCTGCTGGTGCTGGTCCTCAAGGTGCTGCTCGGCCGGGGGCAGCCCGGTGCGGCCGACCCGGCGTTCTTCGTCGGCGGGATGGCCTACCCCTCGGGGCACACCTCCAACATCGTGCTCGTCTACGGCCTGGTGGTGTACCTCCTCGGCAGCTACCGGGCGGTGAGCGTGACCACCCGTCGGGTGATGTGGTCGGTCGTGGTGCTGCTCTCGGCGACCATGGTGGTGACGTCGCTCACCCTCAACTGGCACTGGTTCGCGGACCTGATCGCCGGGCTGATCATCGGCGGGGTGGTGCTCCAGCTGACGGCGGCGATCGACACCGCGGTGCCCGACACGGTGCTCAGCGGTGGCCCCCGCCAGCTGCTCCGCGCGGCGCGCCGGCGGCTGCACCGGGCGCCGGCCGAGCCGCCCGTGGTCCCGCCCGTGGTCCCGCCCGTGGTCCCGCCCGTCGTCCCGCCGGTGGTCCCGCGCCGCGATGCGTCCTAGCCGGGGGGGCCGTCACCGCGGTGCTGCTGGTGGTCGCCGTCCGGCTGCTCGGCCTGATCGTGCTCGCCCTCGCGGCGGCGCACGACGGTCGCAGCGCGCACGCGCGGCTCGTGCGGTGGGACTCCCAGTGGTACGCCGGCATCGCCCGCTCGGGCTACGGCCACACGGTGCTGCACCCGGACGGACGGCAGCTGTCCGACTACGCGTTCTTCCCGCTCTACCCCCTGCTGGAGCGCGCCGGCCGCACCCTGACCGGCCTGGCGTACGTCGATGTGGGACTCGTCGTGAGCGGGCTGGCGACCGTCGTCGCAGCCGGGGGATCTACGCCGTCGGCGCCCGGGTGCACGGCGTCCGCGCGGGTGTCGTGCTCGCCGTGCTCTGGGCGGCGCTGCCGGTCGGGGTCGTCACGTCGATGGCCTACAGCGAGGCGCTGTTCACCGCGCTCGCGGCGTGGGCGCTGCACGCGTGCCTGCGACGCCGCTGGCTGCTGGCGGGACTGCTGGCCGCCCTCGCCGGCCTGACCCGCCCGGTGGGTACCGCGGTGGTGGCCGCGGTGGTCGTGGCGGCGGTGGCGCAGGTGCTGCGGGAACGCGGCGCCCGTCCGCCGCTCGGGGCGCTGCTCGCTCCTGCCGGGCTGCTGGGGTACGTGGGCTGGGTCGGGCTGCGGGTCGGCGAGCCGGACGGGTACTTCCGGGTCGCCCGTGGCTGGGGCAACGGGTTCGACGGCGGCCGGGCCTTCGCGGCCTGGGCCGGGGAGCTGCTCACCGGGCCGCAGTGGCCGCTGGGCGTGCTGCTGGTGCTCGGCGTCGCCGTGCTCCTGGGGCTGCTCGTCCTGTCAGTCCGCGACGGCCAGCCGGCGCCGCTGCTCGTGTTCGCCGGGGTGCTGCTGGCGCTGGCGCTGACCACGTCGGGCTACTTCGGCTCGAAGCCGCGCTACCTGCTGCCGGCGTTCCCGCTGCTGATGCCGGTGGCGCTGCGGCTGTCCTGGGCCGGCCCCCGCACGGCGGCGGCGGTCCTCGGCGTGCTGGCGGCCGGCTCGGCGGCGTACGGCGCGACCTGGCTGCTGGGCCCGGGTCCCCCCTAGGGTCGACGACGTGGAACACGACCTGCACCTCACCGGACCGGTGGTCACGCTGGTGCCGCTGGCGACCGCGCACGCCGCCGCCCTGGCCGGGCTCGGGGACGCCGCGGCGTACGCCTGGCACACCTCGCCGCTGCCGCTGACCCCCGACACCGCCCAGCAGAGCATCGAGGCGCTCCTCGACGACACGACCACGCTGGGGTTCGCGGTGACGTCCAGCAGCGACGGCGGGCTGCGGGGGATCACGTCGTTCTACGAGCACGTGCCCTCCGTGCCGCGGGTCGAGATCGGGCACACCTACTACGGCCGGGACTTCTGGGGCGGCGACACCAACCCGCACGCCAAGCTGCTGATGCTCGGGCACGCGTTCGACACCTGGTCCTGCGAGCGGGTGGCGCTGCGCTGCGACGCCGACAACACCCGGTCGGCCGGCGCGATCCGGCGGCTGGGGGCGCAGCCCGAGGGCGTGCTGCGCGGGCACCGCCGCCGGCACGACGGGACGGTCGCGGACACGGCGTACTTCTCGGTCCTGCGCGCCGAGTGGCCCGTCGTGCGTGCAGGCCTGCTGGCCCGCACGGAACCCGGGGCGTAGCCGGTGCGTCGCACCCGTATGAGAGCCCTCGGAACACTCCTCGCCCTCGCCGCGCTCGCGGCCGTCTCCGGCTGCGGCCAGCAGGGCGGCACGACGGGCGCCCCCGCGACGGACGCCTGCGCCGGGAAGGGTACGGCGGTCGCCCGCGCCGACCTGGACGGGAACGGGTCGCTCGAGACGGTCCGGCTCACCGGCCAGGGGTCCGATCCGTGCGCGCACCGGCTCCTGGCACCGGGCGGGGCGAGCCACGACGTCGCCGGGCTGGACCTGGTGACGAAGGGCGCGACGGTGGTGCACCTGCGTGGTGCCGGCGCCCCGGACCTCGTGCTGCTCTCCGCGAAGCCGCACCCGCGCGGCGGCTCCCAGCCGCACCTGTTCGGCGCCGGCGGCCCGGACGGGCTGACCGAGGTGACCGTCGGCGGGCAGCCGGTCGTGCCGTTCGTGGCGACCGACGGAGGCGCCGCCCCGATGACCGCGACCTGCACGAAGGACGGCGGCGTGGCCGTCGTCACCGGCACCGCGTCCGAGCCCCCGGGCGTCGTCCTGGCGTGGGACCTGAGCCGGACGTCGTACGACCTCGTCGACGGGCGGCCGGTGCACCCCCGGACCGCGGTCATCGCGAAGGACGTCGCGGATCCCCTGCTGCGCAAGGAGATGCCCGAGCTGTTCGACGGCTCGCTGTTCTCCGGCTGCAGCTGACGCCGGGCACGCTCAGGCCGGTCCGCCGGCTCCGCCTGTGGGGATCGACGCCCAGACGGACTTGCCGCCGCCCGGCTCCGAGGTGACGCCCCACGCGCCGGCCAGGGCCGCGACGATGCCGAGCCCGCGGCCGCCGGACTGGTCGAGACCGGGCTCGCCGACGACGGGCAGCTGCGCCGACCCGTCGGTCACCCGCAGCAGCACCGCGTCGTCCCCGACGTCGAGGGTGACCGTGAAGGGGGTGCCGGCGTGCATCAGGGCGTTCGTGGCGAGCTCGCTGACGATCAGCCGGGCGTCCGGTGCGAGGTCCCCGCGACCGTTCGCGGCCAGGTGCCCGGCGACGAACCGGCGGGCCTCGGCGATGTGGGAGACGTCCGCAGTCCAGGTCCGGGTGCCTGACCGGTCGCTCGTCACGTCGTGCTCACCCTTCCCCCGTAGTGACGCGCCGCAGGGCCGAGTCGGCGACGTCGCGGACAACGCTACCGGACCGTTCGCCCGCTCTACGGCGCTGTCCGCGTGATGAGGACTAGAGTCCGGGTGATGCACACACGTGAGCCGTCGTCCGGAGGCCAGGCTGCGTGCGACAGGTGGCGGGTGATGCATGGAGCCGCACGCACAGGCTGACCCCCGCTCGCCCGGGCGGGTGGAGACACTCTGCCGGACCTGCGTCGACGACTCGGCCGTGGACGGGTGCGGGGTCTCGGTGCTGACCGCGTCGGGCATCCCGGTGACGTTGCACGCGACGGACCCGGTGGCCTCGCGCATCGAGGAGCTGCAGTTCACGCTCGGCGAGGGCCCGTGCATGGAGGCGGCCGCGTCCGGCGCACCCGTTCTCATCTCGGACCTGCGCGACCCGGCCGCAGGGGTCGCCGCGCGGTGGCCGATGTTCCTCGACGAGGTCAGTCGGGTCGGCGTGCGGGCGGTGTTCGCGTTCCCCGTGCGGGTCGGGGCGGTCGCCCTGGGCGTGATGGACCTCTACCGCGGAGAGCCCGGCGGTCTGAGCCCGCAGCAGCTGGCCAGCTCGGTGTCCACGGTCAGCGCGTTGGGCCGGCACATGCTGGACTGGGACGACCTCCCGCCCGAGCAGTCGGACTCGTCGTACCCGCTGACGGTGCACCAGGCGGCCGGCATGGTGATGGTGCAGCTCGGCGTGACGATCGACGAGGCGCTGGTCCGGTTGCGGGCCACCGCCTACCGTGACGGTCGTTCGGTGAGCGAGCTGGCTGCCGACGTGGTCGCGCGCACCTACAGGTTCGGAGAGGAACGACGATGACCGAGGGTGGACCGACGCAGGACCCGGTGACCGGTCCGCCGGGACGGGCACGGGAGAGCGTGCTCTCCGAGACGTTCGTGTCCCTGGCCGACACGCTGGTCGACGACTACGACATCGACGGCTTCCTCGACTTCCTGGTCGCGTCCTGCATGGGCCTGTTCGACATCAGCGCGGCCGGCATCGTGCTGGTGGACGCGCGCGGCAACCTCAGCCCGACGGCCTCCTCGAACGAGGACGCCCGTGTCCTCGGGCTCTTCGAGCTGCAGAGCGCCGAGGGCCCGTGCCTGGAGTCGGTCAGCAGCGGCCGGGTCGTGGCGTCGGCCGACCTGACCCGGGAGCACGAGCGCTGGCCGAGGTTCGCCCCCGCCGCGCTGGGTGCCGGCTTCCGCTCCGTCCAGTCGCTGCCGATGCGGCTGCGCGGGGAGAACATCGGTGGGCTCAGCCTGTTCGGTGCCGAGCAGCCGCCGATGACCCCCGACCAGCGCGAGGTCGCGCAGGCCCTGGCGGACGTGGCGACCGTCGGCATCCTGCAGCAGCGGTCGCTGCACCGGGCGTCGTTGCTCGCCGAGCAGATGCACGCCGCCCTCGACTCGCGGGTGGTGATCGAGCAGGCCAAGGGCATCCTCGCCGAGAGTGGTCGCCTTGACATGAACAGCGCCTTCGAGGCGCTGCGCGGCTATGCGCGCGGCTCGAACCAGAAGCTCGGAATCGTCGCCGAGGCGCTGGCGCGGCGACGGCTGGACCCGGCGACGGTGCTCGCCGCCGGTCGGAGGAACCGGGTGAGGTAGCGCCCACCCCCGGACCCGTGAGGCACCGGTTGACTACCGGGACCGGGGGGGGATCGGACTATTGCGCCCCTGCCGAGCCGCCGCGAGCCTGGAACCCAGGAGTCCGGTGGTCCTCTGGCGCCCGAGGGCTCACGTCCAGCAGTCTGGAGGGCCCATGAGCGTGCCTTCGGCTCCGCCCGCCTACGCCGCGCGGCTCGAGGTCGACTACCCGGACCAGCTGAACCGGGCGACGACCTTCTTCCGGCTCGTGCTGGTCATCCCGATCGCGATCGTCCTCGGGGTGCTCACCGCCGGTGCGAGCCAGACGGTGTACACCGAGAACGGCCAGACCGTCAGCACGACGAGCGGGGGGGATCACCGCCGGCCTGTTCATGGCGACCCTGCTGATGATCCTGTTCCGGCAGCGCTACCCGCGCTGGTGGTTCGACTTCGCCCTCGAGCTGGCCCGGTTCGGTGCCCGGGTCGGTGCGTACGTCGTGCTGCTCACCGACCAGTACCCGTCCACGGTCGAGGAGCAGAGCGTGCACCTCGAGCTGGACTACCCCGACGTCGAGCGCGACCTGAACCGCTGGCTGCCGCTGGTGAAGTGGCTGCTGGCGATCCCGCACTTCATCGTGCTCTTCTTCCTGTCCATCGGGGCCTTCTTCGCGGTCGTCGTCGCCTGGTTCGCGATCCTGTTCACCGGGCGCTACCCGCGCGGGCTGTTCGACTTCGTGGTGGGGGTCGGACGTTGGTGGCTCCGCGTCGAGGCCTACGCGATCCTCCTCGTCACCGACCGGTACCCGCCCTTCTCCCTCAGCTAGGGCGGGGGTCGGGTCCCGGGCGTCCGGCCGGCACCGGCGACAGGAGGCCAGGCGATCGGAGGGCCGATGAGCACCGCCGGCCGGCGCGCCGAGCGACGGTGGCCGATGGTCACCGCCGCTCTCGCCGCGGGCGCCCTGCACGAGCTGCTGCCGGGGTCGTTCCGGGTGGCCCCGCACTGGATCTACCCGGTGTTCCTGGTGCTCTTCATCGTGGTGCTGGTGGCCGGCGACCCGGGACGGATCGACCGGGACCGCTCCTGGCTGCGGGTGACCACGGGGCTGATGATCGGGCTGATCACGATCGTCAACGCCGTGTCCGCGGCTCGCCTGGTCGCCGGCATCCTGTCCGGGCGGCACTTCGAGTCGGCCCAGCAGCTGTTCGCCACCGGCGCCATCGTCTGGCTGATCAACGTGATCACGTTCGCGCTCTGGTTCTGGGACCTCGACGGCGGGGGAGCGGCGGCGAGGGCGACGAGACCCTCCACCGCGTGCCCCGCCTTCGTCTTCCCGGAGATGACGCTCCCCGAGATGACGACGTCCGACTGGTTCCCGCAGTTCGCCGACTACCTGACGCTGTCCTTCAACACCGCGACCGCGTTCGGGCCCACGGACGTGTCGGCGATCAGGCGCTGGGCCAAGCTGATGATGATCGGCGAGTCGCTGATCTCGTTGACCCTCGCCACGCTGGTGGTCGCGCGGGCGGTGAACATCCTGTGACGCGGGGTCCGGAGCCGGTGCGATGGCCCTGATCGTCCCGGTCCTGCTCCTGGGTCTGCTGGCGAGCCTCTCGCCCAGCACCCTGGTGGTGTTCCTGCTGCTGCTGGAGACGACCCGGGCCCGGGTCAACGCCGGCACGTTCCTGGTCGGCTGGGTCGTCTCCCTGACGGTGGTGTTCGTGGCCAGCTACGAGCTCGGCGCGTTCGACCCGCTGCACCGGGGCACGGCCGGGACCGTGGTGGACGCCGTCGAGGTCGCGCTCGGCCTGGTGCTGGTCGCGCTGGCGGTGCGGCAGTGGCGGCGCCGGCACCGCCCGCACCCCGGCGGCGGCTCGAAGCGGTGGGAGGGACGGCTCGAGGGCCTCGGCCCCTGGGAGGCGGCCGTGCTGGGCGTGCTGGAGCAGCCCTGGACGCTGACCGCCGCGGCCGCGGTCGTGGTGGTGCAGCACCAGTCGGCCCGGCTGGTCGCGGCCGTCGCGTTCGTGGTGTTCGCCGTCGTGTCGACCGCGGGCGTCGGGTCGATCTACGCCTACTACGCCCTCCGGCCCGGTGAGGCGAGGACGCGGCTCGCCGAGCTGCGGGCCCGCGTCGTGCGCGCCGGGCCGACGCTCGTCGCGGGCGTGACCGCCCTGGTGGGCGTCGTGCTGGTGGCCGACGGCCTGTCGGGCCGGGGCGGGCCGTGACCGGGCGACGTACGGCCCGGACCGTCAGCGGGCCTGCGAGTCCAGAAGCCCGACCTCCACCACGGACGCGACCGGGAACCTCTGCATCAGCCGGCCGTTGATCTCGTGCTGGCGCACCAGGAAGGCCCGCTCGTCCAGGCGCTTGCGGCGCAGCCAGCCGGTCACCTCGTCGTTGCACTTGCTCGCGTTGCAGGAGCCGCACGCCGGCGCGATGTTGTCGAGGGTGTAGCGCCCGCCCCGGGAGATCGCCAGCACGCAGTCGCGCTGGAGCGGCCGGTCGGTCGCCCCGCAGTAGGCGCAACCGCCCCACAGCTCCTTGATCGCGGTCCACTGCGCGTCGCTGAGGTCGTGCTCCACGCGCTCCATGCGGCGCTTGCGCTTGCGGGCACCTCGTGCCCTGCGACTCCGGTCCACCGCCATGGGAGCAGGCTATGCCGAGCCGCCCGCGAAGCGGCCCGGACCCGGCCCCGCCGGCGTCGTGTCGCTGCGCTCCGCCGTGCCGGTCCACCGCGCGCTGACGTGCGCCCGCCCGGGACCGCGCCAGAGCCGAACGTCCCCCGCGGAGCGGACACCACGCCCTCGACCGCGCGCCCCGCGGTCGGCGATGATCGAGGGGTGAGCGGCCCCGCACGTCAGAACGAGGCGATCGACCTGGTCCGTCGGATCCTGGTCGAGCTGCAGGACGCCGTACGCGCCAAGGACCGGGACCGGACGCTGGAGCTGTTCACGCAGGACGCGGCGCTGCTCGGCACCGGCGCCGTCAGCTTCGGTCGCGAGGCGGTGAGCGGCTACCTGGAGCTGGTCTTCGGGCAGCGCGGCTTCGTCCGCTGGGTCTGGGACACCGTCTCGGTGCTGGACGTCCGGCCGGGCGCGGTGACCTTCGCGGCGCTGGGCACGGTCTCCCTGGAGGGTGACCCGGACAGCGCCGCCGAGGACCCGATCCGGCTGACCTGCCTCGCGGTCGAGGAGGACGGGCACTGGCGGCTGCGGGTGTTCCACGGGTCCGTGCCCGCGGCCTGAGCGGCCTAGGAGATGTCCTCGGGCGTGCGCGGCCGGGTGAGCGACCTGACCTGCGTGTGCACGCCCCACTCGTCCTTGCCGAGCCGGGCCAGCGGGTCGAGCCGGGTGAACTCCGGGTGACCGTCGACGAGGACCTCGTCGGCGACCGAGAAGGCCACCACGTCCCCCAGCACGATCGTGGAGTCGCCGAGCTCGTGGGTGCTGTGCAGCCGGCACTCGATGGCAGCGGGGGAGTCGGCAACGCGCGGCGGTCGCACCACCTCGCTGGGCGCCATCGTGATGCCGAGCTGGGCGGGCTCGCTCTGGTCGGCGGCGAAGGCGGCCGAGCTGTTGTTCACGGCGTCCATCAGCGGCCCGTAGGCGAGGTTCACCACGAACTCGCCGGTCTCCAGGGCGTTGCGGAGCGTGTCCTTGCGGCCGACCGAGGTGAACTGGACGATCGGCGGGCGCGCGCACGCCACGGTGTAGAACGAGTGCGGAGCCAGGTTGACCACGCCCTCGGACGACAGCGTCGTGACCCACGCGATCGGCCGGGGTACGACGATCGCGGTCATCAGCTTGTAGGCGTTCACGTGCTCGTCGCCGGGGCGGAACGTCGTACGGGTCTCGAAGCTCATGGGGTCGATCCTGTCAGTCCCTCGGCACGGCGACCGACCGGGCCAGCCGGGCGGCCCGCTGCGAGGTGAGCACGTCCTCCAGCAGCAGGGGGGCCGAGTCCGGGCCGGACAGCGGCACCCGCCAGTTGGGGTACTCGTCGGTGGTGCCCGGCTGGTTCTGGGTGCGCCGGTCGCCGACGGCGTCGGCCAGCGAGACGCACAGCAGCTTCGCCGGGGTCAGCGTGAGGTAGCGGTGCAGCGCCTCCACGGTCGCCTCGGTGTCCGCCCCGTCCGGCAGCAGCCCGCGGCGGCGCACCTCGCCCAGCCACGACTCGCGCTCCTCGTCGTCGGCCGCGAGCTCGTCCTCGACGCTGCGCTCGAGCAGCCCGAGCCGGTCGCGCAGCCGGACGTGGTCGCCGGCCAGGTACCCCGCGCTCGGCGGCAGGTCGTGCGTGGTGACCGAGGCCAGGCAGAGCTCGCGCCAGCGCTCGGCAGCGAGCGGCTCGCCGTCCCCGTCGCGCTCGAACCACAGGATCGACGTACCGAGGATGCCGCGGGACCTGAGGTAGTCACGGGCGGACGGCTCGACCACGCCGAGGTCCTCGCCGACCACGACCGCACCGGCGCGCAGCGCCTCGAGCGCCAGCACCCCGATCATCGCCTCGTGGTCGTAGCGCACGTAGGTGCCCTCGGACGGCGGCCGGCCCTCGGGGATCCACCAGAGCCGGAACAGCCCGATGATGTGGTCGACGCGGACGCCGCCGGCGTGCCGCAGCACCGCGGCGATCAGGTCGCGGAACGGCGCGTAGCCGAGCTCCTCGAGCCGGTCCGGGCGCCACGGCGGCTGGCTCCAGTCCTGGCCGATCTGGTTGAACGGGTCCGGCGGTGCGCCGACCTGGATGCGGGAGGCGTACGTCGACCGGAGCCGCCAGGCGTCCGCGCCGCCGGGGTGCACGCCCACCGCGAGGTCGTGCATGGTGCCCAGCGCCATGCCGGCACCGACGGCCTTCGCCTGGGCGAGCTGGAGCTGCTCGTCCACGACCCACTGCAGCCAGGCCTCGAAGGCGATCTCCCGTGCGTGGGCGGCGGCGTACGCGGCGACGGCGGGGGAGTCCACGTCCTGCAGCTCGGCCGGCCAGGAGCGGTAGTCGTTGCCGTGCTCCTGGGCGATCGCCGACCAGGTGGCGAAGTCGCGCAGCGCCTGGCCGTGCCGGGCCCGGAACGCGGCCAGGTCCTTCTCGCGCCCGGCGCTGCGGGGTGCGGCGTGCACGATCTGCAGGGCGGCGCGCTTCGCGGTCCACGCGGTGTCCCGGTCGATCACGTCGACGTCGTCGAGACGGGCGTGCACGTCGGCGGCGAGCGCCTCGACCGTCGCGCGGGCGGCGGCCGGCAGCGCGGCGTACTCCACGACCCGCTCGACCCGGACGTAGAGCGGGTTGAAGAACCGGCGCGAGGTGGGGAGGTAGGGCGAGGGCTCCAGCGGCGCGACCGGCTCGGCGGCGTGCAGCGGGTTGACCAGCACGTAGTCCGCGCCGAGCTCGGCGCCGGACCAGACGGCCAGGTCGGTGAGGTCGACGAGGTCCCCGACGCCCCAGGACTGGCGCGAGCGGACGCTGTAGAGCTGGGCGGCCAGGCCCCACGAGCGCCGGTGCCGGACCGACTCGGGCAGCCCCAGCCAGGCCGGCGTCACGATCAGCACGGCCTCCGCGGTGACCGGCCCGGAACAGGCCCGGATCCGGTGGTAGCCGAGCGGCAGGTCGGTCGGCACCGCGAACGTCGCCTCGCCCACCGAGCGGTTGCCGACCCGTCGCGGCGGCACCCAGCGGTCGACCTGGGTGAGGTCACGCCGGCCGCCGGCCTCCAGGTCGACGCTCACCTCGACCGGGTCGCCGTCGGTGACGTGCACCCGGAAGGACCGCGCCTCGCCGGAGACCACCACGACGCTCGGCGGCAACATCCGCGCCCACCGGGCCTCCTCGCGCGCCGCCAGCGCCCGCGCGGGGTCCGCGACGTCGACGTCCATCGCGGCGAGCACGGTCGACACGGTCTGCTCCGGTACGTCGACCCGGCGGCCGCGCCAGTCGTGGAACTCGGTGGCGACTCCGTAGGCGTGGGCGAGCTCGAGCAGGTCCGCGGGGATCGTGGTCACGCCCCGATCATGTCCCATCGGCACGGGCCGCCGGCTGCCGGTCCTAGGCTGCGGGCATGAGCGACGACTCCCTGCGCAGCATCGAGATGACCCGGCTGGAGAAGGGCCGCTACGAGGCCACCAACCCGCGAGGCGGCCGGCTGGCGGTCGGCCAGGGCGGCACCGACGAGACGTTCACCCCCGTCGAGCTGCTGCTGGTCGCGATCGCCGGCTGCGGCGCCATCGACGTGGACCTGATCACCGCCAAGCGGTCCGAGCCGACCCGTTTCGACGTGCGGGTGCACGGCGACAAGATCCGCGACGAGCAGGGCAACCGGATGACGAACCTGGTGCTGTCCTTCGACGTCGAGTTCCCCGACGACGAGGCCGGCCGGGCGGCGTACGACGTCCTCCCGCGGGCCGTGCAGCAGAGCCACGACCGGCTCTGCACGGTCAGCCGGACCGTCGAGCTGGGCACGCCCGTCGAGAGCAGGATCGGCTGATGGACTTCACCGGGTACACCGCCGAGACCGAGAGGATGCGGCTGCGCACCTACACGCCCGACGACTTCGAGGAGTTCCTCGACCTGCACCGGCGCGAGGACGTGGCCCGGTTCCTGCCTTGGTTCCCGCGCGACGAGGAGTCCGCCCGGGCCGCGCTCGTGCGGCACCAGGGCCTGGTCGTGGAGGCCGACGGCCAGGGCGTGACGCTGGCGGCGCTCGACAAGCGGACCGGTCGGCTCGTCGGGGACTTCGTGCTGATCCTGCGCAGCGTCGACCACCTGCGCGGCGAGGTGGGCTACGTGCTACACCCGGACTTCGCGGGCCAGGGGCTGGCGACCGAGGGCGCCCGGCACATGCTGCACATCGCGTTCGACCTGCTCGGCCTGCGCCGGGTGATCGGCCGCATCGACGCCCGCAACGTCGCGTCCGCTCGCGTGCTCACCAAGATCGGCATGCGGCACGAGGCGCACCTCGTGCAGAACGAGCTGTTCAAGGGCGAGTGGACCGACGAGGACGACTTCGCCGTGCTCCGCTCGGAGTGGGAGGGCTCCTAGGACCGGGCCGGCGCCGGGGCGAGCACCTCGAGGAGGTCGGCCATCCGGTCGAAGGTGATCGCACCCTCCGCGGCCAGCGCCTCGGCGCTCGACAGGCCGCCGGCGAAGCCGTAGACCGTCATGCCGGCGGCGACGCCGGCGCGGACGCCGTACACGCTGTCCTCGACCACCGCGCACGAGACGGCCGGCACGCCCATCGCGGCGGCCGCGTGCAGGAACAGGTCGGGGGCGGGCTTGCCGTGCCGCACCTCGGTGGCGCTGTAGATGCGGCCGTCGAAGCGCGGGTGCAGGCCGGTGATGCCGAGCGTGCGGCGGATCCGCTCGTGCGTGCCGCTCGACGCGACGCAGGTCGCGACCTCCCGTGCGTCGAGGTGGTCGAGCAGGGCCACCACGCCGTCGATCGCGGTCAGCTCGCGCTCGAAGGTCGCGTGCAGCTCGGCGGTGGTCCGCTCGTCGAACTCCCGCGCCCCCTCGGGCCCGAGCCGCGCCGCCACGTCGGCGAGGTTGGCCGCCGAGGACTTGCCCATCCAGCGTTCCACCACCTCGGCCGGCGAGATCGGCCAGCCGAGCTCGCCGAGCACGCGGGCCTCGACCCCGACCGTCAGCCGCTCGGTGTCGACGAGCACGCCGTCGCAGTCGAAGACCACCAGGTCCGGCCGGGTCACGTGTTGGCTCCGCGGGCGGTGACGGGCCAGACGTCGGCGGTGGTGCCGCCGCGGACGACGACCAGCTCGTCGGCGAGGTTGACCGCGGTGCAGACGTGGTTCGGCACGACCCGGACCCGGCTGCCGAGCGGGGGAGCGCGCGGTCGCCCCAGTCGACGACCGCGTGGTGCTCCGAGAGCAGGCCGATGCGGGCGGCCGGGTGGTCGAGCAGCCGGCCGTAGCCCGTGGCCCACCCGGGGCGGTCGGCGCCGAGCACCTTGCTGCCGGAGTCCAGCACGACCCGCCCTCCGGCGTGGCTGACCACGGTGGAGAGGCAGGTCAGCGCGACGTCGCGGGGCTCGACGGCGCCCAGCTCCCACTGCTGCGCGTCGCCGAACACGTAGACGCCCGGACGCAGCTCGGTGAGCACCTCGGCGTCGGCGTCGGCCACGCTCGGCGTCGACCCGCCGCTGACGACGACGGGCTCGATCCCGTGCTGGGACAGCGAGGCGGCCGCCGTACGCAGCGCGTCGGACTCCTGGGCGGCGACGGCACCGGCGGCGCCCGGCGCGTAGCTGTGGCCGGGGAAGGTGAACACGCCGCGCACGTCGAGACCGGCCCGCGCGGCGCCCTCGGCGGTCTCCCCGGCGAGCGTCGGCGGCACGCCGGAGCGGTGGTGCCCGCAGTCCACCTCGACGAGCACGGCGGTGCCCGGCGCGTGCGCGGCCAGCGCGCGAGCACCCTCGACGGAGTCGACGCCGACGCTGAGCGTCACCCGCTCGGCGAGCGCCCGCACCCGGGCGCCGCGGGCCGCGTCCACCCAGAGCGGGTAGGCGACGAACAGGTCCGGGCAGCCGGCGTCGGCGAACACCTCCGCCTCCGAGACCGTCGCCACCGTCAGCCCGGCGGCGCCGGCCTCCAGCTGCAGGCGCGCGACGTCGGCGCTCTTGTGGGTCTTCGCGTGCGGTCGCAGCACCAGGCCCCGCGCCGCGGCGTACGACGCCATCGCGGCCACGTTGCCGACCAGCACGTCGGCGTCGACCACCAGGTGCGGGGTCGGCCGGTCGGTGAGCGCGGACCCCGGGTCACTCACGCCGGAACACCAGCCGCAGGAAGTTGCCGAGGACCAGGCCGACCACGATGCCGATGCCGGCGAAGCCCACCGCCGAGGCGTCCGGGTTCAGCAGCCCGAGGCCGGCGCCGAGCACGGCCCCCAGGATCATCCCGACCGCCGGCAGCGCGACCACGAGGTCGCGCCGCACGTGCCGGCGGGAGAAGGGCACGTTGCTCACGCCCGCCAACCTAGCCGGAGGTCTCCCGGGCCGTGCCGAGGGACTCGCGGAGCCGCTCGTTCAGGCCGCGCTCCAGCAGCCGCACCGTGAGCAGGTCGACCGCCCCGCCGCCGTACGTCGCGACCGGACCGGCCGGCTTGCCCAGGTCGAGCCGGAGCCGCAGGTGCAGGTGCGAGCGCCCCGGGGCGCCGGGGGAGAGGGCCAGCGCCCAGGTCATCCGGACCGGGGGTCGCGGCACGCCGCGGCTGCCCGGCCGCCGGGGCCGCCGGGGCCGCTCGGACCAGTACACGAGATGGTGCGGCGGCTCGATCTCCAGCACCTCGAAGACCGGGTCGAGCGGGCCCCAGTCGGGCACGGTGTCACCGACCGCGAGACCGAGCCAGCGGTCCTCGACCCGACGGCTCGCCCGCCGGCCCGGCGGCACGAACCGCTCGACGCTCCGGGGGAGGTACCACCCGGCGCGGCCCTTGCCGAGCTGCTCCAGCCACGGCCACGCCGTCCCGACCGGGGCGGCCAGGTCGAGGTGCCGGTCCAGGACCGGGTCGGCCCGGGGAGCACCCGGTCACCGGGCAGCGCGACCTCGTGCACGACCCGGCTCAGCCGACCGGCTGGAGCGGGTGGATGACCACGTCCCCGGCCAGGTGGGCGTCCGCCGCGGCCAGGGCTGCGGCCACGTCGGCGGTCTGCAGGTGGGCGTCGAGCTCGGCCTGGCTGGACCAGGACTCGACGGTCACGAACGTGCCGGCTGCCGCGCCGGACTCGAACAGGTCGTAGCCGGTGCAGCCCGCGTGGCCCCGGCTGGCCTCGGCCAGGGTGGTGAGAGCGGCCCGCAGGACGTCCTCCGAACCGCTCTTCGCGGGGATGAGGGCGACGACGCGGAGATCGGTCATGGGGTGCTCGTTTCTGTGGGGGGACGGCGGTGCCGACCGGGTGCTGCCACGCTACTGACCGGCGCCGCACGGCCCACAGGTGACGCACAGGTGGGCAATATGGCCCACATGGGCCATCAAGCCTGCCTGTGCGGTTCCTCTGCCGGTGAATCGGGACAAAACAGGCCGCAGTCTTCGTACTCTTCTCCTCAGACCGGCGCACGCCCGCCCGGTCCTAACCAACGTGGGATCCGTGGGGGTCAGTGCATGCGGTGGGGACAGAAGTCACGGAACCAACCGGCCCCGCGGCCGGTCGTTCAGGACACCCGTGACGAGGCCACCGGCCTGGTGACCTACCCGGGATTCGTGCGGCTGTGCGCGAACGCGATCGCCGCCCGGACGTTCGACGCCCAGCCGGCGGTTCTGCTGATCGACCTCGAGGGCGTGAGCGAGGCCGTCGACATGGACGAGCACGCGGCGGCCGGCGACCTGATGCGGATGGTCGCGAGCCGCGTCGGCCGCGAGGTCGGCTCGCTCGGCGTGCTGGCCCGCATGAACGACCACCAGCTCGGCGTGCTGTTCCCGAGCCTGACCAGCCCCGCCGCGGCCCTCGACCTCGCCTACCGGGTCGTGTCGGCCGTCTCCACCCCGTTCATCCTGCCCAGCCAGCGCCAGGTCCAGCTCTCCACGAGCCTCGGCCTGGTCACCTGGGAGGCCATGGGCCTGCGGGCGACCGCCGACGACCTGCTGCGCGGCGCCGGCCTGGCCGTGCGCGAGGCGCGCCGGGCCGGCCGCAACCACATCGAGGTCTGCACCGCCGAGCTGATCGCGGTCGCCGACGAGACGCTCGCGATCGGCAAGGACCTCCGCAAGGCGCTCGACGAGAAGGGCCTGCGGGTCTGCTACCAGCCGCTCGTCGACCTCACCCACGGCTCCGTCGTCGGGTTCGAGGCGCTGGTGCGGTGGAGCCACCCGGTGCACGGGCACGTCTCGCCGGCCCGGTTCGTGCCGGTCGCCGAGGAGTTCGGCCTGATCTCCGAGCTGGGCCGGATGGTGCTGTCCACCGCGAGCGCGCAGATCCAGCAGTGGTCCTCGACCTTCGGCATCCCGCTCACCGCGCACGTCAACGTCTCCGGCGTGGACCTCGCCAACCCCGGCTTCGTGACGATGGTGGAGGAGTGCCTGGCGACCAGCGGCCTGCCCACCTCGCAGCTCGTCCTGGAGGTCACCGAGGCCGCCGTCGAGCCGCAGGTGGAGACCGCCCGGGCCCGCTTCGACGGCCTCCACGACATCGGCGTCCGGGTCGCGCTCGACGACTTCGGCACCGGACGCTCGGCGCTGTCCTACCTGCAGACGCTGGCCGTCGACATCCTCAAGGTCGACCGGTCCTACCTCGACGACGTCGACGAGAGCAAGGCCGACGACCTGCTGCGCGGCGTCATCGGCCTCGGCCAGGCGCTCGGCATGGAGGTCTACGGCGAAGGCATCGAGGACGAGGAGCAGCGCACCCGGCTGCGGCGCAACGGCTGCGACATCGGCCAGGGCTACCTGTTCGAGCGGCCGCTGCCGGCCGAGGACGCCGCGGTGTACCTCCGGCAGCAGGCGGCGCCGGCGTCGTACGCGCTGCCGTTCGGCTGAGCAGCCGTCGTGACACCGGGGAGGGGCTGCCCCGCTTCCGTCTCCGCTAGTTGACATAATGTCGCTTATCGGCGAACAGTGACCAGGCGTGAGCGGGGCTCGGAAGGGGTGCCGCGGGTCCGCGCGCTCAGCCGCCGACGTACGCCGCGAGGTGCTGGCCGGTGAGCGTCGAGGCCGCGGCGACGAGGTCGGTGGGCGTGCCCTCGAAGACGATCCGGCCGCCGTCGTGGCCGGCGCCGGGCCCGAGGTCGATGATCCAGTCGGCGTGCGCCATCACGGCCTGGTGGTGCTCGATGACGATCACCGACTTCCCGGACTCGACCAGCCGGTCGAGCAGCCCGAGCAGCTGCTCCACGTCGGCGAGGTGCAGGCCCGTCGTCGGCTCGTCGAGGACGTAGACGTCGCCCTTCTCGGCCATCTGGGTGGCCAGCTTGAGCCGCTGCCGCTCGCCGCCGGACAGCGTGGTGAGCGGCTGGCCGAGGCTGAGGTAGCCCAGCCCGACGTCGGCGAGCCGGTCCAGGATCTTGCGGGCGGCCGGCACCTGCGCGTCGCCGTCGGCGAAGAACCCGGCCGCCTCGGTGACCGACATGGCCAGCACCTGGCTGATGTCCCGGCCGCCCAGCGTGTACTCCAGCACCGAGGCCTGGAAGCGCCGGCCCTCGCACTCCTCGCAGGGCGACTCCACCGTGGCCATCACCCCGAGCTCGGTGAAGATCACGCCGGCACCGTTGCAGGTGGAACAGGCGCCCTCGGAGTTGGAGCTGAACAGCGCCGGCTTGACGCCGTTGGCCTTGGCGAACGCCTTGCGGATCGGCTCGAGCAGCCCGGTGTACGTCGCGGGGTTGCTGCGCCGCGACCCGCGGATGGCGCCCTGGTCGACCGACACCACGCCGTCGCGGCCCAGGACCGAGCCGGTCACCAGCGAGCTCTTGCCGGAGCCGGCCACACCGGTCAGCACGCAGAGCACGCCGAGCGGCAGGTCGACGTCGACGTCGCGCAGGTTGTGCGTGGAGGCGCCCCGCACCTCGAGGGTCCCCGTCGACGCGCGCACCGACTCCTTGAGCCTCGCCCGGTCGTCGAGGTGCCGTCCGGTGGTCGTGCCGCTCCCCCGCAGCCCGTCCAGGGAGCCCTCGTAGCAGACCGTCCCGCCGCCGGTGCCCGCTCCGGGACCCAGGTCGATCACGTGGTCCGCGATCGCGATCGTCTCCGGCTTGTGCTCGACGACGAGCACGGTGTTGCCCTTGTCGCGCAGCTGCAGCAGCAGGCGGTTCATCCGCTCGATGTCGTGCGGGTGCAGGCCGATCGTGGGCTCGTCGAAGACGTAGGTGACGTCGGTCAGCGAGGAGCCGAGGTGCCGGATCATCTTGGTGCGCTGCGCCTCGCCGCCGGACAGCGTGCCGGCGGGCCGGTCCAGCGACAGGTAGCCCAGGCCGATCTCGGTGAACGAGTCGAGCAGGTGCTGCAGCCCGACGAGCAGCGGGGCCACCGACGGCTCGTCGAGGTCGCGGACCCAGTCGGCCAGGTCGCTGATCTGCATCGCGCACAGGTCGGCGATGTTCCTGCCGTTCACCTTCGACGACAGCGCCTCCCGGGTCAGCCGGGTGCCGCCGCAGTCCGGGCAGGTCTGGAAGGTCACCGCCCGCTCGACGAACCGACGCACGTGCGGCTGCATCGCCTCGGGGTCCTTGGACAGCATCGACTTCTGGAGCTTCGGGATGATCCCGTCGAAGGTGAGGTTGATGCCCTCGACCTTGATCTTGGTCGGCTCGGCGTACAGCATCGTGTCGAGCTGCTTCTTGGTGAACTTCGCGATCGGCTTGTCCATCGGCAGCCCGACGCCCTCGAACAGCCGGCCGTACCACCCGTCCATCGAGTAGCCGGGGATCGTCAGCGCGCCGTCGCTGAGCGACTTGGTCTCGTCGTACAGCGCGGTGAGGTCGATGTCGCTGACGTTGCCCATGCCCTCGCACCGCGGGCACATGCCGCCGAGGTAGACGGCGTCCCGGACGACGCTCTTCTCGACGCGGCCGCCACGGTCGGTGGACATGACGCCGCTCGCCTTGCGGGTGGGGACGTTGAAGGAGAAGGCCGTCTGCGGTCCGACGTACGGCTCGCCGAGCCGGCTGAACAAGATGCGCAGCATCGTGTTGGCGTCGGTGGCGGTGCCGACCGTGGACCGGGGGTTCGCGCCGAGCCGCTCCTGGTCCACGATGATCGCGGTCGTCAGGCCCTCGAGCCGGTCGACCTCCGGACGGGCCAGGTTGGGCATGGAAGCCCTGCACGAAGGCGCTGTAGGTCTCGTTGATCATCCGCTGCGACTCGGCCGCGATGGTGCCGAAGACCAAGGAGCTCTTGCCCGACCCGGAGACACCCGTGAAGACGGTCAGCCGACGCTTGGGGATCTCGACGTCGACGTCCTTGAGGTTGTTCTCGCGTGCGCCCTGCACGCGGATCAGGTCGTGGCTGTCCGCGTCGTGCGGCGGCGTCGTCGTCTGGGGCATGCAGGTCGGTCCTCTTTCGTCCGGGGCGGTCGGGGCGGTCAGTCCTCGGGCAGCTCGGCGAACTCTCGCTTGGTGCTCTTGTACCAGCCCATGCCCTTGACCGGGTGCTTCCACCGGCCCCTCATGTCGTCCAGGGCCGCCTGGTGGGTGCTGTCCCCCGCGGCCACCGCCTCCTTCAGGTGCCGGTCCTGGGCCTTGATCACCGCGTCGGCGGTCTCTCCCCGGAGCGGCAGGTCGCAGGCGCCGCCGAGCTGCCGGCAGGTCATCGTCTTCACGAGAGCTCCTGGATGCGGATCTGGTTGCCGGCGGGATCGCGGAAGGCGCAGTCGCGCACGCCGTACGGCTGCTCCATCGGCTCCTGGATGACCTCGGCGTTGCCGGCCTGGAGGCGCTCGAAGGTGGCGTCCAGGTCGGGGGTGGCCAGCAGGATCCAGCCGTAGGTGCCCTTGGCCATCATCTCGACGATGGTGCGGCGCTCGTCGTCGGTGACGCCGGGGTCGGCGGCCGGAGGAGCCAGCAGGAGGCAGGTGTCGGGCTGGCCCTGGGGGCCGACCGTGATCCAGCGCATCTGCCCCTGGCCGAAGTCGCTGCGCACCTCGAAGCCGAGGACGTCACGGTAGAAGGCCACCGAGGCGTCGGGGTCGTCATGCGGGAGGACCGTGGTGTGGATGCTGAGGTTCATGCCGCTCACGCTAGTTGCCGCCGGGCATCCGTCGCTTCTCGATTCCTGACCGGTCGGGTGACCTGCTTCGCCACGCACGGCGGCATGCCGGCCGTCGAGTGCACGCCCTCGCGCCGGTAGACGCTCGGCGGCACTCCCACCAGCTCGGTGAAGCGGGTGCTGAAGGTGCCCAGCGACGCGCAGCCGACGGCGAAGCAGACCTCGGTGACGCTGAGGTCGCCCCGGCGCAGCAGCGCCATCGCGCGCTCGATGCGCCGGGTCATCAGGTAGCTGTACGGCGACTCGCCGTACGCGGCCCGGAACTCCCGGCTGAGGTGCCCGGCGGACATGTGCACGCCCCGGGCCAGCGCCTCGACGTCCAGCGGCTGCGCGTACTCCCGGTCCATGCGGTCGCGCACCCGGCGCAGCCGCGCGAGGTCCTGGAGGCGCTGCTCCGGGGCCGGTCTGCTGGTCACGTGGGAATCGTGCCACGCCGACACGGACGTGCCCAGCGCCGGCGGTGTCGCCGCGGGGCCCGCGGTTGGTAGCGTCCCCGCATGACTGTGACGTCCGCCCTTCACCCGTTCGGCATCGACTTCGGCGGGAGCGGCATCAAGGGCGCTCCGGTCGACCTGGGCACCGGCGAGTTCGCCGCCGACCGCACCCGGGTCGAGACCCCCAAGGGCGGCAGGCCGCAGGACGTCGCCGACGTCGTCTCCGAGCTCGTCGTCCGAGGCGCCGACAAGGGCGCGCCGATCGGCATCACCGTCCCGGGGGTCGTCGTGCACGGCGTGGTGAAGTCGGCCGCCAACATCGACGAGTCCTGGATCTACACCGACGCCGTGACGATGTTCCGGGACAAGCTGCACCGCGACGTGGTGGTCGTCAACGACGCGGACGCCGCCGGGCTCGCCGAGGTCCGCTACGGCGCGGCGCGCGACCAGGCCGGCCTGGTGATCGTCACCACGCTCGGCACCGGCATCGGCACAGCCCTGGTGTACGACGGCGTGCTGGTGCCGAACTCCGAGCTCGGCCACCTCGAGATCAACGGCAAGGACGCGGAGGCCGTCGCGGCCAACAGCGTGCGCGAGAAGAAGGACCTGAGCTGGTCCGAGTGGGCCGAGCGGCTGACCACCTACTACCGAACCCTCGAGCGGCTCTTCTCCCCCGAGCTGTTCGTCGTCGGCGGAGGCGTGAGCAAGAACGCCGAGAAGTTCCTGCCGCTGCTGGGTATCGACACCCGGATCGTGCCCGCCGCGCTGCTCAACACGGCGGGCATCGTCGGGGCGGCCGTGCTGGCGGCGGAGTCGGCCGACAGCCACTGAGCCGGGGCGACAGCCCACCGTCAGCGGGTCGGACGGGTCCGGCTGTTGGATGCGCGTCCGCTCATCGCCAGCACGGCCTCGGTGCGGCTGCGCGCGCCGAGGGCCTCGAGGACCGCCCGGACCTCACGCTCGACGGTCCGGCCGGACATCTCCAGCTGCCGGGCGATCGCCTGGTCCTTCTCGCCCATCGCCAGCAGGCGCGCCACCCGCAGCCGACGCGGCGACAGCAGCGGCTGCTGGCCCGGGGCGAGCACCGGCGCGGAGAGCGCGAGCGTGCGGTGCCAGAGCTCCAGCATCAGCACCACCAGGTGCGGACGGTCGGTGAGCCACGCGGTCGGCTCGCCGTCCGCGGTGTCCAGGCCCTCGATGACGACCCGTTCCTCGTCCAGCACCACCCCGCGCAGGAAGACCGGGCCCACCCGGGCGTCCGGGTGGATCGAGGGCAGCAGCGGGTTGACGTCCAGGGTGGCCGGCCGGGTGATCAGCACGGTCTCGACACCACGCGCCTCGGACGAGCCGCCCGCGCCAGGGGCGGGGTCCTCCGGGTCGAACTGGATGCGCGGCTGCATGTTCCAGACGGACCGGGTGGTGGTGCGCTCGATGCCGTCCAGCGCGTCGAGGTTCGCGTCCAGGCCCCGCCAGTGCTGCAGGTCGCGGCTGGTGCGCCGGGACGGCTCCCCGAGCGCCGCACGGACGCTGTCCGCCAGGGCGCGGAGCTCCCGCACCTCGACGGGCTCGCGCGTGCTGTCGTCCACTCACTGATCCTGTCAGAACGCCGGGGTCGCGGACGCCCTGGAGGGACGCGTGCGGCCGGACCGACAGACCTCGTCCCCCGTACGCGGCCTGTCGTGCCCGGCACGCAGGAGAACTGTCGCCGAGGGAGGGCCGCTGCGTCCGCAGGACCGCGCCGGTTGGCGGGAACCCGCCACCGGATCAGTTCGGCGTCCCGGCAGGCGGGACGAAACCGAGGGTCGTACGCCTCGTCAGGAAGTGCCGCGTCCCGTTTTCGCCTGCAGGCGCTCGATGTGCTCCGAGGCTTCCGCCTTGGTCAGGTCGGGCGTGAGCTGCTCCCCCGCGTCCCGCGCCAGGGTGTCCAGGTAGCTGCGCTGCGCCCCGGTCATCGGCTCGTCGCCGGTCACCCAGTCGTCGGGGTCCTTCTCGGTGGTGCCCCCCCGTCCCGCTCTGCGGGGCGCCCAGCATCGGCTGCTCCTCGACGGGAGCCTGGTCGTTCGAATGCGTGTTCGATTCAGTCATGCACGGCGGTTACCCGCTGCGGCCCGGGCCAAACCCCTGCTTCACGACGACCAGGGAACTCGATCCACCGGTCGGTGCGCCGCCACACGTAGTCGGCCTCCACGATGGTCCTCGGCTTCTCGTAGAGCACCGCGGACCGCACGGTGGCGACGTGACCGCGGCAGAAGTCCCGGACCAGCTCGAGGGTCTTCCCGCTGTCCGCGACGTCGTCGACGACGAGCACCGCCATGTCGACCAGGTCCGCGGTGTCCAGCAGCGGCGGGAGCATCACCGGCGCGTCGAGGGTGGTGCCCACCCCGGTGTAGAACTCCACGTTCATCGAGAAGAGGTTCTTGCACTCCAGCGCGTAGGCCAGGGTCGCGGCCGGCACCAGTCCCCCGCGCGCGATGCCGAGCACGATGTCCGGCACGAACCCGCTGTCGGCCACCTGCCGTCCCAGGGCGGCCGAGGCCTCGCCGTACAGCTCCCAGGTCAGCGTCTCGCGCTCAGTCATGCCGCGAGTATCGACCGCCCCCGGACGCCGGTGCGAGAGTGCCGGGCCAGAGTTGACGCAGACGTAACACGCCGCGGCGCGGCCCGGCGCGACCAGTCGTCGCCCTCGACCTCGCGCACCCCGGCGGGGTGGCCGTCGACCAGCACGGTGAGGTCCTCCTGCCGGCGAGGCCCGGCTGCGGGCTCACCGCGCGCCGCCTTGACGTGGTGTGACCGGGGTCACTACGAATGGGGGTTCGCGCTGAAGTCCAACGATCTCGGGAGCCCTCTGATCATGACGCATCCACGTACGTCGCCCCTGCGCGGGCGCCGGCGGTTCGCCGCCCTGACCGTCTCCGGTCTGCTCGCCGCCTGCGTCGGCGTCAGCACGCCCGTCGCCGCCGAGGCCGCGCCCGCGGTCCGGGCCGCCCCGTCCAACCCGGTCGGCGGGCGTGACGTGATCGCCAACCTCTGGGAGTGGAACTGGCCCTCGGTGGCCCGCGAGTGCACCACCCAGCTCGGCCCGAAGGGGTACGGCGGCGTGCAGGTCGCGCCGCCGCAGGACTCGGTCAAGCGACAGCGGCTCGGCGACGGCAGCGACACGATCCTGCACCCGTGGTGGGAGGTCTACCAGGCCGTCGACTACGCGCTGACCAGCCGGATGGGCAACGAGGCGCAGTTCAGGTCCATGGTGTCGACCTGCCGCAGGGCCGGCGTGAAGGTGTACGTCGACGCGGTGGTCAACCACATGACCGGGCAGGGCGACACGTCCTACGGCGGCGTGAAGTACGCCCGCTACGACTACGCCGGGCTCTACGGGCAGGGCAACTTCCACAAGTACTCCGGCGACTGCCCGTCGGCGTCCGGCGGCATCGAGGACTTCAACAACCTGCAGCAGGTGTTCAACTGCGAGCTCGTCGGCCTCGCGGACCTGCGCACCGACACCAGCGTCGTACGGTCCCGGGTGGCGGCGTACCTCAACAAGCTCCTCGGCTACGGCGTCTCCGGCTTCCGGGTGGACGCGGCCAAGCACGTCGGGCAGGCCGACCTGGACGCGATCTACGCGCGGCTGCACGACACGAAGGACGGCACCCGTCCCTACTGGGCGCTCGAGGTCTTCGGTGGCGGCCCGGGCCGGCTGGCCCCCGACGCGTTCGTGCGCAGTGGCGTGGTCCTCGGCCTCGACGGCGTCAAGCAGCTCAAGAGCGCGTTCAAGAGCTACCCCACCGATGCCGCCGGCAGCATCGCCACGCTGCGGGACTTCGGTGAGGACTCCGGCCTGACCCCGAGCCGCCGCACGCTGTCGTTCGTGCAGAACCACGACACCGAGCGCAACGGCGACGCGTTGAGCTACAAGGACGGCGCCACCAACCGGCTCGCGACGCAGTACCTCCTGGCCGCCGGCTACGGCCGTCCGCAGGTGTACTCCGCCTTCAGCTTCACCACCGCCGACGACTCGCCGCCGGCCACCCCCGACGGGATGATCACCGACGCGGCCTGCGGCTCCGGCTGGACCTGCGCGCACCGCGACCGCGGCGTGACCGCGCTGGTCCGGTGGCACAACGGGGTGGGCGCGGCCCCGCAGGCGCACTGGTGGGACGACGGCGCGAACGTGATCGCCTTCAGCCGCGGCGACCGCGGCTGGGTGGCGATGAACAACAACACCGTCGCCAGGACGGTGCGCGTGCAGACGGGCCTGGCCCGCGGCCGCTACTGCGACGTGGTCACCGGCGGCCGCAGCTGCTCGGGCACCGTGGTCGCCGTCAACGGCAGCGGCGTCGCCCGGGTGACCGTGCCGGCCAAGGGCACGGTCGCGGTGCTGGCCGCCAGCCGCCGCTAGCCCCCGACCCGCGCGGGCCGGCCGCCTCCGTCCGATCCGGGACGGGGCGGCCGGCCCGACGAGTTGCCCCGTTTGTACGACGGAGGCGGGTGCTGCCCGGATAAGGTAAAGAATCCTCGCCGCGCGGGTCGTGGTGGGCTCGATCCTCTTGGGGGAGACATGCACGCATCCAGGCCGGGCGCCGTCGTCGGTGCCCTCGTCGCGGTCGCAACCGCCGCCGCCACCCTGCTGGTCCTCACGCCCGCCGCCGACGGCGCCGGCAAGAAGACCGTCAGCCGGGTCACCGCCACCTGGCCGGCCGCCACGGCGACGCTGGGCCAGACGGCGACCGTGCACGGCACGGTCACCAGCAAGCGGCTCGAGGCCCGCAAGGTCAGCGTGTACGTCTCCTTGAAGTCCGGCTGGCGGCTGGCCGGCTCGACCCGGTCGACGGCGTCGGGGAAGTTCTCCGTCACGCTGCCCACGAGCTACTACTACTCCCGCCCGGTGCAGCTGCGCTCCCCCGCCACCGGCCGCGCCCAGGCGGTCGTCACCAAGCCGCGCACGTTCACGGTGACCCCGGCCTCCGCCCCGGCCCCCTCGCGCTACTCCTGGAAGCCGGCGGTGGCGGGGCAGGAGACCCGGGTCAACCCCTGCGCCCCGGTCACCTACCGGATCAACCCCGGCGTGCCGACCTCGGGCGCGGCCTCCTCGGCGATGGTCACCGCCGCGTTCAAGCGGCTCGGCGAGGCCACCGGCATCACGTTCCGCAACCTCGGCTACACCACCGCGTTCCCGCGCCCCCGCGGCGCGGCCCCCACCCCCTGGCCGACCGACAGCACGATCGTGGTGGCCTGGGCGAAGCCGGACGCCACCCAGACGTTCTACGAGCTCGGCGGGGACCCGCGCTTCGCGATCTACTCCCAGAGCGGCATCCTGGCCACCCGCACCGCCCACGACGCCCAGGGTCCGGTCCGGCGGATCACCCGCGCCGGCGTCGTCCTCGACGCCGCCCCGGACCCGACCAGCGGCGCGCTGGAGCTGCGCAGCTGGAGCCTGATGCACGAGCTCGCCGCGTCCCTCGGCCTCGGCGCCGTCACCGACGGGAACCAGAAGATGAGCGAGATCATCCCGAACGCCGCGGTGGACACGAGCTGGGGCGCCGGCGACCTGTCCGGCCTCAACCGGGTCGGTCTCGTCGAGGGCTGCGTCACCGACGGCCGCCGCTGACCCGGCGACTCTGGCGGCGCAGAGCCTGCCGACCCGGCGACTCTGGCGGCGGAAAGCCCGCCGACCCGGCGACTCTGGTGCTCAGTGGCAGTCGCGGTCGAGGATCCCGGTCAGCCGGCCGCGCTCCGCGGTCGACAGCGGCAGGACCACCCGCTGCACCGGTCCGCTGCCCAGCCGCACGTAGGCGCTGATCAGGAACGTCTGCGAGCTCTGCCCGAGCGCGTGCGCGTCGCAGCGGTGCGCGGATCCCATCAGCACCGGGAACGCCAGCACGTCGGCGTCCGGAGCGAGCTCCCCCGGCAGCGCGCGGCGCCCGGCCCGCGGCACGAGGTCGAGCAGCACGCTCCCGCCGAGGTCGACCAGCCGCACCCGGTCGGTCGCCCCGGGACGGTGCCGGATCACCAGCCGGCCGGGCAGGTACTCCTCCCCGCGCAGCCTCTCGGTGTACGTCGCCAGCCGCAGGTGCACCGACGCGGCCCGGTCGAGCACCTGGGCCGCGCAGGCCTTGGCGTGCAACCGGTCGAGCAGCCCCGGGTCCTCGACGCGCAGCGGCAGCCGGGTGGTCCGGCCGTCGACGACCGCGACCAGCACCGGGTCGGTGGCCGGTGGCCGGCTGCACCGCGCCGCGCCGTACGCGATCGTGAAGGCGGCCGTCTGCCCCGGGTGCACGGCGTCGTCGGGGATCGGGACGGTGGGGAACGCGAAGCCGTCCCAGGAGATCGTGGCCCGGCTGACCCGGATGTCGTGGTCGCTGTCGTTGGTGACGCCGGCCTTGAGGTTGCGGGTGCCCTCGTCGAAGCGGAACTGGGCGACCGAGGCGTCCAGGTGCAGGGGCGCGGTCGAGGTGGCCGGCGTCGCGGGCGGCCGGTCGGCCGAGCAGCCGGCGAGCACGGCCAGGGGCAGGGCCGCAGCGGCGAGGGCGGCGGCGCGGAGGCGGGACATCAGTCGAACCCTGGCACCCGGCTCCCCCGCTGTCCATGGCACCATCGGAGGCCGGAGAGGTCCGTCGCGCGACACGCGGTATCGGTGGTTTTGCGTATCTCACATGTGAGATAAAGTCCGCCGCATGACCGATGACTACCTCGCCCGGATCGGCAACCTCATCCGCGACGCCCGCAAGCACCGCGGCTGGACCCAGCAGCAGCTCGCCGACACGCTGTCCACCAGCCAGAGCGCCGTCAACCGCATCGAGCGCGGTCACCAGAACCTCTCCCTGGAGATGCTCGCCCGCATCGGCGAGGCCCTCGACTCCGAGATCGTCTCGCTCGGCGCCGGCCCGACGCACCTGCGGGTCACCGGCCCCACCACGCTCTCCGGGTCGATCGACGTGAAGTCCTCCAAGAACGCCGGCGTCGCACTGCTCTGCGCCTCGCTGCTCAACCGCGGGCGTACGACGCTGCTCAAGGTCGCGCGCATCGAGGAGGTCAACCGGCTCCTCGAGGTGCTCGCCAGCATGGGCGTGCAGACCCGCTGGCTCAACGACGACAACGACCTCGAGATCATCCCGCCGGCCGACCTCGACCTGGACCGCATCGACGAGGAGGCGGCCCGTCGTACCCGTTCGATCATCATGTTCCTCGGCCCGCTGATGCACCGCCAGGACGTCTACGAGCTGCCCTACGCCGGCGGCTGCGACCTGGGCACGCGGACCGTCGAGCCGCACATGGCGGCGCTGCGGCCCTTCGGCCTGGAGGTCAAGGCCACCGAGGGCAGCTACCACGTCACCGTCAACCGGGCGATCTCCCCGTCCCGGCCGATCGTGCTGACCGAGCGCGGCGACACCGTCACCGAGAACGCCCTGATGGCCGCGGCCCGCCACGACGGCGTCACCGTGATCCGCAACGCCAGCCCGAACTACATGGTCCAGGACCTCTGCTTCTTCCTGGAGAAGCTCGGCGTGCGCATCGACGGCGTCGGCACCACGACGCTGACCGTGCACGGCACCCCGGAGATCGACGTCGACGTCGACTACGCGCCGTCCGAGGACCCGATCGAGGCGATGTCGCTGCTCGCCGCCGCGATCGTCACCGACTCGGAGATCACCATCCGCCGGGTGCCGATCGAGTTCCTCGAGATCGAGCTCGCGCTGCTCGAGGAGATGGGCCTGCGCTACGAGCGCAGCGAGGAGTACGTCGCAGCGAACCAGCACACCCGGCTGGTGGACATCACCACCCGGCACTCCGAGCTGCACTCCCCCATCGACAAGATCCACCCGATGCCGTTCCCGGGCCTCAACATCGACAACCTGCCGTTCTTCGCGGTGATCGCCGCGGTGGCCGAGGGCCAGACGCTGCTGCACGACTGGGTCTACGAGAACCGCGCGATCTACCTCACCGAGCTCACCAAGCTGGGCGCCTCGGTCAAGCTGCTCGACCCGCACCGGGTGATGATCGAGGGCCCGACGCGCTGGCGGGGCACCGAGATGATCTGCCCGCCGGCGCTGCGTCCCGCGGTCGTGATCCTGCTGGCGATGCTGGCCTCGAAGGGCACCTCGGTGCTCCGGTCGGTCTACGTGATCAACCGCGGCTACGAGGACCTCGCGACCCGGCTCAACGCCCTCGGCGCGAGCATCGAGACCTTCCGCGACATCTGACCCGGCGACTTCGGCGGGGAAAAGCGGCCGACCCGGCGCCTTTGGCGGCGACGAACCGCCAGAGTCGCCGGGTCGGCGCGCGCGAACCGCCAGACACGCCGGGTCAGCGCGCGCGAACCGCCAGAGTCGCCGGGTCGGCGTGCCTGTGGCCGCCAGAGTCGCCGGGTCAGGTGAAGAGCGACTCGATGTAGGCGCGGGTCACCGGGCGGCTGGGCGGCGGCACGGTCATGTCGGCGGTGATCCGCGGCAGCGGCATCGTCTTGGGGCCGCTGTCGCGGTGCCAGTCGTTCTCGGCCTCGATCAGGTTGCCGAGGTCGGCGCGCTCGAGGAAGACCCCCTCGCACGACGTGCACTGGTGGACCGTGACGTCGCCGAGCGTGCGCGCGGACATCGGGGACTGGCACTGAGGGCAGGTCATCTCGGCGTCCTGGGACATGGGGCCGACGGTACTCCCGACCGGCTCGGGGCGCTCCCCCGCCACGCTGCCCTGAGTACGAACGCGGATGCGCGCGGCCGCGATTCGCGGCCATCGTGGTCGCATGGACGTGGATACTGCTCGCGTGACGCGACCGCACACCGGGTTCCCGTATCTCGACGCCGGTCGGGACAGCGGCGGCGTGCTCGCGTTCGCGCACCGCGGCGGCGCGCACCACCCCGACCTGGTCGGCCTGGAGAACACCCTGACCGCGTTCGAGCACGCCGTCGGCCTCGGCTACACCCACCTCGAGACCGACGTGCACCTGACCAGCGACGGGGTGCTGCTGGCCTTCCACGACGGGGTGCTGGACCGGGTCACCACGAGCACCGGGACCATCGCCGACCTGGCGTACGTCGACCTCGCCGACGCCCTGATCGGCGGACGCGAGCCGATCCCGCTGATGGCCGACCTGCTCGAGCAGTTCCCGCGCACCTGCTTCAACATCGACCTCAAGTCCGACGCCGCGGTGCCGGTGCTGGCCGCCCTCGTCGAGCGCACCGGCGCCCACCACCGGGTCGGCATCGGGTCGTTCTCCGAGACCCGGCTGCGCGACTTCCGCCGGCGGGTGTCGCGGCCGGTGGCCACGTCGTACGGACCGCTCGGCGTCAGCCTCGGACGCTTCGCCCCGCGGCTGCTCGCGGAGATGGTGCTGCGCGGCCGCGGGGACGCGTTCCAGGTGCCGCACCGGCTCCGCGGCGCGACCCTGGTGACCGAGGGCTTCGTCGAGCGGGCGCACGCGGCGGGCCGGCCGGTCCACGTGTGGACCGTCGACGACCCGGCCGAGATGCACGAGCTGCTCGACCTCGGGGTCGACGGACTGATGACCGACCGGACCGACGTGCTGCGCGAGGTCCTGGTGGACCGCGGGCTGTGGAGGGGGACACCATGACCGACGTGACCAGCCCGGGCGGGATCGCGAACCTCGAGCCGCTGGCCCGCCAGCGCCAGCAGAAGGCGTGGAACTGGTACGACTGGGCCAACTCGGCGTACTACACGACCGTGCTCAGCGTGATGTTCGCGCCGTACATGATCACCGTCGCGGGCCGCGCCGCCGGCTGCGTCGACCCGGACGAGACCTGTTCCAAGACCGTCAGCGTGCTCGGGCTGCACCTGGCCGCCGGCTCGCTGCCGTTCTACCTGACCAGCTTCGCGACCATCGCCAGCGCGTTCCTGCTGCCGGTCGTCGGCGCCTTCGTGGACCGGTCCGGGCGCAAGAAGCTGCACATGGCCGGGTTCGCCTGGGCCGCCTCCTTCTTCACCGCGCTGCTGTTCTTCATGCAGGGCGACCACTGGCAGATCGGCGCCGTGTCGATCGTGCTGAGCAGCGTGCTCGGCGGCTGCTCGCTGGTCAGCTACTACGCGATCCTGGTGGACATCGCCACCGAGGAGGAGCGCGACCGGGTCTCCTCGCGGGGCTGGGCGTGGGGCTACCTCGGCGGCGGGCTGCTGCTCCTGGTCAACCTGGTGATGTTCCTCGGCCACGACGCGCTCGGCCTGTCCCAGGAGCTGGCCGTGCGGCTCTCCCTGCTGTCCGCGGCCGTGTGGTGGGCCGGCTTCACGCTGATCCCGGTGCTCCGGCTGCGCGACCACCCGCCGCACCACGTGGTCGCCGAGTCCGGCGGCCTCCTGCAGCGCTCCTTCGGCCAGCTGTTCACCACGCTGCGGGAGATGCGCGGCTACCCGATGACGCTGACCTTCCTGCTCGCGTTCCTGTTCTACAACGACGGCATCCAGACGGTGATCGGCGTCGCCTCGACGTACGGCTCCAAGCAGCTCGGCTTCGGGCAGTCGGTGCTGATCGCCACGATCCTGCTGATCCAGTTCGTGGCGTACGGCGGGGCGCTGCTGTTCGGACGGCTCGCGGCGCGCTACGGGTCCTACCGGTCGATCCTGGGGGGGCACCTACGCCTGGATGGTGATCGTGGTGCTGGCGATGTTCCTCCCCGAGAAGAACGTCGCGCTGTTCCTGACCCTGGGCGTGGCCATCGCGATCGTGCTCGGCGGCACCCAGGCGCTCTCCCGGTCGTTCTTCAGCCTGCTGATCCCGCGCGGGCGCGAGGGCGAGTACTTCGCGCTCTACAACGCCTGCGAGCGCGGGACGTCGTGGTTCGGGACGTTCCTGTTCGGCCTGGTGTTCCAGCTCAGCGGGTCCTACCGCCCGGCGATCGTCGCGCTGGTCGTGTTCTTCGTGCTGGGCGCGTTCTTCCTGCTCCGGCTGGACCCGAAGCGCGGCATCCGCGAGGCCGGCAACGCCCTGCCGTCGGTCGTCTAGGCGCCGGGCGGGGACCGGCCGCGGGCTGGACCAGCTGGCGGCGGTTTCCGGCGCGGGAGCGGTCCGGGGCGCCGGTATGCTGGTCGTCACGCGTTCCCCGCGTGTGGCGTGGCCCGGTTTGGGTAACTGAACCCAGAGCACGGCACCCGTCACACCGAGGGAGCGGAGGGAATCTCCTCCGCACCTGGTTCGTTGGGAGGGGTGGAAGGCGTCGGGGCGGCTGGTTCGTGCCGCACGGCGTACACACGGGGAAACACAAACCAGGAGGTGGCTCATGGGAGAGCGCACTTTGCGCGGCGCCCGCCTTGGGGGCCAGAGCTTCGAGGACGAGCGCGGGATCGAGTTCGCTGCCCGCCAGAACGTCGGCTACGCGTGCCCGCAGGGGCACGAGTTCGAGGTCCCGATGTCGGTCGAGGCCGACGTCCCGGCGGTGTGGGAGTGCCCGCGCTGCGGTGCCGAGGCCCTGAACCGCGACGGCCTGACCAAGGAGGCCAAGGTCGAGAAGCCGGTCCGCACGCACTGGGACATGCTGCTCGAGCGTCGCTCCATCAAGGAGCTCGAGGAGATCCTCACCGAGCGCCTCGAGCTGCTCCGCGGCGGCGAGATCGGCCCGGCGCACCTGCACCGGCCGTCGAAGAAGAAGGCCAAGTCGGCCTGACCTCGACCTCGAGGACAGTCAGTCGACGACCTCGCCCTGGACCACACCATCTGGTCCGGGGCGTTGTCGCGTCCGGGCCCCGTCTCCCCCGACCGTGGCCGACCCGGGGCGCCCGAAGCCGGGAGCACCCGGCCCGGACAGGAACTTGCGGGTCAGGAACCGGGTGAGCGCCGCACGGGCCAGCGGCCGGGTGACCGGCAGGATGCAGAAGAACCCGACGACGTCGGAGAGGAAGCCCGGGGTCAGCAGCAGCGTGCCGCCCACCAGGATCAGCGCGCCGTCGGCGAGCTCGCGGGCGGGCATCCGGTGCTGCTGGAGGGCCTCCTGGAGCGCACCCCAGGCGCGGGTGCCCTCGTGCTTGATCAGCCAGCTGCCCAGGAAGCCGTCGGCGATCAGCAGCAGCACCGTCCACCACGCGCCGATCACCTGGCCGACCTGGATCAGCACGTAGATCTCCAGCACCGGCAGCACCACGAACAGCAGCGCCAGCACCCACCAGGGGACCCATCGCCTCATCGCCGCTCCTCGGGACCGGCGGCCTACCTGCGGCCGCGTCGTGCCCTCGAGAATACGTCGCGGACCTGACGACCGCGCTCCCGCAGGCCCCAGGCGGTGATCCGGCGCAGCGACTCGGTGGCCACGTCCCGGGTCATCTTGGACTCGCCGCGGACCCGCTCGACGAACTCGATCGGCACCTCGACGACCCGGAGACCGGCGCGCAGCGTGCGGAACGCCAGGTCGGTCTGGAAGATGTACCCGGCCGACTCGACGCTGGCCAGGTCGATCGACTCCAGGGTCGTCCGCCGGAAGACGCGGTAGCCGGCCGTCACGTCGCGCAGCGGGATGCCGAGCAGCAGGCGGGCGTAGAGGTTGCCGCCGACCGACAGCAGCTTGCGCGACAGCGGCCAGTTCACCACCCGGCCGCCGGGGACCCAGCGCGAGCCGATCACCAGGTCGGCGTCGCGCAACGCGTCCAGCAGGGCCGGGAGCTGCTCGGGCTGGTGGGACCCGTCGGCGTCCATCTCCCCCACCACGTCGTAGCCGCGGTCGAGCGCGACCCGGAAGCCGTGCAGGTACGCCGCGCCGAGGCCGGCCTTCTCGGTGCGGTGCAGCACCGTGACGTGCGGGTCGGCGGCGGCCAGCGCGTCGGCCAGCTCGCCGGTGCCGTCCGGCGAGCCGTCGTCCACGACCAGCACGTCGACGTCCGGGTTCGCGACCCGGACCCGGCGCACGATCCACTCGACGTTGTCGCACTCGTTGTAGGTCGGGACGACCATCAGGACGCGGCCGAGGGCCCCGGCGTCGTGCGTGCTCATCGGTGCGTTCCCCCGTGGTCGTGGTCGTGGCTGTGGCGCGGCCGACGACGATAGCCCACGAGCAGACCGAGCAGGACCGTGACCGCCGCGAGCCCGGACAGCAGGAGCTCGGGCCACGGACCCAGCACCACGGCCGGGGTCCGCGCGCTGACCAGGCCCACCTGGTGCTCGAGCACCGCGCGCTGCCTCGACGGCGCCCGCTCGACGACGTGGCCGTCGGGGGCGACGATCCCGGAGATGCCGTTCGTGGAGGCCACCACGACCCAGCGACCCGTCTCGATCGCGCGCAGCCGGGACATCGCGAACTGCTGCTCGATCTGGCCGGTCCCGGTGTACGTCGCGTTGTTGGTCGGCACCACGACGACGTTCGCGCCGTCGTCGACCAGGCTGTGCAGCAGCCCGTCGTACGCGACCTCGAAGCACATCAGCACGCCGACCGTGGCGGGTCCGACCCCCAGCACGCCGGGCCGGGTGCCGCGGACCATGTCGTTGGGGATCTGGTTCAGCGCCGGGACGCGCGGGGCGAGCACGGACCGGAGCGGGATGTACTCGCCGAACGGCACCGGGTGGGTCTTGTCGTAGTACCGGCCCGGCGTGCCGTCGGCCGACCAGACGATGGCCCGGTTGAACCAGCCCTGGTCGACCCGGTCCCCCACCACGGCGCCCATCAGCAGCGGCGCGCCGACCGCGCGGGCGGCCCCGCCGATCGCCGCGGCCGCGCTCGGGTCGGCGTAGGGGTCGATGTCGGAGGAGTTCTCCGGCCACACCACGAGGTCCGGGCGCGGCGCCGTGCCGGCGTCCACCCGGGCCGCCAGCCCGAAGGTGGCGTCGACGTGGTTGTCGAGGACCGCACGGCGCTCGGAGAACGCGTCCAGGCCCTCCCCCGGCACGTTGCCCTGCACGGCGGCCACGGTGGCCCGCGGCGCGTCAGCCGGCGGCTGCCAGGGCAGCAGCGAGGCCACGCAGGCCAGCACCCCGGCGGCAACCACTGCCGCGGCGGCGCGCACGGGTGCCCGGCGGCCGTGCAGCACCGCCCAGGCCAGCGTGGTGCCCAGCAGGGCGACCAGGAACGTGGTGCCGGGGGCGCCGACGTAGGCGAAGGCGGCCGCGACCGGGGTGTCCTCGACGGCGAAGGACAGCCGGCCCCACGGGAAGCCGCCGAACGGCACGACCGACCGCAGCGCCTCGACCGCCACCCAGGCCGTGGCGGCCCAGAGCGGCCACCACGGCAGGCGTACGACGACCCGGGTGGCGAGTCCGGCCAGGCCGTAGAACAGGCCCTCCAGGACCGCCAGCGGGATCCACGCGTAGACGCCGATCACCTGCAGCCACGGCAGCAGCACCAGCATGAACGCCGTACCGAACACGAAGCCGACCCAGAAGCCGGAGCGCGGCCGCGGCGCACGGGCGGCGAGCAGGGTGGTCGCGGCGACCGCGAGCGGCAGCAGCAGGACCCAGTGGTAGGGCTCGAAGGCCAGGGCGGCGGCGACGCCGGCCAGTGCGGCCAGCACGCTGCGGGCGAGCAGCCTCACCGCATGTCCTCCTGAGTGGTCCCGTCCGCCTGGTGCGGGTGCCCAACCTACCGGCGGACGCGAAAAGAGCCCGGACCCTTCGGACCGACCACGCCGCCGCTGGGTGCGGAGGACGGTGCCGTTGTCTACTGGGCGCCGGGCTCTTGTTCGTGTGCCATCCCCCCGAGTTCGCGCCGACCTCCGGGACCCGCGTGGCACCGGGTTCGTGGTACCCGACCCGGTCACGCGGCCACCTGGACGTCAGCCCGACACGACGGCCTGCTCGATGGAACCCGGAGAGACTGTCTGGCCGACCGGGGAGGTGTCAACCTCCCCCTGACCAGGCGGTTCGCCCCAAAAGCGCAGGTCATCGGCCCTTCCGCTGCACCGGTCGTGCGGACGTGTTTTTTGCGTCGCGCGGCGTGTCGTCCGCCGACACGCCGGACCGGTGTGTCATGGGCGCGCGGGCACCACGACGACGCCCGTCGCGGTGGTCGCGACGACCGGCTCGGCGAGCAGCTCCGCGGACGACTCCGACCGGTCCGGCCGGCCCCGGGCCACCACCACGGCCTGCAGCTCCAGGGTGCGCGAGCGGCGGCCCGCCGTGACCACCTCCGCGGTGATCTCCAGGACGTCGCCGGCGCGCACCGGGGCCCGGAACTGCACGTCGGAGTACGACGCGAACAGCCCCTCGTCGCCGTCGGTGCGGATGCACATCTCGGTCGCCACGTCGCCGAACAGGCCCAGCGAGTAGGCGCCGTCGACCAGGTTCCCGGCGTAGTGCGCGTGCGAGTAGGGCACGTAGCGGCGGTGCGTCACCCGCGTGCCCACGATCTCCCCCCGGTCCCTCGTGCCCGGCCGGTCGACCTTGTCCCCCGGCTGGTCGAGCTTGTCCCCCGGCTGGTCGAGCTTGTCGAGACCACTCATGCGCCGACCTTCTTCCGGTTCGAGACAAGCTGGTGGGTGAGGTAGGAGGCGACCTCGCCCGGCGTCGTGCCGCGGGCGAAGACCCGGTCCACGCCGAGCTCGCCGGCCATCTTCTCGTCGAAGCGGGGGCCGCCGACGATCAGCAGCGGCCGCCGGTCGCTCGGGTAGGACTCCCGGAACGCCGCGGACATCTCCTTGGTGTTCACGATGTGCGCGTCGCGCTGGGTGACCACCTGGGAGACGAGGATGGCGTCGGCCCTCTCCTCGCGCGCCCGGGCGACCAGCTGCGGCACGGACACCTGGGCGCCGAGGTTCACCACCTTGATCTCGCGGTAGTACTCCAGGCCCTTCTCGCCGGCGAACCCCTTGATGTTCATGATCGCGTCGATGCCGACGGTGTGCGCGTCGCTGCCGATGCAGGCCCCGACGACCGTCAGGCGGCGCCGCAGGCCGCTCTTGATCGCCGCGTTGACCTCCTTGGGGGTCATCAGCGGGTAGTCGCGCTCGACGATCTCGACCGTGGAGGTGTCGACCAGGTGGTTGACCCGGCCGTAGACGACGAAGAACGTGAAGTCCGGGCCCATCGCCTTGGCGTGCACGACGAGCGCCGGCTCGATGCCCATCTTGTTGGCGAGCTGCGCCGCCGCGCCCTCGGCGACCTTGGAGTTGGCCATCGGGAGGGTGAAGGACACCTGCACCATGCCGTCGCCGGTGGTGTCGCCGTACGGCCTGAGGATGGTCATCACGCCTCCAGGATCTCGGTCGCGGGGTTGAAGTAGCCGGGTGCCTTCTGGGCCACGCCCTCGAGCCCGCGTCCGGCGTCGGCGGGCCGCTTCATCAGGCCGAACGTGCCGTCCGCGATCGCGTCGAGCAGCCCGGTCCTGGACTCGTGCGCCAGGATCCGCTCCAGCAGGTCGATGCTCTCGGCGAGCACCTCGTTGGCGCGCTGGACGATGAAGCCGTCGGGGCGCGGCACGAAGTCCTCGTGCAGGTTGCCGGCCGCCTCCATGACGTAGCGGACGTTCTGCAGGGCCAGGTCGCGGTCGGAGATCCACGGCGTGACCACCGCCTCGGTCATCATCCCGACCAGCAGGATGCTCTGGCCGGTGAGCACCCCGGCGAGGTTGAAGAACGCGTCGAGCAGGTAGCCGCGGAACACGTCGCCGGTCATGTGCCGGGTGGGCGGCATCCACTTGAGCGGCGCCTTCGGGAACAGCTCGCGGGCCAGCAGGGCGTGCGCGAGCTCCATCCGGAAGCTGTCCGGCACCTCGGGGTTGATCTCGAAGGCGTGGCCCAGTCCGAGCTGCCAGTCCTCGAGGCCCGCCTCCTTGGCGAAGTACTCGTTGAGCAGCTGGCTCACTGTCACCGTGTTGGCCGCCTCGATGGCGTCGGCGGTGGTGAGGTAGTTGTCCTCACCGGTGTTGATGATGATGCCGGCGCGGGCGTGCACCTGGCGGCTGAACCGCTGGTCGACGAACGTCCGGATCGGGTTGATGTCGCGGAAGAGGATGCCGTACATCGAGTCGTTGAGCATCATGTCCAGCCGCTCGAGCCCGGCGAGCGCGGCGATCTCCGGCATGCACAGCCCCGAGGCGTAGTTGGTCAGCCGCACGTAGCGGCCGAGCTCCCTGCTCGACTCGTCGAGCGCCGCCCGCATCAGCCGGAAGTTCTCCTGGGTGGCGTAGGTGCCGGCGAAGCCCTCGCGGGTCGCGCCCTCGGGGACGTAGTCGAGCAGCGACTGTCCGGTGGACCGGATCACCGCGATCACGTCGGCGCCCTCGCGGGCCGCCTGCTGGGCCTGCGGGATGTCCTCGTAGATGTCGCCGGTCGCGACGATCAGGTAGATCCACGGCTGGTGCTGCGGGTCGCCGTGCCTCTTGACCATCCGGTCGCGGTCGCGGCGGCGCGCGTCGACGCGACGGATGCCCGCGCCGACCTGCTTGCCCGCGGCGGTGCGGGCCCGGGTCAGGTCGCGGCCCTCGGGCAGCCGGAAGCGCACGCCGCCGGCGGACGCCTTCTGGGCCAGCACGGACAGGTCCTCGGCCTCGCCGCGGACCAGCGCGTCCCAGACCGGGAGCGCGATGCCGTGCTCGAGCCCGACATCCCCGCGTACGGCGTCCAGCAGCCGGTTCACCCACGGGATGCCGTCGGCGTCCGCGCCCTGCAGGCCGGCGAGCCGCAGGGTGGCCCGCTCGACCGAGACGGTGGTGTGCTTCTTGGCCAGGTTCACGATCGGACGGCCGGCCTGCCGGGCCAGGGTCCGCGCCTTGCGGACGGTGGCCGGGTCGAGGTCGAGCTTGCCCCTCGGGGTCCGGCCGGTCGAGCTTGTCGAGACCATCAGGTCAGTGCTCCCTCGTGTTCGTAGGCGATCTCCCCCGCGACCAGCGTCAGCACGCAGGCCGGCAGCTCGGTGTCGGGGGCCAGGTCGGGCAGCTGGGGGACGCCGGCGCGCGGGTCGGTGGACCACGCGGCGACCCGGGAGTCGGGCGTCTGCACGGTCAGCGAGCCGGGCACGTCCCACACGGCGATGCTGGCCGGGGCGCCGAGCGCGATCACGCCGCCCTCGTCGCGCCGGGCCGCGCGCCAACCACCGCGGGTGTGCGCGTTGAACGCCGCCCGCACGGTGATCCGCTCGGTGTCGGTGTGGTGCCAGGCCGCGGCGCGCACGGCGCCCCAGGGCTCGAACGGGGTGACCGGGGTGTCCGAGCCGAAGGCCAGCGCGACGCCGGCGCGGTTCATCGAGGCGAACGCGTTCATCGGCAGGGCGCGCTCGGCGCCGAGGCGCTGGGCGTACAGCGAGTCGGTGCCGCCCCAGTAGCCGTCGAACATCGGCTGCATGCTGGCGGTCACGCCGAGCTCGCCGAGCACCGCCATCTCCGCCGGGCTGGCCATCTCGACGTGCTCGAGCCGGTGCCGGGCCTGCACGATCGCGGGCGCGCCGAGCAGCTCGGCGGCCGCGCGGAGGCCGGCGACCACCTCGGCCACGGCGCGGTCGCCGATGACGTGGAAGCCGGACTGGAGGCCGGCGCGGGTGCAGGCCACCACGTGCTCGGTGACCTGCCCGGCGTCGAGGTACAGGTGGCCCGAGGTCTCCGCGTCGGCGTACGGCGCGTGCAGCGCCGACGTGCGCGAGCCGACCGAGCCGTCCATGCACAGGTCGCCGGCGTTGCCCGCGCAGCCGAGGGCGACGGCCGTGTCGACGGCGCCGAGCTCGCCCCAGTAGCCGACCACCTCGGGCAGCGTCGCCCGCGCGGTCAGGGCAGCCGAGATCTGGAGGTCCTCGGGCGGGCAGATGTGCGGGGCGCCGAGCTCGTGGACCATGCCGATGCCGTGCCGGGCGGCGTCCTGGAGCGCGCGCAGGATCGCGTCCTCGCGCGCGGAGGGCGGCAGCAGCCGGAACAGCCCCTCGCGGGCCAGGTGGTGCGCGTCGCGCGAGACGAGCCCGCTCGCGTCGTACCCCTCGGCGTGCACCATCTCCGGGCAGGCGTCGAGGAAGGCGGTGCTGACCACGGCGGAGTGCACGTCGACCCGGCCGAGGTAGGCGGGGCGGCCGTCGGTGGCCCGGTCGACCTCCTCGCGGGTGAACGGTCGCTGTTCGGGCCACAGCGTCTCGTCCCAGCCCTGGCCGAGCACGACCGGGGAGGACGTGGCCCGGGTGTGCGCCGCGAGGGCGTCCAGCGCCTCGTGCAGGCTGGCGACCCCGGTGAGGTCCACGCTCACGGCGGCGAACCCGGTCTGCGCCAGGTGTGCGTGGGCGTCGACGAAGGCCGGGGTGACCAGCCGGCCGTCGAGCTCGACGATGCGGTCGGCGTTGTCGGCGAAGTGCACCGAGGCGTCGTCGTCCCCCGTCCAGACGATCGTGCCGTCCTCGACGCAGAGGGCGGTGGCGTGCGGGTCGGCGGGCGTGTGGACGTAGCCACCGCGGAGCAGGATGCGAGTCACCTCCCCATCCTCACAGCCGGCGCTCGAACAGGCTGCGCACCCCCGCGTGCCCGCGCAGCAGGGACATCGCGAAGTCGGCGTGCCCGGGGACGTAGCCGTTCCCGACCAGCATCGTCACGTCGGCGGCGAGACCCTCCGCGCCCAGGGCCGCGGCGCTGAACGAGGTGGCCATCGAGAAGAAGATGACGGTGCCGCGGTCGGCGGTGGAGAGGATCGCGCCGCCCTCGCACCCGGGTACGTCGACGCAGACCACCGTGACGTCGGCGGGGCCACCGGCCTGCTGCACGGCCGCGGACAGGGCGACCGGGTCCCGCGCGTCGGCGACCGCGACCACGTCGGCGATCCCGGCACCGGTGAGCAGGTCCGCCTCGGCCTGGTGCGGGACGACGCCCACGGTGCGGCGCGCGCCGGCCTGCTTGGCCGCGGCCAGCGACAGCGACCCGGACTTGCCGGCGCCGCCGATCACGGCGACCACCGGTCCGTGCGTCGAGCCTGTCGCTTGTCCTGCGGAGTCGAGGGACGGGGCGCCCCCAAGGGACGCGACGTACTGGCCGACGACCCGGGCGGTCAGGGCCGGCGCCCCGCAGACGTCCATCACCGACAGCGACAGCTCGGCGGGCAGGTCGTCGGGGATCACCGCGACGATGGAGCGGCCGAAGAGGATGGCGTACCCGTCCGCGGGGACCTGCTCGCTCCGGCCGTCCCAGCGCGCGAGGCCGTCCTCGATGACCAGCGGCGTCAGGGTCAGGGAGACCAGCGTGGTGACCCGGTCCCCCACCTGCAGGCCGAGCGGCGAGTCCGGCCCGACCTCCTCGACCGTGCCGACCAGCATCCCACCGGACCCGGTCTCGGGGTTCTGCATCTTCCCGCGGGCGGCGACGATGCCCAGCACCGCCTCGCGGACCCGGTCGCCGTCCCCGTCGTGGGTGCGCTCGAGCTGCCGGAAGGACGCCGCGTCCAGGTTCAGCCGCTCGACGCGCACCCGGACCTCGTCGGGCCACAGCTCGCGACGGGTGTCCAGGCGCTCGGCGGCCTGCGGCAGCACGCCGGCGGGCGCGACCACCCGGTGGAGGCCGACGGGGCTGCCCTGCTCGCTCACGGCTGTCCTCTCTGACAGGTCGATCGATGACGGGAAATCCTTCGGCGGTTCGTTCGACAGGCCGGAGAATCTTTGCGTATCGTGGCACGCACGGGATGCGTCGTACAAACCCGACGCGCACTCTTCTTCGAACACGGAGCACGTGATGAGCATCGAGACGTCGATCGGTCTGGAGACCGGTCAGCCCTACCCCTACCGCCGGGTCGAGCTGGTCGAGCCGGACTGGACCCGCTTCCCGGGCTGGAAGGACGTGACGTCCGAGCAGTGGGAGTCCGTGCAGTGGCAGCGTGCGCACTGCATCAAGAACGTCCGCCAGCTGCGTGCGCTGTTCGGCGACCTCCTCGACGAGGCGTTCTACGCCGACATGGAGCGCGACCAGGCCGAGCGGGCCACCATGTCGATGCTGGTGCCGCCGCAGATGATGAACACGATGGCGCCGCGCGAGACGCCCCGCGGCCCGGGGTCGCTGACCGAGGCGATGTACGCCGACCCGGTCCGTCGCTACATGCTCCCGGTGTTCTCCGACCGGCGCACCGACTTCCCGTCGCACCCGCACGCCACCCGCGACTCGCTGCACGAGCACGACATGTGGGTGGCCGAGGGCCTCACGCACCGCTACCCCACCAAGGTGCTCGCCGAGCTGCTGCCGACCTGCCCGCAGTACTGCGGCCACTGCACGCGCATGGACCTCGTCGGCAACTCGACGCCGACGATCGAGAAGCTGAAGTTCCTCGGCAAGCCGGTCGACCGGCACGCGGAGATGATGGCCTACCTCCGTCGCACGCCGTCCGTGCGCGACGTCGTGGTCTCCGGCGGCGACGTGGCGAACATGCCCTGGCCGCGCCTCGAGGAGTTCCTGACCGGGCTGCTCGAGATCGAGAACGTCCGGGACATCCGGCTGGCCACCAAGGCGCTGATGGGTCTCCCCCAGCACTGGCTGCAGGACGAGGTCCGCGCCGGGGTCGAGCGGGTCGCCCGGACCGCCCGCGACCGCGGCGTGTCCCTGGCGATGCACACCCACGTGAACCACGCCGCGTCGGTGACGCCGCTGGTCGCCAAGGCCTCCAAGGCGATGCTCGACGCCGGCCTGCGCGACGTTCGCAACCAGGGCGTGCTGCTCGACGGGGTCAACGCCGACCCGGACGCGCTGCTCGACCTCTGCTTCACGCTGCTCGACGGCGCGCAGATCATGCCCTACTACTTCTACATGTGCGACATGATCCCGTTCTCGGAGCACTGGCGGGTCTCGGTCGCCGACGCGCAGCGGCTGCAGCACCACATCATGGGCTACCTCCCCGGCTTCGCGACGCCGCGGATCGTCTGCGACGTACCGTTCGTGGGCAAGCGCTGGGTGCACCAGATCGCCGACTACGACACCGAGCGCGGCATCTCCTACTGGACGAAGAACTACCGCACCTCCATCGAGGCGGCCGACCCCGAGGCGCTCAGCCGGACCTACGCCTACTACGACCCGATCCACACCCTGCCCGAGGCCGGCCAGGAGTGGTGGCGCCAGCACGCCGGCGACCCCGACGTGGTGCTCGCCGAGGCCGAGCGCTCGGCCGAGGCCTCCCGCACCGCAGCCGAGGCACAGAAGACCCTCACCCTCTCCTGACCCGACCCGGACCCGACCCGGGCCTCAGTTCCTGTCGACCCGGGCCCAAGTTCATGTCGACCCGGCTTGAGTTCATGTCGACCCGGGCCCAAGTTCATGGTGACCCGGGCCTGAGGGAAGTTCGACCTGGCGGGAGGCCCGGGTCGAGCTTGCGGGAGGCCCGGCTCGAGCTGGTGGGAGGCCCGGGTCGAGCTTGCGGGAGGCCCGGCTCGAGCTGGTGGGAGGCCCGGGTCGAGCTTGCGGGAGGCGCGGGTCGACCTGGTGGGAGGCCCGGGTCAGCGGAGGTTGGTGAGGGACTCCACGAGCCGGGCGATGGGGCTCTCCAGGTTCCACTTCTCCGACAGCGCGACGAGCGCCTCGGGGTCCACCGGGCTCAGCGGCAGCAGCAGCTCCGGCTTCCCCAGGTCGATGTCGCGGGCGACCCGCGTGACGTGCGCGGCCACCTCGGGGTAGTCCCCCGCGTCGATGATCTTGCGGCGCGGGCTCGGCGCGATGTTGGAGTCCGGGTCGGCTGCCGCGGCCCGCAGCCCGGGCAGGTCGCCGAAGCGCTGCAGCAGCGTCGCCGCGGTCTTCTCCCCGATCCCGTTCACGCCGGGCAGGCCGTCCGACGCGTCCCCGCGCAGCGCCGCGAAGTCGGCGTACTGGCGGCCGTCGATCCCGTACTTCTCCTGTACGACGGAGTTGGTGACCCGCTCGTGCCGGCCGACCCCCCGCGCGATGTAGAGGATCCGCACCTCGTGGTCGTCGTCGACGAGCTGGAACAGGTCCCGGTCCCCGGTCACCACGTCGACGGGCATGCCGGCGTCCTTCGACAGCGTCCCGATCACGTCGTCGGCCTCGTACCCGTCGGCGCCGACCACCGCGATCCCGAAGGCCGCCAGCACGTCGCGGATGACCGGCACCTGGATCTCCAGCGCGTCGGGCACCTCCTCGACGTCGGGACCGTCGGTGACGACGTACTCCACGCGGTGCGCCTTGTACGACGGGATGAGGTCGACCCGCCACTGGGGACGCCAGTCGTTGTCCCAGCAGCACGCGAGATGCGTCGGCCGGTAGTCCGTGACCAGCCGCGAGATGAAGTCCAGCAGGCCCCGCACGGCGTTGACCGGGGTGCCGTCCGGGGCCTTGAACGAGTCCGGCACGCCGTAGAACGCGCGGAAGTACATCGAGGCCGTGTCGAGCAGCATAAGGCGCGAGGTCACGCCCCGAGTCTTCCATGGCGGGACACCGGATCACCGCACTCGGGACCGTTAGGGTGGCGCTCGTGGAAGACCTCGACCGGCGCATCCTCACGCTCCTCGCCTCCGACGGCCGCATGTCGTTCACCGACCTGGGGAAGGCGACCGGGCTCTCGACCTCGGCCGTCCACCAGCGGGTCAAGCGCCTCGAGCAGCGCGGCCTGATCAAGGGGTACGGCGCGACGGTCGACTTCGACCAGGTCGGGCTGCCGCTGACCGCGTTCATCTCGATCCGGCCGATCGACCCCTCGCAGCCCGACGACTCGCCCGACCGGCTGAGCGCCATCACCGAGATCGAGAGCTGCTGGTCGGTGGCCGGCGACGAGTCCTACATCCTCAAGGTCCGGGTGGCCAAGCCCTCGGACCTCGAGGAGCTGCTCGCCCGCGTCCGTGCGGTGGCCAACGTCTCCACCCGGACGACGATCGTCCTCTCGACTCCCTACGAGGGCCGGCCGGTCAGCAGCTGAACGCCAGGCCCGGGTCGACCTGGTGCCAGGCCCGGGTCGACCTGGTCCCAGGCCCGGGTCGACCTGGTCCCAGGCCCGGGTCGACCGTCCCCTCGGCTCGCCTACTCCGACACGGAGGAGTAGGCGACCACGCCGTGCCGCAGGGCGGCCGAGGTGGCGCGGGCGGCCTTGCGCAGGACGCCGTCGCCGGATGCGTCGGCGACCTGGTCGGTGACGTCGAGCAGCTGCTTCATCCAGCGCACGAAGTCGCCGGCCGCCAGGTCGGTCTCGGAGAGCACCTCGTCGAGGCTGGCGCCCTCGGCCCACCGGTAGGCCGCCCAGGCGAACCCGAGGTCCGGCTCGCGCAGGAAGTCCAGCTTGTTCTCCCGCTCCAGCGCGTCGAGGTCCGCCCAGAGCGCGACCATCTCGGCGAGCACGCCCTGCAGCCGGCCGCCGGGCAGCCGGGGCGCCGCCGCGTCGTCGGGGCGCCGGCTCTCGAACACCAGCGCGGACAGCGCGGCCGCCAGCTCGGCGGGCGACAGGCCGTCCCACAGGCCGTTGCGCAGCGACTCGGCCGCGACGAGGTCCATGTCGGTGTAGATCCGCATCAGCCGGGCGCCGGTCTCGGTGACCTCGTCGTCCTCGAGGTAGCCGAGCGCGGTCAGCACGTCGCAGACCCGGTCGAACTGCCGGGCGATCGTGTTCGTGCGCTGCTCGATGCGCCGCTGCAGCGTCCGGGTGTCCCGCTCGAGCTTGTGGTAGCGCTCGGCCCAGCGGGCGTGGTCCTCGCGGTCCGAGCAGCCGTGGCACGGGTGCGCCCGCAGCTCGGCGCGCAGCCGGGAGATCTCCCGCTCGCCGTCGGCCTCGGGGCGCACCGCCGGGCCGCGTCCGCCGGCCGGTGCCGCTCGTCGCGGGGGCGGCGTGGAAGCCCTGGGTGCGGACCCGCAGCGCCGAGGCCAGGTCGCGCCGGGACTGGGGGTTGCGGCCGTTGAACGTCTTGGGGATCCGCATCCGGGTGAACGCCTCGACCGGGACCGGGAAGTCCACCATCGAGAGTCGGCGCGCGTTGCGGTCGGCGGTCAGGACGTAGGGCCGGGGGCCGTCCCGGTCCGAGCGCATGCCCGGGTTGATCACCACGGCCATGCCGGAGAACTTGCCGGCCGGCACCTCGATCACGTCGCCGGGGCGCAGCGCCTCCAGGGACGCGACGACCTGGTCCCGGTTGTCGGCCCGCTTGGTCCTGGCCTGCGCGGTCTCCGCGTCGGAGAGCCGCCGGCGCAGCCGGGAGTACTCCATGAAGTCGCCGAGGTGGCAGGTGGCCGCCTCGGCGTACCCCTCCAGCGCGTTCTCCGCCTTGCGCAGCTGCCGGGCCAGCCCGACGACCGCCTTGTCCGCCTGGAACTGCGCGAACGACGACTCGAGCAGCTCCCGGGCGGTGGCCCGGCCGACCTGGTGCACGAGGTTCACCGCCATGTTGTACGACGGGCGGAAGGACGACTTGAGCGGGTAGGTGCGCGTCGAGGCCAGGCCGGCGACCGCCTTGGGGTCGAAGCCCTGCTGCCACAGCACGACGCCGTGGCCCTCGACGTCGATGCCGCGGCGCCCGGCACGACCGGTGAGCTGGGTGTACTCCCCCGGGGTGATGTCGGCGTGCGTCTCGCCGTTCCACTTGGACAGCTTCTCGATGACCACCGAGCGGGCCGGCATGTTGATGCCCAGCGCCAGCGTCTCGGTCGCGAACACCACCCGGCACAGCCCGTTGGTGAACAGGTCCTCGACGCACTCCTTGAAGGTCGGCAGCATGCCGGCGTGGTGGGCCGCGACGCCGCGCATCAGGCCCTCGAGGAAGTCGTGGTAGCCCAGCACGTGCAGGTCCTCGTGCGGGATGTTGCGGCAGCGTCCCTCGACGAACGTCCGGATCTGCTCGCGCTCCTCCGGGGAGGTCAGCTTGAGGTTGGCGTTCAGGCACTGGGTCACCGCGGCGTCGCAGCCGACCCGGCTGAACACGAAGATGATCGCCGGCAGCAGGCCCTGGCCGTCGAGCTTCTCCACCACGTCGTACCGGCTCGGGAGGTACTGCCGCGAGGGGCCCTGGCCGCGGGCGCCGGCGCGGGTGCGGGGCGCGTTGCGCTTGGTGCGGTGGTCGCGGGTGCGGGTGGACCGGAAGTCGTCGCGGGCGATCCGCATCAGGTCCGGGTTGACCTGCGGGGTGTCGGAGACGTCGTCCTTGAACAGGTCGTAGATCTTCTTGCCGACCATCACGTGCTGGTAGAGCGGGACCGGGCGGCGCTCCTCGACGATCGTGGTGGTCTCGCCGCGGACCGTCTCGAGCCACTCGCCGAACTCCTCGGCGTTGGACACCGTCGCGGACAGGGAGACCAGCGCCACCGACTCGGGCAGGTGGATGATCACCTCCTCCCAGACCGCGCCGCGGAACCGGTCGGCGAGGTAGTGCACCTCGTCCATCACCACGAAGCCGAGACCGGTCAGCGTGGAGGATCCGGCGTACAGCATGTTGCGCAGCACCTCGGTGGTCATCACGACGATCGGCGCCTCGCCGTTGATCGTGTTGTCACCGGTGAGCAGGCCGACCTGGTCGGCGCCGTACCTGCGCACGAGGTCCGCGAACTTCTGGTTCGACAGCGCCTTGATCGGGGTGGTGTAGAAGCACTTGCGGCCCTGGGAGAGCGCCAGGTGGACGGCGAACTCGCCGACGATCGTCTTGCCCGAGCCGGTCGGGGCGGCGACCAGCACGCCGCGTCCGGCCTCGAGCTCCTTGCAGGACCGGACCTGGAAGTCGTCGAGCGCGAAGTCGTACATCTGCACGAAGTCCGCGAAGACCGGCGCGCTCTTCTCGCGCCGGTAGCGGGCGTAGCTCTCGGACGGGGACGGCATCAGGGCACCAGCACCTTCAGCGCCAGGGGCGCGACGTCGACGGTCAGGGGCAGCGCGCCGATGCGCTCGCCGTCCGCGTACGCCACGATGCCGGGCGCGGCGACGGTGACGCTGCGGACGCGGTGGTGCTCGTACTGCGGATGGCGCGTGTGCTTCCCGGTGAACAGCTGGGGGTAGGTGCGCACCAGGCCGAGCTTGCTCATGGTCTTGATGACCACCACGTCGAGCCAGCCGTCGTCGAGGGAGGCCCCGTGGGTGATCCGCAGGCCGCCGCCGAACGACTCGCCGTTGCCGACCGCGACCAGCATCGCCTCGACCTGCCGCACCTCCCCGTCGAGCTCGAGGGTGTACGGCAGCGGGTCGAAGACCCGCAGCTCGGCCAGCGTCGCCAGGTTGTAGCGCATCTGCCCGCGCGGCCAGGACATCGCGTTGGCGCGCTCGTTGACCTTGGAGTCGAAGCCGGCGGCCAGCACGGTCACGAAGTACTGCCCCCCGGCGCGGCCCAGGTCGATGCGCCGGGTCCGGGAGCCGACCACCACGTCGGCGGCCGCCTGCGGGTCGCTGCGCGGCAGGTCGAGGTAGCGCGCCACGTCGTTGCCGGTGCCCGACGGGATGATCCCCAGCGCGGTCTCGGTGCCGGCGAGCGCCTGGACCGCGAGGTGCACCATGCCGTCGCCGCCCACCACCACCAGGCTCTCGACGCCGTCCGCCACGCAGCCCTGGGCCAGCTCCAGGGTCTCGTCGGCGTCCCGGCCCGCGAGGTTCCGGACGTGGAAGCCGGCCTCGCGCAGGCGCGGCAGCGCGATCGCCGCGGTGCGCGTGCCGCGCCCCTTGCCGGAGGTCGGGTTCGTGAGGAGCGCGATCTCTCTGGCCACCCGGCGAGCCTACGCGGCGCCCGGTCACCGGTACGTCGCGACGCTCGGGTCGCGGGCGCCCACTACCGTGACGGCATGACGCTGCACGTGCCCGCCCCCGACGGCCGGCTCCTCGAGGTCCTCCTGTCCGGCCCCGACGACGGTTTCCCGCTGGTCTTCCACCACGGCACGCCGCAGGCCGCCGTACCGGACCCGCTGCTGGAGCGTGCCGCCGCCGAGCGTGGGCTGCGGGTGGTCGCCTGGTCCCGGCCGGGGTACGGCGGCTCCACCCGGCGCGCCGACGGGGCGACCACCGCGACGGTCGCCGACGACGCCGCCGACGTCGCGGTGATCCTGGACCACCTCGGGCTCGGGGAGTTCCTGAGCGTGGGCTGGTCCGGCGGCGGTCCCCGGAGCCTGGCCTGCGCGGCGGTGCTGCCCGACCGGTGCCGCGCCGCGGTGTGCGGCGTCGGCCTGGTGCCGCCTGCCGAGTACGACGGGGACATCCGTGACGGGATGGGCGAGGAGAACGTCGCGGAGTTCACCGCCGCGATGGCCGGCTCCGCCGAGCTCACCGCCCTGCTCGAGGACTACGCGCCGGGCGTGTTCGCGGCGACCGCGGCCGACGTGGCGGACTCGCTGGGCAGCCTGGCTCCCCCGGTCGACCGGGCCGCCCTCACCGGGGACCTGGCCGAGGTGATCGCGGCGACCTTCCGGCGGGCCGGCGAGCAGGGCATCGCGGGGTGGCACGACGACGACCTGACGATGCTGCGGCCGTGGGGCTTCTCGGTGAAGGAGATCGCGGTGCCCGTCGCGGTCTGGCAGGGCACCGAGGACATGATGGTGCCCTTCGCGCACGCCGAGTGGCTGGCCGCGAACATCCCGGGCGTGCACGCGCACTTCGCGCAGGGCGAGGGGCACATCTCGCTGTTCGCCAGCATGCCGACGATCCTCGACGACCTGCTGGAGATCGCCGGCCTGCGCTGAGGACGGTCCCGGGCGGCGTCAGGCGGGCGGGCTGACCCGCTTGGGCATGAACAGCTCCAGCACGCCCATCGCCAGCGCCAGCACCAGGATGCCGATGAACACCCGGTGCACCCCCGTCGCCAGGGTGGCGGCCGTCGGGTGGTCGCCGACCACGGCGTTCACCATCGCCCCGAATACCGCGACCCCGATGGCCGAGCCGACCGAGCGGGAGAACATGTTGGTGGCCGTGGCGACCCCGCGCTCGCCCCAGGCGACGCTCGACTGGGCGACGACCAGGGCCGGGGCGGCGACCCAGCCCATCCCGAAGCCGATCAGCAGGCAGCCCAGCGCCACGTGCCACAGCGAGCCGGCCGGGTCCATCAGCGCGAGCACCAGCGAGCCGGCCACCGCCAGGCTGACGCCGAGCAGGCCGGTCGCCCGGAAGCCGATGCTGAGGTACAGCCGGCCGGACAGCGCCGCCGACACCGGCCAGCCGAGGGTCAGCGCGGCGAGCGCGAAGCCGCTCACGATCGCCGAGGCGCCGATCACGTCCTGGCCCAGGGTCGGCACGTAGGACGACAGGCCCAGGATCAGGCCGCCGACCAGCAGCGAGAGCGCGCTCGTGGTCCGCAGCGTCCGGCTGCCGAACACCCACAGCGGCAGCACCGGCTGGGCCACCACCCGCTCGACGAGCACGAAGCCCACCAGGGTCAGCGCGGCGGCGCCGAAGATCGCCGGGGTCTGCCAGGCCGTCCAGGCCCAGGAGTGGCCGCCCTCGAGCAGGCCGAGCACGACCAGCGTGGTGGACACCGTGAGCAGCGCGGCGCCGGCGTAGTCGACCTTGACGTGGCCGCGCTCCACCTTCTCGCTGAAGCGGCGCAGCATGACTGCGGCCAGCAGGCAGAGCGGGACGTTCACCCAGAAGATGAACCGCCAGGTCAGCAGCTGGCTGAACACGCCGCCGAACGTGGGGCCGATGACCGAGGAGATCCCCCAGACGCTGGCGACGTACCCCTGCACCTTGGCGCGCTCGCGCAGCGTGTAGATGTCGCCGATGATCGTCATCCCGATCGGCTGTACGGCGCCCGCGCCGAGGCCCTGCAGGCCACGGGCGACGATCAGCACCGGCATGCTCCAGGCCACCGCGCAGAGCACCGAGCCGAGCAGGAACACCCCGATGCCGTAGTACATCAGCGGCTTGCGGCCGAACTGGTCGGCGAGCTTGCCGTAGACGGGGACCGTCGCGGCCTGCGCGAGCAGGTAGACCGAGAACAGCCACGGGAACTCCCGGAACCCGCCGAGGTCCCGCACGATCGACGGGACCGCGGTCGAGACGATCGTCTGGTCGAGCGCCACCAGCGCGGTCGACAGCATCACCGCGATCAGCACCGGTCCGCGCGCGGAGCGCAGGCCGATGTCCCGGCGGTTGACCTGGCTGCTCTGGGTGTCGGTCACGAGAGGTTGCAGCAACCAAGCACCTCGAGGAATTCCCGCCCCCGGCGGGACGAGCCGATCCGAGCCGCTCCTGGCCGGCGGGTCACAGGCGGAGGCAGACCACGAACCGGCCGGGTCGGACGCCGACGGCCTTGGCCAGCCGCGCGACGGTCTCCATCACACCGTCGGCGGAGTACGCGGTGCCCGGCACGGCCAGCGTCAGCCGGCCGTCGTACTCCACGAGCAGCACCTGGCCGTGGGTCCAGGACTGGTGGGCCTGCCGGCGCAGCGCGCCCTGCAGCAGCGGCTCGGGGTAGGCGAGGTCGGCGGCGAGCAGGTCGCAGTCGAGCTCCTCCCCCGCACCGCTGAGCCGGCCCTCGATCCGCGAGGCCCCGCGGACCGTCGTCAGCGCCGTCCAGGTGACGTCGCTGGTGCCCAGCCAGTCGGGCAGGTCGAACGGGTCGACCTCCCGCACGTCGTGGGTCACCGGGTCATCACGGGGCCGTCACCGGGGATCAGTCCTCGTCCTCGTCGAGGCGCGAGCGCCGGATCGCGTCCGGGCCGTCGATCGGCGAGGCCACGTCGTCGTCGAGCCCGGCGAGCACGGACCTGGTCCGGCGCCGCTTGTCGACCAGCCGGGCGATGACCTCGGAGAGCATGAACAGCACGGTCATCGGCACGGCGAGCATCAGCATCGAGAACGGGTCCGTCGAGGGCGTCGCGACCGCGGCGAACACGAAGGTGCCGATGATGATCCACGGCCGGTAGTTGCCGAGGGTCTTGCCGGAGACCACGCCGGCCAGGTTGAGCAGCACCACGAAGAACGGGATCTCGAACGCGACGCCGAACACCAGCAGCATCCGGGTCATGAACGAGAAGTACTCCCCGAAGTCCACCAGGTTGGTCAGGTCGACCGGGGTGAAGCCGATCAGTACCGCGAGGCCCTTGGGCAGCACGTAGTAGCCGACCGCGACGCCGACCAGGAACAGCGGCCCGGCGATCGCCGCGAAGATCCGGCTCCACCGCTTCTCGTGGGCGTGCAGCCCGGGCACGATGAAGCCCCAGATCTGCAGCAGCCAGTAGGGGCTGGTGATCACCACCGCGGCCAGGCCGGACAGCTTCAGCTGCAGGAGCAGCGGACCACCGACGCCGTTGATGGTCGCGACGGTGGTGGTGCCCGCGCCGAGCTGCGACACGGCCGCCTCGTAGGGGTCGTAGATCACCGCGAGCAGCTGGTCGTAGAAGAACAGCGCCACGATCACGGCGAGCACCAGCACCAGCACGACCCGGAGCAGGCGGGCGCGCAGCTCGCGCAGGTGGTCCGCGAGCGCCATCCGCCCGTCGGCGCCGACGGGGTTCTGCGGCCGGGCGCGGAACAGCCCGATGACTCCGGCGAATGACATGTCAGCTCAGCTGGTCGGGTGCGCGGACCGGGCGGTCAGCGGTCGCTGTCGGGACGGGGCTGCTCCACGGGCGGCTGGACGGGCTGCACCGGGTGCACCGGGTGCACCGGGTGCACCGGCTGCTGGACCGGGGTCTCCAGGCGCTGCGCGGCCTCGGCGCGACGCTGGGCGTCGAGCTGGAGCTGGGCCTCGGTCTTCTCGCTGTCCTTGACGTCGTCGTCGTCGTCGAGCAGTCCCTTGGTCTCGGCCTTGAAGATCCGCAGGGCCCGACCGCTGCCGCGCGCGAGCTCGGGAAGCTTCTTGGCACCGAAGAGCAGCACGACGACCACGATGATCAAGATGATCTCGGGCGGCCCGAGTCCGAGGGCCAGCGGAAGAACCGGAGTCATGTCTACCTCTTTTGCTAGTCGAGTGCGCTGACCATCGTACGCGCGGATGGTTCGTCACCGTGGGAGGGTCGGATGGCCGTCGGGCACCTTCTCAGGCGTAGTTGTGCAACGCCTGGGTGGCCACCCGGCGAACGCTGTCGGCCAGGTCCGGAGGGTCCACCAGCTCCGCGTTCGACCCGAGCCGCAGCATCAGCCGGACCAGCCAGGCGGGGTCCCCCACCCGGAGCCGGACGGTGAGCCCGCCGTCGCGGGCCTCGCGGGTCTCCTCGACCGGGTAGTACTCCGCCACCCAGCGGGCGCCCGGCCGGAGGTGCAGCGTCACCAGCAGGTCGTCGGTCGACGGCTGGAAGATCCCGTCGGCGAGGTCGCGGGGCTCGAGGTCGGCGTGCTCCCCGACCGGGGTGTCGAGCACCTCGGCCGTGGAGATCCGGTCGAGGCGGAACAGCCGCTGGTCCTCGGCGAGGTGGCAGTAGGCCGAGAGGTAGGTGTTCCCGTCGGCGGTGACCACCCGCAGCGGGTCGACCACCCGTTCGGTGGACTCGTCGCGGGCCGGCACGTAGTAGTCCAGGCGGACCTGCCGGCGATCCTCGACGGCCCGGGTGAGCCGGTCGCGCAGCTCGGCGACCCGGCCGGCCTGCTCGGGCATCCGGATGTCGACCTGGGCGGCGACCGAGGCGGCCTCGCCGGCCGCAGCCTCCAGCTTGTCCAGGGTGCGGTCCACGATCGGGCGCACGTCGTCGTCGCCGCCCTCGCGCAGTGCCCGCAGCGCGACGATCAGCGCGGAGGCCTCCGAGCTGTCCAGGCGCAGCGGCCGGGTGAGGTACTCCGCGTTGGACAGCCGGATCACGCCCTCGCCCTCCAGCGCGTCCATGTCGACGTCGATCAGGTCCCCCATGCCCAGACCGGGCATCCCGCAGAACCACAGCACGTTGAGGTCCTTGACGATCTGCGCCTCGCTGACGCCGAAGTCGCCGGCCGCCTGCTCCAGCTCCACCTCGCGGCGCGCCTGGATGTAGGGCACCAGGGCCAGCAGCCGGCCGACCTGGTCGCGGGCACCCGACCCTCCGGAACGTGTCGACGGGCTCATGACGCCACCTCTCCCGCGGCCTCGCGCAGCCGGCGGACGACGGACTCGCGCACGTCCTGCGGCGCCTCGACGACCACGTCGGCGCCGTACCCCAGCACCTCGTCCTCGAACGCCTCCGTCGCGCCGTACGTCGCCTCCAGCCGTTCCCAGCCCTCGGGGACGTCGCCGTGACCGGTGCCGTCGATGCCGTCGGGGTCGTCGGGGAGGAGCACCCGGGCGTGCCGGCGCAGGCCGTGCCCGGTGCCCCGGCGGAGCAGGAGCCGGGCCGTGCGGTCCTCCGGCTGCGGGGCCAGGGAGCGGGTCATCGCACGCAGGTCGGTGCCCGGCGGCACCTCGAAGGAGCCGGCGGCGCCGTCCGGGGTCACCTCGCCCTGCACCCGGGAGAGCCGGAAGACCCGCGGCCCGCCCCGGTCGGTGTCCTGCCCGGTGACGTACCAGCGGCCGCGGTAGGACACCACGCCCCAGGGCTGCAGGTGCCGGGTCGCGGGCTTCGGGGCCGAGGAGGTGCGGTACCCGAACCGGACGGGCGTGCGGGTGCGCGTCGCGTTCCAGAGCGGCTCGAAGGCCGGCTCCTCGGCGCTCAGCGTGGGCTGGACGACGTCGAGGGCGGCCCGGTCGACGGTGACACCGGCGGCCTTGAGCTTGACCAGCGCGTCGGAGGTCGCGGCGGCCAGCCCGGCGTGCTGCCAGACCCGGGCCGCGAGGCCGATCACGGCCGCCTCCTCGGGTGCGAGGTCGATCTCCGGGAGCTCGAACGCGGAGCGCTCGATGCGGTAGCCCGGCTCGTCCTCGAACGCACGGTCCACGAAGCCGACCTCGATCGGGATGCCGAGCGAGCGGAGCTCCTCCTTGTCCCGCTCGAACATCTTCTCGAAGGCCTCGTCGCCCGCCTCGCGGTAGGGCTCGACGGCCTCGCGGAGCCGGTCCTTGGTGACGTACGTGCGTGAGACCAGGAGCGTGATGAGCAGGTTCATCAGACGCTCACTCTTGCGAGCGGTCATGTCCACACCCACCTGCGCTCCCGGTCCCGACGATCGTCACTGGAGAAGGAACCTACCCCAGCGGACCTGACCGATCAGGAGTCGACACCGAGGACGTCGACGACGAACGTCAGCGTGGAGTTCGCCGGGATGCCCGACTGCGCGCGGGAGCCGTACCCGTCGGCGGGCGGGGCGATGATCAGCACCCGGCTGCCCTGCTTGAGGCCCGGGATCACCTTGTCCCACGCGGGGATCAGTCCCTTGACGCCGACGCCGAACGGCACCGGGGCGCCGCGGCTGAACGAGGAGTCGAACGGCTTCTTCGAGCCCCACACGGCGCCGTAGTAGTTGAACGTGACCAGGCGGCCGGACTCGGCCTTCGGGCCGTCGCCCTCGACGAGCGGGATGACCTGGAGCTTGGCCGGGGCCTTCTTCGGGGCCTTGGAGAAGTCCAGGCCGGTGACCTTGTTGCCGCTCTCCTGGACCGTGGGCGCGCCGGCCGGGGCCGCGACGTCCTTGCCCTGCGGGGCGTCGAGCACGTCGGTCGGCTCCACGGAGAGCACGTCGAGCACGAACAGCACGGTGTCGGTGGTCTTCAGCTTCAGCTGCGGAGCGCCGGCCGAGCCCCACACGTCCTTGACGGTCGCGGCGATCGCGACGCGGGAGCCCTGCGGCTTGCCGACCAGGCCGTCGATGATGACCTTGAAGAACTCCTTCTCGTTCATCGAGACCTGCGTGGGGGTGCCCTGGTCGGTGCTGCTGTAGAGCTTCGTGCCGTCACCCTTGGCGAGGAAGATGTCGAACATCGCCTTCTTGTTGGCGACCACGGGCTTGCCGTCACCCTGGGAGATCACCTGCGTCGTCGGCTTGTCGGCCTTGATCGCGGGCTTCCACGGTCACCTTCGGCTCGGCGCCGAACGCGCCGGAGACGGAGAGCCCACTGATCTTCTCGCCCAGGTCGACGTCGGCGGCCTTCGTCTTGCCGGAGTCGTTGCCGCAGGCAGCGGTGGCGAACAGCAGGAGTGAAGCCATGAGCAGGGCAAGCAGACGACGCACGGAAGAACACCTCAGATACGAGTGGAAAGACGGTCCGGCAACGATAACGGGGCTTCCTGAGAGCGCCCACAGACGGCGCCGGAAGGCCTACATGCCTTCGATGAGTTTAGCGACCCGCTCGTCGTGGGCCCGGAACGGGTCCTTGCACAGGACCGTGCGCTGCGCCTGGTCGTTGAGCTTGAGGTGCACCCAGTCGACGGTGAAGTCGCGGCGCCGCTCCTGGGCCTTCTTGATGAACTCGCCGCGGAGCCGGGCGCGGGTGGTCTGCGGCGGCACCGACTTGGCCTCGAAGACCTGGAGGTCGTTGGTGACCCGGGTGACCGCGCCGCGCTTCTCCAGCAGGTAGTAGAGCCCGCGGCCGCGGTGGATGTCGTGGTAGGCCAGGTCGAGCTGGGCGACCCGTGGGTGGCTCAGCGGCAGGCCGTTCTGGGCGCGGTAGCGGTCGATCAGCTTCCACTTGATCACCCAGTCGATCTCCCGCTCCACCAGGCCGAAGTCCTCGGACTCGACGGCCTTGAGCGTGCGCTCCCACAGGTCGAGGGCGCGGGCGATCAGCGGGGTCTCGATCTCGCGCCGGTCGACGAAGTCCCGGGCGCGGGTGAGGTACTCCTGCTGGATGTCCAGGGCGCTGGCCTCCCGGCCGTTGGCCAGCCGGACCTTGCGACGCCCGGTCATGTCGTGGGAGATCTCGCGGATCGCCCGGATCGGGTTCTCCATCGTGAGGTCGCGCATCACCACGCCCTCCTCGATCATCCGCAGCACGAGGTCGCAGGAGGCCACCTTGAGCATGGTGGTCGTCTCGCTCATGTTCGAGTCGCCGACGATCACGTGCAGCCGGCGGTAGCGCTCGGCGTCGGCGTGCGGCTCGTCGCGGGTGTTGATGATCGGGCGGGACCGGGTCGTCGCGCTGCTGACGCCCTCCCAGATGTGCTCGGCGCGCTGGCTGACGGAGTACATCGCGCCGCGCGGGGTCTGGATCACCTTGCCGGCGCCGACCAGGATCTGCCGGGTCACCAGGAACGGGATCAAGACGTCGGCGAGCTTGGAGAACTCGCCGTGCCGGCTGACCAGGTAGTTCTCGTGGCAGCCGTAGGAGTTGCCGGCCGAGTCGGTGTTGTTCTTGAACAGGTACACGTCGCCGGCGATGCCCTCGTCGTGCAGCCGCCGCTCGGCGTCGACGAGCAGGCCCTCCAGGACCCGCTCCCCCGCCTTGTCGTGCGCGACGAGGTCGATGATGTCGTCGCACTCGGGGGTGGCGTACTCCGGGTGGCTGCCGACGTCGAGGTAGAGACGGGCGCCGTTGCGGAGGAAGACGTTGCTGCTGCGGCCCCAGGACACCACCTTGCGGAACAGGTAGCGGGCAACCTCGTCCGGCGAGAGGCGCCTCTGCCCGCGGAACGTGCAGGTGACGCCGTACTCGTTCTCGATCCCGAAGATCCGGCGGTCCACCTCCTCAGAGTAGGCGCACCACGCAACCCGGTGGGCCGCTTTGTGGCCTCTGCCCGCGTGTTGCTCCGATTCTGGCCGCTCCCCGCGCGCTCAGCCGGCGTGTCGTCGCAGCGAGCGGCCACTTCCGGGCGGGGTGATGCGCTGGGCGAAGCGGTCCAGGCCGGTGGGGTGGAACAGGCTCTCCTCGAGCATCCGCAGCCACGGGTCCAGCCGGTCGGCGCGATGCCTTCGCCCGAGGGTGAGGTCGGCGTCGCGCAGGATGCCCTCGGGTCGGTGCAGCAGGTCGGTGCTGGTGTACCCCCGCCGGTGCCACTGCGTCGCCAGCAGCCGGCGGTCCCGGTCGAGGTCGTCCCGGTGCGTACGACGGTCACGGTGCCCGGCCCCGTCGTACTCGTGCAGCATGCGGGACGCCACGATCCACAGGTCGCCCCGGGCCACGAACCGTCCGTCGGCGTCGTCGAGGACGGTGTGCTGCGGGACGACCGGGATGCCGCAGGCCCGGTGGAACACGCGCAGCAGCGACTCCCACGGCGACTCGGCGCGACCGTCCATCCACCCGACGGCGCGGTTCAGGGCGGCAGCACCCCAGCGGCGCCGGGCCGCGGCGGCCAGGAGCCGGTCGCGGGTGACCAGGCCCTGGTGCAGCGCCGAGTCGCCCAGCACGACCAGGTCGAGCAGGGACAGGTCCCGCGCGCAGGTCAGCAGCACCTCGTCGGGTGTGGCCACGACGAGTCCCTCCCGCCGCGTCGTACGGATCGGCTGGGTGTGCCGCATCACCACCAGCTCGGGCCGCTTGGGGCGGGTCTCCCGCTTGGCCATGCTGACGAACACCGGCAGGTTCTCGGGCAGCGGCGGCAGCCACATCCGGTGCAGCACCGCGCCGGTCAGGTGGGTGAGGCACCCCGAGGCGGGCAGGATCTGCTGCCAGGCAAGGAGATCGGCCCGCAGGTCGTCCGCCACGCCCTCGCGGCGGTAGAGCCCGACCCCGACCCGGTGCCAGCCGAGGCGACGTACCTCTCCGACGACGACGTCACGATCTGCTCTCATGCCCCAACGGTCGGACCTGGGCCAGCCGGGTGGAAGTCCCGTCTGCCGGCCTGTGGAGGAGCACGTGGCCCCTGGCCGCAGTACGCCGCGCCGTGTCGTTGCGAGGATCGGCCACAAGCGGACCTACCTGCAGGCAGGGGCCACAAGCACGCCGGCGGGTCAGGAGGCGGGCGGCGCGACGGGTGGGTCGGTGGGCTCGCCGGTGACCGGGTTCTCCAGGGGCGGGACGTCGGACACGGTGTCGGTGGGGTCGGTGGGGTCGTCGGGGCCCGTGGGTGCCGCGGACGCACCGGGACCGGCGCCGGGGTCCTCGCCCGGTCCGCCGCCGTTGCCCAGGATCTCGCCGAGCTGGCCGCCGGTGAGCCGCTTGAACTTGCGCTGCTGGGTGCGGGTGCGGTCGAGCACCGCGACCTCGAGGTTCGTCGAGGGGATCACCCGGGTCTCGGACTCGCCCTGGCCGAGCGCCTGGACGGCGGTCCGCACCGCGTCCTCGAGCGAGGCGCCGGTGACGTAGTGCTCCCTGAGGTACGTCGTCGCCGGCTCGGCCAGGCCACCCATCACGGCGTACCCGTGCTCGTCGGCCACCTGGCCGTCGTAGGTCAGCCGGTAGATCGAGTCGTCGGCGACGGTGTCCCCCACCTCGGCCACGAACAGCTCCACCTCGTAGGGCTTCTCGCCGCCGCTGGAGAAGATCGTGCCGAGCGTCTGCGCGTAGGCGTTGGCGAGGCCGCGACCGGTGACGTCGCGGCGGTCGTAGGCGTAGCCGCGCATGTCGGCCAGCCGCACGCCCGCGATCCGGAGGTTCTCGAACTCGTTGTAGCGGCCGACCGCGGCGAAGGCGATCCGGTCGTAGATCTCGCTGACCTTGTGCAGCGCCTGGGAGAGGTTCTCCGAGACGAACACGATGCCGTCGGCGTACTGGACGACGACCAGCGAACGACCGCGCGCGATGCCCTTGCGCGCGAAGTCCGCCCGGTCCTTCATCAGCTGTTCGGGCGAGACGTAGAACGGCATGCTCATGGGTGGAGGTCCTTCGAGGCTCAGGTCAGGGGGGCCGAGGGGCCGTCGGGGCGGTTCATCCGTGCGGCGATCACCCGGTCCGCGACCGCGGCCACCTCGGTGTCCGGCAGCCGGCGGTAGCCGTGGGAGGTGATCACGCCGACCACCGGGAAGATCCGCCGGGCCACGTCGGGCCCGCCGGTCGCCGAGTCGTCGTCGGCCGCGTCGTACAGCGCCTGCACCACGGCGGTGACGCAGCCCTCGGCGTCGAGGTCCTCGCGGTAGAGCTTCTTCAGCGACCCGCGGGCGAACAGCGAGCCCGAGCCGACCGAGTGGAACGCGGTCTCCTCGTAGCGGCCGCCGGTGACGTCGTAGGAGAAGATCCGGCCCTGGTCGGCGTTGAGGTCGTAGCCGGCGAACAGGGGTACGACGGCCAGCCCCTGCATCGCCATGCCGAGGTTGCCCCGGATCAGCGCGGCGAGGCGGTTCGCCTTGCCGTCCATGGAGAGCGTGGTGCCTTCGATCTTCTCGTAGTGCTCGAGCTCGGTCTGGAACAGCCGCACCATCTCCACCGCGATGCCCGCGGTGCCGGCGATCCCCACGCAGGAGAACTCGTCGGCCGGGAAGACCTTCTCGATGTCCCGCTGGGCGATGATGTTGCCCATCGTCGCGCGCCGGTCACCGGCCATCAGCACGCCGCCGGGGAAGGTCGCCGCGACGATCGTGGTGCCGTGCGGCGCCAGGTCGGCGGCGTTGCCCTCGGGCAGCGAGCGACGGCTCGGCAGCAGCCCGGGGGCCTGCTCACCCAGGAAGTCGGCGAACGACGAGGAGCCCGCGCGCAGGAACGCCGGGCCGAGCCGGGAGTCGGACAACGTCTACTCCCCGCCCTTCTGGATGAACGACTTGACGAAGTCCTCGGCGTTGGTCTCGAGCACGTCGTCGATCTCGCCGAGGATGGCGTCGATGTCCTCGTCGAGCTGCTCCTTGCGCTCCGCGACGTCGCTCTGCGGCGCAGCCTCGGTCTGGTCCTCGGTCTCCGAGGCCTTCTTCGGTTGCTTCTGCTCCTGTGCCATGCGGTCTCCCTGTGAGAGCTCTGACCTGCCGTGGGTCCGACCCTACCGAGTCAGCGCGCGGAACAAGGCCTCTGCGGTGTCACAACGGTCCAACAGTTCCCCGACGTGCGACTTGCTGCCGCGCAGCGGGTCGATCGTCGGCACCCGCTGCAGGGACTCGCGGCCCGGCAGGTCGAAGATCACCGAGTCCCAGGAGGCGGCGGCGATCTGGTCGGCGTACTGCTCCAGGCAGCGGCCGCGGAAGTAGGCGCGGGTGTCCTCCGGCGGCCGGTGCATCGCCGCGGCGACCTCCTCGTCGGTGAGCAGGCGCTCGATCCGGCCGAGCCGGACCAGCCGGTGGTAGAGCCCCTTGTCGGGCCGGATGTCGGCGTACTGCAGGTCGATGAGGTGCAGCTTGGCGTCGTCCCAGTCCAGCCCGTCGCGCTCGCGGTACTGCTCGAGCAGCTGCAGCTTGGCGACCCAGTCGAGCTCGCGCGCGCACAGCATCGGGTCCTGCTCGAGCCGGTTCAGCACGGACTCCCAGCGGGCCAGCACGTCGATGGTCTGGGCGTCGGCGTTCGACCCGAGCCGGTCCTCGACGTACTTGCGGGCCAGGTCGAGGTACTCCATCTGCAGCTGTACGGCGGTCAGCTTGCGCCCGTCGGTCAGGGTGAGCAGGTGCTGCAGGGTCGGGTCGTGCGACACGTCGCGCAGCGCGCGGACCGGCTGCTGCACCGAGAGCTCGCGGGTGATGAACCGGTCCTCGATCATCGCCAGCACCAGCGAGGCGGTGCCGACCTTGAGGTAGGTGGAGATCTCCGCGAGGTTCGCGTCGCCGATGATCACGTGCAGCCGGCGGTACTTCTCGGGGTCGGCGTGCGGCTCGTCGCGGGTGTTGATGATCGGCCGCTTCAGCGTGGTCTCGAGGCCGACCTCGACCTCGAAGTAGTCGGACCGCTGGCTGATCTGGAAGCCGTGCTCGCGACCGTCCTGGCCGATGCCCACCCGCCCGGCGCCGCAGACCACCTGGCGGCTGACGAAGAACGGGGTGAGGTGCTTGACGATGTCGCTGAACGGCGTGGTCCGGCGCATCAGGTAGTTCTCGTGGGCGCCGTAGGACGCGCCCTTGTTGTCGGTGTTGTTCTTGTAGAGCAGGATCGGCGCCGCGCCGGGGATCGCCGCCGCGAACCGGGACGCGTCGAGCATGACCTGCTCGCCCGCCTTGTCCCACTTCACGACGTCCCGCGGGTTCGTGCACTCCGGGCTGGAGTACTCCGGGTGCGCGTGGTCGACGTACAGCCGGGCGCCGTTGGTGAGGATGACGTTCGCCAGCCCGAGGTCCTCGTCGGTCAGTTGGGTGGGGTCGGCGACCTCGCGGGACATGTCGAACCCGCGTGCGTCGCGCAGCGGCGACTCCTCCTCGAAGTCCCACCGGGCCCGTCTGGCGCGCAGGGTGGCCGAGGCGTAGGCGTTGACGATCTGCGAGGAGGCCACCATCGGGTTGGCCGTGGGTTGTCCCTGCACCGAGATGCCCATCTCGGTCTCGGTCCCCATCACGCGCCGCACACTCATGGCACCGAGCCTACGCGGCCCGTCGCGGGGACAATGGGGTTCATGACCGAGATCGTGGCCCTGGTGGACCGGACGGGCGCCGTGGTGGGCTCCGCCGAGCGCTCCGTCGTACGCCGGGAGAACCTGCTGCACGCCGCCACCGCGGTGCTGGTCCGCGACCCGGCCGGGCGGATCTACGTGCACCGGCGCTCGCCCGACAAGGACTGGGCACCCTCCCACCACGACGCCGCCGCCGGCGGGGTCATGGGGTACGGCGAGGAGCCGGCCGTCTCGGCCGCGCGCGAGCTCGCCGAGGAGCTCGGCGTCACCGGCGCCACGTTGCGGCCGCTGGGCCTCTCGGTCTACGAGGACGACGGGACGCGCTGCGTGGAGCACTGCTACGAGACCACCTGGGACGGACCGGTCAGGCACGCCGACGGAGAGGTGGTCTGGGGCGCCTGGAGGTCGCTGGAGGAGCTCGACGCCCTGCTCACCGACCCCGGCTGGCTGTTCGTGCCGGACACCCGGCAGCTGCTCGGCCGACTCGCGCGCGACGGCGTCGGCGACTACGGCGCCCTACGATTCTGGGCATGAGCGACGACAACTCGGCCCGCGCGCTGGCTGCTGCGGAGTCCCTGGGGCTCGCGCACACGGTGACCCGGCACGGACCGGTGCGGTCCCTGGAGGAGGCGGCCGAGGCCCGCGGCCTCGAGCCGGCGGCGGTCGTGAAGACGCTGGTGGTCCGGCTCGCCGACGACGACTACCGGTTCGTCCTGGTGCCGGGTGACCGGGAGATCGCCTGGCCCAAGCTCCGGGCCGTGCTCGGGCTGAACCGGCTGTCGATGCCGAGCGCCGAGGTGGCGCTGGAGGTGACCGGCTACGTGCGGGGCACGATCACGCCGCTGGGCAGCACCACGGCCTGGCCGGTGGTCGCGGACGCGTCGCTGTCCGGTCCGGTCTCGCTGGGGGCCGGCGCCCCGGGTGTCGCGGTCACCGTCGACGCCGCGGAGGTCGTGCAGAAGCTCGACGCCCTGGTCGCGGACGTCACCGACCCCCGCTGACGTCGCGGTGGATGCGCACCCGGTGCGGTCACTTGCGGCCGGGACGGAACTTCCCGAGCAGGAACAGCACGACGAGCACGACGACGATGATGATGAGGATGGTCTTCACGGGGCCTCCGATGTGGTGTGGGCCCTCACCCTCTACCCGCGAACGACCGATCCAACCGACGCCGCGCCGGTCGGGGGACGCCGGTCGTGCGCCGGTCAGTCGAGGTGCTGGGTGCCGGGCTCGTGGGCGCGGCCGGCGATGCCGCGCAGGCCCCAGGTGACGACCCCGACGAAGACCACGAACACGACGGTGACACCGATCCAGAAGAACATGGTTCCAGGCTAGATCAGGACCGGGGACGGCCCTGCAGCGCATGTGCCATGTTCACCAGCACGATGCCCACCCAGGCCACGAGCATCGCCGCGTAGTTGCCGGTGACCCCGAGCACGATGCTGATCGGGATCGCCGCCACCATCGAGACGATCCCCAGCGCCAGCTGGCGGCCACCGGAGCCGGCGGCCGCCCGGGTGACCTCGCGCCGACGCGCCAGCTGGTCCTCGACGCGCTCCGCGACGGCCCGCTCGATGCGTTCGGCGAACGAGTCCACCAGCGCCTCGTCGTACGACGGTCCGAGCTCGCGCCGCACCTCGAGCAACGCCTCGGCGTCCTCGCGTCCGATCTGCTCGCCCCCCGGCATGGCTCAGAGGTACTGGCCGGTGTTGGACACCGTGTCGATGGACCGACCTGGCTCCGTGCCCTGCTTGCCGGTGATGAGCGTGCGGATGAACACGATCCGCTCGCCCTTCTTGCCGGAGATCCGGGCCCAGTCGTCGGGGTTGGTGGTGTTCGGGAGGTCCTCGTTCTCCTTGAACTCGTCGACGCACGCCTGGAGCATGTGCGTGACGCGCAGCCCCTTCTGGTTGCTGTCGAGCAGGTCCTTGATCGCCATCTTCTTGGCCCGGTCGACGATGTTCTGGATCATCGCGCCGGAGTTGAAGTCCTTGAAGTACAGGACCTCCTTGTCGCCGTTGGCGTAGGTCACCTCGAGGAAGCGGTTCTCCTCGGTCTCGGTGTACATCCGCTCCACGGTGGCCCGGATCATCCCGGCCACGCAGGCCGCCCGGTCCCCGCCGAACTCGGCGAGGTCCTCGGCGTGCAGCGGCAGGTTGGCGGTGAGGTACTTGGAGAAGATGTCGCGCGCCGACTCGGCGTCGGGGCGCTCGATCTTGATCTTCACGTCGAGGCGGCCGGGCCGCAGGATCGCCGGGTCGATCATGTCCTCGCGGTTGGACGCGCCGATGACCAGGACGTTCTCCAGGGTCTCCACGCCGTCGATCTCCGAGAGCAGCTGCGGGACGATGGTGTTCTCGACGTCGGAGGACACCCCCGAGCCGCGGGTGCGGAACAGCGAGTCCATCTCGTCGAAGAACACGATTACCGGGGTGCCCTCGCTGGCCTTCTCCCGGGCCCGCTGGAACACCAGCCGGATGTGCCGCTCGGTCTCGCCGACGTACTTGTTGAGCAGCTCGGGGCCCTTGATGTTCAGGAAGTAGGACTTGCCCTCCTGGCCGGTGCGGGCCGCGACCTTCTTGGCCAGCGAGTTCGCCACCGCCTTCGCGATCAGCGTCTTGCCGCAGCCGGGCGGGCCGTAGAGCAGCACGCCCTTGGGCGGCTTGAGTTCGTGCTCGACGAACAGCTCGGGGTGCAGGTAGGGCAGCTCGACCGCGTCGCGGATCGTCTCGATCTGCGCGAACAGGCCGCCGATGTCGGAGTAGTCGATGTCCGGGACCTCTTCGAGGACGAGCTCCTCGACCTCGGACTTCGGGACCTTCTCGTAGACGTAGCCGGACCGCGAGTCCAGGAGCAGGGAGTCGCCGGCGCGCAGCTTGGTCTCGCTGAGCGGCTGGGCGATGCGGACCACGCGCTCCTCGTCGGCATTGGCGATCACCAGGACCCGCTCGCCGTCGGCGAGGATCTCCTTGAGCATCACCACCTCGCCGACCTTCTCGAACTCGAGGGCGGCGACGACGTTGAGGGCCTCGTTGAGCATGACCTCCTGGCCGCGCTGCAGCTCGTCGAGGTCGACCGAGGGGCTGACGTTCACCCGCAGCTTGCGGCCGCCGGTGAACACGTCGATGGAGTCGTCCTCGTTGCGGGCGAGGAAGGTGCCGAAGCCGGCCGGCGGCTGCGCGAGCCGGTCGACCTCCTCCTTGAGCGTCATGATCTGGTCGCGGGCCTCGCGCAACGTCTGGGCCAGGCGCTCGTTCTGGGCCGTGACCGCGGCGAGCGACCGCTGCGTCTCGGCGAGCCGCTGCTCGACGGCGCGGGAGTGCACCGGGCTCTCCGCGAGCCGGCGCCGGAGCTCGGTGACCTCGTCCTCGAGGAACCCGAGCTGGCTGCGCAGCTCCTCGGCAGGGCGCGACCCGGACCGGTCCTGACCACTGTCTGATGCTGACAACTGAAGTCACCTCCACAGCGTGGGTGCTATGCGTTCGACACTACTCGCGGGCGGGGGGATCCGGTGGGGAACCTCCCATGTGTCGGTCACGTTTGTCCCAACCGTGACCTGCCGGAAACCTAGCGGGAACACCCAACCCCCGAACGGGGCCGATCAGGCGTCGAAGGGCTCCTCGGCGACCTGCGGCGGCAGACCGGTGGGGCGCGGGCCGTCGTAGTCGACGCCGTAGGCACCGGGTGCGGGACGGCGCTTCTTGGCCGGGGCGGTCTCCCCCGGCGCCATCCGGCGGGCGGTCACCAGGAAGCCGGTGTGCCCGATCATCTTGTGGCCGGGGCGGATCGAGAGGCCCTCGACGTGCCAGTCCCGGACCAGCGACTCCCAGGGCTGCGGCTCGGTGAACCCGCCGTGCGCGCGCAGCGTCTCCACGGTCTTGCCGAGCTGGGTGGTGGTCGCGACGTACGCGCAGACCAGCCCGCCGGGGGTCAGCGCCTCGGCGACCCGGTCCACGCACTCCCAGGGCGCGAGCATGTCCAGGATCACCCGGTCCACGTCCTCGTCGTCGAGGCTCTCCACGAGGTCGCCGACGGTGAGCTTCCAGGCCGGGTGCCGGCCGTCGAAGAACTGGTCGACGTTCTGGACGCTCTGGTCGGCGAACTCCTGGCGGCGCTCGTAGGACGACACCAGCCCGCCCGGGCCGACCGCGCGCAGCAGCGAGCAGGTGAGGGCCCCGGAGCCGACCCCGGCCTCGACCACCCGGGCGCCCGGGAAGACGTCGGCCATCGCCACGATCTGGGCGGCGTCCTTGGGGTAGACCACCGCCGCCTGCCGCGGCATCGAGACGACGAACTCGTTGAGCAGCGGCCGGAAGACGAGGTACTCCCCGCCCGCGGTCGAGGTCACGCTGAACCCCTCGGGCCGGCCGATCAGGTCGTCGTGGTCGATCGAGCCGCGGTTGGTGAAGAACTGCTTGCCCTCGACCAGCTGGATGTTGTGCCTGCGGCCCTTGGTGTCGGTGAGCCGGATCCACTCGCCGGGCTGCAGGGGCCCGCGTCGTACGCCGGACCAGGAGTTCTCAGGGGTGTCGGGGGACATGGGCTGCACTCTTTCACGCGCCCCGGCGGCCTCCTCAGATGCCTGCGGCGAAGGCCTTGTCGACGTCGTCGGTGACCAGGACGCCGAAGATGCTGCCGTCCCCGTCGAGGAGGAGGTACTCGGACGCGGGCACCTTCTGCATGGCCAGGATCAGCGGCTCGCCGGCGATGTCGGCCGGGAACGTGAGGCCCGGCTCGAGGGAGCGGGCGACCGCACTGACCGGCAGCCAGGGACGGCGTTCCTCGGGGGTGGCGAGCACCGCGGCCTCGTTGACGATCGCGCTCGGGATCCCCTGGGCGTCCAGCACCACGATGCTGCCGGCCTGCTCGTCCTGGGCGCGCCGGACGGCCTCCGCGAGGGGCAGGTCGTCGGGGACCATGAGCGTGCGGCGGGCCAGCGTCCGGGCCTGCAGGGACGGCAGCCGGCGACGTACCCGGGCGGACATGATCGAGGCCGAGGCGCCGGTCCACAAGAAGCTGGCGATCACGAACGCGAAGACGTAGTCGGTGAGGTCCGCGGGCACGCCCAGCAGGAACTGCCGGGTGAAGGGGTAGGCCAGCACCAGCAGCGCCGCCACCCGTCCGCCCCAACCGGCCACCACGGTCCCCTGGTGCGGGCTGCCGGTGATCTTCCAGACGACCGCCCGCAGCACCCGGCCGCCGTCGAGCGGCAGCCCGGGCACCAGGTTCAGGACGCCGACCACGAGGTTCGCCCCGGCCAGGCCCTTGGCGGCCAGGTCGAGCAGCGAGCTGTCGGGGGCGAGCACGGCGAGCGGGATCGCGGCCACGCCGACCGCGAGCGAGGTGAGCGGGCCGACCACCGAGACGCCGAACTCGCGGCCGGGGGTGTCCGGTTCGCCGTCGATCTCGGTGACCCCGCCCAGGAAGTGCAGCGTGATGGAGCGGACCGGCAGGCCGTAGTGCTGGGCCATCAGCGCGTGCGAGGCCTCGTGCAGCAGCACCGAGAGGTAGAGCAGCACCGCGAACGCGAGACCGGCGACGTACTTCCCGGCCCCGAGGCCGGGCTCGACCTGCTCGACGGCGGGGGCCAGCATCACCGAGATGATCGCGGCGACCAGCAGCCACGAGGACCGCACCAGGACGTCCACGCCGCCGATCTGGCCGATCCGGAGGGTGCCGGGCGGGCGCCTGGGCGCGTCGGGACGCGGTCCGGTCGGTCCCCCGGGCTCCGCGGTGCGCTGGTCGTCCACGTCTCCACGCTATCGCGGCGGGCCCCCCGGTTCCGTCGGTGCGGTCCCCTACTGTCGAGGCAGGCCGGCCGCAGGGCGTGGGCGGCGGAGCGGGTGAGGTGGCGGAGATGACCAGCAGCACGGGACCGTCGGTGCTCGACGGGGTGGAGCGGACCCACGTGGACGGCGTCCACGTGATCGGGTCGTTGTCCCCCAGCCGGGCCGGTGACTTCATGAGCTGCCCGCTGCTGTTCCGCTACCGCACCATCGACCGGCTGCCCGAGCCGTCGTCGCCGGACGCGGTGCGCGGCACCGTGGTGCACAAGGTGCTCGAGAACCTCTTCGACCTGCCGTCGGCGGACCGGACGCCCGACCGGGCGGCGCAGATGCTGCAGCCCGCCTGGGAGCAGGTCCTCGAGGCCGAGCCGGAGATCGCCGAGATGTTCGGCTCCGCGGGCCCGGAGATCGGCGCCTGGCTGGCCTCCTGCCAGGAGTCGCTGGGCCGCTACTTCGCGCTCGAGGACCCGACCCGGCTCGAGCCGGCCGAGCGCGAGCTGTACGTCGAGACGCTGCTCGGGTCCAAGCTGCTGCTGCGCGGCTTCATCGACCGGCTCGACATCGCCCCCACCGGGGAGATCCGGGTCGTCGACTACAAGACCGGCCGGGCGCCCGGCGAGGCCTACGAGGCGCGGGCGCTGTTCCAGATGAAGTTCTACGCGCTCGTGCTCTGGCGGACCCGGGGCGTGGTGCCGCGGATGCTCCAGCTGATCTACCTCGGGAGCGGCGAGGTGCTGCGCTACTCCCCCGACGAGAGCGACCTGCTGGCCACCGAGCGCAAGGTCGAGGCGCTCTGGCAGGCGATCCGCACCGCCCAGGACACCGGCGACTGGCGCCCCCCGCAAGAGCCCGCTGTGCGGCTGGTGCGCGCACCAGTCGATCTGCCCCGAGTGGGGCGGCACTCCCCCGCCGCTGCCCGCGGCGGAGCCGGTCGAGCGGCTCACGGACGGCCTGTCGGCCGAGGACACCGACTGACTCAGAGGTTCCGCTCGGCCCAGAGCGCGGCCTGGGTGCGGTCCGTGACCCCGATCCGCTGGAACACCGAGGTCAGGTGCGCCTTCACGGTCCGCTCGCTGATCCCCAGGCGGCGGGCGACCTGCTTGTTGGCCAGCCCCTCCCGCACCAGGCCGAGGACCTCCCGCTCGCGGGGCGTCAGGTCGACGCTGGCCGGGGCGGCGTGCCGGGCGGTGAGCAGCTGCCGGGCGACCTTGGGGTGCAGCGGGGACTCCCCCCGGCTGACCGCTCGGATGCCCTCGATCAGGTCCTCGGGGTCGGCGTCCTTGAGGAGGTACCCGACCGCGCCGGCGTCCAGGGCGGCGGCGATCCGGGCGTTGTCCGAGAACGACGTGAGCACCACGACCTCCGCGCCGAGCTCCTCGGCGAGGATCGACCGGGTGGCCGCGACCCCGTCCACACCGGGCATCTGCAGGTCCATCACCACGACCGCCGGCCGGGTCCGTCGTACGACCTCGAGGGCCTCGGCGCCGTCCCCGGCCTGGCCGACCACGTCGATGCCGCCCGCGCCGGTGAGCAGCTGGGCCAGACCGGTCCGGACCACCGCATGGTCGTCGACCAGCACCACCCGGACCGCACCGGTCGCGGGTCCGGTCGCCGGTCCGGTCGTCGGGAGCGTCATCGGGGCACCTCCGCGTGCACGGTGGTGCCCTCGCCCGTCGAGGAGCGGACGTCGAGCCGGCCGCCGGCCTCGGAGACCAGGTCGCGCAGGCTGCGCAGGCCGAGCCCCGAGGCCTGCCGGTGCGGGTCGAAGCCCAGGCCGTCGTCGGTGACGTCGAGGCTGAGCCGTTCCCCGACCGTGCCCACCTGGACGGTGAGGTTCTCGGCCTTGGCGTGCCGCAGCGCGTTGCGCACCGCCTCCTGGGCGACCCGCCACACGAGGCGGACCGCGTCGTCGGAGGCGCCCTGCACGCCGTACACCTCGACCACGGCGTGCACGCCGGCCGGCGCGGCGGTGGCCACCAGGTCGCCGAGCACCGCCTCCAGGCCGTCGGCGCCGAGCTCGGGCGGGTAGATCTCCACGAGCAGCGAGCGCAGGGACCGCAGGCTGGAGCGCAACGCGCCGGCCATCGGCTCGAGGCGCTGCGCCATGTCCGGTGCGGTGCCCGGGTCCCGGGCGGCCGCGGACAGGGAGTACGACGTCCCGGCGAGGTCCTGGACCACGCCGTCGTGCAGGTCGCGCGCGATGCGGCGGCGCTCGGACTCGGAGGCGTCTGCGGCGGTCTCCAGCAGCCGGGCCCGGTCCCGTCCGGTGCGCTCGAGGCGCCGGGTCAGCGCCCACAGCAGCGGGGTGGTGACGGCGACCAGGACGAGCAGGCCACCGAGGGCGATCGGGCCGAAGGAGTGGTAGATCTGCTGGCGCTGGCGGGCGATGTCGGCGGCGGAGTAGTAGGCCTCGAAGAGCAGCGGCTCGCCCTCGGGCGAGCGCACCCGCGTGTAGACCTCGAGCAGCGAGACGTCCTTCTTCTCGAAGCGGTTCTCCGGCTCGGCGAGGTCGGAGAGCTCCGCGTCGCTGGTGCCGCCGTGCAGCACCTCGAGCTCCTCGGGGCCGAGCGGGAACCGGTCGCCGATCAGCCGGGTCTCGTCGGAGTAGACGATCCGCCCCTCGGCGGTCCAGATCTTCACCCGCAGCACGTCGCCGACCAGCAGCCGGCGCAGCACGGTGCGGTCGAACCGGTCCACCGCCCCGGACTCGCCGGCGGCCAGCCCGCGCGGGATGGCCGGCTGGGCGACCGAGGTGGCGAGCAGCTCGGTGGTGGCCCGGGCATCGTTGACGGCCTCGTCGTCCGCGGCGTGCCGGCTCAGCTGCAGGGTGCCGACGACCACCACGACCAGGACCACCAGGCCGGCGGCCAGGAACTGCGCCACGGGGTTCCTCGCGTAGCGCACGACACTCCCGGGATCTCGACGACGGTGGCCCAGCTGACGGCCCAGTATGCGGGCGAACCGGGTCAGAAGTTCACGGTTCCGCGACAGAGCTCGCCGCTGCGCACGTTGCGGGCCCGGAACTCGAACCCGTCGGCACCGCGGGAGTCGACGGTGGTGCGGCGCACCTCGAAGGACCCGCTGCGTCCCCCGGTGCCGCGCGTCCCGCTCGCCGACAGCGAGCCGTTGTGCGTCAGCCGCCAGCGCCAGGTCTGGCCGCTGCGGTTGCTGTCCACCTCGGCCTCCACCTCGAGGCGGCCGTCCTCGGGCCCGACCTTGATCTTCCAGTCGGTCGAACCGGAGCAGGACCCGCGGCGCACCGTGTCGTCGTTCCCGGCCAGCGCAGACGGGGCGGTGCCGGCCACCAGGGCGGCGGTGAGGGCGAGCGTGGCTGCTGCGGTGAGCGTCCTGCGGGGGGTGCGGGTCATGGCGGTCTCCTCGGGTCGAGGGTCCAGCGTGGCGCTCGGCACGGGCAGCCCGCCATTGTCCGGTGGTGCTACGACCTGCGGTCCAGGAGCACCGGGTCGCCGAGCCGGAGGGTGCCGGGGACCGTCACCGCGGCGTAGACCCCGAAGGCCACCCCTGCGCCGTCGAGACGCCGGTACGTCGCGAGCGTGCGCAGCGGCTCCGGGCCGCGCCGCTCCCCCGCCTGCTGGTCCACGGTCGTCACCGCGCAGCGCTCGTCGAGCCGCGCGAAGGCCAGCGTCACGTCGCCGGCCCGGAAGGTCGCGGCGTCGTCCTCGGCGTGCGCCGGGCAGCCACCCACCACGACGTTCGCCCGGAACCGGTCGGCCGGCAGCCGCGGCTCCCCGCGTGCGGCGAGCAGCCCGTTGAGCCGCTCGAGGGACGCCTCGGAGTGCAGCGAGACCGAGCCCTCGTCGGAGAGCACCGTCTGCCTCGGCACCGCGCCCGGGCTGGTACGTCGCGTGCCGGCCGGCGCCCCGACCAGCTGGACGGTCCGACCGAGCAGGCCGCCGAACCAGGCCGACAGCTCCGGAGCCTGGTCGACGACGGCGACGGTCTCGTCGAACAGGGTGACCTCGCGGGTCCGGCCGGAGGTGTCCACGAGCGCGTCGACCGGGTCGCGCCCGTCGTACGACAGGGTGAGCCGGGCGGTCGCGTCGTCGAGGACCGGACGGACCCGCGCCAGCACCGGGTGCTCGCGCTGGGTGAGCACGACTCCGTCGGCCACGACGGCCAGCCCACGGTCGTGCCGCAGCCCGGCCACCCCGACCTCGACGGCGTCCAGCGGCTCCCCCCGCGCAGGCCTTGACCGGGTAGCGGTGCAGCGAGGTGACCCGGACCCCGGTCTCCATCAGGCGGGCGCCGGGGCGCCGGGCACCGGCAGGTCGCCGGTGAGCATCCCGGCCAGCGTGTCGACGAAGATCCGACGCTCCCCCGGCAGCACCGGGACGTGGTTCTGCACGACCAGGACCGTGCAGCCAGCCGCCTCGGCGGAGCGGGCGCCGGTGTTGGAGTCCTCGATCGCGATCGTGTCCGCCGGGTCGACGCCCAGGATCGCGGCGGCCTTCTGGTAGGGCTCGGGGTGCGGCTTGCCCTGGCTGACGGTGTCGCCGGTGACGATCACCTCGAAGATGCCGTCGGGCAGGGTGGCCAGGATCGGCGCGACGAACCGCCGGTAGGACATCGTCACCAGCGCGCAGCGCACCCCTCCTCGCGCAGGTCGTGCAGCAGCTCCAGGGCACCCGGACGCCACGGCACCTCGCGGGAGACCCGGGCGACGACCCGATCGAGCAGCTCCTCGACGATCCGGGCCGGCTCCAGGTCGATCCCGCTGTGCCGGTGGATGTAGCGGCCTGACTCCTGCAGGTCGTTGCCGACCAGGTTCATGGCGTGCTCGTGGCTCCACGTGCCGCCGTGCTCCTGGACGATCTCGAACTCGGACTCGATCCAGTAGGGCTCGGTGTCCACGAGGGTGCCGTCCATGTCCCAGAGCACCGCTGCCGGCCTGCCCATCAGTCCTCCGGCTCGTAGCCGAGGTTCGGAGACAGCCAGCGCTCCGCCTCGGCCAGGGACATGCCCTTGCGGGCGGCGTAGTCCTCGACCTGGTCCTTGCCGATCCGGCCGACGACGAAGTACTGCGACTGCGGGTGGGAGTAGTAGAAGCCGCTGACCGAGGCGCCCGGCCACATCGCCATGCTCTCCGTCAGGGTGATCCCGGTGTTCTTCTCGACGTCCAGCAGCTGCCAGAGGGTGGCCTTCTCGGTGTGCTCCGGGCACGCGGGGTAGCCCGGGGCGGGCCGGATCCCGTCGTACTCCTCCTTGAGCAGCGCCTGGTTGTCGAGCCTCTCGTCCGGGGCGTAGCCCCAGAACTCGGTGCGCACCCGCTCGTGGAGGCGTTCGGCGAACGCCTCGGCGAGCCGGTCGGCGAGCGACTCCAGCAGGATCGCCGAGTAGTCGTCGAGCTGCTCCTTGAACTCCTTGGCCTTGGCCTCGCTGCCGAGGCCGGTGGTGACCGCGAACGCGCCGACGTGGTCGGGCAGGCCGGTCTCGCGAGGCGCCACGAAGTCGGCCAGCGAGCGGTGGGGTACGCCGGCGCGGTGCTCGCCCTGCTGGCGCAGGTGGTGCAGCGTCGTGAGCCGCTCGGTGCGCGTGCCGTCGGTGTAGACCTCGACGTCGTCGCCGACGGCGTTCGCCGGGAACAGGCCGAGCACGGCGTTGGCCTGCAGCCAGCCCTCCTCGACGATCCGGTCGAGCATCTCCTGGGCGTCGTCGTAGAGCCGGCGGGCGGCCTCGCCGGACGCCGGGTGGTTCAGGATGTCGGGGAACCGGCCCTTCATCTCCCACGCGTTGAAGAACGGCTGCCAGTCGATGTAGTCGCGCAGCTCGGCGAGCGGGTAGTCCTCCAGCACCGTCACCTGCTCGGTGACGGCCGGGGCGGGGGGCGTGTAGCCCTCCCAGTCGACCGGCGAGGCGTTGGCGCGGGCGGCCTCGAGGGACAGCAGCCTGCGGTCGTTGTGCTTGGCGGCGTGCCGCTCGCGGATCGAGTCGAAGTCCGCGGTCACGTCCGCGATGAGCTTGTCGCGGCGCTCGGCCGAGAGCAGCGCGGAGGCGACCGGCACCGAGCGGGAGGCGTCCTTCACCCAGACGACCGGTCCGTGGTACTTCCCGTCGACCTTGACCGCGGTGTGCGCGCGGGACGTGGTCGCCCCGCCGACCAGCAGCGGGATGTCGAAGCCCTGGCGCTCCAGCTCGGCGGCGAAGTTGACCATCTCGTCCAGGGACGGGGTGATCAGCCCGGACAGCCCGATCAGGTCGGCATCGACCTCCCGGGCGGTGTCCAGGATCTTCTGCGCGGGCACCATCACCCCGAGGTCGATCACCTCGTAGTTGTTGCACTGCAGGACCACGCCGACGATGTTCTTGCCGATGTCGTGCACGTCGCCCTTGACGGTGGCCATCACGATCGTGCCCTTCTTCTCCTCCACGTCACCGGGCTTCTTCTCGGCCTCGATGAACGGGATGAGGTAGGCCACCGCCTTCTTCATCACGCGGGCGGACTTCACGACCTGCGGCAGGAACATCTTGCCGTTGCCGAACAGGTCGCCGACGACGTTCATGCCGTCCATCAGCGGGCCCTCGATGACCTCGATGGGCCGGCCGCCGCGCGCGGAGATCTCGGCCCGCAGCTCCTCGGTGTCGGACTCCGCGAACTCGTCGATGCCCTTGACCAGCGCGTGCGTGATCCGCTCGGACACCGGCAGCGAGCGCCACTCCTCGGTGGCGACCTCCTTCACGGTGCCGTCACCGGCGAAGTCGGGCGCGATCTCGAGCAGCCGCTCGGTGCTCTCCAGGGCGTTCGCCCGACGGTTCAGGACCACGTCCTCGATCCGCTCGCGCAGTTCGGGGTCGATCTCGTCGTAGACCTCCATGGCGCCGGCGTTCACGATGCCCATGTCCATGCCGGCCCGGATCGCGTGGTAGAGGAACACCGAGTGGATCGCCTCGCGCACCGGGTTGTTGCCCCGGAACGAGAACGACACGTTGGAGACGCCGCCGGACACGAGCGCGCCCGGGAGGTTCTGCTTGATCCAGCGGGTCGCCTCGATGAAGTCGACGCCGTAGTTGGCGTGCTCCTCGATGCCGGTCGCGACGGCGAAGATGTTCGGGTCGAAGATGATGTCCTCGGCCGGGAAGCCGACCTCGTCGACCAGGATGTCGTAGGCCCGCCGGCAGATCGCCTTGCGGCGGTCGAGGTTGTCGGCCTGGCCGTCCTCGTCGAAGGCCATCACGACGACCGCGGCGCCGTACTTGCGGCACAGGCGGGCCTGCTCGCGGAACTTGTCCTCGCCCTCCTTCATGGAGATCGAGTTCACGATCGGCTTGCCCTGCACGCACTTGAGGCCGGCCTCGATGACCTCGAACTTCGAGGAGTCCACCATCAGCGGCACCCGGGAGATGTCCGGCTCGCTGGCCAGCAGCTTCACGAAGCGGTCCATCGCCGCGACGCCGTCGATCATGCCCTCGTCCATGTTGACGTCGATGACCTGGGCGCCGGCCTCGACCTGCTGGCGCGCGACGGCCAGGGCGGCGCCGTAGTCGCCCTCCTTGATCAGCCGCCGGAAGCGGGCCGAGCCGGTGATGTTCGTGCGCTCGCCGACGTTGACGAACAGCGAGTCCCCGGTGATCGCCACCGGCTCGAGCCCGGCCAGCCGCAGGGCCGGGGGCACCTCGGGGCGCTCGCGCGGCGCCTTGCCCGCGGCGGCCCCCGCGATCGCGGTGACGTGCTCGGGCGTCGTGCCGCAGCAGCCGCCGAGCAGGTTGACCAGCCCGCTGGCGGCGAACTCCTCCAGCACCGCGGCGGTCTGGTCGGGTGCCTCGTCGTACTCGCCGAACTCGTTGGGCAGCCCGGCGTTGGGGTAGCAGCTCACGAAGGTGTCGGCGACCCGGGACAGCTCGGCGATGTACGGGCGCATGTCGGCGGCGCCGAGCGCGCAGTTGAGCCCGACGGCGAGCGGGCGCGCGTGCCGCACGGAGTTCCAGAACGCCTCGGTGACCTGGCCGGACAGGGTGCGGCCCGACGCGTCGGTGATGGTCCCGGAGATGATCACCGGCCAGCGGCGGCCGCGATCCTCGAAGAGCGTCTCGAGCGCGAAGATCGCCGCCTTGGCGTTCAGGGTGTCGAAGATCGTCTCGACCAGCAGCACGTCGGCGCCGCCGTCGACGAGGCCGCGGGCCTGCTCGGTGTAGGCCTCGACCAGCCGGTCGTAGGTGATGTTCCGCTTGCCGGGGTCGTTGACGTCCGGGGAGATCGAGCCCGTGGTGTTCGTCGGGCCGAGCGCGCCGATCACCCAGCGCGGCCGGTCGGGGGTGCGCGCGGTCATCTCGTCGCAGGCCTCCCGGGCCAGCCGCGCCGACTCGTAGTTCATCTCGTAGGCGAGCTCCTCCATGCCGTAGTCGGCCTGGGAGATCCGCTGCGCGCTGAAGGTGTTGGTCTCGACCAGGTCGGCGCCGGCCTCGAGGTACTCGCGGTGGATGCCGCGGATCACGTCGGGGGCGCTCAGGCTGAGCAGGTCGGAGTTGCCGCGGATGTCCTGCGGCCAGTCGGCGAACCGCTCGCCGCGGTAGTCCTCCTCGGACAGCCCGTGCCGCTGGATCATCGTGCCCATGGCGCCGTCCATCACGAGGATCCGCTCGCGCAGCGCAGCGGCGAGCTCCTCGGTGGCGTCCGGTCGGATCTGCGGCTCGGTCACGGCGGGGGTCAACGTCCTCACGATCTCGTCGGCGGCTCCGCGACGGGAGCCCTGCTCAGGGTAGGTGGGCAACGCGGGGCCCTCTCCGGCGATTCCGGATCCTGGTTCCTGTGTCCACATTCTGTCAGGTGCGCCCGGGTCGCCGGTCGGGTGCGTCCGGCGTGGACCTGTGTCCCGCCGCCGTGCCGCCGGACTAGGCTGGGCGGGTGATCGAGATCGAGGACGTGCCGCAGCTGAGGTCGCCGGTCCTGATCGCGGCGTTCGAGGGCTGGAACGACGCGGCGGACGCGGCTTCCTCCGTCGTCGACCACCTGGCCCGGGTCTGGGACGCGCGGGTCGTCGCGGCGATCGACCCGGAGGACTTCTACGACTTCCAGGTCAACCGCCCGCTGGTCGGCACCGGGGACGACGGGATGCGCCGGATCACCTGGCCCTCCACCCAGCTGTCGGTCTGCTCGCCCCCCGGTGCGCTGCGCGACGTGATCCTGCTGCGCGGCATCGAGCCGAACATGCGCTGGCGGCAGTTCTGCGCCGAGCTGCTGGCCGCCTCCGAGGAGCTCGGGGCCGAGCTGGTGGTGACGCTCGGCGCGCTGCTGGCCGACACCCCGCACACCCGTCCGATCCCCGTGTCCGGCACCGCCAGCGAGCCCGACATCGCCGACCGGCTCAAGCTCGAGCAGTCCAACTACGAGGGCCCCACCGGCATCGTCGGGGTGTTCCAGGACGCGGTGACCCAGGCCGACATCCCTGCGGTCTCGTTCTGGGCGGCCGTCCCGCACTACGTCGCCCAGCCGCCGTGCCCCAAGGCGACCCTGGCGCTGCTCGGCCAGCTCGAGGACCTGCTGGAGCTCAGCATCCCGCTGGCCGACCTCCCCGAGGAGGCCCGCGCCTGGGAGCGAGGCGTCGACGAGCTGTCCGAGGAGGACGAGGAGATCGGCGAATACGTCCGGGCCCTCGAGGAGACCCGGGACACCGCCGACCTGCCGGAGGCCAGCGGCGAGGCGATCGCCCGCGAGTTCGAGCGGTACCTCAAGCGCCGCGAGTCCGACGACGACTGACCGCCGTACCCCGGGTGCTCCGGCGTCGGGGTGCGCGCGGAGGCGGCGGTCCGGGCTCGGCTAGAGGACGACGCCGAGGCGGGCGTCCAGGAGGCTGCGGACCAGGTCGGCCCCGGACCCGTCCCCGGGCTCACCGGCGGCCCAGGCGTCCACGGCGGCCAGCGCCGCGGGCGCGTCCAGGTCGTCGCCCAGCGCCTGCCGTACGACGGGCACCAGCGACTCGGCCTGCGCACGGGACGCGCCGTCGACCGCCGCCCGCCAGGCCGCCAGCCGGTCCTGCGCGGCGGAGAGGTCGGCGTCGGTCCACTCCCAGTCGGAGCGGTAGTGGTGCGCGAGCAGCGCCAGCCGGATCGCCATCGGGTCGACGCCGGCCTCGCGGAGCCGGGAGACCAGCACCAGGTTGCCCTTGGACTTCGACATCTTCTCGCCCTGGTAGCCGACCATCCCGGCGTGCACGTAGGCCCGGGCGAAGGTCAGCCCCTCGAAGGCGGCCTGCGCCTCCGACGCGCTCATCTCGTGGTGCGGGAACACCAGGTCGCTGCCGCCGCCCTGGACGTCGAGCTCGGCGCCGAGGTGGTGCAGCGAGATCGCCGAGCACTCGATGTGCCAGCCGGGCCGGCCGCGCCCGAGCACCGTGTCCCAGGCCGGCTCGCCGGGCCGCTCGGCCTGCCACAGCAGGCAGTCCAGCGGGTCCTTCTTGCCGGGCCGGTCGGGGTCTCCCCCGCGCTGGCCGAACACGGCGCGCATCTCGTCCTCGGACAGGTTCGACACCGAGCCGAACCGCGGGTCGGAGCGCACCGAGAAGTACAGGTCGCCGTCGACGTCGTAGACGTGGCCGCGCTGCTGGAGCTGCTGGACCATCTCCACGACGAGCGGGATCGCCTCGACCGCGCCGACGTAGTGGTCGGGCGCCAGCACCCGCAGCGCCGTCATGTCCTCGCGGAACAGCTGGGTCTCGCGCTCGGCGAGCTCCACCCAGTCGACGCCGGTGGCGGTCGCCCGCTCCAGCAGCGGGTCGTCGACGTCGGTGACGTTCTGGACGTAGGCCACCTCGTGCCCCGCGTCGCGCCAGGCGCGGTTCAGCAGGTCGAAGGCGAGGTACGTCGCGGCGTGCCCGAGGTGCGTCGCGTCGTACGGCGTGATCCCGCAGACGTACATCCGCGCGGCGCCCGAGGGGTCGCTGACCTGCACGGTCCGGGAGGCGGTGTCGTGGACCCGCACCGGATCCGCCGTCCCGAGGTCGATCCGGGGCACGTCAGGACTCGTCCACGCTCGCATGCCGGAAGCCTAACGGCCGGGCCTCAGAAGGCCGGCCACGGGATGGAGGGCCCGCCCCCGGACGGCATCGGCATGGCGTTGCGGCGCAGCAGCGCCTCGCAGCGCAGCCGGGTCGTCAGCACCTCGTCCGCGTCGAGGAGGTCGCCGAGCAGCACCGCCAGCTCGCTGGTCGGGGTGGCCAGCCGGTCGAGGAGCGACCGCACGCCCGCCGCGTCCTCGGGGTCCAGGGGCTGGCGCGCCCAGCCCCACAGCACGGTCCGGAGCTTGTCCTCGACGTTGAAGGCGACGCCGTGGTCGACGCCGAACCGGTGCCCGTCGGGCATCGCCAGGACGTGCCCGCCCTTGCGGTCGGCGTTGTTCACCACGATGTCGAACACCGCCATCCGGCGCAGCGCCACGGAGTCCTCGTGGACCAGCGAGACCGGCCGGTCGTCGCCGTCGTAGGCGTCGAGCACGTGCAGGTAGCCCTCGGGTGCCGACCCGGTGGGCACCAGGTCGACCGGGTCCTGGCCGGCGTCCGGCTCCCGCCAGGCCTGCACCATGCCGAGGCCGGCGGGGGCGTCTCCGCGCAGCACGGTCGGGGGCACGACGTCCCAGCCCAGCGCCTCGGACACGACGTACGCCGCCACCTCACGCCGCGCGAGCGTGCCGTCGGGGAAGTCCCACAGCGGACGCTCGCCGGCCACCGGCTTGTAGACGCAGTCGATGCTCACCCCGTCCAGGGTCACCGTGCCGAAGAAGGTGGCGTTCGAGGCCGGCATGATCCGGCCCTGCAGCTCGATCTCGCCGCGGTTCAGCAGCTCGTGCTCGTCCGTCTCGCCGGCGGGTGAGCTCATGCGTCCGGTTCGACCGTGGTCCGGCGGAAGCCGTTGGCCCGCGGGCACAGGTGGCCGGACGGGTCGAGCGGCCCACCGCAGAACGGGCAGGGCTCGCGCCCGGCGCCGACGACGGCCTGCGCGCGCTTGCTGAACGCCCGCGCCAGCCCGGCGGGCAGCCGCACGACGAGCACCTCCTCGGGCTCGGGCTCCTCGATCTCCTCCTCGGGGGTGCCCGGCTCGACCACGGTGGCGTCGTTGAACGGGAACACCTCGACGACGATCCGCTCGTCGGCGGAGTCCCACGACAGCGTCATCGTGCCGGCCCGGAACTCCTCGACGATCGGCTGCTCGAGGGGACCGTTGTCCTCCAGCGCGACCGGCGGCATCGCGGGGATGGCGGCCTCCGCGTCGGTGGAGGAGATCAGCTCGTCGAGCAGCTCGTCGATGCGCTCGGCCAGCACCGAGACCTGCTGCTTCTCCAGGGCCACGCTGGTGACTCGCGCACCGGTGCGCGCCTGCAGGAAGAACGTGCGTTGGCCAGGAGGACCGACCGTGCCGGCGACGAAGCGCTCGGGCGGGTCGAAGCTGTGGATCACCGATGCCATGGTCCGAGCCTAGGGGGTGGTCCCAGCGCCACCGCCGACGGCCGCGTCGCTGCTGCGCCTGCGGCTGCTGCGGCCCTTCTTGGCCGGCGGCCTGAGGTGCGCGAGGTCCCCGGCGGAGGTGTTCATGCTCACCACGAAGGGGCGCAGCGGGGTGTAGCGCACCACCGACAGGGACGCCGGGTCGACCATGATCCGCTGGAAGGTGTCGAGGTGGTTGCCGAGCGCGTCGGCGAGGATCGCCTTGATCACGTCACCGTGGCTGACCGCGACCCACACCGCGTCGGGACCGTGCTCCGCCTCGATCCTGGCGTCCCACCGCCGGACCGCGGCGACCGCGCGGGCCGACATCTCGGCCATCGACTCGCCCTCGGGGAACTGGGCGGCCGACGGGTGCGCCTGCACGGTCTTCCACATCGGCTCCTTGGCGAGGGTCTTCAGCTCGCGGCCGGTCCAGGAGCCGTAGTCGCACTCGACCAGGCCGCGCTCGGTGGCGGTCGCGGGCGGCGTGGGCTGCTGCCGGACGATCGCCCGGGCGGTCTCCCGGCAGCGCTCCAGCGGGCTGGTGACCACCGCGGACAGGGTCAGCCCGGCCAGCCGCTCCCCCGCGGCCCGGGCCTGCTCGGTGCCGCGCTCGTCGAGGTGCACGCCCTTGCTCCGCCCGGCGAGCACGCCGGTCGCGTTGGCGGTGGTGCGGCCGTGTCGGGCGAGGATCAGGGTTGGCATGTAGCAGAGGCTAGGGCACGTACCCTGAGCGCCATGATCGTCGACAGCGCCCTCTACCGCGGCGGCGTAAGAGTCCCCGTGGACTGCACCAAGGAGGACCTCGCCGAGCTCCGTGACCGTGCCGGCGGTGCCGGCGACTTCGTGTGGGTCGGCATGCACGAGCCGGCGGAGCACGAGCTCAACCACGTCGCGGAGATCTTCTCCCTGCACCCGCTGGCCGTGGAGGACGCGCTCAAGGCGCACCAGCGGCCCAAGCTCGAGCGGTACGCCGAAGGGCTCTTCCTGGTCGTCAAGACCCTCTGGTACGTCGACGAGGACGACGCCGTCGAGACCGGGGAGATCAACCTGTTCGTCGGCCGCAACTACGTCGTCAGCGTCCGGCACGGCAAGGGCACCGAGCTGCACTCCGCGCGGCTGGACCTGGAGAAGCAGACCGCGGTGCTCGGGCACGGCCCCTCCGCCGTGGTCTACGCGATCTGCGACCGGGTCGTCGACGAGTACGAGTCGGTCGCGACCGCGCTGGAGGAGGACGTCGACGAGGTCGAGGCCTCGGTGTTCTCCCCGATCCGCACCCAGGACTCGCAGCGCATCTACATCCTCAAGCGCGAGCTCGCCGAGGTGCGGCGGGCGGTGCTCCCGCTCCGCGAGCCGATGAAGCGCTTCGCCACCGGCTCGGTGCCGTTCGTGACCCAGGAGGCCGCGCCGTTCTTCCGGGACGTGACCGACCACGTGATCCGGGTGACGGAGGCGATCGAGACGCTGGACACCCTGCTGTCGACCGCGTTCGACGCGCACCTGGCGCAGATCAGCGTCCAGCAGAACGAGGACATGCGGAAGATCTCGGCCTGGGTCGCGATCGCCGCGGTGGGCACCCTGGTCGCCGGTGTCTACGGCATGAACTTCTCCAACATGCCGGAGCTGCGCTGGCACTACGGGTACTTCTACGCCCTCGGCCTGATGCTGGTGTCCAGCGTGGTGCTCTACCGGTTCTTCAAGAAGTCCGGCTGGCTCTAGGAGCCGGTCCGGCTCAGGTCGCGGTCATCCAGCCGGCGCTGAGCGCGAAGAGCAGCAGCACGCCGAGCCCGACGCGGTAGGGCACGAACTTCCCGATCGAGTTGCCGGCGACGAACTTCAGCAGCCAGGCGATGCTCGCGTAGGCGACCACGAAGCTGACGACGGTCCCCACCAGGGTCGGGCCGAGACCCACCCCGTCGCTGCCGAGCGCGTCCCTGAGCTCGAACAGCCCGGCGGCCAGCAGGGCCGGGATCGACAGGAAGAACGACAGCCGGGTGGCGGTGACCCGGTCCAGGCCCCGGAGCAGGCCGGCCGAGATGGTCGCCCCGGAGCGTGAGACCCCCGGGACCAGGGCGATGCACTGCACCAGGCCGACGACGAGTGCGTCGATGAGGGTGAGGTCCCGCTCCTCCCGGGTCTGCCGCGCGCGGTGCTCCGCGAAGAGCATCACCGCGCTCCACAGGATGAGGGCGACGCCGACGACCCACAGCGACCGCAGGTCGTTCTTGATCACGTCCTTGAGCGCGAAGCCCACGATGCCGATCGGGATCGACCCGAGGATGACGTACCACCCCATCCGGTGGTCGAGCGTCCCGCGGAGCTCGGGCTTGTACAGCCCCTGGAACCAGCCGACGATGATCCGCCAGATGTCCCGGGCGAAGAAGACGATGACCGCGACGATGGCGCCCATCTGGATCACCGCGGTGAAGCCCGTCACCCCCGGGTCGCTCGTGGAGAGGCCGAGGAGCTTCTCGGCGATCGTGAGGTGACCGGTGCTGGACACCGGGAGGAACTCGGTCAGCCCCTCGACGATGCCGAGGATGATTGCTTGCCAGTAGTCCATCTGCTCTTCCTGGTGGTCCGGTTCCGGGCTGCCGCACACCCTACGGGGCTGAACGTGACCGCAGCATGAAGGCTCGGCGGACGTCGTACGGCGAGCCGGAGGGGCTGGGCAGGCCCCGCCTCGATAGCGTTGCGGCATGCAGCAGCGCTACCTGGGTCGCACCGGGCTGAAGGTCTCCCGCCTGGGACTCGGCACCCTCACCTGGGGACGCGACACCGACGAGCACGAGGCCCGCGACCAGATGGTCGCCTTCACCGAGGCCGGTGGCACCCTCGTGGACACCGCGGCCGGGTACGGCGAGGGCGCGTCCGAGGAGCTGATCGGCTCGCTGATCGGCGACGTCGTGCAGCGCGACGACCTGGTGCTCGCCACCAAGGCCGGGATCAGCCGGGGCCGGGGCAGCCGGGAGACCAACGCGTCGCGCGGCTACCTGATCAGCACCCTGGACGCGTCGCTGCGCCGTCTCGGGGTCGACCACGTCGATCTCTGGCAGGTGCACACCTGGGTGGAGGACACCCCGCTGGAGGAGACGCTGACGGCGCTCGACTACGCGGTGGCGACCGGTCGCGCGGCGTACGTCGGGGTGTCGAACTACGCCGGCTGGCAGTCCGCCCAGGCCGCGACCTGGCAGCGCGCGGTCCCCGGCCGGGCCACGCTGGCGTCGAACCAGGTGGAGTACTCCCTGGTGAACCGCCGCGCGGAGACCGAGGTGCTGCCGGCGGCCGAGGCGATGGGCCTCGGCGTGCTGCCGTGGTCCCCGCTGGGCCGCGGCGTGCTCACCGGGAAGTACCGCCACGGCACGCCGGCCGACTCGCGCGCCGCCTCGCCGCACTTCGCCAACTTCGTGGGCAGCTACCTCGGCGAGCGGCACTCCCGGATCGTCGAGGCAGTGGCGCGCGCAGCCGAAGGCCTGGACTGGTCGCCGCTCGAGGTGGCGCTGACCTGGGTCCGCGACCGGCCCGGCGTGGTGGCCCCGATCGTCGGCGCCCGGACGGCCGCCCAGCTGCGCGGCTCGCTGACCGTCGAGGAGCTCGAGCTGCCCGACCAGATCGTCGCCGCCCTCGACGACGTGTCCGGACCGGGCGAGGGCTGACGGGGGCCTTCACGGGACACCGTCGCCGGTGCATGTCAGGATTGACTGCATGCCAGGCACGAAGATCCACACCTCCGCGCAGCGTCGTGCGCTGAACCCCGGTGTGGAGTACGAGTTCGAGCGGCTGACCCTCTCGCGCGAGCTCTCGCGCAGCTCGGTGACCCGGATGCTGGTCGACCGCGCCGAGCACGGGGGCTGGGAGCTGGACCGGCTCCGGCTCTCCCCCGACGGCACCCGCCGGGTCGTGCTGCGCCGCAAGATCATCCGGCAGCGCTCGACCTACTACGTCTGAGCCACCCCGAAGGAGGGTCCGCCATGGACCGGGTCGCCACCACCGCCGACGCGTCCGGCGGGCTGCTCGTGGGGCACGACGGCTCCCCGGCGTCGTCGCAGGCCGTCCGCTGGGCGGCCCGGATCGCGGCCCGGCTGGGCTGCCCGCTGCTGGTGGTGCGCACCTGGTCACTGTCCTCGGCGCCCCGCCCGTCGACGTGGGCCGCGGGGTACGTCCCGCCGTTGACCGACTTCGAGGCGGCGGTCCGCGAGCGGCTGCGCGCCGACGTGGCGGCGCTCGGTCTCCCGGAGGGCGCGGGGGTGACCTGCCAGGTGCTGCACGGGGCCGCCGGCCGACGCCTCGTCGAGTCCTCGCGGGGCGCCGAGATGCTGGTCGTCGGGTCCCGCGGCACGGGCGGGTTCCTGGGCCTGGTGATGGGCTCCACCGCCGCCCAGGTGGTCGGTCACGCGGCCTGCCCCGTGGTCGTGGTGCCGGTCGACGTACAGCTCGACGGGCAGCCGACCGAGCCGGACTCCGGTCTGGCCAAGGGCTGACCCGCGCCCCGGCCGGTCAGGCCTGGTCGAGGAACCGGTCGAACACCCGCGCGCCGAACTCCAGCGCGTCGGTGGGCACCCGCTCGTCCACGCCGTGGAACAGCGCGGTGAAGTCCAGGTCGCCGGGCAGCCGCAGCGGCGCGAAGCCGAAGCAGCGGATGCCCAGCTTGTCCCAGTGCTTGGCGTCGGTGCCGCCGGACATCAGGTACGGCGCCACCAGCGCGTCGGGGTCCTCGGCCAGCAGCGAGCTGGTCATCACGTCGACCAGGTGGCCGTCGAAGGTGGTCTCCAGGCCCGACTGCCTGCTCACGTAGTCGATGGTGATCCGGTCCCCCACCAGCTCCGCCAGCGTGTCGAAGAACTCGTCCTCGTAGCCCGGGAGGAACCGGCCGTCCACGTGCGCGGTCGCCTCGCCGGGCACCACGTTCACCTTGTAGCCGGCGTTCAGCATCGTCGGGTTCGTGGTGTGCTTGATGACCGCGCCGAGCATCCGGGCGGCCGGACCGAACTCGTCGACGAGCTGCTCGGCGTTCTCCGGGGTGGCCTCGACCCCGGCCAGCTCGCCGATCGACGACAGCAGCACCTGCATGGACGGCGTGAGCCGGACCGGCCACTGGTGCGCCCCGATCCGGGCGACCGCCGCGCTCAGGGCGGTCACCGCGTTGTCCGGGTGCCGCATCGAGCCGTGCCCGGCGTGCCCCTTGGCGGTCAGCCGCATCCAGGCCATGCCCTTCTCGGCGGCCTCGATCAGGTAGACCCGGCGGCCGCGCACGGTGGCGCTGAACCCGCCGACCTCGCCGATGCCCTCGGTGCAGCCCTCCAGCAGGTCCGGGCGGTTCAGCACGATCTGCTCGGCGCCCTGGTGGCCGCCGGCCTCCTCGTCGGCGGTGAAGCAGAGCACCACCGGCCGCTGCGGCTCGACGCCCGCGCGGGCCCGGGCCCGGACGACCGACAGCAGCATCGCGTCGAAGTCCTTCATGTCCACGGCGCCGCGTCCCCACAGGTAGCCGTCCTGCACCTCGCCGGAGAACGGGTGGACCGTCCAGTCGTCCGCCTCGGCGGGTACGACGTCCAGGTGGCCGTGCAGCAGCAGCGGCGCACCGTCCCCCGACCCCCAGCGGGCGACCACGTTCGTGCGCCCGGCGACGCCCTCGTAGAGCTCGGAGTCGATCCCGACCTCGTCGAGCAGCGCGGCCACGTGCTCGGCGGCCTTGCGCTCCCCCGGGCCGGACCCGTCACCGTAGTTCGTGGTGTCCATCCGGATCAGGTCCCGGCAGATCTCGACCACCTCGGCCGCCGGGTCGTACGACTCGTGCTCTCGGTCCTCGGTTCGCGTCGTCATGCGCCCATCCTGACACCCCTCCCCGATGCGAGGATCCGGCCCCGCTTTTGCTACAGTTACGGCCGCAATCAGGGCCGGTTCTGGGTCCTGCATGCGCACCCTGTCCGGGTGGCGGAATAGGTAGACGCGCTAGCTTGAGGTGCTAGTGCCCTTTATCGGGCGTGGGGGTTCAAGTCCCCCCCTCGGACACGATGGATTGGGCGATTGCCCAGGCCCCTGCGGGCTTCGTTCGCAGAGTACGCCCCGGTAGCGGTCAGACGGCGGAACTAGCGTCTGCCGCGACCGGGGCGTCGTCGTTCCCGCCGCACCTGCAGACGGCCCCGGACCCACCGCCGCCGCGGCAACCGGCGGCGACGCCACCGGCCGGCGAGGTGCCCGCACCCGGCCCCGCAACCCTGCGTGCGCACCCGGGCACCCCAGCCCCCGCCCGCGCTCACCTTCCGAGCCGTCCCGAGCAGGCCGAGCACGCCGAGCCCGCCGACCGGGTTGGCCGAGCGGGCCGAACGGGCGAACCCGGAGCCCCGGGGGCGGTGTCGGTCGGCCTGGTCGCCACCCGGGGGGCCGTCGCCGGGCAGCTGGCGCTGGCCGACCGCATCTGCGTCATCGTGCACGTCGCCGTCGGGTGGCACCCGCCTCGTCGCCTGAGCGTGGGGGTCCGTGCCGCCGGGCCAGGCCGTCACCAGGGACACCCAGCGCTCCCAGGGCTCCCGGGGCTCCGGCGGCTCCCACCCCTTCCCGGGCTGCCACGGCTGTCACGGCTCCCGGGACTTTCCGGACTCCCGGGCTACACCGGTGGCGGGTCGGCCACCCCGGCGGACCAGGCGGACTCCTGATGGCCCGAGCAGCGAACGAAGCGAGGGGGCCCGAGTCGGCCGACACCAGGGCCACCCCTCCCCGACCATCGCCGGCCAGCCGTCAGGCACGGGGACGGCTGGTCGCCACCGGTGCGCCCGGGCTCAGCGTGCCCGACCTGATCAAGATGGCGTTCGAGGACGGCCGCGTCGTCGGGTCGCTGTCCGTGCAGACCGACGCCGACAACGGGGACGGCCCCGAGCGCGGCCCGGACCGGTCCGGTGCCGCGGCGAGCGCCAACACCCGGAGCAGAGCCCGGTCCAAGCGGTCCCCCGGGTCGAAATGATCGGGACCCACGGTGATCCGGACCAAGACCGGTGGCGGGGCGAGCAACAGCGCCCGCACCTGGGCCCGCCCGAGCACACGACCCAAGCCGGCCCCGGCCACCAGCCGCAGCTCGACCGCCCGGCTCTCGCGCACGGCTCGCACCAGGCTGCCACCGGGCGCGGGGCGGGCCGCGCCCGGTGGCCCCCCGTAGTACTGCCCCCGCGCTCCCGGAACACACCAGCAGCGCGGCGGCAGATCCGAGCGCCGGCCCGCGACGACCAACCAAACCGTCATGCTCGGCATCCTGTACTACGCTCACCGCGTAGTAAAGGACCTTCCTGATGAGCACCGATCCGCACCGCCCGCTGCCTTCGAGCGCGGTCGCCCCCGGCACCGGACCACCTCTGTACGGGGCGATCCTCCTAGACCCGTGCCCCAGCGACCTGCGCCGACCGCTCGAGCACGGCGGAGTGATCCTGCTGGAAGGCGCGAACAGCGTGCTGTCCGGCCCCGCTGGGGCGAAGGCGGCCGCGGAGAACTGCCACAACACGGCGCTTTGGCTCGCCCAGCGGGTGGTGGACGTCCGCCACCTGCTGCCCTCCGAGGAGGCACTCGCCGAGGACCTGCGGCTCCGCGGCGTCGAGATCGACGGCGGGCTCGACGTCGCCACCGACAAACCACTCAAAGCCCGCGTGCTGCTCCTCCGGTTGGCCCCGAACCTGCTGATCCACCTGTCCACCGGCAGCCGGGTCAAGCTCGGCGACCTCCGCAAGTCCAATCCGGTCTCCGACGACCTCGCCGAGACCATCTACAGCCAGGACGTGACGTTGACCGCGTTGCACGAAGGAACCCGCGGCCTCCGCAGAGCGGCCGCGGCCGGCGTGTTCATCAACAACCTGGAGGCACTGCGCGAACGCAAAGGCATCTTGTCCTGGATGTACTTCGGCGACAACGACCCGCCGATCCCGTTCGGGGATGAGCTGGAGGAGAAGCTCTGGCAGACCGGCAAGGCCGGCATGAAGGAGGCCAAGTTCTTCTCCCACCGCATCGACACGCCGCGGATCTCCCAGGTCGGCAATCGATTCGTGGACGGCCGGGTCCGGTTCGGCGGTAACCGCACTCCCCCGCCGGGCACCGAGACCGCCTACCTGCGGTCACTCTCGGACCGCGGACGACCCGCCCCCGGCCAGGCACCCTTTCCAGCAGACCCCGACACCACGGCGCCCCGATGGGCCCGCGCGCGGCCCGAACAGTTCCTGTACCTCGACGAACCCCCCCGACGAACCCCCCGACGAGCCCCCCCGACGAGCCCCCCGACGAGACCGCCCCCGGGAGCGCCCCCGGGAGCGCAGCCCAGCTGGTGGGCTACCGGCCGTATCCGCACGAGGTCACCGCCGGGCGCGTGGTGGACGCCGTCCTGCGCGGCGAGACGCTGGTCAACCAGGTGGCGAACGTCCAGTGGTTCCTGAGCATGTACGGCCGACCCGGCTGGGACTACGAGCACTGCGCCGACGAGCTGATCGCCCGCGGGTACCGCTCCCCGGGCCTCCACCGTCTGGGCCGGGAACCCGCCCAGGGGTACCAGCGCTACGCCGAGTCCGGCCGCAGCAACGCCCGGGGCATCTGCGCGTCGATCCTGGACCATCTCGACGCCTACTACACCGGCAAGATCGTGCTCGCCGGTCTCGCGATCGACGGCACCGACCATGTCATCGAGGGGTTCTACCCCCGCAGCGGCACCTGGCTGACCCGCGAGGACTACGAGCGGATCACCCGACGACGGGAACGCGGACGCACCAGGCCCCGGAACACCGCGGGCTGCGGATTCTCGTCCTGGCCCGTCAGCACGCACCGCGGACCGGGCCGGCTCGCGGCGCACGGGGTGCCGGGGGTGCAGGGCCAGGTGCGCTACTACGTCTTCCAGCCGCACGGCTGGGAGCGGCTGGGCATCTACGGGGACCCGATCCCGCCCCTGGACCACTACGACCTGGCCCTGTCCATCGTGGAGGGCTTCATCGCCCACCGCGACACGTTGCGGCCCCTGCTCGCCGCGCACGAGTCCACGGTGCAAGCCGACCAGGCCGAGATCGCGGCCCTGGGACGCCGGATCCGGCAGACCGAGGGGGGAAGAGGCCCGCTACAAGGCGAAGCTCCGGTACCTCGACGGGGAGGGGCTCCGTGCCGTCAACGCCGACTACAAGCAGATCGTCGCCCAGCGCAAGCATCTGGTCAGCGAGTTGGAGGTGCGGGAGGCCTCGCTGCGGGCGGCGCGGGGGCCGATCCTGCGCGGCATCCCGCTCGGACGGCTCCTGGAGTTCCTGGCGGCGCTCCGCGACCCGACCAACGTGACGTTCCGCGAGCTGCTGCTCTCCGGCGCGGGCCCGCTCACCATCGAGGTCGCCTGGGATCGGTCCGCCATGGACCACCTCCCCCGCAGCGGCACCCTGCGGTGGTCCGGCACGCTGTCGTTCCATGAGGAGGCCCGGACCTGGATCGTGCCCTTCTCGGGCACCAAGACGCTCGCGCCCCGGCACACCAAGGTGGACCGGACCGCCGAGAAGCTGACGGACTGGGTCAGCCGGATGCGGACCCACGGTGCTTCCTTCCGGACGCTGGCGGGATCCGGGTTCCGGACCTGGCTGCCTGCGCTGCGGGTCGCCCTCGGCCTCGAGCCGGACGCTCCCGTCCCGCTCGTCAACGTCCGGGACCCCCGGCTGCTGAGGCTCGAGCTCCAGATCGTCGCCCCGCAACTGGCCCGCCGCCGCGGCGCCGGGGTCACCAGGTCACCGGCCTACCCGATGCTGCCGCTCCTAGCCGGCCCACCCCTCACCCTGGGTCAGCTTCCCGCCCTGTCCCGGCGCACCGGCGAGCCTATCCAGCTGCTCCGCCGGCTGCATGCCCTCTACGTCGTGGGACCGGTCTCCACCCGCCCGGCCTGGCTGCATCCCGCGTCCCCTCGAGCCGCCGGATGCTACCCGGCCGCCGGACGCACCGGGTTTCTCGGGTTTGACCGGCTCCCGGTGCCGGAGGAACACCGCGACGACTTCCGCCGATGGCTGAAACGGTCCCGGTTTGCGCAGGACTGGCAGCTCACCCCGGACGGCCTGCGGCTGCGGACCTGCGAGTTCTGCGGTCACCACCGGCTCTCGCCCTCCCGGCTGCGAGAGGTCTCCGGGGCGATCTGCAGCCGCTGCCGCCGCGACCGGGCCGGGGTCCCCTGGCCCGCAGTGCCCTACGACGCGTACCGAGACCGGCCCTGATCCCGACTCCCTTGCTTCCGACCTGGACCCCGGACCCTGGGCGAGACCTCGACGGTCCGGGTGACGGCACGGTCATGGACGCGGGTCGGGGCAGCGCCTGTCGGCGGGGGTCGCTACGGTCGGTGCCCATGACGACACCGGCACCCGACCCTGCCTCCACCGCCGTGGGTGCGGGACTGGACGCCTCGCTCCTGCTGGCCCTGGGCATGCACGCCCAGCCCGGTGTCTACGCGGTCCTGCTCGGGTCCGGGGTGTCGACCGGGGCGCACCTGCCTACTGCCCGGCAGATCGTGGAGGATCTGGTGGGGAGGCTTGCCACGCTGGAGGACCCGGACGACGCGGATGCGGTCACGGCCGCGGTCGCCGACCCGGAGGCATGGTGGTCCCGGCACGGTGAGGGCGAGCTGACCTACGCCACCTTGCTTGAACGGGTCGCGCCCACCCAGGCGGCCCGACAGGGGCTGCTCAAGGCCTACTTCGAGCCGACCGCCGAGGATGTGCAGGAGGGCAGGAAGACACCCAGCGCCGCGCACCGGGCGTTGGCCCGGCTGGTTGCCCGCGGCACGGTCCGGGTGATCATCACCACCAACTTCGACCGGCTCACCGAACGAGCACTCGAAGAGGCCGGGATCGCGCCGCAGGTCATCGCCCACCCGGATGCCGTGGCGGGAGCCGCCCCCTTCGCGCACGCGACGGTGACGGTGGTCAAGCTGCACGGCGACTATCTGGATCTCGGCAGCCGGAACACACCGACGGAGCTCGACGTCTACCCGGAGCCGTGGAACCGCCTGCTCGACCAGGTGTTCAGCGAGTACGGCCTGCTCGTCTCCGGCTGGTCCGCGGCCACGGACACGGCCCTGGTCCGGGCCATCGAGCGCGGCACCTCCCGCCGGTACCCGCTGTACTGGGACAGCCGCAGCTGCCGGGTCGAGGGCGCCCGGCGACTCCTGGCCGGCCTGCGGGGCGTGCTCGTGCCGGCAGACTCGGCCGACACCCTGTTCACCCGGCTGGCCGACCACGTGGAGGATCTCGACACCCTGGCCGAGCCACCGCTGTCCACGGACATGGCGGTGACCCGGTTGAAGCGGCACCTGCTGGACCCGTCCCGGCGCATCGACGTGCACGACCTCGTCTTCGACGCGCTGACCCCGGTCCGGCGGGCGGTCGCCCGGAACAGCGTCTACGTCCCGGCCTCCGACGCCGCCCACCTGCAGCACCTCTACGACGACTACCGGGCGGCCACCACCCCGCTGCTGCGGCTCGCCCTCACCGGCATCCGGCACGACCGGGAGGGCTTTCACGACGACCTCTGGGTCGAGGTCCTGCAGACCTTGGTCAACCTGCGATCCGACCCGCCCGGCACCTGGAACCAGTCCATCGACGCCGCCCAGCACACCCCGGCGCTGCTCTTCCTCGCCGCCGCCGGCATCGCGACCACGGTGACCGGACGCGACCGACTGCTGATCCGGCTGAGCACCGAGACACGGGTCCGACGCCCCCACCACCAAGGCGACCCGCTCCCGGCGACCCACGGGCTGCACTACGACCGCGTCTGGGACAAGGAGGTCGTCAACGCGCTCCCCCGCTGGGCGAAGCAGCCGTCCCGGTTCCCGGTCAGCCGGCTGCTGGAGATCGACCTGCGCGACCTGTTCGACCCGTGGCTGCCCGACCCGGTGGACTTCCGGGCGGCCTTCCACGGTTTCGAGTACCGGTGGGGCCTGCTGCAACACGTGCTCCGCGACCACCCGGCGGCCGGCTACCCGATCCCGGGCACCTACGCGGGCGAGCTCGCCTGGCGCCGGGTCGAGAACGACCTCGTGCCGGACGCCGAGGTCCGGTTCCTCGGCGAGCTCCAGCGCGCGCACGACCCGGCCGCCTGGCTGGACCTGCTCTCCGTGGACACGGACCTCGACGCCACCCTGGACAGCTACCGCGAGGAGCTCGCGGGATACCGCCGCCACTTCTGAAGGTCCGGGCGGCTCAGAACAGACGGACACTGCCGGTGCGTTCGGTGCTAGACCCGCACGGTGGAGAAGTATGAGGAAGTCGCGGGGTCGAACTCGTACACCACCGTCGCCGGCAACATGTTCCAGAAGTGCCCCAGGAAGAGCGCGGCCTGGGCGGGGGCCGCTATGAACAGGTGCACCTCGATGGCGCCGGACGCCGTCACTGCCTGCCGTATCGCGGCTCGGGCGGCACGAGCCCAGTCCACGAGCCAGTTCGCGGTGCCGACGGAGTAGTGCCCAACCTCCGTTCCCGCGGGCGGGTCCAGCTCGAGGATCGGGATGTCCTGCCAGCCTGCGGCCCGCAGGAAGTACCGCGCATCGTCACCGACGGGGTGGGTCAGCGAGACAGCAACTGCGAGCCGCGAGCCCGACGACAGCGAACCGGCGTTCGATTGCGGGACGACGTGCTCGCGGTCAGAAGCCGGCGGGGAGATCGTGCTCCACGCCACCCCGGAGCGCTCAGTCTCGAGGACCCAACCCCGGGTCGCCGCCAGCTCGGCCCCCAACAGGAACCAGACAGGTAAGCGCATCTTCCCGACCACGCGCACCGTGCGGGGACCGAGCGACTCGAGCATCTCGACCGCCGCACGAACGCGGACGCGTACCTCTTCCCAGGCGGCATCGTCCACCAGGCGATGCCGTCGTTGCGGATCGTCACCGACGTAGAGGTCCAACAGGTCGATCTCGACGGTCGCCGGCGCCGGCCCCCGTTCCCGGTCGATTCCGTGCACGACCAGGTGCAGGACGGCGTCGGTCGCCTGAAGGCGGCTCTCGTGAATCTGGGCTCTAATCTCGTCGCGGGACTGCTCGCCCGACCCGAGCTTCACCCAGTTCCTGACCAGGGCGCGGCCCATCGTGAGCGCCTCGCGGTCGTGTCTAAGCCCGTTGAGCTGCATCCGCAGGGCGCTCTTCTCGTCCCAGTCGTTCTCGTTGCCGGCGTACCGGAAGCGAACGGCGGACAAGAACGCGACCAGCTCGAACGCGCTGATGTTGAGGTGCTCCTGCCACAGCAGCCGCGCCTTTCCCAGCCGACTGGCGCCGCTGGCATCGAGGATTCTCTGCACATCGACCTGGTGAGTCAGGAGATCCCTGTGCTCGCCGAGGATCTGGTGCGCTGGGTCGAACCCGCGGGTGCTCAGCAGTTCGAGGTCGAAGGGCTCCCCCGAGTCGCGCCACGCCTTCCAGGTGTCAAAGAAGTGCTGCAGCGGGCTGCGCGCCCTCTCGGACGACGACGAAGTGGCGAGCAGCCACTTGTCGTCGATCAACGTGCCGCCGAAGTTCGAGTTCTTGACCTGCAACAGCCGATGCGCCGTGCTGACCCTCCTCACCACCACGTCGTCAAAGGACCCCCCGTCGCGGTCTTCGATGCTGACGGAGGTGATCTCCGGGTCCTGGTAGGCGCAGACCGCCCAGTACCAGCCCACAGCATGCTGGAGGTCGTCGCCGCGCAACGCGGCCGCCCGTGCCGGAAGTGCCATGTCACGCGTCCCCGGCTGCGAGGACAGGTCGATCATCCGTGGTCACGGGGACCAGCATGCCGTCTTGGGCGGCCCTGGTGTCGCAGGTGCCGTCGGGCAGGGACACGATCAAGGCGAGTGGAGAGCGGTACTGCCGTGAGGTGCGCTGCAGCGACGCGAGATCTCGGTCGCTGGCAGCGCAGACCTGTGGGTGGCAGTGCCAGTCCCCGACGTAGCCGAGCAATGGATGCTCGAATATCGCGAGAGCATCCGCCAACGCACGACGGGACTGCCGCGGCCGCCGCGTCCACGACGTGCCGGTCGAGCGAGGGTCGCGGACCACGATTGCGTGCCGCACGATGATCGTGCCGGGGGCCCACCAACCGAGAAGCAGACCACCGATCTCGGTGTCATTCGCGGCCCGATCCTGGTCGCGCATCTCGCTCAGGGCCGGACCCGTGATCGCGACGCGCAAGGGGCCGCCGGCCGCTCCGCGGTCAGCCATGACTGGTCCTCACCGAGGTGCACCCGTCACCGGAGGGTCCTGTGCGGCTGGCGGCGAGGTGAGCATCGTCAGGCGGTCGTAGGGCGCATCGGGTTGCGGTTGCAGCACCCGCAGAAGCGAGGCCGGCGTCGCCGAAACGCCGGAGAGCCCGGCCAGCAGGAGCTCCACCCCCAGAGTGGCGGCGGCGACGACCGCGGAGGGTGGCGTGTTCGACACGGCGTCGCCGCATCCATGTTCACGCCCGGGAGCCGGAAGATCGGTGCGGAGAGGTACCGAGGGAAGGTAGTCGCCGACGGGCGCGGGGAAACGATCAGCGCGGGCGATCCCACCTTCCCTTTGTACGGCGGCGGACACGACGGTGGTCTGGGTCGACTCTGCCGCCCAGCGGAGCAGCGCGGTGGTCCATTCGTCGCCGGTCGCATCGACCACTGCGTCGACCTCGTCCATCAGCAGGAGCGCGGAACCGGGGCTGCCGATGGCGTCCACCCGGGCGTCGACGTCATCGACGACCAGGCCGACCTCCCCCAGTCGTTGGCGGGTTGCGTGGACCTTGTGCAGACCCACGTGGCGGTCGTCCGCGAGGTGCCGGATCACGTTGCCCGGTCGCAGCCGGTCGGGGTCGAGAAGGATCTGCCGGGTCACGCCGTTGCGGAAGAGCAGGTCCACCATGGCGGACCCCACCGCACCGCATCCGACGATGGCGACTCGAAATGACGCGAGTTCAGGCGCGCCCACGCCGGATCGAAGTCTTCGCGCGGCCACGCTGGTGTCGGCCGTCGGCGAACTTCGCACCCGTGGGCTTGCCTGCCGGGCTCCTGGGGCGTTCCCCGCTGCCTCGAGCACGAGGGCCAGAGTTCCCGGGGTACCTGATCGCGTGTAGCGCAGCAGCAGGTGCCGCAGACCGTGTTCATGCACCAGACGGAGGAGCGCGATGGTGTCCACTGGATCGAGAAGGGCGGCCACGTCGGTCCACCCGACGATCGGCTGCGCGAGCTCACCCACATTCGCGACCCACCCCAGGCTCCCGCTCCTCGGTCGCCGGCGCCCCTTGCGGGTCTTCGGGGGGGACCGGGCGCTGCTCCGGGCTGACGCGCACCACTCCGCGGCCGGTGGGCAGCACCTGTACGCAGCCAGTGACGTCGCCGAGCTCCACGAGATCGCAGAGCACCAGGACCGGGTCTTGGGTGCCGGGGATGTAACGCTCCAGATCGCAGTCGTTGTCGTCTGGCCATCCGGCCGCCGTCTTCTCCAGCCAGCCTTGAACCCGTGCCACGACCGCGCGGGCAGTGCTCCAATCCGCGGGCGTCGAGTCGGCGCGGTCCCACAGGCACAGCGCCCCGCCGGGCTCGATGTGCCAGGTGAGAGGGACATCCGCCCCAACGTCGTGTACGCGGAGGACCGGTGGAGCGAACGGGAAACGTTCATCGAGCTCGATGTCGACGGTGGCGACCGCTGGCTCTCCGTCCCGGACGCTCCAGTTCACGGGGCCACGCAGCAGCACGCCGTCATCGGCGAAACCCAGTCCAGCCAGACCCTGCCGCAGGCCAGCGCGGAGCAGGGCGATGTCTCCCGGCAACTGAAAGGTCACGATCAGGCGTAGCGGCCGGTCCCCGCGGGCGAGACCAACGCCCCCGGCAGCGCATCCGACTTCTTGGTCGACCCGTCCGGGTTGCAGTACTCCGGGAGGGGAAAGACCTCCTCGTCCTCGGTCGTCAGGCCGAGCAGCTCCTGCCACTTGAGCGCAGAGGCGCAGTCGTCCTCATCGCGCAACGCCTCGGCGGCCAGGTCGCGGGCCTCCGTGAGCCGGGCCGTCGCGTGCTCCAGATCGGCGGCGTCGGCGCGCGTGCTGATGATCTTGTCCGGCAAGGTGGGGTCGGCCAGGCCGTTCTCCGCCACCTGGACGAGTGTCTCGACGATCTGCTCGAGAGCGAACACCAGGTATGCGGCCTGGCTGGTCTCCTTCGGGGCGCCGTCGACAAACGCCCAATAGGTCATCACCTCGAAGAAGAAGCCGCCGGGATGTGCGTCGCGCAGGTAGTTGCGGCGCACCTGACGCACGAGCTTCCACGGTCGGGACGTAAATTCCCTTGTCGTTCAGCAGGAACTCGGCGTTGGCCGCGGTGGTCAGCTCGTTGAACTGAAGCGGGTTCGTGGCCAGCCAGCCGGCCCTCTTGTCCTGGGCTTCCTTCTTCGGAATCTCCCAGTGGTTGCCCGACGGACGGGCCGGGACAACGTCGACGGTGAGCTCTTCGTCGGGGAAGTCGATCTTGAACGATCGGGCCTGGGGTTCGATGCGGCCGGCGAAATCCACCTCGAGCGCCTTCTCGAAGAGGTCGAGCGCCGCACCGGGCGCCAGGTCCGAGTCGGCATCTTTCAACCTGCCGAAGACGTCGACGTCCTTCACCCGGCGGATCGAGACGTGCCGCTTGTAGGAGCCAATCAGCACAGGGTCGATCCCCAAGTCGGTCAGGTCCGTGGACTTCAGCAGGGTCGCACGCACCTCCTCGTGAGCGGACTTCGCGTTCCTGGCGTCGTCACCCGGCTCGATGTTGCTCAGCGCCTCCGTGAAGTAGCTGGCCAGCTGCGTCACCGCGGGTCCCCCTCAGTCAGGTGTGCGCGCTCGCGTGCGCATGATCGAACGTCTGTACGAAGCGTATCGGAGAGCGCCGACAGAACATGCGCTCAAGGCGACTCGCGAGTTCCGTCCCAGCGGTCTCCGCACCCGCGAGTTCGACTACCTGGGCAATGCCGGCGCCGAGGAGAGCGGACGGCCCACGTCCCAGTCACGAGGCAGCGCAGGTCAATCGCCAGCCGGCGAACCGGACCCGCGACCCGCACGGGCCGCTGGAGGAGCACAGCAGCGCTGGCTCGATCCCTGCCGACCCGTGGCGACATCAGGGGTCCGCGAGGGCCCGGTCCGGGGCTGCTTCGCCGAGCCCGTGGCTGCGCCGCTGCCGGTCCAGTAGACCGATGGACGCTAGTGCGAGCTCGGCGGGCGAGCACCGCCGCCGCGTTCGCCGCCCACCCGGCGTACCAGAAGACGCCGCTGGCTGGTTCGCCGAACAGGTATGCGCCTGGTTCCCGGGGCGCGCTGGTGCGGGCGAGCTTGAACGGGACCCAGTCAAACCAGTCCGCCAGGTCGTATGCGCCGGTGTACGCCGCCCGCTGGTCGTCGTCGCTGACGGCCGGATGCACCCACGTCATGGCGCCATCATGCCGTCCCGGTCCGACAAGACGGCGGCGTGGCGCCGGCAGGTCCAGCGGCCGCTGGACGTCCCGTTCCCCGCGGGCGGTGGTGAGGTGGGTCATGTGCCGGTGCCAAGGGTGCCGCGGAGCTTGCGGGCTTCGCGGGCGTTCGCGACGACCTCGACCTGGTGTCGGCGGAAGAGCCAGCGGCCCTCGTGTTGAACGGCGGGTAGGAACCCGCGCTCGGCGAGCTGGGTAACCCGTCGGCGGGTCACACCGAGGATGTCGGCGGCGTCTAAGGCCGTGACCCAGTACGGTCTGCCCGGCCTCCACCGTTCGAGGGCGAGTCGTTCAACCTCGGCGCGCTCGAGACCGTGACGTTGGCCACGAACAGCCTTGCGGAGGACGCCGCTGTGGACGAGGCGGGAGACGCTGAGCTCGGCGATGCCGAGGATGTCGGCGGCCTCTGCCCCGCTGATGCCGTCGACCGGTGGCGGTGGCGTCTGGTCCATGATGTTGAAGGTAGAGCCGGCGCCGACCGGGGTCGTGGCCTTCTTCGCCACTTGTGGAGGGCTCGTGTTGCGATCGGCCTCGACGGGTTCCGGCATCCTGCAGATCGGCAGGGGCAGGTGCCGGATGGGCTACGGACAGCGTCCCGGATCTTTCAGGGGCGGCGTGAGGCTCACAAGTCCAGGGTGAGCATCACCGGCCGGTGGTCGGACCCGGGAGCATCCGTGCGTTCGTGGGGGTTGTCCGTCACCGACGGCACATCCCCTCCGGTCGGGTGGGCCCCTGACGCTGGCGCGGCCGGGTCCGGGTCGCCTGCCGTCACCGCGGTGACCTTGCCCCGGAGCGCGTCGCTGACCATCAGGTGGTCGATCAGTTCCAACCGGCCGCGGTACTTGCGCGAGTATCGCTGTGTCGCGTCGATCCGCATGGCCAGGTTCCACAGCCGGGCCCGGTCCCCGGCGTCCGGTCGTTCGTAGCCCGGTGTGCCCCACTCCGAGCCGGGTGGTCCGAGCAGAACCTGGGTGGTCGCTGCTTCCGGCTCGTCGTTCAGGTCGCCGGCCACCACGACCGCCCGGTCCAGGCCCTGGCCATCAAGGAGCCCGGTCACGTAGGAGCGGACCCCGGCGGCCTCGGCGGACCGTCGGTGTAGCGCGTAGACCGCGTACCGGGCGCGTTCGTCCTCGTCGTGCGGGCTGAACCGGTCACCGGGGAAGGAGAGCAGTTTCGACTTCAGGTGCACCGAGACCACGTCGATGTCGACCCCGCCGGCCTGGACCCGGGCGCGCAGCGCCGGCCGGCCGAGCTGGGTGATGGTCTTCCCGGTGTCGTCGACCTGCACCGGGGCGAGCTTGGCCGCGAACGTCCGAACCTGCTCTAGCGATGTCAGCGGCAGCTTGGAGATCACCCCGACCCGGATCCCGCGGCCGTCGGGGTCCGCGACCCCGCCGTGCCAGCTGCCGGGCAGCAGGTCGACCAGGTCTTGGAGGGCGGCCGGGTCACCGACCTCCTGTACCGCGAGCACGTCCGCGTCGAGCCGTCCGATGGTGCCGGCCAACGCGGTCAGCTTCGCGTCGTACGCGGCCGTGGTCGTCGGGGCACCGGACCCGCCACCGGGCCGGAACAGGTTCTCCAGGTTCCATGTCGCGACTCGTGCCACCGCTCACACACCCCCGTTCGAGACCGCAGCCGTGGTCTGCCTCCATCGTCCGCCCTCATCCCGAGGGACGCCACCACCCGGGCCCTCGACCGACATGGCCGGCCCAGAGGTCAGCCGTCTCGTCGATCCCATTCGAGGGCGCGACTGGACGGAGTGTGCGCGGCCGCCTGTCTGGCGCCCGCCGCTCGGTTTGTCAGTTCATCCAGGAGCGCAGGGACTTCTTGGAGGCCTTGCGCCAGACGGTCTCGAAACGGTCGACGGCGAGCTGGCCGCGCTGCTCCTCCTGGGCGTGCAGGCGGCCGTAGGCGAACGCCGCGGCGGGAGAGGGCTCTTCGCGCGCCAGCTGCTCGAGCCGGGTGCGCATCACGACGCTGTCTTGGTGCTCGCCCAGTTCTTCCTGCACGTTCTCCATCGCCTGGGCGAACCGATCGGCGGGCTTGCCGAAGAACTCGACCATGGTCTCGCCGGCGTAGCGGGCCTTCTTGGCGGCCTTGCGGGCTTCGTGCAGGTGTTCGTCGCGCTCGGCGGTGTCGGGGGCACCGTGCACAGCGGACACCAGCTGCTCCAGCCGGGCGTATGCCCGCGCGGCCCGCTGGGGCAGAACCTTGGCCGCTGGTCGGGCCGCCTTGCGTGTCCACGGTGGTGCGGTCACGAGCCGGTCGAGGTCGATGAGGACCTGGTGGTAGCGCTCGGAGTCCAGAACCTTGAGGGCGCGGGGGCTGGTTGCCAGCGTTACACGTTCGCGAACAATCATAGTATGATTGTTCGCGGATAAGGATGGTGGTTACCGTGGCTCACTGGGAGAGGGTGCAAGTCGCAGCCGACTTCGCTGGCCTGAGCCGTGCCGAGCGGCAGGGCGGCAGCTACCTGCGGTACCACCCGGACCTGCTCGCGGACGTGTCGAACGCGCTGTCGGGAGCCACGTTGGAGCAGGCAGCGGAGGTCTCGACGGCGGTTGCTCGCCTCGGCGGTCGTCTGCGGGCGAACCCGCTGCCGGCGCTGTACTCGACCGCGCTGCGCTCCGAGTCGATCTCGTCGTCGTGGATCGAGGGCATCCGTGCGACTCCTCGAGACGTCGCGGTGGCGCAGGTCTACGCGGAGGCAGCGCCGCACGCCGCCAGCCAGATCGTGCGGAACGTCGCCGCGATGAAAGATGCGATCGACGTACTGGGCGCCGGCCAGTGGAAGCACGAGCACTTGTGGACCATCCACCAGACGCTCCTCCCGTGGCACCAGGAGGGCTATCGCCGCGAGCAGGTCTGGATCGGGGGGCACCAACAAGCTCAACGCCGACTACGCGGCACCCCCCGGGGCCGCCGTGCACGCCTACGTGGAGGATCTGCTCACCTACGCGAACACCTCAGGTGACCTACCGCTGGTTCTGGCCGCGGTCGTCCACGCGCAGTTCGAGACGATCCACCCATTCGAGGACGGCAACGGTCGCGTCGGACGAGCGCTGGTCCACGGCGTCCTCAGGCGCGCCGGCCTCATCGACGACGGCGTCATCCCACTCTCCACGGCCTTGCGAAACGACGTGCCCGGATACGTCGAGGCACTGACCCAGTACCGGTACACCGGAGACGACCGCCTAGCGGCGCTGAACGACTACGTCAGCCGGTTCCTGGCCTACGTCGAGTCGGCCACCGTGGCCGCGGGGACGTTCGCTGACGCCGCCATCGCCCTGCTCGATCGGTGGCGAGGGGCGCTCGACGGCGTGCGTGGCGACGCGTCGCTGCACCGTGCGCTCGACGTCGTCGCCGAGAACCCCGTGGTGTCGACGACGTTCCTGGCGGGACAGCTCGAGGTGTCCCCGCGACGCGCGCAGCAGCTCGTCCATCAGCTGCAGAACATCGACGTCCTCACCCCCGCGACGGGCAAATACCGCAGGACGCCGTTGTATCAGGCCGACGACCTGCTGACGCTGCTGTCGTTCGGAGCGGAGGCAGGGCCACGTACCCGGGCCCCGCTGCTGGAACGGCCCGACGCCCGTGGTCCGGCAACTACCGAGGACTCCAGCGACACGAACGGCACCGTGGCCCCGGTGCTTGTACATCGCTGCGGGGAGCCCACCCCCAAGGGTCCCTGCCGGAACCGGGTCCCCGAGGCAGGTCAGACGTGCTGGCGCCACCCGGTCCGATCGACTGCCTGACCGCCGACGGGCCACGTCTGCACGGTGGGGCCCGCGACGGCCACCGGACCACGTGTTGTTTGCGCCGTCCGGCCCGTTGGGCAAACGGTGTGGCGGGCGAGCTCAACCCGGACGACCACCACGTTGGCCCCTACGGCTGACCCTCTTCGGGACGAGCGCGTTGAGGACGACCGGCTGCTCGCACTCGAGCTGCTCGAGGTGACCTTCGCGCGCAGCCGCTCCCGCGGCGAAGCGAGGTCATGTTCCCGGCCGGCCAGGCCCTCCTCGAGCTCATTCGCACCCTGCAGGGCCGTTGAGACGCCTTGAGCCGCTGAGCGCGCAGTGCGCGATCCCATGAGCAGACCTGAAGCTTCTGCATCCCGAGTCGTCTACACGACCCCTTACGTCCCTGCGTCAGACGAACTTCGTTTGGCCGCGCTTCCAATTCGCTCAGGACGAAGTTCCAATCTGCGCGACCTCGTTTCCGATGTGCTTCGTTGGAAGCGCGAACGCTACGCCTCACGTACGGAAGGTCGTCACGACGACCTTCGGTGCGACGGGCATGGAACTCGGCGACGTCCAGGAAGTGTGGGTCGAGCGGTAGTCGTATCTCGTGCGCCGGAGCCGGGCGCCGTCGCAGGGCAGCCAACGGTCCCAGTTGCCCTAGAGGTCTGCACGCTCGCGTGATTTGCAGCATCGGGTACATCGAGTGCCAGGTGCGTCGGTGCAGAGCTGCGCGCGGAGCGCGCGCAGGGGCACGGCTGCCGGCTGTTCGTTGACAAGCTTCGCCAGGGAGGGTGGGGCAAGAGTTCCAGCTCTCCCACCAGCGACTGACGAGCGAACGCGCCTAACGGGTCGACATGCTGACCGCGCGCAGGGCGGCGTACAGATGGCCGACTACCCGTTCTCACGCCCGATGAGACGGCGTGGGTCAGAGCCGTCTCGTGGTGACCAGGTTGGTCCCGTAGTTCGCTTCCTCGCGGTCGGTCTCGGTGAACCCGATCTTCGCCAGCACGCGGCGCGAGGCGGTGTTCCAGTCCCAGACGGATGCCCACAGTCGCTCGTACCCGGACGTTCTCGCCCAGTCCAGCACCGCCCAGGACGCCTCGGTTGCGTATCCCTGCCCCCAGCAGCGACGCAGGAACTCGAACGCCAGTTCCGGCTCGTGCGTCCCTCGTCCGCTGTCGACCAGGCCGCAGTACCCGATGGCGTCGCCCTCGACCTCCCGCTCGACCGCCAGCAACCCGAGCGAGGACGGCTGGTTGGCGCGGATCGCCTCCTCGAAATCTGCGACCGTGGGATGTCCGTCCGCGTCGATGCGGCGGTGCGGCGGCACCCGCGGGTCGCGTTCAGCCCACATCTCACGCTGAATACCGGCCTCGTCTACCCGCCACGGCCGCAGCAGCAGACGATCCGTTTCAAGCACGCCCTCACGACCCCGAGCCGCTTCACCTGCCATGGCCACACCCTTGCACGAGCGTCGGCGGACCGCTTTTCGGCGACCTTGGCCCGACCATCTGCTAGTCCGGTTGAGCACGCCGGACGGGACGTTGTCCCGCCGGCGTTCGACACCGTCGGCTACCTGGCGGCGGTCTGGGCGCTCGTGCCGGCGAGTGCCTTGCAGCACACGGTCGCGGAGTAGTTCGTACTGCTCGCGGTGGCGGCGTGGTGCGTAGGTGGCCGTGCGACGTCCCGGCCGTTTGCGATGACCTCGCCGGGCAGGAACTGGTCTGCGGTCATGTCGACCTCGGTGTTGTCGGGGAGGCGGTTCCAGTAGTGGTTGCCGACCTTGGTCCCGCCGGAGGTGAGAGCGGTGAAGACGGTGCCGCCTGCGAGCGGCTCGCGCGCGAGCTAGTTCGATGAGCGTAAGGACGCTACCCGTTGCGCATCATTGTGCGCACGAGCTCCCTTGCGGGACAGGTAGTCCGCGGTGCTGCTCTCGTGAGGAAAGGGCAGGTCCGGGACAGGCACGCCGAGCGCGTGACAGACGGGCTCCCAGCCGTCTCCCGGCTGCCACTCGACGAGCCGCTCCGGGGCGATCTCGGCGCGGATCTCGTCCAGCCGCCGCTGGTAGCCGGCTTTGGCCTGATCCCCGTCGTCGATGTCGGTGAACAGGTCGCGGAAGATCACCCGGAACAACGGAACCATCGGATCGCGGTCGTCCTTCGCGAGAATCTCGCGAGTGCGAGGCAGGACCGTCGCCTCCATGCTGCGGAGCCACACCTCGGGATCGGCACGGCGCGACAGCAAGACCGGGGCATCCGGATATGCCGCGGACAGCTCGCGCCAGCAGTTCGAGAACGGCGCGTCAACCCCGGCGGCGTACCCGGCCAGGAAGTCCTCCCAGTCGGGTGTGTCCCCCTTCATGGCAGCCACCCAGGTATGGGCAATCGGGATGCGCGAAGGCCTCGCTCATGTGGTAGACGGGCGCGCCCAGGAGGTGTCGCAGAGCCTCCCGGAGCGAGGACGTGCCAGTGCGAGGCAAGCCACTGCCGATGAGTTGCAGGACCATCACTGCAGCCTAGAGACCCGTCCCGGATCCCTGATCGCTGTCCACGCGTACGGACATGCCGATGAGCGGACAACGCGACAATGTTCTCGCACATGGGTGTGCCGTCAGCGGCGGACGTGGATGCAGTCGCCGCCGGCTGTGACGCGCAGGGTGGTGTCGGAGCCCCGGTAGACCCAGCGGTAGCAGCGGTCCTCGGGCAGCGCCTTCAGCTTGGTGGTGAGGTAGCCGTCCCGGTTGCTGCGGACCGTCCGGATGTTGTTGTACGTCCCGGACAGGGTCCGTCGCTGCAGGCCGACCGGCTCGCCAGCGAAGGCGATGTACTTGTCCCGGGCGCCGGTCGAGAGCCGGTCCGGCGCCATCGCCTGTCGTGTCAGGCGGCCCTTGACGGTCACGGTCGCGCCGCGGCGCACCGGCTCGGGGGAAACGTTCGTCGTGAGTCGGGAGCCGCGGAAGAACGAGAAGACGGCCTTCGCGGTGAACGGTGCACCCTTGGTGGTGGTGGAGGTGTCGCCCATCTTGAAGGTGTTGTACGGGGTCGCAACGATGTCCCACGGCCCGGCACACGCACTCGTCGTCGCCGGGGTGCCGTAGTCGTCGTTCGCGTCGAACGACCACGGCTTGCTCAGCGGGTGGTCGTAGACGTCCGGCTGGCTGGTCGCGACCGGCCCGGCACCGGAGTCGATGTAGTCAGACGACGTGCTGACCGCGCAGGCCCGCCCCTTCTCGCCGACCTGACCGCTGCGGCGGAACCGGAGCTGCAGGTAGCTCGACGAGCCACCGCAGGCGCTCTGCACGGTCACGTGCACCGGCTGGTCGGTGAAGCCACGCGAGGACGGCAGGAGCGTCACGTCGTCGGATTGGACCGACAGCACCCGGGGCGGCGGGTCCGCCGGGGTGCAGTCGGCGGTGGCTCCTTCGGCCGGTCGCGTCATCGCGGACAAGGTGGTGGCGGTGGCGATGAGCGCCGTGGCCGCTGCTACTGCACGCCGAGTCGTGCGAATCACGGTGGGTCCCCCGTTCTGTTCGTCATGAACCGTACGTAACGGACCGCACGACGTCCAGCATTTCCAGTGCCGGCGGGTACCGGATCTGCAGGTTACAAAGTGGGGATGATGCCTCCGTCGATGACGAGGTTGGCCCCTGTCGTGTTGCCCGAGCGTCGGCTGGCGAGAAACAGCACCGCATCAGCGACCTCGGCCGGATCGGAGAACCGGCCGGTCACGCTCCCGGACGCCGTTCCCGCTGCCACGTCCTCCGGAGTCGACCCGGTCACCTGGGCGACACGCTGCGCAATGCCGTCTGTACCGAGCCACATGTCGGTGTGGACCGGGCCGGGACTGACCGTGTTCACGCGCACACCGCGCGGCCCGACCTCCATGGACAGTGCCTTGCTGAAGCTGCTGAGGGCGGCCTTCGCGGCGCTGTAGTCCATGACGCCGGGGCTGGGAAGGTAGGCGTTGACCGAGCTGGTCATCACGATGCTTCCGCGACCGGCCTCGAGCATCATCGGGAGTGCGGCGCGGGTGGTCCGCACGGCCGCCATCAGGTTGAGCGTGAGCGAACGGAACCACTCCTCGTCGGTGACGTCGAGGAAGCCGTTCATCCGCGGCGTGACCGCTCCGACGTTGTTCACAAGGATGTCCAGCCGTCCCCGCTCCAGAGCCTCGGCCACCAACTGGTCCGGGCCATCCGGTGCAGCGAGATCCGTTGCCACGAAGGTGACCGAACCCGCGTCCACGAGCGCGACGATCTCGGCGGACGCGCTCCGGGCCCCGGCCACGACGTGAACCCCTCGTTGACCAACGCCGTGACCACCGCAAGGCCAATCCCCTTGCTGGCACCCGTGACGACGGCGACCTGGCCGGACAGCTCGAGCTCCACGGAACCTCCCCCTTGGCGGCCAGACCCTCGCCGGTGTCGTCGAGTCGCCAGGTCCGCGCCAGCGAGCATAGGCGACCGCAGTCTGCGTGCGCTGCGTCAACGCGAGGGATAGCCGCCACGTCGGCCGGTGCGACGGGTATACGGACTGGCGTGTCCCGACGACGGCAGCCCTCCCTCGCGGGGCCCAGTCGACGGGCGCGCTCATTGCTGGCGCAGCCGTAATAGGGACGGACAGTCTCAACGAACCGACTCGCCCACCAGTTCTTCAACGACGAGTCGGCACCGGACCTAGGATTCGGCGGGAGGCTGGTCACGACGGCGGTCCTCGAACCGTCTCGGCCCGTCGGACAACAAGGGGGACCCGTCACCGTGCGGAATGTTGCGTCACGCCTGCTCACCGCCGTGCTGGTCGCCGGCATCGTCGCCACGGTGACCAGCGCACCAGGTGTGGCCGCCCCCCGGCTCGTCTCGGCCGCTCTCGCGGAGGGCGCCCCGGCAGGGCTGGCCACCTACCCGACCGCGAACGGCCTCGGCGTCTCGTGGGACGACTCCCGGCCTGAAGCGGACCGCTACCGCCTGGAGCGGCACCGCGACGCCGGCGGGTGGACCGAGCTCGTCACGCTGCCGCGCAACTTCTCCACCTGGCACTACGCCTACGGCGACCACGACGTCGCTCCCGGCGAGCACGTGACCTACCGGGTCACCCCCATCCGTGACGGCGTGGACGGCCCCGCAGCGCAGACCGAAGCGACCCGACCGACCTCCGTGCCGGTCCAGGGCGCTCAACGGCTGATGGCATACCGGTCGAGCACCACCGCGCCGTCGGCCGCGACCGTCCGCGACGGGGTCGACGGCGCGACCGTCACCAGCGCCGCGAGCGGTTACCCCGCCGTGACCGCGACCACCGCGGACGGCACCATGGCACAGCTGTACCTGTCCCCGCTCCCGGGCCCCGGCACCTACCGGTTCTCCGGCAAGGACGCGGGCGGCGACGCGTACTTCAGCGACTTCGGCGGACCGTGCGGCGGGTTCGTCGACCGCGTCCTCGCTGTGCGGTCCGTGCTCTACGACGACACCGCTCACCCCGTCGTGCTGGACGCCAGCTGGACGGGTCGCTGCAAGTACGGGCAGGTCGTCCGCATGGAGGTCCGGCTCGGCGCGGACACCGCGGTGACGCTCCCGACGACCACCCCCGCCTCAGTCGGGCCGCTGCGCACGTACGCGGCGGCCCCGTTGACCCGCACCGTCACCATCAACAACCCCGGCCCGGAGACCCTGACCCTGGCGGCGGCGAGCACCCAAGGTCCGGCCGCGACGGACTGGACGGTCGTCACGAACGGCTGCGCCAACACCACCCTGGCCCCGGGTGCCACCTGCCCGGTCACCACCCGGTTCACCCCGACCACCGCCGGCACCCGTACCGCCGCCCTCGAGGTGGTCGCCCGCGACGACGGCGGCAGCCTCGCGCCGGTCACCGTCCTCCTGGACGGGTTCGGCACCGTCGCGCCCGGCCCGTTGTCCGGCACGACGGTCCCCGGCGTGGAGGCGATGCTGCCGTACTGGAACCGGCCCGCCGACGACGGAGGCGAGACCATCACCTCCTACGACATCGAACGGATGCCGCGCGGCGGCGCGTGGGCGCCGGTCGGCTCCGTCCCGGCCGACGAGGACTACTGGCGGCCGTCGTACGTCGACCGGACGACCGTCGCCGGCACCTACTACACCTACCGGGTCCGGGCGACCAACGCCGCCGGGACCGGCCCGTGGACCGTGCTCGACAGCGCCGACCTCGCCACCTCCGACCGGGCCGTCATCGTGTCTGGCAGCCGGACCAAGGGCAGCCCGCGCGGACTCTTCCAGGTCGCGGACTCGTTCTGGGCCTGGTACGCACCCGTGGTGCCGCTGACCCAAGACCCCGACCACGACTACCGGTACCCGGCCACCTCACCGGGCGGAGGCCACCTCGTCGCTTCCCGGAGCACCGGACCGGACGGCTCGGACGGCGAGTACGACCTGTGGGGCGGCACACCGTCCCAGCCCGCGACCCGCCAGCTCACCTCGATGACCGGGGCGGAGACCGACGCGGACTACTCACCCGGCGCCGACCGGATCGCGTTCACCCAAACCGTCGCCGGACACCGGTCCGTATGGACCATCCCAGCCGGCGGAGGCACACCCACCCTGCTGCGTGACAACGCAGCGTCGCCCACCTGGACCGCGGACGGAACCGCCGTCGTCGTCCAGGACGCCTCGACCACCGGCGCGCCCCTGCTGCGGATCAACCCGGACACCGGAACAGTTTCCGCGGTCGCCGGGACGGCCGGCGGGACGGACCCGGAGATCTCCCGGGACGGCAACCTCGCCTACGTCGCCTCCACCGGGCAGGTCATGCAGATCGCCGCCGGGCAGACCAACCCGACGGTGCTGAGCACACCGGACCGTGACCGGGCCCTGTCCGCGCCGTCCTACAGCCGGTACGGAACCCTGTTCACGACCGTCACCCGGACCAGCACCGGCGAGAACGACCCCACCCTGACCAGCCGCCTCGCCGTCGCCGGCGACCCCACCGGACTGCTCGGCGACCAGACCCCGCCGTGGGTAGACGCGCGTGGCCTGCCGCAGTTCCTGCGCGGGCCGGTGTCGTTCACGGTGGTCGCCGGTGACTACGGCGCGACCCCGGACTTCGTCCTGCGCCCCGAGTGCCGCCTCGACGACGGCGCGTGGTTCGGCTGCCTGGGCGCCGCCAGCCTGCCCGCGCTGCCCGAGGGCCGGCACACGCTGTACGTCCGAGTTACCGACGAGACAGGTCGGACCACGACGAACTCGTTCGTGGTCTCCTCCGACACCGTCGCCCCCGCTCTGCAGCTGCGCCCGCCGACCGCCACCGACGCGCTCGCCGGGCGGGCCCCGTTCAGCTGGAACGCGACCGACGCCGGCAGTGGCACCGACTTCTTCGACGTCTCCGTGCGCACCGCGACACCGACGACCACCTTCACCGGCTACCGGCTCCCGGCCGGATGGGCGCCGAGCGACATCCGGTCGAACCTGTCCTCACCGCTCGCCCTCGGCGCCGAGACGTGCGTCCGGGTGCGAGCCCGCGACCAGTCCGGTCTCTACTCGTCCTACCTCGAACAGTGCGTCGGCCGTCCGCTCGACGACCGGTCGCTGACCGCCTCAGCCGGGTGGCGACGCTCCCGCGGCTCCACCCAGCTCGCGGGCACCGAAACAGTCGCCGCTCGCAAGGGAGTGAGCCTGGCCACGAAGACCTCGGTGCAGGCCCGCCGGATCGGCGTGCTGGCCACGACCTGCCGGAACTGCGGATCGGTCAAGGTCTACATCGGCACCCGGTACCTCGGCACCGTCCGCCTGACCTCCACACGCACCCAGACCAAGCAGCTGAGATACCTCCCCCTGCAGACGGCCGTGTGGACCGGAAGGGTGACGCTCCGGACCACCAGCGCCGCCCCGGTCCGCGTCGACGGCCTGCTCCTCCGTCGAACCTGAACTCCGGTGTGGCCGCACCCCAAGAGCCGGGCTCTTGGGGTGCGGCATCTCAGAAGACCCCGACACTCCCGCCGGTCGCGGTACCCGGTCTGCGTTGACCCCTGAAATGTCCGGACCGGCGCCCCACCGGCCTCCCACCGGTGCTCCTCGTCCACAGCGGACCGCCGCCGGAACGTTTCCGGCCCGCAGGGCCGCGACGGAACGGGGCAAATGGTCTTGGTAACGGGCTGTCCGCCGACTAGCGTTGACGCCCTTCGGCCCACTCCGGGCAACCTGACCATCCCGTGACTGGAGCCGTGACCGCCCCATGGACTTCGACCAACTCCTCTCCCAACAAGCCCAGGCCGCGCCCACGGAACCACGAGAGCTCTGGGCTTCGCTCAGCAAGACGCAGGGGTACGGCTATCTGCGTGACGTCCAGGCCCAAGTTCTCACGGCCTGGGACGCCCGGCGCGGCGAACGCGACCTCGTGGTCAAGGTGAACACCGGCGGTGGCAAGACCATCGACGGTCTGGTGATCCTGCAGAGCTATCTGAACGCCGGTGTGCGCCCGGCCCTCTACGTGTGCCCGAGCCGGTACCTGGTCGAGCAGGTGCGCGAGGAGGCGACCCACCTGGGCATCGAGACGATCGACGACCCGGACCACCACCGCTACCTCTCCGGCGATGCGATCGCGGTGGTGACCGCGGACAAGCTGTTCAACGGCCGCTCCGTCTTTGCCGCCACCCGTCCGACCCGCGCCCCCGCACCGATCGGGGCCGTGGTGATCGACGACGCACATGCGGCCATCGCCACCAGCCGCTCCCAGCTCTCCATCACCCTGCCGTCCGCTCATCCCGCCTTCGACCCGCTGCTGAGGCTCTTCCAGGACGAGCTCGAGGAGCACTCCCCCAGTTCCCTGCTCCAGATCCGGGCCCACACCCACTCGGCTCTGGCCCGGGTTCCGTTCTGGGCATGGCGTGAAAAGTGCGAACGAGCGCGCGCGATCCTGCACCAGCACGAGTCCAGCGGGCCTCTCCGCTACGCGCTTCCCGCGGTCCAGGACGTGCTGCCGCTGTGCCGCGCGGTCTTCACCGGGCGGGAACTCACGATCACCCCGCCCGTCCCGCCAGTCCGCAACATCACCGGTTTCGTGGAGGCGGCCCACCGCGTCTACCTCACCGCCACCCTGGCCGACGACAGCGTGCTGGTCACCGATTTCGGCGCCGACCCCGACAGCGTTCGCCGGCCCATCACGCCGTTGACCGCGGGCGACATCGGGGAGCGGATGATCCTGGCGCCCCAGGAGATCAACCCCAGCATCATCGTCGACCACACCCGGGCCGAGATCGCCGAGCTCTCGAGGACCTACAACACGGTCGTCCTCGTTCCGTCCTACCGGGCGGCCGCCGAGTGGGACGAGTGGACTCCTCGGGTCATCAACGCGGACAACCTGGCCGCGACGGTGGAGGAGCTCCGCGCGAGACACGTTGGTCTGGTCGTGCTGGTCAACAAGTACGACGGCGTCGACCTACCCGAGAACGCCTGCCGCATCCTCGTCGTGGACGGGCTTCCCGAGGTCCAGACCGGCGATGAGCGACTCGAAGCGCAGATCGCGCGACGGGCCGGCGCCGATGACCGCCAAGTGCAGCGCATCGAGCAGGGCATGGGCCGGGGGGTGCGTTCCAACGAGGATCACTGCGTGGTCTTCTTGCTCGGGTCGCGGCTCAGTCAGCTGGTCGCCGACCCCCGCACCCGGGCACGGTTCAGCGCCGCCACACAGGCGCAGCTCGAGCTGAGTCGTGATGTCGCCGGTCGGATGGGCGGCTCCGAGCTGTCCGCGATCATCGCGGTGGCCAGGCAGGCACTCACCCGCGACCCGGGTTGGGTGCAGCTGGCGAAGACGAAGCTCCGCTCGGTGCCCGCCCCCACCGGTCACGTGTCCGACACCGCCGTCGCCCGCAGGCGCGCCTTCGAGGCGGCCACCGATGGTGACACGCGCGCCGCGGCGGAGCTGATCAGTGCGGCCGTGTCCACCCTGCCCACCGACCGGGAGCAAGGCTGGCTCCTGGAGCAGAAGGCCGCCTACCTGGACCTGGTCGACCCGGTGGAGTCCCAGCAGGTGCTCAGCGCGGCGCGCAGGAAGAACACCATGGTGTTGCGACCACTGTCCGGCTTCGACTACCGACGCCTGTCCGGCTCTGAGGACCAGGCCCAGCAGGCAGCGGACTTCCTGGATGGCCGGTACCGCACCGGAGGCGAGCTTCGACTCGGGTTCCAGGCCATCGCCGACGACCTGGCGTTCGACCCCGACTGCACGGACGAGGCCGAGGAGGCCCTGCGACAGTTGGCGCTGCACATCGGTTTCAACGCCCAGCGTCCCGAGGACGAGTGGGGCGCTGGCCCCGACGTCCTCTGGGCCCTCGGCGGACTGAGGTTCTGGGTGATCGAGGCCAAGACCGGCGCCACGACGGACCTGATCCACAAGCGGGATGCGAACCAGCTCAGCGGATCCGTCCTGTGGCTCACCGACAAGTACGGTGCGGACGCCGTCGGCACCCCGGTCATGGTGCACCCGGCTCGTAGCCTCGCCGACGACGCAACCGCGGCACCCGACGCCCGGGCGCTGACGGAGAACGGCCTCAAGGACCTGCGCGACGCGTTCATCGCCCTGGGCGCAGGGCTGGCCGGCGCTCGCTGGGACGACAAGCAGGCGGTCAACCAGTTGCTCGTCGGCCACCGGCTCCGCGCTGTTGACCTTGCGCAGTACCTGAAGGTAATCCGTCCCGGCCGCTGACGACCCCATCTCACCGTTGCCGCCCAGGACGTCGGGAGACCATGGTGCGTGCCGGACGCCCGGGCGCTGCCGCCGGTCGTGGGTCAGTACCCTGCCGGCTCTTGCGGATCGGCGAGGCCGCATCGAACCCGCGATATACCCCGCATGACCGCGGTAGGGACGGTCGACACCGTGGTGACCACTTCGATCGAGAAGCCCCAGCCACGCGACGTACGGCAATCGGCTCCGCAGACAACACCCGGATGTCAGGGCACGTCGGCTAGTGGTTGCCCTTGTCCGCAAGCAGCACGACTCGACAAACAGTCATTACACCCCGAGGGCTAGATCTTGGAAGCGAGTCAGAGCTTTGAGAGAGACCTGGACAGATGGTGGGGCCGTACATCACGTTCGCGGTCGGGTAGGCTGGCCAGTCCTGCCGGTGCGCGCTCCGCGACAGCGGCCGAGACGAGCCGGGGGGCGGCCACGCCGGGTGCGGTCGTCACCGTGGCGACGAGGCCGGTGACCAGTACGGCGGTGAGCAGGCGTGACGCAACATTCCGCACGGTGACGGGTCCCCCTTGTTGTCCAACGGGCCGAGACGGTTCGAGGACCGCCGTCGTGACCAGCCTCCCGGCCGAATCCTAGGTCCCTGTGCGACCCCGTCGCTGACGAACTGGTTGATCGAACCGGTTCGTCGAACCGTCCGTCCCTGCTACGCCTGCGCCAGCAATGAACGGGCCCGCCGAATGGGCGCCGCGGTGAAGGGCAGCCGTTATCGGGAGCGCACCAGTTCGCTCAGCCAGCGCACTGTTGACTACCGCCACCACCGCTTCGGCTCAACGTTTTACTGTTCGACTGCAACACGCGCCGGTGCTCAATGGTGTTCCATGTGTGAGCGTCACCATGAGTTATGACTCGGCACAGAGCGGCCAGCCGGACCGTCGGTCTGGCCGGTCGAGGACGCATGGTCGTGCTGATGATGAGGCGGGGGGCGTGATGGGCGTTGATCTCGAAGGGCTGGCGTACGAGCACGGCCCTGCCCTGTTGAGGTTCGCGTACCTGCTTACCGGGGACAGGGACGCAGCCCAAGACCTGACCCAGGCGGTCTTCGAGAAGCTGGGTCGCCGCGGCAGTGCGGACATCGAGGACCTGCCTGTGTATGCGCGCCGCGCTTTGGTGAACCTGCATCGGACTGAGTGGCGCCGCACGGCTGTACGTCGACGCTCGCTGGTTCGGCTCGCGGGGCTGGCCGACACCCACCCGCACGATCGGGACCCGGTCGACGCCACGTACGTCCGCGACGCGGTCGGGCAGGCGCTAGGGGTGCTGCCGGCGCGGCAGCGGGCCGCGATCGTCTTGAGGTACTACGAGGACCGCGACGACCGGCAGATCGCGGACCTTCTCGGTTGCCGGCCGGCGACCGTCCGGAGCTTGTTGGCCCGGGGTCGTGCGGCGTTGCGTTCGGAGCTCGCTGGGCTGTTGGAGCCCGAGGACGGAGGAGACCGGTGACCAGTAACGGACGAGCCCAGCAGGACGCTGACGCTGCGCTCGACGCGCTTCTGACCCGCGGCCTGAACGACCTGGCTCAGGACGCGCCCACGCACGTAGAGGTCTCCGCTCGCCAGCTGGCCCGGACCGTCCCAGGTGGCGCGAGTGGGACAACCGGTCGGACTCGACGCCCGACCACAGGGGCGGTGTTTCTGGGTGCCGCTGCGGCAGCCGCAGTCGCGGTCGTCGCCGTCAACGCACTCACCTCGGTCGGCGGTTCGGACCGTGGGACCGGCGGGGGTGGCGGTGCGTCGTGTCCGAGCTCGTTGCGGGTGGCCGGCCACGAGTACCGGTCGGCCGGGGACCTGCTACGGGAGCCGGTGCCGGGCGCTCGGGTCGGGAAGGCCCTGTTGCCCGGCGGCTGCGTTGACGGTGGCGGAAGCAGCCGGGACGGGACGACGGTGACGAACGCCCCGGAACCGGACTACACGGTCGACGCCTTCAAGGTCCCCGGTGTGTCCGTGGACGACGCTGTGCTCGCGAACGGGAAGATCTGGGTGAACGAGGAGCGGACGTCGCTACCACCGGCCGTCGTCGACTCACGTCGTGAGCAGCCGTGTGCTCTAGCTTCGGTGTCGGTGGTGACCGGGAAGCTCGTCAACGTGCACCCGAAGCGCGCCCCGAAGGTTGACGGTGACGTGACCGCGCCGTTCACCGCGTCGCTGTACAGCTCGGATCGAGCGTTGACCGGTGGACGGTGGCAGACCGTGCTGGTTGGGTTCCGAGTCCCTGCTGAGGGTGACGTAACCGGCCTGGCCGGGATGCGTGACCTGCTCTACAAGGGCAAGACCGCGGAAGTTCGACTTCGCTGCGCCGGCGCAAAGTACGTAGCGGACAGCGTCAAGGTCGCCGGACCCTGACCCGCCGGCGACCGCGTGACAGGGCGGCACGATGCGTCTCCGACCCCAGCGCAGTTCGTCGATGGGACCAACTGGCCGGGGTCGGAGGTTCAGCTTGTCGCTAGTACAGGTTGCGAAGGCCGAGGATGTCACCGCGGCCGAGAGTTCGGGCGCCGGACGCGCACGGGTCCATGTTCGTGCTCATGGTCAGGTAGCCGTGCGTGGACTCGGACACGTGCCCCATTCCAAACGCGTGTCCGAACTCGTGTACACCGACCCCGAGCAGGTCGTAGCGGTTGTAGCAGGTGGACGAGTCGGGCGTAGTGGTGAAGTAGAAGTCGGAGACGTTGAACCGGATGTCAGCGTTCCTGAGAGTGTTCGGTCCGGTACTCCAGATGCTCCACCAGCACGTCGCCGCAAGCGGCGGGTTGCCGTGGTCGTCAAGGTTGCCGAAGTCGACGACGTTGTACGCGTCGGCGGACAGGTACGACTCGCACGTGTAGCCGCCGTCGGCCACGTCGAACTCGGACTCGAGGGTCGTGTCGCCGATCGGAGTGTTCGCGGCGCTGACCTCGTCGGCCATGTTGCAGTCGTTGGCGTTCGCGATCTTGTTGGCCGCGGTCTTCATGGTCGACCAGGCGGTCGCCCTGGAGATGCCCGAGGGGAGGGCGCCGTCCCCGAGGTACCAGCCGAGCTGCGCGTCGCGCTTGACGTCGTTGGTGGTGTAGGCGGAGTCGTCGCAGGCCGCCGGCCCGCCGGAGCTCGAGCCGGCGGAGGGGAGGATCTCGTCGGTGGACACCTCAAGGGTGCCGTCGGGCGCTGTGCCGACGGTGAACCCGGAGACGCCGCCGCCGGCGGTGACCGCTTCGGTGCCGACGACGTACCCGGGCGCCGGGATGTGCAGCCGTTTCCCGCCGAACGAGACGACACGGTCGACGGCGTTGCACGCCTTGACGTTCACGTGTGCGGGAAGGGTGTGGACCTGGACTGCCCCGCCGTCTTCCGCGGCCCCGTCTGGGAGGGCGCAGGTCGGTGAGGCGGACACGGCCCCGCTGGATGAGGTCACCAGCGCGGAGCAAAGGAGTGCCCCGCCGGCTAGTGCGGAGATGAGCTTGTTCATGTTTCCCCCCGTTCAGTTGTGGTGGGGACACATTCCTCCGTGCGGCGGGACAGACCTAGCGGCGCCCCGCATCCTTTACGGAACCTTTGCTTTCCGTTGCCTACTTTGGTGGTCTGCACCGGGCGGACCGCGGCGGGTCAATCCCTGAGGTGGCGGAGGTGGTCCGCGACCCAGTGCATCGATTCAGCCGCGTCGTCCTCGGCCGCGTCGTCCTCGCTGTCGTAGTCGAAGAGAGCCTGCCCGTGTTGGGACGGCCGTGCTGGAACAGGCGTCACCCCGCTGGGCCGCACTGCTGAACCTCGACCCCACCGCAGCGAGCCGGGCATTCCGGGGCACGCTGCGAGGCAACGTCCGCGGACACCGGCCGTGTCCCCCGCCCCCCACCACACTCGGACAAAGGTCGCCCTCGTAAGAAGCCACCGCGCCGCCCGCCCACTGCAGGGAACCCCGGCTGGCCCGACCACCACCGCCCAGACCACCACCGAGGAGCCGTGAGCTCGGTCGCGCGGTAACCGCCTAGCCCAGTGTGCGACGTCCGGCGGGTCAGGCAGCCGTCCTCTCGATACCCGAGTGCGTGGTAGGTGAACCCAGCGACGAGACCGTAGGCGAGGTGTGGGAGGACATCGCTGACCCAGTCGGCGAAACCCCAGTCGCGCGGGTCACTGACACCGAGCGCCACCATCGGCCCGTTCGCCCCCACCAGCGCGACCGTGCCGATGAGCAGGCCACCGGTCATCGTCGGGAGCCGCCCCAGGGCACCGTTCGAGGTGTCGTCGACCAGTCCGAAGACGGCCCCTACGGCCACGCCGGTAGCGATGCCCAGGAGGGCACTGATGCCGTTGACCCGATTCGACCTGATGTCGTCCGCACCGGGCACGGCGACGCCGGTTGCGTCCGACAGCTTCTCCACGGTCAGCTCGGGGGTGCTGCTCGTCGGCCGCCCCCGCAGTGTCATGTCCAGGTAGGTGGCAGCGTTCAGCGCGGTCGTCCCGGCGGCACCGGCCACCGCCCCGCGCAGCACTCGAGTCCACATGCGCCTGCTCCTCTCGTCGTTGGTCCTTACCCCCGACCAGACCAGCTCTCTGCTCGATTGGTCAGCTGGGCGGGTACGGGTTCGCCTTCAGCAACCGGGCCAGGTGTGCGGTGTTCGCGGCGACCGACTTGTTCGCCGCCGTGGTCGCCTCGGGGCTGACGTCGTGGTCCTTGTAGTCGACCGACTGCATCGCTTCCCCGACCCAGTACGTGCCAGCGTTCGCGGCGACCGTGAAGCCGGTGTCGTTCAAGGCCTGGAGGCACTCGGCGACCGTGTGGTGGGCGCCGTCCTCGTTCCCGACGACCGCGACCGCGGCGACCTTCCCGTAGGTGAGCAACCGCCCCTCGTCGTCGGTCTCGGAGAGCTCGGCGTCGAGCCGCTCGAGAACCATCTTCGTCACCGAGGACGGCTGCCCGAGCCAGATCGGGGTGGCGATAACGAGGATGTCGGCGGCGAGAAGCTTGGCACGGATGGTCGGCCACTCGTCCCCGTCACCTTCGTCGGTGCTGACCCCGAACCGGACGTCATGGTCGACGACCCGGACCAGCTCTCCGGCCACGTCGTGCTTCTCGAGCTCGGCGAGGACTTGGCGTCCGATGAGGTCCGAGCTGGACTCGGCCGGTGACTTGCTCAGGGTGCAGACGAGGACGAGGGCGGTGAGGTCAGTCATGCCGCGGCGGTGCCCATCTGTGACGAATTCGATGCGCGAAACCGTTCTACTTCGTGACCGCCTCCAAGGGCAGCCCCGTCCGGCGGCCCCGCCCTGGGTTCGTGACGATCGGGCCCTTGACCTCGGCGATGGATGGTTCCAAAATGTCACTGCCCGAGTGGGCAGGTGGTACGTCTGATCGGGCAGCGTCACCATGGGCGGCGCTTACGCAGCCGTCGCTCTCCGGGTCGCCGCCCGCCGCCGACGGCGGGTACCCGACGGCCACGCGCCCTGGGGCGGCCACCGGAGGCCGTCCTTCCGGGTGCCGGAAAGTGTCAGCCCTCGACGCCGGTGCTGGTGTGCGGTTGCCCGACCGGCTTGGACTCCGGTGACCCGCGCTGGCGCAGGTAGATGCTCAACACCGCCATCGAACCGACGGCCAGGAACTCTGACTGCCAGTTCTGCAGTGTGCGGGACCAGAAGTCCGACCCGAACGCGTACTGGACCCACGTCAACGGGTCCTGCAACCGTTCCAGCTGCTCCTCGTTGTAGCTCGCCCAGCCGGCGACCGACTGCACGGCCCACGACGCCAAGAAGATGCTGCCCATCATCAGCGACAGCGACCAGGAGAACACCGCGGTCCGGGCTCCCCCGGACCTCGCCCACCTCGGTGAGTCCCCTACGGCGTAGCGGCCGACCTTCTGGTCCCGCTCGCTTTCGACGCCGGCCTTGTCGAGCTCTTTGGACTCCGGTGACCCGCGTTGCACCAACCAGACCGTTCCCAGGATGTAGAGCAGGAACTGCAGGTACTCGCTCTGCCAGTTCTCGGCCACGTCGACCGCAAAGTTCGCTGACGTCAGGTACTCGACCAGCCGGAGCTGCCCTAGTCCTGCGGCGACCTGGTCGCTGTTGAACGCAGCCCAGCCGGCGAACGCCTGCCCGACGAGCGCAGCTAGGAACAGGCCTCCGAAGGTGAGGCTCAGGGTGTGGTCACGCAACCGCCGCATCCGATACCCCTTTCATCCGTGCCGCAGGGCGAGGGCCAGGAAGTACGCGAGACCGACCCAGATGACCGCCAGGTAGATCACGAACACAGCGCGCACCTCAGCCGCCCTGCACTCGACAGTCGTACGGGTGACCCGGCACGGGTGAGCAGCCGGCCGCCATCACCTTCCACCCGGACTGGAACCGGGCCAGGAAGACCGTGTCCTGCTCGTACCGGACCTGGGTCATCGTCCCGTACTCGACCGCCCGGCCGACCGGTCCCGGGTCGGATAGTTCCTCGTCCTGGAGCGCCGCCGGGCACGCCTTCCCGGCGGTCTGTTCCAGTGATGCTTTCGTCTCCGGCGCCAGCAGGGCACACGCGGTCGGCCAGTCGGCTCCCACGACGGCGCGGTAGAACTGGTCCCCGATCGCGGCGGCGGGTGCCGGCGATGCGGCACATCCCGACAGCACAGTTGCCACCACGGCGACCAGCCAAGCGGTCGCGAAACGCCTTCCGGGTCTCGACCGGCCACGGGTACGCGGGTGAGGGGTCGCGGAGGGGACTGACACGTCGTCATCATGACGCTTGACCACGCCCCCGGCGCGGCGGCGCGCGCATCCCCTCCCCCAGACGCGGCCAGTCCTGGGGCGCGTTCAGAGCTCTACGCGTGTTCTGACCTTGCCCCACAACGCGTGCGGTGACGGACGTTGCCGTCAACCGTGCAGGCGCGACTCCTCGCCTCGCCTGCAACGACGAATGTGCGCTTGAGCCGGCACCAGCGGAGGCCGCGCGCGTCCTACTCAGGCGTGTCCTGACTCGATGACCGCACCGACGCGACCCGTTCCTCATCCTGACGGGAACGGGTCTCCTTGCGCGCGGCGTAGGCGGCCTTGCTGTTCTCGTGAGGGAAGGGCCCGTCCGGGATGGGAATTCCGAGGGCGCGACAGATCGGCTCCCAGCCGTCGTGCGGCTGCCATTCCACGAGCCGCTCCGGGGCGATCTCCGCGCGGACCTCGCACAGCCACCGCTGGTAGCCGGCGATAGCCTGGTCCCGGTCGTCGATGTCGGTAAAGAGGCCACGGAAGATGACTCTGAACAGTGGCACCATCGGATCGTCGTCGGCCTTCGCCAGCATCTCGCGCGTGCGGGGAAGAACGGTCGCCTCCATGCTGCGGTACCACACCTCGGGATCGCCGCGGTGCGACAGCAGCACCGGGGCGTCCGGATATGCCGCGGCCAGGTCGCGCCAGCAGTTGGAGAACGGTGCGTCTACCCCGGCGGCGTACCCGGACAGGAACTCTCCCCAAATGGGCGGCGCTCCGTCGATTGCGGCTACCCACGTCCGCGCGTGGTCGGGGTGCGCGAAGGCCTCGCTCATGTGGTAAACGGGCGCGTCCAAGAGGTACCGCAGAGCCTCGCGAAGCGAGGAAGTGCCGGTGCGGGGTAGACCGGCACCGATCAGCTGCATGGCCATGTCCGCAGTCTATGAACCCGGGCCTCGGACCATGCCCACGTGTGTCCGTCGTAGCGGTAGCGGCCGACGGGCGGAGGTTGGCCTGCGGCACCCGGTTCGACGCTCGCGTCCAGCCGGTCGTTCATGGTCGGCTCCGGGTCTCTTCCTCCGTGCGGAGCATCACCAGGGGAAGTTGAACCGTTGGCCCGTCTGCTTGAGGCCGGTGACCGCCGTGCAGTGGGTATCGCAGGTGTAGCTCGCCGTGCCGGTGTCCTACGGGTGGGACGTGTAGGTGTTGGGCCGGTCAGCTTGTCGGCGCGAGCTGCGCGAGGAAGACGCTATGGCCGTCGGTGGTGTGCTGCTCGTGCAAGGTCAGGTCGACGGTCGTCTCGTGCCCGTCGGCGCATGTGACCGGGACGGTCACGGTCGTGTCGAGCAGCGCACCGTTCCCGGTGAGCAGGTGTCTGGTCAGACCGGCGAGGTGCGCTTGGTGGAACCGGGTCGGGATGAGGTCGACGAGGCGTCGTCCGACGAGGTCGTCACGGTCGGGGTAGCCGAGCAGGGTGACTGCGGAGGCGCTGGCGGCGACAAGGCGCCCGTGGTCGTCGGCGGCCACCACCGCCGCTGTCGAACCGGTCACGCGGGTGTCGTCCCAGGCCACAGGACGGCCAGTCGGGGACACCTGGCGACCCGGGTCCCATCCGCGGACGGTGGCACCTTCGAGCTGGGTGCGGACCTGGCTGCACAGCCAGCGGCGCAGAGACCGCAGTTCGGGGGTGATCGGAGGGGTCAACAGCACCTGTTCGTCGGCCATCGCGAGAGCGTCCTCGAGGGCGTCGTCGAGCGCGACGAAGTGGGCGCGCTCAGCGGCCGTGACGCGGAGCTCCACCAAGGCAGCGGTCGCGTTGGGGCCGGTCGCCGCGGCGAGCGCCTCCCCCGGTGTGGTCATGGAAGGTGCGGGCGGAACGGCGGCGTCCAGCAGGGCGAGGGCATCACTGGCGGCGGCGTGCACCGCGACCGCGTCCCCTTCCGAACCGGCCTCGACGGTCACCAGGAGGTGCTCGCGCAGCAACGCGTCCGCGTGCTGCCGCCACGCCCAAAACAGCAGCACCGGCACGTTTACCAGTGTCACCAAAGCCGTACCAGCGGACGGTCCAGCCGATGGTTCGGCCGATGGTTCGGCTAGAGGTTCGGCCGGTGGACGCGCCGAGTTGGCTGGCTCGGTCGCCGGCTCGTCACGCTCCCCGGCCACCAGGTACGCGTGGGTGGCGTCAAAGTCGGCCAGCCACGCGTCCACGTCCCTTGAGACGTCCTGGACCGTAAGCCCGTGGCCGTCCACTTGCCCTCCCGGGGCTACTGGCACCAGTGGGTCGGCTCGTGAACTCGCGTCGTGCAGCTCGAACCAGACGGTCTTGCCTTCCGGGCGCAGCTCCACCCCCCAGTCGCTCGTCAACGCGGCCACCAGACGCAGCCCCCGTCCGGTGCCGGCCGTGTCGTCGTAGCCGCGCGTCCGTGGCGCCCGCGGGCTCCCGTCCACGATCTCGCCGCGGACCACTCCCGCGGCAGCCGCGACACCCACGTCGACCGGTGTGCCGGCGTGCACCACCGCGTTCGTGACCAGCTCGCTGACCACTGAGGTGACGTCGTCGATGACATCGTCGCGGCCCGCCAGATGCAACGTCTCCCGGGTGAACGAGCGCACCATCCGTACCGTCTGCGGCACCGGCGCTAGGCCTTCCAGGGTGCGCCACACCGCCCACCGGTCCTTCGGGTGCCGGCCCGTGTGCTGCCCCATCGGCGCGTTCTCCCTCCCCAGGTCCGACGAACTGCCGCAGACGACCGTGACCAGGTGCCGTCCCAGGCAGAAGATACGCCTTGGCCGCGTCGAGGCGCACCGTCTACCTAACCGGGCCCAGAGCGTGATGACGCCGGGAGCCGGGCGCGGGTCCGTTCCCGTCCACCACAACTTCGCCCACGCCCGCACCCGCTAGGCGTCCGGCGTTCCGGGCCGCATCACCATCCGTTCGACCAGGTCTGGTGCGCGCACAGCAACGAGGTCGTGCCACGTGCTTAGCGTGACCACACGCGCCGCACCGGTGGACGGGCCCTGCGACGTGTTCGGCCCAGTTTCTCGAGCCGCTGGTGCACGGCGAGGCGGGTGCCGGTGCTGTCGTCGTTGACGACCGAGCCGCTGTCGTCACGGAACACGATGTCCATGGCGGTGACCGGATCCACGAGCTGTCCTGGGCGCAGAAGGGTCTCGGGCATGCAAGCGCTCCGGCCCGGGGGCCGACTACCGCCGATGTGACGGATGGACCCGCGAGTCCACGTCTTTGGCCGCAGAGGTGGGCGAGTCGCATCCCTACGCCGGCTCGGTGACGACGGGCGACATCAGGTCGCGCAGCCTCAGCAACCCGTCACGGATCCGGCCCTTGGCGGTGCCGAGCGGGACCTGGAGCAGGCTGGAGACCTCGGTGTGCGTGTAGCCGCCGAAGTAAGCGAGCTCGATCGCCTGCCGCTGCCGCGGGGTCAGGGTGCCCAGGGCGGTGCGGACGGTCTGGGCGTCGAGGGACGCGATGGCTGACTCGATGGTCTGGTCGTACGGCGCCCGACGGCCCAGCTGGGCCGCAGTAGTGTCCCGTCGACGCCAGGACTCCGAGTGCCGGACCCGGTCCACGGCCTTGCGGTGGGCGATCGTCAACAGCCAGGAGAGACCCGAGCCCCGGAGGGGGTCGAAACGACCCGCGGTCTGCCACACCACCAGGAAGACCTCTTGGGTCACCTCCTGGGCCTGGTGGCTGTCCCCGAGCACGCCCAGCACCCGGGCGTGGACCCGTGAGCCCGTCGCCTCGTACATCGCGGCGAACGCGGCCGCGTCCCCGGCACCAACTGCCAACAGCTGCGTCTCGAGCGAATCGTTCAGCGGAGTCAGCCTTCGAGTGCGGCGTCGAGGGTGATGTCCACGCCCGTCAGGCCCTTGCTGACCGGACAGGTCGCCTTGGCCGCCTGGGCCGCGGTCTCGAAGCCCGCCGCGTCGACGCCCTCGACCTCGCCACGGACGGTCAACTTGATCCCGGTGAGCCGGAAGCCGCCGTCCGGGTCCGCGCCGAGCGACACCTCGGCCTTGACGTCCAGCGCAGTCGGGGTGCCACCGGCCTCGGCGATGACCGCCGAGAGCTGCATCGCGTAGCAGGACGAGTGCGCCGCCGCGATCAGCTCTTCCGGGCTGGTGGTGCCGTCGGCCTCCTCGGCCGCCCGCTTCGGGAACGACACGTCGTAGGTGCCGACGCGAGAGCTGCTGAGCTCGACCTCGCCGCTGCCCTCCTCCAGAGTTCCGTTCCAGGCCGTGCGAGCGGTGCGAGTGGGCATGAGGATCCTTCTTTCGAGCCGGGACAGTGGCGAAGCAGGTACCTTGTGCCCAAGTAACGAGGGCACAAACCATTCCAAGGCGTGCCAGACTGGAGCGATGGCAGCCCCCGAGATCAGACCGCTCTCCGACCAGCTGTGCTTCGACCTGTACGCCGCGTCGCGGGCGGTCACGAACCTGTACCGGCCGATCCTCGGAGAGCTGGGCCTGACCTACCCGCAGTTCCTGGTCCTGGTCGTGCTCTGGGACGAAGGCACCTGCACCGTCCGGGAGCTCGCGGATGCCCTGCGTCTGGACCACGGAACGCTGACCCCACTGCTGCGACGCATGCAGGGCAACGGTCTGATCGCCCGGAACCGATCGAGCGCGGACGAGCGGTTCGTCGAGATCAGCCTGACCCGGCAAGGCGACGCCCTGCGCAGTCACTCGGTGCGGATCCACTGCGCCATCAAGGAGGTCCTCGGCCTCGACGAGGACCAGTTCACCGCACTGCAACAGACCCTGCGCATGCTGACCGACAACGCGACGCCCCCGCGCTGAAAGTGGCTAGTGCGGGTGGTCGCGGTTGACGGTCCGCCCGCCGAGGACCCGGACGGCGACCAGGCCGCCGAAGACCAGGACCACCAGAAACGCCATCATCAACACCAGGACCACCGGCATGTGCATCATGCGGACCTCCTTGCCCGACCTCAGACGCTACCGACGACCGGGCTCGAGCAGCTGAAGGAGTCGTTACGGTCCGCTGACGTCACCGAAGCTTTCGCCGGCCGCGGTGGTCCCGGGTACCGGCTGACGCGAAGAACCCGAGTGAGCACCGCTCGGTTAGCCCGCGAACGCGGCCGGCTACTGCAGCTCGACGTGGCTTGTCAGCCCGCCGCGTGGTTGGCGTCGCGATCGGCGTTCCGTAGTGTCGGAAGCCCACGGTGAGGCGACGGAGGACCGATGAGCGACCCGAGCCCGTACATCATCCTCGATGCTGCCGGATGGCGCGTCACCAACGTCGACGGCGATCCCACGAACGGCAAGATCCGCTACGGCAAGGACGACTGGGAGCTGCGCGTCAACTGGCGGCCGGACCGCTGGTTCGACGGGTACCTCGCCAGCCGCCGACACATCAGCCCGGCGACCGCGGTCACCCTGGTCGGCGAGCCCACTGAGATGTGGGCCTACCATCGCCGCGATCACACGGTGATAGGGCCCGTCCACGGGGAGACCTTCCTCGAGGTTCGGGGCGAGGGCATGGAGCGCGCAGCGTTTGTCGAACTGCTCGACCAACTGCGCCGGGTCCACACCGGCGCGTTCGACGCGAGGCTGCCAGCCGACGTCGTGCGTCCCCATCAGGCTGCGGCGACCGTGACTCTGTTGCTGTCCGGCGTCGAGACCCCAGACGGGTTCGACGCCACCACGATCGCAGTCCCGCCGTACCAGCAGCCCTACCACTTCGCCGCGCACGTCACCGGGAGCGTTGGGTGTGCCTGGATCGACCAGTACGGCGCCGCACGGGCCTCTGGTGACCACGCCGCACAACGGCAGGCTGTCGCCGCCATGAGTGGCAGCCGACGCTGGCCGGTGCTGCGCGGGATCCAGCACGCTGGCGACTGGTCGGAAGAATTCTGGTGTGTCGCCGACGACATGGCCGCCGACAAACCCCCCGGTGACCTGCACGGGCGAATCTGTCCCGGCGCCGCCCACGGCACGCCCACGTAGCGGTTCAGGCCCCCAACTGCGCCAACTGTCGAACTACGCCCCCCGGGGGGCGCCCGGTACGCCCCGTCATCGGCACGTCAAAGCTTTGGCTGGTGTTTCGCCCTCCCTGCTTTCGGAGGGGGCCCGGCCGGGTCAGGACACTCGGAACTGTTCTGCGCGGTGTCTTCGCAGGGTCAGGCCGTTTCCCGGGGCGTCGGTGAGCGTGAGCGTCCCGTTGACGGCCTCGGTGGCACCGTCGAACAGCAGGGACTCGATGCGGGTGTGGTCGTGGAACCACTCGAGGTGGCGCAGGTTGGGGGTGGCGGCGGCGACGGCGGCGTGCGCGTGCGGTGCGCAGTGACCGGACACGTCCAGGTGCCGGCTTGCGGCGACCGCCGCGATCCGGAGCCATTCGGTGATGCCGCCACAACGGGTGACGTCGACCTGGAGGCAGTCGACTGCTTCGGCGGCGAGCATCCGTCCGAAGTAGGTGAGGTCGTAGCCGTACTCTCCGGCCGTGACGTCGGCACCGACTGCGTCCCGGACCCGGGCCAGGCCGGCGAGGTCGTCGGAGGAGACCGGTTCCTCGAACCAGGTCACCTGAGCACCCGAGTCGTGTAGGTTGCGCCACCAGTTGATGGCTTGTTGGGCCCCGTAGGCGCCGTTGGCGTCGACGAACAGGTCGATGTGCGGACCGAGCGCGGCCCGGGCCTGGCGGACGCGTGAGGTGTCGCGTGCCAGCCGGGCGCCGTGGTCCTCACCGACCTTGATCTTGACCGCGGTGAAGCCGGCCGTTGCCCAGCCGTCCAGCTGGTCGCGCATCTGGTGGTCGGTGTAGGTGGTGAACCCACCACTACCGTAGAGCGGGACGGTGGCGCGGACCTGTCCGAGGAGTCGGTGCAGGGGGGAGCTCGAGAAGCCGTGACTTCAGGTCCCACAGGGCCAGGTCGACGGCCGACAGGGCCATCGCGCCGGCGCCGGGTCGGCCGTCGTTGCGGAGGCTGTCGGCCATTGCGTGGTTGCTGCCGGTCACGTCGAGCGCGCTCCGTCCGGTCACCACCCCGGCCAGGCGGCCGCGGACCAGGTCGGCCAGGGCCGGTGGCCCGTACGTCCACCCGACGCCGACGGTGTTCCCGGCCGCAGCTTCGACCAGCACCATGGTGGTCGAGTCCCAGGCAAGTGTCCCGTCGGCCTCGGGGGCGTCGGTCGGGATGGTGTAGACGCTGACGGTCAGCGAGCGCACGGGTACGTCCGTGTCGTGAAGTCGTGCGGCTCGGGCCGGTACGCGCCGCAGTGACCTGCCCAGGGTGGGTTCGGGGGCCGTCGCAACGGGTCGATGAACCGGGGTACGCGCGGGTGTGGGCAGGCCTGCAGAGGGGGTCACTGGTCGGTGTGCGGCAGGAACTCCTGCGCCTTGGTCTTGAGTCCCTCCTTGAGGATGGCCCAGCGGTTCTGGTCACCCTTCAGGAGGGCTTCGGCGGCGTCCTTCATCTGCTCGAACGTGGCGTGCGGGGGGGATGGGTGGGATGTTCGGGTCGGTGTGCACGTCCAGCACCGTGGGTCGGTCCGCACGCAGTGCGTCGCGCCACGCGGTCTCGAGCTGGTCGGGGTCGGTGACCGTGACCGCGTTCAGTCCGATGGACTCGGCGAACCCGGCGTAGGAGACCTCCGGGAGTGCCTGGGACTCCACGAACTTCGGTGAGCCGCCCATCGCTCGCAGCTCCCAGGTGACCTGGTTCAGGTCGTTGTTGTGCAGCACGGCGATGACCAGCCGTGGGTCGGACCACTCGGGCCAGTACCGGTTGATGGTGAGGAGCTCGGCGAGACCGTTCATCTGCATGGCTCCGTCGCCCTCGAACACGATGACGGGCCGGTTCGGGTGGGCGAACTTCGCGCCGATGCCGTAGGGGACTCCGGGGCCCATGGTAGCCAGGGTGCCGGACAGGCTGCCGCGGATGTCGCCGCGGAACTTCAGCTGGCGCGCGTACCAGTTCGCGGCCGAGCCGCTGTCCGCGACCACGATCGCGTCGTCTGGGAGGAGCGGGGAGACTTCGGAGAACAGGCGCATCGGGTTGACCTGACCTTCGGGGACCTCCACGTGCGCTTCGGCGTGCATGGTCTGCCACCACCGGTGCACGTTCTTGGTGATGGTCTCCTGCCAGGTCCGGTCGTCCTTGCGGTTCAGGAGCGGGATAAGGGCCTGCAGGGTGGTGGTGGCGTCACCGACGAGGTTCACCTCGTAGGGGTACCGCATCCCGATCATGGTTCCGTCGATGTCGATCTGGACGGCGCGGGCCTGGTCCAGCGGCGGCATGAACTGGGTGTAGGGGAAGCTCGACCCGATGGTGAGCAGGGTGTCGCAGTCGTTCATCATCTCGTAGCTCGGTCGGGTGCCGAGCAGCCCGATGGAGCCGGTCACGTAGGGCAGCTCGTCGGACAGGGCGTCCTTGCCGAGCAGGGCCTTTGCGACACCGGCGCCGAGCAGGTCGGCGACCTGCTCGACCTCGTCGCGGGCGCCGCGGGCGCCCTGCCCGACGAGTACGGCGACCTTGGTGCCGGTGTTGAGCAGGTCCGCGGCGCGGCGGACGGCGGCGTCGTCGGGGACGGTGCTTGGCCAGTCGATGCCGAGGCTGGACGGCACCATCTTGAACGCGTGCCCCGGCGGGGTGTACTCGAGCTCCTGGACGTCGTTGGGGATGATCAGCGCCGTCGGGGCACGCCGGGTCAGCGCGGTCCGGATCGCCCGGTCCAGCACGTTGGGAAGCTGCTCGGGGACGGTCACCATCTGCACGTAGTCGCTGGCCACGTCCTTGAACAGGCTGAGCAGGTCCACTTCTTGCTGGTAGCTGCCGCCCATCGCGGACCGGTTCGTCTGTCCGACGATCGCGACGACCGGGACGTGGTCGAGCTTGGCGTCGTAGAGACCGTTCAGCAGATGGATGGCGCCGGGACCCGAGGTCGCGGCGCACACCCCGACGTTGCCGCTGAACTTGGCGTACCCGACCGCCTCGAACGCGCTCATCTCCTCGTGCCGGGACTGGACGAACTGGGGCTGGTTGTCGGCACGTCCGAACGCACCGAGCAGCCCATTGATGCCGTCGCCCGGGTAGGCGAAGACGTGCTCGACGTTCCAGTCGCGCAGCCGCGACAGCAGATAGTCAGCCACCGTGGGTGATGCCATGGGTTCCACTTCCTCTTCTCTCCATTGGGCGCTTCTCGAAGATGGGGCGCTGGTCACGTGAGGGGGGAGTCCTCGGGGCCGGGCCAGGCGTGTCACCGCGGCCCGCACGGTCCACGCGGCGAGCACTGCTGTGCCGGTCGCGGTGAGGCCGGCAGCCCCCAGCGCACCCCCCGGGCCAGGCGGGACGGTGCGACCGGTGGGCCACCGGTCGTCCTCAGCGGCGCACCAGCGCTGGACTCGTGCGACGTGGGCAGACCGGTCGCGAGGAGCTCTGCCAGGTGCACCGCCTGGCGGCCTCCGGAGTCCAGATCATGAATCTGGGTGCGGCAGGAGAACCCGTCGGCCAGGACGACGGTCGCCGGATCCGCATCGCGCAGCCGAGGCAACAACACCTGCTCGGCCAACGCCTCGCTGACCTCGCCGTGCCCGGCGGTGAACCCGAAGTTCCCGGCCAGTCCGCAACAGCCGGACTCCAGGTGCTCCACGTCGACCCCGGCTGACTTCAACAGTTGCTCGTCGGCGTCCCAGCCCAGGACCGCATGCTGATGGCAGTGCACCTGTGCCAGAGCCTGGACCGGACCAGGTGCCTGGCCTGCTACCGGCGGCGGGGTCCACCCGGGGGTGTGCTCGGTAAGCAGTTCGGCGAGGGTGACGGTGTGGTCACGCAGCCGGTGCACGTCCTGGTCGGTGGGGAACATCTCCGGGGCGTCGCTGCGGAACACCGCCGTGCAGGACGGTTCGAGACCGACGACGTAGCCGCCGTCGCGCACGTGCGGTGCCAGCGCGGCGATGGTGCGTTGGAGCACCTTCTTCGCCACGGACAGCTGTCCGGTGGAGATCCAGGTCAGGCCGCAGCACAGCGGCTCGGTGGGCATCTCCACCTGCCAGCCGGCGTCCTCGAGGAGCGCGACGGCGGCCCGGCCGATGTGTGGCGCGAACGCGTTGGTGAACGTGTCGGGCCACAGCAGAACGGTGCCCCGGTGTCCGGCCGGCCGGGCCGGGTCGTGGTTTCGTGCCTGCCACCACTGCTGCAGGGTCTGGGACGCGAACAGGGGCACCTCGCGGTTCTCCAGCCCGGCCAATCGAGTCGCGAGCCAGTGCAGCCCGGGGGCGTGGCCGACCGCGTTCACGACGGCCGCGGAGTGGGTCCGAGCGACGACCTGAGCGAGCACCGGCGCCCAACCGGTGGCGTAGTCCGCGCGCGGCCGGAGCCGCCCCTTGTAGTGGTGGGCGAGGAACTCGGCCTTGTAGGTGGCCATGTCCACCGAGGCGGGACAGTCGTGCTTGCAGCCTTTGCACGCCAGACACAGGTCGAGGGCGTCCCTGACTTCGGTGGAACGCCAGCCATCGGTGACCGGGCTGTCCCCGTGCCCGTTCAGCATCTCGAACAGCAGCCGGGCCCGGCCGCGGGTGGAATGCTCCTCGTCGCGGGTGACCTGGTACGACGGGCACATCACCGCCCCGGCGGTGTGGCTGTCTTGTCGGCACTTCCCCACTCCCACGCACCGGTTGGCGGCCTCAGCGAACGACCCGCCGTCGTTCGGGAAGCCGAAGAACAGGTCTTGGGGGTTGCTCGGGGCCCAGGTGTTCCCGAGCCGGAGATGCTCGTCGAGGGCGGCCGGGTAGACGACTTTTCCGGGGTTCATCCGGTCGGTTGGGTCGAACAGGTCCTTGACCTGTCCGAACAGCTCGACGACCCGCTCGCCGAACATCCGGGTCAGCAGCTCGCCACGGGACTGGCCGTCGCCGTGCTCCCCGGACAGGGACCCTCCGTAGCCGACCACCAGGTCCGCGGCGCGTTCCATGAACCGTCGGTAGGTGGCGACCCCCCTCGGCGGAGTACAGGTCGAACGGGATGCGGGTGTGCACGCAGCCCTGTCCGAAGTGCCCGTACAGGCTGGGGCCGGTGTCGCTGGCGAACCCGAACTCCTCGTACAAGCCGCGCAGGTCGCGCAGGTAGTCCCCCAGTCGTGCGGGTGGCACGGCGGAGTCCTCCCACCCCTCGAACGTGTCGCGCCGGTGCGGGACGTGCGCGGTCGCGCCGAGCCCGGACTCGCGGACCAGCCAGAGCTCGTCCTCCTGGGTCGGGTCGTCCATCACCTTCACGCTCGGGTCGTGTGGGCCGTCCTCGAGCGCGGCCAGCATCTTGCGGGCGGCGGCGTCGGCTTCCTCGGTGGTGTCCCCGCCGAACTGCACCATCAGGAACCCGGTCCCCTGCGGCATCTCCTCGAGGGCCGACGCGTTCATGCCCTTCAGATGCTGGTCCCGGATCAGGTAGTGGTCGACCCCCTCCAAGGCGATGGGGTCGTGCTCGACGATGGCGGGGACCGCGTCCGCGGCGGCGGCGATGTCGGGGAACCCGAGGACCACCAGCGTTCGCTCCTTGACGACCGGGACGAGCTTGAGCTCGGCGCGCAGGACGGTGACCAGGGTGGCCTCGCTGCCGACCAGGAAGCCGGCGACGTCGAAGTCGTGCTCGGGCAGCAGCGAGTCGAGGTTGTAGCCGGACACCCGGCGCGGGATGTCCGGGTAGGTCTCGCGGATCAGGTCGCCATGCTCCTTGCGGAGCCGTCGCAGCGTCCGGTAGACGTGCGCGCGCCGGTCCCCGCGCCGCTCGATGACCCGGTACTCCAAGTCGCTGGTCGGCCCGCACGTGAACCTGGTGCCGTCGTAGAGCAGCACCTCGAGCCCGGCGAGGTTGTCGACGACCTTGCCGGTGCGTTGCGCGGTCGCCCCGCACGAGTTGTTCCCGATCATCCCGCCGAGCGTGCAGTTCATGTGGGTGGCCGGCTCTGGCCCGTACCGGAGTCCGAGCGGCGCGAGCTGACGGTTCAGGTCGTCCAGGACGATGCCGGGTTCGACCAGGCAGGTGCGGGCCTCGGGGTCGACCGAGAGGAGGTGGTTGCAGTACTTGGAGAAATCGATGACGACGGCGACGTTCGTGCACTGCCCGGCGAGCGACGTGCCGCCGCCGCGGGACACCACCGGCACCGCGTGGTCGCGGCAGACGCGCATCACGTCGACAACGGTCTCCACGGTGCGCGGGACGACCACACCGATGGGCACCTGCCGGAAGTTGGACGCGTCCGTGGAGTACGCGGCGCGGCTTCCGGCATCGAACCGGACCTCGCCGTCCACGACCCGTTCGAGTGCCGCTTGCAGGTCGGCGACGTCCACGCCGGACCCGCCGGTGTCATCGCCGCCGAGGGACCCACCCGCGCCGTCGGAGCCACTCGTGCCGCGAGCGCGGTCGGCGCCCGCGGCCCCGGCCGCGCGTGTGCGGTGATGGTCGGATGACTTCGTCGGGGCCGTGCCGCAGGGAAGGGGCAGGTGACTGATGCGTGACACTGGGCGAACCTCCGGACAGACGGTCGGACTTCGTTCTTACCCGCTTTGATTGCGTTTACGCAACCGTTCCGGCGTCGTATCATTCGGCCATGCCGTCAGACTCCGAAGACCTGCAGCACACCAGTTCCACGGATGAACCTCGACGCTCACGGGCGAGCGAGGCTGCGCTGGATCCGTTGATGGCGGCCAGCCGCACCATCACCGCGGCCGTGGTGCGATCGCTGGCCACCGTCGACTCCACCGTGACCGTGCCGCAGTTGCGCGTCCTGGTGATGCTCTCGGTGGCGGGGCTGATGAACCTCTCCGCGGTCGCCGAACGGCTCGGGGTGAACGCCTCGAACGCCAGCCGCACGTGCGAGCGCCTGGTCCAGGCCGGGTTGGTGCACCGGTCGCCGGGCAGCGAGGACCGCCGGCAGGTGGAGCTGACGCTGTCCGCGCGGGGCCGACGCGTCGTCGACGACGTGATGCGCACCCGCCAGGAGCTGCTGGCCGCCGTGGTCGAGCGGATGAGCCCGTGGAAGCGGGCCGTGCTCACCGACGCCCTGGAGGCGTTCAACGCGGCCGCGACCGAGCTCGAGCACGACGCCCACCCGGACGCCGCCGACGACCTGGTGGTCTGGATGACCTGACCGAAAAACCAAATTGGTTGCATCAACGCAAACGTTTTGGGTAGAGAGGGCAGGTGAGCCAAACCGCCCCGTACCCGCCCGAGACCCTGAACCAGTACGCCCTGGTCGCGGATGGCGAACGCGGCGCCCTGATCGGACCTCGCGGTGACATCGCGTTCCTGTGCGCGCCGCGTTGGCACAGCCCCGCGGTGTTCTCCTCGCTGGTCGGAGGTGCCGGCCATTACGCGGTCACCCCGAGCGGGTCCCGGTACGTGTGGGGCGGGCACTACGAGCCCAGCTCCCTCATCTGGCGCAGCCGCTGGGTGACCGGCGACGCGGTCATCGAGTGCCGCGAAGCGCTGGCCTTTCCCGGCGACCCGCACCGACTCGTGCTGCTGCGGCGCATCGAAGCCGTGCAGGGGGACGCCCGCGTCACCGTGGTGCTCGACCCCCGCGCGGGGTTCGGATGCCACGCCAGCGCCCTGCACCGGATCGAGGCCGGTCTGTGGACCGGGGAGACCGGCGACCTGCGGGTGCGCTGGCAGACCGGACCGGGCAACCTCGCCGGCAACCCACGACCGGATCGGGGCGGGTTCTCGCGTTCCGGTAGCGCGATCGTCGGGGAGCTGCACATCCGAGCCGGCGAGTGCCACGACCTGGTCCTGGAGATCTCCGACGAGCCGCTCCCCTGGGCGCTGCCCGAGCCGGAAGCTGCCTGGGACGCGACCGAGGCCGCCTGGCGTGCCCAGCACCCGCGGCTGGCGACGTCCTTGGCCGATGACGACGTGACGCACTCCTACGCCGTCCTGCGCGGTCTGACCAGCCGGGACAACGGGATGGTCGCCGCCGCCACCATGGCGCTGCCCGAGCACGCCGAGGCCGGCCGCAACTACGACTACCGGTACGCCTGGATACGCGACCAGTGCTACACCGGGCAGGCCGCCATCGTCGCGAACGCCGACCCCCTCATCGGCAGCGCCCTCGGCTTCGTGACCGCCCGGCTGCTCGAGGACGGCCCGCATCTGAAACCCGCCTACACCGTCGCCGGTGACGCCGTGCCCGACGAAACGTCCGTGGACCTTCCCGGGTACCCGGGCGGAGCCGACAAGGTCGGCAACCACGTGAACGCCCAGTTCCAGCTCGACGCGTTCGGCGAGGCGCTGCTCCTGTTCGCGGCCGCCGTCCGGCACGGCGCCAGCACACCGGACCAGCACCATGCCGCGCTGCTCGCCGGTCGAACCATCGCGCAGCGTTGGCGGGAGCCGGACGCCGGTATCTGGGAGCTGGACAACCAGCCCTGGGCGCACTCGCGGCTGACCTGTGCTGCCGGGCTACGCGCATACGCTGCCGCGTGGCCCGGCCCGGAGACCCATGACTGGTCGGCGCTCGCCGACGTCATCGTCGCGGAGACCTCCCGGACCAGCGTGCATCCGACCGGTCGGTGGCAGCGCGCACCGCGCGATGACCGGGTCGACGCCGCGCTCCTGCTGCCGGCCATCCGCGGAGCGGTCTCGCCCGAGGACCCGCGCAGCCGCGCCACCCTGCGGGCCGTCCAGTCGGAGCTGTCCGACGAGGGGTTCGTGTTCCGGTTCCGGCAAGGGCCCGGTCAGCTGAACGACTGGGAGGGCGCGTTCCTGCTCAGCGGCTTCCACATGGCGCTGGCCACCCACCAGATCGGTGACCCGCTCGCCGCGGTCCGGTGGTTCGAGCGGAACCGGTCCGCGATCGGTCCACCGGGGTTGTTCACCGAAGAGTTCGACGTCGTGCAACGTCAACAGCGCGGCAACCTGCCGCAGGCGTTCGTGCACGCCCTCCTGATGGAAACAGCGGTCACGCTGACCGCCGCACCCGACCAGTCGGACCGCGGCGCCCGGACGCGTCGTCCAGTGCGCCGCGAGACCGCTACCAGCGCGGCCCGGCCACCGCCAGGCCAGCCGTAGGAGCGCGGCGCCACCCTCCCGCTGTCTCGAACAGCCGCCTCCTACACCTGCCGTCCTCCGGTCCGGCCAACCGACCAACTGACCAGCTGGAGCCCAGCACGCCGACCACTAAGGAGCCCCCATGACGTCAAGCACCCGAGCCATCGATCAACCCGACCTCATCAACCGCCCGCGGAGCGTTCCCACTCGGCAGGTCGTCGTGGTCACCGGCGCCACGGGCGGCATCGGACGGGCGACCGCCATCGCCTTCGGGACCCGCGGGGCCGCGGTCGCCCTGCTGGCCCGCGGAACCACCGGACTCCGCGCGGCCGCCGCCGACGTCGAAGCCGCCGGTGGCCAGGCGTTGCAGATCGTCACCGACGTGTCCGACCCGGACCAGGTCGAGGCCGCCGCCACCCAGGCGGAGGACCAGCTCGGACCCATCGACGTGTGGGTCAACGTGGCGTTCACCTCGGTGTTCGCCCGGTTCACCGACATCAAGGCCGAGGAGTACCGGCGCGTCACCGACGTCAACTACCACGGGTACGTCAACGGCACCCGGTCCGCTCTCGCCCGGATGCTGCCCCGCGACCACGGCACCATCGTGCAGGTCGGCTCCACGCTGGCCTACCGCGGCATCCCGCTTCAGAGCGCGTACTGCGGCTCCAAGCACGCGCTGCAGGGATTCCACGAGTCGTTGCGGACCGAGCTGATGCACGACAAGGCGAACGTGCACGTGACGATGGTCCAGATGCCCGCGGTGAACACCCCGCAGTTCTCCTGGGTGCTCTCCCGGCTCCCGAACCACGCGCAGCCCGTACCACCCATCTACCAGCCCGAGGTCGCGGCCCGAGCGGTCGTGTACGCCGCGGACCATCCCAAGCGTCGGGAGTACTGGGTCGGCGCGTCCACGATGGCCACCCTGATCGTGAACGCGGTCGCACCCGGTCTGCTGGACCGGTACCTGGCCCGGACCGGCCTCAAGAGCCAGCAGACCGACCAGCCCCGGGACCCGGACCAGCCCGTGAACCTGTGGCAGCCAGCCGACGGGGCGCACGGGCACGACTTCGGTGCGCACGGTGCCTTCGACTCACAGTCGCTGGCCCGGTCCCCGCAGGTGTGGGCCTCCCAGCACCACGGCCTGCTCGGCGCCCTGGCCGCGGGAGCGGCCGCGGCGCTGCTCGCGGCCCGACACCTCACTGCTTCGCACGGAGACTGGCGATGAACCGACTGATCCTCATCCGGGCGGCGCACGGACTTCTCACCGTCATCTGGCCCAGTCGCCTGGCGTCCTGGTACGGCGCACCAGCGCCGTGCTCGTCGCGACGGCGGCCCGGCCGGGGCGCGGCTCAAGCCGCCGCACCCGCGGACGGGAACGCGACCGAGCGGCACAAGGTCGTGGTCCGGGCGCTGTGCGTCCTGGGCGCACGACAGCTGCTCGAGGTCCTCCTCATGCGGCTCTTTCGTCGCTCCCCCGTCCACGCCGCCGCCCAGGCCGGTGACGTGCTGCATGCGCTGAGCATGCTCGTCGTCGCCCGACGGTGGCCCTGGCTGCGGCGCCCCGCCCTGACCAGTGCCGCGCTGGCCGTCGGCTACGTGAGCGCGGCCCAGATCCACGAGCGCCGAAAGCGCACCCGCCCGAACAGCACCGAGACCGCACTGGACCAGGCCGCGGACGCGCCCGCGCGGCCACCGGGTGAGCCGACCGGAGACGCGCGCGACAAGCCGCAGGTCTCCCGGGATCCCGATGACACCCAGACCGTTCCCCTGTACACCCCCCGCTCCGCCTCCTGCGGTATCGCCGCCGAGCCGACCGGTCCCGGGGCGCAACCCGGACGCTCTGCAGCGGACCCCCGCACTGCCTGCCGCGGCCTCCTCATCACCCGCGAGCCCGTCGGGAACCGGGCGATCGGCCACGGTCCGCCCGCGCGTCGTGTGGGCCGGGGTCGCCGTCATCGTCCTCGGCATGGTCGCGGTGGCCCTCGGGATGCTCACCTCCGCGCCCTGGCTCTGGACGGCCGGCATCGGTCTGTTGCTCGCCGGAGGCGCGGTGAGCCGCGTCGGCGGCATCATGCACGACACGCACTCCACCCAGGCCGTTCGCCAAGAGCTGGCAGCCGCCGCCTCCGGGACGCGGCACGAGGGCACCTCTGCGAAGGACATGAGGCACAGTCCCGAAGCGGCCCAGGTCGCGGCTGGCACCCGGGCGCTCCTCCAGGACCGGGAGGGGTCCCCGCTGTCGGTGCGGTTCCCGGCTGCGCTCGTGCTGGTCGTTCTCGGCGTCTGGCTGCAGGTGGGCCAGTGGGTGCTGGTGTATCCGTTCAATCTTCTCGGGCAGAACACCGCGCTGCGGGACACCGGGTTCGCGATCGTCGTCACGCTCGCCGGGTTCCGCCTCTGCTCAACTCGCAGCCCGCGGGCCAGCATCATCGCCGTGCTCAGCGGACTGCTACTCCTGACCGCTGCCGTGTTCGAGTCGCATGCGACCACCAGAGGAACCGTGAACGAGCTGGTCACCGGTGCCCTGGTCTTCCTCGCGGGCCTGGGTGCTGCCCTCCCGGACCGAGCACAGCCAGCCGGTCACCCGCGCCACTCCTCGCCGACCGGCGGGCAGCCCTCGCCGGACCCGACCGGGCCGCCCGCGCGTCCTGCGCGCCACCGGCCAGCTGGTGACGACGCGGCACCCCGACGCCTGGGCCACACGAACGAGGAGATGGGACTGACATGACGGAAATCGACCGCGCGACCCCCGACCCGGACCGCATCGAGGACATCTGGGGAGCCCGGACCCCGTACGGGGCGGGTGAGGTGTGGCCGGGCCGGGTCGACACGTTCCTCCCGGACGGCACCACAGCGGCCGACGTGGACCGGTGGGTGCCCTCGGCGTGCCTGCTGTGCAGCAACGGCTGCGGCCTCGACATCGCGGTCCGGGACGGTGCGATGGTCGGGGTGCGGGGTCGAGCCGAGGACCGGGTGAACCACGGCCGGCTCGGACCGAAGGGCCTGTTCGGGTGGCAGGGCCAGCTGCGGGACCGACTCACCGAACCCCTCATCCGCCGCAACGGCCGCCTGCAACCCGCGAGCTGGGAGGAGGCCATGACGCTCATCACCGACCGGTCCCGGCAGCTGCTGGAGGAGAAGGGACCGCTCTCGCACGGGTTCTACACGTCCGGGCAGCTGATGCTCGAGGAGTACTACACCCTGGCTGTCATCGGGAAGGCGGGCCTGGGCACCCCGCACATGGACGGCAACACCCGGCTGTGCACGGCGACCGCTGCGGCCGCGTTGAAGGAGACCTTCGGAGCCGACGGACAGCCCGGCTCGTACACCGACCTGGACTCCTGCGATGCGGTGTTCCACTTCGGGCACAACGTCGCCGAGACACAGACGGTGCTGTGGGCGCGGATGCTGGACCGGCTCGCCGGCCCGAACCCGCCCGCGCACGTCACCGTCGACCCGCGCCGCACCGCGGTCGCCCGGGCGTCGACCGTGCACCTGCCGGTGCGGCCCGGCACCAACCTGGCCCTGGTGAACGGACTGCTGCGTGAGGTCATCTCCCGCGGGTGGATCGACCACGACTACCTCGACGCGCACACCGTCGGGTTCGACGAGCTCGCCCGGACCGTGGAGGCCTACACGCCGCAGCACGTCGCAGACCTCTGCGACGTGACCGTCCGGGACCTGCAGGCGGCCGCAGAGATCTTCGGCACCCACGAGCGGGTGGTCTCCACCGTCCTGCAGGGGTTCTACCAGGCGCACCAGGCCACGGCCGCGTCCGTCGCGGTGAACAACCTGCACCTGGTCCGCGGCATGCTGGGTCGACCCGGGGCCGGCATCTTGCAGATGAATGGGCAGCCGACCGCCCAGAACAACCGCGAGTGCGGCGCGGACGGGGACCTGCCGGGCTTCCGGAACTGGAACAACCCCCAGCACGTCCAGCAGCTGGCGGACCTGTGGGACGTTGACGACTCCGTCATCCCGCACTGGGCCGAACCGACCCATGCGATGCAGATCTTCCGGTACGTCGAGCAAGGATCCATCGGGTTCCTCTGGGTGGCCGGCACCAACCCGGCCGTGTCGATGCCCGACCTGGCCCGGATCCGGCGCATCCTCGCCCAGGACTCCGTGTTCCTCGTCGTGACCGATGCCTACCGGACCGAGACGACCGAGTTCGCGGACGTCGTGCTGCCGGCCGCGCTGTGGGGTGAGAAGACCGGGACGTACACGAACGTCGATCGGACCGTGCACCTGTCCGAACAGGCAGTCGCGCCGCCTGGGCAGGCGCGCAGCGACCTGGACATCTGGGTCGAGTACGCCCGCCGGATGGGGTTCCGGAACCGGTCGGGGCAGCCGCTCCCGACCTGGGATACCGCCGAGGGAGCGTTCGACGGTTGGCGGGACTGCTCCCGCGGCCGGCCGTGCGACTACTCCGCGATGACCTACGACCAGCTCCGGGGCCGCGGCATCCAGTGGCCGTGCAACGATGAGCACCCGGACGGCACCGAACGGATCTACACCGACCACCAGTTCCACACGTTCGACGACGACTGCGAGACCTACGGGCACGACCTTGCCACCGGTGCTGCGGTCACCCCGGTCGAACACCGTGCGGTTCGGTACGACGGACGCGCCCGGCTCAAGGCCGCCGCGTGGACACCGCCACCCGAGAACCCGGACGGAAGCTACCCGCTGCACCTGAACACCGGCCGGACCGTCTACCAGTTCCACACCCGCACCAAAACCGGCCGAGCCCCCGAGCTGGCCGCCGCGGCACCAGACGCGTGGGTCGAGCTCGCCCCCGAGGACGCCGCCGAGCACCACATCGCGGACGGGGACCTGGTCCGGGTCGAGTCCGTCCGAGGACACGTCGAGGTGCCCGCGCGGTGCACCGGGACGAAACCCGGCTCTGTCTTCCTCCCCTTCCACTACGGGACCCTCGACCCCTCCCCGAGCAACGGCGCCGACGCGAAGGACGATGTGGCTGAGGACTCGGCTGACCCGTCGACCAGCGAGCGGCCACACGCCGCGAACGAACTCACGATGACCGCGTGGGACCCGGTCTCCAAACAACCCACCTTCAAGAGCGGCGCCGTCCGCATCACCCGGGTTGACCAGTCGCCTACCCGCACACGTGAGGAGGACTGAGATGCACCTCGCGACCTACCTCGGTCTGCTCGAGACCGGCTGCAGCACCCTTGCGACCTCCTACCGACAGGTCGCGGACGGGCATCGCGACGAACCGGACGTCGCCACCCTCTGCCTCCGCTTCGCCGCCGAGTGCGACCAGCAGAAGGCGCGGATGAGCCCGTTCGTGCGTACCTACGGCACGCACCCCGACGGGGAACCCGAGCGCTTGCACGCCGATGGACTCGCCGAGGCCCGGACCGGTGGGCTCGGTCTGCTCCGCGACCTGCACGACCTGTACCTGCTCGCCACCAACCTCGACATCTCCTGGACGATGGTCGGGCAGGCCGCCAAGGGTGACCGCAACACCGACCTGGACGCCACCGTCACCCGGAGCGCGGCCACGACCGAGGCCCAGCTGAAGTGGCTCACCACCCGCATGAAGGCCGCAGCACCTCAGGCACTGCTGGTCGCCGACTGACCCTCCTCGGGTCGAGCTCAGTCCAGCGAGCAGTGTCCGGAGCTTCATGCCGTCAACAGCACCCCATCCTGGTGACGACACCTAGAGGATCGGTCGGCCGCCCGTCACCGCGATCCGGGCCCCCGACATGTAGCTGCCCTCGTCCGAGGCGAGAAGGACGTAGGCGCCCGCGAGCTCCGCGGGTTGGCCCGGACGGCCGAGCGGGGTGTCGTCACCGAACTGCTCCACCTTCTCCGGTGGCATCGTGGACGGGATCAGTGGCGTCCAGATCGGACCCGGGGCGACGCTGTTGACCCGGATCCCCTGGGGGCCGAGCATCTGGGCGAGGCTGGCGCAGAAGTTCGCGATGGCTGCCTTTGTCGCCGCGTACGGCGCGAGATCTGGTGAGGGCATGTCCGAGTTGACCGACGTGCTCCCGATGATCGACGAGCCCGGGCGCATGTGCGGGAGCGCGGCCTTGACCAGGTAGAACATCGCCGACACATTCGTGGCGAAGGTGTGCTGCCACTCGGCGTCAGTGACGTCCTGGATGTCGGTGTGGTTCATCTGGTAGGCCGCGTTGCTCACCAGGACGTCGATCCGGCCGAACTCGCGCACGGTTCGCGCCACGATGTCCCGGCAGTGATCCGGCTGCGAGATGTCCCCGGAGATGACGAGAGCCTTCCGTCCGGCCTCGGCGACCAGGCGGGCGGTGTCGTCGGCGTCGTCGTCCTCCGACAGGTAGCTGATGACCACATCGGCGCCCTCCCGGGCGTACGCAATGGCCACCGCCCGGCCGATCCCACTGTCACCGCCGGTGATGACGGCGACCCTGTCGGTGAGCTTCCCGGAACCCTGATAGCTGGCCTCACCGCAGTCGGGCACGGGGTTCATGACGTGTTGCGTTCCCGGAACTTCCTGTTGCTGTGCCGGCTGGTTCATCGGTGCTCCTCGGGTCACGGTCCAGGCAGGCGCCGTACCCTCCGCCTGCGGGCGTAAACGAGGGTCGAACGCTCGCAGCCTGGACGCGGGCATCCACGTCTGACCCCGGAAAGCGTCAGCCTCGGATGAATCGGCGCACGCGTGCGTGCGCCAGCGCGGCTCGGGCTGCGTTCATGCCGGGAGCTCCGTGGACGCCGCCGCCTGGATGCGCGGACGACGAGCCCAGGTACAGCCCGCGGAGGAAGGTTTCGGCGCGGCCGAGGCCCGGGGTCGGACGGAACACGAGCTGCTGGTGCAGCTGGGCGGTGCCGCCGTTGATCGCACCGCCGACCAGGTTGGCGTTCCTGGCCTCCATCTCGTGCGGCCCGAGGATGCGCCGGGCGCTGACCCGCGTGCCGAAGCCGGGTGCCGCCTTTTCCATCCTGGCCTGCATCCGGTCTGCGAATCGTTCCAGGTCGTCTCGGTCCCAGGTGCCCCGGACGTCGCCGGCCCCGGCGTCACGGGTCGCGTGCTGCGGCACGTGCGTATAGGCCCACAACGACTCGGTCCCGGCCGGGGAACGCGTCGGGTCGGCGGTGGTCATCTGCCCAGTGAGCATGAAGGGCCGTGCCGGGATGGCGTTGGCGGAGACCTGTCCGAGCGCCTCGACCATCTGGTCCACGGAGTCCGCGATATGCACGGTGCCGGGGTCGTACGGCGGTCGTGTCGACCACGGGACCGGGCCGTCGAGGGCCCAGTCGACCTTGATCGTCGAGGGGTCGATCTGGAACCGCTTCATCGCCCGCGTCGTGCGCGCCGGAAGTTCGCCTCGAGGGATGAGGTCGCCGTAGAGCTTGGAGGCGACCACGTCGGCGATCACCGCGTGCCGGGCGAAGAAGCGGTCGCCGTGCCGTGTCGTGACCCCGGTCGCCCTCCCGGAGTCCACGTTGACGCCGCTCACCGGAGTGGAGCACTGGACGCGGCCGCCCAGCGACTCGATCCGCCGGGTGAGCGCCTGGGCGAAGCTGCCGGCGCCGCCCTCAGGGACCGGGAAGCCCACGGTCTGTCCCAGCATGACGAGCAGCAGCCCCATCAGCCCCGAACCGGCGGAGCCGAGCGGGATGTCGGCATGTCCGGCGTTCCCGGCAAGGAGCAGCCGAGGCGACTCGCCGCCGAACCGGTCACGGCCCAGCTCGGTGGCCGGGGACAGCAGGGTCTGCACGAAGCCCAGGCCCCCGACCGAGCGCAACCGCGTAGCCAGGCCAAGGCCGGCACGGACCGGCGGGAACGGCGACAGCAAGGCCCTCACCAGGTGGTGACCGACGCGATCCCACTGCGAGCAGAGCTGGAGCCACGCCTCCCCGTCGCCGGGGTGCTGGTGATCCATCAGCCCGGCCGTGACGTGCCGGCTCCTGTGCAGCAGGGCCCAGGACCCGTCGGCGCGCGGGTGGCCAACGACCGCGGGAGCGTGGACCCATCGCAGACCATGCTTCTCGAGGTGGAAGTCCCGGATGAAGGGCGAGGCCGCAGCCAGCGGGTAGAAGGCGCTGAACGTGTCGTGCACGAACCCCGGCGCGACCTCGGAGTCGCTGCGGACCGCTCCTCCGGGGGTCGCCTGCTCCTCCAGCACCAGGACCGACCAGCCACGGTCGAGCAGGTGGTTCGCAGCGACCAGACCGTTGGGACCCGCACCGATCACCAGGGCGTCGTAGGTGTCGTCGCCGCGGCGCGAAGGGGAGGGCATCCCGCCAGTTACCCCTCCCCCGGGGCGCCATGCACGGATCTCCCGGCCCACGGGACCGCACGTCGCCGCCGGGTCACCCCCGCAGGCGGGGCCACCGTCCGTGCACCGCTTCCTTGTCAGGCACTGCGTCGAAGACGTTTCCGGGGGTCGCCGCGACACCGGGCTTGCCCTGCCCGAGCCGCCGCATCAGCGGACCGACGAGGGCGTCGTACACCGCGGGCAGCAGGCGGAAACCGGCGACCATCACCCAGTTGACCGGACCAGCCGAGATGTCCCGGCCTGGCTTGTCCAGGGCCGCTACCACCTTGGCGGCCACGGACTCCGGCGCGCTGACCGGAGGCGGCGGGTTGCCATGCCGGCCGGTGTACGTGCCGGCCTGGTCGTAGATGGGCGTGTCCACGCCGCCCGGAGAGACCAGGCTGACCTGCACCCCCGGCTTGCTGCGCGCCTCGATCTGCAGGATCCGCACGAGCCCCTGGACGCCCCACTTGCTGGTGCAGTAGGTCGCCATGTACGGCGTCGCGATCTTGGCCAGCACGGAGCCGATCACGACCAGCGACCCACCGCCTTGCGCGTCGAAGAGCTGCAACGCGGCACGTGCGACGTTCGCGGTCCCGCTCAGGTTGGTGGTCATGACCTGGTCGAACACCTCTGGGGGCACGTCCTCGAACCGTCCGTAGGCGATGACCGCTGCCCCGTGCACCACCCCGTCGATCCGGCCGAACCGCTCGACCGCCGCCCGGAAAAGATGCTCGACCTGGGTGCGGTCGCCCACGTCGGTCGGGACGACCAGCACGTCGCCGGCGCCGCGGCTGACGCACTCCTGGCGGGTCTGCTCCAAGGTCTCCGGCGACCGGGCGGCCAGCACCAGCCGGCCGCCCCGGGCGGCCAGCTGGTGGGCGACGGCGCGGCCGATGCCGGACGTCGCCCCCACGACGAGGACGGTGGTGACCGTGGACCCGTCGGTCACGGGTTCAGCACCACCTTGATGCAGGCGTCCTGCTTCTTCTGGAAGATCTCGTAGCCGTGCGGTGCCTGGTCGAGCGGCAGGTGGTGGGTGGTCATGTCCAGGGTGCCCAGGGGGTCCGTGTCGTCCAGGACGACCGGCATGAGGTCGTCGATCCAGCGCTTCCACGTGGCACTGGCCCATGCGCATCGTGATGCCGCGGTCGAACATCTCCATCATCGGCAGGGGGTCGACCTCGCCGCCGTACACGCCGCTGACCGAGACGGTCCCGCCGCGCCGCACCGACTTGAGAGCAGTACGAAGGGCACCGAGCCGGTCGAGCGCCATCCGGTCGGTGAGCGGCTTGGCCACGACGTCCGGCAGGGCCCCGACCGCCGTGTGGGCCAGCTTGCCGACGGGTGAGTCGTGCGCCTCCATGCCGACCGCGTCCACTACGCCGTCCGGTCCTCGACCCCCGGTCATCTCCAGGAGAATGGCGGAGACGTCGTCGACGTCACTGGAGTCGACCGTCTCGATGCCGTGGCGACGAGCCATCGCGAGTCGCTCCGGGACGTCGTCGACCGCAATGACCCGGGCGGCTCCCCGGTGGCGCGCGATGCGGCTGGTGAACTGACCCACCGGGCCGAGACCCAGGACTGCCACGGTGTCGCCCTCGGACAGGTCCGCGAACTGCACGGCCTGCCAGGCGGTCGGCAGGATGTCGGAGAGGAAGAGGAACTGCTCGTCCGGTCCCTCGTCGGGGACCTTGATCGGGCCGAACTGAGCCTGAGGGACGCGCAGGTACTCCGCCTGCCCTCCTGGCACCGACCCGTACAGCTCGGTGTAGCCGAACAGCGAAGCACCCTTGCCGGTGTCACGGTTCTGCGTCGTCTCACACTGGGCGAACAGTCCGCGCCTGCACATCCAGCAGTGCCCGCACGAGATGTTGAACGGGATCACGACCCGGTCCCCCGCCTTGATGTGCGTGACCTCAGCACCCACCTCCTCGACCACGCCCATGGTTTCGTGTCCGAGGATGTCACCGGGAGTAAGGAAGGGCCCCAGCACCTCGTAGAGATGTAGGTCCGAGCCGCAGATCGCCGTCGAGGTCACCCGAACGATCGCATCTGTCGGCTGCTCGATACGGGGGTCGGCAACCTCCTCGACGCGCACGTCACGTTTCCCGTGCCAAGCCAGCGCCTTCATGGGAATCCCTTTCGCAGTCACCGGAACCACACACAGCGGAAGCAACCAAGTCGCGTCACGCCGGGCTCCGGGTACCCACGCGGGAAGCGATCAACCCGATCCGGGCGGCTGTGATCCGACACCGCGTGAGCAGTGCGACGCGGAGTCGAGCTACGCGCCCCAGCGCGAGTCGACGCGCTGGCGTGCCGCAGGTGGTCATCGTGGCATGCAGCCAACGAGTTCGGCTCGGCGTGCGACTCCCCCGCGGCGGTGGCTCAGGCGCGCCGTGGCCCGGCTCGAGGCCGCGAACGGCGCCGGACGCCGCCGCCGACGAACGTGCGCCCGACCCAGAGGGCGCGGCCGTCCCGAGCACTCGACGTCCCCGATGCTGCGCGTCACACGAGCGTGTAGACCTCTACACACAATCAACTGGGCGGATGCCTCCCCGTCGACGAAACCAGCCGCGCCCACCCCGCGCGGGCGCCCGACCCGGAGCACTGTCCGGGGAGATCCGCACCGCACTCGGGGACGAGGTCGCCCGCCTCGAACGCATCGAGGAACCGTCCGCGCGCGCCCAGGCGGTCGGTGACCTACCAGGCACACGATTCGTGAGGAGAGCGCCATGCCGAGCAAGTCAGCGAACGTGAAGAACGAGAAGCAGTACGAGGCCCTCAAGGACAAGGGCATGTCGAAGGAGCGGGCCGCGAAGATCGCGAACTCCGACGGGGCATCTGCGCGAGGCGGGAAGAAGAGCGGGTCCGGCGGCGACAGTTCGCAGGGCGGTACGACCGCTCAGAAGAAGAAGGCCGGCCGCAAGGGAGGAAAGGCGAGTAGCGGCAAGTGAGCATCCACCGCCTACCCGCCACCACGCTCGGCGCTGCCGCGAAGCGGTGGGTGGCAGACCGCATCTTGACGGGGCCGAGGACCGGTCACCAGGCGGGGCGTCGCACACCTGTGACGGACCGGGGCGGTGCGACCGGAACCCTCAGCCGCGGGGTCCTTGAGGACAGCGGTGGTCCGTCCCACGAGGCGAAGCGGAACCCGTGAGGGCCGCGCCGGTACCCCCGACGTGCGGACGTGTGCGTGGCCGGTGTGCAACCCGTGCGGGCGGCACGGCGCGGCCAACTCCAGCTGGTCGTGACCTTGGCTGACCGCGTACGGCCCGTGAGAACACGACCAGCGCCCCGCCCTCCCGTTCGACTACCTCTACGAGGACGGCCACGCGGTATCGCCGTGTACGGACTGCCATCTGGCACCTCGACGTGTCTCGCACCCGACGTCCGGCAGCCGTGCGTCCGCGAACGGCACGCCGTGGTCTGGCGACGCTGGAACGACACCCAGGACTCCTGACATCCCGAACCCGGCGGGATGCACGAGACCTTTCGTTGTCACCCGGGGGTTGATGAGCCCACCACGGCGGCCCCGCGTGCACTGTCCGCTTGGTCGTCGGACCCACCACTCTCATCTGAGGTGTCTACGGCGCCGTCGAAGGTCACGCCCTCAGTCGCGGAGGTGGGCGCTGCGTCCGACACCAGGGTCGCGTTCGGAGTGGTTCCGTCCTTGTGGGCCCCGGCCGGCTGGCTGCCGTCTTGGGAGGAGAAGTCGGTGGAGGCCAAGGCGGCCGGGACGGAGTCGTCGACCTCGGGCGGTTCGGCGTGTACGGGGCGGAGCTTCGGCGGTGCAGCGGACCACGCGCGCAGAGAGCCAAGGATGTCGCCGTAGAACCCGTCGACGCCCGTGAGGACGGAGTCGATGAACGACCCGCGACCGCGTCCGCGTTTCGTCCCGAGGTTCCCGGTGGTGGCGACCCGGAACAGGCGGATGTCTTTGCTCGGGTCGACGGCCAGGGTGGACGGGTTCTCCCGAACGGCGGAGAGGAGCTCGGCGGCGGACGACCCGCGGGCGTGTGCGACGAACACCTCGACACGGGCGCCATCCGGGGCGTTCTTCAACTGCCGGACGAGCCAGTTCACCCGGGTGGTCGCCTTCCCCTCCCGAGGCGCCTCGACGTCGACGTGACAGGTGACCTTCCCGGCGCGCAGGTCCGCGGTGACGACGAGCGGGGCAACAGTGCCCGGGATGCGGATGGTGCCAGACACGGTGCCGGTCTGGCACAACGACTGGGTCAGCGTCTGGACGCGGGCGGCCGGGTCGGCGAGCTCCTTGCGGGACAGGACGGGGACGACCTCGGTGCCGAGCTGCCGGCCGAGCTGCAGGCTCGTGAACCTGAGCAGGGCGTCGAACCGGGCGGCGACCTCCGCGATGCCCTTGTCGGACGCGCGGAGCGTGCCCGCTGCGACCTGGTCCCGAACACCGACCCACGCCTCCCCCATGTCGTCGAACTCGAGCGCACCGGACTTGCGGTGCTCCAGGTACCGGATCAGCTCCCCGAGTATCCACGCCTGGTCCGGGTCCGCGACGCCGCGGAACTCCTTCTGCATCACGGCCTCGGCCAGCACCTGGGACCAGGAGACGTGGTGCAGGTCAACCTTCTTCAGCTTCCGCTTGTCGACCTTCGTCGGGTGCTGACCGGCGACGGCCGGGATCTCATTCGAGATGGTGATGACGGCGTCGTAGCCCTGCTCACGGGCGATGTCGAGGTAGTTCTCCAGCTGTTCGGTCGCGAGCTCGTTCGGTCCGGTCTTCACCTCAACCAAGGCGGTCCACGACCTTCCACCCCGGGTGACCCGGATGAGTCCGTCCGGGTACAGGCGCCGCTCGCCGAGGAGGAACGGGACCTCGATGTAGCACTCGAGGGTGCCGGCCGGTGCCCCGAACGGTTTCACGAACCCGCGCCCGAACTCCCTGACGGCAGAGACAACCGCAAGCAGCGCGGACGTCGCGCGGCGTTCCTGCTCCTCGGCGCCGTTGATGCCGGACGTCGGGATGAGGCGTGCCTCGTGCCAGGACTCTTCGGCCATGCGTACTTCCCCCGCTTCAGCTCATCTCACCGCGGACGCGGCTGACGCGAGCGGGCGTGTGCGGCTCGCGGTGCAGCAGACGGTACTCGTGGAAGACTCCGCAGCGGTCGTTTTCCACACGTCCCACGCAGGCTGCCCGTCCAGCCAGTCGAACTCCCAGTTGACTCGCCAGTCTCGACATGATCGTCGAGCCGTTCCACGGCAGACCCCTGCGAGAGTAACCGCCCCTCAACTCGGCAGACCCGGTAACCGCCGTCACTCGAAATGGTGGACGTCAACGGGCCCGCTATGTACGGTTCATGGCGAACAGAACGGGGGACCACCATGGTTCGCACGACTCGGCGTGCAGTAGCAACGGCAGTGGCGCTCATCGCCACCGCAACCACCCTTTCCACGATCACGCAACCGGCCCAGGGCGCCACCGCCGACTGCACGCCAGCGAACCCGCCGCCGCGGGTGCTCGCGGTCCACGCCGACGACGTGACCCTCCTGCCGTCCTCGGGTGGCTTCACCCACCAACCGGTGCACGTGACCATGCAGAACACCTGCGCCGGCACGACGGGCTACCTGCTGCTCCAGTTCCGCCGCAGCGGCCAGGTCGGCGAGAAGGCCCGGGCCTGCGCGGACCGCACGTCCTCGGACTACATCGGCTCCGACGCCGGTCCGAACGCGACCGACCAGCCGGACGTCTACGACTACCCGCTGAGCAAGCCCTGGTCGTTCGAGGCCAACGACGACTACGACACCCCGGCCACGACCAGTGCGTGTGCCGGACCGTGGGACATCGTCGCCACGCCGTACAACACCTACAAGGTCGGCGACACCTCCACCACCACCAAGGGTGCACCCTTCACCGCGAAGGCCGTCTTCTCGCTGTTCCGCGGCTCCCGCCTCACGACGAACGCCTCCCCCGAACCGGTGCGCCGCGGTGCGACCGTGACCGTCAAGGGCCGCCTGACCCGCCAGGCGATGGCACCGAACCGGCTCTCGACCGGCGCCCACATCGACAAATACGTCGCCTTCGCCGGCGAACCGGTCGTGCTGCAACGACGGACCCTGTCCGGCACCTACAACAACATCCGGACGGTCCGCAGCAACCGGGACGGCTACCTCACCACCAAGCTGAAGGCCCTGCCCGAGGACCGCTGCTACCGCTTCGTGTACCGCGGCTCCGACACCACCCTGCGTGTCATCGCGGCCGGCGACTGCGTGCACGTCGTCCGTCGCTGACAGCCGCCAGCAACCAGGAGACTGGCTCCCCGCGAGGGAGCCAGTCTCCGCTGCATTTCTCCCGAGATCCGACAGCTAGCAGCCGTCGTCACCGGTCTCGACCGAGGTAAGCACTCGACCGGGATGAGCATGTCGTTCGGGGGGTTGTCCGCCTGGGCGCGAACTACTCCGAGTTCACGCCCGTCCGCCCCCAACGCCCGGACGTCCGTGTCCTCACCCGGCGCACCGCCGGGCACATGCACGACCGCAGCGAACACACCGCCGGTCACCGGCACGGTCCGAGTCGCGCCGGCCACGGTCACTGCGACGAAGTCCACGCCGGCACCGGCGGCGCCGGCCAGGGTGAGATGGTCGGTCCCCTGGCCGCCGTACAGGTACGGACCACTCGGCTCGGCCGCGGCCACCGGTGTCGCGGAGATCTGGGTGACGCGCTGGCGTGGGTCCGAGGAAAGCGCACACCGTGCCACGTGGCCGTCCGGTGAGACCAACGCTGCGCTGAGGGTGGCTCCGGCCCGGTCCGCGGCGCCGACCCGCCAGGCGCCGAAGTTCACGTGCCCTTGGTAGGAGCACTGTTCCAACACGGCTCGACGGTCGCCGGCGGCGGGCACGTGAGCGAGGTTCGGGCGACGGCCCGGACTGAAGTCGCCCGGCAGCGTGCACGCCGCGTTGTAGACGTGCCCGTCGTAGCTGGCCTCGTACGTCGCGACGAGGCCGACGCGAGACGGGAACTCATCGACCCAACCGTGCGAATGCCGCCAGGCGCTGTCCGGCACACCCGGCGCGCCCTGGTTGAGCATCGGCAGGCACATCGTCTCGGCGTCGACCTTGGACACCTTCGGAAACGTGACGCTGCCGTCGGCAGAGCTGACCGGCGCCATCCCCTTCATCGGCCAACCGAACCCGGTGACTCTCACCCACTGCTTACCTTCACGACTGACGACGAGGTCGGGGTATCCGTCACGCGGGCCGCCGCCGGCCACCAAGGACACCCGGCCCCCGGGATTCCCGAACGTCGCGGTCGGCTGACCCGGGGAGGGCGTCGAGAGTCGGGTAGCGGTCAGGACACCGGCCACGGCCAGCACGCTGGCGGCACCGACGGCCACGCGTGTCGTGCGTCGTCGTCGGGCCCGGATCCCGAGGCGGATGGCCGCGGCCGGGTCGGCCGGGGCGAACAGGTGCGCGTCCAGGACCCGGTCGAGCTCGTCGAGGATGCCGCGGTCACTCATGGTTCGCTCCGTTCGCCGATGGGGTGCTCTCAAGAGCGGCGCGGAGCCGCTCGAGGCCTCGGGACGCCTGCGTTTTCACCGTGCTGCGCGAACACCCGATGAGGCGCGCGGTCTCCTCGACCGACAGGTCGTTCCAATACCGCAGGACCACCGCGGCCCGTTGGCCGGGAGGTAGCGCCGCCAGGGCCGCGAACACAGGCGACCCGACATCCGGCTCCCCGTCGCGTGCAGGCAGGTGTCCGCGGTCGTGGCCGTCGGCGACTTCGCGACGGCGCCACGGCCTGCGGGACTCGTCGATGCTGGCCCGAACCAGGATCTGCGGGACGTAGGCGTCGATGGTGGCGGACCGGTCGACGCGATTCCAGGCCACGTACAGCTTGGTCAACGCGATCTGGACAAGGTCCTCGGCCCGATGACGATCCCCGCACAGGAGGTACGCGGTCCGGGTGAGCTGTCCCGAGCGCGCTGCGACGTACTTCGTGAACCGCAGGTCTCGCTCGCTCCGCCGCATCTGCGTCTCCCCCGTCGGTGGCCGCTCTCGCCCCTTCATACGGTCCGACCATCCCACCAGGACCACAGCGACCGGGAGGAAACCTCTTCCCAGCGACGGCTGCGGTCGCGTGCCGCGACGGCCGGCCGGCCGGCCGGCCGCCGGGATACCGCAAAACCTCTAGGCCAGGCAACAGAGCAAGCGGGCGTCCTTCAGCACACCATCAGGACTCGACGTCGCCTCGCGCGAGGTACCGCTCTACCCGTGAGCGGCACCTAGCCCCAGCCAGACCGGCGAAACGCACGTGCACCCCGCCAGAAGTTGGGCAAGACTCCCGCCACCATGACAACGCCGCACGTTCCGCAACTCGATGACGAGCTCCGCAGGCGGCTCGGGCGACGGTTCGGAGCCACGATCGAGTCCTGGCTCGACGAGGTACCGCCCGTGCTGGTCGACCTTGCCGACCGGTGGCGGCTCAACCTCGGGGCGCTCATCCAACGCGGGACCATGTCGGTGGTCATCCGATGCCGCACCGTCCACGGACACCCGGCCGTGCTGAAGATCAGCCCGGACCGCAGACGCATCCAGGACGAAGCAGCCGCGCTCACCCGATGGACGACCACTCACGTGCCCGCCGTGCTCGCCGTCGACAAGCGGGCTGGCGCCCTCCTCATCGAGGCCATCGAACCCGGCCAGCCGCTCGCCGACTCGGCCTACCCGCACCTCGACACTGTGAGCACCCTCGTGACTGCACTGCACGCACACGGCACGCCCGACCCCACCTACCGATCCGTCGCCGACCGCGTCACCTACCTCTACGCTGCAGGCACGAAGAACTACACATGCCGGCCGGGACTGGCCGCGGTCGTCCCGCCCGAGCTGTACGAACGCGGGAAGCAGCTGGCGGTGCGGCTCGCCGGCGACGCGCCCGCCACCGTCCTCCTGCACGGCGACCTGACCCCCGCCAACATCCTCGACGGCGGCAACCAGCGCGGTCTGGTGGCGATCGACCCAGCGCCGTGCGTCGGGGACCCAGCGTTTGACGCGATCGACCTCGTGCTCTGGCGAGCCGACAACGCACAGACCATCACCGCACGCGTCGAGAAGCTCGCTCCCGCCATCGGGACGACGCCTCGCCGGCTCACCCGATGGTGCACCGCGTTCGCGACGATGACCGCCCTGGAGCTCGCCGAAGCATCCGACGCCACCCGCGAGTGCGTTGACCTGTTGATCGACCTGGCCAACGCAAGCCCCTGAACACCGGATCTGAACACGACCATGGCCACCAGTCCCAAGCACCACTGCCGGCGCAGGTCACGGTCGAAACGTCGCGCGGTACTGCGTCGGCGTACGACCGGTCAGCTCGCGGAACGCGGCGTTGAACGCTGACAGGGAGGTGTACCCCACCGTGTGCGCGATGGTCGTGACGGAGTCCTCGCCCGCCGCGAGCTCCTCGATCGCGCGCAGCACCCGCATCCGGCGCAGCACCGCACGCCAGGTCATCGCGCACTCGTCCTCGAACCGGCGAGCCAGCGACCGTGGCACCAACCCCACGTCGTCGGCGATGTCCTCGAACCGGACGTCCTCGGCCAGCCGTTCGTAGGTCAGTGCCAGCGCCCGACGCAGCTCCGGAGACTGGCCAGCGGGGACCGTCACCGGGCTGGGGTGCTGCGCCAGCCGCCACACCACGGCCACCAGCGCACCGAACACGCTGCGTGCGTACGGCGGGAGTGGTTCCGCACCGTCAGGCCAGGCGACGCACTCCGACACCAAGGCCCGAGCCAACGGGCTGAGGTCGAACACGGTCAGGGGCACGGCTGGCTCCGGAGCGAACGCGGGATCGAACAGCACCGACGACGTGGTCACCGGCTGCGCGATCGCGACCTGGATCGGCTCACCCGCCGCGATCAGCGCGGCCCGGGCCGGAGGCAGCACCCACGACTTGCCGTGTGCTTCCAGCCGCAGCGCGCCCCGGGAGGCACACAGCAGGTAGTGCCGGTCCACGCGCAGCTCGGACGGCGGGGCCACCGCAAAATCCCGGACGAACGCGAACGCTTCGCGCCTCACGAACTGACTCGCACCCGCTCACCCTAGACGGGCTGCGGGTCAGACCGTCTCGAGAAGAGCGGCCTGGAACCGGCGGCTCACCGGTGGCGCGGTCACCAGCGGACGCAGCACCGCGCCCGAACGGGCGAATGCATCAGAGGACAGGTAGCCGGCAAACGACGGCTCGTCGACCCATTCGTGGATGACGACGACGGCCTCCTCGTCGTGGCGAGTGGCGTACACCCGGAAGTCCAGGTTGCCGGGCATGGCGCGGATCTCGTCCTTCTCGCTGTCGAGTTGGGCGAGTGCAGCCGGCCGGTCAGCCGGGGTGGTCCGGAGGTCGAGTATCGCGATGAGCATGGGAATCTCCTGGCAGTCGAGACGGGGTAGGTGGTGGGACACTCTCGATCCTGCAGCGCCGCACCGGAGTCCGGCTCGCGTCGAACAGACAGGTTCAAGCTCTCAGCGGACATCTCCGGGCGACCGCGCTCAGACGGCGTCCATCCGATGTCGTGCGGACTCGTGCGTCTCCTGCGGTATCGGTATTCTGGTGCTGCTTCCGCTTCGTGTCTCCCCCGTCACGGGGCGGAAGCTCCCCTGCTGGCCTCCGATTCACGGTCGTTCACGCTCCACCCCGGTGCCCACCGTCGCGGGCGGGAACAGCGCTAGGCGGGTCTCCCTGTGGGCGTCGAGGTGACCGAGCAGCCGAACAGCAGACGCCGCATCGCTATCCGCTGGCGTCAGTGTTGAGCAGCCCCGCCTGAAGAAGGATCTCGCCGACGACCACCGTGAGCGGACGGGTCGCATCGACCATCACGCCCGTCTGGGGATGTCTTCCTTGGTCCGGTGGGGTCGAACGACCAGGTCGCGCTCGGAGGGTTTCCCGCCCACTCATCTTGCGGGCGTCGGTCTAGCTGTCGGATCTCATGAGGTTGTTGACGCCCACCCGCTGCGCCCACGGAGCCGATCCCGCACGCGGATCCGCCTGCGGTGGCCGAAAAGCCCGAGTTATGCGTGAGCGGCTAGCGTTCCCGGTATGACGTTGAATCACGTACGACGAGGAAGCGGCAGCCCGCTGTTGCTCGTGCACGGTCTGGGCGCTGGGTGGCGATCCTGGTCTCCGATCCTCGACGAACTGGCCGAGCGCCGTGAGGTGATCGCCGTCGACCTACCGGGGTTCGGCGAGACGCCGCCGTTGACCGGCGACGTCTCGATCGCCACCCTGACCGACTCCGTCGCGGACTTCATCCTCGAACAGGGCCTGGACGGAGTCTCGACCGTCGGCCAGTCGATGGGCGGCCGCATAGTGCTCGAGCTCGCCCGGCGGGGCGTCGGCGGCGACACCGTGGCGTTGGACCCGGGCGGCTTTTGGAGCGACCGCGAGCTCATCGTCTTCGGCGCCACCCTGCGGCCGTCGATCGCTCTGGTCCGAGCGCTACGAGGAATGCTGCCAGCACTGCTTGGCAGCTCGGTGGGAAGGACTCTGCTGCTGGCGCAGTTCTCGGCGCGGCCCTGGGCGCTCTCGCGGGAGACCGTGCTGCCGGACGTGCGCGGGCTGGCCGACTCCCCGGCGACCGGCGCTGCCCTGGACGCCCTGACCCAAGGGCCCAAGCAACAGGGAGCCCCGGCTGGCACAGTGCCCGGCCGGGTCACGATCGGTTGGGGTCGTCGTGACCTGGTGACCGTGCCGAGACAGGCCGCACGTGCCACGGAACTGTTTCCCGACGCGGTGCTGCACTGGTTCGAGCGGTGCGGTCATTACCCACAATGGGACGCACCGCACGAAGCGACCCGACTGATCCTCGACAGCACCGATTGAGGTTGTTGCTCGGCCTGCCGACAGCAGTACCCGTCGTCGTAGCGGATACCTCTGCGGCCACCGTGTCGCGCGTCGATCGACTGCCGACTCGCAAAGGAAGAAGTCGAGGCAGGTTCGTCCGTAAGCCGAACCGCCGGCCGGCCTTCGCCCTGCATAGGCATGCAGGCGCGGCCCGATCGGCAAACGTCCTCATCCGGCAGCCACTGTCCGCGCGGTCACGACAGCAACGTCCTGACACACAACATCTAGCGCTCCGCGCTCGGCAACGGCGGTCACACCCGTCCCCACGGGTCGTACAGGCGCCTGCCGGGGCGGAACCCGTGTGCCTCGGCGAGGTGCACGGCGTCCCGGAAGCCACGGGCGACCGCCGCCGGGTCGTGCGCGTCGCTGCCGAACGTGATGGCGTCCCCACCCTCGGCGCGCCACCACCGCAGCAACGTGTCGTGGAACGGCACCACGGTGTTCACCTCGAGCACCCGCCCGCTCTGCGCGACCGTGCGCAACGTGTGCCGGAACTCGTCCTCGAACTCCTCCGGGACGAACGCACCGGCCGCTGCCGGCCAGGACCGCAGCGGATAGTCGACGTGGGCGAGGACCTCGAACGCGTCGCTGCCCTCCACCAGCGCGGTGACCTCCGCCAGGTAGCTACGGAGCACCTCCGCAGGGTCCCAGTGCGTGAACAGGCCCGGCGGCTCCGCGTACCCGCCACCGTCCAGCAACGTGTGCACCGACCCCAGCACCCGGTCGAAGGTGCCGGTGGCCAGCACCTCCGCGACCTGGGGCGCGTGCCGATGCGGTTCGCCGAGCTCGACGCCGCTGAGGATACGTAGCTCCGGGAACCGGTCCCGGCAGTCCTCGACCGCCGCCAGGTAACCGGCCGCGTCGAACGTCGGCGGTGTCAGGCTCCCGTCCGGTGTGCTCAGCCGGACCAGCAGATGGTCGGGGGCGAGGTCCTCAGATGCGACCCGCCACGTCGTGTGGTCGACGTGCTCGGTGAACGCGACCGCCGGCAGGCCCAGCTCGACCGCCCGCACACAGGAGGCGACCATGTCGCCATCCGGCGCGTCCCACGACCACTGCGTGTGAACGTGACTGTCGACCGGCAAGGACACACCCGTGAGCCTAGATGCCGTGCCTCCAGCCGTTCCCGAACCGGAGCGTCCGTGCGCTCGTGAGAGGGTCGTGGTCATGGCAGAGGAAACAGGTCGGGGCCGTGAGGTCGTGCTGGAAACCGACCGCCTGCGACTGCGTCCATGGCGGGTCGACGAGGCCGCCATCCAGCGCGAGATGTGGACCCAACGCGACCCACGAGTGCCGCCACACCGGCGCATCGACACGGACGGACACCCCACCCTCGCCGAGTTCGAGGACGCGATCCGCGCCAACCAGCCCACCTCTGTCGGGTTGCTCGCGGTCGAACGGAAGATCGTCGGCGATGCCATTGGCTACTGCGGCCTGGTCGACAGTGGACACGGGGCCCACGAACCGGAGCTGGCGTTCGAGTTCCTACGACGGGTCTGGGGAAACGGATACGCGACCGAGGCATCCTGGGCGGTCCTGGACTGGGCGATAACGTCCGGGTACGAACGGCTGTGGGCCTCCGTCTGGGACTGGAACACCGCCTCCCGCCGTGTGCTGGCCAAGGTCGGGTTCATCGAGACGGACCGTGAGGAAGCCCCCTACGGCACCAACCTCGTCACGACGAGAACGCTCTGACCCACGTCGCTCGCCGACACGAGACGGAAAGGCTGTGGTCATGGAGACGCTCGAGGACAGCGCCCCAGCGAACGTCTGGCTGGGCGACCCCCTCGAGGGCGTCGACCTCGGCGCCGTCGAGATCGCCGCGGCGGAGCAAGCAGCACGCCCGGTCGCCGGCGTGGACGACATGGCGTCCTACCTTGCCACCCAGGTCGGGGATGCGTCGCACCGCGACGTGCTCGGTCCGCTCCTGGATGGGGCCGGGCCCAGCGGTGTCGTCGTCCGACGCGGGACGGTCCTCGCGTCCTGGGGCGACCCGACCCGCGTGGAGATGGCGTTCAGCGTCACCAAGAGCGTCCTGTCGCTCGTCGCCGGCATCGCGCACGACGACGGCCTGCTGCACCTCGACGAGCCGGTGACCCGGCGCGTCGACCTCCCACAGCTCGCGAACCCGCACGGCCGCTTGGTCACCTGGCGTCACCTGCTCGACCAGACCAGCCAGTGGGAAGGGGAGCTGTGGGGCAAACCGACCTCGGTCGACGTCCAGAGCACCCGGGAAGGCACCGAGTCAGCCGGCGGACTACCGGGGGCGGGGTGGGCGTACAACGACGTCCGCGTGAACCTGGCCGCCCTCGCCCTGACCGCCCTGCTGCGCAGCAGCCTGCCGGACGTCCTCCGCGAACGCATTTTGGACCCCATCGGCGCGTCGACGTCGTGGTCCTGGCACGGCTACCCCAACTCCCGCATCACCCTCGACGACGCAGACGACCCAGACGACCCAGACGACCCAGATGGCGCCGACGAGGCGCTGACACCGGTCGTGTCCGGGGGTGCGCACTGGGGCGGTGGCCTGTGGATCAGCGCCCTCGACCTGGCCCGCATCGGACACCTGTGCCTACACAGAGGCACCTGGGGGCACGGCCAGGTCTCTCCTCCACGTGGATCGACCAGTTGTGGACACCGTGCCCGGTCAAGGCGAACTACGGCCTGTCCTGGTGGCTCAACGACGACCGGACCGTCTGGTCGACCGCCGCCGCAACCGGGCGATGTGCCCGCGGCAACGGCGGCCGGCACCTGCTCTGGGTCGACCCAGCCCGCGACCTCGTCGTCACCTCACACTGGGGAAACGACGTCGAGCAGCTCCTCCACGCGCTCACGAACGCGGTGAACCCGACCCCAGGTCGCAACCAGCGCCAGTAGACGGTTGAACTTCTCGGGCAGATGCCGACCTTTGGGCGACACGGCCTGGACGAGGACAAGCAGCATGACGACGAGCAGCATCAGGACGGGCAGCATGAACGAGGTGCTGATGACCAGACGGCGAGGGCCGCCCCCCTCTGATTCCGGTGTGACTATGGGACGCACTCGGGGGGGCAGAAGACTGGCGCGGATGCCGCCCTGGTTGACACCATGTGCAGCATGACTCAGGGCACCCACGTCGCCCCTCCGCCGAGCCGCGCATGTGGCACACTCAGTTCATGGAAGGAGCCACGAGCCTCCACAGGCACAGTGTCCCGCCGCCGCATTTCCAAGGCGCTTCTTCGTGGGGCCCTTGCTTGGTGTGCCTGCTTCATCACGGCATACGCAACGGTCGGCTGGACCTACGCCGGGCCGGTCCTGTTGGCCGGTCCGGTCGCAATCGGCATCAGGGCCTTCCTCATGAGTCCAGTTGTCTTGCCACTCCAGGACCACAACGGAAGCGTGCCTTATGGCTCACCAGGCATGGTGGGCGGCGGTTTCGGCGGCGGCGGTTTCGGCGGCGGCGGTGACTGCGGGGGCGGCGGCGGTAGCTGCTCGTGACTGCCTGACAGCACGTTCGGGCGGCCACACGAAAACCAAGGCTGAGTGGCTACCCGCAGGAGTGGAGCTGCCTCACTGGACGTTGCGTCCTTCGACTAGGACGTCCTGATGCACCGCATCTCGTAGGCCAGGCCTACCGAAGGGAAGGCTGCGGGTCACCGTTGGTGTCCCGCGGGTCTCGGTTGAGCCGCTGACCCTGGCGAGGTTTGCCCTGCCCAGCCTCAGCTGCTTGGCGCAGGATGCGGTGGTAGGCGTTCACATCGTCGCGGTTGTTCAGATGCAGCCGCGTCAGCCCGAGGAGCAGGTTGGTGCGGTTCGCGTTGCGTAGCGAGAACGACCGCTGCTCGTAGAGGTTGCGGAGCCTGTGGGCGGCGGTCTCCGCGCCGGCCGTAGAGCGGTGCGCGGGCAGCAGGTGACGGACCGAGGTCTGCGGCCGCAGCTTGGCGTCATTGTTGGCGGTCCAAGCGGCTGATGCGCCCAGGATGCTGGTGGCCCGGTGGAACTCGTCCCAGCCCTCGTCACGACGGAACGCCGTGTCCAGGCGCCGCATCCAGCGGCCGGACCCAGCATGAGCGTTGTCGGCCTGGAGGGCGTCCCTGGCGCGTTCGCGGAGGTGATGTTCGCAGGCGAAGAGGAACGGCAGGGGCAGACTCGGGCCAGGCGCCGGACTCCACATGCGAGGCACCGCAGCTTCGATGGCCAGGTTGTCGTCGGCCACGATGCTCGCGGGTGGTCCGGGCAGGTTCAGGCTGCTCAGGAACCGGACCCAGTCGCGTCCTTGAGCCGTGGGTGTGGCATGGATGCCCCAGATGCGGCCGGCAGCCGGTCCGGTGTAGCCGTAGGCCACCAGGATGGCGAACTCGCGGCGTCGGATGCCGGTGCGGGCGTTGGTTGGTCCACCAGAAGTCCGTCGAGTCGAGCACCAGGGTCTCGGGCTGCTCGGTCTCGGCGTGGGCGGCCAGGATGACCGGCGCCCACGCGTCGACCCACTCGGCCACCAGCTGTCCCGAGCTCCCCCCGACCAACGGGTCGCGACCGGCCGCGACTCGCGCCCGCTGCGCAGCCCGGGTGTAGCTCACCCCGCGGCCGACCGCCACGAGAGCCTCCGCGACCAGATGCAGTCGGTGCCTGTACCCGCGCGAGACGACAGGTCCGGCGTGCGCGTGGACGGTGCCGTCGCACACGTCGCAGACCCCGTCAGTGGTGCGCTCACGGGGTAGCGGAGGGGTGAACCGGTGGAAAGCCTGGTCGGGTCCAGTGCACCTGTAGCGCTGCCGCTGTAGGGCGCGACCGGAACTATAGGTTCTGTTATTTCGGCGATAGCACAACCTAAGAGGCTGGCTATTCTCTGAATAACCGGTACTGGTCGGCGAACCACAGGTTGGAGAACCCGTGCCTAGGTAGCGACCGATCAGGTCGCACAGGCCGCCGCTCCGCCACGCGTCCTGGACCTCCCGAGCAGCTGTCCTGACGTCGGTGTGCGCGTACTTGATGAAGTCGATGAGGGCCGTTCGCACGATGGGCTGCGGCCACGGTGAGCGCGTGCGGGGCGGTGTAGGAAAGCCGCGTCGGGTCCCGCATGAGAGGCGGCTTCGCGACGGGCGTCCGGGCCCCCACTCCCGGCAGCGGCGCGCGGGGTGAGCGCTTTGACGATGTTGGCCTGTTCGACCTCGTTGAGGTCGCCGCGCGTTGCGACCCAGGACGAGACGATGCCCTCGATTTCGTCGGGGTCGAGGGGCGTGGAGCCGTCTGGGCCTTGGTCGGTCCAGAGAGGCCGACCAACTGACACCAGGGAGTGCAACTGCCCGTTGAAATAGTTGCGATAGTCGCCTAGCTTTGGACAGTGTCGAGACAGCTCGACGAAGGAGACCAGCATGACCAGCAACGAGACGCCCCGCCGCACCATCGACCGCGGCCGCCGGCGCACACCTCCCCCCGCGCGAGACGCTGCCGGGAGTGGGGGCCCGCGTGCGTGCCGCACGCAACCAGGTCGGGCTCTCTGGCGCCGACCTTGGCGCGTTCCTCGGCCTGGACAAGACCCAGGTCAGCAAGATCGAGGGCGAGACGCGCGGGATCTCCGTGCGCGAGATGCCGAAGCTCGCCCAGGCCCTGCGGGTAACCCCGCAGTGGCTCCTGGGGCTGAAGGCCACCCCGACGTTCTCCCTTGCACACCGACTCAACGGAGCAGCAGAGAGCGCTGGTGCCCAGGTCCGAGCCGCCGCCGTCCTGAACGTCGAGGACCTACTCGCAGACCAAGGCCTAGTCGACGCGCCCGTCCCGACGGCCGCAGGGCAAGCGGTCATGGAACAGATCAGGACCGGGTTCCCCGCACCGCCGCGCAGCCGCCAAGAGGCCCAGCGACAAGGACGCCGGATGGCCGAACTCGTACGCGAGACCCTGAACCTAGGAAACGCCGAGCTCGGCGACCTACCCGACCTCATCGAGACGCACTTCGCGACCGACGTCGTCCTCTCACCCCTCGGCACCGACGTCGACGGGCTCTGCGCCCACACCGAGGACCGGGCCGTCATCGTGGCGTCGACCAGCTTCGACGCCGGACACGTCCGGTTCACCCTCGCCCACGAACTCGGCCACCACCTCCTCGCAGACCCCAGGCCCGTGATCGACGAAGACGAGGTCGAGCCGGCCAGCGGCACCCTGACCGAACGCCGTGTGAGTGCGTTCGCAGCCCACCTGCTCCTGCCCCCGGCCGGAGTAGGCGAGATGCTCGACACGCGCAGGGTCACGCAGGCGGACTTCGACACGCAAGCATCCAAGGCCGGCCGGGCAGCGCGCTCCCTCGCCGACCGGTATGGAGCATCGGTTCCCGCAACCGTGTACCAACTTGCCGATCTCGGGTTCATCGCTGACACCGACACCTGGATCGACCTCCTGGACAACCAGAAAGAGTGGGCAGACTCGGCCGTCACGAGCCAACGCACCATTCCGTCCGTCCGCCCGCCCCGACGACTGCTCGACGCTGCGCTCGACGCTGCCGCGGCACGCAAGACGGGCACAGGCCCCTTGGCAGTGCTCCTGGAACGCGAAGACGAGGACGCCATCTACACGGAGTTCGTCGCCGAGGGCAGCCTGCGGGCATGAGCCCGGTACCGTCGTGCCCCCGCCCTCTGCGAGCACGGAAACGCTCACGCTTCACCTCACGTCAGCAGTCCCACTCGAGTAGCGCGGTGATTGCCAAGGCGCCGCCAACACGCACCATCCTCCGACATGACGAACACCCCCTCGACTACCGCGTCTGCCGCATCCATCGCTCTCGTCGACGAGCTCGACGACGCCTTCGACGAACTGGCCTACAACAGCGACGCGGACGAGGCCTTCAACAAGCACGTCGCGTACGGGCTCATCGCCATCCTGTGGGGCTACCGTCCGTGGCTCGATAACGTCGACTACCCCAGCCCGGGCCTCCCCGGCTACCTCTACGACGACGAGCTCGACGAGCACGACCGCGTCGAATACGTGCTGACCACCCAGGCGCCCGTGCTCGGACAGGTCTGGTGGAACGTCTACAACATCGTCCACGCGCACGGACCCGCAGCCACCCTCGAAGCCATCATCGACGCCGGGACCAACGACACCCGCGAGGACCGTCCAGGGCTTGCCGAGGCAGTCATGGCCAAGTGGACGTCAGCGGCCGAAACCTACTCACGTCGCGGCCCGAACCCGTACGGTCTGACCTACCAGACGCCCCCCTACGAGCTTGCGATCCTCGCTCGCCTCGAGCGTCACGCCCAAGCAGCGGCACACAGCGGCCCGGAGCAGCCGACCGACGCCGCCTGAGTCGTCCGCAGACTGCCGACCGCACTGCGGGCGTCAGGCGCGCCCCTCAGCGCGGTCGGCGGGGGCCCCGCGGCCGGCCACTCTGCGGCTCAACGCCGGCACCGGCGGGCCGCTCGCTCGCACCAGCGACGACTCCCGCGGCCGGGGCGGGTGTTGCCGGTCCGGGCAGGCCAGCCACCGCGGCGGCAATGCGCCGCTCGAGCAGGTCCCAGGCGCGCGGCGGCACACCGCCGTGCCGTGCCCGGTCCAGCCCCCGCAACGCGCCATCGAGGGCACGCGTCGTCTCGGCAACCACCCGCGCCGCACGGCGTGCCGGCAGACCCCAGCGCTCCGCCTCGGCGACCACGTCCGCGATCGTCAACTCGTCGATGCGGTTCCGTCCGTTGACGTCGAGCGCGCTGCGCCGGTTCTCACGCTCATGATGCAGGTGCATCGCAATGTCGTAGGCGGGGCTGAGCGCCACCTTGCCGTCATCGTGACGAAGGAAGGAGATGTTCTTGGCGTGCATGTCGGTATTCCCGACCAGGAACGAGAACGTGACCAGTCGGAGCAGCGCGTCCGGGTTCCCACCGTCGAGACGAAGCACATCCGCGGCGTGCACCAGGGACGGCATACGCGAGCCCCACTGGAACTTGCGGTTCGGGTCCTGCGTGTTGAGCCCGAGCGCCTGCGCCAAGTCTTCCTGGTGGAGACGGGCGTTCCCGTTCGCAACGTCTCGGTCATAGCGGGAGACCGCGATCGCCCGGACGTCGCCGAAGTCCACGATCTCCGCGTCGATGCTGGTCAACCCGATCTCACGAGCCAGCGTCAGGCAGGCCACTTCGGTGTCGACCACGTCACCGATCTCACGTGCGGCGTCGTTGGAGCGCTTGAGGATCCAGGTCGAGGGCGCACCCTCCTTGCACGAGAACCACTGACCTCCCTCGCGGTGAATGGTGACCTTGGGGACCATGCCGGGCAGCGTCGAGGACTCGGTGGTCTCCCGCGGAGAGGTCGGCAGGTGCTCGTCGGCGCGACGCAGTCGCTCAGCCACCTGCCCGGCACTCAACGGCTCGTAGTGGCCCGCGCGCGTCGGGTCCGGGGTACCAGCGGGAACGAAGATCGTCGCGCCGGGAGTGTCGCGCCCGTAGGCCCGGATGAGGGCGTAGGTGTCATCCGGAGCGACGCCGGCGGTCAGCGCGTGGTTGACCCGGGCACTGCCCTCGGGCAGCAGCCCATCCAGGTAGGCACCCACCAACACGTCCACCGGGACGGTGCCGATCGTCAGCTTCGCTGACAGCAGCCGCGCACCGCGGCCCCAGCGTTGCACGGCGTCCGCGGTCCACGCGAGACCAATCCGGCCGCGGACGGTCTCATGCAGCTGCGCGATCCGGGTCCCGTACAGCCAGACATCGAGCGCCTCGCGGGTCACTCCCCGACCTGCTCACCAGTCGATTCCGGCCCACCGGAACTCGGGTCGCCAGCGACAGCCGAGACGACCTCCAGGTGGGCACCGAGCTCGCGCAGAACCTCGAACAGCCGGACCGCCCACAGGTTCGGCTTGCCACTCTCAAGCTCGTAGACGTAACGACGGGTGACACCCAACGCATCCGCCAGGGCGTCCTGGGTGAGACCGTGGTCGTACCGCAGACGCGCGAGTTCCTGCCCGAGAGCGGCAGGCGACCGCACCGACGAACGTGCCACCACCACCACCTCCTTACGGGAGCATATCCTCCCATCAATGTAACGGGAGCATATCCTCCCATCGGGCTACTGTGAGCATATCAGCCCGTTACGCACGGGGCTGGGGTCGAGCCGGCCACTCCCGCCACCCTCACGCAAACGGGCGCGGATCGTAGACACGCCCGCCCCGCAGGTCCGCGTCGGCCAGGCCGGAGACGCTCGTCGACACCTCGACGAAGAACTCGTACAGCTGACGCCGGTGCACTGTGGCACCGGTCCGGCCCTGAACGCATGTTCTTCCCGACGACGCTGCGGGTCTCGTAGTGTTGCCGCCCGTGTCAGTCCTCATCGCTGCCTGGCACCCCACAGGGCTCGTGTTGGCGGCCGGCCGGTCCGCCGTGTTCGAGGGTCGCGAACCCTTGCCGGGCGTTCCAGCGCCAGCAACGGACCGCAGCAGGCTGTTCGTCAACGCTCACGACGTCGCCGTCGGCTGCCGGCAGAGCGTCTGCCTCCAGGTCGGACGGCACAGAGGTCAACCTGCACGCAGCGCTCCTCAGCGCGGTCGCGTCCGCCCCGGACCCCTCGGCCGCCGCGACAGCACCCACCCATCTCTTCGCCAGCGCCGCACCCACGTTCCGCGCGCACACCAGAGCGAGCACGGTGACGGTTCGCCCGTTCGGACAACCCGTGCACTCCGTGGCTCTCGTGGCCGGCCTCGATGGATCCGGACCAGTGCTGTACGCGGTCGGCCTCACCCTCGACGGGCCCATGGAACTGCGCACCGTGCGAACCCCAGGCGTCGTGTTCGCCCCCGAACAAACCCAAGCCGACGTCGAGACCCTGCTGTGGGAGACCACCAACCTGCCCGACCTGCACGCTGTGTCCGAAGCGTGCGGGAGACGCAGGGCACCGTGGCCTGTCCGGAGTCGTTGAAGCCCCACGCGGTCACCTCGCCGTCGGAGGTAAGGGCCAGCGTGTGCCCGGCGCCGCCAGCCACCGCGACGACGCGGCGGCCGAGTGGTCTGAGTATCGGATCAGCGACCGCGCTGGACGGTTCCCGGGAGTCGGCGAGCGCCGAGAGCGGCAGCGGGGCGGTTCCCGTTCTTGGCCACGACGAGTGCGCCAGTCCCGTTGCCCCAGTAGAACCCGGTGCCGAATGCCGCCTTGGCAACCGCGTTCCAGGACCGCTGCTGGGTGCGGTTGGTGAAGGTAATGACGTTGACCCGCTTGCCGTTCAGGTAGCAGACACCCGCCTTGTAGGTGATGCCTCCGCCGCCGTGTCCGACGAAGTTGACGCAGTGGATCTGGCTGGCGACGCTGCGCGCGGTCCGGCCGTAGTACGTCGCGGCCTGTGCCGGCGCGGCGCTCAGCGCGAGCGCCGCTGCGGTAGCGGTCGCGGTCGCGGCGGCGATGGTGGTGGCGCGGTTCAACGGGTCCCCCTGGTGGTGAAAGCTAGTCGGCGAGCGCCGTTGATGCACCAGGTGGCCGGTTCGGTCCCTGGCGCTCTGGAGTCTGCCAGGGACCTACCCCCGCCGCAGTGGGTCGGGCTGGTTCTGCTGGCACACGCGGCCTATGTGGTTCCTTGCACCGACCTGACGACCTCGAGCTCGTGAGGCCATCGACGTTACCGGACGCAGTGGCCTACCGACCATCCAAACGTGGCCTCAGTTCTTTGCTGCGCGGTAGCCGGCCGCCTCGGCCGAGGCCGCGTTGCGGAAGCAGTCTTCGGGCGTGGTGATGTTGTAGTACGCCTGCCCGGGGCGGTGGTAGATCATCGAGGGCGCGTTGCCCTTGATGGGAGCGAAGGACGGGCAGTTGTGGCCGCGCGGCGTCACCGGTGCGCTCACCGCGCCACCCGACGCCGGCTTGGACGCCGTCGACGTCTTACCGGGGTTCTGGTGGCCGCAGTAGTTGCGGTGGGCGGCGTCCAGGCGGCGGTACTTGGCCTGGCGGGGGTGGTGCTGGTAGCCGTCGAGCGAGTCGTACCGCGCCCAGGCTCCGTGGTAGATCTGGGTCGCAGAGAGGTCGCGGGCACCCCGGTTCACGTAGCGCAGCAGCCGACCGTAGTGGTCCTTGTGGCGGACACTCGTGGGGTTGCCGAGCTCGATGACGGTGCCGGCCGGTGCGCTCGCGCGGGCCAGGCGGGTGGCTGCCGCGGATCCGCACTTGCCTCGCTCCGGGGTGTCAACGCCGATCAGACGCACGGTGCCGCGGGTCGTGTCGACGGTGTCCCCGTCGACCCAGCGGATCACGCGGACGGGCTGGACGGCCTCAGCGGCCGGGGTGACGACGAGGACCGACGCGATCACGGCGAGGGCGACGGCGAGCAAGGTCTTGCGCATGCGGGAGTTCCTGGTTCTGTGGTGGGGCGGCCGGTGGCTGGGTGAGCGCGGGCCGGCGAGCCACAAGGTGACCGGCGGGTGCGCACCCGAAGGATCGGCTTTCGCCGGGGAACAGGCACCACGGCCGGGGGTGGTGCCCGTGGTGTCGCTCACAACTTTCGCCTGCACCGGACGGTCCGCGTCGTCGGCTCTACTCGCAGACGCGGCCGTCCCCGTCGCTGTCGGTGTACCAGGCGTACTCGGGGTCGCGTCCTCGGACGTAGGGACCGTAGCCGGCTGCGATCGCCTGGTAGCAGTAGCTGAACTGGGGATCGGACCCGCGTGACGGCGCGGGCGCTTGGGGGCTGCGCGCGGTGCCGCTTGCGGGACCACTGGAGGAGCGGCCGGTCGCGGCACGCCGGACGGTGACCGTGGTGTTCGCGCAGTGCTTGGCCTGGGCCAGGAGTGCTCGTTTCTCGGCAGCGTCCACCTTCAGGGTCCAGCGGATCTTGACCGCTACCCACTGCCGCACGTACTGGCACTGGCCGAGGTCGGGCATCCATTCGGCCGGGTCCTGGTCAGACTTCGACCGGTTCGAGGAGGCACTCACCGCCACCAGCGAGCGTCGGTCGCCGAGGTCGTTTGCGTACCGTTTCCGGGTCTCCGCGTTCCACCGCCGGGCACCGGAGTCCCAGGCTTCGGCCAACGGCACCAGATGGTCGATGTCGAAGCTCGTAGAGTCCCTGGTCACCGCACCGTCGTAGTAGGAGCGCCACTTGCCGCGCTGGATGTCGCAGCCGCGAACCTTGACCAACGACTCAGCCGGGATCGACGGGAACATCGTGGTCGGCTACGGCTCCACCGTCAGCGGCCAGCGTCCGTTCGCCTACGACCTGGCCGCCGCGTCCCCCGCCATGCGTGATCTGGGCAGCCTCGGTGGAACCTACGCCGGCGACATCCGGATCGTGGGAAACCTGGTCTTCGGATACTCCACCACTGCGACCGGCGACCAGCACCCGTTCGTCTACGACCTGGCTGCGGCGAACCCGGTGATGCGTGACCTGGGCACCCTCGGCGGCAAGATCGGAACAGCGACGGACGTCTCCGGGTCACGGGTTGTTGGGTGGTCGCAGACCGCGGCCGGGAACCGGCACGCGTTCGTCTACGACCTGGCTGCGGCGAATCCGGTGATGCGTGACCTCGGTGTCCTACCGGGTGCTCACGACTCGACTCCGGGAGCGCTCGTCGGCGACACCCTGTACGGCGGGTCCGGCCACGCGTTCTCCCTGGACCTGGCGGACCAGTCCGCACGGATGCTGGACCTGGGCACCATCAGCGGCCCGGAAGGCGGCGCAGCCCTTCAAGTCGCCGGCGGTGACTTCGTGTACGGGATGTCCTCCCGGGCCGGTGACGGCGCGGGCCGTCCGGTGGTCTACGACCCGACGGCGGCCGCCCCCGAACTGGTCGACCTCCCCGGAGGAGCATTCGTGCGCGCAGCCGACGGGAACGGCGCCGTCGGTGACAGTGGCGTCTGGACGGTGTCGCGGACGACGGCGCCGTCGGTCCGGTTCACGGCTACCACGCCCCGGGTCCAGGAGAGTGCCCGGCGGGCGACGATCACCGTGGTCCGGGCCGGTGACGCAACTCGACCCGTCACCGCCCACTACACGACCCGGCAGCTCGCCGGCACGCCACCAGTCCGGTACCACGCGGAAGCCGCGGCCGCTGGACGGGACTACCGGTCGACCTCCGGCACGGTCCGGTTCGCGACCGGACAGACCAGCGCACAGTTCAGCGTCCCGATCATCAACGACGGGTCTGGTGAGGGCGCCGAGACGTTCATGGTCGTGCTGGACTCCGCACAGCTTGCGTCTGGTGCTGGCTCTGGTGCCGATGCCGGGACACCGTTGGCGGTCGGGACCCCGAACACGGCCGCGGTGGTGATCGCGACCAGCGACCAACGGCCCGGCGCACTCGTGTCACGCCGGTCGGCCTCGCAGGGGTTCGTCGGGAACAACGTCTACAACCTGACGGGGAAGAAGCAGACCGTCACCGTCGACGCCCGCCGGAGACACACCCGGTCGGTGTGGGTGAAGGTCGCCAACGACGGGAACACGCTTAGCACCCTCACGTTCCGCGCCGCTGCGGCACCGTCCCGCACGACGGTCCGGTACTTCTCGGGCCAGGTGGACGTGACGCGCCAGATCCGGTCGACCGCCGGGTTCCGGCTGCCGACCGCTCCGCACGCCTCACACGTCCTGCGAGTCCAGGTGACCGCGTCGAAGCGCGCCACCGCCGGCTCACGCAAGGTCGTGTCCGTCTCCGGGGAACTGGCACGGGGACGGCACCCGTCGCGACGTCGTGCACGCAGTCGTCCGCGTGCGCCGCCAACCCAGTCACCACGCAGCCGGCCCGAGACGACGCAGCGCTACGTGAGCCGCCCGACGACGCGCTGCTGCGCGCCGTGGCGGCAGCGCAGCACGTCAACGTCGCCTGAACGGTGCTGCGGCAGCCGGCAACGTTGCTCGGTCGAGCGGTTGGGCGGCGTGGAGTTCTACAGGCGCAGCATCCAGACAAAGTAAAGCATTTGGGCGCCTCCACGACCCTGTCTGAGCGGCTCTACACACTTGTGGGCACATGTAGAGCGTGGTTCAGCACGGTTTCGTGGACTTCTGTGACGGGCGCCGGGCATCGGCTGTGGACACGCTCGCCCGGCTCGTAGGTGCCGTTGAGGATCCGCTCCAGGACCAGTTCCTTGATCTGGTCACGCAGCATCTTGCGCTCGAGCGCCATCGGATCCCTCAGTCGTCGTGTCTGGTCAGGTTCCGCCGCTAGGGCGGACTCCCCCGATCTTAGTGACGCGTAGTCATCCAGAGACCGTGCCTCGCGGCGGATGATCTTCCGGTGTCGGCCGCGCAGGCGGGAGGCGGTTACCGAGAGCGACCCTCAGCCGCCCTGCTGACTAAGCCTCGCGAGCAGGCGCCGGTGGTTGATCAGTGCCTCCGATTCGGTGCGCGCCCACCATTCCAGGCCCTCGATGAGGCCGCCGGTCCAGGTCGGGTCGCGCGCGACGGTCCCGAAGATGACAGGTTGGTCCTCACCCTCACCCTCGCCCTCTGCATCGGTGTCGCCGATGCCGGCGCGTTGGTCGATGCCGAGCCACGCCGTGACCACCTCGATCTCACGACCGCCGGGAGTTGGCACCACGTCGCGTGCCAAGAAGCGGTACTCCGGGTCGGAGAACAGCCGAATGAGTTCCCGCAGGGTCAGCGGAGCGCCTGACCGGTCGAAGAACATTCCGTCGGTCAGTCTGTCGGTACCAGCATCGGCCGGCCGGCCGCGACCCGGCAGTTCCACGCTCACGTGTGCACTCTCCTCAGCGCTTCCCGGTATGCGTCCGCCTCTGTCGGAGACTCGCCGGAGACACCCGAGTGGGTCTCGCATGGTGTGGCGGTCATCTGTCGTTGGGCCTCTCGCGGCTGCCGCTGGGTTGAGCATTGCGTCCCGCCAGCCGGTCCAGACCGATCTTCGTGGACCTTGTCGCAGGTGTTCCCGTGAGCTCCTCAACGCGGACCGCCAGTCAGGTCAACTGGTTCACAACGTTGCGCCAACAAGAGTCTGGCGCGCTCCAGAGGGTCGGAACCTGGCGGTGCGGTGTTCGGCGGCCTGCTGCCATCCCTCAGCACGTTGCCGAAGGGGGTGCGTGTGTTGTGTCCGGTCTTGCGACGGCGCTCCTTCGACCTGGTGGACGAGCCTTCAGGCACACCCTGTCGCCCGACGGACGCGTCCACCGTTGCAGTTAGGGGTCGCCGCGTACGAAGCGCTCAAGGGCCTCGACATGAGCCGGGGTCAGACCGGTGGTGGTCTCCGGCGCAATGAGGAGCGGGGTGATCCCCCGCAGCTTGAGGTCCCTGCAGATCGCCGCGGGTCCAGGACCTTCGTTGAGGTCGGGTGGGTAACCTTCTGGCGGTCGGGCAGGGTCGCTGCGACGCCCCACCTGCGCCAGGTGTGTCGGCGTGAGGTGGTCGTCGCACCACGCCAACCTGTCGATCCGGTCGTGATCGGTGAGCCAGCGCCACAAGACGTTCCACTTCCACCAACCGCCCTCGTCGTTAGTGTGGTCGGCGCGGAGTCCCGCGTCTGGCCAATCGTGACCAGGAAAGGGGGACATGACCTGACGGAGTTCCGGGGGCCAGGACGTGAGCCACACGGGGATGACGTGCGGCAGGCTGGCGATCCGGTCGAGGCGACAGCAGACGGTGGGTGAGACCCAGAGCGGCCCGAAGAGCTGGCCCGCCTGGACGTCGTCGCCCCAGGCCGTGCTCCCGTGGATCGGCGACACCACGCCGTCTGCGTCCATGACCATGACGACCAACCCGGGCCCGGCCATCCGCACGCAGTCGCTGGCGGGACGAGGGACATCGCTCATCGCATGGTCTCCCTTCCACTGCGTGCTCGACCTCTGATTGAGACCAGGGATGGCTTCGCGGGGCGGCGACACCACCTCGGAGCGCTTGCTACTACGCTCACAGCGTAGTAGACAATCGGATATGACGGAAGGCCGCCTCGTGTCTGACCTGACGGACACCGTGCTGGCGCGGGTGTCCCCCAAGTCCTTGCCGACATATCGCCCCGGCATTCTCTTGCTTGCCAAAGAACATGGTCACCGGCTGCTCGAGGAGGTTCGACTCCCGGACCTGGAGCGGCTCCGGGACCAGACTCGCTACGAGGTGGGCCTTCGCAAGGTGGAGATGGCCCGTCAGAGAGGTCGGTTGCTGCGGTCCTACGACCCTGACTCGTATGGACGCGGGGCGGCCGAGAACTGCGTCAGAGCTCTGCGGTTCTACTTCCGGTACGCGGTCGCCGCCGGCCACCTCACCATCAATCCTGCGCTCGACCTGACGGCACCTCGCCGCGCGACCGCGCCGGAACGTCCGTTGCGCGAACACGAACTTGTCGACATCTGGCGCGGCGCTCTGGACGGCTCGGCTGACCCGGAGTTGGACGCCCTGCTCCTGCAGTTCTTGCGCGAGACGGCCGCTCGCCGAGAGGGATGCCTCAATCTGTGCATCGACCACCTCGACCTCACCAACTGCCTTGTCACATTGACTGAGAAGGGCGGCGACACCCGCGAGCTCCCTTTGAGCAGGAAGCTCCTTACCCGACTACAGGCCTTTGCTGTCTCCCGGGGAGCCAACCGGCCCGGGGATGCGGTCTTCCGGTACCAGAGGGGCACCCCGCTGACCCGCCGTCGGTTCAATGTCATCTTCGACCGCGTCGACCGAAACTGCAGGTGGACCGAACCCCTGGACGTTGGGGCTCACTGGATCCGCCACACCACTCTCGCCGACATCGCGGCGGTTGCGGACATCCGGGTGGCGGCCACCTACGCCGGCCACTCCCCCGACGAGCTCGGGGTCATCGGTCGCTACACCAAGGTCACCTTTGATGACCTTGTCGCCGCGTACGAACGACTCTTCGGCCCCCGTGACTGAGGAGGAGCCGGCGAGACGACTGCGCCCACTCACCCGGTCGGCCCAGCTACTTGCCGCGCTGCCGGATGTCCTGGCCGATCCTCACCAACGCGGTGAGCACGGAGTCTGGACACTGGCCGAAAACGTGCTGCCGGGTGGCCGGATCGTCTCCGGCAACCAGGTGGTCGCCGCTTGGGGCGGCCTTACATGGATCGCGGTCGCTCACTGGGACCGCGACGACCCCGCCCTGTTGTGGTTGACACCGGTGACGCCGAACACCCCACCCCTGCGGGTGCGCGACGCCTACCCGCTGGAGGTGCTGGCGACGCGCATCATCGACTGGATGGAGCAGCAGGCCCACCCGTCCTCAGTGGGGGCCCCCCGGCTCCGGCGCTGGCGCCCCCGCCGGGGCCGACGTGCGACCAGCGGCGGAGCCCGTCATCGGCTTGAACAGGGACCAGGTCATCCGGGCGCTGGCGTCGGTGATCGACGACGTGTTCGATGACGTCGACACGACCGTTGAAGAGCTCCTCGAGGCCCTCGCTCGCGACCGCAGCATCGCCCGGGACGCAGTCGACCAGTTGGCGACCCTGTTCGCCGACCGCGTCCCGGCCTTCTTGGCGCTTCCCGCTTCGGCGCGTCTATTGCGCGTCGCTCGGCGCGCTCGGCCCAGCTGGCGCACGATGCTCACATCGCGGGCCGAGGATGGTTAGGCTGCCCCCGTGGCTGACTGGACGAGCGACAGCAACAAGCAGCTGCTCGCACGCCAGTTGGGTCGGCGATTGCGCGAGGCGCGGATCGACTCGGAGCTTCTACTCGACCAAGTTGCGGGATTGACCGGGTCCTCCCAGCAGCACATCTCTGACTGCGAGCGTGGGCGAAGGCTTCCCTCGATACCGTTGCTGGTCTCTCTCGCGGATGCCTACCAAGTCCTCCTGGTGGATCTGTTGGTGGGCGTCTATCCGTTCGGCAGTGCGACCCGGCCTCGCCGGCTCCCCAGCAAACCTCCCGACGGGCGCGCCACCTGACGTTCCGGCCAACCACGTCGGACGACACCGCACGGCCGGCGTTGCCGGCACCTTCGGTCCCCCGGAGGCTGTATCCAACAGGTCATACCCGGGCGACACGCCGGTGCGTGAAAACCAATCCTGGCGAGCCGGTCGGTCAGCCCGGGCGCGACACCGCCACGGCGCAGCCAAACGGACAGCCAGACGCAACTCACGCTCGCCAGTCCTGGCACCGCTACAAAAACGTACTTTTAGGGATAGATCTCGCGGTCTTGTTGAGCGCCCACGACAGCCCACAAGCGCCCACAGGCGCCCACGGGCGCCCACTTAGCGTGGCGAACCTCGGTCCCTCCTCCAGGTCCACCTCCCTCCGACACCGTCTGCGCCCGGAAACTTCGGCGAGGAGATGCGCTACCAAGTACTCGTCAGCACACGAGGAGCTGGAAGGTCTAGCGATGACGAGTGAACCTCCCCCGCGTGACGGTGAGCCCGATCGCGAACAGTTCGAGCGGCTGGTGCGACGCCTCCTCGCGGAGTACCAGCTCAGTGTGGCGATCCGGTGGGCCGAGGAGATGGCCGCTCGAACCCGCCTCCAGCCGGGCACCCTTCGGCGCGTCTTCAGATCCACACCTCGGGGCCCGGAATTGCCCAGCACGCTCGTGTCTCAGCTGTCCCATGCCGGAGCCGTGCGCACGGTCGTGACGTTGACGGTCATGGCACGCCAACTCGTTCCAAGCAGCGAGCGCTTCTCGCCGCGAGTCCATCTGATCGACCTGCGCAGCAACTGCGCGGCGATGGGACTCGACACCAACGATGCCGAGCTGCGGAAGATCGTGCGTCATCCTGAGTCCGGACTGGTGATGTGTTCTCGTTCCGAGCAGGAGGTTCATCTCGAGCTGGTGTCCGCTGAGGATCCCTGTGAACTCCTGCTGAGCGACCGCGCCCTCGCGGCTTGCCGCGAGGCAGTCGCCTGGGGGCAGGGCGTGCAACGGGCCGACCGCGCTTAGCACCTCGGATACGTGGCGGTCCGCCAGTCTCCCCATTCCGGCGGCTGGCTCGGGCACCCCCGGGCGCTGTCGCGGACGAGACCTGACGAGGGTGCTCGGGCTCTCGCGGCGCTCCTCGGCGTCCCCGGGGAAAGTCGGCAAGCTGCGGAGCATCGCTCCCATCTGGGGAGGCATGAAGCCGCCGGCGAACCGGACGTGGTGGATCCCGGACCCCAGCGACCGACTCAAGTCACTCGCGGACATTGCCAGACCTCCGATACCCAGGTCGCACCCCTGTGGGTGACGGTTGAGGCATGAACAGGGACGAGCGCGACGCCGCGGCGCCGCGCAAGGCAGCCCGCAGTTTTCTCACGGTCGCCTCCGTCGACCCCAGCGCTCGCCTGCGCCTCGGCCTGCCCCGTCCGACGGCCACCGCGGTCCGAGAGAGCGCCCTGTCGTCCCGCGTGTTCGCCGCGCAGCCGGGCTGGGTCGTCTTGACCACCGATCCCGACTGCCTGCCGACCCGACCGGCCCGCCCCCTCATCGACCCCGCGGGCCGGTTGACACTGGGGCTGCTGCTCTGGGAGCGGTACCTCGACGGAGCGCCACGCGTCGTCGTCCGGTACCAACACGCCACGCGCCGACTGGTCGTGATCGACCACCGGCTGATCTCGGCCACGGTCGACAAGCGGATCCGCAAGCAGGGCGTCCGGTTCGGATGGTGGTCGCCATGACCTCCGAGCCGGAAGGCACCCGGCCGCCGGAGGCCGGGCCCGTCGCGACTCACGACCTGATGACGCTGCTGCACGGGCTGGACCAGGACCGTCAGCACCGTATCGCCCGGGCGAAACGGAAGCGAGCCAGGAAGCGCCACCGACGCAACCGGACGGTGCGCGACGTTCGGCGCCGGCTCGGGCTCCCCAAGTGGATGAGTCAGCCCCCCAACGACGTCTCGCTTCGCCGACTGCTGGACGGGCTGCCCGCGGAAGAGATCGACCACGTTGCCTACCCGGCTGTGCGAGGGATCGGGCACCGGAAGATTCGCAAGGTGCGGCGCAGCGATCTCGAAGTGCTCCAGGCCGCCATCAAGGAGAGGACCGGGGCACACAAGGTGGCGGCCGCCCGCGCGGCAGGACGCCCCCCTGGCCTCCTACCGCGCCGACGATCACGGCCAGGGTGCGGCGCGCAACTTCGCCGAGGCGACGCATCGGTTCTTCAGCGAGGCGGTCCGCGACGGACACCTCTGCCGAAGTCCGACAGACGGTCTCGGCAAGCCTCCGCAACAGCACAACCGACGTCCGATCAATGCCCGGGAAGAGGCCAATCTCCGCGCGTGGATCTGCCTTCGGCGCCGCGATCCGATCCTCGACCTCCTGCTGCTGGATCTGTTCATCCGGTCGGGGTCGCGTCGCGAAGGGATCCTGCAGCTGACCGTCGACGGCATCGACCTGGTGGGTTGCGCCATCCAGGTATTCCAGAAGAACGCGAAGGGGCAGCGGATCCCGGTGGCCCGCTCCGTGCTGCGCCGCGCCCTGGAGCTCGGACGGGAACGCGGCGCAACAGAGGGACCCGATCGCGTGCTCAGGCAGCAACATGGCGCACCCGTCACCCGCCGCTACCTGGACACCCTGTTTCACACCGCTGCCGCGGAGCTGGCCTACGGTGCCGACGGTGCCTTCGTCGGGGTCAGCCCGCACTGGCTGCGGCACACCTCGACGGACCGGATCCGGCAGGCGACGAAGGATCCCTTCCTGTCCAGCTTCTGGATGAACCACAGCATGAGCCAGTTCGGCATCTCCAGCCCGTACCTGACCAACCCGTCCTGGGCCGAACTGTGTGTGGCCGCGGAGCGTGCGTTCGGTCGACTCGAGGACTGAGATGACCGTCCGCGACCACACCGACCGCACCGACCGCACCGACCGCACCGACCGCACCGACCGCACCGAGGCTCGGGCCGCCGCCGCCGCGGTCCGCCGCCGTTCGCTTGGTGCTACGCGCCCCGATCGCGGCACCGGTCGTCCGCGGGGCTCCGCCAGCCCACCTGTCCGGGACCCCGGCTGGCAGTGGGTGCCCGCGCGTCGGTCACCCCCAGACGACCGGTTGACCCGACCGGTCTCGCGGTCCGGTTTCCGCAGCCCCGGGCCGGCCTGCCGTGGCAGCATCGGCCGGGACACGGATCCGCGTCCGGCTCTTCCGCCTCGCGGTGCCCAGGGTGCACGATGACCGCATGCACCAGCCACCGCCGCACCGACCGGACCATCCCTAGGAGGCCCTCCATGCCCATCCACTCCTTCGAGTCAGATGGGCAATCGCCCGGTTCACGGTGTCCGAGTCCCCCCCTCGGACACCAGTGAGTCGGACTCGCCCCACCAGCAGGCAGCGCCTGCCGGTGGGGCGTTTTCCGTTTCAGACGATGGTCTCCGTCGACGAGCAGACCCTGCTCGGGTCGCGACCCGGCGAGCCGCCGGGCGCACGGGGGTCAGGTCCCCCCCGGCTGTCCCCCGCGACGCCGTGCGCGTGTCGCCGCCCGGTCGCTGCCGGGCGAGCCGGTCCAGCGGGCGCTGCAGCTGCTCGAGCAGTGGCGCGGCGCGCTCCTCGGCGTCGGGACGGAGCGCGCAGGCGGTCCGGGCAACCTGGGCCAGCTGCCGGTGCAGGACGTAGATCGCCAGCCGCAGCTCGTCCGGCGCGCCGGCGACCGCACGGAAGCCGTCGAGGACTGCCGTCTCGAGCTCGTCCGTCGGCTGACCCGCGGACGCACCAGCCAGCTCGACGACGAAGGTGGCCAGGTCGAACTCCGGCTCACCCCACGCGAAACGGTCGAAGTCGACGAGACCCAACCGACCGGTGTCGTCCACCAGCCACTGCCCGAGGTGCGCCGCCCCGTGCGCCGGGACGAGTGGCCGTGCGCCCAGTCGGTCGTGGGCACGGGTGAGCGAGTCGGACGCTCTCCGCAGCCCGGGCGCCAGAGCAGGGGCGGCAGCGGTCGCCCGCGCCAGCGCCCGTTCGGTCCGGGCCAGCTGGTCCGTCGCGTCCACCCTCCTGGGCGGCCGCACCACCGCCGTCGCGAGCTGGCCCAGCGACGCCCCCACCTGACGTGCGAGCTGGGCACCATGGGGCCCGAGAAGTCGAGGATGCACGGGTCCGCCCGGCACGACGCCGTACCAGCTCGACCGGGTCTGCTCGTCCCAGCCGTGCGGCTCGGCCACCGCGAAGGACAGCGCTCCGGACAGCGAGGCTGCCCACCGCGCCCGCACCCCCTGCTGGTCGTCGATGCCCTCGGCCTGGACCTTGACGTACCGGGCGGCCGATCCTGCCCCTCCGTGGACGGTGCAGCGGTTGCCCGGGTGGTAGCGCACCACCCGAGGACGGTCGAGCGCCGCCAGCACCGCAGGCAGTCCCGGGAGCGCCGGGTCCGCCGCGCAGGACACGATCTCGACCGGACCCAGGTCGCCGCCACGCAGCGCGCCGCGCGCAGCGTCGGCCCTCGGGTCGCTGTCCTCGAGCAGGCGGACCTGGACGGTCGGACCGCCCACCGCCTCGTAGACCAGGACGGCCCAGGGAGAGCGCTGCGGGCGCAGCTTGCCGCGGACGCGCCGCCACGGCCCGGGCCGGTCGGTTGACCGTCGCGCCGCCCAGGCGTCGAGCTGGGCCTCGAGAACGCCACCGGCCGCCAGCACCTCGAGCCTGCCTCGGTACGGCCCAGCTCCACCGCTCATCTCGCCCTCCAGCTGACTAGTACCTATTGATGTTGCCGCGGAAGGGGTCGCGGCGCACGATGAAGGAGATCCCAACCGGTAGTGCGCTTTCTGGGGGGGAGCGTTTCGTCCAGCAGACCTCGGGCGATCTGCGGTAGTACGAGGGGGACCCTCGTGGTCACGCGCTATCTCTTCTACTCGCACGACGGCTACGGCCTCGGCCACGTTCGTCGCAACAGCCTGATAGCCCGCGCGGTTCTGGACACCGACCCGGCCGCTCAGGTCAGCCTGGTCACGGGGGTCGAGGTGCGCCCGCGCTGGTTGCGCCAGGCAGCCCGGGTGCGCGTGCACCGTGTGCCGCCGATGCTCAAGTCGGCGGACGGGTCCTACCGCCACGAGAAGCTTCCCTTCGGGGCCGCCCTGCGGGAACGCGAGCGGATCTTCGCGACCCTGGTCGAGGAGGAGCGGCCCGACGTCGTGGTGGTGGACCGGCATCCCTACGGCACGGCGGGCGAGCTCCGGACCGGCCTCGACCTGGCGCGAGGGCTCGGGTCCGCGCTCGTGCTCGGACTGCGAGACGTCCTGGACGAGCCGTCGATCGTCCGGGAGGAGATGCGAGGCGGGGGGTGGGCGGACGTCGGGAACGTCTACGACGAGGTCCTGGTCTACGGAGGCCGGCACTTCGTCGACCACGAGGTCGAGTACGGCCTCAGCCTTCCGCTGCACTACTGCGGCTGGGTCGTCGAACGACCGGGCCCGAGCCGTTCGGACGGCAACCTCCTCGTCGTGGCGGCGGGTGGCGGTGGCGACGGAGCCGCCGTCTTCGAGATGGGCGCACGACTGCTCGGGCACCGCGCCGACCTGGTCGGTCTCTTCGCCCCCGGCCCGTACGCGGGCGCCGACGCGTTGCGCCAGCTCAGCCGGCTGGGGTCCGACCGAGTGCGCGTGGTCGGTCCCCTGGACGCGTGCGGGCGGTGGTTCTCGCGCGCCCACGCGATCTTGTGCATGGCCGGCTACAACTCCACCCTCGAGGCACTCGCCGCGGGACGACGGCCGATCCTGATGCCCCGCCGCACGCCGCGCCGCGAGCAGGCCATCCGGGCCGACTGGCTCGGCGGCCTGGGGCTCGCCAACGTCGTCGATCCGGGAACGGATCCCGGTGAGGTCGCGTCCCTCATCCGGCTGCACCCCCGCAGCCTCTCCGACGGCGCCCTCGAGTCCGCCGGGATCGACCTCGACGGGGCCCTGAACGCGGCGCGTCGGCTGCAGGCGCTCAGCGCCGTACGGAGCGTGCGATGAGTGCGGAGGAGACCGTCCCGGCACGCCCGCGGAACCCCACGATGCGGCTGCTGAGGAGTCACGCACGCCGCCACTGGGGTGCGCTCGCCGGCGCTGCCGCCTCGACGGTCGCGCTCACCCTCGCCCAGCTCGCTGCACCGTGGCCGCTGAAGATCGCCATCGACCAGCTGGTGACCGGGCGGGGCACGGACTTCGAGCTCACCGGCGACGACCTCACCCTGCTGCTGGGACTCGCCGCCCTGGTGCTCGGCATCGCGATGGTCGACGCCCTGGCCACCTTCTTCTCGGACTTCTGGCTCAACCGGTCCGGCGAGCAGATCGTCCACGACCTGCGGACGGCCACCTACGAGCATCTGCAGCGGCTGTCATTGGTCTTCCACTCGAACCGCCCGACCGGTGACCTCGTCGCCCGGGTGACCGGCGACGTCAACGCTGTCGGTGACCTCTTCTCGCAGACGCTCGGCACCTTGGCGTCCTCGTCGCTCGTGCTCGTCGGCATGTTCGCCGTGATGTTCTGGATCGACCCCCTGCTGGCGTTCGTCGCCTTCCTGGTCACGCCGCTCCTGCTGGCGACGACCACGCACTACCAGAAGCGGATCCGGCTGATGGCGCGCACGCAGCGGGCCCAGGAGGGCGAGATCGCGTCGCTCGCCACCGAGGCGCTGTCCGCGATGCAGGTCATCAAGGCGTTCGGCACCGAGCGGTTCGAGCACGACCGGGTCCAGCTGCGGAGCGCCGAGCGGCTGAAGGTCGGCGTCGAGAGCTCCCGGGTGGAAGCCCGCTTCGGGGCGCTGGTGGACGTGCTCGGGGCTGTGGCCACCGCGCTGGTCCTGAGTCTCGGTGTCCTGTCGGTCGCGAACGGGCGGATCAGCCCCGGCGACCTCGTCGTGGTCGTGGCCTACACCAACAAGCTGTACAAGCCGCTCAAGGACATCGCGAAGCAGGCCAGCCGGGCAGCGCGGGCCCTCGCCCGGCTCGAGCGCATCGCCGAGATCCTGTCCTCCGACACGGTGCTGGCCGACGACACCGACTCCGAGAGGCCGGACCACCGCGCTGCCGGCACCATCGACCTCGACGACGTGTACTTCCGGTACACGAAGGAGCGAGCCGCGCTGGAAGGCGTCACCCTGCACGTGCCGAGCGGGTCACGGCTGGCTCTCGTCGGCGAGTCGGGGGCCGGCAAGTCGACGGTCGGCGCCCTCGTCGCGCGCTTCTACGACCCCAGCCGCGGCGCGGTCCGGGTGGACGGCAGGGACGCGCGGGAGCTGTCCCTGCGATGGGTCCGCGACCAGGTCGGCGTGCTCCTGCAGGACACCATCCTGTTCAGCGGCAGCGTCCGGGACAACATCGCCTACGGCACCGACGCCGACCTCGCGGCGGTCGAGGACGTCGCCCGGGCCGCCGGGGCGCTCTCGTTCATCGAGGCCCTGCCCCTGGGCTTCGACACCCTGCTCGGCCCCGGCGGGGTGGGCCTGTCCGGCGGCCAGCGCCAGCGGATCGGCATCGCGAGGGTCCTGCTGCGCGATCCCCCCCGTCCTCGTGCTGGACGAGCCGACCACCGGTCTGGACGCGGGGAGCGAGGCGTTGGTGATGGCCGGGCTGAACCGTCTGGTCGAGGGACGCACGACGATCCTGATCACCCATTCGACCGAGCTCGCACGCTCCGCCGACCAGGTCGCGGTGATGGCTGCCGGGCGGGTGGTCGCCTACGGCCCCCCGGAGCGGCTGCTCAGCCGGGACTCCGCCTTCCGCGGGCTGACCGGCAGCCCGCGTCCGCCCGACCGGCCGGGACCGGACCCGCTCGGGACCCCGGGCGCTCCTCCCCGACGACGGGACGGTCGATCGCCCATGACGACGACGGATCCGGACGGCGGGAGGGGCGTCGCGTGACGACCCGCCTCGCTGTCGTGGTGAGCGGCTTCCCGCGCACGTCCGAGACGTTCGCAGTCGGGGAGCTCGTCGCCCTCGCCCGCGCCGGTGTGCTGGTCCGCGTCTACGCGACGAAGTCGGGCGACGGGGAGGCGCCGCAACCGGGCGTCGAGGAGCTGCTGCCGCTGCTGCGGACGTTGCCCCCGGGCGATGCCGTGAACCAGGCGTCGGAGCTGGTCGACGACCTGGGGGACGCGGGGGTCCAGGGCGTGCACGGCTACTTCGCCCATCGTCCGACCGAGGTCGCGGCCCGCGCGGCGGGTGCCCTGGGGGTGGGCTTCAGCTTCAGCGTCCACGCGCTCGACGCCCGGAAGGTCCCCCCGGCCGAGCTGGCTCGTCGCGCCCGGGCCGCGGCCGGCGTCATCGCGTGCAACACCGACGTCGCGCGGTACGTCGAGCTGCCCGGTGCGCGGGTGTACCTCCTCCCGCACGGCGTCGACGTCGCACGTTTCGGTCCGCGCCGGCACCCGGTGGGCGACGCGCGGCTGCACGTGCTGGCCGTGGGCCGGCTGGTCGAGAAGAAGGGCTTCTCCACGTTGCTCGACGCGGTCGACCGACTGCAGGTCCCCGCGCGACTGCGGATCGTCGGCACCGGTGTCGAGCAGCCGGCGCTCGAGGAGTCCATCGACCGCCACGGGCTCGGCGGGACGGTGGAGCTCGCCGGTCGCAGGTCTCACGAGAGCCTCCCCGACGACTACGCCTGGGCCGACGTCGTCGCGGTGCCCTCGGTCGTGGACAGCAGCGGGGACCGCGACGGGCTGCCCAACGTGACCCTCGAGGCGATGGCGTGTCGTCGGCCGCTGGTCGCCTCCGACATCTCCGTCCTCGGGGACACCGTGCACGCCGCGGGCAGCGGCCTGGTCGTGCCCCCGGCCGACGCCCCCGCGCTCGCCGACGCGTTGAGCACGCTCGCCGATCCACGGTTGCGCGCCGAGATGGGGAACGCTGGGCGCCGCTACGTCGAGGAGCACTTCGACCTCGCGACGTGCACCCGTCGGGTCGTCGAACGTCTCAAGCTGCTGCACGCCCGTCCGCGGGAGGTCGTCCATGCGTGACCAGGCAGCGGAAGCCGGCCGGGTGGCCTACGTGCTGAAGGGTCACCCGCGGCTCTCCGAGGTGTTCATCACCAGCGAGATCTACCGCCTGGAGCGACTCGGGGTGCCGTTGCGCCTGTACGTGCTGAAGGCGGGGAACGAGGAGGTCCAGCACGACGTCGTACGACGCCTCCGCGTCCGACCCGACTACCTGCAGCAGACGACGTCCCTGTCCGCGACCGGGCTGCTCCGCTGGCTGAGCGCCAACCTGGCCGCCTTCCGGCCCGCCCTGCTGCGCACGGCGCGCCGCCACCCCAGGGGGACGGTGCACGCCGCCGGGCAGGCACTGGCCCAAGCGGTCCGGGCCAGGCGCGGCTTCCTCGCCACGCCCCGCAAGATCTACTTCAAGGAGTTCCTCCTCGCTGTCGACCTGGCCGACCGGCTCGACGCCTGCGGCGACGTGGTCCGGCTGCACGCGCACTTCGCGCACGGCACGACCACTGTCACCTGGCTGGCCTCCACGATCACCGGACTCCCGTTCTCGTTCACCGGGCACGCGAAGGACATCTGGACCGAGGAGCGCAACCCGGCCGGCCTCCTGCGACGCAAGATGGACGCCGCCTCGTTCGTCGTCACGTGCACCGAGGCCAACCGCGCCCACCTGACGTCGTTCGGATCCTCGACCCCGGTGCACGTCGTCTACCACGGTCTCAACGCCGACTTCGAGCCGCTCGTCGCGGCGGGGGTGCGACGGCGGGAGCCCGAGCGCGTCCGTCTGCTCGCGGTCGGGCGGCTGGTGCGCAAGAAGGGCCTGGACACGTTCGTGGACGCGTGCGCAGTTCTGCGCGACCGCGGTGTGGACCTGGAGGCCGTCATCGTCGGTGGGTCCGGCGACCACGAGCAGCAGGTTCGTTCCCGGGTGGGCGCGACGGGCCTGCAGGACCGGGTGACCCTCGCGGGGTCGTTGACGCAGGACGAGCTGTTCGCGCAGTACCAGCGGGCCAGCGTGTTCGCACTGCCGTGCCGGGTGCTCGAGGACGGCGACCGCGACGGCATCCCGAACGTGCTCGTCGAGGCGATGGCTTGTGGCGTCCCGGTGGTCACCACGGGCGTCTCGGGCATCACCGAGCTGGTGCGAGGCGGCGTGAACGGGCTGATCGTCGAGCCCGACCGCCCCACCGACCTCGCGGACTCCCTGCACCGGCTGATCAAGGACCCCGAGCTGGCCCGACAGCTGGCGAAGCGGGGACGCGAGACGGTGCGCGAGCGCTTCGACGCCGGGGCGGCCGCCGCGCGGATGGCCTCGTTGCTGTACGCCCGCCCGGTCGCAGCGGCGGGCGACGCGGACTCCCCTGACCGACGGAAGGAGGCGCGATGAGCAGCAGCGCCCAGGAGACGGTCCTCCTGGCCCCCGATCCTGTGCTGCCGCGACGCGACGACCTGCTCGACGACCGGGTCGTCGGCCCCCGGCTCGCCGGGCTGCTCGACCGGGCCCCGGGCGATCGCAGCGGAACCTGTGAACGGGTCCGCGCGAAGTACCGCAGGGGCGAGAGCCTGCGGGCCAGCTACCGCATCGGCCCCGAGCCGGGCGGCCTCCTGGTGAGCGCGCGGATGTTCCCGGCGGCCGCTGCCCCCGGTCAGTTCAGCTGCGCCCGCGACGCCGCGGTCCGCCAGGGTGCCGATCCCGGGTCGGTGCTGTTCGACGAGGAGACGAGCACCGTCTTCTGGGTCTTCCCGCAGGACCGCAAGCTGCTCGGCCTTCGCGCGCTGACCAGCCCGCCACCGGGGCTCCGGAGCGTCTTCGGTGCCCCGTGGACGCAGAGCGAGATGAAGGCGTACACGCCGGAGAAGGCTGCCACCTTCCGGTGCGCGGACGCGCGCGGGGCGACGGTCGGCTTCGCCAAGGTGCAGAGCGGGGACGACGGCCGCCGCGGCGTCGCCCTCCTGCGCGCCGTGCGCCGTGGGGTCGCCGAGCGCGGCGGCCTGCGCCTGCCGGATGCGATCGGCTACCTGCCCGACCAGCACCTGGCGTTGTTCACGCCCGCGCCCGGTCGGCCGCTCCACCAGCTGGACCGGGTCGCCTACCCGGAGGCCATGGCGGCACTCGGCGCCGCACTGTCGGTGCTGCACGCTCAGCCGATCCACGGGTTCGCGCCGTTCACGCGGCTGGATCCGGGTCGGCTGGTGGCCGCGGGGAGCCTGGTCCGCGCCGCGCGACCGGACCTGGGCCCGGTGACCGAGGGGCTGGTCCGCGAGCTGCTGAGGACCGCACCGCCACCCGGTGCGCGCGTCCTCCTGCACGGCGACCTGCACCCCAAGAACGTGCTGGTGGACGACCAGGGCGTCAGCCTCGTCGACTTCGACGAGGCGAGCGCGGGACCGGCCGCCGCCGAGCTCGGCGGCGTGCTGGCCAGGCTCTGGTGCCCGCGGCCGCGTGACCCCATCGACCCCGACACGGCCCGGGCCGCCGCAGAGGCGCTGCTCGCGGCGTACCAGCACGGGCCGTCACGCACCGACCTGCTCTGGTACGCCGCCGCGGCCCTGCTCGTCGAGCGGGCGGCGCGCGCGATCAGCCGGGTCGACGTCGCCACGATCGGTGACCTGGAGCGAGTCCTGGCGACGGCCCGGCGATGGGCCGGGCACCAGGGGGCGGACCGGTGACGACGCGACCACGTCTGCTCTTCCACTGCCAGCAGACGACGGGGCTCGGTCACCTGGTGCGCTCGATGCACCTGGCCGACGGCCTGGCGCAGGACTTCGACGTCACGCTCCTCAACGGCGGGCCGTGGCCCGCGGAGCTCCCCGAGCCCCCCCACGACCGACGTCGTGCACCTGCCGCCGCTGGGTCTCGACGGCGACCACGCCCTGGTCAGCCGGGACGACCGGTTCACGGTCGAGAGGGCTCTGCGGCTCCGCCGGTCGATCATCCAGGAGTGCTTCCGGGCCACGACCCCCGACGTGGTGCTGATCGAGCTGTTCCCCTTCGGTCGCAGGAAGTTCGCGGGCGAGCTGATGCCGCTCCTGGAGGCCGCGCGCTCCGCCGGCCACGTCCCCTTCATCGCCTGCAGCCTGCGCGACATCCTGGTCAGCAGCCGACGTGACCAGCAGGGCCACGACGACCGCGCGAGCAGGGTGGCGAACGCGTACTTCGACGCCGTGCTGGTGCACGCGGACGCCCGGTTCACGACCCTGGAGGAGACGTTCCGTCCGAGCGTCCCGCTGCGCGTACCCGTGCACTACACCGGATTCGTCCGTGCACCCCGCTCCCGCACCCGCGAGGCCTCGCGGGAGCGGCGGGTCCTCGTGTCGGCGGGTGGCGGACGGGTCGGCGCGCCGCTGTTCCGCGCGGCCGTCGAGGCGCAGCCGCGCCTGTGGCGCGACCTCGGGCTGCGCACCGTGATCGCGACGGGACCGTTCCTCCCCGACCCGGTCGTCGACGAGCTCACGAGCCGGGCGGCGGGGGGCGCCCGGGCTCGAGGTGGTGCGCTACCTCCCCGACCTCGGCAGCGAGATGGCAGCGTCAGCCGTGTCGGTGAGCCAGGGGGGCTACAACACCACGATGGACATCCTCGGCTGCACGACACCGGCCGTCGTCGTGCCCTACAGCGAGGGACGGGAGGACGAGCAGGCCGCCCGCGCCCGAAGGCTCGAGAGGCTCGGTGCGCTGCGCGTCCTCGACCCGACCCGACTCTCGGCACAGACCTTCGAGGACGCCGTGCGCGACGCCCTCGCCTGGACTCCGCGCGCGGTCCCTCTCGACCTCGACGGGCGCACCCGTACGTCGGAGCTGCTGCGGGCGCTGTCGGCGGCACGGAGCGCGGAGACCGCCGTGAGGGGGCGCCAGCGTGTGGCTCCCGAACCTGACTGACGTCGCGTGGATGACCGACGTCCTGGCGCGTCACGGCGGCAGGCTCGGGCTACCGGGTGAGGTGGCCACGGTGCGGCTGCTCGACGCGCGGCTCACGCATCCGTTCCGTCCGGAGTCCCTGCGATGCCGGGGGTGGGCGACGTACCTCGTCACCTCGCACGACGCCGACCCGGTGAGGCTGTACGTCAAGGGCTTCCCGGCGGGCGACGCCAGTCAGGTGGCCTGGCAGCAGGACCGAGTGGCTCGCGGTGACGGTCGGAGCGCGCACCTCTCCGAGCTCGACCTGGTCGTGTGGCGGTTCCCCGAGGACCCACGGCTCCCCACGCTGCCTTCCCTGGTCGACCCCCGGTTGGCTACCGGTCTCATGCCGCCGGCTGTCCGCGACCTGCTGGGGGCGTCGCCGGGAGACGGGCTGCGCACGACGGTGGTCCGCTACCAGCCCGAGGCGAGCGCCACGCTGCGCCTCGAGGTCGAGGTCGAGGGAGACGGCGCACCGGCCGTCTTCGCCAAGCACCTCGCAGACGGCACGACCGCCGACATCGGGGCCCGCCACCAGGCACTGTGGTCCGCGTCGGAGCCGTCACACGGGCTCCGGGTCGCCGAGCCGCTGGCAGCGGACCCGGTCCGAGGAGTGCTGTGGACCCGCGCGGTCCCCGGGCACCCCCCTGGCGGACGCCGTCGAGCCCGACCAGCTGCCCGAGGCGACGGCATCGCTCGGGGCGCTGCTCGCGGCCGTGCACGCATCCTCCGTGCCTCTCACGCGGGACGTCGTCGTCGACGACCTGCTCGTCGAGACGCACAAGAAGGCGGCCAAGCTCGTCCGTGCCCATCCCCCGATCACCTCGGTGGTGGCCGACGTCGTGACCGCGACGACGAGGCGGCGCGGCGAGGCCCGCCACGAGCGGGTGCGCACGCTGCACGGCGACTTCCACCTCGCGCAGCTCGTCTCGTCACCGCGAGGACCCGTGCTCGTCGACCTCGACTCGATGGTGCACGGGCCCCCCGAGGTGGACCTCGCCGAGTTCCTCGTGGAGCTCGCGCTGCGGGAACTTCCGGCACGCGTCAAGCAGGCGGTCGCCCACGGACTGCTGGCGTCGTACTCCCGCGCCTCCGGCACCGAGATCGACGCCGCGCTCCTGGAGACCTGTGCGGGCGTCGAGTTCCTGCACCGCTGCTACCGGCACCTGCACCGCCACTCCCCCGGCTGGCAGTCGGCCCTGGAGACGGACCTCGGACGGCACGCCGAGATGACCTCGCTGCTGAGAGCCTGACCGGAACAGCGTCTGCCAGTCATGGACCACGCCCCTGTCCGCTCGGGCAGCACAGCGCCGGTCGGGTCGCGGGGGGAGCCAGACAGGAGCGTGCGTCCGACCAGATCTTCGGCATCGGGGTGAGGCGACGGGACGCAGCCCGTAAGGCGGCCCGCCCGGTCGGGGTGGTTGCCGAGCCGCCCTGCAGCAGAACCGTCCGCGAGGGGGGGATGTGGAGGGTAGGACGCGGCCGGGATCGTTGAGCGCACCGACAACCGCACCGAGACCCGTGGCCCAGCATGACCCCTTTCCAGCGCCTCAGAAGCGTCCTGAGCACGACCAGCCGAACGGCCGGCCGCACTCCCCCCCCCGCTCGACCAGCCCCCGGACGTCCTCAGCGCGCCGCCGGGCACGTCGCGGAACCGCGGCTGTCGCGGTCATCACGGCCGTCGTACCCACCGCATGTGCCGTGTTCCCCCTCGCCGTCGCTTCTCCGTCCGTGAGGAACCTGGTGAAGGACCCGAACTTCGCCCACGGCACCTCGGCGTGGACGGTGAGGTCCGGCGGTCGCCTGTCGGTCGTCGACGGCCACGACGGCCGGCGTGGGATCAAGGTGACGAACACCACCGGCAGAGCGCGGACGCTCGCGCTCAACGACAAGACCAACACCGTGGCCTCCACCAGGGCCGGCACCGTCTACCGGGCCAGCGTGTGGCTCAAAGCCACCAGGTCCGGTGTGTCCTCGGGTGTCCGGCTCGTGGAGTACGACGGTTCGACGAAGCGCGGCTCCGCGGTGGCGAGCAGGTGGATGCGCAGCAAGAAGGGGCACCGGCGCGCGGTGGCGGGGCGTGGTGCCGACGCGAGGCACCCAGCGTCGCGCTGGGCTCACGTGACGGTGCGCTACAAGGCCAAGACGTCCGGGGCCACGTTGGACCTTGACATGCTGACGTGGGCCCTCCCGGCCCACAGGAGCTTCGTGGTGAGCGCCCCGCGTCTCGTCAAGGTCTCCACGCCGCCGACCCGCTCGACCCCGACGACGGCTGCTCCCGCTGGGGCGGCTCCGACGTCGCCGCCTCCCACGCCGCCGCCGGTTCCGCCGGTGGTTCCCGCGCCCGCCGGGTACCGCCTGGTCTGGTCCGACGACTTTTCCTCGCTCGACGGCAGCAAGTGGAACGTCCGGAACAACTCGTGGGCCAACAACGAGGAGTCCATCGTCACCGCGCGGCCCGACAACGTCTTCGTCTCCAACGGGGCGCTGACGTTGCGAGCGTTGAAGGAGTCCTACACCGTCGGGTCCACCACCCGGCAGTACACCTCGGGCTACCTCGACACGATCGGCAAGGCAGCCTGGCAGTACGGGCGGATCGAGATGCGCGCCAAGCTGCCCGCCGCCCAGGGCATGTGGCCGGCCTTCTGGCTGCGTGAGAACAGCGGCCTGGGCGAGCTCGACATCATGGAGGCCGTCGGTGGCATGGGCAACCGCACCGTGCAGACCGTCCACCAGTCCACCAACGGTGACATGGCCAGGTTCGGTCACGAGGACGTCCTGCCCAGCGGCACCTTCAGCGACTGGCACACCTACGCAGTCGACCGGGAGCCGGGCTCGGTTCAGTGGTACGTCGACGACCGGCTGGTCTTCTCCAAGACGGTCTCCGCGGTTCCCTGGTTGGACGACACGTTCGACACCCCGATGAACATCCGGCTCAACCTGCAGGTCGGTGGCAGCATGCCGGCCTACTACCAGAAGCCGGTCATCGGCGCCCCCCTGGGCGCCAGCGACTACGTCATCGACTACGTCCGGGTGTACCAGCGGTAGCCTCGGCTCCGGCCGCTTTTCGTCCCCAAGCGTGGCGAATTCCAGCTTGTACACGGGTCCGGAAGTGTGTTCGGAAGAGATGGCTGGTTGTTCTTAGCGTGGTGGGTATGTCGACGACCATCCGGACCGAGGACCAGGCGCATCCGATCGCCCGGTTCTCCACGCGGGTGCATCAGGTGCTGGACGGGCTCGCCTCGGCGCCGGCGTGGTCGATGACCCCGGACGAGCAGCGCGCGGTGGTGGTGGGGCTGGCTCGGGCCGAGGCCCGGCTGGCCGAGCTGCGGCTGCGGGTGCTGGCTGCGGCGGACCGCAACGACGTGGCGGCGGACTCGGCGGCGACCTCGACCGGTGCCTGGCTGGCCCAGGTCACTCGGCGGAGCCGGGGTGCCGCGCACGCCGAGGTGGCTCTTGCGGTGGCGTTGGATACCGGGTTCGACGTGACCCGGGACGCGTTGGCGGCCGGGCGGGTGGATCCGGCGCAGGCGACGGTGATCGTCCGTTCGATCCAGGCGTTGCCGCAGGGAGTGTCGGTGGTGGACCGGGGGCGGACCGAGGCGCACCTGGTGCGGGCGGCCGGCGAGTTCGACGCGGCGGCGCTGAAGGTGCTGGGGCGGCGGGTCTTGGAGGTGATCGACCCCGACGCCGCCGATCTCGCCGAGGGTCGTCGGTTGGAGGCCGAGGAGGCCGCGGCGGCCCGGGCCACGTTCCTGCAGCTGTCGGCGAACCCGGACGGCAGCCACACCGGCCGGTTCAAGATCCCTGCGCTGCACGCGGCGATGCTGACCAAGATGCTGCACGCCTTCACCCACCCCCGACACCAGCACCAGCACCAGCACCAGCCAAACAGCCGGGTGAGACTGTCGCGGCCCGAGCGGCTGGGGGAGGCGTTCTGCCGGCTCCTGGAGCGGGTGCCGGCCGACCGGCTGCCGGTGGCCGGCGGGATGTCGGCGACCGTGGTGGTGCTGCTGGACTACGACCGGCTGCTGTCCGGGCTCGGCACCGCCACCTTGGACACCGGTCAGCCCCTGTCGGCCGGTGCAGCCCGGCAGCTGGCCTGCGAGGCCGGGATCGTGCCCGCGGTCTGGCGCCGGGTCCTGGGCTCGCCGTCGGTGGTGCTCGATCTGGGGCGGCGGACCCGGCTGCACACCGAGGCCCAGCGCACCGCGCTGACCATCCGGGACCGGGGCTGCACCACGGTGGGCTGCGACCGGCCGGCCGCCTGGTGCCACGCCCACCACGACCAGCCCTGGTCCCAGGGCGGACCCACCAGCGTCGTCAACGGTCGGCTGCTGTGCGCGTTCCACCACGGCAAGGCCCACTCACCCGGCTACGTCACCAGCCACCTGCCCACCGGCCAGATCCAGTTCCACCGACGGACCTAGACACGGCCCATGGACGGTCGATCTCGCCTCGCTGGACCTACCGGCCGATCAGCTCGTGCCGTCGCGGAAGAGACCCGGGAGAGGTACTACCGGGAAGCGTCGTCGGTCAGCACGCGCCGTTGCCGATGCCGGTCGTGGTGACGTAGCGGACGCGCCGGTGGCCGTCTGTCGTGACGATCGCTGCCTCGGCGCTCGCGCAGGTGGGGTCGACGTGGCGGGCTCGGTAGGCGTGGTCCAGGTCGTGCGCCGAGCCGTGGAAGTGCGCGTTCCTGCGCTGGTAGACACTCACCGAGAAGGACCTCACCCGCCAGTGCTCCGCGGCCCGCGCGACGTGGACGAACACGCACGGGTGCTTGTCCGCGGTCACCGTCGCACCCAGGAACGCGTCGAGCTGTGCGGGGTCGGCCCTGCCGTCCCGAGGCTCGAAGACCGCGGGCTCCTCCGGAACCCCTCTCGGGTCTCGGCACGGTCCGCCCGATGCGGGCGCGTGCACGCTCGACCGCCGCCCCGTGCCGGCGCCCGGAGCGCAGCCAGAAGCAGCCACGGCGACGACCGCCGTGAGAAGCGCGACCGTGGCGGGTGTGGCGCGCGGACGGAGGCTCACCACTGCTTGCCGGGCCAGTTCGGACCCTCGTCCGGGGCCGTCCGGCCGCGGTAGTCGTCCTTGCCGCACTTCGTGCACAGCGCGTACCGGTCCCCTTCGTCGGTGTGCGCATCGACCCAGTGATGCAGTCCCAGCCGACAGAGGAGGACACGGGCACGGCTCATGCCTATGAGCGTGGCCCCACCTGGGGGTCACAGTCCAGGGAGGGGCGGCTCGACGGCGCGGGACACGGCGCGGTCCCGTCCGCCCGGGATGATGCAGCCGGCCGCGGACTCCTCGACCCTGGGTCCGTGGACGGAGCAGAGCAGCTGAGGAACCTGTCGGAGACGGCCCGGTCGCGGGCCGCCGGACTGGGCCACCGCGCAGGCGCGGTGACGCGGCCGGTGGCGAGGCTGGTGCTCAGCCCACCGCTGCTGGACCCGCGCTACCAGCCGCGGACCTGGCTCTCCGCGCTGGTGCGACGCGGCGAGGAACGACGCGACGAGCTGGCGCAGGACATCTCGGACGTGCTGGACGTCGTGGTCCCGGCCGTCGCGGCGGCGGTGCTGCGGCGGATCGACCTGACCGACCTCGTCAAGCGGTACGTCGACCTGGACAGCGTCGTGGCCGAGGTGGACATCGACGCGGTGGTGAACCGCCTCGACCTCAACGAGATCGTGCGCGAGCGCGTGGACCTCGACGTCCTGGTCGCGGCCGTCGACCTCGACGCGGCGGCCGCCCGGCTCGACGTCGACGCGGTGGCCCGGCGGCTCGACCTGGACGCCGTGGTGGAGCGGCTCGACCTGGACGCGGTGATCGACCGGCTCGACCTGGTCGGCATCGCCGAGAACGTGATCGCCGAGGTCGACCTCCCCGAGATCATCCGCGAGTCGACCGGCTCGGTGGCCTCCGAGGCGGTCCGCGGTGTCCGGATGCAGAGCATCTCCGGCGACGAGGCGGTCGGCCGGGCGATCGACCGGCTCCGGCTCAGGCGCGGCCGGACCGCGTCGGGCGTCCCGCAGCAACCTGACCCTGGAGCGACGACACGTTCATGAGAGAGGGGGGAGGGCGTCTCCCCCGTCCCGCGCGAGGCGCGGCCGTACCAGGGACACCGGGCCGGCGTGGTCACCCGGGTGGTCGCGAACGTCGTGGACGCCGGGGTCGTGGTGGCGCTGCTGGTGGCGGCGTACGCGGCCGTGAACGGGCTGGTGTTCGTGCTCAACCCGCGCGGGTTCCAGGTCATCGAGGTCGGTGCCCTGCTCTCCGTGACGAGCGCGCTGGTGACCTACGTGCTCTACGCGACCGTCGCCTGGTCGACCGTCGGGCGCACCTACGGGTGTCACGTCATGGGGCTCCGGGTGGTGACCCGTCGGGGGCGACGGCTGCACTTCCTGACCGCGTTCGTCCGGGCGGTGTTCTGCGCGGTGCTCCCGATCGGCCTGCTGTGGTGCGCGGTGAGCCGGACCCAGCGGTCGGTGCAGGACCTGGTGCTGCGCACGGCGGTGATCTACGACTGGATCCCGCGAACCGAGGCGGCCGGCTCCGGACCGTGACCGTGGCTGGTCCGCCAGGGTGGTAGGCAGGACCCGTGCTCGAGACCTTCGAAGACCAGGACGTCGACGTCGCCGGGACGCGGATCCACGCCGCGGTGGCCGGGGACGGCCCGCCGGTGCTGCTGCTGCACGGCTACCCGCAGACCCATCTGATGTGGCACCGGGTGGCCCCGGGGCTGACCGACCGGCACACCGTGGTGCTCTCCGACCTGCGTGGGTACGGCGACTCCTCGCGGCCTGCGTCGAGCGCCGACCACGCGTCGTACTCCAAGCGGGTGATGGCCGAGGACCAGGTCGGTCTGATGCGCGCGCTCGGCTTCGACAGCTTCGCCGTCGTCGGCCACGACCGGGGTGCCCGGGTCGCCCACCGGCTGTGCCTGGACCGGCCCGAGGCGGTGACCCGGGTGGCGCTGCTCGACATCGTGCCGACCCGGCACGTGTTCGGTCACGTCGACCGGGCCCTGGCGCAGGCCTACTACCACTGGTTCTTCCTCGCCCAGGAGCCCGACCTGCCCGAGCGGCTGATCGGCGGCGACCCGGGCTACTTCCTGCGTCGCAAGCTGGCCCAGTGGTCGGCCGGCAGCGGGACCGAGGCCTTCGACCCCGCGGCGGTCGAGGAGTACGTGCGGTGCTTCGCCGACCCGGAGGTGGTCCGGGCGAGCTGCGAGGACTACCGCGCCGGCGCCTCGATCGACCTCGAGCACGACGAGGCGGACGCCGCGGCGGGCCTGCGGGTGGAGTGCCCCGCGCTGGTGCTCTGGGGCGGCGAGGGCTTCGTCGGGCGGGCGTACGACGTCCTGGAGGTGTGGCGCGGGTACGCCGCGGACGTCCGTGGGCAGGCGCTGCCGGGCGGCCACTTCCTCGCCGAGGAGGCGCCCGAGGACACCCTCGCGGCGCTGCGGGAGTTCCTCGGTCGCGGCTGACCCCGCGGGCCGGGGCGTGGTCGGGAGCGGACCGCCTAGTTTCGACTCCCGCCATCGGGCAACTCTGGGGCACGGGGCTCGTGCGACAAGGAGACCGACCGGTGACAACCACGACGGGCCGGACGACGGCCCAGTGCTCCCCCGGGGTGCACACGTTCTACGCCAACAACCTGGACGCGCGGGCGATCGCGCACGCGAAGTCGCGCGACGGCCTGTTCTACCTCGCCGAGAAGTGCTCCGCGTGCTCGGGCTGGCGGCTGCGGCGGGTCGCCTGAGGCGGCGTCCCTAGGCGGTCGCCGGGTAGCCCGGCACCGTCCGCCGCTGCGTCCAGCTGCTCCCCCAGTGGACGAGGTCGAGGAACGCGGCCAGCGCGACCCAGAACCAGTCCCAGCCCGAGAGCCCGCCAGATCTCCAGAGGATCACGTACATCAGGGTCGCGAAGGGCAGGAAGAGGAATCCGAGCAGCGGCCAGATCCACGTGTCGAAGGCGGCGTCCACCATCTTGGGCCGGGCCACCCAGACGATGAACAGCGCCAGGCGGGGGAACAGGCCGGCGATCAGGACGAAGATGCACCCCATGGTGGCTCCTCTCTCGGTGCCCGGCCCAGCCTGCTGGCCCGGAGCCCTCCCGGCCTCATCCGCGGAGGACGAACGGGACCTTCGTCCTCACCGGTGCTGACCCTCGACGGTGGGCACCCCGGCAGGGCGGGCGCATCGTGGTCGGACAGGACGCCCGAGGGAAGGATGAGCCATGCCGCACGCACCGATCGTGGTGGGGATCGAGAGCACGGACGCCGCCGCCGAGGCTCTGCGCTGGGCCGCCTGGGAGAGTCAGCGGACGCAGGCGCCGCTGGTCGTGGTGCACGCCTACGAGCCGGAGCCGACCGAGGGCGCCCCGCGCGGCCTGGCCGCCACCCGGGAGTCGGTGGCCCGGTCCTGGGCCACCCACTGGGTGCGCGACGCCCTGTCGGAGTGCGCCGCCTTGCCGTGGCGGACGCACCTGGTGGTCGCCCCCGACTCCCCCGGCGACGCGTTGCTGCGGCTCTCCCGGGACGCCGCGCTGCTCGTGCTGGGCAACCGGGCCGGCCAGGGGTCGCCCCCCTCGCCGCTGGCCGCCCTCTGCGAGCGGTCCGCCGGCTGCCCGGTCGTCCTGGTGCCGCTGCCGGACCCACCCGCCGGGCCGGCGAGCGGTGACCCGAGCTCCCACGCCTCCGCCCGCGCGTGACCGTGGCCGCGCCCCGGGGGACCCTGGACGAGGGCGTCGCGGCCCTGCTGGCCGACGGCACCACGATCGTGGTCAGGCCGCTGGTCCCCGGCGACCGCGCGGCTCTGCGCGCCTTGCACGCGCGGGCCAGCGACGACAGCATCTACAAGCGGTTCTTCTCCGGCAACCGCGCCGCGGCGCAGTCCTTCGTCGACGGCATCAGCGAGCCGGGCACGGCGACCCACTCCCTGGTGGCGCTGCGCCGGGGTGACCTGGTCGGCGTCGCGACGACGATCGACGTACCGGGCGGGGACGCCGAGGTGGCGCTGCTGGTCGAGGAGTCCCTGCACGGCGTCGGGATCGGGTCGGTGCTGCTGGAGCGGCTGGCGTACGACGCCCGGGCGCGGGGCACGCACCGGTTCACCGCCGAGGTGCTCGCCGAGAACGGCGCGATGCTGCGCGTGTTCCACGACCTCGGGTTCGGGCTGGTCGAGCAGCGCGACCACGAGGTGCTCTCGCTCTCCCTGGACCTGACGCTGGGCGTCGCCGCGATCGAGGCGGCCGACGCCCGGCACCGGCACGCCCGCGCCGCGTCGCTGCGGCCGATGCTCGAGCCGCGCTCGATCGGCGTCGTCGGGGTGAGCCGCCGGCGCGGCGGGGTCGGCCGGGAGGTGGTCGAGAACCTGCTGGGCGGCGGCTACGCGGGCACGGTCTTCGCGGTCGGGCGGGCCGGGCTGTCGGTCGAGGGCGTCTCCTGCGTGCCCGCGGTGGACGGCCTCCCCACCGGCCTCGACCTGGCGGTGGTCGCGGTGCCGCACGACGAGGTCGAGGTGACGGTGCGGCAGCTGGCGGAGCGGGACGCCCGGACGTGCGTGGTGCTGACCTCCGGCCTGGCCGAGACCGGGGCGAGCGGCGCCGCGGTGGAGCAGCGGCTGGCCGCGGTGGCCCGGGCGCACGACATGCGCCTGGTCGGGCCGAACTGCTTCGGGCTGCTGAGCAACCTGCGCGGCACCCGGCTGGACGCCACCTTCGGGGCGGTCCGGCCGGCACCGGGGACGCTGGCGGTGGGCTCGCAGTCCGGCGGCGTCGGCGTCGCCCTGCTGGACGCCGCCCGGGACCGGGGGCTGGGCGTGGCCGCCTTCGTGTCGCTGGGCAACAAGGCCGACGTGTCGGGCAACGACCTGCTGTCCGCGTGGCACGACGACCCGGACGTGCGGGCCGCTGCGCTGTACCTCGAGTCGTTCCACGACCCGCGGACCTTCTCCCGGCTGGCCGCCTCGTTCAGCCGGACCCGGCCGCTCCTGGTGGTCTTCGGCGGGAGCTCGGCGGCCGGGCACCGCGCAGGCCTCTCGCACACCGCGGCGCACGCGACCCCGAGCCGGGCGCTCCAGGCGCTGTACCAGGCCGCCGGGGTGATCGCCGTCGAGGACCTCGAGGACCTGGTGGACACCGCGGCGCTGCTCACCGAGCAGCCCCTCCCTCAGGGGCCCCGCCTCGGGGTCCTGAGCAACGCCGGGGGGGCTCGGGATCCTGGCCGCGGACGCGGCCCAGCGCGTGGGCGTGGAGATCCCCGGCCTGTCCGGTGCCGCCCGGGGCCGCCTCGAGGCGGTGGCGACGGGTGCCGCCGGCGTGGCCAACCCGGTGGACCTCGGTGCGGGCGCCGGGCCGGAGAGCTTCGGCCGGGCGGCCGCCTGCCTGGCCGGCAGTGGCGAGGTCGACGCGCTGCTCGTCATCACCGCGTCGACCGCCGTCACCGACACCGACGGGGCGCTGGCCGCGCTCGAGGCGGCCCTCGACCAGGCGCCGGGGCTGCCGTACCTGAGCGTCGTCGTCGGGACGTCGACCCCCGCTCCCGGCCGGCGCGCGACGCGGTTCCGCAGCGTGGACGCCGCGGTGCGGTCCTTCGGCCACGCGCAGCGGCACGCCGCCTGGCTCCGCTCGGCCCCGGAGCGGGTCCGGCTGCGCGCCGAGGCGGTCGGCGCCGAGGACCGCGCGGCGTCGTCCGCGGGATCGGGCGAGGGCCGGTGGCTGGACGCCGCGCAGGCCGAGGAGCTCCTCGCGTCCGCGGGCGTCCGGCCCGCGCCGTACGCCGTGGTCCGGACCGTCCGCGACGTCGCGGAGGCCGTGCGGCGGCTCGGGCTGCCGCTCGCGGTCAAGTCCGCCGACCCGGCGCTGGTGCACAAGACCGAGGCCCGGCAGGTCCGCACCGGGTTGCGCACCCGCCGCGCGGTGACCGACGCCGTGCGCGCGGTCCGGGAGGCGGCGCGGGACCCGCACGCCCCGGTCCTCCTGCAGCGCCAGGTCGCCGGACCCGAGCTGGCGCTGGGCGTGACCCGCGACCCGACGTTCGGTCCCCTGGTGATGGTCGCCAGCGGGGGCACCCGCCTGGACCTGTGGGACGACCAGGTGTTCCTGATGCCGCCGCTGGACCGGGCCGACGTGGCGGCCGCGCTGGCCTCGTTGCGGACCTGGCCGTTGGTGACCGGCTTCCGGGGCGGTCGGGCGCTGGACGTGGACGCCGTGGTGGAGCTGGTCCTCCGGCTCGGGCGGTGGGTGCTCGAGCACCCGGAGGTCGAGGAGCTCGACCTGAACCCGGTGATGGTGACCGACGACGGGCCGGTCTGCGTGGACGCGAAGGTCCGGGCGCGCGGCTGACCAGGGCGTCAGTCGGGGTCAGTCGGGCGTCACGAACGTACGGCGCCGGGGCGGCCCGGGGCGCGGAACGACCCCGGCGGGACGCACCGCGGCGACCGCGTCCTCGACGGACCCGGCGAGGGGCCCCGAGGTGTCCACGAGGCAGGCGTCCGGCCATCGGTCCGCCGCCGAGCGCAGACGGGTCGCGACGTCGGCGTCCGCGTCGGAGCGGGCGTCCCGTCCGGCGGGGCGGGTCTCGACCCGCTCGCGGGCCAGGTCCGGGCCGGTGGCGCACCGGATCTCGACGAGGTCCGCCCGGGACCGCTCTGCCGCCAGGCGGGCCGCCCGCCGGTCGTCCTCGTGCGTCCAGGTGGCGTCCAGGACCACGGACTCGCCGCGCCCCAGCAGCAGCTCCGCCCGGCGCAGCAGCTCGGCGTACGTGCGCCGGGTGTGGGCGTCGGTGTAGAGCCCGGAGCCGAAGCCCGCCCCCGCCGGAAGGGTCGGGTCGAGGCCGGCGAGCTCCTTGCGGACCCGGTCGGAGCCGACCAGGACCATCCCGAGGCGGTCGGCCACGTGCGAGCCGATGGTCGTCTTCCCCGAGCCCGGCGGACCGCCGACCAGCACCAGGGTGACCGCCCCGGCGGCGAGGTGACGCTGCGCGACCCCGAGGTAGGCCGCGATCTCCGCCGAGGTCTCGACACCCTGGTCCCCGCGCAGGAACGCCACCTTCGCCCGGACGAACGCGCGGTAGGCGATGTAGTGGTGCACGAGGGCGGGCGGCGCGTCGTCCCCGGAGAACTCGGCGTAGAGGTCGACGAAGAACAGGCCGAGGTCCGGGGCGCCGAGGTGCTCGAGGTCCATGGCCAGGAAGCACGCGTCGTCGAGGCGGTCGAGGAAGCGCAGCCGGTCGTCGAACTCCAGGCAGTCCAGGGCGCGCGGACCGTCCGGCAGGCAGAACACGTCGTCGGCGATCAGGTCGCCGTGCCCGTCGACCGCGCAGCCGCTCCGGACCCGGCCGTCGAACAGGACCTGCCGGCCGTCCAGGAACCGGGTGGCCAGGCGTTCGACCTCGTCGACGGCGGCGGCGACGTCGCCCGGCGAGGACGGGCCGAGGTGCGCGCGCACCACCCGGAAGCTGTCCTCCCACCTGGCCCGCAGCCGGTGCAGCGAGGCCTGCTCGTCGATCTCCGGGCGGCGCCGGCCGGCGGCGTGCACCGCGGCCAGCCGGCGGGCCAGGGCCCGGAGGTCGTCCCGCACGTCCACGCCCCGGGTGACCAGGTGCGCGAGCCGCCGGTCGTCGGGCATCCGGCGCATGACCACGATCGGCTCCCGGGTGCCGTCGGGCAGGCTCACCTCCCCGACGCCGAGGTACACGTCCGGCGAGAACCGCTGGTTGAGCTCGACCTCCCGACGGCAGGCCTCGGCCCGCAGCGGACGGGTGGAGAAGTCCAGGAACCCGAGGTCCACCGGCTTCTTGAACTTCAGGGCCCGGTCGCCGACGAGCAGCAGGCCGGCGCAGTGCGTCTCGCGCAGCACCAGGTACGGGCCCGGCAGGGCGGACGTCATCGGTCCGGCGAGTAGCGCGCGAACGGCACGATCACGGGGCGTCCCACGATCTCGCCGGCGGCCGGCCCCGCGTCGGCGGCCGGCGCCTCCTCCAACGGGAACGTCGTCACGTCGGCGCTGACGTCCTGGAGGGTGGCCTCGCGCTGCCAGTCGGTGAGGCGCAGCGCGGTCATCGTCGTCATCGCGGGTCTCCCTCGAGCTCGGCTCCGGTGCCGTCCAGCGTGGTGCCGACGGCGGGACCGGGCCAGGCGCGGAGGTCACCTCGGGCCAGGACCTTGGCCCTCCCCCGCGCGCACGGCCCATGCGAATCCGCGCATACGGGTGATTGACCCCGTTCGCCGCCCGGTGAAGACTGCGACGTCCGGGGGAAACGGTGCGGCGCGTGCGGGTGCCGCGTCAGGTGGTGGCGATGCATCGCACGGGGCACATCTTGCTGTTGCACCACTCGGAGGGTGAGCGGATGCGCTACGTCGCGGACTGGTTCGCGGCCGGCGTGGCCACCGACGACCTGCTCGTCTACGTCGACGTGGACGGTCGCGGCGCGGAGGCGCTGACCGCCGACCTGGTCGCCCGCGGCTTCGGTGCCGAACGTGCGCGGCGCGACGGTCGACTGGAGATCGTCTCGCTGGAGGACCTCCGGGGCGTGCACGGGTGCCGGGACGGCCGGGTCTCGGACCCCGCGGGGTTCGCGGGGGTGCGGGTGGCGGTGCGCGCCGACGCGGTCGCCCGCCGCCTCGACCCCGCCGCCTACCGCGCCCTCGAGCACGACCTGGCCCGGCTGTGCCGGCGCAGCCGGGTCTCCGTCCTGTGCCAGTACGACGGGCGCACGACCGGGCGCGACCAGCTGGCCGTCGCGCTCGGCCTGCACCCGGACTGGGTCTGCGCCTCCGACCTCAGCCTGCGGCACCGGGACCACGTCATCCAGGTCGAGGGGCTGCTGAGCACGCCCAACGCTGCGCTGCTGGCCCGCTCCCTGGACCGGATGACCGAGGACCTCGGCACGGAGAAGGTCCTCGCCCTGGACCTGCGCCAGGCCGACGCGCTCACCCCCGGCGCCTGCGAGGCCCTCCTCGAGGGCACGCGCGGCTTCCGCGAGCGGGGCGGTCACGTCCGGTGCGGGCTGCCTCCGGACCGTGCCTGGGGCCGGGTGCTGAGCCACCTGCTGAGCCCCGACGACGACAGCTTCGAGCTGGCCTGACGCCCGACCAGTTCGGGACCTTCGACCCTGGGGGGCGCGGTGGCCGGCCGGGAGACTCCAGCGATGGAATCCTCACCGACCTCGGCGGAGCTGCTGGGCGACGTCATGGTGCTCGAGTACGCCGGCGCGCTGCGCCCGGACCAGGTGCGCACCGCGATCCGCAGTGCCGACCGGGAGCTCCCCGCCATGCGGGACTTCCCGGACACCCGCGACGAGCTGGTCGAGTCGACGGCGCGACGGCTGCTCACCGAACGGCTGGCGCGCGCCCGCAGCACGTTCGGTGCGGTGCGTCGCGCGGCCTCCGTCGGCCCCGTGCCGGTTCCACAGCTGTAGGCGCCGGGCGAGACCGGTGCGGCCGGCCCTCAGCGGGCCAGGGCGCCCATCGGGTCCCACGCGGGCAGCACGACCGGTGCGGCGTCCAGCGCTCCCCGCAGGTCGGCGGGCAGCGCGTCGCGCCGTACGGCGATCTCGAAGACGTACTCGCCGAACCAGCTGTCGTTCATCGTGAACAGCCCCTTGTCCCCGCGGGTGTCGCCCCAGCTGTTCTCCACCCGCCACTTGCGGGGCGCGCCGTCGAGCACGTCGACGCCGACGAAGAGCATCGCGTGCGTCATGAGCGTGTCGTGGTAGACCAGCCGGTCGGCCTTGGGCATCGAGAGGTCGGTCGCGTAGACGCCGTCGTAGTCGTAGAGCGCCGCGTCCCAGACGCCGAGCTCGCTGTGGGACATCTTGCCGGTGTCGCAGCCGAACCAGACCGGCTCGCCGCCCACGATGGTGTCCATCGCGAGCGTGCGCAGCAGGTCGATCCCGACGTTGAGGTAGACCACCGGCGGCGCGCCGACGACGTTGCCGAGGTACTCCACGGTGTAGGTGCGGCCCGGCTCGCTGCTCGGGCGCGGGTCGTGCACGACGCACACGTAGTCCTCGAGCTGCACGGTGAGGTAGCGCTCCGCGAACTGCCGCGGGGTGAGCACGCCGTCGCGGTGGAAGTTCTTCTCGTCGTCGCTCCACTGCCAGAAGAACTCCTGCGGCGGGGTGCCCAGGTGGATCGACAGCAGCCGGTGCACGGCCTCCAGGGTGGACTCCTTGTGCTCGCGGAGCCGCTCGAGGTCCGCGCCGCCGTCGGCGAGCGTGCGCAGGTCGCGCGCCGCCTTGCGCAGCACCTGCGAGAGCACCTCGTTCATCGGCGCGGTGTGCGAGGACGACTCCGTCTCGGGCATCGCGGAGAGCGGGACCAGGCCGTGCTTCTCGACGAGCGCGACGAACATGTTCCACTGGCCGCCGTCCTCGGACGGCGTCGAGAGCAGGTGCGCCACGGTCCGGTCGTCGACGTCACGGTCCCGGGTGTCCAGCACGGACTCGAGGAAGTGGTTGGCCTTCTCCATCTTGTCCCAGAACAGCAGGTGGTTCTGGGAGAACTCGAAGTCCTTGACCCCCAGCCGCGCGGCGGTGCCGGTGCGCAGCAGGTTGAGGCCGGCGAACAGCCAGCAGCGGCCGCTCTTCTTCTGGTCGGAGACCTTCCGGTCGGTGAGCCGGTGGGAGACCGTCGTGTCGATGGAGGTGACCACGCCCCGGTCCAGGGCGACGTCGGTCACCGGCCGCTGGGCGACCGCGTTCTGCATCAGCCGGTTCTGCGGGGAGGTGGTGAACTCCTTGGCGTAGCGCGCCAGGTCCTCGTCGGTCAGCCGGGCCTGCTGCTCGCTGAGGGTGGAGTCGTGGGGACGAGGGGCTGGCTGATGCATGGCTGCTCCGCTTCGGTGCCGGTGGCTCGACGGGGCTCTCGCGTCGACGTCTGCACCTTACATACGGTTCCTCAGGCGCCGAGGTGGACTAGGGCGGCGGAGTGCAGCGCCTGGGCGGCCGCCTCGAGGTCGTGCAGCTCGGCGTCGAGGCCGGCCCCGGCGAGCTCGCGGCAGAAGCTGCCGAACGAGACCGTCTCCAGCAGACCTTCGCGGAGCTCCTGCTTGAGCGTCTCGTTCTCGATGTCGACGATCATGGTGCCTCTCTCCGGACGTAGAGCCTGGCCGTCGGAAGTCTCGGCAGTCCGGATCCCGTTCTTGAGGTCCGGGCCCGCCGCCGGTGCCAGACTGCCCGCATGGCGCAGGACCCGTCCCTCCCCGACCCGGCGCTCGTGGTGCTCGTGGGCGCCTCCGGTGCCGGCAAGTCGACGTGGGCGCAGGCGCGGTTCCGGTCCGCGGAGATCGTCTCCTCCGACGACCTGCGCGGCGTGGTCGGCAGTGGCCGCCACGACCTGGACGCCTCCGGTGACGCCTTCGCGCTGCTGGACCTGATCGTCGCCGGGCGGGTGCGGCGCGGGCTGACCACCGTCGTGGACACGCTGGGCCTCGACGTCGTACGACGCCGGGAGTGGCTCGACCTGGCCAGGGCGCACGGCCTGCCGGCGGTGGCGGTGGGCTTCGAGACCCCGCCGGCCCTGTGCCGCAGCAGGAACGCGGCGCGGGACCGGCCGGTGCCCGCGCGGGTGCTGACCGAGCAGCTCCGGGCGTTCCGCGGGCTCGCGCTGGACGCCGAGGGCTGGGACCGGGTCGCGACGGTCACCACCGACGAGCCGGCCGCCGCACCCGTCCCGCAGGGACCGCAGACAAGGTCGCCGCGCCCCCGGTCGGGGCTCGACGTCGTGCTCCAGGTGTCGCGCTTCCCCTGGGGCGAGGACCCGGCAGCCTGGCTCACCGGGGTCGCCCGCGCCGCCGACGAGGCCGGGTTCGCCGGCCTCGCGCTGATGGACCACCTGATCCAGGTCCCGCAGGTGGGGACGGCGTGGGAGCCGATCCCGGAGCCCTGGGTCACCCTGGGCCTGCTGGCGGGGCTCGACACCGGGCTGCGGCTCGGCACGCTGGTCTCCCCCGTCACCTTCCGGCCGCCGGGGATCACCGCCAAGACCGTCGCCACCCTCGACGTGATCTCCGGCGGCCGCGCGTTCTGCGGCGTCGGCGCGGGCTGGTGGGAGCGCGAGCACCTCGCCTTCGGGCTGCCGTTCCCGCCGCCCGCCGAGCGGCTGGACCTGCTCGAGACGGCGATCGAGACGATGCGCGCGCTGTGGGCCACCGGCACCCGGCCGTACGACGGGCAGCGGGTCGTCCTGCCCGAGACCACGTGCTACCCGCGGCCGGTCCACGACGTGCCGGTGCTCGTGGGCGGCGCCGGCGAGCGTCGCACGCTCCGGATCGCGGCCCGGCTCGCCGACGGCTGCAACGTGCCCGTCGACGTCGTGGAGGAGAAGGCCGCGGTGCTGCGCCGGCACTGCGAGGAGGCCGGCCGGGACCCCGCCGAGGTGGCCGTCACGGTGCTCGACCTGCCGGTCGTGGGGCGGGACCGCGACGACGTGTGGGAGCGGGTCGAGCGGCTGCGCGGGCGCACGGCGGCCGCGACGTACGCCCGGAGGCACCACGCGGGCACGCCCCCGCAGCACCGGGACCGCTACCGGGTGCTCGAGGAGCGCGGCGTGCACACCGTCTTCGCGGCGCTGCCCGACCTGGGCAGGCCCGAGGACCTGCTGGACGTCGCCGCGATGCTGCCCTGACGGACAGGTGGGGGGAATGTCCGGGGCGGGTAGGAGGGTTGCAGCACTCACCACCGACGAAAGGCACCCCTCGTGACCGACAAGCCCGACACCGCCGTCCGCGCCAGCACCCTGCTCGCCCTGCACCAGGCCCCCGAGCTGCTCACCGTCGTCAACGTCTGGGACGTCATCAGCGCCCAGGTCGTGACCGGCGTCGAGGGCACCCGGGCGCTCGCCACGGCCAGCCACTCGATCGCCGCCTCCCGCGGCTACGAGGACGGCGAGAACATCCCGGTCGACGAGATGATCGCCGAGGTCGGCCGGATCGCCGCCGCGACGCACCTGCCGGTGTCGGCGGACCTCGAGGGCGGCTACGGCAACGCCCCCGAGACGATCCGCAAGGCCATCGGCGTCGGCATCGTCGGGGCGAACCTCGAGGACCAGATGAAGCCGCTGGCCGAGGCGGTCGCCCAGGTCGAGGCCGTGATGAAGGCCGCGGCCGCCGAGGGCGTGCCGGACTTCGTGCTCAACGCGCGCACCGACGCGTTCGTCAAGGCCGGTGACCGGGACAAGGCGGAGGTGCTCGCCGACGCCGTCGAGCGCGGCAAGGCGTTCCTCGACGCCGGCGCCCCCGTGGTGTTCGTGCCCGGCCGGCTCGACGAGGCGCAGATCAGCGCCCTGGTCGAGGCGTTCGGTCCGCAGCGGCTGACCACGATCGCCATCCCCGGCACCCCGTCGCTGGCCCGGCAGGCCGAGCTCGGCGTGGCCCGGGTCTCCTTCGGCCCGCTGTCCCAGAACGTCGCGCTGACCGCGCTGGCCAAGCTCGTCGAGGGCGTGCAGCAGGGCGAGGGCGTGCCCGCGGACATGCGGGTCCTGAACTGACCGGCTAGCCCGCCGCGGCGGTCAGCCGCTCGCCGAAGAACGCGAGGACCCGGTCCACGGCCTCCTGCTGGCGGTGGGCGGTGAGGACGGCGTGCCCCCTGCCCTCGAACTCGACGGCGATGAAGTTGTCGCCCAGCTCGTGGCGCAGGGTGTCGAACCGGGTCCCGGTGGCCGGGTCCTTCCGGTAGCGCAGCCCGAGCACCGAGCAGCCCTGGGCGGCGCGGCGTTTGACGATCTCCAGGTCCGCCGGGGAGAGGTTCAGGTCGGCGCCGCGCCGCCTGCCGATCGCGAACGGCGCGCTGGGCTGGCAGAGCACCGGTGCGGCGACCGAGTCGTCGACCATCATCGCGAGCGCGAAGCCGCCGGTGAAGCACATCCCGAGCGCGCCGACGCCCGGTCCGCCGAGCTCGGCGTGCAGGTCCCGGGCCAGCGACCGGAGCCAGCCGGCGACCGGGGTGGTCTCCCCCGTCGCGAGCTTGGTGAACTCCTTGTTCACGCACAGCTTCGGGAGCACCTTGGCGACCTGCGCCCCGGTGGCGGGCGCACCCGGCTCGCCGAACAGGTGCGGCATGACCACGGTGTGGCCGGCCGCCACCACCTCGTCGGCGAACCCGATCACCTCCGGGCTCATCCCGGGGATCTCGTGGATGATCACGACGCCCGGCCCGCTGCCCTTGCGGTAGGTCGGGTGGGTGGTGCCGTCGTGGGTGTGACTGCCGCGTGACCAGGAGTCGAGTGCGCTCATGGCTCCATCGTTGCCTACGCTGGCCGCATGGACGACAAAGCGGGCGCCTTCCGGGTCGGGTTCGCGACCGGCGTGATGCCCGACAAGTGGGCGCGGGTGTGGTCCGAACGGATGCCCCGTCGCACCCTCGACCTGGTGCCCCTCCAGGACCGGGACGGCGTCGCGATGGTCCGCGCCGGCGAGCTGCACATGTGCCTGGTGCGGCTCCCCGTCGACCGCGAGGGCCTGCACCTGATCCCGCTGTACGACGAGCAGCCGGTGGTCGTGGTCGCCAAGGAGCACCCCGTCGCGGCGTACGCCGAGATCGACGTCGCCGACCTGGCCGACGAGCACCTGCTGCAGGACCCCGACGACGTCCCGGAGTGGCGCGACGTGGCCGCGGAGGTGCGCGACGGCAGCCGCTACCCGGTGCCGACGCTGTCGCTGCGGGAGGCCGTGGAGAGCGTCGCCGCGGATGCCGGCATCGTGATCGTGCCGATGTCGGTGGCCCGGCTGCACCACCGCAAGGACGTCGTCGCCGTCCCGGTGACCGGCGTGCCGACCACCAAGGTCGGGCTGACCTGGCCGGTGGACGCCACCGACGATCGGTACGAGGCGTTCATCGGCGTGGTCCGCGGCCGCCGCGCCACCAGCACCCGCGGCCGCTAGCCGCGTGGCGCGGCGCGCGACCCCGGCTCCGCACGCCGTGTGGACGGTTCGCACGCGGCGTACCTGGGGTTCAGCGTCCATAACCCCGCGTTACAGCTGGGGGGTGGCGTTACCAGCCGATCGGCAGCGGGCGGCCCTCGCTGAAGCCGGCGGCGGACTGGATGCCGATGCAGGCGCGCTCGTGCAGCTCGGCGAGCGAGCGGGCCCCGGCGTACGTCGCGGCGGACCGCACCCCGGAGCAGATCTCGTCGATGAGGTCCTCGACGCCGGGACGGTCTGGCTGGAGGTACATCCGGGAGGAGGAGATGCCCTCCTCGTAGAGCCCCTTGCGGGCCCGGTCGAACGAGCTGTCGGTGGACGTGCGGTTCGCGACGGCGCGGGCCGACGCCATCCCGAAGGACTCCTTGAAGGCCCGGCCGTCGGCGTCCACGTGCAGGTCGCCGGGCGACTCGTGGGTGCCGGCGAACCAGGAGCCGATCATCACCGCGGAGGCGCCGGCGGCCAGCGCCAGCGCGACGTCGCGGGGGTAGCGGACTCCCCCGTCGGCCCAGACGTGCCTGCCGAGCTCGCGGGCGGCGGCGGCGCACTCCAGGACCGCGGAGAACTGGGGACGCCCGACGCCGGTCATCATCCGGGTCGTGCACATCGCGCCGGGCCCGACGCCGACCTTGACGATGTCCGCGCCGGCCTCGACCAGCTCCCGGACGCCGTCGGCCGAGACCACGTTGCCGGCCGCGACCGGGACCTGCGGGTCGAGGGACCGGACCGCCTGGAGCGCCTGGACCATCCGGTCCTGGTGGCCGTGCGCGGTGTCCACGACCAGGCAGTCGGCGCCCGCCTCGAGGAGGTCGGCGGCCCTGGCCTTGACGTCGCCGTTCACGCCGAGCGCGGCCGCCACCCGGAGCCGTCCGCGGGCGTCGACCGCGGGGACGTAGAGCGTCGAACGCAGTGCCAGGGTCTTGGTCAGCACCCCGACCAGCCGGCCGTCGGCGTCGACCACCGGGGCCAGCCGGCGGCGGGCCTGCTCCAGCCGGTCGTAGGCCTCCCGGGGCTCGACGGTGTCCGGCAGCGTCAACGGGTTGGCCGACATCACCTGGTGCACCTGGGTGAACCGGTCCACCTCGGTGCAGTCGTCGTGGGTGAGCACGCCCACCGGCCGACCGTCGTCGACGACGAACGCGGCCCGGTGCGACCGCTTGGGCAGCAGCGCCATGGCGTCGCCCACGGTCTGGTGCGGCTCGAGGGTGATCGGGGTGTCGAACACCAGGTGCCGCTGCTTGACCCACGACACCACGTCGCGGACCACGGCGAACGGGATGTCCTGCGGGATCACCGTGATCCCGCCGCGTCGCGCGACCGTCTCGGCCATCCGACGGCCGGCGACGGCCGTCATGTTCGCGACGACGAGCGGGATCGTCGTACCCGTCCCGTCGCTGGTGGACAGGTCGACGTCGTAGCGCGACGCCACGTCCGACCGGCGCGGCACCATGAAGACGTCGTTGTAGGTGAGGTCGTAGCCCGGGGAGGTCTCGTTCAAGAACTGCACGGGCCCAGTCTGCTACAGGGCCCGGAGGGCAGCGAGCGCCTGGTCCGCGTGGACGTCCATGTTCATCTCGCTGGCGATGACCTTGCGGATGGTCCGGTCGGTGTCGATCACGAACGTCGCGCGCTTCCACGGGGGTGATGTACTTCCGCTTCCACGCCGAGCGAGGTGGCCACCTCCCCGGACTCGTCGGACAGCAGCGGGTAGTCGAAGCCGTTGGCCTCCGAGAACTCCTTCTGCTTGGCCACGGAGTCCGTGCTGATCCCGAAACGCTGGGCGCCGAGCTCCTTGAACTCGGTGGCCAGGTCGCGGAAGTGGCAGGCCTGCTTGGTGCAGCCGCCGGACAGCGCGACCGGGTAGAAGAACAGCACGACGGGTCCGTCGGCCAGCGCCACGCTGAGCCGCACCGGGTTGCCGTTCTCGTCGGGCAGCTCGAAGTCGGGGGCCCGGGTGCCTTCGGCGATGGTCTTCACGATGCTTCTCCTGTGGGTGCGACGGTGTGCTTCTTGGGAGGCAGCGGGACGAACCCGCTGGTACGACGGACGTACTCGGCGTAGCCGGGGCGGCGCGAGGCCATGTCCTTCTCGAGCAGCGGCTTGCCGGTGCCCTTGGCCAGCAGCCACGTCATCAGCAGCGGCGAGAGGATCGTCAGGACGCCCGGCCAGGCGCTGAACGCGATGAGCGACAGGCCCCACCAGACGCAGGCGTCGCCGAAGTAGTTCGGGTGCCGGGTGTAGCGCCACAGCCCGGTGTCGAGCACCTGGCCCCTGGTGGACGGGTCGTTGCGGAACCGGGTGAGCTGGAGGTCTCCGACGGTCTCGAAGGTGAAGCCGACCACCCAGAGCAGCACGCCGACCCAGGTCGCGGCGTTGGCCTCGCCCTGGGTGAACATCGCGACCTGCACGGGCAGCGACACGAACCACATCACCACGCCCTGGGTGAGGTAGATGCGCCGCAGGGCGAACAGCTGCGGGTTGCCGGGGGCCTTGGCGAGCAGCTCGACGTAGCGCGGGTCCTCGCCGTGGCCGCGGGAGCGCAGCCCGATGTGCACCGCCAGCCGGACGCCCCAGACCACGGTGAGCACCAGCGCGAAGCCGCTGATGAGCCCGTCGCCCGCGCCCTCGGAGGCGAGGAACGCCGCGACCGCGATCGCCGCGAAGCCGAGGCCCCAGGAGACGTCGACGACGGCGTGCCGGCCCAGCCGCAGCGCGACCAGGAAGGTGCCGCCGAGCACCACGACGACCGCGAGCAGGGTGAACGGCACCGCGCCGAGGAAGGACCCCGTCGGGAAGTCGGTCATCAGACGGTGCGCACGCGCGGGAGGCCGCTGCGTCCCGAGAGCGTCGGGCGGACCATCAGGATCTGGTCCACGCCCATCCGGCCCTCCTCGAAGGCCAGCGCGCCGCCGACGAGGTAGAGCCGCCACACGCGGGCGACCTCCTCGCCGACCATCGCCACCACGCGGTCCCAGTTGTCCTCGAACGTGCGGTACCACGCGTCGACGGTCCACACGTAGTGCTCCCGCAGCGCGTGCACGTCGCGGACCTCGAGCCCGGCCTGCTCGATGAGGTCCACGGTCTCGCCGACCGGACGCATGTGCATGTCGGGGGCGATGAAGGCCTCGATGAACGGGCCGCCGCCGGGGCGGGTGGTGCGCGACATCTGCTGGATCAGCGCACGCCCGCCGTCCTTGAGCAGCCGGTGGATGCCGCTCGTGTAGACGGGGTAGTTCTTCTGGCCGACGTGCTCGCCCATCTCGATCGAGGAGACGGTGTCGTAGGGGCCGTCCGGGACGTCGCGGTAGTCCTGCAGCCGGATCTCCACCGTGTCCTGCAGGCCGCGCTCGGCGATCCGGGCGTCGATGAACGCCTTCTGCTCCTTGGCGATGGTGACGCCGACGACCTGCACGCCGTACGTCTCGGCGGCGTAGAGCGACAGCGAGCCCCAGCCGCAGCCGATGTCGAGGTGCCGGTGGCCCGGCCCCGCCTCGTGCAGGCCGAGCTTGCGGCAGACCAGGTCGAGCTTGTCGCGCTGGGCGTCCTCGACGGTGTACGTCGGGTCGGCCGGGTCCTGGGTGAAGTACGCGCAGGAGTAGGCCATGTGCGGGTCGAGGATCAGCGCGTAGAAGTCGTTGGAGAGGTCGTAGTGGTGCGAGATCGCGTCCCGGTCGCGGGTCAGCGAGTGCAGCCGGCCGCGCAGCCGGGCCTGGGAGGCGGGCGGCTCGGGCGGCCGGCCGAAGGCGCCGAGCCCCTTGGCCGTCCGCAGTCCGGCGAGCACCGTGGACAGAGTCAGCCGGGGCGAGGCACCGCTCTCGCGGACCGCCTGCCACACCCGGCGGAAGCCGTCGAGCAGGTCGCCCTCGACGTCGATCTCGCCGGTGACGTAGGCCTGCGCCAGGCCCAGCTCGCCGGGCCGGTAGACCAGCCGGCGCAGGGCGGCGGAGTCGTTGACCACGACGGTCGGAGCGCCGGCCGGGCCGGCCTCGCTGCCGTCCCAGGCGCGGATCCGCAGCGGCAGGGTCCCGCCGAACAGCGGGGTGACCACGGCGGCCATCTCGTGGGCGACCCCGCGGGTCGTCCCGGGGTCGGCGGCGGGCGTGCGCGCGTCGGTGAGCGTCATGTGGAGCCTTTCAGAGATCGGGTGGTCTCCCGGGAGGTTCGCCGCACGGCGCCGCCCGGATGGGTCTACCCCCGGGGACGGGTGGTGAACCCGGTCACCGCTCACCCGAAGAGGTCGGGCCGCCCGAACATCGCAGCGGTGGCCCGCGCGCTGGGGGTGCCGGCGTCGGGGTCCGCGCCGGCCTCGACGAGGGTGCGCACCACGTCCTGCTCGTCCTTGAACACCGCGCCGGCCAACGGGCTCTGCCCCCGGTCGTTGACCCGGTCGGCGTCGGCGCCGCGGGCGGCCAGCAGCGCGACGGTCGTGGCGTGCCCGTGGTAGGCCGCCAGCATCAGCAGCGTGTTGCCGGAGGCGTCGGTCAGGTCGACGGGCACGCCGGCGTCGACGTACGCCGCGAGCCGCTCGCCCTCTCCCTGCCGGGCCAGGTCGAACATCTGGTGGGCGAGCTCGACGAGCCGCTCGTCGGGTGCATCGGTCATGCACCCAGTCTCCCAGGTGCGACGAACGGGGCCGTCCGCCGTGGCGGCACGGCCCCGTCCGGGCGGTCGCGTCTTGCCCCCCGGTCAGGGCGCGAGCCGTTGTGCACGACGTACAACGAGGCCGCCACCGGTTGGTCACGCGGCAGTTCCGGAAGTCCCGTCTACAGTGACGCCCGTGGAGAACCTGGACCCCGGTCAGCCGGACGCCATCGCCGACCGGCTCGCCGCCGAGTTCACCGACCTGCACGGGCGGGCCCCGCTCGGGGTGTTCACGGCTCCCGGCCGGGTGAACCTGATCGGCGAGCACGTGGACTACAACGGCGGGCTCTGCCTCCCGATGGCGCTGCCGCACGCGACGTACGCCGCGGTGGGCCGGCGCGAGGACGACACGGTCACGCTGCGCAGCAAGCAGTCCGCGGACACCTTCGCCGGGCCCCTGGAGTCGTTCGGGCCCGGCCGGGCGACCGGCTGGGCGGCGTACGCCGGCGGGGTGCTCTGGTCGCTGGCCCAGGACGGCTGGGACGTCGGCGGCCTCGACGTCGTGGTGGACAGCCGGGTCCCCGTGGGCGCGGGACTGTCGAGCTCGGCGGCGCTGGAGTGCGCGGTGGCCATCGCCGTCGCGGAGGCGGCCGGGAGCACCCTCGACGACGACCTGCGTGGCCGGCTCGTGAAGGCCTGCATGCGCGCCGAGCAGGACGTCGCGGGTGCACCGACCGGCGGCATGGACCAGACGATCGCGCTGTTCGGCCGCGCCGCGTCGGCGCTGCTGCTCGACTGCCGCGACTGGTCGAGCCGGCAGGTGACCTGGGACCCCGCCTCGGCCGGGCTGACGCTGCTCGTCGTGGACACCCGCGCCTCGCACTCGCTGACCGACGGCGGCTACGAGGCGCGGCGCCGGGACTGCGAGACCGCGTCGGGGATCCTCGGCGTGGCGCTGCTGCGCGACGTGACCGACCAGGCCGCCGCGCTCGAGTCCCTCGAGGACGAGCAGGTCCGGCGGCGGACCCGGCACGTCTTCACCGAGATCGACCGGGTCGAGGAGGCGGTCGACCTGCTCGGCGCCGGCGACTTCGAGGCGCTCGGCCGGGCGTTCACCGCGTCGCACGTCTCGCTGCGCGACGACTACGAGGTCTCCTGCGACGAGCTGGACGCGGTGGTCGAGGTCGCCCTCGAGCACGGGGCGCTCGGCGCCAGGATGACCGGTGGCGGCTTCGGCGGCTCGGCGATCGCCCTGGTGCCGGACGAGCGCGTCGACGAGGTGCGGGCGGCGGTGGCTGCGACGTACGACGGGCGCGGGTGGGACGCCCCCGCGTTCCTCACCGCGCCCCCCAGCCCGGGCGCCCGCCGGCTGCGCTAGCCCGACCGCCCGGGACCTAGGCTCGCGCCATGGCTCTCATCTACGACGCGACCCTGACCCCCGGCAAGCTCGACCTGCTGAACGCCTGGCTCCCCGGCCGGCCCTGGTACGACGGGCCCGGCGACGTCGAGCAGCTCGGCGCCTGCCGGTTCGACGACCCCGCCGGCGAGGTCGGCGTCGAGACGTTCCTGCTCCGGGCCCCGGACGGGACGGTGCTGCACGTGCCGCTCACCTACCGGTCCGCGGAGCTGCCCGGCGCCGCGGAGCGCCTGGTCGGCACCACCGAGCACTCGGTGCTCGGCACCCGCTGGGTGTACGACGCAGCCGCCGACCCGGTCTGGGCGGCGGCCGTGGTGTCGGCCGTGCTCACCGGAGGCACCCAGGTCGAGGAGGTCCTCGACGTCGACGGCCACCGGGAGCCCCGCGAGCCCAGCGCCTACGTCAGCGGCAGCGGCGCACCGGGCACCGCGGTCCCCGCCGTCACCGAGGTCGCCGCCCGCGACACGGGCGCCACGACCGTGGTGCGCGCCGGCGACCTGGAGCTGGTGCTGGTGCGCGTCGTCGGCACCGAGGTGGCGGCCGACCAGGTCCTCACCGGCACCTGGCCCGGTGGCACCGGCGTGCTCGTCGGGCTGCGCGGCTAGCGTCCGGTCGCCCCGTCGAGCTGCTCGCGCAGGATGTCGGCGTGCCCGGCGTGCCGGGTGGTCTCGCCGGTCATGTGGGCGAGCACCCAGCGCAGCGACAGCGGCTCGCCGTCGACCGGCACGGCCACCGGACGGGCGGGGTCGCCGGCCGCGGTGATCGCGGCGTCGCTGTCGCGGATCGCGGCGCGGTAGCCCGCGAGCACCTCCTCGGCGCTCCGGTCGGCCGGCACCACCATCGAGAAGTCCCGGTCGTCGGGACCGCCGACGCCGGCCAGGTGGTAGCCGAACCAGTAGCGCTCGCCGTCGGCGAGGTGCTGCACGAGTCCGAGGATCGACGTACCGCTGTCGACGAGCGGGCGGCGCAGCTGCTCCTCGTCGAGGCCCTCCGCCTTCTTCAGCACGCAGCCGCGCGCGAACCCCAGGAACGCCAGCGCGGTGTCGAGCTCGCCGGTGTCGGTGCGCGGGACCGGCTCCCGCTGGGTCTCGGGCATCGTCTACGCCTCCTGGTCGAGGAACAGGTCGGTCTCCAGCGGGCCGTCACCGGGCACGGTGCGGTAGCGGTCGAAGTCGGTGACGCCCTCCTCGGCGAGCACGTCCTCGTCGATGTAGAAGTTGCCGGTGCACGAGCGCGCGTCGCGGGTCAGGATCGCGTGCGCCGCGTCGCTGACGATCTCGGTGGTGCGCGAGCGGCTCAGCGAGTCGCCCTCGGCGAGCAGGTTGCGCACCGCGGCGGTGGCGATCAGGGTGCGCGGCCACAGCGAGTTCACCGCGATGCCGCGGTCCCGGAGCTCCTCGGCCAGGCCGAGCGTGGTCAGGCTCATGCCGTACTTCGCCATCGTGTAGGCGAGGTAGGTGCCGGCCCACTTGGGACGCAGGTCCAGCGGCGGCGACAGCGTGAGGACGTGCGGGTTCGTCGACCGCTCGAGGTGCGGCAGGCAGGACTTGGTCAGCAGGAACGTGCCGCGCACGTTGATGTCCTGCATCAGGTCGTACTTCTTCATGCTGATGTCCGGCGTGCTGCTCAGGTCGAGCGCGGAGGCGTTGTTGACCACCACGTCGATGCCGCCGAACCGCTCGACCGCGGCGGCCACGGCGCGGGCCACGTCGTCGTCGACGCGGACGTCGCCGACCACCGCGAGCGCCTGCCCGCCGGCCGCCTCGATCTCCTGCGCCGCCGTGTGCACGGTGCCCTCGAGCTTCGGGTGCGGCTCGCTGGTCTTCGCGAGCAGCACCACGTTCGCGCCGTCGCTGGCGGCCCGCAGGGCGATCGCCAGCCCGATGCCGCGGCTGCCGCCGGACATGATCATCGTGGTGCCGGCCAGGGTGCTCGTCATCGTGGGTGCTCCTCGTCGTGGGTGGGTCGGGGTCGGGTGGTCACGCGGTGGCCGTCACCCCGCCGATCCGGCCCTCGCGGAACGCCTCGACGAACAGCGCGTGGTCGGTGCGGACCCGGTGCGCGTAGCTGACCGCGAAGTCGGTCAGGTCGGCCACGAACTCCTTGCGGCGGCCCTCGACCACCGCGACGATCGCGTCCTCGGTCTGGAAGTCCACGAGGTCCTGGTCGCTGTCGGCGTCGGAGGCGCAGTGCACCTTGGCGGTGGCGCGCCCGAGGTTCGCCACCACGGAGGCCATCTCGTCGGGCTCGTTGATCTCGCCCCAGTCCAGGTCGAACTCGTACGGCGAGATCTCGGAGACGACGTACCCGACGCCGTCGAGGCTGGTGTAGCCGAGCAGCGGGTCGGTGTGCACCTGCAGGGCACGCTGGCTGACCACCGTGCGGTGCCCCTCGTGGTCGAAGTACCGGTCCACCGAGGCGGTGTCCACGAACCGGCTCACGGCCGGCACGTTGGCCTGCTTCATCGACAGCACGACGTCGTTGTCGAGCGACTGGCTGTAGCCCTCGACGAGCACGTTGTACGCCGGGAGGCCGGCGCTGCCGATCCCGAAGCCGGACTTGCCGACGACGTCGCGCACGTCGTAGAACAGCGCCCGGTCGTACTTCTTGGACTCCGGGATCGTCTCCAGGTAGGCCGCGAACGCCTTCTCGACCTTGCGGCGCTCGGCCTTCGGCAGCCGCCGCACCGTCCCGTCCTCGGAGAAGACGCGCACGTGGTCCTCGAACCTCGTCATGCCGTCGAGGAGCGCGACCCGGCTGGCGGTGCGAGCCGCGATCAGCACGTCCTTGACCGGTCCGTCGGTGTTCTCCAGGTGCAGCGCGAAGTCGTCGTCCTCGGCCACCGAGGCGTAGTGGCTGACCTGCGCGAGGTAGGCGCGGAGGTACCTCCCGACCAGGTCGCGGACGGCCTCGTCGGGCAACGCCTTCTGCCAGCCCATCAGCGCGAGGCTGGCCACGAAGCGGCGCAGGTCCCAGGAGAAGTGCCCGATGTAGGCCTCGTCGAAGTCGTTGACGTCGAAGACCATCCGGCCGTGGGAGTTCATGTAGGTGCCGAAGTTCTCGGCGTGCAGGTCGCCGTGGATCCACACCCGCCCGGTCCGGTCGTCGGCCCACTGGTCCTTGACCGTGGTCATGTCCGCGTAGAACAGGCAGGCCGAGCCCCGGTAGAACGCGAACGGGTCGGCCGCCATCTTGCGGAACTTCACGCGGAAGGCGTGCGGGTCGGCGGTCATCAGGTCGGAGAACGCGTCGTCGAGCACGTCGACGATCTGCTGCTGCCGCTTGGTCTGGGCCTTGGTCACCATGGCCCGATCCTGCCCTGCCGGTCCCGCCGCGAACCGCCCGGCCCGGGGTCAGGCGCCGGCCGGGTCCGCGTCCCTGATCCGCGCAGCGTTGTCGGTCAGCCACTCCTCGGAGCGGGACTCGCCGATCTCGGACAGCCCCTTCTCGAGCTCGCTGCGCACGGTGTCCGCCGGCGCACCGCTCTGGTAGGACAGCACCCGGTCCACGACCGCCTGCACTGCCTCGTTGTCCTCTTCGTTCCTCAGGTCGCTGTTGTCGCTCATGGGGCCGCCGTACCCAGGTGTGGCGGGAGCACACTCACGGCGGGGTCAGCCCCGCCTCCTTGAGCTCCAGCACCGCCAGGGCCCGTACGACGTCCGGGTCGCCCTCCCGCCACGCGCGCACGGGGTCGGCGCTGATCCGCGCGATCCGGTGCATCGGCTGGCGGGACATCGCCCTCAGCGCGAACAGGTCGAGGTCGGCGCTGGAGTCGATGAACCGCTGTCCGGCGCTGGCCTCGCGGACGAACCGCCAGCGCAGCGGCAGGTAGACCAGCACCACGAGCAGGATCGGCAGCGCTCCCACGGCGAGGCCGAGCCAGTGCGCGAGGTGCTCGACGGCCGCGACCTGCGAGGCGCCCGCGGCGGCGATCTGGTCGGCCGCCCGGCCGGCGCCGTCGAACGGCGAGCGCACCTGGTCGCCGACCAGCGGCACGTCGCCGACCGCGGACCCGGCGTCGCGGAGCCGGTCGGCCAGTCCGCCGCCGGCCGCCTCGATCTTGTGCCCGGGGGTGGCCAGCGCCAGCGTCGCGTCGTGCACCACCTGCGCGAGCCGGATCCAGAGCGCCACCCAGAGCACGAGGAGCACGTCGCCGAGCATCTGACGGGTGCGACGGGCGGGGCCGTCGGCGTAGAGCTTCATGCGGCTCATCGTGCCCGCCCTGTTGACCGTCATGCACCGGAGGCGGCTCGGCGCCGCCCGTCACGGCCGCCGGCGACGGGGTCGACGTGCCCGGGCATCATCGCGGTCGTCCTGGGCGGCGTCCCGCAGGTGCCCGACCTCCACAACGCCGTGCCGCTCTGCGGCTTCCACCACCGCCGGGCGCACGACGGCGCCTTCGACCTCCAGCGGCTGCCCACCGGTGAGGTCCGGTACCGCAGGCGGCGGTGAGGCCAGTGGCGACGGTGTGGAGCGCGGGCCTACTTCAGCTGGGTGCTGGACAACCCCAGCAGCCGGCGGGCCACGATCAGCTGCTGGATCTGCTGGGTGCCCTCGAAGATGTCCAGGATCTTGGAGTCCCGGGCCCACTTCTCGAGCAGGTCGTGCTCGCTGTAGCCGATGCTGCCGGCGAGCTCGACGCAGCGGAGCGTCACGTCGCTGCCCGTGCGGCCGGCCTTCGCCTTGGCCATCGAGGCCTCCAGCGAGTTGGGCTGCCCGTTGTCGGCCATCCAGGCGGCCTTCAGCGTGAGCAGGTAGGCCGCCTCGTAGTCGGACTCGAGCTGCAGGAACGTCGCGGCCGCCGCCGACTGGGTGAGCGCGGGGCGGTCGTAGTCGATGACGACGCCGGCCTCCTCCAACAGCTCGCGGGTCAGCTCCAGCGAGGCCCGGGCGCAGCCGACGGCCATCGCGGCGACCAGCGGGCGGGTGTTGTCGAAGGTGGCCATCGCGCCGGCGAAGCCCTGCTGGGTGTCCACGTCGGGGTCGCCCAGCAGGTTCTCCTTGGGCACCCGGCAGTCCACGAAGCGGAACGCCGCGGTGTCCGACGAGCGGATCCCGAGCTTGTGCTCGAGGCGCTCCAGGGTCATGCCGGGCGTGCCCTTGGGCACCACGAAGGACTTGATCGCCGCCCGCCCCTGTGCCGGGTCGAGGGTCGCCCACACGACCACGTGGTCGCAGCGCTCCCCCCGCGGTGACGTAGATCTTCTCGCCGTTGAGGACGTAGTCGTCGCCGTCCAGGGTCGCGGTGGTCCGGATCTTCGCCGAGTCCGACCCGACGCCGGGCTCGGTGATCGCCATCGCGGCCCACACCCCCTTGAACCGCTCGGCCTGCTCGTCGTTGGCGACCGAGGCGATCGCGGAGTTGCCGAGCCCCTGCCGCGGCATCGACAGAAGCAGGCCGACGTCGCCCCAGCACATCTCCATGATCGACAGCACGGACGCGAGGTGGGAGCCGTTCCTGGTGCCGGCGTCCTTCGACCTCGCGGCCGGGTCGTCCTCCCCGCGACGTACGCCGGACGCGCCGGCGCCGCTGGCCGCACCGGACGCGGAGAGCCCGTCGACCATCGCGGCGAGCATGTCGAGCTCCTGGGGGTACGCGTGCTCGAGGGTGTCGTACTTCCGCGAGCTGGGTCGGAGCATGTTCGTCGCGACCTGGTGGGCGTTGCCGATCAGGGGGCGGAACTTCCTGGGCGTTTCGAGGTTGATCATCAGACCAGCACCCCGCCTTCCATCAGTCCGATCGCTCGGAGGTCGCGGTACCACCGCTCGACCGGGTGCTCCTTGACGAAGCCGTGACCACCGAGCAGCTGCACCCCGTCGTTGCCGATCCGCATGCCCTTCTCGGCGCACAGCCGACGGGCCAGGGCGACCTCGCGGGCGAAGCTCTTGCCCTGCGCGGCACGGGAGGCCGCCCGGTAGGTCACCAGCCGCATGCCGTTCAGCTCGATGCCGATGTCGGCCACCATGAAGGCCACGCTCTGCCGGTGGCTGATCGGCTCGCCGAACGCCTCCCGCTCGTTGACGTAGGGGATCACGTAGTCCAGGACGGCCTGCGCGGTGCCCAGCGACAGCGCGCACCAGGCCAGCCGGGACAGCCGCACGCACTCGCGGTAGTCCTCGGTGCCGCCCAGCGGGGCCAGGTCGCCGACCCGCACGCCGGTGAGCACCAGGCGCGCGAGCGAGGCGCCGCGCAGCCCCATCGACGGCTCGGCCTCGACCACCAGACCGGGGGTGCCGGACTCGACCAGGAACAACCGCGGCTCCCCGTCGAGCTCGGCGCCGACGACGAACAGCTCGGCCTCCGCGCCGCGCGGGACCATCGACTTCACCCCGTCCAGCACGTACCCGTCGCCGTCCGCGACCGCCACGGTCGCCGGGGTGAGCGGGTCGAACAGCGGGCGGGGCTCGGTCAGGGCGAGCGCGGCGGCCGGCACCTCGTCGCCGGTGAACGCCGGCAGGTACGTCGCCTGCTGCTCGTCGCTCCCCCACAGCGACAGGGCGGTGCTCACCGCACCGGGGGCCAGCGTCGCGACGGCCAGGCCGAGGTCGCCGTGGGCGAGCGCCTCGGCGACCAGCGTGCCGGCCATCGCGGACCGCTCGGAGGAGATCCCGCCGAGGTCCTCGGGCACGCCGAGGATCGGCAGCCCGATGTCGAGGCCGGCCTTGAGGACCGCCTCGGGGGCGGCGGCGAGGTCGTCGGCCTCCGCGGCGGCGGGCCGGACCACCTCGGCGGCGTACTCCCGGACCACGTCGACGAGCATCTGCTCGTCCTCGGTCGGGGTCAGGTCGAAGAGCCCGGCCCCGGTCGCGGCGGGCACCCGGGCGGGGGCGCCGTGCCGCGAGCCGGCCCGGGTGAACGGGCGGCTGGCGGCGCCGAGCGTGCGGAAGCCGGTGCGGGTCGCCTCGAACACCACCCGCTCGGTGGGCCCGCGCAGCCCGAACCGGTCGAGCGCGGAGGACCGGGCGAGGCGGTTCAGGACCGCGACGGCGAGGCCGATCGGGTCCTGCTTCTCACCGGAGGTCAACCCGTGGCGTCGGGTGCGGCCGCGGGGCGTCTGGGGGACGGGCATGCGACTTACTGTAACTGTGAGTTACACACCACGCCACGGACCGTGGCGTGGCGCGGGTCACGCGGGCCCGTCGGCTAGGTTCTGTGCCATGTCCGAGCAGTCCGACGCCCCGTCGACCCCCTCTTCGGCCCTCCCGGAGGGCGGCACCGTGCGCCCGATCACCCGGTGGGGCGAGCCGGTGATGCACCGCACCCAGGAGCCGGTCACCGCCTTCGACGACGAGCTGCGGGCGCTGGTCGCGGACATGGTCGCCACGATGTACGCCGCCGACGGCGTCGGCCTCGCGGCCTGCCAGATCGGCGTGGACCGCTCGGTGTTCGTCTTCGACTGCCCCGACGACCAGGGCGTCCGGCACGTGGGCGTGGTCTGCAACCCCGAGCTGTTCCTTCCCGAGGGGCGCGACCGCCGCCTCGACGACGGCGAGGAGGGCTGCCTCTCGCTGCCGGGCGCGTTCGTGCCGTGCGCGCGCCCGTCGTACGCCCAGGTCGAGGGGCAGGACCTCGACGGCCGGCCGGTCCGGTTCGCCGGCGACGGCCTGTTCGCCCGCTGCCTCCAGCACGAGTCGGACCACTGCCACGGCACGGTCTTCGGCGACCGGCTGAACAAGCGCTCCCGCAAGCGGCTGTTCAAGGAGGCCGACGGCGCCGCCGAGGACTTCCCCCCGGGCTGGCCGGTCGGCGCCGGCTGATGCGCAGGCTGCTCCTTCTCGGGACCCTCGCCGCCGCGCTGCTGCTCTCCCTGCTCGCCCTCACCCCCGACGACCCCGCGCCGAGCGGGCCGCCGGTGGTCTCGGCCGCCGCGGCCTCCACCAAGCCCAACGTGGTGGTGGTGATGGCCGACGACATGCGCACCGACGACCTGCGCTTCATGCCGTCGGTGCGCCGGCTGCTGGTCGGGCACGGGCTGACCTTCCGCAACTCGTTCAGCCCCTACCCGCTGTGCTGCCCGGCCCGCGCGTCGTTCCTGACCGGCCGCTACGCGCACAACCACCACGTCTACTCCCACGAGGACCCGTACGGGTTCCAGTCCTTCGACGACCACGCGACGATCGCCACCGCGCTGCACCAGGCCGGCTACCAGACCGGCTTCGTCGGGAAGTACCTCAACGGGTACGGCGCCCAGCCCTCCCTGGTCACCGGCGGACCCTCCTTCCACTACGTCCCGGCCGGCTGGACCGACTGGTACGGCGCCGTGGAGCGCCCCGCGGGCAGCGGCTACCGCTCGGGCGGCACCTACAACTACCTGCACACGATCTTCAACGTGAACGGCCGCATCGACGACACCCACCAGGGCCAGTACCAGACCAACGTGCTGGGCCGCTTCGCCCGCGGCCTGGTGACGAAGTACCACCGCTCGCCGCGGCCGTTCTTCCTCTACCTCTCGGCGGTCGCACCGCACTTCGGGGGCCCGCGCGAGAAGGGCGACCCGAGCCACGTGGCGCGCACCGACGGCGGGTTCAGCCGGATCGCCACCCCGGCCCGGCCGACGTGGGTGCGCGGCAGGTTCGACCGGCAGATCACCCGGGCGTCCGGACGCCCGGTCGGCGGCGGCCCGAGCGAGGCCGACATCTCCGACAAGCCGCGCCCGATGGACAAGGCCCCCGAGCTCAGCACCGCCGAGTGGTACGGCGTCCGGGCGCTGACCCGGCAGCGGGCCGAGGCGCTGTTCGTGCTCGACCAGGAGGTCGCCCGCCTGGTGGCGCGGCTGAAGGCCACCGGGGAGTACGCCAACACGGTCTTCATGTTCACCTCCGACAACGGCTACTTCCTCGGCGAGCACCGGCAGCGGCAGGGCAAGATCAAGCCGCACGAGCCCTCGCTGCGGGTGCCGTTCGTGATGGCCGGGCGAGGCATCCCGCACGGCGAGCGCTTCGACCCGGTCACCACCCCCGGGGTCACCGCCACGATCGCCGAGCTCGCCGGCGCGACCTCGCTGATGCCCTACCCCGAGGACGGCGTCTCGGTGGCCTCCTCGGTCACCGCCGACCACGGCTGGTCGGTCCCGGTGGTCACCGAGGGGCTGGAGTCCGGCCGGGTGTTCCCGCAGGACCCGTTCCTCAAGGCCGCCGGGTTCCACGACGCGCGCAACACGATCGGGGTGCGGACCGGACGCTGGAAGTACGTCCGCTACTCCGACGGCGACGGCGAGCTGTACGACCTCGACGCCGACCCGAACGAGCTGCAGAACCGGATCTCCGACCCGGCGTACGCCGAGGCCCGGGACCGGCTGCAGGCGGTCTGGCTGGCCTACAAGGACTGCGTCGGCGAGGCCTGCCGCACTCCCCTGCCGGACCGGTTCCAGCGCACGCCGCGCGAGAACGAGGCCGGCACGAACACCCAGTCGCGCGGGGTGCAGAAGCGCTACGGCTACTGGCGCTGACTCAGCGCCGCATCGTCAGGTAGCACGCCACGGCGGTGGCGGCGGCGACGTTCAGCGAGTCGATGCCCTCGCGCATCGGGATCACCGCGCGACGGTCGGCCGACTGCTCCCAGCGCGGGGACAGCCCGTGCCCCTCGCTGCCGAGGACCAGCGCGACCCGGTCCAGCCCGGCGACCGCCTGCTCGATCTCGCGGGCGTCGTCGGCCAGCGTCAGCGCGACCGTGGTGAAGCCCGCGGCCGAGACCTGCGGCAGGGCGTCGTACCAGTCCTCGAGGCGGGCGTAGGGCACGGTGAAGACCGCGCCCATCGCGACCTTGACCGAGCGGCGGTAGAGCGGGTCGGCGCAGCGCGGCGCGAGCAGCACCGCGTCGACGCCCAGGGCGGCCGCGGAGCGGAAGATCGCCCCGACGTTCGTGTGGTCGACGATGTCCTCGAGCACCACGACGGTGCGGGCGCCGGCCAGCACGCTCTCCACGCTGGGCAGCGGCCGGCGCTCCAGCGAGGCGAGCGCCCCGCGGTGCACGTGGAAGCCGGTGACCTGCTCGGCCAGCGACTCGGGCATCACGTAGCACGGTGCGTCGCTGGTGGCGAGCACGTCGGCCAGCCCGTCGAGCCAGCGCGGCGCCATCAGGAACGACCGGGCGGGGAAGCCGGTCTCCAGCGCGCGGCGGACCACCTTCTCGCCCTCGGCGAGGAACAGGCCGTGCTCGGCCTCGAGGTTCTTGCGGAGCTGCACGTCGCGCAGGTCGCGGTAGTCGGAGAGCCGCGGGTCCTCGGCGTCGTCGATGTCGATCAGCACGGCCACCCGCGCAACCTACCGTTCGCGCAGGGTCCGTCCGATCAGCCCCGCGAGCGCTGCGACGAAGACCACGTCGAAGCTGACCTGGACCGTGGCCAGGCCGCGGGCCAGCTGCCCGATCGGGTGGATGTCGCCGTACCCGACGGTGGTCGTGGTGGTCGCGGAGAAGTACAGCGCGTCCAGCCGGGTGCGGATCCCGGACATCTGCTGCTGGCTGTGGATCGCCATCGTGTAGTAGGCGAGCGCGAAGGTGACCATCGCCACCTCGACCAGGGCCACCAGGTGCACGACGGTGATGTGCCGCTCGTCGCCCGAGGACAGCCCCTTGGCCTCGCGGATGATCACCGCCGCGACCAGGGAGATGCCGATGAGGGTGAGCAGGACGGACACCCCGAGGTGCACGCTCGTGTCCGGGGGACGCAGCGGGACGGCGAAGTACAGCAGCAGGATGCCCGGCAGCGGCGCGACGCCGGTGAACCAGGCGGGAAGATGGTGTCGTCGGTCCGTCACGTCGTCTCCCGTTCCGCTGCGTAGCGCTCCGGGTTGGCCACCGCGACGACGTCGCCGATCACCACGATGGCGGGCGGGCGGACCTGCTCGCGGGCCATGTCCTCGGTGACCGAACCCAGCGTGCTCAAGAGCGTACGCTCGCCCGGCATCGTGCCCTCGGACACGATCGCCAGCGGGGTGTGCGCGCTCCGCCCGCCGGCCACGAGCCGGTCGGCGATGAGCGGCAGGTTCTGCACCGCCATCAGCAGCACGACGGTCCCCCGCAGCCGGGCCACCGCGTCCCACTCGACCAGCGAGTCGGCGTGGTCGGGCGGCAGGTGCCCGGAGATCACCGTGAACTCGTGGGCGACGCCGCGGTGGGTGACCGGGATGCCGGCGACCGCGGGCACCGAGATGGCACTGGTCAGCCCGGGGATCACGGTCCACGGGACGCCGGCCTCCTGGCAGGCGAGCGCCTCCTCGTAGCCCCGGCCGTAGACGAACGAGTCGCCGCCCTTGAAGCGCACCACACGCTTGCCGGCGAGCGCCCGGTCGACGATGACGCGGTTGATCTCCTCCTGGGCCGCGGACCGCCCGCGGGGCAGCTTGCTGACGTCGATCAGCTCGACGTCGGGCGCGAGCTCGTCGAGGAGCTCGCGCGGCGCGAGCCGGTCGGTGACGACCACGTCGGCCTCGCTCAGCGCGCGCCGCGCCGCGAGGGTGACCAGCTCCGGGTCGCCGGGACCGCCGCCGACGAGCACCACGCCGGGGGTGCGGTCCTCGTCGTGCGGTGCCGCGATCTTGCCGTCGCGGAGCGCGGCCACGACGGCGTCGCGGACCGCGGCGGACTTGCGGGGCTCCCGGTTGGCCAGGACCGCGACCGTGACCCCGGCGTGCCGGCCCACCGCGGGCGTCCAGGCGGTGGCCAGGGTCGCGTCGTCGGCGCGCACGCAGAAGATCCGCTGCGCCTCGCACTCGGCGCTGACCCGGTCGTTGACGGCCTCGTCGTCGGTGGCCGCGATGACGTACCACGCGTCGGTGGTGTCGCCGTCGGTGAAGCCGCGCTCGTGCCAGGTGATCTCCCCGGCTCCCGCCAGGCCCTCGACGGCCGGGGTGGTGACCGGCGAGACCACGACGACGTCGGCGCCGGAGGCGATCAGCCGCGGGATCCGGCGCTGGGCGACGTGGCCGCCGCCGACGACCAGCACCCGGCGGCCCTGCAGCCGCAGCCCGGAGGGGTACGGCGGGAAGTCGTCGTTCACGCGAGCTCCTCCCCCGCGTCCTTGCGGGCCACCCCGGCGGAGTCGAAGGTCGCCATCTCGCGCAGCAGGGCGCCGGCGGACTCCACGATCGGGAACGACAGCACCGCCCCGGTGCCCTCCCCGAGCCGCAGGTCGAGGTCGACCAGCGGGCGCAGGCCGAGCCGGTCCAGGGCGACCGCGTGACCGGGCTCGACGCTGCGGTGGCCGGCGAAGCAGTGCCCTACGGCCGCGGGCGCCAGGGCCTGCGCGACCAGCGCGGCGGCCCCGGCGATCACGCCGTCGAGGATCACCGGCACCCGCAGCGCCGCGGCGCCCAGCACGAAGCCGGCGATCCCGGCGTGCTCGAAGCCGCCGAGCGAGGCGAGCGTCTCCACCGGGTCGTCCGTGACCGGCCGGTCGAGGAGCGCCGAGGCGATCACCTGCACCTTGCGGCCCAGGGTCGGGTCGTCGACCCCGGTGCCCCGTCCGGTCACCCGGCCGGGGGCGGAGCCGGTGAAGGCCGCGACGAGCGCGGCCGACGGGGTGGTGTTCGCGATGCCCATGTCGCCGGTGAGCAGGCAGTCGTAGCCCTCCGCGACCAGCCGGTGCGCGACCTCGACGCCCGCCAGCAGCGCCTGCACGGCCTCGTCGCGGCTCATCGCCGGGCCGGTCGCCAGGTCCGACGTACCCTTCCGGACCTTGTGGTCGAACAGGTCGGGGCCGGCCACCAGGTCCGCCGCGACCCCCATGTCCACGACGAACACGTCCGCGCCGGCCTGCCGCGCCAGCACGTTGACCGCGGCTCCCCCCGGCGCGGAAGTTCGCGATCATCGAGGCGGTGACCTCCTGCGGCCAGGGCGTCACGCCCTGCGCGTGCACCCCGTGGTCGCCCGCGAAGACGGCCACCACCGGGCGGGCGAGCGCGGCGGGCGGGCAGGTCCGCTGGATGCCGCAGAGCCGCACCGACGCCGCCTCGAGGGCGCCGAGCGACCCGGCCGGCTTGGTGAGCTGGGCCTGGCGTGCGCGGGCGTCGGTCATCGCCTCCTCGTCGAGCGGCTCGATCGCGGACAGCACCTCGGACAGGCGGGGGTCGGTCATGCGGGCCATTCTCCCCGCCCCGGCCCTCGCGTCCCGGACGGGCCCGATGGGCGGGACCCCGCGCTATGTTCGGCGATGTCCCGCCGTGCCTGCGTGAAGGAGAATCCATGAGCCTCGACCGTCCCGTCAGCCCCGACCCCTACGAGCTGCTCCCGTCCGTGCCGTCGTTCACCGTCACCAGCGACGACGTGACCGAGGGCCGGCCCCTCAAGGACGACCAGGTCGCCGACGCCGGCAACACCTCCCCGCAGCTGAGCTGGTCCGGCGCCCCGGAGGGCACCAAGAGCTTCACGGTGACGTGCTTCGACCCGGACGCCCCGACCCCGTCGGGGTTCTGGCACTGGGTGCTCGTGGACCTGCCCGCGGACGTCACGAGCCTGGACGCCGGTGCCGGTGCCGAGGGCGCCGAGCTGCCCGGCGGGGCGTTCATGTGCCGCAACGACGGCGGCGGCCACGGCTTCATGGGCGCCGCGCCGCCCGCAGGTGACCAGGTGCACCGCTACTACTTCGTCGTGCACGCGGTGACCGAGGAGAAGCTCGGCGTGGACGCCGACGCGTCGCCCGCGGTCGTGTCGTTCAACCTGGCGTTCAAGACCGCCGGCCGCGCCGTCCTGAAGGGCACCTACCAGCACTGAGCCGTCGCACCCCTCGCGTAGAGTGAGCGGCCCGCCTCGCGCGGACCGACCAGGGGGAAGCCGTGCTGTACGTCGCCGTCGCGCTGAGCTCGTTCCGGCGCTACTCGACCTACACCGCGGCGACCCTCGCCGGCATCTTCACCAACTCGGTGTTCGGCGTGATCATCTCCTTCTCCTACATCGCTGTGTGGAAGGAGAACCCGCACGCCGGCGGGTACGACGTCACCGACGCGCTCACCTACTGCTGGCTGGCCCAGGCGATGATCATGACGATCGCGATCTGGAACGGCGGCACCACCGACGACGTGGCCGAACGCATCCGCACCGGCGACGTGGCGATCGACCTCTACCGGCCGGTGAGCTTCCTCGGCTGGTTCCTGGCCGGGGACCTCGGACGCGCGGCGTACCACCTGCTCACCCGGGGCGTCGCGCCCACGATCGTCGGCGCGCTGCTCTTCCACCTGCACTTCCCGACCTCCCCGCTGACCTACCTGGCCTTCCTGGTCTCGGTGGCGCTGGGGGTGGTGGTGAGCTTCTCGATCCGGATGCTCGTCGCGTCCAGCTCCTTCTGGCTGCTCGACCAGACCGGGCTGCTGACGCTCTCGTCGGTCTTCGCGATGTTCTTCTCCGGCCTCGTCGTCCCGCTGGTGCTGTTCCCCGAGCCGTTCCGCAGCGTGGTCCTGGCGCTCCCCTGGTCGGCGTTCGTGCAGGTCCCGATCGACATCTGGCTCGGGCAGCGGCACGGCGCCGCCGTGCTCGGCGGGCTGGCGTTCCAGGCCGGCTGGGGCGCGGTGCTGCTGCTCGGGTGCTCCGGCGTGCTCCGGCTGGCCGACCGCCGGGTGGTGGTCCAGGGTGGCTGACCGGGTCGCGCGGGTCGCCTGGGACCTGCGCGCGTTCACGATCCTCGCCGGGATGTGGGTCCGCGTCGGGTGGAGCTACCGCACGTCGTTCGTGGTGCTCACCCTCTCCAGCCTGGTGATCACCGGCGTCGACTTCGTGGCGATCGTGATCATGTTCGCCAACGTCGACGCGCTCGGCGGCTTCGGCCTCGGCGAGATCGGCTTCCTGTACGGCGCCACGGCGGTCTGCCTCGGGCTCGCGGACCTCGCGGTCGGCAACGTCGAGCGGCTGGGCCGGCGGGTCCGGCTCGGCACCTTCGACGCGATGATGGTCCGGCCGGTCGGGGTGTTCGCGCAGATGTGCGCCGACGAGTTCGCGTTCCGCCGGGTGGGCCGGATCGCCCAGGGTGCCGCGGTGCTGGCCTGGTCGCTGAGCGTCGTGCACGTCGACTGGGGCCCGGCGCGGCTGGCGATGCTGGGCTCGATGCTGGTGTGCGGCGCGGCCATCTTCCTGGGCCTGTTCGTGCTCGGCGCGACCTTCCAGTTCGTCAGCGGGGACGCCTCGGAGGTCGCCAACGCCTTCACCTACGGCGGGAACACGATGACCCAGTACCCGCTCACGATCTACCCCACCGAGGTGGTCAAGGCGCTCACCTTCCTGGTGCCGGTGGCGTTCGTGAACTGGTACCCCGCGCTGTTCATCCTCGACGTTCCCGACCCCTTCGGCCTGCCGGGCTGGCTGCGCTTCGCGGCGCCGGTGGTCGCCCTCGTCCTGTGCACGCTGGCCGCCCTCGCCTGGCGGACCGGCGTGCGCCACTACCGATCCACCGGGAGCTGACGTGCTGATCGAGGTCGAGGACCTGAGGCGGGACTTCACGGTGCGCCGCCGGGCCGGTCGCCTGCGCCGTACGACGGAGGTGGTGCAGGCCGTCCGCGACCTGTCGTTCACCGTGGAGCGCGGCGAGATGGTGGGCTACATCGGGCCGAACGGCGCCGGCAAGTCCACGACGATCAAGATGCTCACCGGCATCCTGGTGCCGACCTCCGGGCGGCTCAGCGTCGCGGGCATCGACCCGTCGAGGAACCGGGTCGAGCTGACCCGCCGGATCGGCGTGGTGTTCGGCCAGAGAACGACGCTGTGGTGGGACCTGCCGCTGCGCGACTCGTTCGACCTGCTGCGCCGGATCTACCGCGTCGACACCGCCCGGCACCGCCGCAACCTCGCGGAGTTCACCGAGCTGCTCGACCTCGGCGACCTGCTGGACACCCCGGTGCGGCAGCTGTCGCTCGGGCAGCGGATGCGCGGCGACATCGCGGCGGCGCTGCTGCACGACCCGGAGATCCTGTACCTCGACGAGCCCACGATCGGTCTCGACGTGGTCAGCAAGGGCCGGCTGCGGGAGTTCCTGCGCCGGGTGAACGCCGAGCGGCAGGTGACGCTGCTGCTGACCACCCACGACCTGCAGGACATCGAGCAGCTGTGCCGGCGGGTGATGGTGATCGACCGCGGCTCCCTCGTGTACGACGGCTCGCTGGCCGGGCTGCACGACCAGGGCGCCTCGACCCGCACGCTGGTCGTCGACCTCGTGGACGAGGCCCCCGCGATCGACGTACCGGGGGCGGTGGTGGTGAAGGTCGAGGGGCCGCGGCAGTGGCTGTGCTTCCCGGCGGGCGCGAGCGCCGCGCCGGTGGTCGCCGCGGTGGCGGCGGCCTACGACGTGGCCGACCTGTCCATCCAGGAGCCGGACATCGAGGCGGTCATCCGGGAGATCTACCAGCGCAGTTGACCGAGTTTTCTTGACTCACTCCAGAAACGGTGGTTGAGTCGTACCGATGCACACCGACCCGACCACCGACCCCGCCCAGTCCCTGCGCGAGCACGGCCTGCGGGTGACCAAGCAGCGGGTCTCGGTGATGGCCGCGCTGGTCGCCACCCCGCACTCCGGTGCCGACACGGTGATCGGGGCGGTCCGCGCCGACGTGGGCCAGGTGTCCACGCAGGCCGTCTACGACGTGCTCAACACGCTCACCGACCGCGGCATCGTCCGGCGCATCCAGCCCGCCGGCTCGTCGGCCCGCTACGAGCTCCGGGTGGGCGACAACCACCACCACCTGGTCTGCCGCGGCTGCGGCGCCGTGGTGGACGTCGACTGCGCGACCGGGGCCGCCCCCTGCCTGGACCCCTCCGACCTCGACCGGCACGCGCCGGGGTTCGTGGTCGACGAGGCCGAGGTGACGTTCTGGGGACTCTGCGACACATGTTCCACCCGGTCGACGGTCACCTGACCGCCGTACGACCGTCACGACGCGACCAGCAGCACAACTGGAGGAGACCATGACCCAGAACCAGGCCCGACCCACCGGCTCCACGACCGGCACCGGATCCCCGGCGGCGAGCGACCGCAACTCGCTCACCCTCGGCGACACCGGTCCGATCCTGCTGACCGACCACCACAACCTCGAGCAGATGGCGCACTTCAACCGCGAGCGCGTGCCGGAGCGCAACGTGCACGCCAAGGGCTCCGGTGCCTTCGGCACGTTCGAGACCACCGAGGACGTGTCGGCCTACACCAAGGCCGCGCTGTTCCAGCCCGGTGCGAAGACCGACATGCTGGCGCGCTTCTCCACGGTCGCCGGCGAGCAGGGCAGCCCGGACACCTGGCGCGACCCGCGCGGCTTCGCGCTGAAGTTCTACACGACCGAGGGCAACTACGACCTCGTCGGCAACAACACCCCGGTGTTCTTCATCCGCGACACCATCAAGTTCCCGCACTTCATCCGCTCGCAGAAGCGCCGCGGCGGCAGCGGCCTGCGCGACAACGACATGCAGTGGGACTTCTGGGTCAACAACCCGGAGTCGGCCCACCAGGTCACCTACCTGATGGGTGACCGGGGCATCCCGGCCTCCTGGCGGGAGATGAACGGCTACGGGTCGCACACCTTCATGTGGATCAACGCCGCCGGCGAGAAGTTCTGGGTGAAGTACCACTTCCACTCCGCCCAGGGCGTCCGCAACCTGACGCAGGAGGCGGCCAACGAGATCGCCGGCGAGGACTCCGACTTCCACCGTCGCGACCTGTACGACGCCATCGAGAACGGCGACTTCCCGTCCTGGACCCTCAGCGTCCAGGTGATGCCCTACGAAGAGGCCAAGACCTACCGCTACAACCCGTTCGACCTCACCAAGATCTGGCCGCACAGCGACTACCCGCTGATCAAGGTCGGCACGATGACGCTGGACAAGAACCCGGACAACTTCTTCGCCCAGATCGAGCAGGCCAGCTTCGCGCCGAGCTCGCTGGTGCCCGGGATCGCGGCCAGCCCGGACAAGATGCTCCAGGGCCGGGTGTTCGCCTACGCCGACACCCAGCGCTACCGCATCGGCCCGAACTACCAGCAGCTGCCGGTCAACCGGCACCGGGTCGAGGGCGCCTACACCTACCAGTTCGACGGTCCGATGGCCTACGACCACACCGGCGACCGGTCGAAGTACGCCCCGAACTCCCACGGGGACCCGTACAGCGACGAGACCGGTGTCGCCGAGGACAGCTGGGAGGTGGACGGTGAGATGGTGCGCTCCGCCTACTCGCTGCGCGCCGAGGACGACGACTTCGGCCAGGCCGGGACGCTGGTCCGCGAGGTGTGGGACGACGCTGCACGCGGGCGCTTCGTCACCAACGTGGCGGGACACATCCTCGGCGGTGTGAAGCCGGAGACCCTGCCGCGCGTCCTGGAGTACTGGAAGAACGTGGACGCGGACACCGGCAAGCAGATCGAGGAGCTGGTCAACGCCGGCCTCCCCGAGGACGGTCCGGCCCCCGGCCCGACCGAGCGTCGTGGCGTGATCGAGGAGACCACCCGCTCGCACGCCGGCTAGCAGCGGCTGCAGGCACCCGACGGCCCGGTCCCCTCACGGGGGCCGGGCCGTCGGCGTACGGCAGGATGGCGGCGTGACCCACGAGCGCACCGTCGACGTCCTGGGCCGGCCCTACCGCGCCGAGACCCTCGAGCTGGCCGACGACGAGGAGGGCGCCGTCGTCGCCACCCTCGTGCACCGGCCCTCGCGCGGGCCGCGCGGCAAGGCCGTGCTGCACGTGCACGGCTTCGCCGACTACTTCTTCCAGACCGCGGCGGCCGACTACTGGGTGGCGCGGGGCTACGACTTCTACGCCCTGGACCTGCGCAAGTACGGCCGCTCGCTGCGCGAGCACCAGACGCCGAACTTCGTCACCGACCTGGGCGCGTACTACGAAGAGCTCGATGAGGCGTACCGGCGGATCACCGAGCGGGACGGCCACCACCACGTCGTGGTCACCGCGCACTCCACCGGCGGCCTGGTCACCCCGCTGTGGGTGCACGACCGCGGCCCCGAGGTGGCGGCGCTGGTGCTCAACTCCCCCTGGCTCGACCTGCAGGGCAGCCTGCTGCTGCGCACCGCCGGCACCAAGGCGATCGACCAGATCGGCGCACGCCGGCCGCACCTGACGATCCCCCGCGACGTGTCCGGCTTCTACGCCCGCAGCCTGCACCACGCCCACGAGGGCGAGTGGGACTTCGACCTGGCCTGGAAGCCGCTCGAGTCCTGGCCGGTGTACGCCGGCTGGCTGCGCGCCGTACGCCGGGGGCACGCGCGGGCGCACCGGGGGCTCGCGGTCACGGCACCCGTGCTGGTGCTCACGTCCGCGGCCAGCGGCCGCCCCAAGGAGTACGACGAGTCGTGCTCGCGCACCGACATCGTGCTGGACGTCGAGCTGATCCGGAAGTGGGGCCACAAGCTGGCCGACCACGTCACGCTGGTCCGGGTGGAGGGTGCGCTGCACGACGTCACGCTGTCCGCGGAGCCGGTGCGGACCCGGGTGTTCGAGGAGATCACCCGCTGGATGGATGCCTACGTCGGAGCCCCCGGCTAGGTTGCCTCCCATGACGCTCTCGACCTTCGACGCCCTCGGTGCGATCACCGTGCACAGCGCCGGCTTCGCGGACGCGACCCGCGACCACCTCGACGCGCGGGTCGAGCACTGCCCGGAGTGGTCGGTGGCCGACCTGGTCTCCCACCTCACCGGGGTGCACTGGTTCTGGGCCACGATCGTCGAGGAGCGGCTCGACGCTCCCCCCCGACGAGTCCCGCCGACCGGCGCGGGCCGCCGACGACGGGCTCGTCGACGCTTTCGTGGCCGGGGCCGCCCGGCTCGTCGCAGTGCTCCGGGAGGCCGGCCAGGACGACTTCTGCTGGACCTGGGCGGGCTGGCGGCAGGACGTCGCCTTCGTGACCCGCCACCAGGTCCAGGAGGCGGCGGTGCACCACTGGGACGCCGTGCACGCCGCCGGTGACGCGCTGGTCATCTCCCCGGCGGTCGCCGCCGACTCGGTCGACGAGTTCCTGGCCTTCTCCGTCCCCTCCGAGGAGGACCCGGACGACCCGCCGGAGGGCATCCTGGACGGCGCGTTCACCCTCGTCGCCGCCGACACCGGCGACCGCTGGGCGCTGTCCGACGGCTCCCGGCCCGGCACCGTGCACGTCGAGCGGGGCGGCACGGGCGGCCCGGTGGTCGAGGCCGGCGCCGCGGACCTGCTGCTCTGGCTCTACGGCCGCGTCGAGGTCGACACGTCCGCCGTGCCCGCGGAGCTGCTCGACCGGTTCCGGACGCGCTGCTTCACCGACTGACCCGCAGGTCAGCTGCCGATCAGGAACTGGGTCAGGGCCGCGACCCCGACCGCCACGATGAACGCCCGCAGCGCCCAGGCCGGCAGCCGCCGCCCGACGGTGGCGCCGATCTGGCCGCCGATCACCGAGCCCACGGCGATCAGCCCCGCGACGGTCCAGTTCATGTCGGCCACGAAGATGAACAGGATCGCCGCCACCAGGTTGACCAGCAGGGCGAGCACGTTCTTGGTGGCGTTGTTGCGCTGCATCGTCTCGGTGAGTCCGACGCCGAGGACGGCCATCAGCAGCACGCCCTGCGCGGCGCCGAAGTAGCCGCCGTACACCCCGGCGCCGTACACCAGCAGCCACACCCAGAGCGCGCCGTGCTCGGGCCGCTCGACGCCGCGGGCGGCGGCCCGGGCGGCCACCCGCCGGCTGATCATCGGCTGGAGCACGACCAGCACGCAGCCGAGCGCGATCAGCACCGGCACGATCGCCTGGAACGCCTGCGCGGGCAGCACCAGCAGCAGCACGGCGCCGCTGACGCCGCCGAGCACGGACGCGGACCCGAGCCGCAGCAGCCGCTCGCGCTGGCCGGACAGCTCGCGCCGGTAGCCGATCGCCCCGGACAGCGAGCCCGGCACCAGGCCGAGGGTGTTGGACACGTTCGCGGTCACCGGGGGGATCCCGATCGCGAGAAGGGTCGGGAACGTGATCAACGTTCCCGACCCCACCACGGTGTTGATGGTGCCGGCGGCCATCCCCGCGAAGAAGATCGCCACCATCTCCAGGGGGGCTCACTGGACGGTGGGCTCCTCGGGGTCGGGCGCGGCCTCGGAGGACGGCGAGGGCGACGGCGTGCGCAGGTTGCTGGACGCCTCGGCGGCCGCGATGGCAGCGGCCACCTCCGCATGGGTGGTCTCCAGCGCGGAGTCCATCGGCACGTCGGGCTCGGCCGGACCCATGTCCACGCGGGTGCGCGGGCCGTCGACCTTGTCCGGGATGCCGCTCAGCGTGTTCATCGTGGAGCCGAGGCCCTCGAGCGCCTTGCCGATCTCGCTGGGCACGATCCACACCTTGTTCGCGCTGCCCTCCGCGATCTTCGGCATCATCTGGAGGTACTGGTAGGCCAGCAGGGACTGGTCCGGGCGGCCGTCGTGGATCGCCTGGAAGACGGTCTGGATGGCCTGGCCCTCACCCTGCGCCTTGAGGATCCGCGCCTCGCGGTCGGCCTGGGCGCGCAGGATCAGCGACTCGCGGTCGCCCTCGGCGTTCAGGATCGCGGCCTGCTTGCCGCCCTCGGCGGTGAGGATCGCGGACTGCCGCTGGCCCTCGGCGGTGAGGATCGCGGCGCGCTTGTCGCGATCCGCGCGCATCTGCTTCTCCATCGAGTCCTTGATCGACGGCGGCGGGTCGATGCCCTTGAGCTCGACCCGGTTGACCCGGATCCCCCACTTGCCGGTCGCCTCGTCCAGGACCCCGCGCAGCCGGTTGTTGATCTCGTCGCGGCTGGTCAGCGCCTGCTCGAGGTCCATGCCGCCGACGATGTTGCGCAGCGTGGTCATCGTCAGCTGCTCGACCGCCTGGATGTAGTTCGCGATCTCGTACGTCGCGGCGACCGGGTCGGTGACCTGGAAGTAGATGACGGTGTCGATGGACACCACCAGGTTGTCCTCGGTGATCACCGGCTGCGGCGGGAACGAGACCACCTGCTCGCGCAGGTCGATCATGTAGCGCACCTTGTCGACGAACGGCACGACCACGTTCAGCCCGGCCGGCAGGCTCGCCTTGTACTTGCCGAACCGCTCGACGATCCCGGCGCGGGCCTGCGGGACGATGCGAATGGTCTTCGCCAGCACCGCGACGGCGAACGCCACGATCAGCACGAACAGCACCAGTAGGTACATCGGTGCCCCCTCTCTGTTCCTCGGTGGATCCGGCTGGAGTGCGACGGTTCCCGGTCGGGCTAGCCGAGCTCGGGGACGTGGTGGACGAGCGCGGTGGCGCCCTTGATCTGGAAGATGTCGACCTTCGCGCCGACCGGGATGACCTGGTCGTCGTCGTACGGACGGGCCGTCCAGATCTCGCCGCCGACGCGGATCTGACCCGCCTGGCTGGAGACCTCCTGGACCACGAGCCCCTGCCGGCCGACCAGCGCCTCGTGGCCGAGGACGAGGTTCGGGCCGGTGTGCAGCCGCTTGACGACGCTGGGCCGCACCACGCCGAGGGCGGCGACGGAGGCGACCACCGCGGCCACCACCTGCACCCAGAGGTCCACGCCGGTCAGGGAGACCAGCATCCCGACGATGGCGCCGGCGGCGAGCATCAGCAGGATCAGGTCCAGGCTGAACAGCTCGAGCACGCCGAGGGCGACAGCCAGGCCGAGCCAGGCCGCCCATGCGTCGAACCCGTCCGGGAGGTTCATGTCGTCAGCCTAGCCGTCAGGGGTTCAGGTGCCGGGCACGTCGACGCGCCGCCCAGCGGCCGTCCTCGTGCCGCAGGGTCATCGGCATCCCGAAGGTCGTGGAGATGATCTCCTCGGTCAGCACGTGCTCCATCGGGCCGGCCGCGACCACCTTGCCCTCGCGCAGCAGCAGGGCGTGGGTGAAGCCCGGCGGGATCTCCTCGACGTGGTGGGAGACCAGCACCGTCGCCGGCGACATCAGGTCCATCGCGAGCACCGACAGGGTGGAGACCAGGTCCTCGCGTCCGCCCAGGTCGAGGCCCGCGGCCGGCTCGTCGAGCAGCAGCAGCTCGGGGTCGGTCATCAGCGCCCGGGCGATCTGCACCCGCTTGCGCTCGCCCTCGGACAGGGTCCCGAACGTGCGGTCGGTCAGCCGCCCGGCACCGACCTCGGTGAGCAGCTCCTCGGCGCGGGCGTGGTCGAGGTCGTCGTAGTGCTCGCGCCAGCGCCCGAGGACGCCGTAGGAGGCGGAGACCACCACGTCGTGCACGCGCTCCTCGCGGGGGATCCGCTCGGCCAGGGCCGCGCTGGTCAGCCCGATCCGCGGCCGCAGCTCGAACACGTCGACGGTGCCGAGCACCTCGCCGAGGATCCCGGCGACCCCCGAGGTCGGGTGGATCTGCGCGGAGGCGATCTGCAGCAGGGTGGTCTTGCCGGCGCCGTTGGGCCCCAGGACCACCCAGCGCTCGTCCTCCTCGACGGTCCAGTCGATCCCCTCGATCAACGTGGCCTGCCCGCGACGCACCGTGACGTCGGCCAGCTCGAGAACGGCGTCCATGTGGTGCAGGGTCTCCCTCGGCGTCGACGGCTTGGTGCCGGGCCCAACCTATACGGAACCCTCCCGCCCAGGGTGCGGCGACCGGCCGTCAGCGCGCTGCGTAACCTCGTCGGGTGAGCTCTCCGCCCCTTCCCGACTCGGCGCGGTTCGCGCTGTGGTTCTCGGCCTGGGTGGCCGGATCGACCAGCCTGGACGACAGTCGCGACGCGATCGTCGGCGACGACGCGGCCCACGACGTCGTCGGCCTGCCCGGGACGGACGGTCCGCAGCCCCTGATCGTCGCGCTCGGCATCCTGCGCGGGCACGGCGCGACCGGCGCCGGGATCGCGCTCCCCGCGCCCGGCGACCCCCTCGGCCTGGCCGGCCCGAGCGCCTTCAACGTCGAGGTCGTCGACGTCGGGGAGGGCGTCGTGCTGGACGGTGCGGACCTCGGCCTGGTGCCGCACCGCGCGGGGGCCGGTGTGGTGTGGAGCTGTCACCCGGCCGTGTCCCGCCGCCAGGTGCCCGACCCGTCCGAGGCCGACCAGTCGCTGCGCCAGACCCTCGTGCGGACCACGGACGTGCTCGCCGACCTCGACGTGGCGCGCTGGCGTCCCGAGGTCGCCGACGAGCTGATGGCCCTGCGGCAGGCCGCCGACTTCGTGTTCCCGCACGGCATGGCGCCCCGCGCCGTACGGCTGGCCGCGCTCGCGACCCGCTGCCGCACGATCGTGGACCTCGCGCTCGAGGACGACGGGGGCAGCATCACCGCGGCCGAGGCGGATGCCCGCCGGCAGGCGCTCGGGCCGCTCGACCACGCTGCGAGACGGGGCCTGGTGGCCGCCTGCTCGTTCCCCTGGGACCGTTAGCCTCGGGCGCGACATGGACGAAGACGACCCGAAGACCCTGCTCATCACGCTGACCGGCAAGGACCGGCCGGGTGTCACGTCGACGGTCTTCTCGACCCTCGCCGCGTTCGGCGTCGAGGTCCTCGACATCGAGCAGATCCTGCTGCGCCGTCGGCTGGTGCTCGGCGTGCTGGTCACCGTGCCCCGGGACTGGAAGGCGCTGCGCGGCGCGCTGGAGCGGGTCGCCGACGACCTGGGCATGCAGGTGGACGTCGACCGCGGCACCGGTGACAACCGCAGCCGTCCCGAGGGCCGCAGCCACGTGACGGTGCTCGGCATGCCGCTCAAGCCCGCGGCCGTCGCCGCGATCGCCGGGCGGATCGCCGACACCGGGGCGAACATCGACCGGATCGAGCGGATGGCGCGCTACCCGGTCACCGCGATCGAGCTGCACGTCTCCGGCGCCGACCCCGACCGGCTGCGCGTGACGCTCGCCGAGGAGGCTGCGCGCCAGTCGGTCGACGTGGCCGTCCAGCCCGCCACCCTGCTGCGGCACGGCATGCGGCTGGTCGTCATGGACGTCGACTCGACGCTGATCCAGGGCGAGGTCATCGAGATGCTGGCCGCGCACGCCGGCTGCCTCGACGAGGTCACGGCGGTGACCGACCAGGCGATGCACGGCGACCTGGACTTCGAGGAGTCGCTGCGCGCCCGGGTGCGGCTGCTCGCCGGCCTGGACGCGTCCGCGCTGGACCTGGTGTACGACGACCTCGAGCTCGCCCCGGGCGCCCGGACGCTGGTCCGCACCCTGAAGCGGCTGGGCTACCGGTTCGCGATCGTGTCCGGCGGCTTCACCCAGGTCACCGACCGGATCGCGGCCGACCTCGGGATCGACTTCGCCGCGGCCAACGAGCTCGAGATCGTCGACGGCCGGCTGACCGGGGGGATCGTCGGCCGGGTCGTCGACCGGGCCGGCAAGGCGGAGGCGCTGCGCCGCTTCGCCGCCGAGGCCGGCGTGGCCGAGGGGGCCACGGTCGCGATCGGCGACGGCGCCAACGACCTCGACATGCTGTCGGCCGCCGGCCTGGGCATCGCGTTCAACGCCAAGCCGGTCGTGCAGCGGGCCGCCGACACCGCGGTCAACGTCCCCTACCTCGACTCGATCATGTACCTGCTCGGGATCAGCCGCGAGGAGGTCGAGGCCGCCGACGCCCTCGACGGCGTCACCACCCCCGAACCACCCCTGGCGCGGCGCTGACCCGGGCACCGGTGGGTGCGCCGGACCGGTCTGGTCAGGCGGGTTGGTGGAAGGCGACGACCCGGGCGGTCTCGGGGCCGAGGTCGGCCCACGGGACACCGACGTCGAGCAGCGCGACGGCCCCGGGCGGGAAGCCGTGCAGCAGGTCGGACAGGGCGGCAGGGTCGCCCTCGCCGTCGTCGAGGAAGTGCACCAGGAACCCGGCCGTGGGGTTGTGGCCCACGAACATCACCGTGCCGGCGTCGGCCGGTGCGGCCCGCAGCGCCTCGAGGACCACGTCCGGGCTGCCGGAGAACACCGCGTCGTCGAACGAGACCTCGCAGTCCGTGAAGCCGGCCGCCTCGACGACCGCGTCCCAGGTCTGGCGGGTGCGCACCGCGGAGGACACCACCGCGTAGTCGGGGGCGACCCCGAGCCCCCGCAGGTGCGCCCCGGAGTCCCGCGCCCCGGCCAGTCCACGGTCGGTCAGGGTGCGGGCATGGTCGCTGGACGCGAAGGGCTCGGCCTTCGCGTGCCGCATCACGATCAAGCGCCGCCGGTCAGTCACGGGCCAACTCTGGCACCCCGTAGGCTGCGCTGCATGCCGAACGGTCCAGATGCCAGCGAAGCCGACATCGACAGACAGGACTCCCCCCTCAGGACCCGGGCCACTCATCGCCATCGGCGGTGCCGAGGACAAGCTCGGCCGCCGGACGGTGCTGAAGACCTTCCTCTCCCTGGCCGGCGGCCGGGACGCCAAGATCGCCGTCATCCCGACCGCGAGCTCGCTGGGGCCCGAGGTCGTCGAGGTGTACGACGCGCTGTTCCGCAAGCTCGGCGCGGCCGACGTCGTCGCCGCCCGGCCGGACAGCCGGGAGGCCGCCGAGGACCCCGAGGTGGTCGGCCTGCTCGACGACGTCACCGGCATCTTCATGACCGGCGGCAACCAGCTCAAGCTCTCCGCGATCGTCAACGGCACCGCGTTCGGCGAGGCCATCAAGGCCGCCCACGCCCGCGGGGTCGTCGTCGGCGGGACCAGCGCCGGTGCCAGCATCCAGAGCTCGCACATGGTCGCGTTCGGCACCGGCGGCTCGACGCCCAAGCAGCGGATGACCCAGCTCGCGGCCGGCCTCGGCCTGATCCGCGACGTGGTCATCGACCAGCACTTCGGGCAGCGCAACCGCTACGGCCGGCTGCTGATGCTGGTCGCCCAGAGCCCGGGCCTGCTCGGCATCGGCGTGGACGAGGACACCGGCGCCGTGATCACCGAGGAGAACGGCGCGGAGATCATGCGCGTCGTGGGCCGCGGCGTGGTCACCGTGTTCGACGGCCGCAACGTCGTGTCGAACGCCCACGAGGCCCGTCGTACCGCTCCCCTGCTCGCCTCCGGGGTCCAGCTGCACGTGCTGCCGGCCGGCTCGGCGTTCAACCTGACCGAGAAGACGCTGGTGCGCGAGGCGCCGGTCGTGGACCCCGGCGAGGCCGAGGAGCTCGCGGTTGCGGGTCGCGACCTCAAGCGGTTGGCTCGGGACATCGCCGCGGGCGACATCTCGCCCACCGTGCTGCGCCGCCGCCGTGCCCGCCAGTCGGCCGAAGGAGATCACGTATGAGCACCCCGTCCCCCGACCTGTCCATCCTCGAGACCCGCGTCTACCGCGGCGCGAACGTCTGGTCCTACGACAAGGCGATCCACCTCGTGGTGGACCTCGGGTCGCTCGAGGAGTTCCCGACCAACACGCTGACGGGCTTCACCGACAACCTGCTGCAGCTGCTGCCCGGCCTGCGGGAGCACTCCTGCTCGCGCGGCCGGCGCGGCGGCTTCGTCGAGCGGCTGAACGAGGGCACCTGGCTGGGTCACGTCGCCGAGCACGCCGCCCTGGCGCTGCAGCAGGAGGTCGGCCACGACATCCGGCGCGGCAAGACCCGCTCGGTGAAGGGCCGGAAGGGCCACTACAACATCGTCTACGGGTACGTCGACGAGCAGGTCGGCATCGCGGCGGCACGGCTCGCCGTCCGCCTGGTGAACCACCTCGTCGAGGCCGACCCGGAGTTCGACTGGGACAAGGAGCGCGAGGCCTTCATCCTGCGCGCCGAGCGCACGTCGTTCGGCCCGTCCACCCAGGCGATCATCGACGAGGCCGTCTCCCGCGACATCCCCTGGATCCGGCTCAACCAGCACTCGCTGGTCCAGCTCGGCCAGGGCGTCCACCAGAAGCGGATCCGCGCGACGATGACGTCGGCCACCAGTGCCATCGCCGTCGACGTGGCCTCCGACAAGGACCTCACCACCCGGCTGCTCGGCGCCGCCGGCCTCCCGGTGCCCAAGCAGGAGTCGGTGCGCACCGCCGACCAGGCCGCCACCGTCGCCGAGCGGATCGGCTTCCCGGTCGTCGTGAAGCCGCTCGACGGCAACCACGGCCGGGGCGTCTGCCTGGACCTCAAGGACGCCGACGACGTCCGCGCGGCGTTCCCGATCGCCAAGGACCAGTCCCGCCGGGGCGTGGTGATCGTGGAGTCCTACATCACCGGGCGCGACTACCGCTGCCTGATCATCGACGGCCGGCTCGCCGCGGTGGCCGAGCGGGTGCCCGCGCACGTGATCGGCGACGGCCGGAGCAGCATCGAGGACCTCGTCGAGCTGACCAACGCCGACCCGCGCCGCGGCGTCGGCCACGAGAAGGTGCTCACCCGGATCAAGGTCGACGACGCAGCGGTCGCGCTGCTCGCCGACCAGGGCTACAAGCTCGGCGACGTGCCGCCCGCCGGCGAGACGGTCAAGCTCACCCTGACCGGCAACATGTCGACCGGCGGCATCTCGATCGACCGCACCTTCGAGGCGCACCCCGAGAACGTCGAGATCGCCGAGGAGGCCGCCCGGATGGTCGGCCTCGACATCGCCGGCATCGACTTCATCTGCCCCGACATCACCGAGCCGGTCCGTGAGACCGGTGGCGCGATCTGCGAGGTGAACGCCGCCCCGGGCTTCCGGATGCACACGCATCCGACCATCGGCGAGCCGCAGTTCATCTCCAAGCCGGTCGTGGACATGCTGTTCCCGCCCGGTGCCCCGAGCCGCATCCCGATCGTGGCCGTCACCGGCACCAACGGCAAGACCACGACGTCGCGGATGATCTCGCACATCTTCAAGGGCATGGGCCGCAAGGTCGGCATGACCTCGACGGACGGCGTGGTCATCGACGAGCGCCTGGTGATCCGCTCGGACGCGTCCGGGCCCAAGTCGGCCCGGATGGTGCTGCAGAACCCGCGCGTGGACTTCGGCGTCTTCGAGGTGGCCCGCGGCGGCATCCTGCGCGAGGGACTCGGCTACGAGCGCAACGACGTCGCCGTGGTGCTCAACGTGCAGCCCGACCACCTCGGCCTGCGCGGCATCGACACCGTCGAGCAGCTCGCGGACGTCAAGGCGGTCATCGTCGAGGCGGTCCCGCGCGACGGTCACGCCGTGCTGAACGCCGACGACCCGCTGGTCCGCGCGATGCGCCGCAAGTGCTCCGGCCAGGTCGTCTGGTTCTCGATGTCCGAGCCCGGCTCGGAGGAGCGCGAGATGATCGACGCGCACTGCCGTCGCGGCGGCAAGGCGCTCGTCCTCGAGCCCAGCGAGCGCGGCGAGATGATCGTGGTCAAGCACGGTCGCCGCGAGATGCAGCTCGCCTGGACCCACCTCCTGCCGGCGACGTTCGGCGGCAAGGCCCGGATGAACGTGCAGAACGCCCTGGCGGCCGCGGCCGCCGCGTTCGCGGCCGGTGCACCCCTGCACGACATCCGGCAGGGCCTGCGGACCTTCTCGACGAGCTACTACCTCTCCCCCGGCCGGCTCAACGAGGTCGAGGTCAACGGGGTGCAGGTCATCGTCGACTATTGCCACAACGCCCCCGGCATGAAGGCGCTCGGCGACTTCGTCGACCGGGTCGGGGAGAGCATGGCGACCACCAGTGACCTGGGCCGGCCGTCGCGGATCGGCGTGATCGCCACCGCCGGCGACCGGCGCGACGACGACATGCGGGAGCTCGGGGCCATCGCGGCCCAGCACTTCGACGTCGTCGTGGTCCGCGAGGACGTGTCGCTGCGCGGCCGCGAGCGCGGCGCCACCGCGGAGCTGGTCGCCGAGGGCGTCCGGGCCAGCCGGGACGCCGGCGCGCGCTGCAAGCAGCTGGAGATCGTCCTCGACGAGATCGAGGCGGTCCGGCACGCGATGTCGCGCGCCAACCCGGGCGACCTCGTGGTGGTCTGCGTCGACAAGCACCCCACGGTGATGTCCGAGCTGGAGAACTGGTCGAACCAGGCCCAGGCCGGCTCCGGGCAGACCACCGACGGCCCGGTGGGCGACCCCGACTTCACCACGTGAACGTGGCCAGCGCCCCCGCCGGCAGCCGGTAGCCGAAGGTCCGGTCACCGGTGCCGACCCGGACGTCCCGCGTGCTGCCCCCGTCGTTGAAGACGACCAGCACGTGGGAGCCGTCCGGGTTCCGGAACGCCACGGTGTCCAGGTGCGAGCCGGAGCGGGCGGTGGCACCGATCACCCGCGCGCCCGGCGTGACGAACCGTCCCAGGTGGCCGAACGCGTAGTACGTCGGGCTGGGGGTGACCGTGCCGGTCGCCGGGTCCACCGTGACCAGGCCGCGGCAGTCCTGGCAGCCGCCGTGCGTCGGACCGCCCCGCGGGTCGAGGGCGAGGTTCCACTTCACCAGCCAGGCCGCGCCGTTGCGGACCGCGCCGACGAGCATCGTGCGCGCCTCGTAGCGCAGCTCGCGCGCGAAGCCGCCCGACCACGCTCCCCCGCTGCACTCGCTGACGGACACCGCGACGCGTGGGTGCCGGTCCCGCAGCTCGCGCAGCGCCGCCACGTCCCCGCGGTAGCAGTGGAACGCGACGCCGTACACCGCCTGCCGGGTGGCCGGGTCGGAGAGCAGCGCGTCGGCGTCCGGCCAGCGGTCGAAGTTGTCGTCGAGCGCCCACAGGTGCAACCGCAGCCCGGCCCGTCGCAGGGCCGGCGCCACGTGGTCGCGCAGCAGGGTGCGCTGCTGCTCGGTGTCCAGCGTCATCCCGGGGTACGACGCAGGCGAGAAGCTCGGCTCGTTCTGCACGGTCAGCCCGCGCACCGGGACGCCGGCGTCGAGGTAGGCGCGGGCCGCGCCGACCAGGTAGTCCGTGTAGGCGCCGGCGTCCTCGGGGCGCAGCGACCCACCGACCAGCGACCCGGTGGTCTTCATGGCGGCCGGCGCGCTCCACGGGCTGAGCACCACCGCGAGGGACGGGTCGAGCCGGGCGGCCTCCTGCAGCAGCGGCAGCACGTGGTCCTCGTCACGGCCCGGGGCGAAGGAGAAGTCGCTGGTCGAGAAGTCGTTGCTGCCCACCGGCTGGCGCAGCACGGAGAGCCCGATCCCCTTCCCTGGTTGGAAGATGTCGCGCATCACACGTGAGCGCACGGCGTCCGGCAACGTGTCGAGCAACACGGCGGAGGACCCCGTGATCGATGCGCCGACCCCGAAGAACTGCTGGTAGCGTCGTCCGTTCTCGACGACGATGTCGGGTTTGCCGGACCTTCCGGTGACGAACGGGACCGGGCCACGGTCGGACAGCTTCTCGCTGCCGGACGCCGTGGTGACCCAGGCGCGCACCTCAGGTGCGGAGCCGGAGCCCTCCCGGGTGGTCGACGTGCACGCGGCCACGAGACAGCACCAGACGACCGCCACGGCCACCGCCGCGCGACCGAGCCCGCTGCGGGCCGCGCCGCGACCACCTTCCTGAACGTTCATCGTGACCACCCTGCCAGAGGAGACCGAGTGACAGCCTTGACCTCACGCCCCCTCTCCACCCCGGACCAGACCCCGGACGAGACCCCGGGCCAGCCGCTCTCCACCGTGCTGCTGGTCGACGACAGCCCCTTCGCCGACGAGGCCCGGGCGGCCCTGCGCGCGTGCGGCTTCGTCGTCGTGGACCGCCGTCCCGGCGAGCACCCCCTCGCGGCCTTCTCCCGGCTGCGTCCGGACGTCGTCGTCGCCTCCGTCGGCGGCCACGGCCCCGACGGGCTCGACCTGCTGCGCCGGCTGCGCGAGGCGCGGCCCGGCCGCACCGTGCCCGTGCTGCTGCTCACCAGCGGCGACGAGGAGGAGGTGCTGACCGGCCTCGCGCTGGGCGCCGACGACTGCCTGCCGCCCAGCGTCTCCGGCGTGGAGCTGGCCGCCCGCGTGCGGTCCAAGACCGCCCGTCCCCCGGTCCCGGCCTCCCTCGTCAGCCGGGACCTGCGCACCGGCCTGCTCTCCGAGACGACCTTTGTCGACGAGGCCGGCCGGGAGCTCGAGCGCGGCCTCCGCGCCCGCCGCAACGGCGGCCTCGGCATCGTCGAGCTGCAGGAGATGCCCCGGCTGCTCGACCGCTTCGGCGGCGGCGCGGCCACCCAGATCGCGACCCAGGTCACCGAGCTGATCGCCGACTCCCCCGAGGGGCTGGAGCGCGCCGGTGTCGACCGCGACGGCCGGCTGCTCCTGCTGCTGCCGGAGTCCGGCCCCCAGGAGGTCGAGCGACGGCTCGGCGCCCTGGCCCGGCGGATCGCCGCGACCCGCTTCGCGCTCGGCAACGAGGACGTCGTCCGGGTGACCCCGGTGACCGGCTGGACCTCGTTCGCCACCGCCTCCAGCGGCGCGCAGCTGCGCGACCGGGCGCTGAGCGCCGTGCGGGTGGCCGGCGACCACCTCGACCTGCTGCCCGTGGAGTGGACCCCGTCGCTCGAGCCGGCCACCGACCCCGACCGTCGCGGTCCGGGCCGGCTCCGCCGCTCCGCGGCCACGGTGGGCAACCGGCTCCGGCTGCCCGCGCAGTTCCTGCTCACCCTGGTCCTGGGCGTGGGCCTGCCGTTCCTCGGCTACCTCGCCCTCGGCGCGGTCGGCTGGGACGTCTCCGGGATCGCCTACTGGGTGGTGATGGCTGCGCTGCTGGTCACCGCCGGCGCGATCTGGCTCGAGGGGTTCTACGCCCTCGACCCGCAGCGTCCGCCGGACGAGCCGGGCGCCCCGCACCCCGGCGCGACCGCGGTGATCGCGGCGTACCTCCCCAACGAGGCCGCCACGATCGTCGACACCGTCGAGGCCTTCCAGCGCGTCGAGTACCCCGGGCCGTTCCAGATCCTGGTCGCCTACAACACCCCGCACCCGATGGCCGTCGAGGACGAGCTGTGGGAGATGGCCCGCCTCGACCCGCGGATCCTGCCGCTCAAGGTGGAGAACAGCACCTCGAAGGCGCAGAACGTGAACGCGGCGATGAGCCACGTCACCGGCGAGTTCGTCGGCATGTTCGACGCCGACCACCACCCCGAACCGGGTGCGTTCCAGCGCGCGTGGCGCTGGCTGTCCAACGGGTACGACGTCGTGCAGGGGCACTGCGTGATCCGCAACGGCGACGCCTCCCTGGTGGCCCGCACCGTCGCGGTCGAGTTCGAGTCGATCTACGCCGTCAGCCACCCCGGCCGCGCGGCCCTGCACGGCTTCGGCCTGTTCGGCGGCTCGAACGGCTACTGGCGCACCAGCCTGCTGGCCGAGACCCGGATGCACGGCTCGATGCTCACCGAGGACATCGACTCGACGCTGCGGGTGCTGGCCGCCGGCGCGAAGATCGCCTCCGACCCGGCGCTGATCTCCTACGAGCTCGCCCCGACCAACGTGACGTCGCTGTGGAAGCAGCGCGCCCGCTGGGCCCAGGGCTGGTTCCAGGTCTCCCGCAAGCACCTGCGGCTGACCATCGCCTCGCCGCACCTGAGCCTCCGCCAGAAGGGCGGGCTGGCGTTCCTGCTGGGCTGGCGCGAGATCTACCCGTGGCTGTCCCTGCAGATGTTCCCGGTGCTGGCCTACACGGCCTACCGCGAGGGCGGGATCACCCAGCTCGACTGGCTGGCCCCGGCGCTCCTGCTGACCACGCTGTTCACGCTGGCCGTGGGGCCGGCGCAGACGCTGTTCGCCTGGCGGCTGGCCGTGCCCGAGATCCGGGAGCGCTCCTCCTGGTTCTGGAGCCACCTGCTGGTGTCCTCGGTGGTCTACACCGAGTGGAAGAACATCATCGGCCGGATCGCCCAGGTGAAGGAGCTGGTCGGGGAGGCCCAGTGGAACGTCACCCCCCGCTCCGCCGGCACGACCGACCGCAGCACGGACCGCAGCACCGACACCGCACGCGACCACCAGGAGGTGAGCGCATGACCACGCTGAGCACCGACCGTCCCGCCGACGTCACCCCCACCGACTCCGAGGCCGGCACCCGGCCCCGCTCCGGTTCCCCCGAGGGCGCACCCAGCCGCGGGCGCGCCCGCGAGCTCGAGGGCTACCGCGGGCTCGTGGGCCTGACGATCGTCGTCTTCCACGTCTTCCAGTACGCCGCCCAGAGCGGCCGCGAGCTGAACCCCGTGCTGGGCGCGCTCGCGCGGTTCGAGACCGTCGACATCCTGTTCCTGATGTCGTCGTACCTCCTGACCCTGTCCTACGCCCGCGCGGCGCTGGACCGCACCCCGGTGCGACCCGCCCGCCAGTTCCTGTTCCGACGGGCGGTCCGGATCCTGCCGCTCTACTGGATCGGTGTCACCGTGGTGTGGGCGATCCGCAACCCCGCCCTGCCCGGCGACTGGCTCGACCTCGTCGAGCACCTGCTGTTCCTCCAGGTCTTCGACCGGGAGCGGATCTTCTACACCGTGGGCCCGACCTGGTCGATGAGCCTCGAGGTGATCTTCTACGGCGTCCTGGTGCTGCTCGGGCCGCTCGCGGTGCGCGCCTGCACGCGCCTCGGTTCCCGCCGCCGCCGGGTGCAGCTGCTCGCTTCCGGGGCCGCCGTGCTCACCGTCGTGCCGTTCGTCTGGAACTCGGTGGCCTTCCTGGCCCTCGACATCCCGTTCGACAACTGGCCGGCCTACTTCGGCCCGCAGGCCCGGTTCGGCGCCTTCGGCGCCGGCATGCTGCTCGCCGTGATCGCCGCCGCCCGCCAGGGTCGGCCGCTGCTCTCCGGTGCCGCCCCGGCACTGGTGCGCTGGCTCGGCGTGGCCGTCGTGCTCGGCGGCGCCCTGCTGTCCGACCCGGGCACCTGGGGGCAGGTCGTGTTCCACGACTTCGCCGCCGTCGGCTGGTTCCTGCTGATGGCCAGCACCGTGCTCGGCGCACCCGGGCAGCTGTGGTCGAGGATGCTGTCCTGGCGGGGGATCACCTGGCTCGGCCTGATCAGCTACAGCACCTACATGTGGCACGAGCCGCTGATGATGCTGTTCCAGCACTGGGGCCTGATCGGTCGCGCCGACCAGGCGCTGCCGCTCACCCTGGCCATCGTGCTGGCCGGCTCGGTCGCCGTGGGCTGGGTCAGCTTCCGGGTCATCGAGCAGCCGACCAGCAAGCTCCGGATGCTGCGCGACCGGGACGGTCGTCCCCGGGAGTACTACCCGGACCTGGTCGGCAGGCCTCAGGCCTGAGCCGCCGCCGCACGCACCTTGTCGCGCAGCGTCTCGGGGGCGTCGACCGTGAACCCGTGGGCCGCCAGCCAGTCGTAGACACCCTGGCGGTCCTCGTGGCACATCAGCGCGACGACGTCCCCGGGACCGGCCTGCGCGACGAGGGCGGCCAGCCCAGCCACCTCCGTGGGGTACGCCGGGACGTCCTCGACGCCCACCCGCGCGGCGCCGGACCGGAACAGCGCGTCGAGCTCCTCGGTGGTGCGGCCGCGCAGGTACTTCTCCTTGTGCGCGACCACCACGACGTCCGCGTCGCGGGCGCCCATCTCCCCGAGCCGGTCGACGAGGTCGTCCTGCCGGTCCCCCACCGCGCCCAGGCCGAGCAGCAGCCGTGAGCCCGGTCGACGTACGCCGTTCATGATCTCGATCAGCGCCTCGAGGCCGGCCTCGTTGTGCGCGAGGTCGATGACCACGCTCACGTCGTCGTGGGAGAAGAAGTTCATCCGGCCCGGGTTGTGCGCGGGGTCCGGGCGGAACGACGTGAGCCCCTCGACGACGGCCGCGCGCGGCAGCCCGACCGCCAGCGCCGCGGAGGCGGCACCGAGGGCGTTCTCGACGTTGAACCGGGACAGCCCGGCCAGCGTCATCGGGATGTCGACGACCTCCACCAGCGGGTCGGCGTCGCTGTCGGGGTAGAGCACCGAGAGCCAGCCGTCGATCACCGTGGTGGCGCGCCCGCCCTCGGACAGCGTCTCCCGGATCGCCGGCGAGTCGGGGTCGCGGGAGAACACCCACGGCGTGGCCTTGATCGACCTGCGCGTGGCGTAGACCCGGGGGTCGTCGCCGTTGAGCACCGCCCAGCCCGAGGCCTTGGTGATCCGGGGTACGACGCCCTTGACCTCCGCGAGCTGGTCCAGGGTGTCGATGCCGTGCAGCCCGAGGTGGTCCGCGGAGACGTTGGTGAACACCGAGACGTCGTTGTGGGTCAGCCCGATGCCCTTGAGCAGGATGCCGCCGCGCGCGGTCTCGGTGACCGCGAGCTGGACCTGCTTGTGGGCCAGCACCCGGCCGGCGCCGGACGGACCGGAGTAGTCGCCGGCCTCGACGAGCTCGCCGTCGACGTAGATGCCGTCCGTGCTCGACCAGCCGACGTGCAGGCCGTGCGTGCGGGCGATGTGCGCGACCATCCGCGAGGTCGTGGTCTTGCCGTTGGTGCCGGTCACCGCGACGATCGGCACCCGCGGCCGCAGCGTGGTGGGTCCGGGGCCGGGGTCGGACGCGCGCACCGACTCGGCGGCGTGGCTGACCAGCTCCTCGAGGTCGGGGCTGAGCAGCGAGTCGAGCACCTCCGCGACGGCCCGGCCGAGCGCCTGGGCGCGGGTGCGGTTGCGCCACGGGAACGCCACCACGACCTGGTGCACGTCGTTGGTCGGCCGGACCCGCAGCGCGAGCCGCGTCGTGCCCGCCTCCGCCGCGATCTGGCGCACCAGGCGCTCGATCGCCCGGGCCGCGAACCGCTGCCGGAAACCGCTGCCCGGCGCCCCCCGGACGGGCCTTCAGCAGGCCGATCCGGGTGGCGAAGCGCATGGCCACCCACTCCTGCGCGTCGATCAGCGCGCTGAGGTCCAGGGTCAGCTTGATCGCGGCGCGCGGGAAGTAGAGGTTCGGTCCTTCGAGGACCCGGAGCTCGACGAGTGCGGAAGTCACCGCACGGACGCTACCGGGGCCGGTGCGCGCCCCTCACGCCCCCATGGCGTGGTAGCCGCCGTCCACGTGCACGATCTCGCCCGTGGTCTTCGGGAAGAAGTCGCTGAGCAGCGCGACGACGGAGCGGGCGGTGGGCTCCAGGTCGGCGGGGTCCCAGCCGAGCGGGGCCCGCGCCTCCCACTCGTCCTCGAACTTCTCGAACCCCGGGATGGCCTTGGCCGCCAGCGTCTTGAGCGCACCGGCGCTGACCAGGTTCGAGCGGATGCCCAGCGGACCGAGGTCGCGGGCGAGGTAGCGGTTGCACGACTCGAGCGCGCCCTTGGCGACGCCCATCCAGTCGTAGCCGGGCCAGGCGACCTGGGCGTCGAAGGTCATCCCCACCACGCTCCCGCCGGGCCCCATCAGCGGCAGGCAGGCCGTGGTCAGCGACTTGAGGGAGTACGCCGAGACCTGCACCGCCTGCGCCACGTCCTCCCACGGCCCCTCGAGGAACTTGCCGCCCAGGATCGTCGCCGGGTTGCCGTAGGCGATGGAGTGCACGACGCCGTCGAGGCCGTCGACGTGCTCACGGACGGCGTCCGCGAGCCCGGCGAGCTGCTCCTCGTTGGTCACGTCGAGGTCGAGCACCGGCGGCTCCGTCGGCAGCCGCTTGGCGATCCGCTTGGTGATGCCGAGGGCCCGGCCGAAGTTCGAGATCAGCACCGTCGCCCCCTGCTCCTGCGCGACCTTCGCGGTGGCGAAGCCGATGGAGGTGTCCAGGGTGACGCCTGCGACCAGGATCCGCTTGCCCTCGAGAATGCCCATGCCGTCGTGCTCCTTCTGGTTGGTGTGCGTCGCGTGCGGGATCTGCCGGGACCTGCTCAGTGCCCCATGCCCAGGCCACCGTCGACGGGGATGACCGCCCCGGTGACGTAGGCCGCGCCGTCCGAGGCGAGCCACTGCACGACGGCGGCGACCTCCTCGGTGCTGGCGTAGCGGCCGAGCGGGATCTGCTCCTTGTACCGCGCCTGGGTCTCCTCGGGCAGCACGGCGGTCATCTCGGTCTCGACGAACCCGGGGGCCACCACGTTGGCGGTGATGGACCGGCTGCCGAGCTCGCGGGCCAGCGAGCGGGCCATGCCGACCAGCCCGGCCTTGCTCGCCGCGTAGTTGACCTGGCCGGCGGACCCGAGCAGCCCGACGACCGAGGAGATGAAGATCAGCCGGCCGCGGCGCATCCGGAGCATGCCCTTGGTGGCCCGCTTGGCCACCCGGAAGGAGCCGGTGAGGTTGGTGTCGATGACGCGGGACCAGTCGTCCTCGCTCATCCGGAGCACCAGCGTGTCCGCGGTGATGCCGGCGTTCGCGACCAGCACCTCGACCGGGCCGTGCGCGGCCTCGATCTCGGTGAACGCCGCCTCGACCGAGGCGGCGTCGGTGACGTCGCAGCGCACCGCCAGCACGCCCTCGGGCGGCTCGCCGCTGCGGTAGGTGATGGCCACCTGGTCCCCGTTGGCGACGAACGCCGCCGCGATGGCCTGGCCGATGCCCCGGTTTCCCCCGGTGACGAGTACCGATCTGCTCATGCGTCGAGACGCTATCGGCTACCGGGCGGTATGCGGAATCACTCGTCCTCGAGACGGAAGCCGAGCTTGAGGCCGACCTGGAAGTGCTCGACGGTGTTGTCCTTGACCTGGCCCCGGACCTGGGTGACCTCGAACCAGTCGAGGTGCCGCAGGGTCTGGGAGGCCCGCTCGATGCCGTTGCGGATGGCCTGGTCGATGCCGTCGGGCGAGGTGCCGACGATCTCGGTGACGCGGTAGACACGGTTGGACATGGGTCCTCCATCGGTCGGGCTGGGTCGGGACGGGCCGCACGAGGCGGGTTGGCCCGATCGTAGAGCGCACGCCGTAGGTCCGTGCCCGGGGTCGACGTACGGTGGGGGCATGGCCCGCAGAGAGCCGGAGGCCGTCCGGATCACCACCGCGACCCGCAGTCACCACGCCGACATCGCGATCCGGCAGCGTCGGTACCTCATCTCGATGGGGATCAGGACGCTGTGCTTCGTGCTGGCGATCGTCAGCATCGGCCACTGGTTCATGTGGATCTTCATCGCCGGCTCGTTCCTGCTCCCGTACGTCGCGGTGGTGCTCGCCAACGCCGGGGTGTCACCGGACCCGGGCGGCCCGGAGTACTTCGACCCCGACCCCGAGCGCCGCGCGCTCGAAAGTGGTCCAGACACGTAGAAACTGCTCCGGCGCGTATCTGACACCTCGTTGGATTCGGCGTCTGCTGCGTGCAACAATCCTTCTCGCAGCGAGCTCAGTCTCCCCCGTCTGAGTTCGCTGCTCTACGTGACGCCGGACGACTCCCCCCGTGGTCGTCCGGCGTCGCACTTTCTCCCGGTGCCCGGCGGGCGAACGGCCGGTGGCTAGCGTGGGACCCATGTCCCCCATCTGCTCGGCCAAGGGGTGCCAGGCGCCCGCGGTCTGGTCGCTCCTCTGGAACAACCCCAAGCTGCACACCCCCGACCGTCGCAAGTCGTGGCTGGCCTGCGACGAGCACCGGACGTCCCTCGGGGACTTCCTCGGCGCGCGCGGGTTCCTGCGCGACGTCGAACCGCTGGACCCGTCGGGCCCCGTCGACGCGGGCTGACCGAAAACCACAAACGAGCCGCCTCCTTGCCGGATACTGGTGCTCGCCCACCCCGAACCGGAGGTCACATGGCTCGACCGCTCGCTGCGCTGTTCGCGTCGCGCAGCCGTTGGTTCGACCTCGGCGTCCTCCTCTCGGGGGTGTTCGTGGTCGTCTGGTCGACGGTCCGGCTGGTCCAGGACGGCGTCCAGATGAACGCGCTGGCGCTCGTCTGCATCCCGCTGATCGTGATCATCGCGAAGTTCCCGATGGTGCTCGACAGCGGCGAGGGCGGCATCGAGGTCGGCTTCGACTCCAGCGTGCTGATGTTCCTGCTCTGCACCCTGAAGAGCCCCTACGAGGCGGTCGTGATCTGGGCGCTCGGCGTGCTGGTCACCCAGATGACCACCGACAAGCGGCAGGCCGTCAAGCTCTTCAACCTCGGCGTCGGGTTCCTCGGCGGCGGGGTCGCCGCCGCGGTCGTCTTCCAGGTCCGCGGCCCCCAGGGCGAGGACACCTTCCGGGAGCTGGTCGCCGTCGCGCTGGCCGCAGCCTGCTACTTCGCCACCGACTACCTCACGTCCGCGGTCTCGGTCGCCATCGAGACCGACACCCCGGTGCGCGGGCACCTGGTGCAGCGCGGCACGCTCTTCGCGATCGCCTGCTTCGTGCCGTTCGACTCGCTGGGCTACCTCGGCGCCGTGGTCGCCCGCCACCTGGAGCTCTACACCCTGCTGCTGCTCGCCGTCCCGCTCGTGACGCTGCTCGTCGCCACCCGCGCGGTCAACCGCGGCCGGGAGAACGCCCGGCGGCTCAGCGTGCTGTTCGACGCGGCCGTCCGGGCCCAGACGCTGTCCGACACCCGCCAGGTCGTCGACGCGCTCACCGACGACGCCCGCCGGCTGCTGCGGATCGGGCAGGTCGAGGTCCGGTCCACCCCGCCCGGCGCCCACGAGATCGGCGCCCAGCTGCGCGACGGCCAGCGGGACAGCTGGATCGTGGCGCCCGGCCAGCACCGTGCCCGGTCCACGACCACCGCCGACCAGCAGGCCCTCGAGGCGATGGTGGCGGTCTCCTCCGACGCCTTCGCCCGGCTCCGGCTGACCGAGGACATGACCCACCTGGCCCGTCACGACCTGCTCACGAACCTGCCCAACCGCGGGCTGCTCCTCGACCGGGTCGAGCACGCGCTGCAGATGTCGCGCCGGCGCGGCAACCGGATCGCGCTGCTGTTCGTCGACCTCGACGGCTTCAAGCCGGTCAACGACCGGTTCGGCCACGCGGCCGGGGACGCGGTGCTGATCGACGTCGCCCAGCGGCTGCGGGAGTGCGTGCGGCAGAGCGACACCGTGGCCCGGCTCGGCGGCGACGAGTTCGCGCTGCTCCTCGAGGACGTGAACCCGCCCGAGGTCAGCACCGCCTGCGACCGGATCCTCACCTCGCTCAGCCGGGGCGCGCACGTCGCCGGCCACCAGCTGGCGCTGTCCGCGAGCATCGGGGTGGCGTTCGGCGACAGCAGCGAGACCGCCGAGAGCATGCTGCGCAACGCCGACCTGGCGATGTATGAGGCCAAGGCGCGCGGCAAGAACCAGTGGGTGGAGTACGAGCGGGCCATCGGCCGCTCGCGCCTCCAGCGCCTCGAGCTCGTGGAGTCCCTGCGAGCCTCCGTGGCCGCCGGCGACCTCACGCTCGTCTACCAGCCCGTCGTGCGTGCCTCCACCGGCTACATCACCGGCGTCGAGGCGCTGGCGCGCTGGAAGTCCAACGGGGTCGACGTACCCCCGGACGTGTTCATCCGGGTCGCGGAGGAGACCGGTCTGGTGGTCGCCCTCGGCGACGTGGTGCTCGACCAGGCCGCCCGTGACGCCGCGGTGATCTCCCGGGCCGCGGGCGGCGACTTCAACGTCAGCGTGAACATCTCCGCCAAGCAGCTGCGGGAGCCGGACTTCGTGACCAAGGTCGAGCGGGCGATGGCCAAGATGGACGGCGCGACCCTCGTCCTGGAGATCACCGAGCGCGACGGCATCGGCACCGATCCGGCGTCGATGAGCGCGATGTCCACGCTGGCCGACCGCGGCGTGCCGTTCGCGATCGACGACTTCGGGGTCGGCTTCTCCTCGATCGGCTACCTGCAGGACATGCCGGTGCGGATCATCAAGACCGACCTGTCGTTCTCGGAGAGCATCGACCGCGACGAGCGCTCGTGCGCCCTGCTGTGCTCGATCACGATGATGGGCCAGGCACTCGGGCTCGACGTGGTCGTCGAGGGCATCGAGCGGGCCAGCCAGCTCGACCACCTGCGCGACCACGTGCACGCGCCGTTCGCCCAGGGCTACCTCATGCACCGGCCGATGCCGCTGGACCAGCTGGTCAAGGTGATCGCCGAGAACCGCGCGCTGCCGGCGATCCCGCAGCGCGACCCGGCCCGCGTCTCCCCGTCGGTCTAGCGAGGAGCGAGCGGCATCCGCTCGAGCTCCTCGAAGGCGTCCGGCCCCTCGTCGGGCAGCCCCTTCATCAGCGAGATCGCGTCGACCTCCCACGACCGGCCGTGGAAGGCCTCCAGGGCGTCCACGACGGCCTGCAGGTACGGCGCGGTGGTGGTGTCGGTGATCGTGCCCACCTCGAGCCACGGGCGGAACTGGCGGCGGTCCACGAAGAAGCCGAGCCGCTGCACGACCTGCGGGACCCCGCGGCCGATGGTGTTCAGGGCGTCGATGTCGCCGTCGAGCTTGGCCCACACCGACTCGTCGCCCTTGAACTCCAGGGCGGTGCCGCCGGCGACGTGCAGGGTCGCGGGGGCCCAGGTGAGGGCCTCGTTGCGCAGCGCCTTGGCGAGATGCACCGAGTCGCCGAGGGTGACGTTGCCGAAGCCGGTCAGCGGCAGGTACATCAGCTCGACCGGCGGCTGCGTCAGCTCGTCGTTGGTCTCGTCCTCGACGACCGGGCCGCGTCCCCCGCCTCGGGAGAACAGGCCTCGCTTGGGTGCCGGCTCCGAGGCGGGCCGGACCGAGTCGACCACGGCCCGGACCTCGTCGAGGACCGGCCGGGGCGGAACGATGGCAGCAAACAGTCGCATGAGGTCATTCTGTCCGGTCGCGCTCGGAGCCGGGAACCCGGCACGCCGGGCTCAGCCCCCGATGGCCGACATCGGGCGGCTGGGCTGCAGGAACGTCACGTCGTCGATGCCGTGGCCCGGACGCTTGGTGAGCATCGCGGCCTGCCAGCGGCGGGCGATCTCCGCGTCGTCGGCGCCGCCGCGCAGCGCACCGCGCAGGTCGCTCTCCTCGCGGGCGAACAGGCAGTTGCGGACCTGACCGTCGGCGGTCAGCCGCACCCGGTCGCAGTCGCCGCAGAACGGCCGGGTCACCGACGCGATCACGCCGACGGTGTGCGGTCCGCCGTCGACGGTGAACAGCTCGGCCGGGGCGCTGCCCCGCGGCTCCTCCGCAGGCTCCAGCACGAACGCGCTGCCCAGGGAGTCGAAGATCTCGTCGGCCGTGACCATCGCCTCGCGGCTCCATCCGTGCTGGGCGTCGAGCGGCATCTGCTCGATGAAGCGCAGCTCGTAGTCGCGGTCCATGCACCACTGGAGCAGCTCGGGCGCCTGGTCGTCGTTGATGCCGCGCAGCAGCACCGCGTTGACCTTGACCGGCCCCAGGCCGGCCTCGGCGGCCGCGGCCAGCCCGGCGACCACGTCGGCGAACCGGTCGCGGCGGGTGATGGTCTTGAAGTCCTCCTCGCGGACCGTGTCCAGGCTGACGTTCACCCGGTCGAGCCCGGCCTCCGCGAGCGCCCGGGCGGTGCGGGTCAGGCCCAGCGCGTTGGTGGTGATCGAGGTGTCCGGACGCGGGGACAGGGCCGCCGTACGACGGATGATGTCGGGCAGCCCGCGGCGCAGCAGCGGCTCGCCGCCGGTGAACCGGACCTCGCGCACGCCGAGGCGCTCGACCGCGATCGTGATCAGCCGGACGACCTCGTCGTCGGTGAGCACGTCGTCGTTGGGCAGCCAGTCCAGGCCCTCGGCGGGCATGCAGTAGGAGCACCGCAGGTTGCAGCGGTCGGTGAGCGAGACCCGGAGGTCGGTGGCGACCCGCCCGAAGCCGTCGGCAAGCGCTGCAGAAGTCATTGCACCAGTCTACGAGGTGAGTGGGCACCGGACACCGCTGCACGTGCTCCAGATCACATGAGGGATCGGGACCCGGCAGGCCTGGAGGGCCGCGGACTACCCTCGGAGACGTGAGGTTCATGGTCAGCCGCCGCTGGGCGCTGTTCGCCGTCGTGGTCGTCGTGCTGGCCTACGGCTGCTACCTGCTGGGCCAGTGGCAGTTCCACCGTCTGCACGACCGGGAGAGCACCAACGCCCAGACCCGGGCCAACCTCAAGGCGGAGCCGGCGCCGGTGGGTGACGTGCTGCGGGTCGGACGGCCGTCCGCGACCGGCGACGAGTGGCGCCGGGTGAAGGCCACCGGCACCTACGACCCGCGGTCCTCGGTGATCGTGCGCTACCAGACCCGTGACGGCGCCTCCGGCGTCGACGTGGTGACGCCGCTGGTCACCGCCGACGGCACCGCGCTGCTGGTGGACCGCGGCTGGATGCAGACCGGCAACTCCGGCGCCGAGGCCGTCACTCCCCCGGCGCCGCCGAAGGGCGCCGTGACGGTGGTCGGCTACGTCCGCGCCGACGCCACCGGCAGCGCCGCGACCGTGACCGACATGTCCACCCGGGCGATCTCGAGCGCGGAGATCGCGCCGCAGCTCGACGTGCCGGTGTACGGCGGCTTCGTGGACGTCGAGACCGAGTCGCCGAAGCCCGCCGAGCCGCTGGAGCACGCCGAGCTGCCCGACCTGGGCAACGGCCCGCACTTCTTCTACGGGCTCCAGTGGTGGTTCTTCGGGGTGCTCGCGGTCTTCGGGTTCTTCTACCTCGCCTACGACGAGCGCAAGAAGCTGCGGAACCCGCCGCCGGTGCGCCAGCGCGAGAAGGTCCCGAGCGGGTCCTAGAGCGACCGCAGCATGCCGCCGTCGACCGGCAGCATCACCCCGGTGACGAAGCCGGCAGCCGGCGAGAGCAGGAACGCCGCGACGCGGCCGAACTCCTCGGGACGGCCGTAGCGACGCAGCGCGATGCCCTGGGACGCCTTCTCCTTCGCGGACGCCGCGTCCCCGCTCTGCTCGTCGAGCCAGCGCACCCGGTCGGTCTCGACGCGGCCCGGCAGCAGGCCGTTGACCCGGATCCCGCGCGGCCCGAGCTCGTCGGCGAGCGTCTTGGCGATCATCGCCAGGCCCGGGCGGAGGCCGTTGGAGATGGCCAGCCCGGGGATCGGCGACTTCACCGAGGAGGACAGCACGTAGGCGATCGAGCCGCCCGCCTCGAGCTCGCGGCCGATCTCGCGGCCCAGGCGCAGCCCGCCGAGGAACACCGACTCGATGGCCGCGGCCCAGTCCTCGTCGGGGGTGTCCATGATCGTCCCGGCGGCCGGGCCGCCGACGGAGACCAGGGCGCCGTCGAGCCGCCCGTAGGTCGACCGGGCGGCCTCCACGAGCGCCCGGGGGGTGCCGGGGTCGGCGTTGTCGGCCACCAGCCCGGTCGCGTGGGTCGCGCCGAGCTGCTCGACGGCCTGCCCGACGCTCTCCGCGTGCCGGCCGGACAGCACGACCCGCGCGCCGTCGGCCACCAGCGCCGTGGCGGTGGCCAGGCCGAGGCCGCCCGAGCCGCCCGTGACGACGTACACCTGTCCCTGCAGACCGAGATCCATGCGGACACCCTAGCCAGGACCGGTCAGGCCGAGCGGACCGCGAACTGGGTCTCGTAGAGCGCGGCGTACAGGCCGCCGTCGGACAGCAGGCTGGCGTGGGTGCCGGACTGCACGACCCGGCCGTCGTCCACGACCAGGATCAGGTCGGCGTTGCGGACCGTGGAGAGCCGGTGCGCGATGACCAGGGACGTGCGGCCCACGAGCGCCCGGTCCAGGGCCCGCTGCACGGCGACCTCGGACTCGGAGTCGAGGTGCGCGGTCGCCTCGTCGAGGACCACGATCGACGGTGCCTTGAGCAGCAGCCGGGCGATCGCGAGCCGCTGGCGCTCGCCGCCGGAGAGCCGGTAGCCGCGGTCCCCCACGACGGTGTCGAGACCGTCGGGCAGGCTGCGGACCAGCACGCCGATCTGGGCGGCGTCGAGACTGTCCCAGATCTCCTCGTCGGTGGCACCCGGGCGGGCGTACTGCAGGTTGGCGCGGATGGTGTCGTGGAACATGTGGGCGTCCTGGGTGACGTAGCCGACGGCGTCCTCCAGCGACTGGAGGGTGACCTCGCGGACGTCGTGCCCGTCCACGCGTACGGCGCCCGCGGTCACGTCGTACAGCCGCGCGACGAGGTGCGTCATGGTGGTCTTGCCGGCGCCGGAGGGGCCGACCAGGGCGACCATCTGACCGGGCTCGGCGGTGAAGGTGACGTCCTTGAGGACCAGGCCGGTGTCCCGGGACTCGGCGCGGGCCACCGTCTCGAGGCTGGCCAGCGACACCTCGTCGGCGCGCGGGTAGCGGAACGCGACGTGCTCGAACTCGACCCGGCCGGCGACGTGGGAGAGCTCGACGGCGTCGGGGTGCTCGTCGATCATCGAGGGCAGGTCGAGCACCTCGAAGACGCGCTCGAAGCTGACCAGGGCGGTCATCACGTCGATGCGGACGTTGGAGAGCCCCTGCAGCGGACCGAGCAGCCGCAGCAGCAGGGTGGCCAGGGCGAGCAGGGTGCCGACGGTCAGCGTCTGCTGGATCACGAGGACGCCGCCGACGCCGTACACCAGCGCGGTGGCGAGGGCCGGGATCAGCATCAGGGTGGCCGCGAAGACCCGGGTGATGACCGTGATCCGGATGCCGAGGTCACGGACCAGCCCGGCCTTGACGCCGAACGCGGCGTCCTCCTCGTCGCGGCGGCCGAACAGCTTGAGCAGCATCGCGCCGCCCACGTTGAACCGCTCGGTCATCGAGTTGCCGAGGTCGGCGTTGCCCTGCATCTGCTCGCGGGTCAGCCCGGCGAGCCGGCGGCCGACCCAGCGCGAGGCGACCAGCAGGATCGGGAACGTCGCCAGGCAGAGCAACGTGACCTGCCAGGACAGGGCCAGCATCACGACGCCGACCACGACCAGGCTGATCAGGTTCGAGACCGTGCTGGAGAGCGTGGAGGTGAACGCACGCTGGGCGCCGATCACGTCGTTGTTGAGCCGGGAGACCAGCGCGCCGGTCTGGGTGCGGGTGAAGAACGCCAGCGACATCCGCTGGACGTGCGCGAAGACCGAGGTGCGGAGGTCGAAGATCAGCCCCTCCCCGATCCGGGAGGACAGCCAGCCCATCGCCAGCCCCAGCGCCGCGTCGACGACCGCGACACCGGCGGCGGCGAGCGCGAGCAGGACCACCAGCCGGCTGTCCTGCTTCAGGATCCCGTCGTCGACGATCCTCTTGACCAGCAGCGGGGTGACCACCACGAGGGCGGCGTCGAAGACCGTGAGGAGCAGGAAGAACCCGATCGTGCGGCGGTGCGGCCGGGCGAAGCCCAGCACCCGCCGGACCGTGTTGCTGCCGAGCTTCTGCTCGGCGATGCTGCGGTCGGTGCGCATGTGCCGCCACACCGGTCCCATGCCGGAACCCATCGACATCTGCCCACCTCCGTCTCCGTCCGCTCGTGCGGTCGGGTCATTCGCCCATCAGGGACGCGAGCTCACGGAACCGGCGCACCTGTGCTTCACGCTCGGCCAGCCGTTGCTCCTCGAGATCGAGCCGCGACGCGCTCTGCAGCAGAGCCTTGGTCTCGGTGACCGCTCCGTAGATCGGGGCGGTCAACGCGGCCGCCAGGTCGGCGACGGCTCCGTCGAGCTCGTCGGAGGCCACGACAGCCGTCACCAGCCCGATGTCGCGTGCCTCGTCCGCGGTGACCCACCGGGTGGTGGCACAGATCTCCAGGGCTCGCGAGTAGCCAACAAGGTCGACGAGGGGTTTTGTTCCCGTCAGGTCCGGGACCAGCCCGAGGATCGGCTCGCGCATCGAGAACCGGGCGTCCTCGGTGACCACCCGCAGGTCGCAGGCCAGCGCGAGCTGGAAGCCGGCACCGACCGCCGCGCCCCGGACGGCGGCGATGCTGATGATCTCCGGCCGGCGCAGCCAGGTGAAGCCCTCCTGCCAGGTGGCGATGCTCTCGGCCATCTCCCCGTCGGGCATGTCCAGCATCTGCAGCACCGAGGTCTCGCCGTGCAGCCCGTCGGGGCTGAGCATCCGCCGGTCCAGGCCCGAGGAGAACGAGTCCCCCCGCGCCCTGCACCACGACCACCCGGACCCCGGGCGAGAGCGACGAGCCGATGATCCGCAGCGCGTGCCAGGTGGCGGGCGTCTGGGAGTTCTTCGTCGCCGGACGGTTCAGGGTGATGGTGGCGACCAGGCCGTTCTCCTCGAACGTCAGCCCGCCGCGCTCCAGGACCTCAGGGTCGAACCCGCTGCTCTCCATGCGGCGCACTCTAGGCGAGCGAGATCAGGTCCGCGTAGTCGGCGTTCCAGTGGTCCTCGACCCCGTCGGGCAGGATCAGCACCCGGTCGGGCTCGAGCGCGGCGACGGCACCCTCGTCGTGGGTCACCAGGATGATCGCGCCCTGGTAGGAGCGGATCGCGCCGAGCACCTCCTCGCGGGAGGCCGGGTCCAGGTTGTTGGTGGGCTCGTCGAGCAGCAGCACGTTGGCGCTGGAGACCACCAGGATCGCGAGCGCGAGCCGGGTCTTCTCCCCGCCGGACAGCACGCCGGCCGGCTTGGTCGCGTCGTCGCCGCTGAACAGGAACGAGCCCAGCACGCTGCGCGACTCCGTGTCGGTCAGCTGCGGAGCGGCGTGCCGCATGTTCTCCAGCACGGTCAGGCCGGTGTCCAGGGTCTCGTGCTCCTGGGCGTAGTACCCGAGCTTGAGGCCGTGGCCCGGCTTCACCTCGCCGGTGTCCGGGCGGTCGACGCCGCCCAGGATCCGCAGCAGCGTCGTCTTGCCCGCGCCGTTGAGGCCGAGGATGACCACCCGGCTGCCCTTGTCGATCGCCAGGTCGACGTCGGTGAAGACCTCCAGCGAGCCGTAGGACTTGGACAGCTCGGCCGCAGTGAGCGGGGTCTTGCCGCAGGGCGCCGGGGCGGGGAACTTGATCTTGGCCACCCGGTCCGCGCGACGCTCGCCCTCGAGGCCCTCCATCATCTTCTCGGCCCGCTTGAGCATCGACTGGGCGGCCTTGGCCTTGGTGGCCTTGGCGCGCATCTTGTTCGCCTGGTCGGTCAGCGTGTTCGCCTTGTTCTCGGCGTTCATCCGCTCGCGCTTGCGACGCTTCTCGTCGGTCTCGCGCTGGGCGAGGTACGTCGACCAGCCCATGTTGTACAGGTCGATCTCGGCCCGGTTCGCGTCGAGGTGCAGGACCTTGTTGACGCAGGCGTCGAGCAGCTCCACGTCGTGGCTGATCACGATCAGCCCGCCCTTGAAGGACTTGAGGAAGTCGCGCAGCCAGCCGATCGAGTCGGCGTCGAGGTGGTTGGTGGGCTCGTCGAGCAGCAGCGTCTCGGCGCCGGAGAACAGGATCCGGGCCAGCTCGACGCGGCGCCGCTGCCCGCCGGACAGGGTCCGCAGCGGCTGCTCGAGGATCCGGTCCTCGATGTTGAGGCTGGAGCAGATCTGCCGGGCCTCGGCCTCGGCGGAGTAGCCGCCGCCCGCGTGCAGCGCGGCGTCGGCCTTCTCGTAGCGGCGCATCCCGCGGTCCCGGACCTCCGGGTCGTCGGAGGCCATCTCCACCTCGGACTCGCGCAGGCGTCGTACGACGTCGTCGAGACCGCGCGCGGCCAGGATGCGGTGCAGCGCGAGCACCTCCGGGTCACCGGTGCGCGGGTCCTGCGGGAGGTAGCCGACGCTCCCGGCGCGGGTGACCGTGCCAGAGGCGGGCAGCGCGTCGCCGGCCAGGATCTTGGTCAGGGTGGTCTTGCCGGCGCCGTTGCGGCCGACCAGACCGACCTTGTCGCCGGCGGCGACGCGGAAGGAGACGTCGTCCATGAGCAGGCGTGCGCCCGCGCGGACCTCGAGATGATGAGCGGTGATCATGGGAAGCGAACCTCGACGAGCTGTAGATCAGGAAACGGACATGGAGCGACGTCCGGACTCAGTCGGTGGCGCACCTCATGGGTCCAGTCTACGCGGGTACAGTGCCGCCACCGAACGGAAGGCAGTGGCATGCGCTACAACCCCAAGGCCCGGCTCGACCGGAGCCAGGTCGACAACCGCCGCGGCAGCAGCAGCGGCGGCGGTGGCGGCGGATTCCCGATGGGCGGGGGCGGCGGCGGCCTCAAGGTCGGTGGCGGCATCGGCGGCCTGGTGGTGCTGGTCATCATCTTCCTGGTGCAGAGCCAGCTCGGCGGCGGAGGCGGCTCGACCGGCTCCACCGACCCGGGGGCGACCGGCAGCACCTCGCTCGACCAGTGCCGGACCGGCACCGACGCCAACCAGGACCCCGACTGCGCGCTGGTCGCCGACGTGAACTCGATCCAGGCGTTCTGGGCCGAGGCACTGCCCCAGCAGGGCGGGCCGCGCTACACCGACGCGACGACCACGATCTTCAGCGGCGGCCTCGGCACCGGCTGCGGCAACGCGACCGCCGACGTGGGGCCGTTCTACTGCCCGACCGACAAGCACGTCTACCTCGACACCACCTTCTTCAAGGACATGCTCGAGGGGCAGCTCGGCGCCAAGGGCGGGCCGTTCTCCCAGGCCTACGTCCTCGCCCACGAGTACGGCCACCACGTCCAGGACCTGCTCGGCACGATGGCCAAGGTGCGCACCCAGCAGGGCCGGAACAGCGACGCGGTGCGGCTCGAGCTGCAGGCCGACTGCTACGCGGGCATCTGGACGAAGTACGCGACGACCGCCGACGACTCGGGCGGCGAGCCGTACATCCTCGACCTCACCCAGGACGACATCAACCGGGCTCTCGACGCGGCCGCCGCGGTGGGCGACGACCGGATCCAGCGCAAGACGTCCGGGCGGGTGGACCCGGACTCCTGGACGCACGGCTCGGCGGAGTCCCGGATGCGCTGGTTCAGCACCGGGCTGAGCAAGGGCACCCTCGAGGCGTGCGACACGTTCTCGGCCCGCACGCTCTGAGTAGACTCCCGGCCGTGACCGCTCCCCGCTCGACCTCCCGTGACCTCGCGCTGGTCGCGACCTTCGCCGGCGTCGTCGCCGCCCTGGGTCTCGTCCCCGCGCTCACCCCGCCCGGCTTCACGGTGCCGATCACGGCGCAGTCGCTGGGCGTGATCCTCGCCGGCGCCGTGCTGGGCGCGCGCCGCGGCTCCGCGTCGCTGGTGCTGCTGCTGGTGCTGGTCGCGGTCGGGCTGCCGCTGCTCGCCGGCGGACGCGGTGGTCTAGGCGTGTTCGCGACGCCGTCGGTGGGGTTCCTGGTGGGCTGGCCGGTGGCCGCGTTCGTGGTGGGCTGGCTGACCGAGCGCGGCGGGTCGACGTACCGGCTGCCCTGGGGGATCGTGGCCAACCTGCTCGGCGGCGTCGTGGTGCTCTACGCGCTGGGCATCGCCGGGATCGCGCTGGTCGCCGGCATCTCGGTGCAGGCCGCGGCCGTCTCCACCTGGATCTTCCTGCCCGGCGACCTGGTCAAGGTCGTGGTCGCGGCGCTCGTCGCGCGCGGCGTGCACGCGGCCTACCCGGGCCTGCTCGGCGCGCCCGCCCGCCGGCACGCGGAGCGCACGCCTGTCTGAGGTCGCGGACTTCCTGGCCGCGCACGCGGCGCGGGTACCCGTCCGCCTGGGCACCTCCGGGACCTCCGGGTCGGCCCGCGCCGTGGTGCGCACCACGGACTCCTGGGTCTCCTCCTTCGACGCCGTCTCCCGGCTGGCCGGGCTCGGCGCCGGATCCCGGGTCTGGGTGCCGGGGCCGCTGGCCGCGACGATGAACCTGTTCGCGGCGGTGCACGCGACGGTCACCGGGGCGCGGCTCGTGGACGACCTCGCGCAGGCGACGCACGCCCACCTCACCCCCGGTGACCTGGCGAGGGTCCTCGGACCGGCGCTGGCCGGGGTGACCGTGGTGGTCGCCGGTGACCGGCTCTCCCCCGGGCTGCACGACCGCGCCGTGGCGGCCGGCGCCACCGTGCACCACTACTACGGCGCCGCCGAGCTCTCCTTCGTCGCCTGGGGCGCGCACGCCGAGGACCTGCGGCCGTTCCCGGGCGTGCGGGTCCAGGTCCGCGACGGGGAGATCTGGGTGCGGTCGCCGTTCGTCTGCGACGGGTACGCCGGGTCCCCCGGGCCGTTGCGCCGCGACGCGGACGGGTTCGCCACCGTCGGTGACCACGGCCTGCTGGCCGACGGCCGCCTGGTCGTGCTCGGCCGTCCCGACGCGGTGACCACCGGCGGTGCGACGGTGCCGCTGTCCGCGGTCGAGCCGGTGCTGCGGGCGGCGGCGACCGGAGAGGTCGTCGTGGTCGGGCTGCCCCACGAGGACCTCGGGGCCGTCCTCGCGGTCGTGCTGACCTCTCCCGGCGACCACGGTCCCCTGCTCGCCGAGGCTCGCCGGGCCCTCGCCGGGGCGCACCGGCCCCGCGTCTGGTTCCACGTCGCCGACCTGCCGCTCACCCCGGCCGGCAAGGTCGACCGTGCGGCCCTGGTCTCACTGGTGTCCGGCGCCGACGAGCGCGCCACCCGGCTGGTCTAGGTTCAGCGCGTGAGCCCCGTCATCGTCGCCGCGCTGCGCACCCCGATCGGCACCGCCGGCGGTGCCCTGGCGTCCGTGCCGGCGGCCGACCTCGCGGCACCGGTGCTCCGGGCGCTGGCCGCCGGTCTCGACGAGCCGGTCCGCGACGTGGTGCTCGGCAACTGCACCGGCCCCGGCGGCGACGTCGCGCGCGTCGCCGCGCTGGCCGCGGGTCTCCCGGTCGACGTACCGGGGCTGACGGTCGACCGGCAGTGCGGCTCCGGTCTCGCGGCCGTCGACGTGGCCTGCGCGCTCGTCCGGTCCTCGGGGGGGCGTCGTGCTGGCCGGCGGCGTGGAGTCCGCGTCCACGTCGACCCGGCCGGAGCGCGCGGCCTTCGCGCCGGCCTCGCTGGGCGACCCCGACATGGGCTTCGCCGCCGACGTCCTCGCGGAGAAGGCCGGGGTGTCGCGGGAGCGGCAGGACGCGTACGCCGCCCGCTCGCACGCGCTGGCCGCCGCCACCCGCGACGCGGGCGGCTTCGACGACGAGGTGGTGCCCGTCGGGGACGTACGTCGCGACGAGCGGCCCCGGACCGGCCTGACCGTCGACCGGCTGGCGCGGCTCCGGCCCGCGTTCCGCCCGGCCGTCGAGGGCGGCACGGTCACCGCCGGCAGCTCGTGCGGCGTCAACGACGGAGCGGCCGCGGTCACGGTCGTCGACGCGGACACCCACCGCCGGCTCGGCGTCCCCGGGCTGCGGGTGCTGGCCACCGCGACCGCCGGCGTCGACCCGAACCTCCCGGGCCTGGGCCTGGTCCCCGCCGCCGAGCAGGCGCTGGACCTGGCCGGCCTCCGGGTCGGCGACCTCGACGTGGTCGAGCTGAACGAGGCGTTCGCCGGGCAGGTCCTCGCCTGCTGCGACGCGCTGTGCCTGGACCCGTCGCGGGTCTGCGTCGAGGGCGGGGCACTCGCGCTCGGGCACCCCTGGGGCGCGTCCGGGGCGGTGCTGCTCGTCCGGCTCTTCTCGCAGCTGGTCCGGGCCGGGCGGGGCCGCTACGGGCTCGCGGCGATCGCGGTCGGCGGCGGCCAGGGTGTCGCGATGGTGGTCGAGCGATGCCGGTGATCGAGGCGCGCGGCGTCACCCACCGCTACGGCGAGCACACCGGGGCGCGGACCGTGCTGGCCGACGTGGACCTGCGGATCTCCGAGCCGCGGGTCGGCGTGGTGGGCGCGAACGGGTCCGGCAAGTCGACGTTCGCCCGGACGGTCAACGGGCTGGTCCTGCCCAGCGCGGGCACGGTCACCGTCGACGGGCTCGACACCCGCACCCAGGGCCGCGAGGTGCGCCGCCGGGTCGGCTTCTGCTTCACCGACCCCGACGCCCAGATCGTGATGCCGACGGTGGCGGAGGACGTGGCGTTCGGGCTGCGCCGCCGTGGACTGTCCAAGCCCGAGGTCCGGGCGCGCGTGGACGCCGCGCTGGCGTCGTACGGGCTGGCCGGGCACGCCGACCACCCCGCCCACCTGCTCTCCGGCGGCCAGAAGCAGCTGCTCGCGCTGGCGTCGGTGCTGGTCACCGAGCCGGACGTGCTCGTGATGGACGAGCCGACGACGCTGCTCGACCTCCGCAACGCCACGATGATCAGCCGGGTGGTCGCCGCCCTGCCGCAGCAGGTGCTGCTGGTCACCCACCACCTCGACCTGCTGGACGGCTTCGACCGGGTGCTGGTGTTCGACGGCGGACGGGTGGTCTGCGACGACTCCCCCGCCTCGGCGGTGGCGTTCTACCGGAAGCTGATGGCGTGAGCCCGCTGGGGCTGTACGTGCCCGGGACCTCGCCCCTGCACCGGGCCCGGGCCGGGCTCAAGCTGCTGGTGATGATCGCCGCCGGCGTCGGGTCGGTGTTCCTGCACCACGCCTGGCAGGTCCCCGTCGCGCTCGCGGTCGTGCTCGCGGCGTACGTCGTCGCCGGGCTGTCGCTGCGCACCGTGGGCAGCCAGCTCCGCCCGCTGCTGTGGATCGGACTGGTCACCGCCGGGTTCCACGTGGTGGTCAACGGCTGGGAGCGGGCCGTCGTGGTCGTCGGGGTGCTGGCCGTGCTGGTCCTGCTCGCCGCCCTGGTCACGCTGACGACGCGGACCACCGAGCTGGTGGACGCCGTGGTGTTCGCCTGCGGGCCGCTGCGGGTCCTCCGCGTCGACCCGGAGCGGATCGGGCTGCTGATCGCGCTGGGGATCCGCTGCGTCCCCGTGGTCGTCAGCCTCGCCGAGGGGGTCCGGGACGCGCAGCGGGCCCGGGGCCTGACCGCGAGCCCGCGGGCGTTCGCGGTCCCGCTGATCGTCCGGTCGCTGCGGCACGCGGACGCCCTCGGCGAGGCGCTGTCCGCGCGCGGCCTCGACGACTGAGCGGGACGGTGCCGCTCCGGGAGACCCGCCGGGTGGAACGCGCTAGCAGGACTCGTGACCGGCGGCGGCGCCCGCCAGCGACTCGAACGACGGCAGGACCAGCTCGAGCCCGGTGATCGCGAGCAGCCTGCGCACCATCGGGGAGGGGGTCGCGATGCGGACGGCACCGTGCGCCTGGCCCTGGTGCGCACGGGTGGCCACGAAGATGCCGAGCACGCCCGCGTCGAGGAAGGTCACGCAGCGCAGGTCGAAGACCACGTGCGGCGGCGCGCCCACGACTAGGCCGCGCAGCAGCGGCACCACCGCGAGGTCGAGGTCGCCGACCGCCTCGACCACCCGCCAGCAGCCCCACTGGTAGCTCCGGGCGGACGAGGACGGCCGCTGTCGTTGACGGACGATCGGCACCACCGGCCGGCGTGAGGAGACTTCGGCTGCGGGGCGGGAGTCGAGGCTCACGGGTACCTCTCGTTCCAACGTCTGCGACGTCGGCGAGGTCCGGGCCAACTTGTACCCTCCATGCTCCACCCGGAGCACCCGGTTGTCTGTAGCCCGCATGGGAGCGCGGGCGGTGCCATGCGGCGGTCGACCGGGACCCGCCCTCAGGTGACCTCGACGGAGACGGAGGCAGCGTCGAGGACCGCCCGGTCGAGCACGGACCGGCGGGGGTCCGGGACGGGCAGCCACGGCTCCACCCGTACGTCGACCAGGTGCACCAGCCGCGGGTCGGAGAGGACGGCGTCGACGGCGGACCGGTCTCCCCCGCACGCCAGAGCGGTCAGCCGCCCGGTGAGGATCCGGGCCGCGTGGTCGGCGGCTGCCTCGTAGGCCTGGCGCGCCTGGTTGTCGCGCCTCCGGGCGAACCGCTGCTGGCTCTGTCCGCCGGCCTTGGTGCGGCCCTGCACGTGCCGCTGCCCCACCTTGGACTCGGCGACGGCCAGGCCGGAGACGGTCGCGACGGCGAAGCCGCCCTTGCGCACCAGCAGCACGCCCCACCGGGCCGGGGCGTCCACGGCGTGCGCGAACGCGGTGGCGTCGGCGGGTCCGTCGTACCGGGCGCCGAAGGGCAGCGCGGCGACGGCGGTGGCGCCGTCGGCCGCGGAGACGGACAGGCACCCGGACGACACCACCGCCGAGGTGGCGCCGTGCCGGGTGCCGAAGTTCTCGAACCAGCGCACCACGCGACCGGCCGGGACGAGCACGGTGCGGGCGGTGGTCACGCGGACAACCTAGCCTTCACGCATGAGCGCACAGGAGTTCGCGGACCAGGCCGCCGAGGTCGCCGCCACGCTGAAGCCGGGCACGTGGGACGCGGTGCAGGCCCTCGCCCTGGTGTCGATCGCGCAGAGCCTCGCGGCGATCGCCGACCGGGGCCCGGAGTGAGCCTCAGACGTTGAAGCCGAGGGCGCGCAGCATCTCGCGGCCGTCCTCGGTGATCTTGTCGGGGCCCCACGGCGGCATCCAGACCCAGTTGATCGTCACGTCGTTGACGAGACCCTCGAGGGCCTGGTTGGTCTGGTCCTGGATGACGTCGGTCAGCGGGCAGGCCGCGGACGTCAGCGTCATGTCCAGCACCACGTTGGTGCCCTCGTCGAGGTGCACGTCGTAGACGAGACCCAGGTCGACGACGTTGATCCCGAGCTCGGGGTCGACGACGTCCTTCATGGCCTCGACGACGTCGTCCTTGGAGACAGTCATGGTCGAGCCGGAGGTGTCCACCTCGGGCAGGTCGCTGTGGTCGGGCGTGTGAGCGGTGTCGGTCATGACATCTCCTTCGATTCGGTCTGGGTGCCTGCGACGATCTGGGACGTCGCGTCCTTCCAGGCCATCCAGGACAGCAGGGCGCACTTGATCCGGGCCGGGAACTTGGCGACGCCGGCGAACGCGATCGCGTCCTCCAGCACCTCCTCGTCGGGCTCGACCCCGCCGCGTCCCTGCATCAGGGTCAGGAAGCTCTCGTGCACCGACAGCGCCTGGTCGAGCGGCTTGCCGATCACGAGGTCGGTCATCACCGAGGTCGCGGCCTGGCTGATCGAGCAGCCCTCCGCGTCGTAGGACACGTCCGCGATGACCGTGTCGTCGCCGGTGCCGGACAGGTGCACCCGCAAGGTGATCTCGTCCCCGCAGGTCGGGTTCACGTGGTGCACCTCGGCCTCGTAGGGGTCGCGCAGACCGCGATGGTGCGGGTTCTTGTAGTGGTCCAGGATGATCTCCTGGTAGAGCGCGTCGAGATCCATGTCAGGCCACCTTGAAGTACGTCTTGGTGTACTCCAACCCCTCGACGAGCGCGTCTATTTCGGCCGGGGTCGTGTAGAGGTACGACGACATCCGGGTCGAGCTCTGCACGCCGTACCGCTTGTGCGCGGGCTTCGCGCAGTGGTGCCCGGCGCGGACGGCGATCCCCAGGCTGTCGAGCACCTGGCTCACGTCGTGCGGGTGCACTCCGTCGATCTCGAAGGAGATCGCACCGCCGCGCAGCGCGGCGTCCTGCGGCCCGAGCACGGTCAGCCCGGAGACCGTCGCCAGCCCCTCGAGGGCGTAGCGGGTGATCGCCTCCTCGTGGGCCCGGACGTGGTCCATCCCGATCGCGGCGAGGTAGTCGACGGCCGCCCCGAGACCCACGGCCTCGACGATCGGCGGGGTGCCGGCCTCGAATCGGTGCGGGATCCCGGCGTACGTCGACCGCTCCATCGTCACGGTGGCGATCATCTCGCCGCCGCCGAGGAACGGGGGCAGCTGCTCGAGCACGGACCGGCGTCCCCACAGCACGCCGATGCCGGTCGGGCCGGTGACCTTGTGGCCGGTGAAGACCAGGAAGTCCACGTCCACCGCCTGCACGTCGACGGGCATCTGCGGCACCGCCTGCGCGGCGTCGACCAGCACCAGGGCACCCACCTCGTGGGCGCGGCGGGTGATCTCCGCGACCGGGTTGACGGTGCCGAGCATGTTCGAGACCCAGGTCAGCGAGACCACCTTGGTGCGCTCGTTGATCAGCTCGTCGATGTTCGAGAGGTCCAGCCGACCGTCGTCGGTCAGCCCGAACCAGCGCAGCCTCGCGCCCTTGCGCTCGGTGAGCAGCTGCCACGGGACGATGTTGGAGTGGTGCTCCATCTCGGTGATCAGCACCTCGTCCCCGGGGCCGACCGCCAGCGGGCCCTCGGCCCAGGCAAGGGTGTTGGCCACCAGGTTGATCGCCTCGGAGGCGTTCTTGGTGAAGACCACCTCGTCGCGCGACGGAGCGTTGAGGAAGGCGGCGACCTTGTCGCGGCCCCCCTCGAACCCGGCGGTCGACTCGGCGCCCAACTGGTGCATGGCGCGCGCGACGTTCGCGTTGTGCCGCTCGAGGTGGTCGACCATGGCGTCGACGACCACCTGCGGCTTCTGCGAGGTGTTCGCGCTGTCCAGGTAGACGAGCGGGTGCCCGTCGGCCATCGTGCGCGACAGGATCGGGAAGTCGGCCCGGATCAGGTCGAGCCCGTCCAGCAGACCGGGCAGGTGCGCGGTGTCGACCGTCATGGTCGGCTTCCTTCCGTCAGAGGGGCGGGCTCAGGCGTTCGTCGTCGTGGAAGCGGTCGTAGCCCTCGGCCTCGAGACGGTCGGCCAGCTCGGACCCGCCCTCCTCGGCGATCCTGCCGTCGACGAAGACGTGCACGAAGTCGGGCTTGATGTAGCGCAGGATCCGCGTGTAGTGCGTGATCAGCAGGACCCCCTTGTCGCCCTTCTCCTTGTAGCGGTTGACGCCCTCGGAGACGATCTTCAGCGCGTCGATGTCGAGGCCGGAGTCGGTCTCGTCGAGCACCGCGACCTTGGGGTCGAGCAGCTCGAGCTGGAGGATCTCGTGGCGCTTCTTCTCGCCGCCGGAGAAGCCCTCGTTGACCGAGCGGGTCGCGAACGTGGGGTCCATCTTCATCGCGCCCATGGCGGCGTTGACGTCCTTGACCCAGGTGCGGAGCTTGGGGGCCTCGCCGTCGATGGCGGTCTTCGCGGTGCGCAGGAAGTTCGACACCGAGACGCCGGGGACCTCGACGGGGTACTGCATCGCCAGGAACAGCCCGGCGCGGGCGCGCTCGTCGACGGACATCGCGAGGACGTCCACGCCGTCGAGGGTGACCGAGCCACCGGTGACGGTGTACTTCGGGTGGCCGGCGATCGAGTAGGCCAGGGTGGACTTGCCCGAGCCGTTGGGGCCCATGATCGCGTGCGTCTCGCCCTCGCGGATCACCAGGTCGACCCCCTTGAGGATCTCCTTGGGGCCGTCCTCGGTCTCGACGGTGACGTGCAGGTCGCGGATATCCAGCGTTGCCATCTGTTGTTCCCTCAGTTCCGTTGCTTCGAAAGTCAGTGGTTGATCGGGGTGGTGACGTCGACCAGGACGTCGTCGCCGTCGACCTGCACGGCGTAGACCACGACCGGCTCGGTGGCGGGCGGGCCGCTGGGCTTGCCGGTGCGGAGGTCGAAGCGCGAGCCGTGCAGCCAGCACTCGATCTCGCAGCCCTCGACCTCGCCCTCGGAGAGCGGGATCGCGGCGTGCGAGCACTCGTCGGCGACGGCGTACCAGTCGTCGCCCTCGTGCACGAGCGCCACGTCGGTGCCGTCGACGTCGACCGCGAGGGCCGTGCCGGGCGCCACGTCGGAGACGCCGCAGGCGCGGGTGAACGTCATGACGCCGCCCCGCCCACCTGCTTGGTGACGTTCTTCTCCAGCTCGGCCTCGACGGTCGCGAGCAGCTTCTCCTCGATGTTCGGGACGCCGATCTTGCGGATGATGTCGGCGAAGAAACCGTGCACCACCAGCCGGCGGGCCTCCTCCTCGGGGATCCCGCGCGCCTGCAGGTAGAACAGCTGCGCGTCGTCGAAGCGGCCGGTCGTGGACGCGTGGCCCGCGCCCTCGATCTCGCCGGTCTCGATCTCGAGGTTCGGGACCGAGTCGGCGCGGCAGCCGTCGGTGAGCACCAGGTTGCGGTTGGACTCGTAGGTCTCGATGCCCTCGGCGACCTTGCGGATCAGCACGTCGCCGATCCACACGGCGTGCGCGCCCTCGCCCTGCAGCGCGCCCTTGTAGTCGACGTTGCTGCGCGTCTTGGGCGCGTTGTGGTCGACGAACAGCCGGTGCTCGAGGTGCTGGCCGGCGTCGGCGAAGTACAGGCCGAGCATCTCGGCCTCGCCACCCGGTCCGTCGTACCGGACGGTGGAGTTCAGCCGGACGGTGTCGCCACCGAAGGAGATGCACACGTGCCGGTACGTCGCAGCCCGGCCGACGAGGGCCTCGTGCTGGCCGACGTGCACGGCGTCGTCGTCCCAGTCCTGGATGCTGATCACCGAGACGTTGGCGCCGTCCCCGACGATCACCTCGAGGTTGCCGGCGTGGATGCCGGACCCGCGGTGCTCCAGCACGAACGTGACGTTGGCGTGGGTGCCGACCTCGAGGACGTGGTGCGCGTTGCTGCGCAGGTCCGCGGCACCGGTGACCACCACGTGCACGGGCTCGTCGACCACCGTGTCGGCCGGCACCTTCACGTGCAGCGCCTTCTCGGTGTTCTTCGAGGCGACGGCCGCCGCCCGGTCACCCGGCACCAGGGCGCTGCCCCGGGGGGCCTCCCCGGGGCCAGCGTGCCGACGTGCAGGCCCTCGGCGCCGGTGACGTCGTAGGTCACCGCGTCGGTGTCGCCCGCGACGTCGTCCAGCGCGCCGCGCAGCCGCTTGAGCGGCGTGAAGCGCCAGACCTCCTCGCGGCCGGTGGGCATCGGGTGGTCGTCGAGGTCGAAGGACGCGACAGGGTGCAGGTGGGACGCCAGCTTGGTGGTCGTCTCCACCGCGCCTGCGACGGCAGGGCTCTCGGTAACAGTCACTACTTCGCTTTCGGGTTCGGGGAGGTCGGACGGGGTGGGCAGGTCAGCCGACCGCGCCTTCCATCTGCAGCTCGATGAGCCGGTTGAGCTCGAGGGCGTACTCCATCGGGAGCTCCTTGGCGATCGGCTCCACGAAGCCGCGGACGATCATCGCCATCGCCTCGTCCTCCTCCATGCCCCGGCTCATCAGGTAGAAGAGCTGGTCGTCGGAGACCTTCGAGACGGTCGCCTCGTGGGCCATCGACACGTCGTCCTCGCGGACGTCGACGTAGGGGTAGGTGTCCGAGCGGCTGATCTGGTCGACCAGCAGCGCGTCGCACTTCACGATGCTCGCGGAGTGGTGGGCGCCCTCGTTGACCTGGACGAGCCCGCGGTACGACGTGCGACCGCCGCCGCGCGCCACGGACTTGGAGATGATCGAGCTCGAGGTGTGCGGGGCCGCGTGCACCATCTTGGCGCCCGCGTCCTGGTGCTGGCCCTCGCCGGCGAAGGCGATGGACAGCGTCTCGCCCCGGGCGTGCTCGCCCATCAGGTAGACGGCGGGGTACTTCATCGTCAGCTTGGAGCCGATGTTGCCGTCGACCCACTCCATGGTGGCGCCGGCCTCGCAGGTCGCGCGCTTGGTCACCAGGTTGTAGACGTTGTTCGACCAGTTCTGGATCGTCGTGTAGCGGCAGCGGCCGCCCTTCTTCACGATGATCTCGACGACCGCGGAGTGCAGCGAGTCCGAGCTGTAGATCGGCGCCGTGCAGCCCTCGACGTAGTGCACGTAGGCGTCCTCGTCGACGATGATCAGCGTGCGCTCGAACTGGCCCATGTTCTCGGTGTTGATCCGGAAGTAGGCCTGCAGCGGGATGTCCACGTGCACGCCCTTGGGGACGTAGATGAACGAGCCGCCGGACCAGACCGAGGTGTTCAGCGCGGAGAACTTGTTGTCACCGGTCGGGATGACGGTGCCGAAGTACTCCTTGAAGATCTCCTCGTGCTCGCGCAGCGCGGTGTCGGTGTCGACGAAGATCACGCCCTGCTCCTCCAGGTCCTCGCGGATCTGGTGGTAGACGACCTCGGACTCGTACTGCGCGGCGACACCGGAGACCAGACGCTGCTTCTCCGCCTCGGGGATGCCGAGCTTGTCGTAGGTGTTCTTGATGTCCGCGGGGAGGTCGTCCCAGGTCGCCGCCTGCTTCTCGGTCGAGCGGACGAAGTACTTGATGTTGTCGAAGTCGATCGTCTCGAGCTCGCCGCCCCAGGTGGGCATCGGCTTGCGGTGGAAGAGCTTGAGGCCCTTCAGACGCATGTCGAGCATCCACTGCGGCTCGCTCTTGAGGTTCGAGATGTTGCGCACCACGTCCTCGCTGAGGCCGCGCTGGGCGGTGGCGCCGGCGGTGTCGGAGTCGGACCAACCGAACTCGTAGCGCCCGATGCCCTCGAGCTCGGGGTTGCGCTGGTCGATGGTGGTCATGAAGTCAACCTCTCCTGTGCCTGTGACTGGTGCGACGGTGACGTGGTTCTGGCGGCAGGGATGCAGGTGGTGCACACCCCGTCGCCGTGGGCGATCGTGGCCAGCCGCTGGACGTGCCGGCCGAGGACCTTGGAGATGACCTCGGTCTCGGCCTCGCAGAGCTGGGGGAACTCGTGGGCCACGTGGGAGACCGGGCAGTGCTGCTGGCAGAGCTGCTCGCCGACCGGCCCCTGACGGACCGATGCAGCGTAGCCACCCTGGGTGAGCGCCCGGGCCAGCGCCTGGGAGGGCGCGATGCCGGGCTCCCCCGCGACGATGGCGTCGTAGTGCGTCTCGATGCCGGCGACCCGGCGACGGGCGAACTCCAGCACGGCCGCGTCCCCGCCGGTCTCCTCCAGGAACCGCAGCGCCTGGACGGCGAGGTCGTCGTACTGCTGGTCGAACCGGTCGCGGCCCGCGTCGGTGATCGCGAAGACCTTGGCCGGCCGGCCCCGGCCCCGGGCGCCGTAGACCCGCGGCTCGCGGGCCTCGATCGCACCCTCGGCCAGCATCTGGTCGAGGTGGCGACGGATGGCGGCAGGGGTCAGCTCCAGACGCTCCGCGAGAACGGCCGCCGTGCTGGGGCCGAGCTCGAGCAACGTCCGGGCCACCCGCTCGCGGGTGGGGGAGTCGACTGCCTCGTGGATTTCCACAACATCATTGTGTCGTTATTGGTGCGGCAGTTTCAAATAAGGATCCCCTTACCTGCCCGGGGCGCTCGCCGGAGCACCCGACCCGGGTTCCTAGACTGAGGACGTGACCGCCCCCCCGCTCCGCCGTCGAACCGCGCCCCGAGTCCGCGGTGGTCGTCGAGGACCTGCGGATGGCGTACGGCGCCAAGACGGCCGTCGACGGGCTGAGCCTGAGCGTGGCGACCGGCAGCATCACCGCCGTCCTGGGGCCCAACGGGGCCGGGAAGACCACCACCCTGGAGACCTGCGAGGGCTACCGCAAGCCCCAGCACGGCCGGGTCCGGGTGCTCGGGCTCGACCCGCAGGCGCAGCGCCGCGAGCTGCTCCCCCGGATCGGGGTGATGCTGCAGAACGGCGGCGCCTGGTCCGGGGTACGGGCCGTGGAGATGCTCGAGCACATCGCCAGCCTGCACGCGCACCCGCTGCCGGTGCCGATGCTGGTCGACCGGCTCGGCCTGGGGTCGTGCGGACGCACGGCGTACCGGCGGCTGTCCGGTGGCCAGCAGCAGCGGCTCGCGCTCGCGATGGCGGTCGTCGGGCGGCCGGAGCTGGTCTTCGTCGACGAGCCCACCGCCGGCATGGACCCGCAGGCCCGCCGCGACACCTGGGACCTGCTGGCCGAGCTGCGTGCCGACGGCGTGACGATCGTGCTGACCACCCACTACATGGACGAGGCCGAGCGGCTCGCCGACCAGGTGCACGTCATCGACCGCGGCCGGCTGATCGCCTCCGGCAGCCCCGGCGAGCTGACCCGCGCGGGCACCAGCACCATCCGCCTGGTGGTCACCGAGCCGTTCCCGCCCGCCGCCCCGGCCTCGCTGCAGGCCACGCTCGGGCCGGGCACCGACGTCGCGACGATCACCGCGCAGAGCCTGCTGATCACCGGGCCCGCCGACGCCAGCACGCTGGCCAAGGTGTCCGCGTGGTGCGAGGAGCACGGCGTGCTGCCCGAGTCGATGACGCTCGGCCAGCGCACCCTCGAGGACGTCTTCCTGCAGATCACCGGACGAGAGCTGGCCGTATGACCTTCGCCCCCATGCCGGGCGCCGCCCCGCTGCCGCGGATGGTGCTCGCGCAGGCCCGGATGGAGACCCGGCTGATCCTGCGCAACGGCGAGCAGCTGCTGCTCGCGGTGGTCATCCCGCTGATCGTGCTGGTCGGCGGGATCTCCGCGGCCAAGCACTTCGACCTGACCTTCTCCCACAGCCCGGTGGACACGCTGACGCCCGGCATCCTGGCGCTCGCGGTGATGTCGACGAGCTTCACCTCGCTGGCCATCGCGACCGGCTTCGAGCGCCGCTACGGGGTGCTCAAGCGGCTCGGCTCCTCACCGCTCCCCCGGTCCGGCCTGCTCGCCGGCAAGATCGGCGCGCTGCTCGTCGTCGAGGTGCTCCAGTTCGTGGTCATCGGCGGGGCGGCCGCGCTGCTCGGCTGGTCGCCGGCGGTGTCCTTCGCCGGGTTGCTCGGGGCACTGGCCTGCACGCTGCTCGGCACCGCGGCGTTCGCCTCCCTCGGCCTGTTCGTCGCCGGCGCGCTGCGGGCCGAGGCCACCCTGGCGGCGGCCAACCTGGTCTACCTGCTGCTGATGGCCGGCGGTGCCGTCGTGTTCCCCGCGACCTCCTACGGTCCCGCCGCGGGCGTGCTCTCGCTGCTGCCGTCGGGGGCCCTCGGCGCCGGCATGCGGACCGCGTTCCTCGACGCCGGCTTCCCCGTCGTACCCCTGCTCGTGCTGGCCGGCTGGACCGCCGTCGGCACCGCCCTGACCGCGAGGACCTTCACGTGGGAGTGACCGTGACCCGATGGATGCGACCGGCGGCCGTGGCGTCGCTGGTGGTGAACGTGCTGATCGTCGTCACCGGCGGCGTCGTGCGGCTGACCGGCTCCGGGCTGGGCTGCCCCACCTGGCCGCGCTGCACGGACCGGTCGTTCGTGCCGCACCGGGCGCTCGGCATCCACAGCGCGATCGAGTTCGGCAACCGGATGCTCACCTTCGTGGTGGCCGCGGTGGCGATCGCGACCCTGGTGATCGCCTGGCGCTACGGTCGCCGCGCGGTCCGGAGGCTGGCGTTCCTGCTGGCCCTCGGGGTGCCCGCGCAGGCGGTCATCGGCGGCATCACCGTGCTGACCGACCTGAACCCCTGGATCGTGTCGTTCCACCTGCTGGTGTCCCTGGCGATGGTCGGGCTCTCGGTGGTGCTGATCCGCCGGCTCGACGAGGGCGACGGCCCGGCCCTGCCGCTGGTGCCCTCCGGCGTGGTCTGGCTGACCCGGGCGGTCTTCGTCACCGGCTGGGCGGTGCTGTACGTCGGCACCGTGGTGACCGGCAGCGGCCCGCACGCCGGCGACGTGCACGCCCCGCGCAACGGCCTCGACCCGCGCTCGCTGACCCAGCTGCACACCGACCTGGTGTTCCTGCTGGTCGGTCTGACGGTCGCCGCGGTGCTGGTGCTGCGGAGCGCGGACGCCCCCGCGGCCGTCCGCAGGGCCGCGACCGTGCTCCTCGTCGTCGAGCTCGCGCAGGGCCTGGTGGGCTTCGTGCAGTACTTCACCGACCTGCCCGTCGTGCTGGTCGCGGTGCACCTGCTCGGTGCCTCGCTGCTCTCGGCGGCGATGACCTGGCTGCTGGTCAGCGTCCGCGAGCGGGTCACTGCAGCGTCAGGACCAGCTTCGCCGGTGCGCCGGCCGACTCCCGTGAGTTGATGTAGAACGCGTCCCCACCGGGGCTGTCCAGCGCCAGCGACATCTGCCGGCCCAGCGAGCCCTGGACGAGGCTCGGCGGGATCTGCACGGTGTACGTCGTGTTCGGAGCGGTCCCGCTGACCGAACCGAGCGCCGCACCCACGGCGGGGCGGTTGGTGTAGGTCAGCGCGGCCTCCGTCCACGAGGTGTCCGCGACCGAGCGCACGGACGTGGTGTCCGGGGAGCCGCTCGACGTGCCGGTCGTGGTGGTGAAGCTGAGCGCCGCCCCCACGACGGTGCGGCCGGCGAGCGCGGAGAGGTCGTACTTCAGGTACGTCGTCTTCACCGGCGACCCGTCCACGTACAGCGCCGTCTCGGAGCCGTGCGTGGTCGTGGGCAGGTCGCTGCCGGTCCACGAGTCGGCCACCGGGAGCAGCGTCTGGGCGGGCCCGCCGGTCGCGGTGCTGGTCGCGGTGCTGGAGGCCGTCTGGGTCGCTGTCTGGGTGGCGGTCGCGGTCGACGTCGCGGTCGCCGTGCTGGTCGCGGTCGCCGTGCTGGTCGCGGTGGCCCCCGAACGGGTGATCGTGAACTGGTCGCTGTAGCTGCCGCCCGAGGCCCGCACGAAGGTGCCGGTGAGCGCCGTGCTCGAGACGTCCAGCTTCAGGAACCCGTAGGTCGGGTTGTTGTTGGTGCCCATGTAGCTCTGGAAGTAGGGCCCCTCGATCTTGTTGGGGTTCTCCTTGTTCAGCGAGCGGCCGCCGGAGCCGACCGTGGCCAGCACGGTCCCCCTGCCGCTGGCGTACGACGACGTGGGGCTCGCGTCCGCGACGCAGGCGGGGTTGAAGGCGCCGACCTTGATGGACGTGCACGAGGAGCTCAGCGCGAGCTGCTTGGACCGCGCGTAGCCATGGTCGTGGGCCTGCAGGTAGACGTCGACCTTCTTCTGGAACAGCAGGTTCATCAGGTCCGGGCTCGCCGCGCAGGGGAAGTCCACCAGGGACAGGCAGTACATGTGCATCGCGACGACGACGAACGGGATGCCGGCCGCCCGGGCGCTGTCGATGGCCGACGACACGAACGTGTAGCCCTGCGTGCCCGGCTTGTAGGACCAGTAGCTGCTGCCCTCGTTGAAGATGAGCTTCGGGGACACCACGATCGTGCGGACCAGCGGCTGGGACTGCGGGAAGTCGGAGTAGTACTGCCGGGGGTAGGACCCGCTCGCCGCGGTCCGGTCCGGCAGGCAGGAGGCGAAGTTCGACCAGATCCCGTCGGGGCCGTCCTGGTCCTCGTGGTTGCCGACGGTGAGCTGGTAGCGCATCGTCCCGGTGTGCGCGCTGATCAGGTTGCACCAGGCGGACTCGGGCGTCACCTGCGAGTAGGACATGTCGCCGAGGTTCACGAACGTGTCGACGCCGGCGGTGCGGGCCGCGTCGACGACCTTGGTGGTGGTGCTGTTCCCGCCGGTGTCACCGGCGAAGCCGAGGGAGACCGGCGCCGCCGCGGAGGCGGTGTCGGTGGTGCGCAGCAGCGCACCGGCGGAGGCCAGGACCAGGGCGAGGGCGAGGACGATCAGGACCGCCTCGAGCCGCCGGCGCCGCGCCGTCATCGGACGCACCTCCAGACGGTCGGGCGTCGGGTGCCGACGGCGTCGGCGGAGTAGCCCACGGCCCGGAGCGTGCGGCCGACGGTGACCGCGTCGATGGCGGTGCCGGCCACCGCGCGGGTGCCCCCGGCGCGTGGCAGCGGCAGGCCCTGGGCCCGGCCGCCGCGGAACACCACCGGAGCGTCGTAGGAGCCGCCGCCCGGAGCGGGGTCGGCGCTGGAGCCCACCGGGTCACCGGACGCGCCGGACATCGCCACGCTGTGCCGACCGCCGGCCAGCGTGCCGAGGTCGCGGGGCTGCCCGGCGCGGGCCCAGACCACCGCGTGCATCCCGCCGGAGCCCTGGGCGTCGCCGACCGGACGGCCCACGCCGTCGAAGCCGCGGACCTGGCCGTAGGAGCCGCGCAGCCCGGGCAGTCCGGTCGCCCGTCCCGCCTTCCACAGGACGGGTCGTCCGCCCTCGCCGACGGAGACCCCGCCCACCGTGCCGTCCGCGGCGATCGCCGCGGCGTGCGCGGCGCTGTCACCGGGCAGCGGCGGCAGCTCACGCGGGAGGGAGGTCACCCGCGGCCAGAACGCCGCCCGCTCGTCCTCATCGGCCCCGGGGCCGTCGGCGTGGTCCTCGTCGGCGACCAGGGCGCCCACGACGCGGCCGCGGTCGTCGATGGCCTCGGGCATCGCCACGTCCCCGTGGCGCACGGGCAGCAGGTGCACCCTTCCGGCGGACCACCACCAGCCCACCAGCTGCTGGCGGGCCTGGTCGAAGCCGGTGCCCACCACGACCCCCTGGCGGTTCACCCCGGTGGGCATCGCCGCGTCGAGACGGACGCCCAGCCGGACCGGGCGGCCCTGGCGCCAGAGCAGCGCCCGCGCCTGGCCGGTGCGGTCCTGGGCGATCCCGACCGAGAGGCCGTTGCCGCTGGTCGCCACGACCGTGCCGCCCCGGCCGCCGAGCGTGGGCAGCACGGTGGCCGTGCACCCGGCCGCGCTCGCCCGAGGCGCCGCACCGGGGTCGCGGCCGGCGTCCGGCCAGGCGGCGGCGGTGCCGACGATGACGGAGGCGCAGGCGACCGCCGTGCCGACGACCGCGAGCCGTCTGTGGGCATGGCCCTGCTGACCTAGCTGCATGGAGAACCCCCTGCGACCGCTACGTTCTACTCCGGGAAGAGAGACCCATCGTCACACCGGCCCCCCGGTCGTGACATGGCTAGAAATGCCCATGTTCGGCCCTACGGGGGGACCACGGCAGCAGACGGCTCCGGAGCCGCGCGAACTCCTCGCCCAGCGACTGTGCCGTGTGGTGCGCGTTGAGCCCGCTGGGGTTCGGGAGCACCCACACCCGGGTGCCGCCCACTGTGCCCTCCTGGGGTCCCACGACCGCCTTCCGGTCCGCGAACGCGGTGCGGTAGGCGGTCACGCCGACCACGGCCAGCCACTGCGGCTCGAGCGCCAGGACCTTCGCGCGCAGGACCGCTCCCCCGGCGACCACCTCGTCCCGGCCCAGCTCGTCGGCGCGCGCCGTGGCCCGCGGGGCGACGTTCGTGATGCCCAGCCCGAGGGTCAGCAGCTCCTGCTGCTCGTCGGGGCGGAACAGCCGCGGGGTGAACCCGGACGCGTGCAGCGCCTGCCAGAACCGGTTGCCCGGCCGGGCGAAGTGCAGCCCGGTCCACGCCGACAGCAGCCCCGGGTTGATCCCGCTGAACAGCACCCGCAGGCCCGGGCCGACCACGTCCGGCAGCAGCCGGTCGCGCGCCGACTCCAGCTCCGCGCGGGTCGGGCTCATCGTGCGGGCAGTCGCATCAGCGCAGCAGCAGGGGGTCGAGCGCGACCGCCACGAACAGCAGGGAGAGGTACATGTTCGACCAGTGGAACAACCGCATCGGCTTGAGGGCCACGACGTCGTCGGTGTCCCGCGAGCGGAGCAGCAGCAGGTGCGACTCGACCAGGAACGCGGCACCCAGGACGGCCGCGACCACCGGGTAGAACCAGCCCGTGCCCGCGACCGGCCAGAGCAGCAGGGAGGTCGCGACCATCACGTAGGAGTACGCCACGATCTGCTTCGCGACCACCTTGGCCCCGGCCTTGACCGGCAGCATCGGCACGTCGGCCGCGGCGTAGTCCTCGCGGTAGCGGATCGCCAGCGCCCAGAAGTGCGGCGGGGTCCAGAAGAACACCACCATGAACAGCACGACCGGCGCCCACGCCAGCTGGTTCGTCACGGCGGTCCAGCCGATCAGCGCCGGGAAGCAGCCCGCGGCACCGCCCCAGACGATGTTCTGGGTGGTGCGCCGCTTGAGGATCATCGTGTAGCCGACCACGTAGAAGACGTTGGCGGCGAGCGCCAGGCCGGCCGAGAGCCAGTTCACGAGCAGCCCGAGCCACAGCGTGGAGACCACGCCGAGCGCGAGGCCGAAGACGAGGGCGGCCCGGGTGCTGACCATGTGCCGGGGCAGGGCACGCCGCCGGGTCCGGCGCATCCGCTGGTCGATGTCCGCGTCGTACACGCAGTTCAGCGCGTTGGCGCTGCCGGCCGACAGGGTGCCGCCGAGGACGGTGGCGACCACCAGGCCCAGGGGCGGCACGCCGCGCTGCGCCAGGAACATCACCGGCACCGTGGTGAGCAGCAGCAGCTCGATGATCCGGGGCTTCATCAGCCCGACGTAGGCACCGAGCACGTCGCGCACAGAGGTCGGGCCGTCGGTCCGTGGAGGCGCGGACACCTGGGGGTCGACGGCGGTCAAGAGGAACCTCTGCTGGTCGGAGACTCTGGCAACGGCTCCGTCGGCACGCGTTTACGGCAACGCCCGACGGGCACCGGTGAGTCTAGTGCGCCGTGCCCTCGGGGCCGGCATCGGGCGACGGTGGGACGGTGTGCCACTGCTCACCCGGGCTGAGTAGGCTCGGGTCCGGTTGAACCACCCCGTGTTCTGAGAGGACCCGCTCGTGACCAAGCTCGATTGGACTGACCTGGACAAGCGCGCGGTGGACACCGCACGCGTGCTCGCGATGGACGCGGTGCAGAAGGTGGGCAACGGCCACCCCGGCACGGCGATGGCCCTCGCGCCGGTCGCCTACACGCTTTTCCAGAAGGCGATGCGGCACAACCCCGCCAACCCCGACTGGGTCGGGCGCGACCGGTTCGTCCTCTCGGCCGGGCACAGCAGCATCACGCTGTACACCGAGCTCTACCTCGCCGGCTTCGGCCTCGAGCTCGACGACCTGAAGGCGCTGCGCACCTGGGGCTCCAAGACCCCGGGCCACCCCGAGCACGGCCACACGGCCGGCGTCGAGACCACGACCGGCCCGCTGGGCCAGGGCGTCGGCAACGCGGTCGGCATGGCGATGGCGGCCCGCCGCGAGCGCGGCCTCCTCGACCCCGAGGCCCCCGCGGGCGAGAGCCCCTTCGACCACCACATCTACGCGATCTGCAGCGACGGGGACCTGGAGGAGGGCGTGTCGGCCGAGGCCTCCTCGATCGCCGGCACCCAGCAGCTCGGCAACCTGACGCTGATCTACGACGACAACGACATCTCCATCGAGGGCGACACCGACATCGCGTTCACCGAGGACGTGGCCGCGCGCTACGCTGCCTACGGCTGGGACGTGCACCGCATCGACTGGACCAACGGCGGCACCCGCTACGAGGAGAACGTCCAGGAGCTGTGGGACGCGCTCGAGAAGTCCCGCCGGGTCACCGACCGCCCGAGCTTCATCGCGCTCAAGACCGTCATCGCCTGGCCGGCCCCGAACGCCCAGGGCACCGGCAAGTCGCACGGGTCCGCGCTCGGCGAGGCCGAGGTGGCGGCCACCAAGAAGATTATGGGCTTCGACCCCGAGCAGACCTTCGAGGTCCCCGACGACGTCATCGCCCACACCCGCGGCGCCATCGAGCGCGGCAAGCGGGCCGAGGCGGAGTGGCAGGAGTCCTTCGACGCCTGGGCCGCCCGCTACCGGCAGCGCAAGGAGCTCTTCGACCGGATGCGCACCCGCACCCTTCCGGCCGGGTGGGAGAAGGCACTGCCCTCCTTCCCCGCCGACGAGAAGGGCGTCGCGACCCGCAAGGCGTCCGGCGAGGTGCTCACCGCGATCGCTCCCGAGCTCCCCGAGCTGTGGGGCGGCTCGGCCGACCTGGCCGAGTCCAACAACACCACCCCCAAGGGCCAGCCGTCCTTCATCCCCGCCGAGCTGTCCACCAAGGACTTCAGCGGCGACCAGTACGGCCGGGTGCTGCACTTCGGCATCCGCGAGCACGGCATGGGCTCGATCATGAACGGCATCGCCCTGCACGGCGGCACCCGCGTGTACGGCGGCACCTTCCTGACGTTCTCCGACTACATGCGAGGCGCCGTCCGGCTCGCCGCGCTGATGCAGCTGCCGGTCACCTACGTCTGGACCCACGACTCCATCGGTCTCGGCGAGGACGGCCCGACCCACCAGCCGGTCGAGCAGCTCACGGCCCTCCGCGCGATCCCGGGCCTGGACGTCGTACGCCCGGCGGACGCCAACGAGACCGTCGCGGCCTGGAAGACGATCCTGGAGAACACCGGCAACCCCGCCGGCCTGATCCTGACCCGGCAGAACGTGCCGACCTACCCGCGCGGCACCGACGGGTTCGCGCCCGCCGACGAGGTGTCCCGCGGCGGCTACGTGCTGCTCGACGCCGAGGGCGGCGCGCCCGACGTGGTCCTGATGGGCTCCGGCTCCGAGGTCCAGCTCGCGGTGCAGGCGCGCACGATGCTGGCCGAGAAGGGCATCCGCGCCCGGGTCGTCTCGATGCCCTGCCGCGAGTGGTTCGACCGCCAGGAGCAGTCCTACCGCGACACCGTGCTGCCCCCCATCGTCAAGGCGCGCGTGAGCGTCGAGGCGGGCATCGCGATGAGCTGGCGCGACCTGGTCGGCTCCACCGGCCGCTGCGTCTCCCTCGAGCACTACGGGGCGTCGGCCGACTTCGAGACGATCTACCGCGAGTTCGGAATCACCGCCGAGGCCGTGGCGTTGGCCGCAGAGGGCAGCATCACCGACTCACAGGGCTGAACCGCCCCACCACCCACCATCCGTTACACCCGGGAGGAATCCGATGTCCGAACGACTCAAGGCTCTTGCTGACGCAGGGGTATCCATCTGGCTCGACGACCTGTCGCGCGAGCGCATCGAGACGGGGAACCTCGCCGACCTGGTGAAGAACAGCTCGGTCGTCGGCGTCACCACCAACCCGACGATCTTCGCCACCGCCCTCGCCGACGGCGAGCGGTACGACGCGCAGGTCCGCGAGCTCGCGCAGGCCGGCAAGGACGAGGCCGAGACGATCTTCGCGATCACCACGACCGACGTCCGCGACGCCTGCGACGTGCTCAAGGACACCTTCGACGCCACCGGCGGCGTCGACGGCCGCGTGTCGATCGAGGTCTCCCCCGGCCTGGCGCACGACGAGGCGGCCACCATCGCCTCGGCCAAGGAGCTGTGGGCTGAGGTGGGCCGGGACAACCTGTTCATCAAGATCCCGGCCACCACCGAGGGTGCCCCGGCGATCAGCGACGTGCTGGGCGAGGGCATCAGCGTCAACGTCACGCTGATCTTCGGCCTCGACCGCTACGACGCGGTGATGGACGCCTACCTCGAGGGCCTCGAGAAGGCCAAGGCCAACGGCAAGGACCTCTCCAAGATCCACTCGGTCGCCTCGTTCTTCGTGTCCCGCGTGGACACCGAGATCGACAAGCGGCTCGAGGCCTCGGGCGACCCGCAGGCCGCGAACCTGCTGGGCCTCGCGGGCATCGCCAACGCGCGGCTCGCCTACCAGGCCTACGAGAAGAAGTTCGCCGGTGAGCGCTTCGCGGCCCTCGCCGCCGACGGCGCCAACACGCAGCGGCCGCTGTGGGCGTCGACCGGCGTGAAGAACCCGGACTACCGCGACACGATGTACGTCACCGACCTGGTGGCCCCGAACACCGTGAACACCATGCCCGAGAAGACCCTGCAGGCCTTCGCCGACCACGGCGAGGTCGCGGGCGACCAGGTCACCACGAAGTACGCCGAGGCGCAGCAGGTCATGGACGACCTGGCCAAGGTCGGCGTCGACTACGACGACGTGATCGAGACCCTCGAGCGCGAGGGCGTGCAGAAGTTCGTGGCCTCGTGGGACGAGCTCGTCGCCACGGTCAAGGGGCAGCTGGGGTCGCAGAAGTGAGCGAGACCCTCGAGGTGTCGGCCACCGGTGCCGCGGCGGAGGCGATCCGCACGCACGTGCCGGTGCTCGTCGCCGACGGGTTCGCCGGAAGACTGTTCGCCAAGGACGCGACGCTGTGGGGCCCCGAGGCCGAGGAGGAGTCCGCGAAGCGGCTCTCCTGGGTCGGCCTCCCCCGCACGTCGCGGCACCTCGTCGGCGAGGTCTCGGCGCTGCGCAGCGAGCTGCAGGAGGACGGCGTCGACCACGTCGTGCTCTGCGGCATGGGCGGCTCGTCGCTCGCGCCGGAGGTGATCTGCGCGTCGTACGGCGTGGAGCTCACCGTGCTGGACTCCAGCAGCCCGGACCAGGTCCGCGCGGCACTCACCGACCGGCTCGACCGCACCGTGGTCGTGGCGTCGTCCAAGTCGGGCTCCACGGTGGAGACCGACTCGCAGCGCCGCGCGTTCGAGCAGGCGTTCACCGACGCCGGCATCGACCCCGCCGGCCGCCTCGTGATCGTCACCGACCCGGGCAGCCCGCTGGACCGGCAGTCCCGCGAGGCCGGTTACCGGGTCGTCAACGCCGACCCCGACGTGGGCGGCCGCTACAGCGCGCTGACCGCGTTCGGCCTGGTCCCCAGCGGCCTCGCCGGTGCGGACATCGGCCGGCTGCTCGACGAGGCCGAGGCGGTCTCCGACCTGCTGGCCGACGACGACGAGGCCAACCCGGGCCTGCGGCTCGGCGCGGCGATGGCCGGCACCGAGCCGCTGCGCAACAAGCTCGTGCTGGTCGACCAAGGCTCCGGGCTGCCCGGGTTCGCCGACTGGGCCGAGCAGCTGATCGCGGAGAGCACCGGCAAGCAGGGCACCGGCGTGCTGCCGGTGGTCGTGCCCGACGACTCCGCCCCCGAGGTCGCGCTGCCCCCGCACGACGTCACCGTCGCCCACCTCGTCGGCGACGAGGACGGCCCCGACGAGACGGCGCCCGGTGACCACGACGGCACCGGCAGCGACGTCTCGGTGACCGGCCCGCTCGGCGCGCAGATCCTGCTGTGGGAGGTCGCTACGGCCGCCGCGGGCCGGATCCTCGGGATCAACCCGTTCGACCAGCCCGACGTGGAGAGCGCCAAGATCGCGGCCCGCTCGATGCTCGAGGGCAGCCCGGACAGCACCCCGCCCGCGTTCACCGACGGTCCCGTCGAGGTCCGTGCGCTCGGTGGGGACTGGCTCGGCGACGCCGGCACCCTGCCCGACGCAGTCGCCGCGCTGCTCGCGCAGGTCGACCCCCAGCAGGGCTACGTCGCGGTGATGGCCTACCTCGACCGGCTCGAGCAGGCCGAGCTCGCCGACGTCCGCAACACCCTCGCCCACCGGGTACGCCGCCCCGTCACGTTCGGCTGGGGGCCCCGCTTCCTGCACTCCACGGGACAGTTCCACAAGGGCGGACCGGCCGAGGGCGTCTACCTGCAGATCACCGCCGACCCGACCGAGGACCTCGCCGTGCCCGGCAAGGAGTACACCTTCGGACGGCTGATCGCCTCCCAGGCCGCCGGCGACGCCAGCGTGCTCGCCGACCACGGCCGCCCCGTGCTCCGGCTGCACCTGACCGACCTCGGGGCCGGCGTGGCCGCCGTACGAGCGGCTCTGCAGTGACGGCCGAGCACGTGGGAGGCAACCCGCTGCGCGACCCCCAGGACCGGCGGCTCCCCCGGATCGCCGGCCCCTGCGGGCTCGTGCTGTTCGGCGTGACCGGCGACCTGTCGCGCAAGAAGGTGATGCCGGCGATCTACGACCTGGCCAGCCGCGGGCTGCTGCCGCCGGGGTTCTCCCTGGTCGGCTACGCCCGGCGCGACTGGGCCGACGAGGACTTCGCCCAGGTCGTGCACGACTCGGTCAAGCAGTACGCCCGGACCGAGTTCCGCGAGGAGGTGTGGGAGCAGCTCGCCGAGGGCTTCCGCTTCGTGCAGGGCGACTTCAGCGACGACGTCGCGTTCGACACCCTGCGCCAGACGATCCTGGACCTGGACCGGGTGCGCGGGACGCGCGGCAACCATGCGTTCTACCTCTCGATCCCGCCGAAGTTCTTCCCCGACGTGATCGGCCAGCTCAAGGAGCACGGGCTCGCCGACCCCGGCCGCGACAGCTGGCGGCGGGTCGTCGTGGAGAAGCCCTTCGGCTCGGACCTGAAGAGCGCCCAGGCGCTGAACGCCACCATCCACGAGGTGTTCCCGCCGGAGTCGGTGTTCCGCATCGACCACTACCTCGGCAAGGAGACGGTGCAGAACATCCTGGCGATGCGGTTCGCCAACGCGATGTTCGAGCCGATCTGGAACTCCAACTACGTCGATCACGTGCAGATCACGATGGCCGAGGACATCGGCATCGGTGGCCGCGCCGGCTACTACGACGGCATCGGCGCCGCCCGCGACGTGATCCAGAACCACCTGCTGCAGCTGATGGCTCTGATCGCGATGGAGGAGCCGACCTCGTTCGAGGCGGACAACCTCCGGCTGGAGAAGCAGAAGGTGCTGTCCTCCGTCGTGCTCCCCCGCCGCCTGGACCTGCACACCGCCCGCGGCCAGTACCTCGAGGGCTGGGCCGGCGGCGAGAAGGTGATCGGCTACAAGCAGGAGCAGGACATCCCGCAGGACTCGACCACCGAGACCTTCGCGGCGATCAAGCTGGAGATCGAGAACCGGCGCTGGGCCGGCGTGCCGTTCTACCTCCGGCACGGCAAGCGCCTGGGCCGCCGGGTCACCGAGGTGGCCGTGGTCTTCAAGCGCGCGCCGCACCTGCCGTTCACCGAGACCGCGACCGAGGAGCTCACCCAGAACGCGCTGGTCATCCGGGTGCAGCCCGACGAGGGCATCACGATCCGCTTCGGCTCCAAGGTGCCCGGCAGCGCGATGGAGATCCGCGACGTCAACATGGACTTCGCGTACGGCGGCTCGTTCACCGAGTCCTCGCCCGAGGCCTACGAGCGGCTGATCCTCGACGTGCTGCTCGGCGACCCGCCGCTGTTCCCCCAGCACGTGGAGGTCGAGCTGTCCTGGAAGATCCTCGACCCGATCGTGCAGTACTGGGCCAAGCACGGTCAGCCCGACACCTACGACTCGGGCACCTGGGGTCCGGAGTCCGCGGACAAGATGCTGGCCCGCGACGGACGGACCTGGAGGCGGCCATGATCGAGCTCATCGACACCAACGCCAGCGCCATCGCCGCGGAGTTCGTCCGGTCCCGGCGCCGCTCGGGCAGCCCCGCGATGGGGATGATCATGACCCTGGTGATCGTCGCCGACAAGGCGGACGCGGACGAGGCGCTCGCCGCGGCCCGGTCGGCGTCGCGCGAGCACCCGGCGCGCATCCTGGTCGTCGTCTTCGGGGACAGGCGGGGCGCCGGCCAGGTCGACGCGCAGGTCGGCATCGGGTCCGGCGTCTCCGGCGAGCGGGCCGTGCTGCGGCTCTCCGGCGAGGTCACCCGGCACGCCGAGTCCGTCGTCCTCCCGCTGCTCCTCCCCGACTCGCCCGTCGTGGTCTGGTGGCCGGGCCGGGCCCCCGCGGACCCCTCATCCGACCCGCTGGGCCGCCTCGGCACCCGCCGGATCACCGACGCCGCCTCGGTGCCGAGCAGCAAGGCCCAGGCCATGCTCACCCAGTGCTCCAGCTACGCGCCGGGCAACACCGACCTGGCCTGGACCCGGATCACCGGCTGGCGCGCGCTGCTCGCCTCGGCCCTGGACCAGAACCCGGGCAAGGTGCTGTCCGCGTCGGTGACGGCGGAGCGGGTCAGCCCCAGCGCGGACCTGCTCTCCGCGTGGCTCGGGGACCGGCTCAAGTGCGAGGTCTCCCGGCAGAACTCGGCCGGGCCCGGCATCACCGCGGTGGTGCTGCGCACCAAGCTGGGCGACATCTCGGTGACCCGCACCGACGGGCGGCTGGCCACGCTGTCCTCCCCCAACGCTCCCGACCGTCCGGTCGCCCTCAAGCGCCGCGACCTCGACGAGCTGCTGTCGGAGGAGCTCCGCCGGCTCGACCCGGACGACGTGTACGCCGCGACCGTGGAAGCGGATGGCCAGGACCGGCAGCCGTGCGGCGCCGAAACCGAAGAAGGACTGACATGACCGACCCCGAGATCGAGACCTTCCCGTCCCCCGACGCCCTGGCGGCGGCGGTCGCCGGCCGGCTGGTGGTGCGGCTCGCCGCGATCCAGGCGGCCGGCCGGACCCCGTCGATCGCGCTCACCGGCGGCACCGTGGCGGTGAAGATCCACCAGGCCGTGGTCACCGCGACCGAGGGCCACGAGGACGTCGACTGGGGCAACGTGGACATCTGGTGGGGCGACGAGCGCTACCTCCCCGAGGAGGACCCGGAGCGCAACGCAGGGCAGGCGTGGGACGCGATGCTCTCGCACCTCGACGTGTCGCCCGGCCGGGTGCACGAGATGCCCGCCTCCGACGGTCCGCACGACAGCGTCCAGGAGGCCGCGGAGGCGTACGGCGAGACCCTCCGCAGCCGCGGCGGTGAGGGGTTCGACGTGGTGATGCTCGGCCTCGGTCCGGACGGCCACGTGGCGTCGCTGTTCCCGGGGTCCGCCCAGCTCGACGTGCGCGACGCGGTCGCGGTGGCGGTCACCGACTCCCCCAAGCCTCCGCCCGAGCGGGTCAGCCTGACGTTCGGTGCGCTGAACCGCACCGCCGAGGTGTGGTTCGTGGTGACCGGCACCGGCAAGGCGGGTGCGGTCGCGCAGGCGCTCGCGACCGGCGACGACGCGGCGGACGTGCACGACCTCCCCGCCGTCGGGGTGCACGGCCGGGACGCGACCGTGTGGTTCCTCGACGAGGAAGCCGCCTCGAAGCTCGGCTAGAAGATGATCTCGCCGCGCTTGCGGCGCGCACGCAGGGTCTGCAGCGCCTCGTCGAGGATGTCCTCGGCCTCCTTGTCGGAGCGGCGCTCCTTCACGTAGGCCAGGTGCGTCTTGTAGGGCTCGATCTTCGGCGCCGGCGGCGGGTTGTCCGAGTCCAGGCTCGCCGGGAGGCCGCAGCGCGGGCAGTCCCACGAGTCGGGGATCTGCGCCTCGATGGCGAAGGTGATCACGGACTCGTGCTCGTGCGAGCAGAAGTAGACGACGCGCTGCCGGGCGGCGGCCTCGCCGCGCTCGGCCTCGCCCATCGGTCCCGCGCCGACCCGGCTTCCCCGGATGGCGTTTCCTCCACCTGATGCCACTCTTGGTGCTCCTGTCGCGAAGTGCGTGGGTCGGGCGGTCAGCCCTGGGTCTTGAGCAGCAGCCCGAGCGCGACGATGCAGGCGAACCAGATGACGCCGGCACCGATCGTGATGCGGTCGAGGTTGCGCTCGGCCACCGAGGATCCCCCGAGCCCGCTGGACACCCCACCGCCGAACATGTCGGAGAGCCCACCGCCCCTGCCCTTGTGCAGGAGGACGAGCAGGATCAGCAGGAGGCTGGTCGCGATGAGCAGCACGGTGAAGGTGATAACCACGGTGGGAAAGCCTAACTCACAGGGGGACGGTCAGATCACGGGCATGTCGTAAAACCGGCAGATGCCGCCGAACTCGTCGGGCTGCAGGCTCGCGCCGCCGACGAGCGCGCCGTCGACGTCGGTCTTCTCCATGATGCCGGCGACGTTCGCGGCCTTCACCGAACCGCCGTACAGGATGCGCACGGCGGCGGCGGCGTCCTCGGACCAGGCCTCGGCGACCCGGCCGCGGAGGGCGGCGCAGACCTCCTGCGCGTCGTCCGGGGTGGCGACCTCGCCGGTGCCGATGGCCCAGACCGGCTCGTAGGCCACCACCAGGGCGCCCACCTGCTCGGCGCTCAGGCCGGCCAGCGAGCCGTCGAGCTGGGCCAGGGTGTGCTCGACGTGCCGGCCCTCCTGGCGGACCTCGAGGCCCTCGCCGACGCACACGATCGGCGTGATGCCGGCCGCGATCGCCTTCCCGGCCTTGGCGCTGACGGTCGCGTCGGACTCGGCGTGGTGCTCGCGCCGCTCGGAGTGGCCGACCACGACGTAGGAGCAGCCCAGCTTGGCGAGCATCCCCGCGGAGATGTCCCCGGTGTAGGCGCCGTTGTCGTGCGGGGAGACGTCCTGCGCGCCGTACCGGATCTCCAGGCGGTCGCCGTCGACGAGCGTCTGCACGCTGCGCAGGTCGGTGAACGGCGGCAGCACGGCCACCTCCACCTTGCGGTAGTCGTGCTTCTTGTCCGAGAGCGTCCACGCGAGCTTCTGGACCAGGACGACGGCCTCCTGGTGGTTGAGGTTCATCTTCCAGTTGCCCGCCATCAGCGGGACGCGGTTGTGCTTGGGCATGCAGGTCCTTCGGTCGAGGTCAGTCGGAGAGTACGTCGATGCCGGGCAGGTGCTTGCCCTCGAGGTACTCCAGGCTGGCTCCACCACCCGTCGAGATGTGCCCGAAGGCGGCCTCGTCGAAGCCGAGCCGGCGCACCGCGGCGGCCGAGTCGCCCCCGCCGACCACCGAGAGGCCGTCGACCCGGGTGAGCGCCTCGGCGACCGCCCGGGTGCCCTCGGCGAAGGCGTCGAACTCGAACACGCCCATCGGGCCGTTCCAGAACACCGTCTTCGCGTCGGCGAGCGCCGCGGCGAAGGCCCGGCCCGAGTCCGGCCCGATGTCGAGCCCGAGCTGGTCGGCCGGGATCTTGTCGGCGGCGACGACCGTGGCCGGGGAGTCCGCGCTGAACTCCGGTGCCACCACGATGTCGGTGGGCAGCAGGATCTGCACGCCGGACTCCTCGGCCCGCCGCAGGTAGCTGCGGCAGGTGTCGAGCTGGTCCTCCTCGAGCAGGCTCCTGCCGACCTCGTGGCCCTGGGCCTTGAGGAAGGTGAACACCATGCCGCCGCCGATCAGCAGCTTGTCGGCCTTGCCGAGCAGGTTGTCGATGACCCCGAGCTTGTCGGAGACCTTCGAGCCGCCGAGCACCACGACGTAGGGCCGCTCCGGGGTCTCGGTGAGCCGGCGGAGCACCTCGATCTCGGTGGCGACCAGCGCACCCATGGCGTGCGGCAGGCGCTGGGCGACGTCGTACACCGAGGCCTGCTTGCGGTGCACCACCCCGAAGCCGTCGCTGACGAAGACGTCGGCGAGCGCGGCGAGCTGGTCCGCGAACGCACCCCGAACGGCGTCGTCCTTGCTGGTCTCGCCCTCGTTGAACCGGACGTTCTCCAGCACCGCGACCCCGCCGTCCTCGAGCGCGTCGACCGTGGAACGGGCGGACTCGCCGACCGTGTCCTCGGCGAACGCCACCTCGGTGCCGAGCAGCTCACCGAGCCGGGCGGCCACCGGGCGCAGCGAGTACTGCGGGTCCGGGGCGCCCTTGGGCCGGCCGAGGTGCGCGGTCACCACGACCCGCGCACCGGCCTCCGAGAGGGCGCGGATCGTGGGCACGCTGGCCCGGATCCGGCCGTCGTCGGTGATCCGGCCGTCCTCGAGCGGGACGTTGAGGTCGGAGCGGACGAGGACCCGCTTGCCGCGGAGGTCCCCCAGGTCGTCGATCCCGGTCATCCTCAGAGGCTCGCGCCGACGTACACGATCAGGTCGGCGAGGCGGTTGGAGTAGCCCCACTCGTTGTCGTACCAGCCGACGACCTTCACCTGGTTGCCGAGGACCTTGGTCAGGCCGGCGTCGAAGATGCACGAGTGCGGGTCGGTGACGATGTCGGCCGACACGATCGGGTCCTCGGTGTACTTCAGGATGCCCTTGAGGTCGCCCTCGGCGGCGGCCTTGACCGCGGCGTTGACCTCCTCGGCCGTCACCTCGCGGCCGGCCTCGAAGGTGAGGTCCGTGGCGGAGCCGGTCGGGATCGGCACGCGCAGGGCGTAGCCGTCGAGCTTGCCCTTGAGCTCGGGCATGACCAGGCCGATCGCCTTGGCGGCCCCGGTCGAGGTCGGCACGATGTTCAGGGCCGCGGCGCGGGCCCGGCGCAGGTCCTTGTGCGGGGCGTCCTGGAGGTTCTGGTCCTGGGTGTAGGCGTGGATCGTGGTCATCAGGCCCTTGGTGATCCCGAACTCGTCGTGCAGCACCTTGGCCATCGGGCCGAGGCAGTTCGTCGTGCACGAGGCGTTGGAGATGATGTGGTGCGAGGCCGCGTCGTACGACGTGTGGTTCACGCCCATCACGATCGTGACGTCCTCGTTGGAGGCCGGCGCGGAGATGATCACCTTCTTGGCGCCACCGTCGAGGTGCGCCTTGGCCTTGGTGGCGTCGGTGAAGAAGCCGGTGGACTCCACGACGACGTCGACGCCGAGGTCCTTCCACGGCAGGTCGGCCGGGTCCTTCTCGGCGAGGATCTTCAGGGTCGTGTCGCCCACCCGGATGCCGCCGTCGACCACCGACACCTCGGCCGGGTAACGGCCCAGGATCGAGTCGTACTTCAGCAGGTGCGCCATGGTCTTGAGGTCGCCGAGGTCGTTGGCCGCGACGATCTCGATGTCGGCGCCGGAAGCTTGCACGGCGCGGAAGAAGTTGCGGCCGATCCGGCCGAATCCGTTGATGCCCACGCGAACGGTCACGGGATGGTCTCCTCGTTTGCAGTCAGGGTCGAGACGCCTGGGTGAAAGGCGTCACGCCGACCCTACCGGGTGCCGAGGGACCCGCTGAACGCTCCGTCCGAGGTACGTGCGGGTAACTACGCCTCTTCGACGTCGGCGAGCATGTCGGGAGTCAGGCTGGCCTCGGTGTCCGGGATGCCGAGGTCCTGGGCGCGCTTGTCGGCCATCGCCAGCAGCCGGCGGATGCGGCCCGCGACGGCGTCCTTGGTGAGCGGGGGGACGTGCAGCGCGCCGAGCTCCTCCAGCGAGGCCTGCTTGTGCTCCAGGCGCAGGTCGCCGGCCATCTTCAGGTGGTCCGGGACCTCCTCGGCGAGGATCTCCAGGGCCCGCTCCACGCGGGCACCGGCGGCGACGGCGGCCCGGGCCGAGCGGCGCAGGTTGGCGTCGTCGAAGTTCGCGAGCCGGTTGGCGGTGGCCCGCACCTCGCGGCGCATCCGGCGCTCCTCCCAGGCCATCAGGGACTCGTGCGCCCCGAGCCGGGTGAGCAGCGCGCCGATGGCGTCGCCGTCACGGATCACCACGCGGTCGACCCCGCGCACCTCACGGGCCTTGGCCGAGATGCCGAGCCGGCGGGCCGCGCCGACCAGCGCGAGCGCGGCCTCGGGACCGGGGCAGGTGACCTCCAGCGCGGAGGAGCGACCGGGCTCGGTGAGCGAGCCGTGGGCCAGGAACGCCCCGCGCCACGCGGCGACCGCGTCGCAGCCGGCGCCGGAGACCACCTGGGGCGGCAGGCCCCGCACGGGACGGCCGCGACCGTCGAGCAGCCCGGTCTGACGCGCGAGCGCCTCGCCGTCCCGGACGACCCGGACGACGTACCGGCTGCCCTTGCGGATGCCGTTGCCCGACACCATCACGACGTCGGAGGGGTGGCCGTAGATCTCGGCGATGTCGCGGCGCAGCCGACGGGCAGCGGCGCCGGTGTCCAGCTCGGCCTCCACCACGATCCGGCCGCTCACGATGTGCAGTCCGCCGGCGAACCTCAGCATCGAGGAGACCTCCGACTTGCGGCAACAGGCCTTGGTCACCTGCGTGCTGGCCAGCTCCGCCTTCACCTGTGCCGTCATCGCCATGCGTCCGATCCTGCCACGTCGTCGACCTTCCCCGAAGTCCGCCTCACACCGTCTGCGCGGGCTGGACCGGGGGCAACCTTATGCCTGTCCGAGAAAGCCCGCATAGGCATCGGCCAGCTTGACAGGGTCGTGACGCGGGGTGCCGTCCCCGACGGCGAGGTCGGCGACCACCAGACGGGCGCCCAACGACCGCGCCACCGCCTCGAGCTGGTCGTGGTCGACCACCGAGCCCTGGTCGGCGAGCACCACGTCGAGGCGCAGGTCGGGGGCGTGCTCGGCGAGCACCTCAAGGTGCGTCTCGGGCGAGAACCCGTCGGTCTCCCCCGCCTGGGGCTCCAGGTTGAGGGTCACCACCTTGCGCGCCGTGGAGCCCACCAGGGCCCGGCGGAGCTCCGGCAGCAGGAGGTGCGGGATCACGCTGGTGAACCAGGAGCCCGGGCCGAGCACCACCCAGTCCGCGTCGTGGATCGCCGCGATCGCCTCGACGCAGGCCGGCGGGTCGGCGGGCTCAAGGTGCACCTCGGTGACCTGGCCGTCGGTGGAGGCGACCTGGACCTGGCCGCGGACGGTGGTGAGCGCGTCGCGGTCGGCCGGGTCGGCCCCGCGGACCTGCGCGACGATGTCGAGCGGGGTCACCGCCATCGGCAGCACCCGGCCCTGGGCGCCCAGCAGCCGGCCGACCCAGTCCAGCGCGCCGACGTGGTCGCCGAGCAGCTGCCACAGCGTGACGATCAGCAGGTTGCCGACCGCGTGGTTGTCCATCTCGCCGTCGCTGGCGAACCGGTGCTGGAGCACCCGGGCCCAGGTGCGGCCCCAGTCGTCGTCGCCGCACAGCGCCGAGAGGGCCTGCCGCAGGTCGCCGGGGGGCAGCACGCCGAACTCGCGGCGCAGCCGGCCCGACGACCCGCCGTTGTCGGCGACCGTGACGACCGCCGTGAGGTCCTTGACGACGTGCCGCAGCGCGGCCAGGGACGCGGACAGGCCGTGCCCGCCCCCGAGGGCAACGACCCGGAGGTCCAGGGCGTCGCCCTGCGCGGCCTGGGACATCGTCACTCCCGTCCCAGGTCGCGGTGCATCGCCCGCGCGTCCATGCCCGCGGCGGACAGCCGGTCGGCGATCTCCTCGGTCATCGCGACGCTGCGGTGCTTGCCGCCGGTGCAGCCGACCGCGACCGTCATGAACCGCTTGCCCTCGACGAGGTAGCCCTCGGCGACGGTCTGCAGCAGCGGGACGTACTGGTCCAGGAACTCCTGGGCGCCCTTGCGCTCCAGGACGTAGGCGGCCACCGAGGCGTCGCGCCCCGAGAGCGGACGCAGCTCGGGCACCCAGTGCGGGTTGGGCAGGAAGCGCATGTCGGCGACCAGGTCGGCGTCGACCGGGATGCCGTACTTGAAGCCGAAGCTGACGATCGTCGCCTTGAGCGAGGTGGTCTGCTCGGTGCCGAAGGCCCGCGCCACCTTGTCGGTGAGCTGGTGCACGTTGAGTCCGGTGGTGTCGATCACCAGGTCGGCGTCGGCGCGCAGGTCGTCGAGCGCGGTGCGCTCGCGCCGCAGGCCGTCGAGCAGCCGGCCGCCCTCCTGCAGCGGGTGCGGCCGGCGCGCGGCCTCCTGGCGGCGCACCAGCACGTCGTCGGTGGCCTCGAGGAACAGCAGCGTCGTGCGCCGGCCGGTGGAGCCGCGCGCGATGACCTCCTGCAGCCCGGCGAAGAACGACCCGGAGCGTACGTCGACCACGACGGCCACCGGCTGGAGCGGGCCGCGGGTCTCGTCGACCAGCCGGACCACGTCGGCGACCAGCTGCGGCGGCAGGTTGTCGACCACGAAGTAGCCGAGGTCCTCGAGCTCCTTGGCGGCGGTGCTGCGGCCGGCACCGGTCATCCCGGTGACCACCACCACCTCGCCCCGGTGGTCGGGGTCCTCGACCAGCCTCCCGGACGCGTCGACGTCTGCCATCAGGACTCCTCGATCTCTCCGGTCGCGGTGTTCACGCTCACCGCCGCGCGGCCCTTGGTCTCGGCCAGCGCGGACGCGATCGCCTCGGCGGTCCGGGCCCCGATGCCCGGAACCTCCGCGATCTCCTCCACTGTGGCAGCCCGGAGCTTCTTCAGCGAGCCGAACCGCTTGAGGAGGCTCTTGCGGCGCACCTCGCCCAGGCCCGGCACGTCGTCGAGCACGCTCTCGACCATGGTCTTGGACCGGCGGGAGCGGTGGTGGGTGATCGCGAAGCGGTGCGCCTCGTCGCGGATCCGCTGGAGGAGGTAGAGGCCCTCGCTGGTCCGCGGCAGGATCACCGGGTCCTCCTGGCTGGGCAGCCAGACCTCCTCGAGACGCTTCGCGAGGCCGCACACGGGCACGTCGTCGATGCCGAGCTCGTCGAGCGCGCGCTGCGCGGCGGCCACCTGCGGCGGGCCGCCGTCCACGACCACGAGGCCCGGGACGTAGGCGAACTTCTTCGGCCGGCCGGTGTCGGGGTCGATCAGCAGCGGGCCGTCCTGCGGGTCGTCCGCCGTGCCCTGGTCCCCCGCGAGCTCCCCGCTCTCCACCCGCTCGTCGAGCAGCCGGCGGAACCGCCGGGTGATCACCTCGTGCATCGAGGCGACGTCGTTCTGCCCCTCGACGCCCTTGATCACGAAGCGGCGGTACTCGCTCTTGCGGGCCAGCCCGTCCTCGAACACCACCATCGAGGCGACCACCTCGGTGCCCTGCAGGTTCGAGATGTCGTAGCACTCCACGCGCAGCGGCGCCGTCGGCAGGTCGAGGGCCAGCTGGATCTCCTCCAGGGCCCGGTTGCGGGTGGTCAGGTCGCTGGCCCGCTTGGTCTTGTGCAGGCCGAGTGCCTGGAGCGCGTTGCGGCCGACGGTCTCCTGCAGCGCCTTCTTGTCGCCGCGCTGCGGGACCTTGAGGGAGACCCGTGCGCCACCGCGGAGGTCGCTGAGCCAGTCCTCCAGGGCCGGGGTGTCCTCGGGGAGCGCGGGGACCAGCACCTCGCGCGGGATCGAGTCGCCGAGCTCCCCGTCGTACAGCTGGAGGAGGAAGCGCTCGACCAGGCCGGCGGTGTCGGCGTCGTCGACCTTGTCGGCCACCCAGCCGCGCTGCCCGCGGATCCGGCCGCCGCGCACGTAGAAGATCTGCACCGCGACCTCGAGCGGGTCCTCGGCCAGCGCGACCACGTCGGCGTCCGTGCCGTCCCCGAGGACCACCTGCTGCTTCTCCATCGCGCGGTTCAGGGCGCCGATGTCGTCGCGGAGCCGGGCGGCCTTCTCGTAGTCCTGGGCGGTGGAGGCGGCGTACATCTCCTTCTCCAGGCGCTTGACGAAGCCGGCGGTCTGGCCGCCCATGAAGTCGCAGAAGTCGTCGACGATCGCGCGGTGCTCCTCCGGGCTCACCCGGCCGACGCAGGGCGCGGAGCACTTGCCGATGTAGCCGAGCAGGCAGGGCCGGCCGATCTGCTCGGACCGCTTGAACACCCCGTTGCTGCACGAGCGCATCGGGAACACCCGGAGCAGCAGGTCGACGGTCTCCCGGATCGCCCAGGCGTGCGAGTAGGGACCGAAGTAGCGGACGCCGCGCTTCTTGGCGCCGCGGCCGACCATCACCCGGGGGTACTCCTCGTTGAGGGTCACCGCCAGCCAGGGGTAGGACTTGTCGTCGCGGTACTTCACGTTGAAGCGCGGGTCGTACTCCTTGATCCAGGAGTACTCCAGCTGGAGCGCCTCGACCTCGGTGTTGACCACGGTCCACTCGACGCTGGCCGCGCTGGTCACCATGGTGGCGGTGCGCGGGTGCAGGTTGACGATGTCCTGGAAGTACGACGTGAGCCGCGAGCGCAGGTTCTTCGCCTTGCCGACGTAGACCACGCGGCGGTTCTCGTCCCGGAACCGGTAGACCCCCGGAGAGGTGGGGATGGACCCGGGAGCCGGGCGGTACGTCGACGGGTCGGCCACGTCCCAAGCCTACGGGCGAGACCCGACACCCGACCGGGCGGGCGAAACCTGGTCATCTGTGGGGATGGGCGCCCCCGCCGGCCCGGTCTACGGTGGAGCCGATCGTCTCGCCACCGCTCAGGGGGGAGCCATGAACACCGACGTCCGCGTCGTGCCCGTCATCCTGTCCGGGGGGACGGGCACCGGGTTGTGGCCGATGTCCCGGGAGCTCTTCCCCAAGCAGCTCCTCCCCCCTGCTCGCCGAGGTCAGCCTGCTGCAGCAGACCGCCTGGCGGGTCCAGGGCCACGAGTTCGCCGCGCCCCTGCTGATGTGCGGGGAGGAGCACCGCTTCGCCGTGGCGCAGCAGATGCGGGAGCTCGGCATCGAGCCGCGTGCGATCGTCCTCGAGCCGGTCGGCCGGGGCACCGCTCCCCCGATCGCCGTGGCCGCCCGGCTGGTCGCGGCCGACGACCGCGACGCCGTGATGCTCGTGCTGCCCTCCGACCACGCGGTCGGCGACCCGGCTGCCTTCGCAAACACCGTACGGGCCGCAGCCGGGGTGGCCGCCGAGGGGCACCTCGTCGCCTTCGGGGTGCCCGCGACGCGTCCCGAGACCGGGTTCGGCTACATCCGCTCCGGGGTGGGGCTCGCCGGACACGACGCCGCCTTCGAGGTCAAGGACTTCGTGGAGAAGCCCTCCCGCGCCTTCGCCCGCGACCTGGTGGCCGCCGGCGACTGGAGCTGGAACAGCGGGATGTACGTGTTCCCGCCCCGGCTGTTCCTCGAGGAGCTCGAGCGGTTGCGGCCCGACGTCCTGGAGGCGGTCACCGGGGCCCTGCGGACCGCGCGGGTCGACCTGGACTTCGTCCGCCTCGACGACCGGGAGTTCACGCGGTCGCCGACGGTCTCGGTGGACCACGCGGTGATGGAGCACACAGACCGGGCGGCCGTCGTCAACGCCGACTTCGGCTGGAACGACGTCGGCAGCTGGTCGGGCCTGTGGCAGATGGGCGACCAGGACCAGTCGGGCAACGTGGTCCTCGGCGACGTGATCGCCGACGGCAGCAGCGGCTGCTACCTCCGCGCCGACGGGGTGCTGCTGGCCACCGTCGGGCTCGAGGACACCATCGTGGTGGCCACCTCCGACGTGGTGCTGGTCGCCGACCGGAGCCACGACCAGCAGGTCCGGGAGGTCGTGCAGAAGCTCAAGGAGCGCGGCCGCATCGAGGCGTCCAGCCACCGGGTGGTCTACCGGCCGTGGGGCAGCTACGAGTCGGTCGACTCCGGCCCCGGGTACCAGGTCAAGCACATCACCGTGAAGCCCGGGCACACGCTGTCCCTGCAGACCCACCAGCAGCGCGCGGAGCACTGGGTGGTGATCAGCGGGGTCGCGGACGTGGTCCGCGGCGAGGAGAGCCTGCTGCTGACCGAGACGATGTCGGTCGACGTACCCGTGGGCTGCCCGCACCGGCTGGGGAACCCGGGCCCGGGACTGCTGCACCTCGTGGAGGTGCAGACCGGGACCTACCTCGGCGAGGACGACATCGTCCGGCTCGCGGACGACTACGGCCGGCACGAACCCCGCTGAGCCCGGTCGGCAGGACCGGGGCGGACGCGGCAGCGCACTCGACGGTGTCGCCGGGGGCCGCGACGTCGGCGCGCTGCCCGCCCCCACGGCGGAGGGACCGACCGGTCAGTGCACCTCCGCGGCGCAACGGCGGCCGGAGCGGCCGTCGCGCGGGACCTAAGGTCTCGCCCGTCGTTCCCCGGACGGGGCGGCCGACAGCGCGCGCAGGACCGGGAGCGGTCCCTGCGCACGGCCGGCCCACGCGGCAAGCGGGGTCGGCGGGAGATCGTCGGCCGCCACCACCCGGGGGGATCGGTTGCGGCGCCGCAGCGCGAGGTGCGGGTCGCTGAGGAGGCGCCGCGCGGAACTCATGTCAGCAGTCCCCACAGCCGCGGCAGCAGCACGCCGCAGGACACCACCACCAGGGTCAACCCGACCCAGGACGTGGCCCGGAGCCGTCCTCCCGCCGGTTCGTCGGCGGCCCGCACGGTCGACCGGCGGGCGGCGACGGTCTCGGCCCGGAGCAGCATCACCATCAGTGCCACGGTGGCCAGCACGGCGAGCCCCACGATGAGGTCACGCACCCGGAAGGCGCGGCTGGGCTCCGCAGCGGCCTGTCCCGAGCGCGACGCCACCGGGGGCGGGGACGCCGCTGGGGGCAACGGGCTGAGCACGTCGTCGCGAAGCATCCGCGCGGCGGCCGGGTCTCCCCCGGTCAGCCGGACCAGGTCGCGGTTCAGGCCGGTCTCGCCGGTCGACACCGGCGTGACCTTCACCGAGGGCGCGGTCGGGACGGGGTCGTCCATGCTGGTGGTGAGGTAGCCGGTCGCGGCGCGGGGGCAGCAGGTGTTCGCGGCGAAGACGTACAGCGTCCGCGTCCCGGCGTCCGTCGCGAGGGCCGTGCCGGTGACCGTGTCGGACAAGGGGAGCCGGCTGGCCCGCCACCGGTCCTGCTGGTCCCGGCTGAGCAGCACCCGCAGAGGTCTGGCCGCACCGTTCACTATGGTCCGCCCGCCCCGCGCGACCACGTAGACGCGACCCGCACCGTCGGCGGTGACGCCTTCGAGGGCGACCGGGCCGGCGTCGAGGCCACGGACAGGCACCAGGGAGACCTGGGGTGCCGCCGGCCGGCCGCTTGCTGCGAAGCCGGTGGCCCAGAACAGCCGACGGGCCGCGCCGTCGCTCCAGAGCAGGCCCAGCTGTCCCCCGCCGAGGCGGACCAGCGCGGTCGCGTCCCCGCTGCTCACCCGGTCCGTGGGACGCGCGGAGACCGGCACCGGAGCGGTCCAGGTCCGGGCGTCCACGGCGAGGGTGTGGGTGAGCCAGACGCGGCCGTCCTGGACGTAGGAGACCCAGAACCGGCCGGAGCCGTCCCGCTCGAGGCTGGGCGCGGTGGTCTCGCCGGTGGCGAGGGCGGCCGGTGGCGCGCTGTCCTGGACCCAGCCCGACCCGTCGGCGCTGGGCACGAACGTGAGCGCCCGCAGCGCGGGTGGCCGGTCTCCGGAGGCCGAGCCGGCCGCGACGACCACGAGCCGGGTGCCGGTCCACACCACGTCGATCGCGTCCCCGCGGGCAGCCTTGAGGGTGAGTCCGCCGTACTGCCAGCTCCCCCCGGCCCTCGTACGGCGCTGGAACGTGTAGCTGCCGGAGCCCTGGTCCCACATGAGGCCCCACCACTGCGTGCCCACGGACCAGACCCGGGCCGTGGTCGTCTGCGGCAGCCCGACGGCCCGGGGCGCCGGACGGCTCGTCCCGGCCTGTCCCGGCTCCGCGCCGCCGCCGGGGAGCAGCAGCCCGATCACCAGGCCGAGGGCGACCGGACCGGCCGCGAGCACCGCGAACCGGCGAACGGCCCGCCGCCGGCCAGGCGCGGGAAGGGCGGTGGCGGCGAGCAGCAGCGTGACGGTCCCGAAGCAGAACGCGAACGCGGAGACGCTCCACAGCCCGAGGTAGAGCAGGGTGCTGGCCAGCAGCACGACCGTCCCGAGGCTGACGGCGAAGGTCACCGCCAGCCGGAGGCCCACGTTGCGGAACCCCGCCGCCACCACCACGCAGTAGCCAGGGCCGGCCAGGAGCAGCAGCACGCCGAGCACGCCCGCGACCGGCCGGAGCACGTCGATGGCGCCGAGCACCGGGACCGCCACCGCGAGGATCGCCGCGACGACGACGCCACGGTCCGGCGACGGTCGGGGGGCGTCCACCTGGGCGGAGGGGTCCTCCTGCAGCCCGGAGCCGGGCGGTGGGGTGGTCGAGGTCGTCATCATTGCCCCATCTCGGCGGTCGACGGCACGCGGTAGATCTGGACGTCACGGTTCTTGTAGACCAGGCGCGCCAGCGGGTCGTGGGCGACCGAGCTCTGCAGGCCGTCGGTCGACCAGTCCCGCTGCTCGCCCTGGATCCGCATCGCCTCGCTGGTCGCGCGGGTGAACATCAGCAGCGCCCCGCCGGTGCTCTCCTTCGCCCGGTCCACGACCATCTGGTAGCAGTCGTCGGAGCTGGTGCTCGGGCCGCACTGCTCGGTGAGCACCACGTAGTCGTGGTCCAGGTACCCGCGGTACTTCCACGGGGTCGGGTGGGCCGGCGTGACCAGGACGTCACCCGGGGTGGCGAGCCGGTAGAGCGCCTGGGTGCCGGCGATCTCGTCGGCGGTGAAGGTGTCGAAGCCGGCGTTGCCGTAGCGGGCCCCGATCACGCCGACGCTGCCGAGGGCCGCCACCACGAGCACCACCACCGACACCTGCTGCCGGGTCACCCGGCCGTTCCGGCGCTCGGTGCGCAGGAACGGCACCGCCGCGTAGTAGGCCGCGAACGGGAGCGCGAACAGCGTCGCCCGCATCAGCATCTCGCCGCCGTAGGACTGCAGCGGGACCATCAGGAACGGGAAGATCATCAGCATCACCGGGCGGAAGTCCCGGTGGCCGGCCCGCCACAGCCGCAGGACGCCGAGGCCGGCGAGCGCCATCACACCGAGCGTCATGGCGAAGCGCACGTCGATCACGTGCAGGTGACCGGCGGTGCCGCGGATCCGGTCCTGCACCGTCGCGGAGGTCACCTCGTGGGCGCTCTGCACGAACAGCACGGGGTGGCCGCCGAGGTAGGCCGAGGCTCCGGTGGTCAGCCAGATCACGATCAGCGCGCCCAGCACCGGGAGCAGCCGCGGCGTCCAGCACCGGCCGGTGACGGTGAGCAGCGCCACCGTGCCGAGCAGGAAGAACGGGGTGAGCTGGTGGCTGACCAGGATCACCACCGACAGCAGCACGACCACCCACAGTCCCGCGACCCGGCGCCGGGGGTCGCGCTCGACCGGGGTGCGTGAGCTCCACCAGGTCCACCAGCCCTCCCGGAGGCCGTGCTCGGAGACCGCGCTGCGCAGGGTGGTGCCGGGCCGGGCGGCGAGGGTGTGCAGCAGCAGCCCCGTCGCCACCAGGTAGCTGAAGTAGGCGAAGGCCTGCGGCGAGAGGTAGTCCTGGTCGATCCAGTTGAACAGCGTGAACAGCCACGCCGCCAGCCAGATGTGGTGCGGCTGCGGGGTGAGCGCGCGGACCACCAGGCAGACGCCGAGCATCCACAGCAGCCCGTTCAGGACCGGCGCCACCAGGGCGAGCGCCACCGGCGGCAGGTGGGTCACCTGCAGGAGCGCCCCGAGACCGGCGAAGAACCCCGGCCAGTTGAAGTAGCCGTCGATCAGGGGGTTCACGGTGCCGGTCCCCAGCAGCGCCTTCATGATGCCGAGGTGCCGCCAGGCGACCTCGGTCCGGGGCGTGCCCGTGGCGATCGCGGCGGCGCCGTACAGCACCACGACGAGCAGCCCGAGCGTGACCACGATGTCGGGGCGTCGTACGACGGGCCGGGCGAGCTGGATCGCGACGGCGACGTTCAGGACCGCGACACCGACCCAGAACCTCGCCGGCAGGACGGCCACGAGGCCGTAGTCGCTGGCGATCGGGGCGTTCACCGTGGACGCCCCCCAGACCGCGAGAGCGGCTCCGGCGACGGCGAGCACGATGACGGGCACCCGCCCGCGCAGCTGTCTCGGCATCATCTGCTCGACGACGGTGGTCGGACGGGTCAGCAACGTGTCAGCCATGGACGGCGTCCTCGGTTCGGTGGAGCACGGACAACAGGCGGGTGCCGGCGAAGACCGACGCGAGCGCGGTCGCGGAGACCCAGACCACGGCTACGGCGAGCGGGCCGTGCGACCCCACCGCCGCGGTGCCCACGGACACCACGACGAGGAGCAGCAGCCCGAGCAGCGTCGCCTCACGGGTCCGGGCGGTGGCCCGGCAGTAGGCGTTGTAGGCCTGCAGGACGACGAACGGGGCCAGCCCGAGCGTCAGCACCCGCAGGGCGCCGGTCGACGCGTCGGCGTACACGCCGCCGAGCAGGCCGAGGAGCGGGCCGGCCGCGACGACCAGCACCAGGCACAGGCAGCCGCCGAGCAGCAGCGACCACTTGAGCCCGAGCAGGACGATCCTCCCGGCGTCCTGCGGACGACGCACGATGTCGGCGAACTGCACCATGCCGACGCTGATCGGCGCGGTGAAGGCGGCCCAGACCATCATCCAGGCGGGGTACCAGTACGCCGCCTGCGTCGGCGACACCACGTGCGCGAGGATCAGCGGCACCAGGACCGGGGAGAGCCGCTCGGTGAGGGTGAGCATCTGGTTGGGCACGCCGGTGCGGACCAGCATCCAGGCGGGACGGCGGCTCAGGCTCGGGCGGAACCGGTAGCCGGCCCAGCGGCGCAGCTGGAAGGTGCCCACGGCCACCGACACCACCGAGCCCAGCGTCCACGTGGCGACCAGCTCGAACGGAGTGGCGCGACCCGGCGCCAGGGCCAGCGCGCCGACGGCGGACAGCGCGACGACGCTGCCGAGCGCGTAGCGGAGCGCGGCGCCCTCGGTGTGGTGCAGGGCGATCGAGACCTGGTCCAGGCAGATCACGCAGGTCCCGGCGCTCGCCGCCACCAGGAACAGCAGCACGAACAGCACGCCGGACGCCGCGGCGGGCGAGTCACCCACGCGGGCGAACACGAGGTAGCCGGCGCCGCACAGCAGGCTCGCCGCCACGACGACGGTGAACGAGCTGTCCAGCACCTGCCGGACCGGACGTCCACCGCCCAGGGCGATGATCGCGGCCGACCCCACGCCGAGGATGCCCAGCTGGGTGCAGAGCATCACCGCGGAGACGGTGGCGACGGCGAGGCCCACGTCGGGCACCGTCGCGCTCCGCGCGGCCACGATCCAGAACAGGAAGCCGCCGCCCATCTGCACGCCCTTGGCGCACACCAGCCAGACCGAGCGGGCCGGCAGCGAGAGCCGGGCGTTCCCCGCGGCGAGCGTGTCGGCGGTCCCCGCGTTCACCGGGCCAGCCCCCGTCGCATGCCGACGTAGTTGAACCAGCAGTACGCCGCGAAGTACCGCGCCCACTGCGGCTGCCGGTCCCGGACGCTCAGCGCCACCCCGCGTGCGGCCGCCGCCACCGGCAGCGCGAAGAGCCGGCTCCCCCGCCAGCCGTGCTTGCGCACCATCAGGCCCAGGCCGGTCCCGTCCATCAGGAACTGGTCCTTGGCGAAGGCGAAGTCGTCGCCGGCGAAGTGGTGCGAGACCAGGGCGCTGCGGGAGACGCCGACCTTGTGCCCCTGCGACTCCAGCCGCCAGCGCAGCTCGATGTCCTCGCCGGACTCGAAGCGGGGGTCGAAGCCGGTGCGCAGCAGCAGGTCGCGCTCGATGACGGTGGCGACCAGGCCGAACCACCAGCGGCTGCGTCCGTGCAGGTGGTGGTAGGCCAGCGCCTGGCCCCAGTAGCCGGGCCCCGAGACGCTCTCCAGGCCCGCCTGCAGCGCGGCGTACCCGCCGAGGTGGTACTCCTCGAGCAGCCGGTCCAGGACCCCGTCCGGGACCACGACGTCGGTGTCGACCATCAGCACCCACCGGGTGTCGGCCGCCTGGGCGCCGAGCGTGCGGGCCAGCGGCAGGCCGCCGCCCTCGTCGCTGAGCACCGTGGCGCCGTGCGCCCGGGCCACCTCCCGCGAGCAGTCGGTGGACAGCCCGTCGACCACCACCACCCGGGTCACGCCGTTGCGGCGCAGCGACTCGAGGCAGGGGCCCACCAGCGCCTCGGCGTTGCGCACCGGTACGACGGCGGTGATGCCGGCGGCGGTGGGGACGGCCCGGCTCATGAGGCGGCGCTCGCCTCGGCGTCGAGCAAGGACGGCACCAGCTCGTCCAGGACGGTGACGACCTCGTCGGAGGCCTGGTCGGCCGACAGCCGGCTCGGGACCTGCAGCAGGTAGCACGGCAGCCCGTCCAGGCCCTTGGCCAGCACGTCGCTCTTCGCCGTGACCAGGTCCCGCCACGACGTCATCGACGTCGCGGCCAGGGCGGTCACCAGGGTCTGGGAGAAGCCGGGCATCTCGAGGTGGAAGTTGCCCATCACCCGGTCGACCATCCAGTCCCGCGTGACCTCGGTCAGCTCGACCGTCGGCCCGGAGTGCCGCTCGACGTAGATCGAGGCCAGCAGCGGGGCGTGCGTCGTCACCGGTACCCCCGGCAGCGCGAGGGCGGCGTCGACCATCCGGTGCTCGGGCGACCAGCGCCGGGCGAGGTCGGCCAGCTGGGGGTACCGGATGATGTGCGGGTGCACGGCCGTGCTCAGCCGGCCGAGCGGGCGGGAGAGCACCGTCGGCACCATCGGCTTGCGGACGCCCTGGAACAGGTGCGGGTAGATCGTCCGGTGGTGCGACCTGATGAACATCGGCTTGGCGTAGCCGAGCAGCGTCCGGTCGTCGCCCAGGAAGGCCCAGTCGTCGCCCATGGAAGGAGTAGCCGTCCCGGCGCATCAGCTTGGCGATGCTGCTGGTCTTGCCGGTCCCGCCACCGGCCGGCAGCGCGATCGCGTAGCCGCGGTACGCCACGGTGGCGGCGTGGATCATGCCCGCGCCGCGCCCGACCATCGCCCGGTCCAGCAGCGGCACGAGCGTGGTGAGCAGCTCGCCGTCGCCGTGGATGCGGACCTGGTCCCCGTCCCGGACGACCTGGACCCGGTCCTGGACGAGCTCCACGCTGTGCGGGGAGTAGTTCAGCTCGTCCTCGAGCTGGCAGGTGACCCCGACGTCCTCGAACTCACGGGAGACGACGATGTCGGCCGGGACCTCGGTGTCGCTGGCGAAGCAGGCCAGCATCATGCGCAGCTGGGCGGCCGCGGGGGCGTCCCGCTCGACACGGATGCCGAGCAGCCCGTGCAGGTCGAAGTGCAGCCACCGGTCGGGCGGTGCCGTCTCGTGCCTCATGGATGTCCCCTGTTCGTGATCGAGACTCGTGGGGTGCCGGCGGCTCGTCTCCACGACGAACCCGGCACTCGTGAGGGCGAGACCCGCGGCGACCGCGAAGGCCCGTGCGGGGTGGGTGCGCAGCCCGCGCGGCAGGGTCCTGCGCACGTAGTCGCGCTCCGCGCCCAGCGCGGCCCGCGAGCCCTCCAGCCGGCGCATGGTGGCCTTGCTGCGCCCTTCGGCGAAGCAGCGCCGGCGGAAGTAGGTCCAGGTGCCGCGCTCCGCGGCGACGTGGTGGTGCGCGCCGGCGGCAGGCTCGAAGAGGATCCGGCCCTGCGGGAAGGCCCGGGCCAGCCGGAGGCTGATCTCGGTCTCCTCGCAGCCCTGCCCACCGGCCCCGATCCGGCCCATCGACTCCGAGAAGCCGCCGACGGTCCGCACCGCGTCCCGGCGGAAGGACATGTTCGCCCCGATCGGGTTGCGGATCTCGGCGGTGGCGGTGGGCTGGCCGACGTACGAGCAGCCGACCACCCAGCCGAACTCCGGCGGGAACCAGGTCGGGCGCCGGTCGGCCCACGCGGGGACGACCAGCCCTCCGACGCCGAGGACCGAGGGGTCCTCGTAGTGCCGGACGTGGCCGGCCAGCCAACCGGGGTGCGCCTCGGCGTCGTCGTCGAGGAACAGCACCACCTCCCCGGTGGCGGCGGCGACGCCGGTGTTCCTGGCACCGGACAGCCCCCGGGACCCCGTGCTGGCTATCACCTGGACCCGCGGGTCCAGCGAGGCGGCCGACCGGGACAGCAGCTCGTCGCTGTGGTCGACCACCAGGACCACCTGGTCCGGCCCGGGCCGCTGGTCCAGCGCGGACGCCAGCGCGGCGACCATCTGGGACCAGCGGTCCACGGTCCATGCGCAGACCACCACGCTGGTGGAGATCCGGCTCATTGCCACACCTTCACGCTGTCGACGCGGTAGTCGAGGCTCCGGCCCCCGGCGACGCTGCCGAACCGCAGGCTGCGCAGTCCGGAGCTGCCGAGGTTCGACGCGCTCCGCTTCAGCACGGTGCGACCGTCCACCGACAACGCCCAGGCGTCCTTGCCCCGTGGGTTGACGGTCACGTCCAGCATGAACCGGGCACGCTGGGCCACCGCCGGCCCCTTCACCGCCGGGGTGACGCCGCCCGGGAGCCGGACCCGCAGCTTGCCGTTCGAGGAGACGCGCTCCACGCTGAGCACCACCTTCCCGGCGGCGTTGCGCAGGCTGGCCACGTCGACGGTCTGGCCGCGCAGTCCCGGGCGGCCGACGCGGCCCACCCAGGAGAAGCCCAGGGTGCTGCTCGCGGCCGGGAGCCGCTTGGTGATCGATGCCGTGGAGCCGCGGCGGGCCACGCTGCGGATCCGGGCGCCGGTGTCACCGGGGTACACCGCGTTCTTGACGACGGCGGTGCTGCCGGTGCGGGAGTGCCGCGCCAGCCAGCCGCCGTGCGTGAAGTTCTTCGACGAGAAGCCGTCGAAGAACCACGGGGTGATCTTCCAGGAGTACACGTCCGGCGTGGCGTCGGCGTTGCCGGCCGCGTCCACGGCGGCCGCCGCGAACGTGTGGTCGCCGTCCGCGAGGCCGCGGTAGACCACCGGCGACGTGCAGACCACGGCGGGCTTGCCGTCGAGCGAGCACCGGAAGGTCGAGCCGGCCTCGTCGGAGACCAGCGTGAACGCCGCCTCGCGCGCCGTGCTCACGGCCTTCGGCCGCAGCGAGATCCCCGTGCTCGGCGCGACCGTGTCACCGGCCGGCACGGCGACGTTCCAGGTGTACGTCACGGGGGTCCCGTCCTGCGCCCCGGCCGCCCCGACGCCCCGCACGGAGAACGTGTGGTTGCCGTTCGTGAGCCCGGTGTAGCTCTGAGGAGAGGTGCAAGCCGCTGGGACCGCGCCGTCGAGCGAGCACAGGAACGTGGCACCCGGCTCGGTGGCCGTGAACTCGAACGTGGCGTCCCCCGTCGCCACCGAGGCCGCGGGTTTGGTGGAGATCGTCGTGCCCGTGCCGAGCTCGAGCTGGTTGTAGAGGTAGGTGCGGGTCTGGTCGTCACCTGCCAGGGCCAGCAGGCCCGAGGCTGAGGTGACCGTCTGCTTGGTCGTCGTGACGTTGTTCGCTTCGGGGTTCGCGTTGCTGAAGATGAACGGGGTGCCTGGGCCGGATCCGAACGTCGGGTTGGCCAGTGGGGTCTTCTTGTAGTAGATCGTGCCGCCGGCGCAGCAGGGACCGGCCGCGAAGACGTACAGGTCGTGGTGGTCCGAGTCGATGACCACGCTGGCCCGGGTGACGTTGTCGGCGACGGTGGCGAACGGCCGAGCGCTCCAGTTGCCCTGGAGGTCGAGGTAGAGCAGGTTGATCAGCGGATCGGTCGCCCCCGTGTGGGAGGTCTTCGCGACCGCGAAGACGCGGCCGGCGTTGCCGCCGGCGACCGACTTGATGTTGAGGTGGTCGTCGGACCCCTGAGGATTGTCGTACGCCACGCTCGTGGCCCAGGTCTGGTCGGGGTCGCCGTCGACGTGGGTCGCCCAGTGCACCTTCTGCGTGCGCTGGTTGCTCCACAGCACACCCACCTTGTTGCCGTCGAAGGAGACGACTGCGGCGATGTCGCTCGACGGCTGCCCTCCGGGGTCCTTGGCTGGGTCGAAGGTGACGGTCGAGGAGTCGTCGGGGGTCGGCAGCTGGTAGGGCGCCACCCAGGCCCGGTCGTCGGTGGGCTGCGAGTGCGTGATCATCACCCTGGCGGCGCGCGTCGTGTCGGCGGTCGGGTCGTGCACCGGGTCGACGCCCGGGACGCCGGTCGTGTAGGTCACCCAGAGCGTGCCCGTGCTGTCCTTGTCGATCACCGGCGAGTAGCTCAGGCCGGAGGCGAGCTGGACCGGTGTCCCGTCGGAGATCCATGACCCTTTGACCGCGTCGAAGGAGAATCGCCGCAACAGCGTGGTGGTGTCGGCCGGGGGATTCGGTCCGCTGGTCTTGGGGGTGGACACGACATACAGGTGGGTTCCGTCCCACAGGACGTCCATGTCCACCCGGGTGCGGGTCTCGAGCACCGTGGGGGTCTTGGCCCACTCGTGCTTGGTCCAGTCGTAGCCCCACACGACGTAGTCGTTGGACGCGGTGTCCCACATCGCCCCCCACCACTTGTCCTGGGCATACCACAGCTTGCTCTGCGGCTTCTCCGCCGTCGGCGCGTTCGGTTGCTGGGTGGTTCCGGCGTACGACGGACCGACGTAGCCGACGTCGACGGCGGCCGAGGCCTTCGTAGCCACCAGGCTGATGCCGCTCGCGGCCAGCAGCAGCGTGGTCAGCGCGGCGATGCCGCGTCGCAGGACGTGTGTGCGATGCATGTCGAACATCCCCCAGTTCCCGCCTACTCGACGGGGATCATCGGTCGGAGGGCGACGGCGGAGCGCCGGGCCCGGGGCGAGAAGCGCGCGGTGAGGATCTCCTTCAGGACGCGGGTGCCGTCCTTGCGGGCGTTGAGGTGCGAGTCACCGGTGATCCGCGGGAACTCCACGCTCGGGATCTCCGCGATCCGCAGGCCGGCCAGTGCGGCGTGGCTGAGGATCTGGGACTCGATCTCGAACCCGTTCGCGGTCAGCGCGAGCCGCGGCAGGGCCGAACGCCGGAAGGCGACGTACCCGTAGCAGAGGTCGGTCCACTGCGTGTGGAACAACGCGTTGGCCAGCCCGCACAGCGCCCGGTTGCCCAGCCAGCGCACGGTGGTCAGGTCGTGGGACCCACCGCCGCAGGCGAGCCGGGAGCCCTTCACCAGGTCGAAGCCCACGTTGAGCATCGCGACGAAGACGTCGGCCTCTCCGGGGTCCATGCTCCCGTCGGCGTCCATCATCACGATGACGTCGCCGGTCGCCGCCTCGAAGCCGGCCCGCAGGGCGTCGCCCTTCCCGCGGGGCGGCCGTTCGACGACCCGGACGTCCGGTCGCACCGAGCGGGCCTTCTCGACGGTGCCGTCCTGGGAGAACCCGTCGACGATGATGATGTCGTCGAACCGGCGCATCTGCTCCAGCACCGCCGCGATGTTGCCGACCTCGTTGAGGGTCGGGATCACCACGCTGACGCGCAGCCCGACCCGCTGGTCCGAGGGGACGGGGTGCAGCGGCGAGGGCGCCGTGGCGCCGGTCGTGGCCCGTTCCCCGCCGTTGACCCCGGGGACCACCCTGTGACCGTTGGGCTGCGCAGGCAGGAGGTCTTGGGGAATGATGATGTCCGCGGGTTCCACATCTTGCCGCTGTGTCTCCATGTAACGCCTCCGGGAAGAGCGCGACCGCAGGGACTCACCGTGGAGGAGTTGGAACGACGTGGCCGGGTGCGTGCGTGGAGTCGAGTTCCCGCACGTACCCGGCGCTGACTCTGATGGATGCCCCCCCCGGGCCTCCCCCAAAAACGGCGTCTGCTCCCCGGGCCGCTTTGCTTGTCACCGGGACGGATCCCGGTGCTGAGCAACCATCCTTGGGATCGGCCGCGAGCCCCCGCCATAGTCAAAACTGGCTAGCCGACAGGGCGCACGGTCCCCGGAATGCCGCCGAGCGGGTCGAACCGGTCCGGACCGCCGCAACCGCGCGGGTCGGAGGATCTACACGAATCATCCGACCTTCAGGCGTGAAAACGCAGGGCGACCAGGCGACGACCGCGGTGGTAACAAACGGGAAACACCGAAAAATTTTGCGCGTCGCCCGCCTCGGCGTCTCAGAAAGCGAGACGATCCCGCGGAGTGGCGGGCTTGGAGTTCTAACCCTAGTTGTTTAGTGTTCTTACATGGGATGTGTGGACCGGTACGGCCTTCCGCTCACCGGCGGGGTGGAAGCGGTTGCGGCCTACAACCGAGGCGTGGGCAACCTGCTCCGGCTCGAGGAGGGCGCGCTGCACGCGGTCGCGGCCGCCGTCGCCCTGGACCCGACCTTCGCGCTCGGCCACGCGGCCCTGGCCCTGCTCGGCCACGAGCTCTGCGCCCCCGTCGACATCGAGGCCCGGTTGCGGGACGCCCGGCTGCACGCCCGCCGCAGCACGGAGCGTGAGCGCAGCCACGTCGAGGCGGTCGCCCGGCACGTCGGCGGCGACTCCGGGCCGCTGGTCCGGCACCTGCGCCGGCACCCCACCGACGCCCTGCTGCTCTCGGTCGCGGTCCCGACGATCGCCTTCGCCGGGGTCACGACCGTTCCCCGGGACGCCTGGGAGATCGTCGAGCGGTGCGCCCCCGCCTACGGCGACGACTGGTGGTTCACCGGCCTGCTCGCGTTCATGCGGCAGGAGCAGGGCCGCTTCGACGAGGCCATGGAGCTGTCCTGCCTCTCGCTCGACGTCGAGCCCGGCGCCGGCCACTCGGCGCACGCCCGGGCGCACGCGCATTACGAGACCGGCGACCACACCGGCGGCCTGGCCTGGATGGACGGCTGGATCACCGGCGCTGGTGCGCAGGCCGACAGCCTGTGCCACTTCTCCTGGCACGCGGCCATGCACGAGCTGTCGATGGGCGACCTGGACGCCGTCCGCCTGCGGTACGACGCACAGCTCCGGCCGCAGCCCGGCCTGGGGTGCCGCAACCTCGTGGACAGCGGCTCGCTGCTGTGGCGCTGGGCCCTGACGCCGGGCAGCACCGCGGTGCCGAGGATCGAGGAGGTGCTCGCGGTCGTCGACTCCGCGCTGCTCGCCTCGCCCCAGTCGCCGTTCATGGCGATGCACGCCGCGGTCGTGCTGTGCGCCGCCGAGGACGCCGAGGGACTGGCGACGCTCGCGCGGTCCTGCGCGGCTCGCACCGACCCCACCCACGTCGAGGTCACCGCCCCGCTGGCCCGGGCGCTGCGCCGCCTGGTGCTCGGCGACCCGTCGGGCGCCGCCGACGCGATCGCCGCGCTGGCGCCGCAGCTGGGCCGGGTGGGCGGCAGCGACGCCCAGCGCGAGGTCGTCGAGGAGACCCGGATATGCGCGCTGGTGAAGGCCGGCCGCTACCCCGAGGCGCTCACCGTCATCGACGGGCGGCTGGACCGGCGGCGGTGCCGACGCGACGAGTGGTTCCAGGCGCAGGCTCAGCTGACCGAGATCTGGTCGCCGTCCACTGCTCGGTTCTTCGACGCCAGCGGCGCCTGAAACCACCGGGGAGTCCGGTCGGAAAGCGCCGAAAAGCGCCGCCTCCGAGAACGGAGTTTCCTCGCGAGTCGTGTCGTGGTCAATTGTTCGGCACGCAATTCCTCGAGGTGATGCGCCGAACACCATGCTCAGGCTCTCCGCAGATTCCGACCGGAAGTAACCCGGGCTTGGCACGTGGTTGACCGCCCGCGCTCGCGCCGGTGCGCCGGACTAGATCTCGGATCTTGTGGATGTTAGGGAGTTCCGCGGGCTGTCCGGGAAGCCGGACCGCGGGTCTCGACCGGACCACCTCTGTCTGAGGGCTATATGGCTCGTTCGGCTCACCTCCGCCCACCCACTGTCGCCAATTCCGTGCGCATTGCCTGCGCATCCGTGACCGATCGCAGAACCGCAAGCAAACTTGGCCTGTGTAACCCCCTGACGAACATTGGAAATCCCGGATGGACCACACACAGGTCGTCGTCATCGGTGCCGGACCGCACGGGCTCGCGGCCACCGCTCACCTCAAGCGAGCAGGCGCAGAGGTCCTGACGTTCGGTGAGCCGATGGGCTTCTGGCGAACGATGCCCACAGGGATGCTGCTCCGGTCCAACTGGACGGCCACGAGCATCGCGGAACACGTGGGACCTCTGTCCCTGACGAGCTACTGCGAGTCCACCGGCACCGACGTACAGCGTCCCGTCCCGCTGGACAGCTTCATCGACTACGGCATGTGGGTGCACGCGACGGTAGCACCGGACGTCGACCGACGCCGTGTCGTGAGCGTCGAGCAGGAGCCGCGAGGGTTCGTCGTCGCGCTGGCGGACGGCGACCGCGTCGCTGCCCACAAGGTGGTCGTGGCGGCCGGCATTGCGCCCTTCGTCAACCGGCCCGAGGTGGTCGCTTCGCTGCCCCCCTGAGCTCCTTTCGCACACTGCAGACCACCGAGACTTCAGCCGCTTCTCGGGCAAGCAGGTCCTGGTGGTCGGCGGGGGCCAGAGCGCTTTGGAGTGTGCCGCCCTGATGCGTGAGGCCGGCGCGTCCGTCGAGGTCTTCGCACGCGCGCCCAGGATCAACTGGCTGCACGGCGCGAAGTACCACCAGAAGCTCGGCAGGTTCGAGCCCTTGGCGTACGCCCCCACAGACGTGGGTCCTATGGGAATCTCGCGCATCGTCTCGGTGCCGAACCTGTTCCGTCGCCTCCCCCGCCCCGTCCAGGACCGCATGGCCTACCGTGCGATCCGTCCCGCTGGTGCGGACTGGCTGCGACCGCGCCTCACGGACGTGCCCATCCACGTGGATCGGACGGTCGTGGCAGCGCACGCCCACGGCGACCGCGTGGACGTCCGCTTCAACCGTGGGACGAGCCGGGTGGTCGACCACGTCATGTTCGGCACCGGCTACCGGGTGGACGTGTCGAAGTACGGCTTCTTGCCGGAGTCGTTGACCCGTCGTGTCGTGCAGGTCAACGGGTATCCGGTCCTGCGGAGCGGGATGGAGTCCAGCGTTCACGGCCTCCACTTCGTGGGGGCCCCGGCAGCCTGGAGCTTCGGCCCTGTCATGCGGTTCGTGTGCGGCAGCTGGTTCGGCGCCGCGTCCCTCGCCCAACAGGTCGCTGGGTCACGGGCGCCTGCTGCTCCGGGTCTTGCGCCCGTTGGCGAGGAGCTGTGACCGCTGCGGCGGCGGAGGGGCCGCACGAAGCCGAGCCGCTCTTCGACGCAACAGGATTTCTCGACGGCGCACACGACGTGACGAAGCCGCGTTCGCGGTGGCTCGACGCCTACTACGCACTCAAGCCGTTCATCCCGCGTCGCGTGCAACTCGCTGTCCGCCGTCGTCACGGGCGACGACGGTCGACGCGCGGGTTTCCCGCGTGGCCGGTCGAGGACTCGTTGGTGCGCCTCCAAGAGGAGCTCTTTCGCGCGGAGATGGAGCGGCGTGGAGCCGACCGCATCCCGTTCCTCAACTTCTGGCCCGACTCGAAGCGGTTCGGCTTCGTACTCACCCACGACGTCGAGGGCCCCGTCGGCCTCTCGAACGTCGCACGGGTCCTCGAGGTCGAGCGCCGGCACGGGCTCGTCTCCGCGTGGTACTTCGTTGCGGAGGACTACGAGATCCCGCTGGGGACCTTCGAGCTGATCCGCGCCGCGGGAGGTGAGGTCGGACTGCACGGTCTCACGCACAGGGGGGACTCTCTTCCGCGACCGGGCCAGCTTCGAGTCGCAGCTGCCCGGCATCCACCGTTACATGCGCGAGTGGGAGGTGGTGGGCTTTCGCTCGCCCGCCACCCACCGCAAGGCCGAGTGGATGCACGAGCTCGGCTGTCTCTATGACAGCTCGTTCCCCGACACGGACCCGTTCGAGCCGCAACCCGGCGGCTGCTGCTCGATCCTGCCCTTCTTCCTGCACGACCTGGTCGAGCTACCGATCACGCTCCTGCAGGACCACACGCTCTTCGAGATCCTCGAGCAGCGGACGTCGGACATCTGGATCTCCAAGGCTGATTGGCTCGTGAAGCATCGCGGGCTCGTCAACGTCCTCGTGCATCCGGACTACACGGACGCACACCGACTCGACGTGTACGCCCAGCTGCTCGAGCACCTGACCGGCCAGGCAGGTGGCTGGCACGCGCTGCCGCGCGAGGTGGCTGCGTGGTGGCGGCTGCGCGCCACACTCGAGCGGGATCTCGCCGGGCGGATTCCTTCCGGGCTTCCTGCTTCCGTGACGGTGGCGCACGCGGTGCTCGTCGGAGACCGAATCGACATCGAAGCATGACGAGCTGTCCGGGCGCGATCGTCGCCGGGGCGTCTTACAGGGCGCTCGCAGTGGTCAGGAGCCTGGGCCGTCACGGCGTTCCCGTCTGGGTGCTGCAGACCGACGAACACTCGGTTGCGCGGTACTCTCGCTTCACGGTGGGCGCGACCCGCTGGCCGCGGGGGGGACGATGCCGATCGGCACGACGAGCTGCTGCGAATCGTCGAGCTCAACCAGCTGTCCGGATGGGCGCTGATCGCGACGGACGACGAGGATGCGGCGACGATCGCGCGCCTGCATCCGGCGCTCTCCGAGCACCTGGTCCTTACGGTCCCGCCGTGGGACGTCCTGGAGGCGGCCTACGACAAACGGGTCATGCACGAGGTGGCAGCACGGGCCGGGATCGCGCAGCCGGCGACGATGTTTCCCGGGAGTGCCGAGCAGCTGAGCCACGTCGAGCGTTTCCCCGTCGTGGTGAAGCCGGCCCACAAAGCAGTGCCGAACGAGCTGACGGCAGCGAAGTGCTGGCGCGCCGACGACCGGGTGACCTTGTCGGCGCTCTACCAACGTGCGTGCCGGCTCATGGAAGCGAGGGCGTTGATGGTCCAGGAACTCGTTGCCGGCGACGGCCAGTACTCGTTTGCCGCGCTGTGTCGGGACGGCCGCGTGCTCGCCTCGCTCACTGCCCGGCGTACACGCCAGTACCCACTGGACTTCGGGAGAGCCAGCACGTTCGTGCAGACGATCGAGGACCGGACCGTCGAGGATGACGCACGCCGACTGCTGGCGGCGATGCGGCTCACCGGACTCGTCGAGGTCGAGTTCAAGCGGGACCCGACGACCGGCGCGAATCTGCTGCTCGACGTCAACGCGCGTGCGTGGGGCTGGCAGTCGCTCGGTGCGAGGGCCGGCGTGGACTTCCCGTACCTGTTGTGGCTCATGGCGTGTGCACTGCCCGTCCGTGCCCTCGACGCGCGGCCGGGTGTCGGCTGGATGCGGCTGGTCTTCGACGTCCCGGCCGCCGCATCCGCTGTGCGCACCGGGCAGCTGACGGTGCGCGACTACCTGCGGTCCTTCCGTCGCCCCCTCGTGCACGCGGTCATCGCCGCGGACGACCCCGTGCCCGGCCTGCTCGACACCGTTCTCCTCGGCTCGATCTTCGCTTCCAGGCTCCGCCATGGTCATGTCGGTTGAGTCGCTCGTGCACCCCCGCCGCAGAACCCTGCAGCGCGCGCTCGTGCCCCCGTCCAGCTTCGCGGTCGTCGACCCGGTCCGCGACCCGCGCTGGGCGGCCCTCGCGCAGACCGCCTCGGGCAGTTGCGCGTTCCACCACCCAGCCTGGCTCGCGATGCTCGAACGGGTCTACGGCTACCAGGTCATCGCCTGCGCAGTCCTCGACGGCGATGGAAGGTTCGAGGCCGGCTTGCCGATGGCGCTGGTCGGCGGCCGCGTGAACAGAGCCCGGCTCGTCGCACTGCCGTTCAGTGACGTGGTCGTTCCCCTTGCACGCGACGCCCGCGCGAGTCAGTGGCACCGGCTGAGGATCGCGTTGGACCAGTTCCGGCAACAGAACGCACTCTCGATCGAGCTGCGCGGTGAGTTCCCCGGCGTCCCGCGGGAGGCGATCTCGACCTATCGACATCATCTGCTTTCCCTGACACAAGGCTACGAGGCGGTGGTAAGCGGCATGAAGCCGCAGGTGGCCCGGGGTGAGCGGCGCGCTCGCCGCGAAGGTTTGCGCGTCGAGTTCCGGACCGACGGCGGTGCCCTTGGCGAGTTCTTCGACCTGCACGTACGCACACGCAAGCGCCAGGGCGTGCCGACACAGCCGCGTCGCTTCATCATGGCCCTCGAGGACCTCTTCGCGGAGGGTCTCGGGTTCGTCGTCGTCGTGCGCGACGGCCGCGTCCCCGCCACCGCGGCCGTGTTCTTGTCCTCCAACGGGACACTCATCTACAAGTACGGCGCCTCAGACCCTCGCCTTCTGGCCAAGCGCCCGAACAACCTGCTCTTCATGGACACGATCCGCTGGGCGTGCGAGCACGGACTCGAGCGTCTGGACTTCGGGCGGACGGATGCAGACCACGACAGCCTGTGCTCCTTCAAGCGTTCGTTCGGAGCGGCGGAGACGTCGCTCGCCTACAGCACGCTGGCAGGCGACGACGTCCCGGCTCGACGCGGCCACGTCCTGGCGGCGACGGTCATCCGCCGCTCACCGCCCTTCGTGGGTAGGTTCGCCGGCGAGCTGCTCTACCGGGACTTCGCGGCATGACGGTCCGCTGGTCCGTCCGCGGTGACCCTGCGACGGCGTCTGCACCTGGCCGGAAGCACCGGGTGCTCTCGATCGCCTTCACGAACTATCCCGTGGACACGCGAGTTCGCCGGGAGGCGGAAGCGCTCGTCGCACGCGGCATGAGCGTGGACGTGATCTGCCCCTGGACACCGAGCCTCGGGGGGCGGCGGTGGATCGACGGCGTTACCGTCCATCCAGTCGGGACGCTCGAGCTGCAGCACGAGCTGAGTCCCCTGGCTTACATCCAGCGTGATGTCGCATTCGTCGTGCGCGCGGCCGTCGCCGCCCTGCGACTGCAGGTCCGGAACCGGTACGACGTCGTCCAGGTGAACACGATGCCGGACTACCTCGTCGCGGCTGCGGCGCTGCCGAAGCTGCTGGGCGCCAAGGTCGTGCTCGACGTGCACGACCTCGTTCCCGAGCTCTACGCAGCCAAGTTCGGAGTGGACGAGAGCAGTCTGGTCATCAAGCTGGTGACCTTCGTCGAGCGATGCTGCGTCCGCCTCGCCGATCGCGCGCTCGCGGTGCACCGCCCGCATCTCGAGGCCCTGCTGCGTCACGGCAACCGCGAGACCAAGTTCAGCATCGTGATGAACACGCCCGACATGCGGTTCTTCTCTCGACGGAACGAGCCTTCGCTCTCGGGACCGTTCGTGCTTCTGTACCACGGAACGGTCTCGCGTCGACACGGCCTCGAGACTGCTGTCCGTGCCGTCGAGATCGCTCGGCAGACGTACGACGACATCGAGCTCCTGATCGTCGGCGAGGGCGACGACGTGGAGCGGCTCAAGGGCATCGTCGACGCGCGCGGACTCGGTCAGGCGGTTCGCTTCGAGGGCATGCGGCCGGTCGAGCAGCTACGACCGCTGTTCGAGCGCGCGTCAGCAGGCATCGTCCCCTATGTCGAGGACCCATTCACGCGGTACATGCTGCCGGTGAAGCTGCTCGAGGACGTTGCGCTAGGTCTTCCTGTCATCTCGTCCGAGACGTCAACCATTCGTGCGTACTTCGACGAGACGATGGTCGCGTTCGTCCGCCCCGGCGACATCGCCGACCTGGCCGCGAAGATCGTAGCTCTCCGACGGGATCCGGAGCTGCGCGATTCGCTGGTTCGCAACGCGGACACGTTCCTCGAGCACTACTCGTGGGCCCACGAGAGCGAGCAGTACCACAGCCTGATCGAAGGACTCGCCGCCTCACGCACTACCCGGTTCACGGGATTGAGATCGATGCGCAACCTACTCAAGGAGCGGACTCATGGCCAAGAAGACAGCGGTGATAGGACTCGGTGAGGTCGGTCGACCTCTCTACGAGCTGATCGGGCAGACAGAGGCCGACGTGCTCGGCATCGACGTCGCCCCGGGTGAGCTGCCGCGGCCCGGCACTGTCGGGGTCATGCACGTGTGCATACCGTTCGAGATCGACGACTTCGTCGGCGAGACCGCTCGCTACGTGGACCGCCTGCGCCCGGAGCTGACGGTGATCAACAGCACGGTGGGGGTCGGAACGACTCGGGCCGTCCACGGGCGGACCGGCGGACGAACCGTCCACAGTCCGATCCGCGGAAAACACGCTCGGATGCTTGAGGACCTGACGTACTACGACAAGTTCATCGGTCCGATCGACGCCGACGCGGGAGATCTCGCGACGCAGCACTTCGAGTCGCTCGGCATGGGGACGACCGTCCTGTCCTCGCCCGAAGCCAGCGAGCTTGCGAAGCTCACCGAGACGACGTACTTCGGTGTGCTGATCGCTTGGTCACAGGAGGTCGAGCGGTATTGCGAGGCCGTTGGTGTCGACTACGACGAGGTCGTCGCGTTCTATGAGCAGGTCGGCTACCTTCCGCCCGTGAAGTTCTTCCCGGGCGTCATCGGCGGACACTGTGTGATGCCGAACATCGAGATCCTGAAGGGCATCGCGGACGCGCCGCTCCTCGAGGCCGTGCGGTGCTCGAACGAGCACAAGGTCGCGCGGGAAGCCACGAACGCGAGCGCGTAGACCCTGTCCAGCTTCCGCTATGCACAGACTGACCCGTCCCGCGTGAAGCGACCAGGGCTCCCCCGCTCACTGGTTGAGGGCGTCGATCCGGCTCAGGATGTCTCCGACCTTGTGCAGCGGGGCACCAGCCGTGGAGCAGGCCGCGCAGGTGGGCGTGAAGTTGGACGCCCGGAGCTGCGAGAAGCGCGGCGGGCTCGACGTGGGCATCGGTCCCACGAAGCCCGGGTTCGTGGACGTGCTTCCAGGGATCGGGTCGCCCCCGTACGAGACGTTCCCCGACGCTGTCCAGGTCCCGCCTGGAGCACTCCAGTAGCCACCGTACTTGATGGTGTTGGTGAGCCTCATCGGTCCGTTCGCCGGCACTTCGGAGCCACCCTGGGGGGCGTAGATGGTGTTGTGGTCCATCGTCCAGCCGCTGACCGCGAGATCCGTCATCACGTTGTGCGAGGCGGAGGCCAGGAACAGCGTGTTGGTGATCGACACGTTGTCGTACTTCGCTCCGGTGCCGCTGTCGCCCGGGTAGAAGCCCTGGTTGCCGCCCGGACCGAAGAGCATGTGGTCGACCGTGATCGCGGACTGCTGGCCGCCCGAGTAGATCTGGATACCGTCGGCGTGCGTGCAGCCGGTCGACTGGGGCTCGTTGAACGAGTAACCGGGGTACTGCGGGTTCTCCCGCGCGAAATAGATCCACGAGTTCTGGAACGTCAGGTCGTGCAGAGTGCCGTTCGCGTGGGTCTGGTCCTGGAAGTCGTCCTGGCCACCGTCGTGCACCAGCAAGCGGTCGAAGGTCAGGTGGTGGCCGCGCAGGGTGATGTTCTCCCCGTCGGAGTTGTAGCCGTTGGAGATCGTGGTAGGAACGCCGTTGTCGAAGATCTCGAGGTTGCGCAGCGTGATGTGGTTCGCACTGTCGGACCCGAAGGCGACGCCGTTCTGCGCGCCGTATGCCATGATGCCCGACCGGGCGACGCCGTCGAGGGTGACGTAGGACTGCCCGTTGAGGTCGACCAACCGGCTGCGGCCGGCGGGTGCAGTGTAGGACGACTGGTGGCAGTAGGGCAGTGGGACGTCACGACCGCCGAACAGCACGACGGTCCCGTCGCGTCCCGGCTCCGTGGCCCGACGGATGGTGACGGGAGCCGCCGAGGTGCCGGAGCGCCCGACCGTCAGCGTCGTCGAGTAGGTCATGCCGCAGGAGACACCTGGGCGGGTCGTGGTGAAGTCGTAGGCGCTGGCGCAGCGGCTCGAGCCGCCGTCGATCAGCACAGTGTCACCAGGCTGGACCGCAGCCCAATTGATGGCCGACAGCTCGCTCCACGCGCTCGACCACGACTTCCCGTCCGCGTTGCTGCCGCGCCGGGAGACGTACCAGGTATGGCCGGTCGGGCTCGGTGTGGCCGTCGCGGTCGGTGTGCCTGTCGCTGTCGGTGTCGGCGTCGAGCCGGCCCGTGCGAAGTCCATGTCGTCGACGGTCAGACTGCCCTTCGACTGCAGTGCGAGCCCGAAGCTGACCCGGTCGACGCCCGCCGGGATCGGCTTGGAGGTATAGGCCGAGTGGGACCATCCATTGCTCGCGGGGGCGAACGTGCCGCTCTCCTGCCAGCTCCAAGCACCGGTGGTGGCGTTGCGGGTGAACAAGACCCACTGCGCGGTCCCGGTGAGCTTGGACCAGCCGCTGACCGTGTACCGCTGACCCGGCGTCACGTTCAGGGAGCACCGGTCGGCCCTGTCGACGACCAGCCGCCGGGCACCCGATGTGTACGAGGAGATCGTCACGTTCCCGGCCCAGGAGCCGGAGTGCGCGTCAGACGTTCGCGCGAAGCGTGAGCTGTTCGTGCCGTAACCGTCCTGCCGCCAACAGTCCGGCGCGGCGGTCTGCCCCGCCTGCTCCAGCGAGCGGTTCAGAATCGTGGTCGTCGCGCTGGCAGTCGTGAGCCCCAGCGAGGAGACGAGGGCGAGCATCACCACGCCTGCGAGGCTTAACAGAGCAAGGGTCTTTGGGGTCTTCGGCACGGATGCCTCCGGTGTGAATCGGTTTCCCCCGAGGGCTCCCCAAATCTAGCGTAGATATATTTTACCTGGCAAATCAGACGTAACCGGTATGAGCCTCGCGACGGCTTGACCTGCGGGTATGCCGTCAAAAGACACGCACGCAGCGGTGCCTCACGATGGCACGCAGGAGCCGCGCAGAACGCGGCCACCGCCAGGGAGGAACGCCTTGCTGCGCGAGCACCTGCTCGTTGCTCAGTCCGACCGTCCCCGCACCACTCGGGAAAGCGGGCAGCCGAACGCGGCGGAGCAGGGGGGAGCCTGACGGGCGAAAGTCGGTTCCAGCCAGGAGCGGCGGTGCAGGTCCCCCCTCACGAGGCCGATGTACGTCGCGGCCTGAGCGGACCTCCACGCTCCTGCGTACCAGGCGCCGACGCAGCCCCAGATGTCGCCGGCCGCGTAGCTGTGGTCACCGGTGTTGGCCAGCCACGGGACCCATCCCTCATAGCAACCGCGGAGGAACGAGCCCAGATAGTCGAGGGCGAACGCAGTGGAGTCACGGTTGAACGGGAAGGTGCCGTTCTGGTTGTGCGGCATGGCTCCCCACGTGGGGTCCTGCCACGACTTCACACCGACGATCGAGAACGTCGCAGGGCAGCGTCCTCGCCCGTAGTCCCGCTCGTAGTCATGGCCTGCTCGGCTGATGAACGCACAGTACCTCCGGCTCGCTGCGGTTGGCTGCGTGATCAAGTCTCCGCAACCCATCTTCAGGACGCATCGACCCGATCGATAGGTGTCGTACTGGGTCCATGTCGACTCGTGCACCGCGATGGCGCGCAGCAGGTTGTCCGAGACTCCCCACTTGCACGCGGCCCACTGGATGTTCTGGTCGGTCGTTCCCCTGTGGGCCCCGGTCACGCGGGGAAGCAGCCAGCTGTACCACTTCGCCGCGTAGCTGCGGTCTCGCGGCAGCGTGACCAACGAGGTGTGGATCACGTGTCGCGGCGGCATCGTGTGGTTCGGTCCGTAGTTGTCGGGTCGTGGCTCCCACGTCGATGCATGCACTCGCTGCGCGCATCTCGCATCCCTTGGTAGCTGTGACCACGACCCCGGTGGAAGGGTGGAGAAGTAGCCGGACGGCGGAGGAGGTGGGAAGCCCGACGGGTGCTCCGACTCCGCCCCCTGCCCTGACGGTGGCGGAAGGCGGATGTACGCCAGCGTGGCTGTCACCAGCAGAGCAAGCGCCATGACCGCCACGGCCGACAGCCCACCGTAGGCGACCCTCCGGTCAAGGGACCAGTGAGCACACTGAGAGCGAGCGGCACCGACCACCCGCATCGCTCTCCGCCTCATCGTCTCGGCTGCAGGCGACCGCGAGCAGCGTTTCTCCACAGCAGACCCGTGCCTCCGAGGACGGTCACCACGAGCAACGCGAAAGAGGTGCCTGCGACGATGCGTCGAGCGGGGGGTGACGCCGAGAGTCTGGCCCGGTCCCTCGCCACCAGCCACGTCCGTGAGGACCGCGTGGATGCGCTGTGTCCGAGCCGTCTCGGAGTGGCTGGCCGCATCCCTGGAGTAGAACCTGAGCGTCGTCGATCCCGAGACGACGAACGGATGAACGTAGCGCTGCCAGGAGGCGCTGGTCTTCGGGTCCGTCCCGTCGGTCGTGTAGTACGTGGCAGCAGGGCCGGCCCCGCCGGTGACATGCATGCTGATCCGGACACCGCTCGGGCCAGACCTGGGGTCCGAGCACGGCGACGGTGTGCACGCGACCTTCGTGTGCGGTGGGGCCGAGGATGCCTGCGAGCCGTTCGCGATGACGTCCCCGACGGTGCGCACCTCGAGCTTGCCCGCGGATCGCTGGGCGTCCAGCCACGCCACGAGCTGCTCGAAGCGCGACGACGTGGTCGACTCCTGCGAGGTGCACGAGCTGTCACAGATGCCGTGGAACACTAGGATCACCCAGCGCGTACCGTTCTGCTGCTCAGCGTTGGTGACGACCCGCTCGAGGTCCTGGACGTTCGTGTCGATCCTGGCTTCCTGCGGGGTGCGCAGCTTGTACGCGTCGACGGGCGGCATGTTCTCCCAGTACTGCCCCGCTGCCTGGCCCACCCCCCTCGCGCTGCTGTAGCCGCACGACCTCACCATCGACGTGCTCCGTGGTACCGCAGCGGTGGGATAGGCGAAGGACGTCACAGGAGCGAAGCCCTCCCGGATCAAGTGCGCCCGGTCGTCACACACCTCCTTGACGGCGGTCTGCTCACTGACCTGGTCGAGGACTGCGTGGTGCGAGGTGTGACCGCCGATCTCGTTGCCGGCGTTGGCCAGCTGGTAGAGCTGCTGCCATCCCATGTAGAAGCTGCTGCTGCCCACCATTCCTGAGTTCACATAGAAGGTTCCGGCCATCGCGTGTGATCGCAGGACCGGGAGCGTCGAGTACTGGGTGGCCTGTCCGTCGTCGAACGTGATGCTGACGACGGTCTTCGCCGGCGTCGTCGGTCCCGTCGACCCGGAGGCGGTCCCCGCGGTCGCAGCCGAACCCAGAGCAGGCACCGCGAGGACCAGCGCCATCGCCAGCCCGGCGAGCTGGTAGAAACGGGCGCAGCGGACGCGTCTCGTCATGCGCGCACCTTCTTCCCGAAGAGTTGGTCCCGCGCGCGAGTTGCGCTCGGCATGGACGTTGTGTGGCCGCCGTCACGGTCAGAGGCCATGTGGACAACCGGATCGTGAGGTACACGGAGGTCGGAACTCCCCCCACGCGGGGTCGAGCCAGGTCTGGTGTCGAAGGTCGTGGCGGACATCCGCGACGTAGGCACGCGCCGGCTTCGTGTGCCAGGCTCCGGCGTACCAGGACCCCACGCACCCCCACAGGTCACCGCGGCCGTACGTACCGTCACCGGTCTTCTTCAACCAGTGGACCCACCCTTCGTCGCACGCGCGGAGGTAGGACGAGAAGTAGTCCAGCGCAAAGGCGGTCGAGTCCCGGTTGAAGGGAAAGGTGCCGTTCTGGAGCCGTGGTGACCGATCCCACGAGGGGTCCTGCCACGACATCACGCCGACGACCGAGAAGGTCTTCGGACAGCGACCGGCACCGAAGTCCCGCTCGTAGTCGTGGCCGGCTCGACTGATCTCCGCACAGTACAGACGCGAGGCTCGATCCGGCGTGCGCAGCAGGTCCGCGCACCCGAAGGTCAGCACGCAGGTGCCGTTCGGGTAAACCTCGTACTGGTACCAGTTGGACGCTCGGACTGCGACGGCCCGCAACACGTTGTCCGAGATGCCCCACTTGCAGGCAGCCCACTGGATGTTCTCGTCCGTCGTGCCGCTGTGACGGCCCGTGACCCGGGCAAGCAACCGCGAGTCCCACCTGGAATGCGTCCACTGCGACCGCTCGGCAAACGAAGCCTGCACCTCCCGCTCGACCGGCATGGCGTGGTTGGGAACCCAGTTGTCCGGTCGTGGCTCCCACGTGGAGCGATGGACCCTCTTGCCGCAGGCGGCATCGCTCGGGGCGCTCTTCCACGCACCCGGGGGGGGATCGTCGCGAAGTACCCGGACGCGCGCGGAGGCGATCCGTCGACCGGGGGCTTGTCGACCGCGGCGAACGCCAGCCATGCGAACGTCATCGTGCCCATGACCACCGCCAGTGCCGCTGCCACCCGCTGAGGGCGAGTACGAGGGAAGAGCATGGCCGGCTAACCCTTGATGTCAGGACTATGTGCGTCGCGCCGCCCGGTTGCGTTCGCCTGTCGACGCGGTTTCAGCCAGGAATCCGTCGGCTCTTCCCGAGGCGGCGGACTGTCCGAGTGCCCGCCGGCACGTCGTCCACCGGGTCGAGCATCGAGCGCCCAGTCCCAGACGAGCGAGGCCGCGATCCCTATCAGCAACCCACACAGGGCAGCGACAGCGACAACGAGCGTGTAGTTCACTGCGGTGGGCCCCGTGGGCATGGTCGGAGTCGTGATCACATCAGCCACACGTGCGTCGCCCCCGCTGTTCCGGTAGTCGACGTAGGCGCGAGTGACCGCGTCCGTGCCGTTGAACGCAGCAGTGGGCGTCGCCGCCCTGAAGCTGATCTCGAGCACCGTGGTGTTCACCGGGTTAGCCACCGAGAGGCCTTGCTGCACGACCTGCACCGGCTCGTGCAAGCCATGTGCTGCTCTCAGCAACACGTCGCCCGACGCGGCGATGGCCGCCTCGGTGCTCATGTTCGCATCCGTGGGCACTCCGTTGAACACTTGCGGTTTGACGCTGACGCTCGCGCTCGCGACGTACTTCGTCGGACGGAGCGTGAAGATCGCCACGGCCGCGAGCACGCTCACCACCATCGCGAACAGGATGATCCACACGTGCGCTTCCAGGAAGCCCCGGGAGCGGGGGGCGAGTTCCATCGTCGGGTTTCAACGGTCTCCTCCTTCGACTGACTGACGTGCGGCCGGGATGTCGGCACCCGCGGTCTTCTCGGCTCCTGCGGTCATCGAGAGCGCCAACAAGGCGAACAAGGCGTCCGCGGAACCGCGGTAGGTGAGGTGGGGATCGAAGATCATCGTGACCACGACGACGTTCACCGCGGCGAAGGAAGCCAGGGCCGCTACGCTGCTCCAGCTGGACAGGCTTCGGCACCGACGCAGAGTCATTCCTCCAGCGGTGCGTGCGAAATGGACGAAAGCCGCCAGAAGCGGGATTCCGCCGCCCCACAACAACCACGTGTAGCCGCTCTCGATCCAGACGTAGCCGGTGTCCTGCGTCGGGACGCGCACCCTGGCCGCCGGCCGAACCCCGAGCAGGATGTCCGGTCCGGAGAAGATCTCCGGCCAGAAGTACGTGCGCAGGTTGGAGAGCCGGGTGGTCCAGCTCACCGGCAGTCCGCTCACGCCCTGGAAACCGATGAGCCGGTGCTCGATCACCGGCCACATCATCACTCCTGTGCCGACGAGAAGGAACGGCGCGTAGCGCAGGAGGTCGAGCCGACGCAGAGCCGCCGCCACGGCGATGACCCCGACCAGGAGAGCAAGGACGCTGGAGAACTCGCCTGCCGCGAAGACCCCGGGCAGATAGACCGCAACGGGTACGGCCAACAGGAAGCCGTGACGTCGGACTCGGTACCAGATCCCCGCCACGATCGCGAGGTTGAAGACGAGGAGGTCCGCAGCCGCGGCCGGCAACGCCACCGTCGCGCCGGCGCGGGGCGCCTCGATGGCCACCTGGTTGGTCCCCTCAGGGATGTACCAGTCCATCAACAGTCCACGGATCCCCAGCAGGTCGAGCGCCTGCAGAATCCCGATCACCCCGACCACCGTGGCGGCGGCAACCGAGGCGACCAGACACCACAGCACCTCGCGATCGGCCCGGACAGAGACACGCACGAGGACGTAGACAGCGAGGAACTTCCAGAGAACCAACGCATAGCTGATGTCGTCGCCGGTCGGAGACTGCCCTCGGGCTGCCATCCAGACCAGAGGGACGAAGGAGGCGGCGACCGCCATCAGCACCAGGGACCAGTCCAGGGGACCCAGCCGGTCCCTCATCCTGACGCGACTCGGGGCGCGAACCAACCCCCTCGCCGCGAGAATGGCAGCGAGCGCGAGGAGCACGGCCTCGTTCGGTCTCAGCAGCGGGATGAGCTTGCCACGGTCGATGCCGACGACGAACGGAGTGATGCCCACGTACAGCACGGCTGCTACCGCGGGTCGCCTCCAGACGCCGACCGCAAGACCGGCGCCGACCATGCCGGCAACCGCTAGCGCGGGCCGAACCGAGGCGAGGGCGCCGGCGACGACAGCAGCCATCCCCGTCAAGCCGAGCAGCGCGCCCGCCTTGAGCCGTGGGCTCTCGAAGACTTCACTCGTCATGGTCACGGCGTCACGTGGTCCTTCGACGTCGGCCAGAGGTGACTGCCTTGCCGCGAACCGCAGAGCGCAGCCTGGCCAGCTCCGGGGAGCGCAACATGGCTTGAGGCAGCAGGTAGGCCGCCAGACCGACACCGGATCCCACCAGCAACGTGAGGATCCACCCCGTGCGCGCCGAGCCACTCGGCACGACCGCCCTCGCAGCCAGCCAGACGATCACCGCCATCACGAGTGCCCCGAGGCTCGCGCGCGCGAGTGATCCCGCCAGCGGGCGGAGCGACACGTGCTCGTTACGGGTGACGCGGCGGAGAAGATGGGCGCCGGCCACCAGTGATGCGACCGCGAAGGCCCCTCCCAGGAACGCGTTCAGACGGGGGTCCGGGATCCACGGGGAGAGGGCACAGATCGAAAGGAAGACGAGGGCCTGCAGGAAGGTCGAGCGAAGCGGCGAGCGGGTGTCACCGCGCGCGTACGCGGCCTGCGTCGACACGAAGAAGCACGTGTAGCCGATCAAGCCGAGCGCCAGGGTTCCGATCGACTCCGCGATGATGTGGACAGCGAAGACCGTGTTCATCTGGCCGGCCGAGACCGCTCGGGCCAACGGGCCGGCGAGAACGACGTACCCCAACGCAGCCGGGACGGCGAGGAACAGCGCCAGGCCGAGTCCGTCGATGAAGACCCGGCCGAACTCGGTCGTCTCTCCCCCGAGGTGGAGCCGGGACAGTCGAGGGAGGAGCGCCAGTCCGACGGGTGTGGCGAACAGAGCGACAGGGAGGAAGAAGAAGTTGAGGCCCATCTGCATGGCCACGCTGCCACCGCCGACGCGACTGGCCAGCACGAGAAGCATGAGCGTCTGCGCCGCCAGAAGACCGGCCTGGGTCACCGATCGCAGTGAGCGTCCGATGATCTCGACGACTTCGGGCTGGCGCCAGCCGCGCCGAGGGAGAATCGTGACACCGTTCCGGTAGGCCCCCCACCACTGGAGCCCCGCGTGCACGGCCACAGCTGCCGTCGAGCCGATGCCGAGCAGCAGGATCTCACCGAGTGCCGGCGAGGCCCCTTGGCTCGAGCCGCGTCCGTAGAGCACGCCCACCGCACCAAGGACCGCGGTGACGCCGATGTTCTCGACGGCCGGGGCAGCACTGGCGAGTGCGAAACGGCGGTGAGCGTTCATGGCGGCGGTCGAGGAGCCCACCACGGCGTACAGAAAGACCTGCGGCACCGTGAGCAGGACGAGCAGTCGCACGACCGGCAGGTGCTCCGCACTCGACCCGGCATCCGTCCCGACGACGTGCAACAGCTCCGGGAGGAGCAGGACTGCAAGCGGGACGACTGGAAGCAAGACCATCCACGCGACCCCGAGGAATCCCCCGCTGATGAGCGCGGCGTGCCTCGAGTCGTGCCTGTCGATGTGCAGCACGAGTGCCGGAACGAGCAGCGAGGAGAACATCGAGCCGGCCAGGAAGCCGAAGTAGATGAGGTTGGGCAGGGTGTTCGTGATCTGGAAGGTGTTTCCCAGGAAGGTCGGTCCCAGCACGGCGCCGAGCACGACCACGCGCACCACCCCGGTTGCCCGGCTGAGGAATGTGAAGGTGCCGATGACGAACGAGTCACGGGCGGTCTCGTCCGCGCGGGAGATGCCGACACCGGGTCGAACCGTCACCGCGCCCCCCCTTCCAGGACTGCGTGGGCGGTCCTCGCGAGGATCACGAGGTCTGTCCAGAGGTTGCGGCGCGCCACGTACTCGAGATCGAGCCGGATCCCCTCGAGCATCGGCAGGCGGTTCCGTCCACTCACCTGCCAGAGACCGGTGATGCCTGGCCGCACCGTGAAACGGGGATCCGCCCAGGGCGGGAACCGCTCCACCTCGTACGGGAGAGCGGGTCGCGGCCCGACCAGGGACATGTCACCACGCAGCACGTTGAACAGCTGGGGAAGCTCGTCCAGGCTGCTGCGCCGCAGGAAGGAGCCGATCCTCGTCACTCGCGGATCGCTGGGAAGCTTGTAGAGGCCGCCTTCCGCCGTGACCTCGCCGGCCAGCAGGCGCCGCACGTAGTCCTGGTGCAACGTGGCGTCGCAGTCTGACTGCATGGTCCGGAACTTGTACATCACGAAGGGCTTGCGGCTGGCTCCAAGTCGGGTCTGCCGGAAGATCGCGCCGCCAGGCCCCGAGCACCTCACCAGCACGACCAGGAGGAGGTACAGCGGCGACAGGCACACCAGTGCGACCGCGGCGACGGTGACGTCGATGAGGCGTTTGACCGCCAGGTCGGCCGCACGCACCCAGCTCAGTGACCCTCGCGCCGTCCAGGCATCGGTCATGCTCGCCTCCCGATCTCGTGTGCTCTCACCCTCGTGGAGATGTCGGGCAGGTCCTCGACACGGCCGCGAACCGTCGCTGGGTTGCCGAACGCGACCGATCCGGCCGGCAGGTCTCGTGTGACCACCGATCCGGCCCCGACCAGGCAGCCCTCGCCGATGACCACGTACGGAAGAACGGTCACGTTGACCCCGAGCTGTGCCCCTTGTCGGATCGAGGGCCCGGACATGACCTCGGCGGATGCGCGTTGGCCGGGATACAAGTCGTTCGCGAGCGTGACCCCTGGCGCGAGGAACGCCTCGTCACCGATGTCCGTGTACTGGGCGATGTAGCAGTTCGTGTGGATCTTGACGCGGTTGCCGATGCGGCATCCGTAGTCCACGACGGTGTTGCTCCACACCGATACGTCGTCGCCGACCGCGCACTCCTCGCGCACCACGACGTGGTGACCGGTCTCGAACCGGTCTCCGATGCGGCTTCCGAGGTACACCACCGACCCGCTGCGGAGGACTGCGTCCTTGCCGAGCCGGAGTGTGGACGGAGCGGACCGACTTCCCGGATGACCGAGGATCACGTCCTGGCCGGCCGAGAGCCCTGGACCGATGGACACGCCCGACCTCATCGGTTCGACACGCCCGATGCGATCCGGTTGCTCGCTGTCGCCACGCGCTCGACCTTCTCGATCGACATGTGGGGGTACATCGGGAGAGACAGGATCTGCCCTGCGGCCCGCTCGACGACCGGGAGCCTGGCGTGTCCGAAGCGCCTGAACGGCGGGACCAGGTGACAAGGCGTCGGGTAGTGGATGCCGGTTGTCACGCCGACGGTGGCCAGCTGCTCCCTGACCCGCTCTCGCTGAGCCACACGTGCGACCGCGAGATGGTGAACGCCGGTCGCACCTGGGCGCTCCTGAACCATCGTGACGACGTCCTCGTCGAGGAGCTCCCGGTACAAGCCCGCCAGCGCACGTCGTGCCCGGTTCCATGAGTCCAGCCTGCCCAGCTTCGCGCTCAGGACGACCGCTTGCAGGGCGTCCAGTCTGCTGTTCGAACCGAGGCAGGTGTGCTCGTGATGGCCCGACCGTGAGCGCCCGTGGTCGCGAAGTGACGACAACCTCTCCGCCAGCACCGGGTCGCCCGTCACCACAGCGCCCGCGTCACCGAAAGCCCCCAGGTTCTTGCCTGGGTAGAAGCTGAAGCAGCCCGCGTCACCGAAGGACCCGGCGCGGCCCGTCCCCCAGGTGGCGCCATGGGCCTGGGCTGCGTCCTCGACCACGTGGAGCTGCAGTCGACGAGCCGTGGACATGATGCGCTCCATGTCCGGCATCTGCCCGTAGAGGTGCACGACCACGACCGCTCGGGTGTTCGCCGTCACCGCCTCCTCGATGATCTCCGGCGTGACGAGCAGGGTGTCGGGGTCCACGTCCACGAATCGGGGCGACGCGCCGGCGAGGACGACACCCTCGACCGTGGCTACGAACGTGTTGGCCGGGACGAGGACCTCGTCGCCGGGCCCGATCCCGAGCGCCCGAAGGGTGAGATGCAGGGCGTCCGTCCCGTTGGCGACCCCGACCGCATGGCTCGTGCCGCAGTAGGCCGCCCATTGATGCTCGAAGCGGGCCACTGCGTCCCCCCCGATGAAGGCGTTGGAGTCGAGGAGCTCGGCCCAGCGCGTCATGACCTCGGGACGAACCTCGTCCGTCGTGGCGGACAGGTCGAGGAACGGTATCGACGAGCGGTCTGTGTCCATCGCCTCCTGATGCATCTCAAGCCCCTCAGTCCGTGGTGGAGGCCCGGCCGGAGACCGCGAAGCGCGGTGGAACCTGGCTGGGCATGCTGAGATCCGACGTATCCGTCAGCTCCTCCCGAACCTCCCGCATGTCGACCGCACGTCCCTCTTCGTGCGACAGCTGCGCCGCCTCGAGCACCTCCACCACCGCGAGGCCGGACTCTCCGTCCGTCAGGGCTCTCGTACCGTTGAGAACGCAGTCGGTGAAGTGCTCGTCCTCGACGGTCAAGGGCTCCTTGAGCGAGAGGTAGGGGGTGACGACCTCGCCGTAGCGGTAGGACATGGGCGGTTGGCTGAGATCCACGTCGACAGGAGGCGTCTCGACAGCCCGGCTGTTCTCGACCACGCCCTTGTTGTGGACCCGGATGCGCTCCTCGGTGGCGAGGTCGTCGAAGACCACCATCTTGCTGCTGCCGACGACCGTGACGCGGCGGACCTTGCACGGATCGAGCCAGCTGACGTGCACGTTCGCGATCACTGCTGGATCCGCGTAGTGCAGGCGGAGGTGAGCCACGTCCTCCAGCCAGCGGTGCGCGTGCCGGCTGGCCCAGCACTCCACCTTCACCGGACTCGCGCCGAAGACGTAGTTGGCTATCGACACGTCGTGCGGAGCGAGATCGAAGATCACGTTCACGTCGCGCTGGTAGAGGCCGAGGTTGAGCCGGGCGCTGTCCAGGTAGTACGGGACCCCGATCGTGCCGCCCTGCACCATCTCGCGCAACGTCCGGACCGCCGAGTGGTAGGCAAAGGTGTGTCCCACCATCAGCACCACACCAGCTCTTCGGGCAGCCGCAACGATCGACCGGGCGTCCTTGGCGCTGGCAGCCAGGGGCTTCTCCACCAAGACGTGCTTCCCGGCTTGGATCGCTGCCAGCGCGAGCGTCCGGTGCGTCCCCGGCGGCGTGGCGATGACCACGGCGTCCACGTCGTCCAAGGCGAGAGGCAGCGCCGGGCAGGTCTCGACGTTCGGGAACGTCCGGCTCAGTGCCTCGAGTCTGGGAAGGCTCGGCTCAATCACGACGACCTTGTCGACCACGTCGAGGGCCGACAGTGCTCTGACGTGCTTCGAGCCCCAGTAGCCGCATCCGACGACGCCGACTCGGAGTCCTGTGAATTCGTTCATGTTGACCTCATGGGTGACGCATCTCGATGTCACGGCCATAAGGGTCAAAGCACTATGTCTCAGCCGTGTTGGTTGGATGGGCGCGCTTCCTGTCGACGGACCCCCTGTGGCGATGGACCCCCGGAAAGCACTGACGGCATGTCCGACCCCCACACGACATGGCTCGCGATCCTCAGCGGAGATGGTGGTGCGCTGTCTCGAGCCTTTGCCGGATTGCGGGGTGATCGTCTGCCGCCTCGTACTGAACGAGCATGCGTGTCGACTGCAATCGCGCTCAATGACCAGTTGAGGCCAGATGCGCTCCCATGCCCCAACGAGCACAGCCCTCTGCAAACAGGGCAAGACCTCCGCACGAGGGCCCCCCTGGCGAACCCGAACGCACTAGTGGCCCGTCGCAGGTGCGCAACGACGGTCACTACCTACCTAGCCGTGCCAGATCCCCCCGCACGTGGGGCCTCAGACACGGGCATCTCGTGCAGGAAGATTTACGGAGTGGACTAGTTCATCAGTCACACCTGCACCAGCGGAGGCACGTGCTCGGGTGTGGCCCAGATGGCTAGGCGTCGGCGCTCAGGAGTCTGTCTTTCACGACATGTGCCGCGACTCGCGGGTGCAGCCGGGGTGGCGTCCGCGGGCAGGTGGGCATGGGCCGGCCCGTCTCGGGGGTCCGGGCTCAGCTGACCGAGATCTGGTCGCCCTCCACGGAGACCTTCTTCTCCGCCAGCGCCGACTGAGCAGGACCGCCCTGGGGCGAGCCGTCGGTGATCGAGAACGTGCTGCCGTGGCACGGGCAGACGATCTTGCCGCCGAGCACCTTGTTCACCGTGCAGCCCTGGTGCGTGCAGATCGCCGTGAACGCCTTGTAGGTGCCCTTCTCGGGCTGGGTGACCACGACCTGCTGGTCGGTGAGGATCTTCCCCCCGCCCACCGGGACGTCCTTGGCCGCGACGGTCACGGGGGCGGCGGACGCGCTCGGCGCCGAGGCGCTGCTGCTCCCGCTCCCGCTGCCGCAGGCGGCCAGCAGGGGCAGGGCCGCCCCGCCGACGGCGGCCCCGCGCAGCACGGTCCGGCGGCTCGGGTCGGTGCTCTGGTCGCTCATCGCAGCTCCCGGGAGGTGAGGGGGTCGGTTGAAGCTCACACTAGAAGGCGCTCCGTCGGAGCACCTGAAAGGTCACTGAGGATCGGGTGACAGTCTGGCTACTTCGCGACCTTCCGGGCGGTCTTCTTCGCGGTCTTCGTCGCGGTCTTGTTGGTGGTGGTCCGGGCCGTCTTCCTCGCGGCCGAGGTCTTCGTCGCGGCCTTCTTCGGCGCGGCCGCCGTGGACTTCCTCGGCGCCCGCTTGGCGACCGGCTGCTGCGCCGGGCTGTCCGCGAGCAGCGGGGCCAGGAAGTGCCCGGTGTAGCTGTCCGGGTGGGCCGCGACCTCCTCGGGCGTGCCCTCCGCGACGACGTAGCCGCCCCGGTTGCCACCCTCGGGACCCATGTCGATCAGCCAGTCGGCGGTCTTGATCACGTCGAGGTTGTGCTCGATCACCAGCACCGTGTTGCCCTGGTCGACGAGCCGGCCGAGCACCAGCAGCAGCTTGCGGATGTCCTCGAAGTGCAGGCCGGTGGTCGGCTCGTCGAGGACGTAGACCGTGCGGCCCGTGGAGCGCTTCTGCAGCTCGGCGGACAGCTTGACCCGTTGGGCCTCGCCGCCCGACAGGGTCGGCGCGGGCTGGCCGAGCCGGACGTAGCCCAGGCCGACGTCGACGAGGGTCCGCATGTGCCGGTTGATCGCCGGGATGGCCGCGAAGAAGTCCACGGCCTCCTCGATCGGCATGTCCAGCACCTCGGCGATCGTCTTGCCCTTGTAGTGCACCTCGAGCGTCTCGCGGTTGTAGCGCGCGCCGTGGCACACCTCGCAGGGGACGTAGACGTCCGGGAGGAAGTTCATCTCGATCTTGATCGTGCCGTCGCCGGAGCACGCCTCGCAGCGGCCGCCCTTGACGTTGAAGGAGAACCGGCCCTGCTGGTAGCCGCGGACCTTCGCCTCCTGGGTGGAGGCGAACAGCTTGCGCACGTGGTCGAAGACGCCGGTGTACGTCGCCGGGTTGCTGCGCGGCGTACGCCCGATCGGGGACTGGTCGACGTGGATCACCTTGTCGACGTTGTCCAGGCCCTCGATGCGGCGGTGCCGGCCGGGCACGGTGCGGGCGTTGTAGATCTGCTTGGCCAGCGAGGTGTAGAGGATGTCGTTGACGAGCGTCGACTTGCCGGAGCCGGAGACGCCGGTGACCGCGACGAACAGGCCCAGCGGGAACTTCACGTCGATGTCCTGCAGGTTGTGCTCGCGGGCGCCGCGCACCACCAGGTCGTTGCCCGGGGTGCGGGGCCGGCGCACGTCGGGCACCGGGATCGACCGGCGGCCGGAGAGGTACATGCCGGTCGAGGAGTCCGGGTGGTCCAGCAGCTCCTGCACGGTGCCGGAGACGACGACCTGGCCGCCGTGCTCCCCCGCGCCGGGGCCGATGTCGACGACCCAGTCGGCGACCCGGATGGTGTCCTCGTCGTGCTCGACGACGATCAGCGTGTTGCCGAGGTCCTTGAGCCGGACCAGCGTCTCGATCAGCCGGTGGTTGTCACGCTGGTGCAGACCGATCGACGGCTCGTCGAGGACGTAGAGGACGCCGACCAGACCGGCGCCGATCTGGGTGGCCAGCCGGATCCGCTGCGCCTCGCCGCCGGACAGCGAGCCGGAGGGCCGGTCCAGGGAGAGGTAGTCGAGGCCGACGTCGAGCAGGAAGGCGAGCCGCTCCTGGATCTCCTTGAGCACCCGCTCGGCGATCTGCTTCTCGCGGTAGGACAGCTCCAGGGTGCGCAGGAACTCGGCCGACTCGTTGATCGGCATCCGGCAGACCGCGGCGATGCTCTTGCCGCCCAGGGTGACCGCCATCGAGACGGCCTTGAGCCGGCTGCCCTCGCAGACCGGGCACGGCACCTCGCGCATGAAGCCCTCGTAGCGCTCCCGGCTGGTGTCGGACTCCGACTCGCGGTGCCGGCGCTCGATGTAGGGTCGGACACCCTCGAAGTTCGTGTAGTAGGAGCGCTGGCGGCCGTAGCGGTTGGTGTGCCGCACGTGCACCTTGGTGGCGTGCCCGTCCAGGATCGCCTTGCGGGCGCGGGCGGGCAGCTGCTCCCACGGGGTGTTCAGGTCGAAGCCGAGCTCGTCGCCGAGCGCGCTGAGCAGCCGGGTGAAGAAGTCCGCGACGTGCGCGCCCGACCACGGGCCGATGACGCCCTCGCCGAGCGTGGCGCTCGGGTCCTGGATCACCAGCTCCGCGTCGACCTCCATCCGGGTGCCGATGCCGTGGCACTCGGGGCAGGCGCCGAACGGCGAGTTGAACGAGAAGGACCGCGGCTCGAGGTCGTCGGTGTCGATCGGGTGCTCGTTGGGGCAGGCCATCTTCTCGGAGAACTTGAGCTCCCGGGCCGGGTCCTTCGCGGGCAGGTCGACGAAGTCGAACACCACCAGGCCTCCGGCCAGGCCGAGGGCGGTCTCCACCGAGTCGGTGAGCCGGCGCTTGGAGGAGGCCTTGACCGCGAGCCGGTCGACGACGACCTCGATCGTGTGCTTCTTCTGCTTGTCGAGCTTGGGCGGCTCGTCGAGGGAGTAGGTCTCGCCGTTGACCCGGGCCCGGGAGAACCCCTGGGTCTGGAGCTGGCGGAACAGGTCGACGTACTCGCCCTTGCGGCCGCGGATCACCGGGGCGAGCACCTGGAACCGGGCACCCTCCTCGAGGGTGAGGATCCGGTCCACGATCTGCTGCGGGGTCTGCCGCGAGATCGGCGCCCCGCAGGTCGGGCAGTGCGGGCGGCCGGCGCGGGCGTAGAGCAGCCGGAGGTAGTCGTAGACCTCGGTGATCGTGCCGACCGTGGAGCGGGGGTTCTTCGAGGTGGACTTCTGGTCGATGGAGACGGCCGGCGAGAGGCCCTCGATGAAGTCGACGTCGGGCTTGTCCATCTGCCCGAGGAACTGGCGGGCGTAGGCGGACAGCGACTCGACGTAGCGCCGCTGGCCCTCCGCGAAGATCGTGTCGAACGCCAGGCTCGACTTCCCGGAGCCCGAGAGGCCGGTGAAGACGATCAGCGCGTCCCGCGGCAGCTCGAGCGAGACATCCTTCAGGTTGTGCTCGCGGGCACCCCGGATCACGAGCTGGTCAGCCACGGCACATCCTCAATAGGTCGCGTTCGAACAAACGTTCGCCATGATAGCGGGTGGAACAAGCGGCGCCCGCAGGCTTGGATGGGGTGATGACCACGTCCTCGGCCCTTCCGCAGATCGACGAGACGCTGCTTGCCACGACACGGTATCTGCAGGCACTGACAGTCCTCGACGACGAGTCCGTACGGCGGCCCTCCGTGCTGCCCGGCTGGACCCGCGCGCACGTGGTGGCGCACCTGTCCCGCAACGCCGACGCGTTCACCCGGGTGCTCGCCCAGGCGGCGGCCGGCGAGCCCGCCTCGATGTACCCCTCGAGCGACGCCCGGGACGCCGAGATCGAGGAGACCGTCCGCTCCCACGACCTCGCCGGTCTGGTGGAGGACGCCACGGCGTCGGTCGCCCGGCTCACCGAGGCGTTCTGGACGTGCACCGCCGACCCGGCCACGCCGTACGCCCGGACCGCCGGCGGCGAGCCCACCTTCGCGCTGGACACCCTGGGGCCGCGCCGCCGGGCCGAGGTGGAGATCCACCACGCCGACCTGGACCTCGGCTACGAGCCGGCCGGCTGGCCGCCGGACTTCTCCCGCGCGGTGGTCCGCCAGCGGCAGGGCGAGCTGGCGGCGCTGCCGGGCGGCGGGCCGTCGATGGTGCTGTCCGCCACCGACGTCGACGGGCTCTGGAAGTTCGGCGTCGGCCAGGGACCGGAGATCCGCGGCGCCGCCGGCGACCTGGCCTGGTGGCTGGTCGGCCGGGGCGACGGGCGCGGGCTAGCCTGCTCGGCAGGCGTTCTGCCGATCCTGGGAAGGTGGAGATGAGCTATCACGGCAAGGTCAGTCCCGGCAGCGCGCCGGACGTCCGGGAGCTCCCGGCGCTGATCATCACGAAGTTCTCGGTCAGCGAGATGGACAACAACGTCTACCTGCTGCACTGCCGCGCGACCGACGAGCAGGTGCTCGTCGACGCCGCGGACGACGCCGCACGGATCCTGCAGGTCGTCGGCGACGGTGGCCTGCGCCGGGTGGTCACCACCCACCAGCACTGGGACCACCACCGCGCGCTGGCCGAGGTCGTCCGGGCCACCGGCGCCGAGACGGTCGCGGGCGAGGAGGACGCCGACGAGCTGCCGGTCCCCGTGGACCGCAGGGTCTCCGACGGCGACGTCGTCGAGGTCGGCGACTGCCGGCTCGAGGTGATCCACCTCGTCGGCCACACCCCCGGGTCCATCGCGCTGCTGTACGACGACCCCGAGGGCGCCCCGCACCTGTGGACCGGTGACTGCCTCTTCCCCGGCGGCGTGGGCGGGACCCGCTCCCCCGAGGACTTCGCGTCGCTGATCGGAGACGTGTCGGCCAAGGTGTTCGACCGGTTGCCGGACGAGACCTGGTTCTACCCCGGCCACGGCGACGACTCCACGCTCGGCGAGCAGCGCCCGCACCTCGCGGAGTGGCGCGAGCGCGGCTGGTGACGGCGGTGCCGGCAGCCGGGCGGCCCGGCCGAACGGCCGCACTTCGGGCGAAGCCCGGACGGGACCGGCCAGGCACCTTTACCTTGGCCCCATGGGAAAGATGGTGGTGACCTGCGTCCTGGCGCTGGTGTTCGGATTCGTGGGCGCGTTCGGCGCCGTGGCGACGTTCCAGGGGTCGCTGCAGGGTGCGCAGGGCGAGACGGGGCTCACCGGTGCCCCCGGCCCGACCGGTCCTGCGGGGCAGGACGGGGCCGACGGCCTCGACGGGAAGGACGGCAAGGACGGGAAGGCCGGCAAGACGGGCAAGGCCGCGAAGGTGCAGGTGAAGCCCGTGGACCTCGGCTCGACCGGGTGCTCGGGCCGGTCGGTCCAGGTGATCACCGACGTGACCGTCACCGCCGGCCAGAAGCTCAGGCTGACCAAGAAGAACGTCTGCGTGGTCAAGTAGCCGCTCAGTCCTCCAGCAGCCCCAGGAACCAGTCGCGGACCGGGAACTCGTTCTCGGCATGCGTCGACAGCGGCTCCCCGGCCAGCGCCGCGCGGTAGGCCAGCGCCTTCCCGACACATCCCGTACGACGGGCCAGGTCGACGCAGCGCACGAGGTCGGCGCGGGCGGCGTACCGGGTGAACGGCTCGAGGTAGGCGTCGCGCACCCGCAGGAGCTCGGGGGTCGGCGCGGGCCGCCCGTCGACGTACGTGCCGGCGTGGAAGGCGATCGAGTTCAGCGTGGCCAGCATGGTGCCGAGCGGGTGCCCCCACGTCGCGTCGCCCCAGTCGATCACCCGGGCGTCGGCGGGGGTCCCGGGCCAGCAGACGTTCGCGGAGTGCAGGTCGTCGTGCTGCACCGAGTCCGGCACCCCGCAGGCGCGGAGCTCCGCGCACTGCTCGGCGACGACCGGCAGCGCCCGCTCCAGGGCGGCGGCCTGCCCGAACGACAGGCCGCCCTCGTCCTCGGGGGTGCCGGCCAGCTCGTCGAGCAGCCGGCGGGCCAGCCCGGGAACCGTCGCGGGCGACACCTCGGCGATGCCGGTGGCGAGCACCTCGTCACGGTGCCCGGCCAGCGCCACCTGCGCCTCGGCGTAGCGCGGCAGCAGCCGCTCCCACGCGTCCCACAGCTCGTCGGCCGGCAGCGCCTCGCGCAGCACCGGGCCGGCGTCCCGGGCCAACGACCAGCCCCGCGCCGCGTCGACCGCGAGGACCTCGGGCAGCAGGCCCGGGACCAGCCGGTCGAGCTCGCGGACCAGGGTCGCCTCGTGCCGGGTGCCCGGACCGTTCACCTTGAACCACACGCGTCCCGCCGTGGTCTCGAAGCGGATCGTGCTGGACCACGGGCGGGCGTGCGGCTGGACGCCCTCGCCCGTCAGCGCGACCTCGAGCGGGACGAGCCGGTCCGCGACCCACGCCCGCGCCTCCTCCGCGAAGGCGGGGCTGGTCCAGGTCCCGACGCTCACCGCCGTAGGCTCTCTGCGTGATCGAGCTGCGAACCCCCCGCCGAGATCGAGCAGATGAAGCCCGCCGGGCGTTTCGTCGCCGATGTGCTGACCCGTCTCCAGGAGGCCGCCGACGTGGGCGTCAACCTGCTGGAGCTCGACGCGCTCGCGCACCGGATGATCCGGGACCGCGGTGCCGAGTCCTGCTACATCGACTACCACCCGTCCTTCGGCGCGATGCCGTTCGGCAAGGTGCTGTGCACCTCGGTCAACGACGCGGTGCTGCACGGCCTCCCCCACGACTACGTGCTCGCCGACGGGGACCTGCTCAGCGTGGACTTCGCCGCCTCCGTCGACGGCTGGGTCTCCGACTCCGCGCTCAGCGTCGTGGTCGGCACCCCCGCGCAGCAGGACCTCGACCTGATCGACACCGCCAGCCGGGCGCTGGACGCCGGCATCGCGGCCGCCCAGGCCGGGTCCCGGATCGGGGACATCTCCGCCGCCATCTCCGCGGTGGCCCACGCCGACGGCCTCTCGGTGAACACCGACTTCGGCGGTCACGGCGTCGGCCGCACGATGCACGGCGACCCGCACGTGCCGAACGACGGCCGCCCCGGTCGCGGGTACCCGTTGAAGCCGGGACTGGTGATCGCCATCGAGCCGTGGTTCCTGCAGACCTCCGACGTGCTGTGGACCGACCCGGACGGCTGGACGCTGCGCAGCGGCGACGGCTCCCGCGGCGCGCACATGGAGCACACCATCGCCATCACGGAGGACGGCCCGCTGGTGCTCACCGCCCGGTGACCAGCGACTTCTGGAACTGCAGCTCGCGTCCCATCACCCGGTAGCCCAGCGCCTCGTTGACCGCGATCATGTGGTCGTTCGACTCGGCGTTCCAGGTGTCGACGGTCGCGACCTGGGGCTCGGCCTCGGCCAGCCACAGCAGCATCCCGGCCTTCAGCAGCAGACCGAGCCGGTGGCCGCGGTGCGCCTTCGCCACGGCGGTGTCGTGCTGGTCGGCGATCTCGGGACGCTGCACCTCGACCGCCACCACGGTGTGGCCGCCCAGCTCGCCGGTCCCCCGGTGCCGCGCCACCAGCCGGTAGAGCCGGTTGCCGCTGGCCAGCGCCGCGTCCTCGTAGGCGGCCAGCCGCTCGGGTGAGAACACCTCGTCCTCGATGTCCAGGTCGTCGGTGGGTGCGTCGTTGATCGCCGACACCAGCTCGACCATGGCGTCGACCAGCTCGGGGGGCGTCCGCCCGGTGATCCGGACCAGCTCGTAGTCGGTCGCGGCGGCGGCCGCCTCGTCGTACAGCCGTCGCACGCGGCCGGGCTCGAGCTCGGCCAGGTGCTGGCGCCGCATGATCGCCTGGGACTTCCTCTCGAGACCGTGCCGGGCCGCGAAGCCCAGCGCCCGCTCGGACTCCCAGCCGTCGGTGCCGACGCTGGTGCGGCCCAGCGCCCGGACCTCCTCCACCAGGCGCTCGAACAGCGCCGTCCCGTAGCCGCGGCGCCGGTGCTCGGGCAGGATCCCCAGCCACAGCCAGGCGAGGTGGGTGTTGTCGCGCTCGGAGGTGAAGACGAGGGCGTCGCCCACCGGGGTGCCGTCGACGCGGGCGAGGTAGCACGCCGGCGGCTCGCCGTCCCAGCCACGCTCGAGGAACAGGCGGAACCGGTCGGGCAGCCAGGGGTGCTCCCACGGCGCGTCGGCGGCGGCCACCGCGTTGCTGATCTCGAACGAGGCGCGGACGTCGTCGTCGTCGTCGGGCGTGAACCGGTGGATCTCGAGGTCGGACATGGGTCCAGGCTGACGCGCCGCGGGCCCCGGCGCGACCCAATTACGGGTGTGACGTGACCCGGCTCAGCGCTTCTTGCCCTTGGTGACGATCTCGGCGGTGGCGGAGGTGTGCTTGGCGTCGGCCTTGGCGTGCTTGTCGGCCCGCTTCTCCTTCAGGGACTTGCCGTCTTTCTTCGACATGTTCTGTCGGGGGGGACTTGTCTGCCATGGCGTTGCTCCCTGGTGGAGCGCGGAGGCTCCTTGGGCCGGAGCCTACGCGCCGGCGCTCCGCGCGCGCCGCATCAGGGTCAGCACGACCGCGGCGACGAACGCCTGGGTCTCGGGCCGCAGCGCGTCCGGCAGGCGTACGTCGAGCGCGCGACCGGTCCACGACCTCTGCGCGACGGCCCCCAGCGGGGTGCCGGCGCCGTCGCACAGCTCGTAGCGCGGCGAGCGGACCCCGCGCTTGGTGAGCGTGCCCACCCGCCCGTCGTACCCGATCTCCCAGCTGGGCGAGAGCAGCCCGCGCCGGCGCGCGTGGGCCACCGGTCGGCCGGCCTCGGTGAGCAGCAGCCGGCCGGCACCCCGGGTGAAGCCCCACTCCCGTCCGGCGACGGTGACGGTGCCGCGCTCCCCCCACACGGAGCCGTCGAACGTGGCCAGCACCCGCTCGTCGTCGTCGACCAGGTCGAAGCCGTTCTGCAGGACGCCGTGCGGTCTCGCGGTGCTCACCGGGTCATCGTGGCACGCACGCGGTCCTCAGGCGTGCGGGTGCGGGAAGTCGGCGGAACGGTGCTGGAAGGACAGGATGTCCGGGTTCTGCACCACGCCCTCGCGGATCTCGATCGCCCGGCGGATCGTCTCGTCGGCGTCCCAGCGGTCACCTCCGGCCATCACGACGGGCAGGTAGGGCAGCAGCGCCTCGCTGTTCTCCCACGTCGCGGAGTCCCAGAGGTACGACGGGGTGTGGTCGACCCCGTAGTAGTGCACGTTGTCGCCGACGGTGAACATCGGCTGCTCGAAGGACGTCGGCCGGGCCCAGCTGAAGCCCATGCCGAGGTCGCAGGAGACGTCGACGATCAGGGTGCCGGGTGCCAGGGTCGGGAGGTCCTCGTCGACCAGGAAGGTGAGCGGGGCGTCGGTGTCCTGCAGCACGCAGTTCACGATCAGGTCGTGCTCGGCGAGGAACACCGGCAGCGGGGCGAGGCCCTCCTCGGTCATCACCTGGCTGCGGCGGGGGTTCTCGTCGTCGTGGTGGAAGTGCATGATCCGCGCGGAGTGGATCGGTGACCCGACGGCGGCGACCTCGCGGTTGGTCAGCACGTCGACGTCGTGGATGCCGTGCGCCTTCAGGGCGGTCACCGCCCCGCGGGCGGTGGCGCCGAAGCCGATCACCGCGGCCCGCAGCCGCCGGCCGTAGTCACCGGTCAGGCCGACGAGCTGGAGGGCGTGCAGCACCGAGGAGTAGCCGGCCAGCTCGTTGTTCTTGTGGAAGACGTGCAGCGCGAAGGTGCCGTCGGGGTGCCGGTGGTTCATCGCCTCGAAGGCGATCAGCGTGAGCCGGCGGTCGATCGCGAGCTGGGTCAGCTTCTCGTCCTGCACGCAGTGCGGCCAGCCCCACAGGGTCTGTCCGTCGCGCATGTCCGCGAGGTCGGCGTGCTGCGGCTTGGGCAGGAGGATCACGTCGCACTGCGCGAGCAGCTGCTCGCGGGTGCGCATGCCGGCGACCGACGCGGCGAGCTGCTCGTCGTCGACGCCGAAGCGCTCGCCGTAGCCGTGCTCGAGGAAGATCCGGGACCGCAGCGCGGGGTCGATCCGGTCCAGGTGCTGGGGATGGATCGGCCGGCGGTGCTCGTTCTCCTTCGCCGACTGCGACATGACACCGAGCGTGAGCTGATCCATCGAAGGGCCTCCTTCAGTTGGGCGCCACACGGCGCAGGGCCCTGGGGCCGAGGCTACGCGGCACGTGTGACCGGGCACACCCTGCAACACGTTCTAGCCGTCGGTAGGCTGCGCGCATGCCGGGATTCCTGCTGCGCCAGCTCGCCACCGCGGCGCTCACCGCGAACGCGGTGCGGCCGGTCCCGGGCTACCAGGTCGCGGTGCCCTCGATGGCGGCCGGCTGGCTCACCAGCGAGCTCGCGCCGCACCTGCTCGCGCTGACCGTCGCCGACGCCGTCCGCGAGCTGGCCCGCGGCCGCCGCGACCGGCCCGCCCTCGCGCTGGCCGCCGGGTCCGCGCTCGCGCTCGCGGCCGTGGTGGCCCAGTCCGCCCGCGCCCAGGAGCACGTCGACCGGGCCCTCGTCGAGGCGCTCGGCCCGGACTACCGCGACCGGCTGAGCGCGACGTACACCGACCTGGACCTGTCGACGCCGCTGAGTCAGCTGGCGATGCCGTTCCGGCTGCACGACGACGAGGTCGAGGTCGTCAAGGACCTGCCCTACGACACCGAGCACGGCAAGCGCGGGCTGCTCGACGTCTACCGGCAGCGCGGCACGGACGCCACGGACGCGCCGGTGCTGCTGCACGTGCACGGCGGGGCCTGGTCGATCGGCGACAAGGAGCACCAGGGCATCCCGCTGATGCTGCACATGGCGGCCCGTGGCTGGGTGTGCGTGACGATCAACTACCGGCTCAGCCCCCGGGACCCGTTCCCGGCCCACATCGTCGACGTGAAGCGGGCGATCGCCTGGATCCGGGAGCACGGCCCGGCCTACGGCGCCGACCCGTCGTTCCTGGCCGTCACCGGTGGCTCGGCGGGCGGCCACCTCGCGGCGCTGGCGGCGCTCACCCCGGACGACCCGGAGTACCAGCCCGGCTTCGAGGACGCCGACACCAGCGTGCAGGCGGCCGCCCCGCACTACGGCGTCTACGACTTCGCCGGTGCCAGCGGGGGCCGCGCCGCACAGCTGATGCGCGACCGCTTCCTCGGACCGAAGGTGCTGTTCAAGGACCCGGTGAGCGACCTCGCGGACTTCGAGCGGGCCTCCCCGCTGCTGCGGGTGAACGCGGACGCCCCGCCGTTCTTCGTGGTGCACGGCCGCAGCGACTCGCTGGTCGACGTCGACCAGGCCCGGACGTTCGTGGCGGCGCTGCGGGAGGTGTCGCACCAGCCGGTCGCCTACGCCGAGCTGCCCGGCACCCAGCACGCCTTCGACGTGTTCCCCTCGATCCGGTCGGCCGCCGTGGTCCGCGGCGTCGACCGGTTCCTGCGGTTCAGCCACGACGCGTGGGTCGCCGCCCGGACCACGCCGTGAGCGGCCTTCCCGAGCCGCTGCGCGCCAAGGCCCTCGCCGCGAAGGGCTTCATGCCCGAGGACGAGGGTGACCTGCTGTACGACGTCGCGGTCGGTGCGCTCGCCGGGGGGCCCGGGCTCGAGGTCGGCACCTACTGCGGCAAGTCGGCGATCTACCTCGGTGCCGCCGCCCGGGCCGCGGGCAGCACGGTGTTCACCGTCGACCACCATCGCGGCTCGGAGGAGAACCAGGCCGGCTGGGAGTACCACGACGTCACGCTGGCCGACCCCGAGTTCGGCCGGCTCGACACCCTCCCGGTGTTCCGGCGCACGCTCAAGGACGCCGGCCTCGAGGAGGAGGTGGTCGCGGTCGTCGGCCGCTCGACGACGGTCTCCGCGCTGTGGCGCACTCCCCTGGCCCTGCTGTTCGTGGACGGCGGGCACACCGACGAGCACGCCGGCAACGACTACACCGGCTGGGGCCGCTGGGTCGCGCACGGCGGCACGCTCGTGGTGCACGACGTGTTCCCGGACCCCGCGGACGGCGGCCAGGCGCCGTACCGGATCTACCTGCGGGCGCTGTCGAGCGGCTTCACCGAGACCGCGGTGCTCGGCTCGATGCGGGTGCTGACCCGCGTCGGGGGCGACGCGGGCGACCCGGTCCGCTGACCGGCTTCCCGCGCACCAGACGGGCGAACGACACCACGAGGGCGATCCCGCTGCCCACGATCCCGACCGCGAGCAGGACGTGCACGACCAGGGACCAGTCGAGGCCGCTGGCCCCGAAGTCGAACGGGCACACCCGCCAGATCCGGAGCAGCGCCGTGGCCCCGACCGCGGTCACCGCCAGGTCGCCGGTGGCCCGCCAGCGCGGCCCGTCGTGCACCAGGTAGGTCAGGTTCGCCACCAGCGAGACGAGCAGCGAGGCGTTCACGAGGCCCAGCACCTCGGAGGTCCGGTCGGTGAGGAAGCCCACCGCCTGCCAGCCCGGCCAGCGGTTCACCGCGTAGAGCACCGCCGCGTCGACCAGCGCGGCCACCACGTAGCCGGCACGACGACCCTGCGCCATCCGCCCGCACCTCCCTCACCTGCGCCTCCAGGGTGTGACGCGGGGGCGGCGAGCGGCTAGTGGCCTACGTCCTGACGAGCGCGTCGGCGCAGCCGCACTCGAGCCCGATCTCCGGGAAGTCGTGCGGCAGCGAGCTGCCACGGAAGATGTCCGAGCCCGGCGTGGTCGTGGACAGGGCGTCGACCGCGAGGACCACCGCGGCCGAGGTGTACGTCGTGTGCTCGGCCGGCCAGATCTTCTCGTCGGCGAAGACGTAGCCGGTCCAGTAGCCGCCGTCCTCGCCGCGCAGGTGCTGCATGTCCGCGACCAGCGCGAGGGCCCGCTCCCGGTCCCCGACGACGTCCAGGGCGAGGGCCAGCTCGCAGGTCTCCGCACCGGTCACCCACGGGTTGGTGTCGACGCAGCGGATGCCGAGCCCCGGCACCACGAAGTCGTCCCAGCGACCGGCCAGCAGCGCCTGCGCCGGGGCGCCGCGGACCGCTCCGCCGAGCACCGGGTAGTACCAGTCCATCGAGAACGTGGACTTGTCGAGGAACTCGCCGCGGTGGTGCCGCAGCGCGTGGCCCAGCCGGCCGGCCGCGAGCTCCCACTCCGGCTGCGCCGAGCCCATCAGCCCGGCCAGCGCCAGGCCCGCCCGCAGGGCGTGGAAGATGCTCGAGCTGCCGGCGACCAGGGCCTCGGCGTTGACGGCCCCCGCCGGGTCCTGCGACCAGGCGATCCCGCCGAACGGCAGCTGCAGGGAGACCGCGAAGTCCAGACCACGGCGGACGGCGTCCCAGGTGCGCCGCACGAACGGCTCGTCGCGCCGCACCAGCCAGTGGTGCCAGACGCCCACCGCGAGGTAGGCCGACATGTTCGTCTCGCCGCTCGCGTCGTCGACGACCCCCGCGACCAGCTTCATCGGCCAGGACCCGTCGGCGCGCTGGGTGGCCAGGCACCAGTCGTAGGCGCGGTGGGCGGCGTCGACCTCGCCGCCGACCAGCAGCGCCATCGCGGCCTCGACGTGGTTCCACGCGTCGGTGTGCGCCCCGGGCGTCCACGGGACCGCCCCGTCCGGCTCCTGTGCCCGGGCGATCGACGCGGCCGTGGCCGCGACGTCGCGGCTGCTGAGCAGCCCCGGCAGCGCGGGCACCTCGGTGCTCACGCGGCCTCGGGCTTGCGGAGGTAGAGCACCAGGCTCTTGCCGATCAGCGGGTTCAGCGCCCGCTCGGCCAGCCGGGTGGCCAGCGGCTTCTTCATGATGTCCCACACCAGGACCCGGTGGTAGGCCTTCACCAGCGGGTGCTGGTCGCGGTCGACGCCGACGGCGCACTTGATCCACCAGTAGGGCGAGTGCAGCCCGTGGGCGTGGTCGCGGCCCTCGTAGACCAGGCCGGCCGCGACCAGCTTGGCGACCAGCTCGTCACCGGTGTAGATCCGCACGTGCCCGCCCTCCACCTCGTGGTAGGCGTCCGACAGCGCCCAGCAGACCTTCTCCGGCAGCCACCGCGGCACGGTCACGGCCATCGTGCCGCCGGGGCGCAGCACCCGGGCCAGCTCGGCGATCGCGTCGGTGTCGGCGGGGATGTGCTCGAGCACCTCCGAGGCCACCACCCGGTCGAACTCGCCGTCCGCGAACGGCAGCGACAGCGCGTCGCCCTGCTTGATGTCGGCCTCCGCGCCGTCGGGCACCTCGCCCGCGTCGCGCATCGCGCCGAACAGGTCGAGGACCCCGGCGAGCTCGTCGCCGTCCTGGTCGAACGCGACCACGTCGCCGCCGCGGCGGTACATCTCGAACGCGTGCCGGCCGGCGCCGCAGCCCATGTCGAGGACGCGGTCCCCGGGGCGCAGCTCCAGCCGGTCGAAGTCAACGGTCAGCACGTGCTCTCTCCTCGTCGTACGTCGATCGCCTGCTGGTAGCTCCGGACGGTCGCCTCGGCCACCGCGCGCCAGCTGAACTCGGCCAGCGCGCGCTCCCGGCCCGCGGCGCCCATCCGGGCCCGCCGGGCGGGGTCGTCGAGCAGCGCGGCCAGGGCCTGCGCGAGCTCGCCGACGTCACCGGGCGTGACCAGGTCCGCGCAGAGCCCGTCGGGCCCGACCACCTCCGGGATCGCGCCGGCCCGGCTGACCACCAGCGGCGTGGCGCAGGCCATCGCCTCCGCGGTCGGCAGCGAGAACCCCTCGTAGAGCGAGGGGACGCAGGCGACCTCGGCCGAGCCCACCGTGGCGGCGAGCTCCTCGTCGGTGATGTCGTGCACGAACCGCACCGACCCGCTGATCCCGAGCCGCTCCACGATCTGCTCGGTCCGGCCGCCGGGCTTGGGCCGCGAGACCAGCAGCAGCTCCAGGTCACGCTCGGTGCGCAGCTTGGCGAACGCCTCCAGGAGGGTCGCGATCCCCTTCATCGGGGTGTCCGCGCTGGCCATCGCCACGATCCGGCCGGGCACCCGGGGCTCGCTCGGGGGCCGGAACACGTCGTCGACGCCGAGCGGGATCACCGTGATCCGGGACCGGTCGACGCCGAAGTCGGCGACCACGTCGCGCGCGGAGCTCTCCGAGGGCACCAGCACGGTCTGGATCCGTCGGGCGACGCGGCCCTGCATGCGCAGGAACCCGTACCAGCGGCGCAGGGTCAGCTGCTGCCGCCAGGAGGTCGCGGCGGCCAGGTCGGTGCGGCGGTCGAAGGTGATCGGGTGGTGGATGGTGGCCACCAGCGGGAGGCCGGCGCGCTGCACCTCGAGCATCCCGTCGGCCAGCGTCTGGTTGTCGTGCACCACGTCGAAGTCGTCGACGCGGGACCGGAGCAGCCGGGCCACGCGGCGGCCGAACGTGCGCGGCTCGGGGAAGCCCGCGGTCCACATCGTCGCCACCTCCAGCACGTCGGTGAGGTCGCGGATCTCGCCGGGCCGCGGGGTGCGGAACGGGTCCGGCTCGCGGTAGAGGTCCAGGCTGGGCACCTCGGTCAGCCGCACGCCGGGGTCGAGCACCGGGTAGGGCTGGCCGGACAGCACCTCGACCTCGTGGCCCAGGGCGACCAGCTCACGGCTCAGGTGGCGCACGTAGACGCCCTGACCGCCGCAGTGCGGCTTGCTGCGGTAGGACAGCAGGGCGATGCGCAACCGGGCCTCCGGAATGACTAGAACGTGTTCTCATTATGCGCGAACGCGGTGTTAGCCTACGGGGTGAGGTCGTCGTCCACGGGAGGCCCATCGTGACGCGGACCGACTCGCTCGCCTTCGAGGACCTGGGCTCCGCCGCGCAGCGCGAGCGGCGCCGCCGGATCCTGGACGCGGCGACCGCCCTGGCCGCCAAGGGCGGTTTCGACCAGGTGCAGATGCGCGCGGTGGCGGTGCGCGCGGACGTCGCGCTGGGCACGCTCTACCGCTACTTCCCCTCCAAGATCCACCTGCTCGTCTCGGTGCTCGGCCAGCAGTTCGAGCAGGCGGCCGAGTCCGTCGCCCGCAGGCCGGTCCCCGGGAACACCGCGGCCGACCGGGTGATGCTCGTGCTGGGGCGGACCACCCGGATGCTGCAGCGTGAGCCGAACCTCACCGAGGCGCTGACCCGCGCGTTCGTGTTCGCCGACGCGTCGGCTGCCCACGAGATCCACGTCGTCGGCCTGCACGTGAGCCGGATGCTGCTCGCCGCGATGCGCGACCCGGCCGACACGTCGCCCGCCGGGGAGCCGACCGAGGAGCAGCGCGCGATCACCAAGGTGATCGGGGACGTGTGGTTCGCCAGCCTGGTCCAGTGGGTGACCGGGCGCGCGTCGGCGGCCGACGTGGCCACCTCGCTCGACGTGGCCGTCCGGCTGCTGCTGCGCTGAGCGGGCCCACTAGCCTGGCCGCGTGCCAGCCGACCCCCGTGCGTTCGCCGACCTGCCCGTTCCCGAGTCGGTCTCGGTGTGGCTCGGGGAGCCGGGCCGCCCGGCGTCGTACGAGCACGCGGCGGACCGGGTGCACTACGCCGCCAGCACCATGAAGCTGCCGCTGCTGGTCGCGGCCTACCGCCGCCACGAGCGCGGCGAGCTCGACCTGGACACCCTGGTGCCGGTGCACAACGAGCTGCGCTCGGCGTACGACGGCTCGGTGTTCTCCCTGGACCGGGCCGACGACCAGGACGACGAGACCTGGGACGCGATCGGTACGACGGTCAGCCTGCGCACCCTGGCCCGGCACGCCACCGTGAAGTCCGGCAACCTGGCGACCGACCTGCTGCTCGAGCACGTCGGCACCGGCGAGGTGGCGGCGGTGCTGCGGGACGCCGGCTGCTCCCCCGCGACCGTGCTGCCGCGTGGCATCGAGGACGCCGCGGCCCGCGGCGCCGGGATGGACAACCTGGTGACCGCCGCCGACCTGGCCCGGGTGCTCGCCGGGGTGGCGACCGGGACGCTGGCCGAGCCGGGCACCTGCGCGGACGTCGAGATCGTGCTGTCCGGGCAGGAGCACCGCAACCAGGTGCCGGCCGGGCTGCCCGAGGGCACCTACGTGGCGCACAAGACCGGGTGGGTCCCCGGCGTCGCCCACGACGTGGCGCTGGTCCGTCCCGACGGCCTGGCGCCGTACGTCCTGGTCGTGTGCAGCACCGACGAGGCTCCCGAGGAGACGCTCTACGCGCGCAACGCCGCCGTCAGCGCCGCCGTCTGGGAGAGGTGGACCGCATGAGCCGGATCGAGACCGTCACCACGACGCGGCTGACCACGCCGCTGCACACCCCGTTCGTGACCGCGCTGCGCCGGACCACCACCACGGACACCGTCGTGGTCCGGGTCGTCGACAGCGACGGGGTCACCGGCTGGGGCGAGGCGCCCCAGGTGTGGCAGGTGACCGGCGAGTCGCTCGCCGGCGCCCAGGCCTGCGTCGACGGGCCGCTGGCGGCGGTCGTCGTGGGCCGTCACCCCGACGACCTGGCCGGGCTGTGCCGCGAGGTCGCCGGTGCGGTGGCCGGCAACCACGGCGCCAAGGCGGCCGTCGACGTGGCCCTGCACGACCTGGTCGCCCGGCGCCGCGGGGTCAGCCTGCCGGTGCTGCTGGGCGGCACCGCGCTGCGGGTGCCCACCGACGTCACCCTCGCCGCCGGTGACGCCGAGGCCCTCGCCGGGACCGCCCGGGCGCGGGTCGCCGACGGCTTCCCGGTGCTCAAGATGAAGGTCGGCACGGACGCCGCCACCGACGTCGGACGGGTGCGCGCGGTGCGGGCGGCCGTCGGTCCGGACACCCGGATCCGGCTGGACGCCAACCAGGGCTGGACGCCACGCGACGCGGTCCGGGTGATCGGCGCGCTCGAGGACGCCGGCCTCGACGTCGAGCTCGTCGAGCAGCCCGTCCCGGCCGCCGACCTGGACGGGATGGCCTGGGTCACCGACCGGGTGGGGACCCCGGTGATGGCCGACGAGTCGGTGTACGGCGTCCGGGACCTCGTCGAGGTGATCCGCCGGCGCTCGGCCGACCTGGTGAACGTGGAAGCTCGCGAAGTGCGGCGGGCTGCGCGTCGCGGGCACCCTGCTGGAGCTCGCCCGGGCCCAGGGCATGGGCAGCATCGTCGGCTCCATGATGGAGACGCACATCGGGGTGGCCGCCGCAGCCAGCCTGGTCGCCGCGCACGGCACGTCGGCCGTCTGCGACCTGGACGCCGCCTGGTGGGCGACCGCGTCACCCGTCGTCGGCGGGATGACCTACGACGGGGCGACGGTCGTGCTGCCGGACGCCCCCGGACTCGGGATCGAGGACCTGGCATGACCGAGATGCTCGAGGTGGCCGTGCCGGTCACCACCGTGTGGACGTCCCCGGACGCGCCACGGGACCTCGACGAGGCCGCCGTACGCGACCGCCCCGACGCCGGGGGCTGGGCGGACTCGATGGGCAAGGAGGTCCGGCTGGGCCTGCACGGGCGCACCGAGACCCAGCTGCTGGCGGGCGACCCGGTCGAGGTGCTCGAGACGGCCGGCGCCTGGTCCCGGGTCGTGGCGCCCTGGCAGCGCTCCTCGCGCGACGAGCGCGGCTACCCCGGCTGGGTGCGCTCGGCCCACCTGGACACTCCGGTCGACCGGGTCGACGGGCCGACCGCGTACGTCGCCGCACGCACCGCGACCTGCCTGGTGGACGGCGAGCCGGTGGTGCTGTCGTTCGGCACGGTGCTGTGGCTGCGCGAGCTCACCTCGGGCTCCGTGTCGGTGGACCTGCCCGGGGGGCGGACGGGCACCCTGGACCCGTCCGCGGTCCGGCTGTCCGACAAGGGCGAGCTGCCCTCCGACGACCCCGGCCCGGTCCTCGAGGCGGCCCGCGGCTTCCTCGGCGTGCGCTACCTGTGGGGCGGCACCAGCGCCTGGGGCGTGGACTGCTCCGGGCTGGTGCACCTGTGCTGGCGCAGCCAGGGCGTGCTGCTCCCCCGCGACGCCCACGACCAGGCGGCCTCGCCACGGGTCGACCCGGTGCCGCTGGACGCCGTGCAGCCGGGCGACCTGTACTTCTTCGCCCGCCCCGGTGAGCGGATCTACCACGTCGGGTTCGTGACCGCCCCGGTCGCGGCCGACGGCACCCGTTGGATGCTGCACGCCCCGGAGGGCGGCGAGCTGATCGAGGACGTGCCGCTGGCCCCGCACCGGCTCGAGACCCTGGTCTCGGCCGGCCGGGTGCGCGTCTGAGTCAGTCCTGGGGGCCGGCGGGACGGGCCGGCACGGACGCCGCGGTCACTTCTTCGCGTCCCCGGCCGGCTCGACGTCCTCGGCGTTGCTGCCGGCGTCGTCGTTGAGCGCCTCGGCGAGCTGGCTCTTGTTCTGCACGCCGTTCTTCGAGGCGATCAGGCTGGCGACCGTGGTGATCGCGAGGATGCCGATGATGGTGCCCAGCGAGACCAGGATCGGGATGTCCGGCGCCCACGCGATGTGCTGGCCGCCGTTCACGAACGGCAGCTCGTTCTCGTGCATGGCGTGCAGGATCAGCTTGAGGCCGATGAAGCCGAGCAGCACCGCGAGGCCGTAGGACAGGTAGACCAGTCGCTGGAGCAGGCCGCCGATCAGGAAGTAGAGCTGGCGCAGGCCCATCAGCGCGAAGATGTTCGCGGTCAGGACGAGGTAGGGCTCCTTGGTGAGGCCGTAGATCGCCGGGATGGAGTCCAGGGCGAACAGCAGGTCCGTGGTGCCCAGCGCCAGCACCACGATGAACATCGGGGTGATCACCCGCTTGCCGTGCTCCTTGGCGAGCACCTTCACGCCGTGCCACTTGTCGGTGGCCGGGAGGTGCGTCTCGACCCACTTGATCAGCCGGTTCTCCTCGTACTCGTCGTCGTCGTTCGACCCCTCGGAGGCGAGCTTGAACGCCGTGTAGAGCAGGAAGGCGCCGAAGATGTAGAAGATCCAGCTGAACTCGTTGATCGCGGCGGCGCCGACGGCGATGAAGATCGCGCGCATCACCAGGGCGAGCACGATGCCGACCATCAGGGCTTCCTGCTGGTACTGCCGCGGGACGCCGAACTTGGCCATGATGATGATGAAGATGAACAGGTTGTCGACGGACAGGGAGTACTCCGTCAGCCAGCCGGCGAAGAACTCGGTGCCGTACTGGTGGCCGGAGAAGATCCACACGCCGATGCCGAAGACCACGGCCAGGCCGACGTACACGCCCAGCGAGATCGAGACCTCCTTGGTGGAGGGCTCGTGGGGGCGGCGTCCGATGATGATGACGTCGAAGAGCAGGACCGACACCGTGACGATGATGGTGGTCCACCAGACCCAGGTGGGAACGTCCACAGACTGACCTTTCCGGAGAGCTGAACGGCGCGCGGACGCGCACCGCCTGAGCAAGTCCGGAGGTCTCTCCCGCCCGCTCGCGCGGACCAACGGCACCGGGGCCGGCCGAGGCCGGGCACCGTGATGACGACACCGTTGCGAAGGAATACTCCCCTCCAACGGGACCCATGCTCCCAGAATCCGGCCGCTGACACGAATCGGCGCCCGTTCCTGGACACACCTAGAGTGGCGTCGGTGCGCCCGGTCCCCCGCCCCGTCCGCGCGTGGCTGGTGGTGGTCGTCGTGACCGTGGCCGCGAGCGCGCTGTTCGGCCTGCTGCGGCTGCCGTCCCCGGTGCTGTTCGGCTCGCTGGTCGGCGGGATGGTGCACGCCCTCGGGTCGCGCACCGAGCTGGAGATGCCGCCGCTCGCGCTCCGGGTGGGCCAGGCGCTGGTGGGCGCCGTGATCGGTGGGCTGGTGAGGCTCGCGACCCTGTCCCGGCTGGTGGACGACTGGCCGTCGGTGGTGCTGGTGACGGTCGGCACCCTGGCGATCAGCCTGGTCGCGGGGCGGCTGCTGGCGCTGCGCCGGGACGTCTCGCCGGCCACCGGGTCCTTCGCCCTGATCGCCGGCGGCGCCTCGGGGATCGTGGCGCTGGCCCGGGAGCTGGGCGCCGACGACCGGGTGGTGACGATCGTGCAGTACCTCCGGGTGCTGCTGGTGCTGATGGCGATGCCGCTGGTCACCACGGTGTTCTTCCACGCGCCGGGAGGGGTCGGTTCGCTGAGCGCCGGGCCCACGCGCTGGGGGCCGGACCTGGTGTTCGTCACCGTGGCGGTGGCCGCCGGTCTCGGTCTGCAGCGGTTCGTGCGCGCCCCGGCGACGGCCCTGCTGGGGCCGATGCTGGTCGCGGTGGCCGTCTCCGCGAGCGGGGTGCTGGGCAGCGTCTCGGTGCCCACCGCGCTGGCGCAGCTCGGCTACGCGCTGATCGGCGTGCGGGTCGGGCTGCGGTTCACCCGGGCCAGCCTGCGCAGCATCGCCCGGCTGCTGCCGCTCGCGACCGCGCTGATCGTGCTGGTGATCGTCGCCTGCGCCCTGCTCGGCCTGCTGCTGTCCGACGTCACCGGGGTGGACCGGCTCACGGCGTACCTCGCCACCACCCCCGGCGGCCTGTTCGCGGTGCTGGCCACCGCGGCCGACAGCGGGTCGGACGTGACCTACGTGCTCGCGGTCCAGGTGATCCGGGTGTTCGCGATGCTGCTGGTGGCGCCGCTGCTGGCCCGGTGGTTCAGTCCAGGCAGAACTCGTTCCCCTCGGGGTCCTGCATCACGAGGTGGCCGGCGCTGATCCCGCCGGGCTCGAACCGCTCGACGCGCACCGCGCCCAGCCTGACCAGCCGCGCCGCCTCGGCCTCGAGAGCCGCCATCCGGGCGTCGCTCTCGAGCCCCGGCGCGGCCCGCACGTCGAGGTGCACGCGGTTCTTGGCCGTCTTGCCCTCGGGGACCTGCTGGAAGAACAGCCGCGGGCCCGCGCCGTCGGGGTCGTGCACCGCGCTGGCGCTGTTGCGGCGCTCCGGCGGGACGCCCCAGGCGTCGAGGGCCTTGTCCCAGGTCGCGAAGCCGGCCGGCGGCTCGTCCGGGACGTAACCGAGCACTTCCGCCCAGAACGTCGCCAGACCCGCCGGGTCGGCGCCGTCGAAGGTGACCTGCACCTCACGTGCCATGTGTCCTCGCTCCTAGACTCGTCGACGTGACTGCTGCGAACCCGTGGGGGGACTTCACCGAGGACCCGCGCCGCCCGGACACCGCGCGGCTGCGCGCGTCGGACCGGGACCGCGACGTGGTGCTCGGGGTGCTGACCGAGGGGTACGCCGAGGGCCGGATCACCAAGCAGGAGTACGACGAGCGGGCCGGTGCTGCCGCGGCGGCGAAGACCCTCGGCCAGCTGCCGGGGCTGATCCTCGACCTCGTGCCGCTGACGGTGCGAGCGCCCGAGGAGGACCTGCAGGCACTCGCCGTGCAGCGGTGGCAGGCAGCCCGGCAGCACGCGCTGACCTGGCTGCTCGTGCCGTCGCTGGTCTCCTGGACGATCTGGCTGGCCAACGGCTGGAGCCGGGGCGCGGGCTTCGACCCGGGCTTCGCCTGGCCGGCGTTCCTCACGCTGTGGACCGGGCTGCGGCTGGTCCGGGTGCTGACGAACAAGCAGGAGATCGTGCTCGCGGAGCGCCGGCGGCTGGAGAGGCGCCGGCGCAAGGCGCTGGGCGGCTGACTCACGCCTCCTCCCACCCCGGCGGACGGTGCTTGCGGGCCAGCCGGGAGACCACCAGGGCGTAGGAGTCGTCGACCGCGGCGAGGATCTCGTCGTCCGGGATCGCGCCGCCCACGGTCAGGGTGTTCCACCCGGAGCGGCCGATGTAGGCCATCACCGCCGCGTCGTCGGGGTAGCGGGCCAGCCACTCGTCGGCCTGCTCGCGGTCCGTGCCGGCCTTCACCCCGACCGAGCCGTCGCCCAGGAACGCGAAGATCTTGCCGGCGGCCGGCGCCTTCCCGACCTTGATCACCGGGAACTCGTGGTCCCACGGGTTGTCCGGCCACGCACCGGGCTTCGCCAGGCAGTGCCGCTGCAGCTCCCCCCGGCGTCATCCCAGCCCCATCTCAGCGGGCTCCGGCCTCGACCATCTGACGGAGCTCCTTCTTCAGCTCCTGGATCTCGTCGCGCAGCCGGGCGGCCAGCTCGAACTGCAGCTCCGCGGCCGCGGTGTGCATCTGGTCGGTGAGGCCCTGCACCAGCGCCGCCAGGTCGGAGGACGGCATCCCCGCCAGCTCGGCGGCGTGCCGGCCGACGTCCTTGGAGGACAGGCCCGGGACCGGCGCCTTGCCGCGGGACTGCTGGCGGCCACCGCCCCCGAGCAGCTCGGCGGTGTCCTCGTCCTCGCGCTGCAGCATCTCGGTGATGTCCGCGATCTTCTTGCGCAGCGGCTGCGGGTCCACCCCGTGGAAGGTGTTGTAGGCGACCTGCTTCTCGCGGCGCCGGTTGGTCTCGTCGATCGCCCGCTCCATCGAGGGGGTGACCTTGTCGGCGTACATCACGACCTGGCCGGACACGTTGCGGGCCGCACGGCCGATCGTCTGGATCAGCGACTTGTCCGAGCGGAGGAAGCCCTCCTTGTCGGCGTCGAGGATCGCGACCAGCGAGACCTCCGGGAGGTCGAGCCCCTCGCGCAGCAGGTTGATGCCGACCAGGACGTCGTACTGGCCCAGGCGCAGCTCGCGGAGCAGCTCGATGCGCCGCAGCGTGTCCACCTCGCTGTGCAGGTAGCGGGTGCGGATGCCGGCCTCGAGGAGGTAGTCGGTGAGGTCCTCCGACATCTTCTTGGTCAGCGTGGTGACCAGCACGCGCTCGTTCTTCTCGGTGCGCTCGCGGATCTCGTGGATCAGGTCGTCGATCTGGCCCTTGGTCGGCTTGACGATGACCTCGGGGTCGATCAGGCCGGTCGGCCGGATGATCTGCTCGACCACGTCCCCCCCGACCTTGGAGAGCTCGTAGTCGCCCGGGGTCGCCGAGAGGTAGATGGTCTGCCCGATCCGCTCCAGGAACTCCTCCCAGCGCAGCGGCCGGTTGTCCATCGCGGACGGCAGCCGGAAGCCGTGGTCGACGAGGTTGCGCTTGCGGGACATGTCGCCCTCGTACATCCCGCCGATCTGCGGGATCGCGACGTGCGACTCGTCCACGACCAGCAGGAAGTCCTCGGGGAAGTAGTCGATCAGGCAGTTCGGGGCCGAGCCGCGCTGCCGGCCGTCGATGTGCATCGAGTAGTTCTCGATGCCGGCGCAGGAGCCGACCTGGCGCATCATCTCCACGTCGTAGGTGGTCCGCATCCGCAGCCGCTGCGCCTCGAGCAGCTTGCCCTGCTTCTCGAACGTCGCGAGCTGGTCCTCGAGCTCGAGCTCGATCCCGGTGATCGCGCGCTCCATCCGCTCCGGGCCGGCGACGTAGTGGGTGGCCGGGAAGACGTGCAGCTCGGTGTCCTCGGTGACCACCTCGCCGGTGAGCGGGTGCAGGGTCATCAGGCGCTCGATCTCGTCGCCGAAGAACTCGATGCGGATCGCGAGCTCCTCGTAGACCGGGAAGATCTCGAGGGTGTCCCCGCGGACCCGGAAGGTGCCGCGGGTGAACGCCATGTCGTTGCGGGTGTACTGGATCTCGACGAGCCGGCGCAGCATCGAGTCGCGGTCGTGCTCCTCGCCCACCTTGAGGCGGAGCATCCGGTCGACGTACTCCTGCGGGGTGCCCAGACCGTAGATGCAGGACACCGTGGACACCACGATGACGTCGCGGCGGGTCAGCAGCGAGTTGGTCGCCGAGTGCCGCAGCCGCTCCACCTCCTCGTTGATCGAGGAGTCCTTCTCGATGTAGGTGTCCGTCTGGGGGACGTAGGCCTCGGGCTGGTAGTAGTCGTAGTAGGAGACGAAGTACTCGACCGCGTTGTTCGGCAGCAGCTGGCGCAGCTCGTTGGCGAACTGGGCGGCCAGGGTCTTGTTGGGCTGCATCACCAGCGTCGGCCGCTGCAGCTTCTCGACGGCCCACGCGATGCTGGCGGTCTTGCCGGTGCCGGTGGCGCCGAGCAGCACGACGTCCTTCTCGCCACCACGGATGCGTCGCTCGATGTCCGCGATCGCGGTCGGCTGGTCGCCGGACGGGACGTAGTCGGACACCACCTCGAACGGGGCGACCCGGCGCTGCAGGTCGGTCACTGGCCTCATGACCAGCAGCCTACGACCCGGCACCGACAGGATAGATTCGTGGCGTGAGCACCCGACGCAGAACGCCCTGGTCGGGTGACGCACGTGCCCCCCTGGCCGCGATGGCCAAGCGCACGCTGCTGGGGCTCCTCGGCCTCCAGGTCGTGCTGGCGCTCGTCCTCACGCTGGTCGACTCCCGGCGCCGTCGCGGACGCAAGCCGAAGCCGTTCCCCACGACGCCGCCCGCCGAGGTGACGATCGGGGACGGCACCGTCACGACGTACACCTTCGGGCAGGACCTGTACGACGACATGCTGGCCGCCATCGACGGCGCCCGGCACCGCGTCCTGTTCGAGTCCTACATCTGGAAGGGCGACGCCACCGGCGAGCTGTTCAAGAAGGCGCTGAGCCGGGCGGCCGGCCGCGGCGTCGAGGTCTACGCGGTGTACGACGGGTTCGCGAACCTCGTGGTCTCGCCGCTGTTCAAGCGCTTCGGCCCGCGCCTGAAGGTGCTGGAGTACCCCGTCTACAACGCCGGCTGGCGGTTCTTCGACCTGCGCCGCTACGGCCGCGACCACCGCAAGATCCTGGTGGTCGACGACCGGCTCGGGTTCGTCGGCGGCTACAACATCGGGTCGGCCTACGCCACCGAGTGGCGCGACACGCACGTCCGGATCACCGGCCCCGGGGTCTGGGACCTGGCCCGCACCTTCGCGGACTTCTACAACCTCAACCGGCGCAACCGGCACGGGGTGGCGCCGCTGCTGCTGGAGACCGCGTCCGACTGGGAGCCGCGGATCCGGGTGCACCGCAACGTCCCCCGGCTCTGGATGTTCCCGATCCGGTCGATGTACCTCGAGGCGATCAACCGGGCCTCGCACCACGTCTGGATGACGCACGCCTACTTCATCCCCGACTCGGACTTCGTGGAGGCGATCAAGGCCGCGGCGCACCGGGGGGTGGACGTCCGGCTGCTGCTGCCGGCGGTCTCCAACCACGTCGTCGCGGACTGGCTGTCCCGCGGCTACTACGGCGAGATGCTCGCCGCCGGGGTCCGGATCTTCCGGTTCCAGGGCGCGATGGTGCACGCGAAGACCTCGACCATCGACGGGCGCTGGTCGACGGTCGGCACCGCCAACATCGACCGCCTGTCGATGACCGGCAACTACGAGGTGAACGTGGAGTTCGTGGACGCCTCGATGGCCACCCAGATGGAGCGGATCTACGAGACCGACCTGTCGAACTGCGTCGAGCTCACCGCCGAGACCTGGGCGGCCCGCGGGATCCACAAGAAGTTCACCGAGCTGGTCCTCGCGCCGCTGCGACCGCTGCTCTGACGCCGGGACGAGACCGCCCGCCGTGCGCGTGGCATACGTCACACCGAGCGGGGTACGCCCTAGGTGACGATCCACCCGACCGACATCAGCCACCTGGGAGGACATCTCGTGATGCTCGACAAGGGCGCCGTAGCGGCGGCGCTCCGCAGACAGGGGGACCACGACCGGGCGCAGCAGGCCGAGTGCGCGCTGCCCCGGCAGGTCGACACCCGGCGCGACGCAGGTCTCCTGCACCGGCTCGACGTCGACCTCGACGACCTCGAGGACCCCGCGGCGGCGCCGGGCCCCTCGGACTCCGCCTAGACGGCTGGCCACCTAGCCGCGGGCGCTCGACACGTCCAGCTCGCCGTCGGCGTACCACCGGCGGATGACCTTCTTGTCGAACTTGCCCACCGAGGTGCGCGGCACCGCCTCGATGAAGGTCCACGCGTCGGGCAGCTGCCACCTCGCCACCGACTGCGCCAGGAACTCGCGCAGCTCGGCCGGCTGCACGGTGGCGCCCTCGCGGAGCACCACCGACGCGAGCGGCCGCTCCTGCCACTTCTCGTCGGGGATCCCGACCACGGCCGCCTCGACCACGTCGGGGTGCGCCATCAGCGCGTTCTCCAGGTCGACCGAGGAGATCCACTCGCCGCCGGACTTGATCACGTCCTTGGACCGGTCCGTGAGCCGGATGTAGCCGAGCTCGTCCAGGTTGCCGACGTCACCGGTGCGCAGCCAGCCGTCGCGGAACTTCTCCGGGTCGTCGTCCTTGTAGTAGGCGCCGGTCACCCACGCGCCGCGCACCTCGAGCTCGCCGACGGCCGCGCCGTCGCGGGCCAGCACGTCCCCGCCGTCCCCGACGATGCGGCCCTCGATCCCCGGGAGCAGCCGGCCCTGGCCGCCGCGGTAGCGCCACTCGGCCTCGCCCTCGACGCCGACCGGGGGCCGGGCGACGGAGGCCACCGGGGAGGTCTCGGTCATCCCCCACGCCTGGACCATGGTGATGCCGTGCCGCTCCGCCAGCGCCTTCTGCAGGGACACCGGCACCGCCGAACCGCCGCACAGCACGAGCCGCAGGTGCTCGGACAGGTCGACGTCCTCGTGCTGGTCGAGGTAGGACAGCACGTCGTTCCAGACCGTCGGCACCGCCCCCGACACGGTCGGCCGGGCCTCGCGCATGAACCGGCACAGCGGCTCGGCCTGCAGCCAGCGGTCCGGCATCACCAGCGACGCGCCGGTCATCACCGCGGCGTAGGCCAGCCCCCAGGAGTTCGCGTGGAACATCGGCACGATCGGCAGCACCCGGTCGGCCCAGGTCAGCCCGCCGACGATGCCCAGGCCGACGGCCATCGAGTGCAGGTACGACGAGCGGTGGCTGTAGACCACGCCCTTCGGGTTGCCCGTCGTGCCGGAGGTGTAGCACATCGCGGCGGCGTCCCGCTCGTCGAGATCGGGCCACGCGAAGGTGTCGTCCGCGGCGTCGAGCAGCTCGTCGTACAGGTGCACCTGCTGGCCGGAGGCGCGCAGCGCGTCGAGGTCGGCGCTCGCGGCGTGCGGGCCGGCGACCAGCACGTGCTCGACGGTCTCGAAGGTGGGCAGCTGCTTGGCGAGCAGGTCGACCAGGGAGTCGTCGACGATCACCACCCGGTCCTCGGCGTGGTTCGCGATGTAGGTGAGCTGCTCGGGGAACAGCCGGATGTTGAGGGTGTGCAGCACCGCACCCATGGAGGGCACGGCGAGGTAGGCCTCGAGGTGCTCGGCGTTGTTCCACTGGAAGGTGCCGACCCGCTGGTCGCCGGAGACGCCCAGCCCGCGCAGGGCGTTGGCGAGCCGGGCCGCGCGCCGGCCGAGGTCGGCGTACGTCTGCGAGCGGAGCGAGTCGGCGGTCGCGGTGATCACCTGGCCGTCCCCGTGCACGTCGGTGCCGTGGCGCAGGATCGCACCGATCGTCAGCGGGAACTCCTGCATGGTGCTGCGCATGGGGCGAGCCTTCCTGGCCGTGTGTCGTGGACCACTTGCCCGCATCCTGCCGTCCCCGTCCAAGAACCGTCCAGGACTCGCCTAGGGTCGGGCCATGGATGACGCGCTGCTGCCCCTGTCCCGCAAGGCCTGGGGGGGACCTGGAGGTGCTGCACGTCGTCGGCTACTTCGCCCCCGAGGTGTCCCAGGAGTACGTCGACCTCGGGCTGCACAGGAGCCTGTCCTACTTCCCGGCCCGCGCGGCCGCGTTCGGCGAGGCCGGACCGGGGCTGACCGTGGCGACGTTCTACGTGTTCGCCCCCTGGCTGGTCGACGCCGCGCTGCCGGCCGCGTGGCGGACCACGACGCCCACCGCGCTGGTCGAGGCCCGGCGCCGGGGCATGGCGACCGCGCTGCGCGGCCTGCTCGGCGAGCCCGACGTCGCCGAGGCGCTGGAGATCGCCCGCGAGGTCTGCGAGGGCCTCACCCCGCAGGGCCGCCCGCTGTACGCCGCGCACGCCGGCCTGGACTGGCCCGAGGACGACCTACTGGCGCTGTGGCACGCCGCGACGCTGGTCCGCGAGCACCGCGGGGACGGGCACGTCGCGGTGCTCCAGACGTCCGGGGTCGACCCGGTGGAGGCGACCGTCCTGGGCGGGCTGTTCTCCGGCACCACCTCGTTCCTGCGCAAGACCCGCGGCTGGACCGACGAGGAGTACGACGCGGCCACCGGACGCCTGGTGCAGCGTGGCTGGCTCGACGCGGACGGAGCGTTCACCGACCTCGGCCGCGACGAGCGGCGGCGGATCGAGGACCAGACCGACCGGCTCGCGCTCGAGGGCTGGGCGCACGTCGGCTCAGAGCGGACCGCCCGGCTGCACGAGCTGGTCACGCCGCTGCGCGAGCGGATCACCGAGGCCGGCACGCTCCCCCGCTCGGTGCGCCCCTGACCGTCCCGGCCGGCTCCCGGCGGCGTTCAGGTTGCCGTCATCCACGAGGACTTCACTGGCAGCAGCGCCCGGCACCGTGCCGTGGGCCAGGAAGGCATGCATGCAGGGCACGGGCCACGGGGCCGGCGCGCTCGTAGACGTCGTCTCCGGGAGCTTCGGTGCCGGCCACGACGCCGCCGCGCGGGAGATCGCCGACCGGTTCGAGGCCCGCGGTCACACGGTCCGCACCTCGGACGTCGTCGACCTCTTCCCGCTCGGGCTCGGGCGGCTGCTCCGGGCGAGCTACGTGCAGCAGCTCCGCCGGGCCCCGGGGACCTGGGGGACGGTGCTGCGCGGCCTCGAGCGCCCCGGAGGGCTCAGCGGCCTGACCTCCCGGGCCCTGGGCACCACCGCCAGCGGCCTGCTGCGCCTCGCCGCGGACCGCCCTGAGGTCATCGTCTCGACGCACCCCTTCGCGAGCCAGGCCCTCGGGGCGCTCCGGGCGGCCGGCCGGATCGACGTACCCGTGGCGACGTTCCTCACCGACATGTCGGTGCACCGGCTCTGGGTGCACCCCGCCGTCGACGTGCACCTGGCCTGGCACCCGGTGCCGGCCGGCCAGGCGCGGGCCCTGGGCGGCCGCACCGCGGTGGTCGCGCCGCTGGCGTGCGCCGGGGGCGAGGCGTGGCCCCGCAGCCGCCGCGACCTCGGCCTGCCCTCCGGAGCCGCGCTCGCGCTGGTGGCCGGCGGCGCCCTCGGCATCGGCCAGCTGGAGTGGGCGGCGTACGACGTCGCGGCCACCGGCCTGGCCCGCCCGGTCGTGCTCTGCGGCCACAACGAAGCCCTCCGGCACCGCCTCGACGGGGTGGCCGGGGTGACCGCGCTGGGCTGGCGCGACGACCTGCCGGCGGTGCTGCGCGCGGTGGACGTGGTCGTCCAGAACGCGGGCGGGTTCACCTCCCAGCAGGCGATCGCGGCGGGTGCGCCGCTGCTGAGCTACCGCTGCCTGCCCGGCCACGGCGAGACGAACGCGGCCGCCCTGGAGCAGGCCGGGATGGCACGTTGGGTCCGGCGCCCGGAGGACCTGCGGCCGGCGCTGGCCCGGGCGCTCACGGCGCCCCGGACCGCCGGCCGGAGCGCCGCTCCCGCGCTCGACCTGGTGGACCTGCTGCTGCCGGACAGGGCCCGGGTGCCGGCGTGAGCCGGGTCGCCCGGCTGGCCGGGCTCGCCGCCGCTGCCCAGCTCGCCCCGGCGCTGACCTCGCTCGCCCCGGTCCGGAACCGCTGCCTGCCCGCGCTCGCCGGACGCAGCGGGCGCCACCACGTCGCCCTCACCTACGACGACGGCCCGGACGCCGCCTCGACCCCGGCGTTCCTCGCGCTCCTGGAGCGGTACGGCGTCACGGCGACGTTCTTCGTGCTGGGCGCGCACGTCGGGGCGCACCGGGGCCTGGTCCGCGAGATGTCCGACCGGGGGCACGAGATCGCCGTGCACGGCTGGGACCACCGTTGCCTCGCCGCGAAGCGGCCCGGCGTCCTGCGCGACGAGCTGCGGCGCAGCACCGACCTGCTGGCGGGGACCACCGGTCGGCGTGCGGAGTGGTACCGACCGCCGTACGGGGTGCTGACGACCGAGGGCCTGGCCGCGGCCCGCTCGGCCGGCCTGCGCACCGTGCTGTGGACCACCTGGGGCCGGGACTGGACGCGGGGCGCGACGGCCGAGTCGGTCGCCCACCGGGTCGGTGCCGGGCTGCGTCCCGGGGGGCACGGTGCTGCTCCACGACAGCGACCGGACCTCGGCTCCCGGGTCCTGGCGGGCCACGCTCACCGCCTCCGCGCTGCTGCTCGCGGACTGGGCCGAGCGCGGGCTGCCCGTGGGCCCGTTGGGTGCGCACTGGTAGGACGGACCCATGACGCGCACCGCAGGGCCCGCATGAGCGACTTCGACGACCTCGGCGACGAGCGCTTCGTCTCGCTGACGACCTACCGCAGGACCGGCGTGCCGGTCTCGACGCCGGTGTGGGTCGCCCGCGACGGCGCCGACCTCCTGGTGACCACGCCCGCGGGCAGCGGCAAGGTCAAGCGGCTGCGGCACACCAGCCGCGTCGAGCTGGTGCCGTGCAGCCGCAGCGGCAAGGTCGCGCCCGGCGCCACCCCGGTGGAGGCGGTCGCCTCCCTCGGCGAGCCCGACCGGCCGGCGGTGTTCCGCGCGAAGTACGGCCTGGAGTACCGCCTGTTCATGCTGGTCGAGCGGCTCGTCTCGAAGGGCAACCGGGACCGCGTGCTGGTGCGGATCCGCCCGGCCTGAGCCGGTCAGCCGCGGGTGGCCGGCAGGTGCCGGCGCGGTGCCATCCGAGGTCCGTGCCGCGGCCGGCCGAGGCCCGCGAGCTCGACGAGGCGCTGGACGCGGTAGCGGTGCGGCCGGTAGGGCTCCAGGAGCTCGGCCAGGCCGTCGTCGTCGACCTCCTGCCCGGTCAGCGCCCAGCCCACGTTCTTGGCGATGTGGTAGTCGCCGAAGCTCACCGCGTCGGCGTCGCCGTGCGCCCGGAAGCGCACCTCGGCGCTGGTCCACACCCCGATCCCGGGGAGCGACCGGAGCCGCCGGTCGGCCTCGTCGGCGGGCACCGAGGCGGTGCGCTCGATCGCGGGCGCGACCTGCGCGGCCCGGACCACGGCGCGGGAGCGGGCCGGGTCGATGTGCATCCGCAGCCACTCCCAGGACGGCACCATCCGGACGCTCTCGGCCGACGGCTGCACCCACAGCCCCCCGGTCCGTGCCGGCGCCGGGCGCGCGCTCGCCGTAGCGGTGCACGAGCTTCCGGAACCCGCCGAGTGCCTCCTGGCCGGTCACCTTCTGCTCGATGATCGCCGGCACCAGGGCCTCCATCACCAGCCCGGTGCGGCAGACCCGCCAGTGCGGCTTGCGCCGGTGAGCGTCCGCGAGCACCGGGTGGGTCGGCGCGAACCCGGTGACGTCGTCGTCGGCACCGAGCATGGACGGCACGCTGTCCAGCGCCCAGGCGGCGCCGTCGCCCCAGGCGTGCGCGTGCACCTCCCCGTCGGTCGGGCGGGAGCGGAGCCGGACGGTCGCGGTGCCCTGCGGGGTGCGGATGCCGCGCCACACGGTGCCGTCGTCGTCGACCTTGAACGTCGGGTCCGCGCTGCCCTTGCGCAGGATCGAGAGGGTCATCCGGACGTCGCACGGCCAGGAGGGCCGCCACACGCGCTCCGACTCCGTCACGGCGACAGACTATGTCGGAGGCCTCGGACACAATGGCGGCGTGCTCCTCTCTGACCTCGTCGCCGCGTCCTCCGCGGTCGGGGCGACCCGCTCCCGCACCGCCAAGGTCGCCGCCCTCGCCGCCGCGCTGCGCCAGGCCGGTCCGGCGGAGGTGCCGACCGCCACGTCCTACCTGTCCGGCGTGCTGCGCCAGCGCCGCACCGGGCTCGGCTGGCGCGGCCTGACCTCGCTGCCCGCCCCTGCGGACACCGGCAGCCTGACGGTGGCCGAGGTGCACGACGCCTTCGAGGAGATCGCCGGCGTCTCCGGCCCCGGGTCGCAGGCCCGGCGCACCGCCCTGGTCGAGTCGCTGTTCGCGCGGGCCACCGCCGACGAGCAGGCCTACCTGCGCGGGCTGGTCACCGGTGAGCTGCGGCAGGGCGCCCTCGACGGGCTGATGCTCGAGGCGGTCGCCGTGGCCGCGGACGTGCCCGCGGCCGCCGTACGCCGGGCCTCGATGTTCGCGGGCTCCACGCTGCCGGTCGCGGCCGCCGCGCTCACCGGGGGGCGTCGAGGCGCTCGCGGAGTTCGGGCTGGAGCCCGGCCGCCCGATCCGGCCGATGCTCGCCTCCAGCGCCGCGGACGTCGACGAGGCGCTGGCCCGGATCGGCGACGGACCTGTCGCGGTCGACGCGAAGCTCGACGGGATCCGCGTCCAGGTGCACAAGCACGCCGGCCGGGTCCGGGTGTTCACCCGCAGCCTGGAGGAGATCACCGACCGGGTGCCGGAGGTCGTCGAGGCGGTCGCCGCCCTGCCGGCCCACACCCTGGTGCTGGACGGCGAGGCGATCGCGCTGACCGCCGAGGGCCGGGCCCGGCCGTTCCAGGAGACCGGCGCCCGCACCGCCTCGCGGGTCGACGTCGAGACCCTGCGGGCGCAGGTCCCGCTCACGTCGTACTTCTTCGACCTGCTGCACGTCGACGGCGAGGACCTCGTCGACGCCCCCGGGCGCGAGCGCTTCGACCGGCTCGCGACCGTGCTGCCCCCGGCGCTGGTCGTGCCGCGCACCGTGACCGCCGACCCGGCCGAGGCGCGGCGGCTGTTCGCCGAGGTCGTCGCCGCCGGCCACGAGGGCGTCGTGGTCAAGTCCCTCGACGCGCCGTACGACGCGGGCCGGCGGGGCGCCGGGTGGGTCAAGGTCAAGCCCCGGCACACCCTGGACCTCGTGGTGCTGGCCGTCGAGTGGGGCAGCGGCCGCCGGCAGGGCTGGCTGTCGAACATCCACCTCGGCGCGCGCGACCCGGAGTCCGGCGGCTTCGTGATGCTCGGCAAGACGTTCAAGGGCATGACCGACGAGATGCTCACCTGGCAGACCGATCGGTTCCTGGCGCTGGAGGAGTCCCGCTCGGCGCACGTCGTGACGGTGCGGCCCGAGCAGGTCGTGGAGATCGCGTTCGACGGCATCCAGACCTCCACCCGCTACCCCGCCGGGATGGCGCTGCGCTTCGCCCGGGTGCTGCGCTACCGCGACGACAAGACCGCCGACGAGGCCGACAGCGTCGAGATCGTGCGGGGGCTTCACCAAACCGGCGACGAAGGGCATGCTGCGACGTAGGGACGTCGCACGCACGGGGAGAGCCATGAACCTGTTCCGGACCAAGACCATCGAGCAGTCCATCGCCGACACCGAGGAGGGCGAGCACCAGCTGCGCAAGCAGCTCGGCGCCCTGCAGCTCACGGTCTTCGGCGTCGGGGTCGTGATCGGCACGGGCATCTTCGTGCTGACCGGCGAGGCCGCGGGCGTCAAGGCCGGGCCGGCCGTGGCGCTCTCCTTCGTGTTCGCGGGCATCGCCTGCGCGCTGGCCGCGCTCTGCTACGCCGAGTTCGCGAGCACCGTCCCGGTGGCCGGGTCGGCCTACACCTTCTCCTACGCGAGCCTCGGTGAGCTCGTCGCCTGGGTCATCGGCTGGGACCTGATCCTCGAGCTGGCGCTGGGTGCGAGCACCGTGGCGGTCGGCTGGTCGACGTACTTCGCGGACGTCATGAAGCAGGCGGGCATCATCATCCCGGGCTGGGCGTACGGCGACGGGCACAACCTGGTCGCGGCCGTCGTCGTGCTCGTCCTCACCGCCGTGATCTGCACCGGCATCAAGATCTCCGCGCACGTCAACTTCGTGATGGTGGTCATCAAGGTCAGCATCGTGCTGCTCGTGATCGTGGCCGGGGCCTTCTTCATCGACGTCGCCAACTACACGCCGTTCATCCCGCCGGCCGGGTCGGAGGCGGCGGCCGGTGCGGTCCCCACGCCGTCGCTGCTCCAGGACCTGGGCCTGGCCCCAGGGGCCTTCGGGATCAGCGGCATCTTCACCGGCGCCGCGCTGGTCTTCTTCGCCTACATCGGCTTCGACATCGTCGCGACCGCGGCCGAGGAGACCAAGAACCCGCAGCGGGACATGCCGATCGGCATCCTGTCCTCCCTCGCCATCTGCACGGTGCTGTACGTCGCGGTCTCCCTCGTCGTGACCGGGATGGTGAAGTACACCGACATCAAGGTCGAGGCGCCGTTGGCCGAGGCGTTCCGGTCGGTGGGCCATCCCGGCTTCGCGACCGTGATCTCGATCGGGGCGCTGGTCGGGCTGACGACGGTGATGATGATCCTGATGATGGGGCAGAGCCGGGTCTTCTTCGCGATGAGCCGGGACCGGCTGCTGCCGCCGGTCTTCGCCAAGGTGAGCCCTCGCTTCGGCACCCCGGTCCGCACCACCGTCCTCACCGGCGTCGTGGTCGCGCTGCTCTCGACCCTGGTGCCGCTGACCGAGCTGGCGGAGCTGGTCAACATCGGCACGCTGTTCGCCTTCGTCCTGGTCGCCGTCGGGGTCCTCGTGCTGCGCCGCACCCGTCCGGACCTCGAGCGGGCGTTCCGCTGCCCCGGGGTCCCCTTCGTCCCGGTGCTGGCGATCCTGGCCGCGGTCTACCTGATGCTGAACCTGCCGGGCGCCACCTGGGTCCGGTTCCTGGTGTGGATGCTGGTCGGGTTCGTCGTGTACTTCGCCTACGGCGCACGGCACAGCCGTCTCGTGACCGACCCGAACTACTCGCGCGAGGCCGACGCGCAGGCCGCCGGCCGTCGTCGGGCCGACCGGCCCTGACGCAGGACGTCCGCGGGGACACGAGAAGCCCGGACGTAGCATGAGGCCATGACCTCGCCGTCCGGCCTCGAGCCGAAGCCGGACGGCCGTCGCACCGCGGCCGCCGCCCGGCGACGCCGCCGCGAGAAGGAGATCCTGGACGCGACGCGCGCCCTGTTCGACGCCCGCGGCGTGCGCGACGCGCAGATCGAGGACATCGCCAACGCGGTGGGCATCAACCGGGCGATCATCTACCGGCACTTCACCGGCAAGGAGGAGCTGTTCGCGCTGACGCTCGTCGGCTACCTCGAGCAGCTCGCCGCGCTCCTGCACGAGGCCGACCGCGAGGAGCTCCCCGCCGAGGACCGGCTGCGCGCGATCACGGCGGCCTTCGTCGACTACGGACTGGCCTACCCCGCCTTCGTCGACTGCGCGCTGACGCTGATGCGCCGGCCGGGCCCGGAGCTGCTCGACGAGATCAGCGAGGGCGCGGTCTACCGCCTCGGCCGGGGCATCTCCACCTGCCTGGCCCCGGTCGCCGCGGCGATCCAGGCGGGCGTCGGGACGGGGGTGTTCCACACCGACGACGTGCACCTGCTCGCCAACACGCTCTACGCCAGCGGGCTCGGCGGCCTGCAGCTCGCCCGGGTGGGGATGGTCGTGAAGGAGGCGGCCCCGGGCGTCCCGACGGTCGCCGCGCTGTCCGCGCAGCAGGTCAAGGAGCACCTCATCGCGTCCAGCGTGGCGATGGCCATCGGGGCCCGCTGATCCCCCACGAGCACGCTCAGCGCTCGAGGATCGCGGTCACGCCCTGGCCGCCGGCCGCGCAGATCGAGATGACGCCGGAGCCGGAGCCCTTCTCGGCGAGCAGCTTCGCCAGCGTCGCGACGATCCGGCCGCCGGTCGCGGCGAACGGGTGGCCCGCGGCCAGGGACGAGCCGGCGACGTTGAGCCTCGCCCGGTCGACGGACCCGAGCGGGGCGTCGAGCCCGAGCCGCTCCTTGCAGAAGATCGGGTCCTCCCACGCCTTGAGCGTCGCGAGGACCTGCGAGGCGAACGCCTCGTGGATCTCGTAGAAGTCGAAGTCCTGCAGGGTGCGCCCCTCCCGCGCGAGCATCCGCGGCATGGCGTACGCCGGGGCCATCAGCAGGCCCTCGCCGCCGTGCACGTAGTCCACCGCGGCGGTCTCGTAGGCCGTGAAGAAGGCGAGCACGTCCCAGCCGCGCTCGGCGGCGTACTCCTCGGAGCAGAGCAGCACCGCCGAGGCGCCGTCGGTCAGCGGCGTGGAGTTGGCGGCGGTCATCGTCGCGGCCGCACCCCGGCCGAAGACCGGCTTGAGCGCGGCGAGCTTCTCCACCGTGGTGTCGGCGCGGAGGTTCTGGTCGCGCTCGAGGCCCTGGAACGGCGTCACGAGGTCGTCGAGGAAGCCCCGGTCGTACGCCGCGGCGAGGTGGTGGTGCGAGGCGACGGCGAGCTCGTCCTGCTCCTCGCGGCCGACCTGCCACTCGACCGCGGTCAGCGCCGCGGACTCCCCCATCGACAGCCGGGTGCGGGGCTCGCTGTTCTGCGGGATCGACGGGGCGAGGTGCTGCGGGCGGACCTTGGCCAGCGCCGCCAGCCGGCCCTGCAGGGTCTTCGCGCGGTTCGCCTCCAGCAGGATCCTGCGCAGCTTCTCGTTGACCGCGATCGGGGCGTCGGAGGTGGTGTCCGTGCCGCCGGCGATGCCGACCTCGATCTGGCCGAGCGCGATCTTGTTGGCCACCGCGATGGTCGCCTGGATCCCGGTGTCGCAGGCCTGCTGGAGGTCGTAGGCGGGGGTCTCGGGCGCCAGCCGGGAGCCGAGCACCGCCTCGCGGGTGAGGTTGAAGTCCCGGGAGTGCTTGAGCACCGCACCGGCCACCACCTCGCCGAGCCGCTCGCCCTGCAGGCCGTAGCGGGCGACCAGGCCGTCGACCGCGGCGGTCAGCATGTCCTGGTTGGACGCGGTGGCGTAGACCGTGTTCGAGCGGGCGAACGGGATGCGGTTGCCACCGATGACGGCGACGCGGCGGGTCTGGGCCTGCATGGAGGAGCTCCTCGGGTCGGTGCCTGGTTACACCAGGTTACTGCTGGGTACATACTGGCCCGGCCGGGCCCCGGAAGCACACCCACCGGCGCCCGTGCCCCGTGCGCAGCGACGCAGCCGACCCCGAGGAGCCACCCCGATGAGCGACCGCTACCAGTCCCTGGTCCACACCCCCGTCGGCCGTGTGCTGGCCAAGAACCTGGGCCTGCCCAACCCGGTCCGCCTCGAGCGCTACCAGCCGGGCGACCCGCTCGTGGACGGCACGGTCGCCGTCGGCGGCACCGGTCGGCTCGCCAAGACGGTCGTCGCCACGCTCGACGAGCTGGGCATCGCCGCCGTGCTCGACGCCGGCGTCGGCGACCCGGGCGAGCAGACCTACAAGGCCCTGGTGTTCGACGCCACCGGCCTCACCTCCTCGGACCGGCTCGCCGACCTCCAGGAGTTCTTCACCCCGCTGATGCGCCGCCTCGGCACCTGCCCCCGCGTGGTGGTGCTCGGCACGCCGCCGGAGTCCACGGGCTCCGGCGCCGAGCGGGTCGCCCAGCGCGCGCTCGAGGGCTTCACCCGCTCGCTCGGCAAGGAGATCGGCCGCGGCGGCACCGTGCAGCTCGTGTACGTCGTCCCGGCTGCCGACGAGGCGCTCGCGTCCACGCTGGCGTTCCTGCTGTCGGCCAAGTCCGCCTACGTCTCGGGCCAGGTGGTCCGGGTCGGGTCGCACGGCGCGGCCGCCGTCGCCGAGCAGGTCCAGGACTGGACCGTCCCGCTCGCCGGCAAGGTCGCGATCGTCACCGGCGCCAGTCGCGGCATCGGCGAGCAGATCGCCCGGGTGCTGCACCGCGACGGCGCGACGGTCCTCGGGATCGACGTACCCCAGGCCGCGAGCGAGCTGATGGCGGTGACCGCCGGGATCGAGGGGGACCACCTGACCCTGGACATCACCAGCAAGGACGCGCCGCAGCGGATCGCCCGGCACGTGAAGGAGAAGTTCGGCGGGGTGGACGTCGTGGTGCACAACGCGGGGATCACCCGGGACAAGCGGCTGATGAACATGAAGAAGGACACCTTCGCCTCCGCGATCGCTGTCAACCTGACCGCGCCGGAGCGGATCACCGCCGAGCTGCTGCAGCAGGGGCTCGTCAACGCGAACGGCCGGATCATCGGCGTCGCCTCGATCGCCGGGATCGCCGGCAACCTCGGGCAGACCAACTACGCCGCGTCCAAGGCCGGCGTGATCGGCCTGGTCGACAGCCTCGCCGACGAGCTCGAGGACGGCATCACGATCAACGCGGTCGCGCCCGGGTTCATCGAGACGAAGATGACCGCGGCCGTCCCGTTCGCCACCCGCGAGGTGGGCCGCCGGCTCAACGCGCTCTCCCAGGCCGGGCTGCCGGTCGACGTCGCCGAGACGATCGCGTGGCTCGCCGGGCCCGGCTCGACGGCGGTGAACGGCAACGTGGTCCGGGTCTGCGGCCAGATGATGCTGGGCGCCTGATGACCGGCGAGCCGCAGGTGGTCCAGGGCTCCCCCCTCGACGCTGCCGATGATGCTGCGGGCCGCGCTGCCGGTGCTGCCGGGCGCCAAGCTCGTGCCCGGGGTCCGCAAGACCGGCGACACGCTCCCGGACCTCACCCTGACCCGGCACGACGTCCCCGTGGACCGGGCGCACCTCGCGTCGTACGCCGAGGTCTGCGGGTTCCCGCTCAAGGAGACCCTGCCGGTCACCTACCCGCACCTGCTCGCGTTCGGGCTGCACCTGCGGATCATGACCGACCGCTCGTTCCCGTTCCCGGCCGTCGGCACCGTGCACCTCGAGAACTCGCTGACCCAGCTGCGCCCGATCGCGGCGACCGAGAGGCTCCAGGTCACCGCCCGCCCGGCGAGCCTGCGCCCGCACGCCAAGGGCCGGGTCTTCGACCTGGTCACCCACGTGCACTCCGCCGGCGAGCTGGTGTGGCAGGAGACCAGCACGTTCCTGAGGGTCGGGACGAGTGGTCTCGGGGAGCCCGACCAGCCGGAGGCGTTCGAGCAGCCGGAGCCGACGGGGACCTCCTGGCAGCTCGGGGCCGACCTCGGCCGCCGGTACGCCGCGGTCTCGGGCGACCACAACCCGATCCACCTCTACGGCCTGACCGCCAAGGCCTTCGGCTTCCCGCGGCAGATCGCGCACGGCATGTGGAGCGAGGGCCGCTGCCTGGCCGCGCTGGACGGCCGGCTGCCCGAGGCGGTCACCGTGGACGTCGCGTTCAAGAAGCCGGTGCTGCTGCCCGGCCGGGTGCTGTTCGCGTCCGCGCGCCGCGGCGACGGCTACGTGTTCGCGCTGTCCCGCCCGCAGGACGGCAAGCCCCACCTGCTCGGCCGGTTCGGCCCTGCGACGATCTGAGCATGGCGACCTCGCGCATCATGTCCCGGCGGGACCTGGACTTCCTGCTCTACGAGTGGCTGGACGCCGAGGCGCTGACCCGGCGTCCTCGCTACGCCGAGCACGACCGTGGCACGTTCGACGCGGTCCTCGACCTCAGCGAGCAGCTGGCCACCGACTTCTTCGCGCCGCTCAACCAGAGCACCGATGCCGCCGAGCCGTACGTCGGCGACGACGGCCGCGTGGTGCTGCCGCCCGAGGTGGCTCGGGCCCTCGCGGCGTACACCGGCTCCGGCCTGCCGGCCAGCGTCTTCGACCACGAGCTGGGCGGTCTCCAGCTCCCGTTCGTGGTGCACCAGGCCGGCTCGGCGTTCTTCCAGGCGGCCGCGATCGGCGTGTTCGCCTACCCGTTCCTCGCGGAGGGCAACGCCAACCTGCTGGTCGCGCACGGCACCCCGGACCAGGTCCGGCGGTACGCCGCACCGGTGGTCGAGGGCCGGTGGTACGGCACGATGGCGCTCTCCGAGCCGCAGGCCGGCTCGTCCCTCGGCGACATCACCACCCGGGCGGTCCGCCAGGACGACGGCAGCTACCGGCTGACCGGCACCAAGATGTGGATCTCGGGGGGCGACCACGAGCTGGGCGAGAACATCGTGCACCTCGTGCTGGCCCGGACCCCGGGGGCGGCGCCGGGCGTGAAGGGCATCTCGCTGTTCATCGTGCCCAAGCACCTGGTCCACGACGACGGGTCGGTCGGCGAGCGCAACGACGTGGCGCTGGTCGGGCTGAACCACAAGATGGGCTACCGCGCCACCACGAACACCCTGCTGAACCTCGGCGAGGGCCTGACCACCCCGGGCGGCACCCCGGGCGCCGTCGGGCACCTGGTCGGCGAGGAGGGCCGCGGCCTGACGTACATGTTCCACATGATGAACGAGGCGCGGGTCAGCGTCGGGGCCGGCGCCGTGGCCCTGGGCTACACCGGCTACCTGCACGCCCTGGACTACGCGCGGGTCCGCACCCAGGGCCGGGCCCTGCAGGACAAGGATCCCGCCGCCCCTCCGGTCGTGCTCACCGCGCACCCCGACGTACGACGCATGCTGCTCGCCCAGAAGTCCTACGTGGAGGGCGGCCTGGCGCTGATCCTGTTCTGCGCGCACCTCGTCGACGAGTCCCGGACCGCACCGGACCCCGACGACGCGCGGCGGGCCGAGCGGCTGCTGGGCCTGCTCACGCCGATCGCGAAGTCCTGGCCCTCCCAGTGGTGCCTGGCCGCCAACGACCTCGCGATCCAGGTGCACGGCGGCTACGGCTACACCCGCGACTACCCCGTCGAGCAGTTCTACCGGGACAACCGGCTCAACCCGATCCACGAGGGCACGCACGGCATCCAGGCGCTGGACCTGCTCGGCCGCAAGGTCGTCGAGGGCGACGGCGCCGCGCTGCGGCTGCTGGGCGACCGGCTCCGCGCGACGACCCGGGCCGCGACCGGGGCCGGCGGTGACGCCGCGTCGTACGCCGCCCAGCTCGACCGCACCTGGGACGACGTGCTGCGGGTGACCGGAGTGCTGTGGGCCAAGGGCGACCCGGCCCTGGCGCTGGCCAACGCCAGCCTCTACCTCGAGGCGCTGGGGCACGTCGTGGTGGCCTGGCTGTGGCTCGAGCAGCTGCTCGCGGTGGGTGGGAGGAGCGGCGGGTTCTACGACGGCAAGCGGGCGGCGGTCCGGTACTTCTACGCGTTCGAGCTGCCCCGGACCGGGCCCCAGCTCGCCCTGCTGGAGTCGCTGGACACCACGACGCTCGACCTGGACCCCGACGTCCTCTGACCCGGTGCGGGTCAGTTGCGGCGCAGGCCCATCCGCGTCGAGGTGACCCCGGTGGTCGCCCGCAGCTGGTAGGTCGCGGTCGACGGCGACCAGACCCCGAGGTCGTTGGTGCCGTTGCCGTCCCAGTCGCCGGAGACCGGCTGGTCCGCGGAGGTGCCGAGCTGGGCGGTCGCGGTGGTGACCGCACCGTCGCGGGTCTGGGTGCGCATCGTGAACGTGCCGGTCGACGGGGTCCAGACCCCCAGGTCGGTGATCCGGTCGCCGTTCCAGTCGCCGGTCACCGGCCGGTCGCCGAGCGCGCCGAGCGCGACGGTCCGCGCGGACCCGTCCGCGTTGCGGAGCGTGAAGACCCGGGTGGCGGGACTCCAGACGCCGACCTCCGTGGTGCCGTTGCCGTCCCAGTCGCCGGTCACGCCGACGTCGCTGACCTTGCCGAACGTGACCTGGGTCGTCGTACCGTCCGCGTTGCGGAGCAGGAACGCCTTCCAGCCGGGACGCCGCACGCCGACGTCGCCGAGGCCGTCGCCGTTCCAGTCGCCGCTGACCGGCTGGTCCGTGCTCACCCCGTAGCGCACGCGCAGCGGGGTGGTGCCGGTGCGGCGCAGGATGAAGGTGGCCGCCTTGCCGCGCCGGAACAGCGCCGGCTCCTCGCTGCCGTCGCGGTTCCAGTCGCCGCCGGGGACGACCGTGTCGCCGCAGTTCGTGGAGGCCTGGGTGCTGCCCATCTTGAAGGTGACGCGGTGGAAGTACGACGGGAGGTCGCGGCGGTTCATCCGCTCCTCGAAGTGCAGGTGCGGGCCGGTGCTGCCGCCGGTGCTGCCGACCTGGCCGATGATCTGGCCCTGGTCGACGCTCTGCCCGACGGTCACCCACTGCGAGAGCAGGTGGGCGTAGAGCGTGCTCCAGCCGCTGCCGTGGTCGACGATCACGTAGCGGCCGTAGCTGCGGCTGCCGAGGTCCACGACGCTGGTCACCACGCCCGGCGCCGCGGCGGTCATCAGCGCGCCGAGGTCGTCGGGGCGGTTCCAGTCGATCGAGTAGTGGCTCGGGCTGTGGCTGGAGCGGCTCGAGCCGGTCCAGGTGTCCCCGCAGACGAACGGCATCTCGAAGTCGGGTCCGTCGGTGCTCTTCGCGTAGGCCGTCCCGGGCATCCCGGCCAGCACGAGGCCTCCGGTCACCACGGCAGCCGCGAGCAGTCGTCGCAGGCGCATCCGGTCCCCTCCCACAGGCGTTGCGATGGGGGGAACCGGCTCAGACCACACAGGCCACAACAACCCCGCGAACCCCAGAAACACCCAACCTTAACCAGTAGTCGGCGTGTCTGTCACGGAAAGCGGCAAGGATGTGCTAATGCCACGCGTGTAATTCGGGGTCAGCCGCGGGGGCGGATCAGGCCCTCCTGGGCGACCGTGGCGACCAGCCGGCCGTCCTGCGCGAACACCCGGCCGATGCCCAGCCCGCGAGCGCCGGACGCCGACGGCGAGACCTGGTCGTAGAGCCACCACTCGTCGGCCCGGAACGGCCGGTGGAACCACACCGTGTGGTCCAGCGACGCGGACTGCACCCGGGGGCTGGAGATCGCGACGCCGTGCGGCACCAGCGCGGAGCCCAGCAGCGTCATGTCGCTGGCGTAGGTGAACGCCGCCCGGTGGGTCAGCTCATCGTCGTCGAGCTTCCCGCTGATCCGCATCCACAGCCGCGAGTGCGCCGGGTGCTCGTCGTTGGGCAGCTGGCCGCCCTGGCGGGAGTCACCCACCGCGCGCATCTCCAGGACCGCCCACTCGGTGAGCCACTCCTCGGCCCGCTCGGGCGACTCCCGGCGGAACAGCTCCGCGACGTCCGTGGAGTCCTCCGGCGAGGGCACCACGGGCATCACGTCCTGGTGCTCGAAGCCCTCCTCGGGCACCTGGAAGCTCGCGGTCATGAAGTAGATCGGTCGCCCGTGCTGGCGGGCCACGATCCGGCGCGTGGAGAACGAGCGTCCGTCGCGCATCCGCTCGACGTCGTACACGATCGGGACGGCGGGGTCGCCCGGGCGCAGGAAGTAGGAGTGCAGCGAGTGCACGCTCAGCGGCGGGTCCACGGTGCGGGCGCCGGCCACCAGCGACTGCGCCGCGACCTGGCCGCCGAACACCCGCTGCAGCATGGTGTCCGGCTGGATGCCGCGGAAGAGGTTGACGTCGATGGTCTCCAGGTCGAGGAGCTCCACGAGCTCGTCGGCGGAACGGGGCACGGGCGGGTTCCTACTCTTGTCCGTCGTTGGGCCGGTCGAGCCCGGCCAGGAAGCGCTCGAACTCGGCGCCGAGCTCCTCCCCCGTCGGCAGGTTCTTCTCCTCGGCGAGGGGCAGCGCGTCGCCGTCCTCCTCGGACCGGTGGAACGCGTCGTACTGCTGCTCGAGGCCCGAGACCACGTCCCGCACCTCCGCGGAGTCCTCGATCTGGGCGGCGATCTCCACCATCTTGGCGGCACCCGCGGCCTCGACCTCGGTGAGGTCCCACTCCAGCCCGGTCACCACCTCGACCGACTCCAGCATCGTCGCCGCGGCGGACGGGTAGTCGAACTGCGCGACGTAGTGCGGGATGTGCGCGACGAAGCCCATCGCGGGGTGGCCCCAGCCGCCGAGCCGCATCTCGAGCAGCGCCTGCGCGCTGGCCGGCACCCGGATCTGGCCCTTCCAGATGTTCTCGGTCAGCAGCAGGTCGGCCTGGGTCGCGTGGTTGGTGAGCATCACCGGCCGGGTGTGCGGGACCGCCATCGGCACCGCCCCCATCGAGACGGTCAGCCGCACCCGGAGCTTCTCCACGACCGCACGGACCGCGAGCGCGAAGGCCTCCCAGTGGGTATCGGGCTCCGGACCGTGCAGCAGCAGGTACGGCGTCCCGAGGCTGTCGTGGTTGAGCCGCACGACCAGCCGGGGCGGGTCATAGTCCTCGTAGCGACTCTCCGAGAACGTCATCGGAGGACGCCGGGCGCGGTAGTCGTAGAACGCGTCGATCTCGAAGCTGGCGACCACCCGGCCCGACGACTGCGCCAGCAGCGCCTTGGTGGCGATCGCGGCGGCGTTCCCCGCGTCCAGGAACCCGTCGAGCGAGTGGATCAGCACCGGGCCCTGCTCGAGGTCGTCGAGCTCGGGCACGTCGTCGACGATGTGCACGTACCTCGCCGGCTCTGTCATCGGTTCCCTCTCCTCGCGTGGTCGAGCTGCGTCGCCCGGGTGGTCGAGCCTGTCGAGACCACAACCCCGCTCCGGGCCTCACTATGCCCGATCCGGTCGGCGACCTCGTGCGCCCGGTCCGGCGGGAGGCGCTCCACCACCCGGGAGCCACCTGGGGCACAGTGGGGTGATGGACACCGCCGAAGTGCTGCGCGAGAAGCTCGCCGAGATCGACGACCAGATGGGACAGCTCGAGGAGCGACCCGACGACCAGGGCTCGATCTCGTTCGGCAAGCGGGTCGGCGAGGGCACGTCGATGGCGGTCGACCGGCTCTCCCAGGTCGCGGTGCACGACAAGCTGCAGGTCACCCGCGCCGACGTCGAGCGGGCGATGGCCAAGCTCGCGGAGGGCAGCTACGGGACCTGCGACGCGTGCGGCGAGCCGATCGGCGAGGGCCGTCTCGAGGCGCTCCCGTGGGCGGTGCTGTGCGTGCGCGACGCCGGTAGGCTCGCCGGGTGACGGACTACCAGCTGACCTCGTGGCGCGACCTGCCGTCGCTCGTCGTGGCCCGCGACGGCGACCAGGTGACCAAGTCGCCGTTGCCGCCGCGCTTCCAGGAGGCGATCGACGAGGCCGCGATGCGGCTCGGGGACACCGGCAGCGACGACTACCTCGCCGGCTGGACCCGGGGCGCGTGGACCCCGTCGGAGGGCAGCCCCACCGAGGTCGCCGACCGGGTGGTCGCCGAGCTCGAGGAGGCCTGGCCGCCCGCGCGGGTCCAGGAGTACCTCGACTCCCTCGGCGCCGCCCAGGCCGGCTCGTGAACCGGCTGGCGACCCTGCTCGGCGGCAGCACCCCCGTCGTCCTCGACGGCGGGATGGGCACGCTGCTCCAGGACAACGGGCTCGACGGCGGCGGAGCCGGCGAGCTCTGGAACGTCGACCGGCCCGAGGTGATCCGGGCCTGCCACGAGGCCTACGCGTCCGCGGGTGCCCGGCTGCTGACCACGAACACCTTCGGCGGCACGCGTCCCCGGTTGCAGATGCACGGGCTCGAGGACCGGGTCCACGAGCTCAACGCCGCGGCCGCGTCGATCGCCCGCGAGGTGGCCGACGCGCACGGCGTGCTCGTCGCCGGTGACCTCGGCCCGACCGGTGAGCTGCTCGTCCCGCTCGGCACGATGACCGCCGACGAGGCCCAGGAGCTCTTCGAGGAGCAGCTGCGCGGGCTGGCGGCCGGCGGCATCGACGTCGTGCTGATCGAGACGATGAGCGACCTCGGCGAGGCCCTCGCCGCGGTGGCGGCCGCCCGGTCCGTCGTACCCGACCTGCCGGTGGTCGCGACCCTGTCGTTCGACACGAACCTCCGCACGATGATGGGCGTCCGCCCGGGCGAGGCCGTCGCCACGCTGGCCGGGGCCGGCGTGGACGCCGTCGGCGCGAACTGCGGGCGCGGCCCCGCGGAGATGGCGACGATCGCGGCGCAGCTGGCCGACGCCCGTCCCGAGGGGCTGCTGCTGGTCGCCCAGTCCAACGCCGGACTGCCGCAGGTGGTCGGCGACCACTTCGAGTACGACGCCTCGCCGGCCGACATGGCCGAGCACGCGCGGGCCCTGCACGGGCTGGGCATCGACCTGATCGGCGGCTGCTGCGGCTCCACGCCCGAGCACGTCGCCGCGATGAGTGCCGCGGTCGGCGGCTAGCTAGCCGCCGTACGACACGTTCGTGCACGGGGCGGTGGCCGCCGACCGCGCCCCGTCGGTGAGGCTGCTCGGCAGCCGTCCGGGCGCGTCGGTGACCACGGCGCCGGCGTCGCGCACCCGGTGCTGGCGGCCCAGCACGAGCCGCAGGCCCGGCGCGGGCACCTGACGGACCCGCGTGCCGACCACGGCGGTGGCCAGCGCGAGGGCCTGGTCGCGCTGCCCCGGCCCGTAGTCCACCCGGCTGCGCAGGCCGGCGCCGGTGGCCGGTCCCGCCGACGCGTGGAGGCCGAGGGCGTCCAGCGCGCGGGCGGTGCGCTGCGCGAGCGCGGGCCGCGCCGCCGACGCCTGCACGGTGACCGGGGCCGTCACGGTGGACAGCCAGCCGGACACGGCCCGGCGCACCCGGGCCGGGCGGCCGCCGTCGGCGCTGAGCGGCTGGTCGTTCGCCAGCGCCGTCCAGAGCTGGTCGACGTCCGGGTGCACCAGCGCGACCCGCGCCCCGTCGTACCGCCAGGGCGTGGTGACGAAGACCAGGTCCTCGGGGGCCATGTGCCGCAGGCCCAGCACGAACGACAGCAGCTTCTCGGCGCTGCCGAGGCTCGCGTCGACGGTGAGGTTCTCGGTGGCCGCGCGGGCGAGCGGGAGCAGCTTGGTCGGGGTGAGGCCCTCCCTGCGGACCTTGGTGATCACGGCGCCGATGAACGCCTGCTGGCGGCGCATCCGGCCGATGTCGGACCCGTCGCCCACCCCGTGCCGCAGCCGCACGTAGTCCAGTGCCCGGGCCCCGGAGACCTTCTGGACCCCGCGGTGGAAGACCAGCCTGCCCTGGGTGGGCCGGTTCGGGTCCAGGTCGCCCTGGTAGACGTCCTGCGGCACGCAGACCGGCACCCCGCCGACGATCCTGGTCATCGCCGCGAACCCGACGAAGTCGGCGACCACCGTGTGGTCGACGCGCAGCCCGGTGAGCCTCTCGACCGTGTTGAGGGTGCACGCGGGGTTGCCGGCCCTCGTGTCCCCGACGGCGAAGGCCTCGTTGAACATCACCTGGTGCTGCGGCTTCGACCAGGTGCCGTCGGGAAGCCGGCAGGCGGGGACGGTGACCAGCGCGTCCCGCGGGATCGACACCGCGACCGCGCGGCGGCCGCCCTCGTAGATGTGCACGAGCAGCGTGGTGTCCGAGCGGCCCACGACCTTGCCGCGGCCGCCGAGGGCCCGGTCCCCGACCGCCCGGGAGTCCGAGCCGATCAGCAGCAGGTTCTGGCCGTGCACGGTCGGCGGGGGCCGGTGCCTGCTGATCCCGCGGCCGTCGAACGTCTTGATGCTGCGGTCCAGGGTGACGTAGCCGACCGCGGCGGCGGCGGCCAGCAGCGCGAGCACGGTCACGAGCACCACCAGGACGAGCCGGAGGCGACGCCGCCGGCGGGGTGGCGTCGTGGCGGCCGGGGCCTCCCCGGCTGCGTCTGCTCGCGTGTCCCCCACGTCGAAGAACCTAGCAAGCGTGACCACCCCCACACCGCAGGTGCTTCCGGGCGTTGTTACCAGCCAGTAGCGTAGGGGGTCCCACCGACTCACCCCGAGGAGCAACTGCGTGCCCCGACAGCTGCGAGAGGTCGTCTTCGTCGACGGCGTGCGAACGCCGTTCGGCAAGGCCAAGGGCCAGTACGCCGAGACGCGTGCCGACGACCTGGTCATCAAGTGCATCCGCGAGCTCCTGCGCCGCAACCCGAGCCTGCCGCCCGAGCGGGTCGACGAGGTGGCGATCGCGGCCACCACGCAGATCGGCGACCAGGGCCTGACCATCGGTCGTACGGCGGCCCTGCTCGCCGGGCTGCCGCAGAGCGTGCCCGGCTACGCCATCGACCGGATGTGCGCCGGGGCGATGACCGCGGTCACGACCACCGCCGGGGGCATCGCGTTCGGCTCCTACGACGTCGTCATCGCCGGGGGTGTCGAGCACATGGGCCGGCACCCGATGGGCGAGGGCGTCGACCCCAACCCGCGGATCATGTCGGAGAAGGTCGTCGACCCCGAGGCGCTCTCGATGGGCAACACCGCCGAGAACCTGCACGACCGGTACCCCTCGATCACCAAGGACCGCGCCGACGCCTACGCGCTGCGCTCGCAGGAGAAGACCGCCAGGGCCTACGCCGACGGCAAGATCCAGCCCGACCTCGTCCCGGTCGCGATCCGCACCGCCGAGGCCGGCTGGGGCCTGGCCACGGTCGACGAGCCGCCGCGCCCGCAGACCACGCTGGCCGACCTCGCCGGGCTGAAGACGCCGTTCCGCCCGCACGGCCGGGTCACCGCCGGCAACGCCGCCGGCATCAACGACGGCGCCACCGCGGCGCTGCTCGCCGACGAGGAGACCGCGCGCGAGCTCGGCCTGCCGGTCAAGATGCGGCTGGTCGCCTACTCGTTCATGGGCGTCGAGCCCGAGGTGATGGGCGCCGGCCCGATCCCGGCGACCGAGAAGGCGCTGCGGCAGGCCGGCCTGACGATCGAGGACATCGGCGCGTTCGAGGTCAACGAGGCGTTCGCCGTGCAGGTGCTGGCCTTCCTCGAGCACTTCGGCATCGCCGACGACGACGAGCGCGTGAACCCCTACGGCGGGGCGATCGCGATGGGCCACCCGCTGGCCTCCTCCGGCGTCCGGCTGATGAACCAGCTCGCCCGCTCCTTCGAGGAGCAGCCGCACGTCCGCTACGGCATCACCACCATGTGCATCGGCATCGGCATGGGCGGCACCGTGATCTGGGAGAACCCGCACTACACCGGAGAGGCCGCCTGATGACGACCACCGCTGAGCTCCAGGACCTGCTCGACCGGGCCGCCGCGCTGTCCCCCGACGAGGTGGTCACCGAGGCCAAGTCGCGCGACGTGGCCCTGCCGTACGGCGCCGGCACGATGGCGCTGATCACCCTCGACAACGGGCTGGACCACACCCGGCCCAACACGTTCGGGCCGCGGTCGCTGGCGTCCTTGAACACCGCGATCGACGCGGCACTGGCCCGCGCGGACGTCGCCGCGATCGGGGTGACCGGCAAGCCGTTCATCCTCGCGGCCGGGGCCGACCTGACCGGCCTGACCGGCCTGGGCGGCCGCGACGACGCGCTGCTGATCGCGCGCGCCGGGCACGGCGTGTTCCGCAAGCTCGGTGAGGGCGGCACGCCGACGTTCGGGTTCGTCAACGGGCTCGCGCTCGGTGGTGGCCTGGAGGTCGCGCTGCACTGCACCTACCGGACCGTGCAGGACTCCGCGCCGGCTCTCGGCCTGCCCGAGGTGATGCTCGGCCTGGTGCCCGGCTGGGGCGGCGCCTACCTGGTGCCGAACCTCGTCGGCGCCGCGACCGCCGTGAAGCTGATCCTGGAGAACCCGCTCAACCAGGGCCGCACGCTGACCGGGCACGCCGCCTTCGAGGCGGGGCTGGCCGACGCGGAGTTCCAGGGCGCCGACTTCCTGGAGCAGTCCCTGCTCTGGGCGGCCCGGGTGCTCACCGGCGACGTCGTGGTCGCGCGCCCCGAGGTCGACCGGGGCGAGGCCTGGGACGCAGCGGTCGCGAAGGGCCGCGGCGTCGCGGACTCCAAGACCGGCGGCGCCTCCCCCGCGGCCTACCGCGCGCTGGACCTGATCGCGGGCGCGAGGACCGCGTCCCGCGACGAGGGCTTCGCCGCCGAGGACGAGGCGCTCGCCGACCTGATGATGACCCCGGAGCTGGCGGCCAGCCTGTACTCCTTCGACCTGGTGCAGAAGCGCGCCAAGCGTCCCGCGGGTGCGCCCGACAAGGCGCTGGCCCGACCGGTCACCAAGGTCGGGATCGTGGGTGCCGGCCTCATGGCCAGCCAGCTCGCCCTGCTCTTCGTGCGCCGGCTGGGGGTGCCGGTGGTGCTGACCGACCTCGACCAGGCGCGCGTCGACAAGGGCGTGGGCTACGTGCACGCCGAGGTCGACAAGCTGCTCGCCAAGGGTCGGGTGTCGGCCGACAAGGCCAACCGGCTCAAGGCCCTGGTCTCCGGGACGGTCGACAAGACCACGTCCTTCGCGGACGCCGACTTCGTGATCGAGGCGGTCTTCGAGGAGATGCAGGTCAAGAAGCGCGTCTTCGCCGACGTCGAGGCGGTGGTGTCGCCGACCTGCGTGCTGGCCACCAACACCTCGTCGCTGTCGATCGGCGAGATGGCCGCCGACCTCGAGCACCCGGAGCGGGTGGTGGGCTTCCACTTCTTCAACCCGGTCGCGGTGATGCCGCTGCTCGAGATCGTCCGCGGCGCGACCACCGACGACGCCACCCTGGCCACCGCGTTCGCGACCGGCAAGGCGCTGAGGAAGACCAGCATCCTGGTCCAGGACAGCCCCTCGTTCATCGTGAACCGGCTGCTCGGCCGCTTCCATGGGCGAGGTCGGCAGGATCGTCGACGAGGGCACCCCGCTCGCCGTCGCCGACGGCGCGTTCGCCGGGGTCGCCCCGATGCCGCCGTTCTTCCTGCTGTCCCTGGTCGGGCCGGCCATCGCGCTGCACAACAGCCAGACGCTGCAGCGCGCCTTCCCGGACCGGTTCTACGTCTCCCCCAGCCTCGAGAAGCTCGTCGCCTCGGGGAGGACGAGCGTGTACGCGCCGGACTTCTCGGTGGACCCGGAGGTCGCGGAGATCTTCGCGGTGCCCGCCGACGGGACCGAGCTGGCCCCGGCCGCCGTACGCGCCCGGACCCTCGAGGCGCTGGCCGACGAGGCCCGCCGGATGCTCGACGAGGGCGTCGTCGCGGCGCCGGAGGACCTGGACCTGGCGATGATCACCGGGGCCGGCTTCTCGTTCTGGAACGGCGGCCTGACCCAGCTGCTCGACCGGGAGGGCGTCTCGGAGAAGGTCACCGGGAAGCGCTTCCACTGACCGTCCCTGACCGTCCACGTCGGCCCCTCCCGAGCCCGGGAGGGGCCGACGTGCGTCCGGGCTTGGAGCACGGCGCAAGACTGGCTGGCATGACCAACGAGACGAACCACGTCCTGGGGACCCGCACCCTGGGCACCACTTCCGCCCTGACCGTGAGCACGATGGGCCTGGGCTGCATGGGGATGTCGGAGTTCTACGGGACCGGCGACGAGCAGCAGGGCATCGACACGATCCACCGTGCCCTCGACCTCGGCGTCAGCTTCCTGGACACCGCCGACATGTACGGCCCGTTCACCAACGAGCGGCTCGTCGGCAAGGCGGTCGCCGGTCGCCGGGACGCCGTGCAGCTGGCGACGAAGTTCGGCAACGAGCGCAAGGAGGACGGCACCCGGGTCGGCATCAACGGCAGCCCGGAGTACGTCCGCTCCGCCTGCGACGCCTCGCTGCAGCGGTTGGGCGTCGACCACATCGACCTGTACTACCAGCACCGCGTCGACAAGACGGTCCCGATCGAGGAGACCGTCGGTGCGATGAAGGAGCTCGTCGAGGCCGGCAAGGTGCGGCACCTGGGCCTGTCCGAGGCGTCCGCCGAGACCATCCGCCGCGCGCACGCCGTGCACCCGATCACCGCGCTGCAGACGGAGTACTCGCTGTTCACCCGCGACCTCGAGGACGACATCCTGCCGGTCCTGCGGGAGCTCGGCATCGGCCTGGTGCCCTACTCCCCCCTCGGCCGGGGCATCCTGACCGGCGCCATCACCCGGACCGACGACCTCGCCGAGAACGACTCGCGCCGGTCGCCGTACTTCCCGCGCTTCTCCGGCGAGGCCCTGGACGCCAACCTGGCGCTGGTCGCCCAGGTCCGCGAGATCGCAGCTGGCAAGGGCGCCACGCCCGGCCAGCTGGCGCTCGCCTGGGTGCTCGCCCAGGGCGACGACGTGGTGCCGATCCCGGGCACCAAGCGGGTGAAGTACCTCGAGGAGAACGTCGGGGCCGCGGCCCTCACGCTCACCCCCGAGGACCTGGCCGCGCTCGAGCGGGCCGTCCCGCGCGGCTCGGTGGCCGGCGACCGCTACGGCGACATGTCCACCATCGACGCCTGACCCCGCGATAGTCCGTGACGAACTTGTCGTCCGGACCGCCTTCCCACGACAAGTACGTCACGGACTATCCGTACGACGCAGGAGGGGCACCCCGCCTCGCGGCAGGGTGCCCCTCCTGTGTGCTCCCTGGGGTCAGGGGGCGACGGTGATCCGGTCGGTGGCGACCGGGGTGTACGGGTCGTGCGCGGCGAGGTACCGCGAGAACGCGTCGATGTCCAGGCCGCCGAAGTACTTGTTCACGCCGCCGGTGAAGGCCGCGAAGCCGTCACCACCGTCGGACAGGAACGAGTTGGCGACCACGCGGTAGGTGCGGGCCTTGTCCAGGGCCGCACCGTTGACCTGGACCGTCTCCGGCTTGAGCGTGTAGGTCGTGCCGGACTTGGTGTAGGAGTACGTGATCCCGGAGACCTGCAGGATCTTGGGGCTCGCGGCGTTGGTGCCGGACCACTGCTGGTCGAGCAGCGACAGGATCTGCGACCCGGTCAGGTCCATCGACACGTCGTAGTTGTTGAACGGCTGCACCGAGAACGCCTGGCCGTAGGTGACCGACCCGCCGCTCGACTGCAGGTCCGCGCGGATGCCGCCCGGGTTCATGAACGCGATCTCCGGCGTCTTCCCGGCGGTCACGGCCGACGTGTCGTTCTTCTGCGCGTCCGCGATCAGGTTGCCAAGCGGGGACTCGCCGCTGTCGTCGTTGGTCCGGCTCACCGAGGTGGTGCCCCCGGCGAGGTGGCCGATGACCTTGTTCTCGATCGGGGCGACCAGCGCCTTGAAGCGGTTGATCAGCGTGGTGAGGGAGGCGGACTTGGGGACGTCGCGGGTGATCACCCGGTTGTCGGCGGTCTCCGAGGTGCGGACCACGTCACCGGTCTTCTTGCTGATCGTCATCTTGATGTTGGTGACCAGGCGGCCCAGGCTCGAGCCGCTGGTGACCAGCCGCGGGTCGTCGTTCGGGTCGAGCAGCTTGCAGTTGTAGGCCTGGTGCGTGTGGCCGGTGATCACCGCGTCGATGCGCGGGCTGAGGCCCTTGTTGATGTCGACGATCGGGCCGGAGATCCCCGGGCAGGAGTTGTACGCCGTCGGGTCGCTCGGGAAGCCGCCCTCGTGCACCAGCACGACGATCGACTTCACGCCGTTGGCGTCCATCCGCTTGGCGAGCCGGTTGGCGGTCTCCACCTCGTCGGAGAACTTCAGGCCCTCGACGCCGGACTTGGTGACGATGTTCGGGGTGTTCTCCAGCGTCATGCCGATGAAGCCGACCTTCACGCCGTCGTACTTCTCGACCTTGACCGCGGGGAACACCGTGCGCCCGGTGTCGGTACGGGTGACGTTGGCCGCGAGGTACTGGAAGTCCGCGCCGCGGAAGCTGCCGGTCGGGCAGGAGTTCTGGTTGTCCTTGCCGTTGCCGTCCGGCAGGCAGCCGCCGGTCTGCATCCGGCGCAGCTCGCGCCAGCCCTCGTCGAACTCGTGGTTGCCGACGCTCGCGATCTGCAGGCCCATCTTGTTCATCGCGGTGATCGTGGGCTCGTCGTGGAAGGCCGCCGAGAGCAGCGGCGTCGCGCCGATCAGGTCACCCGCGGCGACGGTCACGCTGTGCCGGCCGTTGGACTTCGCCAGCGCGCGGACCTTGGCGAGGTGGGTGGCGAGGTACTCCGCACCGCCCGCGGGGGGTGCCGTTGATGGTGCCCGACGAGGAGGAGGTGCTGGGCTCGAGCTGGCCGTGGAAGTCGTTGATCGCGAGGATCTGGAGCTTGACGTTCGGCTTGACCGGCTTCTTCTTGTGCGGCTTCGCGACCGCGGCGTGACCCTGGGCCAGGGCGGGAGCGGCACCGGTCGAGGCGACCAGCGCGAGGGTGGTGGCGGCGGCCACGCCGAGGGTGGCGATCAGCCGGCGGCGGGGTGGGATCTGGGGCATGGATCTCCTCGTGAGCGATGAGTCACCGAGAGTCGCTCGGCGCACGAAAACCTGGTCATTGAAACCCATAACGGTGAGAAGTGCACGACCCCCCAGGTAACGATTCGTGTACGCCGGGTGGCCGTCACGACCCCCGGGCGACGACCAGCCGGGCCGCGGCACGGGCCAGCCGGCGGGTGTCCAGGCCGAACATCGCGCCGAGCACCGCGTCGGTGTGCGCCTCGGCGTCCCCGTCGGCGAAACCCGCCGCGGACAGCCGCCGCAGGAAGCTCCAGAGCCGGCCGGTGCCGGACCGGCCGGCGAGCACCGCGCAGGCGGCCAGCGACAGGTCGTACTCGAAGGCCGGGTCGGCGTCGCCGAAGAACGTGCTGCCGGGCATCGCGTCCGCGCCCCTGCGGGCCCGGGCCACCGAGGCCGCCGAGGGCAGCCACCAGTCCGGCGAGGCCCCGCGGGTCGCGACGAAGTCGGCGAGCCCCTCCTGCACCCACGACGGCGTGCCGCCGTTGGTGCGGGCCAGCGCCACGTGGGTCAGCTCGTGGGTGAGCAGGTAGCTGCCCTGGCGCTCGGTGCGCGGCAGGTAGCGCGGGTTGATCACCACCCGGGTCGCCACCCGCCGGGTGGGCCGGCCGAGGTCGTCGTAGACCGGGAACGCGATCGCGGCGCGGTCCAGGAACCGGGTGCCCATCCCCCGCAGCAGCCGCGGGCTGGACAGCGCGTAGAACACCACCCGGCCCGGCCACCGCAGGGGCACCGCCCGTCGTACGGTGCCGACGCTCTGCTCGGTCCAGGCCATCAGCCGGTCCGCGGAGGGGGCCGAGGCGGCGTCGAAGATGCCGAGCGCGTGCGGGGTGCGGCGCACCACGATCCGGGTCAGGTCCCACGGCTTGTTCCGCGAGCCGTCCGGCTCCCGGTCGGCGACGTCGTCGTCGGACACGATGCGCCAGCGGCCGTCCACCCGGGCGAAGGTGACTCCCGTGGTGGTGACGACCGGCGCGGTGTCGAAGCCGCGCAGCTGCAGCGCCTCCTCGACGTACGGGATGTAGGCGGTCCCCCGGAACCGCCTCGCCGCGAAGCCGCCCGGCCAGGTGGTCGGGACCGCGTCGAGCTGGTAGGTCGCCAGCGGGAGCTGCACGAGGTTGGCGAACCGGCGCCGCTCCCGGGCCCGCAGCGCGTGGTTCGCGGGGTCGAGGTCGGCGATCCAGGCCCGCAGGTCGCGGTGCCGGACGGCCCGCTCGCGGCGGTGCACGATGCGCTGGGCCATCGCCTGCAGCTCGACCTCGGCCAGCTGGCTGTTGACGTGCGTGACGGACGCGGTGGGGGCCGCCGACGGCCGGGCGCGGGTCTGCGGGCCGGTGGTGCAGCCCGCCGCCAGCGCCAGCGCGACCAGCACCCCCACGGCCGTCCCCGCGCGCCTCCCGTGCCCCCCTCATCGCAGGTAGGACGCGCCGTTCACGTCGATGATCGTGCCGGTGGAGAACCGCGCCTCGGGCGAGGCGAGCCACAGCACCGCGGCCGCGACCTCCTCGGGACGCGCGACGCGGCCGGTCGGCGACTGGCCACGGACCTCGTCGCCGCGCGGCCCGTCGAGCACCTCCGCGGCCATGTCGGTCTCCACGAAGCCCGGTGCGACGGTGCCGACTGCGATGCCGTGCGGGGCGAGGGCCTGCGCCATCGACTGGCCGAACGCGTTCAGCCCGGCCTTCGACGCGCCGTAGGCCGGGCACTCCGGCTCCCCGCGGAACGCGCCCCGGCTGGACACGTTGACGACCGCCCCGCCGCCGCGGGAGACCAGGTGCGGCAGCGCGCAGAACGTCGCGTTCGCGGCCCCGGTCAGGTTGGTGGCGATCGTCTGCGACCAGAGCCGCTGCCAGTCGTCGTAGGAGGTGGTCAGCGGCGGGTGGGCCAGGAACACCCCGGCGTTGTTGACCAGCACGTCGAGCCCGCCGAGCCCCTCGGCGGCCTCGTCCACCGCCCGGCGTACGGCGTCCGCGTCGGCCAGGTCGGCCTGCACCAGCAGGTGACCGTCCCCCGGCAGGTCGGCGAGCACCTTCTCGGCGGCCCCGCGGGACTGCCCGTAGTGCACGGCCACCCGGTCGCCCTGCTCCGCGAACGCCCGGGCGACCGCCGCCCCGATGCCGCGGGACGCGCCGGTGACCAGCACCCCCCGGCTCATCGGGCGAGCTCCGCCACCCCGGCCAGCAGCCGGTCGACGTCCTCCTCGGAGGTGTACGGCGCGAGGCCGGCCCGCACGGCACCGGTGTCGCCGAGGCCCATCCAGCGAGAGGCCTCGATGGCGTAGAAGCTGCTCGCCGGCGCGTTGACGCCGCGCGCCGCGAGGCCCTCGTGCACCTCCCGGCCGGTGCGGCCCTCGACGTCGAACAGCACCGTCGGCGTACGACGGGCCGGGCGGCCGTAGCGACGGACCCCGTCGAGGGCGTCGAGGCCGGAGAGCAGCCGCTCGAAGAGCACCTCCTCGTGGGTCTCCACGCGCTGCATCGACTCCAGCACCCGGCCACGGCGGCTGTCGGCGTCACCGGGGGCCAGGTCGGCGATGAAGTCGACGGCGGCGCTCACGCCGGCGAGGAGCTCGTAGGGCAGCGTGCCGAGCTCGAACCGCTCGGGCACCGCGTCGGTGGAGGGCAGCAGCTTGTCCGGCGAGACGAGCTCGAGCAGGGTCGGGTCCGCGACCAGCGCGCCGAGGTGCGGGCCGAAGAACTTGTAGGGCGAGCAGGCGTAGAAGTCGGCGCCGAGGTCCCGGACCCCGACCGGGGCGTGCGGGGTGAGGTGCACGCCGTCGACGAACAGCAGCGCGCCGGCGGCGTGCACCGCGGCGGCGATCCCGGCGATGTCGGGACGGGTGCCGAGCAGGTTCGAGGCTCCGGTGACCGCGACCAGCCGGGTCCGCTCCGAGAGCACGCTCGCGTCGAACTGCAGCTCGCCGGTCTCGGTGTCGAAGTCGACCCAGCGGACGTTCACGCCGAGCGGGGCGGTGGCCCGCAGCCACGGCCGGACGTTCGCGTCGTGGTCGAGCCGGGTCACCACGATCTCGTCGCCGGGCTCCCAGGTCTTGGCCAGCGCCCGGGCCAGGTCGAAGGTCAGCTGGGTCATCGACCGGCCGAACACCACCCCGCCGGCGTCGCAGCCGAGCAGGTCGGCCACCGCGGCCCGGGCGCCGACCACGACGTCCTCGGCCCGGCGCTCGGAGGCGGTCACCGCGCCGCGGTTCGACAGACCCGCGGTCATCGTGGAGGCGATCGCCTCGGCGACCTGCCGGGGCACCTGCGACCCGCCGGGGCCGTCGAAGTAGGCGGTCCCGTCGGTGAGGGCCGGGAAGCTGGCGCGCACGCGCTCGACGTCGTAGTCCATGCCGCCCATTCAACAGGGGGTCACTCCACGTGGAGCAGCGACTCCCCGGCGTCGAGAGCGGTGACGTCCTCCACGATGCTGCGCGCGAGGGTCTGCGCGGTCAGCCCGATGCGCTCCAGGATCACGCCGCGCTTGGCGTGGTCGAGGAACTCCTGCGGGATGCCGTGCAGCCGCACCGGGGTCTCGATCCGGGCGGCGTTGAGGGTCTGCAGGAGCACCGAACCGCAGCCGCCGACGATGCCGTTGTCCTCGACGCTGACGACCAGCCGGTGCTCGCGGGCCAGGTCGAGCAGGGCGGGGTCGACGGGCTTGACCCACCGCGGGTCGACGACGGTGACGCCGATGCCCTGGGCGACCAGCCGCTCGGCGACCTCGACGGCGGTCACGGCCATCGAGCCGATCCCCACGATCAGCACGTCCCTGGCGCCCTTGCGGACCAGTACGTCGCAGCCACCGGCCCGGCCGACGGCCTCGACGTCCGCGCTCGGCGGACCCTTCGGGAACCGTACGACGGTCGGGGCGTCGTCGACCTGCACGGCCTCGCGGAGCAGCTCACGCAGCCGGGCGGCGTCGCGCGGCGCGGCGAGCCGCAGGCCCGGCACGACCTGCAGGATGGACATGTCCCACATGCCGTTGTGCGAGGCGCCGTCGTCGCCGGTGACGCCGGACCGGTCCAGCACGAACGTCACGCCGCACCGGTGCAGCGCGACGTCCAACAGGACCTGGTCGAAGGCCCGGTTCAGGAACGTGGCGTAGACCGCGACGACCGGGTGCAGGCCGCCCATCGCCAGGCCGGCGGCCGACGTCGTCGCGTGCTGCTCGGCGATGCCGACGTCGAAGGTGCGGGCGGGGAACCGGGCGGCGAACTTGTGCAGCCCCACCGGGTGCATCATCGCGGCGGTGATGGCGACGAGGTCCTGGCGCTCGGCGCCGATCTGGACGATCTCGTCGGCGAACACGTCGGTCCAGATCTGGCCCTTGGGGTTCTCCTCGCCGGTCTCGATGTTGAACGGGCCGGGTCCGTGGAACTGGTCGGCCTCGTGCTGCTCGGCGGGGTCGTAGCCGAAGCCCTTGCGGGTCATCACGTGCACGATCACCGGGCCGTTGAACTTCTTCGCCTGGGTGAGTGCCTGCTCGACCGCCGTACGGTCGTGGCCGTCGATGGGGCCGACGTACTTCAGGCCGAGGTCCTCGAAGAGGCCCTGCGGGGCGAGGGCGTCCTTCATGCCCTTCTTCATCGCGTGCAGCGCGTCGTAGACCGCCGGGCCGACGCCGCGGACGCCGTTGAGGCGCTTCTTGACCAGGTCGAGGACCTGCTCGTAGCGCGGGCTGGTGCGCAGGGTGGTGAGGTGGTTCGCGAGCCCGCCGACGGTCGGGGTGTAGGACCGGCCGTTGTCGTTGACCACGATCACCAGCCTGCGGTCGCTGGTCGCCCCGTCGGCGGCGATGTTGTTCAGCGCCTCCCAGGCCATCCCGCCGGTCAGCGCGCCGTCCCCGATCACCGCGGCGACGTGCCGGTCCTCGCCGCGCACGGTGTACGCCTTGGCCAGGCCGTCGGCGTAGGACAGCGAGGTGGAGGCGTGGGAGTTCTCGACGATGTCGTGGTCCGACTCGGCCTGGCTGGGGTAGCCGGACAGGCCACCCTCCTGCCGCAGCTGGTCGAAGCCCGCGGCGCGGCCGGTGACGATCTTGTGCACGTAGGACTGGTGACCGGTGTCGAAGACGATCCGGTCCCGCGGGGAGTCGAAGACCCGGTGCAGCGCCAGCGTCAGCTCCACCACGCCGAGGTTGGGGCCGAGGTGGCCCCCGGTGCGGGAGACCTTGCGGACCAGGAAGTCACGGATCTCGGCGGCCAGCTCGTCGAGCTCGGCGTCGGTGAGGTCGCGCAGGTCACGCGGGCCGGTGATCCGGTCCAGCACTCCCATGGGTGGTCCTCCTCGGTCCGCGGTACGGGTCACCGGCCAGTCTAGGTGGCCGGGGGCCGCCGTCCGCGACGGGCCGGGCCGGCTAGCCGAGGCGCTGCCGCGGGAAGAAGGTGCGGACCGGGCGGACGCCGAGCACCTCGTCGATCACGCCCTGCTCCAGGTCGCCGGGGGCCAGCTTCGCCACGACGATCAGCTCGGTCACCAGGTGGATCTCGTCGACCAGCACCTGGTCGTTCAGCTGCACGTCCAGTGCCTCGTCCATGCCCCTCCTTCGCCCACCCCCAGTCAACGGACAACCACGTCTCGGGATAGTCGTCCTAACGGTTGGTTCCCGTAGTCCGTTCGGACCATGCGTCCGCGCACGCCCCGGTCACCAGCCGGACGCACCGGGCCACCGCGTCCGCGTCCGGCGCGTCGTGCTCACCGCGGCACGTCGAGCACGGCGACCGCGGGCTCCTCCAGGCTGCCGAGCCAGACCCGGCCGTCGTGCTCGCGCACCCCGGTGGCCAGGTGGAAGCCCGACGCGTCCGCGGACAGGTCGTGCACGACCGCCCCGGTGTCGTCGAGGGCCAGCACGCGCACGGTCCGCTTCGGCCGGGGCTGGAGCCGCGCGGGCACCTTCCACGCGAGCCGGCGCACCGGCAGCGGCGCGGTCATCAGCCGCTCGACGACCGGGTCGGTGGGCGAGGCGACGCTCACCCAGACCAGTCCGTCGCTGCCGCGGCTGATGTTGTCGGGGTAGCCGGGCAGGTCGGTGGCGAGGTGGTCGGTCTGCCCCTGCCGGGCGCCGGTGAGCCAGTGGCGTACGACGGTCCGGCCGGCGGTCTCGGCGACGGCGACGTAGGACTCGTCCGCCGCGAGCGCGACCCCGTTGGCGAACCGCAGGCCGTCGAGCACCACCTCGACCGCACCGTCCGGCGACCGGCGCAGCAGCCGGCCGGACGCGGTGTTCTCCACGAGGTCGGCCTTCCACCGGTCGATGCCGTAGTGCCGCGAGGAGTCGGAGAACCAGATGTCCCCGCCCGAGTGCACCGCCGCGTTGTTGCAGAACTCCATCGGCAGCCCGCCGACGAGCGTGGTCAGCTCCTCCACGGCGCCGTCGCGCGGGTCGAGCGCGAGCAGCCCGCGCCGGGCGTCGCACACCAGCAGGCGGCCGTCCGGCAGCAGCTCCAGGCCCAGCGGGCGGCCACCGGTGTCGCCGACCCGGTCGATGCGCCGCCCGTCGGGGCGCACCCGGAAGACGGCGCCGTCGGCGGTGCCGGTGAGGACCCAGCCGTCGGCGTCCACGACGACGTCCTCGGCGCCGGGGCCGGGGACCGGGATCACGGTGAGGGAGCAGGTCATGACGGCGAGGCTAACCGGCGTGCGACGCGAGCAGGGCGGCGTACGAGTCGGAGGCCAGGAGCCGCGGCAGGAAGTGCCGGCTGGACCACGCGAGGTCGAGCGTGGGCACGTCGGCCGGGGCGACGAACACGATCTGCCGCCCCTCGCCGACCACGATGTCGGCGTCGGTGAGCCGGGTGGGCGCGACCCAGACCGTGTAGCGCCGCGGCGCCTGGCCGCCCTCGAACCGGTGCACCTCGTCGCGCCACAGGGTCAGCGTCCCAGGCGCGAGCCGGACGCCGGTCTCCTCCTCCAGCTCGCGGTAGGCGGCGGGCTCGAAGTCCTCGCCCTCCTCGACGTGCCCGCCGACCATGCCCCACTGGTCGGGCGCGATGGGCGCGTGCTCGTCGCGCTCCTGGAGCAGCAGGCGGCCCTGCGGGTCGACGAGGACCACCACGGCGAGTCTGATCACGGCACCCACCCTCTCACCCGAGGGGCTCCCGTCCCCGGTGCGGCTGGTGCCTCGGGACGCTCAGACCATCGCGTCGGAGCTGAACGCCCGTGGCGTCACCACCGCGAGGGGGTCGAGCTCCACGGTCGCCGGCGGCGGCCCGTCCATGGGGATCCCGGCCCGGGCCATCGCCAGGGGGGAACACGTCCTGGTTGAACGCGTCCAGCTGCTCCTTGGACTCCCACACCTCGGTCAGGTCGAACCCCTGGTCGGTCCTGAGCGCCAGGTGCAGGATCAGGCCCTCGCCGCCGCCCTTCTCGCCGATCACGTCGGCGACCGCCTGGTGCAGCGCCAGGTAGGTCTCGGCCGGGGCCGGGACGTGCATGGTGTAGCCGTACATCGCACAACCTCCTTCAGTTCCTTCGGTTCCTTCGGTTCTTGCGTTCCTCGGGCCCTTCGGCCCGGCCGCCCGCAGGTCAGGTGCAGACCCGGTCGGCAGCAGCCTGCGGGCGGACCAGGTAGGCCTCCATGGCGGAACGCGCGCAGGCGGACGTGAAGTACGACGTGTGCCCGTCGCCGTCACGGGTGAGCAGGTCGCTCCCCCGGATCTGGCCCGCGAGCCCGAGCGCCCAGCTGTAGGCCGTCGACGGGTCGTGCGTGGCGTTGACGACCAGCGCGGGGACACCGCGGACGTCGAGCCGGCGCAGCGGGTTGGCCGCCCGGACCGGCCATCCGATGCACCGCAGCACGTCCCACTGCTCGGAGGCGCCCTGCAGGTGCGGCGCGAGCCCGCGGCCCAGCCGCAGCCGTTGCTGCATCTGCGCCCACGTGTGGACCTCCGAGACGTAGTCCATGCAGCCGACCGCCAGGCGCTCGGCCAGGGCCGCGGCGGCCCGGGGTGGCGGCAGCGCGAACATCGACGCATCACCCGTGACGGCGGCGGCGATCCCCCGCGACAGTCCCGCCCACGACCGGTCCGGGCCGAACAGGGTCGGCTCCTTGAACAGCAGGCCGCCCGGCGTCTGCATCCGGATGTCCTCGCCCGTGACGGGGCGCAGCGCTCCGCGCACCGGGAGGGGGTGCCGGTCCGCGCCGGCCACCAGCGCGTCGTACACCGCTCCCACGTCCTGGCCCTTCAGCGCACAGGTGTCCGCCGTGGCGCACCAGGCGGCGAAGCGGTCGAAGGAGTCCTCGGCGGTCAGGACCTCCGTGGAGAGCATGCCCACCTCTGACCCGCTGTGCTCGAGCGCGCCGTCGAGCACCATCGCCCGGGTGCGGTGCGGGAACAGCGCGGCGTAGTTGGCCGCGACCTGCGTGCCGTAGGAGATCCCCAGCCAGCTCACCCGCCGCGCGCCGAGCGCCCGTCGCAGCGCCTCGTGGTCGCGGGCGACGCTGATCGTGTCCACGTGCCCGAGCAGCGGGCCGGACCGCCGCAGGCAGCTCCGGCCCAGCCGCGCCCCGTAGTCGTGCAGCCTCCTGAACTCCTGCGCGGTGCGGGGGAAGAGCGTGACGCGGGCGGGAAACACCGGCAGGCCGCACCGGATCGGGGTGCTGGCGCCGACCCCGCGAGGGTCCATGGCGACCAGGTCGAACCGGGCGAGCAGCGCGGGCGAGAAGACCTGTGCGGCCCGGACGACGTACTGGACGCCGCCGTCGCCGGGACCGCCCGGGTTGAAGAACAACGTCCCCACCCGGAGCCGCGGCCGGTCGGCCGGCCGCCGGGCCACGGCGAGGCCGATCGTGTCGCCCCGGGGCGCCGCCCAGTCCAGCGGGACCCGGAGCCGGCCGCACTGCACCTGGTGGTTGCCCGGGCAGGGTCGCCAGGAGATGTGCCGGGCCGGCGGGGCTGCCTGGCGCGCCGGTGCCCCGGCGCCGGCCCCGGTCGCGGCGGAGGTGACACCGGTGGCGGCGAGGAGCACGGCGCACCCGGCGGCCAGTGCACCGCGGGCCGGACCTGGACGCCTCCTGGTGGGGCCTGAGCGGGCGATCGTCTCTGTGGGCACGAGGAGCCCCTCCGTCCGGGGCAGCACCCGGACGGTGCCACCGTCCCCTGCCACGCTTCCTCCGGCGTCCCGTCCGGGCAATAGCGAGATCGGGCCCTCAGAGCCGGGCCACGAACCGCTTCCCGGCCAGCGCCTCCTCGACCAGGCCGACGGCCCGCCGCTCGCCGAGCAGCCGGGCCGACTCGGCGTGCCAGGTCTCGATCGCGGCCTCGATGGTGTCCTGGTCGGTCACGTCCCGCAGCACCCCCCGGGCCTCGCTGAGCCCGCGCCGCGCGGCCGCCTGGCAGGCCTCGACGTGCAGCACCGCGAACCGGGCCAGCACCACGTCGTGGCGGCGCAGCACGGGGTACCCGCGGAACTCGGGCGGGCAGATGTCGAGCAGCCACGAGACCGCGGACTGCTCCCAGCCGGGGGCTCCGGGCGGGCGTACGGCGCGGGGCCATCCGGGTGGGGCGACGAGCTGGTCCATGGTCCCGAGCATACCCGAGGATCGAACACCTGTTCGACTGTCGGGTCAGCCGGGGAGGAACGACAGCCGCACCGACCGCTCGGGGTTGTCGACGTTGAGGTCGACCAGGCAGATGCTCTGCCAGGTCCCGAGCGCGAGCCGGCCGGCCAGCACCGGGACCGAGGCGTACGGCGGCACGAGGGCCGGCATCACGTGGGAGCGGCCGTGCCCCGGCGAGCCGTGCCGGTGCCGCCAGCGGTCGTCGGCGGGCAGCAGGTCGTCGAGGGCCGCGAGCAGGTCGTCGTCGCTGCCGGCGCCGGTCTCCAGGATCGCGATCCCGGCGGTGGCGTGCGGCACGAACACGTGCAGCAGCCCGTCCCGCTCGCCGGAGACGAACGCCGCGCAGTCCCCGGTCAGGTCGTGCACGACGTCGCGGGAGCCGGTGCGGACCTCGAGCGTCTCGCTACGCAAGGTGCTGCTCGATCCGCTCGACCTTGGCGGCCAGCTGGCCGTCGTACCCCGGGCGGATGTCGGCCTTGAGCACCAGGCCGATCCGCGGGGACGACGCCGCGACGACGTCGACGGCCTGCTTGACCACCGCCATCACCTCGTCCCACTCCCCCTCGATGTTGGTGAACATGGCGTTCGTCTCACACGGGAGGCCGGAGGCGCGGATCACCCGCACCGCCTCGGCGACGGCCCCGCTGACGCCCCCCGGTGTCGTCGGCTCCGGACGGGCTGATGCTGATGGCAACGATCATGCCTCCACCCTTGCACGGGCCCGGTGGCCTAGGCCGCCTGGTTTGGGAAAGGCGGACCTGCCAACACTAGGTGCAGCCCCGACCACTCCGGGGCCGGACGCCGCCGCCTTCGCCGAGTCCTGCCCGCGGCCGGTCGTCCCCCACTCGAACCATGTGGGCAGGAGCGGGAGACCCACGCTCGACGGCACCCACCCGGGTGCCTCGGGGTGAAGCCGGTCACGACCGGCAGGGCACGACCTTCGCCCTAACCCGACAGCTAATTCCGCAGGCGTGGAGAGGTCCTTCATGCGCTCACGCACGTCTCGCTTCGCCCTGCCCGCCCTCGCCCTCACCGCCACCGCGCTGCTCCAGCCGGTGCTGGCCTCCGCTCCCGCGGACGCGGCCGGACGCCCCTGGGACCGGCTCGCCCAGTGCGAGTCCGGCGGCCGCTGGCACGTCGCCACCGGCAACGGCTACTACGGCGGTCTCCAGTTCAGCGCCGGCACCTGGCGCGCCTTCGGCGGCCAGCGGTACGCCTCCATGGCCCACCGCGCCAGCCGCACCGAGCAGATCCAGGTCGCCGAGCGGGTGCTCGGGGCGCAGGGCTGGGGCGCCTGGCCGTCCTGCTCCCGCCAGATCGGCCTGCGCTGACCGGTCCAGCCGCCTGACGCCGAAGACCCCCTCGCGCCGACAGGCACGAGGGGGTCCGGCGACCCGTCACTCCTGCAGGTAGACACGCCGTGTCCTGCTGCAGGAGTGACGGGTCGGCGTCAGGCCTTGAGCAGGTTGCGCAGCACGTACTGCATGATCCCGCCGTGGCGGTAGTAGTCCGCCTCACCGGGGGTGTCGATCCGCACCACGGCGTCGAACTCGACGCCGTCGGCGCTCACGTGCACCGTCTTCGGGATGGTGCCGTCGTTGAGCGCGGTGACGCCGGTGAAGGAGAACGTCTCCTCGCCGGTGAGCCCCAGGGACTCCGCGCTCTGGCCGGCGGGGTACTGCAGCGGCAGCACGCCCATGCCGATCAGGTTGGAGCGGTGGATCCGCTCGTAGGACTCGGCGATGACCGCCTTGACCCCGAGCAGCGCCGTGCCCTTGGCCGCCCAGTCGCGCGACGAGCCGGAGCCGTACTCCTTGCCAGCCAGGATGACCAGCGGGGTGCCCGCGGCGAGGTACTTCTCCGAGGCCTCGAAGATCGTCGTGACCGGCTTGTCCTCGGCGGTCAGGTCGACGGTGAAGCCGCCCTCGGTGCCGGGGGCGAGCTGGTTGCGCAGCCGGATGTTCGCGAAGGTGCCGCGGATCATCACCTCGTGGTTGCCGCGACGTGACCCGTAGGAGTTGAAGTCCCGGTTGGAGACGCCGTGCTCCGCGAGGTACTTGCCGGCCGGCGAGTCCTTCTTGATCGCGCCCGCGGGCGAGATGTGGTCGGTGGTGACCGAGTCGCCGAGCTTGGCGAGCACCCGGGCGCCCTCGATGTCGACGACCGGGCCGGGCTCCTCCGGCATCCCGTCGAAGTACGGCGGCTTGCGGACGTACGTCGACTCGCTGTCCCAGGCGAAGGTGTCGCCCGAGGGCGTCTCGAGGTTCTGCCACCGCTCGTCACCGGCGAACACGTCGGCGTAGTCGTCGGTGAACATGTCCGAGGTGATCGCGTGCGCGATGACCTCCTCGACCTCGGCGGCCGTCGGCCAGATGTCCTTCATGAACACGTCGTTGCCGTCGGTGTCCTGGCCGAGCGGGTCGGCGTACAGGTCGAGGTCCATCGACCCGGCGAGCGCGTAGGCGACGACGAGCGGCGGCGACGCGAGGTAGTTCATCTTCACGTCCGGGTTGATCCGGCCCTCGAAGTTCCGGTTGCCGGACAGCACCGAGACGACCGAGAGGTCGTTGTCGTTGACCGCCTGGCTGACCTCGGGGATGAGCGGACCGGAGTTGCCGATGCAGGTGGTGCAGCCGTAGCCGACCAGGTTGAAGCCGAGCTTGTCGAGGTACGGCGTGAGGCCGGCGCGCTCGTAGTAGTCGGAGACCACCTTGGACCCGGGGGCCAGCGTGGTCTTCACCCAGGGCTTGGTGGTCAGGCCCTTCTCGACGGCCTTCTTGGCGACCAGGGCGGCACCGATCATCACCGACGGGTTCGAGGTGTTCGTGCACGAGGTGATCGCGGCGATCGCGACGGCGCCGTGGTCGAGCTCGAACTTCCTGCCGTCCGCGAGGGTCACCAGCGCCGGGTTGCTCGGCCGGCCGCCGTCGCTCGGGGCGGCGGAGACGTAGTCGTGCGGCGCCTCGGAGCCGTTGCCCTCGTGCGACGGGGCGTCGGAGGCCGGGAAGCTCTCGGCCACCGTCTCGTCGTACCCGTCCTGGTCGCCGGAGGTGTCGACGTAGTCCGCCAGCGCGCCACGGAAGGACGTCTTGGCCTCCGAGAGCGAGACCCGGTCCTGCGGGCGCTTCGGGCCGGCCAGCGACGGCACCACGGTCGCGAGGTCCAGCTCGAGCTTCTCGGAGAACCGCGGCTCGGCGGTCGGGTCGTGCCAGAGGCCCTGCTCCTTGGCGTAGGCCTCGACGAGCTTGAGCTGCTCCTCGGAGCGGCCGGTGAGCTCGAGGTACTTGGTGGTCTCCTCGTCGATCGGGAAGACCGCGATGGTCGAGCCGAACTCCGGGGACATGTTGCCGATCGTGGCGCGGTTGGCCAGCGGCAGCGCGGAGACGCCGGGGCCGTAGAACTCGACGAACTTGCCGACGACGCCGTGCTTGCGCAGCATCTCGGTGATCGTCAGCACCAGGTCGGTGGCCGTCGCGCCCTCGGGCAGGTCGCCGTTCAGCTTGAAGCCGACCACGCGCGGGATCAGCATCGACACGGGCTGGCCGAGCATGGCGGCCTCGGCCTCGATGCCGCCGACGCCCCAGCCGACGACGCCGATGCCGTTGACCATGGTGGTGTGCGAGTCGGTGCCGACGCAGGTGTCCGGGTAGGCGACCGTGGTTCCGTCACCGCTGTCGCGGGTGAACACCGTGCGCGCGAGGTGCTCGATGTTGACCTGGTGGACGATGCCGGTGCCGGGCGGGACGACCTTAAAGTCGTCGAACGCGCCCTGGCCCCAGCGCAGGAACTGGTAGCGCTCCTTGTTGCGCTCGTACTCGATCTCGACGTTGCGCTCGAAGGCCGCAGGCGTGCCGAAGACGTCGGCGATCACGGAGTGGTCGATGACCATCTCGGCGGGTGCCAACGGGTTGATCCGGGTCGCGTCACCACCGAGCTCGGACATCGCCTCGCGCATGGTGGCGAGGTCGACGACGCACGGGACACCGGTGAAGTCCTGCATGATCACCCGGGCCGGGGTGAACTGGATCTCCTTGCTGGGCTCGGCGTCGGCGTCCCAGCCGGCCAGCGCCAGGATGTCGTCGGCGGTGATGTTCGCGCCGTCCTCGGTGCGGAGCAGGTTCTCCAGCAGCACCTTCAGGCTGTACGGCAGCGAGTCGACGGCACCCTCGGGGAGTCCCTCCCCCGCGACCGCGTCCAGCCGGTAGATCTCGTAGGACTTCCCGTCCACGTCCAGCGTGCCCTTGGCACCAAAGCTGTCCTGACTGCTGCCGGCCTTCGACATCGGCCATCTCCTCGTGAGGTCTGGGTTGCTCGTGCGGTCCCATCTTGCCGCCGGGGTCGTACCCACGGAACAGCAGGACCATCAATGTCTCTTGACGTCAAGATACACGATGCGCGCGGACCAGCACCGCGACGCACTCGACGTGGTGCGTCATCGGGAACAGGTCGAACGCCCGCAGCGACCGCAGCGTGTAGCCCTGCTCGGCGAAGAACGCCACGTCGCGGGCCAGCGCGGCCGGGTCGCAGGCGACGTACGCCACGGCGCGGGGAGCGAGCGCGGCGATCGCCGCCACCACCTCCCGCTTCGCGCCGGTGCGCGGCGGGTCGAGCACGACCAGGTCGCGCAGCCCGGTGACGTCCTCGGCCAGCGCCCGGTCCACCCGGTCCCGGACCAGCGAGACCTGGTGGAGGTCGCGGAGGTTCTCCTGCGCGTCCGCCACCGCGACCTCGTCGGACTCCACCGCCACCACGTGGCCGGTCAGCCCGACCCGCTCCGCGAGCGCCGCCGTGAACAGCCCCACCCCGGAGTAGAGGTCGACCGCGCGCTCCCCCGGCTGCGGGTCGAGCCCGTCCAGGACGGCGGCCACGAGCGCGTCGGCGGCACCGGGGTGCACCTGCCAGAAGCCCGATCCGGTGACCTGCCAGGTGCGGCCGGCGGCCTCCTCGGTGAGCACCAGCGGCCCGTCGGCGTACGTCGCCCCGTCCCGCGCCGTGACCAGCCGGAGCTGCTGGCCGGTCGAGGAGACGATCGACTCCACGGCCGCCGCGTCGGTCCACTCGGTGCCCGTCACCTCGGGCAGCCCAGGGTGCGCGATGCGGCAGTCGTCGACCTCGACCACCTCGTGGGAGCGGTGCTTGCGCAGCCCGGGGTCGCCGTCGCGGGTGACCGCCCACTGCACCCGGGTCCGCCAGTCCAGCCCGTCCTCCGGGTGGTCGCGCGTGTCGAGAGCCTCCACCGTCACCTCGACGTCGAGGCCGGCGAGCCGCTGCAGCTGCTCGGCGACCACGGCGGCCTTCAGGGCACGCTGGGCCGGGACCGCGACGTGCTGGAAGTCGCAGCCGCCGCAGGCGTCCGGACCGGAGAACGGGCAGGGCGGGGTGACCCGGTCCGGGGAGGCCTCGAGCACCTGCACGGCGTCGGCGCGCAGGAAGCGGTCGCCCTCCTGCCCCTCGGTGACCTCGACGACGACCCGCTCGCCGGGCAGCGCGTGCCGGACGAAGACGACGACGCCCTCGTGCCGGGCGACGACGAACCCGCCGTGCGCGATCCGCTCGGGGCGGACGTCGTACCGCTCCCCGACCAGGGACCGGCCACGGACCTTCTTCGGACGCGGGCGGTGCCGGTTGCCGGTGCTCAACTCATGTCCTCGCGGTGGTCCGTGGGGGGTGTGGGTGGCTTGCGCAGCGTCTCGCCCCGGCGCACGTCGCCGGCGCGGACCTGGTTGAGCGCCCGCTCGGCGCGCTGCTTGGCGAGCACCGAGGAGTGCAGCTGGTAGGGCACCGACGTCACCATCACGCCGGGCATGAACAGCAGCCGGCCCTTCAGGCGGAGCGCGGTCTGGTTGTGCAGCACCTGCTCCCACCAGCGGCCGACGACGTACTCCGGGATGTAGACCGCGACCACGCCGCGGGGGTTGGCGTCGCGGATGCTGCGGACGTACTCCACGACCGGGCGGATGATCTCGCGGTACGGCGAGTACAGCACCTTCAGCGGTACGTCGATCCCCCCGCTCGTCCCACTCCTCGAGCATCCGGGCCGTGGAGGCCGCGTCGGCGTCGACGAGCACCGCCTCGAGGACGTTGGGCCGGCTCGCCTTGGCGTAGGCCAGCGCCCGCATCGTCGGCTTGTGCACCTTGGAGACCAGCACAATGGCGTGCACCCGCGTGGGCAGCACCTGGTCGTCGGCCTCCACGGTGAGCTCGCGGCCGACGTTGTCGTAGTGCCGGCGGATGCTCTGCATCAGCATGAAGAAGGTGCCCATCGCCAGGATCGCGATCCAGGCGCCGGCGAGGAACTTGGTGACCAGCACGATCACGAACACGACCGCGGTCATCGCGAGGCCGAAGCTGTTGATCAGCCGCGAGCGCTGCATCCGCCGGCGGACCGCCGGGTCCGTCTCGGCCTTCAGGTGCCGGGTCCAGTGCCGGATCATCCCGAGCTGGCTGAGGTTGAACGACACGAACACGCCGACGATGTAGAGCTGGATCAGCCGGGTGACCTCGGCGTCGAAGGCGACGATCAGCGCGATCGCCATGAAGGCCAGGATCAGGATGCCGTTGCTGTAGGCGAGCCGGTCGCCGCGGGAGCCGAGCTGCCGGGGCAGGTAGCCGTCCTTGGCCAGGATCGAGGCGAGGACCGGGAAGCCGTTGAAGGCGGTGTTCGCGGCCAGCACCAGGATGATGCCGGTCATCGCGATCACGAAGTAGAAGCCGGGCGTGAAGTTGTCGAACACCGAGCGGGCGATCTGGGCGATCACGGTGTGCTGGTCGTAGCCGGCCGGCAGCGGGTCGCCCGACGCGGTGCGCAGCCGGTCCAGGTCGTTGGGGTCGACGTACTTCAGACCCATCTTGCGGGCCAGCAGGATGATGCTGATCAGCATGGTGACCGCGATCGTGCCGAGCAGCAGCAGCGTGGTGGCGGCGTTCTTGCTCTTCGGCTTGCGGAACGCCGGGACGCCGTTGGAGATCGCCTCGACGCCGGTCAGCGCGGCACAGCCCGAGGAGAACGCGCGGGCCAGCAGGAAGATCAGCGCGACGGTGGTGATCTGGCCCTCGTAGCCGGGCGCCTTGATCAGCGTGAAGCTGGCGCTCTCGACGTCGGGCAGCGTGCCGGTCACGGCGCGGTAGAGCCCCCAGAGGGACATCCCCATGATGCCGACCATGGAAGCCGTAGGTCGGGATGGCGAAGAACGTGCCGGACTCCCGGACGCCGCGCAGGTTCAGGGCGGCCAGGACCAGCACCAGGATGCTGGCCCAGAACGCCTCGTGCCCGGAGACGAAGCCGATCGCCGAGGCGGCGTTCTGGATGCCCGAGGAGATCGACACCGCGACGGTCAGCACGTAGTCGACGAGCAGCGCGCTGGCGACCGTGACACCCGCGGTCGGGCCGAGGTTCACCGTGGCGACCTCGTAGTCACCGCCGCCGCTGGGGTAGGCGTGCACGTTCTGCCGGTAGGACGTGACCACGGTCAGCATCACGATGGCCACCAGGATCGCGATCTTCCACGACCAGGCGTAGGCCGTGACGCCGGCGACCGACAGCATGATGAAGACCTCGTCCGGCGCGTAGGCGACCGACGAGAGGGCGTCGCTGGCGAACACCGGCAGCGCGATGCGCTTGGACAGCAAGGTCTCGCCGAGCTGCGTGCTGCGCAGCTTGCGGCCCAGCAAGATGCGTTTCGAGACGTCGCCAACTCCCACGAGGGGAAAGGCTAGGCCATGCCCGGGGCGATGCACGCACGGCGGCCGCGCGGCACGTGTAGCGTCTCCCCCGTGCATGTCGTGATCATGGGATGTGGCCGGGTCGGCTCGGCGCTGGCCCGCTCCCTCGAGGACCGCAACCACACCGTGTCCGTGATCGACAGCAACCCCGACGCGTTCCGTCGGCTGGGGCCGTCCTTCAGCGGGACCAAGGTGACCGGGATCGGCTTCGACCAGGGTGTGCTCGAGCGCGCCGGGGTCGAGAAGGCCGACGCGTTCGCCGCGGTGTCCAGCGGTGACAACTCCAACATCATCGCGGCGCGGGTCGCCCGCGAGACGTTCGGGATCCAGCAGGTCGTCGCCCGGATCTACGACCCGGGCCGTGCCGAGGTCTACCAGCGGCTCGGCATCACCACCGTCGCGACCGTGAAGTGGACCGCCGACCAGGTGCTCCGGCGGCTGCTGCCCGCGGGGGCCGAGCCCGACTTCCGCGACCCGTCCGGCACCATCCGGGTGGACCACGTCCCGGTCACCGAGACCTGGATCGGTCAGCGCACCGTGAAGTTCCAGTTCGAGTCGGGCAGCCGGATCGCCTGGATCGACCGGCTCGGCGAGGGCATGATCCCGACCCGCGAGACGGTGATCCAGGAGGGCGACCTGCTCCACCTGGTGATGCGCGAGGAGAACGCCGAGCACGTCTACGAGGTCTTCACCAACGGTCCGGAGGACGATTGATGCGCGTCGCCATCGCAGGAGCGGGTGCCGTCGGCCGCTCGGTGGCCCGGGAGCTGATCGGCAACGGCCACCGGGTGCTGCTCATCGACAAGGACCCGGCCGCCCTCAAGCCCGAGCGCGTCCCGGACGCCGAGTGGCTGCTGGCCGACTCCTGCGAGCTGTCCTCCCTGGAGGAGGCCCGGCTCGAGGCGTGCGACGTGGTGATCGCGGCGACCGGGGACGACAAGGTCAACCTGGTCACCTCGCTGCTCGCGAAGACCGAGTTCGCGGTGCCGCGCACCGTCGCCCGGGTGAACCACCCCAACAACGAGTGGCTGTTCAGCGAGGCCTGGGGTGTCGACGTGAACGTCTCGACCCCGCGGATCATGTCCGCGCTGGTGGAGGAGGCGGTCACCATCGGTGACATCGTCCGGCTCTTCACGTTCCGCCAGGGCAACGCCAACCTCGTCGAGATGACGCTGCCGGAGGACTCCCCGTACGTCGGCAAGCCGGTCGGGCTGATCCCGTGGCCGGAGAACACCTCGCTGGTCACGATCCTGCGCGACGGACAGGTCTACACCCCGGCGGGCGAGCAGCCCATCGAGTCCGGCGACGAGCTGCTGTTCGTGAGCTCGCCGGAGGGCGAGTCCGAGCTGCAGGACCTGCTCTCCCCCAGCACGGGCGAGTAGTCAGGCGGTCTCGGGCTCCGGCTCGACGGGCGTGGCGTTGCGGGCCAGCAGCCAGGCCATCCCGGCCAGCGCGGCGATCTGCAGCGGCCAGCCCATCGCGATCTTGCTGACCCCGAGCGCCGCCACCATCGGTCCGGCGTCCTCGGCGGCCTTGCCGGCGAGGTAGAGCGGCAGCTGGACGAGCACCCGCACCACGCACGGCAGCGCCAGCATCAGGGTGAGGTTCCGGCACAGCCGGACCACCTGGGAGTCGCGGTGCCACTCGGTGGGGTCGCCGGCGACGCTGCCGACCATGAAGCCGACCAGCGGCCAGCGCACGAGCGTGCTGGTCACCATCAGCACCGCGTAGCCGGCGTTGTAGATCATCCCGGGCAGGAAGTAGGCGAGCGCCTGGTCGTTGGCGTCGCCGCCGCCCTTCGCGGCCCGCCAGGCGAACAGCGCGCCGATGCCGATCCCGACCAGGCTGTTCAGCACGAACTGGACGGTCGAGCGGTGCAGCAGCCGCACGACCAGCAGGGCGACCGCGACCGCGACGCTGACGGCGACGGCGAGCCGGAGGTCCTTGGTGGAGACGAACAGGACGGTGAACGCCAGCGTGGGTACGGCGGCTTCGAGCATGCCGCGCCGTCCCCCGAGCGCCTTGGACAGCTGGGCGCGGACGACCTGCTCGACGGTCGCGGCCCCGACCGGGGTCCGGGTCTCGGTCACCGCAGCTCGTAGCGGGGGTTGAACATCACCCGCAGCTTGTCCTGCACGCCGATCCGGCCGATCACCTTGATCTGCCGTCCGGGCTCGATGCCGGCGATCCGTCGACGGCCCAGCCAGACCAGCGTGATCAGCGCGGACCCGTCGTACAGCTCGGCCTCCAGCGCCGGGACCCCGCCGCGCGGGCGGAGGGTCACCGTGCGGAGGCTGCCCTGCAGCTCCACGCGCTGGCGGTCGCTCGCGTCCGCGATCGGGCAGCAGCCCGCCTTGACCGCGCCCTCCTTGAGCTCACGCGCCTCCATGTCGGCACTGCTGGCCCACTTGCTCAGGCTCTTGCGCAGGCGACCCGTCACTTCTCCCATGTCTCCAATGTAACCGCGTCCGGTAGAACCCGGACGGTCACGCCCCAGGTTCCATCCGCTGGGCGTTCGGGGGCATCGTCAGGGGCAGCGGGTCACCCGGCGGGACCGGGGTGCTGCCGCGCACGACGACCACGGCACGGAGCGCGGCCTCGACGTCGCCGTCCTCCTGGTGCTCGACCGCGGGACGGCCGAACAGGGTGGCGCGGAGCAGCCAGCGCGGGCCGGGGATGCCGATGACCTTGGAGGTCTGCTGCACGGGCTGGCCGTCGTCGCGGGCGACGGTGAGGTTCACCACCACCTCGGTGCCCCAGGCGCCCTCGGTCTCGCTCGCCGTGCCGCCCATCCGGGCGACCTCGCCGGCCACCTGGCGGCGTACGTCGTCCCAGATGTCCCCGTTGCGGGGGGCGGCGAAGGCGCGCAGCTCGGCGGCGCCGGTCTCGCCGGCCAGGATCACCGCGACCACCTGGCCCGAGGCCTCGTCGACCTGCAGCTGGAGGTCGAGACCGGGGTGCGGGGTGAGCAGCAGGCTGCCGAGGTCGATCCGGTCGGGGTCGTCCTCGGGGACGGTCACCTCGGAGACGTCCCAGGGGCCGTTCGCGCGGGGCCCGGTGCGGGTCTCCTCCGGCGTCTCGGCCGCGTCGGCCGGGGTCTCGCCGGACTTCTTGCGCTTGAACATCAGTGCAGCTCCTCGGTGGCGGCGGCCGGAGTCTCCGAGAAACCGCCGGTCGAACCGTACCCGCCCGCGCCGCGTGCGGAGCCGGGGAGGCGCTCCACCTCGACGAAGCGCGCCTTCTCCACCTGCTGCACCACCAGCTGGGCCACCCGGTCGCCCCGGGCCAGGTCGACGGCCTCCCGCGGGTCCAGGTTGACCAGCAGCACCTTGATCTCGCCGCGGTAGCCGGCGTCGACGGTGCCCGGGGCGTTCACGATCGAGATCCCGAACCGGGCCGCCAGCCCGGAGCGTGGGTGCACCAGGGCGACGTACCCGTCCGGGAGCGCGATCGCGACGCCGGTCGGCACGAGCGCCCGCTCCCCCGGCTCGAGGTGCACGTCGACGGTGGTCACCAGGTCGGCGCCGGCGTCACCGGGGTGCGCGTAGGCCGGGACCGGGACGTCCGGGTCGGTGCGGGTGATCAGGACCTCGACGCGTGCGTCCGTGCTCCGTGCGGGCATGCGTCGACCCTATCGACCGCCGCTGGTGCCCCTGGTGCCAGGATGTGCGCGTGTATGACGAGCGGCTCGGCGTCCCGTTGCGGTGGTGGGCGCTCGCCACGATGTTCCTGGCCTCGATGCTGCTGGCGTTCCTGGTCGCCACCCCCGCCTGGGTCGCGCTGTCCGGTACGGCGGTCCTGTCGGCGGCCCTGCTGGGCGGCTTCTGGAGCTACGGCAAGGCCCGGGTCACCGTGCGCGACGGGATGCTGACCGCGGGGCGGGCCCGGATCTCCGTCGAGCACGTCGGGGCGGTCGAGGCGCTGGACGCCGACGCGACCCACCGGCTCGCCGGGCGGGACGCGGACGCCCGGGCCTACCTGCTGCTGCGGCCCTACCTGCGCCGCGCGGTCCGGATCGCGATCGTGGACCCGGCCGACCCCACGCCGTACTGGCTGGTGAGCACCCGGCGCCCCACCCGGCTCGCGGCCGCGCTCACGGACGCGACGCGCGCAGCGGGGTAGACCACGCGCTCGGTGGGTACGGGTGCCACGACGACGACCGGCAGACTGGTCGGAACCTATGAAGGAGACACAGATGGCTTCGGGCTCGAAGGTCTGGACGCTGTTCGGCCTCGCCGCGACCGTGGGGGCCACCATGGTCGCCCGGAAGGCGATGACCGCGACGTGGAAGCTCTCGACGGGCAAGGAGCCGCCGAGCAACCCCGAGCACCCCGACGTGTCGATGGCCGAGGCGGCCACCTGGGCCGTGGCCAGCGGCGTCGCGGTGGGGCTCGCCCGGATGCTGGCCACCCGCAAGGCGGCCTCCTACTACCGGCGCTCCACCGGGCACCTCCCCGCGAACCTGGAGGACGTCTCGGTCTGACACGGGCCGGGGCAGGAACGACCGAGGCCGGGATCCCGCGAGGGGTCCCGGCCTTTCGTCGTCTGGGGTGCGCTCAGGCGCAGTCCCGGCAGATCAGCTTCTTGGGGTCTGCGAGCTGGCTGCGGTGGTGCACGAGGAAGCAGCTCATGCAGGTGAACTCGTCGTCCTGCCGCGGCCGGACCTCGACCGCGAGCTCCTCGTGCGAGAGGTCGGCTCCCGGGAGCTCGAACGACTCGGCCGCCTCGGCCTCGTCCTCGTCGACCTTGCCGGAGTTCTTGTCGTGCCGTCGGGCCTTGAGCTCTTCGAGGCTCTCTTCGTTCTGGTCTTCCTCGTTCTTGCGAGGAGCGTCGTAGTCAGTTGCCATGGTGCGTTCTCCTGCCCCCCCTGTGTCGCCCGAGTGTGTGCTCGTGGGCCGGTGGTCGTGTCATGTGTGCGCGAGGCGGATTGTGCACCATCGGAAGCCCGCTGTGCACGGCCGTTCCGGATGATGTCGCCGGAGTCACAGCCGGCGGCCCTCCCGGACGCGGCACCCATGCGCCGCGCAGGGTGGTCAACGGGCCGGGTGCCCCCGCTATTCCCGGCTCAGCCCCGGTCGCCGGGAGCGAGGAAACCGGCGCGTTTCACGAGGTCGAGGAACTCTTCGAAGCCGTGCGCCGGGGCGCTCACGAAGCACGGGTTGCCGCCCACGCCGGGGTGCTCCTCGAGCCGGGCGCCGGCCTCGGTGGCGACCAGTCCACCCGCCGCCATGTCCCACACGTTGAGACCCTCCTCGACGTAGGCGTCGACCCGTCCGCAGGCCACCGAGCACAGGTCCAGGGCGGCCGAGCCCATCCGTCGTACGTCGCGGACCTCGTGGAGCAGCGCCGAGACCGCCACCGTCTGCTTGATCTTGACGTCGGCGACGTAGTTGAAGCCGGTGCCGACCAGCCGCTGCGCGAGCTCGGGGGACGGCCCCCGTCCGACGTCGAGGCGGACGCCGTCCTGGTAGGAGCCGCCGCCCCTGGTCGCGGTGAACCGCTCGCCGCTCTCGACGTTGACCACCACCCCGACCACCGGGACCCCGTCGAGCGCCGCGGCGATGGAGACCGAGTAGTGCGGGATGCCGTAGAGGAAGTTCACCGTGCCGTCGATCGGGTCGACGATCCAGGTGACGCCGCTGGTCGACTCGGCGCTGGCGCCCTCCTCGCCGAGGAACCCGTCCGCGGGGCGGGCGCCCATCAGCCGGGCGAAGATCAGCTCCTCGGCCGCCCGGTCCATCTCGGTGACGATGTCGACGGGGCTGGACTTGGTGGCCGCCACCTCGACGCCCTCGCGGCGTCGGGCGCGGACCATCTCGGCGGTCTCGACGGCGACCGCGACCGCGAGCTCGAGCAGGTCGTCGTAGTCCGTGTCCGGCATGTCAGGCCTGCCCGCACAGGGCAGGCTTGTCGCCGCGCTGGTTCGGGCAGCAGCCCACGGGGCACCGGTCCCACGACGGGGCGAGCGCGCCGACGCTCTCGCGACGCACCTCCTCGCCGCGCTCGACGGCCGCGCGCTCGAGCAGCAGGTCCCGGACCATCGCCACGAAGCGCGGGTCGACGCCCGCCGTGGCCGCCCGGGCGAACTCGACGCCGGCCTTCTCGGCGGTCGCCTGCGCCTCGGTGTCGAGGTCGTAGATGACCTCCATGTGGTCCGAGACGAAGCCGATCGGGACGACCACCACCCCGCCGACGCCCTGCCGGGCGAGCTCCTCGATCCGGTCGTTGATGTCCGGCTCGAGCCACGGGACGTGCGGCGGCCCGGAGCGCGAGCAGAACACCAGCTCGGTGGCGTAGCGGTGCCCGGTCTCCTGGCGGACCCGCTCCCCCACCTCGTCCACCACGGCGCGGTGCTGGGCGACGTACGCGCCACCCTCGGGCCCGGCGGTGTCGTTCATCGACTCGGGGATCGAGTGCGTGACGAACAGGACGTGCGCGTCGCGACGGGCGGCGTCGCCGAGCCCGGCCAGCGCGGAGAGCGTCGCGTCGACCATCGGCTCCACGAAGCCCGGGTGGTTGAAGTAGTGCCGGAGCCGGTCGAGCTCGGGAGCGCCCTCGCCCACGGTCGCGACCGCCTCGGCGAGGTTCTCGCGGTACTGCCGGCACCCGGAGTACGACGAGTAGGCGCTCGTCACCAGGCAGGCGGCCCGCTTGATGCCGTCGTCCTTCATGCGCTGCAGCGTGTCGGCGAGGTAGGGGTCCCAGTTGCGGTTGCCCCAGTAGACGGGCAGGTCGACCCCGGTGGACCGGAAGTCCTCCTCCACCGCGGAGATGAACGCCCGGTTCTGGTCGTTGATCGGGCTGCGGCCGCCGAACCCGTAGTAGTGCTCGCCGACCTCGACGAGCCGCTCGCGCGGGATGCCACGACCCCGTGTCACGTTCTCCAGGAAGGGCAGCACGTCGTCGGGCTTCTCCGGCCCACCGAAGGAGACCAGCAGCAGCGCGTCGTACGGAGCGGTGTCGAGGGGCATGGGCCAATCGTAGGCACCCTAGGATCAGCCCCCTGATGTTCACGACCTACCGCCGGGTGCTGGCACTGCCGGGAGCCCTCGTCTTCTCGATGAGCGGACTCGTCGCCCGGCTGCCGATCTCGATGGTCAGCCTCGGGATCGTCCTGCTCGTGTCCACCCGGACCGGCTCCTACTCGCTGGCCGGCACCGTCTCGGCGGCGTACCTCATCGCGAACGCCCTGTTCGCGGTGCTGCAGGCCCGGCTGATCGACCGGTTCGGGCAGCGCCGGGTGCTGCCGCCGGCCGTCGTGGCGTTCGCGGTGGGCATGACCGGGCTGATGACCACCGTCGAGCTCGACGTCCGGGCCCCGTGGCCGCACCTGTGCGCCGCGCTGTCCGGGGCCGCGATGCCGCAGATCGGGTCCTGCATCCGGGCCCGCTGGTCGCACCTGGTGCCGGACAAGGCCGGCCTGCACACCGCGTTCGCCTTCGAGGCGGTCGTGGACGAGACGGTGTTCATCCTCGGGCCGGCGCTGGTCACCGTGCTGGCGACCACCGTGCACCCGCTCGCCGGACTGACCAGCGCGATCGTCGCGACGGTGCTCGGCACCGCCGTGCTGGTCAGCCAGCGGCGCACCGAGCCACCGGCGTCCGGAGGCGTGCACCGGCACGCGGCCGGACCGATGCCGTGGCCGGTGCTGGCCCCCCTGATCGCCTGCGCGTTCGCGATGGGCGCCCTGCTCGGCGGCGCCGAGGTCGCGACCGTGGCGCTCTCCGACGAGCTCGGCTCCAAGCCGCTGTCCGGCCTGATGCTGGCGGTCTGGGCGCTCGGCAGCCTGCTGTCCGGCCTGGTCACCGGTGCGCTGCACCTGACCGCGTCGAACGCGTCCCGGTTCCGCTGGGGGATGGTCGCGCTCGGCCTGGTGATGCTGCCGCTGCCGTTCGTGGACGCCTTCGTGCCGCTCGCGCTCTTCCTGTTCCTGTCCGGCTTCGCGATCTCGCCCACCCTGATCGCCGGCTTCGCCTGGATCGAGGAGTCCGTTCCGTCCGGCCGGCTCACCGAGGGCATCGCGCTGTTCACGACCGGGCTGGCCGCCGGGCTCGCCCCCGGTGCGGCGCTCGTCGGCCTGGTCGTGGACGCGTCCGGCGCGTCCGCGAGCTACTGGGTGACGGCCGCTGCCGGTCTGCTCGGGGCGGGGCTGGCCGTGCTCACACGGACGGCCGCGGTGCGACCATCGCCCACCGGATCGTCTTCGTGAGCGCCGAGCCGGTGGTGCGGACCAGCAGCCGCTCGGTGACCGGCAGGTAGGGCAGAAGCAGCTCGCGCCGCGCCCAGACCGGCATCAGGCCGACCGCGGCGGCCGCCAGGCCGCCGTACGGGACGCGCGCGGGGAGCGGCAGCGGCGGGTTCAGCAGCAGGAACCGGGCGGTCTGCCGGGCCGCGGGCGTGCCGGTCAGCTCGGGCCGGAAGTCCCGCAGCTGCTGGCGGAGCTCGGCCTCGCACCGGGGCGGGTCGGTCACGCCGATCGCCTCGGCGACCCGGGCCGCGTCCGCCACGTAGGCGTCGCGGCCCTCGGCGTCGAGCGGGTCCTTGCCGTAGCGCTGGTGCGCGGCCAGGAAGCTGTCGATCTCCGCGACGTGCACCCAGCGCAGCAGGTGCGGGTCGGACGCGGCGTAGGCCCGGCCGTCCGGCGCGGTGCCGACGACCCGCTCGTGCACCGACCGGACCGCGGCCACCATCTTCTCGGCGTCCGCCGCGGTGCCGAACGTCGTCACGGCCAGGAAGTACGACGTCCGCTGGAGCCGTCCCCACGGGTCGCCCTCGAAGCCGGAGTGGTCCATCACGCCGGCCATCGCCAGCGGGTGCAGCGACTGCAGCAGCAGCGCGCGGATGCCGCCGACGAACATCGACGCGTCGCCGTGCACCTGGCGGATCCGGGCGTCCTCCTCGAACCAGCGGGGGCCCACGGCCCCGTGGATGCGGTCCCGGCGGCGGGGTCCCTCGGGGCCGGCGACCCGGGCGAAGAGCTTCTCGCCGAGGCTGGTGCGGAGGTCTCCGAGCGCGGTCGTGACGGGATTCGTGGGCACGTCCCGAGTATGCCCACGTAGTGTTCACCGCATGCTGCGCTGGGAGAGCTGGTCAGGCCTGACGACCGCCCGCCCGGCCCAGGTGCTGTCCCCCGGGAGCACCGCCGAGGTGGTCGACGCGGTCGTCGCCGGCCGTGCCCACGGGCTCACCGTGAAGATGGTCGGGTCGGGCCACTCCTTCACCGACATCGCCCGTGCCGACGGCCTGCTGCTGCGCCCGGACCGGCTCGTCGGGGTGCGCACGGTGGACCGGGACGCGATGACCGTCACCGTGCTGGCGGGCACGCCCCTGCACGTCCTCGACGACCGGCTGCTGGGCCTCGGCCTGGCCCTGCACAACCTCGGCGACATCGACCGGCAGACGGTCGCCGGCGCGATCTCCACCGGCACCCACGGCACCGGCGGCCGGTGGGCGTCGCTCTCGGCCCAGGTGACCGGGTTCGAGGTGGTGACCGCCGACGCCCGCGTCCTGCACGCGCGGCCGGGCGGCACCGCCGAGGAGGTCGAGCTCCTCGAGGCCGGCCGGGTGGGGCTCGGCGCCCTCGGGATCCTCACCGCCGTGACGTTCCGGGTCGAGCCGGCCTTCACGCTGGAGGCCGTCGAGGAGCCGATGCCCTGGGCCCGCTTCGTCGACGGGTTCGACGACCTGGTCGCGGCCAACGAGCACGCCGAGGCGTACTGGTTCCCGCACAGCGACCGGATGCTGACCAAGCGCAACAACCGCACGACGGCCCGCGCGCGGCCGCTGTCACGGACCCGGGCCTACGTCGAGGACGAGCTGCTGGCCAACTCCCTGTTCGGGGCGGTGAACCGGCTCGGCGACCTGGCGCCCCGCACGATCCCGGCGCTGAACCGGGCGTCGTCGCGGGCCCTGACGGCGCGCACCTACAGCGACGTCTCGCACCGGGTGCTGACCTCGTCGCGGCGGGTGCGCTTCCGGGAGATGGAGTACGCCGTGCCCCGGGAGGCCGGCATGGCGGCGCTGACCGAGGCCCGTGCGCTGGTCGAGCAGCGCGGCTGGCGGATCGGCTTCCCGGTGGAGGTCCGGCACGCCCCCGCCGACGACGTCTGGCTGTCCCCGGCGCACGGGCGCGCGACGGTCTACCTCGCCTTCCACACCAACGTCCGCACCGACCACCGGGAGTACTTCGCGGCCGTCGAGCGCGTCCTGCGGGCGTACGACGGACGGCCGCACTGGGGCAAGCTGCACACCCGGACCGCCGCCGACCTGGCCCCGGCCTACCCCCGCTTCGCGGACTTCGTCGCCCTCCGGGACCGGCTCGACCCGGATCGGCTGTTCACCAACGACTACCTGGAGAGGGTGCTGACCCCGTCATGAACCTGAGCCGACCCACCCCCGAGCGTCCCGGTCCCGGGCAGGAGTCCGTGTGGGACTACCCGCGCCCACCGCGGCTCGAGCGCACCACGCACGAGATCGAGGTCGTGCTGGGCGGGCAGGTCATCTCCCGCACCAGCGCCGCGCTCCGGGTCCTGGAGACCAGCCACCCGCCGACGTACTACCTGCCGATGTCGTCGTTCAGCCGCGGCGCGCTGCGGCCGGCGACCGGCGGCTCGATGTGCGAGTGGAAGGGCCGGGCGTCCTACCTCGACCTGGTCGGCGGGGACCGGGTCGCCGAGCAGGCCGGCTGGTTCTACCCCTCACCGACGGCGGCGTTCGCCGCGATCGTCGACCACGTCGCGCCCTACCCCGGGCTGATGGACCGCTGCACGCTCGACGGCGAGGTCGTGTCGGCGCAGCCGGGCGGCTTCTACGGCGGCTGGGTGACCTCGTCGGTGGTCGGCCCCTTCAAGGGCGAGCCCGGGACGATGTTCTGGTGAGTCCTCAGGTGCTGGAGGACACGCTCGCGCGCGGCGCGTTCCAGCCCCGCCGCATCGCCACCACCCGCCAGACGAAGCAGACCAGGGCCGCGGGCAGGGCGACCACCGCGGTCCGCAGCCCGAGCTCGTGCCCGACCACCGCGATGGACGCACCGACCAGCGCCGGCGTCGCGTAGAGGTCGCCGCGGAACACCAGCGGCACCCGGCCGGTCAGCACGTCGCGGAGCATCCCGCCGCCGATCCCGGTCAGCATCCCCATCAGCGCCGCCGGGACCGGGCCCAGCCCGAACGCGACCGCCTTGAGCGCCCCGGTCACGCAGAACAGCGCCAGCCCGGCGGCGTCGAGCACGTTGATGCCCCGTTCCTTGCGGTCCAGCGACGGGTGGAAGAAGAAGGTGACCAGCCCGGCGACCGCCGGCACCAGCAGGTAGCGCCAGTCCGCCAGGGCGGCCGGGGGGCACGGCACCGATCAGCACGTCGCGCAGGAACCCGCCACCGAGACCCGTGACGCCGGCGAGCACCAGCACCGCGAACACGTCCAGCTCCTTGCGGACCCCGACCAGCGCGCCGGTGATCGCGAACACGAAGATGCCGACCAGGTCGAGGACGACGAGCACGGTGCCCGGGTGCGTGATGCTCGACTCCATGCTGGTCAGGGTAGGGCCCGGGCGCGGCCCCGGTGCGGCGCCGTCACCGCGGGGCACCCGAGGAAGTAGGCTCGACCGCACGACCGGGCACCCTCCCGGGCCCATCAGAGACGGAGCAGGCGACCCCATGGAAGGAGCAGGACCTCACGCTCGTGGGGCTGACCGAGGACAAGCAGAAGCTGGTCCTCGTCAGTGACTCGGGCGAGGAGTTCACCCTTCCGGCGGACACCCGGCTCCGGGCCGCTCTCCGCGGCGAGCACGCCCGCCTCGGCCAGTTGGAGATCACCATGGAAAGCGCACTGCGCCCCCGCGACATCCAGGCCCGCATCCGGGCCGGCGAGTCCCCCGAGAACGTCGCGGCCGCCGCCCAGACGAGCCTCGAGAAGATCATGGGCTACGCCACCCCGGTGCTCGCCGAGCGAGCCCACATCGCCGACCGGGCGCAGCGCGCCTCGGTGCGCCGCAAGGCGGGCGAGGGCCCGGCCCGGCTGCTCGGCGACGTGGTCGCGGAGCGGCTCCGCACCCGCAACGTCGACCCCGCGAGCGTGGAGTGGGACTCCTGGCGCCGCGAGGACGGTCGCTGGACGCTGGTCGCCGACTACCGCGCCGGCGAGCGCGCCCGGCACGCCGAGTTCGTGTTCGACGCCCCCCGGTCGCTACGTCGTGGCCGAGGACGACGAGGCCCGCTGGCTCGTCGGCGAGCAGCCGGTCGGCAAGGGCACCCAGCCGCGCGCCGGCGGCGCCGCGCCCCGTCGGCTGTCCGCGGTCGGCGACGACGAGGAGCTGCCGCTGGGCGAGGACGCCATCGGGATGGTCGCCGAGACCCCGCCGGCGCCGGCACCGGCCGCCCGCGCGGAGGCTCCCGCCCCGGCCGCCGAGGAGCCCACCGAGGACCTGAGCGCCACCGCCGCCGCCGTGCGCGGCACCGGGGACGCGGACTGGATCGCCACCCAGGCCAGCGAGCGCCCGGCGCCGGTCGAGCTCGGCAGCGAGTCCGACCCCGACGTCGCGGACGCCCCCGACCGGGCCGGGACCGCCGAGCAGGACGACGCCACGGAGCCGGCGGCGGACGAGCCGGGCACCCCGCGACGTACCGCGAAGAAGAAGAGCCGGGCGTCCGTGCCGAGCTGGGACGAGATCATGTTCGGCGGCGGCAAGCGCGAGTGAGCGACAGCGCCCGGCGTGGCTCTGGCCAACCGGGTTACCTGTCAGTAATGTGATCGGGCATGTCCTACTTCGTGACCGGCGCGACCGGGTTCATCGGCCGGCACCTCGTCCAGGAGCTGCTCGACAACCGGGACGGGGAGATCTTCGTCCTGGTCCGGGCGGGCTCGCGCGACCGGGTCGAGCGGCTGCTGCACTCCTGGGGTGACCCGGCCCGGGTGACCACGGTGACCGGCGACCTCACCAAGCCGGGCCTCGGTGTCGCGAAGCGCTGGGTGCGCGAGCACCGCGGCGGCGTCGACCACTTCTTCCACCTCGCGGCGATCTACGACATGACCGCCCCCGACGAGCTCAACGAGCAGCTCAACGTCGGCGGGACGCGGTCCGCGCTCGACCTGGCCGGCGCCCTCGACGTCGGGGTGTTCCACCAGGTCTCCTCGGTCGCGGCCGCCGGTGACTACCACGGCGTCTTCGACGAGACGATGTTCGACGTCGGCCAGGGGCTGCCGTCCGCCTACCACCGCACCAAGTTCGAGTCCGAGCGGATCGTCCGCGAGGAGAGCCCGGTGCCGTGGCGGGTCTACCGGCCGGCGGTCGTGGTCGGGCACTCCGAGACCGGCGCGATGGACAAGGTCGACGGGCCCTACTACTTCTTCCCGCTGCTCAAGCGGCTGCGCGACACCGTCCCCGGCTGGCTGCCGCTGATGGGCATCGACCTCGGCGACACCAACGTGGTGCCGGTCGACTACGTCGCCAAGGCGATGGACCACCTCGCGCACCGGCCCGACCTCGACGGGCAGGCGTTCCACCTGGTCAACCCGGACCCGCAGCCCACCACCGAGCTGGTCAACACGTTCGCCGCCGCGGCCCGGGCGCCGCGGTTCACGGTGCCCCTGGACCGGCGGGTCACCGGTGTGCTGCCGACCAGCCTGCTCCCCCGTGCCCTGCAGCCCGGTGGGCTGGTCCAGGCGCTGGTCCGCACGGCGCCGGCCCAGCTCCTGCTGCGCGAGACCGTCGGCCGGCTCGGCGTACCCCCGGAGGTGCTCGAGCACGTGTCGTTCCCGACCGTGTTCGCGTCCCGGCGCACCGAGCGGGCGCTGGCCGGGTCCGGGATCTCCTGCCCGGACCTCGAGGGGTACGCCGCCACGCTGTGGACCTACTGGGAGGAGCACCTCGACACCGACACCGCCCGGGACGGCGCGATCACCGACACGCTCCGGGACCGCCGGGTGGTGATCACCGGCGCCTCCTCCGGCATCGGCAAGGTGGTGGCCCTCAAGGTCGCGCAGGCCGGCGGCATCCCGATCCTGGTGGCCCGTGGCAAGGACAAGCTCGAGGAGACCCGGGCCGAGATCGAGGCGCACGGCGGCCGCGCGCACGTCTACGGCTGCGACCTGTCCGACCTCGAGGCGATCGACTCGCTGTGCGAGCAGCTGTGCGCCGAGCACGAGACGATCGACTTCGTGGTGAACAACGCGGGCCGCTCGATCCGCCGCTCGCTGCAGCTCTCCGAGGACCGGTTCCACGACTTCGAGCGCACCATGCAGCTCAACTACTTCGGCGCGATCCGGCTGGTCATGGGGCTGCTGCCGCGGATGCGCGAGCAGCAGCGCGGCCACGTCGTGAACGTCAGCTCGATCGGCGTGCAGACCAACCCGCCCCGGTTCAGCGCGTACGTCGCGTCCAAGGCCGCGCTGGACGCCTGGAGCAACGTGGTCGCCTCCGAGCTGGTCGGCGACGGGATCGGCTTCTCCACGATCCACATGCCGCTGGTGCGGACCCCGATGATCGCGCCGACGAAGATCTACCGGAAGTTCCCCACCATCTCCCCCGCGCAGGCCGCCGACCTGGTGATCGCCGCGATGGTGGACCGGCCGCACGAGGTCAACACCGCGCTGGGCAACCTCGGGGCGGTCGCGCACACGCTCGCCCCCAAGACCACGTTCCGGGTGCTGCACCTGGCCTACCAGGTGTTCCCGGACTCGGCGGCGGCCAGCGGGGGCGCCACCGACGAGACCACTCCCCAGCAGGAACTGCTGGCCAGGCTGTTCAAGGGCGTGCACTGGTAGGGTGCCGCATCATGTTGCACCTGTGTTGTCGCTGTCGCTGACACCAGCCGCCCGGCTGGTGCCCCTCGCCGTTCCCAGCCGCCGCGACAGACGCAGGACTCCGCCCATGACGACACCCCTCACCTTCCGCACCTGGACCGCCGCGCTGTCCGCACGCGGCTGGACCGTGCTCTCCCCCAGCCACGCCGTGCCGGTGCAGCTGTGGCTCCGCTCCGGTGACACCGTGCTGCACCTGCTCGCCCGGGGCACCCGCGTGGTGCTCCGCCGCTACGCCGCCTCCGACCTGACGTCCCTGCTGCTGCGGTCGGCCTGCGACTGCGCCGAGCACCGCACGGCCGGTGCGAGCGCCCGCACGGTGCTCGCCCCCGGGACGCTGCCCCTCGACGAGGTGGTCCTGGACGGGCGGACGACGTTCGGCTGGACGTCGTACGAGGCGGGGCTGCTCGACGTACCGACGGCGGCGGGGGTGCTCGAGTCGCTGCTCGGCCGGATGACAGGAATCGAGGGCCGGGCCCCTGGGAGAACGCCGACCCTCGATACCCGTCCAACGAGCGACCCGGCCCGAGGTCACGGCCCGGTGGCGACCGGTCGGGCGTCGTCGCTGACCCAGCCGCTCCAACTGCCCGGGTAGAGCGCGCCACGGCGGCCCAGCAGGTGCAGCGCGAACAGGTCGTGGGTCGCGGTCACCCCGGAGCCGCAGTAGGCCGCGACCTGGTCGACCCCGTCGGTCACGGCGTACTGCGCGGACAGGTCGTCCACCGACCGGAAGTGGCCGTCCTCGAGGTTCGCCGCGGTGGGCAGGCTGACGGCGCCGGGCACGTGGCCGGCGACCGGGTCCACCGGCTCGACCTCGCCCCGGAAGCGCTCGACCGCCCGCGCGTCGAGCAGCACGCCCTCGCGGGCGACCCGCGCCGCGCCCTCCGCGTCGACGACCGGCAGGTGTCCCGGGTCGGCCCGGAAGTCGCCCGGCACGACGTCGGGCACGTCGGTCCCGACCGCCCCGCCGGACCCGGCCCAGGCCGCCCAGCCGCCGTCGAGCACCCGCACGTCCCGGTGCCCGTGGAAGGTGAGCAGCCACCACGCCCGGGTCGCCGCCATCGACGACCAGTCGTCGTAGACCACGACCGTCCGCCCGGCGCTGACGCCGCAGCGCCGCATCGCCTCGGCGAACCTGTCGGGGTCCGGCAGCGGGTGCCGTCCCCCGTCGTCGACCGGCTCCGCGGGCGGGTCCGCGAGGTCGGTCCCGAGGTCGACGTACACGGCGGTGGGGAGGTGACCCGCGAGGTACTGCTCGAGCCCGTCCGCGCGGCCGAGCTGGTAGCGCACGTCGAGCAGGGTCACGTCCGGCAGGAGGGCGGCCAGCTCGTCGGGACGGATGAGGGAGCGCATGGTCACCATCCTGGCAGCCGGGCCGCCGGCCCCACCGCCCGAGAGCGCCGTTCCGATGACCAGGGCCTCGATCACGTCGACGAGCTCGGCCGGCGGACGTTCGCCGTCGAGCTCGAGGGTCGCGCCTCGCCGCAGCAGCGGCTCCACGGTGTCGACGTACCGTGCGATCTCGACGCGTTGCTCCGGCGTCCCGCCGTAGGGGTTGTTCGTCCGCCCACGCACCCGCTCGACCAGCACGGGAAGCGGCGCGCTCAGCAGCACGACCTCCTCGAAGCGGTCGTAGAAGCGGCCCTGGTTCTCGACCGTGCCCGAGACGACCACGTCAGGCACCGACCCGAGGAGCCGCTGCAGGCGGGGCTCGTCCCAGGTGCCGTCCGCGAGCACCCACCCGTCGTAGTCGGTGTCCACGGTGAGATGTCCACGGCGTCGGAGCTCGTCGAGGACCGTCGTCTTGCCTGTCCCTGACATCCCCGTCACCAGCACCCGCGCCATGGGGAGCACCGTAGTGGCCCGCTGGTCGGGGTCAGGTGCGGCGAAGCGCGTTCCGCGTCGTCAACGGCTCTGCGCCGCGTCGCGGCGCCTGTTCTCCTGGTCGACGGCCACGGCGATGTCGTGGACCAGGCGCGAGTGCCAACGCTCATGCGCAGTCAGGTCGTCGGTCAGGGCGTGGCAGTCGGGACAGGCGCTCGGCTGTACGGGCTGTTCCATGGGATCTCCCCTCCCTTCAGGGCTTCGTTTCCACAGTGGCACGGCCGGTATCGACCGTCCATGGGCCGTGTCTAGGTCCGTCGGTGGAACTGGATCTGTCCGGTGGGCAAGTGGCTGGTGACGTAGGCCAGGGAGTGGGCCTTGCCGTGGTGGAACGCACACAGCAGCCGACCGTTCACCACGCTGGTGGGTCCGCCCTGGGACCAGGGCTGGTCGTGGTGGGCGTGGCACCAGGCGGCCGGCCGGTCGCAGCCCACCGTGGTGCAGCCCCGGTCCCGGATGGTCAGCGCGGTGCGCTGGGCCTCGGTGTGCAGCCGGGTCCGCCGCCCCAGATCCAGCACCACCGAAGGCGACCCCAGGGCGCGCCGCCAGACCGCGGGCACTATCCCGGCCTCGCAGGCCAGCTGCCGGGCTGCACCGGCCGACAGGGGCTGCCCGGTGTCCAAGGTGGCGGTGCCGAGCCCGGACAGCAGCTGGTCGTAGTCCAGCAGCACCACCACGGTCGCCGACATCCCGCCGGCCGACGGCAGCCGGTCGGCCGGCACCCGCTCCAGGAGCCGGCAGAACGCCTCCCCCAGCCGCTCGGGCCGCGACAGTCTCACCCGGCTGTTTGGCTGGTGCTGGTGCTGGTGCTGGTGTCGGGGGTTGGTGAAGGCGTGCAGCATCTTAGTCAGCATCGCCGCGTGCAGCGCCGGGATCTTGAACCGGCCGGTGTGGCTGCCGTCCGGGTTCGCCGACAGCTGCAGGAACGTCGCCCGGGCCGCCGCGGCCTCCTCGGCCTCCAACCGGGCACCCTCGGCGAGATCGGCGGCGTCGGGGTCGATCACCTCCAAGACCCGCCGCCCCAGCACCTTCAGCGCCGCCGCGTCGAACTCGCCGGCCGCCCGCACCAGGTGCGCCTCGGTCCGCCCCCGGTCCACCACCGACACTCCCTGCGGCAACGCCTGGATCGAACGGACGATCACCGCCGCCTGGGCGACATCGACCCGGCCCGCGGCCAACGCGTCCCGGGTCACGCTGAACCCGGTGTCCAACGCCACCGCGAGAGCCACCTCGGCGTGCGCGGCACCCCGGCTCCGCCGAGTGACCTGGGCCAGCCAGGCACCGGTCGAGGTCGCCGCCGAGTCCGCGGCCACGTCGTTGCGGTCCGCCGCAGCCAGCACCCGCAGCCGCAGCTCGGCCAGCCGGGCCTCGGCCCGGGCCAGCCCCACCACCACCGTGCGCTGCTCGTCCGGGGTCATCGACCACGCCGGCGCCTCCGCGAGCCCGTCCAGCACCCGGTGCAGCCGGCCGGAGAACCGGGCGATCGGATGCGCCTGGTCCTCGGTCCGGATGGTCGTCGACATACCCACCACGCTAAGAACAACCAGCCATCACTTCCGAACAGATGTCCGCACCCGTGCACAACCCACACCCCCCGAGGCCTGGGGACGAAACCCGGCCACGACGCAGCGCACCGAACACCCGAAAGCCCGGACCCAGCAAAACCCGGTTGCCGGCCGACCCGGCGACTCTGGCGACGCGGCTCTGACCGCGCGTGACGACCCGGACGATCATCCGATGACGCCACCCTGTGCCGAGCGGGATGGGGTGGTGGGTGTCGCGCCGCCTGCGACCCCGCGCCCGCCCGAACGCAGCCACTGGCGGCACCGATCCCGGGATCGCCTCGCCAGACACGCCGGGTCAGCAGCCCTTCCGCCGCCAGAGGCACCGGGTCGGCGGGCCTCCCGCCGCCAGAGGCGCCGGGTCAGCGCCCCTCCCGCCGCCAAAGTCGCCGGGTCAGCGGCCCTCCTGCCGCCAAAGTCGCCGGGTCAGCGGCCCTTCGGCCGCCAGAGGCGCCGGGTCGGCGGGCCTCCCGCCGCCAGAGGCGCCGGGTCAGCAGGCGTGGGGGTAGGTCCCGCGGGTGGCGGCCGGGGCGGCGATCGACCTCGCGTTGTGCCGGGCCAGCGAGTAGTAGCGCAGCCAGTCCATCTGCATCCGTCCCGGGTTCATCCGGGCGCCCGGCTGGTCGGCGAGCCGGAAGCGGAACGCGTACGACGCCCCCCGAGAGCGCCTCGCCGCGACGCTCGGTCATCACCACGCGGGTGTCCACGAACCAGGAGACGTGCGAGGGGGTCACCTCGACGGCGTAGGTGTGGAACGGTCCGGGGCGCAGGTTCAGGCGCTTGCTCGCGGTGAACTCGGCGTTCGGGAGGTTGCGGATCGCCATCCGGGCCCGGTCCGAGCCGAGCGCGTAGTCGGAGAGCACGATGCTCCGTGCGCCGCACCGGTGGTCGCCGACCGGGACGAGCTCCGCGACCACGTGGTACGGCGTGTGGCTGCGGGTGTACTGCTCGGCCCGGACGCGGGTCTCCCAGCGGCCGTACTGCCGCGCGTGGCCGGCCACCATGGCCACGACGTCGCCGCCGCCGGCGCTGCCGTTGATCGTGAGCATGCCGTGCTGGTTGTTGACCTGGCCCGGCCGGTTCTGCGCCCACATGCCCTTCACCGGACCGATGAAGTCGTCGGCCCACTGCGCGTTGCCCCAGCGGAACACCTTGCCGGCGTTCGTCGGCCGCGACTGCGAGACCGGGCGGGTGTCGGACTGCTCGACGGGGCCGGTCGCCACGAGGGCGGCACCGACGAGGGAGAGCCCGAGCAGGGCCGAGACGGAGCGGCGGAGGGGGGGCACAGCGCATGGAGGAGGTCCTCTGGTGGGCGACGCGAACCCGGACGACCCTACGCACACCGGACAGCGACCGCATCCCTGCTGGTCAGCTGAAGGGCAGCGGCTCGCCGATCATCGACACCGCCTGCGCGCGGGACGCGGTGAGCCGGCGGCGGTGGTGCTGGCGGCAGAGCACCTCGTAGCCGACCTCGGCGGGCTGGTGGTCGTCGACGTCGCCGACCACGATCACGTCGCCCTCGGTGACCATCTCGCCGTTCTCGGTGCGGGCGTTGTGGGTGGCCCGCTTGCCGCACCAGCACAGCGCCTCGACCTGGAGCACGTGCATCCGGTCGGCGAGCTCGACCAGGCGCGCCGAGCCCGGGAACATCGAGGTGCGGAAGTCGGTGAGGATGCCGAAGGCGAACACGTCCACCTGGAGCTCGTCGACGACCCGCGCCAGCTGCTCGACCTGCGCGGCGGAGTAGAACTGGGCCTCGTCGCAGATCAGGTAGTCGACGCGGCCGCCACGGGTCAGGGTCGCGACGACGTACTCCCAGAAGTCGAACTCCGGGCTGACCTCGATCGCCTCGTGCTGCAGCCCCAGCCGGCTCGACAGCGTCGCGGCGCCGGCGCGGTCCTGGCTGGTGAAGATCCGGCCGTGCCGGCCGCGTGCGGCGTGGTTGTGGTTGGTCTGGAGCGCGAGCGTCGACTTGCCCGAGTCCATGGTCCCGGTGAAGAACTGCAGTTCGGCCACGGCGGGCATGATGCCATGACCGGACCCCCGGACCGTGCCCGGCTCAGCCGACGAGGACCGGGATGAGCATCTCCGCCGAGGTCAGCGACCCGTGCAGGCCGATGAGCCGGGCCTCGTAGGGGAACCCGGACGTGCTCATCACCGAGAAGTCGTCGCGGGAGGCGACCATCACGTCCCCGAGGCGGGGGCGCACGCCGGGTGTCAGCGTCCCGAACCAGCCCCGCGAGACGGCGTCGTCGCGGGTGAGCACCTCGGCCCGGTCGCCGAGGACGGACCGCCAGGCCGCCAGCACGTCGTCCACGGCGCCGCCGCGGCAGTAGACGTGCCGGAAGCGCGCCTCCCCGCCGAGCACCGCGACGCCCGCGAGCAGCTCGGGGTGGTCGTCGACGTCGAGCCGGGCGGACGCCGGCGAGTCGACCATGCCGTGGTCGGCCACCACGACGATGCGTACGTCGCCGGGCAGCGCCTCGCGCAGCTGCTCGGCCTCGGCGTCGATCATCGCGAGCTGGAGCTGCCAGGACGTGGACGCGACGCCGTGCCGGTGACCGGTGAAGTCCAGGTCGCCGTCGTAGAGGTAGGTCAGCGACGGGCCGTGCGCGGAGGCGGCGACGGCCGCGGCCATCCGCTCCCCCACCAGGTCGGCGCCGACGAACTCGGCCCCGCGCTGACCGGCGACCGTCAGCCCCGAGCCGGCGAACTGCCGCTTGTTCACCACCGTGGTGTGCACGCCGGCGGCGGCCAGCCGGCCCAGCGCGGTCGGGTGCGGCTGCCACTCGTGGGGGTCGACCGACGGGCTCCAGGTCAGCGCGTTGAGCAGGTCGTCGGTGCCTGGGATCCGCGAGGTGAACCCGACCAGCCCGTGCGTGCCGGGCGTCAGCGCGGTGCCCAGCGAGGTCAGGCTGGTCGCGGTCGTCGAGGGCACCCCGACGGTGGCCGGGGCCTGGCCGTTCGGCCCGGTGAGCAGGTCGTGCAGGAACGGCGCCTGGTCCTCGTGGTCGCGCAGCAGCTCGTACCCGAGGCCGTCGACGAGGAGCACGACGTACTTCTGCGCCTCGGGGAGCTCGATCGACGACGGCGCCAGACCGGCGTCCACGCCGAGCGCGCGGGCGACGGCGGGCAGCACGTCCCCGAGCGACCGGTCCTCGTAGGCCGGCTGGACGAACGTCATCCGGCGGTGCGAGCCGACAGCGCGTCGGCGAAGCCGAGGAGGTTGGCCACGGCCTCGGGGCCCTCGGCCGCGGCGCTGACCCGCAGCGAGAAGTCGTCGGAGGTGAGCAGCCCGGTGTAGCCGTGGTCGGCCTCGCAGTCGGGGTCGGCGCAGCCCGCGGGCTCGAGGTCGATGCGGCCGACCGCGCCCCACCCGATCGTCAGGACCGCCTCGTTGGCGCCGGGCGCCGGGATCGGCTTGCCGGCGTAGGACTCGGGGTTCGCGACCATCCGGTTGACGACCACGGAGCGGATCGCGGAGATCGTGACCGCCTCGGTGGAGCTGGAGGTGTACGGCGCGGGCAGCAGGTCGTCGGGGGCGTGCTCGTCGGTGTGCGCCAGGATCAGCCGGCTCGGCGTCAGCACCAGCACCGTGACGTGGCGTCGTACCTCGTCGCGCTCGTCGATGGTGGGTTCGTGGTGCACCAGGAAGGAGACGACCTGCTCGCCGGCGACGGCGGCGTCGACAGCGTCCGACACGACGTCGGGGTAGTAGCCGGACTTCTCGATCGCGGTGCGCAGGTCACCGGAGGTGTCGCTCATCCCGACAGCCTCTCACGCAGCCGTGGCAGCCCCGTCCCCTAGTCGTGGAGCGTGTCCCCGGCCTGGGTGGACAGCCGGCGCACGAACCAGTCCGAGCGCGCGTCGGTCACCGGCTCGACCCGGCCGACCGCGTTCAGCACGGTGGCCCCGTCGGCACCGACGAGCACCAGGTTGAGCTCGAGCGAGCGCACCTGGGGCAGGTCGTTCTTGAGCTGGGCGAGCCGCAGCAGCAGGTGCTCGATCGCGTCGACGTCGACCTCCTCGCTGCCCCGGTAGCCGAACAGCAGCGGGGCGGCCCGGATCTCCCGGACCATGTCGCTGGCGTCCCCGCTGTGCATCGGCGGGATCCGGTAGGACCGGTCCCCCAGCAGCTCGGTCGCGGGCCCGGAGACGCCGAAGGAGACCACCGGCCCGAACAGCGGGTCCTCCATGCCGCCGAGCGACACCGGCACGCCGGGGCCCGCGTTCCGCTGGACGATGAACCCGGCCGCGGCCGGGTTGTCCACCAGCTCCTGCATGGACTCCCAGGCGTCGCGCATCTCGGCCTCGGTGTCGATGTTGCGCCAGACGTGCGCGAGGTCGGGACGCTGGCGCAGGTGCTCGGCGGTGGCCTTGAGCACGACGTCGTACCCCAGCTGCTCGGCCGCGGCGATCGCCTCCTCGACGGTGCTCACCTCGACGCGGTCCCACAGGTCGATGCCGTAGGCCGCGAGCAGGGTGTGCAGCTCCTCGAAGGTCAGGTCCCGGCCGCGGTCGTCGGCGCTCAGGATCTTGGAGACCAGCGACCGCGCGGTCATCGTGTCGACGCTGTCGGGGGCGACCAGCTCGCCGAGCGGCTTGGCCCGCCAGGCGGCGTACTCCACCACCCGGGCCAGCGCGCGGACGGCGGCCTCGACGGCGGGGTACGACGGCACGGACCCGCGTCCCGCCGTGCTGCCGGCGACGTCGGGGACGCGGAGCAGCTCGGGGATGCCCTCGGAGGCGAGGAAGGTCGAGACCAGTGGCTTGTCGGACTGCTCCCCCACTGCAGCCAGCACGTCGGCGACCTCCTCGCCGGTGGTGTTCAGCGGCGGGATGAAGACCGCCACCACCGAGTCCACCTCGTCGTCGTCGATGGCCGCGTCCAGCGCCTCCTCGAAGTCCTCGGCGGTGGCGTCGGCGCCGAGCGCGACCAGCTGGGTGACCTGGAGCCCGACGGTGACGGCCGCGTCGGCCGCGAGCAGGCCCAGCGCGTCGGAGTTGCCGACCACGGCGACCCGGCTGCCGCGCGGGAGCGGCTGGTGCGCGACCAGCTGGGCGACGTCGAACATCTCGTCGAGGGTCTCGACCTGGATCACCCCGGCCTGCCGGAACATCGCGTCCACGGCCGCCTGCGGGGCCAGCATCGAGCGCACGGCGTGCCCCATCGGCACGCCCTGGGTGGACCGGCCGGACTTCACCGCGATCACCGGCTTGCGCGAGGACACCCGCCGGGCGAGGCGGCTGAACTTGCGCGGGTTGCCGATCGACTCCAGGTAGAGCAGCACGACCTCGGTGTCCTCGTCCTCCTCCCAGTACTGCAGCAGGTCGTTGCCGGAGACGTCCGCCCGGTTGCCGGCGCTGACGAACGTGGAGAGCCCGAGCCCGCGGCGGGACACCTTCTCCAGGATCGCCACGCCCAGCGCGCCGGACTGGCAGAAGAAGCCGGCCCGGCCGCGCGGCGGCATCACCGTCGAGAGCGAGGCGTTCAGCGAGTAGTCCGAGGAGGTGTTGATGATGCCCAGGCAGTTGGGCCCGATCAGCCGCAGGCCGTAGCTGCGGGCCAGGCCGACGAGCTGGCGCTGCCGCAGCCGGCCCTCCTCGCCGGTCTCGGCGAAGCCCGAGGAGATCACGATCAGCCCGTGCACGCCCTTCGCGGCGCAGTCGAGCACCACGTCCTGCACCGCCTCCGCCGGCACCGCGACGATCGCCACGTCCACGGTGTCGGGGATGTCGCCGACGGTGGCGTAGGCCGGCAGGCCGGCCACCGACTGGGCCGCCGGGTTCACGACGTACACCCGGCCCTGGTAGTCACCGAGCACCAGGTTGCGCACCAGCGTCTGCCCGATGGTGTCGTGGCGGCGCGACGCGCCGATGACCGCGACGCTCTTGGCGTGGAAGAACCGCTCGATCGAGGCGGACTCGGCGCGGTGCTCGCGGGCCTGCATCACCGAGACGGAGGTGTCGGTGGAGTCGATCGGGAACACCAGCCGCATCACGCCGTCCTCGTAGCCGCCGGCCACGGTGTAGCCGGCGTCGCGGAAGACCTGCACCATCTTGCGGTTCTCGGGCAGCACGTCGGCGACGAACCGGTCGATGCCGCGCTCCCGGCCGGCCTGCGCCAGGTGCTCGAGCAGCAGCTGGGCGATGCCGCGCCCCTGGTGGGCGTCCTGGACCAGGAACGCCACCTCGGCCTCGACGAGCCGGCCGGACGGGTCCGAGGACTCCTCGGGCGGGATCCGGTCGAACCGGCCCACCGCGATCATCCGGTTGGCGACGGTCATCACGAACGCGACCCGGTCCCGGTGGTCGACGTGGGTGAACCGCAGCACGTCGCGCTCGGAGAGCCGGGGCATCGGCGCGAAGAACCGGAGGTACTTCGACTCCGCGGAGACCTGCTCGTAGAACTCGACCAGCAGCTCCTGGTCGTCGGCGCTGATCGGCCGCAGGTGGGCCACCCGGCCGTCCCGGAGCAGCACGTCGGCCTCCCAGTGCCGGGGGTAGCGCGCGGACGGGGCCGTCTCGGCGGTCGGGGTGCCTGACTCCGGAGTGCTCACGGGGGAAATCTACCGTTCCGGGGCGGCTGCGGCGTGCCCCCCGCGTGGCGGGAGGCGGCGACGTACAGAATGGCGGCATGGCCCGCTCCACCCAGCAACCTCCCCTGCCCGACGACTACGAGGAGCACATCCTCGACATCGACGTCGGCGACGAGATGCGCACCAGCTTCCTGGAGTACGCCTACTCGGTCATCTACAGCCGCGCGCTGCCGGACGCCAAGGACGGCCTCAAGCCGGTCCAGCGCCGGATCCTGTACACGATGGCCGACATGGGCCTGCGCCCCGACCGCGGGCACGTGAAGAGCGCCCGCGTCGTGGGCGAGGTGATGGGCCGGCTGCACCCGCACGGCGACGGCGCGATCTACGACGCCCTGGTCCGGATGGTGCAGCCCTGGTCGCTGCGGCTGCCGTTCGTCGACGGGCACGGGAACTTCGGCTCACCCGACGACTCGCCGGCCGCCATGCGCTACACGGAGTGCCGGATGGCGCCCGCCGCGGTCGCGATGACCGACTCCATCGACGAGGACACCGTCGACTTCAAGCCCAACTACGACAGCCGCGAGACCGAGCCGGTCGTGCTGCCCGCGGCGATCCCCAACCTGGTCGTCAACGGGGCGTCCGGCATCGCCGTCGGCATGGCCACCAACATCGCCCCGCACAACCTCGTCGAGGTGGTCCAGGCGCTGCGGCACCTGATCAAGCACCCGCAGGCGAGCCTCGACGACCTGATGCGGTTCGTCCCCGGCCCCGACCTGCCCACCGGCGGCAAGATCGTCGGCCTCGACGGGATCCGGGACGCCTACGAGTCCGGCCGCGGCTCGTTCAAGATGCGCGCGACCGCCCGGATCGAAAACGTCACCCCGCGCCGCAAGGGCATCGTGGTCACCGAGCTGCCGTACGGCGTCGGGCCCGAGCGGGTCATCGAGCGGATCAAGAGCCTGGTCCAGGGCAAGAAGCTGCAGGGCATCAGCGACGTGAAGGACCTCACGGACCGCGAGAAGGGCCTCCAGCTCGTCATCGAGGTCAAGAACGGCTTCGTCCCCGAGGCGATCCTCGAGCAGCTCTACAAGCTCACCCCGATGGAGGACTCCTTCGGCATCAACGCCGTCGCGCTCGTCGAGGGGCAGCCCCGCACCCTCGGCCTCAAGCAGATGCTGGACGTCTTCCTGGGCCACCGCTACGACGTCGTACGGCGCCGCTCGGCGTTCCGGCGCGCCAAGGCCGCCGACCGCCTGCACCTCGTCGACGGCCTGCTGGTCGCGATCCTGGACATCGACGAGGTGATCCAGCTGATCCGCTCCAGCGACAACGCCGAGCAGGCCCGGGCCCGGCTGATCGACGTCTTCGAGCTGAGCGACATCCAGGCGACGTACATCCTGGACATGCCGCTGCGCCGGCTCACGAGGTTCTCCAAGCTCGAGCTCGACAAGGAGCAGGCCGAGCTGCAGGCCACGATCGACGCGCTCGACGCGATCCTGCAGGACGACAAGCTGCTGCGCACGGTGGTCTCCGACGAGCTCAACGACGTCGCTAAGACCTACGGCACGCCGCGCCGCACGGTGCTGCTGGCCTCGGCCGGGCAGACCGTCTCGGCGGCCGTGCCGCTCGAGGTCGCCGACGACCCGTGCTTCGTCTACCTCTCGTCGGCCGGCCTGCTGGCCCGCACCGGCGACACCGAGCCTCCCGGCGACGGGGAGGGCCGCGCCAAGCACGACGTGGTGGTCTCGGCCGTCCGGACGACCGCCCGCGGCCAGGTCGGCGCGCTGACCACCACCGGCCGGCTGGTCAAGCTGGACGTGCTCGACCTGCCGACCCTGCCGGGCACCGCGAGCCACCCGCACCTGCAGGGCGGCGCACCGCTCAGCGAGTTCCTGTCCCTCGAGCCCAAGGAGCGGGTGCTCGCCCTGACCTCCCTGGACGCCGACTCCCCCGGCCAGGCGCTGGGCACCCGCCAGGGCGTGGTGAAGCGGGTGAACCCCGAGCAGCTCGCGAACCGCGACGCCTGGGAGGTCATCCGGCTCGCCGACGGCGACGAGGTGGTCGGCGCGGTCGAGCTGCGCACCGGCGAGGAGGAGCTGGTGTTCCTCACCTCCGACGCCCAGCTGCTGCACTTCGCCGCGTCCGGGGTCCGGCCCCAGGGCCGCTCGGGCGGCGGCATCGCCGGCGTGCGCCTCGCGGCCAAGCAGACGGTGGTGTTCTTCGGCGCGTTCACGCCCGACGAGTCCGCCGTGGTGGTGACCGCGTCCGGCTCCGGCACGGCGCTGCCGGGCACCGAGGCGGGGGCGGTCAAGGTCACCCCGTTCTCGGAGTACCCCGCCAAGGGCCGCGGCACCGGCGGCGTGCGCTGCCACCGGTTCCTCAAGGGCGAGGACACCCTCGTCTTCGCGTGGGCCGGTCCCGGGCCCGCGCGGGCGGCCGCGGCCAGCGGTGCCGCCGTCGACCTGCCCGCGGCCGACGGTCGCCGCGACGGCTCGGGCGTCCCCGGCACCCAGCCGGTGGTCGCCGCCTCGGGCCCGGTGGCCGGTCTGGTCGCCGGCCTGGAGGCCGGTGCGGTCCCGCTCCTGGACACCGAGGACCCCACGCTCCCGCTCGACGGTGCGTGACAGGCTGTGCGCATGAGGACCGCCGCGCTCCGCCCGCTCGCCGTCGCGCTCACGATGGCCGCCGCGCTGTCGGCCTGCTCGGGCTCGAAGGCGGAGTCCTCGACGAGCCCGGCCGACACTCTGGCCGCCGCGAAGAAGTCGCTCGACGAGACGCCGGGGGTGCGCATCGGGCTCTCGACGGCGAAGCTGCCGAGCGACGTCAACGGGCTGCTCGCCGCTGACGGCGTGGCCACCCACGCCCCCGCCTTCAAGGGCACCATCAAGGTCGCCGCCGGCGGGATCACCGCCGACGCGGCCGTCGTGGCCGTGGACGGCACCGTGCACGCCAAGCTGCCGTTCACCTCGAAGTTCGTGAAGATCGACCCGGCCGACTACGGCGCACCGGACCCGTCGACGCTGATGAGCCCCGACGCCGGGCTGTCCTCGCTGCTCACCGCGGCCCAGGACGTCACCGAGGGCTCGCAGGTGCGCGAGGGCAAGGTGGTGCTGAGCAGCTTCAGCGGCACCGTCCCCGGGAAGGCGGTCGCGGAGGTCATCCCGAGCGCCTCGGCGAGCGCCACCTTCGACGCGACGTTCACCGTCACCGACGACGACGAGCTGGCCAAGGCCGTGCTGACCGGACCGTTCTACCCGAAGTCCGACGACGTCACCTACACGATCACCTTCGACGACTACGGCACGAAGCCGACCATCACCGCCCCGTGAGCCAGCGGCTGCTGCTGTCGCTGGCCGCGGTCGCGGTGGCGTTCGCGGCCGCCGACACCTACGTCGTGGTGCTGGCCCTGCCGGACATGATGCAGAGCGTCGGCCTGGCCGTCGACGAGCTGCAGCGTGCGGCGCCGATCGTCTCGGGGTTCCTGCTGGGGTACGTCGCGGTGCTGCCGCTGGTCGGCCGGATCGCCGACCTGCGGGGCCGGCTGCCGGTCCTGGTGGGGTCGCTCGTGGTGTTCGCGCTGGGCTCGCTGGTCACCGCCGCGGCCTACGACCTGCCCAGCATGGTGACCGGCCGGTTCCTCCAGGGCGTGGGCGGCGGCGGCCTGGTGCCCGCGACCCTGGCGCTGGTCGCCGACCTCTACCCGCCGCAGCGCCGCGGCGTCCCGCTGGGCGTGGTCGGCGCCGTGCAGGAGCTCGGCAGCGTGGTCGGCCCGCTCTACGGCGCCCTGGTGCTCGCCGTGTCCGAGTGGCAGGCGATCTTCGCGATCAACCTCGCCGTCGGCCTGGTCCTGGCCGTCGCCCTGCGCTCCCTCGCCCACCCGTCACCCGTGCAGCACAAGCGGGACTGGCTCGGCGGCCTGCTGCTGGCGCTGATGCTGGTCGGCCTGGTGCTGACCATGGTCCAGCCGCCACCCCTGACCTCCCGGCTCACCGTCGGGCTGGCGTTCGTCCCGGTCGTCGGCGAGGCCCGCTGGCTGGCGCCGGTCGGTCTCGCGACGGTGCTGGTGGCGGTGGGGTTCGGCGCCCGGTGCCTGACCGCGCGACGGCCGCTGGTCGACGTACGCGGCTGGCGGGAGGTGGCCCGCCGCGCCGACCTGCTCGGTGCGACGCTGCTCGCCCTGGCGCTGGCCGGGATCATCCTGGCCTTCGCCACCGCCGACCCCGAGGTCTCGGTCTTCTCCCCCGCCGGGCCCTGGCTGCTGACCGGCTCGCTGCTGGCCGCGCTGGCCTTCTGGGTGCACTCCCGCCGCACCGCCGAGCCGCTCGTGCCACGGGGCGCGTTCGCGCAGCGGCCCGCCTGGGGCGCCCTGCTGGTGAGCTTCTTCGTCGGCGCCGCGCTGATCGCCGCGCTGGTCGACATCCCGATCTTCGCGCGGGTCACGGTCTACCCGACCTCGCAGCTCGACGCGGCGCTGGTGCTGGTCCGGCTGCTCGTCGCCCTGCCGGTCGGCGCGCTCGCCGGCGGCTACCTCGTCCGGCGGATCCCGCCCGGGGTCGTCACGGCGGCCGGGATGGCGCTGTCCGCGGTCGGGTTCGGGTGGATGTCGACGTGGGGGCTGACCAGCCTGTCGGACCCAATCGCGACGGTGCCCCTGGTGATGGCCGGCCTGGGGTTCGGCCTGGCGCTCGCCCCGGTCAACGCCGCGCTGCTGGCCGCCACCGAGGGCGCGGTGCACGGCATCACCAGCGCGCTGCTGGTGGTCGCCCGGATGGTCGGCATGCTCGTCGGGATCTCCGCGCTGACCACGATCGGGCTACGCAGGTACTACGCCGTGCAGGTCGACCTGCCTGCCCCCACGGACGTGTGCGCGTCCGGCACCCAGTGCGCGGCGTACACCCGGCTCCTGAAGGAGGCCGGGCTCGAGCAGCTCCAGACCGTGTTCGTCGGCGCTGTCGGTCTGCGCGGTGGTGGCGGCGGTGGTCGCCCTCGCCCTGCTGGGCCGGGTGCCGACCCGTCAGGCCCCGGTGACGTCGAGCGCGACGTCCTGAGCCGACGTGAGCAGCGCGGCCAGCCAGCGGGGCTCGCCGTTCACCACGACCACGGTCGGGCGGCGCGCCGCCTGCTCGACGAGGTCGAGGATGGCGAGGACCTCGAGACCCGGTCCGTCGGCGAGGTAGACCGGCCAGGTGCGGCCACCGACCCCGTCGAGCGCTGCCACGCAGCGGCGCACCCGGGCCTCGGGCAGCGCCGCCACGACGGCGCGGTCCAGGTCGGTCACCGCCTCGGGACCGGCCGTGACCCGCAGCTCCTCGCCCTCCACCGCGGTCAGCGCTGCCGGCGTCACGACGCCGGCAGCCGTCGCCACCAGCTGCCGGACCTGGTCCGGCTCCAGCGTCAGCTCGGCGTCCGTGGCGGGGTCGAGGCGGACCCCGACCTGGCCGCCGAACCCGCGCACGAGGTCGGCGAGGAACAGCGTGGTCATCGAGACCTCGGAGTCCTCCGGCGACAGCGAGGCGACCAGCCGGACCGGGGAGCTGAACACGTGCACGAACGGCACGCCACCCGATCGCGACACCGCCAACGTCCCGTCGGGCCCCGGGCTCACGAAGACCTGTTCGACGGTGAGCGCCCGGATCACGGGCAGGACGCTGCCGGCGCGCTGCGCCACCCGGCGGGCCAGGTCGAGCACGGACTCCACGTGGTCCCCCCGGCCCAGGCGCTGCCAGCGGGCGTGCGCCTCCTCGCGCTCCGCGGAGCCCGGTTCGAGGCTCATCCGAGACCCAACCCGCCCCGGTCGACCGGTGCCCGGCGGAACGCGGCGAGGACCCAGTCCTCCGGGTCGAAGGACGGCAGGCCGAGGCCCTTGACCGCCAGGTCGGACGCCGCCGTCCACGGACCGCGCCAGTCGCCCAGGTCCCGGCGCTCCTCCAGGCTGCGGAAGAGGCCGTGGAGCCCGAGGGGGCCCTGGGTGACCTCGCCGACCCACTCCCGCCGACCCGGCCACCAACGCGTTGACGAGAGGGCCGCCTCCACGTCCAGGCGCCCCCCACCCGCCGCCGCTAGCCGTCCCGACAGCCGGTCGAGCTCCTCGCGTGCCGCGTCGTGGGCGGGGCAGTCGAACCCGACCAGCCATGCCGGCACTGCCTCGGGCGCCGGCACGGACGAGATGAAGCGCTCCTGCTCCTGGGGGGACGGGTCGACGGAGCCCAGCGCCGCGCACCTCCGGGCGTCCGCCGCGACGTACGCGTCCAGGAGCTCGAGGGACGGGTTCTCCCCGAGCCGGCGCAGCACGCCGGCGAGGACGGAGGTACCGGGGGCCGGCGTGTGCGGGCGCCCGGTCAGCCACGGCAGGTGCACGGACGCGACGAACCGCGCACCCAGCCGGGACGTGGTGCCGTCGAGCAGGGCTGCAGCAGCGGCCGCGAGCTCCTCGGCCACGGGGGCAGCCTGCTCGTCCCACACGGCCTGTTGCCGACGACGGCGTTCCACCGTCGCGGCCGCCTCGGCCTCCTTCGCCTTCCGCCGACCGAACAAGGGGCTCACCGGTCGGCCGCCGCGCCGGCGGCGCTGCTGCCGGCGAACCCGGTGGCGGCGCCCGCACCGAAGCCGGTCCACGCGCCGTGCGGGGTGGCCGAGACCCAGGGCGCCGGCCCCGTCCACGTGTCGACGGGCGACCTCCACGGTCCGTCGTCGAGACCCGAGACGTACTGCGTGGCCCCGCCGGGCTGATTCTCCGGGTTCGGAAGCCCGTCGAAGTGCGTGGGCGCCGGGGAGTCGTGACCGGTGGCCCACTTCTGGGCGGCGACGTGCTGGGACTGCGCAGCCAGCGGGCCCGCGTCCATGCGCATCTCCTCCTGGGGGCTGAACTGCCGCACCGAGATCTCGTCGCGGTGCGCGAAGGTGTAGCCGCCGTCCGCGGCGTCCTTGGTGTACCACTCCGGCCGCAGCGCCATCCGGTCCATCGCGGCGGCCTCGTTGCGAGAGGTCAGCAGCTCCGCCGGGTCGGTCCAGAAGGTGCCGCTGCCCGGGTCACCACGCCCGTGCAGGTTCACCAGCGGACCGTCGACCACCGGGTGGTCGGCCGACACCCGGGGGGCGCCGTCGGTGAAGGTGTCGTGGAAGTAGGACATGTCGTTGGGCGCGTCGTCGTAGCGACCGTTGAACAGGGACTCCATCGACTGCGGCGTCATGTCCTCGCCGCGCCGGAGCAGCCGCGCCTGGTCTGCGGGTGGGAGCGCGTCGATCCGGGAGGCCAGCGACGCGTCGTCGAGGTGCGAGAGACCGGAGAGGTCCCCGAGGTCGAGCCCCTTCAGCGAACGGAGGCCGTGCAGCGGGCGGGCCAGCAGCGAGATGTCGTGCAGCCCCTTGAGGCCGCGCAGGGCACGCAGGCTGGCCCCGGCCCCACCGGTGGCGACGGTCGCGATCGCGTCGGGCACGAGGTGGCCGAGCGCCCGGGCGGGGTCGTCGGACCACGTGTCCCAGTCCAGCAGCGACTTGCCGAGGTTCTTGCCGAAGCCGATCGGGTCGTCCTTGAGGGAGGTGAGGAGTGCCTTGGCCTGCTCGACCTTGAGGTCGTTCTTGGCCGCCAGCTCCTCGGGGGTGAGCTCTCCCGAGGCGAGCTTGATCATGTCCATCATCGGACCGAACTGGAAGTCGAAGCCCATCTCGACGAGGTCCCACACCGCCTCGCCGGCGCCGGCGAACACGCCGCCCACGAAGGCCAGGCCGCTCTCGAACCAGTTGCGCTTGCTCGGCGCCGCGGAGCACCCTGCGCGCACCTCGCCCGCGCACGTGTGCGCCGCCGACTCGAGGTCGGACCGGGCGGAGGACAGCTCGTCCAGGGCACCCTGCCGGATCGCCGCACCCGGGTCGTGGAACGGCAGGATCGTGAGCACGGTCGGGTGCCCGGCCGCGTTCTGCGTCGAGGCCTCGTGCTTCGCGCGAGAGACGTCCGCGTCGTACGACGAGCGGGCGTCCTCGGTGACCTGGTCGCCGCGGTGGTACTCCTTCTCGGCCCAGGCCGCGCGCGACTGAGCCGACCTGAGCTCGGAGGCGTAGACGGAGAGCCCGTCGGCGGCTCGACGGAAGCCGGTGCCGGCGTCTCGCCACTTGCCCGGCTCCGTGTCGAATTTCTCCCGGAAGCGATCGGCCGCCCGGCCGGTCCACCCGTCGGTGTTCAGGGCGTCGAGTCCGTCGGCCACCGACTCGAACGTGGTGGCCTTCTCCCGCATCGTCGCGACCCGGCCGAGGATCGCGTCGGGGTTGCCCTTCACGGTGAAGTCAGGCATGGCCACCGTCCAGCAGGTGCACACCGCGTGCCGTGTCCGCCACGGAGGTGAACAGGTCGCTCCCGGACTTGTCGAACTCGCCGTAGTTCATGGCGACCTTGCCGAGCCGTCCGGACACCTCCTCGATGTCCTCGGCCATGTCCTTGGTGCCGCGCTCCCAGCGGTCCTTGAACTCGTCGACGGCCTCCCACACCACGTCGCTGCCGAGGTCGCCCTCCCCGGGCACCAGGTCCTCGACGTCCTTGTCCTTGAACAGCTGGATCGTGTCGGCCGCGCCCTGCGCGGCCCTGGCCAGGGACTCCAGATCGACCTCGAAGTCGTACGACGGCATGTCATCCCCCCATGGCAGGCTCGCTGACGTAGAGGGCAATTCTGACATACCCTCGTCCCGACCGGACGGTCCGAGACGAGGGGGAACCATGTCCGACACCGAGCTGGAGATCGGCGCGCAGACCCGGGCGGCCCGCCTGGTGGCCGACGGGGCCCCGGCGATCATGACGGTCGTCCAGGACCTCGGCACCGCCCTGGAAGGCTCGATGAGCGGGTTCCGCGGGGCATCGGCCGCCGCCTTCGTCGAGGCGGTGACCGCCTGGTTCGAGGCGGCCCAGGACCTGGGACCGGCGCTGACGGGCTACGCGGAGAAGCTGGTCGCGACGGACGCGGCCGCGGCGAGGACCGAGACGGAGCAGGACGCGCGCTACCAGCGCCTGGCCGGCCGGCTGGGAGGTGCGCAGTGAGCGACCGCACCCTGATCGTGCACGCCGCGTCCCTCACCGAGATCCAGGAGGCGATCGGCACGGCCCACCAGCAGGTCGTCGACAAGGTGGACGCCCTCCTGCGGTCGGCGGACACGACGATGGCGGCCTGGGCCTCGGAGACCGCCTCGCGCACCGCCGAGACCGCGCACCGCCAGAGGATCACCGACGGAGTGCACCGGCTCGCGGAGGCGCTCGACAAGATCCGCAGCACCGCTGCGGAGGTCGCCGAGCTGGCCCACGAGGCCGAGGTGAAGAACGTCGCGCTGCTCGACTGAGATACGTTGCGGGACGTGACCGACGCGTTCAACGACCTCCTCGCCGCCAACCGCGAGTACGCCTCCACCCACGAGCTGAGCGGGTTCGACGGGATCGCCCACGCGGGCGTCGCCGTGGTGACCTGCATGGACTCCCGGATCGACCCCCTGCGGATGCTCGGCCTGCATCCCGGGGACGCGAAGATCTTCCGCAACCCGGGCGGCCGGGTCACGCCGCAGGCGCTCGAGGCCCTGGTCCTCGGCGTGCACCTGCTCAACGTGAACCGGATCCTGATCGTCCCGCACACCCGCTGCGCGATGGCGACCTCCACGCTCGAGGAGATCCGCGAGCGCGTCGGCCGGTCGGCCGGGCAGGACGCCTCGTGGCAGCCCTTCGGCGTGGTCGAGGACCAGCAGGCCGCGCTGGCCGAGGACGTCGCGGCGGTCCGGACTCACCCGCTGATCCCCGACGAGGTCGTGGTGGGCGGGTTCGTGTACGACGTGGACACCGGCCTGCTGGACCAGCAGGTCTGACCTGCGGCCGCCGGGCTAGAAGTCCAGCGACTCGTCGCTCAGTGACCCGCCGTTGGCGACGATGAAGTCCTTGCGGGGCGCGACGTCGGAGCCCATCAGCAGCTCGAAGACCTGGGTGGCGGCGTCCGCGTCGTCCACGCTGATCCGGCGCAGCGTGCGGTGCCGCGGGTCCATCGTGGTCTCCGCGAGCTGGTCGGCGTCCATCTCACCGAGGCCCTTGTAGCGCTGGATCGGGTCCTTCCACCGCACGTTCTTCTTGCTCAGCTCGGCGAGCCTGCGCTGCAGCTCGGCGTCGGAGTAGGTGTAGACGTACTTGTCCATGCCCTTCTTCGGGTTGGACAGCTCGATGCGGTGCAGCGGCGGCACGGCGCTGTAGACCCGACCCTGGGTGATCAGGTCCGGCATGTACTTGAAGAACAGCGTCGCCAGCAGGCAGCGGATGTGCGCACCGTCGGAGTCCGCGTCGGCCATGAAGATGATCCGGCCGTAGCGCCGGGCGTCGATGTCGAACGTCCGCCCGGAGCCCGCGCCGACCACCTGGATGATCGAGGCGCACTCGGTGTTCTTCAGCATGTCCCCGACGGACGCCTTCTGCACGTTCAGGATCTTGCCGCGGATCGGCAGCAGCGCCTGGAACTCGGAGTTCCGGGCGAGCTTGGCGGTGCCCAGCGCCGAGTCGCCCTCGACGATGAAGAGCTCGGAGCGCTCCATGTCGTTGGAGCGGCAGTCGGCCAGCTTGGAGGGCAGCGCGCTCGACTCCAGCGCGTTCTTGCGGCGCTGGGTCTCCCGGTGGGTGCGGGCCGCGATCCGGGTGCGGGACGCGTTCGCGACCTTCTCCAGGACCAGCTTGGCCTGCGCCTTCTCGGCGCGCTTGGTCGAGGTGAGGAACTTCTTCAGCTCGGCGCCGACGACCTTGGTGACGATCTTGCGGACCGCCGGGGTGCCGAGCACCTCCTTGGTCTGGCCCTCGAACTGCGGCTCGGCGAGCCGCACCGTGACGACCGCCGTGAGGCCCTCGAGCACGTCGTCCTTGATGACGTCGGCCTCGGTGGTCTTCAGGGTCCGCGAGGACTTCAGCACCTCGTTGAACGTCCGGGTGACGGCGGCCTCGAAGCCCGCCACGTGCGTGCCGCCCTTGGGGGTGGCGATCACGTTGACGAAGGACCGCAGCTCGGTGTCGTAGCCGGTCCCCCACCGCATCGCCACGTCGACGCCGAGGTCGCGCTCGACGTCCTGGGGGGGTCATGTGGCCCTGGTCGTCGAGCATCGGCACCGTCTCGGTGAACCGGTCGCTGCCCTCCAGCCGCAGGATCTCGCTGACCGGCTCGTCGGCGGCCAGGAAGTCGCAGAACTCGCCGATGCCGCCGTCGTGGCGGAACTTCTCCTCGACCGGCTCCGGGCCGCGCAGGTCGCGGATCACGAGCTCGAGGCCGGGGACGATGAACGAGGTCTGGCGGGCCCGGGTGATCAGCTCGTCGTAGTTGAACGTCGCGTCCTTGGTGAAGATCTGCCGGTCCGGCCAGAACCGGATCCGGGTGCCCGTGACGCCCTTCCTCACCCGGGGGCCCTTGCGGGTCAGCCCGGACTGCGCCGCGAAGTCCGCCGTCGGGCCCTCGCCGGTGAACACGCCGGGGTTGCCGCGCTGGAAGGACATCCCCTGGATCGTCGGGGCCCGCTCCACGTCGACGTCGAGCCGGGCGGACAGGGCGTTGACGACCGAGGCGCCGACGCCGTGCAACCCGCCGGTGGCGACGTACGAGCCGCCGCCGAACTTGCCGCCGGCGTGCAGCTTGGTGAAGATCACCTCGACGCCGGGCAGGCCGGTCTTCGGCTCCTTGTCGACCGGGATGCCGCGGCCGTCGTCGTGCACCTCGACCGAGCCGTCGGTGTGCAGGGTGACCTCGATGCGGTGCGCGGCACCGGCCAGCGCCTCGTCCACGCCGTTGTCGATGATCTCCCACACGCAGTGCATCAGCCCGCGGGTGTCGGTGGACCCGATGTACATGCCCGGTCGCTTCCGGACCGCCTCGAGGCCCTCGAGGACCAGGAGATGGTGGGCGTTGTACGTGTTGTCGATGGTGGTTCCTCCGGCGCTGCGGGCTGGCACGTGACTCCTAGACGACGTCATCCTGGGCGCTGTCCCAGGGAGCTGGTCCTACCGCCCCGAATCTACTCGCGACACGCCCACCAGCCGTTTCGCCACGCCTACCCCGCTGCGAGGGGGCTCCGGGCGACGATGGAAGCGTCGCAGCGACGTCACGAAGCGGCAACGAGTTGTTTCAAGTCCTGTGGAATGGCAACCAGACGGGAGCAAGCCACGGCAGACTTGGAACCGAACGAACAGTGTGGGAGAGGTCACCCGGTCTCATGGGTGGACACCGACCCACATCGGGAAGCGTCAGGCGTGGTTGGATGTTGATCCTGCTGAGACGAGACACCGAGGGAACACTTTGACCCCCGGGTTACGTTGAGCAGGACACCAAGGAAGGAAAGAGGCCTCAGATGACTACTGCAGTTGCCCCTAGTGCACCCCTGACAGCTGTGGACCGCTGCGACCGCTGCGGTGCCCAGGCCTACCTCCGTGTCGAGCTCTCCGGTGGCGGCGAGCTGCTCTTCTGCGCGCACCACGCGCGGGAGCACGGCGACAAGCTCCGTGAGATCGCGGTGACCGTCCACGACGAGACCGGCAAGCTGGTCGACTCCCCGGCGGCGGGGACCGAGCGCTGATCCGCCGACACCCCTGAAGACTCTGCGCAAGCCCCGGGCGATGCCCGGGGCTTGCGCCGTCTCCGGCGCGGTGTGTCGGGCACGTGTCCGACGGGTCACGTTCCTGTGACAGGCTGATCCGGTGACCGAGACCAACCTGCTCGTGGGCCTGGCCGTGCTGGTCGGGCTCGCCGGCATCGTGGTGCCGGTGCTGCCCGGCTCGATCCTGATCCTCGGGGCCGTGCTGGTCTGGTCCGTGCTCACCGCGACGACGACCGGGTGGCTGGTGTTCGCGGTGGTGACCACGCTGCTGGTCGCCGGTGGCATCGTGAAGTACGCCGTTCCCGGCCGCGGCCTGCGCACCGCCGGCGTCCCGAACCGCACGCTGGTCGCGGGCGGGGTCCTCGGGGTGGTCGGGTTCTTCGTGGTCCCCGTCGTCGGGCTGTTCCTCGGCTTCGTGCTCGGCGTCTACCTCTCCGAGCTCCAGCGCGTCGGCACCGAACGGGCCTGGCCCTCGACCCGGGCGGCGCTGCGCGCCGTCGGCCTCTCGATGCTGATCGAGCTCGCCGCCGGGATGCTCGCCGCCGCCACCTGGCTCGCCGCAGCGGTCCTCGCCTGAGATGGCGGTCCTGCTCGCGCTCGTCGCCGCGCTCGCCTACGGCCTCTCGGACTTCTTGGGCGGTCTCGTGTCGCGACGTACGTCGGCCTGGTCGGTGGCGGTCGTCGGCCAGGCGTCGTCGGCGCTCTGCGTCACGGTCGCGGCGCTGTTCATCCCGGGCGACCCGACCCGCAGCGACCTGGTCTGGGGCCTGGTCGCCGGCATCGGCAGCGGCACCGGGGCGGCGTTCCTCTACCGCGGCTTCTCCTCGGGACGGATGGGAGTCGTGGCGCCGGTCTCGGCGGTGGGCGCCGCGCTGGTGCCCGTGGTGGCCGGCGCCCTCGGCGGGGAGCGGCTCTCGCTGCTGGTGTGGGGCGGCATCCTCGCCGCCCTGCCGGGCATCTGGCTCGTCTCCCGGACCCCGCAGGACCCGCTCGAGACCGGGAAGCCACGCGAGTCCGTCGCCGCGGGAGCGGTCGACGGCGCGCTGGCCGGCGTCGGGTTCGGGCTGCTGTTCGCGGCCCTGGGACAGGTGCCGGACCAGGCCGGCTGGTGGCCGCTGGCGGTCTGCCAGGCGGCCAGCGTCCCCGCGGTGGTGCTCCTGGCCCTGGCGCTGCGGGCGGACTGGGTGCCGCGCGGGCGGGCGGTGCGGCTCGCGGTGCTGTGCGGGCCGCTGGGCGCCGCGGCCACCGGCGGCTTCCTGCTGGCCACCCAGTCGGGGTTCCTGACCGTCGCCGGGGTGCTCACCTCGCTCTACCCGGCCAGCACCGTGCTGCTCGCCGCGCTGGTGCTGCACGAGAAGGTGCACCGCGCCCAGGGCGTCGGCCTGGCCCTCTGCGGCGTGGCCATCGCCTGCGTCGCGGCGGGCTGACGCGCCGGCTCTTCTGCGGAACTCACCGGTCCGCCCCCTGCGTGCTCCGGGCGTCGCGGGGTACCGACGCGCCATGACCAGCGACGTACCCGACGCCACCGGCCTCACGGTCGACACCCTCGGACCCGACGACGGCACGCTGACCCTGCAGTGCCGGGGCGAGCTCGACTACTCGACGGTCCGGCTGCTGCGCGAGCACGCCGAGGCGGCGCTGACCACTCCGGCGCCCACCGTCGTGCTGGACCTCGACCGGGTCAGCTTCCTCGACTCGGCGGGGCTGGGCACGCTGGTCGAGATCCACCGGCAGCTGCAGGCCGAGGGACGGACGATGGTCCTGCAGACCTCGCACGCGAACACCCTGAGGGTGCTCGAGACCACCGGGATGACCGGCTTCTTCACCGTCCGACCGGGCTGAACCGCTCGCCTCGACCGGCCGAGCGGTCTGGACCAGAGTAAAGAATGTCCGTTTATGGTGGATTGCACCCGCGGACTGCGGGGACACTGCGCACGACCCCTGAGAGGTGGCCATGACGATCGACGTCGACGCGACGACCGCGAGCGCGGGCGACCCGGGTGCCGAGCACGACCACGCCTGGCGCAAGGTGCCCGGCACCGGGGACATGCTCGTCGGTGAGTACCGCTGCGACCTGTGCCGCGAGGTCTGGTCCCTCTAGCCGACCGGCCCCGCTCCCCCGGTCAGTCGAGGTAGTCGCGCAGGACCTGCGAGCGCGACGGGTGCCGCAGCTTCGACATCGTCTTGGACTCGATCTGCCGGATCCGCTCGCGCGTGACGCCGTAGACCTTGCCGATCTCGTCGAGCGTCTTGGGCTGGCCGTCGGTCAGCCCGAAGCGCATGGAGACCACGCCGGCCTCGCGCTCGGAGAGCGTGTCGAGCACCGCGTGCAGCTGCTCCTGGAGCAGCGTGAACGAGACGGCGTCCGCGGGCACGATCGCCTCGGAGTCCTCGATCAGGTCACCGAACTCGGAGTCGCCGTCCTCGCCGAGGGGGGTGTGCAGGGAGATCGGCTCGCGGCCGTACTTCTGGACCTCGATGACCTTCTCCGGGGTCATGTCGAGCTCCTTGGCCAGCTCCTCCGGAGTGGGCTCGCGGCCCAGGTCCTGGAGCATCTGGCGCTGCACGCGGGCGAGCTTGTTGATGACCTCGACCATGTGCACCGGGATCCGGATGGTGCGGGCCTGGTCGGCCATCGCGCGGGTGATCGCCTGACGGATCCACCAGGTGGCGTACGTGGAGAACTTGTAGCCCTTGGTGTAGTCGAACTTCTCGACCGCGCGGATCAGGCCGAGGTTGCCCTCCTGGATCAGGTCCAGGAAGAGCATGCCGCGACCGGTGTAGCGCTTGGCCAGCGACACCACGAGGCGGAGGTTGGCCTCGAGCAGGTGGTTCTTGGCACGGCGGCCGTCCTCGGCGATCCACTCGAGCTCCTCGAGGGCCTTGGCCGCGATCTTGCCGCCCTTGGCGAGCTTCTCGTCCGAGAACAGGCCGGCCTCGATGCGCTTGGCGAGCTCGACCTCCATCTCCGCGTTGAGCAGCGGGACCTTGCCGATCTGCTTGAGGTAGTCCTTGACCGGGTCGGCGGTCGCGCCGGCGACCATGACCTGCTGGACGGGCTCGTCGGACTCGTCCGCCTGGGAGACGACGAAGCCCTTGCTCTCGTCCTCCTCCTCCTTCAGCGACGGGTCGGTGGCCACGTCCTTCTCGAACTGCTCGTCCGGGAGGTCGGGGAGGACCTTCTTGCCGTCGGCGCCGACCACCAGGGCGGCGGCCGCGTCCGCGGCGGCCTTGGCGGCGGTCTTCTTCGCCGGGGCCTTCTTGGCGGCGGTCTTCTTCACCGGCGCCTCGCCCTCGGCCTCGACGATCTCGGGGGCGGCCTTCTTGGCCGGCGCCTTCTTGGCGGGGGCGGCCTTCTTGGCACTCGCCTTCACCGTCGTGCGTGCACTGGAGGCCGCGGCAGCGACCTTCTTCTGGGACTTGGCGTCCTCGACAGAGACCACGACGGATACCCCTTCCTCGCTCAGGTGTCTGAGCACGGCCTTGAGGTGCTGCGGAGAGGTGGCGGCCACCGTGGTGGCGGTGCGCAGTGCATCGGCGGTGACGCTGCCGGTCAGTCGGCCTTGCTCGACCAGGGCGACGATGTCGGGATGAGCCAGGACATCAGCGGAATCCTTGCGGGACGTGCTCGGCGACACGAACTACCTCTCGTAAGCGGATGGTGGGCGCGGCGAGGCCCGTACACGTCAAGAGCCGCATCTCCATTGTGACACGCCCCCGGGTCATTCCAAGCCTGCCCCCGGCGTGCCGCCCGCGACACCGGGTCCTCAGGCGGACGGGGCGGCGAGGGTCAGTCCCAGCTCGGCCAGCCAGGACCGCGAGGCGGGGTCGGGATCGGCTCCGGCGTCGAGCGCCTGCCGCAGCAGCCGGACCAGCGCCCCGACCTCGCGGCGGTCCCGGTCGCGGGTGACCGACGGTGCGGACCGGTCCAGCACGGAGAGGTACAGGTCGCGGGTGGCACCGGACGGCTCCACCCCCAGCTCCTCCACCATCACCCGGCGCAGGTCGGCGAAGGCACCCAGGGCGAGCGCCGGCGCCCCGACCGCGCACTGGGCGGACATCAGCACCCGGCAGGCCGGCTCGGAGAGCGGGTTGCGGTCCAGCACGGCCCGGGCCAGCCGACAGGCCCGCACCGGGTCGCCGGCGGCCAGCGCGGTCTCGGCCGCAGGCGTCACCGCCCGGTCGACGAGCTGGTCGAGCCGACGGCGGACCTCCGCGGCCCAGTCCGCGAAGGGCTCCTCCGCCAGCAGCTCCCCCGCGACGGCGTCGAGCGCCCGGGCCGCCGCCTCCACGAGGGAGCGGCCCGACATCGACTCGAGGGCCGCCAGCCCCGCACGTGCCTCCACCAGGTCCACGCGCACGAGCCGCGGGTCCAGCAGGTAGGCGCCGTGCGTGGTCACCAGCGGACGTCCCGGGACGGCGGCGAGGCTGCGCCGGAGCACGCAGACGTAGCTCTCCACCGAGGCGACGTACGACGCGGGCGGCCGGCCGGCCCACAGGCCTTCGGCCAGGACGTCCTTGGTCACCGGGCTGCCCAGCCGGGTCGCGAGCATCTCCAGGATCTGGCGCGGCTTCACGCCGCAGACGTCGACGTCGCGTGGTCCCCCGGCGACGAGGTGCACCTTGGTGGTGCCGAACAGGTCGATCTGCAGCATGTCGGTTCCCCTTACCCCTGGGGACACATGCTGCCCGGGGCCGGAGCCCCGCCCCAGCCCTAGCGAGGGGGTGCCGGCACCCCGGCTTTGAGTAGCGAGGTCGGGCCGGGGTGCCGCACAACCGGGCTACCGGGCCCTGCGCACGGCGGGCCGGACGGGTCACCACAGCCTGGTCAGGACCCGTCCGACCACCCGGTCGCGGGGCACCGGCCCGAACGACCGGGAGTCCACCGAGCTCGCGCGGTCGTCGCCGAGCACGAAGACGGAGCCGGCCGGCACGGTCACCGGGCCGTAGTAGACGCCGTCGACGCTGGGCAGGTCGACGTAGGCCTCCGGGACCGGGCGGCCGTCGACGACCAGCCGGCCGTCGGCGAGCGCCACGGTGTCCCCCGCCAGGCCCACGACGCGCTTGACCATCAGGGCGTCGGTGCCAGGAGGGTGGAACACCACGAGGTCGTCGCGCCGGAGACCGCGCAGGTGCGGCCAGAGCTTCTCGCCGAGGACCTCGTCCCCGTCCCGCAGCGTCGGCGTCATGCTCGAGGAGGCGACCTCGAACGGCTCGGCCACGAACCTGCCGGTCAGCAGCAGCAGGACCACGGGCAGCGCGACCAGCAGCGGCCGCACGGGCCGGAGGGGCTGGAGCCGCGCCGCCCGTGGCCGGCCCGTCACCCCTGCACGCCCGCCACTCGCAGCGCGACCAGGACGACCGCGGCCGCGGCGGCGACGTCGACGACCCGGCGGCGGGCGGCCGGCGGGAGCAGGCCGGCCAGCAGCACCACGGTGGCCAGCTCGGCCCCCAGGCAGACGAGGTCCGGGGTGCCGACCTCCTCGACCCCCTCGCCGGGGAAGACCGGCACCCCGTTCCCGATGCCCCACGCGACCGGCAGGTGGCTCGCCCCGTGCGCGCCCAGCGGCGGCAGCAGGGGCAGGTCGACGGTGCGGGTGAGGACGTAGAAGACGACCAGGCCGACGGTCGCGTGCACGGCCGGCTCCAGGACCCGCGGCCCCGGCCGGCGCAGCAGCACGGCCGCGAGGCCGAGCTGGAGCACCGTGAGGACCACGAAGAACACCGCGGCCGCGGGCCACTCCTCGGCGTGCTCGGGGACGACGTACACGTGGGTCGCGGCGGCGAGCAGCGAGAAGCCCGCGGCCCAGGCGAGCGCGGCCCGCCCGGTGCTCGCGACCGCCGGGCCGGCGGTGCCGGGGACCGACGTCAGGTGCGCCATGGCCCGGCCCTACAGCTCGCGCTCGGGCAGGAATACCGCCCGGTCGTCGAAGGGGTCGTCGGCGGGGACGTCCGGGTCGAGGATCTCGAACTGGCCCATCATGTCGTGGTCCTCGTGGACGAGGTTGTGGCAGTGCATCATGTACTTCCCCCGGCCGTGGTCGAACTTGATCAGCAGCCGCACGGACTCGTTCTCGCCGAGGAACACCACGTCCTTGGCGCCCCGCTCGTGGGCCAGTGCCGGCTTCCCGTTGCGGGTGAGGACCCGGAAGTCGACGAAGTGGATGTGCGCCGGGTGGTGCCACCCGCCCGAGAGGTTGCGCAGCTCCCAGATCTCGACGTCGCCGATCGTCGGCGTGGCGAGCACGGACGTGAAGTCGCTGGCCACCACGTCGTCCCAGGTCTTGCCGTTGATCGTCCACCTCCCTCCTGCGCGCACGAAGTCGAAGCGCCGGGTGCGGACCGCCTCGCTCTCCTGCACGACCATCGCCTCGTGGCCGGGGAACAGCACCGCGGGCACCGAGTTGTTGGTCTTGGGGAACGCGTCGCCCACCACGTCGAAGGCCATCACCTTGTCCACGTTGACGAAGTCGATGTTGTTCTTCGGGCTGGTGTTGCGCAGCACCACGCGCTGCCCGACGGCGTACTTCGCGAAGTCGATGACCACCTCGTACCTCTCGGCGACGCCGTGCCGGAACGACGTGACCTTCTGCGGGGCGGGCACCAGTCCGGCGTCGGTGGCGATCACCGTCATCGGGCCGCCGGTGTCCAGCGACCACTTGTAGGAGCGCGACACCGACGCGTTCAGGATGCGGAAGCGGTACTTGCGGCGCTTGACCGGCATCGCGGGCCAGGGTCGGCCGTTCACGATGATCACGTCGCCGTAGACGCCGGCCTCGTCGTTGCGGTCGATGAGCAGCGAGCCGTCGGTGTTGAACATCCGGTCCGACACGATCAGCGGCACGTCGAACTCGCCCTGCGGCAGGGGCAGCGAGGCGTCGAGGGAGTCGGAGAGCTGGTAGAGCCCGGCCAGCCCCATGAGCACGTTCTCGGCCGTGTGGTGCACGCCGTGGTCGTGGTACCAGAGCGTCCGCGCGTTCTGCCAGTTCGGGTAGCGGTAGTCCTTGTATTGCCCGGGGTTGGTGATGTCGCTGGCGTAGCCGTCGTACTCCGGCAGGGACGCGCTGCCGTGCAGGTGCACCGACGTCCACGGCGTGTACCTCAGGGTCGGGTGGACCAGCGGCAGGTTGTTGATCTGCCGCACCACGACGTCGCGGCCCTGGACCGCCTTGATCGTCGGACCCGGCACCAGCCCGTTGTAGCCCCACACCTCGGTCTGCAGGCCCGGGATGAACTCCGTGCGGGCCGGCTGCATCGAGATCCGGTAGTAGTCGGTGGTCCCGCTCCGGCGCACCGGTTCCAGCACCGGCGGCCGGACGAACGGGGTCGTGAACGGCGCAGGCAGCAGGCTCTGCGCGATGCGGGACGCGGATGCGGACAGCGCGTTGGCGCTGCGCTCCAGCGGCAGCGTGACGGCTGCCCCCGCGAAGACGGACAGCTTCAACAGGTCTCGACGAGACATCGACATGAGCAACCTCCAGCTCGGCGTGACCGGAGGCTAGGTGCGCCGACCTTCGAAAAACGTTGAGCCGCCGGCTCAAGGAATCCCCAAGGTGGCCTGGGCGACGGTGACCGTCACTTCTGTCGGGACCAGCGAGATGGGGACATCATGCGTCGTCACACCTTCCAGCTCCGAAAGGGTCGGCTGTCGTTGCGTGCGCGCACCGCCGTCGTCACCGTCGGGGCGCTCACCACCCTGGGGATCACACCGATGACGGCACCCGTGCAGGGTGCCGTCGCCCCGGTGGGACAGGGATTCACGGTCACCGCCGGCGACCTGTCCTTCATCCTCAAGCAGATCAAGATCGCCGAGCGGCACGCGAACACGTTCACCGCCGCCGATCCCTGCGGCACCCTCGTCGGGCCCGCGAAGAACCAGATCCCCGACCGGCTGACGGCCTACGGGCTGCGCACCGTCGACGGCTCCTGCAACAACCTGTTCCCGGGCCGGGAGACGTTCGCCGCGGCCGACCGGCCGTTCCCGCGGCTGACCAGCCCGCGGTTCCGCGCGGCCGAGGACAGCCTCCCTGCGTTCGGACCCGTGCACGCGACGTCGTACGCGCAGAAGAAGGGGTCGGTCTTCGACTCCGAGCCGCGCACCGTCAGCAACCTGATCGTCGACCAGACCTCCAACAACCCGGCGGCGGTCGCAGCGGCGGCGTTCCCGGTGCGCACCCAGAACAACCCGGGCCTGCACCCCTGCACCACCGACCCGCTGCCCGACGGCACCGGCGGCGTGCCCGACGGCTGCGTGCCGACCGGCCAGACCCTGTTCATCCCGAACGTCACGACGGACGTGGGGCTCTCCCCGCCGTACAACTCGATGTTCACCTTCTTCGGCCAGTTCTTCGACCACGGCGTCGACCAGACGGTCAAGGGCGGCGGCACCGTGTTCGTCCCGCTCAAGGCGGACGACCCGCTGATCGCCGGCCAGGACCTGGTCCCCGGAAACGCGGACGACCCGCAGCCCGGCGACGCGGACTTCGTCCCGGTCGACCAGCGCTTCATGGTGCTGACCCGGGCGCAGAACCAGCCCGGTGCCGACGGCATCCTCGGTGACCTGGCCTCCACGCCGGGCGTCGACGAGAGCGCCGACGACGTCCAGAACGCCGACAACACCGACAGCCCGTGGGTGGACCAGAGCCAGACCTACACCTCCCACGCCTCGCACCAGGTGTTCCTGCGGGAGTACGCCCTGACCGCCGGCAGGCCGCTGGCCACCGGCAAGCTCCTCGGCGGCCTCGGCGCCGGCCTCACCTACCCGGGCTCCCCGGACGGGCGCGACGGCATGGCCACCTGGGCCTCGGTCAAGAAGCAGGCCGCCGAGAAGCTGGGCCTGCTCCTCGCGGACCGGGACGTCCTCGACGTGCCCATGCTCGCCACCGACCCCTACGGCGAGTTCCTCCCCGGCCCGAACGGGCTGCCGCAGTACGTCCGCACCGACGGCACCCTGCTCGAGGGCGACCTCGCCAACCCGGTGCCGGTGCCCGCGAACGTGCGGCACTTCCACACGCCGTTCCTGACCGACATCGCGCACAACGCCGAGCCGCTGCCCGGCCTGGCCAAGGACGCGAACGACAGCCCCTCGGCGGACTTCGCGGCCCAGCCGGCCGGGACGTACGACGACGAGATGCTCGACGCGCACTTCTGCGCCGGTGACGGCCGGGTCAACGAGAACATCGCGCTGACCACGATCCACCAGGTCTTCCACTCCGAGCACGACCGACTGGTGGACGACATCCAGGGCACCCTGGACGCCAACCCCGACCTGCTCGCCGCCTACCGGGCCGTGGACCCGAACGCCGCCGACCCGGTCGACCGGACCTTCGGCTACGGGGACCGGCTCTTCCAGGCGGCCCGCTTCGTCACCGAGATGGAGTACCAGCACCTGGTGTTCGAGGAGTTCGGCCGCAAGGTGCAGCCGGCGATCCGGCCGTTCCACGTCTACTCCCCCGACATGAACCCGGCCATCCAGGCCGAGTTCGCGCACGCGGTCTACCGCTTCGGCCACTCGATGCTGGACGACGAGGTGGCCCGGACGGACCCCAACGGCGACGACAACTCGCTGCCGCTGCTGGACGCGTTCCTCAACCCGCCGATGTACTTCCACGCCAAGAACGGTGGTGCCCTGACCCCCGCTGAGGCGGCGGGCAGCGTCGTGATGGGCTCCTCGGACCAGACCGGCAACGAGCTCGACGAGTTCGTCACCAAGACGCTCCGGGACAACCTGCTGGGACTCCCGCTCGACCTGGCCACGCTCAACATGACCCGGGCCCGGGAGGCCGGGGTGCCCTCGCTGAACGGGGTGCGCCGCCAGCTCTTCGCGGAGACCAACGACGGGCAGCTCACGCCGTACACCAGCTGGTCGGACTTCGGGCAGCACCTGAAGCACCCCGAGTCGCTGGTCAACTTCGTGGCGGCCTACGGCACCCACCCCTCGATCGTCGGAGCCTCGACGATCAAGGGCAAGCGGGCCGCGTCCCGGGCGATCGTCGACCCGCAGCCGACCGACACCGCCCCGGCGGACGCCGCGGAGTTCATGTTCGGCACCGACGGCTGGGCCGACAACGCGAACGGCGTCACCACCACCGGCCTGGACCAGGTGGACCTGTGGGTCGGCGGTCTCGCGGAGGTCACCAACCTCTTCGGCGGCCTGCTCGGCTCCACGTTCAACTACGTGTTCCAGACCCAGATGGAGAGCCTGCAGGACGGTGACCGGCTCTACTACCTGAACCGGACGCCGGGCATGAACCTGCGGACCCAGCTCGAGGGCAACTCGTTCTCGGAGATGATCCAGCGCAACACCGACGGGACCAACACGCTGAAGGCCGACGTGTTCGCGACCGCCGACTGCAAGTTCCAGCTGGGCCGGATCACCTTCCCGTACGACGGGTCGACGACCAGCTCGATGCCGGGGCTCAACCCGATCGCCGGCGCGGGGTCGGTCAACGACGACCTGCTCACCCCGGACTGCGACGAGAACCAGCTGCTGCTCCGCAAGCCGGACGGCACCATCCAGTACCGCGCGATCAACAAGATCGACCCGTCCGGCATCAACGGGCAGTCGGTCTACAACGGGACCGGCGGGGTCGACCGGATCTTCGGCGGCAACGACAACGACACCTTCTGGGGTGGCGACGGCCGGGACGTCATCGAGGGCAACGGCGGCGACGACGTGGCTCTCGGCGGAAACGGTGACGACGTCGTCACCGACCTCTCGGGTGCCGACGTCCTCAAGGGCGGCCCGGGCCACGACGCGCTCGACGGAGGCATCGGCGACGACATCTTCATGGGTGGCGACGGCCAGGACTTCATCAACGGCGGCGCCAACGACAACGAGGCCTTCGCCGGACCCGGTGACGACTTCGTGATCGCCGGCCAGGGTGCCGACGCCGTCTTCGGGGACGGTGGCGACGACTGGATCCAGGGCGGCTCGGGCCAGGACCTGCTGATCGGCGACCACTCCGCGCCGTTCTTCGACGACCCGGCCGAGTCCCAGCCGGGCCACGACATCTTCGTCGGCCAGGTCGGTGAGAACGACTACGACGCCGAAGGTGGCGACGACATCATGTCGCAGAACGCGGCGGTCGACCGCAACGCCGGTGCCGGTGGCTTCGACTGGGCCATCCACCAGTACGACACGGTCGGCGCCGACGACGACATGGCGATCAACAACAACCTCGGCCCGCTGCCCATCCAGGTCGTGGTCAACCGCGACCGGTGGCAGGAGACCGAGGCCGACTCGGGGTCGCCGCTCGACGACGTCATCCGGGGCACGAACGACGCCCCGAGCGCGCTCGGCGGGGCCGGCTTCACCGGCTGCAACGTCCTCGACCAGGCCGGGGTCGCCCGGATCAGGGGGCTGGCGGCGATCCTGCCTCCGCTCACCGGGGCCCTCGCACCGGTGGTGGCCGCGTCCGCGGCCGGGTCGTGCCCGCTGAGCGGGCCGATCTGGGGCGACGGCAACATCCTGCTCGGCGGCGGTGGCAGCGACACCCTCGAGGGTCGTGGCACCGACGACATCATCGACGGCGACCGGGCGCTCTCGGTCCGGATCAGTGTCCGGACGAACGCCGCCGACCCGGCCACGGAGATCGGGAGCACCGACCTGATGGAGCACACCTACCAGGCCGGCAACCCGAAGACCCTGCAGCAGGCGGTGTTCGACGGGACCGTCTCCCCGGGACAGCTCGTCGCGGTGCGGGAGATCACCACCCCGCCGGCCTCCGACAGCGGCTCCGTGGACACCGCGGTCTTCAGCGGCCCCCGGGCCGGGTACACCGTGGTCGCGAACGGCGGAGTGCTGACCGTCACCCAGACCGGCGCGAACGTGGCCGGCCAGAAGGTCAGCGACGGGGTCGACACGGTGCGCAACGTCGAGCAGCTCCGGTTCTCCGACCAGACCATCACCGTGTCGGTGCCGAAGGCGCCGGTCATCGGGACGGCCACCGCCTCGAGGCTCGCCTCGACGACGGGGTCGGCGACGGTCACCTGGACCGCACCTGCCGGTGCGGCCACGGCCGGGATCACCAGCTACGAGATCGTGGTGAGCTCCGGCGGGTCGGTGGTCCGCACGGTCACCGGGATCCCGCGTACGGCGACCAGCCGGGTCGTCACCGCGCTGACCAACGGTCGGGCCTACACCTTCGCGGTGCGGGCGGTGAACGGGTTCGGCAACGGCCCGCTCTCGGCCGAGTCCAACGCGGTGGTGCCGGTCGGGCTGCCCGGTGCGATGGCGGCGCCGGTCGCCGACCGTGGCGACCGGAGCGTGCTCCTCGACTGGACGGCGCCGGCGTCCGACGGCGGCGCACCGGTGACGACGTACCGGATCACGGTGCGCACCGGAGCGACGGTCGTCCGCACGATCGACGTCGCGGCGCCCTCGACCAGCACGCTGGTCACCGGGCTTACCAACGGGACGGCGTACAACTTCCGGGTCGCGGCGGTCAACGCCCTCGGTGCGGGACCGCTCTCGGCGGCCTCGAACACCGTGACGCCCGCGACCGTCCCGGGCACCCCCGGGATCCTGGCACCCACCCAGGGTGCGGCGGGAGGCGCGCTCACCGCGTCGGCCAACTGGTCGGCACCGGCGAGCACCGGCGGCAGCAACATCACCAACTACCGGGTGACCGCGATGCGGATGGCGGCGGACGGCACCACCGTCGTCGGCACCCCGGTGGTGAACATCGTGGGAGCAGCAGCTCGCACGCGGTCCTTCACCCTGCCGGCCGGTCAGTACCGGTTCCAGGTGGTCGCGATCAACAGCGTCGGGGACGGTTCGCCCTCAGCCCGCTCCGCGCTGGTGGCCCCGAGGTGAGTCGGGGCAGCTGAACAGGTGGGGCGCCGTCCGGAACCTAACCCCCCCTCCGGCCGGCGCCCCACCCTCCTGCTCAGGAGGTGGCGGCCCCGCGGGCCGCCGCCTTCTTCTCCTTCTTGAAGGCCCGCACCCGGTCCAGCGACTCCTGGTCGACGACGTCCGCGACCGAGCGGTGGGAGCCCGGCTCGGCGTAGTCGCCGGCGGCGGCCTCCCACCCGTCGGGACGTACGTCGAGCTGCTTGGCCAGCAGCGCGGTGAAGATCTGCGCCTTCTGCCTGCCGAACCCGGGCAGCGCCTGCAGCCGGCGCATCAGCTCACGGCCCGAGCCGGCCTCCGTCCAGAGCCGGTCCGCGTGCCCGTCGTACTCCTCGGCGACGACGGCGGCCAACGCCTGGATGCGGGCCGCCATCGAGCCCGGGAAGCGGTGCACCGCGGGCGGCACCGCGCAGAGGGCCGCGAACTCCTCGGGGTCCGCGGCCACGATCGCCTCCGGGTCCAGGCTGCCGAAGCGCTCGAGCACCTTCGCGGGGCCCGCGAACGCACGCTCCATCGGGAACTGCTGGTCGAGCATCATCCCCATCAGCAGGGCGAACGGGCTGTCGGTGAGCACCTGGTCGGCAGCCTGGTCCTGCGCGATGCGGAGCACGCTCAGTCCTCGTCGGCCTTGACGGCCAGCACCGGGCAGGGCGCGTCGAGCAGCACCCGCTGGGCGTTGCTGCCCAGGATCAGCTTGCCCACCGGCGAGCGGCGGCGCAGCCCGATGACGATGAACTCGGCCTGCACCTCGGTGGCGACGTTGACCAGGTCGTCGGCGGGGTCCATGCCGCGGACCAGCTGGCGGACCTCGTGCTCGACGCCCGCGTCGCGGAGCTCCTTGCGGACCTCCTCGAGCTGCTCCTCGGAGTCGATGGCGTCGTCGCGGTCGAACTCACGACCGCCGCGGTGCGAGTTCACGACGACCAGCGTCGCGTCGCGCAGGCGGGCCTCCTCGGCCGCCCGACGCAGGGCTGCACGCCCCTCGGGCTTCGGCACGTAGCCGACGACGATGGTCCCCATTGACCGTCCTCCTGGTAGCTCACGGACATCTCGACCGGACCCGCACCTGCAGGTCACGAGTGACGGTAGCGCAGGCCGCCGCTCCCGCGCGCCTGTGGACGAGGACGGGCCCCGCCCGGCGGGCGCAGGCATGCTGTCGGCCATGGACCCGACCCGCTCCCCCGCCGTCGACCGGCGGGCGCTGCTGCGCACCGAGGTGGGCCGGTTCCGGGCCCGTGAGAGCCGCCGCGTCTTCGACGTGTCGGTGCACGTCGGCGTCCTCGGCGGCGACCGGGACTCGTTCGTGGTCCGGGCCCAGGACCTGCCCGCCGTCGACGCGGCGCTGCGCGCCGACATGCTGTCCGCGCTGCTCGAGGACGCCCCCGGGCAGTGGTGCACCGCGTGGCTGGCGCGGCCCGGCACCCCCGAGCCGCACGACCTGGACCTGCAGTGGCTGGCCGCCGCCGGTACGGCGTTCGGGATGCACGGCCGCCCGCTCGAGGGGTTCTTCGCGCTCACCCGGACCGGCTGGCGCGACGTCCGCACCGGCGAGAGCCGGGTCTGGAAGCGGCTGCGCCTGTGACTACTCCCAGGTGTGCACCGGGTCGTTGGTGTGCATGTGCTCGCGGTACTCGTTGAGCGTGCCGCGCAGCGCGGCGAGCCGGTCACCGTCGTGCTCGGCGACCCGGGTGGCGAACCGGGCGGCGAACCAGGAGGCGCCGTTCTGGCCGACGATGCAGCGCTGCTCGATGATCCCCAGCAGCCGCTCGCTCTCCTCGGGCATGACTCCCCACGAGTCCAGCCCGGCCCTCGCCAGCGGCAGCAGCCGTCGTACGACGAGCTCGGTGGCCGGCACCTGGCCGAGGCCCGGCCAGTACACCTTCGCCTCGATGCCCTGCCGGGCCGCGACGTGGAAGTTCTCCTCGGCGGCGCTGAACGACATCTGCGACCACAGCGGCCGCTCGTGCTCGGCGAGCGCGCGGACCAGGCCGAAGTAGAAGGCGGCGTTCGCCATCGTGTCGGCCACCGTCGGGCCGGCGGGCAGCACGCGGTTCTCGACGCGCAGGTGGGGGACGCCGTCCACGACGTCGTAGACCGGCCGGTTCCACCGGTAGATCGTGCCGTTGTGCAGCCGCAGCTCGGCCAGCGACGGGGTGCGGCCGGACTCCAGCTCGTCGAGCGGGTCCTCGTCCTCGATCACCGGCAGCAGCGCCGGGAAGTAGCGGACGTTCTCCTCGAAGAGGTCGAAGATCGAGTTGATCCAGCGCTCGCCGAACCAGACCCGCGGCCGGACGCCCTGCGCCTTGAGCTCCTCGCTGCGGGTGTCGGTGGCCTGCTCGAACAGCGGCACCCGTGTCTCCTGCCACAGCTCGCGACCGAGCAGGAACGGCGAGTTCGCGCCGAGCGCGAGCTGCACGCCGGCGATCGCCTGGGAGGCGTTCCAGTAGGCCGAGAAGTCCTCCGGGCTGACCTGGATGTGCAGCTGGGTGCTGGTGCAGGCGGCCTCGGGGACGATCGAGTCCGCGGTCGTGCGCAGGTGCTCGGGACCGGCGATGTCGATCACGATGTCCTCGCCCCGGGCGGCGAGGATCTGGTCGCTGAGCAGCTGGTAGCGGGGGTTCGCGGTCAGCGAGTCCGGGCTCATGTGGCCGGCGGACAGCGTCGGGAGGATGCCGATCATCACCATGTGCGCGCCGACCTCGCTGGCCTTGGTCTCGGCGTCGTTGAGGCTGGCGCGCACGCCGTCCTCGAACTCGGTGAAGCCGCGGTCCCGGAGCTGCTTGGGCGGCACGTTGATCTCGAGGTTGAACTGGCCGAGCTCGGTCTGGAAGTCCGGGTCGGCGATCGCCTCGAGGGCCTCGTGGTTCTTGAGCGCCGGGTCACCGAGGTGGTCGACGAGGTTGAGCTCGATCTCCATCCCGGTCATCGGTGAGTCCGCGTCGAAGCGCGACTCGCGCAGCATCCGCGCGAACACGTCGAGGCACCTGCGCACCTTCTCGCGGTATCGCGTCCGGTCCTCGCGGGTGAACTCCTGCTGTGCCACCTCTTCGCCCATGGCGGTGAGCCTAGCCGTGGGGGCAGCGGGACGACATCAGCCGCTCAGCCGCGGCGGCAGCACGGCCCGGAGCAGCGCACCCCCGCCCTCGCGCCCGCCCAGCGTGAGGTCGCCGCCGACCTCGCGCACCGTCCCGCCCAGCAGCTCCAGGCCGACGTGCCGGTCCGCGTCGCCGGCCGGTCCGTCCGGGCCGCGCCCGTCGTCGGCCACCCGGACCTCCACCTTGGTCCCGTAGGGCCGCACCGACACCTCCACGGTGCGGGCGTCGGCGTGCTTGACGACGTTGCGCAGGCCCTCGCGCACGACGCGGTGCACCAGGCGCTCGGTCTCCGGGTCCAGCCGGAGCGAGGCCGAGACGTCGAGGCTGACCTCGACGCCCTGCTCCCTGGTCGTGGACGCCAGGGCGTCGAGGGACGACACCAGCCCGGCGTCGACGTCGGTGGGGAGCAGGTCGCCCATCAGGGCCCGCAGCCAGGTGATCGACTCCACGACGACCGCCGACAGCTCCTCGCCGATCGCCCGGGCCTGCCGTGCCTCCGGCGGCAGGGACGCGAGCACCGACGGCAGGGCGTAGCCGACCGCCGCGAGGTCCTGCACCACCCCGTCGTGCAGGTCGCCGGCGATCCGGCGCCGCTCGTGCGACCACGCGGCCAGCGACCTGCGCAGGAGCTCGGCCCGGTGCCGGTGACCGCGGTCCACGTGCCGTGCCAGGGACACCGCGAGCGGCAGCGTGACGAGCGAGAACAGCAGCAGGGCGACGAGCCCGATCGGGACCAGCTCGCCGAAGATCACCTGGGTGTTCACGGCCAACCGCCGCTGCGAGGTGTACGTCTCCAGGACGAACGGCGCGCCGTCGGCGCCGTGCGCACCGACGTACACCTCCAGCAGCTCGCCCTCGAACGGCTCCTCGCCACCGCTCTCGGGACGGTCGGAGTCGTCCAGCTCGGCGACGGACCCGCCGGTGCCGACCAGCTCACGCACCGCCGCCGGGAGCACGAACCGCCGACCGACCTGGTCCGTGTCGTCGGACCACAGGACGCGCCCGGTGGCGTCCCAGATCTTCAGGTGCACGATCGCCCCGTCCCGCATCCGGCGCTCCAGCACCGTGGAGAGCGGCTCCCGGCCCTCGGGCCGACCGCTCCGGAAGCCGGCGTCGAGCTGCGGGGACACCAGGCCGCGCGCGATGCCCGAGGCCGACACCTGGGCGTCGCGCAGCGCCTCCTCCCGGGCGATCTGGCGGCTCATCATCACGGTCCCCAGCCCGAGCACGACCATCGCCAGCAGGGTCGCCCAGACGAATCGGCGGACCGCCCGCGCGAGGACCGAGCGCGGCTGCCGGACCTTGCCGAACAAGTCAGCTCTGCCAGGTCGGTTCCGCGTCGAGCAGGCCGTCGCGCCGGGCTATCACGACCGCCTCGAGCTGGGAGTGCGCCTGCAGCTTGCTCAGCAGGCCCTTGACGTAGCCGCGGCAGGTGTTCAGCGAGATGCCGAGGTGCTCGGAGATCGACCGCACGTCCAGGCCGATCGCCAGCATCGAGAGCACCTCGACCTCGCGACCGCTGAGCCGCGGCCGCTGCCGGGGCACCTCGGACGGCTCGCGCATCAGGGACTGCAGCAGCCGGGGGTGCACCACGAGGCCGCCGTCCCGGACGCCGAGGAGGGCGCCGAGCAGGTCCGGCAGCGAGCCGTCCTTGGGCATCACCGCGCAGGCCCCCGCCTCCGCGGCCCGGCGCAGCACGGTGCGGTCCGCGTGGCCGGTCAGCAGCACCACGTCGGTGGCCGGTCGCAGCCGTTTGATCTGCGCGGTCGCGTCGATCCCGTCGCGGGTCTCCCCGGCGAAGTGGACGTCCATGATCACCAGGTCGGGCTCGTCGGACGCCACGAACGCCACCGCGGCCGCCGTGGAGCCGACCACCCCGGCGCACTCCAGGCGCTCCTGGGACGAAAGCGCGTGCTCCAGGAGGTCCGCGAACGTCCGCTGGTCGTCTGCTATCAGCACCCGCTGGACGCGCACCCTCGACGCGTCGGACGGTTCTCGCACCTCAGCCACTTGCGTCACGACGCACCCCATGTCCCCATGTCCCCATGTCCCCAGGTCCCCACGCCCCGCAGGGCGTCCGGACCGTCCCGGTCCCCACCGACGGTCCAGACTGATTCTGACGGTCCTTCCGGTTACCCGCTATAGGTCATCCACACCATCCGAAAGGGCGCGATGGGGTGTCATCAGCCCACCTAGCCGACATGATCGGACATCTCCCGAAGGGGTCAGGGCCGGAACAGCGAGAGCCCGTCCCGTCCGAACGGCTCCCAGGCGGTCGGCGGCACCGCGGCGGACAGGGCCGAGGTGAGCAGCGCGGCCAGGCCGTGGTCCGGGTCCGACTCCTGGGCCAGCTCGACCGCGCACCAGGCGAGCGCACCGTGGCCGGAGAGCCAGGCCGCGAAGCCGAGCAGCGCGGCCGGGTCCGCGCGCAGCCTCACCGGCGCCCGTCGTACGACGTCCCGCCACAGGTCCACGTGGTCCCGCGCGTTGGCGTGGGTCATCTCGGCCCAGGCGACGTCGCGCAGCTCGGTGGAGGTGCCCAGCAGGAGCAGCAGCCGGGCCACGTCGTCGGCGTCGAGCCGGAGCCCGTCGCACAGCGCGCGCCGGACCCGGCGCCCGACCCAGCGGCCCTCGACGACCAGCTGCGCCCGGGTCGCCGACGCCAGTCGCCCGGCCGCGGCCACCACCCGGGACTGCACCTCCGCGGTGCCGGCCGGGTCGGCGCGCAGGCTGTCGACCAGCTCACGGCGGCTGCCCAGCACGACGGTCCCGTCCACCACGGCCTGCACGGTGAGCGGGTGCAGCGCCAGGTCGTAGGGCGTGCCCGGTCCCCCGCCGGCCGGGCCCAGGGCCCACCAGCGCCCGCCGTCGGCGCGGACCGCGCACAGCACGTCGCCGCCGCGCCGCCCCAGCCGGCCCGCGAGGTCCTCCACGACGTCCTCGGCCAGCCCGGCGTCGTCGGTGTAGACGAGGACGGCCAGGGTGCGGGCGCCGTGCCGCTCGGCGACCCGCGCGAGGTAGTCGGTGAGCTCCTCGAGCGCGACCCGGCCGTCGGGCAGGTCGACGCGGGCGTGGAAGGGCGTCGGCGCGTCCCCGAGGGTGAGCAGCACGACGGAGTCGGAGGGGTGGAAGCCGAGGAACCCCGGGACGAGCGCGAGGAGGTCGGTGGGACCGGAGGCGTGCACCGCGGCCGGCCCGGGCTGGATCTCTGTCATGGCCCGACCCTGCTCGCAGGAGCGGTCCACCGGCAGGGCCGGTTCGGGGGCTGTGCACGACCACCCGCCGCCCGGAGCGGTGGACGGTATCCGGCCCCGGGGACGCGCCGGGCATCATGGGCACGTGCGCTCCGACCCGACGATCCTCCACGTCGACCTGGACGCGTTCTTCGCCGCCGTGGAGCAGCGCGACAAGCCGTCGCTGCGCGGCAAGCCCGTCGTCGTCGGCGGGGTCGGGGGCCGCGGCGTGGTCGCCACCGCGTCCTACGAGGCGCGGGTCTTCGGGGTCCGCTCGGCGATGTCGACCCGCGAGGCCCGGGCCCGGTGCCCCCACGCGGCGTACCTGACGGGGCGCTTCGACGCCTACCGCCAGACCAGCCGGCGGGTGATGGAGCTGCTCCGCGGGCTCTCCCCGCTGGTCGAGCCGCTGTCCCTCGACGAGGCGTTCGTGGACCTCGCCGCGGCCGGCCTGGACGACCTGTCCGTGGCGGGCGTGACCGCGGTGGCCGAGCGGCTGAAGGCCGACGTCGCCGAGGTGACCGGCGGGCTGTGCGGGTCGGTCGGCGTCGCGACGTCCAAGCTGGTCGCGAAGATCGCCAGCGACCTCGACAAGCCGGACGGCCTGGTCGTCGTCCCTCCCGGGACCGAGCGGGACCTGCTGCGCCCGATGAGCGTCGGGGTGATCCCGGGCGTCGGGCCGGCCACCGCCGAGCGGCTGCGCCGGGCCGGCGTGCACACGGTGCAGGACCTGGAGGACGTCCCCGCCGACGAGCTGGTCCGGGTCGTGGGGCAGGCGCACGGCACGTCGCTGTACCGGATGGCCCGGGCCGACGACGACCGGCCGGTGGTGGCCGAACGCGAGACCAAGTCGGTGAGCGTCGAGGGGACCTACGACACCGACCTGGTGGACAGGCGGCTGCTGGAGGGGCTCGTGGAGCGGCAGGCCACCCAGGTCGCGGAGCGGCTGCGCAAGGCCCGGCTCTCCGGCCGGACGGTGACCGTGAAGATCCGGCTGCACGACTTCACGACCCACACGCGCTCCTCGACGCTGCCGGCCCCGACCGACGACACCCGGGTGGTCGCCCGGCTGGCCCGGAGCCTGCTCGGCGAGGTGGACACCTCCGGCGGCGTCCGGCTGCTGGGCGTGGGCGTCTCCGGCCTGGCGGACTGGATCCAGGAGGACCTGTTCGCCGACTACGAGGACACCGAGCAGGCCGGGGCGGGGAGCACCCTGGAGCCGCTGCCCGCCGACGCGCTCGCGGCGGTGACCCGCTCGCGGCCCTGGGCGCCCGGGATGGACGTGGTGCACGCCGAGCACGGCGCCGGCTGGGTCTGGGGCTCGGGCGTCGGCCGGGTGACGGTGCGCTTCGAGACCGCCGGGACCGGCCCAGGGCCGGTGCGCACGTTCCGGATGGACGACCCCGCGCTCGCGCCGGCGGCCGGGGACCGCTTCGACGACCCCGAGGACGACCCCGAGGGGTGACCCACCTCCGGTCCGGGCGGTGGCCCCCACGACTGGCGGAATAGGCTCCCTGACATGTCTGACGAGCTGGCTCCCCCGACCGCACGACGCGTCCCCACCGAGCGCACCCACCACGGCGACACCTTCGTCGACGACTACGAGTGGCTGCGCGAGAAGGAGTCGCCCGAGGTGGTCGCCCACCTCGAGGCCGAGAACGCGTGGACCGAGCAGCGCACGGCGCACCTCGCCGGGCTGCGGGAGGCGATCTTCTCCGAGATCCGCTCGCGCACCCAGGAGACCGACCTGTCGGTGCCCTACCGGATGGGCTCGTGGTGGTACTACGGCCGCTCGCACGAGGACAAGCAGTACGGCGCGAGCTGCCGCTGCCCGGTGAGCGGGCCCGACGACTGGACCCCGCCGACGCTCTCGGCCGACGTGGAGATCCCCGGCGAGCAGGTGCTCGTCGACGCGGACGCCCTGGCCGAGGGGCACGACTTCTTCTCGCTCGGCGGCCTGTCGGTCAGCCCGGACGGGAACCTGCTGGCCTACAGCACCGACACCGTCGGCGACGAGCGCTTCCTGCTGCAGGTCAAGGACCTCCGCACCGGCGAGCTGCTGCCCGACGAGGTGCCCGGCACGCTGGGCGGCGCCACCTGGGACCGCCGCGGCACGACGCTCTTCTACTCCACGGTCGACGAGGCCTGGCGGCCCGACAAGGTGTGGCGCCACGTGCTCGGCACGCCGGTCGCCGACGACGTCGTGGTCCGCCACGAGACCGACGAGCGCTTCGGCATCGGCGTGGGCCGGACCCGCAGCGACCGGTTCCTGTTCATCGCCTCGCACTCCAAGACGACGGCCGAGTGGGCTGTCCTCGACGCCGACGACCCTACCGGGGAGTTCCGCGTCGTCGCCCCGCGCCGCCAGGGCGTGGAGTACTCCCTGGAGCACGCCGTCCTCAAGGGGGAGGACTGCCTGCTGGTCCTGCACAACGACGGCGCCGAGAACTACACGCTCGCGCAGGCGCCGGTCGACGCGACCTCGCACGAGCAGTGGGAGCCGCTGCTGCCCTACGACCCCGAGGTCCGGCTCGAGGACGTCGACGCGTTCGCGACCCACCTGGTGCTCAGCCAGCGCGGCGAGGGGCTGACCCAGCTGCGGCTGGTGCTGCTCGACGACACCGCGCCCCACGGCCTGGGCGAGGACTTCCTGGTCGGGTTCGACGAGCCGGTGCACACCGTCGGCGCGAGCGGGAACCCCGAGTTCGAGCAGCCCACCGTCCGGCTCGGCTACACCACGATGACCGAGCCGCCGTCGGTCTACGACTTCGACCTCGGCAAGCGCGAGCTCACGCTGCTCAAGCGCACACCGGTCCTCGGCGACTTCGACCCGAGCCGCTACGTGCAGGCCCGTGAGTGGGCGACGGCTCCCGACGGGACGCAGGTGCCGATCTCGATCGTCGTACCGGCGGACGCGCCGCGGGACGGCTCGCAGCCGATGGTGATCTACGGCTACGGCTCCTACGAGGCCTCCATCGACCCGTGGTTCTCGATCGCCCGGCTCTCGATGCTCGACCGGGGCGTCGGCTTCGCGATCGCGCACGTGCGCGGCGGCGGCGAGATGGGCCGCCAGTGGTACGACGACGGCAAGCTGCTGCACAAGACGAACACGTTCACCGACTTCGTGGCCTGCGCGCGGCACCTGGTCGCGACCGGCTGGACGTCGGCGGACCGGCTGGTGGCCGAGGGCGGCAGCGCCGGCGGCCTGCTGATGGGGGCGGTCGCCAACACCGACCCGGACGCGTTCACCGCGGTGGTGGCCGAGGTCCCGTTCGTCGACCCGCTCACCTCGATCCTGGACGCGTCGCTGCCGCTGACCGCCGTGGAGTGGGAGGAATGGGGCAACCCGATCGAGGACCCCGAGGTCTACGCCTACATGAAGGCCTACTCCCCCTACGAGAACGTCACCGACCAGCGCTACCCGGCGATCCTGGCCGAGACGTCCATCAACGACACCCGGGTGCTCTACGTCGAGCCCGCCAAGTGGGTCGCCCGGCTGCGGGAGACCGTGAGCGCGGCCTCCGGCGGCACCGACGACGTGCTGCTGAAGACCAAGATGTCGGCCGGGCACGGCGGCGTCAGCGGCCGGCACAACGCCTGGCGGGACCGCGCGTTCACGCTCGCGTGGGTGCTCGACCGGCTCGACCGGGCGTCCACAGCCTGAGAACTGGCTGAGTTCTCAGGCTGACCGGCAACTTCCTCCGGCCCTCGTACGTCGTACCGGATGTAGCGATCCGCACGAGTGAACGTTCGCAGAACTCGGGAATCTCGAACACGCGTTCGTCGTTGTGGTGAATACAAGGGCACTCCGTTGGGTATGTCTTTGGCCCCATAGGAAGGGACGGCACGCACCGTGGCAACGACTCGCACCGCTTCGCGTGAGATCGAGGGACGCGACAGCGTCGGCATGTACCTCGACGAGATCGCACGCACTCCCCTGCTCGACGCCATCACCGAGGTCGAGCTCAGCAAGACCATCGAGGCGGGGCTCCTGGCCGAGCACCTCCTCGCCGAGGGCCGCGTCGGCCGCAAGAAGGGCGGGGCCCCGAAGTACGCGACCGAGGACGAGCTCGTCTGGCTGGCCGAGGAGGGCCAGCGCGCCATCCAGCGGTTCATCGAGGCGAACCTCCGGCTGGTGGTCTCCATCGCCCGCAAGTACGGCCGTTCCCAGATGCCGATGCTGGACCTGGTCCAGGAGGGCAACACCGGCCTGATCCGCGCGGTCGAGAAGTTCGACTACGCCAAGGGCTACAAGTTCTCCACCTACGCCACCTGGTGGGTGCGCCAGGCGATCACCCGCGGGATCGCGCAGCAGGCCCGGGTCGTCCGGCTGCCCGTGCACGTCGTCGAGGAGCTCAACCAGGTCGGCGCCGCGCGCCGCACCCTGGAGCGGCAGCTCGGCCGTGACCCCGAGCCTGAGGAGATCGCCCTCGAGCTGGACATGGCCATCGACCGGGTCCTGGACCTGATGTCGTGGGGCCGCGAGCACGTCAGCCTGGACACCCCGGTGGACGAGGACGGCGACACCTCGCTGGGCGACCTGATCGCCCAGGAGACCGCGCCGGGCCCGGACAGCACGTTCCTGGACGTCGAGTCGCGGGACCGCCTCGGGCACCTGGTCGAGCTCCTCGACGACCGGGCGGCCGACATCATCCGGTCGCGCTACGGCCTGGTCGACGGGCGTCAGCACAAGCTCGCCGACATCGGCGCCAAGCACGGCATCTCCGCCGAGCGGGTGCGCCAGCTCGAGCGGGAGGCGCTGCAGAAGCTGCGCACGCTGGCCGACCCCGACCTGGCCGCCTGAGGGCGGCGCCCCTGACCGCTCGACGGGTTCGTCCGTCGGAGCTGGGGAGGTCGGCCGTCGCAGGCAGGCCCGTTCAGCGCCCGGTCGGACCCGTCGAGACCAGCGAGTCGAAGACCTCCGTGACCCGCTCACGGAGGTCTTCGCGCGTCCCGGTGTTCTCCACGACGTGCGTCGCCACCGCCAGCCGCTCCTCGCGGGTGGCCTGCGCCGCGACCCGGGCGAGCGCGTCCGCCCGGCTCATCCCCCGGTCGGCGACCATCCTCTGCACCTGCGTCTCCACCGGTACGTCGACCACGAGCACCGCCTCGAACCGCTCGGCCTGGCCCGTCTCGGCCAGCAGCGGGATGTCGTGCACGACCACCGTGCCCGCCGGCGCGGCCGCCTCCAGCTCGGCGCCGCGGGCCCGGATCAGCGGGTGCAGGATCGCCTCCAGGCGCCGGCGGGCGTCCGGGTCGGCGAACACCACGGCACCGAGCGCGGGCCGGTCCAGCGAGCCGTCGTCGGCGAGCACCCCGGGCCCGAAGGCCTCCACGACGGCGGCCAGTCCCGGCGTACCGGGCTCGACCACCTCGCGGGCCAGCAGGTCGGCGTCGACGACCACCGCCCCCAGCCCGGCCAGGATCGCGGCCACGGTGCTCTTCCCCGAGGCGACTCCGCCGGTCAGTCCCACGCGCATCCGGTGAGTATCCCAGCCGCCGCTCACCGGGTGAGCGTCACCTTGGACAGGTCGCCCGGCCGGTCCACGTCGACGCCGCGCAGCTCGGCCACCCGGCGGGCCAGCAGCTGGCCCGGGACCACCGCGGTGAGCGGCGTCAGCCAGCCGGGCAGCGCGGCCTCCGGCGGCAGCCCGACGGGCAGGCACCCGGCCGGCACCTCGTCGGCGCCCACCAGCACCACCGGCGCCCCCCGGCGGAGCAGGTCGGGGACGATCTCCAGCACCGAGGCGGTCGCCTGCTCGGGCGGGGCGACCAGCACGGTCGGCACACCGGGGCCGACCGCGCCCACGGGGCCGTGCATCAGGTCCGCCGGGGAGTACGGCGCGACCAGGCTGCCGGTCAGCTCGGTCAGCTTCAGGGCGGTCTCGTGCGCGGTGGACAGGTGCAGCCCGCGCCCGACGCAGACCCCGCGGTCGTGCCCGACCAGCAGGGCGGCGGCCTCCTCCAGCCCGGTGCTGCCGGCGACCGCCGCCCGCAGCGCGTCGGGCACCCGGTCGAGGTCGCGGGCCCGTCGCCCGGAGGGGCCGCCCTCCTCCAGCGCCACCGAGAGCAGCGCGACCGCGAGCAGCGAGGCGGTGTAGGTCTTGGTGGCCGCCACCGAGCGCTCGGGCCCGGCGTCGAGGTCGAGGACCTGCTCGGCGGCCCGGGCCAGCGGTGAGCCGGGGTCGTTGGTGACGGCCAGCGTCGGCCGGCCCGCCGCCCGCGCCTCCTCGACGACCGCGACCACGTCCGGGGAGCGGCCGGACTGGGAGATCGCCACCACGGCGTGGTCGGCCAGGTCCGGGGCCCGGCCGTAGACCGTGGTCAGGCTCGGGGTGGCCAGCGCGACCGGCACCCCGGCGACCGCCTGCCAGAGGTACTGCGCGTAGCGGGCGGCGTTGTCCGAGGACCCGCGCGCGACCAGCAGCACCTGCCGGGTGCCGCGCGAGCGGAGCAGCGCCCCCAGGTCGCCGAGCCGGGGACGGACCTGCTCCAGCAGCCGGGCCGCGACCTCGGGCTGCTCCTGCGTCTCCTCGCTGAGCCGGCTCACCGGACCGGCTCCCCGTCGAGCCAGGTCTCCCGGACGGTGAGGTCGTCCTCGAGCACCACCACGTCGGCGCGGGCACCGGGGTGCAGCCGGCCGAGGTCGTCGCGGCCGAGCAGCGCGGCCGGCGCCTCGGTCGCGGCGGTGAGCACCTCGGCGAGGTCCAGGCCCAGGGCGCAGGCGTTCCGGACCGCCCGGTCGAGGGTCAGCGCGCTGCCGGCCAGGTCGCCGCGGTCGTTGCGGACCGCGCCGGCCCGGACCTCGACGGGCACCCCGGCGATGGCGTACTCCCCCTCCTCGCGGGCGGCCGCCTCGGTCGCGTCGGTGACCAGCACGACCCGGCCGCGTGCGGCCTGCCAGACCAGGTGGACCACGTCGTCGGCCAGGTGGTGGCCGTCCAGGATCAGCTGGACGGTGACGTCCGGCCGGGCGAGGGCGGCGCCCGGCAGTCCGGGGGCCCGGTGTGCCAGCGGGCTCATCGCGTTGAACAGGTGCGTCGCGGACCGGGCCCCGGCGTCGTACGCCGCGTGCGCCTGCTCGGCGGTGGCGTCGGAGTGGCCGAGGGAGACCAGCACCCCGTCGGCGCCGAGCGCGGCGACCATCTCCAGGGCTCCGGGCAGCTCCGGGGCGAGGGTGACCGCGACGACGGGCGCGAGCTTGCGCCAGCCGCGCAGCGCGCCAGGGTCGGGGTCCTGCCGGTGCTCGGCCGGGTGGGTGCCGAGCCGGTGCGGGCTGAGGAACGGGCCCTCCAGGTGCACGCCGAGGGGCCGCGCCGTCCCGGGCGGCGCCGCGTCCTCCAGGACCCGGCCGAGGACCCGCAGGGCGTCCTCGGTGCGGGCCGCGGGCGCGGTGATCAGCGTGGGCAGCCAGGCGGTGACGCCGTACGCCGTCAGCGCGTGTCCGAGCTCGTGCAGGGCGGGCGCGTCGGCCGTCATCACGTCGACGCCGGCGAAGCCGTTGACCTGGAGGTCGACGTAGCCGGGTGCGGCGAGCCGACCGCCGGGCGCCGGGGGCAGCCCGACCCGGCCGACGGCACCGTCGACCACCTCGACGTCGCCGGGCAGCAGCCGGCCGTCGACGAGGGCGGCGCTCACGCCGAGGCGGCGGGTGGTCATCGGACCAGCTCCTTCGTGGTGACCCGCAGTCTCCGCGGAGCGGGCACCGGGGCGGGCAGGCGGAGCGGCTCGTCGCCGGGGCTGAGCCGGCCGAGCACCCGCGGGCGGCGCTCGCCGGTGGCGACCGGGACGCCGTGCCAGGTCAGGAAACCGAGCAGCGCCCAGAGCACGGACTCCTTGCCGTCCGACGGCAGTCCGCGGTCGTCGCTGGTGAGCAGCGGGACGGCTCCGAGCCTACCGGCGAGCGCGCCCATCAGCACCGGGTTGGCGGTGCCTCCGCCGGACGCGACGACCTCGGTGGGGGCGTGCGGGAGGACCGCCTCGGCGACGCTCACGGCGGTCAGCTCGACCAGCGTGGCCAGCACGTCCTCCCAGGGCAGCGACGGCGAGGCCGCCAGCGCGGCGTCGAGGTAGCCGGCCGAGAACACCTCCCGGCCGGTCGAGGCCGGCGTCGTGGACCTCAGGTAGGGGTGCTCCCTCAGCCGGGCCAGCAGCGCGGGGTGGACGGTGCCGCCGGCGGCGAGCGCACCGTCGCGGTCGTAGCCGAGCCGGCCGCCGGTGGCCCGGGCCGCGGCCAGGTCGAGCAGGCAGTTGGCCGGTCCGGTGTCCCAGGCGCGGGTGCCGCCGTCCTCGGCGACCACGCTGACGTTGGCGATGCCCCCGAGGTTCAGGGCCGCGCGCGGCCCGCCCGGCCCGCCGAGCCAGAGCCCGTCGAGGATGCCGGCCAGCGGTGCGCCGTGCCCGCCGGCCGCGACGTCACGGGACCGCAGGTCGGAGACGACCGGCAGACCGGTGGCCTCCGCGACCCAGGCGGGCTGGCCGAGCTGGAGCGTGCCGAGGCAGTGCCCGTCGCGCACGGCGTGGTGCACGGTCTGGCCCGGGGAGACCACCAGTGTCGGGCCCTCCGGTGCCCGTCGTACGGCGCGCGCGGCCGCCTCGCCGACGGCCTGCCCGACCAGGGAGTCGAGGAGGCAGACCTCCTCGGCGGTCGTCGTCGCCGGTGGGAGCAGGGCCAGCAGCCGGGCGGCCAGCCCGTCCGGCCAGGGCTCGGTGCGGGTGTCCAGGACGGTGACCTCGAGGTCACCGCCCGCCGCGAGGCGTAGGTCCACCAGGCCGACGTCCAGGCCGTCGGCCGAGGTGCCCGAGGCCACGGAGACGACGATCATCCGTCGACCTCCCCCAGCAGGGCGGCCAGCGCCGCCCGGGTGCTCCAGCCGGCGTGCTCGAGCGCGGCCAGCGCCTCGGCGTCGGTGCAGCCGGTGGCCTCCCGCAGGATCCGCCGGGCCCGACGCCGGAGCTTCTCGTTGGAGGTGGTCACGTCGACCATCCAGGCGCCGTAGGTGCGGCCGGCGACCACCATCGCGCCGGTGGAGATCGTGTTGAGCGCGACCTTCTGCGACGTGCCGGCCTTGAGCCGGGTGGAGCCGGCCAGCACCTCGGCGCCGGTGAGCAGCTCGACCGCGACGTCCGCCCGCTCCGCAGCCGGGCTGCCGGCGTTGTTCACGACCGCGACGGTGGTGGCGCCCGCGGCACGGGCGGCGTCCAGCGCGGCCAGGACGTACGGGGTCCGGCCCGAGGCGCTGATCGCGACGACCACGTCGTCGGGACCGGGCTCCAGCCCGAGCAGGTCCCGGGCGCCGGCCCCGGCGTCGTCCTCGGCGCCCTCGACGGCCCGGCGGTCGGCGTCCCGCCCGCCGGCGAGCACCGCGACCACCCGGTCCGGTGCGGTGCCGAAGGTGGGCGGGCACTCCGCGGCGTCGAGGGCCGCGAGGCGTCCGGGGGTGCCGGCCCCGACGTACAGCAGCCGGCCGCCGTCGCGCAGCGCCCGGCCCGCCGCGGCGACGGCGTCGGCCAGCGCCCGACCGGCGCCGGCGAGCGCCGCGGGCACGGTGCCCTCGGCCTCGAGGAGCACGTCGACCAGCTCCGCCGGCGAGCGGCGGTGCAGGTCGCGCAGGTCGTCGCGGACCTGCTCGGTGGCGAGGACGTCGACGTCGTCGGTCCGCGGGCCGGCCGCGGGAGCGGTGGCGTCGCGGTCGGCCGAGGTGGTCCGTCGGACGAACGCCTCGTGCGGGAGGTCGGTGCGCGCGGCGAGCAGCACGGCGCCGTCGAGCGGCGTGCCGGCGGCGGCCTGGAGCAGCAGGTGGTCCGGGAGCGCGGCGGCGAACCGGTCCGCGAGGGCGGGGACCGCGGCCAGGCCGCCGACGACGGCCACCCGCTTCTCGTCGTGCGGGGCGGCGGCCCCGGAGACCAGGTCGGTCCACAGCCGGGCCGCGTCGTCGAGGATCCCGGCCGCGACCGGGTCGCCGGCCTCCGCCAGGGCGACCACGTCGGGGGGTGAACGCTGCGGCGGTCCGGGCCCAGGACCCGGACGCGTGCAGGGTCCGCGGCAGCACGTCGAGGTCGCCGAACCGGGCCACCGCGGCGACGGACAGCGCCGTCGGCTCCGCGCGACCGTCACGGGCCCGCAGCACCGCGCGCAGGGCGGCCCGGCCGATCCAGGCGCCGCTGCCGTCGTCGCCGAGCCACGGCCCCCAGCCGTCGACCTGGGTGCGCCGGCCGGCTCCGGAGACCCCGAGGGCGACCGACCCGGTGCCGACCGCGAGCACGGTGCCGGGCGCACCCCCGAGGGCGCCTGCGTGCGCGGTCACCGAGTCCGACGCGACGCCGACCACGGCGCCGGGCCAGAGCCCGGCGAGCCGCTGCGCGAGCCTGCCGGCCTCGTCCGGCGCGGCCTCGGCACCGGCGGCACCGACGACCACCGCGGTGGGTGCCCGGCCGTCGGTCGCCAGACCCACGGCGGCCCGCACCGCCGCGAACGCCTGGGCAGCACCGCCCGGGTCGGCCAGCCCGACCGCGCCCGGGGCCTCGACCACGGGCCCGGCCACGCCGTCGTCGACGGCCTGCGCGCGGCAGCCGGTCTTGCCCAGGTCCACGCCGACGACGGTCATCGCTCCCCCAGGATCAGGTCCAGGGTGGCTGCCGCGGTCGCGGCTCCGGTGCCGTGGGTGTGCACGGTGCGTCCTCCTGCGTCGTGGGGGGTGGGCAGGCCGCCGTACACGACGACGGCCCGGGGGTGGTCGGCCAGCACGGCCGCGACGACGGCGGCGTACGACGGGTCGGGGCGGCCCTCGACGACGAGCAGCACCTCGAGCCCGGCGTCGGGCCCGGCGCCCGACGCCGCTGCGCGGGCCTCGTCGGGGTCGCGCACGTCGTGCACCGGCCAGCCGGGCCGGGCCGAGCGGAGCCCGCTCACCAGCGCGGAGTCGGTCCGCCCGGCGGCGTAGGACACCGCCGCACGCGGGACGAGCACGACGGCCCGGTCCGCCAGCCGTACGTCGCCGGAGACCCGCAGGGCCCGCGCCGCCACCGCGGTGCCGAGGTCCGCGGCCGCCGCGGGCGCGACCGGGACCGCGGCGCGCGTCGCCAGCGCCGCGACCCGCGCGGAGGCCTCCTCGAGCCGGGCCACCGGCAGCCGTCCGTCGGCGACCGCACGCTCGACGGCGGCGACGACCTCCTCGACGGCGGCCTCGTCGTCGTAGGGGTCGGGGAACTCGGGGTTCCCGACGCAGAGCAGGTCGACCCCGGCGGCCAGCGCGAGCACGGCGCCCTCGCCGCGGCCGACGCCGGCCGAGATCGCCCGCATGTCGAGCGCGTCGCTGACCACGACGCCGGCGAACCCGAGGTCCTCGCGGAGCACCCCGAGCACGCGGGGGGACAGCGTCGCGGGTCGGTCGTCGACGTCGCCGACCACGACGTGGGCGGTCATCACCGCGGGCACCCCGGCCCGCACCGCGGCGGCGAACGGGGCGAGGTCGCGCTCGCGCCAGGTCCGCTGGTCGACGTCGACGACGGGCAGCCCGACGTGGGAGTCGGTGCGGGTGGCGCCGTGGCCGGGGAAGTGCTTGGCGCAGGCCAGGACGCCGCCCCGGGCCAGGCCGGTGACGAACGCGACGCCGTGCCGGGACACCAGGTCGGGCGTCGCCCCGAACGACCGCACGCCGATCACCGGGTTGTCCGGCTCGCTGTTCACGTCGAGCACCGGCGCCAGCACCAGGTCGAGGCCCGCGGCCGCGGCCGCCGCGCCCAGCCCGACGGCCACCTCGAAGGTGGCCGCGGGGTCGTCCAGGGCACCCAGCGTCGCGTGCCCGGGCCACGGGGACCCGGCGCGCGCGTCCAGCCGGGTCACCGACCCGCCCTCCTCGTCGGAGGCGACCAGCACGCCGTGGCGCACCGCGTGCAGGTCCCCGGTCAGCGCCCTGACCTGCTCCGCGGACCCGACGTTCTGCCCGAACAGGCAGACCCCCGCGAGGCCCTCGGCGAGCCGCTCGCCCAGCCAGCCCGGCACGGTCGTGCCCAGGAAGCCGGGCAGCAGCACCGACAGCGCCAGGCGGCGGGTGCTCATCCCTTCACCGCGCCGGCCACCAGGCCGTCGCTCAGCCGGCGCTGCACGATCACGAAGAAGATCATCACCGGCAGCGTGATCAGCGTGGAGCCCGCCATCACCGCGCCCCAGTTGGTGCCGTACTGGGTGAAGAACTGCCGCAGGCCGACGGCGACCGTGTAGGAGCCCTGGTCGTTCATGAAGGTGATCGCGAAGACGAACTCGTTCCAGGCGGTGATGAACGAGAACACGCTGGTGGCGACCAGCCCCGGCGCGACGAGCGGCAGCAGCACCGACCAGAACATCCGCGGCCAGGACGCGCCGTCGACGTACGCCGCCTCCTCGAGCTCGCGCGGCACGGCCGACACGAAGCCGCGCAACGTCCAGATCGCGAACGGCAGCGAGAACGCGACGTACACCACCACCAGGCCGAACAGGTGGTTGAGCAGCCCGAGGTTCTTGGCCTGGATGAACAGCGGGATCACCAGCGCCTCGAGCGGGACCATCTGCACGACGAGCACCATCACCAGCACCGAGGTGCGGAACCGGAACCGGAACCGCGAGACGGCCACCGAGGCGAGCAGCGCCAGCAGCCCGCTGATCACGACCGTGGACAGCGCGACCACCAGCGAGTTGCGCAGGTACGTCGCGAAGCCGCCCTCGTCGAGCACGAACCGGAAGTTGTCCCAGGTGAGGCTGGTCGGCAGCAGCGAGCGCGAGCCGTCGTTGGCGCGCGCGTCGACGGCCGTCGACAGCATCACGAAGACCGGGAACAGGCTGAAGACGAGGACCGCGGTGAAGCCGAGGCCCAGCCCGACCCGGGAGCGCACCGTCGGGCGGCTCACAGCTCGTCCTGCTTGAACAGGGTGCGGAGGTAGACCAGCGTGATCACCAGCAGCAGCAGGGTGAGCAGCACCGCGATGGCGGCGCCGAGCCCGTAGCGGTTCTGCGAGATCGCCGTGATGTAGGACCAGGTGCCGAGGTTCAGCACGTCGCGGTTGGTGCCGGAGCCGCCCGGCATCAGGTAGATCTGCGTGAACACCTTGAAGTCCCAGATCGTCGAGAGGATCGTGACCACGGCGAACACCGGCTTGAGCAGCGGGACGGTGACGTGCCAGAACCGCTTCCAGGCGCCGGCGCCGTCGAGCGCGGCCGCCTCCAGGGTGTCCTTGGGCAGCGTCATCAGCCCGGCCAGCACGGTGACCGCCACGAACGGGAAGCCGTGGTGCACGACGTTGAGGGTGGCGATGCCGTAGAACGGCAGCCGTTCGGTGAACCAGTTGGTCGCCGCCGGGTCGATCAGGCCGAGGGCGCCGAGGGCCCGCATCACCGCGCCGTCGCGGGCGTCGAACAGGAACACCCACACGTAGGTGCCGGTCACCGCGGGCATCGCCCAGGCGACCATGATCGCGCTGGTCAGCACGCCGCGCGCCCAGCGGCCCAGCCGGACCAGCAGCAGCGCCACCAGCGTGCCCAGGGTGACCGTGAGGGTGACGTTGACCGCGGCGAAGACCACGGTGTTCGGCAGCGCCACCTTCCACAGCAGCGGGTCGGTCAGCACCTCGCGGAAGTTCGCCAGCCCGACCCACGACGACTGGCCGGTGACCAGCTCGCGCAGCCCGAAGTCCTCGAAGGCCAGGACCCCGACCCGGTAGAGCGGGTAGAGCAGCAGGCCGCCGAGCACCACCAGCGCCGGGGCCTGGAGCAGCCAGGGCAGCCAGCCGGGGGTCAGCCGGCCGCCGGACTCCGGCCGCCGCGACCGGCGCGGCCGGGGGTGCCGGCCCCCGGGCTGCGCCTGCCGCGGCGGCGTCGCGGTAGCCGTCATCCCTTGGCGAAGATGTCGTCCATCTCCGTGGCCGCCTTGTCCGTGGCGTCGGCGACCGACGCCTTGCCGGACAGGATCGACTGGAGCATGGCCGAGACGGTCTTCTTGCCCTGGACCTGGCCGTAGAGCGGGGTCACCGGGAGGCTCGCGCCGCCCTCGACCATCTGGGTGGCGAAGGGCGCGACGACCGGGTCGTTCTCCTGCTGCACCTGGTCGAGCAGCGACTTCGTGCCCGGGAAGAAGCCGGACTGCTCACCCCACTGCTGGGCGAACGTGCCGGTGCTCATCAGCTTGACGAACGACCAGGCGAGGTCCTTGTCCTTGGCGGTCTCGAAGACCCCGAGGTGCGAGCCGCCGAGGAACGACGGGGCGACTCCCCCGTCGGGACCGGGGATCGGGAAGGCGCCGATCTTGCCCTTGAGGTCGGGGTTCGCCTCGACCAGCGCGCCCGGGGTCCAGCTGCCGGCGATCATCATCGCCACGTCGCCGCGGGAGAACGCGTCGGAGAGGTCCGCCTCGTCCCAGGTGGTCGCCGCCGGGCTGGAGAAGCCGTGCTCGGTCGCCAGGCCGGTGTAGAAGTCGATGCCCTTCCGGGCCTCGCTCGAGCTGATGTCGCTCTTCCAGGAGCTGCCGTCCTGCTCGGCGATCTTGCCCTGGTTGCCCCAGATGAACGGGTAGACGCCGTACTCGCTGTCCCCGGCGACCGGGAACGTGATCATCTTCGGGTCCTTGGCCTTGAGCGTGTCGCCGACCTCGACCAGCTCGTCCCAGGTGGTGGGCGGCTTCACGCCGGCCTTCTCGAACACGTCGGTGCGGTAGATCACCGAGCGGACGCCGGCGTACCACGGCATGCCGTAGAGCTTGCCGTCCACGGTGCCGGCGTCGACCAGCCCGGGGACCAGGTCGCCGTCGAGGCCGGCCTGCTTCACCGCCGGGGACAGGTCGGCGAGCGCGCCCGCGTCGGCGAACTCGGGGGTCCAGGTGGTGCCCACCTCGGCGACGTCGGGGGTGGTGCCGCCGGCGATCGAGTTCACGAACTTGTCGTGCGCCTCGGCCCAGGGGACGTACTGCACGTCGAGCGTCGCGCCGGTCTCCTTCTTGAAGGCCGCCGAGACACCGGAGAAGAACGGCTTGGCGTCGGGGTTGGTGCCCTCCATGATCCAGACCGACAGCGACTTGCCGGCCCCGTCGACCTTGCCCGTGGAGTCGGAGATCGCGCCGCTGTCGGAGGAGCCCCCTCCGCAGGCCGCCACCGTGAGGCTCAACGCGGCGAGACCGACCGCGAGCCGTCCCGCCTTCCTGGTCACCAACATGTGCGCACCCTTTCGTCCGTGCCGCGTCCCGAGAGTGGAGGCGGGGCTTTGTACCAGAGGTCTAGACCTATGGTCGATTCTGTGGGGCCGGAACGACCGGCGTCAAGAGGCCGGGCCGTCGGGCGGGAAGATGTCCACCACGATCCGGTAACGGTCCCCGCGGTACGTCGACCGCACGAACTCCGCCACGCCGCCGCTGCGGACCCGCGAGGTGCGCTCGAACAGGAACACCGGCGACCCCTCGGGCACGCCGAGCAGGGCGGCCTCGTCGGCGCCGGCCAGCGCCGGCTCCACGGTCTGCGTGCCGGCCACCACGGGGTCGTCGAACCGCCGGGCCAGCAGGTCGTAGAAGGACGCGCTCTCCAGGTCCTCCCCCGTCAGGCCGGGCGCGACGGTCGCCGGCACGTGCAGGTCCTCCAGGGCCATCGGCACGTCGTCGGCCAGCCGGAGCCGGCGCACGAACAGCACGTCGGTCTGCGGCGGCACGTCGAGCAGCGCCGCGAGCATCATCCCGGCCGGGAACCGCCGCGACTCGACGGTGTGGCTGCCGGGGCGCAGGCCGCGGGCCCGCATGTCCGCGGAGAACGACGTGGCCGCGAGGCGCTGGCTGACCTTGGCGCCGGCGACGAAGGTCCCCGACCCGCGCCGGCGGATCAGCCGCTTCTCCTCGACGAGGCCGTCGACCGCGCGGCGCAGGGTCATCCTGGCCACCCCGAGGTCCCGGGCGAGGTCCCGCTCGGCGGGCAGCGGCTCCCCCGGGACGAGCCCGGCGATCATCCCCTCCAGGCGCGCGCGCAGCAGCTCCTGCTTGGCCGAGCCCGGCCCGTTCTGCACGGTGGTCATGGTCGATTCGTACAGCATCCGCGGGTGGCACGCGACCGGCTCTCCCGGTAGGCCCGGTCCAGCGCGGTGACGACGTAGGTGGCCCGGCCCGCGACCGGTGCCCGGTCGACGTACCTCTGCGGCCCCCGGGACCTCTGCGTGCCGTGGCCGGTGGCGTGCACGGTGGCCACCAGGTGCGTGGCGTCGGCGGTGGTGCAGCGGTCGGCGCGTCCCGCGACCCGGTAGACGGCGTACGACGAGCCGGTGCCGCGCCAGGTCACGGCCACCCCGGCCGACGTGCGCCGGGCGGTCAGGTGGGTGACCGGCCGCGGGGCGCGGCCGGGGACGCCGGCGGTGACCGGGACGATCGCCGGGTGCCGGTAGTGGTCGGCCCGCACCCGGTCCATGTGCCCGAGCCGGTCGGCGCGGACGTCCTTGGCCGAGAAGTAGACGTCGCCGTCCACCTCGGGCACCGTGCGGTCGAAGGCGAGGTGCCTGGTCATCTCGGCCGGGTCGCTCCAGGCGGGGTCCTGGGTCGAGGTGCCCACCTTGTACGTCGCCTGGCCGACGTAGAGCTGCACGTCGGTGCCGCGGACCTGGTCGGCCCACCAGGGGACGAGCACGCCGTAGTCCGCCGGGGCGAAGCCGATGTTCCAGTAGACCTGCGGGGCGATGTAGTCGAGCCACTCCTGGCGCACCCACCTGCGGGTGTCGGCGTAGAGGTCGTCGTAGGTCTGCGCGCCGGCGGTCGTCGCGCTGCCGCGCGGGTCGGTGGCCCGGTTGCGCCACACCGCGAACGGGCTCACTCCCAGCTTCACCCACGGCTTGACCCGGTGCACCCGCCGGTCCAGGTCGGAGACCAGCAGGTCGTTGTTGTGCCGTCGCCAGTCGGCGCGGCCCTGCGCGGTGTCGGGGAAGCCCGCGCCGTGCGCCGCGAACGTGGCGTCGTCGTCGAAGGCCTGCCCGGCGACCGGGTAGGGGTAGAAGTAGTCGTCGAAGTGCACTGCGTCCACGTCGTAGCGGCGGACCACCTCGAGGATCACGTCCTCGGTGAGTGCCCGCACCTGCGGCAGGCCCGGGTCGTAGTACAGCTTGCCGCCGTAGGACCTCACCCAGTCCGGGTGCCGGGCGGCCGGGCTGCCCGGCGCGAGGGCGCCGCGGTCGGTGCCCATCGAGACGCGGTAGGGGTTGAACCAGGCGTGGAACTCCAGGTTGCGCGCGTGCGCCTCGCGGACCGCGAAGGCCAGCGGGTCGTAGCCGGGGTCGCGGCCCGGCGTGCCCGTGAGGTACGTCGACCAGGGCTCCAGGCGCGAGGGCCAGAACGTGTCGGCGGTCGGCCGGACCTGGACGACGACCGCGTTCAGGCCGGTGTCGACCGCGTCGTCGTAGAGCCCGCGCAGCTCGGCGCGCTGCCGGTCGGGGGTCAGCCCCGGCCGGGAGGGCCAGTCGATGTTCGCCACCGAGGCGATCCACTCGGCGCGCAGCTGCCGGGCCGGGGCCGACGGGTCGACCGGGCAGGTGCGCGCCGGGTCGGCGGCCGCGCGGACCGCCCCGAGGGGCAACAGGGCCGCGACGAGCAGCAGGACGAGGACGGACGGACGCGATCGCACGATGAACACACCCCGAGACGAGTGAACCAATGGCCTAGACCAGACAACCCGTCGGGTGCCGCGCTGTCAAGGCCTCAGGGCCGGCGGCCCCACATCACGACCTGGCCGCCGTGGTCGTGGGCGCGCACGTCGGCGAACCCGGCCTCGTCCATCAGCCCGGTGACCTCCTCGACGCTGATCGGACCGCCCCCGGTCAGGTGCGCGCCGTGCGCGTGCACGGCCCGCTGGAACGGGTCGGCCTCCCCCGGCGCCGCCATCACCGGCGAGACCACCCAGCGGTCGCTGCGCAGCGCCCGGAACACCCCGTGCAGCCCGCGGGCCAGGTCCGCGCGCGGGATGAACGCCTGCGGCAGCCAGGCGAGGTCGAACGCGTCCACGTCGTGCAGGTCGGCCACCGACTGCAGCCGCAGCTCGACCCGGTGCGCCAGGTCCGCGTCCGACAGCTCGCGCCGGGCCACGTCGAGGACCGGGGCGAGCACGTCGAGGCCCACCGCGGTCACCCCCGGGAACATCTGGCACAGCCGCCCGGACACCGCACCGATCCCGACCCCGACGTCCAGGAAGCGCGCGGTGCCGTCCAGGAACGCCGCGTGCGCCGCGGCCATCTGCGGCAGCATCCCCTCGCCGATGGCGGTCGCGGCCGCCACGCTGCCGCGGCCCTGGGCGACGACGATGTCGAGGTCCTCGGCGGTCCAGCCCGCCGTACCCCCCTCGGCGTGCCGGAGCGCCCGCCGCAGGTAGGAGACCAGACCGCCGGCCAGCGAGACCGGGTCGAAGTACCACGGGTGGGTGTCGACCGGCTCGAGGGTGTCGTCGGGGTTGCGGCGCAGCACCTGCGCGGCGACCAGCAGCTCGGCGTCGTTCAGGTCCAGCTCGTCCTCGAGCGGCTTGCCCGCGAGCATCCGCGCCCAGCCGCCCTGGGTGGCCAGCCGGGCGATGGCGCTGACCACCATCGGGTGCTCGCTCGACTCGATCATCGGTGACTCAGACACAGGACTCTCCTCCGACGCCCTGCTCCGTCAGCAGGATCGGTCATGTAGGACGTTCGAAGCCGTCCTCGGCGCGGATGGGTCCCCACGGGCAGGCCTCGACCCGGTGCCCCGTCCGGCTCAGCTCACGCGACGCTGGTCCAGGCTGCTGAAGGTCCGGCGGTACTGCTGCGGGCTGACCGAGCGGGCCTTGGTGAAGTGGTGGCGCAGCATCGCCGCGGTGCCGAAGCCGACCTCCTCGGCGATCCGGTCCACCGACTGGTCCGTGGTCTCCAGCAGCTCCTCGGCGCGCAGCACCCGCTGGCTGGTGATCCAGGCGTGCGGGGTGGTCCCGGTCTCGGCGCGGAACCGGCGCGCGAAGGTGCGCGGCGACATGCTGGCGTCGCGGGCGAGCGACTCGACGGTGTGCTGCTCGTCCAGGTGCGTGGTCATCCAGACCAGCAGCGGACCCAGCGTCTCGGCGTCGCAGTCGGGCACCGGGGTGCGGATGTACTGCGCCTGGCCGCCCGCGCGCTGCGGCGGCACGACCATCCGGCGGGCGACGGTGGACGCGGCCGCGGCGCCGAACTCCTGGCGCCAGAGGTACAGGCACGCGTCGATGCCCGCGGCGGTGCCGGCGCTGGTGAGCACGCGGTCGTCGTCGACGTACAGCACCTCGGGCTCGACCCGGGCGAGCGGGAACCGGCGGGCCAGCTCGTCGCTGTGCCGCCAGTGCGTGGTGCAGGAGCGACCGTCGAGCAGCCCGGCCTCGCCCAGCACGAAGGCGCCGGTGCACAGCGACAGGATCCGGGCCCCCCGCTCGTGGCCGGCCCGGAGGGTGTCCAGGACGCAGTCGGGCACGTCGGCGCCGCCGCCGGCCGGCACCGCGATCAGGTCGGCCTCCTCGGCGCGGCCGAGGTCGTGCTCGACGGTGATGCCGAACCCGGCCTCGGTGGTGACCGGGCGACCGCCGGGCGCGCAGACCGCGAAGTCGAGCACCGGGAGGCCCTCGTCGGAGCGGTCGGAGCCCCACGCCTCGTGCAGCACGCCGAGCTCGAAGGGGGCCACGCCGTCGAAGGCCAGGACGGCCACGTTGCTGAGCATGGGACCAGGATGCCACAAGGTTGGCAGGAAATCGATGCACTCTGTCATTGCTGCCACTGGTGGCAGGATCTGGTGCCGAGCATGATTACTGCCATGAACATTCTTCCCTTCCTCGCGACGGTCTTCGTCATCCTTGCCACGGCCTACCTGGTCTTCGCGCTCGTGCACTTCGTCGCCAACGACGGCGTCTCGCTGCGGCACCGCACCCCGCCGCGCAGCCACCCCGCCGACGACTTCGAGCGGTACTCCCACTTCGCCTGACCCCGTTCGGGGACGCAGAAGGGCCCGGTCACCCTCACGGGTGACCGGGCCCTTCCGGTCGTTCAGTCCGCTTCCGCGGGGGTCAGCCGATCAGGCCTGGCCGCCCGTGAGCTTCTCGCGGAGCGCCTGCAGCGCCTCGTCGGACGCGAGCGAGCCCGCGACCTCGGTGCTGCCCGCGCCGTCGTCGCTGCTGCTGCCGGTGCTGGTGCTCGGCTGCTCGGAGGAGTACGACGTCGCCTCGCCGGCCTCGACCTCCGCCTTGGCGGCCTCGGCCTGCTGCTTGACGTGCGCCTCCCAGCGGGCGTGCGCCTTGGCGTACTGCTCTTCCCAGATGCCGCGCTGCTCGTCGAACCCCTCGAGCCACTCGCCGGTCTCCGGGTCGAAGCCCTCCGGGTAGATGTAGTTGCCCTGCTCGTCGTACGACGCGGTCATGCCGTACAGCGTCGGGTCGAACTCCTCACCCTCGGCGGCCGTGGCGGTCTCGTTGGCCTGCTTGAGCGACAGCGAGATCCGGCGACGCTCGAGGTCGATGTCGATGATCTTGACCATGACGTCGTCGTTGACCTGGACGACCTGCTCGGGGATCTCGACGTGACGCTCGGCGAGCTCGGAGATGTGCACCAGGCCCTCGATGCCCTCCTCGACACGCACGAACGAACCGAACGGCACCAGCTTGGTGACCTTGCCCGGGACGATCTGGCCGATCTGGTGGGTCCGGGCGAAGTGCTGCCACGGGTCCTCCTGCGTCGCCTTCAGCGACAGGGAGACACGCTCGCGGTCCATGTCCACGTCGAGGACCTCGACGGTGACCTCGTCGCCCACGGCGACGACCTCGCTCGGGTGGTCGATGTGCTTCCACGACAGCTCGGAGACGTGCACCAGGCCGTCGACGCCGCCGAGGTCCACGAACGCACCGAAGTTGACGATGGAGGAGACGACGCCCTTGCGGATCTGACCCTTCTGGAGCTGGGTCAGGAAGCCCTGACGCACCTCGGACTGGGTCTGCTCGAGCCACGCACGACGCGAGAGCACGACGTTGTTGCGGTTCTTGTCGAGCTCGATGATCTTCGCCTCGAGCTCCTTGCCGACGTACGGCTGGAGGTCGCGGACGCGACGCATCTCGACGAGGGAGGCGGGCAGGAAGCCGCGGAGGCCGATGTCCAGGATGAGACCACCCTTGACGACCTCGATGACGGTGCCGGTGACGACGCCGTCCTCTTCCTTGACCTGCTCGATGGTGCCCCAGGCGCGCTCGTACTGGGCGCGCTTCTTGGACAGGATCAGGCGGCCTTCCTTGTCCTCCTTCTGGAGGACCAGGGCCTCGACCTTGTCGCCGACGGCGACGACCTCGGAGGGGTCGACGTCGTGCTTGATCGACAGCTCACGCGAGGGGATGACGCCCTCGGTCTTGTAGCCGATGTCGAGCAGGACCTCGTCGCGGTCGACCTTCACGATGGTGCCCTCGACGATGTCGCCATCGTTGAAGTACTTGATCGTGGCGTCGATGGCTGCGAGGAAGTCCTCTTCGGACCCGATGTCGTTGATCGCGACCTGCGGTGCGTCCGAGAGAGTGGGGGTGATCGTCATAGGGGAGCGGATTCCTTGGGATGGATGATGTTGTGCGGACGCGCGAGAAGCCCGGTTTCACTACCAATGGATCATGGACCGCCGACGGACGAATGGGACCATCGACTGATAGCGAGCGAGAACCTGCTCTGTCTGAGACTCCGGCAGACCCCTGCGCATCCCACAGGATACGCAAGGTCGTCGACCCGAGTCCAACCCGGACCGCTCAGTCCTCCGCGTGCAGGTCCCCGCTCGCGGCGATCGCGGCGAGCCGCCGGTGCGCCCGCTCGGCGACCGGGTTGTCCGTCCGCCGGGCGGCGAGGTCGACCAGGGCGTACAGGTCGGCCGCCCGGGCCAGGTCCAGCACGTCGTCGGGGGCGTCGGCCACGTGCTCGGTGTACGTCGCCAGCACCGCGCCCGCGAACGCCGGGTCGCGGTCGAACCGGAGCAGGTTGCCCAGGTCGGTGACCGGCATCCCGGCGTGCGCGAACTCCCAGTCCAGCACCCCGGTGACCGCGAGGGTGCGCGGGTCGACCAGCAGGTTCTTCGGGTTCAGGTCGCTGTGCACCAGGCACGTGCGCCGTACGGCGTCCAGGAGCTGCTGGGCCGCGTCCGCGACCTGCAGCAGCCCGTCGTACGCGGCGTCGGCCCACTGCTCGAGGGCGGACCCGGGCCGGTGCGCCTCCACGAAGTCCACCAGGTCGCCGGCCGGGAGCGGCTCGACCCGGAGGTCGCCGTCGACGAACAGGCCGGGCCGCGGCAAGGGCATCATCGCCAGCCGTCCGAGCACGACGCCGACGCTGCGGCCGACCGCCGCGCGCGAGGTCTCGTCGAGCCCCGGCAGCAGCAGGTCGAGCCGCTCCCCCGGCACGAAGGAGGTGACCAGCAGGCCGGGCGCACCGGTCGTGGCGTCGGGCCGGCGGACGTCGAGCACCTCGGGCACCGGCAGCAGCCCGCGCACCAGCCCCAGGACCGCAGCGTCGACGTGCGGCGCCTCGGGCCCGCGCGCCCGGCCGCGCTCGGCGTAGATCCGCACCACGGTGCGCTCCCCCGCCGCCTCGGCGAGGAACGTCTCGCCGCTGTGCCCACCCGCGAGGGGCCGGAGTCCGTAGCCGTCCACGACCCTGATGCTGCCAGTCGGGGCACGCACTATCGTCGGCGCATGCAGCCCGCCCGTCGTACGGTCTCGGAGGCAGACACCCAGCGCGCCAACCGTCGCGACTGGGACGCCTACGCCGACGAGTACCAAGCCACCCACGGGGAGTTCCTCCGCGACGTGGGATTCATCTGGTGCCCCGAGGGGGGTCGACGAGGGCGACGCGCGGGTGCTCGGTGACGTCGCCGGCAGCCTGGTGCTCGAGGTCGGCTGCGGGGCCGGCCAGTGCGCGCGCTGGCTGACCAGCCACGGGGCCCGGGCCGTCGGTCTCGACCTCAGCACCCGTCAGCTCCAGCACTCCCGGCGCATCGACGACGAGACCGGCGTCCGGTTCCCGGTGGTGGCGGGTACGGCGACCGCGCTGCCGTTCCCCGACGACGCGTTCGACGTGGTGTTCTCCGCGTTCGGGGCGCTGCAGTTCGTGGCCGACGCCGGACGGGCCGTCGGCGAGGCCGCGCGGGTGCTCCGCCCGGGCGGCCGGTTCGCCTTCTCGGTCACCCACCCGGTCCGCTGGACGATGCCGGACGACCCCAGCCGCGAGGGTCTGGTGGTCACCAGCTCCTACTGGGACCGCACGCCGTACGTCGAGGAGGACGACGAGGGCCGGGTCACCTACGCCGAGCACCACCGCACGCTCGGTGACTGGGTCGGGCACCTCGCACGGACCGGGTTCCGGATCACCGGGCTGATCGAGCCGGAGTGGCCCGTCGGGCACGACCGGGTCTGGGGCGGCTGGGGACCGGAGCGCGGCGCCCTGGTCCCGGGTACGGCGATCGTCAGCGCGACGCTGGGCTGACCTGGATTCCCTTGTGGACAACGGGAATCTCTCTCGACGGAGTCCCATGGACGAGATAGAATCGAACACATGTTCGACACCACGTGGATCGCTGACCTGGACGCCGACACGGCGTGTCGGGCGATCACGGGCACCCAGGCCGACCTGCGGGAGGCGGAGTGGCGCGAACTCGTCCTGGCTGCGCACTGGGCGGACCTGCACGACGAGCACACCGTGCCGGTCCGGAGCGGCCCGGTGCTCGCCGGCATGGAGCGGGCCAAGCGCGGCGGTGGGGACGGCACGCCGCTGGTGGCCGAGTTCGCCTGTGCCCAGCTCGGGGTGCTGCTCGGCACCAGCCCGATCGGGGCGGAGCACCTGATCCGGGACGCGCTGGACCTGCGCCACCGGCACCCCGCCTTGTGGGCGGCGTTGGGCGCCGGCAAGGGCCGGGTGTGGAAGGCCCGCAAGGTCGCGCGGCTGACCGGCGCCGCCGGCCTGTCGCCGTCCCAGGCCCGGGCGGTCGACGCTGCCGTGACCCCCCTACGTCGACTCGCTGCCCTGGACCCGGTTCACCGCGCTGGTCGAGGCCCGGATCATCGAGTCCGACCCCGAGGCTGCGCAGGCCAGGCGCCTGGCGCGCGCTCTGGACAGGTTCGTGACCACCGGCCAGTCCGACGAGTTCAGGTTGAAGACCCTGATCGTGCGGGCCAACGCGAGCGACGTGATCTTCCTCGTCGCGACGTGCGACCGGATCGCGGCGTGCCTCGCCGACGAGGGCGACACCGACCCGGTCGACGTACGCCGCTCCAAGGCGCTGGGGATCCTCGCCCAGCCCGCACTGGCGCTCGCGATGCTGCAGCGGCACGCCGCGCTCGCACCGGTCGACCCCGACGAGCCGCTGCCGGACGATCCGACCGGGCCGGAGTGCCCGACGTGCGGCGGCCCTTCGGTGGCCAGCCCGGTGCCGTTCCCCGTCGACCCGGACCGGCTACGTCCGAAGGCGGTGCTCTACGTGCGGATCAGCGAGGAGGCCCTGCGGACCGGCCACGGGGTCGCCGTCTGCGGCGGCACCGGCGGCGCGGGCTCGGTGGGGGTGGTGACGGCCCAGCAGGTGCGCGACCTGCTGGGGCACTGCCGGGTGACGGTCCGCCCGGTCCTCGACCTGCGCGACCAGCTCCCGGTCGACACCCACGAGATCCCCACCGCGATGCGGGAGGCGCTCAGGCTGAGCAGGCCGACGAGCGTGTTCCCCTTCTCCCAGACCCAGACCCAGGCCGAGCCGGACCTGGACCACACCATCGCCTACCTGTCGCCGGACCGCGGTGGTCCCCCGGGTCAAACCCGGACGGGGAACCTCGGCCCGATGACCCGGTTCGGGCACCGGGTGAAGACCCATGGCCGCGGATGGCGCCACCACCAGCCGGTGCCGGGCGTCTACCTGTGGCGCACCCCGCACGGCTACTGGACGCGCGTCGACCAGCACGGCACCCGCCCTCTCGAGTGGAGCCCGACACTCGAGCGCGCCGACACTTCTCTCAGCCCCCTCGAACGTGCCTTCGCCCGCTTCGTGCTCGCCGCCTGAACCCCTGCCCTTGTCGTTCAACAGCAGAAGGGGCGCCGATGTCTCGGCGCCCCTTCCGTGTTGCTGCTGGATCAGATGAAGCGGCGACGCAGCGCGAACACCGCGCCTCCCGCGCCCAGGATGGCCAGGCCACCGAGGCCGCGGGTGAGGTTCCGGCCGCCCTCGCCGTCGTCGCCCTGGATGACGTAGCTGTACGCCGTCAGGCCGACCGCGTCGGTGGGAGCACCGAACGCCATGTCCTCGGTCTGCGCACGCTTGGCGCCGGCCGTCATCGTGGCGTACAGCTCGCCGTAGCTCTGCGCCGTGGTCGTGCCGGCGCTGATGAGCTTCTTCGTGCCCTCGTCGGACAGCCGCTGGGCGCCGTCGACGAGCTTCGGGGCACCGTCGGCGGCGGTGGACAGACCCGCGACGAGCTGGCCGGAGCCGTCCGCCGCGTCCTTCAGGCCGTCCGAGAGCTGCCCGGCGCCGTCCGCGAGCCGGCCCGAGCCGTCCTTGGCCGCACCCGCACCGTCCGCGAGCTGGCCGGAGCCGTCCTTGAGCTGGCGCGCGCCGTCGGCGAGCTTGGTGCCACCGGCGTTGAGCTCGTCGGTGCCGTCCGCGAGCTGACCCGCACCGTCCGCGAGCTGGCCGGCGCCGCCGTCGATCTGGCCGAGGCCGGCCGCGAGCTCGCCGGTCTTGCTGGACAGCAGCGACGCACCCGCGGACAGGTCGCCCGCGCCGGCGGCGAGGTCACCCGTGCCGGCCGCGAGGTCCGAGCCGCCGGACGCCAGGGCGCCCGCACCGCAGACCAGCGTCTTGCTGGTGGCCGTGCAACCGCCGGCCGGAGCCGAGATGCCGGCCAGGAGGGACGTCTGGATCGAGCCGGTGATGCCGTCGACGAGGACCGGGATGTTGGCCTTGAAGAAGCCGACTGCCTGCTTGACTCCACAATCGTCAGCGGGGCTGGCCGTCTGTGAGCCGACGGCGCAGTTGGCCGAAGCGCCGGGGTTGATGAGCCCACCCTTCACACGGTCGAGGCCAGGAATGAACTGTCCGTCCACCGCCTGCTTGATGGCCGTGAGCCCGGTCGACAGGTCGCCGAGACCAGTTGCGCCATCCTGCAGCTGTGTAGCCATGTTGCTGAGCACACCAGTGTTGAACGGGTTCGTCTCGTCGGCCAACGGCGGACGCACGTTGCCGGGCGGGAAGCACGCGCCGGGAGCATCCGCTCCGCCTGTCAAGTCCTTCAGGATCAAGGAGGCGCAGGTGAGTCCCTGCTGCTTCGCCGGGAGGCCCGCCAGGATCGTGCCAAGACCGGGGCTCACCTGGTCCCGCAGTCCGGCCTGGATGGCGTTGAGACCGCCAAAGATGGTGGCCGGCTTCCCGGTCGCCGGGTCCGTGACGTCGGTGGGGTCGCCGATGCCGTCCACGACCTTCTGCATGCCGCCGAGCAGCGCCTGGTACTGCTGGTCCGTCGAGAGCTGGGTGCGGACGGAGGCCGGCAGCGCCTGCACCCCGGACTCGAGCAGCTTGATGCCGGAGAGCAGGTCGCCCTGACCGGTCGCGATCTGCTTCATGAAGCCGTCGATCGTGGTGGCACCGGTCGACACCTTCGTGGCGCCCGCGCTGAGGTCCTTGGTGCCGGCGTACAGCTGCTTGCTGCCGCTGGCCGCCGTGCCCGTGCCGGCCGAGAGCTTGGTGGCACCGGCCGAGAGCTTGTTCGCGCCGGCCTTCAGCTTCTTGGTGCCGGCGGACAGCTGGTTCGCGCCGCCGCTGAGCTCGCTGTTGCCCGCGGCGAGCTTCTTGGCGCCCGAGTTGAGCTGGCCCAGCCCGTTGTCCAGGTCCGAGGCGCCCTGGGCGAGCTTCTCCGAGCCCGGGACCGCGGAGCCGGCGAGACCGTCGTTGAGCTGGCCGGCACCGTCCCGGAGCTTGATCAGCCCGGCGAGGAGGTCGCCGGCGCCGTCGCGCAGCTTGAGCAGGTTGCCGTCGATCTGCGTGGCACCGTCGGTGAGCTCGGCACCGGTGTCCGCGCCGCCCTTGTAGCTGGTGGCCGCGGACTTGAAGGTGGGGCTCTCCATCGGGTTCACCGGGAGCGCCGAGATCTCCGCGCGCGGGATCACGCCGTCCGTGACGTCGGCGGTGTAGCCGAACACCGCGGTCGTCGAGCCGATCGGCGGGAACAGCGTCATCGTGAAGGACAGCTTGGTGCCGCCCTTGCCGTCACCGGCGATGTTCGCCTGCTGGGAGGAGACGTTGGTGAACGTGGAGGGCGCGACCAGGCTCAGCGAGCCGACCATCGGGATCGGGACGTCGACGGTCTTGGTGACCGTGCCGCCCTTGCCGTCGGGGAAGGAGACGTCCTGTGGCGCACCGGTGACGTTCTCGACGGTGTAGACGACCTCGAGCTTGCCGTCCTTGCCGATGACGTCGCCCGGCTTCACGTTCTTGCCGTCGAGCTTGTAGGCCACCGAGACGTCGAGCGGGAGCTTGCCGTTGAAGTTGCTGACCGAGCGGAGCTTCTTCTCGCCGTCGACGCTGGTCGTGGTGAGCTGCTCGCCGTTCTTGACGTCGAAGCCGCCGAAGCCGTCGAGGTTGCGCAGGTGGTCGGTCGAGATCGGGTTCTTCAGGTCGACCGAGCCCTTGCCGGTCATCGCCAGCTGCTCGTAGACGCGACGGGTCTGCACCTGGCCGCTGGGCGAGGTGTACACCTGCACCGTCTCGGTGTTCACGACCTTGACGTCGCCGTCGGAGGCGTACGCCGGCGTGGTGGCCACCGACGCGATCACGGCGGTCACCGCCGCGACGGCGGCGGCGCGGAGGGGTGCGTTGAGACGCGCGTTCACTTGGTCTTCTCCATCATGAAGTCGTCGAGCTTCGAGTCGCCCGAGTCGGCCGAGGTCTTCTTCGGGGTGCGCGGGGTGCCGGAGGTCTTCGTGCTGTCGTCCGAGGGCGCAGAAGACCGGTGCCCGGTGGCCCCTTCGGGACGCGGGCTGGGAGCGACGAGCGCGGCGGCGAGGAAGCCGACGGCGACGTTGAACAGCAGGGTGGTCGCGGTGCTCACCGAGGTGGAGGCCAGCTCCGGCGGCGCGGCGGCGAACGTGAACTCGTAGGCACCGCTCAGGGCAGCGGTGCCGAGCAGCGTGGTCCACAGCGGGAGGCGGTTCATGCTCGCGGCGGTGATGCCGACGCAGAGCAGCACGACCAGGCCGACGGCCACCGCACGACCGCCCGCGGTGTCGGGCAGCAGCGCGGCGCGCACGACGTACCCGATCCAGGCGGCCACGAAGCCGGCGGCGAAGCCACCGAGCCGGACGAGCGGCGTGCGGTCCGGCACCAGCGCGACGACGGCGCCGAGCGCCCCGCCGAGAAGGGCGACCGACTCGAGCTCGAGATCCAGTGCCGAGCTGACGATGACGACCAGGACGGCGGCCACAGCCAGGACCCCCCCCGGCCATGAGTGTTCTGCGCATGCGTGCGCACTCCCTCCACGAAGATGAGGCCGAGCCCGGTGCCGGTCTCGGCGTCCCTGCTCCCTTCCGGAGGGCGCAGATCTCGCAGGAGAGTACATTACTTTTCAGTAACCGAAGGCGGAGAATTCAAGAAATATCCCCCCTGACGTGTGTCGGATGCCACTGATTGGGTAAAAAGTCTGGTTTCGCCCCTCCAGCCACCGGACCGGGCCGACCGCGCCGCTCCCGAGCGGGCCGTCACGACCACCTAGGCTTCCCTGGTGAACCTCCGGACGGCCAGTCGTGACGCGGTGCGCGACGGAGCGGTGATCGCCCTCGCGATGGTGGTCATGAACGTGACCACCTACGGGTTCACGATCCTGGCCGCGCGCCTCCTCGGGCCCGTCGAGTACGGCGCCCTGGCGGCCGTGATGGGCCTGCTCCTGGTCGTCAACGTGCTCTCGCTCGGGCTGCAGGCCACCGGCGCGCGCCGGGTCAGCGCCGCGCCCCAGGACCGGCTCGGGATCGAGCACGAGGTGATGGCGACCAGCTACGCCTCCTCGCTCGTGCTCGGCGCGGTCCTCCTGGTCGCCTCGCCGCTGATCGCCCTCGTGCTCAACCTCGACTCGTGGGTGTCCGCCGCGCTGATCGCGGCGACCGCCGTACCGCTGTCGGTGATGGGCGGCCAGGCGGGCATCCTGCAGGGCGAGCGCCGCTGGGGCCCGCTGGCGGCGATCTACGTCGCGGTCGGCGTCGGGCGGCTCGGCTGCGGGCTGGTGGCGCTGCTGGTCCGCCCGGACACGCTCGGCGCCATGGTCGGCATCACGGTGGGTGCGCTGCTGCCGGTGCTGATCGGGACGTGGGCGCTGCGTCACCCGAGGCGCGGGCGAGCGGTGGCAGGCGCCCCGAGGGTGCGCACGCCGCTGGCGCAGCGCTGGGCCAAGGGCGGGGTGCTGCGCGAGACCTTCCACAACTCGCACGCGCTGCTGGCGTTCTTCGCCCTGTCCAACGCCGACGTGATCATCGCCCGGACCACCCTCGACGAGCGCCAGGCCGGGCTGTACGCGGGAGGCCTGATCCTCACCAAGGCGGTGCTGTTCCTGCCGCAGTTCGTGGTGGTGATCGCGTTCCCGTCGATGTCGCGGGCCGGGGACGACCGCCGGGCGCACCTGGTCACGCTCACCGCCGTGCTGGGCATCGGGCTGGTCGCGGTGCTCGGGGTCACCGTGCTGTCCGCGCTCGCCGTCGTCTTCGTGGGCGGGTCGGAGTACGCCGACCTGCAGGGCCTCCTGTGGGGCTTCGCGGTGCTCGGCACGCTCCTGTCGCTGATCCAGGTGATGGTCTACGAGGTCGTCGCGCGCCAGCACCAGCGGATGGTCCTCGTGGTCTGGACGACGCTGCTGGTGCTGCTGTGCGCCGCCCCGTCCGTCGGCGGGCTGACCGGGCTGCTGACGGTCGTGGTCACGCTGGACACGCTGCTGTTCGTGGTGCTGCTCGTGGTCAGCCTGCGGTCCCGGACCTCCTAGCCGACCGACCCGCCCAGCCCGGAGCTGCCGAGGTCGACCTTGCAGACGTCCCGCGCGTGCTGCTCGATGCTGGTGCCGGCCTGCTGCACCCGGAGGTCCTGGAGCTCGTGCGCGGCCTGCTGGACCGCGTCGAGCTGGCCGGCGCTGACCCCGTCGGGCTTGGCGCCTCCGGCGAAGTCGCCCGGGTCGGCGCCGGACTCGCGGATCGCGTCGGACAGTCCGCGCAGCGCCTGCACGAGGGTGTCCCACTCGTCCTTGATGTCATCGGGGGCCCGGTCCGCCAGCCCGGCCAGCACGTCGACCGTCTCGCCGAGCGCCTTCCCGCCGGTCGCGCCCGGCTCGGCCGAGCGCGCCGCGAGCTTCGTGAGCCGGGGCTTGTCGTCCTTGAGCGCGGAGCAGTAGGACTTCGTGCCGCCGCAGCCGGTGAGGCCGGCAGCGACGAGCACGGCGGCCACCGCCACCGCCGTACGACGGAGGGGTCGGCGCTGCTCAGCCACGCAGGCCCCGGCGCTCCAGGAGCGGCTCGGTGCTCGGGGCCCGACCCCGCACGGCGGCGAACGCGTCGAGCGGGTCGACGGTGCCCCCGACGGAGAGCAGCTGCCGGCGGAACCGGTCGCCGTTGGCGCGGGACGGGCCGCCGTTCTCGGTGAACCAGCCGACCAGGTCGGCGTCGAGGACCTCGCTCCACAGGTAGGAGTAGTAGCCCGCGTCGTAGCCGCCGGCGAACACGTGCGCGAAGTAGCCGGTGCGGTAGCGCGGCGGCACCAGGTCGGACCGGACGCCGTGCCGCTCCAGGGCCGCGGTCTCGAAGGACCCGACGTCCTCGGGGGCCGGCTCCGCGCGGTCGGCAGTCAGCAGGTGCCACTCCTGGTCCAGCAGCGCGGCGCCGAGCATCGCCACCATCTCGAAGCCCTGGCCGTGCGCCTGGGAGGCGATCAGCCGGTCGACGACGTCCTGCGCGAGCGGCTCGCCCGTCTCGTGGTGCACGGCGTAGTGCGCGAGGACCTCGGGCCACCAGGCCCACATCTCGTTGACCTGGGAGGGGAACTCCACGAAGTCGCGGGGCACGGCGGTGCCCTGCAGGCGCGGGTAGACGGTGTCGGAGAACAGGCCGTGCAGGGCGTGCCCGAACTCGTGGAAGCCGGTGCGCACCTCGTCGACGGTCATCAGCGCCGGCTGCCCCGCGGGCGGCTGCGGCACGTTGAGGCAGACCACGACGACCGGGCGGGTGCCGAGCAGGTGGGACTGCCCGACGAACTCGTCCATCCAGGCGCCGCCCTGCTTGGTGGGCCGGGCGAACCAGTCGCACACGAACAGGCCGAGCGTGCTGCCGTCGCCGTCGCGGACCTCGTAGACGCGGACGCCCTCGGCGTAGACCGGCAGGTCGGTGCGCTGCTCGAAGGAGACGCCGTAGAGCAGCGAGGCGGCGTGGAAGATCCCGTCGGTGAGCACCCGGTCGAGCTCGAAGTACGGCTTCACCGCGTTGACGTCCACGTCGTACGTCGCGGCCTTGTCCCGCTCGGCGTAGTAGGCCCAGTCCCAGGGCTGCACCGGGCCCTCGACGCCGTCCGCGGCGAGCAGCTCCTCGATGCGGCCGCGCTCGACCTCGAGGTTGGCCATCGCCGGCCCGACCATCTCGCCGAGCATCTCCAGGACCGCCTTGGTGCTGCCCGCGGTCTGGTCGTCGGCGATGTAGGCGGCGTGGTCGGTGAAGCCCAGCAGGGCCGCCCGCTCCGCGCGCAGCCGGCTGATCCGGGTCACCAGGTCGCGGGTGTCGTGGGCTCCCCCGTCGGTGCCGCGGCCGGTGGCGGCCTCGTGCAGCCGGCGGCGCACGTCCCGGTCGGTCAGCGAGGAGATGGCCGGCTGGATGGTGGGCAGCGACAGGGTCAGCAGGAAGCCGTCGAGGCCGGCGGACTCCGCGGCACCCGCCGCGGCCTCGACGGCGTTGGCGGACAGCCCGTCGAGCCCGGCCCGGTCGGTGACGTGCACCGCACGGTCGTTGGACCCGGCCAGCACCCGGGTGCCGAACTCGGTGGTCAGCGAGGTGATCTGCACGTTGAGCGACCGCAGCGTGTCCCGGTCGGCGTCGGGGAGCGCGGCCCCGGCGCGGACGAAGTCGCGGTGGTAGCGCTCGACGACCCGGAGCTGCTCGGGGGTGAGGCCGGCGTCGTGCCGCCCGGCGTGCACGGCGTCCAGGCGGGCGAACAGCCGCGGGTCGAGCCGGATCGCGTCGGTGTGCTCGGCGACGAGCGGCGCGAGCTCCGCCTCGAGGGCCTGCATCTCCGGGGTCGCCATCGAGGCGGCCAGGTTCCCGAAGACCCGCATCGTCCGGCTGTAGGTGCGCCCGGAGCGCTCCAGCGCCTCGACGGTGTTGGCGAACGTCGGCGGCTCCGGGTCGGTCGCGATCGCCTCCACCTCGGCGCGCTGCTCGGCGACCCCGAGGTCGAACGCGGGACGGTAGTGCTCGTGCCGGATCGCGTCGAAGGGTGGGAACGCGAAGGGCAGGTCGCTCGGGACGGCGAAGGGGTTGCTGTCGGCCATGCGACTGTTCTACACCGGCGCTCCCCCGGTCCGGCGCCCTGCCCTCAGCCCGCGCTGGTGGTGGCGCCGAGCGGCGCGAACGTCTCGATCGCGACGAGCGCCGCGTCGTGGAGCGCGACCTTGTCGGGACCGGCGGCCAGCACCTCGCGCGAGCTGGTCGGCAGCACGTTGCGGGCGGCGTCCCCGAAGATCCGTCGTACGTCGTCCAGGGTGCCGCCCTGCGCGCCGATGCCCGGCACCAGCAGCGGCCCGTTGACGTCGAGGTTCCCGATGCCGAGGTCGGAGGGCAGCTCGATGGTCGCGCCCACCACCGCACCGATCGAGCCGAGCCCCTCGACGCCGGCGTTGCGGCTGGCCACGGCGTCCAGCACCAGCCCGCCGACCGAGCGGCCGTCGGCGGTCACCGCGTGCTGCACCTGCGGGCCCTCGGGGTTCGAGGTCAGTGCGAGCACGAAGACGCCGGCGTCGTTGGCCAGCGCGGTGTCGATCATCGGGTCGACCGAGCCGATGCCGAGGTACGGAGAGACGGTGATCGCGTCGACGTACAGCGGGGAGTTCCGGTCGAGGTAGGCGTCGGCGTAGCCCTGCGCGGTGCTGCCGATGTCGCCGCGCTTCCACGTCGAGCAGCACCAGGCAGCCGCGCTCGCGGCAGCCCTCGACGACCTTCTCGAGCACCGCGACGCCGCGCGAGCCGAACCGCTCGAAGAACGCCGACTGCGGCTTGACCACCGCGACCGTGCCCGCGAGAGCCTCGACCGCGGTGAGCGCGAACTTCTCCAGCCCGTTGACCGAGTCGGTCAGCCCCCAGGCGTCCAGCAGCGCCGGGTGCGGGTCGATGCCGGCGCAGAACCGGCCCCGGTCCTCCATCGCGTGCGTGAGTCGGTCGCCGAAGGTCATCGGCTGCTCCCTTCGGGTTGCTGGTGCGCGAGCCCGACGGCGTCGGCTGCAGAGTCCAGGTCCCGCCGGTCGAGCTCGTCGAGCAGCTCGTGGCGGATGCGGGTGGCGGCGGACGGGTCGCGGAGCAACACGCTCCCCAGCTGTACGGCGGTCGCGCCGGCCAGCAGCATCGCCAGGGCGTCGAAGCCGCTGCGGATCCCCCCGACGCCGACCACCGGGACGTCGGGCAGGGCGGCGTGCACGTCCCAGACGCAGCGCAGCGCGAGCGCGTGCACGGCCGGGCCGCTGAGCAGTCCGCCGCCGGCACCGAGCACCGGGCGCAGGGTGACCGGGTCGAGCACCATCGCGGGGAAGCCCTGGCAGAGCACCACGGCGTCGGCGCCGTTGTCGACGGCCGCCCGGGCCTGGTCGACGACGTCCCCGCCCGGGGCGAGCTTGGCCAGCACGGTGGTGCCGCGCGGCAGGTCGCGGCGGACGACGTTGAGCACCTTGCCGGTCTGGTAGGCGTCCGGCACGGCCAGGTGCACCTCGACGGCGCCGATGCCGGAGGCCGTGGCGAGCCGGCGGGCCAGCTCGCCGTACTCCGCGAGGGAGCCGGCGCTGATGGACACCACGACGCGGACGCCCTGCTGGCCGTACCACGGCAGCTCGGTGGCCAGGAAGCCTTGCAGGCCGGGGTTCTGGGCACCGGTGGCGTGCAGCAGCCCACTCGGCGTCTCGGCGACCCGCGGCGGCGGCGAGCCGGCCTGCGCGTCGAGGGTGACGGTGCGGGTGACCACGGCGCCAAGTGCGGCGAGGTCGGTGAACGGGGCCAGCTCACGACCGCCGCAGCCCGCGGCGGTGAGCACCGGGGAGGTCAGGTGCATCCCGGCCAGGTCGGTGGCGAGGTCGGCGCCGCTCACGAGGCACCCCGCGCGTCCGCCGGGACCCCGCCCAGGTCGCGCCACCGCACCCGGTCGCCGCGGAACACCGGGCCCTCGGTGCAGGCGCGGACCATCCGGGTCCCGCCGTCCTCGCCGACGACCGGGAGCACGCAGGTCAGGCAGAGGCCGGTCCCGCACCCGTGGGGTACGTCGACCGCGGTCTGGCTCCACGCGCCGTGCGTCTCGGCGGCCAGCGCGACCCCGTGCAGCACGTCGGCGGGACCGGCGGCGTAGACCACGTCCGCCCCGGTGCGGGTGAGCAGGTCGGGCAGGGCGTCGACGACCCCGCCGCGCAGGCCCACCGACCCGTCGGCGGTGGCGACCGTGACGCCGCGGGTGGCGCGCCGGGCCTCCAGGGCCCCGAACAGGCCCGCCTCGGTCTCGGCGCCGAGCAGCATGTGGACCGGGCAGTCGCGCTCGCGGAGCCGCTCGGCGAGGGAGAACAGCGGGGCGCTCGCGCAGCCGTGCCCGACCAGCACGCAGGTCACCGGCTCCTTGGGCAGCGCGAACGGCCGGCCCAGCGGGCCCACCACGTCGACGGGCGTGCCGGGCGCCGCGGCGGCCAGCCACCTGGTGCCCGCGTCGGTCGCCTCGAAGACGCACTCGACGGTGCCGCCGTAGGCGCCGGTGGCCCGGACCCGGTGCACCGGGAGCGCCCGGCGCAGCGTGGTCTCGGCCATCGCGCCACCCACGGTGACCGCCACGAACGTGCCGGGCCGGAACCGCTCGGGCACCCCGGGGGCGACCAGCGTGAGGTGGTGGTAGCGGCCCGAGCGCTTGACGCTCAGCACCTCCCCCACGACCTGCACCGCACCGGTCTCCGGGGCCGCGGTGGTCATCGTCCGGCCAGCGCGCGCTGCACGCGGGACGGCCACAGCGCACCCTCGTAGACGAAGGCGGTGTAGGCCTGCAGCAGGGTGGCGCCCGCGTCCAGCCGCTCCCGCGCGTCGTCGGCGTCGCCGATCCCGCCGACGGCGATCACCGTGAGGCCCGCTCCGACGCGCTCCCGGATCAGCCGCAGCACCTCCAGGGCCCGGGCCTTGACGGGCGCACCCGACAGCCCGCCTGCCCCGGCTGCCGCGACCTGCTCCGGCGCGGAGCGCAGGCCGTCCCGGCTGATCGTGGTGTTGGTCGCCACGATGCCGTCCAGGCCGAGCTCCACGGCCAGGTCGGCCACCGCCAGCACGTCGTCGTCGGACAGGTCGGGGGCGATCTTGACCAGCAGCGGCAGGTGCACCGCTGTGGCCGGCCGTGCGGCGTCCGCCTCGCGTCGTACGGCGGCCAGCAGGGGGCGCAGCCGGGCCACGGACTGCAGGTCGCGCAGGCCCGGCGTGTTCGGGGAGCTGACGTTGACCACGAGGTAGTCGGCCCACGGCGCGAGCAGCCGGGTGCTCTTCGCGTAGTCGGCGAGCACGGCGTCCTGGTCGTCGTCGGGGACCACCTTGGTCTTGCCGATGTTCACCCCGACCACGACGTCGCGGTGCGCGGTGCCGAGCCGGGTGGCGAGCCGGCGGGCGACCACCGCGGCGCCCTCGTTGTTGAAGCCCATCCGGTTGACCACGGCCCGGTCCGCGGGCAGCCGGAACAGCCGGGGCCGGGGGTTCCCGGGCTGCGGCTCGGCGGTGACCGTGCCGACCTCCACGAAGGAGAAGCCGAGCGCCGCGAGCGCGTCGATGCCCTCGGCGTTCTTGTCGAACCCGGCTGCCAGGCCCAGCGGGCCGGGGAAGGTCAGGCCCATCGCCTCGACCCGTCCGGACGGCGCCCGCACCGCGTGCCCGACCAGCGGACGGGCGGCCCGGAGCGCGCGGAAGCCCAGCCGGTGCGCGGTCTCGGCGTCGACCCGGGTCAGCACCTTGTCGAACAGCGTGCGGTACGGCGTCACGTCCGCCGCGCCCAGTCCTGCAGGGAGCGCACCCCGATCTCGCCGGCCCGCATCGCCTCGATGCCCTGCACCGCGGCGCCGAGCCCCTGCACGGTGGTGATGCACGGGATGTTCGCCATGATCGCGGCGGTCCGGATCTCGTAGCCGTCGATCCGGGCCGCACCGCCGCCGGACGAACCGTGGGGCGTGTTGATGATCAGCGCGATCTCGCCTGCCTGGATCAGCTGCACGGTGGTGGGCTCGCCGTTCGGACCGGGACCCTCGAAGTGCTTGCGCACCACGGTCACGGTGACCCCGTTGCGGCGCAGCACCTCGGCGGTGCCCTGGGTCGCGAGGATCTCGAAGCCGCGGTCGGCGAGCACCTTGATCGGGAAGATCATCGAACGCTTGTCCCGGTTGGCCATGCTCACGAACACCTTGCCGCTGGTCGGCAGCGAACCGAACGCCGCGGTCTGCGCCTTGGCGAACGCGGTGCCGAAGTCGGCGTCGAAGCCCATCACCTCGCCGGTGGACTTCATCTCCGGGCCGAGCACCGTGTCGACCTGCTGACCGTCGGGGGTGCGGAAGCGGTTGAACGGCATCACCGCCTCCTTGACGGCGATCGGCGCGTCGGCCGGGAGGTCGCCGCCGTCGCCGGTCGCGGGCAGCACGCCGGCGGTCCGCAGCTCGGCGATCGTCTCGCCGAGCATCACCCGGGCGGCGGCGCTGGCCAGCGGCGTGGCCGTCGCCTTGGACACGAACGGCACGGTCCGGCTGGCCCGCGGGTTGGCCTCCAGGACGTAGAGCACGTCGGAGCCCAGTGCGTACTGCACGTTGAGCAGCCCGCGCACCCCGACCCCCTCGGCGATCGCGTGCGTGGCCTCGCGGATCCGCTTGATCTCCTGGGCGCCCAGGGTGATCGGCGGGAGCGCGCACGACGAGTCGCCGGAGTGGATGCCGGCCTCCTCGATGTGCTCCATCACGCCGCCCAGGAACAGGTCGGTGCCGTCGTAGATCGCGTCGACGTCGATCTCCACGGCGTCGTCGATGAACCGGTCGACGAGCACCGGGTGCTCGGGGCTGATCTCGGTGGCCCGCTCGATGTAGCCCTCGAGCGAGGCGTCGTCGTAGACGATCTCCATGCCCCGCCCGCCCAGGACGTAGGACGGGCGCACCAGCACCGGGTAGGCGATCTCGGCGGCGATGGCCTGCGCCTCCTCGAAGGAGGTGGCCATCCCGTGCTTGGGGGCGGGCAGCCCGGCCCGGGCGAGCACCCGGCCGAACGCGCCGCGCTCCTCCGCCAGGTGGATGGCCGCCGGCGGGGTGCCGACGATCGGCACGCCCGCGTCCTCCAGGCCCTGCGCGAGCCCGAGCGGGGTCTGCCCGCCGAGCTGGCAGATCACGCCGGCCACCGGACCGGCCTGCTGCTCCGCGTGCACGATCTCCAGCACGTCCTCGAGGGTCAGCGGCTCGAAGTACAGCCGGTCGCTGGTGTCGTAGTCGGTCGAGACCGTCTCGGGGTTGCAGTTGACCATCACGGTCTCGTAGCCGGCCTCGGACAGCGCCATGCTCGCGTGCACGCAGGAGTAGTCGAACTCGATGCCCTGGCCGATCCGGTTCGGGCCGGAGCCGAGGATGATCACCGCCGGCCGCTCGCGCGGCTGCACCTCGGTCTCCTCGTCGTAGGAGGAGTAGTGGTACGGCGTCCGGGCGGCGAACTCGGCCGCGCAGGTGTCGACGGTCTTGTAGACCGGCCGGATGCCCAGCGCGTGCCGCACGCCGCGCACGACGTCGGCGGGCATCCCGCGCAGCTTGCCGAGCTGCTCGTCGGAGAAGCCGTGCCGCTTGGCGCGGCGCAGCAGCGCGGGGGTCAGCTCGTCGGCGTCGAGGATCTCGACCGCGACCTCGTTGATCAGCAGCAGCTGGTCGACGAACCACGGGTCGATGGCGGTCGCGTCGAAGATCTCCTCGGGCGTCGCGCCGGCCCGCAGGGCGTCCATGACCTCGCGCAGCCGTCCGTCGTGCGGGGTGCGGATGGTCTCGAGCAGCGCCGCCTTGTCGAGCTTGACCCACTCCTTGCGCCAGTCGAACGGCGCCTTCTTGTCCTCCAGCGAGCGCAGCGCCTTCTGCAGCGCCTCGGTGAAGTTGCGGCCGATCGCCATCGCCTCGCCCACCGACTTCATGTGCGTGGTCAGCGTCCTGTCCGCGGACGGGAACTTCTCGAAGGCGAACCGCGGCACCTTGACCACCACGTAGTCGAGGCTGGGCTCGAACGACGCGGGGGTCTCGCGGGTGATGTCGTTGGGGATCTCGTCGAGGGTGTAGCCGATCGCGACCTTGGCGGCGATCTTGGCGATCGGGAAGCCGGTCGCCTTGGACGCCAGGGCGCTGGAGCGGGAGACCCGCGGGTTCATCTCGATGACGATCAGCCGGCCGTCGGTGGGGTCGACCGCGAACTGGATGTTGCAGCCGCCGGTGTCCACGCCGACCGAGCGGATGATCCCGATCGAGAGGTCCCGCATGGCCTGGTACTCGCGGTCGGTCAGCGTCATCGCCGGCGCGACGGTGATCGAGTCGCCGGTGTGCACGCCCATCGGGTCGAGGTTCTCGATCGAGCAGACGATCACGACGTTGTCGGCCTTGTCGCGCATCACCTCGAGCTCGTACTCCTTCCAGCCGAGGATCGACTCCTCGAGGAGCACCTCGGTGGTCGGGCTGGCGGCGAGGCCGGACCCGGCGATCCGGTGCAGGTCCGTCTCGTCGTAGGCCATCCCCGAGCCGGTGCCGCCCATCGTGAACGAGGGCCGGATGACGACCGGGAAGCCGAGCCCGCCGTCGCCGTAGACCGCCTCGAGGCAGTCCTCCATCGTGTGGCACACCATCGAGCGGGCGGTCTCGCCGCCGAGCTCCTCGACGATCTTCTTGAACGACTCGCGGTTCTCGCCGCGGTCGATCGCCTCGATGCTGGCACCGATCAGCTCGACGCCGTACTTCTCGAGCACGCCTGCCTTGTCGAGCGCCATCGCGGCGTTCAGCGCGGTCTGCCCGCCGAGGGTGGCGAGCAGCGCGTCGGGACGCTCCTTGGCGATCACCTTCTCGACGTACTCCGCGGTGATCGGCTCCACGTACGTCGCGTCGGCGAACTGCGGGTCGGTCATGATCGTCGCGGGGTTGGAGTTCACCAGGATCACCCGCAGGCCCTCGGCCTTGAGCACCCGGCAGGCCTGCGTCCCGGAGTAGTCGAACTCGCACGCCTGCCCGATCACGATCGGGCCGGAGCCGATCACGAGCACGCTGTGGATGTCGTCGCGCTTCGGCATCAGAGCCGTCCCCCCATGAGGTCGCAGAATCGGTCGAACAGGTAGGCGGCGTCGTGCGGCCCGGCCGCGGCCTCGGGGTGGTACTGCACCGAGAAGGCGGTCAGCTCCCCGTCGCGGCGCAGCTCGAGCCCCTCGACCACGTCGTCGTTGAGGCAGACGTGGCTGACGGTGGCCACGCCGTAGGGCGTCTCGGTCTCGGCGTCGAGCGGGGCGTCGACCGCGAAGCCGTGGTTGTGCGCGGTGACCTCGACCTTGCCCGTGGTCCGGTCCATCACCGGCTGGTTGATGCCGCGGTGGCCGTACTTCAGCTTGAAGGTGCCGAAGCCCAGGGCCCGGCCGAACAGCTGGTTGCCGAAGCAGATCCCGAAGTAGGGGATGCCCTCCTCCAGCACGGCCCTGAGCAGCTCGACCTGCCCCTCCGTGGCGGCCGGGTCGCCCGGTCCGTTGGAGAAGAACACCCCGTCGGCGCCGGTCGCGCGGACGTCCTCGATCGTCGAGGTGGCGGGCAGCACGTGCACCTCGATGCCGCGCTCGGCCATCATCCGGGGCGTGTTCGCCTTGATGCCCAGGTCGACGGCCGCGACGGTGAACCGCTTCTCGCCCGCTGCGGGGACGACGTAGGCCTGCTTCGTGGAGACCTCGGTGGCCAGCTCGGCGCCGGCCATCCCCGCGGAGGCGAGCACCCGCTCGAGCAGCGCCGCCGGGTCGGTCTCGGTGCTGGAGATGCCGACGCGCATCGCGCCGCGCTCGCGCAGGTGCCGGGTCAGCGCGCGGGTGTCGATCGCGGAGATGCCGACCACGCCCTGGTCGCGCAGCTCGTCGTCCAGCGTCCGCTGCGAGCGCCAGCTCGACGGCCGGCGGGCCGGGTCGCGGACGACGTACCCGCTCACCCAGATCCGCGACGACTCCGGGTCCTCGTCGTTGATGCCGGTGTTGCCGACGTGCGGCGCGGTCATCACCACCACCTGCCGGTGGTAGGACGGGTCGGTCAGCGTCTCCTGGTAGCCGGACATGCCGGTGGAGAACACCGCCTCGCCGAAGGTCTCCCCCGCCGCGCCGAACGACTCGCCGCGGAACGTCCGGCCGTCCTCCAGGACGAGCAGTGCCGTCCCCGGGTGGTCGAGCTTGTCGAGACTCATGCCGCGTTCTCCTTGGCCATCTTCGAGATTGTCCGGACCCATGCGTCGTGCTGCGCGCCGGCGTCGGTGGTGAGGCGGAAGCCGGTGTCGAGCAGGTGCTCCCCGTGCTGCCAGGTGACCACCAGCACGCCGTGCGGAGGCACCACCTTGCCGGCGATGCCGCGGTCGTGACGGGCCCCGCGCAGCGCCGCGGCCGGGATCCGGAACGACCCCGCCAGGCGTACGACGTCGAGGCCCTCGTCCGACAGGGAGAGCCGGCAGCTGCTGCGCGCGCCGAGCCCGCGGGCCACCACCCGGTCGAGCCAGTCGCCGCTCGTCGTGGTGCCGAAGTAGCGCGCGCCGGCCTCGAGCGTCGGCGTCGGCAGGTCGGCGACGGCGGGTGCCTCGACGAGCGGCAGCAGGTCGTGCGTGCGGCCGCGGCGCCGCCAGCCGCGCCACATGCCCAGGTAGGCGAGGGCGAGCACGGCGAACAGGACCAGCACCGGCAGCCAGCGGGGGCCGTCGCTCATGCGATCTTCCCGTCGAGGACGGTGGGCGTGCCGCGCAGGAACGTCGCGACCACGCGTCCGGGCAGCTCGCGCCCGACGTACGGCGTGTTGCGGGAGAGCGACGCCAGCCCGGTGCCGTCGACCACCTGCGAGAACGCGGGGTCGTAGAGCACCACGTTGGCGGGCTCCCCCACCGCGAGCGGCCGGCCGTGGCCGGAGAGCCGGCCGATCTGCGCCGGCTTGGCGGACATCCGCTCGGCGACGCCGGCCCAGTCGACCAGTCCGGTGTCGACCATGGTCAGCTGCACGATCGACAGCGCGGTCTCCAGGCCGAGCATGCCGAACGCGGCGGCCTGCCACTCGCAGTCCTTGTCCTCGTGCGGGTGCGGCGCGTGGTCGGTCGCGACGACGTCGATGGTGCCGTCGGCCAGGCCGGCGCGCAGCGCCTCGACGTCGGAGGCCGAGCGCAGCGGCGGGTTCACCTTGTAGATCGGGTCGTACGTCGCGGCCAGCTCGTCGGTGAGCAGCAGGTGGTGCGGGCACACCTCGGCGGTGACGTTCCAGCCCTTGCCCTTGGCCCAGCGGACGATCTCCACCGACCCGGCGGTGCTGACGTGGCAGACGTGCAGCCGGGAGCCGACGTGCGCGGCGAGCAGGCAGTCGCGGGCGATGATCGCCTCCTCCGCGACGGCCGGCCAGCCGCGCAGCCCGAGCCGGCCGGACAGCTCGCCCTCGTTCATCTGGGCGTCCTCGGTCAGCCGGGGCTCCTGCGCGTGCTGGGCGACGACGCCGTCGAACGCCTTGACGTACTCCAGCGCCCGGCGCATCAGCACCGCGTCCGAGACGCACTTGCCGTCGTCGGAGAACACCCGGACCCGGGCCGCGGAGTCGGCCATCGCGCCGAGCTCGGCGAGCCGCTCGCCCTGCAGCCCGACGGTGACCGCACCGACCGGGAAGACGTCGCAGTGCCCGGCTTCGCGGCCGAGCCGCCAGACCTGCTCGACGACGCCGGCGGTGTCGGCGACCGGGTCGGTGTTGGCCATCGCGTGCACGGCGGTGAACCCGCCGAGCGCCGCGGCCGAGGTGCCGGTGTCGACGGTCTCGGCGTCCTCCCGGCCGGGCTCGCGCAGGTGGGTGTGCAGGTCGACCAGGCCCGGCAGCGCGACGAGGCCCTCGGCGTCCACGACCTCGGCTCCCCCGGCGTCCAGCGCGGCGTCGAGCGCGCTGCCGATCGCGGCGACCACGCCGTCCGCGAGCAGGAGGTCGGTGGGCTCGCCACCGAGGATCCGGGCGTTCTTGATCAGGTACGTCGTCACGACGAGGTCTCCGCGGGATTCGGGGGGTGGTCGGGAGGGGGGTCGAGAGGGCCGGCTCGGAGCCGCCGAGCAGGAGGTAGAGCACCGCCATCCGGACCGCGACGCCGTTGGTGACCTGCTCGACGATCACCGACCGCTTGGAGTCGGCGACGTCGGCGGTGATCTCCATGCCGCGGATCATCGGGCCGGGGTGCATCACGATCGTGTGGTCCAGCAGGGTGTCCATCCGGCGCCCGTCCAGGCCGTAGCGGCGGCTGTACTCGCGCGCCGTCGGGAAGAACCCGCCGCCCTGCAGGGTCATCCGCTCGCGCTGCACCCGCAGCATCATCACCACGTCTGCCTTGGGCAGCACCGCGTCGAGGTCGTAGGACGTCTCCACGTCCCAGCCCTCGATGCCCACCGGCAGCAGGGTCGGCGGCGCGACGAGGGTGACCTCGGCGCCGAGCGTCTTGAGCAGCAGGGCGTTGGAGCGGGCCACCCGGCTGTGCAGCACGTCGCCGACGATCGCGACCCGGCGGCCGTCGAGGTTGCCGAGGTGCCGCCACATCGTGAACGCGTCGAGCAGCGCCTGGGTCGGGTGCTCGTGGGTGCCGTCGCCGGCGTTGACCACCGAGCTCTTCGACCAGCCGGCGTTGGCCAGCAGGTGCGGCGCCCCCGACGCCCAGTGCCGGACGACGACCGCGTCGGCCCCCATCGCCTCCAGGGTCAGCGAGGTGTCCTTGAGGCTCTCGCCCTTGGACAGCGAGGAGCCCTTCGCGGAGAAGTTGATGACGTCGGCCGAGAGCCGCTTGGCGGCCGCCTCGAACGAGATCCGGGTGCGGGTGCTGTCCTCGAAGAACAGGTTCACCACGGTGCGGCCGCGCAGCGCGGGCAGCTTCTTGATCGGCCGGTCGGCCAGCGACCGCATCTCCTCGGCGGTGGCCAGCACCAGCTCGGCGTCCGCGCGCGTCAGGTCGCCGGCGCTCAGCAGGTGGCGCTTCATCGCTGCTCCTCGTTCTCGTCGCGGGTGGTCACGGCGCCCGGCGTCCCGGAGATCGTCACCGCGTCCTCGCCGTCGAACTCCGCGAGCCGCACGCGGACCGACTCGACCAGGGACGTGGGCAGGTTCTTGCCGACGAAGTCGGCGCGGATCGGCAGCTCGCGGTGGCCGCGGTCCACCAGCACGGCGAGCCGGACCGCCCGCGGACGGCCCACGTCGTTCATCGCGTCGAGGGCGGCGCGGATCGTGCGCCCGGAGAACAGCACGTCGTCGACCAGCACGACCACCTTGCCGTCGATGCCGCCGTGCGGGATCTCTGTGGGCAGCAGGGTGCGGGCCGGCCGCATCCGCAGGTCGTCGCGGTACATCGTCACGTCCAGCGAGCCGACGGCGACGTCGACGCCCTCGACGGCCGCGATCTTCGCGGCGACGCGCTGGGCGAGCGGCACGCCGCGGCTCGGGATGCCGAGCAGGACGAGGTCGGCGGCGCCCTTGTTGCGCTCGAGGATCTCGTGCGCGATGCGGGTGAGGGCCCGGGAGACGTCACGGGGGTCCATCACCACGCGCGGGGCGGGGCCGGTCGGGGCCGAAGGCAGTGGCGGGGCAGGCACGAGCAGCCGAACCTCCTTCTCCGCCTCACAGGACGGCTCGTTAAAGGATGTGTCGATCGGGCGTCACGGTAGCAGCCGGCCGGCGGACGCGACGACCCGGCACCGCCCCGGTGAGACGGCTCAGCCGGTGCGCTGCAGGGCCAGCACCAGCGGCGACTGCTCGCCGCTGGTCGCGTCCAGCGTGAACACCCGGCTGGCCCGCTCGCAGCGCCCGCCGACGGTGCACCGCAGCCACGCCTCGCGGATCGTGCCGGGCGGCCGGTGCCGGGCCTTGACCAGCGCGAGGAAGGTCCGGGCGTCCTCCCAGCGCGGGTCCTGCACCGGGTCGAGGCGGCCCAGGAACGTCCGTCGTACGTCGCCGGTGCGGGTGCTGCGCAGCCGCACCAGCGTGTAGTTGCTGGTCGGGCGACGGTCCTGGTGGCCGAGCGTGAGCACCCGGCGGTCGGTCCCGGAGAACCGGGCGACCCGCTCGGTGTCCGGCAGCCGCCACGACGGCAGGCTGCCCCGCGGGAACGACCCGACGTAGGTCAGCGAGGTGTCGCCCTGGAGCATCGCGACGCGCCGGGCCGAGAGGTCGGCGGCGTACGCCTCGTCGTCGGCGTAGTGCGTGACCCGGTCGGTGCGCGGGGTCCACCAGACGGTGTGCCCGCCCACGTCGACCAGGGCGCGGACCCGACCCAGCGCGACCACGTCTCCGCCGCCGGTGAACATCCGCGAGACGGTCCTGCCGTCGGCCACCCGGACCACCGACGTGCGCCGCGCGCCACCGGTGGAGTAGGCGATGCGCCGCCCGTCGGCGGACACGGCGGTGAGGTAGGCGAACCAGCCGTGCCCGACCACCCGCGAGCGACCGAGCCGGTTGACGAAGCGGAAGGTCGTGCGCGCGTCGAGGTCGGAGAGCGTGTTCACCACGACGTAGCCGCCGCGCACCGCGGCGAGCTGGGTGAGCGCGCCGGGGAACCGCACCGGGATCGAGCGGTGGCCGTCGTGCAGCCGGTGGGACCGCCGGTCGTAGTAGGCGACCCGTGGGTTCGGCCCCCGCCGGTCGGTCAGGGCGGCGAGCCGCGTCCGCGGCGCGGCGGCCTCCCGGTGCCCGTCGCGGCCCTGGACGGGCAGGGCCTGCGCGGGGGCGGCGAGGGTGCAGGTGAGTGCCGCCACCAGCGTGGCGAGCAGGATGCGACGACGTGTCCCGGACATGGGGTCCCCTGATCTCGGCGAGGCCTGGTGGCGGCGACGTTACCCAGACCTCGGGGCCGGAGCCGGGACCTGCGCCGGTGGGCGCCGGGTGTCGCGGCTACTCCGGCACCGGCGGGCCGACGACCTCGAGCCCGTAGCGCGGCCCGACCTCGTTCCACCGGGCGATCTCCTCGGCCATCGGCAGCCCGTCGGGACCGGGCAGCCGCATCGCCTGCGCGGGGATCCCCACCTCGTCGTACAGGCCCATCAGGCCGCCGGGCACGGTCAGTGCCAGGAACCGGGCCGGCGCGGCGCCCCGGACCCGGAACGCGTGCGGCAGGCCCTGCGGCAGGAACAGGAAGGCGCCGTCCTCGAGCTCGTGCAGGTCCTCGCCGGCCCGGTAGCTGATCCGGCCCTCGAGCAGGAACAGCGCCTCGGCCTCGCGGGTGTGCCGGTGCAGCGGCGTCGCGGTCCCCGGCGGCTGGGTGACCAGCGACATCCCGAGCCGCCCGTCGCTCTGGCCGGCGGAGACCAGGTGCTCGAACAGCGACCCCATCGCCCAGGTGCCCGGACCGCTGCCGGCCCGGTGGACGACGACCCCGCTGGCGGTGGCTTCGGCGGTCATGGCTGCTCCGATGCTTTTGGTCCGAACTGACTTCGGACGAATAATGTACGGTAGGACGCGTGCCCGACCCGGTCAAGACCCGCACCTACCGCTCCGAGCGCCGCCAGGCCCAGGCGGCCGCCACCCGCCGGGCGGTGCTGCTGGCCGCCCGGGACCTGTTCGTGGGCCACGGCTACCCCGGCACCGCCGTCAGCGAGGTCGCCCGCCGGGCGGGGGTGTCGGTGGACACCGTCTACGCGTCGGTCGGCCGCAAGCCGCAGCTGCTGCTCGCGGTGCACGACATGGTGCTCGGCGGCACGGACGAGCCGGTGCCGGCCGAGCAGCGCGACTACGTCCGCGCGGTCCGGGACGCCACCGGCGCCCGCGCCAAGATCGAGGTGTACGCCGCCGCGCTCGGCCGGCTGCTGCCCGGGACCGTCCCGCTCGCCGACGCGCTGCGGGTCGCGGCCACCACCGACGACGCGTGCCGGGCGGTGTGGGAGGGGCTGACCGAGCGCCGCGCCGCGAACATGCGGCTGTTCGCCCGGGACCTGCGCGGGACCGGCGAGCTGCGGGCCGACCTCACCGACGACCAGGTCGCCGACCTGGTGTGGTCGATGAACGGCCCGGAGTACTACCTGCTCGTCACCAGCCGCGGCGGCGGCGCCGAGGGGTACGCCGCGCTGGTCACCGACGTGTGGACCCGCACGCTGCTGGCCCCGGTGGACGCCTAGGCAGCGGTCAACGCTTCCTGCAGGTCGTCGTAGATCGGCAGCACCCGGTCCAGGAGGGTCAGCGACAGCACCCGGCGGACCTGGTGCGACGGACCGACGAGCCGCACCGCGCCGCCGAGCCGCCGCGCGATGTGCCCGCTGGTGGCGAGCACGCCGAGACCGCTGGCGTCCATGAAGGTCACCTCACGCAGGTCCACCACCACGTTCGGCCCCGCGGCCGACAGCAGGGACCTCAGCACCCCGGCGCACGCGGTGTCCATCTCGCCGGAGGCCGCCAGCACCGACCACCCGCACGGGCGGTCGACCGACAGGGACAGGACGGGTGGGTGGGTCGTCGTCACGCCCGGCTGGTCGTGGAGCGCGTAGCCGTCCGGCGACCGGTTCTTGTTCATCGTCATGGTCAACACCCCTCGCGTCACCTTGATCGATGGCGGGGTCCCGGCCGTCGTTGCACGTCAAGTCTGAACCGGCCGCGACCCGATGTCCATGACTCGACGGGTGGTCCGGTGGACCCGTTCGGACCAGCCCGCCCGGATGTCGCGACATGGACCGACATGGCGGCCCGGCGGCCCTCAGGCCAGGCTGGACAGGGCGTCCTCGACGGCCCGGTGGAAGGTCGGGTAGGCGTAGATCATCGACCTCAGGGTGTCGGTCGGGATCTCCGCGTGCACCGCGGTGACCAGCATCGACAGCACCTCTCCCCCCGCTCGGGCCGACGGCCGTGGCCCCGACCAGCACCCCCGGTCGGCGTCCTCGACGAGCTTGACCAGGCCCTCGGCGCGGGCGATCCAGCCGCGCGTGGACGAGGCGAGGTCCGTCGTACCGACCCGCACCGAGAGGCCGGCGTCGCGGGCCTGCTGCTCGGTCATCCCGACCGAGCCGACCTCGGGATCGGTGAAGGTCACGTGCGGCACCGCGTGGTACGTCGCCGGCGGCCCGTCCTGGCCGAGGATGTCGCGCACCGCGACGGCGGCCTGGTACATCGACATGTGCGTGAACGCGCCCTTGCCGGTGATGTCGCCGATCGCCCACAGGCCCTCGGCGCCGGTGGCCCGCAGCCGCTCGTCGGTGTCGATCGAGCGGGCCTCCGGGTCCAGGCCGACCGTGTCCAGCCCGAGACCGGCGAGCGCCGGGCGGCGACCGGCCGCGACCAGCAGCTTGTCCGCGTGCAGCGACTGCCCGTCCACCTCGACGGTGAACCGGCCCTCGGCGTAGGACACCGAGGAGATCGTCGCGCCGGCCAGCACCTGGATGCCCTCCTTGGCGAACACGTCGGCGACCAGCGCGCTCGACTCGGGCTCCTCGGGAGCGAGGATCCTGTCGGCCACCTCGAGCAGCGTGACCCGCACCCCGAACCGGGAGAACGCCTGTGCCATCTCGGCGCCGATCGCGCCGCCGCCGACCACGATCAGCGAGGCGGGCAGGTCGGCCAGCCGCACCGCGTCCCGGTTGGTCCAGAAGGGCGTGCCCGCCAGCCCGTCGACGGGTGGCGCCGAGGGGTCCGTGCCGGTGTTCAGCACCACGCCCCGCGTGGCGGTGTACCGCACCGCCCCTTGTCCTGAGCCTGTCGAGGGGTCCACCTCCACGGTCCGGGGGCCGGTGAGCCGGGCCGCACCGCGCACGAACGTGACGCCGGCGTCCTCGAGCCGGTCGACGGCCGCCTGGTCGTCCCAGTCGGTGGTCGCCTCGTCGCGGATCCGGGCGTGCACCGGCGACCAGTCCGGCGTCACCGTGCTCGCGCCGGCGAGGTCCGCGACCCGCCGGGCCTCGGCCAGCACGTCGGCGGCGCGGATCATCATCTTGCTCGGGATGCAGCCGTAGTACGGGCACTCGCCGCCGACCAGCCGGCGGTCCACCCCGACGACCGAGAGCCCGGCCCGCGCGAGCTGGGTCGCTGCCGACTCCCCGCCCGGCCCGAGCCCCACGACCACCACGTCCACCTGCCGGCTCTCCGAAGTCATGCCCGCCAGCCTGTCACCCCTGGCAAGCCCCGGCTCCTAGGCTGCGGGCATGGCTCGCGGCACGCACGACTACGACGACGACCCCCGCAACGCCGCGATCAGGATCTGGGTGAACGGGGAGCTGCTGCCCCGCGAGCGCGCGGTGGTCTCGGTCTTCGACTCGGGCTTCGTGCTCGGCGACGGCGTCTGGGAGGGGCTGCGGGTGCGCGGCGGGCACCCGGCGTTCCTGGAGACCCACCTGGACCGGCTCTACGAGGGCGCCCAGGCGATCCTGATGGACATCGGGCTGACCCGTGCCGAGCTCACCTCCGCGATCTACGACACCCTGCGCGCCAACGACATGGTCGACGGCGTGCACGTGCGGCTGATGGTGACCCGCGGCGTGAAGGCGACGCCCTACCAGGACCCGCGGGTGACCGTCGGCCCGGCGACCGTGGTGATCATCGCCGAGCACAAGGAGGCGATACCGGACACCGTGACCCACGGCATCACGCTGTTCACCACGCACGTGCGCCGGGCCTACCCCGACACCCTCGACCCCAAGCTCAACTCGCACAGCAAGCTCAACGACATCACCGCGTGCATCCAGGCCTACACCGCCGGCGCGGACGAGGCGCTGATGCTCGACCCGCACGGCTTCGTGGCGACCTGCAACAGCACGCACTTCTTCGTCGTGAAGGGCACGCCGGAGGAACCGGAGGTGTGGACCTCCGACGGCCGGTTCTGCCTCGGCGGGATCACCCGCGGGAACGTCCTCGCGATGTGCCGTGCCGGCGGGATCACCGCCCGGGAGACGACGTTCAGCCTCACCGACGTCTACAGCGCGCAGGAGGCCTTCGTGACCGGGACGTTCGCGGGCGTCGTACCGGTGCGGACCGTGGACGGGCGCACCATCGGCGCCGGGGCGCGCGGCCCGGTCGTCGAGCGCCTGCAGCAGATGTACGTCGACCTGGTCGACGCGGACGTCGCGGGCCGGTCGGCGCCATGAGCCACGTGACGCGGGTGGCGATGTGGAGCGGCCCCCGCAACGTGAGCACCGCGATGATGCGCTCCTGGGAGAACCGCGGGGACACCGTCGTCGTCGACGAGCCGTTCTACGCCGCCTACCTGCTGCGCACCGGGATCGACCACCCCGGCCGGGAGACGGTGATCGCCTCCCAGCCCACCGACCCGACCGAGGTGGTCGCCGCGCTGCACGCGCCCCTGCCCGACGGGGTCGGCGTGCACTACTCGAAGCAGATGACCCACCACCTCGCCGACGACATGGACCTGTCCTGGACCCGGGACTTCCGCAACGTGCTGCTGATCCGCGACCCGGCCGAGGTGGTCGCGTCCTACGTGCGCTCGCGGGAGTCCTGCGAGCCCGAGGACATCGGCCTGCTCCAGCAGGTCCGGCTCCTCGACGCACTCCGGTCCGGTGACGGCACTCCCCCGGTGATCGACGCCGGCGACTTCCTGCGCGACCCGGAGGCGCACCTGCGCTGGCTGTGCGACTGGCTCGGGATCGGGTTCACGCCGAGGATGCTGGCCTGGCCGGCGGGTCCGCGCAGCAGCGACGGGGTGTGGGCGCCGTACTGGTACGACGCGGTGTGGCGCTCGACCGGCTTCGAGCCGTGGCGCCCGCGCGAGGTGGCGCTGGGCCGGCACGACGCCGACGTCGCGGAGGCCTGCCGGCCCGCCTACGAGCGGCTCGCCGCCCTGCGGATTCGCCTCTGACGTCCCGTTCCACGGGAAAAGTTGCGTTCTGCACCTTGTGGGCACGCGATCTTCCGGGAAGAGTGACCGCCGGGTCTCGAGACACCGGGACCCGTCGCGCCTCCGAGGGGAAAACTCCAGATGCAGCTGCGCCACCGACGCCATCGCTCCGCCATCGCGCTCACCGCCGGACTGCTCGCCGTCGTCACCGGCGTGTCCACCACCACCGCCTCGTTCGCCGCCGGCCAGCACCGGCCGCGGGCCGGGGCCGAGCAGCAGACCGACCCGGGCGCCGACGCCCGCGGCGGGTTCGACGCCCGGCGGGGCAGCGGGGACAAGGCCCGGGCCGCCCTGCTGCGCGACGCCGCGCGCGCCGCCTCACGTCCCGAGACCCGCCGGCTGCGGGGGTCCCTCGGCGACCAGGCGCTCCTCGACCTGGACGGAGCCACCGGGACGCCGCGCCTGCTGACCCGGCTGGACGGCTTCCTGACCGGCCGCAGCTCGCAGGGGGCCGCCAAGGTCACCCTCGGGTACGTCGCCGACCACCACGACGCGCTCGGCCTCAGCAGCAAGGACCTCAAGACCTTCCACCTGCGCCGCGACTACGTCGACGTCGACGGCACCCACCACCTGTCGTGGACGCAGAAGGTCGGCGGCGTCGACGTCTTCGGCAACGGCCTGCAGTCCGCGGTCACCGACGACGGACGGCTGGTCAGCCTCGGCGGCTCGCCGGTCTCCGAGGCGGCCGCCGCCCCCGCGTCCGCGACCCGGCTCGACACCGGGGACCAGGCCATCTCCGCGGCCCGCACGGAGCAGGGCGACCCCGCCGCCCCCGGGGCGCGCGACACCGCCCACCAGGTGCTGTTCGTGACCCGCACCGGCACCCACCTCGGCTGGAGCACGGTCACCATGTCGGCCGCGCACCCGACCCTGACGGTCCTCGACGCGCACACCGGGGGGCTGCTGTTCCGCCGCCCGCTGTCCTCGGACGCCACCTCCACCGACAAGCTGGACGCGCCGAAGGCCGGCAGCGGCGGGCTGGCCTACCAGTACTTCCCGCGCGCGCCGCGCGGCGGCAGCCAGGTCTCGGTCGACTACACGGCCAAGGGCTGGCTGGACCGCAACGCCACCAAGCTGTCCGGCAACAACTCGCACGCCTACTCCGACGTGAACGACGACAACGTCTCCCAGGGCACCGAGGAGGCCGCGCCCTCCGCCGGGCACCGCTGGGACTACGCGCTCAAGCCGTTCTCGGTGCCGGGCGTGTCGTTCTGCGACAACCCCTACCCCTGCTCGTGGGACCCGAACGTGCCCTACTCCTGGCAGGCCAACCGGGCCCAGAACGTCGCGCAGGTGTTCTTCTACGTCAACAACTGGCACGACCACCTGCTCGACGGGCCGATCGGCTTCACCGAGGCGGCCGGCAACTTCCAGCTCCGCAACAGCACCCGCGGCGGGGTCGCCGGTGACGCCGTCGACACCCAGACCGACGACGGCGCGAACACCGCCGCCGGGCTGCCCGACGGCTCGCACATCGACAACGCGAACATGAGCACCCCGCCCGACGGGCAGGCGCCGACGATGCAGATGTACCTCCAGCACCAGCCCGGCACGGCGTACCCCGACGAGGACCCGTTCTCCCCGACCAACGTCGGGGACGAGGCGGACACCGTCTACCACGAGTACACCCACGGCCTGTCGAACCGGCTGGTCGTCGACGCGTCCGGCAACTCCACCCTCGGCGAGGTGCAGGCCGGGTCGATGGGCGAGGCCTGGAGCGACTGGTACGCCATGGACTACCTCGTGGACCAGGGCCTGCAGCGCGACGCCCGCGGCACCGCCGACATCGTGCTCTTCCAGTACGACGGAGCCGGCACCGCCGTGGACCGCACCGAGCCGCTCGACTGCAAGGTCGGCGACACCACGGCGGCCTGCACCGGCGGCGCGACCGGCCACACCGGCGGCTACACCTACGCCGACTACGGCCAGGTGATCGGCAGCCCCGAGGTGCACGCGGACGGCGAGATCTGGTCGCAGACCCTCTGGGACCTGCGCGACGCCCTCGGGTCCACGCGGACCGAGGCCCTGGTCACCCGGGCCATGGAGCTCTCCCCGTCGAACCCGTCGTTCCTCGACGAGCGCAACGCCCTCCTGTCCGCCGACACCGTGAAGTTCGGCGGCCGGGACTCCGACGCCATCTGGAAGGTCTTCGCGAACCGCGGGATGGGCTACTACGCCGGCAGCCTCGGCGGGGACGACTCCGCTCCCGGCGCCGACTTCCACCGGCCCCCGGCCTCCGTGCGGACCTCGTCGATCACCGGCACGGTCACCGACCTGGACAGCGGCAAGCCCGCCCCGGGGATCACCGTGACGCTGGCCTTCCAGGGCGGCAACGGCACGGCGAACCCGTCCGCCGTCACCGCGACCGACGGCAGCTACACGATCGCCGACGTCCCGGTGGGCAGCTACGCCAAGCTGACCGCCAGCGGCGCGGGCTACGACCCGGCGACCACCCCGGTGGACGTCACCCCGCGCGGCACCGTCAAGAACTTCTCGCTGCGTCGCGACTACGCCGCCTCCAGCGGCGGTGCGACCATCGACTCGTTCACCGGCCCCGACTTCGGGCCGGCCTGCGGTCCGGCCCAGGCCATCGACAACAGCCAGGCCACGGGCTGGGGCAGCACGACCGGTGACGACGACGGGACGGCCACCAACGTGTTCCGCCCGAAGAACATCGTGATCGACCTGAAGCAGACCGTGGCGATCACCGAGATCGCGGTCGACCCGTCGGCCACCTGCGGGGACGGCGGGAGCGCCTCGACCGGCCAGTACTCCGTCGAGACCTCCACCGACCGCACCACGTGGACGCCGGCCGCCTCGGGCACCTTCACCGCGTCGGACCGGGGACGGCTCAACCCGCTCACCCCGGCCGGCGGCTCGGCGACGGCCCGCTACGTCCGGTTCACGATCCTCGGGAACCAGACGCCGGAGTTCGCCACCAGCTGCCCCGGCGGCGCGTTCTCGGGCTGCCAGTACACCGACCTCACCGAGATCGAGGTCTACGGCAAGCCGGCCGCCTGAGCCGCACCTGTCAGGCGCTCACGTCGCTCGGCCGACGTGAGCGCCTGACTGTCGGTGGTCGCTCCTAGCCTGGGGATCCGGACACTTCCAGAGGAGGCACCGCCATGGACTTCAGGATCGAGCTCGTCCCGCTCGCGGTCAGCGACGTCGACCGCGCCGTCGCGTTCTACGGCGACCAGGTCGGCTGGCCCGTCGACCACGACCGGACCGTCCACGAGGGCCTGCGCTTCGTGCAGGTCACCCCGCCCGGCTCGGCGTGCTCGATCTGCTTCGGCACCGGCCTGGAGATGCTCGCCGACGGCCAGCGGCAGATGATCCAGGTCGTCGTCGAGGACGCCGACGAGGCGCTGGCCTACCTGCGCGAGCGCGACGTCGCGGCCGAGGGCGTGGACGACCTGCCCTGGGGCCGGTTCGTCCGCTTCGAGGACCCCGACGGCAACCGGTGGGCCCTGCAGCAGCTCGTCGTGCCCGCCTGAGCCGCCGGCCGGCGGCCGGGGAGGGTCAGGCGGACAGCGCCGGCTTGTTCCGGACGATGTTGCCGAGGACCCCGTTGACGAAGTTCGGCGACTCGTCGGTGGACAGGTCCCGGACCAGGACCATCGCCTCGCTGACGGCCACCGCGTCGGGAACCTCGTCGACGTACATCACCTCGAACACGCCGATCCGCAGCGCGTTGCGGTCGACGGCGGGCATCCGCTCGAGCGACCAGCCCTGGGCGTAGGTCGACACCAGCTCGTCGATGCGCGCCTGGTGCTCGGCGATCCCGCGGATCAGCGCGACGGTGTACTCGTTGACCGGCGGGTCCGCGGCAACCACCCGCTCGTCGAGGGTGGCGCCGAGCGGCAGGCCGCGGACCTCGCACTCGAAGAGCACGTCGAGGGCCCTCTTGCGGGCCTTGGTTCGGGCGCTCATCAGGAGCTGACGCGACCCTGGTAGCTGCTGTCGCGCGTGTCCACCTTGATCTTCTCGCCGGTGACGATGAAGAGCGGGACGTTGATCTCGTGGCCGGTCTCGAGGCGCGCGGGCTTGGTGCCGCCGGTGGAGCGGTCACCCTGCAGGCCGGGCTCGGTGTACTCCACGAGCAGCTCGACCGACGCGGGCAGCTCGATGTAGAGCACGGCGCCGTCGTTGGTCGCCACGATCGCGTCCTGGTTCTCCAGAAGGAAGTTCTTGGCGTCGCCGACGATCTCCGGGGAGACCTCGGTCTGCTCGTAGGACGAGGTGTCCATGAAGACGTAGGACGTGCCGTCGTTGTAGAGGTACTGCATCGTCCGCTTGTCGACGTTGGCGATCTCGACCTTGACGTCGGCGTTGAAGGTCTTGTCCACGGTCTTGCCGGACCCGATGTTCTTCAGCTTCGTGCGGACGACGGCGCCACCCTTGCCGGGCTTGTGGTGCTGGAACCAGATGACGGACCACAGCTGCCCGTCGAGGTTGAGAACCATGCCGTTCTTGAGGTCGTTGGTGGTTGCCATGCGGTGTCGGTGCCCTGTCTCTGGGGAGTGTCGTCTTCTGGTGTCAACGCGTGCGGGTGGCCGCCGGGCGGCCAGCGGTCCAGTCTAGCGACAGCTCCGGAGTGCCCGAAACCGCACCGTCCCGCAGGACCTCACAGCGACAGCAGCGCCCGCAGCGCCAGCCGGTAGGACCCGATCCCGAACCCGGCGATCACCCCGGTGGCCACCCCGGAGACGACCGACGTGTGCCGGAACTCCTCGCGGGTGTGCGGGTTGGTGATGTGCACCTCGACGAGCGGTGCCGTCAGCTGGGCGCAGGCGTCCCGGAGCGCGTAGCTGTAGTGCGTGAACGCCGCCGGGTTGAGCACGACCGGCGTGCCGGCGTCCGCGGCCTCGTGCAGCCAGCCGACCAGCTCGGCCTCGGAGTCGGTCTGCCGGACCTCGACGGACAGGCCGAGCGTCGCGCCGTCGGCGGTGCACACCCGCACCAGGTCGTCGTAGGTCGTGGCGCCGTACACCTCGGGCTCGCGGGAGCCGAGCCGGCCGAGGTTCGGACCGTTCAGCACCAGCACGCGGGACGCGGATCCGGGCATCTGTCCTCCTGGCGGTGGGGCGGGTCAGCGCGGGTCGGGGGTGATCTCGGCGTACGCCGCGGTCAGCAGGGCCGGGTCCGGCGCGGTCAGGATAGAGGGTCGGGCGAGCCCGTCGAGGACCACGAACCGCAGCTGGTCCCCGCGGGTCTTCTTGTCGACCTTCATCGCCTCGAGCAGCTGGCCCCACTCGGCACCGCGGTAGGTGGTGGGCAGGCCGACCAGCTCGAGCACCGTCCGGTGCCGCTCGGCGGTCGCCTCGTCGAGGCGCCCGGCCAGCCGGGCCAGCTCGGAGACGAACGTCATCCCGATCGCGACGGCGGCGCCGTGCCGGAAGTTGTAGCGCTCCGCACGCTCGATCGCGTGCCCGAGGGTGTGCCCGTAGTTGAGCATCTCCCGCCCGGGGTGCCCGCCCGCGCCGCCGGTCTCCTTCAGGTCGTCGACGACCACGTCGATCTTCACGCGGAGGGCCCGCTCGATCAGCTCGCGGAGCACGGCCGAGTCGGGCTCGATGGCCGCGACCGGGTCGGACTCCACCAGGTCGAGGATCGCCGGGTCGGCGATGAAGCCGCACTTGACCACCTCGGCCAGGCCGCTGATCAGCTCGTTGCGCGGCAGCGACTCCAAGGTGGCCAGGTCGCACAGCACGCCGGCGGGCTCGTGGAAGGCGCCGACGAGGTTCTTGCCCTCGGTGGTGTTCATCCCGGTCTTGCCGCCGACGGCCGCGTCGACCATCGCCAGCAGGGTGGTGGGCAGGTGGATGACCTTGACCCCGCGCAACCAGGTGGCGGCCACGAAGCCGCCCATGTCGGTGGTCGAGCCGCCCCCGACGGTCACGACGGCGTCGCTGCGGGTGAACCCGGTCTGGCCGAGCACCTGCCAGCAGAACGACGCGACCGGCGCGAGCTTGGCCTCCTCGCCGTCCGGGATCTCGATGCCGTGGGCGTCGTAGCCCTGCGCGGAGAGGTCGGCACGGATCGCCTCGCCGGTCGCGGCCAGCGCGCGCGGGTGGATCACCGCGACGCGGCGGACGCCCTCGCCGAGCATCCCCGGCAGCTCGCCGAGCAGCCCGCTGCCCACGACCACGTCGTACGGCGCTCCCCCGGCCACGTGCAGCACGGTGCGGTCGGTCATGCGTCCTCCTGTGTCCGCTCGGCGGCCTCGACCAGCCGGGCGACCTCGTCGGCGACGTCCTGCGGAGTGCGGCCGTCGGTGTGCACGGTCAGCGAGGCGACCTCGCGGTAGACCGGCAGCCGCTCGTCGAGCAGCGCCTTGATCCTGGCCCGCATGTTGCCCATCAGCAGCGGGCGGGTGATGCCGAGCCCGACCCGCTTGACGGCGTCGGAGAGGCCCACCTCGAGGAAGACCACCCGGTGCCCGGCCAGCGCGGCCCGGGTGTCGTCGTCGAGCACCGCTCCCCCGCCCAGCGCCAGCACGCCGGCGTGCGCCTCCAGCGCGGCGGTCACCGCGGCCCGCTCCAGGGCCCGGAACGCCACCTCGCCGTCGTCGACGAAGATGTCGGAGATCGACTTGCCGGCGGCGGTCTCGACGTCGTGGTCGGTGTCGCGGACGCTGAGGCCCCAGCGCCGGCCGAGCAGGTCGGCGACCGTGGTCTTCCCGGCGCCCATCGGGCCGACCAGGACCACCCGCGGCGTCGTGGGGTCGGCGCTCACCGGAAGCTCAGCGAGGACAGATAGCCCTCCACGTTGCGCCGGGTCTCCCCGACCGAGTCGCCGCCGAACTTCTCCAGCACGACGTCGGCCAGCACCAGCGCGACCATGGCCTCGGCGACGATCCCGGCCGCCGGCACCGCGCACACGTCGGAGCGCTGGTGGTTGGCGACCGCGGCCTCGCCGGTGGACACGTCGATGGTGCGCAGCGCGCGGGGCACCGTCGCAATCGGCTTCATCGCGGCACGCACCCGCAGCACCTCCCCCGTGGACATCCCGCCCTCGGTGCCGCCGGAGCGGCCCGACGTGCGCCGGATCCCGTCCTCGGTGCCGACGATCTCGTCGTGCGCCCGCGAGCCAGGGGTGGCGGCGAGCTCGAAGCCGTCGCCGACCTCCACGCCCTTGATGGCCTGGATGCCCATCAGCGCGCCGGCCAGTCGTGCGTCGAGACGGCGGTCCCAGTGCACGTGCGACCCGAGGCCGGGCGGGAGGCCGTGCACGACGACCTCCACGACACCGCCCAGGGTGTCCCCGTCGGCGTGCGCCTGGTCGATCTCGGCCTGCATGGCCAAGCTCCCGTCGGCGTCGAGGCAGCGCACCGGGTCGGCGTCGAGCGCCGCCACGTCGGACGCGGCCGGGACCGAGCCGGAGGGCGCCCGGGCCGTCCCGATCGCGACGACGTGCGAGACGACCTCCGCGCCGATGGCCTGCTCGAGGAACTTGGTGGCGACCGCGCCGAGCGCGACCCGGGCGGCGGTCTCCCGGGCCGAGGCGCGCTCCAGGATCGGCCGGGCCTCGTCGAAGTCGTACTTCTGCATGCCCACCAGGTCGGCGTGGCCGGGCCGGGGGCGGGTCAGCGCCGCGTTGCGGGCGAGGGCCTCGAGCTCGGCCTCGTCGACCGGGTCGGCCGACATGACCTTCTCCCACTTGGGCCACTCGGTGTTGCCCACCCGGATCGCGATCGGGCTGCCGAGGCTGCGCCCGTGCCGCAGCCCGCCGATGATGTCGACCTGGTCCTGCTCGAACTTCATCCGGGCGCCGCGGCCGTAGCCCAGCCGGCGGCGGGCCAGGGCGTCGACGACGTCTCCCGAGGTCACCTGGACATGGGCGGGCAGACCCTCGAGGACGGCGACCAGTCCCGGGCCGTGGGACTCGCCTGCAGTGAGCCAACGCAGCATGTGCGCCAGTCTTTCACGCGGCCCGCGGACGCCTCAGAGGGCGTCCACCACCGAGCCCACCAGCGAGCTCACGCCCTCGACGGTCCACGCGTAGGCGGTCAGCAGCTGGAGGGGGAAGACCGCACCGAGGAAGGCCCCGGCCAGCAGGAACGGGCCGAACGGCATGTGCCGCCGGTGGAAGACCCGCGCGAGCGACAGCACGATCCCGCCGACGGCGAGGAGCAGGAAGCCGGTGAACATCCCGAGCACCAGCTGGGCGAGGCCGAGCGAGCCGACCGCCAGCCCGAGCAGGCCGGAGAGCCGGACGTCCCCGTAGGCCAGCGATCCCGGGCTGATGAACCACATCACGAAGAACACCGCGAAGCAGCCCACCCAGCCGATCGCCGAGGAGCGCAGCGACAGCCAGTCCTGGGTGAGCACGGACCCGAGCAGCACCAGCACCCCGACCACGACGTACGACGGCGCGATCAGCCGGGTCGGCAGGTAGCGCGTGCGCCAGTCCACGAGGGCCAGGGCGACGCCCACCGGCACGAGGTAGCCCAGGAACAGCAGCGCCGGTGACCAGCCGATCCGGGCGCCGGCCAGGCCGGCGAGGACCGCGGACACGACGGCCAGCTTCCAGGCCAGGCCCGGGAGCCGGGCCAGGTCGGCGTACGGCTCCTTGGGGTCGTCGACCGGCCGGGCGAAGTCGGCCTCGTCCTCGGCCGGCACCAGCGGGTCGGGCTCCGGCTCGGGCAGCCGCGCGATGACCCGCGGCAGCACCGCGCCGGACGCGGCACCCCACGCGGCGGCCACCAGCGCGGGCGCGAGGTTCCAGGTCACAGCTCGCGACCCTAGTGGCTGACGTCGCCCGGCGCGGGCAGAACCGCACGCGGCTGGGGAGGCACCTCAGCCGCGCGCCACGAGCGCCCGCCGCCCGGCCTCGCGCATCGCCTCCAGCGGCGCGCCCGGCAGCCCGGTCATCAGCTCCACCTGGAGCACCGCCTGGTGCACCAGCAGGTCGAGGCCGGACACCACGGTGCGACCGGCCTCCTCGGCGGCGACCGTGAGCGGCGTCGGCCAGGGGTCGTAGACCACGTCGAAGACGACCGGCACGTCCGCGACCCGGGCGAGCAGCTCCGCGGTCTGCGCGGCGGCCGGGATCGTGGACACCAGCACGTCGGCGGGCCCGGCGGGCCCGGCCAGCGGGCGTACGTCGACCGTCGGGCCGTCCGGGTGCCGGGCCGCCGCCGCGACGGTCAGGGCCGCCCGGCCGGCGTCGCGCACCAGCAGCGTCACGTGCCGGCAGCCCAGGTCCGCAAGCCCCAGCACCGCGGACGCCGCGGTCGCTCCGCCGCCCAGCACGACGGCGCGTCCGACCGGTCCGTCGTACCGCTCGCGCACCGCGGCGCTGATCCCGGGGACGTCGGTGTTGTGCCCGCTGCGCCGCCCGTCGGCGAGCACGACGGTGTTCGCGCCGCCGGCCTGCCGGGCCCGCTCGCTGACCTCGTCGAGCAGCGGCAGGACCGCCCGCTTGAGCGGCATCGTCAGCGAGAGGCCGCGCCACGAGGCGTCCACTCCGGCGAGGAACGCGGCGAGACCCTGCTCGGTCACGACGCGCGCCTCGTAGACCCAGTCGAGCCCGAGCGCGGCGTACGCCTCCCGGTGCAGGAGCGGTGAGAGCGAGTGCCCGATCGGGCTGCCGAGCACGGCGCAGCGGTTCACGGCCGGGTCAGCAGGCGTCGGACTGGGTACGGCAGTACTCCTTGAACTCGGCCTTGTACTTCAAGAACGTGTCGTAGCTCTCGGTGAACTTGGTCTCGCTGGTGCGCAGGTTGACCGTCACGTAGTAGACCCACGGCCCCGGGGTCGGGTGCGCCGCCGCCGCGATGGCCGCGTCGCCGGGCGCCTCGATCGGCGTCGGCGGCAGCCCGGGGTTCTTGTAGGTGTTGTACGGCGAGTCCACCTGCAGGTCCTCGGTCGTCAGCGCGACGCCGAGGTCTCGGTCGAACGCGTAGTTCACGGCCGCGTCGATCTGCAGCAGGTGGTTGGTGGCGTCGCCCTCGAGCCGGTTGTAGATCACCCGGGCGACCTTGCCGCGGTCCGCGTCCCGGTTGGACTCCGCCTCGACCAGGCTGGCCACGGTCATCAGCTGGGCCGGCGTGTAGCCCAGCCGCTCGGCCGCGCCGGTGAGGTCGGCGTCCTCGGCGGCCTGGCTCCAGCGGTCGACCATCATCGTCAGGATCGAGCGCGGCGTCGCGTTCGGCGGCAGCTCGTAGGTCGCCGGGAACAGGTAGCCCTCCGCGTTGCCGTGGGCGTACGACGGCAGCCCGATCGAGCCCGGACGGGCGAGGACCTTGTCGTACTGCTTGCGCGAGAAGTCGGTCTTCTTGGCCAGGGTCGCCACGATCTGGTCGACCGTGAACCCCTCGGGGACCGTCACCACCGAGCGCATCCGGTGGGCCGGGTCGACGAGCACCGCGAGTGCGGCGGACGCCGACATCTGCTTCCTCATCTCGTAGAAGCCGACCTGGATGCCCACGGACCGGGAGTCCTTGCGGGCGGCGTCGGTGAAGGCCTGCACGGACTTCACCACGCCCTTGTCCTTCAGTGTCGCGGCGATGTCGGAGGCGGCGTCACCGTCCTGGACCTCGACCAGCACCTGGCCGGTGCCCCCGCCGGAGTAGTCCTCCGGGCCGGCGAGCCTGTCCTTGATCGCGGTCATCCCGTAGGAGTACGCGACGTACCCGATGCCCAGCAGCACGGCCAGCGCGAGCAGCACGGCCAGGCAGCCGAGGCCCCGACGGGGTCGGTGCTTCTTCTCGTGCCCGAGTTCGAGTCCCAGATCGCTCAACTGCCCGCTCAACCTCACTGATATCGACGCGCCCCCGCCCGCCGTCCGGTCGTCCCGGCTGCTGCCGGACCTGCTTCGGTCGCCAGACGCTACCCGGCCGGCACCAGCTCCCCGGGTGCGGCCCCCGTGCCGCGCTCGGTCTCCAGTGCATTCTGCAGGATCACCACGGCCGCGGCCTGGTCCACCACGGCGCGGCGCTTCTGGCCCTTCTTGCCCTGGCCGCGCAGCACCGCCTCGGCGGTGACGGTGCTCAGCCGCTCGTCGCAGAGCCGCACGGGCACCGGCGCGAGGGCCGCGGCGATCTCGGCCGCGAACGACCGGACCTTGACCGCGGCCGGGCCCTCGCCGCCCGACAGCGAGCGGGGCAGCCCTACGACCACCTCGACGGCCTCCTCCTCGCCGACCAGCAGGCGCAGCCGGGCCAGGTCACCCGGGCCCCGCCGGACGGTCTCCACCGGGGTGGCGATCAGCCCCGCCGGGTCGGAGCGGGCGACGCCGATGCGCACGTCACCCACGTCGACCCCGAGCCGGACCCCTCGTCGCACGGTCCCGCCCTCAGCGCTGGGTGGCCGCGCGGCCGACCTCGTGCTCGACGTCCACCAGTGCCTGGTCGGCGTTGCTCACGTCGGCGCCGCCGCCCTGGGCGACGTCGTCCTTGCCGCCGCCGCTGCCGCCGAGCGCGACCGCCGCCGCCTTGACCAGCGCGTTCGCGGACAGCCCCCACGAGCGTGCGGCGTCGTTGACGGCCACCACGACGGCGGGCTTGCCGTTGCTGGAGCCGATGATCGCGACCACGCCGGGCGCCCCGTGGGGCAGCCGGCCGCGGATGTCCAGGGCCAGCTTGCGTACGTCGCCCGCGCCCGCGCCGTCCGCGCGGTGGCCGACGAACGCCACCCCGTAGACGTCCTTGGCCTGCGCGGCGAGCTCGCCGGCGGCCGCGAGCAGCTGCTGCACGCGGACCCGCTCGATCTCCTTCTCCGCGGTGCGCAGCCGCTCCACCAGGTCGTTGACCCGCTCGGGCAGCTCCTCGGGACGCGCCTTGAGGGCCTCGCTGAGCTGGGCCACCAGCGTGTGCTCGCGCGCCAGGAACCGGTAGGCGTCGCTGCCCACGAGCGCCTCGACGCGCCGGACGCCGGAGCCGATCGACGACTCGCCGAGCAGCTTGATCACGCCGAGCTGGCCGGAGCGGCCGGCGTGCGTGCCGCCGCAGAGCTCGCGCGCCCAGTCCCCCACGGAGACCACGCGCACCTCGTCGCCGTACTTCTCGCCGAACAGCGCCATCGCGCCGGACTTGCGGGCCTCGTCCTGGCTCATGATCTCGGCGTGCACGCCGAGGTCGGCGAGCACCAGGTCGTTGACCCGGGCCTCGACGTCCGCCATCGCGGACAGCGGCACCGCGCCGGTCGCGGAGAAGTCGAACCGGAACCGCCCGGGCGCGTTCTCCGACCCGGCCTGGGTCGCGGTGTCGCCGAGCGCCTCGCGGAACGCCTTGTGCACCATGTGGGTGGCGGTGTGCGCGCGGCTGATCGACTTGCGTCGCTCGATGTCGACGAGCGCCTGGCCGGTGAGCCCGACGGTGACCTCGCCGCTGAGCACCCTGACCTGGTGCACGACCAGCCCGCGGATCGGGGACTGCACGTCGAGCACCTGCAGGCGGGCGCCGTTGCCGAGCTCGATGACGCCCTGGTCGGCGAGCTGGCCACCGCCCTCGGCGTAGAACGGGGTGCGGTCCAGGACCAGCTCCACCTCGTCGCCCTCACGCGCCGAGGAGGCCACGCCCGAGTCGTCGACGATGCCGCGCACGGTCGCCTCGGAGACGACCTCGGAGTAGCCGGTGAACTCCACCGCCTGGCCGATCGCGTCGGACACCTCGCGGTAGGAGTGGGCGTCGGAGTGCTGGCCCTTCTTCGCGCGCGCGTCCGCCTTCGCCCGGTCGCGCTGCTCGGTCATCAGCCGGCGGAAGCCCTCCTCGTCGACCGAGAGCCCCTGCTCGGACGCCATCTCCAGCGTCAGGTCGATCGGGAAGCCGTAGGTGTCGTGCAGCGCGAACGCCTTGGTCCCGGACAGCTGGGTCTGGCCGCCGGCCTTCGCGCCCTGCGCGGCGACGTCGAAGATCGTCGTGCCGGTGCGCAGCGTCTGGCGGAACGCGTCCTCCTCGGCGTAGGCCACGCTGGAGATGCGCTCCCAGTCACGCTGCAGCTCGCCGTACGTCTCGCTCATCGTGTCGCGGCTGACCGGCAGCAGCTCCGGCAGCGCCCGGTCCTCGTAGCCGAGCAGGCGCATGGAGCGGACGGCGCGGCGCAGCAGCCGGCGCAGGACGTAGCCGCGGGCCTCGTTGCCGGGGGTGACCCCGTCGCCGATCAGCATCATCGAGCTGCGCACGTGGTCGGCCACGACCCGCAGCCGTACGTCGTCCTCGTGGCCCTGCTGGCCGCCGGCGCCGTACTTCTTGCCGGTGAGCTCCATCGCCTTCTCGATCACCGGGAACATCACGTCGATCTCGTACATGTTGTCCTTGCCCTGGAGCAGGAACGCGACCCGCTCGAGGCCCATGCCGGTGTCGATGTTCTTCTTCGGCAGCGAGCCGGAGATGTCGAAGTCGTCCTTGCTGCGCACGGCGCTGAGCTCGTCCTGCATGAAGACGAGGTTCCAGATCTCGAGGTAGCGGTCCTCGAGGTTCGTCGGCATCTCCAGGCGCTGGGTGGTGGTGAACTCGCCGTCCGGACCGTAGTCCGGGCCGCGGTCGTAGAGGATCTCCGAGCACGGGCCGCCCGGGCCGGGCACGCCCATGGACCAGTAGTTCTCCTTCTTCCCGAGCCGCACGATGCGCTCGTCGGGCAGCCCGGTGACCTTGCGCCACAGCGCGACCGCCTCGGGGTCGTCGACGTACACGCTCGGCCACAGCCGGCTCTCGTCGAGCCCCCAGCCGCCGTCGGCGCGGGACTTGGTGACCAGGTCCCAGGCGAGCTCGATGGCGCCCTCCTTGAAGTAGTCGCCGAAGGAGAAGTTGCCGCACATCTCGAAGAACGTGCCGTGCCGGGTGGTCTTGCCGACGTCCTCGATGTCCGGCGTGCGCACGCACTTCTGCACGCTCACCGCCCGGTTCCACCGCGGCGTCTCCTGGCCCAGGAAGTAGGGCTTGAAGGGCACCATGCCGGCGTTCACGAACAGCAGGTTGGGGTCGTCGACGAGCAGCGGGGCCGAGGGCACGGCGTGGTGTCCGTTCGCCTCGAAGTGCGCCAGGAACCGGCGGCGGATCTCCGCGGTGTCCATCAGTCGTTGCCCTCTCTCGTTGCCCCGCCGGCCGGGCCGCGGACGGCTCGGGCCGCCTCGCCCTCTGCCAGCTCGGGGGTGTGTACATGAAGCGTGAGACCGGTGTGCCCACGCAAGTCGATTTCCTTCTCGGCCATCCCGGCCCGGACCTCGTCCCCGAAGACCCGCAGGCCCGCGGACAGCCCGGCCAGGCGGTCGGCCAGTCCGTCCGGAGTGAACGCCTCCGCGGCCCGGCGCGCCTTGGTCATCGCGTAGACGCCGACGCTCGCCCCGGCCGCGAACCACAGCGCCCGGCTCATGCGGCGTCCTCGTCGCGCCCGGGAGCCAGGTCGGTGCGGAGGTGCCGCCGGGCCTCCTTGACCTCACGGCGTCGCTGCCGGCGGGACCGCTTGACCTCGCGGCGGATCTCGAACCGGATCCGGTTGCGGTTCTCGGCCGACAGCGCCCGTCGTACGCCGTGGCCCAGGGAGACCACGCGGACCAGGGACTCCCCCAGCGCGACGGACGCGAACTGTCCGGCCGGGACCGCGAGGTCCGTGCCGGCCCGGTCGGGACGAGGCGGCGAGCCGGCGGGCAGGCTGGTGATCACGAACTCCGGCTCGTCGTCCGGGACGGGGGGCGCGACGGGGGGCGCGGCGGGGGGCGGGGCGGCGGCGAGGTCCGCGACGGTCGAGCGCAGCGCGTCGACGTCCGCCCGGGCCGCGTCGAGCTGCGCCTGGAGGCGGCGCCGGCCGGACAGCGAGACGGCGACGGCGACGACGGACGCGACCACCACGACGGCAGCCGCCAGCGTCACGACGAGGGCCGGGTTCATAGGGACCGACCCTACCCGCGCTGGCCGCGGATCATCCGGCGCACCCGCTCCCACCGCTCCTTGAGCGGCGCCTCCGCGCCCAGCGAGGTGGGCCGGTAGTACGTCGCGTCGGCGACCACGTCGGGGGCGTACTGCTGCTCGGCGATGCCGTAGGGCTCGTCGTGCGCGTAGCGGTAGCCCTGCCCGTGCCCGAGCTTCTTCGAGCCGCCGTAGTGCGCGTCGCGCAGGTGCGCCGGGACCGGCCCGATCTTCCCGTCCCGCACGTCGGCCGAGGCGGCCTCCACGGCCAGGATCACCGCGTTCGACTTGGGCGCCAGGGCCAGCGCGATCGTCGCCTGGGCCAGGGTGAGCCGGCCCTCGGGCATGCCGATCAGCGCGACCGCCTGCGCGGCGGCGACCGCGGTCGTGAGCGCCGTCGGGTCGGCCAGGCCGATGTCCTCACTGGCCAGGATCACCAGCCGGCGGGCGATGAAGCGGGGGTCCTCCCCCGCCTCCATCATCCGGGCGAGGTAGTGCAGCGAGGCGTCGGCGTCGGAGCCCCGCACGGACTTGATGAAGGCACTGATCACGTCGTAGTGCTGGTCGCCCTGCCGGTCGTAGCGCACCGCGGCGCGGTCCACGGCGGTCTCGGTGGTCGCGAGGTCCACCACCTCCAGGCCCCGCGCGACCGCGGCGCCGGCGGCCGCCTCCAGGTAGGTCAGCGCCCGGCGCGCGTCGCCGCCCGCCAGCCGGACCAGGTGCTCGAGCGCCTGCTCGTCGAGGCTGACGCTGCCGGCCAGGCCGCGCTCGTCCACGAGCGCGTCGGCGACCACGCCCCGGATGTCGTCGTCGGTCAGCGGCTCGAGGGTGAGCAGCAGCGAACGGGACAGCAGCGGCGAGATCACGCTGAAGAACGGGTTCTCGGTGGTGGCCGCCACCAGCGTCACCCAGCGGTTCTCCACGCCCGGGAGCAGCGCGTCCTGCTGCGCCTTGGTGAAGCGGTGCACCTCGTCGACGAACAGCACCGTCTCGGGGCCGCCGCGGGCCAGCTGGTTGCGGGCGCCGTCGATCGCGGCCCGGACCTCCTTGACACCCGCCGCCACCGCCGACACCTCGACGAACCGCCGGTTGGTGGCCTGGCTGACGATCGAGGCGATCGTCGTCTTGCCGGTGCCCGGCGGTCCCCACAGCAGCAGCGACATGGGCTGGTCGCCCTCGATCAGCCGGCGCAGCGGCGAGCCCGTGGACAGCAGGTGCTGCTGGCCGACGAGCTCGTCGAGGGTGCGCGGACGCATCCGCACCGCCAGCGGCGCGGACGCGTGCGTGTTGCCGGCCAGCGTCCCGGCGGACCCCGCGGCGGGGTGCGCCGAGGCGCCCGGGCTCCCCATGTCGAACAGTCCGTCCACGTGCGCCACCCTATCCGCCGGGCCGGCGCCGGGCTCAGCGGCGGGTGCCGCCCTCGCCGCGCTGCTCGTCGCTCATCCCGGTGCCGAGGCCGCCGGTGCCCACGAGCGCGTTCGACCGCTCCTGGTGCGTCGCGACGTCGGTCCACGTGTCGGCGTACCCGGCGCGGGTGAAGTCCTCGACCGAGGCGTCCGCGCCCGCGATCTTGTTGCCCTGGCCGTCCACGCCGAGCGCGCTCAGCGTGATCGGGCTGGTCGGCATCGCGCCGAACTCGCCGGCGAAGTGGCAGGCCACCTTGTGGTTCTTGCCGATCTGCAGCAGCGGCGGCTCGACCTTGGAGCAGATGTCCTGTGCCATCCAGCAACGGGTCCGGAACCGGCACCCGGACGGCGGGTTGATCGGGCTGGGGACGTCGCCGGCCAGCCGGATCCGCTCCCGACGGCCGCCGACGGCGGCCTGCTTGACGTCCGGCACGGCCGAGAGCAGCGCCTGGGTGTACGGGTGGTGCGGGGTGTTGTACAGCGTCTCCCGGTCGGCGATCTCGACGATCTTGCCGAGGTACATGACCGCGATCTCCGGGCAGAAGTGGCGTACGACGGCCAGGTCGTGGGCGATGAACAGGAACGCGATGTCGAACTGCTTCTGCACGTCCTGCAGCAGGTTGACGACCTGCGCCTGGATCGACACGTCGAGCGCGGAGACCGGCTCGTCGGCGACCAGCAGCTTGGGCTGCAGGGCGAGCGCCCGGGCGATGCCGATGCGCTGGCGCTGGCCGCCGGAGAACTCGTTCGGGTAGCGGTTGTAGTGCTCGGGGTTCAGGCCGACGACCTCGAGCAGCTCCCGGACCCGGTCGAGCACCTTGTTCTCGGGCACCATCTTGTGCACCCGCAGCGGGGTGCCGACGATCGTGCCGACGGTGTGCCGCGGGTTCAGCGAGGAGTACGGGTCCTGGAAGATCATCTGGATCTCGCTGCGCAGCGGCAGCATCTGCCGGTTCGACAGGTTGCCGATCTCGCGACCCTCGAACTTCATCGACCCGCCGGTGGGGTCGTAGAGCCGGGTGATCAGCCGGCCGGTCGTGGACTTGCCGCAGCCGGACTCCCCCACCAGGCCCAGGGCGCTGCCCCGCTCCACCTGGAACGAGACGCCGTCCACGGCCTGCACCGCGCCGATGCTGCGCCGGAACACCCCCGAGGACTTGATCGGGAAGTACTTCTGGAGGTTGGTGACCTCGAGGATGGGTCCACCGGTCGATCCCGAGGAGGCGTTGGCGTCGTCGACGGCCGGTCGTGTCATGGAAGTCATTGTCCTCGTCACCCGTTCTCGGGAGCAAAGGACCCGGTGCCGGGCGTCCCGTTGCTGCCGTGCTGGTCGGCGGTGGTGATGCTGTCGGCGATGGTGAGCTCGACCAGGTCGGGCGCGATCTCGGGCAGCACCTCGGACTCGTAGATCGCGTCCGGGTTCGCGAGGTGGCAGCGCCGGGTGTGGTTCGGGCGGTCGCCCAGCTTGAGCTCGGGGAGCTCGGTGCGGCACAGGTCGCCGGGCACCTTGTCGACGTGCGCGCAGCGCGGGTGGAAGGCGCACCCGGTCGGCGGGTCGAGCAGGCTCGGCGGGTTGCCCGGGATCGGGATCAGCCGGGCGCTGGTGTCGGCGTTGACGTCCGGCACGCTGGAGAGCAGCCCCCACGTGTAGGGCATCTCCGGGTGGGTCAGCAGCTCCTTGGTGGGGCCGTGCTCGACCGCCCGGCCGCCGTACATCACCAGCACCTCGTCGGCCATCTCGGCGACCACGCCGAGGTCGTGGGTGATGATAATGATCGCGGAGTTGAAGTCGTGCTGGAGCTCCTGGAGCAGGTCCAGGATCTGTGCCTGCACGGTCACGTCGAGCGCGGTGGTCGGCTCGTCGGCGATCAGCAGCTTGGGGTCGTTGACCAGCGCCATCGCGATCATCGCCCGCTGGCGCATGCCGCCGGAGAACTGGTGCGGGAAGTCGTCGACGCGGCTCTTCGGCTGCGGGATGCCGACCCGGTCGAGCATCTCGATGGCCTTCTTGCGCGCCTGCGACTTGGAGACCTTGTTGTGCGCGACGTACGCCTCGGAGATCTGCGCCCCGATGCTGTAGAAGGGGTGCAGCGAGCTGAGCGGGTCCTGGAAGATCATCGAGACGTCGCCGCCGCGGATGCTGCGCATCTTCTCGCTGGACAGGCCGATGACCTCGCGGCCGCCCACCCGGATCGAGCCGGACATCCGGGTGCGCTTGATGTCGTGCAGCCCCATGATCGCCATCGACGACACGCTCTTGCCGGAGCCGGACTCGCCCACGATGCCGAGGGTCTTGCCCTGCTCGAGGGTGTAGCTCATGTCGGTCACGGCCTGCACGAGGCCGTCGGCGGTCGGGAACCGGACGGTCAGGTCCTCGACGACGAGGTAGGGCTCGTTCGGCTGGGCACCCACCGCGGAGGTCGCGGGGCGCTCGTAGGTCTCGGTCATGACAGGCGCACTCTCGGGTCGATGACGCTGTAGATGATGTCGACGAACAGGTTGGCCGCCACGATGAACGCGGCGCCGATCAGCACGGTCGCGGAGATGATCGGCAGGTCCTTGGTGCCGATCGCCTGCAGCGCGGTCAGGCCGATGCCCTGGATGTCGAAGATCCGCTCGGTGAAGATCGTGCCGGCCAGCAGGTAGGCGAACTCGAGGCCGAAGATCGTGACCACCGGGACGATGGCGGCGCGCAGCGCGTGCCGGAAGGTGACCCGCCGCTCGCTGAGCCCCTTGGCGCGGGCGGTGCGGACGTAGTCCTCGTTCATCGACTCGATCATCGATCCGCGGCTGAACCGGGCGTACTGCGTCGAGGAGCTGATGCCCACCACCAGCCAGGCCAGCAACAGCCCCTTGGCCCAGGCGATCGGGCCGTCGGTCAGCAGCGGGTTGTAGCCGCTCTCCGGGAAGATGCCCCACTTGCTGATCAGCAGCAGGTAGGCCAGCAGGGCGAGGAGGTAGTAGGGGATGGCGTTCACGACGAGCGCCACGCCCACGATGCCCTTGTCCCACCCCGTGCCTCTTCGTCTCGCGGCGAAGATGCCGCTGCTCACGCCCACGACGAGCATGATCACCGCGCCCCCGAGCGCGATCGACAGCGTCGCGGGGAACTTGCCGAGGAGGTAGTCGGTGACGTTCACGCGCAGCTTGAAGGACACCCCGAGGCAGGGTGCGTCGCACTTGATCGTGATCGCACCGGCCTGGAAGTCGTTGCCGACGAAGATGCCCTTCATGTACTCGCCGTACTGCTCCACGACCGGCCGGTCGAGACCGAGCTGGGTGGTGATGGCCTCGAGGCGCTGCGGTGTGCAGCGGGTCTCGGGGCAGTAGGCGAGTGCCGGGTTCGCGGGTCCGTAGAAGAACAGTGCGAACACCGCCATGGACACCACGAGGAGCACGAGCAGCCCCGAGATGACGCGACGCACGATGTAGCCGAACATCCGTGAGTACTCCTCTGGATTCGGAGTGGGGGTGGCCGGGCGGGCCGGTGAGCCGGCCAGGCCGATGGTGCGGTCCGACGATACCGGCACCGCCGAGCGTCCCGATGGGGGCGGGTGGAGGCCCGCCCCCATCGGGGTTCAGCACTCAGTAGGGATCACTGAGCTTCGATCACTTGGTGATGTACATCCGGGCGAACGTCGGCATGCCGCGGACGTTGTCGTTGTCCATGCCGCCGACCTTCGAGCCGTGGATCATGGCCGTGCCGGAGTAGCCGATGTTGACGGCCGGGTAGTACTTCGTCTCCATCGTCTTGTCGAACTCGCCCCAGGCGGGAGCAGCTTCCTCGGGAGTCATGTTGTCGAGGATGTTGTCCTGCTGCTTGTCCATGTCCGCCTCCTTGAAGTTGGCGGGGTTGGGCATGCCCTCCAGGCCGACGAGGCTGCCGGACCACTGGGCCGGGAACCACGAACCGCCGGTCGGCCAGTCCGAGCACCAGCCGCTGGAGCGGATGTTGATCGGCGACTTCGTGTCGGTGCGGTCGGTGCGGATGGTCTCCAGGGTGGAGGCGATCGGAGTCGCCTTGAAGCCGCCGGCCTCGAGACCCTTCACGAGCTCGTTCTTCGCGGCGACGGCCTGGTCGTCGTCGGTCGCGAACAGGAACTTGATCTCGTACTCGCCCGGCGCGTAGCCGGCCTTCTTGAGGAGCTCCTTGGACTTGGCCGGGTCCGTGGTCTTGCCGTCCTGGCCGTCGAGGGCCTGGTAGTCGACACGACCCGCGGTGCCCGGGGGCAGGATGGCGGTGCCGGGGACGCGCGTGACGCCCTCGATCTCGCCGCCGGCCTTCCAAGCAGCCTGGTACGGGTACGCCCAGCCGAGGGCCTGACGGACCTCGAGCTCCTTGATCTTCGTCATGTCGATGAACTGCATGTACGTGCACGGCGAGGTGCCGGTCACGAGACGTGCCTTGTCAGACGAGATCGACCGGTAGGACGACGCGCTCACGTTGTCGTAGGTCAGCGTGGTCTGCGCGGAGCCCTGGTCGTTGATGATCACGTTCTCGAGCTTGGCGGTGTCCTGGCCGAACTTGAAGTCCCAGCCGTCGACCATCTGGATGCGGCCCGGGTCGGTCTTCGGGTCCCACTGGTCGTTCTTGACGAGCTTGAGGCTCGAGCCGGCCTTGTAGTCGGCGTACTTGTACGGGCCGGTCGCCAGCGGGTGCTGCTCGTAGGTCTCCGGGTTGTCCTTGGCCTGCGGGATCGCGGAGAAGGCCGGGAACGAAGCGTAGTAGTCCATGTCGGTGAACGGACGACGCATCTTGATGGTGATGTCGTTGCCGCTGGTCGTGACACCGGCGTAGGCGCCCTTGTCCTTGAACGGGCCCTTGTACTTGTCGCCGTCCAGGAAGAACGTCGTCTGGTACGTCGGGCCGTCCGGGAGCTCGGCGATCGCGAAGGAGCGCTTGACGGCGTACGCGACGTCCTCGGCCTTGACCGGGGTGCCGTCCTCGTACTTCAGGCCGTCACGCAGCGTGAAGGTCCACTCCTTGTTGTCCTGGCTCGGCTTGCCGAGGTCGGTCGCCATGTCGGGGATCAGCTGCATGTCGTTGGAGTCCTCGTCGTACGCGTACTGCGTCAACGAACGGACCACGAGGTCCGACAGGATGGCCGTCGAGTCGGTGTAGTAGGCCCGCGTCGGGTCCAGGGTGGCCGGCACCTGGTTGGTGAGCACCGTGAAGGTGCCCCCCGGGGCGGCGTCGGCCGGGATGGCGGCAGGGGCCTTGGCGTCCGCGTTCTTGAACGAACCGGCGCCACCTCCTGCGCCCAGTGTCGCGTTGTCGCTCGGGCTGCTGGTGTTCCCGCTGCCACCACCACAGGCAGCGAGGGTCATCAGGGCAGCTGCGGCAACAACCACGGCTGGCTTCTTCATACGCATCTAGGTGTACCCACCTTTCTAGGCTGGTCGATGCTTCTCTCGGTCGGTGTGATTACCGACGAGTCTTGGGGTCGAAGGCGTCGCGCACGGCGTCGCCCAGGAGGTTCAGCGCCATGACGAGGAGGAGGATCCCCGCCACCGGCGCGTAGAGGTAGAGCGGGTAGGTGTTGAAGAAGTTCACTGCCTTGTTGATCGTCTGCCCCCACGAGGCGACGCCGACCACTCCGATGCCGAGGTAGGCGAGGCCCGCCTCGGCGGTCACGAACGCCGGGAGACCCAGCGAGATGGACACGATGATCGGGGCGATCAGGTTGGGCAGGAGCTCCTTGAACAGGATGCGCCGGGTCGGCACGCCGATGACGCGGGCGGCCATCACGAACTCCCGCTCGCGCAGGGACAGCACCTCGCCGCGCACCAGGCGGGCCAGGGTCATCCAGCCGAAGAGCGAGAGCACCACCAGCAGCGAGGCGAACTGCCAGAACACCAGCTGGTCGGCGTTCTGGCCGAACCGGCTGACGATGATCGGCGCCAGCGCCAGTGCCACCAGGATGAAGGGCAGCGACAGGAACACGTCGATGAAGAAGTTGATGACCCGGTCGAGCCAGCCGCGGCTGAAGCCGGCGAGCAGGCCGACCACGACGCCGATGAGGGTGGCCACGACCGTCGACACCGTCGCCACGATCAGCGAGGTGCGGGCGCCGTACAGCCACTCGGCGAGGTTGTCGTTCCCGGTGTTCGGCGCGATGCCGAGCGGCGCCTTCCAGGTGAACCCGTGGTCCGGAGGGCCGTAGAGCGGGAAGTTGAACTGGTCCAGGTCGGTGACCGGGTTGCCCTCGTGCAGCTGGACCCCGAACAGCTTCGCGATCAGCGGGGCGAAGGCTGCGATCACCACGAACATCACCACGACGGCCAGGCAGGTCATCGCGATCTTGTCGGCGCGCAGACGGGCCATCGCGATCTGGGTCGGCGACCGACCGGCCACCGTCTTCTTGACGGGTACGGCGGCATCCTCGTGGATGTCGTTCGTCGACAGTTCCGTGGGCTGGATACCCATGGTCACCTTTCTGGTCGAGGCCGGCTTCGGAGCCACTGCCGTCGCCGGGTGAGGCACGCCACAGTTCGACCCTGAGCCGAAGTGGACTCTAGACGACGCCCAGCCAATGTTCGGCGCCCAATCGGTAACGGTTTGATACCAAGCGAAATACCGCGAAACCGGTCAGCCCGCAGGCTCGACCGGAACGGCCCCCGCAGGCGCGGGGCGCGCGTCGACGCCGGCCTCCTTGCGCTGCTCGGGGGTGATCGGCGCCGGTGCCGCGGTGAGCGGGTCGTAGCCGGCACCGGTCTTCGGGAAGGCGATCACGTCGCGGATCGAGTCGGTGCCCGCGAGCAGCGCGACGATCCGGTCCCACCCGAACGCGATGCCGCCGTGCGGCGGGGCGCCGTACTTGAACGCCTGCAGCAGGAACCCGAACTTCTCCTCGGCCTCCGCCTCGGACAGGCCCATCACCGCGAACACCCGCTTCTGCACGTCCTCGCGGTGGATACGGATCGAGCCGCCGCCGATCTCGTTGCCGTTGCAGACGATGTCGTAGGCGTAGGCCAGGGCCTCCCCCGGCTCGGTGTCGAACGTGTCGAGGCAGTCCGGCTTGGGCGAGGTGAACGCGTGGTGCACCGCGGTCCAGGCGCCGCTGCCGACCGCGACGTCACCCGCCGCGGTGGCGTCACCGGCGGGCTCGAACAGCGGCGCGTCGACGACCCACAGGAAGCTCCAGGCCGACTCGTCGATGAGCCCGCAGCGCCGGCCGATCTCCAGCCGGGCGGCGCCCAGCAGGGCGCGCGAGGACTTGACCGGGCCGGCGGCGAAGAACACGCAGTCGCCCGGCTGGGCGCCCACGTGGTCGGCCAGGCCGGCCTTCTCGGTGTCGCTGAGGTTCTTCGCGACCGGCCCGCCGAGCTGGCCGTCGTCCTGCACCAGGACGTAGGCCAGCCCCTTCGCGCCGCGCTGCTTGGCCCACTCCTGCCAGGCGTCCAGCTGCTTGCGCGGCTGGGCGGCTCCCCCGGGCATCACCACGGCCCCGACGTACGGCGCCTGGAAGACCCGGAACGACGTCTCGGAGAAGAACTCGGTGCACTCGGTGAGCTCGAGGTCGACGCGCAGGTCGGGCTTGTCGCTGCCGTAGCGGGCCATCGCCTCGGCGTAGGTCATCCGCGGGATCGGCGTCTTGACGTCGTGCCCGATCAGGCTCCAGACCGCCTTCAGGACGTCCTCGGCCAGCGCGATGACGTCGTCCTGCTCGACGAAGCTCATCTCGATGTCGAGCTGGGTGAACTCGGGCTGCCGGTCGGCGCGGAAGTCCTCGTCGCGGTAGCAGCGGGCGATCTGGAAGTAGCGCTCCATGCCGGCGACCATCAGGAGCTGCTTGAACAGCTGGGGGCTCTGCGGGAGGGCGTACCAGCTGCCCGGCTGCAGGCGCGCGGGCACCAGGAAGTCGCGGGCGCCCTCGGGGGTCGAGCGGGTCAGCGTCGGGGTCTCGATCTCGACGAACCCCTGCTGGTGCAGCACGTCGCGAGCGGCGCGGTTCACCTCGCTGCGCAGCCGCAGCGCGGCGGCGGGGCCGGCCCGGCGCAGGTCGAGGTAGCGGTGCGCGAGGCGCACCTCCTCGCCGACCTCCACGTGCTCGTCGATGGGGAACGGCAGCGGGGCGGCGGCGCTCAGCACCTCGACGCCGTCGCTCGCGGCGATCACCTCGATCTCGCCGGTCGGCAGGTGGGGGTTCTGGTTGCCGGCCGGGCGCGCGGCGACCTCGCCGGTGACCTTCAGGCAGAACTCGGAGCGCAGGTTGTGCGCGACCGCCTCGTCCCGGATCACCACCTGCACGACCCCGGAGGCCTCGCGCAGGTCGATGAAGGCGACGCCGCCGTGGTCCCGTCGCCGGGCCACCCACCCGGCGAGGGTCACGGTCTGTCCGACGTGCTCGGCGCGCAAGCTGCCTGCGTCGTGGGTGCGGATCACTGGTTCTGCTCCTCGTTGTCGGTGCTGCTGGTCGTGCCGGCGGAGACCACCTGCGGTCGCAGGTCCTCGGCCGGCGGGTTCCACTCGTCGGGGTCGGCGTCGGCCTGCGCGCCGCTCCGGATGTCCTTGACCTGGTGGCCCGCGTCCTCGGTGGCCGGGAACCACACGTGCGGGATGCCACGCCGCTCGGCGTACCGGATCTGCTTGCCGAACTTCTGGGCCGCCGCGGCGACCTCGGTCGGGATGCCGCGGGCCCGCAGCCGCTGCGCGACGGCGTCGCTCGCCTCGCGGGACGCCTCGTCGGTGAGCGCGACCAGCACGGCGGACGGCACGGACCGGCTGCCGTCGAGCAGGCCCCGGCTGAGCAGGGGTACGACGGTCCGGGAGATGCCGAAGGAGATCCCGACGCCGGGGTAGGTCGTCCTGCCGTCGGAGGCCAGCGCGTCGTACCGACCACCGCCGCCCACGGACTTGAGGTTCTCGTAACCGTCCATGTAGATCTCGAAGACCGTGCCGGTGTAGTAGTCCAGGCCGCGGGCCAGGCTCAGGCTCGCGACGACCTGGAAGCGGTCGCCGTTCACCGAGGCGCAGCCCTCGACCACGGCGGTCAGCTCGGCGAGCCCGGTGCCCAGCAGCTCGTCGGTGACACCGAGGGCCCGGACCTGCTCGACGAAGGAGGTGTCGGTCGACTCGATGGCGGCCAGCTCCAGGCACTGGTCGGCCTGCTCCCCGGTCAGCCCGCCGTCGGAGGTGAGCAGCCCGCGCACCGCGTCGCGCGGCAGCTTGTCGAGCTTGTCGACGATCGTGATGACGACCGCCGGGTCGGGGGCGCCGATCCCGCGGTAGAAGCCCTCGATCAGCTTGCGGTTGTTCACCCGCAGGCGCATCGGCGGCAGCGGCAGCGTGGAGAGCGCCTCGGCCATCACCCGCGCCACCTCGACGTCGAAGTGGAACGGCAGCTCGTCGCGCATCACCACGTCGATGTCGGCCTGGGTGAACTCGCGGTAGCGGCCCTCCTGCGGCCGCTCGCCGCGCCAGGCCTTCTGGATCTGGTAGCGGCGGAACGGGAACTCCAACTTGCCGGCGTTCTCCAGGACGTAGCGCGCGAACGGCACCGTGAGGTCGAAGTGCAGCCCCAGGCCGGCGTCGGTCCCCCCCGCCGGCGTCCTCCGCCTGCAGCCGGCGCAGCACGTAGACCTCCTTGGAGGTCTCGCCCTTGCGCAGCAGCTGGTCCATCGGCTCCACGGAGCGCGTCTCCAGGCTCGCGAAGCCGTGCAGCTCGAAGGTGCGCCGCAGGCTGTCGGTGACGTGCTGCTCGACGAAGCGCTGCTGCGGGAGCAGCTCGGGGAACCCGCTCAGCGGGGTGGGTTTGCTCATGTCTCGCTTCTCTGGGAGGCCAGGTCGAGGAGGAAGGGGTTGGTGGCGCGCTCGCGGCCGATGCTGGTCTGCTCGCCGTGCCCGGGGAGCACCACGACGTCGTCGGACAGCGGCAGCACCTTCTCGCGCAGGCTGCGCAGCATCGTCGGGTGGTCGCCGCCGGGCAGGTCGGTGCGGCCGATGGAGCCCGCGAACAGGAGGTCGCCGGAGAACATCAGCTCGGAGACGTCGGCCTCGCCGTACGGCGTCCGGAACGTGACCGAGCCCTCCGTGTGGCCCGGGGTGTGGTCCACGACGAACTCCAGGCCGGCCAGCGTCAGCGTCTGCAGGTCGGCCAGCTCGGCGACCCGGTCGGGCTCGGCGAACTCGTACTTCCCGCCGAGCAGCATCCCGGCGGTCTCCTTCGACATCCCGGCCATCGGGTCCGAGAGCAGGTGCCGGTCGCGCGGGTGGATGTAGGCGGTGGCGTCGTACGTCCCGGCGACCGGCGCGACGCACCACATGTGGTCGATGTGACCGTGCGAGACCAGCACCGCGGTGGGCTTGAGCCGGTGCTCGCGGACCACGTCGGCGACACCCGGCGCGGCGTCCTTCCCGGGGTCGACGACCACGCACTCGGCGCCGGGGCCGGTGGCGACGACGTAGCAGTTGGTGCCCCACGGGCCGGCGGGGAAGCCTGCGATCAGCACGACCACGCACTCCTGTCCTGCTCGGGTTGTCTGGCGCGTGCAGCCTACCGAGGGCGTCGGGTACGGCGTGCAGGCGGACCGTCCGCTCACCTGCTGCGCCGGTGCCGCACGCTCTAGACTCCCGTGCGTGGTCACCAAGAAGAGACGGCGCACGCAGCTGGCCCGGGCCGGCGCGCAGCGTCAACAGCTCCGTCGGGCCCAGCGTGCGCGGCGCCGGCGACGCACCCGGCTGGTGCTCACCGCCGTGGCGGTCGTGGTCGTCCTGGCCGGCCTGGTGACCTGGATCGTGCTGCACGCCAAGGACAGCGGGTCGGCGGCTTCGGCGCGGGGTGACTACGCTTCACTCGTAGACCTGGCCCAGCACCAGCCGACCGGCCAGGCGACGACTGCAGAGGGAGCCCGGTGAACACCCCGGACAGCACGCCGGAGAACACGTCCACCCACGAGGACCGCCCGAGCGACGGCGTGCCCGCAGCGGTGCCGGCGCCCCCCGGCTCCACGCCCCCGACCGGCCGGCCCCGTGCCCCGGCCCGGCCCGGGCGCCGCGGCCGCTCCCGTGCCCGGTCCGCCCGCCCAGCAGTGGGGCCGGGTCGCGGAGGACGGCACCGTGTTCGTGCGCACCGCCGACGGCGAGCGGGCGGTCGGGCAGATGCCCGACGCGACCCCGGCCGAGGCGATGGCGTTCTTCACCCGCCGCTACGCCGACCTCGCCTTCGAGGTCGAGCTGCTCGAGCAGCGGGTCGCCGCGGGCACCCTGTCCCCCGACGAGGCCGCCGCGTCGGTCAAGCAGGTCCACGCGACCCTGCAGGACGCCCAGGCCGTCGGTGACCTCGCCGGTCTGGACGCCCGGCTCGGCGCGCTGAACGAGTCGATCGGCGCGCAGCGCGAGCTGCGCCGCGTGGAGCGGGCCCGCAAGCTCGAGGGCGCCAAGGCGGACAAGGAGCGGATCGCCGACGAGGCCGAGAGGCTGTCCACCGGCAACGACTGGCGCAACGGCGCCAACCGGCTGCGCCAGCTGCTCGACGAGTGGAAGGCGCTCCCCCGGCTCGAGAAGTCGGTCGACGACTCCCTGTGGCGCCGGTTCTCGACCGCCCGGACGACGTACACCCGGCGCCGGAAGGCGCACTTCGCGGACCTGAACGAGAAGCGGGACGACGCGCGGGTCGTCAAGGAGAAGCTGGCCACCGAGGCCGAGGCGCTCGCGTCCTCGACCGACTGGGGCGCCACCGCCGGCCGCTACCGCGACCTGATGCGGGAGTGGAAGGCCGCCGGCCCGGCACCCAAGGGCGTCGACGACCAGCTCTGGGCCCGGTTCCGCGGCGCGCAGGACACCTTCTTCGGCAACCGGGACCGCGCCAACGCGGAGCTGGACGCGGAGTTCGCGGTCAACGCCGAGAAGAAGGAGGCCCTGCTCGTCGAGGCCGAGAAGCTCGTGCCGGTCACCGACCTCAAGGCCGCCAAGGAGGCGTTCCGCGTGATCGCGGAGCGCTGGGACGAGGCGGGCAAGGTGCCCCGGGACCGGATGAAGGAGCTCGAGGGCCGGATCCGCGCCGTCGAGCAGGCGATCCGCGGGGTCGAGGACGACCAGTGGAAGCGCAGCGACCCCGAGAAGTCCGCCCGCGCCGACGACATGGTGTCCAAGCTCGAGAAGGCCTGCGCGGACCTGGAGGCCGACCTCGAGAAGGCCCGGGCGGCGGGCAACGCCCAGCAGGTCGCCGAGATCGAGGAGAACCTCGCGTCCCGCCGGTCCTTCCTCGACATGGCCCGCCGTGCCGCCCAGGACTTCGGCTGACCCGGCGCTTCTGGCGGCGCTGGGAGCGCTGACCCGGCGCATCTGGTGGTCGCCTGCGGCGTGCTCCCCGCGTCCGGTGGCCACCCTGCCGGGTGGTCGCCGACCCGGCTCCGCGTAGTCGCGCTGCGCGCGCTACTGGGTGACGCGGTAGGCGTCGAAGACGCCGTCGACGGAGCGCACGGCCTTCAGCACGTGACCGAGGTGCTTGGGGTCGGCCATCTCGAAGGTGAACCGGCTCTTCGCGACCCGGTCACGGGTGGTCTGCAGGGTCGCGGCCAGGATGTTCACGTGCACGTCGGAGAGCACCTTGGTGATGTCGGACAGCAACCGGTTGCGGTCGAGCGCCTCGACCTGGATGTTCACCAGGAACATCGACTGGGCGGTCGGCGCCCACTCCACCTCGACGAGCCGCTCCGGCTGCGCGGTGAGGCTCTGCGCGTTGGTGCAGTCCGAGCGGTGCACCGAGACGCCCGCGCCGCGGGTGACGAAGCCGATGATCGGGTCGCCGGGCACCGGGGTGCAGCACTTGGCGAGCTTCACCCAGACGTCGGAGAGGTCCTTGACGATCACCCCGGCGTCGCCGCCGATGGGCCGCTTGAGCCGGGCGTCGGTGGTGATCGTGACGCCCTCGGCCAGGTCCTCGGCCGCGCCCTCCTCGCCGCCGAACAGGTCGATCACGCGTCGTACGACGGTCTGCGCACCGATGTTGCCCTCGCCGACCGCGGCGTAGAGCGAGGAGACGTCGGCCAGCCGCATCTCGGCGGCCACCGTGGTCAGCGTCTCGTGGGTGAGCAGCCGCTTGAGGGGCTGGTTCTCCTTGCGCATCAGCCGGGCGATCTGGTCCTTGCCCTGCTCGATGGCCTCCTCGCGGCGCTCCTTGGTGAACCACTGGCGGATCTTGTTGCGGGCCCGCGGCGACTGGACGTAGCCCAGCCAGTCGCGGCTCGGCGCCGCGTTGGGGGCCTTCGAGGTGAACACCTCGACGACGTCGCCGTTGTCCAGCTTGGACTCCAGCGGCACCAGCCGGCCGTTCACCCGGGCGCCGATCGTGCGGTGCCCGACCTCGGTGTGGATCGCGTAGGCGAAGTCCACCGGCGAGGAGCCGGTGGGCAGCGCGATCACGTCCCCGCGCGGGGTGAAGACGTAGACCTCCGCGGAGTTGATCTCGAAGCGCAGCGACTCCAGGAACTCGCCCGGGTCCTCGGTCTCCTGCTGCCAGTCGAGCAGCTGGCGGACCCAGGCCATGTCGGCGTTGCCGTCCGGGTTGAACGCCGTCGCGGCCTTGCTGTCGTCGCCGGAGCGCTGGTGCTCCTTGTACTTCCAGTGCGCGGCGATGCCGTACTCCGCACGGCGGTGCATCGCGAAGGTGCGGATCTGCAGCTCGACGGGCTTGCCCTGCAGGCCGATCACCGTCGTGTGCAGCGACTGGTACATGTTGAACTTCGGCATCGCCACGAAGTCCTTGAACCGGCCCGGCACCGGGTTCCAGCGGTTGTGCAGCACGCCGAGCACGGCGTAGCAGTCGCGGTCGTCCTCGACGAGGATCCGGATGCCCACCAGGTCGTAGATGTCGGAGAAGTCCCGGCCGCGGACGATCATCTTCTGGTAGATCGAGTAGTAGTGCTTGGGCCGGCCGGTCACCATCGCCTTGATCTTGGCGTCCCGCAGGTCGCTCTCGACCTGGTCGATCACCTGGGCCAGGAACTGGTCCCGCGACGGCGCCCGGTCGGCGACGAGGCGGACGATCTCGTCGTACATCTTGGGGTGCAGGGTCGCGAACGCGAGGTCCTCGAGCTCCCACTTGAGGGTGTTCATGCCGAGCCGGTGGGCCAGCGGCGCGTAGATGTCGAGCGTCTCGCGGGCGACCCGCTCCTGCTTCTCCTGCTTGAGGTAGCGCAGGGTGCGCATGTTGTGCAGCCGGTCGGCCAGCTTGATGACCAGCACCCGGATGTCGCGGCTCATCGCGACGATCATCTTGCGGATGGTCTCGGCCTGGGCGCTGTCGCCGTACTTCACCTTGTCGAGCTTGGTGACGCCGTCGACGAGCGCCGCCACCTCGTCGCCGAAGTCCGCGCGCAGCTGGTCCAGGGTGTACGGCGTGTCCTCGACCGTGTCGTGCAGCAGCGCCGCGACCAGCGTCGGCTCGGTCATGCCGATGTCCGCGAGGATCGTGGTCACCGCGAGCGGGTGGGTGATGTAGGGGTCACCGCTCTTGCGGACCTGGACGTCGTGCATCTTCTCGGCGGTCAGGTAGGCGCGCTCCAGCAGCTCGAGGTCCGCCTTGGGGTGGTTCGCCCGCACCGCGCGGTAGAGCGGCTCCAGCACCGGGTTGCCGGTCGTGCTCTTGGTGGCCATCCGGGCCAGCCGGGCGCGCATCCGGCGGCCCGCGGGGCCACCCCGGTCTGCGCTCGCGGAGCCGGGGCAGCCTTCGCCGGGACGGCCTTGCTCGCGGCGGTCTTGGCCGGCGCCACGTCGACGGCGGCGGAGTCCTGGGGCGCGCCCGTGGTCGGGCTCGCTACGCGTTCCTCGGCCACACCAGCTCCTGCACTCTCGGCACTCCCGGGCAGACTCCCCCTAGTCTACGTGCGAGCCGGGTGGGAGTCAGACCGTCTGCAGGCTGTGCAGCGGCAGACCGTCGATGGCGTCGCGCCCGGACAGGAACGACAGCTCCATCAGGACCGCGAACGCGTGCACCGTGCCGCCGCAGAGCTCGACCAGCCGGCGCGTCGCGTCGGCGGTCCCGCCGGTGGCGAGCACGTCGTCGACGAGCAGCACCCGGTCGCCCGGGTCGATGCTGTCGCGGTGCACCTCGAGCGTCGCCTCGCCGTACTCCAGGGCGTAGGAGACGGCGTGCGTCGCACCGGGCAGCTTGCCGGCCTTGCGCACCGGCACGAAGCCGGTGCCCAGGGCCAGGGCGACCGGCGCCGCGAGGATGAACCCGCGGGCCTCCATCCCGGCGACCTTGTCGACCACCACGGTGCCGTCGGCGTCGCGACCCGCGTCGGCCAGCGCCGAGACCACCTCGGTGAAGGCGGCGTGGTCGGCCAGCAGCGGGGTGATGTCCTTGAACACCACGCCGGGCTCCGGGAAGTCCGGGACGTCCCGGATCAGCTGCCGCAGCCGCTCGTCGAGGCCGGCGTGGACGGGCTGGGTCACGGCTTGCCCCGGCGGGAGCGCGGCTTGCGGCTCGGCTGCGCGCGCTTGGCCGACGCCGACGGGGACACCGGCCGCGAGGCGGGCCGCTCCCCCGCGGTGTAGCGGGCCGGGCGCGACGGCGACGCCGCCGGGACGCCCTCGTCGCCGGCCGCGGGACGGTCCTCGCCGGTGGGCCGGTCGGCCCCCGGCTCGTCCTGCAGCGGCATGTCCTCGGAGAACGCGGGGACGGTGGCGTACGGGTCGACGTTCTTGCGCTGCCGGTGCCGCAGCGCCCGCGCGTCCCCTGCCTTGATCCCGGGCTCGAGCTCCTTGAGCTGTACGACGAGCGGGGTGGCGATGAAGATCGAGGAGTACGCGCCGGCCGCCATGCCGACGAACAGCGCGAGCGCGAGGTCCTTGAGCGCACCCGAGCCGAGCGACACCACGCCGACGTACAGCAGCGCGCCGACCGGGAGCAGCGCCACGATCGAGGTGTTGATCGAGCGGACCAGGGTCTGGTTGACCGCGAGGTTCGCGGCCTCGGCGTAGGTCTTGCGGGTGCGCGAGAGGTTCTTGGTGTTCTCGCGGACCTTGTCGAACACCACCACGGTGTCGTACAGCGAGAAGCCCAGGATGGTCAGGATGCCGGTGACGGTGGCCGGCGTGACCTCGAACCCGGACAGCGCGTAGACGCCGACCGTGATCAGCAGGTCGTGCGCCAGCGCGACGATGGCGCCGACGGACATCTTCCACTCGCGGAAGTACGCCCAGATGAACAGCACCACCAGCACCAGGAAGACCACCAGGCCGAGCAGCGCCCGTTGCGCGACCTGGGCGCCCCAGGTCGCGCCGATGGCGTCCCGGCTGACGTCGGTCGGGTGGACCGTGTCCCGGATCGTCTTCTCGATCGCGGTCGCCTGGTCGTTGCTCAGCGGCTCGGTCTGGATCCGGATGTTGTCCGAGCCGGAGGTGTTCACGATCGGCGACTCGGCGGCCGGGATGTTCGAGTCGAGCGCGGTCCGGGCGACCGCGTCGCGGATCTTCGCGACGTTGGCCTGGGTGGCCTGCCCGGACTGCATGGAGACGCGGTACTCCACGCCGCCCTCGAACTCGATGCCCAGGTTGAGGCCCTTGCCCAGCAGCCCGTAGAGCGCCAGCACCACGATCAGCCCCGAGAAGGAGTACCAGAGCCACTTGCGGCCGATGAAGTCGATGGAGACCTTGCCCTCGTAGAGGGAGTGTCCGAGGTTCGACAGCTTGCTCATCAGGCGTTACCTCCGGCGGACGCGGGACGCGAGGTCCCGGTGGCTTCTCGACTGGTGCCGACGTGGTCGGGGGACAGACCCGACCACTTGTTGCCGGAGTAGAAGAAGCGGAACGTGGCGAGCCAGGACACCATCGGCTTGGTGAACAGGAAGAACACCACCAGGTCGATGACCGTGCTGATGCCGAGCGCGAACGCGAAGCCCTTGACCACGCCGATCGAGAAGACGTAGAGCACGACCGCGGCGAGCAGGGACACCGCGTCGGCGGCCAGGCAGGTGGCCCGGGCCCGGACCCAGCCGGCCTCGACGGCGACGCGCATGGACTTGCCCTCGCGCATCTCGTCGCGGATGCGTTCGAAGTAGACGATGAACGAGTCGGCGGTGATGCCGATGGCCACGATGAGTCCGGCGATGCCCGGCAGGGTGAGCGTGAAGCCGACCGCCTGGCTCATGGCCAGTACGACGGCGTAGGTCACCAGACCGGCGATCAGCAGGGACGCGACCACCACCAGGCCGAGGCCCCGGTAGTAGAGCAGGCAGTAGATCAGCACCAGGCCGAGACCGATCGCACCGGCGATCAGGCCGGCGGAGAGCTGGTCGGAGGCCAGCGTCGGGCCCTCCTCGGTCACCACCGGGACGGTGAACTTCAGCGGCAGGGCACCGTACTTCAGGCTGTTCGCCAGCGTCTGCGCCTCGGTCTGGGAGAAGTTTCCGCTGATCTCGGCCTGCCCGTTGGGGATCACGCCGTTCACGGTCGGGGCGGAGATCACCTTGCCGTCCAGCACGATCGCGAACTGCTTCTGCTGCCCGGTCAGCGGGCTGGTCTGGTTGGCGATGGCGCGGGTGACGTTGGCGAAGGTGGTGCGCGCCGCGCCGCCGAAGGTCAGGTTGACGACCCACTGCACCTGGTTCTGCGGGATGCCCGCCTCGGCCTTCTTCAGCTGGGTGCCCTCGATGAGCGAGGCGGACAGCAGGAACTTGTTGCCGTCCTGGTCGCAGGTCACGAGCGGCTGCGACTTGATGTCGTCGACCGGGGCGGAGGCCTTGTTGCCCGTGGGGCAGGTGAACTCGGTGAACTTCTTGAGCCACTTGGTGCCCGGGTTGTCCATCCACTTCAGCGGCTGGTCGACCGGGGCGCCCGCGGGGTTCGCGGTCGGCGCCGCCGAGGGCGAGACGGTGGCCGGCGCGGACGGGGCAGCGCTCGGGGACGCGCTCGGCTTCTTGGTGGGGCTGGCCGAGGGCTTGGCCTTGTCGAGGTGCGCGCCGGCGAACGGCGGGCGGCCCTTCGGGGTGGCGGTCGGGGACGGCTTCGTGGCGGTCGCGCCGCCGGACGGCGACGCGGAGCCGCTCGGTGCCGCGGAGCCGCTCGGGGAGGCCGCACCACTGGGCGAAGCGCTCGGGGAGGCCTGCGGCTGGCCCGGCGCCTGCAGGGCGACCAGCCGGAAGCGCAGCTGGGCGGTCTGCTTCACGGTGTCGACGAGGTTGCCGCGCGGCGGGCCGGGGACCTCGACGACGATGTTCTGGCCGCCCTGGGTGGAGACCTCGGCCTCCGCGACACCGCTGCCGTTGACCCGCTGGTCGATGATCCCGCGGGCCTCCTCGAGGCTCGCCGCGTCCGGCTTCTGGCCGTTCTCGGTGCGGGCCTCGAGCGTGATCCGCGTGCCGCCCTGCAGGTCGAGGCCCAGCTTGGGCTTCCACTCACCGCTGAGCGCCACGCCGCCGTACAGCGCCGCCACGACCAATCCGAACACAATGAGTCGGCGCCCGGGACGGGCCGTCTTACTCGCCACTGCTACTCGCTCCTCGTCGACCGGGGCGGGCCCCGTCGGTGTGTTGCCGGTCGGTGATGCTTACGGGTGACGCTCGTCGCCGGGCTGGTCCCGGTCGTCGTCCACGTCGCCGGGGTGCCGCTCGTCGAGCTCGTCGTGCGCGCCGCCCAGGTCGTGGGTGCCCTCGCCGGGCTCCAGCACCTTCACGACGGCCTGACGGGCCACCTTGACGGTGGTGCCGGGGGCCAGCTCGAGGTCGAGGGTGTCGTCGCCGACGGAGACCACGGTGCCGTAGAACCCCGAGCCGAGCATCACCTCGGTGCCCGGGCCGATCGAGGACTGCGTGCGTGCCAGGTCCTGCTGGCGGCGCCGCTGCGGGCGCACGATCAGGAACCAGAAGACGAGCGCGATCAGGACGAACGGCAGGAAACCTGCCAGGTCTTTCACGGAAGAAGCACCTCAGTACGGGGTTCGGGCATGACGAAGAGCCGAGAGTCTCGACCGAGGATCGAGTGTAACCGGCGTGGCACCGGCGGACCGACCGGAGTGGTCCTCCCGCGCGTCACGGTTCGGTCACTCGTCGGTGTCGAACAGCCCCGGCTCTCCCGCGGACACCGCCGGCGGGCTCCCGAACGGCGCGTTCGCCGGTGCCGTGAGCCCGAGGTGCTGCCACGCGGCCGGGGTGGCGACCCGCCCGCGCGGCGTCCGGGCCAGGAAGCCGCAGCGCACCAGGAACGGCTCGGCGACCTCCTCGACGGTCTCCCGCTCCTCCCCCACGGCGACCGCCAGCGTGGACACCCCGACGGGGCCGCCGGCGAACCGTCGGCACAGCACGTCGAGCACGGCCCGGTCGAGCCGGTCCAGACCCGACTCGTCGACCTCGTAGAGGTCCAGGGCCTGGTGGGCCACCCCGAGGGTGACCACGCCGTCGGCGCGCACCTGGGCGAAGTCGCGGACCCGGCGCAGCAGCCGGTTGGCGATCCGGGGCGTGCCCCGCGAGCGGGAGGCGATCTCCGCCGCCCCCTCGTCGGTGAGGTCGACGCCGAGCAGGCCCGCGGACCGGCGCACGATCTGGTCCAGCTCGCCCACCTCGTAGAACTCCAGGTGCGCGGTGAACCCGAACCGGTCGCGCAGCGGGCCCGGCAGCAGGCCCGCCCGGGTCGTGGCACCGACCAGCGTGAAGGGCGGGATCTCCAGCGGGATCGCGGTGGCGCCGGGGCCCTTGCCGATGACGACGTCGACCCGGAAGTCCTCCATCGCCATGTAGAGCATCTCCTCGGCGGGACGCGACATCCGGTGGATCTCGTCGACGAACAGCACGTCCCCGTCGTTCATCCCGGACAGGATCGCCGCCAGGTCGCCGGCGTGCGTGATCGCCGGACCCGAGGTGAGCCGCAGCGGGGTGCTCATCTCCGCGGCGATGATCATCGCCAGCGTCGTCTTGCCCAGACCGGGCGGACCGGACAGCAGCACGTGGTCGGGGGCCCGCTCCCGGGCCCGGGCCGCCTCCAGCACCAGCGACAGCTGCTCGCGGACCCGCTCCTGCCCGATGACCTCGGCCAGGCTGGTCGGCCGCAGCGCCGCCTCCACCGCCCGGTCGTCGCCGTCGGCCTCGCCGCCCACGACGCCCCGGCTCTCGACGTACGCCGCCTCGGCCGCCGCGAGGGCCGCCTCGTCGGCGCTCATGCCTTGCTCAGCGTCCGCAGGGCGGCCCGGAGCAGGGCTGCGACGTCGGGAGCGGCCCCGGAGACGGTGTCCGCGTCGGGGGCGACCGCCTCGACGGCGTGGTCGGCCTCCTTGCCGGACCAGCCGAGCCCGACCAGGCCGGCGTGCACCTGGGCGCGCCAGGCGTCCTCCGCGGGGACTGCCGGACGGGGCCGGTGCACGCCGCCGCCGAGCGGCACACCGATCCGGTCCTTGAGCTCGAGGATGATCCGCTGCGCGCCCTTCTGGCCGATGCCCGGCACCCGGGTCAGCGTCGGGACGTCACCCGCGGTCACGGCCCGGCGCAGCTCGTCGGGCGTGAGCACCGCCAGCATCGCCTGGGCCAGCTTGGGGCCGACGCCGCTCGAGGTCTGGAGCAGCTCGAAGAGGCTCTTCTCGTCCTCGTCGAGGAAGCCGAACAGGGTCAGGGACTCCTCGCGGACGACCATGCTGGTGGGCAGTGTCGCGGGACTGCCGATCCGCAGGGTGGCCAGCGTGTGCGGGGTGCAGACCAGCTCGAGGCCGACGCCGCCGACCTCCAGGACCGCGGAGCCGAGCGTGACGTCGGCGACGGTGCCCCTCACGAATGCGATCACCGGGTCGTCCTTCCTGTCGCGGCCATCGCCGCGTCGATGCGGGCCTGCGCGCTGCCGCGCCAGATGTGGCAGATCGCCAGCGCGAGCGCGTCGGCGGCGTCCGCGGGCTTGGGGGGTGCGTCGAGCCGCAGCAGCCGGGTGACCATCGCGCCGACCTGCGCCTTGTCGGCGCGGCCGCTGCCGCTGACCGCCGCCTTGACCTCGCTGGGGGTGTGCAGCGCGACCGGCAGGCCGCGGCGGGCCGCGACCAGCAGCGCGATGCCGCTGGCCTGCGCGGTGCCCATGACCGTGCGGACGTTGTGCTGGCTGAACACCCGCTCGACCGCGACGGCGTCGGGTCGGTGCAGGTCGAGCCAGGCCTCGATGCCGCGCTCGATCTCGCACAGCCGCAGGGCCAGGTCCAGGTCGGGTGGGGTGCGCACGACCCCGACCGCCACCATGCTCAGCGGCCGGCCGACCGAGCCCTCGACCACGCCCAGGCCGCAGCGGGTCAGGCCGGGGTCGATTCCGAGCACGCGCATGCAGAAGCCTCTCGTCCGAACACCTGTTCGGACCACGCTAGCCGAGTCCGGACCGCATCCGGCGTACGACACTCCCCGACGGCGCGGCAGGCTCAGGCGTCGAGGGACTCCAGGACCTCGTCGCTCACGTCGAAGTTCGCGAAGACGTTCTGCACGTCGTCGAGGTCCTCGAGCGCCTCGACGAGCCGGAACACCTTGGCGGCGCCGTCCTTGTCGAGCTCGACCTGCATGGAGGGGACGAACGAGGCGTCGGCGGAGTCGTAGTCCACCCCGGCCGCCTGCAGCGCGGTGCGCACCGCGACCAGGTCGGTGGCCTCGCTGATCACCTCGAAGGAGTCACCGTGGTCGTTGACCTCCTCGGCGCCGGCGTCCAGCGTCGCCTCGAGGACGTCGTCCTCGGTGACCGCCTGGGGGTCCTGCTGCTGGGGCACCACGACGACGCCCTTGCGGTTGAACAGGTAGGACACGGATCCCGGGTCGGCCAGCGACCCGCCGTTGCGGGTCATCGCCATGCGGACCTCCATGGCGGCCCGGTTCTTGTTGTCGGTGAGGCACTCGATCAGCAGCGCGACGCCGTTGGGGCCGTAGCCCTCGTACATGATCGTCTGGTAGTCCGCGCCGCCGGCCTCGGCACCCGAGCCGCGCTTGACCGCCCGGTCGATGTTGTCGTTGGGGACCGACGACTTCTTGGCCTTCTGGACGGCGTCGAAGAGCGTGGGGTTGCCGGCGAGGTCTCCCCCGCCCATCCGCGCGGCGACCTCGATGTTCTTGATCAGCTTCGCGAACATCTTGCCGCGACGGGCGTCGACGACGGCCTTCTTGTGCTTGGTCGTCGCCCATTTGGAGTGGCCAGACATGAGGTGGACCTCAACCTTTCAGCGTGGGGCTCGCGTCCCGGCGCCGCGCACCTGGTCCACGAACAGCTGGTGGAACCGGTGGTCGCCGGTGATCTCGGGGTGGAACGACGTGGCGAGGAGGTTCGCCTGCCGGACCGCCACGATCCTACCCATGGCCGCTCCCGAGGACACCGTGGCGACGACCCGCACGTCCCGGCCGACCTTCTCCACCCAGGGCGCCCGGATGAACATCGCGTGGAAGCCCTCGTCGAGGCCCTCCACGTCGAGGTCGGCCTCGAAGGAGTCGACCTGCCGGCCGAACGCGTTGCGCCGCACGACGACGTCGAGACCGCCGAGCGTCTCCTGGTCGGCGGTGCCGCCCTCGATGCGGTCGGCCAGCATGATCATCCCGGCGCAGGTGCCGAACGCGGGCAGCCCGTCGCGCAGCGCGGCCCGGAGCGGGTCGAACAGGTCGAAGGCGCGCGCCAGCTTGTCCATCGTGGTCGACTCGCCGCCGGGCACCACGATGCCGTCGAGCGCGTCGAGCTCCGTGGGGCGGCGCACCTTGACCGCACGCGCGCCGCTGCGCTCCAGCATCGTCAGGTGCTCGCGGACGTCCCCCTGCAGCGCGAAGACCCCGATGACCGGTGTGCTCAAGGAGACGACCTACCAGCCGCGCTCGGCGAGCCGGTGCGGCTGCGGGATCTCGTCGACGTTGATGCCGACCATCGCCTCGCCGAGGCCGCGGGACACCTTGGCGACGACGTCCGGGTCGTCGAAGAACGTGGTGGCCTTGACGATCGCCTCGGCGCGCTGGGCCGGGTTGCCGGACTTGAAGATGCCGGAGCCGACGAACACGCCCTCGGCGCCGAGCTGCATCATCATCGCGGCGTCGGCGGGGGTGGCGATGCCGCCGGCGGTGAACAGCACGACCGGCAGCTTGCCGGCCTCCGCGACCTCGCGGACCAGGGCGTACGGCGCCTGGAGCTCCTTGGCCGCGACGTACAGCTCGTCCTTCTCCATGCCGTGCAGCCGGCGCAGCTCGGCACGGATGGTGCGCATGTGGGTGACCGCGTTGGACACGTCGCCGGTGCCGGCCTCGCCCTTGGAGCGGATCATCGCCGCCCCCTCGGTGATCCGGCGCAGCGCCTCGCCGAGGTTGGTCGCGCCGCACACGAACGGCACCGTGAACGCCAGCTTGTCGATGTGGTTCGCGTAGTCGGCCGGGGTGAGCACCTCGGACTCGTCGATGTAGTCCACCCCGAGGCTCTGCAGCACCTGCGCCTCGGCGAAGTGCCCGATCCGGGCCTTGGCCATCACCGGGATGGACACGGCCTCGATGATGCTCTCGATCATGTCCGGGTCGCTCATCCGGGAGACGCCGCCCTGGGCGCGGATGTCGGCGGGGACCCGCTCGAGCGCCATCACGGCGACCGCGCCGGCGTCCTCGGCGATCTTGGCCTGCTCGGCGGTGACCACGTCCATGATCACGCCGCCCTTGAGCATCTCGGCCATGCCGCGCTTCACGCCGGCGGTGCCGGTGCCGGTCGTGCCGTTCTCGGTGCTGGGGTTCGTCACTGTCAGACCTTCTACGTTGCCGGGTGGGCGCGGTCGGCCCACCCGAAAGAGTGGTGGATGCCACCAGCCTACGGCCCGGGGCGCCCGGGCCCCCATCCGGATCAGTCCGCGCGCAGCCCCGGCGGGGGTACGTCGTCCAGGTCGACGGCGCGCAGGTCGGCGGCCCGTCCCGCGAGGTGCAGCCAGCGCACCCGGCGGCGGGAGCGCAGCGCCCGCGCCGAGACCACCACGTCGTTGTGGAACCGCCGGGCGAGCTCCACCCGGGCGCAGTCGCGCGCGAGCTCGTCGACCAGCGGCGCGACGGCGGGGTCGTCGCGCAGGGCCTGGACCGCGGGCCCGTCGGCGAACACCGCCCGCAGCGCCTGGGACAGCGCCGACTCGGCCGTCTCGAAGTCCTCGAGCCCGGCGTTGCGGGCCTGCGAGGCGGCGTCGAGCAGCACCAGCCGGCTGGCCGGGTCGAGCACCTCCGAGGAGGCCAGCTCGAGCGTGGCCCCGGACCGGCGCAGCAGCTGGGCGTCCAGGGTCGCCCGGGCCACGTCGATGCGGTGGTGCATCCGGTCCAGCCGGTTCGCGGTCCAGCTCAGCCACAGCCCGCCGGCGACGAGGACCGCGACCACCAGCAGCAGCCACCAGGGCGCCATCACACGCCGCCCGCGACGACGGTCTCGTAGACGCGCAGGATCTGTCCGGCCACCGAGGACCAGTCGTAGCGACGGACGGCGGTCCGGGCGGCGGCGTCCAGCGCGGCCCGTCGCGCGGGGTCGTCGAGCAGCGCGGCGAGCCCGGCGGCCAGGTCGTCGACGTCCCCGGAGGCGAACAGCACGCCCGCGGTGTCCTCGACGACCCGCCGGAAGGCCGGGATGTCGCTGGCCAGCACCGTGGCACCGGCCGCCATCGCCTCGACCAGGATGATCCCGAAGCTCTCGCCGCCGGTGTTCGGCGCGACGTAGACGTCCGCGGTGCGCAGGGCGGCGGCCTTGTCCTCGTCGGAGGCGCGGCCGAGGAAGGTCACCTGGTCGCGCACGGCCTCCGGGAGCAGCGCCCGGGCCTCGTCCACGTCGCCGCCGCCGACGACCAGCAACCGGAGGCCGGGGCGCTCGGCGGCCAGCCGGGCGAACGCCCGGCTCAGCAGCGGGAACCCCTTGCGCGGCTCCCCGAACCGGCCCACGAACGCCACCGTGCCCTGGGACCCGCGCCACTCCTCCCGCGGCTCGGCGTGCGCGAAGCGGTCGACGTACAGGCCGTTGGGGATCACCACCGGCTCGCCGCCGACGTGGCTGACCTGGGTGCCGCGGGAGTACTCCGAGACCGCGATCCGGGCGCTGATCTTCTCCAGCGACGGCCGCAGGATCGCCGCGGACGCGGAGAGCGCGCGGGAGCGGTCGTTCGAGGAGTGGTACGTCGCGACGACCGGGCACTCGGCCTGCCACAGCGCGAGCAGCGACAGGCTGGGGGTGGCCGGCTCGTGCAGGTGCAGGACGTCGAACGCGCCGTCGTGCAGCCAGCGCCGGGTGCGCGCCGCGACCACCGGCCCGAACGACATCCGCGCCACCGAGCCGTTGTAGGGCACCGCCACCGCGCGACCGGCCGGCACGACGTACGGCGGCAGGCCGTCGCTCTCGCTGGGCGCCAGCACCGAGACGTCGTGGCCGAGCGCGATCAACGCCTCGGCGAGGTCCTTGACGTGGTTCTGCACGCCTCCGGGCACGTCGAGGGAGTAGGGGCAGACGATGCCGACCTTCACCGGCCCGGGTCCAGGTCCTCGACGAACACCTTCTGCATCATGTGCCAGTCCTGGGGGTGCTCGCGCAGGCCCGCGGTGAACGCGTCCGCGACGCCCTGCATCATGGCCACCAGGCCCGCGTCGCCGTCGGCGTGCGGCACCGGCGGCGAGAACGTGATCGTCATCTCGTCGCCGGTGTAGTGCAGGGTCACCGGCAGCAGCGGCGCACCGGTCCGCCGGGCCAGCAGCGCCGGTCCCCGCGGCATCCGGGCGCGGGCTCCGCACAGGTCGACCTCGACGCTGGTGCGGGACAGGTCGCGGTCGGCCAGCAGGCACACCAGTCCCCCGTCGCGCACCCAGGCCTCCAGCCGCGGCAGCGTCGCCTCCCCGCCGGTCAGCGGCAGGATCTCCATGCCCAGCGTGGTGCGGAAGGCCACGAACTCGTCGTACAGCCGCTCCGGCTCGAGCCGCTCGGCCACCGTCACCAGCGGCATCCCGGTGGCGCACGCCCACGCCCCGGCCCAGTCCCAGTTGGCCATGTGCGGCAGGGGTACGACGGCCCCGCGGCCCTGCGCGTAGGCGTCGCGCAGGTGGTGCTCGCCGCGGGTCCGCGTCCGTCGTACGACGTCCTCGATCGGCCACGCGGGGAGCCGGAACGACTCGCACCAGTAGCGCAGGTAGGACCGGACCGCCTCGTGGGTCAGCGCGTCGAGTTCGTCGTCGGCCAGGTCGGGGCGGACCCGGTGCAGGTTGGCGCGCAGCCGGTGCACGCCCGTGCCGTCCCGCCGGAAGATCTCGTCGGCGATCCGCCGGAACACCGCGAGCGCCGCCCGCTCCGGCAGCAGCCGCACGAGCCGCCAGCCGGACAGGTAGCCGACCGTGGTGACCTGGTCGCCGGCGGCCGACGCGGCGCGCGAGGCCCCCCGCAGCAGGCCCGAGGGACGCCCGGCCATCAGACCGCTTCTTTGGCCTGGTCCCGGACCATCAGCATCCGCTGCACCACGGTGACGGTGCTCGCGACGGCGAGCGCACCCAGCGTGACCGGGATGAGGACGGGCAGGTCGAAGATGTCGGAGAGCCCGGTCATCACCAGGATCGCGACCAGCCGGTCGGCGCGCTCGGCGATGCCGCCCTTGGCCTGCATGCCGAGCGACTCGGCGCGGGCCCGGGCGTAGGACGTCACCGAGCCCATCACCAGGCAGTACATCGCCAGCGCCATCAGCGGCTCGGAGTCCCCGGGGCCGACGTAGTAGAACGCCAGCCCGGCGAAGATCGCGGCGTCCCCGAACCGGTCCAGCGTGGAGTCCAGGAAGGCGCCCCACTTGGACGAGGTGCCGCTGAGCCGGGCCATGTGCCCGTCCACGAGGTCGGAGAACACGAAGGCGGTGATCACCAGCACCCCGATCAGCAGCTTCCCCCTGGGGGAAGAACACCAGGGCGCCGGCGCAGACGCCGACCGTCCCGACGATGGTCACGGCGTCGGGGCTGATGCCCAGGCGCAGGAACAGCCGGGCTACGGGCGAGAAGACCTTCGTCCAGAAGGCGCGGAAACGTTCCATCATGGCGAGAGAAGGCTAGCGGCTGGCGCGCCCGCCCCCGACCACGCCGTGGCTCAGAGGACCTTCAGCCCGTACATCTCGCCGAGCGGGTCGGCGATCAGCTCCAGCCGCGCGCCGTCGGGGTCGCGGAAGTAGATCGACGTGCCGCTCTCCACCTCGTGCTCCACGCCGGCCTCCTCGAGCCGCTCGCGCAGCGCGCCCCAGAGCTCGGGGTCCACCGAGATCGCCAGGTGGTGCAGACCGCCGAGCACCTCGGCGTACGCGCCCAGGTCGAGGCCGGGCAGGTCGAAGAACGCCAGCAGGTTGCCGTGCCCGATGTCGAAGAAGAAGTGGCTCGACCCGGCGTAGTCCCGGTTCTCCACGATCTCGGTGAGCGGGAACCCGAGCACGTCCTGGTAGAAGCGCACGGTGCGCTCGACGTCGGAGCACAGCAGCGCGGTGTGGTGCAGGCCGCGGGCCGTCGAGGCGGGCCGCCGGTCGAGCGGGACGAGGTACGCCTCGCGGATCCGCGCACGTTCCTGGGCCAGGGCGTCGAGGTCGATCTTGGTCACGCTGCGCTCCTGCAGGTCGGTGATCGTTGAACCATACGCTCGGTCAGTCGCCCCACGCCTTGGCCAGCAGGTCCCGGGTGTCGGTGAGCAGCTGGGGCAGAGTGCGGGTCCGGCCGATGATCGGCATGAAGTTCTGGTCGCCGCCCCACCGGGGTACGACGTGCTGGTGCAGGTGCGCGGCGATGCCGGCGCCGGCGACCGAGCCCTGGTTCATGCCGATGTTGAAGCCGTGCGCACCGCTGACCCGCTTGATCGTGCGCATCGCGGTCTTGGTGAACGCCGCCACCTCGGCCGTCTCCGCCGCGTCCAGGTCGGGGTAGTCCGCCACGTGCCGGTAGGGGCAGACCATCACGTGCCCGGGGGTGTACGGGTAGAGGTTGAGCACCACGAACGTCGCCTCGCCGCGGTGCACGACCAGGCCCTCGGCGTCCTCCAGGGTCGGGATCCGGCAGAACGGGCACTCCCCCGACGACGCGTCGGCCGGCTTGTTCTCGCCCTTGATGTAGGCCATCCGGTGCGGGGTCCACAGCCGGTCGAGGTCGTCGGCCTCCCCCGCGCCGTCCTGGGTGAAGGACTCGCTCATCCGGGGCCCCTGCGGGAAGCGGAGCGCAGCGAGCATTCTCGTGGGGTGGTTTTCACACTTGGACCCGGGACTGCACGGCCTCGACGACCCGGGCAATGGCGTCCTCCACCGAGACGCCGTTCTCCTGGTGCCCGTCGCGGTAGCGGAAGCTGACCGCGCCGGCCTCCACGTCGTTGTCGCCGGCGATCAGCATGAACGGCACCTTCTGCAGCTGTGCGTTGCGGATCTTCTTCTGCATCCGGTCGTCGGACTCGTCGACCTCCACGCGGATCCCCTGCTTCGCGAGCCGGGCGGCGACGTCGTACAGGTAGTCGTTGTGCCGCTCCGCGATCGGGATCGCCTGCACCTGCACCGGGGCGAGCCAGGGCGGGAAGGCGCCGGCGTAGTGCTCGACGAGCACCCCGATGAACCGCTCGATCGAGCCGAACTTCGCGGAGTGGATCATCACCGGCTGCTGGCGGGTGCCGTCGGCGGCCTGGTACTCCAGGTCGAAGCCCTTGGGCTGGTTGAAGTCGTACTGGATGGTCGACATCTGCCAGGTGCGGCCGATCGCGTCCCGGGTCTGCACTGAGATCTTCGGACCGTAGTAGGCGGCGCCGCCCGGGTCCGGGACCAGCTCGAGGCCGGAGTCGGTGGCCACCTTCTCCAGCACGGCGGTCGCCTCCGCCCAGTCCTCGTCGGAGCCGACGAACTTGTCGGAGGTGTCGTCCCGGGTGGACAGCTCGAGGTAGAAGTCGTCGAGCCCGAAGTCCTTGAGCAGGCTCAGCACGAAGTCCAGCAGGTGCTTGATCTCGCCGGGTGCCTGCTCGGCGGTCACGTAGGAGTGCGAGTCGTCCTGGGTCATCCCGCGGACCCGGGTCAGGCCGTGCACGACGCCGGACTTCTCGAACCGGTAGACCGAGCCGAACTCGAACAGCCGCAGCGGCAGCTCGCGGTAGGACCGCCCGCGCGAGCGGAAGATCAGGTTGTGCATCGGGCAGTTCATCGCCTTGAGGTAGTAGCTGCTGCCCTCCATCTCCATGGGCGGGAACATGCCGTCGGCGTAGTACGGCAGGTGCCCGGAGAGGTGGAACAGCCCCTCCTTGGAGATGTGCGGCGTCCCGACGTAGGAGAACCCCTCCTCGATGTGCCGCCGGCGGACGTAGTCCTCCATCTCGCGCTTGACCACGCCGCCCTTCGGGTGGAAGACCGGCAGCCCGGAGCCGAGCTCGTCGGGGAAGGAGTAGAGGTCCAGGTCCCGGCCGAGCTTGCGGTGGTCGCGGCGCTCGGCCTCCTCGATCCGGTGCAGGTGCGCCTCGAGCGCCTCCTTGGACTCCCAGGCGGTGCCGTAGACCCGCTGCAGCTGCTTGTTCCTCTCGTCGCCGCGCCAGTACGCCGCGGCGGACCGCATCAGCTTGAACGCCGGGATCCGCTTGGTGGTCGGCAGGTGCGGGCCGCGGCAGAGGTCGCGCCAGGCCAGCGACCCGTCGCGCTTGAGGTTGTCGTAGATGGTCAGCTCGGCGCCGCCCACCTCGACGCCCGCGCCCTCCGCGGCGTCGGCCACGTCGGAGGAGCCGCCCTTGAGGCCGATCAGCTCGAGCTTGTAGGGCTCCTCGGCCAGCTCACGGATCGCGTCCCCGTCGGAGACCGGCCGCCGGGAGAACTTCTGGCCCTCCTTGACGATCTTGCGCATCCGCGACTCGATCTTCTCGAGGTCCTCCGGGACGAACGGGGTGGGCACGTCGAAGTCGTAGTAGAAGCCGTCGGTGATCGGCGGTCCGATGCCGAGCTTCGCCTCCGGGAAGAGCTCCTGGACCGCCTGGGCCATCACGTGGGCGGTGGAGTGCCGCAGGATGTCGCGGCCGTCGGGCGAGTCGATCGCCACGCCCTCGACCTCGTCGCCGTCCGCGAGCTCGTGGGCCAGGTCGCGCAGCTCGCCCCCGACCCGTGCGGCGATCACCTGCGGGTCGTCGGCGAAGAGCTCCCACGCCTTGGTGCCCGTCGTCACCGCGCGCTCGCCGGACTCGGCTGCGTTCAGGACGGTGACGTTGATGTCGGACACGGGACTCGACTCCTCTGGGACGGTGGGGCCGCCCGTCGTACACGGGCGGCGAGGTGGACGGTGCGATCGTATCCGCGGTGCCCGGTCCGGTGCGCCCGGGTTTCGGCGGGGCACCCGGACATGACGAACGGCCGCCCCTGACGGAGACGGCCTCGACCGGAGCCCGTTGGCTGTCAGATCGCCGCGCGACCGGCAAAGCCAGCGTTCGCTCGCCCCTCCCCCAACAGATCCGGGGTGTCGCGGGGCAGCACCAGAGAGACGAGTCCGAGGATGAGCCATGTGCCGTTGTAGGCGATCGTCTCGTAGCTCGCAACCGCGGCAACGACGCCGCCTGGAAGTCGGGTGACCGCGAGCGCCGCGATCATCGCCGCCAACGTGATCGACACCGCACTCCACACGTCGGCCCAGTACCGCACGCGAGCGGATCGCCAGGCCAACACAGCCAGTGTAGCCACGGCGACCAGCCACGGCCCCACGGAGACACCGCCGCTGGTCGCTTTCCCGACACCTGCTGCGAACGGACCGGAAAGGTAGGTCTGAGCATCGAAAGCGAGCGGGCCGAAGCAGAGCGCAGCAGTAGTGGCGCCGGCGACGTACATCCACCCGAATGCACGTCGGATCCCAAACTCCCTGACGAAGAAGACGGCAATGGGCACCACCGCCACCCACAGAGTGAACCGGTACGAAAGGGACACGCCAAACATCAGTGCGGAAGCCCACTCCGCAGGTCGTCGCCCTCGGCGCAACGCCCCGAGACCCCACCACGACGTCAGCAGCACGGCCACGCCCACAATCCAGTTGTCACTCTGGTTCGGAAGCCAGAGGCGAGTGTGCGGCGAGAACAGGAAGAGCACGGACACAGCCAGGGTTGCGTGGACGCCAGCAGTGCGGAAGAGAACGAACACCAGGAGGGCCATCCATACGAGGGGCTGTGCGTAGACATCACCGCTGACGAGCACGAAGGGAGCGGCCAGCAGGTATCCGCCGAGCATCGGGGACAGGGGGTTCCCGAACCGTGTCGTGACCTCCCACGGGTTGTCCAGGTGAGCGAGCTGGCGGACGCCGAGCTCGAGCGCTTCGGCGTTGTCGGATCCGGGACCATAGATGGGCTGCCAGAGGATGTACCAAGCAGCGAAGAGCTCAACGACCACGGCGAGGGCCAGCAACGCCGTGCGAGCGCCCAACCGGCGCCTCGACATCGCCGCCGCCCACACGGCCAGCACCGCGACCACCGACGTCAGAACGAGCAGGGACAGACTGAGCACCCACTCCTGGGTCCCGTGCTCGTGCCACACCACTACGCCCGAACTCGCCCCGACGAAGAGGACCCAGGCAGCCACCGCCTCCTTCTTGCTCCAGACACGTTGAACCCTTTTGCTGGGTGAGACCGACATCTGTTCCCCCCGTTCCGAGCGGCAACTGTCTCCCCTGTCTCAGGCGGCGAGATCGCTGACGAGCCGTAGCCTGATCCTGCACCAAGCAGACCGGACCACACCCCCGGCTGGATGCGACCTGGGCTGCTCACCCGGACATGACGAACGGCCGCCCCTGACGGAGACGGCCGCGGTGCTGAAGGGTGGGCGATACTGGGCTCGAACCAGTGACCTCTTCGGTGTGAACGAAGCGCGCTACCACTGCGCCAATCGCCCCTCCACGACCACGGACGTGCCGGTGGTCGGTGCGCCGGAAAGACTAGCGCATGGCTCCCGGGTCGCCGCTGCGCGGGGTGGCTGTCACCGGCGTCACACCGGCCGACCGGTCTGGTCAAGTGGTGGATTTGGCGGCAAAGCCGGACACTTCCCCGCCCTGACCCGGGACGGCCGAAAAAAACTCACAGCAATCTGTTTCGTTTCCCGTCATACGGCCAACCCAAGACCGTCTCCTTGTCACGTCCGAGGGGACGACCTGGGAGGAAGGCCAAAAAGCCATGATGGACTTTTCGATGAACACCGCACCACTCACCCTGACGCAGTCGCTGAGCCTCGACCTGATCGACCAGACCGGGGCAGTGACCCCGATCGACGCCGAGCTCCACTACGACCCGCGCGACCCGTACGCCGTCACGACCGTCTTCATCACCGGGACGACCACCGTCCGCTGGACGTTCGGTCGCCAGCTGCTCAGCGACGGCCTCTACGAGCCGTCTGGTGACGGCGACGTCCACGTCTGGCCGTGCCTGGACGCCGAGGGTCGAGCCGTCGTGATCATCGAGCTCTGCTCACCGGACGGCGAGGCGCTCGTGCAGGCCCGCACCACCGACCTCAGCTCGTTCGTCGACCGCATGGCGCGCGCCGTCAAGCCGGGCGAGGAGTCCACGCACGTCGACGTGGAGGCCACCATCGCGGCGATCTTCGCGGCCGAGGCCGCCTGAGCGACCCCTGGCCGTGTGGCAGTGTTGGCTGGGAGGACCAACACGACAGGGGGTCACCGGTGCTGTTCAGCCACGACACGGAGCGCTCGCTCGCGTGCATCGTCGACCTGGTCAACTCCGCGCCCTCGACCGGGACCGGCGAGCTCCTCGGCGACCTCGACGCGCTCCGGAGGCTCGTGGTGCGGCACGACGTCAGCGACGTCGGCGAGCTGACCACCCGTGACCTCCGGGGCGTGCAGGCGCTGCGCGAGCTGGTGGCCGCCGTGTTCGACGCGGCCGACGACCGGTCCGCCGCGCAGGCCGTGAACACCCTGGTGTCCCAGGCCACCGTCATGCCGCGGCTGACGGACCACGACGGCTACGACTGGCACGTCCACTACTTCACCCCCGGCGCCTCCCTGGCCGACCACCTCAGCGTCGACTGCGGGATGGCCCTGGCCCACGTCGTCGCCTCCGGGGAGCGCGAGCGGCTGCGCCGGTGCGAGGCACCCGACTGCGAGCAGGTCCTCGTCGACCTCTCCCGCAACCGCTCCAAGCGCTACTGCGACGCGCGCACCTGCGGCAACCGCCTGCACGTCGCGGCCTACCGCGAGCGGCAGCGCGCCGCCGTGTCCTGACCGGTCACGGGTCGACGTCGGCGGCCTCGCGGGCCGCCCAGACCTCCTGGCACGCCCGGGTGACCGGTCCCGGCCCAACGAGCTCCCGGTCGTCGCAGCGGGTCACGGCCTGCACGTCGCGCGTGGTGGAGACGAGGAAGACCTCCTCGGCCGCGGCGAGCACCTCGACCGGCTCGTCGACCTGCCGGGCGCCGTACCACTCCAGGAGCAGCTCCCGGCTGATCCCGGCCAGGCAGCCGGCCGCCAGCGTCGGGGTGCGCAGCTCGCCGTCGACGACGTAGAAGACGTTCGACCCGGTGCCCTCGCACAGGTGCCCGGCGGTGTTCGCGAACACCGCCTCGGTGGCGCCCCGCTCGGCGGCGTACGCCAGGGCCACGACGTTCTCGGCGTACGACGTGGTCTTCAGCCCGGCCAGCGCGCCGCGCTCGTTGCGCGGCCACGGCACGGTGACGACCGACGTGGCCGCGGGCGCCGGCTTGAGGGTGTCGGCGACGACGACCAGGGTGGGCGGGCTGTCCCCGCGCCCGGAGCCCAGCGGTGCCACGCCCCCGGTGTAGGTGATCCGCAGCCGCCCCAGCGGCAGGTGCTCGGCCGCCAGCACCGCCCCGACGCCCGCGTGTACGTCGACCGGGTCGAACGCCGGCAGGCCCAGACCGGCGGCGGACCGGCCGAGCCGGCGCAGGTGCCGGGTCAGCGCGAACGGCTGCCCGTCGACCACCTTGACGGCCTCGAAGACCCCGTCCCCCACGGTCATCCCGTGGTCGCTCACCGTGATCGCGGGAGCGTGCGGATCGTCGAGGAGTCGGCCGTTCACCCAGGCGTGCATGCGCCGAGCCTAGGGCTGCGTGCTGCGACGACCGGACCGGGAACACGCCTGAATGCACCCGAATTTGTCATCTGCTCGTTGTCCTATAAAGTTCTGACCGCACGCCGGGTTCGGGTTTCCGAACCGGGTGGTCATGCGGACGTAGCTCAGTTGGTAGAGCGCAACCTTGCCAAGGTTGAGGTCGCGAGTTCGAGTCTCGTCGTCCGCTCGGAGAAGATGGTCAGCAGCCTCCGTGGTGGAGTGGCCGAGAGGCGAGGCAACGGACTGCAAATCCGTCTACACGGGTTCAAATCCCGTCTCCACCTCGATGACTCGGACTCCACTCCGGTGGAGTCCCGGGTTGTTACGGGCGATTGGCGCAGTGGTAGCGCGCTTCCTTGACACGGAAGAGGTCACTGGTTCAAACCCAGTATCGCCCACCAGAGAACCGCAGGTCAGAGCCCCTTTCGAGGGGCTCTTTCCTTTTCCCTGCCCGGCCCCGACGGGCTCTTGCCGCGGTCGGACGCGCTAGCCGGAAGTGGCCCGGGCGGTGCCTGTCGCGTCCCCCCCGAGCCGGGCCTACGGTGACGGGAGATCGGAAACCAAGACCGAGGGGTTCCTGATGCGTCCACCGTGGTTCAAGCTCGGCGAGATCGCCGTCGTCCTCGTCCTCGTCGCCGCCGCGGGGCTGGCGATGACCCGCCAGGACCCGTCCTCCGCGACCCGGAGCTCCGCCGGGACGGGCGTCCCCCCGGTCCCGACGACCTTCCCGGCCGAGCAGTACCGGCCGTACGCTCCCCCACCGGTGATCCGCTCCGTGCACGGTCTGCTGGAGACGACCTTCACGGTCCGGCCGAAGACCTTCCGCGTGGCGGGGAAGCGGGTGCGAGGGCTCACCTACCAGGGCGGGTTCATGGGGCCGACGCTCCGGGTGCGGCCCGGTGACACCGTGCGGATCCACCTCCGCAACGAGCTCGGGGAGCCCACCAACCTGCACAGCCACGGGATGTACGTCTCCCCGATCGGGATCTCGGACAACGTGCTGCGCACCATGAAGGCGCACAGCGACAACGACTTCGTCCTCAAGCTGCCGCGCATCGTCGACCCGGGCACCTACTGGTACCACACCCACCTGCACGGGCTGGTCGAGGAGCAGGTCTTCGCGGGGCTGTCCGGGGTGCTGATCGTCGAGGGCCTCCAGCAGCGGCTGCCGCAGCCGCTGCGCGACGTCCCCGACCGGCTCCTGGCCCTCAAGGACCTGCAGGTGAAGCGGGGCGCCATCGTGCGGCACGGCATCGACTCCGACGCGCCGACGACCCGGACCGTGAACGGTCAGGTGGATCCGGTGCTGCAGGTGCGCACGAACCGGACCGAGCTGCTGCGGCTGGCGAACATCGGCGCCGACATCTGGTACCGGCTGCGGCTCGCCGGTGCACAGTTCCACGTGATCGCCGAGGACGCGAACCCGGTGGCCCAGGTCTGGACGGCCGACCAGCTCGTGCTGCCGCCCGGCAAGCGGTACGACGTCCTGGTCCGGTGGCCCAGGACCGGCACCTTCGCCCTGCGCACCCTGAGGTACAGCACCGGGCCGGCCGGCGACGACTACCCGGCGCGGCGGCTGGCGACCTTCGAGGTCCACGGCTCCCCGGTCGCCGACGTCGCCTGGCCGACGACGCTGGGCCCCGTCTCGCCGCTGGCCACCGACCGCGTCGACCGGACCCGGCACCTGGTGTTCAGCGAGAACCCGAGGACCAACCAGTTCTTCATCAACGGCAGGCAGTTCGACGCCCAGCACGTGAACTACGTGGCGAAGCTGGGCACGACCGAGGAGTGGGTGATCCGGAACACCTCGCGCGAGGAGCACCCCTTCCACATCCACGTGAACGACTTCGAGGTCATGTCGGTCAACGGCACGCCCTACCAGGCGCGCAGCGAGCAGGACGTCGTAGCTCTGCCGTCCCGCGGAGTGGTGCGGATCCGCATGCACTTCACGCGCTTCGTGGGAGCCACCGTCTTCCACTGCCACATCCTGGCCCACGAGGACGGCGGGATGATGGGCATCATCGACATCACCCGCTCGGGCAGGCCCTCGGCCGCCACCGCCAGGTCGCTGCGGGCGATGAACGCGGCGATGCTGGCGCAGCACTCGACCGACATGAGCGACGACCCCGGCCACGGGATGGCGATGCCGTCGCACTGAGCCGGCACTACCGGGCCCGGACGTGGAAACAGGACCGGTCTCGGGTCCGGTCCTGCTCCAGGAAGAGTCTGCCAGCGACGCGGCTCCGCAGAAATAGTCCGGATGGGCTATCAGGTCCGCTCATCCGGAGCCGATAGGACAGCTGCCCCCCCAGCCGCGTCGTCCGCCCCCCGATGACCGGCTCCGGCCCCGGTCCAGCCTCCCAGGCGCGGACCGGGGCCATTTTTCGTGGCGCGGCCGCCTGCCGGGCGTACGCTCGGGAGGTCACCGCATCCGGACCCCGTGCGGGGGCATCGGCCGCAGCGCCGTTGCCGGCCCGTGTCGAGGTCCGGGGTTGAGCAGACAGCCCGCATGTCGGGCGCGGGCCGGCCCCCCTCCCCGAGAGTTGTCCAGACAAGGCTTCCGCAGCGGCCCGCGCGGGTAGACCGTGCCTACGGAGGGTTCACGCAGCTGCCCCTCCCAGGAGCGCCCCGTCTCAATCCCCCAGGTCCGGCGGGGCGCTCCGTCTGCCCCGGCGCTGCGGGCCGTCCCGGTCAGTCGACGTCGAAGATCTGCAGCACCTTGCGCAGGAAGCCCTCGTCGGGACGCCCGTCCTTGGCGACGAGCTCGACGAGCCGGTCGGCGAGGTCGCGGACCTTCACGTTGTGGTCCTGGGAGTAGGCGCGCAGCAGCGCGAAGGACTCGTCCGCGTCCACCCCGTGTGCCAGCATCAGCACGCCCTTGGCCTGCTCGATCACCGCGCGGTGGTCCAGCGCGCCCGCCAGCGCCTCCTGCACGTCGTCCCGGCTGGCGTCCCGCCGCGCGTCGGTGAGGTCCACCAGGTAGCCCTGCACCTGGACGATCGAGCCGTCGTCACCGGGCTCCCCGTGGCCGGCGAGCAGGACCGTGCGGTCCCGGCCGTCGCCGTCGACGATCTGGGTGTGGAAGCTGAACGGCTCCCCGGTGTCGAACGCGGACTGCACCGCGTCGATGCCCCGGTCCATGCCGTCGGGGCGCAGGTGCGAGGCCAGCACGGACGGGGACGCCCGGACCTCTCCCGGCTCGAAGCCGAGGATCCGGAAGAAGGTGTCCGACCACCACCAGGCGTCGTCGCCGACCGAGTAGGAGTAGCGGCCGATGCGCTGCGGCCGCCCCACACCCAGCGTCTCGGCGGTGGCCCTCTGCCCGCTCGCCATCGTCATCCCCTGCATCTCGTTGCTGCACGGCCCCCGGCCCGCGTGCTCGAGCCGACAGGAAAGATACCGCGACCGTCGCGGGACGGGTAACCGTCCCGTCGCACAGGCAGGACCCCTCCTACGGTCACGAGCACCGCAGGAAGGGTCCGCCCTTCTCGAACGCGGCGCACGGAGCCAGCTGCTTGACCCCACGACGATGCCGCGTCCCGAGGGCGTGCCCAGAGAGCGGGGAATCATTCACCCGGCCGCACGGCCATCCGCCCTCACAGCGGCGTGAGCAGCGTGGCGGCGACCCACTCCTCGACGAGCACCCACCGGTCGGGACGGGCAGCGGCGACGTACACCACGCGCCCCTCCCAGCCCCCGGCGGCCTGTCGCCACTCGACCAGCAGTCCCGGCCGCTTCACCCCGTGGCCGTCCAGTGCGTCGGCGACCCAGCAGTGCCGCGCCGGGCAGTCGTCGTACGTCGATCGGGCCGGCCGGACCCGTTCGGACATCGGGATGCCGCGCCGCCCACCCATGCCGCCTGCCGCCATGGGCACCAGCATGGCACGTTTGCGAACAGGTGTTCGACTCGCACCCGGACGGATGTATCACCGCCCGCACCGCCCGGTTCCGCTAGGCTGGTACACCGCGCGGTCACTGCCGCGGCGCCGGGTCAAACAGTCGGTCCGGACATCGAACAGACGAGCCACCGCTCGCCGAACGAGGAACTCACCTTCATGCTTCTGCGCGTTGACATCGAGGATCGCGCCGACCACGCGGTCGTCACGGCCGCCGGCGAGATCGACGCAGCCACCGCGGACACCGTCGCCGACGCCGTCACCGGCGCCCTGGCCGACGGCTACCAGCAGGTCCTGCTCGACTTCGCGCGGGTGACCTTCATCGACTCCACCGGCCTCGGGGTGCTGGTCAAGTCCCACCGGGCCGCCGAGACCATGGGCGCCCGGTTCGCGGTGGTGCACCCCACGCCGCAGACCCGCAAGCTGATCCGGGTGCTCGGCCTCGACCAGCTGCTGCACATCTACGACACCCACGAGCAGGCGCTCGCCGACCGCGGCTGACGGACACCCGTGGATGTGATGGACAACACATCCGCCCGGGCGTAGCGTCACCGGCGCCGGGCACGGAGCGACCGCCATCGGGGCGGCCCCGTCCCGGAGACGCACGACATCGAGTCTCCCCGGTCAAGCAGCGGCCCGGACCCTCGGGAATCGCGGGTGCGGCCATGCCGTCGCAGGGGCAGCAGCCCACACAGGATCCCTACTTCTCCCTCGACATGCGCCGCTGTCCCGACGGTGACGCGGTCGAGGTGCTGCTCACCGGCGCGCTCGACGAGCGCACGGTCGAGCACCTGGCCGACGGCCTGACGTGGGTGGTCGCGCACATGCCGCAGCGCGACGTGGTGGTCGACCTCGCCGGGATCTGCCGGTTCGAGCCCTGTGGCGTCGGGCCGCTGCTGCGGGTGCGCGGCGACCTCCGGGCGTGCGGACGGACGCTCGCGGTCCGCGCCGAGCCGGCGGGCGCCCGGCCGCTGCTGGCCACCGCCGGGCTGCTCGACGCCCCGGCCGGCTGAGGACGCTCAGTCGTCCTCGTCGGAGAGTGCCTCGCCGTGGGTGCCCGGGCGGGGCGCCCACGGCAGCTCCTGCGCCGGGCGTACGACGACCAGGCGGTCGCCGCGGGCCAGCTGGGTGACGGTCGGGTCGAAGTAGCGGTGCACCACCCCGTCGCGGACCACCGCGATCACCTGGTCCGGCAGGGACTGCGGCTGCTTGCCGACCTCCTGCACGAGCAGGTCGCGCTCGGCCACCTCGAGGCCCTCGCCGTAGGTCAGCAGGTCCTCCATCACGCTGCCCAGCGTCGGGCTCAGGGAGGACAGGCCGAGGAGCCGGCCCACTGCGTCGGAGGAGGTGATCACCGAGTCCGCGCCGCTCTGCCGGACCAGCTGGACGTTGTCGGACTCGCGGACCGCGGCCACGACGTAGGTGTCCGGGTTGAGCTGCCGGACGTTCAGGGTGGCCAGCACCGTCGAGTCGTCGCGGTCGGTCGTGATGATGACCTGCTTGGCCTCCGCCACGCCCGCCCGGCGCAGCACCTCGCGGCGGGTGGCGTCGCCGGTCACCACGGCGAGCCCGTCGGCGTGCGCCTCGCCGAGCGCGGTGCTGCTCGGGTCCACGACGACGATCCGCTCCCGGTCGACCCCGTTGCTGACCAGGGTCTCGACGGCGCTGCGGCCCTTCGTGCCGTAGCCGATGATGATGACGTGGTCGTCCATGGTCTTCCTCCAACGGGAGATCCGGAAGCTCTCGCGTCCCTGGGTGGCCAGCACCTCGAGCGTCGTACCGATCAGCAGCACCAGGAAGCCGATGCGCAGCGGCGTGAGGACGAAGGCGTTGATGAGCCGGGTGTGCGGCAGGACCGGCGCGATGTCGCCGTAGCCGGTGGTGCTCAGCGTGACGGTCGTGTAGTAGATCGCGTCGACCAGGTCGACGTGCCGCGTCGGGTCCGCGTTGTCGCGGTAGCCGGCCCGGTCGAAGTACACCAGCGCGACGGTGAAGCCGAGGAGCCCCAGCGCCAGCAGGATGCGGCGGGAGAGCTCCCAGACCGGCGACCGGGTGATCGCCGGGAGGCGGACCCGCCCACGGCTCACGTCGTCGACGGTGTCAGGCACGGTCAGAACCTACGGCACGCGGTCGTCCGCTCACCGCAGGACGTCGCCGTAGATCACGGTGACCGGCCCGTCCCCGCCCGCGGAGTCCCCGCTCCCGCCGGCGCTGACGGTCACGAAGCGGAACCGCTCCCCCGCGCTCGGCGTGCTGGAGGAGCCGGCGCGACGCCAGGTCCCGCACAGCCGGCCGTCCGCGTCGAGGCCGTCCTGGTCCTGCACGCCGTCGCCGCCGAGGCAGAGCCGGCCGGTGCCGGTGTCGTAGCTCGCGACGGTCGCGGTGGCCCGGCTGGCGGTCTCCGGACCGGCGAGGACGCCCACGAGGTAGCCGCCGAGCAGGCAGATCGCGCCGCCGGCGAGGGCCACCGGGGTGGGCAGGTTGACGTTTCCCATGACGCACCAACCTACTGGGCGGCCGGCGCGCCCCGACCGCGGGTCAGCGTTGGGTGCGGCCCTCCCCCGCCTCGCGGTCCCGCCGCTTGGACTCCTTGACCCGTTCGGCGCGCAGGCGTACGTCGGACCGGGAGGCGACCCAGCGCAGCTCGCGCTGCAGGTGCTGCCAGCTCTCGAACCGGCGCACCGGCAGCGTGCCGTCCTCCAGGGCGGCCGCGACCGCGCAGCCCGGCTCCCCCCTGGTGGGCGCAGTCGTTGAACCGGCACCGGGCGGCCAGCGCCTCGACGTCGGCGAACGTGTGCGCGACGCCCTCGGCGGCGTCGAACAGCCCGATGCCCCGCAGGCCGGGGGTGTCGATCACCGCGCCGCCGCCGGGCAGCGGCACCAGCTCGCGGCGCACGGACGTGTGCCGGCCCCGGCCGTCCTCGCGGATCGTGCGGGTGGTCAGCACCTCCGCGCCCACCAGCGCGTTCGTCAGCGAGGACTTGCCGTGCCCGGAGGACCCGAGCAGCGCCATCGTCAGCCGGCCCCCGAGTCGCCGGCGCAGCTCGTCGACCCCCGGCCGGAGACCACGCTAACCACCAGCACCTCGACGCCCGGAGCGGCCTCCGCCACGTCCTCGGCGACGAGGTCCGCGTCGCCGGCCAGGTCCGCCTTGCTGAGCACGACCAGTGGTCGCGCCCCGCTCTCCCAGGCCAGCGTGACCAGCCGCTCGACCTTGGCCAGGCCCGGCTCCGGGTGCAGCGCGACGACGACGGCGGCCACGTCGACGTTGGCGCACAGCACCTGGCCGTGGCTCTGCTCCCCTGCGGTCGCGCGCACGACCGCCGTACGCCGCGGGAGCAGGCGCTCCAGGGTCAACCGGTGGTCGGGCCACTCGCGCAGCACGCACCAGTCACCGGTGCAGGGTCCCTCGGTCGGGTCGGCCGCCATCCGGGCCAGCAGCGCGCCACCGACCCCCGCGCGGTGCGGGCCGGTCTCGGTGAGCACCGAGGCCAGGCCCCGGTCGACGCGCACCACCCGGCCGAGACGGGCGTCGGCGGCCGTGGCCCACCGGTCCATCTCGGGTTCGTAGCCGATCGTCTCCAGCACACCGGGAAATGTACGGCGGCCGGGCGGACCGCCGCACGCCATTTCAGGGCCTGGTCCGGGGCACCTGGATCGTCGGCTCGTCCCCGATGTCGGCCGCGTCGGGGAACCGGACCTGCTCCTCCTCGTTGCGCCGCAGCCGCGGGACCATCGCCTGCAGGCGCAGCCTGCGGACGATCTCCATCCGGGCCCGGGCGGTCTCCTTCTCGGGCCAGAGCCGGTCGAAGGCCGCGTTGAGGGCCGCCCCGATCAGCACCGCGATGGAGAGCAGGTAGAGCCAGAGCATCACCACGATCGGCGCTGCCAGCGGGCCGTAGATCGACGTGGACCCCTTCGCCGTACCGGTGAGCACCCAGCGCAGCAGGTAGGAGCCGAACACCCAGATCGTCATCGTCAGCGCGGCGCCGGGGAGGTTGAAGCGCCACGACGTCCGCACCGGCACCGACACGTGGTAGAGCGTGGCGAGGAAGCAGACCGACAGCACCACGACGATCGGCCAGTAGACCTCGTTGAGGAAGTTCAGCCGGTCCGGGATCACCCGGTCGACGAGCCGTGGCCCGGCCACCACCAGCGGCAGCGTGACGACGCCGGTGACCAGGCCCATGACGTAGAGGGAGAAGGACAGCACCCGGGTCTTCACGATGCCGCGGTGCCCGCCGAGGCCGTACATGATCGTGATGGTGTCCACGAAGACGTTCAGGGCGCGCGAGCCGGACCACAGCGCCAGGATGAAGCCGACCGAGACGACGTCGAAGCGGCCGCCCTTGAACACGTCGTTCAGCGTCGGCCGGACGATCGCGTCGACGGTCTGCGGGGTCAGCGCCCGCGAGCAGACCTCCAGGATCGAGCGGCGGACCTGCTCGACCTGCTCGGGGTTGATGCTGTCGAACACGTAGCCGATCGACCCGGCGAGCCCGAACAGCAGCGGCGGGAGGGACAGCAGCGCGAAGAAGGCGGCCTCCGCGGCGAGCCCGGTCACCCGGTTGCGGAAGCAGGTGCCGATGGTCGAGACGACCAGCCGCCACAGCGTGTCGCGCCACCGCACGAGACGGGTCGACGGCAGCGTGGGTGCGCTCTCCGTCTCCGCTGACATGGCCCTACGGTAACGACATGGACGCTGACATCCGGGCAAGCGCGAACCAGGCGCCGCCACTCGTCGACCACAACACCGTGACCTCCGACGCCGCCCTGGTGGACGCGGTCACCCGGCACGCCTCCGCCGACGTGCTGGCCGACCTCGCGGAGCTCGGCGCGGTGGCCAGCTCGGCCGAGGCCCGCGAGCACGGGAGGCTGGCGAACGCCCACGAGCCCGAGCTGGTGCCCTACGACCGCTACGGCAACCGCGTCGACGAGGTCCGGTTCCACCCGTCCTGGCACTGGCTGATGGAGCGGGGGGTCGGCTACGGCCTGCAGGCCGCGCCCTGGACCTCCGACGACCCGCACGCCCACCTCCGGCGGGCGGCCGGGTTCTTCGCCTGGTCCCAGACCGAGCCGGGCCACGGCTGCCCGATCTCCATGACGTACGCCGCGGTGCCGGCGTTGCGGGCCGACGACGCGATCGCCAAGGAGTGGACGCCCCGGCTCGCGTCGACGTCCTACGACTTCGGCCTGCGCCCGGTCGCGGACAAGGCCGGCGCGCTGGCCGGCATGGGGATGACCGAGAAGCAGGGCGGCTCGGACGTCCGGGCCAACGTGACCACCGCGACGCCGACGTCCGCCGACGGGGAGTACACCCTCGACGGGCACAAGTGGTTCACGTCCGCGCCCATGAACGACGTGTTCCTGGTGCTGGCCCAGGCCGCCGGCGGACTGAGCTGCTTCCTGGTGCCGCGCGTGCTCGACGACGGCAGCCGCAACCGCCTGGACGTCGTACGGCTGAAGGACAAGCTGGGCAACCGGTCGAACGCCTCCTCCGAGCTGGAGCTGCGGGGCACCTGGGCGCGGCGGCTCGGCGACGAGGGCCGGGGCGTCCGCACGATCATCGAGATGGTCGCCGCCACCCGGCTGGACTGCGTGCTGGGCTCGGCGTCGCTGATGCGCCGGGCCCTGGCCGAGGCGTCCTGGCACGTCGCGCACCGCTCGGCGTTCGGCGGCCTGCTCGGCGACAAGCCGTTGATGCAGAACGTCATCGCCGACCTGGCCGTCGAGTCCGAGGCCGCCACCGTGCTCGGCATGCGGCTGGCCGCCGCGGTCGACGACGCCGGGGACCCGCACGAGGCGGCGCTGCGCCGGATCGCGCTGCCGCTGGCGAAGTACTGGGTCTGCAAGCGCACCCCGATGATGGTCGCGGAGGCGCTGGAGTGCCTGGGCGGGAACGGCTACGTCGAGGAGTCGGGGATGCCGCTGCTGTTCCGCGAGTCGCCGCTGAACTCGGTATGGGAGGGCTCCGGAAACGTCAACGCCCTCGACGTGCTGCGCGCGCTGTCCCGCGAGCCCGAGGCGCTGAACGCCTGGATCGTCGAGGTCGGCCGGGCGAGCGGCGAGAACCCGCACCTGGACCGGGCGATCACCGCGGTCCTCGAGTCGCTGGCCGACACCTCCGAGATGGAGGTCGGCGCCCGCCGGCTGGCCGGGCAGATGGCCGCCTGCCTGCAGGGCGCCCTGCTCCTGCAGCACGCGCCCGCCGCCGTCGCCGACGCGTTCTGCGCCACCCGGCTCGGCACGGAGTACGGCGGCACGCTGGGCACGCTCCCCCGCGGCACCGACCTCGCGAGCATCGTCGCCCGGACCACCCCGCCCGCCTGACCCGGCGACTCCGGCGCCCGGCGCTCCGCCAGAGGCGCCGGGTCAGCGGGGCTGGGGGGAGCGCCGGACGGCGGGGATGGCCGGAGCGGCGGACGGGGCGACGGCGGCGGCCGCCACCGCGCCGGCCGTCTCCGCGACGAGGTAGACCCAGATGCCCGGCCACCCGAACCCGCCGTCGACGGTCATCCCGAACGCGACCGCGGGGTTGAACGCCGCCCCGGACACGCCGCGGACGGTGAGCGACCCGACCAGCACCACCACGCCGACCGCGACGCCGTAGAGGACGTTCTGCTCCTGGAACGGCGAGACCCGGGTCGACAGCACGACGTAGACGATCGCGAACGTGAACAGGAACTCCACGAGCAGGGCCGGGACGACGGCGCCCCCGGTCACGTCCACGGCGTCGGGGAGCCGCGGGAACGCGGTCATCGTGAGCAGCGCCGCGGCGAACGCGCCGGCCAGCTGCGCGGCCCAGTAGGACCAGAGGTCGGCCAGCGACAGCTGGTGCCGGAGGTACGTCGCGAGCGTGACCGCCGGGTTGAAGTGACCGCCGGAGAGGTGCGCCCCGGCCCACACGGCGGCGACCACCACGGCCGCGACCGCGAAGGCGGCCAGCTCGGGGGGCGCCACCGACGTGCTCAGGAAGGTGAAGACGAGGAAGAACGCGCCGAGGAACTCCGAGAGGTAGGGGCGCACACCGGTGGTTCGCCGGTGGTGCGCCCCCCGGATGGGTCTCAGCGCAGCTCGAGGCCCGGGTAGAGCGGGTGCTTGTCGAGCATCTCGGCCGACGCGGCCTTGGTGCGGTCCGCGACGCCGTCCGCCAGGACGTAGGAGGCCTTGGACGGCGTGCCGGCCTTGGTGCTGCCCGGCGTCGTCCCGGACAGCACGCCGACCACGAGCTCGGCGACCTTGTCGAACTCGTCGTGGCCGAAGCCGCGGGTGGTCAGCGCGGGGGTGCCGAACCGGATGCCCGAGGTGTACCAGGCGCCGTTCGGGTCCGCGGGGACCGAGTTGCGGTTGGTGACGACACCGGCGTCGAGCAGCGCCGACTCGGCCTGGCGGCCGGTGAGGCCGAAGGCCGACACGTCGAGGAGCACGATGTGGTTGTCGGTGCCGTCGGTGACCAGCTTGGCGCCCCGGGACATGAACCCCTCGGCGAGCGACTTGGCGTTGTCGGCGATGTTCTGGGCGTAGGTCTGGAACGCGGGCTGGCGCGCCTCGGCCAGCGCGACCGCCTTGGCCGCCATCACGTGCGAGAGCGGGCCGCCGAGCACCATCGGGCAGCCGCGGTCCACGGAGTCGGCGTACTCCTCGGTGGCCAGCACCAGACCGCCGCGCGGGCCGCGCAGCGACTTGTGGGTCGTGGTGGTGGTGATGTGGGCGTAGGGCACCGGGTTCTCCTCACCGGTGAACACCTTGCCCGCGACCAGACCGGCGAAGTGCGCCATGTCGACCATCAGCGTGGCGCCGACCTCGTCGGCGATCTCGCGCATCTTGGCGAAGTTCACCCGGCGGGGGTAGGCGGAGTAGCCGGCGATCAGCACCAGGGGCTTGAACTCCTTCGCGGCCGCGCGCACCTTGTCGTAGTCGAGCAGGCCGGTCTCGGGGTCGGTGCCGTAGGAGCGCTGGTTGAACATCTTGCCGCTGATGTTCGGGCGGAAGCCGTGGGTGAGGTGGCCGCCGGAGTCCAGGGACATGCCGAGCATCCGCTGGTTGCCGAGGTCCTTGCGCAGCGTCTCCCAGTCCTCGTCGCTGAGCTCGTTGACGTTCTTGGCGGCGTACCTCTCCAGCGCCGGCGACTCCACGCGGTGCGCGAGGATCGACCAGAAGGCGACCAGGTTGGCGTCGATGCCGGAGTGCGGCTGGGCGTAGGCGTACGGCGCCCCGAACAGCTCGCGGGCGTGCTCGGCGGCCAGCGACTCGACGGTGTCGACGTTCTGGCAGCCGGCGTAGAACCGGTGGCCGACCGTGCCCTCGGCGTACTTGTCGCTGAACCAGGTGCCCATCGTCATCAGCACCGCGGGCGAGGCGTAGTTCTCGCTGGCGATCAGCTTGAGCGAGGACCGCTGGTCGCGCAGCTCGGCGCGTGTGGCCTCGGCCACACGGGGCTCGACCGACGCGATCACCTCGAGCATCGCGTCGTACGCCGTGCTGGCGGTCTTGGCGAGGCTCTCCTGGTCCGACGACCGGTCGGCGGGGCCTGCAGGGGACGACTGGGCAGCGTTCGACTCCGTCATGGCAGACAGCCTAGTGACGCCCCGCGCGGGGCACGAGGGGCCGGTCACTGTTTCACATCCTGGACGCTCGTCTCACATCATAAGATCGCAGTTTGTGGGACCGGCGTCCGAGCCGTGAGACTTGCCCTCATGATCAGCTCCGCAACGGCGACGCACCTCGTGGGACGACTCCACGTGGACCTCGGTCGTACGCGCAGCATGATCTGTCTGTCCTGGCCCACCGCCTGACCGCCCAGCCTTCCAGCCGGGCGCGCGGTCGCCGGGACACCCTCTCGACAACGAAGTCGGAGGCTGCCTGCGTGCGTCGTGCGTCTCTTCTCCACCAGGAGCGCAGCACCGTGACACCCACCCCCGCCACCACCCCCGCCGGCAGCCCCGCCAGCACCCCGGCCTCGACCGGTCCCGGCCGGTCCGGCCGCCCCCGCCCCAAGCGCGGCGAGGGCCAGTGGGCCCTCGGCTACCGGGAGCCGCTGAACCCGAACGAGCAGTCCAAGAAGGACGACAACCCGCTCAACGTGCGGGCGCGCATCGAGAACATCTACTCCAAGCGCGGGTTCTCCTCGATCGACGGCGGCGACCTGCGCGGCCGGTTCCGCTGGTGGGGCCTCTACACCCAGCGCAAGCCCGGGCTCGACGGCGGCAAGACCGGTGCGCTGGAGCCCGAGGAGCTCGACGACGAGTACTTCATGCTCCGCGTCCGCTCCGACGGGGCCCTGCACGGCCCGGCGCAGCTGCGCGCCCTCGGCAGCATCTCCACCGACTTCGGGCGCGACACGGCCGACATCACCGACCGGCAGAACATCCAGTACCACTGGATCCGCATCGAGGACGTGCCGACCATCTGGCAGCGGCTCGAGGCGGTCGGCCTGGAGACCCAGGAGGCCTGCGGGGACTCCCCCCGCGCGTTCCTGGGATCGCCGGTCGCGGGCGTGTCGGCCGAGGAGACCATCGACGGCACCGCGGCGCTCGAGGAGATCAAGCGCCGCTACATCGGCAACCCCGAGTACTCCAACCTGCCGCGGAAGTTCAAGACCGCACTGACCGGCCACCCCAGCCAGGACGTGGCGCCCGAGGTCAACGACGTGTCGTTCGTCGGCACCACGCACCCGGAGCACGGCCCCGGCTTCGACCTCTGGGTCGGCGGCGGGCTGTCCACCAACCCGATGCTCGCCAAGAAGCTCGGCGTGTGGATCCCGCTCGACGAGGTGGCCGACGCCTGGGAGGCCGTCATCTCGGTCTTCCGCGACTACGGCTACCGGCGGCTGCGCTCGCGGGCTCGCCTGAAGTTCCTCGTCCAGGACTGGGGCGTGGAGAAGTTCCGCCAGGTGCTGGAGGAGAAGTACCTCCACCGCGCGCTGGTCGACTGCGACTCCCCGCCGGTCCCCACGGCGACCGGCGACCACATCGGCGTCCACCCGCAGAAGGACGGCCGTTTCTACGTCGGCGTCGCGCCGACCGTCGGCCGGATCTCCGGCACCGTGCTCACCCGGCTCGCCGACGCCGTCGAGGCGCACGGCGCCGAGGGCGCCCGCTTCACGGCCTACCAGAAGCTCGTGGTGCTCGGCGTCGCCGAGGACCAGGTCGCCGGACTCGTCGCCGCGCTCGAGGAGATCGGCCTCTCGGCCACCCCGTCCAACTGGCGGCGCAGCACGATGGCCTGCACCGGCATCGAGTTCTGCAAGCTCGCGATCGTCGAGACCAAGCAGCGCGCGGCCGACCTGGTCGCCGAGCTCGAGCGGCGCTTCCCCGAGCTGGACACGCCGATCACGGTCAACGTCAACGGCTGCCCCAACGCCTGCGCGCGCACCCAGGTCGCCGACATCGGCCTCAAGGGCCAGCTCGTCCTGGACGCCGACGGCAACCAGGTCGAGGGCTTCCAGGTGCACCTCGGCGGCGGGCTCGGCCTCGAGCCGCAGTTCGGCAAGAAGCTGCGGGCCCACAAGGTCACCAGCACCGGGCTGGACGACTACGTCACCAACGTGGTCAGCGCGTTCCTCGAGCAGCGCACCGAGGGCGAGCGGTTCGCGACCTGGGTCGGCCGCGCCGAGGACGACGCGCTGCGCGGCGAGGTCGGCCACCGCGAGCTGGAGGTCGTCTCGTGAGCGGCGGCCGCGGCATCCCGTTCCACTGCCCCTACTGCGGCGACGAGAACCTCCGGCCCAACGAGGAGTCGCACGGCGCCTGGGAGTGCCACGCCTGCCTGCGCGCCTTCTCGCTCAAGATGCTCGGCATGATCGACCGCCCCACCCGGACCGAGGCCCCGAGATGACCACTGCCACCACCGAAGCCGCCCGTGCCTTCAAGGGCACGAGCACCGCGGGACGCTCCGAGGCGGAGCTCCAGCAGCTCGTCCGGCACGCCGGCGCGGAGCTGGAGCTCGCCCCCGCCGAGGTGATCATCGAGTGGGCCGTCGCGACGTTCGGCGCCCGCTTCGCGATCACCTCCTCCATGGGTGACGCGGTGCTCGCGCACGTCGCCGGCCGGGTCGCCCCGGGCGTCGACGTGGTGTTCCTCGACACCGGCTACCACTTCGCCGAGACCATCGGCACGCGCGACGCCGTCGCCGCGACGCTGCCGGTCAACCTGATCAACATCACCCCCGTCCAGACGGTGGCCGAGCAGGACGCGGCGTACGGCAAGGACCTGTTCGACCGGGACCCCGACCTGTGCTGCGCGCTGCGCAAGGTCAAGCCGCTCCAGGACGCGCTGGAGTCCTACGACGCGTGGGCCACCGGGCTGCGGCGCGACGAGACGCACAACCGGGTGATCGCGCCGGTCATCGGCTGGGACGAGAAGAAGCGCAAGGTCAAGGTCTCGCCGCTGGCCCGCTGGACCGGCGAGGAGGTGGACCGGTACATCGCCGAGAACAACGTGCTGGTCAACCCGCTGCAGTACGACGGCTACCCCTCGATCGGCTGCTGGCCGTGCACCCGCCGGGTCGCGCCGGGCGAGGACCCGCGCAGCGGCCGCTGGGCCGGCACCGGCAAGACCGAGTGCGGCATCCACCAATGAGTCACCCCACGACCAGCACCACCGACAGTGTTGTCGGGCCCGTCACCGACAGGAGGCCCCTCCCATGACCGCACCCGCCCTCGTGGCCCTCGCCCACGGCAGCCGCGACCCCCGCTCCGCCCGCACGATCAAGGCCCTCGTCGACGAGGTCCGCGCCATGCGCCCCGACCTGCGTGTCGAGCCGGCGTTCCTCGAGCTGGCCAAGCCGTCCTTCGCCCAGGTCGTCGACCGGCTGGTGAAGGCGGGGTACGACGAGATCGTCGTCGTCCCGCTGCTGCTCACCGAGGCCTACCACGCCAAGGTCGACGTGCCCGAGGCGATCGCCGCGGCCACCGCCCGCCACGAGAACCTGCGGATCCGGGCCACCCACGTGCTCGGCCTGGAGCCGGTGTTCCTGGAGGTATTGGACCGCCGGCTGCGCACCGCGCTCAGCGACGCCCGGATCCGCGAGCTCGACGCCCTGGTGCTCGCGGCGGCCGGCTCCTCGGACCAGCTCGCCAACCAGGCCGTCGCCCGGCTGGCCCGCATGTGGGGCGCCAAGCACAAGCTGCCCACGGTGGCGGCGTTCGCGTCGGCCGCTCCCCCGGCCACCGGCGAGGCCGTCCGGCAGTTCCGCGCCGAGGGCCGCCGGCACATCGCCGTCGGCTCGCTGTTCCTGGCGCCCGGCCTGCTGCCGGACCGGGCCGCGGAGCTCGCCGTCGAGGCCGGCGCCGTCGCCGTGTCGGAGCCGCTCGGTGCCGACCCGGAGGTGGCCCGCACGATCCTCGCGCGGTACGCAGTCGGCGCCGTCGAGCTCGTCCCGGTCTGAGCGGCCACCCCGAGGTGCCTCGAGCCGACCGCCGCCCGGACGTGATGTCCGGCACCGTCCTCGCGCTCGGTTCGCGGCACCCCCTAGGCTCTCGGGCATGAGCTCTCACTACGACGTCGTCGTCCTCGGTGCCGGCCCCGGTGGGTACGTCGCTGCCATTCGCGCCTCCCAGCTCGGCAAGAGCGTCGCCGTCGTGGAGGACAAGTACTGGGGCGGGGTCTGCCTCAACGTGGGCTGCATCCCCTCCAAGGCCCTGCTGCGCAACGCCGAGCTCGCGCACATCCTGACCCACGAGAAGGACAAGTTCGGGATCACCGGCGACGCGTCGATGGACTTCGGCCCGACGCACGCCCGCAGCCGCACGGTGTCCGAGGGCATCGTCAAGGGCGTGCACTTCCTGATGAAGAAGAACAAGATCACCGAGGTGGACGGCTGGGGCACGCTGACCGGTCCCAAGACGCTGGACGTGAAGAAGAAGGACGGCTCCACCGAGCAGCTGACCTGCGACAGCCTGATCATCGCCACCGGCGCGACCACCCGGCTGATCCCGGGCACCTCGCTGTCCGAGCGCGTGGTGACCTACGAGGAGCAGATCCTCGACGCCGACCTGCCCGAGTCCATCGTGATCGCCGGCTCCGGCGCCATCGGCGTGGAGTTCGCCTACGTGATGAAGAACTTCGGCGTCGACGTGACGATCGTGGAGTTCCTCGACCGGATGGTGCCGACCGAGGACGCCGACGTGTCCAAGGAGCTCCTCAAGCACTACAAGAAGCTCGGCGTGAAGGTGCTGCTGAAGACCAAGGTCGAGTCGATCGACGACTCGGGCGACAAGGTCAAGGTGAAGGTCTCGCCCGCCGACGGCGGGGAGACCCAGGTCATCGAGACCGACAAGGTGCTCCAGGCGATCGGCTTCGCCCCGCGCGTCGAGGGCTTCGGCCTCGAGGCCGCCGGCGTGCAGCTGACCGACCGTGGCGCGGTGGCGATCGACGAGCTCGGCCGGACCAACGTCGAGGGCGTCTACGCGATCGGCGACTGCACCGGCAAGCTGATGCTGGCGCACACCGCCGAGGCGATGGGCATCGTGGCCGCCGAGACGATCGCCGGCGCCGAGACGATGCCGGTGGCGTTCGACTTCATCCCGCGGGCGACGTACTGCCAGCCGCAGATCGCGTCCTTCGGCTACTCCGAGGAGCAGGCCAAGGAGAAGGGCTACGACGTCAAGGTCGCGAAGTTCCCGTTCTCCGCCAACGGCAAGGCCCAGGGCCTCGGCGACGCGGTCGGCTTCGTCAAGATCGTCGCCGACGCGAAGTACAACGAGATCCTCGGCGCCCACCTGATCGGCCCCGACGTCACCGAGCTGCTGCCGGCGCTGACGCTCGCGCAGCGCTGGGACCTCACCGCCGACGAGGTCGCCCGCAACGTGTTCGCGCACCCGACGCTGTCCGAGGCCGTCAAGGAGGCCGTCGAGGGCATCGCCGGCCACATGATCAACCTCTGACCACCCGGAGCGTCGATCAGCGGACCAGGCGGTCCAGCAGGTGCTCGAGCTCGGCGGACGGGTCGGTGGTGGTCCCGCCGTGCACCGGCCCCGGCTGCACGACGGTGCTGCGCGGTGCCTTCACGAACCCGAACCGGGTGCCCCGCGCGGCCCGGCCCGCCGCGCCGGCGGACTCGTCGCCGCGGCAGACCGCCTCGACCGCGGCCAGCGCCGAGCACACCGCGTCCACGTCCACGTCGGGGCTGAGCGCGACCAGGCGGTCCCGGTCGACGTGGCAGCGGGCCTCGAGCACCTCGGCCTGCTGGCAGTAGACGACGACGCCGACGTTGACGAACTCCTCGCGGTCCACGCGCGGCACGCAGCGCAGCACGACGTACTGGAACGGCATCCGCGCGGTCATGCCGCGCCCGTGACCGGCAGCCAGGAGCGCTCGCCGCTCACCCGGGCCAGCAGGAACGCGGTGTACGACGCCCGCAGCTCGGCCGCCGAGGCCGCACCGGGGACCGGCTCGAGCCACTCGTCGGGGACCAGCGCGAGCACGTCGTGCAGCAGGTCGGCGGTCACCCGGGGCGCCAGCGCCGCGTCGAGGTCGGGCACGGCGGAGCGGTGCGCGGCCAGGACGTGGTCGGAGGCGTCGTAGGGCTGGTGGGCGAACCGCTCGGCCGACCCGACCCCGCCGGACCAGCCGTGGTGGAAGTACAGGCAGGCGCCGTGGTCGATCGCCCACAGGTCCCCGTGCCAGACCAGCAGGTTCGGGTTGCGCCAGCTGCGGTCCACGTTGGCGGTCAGCGCGTCGAGCCACAGGATCGAGGCGGCCACCGTGTCGTCGGGGGTGTAGCCGGCGTCGTACCCGAACGAGCCGGGCAGGAAGTCCACGCCGAGGTTCAGGCCGATGCTCGCGGTGAGCAGGTCCTGGACCTCCTCGTCGGCCTCGTACTTCCCGATGGCCGCCTCGAGGTCGACCGCCACCAGGTCCGGGGTGCGCACGCCGAGGGCGCGGGCCAGCTCGCCGACCACCACCTCGGCGACCAGGACCTTGAGCCCCTGGCCGGCGCCGCGGAACTTGCAGACGTAGGTGCCGAGGTCGTCGGCCTCGACGATGCCGGGCAGCGAGCCGCCCTCGCGCAGGGGCGCGACGTAGCGGGTCGCGGAGACGGTGCGGATCACGGCGCGAGACTACCGGTGCGCCGAGGGCACCTCGCCGGTCAGCCGGGCCCGCTCGTGCGCGACGTCGAAGTCCGGGCCCGGCCAGGTCGGGTCCATCGCGGCCAGCGTCTCGCGCAGCACGTTCGCCACGGCCAGGTCGCGGTACCACTTGCGGTCGCTGGGCACGACGAGCCAGGGCGCGTGCTCGGTGTTCGTCTTCTCCAGGGCGACCTCGTAGGCCTCCTGGTAGGAGCCCCAGCGCTGCCGCTCGTCGATGTCGCCGGGGTTGAACTTCCACAGCTTGGTGGGCTCGTCCAGCCGGGCCAGCAGCCGCTGCTTCTGCTCCTCGGCGGAGATGTGCAGCATGAGCTTGACCAGCACCGTGCCCTCGTCGGCCAGCCGCTTCTCGAAGGCGTTGATCTGCCGGTAGCGCGCGCTGATCTCGCGGCGCGGCACGAGCTTGCGCACCCGCGCGATCAGCACGTCCTCGTAGTGCGAGCGGTCGAAGACGCCGATCATCCCGGGCCCCGGCACCTCGCGCTCCACGCGCCACAGGAAGTCGTGCCGGAGCTCGGCCGGGGTCGGCGCCTTGAACGCCTTGATGTGCAGCCCCTGCGGGTCGACCAGCGCCATCGCGTGCCGCAGGATGCCGCCCTTGCCGGAGGTGTCCATGCCCTGGAGCACCACCAGCACCCGGCGGTTGCCGCCGCTGACGCCCTCGGCGTACAGCCGCTCCTGCAGGTCCGAGAGCTCCTTGCCGAGCGCGTACAGCGCAGCCTTGCCCTTCTTCTTGGACCCGTCGAAGCCGGGCTTGCCGTGCGCGTCGTACGTCGACAGGTCGACCGGACCGCGCGGGACGGTCAGCGCCTCGGTGGTGGACGGCTGCTTCTTCCTCGACTTCGCCATGCCAGCAGTGTGCCCAGCCGGCGACGGTTCAGGCCTCGACGTCCGCGCCCTCGCGGGCCAGGGCCACCAGCCGGCTGATCGCCCGGAAGTACTTCTTGCGGTAGCCCCCCTCGAGGAGCTGCGGGGCGAACAGCGCGTCGAAGGTGACGCCGCTGGCGACCACGGGCAGGTCGCGGTCGTACATCCGGTCGGCGAGCACCACCAGCCGCAGCGCGACGGCCTGGTCGTCGACGGTCCGGACGTCCTCCAGGCACACCACGCGCACCCCGTCGAGCAGGGCGCCGTACTTGCTGGGGTGCACCTGCGCCAGGTGCCGGCTGAGATCGACGAAGTGGTCGAGGCTCGCCCCCTCGCGCTCGGCGGTCCGGCGGACCGTCTCCAGGTCCGGCGCGGCCGGCGCCTCGGGCAGCCCGCGGTGCCGGTAGTCCTCGCCGTCGATGCGCACGGACTCGAAGGCCGCGGCCAGCCCCTGGATCTCGCGCAGGAAGTCGTCGGTGGCGAAGCGGCCCTCGCCGAGCCTGCCCGGCAGCGTGTTGGAGGTGGCCGCCAGCCGCACGCCCGCCTCGCGCAGCCGGGTCAGCAGCGTGGAGACCAGCACCGTGTCGCCCGGGTCGTCGAGCTCGAACTCGTCGACGCACACCAGCGTGTAGGACGACAGGGCGGCGACCGCGTCGTGGAAGCCAAGCGCGCCGACGAGGTGGGTCAGCTCGACGAACGTCGCGAACAGCTTGGGCCCGGGCGCCGTGTGCCACAGGGCCGCCAGCAGGTGGGTCTTGCCGACGCCGTAGCCGCCGTCGAGGTAGACCCCGCCGGAGCCGGCCTCGCTGGTGGACCGGCCCCAGCGGCGCTTGCGGGGCCGCTCACCGACCGTCCCGGCGAAGGCCTGCAGCACCTCGACGGCCTGCGCCTGGCTCGGCTGGCCCGGGTCGGGGCGGTAGCTCGCGAAGCTCACGTCGGCGAACCGGGGCGGCGGCACCAGCTCGGCGACCAGCCGGTCCGCGGGCACGCGAGGGTCTCGCTCGGTCAGGTGGATCGGCATCCGGTCAGCCTACGATGAGGGCGTGGATCTCCCCGTGATGCCTCCGGTCCAGCCGATGCTCGCCAAGTCCGTGAAGGGCATCCCCGACCCCGCCAAGCACGGCGGGCTGCTCTTCGAGCCCAAGTGGGACGGGTTCCGGGCCCTGGTGTTCCGCGACGGCGACGAGGTCGAGCTGGCCAGCCGCAACACGAAGCCGCTCACCCGCTACTTCCCCGAGGTCGTCGAGGCCGTCAAGGCCTCCCTGCCCGAGCGCTGCGTCGTGGACGGCGAGATCTTCGTGGCCATCGGCGACCGGCTGGAGTTCGAGCGGCTCCAGGAGCGGATCCACCCGGCCGACTCCCGGGTGCAGATGCTGGCCGAGAAGACGCCGGCCGGCTTCGTCGCGTTCGACCTGCTCGCGCTCGGCGACGAGTCGCTGGTGGACCAGCCGTTCGAGGTGCGCCGGGCCCGGCTCGAGGAGGCGCTCGCGGGCGTCGTACCCCCGATCCACCTGACCCGCACGACCGGCGACCCGGCCGAGGCCGAGCGGTGGTTCAGCTCGTTCGAGGGCGCCGGGCTGGACGGCGTGGTCGCCAAGCCGCTCGGGGCGCCGTACACCCCCAACGGCCGCACGATGCTGAAGATCAAGCACGAGCGCACCGCGGACGTGGTCGTCGCGGGCTACCGGCTGCACAAGACCTCGACCCCGGAGCACCCGCTGCTCGGCTCGCTGCTCCTCGGCCTGTACGCCGACGGCCGGCTGCAGCACATCGGCGTCTCGGCGTCGTTCACCGCCAAGCGGCGCGCCGAGCTGGTCGAGGAGCTGCAGCCGCTGGTCTGCTCCGACCTCTCGGAGCACCCGTGGGGCGAGTGGAGCGAGTGGGCGATCGCGAACCCCGACCGGGTCCCGGGCACCCAGAGCCGGTGGAGTGCGGGCAAGGACCTGTCGTTCACGCCGCTGCGTCCCGAGCGGGTCGTCGAGGTGGGCTACGACCACATGGAGGGCAACCGGTTCCGGCACACCGCGCAGTTCAAGCGCTGGCGCCCGGACCGCGACCCGGAGTCCTGCGGCTACGAGCAGCTCGAGGAGGTCGTCAGCTACGACCTGGCCGAGGTGCTGGGGGGGCTGAGCGGCTCCCGGGGGCCCGGGCAGGACTACGCTGTGGGCATGAGCGAGCCGACGACCTACGACGTGGTGCTGCTGGTCGAGCAGCCGCTGTCTGCCGAGGATGCTGCCCAGGTCCGGAGCCTGCACGGAGACGTGGAGGACCCGGTCCGCTACCACGTGCTGCTGCCCGTCGAGGACGCCGCCGCCCGGGTCGAGTCCGCGATGGGCTCGATCGCGGCCAGCGAGGTGCTCGCCTCCCCCGCCCTCGTCATGGACAGCCAGGACATCGCCGAGGTGCAGCGCGAGCTGCTCGAGCGGGCGCGCACCGACTGCGACGGCTGCGTCAGCAAGCTCAAGGGCCAGGGTGCCGACGTCTCCGGCGAGGTGGTCAGCGCCGAGCCCATCGAGGCGCTCGCCGCCAAGGTCGCCGAGGTGCGGGCCGCGGAGGCGATCATCCTGACCCGCAAGCACGTCATCGCGGAGTTCTTCCACGTGGACTGGACCTCGCGGGCCCGCCGCAAGATCGGCGTGCCGATCCTGCACCTGCTCGAGCACGAGAACTTCGACGAGCAGTCCGAGCACTACGGCGGCGAGGGCGTCACCGGCCTCTGAGCCGGCTCACTCGCCGACGTCCCCCCCGGCGAGCTCGACCGCCACGTCGAGGTGCCCCGCGTGCCGGGCGTACTCCTGCAGCACGTGGAAGCAGATCCACGCCAGAGTCGCCGGCTCGCCGTCGAAGCGCGGGCCGGGCGGCGCGTGCTCGTCGAGCCGGTGCCCGGCCAGCACCGCGGTGGTCCGCTCCCCCACCTCCTGCAGCTGCGCCACCACCTGGACGGCGGTCACGTCGGCCGGCGCGTGCCACCGGCCGTCGAGGTCGTCGCCCCACGGGTCGTCGACCGGCTCGCCCAGAAAGCCCCAGACGAACCAGCGGCGCTCCATGTGGGCCAGGTGCACCAGGAGCTCGAGCGGCGACCAGCCCGACGGCAGCCGGGACGCGCGCTGCTCGGCGGCCGGCAGGGAGGCCACCTTGCGGGCCACGGTCCGCCGGTAGAACTCGAGGTAGCGGGAGAACAGCGCGGCGGGGTCCGCCGTGCCTCCGCCCGGCTCGGGGAACTCGCTCATGCCCGCACCGTAGCCGGGTGAACCCGGGGACGCCCGCAACCGTCTTTCCTGGTGTCCCCCAGGAGGTCCCTCATGATCAAGCTCCTCGTCCTCGGCGCCGTCCTGGCAGCCGGTCTCAGCGCCTGCGGCGGCTCCTCCCCGTCCACCACCAGCAGCTCGGCCGGATCCTCCCCCGCGGCCTCCGGCGCGGTGCTCGCCCCGGCCCACACCACGCTGGGCACCGTCCTCGTCGACCACTCCGGCCGCACCGTCTACCTGCTCACCGCGGACACTCCCGGCCACTCCAGCTGCACCGCGCAGTGCCTGGCCTACTGGCCGTCCGTCGCGCCGACGTCCTCGACCACCCCGCCGCCCGGGGTCTCCGCGCCGGTCGGCAGCGCGAAGGTCGCCGGGGGCGGCTCGACGGTCACCGTCGGCGGCTGGCCGGTCTACACGTTCGTCCAGGACTCGGCTCCCGGCGACGTCAAGGGCGAGGGCGTGAAGAGCTTCGGCGGCGTCTGGTACGCCGTGTCGCCGTCCGGGCACGCGGTGATGCCCGGTGCCGCGGCGTCGCCGTCCTCGGGCCGCGGCGGCTACTGAGCGCCGCGCCGGACCCTCAGCCCGCCGCCCTGCCGGAGCGGGGCCGCAGCAGCCCCGTGATGCGCCCGTGCCGGTAGAGCTGCGTGTAGTGACCGCGGCAGTAGCCGTGCGCCACCGGCGCGAACCCGCAGCCCTCCACGAAGCACTTCGTCCTGAACCGTGGAGCCATCGCCATGCACCCCCTGCCGTCGTGCCCGCCGAGGTCCCCCCGGACAACGGCGTCCCTCCAGCGTCTCGGGCACGGGGAGCACGGTCAATGATCCCTTCGGGTCGCTCAGGACTCGTCCTCCCAGTGCGCCGCGACCTTCTTGCTGGGCTGCACCCGGGGTGGCTCGCCCGGCATCTTCGGGTAGTCCGGCGGGTAGGACAGCTCCACCGAGCCCTGCTCGACGAACAGGTCCAGCAGCGGCGTGAGGTCGCAGTGCACGTCGTCGATGGCCGCGTGCACGTCGCCGCGCTCGGCGAACCGCTCCGGGACGGTGAACAGGTTGTAGGCCCGCGGGTCCTCGACCTCGGCGAGCTCGTCCCACTCCATCGGCGTGCTCACCGGCGCGCCCGGCTTGGGCCGCAGGCTGTAGGCCGAGGCGATCGTCCGGTCGCGGCTGTTCTGGTTGTAGTCCACGAAGATCGCGTCGCCGCGCTCCTCCTTCCACCACTTGGTGGTCACCCCGGAGGTACGTCGCTCCAGCTCGCGCCCGAACGCGATGGCGGCGTGCCGCACGTCGACGAAGTCCCACCGCGGCTCGATCCGGACGTAGACGTGCACGCCGCGGTTGCCGCTGGTCTTCGGGAAGCCCACCATCCCGAGGTCCGCGAGCAGCTCCCGGGCGACGCCGGCCACCCGGACCGCGTCCCGGAACCCGGTGTCGCCGTGCGGGTCGAGGTCGATCCGCAGCTCGTCGGGCAGGTCGGGTGCGCTGCGACGTACCGGCCAGGGGTGGAAGGTCAGCGTGCCCATCTGGGCGGCCCAGGCCGGCACCGCGAGCTCGGTGGGACAGATCTCGTCGGCGGTGCGGCCCGAGGGGAAGGTGATGGTGGCGGTCTCGAGGTACGGCGGGGCGCCCTTGGGGACCCGCTTCTGGTAGAACGCGTCGGCCTTGTCGCCGTACCCCGTGCTCAGCACGATGCCCTCGCGCACCCCCTTGGGCCAGCGCTCCAGGGCCGTCGGCCGCTCGCGCAGCGCGCGCATGATGCCGTCGCCGACGGAGAGGTAGTACTCCACCACCATCAGCTTGGTGACCTCGGCGGTGTGCTCGGTGGCCTCGTAGATCACCCGGTCGGGGCTGGACACCCGCACCGCGCGTCCGTCGGCGTCGACCTCGGTCGCTGGGCTGGCCATGGCGGCAGCCTAGACGGCGCACCCCGTTGGAGCGTGAAAGTAGGGTGGGGACATGGCTTACGAGGTGCAGAAGACCGACGAGGAATGGCGCGAGCAGCTCTCGCGTGACGAGTACGCCGTGCTGCGCAAGGCGGGCACGGAGCGGGCGTTCACCGGGGAGTACACCGACACCAAGACCGTCGGGGTCTACCGGTGCCGCGCGTGCGACGCCGAGCTGTTCAAGTCCGAGACCAAGTTCGACTCACACTGCGGCTGGCCGTCGTTCTACGCGCCGCTGGCCGAGGACCGGGTGGAGTACATCGAGGACACCACGATGGGCATGAAGCGGGTCGAGGTGCGCTGCGCGAACTGCGGCTCGCACATGGGCCACGTCTTCGACGACGGCTACGGCACGCCGACCGGGCAGCGCTACTGCATCAACTCGATCAGCATGACGCTGGAGCCGGAGGAGTAGTCCGCCCCGCTGCCGGCTACGGCAGGTCGGTGACCAGCTCGGTCGGGGTGCGGCGGCGCCCGGTGTAGAACGGCACCTCCTCGCGCACGTGGCGCCGGGTCTCCGAGCCGCGCAGGTGTCGCATCAGGTCGACGATCCGGTCGAGCTCGTCGGCCTCGAACGCGAGCAGCCACTCGTAGTCGCCGAGCGCGAAGGACGAGACGGTGTTGGCGCGCACGTCGGGGTAATCGCGCGCCATCATGCCGTGCTCCATCAGCAGCCGGCGCCGCTCGGTCTCCTCGAGGAGGTACCACTCGTAGGAGCGCACGAACGGGTAGACGCACACGTAGGCCCGCGCCTGCTCGTCGGCCAGGAACGCCGGGACGTGGCTCTTGTTGAACTCCGCGGGGCGGTGCAGGGCCATCTGCGACCACACCGGGTCGAGCCGGGCACCGAACGTCGTACGACGGAAGCGGTGGTAGGCGTCCTGCAGCTCGTCGGCCGTCGACGCGTGCCACCACACCATCAGGTCGGCGTCCGCGCGCAGGCCGGCGACGTCGTAGAGCCCGCGGACGGTGACGTCGGCGTCGTCGAGCTCGGCGAAGAGCTTCTCGACCTCCGCCGCCTCGCTGGCCCGGTCGCTCTCGCCGAGGACGTCGCGCAGCTTGAACACCGACCACATCGTGTAGCGGATGGTCTCGTTCAGGTCCTTGGCGGCCTTGCCCTGGTTCGGGCGCTTCGACTCGGTCATGGGCTCATTCTCCCGCGAGCCCCAAGGCCGCGACGACCTGGGTGGCAGCGACCTCCGCGGACGCCACGCAGGCCGGGATCCCCAGCCCGTCGTACGCCGCACCGCAGACCGCGAGACCGCCGGCCGAGGCCACCGCCGAGCGGATGTTGCGGACCCGCTCGAGGTGCCCGACGGCGTACTGCGGCAGGGCCCCGCCCCACCGCTGGACGTGCGCGTCGACCGGCCGGACCGAGAGCCCCACGGCGTCCGCGAGGTCGGCCAGGGCCAGCGAGACGAGCCCGTCGTCGGGACGCTGGAGCAGCTCCTCCTCGCGGTGCCGCCCGAGCGAGCAGCGCATCACCACGACGTCGTCGGCCTCCCCGGCGGCGCGGACCCAGTCCCACTTGGCGAACGAGAACGTCGCGGCCTTCACCGAGCGCTTGTCGACCGGCGGCACCAGGAACCCCGAGCCCGGGGTGTCGGGGAAGTCGCGGGCCCGGAACGCGAGCGTGACGATGGCCATCGAGGCGTACTCGATCCGGGCCAGCTCCAGCGCGGCGTGCGGCACCACGTCGGCCAGCAGCCGTCCGGTCGCCCGGGCCGGGGTGGCGAGCACCACGGCGTCGGCGTGCAGCACCTCGGCGTCACGGGTCGAGCCCACCACGAGGTTCCAGCCGCCCTCGGCCGCGCGGGCCAGGTCCCGCACGGTCGCGTCCGTGCGCACCTCGAGCCCCGCGGAGGCGACGACGGCGCCCGGCAGCCGGCCGATCCCGCCGGCCAGGCCGGCGAACACCGGCACGTCGGAGGTCTGCTTCAGCGCGTCGGCGGCCGCCCGCATCATCGACCGGTCCCGGTCCAGCAGCGCCACGACCTGCGGGACCGCCGCGCGCGCGGAGATCTCCCGGGCGTGGCCGGCGTAGACCCCGCCGAGCAGCGGCTCCACCAGACGGTCGACGACCTCGCGGCCGAAGCGCTCCTCGACCAGCCAGCCGACGCTGACGTCCTGGCCGTCCAGGTGGGTGGCCGGCAGCCCGCGCTCCACCGCGACCCGGGCCAGGCCGGACGCGGACAGCACGCCGCTGTCGGCGAGCGCGCGGGCGTCGGCGGGCACGCCCATCAGGGTGCGGGGCATCGGCCGCAGCCGCCCGCGCGACCAGAGGTTCGCGGTCGTCGTGGCCGGGTGCACGATCCGGTCCCCCAGACCCGCGTCCCGGGCCAGTGCGACCGCCTCGGGGCGCCGGTTGAGCATCGACTCGGCGCCCACGTCGACGGTGACGCCGCCGACCTCGGCGAGCGCGAGCTTGCCGCCGATGGCGGGCCCGGCCTCCAGGACCAGGACGTCGGCCTCCGGCGCCGTACGACGGACGGCCGCCGCCGCCGCGAGCCCTGCGATGCCGGCGCCGACCACGACCACGCGGGGCGGCGGCGCCGCGGCGCCACGGGTACGGGAGGAGGGGGTCACGGTCCCAGGTTGGCAAAGCCCTGGGCGCGGCCGTCGACCGGGTGGAACCCGCGGGCCCCGGGCCGCGTCACAGGGGCAGTCGCGCGGCGGTCCCGCCGCCAGTCAGGGGACGGGGAGCGTCATGGGGAACAGGTCGGCCAGGCGGCTGGTGGCGGCGGGGGCGCTGCTCGCGCTCGGCGCGCTCGCGGGGTGCAGCGGCGGCAGCGGGAACAGCGACGCGATGTCCGGGTCGGGCGGGTCGGTGAGCGCGGACCGGGCCGAACCGGCGCCGGCCACGGACGGCGAGGCTGACCTGAAGCCCGCCCCGGGCGCGAACCGGGCCGCGGTCAGGACCCCGTCGGTGATCCGTACCGCCGAGCTGTCGATCACCGCGAGGGACCTCGGGGCGGTGCGGGCGGACGTCGACGGCCTGCTCGCCGCGGTCGGCGGGTCGATCGGCACCGAGCAGACCACCCACGACCGGAAGGGCCGCGTGCAGAGCTCGACCCTGGTCCTGCGGGTGCCGGTCGACCGGTTCGCGGCGACCAAGAAGGCGCTGATGGGGATGGGCCGGCTCGAGACCTCCGACGAGTCCGCCAAGGACGTCACCAGCCAGGTGATCGACGTCGACGAGCGGGTGCAGACGCTGCAGAACAGCCTCGACGACCTGCAGCGCTACCAGCGCGGCGCGCGGGACGTGAAGGACCTGCTGGACTTCGAGGAGAAGATCACCGAGCGGCAGGCCGAGCTGCAGTCGCTGAAGGCGCAGCAGGCCTACCTCGACGACCAGACGTCGCTGGCCACGATCACCGTGCACCTCTCCACGCCCGCGACGTACGTCCCGCCCCCGGACGCCCTCAGGGACGCCGGCTTCCTCAGCGGCCTGAAGGCCGGCTGGAACGCGCTCGGCGACGCCGTCGTGGTGACGCTGACCGTGCTGGGCGCGCTGCTGCCGTTCCTGCTGGCCGGGGCCCTGGTCGGCGTACCGGCCTGGATCGCGCTGCGGGCCCTGCTCCGCCGCCGCACCGCCCCCGATAGTCCGTGACGGACTTGTCGCCGAGGGGGTGCTCCGGGAGCAGGAACGTCACGGACTATCGGGGTGGAGGGAGTGCACGTGGTCGGTCAGCCGGGCCAGCTGGTCGGGGTCCGTGGACGGCAGCACGCCGTGGCCCAGGTTGAAGATGTGCCCCGGGGCGGCCCGGCCGGCCTCCACGACCTCGGTGGCGCGCGCCAGCATCACCTCGGTCGGCGCGAACACCAGCGACGGGTCCAGGTTGCCCTGCACGGCCCGGCCCCCGGCCCGTCGTACGCCGTCGGCCAGCGGCACCCGCCAGTCGACGCCGACCACGTCCGCGCCGGCGTCGCCCATCAGCCCGAGCAGCTCCCCGGTCCCGACGCCGAAGTGGATCCGCGGGACGCCGAGCCCGCCGGCGGCGGTCAGCACCTCGGTGGACCACGGCATCACGTAGCGGCGGTAGTCGTCAGGCGACGTCGCGCCGGCCCACGAGTCGAACAGCTGGACGGCCGAGGCGCCGGCCTCCACCTGCACCGCGAGGTAGGCCGCGGAGATGCCGGCGATCTTGCTCATCAGCGCCTCCCAGACGTCCGGGGCGCCGAACATCATCGCCTTCGTGCGGGCGTGCTCCTTGGAGGGACCGCCCTCCACGAGGTACGACGCCACGGTGAACGGCGCGCCGGCGAACCCGATCAACGGGGTGCCGCCGAGCTCCCGGACCAGGGTCTGCACCGCCTCGGTGATGAACGGGACGTGCTCGGGGGTCAGGTCGGGGATCGCCGCGACGTCCGCCAGCGTCTCCACCGGCCGCGAGACGACCGGGCCGACGCCGGGCTTGATGTCGAGGTCGACGCCGACCGCCTTGAGCGGCAGCACGATGTCGGAGAAGAAGATCGCGGCGTCGACGCCGTAGCGGCGCACCGGCTGCAGGGTGATCTCCACGACGAGGTCCGGGCGCATGCAGGACTCGAGCATCGCGACCCCCTCGCGCAGGGCGCGGTACTCCGGCAGGGAGCGCCCCGCCTGGCGCATGAACCACACCGGGGTGTGGGGCACCGGCTCGGACCGGGCGGCGCGGAGGAAGGCGGAGTCGTGGACACGGGGGTCGCTCGAGGCGGCAGACGGCACGGCGTCATCCTCCCAGGTGGGTGGTGGGCGGCCGGTCGCGGACAGCGTGTCGGATGAGCAGGATCACCACTTCGGCTTAGTCTGACCCCATGGCCGCCCGTCAGGAGCCGCGTGTGGACCCCTCCGCTCACCCCGAGGAGTTCCGGCTCGCAGTAGCGCAGCTGCGCGAGGCTCGACTGCGCCCCGAGATCTTCTGCGAGGAGATGCCCGCCCCCCAGCGGATCGCCCCGTTCGCCTCCGCGCTCTCCGCGGACGTCACCGTCGACGGCGACGACGTCGGCACCGGACGGCTGGTGCTGCTGCACGACCCGGCCGGCAACGACGCCTGGGAGGGCACCTTCCGCTGCGTGGCCTACGCCCGTGCCGAGATCGACCCGGAGATGGCCAACGACCCGCTCCTGGCCGAGGTCGGCTGGTCCTGGCTGAGCGAGGCGCTCGACGCGCACGGGGCGACGTACGTCGCCCCCTCGGGCACCGTCACCAAGGTGTCCTCGGAGAGCTTCGGCAGCATGGCCGGCGAGGAGCCCAGCGCGCAGCTGGAGATCCGGGCGTCCTGGACCCCGGTCAGCGACCCGTCCGGCGACGGCGCGCTGGACCTCGGCCCGCACGTCGAGGCCTGGGGTGAGCTGCTGTGCACCGCCTCCGGCCTGCCCCCGGTGCCCGAAGGTGTCGCGCCGCTGCCCAGTCGACGCGGACAGCGCGGCCGAGGCTGATGGGCGGCAGCACCCCCGAGACAGAGGACGGACCCGGCACCCCCGCCGAGACGACCCCCGAGCCCGCTCCCCTGCTGGAGCTGCGCGACGGGCTGCCGCCGGTCGTCGACACCCGTCCCGCGCTCGACGAGGTGCTCCGCGCCTTCGCCGGCGGCACCGGACCCGTGGCCATCGACGCCGAACGGGCGTCCGGCTACCGCTACTCCGCCCGCGCCTACCTCGTGCAGCTGCGCCGCGAGGGGTCGGGCACGGCGCTGGTCGACCCGATCGCCTTCGACGACCTCGACGACCTGAACGAGGCTCTCGGCGACGCCGAGTGGATCCTGCACGCGGCCACCCAGGACCTGGCCTGCCTCGCCGAGGTGGGGCTGCGCCCGACCCTCCTGTTCGACACCGAGCTCGCCGGCCGGCTGCTCGGCTACCCGCGCGTCGGGCTGGCCACGCTGGTCGAGACCGTCGTGGGACGCAGCCTGCGCAAGGAGCACTCCGCGGTCGACTGGTCCACCCGGCCGCTGCCCGAGCCGTGGCTGGAGTACGCCGCCCTCGACGTCGAGGCGCTCGTCGAGCTGCGCGAGGCCCTGGGCCGCGAGCTCGAGGAGACCGGCAAGGCCGAGTGGGCGCGCCAGGAGTTCGAGCACTTGGTGAGCGCCGAGCCGCACGGCCCGCGCCAGGACCCGTGGCGGCGCACGTCCGGGATGCACCGGGCCCGCGGCCGCCGCGCCCTGGCCGCCGTCAAGGAGCTCTGGGAGACCCGCGACGAGATCGCCGCCCGTCGCGACGTGACCCCCGGCCGGATCATCCCGGACGCGGCGATCGTCGAGGCCGCCAACGCGATGCCCCGCGACAAGGCCTCCCTGCTGTCCACCAAGGGCTTCCGCGGCCGCGGCGCCGAGCGCTACGCCAACCAGTGGGTCGAGGCGCTCCGGGTGGCACGCACCCTGCCCGAGGACGAGCTCCCCCCGGTCGCCGCGCGGTACGACGGACCGCCGCCGCCCCGCGCGTGGGCCGACCGTGACCCGGTGGCCGCCGCCCGCCTGGCGACGGCCCGCACCCGGCTCAAGGCGCTCGCCGACGAGCACGACCTCCCCGTCGAGAACCTGCTCACCCCGGACTTCGTGCGCCGGGTGATGTGGGAGCCGCCGCAGGGCGAGGACTCCGAGCTGCCCGGCCTGGTCGCCGAGCGGCTCGCCGAGCTCGGCGCGCGGCCCTGGCAGGTCGAGCTGACCGCCGACCTGCTCAGCGAGGCGATCCTCTCCCCCGAGGACGTCCCGGAGACCGCCGTACCCTCCTGAGGCGCTGGGCTCAGGAGGACGGCGAGGCCGACGGGCTCGGCTCGACCAGCAGGGGGGGCCGAGACCTCGTCGATGCGCGGCAGCAGCGTGTCCAGGTCGAGCACCGGCGCGTAGAACAGCCGGTCGAGGAAGGGCTGGGTCTGGCTCACCACGTCGGGCCAGCCCGGCGCGGACGGCATCGGGTCGGCGCGCCGGATCACCTGGTCGAACACCCCGCTGTTGCGCGGGAACAGGCCCGGCTCGGTGAACTGCGGCGAGTGCAGGGCCTCGATGTTGGCCGGCACGATGGAGCCGGTCTCCGCCAGGATCTGCGAGCCCTCGTCCCCGCTGGCGAAGGCCATGAAGTCGGCCGCCGGGCCGACGTTCCGGCTGTCCTTGGACAGGCAGTAGCCGGTGATGTCGGCGACGGTGCGGAACCGGCCGAGGTTCGGCAGCGGGAACACGTCGAAGTGCAGGTCGGGCTTGTCGCGCAGCCGCGGCACGAGGGCGCGGGTGCCGATCAGCATGCCGAGGCGGCCGTTCTCGAAGCGGGTCACCGCGTCCTGCCGGGACAGCTGCCGGGCGTTGGGGGTGATGCTCGGGTCACGGGCGACGGTGAGGATCTCCTCGAGCGCGGCGCGCGCGGAGTCGTCGGCGAAGGTCGTGGTCGTGGGCTTGCGCGCGTCGTCGACCAGGTCGGCGCCTGCGGAGCGGACCAGCGGCAGCAGCGTGGTGAGCCGGGGGGCGAGGTAGACGCCCTTGACGCCGTCCTTGGACATCGCCCGGGCCCCGGACACGAACTGCTCCCAGGTCCAGCCCCGCTCGGGGGTCGGCGGCGCCTCCCCGGGCAGGGCCAGGTTGCGGGGCACCAGGAGGCGCTTGTTGTAGAACACGACGTAGGGCGAGACGTCGTTGGGCATGCACTGCAGGGCAGCGTCCGCGGCGAACGCCTCGAGCCCGATCCGCTGGTAGTTGTCGCCGAACTGCACGCCACGCTTCTCCAGCAGCTGGTCCACCGGCTGCAGGCGGCCCTGGGCGACGAGCCCGGGCATCGACGTCTGGCGGGTCAGGAACACGTCGGGGGGCGTGCCGGCCTCGAAGCCCCGGTCGACCTGGTCCTCGGAGGTGACGGCGTCCGGGCTGGCCTGGACCTTGACGGTGACCTCGGGGTGCTGCGCGGTGTACGCCTTCGCCAGCCTGCGGTAGGCGGCCAGGACCCCCGGGTCGCCGTACACCGCGAACCGCAGGGTGACCGGCTCCGGGCTGGCCGAGCTCGCGGACGGGCTCGCGGACGACGTGCCCGCGGAGGGCTCGCTGTCGGCCGAGGAGGTGCAGGCGGCGGCACCCAGGCACAGCACGAGGGCCAGCGACACCGACCGGAGGATCGACGGGACGGGGCGGGTACGACGGTCCCGTCGTGGCCGTGCGGACACCGCTTCGCCCTCCTTGCATCGAGATGGTCGGCCGCCCAGGTCTCCGGACCGACGCTGACACCGTATCGGGACACGCCACCGCAGGTGTCGGCGAGTCGGAGGGGCCAACCCTACGCTGGGCGGGCAACCCGCTGACAGTGAGGAAGACCGTGAACCAGCCCCGTGCGTTCGCACGTCCGACCGTGGCCCTGGCCGCCCTCGCCTGCCTCGCGACGGTGGCCCTGACCGGCTGCAACGACGCGACGAGCACGGCCACGCAGTCGGCCACTGCGGCGACGAGCTCCGCACCGACGGACGACGCCACGACCGGTGCCACGACCGACGCCGCCGACCCGAGCTCGGCCCCCGCGACGCCCGCGCCGACCACCACCTCGGCCGCCCCGTCGCCGAGCGAGCCGGTCAGCAGCGCGCCCGCCGGGACCGGCGGGCTGCGCTCCCGGCTGCTGGCCGCCGCCGACGTTCCCGGCTTCAACGACGGCTTCCGCTGGACCGGGGGCCGCACCCGCTCGCAGGAGCCCCGGACGCCGGTCGGCACCTGCCAGCGCTTCGCGATGACCTCGATCGGCGCCACCGACGTCGCCGTCCGCGACTACCGTCCCGTCGCCGCCGGCGCCTCGGACCACGCCTCCGAGCTGGTCGCGGAGTTCCCGGACGCCACCACCGCCCGGCGCGCGTTCGCGGTGCTGAAGGCGTGGCGGGCCCAGTGCGCCGACCAGCTCGGGCGCTTCAAGACCTCCGAGGTCGGCGACCTGCAGGACGTGAGCGTGGCCGGCGGCACCGGCGGCTGGTACCTCCTGACCTACGGACCGGTCGCCGGTGACCCCGACGCGTCCTTCTTCGACGCCCAGGGCCTGGCGGTGGTGGGCACCCGGATCGCGATGGTGGAGATGGTGCTGGCCGGTCAGGACTACAACTACGAGTCCGGCCAGGAGCCGATGGTCGCCGCCGTCCAGCGGGCCACGGACCGGCTGGGCTGAGCCGGTCGGCCGGGGCGGGCCGCGTGCACTAGCGTCTGCGTGGTGAGCGCCGCCAGCCCCCTCGACCGGATGTGGGACCACGGCCGGGTGTCGTTCCGGGCCCGCCGCGCCCGGCTGCGCAGCAAGGCCTGGCACATCGGCCAGTGCTCGGTCGCCGCGGGGCTCGCGTGGTACCTCGCCCACGACCTGCTGGGGCACCCCAAGCCGTTCTTCGCGCCGATCGTGGCGGTCGTCTGCCTGGGCACGTCCTACGGCCAGCGGCTGCGCCGGGTCGCCGAGGTCACCGTCGGCGTGGCCATCGGCGTCTTCCTCGCCGACCTGCTGCTCCTGCTGATCGGCACCGGCGCCTGGCAGGTCACCGTGCTCGTCGCGCTCGCGATGACGATCACCCTGCTGCTCAACGCCGGCACGCTGTTCGTCACCCAGGCGGCCGTGCAGGGCATCGTCGTGGTGACCTTCGCGGCCGCCCCCGGCTACGCCCTGACCCGCTGGGTGGACGCGTTGATCGGCGGCGCCGTGGCGCTGGTCGCGGCGGCCGTCGTGCCCCGTGCTCCGCTGCGCCGACCTCGTGAGCAGGCCGCGGTCGTCGTACGCCGCATCGCGCAGCTGCTCCGGGCCGGGGCGCAGGGCGCGATCGACGGGGACGTCGAGCGGGGCCTGCAGGTGCTCGCCGACGCGCGCAGCACCGACCGGCTGATCCGCGAGCTGCAGGACGCCGCGGACGAGGGGCTGTCGGTGCTGGCGTCCTCCCCCTTCCGGCGCCGGCACGGCGGCAACGTCCGGCGGATGGTCGAGCTCGTGGAGCCGCTGGACCGCGCGCTGCGCAACACCCGGGTGCTGGTCCGGAGGATCGCGCTGACCAGCTACCACCGCGTGCCGCTGCCCGGGTCCTACGTGCTGCTCTGCGAGGACCTGGCCGCCGCCGCGGACATGATGGCCGCCGAGCTCGCGGCCGGCGAGATGGCCGGGTCGTCCGGCGAGGTGCAGCGGGCGCTGCTGCGGGTCGGCGAGGGCACCGCCCAGGTCGAGCGGGTGGCCGACCTGTCCGCGGACGTGGTGCTCGCGCAGATCCGCTCGATCATCGTCGACCTGCTGCAGATCACCGGCATGGACGTCCTCGAGGCGACCGACGCGCTTCCCCCTCCACGGCTGTAGCACCGGTCGTAGGGTGACGAGATGCCCGAGCAACCACGCCACCGTCACCACCGCCCGATGCTGCCGGGCGCCGGACACTTCGAGGCGATCGTCGGCGACATCGACCCTGCCGCCCGCAGCGAGGCCGCCGACCGCTGCGCCACGCTGCTGGTGCGCGGCGCGCGGGACACCGCCGACGAGGAGGTGGTCGCCCGGGTCGTGCACCTCGCCGAGACCGAGGGCCTCGACACGCTGGCGGACCTCTGGTCCGGCTCGCCCGCCGACTCGCTGGCCGGCTGCCTGTGGCGGCTCTACCTGCTGCGTGCCTGGGTGTACGCCGACCCGGCGTCCGCGGCCCGGGAGTTCGCCGCGGGACGGCACGTCACCCCGGTGCACGAGGTGGTCGCCGGCGTGGTCGACCCGCCCGGGCCGGACGAGGTGCGCCGGCTCACCGACCTGGTGCTGCGCGGTGTGGTCCAGGGTGACTTCGCCGACACGCTCTACCGGGCCGCGGCGTTCGCCCGGGTCGTCGCGGCGGGACGGACCCAGGTGGGCTCGAGCCACGCCCGGACGCCGTACGACTCGGACCTGTCGGCGGCCCGGCTGCTGACCCTCGCCGACCAGCTCGAGCAGGCCGCGGGCCTGGAGGTCGAAGGCCTGCTGGCCTGATTTTGCCGGCGGGCCGGGCGCGGTTCCGTTGCCCGGCTTGTACACTGTTGAGTGCGCCGGGCCGTGGCAGCCCCGGGTCCCAAAATAAGCCGCTACGAGCGGCCTCGCGCCGTGAGGCGCTCCCGGTCCGGCGCACTAACTCTTCGCGAAGTCCGCGGCGATCTCCGCCGCCAGGCCCGCGTTCGCCAGCACCAGGGCGACGTTCGCGGCCAGGCTCGCGCCGCCGGTGCGCTCGTGGAACCAACCCAGCAGGAACGGGGTGACGTCCTTGCCGCCGACGCCCCGCCGGCCGGCCTCGGCCAGGCCCTCGGCCAGGGTCCGCTCGTGCAGCCCGAGGTCCATCTCCTCGGCGGCGTCGACCGGCTGGGCCACGAGCATCCCCTGCGGCAGCCCGAGCGCGTCGCGGGCCCGCATCACCTCGGCGACCTCGGCCGCCGACTCGACCCGCCACGGCACCGGCAGCCCCGCGTCACGCACGTAGAAGCCCGGCATCGAGTCGGTGCGGTAGCCCAGCACCGGCACGGACAGCGTCTCCAGCCGCTCGACGGTGGCCGCCACGTCCAGGATCGACTTCACCCCGGCACACACCACGGTGACCGGCGCCGCGGCCAGGGCCGCCAGGTCCGCCGACTCGTCCCAGGTGTCGCGGGCCCCCCGGTGCACGCCGCCGAGCCCGCCGGTCGCGAACACCCGGATCCCGGCCAGCCTCGCGACGTACGCCGTGGCGGCCACCGTGGTCGCGCCGACCAGCCCGCGCGCGACGACCGGGCCCAGGTCACGGACGCTGGTCTTGACCACGCCCTCGTCCTCCGCGACCCGCACCAGCGCGTCGTCGGAGAGCCCGACCCGGACCGTGCCGTCGACGACCGCGACCGTCGCGGGCACCGCTCCCCCGCGTCGTACGGCGTCCTCGATCCGCCGCGCGGTCGCGGCGCTGGTCGCGGTCGGCAGCCCGTGGCTGATGATCGTGGACTCCAATGCCACGATGCCGAGCCCCGATGACATAGCGTCGGACACCTCGTCGGCGATGGCGAGACGCAGTGCGGGATCCCGTGTCGTCATGGGGGGATTCTGCACGAGGGAGCTGCACCGGGAGGGTGAGGGCGTGCTGGTCGCGTGTCTGGGAGACGTGATGCTCGACGTGATCGTCGAGACGTCGGGCGCGCTGGTGGAGGACGACGACACCCCCGCGCGGATCACGTTCGCCGCCGGCGGGCAGGCCGCCAACGTGGCCACCTGGGTCGTCGCCCTCGGCGGCCGCGCCCGCGTGTTCGGCCCGCGCGCCGACACCGGTTCCGGTCACCTGGTGGAGCAGGCACTCACCGGCCTCGGGGTCGAGGTCTGGGGCACCCCCACCGGCCGCACCGGTTCGGTGGTGTCGCTGGTCACCGGGGGCACCCGGTCGATGGCCTCGGACCCCGGCGACCTCAGCTGGCTCGACGACGTGCGGTCGGGGCCCTGGCTGGACGGCGCCGACTGGCTGTTCGTCTCCGGCTACGCCCTGCTCCGCACCCCCGACCCGCAGCGCGTCGTGGAGACCGCCGCCGTGGCCCGCGCGCACGGCACCCGGATCGCCGTCGACCTGTCGTCGGCGGCGATGGTCGCCGAGTTCGGCGCCGACCGGTTCTCCGACCTGTGCCGCGCCCTGCGTCCGGCCGTGGTGTTCGCGACCGACACCGAGTGGGCCACCAGCGCCGGCCTGTTCGGGGCCGGCCAGTTCGCCGTGCTCGTCCTCAAGCACGGCCCCCGCGGGGCCTCCTTCGTCCTCGGGGACGACACCGACGAGCGGGCGCCCGACGCGGGGCCGGTGGTCGACGTGACCGGGGCGGGCGACGCGCTGGCCGCGGGCTACCTCGTCGGCGGCCCGGACCTCGCCATGGGCGCGGCCGCGCGGTGCGTCGCCGCACGCGGCGCCCAGCCCGAGCCCGAGCCCGAGGACGCCGAGGCGTGAACGGCCCGCTGGCGTTCCGCGGCGTCGAGGTGCCGGCCGCCGAGCTCGCCTGGCGGTTCAGCCGCTCCAGCGGACCCGGCGGCCAGTCGGTCAACACCGCCGACTCCCGCGTCGAGCTGAGCTTCGACGTGGCCCGCTCCCCGTCCCTCCCGGACACGCTGCGCGCCCGGCTGCTGGCCCGGCTCTCGCACCGGCTCGTCGACGGCGTGCTGACCATCGCGGCGTCGGAGTACCGCTCCCAGCACCGCAACCGCGAGGCGGCCCGCGCCCGGCTCGCCGACCTGCTCAGCGAGGCCAGCGCTCCCCCGGCCCCGAAGCGCCGGCCGACGCGGCCGACCCGGGGCTCCAAGGAGCGCCGGCTCGCGGGCAAGAAGCGGCGCGGCGAGACCAAGGCGCTGCGCCGGCGACCGTCGGACTAGGCCAGGACCAGCGGCCTGGCCGTCCCGACGCACCAGGCAATCTTGTCCGTTCGGTCATACAGGGACCCGCGTTCGGTCGAGGTCATGTGCAGAGTGCATGTTCCGTCGGGAGTGCCGGATTCCCCGCCGTAGGGTCCGGGATGCACGGGCGCTCTTCGTCGCCCTCGCGTCTCAGCAGCCAACTCGGCGCACCTATAGAAAGTCTCAGGGAATCCATGCATTCACTCCGTCGGAGCCGCTTCGGCGCGCTCGCCGCCGGCTCCATCGTCCTGTCCGGCCTCGGTGCCAACGTCGCCATCGCCGCACCCACGCCCAGCACCGCTACCGTCGTCACCGGCTCGGCCGCGTGGTACCCGCAGGCGTACGACAACACCGCCAACGGGGTCTACCTGACCCCGCAGCAGAGGGACGAGACCGGTCCGCAACGGGCCCCCCTTCGGGACCAGCAGCCACAAGATCACGATCGGTGAGTCCACCGTCCAGACGGAGCTCTACCGCACCGACGCGTACGACGGCGTCGCTCTCACCGACCTCACGCGGCTCGGCTACTCCACGTTCGCCCGGCACACCGGCGCCGGCGCCGACCGCCAGCCCACCTTCATGCGGCTGAACGTGGACACCAACCCCGGCAACCCCGACCACACGGACGACACCGTGTACTTCTTCCCGGCCAACAACGGCGCCGTCGTGAACGGCCAGTGGCAGAGCTGGGACGTCACCGGTGGCGGCCTGGTGGACGTGAACGGCGACAACGGCGGCGACATGACGCTGGACGCCTACGCCCTCGCCCACCCGGGCGCGAAGCTGGTCAACAACCGCTTCGACGCGAACCACGACGGTGGCGCGATCGCGCTCGTCACCGGCGGCGCGGACGGTGGCAGCACCGACCCCCAGGCCAGCGGCGAGTACTTCGTCGACCGGGTCGTCGTCGGCGAGAACGGGCAGGACACCCTGTTCGACTTCGGCGGCAGCACCGAGACCACCGGCGCGACGTCCGCGGTCACCGTCGACCCGGACAACGCCCACGGCTGGGCCAAGCAGGCCTACGACGACGACGTCTACCTGGCCTCCAACCAGTCCTTCGCCACCGGCCCGGCGACGCCGCCGGCCGGCAAGGGCAGCCTCCGCTTCAAGCTCGACAACGGCACCAACCCCCAGCGGGTCGAGCTGTTCCGCACCCCGCAGTACGACGGCACGCCGCTGCGCGACCTGCGCACGGTGAAGTTCAGCACCTTCCAGCGCGCGGACGCGGGCAACAGCACCCCCCAGCAGCCGGTCTACCTCCGCCTGAGCGTGAGCGACGACGGGACCGGCGGGGTGGACCACACGCTGTTCTACTTCCCCACCAACAACGGCGCCGTCGCGCAGAGCGCCTGGCAGGCATGGGACGCCCGGACGTCAGGCCGGTGGAGCATCGACGCCGACAACGGCGCCGCCGACACCGTGACGCTGCAGGACTACGTGGTGAGCCACCCCGACGCCACGATCGTCCAGAACGCCGACAGCACCGCCCCCACGCAGCCCAACGGCGGCGTGGCCTTCCTGGTCGGTGGCGCCGGTGCGACCCAGATGAACGGCGAGTACTTCCTCGACGGCATCACCATCGGCAAGGTGAACATCGGCACGGGTTCCTCGAACACCGCCTCGGTCTTCGACCTCGAGCCCATCCCGGTGGTCCCGGCCCCGACCGGTGGCACGACGCCCACCGGTGGCACGACGCCGGCCGCCAAGCCGACCCTCTCGATCGGCGACACGAAGGTGTCGGAGGGCAACCACGGCGCGACCCTGCGCTTCCCGGTGACGCTGAGCCGGACGGCCACCGCCCCGGTGACCGTGCGGTTCTCGACCTCCAAGGGCACCGCCACGTCGGGCAGCGACTTCCGCGCCGCCACCGGCACCGTCACCATCCCGGCCGGCCGCACGACCGGCGTGGCGAACGTCCGCGTGGTGTCCGACATGGTCCGCGAGGCCAGCGAGCGCATGACGGTCCGTCTGTCGTCGCCGAGCAGCAACGCCACCGTGGCGCACACGACCGCGACGGGCTCCATCGTCAACGACGACACGCGTGTCCAGCCCTCGCTCGTGACGGCGACGCAGCACCGGGTCCGCGCAACGGTCAACACCGTGGCCCGCGCTGCCCACGCGCCCGTCAAGGTCTACCGCGTCACGAAGGCCGGCTCGAAGCTCGTGCTGAACAGCCACCTGAACAGCACCGGCCGCATCTCCTCGGTTCTCGGGCAGCACTACAAGCCGGGCACCAAGGTCACCATGTTCGCGACCGTCAAGACCGCTCACGGCACCTACCGGTCCCACCGGTTCACCGTGACGGTGCGTCGCTGACCACCCAGCACGACTGATCGCGAGGGGCGGGCCCACCGGGCTCGCCCCTCGTGGCGTCTCCCACCTGCGGTTTCGCGCGTCAGCCGACGTCCAGGTCCGCCACGACGCCGGCGTGGTCCGAGGGCCACAGCCCGTGCGGGGCGGTGCGGTCCGCCTCGCGGTCGCCGACGGTACGGGCCCCGAGCACCCGGGCGCCCCGCACCCACACGTAGTCGATCCGCTCGTGCAGCGTGCTCACCGCGTTGGCGAGGTCCGGCGCCTGCCCGCAGGTGAAGCCGTCCCCGGCGCCGCGCGTCCATGCGTCCGTCCAGCCCGCGGGCACGCCGACCGCGTCCGGCCGGGCGTTGAGGTCGCCGACCAGGACCACCGGTGCGTCGGTGCCGGCGTTCGCGGCCAGCACCGCGTCGCGCTGCGCGTCGCGGACCGGTGCGTCGTACGCCTCGGTGTGGGTGTTCACGAAGCGCACCGGCCGACCCGCGACGCGGACGTCGACGCGGCCCCAGCTGCGCACCACGGGGAAGGTGACGCCCTCGATGCCGGTCGGGACGTCGAGCCGCGCGTCGTACGCTCCGGTGGTCTCGGCGACCACCTCGACGGGGCCGCCGCGGCGCACCAGCGTGACGTTCGCGCCGGACAGCGTGAACACGCCCTCGCCGGCGACCGGCAGCGCGCCGCCGAAGTTCGGGTTGACCGCGTGCGCGTCGTAGGGCGCGCCCGCCGCGTCGAGGGCCGCGAGCAGCGTGGGGAGGAAGTCGACGAGCACCTGCTCCGCGCCGTCGGCCGGCGTCGTCGTCCACCGGGACACCTCCTGCAGGCCGACGAGGTCGACGCGCTCCCGCGCCAGGACCGCCGCCACCGCCACGGCGCGCTCCTCGAAGCGGGTGCCCGCGAGCTGCGCCCGGACCACGTGCACCCGCTCGGCGAGCTGGTCGAGGTCGGCGGCGTCGAAGAGCAGGGCCACGTCGGCGCCGAGGTAGAGGTTGTACGTCGCGACGCGCAGCCCGGTCATGGCGCAGAGCCTAGGGTGATCGCCATGGAGACCTCCTACGCACCCGACCAGGACGGCCGACCGGACCCGGGCGAGGTCGTCTGGGCCTGGGTCCCCTACGAGGACGACCCCTCCCAGGGCAAGGACCGGCCGGTGCTGCTGGTCGGCCGGGACGGCGACCAGCTCGTCGGGCTGCAGCTGACCAGCAAGGACCACGACCGCGACGCCGAGGACGAGGCCCGCTACGGGCGGTACTGGAGGGACGTCGGCACCGGCGACTGGGACCGGGAGCGCCGCGACAGCGAGGTGCGGCTCGACCGGCTGCTGCGGCTCGAGGAGTCCGAGGTGCGCCGCGAGGGTGCCGCGCTCGACCGTGCCGTGTTCGACGCGGTCGTCGCGGCCGCCCGGGAGCACCACGCGCTGTAGCGCCCCCGAGGAGCCCGGGAGTCAGAGGGCGTCGAGGGCCTTGCGGATCCGGGTGTCCGAGACCGGGCGGGCGGTGCCGCGGGACTGGTCCCAGAGGCTGACCCGGTACTCCTCGAGCATCCAGCGCACGGTCACCAGGCCGGCGCTGGGCGGGCGGCCGTCGGGCAGCGCGTCGAGACGGTGCAGGTACGCCGCCTGCAGGTGCGCCACCTGGTCCATCAGCAGCCGGTCCTTGCCGAGGGCGGAGCCCAGCCGCTCGCGGCGGGTGCGGACCGCGCCGAGGTACCGGGGCAGGTGCCGCAACTGCTCGGCGCCGACGTCGGAGACGAACCCGCGGTGCACCAGCCGGCCGACCTGGGCCTTCATGTCCGCCAGGGCGGGCAGCATCGTCATGTCCGCGGACCCGCTCAGCAGCTTGTCGACGTCGCGCCACGCGGCCAGCACCCGCACCACGTCGTGCACCACGAGCCGGGTGGTCTCCTCCAGCCCCGCTCGTACGGCGGCCGCGAGCCCGGCGAACGCCGACGCGTCCCAGGCGGGACCGTGCCGGGTGACGAGCACGTCCACGGCGGCGGCCACGCAGTCCTCGAGCAGCTCGGTCACCGAGCCGTAGGGCGACCCGGCCAGCCCGAGCTTGTCGGCGTTGGACAGCCCGTCGGCGACGGCCTTGGCGGGCGAGGGCAGCGTCAGCACGAGCAGCCGGCGCAGCCCGCGGCGGTGCGAGGCGTCCTGCTCGGCCTCGGAGCCGAAGACCCGCAGCCCGACCGTGGAGCCCTCGTCGACCAGCGCGGGGAAGCCGCGGACCTCGTGCCCGGCCCGGGTCTGGGTGAAGGTCCGCTCGATCGTGCCGAACGCCCACGTCCGCTCGCCGGTCACGTCGAGGCCGGACGCGGAGGCCGCCTCGGCCATCGCCTCGGCGAACTTCGGGCGCAGCGGCGCCTTGAGCTCCTCGAGGTCCTTGCCCTGCGCGACCACGCCGCCGTCCTCGCCGACCACCCGGAACGTCGGGCGCAGGTGCTCGGGCACCTTGGCCCAGTCCCAGGCGTCCCGCGGCACGACCACACCGCTCGCGCCGCGCAGGAACCGCTCCAGGGCGTCCAGCAGCGGCTCCTCGCCCGGCGAGGCGGCAGCCAGGAAGTCACGGGCGTAGTTAGGCGCCGGCACGAAGTTCACCCGCAGCGCCTTGGGCAGCGACCGCAGCAGCGCGACCACCAGGTCCTGCCGCAGCCCGGGCACCTGCCAGGTGAACGGCGAGGGCTCGACCTGGTTCAGCGTCGCCACCGGTACGTCGACCGTCACCCCGTCCGCGGCCGAGCCCGGCTCGAACTGGTAGGTCAGCGGCAGCGCCAGGTCGCCCTCGCGCCACAGGTCCGGGTAGTCCTGCTCGGTGACCTCCTCCGCCGTCTGGTTGACCAGCATCGCGGGGTCGAAGGTGAGCAGCTCGGGGTCCGCACGGCGGGCGTGCTTCCACCAGGCGTCGAAGTGCGCGCCGGAGACCACCTCGGCGCCGACCCGGGCGTCGTAGAAGTCGAACAGGGTGTGCTCGTCGACCAGGATGTCGCGGCGGCGGGCACGGTGCTCGAGCTCGACGACCTCGTCGAGCAGCTCGCGGTTCCTGGCCATGAACTTCTGGTGCGTCGACCACTCGCCGTAGACGAGGGCGTGCCGGATGAACAGCTCCCGGCTGACCGCGACGTCGACCTTGCCGTAGGACACCGGCCGCTCGACGACCAGCGGGACGCCGTACAGGGTGACCCGCTCGTAGGCCATCACCGAGGCGCGCTTCTTGGACCAGTGCGGCTCGGAGTACGTGCGCTTGACCAGGTGCGCGCCGATCTCCTCGGCCCACTCCGGCTTGATGGCGGCGTTCACCCTGCCCCACAGCTTCGAGGTCTCGACGAGCTCGGCGGACATCACGAACTGCGGCTGCTTCCGGAACAGGCCGGAGCCCGGGAAGATCGAGAACCGCGCGTTGCGGGCGCCGAGGTAGTCGCGCTTCTCGGGGTCACGCAGCCCGATGTGGGACAGCAGCCCGGAGAGCATCGCCTGGTGGATGCCGTCCCCGTCGATCTCGCGCTGCTCGGAGCCGGCCGACGGGTCCGCGGCCGTGCCGAGGCTGAGCCCGAGCTGCTTGGCGGTGTCGCGCAGCTGGCTCTCCAGGGACTGCCACTCGCGGATCCGCAGGTAGTTGAGGTACTCCGCGCGGCACATCCGGCGGAACGCGCTGGAGGACAGCTCGCGCTGCTGGGTGCGGACGTAGCGCCACAGGTTCAGCCAGGTCAGGAAGTCCGAGGTCTCGTCCTTGAAGCGGGCGTGCTTCTGGTCGGCCTGGGCCTGCTGCTCGGCGGGCCGCTCGCGCGGGTCCTGCAGGGACAGCGCCGCGGTGATCACCAGCACCTCGCGCACGCAGCCCCGCCGATCGGCCTCGACGACCATGCGGGCCAGCCGCGGGTCCACCGGCAGCGCGACGAGCTGCCGCCCGAGCGGCGTCAGCCGGTGGCCCTCGGCGGAGCCGGCGAGCGCGCCGAGCTCCTCGAGCAGCTGGACGCCGGCCTTGACGTTGCGGGAGTCCGGCGGGTCCACGAACGGGAAGCGGCCGACGTCGCCGAGCCCGAGCGCGGTCATCTGCAGGATCACCGAGGCGAGGTTGGTGCGCAGGATCTCCGGCTCGGTGAACTCCGGGCGGGACTCGAAGTCCTCCTCGCTGTAGAGCCGGACCGCGATGCCCGCCTCCACCCGGCCGCAGCGGCCCGAGCGCTGGTTGGCCGACGCCTGGCTGATCGGCTCGATCGGGAGGCGCTGGACCTTGGTGCGCACGGAGTACCGCGAGATGCGGGCCAGGCCGGCGTCGACGACGTACCGGATGCCGGGCACGGTCAGCGACGTCTCGGCGACGTTCGTGGAGAGCACCACCCGGCGCCGGGAGTGCCGCTCGAAGACCTTGTGCTGCTCGGCGGAGGACAGCCGGGCGTAGAGCGGCACCACGTCGAAGGAGTCGGCCGGCCGGGTCGAGAGCCGGGTCAGCACGTCGGCGGTGTCCCGGATCTCCCGCTCGCCGGGGAGGAACACCAAGATGTCGCCGGGCCCCTCGCGGACCAGCTCCTGGACCGCGTCGACGATCGCCTCGGTCTGGTCCCGGACCAGGGGCTCGCCCTCCTCGTCGTCGTAGGCCTCCTCGACGAGCGGGCGGTAGCGGACCTCGACCGGGTAGGTCCGTCCGGAGACCTCGACGATCGGGGCGGGCGTCCCGTCGGGCTCCGCGAAGTGCTCGGCGAACCGCTCGGGGTCGATGGTCGCGGAGGTGATCACGATCTTGAGGTCCGGCCGCTGGGGCAGCAGCTGGCGCAGGTACCCCAGGATGAAGTCGATGTTCAGGCTGCGCTCGTGGGCCTCGTCGATGATCAGGGTGTCGTAGGCCGACAGCATCCGGTCGTGCTGCAGCTCGGCGAGCAGGATGCCGTCGGTCATCAGCTTGACCAGCGTGTCGCGCGAGGAGTGGTCGGTGAACCGCACCTGGTAACCCACGGTCTCCCCGAGCGGCGTGCCGATCTCCTCCGCGATCCGCTCGGCGACGCTGCGCGCCGCGATCCGGCGGGGCTGGGTGTGCCCGATCAGGCCGTGCACCCCGCGGCCGAGCTCCAGGCAGATCTTCGGGATCTGGGTGGTCTTGCCGGAGCCGGTCTCGCCGGCCACGATCACCACCTGGTGGTCCCGGATGGCGGCGGCGATGTCCTCGCGGCGGCCGCTGACCGGCAGCTCCTCGGGGTAGCTGACCGTTGGCACCAGGGCGCGGCGGCGCTCGACCTCGGCCGGGCTCAGGGTGCGGGGTCGCCGGTCGGTACGACGGGCACCGGACCGTCTGCGCGAGGGCCGGCGTCTCGTCGTACGACGCTCCTGCGGGCCGGCTTCAGACATGACCTGTGAAGTCTAGAGAGCCGCCGCAACCGGGTTGCCGACACGCCCGGGACCGGGGGGCGAGGTTGATCGGGCCGCCCGGACCTTGCAGGGTGGACCGCTGACCGATCGCCAGCGACCAACGAAGGAGGCGCACCCCTCGTGCTCACCCTGACCGAGAACGCCAGCACCGTCGTCAAGACCATCGTCGAGCAGTCCGGACCCGCCGAGGCGGGTCTGCGGATCAGCCAGGACGCCGTCGACTCCCCCCGCCCTGCACGTGATGGCCACCGAGGCCCCGCAGCCCGGTGACCGGGTCCTCGAGGAGGGCGGCGCCCGGGTGTTCCTCGAGGAGACCGCCGCCGAGACGCTCGACGACATGGTCCTCGACGCCCGCGTGGACGACAACGGCGGCGTCGAGTTCAGCATCACCGCGCAGGCCTGAGCCTGCCCCGCCCGTCGCTCAGCTGTCGCTGGTGCCGTTCCCCGGGACGGTCGCCGGCGGCAGCTGGCCGGGCACCCCGGGCAGCCGCGGGTGCCGGCCCTGCGGCGGGCCGGTCATTCGCCCGGGCGGGCCGAAGCCACCCCGGCCGCCGGGTCCACCGGTGGAGCCGCCGTCGCTCGCCGCAGCCAGGGCGGCACCCCCGGCGCCGCTGAACGCCACCGTGGTGATCGCCACCGCGGCGACGGTGCGCAGCCGCCAGACCCGCCCGCCCCGGGAGGGCCGGACGGCATCGGTGGACGGGCTCGACTCGCGGAGGGTGCTCTCGTCGTTCATGGCACCCAGCCAAGACCGCGCCGCTGTGCCCGACCTGTGAGAAGGCTTGCGGTCCGCTGCGACCCGCCTCTCCTCCTGTCCCCCACGTTCACAGGGTGCGCACAGGGATCTCCTAGGGTGGCCGCACCTACCTGTTGGATGCTGAGGACATGCCGCTCGCGAACTCCGCTCCCACCCTGACCCGTCCCGACGGTTCCCCGCTGCGCGTCCTGGTCGTCGACGACGAGGTGAACATCGCCGAGCTGATCAGCATGGCGGTCCGCTACGAGGGCTGGGAGCCCAGCGTGGCGCACACCGGCAGCAAGGCGGTCATCACCGCCAAGGACCTGCGCCCCGACGCCGTCGTCCTCGACGTGATGCTGCCGGACTTCGACGGCATGGAGGTGCTCCGGCGGATGCGCAGCCAGCACCCCGACGTACCCGTGCTGTTCCTGACCGCCCGCGACTCCGTCGAGGACCGGGTGTCGGGACTGACCGCCGGCGGCGACGACTACGTCACCAAGCCGTTCAGCCTCGAGGAGGTCATCGCCCGGCTGCGGGCGCTGATGCGCCGCTCCGGCGCCACCGACCGGCGCGAGTCCTCGCTGCTCACCGTCGGGGACCTGCGCCTCGACGAGGACAGCCACGAGGTGTTCCGCGGGGACGACGAGATCCACCTGACCGCCACCGAGTTCGAGCTGCTCCGGTTCCTGATGCGCAACCCCCGCCGGGTGCTCTCCAAGCCGCAGATCCTCGACCGCGTGTGGAACTACGACTTCGGCGGCCAGGCCAACGTCGTCGAGCTCTACATCTCCTACCTCCGCAAGAAGGTCGACGCCGGCCGGCCCGCGATGATCCACACCATGCGCGGCGCCGGCTACGTCCTCAAGCCCGTCGAGTGAGGACGATGAAGGCGTCCCGCGTCCTCCCCACCTCGCTGACCGCACGGCTGGTGGTGACAGCCGTGGCGCTGGTGGCCGTCGTCAGCGTCCTCACCGCCGCCCTGACGTTCCTGGCCATGCGCACCTACCTGACCGGCCAGCTCGACACCCGCGTCCAGCAGTCCACGGGCCGCGCGGTGAACGAGTGGGAGCACCGGCTGCTCGGGGGCGGGCTCCCTCCCCCGCGCTCGGACGCCGACGGGGACGGCGGTGACGGGGACGGTCCCGAGACCCGGTTCGGCGCCGGGCAGGAGACCGGCACGCTGTCGGCCGTCTACGGAAGCATCGGCAGCGGCGGCGGCGTGCTGTCCAAGGACCTCGTCGGCCGCAACCTCTCGGCGTCCGCGATGAGCAGGCTGCGGGACGTGCCGGTCGACGGGCAGGTGCACGCGGTCACCCTTCCGCACTTCGGCTCCTACCGGGTGCAGGCGGTCAAGTCCCGCGCCGGGACGGTGGTCGCCGGGCTGCCGACCCACGAGATCGAGGCCACCGTCGCCAGCCTGGTCGGCTACGAGTCGCTGCTGCTCCTCGTCGGCGTGAGCATCGCCGCCGGCGTCGGGACGGTCCTCGTGCGCCGCCAGCTGCGCCCGCTCCGGTCGGTGGCCGAGACCGCGCACACCGTGAGCACGCTGCCGCTGTCCAGCGGCGAGATCGGTACGACGGTCCGGGTGCCCGACGCGCTCACCGACGAGCGCACCGAGGTCGGCCGGGTGGGCGCGGCGCTGAACACCATGCTCGCGCACGTCGAGCACGCCCTCGACGAGCGGCACCGCAGCGAGCAGCAGGTGCGGCAGTTCGTCGCGGACGCCTCGCACGAGCTGCGCACCCCGCTGACCACCATCCACGGCTACGCCGAGCTGAGCCGGCGCACCAGCCCGCCGGACCCCGAGCAGCTCACCCGCGCGATGGGCAAGGTCGAGGCCGAGGCGACCCGGATGTCCAGCCTGGTCGAGGACCTGCTGCTGCTCGCCCGCCTCGACGCCGGTCGCCCCCTCGCCCGCGACACGGTCGACCTCACCCGGCTGGCCCTCGAGGCCGTCGGCGACGCCCGCGTCGTCGGGCGGGACCACCGGTGGAGGCTCGACCTGCCCGACGAGCCGGTGGTCGCCCCCGGCGACGAGCAGCGGCTGCACCAGGTGCTCACCAACCTCCTCAACAACGCCCGCCGGCACACGCCCCCGGGGACCTCGGTCACCGTCGGCGTCGCCGAGGACCCCGACGCGCACGAGGTCGTGCTCTCCGTCGAGGACGACGGCCCGGGCCTGCCGCCCCAGCTGGACGGCACGGCGTTCGAGCGCTTCACCCGCGGCGACTCGGCCCGCACCCGCGAGTCCGGCGGCGCGGGGCTGGGCCTGTCGCTGGTGCAGGCGATCTCGCACGCGCACGGCGGCCGGGTGTCGGTCGACTCGGCCCCCGGGCACACCCGGTTCGAGGTGCGGCTGCCCGCCGCGAGCGGCGCGCTCGCTCACAGGTGACGGACAGAGACACCACACGGTCACACAAGGCCGGGCCGACACAGTCGGGTCCATGAGCCCCCAGACCTCCACTCTCACGCCACCGAAGACCGACCGGCCGGCAGGCCGGGACACCGTCCGTCCCCCGCGCTCGCGCGGCCGCGGCGAGGACCCGGCCTGGGCACGGCCGGCGCTTCTCGCCCTGCTGGCCGTCACCGCGCTGCTGTACCTGTGGGGCCTCGGCGCCTCCGGCTGGTCGAACTCCTTCTACTCCGCGGCCGCCCAGGCCGGCTCGGAGTCGTGGAAGGCGTTCTTCTTCGGCGCCTCCGACGCCGCCGGCTCGATCACCGTCGACAAGCCCCCGATGGCGCTGTGGATCATGGCCCTCTCGGTGAAGGTCTTCGGGCTCTCCTCGTGGAGCATCCTGGTGCCGGAGGCGCTGATGGGCGTGGCCTCCGTGGCCCTGCTGCACGCCACCGTGCGTCGTACCACGAGGTCGGCGGCGGCCGGCCTGATCGCCGGCGCGGTGCTCGCCCTGACGCCGGTCGCGGTGCTGATGTTCAAGTTCAACAACCCCGACGCGCTCCTGGTGCTGCTGCTGATCGGTGCCGTCGCCTCGACGGTCCGGGCCCTGGAGTCCTCCCGGCTGCGCGCCGAGGGCATCGCCGCCCACCCGGTCCGCTGGCTCGCGCTCGGCGGCGCGCTGGTCGGCTTCGCGTTCCTCACCAAGATGCTGCAGGCGTTCCTGGTGCTGCCGGCCCTGGCGCTGGTCTACCTGCTCTGCGCGCACACCCCGGTCGGCAAGCGGGTGGGGCACCTGCTGGTGGCCCTCGGCACGATGATCCTGGCCGCCGGCTGGTGGATCGCGATCGTCGAGCTGTGGCCGGCGTCCTCGCGGCCCTACATCGGCGGCTCGCAGGACAACTCGATCCTCGAGCTCACGCTCGGCTACAACGGTCTCGGCCGGATCACCGGCAACGAGGTCGGCTCGGTCGGCGGCGGTGGCGGCACCGGCATGTGGGGCCAGACCGGCGTCCTGCGGATGTTCAGCTCCGAGATCGGCGGCCAGGTCGCCTGGCTGCTGCCCGCCTCCCTGATCCTGCTGGGTGCCGGACTGTGGTTCACCCGCCGCGCCCCGCGCACCGACCTGGTCCGCGCCGGGCTGGTCGTCTGGGGAACCTGGCTGCTCGTCACCGGCCTCTGCTTCAGCTTCCATGGCCGGCATCTTCCACGCCTACTACACCGTGGCGCTGGCCCCGGCGATCGGTGCGCTCGTCGGCATCGGCGCCACCCAGCTCTGGCAGCGCCGCGACGACTACGCCGCCGCCGTCGTCCTCTCCGTCACCACCGCCTTCACCACCGCGTTCGCCTTCGTCCTGCTCGACCGCACCAGCGACTACCTGCCGTGGCTCAAGTGGGTCGTCGGCGTCATCGGCGTGGTGGCCGCGCTGCTCCTGGTCGGCGTCCGGCACCTCCCGCGCAGCCTCGCCCTCGGGGTGGCCGGCGCGGCCCTCGTCGCCGGCCTGGCCGCCCCCACGGCATACGCCGTCACCACCGCCGGCAGCGCGCACACCGGCTCGATCCCGACCGCCGGCCCGAGCAGCGGCGCGATGGGCGGCATGGGTGGCACGGGTGGCGGCCCCGGCGGGATGCGCGGCACCCCGCCCGGCGCGCCCACCCAGGGCACCACGCAGGGCGGCGCCTCCACCGGCGGCCTGCTCGAGGGCAGCCAGTCCTCGGCGGCGATCACCACGCTGCTGCAGACCGACGCCGACTCCTACACCTGGGCGGCGGCCGCGATCGGCTCCAACTCCGCGGCCGGCTACCAGCTGGCCAGCGAGCAGTCGGTGATGCCGGTCGGCGGCTTCAACGGCAGCGACCCGAGCCCGACGCTCGCCCAGTTCAAGGCGTACGTCGCGGCCGGCGACATCCACTACTTCATCGGCAGTGGCGGCGACGGCGGCGGGCGCGGCGGGATGAACGCCACCGGCAGCACCAGCACGGAGATCTCGACCTGGGTGGCCGCCCACTTCACCGCCACCACCGTCGACGGCGTCACGCTCTACGACCTCTCCGGCGGCGTCAAGTGACGGCGGCGGCGGACCCGAGGCCCGACGGCCTGCCCGCCACCGACCTCGACGCACCGGCGCTCGACGTGGTGATCCCCGTGCACAACGAGGAGGTGGCGCTGGCCGGCTCCGTCGCCCGGGTGCACGAGCACCTCTCGACGCTGCCGTACTCCTTCCGGATCACCATCGCCGACAACGCCAGCACCGACGGCACCGCGCTCGTCGCGCACCGGCTCTCCCACGAGTACGACGAGGTGCGCGCGGTCTACCTCGCGGAGAAGGGCAGGGGCCGTGCGCTCAAGCAGGTGTGGTCGGCGTCCGGCTCGCAGGTGCTCGTCTACATGGACGTCGACCTCTCCACGGACCTCAACGCGTTCCTGCCCCTGGTCGCGCCGCTGCTCTCGGGCCACTCCGACCTGGCGATCGGCAGCCGGCTGAGCCGGGGCGCCCGGACGTTGCGCGGTCCGAAGCGCGAGATCATCTCGCGCGGCTACAACCTGCTGCTGCGGGGCACGCTGCGGGCCGGCTTCTCCGACGCGCAGTGCGGCTTCAAGGCGATCCGGTCCGACGTCGCTCGGGAGCTGCTGCCGCTCGTCGAGGACACCAGCTGGTTCTTCGACACCGAGCTGCTGGTGCTGGCCGAGCGGGCCGAGCTGCGGATCCACGAGGTGCCGGTCGACTGGACCGACGACCCCGACAGCCGGGTCGACCTCTGGCGCACCGCCCGCGACGACGTCCGCGGCATCCTCCGGCTCGGCACCGCGCTGCTGCGCGGCTCGATGCCGCTGGCCGAGGTGACCGAGCGGCTGAACCGCAAGACCGCCGCGGGGGCCGACGGAGCCATCGGCACGCAGGTCGCGCTGTTCGCGGTGATCGGGGTGTTCTCCACCGTCGCGTACGCCGTGCTCTACCTGGCGTTCCGCGCGCTGTTCGCGCCGTTCTGGGCGAACGCCGTGGCCCTCGTCGTGACCGCGGTCGCCAACACCGCGGCGAACCGGCGGTTCACCTTCGGCGTGCGCGGCCGGGCGGGCGCCGTACGCCACCAGCTGCAGGGCCTGGCGATCTTCGCCGTCGGCCTCGCGGTGACCACCGGCTCGCTGTGGCTGCTGCACGCGACCACGCCGACGCCGGGCCGGTTCACCGAGATGGCCGTGCTGACGCTCGCCAACCTGTTCGTGACGGTGATGCGCTTCGTCGCCCTGCGCCTGTGGGTCTTCGTCCGCCCCACGGTCGCGTAGGACGACCGGCACCGGCCCGGGCCTCGGTCAACGCCGACCGGGCCTCCGTCGACGCCGACCCGGGCCTCTCGTCAGTGCGACCCGGGCCTCTCGTCAGTGCGACCCGGGCCTCTTGCTTGGAGCCCTTGGCATCGGGACGAAGGAAGGGCGTTTGCCCTTTGTGGACAACGGGATTGTGCCCCGAACACTGTCGGTGGCCGCCCTTAGATTGGGGTCGTGACCAGCACCGTCCACGACGACCTCGAGCTGCGTGACCTCACGCCCGTCGAGGTCCTCGCCGCGGTCGCCGAGAGCCGACGGGCCGCGGACCGGGAGGAGGCCCGGCTGCTCGCACTCGCCGTGCACTGGGTCGACCTGCACCCGGTCACCGGGGCCACGACCGGCCCTATCCAGGTGCCGGCCGCCGGCCTGGACGCTCACCCCGGCGACGAGTCGGTCCTGGGCGGGGACGGCACCCCCGGCATCGCCGAGCACGCCCTCGACGCACTGGCCGCCACCCTGTCCCTGTCCCACTCCACGACCCGCCGGCTGGTGGGCGAGGCCGTCGAGCTGTGCTTCCGGCTGCCGCGCCTGTGGGCGCTGGTGCACGACGGGCGGCTGCAGGCCTGGAAGGCCCGCCAGGTCGCCGCCCGCACCACCAGGCTGTCGCGGGCAGCGGCGGACTTCGTGGACCGGCACCTCGCGGTGATCGCCACCCGGAACCGGACCCTGACCCCGGGCCGGCTCAACGAGCTGGTCCACGAAGCCATGCTGCGCTGCGACCCCGACCAGGCCGCCGGCATCGAGCAGGCCGCCCTGGACGCCCGCGGGGTCTGGTTCGACCACCGCGCCTCGACCGCCACCACCGACCTCACCGCCCGGCTGGACACCCTCGACGCCCTGGACCTGCAAACCACCGTCGGTGACCTGGCCGGCATCCTGGCCCGGCTCGGCGACACCCGCCCCCTCGACCAGCGCCAGGCCACCGCCCTGGCACTGCTCGCCCACCCGCAACGCAGCCTCGACCTCGCCCACCGCGCCCACCTCCAAGGGGCCGGCCCCACAGGCGCCGTTCCGGCCTCGACCACCCCACCAGGGAGTGGGGCGTCCCCGGACGGTGGCCCGAACGGGTCACGGGCGACCCTGTTCCTGCACCTCACCGTCGCCGACCTGGAGCCGTCCGCCGCCGGGCAGGGTGGTGGCGGGCGGGTGGAGAAGCTCGGTCCGGCCACCCTGACCCTGCTGCGCGACTGGCTCTCCCGGACCTCCGGGGTGACCGTCCGACCGGTCCTGGACCTCGCCCGCAGCGACGCGGTCGACGCCCACGACCCTCCGGGCCGGATGCGCGAGTGCGTGGTCGAGCGCGACCGGCACTGCGTGTTCCCCGGCTGCCCGATCGACGCCCGGTCCTGCGACCTCGACCACCTGGTCCCCTACGTCCCACCCGACGACGGCGGACCACCGGGCCAGACCACCCCCGCCAACCTGGCCTGCCTGTGCCGCCGGCACCACCGGCTCAAGACCTTCACCGCCTGGACCTACCAGCGGCTGCCCGACGGCGACTACGCCTGGACCGACCCGCACGCCCGCACGTACCGGGTCACCCCCGGATCCTGACAACCCTCCACAGGCACGCCCGCCCCTCACACGGGACGGGCGTGCGGTCGCGCCCGGAGCGGTCTCGACGGACTCGACCAACCGGTGGGGCTAGGCAAGGGAGCGGCGGGTGAGGGGCGGGTAGAGCGACTCCTCGGTGCCCACGGTGAACAGCTCGGCGGGACGGCCGCGCCCGGCGGACTGGCGGCGGCCGGTCGGCGACACGAACCCGTCGGTCTTGGTGACCTTCCGGTGGAAGTTGCCGGCGTCCAGCGGGTGCCCCCACACCACCTCGTAGACCGCACGCAGCTGCGCGATGGTGAACTCCGGCTCGAGGAACGCGGTGGCGATGTTGGTGTACTCCAGCTTCGCGCGCGCCCGCTCCACGCCGTCGCGGAGGATCGTGCGGTGGTCGAAGGCCAGCCGCCCGCGCCCCAGCAGCCACTCCGTCGGGCGCCAGGTGGCCCGGGCCCGGTGGGTGCCGCCCTCGGGCACGGCGGGGCGGGGCAGGACGGCCAGCCAGGCCACGCTGACGGTACGGCGGCGGGGGTCGCGTCCCGGGGCGCCGTACGTCGCGAGCTGCTCGAGCCGCACGGACGCCGGGCTCACTGAGGTCTCCTCGACCAGCTCGCGGCGCGCCGCGTCCACGAGGTCCTCGCCGTCGGCCACGATCCCGCCGGGCAGCGCCCACCGCCCCTTGTACGGCGCCTCTCCGCGTCGCACCACGAGGGCGCACAGCTCACCGGCGCGGACCGTCAGCACCACGACGTCGACGGTCACGTGCTGGACCGGTTGCTCGCTCGGGGACGCCACGACGCCAGCATATTGTGTCGGGTTGACAACTCGGACCGGGCTGCTAGCCCACCGTCGCGTTTGAGCGAAGCCCGGAGCGGGCACCACTTCCTCGAAGGGAGGAAGACATGTACCTCATTGCACTCATCATCGCGATCGTCCTGGTCGTCGCCGGCATCGTGCAGATCGTCCGCGGCGGCCTGCTGATCGGCATCGTGCTGATCGTCCTGGGCCTGATCATCGGCCCCGGCGGCTACAGCATCCTCAGATAGCTCTACGCAGCACAGCTCCACGGATCCACCCGATCCGGACCACTTCACGCGGACGACCGGCTGGACCTGTCACTCGGGCAGGTCGAGCCGGTCGTCTTGCACGAGCCGGTAGGCGTCGCGCGGCCCGACCCCGATGCCCGCCACCGGTGTCGTGGAGTTGTTGCCGAACAGCGGGTTCACCAGCACCAGCACGCGCACCCCGTCGGGCCGGCGGTGCAGGACCACGAACTCCCCCGCGTCCCCCTCACCGACCCGCATCGTGGTCCCGCCGACGTCCACGGTCCGCGGGCAGCCGAAGCCGCCGAGGCTGACGCACTGGTCCTGGTCGCTGCCGCCCTCGTTGCTCACCTCGACCTCGACCAGCCCCAGTCCCGGGCTCCCGGGCCGTGACCAGCCGAGCTTGACGCCCAGGCCGACGCCCTGGTCGTCGTACCCCGCCGTCAGGCCGGCCGACGCGTAGTCCAGGTGCGTGCCGGACGGGTCGAGGACCGACCGGGTGGTCGCGAACAGCTCCGAGCGCCAGGCCTTGAACGGGATGTCCTCGGGCGAGGACCAGTCCTGTTCCAGCGTCGCGCGGAGCCGGGCCGTGCGCGCGTCGCCGGACGCCGTCGCGGTGGCGGTGGCGGGCGACGCCGACGGCTCGATCGTGACATCGGGCTCGTGGTAGGTCGCGGTGGCGGTCGGTCCCGGCCCCACCGGCACTGGGCCCGCCTGTCCCGAGCCGCCCGCCCCCAGCGCCAGGCCGCCGCCGAGCACCACCCCGGCCACCAGCAGGGCCGCGCCCCCTACCGCGACCCGGCGCTGCCGCAGCCGCACCCGACCCCGGGCCACGTCGGCGCGTACGTCGACCTCCGGACCCGCCTCGGCGCGGGCGGCACGCTCGAGCTGCTCGCGCCAGAAGGACTCGTTCACCGTCCGCTCCTCTCCTCGTAGTGCGGCGACAGCGCCGACCCGAGGCGCCGCAGGGCGTGCGAGGTCTGGCTCTTCACGGTGCCGGTGCTGCACCCCAGGTCGTCCGCCGTCTCCTGGACCGACAGCCCCCAGTAGTGCCGGAGCACCACCGCCGCACGTTGCCGGGGCGGCAGGCCGGCGAGCGCCGCCAGCACCAGGTCCCGGTCCTCCGGGGAGCCCTCCACCGCCGCCGGCACGTCGTGCTCCTCGACGCCGGGCCACTCGCGCCGCCAGGCCCGGCGGGTCTCGTCGATGTGCGCGTTGACCATCACCCGGCGGGTGTACGCGTCGACGTTGCCGTCGCGCGAGATCCGCGGCCAGGCGACGTACACCTTCATCAGGGTGGTCTGCACGAGGTCCTCGGCACGGTGCGCGTCACCGCACAGGAGGTACGCCGTGCGGCGGAGCTGGGCCCGCCGGCCGGCGACGTACTCGCTGAACTCCGCGTCCCGGACCGACCCGCGCATCCGCCACCCCCTCGCCCGATCCTGTCACCACGTCCTACGGGGCGCAGGCCGATTCGGTTGCACGCTCAGGGCGTGCCGGACAGCACGCCGGGCAGCGCTGCGGCGAGCATCGTGAGCAGGTCCTCACGGGAGACGCCGCGGTGGTCGCGGACCCAGGCGATCACGACGTCCTCGGCCATCGCGCTCCAGCCCCGCACCATCAGCCGGACCTCCGGGCTGTCCTCGAGGGCGAGCGCCGAGAGCACGCCGTCGGCGCCGGCGGTGTCGAAGATCCGGTCGGTCAGCGCGGCGCGGGCCTCGTCGTAGATCTGCATCAGGTCCGGGTTGCCGCTGGCCGCGCCGCGCACCAGCGAGACGTATCCCGCGTAGTTGGCGCCGACGTAGTCGACGTACGCGTCCAGCGAGGTCGCCAGCCGCTCCAGCGGCTCGCCCTCCCGGACCGGCGCGGTGACCCGGATCAGGTCGTCGGCCGCCTTGCGCACGACGGCCCGGTGGAAGTCCTGCTTGTTGCCGAAGTAGTGGTAGAGCAGGCCGCGCGAGATCCCGGCCTCCTCGGCCAGCATCTCGATCGACAGCTCGTCCAGGGACCGCGTGGAGAGCAGCCGCACGCCGAGCGCCAGCAGCTGCTCGCGGCGGGTGCCGGGGTCCATCCGGACGCGGCCGGGCGGGGCGGAGATCATGTGACCCACCCTACTGAACTTCGTTCAGCAGCGCTATTGACGCTCGTTCAATACCGTCGGTATGTTCGGCGCATGCCCCCGACCCCTGCCACGCCCGGACCCCCGGCTGCTCACCCGACCGGGCTGCCCGCGCACGTGCACACGCTCGTCATCGGGGCCGGTTTCGCCGGCCTGTGCACGGCGATCAAGCTCGACGAGGCCGGCGAGCGCGACTTCCTGGTCGCCGAGCGCGGCGACGACGTCGGCGGCACGTGGCGCGACAACACCTACCCCGGCGCAGCCTGCGACGTGCCCTCGCAGCTCTACTCGTTCTCCTTCGCGCCCAACCCGCACTGGTCCCGCTCGTTCTCCCCCCAGCCCGAGATCCAGGCCTACATCCAGCGCGTCGCCGAGACCTCCGGGGTGCTGGACCGCTTCCGCTTCGGGTGCGCGCTCGAGGACGCCGCCTGGGACGTGGACGCCCAGCGCTGGCAGGTGCGTACGACGACCGGCAGCCTGACCGCGGACGTGCTGGTCAGCGCCGCGGGTGCCCTGTCGGACGCCCGGCTGCCGGACATCGACGGCATCGACTCGTTCGCGGGCGAGGTGTTCCACTCCTCGCAGTGGCGCCACGACCAGGACCTCACCGGCAAGCGGGTGGCGGTCATCGGCACCGGGGCCTCGGCGATCCAGATCGTGCCGGAGATCGCCGAGCGGGTCGCCCACCTCGACGTCTACCAGCGGACCGCTCCGCACGTGATCCCGCGCCGCGACCGGGCCTACACCGCCCTGGAGAAGGCCGGCTTCGCGCACGTGCCGGGCCTCCAGAAGGCCTACCGCACGGCGATCTACTGGGCCCGGGAGAGCTTCGTGCCGGCCTTCGTCTGGGACTCCCGGATCGCCGCGCCGGCCCGCAGGGCCGCCCGGCTGAACATCGAGCGGGGCATCGCCGACCCGGAGCTGCGCGCGAAGGTGACCCCGCACTTCGAGCTCGGCTGCAAGCGGGTGCTGATCTCCAACGACTGGTACCCCGCCCTGGCGCGCGAGGACGTCGACCTGGTCACGGACCGGATCGAGAGGGTCACCCCGCGCGGCATCGTCACCGCGGACGGCACCGAGCGCGAGGTCGACGTGCTGGTCGTCGCGACCGGGTTCCTGGCCACCGACCTGCCGATCGCCCGGCACATCCGCGGCCGCGACGGGGTCACCCTGGCCGAGCACTTCCGCGAGCACGGCATGCAGGCCTACAAGGGCGCGACCGTGCACGGCTTCCCGAACCTGTTCTTCGTCGTCGGCCCGAACACCGGTCTCGGCCACTCCAGCATGGTGCTCATGATCGAGTCGCAGGTCGCCTACGCCGTCGACGCGCTGCGCGCGATGCGCAGCCGGGGCATCGGCGCCGTGGAGCCCACCGCGCAGGCCCAGCGGGCCTGGAACGACGACCTGCAGCGCCGGATGCGGCGCACGGTGTGGAGCTCCGGGGGATGCTCGAGCTGGTACCTCGACGCCCACGGCCGCAACGTCACGCTCTGGCCGCGGACGACGTACACGTTCCGGCGGCTGACCGCCCGCTTCGACCCCGCGGCCTACGTCGCGGTCCCCGCACCCAGCACCGACAGGAAGGTCCCCGCATGAAGACCCTCGACGGCAAGGTGGTCGTGATCACCGGCGCCGGCTCCGGCATCGGCCGCGCCCTCGCGGTCCGGGCCGCCCAGCAGGGCGCCGTCCTGGCGATCTCCGACTGGGACGAGGTCGGCCTGGTGGAGACCGCGCAGCAGGTGCAGACCAGCACCCACCACCCGGTGCGCACCGACAAGGTCGACGTGCGGGACCGGGCCGCGGTGGCGGCGTACGCCGCTTCGGTGCGCGCGGAGCTCGGCCGGGTCAACGTCCTGGTCAACAACGCGGGCGTCGCGCTGCACGGCGACTTCGAGGAGACCACCTACGAGGACTTCGAGTGGGTCATGGACGTCGACTTCTGGGGCGTCGTGCAGGGCACCAAGGAGTTCCTGCCGCACCTGATCGAGTCCGGCGACGGCCACGTCGTCAACGTGTCCAGCCTCTTCGGGCTGCTCGGGATGCCGGGCCAGACGGCGTACAACTCGGCGAAGTTCGCGGCGCGCGGCTTCACCGAGGCGCTCCGCCAGGAGATGATCCTGGCCAAGCACCCGGTCCAGGTGACCTGCGTGCACCCCGGCGGGATCAAGACCGCGATCGCCCGCAACTCCCGGGTCACCGGCTCCCACGACCAGACGCACGTCGCCCGGCACTTCGACACCAAGATGGCCCGGACCACCCCCGAGCGGGCCGCCGAGATCATCCTCGACGGGGTGCTGGCCGACAAGCCGCGGGTGGTCGTCGGCGCGGACGCCAAGCTGCTCGACCTGTTCGTGCGCGTCGTCGGTGCGCGCTACCAGCGGGTGTTCACGCTGGCCGCGCGGCGCCTCGCCCCGTAGACGACCGGAACACCGCGGCCGCGGCCGCCGCCCCGAACGCGTTGGGGTGCCGGTCCGCCGGTCCGCGACCGGTGTCCCACCAGCCGAGCGGCACGCCGAGCTGGTACCACTCCTGGACCACCACCGAGGCGCCGTCGAACACGCTGCCCCGCCCGTCCCCGCGGGCCGGCCGCCACTTCGCCGCGAGCACCGCGGCGATCTCCTCGGTCATCCGGCCCGGCGTGAACGAGCCCCGGCGCAGCAGCGTCGCCGCCATCACGCCGAGCGCGTCCCGGTCGAACTCCTGGGTCCAGCGCGGGGCGGGCTCCACGACCGCCGACCACAGCCGACCCGCGTCGGCCAGGCCCGCCCGCCCCAGGGCCGTCACCGCGAGCCGGGAGCCGTCGCGCGCCAGCAGCCCCTGGGCAGCGAGGTGCTGGTGCAGGAACCGCAGCGGCGGGATGTCCCACTCCCCCGCGGGCCGCATCCACGGGAACTCCTCGGTCCACCGGAACCGGTCGTCGAGCGCGCGCACCGTGCCGCCCGGCAGATGACCGTCGGGGGTCAGGGTGATCCCGTCGCCCACCGCCTCCAGCAGGCCCCGCACGCTGGCCAGGGACAGCCCGACCTTGGCCGGCGGTCCCGGGCGCGGTCCGAGCCGGGACAGCGCCGGGGTCCAGAACGCCGCCGGTACGTCGGGGAACGACCGGGTCCAGCGCCACACCGAGAGGATCTCGTGCGTCACCGGGGCCCGGCACAGGGCCGCCTGGTCGGCCAGCCCGGCTGCCTCGAACAGCTCGCCGAGCGCCCAGGCGACCTCGTGCTGCTCGTGGTGCGCGACCGGCCAGGTCGACGGCAGCTCGCGCCACAGGAACCTCCGCAGCACCGCGACGTCGGGGTCCCGGCCGGCACCGGGGGCCTGCTGGTGCAGCCACGCCAGTGCCGGGCGCACCCGGGCGACGGTGACGTCGTCCAGGTCCGTCAGGGCACGCTCGACCAGGGGCACCCCGTCATTCTCGCCCCGGGCAGCCGCTATCGTGGAGCCAGACCCAGGGGAGGGTCCAGATGATGCCCAGGCACTCGCTCGACCGGAGCCCGTCGTACGGCGGGCCCCTGCCGCCTGCGCAGCGGGAGGGCTCCTGCGACCTCTACTCCCCCGGTCACCAGATCCACTACCGGCACCAGGGCGACGCGGTGCGCTCGCCGTCGCGGCTGGTCGCGAACGCGATCCTCGAGGGCACCCGGCTGACGCTCGTCATGGACGACGACACCGAGATGGTCTGGCGGCACCACGACCCGGTGCGGCTGGGCCGCATCCTCGAGCTCGTGCCCAGCAAGCGGGTCGCCTACCCCCGGTTCCACGCGCTCCGCGTCGGCCCCTACTGGTTCAACTGCGCGCCCGAGACCGAGCCCTGGCGGGACTGCCGGCTCTCCGCGCCCGCCGGGCCGGCGTGAGCGGGCAGGTCCCCGGAAGCCCGGTCCGCGTCGTCGCCCGGAAGTGGCCCGACCGCCCGCACTGGGAGCACGACGCGGTCCGCCTCGGCGAGGACGACCTCGGCCTGTGGGTGGGCGCGCCGGTCGGCACCGCGATGAGCCGGCCCGGAGCGGCGTTCCGCACCGACCAGCCGCAGGTGACGCTGGTGCCGCACGAGGGTGCCTACCTCGCCACGTTCTACGAGCGCGGCGGCACCGCGCACTGCGACGTGTACGTCGACATCACCACCGTCCCGGTCCGCACCCCCGACGCGGTCACGGCCGTGGACCTCGACCTCGACGTCGTGCGCGGCTGGACCGGCCGGGTCTGGGTCGACGACGAGGACGAGTTCGCCGCGCACCGCGTGCGCTACGCCTACCCCTCCGACCTGGTCCGGCTGGCCGTGACGTCCTGCGACGAGGTGCACGCCGCGGTCACCTCCGCGCGGCCGCCGTACGACGGAGTGCTGCCGCGGGCCTGGTTCGCGGTGCTCGACGAGGTCCGGCCGGTCGCCCTGGAGGGCTCGTGAGCCGGGCCGTCGCCCGGGAGGCGGTCGTGCACGGCCGGGTGCAGGGCGTGTTCTTCCGTGCCTCGTGCCAGGACGAGGCCCGCGTGCTGGGCGTGCGGGGCTGGGTGTGGAACGCGGCCGACGGGACCGTGCACGCGCACCTCGAGGGCCCGGCCGAGGACGTCGACGCCCTGGTGGCCTGGCTGCACGTGGGCCCGCGGCACGCGGTGGTCGAGCGGGTCGACGTCCGCGACGTGCCGCCGCAGGGACCGGCCGGCTTCGAGGTCCGCTAGCGCGGGTCCGTCCTCGCGGCCGTGCGGCGCCGGACGGAGCGCGCCCGCATCGGGCCGACCAGCCGGGGGCCGGACAGCCGGCCCTCGAGGCGCCGCGCCTCGCGCTTGAGCGGCTGGGCGACGTACTCGCCGAAGATCACCCCAGCCGCCAGCGCGATCGCGATCGCCGCCGCGTTGATCATCGACAGCAGGCCGTTGCCGCCCTCGGAGAGCAGGTAGAGGCCGCGGTAGATCGACAGGCCGGGCAGCAGCGGGACGATCGAGGACACCACGATCACCAGCGGCGGCACCCGGACCCGCGCCGCCACCGCGTAGCTCACCAGGCCGACCGTCACCGACGCCATCGCCGAGGACCACGCGACCCCGAGCCCGCGGTCGAAGGTGGTGTAGAACACCACCTCGGCGACACCGGCGATCAGCGCGATCGGGGCCAGGCTGCGCAGCGGCGCGTAGGCCGCGAACGCGAACGCGGCGGCGGTGATCGCGGCTCCCAGCGTCATCACCGGCAGGTCGCTGAACGACGTGATCCCGGGGTCGAGGCGGCCGAGGTTCACCCCGAGCATCCGGCCCACCGTGAGCCCACCGCTGACGCCCGCGATGACGCCCGCGGTCGCCAGGATCGCCTCCAGGATCCGGGCGCCCGCGGTGAGCGGGAAGCCGGTCAGGGCGTCCTGGATGGCGCCCATGAAGTTGATGCCTGCGAGCAGCAGGATGATCCCCGCGGTGACCACCCGGGACGGGTCGACGTCCACGCCGACGGCCACCGTGGTGACCGCGATCAGCGTGGCCAGCAGGCCGCCGGCGACCTGCTGGTAGAAGCCCGGGAGCCGCCGGCGCGACATCTGCCGCTGGAGCAGGTCGACCCCGACCGCGGCGACGAACGCGATCAGCGTGACCACCCAGTCACCGCCGACCAGCAGACCGACGCCCGCGCCCATCACGCCGAGCGAGAGCGTGACCGCCCAGCGGGGCAGCCGGTGACCGGAGGAGACGATCCGGGCGAGCCGGCTGCGGGCCTCGTCGCGGTCGATCTCCCCGCGGACCAGGTCGCGGACGAGGTGGTCGACCAGGGTGAGGTCCTCGTAGTCGATCTCGCGGTGCCGCACCTGCCGGATCTGGATCATCGACGGCTCGTCGAAGCTGGTCTGGTGGCTCATCGCCAGCTCGGTGAAGGTGACGTCGGCGGTCGCCCCGCGGAGCCCGCAGCCGTGCGCGACGTTCAGCATCGTGGCGCCGACGTCGGCGGCCCCGGCGCCCGAGGACAGCAGCACCTCCCCGATGCGCAGGCCGAGGTCCAGCGTCTTGTAGACGTCCCGGCTCTGGTCCCGTGCCGGGTCCCTGCCTGTGTCCCTGACCGTGTCTCTGCTGTCCGCCATCGCGGGACCAGTGTGACGGCCGGGCCGGGGTCATCGCCAACCGGCGGGCCGCCGCGCGGCGTGGTCTTCCTCACCCCTGTCCCGGGCGGGATTCCGGACCGCGGAGGCTCGGTCCGAGATGCCGCCTGACGACCGCCGTACGGCGTTCGCGGTTGTTTGACTGGCCAAGGTCCGGGGCAGCGTGTCCGACGGGGGAAAACCGTCAGCCACCGAAAGGCCTTACCCGTGCACGTGCTCAGCCCGCAGGAACCACCCCGCGAGTGGACCGTCGACGAGGTGACGGTCACCGAGCCGAGCGTCATCAGGCGCGCGATCAGCGCGGCCGCCATCGGCAATGTCACCGAGTGGTACGACTTCGGCGTCTACGCCTACTTCGAGCCCACGATCAAGGAGGTCTTCTTCGCCGACCTCCCCGACACCATGGGCACGATCGCGACGTTCGCGCTGTTCGCCGTCGCGTTCCTGGTCCGGCCGTTCGGCGGGCTGTTCTTCGGGCCGCTGGCCGACCGCATCGGCCGCAACAAGGTCCTGGCGACCACGATGATCCTGATGGCGCTGGGCACCTTCGCCATCGGCTGCATCCCGAGCCAGAGCTCGATCGGCATCCTCGCGCCGATCCTGCTGCTCGTCGCGCGCCTCGTGCAGGGCTTCTCGACCGGCGGTGAGTACGGCAACGCGATGACGTTCATCGCGGAGTACGCCCCGGACCGCAAGCGCGGCTTCCTCGGCAGCTGGCTCGAGTTCGGCACGTTCACCGGCTACATCATGGGCGCGATCATCGTCACCGTCGCCGGTGCCGCGCTCACCGACGACCAGCTGCTCTCGTGGGGCTGGCGCATCCCGTTCTTCGTCGCCCTGCCCCTGGGCATGGTGGGCGTCTACCTGCGCACCCGGCTCGCGGACACCCCGGCGTTCCTCGCCCTGGAGAAGGAGTCCGAGGAGCGCGAGAAGGAGCAGCGCCGCGAGAACGGCGGCGAGCTGCGGAAGATCGCCCACCTGTGGCCGATCATGCTCGTGTGCATCGGCCTGGTGCTGGCCTGGAACGTCACCAACTACATGCTGACCTCCTACATGCCGACCTACGTCACCACGACGCTGCCGGACGTGCAGGGCGGCTCCAGCGTCTCGGAGACCACGTCGCAGGTCCTGCAGATCGTGGTGATGGTGGTGGCGCTGGTCACGATCCCGCTGCTCGGCCGGCTCACCGACCGGATCGGCCGCAAGCCGATCGTGTGGTTCGGCTCGATCGGGCTGATCGTCCTCTCGCTGCCCGCCGTGCTGCTGATCCGCGCGCAGACCGGCGTGACGATCTTCCTCGGCCTGCTGATCATGGGCATCCTGCTGATCTGCTTCAGCGCGACGATGCCCTCCACCCTGCCGTCGCTGTTCCCGACGCGGGTCCGGGGCGGTGCGCTGTCGATCGCGTTCAACATCTCGGTCTCCCTCTTCGGAGGTACGACGTCGGTGATCGTCGGCTCGCTCGTGAGCGCGACCGGCGACCTGAACTGGCCGGCGTACTACCTGATCGCGACCGGGGTCGTCGGTGCGGTGTCGATCTACTTCACCCGCGAGTCCAACGGCCGGCACCTGTGGGGATCGGCCCCCGCGGCCGACTCCGAGCAGGGCGCCCAGGAGCTGGTGGACACCCCGGCCTAGGTCTTCCGCCGACGTTCCGCGAGGGCGGTCACGTCGGGGGCGGCTCCATCTCCGCGCGCACGCCGACCAGCCGGACCGCCCGCTCGTGGTCGAACCGGCCGAGCAGCTCGAGGGCCGCCGCGGCGATCACGCCCTCCTCCGAGGTCGGTGCGGCCAGCGTCAACGAGCGGGTCCGGGTCTCGAACGGCGCGTAGCGCAGCTTCATCCCGACCCGCACGGCTGCGCGTCCCTCCGCGGCGATGTCCCGGGTGACCTGCCCGGCGAGCACGCGTACGGCGTCGGCGACGGCGGCCCAGTCGGACTGGTTCTCCTGGAACGTCGTCTCCCGGCCGTGCCCGCGGGCGACGTACGGCGTCGCGTCCACCGGCGAGGAGTCGACGCCCCGCCCGAGCCGGCGGTACCACGGCCCCATCGTCGGCCCGAGCCGGTCGGCCAGCAGCACGGTGTCCGTGCCGGCCAGGTCGGCCACCGTGGCGATGCCCAGCTCGGCGAGCTTCTTGGCGGTCTTGCGGCCGATGCCCCACAGCGCCTCCGTCGGGCGCTGTCCCATCTGCTCGAACCAGGTCTCGCCGGTGATCGTGAAGACGCCGCGCGGCTTGCCGAAGTCGGTGGCGATCTTGGCCTGCAGCTTGTTGTCCCCGATACCGATCGAGCAGTGCAGGCCGGTGCGCTCCAGGACGGCGGCGCGGACCTCCTGGGCGAACCCGACCGGGTCCTCGGTGGTCACCGCGAGGAACGCCTCGTCCCAGCCGAGCACCTCCACCGGCACGTCGAAGGACCGCAGGGTGTCCATCACCTGCACGGAGGCCGCGTCGTAGGCCGCGTGGTCGACGGCGAGGAACACCGCGTCGGGACACTTGCGGGCCGCCGTGCGCAGCGGCATGCCCGAGCCGACGCCGAACGCCCGTGCCTCGTAGGACGCGGTGGACACCACCCCGCGCTCGGTCGGGTCGCCGCGCCCGCCGACGACCACCGGGAGGCCGGCCAGCTCGGGGCGGCGCAGCACCTCGACGGCAGCGATGAACTGGTCGAGGTCGACGTGCAGCACCCACGCGCGCAGGGTCATGGACCCCATCATGTCCTGCGTCTAGGGTCCGGGGATGAGCAATCCCGTGCTGCTGGTGGTGGGTGCCGGGCCCGGGGTCGGGGCGTCGGTCGCGCGGCGGTTCGGCCGGGAGGGGTACGACGTCGCGCTGGTCTCCCGGTCCGCCGACCGCCTGACCGCCCTGGGCGAGGCCCTGCAGGCCGAGGGCGTGACGACCGGCTGGAGCGCGCTGGACGTCACCGACGAGGACGCGCTGCGGGCGGCGGTGGAGCGGTTCGGCGCGCACGCCGGGCACCTCGACGTGCTGCACTTCAACCCCAGCGCGTTCACCCACAAGGACCCGCTGTCCCTGTCGCCCGACGAGCTGCTCGCCGACGTCCGGCTCGGGGTCGCCCCGCTGCTCACCCTGGTGCAGGCGGCCCGGCCGTTCCTGCGCAGCGGCGGCCGGGTGGTCGCCACCGGGAGCATGGCCGCCGACCGTCCCTGGCACGAGGCGGCCAGCCTCGGCGTGCAGAAGGCCGGGCTGCGCAACCTGATGCGCAGCGTCGACGCCACGCTGCGCGACGAGGGTGTCCGGGCGGTGACGCTGACGGTCAACGGCACCCTGGAGCGGGGCACCGTCTTCGACCCGGACCGGGTGGCGGACGCGACGTACGCCGCCGTCACGCAGGACGCCGGCGACTGGCGGGTCGAGGTGCCCTACCCGGCCCGGGCGGACCGCGAGGGCTGAGGCCGCGTCAGCGCCCGACCCGGTAGCGCACGTGCGTGGCGAGCGGCGAGCCGGTCACCTCGAGCGGCACGAGACCGGGGTCCGCGACGCCTTCGAGCAGCCGCTCCCCCGCGCCGAGCAGCACCGGCGCGATGTCCAGGGTGATCTCGTCAACGACGCCCGCGGCCAGGGCCTGGCGCACCGTCGACGCGCCACCGGCGATCGCGACGTCGAGGTCACCGGCGGCCTCCCTGGCCCGGGCGTGCGCGGCCTCGAAGCCCTCGGTGACGAAGTGGAAGGTCGTGCCGCCGGCCATCTCGACGGACTCCCGCGGGTGGTGGGTGAGCACGAAGACCGGTGCGTGGTACGGCGGCTCGTCGCCCCACCAGCCGCGCCAGTCCCCGTCCCAGGAGCCGCGGACCGGGCCGAACATGTTGCGCCCCATCACGTAGGCGCCGCGCTGCTTCAGCAGGTCGTCCCGGGCGGCGATGTCGGCGGCGTGCCCCTTCTCGTCCGCGTCGAAGTGCCACTCGTGCAGGGCCAGGCCGCCCACGCCCAGGGGATGGTCCAGGCTCTGGTCGGGTCCGGCGAGGAAGCCGTCGAGCGAGATCGTCACGTGGCAGGTGGTCAGCGTCATGCAGGGTCAGACCTCCCGGACGGCCGGAACTCATCGGCCGGCAGCACGTCCGGCTAGATCATCGAGCGGTAGCGCTCGAGGACGGCGTCGACCGCGGCGTCGTCGCGGCGGGCCAGCGGCACGACCAGCTCGGTGACCAGGTCGGTGAGCTCGGCGACCCGGCGGTTCAGCCGGCGGTTCTCCTGCACCTCGGCCTCGAGCTCGCGCAGCCGGGCGCGCACGCTCGCGCCGCGGGCGCCGCGCAGCCGCGCCCCCCGGGTGCGGACCCGGTCGACGGTGGTCCTGAGGTCAGACATGGCGGTTCGCTCCAGTGCTCGGGAAGGTAACCTGCAGCCGGCAGGTCCAGGGGTCGGGCCGGTCGAGGAGGTCGGTGCCCGGGCGCTCGACGCGCAGGTCGACGCGGGCGCCGCACGCCTCGAGCTCGGCGACCACGGTGTCGGCGTCCACCCGGCGGTTCAGGCCGGCGGGCGCGAGCGCGTCGGGCAGGTCGGGCCGGGTCGCGGAGAACTCCAGGAACAGGCAGCCGCGGTCGCCGTCCAGGGCCATCCGGGCCAGCCGCCACAGGTTGCGGCGGGCCTCGGCCCCGAGGCAGCCCACCAGGCCGCGCGCGTACACGTGCCGCCGGCCCGCGAGCAGCCCGATCTCGGCACCGGTCACCGCGACGGTGCGCAGCTCGTCCAGCATCAGCCGTCGTACGGCGGCCTCGTCGTCGCTCCTGCGCAGCCGACGCTGGGTCGCCCGCCGGGCGTCCGGGGAGATGTCGTAGGCCTGCACCCGGTGGCCGCGGCGCGCGAAGTAGGCGGCGTCGCGCCCGGTGCCCGAGCCGAGCTCCACGAGCGTGTCACCGAGCAGCACCCGCAGGGCCACCCACCGGGCGAAGCCGGAGCGCCTGCGGGGCACCTCGGCCGCCTCCGCGCTGCGGAAGAACGCGTTCCAGGCCGGCAGCTCGTCCCGGTAGCCGCGCAGCCACCCGTCGAGCCGGCGCACCCCGCGCGCCGGGTCGGCGAACTTGAACGAGGGGTCCGGCACCCGCCAACCGGGGCCGTAGACGAACGCCAGCATCGCCTCGGGGTCCGCCGGCGCGGGCATCTCGACGCCCTCGAGGACCACCGTCGACGTCGGCAGCACGGCCGATCGCGGCAGCCGGCCGCTGCGGTTGCCGAGCTGGTAGTAGGTGCCCTCGGTGTAGAACGCCACGAACACGTCGACGTAGCAGGTGCGGCCGTCCGCAAGCCGCAGCAGCACCTTGAAGTCGCCGCCGGACATCCGCACGGTGGGCCATCCGCGGGCGGTCATCGCGCGCTCCAGCCGGTAGGACTCGAGGATCACGTCGGCCGGGTGCGTCTGCTCGCTCAGGTAGCAGAGGTCGGCGTCGCAGTCGGTGCCGATCATCCGGCCGCTGCGGATCGCGCCGAGCAGGCAGCCGTAGTTGAGGAACGCCTCGGCTCCCCCGTGCTCGCGCAGGTCCTCGAGCACCAGGGCCGTGCCGCGGAGGATCTCCCGGCGGGCGTCGTCGTCGGTCTCGGAGAACACCCGGGTCAGGTTGCCGACCTTGTTCACGGCCAGCGGGTGGCCGTGCACGTCGACCACCGCGATGCGGTCGGCGCCGCCGTCCCCGAGGACGACCTCGCGGTCGACGTACGTGCGGCCGGAGCCGGGCTCGGCGAGGGTGAGCCGGGTGGTGCCCCGCAGGTGCGGACGCAGGAACGCGGGCCAGGCGACCACCGGGCCGCGCGGCCCGGGCAGGGCGTCCCGACGCGGCCGGAACGACCAGATGTACCGACCGTCGAGCGACACCGTGACGACGCCGTCGATTGACGAGGGCAGGGTGATCCCGTGGTCGTCGACGTCGCACCCGTCGGCGACCAGGACCGGGGACGCCATCAGGCCATCGCGGGGACGGTCAGGGACGGGGCAGCCGCACGGGACCGCACGGCCCGGCGCAGCATCGTGCTGGAGGTGTGCATCGTGTAGGGGAAGTAGACGACCTCGACGCCGACGGCACCGAGCCGCTCCTCGAGCGCGCGGCCCTTGGGCGTGCCGCGCCAGTCGTCGCCCTTGAAGATCCGGGTGAAGCGCACGTCCTGCCAGGCGTCGAGCTTGTCGGTGGTGGTCTCGGCGTACACCTCGTCGACGATGCCGATGCTCGCGACGATGTCGAGGCGCTCCTCGAGCGGGACCAAGGGCCGCACGCCCTTGGTGAGCTCGCAGACCTCGTCGGCCACCACGCCGGCCACCAGGACGTCGCAGTGCTGGCGCGCCTGCCGCAGCACGTTGAGATGTCCCACGTGGAACAGGTCGTACGCACCGGGCGCGTACCCGATCACTGCGCTCATCAAGCCCCTCCTGGGTGGTCCGGCGGAGACCGCCGTCGTGCTTCTAACGTTAGTCTACTGGTTTACTCCACTTTATGCCTACCGATGGGCGGAGTGTCTCCCGGGGTGTCACAGTGGACGCATGGATCTCCGGGTGTTCACCGAGCCGCAGCAGGGTGCGACGTACGACGACCTGCTGGCCGTCGCGCGCCGGGCCGAGGAGCTCGGCTTCGACGCGTTCTTCCGCTCCGACCACTACCTCGCGATGGGTGGCGACGGCCTGCCCGGGCCGACGGACGCGTGGCTGACGCTGGCCGGGCTGGCCCGCGACACCTCGACGATCCGGCTCGGCACGCTGATGACGTCGGCGACCTTCCGGCTGCCCGGCCCGCTCGCGATCTCGGTGGCCCAGGTCGACCAGATGAGCGGCGGCCGCGTCGAGCTGGGACTCGGGGCCGGCTGGTTCGAGGCCGAGCACGCGGCGTACGGCATCCCGTTCCCGGAGGCCGGCGAGCGCTTCGACCGGTTGGAGGAGACGCTGGCGGTGGTCACCGGCCTGTGGACCACGCCGGTGGGCGAGACGTTCAGCCACGCCGGGGTGCACTACCGGCTCCTCGACTCCCCCCGCGCTGCCCAAGCCGGTGCAGTCACCGCGCCCGCCGGTGATCATCGGCGGGCGCGGCAAGCGCCGCACGCCGGCGCTGGCCGCGCGCTACGCCGACGAGTTCAACGTGCCGTTCGCGTCGGTAGGGACCACCCGGGAGCTGGTCGCCCGGGTGCGGGAGGCCTGCGAGAGCGCGGGACGTGACGCCGACGAGCTGGCGTACTCCAACGCGCTCGTGCTGTGCGTGGGACGCGACGAGGCCGAGCTGGCCCGCCGCGCGGCCGCGATCGGCCGCGAGGTCGGCGAGCTGCGCGAGGACGGCCTGGCCGGGACCCCGCAGGAGGTGGTGGACCGCCTCGGCGCGTACGCCGAGGCCGGGTCCTCCCGCGCCTACCTGCAGGTCCTCGACCTCACCGACCTCGAGCAGCTCGACCTCGTCGCGGAGCAGGTGCTGCCCCACCTGTGAGGCTCAGCCGAGCGCGGCCCGGGCGTACTGCGGCGGCCACTCCACGCCCTCACCGACGGACACGCCCAGCTCGTGCGCGGCGCGCAGCGGCCAGTGCGGGTCGCGGAGCACCGCGCGGGCCAGCAGCACCACGTCGGCCTGGCCGGAGGCGACGATCTCCTCGGCCTGCTTCGGCTCGGTGATCAGACCCACCGCGCCGCTGGGCAGCCCGCCCTCGGCGCGCACCCGCCGGGCCAGGTCCACCTGGTAGCCGGGGCCCACCGGGATCGGCGCGTCGGCGACGTTGCCCCCGCTGGAGACGTCGACGAGGTCGACCCCGTGCTCGCGCAGCAGCCCGGTCAGCCGCACCGAGTCCTCGATCGTCCAGCCACCCTCGGTCCAGTCCGTGCCGGAGATCCGCACGACCACCGGCAGCGTGTCAGGCACGGCGGCCCGGACGGCGTCCACGACCTCGAGCAGCAGGCGGGCCCGGTTCTCGAAGGAGCCGCCGTACGCGTCCGCACGGTGGTTCGACAGCGGGGACAGGAACTCGTGCAGCAGGTAGCCGTGCGCGGCGTGCAGCTCGACCAGGTCGAAGCCGGCCGCGACGGACCGGCGGGCTGCCGCGGCGAAGGCCTCCACGACCGCGGCGATGCCGGCGCCGGAGAGCTCGGCCGGGTCCTCGCGCAGCCCCGGGAAGCCCACCGCGGAGGGGGCGACGGGCTGCCAGCCACCGGCGTCGTCCGCGACCGCCCCGCGTCCCTCCCACGGGACCTGGCTCGAGGCCTTGCGGCCGGCGTGCGCGAGCTGGATGCCGGCACTCGCTCCCTGGTCGTGCAGGAAGTCGACGATCGGGGCCCACTCGGCCTGCTGCTCGTCGTTCCAGATCCCGGTGTCCGCCGGGGAGATGCGCCCCTCCGGCACGACGGCGGTCGCCTCGGTGATCACCAGGCCGGCACCGCCCCGGGCCAGCGACCCGAGGTGCACCAGGTGCCACTGGTTGGGCACACCGTCCCGGGCGGAGTACTGGCACATCGGCGAGACCCAGACACGGTTGCGGATCTCGAGGTCGCGCAGGCGGATCGGGGTGAACAGCTGGCTCATGCGGAGGGGTGCTCCTTGCGGGAGGGGACAGGACCTGTCCCGCGGAGAACACCGGTGCCGACCGCTGTATTTCACCCGCGCACCTTCAGGGCCGGACCCGGAGCGCCGGGCTCGCGGCCGGCGCGTGCAGCACCTCGCCGCCGAACACCCACCGGAAGGTGGTCCCGCGGGTGAGGACGACTCGTCGCACCGCCGCTCCGCGGGCGTCGGTCCGCTGCCGCGCCACGGCGGACCACCGGCCGCTGGCCGGGTCCCGTCGCTGGAGGACGAGGACGGCGCGGACGATCCCCCGGCCCCCGACGGTGTGCAGCGTGGCCGCGACCCGGCGACGCCCGGCGGTGCCGGAGACCCGGGTGGACACCCTGACCCGCACGGCCGCGGACGCCGAGCCGCTGCGCGCGGCGTCGCCGTCGAGGACGAACCGCACCACCCCGGCGGTGGCGTACGACGCGGGCGCACTCGCCGTACCACGGCTGTCGGTCGTCAGCCGCCGCACCTCGACCCACCGGGTGCTGCCGGCCCACCGGGCCTGGAGGTGGACGCTCGTGCCCGGCTGGGGGAGCGCCTGCGGCGAGCAGGGTCGCGTGCACGGTGTCCCGGCTCACCGTCGGCACGGACCACGCGGTGCCGACCGGGACCGGGGACGCCGGAGTCGGCACGCGCGGGGCGTCGGGCACGGCGGGCGCCGGGGCGCTCGGGGCCGGCACGCTCGGGGCGACGACGGGACCGGGCACCGTGTCCAGGAAGCTCGAGCTGGCGGTGTTCCAGCGCGTGGCGAGGTACGACCCCGGCACCGGGTCGGTGCTGAAGTAGTCGTCGTGGTTGCAGTCGAGGAGCTGCTCCTGCGAGGACGGGCAGACGCGCTGCATGGGCACGCCTGATCCGTCGTCGTAGCACAGGAGGTCGGACTCGTCCCAGCAGTGCCCGTTGGCCGTCGCGTGCGGCGCACCCGGCAGCACCCCGCCCAGGTTGTGGGTCAGCTCGTGCGCCGGCACCGAGTGCCCGGAGGACCAGCAGTTCGCGTCGATCCGGGCGTACGACGCCGCCCGCCCGTCGTTCAGGTTGCCGACGAGACGGTCGTCGTCGTACACCGTGCCGATGCCGCAGAACTGGTTCGTGTCGGCGAAGACCATGTACTTGCGGTCCGCGCGGTCGTAGCCCTGCGCCTGCAGAGCGTCGATGGTGTCCCAGAAGTCGGGCCCGAGCGCGCCGGCCGGGACCGCCACGTCGAGGACGACGGGCAGGCAGTCCGCGGTGTGCACCCAGCGGACCCGTCGCCCGCCCCCGGTCTGCTCGGCCGAGACCGCGAACACGTCGTCGACGTTGGCGACCTCGTTGCGGATCAGCGGCAGCACCTGGGTGTAGCGGGAGGTCGTGGTGGCCTCGTGCACGTAGAGCACCTGCACCCGGTCCGCGTCGCTGCTCGTGCAGGACGGCGTGACGTGGCTGCCGAGCGAGCTGATCCCGGGAGTGCCCAGCGGCGCGGTCGCCCCCACCGTCATCGGCTGGTCCGCGGCGGCGAGCCGGGCGCCGACGACGCCGGCCTTCTCGAGGAGCGAGACGGTGTCGACCGGGTCGGAGAGACTCACGTCGTGCGGCACCGGGTCGATGTGCACGGGGCCCAGCTCGCCGGGGTGGGCCAGGGTGCCTGACGCGCCCGCCACCGACACCGGCCCGCCGTTCTCGGAGTCCGCGACGGCGGGGTGCACCAGGACCAGCGCTCCGGCCGCCGCCAGCGAGACGACGACCAGGCGCGCGACGGCGCGGATCCGCATTGAAAAGCCCTCCCAAGCCCTCCGGTGTGACTCCTGGAGCATCGGACCCGCGCGGGACGGACTTGAGAAGACAGGGCCGACGTCTCACGGTCGGAGCCGGTTGTGCACGGTGCACAACGAGCGCCCACGACCGGGAGCTGTGCCGTTTCCCCTGTAATTCAAGGGGGTTTGTCGCTCTGCCGTCCGGGTACACGCGCCTCCACCCACCAGGTCGTGCGCGTGCACCGCGCGCCGGAAACGGAGAACCCGATGAACGCCAACCAGCCCGACGTCGGCCTCTCGGCCGAGGAGCTCGACGCCCAGGGGGCGACCGCGCTTCCGGACAAGGAAGTCGTGTCGATCCTCGACCTCAACGCGGACATCAACCTCGCGATCGACGCCGCCGCCCCCATCGACCTCGCCGTCGCCGCCAACGCCAACGTGGCCGCGCCGATCGACGCCGCGGTGGGCGCGAACGTGCTCTCGGTGGACTCCACCGCCCAGGCCCTCAGCGACCAGGGCGTGATCATCAACCAGGGCCTCGACGCCGACGCCAGCGCGCACGCCGTGCAGGACAGCGCCCTCGACCAGGGCAACGACACCAGCACCGCTCCCGCCGACGCGACCGCGCCCGCCGCGGCCCCGGCCGACGTCTCGACCGCCGGCACCACCACGCCCCTCGGCGACGCTCTCGGTGGTGCGGTCGACGGCGCCACCGGTGCGGTCGGCGAGACGGCCGGCGGAGCCGTGGGTGACGCGACCGGCGGCACAGTCGGCGACGCGACCGGCGGAGCCGTGGGCGACGCGACCGGTGGCCTGGGCGGTGCTGTGGGCAGTGCCGCGGGCGGCGCGGGCAGCCTGCTCGACGGGAACCTGCTCAACGTGGACGTGAACGTGGACGCCAACGCCGACGTGGCCGCCCCGATCAACGGCGCGGTCGCGGCGAACGCCAACGTGGCCGCCCCGATCGACGCGGCCGTCGGCGCCAACGTGGGCTCGGTCGGCAGCGACGCGATCGCCGTCTCCCAGCAGGACGCCATCATCAACCAGGACATCACCGGTTCTGCCGACGCGACGTCGGACCAGACCTCCGACATCGCCCAGTAGCACCCGGATGACGGTCCTCCCGGGCTCCTCGACGGGACGCGACGACGCTGCGGCGCCGTCGCGTCCCGTCGTCGGTGCGCCGGTGCGCGCCGACGGCGTCGAGCTGATCGGGCAGATGGTCGGCTCCGGCTACCGCGTGCCGCCGGCGCTGGCCCGCCGGGGCGACGGGCAGACGTTCCAGCTCACCCCGCTGCTCTACCTCGTCCTGGAGACCGTCGACGGCCAGCGCGACTACGAGGCCGTCGCAGCGCAGGTCGGCGCTGCCTACGGGCGGACCGTCACCGCCGACAACATCCGCACGCTGGTCGACCAGCAGCTCCGGCCGATGGGCCTGCTCGCCAAGGAGGACGGCTCGCAGCCGGAGGTCAGGAAGTCCAACCCGCTTCTGGCGCTGCGGTTCAAGTACGCCGTCAGCGACCCGGAGCAGACCCGGCGGCTCACCTCGCCCTTCGCCCGGCTGTTCCACCCCGTGGTCGTCACGGCGGTGATGGCGGCGTTCGGGTTCGTCAGCTGGTGGGTGTTCTTCCGCAAGGGGCTCGCGTCCGCGACGTACGAAGCCTTCGACAAGCCGGGCCTGCTGCTGCTCGTCGTGCTGGTCACGGTCCTGTCGGCCGGCTTCCACGAGTTCGGGCACGCGGCCGGCGCGCGCCGCGGCGGCGCCACCCCCGGGGTGATGGGTGCCGGCGTCTACCTCGTCTGGCCGGCGTTCTACACCGACGTCACCGACTCCTACCGGCTCGGCCGGGGAGGCCGGGTGCGCACCGACCTCGGCGGCCTGTACTTCAACGCGATCGTCGCCGTGGGCATCGCCGGCGTCTGGTGGGCCACCGGGTACGACGCCCTGCTGCTCGTCGTGGCCACCCAGATCCTGCAGATGGTCCGTCAGCTCACCCCGCTGGTCCGCTTCGACGGCTACCACGTGCTGGCCGACGTGACCGGCGTCCCCGACCTGTTCCACCGGATCCGGCCCACCCTGCTCGGCGTGCTGCCCTGGCGCTGGCGGCACCCCGAGAGCACCGTGCTCAAGCCGTGGGCGCGCATCGTGGTCACGCTGTGGGTGCTGGTCGTGGTGCCGATGCTGGCGTTCTCGATGTTCACCATGGTCGTCACGCTCCCCCGCATCCTGGGCACCGCCTGGGCAGGCCTGGGCAAGCAGTCCACGCTGCTGGGACGCGCCTGGGGCGACGCCGACTTCCTCGAGGTCGCCGCCCGCGGCGTCGCGATCCTGGCGGTGACCTTCCCGATCCTGGCCACCGCGGTGATCCTCACCCGGCTGGTCCGCTCGGTCGTCCGGTCGGTCCTCACCCGCACCCAGGGCCGGCCGCTGCACCGTGGCGTCGCCGGCCTCGTGGCCGCCGCCCTGGTCGCCGGCCTGGCCTGGGCCTGGTGGCCGCACCCCGACACCTACCGCCCGATCCAGCCCTACGAGGGCGGCACCCTGCGACAGGTCGCCCAGGCGCTGCCGGCCGCCGTCCGTCCGGCACCGTCCGGCCTCGTCGAGGGGCAGCGCGGCACGCTGGTCACCGGCTGGGCCGACGGCGACGCACGGCCCACCCGCGAGCACCCCCAGCTCGCGATGGTGCTGGTCCCGCACGGCTCCGGCACCCCGGGCAGCGACGGCACCGACGGCGGCGACGGCGGCGACGGCTCGACCGTCGAGGCCGCCTCCGCACCCACCCCGTCCACCGGCGCGGACGGAGCGACCCCGGTGCCCGGCGACCAGCCCGCCACGGCCCCCGGGGCCCCGGCCGACCCGGCACCCGCCGCTCCGCAGTCGTGGGTCTTCCCGTTCGACAAGCCGCTCGCCCCCGGCGAGGGCGACAACCAGTCGATGGCCGTGAACACCACCGACAACACCGTGCAGTACGACGTCGCGTTCGCCCTCGTGTGGATCGACGACGACTCCCCGGCGATGAACAAGAACGAGGCCTACGCGTTCGCCAGCTGCACGAACTGCGCGGCGGTCGCGGTGGGCTTCCAGATCGTGCTCGTCACGGGCGACAACCACGTCGCGGTGCCGCAGAACATCTCGGCGGCGGTGAACTCCGACTGCGTGAACTGCCTGACCTACGCCCTGGCCACCCAGCTCTTCGTGACCCTCGACGGACCGCTCAGCGAGGCCGGCACGCAGCAGATCTCCGCGCTCTGGCAGGAGATCGCGTCGTTCGGCACGCACATCACCGAGGTGCCGCTCTCCGAGATCCGGTCCCGGCTGAGCGCCTACGAGACGCAGATCCTGGGGATCATCGAGAAGGAGCAGGGCCCGCTCGCGGGCACTCCCACCGCCGCGCCGACCGCCACCCCCTCCGACGGCGCGAGCCCGAGCACCGGGGTGACTCCCACGGGCCTCGCGTCCCCCACCGCCGGGGACCCCACGACGGCGACGAGCAGCGAGCCGACCGCCACCAGCAGCACCGGCGGCGCCCCTCCGGTACGTCGACCGACACCACGCCCCCGGCCCCGACCGCGTCGTCGGCCCCGACCCCGACCCCGTCGGAGCCCACGCCGGACGCCACGCCCGCGGCCGCCGACGCGACGCCGACGCCCTAGCGAACCCCGGGTCGTCCGGTTGCGGGGGCGCTAGGGCGCGCGCTCAACCGGACGACCCGGTTGGTGGGTGGGTCAGCGGGTTCGCACGGTGGTCAGGTTCGAGGTGCTCGAGCGCAGCCCGGGGGCCGCGAACGAGACCGCCTTGTAGGTCGTCGAGCGGCGCGGCCGCACGACCGTGGAGTACCACCCGGTGGGCGACAGGCTGGCGGTACGGCGCACGTAGGACCAGCGCTTGGTGCCGGCCTTGCGCTGGTAGAACCGGACGTACTTTCCGGTGATCGGCCCGGCAGCGGTCTTGATGTGGCCGTAGACCATCACCGCGGTGCCCTTGCGCACCTTGGCGGTCTTGTTCTTGTGCAGGTAGACCGTCACCCGCGCCGGGGCCGGGTTGAGCACCTGCGCGCGGGGCGAGGTGGCCGGGGCCAGCGTGGACCCGTCACCGCCGTACACGGTCTGGTACTCGGTGGCGCTCGGCACGGTGGTCACCGCGACGTACGCACCGTTGGCGTCGGTGGTCACGGTGCCCAGCGTCTTCCAGGTCGAGCTGCCGACCGGGCGGGACTGCAGGACGACGGGCAGGTTCGCCAGCGGGGCGCCGTCGGTGCTCCGGGTCAGCGACCCCGAGATGGACAGGGCGCCGCGCGCCGGCACCGTGGTGGCGGAGGGGGTCGCGGTGAGCGCGGTGGGCGAGGCGGCCGGGACGCTCGGGCCCGGGGGCACCGGCACCGACGAGCCGCCCGTGGTGATCGCCAGGGTGGCGAGCTGCGCGGTGGTGCCGTTGAAGCGGTTCATGTCGACGTTGCCGGAGATGCCGCTGACCGAGCCGCTGCTGGTGCGCTGCCAGAACGTCCAGGTGGGCCAGCCGCCGGGGACCCGCGGGCTGCTCACGCCGTAGTGCGCGATCCACAGCGGGTAGCGGGTGAAGGCCGTGCTGTTGCCGAGGTAGTGCTCCCAGAAGGCCGGGGACACGTAGATCATCGGGACCCGGCCGGTGAGCCGCTCGACCTCGCTGAGCCAGGTCGCGGTCCAGGTCCGCAGGGTGGTGACGCCCAATCCGCCGCTGGCCTCGAGGTCGAGCACGGGCGGCAGCGTGCCGGGGTTCTGGAACGAGCCGACCTTGGAGACGAAGTACGCCGCCTGCTTGGCCGCGGAGCCGGCGCTCGTGCTCGGCCGGGCGAAGTGGTACGCGCCGCGGTAGAGCCCGACGGCCTGCGTGCCGGCCCAGTTCGTGGCCAGCTGGGTGTCGGTGTAGGTGGTCGACTCGGTGGCCTTCATGAACGCGAACTGCATGCCGGCGGCCTTGACCTTGGTCCAGCTCACCGACCCCTGCCAGTGCGAGACGTCGACGCCGTCGGCGTACGCCAGGGCCGAGGCGGCCATCGCGGCGAGCGAGGTCACGAGCACGACGAACAGGCGGGTCGTACGACGGACGGCAGCGACCGATCTACTCACGGGTTCCTCCGAGTCTCCCAGGGACCGCGGCGGCGACCCCGATCTCGTTACAGGTGGTGCAGGTGAGTCCTCGAGGCTAACCCGCCCGACGGGGTGCCGTAAGTAAAACACCGAAAGGTGCCCCATACCGACGCGGCAGCTCGCAGCCGTTCGTGCTGGTGCTGGGGTGACGCCCCTCGACCACGTCGACGACGCCGGCGAGCTGATGGACGCCGAGAACACCGGGCGCACCGGCTGGGGACCCGGTGACCTCACCGGCCTCGCCGTGCTCGGTGCCGGACCCTGCTACGGGTAGGTCCGCTCCCCCACCGGGATCTCCGCGGGCACCGTGTTGCCGGGCTGCGCGAGGGGGCAGGCCCAGTCCGGGTCGTAGGCGCAGGACGGGTTGTAGGCGAAGTTGAGGTCGAGGACCAGCGTGCCGCCCGCCGAGCCGAGGTCCGCGCCCTTGACGGTGTCGACGAGGTAGCGGCCGCCGCCGTAGGTGCCGCCGGGCCGGCCGGCCGACGCGTCCTTGACCGGGACGAACAGCCCGCCGCCGTACGACGCGAGGCGCCAGACGTCGAGGCTGCCGACGCCGGGGAGGTCCACGACGCCGAGCCGCTCGAACGGGACCGCCCCGTCGGTGCCGGTGTCGAGCTCGACCCGCTCCGGGGCGGCGTCGCGGACCTCGACCTCGAACCGCCAGGCCGGGTCGTAGGCCGGCACCGGCAGGCCCCGGAAGGACGCCCGGTCCGGCTCCCGCAGCGGCGTGGCCGGGTGCGAGGCGAACAGCTCGTCGCGACCCCGCCGCCAGAGGTCGTGGGCGGCGGCCGGCTCGGCGGTCGCCCGTACGTCGGAGTACAGGGCGAACACGCGTCGCCGCCAGTCCACGGTGTCGTAGGCGCTCATCCGCGGGAGCCTACGCAGCCCTCGGCTCAGTCCTCGAACAGGGCCCGCACGTCGTCGGCGCCGATGGGGGCCGACATCAGCGCGTCGTCGTCGACCACCTGTGCGAACAGCGCGGCCTTGCGGGCCTTGAGCTCCATCACCTTCTCCTCGATGGTCTGCGCCGCGACCAGCCGGTAGACGTTGACCGGACGGGTCTGGCCGATCCGGTGCGTGCGGTCCACGGCCTGCGCCTCGACGGCCGGGTTCCACCACGGGTCCATCACGAAGACGTAGTCGGCCTCGGTCAGGGTCAGCCCCACGCCGCCGGCCTTGAGGCTGATCAGGAAGACCGGGTCGTCGCCGGTGCGGAAGGCGTCGACGACCTGCGGGCGGTGCCGGGTGGTGCCGTCGAGGTAGGACGAGGAGAGGCCCTCCCGGTCGAGCCGGGCACGCACCCGGGTCAGGAACGACGTGAACTGGCTGAACACCAGCGCCCGGTGCCCCTCGGCGGCGAGCTCGAGCAAGTGGTCCACGAGCACGTCGACCTTGGCCGAGCCCACCCCGTCGTAGGCCGGGTCGACCAGCCCCGCGTCCAGGCTGAGCTGGCGCAGCCGGGTCAGCGACCGGAAGATCGCCATCCGGTGCTTGTCGAAGTCGTCGACCAGGCCCAGCACCGTCTGGCGCTCCCGCTGCAGGTGCGTCTCGTAGATCGTGCGGTGCCGGGGGGTGAGCTGCACCTCGAGGACCTGCTCCTGCTTGGCCGGCAGGTCGGCGGCCACCAGGTCCTTGGTGCGGCGCAGCAGGAACGGCCGGATCCGGCGCCGGAAGCGGGCCAGCACCTCACGGTCGCCGAGCCGCTCGACCGGGTTGGCGACCGCCTCGGTGAACCGCTGCGGCCACGGGTAGAGCCCCGGCGCCACGATCGACAGCAGCGACCACAGCTCCATCAGCCGGTTCTCCATCGGGGTGCCGGACAGCGCGAGCCGGAAGGGTACGTCGAGCCGGCGCACGGCCTGGTAGGTCTTGCCGGTGTGGTTCTTGACGGTCTGCGCCTCGTCGAGCACCAGGCCGCCCCAGGCGAGTGCGACGTAGTCGGCGGCCTCGAGCCGGTAGAGCGTGTAGGAGGTCACCACGACGTCGGCGCCGTCGGCCACCTCGGCGACCGACGACCCGCGCCGGGCCTGCGACTCGGTGACGACCCGGACGTCGAGGCCGGGGGTGAAGTGCGCCGCCTCGCTCGCCCACAGGCCGACCACGCTGGTGGGCGCGACGACGAGGAAGGGGGCGGCGCCGTGCGCCCGGGCGTGCGCGACGAGCGCGAGGGTCTGGATGGTCTTGCCGAGCCCCATGTCGTCGGCCAGGATCCCGCCCAGCCCGGACTGCCAGAGGTAGGCCAGCCAGCGGAACCCGGCCAGCTGGTAGGACCGCAGCTGGGCCTCGAGCCCGACCGGCTCGACGGCCGGCAGGGTGTCGAGAGACCGGAGCGCCTGCGCGGCCCGCACCCACTGGGCGGCCTGCTCGTCGACGATGCCGACCTCTGCCAGCTCGTCCCACAGGCCCAGGTCGTGGTGCCCGACGCGGACGCCGCCCTCCGGCTGCTCCTGGAGCTCGGCGGCTGCCTCGACGAGCCGCTGCAGGTGCGCGAACTCGGGCCGGTCGATGCGCAGGTGCTTGCCGTTGCGCAGGATCACCCGGTCGAGGCCGGTGGTCAGCGCGGCCAGCACGTGGGCCAGCGCGATCGGAGTGCCGTCGACGGTGATCTCGATCTCGAGGTCGAGCCAGTCGACGGGGTGGTCGAGCTGGTCGTGGCCGGGCCGCTCGCGGCTGACGAAGTGGATCACGGGCACGCCGTCCAGCTCGCGGTAGTCCGGCTGGTCGCCGATCTCGTCGATCTCCACCTGGCCGCGCAGCCCCGGCAGCAGCTCGGTCGCGAACAGGATCGCGTGGGCGTCGCGGTAGGTCCTGGCGTCCTCCAGGCCCATCCCGCGCTGGTGCCCGCGGCAGAGGTGGTGCTCCTGCTCGGCGTCGAGCACCAACCGGTCGAGCAGCTCCTGCTCCTGGTCGGGACGGCGCACGCCGCGCAGCCCCCGGGTCTCCGACAGGGCGTAGACGCGGTCGTCGGTGCCGACCCGGTAGCGCCACGTCCACGCGGTGCGCACCTCGTCGGCGGCCACCCACGTCACGGTGAGCGCGAGTCGCGCGTCGGCCGGCCGGGGCACGTCGACGGACCCGTCGGAGGAGATCACCGGGACGTGCCGCTGCAGGCGGGGGAGGTACTCCGCGACCAGGTCGTCGCGGTCGGCGGCCGGCACCACCACCGAGTCGCCGCGCTTGAGCAGGCGGCGGACCTCCGGACCCGGCGGTGCCGTCAGCGCGGCCAGCGTCACCGACCAGCGGTCGCCGTCGGCGAGCCAGAGCGCGACGGCGTGACCGCCCTCGCCCAGCACGTCGAGGTCGGCGGCGCCGTACCACTCGCCGTCGAGCGGGACCCCGAGCCGCAGCTGGGCGTCGCGGGCAGGCGCGGCGTTGACGTCGAGCTGGAGCGTCACCGGGTCGGCGAGCGTCACCGCGGAGAGCCCGGGCCCGGCCAGCAGCGGCATCCCGGCCGCGACGGCCCGCCGGACCAGGGACACCTCGTCGGGCCCGAAGGACCCCAGTGCCACGTTGCCGTCGGCGCCGAAGTAGAGCTGTCGCATGGCCAGGCGGTGCCCGGAGAGCAGGTCGTTGAGCGCGACCACCTGCTCCGGCGGATGGGCACCGTTGCGGTCCAGGTAGGGCACGTCGGACCAGGAGATGCCGGTGCGCACCCAGTTGTCCCGGGCTCCCCGGCGCATCGGCCGCATCCGCAGCGTGCCGCGCGCGCTGGGCACGTCGCGCGACCAGCCGCGGTAGGCGGTCGAGCGGGCCGGCGGCTTGAGCTCGACCTGCAGCGCGAGCGGCTGGTCGGTGCGCTCCTGGGACTTCACGGCGCGCTCGTCGAGCTCGTCCAGCAGCGAGGACAGCTGCCGCTCCCAGCGCCGCTCGGACTGCGGCGACGTACGCGCCTGCTCGTCGCGCACCGTGATCAGCACCGCGAGCGCGTGCTTGCACCCCTCCCCCACCGGGCAGCTGCACCGCCCGAACACCCAGGCGCCGTCGCCGTCCGACCCGACGCTGAGGCTCACGGTGTACGGCGCGCTGGTGGACCCGGCCACGGTGCCACGGACGTCGAGGTCGCCGTCGGAGTCCAGGTCGTGGGTGCAGGAGAGCACGTTGCCGCGACGGACGTAGTCCCACGCCCGGTCCAGCGTCGGCGTGCCGTAGCGACGGCGCAGGTCCTCGTCACCGAGCAGCGAGGACAGGTCGACCATGACCGCGAGCCTACGAGGGGGCGCCGACAGGCAGGATGGTGGTGTGAGCGACCACACCGTCCGGCGGCCCGCGTTCGTGCTGCACGAGCACCACAAGCCGCGGCACCACTTCGACCCGCGGCTCGAGGAGGGTGGCGTGCTGCGCTCCTGGGCGCTGCCCAAGGGGGTGCCGACCAGCCCGAGCCAGGACCGGCTCGCCGTCGCGGTCGGCGACCACGACCTGGACCACCTCGCCTACGAGGACGCCGACAAGTCGGTGGCCGACACGGGCTGGTGGCAGGACGAGGACCGCACCGAGCGGCGGATGCTGTTCGTGCTGCACGGCCGCGAGGGCGCGGTCCGCTACGCGCTGATCGACACCGGCCGGGACTGGCTGCTGCACCGGACCAAGGACCAGCCGCCGGAGTGAGGGGCCCCGGAGTGGCTACGCTCACACGCGACCCTCCGAGCGAAAGGGGCCCCCAGCGATGCCCACACCGATGGACCCCACGTCCGCGGGCTTCCTGTTCGCCGAGAACCGCAGCCAGCCCATGCACGTCGGGGGGCTCCAGCTGTTCCGCAAGCCCGAGGGTGCCGGGCGCACGTTCGTCAAGGACATGTTCGACGACATGCTCACCCACGACGACCCGGCGCCGCTGTTCCGCAAGCGGCCGCACCGGTCGGTCGCGACGGCCGGGCAGTGGTTCTGGACCGACGACGAAAAGTTCGACATCGAGTACCACGTCCGGCACAGCGCGCTGCCCAAGCCCGGCCGGATCCGTGAGCTGCTCGAGCTGTGCGGCCGGCTGCACAGCACCCGGCTGGCTCTCGAGCGCCCGTTGTGGGAGGTGCACGTCATCGAGGGACTGCGCGACGGCCGGGTCGGGGTCTACAGCAAGATGCACCACGCCCTGATCGACGGCGTGTCCTCGATGCGGCTCATGCAGAGCGTGCTGTCCGCCGACCCCGACGAGCGGGGCATGGCGCCGACCTGGTCCGCCGAGCACGCCCGCCGCCGGCCGCGGAGCGAGCCGGAGCAGTCCGGCCCCGGGTCGGCCGTCCCGCTCGGTGCGCTGCGGGCGGCGCTGGCGATCAGCTCCGAGGCGGCCGGGCTGCCCGGTGCCCTGGTCCGCACCCTGTCGCGGGGCGTGCGCAACGAGACCTCGGCGGTGTCGCTCTACGCCCCCCGCACGATCATCAACAAGCGGATCACCGGCTCGCGCCGGTTCGCCGCCGAGGACTGGCCGCTGGAGCGGCTGCGGGCGATCGGCCGCGCCACGGGTACGACGCTCAACGACGTCGTGCTGGCGATGTGCAGCGGCGCCATGCGCACCTACCTCGACGAGCTCGACGCGCTGCCGGACACCTCCCTGGTGGCGATGGTGCCGGTCGCGCTCAAGGCCAAGGGACCGCAGGGCGCCTCCGCGTCGGGCGGCAACTCGGTGGGCTCGGTGATGGTCCGGCTGGGCACCGACCAGGCGGACCCCGCCGACCGCCTGCAGTCGGTCCACGACTCGATGGTCTCGGGCAAGGAGGCGCTCGGTGCGATGACGCCGGCGCAGATCCTGGCGATGAGCGCGCTCGGCCTGGCCCCCGCGGTCCTCGGCCCGATGCTCAAGATGGACGGGGTCGCCCGGCCGCCGTTCAACCTGATCATCTCCAACGTCCCCGGCCCTGAGGAGCCGTTGCACTCCAACGGCGCCCGGCTCGAGGGCATGTACCCGCTCTCGATCCCGATCCACGGGATGGGTCTGAACATCACCTGCACGTCCTACGCCGGGAACCTGGGCTTCGGGCTGACCGGCTGCCGTCGCACGGTGCCGCGCCTGCAGCGGCTGCTCACCCACCTCGACGACGAGGTCGTCGCGCTGGAGGGGGCCGCGGGCGTCTAGACGAGGCCCTCGCGGTGCCCGGCGAACGACCGCGGCGCCCGGCCGGTGCACGCCTGCTCGACCATCTCGACCTCGGCCCAGTCCCGCCACTCCTGGACCGCTGCCGGGGCGGGCATCGTCATCAGCAGGCCCTGCTCGGCCATCGCCTCGGCGCGCAGCAGGGCCCGGCGCAGCACCGCGACCCGCCGGGGCAGCTCCACGGGGTTGCTCGCGATCGCCACGTCGACGAGGGGGCGCCCGTCCCGGGCAGCCTGCTTCGCGAGCACCCGCGCGGCGTCCCACGACAGCGCGGACAGCAGCACGATCTCGACGACCTCCTCGGCCGACCGGGACGCCTCGGGGTCGGCGTGGCTGGCGCCGTACAGCCGCAGCTCGCGCGCGATGTCCGCGAGGTTGTCGTCGTGCGCGAGCAGCAGGCCGGGCGGGCAGCCGTCGAGCCGGATCACCACGGTGTCCACCTCGAGGCGTGGGTCCGGTCGTCCCCACCCGGACAGCAGCGGCTGCGAGGAGACGGCGCCCTGGTCACCATCCGGGCGGCCGCCGGTCGCGAAGTCGGCCCACACCCGGGTGCCGCCCGGCAGGTCGTCGATGCCCCAGCTGCTGGCCAGCGAGGAGACGATGAACAGCCCCCGCCCGGTCATCGACTCCAGGTCGAGGTCGCCGGTGACGTCGGGGTGGTGGCCGACGTCGGCGCGCAGCGCGATCGACTCCGCGGACATGTCACCGGTGTCCACGACCGCGACCCGGACGGCGTACGGGTCCGAGCGCAGCTCGACGTCGAAGAAGTTGCTGCGGCTGTGCAGCGTCGCGTTGGTGGCGAGCTCGGTCACCGACAGGCTGACGTCGTCGATCAGGTCGAGACAGCCCCAGGTGGTGAGCGCGTCGTCGACGAACCGTCGCACGGCCGGCACGCTCTGGGGCTGGGCGACCATGCGCACCCGGCTCTCCGCGACCTGTCCACGACCAGACTGCACGCTGTGATCATCGGCGACGTTCGTATCCTGAGCAGGACGCGCCGGGAGTCGCTCAGGCGACGACGGCCTCGGACTCCTCGATCGCGGCGTTCCACTCCCGCTTCGAGGCGCGCCATCCCTCGTCGTCGACGCCGAGCCGCCAGTAGCCGGAGATGGAGAGCCGGTCGAGGCCGAGCGCCCGGTCCACCCGCAGGTAGCGCCGCAGCTCCTTGACCGCCGCGGCCTCGCCGTGCACGAACGCGTGCACGTCGTCCCCGGCCCAGGCGACGTCCCGCACCGCCTCGACCAGCCGGGTGCCGGGGCGGGCGTCGCCCTGGTGCACCCAGGTCACCGCGACCCCGTCCGGGCCGGCCAGCACGACCTCGTCGTCCGCGTCGTGCACCTCGACGACGGCGTGGCCGCGGGCGTCCCTCGGGAGCCGCTCGAGCGCGACCGCGATCGCCGGCAGGGCGCTGGCGTCCCCGGCGAGCAGGTGCCAGCCCGCGTCCGGGTCGGGGGCGTAGCCGCCGCCGGGCCCCATGAACGCGATCTCGTCGCCGGGACGGGCGGCCGCCGCCCACGGTCCGGCCAGCCCCTCGTCGCCGTGCACGACGAAGTCGAGGGTGAGCTCGCGGGCGGCTGCGTCGTACGCCCGGACGGTGTAGGACCGAAGCCGCGGCGCCTGCTCGGCCGGTCCGGCGTCGCGGATCCCGTCGACGTCGACCCGGCCGTCCTCGGTGCGGAGCAGCGGCCGCGGCACGTCCGGGTGCACGAACAGCACCTTGACGTAGGAGTCGGTGCTCTCCGAGGGCGTGAAGCCCACCAGGCCGGGACCGCCCACGACCAGGCGGACGAGCGAGCCGGACAACCGCTCGGTGCGCAGCACGGTGGCGGCGAAGGCGGTGCGGCGGCGGCGGGGCTCGGGCATGGGACTCCTCGGCGGGACGGCGGGTTAGGCAAGCCTAAGTCACACGGTCAAGGCCGGTCCCTGCGCGCCGGGCTTGACGAGCGGCCCCGGAGGCGAGAGCGTCCGGGCATGGCCCCCCACGACCTGGACCGTGCCCGGCTCGTCGCGCTGCTCGACGTCGAGCGGGCGACGTACACCCGCACGCACCCGCGCTCCGCCGAGCAGTACGCCCGCGCCGACCACCTGTTCGGCCGGGTGCCGATGACCTGGATGAACATGTGGAGCGGCGGCTTCCCGCTCTACCTGGACCGGGCGCGGGGCAACCGGGTGGTCGACGTGGACGGCCAGGAGTACGTCGACTTCGCGATGGGCGACACCGGCGCGATGGCCGGGCACAGCCCGGGGGCGACCGTCGAGGCGGTCACCGCGCGGATGCGGGACCTCGGCGGGATCACCACGATGCTGCCGACCGCCGACGCCGAGTGGGTCGGCGCCGAGCTGGCCCGCCGCTTCGGGCTGCCGCTGTGGTCGTTCACGCTCACCGCGACCGACGCGAACCGGTGGGCGATCCGCATCGCCCGGCTGGTCACCGGGAGGCCGAAGATCCTGACCTTCGCCTACTGCTACCACGGCTCGGTCGACGAGGCGTTCGCCGTCCCGGGCCCGGCGGGGCAGGCGGTCGCCCGGGAGGGCCTGGTGGGTGCACCCGTCGCGCTGTCCGAGACGACGCGGGTCGCGGAGTTCAACGACCTCGCCGGCGTCGAGGAGCAGCTGCGGGCGGGCGACGTGGCCGCGATCCTCACCGAGCCGGCGCTGACCAACATCGGCATCGTGCTGCCCGAGCCCGGGTTCCTGTCGGGCCTGCGCGAGCTGGCGACGCGGTACGGCGCCCTGCTGATGATCGACGAGACGCACACGTTCTCGGCCGGTCCGGGTGGCGCGACCGCGCTGTGGGACCTGCAGCCGGACCTGTTCGTGATCGGCAAGAGCATCGGCGGCGGGATCCCCAGCGGCGCCTACGGCCTGACCCGCGAGGTCGCGGCGGCCGCCATGTCCCGCGACGACGCGGACCTCGTCGACGTCGGCGGGGTCGGCGGGACGCTGGCCGGCAGCGCACTTTCGGTCACCGCCATGCGGGCCACCCTCGAGCACGTGCTCACCGAGACCGCCTTCGAGCGGATGGTCGCGCTGGCCGGCGACTTCACCGCCGGCGTCCAGGCCACCCTCGACCGCACCGGCGTCCCGTGGACGGTGCAGCAGCTCGGGGCCCGGGCGGAGTACCGGTTCGCCGCCCCCGCCCCGCGCACCGGCAGCGACTCCGCGGCGGCGGCCGACGACGAGCTCGACGAGTACCTCCACCTGTTCATGGCCAACCGGGGCGTGCTGATCACGCCGTTCCACAACATGGCCCTGATGTGTCCCGACACGTCGGCGGCCGACGTCGCGCTGCACACCCGGCTGTTCGAGGAGGCTGTCACGGCGCTCACGAGGCCGAGAACCTGACACACTCTCAGCCGTGACCCCCTCCTCGTCCTGGCCGCGCCCCAGCAACGAGGAGCAGCGGCTCGCGGTGCTGCACGGGCTCGACGTCCTCGACCGTCCCCAGGACGCCGAGCTCGACGGGCTGACCCGCCTCGCGTCGTACATCTGCGGGACCCCGACCGCCGTGCTGAACCTCATCGACCGGGACCGGCAGTGGCAGGCCTCGACGTACGGCGCCGAGCCCACCGAGGTGCACCGCGACGAGTCGATGTGCGGCTACAGCATCCTGTCGCGGGACGTCACCTACACGCCGGACGCGTCGTTGGACGCGGTCTTCGCCGACAACCCGCACGTCACCGGCGAGCTGGCGAACATCCGGCTGTACGTCGCCGCGCCGCTGATCGTCGGGGACGACCAGGTCGTCGGGACGCTGTGCGCGTTCGCCCCCGAGGCCTCGCAGCTGACCCGGCTGCAGATCGAGCGGCTGCGCGACCTGGCCGCGGCGACCGTGCGCCTGCTGGAGCTGCGACGGGCCGCCGGAGCGCTGGCGCACGCCGCGACCCGGGACCCGCTGACCGGGCTGCCGAACCGGTCGCTGTTCCTGGAGTCCCTGGACCGGGCCTTCGCCCGGATGGACCGCTCGATCACCGCGCCGGGCGTGCTGTTCGTGGACCTCGACGGGTTCAAGCAGGTCAACGACACGCTCGGCCACGCCGCCGGGGACGCCCTGCTCCGCAAGGTGACCGACCGGCTGCTCGGCTCCGTGCGGGCCACCGACCTCGTGGCGCGGCTCGGCGGCGACGAGTTCGTGGTGCTCGTGGAGGACGGGATCGGCGACGAGGACGGGCTCACCGAGGTGGCCGACCGGGTGCGCGCGGCGCTGAACGGCCCCGTGGAGCTGCCGGACGGCCGGGTGGTCCGGCTCGGCGCCTCGGTGGGGACCTCCCGCGGCCTCGGGCCGGCCGACTCCCCCGCCGCCCTGCTCGACCGTGCCGACGCCGCGATGTACGACGAGAAGGCGGCGCGCCGCTCCTCCTGAACCGCGTGGGGGCCCGACCGGGCTACCAGGAGCAGGTCGTGTCCGGGCCGGAGAGCAGCGAGCGCGCGTCGAAGCGGGCCAGCATCGGCACGAGCGGGCGCCCGTCGCGCTGGTAGCTCCGGGCGCCGGACTCCAGGACCGCCCACACCCGGCCCCGGCCGTCGAACTCCAGGTCCTCGGCCCCGGGCGCGAACGCCACCCGCCGGCCTCCCGGGGTCACGAGCATGCCGCACGTCGAGGTCGAGGACGTCGACCACACTCCCCCGGGCCCGCGCGTGGTGCCCTGCACCCGACGGACCGCCGAGGTGGTCCGCGTCGCCCCGGCCTGGTCGGCACGCGTCGGGCGCCCGGCGACCAGCGTGGTGACGCCGTCCGCCAGCAGGTCGTCGAAGGAGTACCACCGGGTGCGGCCGGCGTGCCGGTCGGAGAACGACACCAGCGCGATCTCCGCGCGCGAGCCGTCGACGAAGGCCGAGCCGCGGACCGGGCGCTCGGTGCGCCACACGCGCAGCACCTCGTGCCCGGTGCCGACCCGCGCCGGGTCGACCAGCCACAGCCGGTCCGCCTCCGCCAGCCAGAGTCCGTGCCGGTCCGACGACAGCGCGCCGCCGTGCCGGCAGAACGTCGCGCCACGGTCCCCCACGGACCCGGTGAGCCGGTCGGCGGACGCGAGCAGCCGCCCTGTGAGCAGGTCGACGTGCAGCAGCCGGCAGGGGCGGTCGCCGTACGACTTCCGCCAGCGGTAGCCGCTCACCCACGCCGTCCGACCGTCCAGCGCCAGCCCCTGCGGCACCAGCCAGCGGTCCGCCGTCGGCAGCCAGAGTCCTCGGCACAGCGCCTGGTCGTTGGGGAACGCCGCGAGCGGCGCGGAGACGTACGACGGCACCGGCCCGCGCACGTCGTCGAAGTGCAGTGCGGGGCACGAGGAGGGCGGCGGCTCGTCCGACCGGGAGGACGCCGAGCAGGACACCAGGAGCAGCAGTGCGCCGAGCAGCGCGACGACACGGTGACCCGGCATCCGGTCATGGTGCCAGGTCGGGCGGCCGGCGTCGGTCAGGTGTAGAGGCAGAAGGGGTGGCCGGCAGGGTCGAGAAGCACCCGCACGTCCTCCTGTGGCTGGTGCTCGGGCAGCTCTGCCCCCAAGGCCAGCGCCCTGGCGACCGCCTCGTCGAGGTCCGTGACCTCGAAGTCCAGGTGCAGCATCATCTGCTGGTGTCCGGGCGTTGCGGGCCACACCGGGCGCACGTAGTCCGGGTTGTGCTGGATGGTCAGGTAGGCCACGCCCTCGCCGAGGTCCAGGGCCGAGCCCTCGGCGTCCTGCTTCCAGACCGGCCAGCCGCGCAGCTCGGAGTAGAAGCGCGTGAGCACGGCCACGTCCGGGGCGTCCAGCACGACGCCCCACCAGTCCGACCGCGACCAGCGGTCGCCCGGGTCACGCGACGGCGTTCTCTCCTGCACGCGACGATGCTAGCCAGCGCGTCCCGGGCACGTCGCGGACGCGTCTCAGCGCTGGACGACGAACCGGAAGGTGAACGCGGTGCCCTTCGCGTTGCGTGCGTGCAGGTGCAGCACGCCGCGGGCGCGGGAGTAGCTCCCGGTCCCGCCGGTGATCGCGAGCACCGAGTCCCGGGTGTCGTAGAACGGCCCCTCGACGACCAGCGCCCCCTTGGCGAGGCTGGTCGTGTAGGAGCACTCCCAGGCCTTGCCGACGACCGTGCGGACACAGGACCCCTGGTCCCGGCCCACCTGGTGGGTGTTGGTCCGGTCGTACACCGGGTTGCCGAAGGCCAGCAGGTCGCCGAGGCTGTCGCCCGTCGGCCCCTGGTCGACCACCGTGTCGCTGACGGCACGCTCGACGACGACGATCTGCGAGGCCGCCCGGCCGGCCTGCGTCCGTGCGGCGGGTGAGTCGGGCTGGGCCTGGGCCGCACCGACGGTGACCCCGGCCGCGGTGACGACGACCACCGCGGTGCTGGCGAGTAGGGCTCTGCTGCGCATCTCACTCTCCCGGACGTCCACGGGCGCGCGGCCTTCCGCGCCCGGCCTCGGCCCCCTCGCACACCGGCGGCGGCTCCGCCGGAGCACTGGCTCCACGCTAGACCCGGTCGCGGGGGCCGGACAGGTCCACAAGCCGGCGTGAACAGGGCCTTTCCCCGCCAACGGCACGAGCCGTCCGCCGCCGGTAGGTCCAGCCGTCGAAGGTCTTGAGCCGGTGGTGTCGTCGACACAGGCACGCCCGCCGCGCCGCCACTGTCGCCGGGTCGGCGCCTGCTGCGCCGCCACCGTCGCCGGGTCAGCGCGGTCAGGCCAGGGGGTCGGCGGCGGCGAACAGGACCCGGAGCCGGCCCTCGGGCAGCTGCACGTGGTAGCTGGTGCGGCCGCGCTTGACCACCCGCCCGACGCGGCCGTGCAGCGGCCCGGGGACCAGCAGCCGCACCGGCTGCCCGACGCCGGCCAGCCGCATCCGCCGGCCGGCACGCAGCCCCTCGAGCTCGTGGAGGTAGTTCGGGTGCATCACGGCGGGCCGCCCGTGCAGCGTCCACTTGAGCAGGTGGTCGGCGGAGAACGTGCGGCTGCACCGCGCGCAGGACTGCACGCGCTCGGGGCGCCGGTGCCGCTCGGTGGTGTGCCCGGCCGGGCAGACGCCCAGCCAGGGAGCGGTCACCGTCGGGGCGTCGGACGGGATGCAGCGGCGGCCGTTGCCACCGATCGCGCGGCACTGGGAGACCCACACCGCGTCGTGGCCGTGCCGCGGTCCGGCGAGCGCGTGCGCGACCTCGTGCAGGACGGTCTCGCGCACCTCCTCGGGCGCGTGCAGCCGGGTGAGCGGCGCCGAGAGCCCGATCACCCGGACGTCGTACCGGCAGATGCCGGCGCGTCGCTTGGCGCCGTCGAAGGCCAGCGTCCAGCCGTCGAGGCCGTGGCGCTGCAGCAGCTCGGTGCCCATCCGGTAGGCGTCGCCCAGGTCCATGCCCGGACCGTAACCAGACCCACCGACAGAGCCGCGACCGGGACGCGCACCGGTAGGGCAGACTCGGCGCAGGAGTCCCAGGAGGAGCGCGCGGATGCTGAAGATGACGTGGCGGAACCTGGTCGCGCGCAAGGTCCGCCTGGCCCTCAGTGCGACCGCGGTGGTGCTGGGCGTCGCGTTCGTCGCGGGGTCGTTCATCTTCACCGACGCGATGGGCGACGCCTTCGACGGGATCATCGAGGGCTCGACCGCGGACGTCGAGGTGGCCTTCAAGGGCGCCGGTGACTTCGGCTCGGAGCAGGACGCCCGCACGCTGCCGGTCTCGGTCGTCGACCGGCTCGACCAGCTGCCCGAGGTGGGGTCCGTGCACCCGAGCGTGCAGCTGGAGTCGGTCTACGTGATCGGCCGGAACAAGAAGGTCGTCGGCGGCAACGGCCCGCCCGGCCTGGCGTTCAACTACTCCGGGGCGACCAACCTGGCCGGCAGGCCGATCATCACGCTGAGCAGCGGCGCGCTCCCCTCGAAGGCCGGCCAGGTGGCGCTCGACGTCGACACCGCGCGCAAGGCCGGGTACGGCGTCGGGGACACCGTGACGCTCGTGACGCCGGGCGACCCGCCGACCCTGGAGGCCGAGGTCGTCGGCCTCGTGGAGTTCGGCTCCGGCGGCCTCAACGGCGCGACGCTGACGCTGTTCGACGTTGGTGCGATGCAGGACCTGTTCCTCGGCGGCAGGGACGTCTACTCGGCCGTGTCGCTCACCGCCGCACCCGGCGTGACCCAGACGCAGCTCGCGGCGGCCGCCCAGAGGGTGCTGCCCCCCGACGTGGTGGCGCGCACCGGGGACGCGGTCGTGAAGAAGAACAAGGCCACGCTCGACACGATCCTGGGCTTCCTGAACACCTTCCTGCTGGTCTTCGCCGGGGTCGCGCTCGTGGTCGGGATCTACCTGATCATCAACACCTTCTCGATCCTGGTCGCCCAGCGCAGCCGCGACCTCGCGCTGCTCCGGGCGCTGGGCGCGTCACGCCGGCAGGTGAACGTCTCGGTCCTCACCGAGGCGCTGGTGGTCGGGCTGTTCGGCTCGACCCTCGGGCTGGGCGCGGGGTACCTCCTCGCGCGCGGGCTGCAGCTGCTGTTCGGCGCGGTCGGCTTCGACCTCAGCCGCGCCACCTTCCCGGTCAACCTGCGCACGGTCGTGGCGTCGTACGGCGTCGGCGTGCTGGTCACGATGCTGGCGGCGTACCTGCCGGCCCGGCGCGCCTCCTCGATCCCGCCGGTCGCGGCGCTGCGCGACGACGTGGCCCTGCCGGAGGCGTCGCTGCGCCGCCGGGTGCTGGTCGGCTTCCTGCTGGTGCTGGTCGGCGTGGGCGGCATGGTGGCCGGCTTCTCGAGGAGCGGCAACCTGGGCCTCAGCCTGATCGGCGGCGGGATGCTCGCGATCCTGGTCGGCGTCTCCCTGCTCAGCCCCTGGGTGGGGCGCCCGCTGACCCGGCTGTTCGAGCTCGTCTACCGCCGGGCGTTCGGCACCGTCGGCACCCTGGCGGCGCAGAACTCGCTGCGCAACCCCCGGCGTACGGCGGCCACGGCCAGCGCGCTGATGATCGGGCTGACCCTCGTGGCCCTCATGTCGATCCTCGGGCAGTCCGCCACCGCCAGCACGGACGCCGCCGTGAAGCGCACGCTGACGTCACAGTTCGTGGTCTCCAACGTCGTCGGCACGCCGTTCTCCACCAGCGTCGCGCGCCAGATCCGCCGTGTCGACGGCGTGCGCGACGTCGCGGAGTTCCGCACCGCCGGCGCCGAGATCAAGGGCGACCGCGCGTTCGTCGGGGCGATCGACGCCCGGTCGCTGGGCCTCGCGCTCGCGCTGCCGGTCGAGCAGGGCTCGATGCTCGCCCTGCGTCCCGGCACCCTGGCGGTCAACGAGCAGTCCGCCCAGAGACGCGGCATCCGGCTCGGCGACGTCGTCCCCGTGAAGTTCCAGGCCGCGACGGTGCGGCTGAAGGTGGTGGCCACGTTCGGTGCGTCCGGGGTGCTGCCGACGAGCTACATCGTCACCCCCGACACCTTCGTGAAGGGCGGCCTCAAGCCGCTGGACTCGCTGCTGTTCGTCACCAAGGACGACTCGGCCGACGCCGACGCCGTACGTCGTCAGGTCGACAAGATCACCGCGGGCCTCCCCACCGTGACGGTCAAGGACCCCGGCCAGTACGCCGAGGAGCAGCGCCAGCAGGTCAACCTGTTCCTGGCCTTCATCTACGCCCTGCTCGGACTGGCCGTGGTCATCGCGGTGCTCGGCATCATCAACACCCTCGCGCTCTCGGTGATCGAACGGACCCGCGAGGTCGGCCTGCTCCGCGCGGTCGGCCTGTCCCGTCGCCAGCTGCGGCTGATGGTCCGGCTCGAGGCCGTGGTCGTCTCGGTGCTCGGGGCCGTGCTGGGCGTCACGATGGGCCTGGTGTTCGGGGTGGCGCTGCAGCGCGCGATCGCCGACCAGGGCATCGACGTCCTGTCGATCCCCTGGCTCCAGCTGGTGATCTTCGTCGCGCTCGCGGCGGTCGCCGGCGTGCTCGCCGCGGTGCTCCCCGCGCGGCGGGCGGCCCGCCTCGACGTCTTGACCGCCATCGGGGCGGACTAGGCCGTTTCGCGTTCGTTGCCCCTTTCGGGTTACGGTCTTCGGCGTCTTCCACTCCGCGGGGGCCACGTCATCACGTGTGCGGGGTTCCAAAGTCCTCACCGGGAGACGGTGGGGCGGTCCGGCCCACGCCGAGGTCCCACCAGGGCGCCGGACGACACGCGCGACACATCGCATTTCTGGTGGGGCACGGACGACCCAGCACGGCGGCGCGACCCGGTCACGGGTCGCGTCTTGGGGTGAAGCCACCGCACCAGGTGGCCGGGCAAGCTCTTCGGTCCCGAATCCGACAGGTCATCGTTCGCAGGCGTCGCCGAAGGGTTCCATCATGTCCACGACTCTGCGTCGTTCCCTTGCCCGCGCCCTGATCGTCCTGGGCGCCGTGGCCGGATCCACCGCCCTGGCCCACCCGGCCGAAGCCATGTCGCACCAGGCCCGCGACCGCGTGGTCCACGTGGCCGCGTCCAAGGCCGGCACCCCCTACGTGTACGGCGCCGACGGCCCCCGCGCCTTCGACTGCTCCGGCTTCACCAAGTGGGTGTTCTCCCGGATGGGCCGCCACCTGCCGCGCACCGCGGCCGCCCAGTCCGGCGCCGTGCGCCACGTCGGCCGCGCCGCGCGGCACCGCGGCGACCTGGTGTTCTTCTCGTCCGGCGGGCACGTCTACCACGTGGGCATCTACGCGGGCCACAACAGCGTGTGGCACTCCCCCCCGTCCGGGGCAGCGCGTGAAGCGCGAGCACCTCTGGACGAACGCGGTCTCCTACGGCCGGGTGCGCTGACCCGACGTCACGAGCCGGCGCGCAGGATCTCCCAGTCCAGGGAGGCCTGCGTGCCGAGCCCGGCCCGCAGGTCCGGGCGGTCGCGGTAGGCCAGCAGCAGGAAGGCCAGCGTCGCGGCGTCCTCGCTGAGGTAGCGCGTCTGCACCGCCAGCACGCCCTCCGGCGCCTTGACCTCGGCCCGCCACCCGGGCGGCGCGGTCCGGCCCCGCTCGGGACGGGCGCCGTCGCGCAGCACCACAGCCAGCGGCTCGTCGGGTACGACGCCCGCGACGTCGTCCCACGACACCCGCCACCAGGCGCCGTCCTTGACCGACGTCACGCCCTGCGCGGTGAGGTAGACGCCACCGGCGCGGGTCCGGCCGAGCAGCACCGGCACGAGCAGCGCCAGGAAGCCCACGCCGAGCACCAGCAGGAGGACGCCGAGCCCGGTGTCGCCGCGGCCGAGGCCCACCAGCGCGCCCGCGACCAGGCAGCCCGCGATCACCGCGAGGAAGCCGGCGCTGATCGCGGGGACCCAGCCGGCCCGCGGCAGCACCGTGGCCGGGGACCCGTCCGGGGCGGTGCCGGTGACGGCACCGTGGGCGGAGCGGCCGTGCGCCAGCTCGAGCAGGGTGGCCAGCAGCGACACCAGCCCGATGCCGAGCAGGAACGCCCCGAAGACCACGCCGTAGCCGCTGCCGTCACCGAGCGCGGAGCCCACGATCGATCCGCCCACCGCCACGACGAGCAGCTGGCCCACGACGTACAGGGCGAGGGTCCCGGTGCTCCGTCGGCCGGTCGTCGCTGACGTCGCGTGCTGCTCGCTCACCTGGTCACTCCTGTCGCTGCCGGTCGCCGCTGGTCACTGCCTGTCGCTACTGGTCACTGCTGGTCGCCGGCCCCCGCGGGTCGGTCAGCCGGACTAGTCGAACAGCCCGCCGATCGCGCCGCCCACCGCGCCGACGCCGTCCACGATGGCACCGCCGGTGTCCTCCACCGCGTCCCAGCCGGCGGCGGCCGCCTGGCCCACGTCCGGGCCGTTCTCGAACAGCGAGTCGATGGCACCCGAGGTGAAGATACCCACCCCGGCGCCGATGATCGCGCCCGCCGCGGTGCCCACCCCCGGGATCGGCACGAACGAGCCGATGATCGCGCCGGTCGCGGCACCCGCCCCGATGGAGGCGAGGAAGCCGCCGGCACCGGAGACGACCGCCTCGGTCGGGTCCTTGCCGCTGTGGATGTCCCACAGGATGCCGGCCGCCGCGAGCGCGCCGCCCAGCTTGAGCGGCATCGTCTTGCTGGACCGCTCGACGGTGCTGGCCGTCCTGGCCAGGTCGTCGGCCGAGGTGGACATGCCCCGCGCGTGGTCGAGGTCCTGGTACCACCGGGTCTTGCCGATCGCACCGGGATCGGTCTTCAGCGCCCGGTCGAGGTCGCGCACCGCCTGGGCCTTGAAGGTCGCCGAGGTCTGCTTCAGCGCGCTGGCGTTGTACTCCAGCGCGGCCCCGGACAGACCGCCGGCGATGTCCGCGGCCGTCAGCACCCACTGCGGCCCGGACAGGCCGCGGTACTTGTCCGAGAGCCGGTCGGCGCCGGCCTTCAGGTCGGTCCACACCGCCTCTGCGGCGGCGACCGCCTTGTTCCAGGCCCGGACCAGCTCCTGGTGCGCCTCGTAGGCCTTCACGGCAGCGTCGTGGGCGTCGATCGCGCTCGGCGGGGTGTCCGTGGTGAGGGCCATCGGCCCCGGCCGGGTCGGACCCGGCCCCGGGTTCTCGATCACCTTGCCGTGCACGGTCAGGCCGGCGGCCGAGGCGGCGTCCCGGATGTCGGCCATCTTGTCCTGGGCGCCGCGCAACGAGCCGGCGTAGGAGTCCAGGCTGCGGGCGACGTCCGTGGCGGCGCCGTGCAGGTCGTCGGCCTTCGCCGAGGCGCCGCGCATCGTCGAGGCGAAGGCACTGCCGGCCTCGCCGTCCCAGTCCGACTGGGCGTCGCCGCGAGCGGAGTTCAGCGCGTCGGACGCCTTCGAGACGGACGGCGCCAGCGTGCCGGACAGCCAGTGCGCCGCGGACTCGATCGAGCCCGGGCTGCCGGGGATCTCGGTGTCGAGGGTCATCGCGTCACCGGGCCCTCTGCGAGCCCAGGCCCTGGGCGGACCGGTCGTCGGAGCCGGCGTACGACGCGGACGACTCGGCCACCTGCGCGCCGGCGGCGCTCAGCCCCTCGGACAGGCCGCCCGCGCTCTCGGTCACCTTGGCGATCATCGAGGTGATCAGCGAGGAGAGGTCGCCGCCGTCGACGCTCGTGGGAGCGGCCCCGCCGCAGTCCTCGAGGCCGCCGGACGCCGTGGTCAGGGTGCGCTGGATCCGCTCCAGGGTGCCGAAGTCGACCTCGGTGCCGCTCACGACGACGCCCCGGCCCGGTGGGCGGTCTCCTCCTGGGCCGGGCGCGGACGCTGGTCCAGGAAGAGCAGCTGGTAGGGCTCCTGCTCGTGGGCCCGCTGCAGGTCCTCGACGCCCAGCAGCACCCACGGGGCGCCGGCGCGGTAGAACTCGTGCAGCCGGTCGATCGCCGAGTAGACGAACAACGCCGTCCGGCCGTCGTTGGTGGCCACCATCTCCAGCCGCGGCCGGTCCTCACCCGGCACCGTCGTCGTCGGTGCGTAGACCACGGGCGGGAAACCACGCTGCACGCGGTCCCGCTCCCCCGTATCCCCCATGTCGGTCCATCCCCTCGCAAAGTACGTATGTCGACCGACGGGGAGCCTACCAAGGCTGGCGCCGCGGGCTACCGTGTCGCCGAGGGCTGCACGCTGCGCCCCAGGGAGGGAGTCCTCGTGCTGTCCGACATCGAGATCGCCAACGCCGCGGCCATGGACCGCATCACCGACGTGGGCCGCGACCGGCTCGGGATCCCCGAGGAGCACCTGGTCCCCTACGGCCACCACAAGGCCAAGGTCGACCTGCGCTACCTCGCGACGCTCGAGGACCGGCCGCTGGGCAAGCTCGTCCTGATGACCGCGATCTCACCGACCCCGGCCGGCGAGGGCAAGACCACCACCACCGTCGGGCTGACCGACGCGCTGCAGGGCCTCGGGCACCGCTCGATGGCCTGCCTGCGCGAGCCGTCGATGGGTCCGGTCTTCGGCATGAAGGGCGGCGCCGCGGGTGGCGGCTACGCCCAGGTCGTGCCGATGACCGACATCAACCTGCACTTCACGGGCGACTTCGCGGCCATCGCCGCCGCGCACAACCTGCTCTCGGCGCTGATCGACAACCACGTGCACCACGGCAACGAGCTCGAGATCGACGTCCGCTCGGTCACCTGGAAGCGGGTCATCGACCTCAACGACCGCGCCCTGCGGGACCTCGTGGTCGGCCTCGGCGGCATCGGGAACGGCTACCCGCGCCAGGACGGCTTCGACATCGTCGTGGCGTCCGAGCTGATGGCGATCTTCTGCCTCACCGAGTCCTGGGCCGACCTCAAGCGCCGCATCGGCGACATCGTGGTGGGCTACACGCGGTCCAAGGCCCCGGTCACCGCGCGCGACCTGGGGGCGCACGGCGCGATGACCGTGCTGCTCCGCGACGCGCTCGCGCCGAACCTCGTGCAGACCCTCGAGCACGCGCCGGCCTTCGTGCACGGCGGTCCCTTCGCCAACATCGCGCACGGCTGCTCGTCCGTCGTCGCGACCCGCGCGGCCCTGCGGCTCGCCGACTACGTCGTCACCGAGGCCGGCTTCGGCGCCGACCTCGGCGCGGAGAAGTTCGTCGACATCAAGTGCCGCAAGTCCGGGCTGCGGCCGGACGCTGCGGTCGTCGTCGCGACCGTCCGGGCCCTGAAGTACCACGGCGGGGTCGACGTACCGGAGCTGGCGACCGAGGACCTCGACGCGCTCGAGCTCGGGATGGCCAACCTGCGCCGGCACCTGCACAACATCCGCGAGGTGTACGGCGTGCCCTGCGTCGTGGCGGTCAACCGGTTCCCGACCGACACCGACGCCGAGGTCGCACGGGTCGTCGAGCTGTGCGCCGCCGAGGGCGTCCGGGCCTTCCCCGCCCGGCACTTCGCGGAGGGCGGCGTCGGCGCCGAGGACCTCGCGAAGGGCGTGCTCGAGCTGCTCGAGGAGCCCTCCCCCCACGAGTTCGGCTTCACCTACGACGACGACCTGTCGCTGACCGCCAAGGTCGAGGCGGTCGCCGCCCGGCTGTACGGCGCCCGCGAGGTGACCTGGGACGGCAAGGCCCGACGCCGTCTGGAACGCATCGAGGCGGACGGGTACGGCGCCCTGCCGGTGTGCATCGCCAAGACGCAGTACTCCTTCTCCACCGACGCGACCCTGCGGGGGGCGCCCTCGGGCCACGAGCTGCACGTCCGCGAGGTGCGGCTCTCGGCGGGCGCGGGCTTCGTGGTGATGGTCTGCGGCGACGTGATGACGATGCCCGGCCTGCCGAGGCGGCCGGCCTCCGACCACATCGACCTCGCCGACGACGGCACCATCCTCGGGCTCTCCTGAGCCGGACGGCGCGCCGCGACGGGGGTCAGTCCCGCTGCTCGCCCCGGTCCTGCGGCCGGTCGTGCGGCCGGTCCTGCGGAGGGTCCTGGTCCGGTGGCTGGTCCGGCGTCCCGGTCGGCGCCGGGGCCGGGTCCTCGCCGTTGGGTCGCCGGCCGAAGCTCACCCTGACCCGCTGGAAGCCCTTGTGGCGCTGGGCCTTCGCGTAGTCGGCGTAGGCCCGGCGGTCCGCGTCGGTCAGGTCGACCTCGTCGGTGAAGGGCGTCAGGAGCGCCCGCGGGTAGAGCCGTCGGGCCAGCACGACGTTGACCTCGACCCCGAGCACCGCCATCACCGCGGCGATGTAGATCAGCGCGAGCAGGCCGAGGACCACCGCGAAGATCGCGTTCATGTCGTTGGCGCGCGAGACCACGCGGGAGACGTAGGCGCCGCCGAGGAGCTGGAGCGCCTGCCAGAGCACCGCGATCGTGATGCCACCGGGCAGCACCTGGCGCAGGGTCTCCCGCTGCGGGGTGGCGAGCCGCATCATCACGCTGATCACCAGCGCGTTGAGCGCCACCGAGAGCAGCGTGAAGAGCAGCCGCAGGCCGGTGTTGGCGTCCGCACCGAACATGCTGAGGTGGCTCGACGCGCTGGACAGCATCGCCACGAGCAGCACGGTGACGCCGGCCAGGATCATCAGCACGAAGCTGCGCAGCCGGCTCACGAGCGGGTTGAGCCGGCTGTTGCGCGGGATCGCCCAGGCGGTGTTGACGGCGTTCTGCGCGGCCTGACCGACCCCGAGGACGCCGTACAGCGCGGCGAGCGCACCGATCACGACCGCGGAGACGCTGCCCTGCAGGCCCTGGGGGGCACCGAGCTGGGTGCCGACGATCGGGAACTGGCTGAGCGCCGAGGTGAGCACCGCCTGGCGCAGCTCGGCGTTGCCCTTCAGCAGCAGACCGAGCACCGAGGAGGCGATCAGCAGCAGCGGGAAGATCGCGATGAAGGCGTAGTAGGTGAGGATCGCGGCGAGGTAGTTGCCCTGGTCGTCGAAGAACTTGTAGAGCACCGCGAGCGGGAACCCGACGACCCGGTGCCGCTGCTGGAACGCGTCGACCCGGTCGACCACTGATGCCATGGTCCGAACGCTACGGGGTGACCGCTCGCCGATCAGCAGGTCGGGCGGTCCGCCAGGGCCGGTGTCCGGGCCCTCTTGCGGGCCAGCGCGCGGGCGGCGGCCTTCGTGCGGGCCGTCGTCCGGTGCTGGGCACCGTCCCGGCGGGCGGCGCCGTCGGCGGAGGGGGCAGGGCCGGCCGGTCGACCGGCCGCCGCGCAGGCGCTCGGCGGCGGGTCACCGTTCAGCTGGGCCCACACGTCCTGGCCCAGCGACCGTGTCGAGGTGAGCAGCTGGGGGCCGGTCAGCACGAGGACCGCCGCGGTCGCCAGCGGCACCAGCACCCGGACCGTCCGGCGCACCAGTCGGCCGGTCCGGCGGGGGCGCCGGCGCGCGGGTGCGCCCGCAGCCGCGGACGGCACCGACGCCTCCGACGCCTCCGACGCCTTCGACGCCTGGAGCTGCTCCAGCGCCAGCCGGGCCCGGCGGGACACCTCCGCCGCCGGCTCGGCGGGCCGGGGCCGGGGCACCGGGCTCACCGGCTCCGCGACGACGTGCTCCGCGACGCGCGGCCCGGGCACCGGCGGCCCGGCGGCGGGTGCCACGACCGGTCCGGCGACGGGCCCCTCGACGGGCTGGTCGAGGGGCTCGGGCTGGTTGACCAGCAGCGCGGTCGCCGCGGCCACCGCGTCCGGGGACAGCCGCACCGGTGCTCCGGCCAGCGCCTCGTGCAGGGTGGTCGTGCTGCACACCCGGACCTCGCCGGCCCAGTCGAGCAGGGCCGGGTCGGCACCGACGCACAGCACCGGGCACACGGCGTCCAGGTAGTCACCGGCGAGACCGGCGACGATCAGCGCGTAGTCCAGGCAGGTCTCGGTGTCGGCGCCGCGCGGCAGGCCGTCCACGGTGAGGACCCGGTCGGCGACCGCGGCCTCCCCCTCCCAGGTCCGGGCGGACACCACGAAGATGCCACCGGGTCCCACCACGACGTCCGGGATGTCGGCGACCCGCTGCCCGGCCGCGGTCCCGTCGTCGTCCACGACGGTCCAGCCCTCCGGGAGGGTCCGCAGCACGTCGAGCGCACTGCCGGGTCCGCTGCCCACCATCACCGCCGCCTCGGTTCGTGTCGATGTCCGAATTGCAACGATAGAGACCGATCTAGTCGGTGTCAGTCGATCGACCCAGGTCCGGCCGACCGGTCAGCGGCGCCCGTGCACGTGCCAGGCTCGGACCATGACCGAGCGCAACGTGCTGGGCGGGGAGCTCGAGCCCTGCGGCACCGACCCGATGACCGGCTTCTACCGCGACGGCTCGTGCGCCTGCGGGCCCGAGGACGTCGGCGTGCACGCGGTGTGCGCGGTGATGACCACCGAGTTCCTGGAGCACCAGACCTCGGTGGGCAACGACCTCGCGACCCCGCGGCCGGAGTGGCGGTTCCCGGGGCTGCGGCCGGGCGACCGGTGGTGCGTGGTGGCCGCCCGGTGGCGCCAGGCCTACGAGGCCGGTGCGGGGGCGCCGGTGGTGCTCGCGTCCACCAACGAGCGCGCGCTCGAGGTGGTCCCCCTGGAGTGGCTGCGCGAGCACGCGGTCGACGTACCGGCGGACCCGGGGTCGCTCGCCGGGGACTAGCCGACCAGCGCCGTGGAGCCGTCCGACCACACGACGACGCCGGTGCGTCCCGCGCGGGTGCCCAGCCAGCGCGCCGCGTCCGGCCCCCGGGCGTAGGCCGCGGTCGCCCTGCGGGGGAGGCCGGTGCGGCCGTCCACGAGGTGCTCGCCGCGGTGCGCGGTCCCCGAGGTGGCGCCCGCGCCGGTGCGCACCGGCACCGTGGCGACCAGCCGGGACGGGTCGTGCGGGTCCTCGATGCCGATCCGCCACGGGTCGGAGGCCGGGTCGAGGGTGCGGCAGACCAGGTCCCCGCCGGCCGACAGGCAGAAGTCCGTGCCCGCCAGCGCGGCCAGGTGCGCGGCGGCCCGGTCGGCGCCGCCCGACTGCTCCTCGGCGAGCTCGCCGAGCGCGAGCACCTCGGCCACCTCGGGCGGCCCGTCCGCGAGGATCACCTCGCCGCGGTCGAGCCGGGACACGAACCAGTCGGCGCGGTAGGTCTGTGCGCAGCCTGTGAGCCTCCCGGCCCGCGGGACGACCCGGCTGGTCGAGCCTGTCGAGACCACTCCCTACGCTGGCGCCCATGCGAGCAGTGCAGTACTCCGCGTACGGCGAGACCCCCACCGTCGTCACCACCGCCGACCCGGACTGTCCCGAGGACGGCGTGGTGGTCCGGGTCGGCGCGACCGGGGTGTGCCGCTCGGACTGGCACGCCTGGACCGGTCACGACCCGGTGGCGCTCCCCCCACGTCCCCGGCCACGAGTTCGCCGGCGTGGTCGACGCCGTCGGTCCGCTGGTCACCCGGGTCCGGGTCGGCGACCGGGTCACGGTGCCGTTCGTCTGCGGCTGCGGCCGCTGCTCCTACTGCCTGGCCGGGGACGCGCAGGTGTGCCCGCAGCAGACCCAGCCGGGCTTCACCGGTCCGGGCTCGTTCGCCGAGCTCGTCGCGGTCCGTGCCGCCGACCTGAACGTCGTGCCCCTGCCGGACGCGCTGGACCTGGTCACCGCCGCGTCCCTCGGCTGCCGGTTCGCGACCGCCTACCGCGCCCTGGTCACGCACGGACGCGTCGCGCCCGGCGACTGGGTCGCGGTGCACGGCTGCGGAGGCGTCGGGCTGTCCGCGGTGATGCTGGCGGCCGCCCTCGGCGCCCGGGTCGTCGCCGTCGACGTCTCCCCCGCCGCGCTGGCGCTGGCCACCGACCTGGGCGCGAGCGCCACCGTCGACGGCACCGGTGACGTCGCGGCGGAGATCGCCGCCCTCACGGACGGCGGCGCGCACGTCTCGCTGGACGCGGTGGGCTCGCCGGGGACCGCCGTCGCCTCCGTGCGGTGCCTGCGCCCGCGCGGCCGGCACGTCCAGGTCGGGCTGCTGCTCGGCCCGGACGCGACGCCACCGCTGCCGATGGACCGGGTGGTCTCCCGCGAGCTCGAGATCCACGGCTCCCACGGCATGCCGGCCCGCGACTACCCGGCGCTCCTGGCGCTGGTGGCCTCCGGTGCGGTGCGGCCGGAGCGGCTGGTGTCCCGGGTGATCGGCCTCGACGAGGCGGGCGCCGCGCTGGCCGCGCTCAGCGACCCGCCCACCTCCGCCGGGATGACCGTCGTCCGGCTCTGAGCGGGTCCCGGGGCCGGTCGCGGGGGCCGGTCACCGCCGGGGGGACGCGTCCGGCACGATGCAGCACATGACCAGCACCGCCCCCAGCCCGCTCGAGACGCTCGAGAGGGTGTTCGGCTACTCCTCGTTCCGCGGCGACCAGGCCGCCGTCATCGACACCGTGGTGGCCGGCGGCGACGCGCTCGTGCTGATGCCCACCGGTGCCGGCAAGTCGCTGTGCTACCAGGTCCCGGCCCTTGTGCGCGAGGGCACCGGCGTGGTGATCTCGCCGCTCATCGCGCTGATGCAGGACCAGGTCGACGCGATGGCGGCGCTCGGCGTGCGCGCCGCGTTCCTGAACTCCACCCAGGCGCCCGAGCAGCGCCGCGCCGTCGAGAGCGCGTACGTCGCCGGCGAGCTCGACCTGCTCTACCTCGCGCCCGAGCGGCTCTCGGTGCCCTCGACGCTGCAGCTGCTCGACCGCGGTCGGATCTCGCTGTTCGCGATCGACGAGGCGCACTGCGTCGCCTCGTGGGGCCACGACTTCCGGCCCGACTACCTGCAGCTCGCGGTCCTCGGGCAGCGCTGGCCGGCCGTCCCGCGGATCGCCCTGACCGCGACCGCCACCGCGGCCACCGCCGAGGAGATCGCGGTCCGGCTCCAGCTGACCGAGGCCCGCCGCTTCGTCGCGAGCTTCGACCGGCCGAACATCGAGTACCGCATCGTCCCCAAGGACAACCCGCGTGCGCAGCTGCTCGAGCTGCTGCGCACCGAGCACCCCGGCGACGCGGGCATCGTCTACTGCCTGTCGCGCAAGTCGGTCGAGCAGACCGCCACCTTCCTGACCAAGAACGGCATCGCGGCGCTGCCCTACCACGCGGGCCTCCCGGCCGAGGTCCGGTCGAGCAACCAGTCCCGCTTCCTCCGCGAGCCCGGCCTGGTGATGGTCGGCACGATCGCGTTCGGGATGGGCATCGACCACCCCTCGGTGCGCTGGGTCGCCCACCTGGACCTGCCGAAGTCCGTCGAGGGCTACTACCAGGAGACCGGCCGGGCCGGCCGCGACGGCGAGCCGGCGACCGCCTGGCTGGCCTACGGGCTGGCCGACGTGGTCCAGCAGCGCCGGATGATCGAGACCTCCGACGGCGACGCCGCCCACCGCCGCCGGCTCGGCCAGCACCTCGACGCGATGCTGGCGCTGTGCGAGACCGTCGAGTGCCGGCGGGTGCAGCTGCTGGCGTACTTCGGCCAGGACTCGAGCGCGTGCGGCAACTGCGACACGTGCACGGCCCCGCCACAGACCTGGGACGGCACGGTGCCGGCCCAGAAGCTGCTGTCGGCCGTCGTACGCCTCGACCAGCGGCGCCAGCGGTACGGCGCCGGGCACGTCATCGACATCCTGCTGGGCAACGAGACCCCGCGGGTCAAGCAGCTCGACCACACGACGCTCACGGTGTTCGGGGTCGGCGCCGACCTGACCGAGGGCGAGTGGCGCGGGGTGGTCCGGCAGCTCCTCGCCCAACGGCTGCTCGCGGTCGGCACGGACGGCTACGGCACCCTGGAGGTCACCGCGGGGTCCGCCGAGGTGCTGCGCGGCACCCGGACGGTCGCGCTGCGCCGGGAGGCGCCCCGGTCGCCCCGGTCGCGCCCGGCCCGCAGGTCCAAGGCGGCGGACACGGTCCCGCTCGACGGCGCCGGCGAGGAGCGCTTCGAGCGGCTGCGCGCCTGGCGGTCCGCGACGGCGAAGGAGGCCGGCGTCCCGCCCTACGTGGTGTTCCACGACGCGACGCTGCGGCAGATCGCGGCGGAGCTCCCGACGAGCTTGGACGCGCTGGCCGGCGTCTCGGGCGTCGGGGCCGGCAAGCTCGAGAAGTGGGGCGCGGCCGTGCTGGAGACCGTCGCGGGCTGACCGGGCCCCGCGGGGTCAGTCCCTGTCGCGGCCCGGGCGGGGCAGCCGGTCGGCGGCCCGGAGCACCCGGGCCCGCAGCTGCTGCTCGTGGTGCTGCTCGGGGGTGGTCCGCTGGGCCAGGTCGGCCCGCTCGACGAGCTCGGCCAGCGGCCGCCCGGTCGTCGGGTAGGAGCCCACGGGGTCGTCGCCGGAGAAGACCACGAACACCGGCTCGCCGGCCTCGACGACCCGCAGCACGCTGCCGTCCCGGGTGACCGCGGCCTGGTCGAACGCCTTGCGCCGCAGCGCCGCGGCATCCAGCCGGGCCCGCGCGGCCGCCTGCACGTGCTTGCCGGCGACCTCCCACGCCACCTTCGCGTGCGGCCCGTACTTCGCGCCGTACTTCGCGGCGTTCTTCGCCACCGGTCCCACCCACGACATCCCTGGCCCCGCCATCTGCCCGCCTCTCGTCGACCGCCTGCAGCCTAGCCAGCGGGGGGACGGTAAAGGACACGCTGACATCTCCGGACGACTTGACCCGGGGCCGGATTCCCGGAGACTTGTCGCATTCGACGAGGGGGACGGAGCTCTCGCGATGCAAGGGGGGCTTCCACGATGATGAGTTACACGTGCGAGGGCTGTTACGGCGAGGTCACACTCGACCAGGCCTTCCTCCGCTCGATCAACCTGCGGACCCTGGCCTGGTGCCGGGACTGCTGGTTCGAGCGGCACCCGGAGCTGGGGATCATCCCGCAGCAGCGGAAGGTCGCGGCTTCGGAGACGGCAGCACGCAGGTGGACGACGCGGCGCTGACCGCCGTCCTGCCACCCGCACCATGGGTCCGGCCCGGCTAGGGTCGGGCCCATGGGCCGCAGCGTGTACGTCGCCTCGTTCGAGGGTTACACCGGCAAGTCGACCGTCGCGCTGGGTCTGCTCGAGCAGCTGTCGCGCCGGGTCGGCCGCGTCGGGGTGTTCCGCCCCGTGGTGCGTGCCGACGTCGCCGAGCACGCGGGCCGCGACTACGTCCTGGACCTGCTCGTCTCGCACGACGCGGTGACGCTGTCCTACGACGAGTGCGCCGGCGTCACCTACGACGAGGTGCACCGCGACCCCACCGCTGCGCTCGACCGGATCGTCGAGCGCTACCACCAGGTCGCCGACCGGTGCGACGCCGTCGTGGTCGTGGGCAGCGACTACACCGACGTCAGCGCGCCCACCGAGTTCTCCTTCAACGCCCGCATCGCCGCCAACCTCGGCGCGCCGGTGCTGCTCGTGCTCAACGGCTCGGGCCGCAGCCCCGCCGACCTGCGGGCGATGACGTCGATGGCCGTCGGCGAGCTCAAGGCCCAGCACGGCACGCTGTTCGCGGTGGTCGCCAACCGGGTCGACGAGGCGGCGGTGATCGAGGACGCGGAGGCGATCACGGTCCCCGGGGTGCTGGCCTACGCGCTGCCCGAGGAGCCGATCCTCAGCGCCCCGTCGGTCGCCGACCTGATGGCCGCCTGCGACGGCACCCTCGTCAGCGGGGACGCGTCCCTGCTCGCCCGGGAGGCCACCGGGTTCGTGGTGGCCGCGATGACGCTGCCGCACGTGCTGGACCGGTTGACCGAGGGCGCGGTCGTGATCACCCCGGGCGACCGGCCGGAGATCGTGCTGGGCGTGCTGACCGCGCACGTGTCGGCGACCTTCCCGCAGATCTCCGGCATCGTCCTGAACGGCGGCATCCCGCTCGCCCCGCAGGTGGTCCGGCTGCTCGAGGGCATCGGCGCCACCATGCCGATCGTGGCGACCGACCTCGGCACCCACGCCACGACGTCCGCGCTGAACGCCGTACGCGGCCGCCTGACCCGGGGCTCCGCCCGCAAGATCGCCACCGCCCAGGCGCTCTTCGACGCCTACGTCGACGGGGACGCCCTGCTCGACCGGCTCGAGGTGGCCCGCACCGACGCGGTGACGCCGCTGATGTTCGAGCACCAGCTGATCGACCGGGCGGTGTCCGACCGGCGCCACGTCGTGCTGCCCGAGGGCGAGGAGGAGCGGATCCTGCGGGCCGCCGACGTCCTGCTGCGCCGTGGGGTCGCGGACCTCACGCTGCTCGGCGACCCGCGCTCGATCTCGGCCAGGGCCGCCGGCCTCGGGGTGGACCTCGACGGCGCCCGGCTGGTCAGCCCGCACGACGAGGAGCTCGTGGAGCGGTTCGCGAAGGAGTACCACGCCCGCCGCCGGCACAAGGGCGTCGACCTCGACGAGGCCCGCGCGATCGTCACCGACGTGTCCTACTTCGGCACCCTGATGGTCGAGCTCGGCCTCGCCGACGGCATGGTGTCCGGCGCGGTGCACACCACGGCCCACACCATCCGCCCGGCCTTCGAGGTCGTGAAGACGCTGCCGGGGGTCTCGGTGGTCTCCTCGGTGTTCTTCATGTGCCTGGAGAACCAGGTGCTCGTCTACGGCGACTGCGCGGTCAACCCCGACCCCACCGCCGAGCAGCTCGCGGACATCGCGATCTCCTCGGCGGCGACCGCCGCGTCGTTCGGCGTCGAGCCGCGGGTGGCGATGCTGTCCTACTCCACCGGCTCCTCGGGCAGCGGCACCGACGTGGAGAAGGTGTCCGCGGCGACCGCGCTGGTCCGGCAGCGCGCGCCCGGCCTGCTCGTCGAGGGGCCGATCCAGTACGACGCCGCCATCGACGCCGCGGTGGCGCTCACCAAGCTGCCGGACTCGCCGGTCGCCGGCCGCGCGACGGTGTTCGTGTTCCCCGACCTGAACACCGGAAACAACACCTACAAGGCGGTGCAGCGCTCCGCCGGTGCCGTCGCGGTGGGCCCGGTGCTCCAGGGCCTGCGCAAGCCGGTCAACGACCTGTCCCGCGGCGCGACGGTGCGCGACATCGTGAACACCGTGGCGATCACCGCCATCCAGGCCCAGCTGGCCGCGCGTGGCTGACCTGGTGCTGGTCGTCAACGCCGGCTCGTCGTCGTTGAAGTACTCCCTCGTCGACGCCGGCCCCGGCACCGCGCTGGCCTCCGGGCTGGTCGAGCGGATCGGTGAGGGGCCCGGGACGCTCACCCACCACGGCCCCGACGGCGACCACCGCACGGAGGGCACCTACGACGACCACGGGGCCGCGCTGTGCGCCGCGCTCGAGGCGTTCGAGGCCCACGGACCGGCGCTGTCGTCGGTCACCCTGCGGGCGGTCGGGCACCGCGTCGTGCACGGCGGCGCGGAGTTCTCCGCGCCGGCGCTGGTCGACGCCGCACTCGTCGCCGCGGTCGAGTCGCTGGTGCCCTTGGCCCCGCTGCACAACCCGGCCAACCTGGCGGGCATGGCCACCGCGCAGCGGCTGTTCCCGGACGTGCCGCAGGTCGCCGTCTTCGACACCGCGTTCCACCAGACGCTGGCGCCGCACGCCTACACCTACGCGCTCCCGCACGCCTGGGTGCAGGAGCACCGGATCCGCCGCTACGGCTTCCACGGGACCTCCTACTCCTTCGTCGCCGGCGCGGCGGCCGACCTGCTCGGCCGGCCGCTGCCCGAGCTGAACCTCGTGGTGCTGCACCTGGGCAACGGCGCCTCGGCCGCCGCGATCCGCGCCGGCGAGTCCGTGGACACCTCGATGGGGATGACCCCGCTGGAGGGCCTGGTGATGGGCACCCGGTCCGGCGACGTCGACCCGGCCCTGCACGCCCACCTGCACCGCGAGCTCGGCTGGTCCGTGGAGCAGGTCGACGGTCTGCTGAACCGCGAGTCCGGCCTCAAGGGGCTCGCCGGCGTCAACGACTTCCGCGAGCTGGACCGACGGCGCACCGACGGCGACCCGGCGGCCCGGCTGGCGTTCGAGGTCTACTGCCACCGGATCCGCAAGTACGTCGGCGCCTACTACGCCGTGCTCGGCATCGTCGACGCCGTCGTGTTCACCGCCGGCGTCGGGGAGAACGCGGCCTCCGTGCGCGCCGCGTCGCTGGCCGGCCTGGAGCGGCTCGGCATCGCGGTCGACCCCGCGCGCAACGCCGGTGGCTCCGGGCCGCGGGTGATCTCCCCCGACGGCAGCGACGTCGCCGTGCTCGTCGTACCCACGGACGAGGAGTGGGAGATCGCCCGGCAGGCGGTCGAGGTGGTGTCGGCGGCCGGCGCCGCCCGGGAATAGCAGCGGCCCCGGCCGGGTTCTCATCTCTGTCGGTCCGGTTCATGCCCCCGGGTCTCACCTTTTGCCGCTGCGAGCGGCCGCACGCCGAGAGGCGGCTGACGGACCGACGTACGACACGGAGCGGCCACCCGTACGCCGGGTGGCCGTTTCGTGGCGCCACCGCCCGACCGTCGACCTGAACGAGGTGCCCCCGTGACCGAGCAGCCCACGCTCCCCCTGTCCGTGCTGGACTTCGTCGGCATCGAGCACGGCGAGCCGGCTTCCGCCGCGATGGCCGGAGCAGTCGACGTCGCGCGGGCCGCCGAGGACGCGGGCTACCGCCGCTACTGGGTCTCCGAGCACCACAACATGCACAGCCTCGCCTGCAGCGCGCCCGAGCTGCTGACCGCGCACATCGGCGCGCACACCGAGCGGATCCGGGTCGGCGCCGCCGGGATCATGCTCCCGAACCACGCGCCGTTCAAGGTCGCGGAGATGTTCCGGACGCTGCTGGCGATGTACCCCGGCCGGGTCGACCTCGCCCTGGGCCGCGCGCCCGGCACCGACCCGCTGACCGCGCACGTGCTGCGCCGCGGGGTCGCGGCGGACGTGCAGCGCGACTTCCCCGGCCAGGTCGCCGAGCTGCTCGCGTTCCTCGGCGACGGCTTCCCGGAGGGCCACCCCTACGCCCCGCTGGTCGCCGCACCGGTCGTCGACGAGCGGCCGGAGATCTTCCTGCTCGGCTCCAGCGCTTACGGCCCGTCGTTCGCCGCGGTGAACGGGCTCAGCGCGGTGTTCGCGCACCACCAGAGCCCGGACCTGGCCGTCGACGTGCTGCGGGAGTACCGCCGGGAGTTCCGTCCGGTCCGCGAGGGCGACCGGCCCTACTCCGCGATGTCGGTGCTCGCCTTCGGCAGCGAGGACGACGACGCCGTCCTGGAGTTCGAGGCCGCCTGGGCGCTGACCATGCAGAACCTCGCCCGCAACAAGCGCGAGCCGCTGCGCCCCGAGGAGGTCGTCGCGTTCGCCCGGTCCTCGGAGTTCCGCGGCCGCCGGCGCGACCGCGACCCGCGGATGGCGACCGGTCCGGCCAAGCAGGTCGTCGAGCGGCTGCAGGAACTCCGGGAGCAGGCCCAGGTCGACGAGATCGTCGTGGTCACCCCGTCGCTGGACCGCGCGCGCCGGATCGCCAGCTACCGCGAGATCGCCGCAGCCTGGGGTGAGTCGAGCTGAGCACCGTCGTACCGGTTGGATGGGCGGCATGACGTTGCGACTCGTGGCCCTGGGAGACAGCACCGTCGAGGGCCTGATGGACCACGGGCCCGACGGCACGTACGTCGGCTGGGCCGACCGGTTCGCGCGGATCCTCGCGCGGCTGCACCCGGACCTGACCTACGCCAACCTCGCGGTGCGCGGCCAGACCACCCAGGAGGTCCGCGAGACCCAGCTCGAGCCTGCGCTCGCGATGCGTCCCGACGTGGCGCTGGTGGTGGCCGGCGTCAATGACCTGCTGCGCCCGCGCTTCGACGGCGCCGGCCTGCGCGACAACCTGCTCACCACGCACCGGCGGCTCAACGAGGCCGGCGTGCGGGTGCTCTCGTTCACGATGCCGGACATGCGCCGGGTCGCGCCGCTGACCCGGTTCCTGCGGTCCCGGCTGCTGTTCTTCGACGACGTGGTCCGGGAGGCCGCCGCGACGTACGGCTCGACGATCGTGGACTTCGCCCCGGTCCCGGTCGCCGGCCACCCCGCGCTGTGGGACGACGACCGGCTGCACGTGAACAGCGAGGGGCACCGGCGGATCGCCGCCGCGCTGGCCGAGGCCTACGGCGTCGAGCACGAGGACTGGCGCACCGAGCCGGAGGCCACGGTGACCACCGGCGCGATCCGGGTGACCGCCCGCGAGGCCCGCTGGATCGTCACGCACATGGCCCCCTGGGTCTGGGGACGGCTGCGCGGGCACGAGTTCGCGACCGCCGGCGTCTGCAAGCGCCCCGACCTGCTCCCCCTCACCCCCGACGGCCCGGCCCCCACAAGCCCCCGACCCGGGCCGGAGTAGAGGCCGACCCGGGCCGTAGTGCACGTCGACCCGGGCCGTAGTTCCCGTCGACCCGGGGCTTGGTGCACGTCGACCCGGGGCTCGGTGCACGTCGACCCGGGGCTCAGTGCACGTCGACCCGGGGCTCGGTGCACGTCGACCCGGGCTTTGGTGAAGGTCGCGCCGGGCGTCAGGTCACGAGGATGCTCCTCGTGCGGTTACCTCGCCTCGCAGGAGATGCCGTCACCGTCCCGGTCGCTCTTCTTGTTCGCCCGGTAGAGCGCGTTGTTGCGCTTGAAGTTCGTGACCGGCGTGCTGCTGGTCTTGTCGTGAGCCCCGCTCTTGCCGACGCCGTGCGAGTAGACCTTGTGCATGGCGTCGCAGTTCGCGAAGACCCGGGCCTGCGCGTGCGCACCGGTCGTGCCGCTCAGGACGATGGTGGCGCTGGCGAGCGCGACGAGCGTCGCCTTCATGGTGTTCTTCATCAGGGGTCCCCCCGTGTGGTTGAAGTGGCACCCCAGATCCTCCGTCACGCAGCCGCTCGCGTCAGGCGAATCCCCGGACCGGCCGAACCCACCACGAGACCCGACTCGACCCACCACGAGACCCGACTCGACCCACCACGAGACCCGACTCGACCCACCACGAGGCCCGGGTCGGCCGACCTGAGACCCGGGTCGGACGGGCCGTCGCCGAAGCATCGCGCTGCCGTCACCTGCACGTCGCCCGCCCGACACCCGCCCCCGCCACGCTCGACGCGTGACCCTCCTCGGACACCGACCCGCCGACCGTCTCCGCCAGCCCAGCCAGCCCGCCGTCGTGGCGCACCGCGGCGCGAGCGTCCAGGCCCCCGAGAACACCCTGGCCGCGTTCCGTCGCGCGATCGTCCTCGGCGCGAGCGCCGTCGAGATCGACGTGCAGCGCACCCGCGACGGCGCGCTCGTCGTGCTGCACGACGCCACCCTGACCCGCACCACCGACGCCGAGACCCGGCTCCCCGGGCGGGGACCGTGGCGCGTCGCGGACCTCACGTACGACGAGGTGGCGACCCTGGACGCCGGCTCCTGGCACGACCGGGCCTACGCCGGCGAGCGGGCGCCGCTGCTCCGCGAGGTGCTCGACCTGCTGCACGCGACAGGCACCGGGCTGCTCCTCGAGGTCAAGTCGCCGTCCTCCGCACCCGGCATCGAGGCCGACCTGCACGCCGAGCTGCGGTCCGCCCCGGGTTACCTCGCCGACGCCCTGTGGGAGCAGCGGCTGGTCGTCCAGTCGTTCGACCACGACAGCATGCGGCGGCTCAAGGAGCGCGCTCCCGACGTACCCGTCGGCCTGCTCGGCTCCCCGCCGCGCCGCCGCCTTCCCGAGCTCGCGACCTGGGCCGACCAGGTCAACCCGCGGCACCGTTCCGTGCGTGCGTCGTTCGTCGACGCGGTGCACGACGCCGGCCTCGCCTGCCAGGTGTGGACCGTCGACCGGGCCACGGACATGCTCCGCGCCGCGGCCCTCGGCGTGGACGGCGTGATCACCAACCGCCCCGACGTGCTGCGCGGGCTGCTGCGCGTCCCGGTGCCGAACGCCGCCTGACCGCTCCGCGCCGCCAGACGCGCCGGGTCGGCGGCCCGTTCGCCGCCAGACCCGCCGGGTCGACGGGCCGCTCGCCGCCAGACGCGCCGGGTCGGCGGCCCGTTCGCCGCCAGACGCGCCGGGTCGGCGGGTCTGGCTACCGACGGGTACTACCGGTGGGTCACTTCTTCGTGGCGTTTGCCATGATGAGAGCACCCACCCACCGGAGGTACGTCGATGCAGCTCGAGCTGTCCGCCGAGGACGCCGCATTCCGCCAGGAGATGCGGACCTTCTTCACCACCCAGGTGCCCCAGGAGATCCGGGACGCCGTCGCGGAGCGTCGTGAGCTCACCAAGGACCAGGTCGTCGCGTCCCAGCGGGTGCTGAACGCCGCCGGCCTCGCGGTCCCGCACTGGCCCGAGGAGTGGGGCGGCCGCGGCTGGTCCGCGCTGCGCCGGCACATCTGGCACGAGGAGATGCAGCGCGCCTGCGTCCCGACCCCGCTGGCGTTCAACGCCTCGATGGTCGGCCCGGTGATCGCCGCGTTCGGCTCGCAGGAGCAGAAGGAGCGCTTCCTGCCCAGGACCGCGAACCTCGACATCTGGTGGAGCCAGGGCTTCTCCGAGCCCGACGCCGGCTCCGACCTCGCCTCGCTGCGCACCACGGCGGTGCGCGAGGGGGACGAGTTCGTCGTCAACGGGCAGAAGACCTGGACCACGCTCGGTCAGTACGGCGACTGGATCTTCAACCTGGTCCGCACCGACCCCGAGGCCAAGAAGCAGGCCGGCATCTCCTTCCTGCTCATCGACATGACCACCCCCGGCGTCACGGTCCGCCCGATCGAGCTCATCGACGGCGGCCACGAGGTCAACGAGGTGTGGTTCGAGGACGTCCGGGTGCCGGCCGAGAACCTGGTCGGCGAGCTCAACAAGGGCTGGGACTACGCGAAGTTCCTGCTCGGCAACGAGCGGGTCGGCGTCGCGCCGGTGGGCTCCACCAAGCGGGTGCTGGCCCAGGCCAAGGACTACGCCCGCTCGGTGAGCGTCGCCGGCGGCCTCACCCTGCTCGACGACCCGCTCACCGTGGCCCGGATCGCCGAGCTGGAGAACGAGCTGCTCGCCCTCGAGCTGACCGCGCTCCGCGTCGTCGCGCACTCCGCGGACGGCAAGCCGCACCCCGCCTCCTCGGTGCTCAAGCTCAAGGGCACCGAGCTGCAGCAGGCGGTCAGCGAGCTGGTCGTCGACCTGGCCGGTCCGGCGTCGCTGGCCTCCGGCGCGGGCGACGCGGACTCGGACCTGGCCGGCTGGGCGCGCCACGCGACCCCGGTCTACCTGAACCTGCGCAAGGCGTCGATCTACGGAGGGTCCAACGAGATCCAGCGGCAGATCATCGCGAAGACGATCCTGGGACTCTGAGAGGCGACTGGCATGGACTTCACCTATGATGAGGAGCAGCAGGCGCTGCGCGAGGCCGTCCGCGGGCTCGTCGGCAAGTCGTACTCCGACTTCGAGAACCGGCGCCGCACGGTCGCCGAGGACCCCGGCTACGACGAGCTGCTCTGGAGCCGGCTGGCCGAGATGGGCGTGCTCGGCCTCCCCTTCGACGAGGCGTACGGCGGCATGGGCGCCGGCCCGGTCGAGGTCGGCATCGTCGCGCAGGAGATCGGCCGGGTCCTCGCGCCCGAGCCGTTCCTGACGTCGGTCGTGCTCGCCGGCGGCGTGGTGGCGCTGGCTGGCACCGAGGAGCAGAAGTCCTCGCTGCTGGAGGCCGTCGGCTCGGGCGAGACCGTGCTGGCCTTCGCGCACGCCGAGCCCGGCACCCGCTGGGTCAGCACGGCGCAGGACGTGACCGCGTCCGGCGACGGCGACGGGTGGACGCTCACCGGCGTCAAGGAGCCGGTGCCCTTCGGTGCCCGTGCCGACCAGCTGGTGGTCAGCGCCCGCCTCGGGGACGGCGGCACCGCGCTGTTCCTGGTCGCCGGGGACGCTCCCGGGCTGACCCGGTCCGGCTACCCGACCTTCGACGGCGGCCGGGCCGCGCGGGTCACCCTGGACGGCACCCCCGCCACTCCCCTGGGCTCGGCCACCGACGCGTCCGCGCAGATCGCGCGCGCGCTCGACGCCGCCCGCATCGCGGCCTGCAACGAGGCGATCGGCGCGATGCAGTACGCCCTGTCCGCGACGTCGGAGTACCTCTCCTCCCGCAAGCAGTTCGGCGTGCCGCTCAAGACCTTCCAGGCCCTGACGTTCCGGGCCGCCGACATGTACGTCTCCCTCGAGCTCGCGACCAGCGTCGCGACCTGGGCGACGATGGTGCTCGCGTCCGGCACCGACGCGGAGGTCGCCGAGGCGGCCGCCCGGGCCGGGCTGCAGGTCAGCCGGGCCTCGCGGCACGTCGGCCAGGAGGCGATCCAGCTGCACGGCGGGATCGCGATGACGGCGGAGTACAGCGTGGGCAGCTACACCAGCCACCTCACCGCGTTGGACCACCTGTTCGGCGACGGCCAGCTGCACCTCTCGACGCTGGCCGCCGGGATCGGCGACCACGACGAGGTCGACCCGCTCGCCTGACGCGGGCCAGCGAACCCCCCGGGGCCTACAGCCCTGCCGACAGCTCCCGCCACCGGGGGTCGTCGCGCAGGGCTGTCTCGTGCGCGGCGGCGATCGCGTCCAGCCGGGCGAGCCGGGTCCGGCCCTGCCGGGACAGGTGCACCGACACCTTGCGGCCGTCGGCGTCGGAGGCCCGGCGGTAGACCTGCGCCCGGTCGACCAGTCCGTCGACGACCCGGGTCAGCGTCGGCTGCGCGAGCAGCAGCTCGGCGGCGACCTCGCCCATCAGGTGGCCCTCGCCGTCGGCCAGCACCCGCAGCACCCGCCACTGGTCGAGCGTGCAGCCGTCCTCGGCGAGCAGCCGGGACAGACCCTGCGCGGCGTACCGCTGCGCGCGGGTCAGCCGCTCGACGACCGAGGTCGTGGCGTCCACCGAGTGACCCATGACGCTCGCCTCCCTCCGGCACCGACCGCTGGAGCATACTCGTGCCGGTGAGGATCGAGGCGCGGCTGTGCGACCCGCTGGAGGCACGCCTCGTGCCCCGCGACGGCCGCGGGCTGCGCATCGGCCTGGTCGTGCCGCAGTCCGGGCCGCTCGGCATGATCGGCCCGTCCGCGGTCGACGCCGCACTGCTGGCGGTGCACGAGGTGAACGTCGCCGGCGGCGTCCACGGCGCGTACGTCGACCTGGTGCTCGTGGACGGCGGGGCCCGCCCGGACGTGGTCGCGCGCGAGGTCGCCGGGCTCGGCGACGCCGGGGCCGTGGACGCCCTGGTCGGGTTCCACACCAGCGACGTGCACCGCGCGATCGAGCGCACGGTGGCCGGCCGGACGCCGTACGTCTTCACGCCGCCGCACGAGGGAGGCGGCCGTCGCCCGGGTGTGGTGTGCATCGGTGCCGACCCGGCCCAGCAGCTCAGCGGCGCGCTGCGCTGGCTGACCCGCGAGCACGGGCTGCGCCGGTGGGCGCTCGTCGGCAACGACTACATCTGGCCCCAGGCCGTGCACGCCAGCGCCCGGTCGCTGGTCGCCGCCGCCGGGTCGCAGGTGGTGCTCGACGAGCTGGTGCCGCTCGGCGGCGTCGCGGCGCGGGTCGACCGGCTGACCGACGAGCTGCGCCGCAGCCGTGCGGACGCGGTGCTGCTCAGCCTGGTCGGCCGCGACCTGGTGACCTTCCACCGGGCGCTGCGGCAGGCCGACCTCGACCGCCGGCTGGTCCGGCTGTCGGGGGCGCTGGAGGAGAACGGCCTGCTCGCGGGAGACGGCGAGCGCACCGGCACGCTGTTCGCGGCGATGTCGTCGTTCGTGTCGATGACCGACGAGCGGCACCTGCGCCTGGCCGAGCGGCACGCCTCGCTGCTCGGGCCGCAGGCGCCGGTGCTCGACAGCTACGCCGAGGGCGTGTACGACGGGCTGCACCTCGTCGCCCGGCTCGCGGCGGAGGGCACGTTGCGGCCGTCGGGACTCGCGTCGGCGGTGGCCCGGGTCCTCGACGTCGACCGGACCGGACGCGTGCACCTGGCCCGGGCTGAGGGCCTCGGGCTCACCGTCGTACCCGGCGTCGCGTAGATACTTCCATCTGAAACTAAATGGCCGTACGCTCTCCCCCGACCACCGCCCGGCACGACGATCGAGGGGCCATGAGCGACTCCACCCGGCACGACATCGAGCAGTACGGCTACACCCAGGAGCTGCACCGCTCCCTCAGCTTCGGCGACCTGCTGGTCTACGGGCTGGTGTTCATGGTCCCGATCGCGCCGTTCGGCATCTTCGGCAGCGTGTTCCAGGGCTCCGGCGGGATGGTCGCGCTGGCCTACGTCATCGGCATGGTCGCGATGATGTTCACCGCCCTGTCGTACTCCCAGATGTCGCAGGCCTTCCCGATGGCCGGCTCGGTCTACACCTACGCCGGCCGCGGCATCGCCGCCCCGGTGGGCTTCCTGTCCGGCTGGATGATCCTGCTGGACTACATCCTGGTCCCCAGCCTGCTCTACCTGATCGCCGGCATCGCGATGAACACCCTGGTGCCCGCGGTCCCGGTGTGGATCTGGATCGTCGGCTTCGTGGTGCTGAACACCGCGGTGAACTACGCCGGGATCGAGCTCACCGCCAAGGTCAACAAGGTGATGCTGGTCGCCGAGCTCATCGTCCTGGCGATCTTCATCGTGATCGGCATCGTGGCGCTCGCCCAGGGCAAGGGCCGCGGCTTCAACTGGACCCCGGTCTACAACGCCGACACGTTCTCGCTGCCGCTGGTCTTCGGTGCCGTCTCGATCGCGGTGCTGTCGTTCCTGGGCTTCGACGGCATCTCCACGCTGGCCGAGGAGAACCGCGACTCCAGCAAGGCGATCGGCCGCTCCATGATCGCCGCGCTGCTGCTCGCCGGCGTGCTGTTCATCGTGCAGACCTGGGTCGCCGCGCTGCTGGTGCCGGAGCCGGCCCGCCTGATCGCCGACGGCGACCCCGGCGGCACCGCGTTCTACGACGCCGCCGCCGTGGCGGGCGGTGCCTGGCTGTCCAAGCTCACGGCCCTCGCGACCGCGATCGCCTGGGGCTTCGCCAACTCGCTGGTGGCGCAGGCCGCCACGTCCCGGCTGCTCTACGCGATGGCCCGGGACCGGCAGCTGCCCTCCTTCCTGGCCAAGGTGCACCGCACCAGGGGCGTGCCGCTGAACGCCACGTTCCTGGTGGCGGTGGTGTCCCTGGCGGTCGGGCTGTTCTTCAACACCCGCGACAACGGGATCTCGCTGCTCTCCACGCTGGTCAACTTCGGTGCGCTGACCGCGTTCCTCGCGCTGAACGTCTCGGTGGTCTGGCACTACGTCGTGCGCAACGGCAGCCGCGACTGGCTGCGGCACGTCGTGTCCCCGGTGATCGGGTTCGCGATCCTGACCTACGTGCTCTTCAACGCCCAGCTGGAGGCGAAGTACCTCGGCCTCGTCTGGCTGGCCCTGGGGGTCGGGGTCCTGAGCTTCCTGCTGGCGACCGGTCGCAAGCCCGAGCTGTCCCTCGCGGACACGCACGGCACGGACCAGGACGGGGACGCCCGATGACCGAGGTCCGCACCCTGCACCCGACCACCGACCAGTACGCCTTCGCGTTCGGCGGCCGCGAGCCGCTGCTGACCGTCGCACCGGGCACGATCGTCGAGCTGTCCACCGAGGACTGCTTCGCGGGCAAGGTGCGCAGCGTCGACGACCTGCCCAGCGTGGTCTGCGAGTTCCCCTTCCTCAACCCGGTCACCGGCCCGATCGCCGTGGAGGGCGCGGAGGTCGGCGACACCCTCACGGTGCACTTCGTGGAGATCACCCCGGCCCGGGACTGGGCCGCGTCGAGCACGTTCCCGCACTTCGGCGCACTGACCACGACGCACGCGACCGCGATGCTGCACGAGGCGCTGGAGGAGCGGGTCTGGATCTACGAGCTCGACGTCGCCGCCGGCGTGTGCCGGTTCCAGGCCCGTCGTACGGACTTCTCCGTGGAGCTGCCCCTCGACCCGATGCACGGCACCGTCGGGGTCGCCCCGGCCGCGGGCGAGGTGCTGATGAGCATCACCCCCGCCGCGCACGGCGGGAACATGGACACCCCGGAGATGCGCGCCGGCGTCACGGCGTACTTCCCGGTCAACGTCCCCGGCGGCATGCTGTCGCTCGGCGACGGGCACGCCCGCCAGGGCGAGGGCGAGGTCTGCGGTACGGCGGTCGAGGCGGCGATGCGCACCGTGGTCGTCGTCGACCTGGTCAAGGGCGGCGCCCCGGTCTCGCCGCGGATCGAGAGCGACGGGTTCCTGATGACCACCGGCTCCGCGCGGCCGCTCGAGGACGCCTACCGGATGAGCCAGCACGACCTCGTCGGCTGGACCGGCTCCCTGCTCGGGCTCGAGCAGCTCGACGCCTACCAGCTCGTCAGCCAGGCCGGCCTCGCGCCGGCGGGCAACGTCGTGGACACCAACTACACGATGGTCGCCAAGCTGCCCAAGACGCTGCTCGGCGCGACCACCGCCTACGACGGCCTGCACGACCGGCTCCGCGCGGTCGGCGCCGACTACCTCCGCACCCGGTAGTCCCCCGGGCGGTGCCCGGGGGACTGCGAGGTCCGGGTCCACGAGTCGCCGGTCCGGTCCGGTCTGGTCCGGCCGGCCGGGATCCCGCGGCACTGTCGGTGGTCTCCGCAAGAGTCGTCGACGTAGGGAAGCCACCGGCGTCGGACCCCGTTGAGGCCGGTGCACCGCTCGACGCTCGACCCGCCAAGGAGTGACCATGCCCGAGTCCGTGAGCCCCGCCGAGGTGTCCACCCGCGTCGCCGCCACCGAGCCCGATCCGAGACGGTGGTGGGCGCTGACGGTGCTGGCCGCCGCCCAGCTGATGATCGTGCTGGACGCCTCGATCGTGAACATCGCACTGCCCTCGGCGCAGGCGGACCTCGGCATCAGCAACGCCGACCGGCAGTGGATCGTCACCGCCTACACCCTGGCGTTCGGCGCGCTGCTGCTGCTCGGCGGCCGGATCGCCGACTACACCGGACGCAAGCGCACGTTCATCGTCGGGCTGCTGGGCTTCGCCGCCGCCTCCGCGGTCGGCGGGCTCGCGCCCACCCAGGAGCTGCTGTTCGCCGCCCGGGCGCTGCAGGGCGGGTTCGCGGCGCTGATGGCTCCGGCGGCGCTGTCCCTGGTCACGGTGACGTTCACCGAACCCAGGGAGCGGGCCAAGGCGTTCGGGGTGTTCGGCGCGCTGGCCGGCGGTGGCGCGGCGATCGGCCTGATCGTCGGCGGCGTGCTGACCGAGTACACCTCGTGGCGCTGGTGCCTCGGCGTGAACGTGCCGGTGTCCCTGGTCGTCGCCGCCGCCGCGGTCGTGCTCGTGCACGAGAGCAAGGCGCACGGCGACACCCGCTACGACGTGCCGGGCGTCCTGCTCGCGACCACCGGGCTGTTCGCGCTGGTCTTCGGCTTCACCGAGGCCGCCCGGGCCCAGCACCCCGAGGACCCCACGTCGCGCGCGGTGCAGGGCTGGACGGACCCGAGCACGATCGCGTGGCTGGCCGCCGCGCTGGTCCTGCTGGTCGCCTTCGTCTACTGGGAGACCCGCAGCCGCAACCCGATGCTGCCGCTGCGGGTGGTGCTCGACCGCAACCGGGGTGGCGCCTTCCTGATCTTCCTGCTGGTGGGTGCCGGGCTGTTCGCGATGTTCCTGTTCCTGACCTACTACTTCCAGGTGAACCTCGGCTGGAGCCCGTTGCGCGCCGGCTTCGCCTTCCTGCCCTTCAGCGCCGGCATCATCGTCACCGCGGGCGCGGTCGCCCAGCTGCTCCCCCGCCTCGGCCCCCGGCCGATCATGGTGGTCGGCCTCGCGATGGCCGTCGCCGGCATGCTGCTGCTCACCACGATCGGCCAGGACACCGCCTACTGGAGCCACGTGCTGCCCGCGGAGCTGTTGATGAGCATCGGGCTGGCGGGGGTCTTCATCCCGGCCTCGAGCACCGCGCTGTCCGGCGTGGAGCCCCACGACGCGGGGGTGGCCAGCGCGGTGCTGAACACCTCCCAGCAGATCGGCGGTTCGCTCGGCACCGCCTTGCTGAACACGCTGTTCGCCGGCGCGGTGACCAGCTACTTCGCGGCCCATCTGGGCAGCCCGCAGGACGTGCAGCGGGTGACCCCCCTGGCGCTGGTCCACGGCTACCACGTGGCGTTCTTCTGGGGTGCCGTGCTGCTCGCCGCAGGCTGGCTCGTGGCCGTGTTCGTGGTGAACGCCCGCAAGCAGGACGTGCCCGCCCAGGTCCCCGCCTGACGACCCTCAGGCGCGGGCGAGCGTCCCCAGGTACTGCTGCAGCTGCGCCACGACGGCCGAGCCCTCCCCGACCGCGCACGCGACTCCCTTCACCGATCCGCACCGCACGTCCCCGACGGCGAACAGTCCCGGGACCGTGGTCTCGTGGGGATGCGGCATCCGCCCGGAGGACCACCCGCTCGCGGCCGCGTCGGCGCCGGTGAGCAGGAAGCCGTGCCGGTCCCGGGCCACGTCCTCGGGCAGCCAGTCGGTGCGCGGCGCGGCATCGGGACCCCGGTCGGGCACCCCGGTCGCCACGACCACCCCGCCGGCCCGGACGGTGCCGATCCCCGCGACGTGGGCGACGAACCCGCCGTCCTGGCGGCCGACGTGGTCGACCTCCCGGGTCAGGACGAAGTGCGCCCCGAACACCCAGGCCTGCTGGTACCCGTGCTGCGCGAGCTCGGCGCCGCTGATCCCGCGCAGGAACCCCAGGTAGTTGCGGATCAGCGAGCTCGCACCCACCTGACCGCCGAGGGACTCCTGCTCGACCACCAGCGTGCGCAGACCCTCCGACGACGCGTGGACCGCGGCAGCCAGACCGGCCGGGCCGCCGCCCACCACGAGCGCGTCGAACGTCCGCTGGTCCTCCGCGAGCGTGGTCGGCACGCCCCAGGCCTCCACCAGCTCGGCGTCGGTCGGGTCCACCAGGGTCCTCCCGCCCAGCGCCGGCATCCACACCGCGACCCCGGCACGGCCCGAGCCGGTGCGCTCGAGCACCTCGCGGCCGAGCTGCGAGGCGCGGTCGCGGAAGGCGTGCGGGATCCCGTTGCGGGTGAGCAGGTCGCTGATGGCGTACGCGCGCGCCGAGCCCGGCGCCGCGACGACGACCACCTCGCGCATGGGCCACGCGGCACCGCGCGACCACTCCTGGACGAGCTCGGCGACCGTCCGGTGGAACAGCTCGTCGCCCGGGATCCAGGGCATGAGCACGTAGTGGCCGACGTGCTCGACGGCCATCGCGTGCAGGACCGCCTGGGCGGCGCCCCGGTCCACCCAGTCGCGCCAGTCGATCAGCAGCGCCCGTCGCGCGTCGGGATGCAGGCGGCGTACCAGCTCGAACAGGTCGGACCGCGCCTCGTCGAGGAACCCGCGGTCCACCAGCACCAGCGCCACGACGTCGTCACGGTCGTGGGCGTCCCGCAGCACCCGCCCGGCGTCCGCGACGGTGGTCTCGCCCCCGACCCGGTAGTCCCCGCCGAAGGAGTGCTGCAGCTCGGTCTCGATGCGGCCCAGCTGCGCCGGGTCGGCATCCACCGCCAGCAGCAGCGGTCGACCGGGGCCTGGCAGCGTGGTGGGCACGCTTCGAGGCTAGGCACGGTCTCCCGCCTCGCACAGTGGACGAGTCGCGCAAACAGCCAGAACCCACCGCAGACCGGATCCTAAAAACCTCCTGTGATCAGCCGCGCTCGCGCAGCCCGCTCGCGCGGGCGATCGGGCGCCGCACCGCGGCCGCGAGCGCCTCGGCGGTGCCGACGATGCGCACGTGCTCCTTGGCGCGGGTGATCGCGGTGTAGAGCAGCTCGCGGGTCAGCAGCGGCGAGTCGGCCGGCGGCAGCACCAGCGTCACCCGGGCGAACTGGCTGCCCTGGCTGCGGTGCACCGACATCGCGTGCACGGTCTGCACCTCCGAGAGCCGGCTGACCGGCAGCAGGTCGTCGACGTTGTCCCGCCGGAACGCCGCCCGCACCCCGGACCCGTCCTGGACGACCACTCCGGTGTCGCCGTTGAAGAGCCGCAGCTGGTAGTCGTTCGAGGTCACCATCAGCGGACGGCCGACGTACCAGCGACCCTCACGGGCGTAGCCGTCGATCGCCTCACGCAGCCACTCCTCCATCAGCAGGCTCCACCTGCGCACACCGTAGGCGCCCTCGCGGTGCGCGCACAGCACCCGGTGCCGGTCGAGCCGCTCCAAGGACGCGGCGGCGTCGCCGGACCGGGCGGCGCGCACGAGGTCCTCACCGGCCGCGACCGTGTCCGCGCGGACGCCGCGCAGCTGCTCGTCCGCGACCGCGCCGTCGAGGTCGACGTGCTCCACGGCCTCGCCGCCGCGGGCGAGCACGTCGAGGACGTCGTCGGCGCGACCGGATCGCACCGCCTCCGCGAGGTCCAGGATGTCGCCGGAGAACCGGTGCACGTGGGAGAGCCGGACCACGCCGTCGTGCAGCGCGGCGTGCTGCTCGGTGCCGGTGAGGTCGCCCAGGTCGCGGGTCACCAGCTCCTCGAGACCGGCCGGCTGCACCCCCGGCGCGGTCGCCTCCCGGGCCACCAGGTCGCCGAGCACCGCGCCCGCCTCGACGGACGCGAGCTGGTCCGGGTCGCCGACGAGCACCAGCCGGCAGTCGTCGCGCAGCGCCTCGGCGAGCCGGGCCATCAGGGTCAGCGACACCATCGACGCCTCGTCGACGACCACCACGTCGTAGGGCAGCCGGTTGGACCGGTCGTGCCGGAAGCGACCCCGGGCCCCGGGCTTCCAGCCGAGCAGCCGGTGCAGCGTGGAGGCCTTCAGGGTGCCGAGCCGCTCCTGGTCGGCGGCATCCATCGCCGACGTCACGCCGGCCACCGCCTCGGTCAACCGGGCCGCGGCCTTGCCGGTCGGCGCCGCCATCGCGACGCGCAGCGGGTCGCCGGGCTGGTCGGCCAGCACCGCGAGCAGCTTGGCAACGGTGGTGGTCTTGCCGGTGCCGGGCCCGCCGGCGAGCACGCTGACCCAGCGGTGTGCCGCGACCACGGCGGCCAGCCGCTGCCGGTCGGAGTCCTCGGCGGGGAACAGCCGGGCGACGGCGGCGGCCACCCGGGGCGCGTCCACCGAGGGCTGCGGGCGCGCGGCGGCCCGGTCGAGCATCTCGGCGATGCAGCGCTCCTGCCGCCAGTAGCGGTCCAGGTAGAGCAGCCCGCCCAGCCGGCGCAGCGGGCGGTCGGCGGCACCGTCGGCGCCCACCGCGACGAGCGGGCTGCGCTCCAGGGCGGCGGTCCAGGCCGTGGGCTCGGGCCACGGCAGGGCCGCGACCACCGCCCGGTCCACACCTTCCACGGCGGTGACCTGGGCGACGGTGGCGAGGTCGAGGCACACCGACCCGTGCCGCAGCGCGCGCACCGTGAGGGCGACCGCGAGCAGCACGCTGGTGTCGGTCTCCGGCCCGAGGCGGCCGAGCCGGGTGGCCACGTGCACGTCCGCGGCGCCGAGCACGCCGACGCGGTTGAAGTCCGCGAGCGGCCCGGTGGCCCGTCGTACCTGCTGGGCGTCGAACGGGTCGACGGTGGTGGCCGGAGCGGCCTGGTCGGTGGTCACGGCGCACCTCGGTCCAGCAGGTCGGACAGGTCGGTGACGAGGGCGGCGGGCGGTGACCACGAGAAGACGCCGCACGGCATCTGGTCGACCACTGGCGTCGCCGGTCCGCACATGCCCCGGAGGAAGAGGTACAGCACGCCGCCGAGCTGGCTCTCCGGGTCGTATCCCGGCTGCCGCCAGCGCAGGAACCGGTGCAGCGCGACGGAGTACAGCAGGGCCTGCAGCGGGTAGTGCGCCTCGCGCATCCCGCGCGCCATCGCCGTGGGCGTGTAGTCCGCGGCGGTCAGCGTCTCCCCGCCGAGCCAGTTGGTCTTGTAGTCGACCACCAGGTGCCGCGGCGTGCCCTGCTCGTCGCGGACCCGCAGCACCAGGTCGATGCTGCCGCCGAGGAAGCCGCGCAGCGACCGGTCGGCCAGCAGCGGGGTGGCCAGGTCGTCGGCGAACGCGTGCAGCAGGTCGGTGGGCGGCAGGTGCCGGCGCAGCAGCCCGGCGATCTGACCGACCGTGGCGTCGCCGGTCGGCGTCTCGCCGCCCAGCAGCGGCAGCTCGAAGTCGAGCTCGTCGAGCCGGTCGGCGCGCCCGAGGTCCGCCAGCCGCAGGCCGCCGGCGAGCGGCCCGAGCGGGGTGAGCAGCACCGGGAGCAGCGCGTCGGCCAGCTCGGCGGCCGGGATGCCGGCGTGGCTCTGGGAGCGCGCCGCCTCGCACTCGCGGACCAGCTCCGCGCGCAGGTCCGGTGCGGTGAAGTCGGTGTTCTCCAGCACCCCGTGCACCAGGGTGCCGAACGCCGCGCCCTTCGGCAGCGCCGCCATCGGCGACCGCAGGTCGCTCCCTAGAACCACCGCCCCGGTCTCCCGGGTGGTCGAGCCGGCTTCCCGGGTGGTCGAGCCCGCTTCCCGGGTGGTCGAGCCCGCTTCCCGGGTGGTCGAGCCCGTCGAGACCCCCTCGGCGTCCGGCTCGTCCACGGTCCCCGGCCGCTCGGTCTCGCTGGCCACGCCGCGCTCCGGCGGCGCGTCGTGCAGGCCGGCGGTCAGCCCGGAGTACGACGTGCGCACCCAGGCCGCGTCGACGGTCCGGTCGAACCGCCGCACGTCCAGGCGGGGGTCGGCGACCACCGGCCGCTGCCAGGACCGGCCGGCCGCGCTGACCGCCGACGCCACGGAGATCGTGCCGCCGGACCGCGCGGCGAGGTCGTCGAGCCGCCGCCGGACCGACCCGTCGTCGCCGACGGTGGCCCAGTCCGGGACCTGGCCCTGCTCGCCACGGTCCCCGAGCAGCAGCCGGTGCAGCGGCGCGGCGCGGGTGTTGCCGGTGGGCGCCCAGTGCGCGACGACCTGGCAGCGGGCCCGGGTCAGCGCGACGTACGCGAGCCGGAGCGACTCCCCCCGCGTCCTCGGCGAGGTGCAGCGCCCGGCGCGCGTCGTACCCGACCCCGCCGGCGCCGCCCACGTCGAGCACCCGCTGCCCCGCGGGGTCGTGCAGCCGCAGCAGCTCGGGGTTCTCGAACACGTGCTTGTCCCACAGGAACGGCGCGTAGACGATCGGGAACTCCAGACCCTTGCTGCGGTGCACGGTGATGACCTGCACCGCGGCGGCGTCGGAGTCGAGCCGGCGGCTGCGCTCCTCGGCCACGTCGTCGCGGGCCTCGGCGATCCGCCGCTGCAGCCACTCCACCAGCGACGCGACCCCCAACGAGCCCTCCGCGGCGGCGGCGTGCAGGCTCTGCCCGACGTGCCGCAGGTCGGTCAGCCGGCGCTCGCCGAGCTCGGTGGCCAGCACCCGCTCGACCAGGCCCGAGCCGACCAGCACCTCGAACAGGGCGGCGACCCCGCGCTCGGCCAGCACCTCGGTCCACGCGTGCAGCCGGGCCCCGAGGTCGTCGAAGGCCGCGTCGTCGTCGGACGCCAGCCGCGCGGCCGGCCAGCCCACGAAGTCGGTGAGCGCCGCGGCCCGCGCAAGGCCGGGGCGCTGCGGCTTCTCCAGCGCCTCGAGCAGGGTCAGCCAGTCCGCGGCCGCCCCGGACAGGAACACGCTGGTGGTGCTGGTCAGCACGACGGGTACGCCGACGGCAGCCAGCATGTCGCGGACCGTGGCGCCGTCGTCGTTGCGCTGCACGAGCACGGCGACGTCGGCCGGGCGCACCGGCCGCTCGACGCCGGGGTCGCCGTCGCTGAGCACCGCCCCCGAGGACAGCAGCCGGACGATGTCGGCCGCGACGTCGCGGGCGACGTACGGGCGGACGTCCTTGACCGCCAGCACGTCGGTGCGTCCGGGCCGCAGCTCGGTGCGGTCCACGACCCGCAGCCGGACCGGGGTGTCGTCGGGCGCACCGCGCAGCCGGCGTCCGGCGTGGGCCGCGTCGACCGGGTGCACGGTGATCCGCCCATCGCCCAGGGCCGCGCCACCGAGGACGTGCGAGAGCCCCTGGACCAGCGCGGCGTCGCTGCGCCAGTTGGTGCCCAGCGTCTCGGTCACCGCGGCCGTGCCGGTGGCGTGCAGGTAGGTGACCACGTCGGCGCCGCGGAACGCGTAGATGGCCTGCTTCGGGTCGCCGATCAGCACCAGCGTGCGGTGGCCGTGGAACGCGCTCTCCAGGATCTCCCACTGCACCGGGTCGGTGTCCTGGAACTCGTCGACCAGCACGACCCGGTAGCGGCTGCGCACCCGCGAGCGGGCGTCCGCGCCGGTGCCCGGGTCCACGAGGGCGTCGCGCAGGTGCACCAGCAGGTCGTCGTAGTCCATCACCCGTCGGCTACGCTTGCGCTGCTCGACCTCGGTGCGCACCCGGTCCGCGAGCCGCCGCAGGACGTCGGACTCGGAGTCCGGGTCGGCGCCGACCGGCTCGAGCCGGGCCTGCCGGTCCGCGACCGCGGCGTTGGCCACCGTGAGCGCGCGGGCGTAGCCGATCGGCGGGGGCGCGCTGCCGGGCCGGGCGTAGGCGCGGAGGTACAGGTCGCCGGCGACCTCGGCGACCACCTCCGACACGGTCTCGGTGAAGGTCAGGTCGGCGTCGACGTCGGCGGCCACCCCGAGCCCGGCGAGCATCTGGTGGCAGAAGCCGTGGGTCGTGGCGATGGTGGCCGCGTCGAAGTTCGCCACGGCGTGCGCCAGCCGCTCCCGTCGTACGTCGACCACGTCGGCCGGCCCGGTCGCGAGGTGCCGCTCGACCTCGTCGCCGGAGGCGCGGGCGGCCGCGGGGTCGGCCAGCGCAACCGCTGTGGCGACCAGACGCTCACGCACGCGCTCGCGGAGCTCGACGGTCGCGGCCCGGCCGAAGGTGACCAGCATGAGCTCGTCGATGCGGGCCACGCCCTCGGCGACGTAGCGGGCCGCGAGCGCCGCGATCGTGTGCGTCTTGCCGGTGCCCGCGCTGGCCTCCAGGACCGTGGTCCCGGTGGGCAGCTCGCCGGTGAGGTCGAAGACGTCGCTCATGCCGTCACGATCCGCTCGCACGAGAGCAGCGGCTCCCAGACGACCCGGGCGAGCTGGCCGAACAGCGTGCCTTCCTCGGACCAGCCCAGGTCGGCGCGCACCGGGGCGGTCAGCAGGGCACCGAGCGGGCGGTCGCCCCAGACCCGCAGGTGCTCGGCGTCACCGAACTCGCCGATCTCCCGGCCCTGGTGGCTGCGGCGCCACTCGCCCTCCGCCTTCAGCGTGCTGGCGGCGACCGGCGACCCGCGGTGCCGCTTGTCGGCGTAGGCGCCGGACGTCTTCGGGGCGAGCGGGAGCGGTGCCTCCAGGCCGGCGCGATAGACCGCGACGAGCTCGGCCAGCCGGGCCACGGCGTCGGCGCGCGGCGGCGGGACCAGCTGGGAGAGAGTGGGGGTCCGGCCCCGGCCCACGGTGGCCGCGGTCCAGTCCCGGTCCTCGTGCGCGGCGACCAGGAGCAGGAGCTGCACCCAGGCCCGCAGCCGGTGCTTGAACCCGAGCTTGGAGTAGACGACCCGCACCAGCCGGTCGCCGTACACCCCGGGGACGGTGCCGGACACCCGGACGAGACCGGGCAGCGTGACGGCCGCGTCCAGGACCATCGCGCCGCCGGTCCGCAGGCCCTCGGTCTGGGCCACCAGGGCGTCGACCTCGTCGGCGACGGGGGTCACGACGGTCTCACCGAGCGGGCCCGGCGGGAGGTCGCCGCGCAGCCACTCGGCGCGCACGACCTGGCCACGCGGGACCCCGGCGAGCCGGTGCTCGAGCAGCCGGTGGCCGACGTGGTACTTCTCGAGGGCGTCGAGCTCGATCGGCACCGCCTCGGCCGGGTCGTCGTCCTCGGAGAACATGCTGAGCCCGAGGCGCTGGCGCAGGAACGTCTTCACCGGGGCCTCCAGGAAGCGGACCAGGTCGTCGAGCTCCACGACGTCCCCGTCCGCGGCCGGCGGCAGCGGGCGGTCCAGGAACGCGGTCGCGGCGTGCCGGGGACCGCGCAGCGCCAGCGCCCCGTCGTACGAGGCGGCGTCGAAGCTGAACGGGCCGGGGGCTCCGAGGTCGCCGTCGACGAAGTTGCGCGCGTCGAAGGGCTGCAGCGGGTGCCGGACCAGCACCGAGCCGCCCGGGACCATCCGGTCCACGACGTCGAGCAGCTCCCCGAGGGGTACGGCGGGCGGGCGGACCGCCCCCGTGCGCTCGTCGGCGCCGGTGTAGAGCACGACCAGCGTCTCCCGCGCGGCGAGGACGGCGTCCAGGAACAGCTGCCGGTCCTCGGAGCGGACGTCGCGCTCCCCCACCCGCGGCGACCGGGCCAGCACGTCGTCACCGTCGGCGTGCGTGCCCCGCGGGAACACCCCGTCGTTGACGCCGAGCAGGCACACGACGCGGTGCGGCACCGACCGCATCGGCACCATCGTGCACATCGTCAGCTGCCCGGTGCGGAAGTTCGCGCGGGTGGGCCGCCCGCGCAGCCGCCGGGCCAGCAGCGCCCGGACGTCGGCCAGGCCGAGCAGCGCGGCGGCCGCACCGTCGCCCGCGGAGGTGAGCACGTCGGTGAGCTCGCGGCGCGCCTCGGCGGTCTGCCAGGCGTCGAACGGCGGGGTCCAGGTCAGGTCGTCGACGGCGGTGACCAGCGTGTCCACCCAGGCGCTCAGCGGCTGCGGCGAGCGCAGCGCCCCGACGGTCAGTGCCAGCCGGTCGACGAGCTCGGCGAACCGGCCGGCGAGGTCGGCCTCGTTGCTGTCCACGTCGTCGAGCGGCAGTGCGAGCCCGACGGTCCGCAGCTCCTCCTCGTCCATCGTGACCCCGACCAGGACCCGGTCGAGCCCGGTCTGCCAGGTGTTCTGGGGCACGCCGTCGAGGTGGTACGGCGCCCGGTCGGCCGCGTCCAGGCCCCACCGCACACCGGCCCGCCGGACCCAGTCGCCGACCCGCTCCAGCTCGTCGTCGTCGAAGTCGAAGCGGGCCCGCACCGCCGGCTGCGCGGCCAGGTCGAGGACCTCGGGGCCGGTCAGCCGGGCGTCGGCCAGGTCGAGCAGCCGGGCGACGACCGTGAGCACGGGATTGGTCTGCTTCAGGGCCCGGTCGGCCAGCCGCACCCGGAGCCGGTGCCCGGGGTGGCCGGCGGACGGGCGGCCGGCCTCGTCGAGGGTGTCGACGTCGAGGCCGAAGGCCGCGGTGATCAGCGGGGCGTAGGACTCGATGTCGGGGCACATCACGATCACGTCGCGCGGCTCCAGGGTCGGGTCGTCCTCGAGCATCCCGAGCAGCACCTCGCGGAGCACCTCGACCTCGCGCTGACGGCCGTGGCAGGCGTGCACCTGCAGCGACCGGTCGCCGGGCACCGGCTCGTGCACGCCGGGCGGCCGGTCCAGCCGGAGGTCCTCCTGCAACGCCGAGAGCAGGGTCGGAGCCGGCTCCCCCACCGGCAGGTACTCGTCCACCGCGGGCACCCCGCCCGCCGTCGCGAGCCGCACCTGCATCTCCCGCGCGTCGCGCCCGCAGGACCCGATCAGCGGGTGCCGCGGCAGCGCGGCCGCCGGGTCGTCCCACCGGCGGGTCACCACGGGTTCGATCTGCGCCACCCGGTCCCACAGCGCGTGGGAGGGGTGCGAGAGCCACAGGTGGACGTCGCGGTGCTCGCCGAGGGCCGCGAGGACCTGCACCTGGTCGCTGGTCAGCCGGGTCGGCCCGAACACCGAGAGGCGCGCGGGCAGGTCCACCACCGAGGGCTCCTCGCGAAGCCGCCGGCAGGCAGCGTCGACCCGCTCGGCCGGGCTGTCCACGGCGACCGCGGCCCGCAGCCGGCGCCACAGCTCCGCCTGCCAGACCAGGTCCTCGTCGAGCGTCCGGCCGTCGCCGTCGGTGTCCGCGCCGGCGGCCCACTCGCGCAGCAGGGCGGGCCGCTGGACGCCGTACGCGGTGAACAGGCCGGCCAGCTTCTGCGCGGTCGCGACCCGGCGGCCCCGGTCACCGGCACCGTCCCCCGCGCCGTCGACGGCGCCGTCGAGCAGGCCGAGGTGCCGGCCGAGGGTGCGGCACCACCGCTCGGTGCCGCACCGGTCGACCACGTCGAGGAGGTGCCAGGTGAGCCGCTCCTCGCGCCAGGGGTCCTGGTCGGGGTCGATGCCGGACGCGACGGCGACCGCGTCGGCGACCAGGCGGGAAGGGTTCGGGAACAGCACGTTGGCGCAGATGCCGTCGGCGGCCCCGGCGGCGGTGCCGAGCGAGGTGGACAGCGTCTGGGCGATCCAGCGCTCGACGCCCAGGGACGGCACCGCCACCAGGTCGGGGGTGAACGGGTCGGCGGGAACGCTCGCGAGCAGCTCGCCCAGCCCCCGGACCAGCGCGTCCGCGCGGTCGGAGCGGTGGATGCTCAGCGTCACGTGTCTCCCCTCGTCGGCCGACGTCGGACCCGACCCTAGGCCACGGCGCCGACGGTTCCGCGGCGGCGTCCGGACCCGCCGTCGGGCCCGCCGTCGGACCCACCGTCCGGACCCGGCGAGGGTGCGCCGGCTAGGGGAACGTCACCCGCAGGATCCGGTCGTCGCCGGAGCGCGGCGTCCCCCGGCCGTCCCGGTTCGACGTACCCACCCACAGGGAGCCGTCCGGGGCCGCGGCGACCGCCCGGATCCGGCCGTGCCCCTCGACGTACCGGCGGATCCGGCCACGGTCGGCGCCGCGCAGCACCACGGAGTACACGCACTCGCCCCGCAGCGCGCCCAGCCACGCCCGGCCGTGCAGGACCGCGATCCCGCTCGGCGAGCAGGCGTCGGTGTCCCAGGTCGCCAGCGGGTCGCGGTAGCCGCCGGGGCCGTCCGCCCCCTCGACCGCCGGCCAGCCGTAGTCGCCTCCGCGCTCGATCCGGTTCAGCTCGTCGGTGGCCTGGTCGCCGAACTCGCTGGCCCACAGCTGTCCCCGGCCGTCGAACGCGAGCCCCTCGACGTTGCGGTGCCCGTAGCTCCACACCGGGTTCCGGAACGGGTTGCCGCCGGGTGTGCCGCCGGTGTCGGTGACCCGCAGGATCTTGCCGTTCGGCGAGGACCGGTCCTGCGCGCTCGCGGAGGACTCGGCGTCCCCGGTGGAGACGAACAGGTGCCCGTCCGGCCCGAAGGCGAGGCCGCCACCGTTGTGGTGCACCGAGGTGCGGATCCCGTCCAGCACGAGCCGTGGCCGGTCGAGCCGCCCGTCGCGGTAGCGCATCCGGACGACGCGGTTGTCGGTGCTCGTGGAGTGGTAGGCGTAGACCCACGGGTCCGAGGCGAACCGCGGGTGCAGCGCCAGGCCGAGCAGGCCCCCTTCCCCGCCCTGGTCGACGTTGCTGACCACCCCGGGAACGGTGGTGACCACCTGCGTGCGGCCGTCGCCGGCGACGCGCAGGATCCGGCCGGTGTCGCGCGAGGAGACCAGCGCGTCCCCGTCGGGCAGGAACACGATGCTCCACGGCACGTCGATGCCGGTGGCCAGCGTGCGTGCGGCCCCGGGCCCGCGGCGTACGTCGGACGGGCCGGCCGTGCCCGCGGAACCGCCGGCCGTCGGGGTCGGGGCGGAGGACGGCGCCGAGGACTCGCAGGCCGCCAGCAGCGCGGCCACCGGTGCCACCGCCGCGCCCCGCAGCAGGGTGCGGCGCGTCGAGCGGGGTGCTTCGCGAGACGGCGCAGGCATGTCTCCATGGGACCTCACCGGCCCAAACCGGCCGGCCCCGCCCGGGCCGGCCGTAGGCTGACCGTCCGCCTGCGAGAGGAACACCGTGGCACTGGAGCACCTGGGCACGCCCGAGGCACCGACGTTCGGGCTGGACACGTTCGGCGACCGCGGCACGGGTCCGGACGGCCGCCAGGTCACGCACGCCGAGGCGATCCGGCAGGTGGTGACCGAGGGGGTGCTGGCCGACGAGCTCGGCCTGGACTACTTCGGTGTCGGCGAGCACCACCGCGACGACTTCGCGGTCTCCGCGCCCGACGTGGTGCTCGCGGCGATCGCGGGCCGCACGTCCCGGATCCGGCTCGGCACCAGCGTGACGGTGCTCAGCTCCGACGACCCGATCCGGGTGTTCGAGCGGTTCTCCACGGTCGACGCGCTCTCGGACGGCCGCGCCGAGGTGACCCTGGGACGCGGGTCGTTCACCGAGTCCTTCCCGCTGTTCGGCCTGCGCCTGGAGGACTACGAGGTGCTGTTCTCCGAGAAGCTCGACCTGTTCGCGGAGGTGCTCAAGGAGCAGCCGGTGACCTGGACCGGCACCATCCGCCCACCCCTGGAGGACCAGGTCGTCTACCCGCCCACGGCGTCCGGCCGGCTGCCCGCGTGGGTCGGCGTCGGCGGCACGCCGCAGTCGGTCGTGCGGGCCGCGCACTACGGCCTGCCGCTGGTGCTCGCGGTGATCGGCGGCTCCCCCGGCCAGTTCGTGCCGCTGGCCGACCTCTACCGGCAGGCGCTCGCCGAGTTCGGCCACGACCCGCTGCCGATCAGCATGCACAGCCCCGGCCACGTCGCGGAGACCGACGAGCTCGCCGTGGAGCAGATGTTCCCCCACCAGCGCGACGCGTTCACCAAGATCGGCCGGGAGCGTGGCTGGGCGCCGTACACGCGCGAGGGGTTCGACGCGATGACCGGCCCGACGGGCGCGCTGTTCGTCGGCTCGCCGGAGACCGTGGCACGCAAGATCGCCTGGGCGGTCACGACGCTGGGGCTCTCCCGCTTCCAGCTGAAGTACTCGGTGGGCACCCAGCCGAACGCCGACCGGCTCACCTCGATCCGGCTGTACGCCGAGCAGGTGGTGCCCCGGGTCCGCGAGCTGCTCGCCGACCCCACGGGCTGAGCCTCACCCGCCGAGGTCGCGCCGGTGCCGCTCGTAGGTCCGGATCTTGTCGATCACGATCGTGGACAGCGGGGAGTCGAGCTCCCGGTGCTCCCACGCCGTCTCCTTCAGGTCGTCGACCAGCGCGCGCAGCGCCTCCAGCTCCTGCCGCTCGCGGGGCGCGAGCGTCTGGACGGCGCCCGTCGTCGAGATGGTCCGGACGACCAGCCAGGTCACCCCGACGACCAGCAGCACCGCGATCAAACCGCCTGGCAGCATGTCGTGCCCCTTCCTCCGCCTGCTCCCAGGCTAGGTCGCGGAGAGGTGCCGGCGAAGGGGACGCCGTCCGCTGTGGGCCGCCCGCCACACTGGAGTCATGCCGGGCCTCTCCGTCTGCCTGCTGCTCGACGAGCGCGCCGACCGTGCTGTCCGCGGTCTGTGGCGCCGGCTCGAGTACGACGGGGTGCGCACCCTGGCGACGTACACCCACGGGCGGCACGTCCCGCACCTGACGCTGGCCTCCCTCGGCGGCGACGACCCCGTGCCGGCGGAGGCGCTCGCCGCGCTGTCCAGCTCGTTGCCGCTGGAGGTCGACCTGCACGCGCTGGGCGTGTTCACCCGCAGCCGCTGCTGGCTGCTGCCGACCGTCAGCATCGACCTGCTGCGGCTGCACGAGTCGGTGGCCCGCACCCTCGACGGCCGGGCGGTGCACCGGCACTACCGGCCCGGCGCCTGGCAGCCGCACGTCACGTTGGCGCCCCGGATGGCGGCCGACGCGCTGCCCGTGGTGGCGACCCGGGTCTACGAGGTGCTGCCGCTGCCGGCCCTGCTCAGCCGACTGGTGCTGGTGGACACCCGCACCGGCGAGGTGCACGACCTGCCCGGGCAGCCGTGAGCGGCCTACCCTCGAGGCATGCGGGGTGACCGGGTGGAGGTCGTCGTGGACGCGGGCAACGAGGTCCGCACCTACGACATCGTCGCCACGCGCAACGGCCGGCGGGTCGAGGTGAGCACCGGCCGGGGCGTGGTCGAGGTCGTCGAGGTGACCCGCAGCGGGACGCCGGTGCGCACCGCCCGGTTCATGGCCAGCCGGATCCTGGCGCTGGTCGAGCACCCGGCCGGGACCGGCGACGGCGCTGCCGGCACCGGTCCTCGGCCGTGACGTCCTCGGCCGCGGCTCAGCCCCCGACGACCGACTCCCTCGCGACGACGTGCTGCACCGGGACGTCGTACCGCTCCCGGGCGTCGGCGACGACCCCGTGCCGCAACCAGGTGGACCGGTCCTCGGGGTGCGTGGAGATCACCACGTGGTCGGGCCGGAAGTCACGCATCGCCTTGTCCAGCGCGACGAGCGGCCGGTAGTCGCCGAGCTCGCCGTCCACGGTCAGCCCCTGGCCGCGCAGCGTCTCCAGGGTCTGGTCGAGGCGCTCCGTCGCGCTGCGGGCGGCGGCCTCCCACACGAACGCCGCACCCTCCCGCTCCGCGTCGCCGGTGTCCACCGGGTTCGCCGGCACCACGACGAAGTACTCCGCCGTCTCGCTGCCGTCGATCCGGTGCAGCGCCTCGTGCAGCGCGCTGTCCTCGATGGTCTGGTTGGCGAGCACCACGATGCGCTGCGCCCGGGTGGTGTCCGCGGCCTCCTCCGGCGCCACCGAGCCGCCCTGCCAGCGGGTGACGGCGTAGAGCACCAGCACCACGCCCCAGGACAGAAGGCTGAGCAGCAGCTGCGAGCGGGTCTCGCTCTTCACGCCGAGCTGCACCAGCACCGCGACGATCCCGACGGCGGCGAGGATCGTGAGGTACGGGAACGCCCACATCTTCACCTTGAGGTCGGCCTCCGGCGTGCGCCGGCGCAGCACGAACTCCGAGAGCGCGATCAGCAGGTAGACGAACAGGATCACCGCGCCCGACGAGTTCAGCAGGAAGGTGAACACCCTGTCCGGCGAGACGTACGCCGCGATCACGCTGAGGAAGCCGATCACGGTGGAGAAGAGGATCGCCCACACCGGCACGCCCCGGCGGTTCACGGTGATCAGCCGCATCGGCGCCTCGCGACGGGCGGCCAGCACGAACAGCATCCGGGAGGCGGTGTAGAGACCGGAGTTCAGGCAGGACAGCACCGCGGTGAGCACGACGGCGTTCATGACCTGGTCGGCGTACGGGATGCCCATCTCGGTGAACGCGGCGACGTACGGCGAGGCGCCCAGCTCGGTGCTGTTCCACGGCACGATGCAGACCAGCAGGAACATCGACCCGACGAAGAAGGTCGCCACCCGCAGGATCACCGACTGGGTGGCCTTCGCGATCGCCTTCTCCGGGTCGTGCGACTCGGCGGCGGCCACGGTGGCGATCTCGGCGCCGACCATCGAGAACACCACGACGACGATGCTGGAGAAGATCGCCCCCACGCCGTTCGGGAAGAACCCGCCGTGGCTGGTGAGGTTGCTGACGTCGAAGGAGTGGTTCGGCCACACCCCGAGGACGTACAGGGTGCCGAGGACCAGGAACGCGATGATCGCGAACACCTTGATCCCGGCGAACCAGTACTCGAACTCGCCGTACGACCCGACCGACACCAGGTTCGTCGCGGTCATCAGCACCATCAGGCCCAGGGACAGCAGCCAGAGCGGCGCGTCGAACCAGAAGGTGATGATCTTCGCCCCGGCGACCGCCTCGAAGCCGACCACGATCACCCAGAAGTACCAGTAGAGCCAGGCGACCGAGAAGCCCGCCCAGCCGCCGAGCGCCTTGCGCGCGTAGTCCGCGAACGAGCCGGTCGTCGGGTTGGCGGTGGCCATCTCGCCGAGCATCCGCATCACCAGGATGATCAGCACGCCGGTGACCAGGTAGCTGAGGAACGCCGCCGGGCCGGTCTCGTTGATCACCACCCCGGACCCGACGAAGAGTCCCGCCCCGATGACGCCGCCGATCGCGATCATCGTCAGGTGCCGTTGCTTGAGGCCCCGCTTGAGCTCGGTGGGCTGGAGGTCGGTGGATCCGGTCATCACACGCCTGCTTTCTCGAGAGCTTCTTCCGCAGCCGATCCCCTCACCGATACCCGGGTTCCGGCCCGCGGACACCACCCCTGCCACTATGGCCCGTATGGAGTGGGTCTGCGAGTACTGCGGCACCGGAGGCGAGTCCTCCGCGCCCGTCGACGAGGTCCAGTGCCCGGCCTGTGGCGAGCCGGTCACCCCCCGGTGACGTCGTGACCCTGTCCTGACGGTGGCCTCAGCGGGCCCGTAGGTGCCGCAGCACGGCGGGTCCCCCCGACCTCCTCCACGAACGCCGGGTCCCCCACGACGACGAGCTGGTCGCGGGCCCGTGACAGTCCGACGTACAGGCGTTCGCGGGACCGCTCGGCCGGCTCGGTCTCGTTCAGCGCCAGGATCACCGCCGGCCGCTCGAGCCCCTTGAAGCCGAGGACGTGACCGTAGAAGACCTGGTCCTGGTCCCAAAAGGTGTCCCAGTACTGCGTCGGGCCGGCAGCCTGCCGCGCCTTCTGCTCCGGGTGGCGGCTGCCGGTCGTGAGCAGCGCGACGTCCTCCGGTCGCCACCCGGCGTCGAGCAGCGCGTCGACCTGGTCCTCGGCCACGTCGAGCGCCTCGCCCGCCGAGCACTCGACGAAGGTGATCTCCGGGCCGTTGACGTCGCCGAGCCGCATCCGGATCGGGGCCAGCGTCGAGAAGCTCTCGGCGATCTGCCGGGTGTTGCGCAGGTTCTGGTCCAGGACCAGCGGCACCAGGCCGGCCGGCGGACCGCCGAAGCGGGAGAACACGCGTTGTCCCTCGTCGGAGAAGACGTAGAGCCCGCCGGCGTCCTCGTCCTTCAGGGCAGCCAGCGCGGCCGGCCACCACAGGTCGGCGAAGTCCTGCGCCTCGTCGACGACGACGGCGTCGAACAGCTTGCCCACCGGCTGCTGGGCCCCGAGCCCGACCATCAGCTCGGGCAGCTCGACCTCCCAGAAGTTGCTGTCGTCCTCGCGGCCCGTCGGCGCTCCCCACTCGACGCCGAGGTTGTGGAACGTCCCGACGTACGCCGGTCGCTCCTTGCGGGGCAGTGCAGCCACCCGGCGCTCGAGCCAGGCCGCGAGACCGCGTGAGTAGCAGGTGAGCGCGACCCGCTGGCCCTCCCGGCTGAGCCGGCGGGCCTGCTCGACCGCGAGCCAGGTCTTGCCGCTGCCCGCGCCGCCGCGGACCTCGACGCGGTTCAGCTGGCGGGCCGCGCCGAGGATCACGGACTGCTCGGCGCTGAGCCGTTCGATGGTGTCCTCGCGCTCCGCGGCCTCACCGATCAGGTCCCGCTGCGGGAGCCCGCGCCCGTTGAGGGCGTCCACCAGCGCGTACAGGTCGTCGTGGTCGAGCACCCGCTTGTTGTTCGCCTGCCGGGCCACCACGTCGCGCAGGAATGTCGCCAGACCGGGCAGGTCGGAGCGGCCGGCGACCTGCCAGCGCTGCGCGTCCAGCAGCGCGAACCCGTCGTCGACCTCGGTGTAGGGCAGCACGACCGCGTGGCCCCAGCGCAGGTCGGTGCGCCGGCCCCAGCGGGGGTCGCGGTCGAGCCACTCCCGCAGGGCGTACTGCGCCTCGCGGGCCTGCTTGACCGGGTGGATGCGGGTCTTCGTGCCCCGGCGGTCGATCCACCAGTCCCCGTCCTCGCACCACACCTGGCTGCCCTTGACCTCGGCGATCACGATCCCGCCGTCGGCGAAGGCGATGCCGATGTCGATCTCGTGGTCCTTGTCGCGGGACGAGATGCGTTGGCCGCTGAACAGCACGTCGTCCGGACCGAGCTGGTCGCGCAGCATCTTCCAGACCAGGTCCTCGCTCATCGTGGTGAAGGTCGGCTGGGGCGGGAGCAGCACCGGGCTCACTGGTCGAACAACCCGGGCTCGCGGGTGTCGAGCCCCGGCAGGACGTCGTCCCGGGTGCGTCGCCGTGGCGGCCGGGGTCCTCGACGTCCGTCGTACGCGGGCGCCTCGAGGAGTCGCTCCGCTTCCTGCTCGACCACCAGCCGAAGGGCCTGACGCAGCACGGTGGTCATCCGCTCCGCCGTCCGGCTCTCGACGTCGCACACCTCGGCGAGGTCCTCGGGGTCGCCCTCGAGCAGCAGCTCGTCCCGCGTGAGCGCCCAGGTCCTCTCCCGCTCGCTGCTCCAGGTGACCAGCTCCAGGATCAGCTCCCGGTCGAGGTCGCAGACGGCCGCGGCCATCTGCGGGGTGACCGATCCGGGTGCCTCGGCGTCGATCTCGATCAGCGTCCGCAGCGCCGGGTGCGCGGCCTCGTCGAGGTCCGGTTCCGCCGCCTCCGTCTGCTCGAGCGGCTCGCTGCCGAACGCCAGGGACCCGCCCACGCGGGTGGCCAGGTCCTTGTCGAGGCGGTTCACGGTCCGGCACATCAGGTCCAGCATCGCCCTGAGGTGCAGCGGCGCGAACGGCAGGGCGGGGACGTAGAGGTAGGCCATCACCGTGTCCTCGAGCAGCAGGAACTTGAGGAACTGCACGTCCCGGTTGAGCACGGCCACCTCATACGCCGCCCGCTCGAGGTCCGTGACGTCGTGGACCAGCGCCGAGAAGAGCTGCACCACCGGCGCGTTGTCCAGGACCCGGACCCAGACCAGGCCGCTGCCGTTGACGACCGGCACGTCGTCGTCCGAGTCGTGCTCGGGCAGGCCGCCGAACAGCGGGACCAGCGCCGCGTCGACCAGGGCCCGCAGGTGGTCCGCGTCGCCGGGGTTGACGGCGAGCGCCTCGTCGACCTCGGCGTCCTCCTCGAGCGCGGGGCGCGGAGCATCGGTGGTCGCCACGTCGTCGGAGGACAGGAACGCCGGGTGCGCGACGCCGAAGACCTCCCGGAAGGCCCGGACCGTCATCACCGCCAGCCGGTCGGCCTCGACGCGCTCGGCGTCGACGTGGAAGTTGGTCGACCCGGAGTCAGCCTCGTCGTCGGGACCGTGCGTCGGGAGGATCCAGCCCATCTCGACGAGGGCGGCCACCTGCGAGACGTCGAGCCGGTGCGCCTCCGCGAGGTAGGCGTTGCTGGACAGCTCGCACCGCACGAGGTCCTCGCCCCAGGCGCAGAACTGGACGTACGGCGCCGCGCCCTCGTCCGCGTCCCCGACCGACGACTCGGCCTCCACGAGGGCGACCTCGTCGTCCTGCATCGCCGCGACGTGGTCGGCCAGCCGGCCCCGGAAGGCGCTCCAGGCCAGCGTCGTACTCCGGTCCAGCTCCGACTCTGCGAACTCACCCATGGTGTCCCCCGTGCTCTCGACCCCTCACCAACCACCTCAAGGTATCGGCGAGCACCGACAGTTTCGGTGATCCACGACACCATGGCCCGCCCGCGTGTGAGGAGGCCGGCGGCCGGTGTCGTACGTTGGCCACATGCCTGACTGGAACCTGGTGACACCTGCGCACGTGCTGTCCGCCCTCGAGATGTGCGATCGGTTGGGCTCGCGGGACTTCGTCAGCCGCTACGGGTACCGGAACGCGCACGCCTACCGGCTCTGGCACCGCGGCGCCGAGTACGACGCCACCGCGATCCTGGGCGTCGCCTACCTCCACGCCACCGGTCAGCCCGCCACCTGGGAGGACTTCGCCGACGGCCAGGACGGCGCCGCGAAGCTGATGACCGAGCTCGGCTTCGACGTGGTCATGGAGGAGCAGAGCGTCGCGACGACCCGCGCCCGCGCCGCGACTCCCGTGAAGCGCGTCGCCAAGCCGGAGCGGGTCTTCAAGATCTGCCCCCAGTGCCAGATGGCGCTCCCGTCCACCGGGATCTGCGACAACTGCGACTGAGGACCGACCTGGGCTAGACGAGGTACGGCAGCCGCGTCTCGTAGGGATTCGTCGGCGGTGCGAAGTACTGCTCGACCGTCCGGCGTCCCACCGGGAGCACGGGAGCCAGGACGCGCCGCAGCACAACCACGGAGTCGGGGTCGACGGACGCAGGATCGTCGCCGAGCCGCACCCACACGTGGCCGCCCGGCCCCTGGAGCAGCTCGGCGCCCGGCACCTCCAGCAGCCGGTCGCTGCCGCCGACCGCATCGGCGTGCGCGGCCGAGAGCAGCGTGCCCCAGCCGTACCCCCACACCGTGCGCTCGAAGTCGCGGTCGGCCGGAGAGACCTGGGCGACGATCTCCCAGGCGCTCTCGGGCTGTACGGCGTCGACGACGTCGAGCGTGACGTAGCCCGACTCCGCGTCCAGCGAGGTGGCGGCGTCGAGCAGCCAAGCGGTCGCTGCGCGCACGAAGCTCGACCAGTCGCGCACCGCCCACCCGTGCACCGACCACGCGACCGTGGCCGGGCGACCGGGCAGCAACCGCGCGACAGCGTTGACCGGGTTGACGGTCGGGTCCGGCGGCAACAGGTCGTGCGGCACATCCTTTCGAAGGCCGGCCACTCCCCCCTGACTCCAGCACCGAGGCGGCCGAGCGGACTGTGTCCCAGTCCCGACCGCGCGCCGGGCGACCGTGGCCGCGTTCGAGGTCGTCGTCCGGAGTAATGACGGTGGTGCACCAGTCGAAGTCCACGAACATGGCCGGCAGCACCACCTCCTCGACCGCCCGACCCAAGGCGTCGACAGCCGCGCGGGGGTCGGCCGGCGGACGTCCCAGCGCCACGCCGACCAGCAACCGCTGTGGAGGCTCGGTGTCCATGGCGTCATCTTCGACCATGGCGGCGACAGTCCTCTGCGTTTCTGCATGCCAGGGCCCACCCATGTTCGAGCGTCCTAGCCTTTGACCGATACCGCGACGTCGGGCCAGTGCGTCCCTCAGGCTCTTTGGTCGGCAGGTCTTCGGTCGGCGCGGTCTAGGTTCTCCGGTTGAACCGGACCTTGCCGTCGGGGAGTCGTCGCAGGTCGTAGCTGTCCGGGTGGTCGGCCATCCGGTGGTGGGCCGGGCACAGCGAGATGCCGTTGCTGGTGTCCGTTGGGCCTCCACGGTTGGAGGTGGTGGTACTCGACCCAGGCGGGTGGCCGGTCGCAGCTGTGTGCGGCGCAGCCCTGGTAGCGGTGGTTGATCGCGTGCTTCTGGTAGCGGTCGAACAGCCGCCGCTCCCGGCCCACGTCCAGCGGCACCGAGTCACCGCCCAGCACCATCGGGATGATCCCGGCCCGGCAGGCCAGCCGGCGAGCCTCCCCGGCCGAGACCCGGTGCCCGGTGTCAAGGGCCGCCACCCCGAGACCGGAGACCAGCGCGTCGAGGCCGATCGTGACGACCACGGTGAACGGGGACCCGTTCACCTGGGGCAGCGCGCTGAGGTGGTGCTCGAGCAGCTCCATCAGCCCGTGCCCGAGCAGGGTGGCGTGCGGCAGCTTCGCCCTGGTCTCGGGATCGAGGCGTGCGTCACCGATCCGCCGCGGGCTGGTCAGTGCCTCGAGGGCTTTCTTGAGCAGGTCCGCGTGCAGGGCGGGCAGCCGGAACCGGCCGCTGCTGGTGCCGTCGCCCTGGTCGTGGATCGTCAGCTGGGCCAGCGCCCGGGCCCGGGCCTCCTCCTTCTCCAGCCTGGCACCCTCGACCGCGTCGGCGGCCTCGGGGCAGACCACCTCGAAGAGCCGGCGCCCCAACCTGCGCAGGGTGCGGGCGTCGAAGACCCGGGCCTGCTCGAGCAGGTGTGCCTCGGCCCGGGCCTCGGTGCCCGGGGGCAGCTCGTCGTACTCGGACGTCAGTCGTTCGACGGCGTCGGTGAGGATGCCGGCCTTCTCCGCGTCGATCAGCCCGGCCGCGAGCGCGGTCCGGGTCTGGCCGAACCGGGTGTCGAGCTTGGTGGCGAGGTGCAGGTCGCGGTGGCAGCGGGTGGTGCTGGTCCGGGTGGCGTGCGCCAGCCAAGCCGGGGTGCTGACCGCGCCGGTGTCGGCGCCGATGTCGTCGCGGTCGGCCTGCACCAGCACCCGCAGCTCCAGCTCGTGGAGCCGGTTGCGCTGCCGGCGCAGCTCCACCAGCGCCTCGCGCTGCTCGGCTGGGGTCATCGACCAGGTCGGGGTCTCGGCGAGCCGGTCCAGGGCGCCCGACAGGGAGGTGGTGAACCGCAGCACCGGATGCCCGGCGGGCGGTTGCCCGACCGGTGGCGGGGGTGGTGGTGCGGTCACCGAGGTCATGCCACCACGCTAGGAGCCCGACGCTGCCTGCGCTCGAACGAGTTCTCGACCTGGGGAGAACCCGGATCGCCCTGCAGGTGTGGACGAAACCTGGTTACGAACTCACCCTGGCCAGTTGCCCAGCCCGCCCACGATCACTCGTGGTCCCGACCTTCCTCGAGGTCGTTCTCGGGCACCCACCGCAGTCGATAGAGCCGATCGGCCCACGCGAGGAGCTCGTCGTGTGCCTCGAGGTTCTCGCCCCGCCAGCGTGCCGGGAAGGCAGCGACGCCGTGCAGCGCACCGAGCAGGTTCCCCAGGATCGCCGCGATTGTGTCGGCGTCGCGCCCTCCCATGACGGCGGCGACCAGTCCCTCCTCGGGGTCGTCCGCGTAGGTGAGCAGCAGCCACAGCACCACCGGCATCGTCTCGAGCACGAAGGCACCGTTGTAGAAGTGGCCAAGGACGCGCTCGACCGGGGCGCCGAGCAGCGCCTTCACCTCCCCGATCCGTTCGGCGAGGCTCCGCCTCGACCCGTTCCCCCGGTGAGCAAGCCGCGGCAGGTCCAGGTCGTCGACCGACGCGACGACGGAGCCCAACAGTTGGTCGGGGTCCAGCGACCCGCTCCGGGACGCCAGGCACTGGTTCACCGCGGAGGCCTGGACGATGGCCGACGCGACCGCCGTGAGGTCGGCGTGGGTCGGCACGGTCCCCAGCGCAGCCGCGAACCGCAGCTCGTCCGGTCGCCCCGCGAACCGCAGCGCGTACGGCGCTGCTCGCATGGCTGCGCCGTTGCCGGCCGAGGCCGCCCCGGACGCCCACCACCGACGACCCCCGCTGAGGTTGGCGAGCGCCTCGTAGGTGGCCCGGCCGATGCCACGACCGGTCCGACCCCAGACCTCGATCGCGTCCGCGAGCAGGTCCGGGTCCAGCTCACCGGAGCCGGCCTCCGCGAGCCACCGCGCGTTGACCAGGGTGAGCTGGGTGTCGTCGGTGAACGTGCCGACCGGACCCGACCGGTAGCCACGCCAAGGCTGGAATTCGCGCAACCCGCCCTCGTAGCGCCGCCACATCTGGACAGCGGACCGACCTTCGGCCGGCCGACCGAGCGCATCCCCGATGGCGCCCGCGACCAGACATCCGCGGTACCGGTCACGCAGGACGTCGGACGGCCCGGGCACGGGAAAGGCCGAGGGCGACCCGGACCAGGCCGGCGGCGCCAGGCCGATCTCGGTGAGCTGTGCTGCGGTCGTCTTCATTCGTCCTCCGAGCTAGGAGTAAGAGGCGCCGTGACGGCACGGAGAGCCGAGGGGTACGCCTACGCCGTCGTACCGAGGTTCAGCGGCGGGAAGATCCGCTCCGCTTCCCCCCCGCCGATAGAGCTGCGCCGGCCGTCCCACGCCTCCATCTGCCGACTTCCCGGTCTCCACGAGGAACCCGTCGGCCCGGGTGACCTTCCGGTGGAAGTTGGCCGGGTCCAGCCGGAGGTCCCACATGGTCTCGTACACCCGGCGCAGCTCCGCGATCGTGAACTCGGCCGGGCAGAAGTCGCATGCCAGCGGGGTGTACTCCAGCTTCCCCCGGGCCCGCTCGACCGCGTCGGCCAGGATCACAGCGTGGTCGAAGGCCAGCAGCGAGTCGTCGCGCAGCAGCTCGTCCACGCGGTGCCAGTCAGCCGCCGCCGCGTCCGACCCACCCGTGGCCTCGCCCAGGTCGGCCGCGATGGCCAGGAAGGCCACGCTCACGGTGCGTCCGCGCGGGTCCCGGTCCGGTTCGCCGTACGTCGCCAGCTGCTCGACGAACCGGGGCGCCTCGATGCCGGTCTCTTCACGGAGCTCCCGGCGGGCGGCGTCCTCGAGGTTCTCGTCGACCTGCACGAACCCGCCCGGCAGCGCGAGCCTGCCCTCGAAGGGCGGCCCCCCGCGTTCGACCAGCAGCACCTGGAACGCGCCGTCCCGCACGGTCAGGCAGACGACGTCGACGGTGACGGAGAAGATCGGGTAGTCGCTGGTGTAGGCCACGACCCGACAGTATTGGTCCAAGTGACCACAAGCAACCGGATCCGTGTTATGGTCGTATTGACCAAAACGAGACCGGGGGGCATCATGCAACTCACGACAGACCAGATGGACCGAGCCTGCGGCGTACTGCTGGGGCAGGCAGCCGGCGACGCCCTCGGCGTCCCCTACGAGTTCGCCACTCCCCCGCGGGCCGGCCAGCTGGCCGAGATGACCGGCGGCGGGCTCGGCGACTACGCGCCCGGCGAGTGGAGCGACGACACCCAGATGGCCGCCTGCATCGCCCAGGTCGGCGCCACCGGTGCCGACCTGACCGGCCAGGCGGCCCTCGACCAGATCGCCGAGAACTTCCTCCGGTGGGCTGCCGAGGGCGCCACCGACATCGGCATCCAGACCAGCTCCGTCCTCCGGGCGGCCCGCACCGGCGGAGCCGCGCCGCACGTGCGTCTCCGCGAAGCCGCCGCGGCGTACGCCCGGCGCAACCCGCGCAGCGCGGGCAACGGCGCCCTGATGCGTACGTCGATCGTCGGACTCAGCGCACTCGACGACCGGGACCGCACGGCCCGGGCCGCTCGACGCGTCGCCGAGCTGACCCACGCCGACCCGCTCGCCGGTGACTCCGCGGTGCTGTGGAGCGAGGCCGTCCGGGTGGCCGTCGCGCACCGCCGCCTCGACCTGGCCGGCGGGCTCGACCTGCTCCCCCTGGAGCGCCGGGACACGTGGGCGAAGTGGATCACCGACGCGGAGACGAGCGCCCCGGCGACGTTCAACCCCAACGGGTTCACGGTCAGCGCGCTGCAGGCGGCCTGGGCCGCGATCACGCAAACGCCGGTGCCCGAGGACGCACCCGAGCGGTCGTTGTACCCCTGTGGCCACCTGCAGGACGCTCTCCACGCCGCCGTGCGGATCGGCAACGACACCGACACGGTCGCGGCCATCGCCGGCGGGCTGCTGGGCGCCTACTGGGGCCAGTCCGCCGTCCCGCTCAGCTGGGTCCGCAGGATCCACGGCTGGCCGGGGCTCCGGGCCCGGGACCTCGTCCGGCTCGCCGCGCTCACCGCGCGCGGGGGCCGCTCCGACGACCTCGGCTGGCCGGCGGTGGAGCACCTGACCTACGGGATCACCCCGCGCGCCGCTTTGCCGCACCCGCTCGACGCCGGCGTCTACCTCGGCACCGAGAACGCAGAAGGGCACGACGCCACCGCGGTCGTCTCGCTCTTCCGCCGCGGCACGCACGACGTGCCGATCGACGGCGTCTCCCCCGGCGACCACCTCGAGGTGCGCCTGATCGACAGCTCCAACCGGGCCGCGAACCCCAACCTCGCCTTCACGCTCGCGGACACGGCCGACGTGGTCGCCGAGCTGCGCGCGGAGGGCCACCGGGTGCTCCTGCACTGCGTCCAGGCGCAGCAGCGCACCCCCTCGACCGCCGTCGCCTACGCCGTACGCCTCGGCGCCGCACCCGAGGAGGCCCGCCGGATGATCGCCGCGGCGCTCCCCCCGGAGCCGACGACGGGGCAGACTCTGGGACTTCGCCGCCGGCGACGGCGCCACCAACTCGAGGGGAACGCGATGAACGGCATCGTCGGCTGGCTCAACACCACGGCCTTCACCTCGTTCGGAGCACCGACGACCTGGGCGGAGGTGCTCGGCTTCCTCACCGGGGCCGGCTGCGTCTACCTGGTCGCCAGGCAGCACCTCCTCAACTGGCCGCTCGGGATCGCCAACAACGGCCTGTGGATCCTGCTGTTCGCGAGCGCCGGCCTCTACGCCGACTCCGGGCTGCAGGTGGTCTACATCCTGCTGGGGGTCTGGGGCTGGCTGCAGTGGCTGCACGGCGGCACCCACGGCACGACCCGCGTGGTGAGCGGCACGAGCCGACGGGAGTGGGCCGGCCTCTGCGTGGCAGGAGTCGCGCTCACCCTGGGGCTCACCTGGTTCCTCGCGGCGCTGACCCCCTCGACGGTGCCGCTCTGGGACGCCCTCACCACGACGCTGTCCCTGCTGGCGGTGTACGGACAGGCCATGAAGCGCTGGGAGTCCTGGCTGCTGTGGATGGCCGCCGACGTCATCTACGTGCCGCTCTACCACGTCAAGGGCCTCGACCTCACCGCTCTCTTGTACGTCGGGTTCTTCCTGCTCTGCGTGAAGGGCCTGCGTGACTGGCGCCGCGACCTGCAGGCTCGGCCGGCCGCTGCCCCCGTCCCTGCACTCGAAATGGGTTCCGTCGCATGAGGCACGGGCTGGTGATCGGCAAGTTCTACCCGCCGCACGTAGGACACCACCACCTCATCGACGTCGCCGCCCGACAGGTCGACCGGCTCACCGTCCTGGTGATGGCGTCGCGCGCCGAGAGCCTCACGCTCGACGAGCGCGTCCGGTGGCTCGCCGAGGTCCACCGGGACGCGCCCGTCGACGTGATCGGTGCACCGTGCGACGTACCCATGGACCTGGAGTCCGACGTCGTCTGGACCGCGCACGTCGCGATCATGCGCGGCGCCGTCCACGCGCACACGTCGGCCCCGATCGACGTGGTGTTCTCCTCGGAGTCCTACGGACCGGAACTGGCCTATCGCCTCGGAGCGGAGCACGTGTCCGTCGACCCCGCCCGGGTGGAGCGTCCGGTCTCCGGCACCGCCGTCCGTCACGACCTCGCCGGTTGCTGGGACCACCTCCACCCGGTGGTGCGCGGTGGTCTCGCCACGCGGGTCGTCGTGCTCGGCGCGGAGTCGACCGGCACCACCACCGGGTCCTCTGCCCTGGCGGACGCCTACCGCGCACGTGGCGGGGTGTGGGCGCGCACCGGCTGGGTCCCGGAGTACGGCCGAGAGCACACCGTGCTCAAACAGGAGCAGGCGTGCGAGGACGCTGATCGGCGAGGGCTCGTCCGTCCGCCGATGGAGGAGCTCGTCTGGGACGCCAAGGACTTCGCCCAGGTCGCCGAACGTCAGTCCCGCTTGGAGGAACAGGCTGCGCGCGACGGTTCGCCGTCGCTCGTCTGTGACACCGACGCGCTCGCGACCCGGGTGTGGGAGCGCCGGTACGTCGGCCGTGACTCACACGCCGCAGCCGGCGCCGTACCCACGCTTTCCGCCCGCAGGATCTACCTGCTGACCGACCACGTCGGCGTGCCCTTCGTCCAGGACGGGTGGCGCGACGGCGAGCACATCCGGGCCGACATGACGGAGTGGTTCGTCGAGGAGCTGACCGCGGCCGGGGTGTCTTGGGCGTTGCTATCCGGGTCGCTCGAGGAGCGGATAGATCTCGCGCGACGAGTCATCAATGAGGCCCTTCTGGACGCTGTGCAGTTCGATGAGCCACTCGGGACAGGTCTGGCGGGCAGAGCGCCGTTGACTGCGTGGAGCCCCGCGGACGCGTTGGCCGGTTGTGGTGCCGGTTGCATCTGACCGGAGCCACTTGATCTTCTTGGCACCCTTTGCCCGGGGCCGATGTCGGCCACGAACATCACAGACCGCAGTGCTTCGCCTCAGGAGCTTCCACGACGTGGGTTGAGCTTGCCGCACTCGATACGCCGACGATCACCTGGACGATCCACTGGCGAAGACCTGAGTCGAAACTGGCGGGAGCGCCCTGACGAACTGCGGATGCTCATCGTGTGAGGCCGGGATCGGGAAGCTCAGCTCACTGGACCTGGGATGCGCGATACCCGTCAGCCTCGGCAGCGGCCGGGTCAACGAAGCAGTCTTCCGGCAACGTCGCTGAGTAGTAGCGCCACCCCCCGCTCGTGATAGATCCACCGGCCAGACGCCGCCCGGTTTCCTTTGATTGGGTAAGCGGAAGGACACGAGCCATCGGACATCGGCTCTGCCCTGCCGCTGTCGCTGTCGCTCGCGGTCGTCGCTGGCGAAAGTCCGCTCCACACCACCCAGCCAATGACTCCAATTATGAGGAGGCTACAGATGAGAGCGAGTGCCGCGTACTTGCCGTGACCTGACTTGGCCGGTTGTACGTCAAGAGATGCGCGAGCCGGGGGCTGATCAAAGCTCGTTCGTTCCGCTGGAGCGGCCTGCCGGCTCTCCACAAGTGGCGCACCCACGGGCTCGAGCCGACGGAGAACCGCTTCGATCGAACGCCTGCACCCGCCACGGTCGGTGACCATCTCACGATTGGTCAGGTGGATGACGGCCCAACCATCCTCCTGGAGATCGTTGTGCCGCGCGAACAGCCGCGCTTGCTCGGCTCGACCCGCCTCGTTTCCTTCGGGCGACTTGTCGAAGCCGTGAAGTTCGATGGCCAGCCCTCGGCCCTGGCCAATGCCGACGACGGCAAAGTCCAGCCGGTAAGACTTACCACTGGCACCCCGCACGTCGTACTGCACCTTGACGTCATCGGGATTGAGGCCGTTCACCTCGTGCAGGACGTTGTGGACGAATTCCAGCTCATAGGGGGAGTCTCCGGATCGCTCCGCCTGATGCTCGACGAAGAGCCAGCGGTTGGATCTCGCCTCTGACCCCCAACAGCGCATGCATGGTGTGATCCCGGGATCGACATTCGACAACGGCCGCGGCAGGGCGGGGTGATTCGGGAAGCCCTCGGAGGCGGCCTTCGCGTGCCCGTCCGAGATGGCTGGGCAGTCTTGGGCTGAGTGATAGCGCCCGCCCCTGTAAGTCACCCAGACGTTCGTCATGCGCGGACCTGGTCGCAGACGTCACCCACCAGGTATCCCATCCACAGTCCGTCCCGCGCCCGCGTCATCCCTACATACAGCTCTCTTCGCATGCGCTCCGCCCTCTCCCGATACGAGTCATCGGACTCCCCACTCCACGGCTCGACAGGTCCCTCGCGCAGCCCAGGCAGCAGCACGAACTTGAACTCGAGACCCTTGGCTCGTTTGAACGTCCCGACTTTCACTCGGTCACTGCTCACCCCGTCGTAGTCCATGAGGTCGACGTACGGGATACCAGCTCTCCGAAGCACACCGCAGTAGTGAATGAGCTCGGCGCGTGTGTACACGAGCACCGCCATGTCACCTGTTGCTACGTGGAAGCCGCTCTTGGGCATCTTCGATCTGCGTCACGAGCGCCGCCTCGAGGCTTCGCTGATCACGCGCTCGAACCGTCAATGCCACTCCACCATGGCGCCGCACCTCGATGTCACGATGTCCTGCAGACGGTGTGCCCTCCAGGTCGTCGTACGAGTCGAGAGCCACGACCCGTTCAGCCACTGCCAGGATCTCTGCCGTGTTGCGATAGTTGGCCCGCAGAACGGCTGCCCGACCTGTCACCGAGATGCCCGCCTCGCTCAGCGTGAAGCCGCCTGGGTATACGGATTGCTGACCGTCCCCGATGATCAGCAGGCGGTCGGGCCCGTCTCCGGAGATGGCGTACAGCAGCTCCAGCCCGACCAGATTGAGGTCCTGAACCTCGTCGACCACGACGGCCCCGTAGCCGGGCTCGACTGCTCCGTCTCGGACGAAGTCACGAGCCATGATCAGCGCATCGGTGAAGTCATGCACGCCGGCTAGATCGAGCCGCCGCTCGTACTCGGCGTACAGCGCCCACATTGCTTCGCGGTGCTCCGCTCTCATGGGTGTACGTCGCCCAAGCCGCGACAGATTCGCGTACTCGTCGAAGTCGGTGAACCCACGCCCTTTGATGACGTAGTCGATCTCCTCTTTCCAGTACGACCAGCGCTCGTCCAACCTCGTCAGCACGCTGCCGCGACCAACAGTCGCCCAAGCGCTCGCGAAAGCGGTGTTGATCTTGCTCGAGTCGATTCGAACCGTTCCGCCGGCGCGGTCGATCAGGTCAATGGCGAGCTTGTGGAGACCGGTGAACTCGATGTTCGCACTGGCGGCCGGAGACATCCGTTCACATAAGCCGGAGAGAACCTTGGGCAGTGTCTTCACGAAGGTCACGAAGAGCACCTTCTTGGGGTTTCGCTCCGCGAGGTAGGTCGCGCGATGCAATCCGACTACGGTCTTGCCCGTACCGGCCGGTCCGCGCACGCGAGCCGGACCGCTCCAACTGGTGCTGACCAGCCTGAGCTGGTCCGGATGCAGATAGGTCATCCACGTCTCGATCGGACCGTCGAGTGCCACCTGCAGCAACGAATCAGTCAGCTCTGCCACGTCGAACAGCGCATCGGGTTGACGTGGCGGCTTGGGCATCACCAAACGGAGCTTCGACACGCGCACCTGGGGCTGGGTCGCCTGCTCGTACGGAGGAAAATCCTGGTCGAGCACTGAGCCGATCTCTGCCACCTGCTCTGCGCCCAGTCGCCGCCCGAGTCTGGTCACCCAAGCTGCGATGTTTGCCTCTCCCACCAACTCGACCTGCTGGGCACGCTCGTGGAGCCGCCGGCCCGCGAAGACCAGCACCGGCCACAGTGCCTGCCGAGTCAGTCCCAGAAGGCTGACCGAGTCCTGGACGCGATCGGTCAGGCTGACTAGCTTGCTTGCTTCGTCGTCACGGCACTCGTCGTCGCAGAACAGGCTGTCGTGTCGAACTTCTAGAGCGCGCCACGCTTTGACGTCCACGACAACGACGCCACCCGGACCGACAAGCAGGAAGTCGACGTTCGCGCGTTTCGAACCTGCCCAACGTCGATCTGACAACACCGTCCATCCCAACGACTCGAGGGCGTTGAGCTTGCCTCCCACCGATGCCTCGGTGCGTTGAGCCAGGTCGTACCGGTGGGCACGGGCCCGCGATTCACGCGCGAGTCGCTCGTACTCTGCCGCCTCACTGCGCGAACGAACCGCTTCGTACTGCGCGGACGCACCCGCTCCCATGCGTTCCCCCGATTGTCGATGTTCTTCCGAGAGTAGGGCGGGAGAAGGGCGCCGACCCTGGAATACGAAAACTCCGCAGCCAATCGCCCCAATGCGACGCATCAAGCTGCTAGAACTGTCGGGTGCTCGAAGAACAGTTCAGTCGGCTCATTCGTGAGTCTGCGATGACGTGGCTGGATGCGCGCCCTCGCGAGCAGGTCGACTATGCCTGGTTGTCCACCTTCGAGTACGAGGGTCAGCGCATTCCGCTCATGGATCGGCAGCGAGGCATTCGCAAGCCAGCCTCGATGAACGCCGCCCTCTCGATGCGAACGGTGTTCACGAAGCCTGGCGACACGCCACCGTACGCGGATGCCGAGGGCAAGGATGGCCTTCAGCGCTACAAGTACCGCGGTGACGACCCCCAGCACTCGGAGAACCGAGCGCTTCGACGCGCTCACGAAGACGGCCTACCGCTCATCTGGTTCGTCGGGATCGCTGCCAGCCTGTACCAGCCGATCTACCCCGTCTGGATCGTGGGCGACGAACTCCAGGACCTCCAGTTCGCCTTGGCATTGGACGAGGGTCAGCGCCTCATCACTCCTGGGACATCGGTGAGCGAGGACACCAAGCGGTACGTCGAGCGCACCACGCGAGCCCGGCTGCATCAGCCGATGTTTCGCGCGCGTGTGCTCTCCGCCTACAAGTCTCGCTGCGCAGTCTGCCAACTCGGGCACGTCCAACTCCTGGACGCTGCCCACATCATCTCGGACAGCAAGCCGCACGGCGACCCGGTGGTCCCCAACGGCCTCGCGATGTGCAAGATCCATCACGCCGCCTTCGACAGCAACATCCTCGGCGTCCGTCCCGACCTCTCGGTCCACATCCGCCAGGACATCCTCGACGAGATCGACGGACCGATGCTCCGGCACGGTCTGCAAGGCATGCACAACCAGAAGTTGACTCCGCCGCTGGTTCGACTGGCACAACCTGACCCCGGGCGCCTCGATGAGCGCTATTCCGAATTCCTCGCTCATTGACCTGAGCCAAAGCCGGCGCGACAAACATCGTCCGCTGCAGCTCATCAGTGGTGAATCGTGTGGCTCAGCGCGGGGATGGACCGACGGACTTGCAAGCAACGCGCCCTTGAGGACGGCCAGATCGCCCGAGCTGCAACATGCCATGTGTGGAGCCCTTGCGTACATTGAGCCCGGTCGAACCCCGAGGCTGAGAGACTGCTTAGAGACACCACGAGCCCAGGAGTTGGATTTGACCGAACGCATCATGCTCCGCAAGGGACGAGGACAGAGGTACGACGAGGTCGGAGCCGTGGTTCGGGAGTCGGGGAAGCTCTACACGGTCCGCAAGGCGGACGGGACAACTGAAGACCTGCTGCTCTCTGGACACATGCTGGTCGTCAGAGGAGGTATCAATCACATCCTTCGCATCTACCCCCATGAATTTCCGCGCCTTTTCGAGTCATATCCCGACGCTGTCGTGGATCAGATTCTCAGAGAGCTGGCGGAGCCCCTGAGCGCAGTAGCCATCAAGAAGAAGTTGAAGGGCCTTCCGCTGGACCCCGACGCTGTTGATGCGGTCTGGTCGAGGTTGAAGAAGCGTATGGACTCATCGTCGGATATTGGCGTCTCCAACGCGAAGCCACCGCAGTATCAGTGGAAGGGCGAACATCCCCCTGACGGGCTCCTCAGCCACCTTTCCATACCCCTTGAACCCAGAACGATCTCGACTCCCGTGGCCACGCCCAGCCCCGACGCCCTTGGTCAACCAGCAGATGTGACGTCGGGGTCACCGTCCGTGCTGGAGGACCCCCATCCGGCCAAACGAGTTTCTGATGGCTCCGACGAAGTCCGAATGCGAGCAGGGACTGACCCGACCCCGCTAGCTAGCCTCGTGCAGGAGCTCGGAGGTCCCTCGGATATCTCCGGCGACGGACAGGTCGCCACTCGCCTGTTGGAGTGCGCAGCTGCCATGCGCACTGCGACCGACGAAGACCTCAAGACTCTGCTCACCTTCGAGGGACCCTCTCGAGATACTGCTCGCGCATTGCTGGCAGCACTTCCTCGGGGTGCTCGTCTACTCGGTGCTTCAGAAAGCCCGCTCGACGACGTCTCCGCAGCCGCCGTCCTCGAGCTCGTTGCCGGAGAACTGGCACGCGCTGATGACTCCTCGCGCGAGGCACTCGGAGTTCCTGCTGTAGCTCTGATCGAACGACTGATGACGCCCCCGCAACCCGCCCGACTGCCGGTCAGTTTGCTCGTCCGACTTGTCGTCGTCCTGTCGACCCATGTCGCCAATCCCCAACGCGAGCTGAGCGAACGCCTGCTCACGATCCTCGCCGAGAGGCTACGAGGCGAATCGAACCACGCCTCGAATCTCCTTCAGGATGACCTCCGAGCAGTGGCTCGTGCGGTTGGCCGCCTTCCCCTGGATGCACGGGGGGCCCGGTCACTCTTCATAGCAGCCCTCTTTCACGCGCAGCCGGCGGTGGCCAGGCAGCCCATCTGGTGGGCAACTGCGGATTTCGCCGGGCTCAGCGCCGCCGCTGCTGGGCCCTTGTCCCGAGCTCTGAGCGACGAGGTCATCGGACAGAAATACGTTGCCCCCGTCGTCGTTGCGTACATGGAGGTCATGTCGACACGTCGAGGCTTGGCGGCGATCCTCGGATCCCCACCTGAGTTGGCACGACATGTGTCGGGAGATGCGCTGCGGCGCGTTTGGGCTCGTGTCAGTGAAGCAGACGAGCAGGCGCTCGTCTGGCTCGACGTTCTCACGGCACGGGCAGAGAAAGATGGACTGCGCGCGTCGTCGGACCGGGCCAGGGAGGATGCGGAGGTCGCCCGTGGTCTCCTGGGTTCGGCGGACGCGAAGGTTGAATCGCTCGAGCTGGAGCTCGATCATCTCGATTCACAGCTGCGAGATCTCCGTGGGCAGGCGCACGAGGCGAGCGCCGCGCACGATCGTCAGCTGAAACTTGATGTCATCACCAGCCTGGCCAATCTCGCGATCACCGTGCTGCAATCGCCTGCCGCTCGCGCCGATGCGGCGCTTGTGCAGACCATCGAGTACATCACCGCCCGCGAGGGACTCAGCCCAATCGAGGCGCAAGGGGCGGACGTCAGTTTCCACCCGGCGCAGCACGACAGTCTTGGTCGAACCATTATGCCGGGATCGCCTGTGCTCGTCCTACGTCCCGGGTATACCTATGAATCAGCTGGCGAAGCGATCGTTCTGATCAAAGCGCACGTCAGCCAGACCTAGGGGGATTCGTGGCAAAGCCTGTCCGCACGGTGGGGTTCGACTTCGGCACATCGACATCCCTCGTGGCTGAGGGGATACCTGGTCGCCCGATCTCCATCGTCCCGCTCGGTGTGGCGACAAGATCGATGCCCTCCTGGGTTGGTATCGGCGATCAGGGGGTGGTCTCGGGAGAGGCGGCCCAGGATCTCCCGCTATCTGTAGTTGCCAGGTCGGTCAAGCGAGCCATCACACGACGATGGACGACGGTGCCTCTTGAAGCGAACCCAGAGGTGAACCTTAACGCCGATGAAGCAATCCGTTGCGTTCTTCGAGAGATGGGCAACCGAGCTCGGGACCGCGGAGTTGTGCTCACCGACGACTCCGTGCGATTGGGATGCCCGGCGATGTGGACGTCCCAGCAGCGGAACCGACTATTGCGTCTTACTCGAGAAGCCGGCGTTCCCGCGAGCGACCACACTCTTGTTGACGAACCTATCGCGGCCGGTGTCGCCTGGGTCTCCCATCGCGTCGACCGGTTCGGAGATCGCCTCAAAGGGCGCCTGCTCGTGTTCGACATGGGTGGCGGAACCCTGGATGTCGCACTCCTTGACGTGGAGGCCGGACCCCGAGCTACGCCCGAGATCTCGGTGCTCGCATCCTCGGGGCTAGACGAGGCGGGCGACCGACTGGACGCAGCCATCGCAGGCGATCTTGCGCAGATGTACGGCGACCTCGGTATCGAGATCGATGGGTACGGCGACGCAACACTGGCTGCTGTGATTCTCCACGAAGCTCGACGTGTGAAGGAGATTCTGTCCGCATCACCTTCCGCCGTCGTCGCCCCGCGACACCCGACGATCACACTCCCCAGCCTTACCTACACACGTGAACAACTGGAGACGGCGTTCGAAGCGCAGCTGCGCAACGCCACGAGGCTGGTGGAAGCTGTTCTGCGCGAGTCACTACTCACGAACGAGCGGCACCCGAGCCCTGAAGGTGCCCGCGCCTTGCCCCTCTCCGCCCTCCAGCACGAGGTGCGGTACGTCCTACTCGTCGGGGGCATGAGCCAGATCCCCATCGTGGCCAGACGTCTAGGTGACATCTTCGCCTCCGCCTCGGTGTACGACGACGCCGGCGTTCGCCCCGACGAAGCCATCGTCGCCGGACTTGCCGACACGGCTGGGTACGAACGAATCAACCTGCATCGACCCGGTTTTGACTTCGTCCTGGATTGGCCAGGACAGGATGGCCTTCCTATGTATGAGGCCTTCACACCGTTCTATCCATGGTGGATGGCCATGCAGCGCTCGGAGCTCTACTACGAGCACACGATCCGGGCACGTCACCTTCCGTCCAGCGGCTCCGGGATGCTGAAGATTCGTTCGTCGGGCGGCAGTGATATCGCGCTGAGGATCGACGGGACGGATTCGCCCGGGATGCCTGTCCAGTTCGGTCACCGAGATGTCATGCTGCGGATGTATCCGAATGGACGCGTGGTTTTGTGCGATGGCCGAGGTCGACAGCATCCCATCAAGATCAACAAGTGGCCCATGCTCAGGGGGATGAACCACGCTGTCCTCGTGGCGGAGCGCATCAGTGCCGTGCGGCCTGAGGATCCCGAGCTGCCCTACCCCCACGGCTCCCGCGACACGAAGTAGCCGAGGCTCACGTCCCCTCGAGGACCAACACGGCCACCTGCGTCAACGAGAGGCTGAGATTCTTCTTCGGAGCCAGCTCGTCCGCGACGGAGCGGGCATCGTTCGCAAGGTTACGACGACGGCCCTCGTGGAGTCGGACGATGGACGGCTCACGTCGCTCGCGACGCACCTCCTCCAATGTCCTATCCACGCGCATGATCTTGAGTTCAAAGGAACGCATACGCGAGGCGATGCGTGCGTCGACCAGCGCGACGTTCTCCGCAAGCCTGCCTGCCTCGACGACAGCCTTTCGCTCGAAGCTCAGTGCGTCGACCTCCGCCAGACGGATCAACGAAGGGCGCGTTGTACTTCCTTGGACGTCGCGCAACGTGCCCTCGGCCAGAGCGGTCAGCAGCTTGACGCCGGCTTCGTCATCTGGCCTTCCGGTCACGGCGTCGACCGCAGTCACCCAAAGTTCGACGCGTGGACGGAGACCCGTGGACTCGGCCAAGTCGACGCGAGCGATGAGCCTTTTCCCGTGAGCGACACCGGGGACCGCAACGGCGCCGTACCGTTTCAGACTCAGCGACTCACCACCGAACTCGTCCAACGCCAAGATGACCAGTGGATGGCGAGTGGAAAGAAGCTCCACGTTGTGCTTGCTCGCAACATCAGTCACAAAGGTGACCCTCACGACCTCTTCATCGCGCATCAGTGCTGCAAACTTCGACACCGGATACATACTCCCGCGCCCTGGGATACCTCCTGCGCGAAGACGTTGAGCGAGTGTCACCGACCCTACGAGACTGCAAATACCTTCGGAGTCGGGCTGCGACAGTCGCCCGCCCAGACGCCCAAGCACGCGTTCGATCAGTCTCCGTATCTCGGACTGTCCGACGAATCGCCCGTCGCTTGGGCCGGCTTCGGTCATTCCATCGATCTTGAGTTGGTCGATCGATGACAGGAGACCATGTGACTCACCGAGTCGCTGGATCTCCTGTTTTCGCGCTTCGAGCGCCACCGCTACCCGCTCGGCCATCTGTTGACGTTCCTCGGGGGTAAGCCGAGGATCGAGCAGGTCGCGCGTGATGGACGCGAAGTCGTCACGGAGGATCGGCTCTAGTTCGCCGATCGACTGTTCGAAGACGCCGATGCGCGCGTACAGTCGCTCGAAGATGTCCGACTCGATCGTTCCAGGCACGTGCATGTTGAAGATGAAGATCTTCTCGTGCTCCTGGCCGAAACGATCCAGCCGACCGATGCGCTGTTCGACTTGCATCGGGTTCCAAGGCAGGTCGTAGTTCACCAGGACGTTGCAGAACTCGAAGTCCAACCCCTCAGAGCCCACTTGGCTCAGTAGGAGCACCTCGAACTTGCCGTCACGAAATTCCTCCATGATCCTCTGACGCTCTGACATCTTTGTCTGGCCCGTCATCACGCGGACCGAAAAGTCTGCAGACAAGCGCTCCCCCAGATACGTGAGAGTCCGGCGAAAGAACGAAAAGATCATCACCTGACGCATGCCCCGCGTGCGGGCGAGGATCATGCGGTCCTTCAACGCCTCGAACTTGGAGTCTCGCCCGAGTGGCTGACCCAGGTCGATGGAATCCATCAGCCCGTCGAACACGGCGGGAGCTTCATCCACATCCTGCTCGTCCAGGTCGTCAACCTCGCTCGTCAGCAACTCGGGATGGTTCTCTCGCAACAGCGCCTGCATGGCGGGGATGCAGGAAGCGGTCTGGCGCAACGGCATCTGCATGGCGAACCCTGGGGGTATCCCCGTGGCCAGAGCCCGCTCCTTGTAGGCGCGCTGCACCTGCCGATAGAAGGCGTACTCCTCGTCTGACCACCGGACATCGATCTGAATCGCCCGTCGCAATGCCTTCGCGTCCGGGACATCCACCTTTCGCGTTCGCGTGAAGACGCTGCTCAGCGAGTTCAGTTCCGCAATCAGCCGCTTCGCCTGAGCAGTCTCCGCGAATGTGAGCGCCACGTTCGTGTTCAACAGCTCTCGGAGCGCCGCGAAGTCCGGCCGCTGCATCACCGATCTTCCGAGTTCCATCGCTCGAATCGAGTCGAGACAGGCGAGCAATTCGGAGGGGGATTTCCCCCCGTCTGCGGCGAGGTTGCGCGCCATCTCGTTGAGAACCTGATTCGGCTCCAGCTGGCTACCGAAGACGTTCCGATCTCCAAACTCTTCCTCCGACAAAAGATTGACCAAGTTGAAGAGGTCATCACGGCCGAGGTTCAGCGGAGTAGCCGAGAGAAAGATCAGGTAGTCAGACCAATCAGACAGCATTTGCCCGAGAAGGTGCGTGCTTGTTCCTCGATTGCGCATCGCGTGTGCCTCATCAACGATGACCAGGTCAAATTGGGGATTGACCTCATTGAGGATCTCGAGCGCCTCCTTGGCGCCTCGAAGAACCTGCATCGAGATCACAGCCTGAAGACGTGGATTCTGCCCATCTCGCAGCCCCCGGGCGAAGTCGAGGAGGTCGGCCGGCGTGAGCACGTCAAGGTTCCGGTCGAAGCGCCGCTGCATCTCCGCCTTCCACTTGAGCGTGAGAGCCGCTGGCGCTACGACAAGGATCCTGTCAAGATGCATTCGCTGTTCGAGCTCGCTCCAGATGAGTCCCGCTTCGATCGTCTTTCCAAGTCCCACTTCGTCGGCGATGAGCAGGCGACCGGTAGATGAGGAGAGCAACTTCAGCACTGGAACGAACTGATACGGACGAAAGACGGTCTTGCTGGACGCGAAGGAATACAAAGTGTCTGTCAAGGGATGCCGCAGCTTGGTCCAGGTGAGAGTGAACGCAATCTCCTCAGACGTGGCCGGTTGGCTCCGTACCCAGAACGACGGGTCGAGAGGATTTCCCTCGACCTTTTCTAGAGCCGATTCGCCGAACTGGCGGATGACCCCCTCCATGAGAACGTGAACCTCGTAACCACTCGTGCGCAGGACGACTCTCTCGACCCTGCCGAGGCGCCGGTCGCCAAGCGCACGCACGACGTCATTGATCTCCAAGCTGCAGGTGCCCGAATGGCGTGTGGCACCTGGCCAGAGGCTTCGGAATGCCGGCAGCGCGGTGCCGAGCGGCGGATCCGCATGGCGCTCCCGAACGGATGCCGCGGGTCCGGGAGGCAGCCCTTGTCGAACGATCAACACAACCCATGCGTCATCAGCACGAAGCGCGTAGGTTCCAGCGTGGAGCACCTTGGCCCAGATGTCGTCTGGCGCGGTTCGCAGCTCGGCACCCACCGATCGCAGTTGCTCGAGCATTTCCTCCGATGGCGCCCCTAGAACCAAGCAGGACTCAGACCTCAGGGGGGCTCAGCCAACCCAGTCCGTCGCTGAGAGGTCGGTAATGGATGTCTTCGTCCCCGTCACGCATGCCGTCACACTATGCGTGTTGAATCGCATCGGACACGAAACCAGACATCACCGCCCGCCTGAACCTGGTCCCAACCGCAGACCAAGAGTGCTCCGCGCGCACGTGGAGATGAGCCCCTCACCGGCAATCGCGCCAGATTCCCGACCGATCACTGGACGCGTGCGGCGGTCGCTACCAACGCGTCTGCTCCGGTCGGGACGCCCAACGCTTGCGTCAGTCGCACGCGCATTCGCGCCTTCCGCTTCTCGAAGAACTCAAGGAAGGAAGTCATCTGCAACGACACGTCGTGCAGGTCGTTCGCCAACAAATAGGACTCTCGCTGAGCGTGCGTCGGAAAGGACGTCTCCGCCCAGTCGCTCGGTAGCTTGTCCCGCTTTTCCATGTTTGGTATTCCGCCAAGCAGCTGGAGATTGGGCAGCAGGTTGTAGCTCTCTCGATAGAGCTCGACCTGTCCTACCGGCACTCCCGCCTCCAGCAAGCGCTTGGTCGTGAAGCGAGATTTGGGGTACACGTGGTCCTCGTGGAACTCCTTCGAGAAATCCAGTCCTGGATACAGAATCGACAGTGCCGCGAACGTGCGCTGTCCTGCATACTTCAAGGTGAGAAGTTCGTCGATTTCTGTCTCCTCGAAGGCGAGGGACTTGCCGATGGTTGCCATCACGGTCTCGACTGCGTCGACAGGGAAGCCCGTTTCTCCCTTCAGATCAAGTACGTCCCTGACCCTCGTGAGGGTCGTGTCGAGTCCAGACCCCCATATCCCTCGCTTGACAAGAGATCGAGTGATCCAACGCTGCACTTCGAGCCGATCTTCTGCGTCGACATCGGAAGTCAGGTAGGAATCGGCGACTTTTCTACGGTGGAGATAGCAGGCGAGGGGAATGATGACGCTGTCCGCGGTCAAGGTGCGCTCGGAGAAACCGAACTGATGCATGAGGGAGGCCGCCCGGATCAAAGCCTTTTGGATGTCCGGCCACGCCGACTCCACTTTGTCCATGTTTGCCTGTGTGAAGTTCGAGACCCTGAATCTCAGGTCTACCCCAGCGATCATCAAGGCTGCTTTGAGGACGAGATCCTTGCTGAACGAGAACTGGCGTGTGCCGCCGGTGTTCAGCTCGGTCACCAGCGCCCGAACTTCCTCTCGCGCGTCAAGCTGCTTCCACTGATTGGTGGCCATTGACAAGAGCAAATCTGAGTAGGACAAAGTCGTTCCGCCACTGTTCACGCGCACGAAGATCTCCAGAACCTTGTCCGCGTTCTGAGAGGTTTCGAGGTAATGGTTGATCGGCTGCTTGACACGCAGTGCTTCGTGAAGGTCGTAGAGCCGCTGGTAAGCCCCTTCGACGTTGATCACGCCACGGTTCGTCAGTTCGTTGTGCATGGCCGGTCCCGCGTTTGCGAGTTCAAGCACCGCCCCGACCCGGAACCATCCGTCAGGATCACCCGGTTTGGCAGTCGCTTCGGCATCTGTCAGGAAGCGCAAGTCGTACCTGAACCCAAGTTCTTCGTCCTTCGGATCTTCTAGAAGATTCAGGAAGAGGCGCTTCTTGGGGAACGCGTCTGGGCTGTTCCACCATGCGTACTTCTTCTTTTCAGCGTGACTTCCGTAGACGGCCACATTCAACGACGTGAGTCGCTGCTGTCCATCTAGAATAGCCGTGGTTGGCTGCCCTGCCGGGACCGTAGCTTTGCTCGCGTACGGGTTGTCTCGTTCGTGGTAGTGGGTGAGGAAGTCGTAGAACGTGTAGTCACCACCCGTTTGCGCCTCGACCTTCCACAGGAGGAACGATCCGATCGGATAGCCCCGCATGAGGCTGTCCATCAGTCGACGTATCTGATCTGGGTTCCAGACGAACTCTCGCTGGATCGCCGGCAGAAGGTACTCGTGATTGTGGATCGCCTTCAAGACGTGCTCGACGGTTACGGGAGGTTGAAACGCCATTTGCATTCTCCTTAGATTGAACGATTCACGTGAGGTCTCGTAGCGCCGTGGCCTCACTCCTGGGCAGGAAATCGCAGCACCCACGCGGGATCGGGATTGTCGACGAGGTGGAATTGTCCCCAGGTCCGGAGAACCGTGACAGGTGCGCTCTTCGCCACGTGGGCACCTTGACGGCTCGGATTAGCTCCACCTCCACACGTTCATGCAAAGCTTGAAACCCGTGTGGGGCACGGCATGCCCTCCTATTCGCGCTCGGATTCCGACCCTTTTCCGCTGATCGGCTATTCCTCCGGCACAGTCGCCGAACCAACGGCGACCAGAACGCGCTATCAGCGGAGCATCCGCCCGAACCTCCGCGTTGAGGACCACCGGCATCATCGTGTCATCGAAGGCCGACCAAACGGCGGCAATCGCAGACTTCAGGTCAGTGCGTCGACCACCAGGCTGATCGCATCGCAAGGCGGGACGTGCTCCCAAATGCGCAACACAGTCCACCCTCGCTCCTCGAGAGCTACATCGGCCCGCCGGTCGCGCGCCATGTTCGCGTCGAGTTTGGCGCGCCACCACTCAGCGTTGTTCTTGGGCGACGTAGCGTGCTCCGGACAGCCATGCCAGAAGCAGCCGTCAACAAACAATACGAGTCTCCGCTTCGTGAAGACGATGTCCCCACGGCAGCGCAAGTCCGGCGCCGGCCGGTAGTCGACGCGAAAGCGGTATCCAAGCGCATGGAGACCACGACGAATGGCAATCTCCGGCTTGGTGTCGCGCCGCCCTTGGGCGCGCATCCGGGAGCGGGTGACCTCGTCGAGCGGCTCAGGCATGAGTTCAGCTCATGGCCGACACGTGTTCGGAGAGGGCGTCGTGAAACGGCTTGCCGCCGGCACGGAGGCGACTCCGTGACAAGCGGTCCGCGAATCCCTTGGTCGCGTTTCTCGAGAGTGGCTCGACACCGTGCACTTCGAGAACTCGGCTCAACGACGATCGCCGAACGGACAACGGTCGTTCCGAGAGCGCCCAACCATCACGGCATCCGTGAACGGACGCAGCGGCACCGGGCCACTTTTCGAACGAGGCGAGCGGTCTCCGACCCACTTCGACAGGCTCCCCCGGTTTCGAGAGCCGGTCCCCCACCCAGCGCGCCACTGGCACAGACACTGCATTGCCGACGAGCTTCCAACGGTGACCCGTCTTCAGGACGTGATCGGTCCATCCGGCTGGGAAGCCTTGGAGCCGTTCTCCAGACCGGATCGACGGTCTGACGACGCGGGTGCCCGGCTCCGCCGATGGCACCCAAACCGCCGGCGGGGACGGAATCCCGATGTTCGATCCCCCCTTCAGCGTCGGCACCATCCCTTCGGCCCAACCGAGCCCCCGGTTGCCCTCCGTCCAATAGAAGCCGTACGTCGAAGTCCCCCCAGGAGAACGCTGTGCTGTTCCCGCCTCGTCGGCGAACAACACGGTACGCGGATCATCGCTCTTCGAAGCGACGAGGATGACCCGCCGCCGACGCTGAGCAACGCCGAAGTTCTGGGAGTCCACGGTCCGGTAGGCCCAGTGCCAACCGTGGTCATCGAACCATTCGGTGATGAAGCGGATGGCGTTGCCACCAGCGAGCGTCAACATGTTCGGCACGTTCTCCAACACGACCCAACGCGGTGGCGTCTGCTCGATGAGTCGGAAGACCTCACGCACCAGGCCGGACTCGGCTCCGTCGATTCCCCGGGTCCGACCGACCTGACTGAGGTCGGTGCATGGAAAACCGGCGGTGACGATCTCCACACCCGGTAGAGAATCGATGTCCCGGATGTCTCCCACGACATCGACGCCCGCAAAGCGACGACGAAGCGTCGACGCGGCAGGCCCCCAGAACTCACATAGCAACTCGGTGTGATGACCGGCTTGGGAGAGCCCCAACTCCAGTCCGCCTATGCCGGCGAACAGACCGACCACCGATCCAGCATGGGGCGCTCTGGGGGGCTGGGGAAAAGAGGGAGATATCACGGCACGATCATCGCGCACCGAAGCTGTCCGTCATCAACCGGTCGGGTAGTCCACGAGATGTCCGTGGTCGCGCAACGAGGCCAGATGAGAGCCGATCGACTTCGCGATGCCGCGGTCCCGCACCAGGACGCCGCACTCCAGGTTTCGCTCGGCGGCTGCCTCAGAGAAGTTCGCGCTGGTGACGAGGCACGCGACCTCGTCCACCATCACCAGTTTCGCGTGCTGGACGGCGTACACGCCTGGGTCAGGTTCCTTCAGCGTCCAGATCCTCGCGCCAGGAAGGCCTGCGTCCACCCGCCACCCGGTCTTGCGGCGATAGTCCTTCTGTCGTTCGCGGTCGAGGATGAGTGTGACTTTGACACCTTTCGCGAGGGCATGCCCGAGGGCAACGACGTAGCTGGACCCCTTCGTCGCGGTGAACGTGGCCGCGAAGACATGGTTCTCCGCCTCGTTGATCAGCTCCGAGACGGCCAGCGTGCAGTGCCCTTCGTTTCCGGGAAGACTAGGTGACGTCCAGACGAGGCCGGGACGGGCCGACTGCCCTACACCACCCAGCGCGAGTAACACCGCTACCAACGCGTCACGGTTGCCTGCGAGCTCGCTGGACAAGGAGTCAAGCAGCTCCTTGGCCCGGTCGCGACGGGTACCGTCGACACTCTTGACGACGTTGTGCAGGAGACCGTCGCCCATCGCGAATGCGGAGGCCAGACGTCTGGCCTCGTCCCGCGTCAGGAACGAGCCCAGCTCCCCCCGCTGTACTCACCCCGCCGTTCCGATCAGCGGCGACAGGAGGCCGGGAGTGGACACCTCGTCGTCGACGAAGAGGCCCAGCACCATCCGACGGTCGAGGAACCGGTTGGTGCGCTCGCAGCTGGTCTCGCTGACGAACAGGCAGAAGTGGCATGCAGCGCCATGGAGGAAATCTTCCTTGCCGCGTGGAGCCCGATGCGAGCAGATGGGGTCCGACGAGCACCGTTCCCCCCGTCGCAACGCGTTCACCATCACCCGTTCCAGCTTCTCCGGTCGCGCGAGTTCCACCAGTCCCCCGAGCGTGCCCTCGCTGTCCGACGCCGTGGTCGTGATCAGCAAGCCGGCGGCGGGTGCCGAGTCGTCAGTGCCGGGCCACGCGAAGATGCGTTCGCTCAGACTCGCCGAGCCGTAGCCACTCGACATCGACATCTCTCGGATGAGCAGGTGGGCGAGCGTGTGGATGGCCCAGTAACGGGGAGCAGGGAACCGTTCGTCCGGGTCGATGTCGGCCGCCGTGGCGCTGGTACGACGCAGGAAGTTCAGCCTGTGAGCTTGCCGGTAGCGATCCCAGACCGGCCGCTCCAGCACAGCGGCTTCCCACGCGGCAACCACCCGCTCGTCGAACTGGAGGAACACCCCCCTCGCCACGATCCTCCGTTGCGGGCACCCAGTGGGGTCGCCCGGACCGCGTCAACGGAGCGACACGATCGAACGCGTCGTCGATCCGGTCGAAGGCGTCGATGCGGGTGAAGCCGATGAAGGCGTTGACCTTCTTGAGTCGCTCGACCGCCACCACCGCGGTCACCCGAGCCCGCAGTGCCTCGGCCACATCGCGCGGGGCCGCCTTGAAGTCCGCCGAACCACTGTGCTTGGTGTATTTCGACCGGTCACTGAGGACCGCCCACTCGGGTGCCAAGAGCGCGCGTGGGTCTCGGCGAGCCGCTGTGTCCTTCTCGACCGTCGGAGCGGGAATGACCCCGGTGGCGATCTGGAACGCCTGCCAGAGAACGTCGTCCGTCACGTCCTCGAGGCCGCTCAATCCATGCGCCTCCGCGATCATCTTGAACAGCCCGAGGCCCTCGCGACCGTTCACCGCCCCGAGCACCTTCAACGGCAGCGCTTTGATCGCCGGTGCCAGCTCGGTCGATGACGTTGCGTCCTCGCGCGGAAGGGCCAACAGACCGACCGTGTTCGAGAACCACTGGTTGGCTGCGCCCAGCATCATCAATCGCCCTGGCTCGTCGCAGTTGAAGAAGGCATCCAGGTGCGGGTGACGTCCGCGGCAGCCCGGCAGCTTGTCCTTCGCGTCACGTCCGGTGGCCTCAAGCATGCCCCGCTGGGCGTCGCACGCCTTACAGATGATCTGCACATCCGGACCGATGTTGCTCTTCCACTCCCGCATCCGCAGTGCCGGTTTGGCAGCCTTCGGGCACGAGCCACCCCGATGCACCCACGCGACGTACGGGAACTCGTCGAGGTGACCGTTCGGGCATGCAATCAGGTAGCGCGCCGGGACGGCGGGCCGTGGTCGGGGCTTGCCCTTGGTCTTGCCGCCTTCAGCCCAGCCTGAGCACCTCACATGCACGAACTCCGCCTGATCGGGACGGTAAGGGTTGGTGTTGCGGTATTCGAAGCTGGCTCCGTCGGACACCTGCGCGAGCAGGCCACACCCCGTGCAACGCAACCACTGGGGGAAGATCCGCCCGGGTACACCCAGGTCGATAGACGAGTCCTGCTTGCCGATGTCCGCAGAGGCCCAAGGCGGCGATCGCAGCTCGCGGACGGAGTCGCCGAGGTGGACCTGCACGGCGTCGAGCAGCCGAGGCTCCACGATCGTGGCGGCGCCCCCCGGGCCGGCGGGCATAGATCCGATCCCAGTCGTCGAGCCCGTGCGGCATCACCGACAGGTGCGGCAGGTCCACCGTGGAGCCGATCCCCTGGGTGTACAGCAGCGCCGACGGGCGGACCGCGCCTACCTTGGCGCGATTCTTCGGCTGGTTGCCCTCGACATCGGCCAGCGGGTCGAGGTCCACGGCCACGGTGGCCAGTGGCTCATTTGTCGGTTCCAACCCGAGGGTGGACTCGGCCGCGGTCATGTTTGCTCCTTGACGGGGAAGGTCCACGCAGGTGCGTCCACGGGTTCCTTTGCGGCTAGCCGGTCCGGACTGGGGCTGACCAGCACATTGATCTCGGGCTGCACTTCGCGCATGGAGTTCGCCACCACGAAGACCTTCTCGCTTGCCGTGGTCGTGCGGTTCTCCGGGCTCATCAGCAATGGCCTGGTGACTTGGTTCGGATCGGTCGAGCGTTCGTATACCAACCCGCCGGCCTCCTCGTGGGCGCGCTCGAACCAGCGGTCCTTGCGTTGTATGAGTTTGTCCTCGACCCGCTTGCGGGTGTCGGTGGACAATCCGGCCCGGGACGCCCGATCCGTGAGCAGCTCGATCACCCGGTCGACCCGTCGGGCCTCGGCCAAGATCCTCCCGGCTCCGGGCTCGGGTGACAGGGAGTCTGTGGCGCCGACATCCATCACCCGCGCGGCGCTGATCAGCACGCCCGTCAACCCGCGCTCGAGCGCCGCTTCGGAGTAGGGCGTGACGCTCAGCGCCTCGACCTGGGCGTAGAAACTCTCGTGGTAGTGCTGGAACTGCTCGAAGTGCGCCATGTCCCGCGGTCGCGCCCAGTTCGCCAAGGAGACCACCAGCCCGGGCCTGGCGGGATCGCGACCGACGCGGGACGACGCCTGGATGTACTCAGCAGTGTTCTTCGGCTGTCCGACGACCAGCATCAGACCCAACCGCGACACGTCGACACCCACCTGGAGCATCGAGGTCGCGAGTACGACGTCGAACGGGCGATCGCCATACGCCGGCAGGGGCTTCTTCTTGTCCGCGGCCTCACGGACCGCTTTCGCGTACGCGGCTTTACCCCGGGTGCTCCACCGGCTGGAGTCGAACTCCAACGCAAGCTTGTCCAATGTCGAGGCGATGTCCTCCGACGAGATCCGCGAGGTCAGCTCGCCGATCTTCAGACGTGAGAAATCGGTCGTCCTCCTGGGGAACGGCTCGGTGTTGCCGGAGACACGGGTGGTCACGTCGTCGTCGAGGTAGCGCCGCATGCCTGCCAACTCGCGAGTGGCGCTGAAGTAGGCAACGGTGGTCATGAACGGGTCTGCCGCATCGCCGTGGTCGTCGAGCAGCTTCTGACCCGCAAGTAGCAACACCTCGGAGATTCTGATCTCGGCGAGCGTGAGCCTGATCCCGTGCGCGCATATGCCGAGGTACTTGCGGCCAGGCTGCTCGGGCGTCACGTCGAGCTCGCGGGAGAAGTACGTCTTGCGGACGTCCAGCACCGGCGGCGGGAAGACGTCGACCCCGCGGCCGTAGAGATTGCGCACTTGATCTTCGGCATTGCGCACCGTCGCGGTGGAGGCCACGACGAGCGGCTGGAACAGCTGGCCTTGACTTGGCCAGGAACACAGCGTGTCGACGACGTTCTCGAAGACCCCGACTGCCGTACCGAGCGCTCCCGTGATCAGGTGCAGCTCGTCTTGGATGATCAGGTCAGGAGGGCGGAGCCGAGACACCGGATGAACCTTCACGGCCGGATAGCTGATCCCCCCCTTGCTGGAGACATTGTGACTGCCCGCCTTGCACGAGTCCCCGCGGGCGTCAGGGTGCCGGTATCCGTGACGCGGACAGCGCTCAGCGACATACCCGAAGAGACTGGCGGCCTCGCCTTCCCGCGCCAGCCGGGCGAACTTGTCGACCGTGGCCAGGAGGAACGTGGGTGGGTGCCGGTAGATCTCCTCGTCGACGGTCAGGATCGGGAGTCCATCGACGGCAGAACCTTCGCGCGAGAACGGGCATTCGCCGGACCGGTCCCCGCAGTACACGTGGATCCGCTGAGTCGTGGCGATGGCGTCGACGTCGCGCTTGGGGTCGATCAACGAGCCGCACCACGGGCATCGCTTGACCTGAAGCACGGTCAGTCCGTACGCACGGCCCGAGTCATCCGACTTGACCGCCTGGACCTGGGCTTGGGCCTCTGCGAAGCGTTTGGGGCTGACACTGCTGCCGACCCACAGCCCGATCCGGAATGGTTCCGTGCCCCAGGTGTTTTCGTCTTCGCGACGGATCAGGTCAGCGGCGCACACCAGCGCGGCGGCACGTTGGAACTGCTGCGAGGTGAGCAGGCGAAGCGTGTAACGCATCAACACGGCGACGCCGCCGCCACCGTCGAGCTCTCGATCGTCGGTGGTGACGTTGCCTTGTAGCCGGCGGATTGCGAAGGTGAACGCGGCGAGACCCAGGTAGGCCTCGGTCTTGCCGCCACCGGTGGGGAAGAAGAGCAGTTCGACCTTGGAGGCGTCGCCACTGCGATGGGGGTTGCCGGGGTCGACCAGGGCCGGCAGCTGCATGAGGATGAAGGCCAGTTGGAACGGTCTCCAGGACGCGGCTGCATCGCCCTTGGCGTCGACGTCGGCGAGTGCTCCTTCTAGGCTGACGTCGCCGGCGGCAGCCCGAGCTGCGGCAACCTGGGTGCGGATTCGTTGATCACGCATGGCCCGGTTCATGAACCGGAAGGCCGTGCGCGCATCGGCGTCACTCTCCAGGAGAGCCAGACCGGTCTCCAATCGCCCGGCGGCCTCACGGGCTTCGGCGATCGCCTCGGTTGCGGTCTCCTGCAGATGCGTCGGCAGTCTGGCGGCCTTGGTCGCCTGCTTCTCGAGCCACGCGGTGTAGCCGGTGATCAACGGTCCGAGTGCCACCCGCAGGTCAGCGGGCTCCATCTCGGCGAGGCGACGCATCGAGGTGACCGTGTCACCGGCATCGCCGGCGACGGTCTGCGGTACGTCAGCCAGCGGCAGCCAGGTGGTCGTGACGCTGCGCGCCTTCCTCGCTTCGGGATCGTCGCCCCACGTCGCCGAGCACGTGCGGCCGACGGCGTACTCGAGCTTGTGCTTGTACTGCAGATCGAGGCGCCGACGCTCGGCGTCGAACTCCGCGTAGCCCGTGGCGAGCACATCCCGGCTGGGCAAGAAGCACGTCGACCCATCGAGTGCTTCCACGCCGAGCTCGGTCTGGAAGAGCCAGTCGCCGGGCGGTGCGTCGACGCCGGTGATGCGGTCATTGCTCAGCGCGAGTTCGACGATGAATCGGTCGTCGCGCGGAAAGATCTCAACGCGCAGACTCACGTCGCTGTCGAGCTCGATGGTGTCCTGGGTGCGCTTGCTCGTGCCGGCGATCGAGAGTTCCTTGGCCACGGTCATTGGGATCCGACGCGACCAGGTGCGCTTGCGGCCCGTCTCCTCGTTGACTTTCGGGAACGTCTCGTAGCGTCCCCAGGAAGCGGTCACCCGCAGCGTTGGCGCATTGAGGGGCACCTGGAACCGCAGGCCCATCGACGAGGGGTGCGTCGATGCTCCCTTAGGCCCTTCGTCTTCGTCATCGTCGGAGTCGGAGTTGCCGATCGACTCGTCGGTCGGCACCGGTACGCCGGGCTGCGGTTGGGACTCGGGATCGACGTCGTTGATCCCTGTCGTCGCAGCTTCCGGGTCGAAGTCGTCTTCATGACTCACGTCGAGTCGCGCGAGCGCCGGGTCGATCGTCACCGGAGCAAGCGCCCCGACCGCATAGGCGGACCGTGGTGTTCCAGGTATCTCTTCGTCAACCCCACTTCGGGGGCCGAGCAGCTCGGTCCGGATCAGGTCGACCAGTTCCCCGCGAACGACTGTGCTAGTAGGCCTTGCCATCAGAACAATCCCCTGTCATCGATGGCCGACCCCGGTCCGCGAGCCCGGCGAGCGTTTTCCTCTAATAGGCGCTTGAGAAGCTCTAGCCGGAGCGCTGGCGTTACCGTGAATCTCTCTACTTTTCTGTAGACGTGGAACCCGTGCTCAAGAATCAGATCGCTCCATCCGTAGGCCTCGACTACAGCATCGTCGATCTCTGCATGAATCTTTCGGAGACGAACTACGTCTTCGTCTTGAGTCACGATTGGAGAGTTGATCAGATTATAGAGATCCGTAAGACCCAGTTGACGTGCGTTCATCGTGCGGCGACGTTCCACGTCTAGGGCCTCGCCCGCCTCTGCCATCCGGGGGGTGGCAGAAGGCCGCGGGAAGGTCTCAAAGACGTCTGAGGGCGTATACCTCACAGTCAAGCCCAACGCCGAGCCGTACTTGATCGACCAGTTCAAATGCAAGCTTGACGACAGCACGGCGAGGTCAGCGAAAGCTTCAAGATCGAAGACCACAAGCGCGTCGCTAAACACCGCTGCTGTCGAGACCCGCAGCGGCATCACGGGGTACGAATGTCGCGTTATTGCGAGTACGTGGTCTTTGTTCGATATCGCTCGATAGAGTCCTGGGCGCGTCTCCCCGTAACGCCACCAGCGCTCGCGGTTTGCCTTGCGATTCAGCTTCTGACGTTCGGGTCTAACCAGCTTTTCGATCCGAAGCATGGGGTCAACGAATCTTGAAGCTTCCTCCAGTGGCCAATCGAAAAAATTGATGACCCAACGACTTGGCGACGCATCGGGTCGAGAATTCAAATCATCGCCATTCAAGTAGGGAAAGATCACCCGTGCATTCAGATCGTCGCGGTCAAGCAACTCACCCGCTTCCGCTTTGGATAGCACAAATCCCTTCCCAAGAACATAGGATCCAATGAATGCCCCACGCCCGTTTTCAGCCAACCTAACGGGGTCAGCCGACAAGCCGTCGTCTGGTTCGAGGAGCGTTGATATGGCCGCGCATTCCACCCCATCCGCGCTGAGAAGCACGCCATTCGCAAGTGGATATCTCGTTCCCCAGACGGCGGCGTACTCCAAGGACGCATTCTTGGTCGGCCATTCCTGGCTTTGGATAGATCTCATGATGGTGAACCCCGAGTTCACGAGTTGCCCCAGACTCACGGTTCGCGTATCGCCCTGGGCGATCGTGCTTGTCGCGATGAGACCCAGCGACCCCGACCGAGACTGAACCAAGCCGAATGCACGAAGGAAGAAGTAGGCGACTAAATCGGCACCCCCACGGACGTTCGACGCCACGTGCTGGACAAGGAACTCACGAACCTCATCGCCCAGGGCTCCCTTGAGCTTCTTGTCACCAAGGAACGGCGGGTTGCCAATGACCGCATCGAATCCGCCGTGTTCGACCATCACGTCCGGAGCCTCGATGATCCAGTGCAGCGGCTCCCAACGGTCGTAGTCCGTCTCGACGGTGGGCGTGAGTCCTACCTCCAGGATCCGGTTCAGCTTCGTCCGGTCACCGGCTGAGCCGTCGACCGGGAACGCGTCCATCAGCGCACCTTCGAGAACGGTGTACGCGTCGTCTAATGCATGGCCCGGCTTACCGCCAAGCCTCAGTCCAGCAGCGATGATGCCGTCAGCGATCACCCGCAGCTGTGCGGTGACTCGCTGGGACTGTTCCAGCAGTCTGCGCTTGCCGTTGCGGGAGCGCTGCGGGTCGTCGTCGTCGACGGTACTCGTCAACGAGTGCCGAATGCGGGTGGCCTCGGCCAGCACCGCGTCGACGTCCACGAAGGCGTTGACGTCTTTCGACTTCTTGGTCTCCGGCGCAATGTGCAGGGACCGCAGTTGGTCGAGGGTGGTGACACCGAGCAGCGAGTTGCCGCGGAAGACCTTGTCGTCGACGAACGAGAAGGGCTTCGACGGGTCGAGGGAAACCAGCCAGAGGGAGAGCTTGCACATCTCCACGGCCATGCCATTGATGTCCGCGCCGTACAGGCAATGCGCGATCACCTCGCGAATCGCGCGGTTGCGCAGGTGACCTGCCTCCACCCCTTCGGCGTCGGCAATGCGCTCATCGATCCAAGCTTCGACAAGGCGGTCGGCGAGGTAGCGCGCCGCGGCGACGAGGAAGGCACCCGACCCGGCGGCGATGTCGGCGACCTTGAGGTCGAGGATCGCGGAGCTGGACTTGAGGCGCCAGGCGTTCTCGTCGTTCGTCTGGAGCGGGCCAGGCTCGTACACCAGTGGCTGCAATGCGTGCAGGACGACCTCTTCGGCCAGAGATCGTGGCGTGTAGTGCGCGCCGGCATTTTTGCGAGACGCGGTCTCGGTCACCACGAGGCCGCCAAGAGGGACGACGTACGGGAGGCCACGCAGATCCTGCCGGATCAGGTTCGACCAATACACGAGATTCTCGAGAAGGGTCGCGTCGCCTGCGACAACTGGTCGGAACAGTCGCTGCATCTCCCGCTCGTCGACCGCAGCGTCGTACTGCTTGGTCAGCTTCGCGACGGTGACCGCCTTCGCGCCGGGCTGCGACTCTTTCACCCAGGCGATCAGTCGGGTCGCGAAGTCCTTGCCATCCGCCGCTTCCTCGCCGAGATCGGTGAGGGTGGCGAGGTCGATCTCCGGCTCCTCACCTTCCTTGCCGTGCAGACCGAGGACCGCCTCCTCGGTGACTGCGCGGCAGGTGTAGCCGAGGAGGCCTTCGTAGATGTAGCCGATCTGTTCGACGTCGACGTCTCGGAAGGAGATCCGGCGGGCCTGACCGCCGACGCGGGCCACCTGCACCGACTCGAGGACGTGCAGCATCACCCGGTCCGAGACTCGAAGTCGCAGTCCTCCGTCGGCTCGGGTCCTGCTCAGCCACGGGTAGCGGGAGGGGTCGAAGAGCGAGCCGCCGTAGGCAGGCAGGCGCGCTTCGTCGAAGTTGGATCCTCCGAAGAGTGCCCCGCTGACGGCGAGCAGTCGGTGCCAGACGTCTGAGGTGTGGTCGAGGTTCTCTTCACCCTCATGCTCGGCGCGGATCTGGAGGTCATCGAGCAGGTCGGTGATCCCGTATGCGGAGCGGTAGAGCTCCGGCGTGGGGAGCATTCCGCGCTCCTCGGCGAAGAGCAGGAAGACCACCCGCATCATCAACGTGACAGCGGCCTGGTAGATCTCGTCGGTGTCGTCGCACAGGGGGTCTTCGTGTCCCCGGGAACCAGCGCTCAGTCGGGCCTCGGAAAACGACTGGACGAGCAGCTCCACGGACTTGCGAACCTGGACGCCGAGTGCCTCGGTGATCTCCTCCGCCTCGAGGACGCTGCGCTCGAAGAGGCGAGAGAGTCGCCGCTCGGGGTTCTTCGCACGCAGGGTGGGAGCGTCGATCAAGGTGAGGAACGCGTCCCGGAGCTCACGCTCCTCACGCCAGGTGAGGGCGTCCACGATGCCCGACCCCACGGTCGTGCCGTCTCCGGCCCAGACGAGACCCCACCAGCGGCCGTCCGTGACGATCCCGATCGGGACACCGCTGACGCGCAGCAGGGCTGCCATTCGGTCGATCTCGCTAGCCGCCCAACCGTCCACGCCCGGGTCGTGCAGGCTGTCGACCGGCGCAACCCGGCGCAGCAGACAGGCGTAGCCACCTTCGTCGGATCGGTTTCGCAGGGCACCGTCCGGGCGGAGCGTGATCGCCTCCCCTGGGGAGCTGACCACAAAGTCGGCTGGAAGCCCGCCGCCATCGACACGGAGTCCGCTCCACTCGGCGAGACCGTCCAGTACGCGCTCGATCCAGGTCTGGGCAACCTCGCCGTACTCGCCGGCAGCGTCGTACTGCTGGCGGTCGTAGCCACGTTCGAACTCGGTGTACCCCTCCTTGAAGGCGACCAGTCGGTCGTCGGTGTCCCCGAGCCGGTCCATCCCGTTGGGCCAGATGTCCTTCAACACCGGCAGGGACAGGAACGGCCCGTCGGTCTCCACCTGGGCGAGCCAGTCCTGGTGTAGCGCTCCGGTCGCGCGTCGACGGATCATCATCGGATCACCACTCCTCGCGCCGCGTCGGCCTCACTGATCGCGAACAACACGGCGGCCGGGAACGGCCACGCCTTGACATCGGCGTAGCGCTTCCCCACCGCCTCCATCTCGCGCTTCCGCTCGTCGTCCAGGTCGTCCAAGCGCCGATGCATCTGGCGCAGGTCGCGCTCGGACTGTCGCTGTTCGACATCGAAGAGCATGCCCTCGGCCTCACCCATCCGGGCTTCCCCCTCGGCGAGCGACTCGCGCAGAGTCCCTTCGAACCGCTCGAAGATGGCATCCACCCGGGCCAGGTCAGCGTTGCACCGGGCACCCAACTGTTGCTGCACCTCGGCGGTCCGGCGCTCGACACGGCTGCTGATCGCGGCCTGCACCCGCGCGCGGACACCGGTCTCGTCGTCGGCGTTCCAGGCGTTCACGAGCGCTCCGCGTAGGTCTTTGGAGACAGGCACGAGGCGGTCACCGTCCAGGGCGCGCTCCAGGAGCTCCTCGGCGCGCTCGACTCCCATGGCCTGTCGTCGACCCAGTCGGGTGCCGGCCAAGAAGACCTCTTCGTGGAGCCGGAGGCCACCGCGACCCACCAGCACAAGCCGAGCGACGGCGGCAGCGAAGGACTCCTCGAGGCCCGGCACCACGACAGCGCTGACCCGGTGAAGATCCGTCTCCCCACCCCACAACGCGGACCGCAACAACCTGGTCGAGCGCTGCAACAGCGGGTGGCCCAGGTGGGTGTAGACCAGGCCCGTGTCGTCGCGAGCGGCCGCCTGGTCGAAGGTGATCGGTCGCAGTCGGTCCGGCTGCAGACGACTGGCGAGACCGCGCGTCACAGGCTCCCAGGAGCGAGCGAGGGTCGGGAGTTCGAACACCGGCGCGTCGGTTGCCTCCGACCCCACGGAGATCAACGCGGGCTGCAGGTCGAGGTCGAGGGCCGTCTCGACGACGCGTTGGAGGTTCATCGGTCGCAGGTGCAGGCTCTCGCGGTCACTGTCTAGCTGCGTCTCGAGCGCAGTCAGCTCGGCGTTCAGCTCCCGCTCGCCGTGCAGCATCTCGTTGACTGCCTGGTCACCCTTGCGGATCTGGTCGCTGGACGCCGTCTGCAGCGTGCTTCCGGCGAGCTGACGCTGGATGTCGGGGGCGATGATCTCATTGGCCGAGCCCAAGTCCAGCTCGACCTTGGCGATCTTCACGGCCACCCGAGCGAGGAAGTCCACGTCGGCGGCGAGTCCCGAGGTGCCACCGACGGGTTGAAAGTGGCGGATGTCGGGTGAATGCTCCTGGCCGTAGCGGTCGACGCGCCCGATCCGTTGCTCGAGCCGGTTGGGGTTGAACGGGATGTCGTAGTTGAACAGACGGTGGCAGTGCGCCTGCAGGTCAATACCTTCGCCCGCTGCGTCGGTGGCCAGCAGGATCCGTACGGGCGTCTTGCGGGGCGATTCGTTGAACTCGGCACGGGTGATCTCGCGGGTCTCGGCATCGGTGGAACCGTCGATGATCGCGATCCGTTCGGCCTCGTACCCACGTTGCAGGAGATTGTCGCGAATCCAGTACAGAGTGTCGACGTACTCGGTGAAGATCACGATCCGTTCGTTCAGCCACTGGCCGTCGGCGCGAAGGACTCCGTCCACGTGGTCCAGCAGTGCCTCCAGCCGGGAGTCGACCGCGCCGTCGTACCCGATGCCCCATTCCCGCAGCCATTCGAGGTCTGCGATGTCCTCGGCGGTGAGGTCCGGGAGGGCGCGCTTGCTGCGCTCGAGGCTCAGCATCTCGGCCTGGTCGACGAGCCCTTCCTCGAGATCGTCGGCGTCGATGCCGAGGATCTCGTCGTACTCACCCTCGAAGTCGACCACCGACCCCTTGGTCCGGGTCTCCAGGTAGACCCCGACGGTCCTGCCGAACGCGACAGGGGAGGAGAAGAAGCGTTTCTTGAGCAGGAGCGTGGCCAGGTCCCGAGCCTGCTTGGCTGAACCCGAGTCGCTGGCCACGGCCTTGTCGCGTCGCTTGGTGAAGGCGATGAGCCGTTCGTATGCCTCTTCCTCACTGGGGGAGGGATCGAAAGGCAGTGGCAAGACCACGCGTTCCATGAAGCCCTTGGACTCCTTGAGGTCGCGCTTAAGTCGGCGGACCGCGACCTCCCGCAGCGCGGACCGGTCGATCGTCGAGCCGCGGACGAACCGCTGCGGGTCGATCATCTCGAGTAGGGCGGTGAAGGACTCGACGTACCCGTTGTGGGGCGTGGCACTGAGGAAGAGCCGGTGTTCGCTGTGTTCGGCGAGCTCGCGCACTGCCAGGGTCCGTTTCGAATCCACCGCGTATCCACGGCGGGTGACGCCGAGTTTGTCAGTGCGCTGCGGGCTGGACGGTGCGACGTGGTGCGCCTCGTCGACGATGAGGATGTCGTAGGCCGCTTTCGACGTGCTCGACCGGGTCGCGACTTGGTGGTAAACGTCGCGTAGCAGGCGCTGGGCTCGCTGACCGGGTAGCCAAGACATGGACACGATGATCCGTGGGAACAGCGTGAAAGGGTTCGCGTGCAGCCCGTGGCTGCGCCGTACGTCACGCATGGTCTCGGAGTTGATGATCGTGAAGTCGAGACCGAACTTCTCGATCATCTCGTCCTGCCACTTCAGGCACAGGCCAGCCGGGCAGACGATGATCGCGGTGCGGGCACGGTGCCGGAGGAAGAGTTCCTGCACGACGAGCCCGGCCTCGATGGTCTTGCCGAGGCCGACGTCGTCGGCGAGGAGCAGGTTGGCACGCGTCTCGCGAAGAGCGCGACGCAGAGGCTCCAACTGGTAGGCCTCGACGTTCGCGCCACTGCGGAACGGTGCTTGGACCACTTGGGAGTCGGCGGAGGTGATGGCGCCCCAGCGAAGGGCATCGACGAACGCCGCGAGTCGCGTTGGATCATCGAAGCCCTTGGCCTCGATCTGAGCAGGGAGCCCCAGGTCCGGCCGAAGTGAGCGACCGACCTCGAGCTCCCAGATGACCCGGACCTCCTGACCCAGGCGATCCTCCTCGAGGGACTGCAGCGTCACCGCGTGTTGCAGCCCTACTACCGCGTCGTCGGCGCCACTCCGGGGCAGGCCCTGCGGCTGGACGTCGGTGACCGACCAGTTGGCGCCTCTGACCACTGCGATCTGCCCGACTTCCGGCAACGTCCCCGGTGTGGTTTCGGCATCTCTGATGTGTTCGACCCCGTTCATTCCGCTGACCATAGCCGTCGCTGCGGACACTTCCCTGCAAACCGCTGGATCTAGATGGAATTCCACAGGAGCGACTGCGGGTGCGTCGCGTGGGCCGCAACTAGCCGGATCTCAGGTATGTGAGGAAGGCATCCAGTGGCGAGAGACCCTGAGCACGCAGGGCGATCGTCAAAAGTCTCCCGGCCGCACCCATCATCTCGTCCGTCAGTGGTGCCTCCAACACATACTCGTCCCCACGCCGAGCGGCCGACTGCCAGACGTCGTGCCCCTGAACGCCATCGTTCGGCGGCAGGTGTCGGCCGTGGAGGAAGATCCGGTCGCCGCTGCTGGTAGATCTGCCCATGAGGCACCTCGCCTCGAACTCCGAGGCCGGCTCAGTCGACAGCATGACGTGCTCATGTCTGGACCGCCCCGCCCGGATCACGTCGGACAAGAGTTGATCGACGCGGTACCAGTCCTCCCAGGGCGGCTCCTCCGAGTCATCCCGGAGCACTGGGACGGGCACGAAGTCGATCAGGTCGCCACGCTCGACGTCGACAGGTGTTGGCGCATACAGAAGACCGTTGCCTGCGTCGAGCAGGAACTTCACTCTGCGCATCGCAGAACGGTCGGCTGACTTCGCTGGCAGCTCGCCACATTGAGACAGACAGTCGCGGAGGAAGTCGCCGTGGCTGGTGCTCCAACCGCTCGAATTGCCGTTGCGACAAGTGCGGAATCGACCGTCTACGGTCAGGAGGCTCAGGACCACCTCATGCAAAGTCTGTGCGTTCGTTCGAAAGTCTGACAAGGCCGGCTCCAGGTCCACTTGGGCTAGGTCGTTGGTGCTACAGAGTCCGGGGCACACTCATCCCACCAACTCGATCCCGGGAGTCGGCTCCGGCTCAGCGTCCGTCAAGACAGTGGCTGCTTCACAGCCTTGCGAGCGCGGCTTGATATCGCCAGGGCGATCCACTGCCTCGAGATAGAGCGTCTCGACCTGAATCGCGCGTACGGATTCGCAGTGTCGGGAACGAACAAAGTCGAACATTGGAAGCCCGGATGATCTTCGTTGCTCCAGCATCGAGTGAGCCACTCGAACTGGTCAGACACCGACTGCCCCTGACGTAATGCCGAGGGGCGACTCGCTCTGATCCCGTCGTGCCAGATCTCCCAAGTGCCCCAGGAAAGCCGTCCGAGCCTCATGAGCTCGAATTCGTCCTCGCACAACCTGAGATAGCGCTGCAGGTTGACCTCGAACCGTGCGGCTCCCTCTCGAAGGCGGTCGTCCTCGATGACCCAATAGCGGTTGACGAACTCTTGTTCGAAGCCCGACCTGGCCTGTCTTCTTGCGAGCCACAACTGATAGAGCGCTACAAAGATGCCCAACGCCGTTGCGACTGATGCGATCCGTTCCAGCATGTTGCCCCCGCTCTTGCGTGAGTTCGGCCGACTCCCCAATCGGAGAGCCGGCCGAACACACGTCCCTTCGATCAGCTGCAGCCGCTGGTGCTCCCGCACCCTTCGCAGACGTAGCAGCTACCCGCCGGCCGCATCTTGGTCCCACACGTGAAGCACAGCGGGCTGTCGACCGCCGTACCGGTGATCGCCTCCATCAGCTCCGCGGAGGTGTGCACGCCCTTCGGCGCCTCGTGCACCGACGCTGACTCGACCGAGACCGGCTTCGCCGGGGCGATCGCACCCTCGGCGGGACCGTCGTTGGTCGTGCCGATCAGGGACTCGGCCTCGGGCAGCTCCTCGGCGGCGGCCTCGTAGGAGCCCGTCTCCAGCTGACGCTGACGCTCGTCGGCGGTGTAGATGCCCATCGCGGAGCGCTTCTCGAACGGCAGGTAGTCGAGTGCCAGGCGGCGGAAGATGTAGTCCATGATCGACTGGCTCATCCGCACGTCCGGGTCGTCGGTGAGACCGGCCGGCTCGAACTTCATGTTGGTGAACTTCGAGACGTAGGTCTCGAGGGGAACGCCGTACTGGAGGCTGATGCTGATCGCCATCGAGAAGGCGTCCATCACGCCGGCCAGGGTCGAGCCCTGCTTGCCGAGCTTGAGGAAGACCTCGCCCAGGCCGTCGTCGGGGTAGGAGCCGGCCGTCATGTAGCCCTCGGCGCCACCGACGGTGAACGACGTGGTGCGCGACGGGCGCGACTTCGGCAGGCGCTTGCGGACCGGGCGCTCGACGACGACCGTCTTGACCTCGGCGGCGGCCGCGGCTGCGGACGCCTTGTCGGCGACACCCTGCTTGGCGGTGCTGCCACCGTCGGACAGCGGCTGGCCGACCTTGCAGTTGTCGCGGTAGATCGCCGTGGCCTTGAGGCCCAGCTTCCAGGACTGCATGTAGACGTCCTCGATCTCCTCGACCGACGCCGACTCCGGCAGGTTCACGGTCTTGCTGATCGCGCCGGACAGGAACGGCTGCGCGGCCGCCATCATCCGGACGTGGCCCATCGGGGCGAGCGCGCGGGCGCCCATCGCGGTGTCGAAGACCTCGTAGTGCTCGAGCTTGAGGCCGGGGGCGTCGATGACGTGGCCCTTGTCGCCGATGTACTCGACGATCGCCTCGATCTGCTCCTCCTGGTAGCCGAGCTTCTTCAGCGCACGCGGGATCGTCTGGTTGACGATCTGCATCGAGCCGCCGCCGACGAGCTTCTTGAACTTCACCAGCGAGAAGTCCGGCTCGATGCCGGTGGTGTCGCAGTCCATCATGAAGCCGATGGTGCCGGTCGGCGCGAGCACCGAGGCCTGCGCGTTGCGGAAGCCGTTCTTCTCACCGGTCTTGATGACGGAGTCCCAGGCCTTGGTCGCCAGGGCGTGTACGTCGCGGTCGTGGCTGTGCACCGAGCGGATCGCGTCGTTGGCGGCCTGGTGCTTGCGCATCACGCGCTTGTGGGCGTCCGCGTTGCGGGCGTAGCCGTTGTAGGGGCCGACGACGCCGGCGAGCTCCGCGGAGCGCTTGTAGGACTGGCCGGTCATCAGCGAGGTGATCGCACCGGCCATCGCGCGGCCGCCGTCGGAGTCGTAGCCGAGGCCCATCGCCATCAGCAGCGCGCCGAGGTTGGCGTAGCCGATGCCGAGCTGGCGGTAGTCGCGGGTGGTGTCGCCGATCGACTCGGTCGGGAAGTCCGCGAAGCAGATGGAGATGTCCATCGCGGTGATGATGAACTCGACGGCCTTGGCGAACAGCGGGGCGTCGAACGTGTCGTCGTCCTTGAGGAACTTCAGCAGGTTCAGCGACGCCAGGTTGCACGAGGAGTTGTCCAGCGACATGTACTCCGAGCACGGGTTGGACGCGGTGATCCGGCCGGTCTCGGGATTGGTGTGCCAGTCGTTGATCGTGTCGTCGTACTGCAGGCCCGGGTCGGCGCACTCCCAGGCGGCCACCGCGATCTTGCGGAACAGCTCGCGGGCGTCGACCTCCTCGATGACCGCGTTGTCCTTGCGGGCGCGCAGGCCGAACTTCGTGCCCTCCTCGACGGCGCGCATGAACTCGTCGGAGACGCGGACCGAGTTGTTGGCGTTCTGGTACTGCACGGAGGTGATGTCGGCGCCGCCGAGGTCCATGTCGAACCCGGCGTCGCGCAGCGCGCGGATCTTGTCCTCCTCGCGCGCCTTGGTCATCACGAACTCCTCGATGTCCGGGTGGTCGACGTCGAGGACGACCATCTTCGCGGCACGACGGGTCGCGCCACCGGACTTGATGGTGCCCGCGGACGCGTCGGCGCCGCGCATGAAGGACACCGGGCCGGACGCCGTACCGCCGGAGGAGAGCAGCTCCTTGGACGAGCGGATGCGGGAGAGGTTCAGGCCGGCGCCGGAGCCGCCCTTGAAGATGAAGCCCTCTTCCTTGTACCAGTTGAGGATCGAGTCCATCGAGTCGTCGACGGCGAGGATGAAGCACGCCGACACCTGCTGCGGGCTGGGCGTGCCCACGTTGAACCAGACCGGCGAGTTGAAGGAGAAGTACTGGTTGACCAGCAGCCAGGTGAGCTCGTGCTCGAACAGCTCCGCGTCGGCGGGGCTGGCGAAGTAGCCGTTGTCCTCGCCGCCCTTGCGGTAGGTCTTCACGACCCGGTCGACGAGCTGCTTGAGGCTCCACTCGCGTACGTCGCTGCCGACCGCTCCGCGGAAGTACTTCGTGGTGACGATCGTGGAGGCGTTGACCGACCAGAAGTCGGGGAACTCGACGCCGCGCTGCTCGAAGACCGTGTCGCCGGTCTTCCAGTTGGTCTGGACGACGTCGCGACGCTCCCAGCTGATCTCGTCGTAGGGGTGCACACCCTCGGTGCTGAACACCCGCTCGACCTTGAGGCCCTTGCCTCTGCCTCGCTGGCGCGCAACCTGTGCTGCGCCGCTGACCGTCTCCGTCATCCCCTGCTCCAGTCTGGTGAGTCTGCTCATCGGTGTCTTCGTCTGGCTGTTCGTGCCGGTGCTGCGTGTGCTGTGTGTGCTGCTGCGACAGGCCGCTGTGACAGCGGCCGCGTGGTGTGCCCGGAGCGCAGCTTCCCCACTACGCCCCGGGCAGTCTGTGGGTCAGCCCCCGTCGACGGACACGGGCTGAGGGTGGTGCTCGACCGCGCGCTCGGCGCGCAGGACGGCGATCTCGGCCTCGAAGTCGTCCGCCGACTCGAAGGCGCGGTAGACGCTGGCGAACCGGAGGTAGGCCACCTCGTCGAGCTCGCGCAGCGGCGCCAGGATGGCCATCCCGACCTCGTGGGCGGGCACCTCGGCCCAGCCCTCGCCGCGCAGCGCGTCCTCGACCTGCTGGCCGAGGCAGGCCAGGTCGTCCTCGGAGACCGGACGGCCCTTGCAGGCCTTGCGGACGCCGGCGACGGCCTTCTCGCGGGTGAACGGCTCGGTCGCGCCGGACCGCTTCACCACCACGAGCTGCATCTGCTCGACCGTGCTGAACCGCTTGCCGCACTCGTTGCACGAGCGACGGCGCCGGATCGCTCCGCCGTCGTCGGCGACGCGGCTGTCGAGGACCCGGGTGTCGGTGTGGCGGCAGTACGGGCAGTGCATGTCGGCCGCTCCCTTCACCTCGTCGAGTCCCACCAGTCCAACACCCGCCACCCCCGGTTCCTGCCCGCCGTCTAGACCCCCGAAAAGGGCCCGATTGTGGGTAGAACTGTGGATGAGCTGGGGACAACCAGCGTTCCCGTGTGTAGAACCCATCCGATCCTGTGGACCTAGATGTGGAAAACCACAACGGTGTAACTACTAGATGTAGTGGTAACCCTAGGACGGCGCCCCTAGTCGCGCAAGCCGATCGCGCAGATTCGCCGCACAACTTTTTCGGGGGTGGTGAAACCGCAGGTCAGGCCCGCTTAACGGGCCCGGACCGGGTGTGTCGACGGGCCGGACGGGCGTGTCGGGACCGGCTGCCGGCGTGGTCACACCGGTCCCAGCAGCCCCAGGACCGGGCGGTACGGCGGTCAGCCGGCCGGGGTCTGCGCCGGGGTCGGCGTGGTCCCGGTCGTCGGCGTCGCCCCCGGTGTCGGGGTGGGCGTGGTCCCGGTGGTCGGGGTCGTCCCGGTCGTCGGCGTCTCGGTCGGCGTCGGGGTGGGCGTGGGCGACGCGGACTCGCTCGGCGTCGGCGTGCCGCTCGGCGAGGAGGACTCCCCCGCCGACGGCGACGACGACGGGGTGCCGGACGGGTGGGCCGACGGGCTCGGGGTCGGCGTCTTCGAGGAGGCGTGGTGGCCGAGTCCCGGGATCGACGTACGCGTGCCGCTGTCGGAGCCGTGGGTGTAGCTGGACACGGCCCGGCCGGTGAGCAGCTCGAAGGAGACGATGACCAGCATCGCGACCACGAAGATCGCTCCCGCGACCGCTGCGATCCGCTTCCAGCGCAGGCCGGCCAGCACCTCGCGCCAGGTCGGCCGGGCGGCCTCCTCCTCGACGTCGTCGAGCTCGCGCTCGGCCTCGTCGAGCTCGTCGGCCGCCTCCTCGGACTGGCGCTGGGCGCGCAGCAGCTGGGTGCGCTGCTGCCGGGCCTCCGCGCGCCGGGTGTCGGCCCAGACACTGCTGGCGCCGGCGCGGGCCCGGGCGACCCGGTCGAGCGCCGCGGCCTGCGCCTGGGCGACCCGCTCGCGGGTGATCCGGAGGTAGTAGGAGTAGATCGCGCTGCCCGCCGTCGCGACCACGCTGCCGACCGCGGCGCCGATGATCGTCCCGGCGACACCGACGGTGGACAGCAGCACGGCGGAGCTCACGGCGGCCAGGGCGCTCGCGGACACCTGGACCCAGTTGATCTCGACACGGTCCTGTTGTGGTTCAGTCATCGCCCTCCACTATGCGGGGTCCGCGCCCAGATGCCACGCCCGGCGAGCGGACTGTGACGAGACTCGCGCCGTGTGGCGCAGTGGTCTCGACAGGCTCGACCAGTCGGTCAGCGCGGGGTGGGCTGCCAGACGCGGACCCAGTCGACCTTCATGCTCGCGGGCAGCGCGGACCGGGCGAGGTCCTTGAGCTCCCAGTCCGACGACAGCAGGCTGAGCACCAGGAACTCCGGCACCCCGGAGATGTGCTGGGACACCCGAAGGGTCTCCCGGCCGTCGATGCGGAAGACGTAGGAGTCGGCGTTCCACTCCACGGAGAACACGTGGTACCTCTTCCACCACGCGTCGTCGGGCGGCAGGTTCGCGCTCGCCCGCTTCAGCAGGCCGCCGACCTTGACCGAGCGGCCGTCCTTGCCGAGGTGGTAGGCGAAGGACGCCAGCCCCCCGTCGGGGTACGTCGACCCGAAGTACTCGACCGTGTCGATCTCGGCGCCGGAGATCTTCGCGTCACCTGGGACCGCCCCGAAGACCGGGCTCTGCAGCCAGAACGAGCCGTGCATGCCCCGGGGCTTGTGGAACTTGATCCGGGCGGCGGCCAGGCCGTAGGTGAAGGAGTAGGTGGTCTCGGTGCTGATGTGCCCGTTGAGGAACTGCCCGGGCACGGCGGGGTTCTTCTTGGCCATCAGCCGCAGGGTGCCGTTCCTGACCGCGACCGCGTCCGCCGAGCTCTCGGACTTGGACCGGTCCGAGTCGGGGTTGAGCAGCCCGAGCTGCCGGTAGCCCCACTTGGCCGGGTCGAGCGCCTCCCCGGTGAACTCGTCGTCGAAGGCGAGCTGCCAGTCGTCGTACGACAGCCGGGCGGACCGGACCGAGCGCCGGTCGGTGGCGACCACCCGCAGCAGGGTGTTGCGGTCACCGTCGGGCGCGGGCGCCGGGATCGCGACCGTGCCGCTCCGGCCGAGCGGAGCGGTGACCAGGTCGAACCAGGTGCCGAGGTTCCGCCGCTGCAGGGTCACCTGCTCACCCCCCCAGCGCGCCTCCGACTCCACCTCGACGACGGTCGTCGCCCGGTCCGCGGAGGCCGGACGGGCACCGGGCTGCGCGACCGGCGGCAGGATCTCGGCGCGCAGCCGGGCGATGCCCCCGCCGGCAGGCAGCGGCGCACCGCTGCCGGGGCCGAGCAGGACGGAGCCGAGGAGCACCGCCACGAGCGCCACCAGGACGCCGAGGACGACGGGCCTGACCGGACGGGCGGTGAGGAGCCGTCTCAGGCCTTCGGCTGCCACACGCGGACCCAGTCGACCTTCATCGCGGCCGGCAGCGTGCTCTCGTCGAGGTCCTTCAGCTCCCAGTCGGACGACAGCAGGCTGAGCACCAGGAACTCCGGGACGCCGGAGATGCCGGTCGTCATGCGCTGGGTCTCGATGCCGTCGACCCGGAAGACGTAGTGCTTGGGGGTCCACTCGACCGAGAACACGTGGTACTTCTTCCACCACGCGTCGTTCGGGGCCAGCGCGCGGGAGGCCTGCGGCACCATGCCACCGGACTTCACCTTCTGGCTGGCCTGGTCGAGGTAGTAGGTGAACGACGCCAGGCCGCCCTGCATGTACTCCGAGCCGAAGTACTCGACGGTGTCGATCTCGGTGCCCGAGGCCTTGGCGTCACCGGGGACCGACCCGAAGACCGGGCTCTGCATCCAGAACGAGCCGTGCATGCCGCTCGGCTTCTGGAACTTGATCCGGGCCGCGGAGACGCCGTAGGTGAAGGAGTACGTGGTGTCGGTGCCGACGTGGCCGTTGAGGTAGTGACCCGGGGCGGCGGGGTTCTGCAGCGTGCTCAGCTTGAGTGCGCCGTTCTCCACGGCGACGGCGTCGGCCGAGCTCTCCGACCTGCTGCGCCCGGAGTCGCCGGACTGGATGCCGAGCTGGCGGTAGCTCCACTTGGTCTGGTCGAGGTCGACGCCGGTGAACTCGTCGTCGAACCCGAGCTTCCAGTCCTTCGAGGTGAACGTGCTCGAGGCGACCGCACCGTCCCCGGCGACCACCCGCATCTCCTGGCGCGGCCTGAGGTCGGCCGGCTGGGCGAACGTCGCGTGCCCGTCCTTGTCGAGCGGGGTGGTCTCCACCGTGCCCCAGTCGCCGTCGCGTCGCACCTGGAGGGTGACCTCGCCCCCGGACGCCGTGACCTTCGCGTCGACCTGCACCAGCGCGGCGGCCTTGTCGGCCGCGGCCGGACGGGCGCCGCGCTGCACGATCGGCGGCAGCATCGCTGCGCTGATCGCGGTGACCGGCTGGACCGGCTGGACCGGCGTGGCCGCCGGCGGCTGCCCGGCCGAGTCCTTCGAGCCCGGCTGGAGGAGCGCCCAGACGAGCAGCCCGGCCAGCAGCGCCCCGACCAGGAGCAGCACGGCCCAGCGCAGGCGCGAGCGACCGCGCCGGGGCGCGGCTCGACGGCCGGCCCCGTCCGGGCGTGACCCGCGTCGGGTCGGTGTCTGCGTCATACGGCGAAGTCTCCCAGGCTCATCGCTGCCAGACCCGGACCCAGTCGACCTTCATCGAGGTCGGCAGGGTCTTGCGGTCCAGGTACTTCAGCTCCCAGTCGGAGGTGAGCAGGCTCAGGATGAGGTACTCGGGCTGCTTGGAGACGGCCTTGCTGCTGCGCCAGGTCTCGGTGCCGTCGATGCGGAACACGTAGCCGCTGGGGGTCCACTGCACGGAGAACACGTGGTACCGCGACCACCAGGTGTCGCTCTTGCCCGCCAGGGCGGTGGAGGCACGACGGAACACGTCGCCGTACTTCGTGGTCTTGTTCCTGCTCGGGTAGGAGTACAGGAAGTGCGCCAGGCCGCCGTCGGAGTAGCCCTTGCCGAAGAACTCGGCGACGTCGATCTCGGCGCCGGTCTTGGCCGGCTTGCCGTAGCGCGAGGCCTGGACCTGCGGCTGCATCCAGAACGCGCCGTGCTGGCCGCGGCCCTTGGCGAACTTGATCCGGGCGGCGGCGTAGCCGTAGGTGTAGGAGAACTTCCCCGACGTGCCGATGGTGCCGTTGAGGTAGTTGTTCGCGCGGGTCGGGTGGCGACGCACCTCGAGCTTGAGCGCACCGCTGGAGACGTGCACCGCACGGGTGGAGCTCTGCGACCGCAGCCGGCTGCCCTCGCGGAGGCCGAGGTTGCGGTAGGACCACTTGGTCTGGTCCAGCCGGGTGCCGGCGAACGGCTCGTCGAACTTCAGGGCCCACTCGTCGGGGGGAGACCGGGTTGGTGACCACGCGGGCCAGGCCCGACGTACGGGCGGCGACCACGCGGTAGGTGTACGGCGTCCTGCCGGACGCACGCGCGGCCTTGAACCGGTAGACGCCGTTGGCGGCCTCGCGGCCCTGGGTGACGGTGGCCCACCGGCCCGCGGCACCCAGTTGGCGCTGCACGGTGACCAGGCGGCCGGCCCTGGCGGGACGGAAGGTCGCCGCGCCGACGACGTGGGCGCTGTTCGCGCTGGCCACCCGGGCGCCGTTCTGGGCGATGCCGGGGCTGACCGTCAGCGACGCCTTCTGGGTGGCGCGCGCGGCCGGCGCGACGGCGCGGCCTTCCGCGGGGCTGCCCACGAGGGCCAGGGTGGCGGCGGTCAGGGCGGTGGACGTGGTGAACGCGATGAGCGCGGCTCTCACAGGGAAACTCCGAGAATAGGTGGCGTGCGAGGGTCACGACAGGCTATCCGGCCACCCGTCACCGGTCCTAACGAACGAGGGCCTCGGCGCGTTTCACGGATTCCGGCGATTTTTCGAATGGTGTCCAACTAGCCGGGCATCAGACACAATGTCCTGGTGGCAGCAGGCGTGACAGAACGAGAGACCGCGGTCGCCGGACGACGGCGCGCGGAGAAGACGCGGGTCGAGGCCCGACCGAAGCGGTGGGGCCAGGCCCTGCTGCTGGTCGGCGGCGTGCTGGCGGCCGCCGCGGCGTGGCTGTTCCTGGTGCGGGCGTCCATCACGTTCGGCCAGGTGGCCCGTGACGGCCGGGGTGCCGCGTGGGCGGTCTGCGCGGCCGGGACGATCGGCGCGGCGGTCTGCCTCCTGCTGGTGTTCGTGCTGCTCACCCGGGTCTGGACGCTGCTCGGGCTGCGCAGCGACTACCAGCCGCGGCGGTCCTCGGGCGGCAGGCGCTCGAAGTAGGCGCGCTCAGTGGACGGTGTACCCGCCGTCCGCCACCAGCACCGAGCCGGTGGTGAACGACGAGGCGTCGCTGGCCAGGTAGACCACGCTGGGCGCGATCTCCTCGGGCGTGGCGTAGCGCCGCATCGGGGCGTCCTCGATCCAGTGCTGCCGGAACCGCGGCTCGTCGACCGGCGCCATCTCGGTCTTCACGTAGCCGGGCGCGAGCGCGTTGACGCGGATGCCGTACGGCGCCCACTCGGCCGCCAACGACTTCGTGAGCTGGTGCACGGCGGCCTTGGACGCGTTGTACGCCGGCTGCCACTGGGGACGGTTCACCACCAGCCCGGACATCGAGCCGATGTTGACGATGGAGCCCCGCTCGGCCTCGATCATGTGCGGCGCGACGGCCTTGGTCATCCGCCACAGCCCGCTGACGTTGACCTCGAAGACCTCGTCGAACTCCTCGTCGGGCACCTCGAGCGCGCGCCCGTGGAAGCACGTGCCGGCGTTGTTCACGAGCACGTCGAGCCGTCCGTGCGCCTCGATGGCCTCGCCCGCGATCCGGAGCACGTCGTCCCGGTCGGTGACGTCGCCGGTGCAGACCGTCGTACGACGGCCGGTGCTCGCCGCGATCTCGTCGGCCGCCGCCCGGTTGCGCGCGTCGTCGCGCCCGACCAGCACCACGTCGGCCCCGGCCTCGGCGAGCGCCTGGGCGAAGGCGCGGCCCAGCCCGCGATTGGCGCCGGTGACCAGCGCGGTGCGGCCGTCGAGCCGGAACGGGTCCCTCATGGCGGTGTCCCTTCGTCGTGAGGACCGCACTCTGTCACGTCCGCGCTGTTCGCTGTGCGCACGGATGTACGCATAGTGAGACACCGACCTGGTCATTACCACTGCCGCCCACTTAGCGTCGTCAGGTGACCACCACCACATCCGCGCATCCGTCTCGGGGCCTGTGGCCCGTCGTGCTCTGCTGGGTCGCCGTCGCGCTCGACGGCTTCGACCTCGTCGTCCTCGGGGCGGTGATCCCCGCGCTGCTGGACACCGGCGACCTCGGCTTCACCCCCGGCTCGGCCACCCTGGTCGCCACCCTCGGGCTGGTCGGGGTCGGCATCGGGGCCGTGCTGATCGGGCCGGTCACCGACCGGTTCGGCCGCCGCCGCAGCCTGATCAGCTGCATCGCGGCGTTCTCGGTGTTCACCCTGCTGGTCGCGGTGGCCCCGGACATCACCACGTTCGCGGCGCTGCGGTTCCTAGCCGGGCTCGGCCTGGGCGCCTGCCTGCCGACGGCGCTGGCGTTCATGACGGAGTACGCCCCCGAGGGCCGGCGCGGGTCGGCGGTCACCCGGATGATGACCGGCTACCACGTGGGCGCCGTGCTCACCGCGCTGCTCGCGCTGCTGCTGGTCGCCGACGTCGGCTGGCGCTCGATGTTCGTGATCGGCGGGCTGTTCGGGCTGGCGACGCTGCCCGTGATGTGGGCGAGGCTGCCGGAGTCGGAGGCGTTCCTGGCGGCGCGGGGAGGGGCCCCGACAGGCTCGACCGGCCGGGGGGAAGGCTCGACCGACCAGCGGGCCGCCCGGGGGGGCCGTCGTGCGCGGCGGGTTCCTGGCGATCAGCCTGGCGCTGTGGGTGGCCTCGTTCATGGGGCTGCTGCTGGTCTACGGGCTGAACACCTGGCTGCCCAAGATCATGGAGATCGCGGGCTACTCCACCGGCGACGCGCTCGGCCTGCTGCTCGCGCTCAACCTCGGTGCGGTCACCGGGCTGCTGGTGGCCGGGCAGATCGCGGACTCCCGCGGCAACAAGCCCACCGCTCTGGTGTGGTTCGGCCTCGCGGCGGTCTTCCTGGCCGGGCTGAGCATCAAGCTGGAGTCCACGCCGGCGGTGTACGTCGCGGTGTTCCTCGCCGGCGTCTTCGTGTTCAGCGCGCAGGTGCTGGTCTACGCGTTCGTCGGCCACCTGTACCCGCCGGACGTGCGCGGCACCGCCCTCGGCCTCTCCGCCGGGGTCGGCCGGGTCGGCGCGATCGTCGGCCCGTTCCTCGGCGGCGCGCTGGTCAGCGCCGGCATCGCCTACCCGTGGGGCTTCTACCTGTTCGCCCTGGCCGCGGTGATCGCGGTGCTGGCCCTGGCGCTCGTGCCCGCGCACGCCCCCGAGCCGGCGCCGGTCACCGGTCCCGGAGCCGCCGCACGAACTTGAGGCCGGACCAGGTCGCGTCGACGGCGCACACCTTGACGTCGACGAACCCGGTGGCCAGCCCGACCTCCCGGACGACGCGCTCGTCGAGGTCGGTCGGCACCCGGCTGGCCTTCTTGGGCCAGCAGACCCAGACCGTGCCGGCGACGGCGGTGCGCTCGAGCACCACCGGCAGCCGCTGCTCGAGCCGCCGGAGCGACGTGCTGAACAGCAGCGTGACATCCGGGCGGCGCGGCAACCGGGTGGTGTACGTCGCCCCCGCGAGCAGCTCGCCGACGTGATCGGGCCCGCCGTCGACGTACACGGTCAGACCGGGCTTCAGGCCGAGCTTCGCCACCAGCGGGGTGCCGGAGTAGCCGTGGGTGCTCACGCCCCGCATTCTGCCCGGGTGCGGCCGCTCACCGTCCGCGTGTCAGGATCGAGCACGTGATCCGCCGTCTCCTGCTGCCCTGCGTGGCCCTCGTGTGCGCCCTCGTCCTGTCCTCCTGCGGTGGTGGCAACGACTCCCCCGCGACCGTCGACGGCTTCCCGGCGTACGTCACGGCGAACAACGAGAAGGGCGCGCAGAGCTTCGCGCGCTACTGGATCGACACCCTCAACGAGGCGACGAACTCCGGGGACACCGCGAAGTTCAAGAAGCTCAACAAGGACAGCTGCACCACCTGCGGCGACTTCGCCAAGCAGCTCGACGACATCTACGGCGCCGGTGGCCGGGTCGAGACCGACGGCTTCAAGATCAAGAAGATCGTCAACGAGGCCGGGGTCCCCGCGCCCGGCGCCGGTGTCAGCGTGGTGCTGACCGCCACCCCGCAGAAGGTCTACGCGAAGAGGGGGGGCGACCGTCCGCGAGCTCAAGGGCGGCGACCTGCGGCTGCGGCTGATCATGGTGCGCGTCCAGAAGCACTGGGTGATGGACCGCATCGACATCGGCTGACGCTCAGCGCCAGCTGGTCCGCAGCACCGTGGTCGCCGCGAACGGGTCGCTGCCCCGGGTCGTGACCAGGACGCCCTCACCCTGCGGGCTCCCGGTGTAGATCGCCGGCCCGCCGCCGACCCAGCGGTCCCACGCCGCCGCGAACGCCTGCGCCCGCTTGCCCGTGGTGCCCAGCACGGTCGGCACGCTGTGCCACAGCTCCCCATCGGCGCGGAGCCGGCCGAGCGCGACCCGCAGCCCGTCGCCGTTGTCGACCGGCCCGGCCAGCACCCAGCGCGGCAGCACGTAGCGCGGCGAGGCCATCGGCGAGACCACCTCGTCCAGCGCGCTCGCGAACGCCGCCGACTCCTCCGGCGGCACGCCCTCCAGCGCGCAGCGCCGCTCCCCCACGGTGTCCACCTCGACGCTGACCGCTGCGGCCCCGGCCGAGGTGAGGCCCGCGGAGTGCAGCCCGTCCGCGACGGCGAACGCGACCTGCTCCAGGCCGGGCGGCCGCGCCAGGTCCTCGGCGATCCGGCGGCCGCGGTCCACCGCGACGGTGGTCTGGATGCCGAGCATCGTGACCACCCCGATGCCGACGACGGCCGCCGGGGTGAGGTTCAGCAGGAAGGCCAGCGCCGCGAGCACCAGGCCGACGGCGAGCGCGAAGTGCGGCCGCCACGGTGCGGGCCGGCCGTCGCGCAGCCGCAGGTCGCCGTCGTGCAGCACCACCGGCGCCGGCGCGGTGACCGGCGCGGCCGGGATGCGGGTCGTGATCCGGACGGTGTGCACGAACGTGTCGGTGTACGGCGTGCCGACGGCCCAGGCCTCCCGCACGGTCTCGCGCTCCTCGGCGCGGGCCAGCATCCGGGCGTTGACGGCGTCGAAGTCGCTGACCGGCGGCGCGGCGTACGGGGAGAACGCGTCGTCGACGTGCGCGACCCCGGCGACCACCTCGCCCTCGGCGTCGACGCCGTAGAAGCCCTCGTGCTTGCGGACGAACCGGTTCCAGTCGTTGCCGCCCTTGGGGTGGTCCTCGCTGACGCAGACCACGCTCCAGGTGAGCGCGACCTTCTCGGGCCAGTACGGGTCCGTGCGCAGCGCGCGGCCGCGGGTCTGCACGACGGCGGTGCTCGTGGTCGCGGTGGTGAGGTCGACGAGCCCGGTGACCGCCCGGGCGTCCCAGCCCTCCCCGAGCAGGCCGCGGGTGCCGACCAGGACGTGGCAGTGGCCCTCCTCGAAGAACCGCGTCACCCACGGCACCCACTCGCGGCTGGTCCAGCGGCCCTGCTCGGCCCGCAGCGCCAGGTCCGGGTCGTACGTCGCGACGTACACGTGCAGCGCCTTCATCGTCTCGGCCGACCCGGTCACGGTGCGGCCGGTGACGAGCACCGGGTGCAGGTCCGGCAGCGCGTCCTCGAGGTGCCGCAGCGCGAGCCGGGCCGAGCCGGCCTCCTGGGACAGCACGCCGTCGAGGTCCGCCGGCAGCGTCGCGGTGGCCTGCTCGTGGTCGCAGAGCACCAGCATGCGCATCCGCTCCCCCAGCCCGCGGCGCTCGGCGCCGACGATCTCGGTCAGCGCCACGACCTTCGCCTCGCTGCGGGCCAGCACCCGGTCCACCGGGCTGCGACCGCGGCGGATCCCGCGCCGGGTGAGCTGGTAGCCCACCGACGGCAGCACCGCCCGGATCCGCTCCAGCACCGCGTCGTCCTCGCCGGTGGTGCGCAGGTGCGCCGCCCAGCCCTCGAGCAGCAGGACCCAGTCCTCGGCGCCGGGGTCGTGCCGGTGCCGCTCGGAGAGCCGCGCGCCGTCCGGCAGCGTCATCAGCCCGGCGTGCACCATGCGCAGCGCGGCGTCGGGTGGTTCGCCGGCGTCGTACCTCTCGTCGAGCCAGGCGAAGAACCCCGTCGAGCCGTACGCCGGGTCGCTGAGCGCCGTGGTCAGCTCCGCGAACCGTTCGCCCTGCGCGGCCAGCCAGTCGTTCTCGGTCGAGGTCGGCGTGGTCAGCCAGGCCAGCTCCGCGAACGGCGCCAGGTCGCCCTCCCGGACGACGGCCGGGATGCTGACGCTGAAGACCGAGTCGCCGAACAGCTCGTCGACGAGCACCCGCTGGTCGGCGGTGAGGGTGTCCGGCGGTGTCGCGGTCAGACCCAGGACGAACGCGTCGGGCAGCTCGTCGAGGACCTCCTGCAGCAGCCGGCCCCAGACCTGCAGGAGGTGGTGGCATTCGTCGAGGACCAGGGTCAGGTCGCCGACCTCCTTGAGCCGCTCGACGAGCGCGCGCCCGTTCGGGTGCAGCCGGTCGAGCAGGCTGCCCTCCTCGGCGGCGCCCGTCTCGACCCCGTCCTCGTCGACCTCCGCGTCCGGGTCGAACGTGGCGAGCGACTGGTAGGTCAGCGCGGTGAAGAACGTGTCGACCGCCCGGGTGCCGCTCGCCTGGTCGCCGTCCCCGACGAGGTCGGTCCAGCCGCGCAGCCACTGGGACTGGATCGCGGTGTTCGGGCCGAGCACGACGGTGGTGCGCCCGCGGCGGCGCGCGGTCTCCAGCCCGACCAGGGTCTTGCCGGCGCCCGGGGGCAGCACCACCCAGGAGCGCCGGGCCCCCGTCGCCTCGGCCCGCTCGATCGCGTCGAGGGCCCGGGCCTGGTGGACACGGAGCCGGTACGGCGCGCGCGTCTCCGCGACGCCCTCCTGCTGCATGCCCGGATCCTCCCATTCATCACGGTGCCGCGCTCCCGAACCGGTCGGGGTTGTCCACAGATCAGCGGAGAGGTCTTTCCCGATCGCGCGGGCCGTGGGTAGGTTGCCGGAGACGAGTCCGGTTTGTCCGCGCGCGGTCTCGGGTCGAGGGTGAGGGGGGCGCGTCGTGACACAGAGCGTTCGCAGGCTGGCCGCGGTTCTCGTGGCCCTCGCCGCCGCCGTGTCGGGGTGCACGGACTCCGCCAAGCCCCAGCCGCTGCCGAGCACCAGCGCGGCACCGAGCGTGAGCCCTAGTGCGTCGACGTCACCGACCGCCCCGGTGCTGCCCGAGGAGGCGAGAGGCACCTCCGCAGCCAGCGCTAAGGCTTTCGCGCGCTTCTACATCGACACTGTCAATTTTGCAGCCAGGACAGGGATAACGGCTGACCTAGCGACGCTCGGGACACCTCGCTGCGTGTCATGTTCTGCCATACGGAAGAACATTAATCGGATCTACAACGCGGGCGGGACCATTCGATCTTCCGGATGGCAGTTGACGACGGTGGCCCCTGTTCCCAAGCAACCAAAGCGGAGACCAATCCTGGACCTCGGCGTCTTGCAGCCCCCCGAAGTCGTCAAACAGACCAACAAAGGGCCCACCAAGCGATACAAGGGCGGCCGGCAACCCATGACCATGCACTTGCGATGGACGCTGGTCGGCTGGAGCGTTGAACGTCTGGATCTGGTGTCATGAGCCGTCCGCGCGTTGCTTTGATAATGGTCGGGTCACTGCTGTGGACGAGTCTGGCGGGACTGAACCTGCCTGTGCGGGCCGATGGTTGCGACGCCTCCGGAACCTCAAGCGACAGCGTTCTCGACATCGGAATGTCCTGTGCCAGCGCGGGCGAAATGGACCTCGCACCCTCCACCACAGGTGACGGCGACGATGCCAGTGCAAGTGCCGGTCAGCCCAACTTCATCAAGTATCGATGGGTCTCGGTGTGTGCAGGCTCGGAACCAAGCGAGGTACCCGGCCAATCCTTGGACTGCGCCCAGGCCAACATTTGCCCGGACCCAGCCGAGCGCGTCTGGCGTCTATGGGGCCAGACCCCGGCAGGTGACTGGAAGCCATTGACCACTCAGTGCGCCGGCCCCGCAGGACCGCCGCCTGCCGCGACGCCCAAGCCCCAGGTGACGCCCGGACTCGTCCTCACGGCGCTCCGCCGGATCGGACTGCCGGCCCTGCAGGCGCGCACCCAGCCGCGGGACAAGACGCTGGTCAACTTCGCGACGATCTTCTACGCGGACCCGCAGACGTTCACCCGCACCCTCACCCTGCTCGGCCAGTCGGTCGACGTGGAGGCGACGCCCACCTCGTTCGCGTGGCACTACGGGGACGGGACGTCTGCGACCACCTCGACGCCGGGGGCGCCGTACCCGGCCACGGACATCACCCATAGCTACACCGACGCGCACACCACGGTGGCGCCCAGCGTCGACGTCACCTACTCGGCGCGCTTCCGGGTGGGGAACGGCGGCTGGCAGGCCATCCCGGAGACCGTCACGATCGCCGGGCCGACCTCCTCGCTGCGGATCAGTGAGGCCACCGCGGTGCTGTCGGGCGACTACCAGTAGCTGCGGAACGGAACCGGCGTCGACCGGGACCGGGGAGGCCTGGTTCGTTCCGCAGCTCCGGACTGGTCTCGACAAGCTCGACCAGTCGGGGCGGGACGGCGGTGGCAAACAGAGAACGAGGGGCGGGCCGCGGCTGCATGAGCGCGGACCCGCCCCTCGTTTCCCCTCAAGCCGTCGACCCGGGTCGAGGAGGTCGTCGGCAAGCCTGTGGGTGCGTCAGCGCACCGGGACCGCGATCTCCTGGCCGACCCGCAGCGCGGCGCTGGGCAGCGCGTTGAGCTCCTGGATCTGGTGCACCATCTCGCGGACGTGGCCGGGCTCGGCGGTCTCCGAGGCGATCGCCCAGAGGGTGTCGCCCTGGCCGACCTCGACGGTCCGCGTGGCGACCGGGGCACCGGCCTCACCGGTGGCAGCGGAGTGCGAGCCGTAGACCGTCAGCACCGCGAGCAGCAGCCCGAGGAACAGCACCACGGCCACGACCTGGCCACGACGGGTCAGGCGGACGGGTGTCGTCCGCGGGGCGCGGCTGGCGCGCTCACGGGTGAAACCGGGGTTCATCGCGATGGTGCTCATCTGGGACCTCCTGGGGAAGGAGTCGGTCGGGGAGTCGAACGGTGCGTCCATGACCGAAGTTCTATCGAGGACCTCCGACAGTTTCCGGAAGCTGCTCCTCGAACGGCTGTTCGATCGAACACATGTGCGACATTAGAGCATGTGTTCGAACGGATCAAGACCCTGAGCGAACAAACGTTCGAACCTATCCGCGGCGCTCCATCACCCGGCGGCCGACCCGGGCGAACAGCCGGAACCCCGCAGCCGATCGCGACGGGGCCAGCGACCCGACGCGGACGAGGGCTCCCCGCCAGGCCGGCAGGCTGCGCACCACCCGGCGCGAGCCGACCAGCGCGACCGCCGCACGGGCCACCTCCTCCACGGTGAGCAGCCGGCCGGACGAGTGCACGATCGCCTTGGCCGGCCCGTCGGGGCGCATCCCCTCGACAATCGCGGTGTCGACTCCGTCCGGGCACAGCGCGTGCACCCGGACCCCGCGGGGCACCTCGACGCTCGCGGACATGGTGATCGAGACGACGGCCGCCTTCGTCGCGGCGTACACCGCGAGACCCGGGACGGGGCCGAGGCCGGAGGACGACGCGACGTTGACGACGTCACCGCCGCCGTCCCCGAACGCGGCGAGCGCTGCCCGCATCCCCCACAGCACGCCCTTGAGGTTGACGTCGACCAGGGCGTCCACCGACGATGACGCGAGCTCGACCAGGGTGCCGTCGTCACCCACGCCGGCGTTGTTCACCCAGACCGCGAGCCGGCCGTGGCGGGCCGCCTCCCCGGCGACCAGGACGTGCGCCGCCTCGTCGCGCACGTCGTGCGCGAGCCCGGCGACCGCACCCACCTCGCCCGCCGTACGACGGGCGGCCGCACCGTCCACGTCGGTCACCACGACGGCGTACCCACGCTCCACGAGCAGCGCCGCGACCGCCCGCCCGATGCCCCGGCCCGCCCCGGTCACCACCGCACTGTCCATGCCCAGGAGCCAACCAGACGACCTCCGGGACCCGTCGACGGCACCGTCGCCGGGCGACACGCCGTTCGAACAAATGTTTGAACAACGCGTCGCCCGACGACTAACGTGACAGCACGGTCAGGCGAGCGGAACGCGGCAGAAGGAGCAACCCCATGGCAGGCAAGCGCAAGGACACCGGCGGCGGAGCCGACGTCGCGGAGCTCCCGGACGGCCCCCCGGACGCCCACGGCCTGACCCCGCGCCAGCAGCGCGTGCTGACGGTGATCCGGGACTCGATCGAGCGTCGCGGCTACCCGCCCAGCATGCGCGAGATCGGCGAACGGGTCGGCCTGACCAGCTCCTCGTCGGTCGCCCACCAGCTGCGCGTGCTCGAGGAGAAGGGCTACCTCAAGCGGGACCCCAACCGCCCCCGGGCACTGTCGGTGTTCAACCCCGACGAGGCGGAGTCCGTGGACGAGACCGGCGTCGGCGACGCGATGCCCGCGGCGACCTACGTGCCGATGGTCGGCCGGATCGCGGCCGGCGGCCCGATCCTGGCCGACGAGCGGGTCGAGGAGATCATGCCGCTGCCCAAGAGCCTGGTCGGCGAGGGCACCCTGTTCATGCTCGAGGTCGTCGGCGACTCGATGATCGACGCGGCGATCTGCAACGGCGACTACGTCGTGGTCCGCCAGGAGCAGACCGCCGAGAACGGCGAGATCGTCGCCGCGCTCATCGACGGCGAGGCGACGGTCAAGACCTTCCAGCGCAAGAACGGCCAGGTGTGGCTGCTGCCGCACAACCAGGCCTACGACCCGATCGACGGCACGAACGCCACGATCTTGGGCAAGGTCACCGCGGTTCTGCGCCGCGTCTGACCGCTCCGCACGACCGACGGACCGTCCCCTCACGGGGCGGTCCGTCGTCGCGTCCGCCGCTCTGTCCGGCTTTCCCCAGATCGTCCCGGCAGATCTCGCGACACGCGGCACCGACCGTCCCACCGAGGCTAGGCTGACTGTCCCTCTCACAGACCGGTGTCTCCCGTGATCGGACAACTGCTCACCCTCGCTCTCACGACGACTCTGCTCGTCGGGCCCCTCGGCAGCGCCGTCGCCGTGGCGGACCCCGGTCCGGACGTCACCACGGCGACCACCGCCCCCGCGCCCGCACCTACCGTCGGCGAGGGCACCACCCCCGAGCCCGTGCAGGACCCGGCGACCGCGGCCACCCGGGCGCTGGCCGGCGCCCAGGACCTGTTCGCACCCACGACCAGTGCCCCGCAGTCGCGCGCCGACCGCCCGGCCACGCAGCCCACCCGCGACGGCACCCTGGTGCTGCGCGAGCTCGCGCTGCGCGCCCACGACCTGGCCACCCCGGCCGAGCGCCGCTCCGCCCGGCACATCCTGCGCCGGCCCACCGACGGGTCGAACGCGGTCGGCGGCGAGCCGAAGTACACCGTGCCGGCCGCGATGGTCTGCACGGCCACGGTCTGCGTGCACTGGGTGGAGAACGACGCGAACGCGCCCACCGGCTCCGACGGCGACCCCGCCACGGTGCCGTCCTGGGTCAGCCTGACCCTGCAGACGGTCGACGCGGTCTACACGGCCGAGACCGCCGTGATGGGCTACCGCACACCGGTCCCGGACACCGCGGCCATCGACAACGGCGGGGACGGCCGGCTCGACGTCTACCTCGCGAACATCGGTGACCAGGGCCTCTACGGCTACTGCGTCCCCGACGACACCGCGCGCACCTCGGTCCGGGCCGTCTACGGCTACTGCGTGCTGGACAACGACTACGCCGCCACCGAGTTCGGCGGCACCCGCACGCCGGTGGACAACCTCCGGGTGACCGCCGCGCACGAGCTGTTCCACGCGGTCCAGTTCGCCTACGACTGGTCCGAGGACCCGTGGCTGATGGAGGGCACCGCGACCTGGATGGAGGACCAGCTGTTCGACGCGGTCGACGACAACCGCCGCTACCTGGCCGGCAGCCCCCTCGCCGCCTCCGACATGCCCCTGGACTTCGCGACCGCGGACCTGCGTGGGTACGGCGCCTGGCTGTTCTGGCGGTTCCTCAGCGAGTCGTCCGGGCCGGGGAACACCGACGACCCGACGATGATCCGGTACGTGTGGGAGCAGGCGGCCGGTGACGCCTACTCCCTGCAGGCGCTCCAACGGGTGCTGGCACTCAAGGGCACCACGATCGCGGAGACGCTCGCCCGGTTCGGCGTGTGGAACCGCGACCCCGCGCACTACTACTCCGAGGGGCACGCCTACCACGCCTCGCCGCTGCTCGCCTCCCGCACGCTGAGCCGCAGGTCGCCCACGTCGCACCCGCACACCGCCACGCTGTACCACCTCGGCCAGCTGTTCGTGCGCTACGTCCCGAGCCCGTCGTTGGGCCGGCACGCCACGCTGCGGGTCGCGGTCGACATGCCGGCGACGTACCGCGGCTCCCTCGCCCGGGTCATCGTGCACCACCGCAACGGCAGGGTGGTGGGCTACCCGGTGCGGCTCACCCGCTCCGGCGCGGGCACCCGGCTGGTCGGCTTCTCCTCGCACGAGGTCAGCTCCGTCGAGCTCGACCTGATCAACGCGAGCACCCGCTACCGGTGCCACCAGAACACCTACGAGAGCTGCTCGGGCCTCCCGCTCGACGACGCGCTGACCACCCGGTACGCCGCGCACGCCAGCCGGTGACTCCCCGGGTCAGCTGAGCGCGACGAGCAGCAGCGGTCCGCCGTCGTAGCGGCCGCCGTCGATCGCGACCACCAGCCCGTCGGCGTACGTCAGCGGACCCTCGACCTGCGCGGACGGTACGTCGAGCAGGCTGCCGATGATGCTGTGGCCGTGCACGATCTGCTCGCCTCCGAGCGTGTCGAGCACGGCCCTCGCGACCCGGGCGCCGTCGGTGCCGTTGAAGTCGAACCGGCTGGTGAGCGCGGCGAACACGTCGAAGTGCTCCTGCGCGTCGTCACCGGCGAGCAGCCCGGCCACGGTGGCGTTGACCTCGTCGACGGACGACCCCCAGGCGAGGTAGTCGGTGGTGTCGGAGTGCATCAGCAGGCGGTCGCCGGCCCGGGCCATCGCCGGCAGCCTGCGCACCCAGGCGACGTCGTCCGCGGTGAGCCCGGCCTGGTCCATCTCGTGCCCGCCGTTGAGCAGCCACAGCTCGGCGAACCGGGTGTCGGGGAACAGGTGGTAGCCCAGCATCAGCGCCTCGTGGTTGCCGAGCAGCACCCGCACCCGGTCGGGGGCCTGCTCCTGCAGCGAGCGCACGAACCGGATCACCCCGATGCCGTCCGGGCCGCGGTCCACGAGGTCGCCGAGGACCCACAGGTCCGTCTCGCCGCCGGTCCAGCGGTCCTCGCCGTCGACCAGCCCGGCGTGCTGCAGCACCTCGCGCAGGTCGTCCAGATGTCCGTGCACGTCGCTGACGACGTAGGTGCTCCCCATGCGGACATCCTTCCAGCCGCCGCGCGCCCGACGAGCGTCGGCTCACCCGGGAGGGCTACGGGGTCAGCGGCCGGTGCACCGTGGTGACCGGCTTCGCGTCACCCGGGTCATGCTCCGCGGCGGCGCCGACCACGAGCAGGAGGCAGGCCACGACCAGGGCGACCATCGACCACGGGTTCCGCTGCATGGCGAAAACGCTAGCACCGGGGTTCGCGCCGCGTCAGGAGGCGAGCCGCTTGAGCGCGGAGAGCACCACGGACCGGTCGGTGGTCGACCACATCGGCGGCAGCGAGGCGCGCAGGAAGCCGCCGTAGCGGGCGGTGACCAGCCGGGGGTCCAGGATGGCCACCACGCCCTTGTCGCTGGTGGTCCGGATCAGCCGGCCGCTGCCCTGCGCGAGCAGCAGCGCGGCGTGCGTCGCGGCGACCTGCATGAACCCGTTGCCGCCGGCCTGGTCGGCGGCCTTCTGCCGCGCGGACATCAGCGGGTCGTCGGGGCGCGGGAACGGGATCCGGTCGATCAGCACCAGCTGGCAGGTGTCGCCGGGCACGTCGAGCCCCTGCCAGAGGCTGAGCGTGCCGAACAGGCAGGCGTGCGGGTCCTCGACGAACAGCCGGGCCAGCTCGGGCAGCTGCGCCTCGCCCTGGGCCAGGATCGTCAGGTGCGGCAGCCGCTCGCGGGCCGCCTCCGCCGCCGCCTCGGCCGCCCGGCGGCTGGAGAACAGCCCCAGGGTGCGGCCGTCGGCGGCGTCCACGAGGTCGACGATCTCGTCGAGCTGGGCGGCCCCGAGGCCGTCGCGACCGGGCGGAGGCAGGTGCTTGGCGACGTACAGGATGCCCTGCCGGGCGTAGTCGAACGGTGACCCGACGTCGATGCCGCGCCACGGCTGCCGGCCGTCGTCGGGCGCCGCCGGCTCCGGGGACTCCGCCAGCGAGTGGTCGACGCGCTCGCTGGGCTTGAGCCCGAGCGAGGTGGCCACCGAGCTGAAGTCGCCGCCGAGCATCAGCGTGGCGCTGGTCAGCACCACGGTCTTCTCGGCCAGCAGCCTGTCGCGCAGCGGGCCCCACACCTGCAGCGGCGCCACGCAGAGCTGGTCGCCGCCGCGGGCCCGGTCGCGCTCGGAGAGCCACAGCACGTCGGCCTGGGAGTTGGCGGCCATCCGCTCGCTGTTCTTGAACAGCTCCTGCACCGCCCCGCGGGCCTGGGTGCGGCCCGCGTCGCCCTCGCCGTCGGACTGCGACTCCTTGGGGAACGCCGAGATCAGCGCGCGCGAGGCGTCCCGGACCAGCTGGACGGCGTCCGAGAGCGGCTCCGGCAACGTGTCGAGGCGTCCGGGTGGGCACTCGTCGAACGCGGCGCGCAGCGCGTCGCCGGCGTCCGCGAGGTCGTCGGCCTCCATGCCCTCGACGTGCCGCTGGGCCCGGCGCGCGGTGCGCTCGACCTCCGGCACGGACAGCTCGTCGGTCGCCGCCTGGGTGACCCGGGCGGACAGCTCGTGGGCCTCGTCGATCACCACGACGTCGTACTCGGGGATCATCGGGACGCCCTCGATGGCGTCGATCGCCAGCAGCGAGTGGTTGGTGACGATCAGCTGGGACTGGGCGGCCTTCTCCTTGGCCCGCTCCGCGAAGCACTCGTCGGAGAACGGGCACTTGGCCGCGCCGAGGCACTCGCGGTGGTTGACCGAGACCTGCCGCCACACCTTGTCGCCGTGCTTGGGCGCCGAGTCGCGGTCCCCGTTGCCCTTGACCTGGGTCTGCTCCTCGGCCCACGCGCGCAGGGCGAGGACCTCGCTGCCCATCGAGCCGGTCGGCATCTCCACGAGCGCGCCCTGCTCGTCCGGCACGCCCTCCCGGATGCGGTGCAGGCAGGCGTAGTTCGAGCGGCCCTTGAGCACGGCGTACGACGGCTTCTTGTGCAGCACGTGGTCGGCGGCCTCGAGCAGCGCCGGGATGTCCCGCTCGACGAGCTGGTGCTGCAGGGCCAGGGTGGCGGTCGCGACGACCACCCGGCGGTCGTGCAGCAGCGCCGGGACGAGGTAGCCCAGCGACTTGCCGGTGCCGGTGCCGGCCTGGACCAGCAGGTGCTCCCCCGACGTCATCGCCCGGGCGACGGCCTCGGCCATCTGGATCTGGCCGGCCCGCTCCTGGCCGCCGAGCGCCTCCACGGCGCTCGCCAGGACCTCACGGACTCGGGAGGTGGGCGGGGCGTCGGTCTCGGGCACCGGAGCACCCTACCGAGAACGGCCGACGTTCCCCGCCCCCGCTCCACAGGCCCCCGAGCCGACGCCGACCCGGCGGGTGTGGCGGGCGTACGCCCGCCAGACCCGCCGGGTCGGCAGGGGTCAGCCCGCCGGAGTCGCCGGGTCGGCGGGGGCGAGGTGCAGGAACGAGATCGAGGGCATCGGGAGGGTGGTCGTCACCGTCACGGTGCCGTCGGCGTCGGCCAGCACCTCCCGCGGCTCCTCGAGCGCCTCGAGCCGGTCGGCGGCGCGCAGCGCCGCCCACTGCTCCTCGTCGGGCCAGGCCTGGTCGCCGTCGCGCAGCGCGCCCCAGGTCCCGGCGACGTTCGAGTGGTCGGCGTCGACCCGGTCGTGGGTCAGCGTGTACGACGCCCCCGCGACCAGCCCGTCGACGCGGACCGTGACGTCGCGGTCGTGCGGCTCGGAGCCGGCCGCCTTGGTCTGGTCCAGGGTCATGTTCCAGGCCAGCACCGAGACGGCACCGTCCTCGGACCGGGTCGCGAGCGTCTCCACCAGCGACCCCGCGCCGTCGCCGGCCAAGGTCACCGGCAGCCTCCGCTCGTCGAGCCGCTTGAGCAGCGCCAGCGCCCACCAGCGGGGCTTGCGCAGCTCGCCGATGGTGCGCAGGCCGAACCCGCCGTGCAGCAGCGCCGGCGGGCGGCCGAGCTCCTCGAAGTGGTCGGAGACCACCCAGTAGGACAGCGCCTCGATGCGGCCCATCGACGAGGCCATCCCGCGGAGCAGGAACACCCCGGAGAAGACCGCGTCGCTGACCTCGTAGAAGTGCGTCGGGGTGACGCCCCACTCGGTCCACCAGATCGGCGTGCCGCCCCGGCCGTAGCGCTCCAGCGACGGCCGGATGAAGTGACGAGCGACACATGTCAAGGGCAGGTCCAGCCCCTCCCCCCGGCTTGTAACGCGGGGTTATGGACGCTGGAGCAGCGGTACGACGCCGGCGAACCGTCCACAGCACACGACAAGGGCGGCGGCCGTCCCGCAGCGCCGGCTCCGCACGGCCCGTGGACGGTTCGCACGCGGCGTACCTGGGGTGCAGCGTCCATAACCCCGCGTTACAAGCGGGGGGCGGAGGGTCAGGGCAGGAGCAGCTTGTCCGGGGTGATCGGGAGGTCGCGGATCCGTCGGCCCGTCGCGTTGTGGACGGCGCTGGCCACCGCGGCGGCGGTGCCGGTGATGCCGATCTCGCCGATGCCCTTGGCGCCCAGCGGGTTGGCGTGCGGGTCCTCCTCGTCGAGCCAGGTCACGTCGATGTCGCCGATGTCGGCGTGCGAGAGGACGTGGTAGTCCGCGAGGTCGTGGGTGACCACGTGGCCCAGCGCGTGGTCCACGACCGACTTCTCGTGCAGCGCCATCGACAGCCCCCACACCATGCCGCCGATCAGCTGCGAGCGGGCGGTGCGCGGGTTGACGATCCGGCCGCAGGAGAACACCCCGACCATCCGGGGCACCCGCACCTCCCCGGTGTCGACGTTCACCCGGGCCTCCACGAACTGCGCGCCGTAGGAGTGCGTGGCGTACGCCGGCTCGCCGGGCGGCTCGGTGGTCGCCTCGGTGGTGGCACCCGCCTCGGGGGCGTCGCCGTGCTCGACCCGGAACCGCTGGCCGGCCAGCAGGATCGCCGAGCCGTGCGAGGCCAGCCCGGCCGACCCGCCCTCGACGGTGGCCCTGGGCAGCTGAGTGTCGCCGATCTCGAGGTGCACGTGGTCGAACGGCATGCCCAGCGCGTCCGCGGCGATCTGGGTGAGCGCGGTCCACGAGCCGGTGCCGATGTCGGCCGCCCCGATCCGGACCGAGTAGTGGCCGTGGCCGCCGTAGGAGACCGACGCGGTATTGCCCGGCATGAGGTAGGCGGGGTACGTCGAGCTGGCCATCCCGAGGCCGACCAGCCAGTCTCCCTCGCGCCGCGAGCCGGGTGCCCGGCGCAGGTCCCACCCGAAGCGGGCGGCGCCCTCGTGCAGGCACTCGACGAGGTGCCGGCTCGACCAGGGCAGGCCGGTCTCGGGGTCGGTCGCCGGGTCGTTGCGCACCCGCAGCTCGACCGGGTCGAGGCCGACGGTCTCCGCGAGCTCGTCCATCGCCGACTCGAGGCCGAACATGCCGGGCGCCTCCCCCGGCGCCCGCATCCACGACGGCACCGCGACGTCGAGCGCCACCAGCCGGTGCGTCGTACGACGGGCGTCGCCGGCGTACATGCTGCGGGTGCCGACCGTGGTCTGCTCGGCGAACTCCTTGATCCGGGAGGTCTGCTCCACCGCCTCGTGCGAGACCGCCGTGATCCGGCCCTGCGCGTCGGCGCCGAGCCGGACCCGCTGCAGGGTGGGGGTGCGGTAGCCGACGAGCGTGAACATCTGCTGGCGGGTCAGCACGAGCTTCACCGGGCGGCCCGGGAGGAGCTGCGCGGCGAGCACCACCAGCACGTTGTGCGCGTGCGGCATGCCCTTGGAGCCGAAGCCGCCGCCGACGTACGGCGACACCACCCGGATCGCCTCGGGGTCGAGGCCGAGGATCCCGGACAGCCGGGTCCGCACGCCGTGCACGCTCTGCGTGGAGTCGTGCAGGGTCAGCCTCGGACCGTCCTGCCACAGCGCGGTGCACGCGTGCGGCTCCATCGGGTTGTTGTGCTCCATCGGCGTCGTGTAGCGGTGGTCCACCACGAACTCCGCGGCCGCCAGCGCCTGGTCCACCCCGCCGTCGTCGGTGTCCGCGGGGTAGGACGGGTTGACCTGGCCGGGCTCGTAGAGGTCCGGGTGGTCCTCGCGCAGCTCGGTGTCGTGCGGGTGCTGGTCGTAGGTGACCCGGACCAGCTCGGCGGCGTGCCGGGCGGTCTCCGGCGACTCGGCCACCACCGCGCCGATGATCTGGCCGCGGAACGCGACGCCCGGCGACTGCAGGACGGCGTACTCCTGGTCGCTGGTGTCCGCCAGGGCGGGCGCGTTGAGGTGGCTGAGCACCAGCAGGACACCCTCGAGCGCCTCGGCCGCCGAGGAGTCGAACCCGGTGACCCGGCCGCGGGCGACGGTGGCCTGGACCGGGTGCAGGAAGGCGGGGTTGTCCACGACCTGCTCGTAGGCGTACTTCGCCAGGCCCAGCACCTTGGCCTCCCCGTCGATGCGGGCGACGGGGGTGCCGACGGACGCGCGCGGCTCGGTGACGGTCATCGGGATCCTCCGGCGAGGTTGCGCAGCGTGGCGGTGATCGTGTTGACGGCCATCGGCACCTTGAAGGCGTTGCCGTCCAGCGGGACGGCGGCGGCGAGCTCGGCCTCGGCGGCGGCCCGGAACGCCTCCTCGGTGGCCGGTCCCCCGCGCAGCCGCTCCTCGGCGACGCTGGCCCGCCAGGGCTTGTGGGCCACCCCGCCCAGGGCGATCCGGACGTCGTGGACGGTGCCGCCCGAGGCGTCGAGGACGGCGGCGACGGACACCAGCGCGAAGGCGTACGACGCGCGGTCGCGCACCTTGCGGTAGGCCGACCGGCTCGCGTCCGGCAGCGCCGGCAGCTCGACGGCGGTGACAAGCTCGCCCTGCGCGAGCGTGGTGTCCAGCTCGGGCCGGTCACCGGGCAGCCGGTGGAAGTCGCTCATCGGGACGCGGCGCTCGCCGTCCGTGCCGAGCACCACGACGACCGCGTCGAGCGCGGCGAGGGCGACGGCCATGTCCGAGGGATGCGTGGCCACGCAGTGCTCGGAGGCACCGAGGACGGCCGCGCTGCGCTGGAACCCCTCGCGGGCCGGGCACCCGGAGCCGGGCTCGCGCTTGTTGCAGGGCGTGGTGACGTCCTGGAAGTAGACGCAGCGGGTCCGCTGCAGCAGGTTGCCCCCGGTGGTCGCGACGTTGCGGATCTGCCCCGAGGCGCCGGCCAGCAGCGCCTGCGCGAGCACCGGGTACCCCCGTCGTACGGCGGCGTGGGCGGCCAGGTCGGCGTTGCGGACCGCGGCCCCGATCCGCAGGCCGCCGTCCTCGAGGCCCTCGACCTCGTCGAGCGGCAGCCGGCTGACGTCGACGAGCACGTCGGGGGTGGCCACGCCGAGCTTGAGGTGGTCTACCAGGTTGGTGCCGCCCGCGACGTACACCGCCTCGGGGCTGCCGGTCACCCGGGCCACCGCCTCGGCGGGGTCGAGGACCTGCTCGTAGGTGAACGGCTTCACCGGGCCACCTCCGCGATCGCCGCGACGATGTGGGGGTAGGCGCCGCACCGGCACAGGTTGCCGCTCATCCGCTCCCGGATCTCCTCGTCGGTGAGCTCGGCTCCCCCGTCGAGACCGGCCTCGAGGTCCTCGGTGACGTGGCTCGGGTGGCCGGCGCGGGCCTCCTCGAGCATGCCGACGGCCGAGCAGATCTGGCCCGGGGTGCAGTAGCCGCACTGCAGCCCGTCGTGGTCGATGAACGCCTGCTGCACCGGGTGCAGGTCGTCACCGACCCGCAGGCCGGCCGAGGTGACCACGTCGGCGCCGTGCTCGGCGACCGCGAGGCGCAGGCAGCTCAGCGTGCGACGGCCGTCGAGCAGCACCGTGCAGGCACCGCACTGGCCGTGGTCGCAGCCCTTCTTGGGGGAGGTCACCCCCAGCCGGTCCCGCAGGGTGTCGAGGAGCGTGGTCCGGGTGTCCACGGTGACCGTGCGGGAGACCCCGTCGACGGTCAGCGTGAGAGTGGATTCGTGCACCACCCCCCGCTACCCGGGGCGCCGATCGGGAAACCGGTCCGGGACCCTATTCGCCGCGGGTGCCGTCGATGGCCTCGCGCAGCAGGTCGGCGTGCCCGTTGTGGCGGGCGTACTCCTCGACCATGTGGGTGAAGATCCAGCGCAGGTTGTAGGACGTGCCGCCGTCCTCCTCGACCTCGTCGAGGCGGTGCCGGCGGAGCCGGTCGCTGATCGTGTCGACGGTCTCGCCGTAGCGGGCCAGGTCGGCCTCGGCGTCGGCGTGCGGCACGCCGTGGAAGTCCCCGTCGGGGTCGGCCTCGGTGCAGTAGAGCTCGGTGACCGGCTCGCCCAGGAACGGCAGGAACCAGCCCCGCTCGACCTCGGTGAGGTGCCGCACCAGGCCGAGCAGGGTCAGCCTCGAGGTCCGCAGCGGGCGGACCTTGAGCTGCTCGAGGGTCAGCCCCTCGCACTTCATCAGCAGGGTGGCCCGGTGGAAGTCGAGCCACCCGTCGAGCACCTCCCGCTCGTCCCCGACGAACGGCGGCCGCGGCCGGTCGCCGAAGTCGTAGGACACGGCGGCTACGCCTTGACCAGGTAGGGCTCGAGCTCCCCGGCCAGGTCGGCGTGCACCCGGCCGCGCACCCGCGAGCCGTCCCCGGTGTGCTCGACGGACTCGACCTCGCCGCTGACGTGGATCCGGTTCAGCAGGTCGCCGCGCTCGTAGGGCAGCAGCGCGTCGAAGGCGACGCCGGGGTGCGGCAGGTCGGCCTCGACCGCCCGCAGCACGTCGGCGATGCCCTCGCCGGTCTTGGCGGAGACCACCACCGAGTGCGGCTCGCGGCCCTTGAGGCGGGAGATCAGGATCGGGTCGGCGGCGTCGGCCTTGTTGATCACCACGAGCTCGGGCACCTTGTCGGCGCCGATCTCGGCGAACACCTCGCGCACCGCGGCCAGCTGGCCCTCCGGGTCCGGGTGGGAGCCGTCGACGACGTGCAGCACCAGGTCGGAGTCGGCCACCTCCTCCAGCGTGGAGCGGAACGCCTCGATCAGCTGGTGGGGCAGGTGCCGGACGAACCCCACGGTGTCGGACATCGTGTAGATCCGGCCGTCGGAGGTGGTGGTCTTGCGGGTGGTCGGGTCCAGGGTCGCGAACAGCGAGTCCTCGACCAGCACGCCGGCGTCGGTGAGCCGGTTGAGCAGCGAGGACTTGCCGGCGTTGGTGTAGCCGGCGATCGCGACCGAGGGGATCTGGTGCCGCTGCCGGTCCGAGCGCTTGGTGTCCCGGGTGACCCGCATGTGCTTGAGCTCGTTGCGGAGCTTGGCGATCTTGGTGTTGATCCGGCGCCGGTCGGTCTCGATCTTGGTCTCACCGGGGCCACGGCCACCGATGCCGCCGCCCTGCGAGCCCACCCGGCCACCGGCCTGGCGGGACAGGTTGCCGCCCCAGCCGCGCAGCCGCTGCTTCATGTAGTTGAGCTGGGCGAGCTCGACCTGGGCCTGGCCCTCGCGGGACTTGGCGTGCTGGGCGAAGATGTCGAGGATCAGCGCGGTCCGGTCCACCACCTTGACCTTGACCCGGTCCTCGAGGTTCCTGAGCTGGCTGGGCGCGAGCTCGCCGTCGAGGATCACGGTGTCCGCGCCGGTGGCCTGGACGATCTCCTTGAGGCCGTCCACCTTGCCGCGCCCGATGTACGTCGCGGGGTCCGGGCTCTGCCGGCGCTGGTAGAACGCGTCGAGCACCTCGGAGCCGGCCGTCTCGGCGAGCAGGGCGAGCTCGGCCATCGAGTTCTCGGCGTCCTCCACGGTGCCGTCGGTCCAGACCCCCACCAGGACGACCCGCTCCAGCCGCAGCTGGCGGTACTCGACCTCGGAGATGTCCTCCAGCTCGGTGGACAGCCCGGCGACCCGGCGCAGGGCGTGCCGCTCCGCGAGGTCGTAGGACCCGGTGCTCTCCTCGGGGTCCGGTCCGTCCGGGCTCTCCCAGTCGTCGGTCTCCGCGAGGGCGTCGTCGAGGTTGATGTCGTCCCGCTCGTCGATGGGCGTGACGGGGTCGGGCGTGTGGGCGTCGAATTCGTGTGCGCTAGTCATATCCACCAGAGAGAACGTCAGAGCCGCCGGGTGGATTCCCGGCGCCCCTCGATGCTCGCACGGCGCGGCGCCGGGCGGCGATTCATTTTGCGATCCACTCGCCCCGGGCGACCAGCACGGCCGGCCCGGTCAGCTCGACGCGGCCCTGCTCGGTCCAGGTCACCTCGAGCCGTCCGCCGGGCACGTCGACGCGGTACCGCTTGCCCGGGGCGGTCCCGTCGGCGAGCGCCGCCGCGACCATCACCGCGCAGGCGCCGGTGCCGCAGGACCGGGTCTCCCCCGAGCCGCGCTCGTGCACCCGCATCGCGACGTGCCGCCGGCCCCGTCGTACGACGAACTCGACGTTCACGCCGTCGGGGAACTCCTCGGCGTCGTGCCCGGGCGGGTCGAGCAGGTGGCCCGCGTCGGTGAGGTCGTCGACGAACGCGACGGCGTGCGGGTTGCCCATCGACACGTGCAGCGCCGGCCAGGACCGCTCCCCCACCGACACCTTGGTCTCGCCGTGCACGACGGGCTGCCCCATGTCGACGCTGACCAGGTCGCGGCCGAAGGTGAGCGTGCGGGTGCCGGCCCGGGTGCCGACCTTCAGCGGCCGGTGCGGGTCGACGCCCTCGTGCTCGACGAGGTAGCGGCCGAACACCCGCACCCCGTTGCCGCACATCTCCGAGACCGAGCCGTCGGAGTTGCGGTAGTCCATGAACCACTCGGCCTCGCTGCGGGCCGCGACGGCCGCCGGGTCGTCGTACGCCGCGGTGCGGATCGCCCGCAGGACGCCGTCGCCGCCGATCCCGGCCCGCCGGTCGCACAGCCGGGCGACGACGTCCGGGGCGAGGTCGCCGTGCACCGAGCCGTCGGCGTCGGGGAGCAGCACGAAGTCGTTCTCGGTGCCGTGCCCCTTGAGGAACCCGAACGCGCTGGTCACGTCGGCGAGCCTAGCCGCCCGGCCGCTCCGCGACGTCCTTGAGCCGGGCCAGACCCTTCTCGAAGTCCCCGCCGACCAGCTTGTCCATGCTGGTGAACAGCCCCATCGCCTTGACCGCGAGGGTCCGCGGGCCGGTCATCGTCCAGGTCACCGTGGTGCTGCCGTCGTCCAGCGGCTCCAGCGAGAACACCGTGGTGCTGTGCGACTTGAACGGCTTGAGGAAGCGCAGGTCGATCTCCACCCGCGAGCCCGGTGCGACGTCGGTGATCTGCATCCGGCCGGCGCCGGCCTTGCGGTTGCCGGTCCACTCGTAGACCGCACCGGCGCCCTGGGCCGGGCCGGTGTAGGAGCGCGCCATCTGCGGGTCGACGCCCTCCCACGGCGACCACGCGGTCCACCGGTGGAAGTCCACGATCTGCTCCTCCACCTGCGCGGCGGGGGCGTGCACGGTCGTGGACCGCTGGACGGTGTAGGTGCTGGGCTCGCTCATGCGCCAGACGATAGGTGATCGGACCCGGCAGCGGCGATCAGCGGGCGATCAGCGCGAGGGGCGCACCACCAGGGCCGACCCGCCGCCGCGGCGGCGCGGCTCGGAGACGGCGACGAGGTACCCGTGCCGCTTGAACGCGACGGCCGTGGCCGCCCCGATCTCCGAGGCGCTGGTGAACTTGTCGCCGGCCGGGGTCAGCGGGTGCCCGAGCGCCTGCAGGCCGGCGCCGTACTTCTCGATGAACTCCGGCTCGGCGCTGACCGCGGCGGTGTTGCGCTGCGAGCCGCGCGGGTCCGCGATCGTCTGCGGCAGCGAGAGCTGACGGTCGATCCGGTCGGTGATCATCTGCAGCACGGTGGTGATGATCGTCGAGCCGCCGGGCGAGCCCAGCGCCACGACCGGCTTGCCGTCGCGCAGCACGAGCGTCGGCGAGATCGAGGAGCGCGGCCGCTTGCCGGGCTGGATCCGGTTCGGGTCGGCGGCGTCGTACACCGCGGAGAAGTCGGTGAGCTCGTTGTTGAGCAGGAACCCGCGGCCGGGCAGCAGCAGGCCGGAGCCGCCGGTCTGCTCGATGGTCAGGGTGTACTCCACGACGTTGCCGCGCTTGTCGGTGACCGTGAGGTTCGTGGTCTCGACGTTCTCGGTGTCCCGCCGGGCCGTGGTGCCGGTCGAGCTGGTGCCGCCGCAGGTCGGGTCGTACTTCCTCACGTCGCCGGCCGTCGTCGGCTTGGGCATCGCCGTGGTCAGGCTGATCGAGCAGGCCCGCGACGCGGCGTACCGGTCGGAGAGCAGCGTCGCGCGCGGGATCTTCACGAAGGCCGGGTCGCCGAGGTACTTCGCCCGGTCGGCGAACGCCAGCGCGCTGGCCTCGAGGTAGACGTGCAGCTGCTGGGTGCTGCTCAGCCGGCGCAGCGGGAACTGCTCCATGATGTTCAGCGCCTCCCCGACGGTGGTGCCGCCCGAGGACGAGCCGCCCATCCCCCACACGCCGTACCCGCGGTACTTCGCGTACGTCGGGGTGCGGAACAGCGCGCGGTAGCCGGCCAGGTCGCGCCGGGTGAGGTGCCCGGCCGGCACCGGCAGCGCGGTGGTGGAGCTCTTCGGCGGCGACTGGACGTTGTGGGCGATCTCGCGGGCGATCGGGCCGCGGTAGAACCACGAGACGCCCTTGCGGCCCAGCGCGCGGTAGGTGTTGGCCAGCGCGGTGTTGCGGAAGACCGACCCGGTCCTCGGCGCGGTGCCGCCGGGCAGGAACAGCCGCGGGGTGGAGGTGTAGGCCTCGAAGCGCGTCTGGTTGTCCAGGGTCTGCTGGTGGAACGTCTTGTCCACGACGAAGCCGCGGCGGGCCAGCTTCTCGGCCGGGGCGAGCGCGCCCGCCAGCCGGTAGGTGCCCCACTCGCGCAGCGCCTTGGCCCAGGTGGCCGGGGTGCCGGGGACGCCGACGGACACGCCGCTGGTCACCAGCTCGGGGGTGAAGTTGTAGGGCTTGCCGGTGGACTTGTCGATGAACGCGTCGCGGGGCATCGAGGCGGGCGCGGTCTCGCGGCCGTCGATGGTGTGCACCTTCTTCGTCTTCGCGTCGTAGTAGACGAAGTAGCCGCCGCCGCCGAGGCCGGAGCTGTAGGGCTCGGTGACGCCGAGCGCCGCGGCGGTCGCGACGGCCGCGTCGACCGCGTTGCCGCCGTTCTTGAGCACCTGCAGGCCGACCCGGGAGGCCTCGGGGTCCACGGAGGTGACCGCGCCGCCGAAGCCGCGGCTGGTGGGCGTCTTGGTGGAGTACCGGCCGGCGTCGTCGGCGGAGGCCGACGGGAGGGCGACGCCGAGACCGGCGACCGCCGTGGCTCCGGCGACTCCGAGGGCCGCGAACCGGCTCACGCGTGTGCGGTGCATGTGGGTGTTCCTTCCCCGAGGCGAGCGGACGGAGACGTCCTACCCCGTGAGGGTCGCCTCAACCACCGCGGTCGCGACCCGGGCCCGGTCGGGATCGTCCCAGTCCACCCAGGTGATCCGCTGGTCCTTGTGGAACCACGACTCCTGGCGCCGGGCGAAGCGCCGGGTGCCGAACACCGTCCGCTCGAAGGCCTCCTGCTCGGAGCACTCCCCGTCGAGGAACGCCAGCACCTGCTGGTAGCCCAGCGCCCGGTGCGCCGTGCGGCCCTCCCGGAGCCCGGCGCCGGCCAGCCGGCGTACCTCCTCGACCAGGCCCTCGTCCCACATGCGTCGCACCCGCAGCTCGATCCGCTCGTCCAGGACCGGCCGCGGGATCCGGACGCCGACCTGGACGGTGGGCTCCAGGACGTACGTCGGGTCGGGCAGCGTCGCGCTGAACGGCGCGCCGGTGATCTCCACGACCTCCAGCGCCCGCACCACGCGGCGGCCGTTGGCGGGGACGATCCGGGCGGCGGCCTCGGGGTCCACGCCCGCCAGCCGGCGGTGCAGCTCCCCGGACCCGACCACGTCCAGCTCGGCCTCGAGGCGGGCCCGCACCGCGGGGTCGGTGCCCGGGAACTCGAACCGGTCCAGGACGGCCCGGGTGTAGAGCGCCGAGCCGCCGACCAGGACCGGCACCGCTCGCCGGTCCCGGCAGTCGGCGACCACCCCGCGGGCCAGGGCCTGGAACTGCGCTACCGTCGCCGGCTCGGAGACGTCGAGCAGGTCGAGCAGGTGGTGGGGGATGCCGCGGCGCTCCCCGGCCGGCAGCTTCGCGGTGCCGATGTCCATGCCCCGGTAGACCTGCATCGCGTCGGTGTTCACGATCTCCCCGGCCAGCGCCTCGGCGAGGTCCAGGGACAGCTCGGTCTTGCCCGCGGCGGTGGCGCCGACCACGGCCACGACGGGCACGGGGGCGGTCGGGGAACCTGTCGGCCCCACCCGGTCGTTCGGCATGATGAGAGTGTGGCAAAGCCGGCGCGGGTCCCCGTCGTCGGTAGGTCGCAGGTAGGTCGAGACGAAGGAGCACGTCGTGGGATTCCTGGACAAGGCGAAGAAGCAGCTGACCAAGGCCGTCGACCAGCACGGCGACAAGATCGCCCAGGGTGCGGACAAGCTCGGCGACACCCTCAACCAGAAGACCGGCAACAAGCACGCCGACAAGATCGCCAAGGGCAAGGTGCAGCTCAAGAAGGGCCTGGACTCCCTCGACGGCAAGAACGACGACTTCGGGAAGCCGCGGCCCTGACCCCCGGACGCCCTGCGCGGGGCAATCTCCCGCCGCGTCGTTTTGCGACGCCCGGCGCGGGTACCTCGACCGGATGAGCCACACACCCGAGCAGAGCGACTCCCCGACCGGTCCCGAGAACCCGCGCGGACCGGCCGGGCCCGACGCGCCGGCCCCGCCCGGCGGCCCGCTGCGCAGCGACGCGCCCGCCGGCTCCACGAGCCCGGGCGGTCCCGAGCAGTCCGGCGACGACCCCTGGCTCGACGACCCGGCCCCGAGCGGCGAGGAGGACCCGGACTCCGGCGCGGACCCGGCGCAGGCCGGTGACGGGGCGTCGTACCCTGCTCCGGACGGCGAGATCCACGCCCGCACGCAGACCGAGCAGGCCAACGAGGAGCTGCAGGAGGAGAACGCCGAGACGGCGCTCGACCAGCCCTCGGACGGCTCCGGCGGCGAGTAGCCCTACCCGTAGGAGACACGATGAGCGAGAACACGCTGGACCCCGCCGACTTCGTGGGCGAGCCGCCCGCCGGCGACGCCCACCCCGGGGACTTCATGTCCAACGACCAGTCGGACCCGGCGGCCGTGGCCGAGGACCCGGCCGGCACGGCGGACACGGGCGACGAGTCATGAGCGGCGACGAGCGCGAGACCGTCAACCGCGAGTCGCACCCCAACGCCGGCGGTCCGGAGGGCCTGGCCGGTGACATGGGGCTGAGCAGCGAGCGCCGGGACGGCTTCGAGGGCGTGGAGGGCACCGGCAGCGCGGCCTCCTCCCAGGGGCACACCGACGGCGAGTCCGCTCTCGTCAGTGCCGGGGACACCCCGGACACCGACCCGGCCGACCACCCCGTCGACGCCGACGAGGCCCCGGACAAGCCGGACCAGACGTCCCCGGCGACGCACGTGGACCGGACGGTCGGCGAGGTGCAGCCCGACCCGGTCGCCCACAAGCACGAGTTCGACCCGGACCGGAACCCCGGCCACTGAGCCACCGCACTAGGGTCGCGGGCATGACCGACCGCTTCGTCGTCGTGCCCGCGGCCTACGTGTTCCTGCTCCGCCCCGCCCCGATGCCCGGGGGCCGCGAGGTGCTCCTGCAGCTGCGCCGCGGCACCGGATACATGGACGAGCACTGGGCGGCCGCGGTCGCCGGCCACGTCGAGCGGGGCGAGACGGTGTTCGCGGCCGGGGCGCGCGAGGCGGCCGAGGAGGTCGGGATCACCGACGTCGCGCTGGTCCCGTGGTGCGCCATGCAGCGCACCGGCGCCGACGGCCTGCCGATCGACGAGCGGGTCGACTACTTCTTCACCGCGACGACCTGGACCGGCACCCCGCGGATCGTCGAGCCGGACAAGTGCGCGGACCTGCGCTGGTTCAACCTGGACGCGCTGCCCTCGCCCGTCGTACCCCACGAGCTGCGGGTGCTCGGCACGATCCGCGCCGGCAGCACCCCCGCGATCCTCACCCACGGCTTCTGACCGCGGCGCCCGGCGGTCAGCGGGCGCAGGCGTCCGCGTCGGGCAGCGGCGCGGGGACCCCGACGGTCGGCAGGCCGAGCGGGACGCCGACCGGCTTCGGCGCGGTCCGGTTCTCCCAGGCGTCCCCGGCGCGCGTGCGGCGTACGGTCTGCACGGGCGAGTCGGCGACCAGGTGGTGCGGCGCCGCGTAGGTGACCTCGACCTCCACCATGTCCCCCGGGCGTACGTCGACCGGGGAGCCGTCCCGGTCCACCGGGGTGAAGTGCACCAGCCGGTTGTCGCGCGCCCGACCGGACAGCCGGTGGGTCGCGGTGTCCTTGCGGCCCTCGCCCTCGGCGACCATCAGCTCGACGGTCCGCCCCACGACGCGCTTGTTCTCGTCCCAGGCGACCTGGTCGGCCAGGCCGACCAGGCGCATGTAGCGCTCCTGGACGACGGACTTGGGGATCTGGTCCTCGAGCACCGCCGCCGGCGTGCCGGGGCGCTTGGAGTACTGGAAGGTGAACGCGCCGGCGAACCGGGCCTGCTCGACGACCTTCATGGTCTCGAGGAAGTCCTCCTCGGTCTCGCCGGGGAAGCCCACGATGATGTCGGTGGTGATCGCCGCGTCGGGGATCGCGGCCCGGACCCGGTCGATGATGCCGAGGAACTTCGACTGCCGGTAGGACCGGCGCATGTCCTTGAGCACCTTGTCCGAGCCGGACTGCAACGGCATGTGCAGCGACGGCATCACGGTCGGCGTCTCGGCCATCGCGGCGATCACGTCGTCGGTGAACTCCGCCGGGTGCGGGCTGGTGAACCGGATCCGCTCCAGCCCCTCGACCCGGCCGCAGGACCGCAGCAGCTTGGAGAACGCCTGCCGGTCCCCGAACTCCACGCCGTAGGCGTTGACGTTCTGCCCCAGCAGGGTGACCTCGGTGACGCCTTCGGCGACCAGCGCCTCGATCTCGGCGAGGATCTCGCCGGGGCGGCGGTCCTTCTCCTTGCCGCGCAGCGCCGGGACGATGCAGAACGTGCAGGTGTTGTTGCAGCCCACCGAGATCGACACCCAGGCGGCGTACGCCGACTCGCGCTTGGTCGGCAGCGTGGAGGGGAAGACCTCGAGCGACTCGAGGATCTCGACCTGCGCCTCCTCGGCGACCCGGGCCCGCTCGAGCAGCACCGGCAGCGAGCCGATGTTGTGGGTGCCGAACACCACGTCGACCCACGGGGCCCGGCGGGTGATCTCGCCCCGGTCCTTCTGCGCCAGGCAGCCGCCGACGGCGATCTGCATGCCCGGGTGGGCGGCCTTCACCGGCGCGAGGTGGCCGAGGTTGCCGTAGAGCTTGTTGTCGGCGTTCTCCCGGACCGCGCAGGTGTTGAACACCACCACGTCCGCCTGCTGCTCGGCCGGCGCGGCGACGTACCCCGCGTCCTCCAGCAGCCCGGTCAGCCGCTCCGAGTCGTGGACGTTCATCTGGCAGCCGTAGGTGCGGACCTCGTAGGTGCGCGCGGGGGCGTGGGAAAGGGTGCTCATGACCGGTCCAGGGTACGGCGCCCGCGGGCCCGCACCGAATCCCGGGAGGGCTCAGCCGGCGTCGGGGTTCCGCTCCGGCGTCGACGGGGTCCCCGGTGCCGTGCGGGGCGGCAGGCGGTCGCCCGGTGCGGACGTCGTCGGCGCGCTCTTCCTGGCCGGCGCCTTCTTCGCGGCGGTCTTCTTCGCGGCGGTCTTCTTGGCGGGCGGCTGCGGGGCGGAGGCCTTCTTCGCCGCGGTCTTGGCCACGTCGGCCGGGGACGCCGTCTTCTTCACGGCGGGCGTCTTCTTCGCGGCCGGGGCCTTCTTGGCCGGGGCCTTCTTGGTCGGGGCCTTCTTCGTCGGGGCGGGGGCCGGGGTCGGCGCGACGGTCGGCGCCGGCGACGGGACCGGCCGCAGCTGCGCGGGTGACGTGGCCCGCGGCGACGGCGCGTCGGTGTGCGCGACCTTGCCCCGGCCGGCGCGCTCGACGACGGCACCGACGGCACCCTGGACCGCGCCGCCGGCCGCGGCCACGGCCGTGCGGACGACCTGCCCGGCGACCATCCGGCCGATCGCGGCGGTCCCCTTCACGCCGTCGACCAGCCTGCCGATCGGGTTCGTGCTGCGAGGCATGTGGATCCCTTCCGTCGAGGTGCTGCGTCGTTCCCGGCGAGTCAAGCACACCCCCTGGCACGCCCCTTCGGCCGCTGTGCTCGACCTCCGTTAGTTGCATTTGCACACGGAGTAACCACTTCGCAACCACGAACGGGCTACCTTCAAATGGTCATTGCGAGCCGTGATCGCTAGGTTTTCGGGCATGAGTGCCCCCGCAGACACCCCGACGGCGTCCTCCGGCACGCCCGCCGGCGACGGCCTGGTCGTGCTGGACCACGTCGACAAGTGGTTCGGCGACCTGCACGTCCTCCAGGACATCACCCTCTCGATCAAGCGCGGCGAGGTCGTCGTGGTGATCGGGCCCTCCGGCTCCGGCAAGAGCACGCTGTGCCGGGCGATCAACCGCCTGGAGACGATCGACAAGGGCACGATCAGCCTGGACGGTCAGCCGCTGCCCGCCGAGGGCAAGGCGCTCGCGCACCTGCGCGCCGAGGTCGGCATGGTCTTCCAGAGCTTCAACCTCTTCGCGCACAAGACGATCCTCGAGAACGTCACGCTCGGACCGATCAAGGTCCGCGGCCTCCCCAAGGACCAGGCCGAGGCCAAGGCCACCGAGCTCCTCGAGCGGGTCGGCGTCGGCCACCAGGCCGCGAAGTACCCCGCCCAGCTCTCCGGCGGCCAGCAGCAGCGCGTCGCGATCGCCCGCGCCCTGGCCATGGAGCCCAAGGTGATGCTCTTCGACGAGCCGACCTCCGCGCTGGACCCCGAGATGATCAAGGAGGTCCTCGACGTCATGGTCGACCTCGCCCAGGGCGGCATGACGATGGTCGTGGTCACCCACGAGATGGGCTTCGCGCGGACCGCGGCGAACCGCGTGATCTTCATGGCCGACGGCCAGATCGTCGAGGAGAACACCCCCGAGGAGTTCTTCACCCGCCCGACGTCGGACCGCGCCAAGGACTTCCTCGGCAAGATCCTCAAGCACTGATCGATCCCGTTCCCGGCCCGGGGGAAACCTGGCCGCCCAGCAAGGAGAAATCATGCGCAACATCCGCTCCAAGACCCTGCTCGCCGCAGTCGGGCTCGCCCTGTCCGTGAGCTCGCTCGCGGCCTGCGGCAACGCCGGCAGCAGCGACTCCGAGAGCGTCGACGTCAAGGTCGACGACAAGGCCGCCTCCAGCTTCGACGACGGCACCAGGATGAAGGAGCTCGCGGACGCGGGCAAGATCACCATCGGTGTGAAGTTCGACCAGCCCGGCATCGGCTTCAAGGGGGCGACCGACGACGCGCCCAAGGGCTTCGACCCCGAGATGGGCAAGATCCTCGCCGCGTCGCTGGGCATCCCGGCCGACAAGATCACCTGGAAGGAGACGATCTCCGACAACCGGGAGCCGTTCCTCCAGAAGGGTGAGGTCGACCTCGTCATCGCGTCGTACTCCATCACCGACGACCGCCGCAAGGTCGTCGGCCAGGCCGGCCCGTACTACGTCACCGGCCAGCAGCTGCTCGTCAAGAAGGGCAGCGACATCAAGAGCGTCGACGACATCAAGGGCAAGGAGGTCTGCTCGGTGACGGGCTCGACCTCGCTGGACAACGTGGAGGCCAAGGGCGCGAAGCCGCGCGGCTTCGACACCTACTCCGAGTGCCGCGACCAGGTCGCCGACGGCTCGGTCGACTCGATGACCACCGACGGCGCGATCCTGCTCGGCTACGCCGCGCTCGACCCCGACAACCTCGAGGTCGTCGGCGACCCGTTCTCCGAGGAGCGCTACGGCATCGGCTACTCCAAGGACTCCCCGGAGATGTGCCAGTGGATCACCGACACGATCAAGAAGGCCGAGGACGACGGCACCTACGACAAGGCCTTTGAGGCCACCCTCGGCAAGTCCGGCGTCGACACCCCCGAGGCGCCCAAGATGGACGCCTGCACCTGAGTCGCTAGCAGCACGGCAGGGGCGCTCGGCTCGAGCGCCCCTGTCCCTTCCCCCTGACCGACGGAGGTGGCCCCCGGAGTGGACGCAGTCTTCTCGCAGTTCGACCTGGTGCTCAAGGCGTTCCTGCTGACCCTCGAGCTCTTCCTGCTCGCGGGCGTGCTGTCGCTCGCCTTCGGCACCCTGCTCGCGGCCGCCCGCGTCGGCCCGGTAGCGGTCCTGCGCCGGGCGGCGGGGCTCTACGTCACCCTGGTCCGCAGCACGCCGCTGCTGATCATCTTCATCTTCGTGTTCTTCGGTCTCCCCCAGATGGACATCCAGCTGCCCTTCCTGGTCAAGGGCGTCGTCTCGCTCACCTTCTACACCTCCTCGTTCGTGTGCGAGGCGATCCGCTCGGGCATCAACGCGGTCTCCGTCGGGCAGGCCGAGGCGTCCCGGGCGATCGGCCTGACCTTCGGCCAGTCCATGCGGTACGTCGTCCTGCCGCAGGCCCTGCGCGCGGTGGTGCCGCCGCTGGCCAGCGTGCTGATCGCGCTGGCCAAGAACACCTCGGTCGCGGCCGGCTTCGGGCTGCTCGAGGCCACCGCCCGGATGCGCTACTTCACCAACGACCAGGCTGACGCCCGCACGTGGATCTTCCTCACCTTCGCGATCGGCTACATCGTCATCGTCGAGCTGATCTCCGCCGGGGCCGGCAGCCTCGAGCGCCGCTGGAAGGTGGCCCGATGAGCACCAGCGTCCTCTTCGACGTACCGGGTCCGAAGACCCGTGCCCGGCACCGGATCTACACCGTGGTGGCCTGGGTCGCGCTGGTCGCGGTGATCGCCGCGGTGCTGATGCGGATGAGCAGCACCGGGCAGCTCGCCTACGCCAAGTGGGAGCCCTTCGTCACCCCGAGCTACATCTCGGCCCTGCTGGTCGACGGCCTGCTGAAGACCCTCCAGATGGCCTTCTCGTCGGTCGTCGCCGCGGTCCTGTTCGGGGTGGTGTTCGGGATCGGCAAGCTCTCGGACCACGCCTGGCTGCGCTGGCCGTGCTGGGCGGTCGTGGAGTTCTTCCGCGCCGTCCCGGTGCTGCTGATGATGATCTACATCTTCTTCGCCTTCGGCGCCGGCGAGGGCGGGATCGGGTCGTACTGGTCGGTCGTCATCGCCCTGACGCTGTACAACGGCGCGGTGCTGGCCGAGGTGTTCCGGGCCGGCATCCAGGCCGTGCCGGCGGGGCAGGGCGAGGCGGCGTACGCGCTCGGCCTGCGCAAGTCCCAGGTGATGATGCAGATCCTGATGCCGCAGGGCGTGAAGATCATGCTGCCCTCGATCATCAGCCAGTGCATCGTGGCGCTCAAGGACACCAGCCTGGGCTACGTGATCCTGGCGCCGGGCCTGACCCGCGTGGGCAAGTCGATCTTCCTGGAGTTCCAGAACCAGGTGCAGACCGCGATCGTGCTGGCCGCGTTCTACATCCTGGTGAACCTCGCCCTGACCTGGATCGCGACGTGGGCGCAGCGCAAGTTCGTCGGGGAGAAGGCCGTCCTGGTCACCGACGGCGGCGACCGGTCAGGCACGGCGGGCTTCCAGATCTAGCGGACCGGCCTGTCGGTCACCCACAGCCGGATGACGCCCTCGACGACGACCGTGCCGTCGTCGCGGACGCCCCGGACCCGGACGGGTACGTCGGGGTCGTCGCCGGCCCACTGACCGGGGTCGGTCTCGGCGACGCAGGTGATGTCGCTGGTCGCCTTGGCGGTGTAGCGGACCTCCATGCCCTTGGGGATCCAGCGCTTCGTGCGCGGCACCGAGGCCTCGGCCAGCGCGCCCATCGCCGCCTCGAGCCCGTTGCAGATCGCGATCACGTGCACGGTGCCGAGGTGGTTGTGCACCGCCCGGCGCTTGCGGACGGTCAGCTCGGCGTAGTTCGGCCGCAGCTCGACGAACCGGGGGCGCACCGTGCCGAAGTACGGCGCCTTGAGCGTGAACAACCGGGAGAACACCCGGTGCCCCTGGGGCAGCCGGGTCACCTGGCGGTACATCGTCAGCACGTCCATGCCGGAGATTGTATTACTCCCCAGTAACAAGGCGGTGACGGCCCCCCGGGGGTCCCCTCCCCCGCCGACCCGGGCAGTAGTTCACCCCGACCCGGGCAGTAGTTCACCCCGACCCGGGCCTTGGCTCACCCCGGCCCGGGTCCACCCAGGATGCTCGGGACGTCCAGGGTGCACCCGACCACGGTGTCGACCCGGCCGTCGGGCTGCGGCTCGTCGAACCACAGCCCCCGGTCGAAGCCGAGCTTGTCGAGCACCCGGAGCGACCCGGCGTTGCGGTGGTCCGGGGCCGCGAACAGCTCGGTGACCGCCGGGTAGTGCGGGCAGACCATGTCGCGCAGGTAGCACCAGAGCATCCGGGTGCCGATCCCCCGGCCCACCCACGACGGGTCGCCGATCAGGTAGTCGAAGCCGACCGCGTCGGGCTTGGCGGTCAGCAGTGCGTACTCCGGGTGGTCGCCGACCCGGTAGTCCTGGAGCATCCCCACCGACCTGCCGTTGAGCTCCAGCACCCACAGCCGCGTCGGGTCCTCGCCGTCCAGCGCCGGGCCGTAGTGTCGTTCGGCCGCGGCGAGGTCGCGGGCCTCGTCCTGCCACCAGCGGGCGACGTACGGCTGGGCCTGCCAGGTGACGACGTCCGCGAGGTCGGCCCGGGTCAGCGGACGGAAGGCGACGGTCGCCCACGGGATCGCCCGCACCCGAGCGACCGGGTCGTCGGGCGGTTCCCCGGCGGGACGCGGCCCGACCCGCACCGTGTCCGGTACGTCGACCGCGAGCACCGCCCACGGACCCGACAGGTCCACGGCCCACACGTCGGCGCCGACGATCCCGGTCGCGCGCTGCACCGCACGCAGCGCAGTGCCCTGCACGGACTCCCCCGGCTCGCGGCGCTCGCGCAGCACGGCGTACCCGTCCCGCCGGCTGCGCACCACGACCGCGCAGCCGTCCCGACCCTGCCCGGCGGTCACCGAGCCGTCACTTGTGCCGCGACACGCGGGGAGATGGGCTGCACGGGTGACGGGTCAGCGGGCGGTCTCGGTGGCGCGGGACTCGCGGATCACGGTCACCTTGATCTGCCCGGGGTAGGTGAGCTCCTCCTCGAACTGCTTGGCGATGTCGCGGGCCAGCAGCTGCGCCTCCACGTCGTCGACCACGTCGGGCGCGACCATCACCCGGACGTCGCGGCCGGCCTGCATCGCGAACACCTTGACCACCCCGGTCTTGGCGAGCGCGATCTCCTCGAGCCGGTGCAGCCGGTCGACGTAGGCCTCGAGCGACTCGCGCCGGGCGCCGGGACGGCCACCGCTGATCGCGTCGGCGGCCTGGGTGAGCACCGCCTCGACGGTGCGCGGCTCGACCTCGTTGTGGTGCGCCTCGATCGCGTGCACGACGTCCTCGTGCTCGCCGTAGCTGCGGGCCAGGTCGGCGCCGACCAGCGCGTGCGAGCCCTCCACCTCGTGGGTCAGCGCCTTGCCGATGTCGTGCAGGAACGCGCCGCGCACGCAGGTGGTCCGGTCCACCCCGAGCTCGTCGGCGAGCAGCCCGGCGGCGTGCCCGGACTCCACGAGGTGGGCGAGCACGTTCTGGCCGTAGGAGGTGCGGTAGCGCAGCCGGCCCAGCGTGGCGACCAGGTGCGGGTGCAGGTCGGTGATGCCCATCTCGAGGGCGGCGTCCTCGCCGGCCCGCACGCAGAGCCGGTCGACCTCGACCACGCTGCGCGCGTGCACCTCCTCGATCCGGCTCGGGTGGATCCGGCCGTCGCTGATCAGCTCCTCGAGCGAGAGCCGGGCCACCTCGCGACGGACCGGGTCGAAGCAGCTCAGGATCACCGCGCCCGGAGTGTCGTCGATGACCAGGTTGACCCCGGTGACCTGCTCGAAGGAGCGGATGTTGCGGCCCTCGCGGCCGATGATCCGGCCCTTCATGTCCTCGGCGGGCAGCTGCACGACCGAGACCACGCTCTCCCCGGTCTGGTCGGAGGCGAGCCGCTGGATCGCGGTGGCCAGGATCCGCTTGGCGCGGACGTCGGCCTCCTGCTCGGCGGCCCGCTCGATGGCGCGGGCGTTCAGGGCACCGGTGCGGCGGGCCTCGTGCTCGATGGACTCCACCAGGGCGGTGCGGGCGTCCTCGGCGGTCAGCCCCGCCACCCGCTCGAGCTCCCGGCGCCGGGCCTCCTCGAGGTCGGCGAGCTCGGCGCGGTGCCGGTCGAGCGCCGCCTGCGCGTCCGCCACCTCGTGCGCCCGCTCGTCGAGGCTGCGCACCTCGTGGTCGAGGCGCTGCTCGCGCTCGGTGATCCGCTGCTCGCGCCGCTCGATGTCCATCCGCTGCTCGTGCAGGTCGCGCTGCGCGTCGCGGTGCGCCTCCCGGTGGGCGTCCTCGGCCGCGGGCGTTGGGGGGCCCGGCGTCCCGGACCGGCGGCTCAGCAGCAGCACCCCGGCGGCCACGGCGACGACCACCACCCCGGCCACGAGCAGCACGACGAGCAGCAGCTCGACCGGACCGATGCCCAGCACCAGGGGGCCGGGATCCGGGACCTGCTGTGCCATCTCCGGCTCCTGTTCCGTGCACGACCGCGCACGGGGTCAGTTGTCGTCAGCGTCGGGCCCCGCGCACGCACCCGGGGGCACGGTCGGGGTATGCGCGAATCTAGGTGCCCCGCCCGAGCCGGTCAAGGCGAGCCGCCCCCGGGGTCAGTCGAAGCGCTCGTGCACGTCCTCGGTGTCGTGACCGAGCCGGTCGAGCTCCTCGCGGACCACCCGGAAGCAGGTGCCGGCGGGATACCCCTTGCGGGCGAGCATGCCGGTCAGCCGGCGCACCGCGACGTCCCGCTCGAGGTGCGCGGCGGTGCGCAGCTTGCGCCGGACCAGGACCCGGGCGGCCTCGACCTCGTCGTCGGGGTCGACCTCGTCGAGCGCGACCCGGGCGAGCTCGTCGTCGACTCCCTTGCGGCGCAGCTCCTGGGCCAGCGCCCGCCGGGCCAGGCCCTTGCCGGGCTGGCGGGACTGCACCCAAGCCCGGGCGAAGGCCTGGTCGTCGACGAGGCCGACCTCCTCGAACCGGTCGAGCAGCCGGGTCGCCACCTCCGCTGGCACGCCCTTCGCCGCGAGCTTGCCGGCCAGCTCGGAGCGGCTGCGGGCCTGGCCGGTCAGCTGGTCGAGCAGGATCTTGCGGGCGACGGCCTCCTGGTCGGCGTCCGGTCCCGCGGAGACTGGGTCCTCGGGAGCCGGGCCTTCGGGAGCCGGGTCCGCGGGGAGCTCGATCCCGGCGTTCGCGAGCCAGGCCCGGACGCCGTCGTGCACGTCGCCGGTCGACGAGGACGCAGAGCCGCCCGCCTGGTCCCCTGGGAGGAAAGGACCAGACGGGCGGCGGTCTGACGGAGAGGGCACCGTGCTCAGAAGTCGATGCCGGTCGGCTCGACGTTCACCGGGGCCGCCGCGGGGGCCGCCGCGGGGGTGTCGACCGTGGGGCCGACCCCGAGCTTCTCCAGGATGCGCTTCTCGAGCTCGTTGGCGAGGTCCGGGTTGTCCCGCAGGAAGTTGCGGGAGTTCTCCTTGCCCTGCCCGAGCTGGTCGCCCTCGTAGGTGTACCAGGCGCCGGCCTTGCGGACGAGGCCCGCCTCGACGCCGACGTCGATCAGCCCACCCTCACGGCTGATGCCCTGGCCGTACATGATGTCGAACTCGGCCTGCTTGAACGGCGGCGCGACCTTGTTCTTGACGACCTTGATGCGGGTCCGGTTGCCGACCATCTCCTGGCCGTCCTTGAGCGTCTCGATGCGGCGCACGTCGAGCCGCACCGAGGCGTAGAACTTCAGCGCACGGCCACCGGTGGTGGTCTCGGGCGAGCCGAACATCACGCCGATCTTCTCGCGCAGCTGGTTGATGAAGATCATCGTGGTGCCGGCGCCGTTGAGCGCACCGGTCATCTTGCGGAGCGCCTGGCTCATCAGCCGGGCCTGGAGGCCCACGTGGCTGTCGCCCATCTCGCCCTCGATCTCGGCGCGGGGCACGAGCGCCGCGACGGAGTCGATGACGATCAGGTCCAGCGCGCCGGAGCGGACCAGCATGTCCGCGATCTCCAGGGCCTGCTCGCCGGAGTCCGGCTGCGAGACCAGCAGCGCGTCGGTGTCCACACCGAGCGCCTTGGCGTAGTCCGGGTCGAGCGCGTGCTCGGCGTCGATGAACGCCACGATGCCGCCGGCCCGCTGGGCGTTCGCCACCGCGTGCAGCGCCACCGTCGTCTTGCCCGAGGACTCGGGGCCGTAGATCTCCACCACGCGTCCGCGCGGGAGGCCTCCGATGCCGAGTGCCACGTCGAGCGCGATGGCGCCCGTCGGGATGACCTCGAGCGCTGCTCGGGTCTCCTCGCCCAGTCGCATGACCGAGCCCTTGCCGAACTGCCGCTCGATGTTAGCGAGCGCGGCGTCCAACGCCTTGTCGCGATCTCCACCAGCCATGGTTGTCCGTCCGTCTGTCCGCCTCGAGGGGGAACCTGCTGTCTTCTTCATCGCCATTGACACTAGAGGGGCCTTCCGACAGTCTGCGAGCCTGATGTCGCGACCTGGGGATATCCCCCGGCAGCCGGCGACCATGTCCAACGCCACCGAGCCTAGCCCGAACAGGTGTTCGAGCCGCGGGCGACACGCCGACACGCCGCCGGCGCCCGGTCCCGCGGTCGCGGCCCATCCGGTTCAGGACGACCCGGCACGCCTGCGACGGAGCAGGGCGGCGGCCACCACCACACCGACGACCAGCGCCGCGAAGCCCAGCCACAGCACGCCGTACGGACGGTTCAGCAGGCTCGGCACGTCCTCGCGGGCACCGAACCGGCCGATCGCGGGGATCGCCAGGAGGGTCACCGAGCCGAGCACCACGAAACCGGCGACCGCGGGCCCCCCTGCTCCACGCCGGCAGCCGCGGGAGCACCAGGACGGCGAGCAGCACGACCAGGGGTGCGAGGACCGCGTCGTGGAGCAGCACTCCCCCGGCCAGCCAGACCGCGAGGTCCACCAGGTCGGGCAGGTCGGTGCCGAGCAGGTGGTAGACGCCGACGAGCACCAGCGCGACGCCGGCGGCGCCGAGCAGGCCGCGGGCCACCCGCATACCGCGCATCACGCCACCTCGATCCGGGAGACCCACTTGGTCTGCAGCACGCCGGGCCGGTTCGGGGCGATCAGCCGGCAGGGGTAGCCGTGGTCGATGCTCAGCGGCGCGCCGTGCAGGAGCAGCGCGAGCAGGGTGAGGTCGTCGTCGGCGAGGTTGCCGCGCACCTCGGAGGCCTTGAAGGCACCGGACTCCTGGAGCGAGCGGACCACGACGGTGGCGCCGGCCGGGGCGTCGACGAGGTCGAGCAGGTCGCGCAGTCGCACGCCGGTCCACACTGCCGCGGCGCTCCAGCCCTCGACGCAGGCGATCGGCAGGGTCACGGTGTGCTGGGTCATCGCCCGGAGGTCGTCCAGCGACAGGGTGCGGCGGGTGCCGCCGTGCACCACCTCCAGCGCGTACGACGGGGCGAGGGCCGTCGCGGTCACCCCGGCGGCGCGGGCGCTCTTGGTGACCGGGAGGTCCTGCGGCCCCGACCCGTCGTGGGTCTCGAACAGCGACACGGTCCGCAGCCACGGGACGGTGCCGCCGGCGACCGCGAGCACCGCGACCGCCGAGGCACCGAGCGCGGTGCGCACGAGGCCGCGGCGGGTGAGTCCCGGCTCGGGCCGCTCGCCGTCGTCGACCGGCCGGCCGAGCGCCGAGCGGATCACCGGCAGCTTGACCGCGACGTGCAGCACCAGCGCCCCGAACGCCACCCAGGCCACGGCGTAGTGCGTCGAGCGGAACGAGAAGGACCAGGCGTACCACTCGGTGGTGTTGAGCACGCCGGTCGTCAGCTCGAAGATCGCCGCCGCCACCAGGAGCGCGATCGAGAGCCGCTCGAGCAGGTGCGGGACGAGCTCGCGCAGCCGCCCGAACGGCACCTTCGCGAACAGCTTCGGGTAGACGGCGTAGAGCTTCACCAGCAGCAGCGGCACGGCCGCCGTGCCGGACAGGTAGTGCAGGCCCTGCGTGACCCGGTAGACCCACACCGGCCGGGTCGGGATGGTCAGCCAGGACGGCTGGTCCTGGTAGAGGTGGCTCCAGATCCCGGTCAGGAACGCGACGGTGAAGCAGAGGCCGAGCCACAGCCCGACCCGGGCCGCGACCTCCGGGCCGCGCAGCGACGAGGTGAAGTCCGCCTCGCGGGGCGCGCGCGGCAGACGGTCCCCCCACCGGCTCACCGCGGCACCTCCTCCCGCACGGTCCGCCACAGCGCCGCGAACCGGGTGCCAGGCGCGGCCGCCGCGACGAGGTCGGCGTCCGGTGCCTCGTCGACGTCGCGCAGCACGGTCGTGGCCGCCACGGTCGCGCCCGCCCGCCGCAGGGCGGCCAGCGTGTCGACGTACGTCCGCGCTGTCGACATCTCCACGCCCGCCAGGGGCCGCGCCAGCGCCGGGTCGGTGACGGCCAGCACCCACCAGCCGCCGTCCTCGGCCGCGCCGAGCACGGCGTCGTTGCCGTCCCCGACGAGGCCGGCGACCGCGGCCAGCTCGGCGGCCGTGACGTGCGGCGTGTCCATCCCGATCTGTACGACGGGCGCGCCGGCCGCCGCGGCCACGTCGGCGTGCGCGTGCGCGAGCCGCGCGGCGAAGCCGTCGCCGCGCTGCGGGTGCACGGTCCAGCCGGCCAGCGCCTCGACCAGGGCGGCGTGCCGCACGGCGCCCGCGAGGTCGCCGGCGAGCGCGACGTGGCAGTCCTCGAAGACCTCCCGGCAGACCGCGAGGGTGTCCAGGACGCAGGCCGCGGCGAGGTGCGCCGCGACGTCGTCGCCGACGTGCGCGCCGAGCCGGGTCTTGACCTGGCCGGCGACCGGTGCCTTGGCCATCACCAGCACGGCGGGCCTCACGACAGGACCCGGGCGAAGTCGCGGGCCGCCCGCACGGTGCCGCGCACCGAGCCGGACACCTTGGAGCGGGTGCCGGCGGCGCGGGGGTGGTAGGCGATGTCCTGCTCGGTGAGCCGCCAGCCCGCGAGCATCGCCTTCTGCAGCAGCTCGACGGGGTAGCCGAAGCGCCGGTCCTCGACCCCGAGGGCCAGCAGGTCGGCGCGGCGGCAGACCCGCATCGGGGCGATGTCGTGCACCGGCAGGCCGGTCCGGCGACGCAGCCACCAGAGCACCGCCACGTTGCCGGCGCGGGCGTGCCAGGGCCACACGCCGCGGGACACCGGGCGCCGGCGGCCGGTCGCCATGTCCGCGCGGCCGGACCGGACCTCCTCCAGCAGGACCAGGAGGTCGGCGGGGTCGAAGGAGCCGTCGCCGTCCATCACCGCGAGGTAGTCCGCCGTCGCCGCCTCCACGCCGGCGTGCACCGCCGCGCCGTACCCGGGCCGGTCCTCGCGCACGACCCGCGCACCGAGGGAGCGGGCCACCTCGGCGGTGTCGTCGGTCGACCCGTTGTCGACGACGATCACCGCGAACGTGTCGGGGACGGTGGGCAGCAGACCACGCAGGGCGGGTCCTTCGTCCCGGCACGGCAGCACCAGGTCACAGAGGGCGGGCATGGGTCGAGCGTAGGCCGCCGCCGAACGCCTGGCCGCCCTGCCGGGGACCGCTGCCCCTATCCTCGCCGGGTGACCACCACGCTGCCGGGCCGCCGGACCCGCCGGGGCACCGCGGCGGCGTGGGGCCTGATGGGCACCCTGGTGCTGATGGCGCTGGCGATGGCGGTGCCGGCCGTGACGGGCTGGAACGTGCGGGTGAACTCGTTCCCGCCGCTGCACGCCGAGTGGGACCCCCGGGTGGGCTGGGGCAGCCTGCCCGCGGTGGCGCTCGCGGTGCTCGGCCTGCTGCACGCCTTCCGGCTCGCCGACCGGCTCAGCTGGCGGCGGCTGCTGCTCGTGGTGTTCCTCGGCGGGCTGGCCTGGATGCTGGCCCTGGCGTTCGTCGACGGCTCGCACGGCGTGAGCCAGATCCTCGGCGACCCCTACGAGTACCTCCGCACCGCCCGTCGTACGACGGACCTGCACGCGACGCTGCAGGAGTACGTCAGCCGGATCCGCTACGAGGCGGAGCCGCGCAACTGGCCGGTGCACGTCGCCGGGCACCCGGCCGGGGCACTGACGTTCTTCGTGGTCCTCGACCGGCTGCAGCTCGGCAGCGGGTTCGCCGCGGGCCTGGTCGTCACGGTCCTCGCCGCGACCACCGCCGTCGCGGTGCTGGTGACCGCCCGCGTGCTCGGCGCCGAGCAGCTGGCCCGCCGCGCCGCACCGTTCCTGGTGCTCGGGCCGGCGGCGGTCTGGCAGTCGGTCTCGGCCGACGCGATGTTCGCGGCCACCGGCGCCTGGGGCGTCGCCTGCCTCGCGCTCGGCGCGACCCGGCGCAGCACCGGCTGGTCGCTGCTCGCCGGGCTGCTGCTGGGCTACGCGGTGATGCTGTCCTACGGCCTCCCGCTGCTCGGGGTGCTGGCCCTGGCCGTGCTGCTGACCGCCCGGTCGTGGTTCCCGCTGGCCTTCGCGGTGGTCGCCGCGCTGGCCGTGGTGGTGGTGTTCGCGCTGGCCGGGTTCAGCTACCTCGAGGCGCTGCCCGCGATCCACAGCCGCTACTACGAGGGCGTCGGCGGACGGCGGCCGTGGGCCTACTGGATGTGGGGCGACCTCGCCGCGCTGGCGTTCTGCGCCGGGCCGCTCGCGGGCGCCGGCGTGGCCCGGCTCGTCGCCGGCGGCCGCGGGCTGCTGCACGACGCCTGCACCCGCACGGTGCTGCTGCTGTCCGGCGCCGGCGTCGCGATGGTGCTGCTCGCGGACCTGTCGCAGATGAGCCGCGCCGAGGTGGAACGGATCTGGCTGCCGTTCGTGCCGTGGCTGCTGCTGTCCTGCGCGCTGCTGCCGGACCGGTGGCGGCGACCGGCGCTGGCGGGGCAGGTCGGGTTCGCGCTGCTCGTGCAGCACCTGCTGTTCACCGGCTGGTGAGCGCCCCCGCGATCAGCCGGTCGGACAGCTCGCGCACCCAGGCCCGCGCGGCCGGGTCGTCGGCCTGCGGGTCGGTGACGCCCTCGCGCTGCCCGTCGAAGTAGACGCCGCTGACCCCGTCGAGGGCCTCCTCGGCGACCAGCCGCCAGGTCGCGTCCAGGCCCTCCTCGACCGTGGTGGCCGGCTCCTGCCCGGCGTCGCGGACCATCGTGGTGTCCATGAACGTCGCCGGGTGCAGCGCGGTGACGCTCACGCCGGTGCCGACCAGGTCGCCGGCGAGGTCGTAGGTGGCCATCACCTGCGCCAGCTTGGCGCGCCGGTAGGCCGTCACCCCGTCGTACCCGTGCTCGGTCAGCGGGTCCTCGGGGTCGAGCGCGAGCTGCCCGGCGGAGGCGACCTGGACGATCCGGGCCGGCGCGCTGACCTCGAGCAGGGTGGCCAGCCGCGCGGCCAGCCGGTAGGCCGCCAGGTGGTTGACGGCGAAGCGCAGCTCGATGCCGTCGGCGCTCACCTCCCGGCCCGACCCGGGGGCGCCGAAGCCGACACCGGCGTTGTTGACCAGCACGTGCAGCTCGTCGTAGGTGTCCACGACGCCGGCCGCGAGCCGGTCCACCTCACGGAGGTCGGACAGGTCGGCGACCACGGTGTCGATGCTGGTGCCGGTGGCCTCCTCGACCTCCAGCGCCAGGGCGCGCAGCCGCTGCTCGTCCCGGCCGTGCGCGAGGACGGTCATGCCGTGACGGGCGGCGCGGTGCACCAGGGCGCGGCCGAGCCCGCCCGTCGCGCCGGTGATCAGGATGGTCTGCTGGTCGAGGGGACGCATGGCCCCGACGCTACCGACCCGCTGGTCGGCCCCCGCCTCACCGCAGGGGTGCGGTGGCGAACGCCTGGAGACCCTGCTCGGGCCGGATCCGCGCGGTGAAGCCCAGCCGGTCGCGGGCCTTCTCCGCCGACGCCACGATGTGCCGGACGTCGCCGAGCCGGTAGCGCCCGCTGACCTCCGGGGCCAGGTCGCGTCCGGTGCTCGCCGACACCCCGGCCGCCACGAGCTCGGCCACCCGCCGGATCGGGACCGGCTCGCCGGAGGCGACGTTGTAGGTCGTGAACGTCTCGTCCGGGGCCGCGACCACCTGGTCCATCGCCAGCAGGTTGGCGCGCGCCACGTCGTGCACGTGCACGAAGTCGCGCATCTGGCCGCCGTCCTCGTAGACGTTCGGCGGGCTGCCCTGCTCGATCGAGGAGCGGAACATCGCCGCCACCCCGGAGTAGGGGGTGTCGCGCGGCATCCGCGGCCCGTAGACGTTGTGGTAGCGGAGCGCGACCGCCGCACCGGGCGCCTGGCGCACCCAGGCGGCGAGGTAGTGCTCGGTCGCGACCTTGCTGGCGGCGTAGCTGCTGCGCGGGTCGAGGCGGGCGTCCTCGTCGACGGTCGCCCAGGCCAGCGGACGGCCGCACGCCCCGCAGTGGTTCTCGAAGTCACCGCCCTCCAGGGCCGCGACGCTGCGCGGCGGTGGTGCCTGGTCGCCGTGCTCCTCGCACACGTAGCGACCCTCGCCGTAGACCACCATGGACGAGGCCGCGACCACCCGGCGCACGCCCGCCTCGTGCATCGCCGCGAGCAGCACCGCGGTGCCGAGGTCGTTGTGCGAGGCGTACGACGGCAGGTCGGCCACCGTGACGCCGGCCCCGACCATCGCCGACTGGTGGCACACGACGTCGACGCCGTCGAGCAGCGGCCGCAGCGCCCGCAGGTCGCGCACGTCGACCAGGTGGGTGTCCGCGGCGGTGGTGCCCGGTGCGTGCGCCTCGGGGATCAGCAGGTCCACCCGCACGACGTCGTCGCCGCGGGCCTCGAGCGCCTGCGCGACCGCCCCGCCGACGAAGCCGGCCGACCCGGTCAGCAGCACCTTCACGCCGCGCCGCCCGGGATCTCGTAGGGCAGCTCGATGCCGTCGGCCCAGGACGCGCACGCGCAGCCGGCCCCCGGCCCGGGGAGGTAGGGGACCACGCCGGCCAGCAGGCCCTTGAGGCGGTCGATGTTGCGCGCGAACGTCGCGAACACCTCCGCCTGGCCGACGCCCTCGCCGGACTCGACGCCGGCGTCCATGTCGGTGACCAGCGCGACTGCCGAGTAGCACATCCGCAGCTCGCGGGCGAGCACGGCCTCGGGGTGCCCGGTCATGTTGATCAGCGTCCAGCCCTGGGCCGCGTAGTGCTGCGACTCGGCGCGCGTGGAGAACCGCGGGCCCTCCACCACCACCATCGTGCCGCCGAGCGAGACACCCTCGGCCGCGGCCAGGGCCTGCGACAGCGTCGGGCAGTAGGGGTCCGCGAACGGCACGTGCACCGCGCCCCGCTCGACGTAGCTCTGCACCCGGCCCAGGGTCCGGTCGACCAGCTGGTCGGGGACGACGAGGTCACCCGGGGCGACCTCGGCCCGGAGGCCGCCGACGGCGCACGGCGCGAGCACCTGGCGCACCCCGAGGGACCGCAGCGCCCACAGGTTCGCGCGGTAGTTGATCAGGTGCGGCGGGAACGCGTGCCCGGTGCCGTGCCGCGGCAGGAACGCGACCGGCGTACCGGCCACCTCGCCGACCGCGATCGGGGCCGCCGGCGCGCCGTACGGCGTCTCGACCTCGACCTCCCGCGCGTCGTCGAGGAACTCGTAGAAGCCACTGCCGCCGATGACGGCCACGGACGCTTGGGGTGCGGACATGAGGTGGAGTCTTGCAAACGCCTCCCGGCCTAGACTCGTGGGCGTGCGCACGTCCGCGGTCCTGCTGCTGCTCGGGCTGGCCACGGCCGGGTGCAGCGGGTCGGGGGCCACGCCGGGCGACACCGGCGCGGGGCCCGGGGCCGGCTGCGACCTGGTGCCGGCGGGACGGCTCGTCGGCCTGCTCGGCACCGACCTCGTCACCACGCAGCGCGGCTCGTTGAGGACGCTGCGCGAGCGGCACACGACGACGTCCTGCCGGACCGTCGTCCGCGGGCACCCGGAGCGCTCGGTGACGGTCACCGCGGAGTACCACCCGGAGCCCTACCGGCTGCCCCGCAAGGCGTGCAGCGAGGGCTGGGTCTACGCCGGCACCCCCGAGAAGTACACGCCCGCCTGCCAGGAGACCGTCGACGGGCACGGGCGCACCACGCTCGTGGTGCGGTGGCAGCCCTACCTCATGCACGTCACCGTCGACCGGTCCGACCGCGACTGGGCCGGCGACCCCGAGCGGGCGCTGTCGCTGAGCCGGCTGGTCGCTCAGCGCCTCGGCGTCAGCGAGGCGGCCGGCGACGGCTAGGTGGTGCCGGGCTCGAGCCGGGCACCGGCCAGGGAGCTCCACGTCGACCCGGCTGTCCGTGCCGACGATCGTGACCTGGTCGGGGTCGCCGGTGGCGTCCGCGTCGGGCCGGCCCACCACGGCGCCGGCCTCGACCACGCAGCCCTCGTCGACGACCGCCCAGTCCACCACGGCGCCCCGCTCGACGACGGTGTCCGCGAACAGCACGCTGTTGCGGACCACGGCACCCGCCTCGACGACCACCCCCGGTCCGAGCACGCTGCGGCGTACGACGCCGGCGACCCGGGCCCCCGGCGACACGATGCTGTCGCAGACGTCCGCGCCGTCGAGGATCCGCGCGGGAACGCGCTGCGGCTGCCGGGTCAGGATCGGCCAGCGCGGGTCGTCGAACAGGCCCTGGTCGTCGGTGAGCACGTCCTGGTGGGCCGCGACGTAGAGGTGCGGCTGGCCCAGGTCGCGCCAGTAGCCGGGCAGCGCGTGCACGACCGTGCGGCCCCGCTCGACCAGCCGGGGCAGCAGGTGGTCCCCGAAGTCGCCGAGGCCGCTGTCGCCCTCGGCGGAGCCGGCCGACCGCTCGCGGTGCAGCTGCTCGAGGACCTCGATGAGCACCTGCGGGTCGTAGACGAAGATCTCCGTGGCGACCGTCGTGGTGGACGGCTCCTCGGGCTTGTAGGCGAACCCGGTCACCGTGCCGGTGCCGTCGGACTCCACCGTGGCGTGGTCGCCGGCCTCCTCGATCGGCACCTGGGTGGTCACCACGGTGCACTCGGCGTCGTGGCGGCGGTGCGTCTCGACGGCGTCGGTGTAGTCGAAGCGGTAGACGTGGTCGGCGCTCAGCACGACGACCGCCTCGGGATCGGCGGCGCGGATCTGGTCGCGGATCCGGAACAGCTCGTCGGCGTTGCCCTGCGCGAACCCGTCCTCCTCCGCGGTCCCGGTTCCCTGCTCGGGCATCAGCAGCCGCAGCCCGCCCTGGTTGCGGTCGAGGTTCCAGGGCCGACCGTTTGCGACCGGCTCCTCGATGCTGGCGCCCTGGAACTGCAGGGACAGCCACACCTCGGAGATCCCGCTGTGCGCCAGGTTGGACAGCGGGAAGTCGATGAGCTGGTAGACCCCGGCGAACGGCAGGGCCGGCTTGGCCCGCTCACGGGTGAGGACGTCCATCCGGCCGCCGGCGCCGCCGGCTTGGATGATGGCCAGGATCCGGTTGCGTGACATCGTCCGATCCTGGCACGGGCTACCTACGCCGGGTCCGCCGCTCCCGGTCGCGCACCCCGAACCAGTACGCCGCGAGCGCCCCGCCGAGCGCCCCGAACAGGTGGCCCTGCCACGAGATGCCGGGCTGCCCCGGCAGCACGCCGAGCAGCAGGCCGCCGTACACGAGGAGCAGGATCACGCCGAGCGCCACCTGGGAGGCGTCGCGGGCGAACACCCCGCGCAGCAGCAGGTAGACCAGCCAGCCGAACGCCAGCACCGACGCGCCGAGGTGCACCGAGTGCGGCTGCCCGACGAACCAGGTGCCCACTCCCCCGACCACCCAGACGACGGCGGTGACGGCGGCCCAGCGGGCGACGCCGGCGAGCAGGATCAGGAAGCCGAACACCAGCAGCGGCAGGGTGTTCGCGAGCAGGTGGCCCCAGCCGTAGTGCAGCAGCGGCGCGAACAGGATGCCGTCCAGGCCGTCCGCCTCGCGGGGCCGGACGCCGCCCTCGTCGAGCCGGTGGCCCATCAGCGTGTCGACCAGCTCCACGGCGTACAGCAGCGCGACGAACGCCAGGATCACCTGGGCCGCGACCAGCGGCCGGGACCGGGGCCGGGGCTGGTGGCGGGTCGGGAGGCTCACCCCGTCCACGGTAGCCAGCCGTCGGCTACTCGGCGAGGTCGCGCGTGAGCAGCACCGTGGTGATGAACCGCCGGAACAGCCGGACCGGGTCGTCGTCGGTCATCGCGACGGTGCTGGTCCCGGTCCGCTCCACCCCGGTCACCCAAGTGGCCAGCTCCGCGAGGTCCGGGTTGCGGAAGGTCACGTCGAGCGTGGCCGGGAGGCTGATCGCCGGCGGTTCGGCGGACCCGAGCCCGCGGACCGCCGCCTCCGCCTCGGAGCGGATCAGCTCCCGGGCGACCTCGGGGTGCAGGCTGTCGGCGGCGAACCGGGTGACCGCCGTCTTCACCACGGCGGCCCGCACCCCGGGGCTGACCCGTGCGGCCTCCGCCGCGGTGACGTCGTCGCCGGTGACCAGGACGACCGGGACGCCGTACCCGAGCGCGACCAGGGCGTTGACGCCCGACTCGCCCACCTCCGTGCCGTTCAGCCGCACCTGCGCGATCGCCCGCGGGTTGTAGGTGTGCGACAGCGGCGCCGAGGTCGCCATCGACCCGTGGTAGGAGACCAGGAAGACCGCGTCGAAGGTGCTGTCGAGGCCCTGCATCATGTACAGCGGCTTGTGCCGGCCGGAGAGGTACCGCGCGTGGCCGGCGAGGCCCTCGGGCCGCAGGTTCTGCATCGTCGAGTGCGAGTCGTTGACCAGGAACTCCTGGGCCCCGGCCGCCTGGGCCCCCTCGATGGCGGCGTTGACCTCGGCCTGGAGCAGCATCCGGTAGTGCTCGTACTCCGGCTGTCCCGGGCGGCACTGCGCCCAGTCGACGACGCCGGCCGTGCCCTCCATGTCGGAGGAGAGGAAGATCTTCATCCGGGCCCTTCCGCTCGGCCGGCGCGAGCTGCGGAACGACGTCGGTGTCGTGAGCCCGCCGGCGGGCCTGGATCGTTCCACAGCCCGTCGCGGGGCGGGTCAGAGGGCGAGGGGCTCGTCGTCCGCGGCGGGACGCCCGGCGGTCCGGCGGGCGAACTCCGCGGCGGTCGCGATGCCGGTGACCAGCACGGCCGCGAAGACCGTGAGGGCCGGGTAGCCCAGCGTCCCGACCACCACGCCGGCGACCGCCCCGGCCGCCGCGGCGGTCAGCCCCATCACGAGGTCGGCGGCACCCTGCACGTCGGTGCGGGCGTCCAGCGGCGCGGACTCCGAGAGCAGCGTCGAGCCGGCGATCGTGCACAGCGACCAGCCGAGCCCGAGCAGGAACAGCCCCGCGGCGATGCGGTACGACGCCCCCGCCGGCGACGTACCGGCGAGGGCCAGCGACACCAGCAGCACCACGGCGCCGGCGCCGAGCACGGCGGGCCGGCCGAACCGGTCGGTGGCCCACCCGACGACGGGCGCGAACGCGTACATCCCGAGCACGTGGACGCTGATCACCACCCCGATCACCTCGAGCGCGGCGCCGCCGTGGTGCATGTGCAACGGGGTCATCACCATCACCGAGATCATCACCGCGTGCGCGAGGGCGAGGGCCGCGGCACCCGCGGCGACTCCCGGCCTGGTCCGGACCACCTCGCGGACCCGGGCCCACGAGGTGCCGTGCCGGACCGCGCCACCGCGCGCGACCGCGGCCTCCCGGGCGACGAGCAGCGGGTCGGGCCGCAGGAAGACCGAGACGACCAGGGCGGCGGCCAGCAGGCCGGCCGCGCCGAACACGAACGGCCCGGTCAGGGTCGGCACGCCCAGCGCGCGGCCGGCGCGGCCGGCCCAGCCGGTGAGGTTCGGGCCGGCCACCGCGCCGATCGTGGTGGCCCAGACCACCAGCGACAGCGCCCGGGCCCGCTGGGCCGGACGGGCCAGGTCGGTCGCGGCGTAGCGGGCCTGGTTGTTGGCGGCCGTCGCGGAGCCGAGCAGGGTGGTGCCGACCAGCAGCAGCGGGAAGGAGCGGACCACTCCGGCCACCACGCAGAGCACCGCCCCCGCGGCGCCGAGCAGGTAGCCCAGCGTGAGCCCGACCCGGCGCCCGCGCCGGCCCATCACGTGGGCGAGCAGGAAGGAGGCCACCGCCGCGCCGAGCACCTGCATGGTCTGCGCCAGGCCGGCCAGCTTCTCGCTGCCGGAGACGTCCTCGGCGAGCAGCGCGGCGACCGCGATGCCGATGCTCATGCCCAGGCCGCCAAGGGCCTGCGACCCGACGAGCGTGCGGACCGTGCGGCCCTGCACCTGCGCCAGCCGGTGGTCCGGCCAGCGCGCCCCGCCGTACAGGCCGCGTGCGACCGCCGCGGCCCCGCCGCCCACCCAGCCGGCGACCCGCCGGCCGGCGTCGCTCACTTCTCCGACGGCGGGAGGCCGAGTCGCTCCCAGACCGCGCGCCAGACCTGCTTGGGCGACTCACCGGCGTCGAGCGCCTCGGTGACCGTGCGGTGCCCGAGGTCGGAGATCACCTGCTGCTCGGCCCAGGCACGGGCGTACCCCGCACCGAGGGCGTCCTCCATCCGGGCCCAGAACTCCGTGTGCCGCATGCCGCCGAGAGTACGTCAGGACACGTCGTGGAGATGGTGCTCCACGTCGTGCAGGTGGTAGCGCGACAGGGTGTCGACGGTGAACACGGACCCGTTGCTGCGCCGGCCCGGGCGGTCCCACTGCGGGCCCTCGATGCCGCCGTACTGCTTGGAGACGGCCGCGGCCGCCGCCACCAGCTCGGCGGCCACCGTGGCCGGTGCCTGGTCGCGGTAGGCGCCGGCCACCGCGGCCGCGTTCTGGGCCCAGTTCTCGAACAGCGGGTCGTCGACGGCGAGCATCATCCGGACCCGCTCCCCGAAGACCCGGTGCACGTCGCGCACGTGGCAGGCGTACTCCAGCGGGGACCAGGTGGTCGGGTCCGGCCGGTCCCGGACGTCGGGCCGCTCCAGGACCCGCTCCCACGCGCTGGCGTTGGCGTAGACCCGGTTCTTCACCTCGACCTGCCGCACCGACCGGGCGTCGTACCCGCACTCGGGGCAGGCGCGTTCCAGCACCCAGGTCCAGTCCTTGTCGTCCGGCTCCAGGACGTCGTCACTCATGGCCAAAGTATGGCGCCCGTCACCCGTCCCTGGACGGGTGACGCACCGGGGGACCCGTTCCTGCGAGAATGGACACATGGCCAGTGATCAGGGCGTGGTGACCATCCGCCCCGCCGTCCAGGAAGACCTCTCCGACATCGCCGCGATCTACAACCACGAGATCGCGAACAGCACCGCAACGTTCGACCTCGAGCCACCGACCTACGCCTACTGGGAGCAGCGTCTCGCGGGCAAGCACGAGGGCGACCACCTGCTGGTGGCGGTCGACGAGGACGAGGACGTCGTGGGCTACGCCTACTCCTGGTCCTACCGGCCCCGCCCGGCCTACGACCTGACCCGGGAGACCTCGATCTACCTCGACCCGTCGGTGCGCGGACGCGGCATCGGCCGGGTGCTCTACCCGGCGCTGCTCGAGGCGATGGCCGCCTCCGGCGTGCACACCGCCGTCGCGCTGGTCGCGCTGCCCAACCCGGGCAGCATCGCGCTGCACAAGGCCTGCGGCTTCGAGCACGTCGGCACGATGCGCGAGGTGGGCTGGAAGTTCGACCAGTGGGTCGACGTGGAGTGGTACCAGAAGCTGCTCAGCTGAGCAGCAGCCGGTCGAAGCGCCGCGACGCCACGGTCAGCCCGACCAGTCCCATCGCCACGAGGTAGACCACCGAGACCAGCGAGTCGACCGTGACCGCACCGGTGGTCAGCTCGCGGGTCAGTGTGACCCCGCGGTAGAGCGGGGTGGCCTCGACCACCCAGCGCAGCACGCCGCCGAACGCCGTGATCGGGAAGAACGTCGCCGAGAACAGGAACATCGGCACGATCGCGAGCTGGATGTACTCGAAGTCCTGCCAGGACTTCATGAACGTCGTCAGCGCCATCCCCGCCCCTGCGAACGCGAACCCGATCAACCAGGTGGCGGGCCAGGCCAGCAGCGCCCACCACGAGGACACCAGGCCCATCGCGGCCATCACCACCAGGAACCCGGCGCTGTAGACCGCGGAGCGCATCAGCGACCAGGCGAGCTCGCCGCGGGCGATGTCGATGGTCCGCATCGGGGTGGCGAGCACGCCCTCGTAGACCTTGTCGTAGCGGAGCTTGAAGAAGATCCCGAACGTCGAGTCGAGGATCGCGCCGTTCATCGCCGAGGCGGCCAGCATCCCCGGCGCCACGAACGCGGCGTAGGACACGACCTGGCCGTTGAACTCGAAGCCGGTGACCAGCCGGCCGACCCCGATGCCGATCGAGAACAGGTAGAGCACCGGCTCGAGGAACCCGGTCAGGAACACCAGCCAGCTCGACTTGTAGACGGTGTAGTTGCGCCGGACGATCTCCCAGCCGGTGGTGTGCGGGGAGGCCACGGCCCGGGCGGCGGCAGCGGTCACGAGCGCCACGTCAGACCTCCATCCGCTTGTCGAGACGCCACACGGCGAGCCACCAGCCCACCAGGCTGAGCACCACGAGGTAGGCGAGGTGCACCAGCGCCAGCCCCGGGCGTACGTCGCCGAGCACCAGCATCCGGGTGAGGTCGACGCCGTGCCACAGCGGCGTGAGCCGGGCCAGCCACTCCAGCGGCGCGGACAGGTTGCTGATCGGGAAGAACGCCCCCGAGAACAGGAACAGCGGGATCACCAGCAGGCGGTAGATGATCGCGAACCCGGACTCGCTCCTGATGGTCGCGGAGTAGGCGAAGAACACCCCGGAGAAGCTCAGGCCGACGAGCACCAGCACCGGCCACGCCAGCAGCGTGCCCGGCACGGACTCGAAGACCCCGAACGGCGCCATCACCAGCAGGAACACCCCGGTGACCGTGGCCAGCCGGAACATCACGAAGACCAGCTGCGCGGCGACCACGTCGGCGACCGCCAGCGGGGTGGCCACCATGGCGTAGTACGTCCGGTGCCACTTGAGGCTGCCCATCACCGGCCAGGTGGTCTCGCCGGTCGCGGTCTGCATCGCCTGCGCCGCGACCAGGCCGGGGGCGACGAAGGCGAGGTAGGTCGGCGCGCCCTCGAGGTTCGCACCGGTCTTCACGAAGCCGCCCAGCAGCACGCCCATCGCCAGCACGTAGAGCAGCGGCATCACGAAGGAGGTGACGACCGAGCCCTTCCAGGTCCGCTTGTAGACGGTGGTCCAGTAGAGGCGCTGCCGGGCGACCATCCCCCAGTCCGGGACGGCGTCGAGGATCGCCACCTCAGTCCACCAGCGTCCGGCCGGTGAGGCGCAGGAACACGTCCTCGAGGGTGGACCGGCGCACCAGCACCGCCACCGGGTCCAGACCGCGCTCGTGCACGCGGGCCAGCGTCTCCTCGCCGTCGGCGGTGTAGAGCAGCAGCCGGTCCGGCAGCACCTCGACGCGGTCCGCGAGGTCGGCGACCCGCTCGGCCAGCGCCTCGTGCTCGCCGACCCCGAAGCGCAGCTCGGCGACCTCGCGGGTGGAGTGCTCGCGGATCAGCTCCAGCGGGGACCCCTGCGCCACGATGGCGCCGCCGTCCATCACCACCAGCCGGTCGCACAGCTGCTCGGCCTCGTCCATGTAGTGCGTGGTGAGCACCAGCGTGACCCCGCGCTGCTTGAGCCGGAACAGCCGGTCCCAGAGCAGGTGCCGGGCCTGCGGGTCCAGCCCGGTGGTGGGCTCGTCGAGCAGCAGCACGTCGGGGTTGTTGATCAGGGACCGGGCGATGGTGAGCCGGCGCTTCATGCCGCCGGACAGGTCGACGACCTTGGCCTTGGCCTTCTCGGTCAGCTGCACGAACTCGAGCAGCTCGTCGGCGCGGGACGCCGCCTCGGTCCTGCGGATCCCGAAGTAGGAGGCGTAGACGAGGAGGTTCTCGCGGATGTTCAGCTCGAGGTCGAGGGTGTCCTCCTGCGGGCACACCCCGAGCCGGGCCCGGATCTCCGGTCCGTGGGTGGCCGGGTCCAGGCCGAGGATCGACAGCTCGCCGCCGGACGGGGGCGAGACCGCCGCGATCATCCGCATCGTGGAGGACTTGCCGGCCCCGTTGGGGCCGAGGAACCCGAAGGACTCCCCCGGCCGGACGTCGAGGTCGATGCCGCGGACCGCCTCGACGTCGCCGCGCTGCCCCGGGCCGGTGGACGGGTAGGCCTTGCGGAGCCCGCGGGCCCAGACCATCGACCCGGCGCGCCGCTCGTCGTAGCCGTCGGCCGGGTCCGGGGAGTGCACGGTGGTGCTCGCGCGAGGAGTGGAAGGCACGGTCCGAGCCTACGGTCGGCCACCGACAGGGTCATCCCGGTTTCCGGGGACCGGTCCGCCAGGATGGGTCCATGACCGCCCCGGCCCCCGAGTCCCCCCCAGCCGCCCGCGACCCGTCCCGTCGCCCTGGTGACCGGGGTGGGCCGCACCGTCGGCCTCGGCGCGGCGATCGCGCTCCGGCTGGCCGAGGACGGCTGGGACGTCGCGACGACGCACTGGACGCCGTACGACGACCGGATGCCGTGGGGCCGTCACGAGCAGGACCCGCAGACGGTCGCGGCCGGGCTCGCCGAGCGGGGCGCCCGCACCGTCGCGGTGCCGGCCGACCTCACCGACGTACGCTCCCCGGCCGCGGTCCTCGACGCCGTCACCGCGGCGCTGGGCCCGGTCACCGCACTGGTGCTCAGCCACGCCGAGTCGGTCGACTCCGGCCTGCTCGACACGACCGTGGAGAGCTTCGACCGGCACTACCAGGTCAACGTGCGGGCGTCGTGGCTGCTGGTCAAGGAGTACGCCGAGCGGTTCCCCGCGTCCGCCATCGGCACCGGGCGGATCGTCGCGCTGACCAGCGACCACGTGGTGCAGAACCTGCCCTACGGCTCGAGCAAGGGCGCGCTGGACCGGCTCGTGGTGGCGGCCGCCCGCGAGCTGGCGCACCTGCGGCTGACCGCGAACGTGGTCAACCCGGGACCGGTCGACACCGGGTGGATGACCGACGAGCTGCGCGCCCGGATCCTCGCCGAGACGCCGCTGGGTCGCGGCGGCACCCCGCGCGACACCGCGGCGCTGGTGTCGTTCCTGTGCTCGCCGGACGGCGGCTGGGTCAACGGGCAGGTGCTGTACTCCGACGGCGGGCTGCACGTCTGACCGGTCCGCGGAGCCGGTGTCGGTGCCGTCCGGCAGGATGGGGACGTGGCTCGGAAGAAGGTCGGTGCGCAGGACGTCCTCGCGTCCTTCAGCGCGCCCACCCGCGCCTGGTTCGAGGCGGCCTTCGCCGCCCCGACCCCCGCCCAGGTGGGTGCCTGGCAGGCGATCTCCGCGGGCCGCAACGCGCTGGTGGTCGCCCCCACCGGCTCGGGCAAGACGCTCTCGGCGTTCCTCTGGTCGATCGACCGGCTGGCCGCCTCCCCGCCGCCGGAGGAGAAGCGGCACCGCTGCCGGGTGCTCTACGTCTCCCCGCTCAAGGCGCTCGCCGTCGACGTCGAGCGCAACCTCCGCGCGCCGCTGACCGGCATCCGGCACACCTCGGACCGGCTCGGCGTGCCGGCGCCCGACCTCACCGTCGGGCTGCGCTCGGGCGACACCAGCGCCGCCGACCGGCGCCGCCTCGGGACGACGCCCCCGGACATCTTGATCACCACCCCCGAGTCGCTGTTCCTGATGCTCACCTCCCAGGCGCGGGAGTCGCTGCGCGGGGTCGAGACCGTGATCGTCGACGAGGTGCACGCGGTGGCGGGCACCAAGCGCGGCGCCCACCTGGCGCTCTCCCTCGAGCGGCTCGACGAGCTGCTGGAGCGGCCGGCCCAGCGGATCGGGCTGTCCGCGACCGTCCGCCCGATCGAGGAGGTGGCCCGCTTCCTGGGTGGCTCCCGGCCCGTCGAGGTGGTCGCGCCGGTCTCCACCAAGGAGTGGGACCTCACCGTCGTGGTGCCGGTGGAGGACATGACCGAGCTCGCGCTGACCGCGGCGGTCGACGAGGTGCCCGAGGGGTCCGCCGCCGGCAGCGCCGAGCGCCGCGGGTCGATCTGGCCGCACGTCGAGGAGCGGGTCGTCGACCTCATCGAGCAGCACCGCTCGACGATCGTGTTCGCCAACTCCCGCCGCCTCGCCGAGCGGCTCACCGCCCGCTTCAACGAGATCGCCGCGGACCGCGCCGCCACCGAGGAGCCGGTCGACCCCGTCGAGACCACGCGGGCGCCGGCGGCGCTCATGGGGCAGGCCGGGTCCGCGACCGGAGCCGACCCGGTGATTGCGCGGGCGCACCACGGGTCGGTCTCCAAGGAGCAGCGGGCGCTGATCGAGGACGACCTCAAGCGCGGCCGGCTGCCCTGCGTGGTGGCCACCTCCAGCCTCGAGCTCGGCATCGACATGGGCGCGGTCGACCTGGTCGTGCAGATCGAGTCGCCGCCGTCGGTGGCCAGCGCCCTCCAGCGGGTCGGCCGCGCCGGCCACCAGGTCGGCGAGGTCTCGCGCGGCGTGCTGCTGCCCAAGCACCGCGGCGACCTGGTGCAGACCGCGGTCGCCGTGGAGCGGATGCGCACGGGTGCCATCGAGGCGCTGCACGTGCCCACCAACCCGCTCGACGTGCTGGCCCAGCAGGTCGTGGCCGCGACGGCGGTCGACGAGTGGGACGTGGACCAGCTGTTCACGCTGGTCCGCCGCTCGGCCCCGTTCGCGACGCTGCCGCGCTCGGCGTACGACGCGACGCTGGACCTGCTCAGCGGCCGCTACCCGTCCGACGAGTTCCGCGAGCTGCGGCCGCGGGTCGTGTGGGACCGGGTCGCCGGCACGCTCACCGCGCGCCCGGGGGCCCAGCGGCTGGCCGTCACCAGCGGCGGCACCATCCCGGACCGCGGCCTGTTCGGGGTGTTCCTGGTCGGGGAGAAGGCCTCCCGGGTCGGCGAGCTCGACGAGGAGATGGTCTACGAGTCCCGGGTCGGCGACGTGTTCGCGCTCGGTGCCACGTCGTGGCGCATCGAGGACATCACCCACGACCGGGTGCTGGTCTCCCCCGCCCCGGGCCAGCCGGGACGGCTGCCGTTCTGGAAGGGCGACCAGCTGGGTCGGCCCGCCGAGCTCGGTGCCGCGATCGGCGCGTTCACCCGTGAGCTGACCGCGATGTCGACGGTGGACGCCAAGAAGCGCTGCACCGACGCCGGTCTGGACACCTGGGCCGCGGACAACCTGGTGGCCTTCCTCGACGAGCAGCGCGAGGCGACCAGCACCATGCCGACCGACCGGACGGTGCTCGTCGAGCGGTTCCGCGACGAGCTCGGCGACTGGCGGATCGTGATCCACTCGCCCTACGGCGCCCAGGTGCACGCCCCGTGGGCGCTGGCGATCGGGGTGCGGCTGCGCGAGCGCTACGGCATCGACGCCCAGGCGCTGCCCGGCGACGACGGCATCGTGCTGCGGGTGCCGGAGACCGACCAGGACCCGCCCGGCGCGGACGTGGTGGTCTTCGAGCCCGACGAGATCGAGGACATCGTCACCTCCGAGGTGGGCGGCTCCGCGCTGTTCGCGTCCCGGTTCCGCGAGTGCGCGGCCCGCGCCCTGCTGCTGCCGCGCCGCGACCCCGGACGCCGTTCGCCGCTGTGGCAGCAGCGCCAGCGCAGCGCCCAGCTGCTCGAGGTCGCGGTCAAGTACCCGTCCTTCCCGATCGTGCTGGAGGCGGTCCGCGAGTGCCTCCAGGACGTGTACGACGTCCCGGCGCTGCTGCAGATGATGCGCGACCTGTCCTCGCGCAGGATCCGGGTCGTCGAGGTCTCCACCACCCAGCCGTCGCCGTTCGCGCGGTCGCTGCTGTTCGGCTACGTCGCGGCGTTCATGTACGAGGGCGACTCCCCGGTCGCCGAGCGCCGGGCCGCCGCGCTGTCCCTGGACCAGGGGCTGCTCGCCGAGCTGCTCGGCCGGGCCGAGCTGCGCGAGCTGCTCGACCCCGACGTGCTCGCCGAGCTCGAGCAGGAGCTGCAGCGGCTGACGCCGGACCGGCGGGCCCGGGACGCCGAGGGGGTCGCCGACCTGCTGCGGCTGCTCGGCCCGCTGTCCACCGCCGAGGTCGCCGAGCGGTCCGTCGAGGGCGCCGACGCAGCCGGCTGGCTGGCTCTGCTGGCCGACGCGCGCCGGGTCGTCGCGGTCCGGATGGGCGGGACCGAGCGGTGGACCGCCGTCGAGGACGTCGCCCGGCTGCGCGACGCGCTCGGCGTGCCCGTGCCGCCCGGCACCCCCGAGGTGTTCACCGAGCCGGTCGAGGACCCGCTGGCCGACCTGGTCGCCCGCTTCGCCCGCACGCACGGCCCGTTCACCCCGGCCGACGTGGCCGCCCGCCTCGGCCTCGGCGTCGCGGTCGCGGCCCAGACGCTGTCCCGGCTGGCCGCCCAGGGCCGGGTGCTGGAGGGCGAGTTCCGGCCCGCCGGCGCAGGGGCCGAGTGGTGCGACGCCGAGGTGCTCCGCCGCCTGCGCCGCCGGTCGCTGGCCGCGCTGCGCAAGGAGGTCGAGCCCGTCGAGCCCTCGACGCTCGGCCGGTTCCTGCCCGTGTGGCAGAACGTGGGCGGCCGCCTGCGCGGGGTCGACGGCGTGCTGACCGTGGTGGACCAGCTCGCCGGGTGCGCGGTGCCCGCCTCCGCGCTGGAGCCACTGGTGCTCGGCAGCCGGGTCGTGGACTACCAGCCCTCGATGCTCGACGAGCTGACCGCCAGCGGCGAGGTGCTCTGGGCCGGCCACGGCACGCTCCCCGGCACCGACGGCTGGGCCTCGCTGCACCTCGCCGACACCGCGCACCTGACCCTGCCCGACCGGGTGCCGATGGAGGAGATCGACGGCACCCCGCTGCACGAGGCGGTCGTCGAGGCGCTGGCCGGCGGCGGCGCGTACTTCTTCCGGCAGCTCTCGAACGCCGTCGGGGCCAGTGACGACAAGGCGCTCGAGGCCGCGTTGTGGGACCTGGTCTGGGCCGGCCGGCTGAGCAACGACACGCTCGCGCCGGTGCGCGCGCTGACGTCCGGCGGACGGACCGCGCACCGGTCCCGCCGGCCCCCGCCGCGGGCCCGCACGGCCCGCGCCGGTGGCCGCCCGCGCCGCCCCGACCTGCCGACCCGCACCGGTCCCCCCGACGACGGCCGGCCGCTGGGCGCTGCTGCCCGAGCTCGAGGAGGACGCCACCCGCCGGGCGCACGCGTCCGCCGAGGGACTCCTCGAGCGGCACGGCGTGGTCACCCGGGGAGCGGTGATGAGCGAGCGCGTGCCGGGCGGCTTCGCCGGCGTCTACAAGGTGCTCTCCGCGTTCGAGGACTCCGGGCGGTGCCGCCGCGGCTACTTCGTGAACTCCCTCGGCGCGGCCCAGTTCGGCGGGCCCGGCGCCGTGGACCGGCTGCGGTCGTTCTCGCGCGAGGTCGGTGACGCCCCTGACGACGCCAAGGTCCGCTCGGTGGCGCTGGCCGCGACCGATCCCGCGAACCCCTACGGCGCCGCGCTGCCCTGGCCCGAGCGGGTGGCCGACGACGCCACCCCCGGGACGGGCCACCGGCCCGGCCGCAAGGCCGGCGCGCTCGTGGTGCTCGTCGACGGCGACCTCGGCGTGTACGTCGAGCGCGGCGGCCGGACGCTGCTGACCTTCACCGACGACGTCGAGGCGCTGTCCCCGGCCATGGCGGCCCTCGCGACCGCCGTACGCCAGGGGGCGCTGGGGCGGCTGACGGTCGAGAAGGCCGACGGCGAGACGATCCTCGGCACCGGGGAGCGGTCCAGCGCGCTGCGGCGAGCCCTGGAGGACGCCGGCTTCGTGGCCACCCCGCGCGGCCTGAGGCTGCGCGGATGACCGCCGCCCCCGAGCTGCGCGCCGACTGCTCGCGGTGCTTCGCGCTGTGCTGCGTCGCCACGTCGTTCGCCCGGTCCGCCGACTTCGCCTTCGGCAAGGCCGCCGGGGAGCCCTGCCGGCACCTCGCCGACGACCTCGGCTGCTCGGTGCACGACCGGCTCCGGGACCTCGGCATGCCCGGCTGCACCACCTACGACTGCTTCGGCGCCGGGCAGCAGCTCTCCCAGGTCACCTACGCCGGCCGAGACTGGCGCACGCACCCCGGGACCGCCCCGCAGATGTTCGGCGCCCTCGCCACCATGCGGGCCCTGCACGAGATGCTCTGGTACCTCACCGTCGCCCGGCCGCTCGCCCCCTCGCTGGCGCCCGACCTCCGCACCGCGTACGACGCCACGCTGGCCCTCACCGCGCTCGGCCCCGACGACCTCGCGGCGCTGGACGTGGACGCCCACCGCGGCGGGGTCGCCGGGCTGCTGCGCCGGGTCAGCGGGCTGGTCCGCGGCGACGGTCCGGACCGTCACGGCGCCGACCTGGCCGGGGCCCGGCTCCGCGGGGCGGACCTGCGCCGCTGCGACCTGCGCGGGGCGCTCCTCGTGGCTACGGACCTCCGGGACGCCGACCTGTCGCTGGCCGACCTGATCGGCGCCGACCTGCGGGGCGCCGACCTCGCCGGAGCGGACCTGGCCACCTCGCTGTTCCTCACCCAGTTCCAGGTGAACGCCGCCCGGGGGGACGCCGCCACCCGGCTGCCGGGGTCGCTGGACCGGCCGCCGCACTGGACGGCCGGCTGATGCCCGAGGGCGACACCGTCTGGCGCACCGCGCTGCACCTCGACAAGGCGCTGAGCGGGCAGGTCCTGCTGGAGACCGACTTCCGGGTGCCCGCGCACGCGACCCTCGACCTGTCCGGGCGGACCGTGCAGGCGACCGTGGCGCGCGGCAAGCACCTGCTCACCCGGATCGGCCCGGACCACAGCCTGCACACGCACCTCAAGATGGAGGGCTCCTGGCACCTCTACCGGCCCGGCACCGGGTGGCGCCGTCCCGCCCACGAGGCCCGGGTCGTGCTGCGCACCGAGGAGTGGACCGCCGTCGGGTTCGCCCTGGGCGTCGTCGAGGTGGTGGCCCGGGACGCCGAGGACACCGTGGTGGGCCACCTCGGTCCCGACCTGCTCGGCCCCGACTGGGACGAGGCCGAGGCACTGCGCCGGCTGCGGTCCGACCCGTCGCGCCCGGTGGCCGACGCCCTCCTCGACCAGCGCAACCTGGCCGGGATCGGCAACCTGTACAAGAACGAGCTGTGCTTCCTGGCCGGCGCGCACCCGCGGCTCCCGGTCTGCGAGGTCCCCGACCTGCCCCGGCTGGTGCGGCGGGCCCGCACGGCGCTGGAGGCGAACAAGAACCGCGTCGAGCAGACCCTCACCGGCGACACCCGCCGCGGCAAGCAGACCTGGGTCTACCGCCGTGACAAGCAGCCGTGCCGGCGCTGCGGCACCCGCATCCGGGTCGACCTGCAGGGCCCCGAGGGCCAGGAGCGGGCGACGTACTGGTGCCCGGCCTGCCAGCCGCCCCCTACGGTGTCCCGATGAGCACCTCGGAGCGCGCGGCCTACTTCGACCAGTGGTACGCCGACATGCGGCACAGCCCCGTCAAGGACGAGGTCGAGCGCCGGCACCTGGGCCTGCCGCAGCACCTGCAGTCCACCAGCCTGCTGACCTGGGACGGCCTCGCCGACGTCACCGACGCGCTGCGGCTCTCCCCCGGCGACCTGCTGCTCGACCTGGCCTGCGGGCGCGGCGGCTACGGCCTCGAGGTGGCGCAGCGCACCGGCGCCCGGCTGGTCGGCGTGGACTTCTCCGCCGAGGCGGTCCGGCAGGCGCGCACCCAGGCGCACGGGCTCGGGCGGGAGGGCGACTTCGAGGTCGGCACGCTCGAGGCGACCCGCATCGAGGACTCCTCGGTCGACGCGGTGATGGTCGTCGACTCGATCCAGTTCGCCGAGCACCCGGCGCGGGCGTACGCCGAGCTGGCCCGGGTCCTGCGCCCCGGAGGACGGGTCGTGCTGACCTGCTGGGAGGTCGTCGACCCCGACGACGAGACCCAGCCCGCGGGCCTGCGCGCGGTCGACCTGCGCGGCGGGCTGGTCGCGGCCGGCTTCACCGGCGTCGAGGTTGTCGAGCGGCCGGACTGGCGGCTCGACGAGCGGGCGATGTGGGAGGAGGCCGTCACCCTGGACCCGGGCGACGACCCGGCCCTGCTGTCGTTCCGCGACGAGGGCGTGCGCAGCCTGCGGCACCACGACGCCCGTCGCCGGGTGTGGGCGACCGCCAGCAGCCCCGGCTGAGCCGGAGCGGCCGGTCAGGCGGCGGAGGCCACCACGTCGCCGGGGCGACCGGCCTCGGTGCGGGCCGGGCGGAGGCTGGTGGCGTCGACCCGGACGCTGTCGAGCTGCATCGCGAGAGCAGCCTCCTCGAGCGCGACCGCGTCGCTGACCTCGGAGAGGATCTCCGAGAGCGGCACGTCGAGCGCCGAGCAGATCGAGGCGAGCAGCTCGGAGGACGCTTCCTTCTGGCCCCGCTCGATCTCGGAGATGTAGCCCAGGCTGACCCGCGCGTCGGCGGACACCTGGCGAAGAGTGCGGCCCTGGCGCATCCGCTGCGCACGGAGAACCTCACCGAGCAGGCGGCGGAAGATCACCACGGGCTGCTCCTTCCTGAGGCTCGCTTGCGTTCCTTGGGTCCCAACGCTACCGGTCCGGGAAAACTTCCCGACACCCAACACCGCAAAACCTCACTGCGCTGTGAGCGAACCTAGCAGCGCGGCGAGTGCCTCGTGGCAGCTCCGGGTCCGGATCTCGCGCCGGTCGCCGGCCAGGTGCAGCTCGACGCTGGTGGTCCCGCGCGGGCCGGCCAGGCCGACGTGCACCGTGCCGGCCGGCTTGCCCTCCTGGAGCTGCGGGCCGGCCACTCCCGTGGTGCTGACCGCCCAGTCGGCCCCCACCAGCGCCCGCACCCCCTCGGCCATCTGCCGGGCGCACTGCGCCGACACCACGCCGTACGTCGCCACCAGCTCGTCGCTCACCCCGAGCAGCGCCTGCTTCACGTCGGTGGCGTAGGACACCACGCCGCCGCGGTAGGTCGCGCTCGCGCCCGGGGTCGAGGACAGCCGGTCCCCGAGCGCCCCACCGGTCAGCGACTCGGCGCTGGCGACGGTCTCCCCGCGGGCCAGCAGGGCGGCGTGCACCTGCGCCGCGAGGGTCTCCTCCACAGGGTGCATGGTAGCCACGGCTACGGTGACGGCATGGCTCTCCCGATCGAGGACTACGCGGTGCTGGGCGACACGGGCACGGCCGCGCTGGTCGGCAAGGACGGGTCGGTCGACTGGCTGTGCCTGCCCCGCTTCGACTCCCCCGCCTGCTTCGCCGCGCTCCTCGGCGGCCCGGAGCACGGGCGCTGGCTGCTCGGCCCGAAGGACGCCGGGGCGGAGTGCAGCCGTCGCTACGTCGGGGACAGCGCGGTGCTCGAGACCACGTGGCGCACCGGCACCGGAGCCGTGACGATCCTGGACCTGATGCCGATCGGCGACCACCGCGCCGACATCGTCCGCCGGGTGATCGGCCTGGAGGGCACGGTCACGATGCGGCACGAGTGGATCGTCCGGCTCGGCTACGGGAAGATCCGGCCCTGGGTGCGCCGTCAGGACATGCACGGCGCCGAGGTGATCACCGCGGTCGCGGGCCCGGACCGGCTGATCCTGCGCGGGCACCGGCTGCCGGTCGCCGAGGACGGCCGGCACGTGGACGAGTTCGACGTGCACGCCGGCGAGGAGATGACGTTCTCCACCACCTGGGTGCCCTCCCACCACCCGCTGCCCGAACCGGTCGCGTACGAGTCCCGGATCGAGGAGACCATCGCCAGGTCCGAGGCCTGGGTCGCGAAGTGCACCTACGAGGGGCCCTACCGTGACCACGTGGTGCGCTCCCTCGTGACCCTGCGGCTGCTCACCCACGGCGGCACCGGCGGCATCGTCGCGGCGGTCTCCACGTCGCTGCCCGAGGAGCTCGGCGGCGAGCGCAACTGGGACTACCGGTACTGCTGGCTGCGCGACGCCTCGCTGACGCTCGAGGCGCTGCTGGAGTCGGGGTACGACGAGGAGGCGCTGCTGTGGCGCAGCTGGCTGCTGCGCGCGGCGGCCGGTGACCCCCAGGACCTGCAGATCATGTACGCCGTGGACGGCGGCCGGGAGCTCGAGGAGCGCACGCTCGACCACCTCCCGGGCTACGCCGGCTCCACCCCCGTACGCGTCGGCAACGGCGCGGTGAGGCAGCGCCAGACCGACGTGCTCGGCGAGGTGATGATCGCCCTGGAGATGGCCCGCTCCCTCGGCGCCGAGGAGGACGCGGACTCCTGGTCGCTGCAGCGGGTGCTCATCGAGGAGCTCGCCCGGCACTGGGACGAGCCCGACAACGGGCTGTGGGAGATCCGCGGCCCGCAGCGGAGGTTCACGCACTCCCGGGTGATGGTGTGGGTCGCCTTCGACCGGGCCATCGCCGCGGTCGAGAGGCACGGCCTCGACGGCCCGGTCGAGGAGTGGCGGACGCTGCGCGAAAAGGTCCGCGACGAGGTGCTCGCCCACGGCTACGACCCGGGTCGCAACACCTTCACCCAGCACTACGACACCGACGAGGTCGACGCCTCGCTGCTGGTGCTCTCCGACGTCGGCTTCATCGAGGGCGACGACCCGCGGATGCTCGGCACCATCAAGGCCGTCGAGGAGGACCTGATGCGCGACGGGCTGCTGCTGCGCTACCGCACCGGGTCCGGCGTCGACGGGCTCCCCGGCGACGAGCACCCGTTCCTGGCCTGCTCGTTCTGGCTGGTCGAGGCCTACGTGCACGCGGGCCGGCTCGACGACGCGCACGCGCTGATGCAGCGGCTGCTGGAGCTCCCCAACGACGTGGGCCTGCTCTCCGAGGAGTACGACGTCGGGGCACGGCGCTTCATCGGCAACTTCCCGCAGGCGTTCTCGCACCTGACGCTGGTCGGCGCGGCCAACCAGCTCGAGCGGGCCGAGGGCCGCGACGGCGGAGGCACGAGGGCCACCCGCGCCGACCACTGACCGACCCGGGCCTCCGGGCCCCCGCCGACCCGGGCCTTATGTGATCTCGACCCGAGCCTTGGTTCACCCCGACCCGGGCCTTATGTGACCTCGACCCGGGCCTTGGTTCACCCCGACCCGGGTCGACGTGCACTCAGACCCGGGTCGACATGAACTGGGACCCGGGTCGGGGTGCGCTCAGACCCGGGTCGACATGCATTCAGACCCGGGTCGACATGAACTCAGACCCGGGTCGGGGTGAACTGGGACCCGGGTCGACGACGACCACGTCCGGTCGGATCAGCTGGTGCCGACCGAGGACCGGCCGTCGCGACGGACGGCGAGCGCCTTCACGACGTAGTCCAGGCCGGTGACCACGGTCAGCGTCACCGCGGCGACCATCAGCACGACCGCGAGGCCCCAGAGCACGTCGCCGGCCACGCCCCAGTCGTCCTGGAGGATCCGGATCGGCAGGATGAACAGGCCCAGGGCCAAGGTCTGCAGCACCGTCTTGAGCTTGCCGCCGCGGCCGGCGGCCATCACGCCGTGCCGGATCACCCAGAGCCGCAGCAGGGTGATCCCCCACTCGCGGACCAGCACCAGGATCGTCACCCACCACCAGATGTCGCCGATGACGGACAGTCCGACGAACGCCATCCCGGTCAGCGCCTTGTCCGCGATCGGGTCGGCGATCTTGCCGAAGTTCGTGACCAGGTTGCGGCTGCGGGCGATGTCGCCGTCGACCTTGTCGGTGATCATCGCCACCGCGAACAGCAGCCAGGCGATGCACCGCCACAGCACCGACGAGCCGTCGTCGACGAGCAGCGCCCAGCCGAAGAACGGCACCATCACGATCCGCAGCGTGGTCAGCGCGTTGGGGAGGTTCCAGTTGGTCGGCTTGTGCTCGGGCGCCTGGGTCACGCGGTCACCTCGGCGACGAGGTCCGCACCGTCCGAGGCGACGACCAGCGCGCTGACGATGTCGCCGACCCTGGCGTCCGCGGGCAGGCCGGCCACGGTCGTCGTACCGTCCACCTCCGGGCCCTGGTGGACCGCTCGGCCCTCCGCCTCGTCGCCGGCCTCGGCCAGGGACTCCAGCAGCACCTCGACCCGCTCGCCGATCCGGTCCTCGGCGCGCTGGGAGGTGAGCTCCTCGACCAGCCGCGTCACGTGCTCGGTGCGGTCGCGGATCTCGTCCTCGTCGAGCTTGCCGTCGTACGCCGCGGCCTCGGTGCCGTCCTCGTCGGAGTAGCCGAACACGCCGACCACGTCCATCCGGGCGTCGACCAGGAAGTCGCACAGCGTGTTCAGGTCGTCCTCGGTCTCGCCGGGGAAGCCGACGATCACGTTGGAGCGGATGCCCGCCAGCGGCGCCTGCGTGCGGATCTGCTCGATCAGCCCGAGGAAGCTCTCCGGGTCGCCGAAGCGCCGCATCCGGCGCAGCACGGCGTTCGACGCGTGCTGGAAGGACAGGTCGTAGTAGGCGGCGACGCCGGGGGTGGACGCGATCGCGGTGACCAGGCCGGGCCGGGTCTCGGCGGGCTGCAGGTAGGACACCCGGACCCGCTCGACGCCCTCGACCGCGGCGAGCTCGGGCAGCAGCGTCTCGAGGAGCCGCAGGTCGCCGAGGTCCTTGCCGTAGGACGTGGAGTTCTCGCTGACCAGGAACAGCTCCTTGACGCCCTGCTCGCCGAGCCACCGGGCCTCGTGCAGCACGTCGCTGGGCCGGCGCGACACGAACGAGCCGCGGAACGACGGGATCGCGCAGAACGAGCAGCGCCGGTCGCAGCCGCTGGCCAGCTTCAGCGGCGCCATCGGCCCGCCGTCCAGCCGGCGACGTACGGCACGGGGGCCGGAGTCCGGGGCCGCACCGACGGGTAGGTCGGGGGCGGAGATCGTGTGCCCGGGTACGACGACCGCGTCGGCCGCCGAGCCGCGCTCGCTCGGCGTGATCGGCAGCAGCCGGCGCCGGTCCTGCGGGGTGTGCGGGTGGTGCTTCTCACCGGCCAGGATCGAGCGCAGCTTGGCGGCGATGTCCGGGTAGTCGTCGAAGCCCAGCACGGCGTCGGCCTCCGGCAGCGACTCGGCGAGGTCCTTGCCGTAGCGCTCGGCCATGCAGCCGACCGCGACGACCGCCTTGGTGGTCCCCTCGGCCTTGAGGTCGGAGGCGGCCAGCAGGGTGTCGACGGAGTCCTTCTTGGCCGCCTCGACGAAGCCGCACGTGTTCACCATCACGGTGTCCGCGTCCTCGGGATCGTCGACCAGGCGGAAGCCGCCCGCCTCGAGCCGTCCGGCCAGCTCCTCGGAGTCGACCTCGTTGCGGGCGCAGCCGAGCGTCACCAGCGCGACGGTGGTGAGGGGGGGCCAGGGCGTCAGGGGTAGCAGTCATAACCGTCACCGAGTATGACGGTCCGGCGGCCCAGACCGCGAACCGGTCACCGCCAGGCGTAGCGGCGCTCCGGGCGGCCGACCTCGCCGTAGCGCAGGCTGACCTCCACCTTGCCGGTCTCGGTCAGGTGCTCGAGGTACCTCCGGGCGCTGACCCGGGAGATCCCGAGCAGGTTGGCCGCCTCGGCCGCGGAGAGGTCGGTGGTCTCCTGGCGCAGCGAGTCCTCGACCAGCCGCAGGGTCTCCGGGCTGAACCCCTTGGGCAGCCGCTTGTCGCTGCCGCGCACCCCGAACACCCGGTCGACGGCCGCCTGGTCGGTCTCCTCGCCGGGCAGCCCGATGTAGGCCTGCTCGTAGTGCTCGAGGCGGACCCGCAGGTCGTCGTAGGTGAACGGCTTCATCAGGTAGTGCACGATCCCGCCGCGCAACGCCCGCCGCACGGTGTCGGCCTCCCGGGCCGCGGAGATCACCAGCACGTCGACCTCCGGGGCGGCCTCACGCAGGGCGCCCAGCAGGTCCAGACCGGACACGTCCGGCAGGTAGACGTCGAGCAGCACCAGGTCGGGCTGCAGCCGTTCGGCCTGGGCCAGCGCGTCCGCCCCGGTGTGCGCGACGCCGGTGACCCGGAAGCCGGGCGTCCGCTCGACGAACCCGGTGTGGATCCGGGCGACCATGAAGTCGTCGTCGACGACCAGGACCTCGATCACGCGTCCTCCTCGTCCCCGTCGGGCCCGTCGGTCCCGGTCGGCAGGGTCGCTGTGAAGACCGCGCCGCCCTCGTTGTGCACCCGCACGTCGCCGCCGCGGCGCCGGCAGACCAGCCGGGTCAGCGCGAGACCGAAGCCGCGGCCCCCGTCGCCGGCGCCCGAGCCGGCCTTGGTGGTCCAGCCCTGCCGGAACACCGCCTCGGTGTCCGGCACCCCGGGCCCGGTGTCCGCGACGGTAACGGTGATCGCGTCCCCCTCACCCACCACGCGTACGTCGACCCGCGGCTGCTCCGAGGTGCTCACGGCGTCCAGCGCGTTGTCGACCAGGTTGCCGACGACCGTGGTGAGGTCGCGCGCCAGGGCGCCGTACACCTTGCCGACGCAGGAGGCGGGGTCCAGCCGCAGCTCCACGCCGCGCTCGGCGGCGAGGCTCGCCTTGGCGATCAGCAGCGCCGCGACCGTCGCGTCGTCGATCCGGGAGGTGACCTCGTCGTACAGCGAGCTGCGGCTCAGCCGGACCCCGTCGACGAACCGCATCACCTCGTCGTACTCCTCGAGCTGCAGCAGCCCGCTGATCGTGTGCAGCTGGTTGGCGAACTCGTGGGTCTGCGCGCGGAGCGTGTCGCTGGTGGCCCGGCTGGTGCCCAGCTCGCGCTCCAGGGCGGACAGCTCGGTGCGGTCGCGCAGCGTGGTCACGGAGCCGATCACCTGGCCGTGGGAGCGCATCGGGCGGCGGTTCAGGGCCAGCACCCGGTCGCCGACCAGCACCAGCCGGTCCGGGTCGGGCTGGCTGCTGGTGAGCGCCTCGACCAGCTCGTGGTCGAGCGCGAGCTCGTCGAGCCGGTGGCCGACCCCGTCGAGCGGCAGCCCGAGCAGCCGGCGCGCCGAGTCGTTGACCACGGTGACCCGCTGCTGCTCGTCGATGGCGATCACGCCCTCCTTGACGCCGTGCACCAGCGCCTCGCGGTGCTCCACCAGCCCGGCGATCTCGGTCGGCTCCATCCCCAGGGTCTGCCGCTTGACCCGGCGCGAGAGCAGCAGCGAGCCGCCGAGGCCGAGGACGCTGGCCACCCCGAGGTAGACCAGCAGGTTGGGCACCACGTCACCGATCCGGCTCCACAGCGACGGGACCTCGCGGCCGATCTCGGCCATCCCGACCACCTCGCCGGTCCGCTCGGCGTACACCGGTGCCTGGGCGACGACCACGGTCCGCCCGGACACGTCGCGGGTGCCGGTCCAGGAGGCACCGGCCAGCGCCCGGCTCGGCCCGGTCACGACCCGGTCCCCCACCTGGGTGGGGTCGGAGGAGACCAGCACCAGCCGCGCGGTGTTGGCGAGCAGCACCGAGGTGGACCCGGAGTTGGTCCGCGACGACTCGGCCACCGAGGCCAGCCCGGACCGGTCGTAGGGCTGCGCGGTCGCGATCGTCTCGCGCACCACCGGGTTGGCCGCGAGGTTCTCGGCGGCGCTCAGCGCCGGCCGCACCTCGCTGCGCTCGAACGTGCGGGCGGTCTGGGCCACCGAGATGGCGCCGACCGCGAGCAGCACCACGAGCACCACGAGCACCTGGAGCAGGAGGTACTGCCCCGCCAGGGTCATCTCGCGTCGTCTCGCCGGGGGAAGCACGGGTCCAGGATGGCACTCGTCGCGCCCCGTGTGTCCGTGACCACAATGACCACAACGTCCGTTGAGTCCGCAACGGTGACGGCGCTCACACCGGCGGGCCAGGGTTCACCACGACACCCGTGAACCACCGACGCACGAGAGGATCCACCATGCGTCTGCCCCGAACCTCCCACCGACTGCTGCGCCCGGCGGGCGGCGCCGCCCTCGTGGCCGGCCTCGCCCTCGTCGCCTCCGCCTGCGGCGTGACCGACAGCAGCGGCGGCGACAGCGCCGCCGACGCCGGCCAGCCGCTCAGCGACCTGCGCATCATGGTCCCCAACACCCCCGGCGGCGGCTACGACATCACCGCGCGCACCGCGGCCAAGGTGATGGAGGACGACGAGATCACGTCCGGCACCGAGGTGTTCAACCTCGAGGGCGCCGGCGGCACCGTGGGCCTGGCCCGCACCGTCAACGAGAAGGGCAACGCCGACCTGACGATGCTGATGGGCCTCGGCGTGGTGGGCGCGAGCTACACCAACAACTCCAAGGCCACGCTCGCGGAGACCACCCCGATCGCCCGCCTCATCGAGGAGTACGGCGCCGTGATGGTGCCGAAGGGCTCCCCGTTCAAGACCATCGACGACCTGGTCACCGCCTGGAAGGCCGACCCGGGCTCGATCAGCGTCGGCGGCGGCTCCTCGCCCGGCGGGCCGGACCACCTGCTGCCGATGCAGCTGGCCCAGGCCGTCGGCATCAACCCCAAGAAGGTCAACTTCGTGCAGTACGACGGCGGCGGCGACCTGCTCCCGGCGATCCTCGGCTCGAAGGTCGACGTCGCCACCTCCGGCGCTGGCGAGTTCAAGGACCAGATCGCCAACGGCGACATCCGGGTGCTGGCCACCAGCGGCGACGAGCGGATCGACGACATCGACGCCCCGACCTTCAAGGAGGCCGGCATCGACCTGGTCTTCACCAACTGGCGCGGCGTCGTGGCACCCCCCGGCATCACCGACGCCGAGAAGGAGCGCCTGGTCGGCATCTTCCAGAAGATGCACGAGACCCAGGAGTGGAAGGACGCCCTCAAGGCCAACAGCTGGGCCGACGCGTTCCAGACCAGCGACCAGTTCGGCGCGTTCCTCACCGAGCAGGACAAGCGGGTCGCGGACACCCTGAGCGAGCTGGGGCTGGCATGAGCCAGGCCGTCTCGCCCTCGCGCGGACGGCTCGCCGCCCGCCCCGAGCTGGGGGTCGCCCTCCTGCTCGGGGTGGTCGGCCTGGTGGTCCTCGTCGACGCGCTCCGGATGGACGCGCCCACCACCGAGTCGGACCGGGTCGGCCCCCAGGCCTTCCCGCTCGCCGTCGCCGTCCTGCTCCTGGTCTGCGCGGTGGCGCTGGCCCTCGACGTGCTCCGCGGCGGCCGCGGGGTCGCCGAGGAGGGGGAGGACGTCGACCTGACGGCCCCCACCGAGTGGCGGGTGGTGCTGCCCCTGCTCGGGGTCTTCGTGGCCAACGTGCTGCTCATCGACGTGCTCGGCTGGGTGGTCTCCGGCGCGATGCTGTTCTTCGGCTGCGCCTGGTCCCTGGGCAGCCGGCACTACGTCCGCGACGCGCTGATCTCGGTGGCCCTCTCGCTGGTCACGTTCTACGGCTTCTACCTCGGCCTGGGCATCCACCTGCCCGCCGGCGTGCTGGAAGGGGTGCTCTGATGGACGTCTGGTCCTCCCTGATGGGCGGGTTCGCCACGGCGCTGACGCCGGAGAACCTGCTCTACGCCCTCATCGGGGTGCTGCTCGGCACCGCCGTCGGCGTGCTGCCGGGCCTCGGCCCCGCGATGACCGTGGCGCTGCTGCTCCCGGTCACCTTCGCCCTGCCGCCGGAGAGCGCGTTCATCATGTTCGCCGGCATCTACTACGGCGGCATGTACGGCGGCTCGACCACCTCGATCCTGCTGAACACGCCCGGTGAGTCCTCGTCGGTGGTCACCGCCATCGAGGGGCACAAGATGGCCAAGGCCGGACGGGCCGCGCAGGCGCTGGCCACGGCCGCCATCGGGTCGTTCATCGCCGGCACCATCGGCACCGTGCTGCTCGTCGTGCTGGCGCCGCTCGTGGTGAAGTTCGCGGTCAGCCTCGGCAACCCGAGCTACTTCGCGATCATGATCCTGTCGCTGCTCGCGGTCACCGCGGTGCTCGGCTCCTCGCGGCTGCGCGGCTTCTGCGCGCTCGGCCTGGGCCTGACGATCGGCCTGGTCGGCACCGACCCGCTCTCCGGGCAGCAGCGGCTGACCTTCGGCCTCCCGCTGCTCGTGGACGGCATCGACGTGGTCGTCGTCGCGGTGGCGATCTTCGCCGTCGGCGAGGCGCTGTGGGTGGCCGCGCACCTGCGTCGTACGGCGGCGCACGTGATCCCCGTCGGGCAGCCGTGGATGGGCAAGGAGGACTGGAAGCGGTCCTGGAAGCCCTGGCTGCGCGGCACCGCGTTCGGCTTCCCGTTCGGCGCGATGCCGGCCGGCGGCGCGGAGATCCCGACGTTCCTGTCCTACGTGACCGAGAAGCGGCTCTCCAAGCACCCCGAGGAGTTCGGGCACGGCGCCATCGAGGGCGTCGCGGGTCCCGAGGCGGCGAACAACGCCTCCGCGGCCGGCACGCTCGTCCCGATGCTCTCCCTGGGCCTGCCCACGAACGCCACCGCGGCCGTGATGCTGGCGGCGTTCACCCAGTACGGCATCCAGCCCGGCCCGCTGCTCTTCGACCGGGAGCCGCAGCTGGTCTGGGCGCTGATCGCCAGCCTGTTCATCGGCAACACCCTGCTGCTGGTGATCAACCTGCCGCTCGCCCCGGCCTGGGCGCGGCTGCTGCAGATCCCGCGGCCCTACCTCTACGCCGGCATCGTGTTCTTCGCGACGCTGGGCGCCTACTCGGTCAACCTGCAGGCGTTCGACCTGGCGATCCTGCTGGTGCTCGGCGTCCTCGGGTTCATGATGCGGCGCTTCGGGCTGCCGGTGCTGCCGCTGGTGCTCGGGGTGATCCTCGGCCCGCGCCTGGAGAAGCAGCTGCGCACCTCGCTGCAGCTCTCCGACGGGCACGTCTCCGGGCTGTGGTCCGAGCCGGTCGCGGTCGTGGTGTACGTCGTCGTGGCGCTCGTGCTCGTCTGGCCGCTGGCCCGCCGGGTCGCCGGCCGGCGCCGTACCCCCGGCGGACCGGACGCCCCGTCCGACCGCACCGAGGACCAGGAGAAGGTGAGCACCCGATGAGCGTCGTGGTGGGCTACGTCCCGACGAAGGAGGGCGAGACCGCCCTCGAGCACGCGATGGCCGAGGCCCGGTCGCGGCGCACGCTGCTGGTGGTGGTGAACACCTCCCGGGGCGACGCCACCGTCGACCAGCGGTACGTCGACGACGAGCAGCTGTCCGCGCTCGAGGAGCGGCTGGCCGGCCTGGACCACCTGGTCGTGCACACGATGCGTGGGCTCGACGCCTCGGAGGAGATCCTCCGGGTGGCCAGGGAGCAGCGCGCCGAGCTCGTGGTGATCGGGCTGCGCCGGCGCTCCCCCGTCGGCAAGCTGCTGATGGGCTCCACGGCCCAGCGCGTCCTGCTGGACGCCGCCTGCCCGGTCCTCGCCGTCAAGCCCTGACGCCGACCCGGCGACTCCGGCGCCTGCGCCGGGGTCGCCGGGTCGGCGGGGCGGCGGGTCAGCGGGAGGCGGGCCGGTGGAACGTACGGCGGCCGGGCTGGCCCAGCTCGCCGAGGGAGCCCCGGTCCTTGCCGTTGACCCGGGCCTCGAGGGCGCCGGCGTCGCGGGCCGTGACCTTGACGGGCGGGACCGCCTCGACGGTGCGCTTCTCGCCGAGCACGATCTCGCCGGCCCAGACGACCTCGCCCGAGCCGTTGCGGACCACCACGCCCTTGGAGCCGGCCTGCGCGCCGACCAGCGTGAGCCGGATCGGCTGGGCGGCGGGAGCGGGGGCCACGGCGCGGCCGGTGCCGGCGGCGCCGACGCCGGCCGACCCGTTCAGCACCGGGGTCGGGTTCTGCAGCAGCTCGGCCGGCTCGGCCGCGAACAGCCGCACGACACCCCAGGTCATCACCAGGGCGAGGACGACCCCCACCAGCAGCGCCCAGTTCGGGCCGCCGACGGTGCTGCGCATGCTGCCGGTCATCCCGGTCGCCAGCTCGGCCTCGAACACCCGGCGGGCGTTGATCGGTGCGGTCGCGTAGCGGTCGTCGAACTGCTGGAGCAGCGGTGCCGGGTCCTTGCCCAGCACCCGCGCCAGCGTGCGCAGGTGGCCGCGGGCGTAGAAGTCCCCGCCGCACGGCGCGAAGTCGTCGACCTCGATGGACTCGATCACGTGCGGGCGGATCCGGGTCCGGTCGGCCAGGTCGTCGACGCTCAGCCCGACCCGGACGCGCGCGGCGGCCAGCTCGGGGCCGATCACCGGGTCGTAGGCCGGCTCGGTGACGAAGTCGTCGATGACCAGCGCGTCGACGGGCTCGCCGAGCGTGGAGATCGGGCGGACGCGGCCGGACTCGAAGACCGACGCGGACGGGGCCGCCTCGAACTCCAGGTCGACGCTGCCCTGGCGGCGCAGCTGGCGGCCCTCGGGCAGCGGCGTGCGGCGACGGCCGTCGGCGTCGTACCGGTCGGGGTGCAGCGCCACGTTGCCGAGCACGGTCGCCGGGGTGTCCCGGGTGACCTGCGCACGCAGCGCCGGGCGGGTGTCCCGCAGGGGCACGGCGGAGCGGGCCGCCGGGGCGACCGGCCGCTCGGTCTCGGGCTGCTCGGCCGACCCGTCCTCGGTCGGCTCGTCGGGGGCGTCCTCGTCGTGGTCGGCGTCCAGGTCGTGGCTTCGGCCCTTGGCGACCCGGGACACGATCGTCCCGATCCCGCCGAGCAGGCTGCGCCGCGGGGCACGGTCCGCGTCGGTGGCGGTGTCGGTGTCGGTGTCAGGAGTGGTCTCGACAGGCTCGACCACCCGGGAGGCGGGCTCGGTCACCGGGGAGGCCGCCAGAGGCGCCGGCTCGGCCACCCGCGGGGCCGGCTCGGCCGCCCGGGAGGCCGCCAGAGGCGCCGGGTCGGCGGTCGGCTCGGGGGTCGGTTCGGGGGTCGGGGTCACGACGACCACGTCGGCGCGGCCGTGCGCGAGTGCCGCGAGGCCGTCGGCGAGCTCCTGGCCGTGCGCGGAGACGCGGGTGGTCAGGCCCATCGGGACGGCCAGCGCGGCGCCGTACATCTTCTGGTTCAGGGTGGCCGCCCGGCGGCCGCGCGGCTCGAGGCCGTCGAGGGCGCGGGACAGGCTGTGCGGCGCGAACACCAGCCGCCCGTCGCGGAACAGCCCGCGGCGGGGCTGCACGACGACGCGGTCCACCGCGTCCCAGGGCAGCCCGCGCCACTGGTTGCCCAGCCGGATGCGGACCCCGAGGTCGTCGGCGACCAGCAGCGGGGTGCGGGCGTCGACGAGGTGCGCGAGGTACATCCCGGCGACGGCCGCCATCACCAGGCAGAGTGCCCAGTCGAGCGGCGCGGCGGACTGGGTGGCCCGCCACAGGTAGGCGATGGCGATCGCCGAGGCGCCGGCGCCGACCAGCGCGGCGAGGCCGGCGTTGCGGCGTACGACGACCGGGGTCCCGGCCACGACGGTGTCGTCGTGGCCGTTCGTCCCGGTGTCCCGGTGGTCGAGGTCGGACGGTCGGGGCATGGCTGCGCTCACTGCTCCCCCTCCTGCAAGGTGGCGATCACGGCGTCGAGGTCGTCGGGCTTGATGAGCACGTCGCGGGCCTTGGAGCCTTCGCTCGGCCCGACCACGCCACGGCTCTCGAGGATGTCCATCAGCCGGCCCGCCTTGGCGAAGCCGACCCGGAGCTTGCGCTGCAGCATCGAGGTGGACCCGAACTGCGTGGAGACGACCAGCTCGATCGCCTGCACCACGAGGTCCAGGTCGTCGCCGATGTCGTCGTCCAGGTCCCGCTTGGCGGCCGCCGGGGCGGTCACGTCGTCGCGGTAGGTGGGCTGCAGCTGCTGCTTGCAGTGCGCGACGACCTGGTTGATCTCGGCCTCGGTGACCCACGAGCCCTGCACGCGGACCGGCTTGCCGGCGCCCATCGGCAGGAACAGCCCGTCGCCCTGGCCGACGAGCTTCTCGGCGCCCGGCTGGTCGAGGATGACCCGCGAGTCGGCCAGCGACGAGGTCGCGAAGGCCAGGCGTGAGGGCACGTTGGCCTTGATCAGGCCGGTGACGACGTCGACCGAGGGCCGCTGGGTCGCCAGGATCAGGTGGATGCCGGCGGCCCGGGCGAGCTGGGTGATCCGGACGACCGCGTCCTCGACGTCGCGCGGGGCGACCATCATCAGGTCGGCGAGCTCGTCGACGACCACCAGGAGGTACGGGTACGGCGCCAGCACCCGTTCGCTGCCCGGCGGGACCTTGACCTTGCCCGCCCGGACGGCCTTGTTGAAGTCGTCGACGTGCCGGAACCCGAAGGCGGCGAGGTCGTCGTAGCGCATGTCCATCTCGCGGACGACCCAGTTCAGCGCCTCGGCGGCCTTCTTCGGGTTCGTGATGATCGGCGTGATCAGGTGCGGCACGCCCTCGTAGATGTTCAGCTCGACCCGCTTGGGGTCGACCAGGATCATCCGCACCTCGTCGGGGGTCGAGCGCATCAGGATCGAGGTGATCATCGAGTTCACGAACGACGACTTGCCGGAGCCGGTCGCGCCGGCGACCAGCAGGTGCGGCATCTTCGACATGTTCGCGACCACGAAGCCGCCCTCGACGTCCTTGCCGAGGCCGACGATCATCGGGTGGTGGTCGTTGCGGGCGTTGCCCGAGCGGAGCACGTCGCCGAGCGAGACGATCTCCTTGTCGACGTTCGGGATCTCGATGCCGATCGCGGACTTGCCGGGGATCGGGGACAGGATCCGGACGTCGGCGGACGCCACCGCGTAGGCGATGTTCTTGCCGAGCGCGGTGACCTTCTCCACCTTGACCGCGGGGCCGAGCTCGACCTCGTAGCGGGTGACCGTCGGGCCGCGGGTGTAGCCGGTGACCTGGGCGTCGATGTCGAACTGCTCGAGCACCTCGGTGAGCCGGGCGACGACCGCGTCGGAGGCCTGGGACCGGGCCTTGTGGACCGACCCGGACTTGAGGGTCTCGTTGGCGGGGAGCGAGTAGGTGATGTCGCCGGACAGCGCGAGCTGCTCGACGCGGGCCGGCAGCGGGGTGTGCGGCGGGGCCTCGAGCTTCTCGTCCGCGGGTGCCTCGGCCTGCTCGGGGACCTCGACGGGCGTCTTGGCCTTGCGGCGGCTGAACGCCCGGTCCTCGAGCACCGGGGTGTCGTAGGGCTGGTCGCCCAGGTCCGGGTCGACGTCCGCCGGGTCGGTGGCGGCGTCGGTCATCGAGCCCACGCGGCGGCGGGGACGGGAGCGCTTGAGCGGCGCGGTCTCCTCCTCGGCGGGCAGCTCGGGCTCGGGCGGCGTACGCCCGAGGAGCTTGTCGCGCAGCTCGGCGAGCCGGACGGGGACCTGGTAGACCGGCGTGCCGGTGATCACCAGGACGCCGAAGACCGCGAGCAGCACCAGCAGGGGTACGACGACCAGGGTGCTGCGCAGCAGGTCCATGAACAGCGACGAGATCACGAAGCCGATGGCACCGCCGGCCTGCTGGAGGTCCTCGGTGTTCCCGCGCAGCGGGCGCGGCATGCCGTTGGCGATGTGCACCAGGCCGAGCACGCCGAACAGCAGCGCGGCCCAGCCGATGATCTGGCGGCCGGCGGGCCCGTTGCTCTCCGGGTTGCGCAGGTTGCGCCAGGCCACGAAGCAGAGCAGCAGCGGGACGAACCAGCCGAGCAGCCCGACCGAGCCGTTCACGACGGTGCGCACGGCGTCGCCGACCCCGCCGGGGAGCTGCCACCAGACGGCGGCGGCCACCACGACCGCCGCGCCGATCAGGAACAGCCCGGCCCCGTCGCGCCGGTGCTCGGGCTCGAGCTCCCGGGCGGTGTGCCCGACCTTGCGGACCGTGGCACCCAGGACGTGGGCGACACCGAGCCAGACCGCGGCGACACCGCGCCCGAGGGCGAGTCCGAGCGCAGCAATGGGGCCAGTGCCGTTGCGGACGGCTCGCGGTGCGGGGCGCTTCGACTTCGCAGTCGACCGACCCTTCGGCGCGGGCTTGCTACGGGACTGGCTGCCGGACGACCGGGCCGAGGATCCGGACGCCTTCGAGCCGGCGCGTGCAGCCGGCTTGGAGGTGCCCTTGTTCCGCGACGCCGGTGGGGAAGACGTACGGGTCGCCATGGTGGCGAATCTACACAGGTGTCACTCCAGTCCCAGGCCTCACACGCCGGGTCGGGGCACCCCAAGTTGGGCGGTGCACGGGACTCGGCCGATCGCCGGTAGCCTGCAGCCCATGAGCCACCCACACCTCGAACTGTCGGCGCCGCAGAAGCTGGCCAAGAACGGTCTGCGCGTCGTCGCACTGGGCGGGTTGGGCGAGATCGGCCGCAACATGACGGTCTTCGAGCACAACGGCCGGCTGATGATCGTCGACTGCGGCGTGCTGTTCCCCGAGGAGCACCAGCCCGGCATCGACGTGATCCTCCCCGACTTCACCTGGATCCGGGACCGGCTGGACAAGATCGACGCCCTGGTCCTCACCCACGGCCACGAGGACCACATCGGCGGCGTCCCCTACCTGCTGCGCGAGCGGGCGGACATCCCGGTCGTCGGCTCGAGGCTGACGCTGGCGCTGATCGACGCCAAGCTCAAGGAGCACAAGATCCGGCCCAAGCTGGTCGAGGTCGCCGAGGGCGACCACCGCACCTTCGGCCCGTTCGACCTGGAGTTCCTCGCGGTCAACCACTCGATCCCGGACGGACTGGCCGTCGCGATCCGCACCGAGGCCGGCCTGGTGCTGCACACCGGCGACTTCAAGATGGACCAGTTCCCGCTCGACGGCCGGATCACCGACCTGCGCGGGTTCGCCCGGCTCGGCGAGGCCGGCGTCGACCTGTTCCTGACCGACTCCACCAACGCCGAGGTCCCCGGCTTCACCACCGCCGAGCGCGACCTCTCCCCCGCCATCGAGACGGTGTTCCGCACCGCCCCGCGCCGGATCATCGTCTCCAGCTTCGCCAGCCACGTGCACCGCATCCAGCAGGTCCTCGACGCCGCCCAGGCGCACGGCCGCAAGGTCGCCTTCGTCGGCCGGTCGATGGTGCGCAACATGGGCGTGGCCCAGGACCTCGGCTACCTCAAGGTCCCCGACAACCTGATCGTGCCGCTCAAGCAGCTCGAGAAGATGGCGCCGAGCAAGGTCGCGCTGGTCTGCACCGGGTCGCAGGGCGAGCCGATGGCCGCGCTGTCCCGGATGGCCAACCGCGAGCACGTGATCCGGGTCGGCGAGGGCGACACCGTGCTGATGGCCAGCTCGGTCATCCCCGGCAACGAGAACGCCATCTCCGGGGTGATCAACGGCCTGACCCGCTGGGGCGCGCACGTCGTGCACAAGGGCAACGCCAAGGTGCACGTCTCCGGCCACGCCAGCGCCGGCGAGCTCGTCTACTGCTACAACATCGTCCGGCCCTCCAACGTGATGCCGGTGCACGGCGAGTGGCGGCACCTGCGCGCCAACGCCGACCTGGCCATCGCGACCGGTGTCCCGGCCTCCAACGTGGTCATCGCCGAGGACGGCGTCGTCGTCGACCTCGTCGACGGGCACGCCAAGATCACCGGCAAGGTCCCGGCCGGCAACGTGTACGTCGACGGCAGCCAGGTCGGCGGCGCCACCGAGGCCACCCTCAAGGACCGCCGCACGCTGGCCGAGGAGGGCGTCGTGACGGTGCTCGCGATCGTCGACGCCGACACCGGCAAGCTCGCGGACCGTCCGGACTTCTTGGTCCGCGGGTTCGTGCACGACGAGCACACCTTCGACGCCGCGGTCCCCGTGGTGGAGAAGACGCTCGCGCACGCGGCCGCCGAGGGCATCGGGGACGCGCACCAGCTCGAGCAGATGCTGGGCCGCGACATCGGGCGCTGGGCCGAGCGCAAGTTCCGCCGCACCCCGCTCATCATCCCGATCGTCATCGACGCCTGACCGAACGGTTTCTTTTTCGCCGACTTCGGCCCTGAGCGGCCGCGGCTCCGTCAAGATCGGGCTGTGACCCTCGTGGAGGACGCCGCCCGGGTGATGGGCCTGGCGCAGGACGGCGACGCCGACGCCGCCCTCGCGCTGTCCGAGCGCGCCCTGGCCGGGGCGGCCGGAGCGAGCCCCTCGGAGCAGGCGGCGCTCTGGTACACGATCTCGGTCGCGCAGCACATCCGGGGCGACAACGCGGCGGCGTACATCGCCTGCGACCGGACGGTGTCCCTGGCCGCCGAGGCGGACAGCCCGGGCTGGGCGTCCAACGGCCTGTCGATGCGGGCGATGGCCCAGGCCCGGCTCGGCCGGATCGAGCCGGCGCTGCTCGACCTGGCCCGCGCCGAGGTCGAGCTGACCGCCTGCGAGGACGAGGGCCTGCGCTGCTGGGCGCACACCGGTCTCGGCTACGCCTACCTCGAGCTGCGGCTCTACGAGCTCAGCCAGCCGCACATGGTCACCGCCCAGCAGCTGGACGCGAGCCCGATCCCGCTCGCCCAGGCACCGGTCATCGACCTGATGAACCTCTCCGAGCTGCACCTGCGCTGGGCCGACGAGCTCGAACGGGTCTTCTCCCAGGTGCAGTCCGGCGACGAGGTGGCCACGCACCGTGCGCGGGGCCACGCGTACGCCGAGCAGGCGCTCACCCTCGCGCTGGCCGCCGGGAACCCGAAGTTCGTCGCCACCTGCCGCGCGATGGAGCTGGTCTCCCGCCCCCGCGGTACGGCGGCCGCGTCGGTCGAGGAGCTCCGGGAGGCCTTCAGCGTCGAGGACCACCCGGACTACGCCGGCAGCCGCGCGGTGGTCGGCGGCGCGCTGGCCCGGGCGCTGTGGGCGCTCGGCGAGCGGGAGGAGGCCGTCGACGTCGCCCGGGAGGCGGCCCGGCTGTCCCAGGCCGCCAGCGACTGGCAGGTCACCGCGACCGCCCAGTGGCTGCTGGTGGAGATGGAGGCGCAGACCGGCGTGCCCGGTGCGGGCGCCGGCCGGTCCTACGCGTCGCTGCTGTCCCGGGTGCTCTGGCAGCAGCGGCTGAGCACCTCCCAGGGCGCGCACGCCGCGCTGCAGGTCGAGCGGCTGCACCAGGACAACATCCTCGCCAACCGGGCCGCGCACGAGGACCCGCTCACCGGGGTCGGCAACCGGCGGGCCCTCGACGACGCGATGCGCGCGGTCCAGGCCGACGCCTTCGCCGGCGGCCGCGACGTACCGGTGAGCCTGCTGGTGATCGACCTCAACGAGTTCAAGAAGATCAACGACACCTACGGCCACGTGGTCGGCGACGAGGTGCTGCGGGCGGTGGCCACCGCGATCCGGGCGGTGGCCCGAGCCGACGACGTGGTCGCCCGGCTCGGCGGCGACGAGTTCGTGGTGCTGGCCCGCGGCGCGGACGCCGAGAGCGGCCGGCTGCTGGCCGAGCGGGTGACCGCCGCGGTCGCCGGGCTGTCGGTGGGCAGCCGGCAGGGCGCGATCACCCTGCAGGCGGCGGTCGGTGTCTCCACCACCGGCTCCGGGCACGACCTGCAGACGCTGATGACCGCCGCGGACGCGGCGATGTACGGCGCGAAGGCGGCCGGCCGCGGCCGCTGAGGCTCAGGCCTCGACGACGACCGGGATGATCATCGGGCGGCGCCGGTGCTTGCTGGAGACCCACCGCCCGACGACCCGGCGGATCGTCTGCTGCAGCTGGTAGGGGTCGTCGACGCCCTCCCGGGCGGCTGCGTCGAGCGCCTCGACGATCGCCGGCTTGATCTCCTCGAAGGTCCGCTCGTCCTCGAGGAAGCCACGGGCGTGGATCTCCGGCCCGCCGGAGACCTTGCCGGTCACCGAGTCGACGACCACGATCACCGAGATGAACCCCTCCTCGCCGAGGATCCGGCGGTCCTTGAGCGAGGACTCGGTGATGTCGCCCACGGAGGAGCCGTCCACGAAGACGTACCCGCAGTCGACCTTGCCCACGACCGACGCGACGCCGTCCACCAGGTCCACGACCACGCCGTCCTCGGCGAGCACCACCCGCTCGGCCGGGACCCCGGTGCGCCGGGCCAGCGCGGCGTTGGCGCGCAGGTGCCGGACCTCGCCGTGGATCGGCATCACGTTGCCGGGCCGGACGATGTTGTAGCAGTAGAGCAGCTCGCCGGCCGACGCGTGCCCGGAGACGTGCACGAGCGCGTTGCCCTTGTGCACGACGTTGGCGCCCCACCGGGACAGCCCGTTGACCACCCGGTAGACCGCGTTCTCGTTGCCGGGGATCAGCGAGCTCGCGAGGACGACCGTGTCGCCCTCCTCGATGTGCACGAAGTTGTGGTTGCGCTGGGCGATGCGGGACAGCGCGGAGAGCGGCTCGCCCTGGCTCCCCGTCGAGATCAGCACGGTCCGCTCGGGAGGGTGGTCCGCGAGCTCCTTGGCGTCGACCAGGGTGTCCGGCGGGACGGTGAGGTAGCCGAGCTCGCGGGCGACGCCCATGTTGCGGACCATCGAGCGGCCGACGTAGGCGACCTTGCGGCCGTGCGCGACGGCGGCGTCCATCACCTGCTGGACGCGGTGCACGTGGCTGGCGAAGCAGGCCACGATGATCCGCTGGTCGCGGGACTGGTGGAACACCCGGTCGAGGACCGGGCCGATCTCCACCTCCGAGGTGGTGAAGCCGGGGACCTCGGCGTTGGTGGAGTCGACCATGAACAGGTCGACGCCCTCGGTGCCGAGCCGGGCGAACGCCCGCAGGTCGGTGATCCGGCCGTCGAGCGGCAGCTGGTCCATCTTGAAGTCGCCGGTGTGCAGCACGGTGCCGGCACCGGTGCGGATCGCCACCGCGAGGGCGTCCGGGATCGAGTGGTTGACCGCGACGAACTCCAGCCGGAACGGCCCGAGCTCGATCGTGTCGCCCTCCGTCACGACGTGCTGCACGGTCTCCTTGAGCCGGTGCTCGCGCAGCTTGGAGGTGAGCAGCGCCAGCGTGAGCTTCGAGCCGACGAGCGGGATGTCGCCGCGCTCGCGCAGGAGGTAGGGCGTGGCGCCGATGTGGTCCTCGTGGCCGTGCGTGAGGACCAGCGCCTCGACCGCGTCGAGCCGGTCACGGATGTGGTCGAAGTCCGGCAGGATCAGGTCCACGCCCGGGTGGTGGTCCTCGGGGAACAGCACGCCGCAGTCCACGAGGAGCAGGCGCCCGTCGTACTCGAACACGGTCATGTTGCGGCCGACGTCGCCGAGGCCGCCGAGCGGGATCACCCGCAGCCCGCCGGCCGGCAGCGGTCCGGGCGCCGACAGCTCGGGGTGCGGTCGGCTCACGCAGCGCCCCGGCCGGCGAGGAGCCCGGCGCGCTGCAGCACCACCCTGAGGTCGTCGACCAGGGTGTCGTCGGCGGGGACCAGCGGCAGCCGGACCACCCGGTTGGGCAGCACCCCGAGCAGCTGCAGGGCGGCCTTGGCGGTCATCGCGCCCTGCGCGGTGGTCATCACGGCCTCCACGACCGGCACCAGCGAGCGGTACGTCGCGAGCGCCCCGGCCAGGTCGCCGCGGTCGACGTCGGCGACCATCGAGGCGTAGGCGTCACCGGCGACGTGCCCGACGACCGAGACGATCCCGGCGGCGCCGTGGGTCAGCCAGCCCAGGTTGAGCACGTCGTCGCCGGAGTAGAAGCTCAGCCCGGTCTCCTGCATGATCCGGACGCCGCGGAACAGGTCGCCCACCGCGTCCTTCACCGCCACGATCCGGTCGTGCTCCGCGACCCGGCGGTAGGTCTCGGCGCTGATGGTGATGCCCGTGCGGCCGGGGATGTCGTAGAGCATCACCGGCAGGCCGCTGGCGTTCGCGACCGCCTCGAAGTGCGCGGTCACCCCGGCCGGCGTGGGCTTGTTGTAGTAGGGCGTCACCAGCAGGACCCCGTCGGCGCCGACCTTCTCGGCCTGCGCCGCGAGCTCCACGGAGTGTGCGGTGTTGTTGGTCCCGACCCCCGCGACGACCTGCAGCCGGTCGCCCACGGCCTCGACGACGGCGCGCAGGATCGCGCCGTCCTCCGCGGTGCTGGTGGTCGGCGACTCCCCCGTCGTGCCGGAGACCACGACACCGTCGTGGCCGTGGTCGGCGAGGTGCTCCGCGACCCGGGCGGTGCCGTCGAGGTCGACCGAGCCGTCGTCGTGGAAGGCGGTGACCATCGCGGTCAGCACCCGCCCGAACGGGGCGGGAGGAAGGGTGCCGGACGTCATGGGTCCAGGTTATCGGTTCGCGCCGCCGTCGCCGCCGACCCGCTCCCACCAGACGAAGTCGAACCCGTCGTGGGGCTCACGGTCGGTCTCCCGCCACTGCGACCGGTCGAAGTCCGGGTAGTGCGTGTCGCCCTCGGGAGCGGCGTGCACCTCGGTGAGCACCTGGTGGGTGGCCAGCGGCATCGCGAGCGCGTAGATCTGCGCGCCGCCGATCACCATCACGTCGCCGTCGAAGCCCTGCGCCTGCGCGACCGCGTCCTCGACGCTGGACGCCACGACGACGCCCTCCCCGCGCCAGCTGCGGTCCCGGGTGACCACCACGTTGGTGCGGTAGGGCAGCGGGTGGCCGATGCTGTCGAAGGTCGCCCGGCCCATCACCACGGTGTTGTCGCGGGTGGTCGCCCGGAAGTGCTTGAGGTCCTCGGGGATGCTCCACGGGATGTCCCCGTCCTTGCCGATGACGCCGTTCTCGGCCACGGCCGCCACCATCACGACCCGCTTCGTCATACCGCGATCGGCGCCTTGATCCCGGGGTGCGGGTCGTAGCCGTCGACCGCGACGTGCTCGAGGTCGAACGCGTCGAGCTCGGTCACCGACCGGTCGAGCCGCAGCGTCGGCAGCGCCCGCGGCTCGCGGGTGAGCTGCAGCCGCGCCTGGTCGAGGTGGTTGCTGTAGAGGTGCGCGTCGCCGAGCGTGTGCACGAAGTCCCCGGCCTCCAGGCCGGTGACCTGGGCGACCATCTCGGTGAGCAGGGCGTACGACGCGATGTTGAACGGCACGCCCAGGAAGACGTCGGCGCTGCGCTGGTAGAGCTGGCAGGACAGCCTCCCGTCCGCGACGTAGAACTGGAACATCGTGTGGCAGGGCGCGAGCGCCATCCGCGGGAGGTCCGCGACGTTCCAGGCGCTGACGACGTGCCGCCGGCTGTCCGGGTCGCGACGGAGCGCCTCGACGACCTGGGCGATCTGGTCGACGTGACCGCCGTCGGGGGTCGGCCAGGACCGCCACTGGTGCCCGTAGACGGGCCCGAGGTCGCCGTTCTCGTCGGCCCACTCGTCCCAGATGGACACGCCGCGGTCCTGCAGCCACTTGACGTTGGTGTCGCCGCGCAGGAACCACAGCAGCTCGGCGAACACCGAGCGGGTGTGCACCTTCTTGGTGGTCACGAGCGGGAACCCCTCGGAGAGGTCGAACCGCATCTGGTGGCCGAAGACGCTGCGGGTGCCGGTGCCGGTGCGGTCGCCCTTCACCGCCCCGTCGTCGAGGATCCGCTGGAGGAGATCGAGGTACTGCTGCACGCGGCCCACCCTAGCCGCGGTCACCCCCGGGACACGTGAATGACTCCCCACCCGGCCCCAGGGGGGCATAGGTGACCGGGCGAGGAGTCGGTCCGCGCCGGGTCGGGTGGGGGGTCCCGACGAGGTCGACGCGGGCCCGTCGAAGGCACCGGGTCCGGATGCGCTCGCACCCCCATGGAAGCAGGCTCCGGGCCCCTGCAAAACGCCCCGCGAGGTATGTGCGGATAACGCCGGGTGAGCTGGCCTAGGCCGCGTGCTCAGGCGTCGTAGTCGAGGACGACGGACTCCGAGGTCGGGTGCGACTGGCAGGTCAGCACGTAGCCGCGCTGGACCTCCTCGGGCTCGAGGGCCCAGTTGGTGTCCATCTCCACGGTGCCCTCCAGCACCTTGGCGCGGCAGGTCCCGCACACGCCGCCCTTGCAGGCGAACGGCGCGTCGGCGCGCACCTCGAGCGCCGCGTCCAGCACGGCCGGCCCGTCGGTGGGCAGCCGGAACGTGGAGGTCCGCCCGTCCAGGGTGATGGTGACGTGCGCCCCCGCGGCGTCGGTGGTCTCGACGGGCGCACGACGGACCGGCGGCCCGGACGACGCGGACTCGACGTGGAACACCTCGGCGTGGATCGCCTTCTTGGGCACGCCCTCGCTGACCAGCAGCTTGCGCAGGTCGGAGACCATCTCGAACGGCCCGCACAGGAACCACTCGTCGACGGTGTCGGGGGGGCAGCAGGCCGTCCAGGATCCGGCCCATCCGCCCGGCGTCCAGCCGCCCGGAGAACAGCTCCACCTCCTGCGGCTCGCGGGACAGCACGTGCAGCAGCTGGAACCGGTCGGGGTAGGCGTCCTTGAGGTCCTCGACCTCCTCGAGGAACATCACCGTCTTGTGCGTCCGGTTGGCGTACACCAGCGTCACCGACGACAGCGGCTCGGCCTCCAGCGTGCTGGCCACGATGCTCAGGATCGGGGTGATCCCCGAGCCGGCCGCGACGCACACGTAGTGCTTGCGGTGCGCCGGGTCGAGCTCGGTGAAGAACCGGCCGGACGGGGTCATCACGTCGAGCACGTCGCCGGGCCGCAGCACGTCGAGCGCGTGCTCGGAGAACGCCCCGCCCGGCAGCCGCTTGACCGCGACCCGGAGCACCCCGGAGGACGCGGCCGAGCAGATCGAGTAGTTGCGGCGTACGTCGTCGCCGGCCAGCTCGGTGCGCACGGTGAGGTGCTGGCCGTGGCTGAACGCGTAGTCCTCGCGCAGCTCGTCGGGCACCGCGAACGTGATCGCCACGGAGTCGTCGGTGAGCGGCTCGATCGAGGCGACGGACAGCGGGTGGAACACCGCGTGCGTGGTGGACACTCAGATCGCCTTGAAGTGGTCGAAGGGCTCCCGGCAGGCGTTGCACACCCACAGCGACTTGCAGGCCGTCGAGCCGAACCGGCTCAGCTCGCGGGTGTCCGGCGACCCGCACTGCGGGCAGCGCAGCGTCAGCTGCAGCAGCACCCGGCGGGGGTCCGGCGGCTCATCGCGCGGCTGCTCGCGCGGCCGGGGCGGCACGATGCCGTACGCCCGCAGCTTGCGCTTCCCCGCCTCGCTCATCCAGTCCGTGGTCCAGGCGGGCGCCAGCACGAAGTCGACGCGTACGTCGTCGCGGCCGGCGTCGTGGAACGCGGTGAGCACGTCGTCGCGGATCGAGTCCATCGCGGGGCAGCCGGAGTACGTCGGGGTGATCGTCACCCGCACGCCGTCGTCGTCCTCCTCGACCGTGCGCAGGATGCCGAGGTCCTCGATGGTGAGGACCGGGACCTCCGGGTCGAGCACCGAGGCGGCGATCTCCCACGCCGTCCGGGTGGTGGTCGCCGCGGTCACCACGTCGCCCCCGGGTGCTGTCGGGCGAGGCCCTGCAGGTCGGCGAGCAGCGGCGCCATCGCTGCGGTGTGCTCCCCGCGACGACCGCCGCCGGGCGCCGCCGGCGTCGTGGGCACGGTCAGGGTGGCCTGCCCGAGCACGGTCGCGACGCGCTCGTCGAACGCCGGGAGCAGCGTCGAGGGGTCGACCGCCACGCCGTCCGCGACGAGCCGCGGGTCGACGTACGCCGGGTCGAAGAGCTCCGGGACGTAGGCCCACTCGGCGTCGAGGCCGGCCTGCATCCGCAGGTGCGACTCGTCGGTGCCGTCGCCGAGGCGGAGCACCCACATCGTCGCGTGGTCGCGGTGGTAGTCGACCTCCTTGACGGCCTTCGCCGCCACGGCGGCCAGGGTCTCGTCGGTGGAGGCCTGGAGGCGTTCGTAGAGCTCGCAGTGGTAGGTCGCGAGGATCAGCAGCCGGGCCATCGCGACGCCGAAGTCGCCCCTCTCCCGCTCGACGAGGTGCACGTTGCGGAACTCCGCCTCGTCGCGGAAGTAGGCGAGGTCGTCCTCGGTGCGGACCGGGTCGTGGAGCGAGCCGGCGTAGGTCAGCAGCGACCGGGCCTGCCCGAGCAGGTCCAGCGCGATGTTGCTGAGCGCGACGTCCTCCTCGATCTGCGGGGACGCCGCGATCCACTCCCCCGTCCGCTGGGCCGCGAGCAGCGCGTCGTCGGCGAGGCCGAGGACGTAGTCGACGCGGGCGGCGTCCTGCGGGGCGCTCACAGGTGCTCCACGCCGTCGGGGATCTCGTAGAACGTCGGGTGCCGGTAGATCTTGTCCGCGGCCGGGTCGAAGAACGCGTCCTTCTCCTCCGGGCTCGAGGCGGTGATGTCGGCGGCGGCGACCACCCAGAGCGAGACGCCCTCCTGGCGGCGGGTGTAGAGGTCGCGCGCGTTGCGCAGCGCCATCTCGGCGTCCGGCGCGTGCAGCGAGCCGACGTGCACGTGCGAGAGCCCGCGGCGGCTCCGGACGAACACCTCGAACAGCGGCCACTCCCGGCGCTCGCTCATGCCGCCCCCGCCGTACGACGCGCGTGCTTGTCGGCGTAGGCGTTCGCGGCCTCACGCACCCACGCGCCGGCCTCGTGCGCACCGCGGCGGGTGGCCATCCGCTCGGCGTTGCAGGGGCCGTTGCCCTTGATCACCTCGAACAGCTCGGTGAAGTCGATGGTGCCGAAGTCGTAGTGCCCGCGCTCCTCGTTCCAGCGCAGGTCGGGGTCGGGCAGCGTGAGCCCGAGCGCCTCGGCCTGCGGGACGGTCATGTCCACGAACCGCTGGCGCAGGTCGTCGTTGGAGAACCGCTTCACACCCCAGGCCATGGACTTCTCGGAGTGCGTCGACTCGGCGTCGTGCGGGCCGAACATCATCAGGCTGGGCCACCACCACCGGTCGACCGCGTCCTGGGCCATCGCGTGCTGCTCCGGGGTGCCGTGCGAGAGCGTGTGCAGCGCCTCGAAGCCCTGCCGCTGGTGGAAGGACTCCTCCTTGCAGACCCGGACCATCGCGCGGGCGTAGGGGCCGTATGAGCAGCGGCACAGCGGCACCTGGTTGACGATCGCGGCGCCGTCGACGAGCCAGCCGATGGTGCCGATGTCGGCCCAGGTCAGCGTCGGGTAGTTGAAGATCGAGGAGTACTTCTGGCGCCCGTCGTGCAGCTTGTCGAGCAGCTCGCCGCGGTCCACGCCCAGGGTCTCCGCGGCGGCGTACAGGTAGAGGCCGTGGCCGGCCTCGTCCTGCACCTTGGCCATCAGGATCGCCTTGCGGCGCAGGCTCGGGGCGCGGCTGATCCAGGCGCCCTCGGGCTGCATGCCGATGATCTCGGAGTGCGCGTGCTGGGCGATCTGCCGGACCAGCGAGGCGCGGTAGTCCTCCGGCATCACGTCGCGCGGCTCGATCCGGCCGTCCTCGCCGACGATCCGCCAGAACTCCTCCATCCCGGGCTCGATGGTGACCGGAGCCGGAGGCGGCGTGGTGGCCGCACCCTCGAGGTCCGCCGGGACGAAGTCGTTGCCGTACATGCCGCCATGCTACCAGCCCGATGTGACACTCCCGCCACACTTCTGCAGTTGTCCTGTCACATCGCGCGACCTGGGAGACTGGGCCCATGAGTGCGCACGCGGGACACACAGACGGACCCACCGCCGACGTCTCGGTCCGGGTGGGCTGGGCCGACGACGCCCCCGGCATCGCGGCCGTGCAGGTCAGCGCCTGGCGGAAGGAGTACGCCGAGCTGCTGCCTGCCGAGGTGCTCGACTCCTTCGACGCCGAGCAGTTCGCCGCCGCGTGGGCCACCTCGCTGAACAGCCCCCAGGACGCCCGCAACCGCGTGCTGGTCGCCCTGGAGCGCAACACCGTCCGCGGCTTCGCGGTCACCGGCCCGTCCGCCGACCCCGACGTCGACCCGGTGGCGCACGGCGAGATCTCCGAGCTCACCGTCGACCCCGCCACCACCCGGCACGGGCACGGCTCCCGGCTCGTCCAGGCGTGCGCCGACACGCTGCGCGCGGACCGGTTCAGCACCGCGCTCGTGTGGCTGAACAGCGACGACGACGTACGACGGGCGTTCCTGACCGCCGCCGGCTGGGCGCCGGACGGGGCCCACCGCGAGCTCGACCTGCACGGCGACGGCACCGTCCGGGTCAAGCAGGTCCGGCTGCACACCGACCTCGCGGAGTAGCCGGGTTTGGAGAACCACACGTTCGGGCATTCAAACGGGAGCGCGAAGCGTCTATAAAGGGTGTACGCGCCACGGGGGCTCGAGCAGAGGGCACCCACTCGGACCGAACCACTGGAGGGCCTCGTGCTGGGTCCGCTGCCCCCCGCTCCACCGTCTCCTCGTCAGCGTCCTCGCCCTCGTCGCCTGCGTCGGCGTCGGCGCCTGGCTGGCCTTCACCCTGCCGATCCCGCTCGTCGCCCCGACCGGTGCCGCGATCGGTGCGGTCCTCGGTGGCGGCCTGGTGATGCTGCTCCTGCACCACCCCCGTTCCAGCGCGCACGCCCGCCAGCGCCACCCCCGCTGACGGCACCTATCGTGGTCGGGTGACCGAAGCGCCTCCCGCCCTCGCACCGGCCGAGCGTTCCGCGATCGTGCGGGACGGCCTCGCGGTCGGGCTCGCCACCGGCGCCTACGGCATCTCGTTCGGGGCCGTCTCCGTGACGGCCGGGCTGAGCGTCCTGCAGACCTGCGCCCTGTCCCTGCTGGTGTTCACCGGCGCCTCCCAGTTCGCGCTCGTCGGCGTCGTCGCGTCCGGCGGCGCCCCGCTGGCCGGGGCGATGACCGCGCTGCTGCTCGGCAGCCGCAACACGTTGTACGGCCTGCGGCTGACCTCCCTGCTGGACTGGCACGGCTGGCGACGTACGGCGGCCGCGCACCTGCTGATCGACGAGTCCACCGCGATGTCGGTCAACCGCGAGTCGACGCCGGCCGCCCGGGTCGGGTTCCTCTCGACCGGCCTGGCGGTGTTCGTGCTCTGGAACCTCGCGACGTTCGGCGGCGCGGTCGCCGGCGAGGCGCTCGGCGACCCGCGCACCTACGGCCTCGACGCCGCGGTCGGCGGCGCGTTCCTGGCGCTGCTGTGGCCGCGGCTGAACAGCCGGCTGAACCGGGTGGTCGGTCTCCTCGCGATCGCGCTGGCCCTCGGGCTGGTCCCGGTCACCGCGGCCGGCGTACCCGTGCTGGCGGCGGCCACGGTCGCGATCCTGGCCGGCCTGCTCACCGGGCGGCGCAGATGATCTGGGCGGCCGTGCTGGTGGCCGGCGCCGGGTGCTACCTGCTCAAGCTCGCGGGGCTGTCCGTGCCGCCCCGGGTCCTCGAGCGCCCGGCGGTCGAGCGGATCGCGGACCTGCTGCCCGTCGCGCTGCTGTCCGCCCTGATCGGCGTCCAGGTCTTCGGCTCCGGACAGAGCGTCGTGGTCGACGCGCGGGTGGTCGGCCTCGGGGTCGCGTTCGTGGCGCTGCTGCTGCGCGCGCCGTTCATCGTCGTGGTGCTCTTGGCGGCCCTGTCGGCGGCGTTGGTGCGGCTGATCTAGGGGCTTCAGTCCCTGGGGACTGACGGGCCTGGGACCACGCAGGCTGTCGGAGGTCGCGCCTACCTCCGTTCGCACGAACGAACCGCGCCGGAGGCCCCGATGCCCTACCCGGCCGGACCGACCAGCAACCGCAACCTGCAGCCGGCCTGCGAGCGGGACCACAAGGCCAAGCACGCCGACGGGTTCGGGAGGGGACGCGACCCGCAGGGCCGCACGACGCTGCGGACCCGGGCCGGCTTCCAGCACCCGACGACGGACCCCCGCCGGCCGGTCGGCACGAACGCGGTGCCCGACGACCTGTTCGGTCTTCAGTACACCGCGACTGAGATCGTCGACGCGCTCACCCACCTCGCCGGGCTGCAGCACGCACACCGCGCAGGGCCGTGCTCGTCCCTGGTCGAAGGGATCCGGGCCGATGCCGCGTAGGGACTAGTGCCCGGCCGGCTGGTCCGGCGCGAACGGCCACTCCTCGAACGACGAGCACCGCCCGTCGTCGGCGAAGCCCAGCACCCACAGGTCCCTCCACGGACCGGAGCGCCCCGCGGCGTACTCCACGGCGACCCGGACGACGGCGGCCCGCCCGTCGACGGCGACGACCTCGCCGGCGAAGGTGAAGACCTCGTCGGGACCGGCCCGCTCGGCCTCCCAGAAGGTCGCCAGCGCCGCCTCTCCCACGACCGGGTCCGCCCACGGCGAGGGCAGGTAGGACGCGTCGGGCGTGAACAGCCGGGTGAGCCCGTCGGTGCCCGCGGTGCGCCAGGCCCGGACGTAGCCCGCCACCCACTCCTCGACGGCCGCGCGCTCCATGGTGCCGATCCTAGGGACGGTGCCCGAGCCGGGCGCTGACCGTCGCCGCGGTCTCCCGGAGCAGCGGCACGCACCGACCGAGCGCGACCTCGTCGAGCCGGGTGGACGGACCGGTGACGGACAGCGTCGCCGCGACCCGCCCGTCGGCGCCGTGCAGCGCGGCCGCGGCGGTGTTCACGCCGTGGATGGTCTCGCCGAAGGCGGTGGCGACGCCGGTCTCCCGGCACTCGCGGACGCCCGCCAGGAGCTGCTCGGGTGTGGGCGGGTCGGCCGGCACCACCGCCGAGGGCCGGCGCCGGCGCACGATCTCCTCCTGCTCGGGCTCGGGCAGGTCGCCGAGGAAGAACCGGGCCGGCGCACCGCACCACAGCGGCAGGGTGCGGCCGATCTCGAAGGACCGCCGCAGCGCGGACGTGCTCTCGACCTGCTCGATGTGCAGCATCTCGTCCCCCACCCGCACCGACAGACCGACGGTCTCCCCGGTCAGGTCGCGCAGGTGGGTCATGTGCGGCAGCGCGACCGACCGCAGGTCGATGCGCTTCTGGTACGCGGTGCCGAGCACCAGCGTCCGGGGACCGAGCCCGTAGCGGCGCGACGCGGGATCCTGCACCGCCAGCCCGGTGTCCACCAGCGAGCTGAGGATCCGCTGGACGGCGCTCTTGGACACCTCGGTGGTCTCGGCGATCTCCCGGATCGAGAGGTCGGACTCCGCCCGGGCCAGCGCGTCCAGCGCCTGTACGGCGCGGCGCAGCGTCTCGCTCATCGCGGCGTCCCCGCGACACGCCAAAGTCCAGTAGGTCGATGGTATTTGACGTGACCGGTCGCGCAGTCCACGCTGGTGTCCCGATCAACGCGCATATGTCCCATGAAACGGGACATTAGCAGGCGCCCCGCACCGCACGGAGGACACATGAAGAGAGCGACCGCGACGGTCGAGCCCGGCAACGAGGCCTCGATCCGGCAGATCGCGTCGGCCAGCCTGATCGGCTCGGTCGTGGAGTGGTACGACTTCTTCCTCTACGGCACGATGGCCGCCCTGGTGTTCAACGCCGAGTTCTTCCCGAAGTTCGACCCGCTGACCGGCACCCTCGCGGCGTTCACCACCTTCGCGGCCGGCTTCATCACCCGCCCGATCGGCGGCATCGTCTTCGGGCACCTCGGCGACCGCCTCGGCCGCAAGCCGATGCTCGTCGTGACGATGATGATCATGGGCGTCTCCACGTTCGCGATGGGCCTGCTGCCGTCGTACGACTCGATCGGCGTGGCCGCCCCCCTGCTGCTGGTGCTGCTGCGGATGTTCCAGGGCATCGGCCTGGGTGGCGAGTGGGGCGGCGCCGTGCTGCTCTGCGTCGAGCACGCGCCGCAGGAGCGCCGCGGCTGGTACTCCAGCTGGCCGCAGCTCGGCGTGCCGATCGGCCTGCTGCTCTCCACCGGCGCGGTCAAGGCCATCAGCCTGCTCGGCGACGACGCGCTGGTCTCCTGGGCCTGGCGGGTCCCGTTCCTGGCCAGCATCGTGCTGGTCGCCATCGGCCTGTTCATCCGGCTCCGGATCGCCGAGCCGCCGGCGTTCAAGGAGCTCGTCGAGCACGACGCCCGGTCCCGCGTCCCCCTCCTGGAGATCGTCCGCCGGCACCCCAAGGTCACGCTGCTCGCGATGGGTGCCCGGATCAGCGAGTCCGTCACCTTCAACGTCTACAACGCCTTCCTGGTGACCTACGTCGTCACCGTGCTGAGCCTGAAGAACACCGTGGCCCTCAACGCCCTGCTGGTCGCGGCGGTGATCGGCTTCTTCGTGATCCTCGCCGCCGCCCGCGTCTCGGACCGGATCGGCCGCCGCCCGGTGTTCATGGCCGGCGCCGCCGTCGCGGCGGTCAGCGCGTTCCCGGTCTTCGCGCTGTTCGACACCAAGAACGCCGCGCTGATCACCCTGGGCGTGGTCATCGGCTGGGCCTTCGGCGCCTGCACGATGTTCGGCGCGGAGGGCGTGCTGTTCGCCGAGCTCTACCCGACCCGGGTGCGCTACAGCGGGATGTCCACGGTCTACCAGCTCGGCGTGCTGCCCTCGGGCGCGATCGCGCCGATCATCTGCACGCTGCTCATCCAGAAGTACGACAACGCCTCGTGGCCGGTCGCGACCTACGTCCTCGCGATGGCGCTGATCACCCTGGTGTCGCTGGTGTTCCTGCCCGAGACGTTCCGCCGCGACCTGCGGGCCCACGAGACCTCGACCACGGCCCCCGCGGCCGAGAAGGTGAGCGCATGACCGAGCCCAACGACCGGCCCGACATCGTCCTGATCCTCGCGGACGACATGGGGTTCTCCGACATCGGCTGCTACGGCGGCGAGATCGAGACCCCGAACATCGACCGGCTGGCGCGCGAGGGGGTGCGGCTGACGCAGTTCTACAACACCGCGCGCTGCAGCCCGTCGCGGGCGTCGCTGATGACCGGGCTGCACCCGCACCAGGTCGGCGTCGGCATCCTGAACTTCGACGACACCCCGGACGGCTACCCCGGCGACCTCACCGAGGAGTGCGTGACGGTCCCGGAGGCGCTCGGGGCGGCCGGCTACGCGACGTACCTCTCGGGGAAGTGGCACCTGTCCTCGGACATGGAGACGCCGAACCCGAGCTGGCCGACCCGGCGCGGCTTCGACCGCTTCTTCGGGACGCTGGAGGGCGCGGGCAGCTTCTACCGCCCGCGCACGCTGATGCGCGACGAGACCAACGTCGAGGAGGAGGCCGAGGCGCCGGGCTGGTTCTACACCGACGCGATCAGCGACAACGCGGTCTCCTTCGTCGAGCAGCACCACGCCGAGCGGGCCGACGACCCGTTCTTCCTCTACCTCGCCTACACCGCGCCGCACTGGCCGCTGCACGCCCACGAGGACGACGTGGCGCGCTACCGGGGCCGCTTCGACGCCGGCTGGGACACCCTGCGCGAGGAGCGGCTGGCCCGGCTGGTCAAGGAGGGCATCGTCGAGGACGGGGCCGAGCTCGCCGCGCGCGACCCCCGCGTCCCGGGCTGGGACGCCAACGACCACCAGGCCTGGGACGCCCGCCGCATGGAGGTGTACGCCGCGCAGGTGGACCGCATGGACCGGGGTGTCGGCCAGGTGCTGGACACCCTGGAGCGGCTCGGCCGGCTCGACAACACCCTGGTGGTCTTCCTCTCCGACAACGGCGGCTGCGCCGAGGAGCTGGACGTCGACTTCGTGACCGCGTTCGTGCCGCTGCAGGACACCACCCGCGAGGGCGAGCCGGTCGTGCCGGGCAACGTCCCCGGCCTGATGCCCGGCAGCGAGGCGACCTACCAGTCCTACGGACGCTCCTGGGCACACCTGTCGAACGCGCCGTTCCGGGAGTACAAGCACTGGGTCCACGAGGGCGGCATCGCCACCCCCCCTGGTGGCCCGCTGGCCCCGTGGACTGACCGGCGAGGCCGGCTCGCTGCTCCGTGCGCCGCACCAGCTCGTCGACGTGCTGCCCACCCTGCTCGACGCGGCCGGGGCGACGTACCCCACCCACCGAGGCGAGGTCGCGGTGCCACCGGCCGAGGGCCGCAGCATGCTGCCGGGCCTCAACGGGGCCGACGTGGACGCCGCCGACCTGTTCTGGGAGCACGAGGGCAACTCCGCCGTGCGGTCCGGGGAGTGGAAGCTGGTCCGCAAGCACGCCGGCGGCTGGGAGCTCTACGCCATCGGGTCGGACCGGGCCGAGGCCCACGACCTGGCGGCCGAGCACCCGGAGGTGGTCGCGGACCTCGAGGCCCGCTACGAGGCGTGGGCCGACCGGTGCGGCGTGATCCCGCGGGAGACCGTGCTCGCCCTCTACGAGCGCCGCGGCAAGGGCCTGCCGCCCGAGTAGCCGGCCCGGCCTGCTCCACGACGGCCACCTGCAGAGCGTCGGGGAGATCGCCGACGGCCTGGTCGCCGGGGTCGTCGACGCCGAGGACGACGTCGCCGTGCTGGTCCTGCGGGCCTGAGGGTCCCTCGGGCGTGCGACTGCCGCCCTCCGCGGGGCGTCGCAGGAGGGCGGCAGGTCAGGGGTGCGGGTCAGACGACGTTGACGCCCGCCCAGGCCGCGTTGACGGCGTTGTACTGCGGGCTGCCGGCGCCGTACAGGTCCTGGGCCGCGCTCAGCGAGGCGGTGCGTGCGCCGTGGTAGTCGGTCGAGGACGTCATGTAGACGGTCAGCGCGCGGTACCAGATCTTCTCGGCGTCGGCGTGCCCGATGCCGACCACCGCCGGGGCCCCGTTGCAGGTGGCCGAGTCGTAGGGGACGCCGTTCAGGGTCTTCGCGCCCGAGCCCTCCGACAGCAGGTAGAAGAAGTGGTTGCCGACCCCCGAGGAGTAGTGCACGTCGAGCTGGCCGACGGTCGGGTCCCAGCAGTCGGCCGAGCCGCCGTCGGCGGACGGCTTGTCCATCCGGCGGATGCCCTGGTGGTGGAGGAGGTCGAACTGCTCGCCGATCAGGTAGTCCCCCGGGTCGCTGGGGTTGTTCGCGTAGAACTCCACCGCGGTGCCGAAGATGTCCGAGGTCGACTCGTTCAGGCCGCCCGACTCACCGGTATAGGCCAGGTTGGCGCTGTGCTCGGTAACGCCGTGCGACATCTCGTGACCGGCCACGTCGAGCGAGGTGAGCGGTCCGTAGCTGGTCCCGTCGCCGTCGCCGTAGGTCATCTTGGTGCCGTCCCAGAAGGCGTTGACGTAGCCGTTGCCGTAGTGCACCCGGTTGAACGACCCCTGGCCGGTGCCGAAGATGCCGTTCCGTCCGTGCACGACGTTGTAGTAGTCCCAGGTCATGTTGGTGCCGTACTGCGCGTCGACGGCGGCCGACTCGCGGCTGCTGGTCACGCCGGTGCCGAAGGTGGTGTCCGGGCGGCTGAACACCGTCCCGGTGGCGCAGCCGCTGCCCAGGATCTGGCAGGGCAGCGAGTCCTCCTGGTTGTTCATGTCGGTCGTGTAGGTGCCGCCTCGCGTCGCGTCCCTGAGCTCGTACGTCGCCCCGTTGGCCGCCACCTGCAGCGGCACGGTGCCGCCGTACAGGGACTGGCCGGAGCCGTCGACGGTCTCGATGTGCTGCTCGCGGCGCAGCACCTTGCCGGTGGCGGCGTCCACGAAGGTGGACAGCCGGCTCGGGGTGCCGTCCTTCTGGGTGCCGCCGGTCACCACCTCGTAGGCGAGGTCCGGGGTCCCGTCGACGGCGTCCACCACCAGCCGTGAGGAGGACACCTTGTCGCCGGTGATCGAGCGGGTCAGCGCGCTCGGCGCGAGGGCGGCGCGGCCGGCGCGGGCCTTGGTCACCGTCGGCGTGACGGGCAGCGCGAGCCCCGCGCGGAGGCCCTGGCTGCGTCCCTCCCAGGCGCCCTGCGGGGACTGGTGCACCACCAGGTCGCCGCCGAGCACGGGCAGGCCGGCGTAGGTGCGGGCCAGCCGGACGTGGCTGGTGCCGTCGGGGTCGACGAGCGCGCCGGTGACGGAGAACGCCTGCCGGGCACCGGAGCGGACCGCCCGCGGGTGGGCGGCGACCGCCTTGAGGGCCTTGCGCGCGAGGTCGCCGTGGGAGGCGGCCTGGCGGGTGAACGCGGCTCGACCGGCGCCGGCGGCGGCGGCGGTGGATCCGCCGACCGCTCCGACGGAGGTCCCGGCGACGAGGGTCGCGGCCACGAGGGCGACTGCGGTGGTTCCTGCTGTCCTGCGCATGAAAGGGGACCTTTCCTCGACAGGTGCACGGAAGTGCACGGCGGGTTGCTCCCTGCCACCCTCTCCCGGCCCCGGAGACGTCGTCACCCGGAGCCCGGGTCACGTTCGCGCGTTGCAGAAGACTGCAACAGGTTCTCCACGATTGAACCGCGTCCTGGGGCCGGCGGCTACTCCACCGGGGTCCGCAACTTGTCCAGACGGGTGCGCAGCAGCGCCTCGCGGTGGCTGTTCCCGTGCAGGCCGAGGTAGCGGGCCCCGAACACCGCGAGCAGCGCGTCGTCGAGCCGGCGCACCGCCCCGGGCGGGTAGCGGTAGTCCATCCGGGCGTTGATCGCGGCGGTGTCCACCGAGGTCAGCAGGCCGGCCAGCTCGTCGAGCGAGGTGATCCCGAGCTCCAGCAGCAGGCCGGAGACCCACGCGTAGTGGTCGGTGCGCGACCAGCCGGCCTCGGCGTACTGCCCGGCCAGGAACGTCGCGAGGTCCTCGGAGCTGATCCGCGGGTCGGTGACGTCCTGCTCGGTGCGCTGGTCGGTCACGGTGGCCTGGAGCTGGTCGCGGATCTGGGAGAACTCCCGGTCGGCGAGCTCGAGGAGGCCGGCGGCCAGCGTGAACCGGCGGTCGAGGTCGTGCACGTGCTCCTCGGGGATGGTGCCCTTGTAGCGGATCGCGTGCTCGAACTCCGCCCAGGCGTGCTGCAGCACGGTCCGCACCTGGATCTGGGCCCGCCGGTGCCCGAGGTGCTCGTACGTCGACGGGGTGGTCCGGGCCTGGTCGAGGCTGACCAGCAGGTGCCGGCTCGCGTAGCCGAACCGGCCCTCCCGGGCGGTCTCCTGGCCCAGGTCGCGGTCGTCGAGGATCGTGAGCTGGTCGCTGAGCAGGTCCGCGACCGCCGAGACGTCGCTGTGGATGTAGGTGATCACCCGCAGCCCGATCTGGTCGGTGATCTGCTCCAGCGGGTCGGAGTAGACCGGCACGCCGTCGACGCTGCGGTCGGCCTTCGCGGCGAAGGACGCGACGCTCTTGGCCCGGCCGGTGACGCTCAGGTAGTTGATGCCGGCGTCGTCGAGCAGCGTGGTCAGCGTGGCCACGAACCCGTCGGTGGCCTCGCGGAGCTCGCCCTGCATCGCGGCGTAGGTCTGCACCGCCCGGCGGACCGGTCCCGGGTCCGGGTCCGGGTCCGGGTCCGGGTCCGGGTCCGGGTCCGGCCCGGGGTCCCGCTCGAGCCCCGGCTCCTCCTCGACGGGTGCCGCCGGGGCGGCCACCCGCTTGGCGGGGCGCAGTCCGGCGGGCAGCGTCGGGGTGACGATGTAGCCGGTCTCCAGGTCGCCGTACGTCGTGGTGTCCTCGGGCCGGCGCCGGGCGAACAGCGCGACGTAGGCGCAGACCACCGCGTCGACCTGGTCCTCGGCACGCCGCAGGTCCGCCTTGGTGGCCGCGGTCTCGACCTGCTCGACGAGCGCCTTCCACGCCACGCAGCGGTCGACGTACATCCGGGGGTGGCCTCGCGCAGGCCCTCCACCAGCCGCACCAGCCGCAGCAGCTCGGAGCGGAGGTCGTCGAGGCTGCGCCCGGTCTTGTTCTTGTACTTCAGGGTCCGGCCGAGGCCGAACAGCGCGACCGTCGCGGCGTGCGGGTAGACCTCGATCGCGCGGCGCCCCTGCCTCGACGTGGGGTCGATCGACAGGTCCAGCAGCTCGGCGAGGCGGGCCCCGCGCGGCTGGACGGCGAACTCCGGCTTGCCGGTGTTCGACGGGTGGGCGCCGGCCTCGAACGCCCGGAAGTCCCGGTTGAGCGCGGCCTCGGCGGGCCGGTTGCCGGTGGCGTTGACCACCACCAGCGGCGCGTCGATCGCGACCAGGCAGCGCCCGTCGACGTACCCGTCGAGCGCGGCCAGGATCGTCTCGTCGGTGGTCCGGGCCGAGACGTGCAGCAGGTGGCCGTCGGCGTCCAGGACCGCGACGCCGGTGGGCTTCTTCTCGCCCCAGGCGAGGTCGATGCCGACGAAGAACGTGCTCATCCGAGGGGGAGCTCGCGGGCCAGGAAGTCCAGGGTCCGGCGCCAGGCGGCCCGCGACGCCTCCGGGTGGTGCAGCACGAAGTCGTCGTTGTCGAAGGCGTGGTCGGCCCCGTCGTAGAGCTCGAACTCGACGGGCGTGCCGGCCGCGGTGACCGCCTCGCGGATCTTCTCCACGGTGGCCGGGTCGAGGTAGGCGTCGGCGGTGCCGAAGTGGTGCAGGCTCGGCGCGGTCACCCGCGGGGCGAGGTCCAGCAGCCCGGGAAGCGCGGAGCCGTAGTAGCTGACCAGCACCGCGGGGTCCGCGACCGCGGCGACGTTGAACGCGAGCCCGCCGCCGAAGCAGAACCCGATCACGCCGGTGCCGCCGGCGACCTCCGCGCGGCCCTCCAGGGCGTGCAGCGCGGCCACCGAGTCGCCGACGGTGGTCTGCCAGTCGAGCTGCTGGGCGCGGCCCATCGCCTTCTCGATCGCACCCGGCCGGCCCTCGTCGATCGGCTCGGGGTCCAGCCGCCAGTAGAGCTCGGGCGCCAGCACGACGTACCCCGCGGCGGCGAGGTCGGCGCCGCGGCGCGCGATGTACGCGCTGACCCCGAAGATCTCCTGGAGCAGCAGCAGCCCGGGACCGCTGCCGGACTCCGGCACCCAGAGCCGCGCGGGCATCTCCCCGGCGTCGGTCGGGACGGTCACGTGCGAGGCGGTCGGTCGGTTCATGCTCCGAGTATGTCGGGTCAGCCGTGCAGCGTCAGGGCGTGCCGCGCGGCCTCGCGGGCCCGGGTCCGGTCGCCGGCCGCGTCGTAGGCCAACGCGAGCCGGAACCAGGACCGCCAGTCGTCGGGCCGCGCCTCGGCCTGCTCGCGCATCTGCGCGAACTGCGCGTCGGCGGCGCCCCGGTCCACCCGGCCCGAGGGACGGCGCGGCAGGTCGTCGACCGGCAGCCCGCCCTCGGCCTCGAGGGCGGCCGCCAGCACGGAGGTACGTCGCCCGAACTCGATCTCGCGCCCCACCAGGAGCAGCCCGAGCAGCGGCAGCACCAGCAGCGCCGCGCCGAGCAGGACGCCGACGACCGAGCCGCTGCCCAGCAGCCCGACGCCGCGGACCCCGATGAACACGGCGTAGAACACCAGGACGAGCACCATCACCGCGAGGGTGGCCTTCGTGCGCACGCTCACCCCCGGTCCAGGCCCATGAACGACTCGAGCCCGACGGTCAGCCCGGGCGCGGAGCCGATGGAGCGCAGGCCGAGCAGCACGCCGGGGGTGAAGGAGACCCGGTCGAGCGAGTCGTGCCGGATCGTGAGGGTCTCCCCCTCGCCGCCGAGGATCACCTCCTGGTGGGCGACCAGCCCGCGGATCCGCAGGCCGTGCACCCGGATGCCGTCCACCTCGGCGCCCCGGGCCCCCGGGAGCGAGGTCGAGGTGGCGTCGGGGATCGGTCCGGCGCCGGCGGCCGCCCGGGCCTCGGCGATCAGGGACGCCGTACGGCAGGCGGTGCCGGAGGGCGCGTCGGCCTTGTCGGGGTGGTGCAGCTCGACGATCTCGACGGACTCGTAGAACGCGGCGGCCTCGGCGGCGAACCGCATCATCAAGATCGCGCCGATGGAGAAGTTGGGGGCGACCAGCACGCCGGTGCCCGGTGACTTCTCGAGCCAGCCCCGCAGCCGGGCGAGCCGGTCGTCGTCGAAGCCGGTGGTGCCGACGACGGCGTGGATGCCGTGGGAGACGCAGTGCTCGAGGTTCGCCATCACCACGTCGGGGTGGGTGAAGTCCACGACGGCCTCGGCACCGGCGGCGACCAGGTCGTCGAGACGGTCGTCGGCCTCTCCGGTGTCCACCGCCGCGACCAGCTCGAGGTCGTCGGCGGCCCGCACGGCCCGGCACACCTCCGCGCCGACCTTGCCCCGCGCCCCGAGGACGCCGACCTTCATCCGCTGTGCGCTCACACGTCCAACCTAGTGGCTGGCTCCGACCGGGGACGCGCCGGGAGCGGGATCAGGTCTCCGACTGATCTTCCCTCCCATAAGGTTCTGGTCTAATGTATTCAGATATCAGTCCTGGACCTGATGAGGAGGCCCCATGGTCGTGGTGCTCACGGTGGACCAGCGGGACAGCCGCTCGCACGCCGACGAGGTGCCGGACCTGCTCGCCCGGCTGGCCGGGGCCCCCGGCCTGCTGCGCCCCTTCCAGCGCACGGTCGGCGACGAGGTGCAGGCGGTGCTCGCCGACGCCGACGCCGCGGTGGGCACGATCGGCCTCCTGCTGCGGGCCGGCGGCTGGTCGGTCGGGGTCGGGGTCGGGCCGGTCGAGGAGCCGCTGCCCGCCGACACCCGGGCCGGTCGCGGGGCGGCGTACCTGCACGCCCGCGACGCCGTCACCCGGGCGAAGTCCGTGCCGCACCGGATCGCTGTCGGTGGCGAGGACTACCGTGCTGAGCAGCTGGAGACGGTGCTGTGGCTGTGGGCCGGGATCCTCGAACGCCGCACCGACCGCGGCTGGGAGGTCGTCGACGCGCTGGACGAGGGCCTGTCCCACGTCGAGGCGGGCCGACGGCTCGGGATCAGCCAGTCGGCCGTCAGCCAGCGCGCCCAGGCCGCCGGCCTGGTCGACGAGCGCCGCGCCCGTCGGCTGGCGGGCGACCTGCTCGCCGACCTGCTGGCCGGACCGGCCGGCAGCACCCCGAATGCCCCGAGGACCGAGAAGGAGGACCGCCGATGACCCTCGTCGTCGCCCTGCTGCTCGGGCTGCTCGGGCTGGTCGTGGTGGCCGCCTTCGTGGCGCTCGCCCTGACCGGGCGCTCGCTCGGGCAGCACCTCGCCGCCTTCGTCATCGTCGGGGTCCTCGCGCTGGTCGCCCTGGTCGGGGTGGTCGGCGGCGGGGTGACCGGCGCCACCTCCGTGCCGGGCCGCACGATCCTGGTCGACCTGTTCCTGGTCGCCGTCCTCGGCGGCAGCCCCGTCACCGCCACGGTGCTCTGGCTCGTCGACCGCGGCAGCAGCCGGCCGGACACCATGGACCGGGCCGGCGAGGTGCTGCGCGGCGGCGCCTGGATCGGGGCGTTCGAGCGGTGCGCGGTGTTCGCCGCGATCATCGCCGGCTGGCCCGAGGGCATCGCGGTCGTGCTGGCCCTCAAGGGCCTCGGCCGCTACTCCGAGCTGCGGGGCACTCCCCCCGGCGCCGACGGCGTGGCCGCCTCGGGCGGGGTCGCCGAGCGGTTCATCATCGGCACGTTCGCCAGCGTGCTGTGGGCGTGCGCCTGTGCGGGGGCGCACCTCGCCCTGACCGCGGCCTGAGCGGCCCTCAGCCGGGCAGCGCGTCGAACGGGCCGACCACGGCGAGCGTCTGCTGCTGGCGGAACAGCCCGCGGGCCAGCGCGTTCACGTCGTCGAGGGTCACGTCCTGGACGCGGCGCAGCACCTCGTCGATGCTCGGCAGCTCGTCGTAGAGCAGCTCGGCCTTGGCGATCCGGGACATCCGGGAGCCGGAGTCCTCGAGCGCGAGCACCAGGCCGCCGCGCAGCTGGCCCTTGCCGCGCTGCAGCTCGACCTCGGAGATGCCCCCGTCGGCGAGCCGGCCGAGCTCGCCGCGGACCACGGCCAGCACGTCGGTGACCTTCGAGGGCAGGCAGCCGACGGCGACCGCGACGGTGCCGGCGTCGGTGTAGTGCGAGGCGTAGGAGTAGACCGAGTAGGCCAGCCCCCGGGCCTCGCGGACCTCCTGGAACAGCCGCGAGGAGGTGCCGCCGCCGAGCGCGGCGTTCAGCACCCCGAGCGCGTAGCGCCGCTCGTCGGTGCGGACCAGGCCGTTGACGCCGAGCACCAGGTTGACCTGCTCGAACGGGCGGCTCATCACCACGTCCCCGGTCGTCGTACGACGGGCGCGGTGGCCGCGCCGGACCGGCAGCGGACGGGCGGACCGGTCGGCGAGGAAGCCGGCCCGGGAGAACGCCGTGCGCACCTGGCGCACGACGGTCGTGTGGTCGACGTTGCCGGCGACCGCGACGACCATGTTCTCCGGGGAGTAGCGGGACCGGTAGTAGCGCACGATCTGGGCGCGGGTCAGCGACCGGATCGAGTCGACGGTGCCCGCGATCGGACGGCCCAGCGGCGAGGTGCCCCAGGCCTTCTCGGAGTAGAGGTTGCCCACCACGTCGTCGGGGTCGTCGTCGTGCATGGCGATCTCGTCGAGGATCACCTCGCGCTCGGCCTCCACGTCCTCGGCGGTGACCGTCGAGGAGGTGAGCATGTCGCCGAGGACGTCGACCGCCAGCGGCAGGTCCTCGTCGAGGACCCGCGCGTGGAAGCAGGTGTACTCCTTCGCGGTGAAGGCGTTGAACTCACCGCCCACCTCGTCGAGCTCGACCGAGATGTCCAACGCGGTGCGCGTCGGGGTGCCCCGGAAGAGGACGTGCTCGAGGAAGTGCGAGGCCCCGGACAGGCTCGGTGACTCGTCCCGGGACCCGACGCCGACCCACACCCCGATGGAGGCGGACCGGACGCCGGGCATGGCCTCGGTCACGACCCGCAGCCCCCCCGGGGAGCACGGTGCGCTTCACCAGTGCTCCCCCGTCCTTGGCGGACAGGAGGGTGCGGGTCGTGCCGGGCTTCTGCTGTGCTGCAGAGACCGCCAAGTTACTCGGCGGACTCGTCGGCGGACTCGGCCTCGGCGGACTCGTCGAGGACCGGGATCAGGGACAGCTTGCCCCGGTCGTCGATCTCGCCGATCTCGACCTGGATCTTCTGGCCGACGGAGACCACGTCCTCGACGTTCTCCACGCGCTTGCCGCCGGCGAGGCCGCGGAGCTTGCTGATGTGCAGCAGTCCGTCCTTGCCGGGGAGCAGCGAGATGAAGGCGCCGAAGTTCGTCGTCTTGACGACCGTGCCGAGGTAGCGCTCGCCGACCTCGGGCATGGTCGGGTTCGCGATCCCGTTGATGATCGACCGGGCCGCCTCGGCGGACTCGCCGTTGGTGGCGCCGATGTAGATCGTGCCGTCGTCCTCGATGCTGATCTGGGCGCCGGTGTCGTCCTGGATCTGGTTGATCATCTTGCCCTTGGGCCCGATGACCTCGCCGATCTTGTCCACGGGGATCTTCACGGTGATGATCCGCGGGGCGTGCAGCGACATCTCCTCGGGGGTGGAGATGGCCTCGGCCATCACCTCGAGGATGGACATCCGGGCGTCCTTGGCCTGGGTCAGCGCGGCGGCCAGCACGTCGGCGGGGATGCCGTCGAGCTTGGTGTCGAGCTGCAGGGCGGTGACGAACTCCGGCGTGCCGGCGACCTTGAAGTCCATGTCGCCGAACGCGTCCTCGGCGCCGAGGATGTCGGTGATCGCGACGTACTCGGTCTTGCCGTCGACCTCACCGGAGATGAGGCCCATCGCGATGCCGGCGACGGGGGCCTTCAGCGGCACACCGGCCTGCAGCAGCGACAGGGTCGAGGCGCAGACCGAGCCCATCGAGGTGGAGCCGTTGGAGCCCATCGCCTCGGAGAGCTGACGGATCGCGTAGGGGAACTCCTCACGCGTCGGCAGCACCGGGAGCAGCGCGCGGCGCGCGAGCGCACCGTGGCCGACCTCGCGACGCTTCGGCGAACCCACCCGACCGGTCTCACCGGTGGAGTAGGGCGGGAAGACGTACTTGTGCATGTACCGACGCGACTTCTCCGGGGAGAGCGTGTCGAGCTTCTGCTCGAGGGACAGCATGTTCAGCGTCGTGACACCCAGGATCTGGGTCTCGCCGCGCTCGAACAGCGCCGAGCCGTGCACCCGCGGGATCACGCCGACCTCGGCGGACAGCGTCCGGATGTCGGTGAGGCCACGGCCGTCGATGCGGACCTTGTCGCGCAGCACGCGCTCGCGCACCAGCTTCTTGGTCAGCGACCGGAACGCGGCGCCGAGCTCCTTCTCGCGACCCTCGAAGTCGGCACCGAGCTTCTCCAGCACGGTGTCCTTGATCTCGTCCATGCGGGACTCGCGGTCCAGCTTGCCGGGGATCGTGAGGGCGGCGGAGAGGTCCGTCTGGGCGGCCTTCTCGACGGCGTCGTAGGCGTCGTCCTCGTAGTCGAGGAAGATCGGGAAGTCCTTGATCGGCTTCGCGGCCTGCTTGGCCAGCTCGACCTGGGCCTCGATGAGCTGCTTGATGAAGGGCTTCGCGGCGTCGAGGCCACCGGCCACGACCTCCTCGGTCGGCGCCTGGACGCCGCCCTGCACGAGCTCGAAGGTGCGCTCGGTGGCCTCCGCCTCGACCATCATGATCGCGACGTCGCCGGTCTCGGTGACCCGGCCCGCGACGACCATGTCGAACACGGCGTCCTCGAGCTGCGAGTGCGAGGGGAAGGCGACCCACTGGCCCTCGATCAGCGCGACGCGCACGCCGCCGACCGGGCCGGAGAACGGCAGGCCGGAGAGCTGGGTGGACATCGAGGCCGCGTTGATGGCCAGCACGTCGTACGGCTGGTCGGGGTCGAGCGCCAGCACGGTGATGACGACCTGGACCTCGTTGCGCAGACCCTTCTTGAAGGTCGGGCGCAGCGGCCGGTCGATCAGCCGGCAGGTGAGGATGGCGTCCTCGCCCGGACGGCCCTCGCTGCGGAAGAACGAGCCGGGGATCTGGCCCACGGCGTACATCCGCTCCTCCACGTCGATCGTGAGGGGGAAGAAGTCGAAGTGGTCCTTGGGGTGCTTGCTGGCCGTGGTGGCCGACAGCAGCATCGTCTCGTCGTCGAGGTAGGCGGTCACCGAACCGGCGGCCTGCCGGGCCAGGAAGCCCGACTCGAACTTGACGGTGCGGGTGCCGAACTTGCCGTTGTCGAGAACCGTCTCGACTGCGTAGATCTCGGGTCCCTCAGTCACAGGGGTCCCCTTTCTGTCTCGCGGAGCGATTCACGCGAGGGCGCCCTTCCGCGTCTTGAAACAGGGTGCCGGTCTTCGATCGAGGCCCGCGGGTCGACGGCTGCATGGTGCGCGTCGCGACCCCGAAGGCCACTACCGAGGACCGGGCAGGACGTCCGCGGTCGCTCCAGTGGGTGAGTTTTCAGTTGTGCTGCTCCGGACCAGACCCTAGTCGCGGGCCCGCCGGAGACGAAGCAGGGGCGACCTCCCGGTGTGGGAGATCGCCCCGAGGCTCATCGGCGCAGGCCGAGCCGCTCGATGATCGAGCGGTAGCGGTTGATGTCTTCCTTCTGCATGTAGTTCAGGAGGCGGCGACGCTGACCGACGAGCAGCAGCAGGCCACGACGGCTGTGGTGGTCGTGCTTGTGCTCCTTGAGGTGCTCGGTCAGGTGGCTGATGCGGTGCGTCAGCAGGGCGACCTGGACCTCGGGCGACCCCGTGTCGTTCGCGCCGGTGCCGTAGTCGGCGATGATCTTCTTCTTGGTCTCTGCATCGGTGCCAGTGGACACGCGCAGCTCCTCTCGGTTCATGTCGTTGCGCGGCGCGCCGGGGCCTGTTCACCCGGGCACTCTCGATCCGCGGCCGTTTCACGGCGTTGACCGTCGCCCGGAGCTCACGCTCGGGCAACCGTCCCAGATTATCAGCGGGGGGCGCGGTTTCTCCGAATCGGCCGGGGGGCCAGCTCCCCCGACGGTACGACGACCGGTCGGCGGGGTCTGCGAGGATGCCCGGATGGAGCAGAAGCTGGGCGTGTGCAACCTGTGCGAGGCGATCTGCGGGCTGGTCTTCACGCTCGACGACGGGCCCGGCGGGCGCCGGGTCACCGACGTGCGGGGCAACCCCGACGACCCGCTGTCGCGGGGGCACATCTGCCCCAAGGCGGTCGCGCTGCAGGACGTGCACGAGGACCCCGACCGGCTGCGCCGCCCGGTCCGCCGGGTCGGCGAGGAGTGGCACGAGGTCTCCTGGGACGAGGCGCTCGACCTGGTCGCCGAAAACCTGGCGCGGGCCGTGAACGAGCACGGACGCGACGCGCTGGCGCTCTACCTCGGCAACCCCAACGTGCACAGCCTCGGCTCGATGACGCACGGCACCGCGATGGTGAAGTCCTTCCGCACCCGCAACAAGTACAGCGCCACCTCCGTCGACCAGCTGCCGGCGCAGATGCTGGCCTACCTGATGTACGGCCACCAGCTGATGCTGCCGGTGCCCGACCTCGACCGCACCGCGCACTTCCTGGTGTTCGGCGCGAACCCGATGGCCTCCAACGGCAGCCTGATGACCGTGCCGGACTTCCCGGCCCGGCTGCGCGAGCTGAAGGCCCGCGGCGGCCGGATGGTCGTGGTCGACCCGCGCCGCACGGAGACCGCCAAGGCCGGGCACCAGCACCACTTCGTGCGCCCGGGCACCGACGCGTTCGTGCTGCTCGCGATGCTGCACGTGCTGTTCGAGGAGGGGCTGACCACGCCGCCGTCCTACGTCGACGGGCTCGACGCGGTCCGCGCCGCGGTGCTGCCGTTCACCCCCGAGCGGGCCGAGACGGCCAGCGGCGTCGGCGCGGACGTCGTACGACGCCTGGCGCGGGAGCTCGCGGCCGCGGAGTCGGCGGCGGTCTACGGCCGGGTCGGGGTGTCGACCCAGGAGTTCGGCCTGGTCGCGACCTGGGCGGTGCAGCTGCTGAACCTCGTCACCGGCAACCTGGACCGGCCCGGCGGCGTGATGCTCACCCGGCCGGCGGTGGACGCCGTGGGGCGCGGGCTGGTCGGCCGCGGCCACCACGACCTGTGGCGCAGCCGGGTCCGCGGCCTGCCCGAGTTCGGCGGCGAGCTGCCGGTCGCGACGCTGGCCGACGAGATCCTCACGCCGGGCGAGGGCCAGGTGCGGGCGCTGCTGACGGTGGCCGGCAACCCGGTGTCTTCCACCCCCGACGGCAAGCGGCTCGGCGAGGCGATCGCCGGCCTGGACTTCGTGGCGGCGGTCGACCTCTACGTCAACGAGACCACCCGGCACGCCGACGTGATCCTGCCGCCGACCTCGGCGCTCGAGCGCGACCACTACGACCTGGTCTTCCACGTCCTCGCGGTCCGCAACACCGCCCGGTTCACCCCCGCGCTGTTCGACAAGCCGGAGGGCGCGCTGCACGACTGGGAGATCTACCGCGAGATCGTGCTGCGCACCCAGCGGCGCCTCGCCGCGAAGCGTCCGCTCAAGCGCCGGCTGCTGCAGCAGGCGCGGATGCGGGTCTCCCCCACCCGGACCATCGACCTGCTGCTGCGCACCGACCGGGCCCGGCTCTCGGTGGCCAGGCTGCGCCGGGGCCCGGTCGACCTGGGGCCGCTCGAGCCGTGCCTGCCCGAGCGGCTGATGACCCCCGGCCACCGGGTGGTGGCCGCGCCGCCCCAGGTCCTCGACGACCTGGTCCGGCTCGACGCGTCCCCGGCGGGCTCGGGCGGCCTGCTGCTGGTCGGGCGCCGGCACCAGCGCGACAACAACTCCTGGATGCACAACACCCCGCGGCTCACGAAGGGCCGGGCGCGCCACCAGCTGCTCATGCACCCCGACGACCTGTCCGAGCGCGCGATCCCCGACGGGACCGTGGTCCGCGTCGCCTCGGCGGTCGGCGAGGTCGACGTCGAGGTGCAGGCCAGCACGGACATGATGCCGGGCGTGGTGAGCCTGCCGCACGGCTACGGCCACCGGCAGCGCGGCGTCCGGCTGGCGCACGCCGTCGAGCTGCCGGGCGCGTCGATGAACGACCTGACCGACCCCTCGGTCCTCGACGTCAGCGGCAACGCCGTGCTCTCCGGGGTGCCGGTGACGGTCAGCCGGCGCTGAGCACCGCCCGCACCGCGACCCGTGCGGCCCGCGGGTCGACGGCGCCGAGCGCGGCCTCGGCGGCCCGCTCGCAGGTGTCCATGGTGACCGCGGCGAGCTGCGCCCCCACCGGTCGTACGGCGGCCAGCGCCATCGACAGCGAGGTGATGCCCATGCCCACCAGGGCGGCCGCCAGCATCGGGTCGGCCGCCGCCTCGCCGCAGACGCCGACCGACTTGCCGGCGATCTTCCCGGCCTCGGCGGTGATCGCGATCAGCTGCAGGACCGCCGGCTGCCAGGCGTCGGTGAGGTGCGCGAGGTCGGTGGCCATCCGGTCGGCGGCCATCGTGTACTGGGTCAGGTCGTTGGTGCCAATGGACAGGAAGTCGACGACCTCGAGCATCTGGTGCGCCAGCAGCGCGGCACTCGGGATCTCCACCATCACCCCCGCCTTCAGGCCGTGCGCGCGGACCTGGCCGGCGAACTCCGCGGCCTCGGCGACGGTCGCGACCATCGGTGCCATCACCCAGGTCTCGGTGCCGGTGCGCTCGGCGGCGGCCGCGATGCCCGCGAGCTGGCGCTCGAGCAGGCCCGGGTTGTCGAACGACAGCCGCAGGCCGCGCACACCGAGGGCGGGGTTCTCCTCCCCCTCGTGGGTGGCGAACGCGATCGGCTTGTCGGACCCGGCGTCCAGGGTGCGGACCACGACGTAGCGGTCGCCGCCGAACGGTCCGAGCACCCCGGAGTAGATGTCGGCCTGCTCCTCGGCGCTCGGCTCGTCCTTGCGGTTCAGGAAGCACAGCTCGGTGCGGAACAGCCCGACGCCCTCCACCGGCCCGGCAGCCGCGGACGTCGCGGACGCCCCGTCGGCGACGTTCGCGAGCAGCTTCACCGGCGTGCCGTCGGCCGTGCGGCCCGGTCCGGTCCAGCGGTCCAGGGCCTCGCGCCCCGCCCGGGCGTCGGCGACCAGCCGCGACGCCTTCTGCTCGTCGGGCTCGAGCGTGATCTCGCCCGTCGTACCGTCGACGAGCAGGCGGGTGCCGCCGCGCACGGCCGACAGCCCGGACACCCCGACCACGCAGGGGATCCCGAGCTGCCGGGCGATGATCGCGGTGTGGCTGGTGGGCCCGCCCTTCTCGGTGACCAGGGCGACCACCGTGCGGGCGTCCAGCCCGGCGGTGTCCGCGGGCGCGAGGTCCTCGGCGACCAGCACGGAGGGCTCGTCGGGCTCCGGGACCCCCGGCTCCGGCTCCCCGACCAGCCGCGCGGTGACCCGGCGCTGGATGTCGTGCAGGTCGGTGACCCGCTCGGCCATCAGGCCGCCCATCGAGGTGAAGACGCCGGCGAACTGGTCGACGGCCGCACCGAACGCGGTGAGCAGCGGGTCGCCCGCCGCCAGCCGCTTCTTCACCGCCGCGCGCAGCCCCTTGTCCTTGGCCAGCCCGGCGGTGGCGGTGAGCACCTCGGCGGCCGCGCCGCTCGTGTGCGCGGCCCGGGCGGCGAGGCCCTCGGCGGTGGCGGCGGCGGCGTCGTCGTACGCCGCGAGCGCGCTCTCCGCGTCGGGGAAGCCGGCCTGCTCGAAGGCCGCGACGGCCGTCGGGGAGACCGAGACGGTGGCGATCACGGCGGGCGCGTAGGCGACGCCGGGCACGACAGGTGTGCCGGACAGGGAGGAGGTCGGTGACATGCCCCGAGCGTATGCTGCGTCACACTTGACAGTCAACAGATCCGGGCGTAAAACAACACATACAAAGTTTCACTCGTCCCCACCCCCAGGAGGCTCGGTGTACGCCGAGGAACGCCAGCAGGCCATCGCCGACCTGGTCGCCCAGCGCGGCCGGCTCTCGGTGAACGCCTTGGCCAGTGAGTACGCCGTGACCACCGAGACGGTGCGGCGCGACCTCTCCGTCCTGGAGCGGGCCGGGATCCTGCGGCGGGTGCACGGGGGGCGCGGTCCCGGCCGCGGCGCTCAGCGCCCTCGAGGCGAAGGTCGGCGACCGCGACCTCGCCCACGCGGACGAGAAGGACCGGATCGCCAAGCGCGCGGTGTCGCTGCTCCCGGCCACCGGCGGCAGCGTCCTGCTCGACGCCGGCACCACCACCGCCCGGCTGGCGATGATGATCCCCCGCGACCTGCAGCTGACCGTGGTCACCAACGCCGTCCCCATCGCCTCGCGGCTGGCCGGCTCCCCCAGCGTGGACCTGCACCTGCTCCCCGGCCGGGTGCGCTCGACCACCCATGCCGCCGTCGGCGACGACACCGTGGCCGCGCTCGGCGTGCTCAAGGTGGACGTCGCGTTCGTCGGCACCAACGGGCTCTCCGAGACCCACGGCCTGAGCACCCCCGACCCCACCGAGGCCGCCGCCAAGCGCGCGATGGTCGGCGCCGCCCACCAGGTCGTGGTCCTCGTCGACTCCTCCAAGATCGGCCAGGAGCACCTGGTCCGGTTCGCCCGGGTCGCCGACATCGACGTGGTGGTCACCGACGCGGGCATCAGCGACGCCGACCGGGCCGCGCTGGAGCGTCTCGACGTCGAGGTCGTGGTCGCGTGATCGTCACCCTGACCCCCAACCCGAGCATCGACCGGACCGTCTCGCTGGCCGGCGAGCTGGTCCGCGGCGCGGTGCTGCGTGCGGAGTCGGTGACCGCGCAGGCCGGCGGCAAGGGCGTGAACATCTCCCGCGCCGCGGTCGCCGCCAACGTGCCCACGATCGCGGTGCTCCCGGCGCACAAGGACGACCCGTTCGTGGTCGAGCTGCTCCGCGACGGGATCGACTGCCGGCCCGAGCAGCCCGCCGGCGCCGTACGCGTCAACCTCACGCTGACCGAGCCGGACGGCACCACCACCAAGATCAACACCCCCGGCGCCGAGGTCACCCGCGCCGACCTCGACCGGCTCGCCGACGCGGTCACCCAGCGGGCCCGGCAGGCCTCCTGGGTGGTGCTCGCCGGCTCCCTGCCGCCCGGTGCGCCGGAGTCCTGGTACGCCGAGCTGGTGGGCGCCCTGCGCGGCACCCCGGCCCGGATCGCCGTGGACACCTCGGGCGGACCTCTCGTCGCCCTGGCCGCCGGCCTGGAACAGCAGTCGCCGCACCTGATGAAGCCCAACGGCGAGGAGCTCGCCTCGCTCACAGGCGGGGACGCCGACGCGATCGAGGCCGACCCGGCCGCCGCCGCCCGGGCCGCCGCCCTGCTCGTGGGGCGCGGCGTCGAGGCGGTGCTGGCCACGCTCGGCGGGTCCGGCGCGGTCCTGGTCACCGCCGACGGCGCCTGGCACGCCGTGCCCCCGCCGACCACCGTCGTCAGCACCGTCGGCGCCGGCGACTCCAGCCTGTTCGGCTACGTCCTGGGCGCGCTGCGCGGCCTCGAGCCCGCCGAGCGCCTCCGTCTTGCCGTCGCCTACGGCAGCGCCGCCGCGGCCCTGCCCGGCACGACGATCCCGACCCCGTCGCACACCCGTCCGGACCTCGTCGAGGTCCGCGCACTCGTCCCGTCCACGTCCCACCCGGCTGCCCACACAGAGAACTGAGGAAACGATGACCGACACATCCGCGTCACAGGGGATGATCACTCCCGGGCTCGTCGCCCTGGACGTGTCCCTCGGCAGTGACAAGACCGAGGTGATCCGCGCGCTGGCGCGTCAGGTCGCCGCCGCCGGCCGCACCAGCAACGCCGACGGCCTCGCCGAGGACGCGCTCGCCCGCGAGTCGACCTCCGCCACCGGCCTGCCCGGCGGCATCGCGATCCCGCACTGCCGCACCGAGCACGTGGACGTGCCGACGCTCGCGTTCGCGCGGCTCTCCCCCGGCACCGACTTCGGCGCCAAGGACGGCCCGGCCGACCTGGCGTTCCTGATCGCCGCTCCGGCCGGGGGCGACGCCACCCACCTCAAGGTCCTCACCCAGCTCGCCCGCGCGCTGGTGAAGAAGGAGTTCACCGACGGCCTGCGCAGCGCGTCCAGCCCCGAGGAGATCGTCGAGCTGGTCGGTGCGGTCGTCTCCGCGCCCGGCGCCAACCCGGCCCCGGTGAAGCCGGCCCCCGCGCCCACGGCGGCGCCGGTCGCGTCCGCAGCGCCGGCCGCGCCGGGTGCCCGCCGCTCGATCGTCGCGGTGACCGCCTGCCCCACCGGCATCGCGCACACCTACATGGCCGCGGAGGCCCTCGAGGCCGCCGCCGCCCGCGCCGGCGTCGACATCGCCGTCGAGACCCAGGGGTCGGCGGGCTCCACCCCGCTCGCCCCGGACCTCATCGCCCGCGCCGACGCCGCGATCTTCGCCGTCGACGTCGGCGTGCGGGACCGGGCCCGCTTCGCCGGCAAGCCGCTCGTCTCCTCCGGGGTCAAGCGCCCGATGGACGACGCGGACTCGATGATCGCCGAGGCGCTGCGCTACGCCGACGACCCGGGCGCCCCGCGCGTCGAGGGTGCGGCCGGCGGCGGCGCCGGGGCCGCGGTCACCACCGGTGGCGGTGGCGGCGAGTCCTGGGGTGCGCACACCCGTCGGGTGCTGATGACCGGCGTGTCGTACATGATCCCGTTCGTGGCGGCCGGCGGTCTGCTGATCGCCCTGTCGTTCCTGCTCGGCGGCTACGAGATCGTCGGCCCGTTCAAGGACATCCTGTCCAAGAACTCGCTGACCAACCTGCCCGACCCGGCCGACTTCGGCCTCAAGCACGCGCTGTTCGACTCCGGCTTCTTCGCCTACGTCGGGGCGATCTTCTTCGTCCTCGGCAAGACCGCGTTCGCGTTCTTCATCCCGGCGCTCGCCGGCTACATCGCCTTCGCGATCGCCGACCGGCCCGGCATCGCGCCCGGCTTCGTGATGGGTGGCCTGGCCTCCGACGTCATGCAGTTCGGGACCCCGCAGACCGGCTTCCTGGGCGCCATCGTCGGCGGCGTGCTCGCCGGTGTGATCGCCCACTGGATCGCGCAGCGCAAGGTGCCGGGCTGGGCCCGCGGCCTGATGCCGGTGCTGGTCATCCCGCTGTTCACCACGATCGTCGCCGGCGTCCTGATGCTGGTGGTCTTCGGCAAGCCGATCGCCTGGCTGATGGCCCGTCTCACCGACGGCCTGAACAGCATGAGCGGCGCCAACGCCGTGCTCCTCGGCGTGATCCTCGGGCTGATGATGGCCTTCGACATGGGTGGCCCGCTGAACAAGGTCGCCTACAGCTTCGCGGCGGCCGGGGTCGGCGGCGCCGCAGCGCTGGCCTCCGACGCCCCGCAGCTCAAGATCATGGCCGCGGTGATGCTCGCCGGCATGGTCCCGCCGATCGCCCTGGCCCTCGCCACCGTCGTCCGGCCGAAGCTCTTCACCCCGGCGGAGCGCGAGAACGGCAAGGCGGCCTGGCTGCTGGGCGCCTCGTTCATCACCGAGGGCGCGATCCCGTTCGCGGCGGCCGACCCGCTGCGCGTCATCCCGGCCATCATGCTCGGCAGTGCGGTCACCGGCGGTCTCTCGATGGCCCTCGACGTCAGCGTGCGGGCGCCCCACGGCGGTATCTTCGTGCTCTTCGCGGTGGGCAACATCCTGGGCTACCTGGTGGCCCTGGCGGCCGGTGTCCTCGTCGGCGCCGCCGGCGTCATCGCCCTGAAGAGCCTGACCGAGAGCTCCGAGGAGATCGAAGAGCTCGCGACCGTCCCCGTCTGACCCGTCCCTTCACCCCCCGCCCCTTCACCCAAGGAGACACCGTATGCCCAGCAAGACCGTCACCGTCGGCTCCTCCGTCGGCCTGCACGCCCGTCCCGCGGCGATCATCTCCGAGGCGGCCGGCGAGCTCGACTCCGAGGTCACCCTCGCCGTGGCCGGCGAGGAGCCGGTCGACGCCGCCTCTTCCCTGCTGATCATGACCCTCGGGGCGGCGTGCGGCGACCAGGTCGAGGTCGCCGGCGAGGACCAGGCGGCCGTCGACGCGATCGCGGCGCTCGTGGAGAAGGACCTCGACGCCTGACCGGGCGCCAGGAGAGCTAGGCCCCCAGGACGGCCCGGAGCAGCCCCTCGCGGCGGCTCCGGGCCGTCCGCACGTCCAGGTCCGGGCGCCCGGCGTCCCGCCACAGCCGCTCCACCGTCTCCGGTGTCCCGCCGCCCTCCCGGCCGAGCGGGTCGGGCAGCATCGCCACCAGGTCGAGCAGCTGCCAGTACGCCGCGGCGTCCGGGTCGTGGGCGAGCACCCCGCCCTGGTCGACGTACAGGCGGCGGAAGGTGCGGGCGGCCTGCACGCCGTGCAGGCCGGCCAGGTGCGAGGCGCAGTGCGCGACGTCGAGGTCGGCCGGGCCGGTGGACGTCTCCACCCAGTCCACGAGCCCGCTGACCCGGTCCCCGGACCAGAGCACGTTGGCCGGGTGGAAGTCGCGGTGCAGGAACACCGGGGCGTACGACGGGGCGGGCGACCGCAGCCGCTCGAAGGCCTCGACGTACAGCGCGGGGTCCTCGGCCCAGGGCGGCACGTGCCACTTGGCCTCGCCGGCCCACGACTGGTACTCCCGCGGCCGGCTGCCGGGAGCCGGCTCGACACGGTGCACGGCGAGCAGCAGCGCGGCCAGAGCGGTGAGCCGGGACGGGCCGGCGGCCCTGAGGTCGACCGCACCCGGCAGCCGGGTCATCAGCAGGCCGGGGTCACCGGTGCGCTCCCCGGTGGCGTCGAGCGCGAGCGTGCGGGGCGCCGGGACGCCGGTGCCGGCGAGCAGCGCCTGGACGTCGCGCTCCCGGCTGAGCAGCGCCTCGGCGTGCCGGCGCCACGGGTCCTCGACCAGCTGGCGCAGCACCGCCTCCTCGCCGCGCACGGTGGTGAGCAGCAGCATCCGCGAGGCCACCCCGCCGGACAGCGCGGCCACGTGGGCCACCCGGGCACCGAGGACCTCCTCGGCCCAGGACCGCGCGGCGTCGGTGAGCATCGGCGCGGCGCTCAGCGGTGCAGGGTGCCGTAGACCGCGCGCACCGCGACGGCGCGCTCGAGCTCGCGGGTCACCGAGGTGAAGAACTGCTGGCGGTAGGTCTCGTCGGTGACCGCGTAGACCGTGAAGTACAGGCCCGAGAAGCCGGCCAGGAACACCGACACCTTGACCAGCGGCCCGGAGACGTCGGTCGGCCCCTTCATGCCCAGCCAGGAGCCCACCACCTCCGGCTGCATGACGACGCTGCCGAAGACCAGGAAGAAGACCAGCACCGCCACCGACAGCAGCAGCACCTGGACGAACTGCGAGACCAGCAGCACCAGGACCAGGTTCCACTTCTGCAAGCCGGCGACCTCGAGGACGCCGCGCAGCTCGCCCTCGTGGATCCCCTCGAAGACCTCGGCCGCGCAGTGCTCCACCGGGGTGCCGCGGGTGCGCTCGACCAGCCGGCCCCGGTCGGTGTCGTCGTCGACGCGGTCCATCTCCTCGGGCAGCCTGACCAGCAGGAACACCACCGCGGTCAGCGCGAAGAACATCACCGCCATCGCCAGCACGCCCGGGTCCAGCGAGCTGGCCACCATCCAGACCTCGGTGTTGATGAACAGGAACGTCACGAACAGCAGCAGCAGCGGGAGCGCCCGGGTGACCAGCGGGAACATCATCCCCAGGCTGGCGAAGGTCCGGCCGACCGCCCAGCGGGCGATGATCCGCAGCCGCAGGGTGGTGCCCGCGTAGACCGCGAGCACGGCTCCGGCCGCGAACAGCCCGGACGCCAGGCCACCCGCGACGTCACCGGACACCCAGATCCCGGTCGGGACGCCGACCGCCGCGCCGACCAGCAGCGCCACCGCCAGCACCGGCAGCAGCCGGGCCCGGCTCAGGCCGCGGTGCACGATCGCCCGCTCCGAGCGCACGAAGTAGGGCAGGCCGTGCCGCAGGAACCACAGCTCCGCGTCCCGCAGAGCCTGGGTGCGCTCGACCATCAGGCGCCGAGGACCTCGCGGGTGCGGGCCACGTCCTGCGCCATGGTGGCGACGAGCTCCTCGACGGAGTCGAACCGCAGCATCCCGCGGATCCGGGCCACGAAGGACACCTCGACCCCGACGCCGTACAGCTCGAGGTCGTCGCGGTCGAGCACGTAGGACTCCACGCGCCGCTCCCGCTCGCCCTCGAAGGTCGGGTTGGTGCCGACGCTGATCGCGGCGGGCAGCAGGACGTCGGGCTCGTCGAGGCGCCGCAGCCAGCCGGCGTACACGCCGTCCGCGGGCGCGGCGAGCATCCCCGAGGTGGGCACGTTGGCGGTCGGGTAGCCCAGCTCGCGGCCGCGCTGGTCGCCCTTGACGACCTCGCCGCGCACGGTGAACGGGTGGCCGAGGGCCTCCGCGGCGCCCTCGACGTCCCCGGCGCCGAGGCAGTTGCGGACGTAGGTGGAGGACCAGACCTGCGGGCCGCCGTCCAGGGCGATGCCCTCGGCGGTGAAGTCGTGGGTGCGGCCGAGCGCGGCGAGGGTGGCGACGTCGCCGGAGGCCTTCACGCCGAAGCGGAAGTTCGCGCCGACCACCACCGCCCGCGCGTGCAGCCCGCCGACCAGGATCTCGGTGACGAACCGCTCCGGGGGCCAGGCCGCCACGTCGCGGTCGAACGGCACGACGAGCAGGGCGTCCACCCCGGCGTCGGCGAGCAGCGCCGCGCGGGTCGACAGGTCGGTCAGCGTCTGCGGCGCGTGCTCGGGGCGGAGCACCGCCATCGGGTGCGGGTCGAAGGTGACCGCGACGACGGGCACGCCGAGCCCGGCGGCGACCTCACGGGCCCGGGACACGACGTGCTGGTGCCCGAGGTGCACCCCGTCGAAGTTGCCGACGGTGACGACGGTCCGGCCGAGGTCGCGGGGCACCTCGTCGAGCGAGCGCCAGATCTGCACGGGGTCTGCTCCTTCTCCGAGACTCCGACGAGCCCTCATGTTCCCACGCGGGCTAGGAGAACACCGCGACGGGGGCGGCGACCTCACCCCGCTGCTCGTAGAGCGCGAGGAACCTCCCGGATCCGTCGAAGACCGCCACCGGGGCGGGCTCGCCGACGACCGTGGAGAGCTTGCGGCCGTAGCCGACGTCACGCGCCTCGTCCTCGCTCAGGTCGTACGTCGCGAAGCAGCGCCGGGCCACGTCGGAGACGTCCACCAGGTCGAACCGCTCCGCGAGGGCGTCGAGGCCGTGCGCCTCGGCGAGCGTGAACGGCCCGACCGCCGTACGGCGCAGCGCGGTGAGGTGGCCGCCGGTGCCGAGCTCGGCGCCGAGGTCGCGGGCGATCGCCCGGATGTAGGTGCCGCTGCTGCAGCGCACCGAGACGTCCACGTCGAGGAAGCCGTCGGCGGGGCGCACGTCGGTGACCAGCAGCTCGTGGACGGTGACGGGTCGCGCCGGGAGGTCGACGTCCTCGCCGTCACGGACCCGGGCGTAGGCGCGCTTGCCGTCCACCTTGATCGCGGAGACCGCCGACGGCTTCTGCTCGAGGGCACCAACGAACCGGCCCGCCGCCGACCGCACGTCGTCCTCGGTGAGGTGCTCCACCGACGCGGTCGTCAGGGTCTCCCCCTCCGCGTCGTCGGTGCTGGTGCTCGCCCCGAGCCGCACCGTGGCGTCGTACGCCTTCTCGGTCAGGGTGAGGTGGCCGAGCAGCCGGGTGGCCCGGTTGACCCCGACCAGCAGCACGCCGGTGGCCATCGGGTCCAGTGTGCCGGCGTGCCCGACCTTGCGGGTGCCGGCGAGCCGCCGGATCCGGGCGACCACGTCGTGCGAGGTCATCCCGGCCGGCTTGTCGACGACGACGAGCCCGGCCTGTCCCTCGGCGCTCACTTGTCGTCGGTGTCCTCGTCGGACGTGTCGGGCTCGTCCAGCTCGTCGTCGGGCTCGTCGTCGGGCTCGTCGTCGGGCTCGTCGTCGAGCTCGTCGGGCTCGTGCGGCTTGCGGTACGGGTCGGGCTCGCCGGCGTACGTCGCCCCGGCGGCCGACGCGGCGCGTGCGGCGTCGGCCTCCCGGGTCTTGGCGAGGATCTCCTCGAAGTGCCGCGCGGTGTCCGGCAGCGCGTCGTGGATGAACTCCAGCGACGGCGCGTGCCGCATGCCGAGCTGCTTGGCGACCTCGGACCGGATCAGGCCGCGGGCCGACTCGAGGGCGGCCGCCGAGCCGACGACCTGCTCCTCCTCGCCGAGCACGGTGTAGAACACCGAGGCCTGCTGGGTGTCGCCGCTGACCCGGACGTCGGTCACGGTCACGAACCCGAGACGCGGGTCCTTGATCCGCCGCTCCAGCATCTCCGCGACGATGACCTGGATCCGGTCCGCGACCTTGCGGACCCTGGGGTTTGCCACTGCTGCTCCTGTTGCTCGTAGAAAGGACGCCGACCCGTCACCTGGTGTCCGACACGCCGTGGGGCGCGCTGCACTGGTGACGGGTCGGCGACGTGGTTACGCGCGGGGGATCTCCCGCATCTCGAAGCACTCGACGATGTCGCCCTGCTTGATGTCGTTGAAGCCCCGCAGGGTCAGACCACACTCGAAGCCCTCGCGGACCTCGGCGACGTCGTCCTTCTCGCGGCGCAGCGACGACAGGTCGAGGTTGTCGGCCGCCACGTTGCCGTCGCGGATGAGCCGCGCCTTGGCGTTGCGTCGGATGACACCACTCGTGACCATGCAGCCGGCGATGTTGCCGATCTTGCTGGAGCGGAAGATCTCCCGGATCTCGGCCTGGCCGAGGGTGACCTCTTCGTACTCCGGCTTGAGCAGGCCCTTGAGGGCTGCCTCGATCTCCTCGATCGCCTGGTAGATGACCGAGTAGTACCGGATCTCCACGCCCTCCTTGTCGGCCATCTCCGTCGCCTTGCCCTGCGGGCGGACGTTGAAGCCGATGATGATGGCGTCGGAGGCGGCAGCCAGGTCGACGTTGGTCTCGGTGATCGCACCGACACCGCGGTCGATGACCCGCAGGTTGACCTCGTCGCCGACGTCGATCTTGGCGAGCGAGTCCTCGAGCGCCTCGACCGAGCCGGACACGTCGCCCTTCAGGATCAGGTTGAGCTCCTGGCTCTTGCCCTTCTCCATCGAGGACATGAAGTCCTCCAGGGTGCGACGCACGCGACGCTTGGCCTGCATGGCCGCCCGCTCACGCGACTCGCGCCGCTCGGCGATCTGCCGGGCCATGCGGTCGTCCTCGACCACGATGAAGTTCTGCCCGGCGCCGGGTACGGCGGTCAGGCCGAGCACCATCGCGGGGCGCGACGGGTCCGCTTCCTCGATGTTGTCGCCGTACTCGTCGATCATGGCGCGCACGCGGCCGTAGGCCGGGCCCGCGACGATCGACTGACCGACCTTGAGCGTTCCGCGCTGGACGAGCACCGTCGCGACGGGACCGCGGCCCCGGTCGAGGTGCGCCTCGATGACGAGGCCCTGCGCGTCCTGGTCGGGGTTGGCCCGCAGGTCGAGCGAGGCGTCCGCGGTGAGCACGATGGCCTCGAGCAGCTTGTCGAGGTTGAGCCCGGCCTTCGCCGAGACGTCGACGAACATCGTGTCGCCGCCGTACTCCTCGGGCACCAGGCCGTACTCGCTGAGCTGGCCGCGCACCTTGGTCGGGTCGGCAGCCTCGACGTCGATCTTGTTGACCGCGACCACGATCGGGACGCCGGCGGCCTTGGCGTGGTTGAGCGCCTCGACCGTCTGCGGCATCACGCCGTCGTCGGCCGCGACCACCAGGACCGCGATGTCGGTCGCCTGCGCACCACGAGCACGCATGGCGGTGAACGCCTCGTGACCCGGGGTGTCGATGAAGGTGATCCGACGCTCGTTGCCGTCGACCTCGGTGGCCACCTGGTAGGCACCGATGTGCTGCGTGATGCCACCGGCCTCCTTGGCGACCACGTTGGCGTTGCGCAGCGCGTCGAGCAGCTTGGTCTTTCCGTGGTCGACGTGACCCATGACCGTGACGACCGGCGGGCGGGCCGCGAGGTCGTCCTCGTCGCCCTCGTCCTCACCGAACTCGAGGTCGAAGGACTCGAGCAGCTCGCGGTCCTCGTCCTCGGGCGAGACCACCTGGATGACGTAGTTCAGCTCGTCACCGAGCAGCTCCAGCGTCTCGTCGTTGACGGACTCGGTCGCGGTGACCATCTCGCCCAGGCTGAACAGCATCTGCACGAGTGCTGCCGCGTCGACGCCGATCTTCTCGGCGAAGTCGGTCAGCGACGAGCCACGCGCCAGGCGGATGGTCTCGCCGTCGCCCTTGCGGACGCGCACGCCACCGATCGTCGGGGCCTGCATCTGCTCGAACTCTTGACGACGCGCGCGCTTCGACTTGCGACCACGACGCGAGGGACCGCCGGGGCGACCGAACGCACCCTGGGTCTGACCGCGCTGGCCGGGACGACCGCCACCGGGGCGGCCACCGCCACCGGGACGACCGGCGAAGCCGCCGGGCGCACCACCCGGGGCGCCGCCACGGGCCGGGGCGCCGGCGCGACCGCCGCCGGGGCCGCCGGTGCCGCCACCGGGACCACCGCGGCCGGGCGCACCGCCACGACCGCCGGGGGCCGGACGGCCGCCGGGGCCGCCACCGAAGGCGGCCGGGGACTTCGGCATCATCGCCGGGTTCGGCCGGGGCATGCCCGGACGGCCGGGAGCGCCGCCGGCGGGGGCGCTGGGACGACCCGGAGCGCCACCGTCACGGCTGGCGGGGGGACGCGGCGGCCGGTCGCCGGCCGGGGCCGGACGGTCGGTCGGCGGGGTGTCGGCCGCGGGACGCGGGGCGGGGCGGCGCCCCATGCCCTGGGACGGCGCGAACGGGTTGTTGCCGGGACGCGGCGAGCCGGGACGGCCCGAGGGACGTGCCGGGGGCGGGCCGGGGCGACGGGACGTCGACTCGGCCGGAGCGTCTCCGGCCGGGGGCGTGACGTCCTCGGTCGTCTCGGCCGGGGCCGATGCGGCCGGAGCCTCGACGACCGGCTCGGCGACCGGCTCGGCGGGGGCCGGCGTCGGGGCCTGGCGCGGTCCCGGACGGGGACCGGACGGGGTGGCGGCAGCCGGGGTCTCGACCGGGGCGGCAGGCGCCTCGGGGGCGGCCGCGGCGGGCGCCTCGACAGCTGCCGGCGCGGCCGGGGCCGGGGTCTCGGCAGGCTGCTTCGGGGCCGGGGCCTTGGGGCCCGGCTTGGCGGGGGCGGCCTTCTTGGCCGCACCGTCGCCGGGGCTCGCCTTCAGCTCGGCACCGAACTGGTCGGTGAACCGCTTCACCACGGGGGGCCTCGACCGTCGACGACGCCGACTTGACGAACTCTCCCATTTCTTTGAGCTTGGTCAGGACGACCTTGCTCTCGACTCCGAGCTCTTTGGCGAGCTCGTGGACTCGGACCTTAGCCACGCTTCTCCTTCTGGTCCGAGTCCCGGGACCCTCGATGGTCGAAGGGGGGGCTGGTCGGACCGTTAGCTGGTGTGCATGCTCATCGGAAAGTACTCATCGAGTGCTCATGAGCTGCTGCTCCAATTTCTGTCGGTCTCACTGGTCAGTGGTGCTGGTGGAGATGGTCCTCGACCGCCGTCGTGGCGAGCCGACCCTGGACCTTGAGGGCCCGGGGAAACGCTCGACGCCGGAGGGCGAGCTCCAGGCACTCGGGGGTGGGGTGCAGGTGCGCCCCTCGACCGGGTGCCCGACCGGACGGATCGGGGACGACCTCCAGGCCCTGTCCCCGCTCGCCGGCCACGACTCGCAGCAGATCGTGCTTCGCGGCCCGCTGCCGACACCCCACGCACGTGCGAGCAGGTCCAGAGATCGAGTCGGTGGACATGCAGGTGCACGGGCCTTCGGGTTGCAGTGGCGAACCGCCGACCAGTCTAGCGTCTGGCGGCCCGGGAGCCGAACCGGCGTCAGTCCTGGCCCTCCAGCGGCGGCGCCACGGGTACGACGGGCGCGATCGCCGGCTCGGCCGGGGCCTCGTCGGAGCGGATGTCGATGCGCCAGCCGGTGAGCCGCGCGGCAAGGCGGGCGTTCTGGCCCTCCTTGCCGATGGCCAGCGACAGCTGGTAGTCGGGGACGACCACCCGCGCGGAGCGGGCCGCGAGGTCCACCACCTCGACGCTGCTCACCCGGGCCGGCGAGAGGGCGTGCCCGACCATCTCGGCGGGGTCCTCGGAGAAGTCGACGATGTCGATCTTCTCGCCGTGCAGCTCGTTCATCACCGCGCGGACCCGCTGGCCCATCGGCCCGATGCACGAGCCCTTGGCGTTCACGCCGGGGACCGTCGAGCGCACCGCGATCTTCGTGCGGTGGCCGGCCTCGCGGGCGATGCCGCAGATCTCCACGGTGCCGTCGGCGATCTCGGGGACCTCCATCGCGAACAGCTTCTTCACCAGGTTCGGGTGCGAGCGCGACAGCATCACCTGCGGGCCGCGCATGCCCTTGCGGACCGAGATCACCAGGCACTTGATCCGGGTGCCGTGCGAGTACTTCTCCCCCGGCACCCGCTCGCCCGAGGGCAGCACCGCCTCGAGGCGGCCGAGGTCGACCAGCACGTCCTGCGGGTCGCGGCCCTGCTGGATGACGCCGGAGATGATGTCGCCCTCCTTGCCGGCGAACTCCCCGAACTTGATGTCGTCCTCGGCGTCGCGCAGCCGCTGGAGCATGATCTGCTTCGCGGTCGTCGCCGCGATCCGGCCGAAGCCGTCGGGGGTGTCCTCGAACTCGGAGAGCTTGTTGCCCTCCTCGTCGGTCTCCGTCGCGAAGACCGTCACGTGCCCGGTCTTGCGGTCGAGCTCGACCCGCGCCTGGGGGCGGGCGCCCGGCGACTTGTGGTACGCCGTCAGCAGCGCCTGCTCGATGGCCTCGACCAGGATCTCGAAGGAGATCTCCTTCTCGCGCTCCAGCGATCGCAGGATGGTCATGTCGATGTCCATGACGTCAGGACTCCTTCCGGTTGAACTCGATCTGGATCTTGGCCTTCTTCACGTCGCCGTAGCCGACCTCGGTCGAGGTGCCGTCGACGTCGAGGACGGCGCGGGTGTCGTCGCTCTCGATGATCCGCCCGGTGACCGAGGCCTTGTCGGCCAGGGTGACGGTGACCAGGCGGCCGACGTTGCGCCGCCAGTGCCGCGGCTCGGTCAGCGGCCGGTCGGCGCCCCGTGAGGAGACCTCGAGGGTGTAGGGCTGCTCGCCCATCACGTCGGTCTCGTCGAGGATCCGGGAGACCTCCCTGGTGGCCTCGGCGATGTCGTCGAGGGTGACCCCGCCGTCCTTGTCGACGGCGACGCGCAGCAGCCGTCGCTTGCCGGCGGGGGTGAGGTCGATGGCCTCCACGTCGAGGCCGCTAGCAGCGAGGGGCTCGGTCAACACCCCTGCAAGTCGGTCCCGGGTCTGATCGGTGCTCACGGGCATCCTTCCTTGCTCTGCTGTTGTGGTGCGGCAACCCTAGCGGGTCGCGAGAGGCCGTCGCACCGGCCTCCCGACCGCCCCTGGTGGCCGGGTCGCGGCCCCATCCGTTGGTAGCCTCTGCCATGCCTCGCCGCACCCGACTCCTCCTGCCCGCCCTCCTCGGGGCGACCCTCCTGGTCGGCGGCTGCAGCTCCGCCCCCTCCGACGACGGGGCTCCCGGGACCCCGGCGGGCGCCGCGGGGACGGGTCGGACCCCGGCCGCGTCGAGCGCGCCGGAGCAGCCCCCGGCCGCCCCGCCGGCACGGCCCGGCGCGGCGGGCGAGCGCGCGTTCGCCCGGCACGTGATGGACCTGTGGGGCTTCGCGCTGCGCACCGACGACGTCCGGCCGCTGGTGTCGCTGGGCACCGCCGCGCGGCCCTGCGGCGGCTGCGCGGCGCTCCGCTCGGAGCTCGCGCGGCGCCGCGCCCAGAAGTGGGCGGTGGACTTCCGCGGGGTCGACGTACGACGGCTGCGGGTGAGCGGTCCGCCGCGGGCCGCCGTCGCCCGGGCGGTCGTGGACATCCCCGCCAGCGACTCGTTCCACGACGACGGCACGTTCCGCAACACCAGCCCGGCGCACGCGGGAGCCTCGTTCGTGGTGCGGATGCGCTTCACCGGCCGGGCCTACCGGCTGGTCTCCTTCTCCGTGTCCTGAGCGCCTCGGTAGGCTCCCCGCGTGCCGACCACCCCTCCCCCCTCGCCGTGCCGCGCACCTGTCCCGGCGTACGACGGTGGGCGGGTTCGCGGCGCTGGGGGCCCTGACCCTGACGGGCTGCACGCCGCGCGGGATCGACGCCCGCCCCGGCCCGACCCCGGCGGTGCGACGGTCCACCGACACCGACCCCGACGTGGCCCTCGCCGCGACGGTGCTCGCCGACGAGCAGGGCATGCTCGACCGGGTGCTGGCCACCGTGCGCCGGCACCCCCGGCTGGGGACCACCCTGGCGGCCGCCCGGACCGCGCACACCGCGCACGTCGACCTGCTGACCGAGGCCGTCCCGCAGCAGGCCTCCTCCGCCGCCACCCCCTCGGCGACGGCGGCACCGGCTCCCGTCACGACCCGTGTCCCGGCCCGGGCGTCGGCCGCGCTGGCCGTGCTGGCCCGCGAGGAGGACCGGCTCAGCCTGCTCGGGCGGCGCGGCGCGTTCGCCGCCGAGAGCGGTGCGTTCGCCCGCGTGCTGGCCAGCATGGCCGCCGCCTCGGCCCAGCAGGCGCGAGCGCTCACCGACGCCGCGGGCGGTGCCCGGTGACCCCGCTCGAGGCGCTGCAGCAGACGCTCGCCGGCGAGCACGCCGCGGTCTACGTCTTCCGGGCCCTGGCCGGCCGGGTGTCGACGTCCGCCGACCCGGACCTGGCGAACGGTCTCGCGGCGGCGTACGCCCTGCACCGGGGGCGCCGCGACCAGCTGGTCACGATGGTCCGGGCCGCGTCCGGCGACCCGGTCGCGGCGGACGTGAGCTACCAGCTGCCCAACCCGAGCCGTACGCCGGCGCAGCTCCGGTCCGGTGCGCTGGTCACCGAGCAGCGCTGCTCGGACGTCTACGCGACGATGGTGGGCAGCACGGCGCGGGTCGACCGGCAGTGGGCGATCGACGCGCTGACCGACTCGGCAGTCCGGCAGCTGGGCTTCGGCGGCGCCCCGGACCCGTTCCCCGGCGTCCCCGAGCTCTGAGCCGCGGGCCCCGCCCGGCGGAACGAGAAGACCCTCCCCACCCCAGGACGTGCCTGGGACGAGGAGGGTCCGCCCGACGGGAAGGCCCCCGAGAACCGGCCTTCCCGCGTCGCGTACCGCTCGGGCTAGGAGCGGTAGGCGGAGAACATCTGCTGCGTCCGCGTGGCCTGGTTCGGGGTGAACTGGTTGTAGCAGGGGTCGTAGCTGTAGTCCATGTAGTTGTGGATCGGGTCGAGGCCCGGCAGCGCGCACGAGTCGCGTCCTTCGGGGCAGCCGCTGGTGGCGCTGGACTGCGCCGGGGTGTCGGCCACCTCGTCGTTGGTGCTCGTGCAGCCGCCCTGGAACGTGTGGTAGAGCCCGAACCAGTGACCGGCCTCGTGCGAGGCGGTCTTGCCCTCGTTGTAGTTCGTGGCCGAGCCGCCCGGCAGCGAGGAGTACTCCACCCGGATCCCGTCGATGGACGGGTTCTTCGCGTAGTCCCACGGGAATGTCGCGACGCCGAGGTAGGCGAAGTCCACCAGCCAGATGTTCAGCGCGTTGGCGCCGCCGCGCCGGGTCTGCGAGCGGTACGTCGTGCTGCTCTTGTCCTGGTGCCACTGCGTGTTGTAGTAGCGGTCGGTCCCGGCCAGGGTGAACGAGAAGCCGGTGTTGGCCGACGAGGTCGACTCGCCGCCGGCGAAGTCCTGGTTGAGCTCGGCGATCTGCGCGGTGATCTGCGCGTCGGTGACGTCGCCGTTGCCGTTCGCGTCGGCCATCACGTGGATGTAGACCGGCACCGGCCCGGCCGCGACGGTGCCCCCGGTGCCGCCGCCACCGGGCTTGCCGCGCCGGTCGGCCAGGATGGTCCTGGTGCGCTTCTCGATCGACGCCTGCTGCGCCGGGGTCAGGTCGCGGTGGTCGAGGCCGGAGCGTCCGCCCCGTGCCGCGGCGGCGCCGCCGGTGCCGGCTCCCACCGCGGTGGGGTCGAAGCACGAGGCGGCCCGGCTGGAGGCGGGCTCGGCGGCCTGCGCCGGGGCGAGGGCCCCGGCGAACGAGAGGCTGCCGACCAGGGCGGTGAGCCCAGCCAGCGCCGCGGTCCGGTGACGGAGTGCAGTCATGTGGGTGCGACATCCTTCGGCGTCGAGAGCCGGGACTCGTGTCCCGGTGACTCGATCCTGCCTGCAGATCCGCGGCCGGAGAACCCTGCGGCCGGAGGATCTTGTGCAGGTTTGCGCAGGTTCCGGATCGTGCAGCGTGCGACGCTCAGCCGGCCGAGCGCCAGGCCGACACCACGTCGTACACGTGCCGCAGCTGCTCGGCGACCGCGTCCGGCTCCCCCTCGGTGTGCCCGACCTGCGTGCGCGGGATGTCGCTGTGCGGGACGTGGATGGTCCGCATCCCGGCGTTCGCCGCGCCCCAGATGTCGTCGAAGAGCCGGTCCCCCACGAAGACGCAGGCCGCCGGGTCCGCGACGCCGACCGCCTCCATCGCGGCGTGGAACGCCTGCGGTGCGGGCTTCGTCCACGCGATCTCGCTGGTGTAGACCGCCCCGTCGAGCAGCTCCAGGACGCCGTCGCGGCGGAAAAAGTCCTCGTGCCACTCCCGCGGCCACACGGTGTTCGAGAGCACCCCGACCTTGAGGCCGTCGACCCTCAGCCGGCTGAGCAGCGGCAGCACGTCGGGGTCGGTGTAGGTGTGCGGCTCCCAGAAGTCCCGGTAGCCGCCCAGCAGCGACGGGTCGTGGGACAGCCCGGCCTCCAGGAAGAGGTCGGCGACCGTCGCGCTGGTGTGGTGGTCGCGCGAGCGCCCCCAGACCGCGTCACCGGCCCGGGCCAGCCGCTCGTGGGCGGCCTCGTCGGCGTCGAGCGCCGCGGCGGCCAGCACCCGCGCCTCCTCGGCGAAGTCGACCGTGTGCCAGGGCGTCAGCGTGCCGCCCCAGTCGAACAGCACCGCCTCGATGTCCGGGCTCATCGTCTCCGGCTCACCCCTTGAGGTTCCCCGTCACGGCCTCGAGCGGCACGGTGACCACCCGCACGACGTGCTCGACGGCCGCGTCCAGCGCGACGTCCTCGCGCTCGCCGGACGCGCGGTCCTTGACCTCGACGACCCCGTCGACCAGGCCCTTGCCGACCACGACGATCGTGGGGACGCCGATCAGCTCGGCGTCCTTGAACTTCACGCCGGGCGAGACCTTCGGGCGGTCGTCGTACAGGACGGTCAGGCCGCGGGCGGTGAGGTCCACCGCGAGCTTGGCGGCCGCGTCGTACACCGCGGTGTCCTTGCCGGTGGCGACGAGGTGCACGTCGGCCGGGGAGACCTCGCGGGGCCAGACCAGGCCGAGCTCGTCGTGGGTGTTCTCCGCGATCGCGCCGACGGCCCGGGAGACGCCGATCCCGTACGAGCCCATGGTGACCGTGACCAGCTTGCCGTTCTCGTCGAGCACCTGCAGGCCGAGGGCGTCGGCGTACTTGCGGCCCAGCGCGAAGATGTGGCCCATCTCGATGCCGCGCGCGGTGTGCAGCGTGCCGTCGCAGTTCGGGCACGGGTCGCCGTCCCGGACCTCGGCGGCCTCGATCGTGCCGTCCGGGGTGAAGTCGCGGCCGGCCACCAGGTCGATGACGTGCGAGCCGGCCACGTCGGCGCCGGTGACCCAGCGGGTGCCCTCGACGATCCGGGGGTCGACGAGGTAGCGGATGCCCGACTCGTTCTTCTCGCCGAGCACGCCGGGCCCGATGTAGCCCTTCGCCAGCGACGGGTGCTTCGCGAAGTCCTTCTCGTCGAACGCCTCGACCTCGGTGGGCTCGAGCTGCCCCTCGAGGCGCTTCACGTCGACCTCGCGGTCGCCGGGGAGACCGATGGCGATCGGCTCGCGGGTGCCGTCGGGGTGCTTGAGCACGATGATCACGTTCTTGAGCGTGTCGCCGGCGTGCCAGGGCCGGTCCTCGCGGGGGAACTTCTCGTTGAGGTGGTCGACGAGGGTCTCGATCGTGGGGGTGTCCGGCGTCTGCTCCGCGTGCGCGGCGGGCGCGTCGTCGTAGGCCACCGGCTGGGGGGCGCGCACCTGCACGGCCTCGACGTTGGCGGCGTAGTCGCAGCCGGTGCAGCTGACGTAGGTGTCCTCGCCGTTCTCCGCGGTGGCCAGGAACTCCTCGGACTTCGAGCCGCCCATCGCCCCGGAGGTGGCCTTGACCACGACGTAGTCGAAGCCGAGCCGGTCGAAGGTCTTCACGTAGGCGGCGCGGTGCGCCTCGTAGGACCGGTCGAGGCCCTCGTCGGTGACGTCGAAGGAGTAGGAGTCCTTCATCACGAACTCGCGGCCGCGCAGCACGCCGGCACGGGGACGCGCCTCGTCGCGGTACTTCGTCTGGATCTGGTAGAGCCAGACCGGCAGGTCCTTGTAGGAGGAGTACAGGTCCTTCACGACGAGGGTGAACAGCTCCTCGTGCGTGGGGCCGAGCAGGTAGTCGGCGCCCTTGCGGTCCTTGAGGCGGAAGATCCCGTCGCCGTACTCCGTCCACCGGCCGGTCGCCTCGTAGGGCTCGCGCGGCAGCAGCGCGGGGAACTGCAGCTCCTGGGCGCCGATCGCGTCCATCTCCTCGCGGACGACGCCCTCGATGTTGCGCAGCACCCGCAGGCCCAGCGGCAGCCAGGAGTAGATGCCGGGGGCCGCGCGGCGGATGTACCCCGCGCGGACCAGCAGCCGGTGGCTCGGCACCTCCGCGTCCGCCGGGTCGTCCCTCAGCGTGCGCACGAACAGGCTCGACATCCGCAAGATCATGGGGTGAAGGCTAACGGTCCCCGCGCGGCGCCCGCACACAGGTTTCCCGCGTCAGCGGCGGCCACCCCGCGCCACGGCGTGCGAGAGGTCGTTGACGGCCCGGTCACGACTCGACAACGGCGCCAGCCCGTAGCTGCGCTCGATGGTCGCCAGGATCGACGTCGTGTCGTACGACGTGTGGTCGACGCCCGAGCGCTTCAGGGAACGGCCGACCACCAGGGCCGGGATGCGGGTGCCCGGCCCCCAGACGTCGTGGGTGCCCTTCCGGGCTCCCGCGGCGGGGGGCGACACGTGGTCCCACTGACCGCCGAACTCGTCGTAGGTCACCACGACCAGCGTGTCCTTGCCCTGCGGGCCGTTGGTGATCGTCTTGAGCAGCCGGACGAGGTGGTCGCTGCCCTTCGACTGGCTGGCGTAGCCCGGGTGCTCGTTCTCGGCGCCGTACGGCTTCACGAAGCTGACCATCGGCAGGTGGCCGTTCTTCGCGGCCGTGATGAATCGCGACTCGTCCTTGAGGTGCGCGCGGCCCGGCTTCCCGGGGGCGTAGGCGGCGAAGTAGTTGAACGGCTGGTGGTGGTACTGGAACAGCGGGCCGGGCTTGCCGGACGTGGCGTCGCGCCAGCCGCCGGAGTACCACTTCCAGGAGATCCCGGCCTTGGTCATCCGGTCACCGATGTTGGGGTACTTCGCGTCGTCGATCAGCGGGATCTTCGCACCCGTGGCCGCGGCGGGCGGGCTGGACGGCTGGACGGTGTTGACCGCGAAGTCGCCGCAGGCCTTCGTGTACTTCATCTCCAGCGGGTCGTTGCACTTGCGGGTGAGCTGGCCGTCCTTGACCGGCCCGGTCGGTGTGTAGAGCGGGTAGGCGGTGACCATCCCGTTGCTGTCGAGCACGGAGTTGGCCGCGGTGCTCGCGCCGTGGCTGGTGTCGAGGGGGGGTCCGGGCGGCGATCAACCACTGGTGGTTGAGGAACGAGCCGCCGAACGCGGCCTGGAAGAAGCGGTCGGCCAGCACGTACTTCGGGGCACCCGTGCGGTGCAGGTACTTGTAGATCGGGAGGTCGCGCGTCTTGTAGTACCCCTGGGTGAGCCCGACCGCGTCGGAGCCGGTGGTGTAGCGGTTCTGCCGTCCGCCGTTGAGCTGGTACTGCTCCTGGTAGAAGCGGTGCACGATGTCCCGCGTGCAGCCGCCCGGCTGGCCGCTCCCCTTCGGCACGCCGTTGGCGGCGAAGACGCCGGGCGCGGGGCAGGTGGTGTCGGTCGGCTTGATGAAGCGGTCGATCGCGAACGGCTTGTTGGCGAAGTGGCTGATGACGCCGTGGGCGCTGTCGGTGCAGTCGCCCGGCTGCGGCGGGCTCGTGAGGTTCACGTCGTCCTGCAGCAGGCAGGAGTACCTCGTCCCGTTCTGGGCCACCTGGGCGGTGCGGGCCGCCGTGGCGCGCGAGCGTCCGTCGACGCGCTGGCCGTTGACGGCGCCCCACCCGCCGTACAGGTTGTCGAAGGAGTGGTTCTCCTCGTAGATCACGACGAGGTGCTTGAAGCCGCCCGGGAGGCCCGGTGGCTTCGTCAGCGTGCCCTGCACGCCCTTCGTGGTGGCGACGGGGCGGGCGGTGGCCGGGGCGCCGGCGAGCGGCGCTCCTGCGACGACGAGGGCCGCGCACACGGCGGCCGCACTGGCGAGCTTGAACATGGCCGACTCCTCCGAGAAGTGGTGTTCCTCCCGGTGGGAGCACCCGTCCCCCACCTTGGTCACTCCGGCCGGGGTTGGCAATACCGCTTCAGAACATGATCGTGGAGAAGGTCCCGGCATCCTCGAAGCCGGCCCGGGCGTAGGCCTTGCGGGCGGACACGTTGTGCTCGTTGACGTAGAGCGAGACCACCGGCGCGATGGCGCGCAGCGCGTGGCGCACCACCGCGGCCATCCCGGCGGCCGCGAGGCCCTCGCCCCGCCGGGACGGGTCGACGTAGACGCCCTGGACCTGGCAGGCGAACGGCGACGCGGCCGCCACCTCGGCCTTGAACACCACGCGGCCGTCCTCGATGCGGGCGAACGACCAGCCCTTGGCGACGAGCTGGGCGACCCGGGCCCGGTAGAGGTCCGCGCCGCCGCCGATCTCCGGGGGAGACGCCGACCTCCTCGGTGTACATCGCCACGCAGGCCGGGTAGAGCGCCTCGAGGTCGGCCCGCTCGGTCCGTCGTACCAGCGGGTCGGGGGTGATCGGCGACTCCCGCGCGATCTGCAGGTGCGGCTGGTGCCAGCGCGCGTCGCGGGGCGCCGGCCAGTGCGCGGAGAGGTGCTGCCACAGCGGCTCGACCGCCTCGCTCGGGCCGACGATCGTCGCGCACCGGCGCTGCTGGGCGGCGGCCCGCTCGGCGAACGCGACCAGGGCCTGCGGGGTGGCCTGGACCGGCACCAGGTTGGCGGCGGCGTGGCAGGCCGAGACCAGCCGGCCCTCCTCGTGGTAGCCCCACACCTCGCCGCCGAGCCAGCGCGGGTCGAGCTGGGTCAGCCGGGCCCGGTAGTCGACGAAGACGTTGACCACCGGGTCGCAGGCCGCCAGCTCCAACATCGCGGGGAGGTCGGAGGGGCCGAGGAGGCGCAGGCCGGTCTGTGTGCGCAGCACAGCCGGAGCCTAACGCGCCGCGGGTGCCTCCACCGCCCTGTCCGCGAGGGGCTCCTCCGCCTCGTCGGCGTCGAGCATCGTGGTCTCGTCGAACGGGCGCGTCCCGGCGAGCACCGCGTCGAGCTGCTCGCGGTCCACTCCCCCGGTCCAGGTGCCGATCAGCACGGTGGCCACGGCGTTGCCCGCGAAGTTCGTCAGCGCCCGGGCCTCCGACATGAACCGGTCGATGCCGACGATCAGGCCGACGCCGTCGAGCAGCTCGGGGCGGTGCGAGGAGAGCCCGCCGGCCAGCGTGGCCAGGCCCGCGCCCGTGACGCCCGCGGCGCCCTTGGACGCGATGACCATGAAGACCAGCAGCGAGATCTGCTCGCCGATGGCCAGCGGCTTGCCGAGCGCCTCGGCGATGAACAGCGAGGCCATCGTCAGGTAGATGGCGGTGCCGTCGAGGTTGAACGAGTACCCCGTCGGTACGACGACCCCGACCGTGGTCTTGTCGACGCCGGCGTGCTCCATCTTGGCCATCAGCCGCGGCAGCGCCGACTCCGAGGACGACGTCGAGAGGATCAGCAGGAACTCGCGGCCCAGGTAGCGCAGCAGCCGGAAGATGTTCACCCCGGTGGCCAGCTTGAGGATGGCGCCGAGCATCACGAACACGAACAGCGCGCAGGTGATGTAGAAGGCGAGCATCAGGATCGCGAGGCTCTTCAGCGCGTCCACCCCGGTCTCGCCCACCACCCCGGCGATGGCGCCGAACGCGCCGACCGGGGCGGCCCACATGATCATCGCGAGCACCCGGAAGACGACGCGCTGCAGGTGCTCGACGCCACGCAGCACCGGCTGGCCGCTGCGGCCCATCGCCTGCACGGCGAAGCCGACCAGCAGCGCGACCAGCAGGGTCTGCAGCACCTCGCCCTCGGTCAGCGCGGAGAACAGCGTCGTCGGGATGACCCCGAGGATGAAGTCCGTGGTGCTGCCGGACTCGCCGGCCTGCTCCGCGCCGGCCTTGGCGACGTCGGCGGTCAGGTGCAGGCCCGAGCCGGGGTGGATCAGGTTGCCGACGACCAGGCCGATCGCCAGCGCGACCGTCGACATCGTCACGAAGTAGCCGAGGGCCAGGCCGCCGACCTTGCCGACGTGCGCCGCGCTGGCGACCGAGCCCACGCCGAGCACGATCGTGCAGAAGATCACCGGCGAGATCATCATCTTGATCAGCGCCACGAAAGCGGTGCCGATCGGCTTGAGCTGCACCGCGAAGTCCGGAGCGAGGAGCCCGACCGCGATGCCGAGCAACACCGCGACGATCACCGCCATGTAGAGGTAGTGCGACCGGTCACGTCGCCCCGGTGGCGGTGTCGCGGTGGTCTCGGTGCTGGGCGCGGCTGTCATGGGTTCCTCCGGAAGGGTCGGGTGACGGGCCCGAGCATGTCGCACTTGTGTGACTGCGGTCACTCTTGTGTTCGTTGTGTTCACGCACGACCGCCCCGGGTGGGCGAGAATGCGGCCGTGTCCCCGCGCCGCAGCACCGTCGCCCGCCAGATCCTGGTGCTGCAGGTGCTCGTCGTCGTGGTGGTCGTCGTGGGGGCGGTGACGCTGGCCTACTACGACGCGCGGCGCAGCCAGATCGCGGGTGCCCGCGACCGGGCGCTCGCCGTCGCGGTGTCGGTGGCCGACACCCCGCAGGTCCGCGAGGCGTTGCGGACCGGGTCGCCGTCGGACACCATCCAGCCCTTCGCCGAGGACGTACGGCGCGACTCGCACACCGACTTCGTGGTGGTGATGGCCCTGGACCGCACCCGCTACTCGCACCCGGACCCCGCGCAGATCGGCAAGCCGTTCATCGGGGACCTGGGCACCGCACCGGCGGGCCGGGCCTTCACCCAGGAGTACACCGGCACGCTCGGCCCCTCGATGCGGGCGGTGGTCCCGGTGTTCGCGGACGGCTCGGGCGCGGCCGGGGGCCGGGTGGTCGCGCTGGTCTCGGTGGGCATCACCATGCAGCGGATCCAGGACGCGCTCGCCGACCGGCTGCCCACCATCGCGCTGGCGGCCGCGCTGGTCCTGGGCACCGGCCTGCTCGGCGCCTGGCTGATCAGCCGCCGGCTGAGACGACAGACGCACGGCCTCGGCGAGGGTGAGATCACCCGGATGTACGAGTACTACGACGCCGTGCTGCACGCCGTGCGCGAGGGGCTCCTGCTCGTCGACACCGAGGACCGCGTCCAGCTGCTCAACGACGAGGCCAAGCGGCTGCTCGACCTCGACGACAGCGCGGTCGGACGGCCCGTCGCGGACCTGGGGTTCCCCGAATCGCTGACCCGCGCGGTGCTGGCGACCGACTCGCGGCCCGACGAGATCCACCTGGTCGACGACGCCGTGCTGGTGGTGAACACCGCTCCGGCCCGCTGGCAGGGCCGCGAGGTCGGCACCGTGGTGACGCTGCGCGACCACACCGAGATCCAGGCGGTCGCCGGCGAGCTCGACACCGTCCGGGGGCTCGCCGAGTCGCTGCGCTCGCAGAACCACGAGGCCGCCAACCGGCTGCACACGGTGGTGTCGCTGGTCGAGATGGGCCGGACCGAGGAGGCGCTGGACTTCGCCACCGAGGAGCTCGAGGTCGCCCAGCTGCTCACCGACCGGGTGGTCGGGTCGGTGTCGGACCCGGTGGTGTCCGCGCTGCTGCTGGGCAAGACCGCGCAGGCCGCCGAGCGCGGGGTGCAGCTGCGCATCGACGACCGCACCGACCTCTCCGCGCTACCCATCGAGCAGCGCGACGCGGTCACGATCCTCGGCAACCTGGTCGACAACGCGCTCGACGCGGTGAGCGAGCGGGCCGACCGGGTGGTCGTGGTCCAGCTGCAGGGGTCGGCGGCCGGGCTGACCGTGCGGGTCTCCGACTCGGGCGCCGGAGTGCCCGCCGGGCTCGACGAGCAGGTGTTCCGCCGCGGCTGGTCGACGAAGACCTCCGACGGCCCGGTCGGTCGCGGCCTCGGGCTGGCGCTGGTGGTCCAGGCCGTCCGCAAGTACGACGGGCGCATCGGCGTGACCACCTCCGACCTGGGCGGCGCGTCGTTCCTCGTCGAGATCGGGGAGACCGCATGACGGTCCGGGTGCTGGTGGTCGAGGACGAGGAGCTCTCCGCGCAGGCGCATGCCGCCTACGTCCGTCGTACCGCGGGGTTCGAGCTGGCCGGCGTCGCGCGCTCGTCGGTCGAGGCGGTCCGGGTGCTGCGCAGCGTGCCCGTCGACCTGGTGCTGCTGGACATGCACCTGCCCGACGGCCACGGCCTGGCGCTGCTGCAGGGCATGCGCGCCGAGGGGTTCCTCTGCGACGTGATCGCGGTGACCGCGGCGCGCGACGTGGAGGTGGTGAAGCGGGCGGTGTCGCAGGGCGTGGTGCTCTACCTGCTCAAGCCGTTCACCTACGCGGGGTTCCGCACCAAGCTCGACCAGTACGCCGACTACCGGGCCCGGCTGACCGCCGCGGAGAGCGACGTCGGGCAGCAGGACGTGGACGAGATGCTCGGCGTCCTGCGCACCACCCCGCAGCGCACCACGGTGCCCAAGGGGATGAGCGTGGACACCCTGCGGGAGGTCACCGTCGCCCTGCGGGACGGGGTGGGCCGCTCGGCCTCGGAGCTGGCCGCGGCCATCGGCACCTCCCGGGTGACCGCCCGCCGCTACCTGGAGTACCTCGCCGCCGAGGACGTCGTGGAGCGGTCCGTGCGGTACGGCGGCAGCGGCCGTCCCGAGGTGGAGTACCGCTGGACCGGCGCCTGAGACCTGGTGACCTTCGGCCCTTCGCGGCCACCCGCCGCCGGGCGACCGTGGTGCCATGAGCTACGACATCGACCTGGTCGACCTCCAGCAGCAGCAGGCCGCGGTGGTCCGCGACGTGGTGCCGCACCACGGGATCGGGGAGTTCCTCGCACGCGCCTTCGGCGAGGTGATGGCCGCCGTCGACCGGCAGGACCTGCACGTCAGCGGGCCGCCGTTCGCGCGCTACCGCTCCGCCAGCAGCGAGGCCTGGGAGGTCGAGGCGGGGTTCCCCGTGCACGGCGTCGCGGCGGCCGAGGGCCGGGTGGAGCCCGTGACGCTGCCCGGCGGCCGGATGGCCCGGACGGTGCACGTCGGGGAGTACGCCGACGTCGGCCGGGCCTACGAAGCGGTGCTGGGCTGGCTCGTCGAGCAGGGGTACGTCGCCCAGGGGGGACCCGTGGGAGTGCTACCTCGACGGTCCGGAGGTGCCCCGCCCGCGCACCGAGATCTTCCTGCCCTGCCACCAGGTCCGGCCGGTGCACGCCTGAGGCTCCGTTTCTCACCGCGCCGGCGGGGTACCGCGGGCTCGGAGGTGCACTCATGCGCATCGGATCGGTCATCCTCGTCATCTGGCTCGTCATCGGGCTGCTCGCCGCCGTGCAACGGAGCTACTTCTCCGGGGACACCGCCAACTGCGCCAAGGTCGGCACGATCGCGGTCACCGTGGTGGCGGGGCCGCTGAACTACCTGGGCGCGAACCCCAAGATCAGGTGCACGACACCACACCCGTCCAAGTGAGGGCGGAGCTCAGGCCGGGTCGGGACGGGTGACCACCACGGCCTTGTGATCGGACGGGGTCTCCAGCAGGACGACGGACGCCGCCCGGCCGGGCCCGTGCACGTCGTCGATCTTGCGGGCGGAGCCGAGTGTCCCGGGGCCGTCCTCCCGGCCCAGCCACGCCGACGTCAGCGGCGGCAGCGCGAGGCCGTCGAAGTTCGAGTCCCCGACGGCGTGCACCACGTGACCGAGCGCGAGCTGCCCGGCCACCAGCCGCCGCAGCGCGATGACCTCCTGGCGGTGCCGAGCGGCGAGCCGTGGGCGGTCGGCGCGGTAGCTCCCGCGCCGCTGGACGCCCGGGGTGAGGTGGAAGCTCAGCAGGCTGACCGTGCGGCCGGTCTCCCGGTCGCGCAGGACCGCGAGGGTCGCGATCCGGGCCGGCAGCAGGGGAACCGGCCGGACGCCCGGGTCGCACCACCCCGGCCCCGCGAGCCACCGGGCACGGCCCGTCAGGACGTCGTAGCGGTCCGCGCGCACGCCGACCGGGCAGCCGCCGACGAGCGGCGCGGCCCAGAGGTACCCAGCGGTCTCCGCGAGCAGCCGGCGGCGCTTCGGGCCCCACTCCTGCAGGCCGACGAGATCCGGCTCGGCGGCCAGGACGACGTGCAGCGCCTCGCGGGCCGCAGCCGCCGGCAGGGAGCAGAGGATGTTGGCGGTGGCCACCACGGTCCTGCCCCCGGTCACGTCGTCAGGAGACGCTGACCGTCGCGCCGCCCTCGACGCCCTCGACCGGCTCCATCGACTCGGCGATCCGCATCGCCTCCTCGATCAGGGTCTCCACGATCTTCGACTCGGGCACGGTCTTGATCACCTCGCCCTTGACGAAGATCTGGCCCTTGCCGTTGCCGGAGGCCACCCCGAGGTCGGCCTCGCGGGCCTCGCCGGGACCGTTCACGACGCAGCCCATCACCGCGACCCGCAGCGGGACCTCCATGCCCTCGAGCCCGGCGGTCACCTCGTCGGCCAGCTTGTAGACGTCGACCTGGGCGCGCCCGCACGACGGGCAGGACACGATCTCCAGCTTGCGGGGGGCGCAGGTTGAGCGACTGCAGGATCTGGATGCCGACCTTGACCTCATCGACGGGAGGGGCGGACAGCGAGACCCGGATCGTGTCGCCGATGCCGCGCGAGAGCAGCGCCCCGAAGGCCACCGCGGACTTGATCGTGCCCTGGAACGCCGGGCCCGCCTCGGTCACGCCGAGGTGCAGCGGCCAGTCGCCGCGCTCGGAGAGCATCTCGTAGGCCTGCACCATCACGACCGGGTCGTTGTGCTTGACCGAGATCTTGAAGTCGTGGAAGCCGTGCTCCTCGAACAGCGACGCCTCCCAGACGGCCGACTCGACGAGCGCCTCCGGCGTGGCCTTCCCGTACTTCTCCAGCAGCCGCTTGTCGAGCGAGCCCGCGTTGACACCGATCCGGATCGACGTACCCCGGTCGCGTGCGGCGTCCGCGATCTGCTTGACCTGGTCGTCGAACTTGCGGATGTTGCCGGGGTTGACGCGGACGGCGGCGCAGCCGGCGTCGATCGCCGCGAAGACGTACTTCGGCTGGAAGTGGATGTCGGCGATCACCGGGAGCTGGGAGTGCTCGGCGATCTCCTTCAGCGCGTCGGCGTCGTCCTGGCTCGGGCAGGCGACCCGGACGATGTCGCAGCCGGCCGCGGTCAGCTCGGCGATCTGCTGGAGCGTGGTGTTCACGTCCGAGGTGAGCGTGGTCGTCATCGACTGCACGGACACGGGTGCGTCACCGCCGACGAGCACCTTGCCCACCTTGATCTGGCGGGTCGGGCGGCGCGGGGCGAGGACCGGCGGCGGCGCGGCCGGCATCCCGAGGTTGACCGAGGTCATGGACTTCCTTCTTCTCGTCGTGGTGGTGCGGGCGGTCGGGTGGCGACCGGCTAGCTGAAGCTGACGGGGGCCACGATGTCGGCGTAGATCAGCACCACGCTCATCACCAGGATCACCCCGGCCATCACGTAGGCGACCGGCAGCAGCCGGGCCACGTCGACGAAGCCGGGGTCGGGGCGACGGCGCAGCCTCGCGACGCCGCGGCGGGCCCCTTCGTAGAGCGCGCCGGCGATGTGCCCGCCGTCGAGCGGGAGCAGCGGGACGAAGTTGAACATCCCCAGGAACAGGTTCAGGCCGGCGAGCAGGAGCAGCAGGGAGAAGAACCGCTCGGAGAGCGGGACCGTGGGCGCCGAGGCCATCTCGCCGGCGACCCGGCCGGCGCCGACGACGCTCATCGGGCCGTTCTGGTCGCGCTGCTCGAGCCCGAGCGCCGCGCGGCCGACGTGGTAGAGCTTCACCGGCATGGTGCCGAGCGCCTTGGCGGTCTCCCAGGTGCCGTTGGCCATCGTGCTCAGCACGAACCCGGGGCCCTGGCGCTCGAGGACGACCGTCGGGCTGACGCCCAGGAACCCGGCCTTGGTGATCCGCTGCGGGTCGTTCACGTCGACGCGGGGCGAGACGGTGGTCTTGGTGGTGAGCGTGACGTCGCGCCCGTCCCGGCGTACGACGAGGGCGGCGGCGCCGTCGCCGTTGCCGCGGATCGCGGTCTGCAGGGCCTGCCAGTCCGGGACCGGCTTGCCGTTGAACCCGACGATCTCGTCGCCGGGCCTGAGGCCGGCGGCCTTGGCGGGGGCGACCGGATCGGCCGGGGTGCAGGCGCGCACCGGACCGGTGGCGTTGGCCTTGGTGACCGCGATGACGCACTGGGAGACGCTGTCGACGGTGGTGGTGGCGGTGCGGACGCCGTGGCCCATGAAGACCACCGCGAAGAGCAGGAAGGCCAGCACGATGTTCACCATCGGCCCGCCGGCCATCACGACGACCTTCTTCCACCAGGGCAGCTTGTAGAACAGCCGGTCCTCGTCGCCCTCCTCGACCAGCTCGTACTCCGCGGAGCGGGCGTCGCTGATGATCTGGGCGAACATCCCGGTGTTGGACTTGCGCACCGTGCCGGGGTCGTCGTCCGGCCCGGGCGGCAGCATCCCGACGAGCTTGACGTAGCCGCCCAGCGGCACCGCCTTGACGCCGTACTCCGTCTCGCCGCGGCGGCGCGACCACACCGTGCGTCCGAACCCGATGAAGTACTGGGTCACCTTCACCCCGAACTTCTTGGCCGGGTACATGTGCCCGCACTCGTGCAGCCCGATGGAGGCGGCCACCCCGAACACGAACAGCAGCACGCCGACGGTGTACATCAGCACGGTCATCGAGTGGGGCCCTTCACGCTGTGTCCTGCCTGGCCGCGCGCCCACGCATCGGCCGCGAGCACGTCGTCGACGGTGAGATCCGTCTGCTCCGAGGGTACGTCGTGGGCGGACAGCACACGCTCGATGGTGGGCACGATGTCGGTGAACCGCATCTCACCGTCGAGGAAGGCCTGCACGCACACCTCGTTGGCGGCGTTGTAGACCGCCGGCGCGGTGCCGCCGAGCGTGCCGGCCCGGCGGGCCAGCCGGACCGCCGGGAACGCCTCGTCGTCGAGCGGCGAGAAGTCCCAGGTCTGCGGGACGCTCCAGTCCATGCCGGGGGCCGCGTCCGGGACGCGGTCCGGCCAGCCGAGACCGAGCGCGATCGGGATCATCATCGAGGGCGGGGAGGCCTGCGCGAGCGTGGAGCCGTCGGTGAACTCCACCATCGAGTGCACCACCGAGGTGGGGTGCACGACGACGTCGATCCGGTCGAACGGGATCCCGAACAGCAGGTGCGCCTCGATCACCTCCAGGCCCTTGTTCACCAGGGTCGCGGAGTTGATCGTCACGAACGGGCCCATCGACCAGGTCGGGTGCGCCAGCGCCTGGTCCGGGGTCACGTCGTGCAGCTCGTCGCGTCCGCGGCCGCGGAACGGGCCACCGCTGGCGGTGAGCACCAGCCGGCGCACCTCGTCGGCGCGGCCGCCGCGCAGGCACTGGGCCAGCGCGCTGTGCTCGGAGTCGACCGGCACGATCTGCCCGGGCCGGGCACGGGAGGTGACCACCGGACCGCCGATGATCAGCGACTCCTTGTTGGCCAGCGCCAGGGTGTTGCCGGCGTCCAGCGCCGCGAGCGTGGGCCGCAGCCCGACTGCGCCGGTGATGCCGTTGAGCACCACGTCGCACTCCATGCCGGCTGCCCGCGAGGAGGCCTCCTCGCCGAGCTCGGCGAACGCCGGGGAGAACTCCTCGACCTGCGCGCGGAACAGGTCGGGCTGCGAGCCGCCCGCGGTCAGCGCGACGACCCGGAACCGGTCCGGGTTCGCCCGGACGATGTCCAGGGCCTGGGTGCCGATGGACCCGGTCGAGCCGAGCAGGACGACGTCACGACGGGAGCTCACCCGGCCATCCTGCCGGACGGGGGCCGCGCACGACGGATTCACCCGGTCCGTGCGACTTCCACCGCTGATCCGGTGGGTGCGCGGTGAGAAACCCGAGCGGATTCGTGGCACCGGGCCGTGCGGACTGACTACGCTGACCGGGTGACCGAGACAGCCAGCGGCCCCGGCGGCCCGACCCTCCCCCAGGAACGACGACTCGTCACCGAGGTCCCGGGGCCCCGCTCCCGCGAGAAGCTCGAGCGGCGCGCCCGGCACGTCGCCCGCGGCGTTGGCACCACGCTGCCGGTGTTCGTCGAGGCGGCCGGAGGCGGCGTGCTCGTCGACGCCGACGGCAACTCGCTGATCGACCTGGCCTCCGGCATCGCGGTGGCCAGCGTCGGCAACGCCGCCCCGCACGTCGTGGACCGGGTCGTCGAGCAGGTGCAGGCGTTCACCCACACCTGCTTCATGGTCACGCCGTACGACGTCTACGTCGACGTCTGCGAGTTGCTCGCCGAGCTCACGCCCGGCGACCACGAGAAGCGGTCCGCGCTGCTGAACAGCGGCGCCGAGGCGGTCGAGAACGCCGTGAAGATCGCCCGCGCGCACACCGGCCGGGACGCGGTGGCCGTGGTCGACCACGCCTACCACGGCCGCACCAACCTGACGATGGCGATGACCTCGAAGTCGATGCCCTACAAGCACGGGTTCGGCCCGTTCGCCGGCGAGGTCTACCGCGCCCCGATGTCCTACCCGTTCCGCGAGCCGGTGCTGGCCGACGGCCCGATCAGCGGCGAGGCGGCCGCCGACCGGGCGATCGACGTGCTTGAGAAGCAGGTGGGGGCCACCAACCTCTCCTGCCTGGTGATCGAGCCGATCCTCGGCGAGGGCGGGTTCGTGGTGCCGGCGCCGGGGTTCCTGCCGCGGCTGAAGGCGTGGACCGAGGCGCACGGCATCGTGTTCGTGGCCGACGAGATCCAGACCGGCTTCTGCCGGACCGGCGACTGGTTCGCCTGCGAGCACGAGGGCGTGGTGCCCGACCTGGTCACCACCGCGAAGGGCATCGCCGGCGGCTTCCCCCTGGCCGCGGTCACCGGGCGCGCGGAGATCATGGACTCCGTGCACGTGGGCGGCCTGGGCGGGACGTACGGCGGCAACCCGGTCGCGTGCGCCGCGGCGCTCGGCTCGATCCAGACGATGCGCGAGCTCGACCTCGCGTCGCGCGCCCGGGAGATCGGGACCCTGATCCACGCGAGCCTGACCGCGATCGCCGACAAGCACGCGAGCGTCGGCGACATCCGAGGCCGCGGCGCGATGATGGCCGTCGAGATCGTCGGCGCGGGCGGCAAGGTCCCTGACGCCGCCCGCGCCGGTGCCATCTCGGCGTACTGCCACTCCCAGGGCGTGGTCACGCTGACCTGCGGCACCTACGGCAACGTGCTGCGCTTCCTGCCGCCGCTGGTGACCTCGGACGCGCTGCTCACCGAGGCGTTCGGGGTGGTGTCCGCCGCGTTCGACGCGACCGCGTGAGTTGCGACGTTCCGGCCCGGAGGGCCGACCGGGTGCCTACCCTGATCCCGTAGGGCCTGGGTGAGGCCCTCCGGGAGAGTGACGGAGCAGCGCCGTGGGAGTTTCCGTGAGCGGGTCGGGCGTGACCTTCACCGCGGTCCGCAGGCTGTCCGTCGTGGTGGTCGTGGTCTGCGCGGTGCTCGGCTACCTCTACGGACCCGCCTTCGCCCCCGCGATGCGCACCGCCGCCATCGGCCAGTGCAACGAGCACGCCCAGGGCAACTGGCGCAGCTACCGGCTGTCGTGGGAGGTCGGCGTCTCCCCCGCACTGGATGTGCGCGGACGCCAGCCGGCCCGAGGAGAAGGCGGTCAGCCTCGGCTGGTGGACCAACCCCTTCACGGGCTAGGCCTCACGCCAGGCGCTCGACCATCGCGGCGAGCTGCGGCCGGTCGATCGGGACGTTCCCGAACCCGGCCAGCGCCTGCATCGGGAAGTTGCCGATGATCGTCAGCATCTGCGCGTCGCCGAGGGTGCCGGTGAAGCGGCCCTCCTCGTCGGTGCCGACGGCCTCGGCGAGGGCCGCCCGGCCGTCCGGGTCGGCCAGCCACTCCTCCAGCGAGGACATCGGCCCGAGCGGGGCCGCGACCCGCGGCGCGTCCACCTGCACGGTGACGCTGCCCCGGAGGTCCCGTGACGACGCCCCGACGTGCAGCACGAACTCGCCGGCCTCCAGCACCCAGTCGCGCACCGTCTCGGACCAGAACGAGAAGTCCCGCGAGGCCAGCTCCAGCACGGCGTCCGCGGACTCCCCCGGCGCCAGGTCCAGCTTGGTGAACCCCTTCAGCTCCCGGACCGGCCGGGCGACCGAGGCGTCCACGTCCTCGACGTACAGCTGGACGACCTCCTGGCCGGCCCGGTCCCCGGTGTTCGTGACCCGGCAGGTGACGGTGACCGTGAGGTCTCCTCCCGCGTGGCTCCCGGCGACGTCCACGGTGGGGGCGTCGTAGGCGAAGGTCGTGTAGGACAGGCCGTGCCCGAACGGGTAGCTCACCACCTGCTTCTTGGCGTCGTGGCCGCGGTAGCCCACGAAGATCCCTTCGCCGTAGCGCACGTGGCCCGAGTCGCCCGGGAAGTTGAGGTAGGCGGTGGTGTCCTCCAGAGACACGGGGATGGTCTCCGCGAGCCGGCCGCTCGGGTTGGCCGCTCCGAGCAGCAGGTCGGCGACCGCTCCCCCGGCCGCCTGACCGGACAGCCAGCACTCCAGGATCGCGCCGGCGTCCTGCTCCCAGCCCGCCGTCAGCACGGCCGAGCCGTTGGCGAGCACCACGACCACCCGGTCGTTGACGGCAGCCACCCGGTGCAGCAGGTCGACCTGCTCGGCCGGCAGGTCCATGTGCGCGCGGTCGAAGCCCTCGGACTCGTCCTCGGCCGCCAGCCCCAGGAACAGCACGACCACGTCGGCGGCGCCGGCCAGGGCGACGGCCTCCTCCCCGGTGCCGGGGTCGAAGGTGACCTCCACCCCGTCCGGTACGGCGGCCCGCAGCTCGTCGAGCGGCACGTCGAGCCGGGTCGGGTTGACCTGCGAGCTGCCGGCGCCCTGGTAGCGCGGGGTGCGGGCGAACTCGCCGAGCACCGCGACGGTCTGGCCCGAGGACAGGGCCAGCGGCAGCACGCCGCCGTCGTTCTTGAGCAGCACCGCGCCCTCGCGGGCGGCCACCCGGGCCAGGGCGTGGTGCGCCTCGTAGTCGACGGTCGTGCCGGGCCGCGCCTCTGTGGTGGCGCTGTCCACCAGCCGCAGCATCCGGGCGACGGCCACGTCGAGCACCGCCTCGTCGAGGTCACCGGACCGCACGGCCTCCACGATCGCGACGTCGCTCCACCCGAGCTGCGGCGGCATCTCCAGGTCGAGCCCGGCGGCGACGGCCGCGACCCGGTCGTGCACGGCGCCCCAGTCGGAGACCACGACGCCGTCGAAGCCCCACTCGTCGCGCAGCACGGTGGTCAGCAGCCAGGGGTCCTGCGAGGTGTGCGTGCCGTTGAGCCGGTTGTAGGAGCACATCACCGTCCACGGCTGCGCCTCCTTCACGATCTGCTCGAACGCCGGCAGGTAGATCTCGCGCAGCGTGCGCTCGTCCACGTCCGCGCTGACCCGGACCCGGTCGGTCTCCTGGTTGTTGGCGGCGAAGTGCTTGACCGAGGTGCCGACGCCCTGGCTCTGCACGCCCTGCACGAACGCCGTACCCAGGGCTCCGGACAGCGCCGGGTCCTCGGAGAAGTACTCGAAGTTGCGGCCGCAGAGCGGCGACCGCTTGATGTTGACGCCGGGCCCGAGGAGCACCGCGACCTCCTCGGCCTGGGTCTCGACGCCCAGCGCCTCGCCGACCCGGCGGGCCAGCGGCACGTTCCACGACGAGGCGAGCGCGGACGCGGTCGGGTAGCAGGTCGCCGGGTTGCTGCCGCCGATGCCCGCGTGGTCCGCCTCGGCCGGCTGCTTGCGGAGGCCGTGCGGACCGTCGGTGACCATCAGCGCGGGGATGTCGAGACGCTCCACCGGGGCGGTGTGCCAGAAGTCCGAGCCCAGGCACAACGACGCCTTCTCCTCGAGGGTCAGCTCGGCCAGGATCTTCTCGATGTCACGGTGTCCGCTCATGGGCAGGACCCTAGGGTGATCCGCGTCACCGGTCGAGGGTCAGCGCGGCCGGTCTCACGAGGACGTCGGCGCGGGTCACGTAGTGACGCGGTAGGTCCGGTGCAGGGGGGCTGGTCCACTCGTAGGTGGTCTCGCCACCGGGCGGATCGCTCAGCGGGTCCTCGGGGACCCGCCGGTAGGCCCAGCCGGCGAGGGTCTTCATCCGGTGGTGCCGCCGGCACAGGCAGGCCAGGTTGTTCGCACATCGCTAGTGTGACCCGCATGAGAACACCGGTCGCGGCAGCGATCTACACCCGAATCTCCAGCGACGTCGAGGGTCTCGGCCTGGGCGTGACCCGCCAACGCGAGGACTGCGAGAAGTTGGCCGCATCCCTGGGCTGGGGCGTGGCCGACGTGTACTCCGACAACGACGTGTCGGCCTACTCGGGCAAGCGTCGCCCGGAGTACGAGCGGATGCTCAGTGACCTGGCGGACGGGCACATCGACGGCGTGCTGGTCTACCACATCGACCGGCTGACCCGGCGACCGATCGAGTTGGAGGAGTTCGTCCAGGCGGTCGACGCCGCCAAGGTCAAGCACGTGCGGTTCGTGACCGGTGATGCCGACATCAGCACCGGCGACGGCCTGCTGGTCGCGCGGATGCTCTCAGCGGTCGCGGCCTCGGAGTCCGCGACGAAGTCCCGGCGGGTGCGTCGCAAGCAGGAGCAGAACGCGGCAGCGGGCAAGCCCCACAAGGGATCGACGCGCCCCTTCGGCTACGAGTCGGACCACCTGACCGTCCGGGCCGAGGAGGCCGAGGTCTACCGGCAGGCCGTCGCCCGGTTCCTCGCCGGAGAGTCGACCCGCTCGATCGCGTCCTGGCTCAACGCCCAGGAGGTCCCGACCGTCAAGGGTGGGACCTGGGGAACACCCACCCTCAAGGGGATGCTGGTCAACCCCCGCTACGCCGGACTCCTGGTGCACAGTGGCGATGTGGTGGGGGCCGGGACGTGGGAGCCGATCATCAGCGAGGACGACCACCGCCGGGTGCTGGCCAAGTTCGCCCAGCGCATGAACAGCGGACGCCGTGCACCGCAGCGGTATCTCCTGAGCGGCATGACCCGCTGCGGCAAGTGCGGCAACACCATGTACTCCGCCTCCCGCATCGATACCCGACGCTATGAGTGCCGCAGCGGCCCGGACCATGGCGGGTGCGGGAAGTCGACGGTGATCGCCGACCCGGTCGAGCGTCTGGTGGCCGACTTCGTGCTCTACCGACTCGACTCCGCGGAGTTGGCTGACACACTGCGCGGCAAGTCCAGCGCTGATGCCCGCACCAGCGAGTTGAGCGCGGTGGTGGACCAGGCGAGCGAGCAGCTGCAGGAACTCGCAGCGGCCTACGGCATGCGTGACATCAAGATGACCGAGTGGATGACCGCCAAGAAGCCGATCGAGCAGCGGCTCGAGAACGCCCAGCGGCAACTCGCCCAGGTCACCCACTCCACCGCGCTGATCGGGCTGGTCGGCAACGGTGAGGAACTAGGCCGCACCTGGGGCGCTCTGAACCTCGACCGGCAGCACGCGATCGTCGAGGCCCTGGTCGACCACGTCCTGATCGGACCCGGCACCCCCGGAGTCGCCCGCTTCGACCCCGCCCGCGTGAGCGTCGTGTGGCGCCACTGAGCGACCGGCACCGGTCCGCGTGCTCCCGCTGCGCGGGTGCGCGCGCGGCCCCGGCACCGGCGCGCCCAGCAGCACCCCCACCCGCCGGACCACGATCGGATCGGTGACCTTGACCGGGACACCCTGCGCGGCACACGAGTCAGCGACCATCGCAGCGATCACTTCGGCCGGCAGACCACTCAGCCCCGTGCCTATGACGCGGCCGGCGGGCGAGGCTGGGCCGTTCACCACTGCACCCACAGCGCTGGGGGACCTTGCCAACCCTCTTGCTCCGAGGAGAACCACTGCTGCGACGGGGCGAGGCCTCCGAGCATCCGTGACGCGCCACCGATGACCTCGTCAACCGAGTCCCCCCACACCTGAACCCGCTCCGGCTGAAAGCCTTCCGCCACGTCATAACGCTTGAGGTGGCGCACCCGCTCGTCGGTGAACGACTTTCCGACGTACTTCGACAGGTAACCCGCAGCCTTGCGTGCCTCTTCCAGCCGACCCGAGCCCACGGGCAGGTCGGAGAGCAGTTTGATGCTCACGAACCCGTGGCCCCAGGCATCGCGGATCAGGCTCTGCCGGACGAACTTGCCCACCGCGAAGTGCGCATGCAGCCCATGGCCGCCGGGGTGCCACTCAGGCACCCACACGTACGGAAAGGGCTCACCGCCAAGCGCGGTGCGCAGCCGACGGAAGAACACCCCCAGGTCCGCCCGCACCTGGGCGGGGTCATGACAGCCCGCACCCCGGTAGGTCAGCGTGCCCAGACGATTCAGCCTGTTGGCCGCGCAGTAGCGGCGCAGCCGTCCCCGAGCCCGACGCGCGGCCTCAGCTCGTGACCGTTCCGGGTCAGCAGGGCCGCCCCGAGACGGTGAGCGACGTCGCGACGGGACGAAGCAGCCCCCGCCCTCGGCAGCGGCAGGGCACAGCGTGAGCAACCATCCAGACCGGACAGAGGGTTCACGGACAACAGAAGAAGCATCGAGCATCGGCGGGCACTTTCGGGCGCAGTCATAGGGACTGGTCCCGTGCGACTGCCCGCTCTAGTTAGTGCCGCCCTCTCATGACCGTGCAGTCGTCTCCGGTCACCGTGGCCCGGGGAGATCGCCCGGCCTGGCTGATGTCTTCTGTTATTGGAACGGGTTTTCCCCGGACTCTTCGAACCACGCACAGGATGCCCGACCAAGACGCGAGGTGCCAGCGACACGCCGAGAATGCCCGCTGACCTCCCTGCCCCAGGTGGCCAGCGGCATCCGCCCCCCCCACGCGGGGAAAAGCGTCCCGCGCGGGGCCCCTGCAGACCCGAGAAGCCGCCGCCGCCTGGGGCTGGTCCGAACGAGTTGTGTTGCTAACTCAAGTCAAGAACAACCATCAAGCGGCGTCTTCATCGGCATCCGACAGTGGAAACCCCTGTGAGGACAGGAACGCCGTCACGGCACGGGTAAAGTCGCCATCGGCAGCATCGAGTCTGATGGACTCCGCCAGCACGGTTCTCTTGGCGCCCTGGGATGTCGCCCAGCGCTCAAGCATCTCCCGCACTTCTAGCAGTCGCGCTCGTCGCCTGTCAGCCAAGTCAAAGCGATTCAACTTCAACTTCTTGATTGTCACTTCTGCCTGTTCGTCGCCAGCAACCCAGTCCACAAGGTCTCCCCAGAAGATGACGCGGGACTCAACATTGTCGGTGTAGGGGTTGAGAACTGCATGAGTTGGATCCCAATAATCCGACTTCGCCTTGTTGCAGACCTCGCAGGCTGAAGTCAAATTATGCCAATCGTGCGCAAGGTCAGCACGCAACGCCTTAGGGAGAATGTGCTCTACGTGGGGATAGGCGACGTGGCCGATGTGGGCCTCACAATAAGCGCAGCGCCCATTCGTCTCCTGGGTCAGAGCCTCCCGGATTTCTGGATGACCCCAGTGTTCAAACTTTTTCTTCTCCCTGGCACTCAATCCCGAGGCCGCAACATAGTCCGCTGTCCAGGTGGGGCCGTGCGTGACCAAAGCCTGTGGCTCAGGTTGCTTCGACAGTGCTTTCACTCGAAACTATCCTCGGCGACTGAATCAGAAATTCTTTCCACGGCTTCGGGGAACTGTCCAACCAGTCCGGCATTATTCAACTCTGCGCGTAGTGCGCGCATCCGCTCCGTGGAGACCGATCCCGCGAGGTACTTGCTTACAATCTCGTCAAACTCCTCAATCGCCCACGAGGGGTACGTGCTGTCAAGACCCAACACTCGCCGTAGCGTCTCATCTGCGCTTGCGGCCTTGTTTATGTAATCCAGTTTTCGACTTTCCACCCGGCGCTCGTTGTTGTAGTCGAGGACGTACACATTCGAGTCTTCAACTGCCGTTACTACAAACGGGCTATGCGTGGCGACCACAAACTGTGCAAGCGGGAACGCCTGCAGCAAGTTGGGCATCAAGTCCCTCTGCAGACTGGGGTGTAGGTGGTTCTCCGGCTCATCCATGACCACCGTCATAGCGGGATTTACGCGAGACTTAAGGAATAATTGCCAAGCTATCTCAAGAATGGCGGATATTCCGCCGCTAGCCTCGTCGATTACGAAGTCGTCGCTTGAAGTTTGCAGGATTACGTCCGGCGCCCGCACCCGGAGTGCCTCAAACCCAAGCGACTTCGGCATTAAGGTTTGGGCTATTCGCTGAAAGCCATGCCAGATGTCGAAGGCGTCCTGATTGAAGTCCACCGAATCGTTGCCCCTGGTCCCGAACACGGCGGCTGAGATCAGGGCCTCTTTCATCGCCATCTGCGGAGGGCGCCCACTCCACCCGCCGGCCCAGCGTTGGCGCGCCTCGTTGGCGAACTGTTCAAAAAGTTGATCTGGCGGCATGAATGACGTTGGAATGGTTGGAACGTGGGTGTAATTTCCCGAGGCCAGGCGGTGCGAAGAGATAAACAAACCCTGCACAGCTTGCTGCGAGTTCAAGGTGATGTCGTACTGAGTTCGATTATTCGGATCTGTTACGGCCGGCACTGAAATCACGGTCTCAGCTCCATTGGCATAGCCAAGGGTTCCAACCGTGTCCCACAAGCCTGGCTGCTGCAAGACTCTGCGTGCTCTCCGTCGCCCCAAGGTATGCCACGCGTTGCCGCGCTTAACCCGAACTGGAGACGACGAGTACCCCCGCGCCCAATTAAAGTGGCGGGCCAATAGGGCCAGGAGCGTGCTTTTTCCGCTCGCATTGGCACCTGTCAACACAGTCAGTCGCGGATGTATCTCCAAGTCCACGGACTCGAACTGGCGCCAGTCCTCGACGTGAAGTCGCCGGAAGCCTTCGCGCGTGTCATTCATGAGGGATGTTTACCACGGAGCAAGCTGCTGCTCGTGCAACCAAGCCGTCTCGACCGAACAGGGGGCGGATGAACGACTTGCGTGGTTCCTGGTCCCGGTGCCCTTCTGCCCTTGCCCGTCTGCTCGGCGTGATCGCTGCTAACTGGGTGTCTTGAGGAATTGCTGGGTTGCTCGAGCGTGTGCCGCCGCTGCACCTACACGGGCAAGCCGACCGTGCTGACACCTCCATAAGCGGGATGGACTAGCGACTGGCGAGGTTCGCCGGGCTGGTCTGCCCGGGTGGTCCGCCCTGGTCGGGGGGGGAGGTAGGGGCCTAGGTGGTCCAGGTCGCAGGACCGGGCGTCGGTGCTGCAGCCGGGGAACACGCAGTGCCGGTCGCGCAGCCGCACCAGCTCCCGCATCCACCCCGGCGCGTCGTGGCCGTCCACCGCGTCGGTGCGGGTCGGGTCCAGGACCGGTCGCACGGTGACCCCGGCCAGCCGTTGCAGCCAGTCCCGCAGCAGGGCCAGGGTGGCGGTGCCGAGCCGCTCCACCGACCCGCCTCCCGGGAGGGGTCGGCCAGGTCGGCGGCGTCCACGTGCAGGTAGCGGGTGCCGTGCGCCCCGTTGAGTCCCGGCGCGCCGGGGCCGGGCGACGTCTCGGGATCCGACTGCGGGCCGTGGGCCCGGGCGAGGGTGCGTTGCGGGTGGGCGAGCATCCCGAGCGCGGTGGCCCGCCGGAGGTCGAGGGGGCGGTGGTCGCCGAGCCGGCCTAGGGTGGAGGCGAGGTCGGCCAGGGTGGAGTCGAGGTCCAGGGCGTCCAGGGTGTCGAGCCGGGCGGTCATCGTGGTCACCGCGGTGGAGTCGCGGTGCTCGAACCAGACGCCGCGGTGCTCCAGGGCGAGCTGCTCGACGGCGGCGGCCTGGTCCGGGTCGCAACGCAGCCGGGCCTCGTGCAGCACCGGGTTCAGCGAAGGAACCCGGTTGTGTCGGCCGGCCACCGCGAGGTGCCGGTCCACGAACGCCACCGACGCGGAGCCCAGTCCGGTGGTGGCGCGGGCGACCTGGCGGGCCTTCCAGGCCTGCAGTCGGCCGTCTTGGACCAGCGCCCACAGCCGGGGCAGCCGGAAGCACAGCTCGACGGCCTCACCGACCAGCCGCAGCCCGGCGGCGAAGGACAGGTCCAGCGCGGCGGCCAGCTCCTCCACGGCGTACTGCGCGATGCCCGGGGTGCCCGGCCCGGCCAGCGGGACCTCGCCGTGGAGGGCGAGCCCGTGCCCGAGCGGCCCGGGCCGGGTGCCGGCCCCGAACACCGCGGCCGGGGTCTGCTCGGTGACCGGGTGCAGGTCCACCCAGGCCACCGCCGCGGCCAGCAGCCGGGCCTCCTGGTGGTCCGCGGTGCGGCGCGCGGTGACCACCGCGTCCAGCACCGCGGACCGGTCCAGGTCCCGCAGCCCGGACACGTCGGTGTCCGGCTCGAACCCGGGATCGGCTGTCGTGGTCATGGGTCGAACCTAGACGCGACCACCGACAGTTTCTGTGCCGCGATGAGACAGAATCCCTTTGTCCACAAGGGGAATCCCCAAGCTTGCGTCAGTCGGTCGCAGACGCTGCGGCGTTGAGCCGGGACCACGCCTCCGAGAACGCGTGCCCGCGAACCCTGTCGTGCCAGTCGCCGTTGGAGCGTTCAGTCGTCGCGCTGACCCCAGGGTGCGCCGTACTCGGTCAGCAGGTCGAGGAACGGCACCGCGTCCAGGGCCTCCGGACCGAGCACGCCGGAGCCGGACCAGCTGCCCTTCGCGAGCAGCTCGAGTGCGACCACGGGGTTGACGGCGGTCTGCCACACGACGCACTGGTGGCCGTACTCCCGCATCGACCACTCGTTGTCGACCACGTGGTAGAGGTACGTCGACCGTGGTCGGCCATCCTTGCCGGTGCCGGTCACCTGGAGCCCCGCGCAGGTCTTGCCGCGCATCCGGTCACCCAGGGTCGCCGGGTCCGGCAGGCAGGCGGCGACCACGTCGCGCGGGCTGACCTCGACGCCGGAGGCCCGCACCTTGTCGGTCCTGTCGAGGCCGAGCTTGTGCAGCGTCTTGAGGACGCCGATGAACTCGTCCCCGAGTCCGTACTTGAAGGTGGCCCGCTTCGCGTCGACCCAGCGCGGCATCAGGAGCACCTCCTCGTGCTCCACGTTGACGCACTCGACGGGCCCGATGCCCTCGGGGAAGTCGAACACCTCGGGCTCGCTGAACGGCGGGGTCGTGAACCAGCCGCGGTCCTTCTCCCAGACGACCGGCGGGTTGAGGCACTCCTCGATCGTGGTCCAGATCGAGAACGACGGCGCGAAGTCGTACCCCTCCACGGTGAGGTTGGCGCCGTCGCGCACGCCGAGCTCGTCGATCTCGCTGAACAGGTGGTCGGCGGCGTACCGCGCGAACACGTCGGAGAGCCCGGGCTCGACACCGATGCCGCACAGCGCCAGCCGCCCCGCGGCCTCCCACTCGGCGGTGACCGCGAACTGCTCGTCGCCGAGCTTCACCCCGACGTGCGAGTACGGCGCGGAGGGGTGCGGCCTCGACAGGCTCATCGCCATGTCCAGGTAGTCGGCGCCGGCCGCGAACGCGCCCTCGAAGATCGGCATGACGAACCGCGGGTCGACGGCGTTCATCACGTGGGTCACCCGGTGCTCGCGGGCGAGCGCGGCGACGGACTCCGAGGAGGAGGCGTCGACGTGCGCGGCCACGAACCGCGGGTCGACGGCCGCCCGCTCGGCACGGGCCAGGTCGTGGTCGGCGATCACGATCGCCTCGTAGAAGTCCCGCCGCTGGGCGATGGCAGCGAACGCAGCGCCGACGCCGCCGGCGCCGACCAGGAGGATCCGCATCCTCTACTCGCCGATGTAGGACATCACGTGCTTGATGCGCGTGTAGTCCTCCAGGCCGTACATCGACAGGTCCTTGCCGTAGCCGCTCTGCTTGAAGCCGCCGTGCGGCATCTCCGCGACGATCGGGATGTGGGTGTTGATCCACACGCACCCGAAGTCCAGGCGCTTGGCCATCCGCATCGCGCGGCCGTGGTCCTTGGTCCACACCGAGGACGCGAGGCCGTACTTCACGCCGTTCGCCCAGCGCAGCGCCTCGCCCTCGTCGGAGAACTTCTGCACGGTGATGACCGGGCCGAAGATCTCCTCCTGGATGACCTCGTCGTCCTGTCGCAGGCCGGACAGCACGGTCGGCTCGTAGAAGTAGCCACGCTCGCCCTGGCGGTGGCCGCCGGCGTCGACGCTGGCGTGGTCGGGCAGCCGGCCCACCATGCCGGAGACCCGGTCCAGCTGGTTCTGGTTGTTCAGGGCGCCGTACAGCACGTCCTCGTCGGGCGCTCCGGTCTTGGTGCTGCGGGCCTGCTCGGCGAGCGCGGCGACGAAGTCGGCGTGCACCCCAGGGCCGGCGAGCACGCGGGTCGCGGCGGTGCAGTCCTGGCCGGCGTTGAAGTAGCCCGCCATCGCGATGCCCTCGGCGGCCGCCTCGACGTCGGCGTCGTCGAAGACGATGACCGGCGCCTTGCCGCCGAGCTCGAGGTGCGCCCGCTTCAGCTGGGCGGCCGCCGACCCGGCGACCTCCATGCCGGCGCGCACGGAGCCGGTGATGGACACCATCTGCGGCGTCGGGTGCTCGACCAGCGCCCGACCGGTGTCCCGGTCGCCGCAGACCACGTTGAACACGCCCGGCGGCAGGAACTCCTGGGCCATCTCGGCGAACAGCGTGGTCGAGGCGGGGGTGGTGTCCGACGGCTTGAGGACCACGCAGTTGCCGGCGGCCAGCGCCGGGGCGATCTTCCAGACCATCATCATCAGCGGGTAGTTCCACGGCGTCACCTGGGCGACCACGCCGATCGGCTCGCGGCGCACGGAGGAGGTGTGGTCCTTCATGTACTCACCGGTCGCGCGGCCCTCGAGGACCCGGGCGGCGCCGGCGAAGAACCGCAGCTGGTCGACGCACGGCGGCAGCTCCTCGCTCGCGGTGAGCTCCAGCGGCTTGCCGGTGTTCTCCGACTCGACCCGGACGAACTCGTCCGCCCGGGCCTCGAGGGCGTCGGCGATCTTGAGCAGCGCCCGCTGCCGCTCGGCCGGGGTGGTGTCGCCCCACGCCTCGAACGCCGCGTCGGCCGCCTTCATCGCGCGGTCCACGTCCTCGGCCTTGGAGGCGGGCGCGGCGGCGTACACCTCGCCGGTCGCCGGGTTGATCAGGTCGTACGTCGCGCCGTCGGCGGCGCCCACGGACTCGCCGTTGACGATGTTGTGGAATCTCAGGTCGGCCATCGAGGGATCACTCCTGCGTCCGGGTGGGTCGGTGGGGCGAGCCTACCCAGCACGCAACGAAATCGATACGCCTCAGCCGTGATGGCGACGAAATCGCTCCCGAAATGACGGAGATCCCGTGCATTCCGCTGCTCAGGCCCGGTAGACCGCCGCACCCTCGACGTACGTCGCGACCACCCGCGTCGACCCGATGCCGGCCGGGTCGCCCGCGAACGGGTCCCGGTCGAGCACCGCGAGGTCGGCGGCCAGGCCGGGTGCCAGCACGCCGGTGTCGTCGAGGTGGTTCACGTGCGCCGAGCCGCTCGTGTAGGCCGCCCACGCCTGCTCGACCCCGAGCGCCTCGCCCGGCAGGAACGGCGCGCCGGGCTCGTCGGGGTCGACCCGGTTCACCGCGACGTGCAGCGCCGCGAGCGGGTCGGGCGTGCTCACCGGCCAGTCGCTGCCCATCGCGAGCCGGACGCCGGCGCGGGCCAGCGACCCGAACGGGTATTGCCAGCCGGCCAGCTCCTCGTCGAGGAACGGCAGCGTCATCTCGGTCATCGCCTCGTCGTTGACCGCCCACAGCGCCTGCAGGTTGGCGGTGACGTCGAGCTCGGCGAACCTCCTGCGGTCCGCCGGGGCGACCACCTGGAGGTGCGCGACGTGGTGCCGACCGCGGGAGCGACCGTTCGCCGCGCGGGCCGCGGCGAAGGCGTCGAGCGCCTCCCGCACGGCGCGGTCCCCGATCGCGTGGACGTGCACCTGGAAGCCCTCGGCGTCCAGCCGGGTGACCGCGTCGAGGAGCACCTGCGGGTCCACGAACGACAGCCCGCTGTTGTGGGTGTGCCCGCCGCAGCCGTCCCTGTAGGGCGCGGACAGCCCGGCCGTGTAGTTCTCGACGACCCCGTCCTGCATGACCTTGACCGACCCGGCGTCCAGCCGGCCGACGGTGTACGTCGCCCGCCGCTCGACGAGCCGCTCGACCTGCTCGAGGCCGGCGTCCCGCTCCCACCACAGCGCGCCGCGCACCCGGGCGGTCAGGGTGCCGGCGTGCACGGCCCGCAGGTACGCCGACGCGGGGTCGCCGTTGCCCGCGTACACGCCGAGGATCGCGTCCTGCCAGGCGGTGACCCCCAGGGAGTGCAGGTAGGCCTGCGCCACGTGCAGCCCGGCGTCGTGCTCCTCGTCGCTGGTCGGCGGCACGTGCGCCTGCACCAGCGCCATCGCGCCCTCGTGCAGCGTGCCGGTGGGCGCGCCCGCGGCGTCGCGCTCGATCCGGCCGTCCGCGGGGTCGGGGGTGGCGCGGTCGATGCCCGCGATCCGGAGCGCCGCGGAGCTCACCCAGGCGCCGTGGTGGTCGCGGTTCGGCAGGAACACCGGCCGGTCGCCGACGACCGCGTCCAGGTCGGCGGCGCGGGGCCCGATGGGCCCGAAGGCCGGCATCGCCCAGCCACCGCCGAGCACCCACGCGCGGTCCGGGTGCGCCGCGACGTACGCCCGGACGGCCGCGAGGTACTCCCCCGGTGTGGACAGCCCGGTGAGGTCGCAGCGCAGCCGCTCGACCCCGCCCTGGACCGGGTGCACGTGCGCGTCCTGGAAGCCGGGCTGCACGACGCCGCCGGCCAGGTCGACCACCTCGGCGCCGGGCGCGGCGTACGCACCGAGGTCGGCCTCCGGCACGACGGCGACCACCCGGCCGTCCGCGACGGCGAGGCCGTGCCCGTGCAGGTAGGTGCGGCCGTCGAAGACGTGCCCGTTGCGGAAGACCAGGTCGGCGATGTTCACGGACCCATCCTGCCTACGGAATCCGTAGGAACGCCAGCCGACAGCACCGGAGTCGGTGGACGAACTCGGCTTGTGACGACGGAATCACTTGCACCGGCCGCATCGGACCGGCACCATGGAGACACCCACCTAGGAGGAGATCCACCGATGAAGCACCAGCCTTCCCTGCCGCTCGACGACGAGGCCTACGCCGGACTGCAGAAGTCGGCCCGCGAGCACCTGTGGATGCACTTCACCCGGATGTCGAGCTACGACCACGGCGACGTCCCGATCATCGTCAAGGGCGACGGCGCCTACATCTGGGACGCGAAGGGCCGCAAGTACCTCGACGCACTCGCCGGGCTGTTCGTCAGCCAGGTCGGCCACGGCCGCACCGAGCTGGCCGAGGCGGCCGCCGCGCAGGCCAAGGAGCTGGCGTTCTTCCCGCTCTGGTCCTACGCGCACCCCAGCGCCATCGAGCTCGCCGAGCGGGTCGCGAACTACGCCCCCGGCGACCTCAACCGGGTCTTCTTCACCAGCGGCGGCGGCGAGGCCGTCGAGACCGCCTGGAAGCTGGCCAAGAACTACTTCAAGCTCACCGGCAAGCCGATGAAGCACAAGGTGATCAGCCGGGCGGTCGCCTACCACGGCACCACCCAGGGCGCGCTGTCCATCACCGGTCTGCCCGCCCTCAAGGCGCAGTTCGAGCCGCTGGTGCCCTCCACGTTCCGGGTCCCGAACACCAACTTCTACCGCGCGCCCGAGCGCTTCCAGGGCGGCACCGACCAGGACCTCGAGGACTTCGGCCGCTGGGCCGCCGACGAGATCGCCGTCGCCATCGAGAACGAGGGCCCCGAGACGGTGGCCGCGGTCTTCCTCGAGCCCGTCCAGAACGCCGGCGGCTGCTTCCCGCCGCCGCCCGGCTACTTCCAGCGGGTCCGGGAGATCTGCGACGAGTACGACGTGCTGCTGGTCAGCGACGAGGTGATCTGCGCCTTCGGGCGGCTGGGCCACATGTTCGCGGCCGAGCGCTACGGCTACCAGCCGGACATGATCACCTGCGCCAAGGGCATCACCTCCGGCTACGCCCCGCTCGGCGCGATGATCGCCTCCGACCGGCTGATGGAGCCGTTCCTCGAGGGTCAGGCGAGCTTCGCCCACGGCTACACGTTCGGCGGCCACCCGGTGTCCACGGCGGTCGCGCTCGCGAACCTCGACATCTTCGAGCGCGAGGGCCTCAACCGGCACGTGCTCGACAACCAGGACGCGTTCCGCGCGACGCTGGAGAAGCTCAAGGACCTGCCGATCGTCGGCGACGTCCGCGGCGACGGGTACTTCTACGGCATCGAGCTGGTGAAGGACAAGGCAACCAAGGAGACCTTCAACGAGCCCGAGTCGGAGAAGCTGCTGCGCGGCTTCCTGTCCAAGGCGCTCTACGAGTCCGGTCTCTACTGTCGCGCCGACGACCGCGGTGACCCGGTCATCCAGCTGTCGCCGCCGCTGATCTGCGGCCAGGAGCACTTCGACGAGATGGAGCAGAAGCTGCGCTCCGTGCTCGAGGTGGCCGGGACGAAGCTGTAGACCACGCGAGAGAGGGGCCGACCTGACCAGGTCGGCCCCTCTCGTCGTTCCCGCAGGTCAGCCGACCGTCCGGGCCACCGTGCGGCAGACTGCTCCCGTGAGCCACGTCGTCGCGCCCCCGAGCTCCGTGCTGCTCCTCGTCGGCCGCGAGGACTTCACGGTGCCCTCGACGTTCGCCGGCGGGACCTGCGCCGCCACCCACGACTGCCTCGTCGTCGGGGTGCGCACGGCCGCGGACGGGCCGACCGAGGTGAGCCTCTCCCCCGCGCCCGGGTCGGCGGCCCTCGGCGAGCTCGGGAGCTTCGCCCTCGAGTCCGAGGGGCTGCTGTCGCTGCGCGACGTCTGGGGCCGGGAGTACGACGCGATCGGCGCGGGCCCCGGCACGGTCACGGTGACCGTCTGGGCCAACGACCCCCCGGGAGCCCGACCGGCTGCACCTGCAGGTCGACCTGTCCGGCTGAGGGCGCCTCAGGAGTCGAAGCCGAGCCCGGCCCGGTCCAGGGCCTTCAGCCACAGGTTCCGGCGGCCGCCCCGCTGGTCGGCCCGGCCCAGCGACCACCGGGTCAGCTGCACGCCGGTGTAGCGCAGCGGCTCCGGCGGGAACGGCAGCGGCCGCTCGCGGACCATCCGCAGCCGGGTCCGCTCCGACTCCTCGCCGGACAGCAGGTCGAGCGCGACGTCGGCGCCGAAGCGGGTCGCCGCGACCCCCAGGCCGGTGTAGCCGAGCGCGTAGGCCACCCGCCCGTCGTACGCCGTGCCGAAGAAGGCCGTGAACCGGGTGCAGGTGTCGATGACACCGGCCCACCGGTGGGTGAACCGCAGGCCCTCGAGCTGCGGGAAGGTCTCGAAGAAGTGGCCGGCGAGCCGCTCGTGCGTGCGGCCCTGCTCCAGGTCGCGGTCGATCCGGCTGCCGTAGTGGTAGACCGCGTCGTAGCCGCCCCACAGGATCCGGTCGTCGCGGGTCAGCCGGTAGTAGTGGAACATGTTCGAGGCGTCGCCCACGCCCTGCCGGCCCTGCCAGCCGATCGCGGCCCGCTGCTGGGCCGAGAGCGGCTCGGTCATCAGCACGTAGTCGTAGACCGGGACCGTCATCAGCCGCAGCCGGCGCAGCAGCGCGGGGAACGCGTTGGTGCCGAGCAGCACCTGCCGTGCCCGGACCTCGCCCTGCCGGGTGCGCACGTGCAGCGCCCCGGCCCGGCGCTCCAGAGCGGTCGCCTTGGTGCCCTCGTAGACCCGCACCCCGGCGTCCAGGACCGCCTGCCGCAGCCCCCAGGCCAGCCGGGCGGGCTCGACCATCGCCGTGCCCGCGCGGTCCCACAGCCCCGCGACGTACGTCGGGGAGGCGACCTGCGCCTGCACCTCGGCCCGGTCCAGCAGCCGCACGTCGTGGCCGGCCGCGGCCAGCTCCGCGGCGTGGGCCGCGAGCTCGTCGGCCTGGTGCGGGGCGGTGGCGACCGTGAGCTCGCCGGTGCGCTCCCAGTGGCAGTCGATGCCGTGCCGGCGCACGGTGTCCGCGATCCCGGCGAGGTTGGTGGCACCGAGCCGGTCCAGCTCGCCGAGCTCGTCGGGCCAGCGCTCGAGGCCGTTGGCGAAGCCGTGGGTCAGGCTGGCCGACGCGAACCCGCCGTTGCGGCCGCTGGCCTGGTCGCCGCAGTGCCCGGCCTCGACGAGCACCACGTCGACCGACGGGTCGCGCTCCTTGGCGCGCAGCGCCGCCCACAGCCCGGTGTAGCCGCCGCCGACCACCAGCAGGTCGGCCGACTCCGGTCCGTGCAGGTCCGCCAGCGGCGCGGGCCGCGCGGGGTCCTCCAGCCAGTAGACAGACGGCGCGGCGTCGACCAGAGACCGGTCGGCTGCGGACCGCACGTCAGGCGGCGGCGGGGCGACGCCGTCGCACGACCCCGCTGCCGAGCACGAGGAGCAGGGCGATCATGAACATCACGGTGCCGATCACGTTGACCTGCGGCGGGATGCCCCGCTGCGCCGACCCCCAGACGAACATCGGGAACGTGATCGTGTTGCCGTGGTTGAAGTTCGTGACGATGAAGTCGTCGAACGACAGCGAGAAGCTCAGCAGCGCGGCGGCCATGATGCCGGGGAACACCAGCGGGAAGGTGATCCGCCAGAACGCCTGCCACTCGTTGGCGTACAGGTCCATCGCGGCCTGCTCCAGGGACTGGTCGAGACCGGCCAGCCGGGCCTTCACGGTCACCACCACGAACGACAGGCAGAACATGATGTGGGCGACCAGGATCGACCAGAAGCCCAGGCTGCCGGACAGCCCGGCGCTGGTGAACAGGGCCAGCAGCGAGGAGCCCATCACCACCTCGGGCGTGGCCATCGGCAGGAAGATCAGCAGGCTGGTCGCGGCCCGGCCGCGGAACCGGTGCCGCACCAGGGCGAAGGCCACCAGCGTGCCCAGCAGGGTCGCGCCGACGGTGGCCAGGAAGCCGATCTGCAAGCTGGTGACCACCGAGCCGCACATGCCGCTCGGGCCGCACGGGTCGGTCCAGTTCGCCATCGTGAAGCCGTCGAACTCGTAGGACAGCCGGCTGGTCGGGTCGTTGAACGACATCAGCACGACGAAGAAGATCGGCAGGAACATGTAGAGCAGCACGAGCATCGCGGCGCCCATCACCACGTGGTCGGCCAGCCAGCGCCCGGCCCTCACAAGAGCTCCTCGGTGCCGGCCCGGCGCACGTAGAACAGCACCATCACCACGATCGCGAGCATCAGCACCACCGAGCAGGCCGCCGCGGCCGGGTAGTCCAGCTGCACCAGGAACAGGCTGTCGATGACGTTGCCGATCATGTACTGCCGCGGGGTGCCGAGCAGCTCGGCGTTGATGTAGTCGCCGGCCGCCGGGATGAACGTCAGCAGGGTGCCCGCGACGAGGCCCGGCATCGACAGCGGCAGGGTGATCTTGCGGAACGAGGTGAACCCGTTGGCGTAGAGGTCCTTGCCGGCCTCGATCAGCCGCAGGTCGATCTTCTCCAGGCTCGCGTACAGCGGCAGCACCATGAACGGCAGGAAGTTGTAGGTCAGCCCGGTGACCACCGCGACCGAGGTGGCCAGCAGCCGCCCGTCCGGACCGAGGATGTGCAGGGCCTGCAGGGCCGAGACCACGAAGCCGTTGTCGGACAGGATCGACTTCCAGGCCAGCGTGCGCACCAGGAAGCTGGTGAAGAACGGCGCGATCACCAGCACCAGCATGAAGTTCTTCCAGCGTCCGGCCTTGAACGCGATCGAGTACGCGAGCGGGTAGGCCAGCAGCACCGCGAGACCGGTGGCCACGCCGGCGTACAGCAGGGAGCGCAGGAAGGGCGACTGGAACTGCTGGAGCGCGTGCCAGTAGTTCGAGAACGACCAGGTCATCGCGTAGCCGGTGTCCAGCGAGCCGTTGGGGTCGTAGAGCGACGTCGCGATCAGCTGGATCGTGGGGAGCACGAAGAAGATGACCAGCCAGAGCATCCCGGGCAGCAGCAGCCAGTAGCCTGCTCTCGGCCGCCGGCGGCTCGGCGGCGCGGGCTCGGGGCCGAGCGAGCCTTCCGCCTCCACGGCCGCCTGGAAGACGCTCACCGCACGCTTCCCGTCAGCGCGGCGTAGGACTCGTCACCGGCGTGCGCGTCCTGGTCGGCGTCGAGCAGGAACGTGTGTGCCGGGATCCAGTGCAGGTCGACCGGGTCGCCCGGACGGAAGGCCTCGCGGGCGCCGCTGTTCTGCTCGAAGACCGTGAGCTCCTGGCCCCAGGGCATCCGGACGAGGTACTGGGTGCTGACCCCGATGAAGCTGACGTCGCTGACCGTGCCGCCGCCGAGGTGGTTGCCGCCGTCGGAGGACTCCGAGCCGGTCCGGGCCAGGAACACCTTCTCGGGACGGACACCGAGCCACACGGTCCCGCTCGTACGACGGGCGCGCGAGGCCGGGGCACCGACCTTGCTGCCGTGCGCGTCGACCACGACGGTGTCGCCGTCCCGCCCGACCACCTCGGCCTTGACCAGGTTGGACTGGCCCAGGAAGTTGGAGACGAAGGTCGTCGCGGGGGCGTCGTACAGCTCCGCGGGCGCGCCCATCTGCTCGATGACGCCCTTGTTCATGACCGCGATGGTGTCGGCCATCGTCATGGCCTCCTCCTGGTCGTGGGTCACGTGCACGAACGTGATGCCGACCTCGGTCTGGATCCGCTTGAGCTCGATCTGCATCTGCCGCCGCAGCTTGAGGTCCAGCGCGCCGAGCGGCTCGTCGAGCAGCAGCACCTGCGGCCGGTTGATCAGCGCCCGGGCCAGGGCGACGCGCTGCTGCTGGCCGCCGGAGAGCTGCGGCGGGCGGCGCTTGCCGAAGCCGCCCAGCTCGACGAGCTCGAGCATCTCGTCGACCTTCGTCTTGACGTCCTTGACCCCGCGGCGGCGCAAGCCGAACGCGACGTTCTCGAAGATGTCCAGGTGCGGGAACAACGCGTAGTTCTGGAAGACGGTGTTCACGGGGCGCTTGTAGGGCTTGAGCCGGCTGATGTCCTGCCCGGAGATCGTGATCGTCCCGCTGGTGGGCTCCTCGAGGCCGGCGACCATCCGCAGCGTCGTGGTCTTGCCGCACCCGGACGGGCCGAGCAGCGCGAAGAACTTGCCCTGCTCGACGACCAGGTCGAGGTCGTCGACCGCGACGAAGGCCCCGAACTTCTTGGTGACCGAGCTGAGCGTCAGGTCCGCTCCCGCGTCGTCGCGGCGGTCGGCGCCCGACCGGGCCTGGGGCGTGGTGTCGACCATCGGGATCAGGCTCCGATCACCGCAGCGAACTGCTTCTGGTAGCTCTGCTCGGTCTTCTCGTCCAGGCCCATGAAGTCCTTGGCCTTGGCCAGGGTGTCCGAGCTCGGGAAGATCAGCTGGTTGTCCACGAGGCTGGAGTCGATCTTCTCCATTGCCTGCTGCGCGCCCTCGACCGGACAGATGTAGTTGACCCAGGCGGCCAGCGTCGCGGCGTTCACCGGGTCGTAGTAGAAGTCCATCAGCTTTTCCGCGTTGGCCCGGTGCTCGGACTTGTTCGGGACGAGCATGTTGTCGCTCCAGAGGGCCAGGCCCTCCTCCGGCGCGACGAACTTGATGTCGGGGTTGTCGAACTGCAGCTGGATGATGTCGCCGGACCACGCCTCGCAGGCCACGACGTTGCCCTTGACGAGGTCCTGGGCGTACTCGTTGCCGGTGAACGCGCGGATCTGGCCGGCGTCGGTGGCCTTCTGCAGGCGGTCGATGGCCTGGCCGAACTCCGCGTCGGTGAAGTCCTCGGGGTCGGCGCCCTCGAGGAGCAGCATGAACAGCATCGTGTCGTGCATCTCCGAGAGCAGGCTGACCTTCCCCTTCAGGTCCGGACGGGTGAGCAGCTCGTCGAAGCTGCGCACCTCCTTGGTCAGCTTGGCGTTGTAGGCGATGCCGGTCAGACCGCTCTGCCACGGCACCGAGTAGTCACGGCCCTTGTCCCAGCTCGGCGACTTCAGCGTGGAGACGAGGTTGGCCTCGACGTTCGGCAGCTTGGTCTTGTCGAGCTTCTGCAGCCAGCCCAGGTTGACCATCCGGGCGGCCATCCAGTCGGTCAGCGTCATGATGTCGCGGCCGGTGGGCTGGCAGTCGGCGAGCTGGTTGCGGACCACGCCGAAGAACTCGGCGTTGTCGTTGACGTCGGTGACGTAGTCGACCTTGATCCCGCTCTCCCGCTCGAACTTCGCCAGCGAGGGATAGACGGTCACCTTCTTGCCGGCTTGCTTGATCTTCTTCTCGTCGAGGTAGAGCGGCCAGTTCGAGAAGTGCAGCGTCTTCTGCGTGGAGGACAGGTCCTTGCTGACGCAGGAGGCCGCGGTCTGCTTGGCGGCGGGCGTGCCGCACGCCGACAGCAGCGCGGGGGCGCCCAGGCCGAGGCCGGCAAGACCGGCTCCCCGCAGGAACGCACGACGCCCCATCGGTGTGGACGCCCTCAGGCGCCGGATGGCATCGGGTCCGGGTGCAGGGTGCGGCATCGCGACCATGTCCTCTCGTCGGCGGGGTTCCAGGAGGGTCAGTGGATCCTGTCAGAGGATCAATCGATCAACAAGGGAATCCGTGGAACGGAAACATTCCCGCAACGAAATCGCTTGCCAAAACGGACTTTGCTCTTTGACGCGCCCCCCGGCGGCGTGCCACGATCAGCCGGGTGACCAGCCGCACCACCCGCAACGGGTCCCCCTCCCCCCTCCGGCTCGCGCTCAGGCGTGGTGCTCGACGACGTCTCGAAGTCGATCATCGAGGAGCTGCAGCAGGACGGCCGGCGCTCGTACGCCGCGATCGGGAAGGTCGTGGGCCTCTCCGAGGCGGCGGTCCGGCAACGGGTCCAGCGGCTGGTCGACAGCGGGGTGATGCAGGTCGTCGCGGTCACCGATCCCCTCGAGCTCGGGTTCGCCCGGCAGGCGATGATCGCGATCCGGGTGCGCGGCGAGCTCGAGCCCGTCGCGGACGCGATCGCGGCGCTCGACGAGGTCGACTACGTGGTGATCACCGCCGGCTCCTACGACCTGCTCGTCGAGGTGGTCTGCGAGAGCGACGAGGAGCTGCTCTCCGTGCTGTCGACGAAGATCCGCACGATCGAGGCGGTCGAGTCCACCGAGACCTTCATGTACCTCAAGCTGCGCAAGCAGACCTACTCCTGGGGTGTCCGCTGAGCCCTACGTCCCCGGCGTGGGCCGGGCTCTCGCTGTGGCACGAGACCGCCGACGACGCGTGGTCCCCCCGGCCCGCCCTGCCCGGCGACACCGACGTCGACGTCGCGATCGTCGGGGCCGGGTTCACCGGCCTGTGGACCGCCTACTACCTCCTGAGCGCCGACCCGTCCCTGCGGGTGGCGGTGCTGGAGGCGGAGACCGCCGGCTTCGGCGCCTCCGGGCGCAACGGGGGCTGGTGCTCGGCGCTGTTCCCCGCGTCCCTGGGCACGATGGCCGCGCTGCCCGGCTCGAGCCGCGGCGCCGCCCTCGCGCTGCACCGGGCGATGCGCGAGACCGTCGACGAGGTGCTCGCGGTGGTCGCCGCCGAGGACATCGACGCCCTGGCCCACAAGGGTGGCACCGTCTCGCTGGCCCGCACCGGCGCCCAGCTCGGCCGGGCCCGTGACGAGGTCGCGCAGGCCCGCACGTGGGGCCGCGGCCCGGACGACGTACGCCTGCTGGACGCCGCGGAGGCCCGGGCGCACCTGGACGCCGCCGGCACGCTGGGCGGGACGTTCACCCCGGACTGCGCCGCCGTGCACCCCGCGCGGCTGGTCCGCGGCCTGGCCCGGGCGGTCGAGCGGCGCGGTGGCCGGATCCACGAGCGCACCCGGGTCCGGGCGATCGAGCCGGGCCGGGCGGTCACCGAGCACGGCGTGGTGCGCGCCGACGTCGTGGTCCGGGCCACCGAGGGCTACACCGTGAGCCTGGACGGCCACCCGCGCGACGTGGTGCCGGTCTACTCGCTGATCGTCGCCACCGAGCCGCTGCCCGACGAGACCTGGGCGCGGATCGGGCTGCGCGAGCGCGAGACGTTCACCGACCACCGCAACCTGATCGTCTACGGCCAGCGCACCGCCGACGGCCGCATCGTGTTCGGCGGTCGCGGGGCGCCGTACCACTTCGGGTCGAGGATCCGGCCGGGCTTCGACCGGGAGCCGAAGGTCTTCGACATGCTGCGCGAGACGCTCGTCGAGATGCTCCCCCAGGTCGCCGGCGCCCGGTTCACGCACGCCTGGGGCGGCGCGCTGGGCATCCCCCGCGACTGGGTCGCCTCGGTCGGCCTGGACCGGGCCTCGGGCACGGCGTGGGCGGGTGGCTACGTCGGCGACGGTGTCGGTACGACGAACCTGGCCGGCCGGACGCTGCGGGACCTGATCCTGCGGCGGGACACCGACCTGGTCCGGCTGCCGTGGGTGGGGCACCGCTCGCGCCGCTGGGAGCCGGAGCCGCTGCGCTGGCTCGGCGTGAACGCCGGCCTGCGGGCGATGTCGTTCGCGGACACCGAGGAGGGGCTGACCGGGCGGCCGAGCGTCGTGGCGCGCGCCGTCGCGCCCCTCGTCGGCGGCCACTGACCGGTCGGCCTGCCCGTCACGGGCCGAGCAGGTATTCGGTCATTACGCCCCGGACCGGCACGTTCCACTTGTACCGTCTGTTCCGGGGGAAAGTGTGTTTCTACGGTTTCAGGGAGGAAGCCAATGAGGCCAGGCACGTCGTCACGTGCCCGGGTGCCGTTCACGATCTTGTTCACGCTCTTGATCGTGCTGGGGGAGTTCGGGTTCCTGCAGGCCGTCTACCACATGGACGACCACGTCGACGTGCAGGCGTCGGCCCAGGCGCGGTTGACCGGCGCCCTCTCCACCTGGCAGCCCGGTGCCGACACCTCGCCCGTCGAGGAGGCCGTCCGCTCCCTCGCGACCACCGACGTGCCCGGTGCCGCCCGGCTCCAGTCCCTCACCCGGACCTGGGCCGAGAGCCTCGCGTCGGACGACCTCGAGGACCTCCGCGCGGACGACGCCGCGATCGGCCGGGCCATCGACGTGCAGCACGGCGTCGTCGACCGGCGCGCCGGGATGATCCTCGGCAGCCTGCTCGTGCTGGTCTCCCTCGGCTGGGCGGTCTGGTTCCGCAAGCTGGTCCGCCGGCACCGCGAGGTGCAGCGGGCGCTCACCGAGAAGCACGTCCTCGACGCCGGCGAGCGGCGGCTCCTCGCCCTCGTCCAGAACAGCACCGACCTGGTCGCGGTGCTCGAGGCGGACTCCACCACCTCCTTCGTCAGCCCCGCGTCCGCGGCCGTGCTCGGGCTCGCCCCCGAGCAGCTCATCGGCTCGCGCTTCGTCGACCAGCTGCTCCCCCCGCGACGTACCCATGTTCGTGCGGATGCTCGCCGCGTCCCGCGAGGGCGACCAGCCGGTGATGCTGCGCACCCGGCACGCCGACGGCCGCGACCTGGCCCTCGAGGGCACGCTCACCAACCTGATGACCGACCCGGCCGTGCAGGGCTGGGTGCTCACGGTCCGCGACGTCACCGACCGCCAGGCGCTCCAGCAGGAGCTGAGCTACCAGGCGTTCCACGACGCGCTCACCGGGCTCGCGAACCGGCAGCTCTTCGGCGACCGGCTCACCCACGCACTGCGCAGCCGCGACCGCGCCACCGAGCCGCTCAGCGTGCTGTTCCTCGACCTCGACGACTTCAAGCACGTCAACGACAGCCTCGGCCACGGCATCGGCGACCGGCTCCTGGTCACCGTCGCCGAGCGGATCAGCGCCGCGATCCGCCAGGGCGACACGGCCGCACGGCTCGGCGGCGACGAGTTCGCCGTCCTGATGGAGAACGCCGACGCAGAGGCCGCCCGCGAGGTCGCCGAGCGCCTGCTCCAGGCCCTCGCCGTCCCAGTCCAGGTCGACGACCACCAGCACTCGGTGCGGGCCAGCATCGGTCTCGCGCAGGCGATGCCAGGCGAGGCCACCGGCGACGACACGCTCCGCAACGCCGACGTCGCGATGTACTGGGCCAAGGACCGCGGCAAGGGCACCATCGCGGTCTACGAGGCCGGGCTGCACGCCGAGGCCCTCGGCAAGCTGGCGCTGCGCTCCGAGCTCCAGCGGGCGATCCGCGAGAACGAGCTGGTGCTGCACTACCAGCCCACCGTCGACCTGACCACGCAGCGGATCACCGGCTTCGAGGCGCTGGTCCGGTGGAACCACCCCACCCGCGGCCTGCTCCCCCCGCTCGAGTTCATCCCGGTCGCCGAGCAGAGCGGCCTCATCGTGCCGCTCGGCAGCTGGGTGCTCCTCGAGGCGTGCCGGGCCGGCGCCGGCATGCAGAGCGAGCGGCACCAGCCGTCGATGGCGGTCAACATCTCCGCCCAGCAGCTCGCCAAGACCGACTTCGTCGACGAGGTCGTGGAGGCCCTGCGCTGCGCCGGCATGCCGGCCGAGCGGCTGGTCCTGGAGATCACCGAGAGCGTGCTGCTCGACGACATGACCAACACGATCACCACGCTGGCGCGGCTCCGGGACCGGGGCGTCCGGGTGGCGATCGACGACTTCGGCACCGGCTACAGCTCGCTGTCCTACCTCGCGCAGCTGCCCGTCGACGTGCTCAAGATCGACAAGTCCTTCGTGGACAAGGTGGGCGACGGGTACGCCGACGCGTCGCTCGTCGAGGCGATCATCGCGATGAGCCACAGCATGCGGCTCACCACCGTCGCCGAGGGCGTCGAGCACTCCGAGCAGGCCGCCTGGCTGCAGGACGCCCGCTGCTCGCTGGGCCAGGGCTACCTCTGGTCCCGGCCGGTCGACCTGCCCTCCGCCCGCGCGCTGCTCGTCCGGGGCACGCACCGGCCCGCAGCCGTCGTCGGTGAGGGCGACGGCCTGCTCGTCACCCCCTGACGACGCCCGCCGCTCAGTCGCGGCGCAGGGACGGGCGCAGGGTGTCCAGGACGCCGGCGTCCTCGATGGTGGAGGGCACGACCGCGTCCTTGCCGTCGGCGATCTCGCGCATCGTCTTGCGCAGGATCTTGCCGCTGCGGGTCTTCGGCAGCCCGGGGACGACCGCGACGTCCTTGAACGCGGCGACGGCGCCGATCTCCGAGCGGACCAGGGCGACGAGCTCGCGGGCCACGCGGTCGAGGTCGTCGGGCTCGCTGGCCACGCCGGCCTTGAGCACCACGAAGCCGCGCGGGACCTGGCCCTTCAACGGGTCGGCCACGCCGATCACGGCGCACTCCGCGACCGCCTCGTGCGAGGCCAGGACCGCCTCCATCGACCCGGTGGAGAGCCGGTGCCCGGCCACGTTGATGACGTCGTCGGTGCGGCCCATCACGAACAGGTAGCCGTCCTCGTCGACGTACCCGCCGTCGCCGGAGAGGTAGTAGCCCTCGAAGGCGGAGAGGTAAGACGACACGAACCGCTCGTCGTCGCGCCACAGCGTCGTCAGGGTGCCCGGGGGCAGCGGCAGCTTGAGGCAGATCGCCCCCTCGGACCCGGGCGGCACCGCGACGCCCAGCTCGGCGAGGACCTCGACCTGGAAGCCCGGCACCGGCACCGAGGGCGAGCCGGCCTTGATCGGCATCGGGGCGAGCCCGCGCAGGTTCGCCGCGATCGGCCAGCCGGTCTCGGTCTGCCACCAGTGGTCGACGACCGGGACGCCGAGGCGCTCGGTGGCCCAGTGGTAGGTCTCCGGGTCGAGCCGCTCCCCCGCCAGGAACAGCGTGCGGAACCGGCTCAGGTCGCGGCCGGCCAGCAGCCTGCCGTCGGGGTCCTCCTTCTTGATCGCGCGGATCGCGGTGGGGGCGGTGAACAGCGCCTCGACCCCGTGCTCCTCGATCACCCGCCAGAACGCGCCGGCGTCCGGGGTGCCGACCGGCTTGCCCTCGTAGAGCACCGTCGTCGCGCCGTTGATCAGCGGCGCGTAGACGATGTAGGAGTGGCCCACCACCCAGCCGACGTCCGAGGCGGTCCACCAGACCTGGCCGGCGTGCACGTCGTAGATGTTCGGCAGGGACCACGCCATCGCCACGGCGTGCCCGCCGTTGTCGCGGACGATGCCCTTCGGCTTGCCCGTCGTGCCGGAGGTGTAGAGCACGTAGAGCGGGTCGGTGGCAGCGACCTCGACGCACTCGGCGGGGTCGGTGCGGCCCGCCTTCAGGGCCATGTCCCAGTCGACGTCCAGCGGCTCGCGCAGCACCGCCTCGGCCTGCGGGCGCTGCTTGACCACCACGGCGTCGGGCTGGTGCTCGGCGAGCTCGAGGGCGCGGTCGATGATCGGCTTGTACTCCACGACCCGGCTCGGCTCGATGCCGCAGGACGCCGCCAGGATCACCTTGGGCTGCGCGTCGTCGATGCGCACCGCCAGCTCGCGTGGCGCGAAGCCGCCGAAGACCACCGAGTGCACGGCGCCGAGCCGCGCGCAGGCGAGCATCGCGACGACCGCCTCCGGGATCATCGGCATGTAGATCACCACCCGGTCGCCGGCGACCACGCCGAACCCGCGCAGCGCGCCCGCGAAGGCGGCGACCTGCTCCAGCAGCTGCGCGTAGCTGTAGCTCTTCTTCGTGCCCGTCACCGCGCTGTCGTAGATCAGCGCCGTGCGGTCCCCGTGGCCGTGCACGACGTGCCGGTCCAGCGCGTTGTAGCAGGTGTTCAGGGTCGCGTCGGGGAACCACCGGTAGAACGGCGGGTGCTCGTCGTCGAGGACCTTCTGCGGCTTCTTGATCCAGTCGACGAGCCGGGCCTGCTCGGCCCAGTACCCCTCCGGGTCCTCGATGCTCCTGGCGTGCTCGGTGCGGTAGTCGGCCATGGCCCCATCTTGCAGACCGGGGCGGCTCCAGGCCAGGACCTGGTCAGGCCAGCCCGTTGGCGGCGGTCGGCGCGGGACGCCGGCCGGTGCGCACCCACGCGTCGAAGAACCCGTCCAGGTCCTGCCCGCTGACCCGGGCGGCGAGCGCCTCGAACTCCTCGACGGTGCCCGTGGAGTAGGAGTGCTGGGCGGCCCAGGCGCGCAGCACGCGCAGCAGGTCCGTCGTACCGATGCGGTTGCGGAGCGCCTGCAGGGTCATCGCGCCGCGGTCGTAGACCGGCACGTCGAAGAGCCGCTTGTGTCCCGGCTCCGCGATCCGCAGCCGCCAGAAGGGGTCGGAGGCCGGGTGCGAGGAGTACTGCTGCCGGAGCCGGGCGGCCGCGCCGGTGCGGCCGTGGGTCTCGTCGTAGCGCCACTCGGCCCAGGTCGCGAAGCCCTCGTTGAGCCAGATGTCGCTCCACCGCCGGACGGACACGTCGTCGCCGAACCACTGGTGCGCGAGCTCGTGCACGACGGTGGTGTGCGCCTCGTGGCCGTTGCCGAGGAACGGGTACGTCGGGCGGCTCTGGTTCTCCAGCGCGAAGCCGGTGTCCAGCGACGTGACGACACCGCCGGTGGAGTCGAACGGGTAGCGGCCGAACTGGGTCGAGAGCCAGCGCACGATGCCCGGCGAGGCCTTCATCAGCCTGAGCTGCTGGGCCTGCGCCGTGGGGCCGAACCACTTGGAGACCGCGACGGTCCACGGCAGCCCGTGGCTGACCCCCGACTCGACGCGGTAGCGCCCCGCGGCGAAGAACGCGAGGTAGCTGGACATCGGCTGCCTCATCCGCCAGTGGTACGACGTCCGGGCGCCCGTCGTACGGCGGGAGACCAGCGTGCCGTTGCCGATCACCTGGTTGCCGCGGGGGACGGCCACGGTCACGTCGTAGGTCGCCTTGTCGCGCGGGTGGTCGTTGACCGGGAACCACCACGGCGCGATGTGCGGCTGGTTGACCGCCAGCGCCTCGTCCTTCTCCGCGAAGAACGGCTTCTCGCCGCCGTAGGACAGCCGCTTCGGGACCCCGTGGTAGCTCACCTCGGTCACGAACCGCCGGCCGGAGGGGATCGCCGAGGCGGGGGGTCACGACCAGCTCGTGCGGGCCGGACTTCGCGAACCTCGCCCGCTTGCCGTCGACGGTCACGCTGTCCGGCGTGAGCATCAGGTCGAGGTCGAAGGACCTCAGGTGCTCGGTCGCGACGGCCGAGACCGCCGTGTGCCCGCGCAGCGCGCCGCTCCTCAGCACGTAGGAGTCGTGGATGTCGTAGTGCGCGACGTCGTAGCCGCCGTTGCCGTCCCGCGGGAAGTAGGGGTCGCCGATGCCGGCGGACCCGACGGCCGCGGGAGCCTCCCTGGCACCCGCGGGAGGCACGGCGACCAGGCCGGTGACGAGGACGGCGGACACGGCCGCGGCGGCACGACGGACGAGGGACTTCACGGGAAGGGGGTCTCCAGACAACGGGTGCACGGACGTCGAGCGTAGACGGCGAGGCACCCCCGGACGCAAATAACCGGTTGCGGCGCGGGGCCGGACCCGCCACCCTCGTCCGCAGACGACTGCGGTCCGCGCGGTCGGTGTCAGAGAGGAGACGTGAGATGTCCGTCACGGTCCCCGGCACGTCCCGTGCCAGCACGTCCCCTCACCTCTGGAGCACCGACACCGATGTCATCCGACACCCGCCCCACCGGGCCGACCTCAGCTGAGCTCGACCCCCGTTTCGTCTTCGATTTCCGTCCCGCCGACGACCCCGGCGACGGACAGCGCTTCTCCACCTGGCTCGACGTCGAGCCCTTGTCCCGCGGCCCGGAGCCGCGCCCGGACTGGGTGGTCACCAGCCAGGCCGCCGTGGACACCGACCTCGGCGTGCTGAAGACCGGCAAGGAGGCCGACGTCTTCCTCGTCGAGCGGGCGGTCCCCGGCGACCCCGCCCAGCGGGTCGTGATGGCCGCCAAGCGCTACCGCGGCGAGGAGCACCGCTCCTTCCACCGCAGCACCGCCTACACCGAGGGCCGCCGCACCCGGAACACCCGCGACGCCCGGGCGCTGGCCAAGAAGTCCGCGCACGGCCGCGCGGTCGCCGCCGGCCAGTGGGCGGGGGCGGAGTGGGAGGCCCTCAAGCGCTTCTGGCTGGCCGGCGTCCCGGTCCCGTACCCGGTGCAGATCGACGGCACCGAGATCCTCATGGAGTTCGTCACCCACGACGGCGAGGCGGCTCCCCGGCTGGCGCAGACCCGTCCGCGGGGCGACCTGCTGGCGTCGTACTTCGAGCAGCTCCGCGAGGCGATGGCGGCGCTGGCCCGGCACGGCGTCGCGCACGGCGACCTCTCGCCGTACAACGTGCTGGCCGCGGGCGACCGGCTGGTGGTCATCGACCTGCCGCAGGCGGTGGACCTCGTGGCCAACCCGACGGGCATGGACTTCTTGATGCGGGACTGCCACAACGTCTGCCGGTGGTTCGTCGCCCGCGGCCTCGAGGTCGACGAGCACGACCTGTTCGCGGAGCTGCTGGCCTGCGCGCTCTGAGTCCGGCGGCACGGCAGGATGTCCTCCCATGAGGTCCTCCGCATGAGCCCGCGACACCGCCGCACGGTCGAGGTGGAGACGCTCGCCCAGCTCGACGCGCTGGTCGCCGCCGGCGCCACGTCGATGGCCGGCTGGCAGCTGCAGGACCTCGACCTGCGGGGGCACGCGGACGTGCTGCGCGGGCTGGACCCGCGGGGCGCGCTGCTGCTCGGCTGCACGCTGGACCCGGGACTCGAGGAGCAGCTGCGCGCCGGCGGGGCGGTGGTGTTCCCCGAGGTGCCGGGCGTGCCGCTGGACCCCTACCGGGCGCACCTCTACTCCCCCGACGAGCTGTACGACGGGCTCGCGAGCGGGGACTACGCCGACACCCTCGACGCCCGGGTCTACGCCTGGACCCGGCGGACCGGTCACGACCTGCACGCGATGCTCGCCCAGGCGCTGCACGACCTCGCGATCGACGACGCGCTCGCCGAGTGGGTCTCCGGCCGGCGCCTGGTCGGCGTGATGGGCGGGCACGCGCTGGCCCGCGGCACCGACGGCTACGCCGACGCGGCCCGGCTCGGCCGCGCGCTGGCCCGGGCCGGGCTGACCGTCGCGACCGGCGGCGGCCCCGGCGCGATGGAGGCCGCGAACCTCGGCGCCTACCTGTCGGGGCACGACGACGCCGCGCTGCCCGACGCGCTCGAGCTGCTCGCCGCGGTGCCGGGCTTCGAGCCGTCGGTGGGCGACTGGGCGCGGTCGGCGATCGACGTACGGTCGCGGTTCCCGGACGGCACCGCGTCGCTGGGGGTGCCGACCTGGTTCTACGGGCACGAGCCGCCCAACGCGTTCGCCGACGGGGTCGCGAAGTACGTCAAGAACGCGGTCCGGGAGGACGTCCTGCTGCACCTCTGCACGGCCGGGATCGTGTTCCTGCCGGGACGCGGCGGCACCGTGCAGGAGGTCTTCCAGGACGCCTGCGAGAACTACTACGCCCTCCCCGGCGAGGTGGCGCCGATGGTGCTGGTCGGACGCGCCTACTGGACCGAGGAGCTCCCGGTCTGGCCGCTGCTGGAGCGCCTCGCCGCCGGCCGGGAGATGGCCGGCGCGCTGCACCTCGTCGACGACCTCGAGGAGGTCGCCGGCCTGCTGGCGGGCTGAGGCCTTGCCCCGGGCTGCAAGACTGCGAGTCATGTCCACCTTCTCGGCGACCACCGACTCGGAGGCCGTCGTCCCGGCGGACCGCGAGGCGATCTGGGCCGCGCTCACCGACCCCGTCCTGCTGCCGAAGCTGACCCCGCTGCTCCGCAGCATCGAGGCGGACGGCGACCGGTGGCGCTGGGAGATGTCCCGGGTCTCGGTCCTCGGCGTGACGCTGAGCCCCTGCTTCACCGAGCAGATGACCTTCGACGCCCCGCACCGCATCGAGTACACCCACGCCCCGCCCGCGGGGCGCACCGAGCGCACCGGCGCCGACGGGTGGTACGAGCTCACCGAGGTCACCGGGGGCACCCGGCTGCGGATCAGCCTGACCCTGCACGTCGACCTGCCGCTGGCCCGGGCAGCCCGGCCCGCGGTCACCCGGGTGATGAAGGCCGTGATGATGCGCACCGGGGAGCGGTTCGCGACGAACCTGCTCGCGCACCTCCAGGTGCCGGCGACCCGCTGAGGTCGGCCGGGACCTAGACGTCGACGGCGGCGAGCTGGCCGCAGGCGCCGTCGATCTCGCTGCCGCGGGTGTCGCGGACGGTCGTGGGCACGCCCTTGGCCTCGAGCCGGCGGACGAACTCACGCTCGTCCTCGGGACGCGAGGCGGTCCACTTGGAGCCCGGCGTCGGGTTGAGCGGGATCAGGTTCACGTGCACCCAGCCCCAGTCGCCGTACGACGTGAGCACGTCGCCGAGCAGGTCGGCGCGCCAGCCCTGGTCGTTGATGTCGCACATCATGGCGTACTCGATGGACACCCGGCGCTTGGTGCGGCTCGCGTAGTTCCAGGCCGCCTCGACGGCCTCGTGCACCGACCAGCGGGTGTTGATCGGGACCAGCTCGTTGCGCAGCTCGTCGTCCGGCGCGTGCAGGGACAGCGCCAGCGTCACCGGGATGCCCTCGTCGGCGAGCTGGTACATCCGCGGCACCAGGCCGACGGTCGACAGCGTGACGCCGCGGGCGGACAGCCCGAGCCCGTCGGGCGTCTTGTCGGTGAGCCGCCGGATCGCACCGATCACCGCCTTGTAGTTCGCCATCGGCTCGCCCATGCCCATGAACACCACGTTGGAGACCCGGCCGGGGCCGCCCGGCACCTCGCCGCGGGCCATCGACCGCGCGCCGGCGACGACCTGCTCGACGATCTCGGCGGCGGACATGTTGCGCTGCAGGCCGCCCTGGCCGGTGGCGCAGAACGGGCAGGCCATCCCGCAGCCGGCCTGCGAGGAGACGCACATCGTGGCGCGGTCGGGGTAGCGCATCAGCACCGACTCGACGAGCGCGCCGTCGAACAGCTTCCACAGCGTCTTGCGGGTGGTGCCCTTGTCGGCCTCGAGCGTGCGCAGCGGCGTCATCAGCTCGGGCAGCAGCGCGGCGACGACCTGCTCGCGGTCGGCGGCCGGCAGGTCGGTCATCTCGGCGGGGTCGTCGACCAGCCGGGAGAAGTAGTGCGTGGAGAGCTGCTTGGCCCGGAAGCCGGGCAGCCCGAGCCCGGTGACGAGCGCCTTGCGCTCGTCGGCGGACAGGTCGGCGAGGTGGCGCGGCGGCTTCTTGCGGCCACGCGGCTCGTCGAACACGAGCGGCAGGTTCTTCGGCTGGTCGGGCATGATCGTCCCAGTCTCCCACCCCGCCCCGCCCGGGCCGAATCCTCGGCGGGCGAGACGGGTCACACGCAGGTGGGGCCCGCTAGGAGAAGACGAGGTAGTGCAGCAGCAGCCAGGTCGGCGCGGCCGTGGCGAGCAGCGAGTCGAGCCGGTCCATCAGGCCGCCGTGGCCCGGGATGATCTGGGACATGTCCTTGATGCCGAGGTCCCGCTTCATCACCGACTCGCACAGGTCGCCCAGCGTCGCCATCACCACGGCGGTCAGGCCGAGCAGGACCCCGACCCACCAGTCGCCGTCGAGCAGGTAGTCGACGGTCAGCCAGCCCACGACCACGCAGGAGAACGCCGACCCGGCGAACCCCTCCCACGACTTCTTCGGGGAGATGACCGGTGCCATCGGGTGCTTGCCGATCATCACCCCGACGACGTACCCCCCGATGTCGGAGGCGATGGTGACCAGGATGAACGTGACGATCGCGAGCTGGCCGCGGTCCTCGGCCAGCAGCAGCGCGACGAACCCGCCGAGGAACGGCACGTAGACCAGCGTGAACACCGAGGCGGTGGCGTCCATGACGTAGCCGGCCACGCCGCCGCGCAGCCGCCACAGCATGCTGACCAGTGCGGTGACCGCGGTGGCCGTGACCAGCGCCGGTGCGCCGAAGAAGTACGCCGCCAGCACCATCACCACGCCGCCGGCCATCACCGGCTCCCGGGTGATCCGGATGTCGCCGGTGGCGAAGGCGTGCCCGAGCTCCCACACGGCGATGATCACCGCGGCCACGACGATCAGCATGAACGCCGGCTTCCAGAGCACCAGCGAGCCGACGATCGCGACCCCGAGCACGACGCCGGAGCCGATCGCGGCCGGCAGGTTGCGACCCGCCCGGCTGACCTTCACCGGGGGGGCCGCGGTGGCCGGCGTGGCCAGCGGGGGCACGACCGGGCGGTGGGGGCGTTCAGGAGAGGACATCTCGGAACCGGCTGGGAGGTCCTCAGACCTCGAGCAGCTCGGCTTCCTTGTGCTTGAGCATCTCGTCGATCTCGTCGGTGTGCTTCTTGGTGATCGAGTCGAGCCGCTTCTCCGCACCGGTGACGTCGTCCTTGCCGACCTCGCCGTCCTTCTCGAGCTTCTCCAGCGACTGCTTGGCGTTGCGGCGGATGTTGCGGACCGAGACCCGGCCGTCCTCCGCCTTGCCCTTGGCCATCTTGATGTAGTCCTTGCGGCGCTCCTCGGTCAGCTCGGGCAGCGTCACCCGGATCGTCTTGCCGTCGTCGGTCGGGTTCACGCCGAGGTCGGAGTCGCGGATCGACTTCTCGATGGCCGACATCGCGCTCTGGTCGAACGGGCTGATGATGATGACCCGCGGCTCGGGCGCCGAGAACGACGCGAGCTGCTGCAGCGGGGTGGGCGAGCCGTAGTAGTCCGCGGTCAGCTTGTGGAACATCGAGGGGTTCGCCCGGCCGGTCCGGATCGCCGCGAAGTCCTCCCGCGTCACCTCGACGGCCTTGCTCATCTTGCTGTCGGCCTCGTTGAGGGTCTGGTTGATCACGGTTGCTCCTGGTTCTCGTGTGCCCGGGGCGTCCCGGGGCGGCGTACGGCGGACGGGTGGGCCTCGCTCAGGCGTCGCGGCTGACCGTCGTACCGATCTTCTCACCCGCGATCACGCGGGCGATGTTCCCCTCCTCGGAGAGGTTGAAGACGATCATGTTCATGTTGTTGTCGCGCGAGAGGCTGACCGAGGTGGCGTCGGCGACCTGCAGGCCGCGCTGCAGGAACTCGTCGTAGGTCAGGTGGTCGAACTTCACGGCGTTCGGGTTGCGGTGCGGGTCGGAGTCGTAGACCCCGTCGACGCCCTGCTTGCCCATCAGGATGACCTGGGCGCCGATCTCCAGCGCGCGCTGCGCGGCGACCGTGTCGGTGGAGAAGTACGGCATGCCGGCGCCGGCCCCGAAGATCACCACGCGGCCCTTGGCGAGGTGCCGCATCGCCCGGCGCGGGATGTACGGCTCGGCGACCTGGCCCATCGCGATCGCGGTCTGCACCCGCGTCTCCACGCCCTGCTTCTCCAGGAAGTCCTGGAGCGCGAGGCAGTTCATCACCGTGCCCAGCATGCCCATGTAGTCGGCGCGGGCCCGGTCCATGCCGCTCTTCTGCAGCTCCGCGCCGCGGAAGAAGTTGCCGCCGCCGACCACGACCGCGACCTCGACGCCGCTGCGCACCACGTCGGCGATCTCCCGGGCGATGCCCTCCACCACGACCGGGTCGACCCCGACCCGACCGCCTCCGAAGACCTCACCGGAGAGCTTGAGCAGGACACGCTTGTACGCCGTCACGGGCGATCCTTTCGACGGGCGGTCGGGGTGGTCCGGACGTGCGAGGAGGCCGGTCCATCGCTGTGGTTCGTGCCCACGGGACCGGCCTCCTCTCAGGTTCTGCGCCAGGTTGGTGAAACCCTAGTTGATGCTCAGGCGTCGAGCCTCACTGACCGATCTCGAAGCGGGCGAAGCGCGTGACGCTCACACCGGCCTCGTCGAGAACCGCCTTGACCGACTTCTTGGAGTCGGTCACCGACGGCTGGTCGAGCAGGACGACGTCCTTGAAGAAGCCGTTGAGCCGGCCCTCGGTGATCTTGGCGATCGCCTGCTCGGGCTTGCCCTCCTCGCGCGAGGTGGCCTCGGCGATCTCGCGCTCCTTGGCGACGACGTCGGCCGGCACGTCCTCACGGGTGAGGTACTGCGGCTTCATCGCGGCGATCTGCATCGCGGCGCCACGGGCGGCCTCGTCCGACGTACCGTCGTAGGCCACCAGGACCCCGACGGCCGGCGGCAGGTCCGAGGCGCGGCGGTGCATGTAGGTGACGACCGGGCCGTCGAAGTACGCGACGCGGCCGAGCTCGATCTTCTCGCCGATCGTGATCGCGAGCTGCTCGACGACCTCGCCGACGGTCTTGTCGCCGAGCTGGACGGCCTTCAGGGACTCGGTGTCAGCGGCCTTCGCGGCGTTCGCGGCGTCCGCGATCTGCTGCGCCGTGGCGATGAAGTCCTCGTTCTTCGCGACGAAGTCGGTCTCGGAGTTGATCTCGACCAGGGCGCCGCCGGAGGTGGCGACGAGCCCGGCGGTGGCCTCGCGCTCGGCACCACGCTTGGCGGCCTTGGCCGCACCCTTGGTGCGCAGGATGTCGACGGCGGCGTCGAACGCGCCGTCTGCCTCGTCGAGGGCCTTCTTGCAGTCCATCATGCCCGCGCCCGTGAGGTCGCGGAGCTTCTTGACGTCAGCGGCGGAGAAGTTCGCCATGTCAGTTGCACTCCCTCGTGCTGGTGGTGGAGTCGTTCGGGGGGACGGTGGTGCGACCGGTGGTGCGGACGGCCCGGAGAACCGGACCGTCCGCACCCACGTCGGTCGGTCAGGCCGGGGTCTCGCCCTCGGCCGGCGCAGCCTCGGCCGGCGCAGCCTCGGCCGCGGGGGCCTCGGTCGCCTCGGCCGCGGGGGTCTCCTCGGCGGCAGCGGCCTCAGCCGGCGCCTCTGCCTCGGCGGGGGCAGCCTCGGCCGCGGGGGTCTCCTCGGCCTTGGCCTCGGCCGGAGCCTCGGTCGCCTCGGAGGACGCGCCGGTGGCCTCGGCGGCCGGGGTCTCGGTCGCGGCCGCACCCTCGGTCTCGCCACCGGTCGCCTTGACGGCGGCCTTGTCGGCGTCGCCCTGCAGGAGCTCGCGCTCCCAGTCGGCCAGCGGCTCGCCGCCACCGATCTCGGCGGCGTCACCGGTCTTGGCGCCGGAGCGCGAGATGAGACCGTCGGCGACGGCGTCGGCGACCACGCGGGTCAGCAGGCCGACCGCGCGGATCGCGTCGTCGTTGCCCGGGATCGGGAAGTCGACGAGGTCCGGGTCGCAGTTGGAGTCCAGGATGCCGATGATCGGGATCCGCAGCTTGCGGGCCTCCTCGACGGCGAGGTGCTCCTTGTTCGTGTCGACGATCCACACGGCCGAAGGCGTGCGGGTCATGTCACGGATGCCGCCCAGCGTGCGGTCGAGCTTGATCTGCTCGCGCTTCATGTGCAGCAGCTCCTTCTTCGTGCGGCCGCTGCCGGCCACGTCGTCGAAGTCCACCTCGTCGAGCTCCTTGAGGCGGTTGATCCGCTGGTGCACGGTCTGGAAGTTGGTGAGCATGCCGCCCAGCCAGCGCTGGTTGACGTAGGGCATCCCGACGCGGGTCGCCTGCTCGGCGATCGCTTCCTGGGCCTGCTTCTTGGTGCCCACGAACATCACGGTGCCGCCCTTGGCGACGGTGTCCTTGACGAACGCGTAGGCGCGGTCGATGTAGGCCAGCGACTGCTGCAGGTCGATGATGTAGATGCCGTTGCGCTCGGTCATGATGAAGCGCTTCATCTTGGGGTTCCAGCGACGGGTCTGGTGCCCGAAGTGGACGCCGCTCTCGAGGAGCTGGCGCATGGTGACGACGGCCATGGCGGTCGTTCCTTGTCTCTCGTGACCCGGTCCCACGCGGGCGCGCGGTGCGCGCGCCACTCGTGCGAACGAGTCGCCTCAGTTGTCGCAGGGAGACGGGTGTCCCCTGCCCTGACGCCCGGCGCGTCCGGACCCCACCGACTCGGTGGGGACTGGAGGACGTCGCCCGCGGTGGCCTGCCGCCCTCGTCGGTGCTGAGGTCGTGCGGGCCGGTGCGGTATCGAGCGTGCGAAGTACAACCCGCATGCACGGGTTGCCACCGGCGATCTTAGACGAGATCGGCGGGCATCCCCTAATCGTGACGACCGCCTCAGACGGAGCCCGGGAACGTCCCCAGGGCCCGTCGTACGCCGGTCGTCCACAGGTCGTGCCGAGGGCCACGCCGGGGCGGCTCGCCCACCCCAGACTCGGGCCATGCGCACCGCCCCCTGCCGACCGGTCCTCCGCCCCCTCCTGCTGACGCTGCTGCTCGCCACGGCCGTGCTCCTGGCCGCGCCCGGCCCCGCGCGCGCCGACCCCGCCCCCGGCGTGTGGCCGCTCGAGCCGCGCCCGGAGGTGGTGTCCGGGTTCGACCCGCCCGGGACCCGGTGGGGCTCCGGCCACCGCGGCGTGGACCTCGCCGGCCGGGTGGGCCAGCCGGTGCGCGCCGCGCTCGCCGGCCGGGTCACCTTCGCCGGCGCCCTCGCGGGGCGCGGCGTCGTCGTGGTCGACCACGGTGCCACCCGGACCACCTACGAGCCCGTCGCGGCGTCGGCCTCCGTCGGCGACGACGTCGGAGCCGGGACGGTCCTCGGGCGGCTGGAGCTGTTCGGGTCCCACTGCTTCCCCCGCAGCTGCCTGCACTGGGGACTGATCGAGGGCCGGGAGCACTACCTCGACCCGCTCACGCTGGTCGGAGCCGGACCCGTCCGGCTGCTCCCGCTCGACGCGGTGCTGCCGGCGTTCGCCGGGCCGGTCGCCCGGTCCTTCCCGGTCCCCGGCCCTGCCGCCGTGCCGGGTCCCCGCGGGGCGGCGCCTCTCGTCCGCGGGCCGCGGCTGCTCTGAGGGAGCCGCCCGGCCGGGGCTCAGGCGCGCGGGTGCGCCTGGCGGTACGCCTGCCGCAACCGGTCGGTGGTCACGTGCGTGTAGATCTGCGTGGTCGCCAGCGAGGCGTGCCCGAGCAGCTCCTGGACGGTGCGGAGGTCGGCGCCGCCCTCGAGCAGGTGGGTGGCTGCGGTGTGCCGGAGACCGTGCGGACCGAGGTCCGGGGCCCCGGGCACCTCGGCGAGCCGGGCGTGCACGAGCGTGCGCACCGCCCGCTGGTCGATCCGCCGGCCCCGGGCGCCGAGGAACAGCGCCGCACCCGCGCCGGGCACGGCCAGCGCCGCCCGTCCGGACGCGAGCCAGGTCGCCAGGGCCCGCTCGGCGGGCACCCCGAAGGGCACCGTGCGCTCCTTGCGTCCCTTGCCGAACACCCGGACCACCCGGCGCTCGTGGTCCACGTCGTCCACGTCGAGGCCGCACAGCTCCCCCACCCGGATCCCGGTGGCGTACAGCAGCTCCAGGATCGCCACGTCCCGGGCGCCCATCGGGCTCCCGTCGTCGGCGTGCACCGCCGCCGCCTCGAGCAGCCCGCGGGCCTCGTCGACGCGCAGCGCCGGCGGCAGCGTCCGGTGTGCCTTGGGGGAACCCAGCAGCGCGCCGGGGTCCGTCGTGATCCGTCCGGTGCGCTGGGCCCAGGCGGTGAACACCCGCACGGCGGTCGCCCGTCGCGACATCGTGGTGCGGGCCCGCCCCAGGGTCTGCTGGGTGGCCAGCCAGCTGCGCAGCGTGCGCACGTCGAGGGTGTCGATGCCGGTGTGCCCGAGCAGCGCGGCCTGGGCCAGCAGGCTGCGGAGGTCGCCGAGGTAGGCCCGCACCGTGTGCGGGGTCAGGTCCCGCTCGGAGACCAGGTGCCGCTCGTACGCCGCGAGCACCCGGCACATCTCCTCCGGCAGGTCACCGGCCGGGTCGGCGGGGTCGATTGCGGGGTCGACAGCGGCGTCGTCGTCGGAGGGTTGCGCGGGGTCGGGGGCCACCGTCCGAATCTACGGCGGCCGAGCCCCGCAGCACCGCAACCCGCAGGCGGGGCACCGGTGTCGTGGCGCCGTCCTCCTCCCGGTCGGCACCGGGCTACCCGGCCTCGGTCCCGGACCGCGCAGCGGGCCCGAGCCGCCAGCCACGGTCCCCGCCCTCGACGAAGCCGCCGGCCCGCAGCCGCGCGAGCGACTCGGTCACCGTGCGCTCGGCCAGCCCGGCGGTCCGGGCCACCGACCCGGTGGACGCCGCCTGGGTGACCGGCACGGCGTCGAGCACCTGCCGGTCGGTCTCGCCCAGCCGGTCGGCGGGTCTCTCCGGGGCCCGGGCCCAGGACTGCGTGAAGGTGCCGCTCGGGGAGACCAGCTCGAGCACCTGGCTCCCCCGGGTCACCAGGACCGCGTCGCGGTTGCGCAGCAGCTCGTGCACGCCCTCGCTGGGAGCGCTGGTCACCGGACCGGGCACCCCCATCACCGGGCGGTGCAGCAGCGAGGCCCAGCTGGCGGTGTTCAGCGCCCCGCTGCGCACCGCCGCCTCGACCACCACCGTGCCGAGGGACAGGGCGGCGATGATCCGGTTGCGGGACAGGAACCGGATCTTCGTGGGGGCACAGCCCGGCGGGAGCTCCGAGACGACCAGACCGGTGTCGGCGACGTAGCCGATCAGCTCCCGGTGCGCGGCCGGGTAGGCGCGGTCCGCCCCGCACGCCAGCACGGCCAGGGTGGGCCCGCGGACCGCGAGCGCACCCCGGTGGGCGGCCTGGTCGATGCCGAAGGCGGCTCCGGAGACCACGGCGACGCCTTCGCCGGCCACCTGAGCGGCGATCTCGGCGGCCACCCCGGCGCCGTAGGTGGTGGCGGACCGGGAGCCCACGACCGCCACCGACCGCTCCACCAGCTCGTCGAGCCGGCCGGCGCCGCGCAGCCACAGGCCCAGCGGTGCGCCGCCGCGACCGTTGAGCTGGCCGCACCGGTCCAGGTCACCCAGCCGCTCGGGCCACTCCGGGTCCCCGGGACAGACGAAGCGGATGCCGAGCCCGGCCGCCCGGGCCAGGTCCGCCTCCGGGTCGAGGTCGCGCAGCCGGGCGGCGACGTCGGTGGCGACGCCGGTGGGGTCCCGCTCGGCGCGGAGGTACTCGTAGACCTCGCCGGCGCCGAGCTCGGCCACCAGGGAGGTCACACGCGGGTCGCCCGGCTCGCCGAGCCGGCTCAGGGCGACCCGGGCGACCCGGTCGGCGGCGCTCACCGCGCACCGGCCGGCCGCAGCGCGGACACCATCAGCGGGTCGCCGTCCCGCAGCCGAAGCGCGACGTCGAGCTCGTCGACGTCGGGCCGGTCGACCCCGCGCAGGTCCGCGACCGTCCAGGCCAGCCGGTGCACCCGGGTGCCCCCACGTCCGGTGAGTGCGCCGGCGGCGAGCCGCCGCTCGAGCACCCGCGTCGCCCCGGGCGCGAGCGGCCACCGGTCGAGCAGCCGGGGGCCGGAGACGTCCGCGTTCAGCCGCCACTGGGTGCCGGCGTACCGCTCGGCCTGCCGCGCCCGCGCGGCGGTCACCCGGGCCCGGACGGCCGCGGTGGACTCCGGGTGGGCCAGCGGGTCGTGCAGCTCGTGCGGCGCGACCGGCTCGACGTGCCGGACGATGTCGATCCGGTCGGTCACCGGCCCGCTGAGCTTCTTGCGGTACTCCCGGCGGCGGACCTCGGTGCAGGTGCAGCGGTTGTCCCGGTTGGTGGGGTGGAAGTCGCCGCACGGGCAGGGGTTGCAGGCGATCACCACCATGGTGCGGGCCGGGAAGGTCGCGGTGTCGTCGCCGCGGGCGATGGTCACCTCGGCGTTCTCCAGGGGTTGCCGGAGTGCCTCGATGATGTCGGCGCTGAACAGCGGGAACTCGTCGAGGAACAGCGTCCCGGTGTGCGCCCGGCTCAGCTCGCCTGGCCGGATCCGGCCGTGGCTGCCGCCACCGACCAGGCTCGTCCGGGAGGCGGAGTGGTGCGGCGCCCGGAACGGCGGCCGGGTCAGCATCGTCTGGCCCGGCGGCAGACCGCCGGACAGCGAGTAGATCGCGGTCAGCTCGAGGGACTCCTCCAGGCTGAGGTCGGGCAGCAGACCGGGGAGCCGCTCGGCCAGGGTGGTCTTGCCGGCGCCCTTGGGGCCGCTGAGCATCAGGTGGTGACCGCCGGCGGCGGCCACCTCCAGCGCGTAGCGGGCGTCCGCCATCCCGGTCACGTCGGCGAGGTCGAGGTCCTCGATCCGCTGGTCCCCGCGCCAGCTCAGCAGGGCCGCGCTGGCCAGCGGCTCGACGGGCGCGGCCTGGGGGATCTCGTCGCCCCGCAGGTGCGCGACCACCTGGCGCAGCGAGCGTGCGCCGATCACCGCCATCTCCGGGATCAGCGCGGCCTCCTCGGCCTGCGGCTCCGGGACGACCATGCAGGTCATCCCGCGGGCCCGGGCGGCCATCGTCATCGGCAGCACCCCGGGGACTGCGCGCAGCCGGCCGTCCAGGGTGAGCTCACCGGCGAACACCACCTTCTCCAGGGCGGCCGCCGGGATCTCGCCGGCCGCGGCCAGCACCGCGACGGCGATGCCCAGGTCGAAGTGCGGACCGCTCTTGGGCAGGTCCGCGGGCGAGAGCAGGATCGTCACCCGCCGGGTCGCCGGCCAGTCGTAGCCGCTGTTGGTCACCGCCGCCCGGCAGCGGTCCCGGGCCTCCTGGATCGAGGCGTCCGGCCGGCCCACGAGCGCGGTGGCGACCACGCCGAGCGCCAGGTCCACCTGTACGTCGATCAGGTGCCCGGTCGCGCCCGACAGGGAGATCGTCCGCGCCGTCGCGAACCCCATCAGCCGACCCCGGGCACGTGCTCGAGGGTGGGGCCGCCGGAGCACGGGACGAGCACCCCGACCAGGTCGATGCGCACCTCGTCGGGGTGCACCCGGTGCTCGGCCAGCCACCGGGCCGCGAGGCGACGCAGCCGGGCGGCCTTGCGCTCGGTGACCCCCTCCAGCGGGGACCCGAACGCCGTGGAGGACCGGGTCTTCACCTCGCAGACGACCAGCACGCGGCCGTCGCGCAGCACCAGGTCGATCTCACCGGCCTCGCAGCGCCAGTTGCGGTCCAGCAGCACCATGCCGCGCTCGACGAGGTGGCGCGCGGCGTACGCCTCGCCGAAGGCTCCGAGCTCGCGGCGCCGGGCCGCCTGGGCACTCCCGGTCAGGGATGGGGTCGTCATGGGGGAAGGCTCCCCCGCGGGACCGACCCCCGTCCCGGTCGAACTCCCGTCCTGGGGACGACCCGCGGGGTCGTGCGCCTGTGGAGGGGAACTGGCCCGAGGTCAGGGCAGCGGCTGCTCGATGTCCGGCGGGCTGAGCTCCTCGACGTTGACGTCCTTGAACGTGAGCACCTTCACGTTCTTCGCGAACCGCGCGGGGCGGTACATGTCCCACACCCAGGCGTCGGTCATCGAGACCTCGAAGAACACGTCACCGGCCTCGGTGCGCGCCTTCACGTCCACCTGGTTGCACAGGTAGAAGCGCCGGTCGGTCTCCACGACGTACTTGAAGATCCCCACCACGTCGCGGTACTCGCGGTAGAGGTGGAGCTCCATCTCGGTCTCGTACTTCTCGAGGTCCTCGGCGCTCATCGCCCTGCCTCCACCCGGTCCACGTCCACGTCGCCATTGTCCCCGACCCCGTCGGCGTATCCCGGCACCGGCTCACCGGTGAACGCCTCGGATGCGCGCCGGACGTTGACGAACCGGCGCCGGTGGATCGCGCACGGGCCGTGCTGGGTCAGCGCCGCGGTGTGCTCGGGGGTGATGTAGCCCTTGTGCGTCCCGAAGTCGTACTCCGGGTAGTCCTCGTGCAGCCGGGTCATGATCCGGTCCCGGGTCACCTTGGCGATCACCGACGCGGCCGCGATGCACGCCGAGACCCGGTCGCCCTTCCACATCGCCAGCCCGGGGACCTCCAGTCCGTCGACGGGGAACCCGTCGGTCAGCACGTACGACGGGCGCACGTCGAGCCTCGCCAGCGACCGGCGCAGCGCCTCCACGTTCGCGACGTGCATGCCGAGCCGGTCGCACTCGTCGTGCTCGACGACGACGACCGACCAGGCGAGGGCACGGCGCTGCACCTCGACGTACGCCCGCTCGCGGGCCGCGGCGGTCAGCAGCTTGGAGTCGGCCAGACCGGGGACCTGTCCCCGCTTGCCGTCGGGCAGCACCACCGCCGCGGCGACCAGCGGGCCGGCGCACGCACCGCGACCCGCCTCGTCCACGCCCGCGACCGGGTCGAGCCCGACGCGCCGCAGGGCCCGTTCGTAGCCGTACAGGCCGGCGTCCTTGCGGACGGTGAGGCCTCGGGGAAGAGCTGTCATGACAGTCCCTTTGTAGCGCGCCGGGGGAAGGGCTACTTGACCGACCCGAACGTGGCGGGCGTGTGCAGGGCCTGGGCGTGCCCGAACGGCCAGACCACCGCGAAGACCTTGCCGACGACGTCGTCGACGGGCACCTGCCCACCGCCGGGGTCGCCGAGGTGGACGCGGGAGTCCGCGGAGTTCGAGCGGTTGTCGCCCTGCACCCACAGGTAGCCGGGCTCGACCTTGACGTCGAAGTTGATCATCGACGGCTTCTCGCCCTGGGCGAGGTAGGACTTCTCGTTGAGCGGGACGCCGTTGACGGTCATCCGGCCCCGCGCGTCGCAGCACTTGACCTCGTCGCCGCCCACGCCGATCACCCGCTTCACCAGGTGACCGCCGGTCGGGTAGAGCCCGAAGAGCTCGAGGACGCGGGCGACCGGGTTGCCCGGCGCCTTGGTCTCCCCGACGCCGAGCCAGCCGCCCGGGTCGGAGAACACCACGATGTCACCGCGGTGCGGCGACCCGCCGCCCCAGTACGACACCTTCTGCACCAGGATGCGGTCGTTCTCGACCAGGGTGTCGTTCATGGAGGCCGACGGGATGTAGAAGGCCTGCATGAAGAACGCCTTGATGACGATCGCCAGCACCAGCGCGATGCCGAGGAGCAGCGTCATCTCCTGCCAGATCGGCAGCTGCTGACGCCGCTTCCCCGGTCGTGCGGGCGCGGCGGGCTCGACCGTCCCGGGCGTCTCCCCCCGAGGCGTCCCCCGTGGTGGACCCGGTCACGGACCCCGTGGAGTCATGGTCGGGCGCGTGGGTCACGCGACGAGCCTAACGGGAGGTCCGGAACGGCTGGGGAGGTCGGTCAGCGCGACGGCGTGGCGTCGCGCTTCTCCTTGATCTTGGCCTTCTTGCCGCGCAGGTTGCGCAGGTAGTACAGCTTGGCGCGACGGACGTCACCGCGGGTCACGACCTCGATCTTGTCGATGATCGGGGTGTGCAGCGGGAAGGTGCGCTCGACGCCGACGCCGAAGGAGACCTTGCGGACCGTGAAGGTGCGGCCGATGCCGGAACCCTGCACGCGGATGCAGACGCCCTGGAAGACCTGGACGCGGGAGCGGTTGCCCTCGACGACCTTGACGTCCACCTTGAGGGTGTCGCCGGCGCGGAACTCGGGGATGTCGTCGCGCTTGGTGGCAGCGGCGAGCGTGTCGATGACGTTGGTCATGGTGTCTCCTCGTAGGCGCCACAGGTCACCCACGGAACAGGGGGTGTGCGGATCGGGTCGCTCCGTCTGCTGCGTCGCGCGGAACGCCCCCCTGTGGCAGGTGGTCCGCCGGTCCTCCCCCAGGTGCTGGACGAGTGGCCGGAACGCAACGGATGCGAGGAGCAAGTTTGCCACAGCCCGCGGGTTGCGGGGAAATCGGCTAGCGGCGCAGCGGCTTGCCCAGGCGCACCACACCGGTGTCCTCAGGCTGCTCGCGCTCGAAGCGGTAGCCGGCCTTCTTGTACATCCGCAGGTTGTCGGTGCTCGCCGCCCCGGTGAACAGCGAGAGCCGGCGGGCGTCCGGGGGCGCCGCCGACTCGATCCGCTCGAGGAGCCAGCGGCCGAGACCGCGTCCCCGCAGGTCCGGCGCGACCATCAGCCGGCCCACGTGCCACACGTCTCCGTCGAGGCGGCCGCGGACCGCGCCCACCAGCCGCGACCCGCTGCGGACGACGAGCGTGGTCCAGTCCGCCAGCCAGGCGAGGACGTCGTCGAGGTCCTCGCCGAGCGGCGGGACGTCCAGGGTGGCGTTCGCCCGGGCCTCGGTGACCCAGCAGGCGAGCTGCAGCACCAGCAGCTCCGGGGCGTCCCCGGGCGTCGCGGTGCGCACCTCGGCGTCCCCGACCCCCGCGAGGGTCAGCGTCGCGCTCGGGTGCAGCAGGTCCGGTCGGCGGTCGGCGGTCCGTCGTACGGCCTGCTCGTGACGCCAGCCCGCGATCCGGGCATGGTCGCCGGACAGCAGCACCGGCGGGACCTCGTGGCCGCGCCAGGCGGCCGGCTTCGTGTAGACGGGGTACTCCAGCAGCCCGGAGGCACCGTGCGACTCCTCGGTCAGCGACTCCGGGTTGCCCATGGAAGCCGGGCAGCAGCCGGGCCACCGCTTCGGTGACCACCAGGGCGGCCACCTCCCCGCCGTTGAGCACGTAGTCGCCGAGCGAGACCTCGCGCACGGCCATCCGGGTCGCGGCCTCGTCGAGCACCCGCTGGTCGATGCCCTCGTAGCGGCCGCACGCGAACACCAGCCGGTCGGCGGACGCGAGCTCGGCGGCCACCGCCTGGGTGAACGGCTCCCCGCTGGGGGTGGGCACGACCAGCACCGTGCTCCTGGCGTCCGCGGGGACCAGGGCGTCCAGCGCCTCCCCCACGGCTCGGGCTTCATCACCATGCCGGCTCCGCCGCCGTACGGCTTGTCGTCGACGGTGCGGTGCCGGTCGTGCGTCCAGTCCCGCAGGTCGTGCACGTGTACGTCGATCACGCCGGCGTCCTGCGCCTTCCCGGCCAGCGACAGCCGCAGCGGCGCGAGGTACTCGGGGAAGATCGAGACCACGTCGATGCGCACGCTCAGTCCTCGTCCGGCAACGGGGTGATCAGGCCGGGGCGGTCGGCCACCTGGAGCCGCCCGCCGGGCACGTCGACGACCGGGACGAGCTGGGACACGAACGGCACCAGCACCTCGCGCCCGTCGGACGTGCGCACCGCGAGCAGGTCCTGGCTGGCGCCGTGAATCACGTCGGAGACCTCACCCACCTCGACGCCCTCGGTGGTGCTGACCGCCAGGCCGATGAGCTGGTGGTCGTAGAACTCCTCGGGGTCCTCGGGCACGTCCGCCGGGTCGAGGTCGACCACGAGCGAGAGTCCCCGCAGCGCCTCAGCGGCGGTGCGGTCGTCCACGCCGACGAACGTGACGAGCAGCCGGGACAGGTGCCAGCGGGTGCGTCGTACGGTCAGGGTGGTCGGACGGTGCGTGGAGTGCGGCTCGGTGCCGCGCGGCGTCCGGGTGCCGAGCACCGCCCCGTCGGCGAACCGGCGCTCGGGCTCGTCGCTGCGAGGCTCGACGGACACCTCGCCCTTGATGCCGTGCGCCTTGCCGATCCGGCCGACGACGACCTCGTGGCCCGCGGGACTGCTGCTCATGCGCTCATTCTCCTGGTCCGGGGATGCAGACGAGGCGGGGGCCTCTCGGCCACCCGCCTCGTCTGTTGGTGCTGGGTCCTGCGTGTGCTGAGGTTCAGCGCTTCCGGTCGACGTCCACGAAGTCGACACGGGCGCCGCCCTTGCCGGCCAGCGCACCGATGACGGTGCGCAGCGCGGTGGCCGTGCGGCCCCCGCGACCGATGACCTTGCCCAGGTCCTCGGGGTGCACGCGCACCTCGAGGACCGAGCCACGACGCAGCTGCTTGTCGTCGACCACGACGTCGTCCGGGTGCCGGACGATGCCGCGGACGAGGTGCTCGAGAGCCTCGGCGAGCACGGGGATCAGGCCTCGGCCGGCTTGTCGGCGTCCGCGGGCTTCTCAGCCTCGGCGGGCGTCTCCTCGGCGGCAGCCTCGGTCTTCTCCTCGGCGGGAGCAGCGTCCTCGGCCTTGTCGGCCTTCTTCGCCGCGCTCTTCTTGGTGACGGCCTCGGCCTGCTTGTCGCTGCCGGCCTCACGAAGGGCCTCGTTGAAGATCTCGGTCTTGTCGCGCTTGGGCTCCTTGACCTTCAGGGTGCCCTCGGTGCCCGGCAGGCCCTTGAACGTCTGCCAGTCGCCGGTGATCTTGAGCAGGGCCTCGACGGCCTCGGACGGCTGGGCGCCGACGCCGAGCCAGTACTGCGCCCGGTCGGAGGTGACCTCGATCAGCGAGGGCTCCTCCTTCGGGTGGTACTTCCCGATCTGCTCGATGACCTTGCCGTCGCGCTTCTTGCGGGAGTCGACGACGACGACGCGGTAGTACGGCGTACGGATCTTGCCCATACGCTTCAGGCGAATCTTGACGGCCACGAGTGTGGTGTCTCCTTGGATGTTCGTGAATGGGTGAGCGGCTCGGGCCTGGTGGGGCCAGGTCGAGCGCACTGCGCGGTGTCACACGTGGCCGGATGAGAGGGTCCGGGCACGCAGGACTCAGCCGCTCATTCTGCCAGACCGCCGACGCAGGCGAAAATCGGCGGGACACGGACCCGTGGGCGTCCCCCGCGCCCGCTCCGTCGTACGGTGTGCGCACGTACGACGGACGGGGGTCCCGATGTCCACATCAGCCGAGCAGGTCGAGGCGTTCGCACCACCCGCACGGGTGACCGCACCACCTCGGCTCACCGAGCGGCATCCGGCGCTGTACCCGCTCGCGGTGCGGGTGCACCAGCTCCGCCGTCGGGTCGCCTGGGCGACGTCCGGGGCGACCTGGGCCTCCGACCGCGAGGACGAGGCGCTGCCGGCCCGGGTCAAGCGGCACCGCTCCCTGCTGCTGCGCGAGCTGGCCGGCGCGGACATGCGGCTGCAGCACAGCAAGGTGACCAACCTGCGCCTCGCCGCCGCTCGCGTCGACGGCCTGCTGGTGCGCCCCGGTGAGACGTTCTCCTTCAACCGGGTCGTCGGCAGCTGCACCCGCCGCAAGGGGTACGTCGACGGGATGCGGCTGTCCAACGGCGAGGCGCACGCCGGCGTGGGCGGCGGCATCTGCCAGCTGGCGAACCTGCTGCACTGGATGTTCCTGCACTCGCCCCTCACCGTCGTGGAGCGCTCGGAGCACAGCTTCGACCCGTTCCCGGACAACGGCCGGGTGCTGCCCTGGGGAGTCGGCTGCTCGATCGTCTACAACTACGTCGACCTGGTGGTCCGCAACGACACCGACCGGACCCTCCAGATCCTGGTGCACGTGGGCGACCGGCACCTCGAGGGCGACCTCCGCGCCGACGCCCCTCCCCCGCACACCTACCGGGTCAGCGCTCGCGACGAGCAGTTCCTGCGTCACGAGGGACGGGTGTTCCGGCGCAACGAGATCTGGCGGACCCTGATCGACCGGCGCTCCGGCGACGTGGCCGACGAGGAGCTGGTCAAGCAGAACTGCGCCCTGCTGACCTACGTCCCGCAGGGCGTCGAGGTCCTCGACGTCTGACGGGCGGGACAGACGCGCAGGCCGACCCGCTGGTCGCGCTGCGGTCCTCAGTTGTTCTGGTTCTCGAGTTCGTGGATGCGTTGTTCGGCGTTGGTGGTGTGGTCGTTGTCGATGGCGATGGTGCGGTGGAACCATTCGAGGGCTTCGGGGGTGCGGCCGGCGGCGTGGAGGGTGTCGGCGTAGGCGTAGCGGAGGCGGACGACCCAGTTGGCGTGGGTCTTGTTGCGGAGTGGGGCGTTTTCCAGGGTGCGCAGGGCGGCGTCGAGTTGGCCCTGGTCGCGGCGGGCGCCGGCCTCGACGATGGTCATCTCGGCTTTGAGGTGGGGTTCGAGGTTGGCGACGGCGGGGTTGCGGGCCAGGGTCAGGGCGCGGTCGGGGCGTCCCAGGGCGCGTTCGCAGTCGGCCATCACCGGGAGGTAGTCCTGGGCGCCGTTGAGGCGTTTGGCGGCTTTGAGCTCGGTGAGGGCTTCGGTGTAGTGGCCGGCGGCGTAGGCGGCCTCGCCGCAGGCTTCGCGGACCACCGCGATGCGGGCGGCGCGGGCGCGGGCGGCCTGGGTGTGGGCGTAGGCGGTCTCGGGGTCGTCCTCGAGGAGCATCCCGGCGGCGACGAGGTGGCGGGCGACGCGGTTGGCGAGCTTTTCGGGCAGGCCGCGCAGCTGTTGGGCGATGTTGTGGTCGAGCTCCTTGCCGGTGATCTCGGGGTCGAGGTCGGGGCCGTCGTAGCGGGTCTGTTCCTCGGAGCGTTCGCCGTTCTCGCCGCGGGTCCGGGGGGCCGGGGCGCTGGTCCGGTTCCCGCGCCCGTCCGAACGCGCCCCGCTGCGTGCGTCGGTGCGTGCGTCGGTGCGTGCGTCGGCGTCCTTGGCGGCGCGGGTGGGCCGGCCGGTGGGGCGGTCGGTGCGGCCCTCGGTGCGGGAGCGGGAGAACGGCGGGTCCTCGGTGCGGCCCCGCACGGAGGACCCGGCGCCGCGGCTCGAGCCAGTGCTCTTGCCGGCGCCCGTGCCGGCGCCTCTGCCGGTGCTCTTGCCGGCGCTCTTGCCGGCGGTGCCCCGTGCGGAGCCGGCACCGGCCCGCTTGCCGCCGCTGCTGCTGCTTTCGCCGCGCTGGGAGCCGCGCTGGGAGCCGCGCTTGTCGCCGCGGTCGCCGCGGTTGTCGCCGCTGGTTCCGCGGTCGGAGGACGGGGGGGTAGCCATCAGGAACACTCCTCGAAAAAGGCAACGCACGAACATGGACCAGGAAACACCCCGACCGGCCAGCACCGCGAACCGGGTCGGGCCCAGGAACCGCAGGCGGCCCGGTGACGCAACAACCGGTAATACACCCAGCAATAGGTCTGGGAAAACACGTAGAGGCCACCCCTGGGGGTGGCCTCTACGAGGAAAAGTTGTCCGGCGACGTCCTACTCTCCCACAACCTCCCGGTTGCAGTACCATCGGCGCTGAGAGGCTTGACTTCCGGGTTCGGAATGGAGCCGGGTATTTCCCTCTCGCTATGGCCGCCGTAACTCTATGGAGTTGTGCCAGGGCCCGTCGACCCCACACCACCCAAGGACCACCCCGCACCGGCCACCCGCCCACGCATACTGGGGGTGTGTCGGTGGAGCTGTCCCCTTGGGGGGGGGATCATCGAGCTCCCGACCGTAACTCGGGAACCACACAGTGAACGCGTAACATCTTTGAGGGACAAGCCCTCGGCCTATTAGTACCGGTCGGCTCCGTACATTACTGCCTTCGACCTCCGGCCTATCAACCCAGTAGTCTGCTGGGGGCCTTACCCGGTTACCCGGTGGGAAACCTCATCTTGAAACGTGCTTCCCGCTTAGATGCTTTCAGCGGTTATCACTTCCGAACGTAGCTAACCAGCCGTGCTCCTGGCGGAACAACTGGCACACCAGAGGTTCGTCCATCCCGGTCCTCTCGTACTAGGGACAGCCTTTCTCAAGTTTCCTGCGCGCGCGGCGGATAGGGACCGAACTGTCTCACGACGTTCTAAACCCAGCTCGCGTGCCGCTTTAATGGGCGAACAGCCCAACCCTTGGGACCTACTCCAGCCCCAGGATGCGACGAGCCGACATCGAGGTGCCAAACCATCCCGTCGATATGGACTCTTGGGGAAGATCAGCCTGTTATCCCCGGGGTACCTTTTATCCGTTGAGCGACGCCGCTTCCACATGCCAGCGCCGGATCACTAGTCCCGACTTTCGTCCCTGCTCGACATGTCTGTCTCACAGTCAAGCTCCCTTGTGCACTTACACTCGAAACCTGATTGCCAACCAGGCTGAGGGAACCTTTGGGCGCCTCCGTTACATTTTAGGAGGCAACCGCCCCAGTTAAACTACCCATCAGGCACTGTCCCTGATCCGGATAACGGACCTAGGTTAGATATCTAGTACGACCAGAGTGGTATTTCAACGTTGGCTCCACGACAACTGGCGTCGCCGCTTCAAAGCCTCCCACCTATCCTACACAAGCCGAACCAAACACCAATACCAAATTGTAGTAAAGGTCCCGGGGTCTTTCCGTCCTGCCGCGCGTAACGAGCATCTTTACTCGTACTGCAATTTCGCCGAGTCCATGGTTGAGACAGCGCCCAAGTCGTTACTCCATTCGTGCAGGTCGGAACTTACCCGACAAGGAATTTCGCTACCTTAGGATGGTTATAGTTACCACCGCCGTTTACTGGGGCTTAAGTTCTGCGCTTCGCTCCGAAGAACTAACACGTCCCCTTAACCTTCCAGCACCGGGCAGGAGTCAGTCCGTATACATCGTCTTACGACTTAGCACGGACCTGTGTTTTTAGTAAACAGTCGCTTGGGCCTGGTCTCTGCGGCCATCATCGCTTCTAACAGCTTGCGTTATAACGAATCCGGCCCCCCCTTCTCCCGAAGTTACGGGGGCATTTTGCCGAGTTCCTTAACCATGGTTCACTCGATCGCCTTAGTATTCTCTACCTGATCACCTGAGTCGGTTTGGGGTACGGGCGGCGCATAGCTCGCTAGAGGTTTTTCTCGACAGCATAGGATCATCCACTTCGTCCAAAAGGACTCCCCATCAGATCTCAGGCACATGAGAGGCGGATTTGCCTACCCCTCGCCCTACATCCTTAGCCGTGGTCTACCATCGCCACGGTTGGACTGCCTTCCTGCGTCACCCCATCGCTTGACTACTACTAGTTCGGGTCGTGCGCTCCACCTCCACGTCCCCGAAGGGATCTAGAAGGCTTAGGGCACTTAGCATCACTAGGTTCGTCATGGGCGCTACTTTGCCGGTACGGGAATATCAACCCGTTGTCCATCGACTACGCCTGTCGGCCTCGCCTTAGGTCCCGACTTACCCAGGGCAGATTAGCTTGACCCTGGAACCCTTGATCATTCGGCGGAGGAGTTTCTCGCTCCTCATTCGCTACTCATGCCTGCATTCTCACTCGTATGGCGTCCACAACTGGTTCACACCGCTGCTTCGCTCGCCATACGACGCTCCCCTACCGATCCACACACCTGGACCCCACAAGGGGGCCGGGCTATTGCGTGAATCCCATAGCTTCGGTGGATAACTTGAGCCCCGCTACATTGTCGGCGCGGAATCACTTGACCAGTGAGCTATTACGCACTCTTTCAAGGGTGGCTGCTTCTAAGCCAACCTCCTGGTTGTCTGTGCGACTCCACATCCTTTTCCACTTAGTTATCGCTTAGGGACCTTAGCTGATGGTCTGGGCTGTTTCCCTCTCGACAATGGAGCTTATCCCCCACTGTCTCACTGCCGCGCTCTCACTTACCGGCATTCGGAGTTTGGCTAATTTCGGTAAGCTTGTAGGCCCCCCTAGACTATCCAGTGCTCTACCTCCGGCAAGAAACACACGACGCTGCACCTAAATGCATTTCGGGGAGAACCAGCTATCACGGAGTTTGATTGGCCTTTCACCCCTATCCACAGGTCATCCCCCAGGTTTTCAACCCTGGTGGGTTCGGTCCTCCACGCGGTCTTACCCGCGCTTCAACCTGCCCATGGATAGATCACTCCGCTTCGGGTCTTGATCGTGCGACTCAACCGCCCTATTCGGACTCGCTTTCGCTACGGCTTCCCCACACGGGTTAACCTCGCCACACAACGCAAACTCGCAGGCTCATTCTTCAAAAGGCACGCTGTCACAAGACACAAGGTCTCGCTCCAACGGATTGTAGGCACATGGTTTCAGGTACTATTTCACTCCCCGCCAGGGGTACTTTTCACCTTTCCCTCACGGTACTTGTCCGCTATCGGTCACCAAGGAGTATTTAGGCTTAACGGGTGGTCCCGCCAGATTCACACGGAATTTCAGGGGTTCCGTGTTACTTGGGGTGACGTCTCAGAGCCATCGTCTTACGTGTACGGGGGTATCACCCTCTACGCCGGGACTTTCCAGTCCGCTTCAACTTCAACGATGGTTTCTTACTCTGTGCCAGAACGGCAGTCCTGACGTGACGGCCCCACAACCCCCACTGCGCAACGCCTGCCGGCTATCACACGCAATAGGTTTGGCCTGTTCCGATTTCGCTCGCCACTACTCTCGGAATCACTTTTGTTTTCTCTTCCTGTGGGTACTGAGATGTTTCACTTCCCCACGTTCCCTCCAAACCCCCCTATGTGTTCAGGGGCAGGTACCTGGACATGACTCCAGCTGGGTTTCCCCATTCGGAAATCCCCGGATCACAGCTCGGTTGCCAACTTCCCGGGGCTTATCGCAGGCTCCTACGTCCTTCATCGGCTCTTGGTGCCAAGGCATCCACCATGTGCCCTTAGTAGCTTGTCTTGCTACAAAGATGCTCGCGTTCACTGTGTAGTTCTCAAATTACGGGCGGACCCACCCCCACACCCCGCGCTCACCGCACCGACCGACACCCGAAGACATCGACCAACCCGGCAGTACACGGAAAGGGTGGCCCAGAAGAAACGAGAAAAAACTCTCGATCCCTCAGGACCCAACAGTGTGCTAGACCAACCCCTCCGTCCCCCCCCGAGGTTCCACGCCCAACACCCCAACAGGGCACCAGACAGTACTGACGAGAGCTCAAAGACGAGCTGACCAAATAGTCGACGTTCCACTAGTGAGCTGGCCTGCCGGAAAACGAACGTTTCCGAAACAAACCAATGGACGAGCAGCCATGATGAGCCACCCGCCAAAAGCTCCTTAGAAAGGAGGTGATCCAGCCGCACCTTCCGGTACGGCTACCTTGTTACGACTTCGTCCCAATCGCCAGCCCCACCTTCGACAGCTCCCTCCCTTACGGGTTGGGCCACTGGCTTCGGGTGTTGCCGACTTTCGTGACGTGACGGGCGGTGTGTACAAGGCCCGGGAACGTATTCACCGCAGCGTTGCTGATCTGCGATTACTAGCGACTCCGACTTCATGGGGTCGAGTTGCAGACCCCAATCCGAACTGAGACCGGCTTTTTGGGATTCGCTCCACCTTGCGGTATCGCAGCCCTTTGTACCGGCCATTGTAGCATGCGTGAAGCCCTGGACATAAGGGGCATGATGACTTGACGTCATCCCCACCTTCCTCCGAGTTGACCCCGGCAGTCTCTTATGAGTCCCCACCATTACGTGCTGGCAACATAAGACGAGGGTTGCGCTCGTTGCGGGACTTAACCCAACATCTCACGACACGAGCTGACGACAGCCATGCACCACCTGTATAGAGCCCTTGCGGACCTGCCATCTCTGACAGTTTTCTCCATATGTCAAACCCAGGTAAGGTTCTTCGCGTTGCATCGAATTAATCCGCATGCTCCGCCGCTTGTGCGGGCCCCCGTCAATTCCTTTGAGTTTTAGCCTTGCGGCCGTACTCCCCAGGCGGGGCGCTTAATGCGTTAGCTGCGGCACGGAACTCGTGGAATGAGCCCCACACCTAGCGCCCAACGTTTACGGTGTGGACTACCAGGGTATCTAATCCTGTTCGCTCCCCACACTTTCGCTCCTCAGCGTCAGGTAATGCCCAGAGAACCGCCTTCGCCACCGGTGTTCCTCCTGATATCTGCGCATTCCACCGCTACACCAGGAATTCCGTTCTCCCCTGCATACCTCTAGTCTGCCCGTATCGGAAGCAGGCTCAGGGTTAAGCCCTGAGTTTTCACTCCCGACGCGACAGACCGCCTACGAGCCCTTTACGCCCAATAATTCCGGACAACGCTCGCACCCTACGTATTACCGCGGCTGCTGGCACGTAGTTGGCCGGTGCTTCTTCTGCAGGTACCGTCACTTGCGCTTCGTCCCTGCTGAAAGAGGTTTACAACCCGAAGGCATTCATCCCTCACGCGGCGTTGCTGGATCAGGCTTTCGCCCATTGTCCAATATTCCCCACTGCTGCCTCCCGTAGGAGTCTGGGCCGTGTCTCAGTCCCAGTGTGGCCGGTCACCCTCTCAGGCCGGCTACCCGTCGTTGCCTTGGTGGGCCATTACCCCACCAACAAGCTGATAGGCCGCGAGCTCATCCTCCACCGCCAGAACTTTCCACCACCATCAGATGCCTGAAGTGGTCGTATTCGGTATTAGCACCGGTTTCCCGGAGTTATCCCGAAGTGAAGGGCAGATTGCTCACGTGTTACTCACCCGTTCGCCGCTCGTGTACCCCCGAAGGGGCCTTACCGCTCGACTTGCATGTGTTAAGCACGCCGCCAGCGTTCGTCCTGAGCCAGGATCAAACTCTCCGTTGAATTCTGTAGAATCACACAACACCCAAAGGCGCTGCATTTCATCAACAATCTAGGAGCATCCCAGCAAGAGTTGCCCTCCCCCACCCCCGAAGGAATGAAAGAAAAGCGGTCTTACCTAAAGGAATCATCGACAGATACCAACAAACCCCCGAAAGGATCCATCGCAACCTGCCGACTGGCGTTACAAATTAATTCGTCGACTTTTAGCACACTGTTGAGTTCTCAAGGATCAAGCGCGCACCGCAACCCGGCCTTCCGACCGCGTTCCCGGGGCAACCTGGTAAAACTTACCCGGTGCGATCCGGCCCGTCAAATCCGGGGCCAGACCCATCCGGACCACCACTTCTGATGAGCTGTCCGTGAGCTCGCAAGCGAGTCGGCCAGCCCCGAAGGGCGGTTCGGCGGTCGTGTTGACCGCCTGCAGAACAGTACAGGAAGCCCGCGTCCGGGGCCAATCGAGGCTGGACCGGCGGCCGGTCAGCCGACGACGGTCCCGCGCAGCACGATCCGGCGGGGGCTGGCCAGCACCGTCAGGTCCTCGAGCGGGTTGCGGTCGAACACCACGAAGTCGGCGGCCGTGCCCTCCGCGAGGGTGCCGTCCAGCCCGAGCCACGCGCGGGCCCGCCACGAGGCGGCGCCCAGGGCGTCCTCCGGGGTGAGGCCGTAGGTGGTGAGCTCCAGGACCTCCTGGCCGATCAGCCCGTGCGGCAGCACTCCCCCGGCGTCGGTGCCGGCGTAGATCGCGACCCCCGCGTCGTACGCCGCCCCGATCACGTCGCGACGGGACGCGAAGAGCCGCATCATGTGGTCGGCGTAGGCGGGGAACCTCTCGCGGCCGGCGTCGGCGTACCCCGGGAAGTTGCCGAGCTGCTTGACGGTGGGCACGAGGGCGACGCCGTTGCGCACCATCGTGTCGATCAGGTCCGCCGACAGGCCGGTGCCGTGCTCGATGCAGTCGATCCCGGCGCCGATGAGGTCGGGCAGTGCGTCCTCCCCGAAGACGTGCGCGGTGACCCGGGCACCCCGGGCGTGCGCGGCCTTCATGGCCGCCTCCAGGGAGTCACGGGTCCAGGACGGGGCGAGGTCGCCGGCGTCGCGCTCGATCCAGTCACCGACGAGCTTGACCCAGCCGTCCCCGCGCTGCGCCTCGCGGTCGACGTACGTCGCGAGGTCCTCGGGCTCGACCTCGTGGGCGTAGTTGCGGATGTAGCGGCGGGGGCGGGCGATGTGCCGGCCGGCCCGGATCAGCCGCGGCAGGTCGTCGCGCCCGTGGATCCACGAGGTGTCCGCGGCCGACCCGCAGTCGCGCAGCAGCAGGGCGCCGGAGTCCCGGTCGGCGACCGCCTGCTTCTCCTGGACGTCCTCGGGCACGGCGCCGTTCTCGTCGAGGCCCACGTGACAGTGCGCGTCCACCAGGCCGGGGACCACCCAGCCCTCGGCGACGAGCTCGGCGGACGCCACCGGCTCGTAGGTGACCAGGCCGTCGACGACGTACAGGTCGCGCACCTCCCCGTCGGGGAGCACGGGACCGCGGACCCTCAGAGCGCTCATGCCCAGGGACCCTACCCACTGCTCCCCGGGAGGCGAGGGCTACTTGAGGTACTTGGAGAGGTCGGCGGGAAGGTTCAGCGTCGAGGGGTCGAAGTCCTCCTCGGCGCCGGCGGGCAGTCCGAAGGGGTTCGGCGCGGCACCGTCGGCGGCCGGCTTCTGGGTCCCGGACTTCTCCGCCGCCCGCTTCGCGGGGTTGCCCGAGCCGCGCTTGGACTTGGCCTTCTTGGCGGCCACCTGCTTGCCCTTGGCCCGCTTGCCGCCGTGCGCCCCCGGCATCCCGGGCATCCCCGGCATGCCGGGGATCCCGCCGCCCTTGGCCATCGACATCATCATCTTGCGGGCCTCGAAGAACCGGTCGACCAGACCGTTCACCTCCGAGACCTGGGTGCCCGAGCCGCGGGAGATCCGCGCCCGGCGGGACCCGTCGATGATCTTGGGGTTGTCGCGCTCGGACGGCGTCATCGACTGGATGATCGCCTGGATCCGGTCGATCTCGCGCTCGTCGAAGTTCTCGAGCTGCTCGCGGAACTGCCCCATCCCCGGGAGCATCCCCATGATCTTCGACAGCGAGCCCATCTTGCGCAGCTGCTGCATCTGCTGCAGGAAGTCGTCGAGGGTGAAGTCGCCGCCCTGGCCGGTGAGCTTGGCGGCCGCCTTCGCCGCCTGGTCGGCGTCGAAGGACTTCTCGGCCTGCTCGATCAGGGTGAGCATGTCGCCCATGTCGAGGATCCGGCCGGCCATCCGGTCGGGGTGGAACACGTCGAAGTCGGTCGGCTTCTCGCCGTTGGACGCGAACATCACCGGCTTGCCGGTGATGGACGCGATCGACAGCGCCGCACCGCCTCGCGCGTCACCGTCGAGCTTGGTGAGCACCACGCCGTCGTACCCGACGCCGTCGAGGAAGGCCTGGGCGGTGTTCACCGCGTCCTGGCCGACCATCGCGTCGACCACGAAGAGGATCTCGTCGGGGCTCACCGCGTCGCGGATGTCCGCGGCCTGCTGCATCATCTCGGCGTCCACACCCAGGCGTCCCGCGGTGTCGACGATGACCACGTCGTGCAGGGTGCGCCTGGCCTCCGCCACACCGGCGCGGGCGACCGCGACCGGGTCGCCGACCCCGTTGCCCGGCTCCGGGGCGAACACCTTGACGCCGACCCGCTCGCCGTTGATCTGGAGCTGGTTGACGGCGTTGGGGCGCTGGAGGTCGGCGGCGACCAGCATCGGGCTGCTGCCCTGGTCCTTGAGCCACAGCGCGAGCTTGGCGGCCAGCGTCGTCTTGCCGGCGCCCTGCAGGCCGGCCAGCATCAGCACGGTCGGGGCGGTCTTCGCGTAGCGCAGCCGGCGGGTCTCGCCGCCCAGGATCGTGACCAGCTCGTCGTTGACGATCTTGACGATCTGCTGGGCGGGGTTCAGCGCACCGCTGACCTCCTCGCCGCGGGCGCGCTCCTTGACCGCGGCGACGAACTTCTTGACCACGGGCAGCGCGACGTCCGCCTCGAGCAGCGCGATGCGGATCTCCCGCGCGGTCGCGTCGATGTCCGCCTCAGAGAGCCGTCCCTTGCCGCGCAGGTTCTTGAACGTCGCGGCGAGACGGTCGGAGAGGGTCGTAAACACAGGTGGTCAGTCCTTGAGTCCAGTCGGTGGGGTCCGGCCGACGGCGCAGTAGGTCTCAGCCGCGGTCAGCGTCAAGGGTAACCGGGTCCAGGAGCGCCCGCCGGACCGCGTGCACCGCCGAGGCGGCCCGCTCGTCGCTCAGCACGCCGGCTCCCGGCTCCTGCACGTAGAACACGTCGACGGCCTGCGGGCCCAGCGTGGTGAGGTGCGCCGACCGTACCGAGAGGTCCTGGCGGGCCAGCGCCGCACAGACGAGGTAGACCACGCCGGGTCGGTCGTCGACCCGGACCTCCATCACGGTGGACTGGTGGGACGCGTCGTGCCGGACCGCCACCGACGGCTCGAGGCCGTCCTGCCGCGGCGGCCGGAGCCGGGCGGCCGGGTCCTGGCGGCGCTGCACGACGGCGTCGAGCCGCTGGCGCAGGATCGCCGGGTCGAGGTGGGTGTCGGCGACGTCCCACACCGAGACCGCGAGGTCGTCCTGGGTCCAGGCGCGCGCCGAGCGGACCGAGGCGCGCATCACCGCGAGGGCGCCCGCGACGTCGGCGATCAGGCCGACCCGGTCCCCCGAGACCACGGTGAGCGTGGACCCGTCGGGCTCCTCGACCAGGCGGACGTCGAGCCGGCTCGGGTCCGCACGCACCGCCGCCGACACCTCGACGTCGAGCGGCGTGGGGTCCGGTACGACGGTCGTGGTGGCGTCGAGCTCGCGGCGGACCCGTCGCGCCAGGTCGGCGACGAGACCCGCGCGCCACGACGTCCAGGCCTTCGGGGAGGTGGCCCGGGCGTCCGCCTCGGTGAGCACCTCGAGCAGGTCCAGGGTCTCCAGGTCGGGGATCCGCGCGACGACGTGCGCCACCGTCGCGGGGTCCTCGAGGTCGCGGGTGGTCGAGACGTCGGCGAGCAGCAGGTGCCAGCGCACCAGCCCCCCGATCAGGTCGACCTCGCGGGCGTCGAACCCCATCCGGGCGGCGGCCGCCGCGGCGAGCGGCTCCCCCGCCACCGAGTGGTCCACGAGCTGGCCCTTGCCGAGGTCGTGCAGCAGCGCCGCGGCCATCAGCACGTCGGGCCGGGAGACCCGGCGGATCAGCCGGGAGGCCTCGATGCAGGTCTCGACCAGGTGCCGGTCGACGGTGAACCGGTGCACGACCGAGGCGTGCGGCAGCAGCCGCACCCGCTCCCACTCGGGCAGCACCCGGCCCAGCGCGTCGGTCTCGTCGAGGGTCTCCCAGACGGCGAGCAGCCCCGGCCCGGCGGCGAGCAGGCGGGTGAACAGGTTGCGGGCCTCGCGGCTCCAGGGCTCTGGGACCGGGACGCCCTCGCGGGCCAGCCGGGCCGAGGTCGAGGGGGCCAGGACCAGCTGCCGCTCGGCCGCCTCGGCCGCGGCACGGAGCAGCAGCAGCGGGTCCTCGGCGGGCCGGACGCCGCGGTCGAGGACCACCTCGCCGCGCGAGACGGCCACCCCGGGGGCGACCCGCTCCAGCTCCGGGGCCCGGTGCTGGGTGGCCGGCGGCCGGGCCAGCACGGCGTCGACGCGGCGCCAGGTGAGCCGTGAGAGGTGGGTGATCCGGCGGCCCAGGGCGCGGACCTGCCGCTGGGCGGTCTCGGCGTCGGGCAGGCCGAGCCCCACGGCGAGGTCCGGCCACGTCTCGGGGGCGATCCGGTCCCCGGAGCGACCGACCACGTCGTGCAGCACGTCGCGGATGTCGAGCAGCTGCAGCCGGGCGGGCTCGAGGTCGGCGTGCGAGACGTCCACCAGCCAGGTGGCGACGAGCGCCTTGAGCACGGTCGCGTCCCGCAGGCCGCCCACGGACTCCTTCAGGTCGGGCACCGACGCGTGGCCGAGCTCCCCCATCCGCTCGCCCCGCTTGGTGACCAGGGCCCGCAGGGCGGGGAGCTGGCTGCGGGCGTCCCGCCGCCAGTGCGCGAGCAGGTCGGCGCGCAGCCGCAGGGTCAGCGAGGGGTCGCCGGCCAGGTGCCGCGCGTCGAGCAGGCCGAGCGCGACCCGCGGGTCGTCGCGGGCGGTGCCGGTGACCTCGGAGAGCGCACGCACGGAGTGGTCGATGTTCGCGCCGGCGTCCCACAGCGGGTACCAGACCTCGGTCGCCACCCGGCGTACGTCGACCTCGTCGGCGTGCACCAGCACCACGTCGAGGTCGCTGTGCGGAGCCAGCTCCGAGCGGCCGTAGCCCCCCCACGGCGACCAGCGCCACCCCGGTGTCGTCGGCCCCGTCCAGAGCCTTCTCCAGGGCCGAGGCGCAGAGCGCGTCGGCCTCCGTGGTGCGGGTGCGCCGTTCGGCCTGGGTCACCGGATCAGAGCGCTGCCTCGTCGGCGTCGCCGGTGCGGACGCGCACGACGCTCTCGACGGGCTGGACCCAGACCTTGCCGTCCCCGATCTTGCCGGTCCGGGCGGTGGTCACGATCGCCTGCACGACCGCGTCGGCCTCCGGGTCGTCCACGACGATCTCGATGCGGATCTTGGGCACCAGCGAGATGTCGTACTCCGCGCCGCGGTAGACCTCGGTGTGGCCCTTCTGCCGGCCGTAGCCGCTGACCTCGCTGACGGTCATGCCGGTGATGCCGACCATCTCCAGGGCGGAGCGGACGTCCTCCCACTTGTGCGGTTTCACGACCGCGGTGACCAGCTTCATCTCTCGCCTCTCTGCACCGGTTGCCCGGCTGTCATTACATCGCAGGGATATGCAACCAGGCGGGAACCGGGGTGACCTGTCGGCCGCCGCGGTCCCCGCCTGGCTCAGACGTGCTCCGGAGCAGGTGTCAGAGCGCCGCCTCGTCCCGGTCCCCCGTGCGGACCCGCACCACCGCGTCGACCGGCTGGACCCAGACCTTGCCGTCGCCGATCCGGCCGGTCTGAGCGGTCTTGACGATGATCCCGACCACGTCGTCGGCGTCCGCGGACTCCACGACGATCTCGATCCGGATCTTGGGCACCAGCGCGATGTCGTACTCCGCGCCGCGGTAGACCTCGGTGTGCCCCTTCTGCCGGCCGTAGCCGCTGACCTCGCTGACCGTCATGCCGGTCACTCCGAAGGTCTCCAGGGCCTCGCGGACCTCTTCCCACTTGTGCGGCTTGATCACCGCGGTCACGAGCTTCATGCGTTCACGCCCCTGGCCTCGGCGTCAGCCTGCGTGCTGGGAGTGACGTGACCACCCGTGAGGCTGCGGCCACCGCCGCCCGAGGTGGCGAAGTCGTACGCCGACTCGGCGTGCTCGACCCCGTCGATGCCCTCGACCTCGCTCTCCTCGTCCAGACGGAAGCCGATGGTCTTCTGGATCAGCAGGCCCAGCACGTAGGTGACCACGAAGGAGAAGATCAGCACCGAGAACGCGCCCACGGCCTGCTTCCCGAGCTGGCCGAGGCCACCACCGAAGAGCAGCCCGTCCACGCCGGCCGGCGCGCTGGCCGTGGCCAGCAGCCCCACCGCGAGGGTGCCCCAGAGCCCGCCGACCAGGTGCACGCCGACCACGTCGAGCGAGTCGTCGAAGCCGAAGCGGAACTTCAGGCCGACGGCCAGGGCGCACAGGATGCCGGCGAGGAAGCCGAGGATCAGCGCGCCGACCGGGTTGACCGACGAGCACGAGGGCGTGATGGCGACCAGTCCGGCCACCACGCCGGAGGCGGCACCCAGCGAGGTCGCGTGACCGTCGCGGAGCTTCTCGATCAGCAGCCAGCCGAGGGCGGCCGCCGCGGTGGCGCCCATCGTGTTGATCCAGGCCACCGAGGCGAGCGTGTTGGCGCCCAGCGCGGAGCCGGCGTTGAAGCCGAACCAGCCGAACCAGAGCAGTCCGGCGCCGATCATCACCAGCGGCAGGTTGTGCGGCCGCATGGGGTCCCGCTTCCAGCCGACGCGCTTGCCGAGCACCAGGGCCAGCGCGAGGCCCGCCGCACCGGCGTTGATGTGCACCGCCGTGCCGCCGGCGAAGTCGATCGCGCCGAGCTTGTTCGCGACCCAGCCACCCGTGAAGCCGGGGCCGGTGGTGTCGTCGAACGCGAACACCCAGTGGGCGACCGGGAAGTAGACGATCGTGGCCCAGATGCCGGCGAACACCAGCCAGGGGCCGAAGCGGGCGCGATCGGCGATCGCGCCGGAGATGAGGGCCACGGTGATGATGGCGAAGACGGCCTGGAACCCGACGAACGCCAGGCTCGGGATCGTCGCGACGAGCGACTTGTCGCTCATCAGCCCCTCGAGACCGAAGTAGTCGAAGGGGTTTCCGAAGAGACCGCCGACCACGTCGTCCCCGAAGGCGAGGGAGTACCCGTAGAGCACCCACAGCACGCCGATCAGGGCCAGCGCCCCGAAGCTCATCATCATCATGTTCAGGACGCTCTTGGCGCGGACCATGCCGCCGTAGAAGAGCGCGAGTCCGGGCGTCATCAGCAGCACCAACGCCGCGGAGGTCAACACCCAAGCGGTATCGCCAGTATCCATGTCTCTAACCTCTTGAAGGTTTGCGGGGAGCAGGTGGTCAGGGGCCTCGACCTCGCTGTCGGACCGGCACCACCCCGGTGCCCCAGACTCTGGTGGGCGCAGGTTTCAACCCGCGGCGACGCATGTTGCGGTGAGGTGACGGTTGCCGGTCGGGTGTTACGAGCACATGACGCAGACCGGGGGCAAGCCGTAAATATCCATACGCGATCCTTTGTCGGGTATCGAAAAAGCGACTATCCTCCCCGGCATGACCACCACAGCTTCCACCCAGGTACGGCGCGGACGCGGGCGCCCGCGGGACCCCGGCACCGACGACCGGATCACCCGCGCCGCCGCCGAGCTGCTGCTCCAGCGCGGCTTCGACCGGACCACCGTCGACGACGTCGCGGCGCGGGCCGGCGTCGGCAAGGCCACGGTCTACCGGCGCTGGCCCTCCAAGGAGGACCTCGCGGTCGCCGCGATGGAGACGCTCTACTCCGCGGAGATGCCCGAGCCGGACACCGGCTCGATCCGCACCGACCTGGCCGCGAGCTACCGCTCTGTGCTCACCTTCGTGAACACCCCCGAGGGCGCGGCCTTCCTGCGCACCTCGATCGCCGAGTCGGTCCGCGACGGGCGGATCGCGGCGCTCTACCGCTCCTCGACCGAGCGTCGCGAGCTGGAGTCCCGGGCGACGTTCGAGCGGGCGATCGCCCGCGGCGAGGTGCGTCCCGACATCGACGTGGACAGCGCGGTCCAGTGGCTGGGAGGCCTCCTGGCGATCCGCGCGATCACCCACCGGCCGATGCCGACGGTCGACGAGGCCGACCTCCTGGTCGAGTTCACGCTGCGCGGCATCGAGATCCGCTGAGCGGCACGCTCAGGAGGCGGTGACGCCCATCAGGGCGTCCACGAAGGCCGCCGGGTCGAACGGGGCGAGGTCGTCGGCGCCCTCACCGAGACCCACCAGCTTCACCGGGACGCCGAGCTCACGCTGCACGGCCACCACGATGCCGCCCTTGGCTGAGCCGTCGAGCTTGGTGAGCACGATGCCGGTCACGTCGACCGCCTCGCGGAAGACCCGGGCCTGCTGCAGGCCGTTCTGGCCGGTGGTGGCGTCGAGCACCAGCAGCACCTCGGTGACGGTGGCCTGCTTCTCGATGACCCGCTTGACCTTGCCGAGCTCGTCCATCAGACCGGCCTTGTTCTGCAGCCGGCCGGCGGTGTCCACCAGGACCACGTCGGCCTCCTGCTCGATGCCGGTGCGGACCGCCTCGAACGCCACGCTGGCGGGGTCGCTGCCCTCGGGACCGCGGACGGCGGGCACGCCGACCCGCTCGCCCCAGGTCGCGAGCTGCTCGGCGGCGGCGGCGCGGAACGTGTCGGCCGCGCCGAGCACCACCTGCTTGTCCTCGGCGACCAGGACCCGGGCCAGCTTGCCGACCGTGGTCGTCTTGCCGGTGCCGTTGACGCCGACCACCAGCACCACGGCGGGCTTGCCGTCCTTGCGGTCCACGGCCAGCGACCGGTCCAGGCTCGGGTCGACCAGGGTGACCAGCTCCTCGCGCAGGATGTCCTGCACGGAGGCCGACGACACGCCCTCGACCTTGACCCGGGTGCGCAACCGGGCGACGAGCTCCTGGGTGGGGGCGACCCCCACGTCGGCGGTGATCAGCAGGTCCTCGATCTCCTCCCACGTGTCCTCGTCGATGACGTCGCGGGAGAGCAGGGCCAGCAGGCCCCGGCCGAGCGGGCTCTGCGAGCGGGCGAGCCGCTGACGCAGCCGGACCAGACGGCCGGCCGTCGACTCCGGGGTCTCCAGGACGGGAGCCGGCTCGAGGGTGTCGACCGGTCCGGTCGGCAGGTCGGCGTCCTCGACGGTCCGCGTCGGGGTGTCCCGCGGGGTCTCGGCGTCGTCGCCGACCCGCGGCTCGGCGGTCGTGGTGCCGGGCGCCGGCGGGGTCGACGTACGGCCCCGGCGCCGGACGGTGGAGGTCACCAGGCCGACGAGCCCGCCGACGAGCAGGACGGCGATGCCGATGATCAGGTAGATGTAGTCAGCCACGCGGATATCCCATCACACGGCCCGGCTCGACCGGGCATCGAGCGAGCGCGGTCAGTGGTGCTGCTTCTCCCGCGGCCGGGTGTCGTACTTCTGCTCGTCGGACTGGTTGTCCAGCGTCGGCAGCAGGTTGACGCCCTTGCGCATCGCCTCGCCGACCCAGGGGGCGTTCGGGACGTCCTCGCCCCGGTGCGGGTAGGCGACGTACAGCACCACCAGCACGGCGAGCAGGATGATGCCGAGCATCGCGACGAGGATCCAGGTCAAGGCGGAACAGCTCCCGAAATTGCGTGTGCGGGTGCCCGGTCAGGCACTCACCCATCGTCCCACGCGCCCGCAAGGCCGCGGACGTGTCGTTGCCCACGTGCCCGGGACGACCGTCCGCAAACCTGTCAGGCGGTCGTGGCCAGCGCGGTCACGACCGCGCGGATCTCGTCGGGCAGGGGGCGGACCGGCCGGTCGCCGGGGCCGTTCGCGTTGTCGACGTACACGTGCACGAACCGGCCCTCGGCCGCTGCCTCGTCGGACCCTCCCTGGAACAGCCCGATCCGGTAGATCACCGACGAGGTGCCGACCCGCTCGACGGCCAGGCCCATGTCGACGGGCTCCGGGAAGCCGATCTCCCGGAAGTAGCGGCACGAGGTCTCCGCCACCACGCCGATCGAGGGCAGCGTCCGGACGTTGATCCCGGTGGCCTCGAACAGGTGGGCGTTCACGGCGGTGTCGAACAGCTCGTAGTACGTCGCGTTGTTCATGTGCCCGTAGGCGTCGTCGTCGGCCCAGCGGGTGGTGGCCCGGCGCCAGACCACGTAGTCGCCCCGGCACGGGCGGGGTGCGCGCTCGCTCATGCGGGCTCGGCCTCGCGGAGCCGCTGGCTGATCACCGCGGAGACGCCGTCGCCGCGCATCGTGACGCCGTAGAGCGCGTCGCCGACCTCCATGGTCCGCTTCTGGTGGGTGATCACCAGCAGCTGGCTGGTCTCGCGCAGCTCCTCGTAGATCTGCAGCAGGCGCCCCAGGTTGGTGTCGTCCAGCGCCGCCTCCACCTCGTCGAGGATGTAGAACGGCGAGGGCCGGGCCTTGAACAGCGAGACCAGGAACGCGACCGCGACCAGGGACCGCTCGCCGCCGGACAGCAGCGAGAGCCGCTTGACCTTCTTGCCGGGCGGGCGGGCCTCGACCTCGATGCCGGTGGTGAGCATGTTGGAGGGGTCGGTCAGCACCAGGCGGCCCTCTCCCCCCGGGGAACAGCCGCTTGAAGACGCCGTCGAAGGCGGCGTTGACGTCGTTCCAGGCCTCGGTGAAGACCTGCTCGACGCGCTCGTCGACCTCGCGGACGATGTCGAGCAGGTCGCGGCGGGTCTTGCGCAGGTCCTCGAGCTGCTCGCCGAGGAACTGGTGGCGCTCCTCCAGCGCGGTGAACTCCTCGAGCGCGAGCGGGTTGACCTTGCCCAGCGTCGACAGGGCGCGCTCGGCGGAGCGCAGCCGCTTCTGCTGCTCCTCGCGGACGTAGGGCACCGGCTCCGGGGGTACGGCGTCCTCGTCGGCCTCCTGGGCCGCGACCTGCTCGGGGGTCTGCACGGGCGGGACGAGGTTCTGCGGGCCGTACTCGGCCACCAGAGAGTCGACGTCGACGCCGAGCTCCTCCAGCGTGCGCTCCTCGAGCTGCTCGATGCGCATCCGCTGCTGGGTGCGGGCCACCTCGTCGCGGTGCACGGTGTTGACCAGCTCGTCGTGCTCCTTGCCGAGGTCGCGCAGCCGGGTGCGGACCGCCATCAGGTCCTCCTCGCGGCCGCGGCGGGCCCGCTCGACGGCGGACCGGTCCTCGGCGGCGGCCGCCACGGACACCTCGAGCCGCTGCAGCGCGACGCTCACGCCCCGGGCGACCGCCTCGGCGACCCGGCCCTCGCGGACCAGCCGCTCGCGGCGGGCGGCGGCACGGGCCCGCGCCTCGCGCTCGGTGCGGGCGGCCTTGAGCAGCGAGTCGGCGCGGCCGCTGAGCGCGCGGGCCCGCTCCTCGGCGGTCCGCAGGGCCAGCCGGGCGTCCATCTCGGCCTGGCGGCTGCCGCGGGCCTGCTCGGCGAGCTGCTCGCGCAGGCCGGTGTCGGGCTCCTCGTCGGTGGCGTCCTCGGCGGAGGCCAGGCGCTGCTCGAGCTCGGCGAGCCCGGCGAGGTCCTTGTCGCGTGACTCCTGGGCGCGGGCGATGGCAGCGGAGACCCGCTCGGCCTCGCCCTTCGCGGCGCGGGCCAGCGAGCCGAACTGGCCGAGCTCCTCGGCCACCGCGGCCAGCGTCGCGTCGGACTCGTGCAGCTTGGCCAACGCGACGTCGACGCGGTGCTGGGCCTGGACCCGCTCCTCCTCGAGCCGCGCGAGGTCGAAGCCGAGCCGCTCGCACGCGTGGGTGGCCTCGTCGAGCTGGTGGGTGGCCTCGTCGACCGCGGCCTGCACCTCGATCAGGCTCGGCTGCGAGGACGAGCCACCCGACGCGAAGTGCGCGCCGAGCAGGTCGCCGTCGCGGGTCACGGCGGTGACGTCGGGCAGGTCGGCGACCAGCCGGCGGGCGGCGTCGAGGTCGTCGACGACGGCGACCTTGAACAGCAGGCGGGACAGGGCGGGGCGGAGCACCTCGGGGCACTCGACCACGTCGACGGCGTAGCTCACGTCCCCGGACAGGCCGGGCCAGGAGGCCTCGTCGACGGTGCCGTGGCCCAGGACGATCCCGGCACGGCCGAGGTCCTCGGCCTTCAGGTGCTCGATGGCGTGCACGGCGGCGTCCGCGTGCTCGACGGCGACCGCGTCGGCCGCGCTGCCCAGCGCACCGGCGACCGCGGCCTCGTAGCCGGGGAGCACGGTGAGCAGCGCCGCGACCGAGCCGAGCAGGCCGGACACCGAGTCGCTGGCGGCCAGCAGCGCGCCGGCGCCGTCCTTGCGGTTCAGCCCGAGCTCGAGCGCCTCCTTGCGCGCGGCTAGGCCGGTGCGCCCCCGCTCGGCGGCCTGCGCCTCGTCGCGGGTCTTGGCGAGCCGTTCCTCGATGTCGCCGAGCGCGGAGGACGCGCCCTCGTGCTCGGCGTCCAGGCCCTCCTCGCCGGCGTCCAGGCCGGCGATCCGGGACTCCAGGGAGGTGAAGTCGCGCTGCGCCCGCTCGGCGCGGGCGACCGCCTCCTCGCGGGTGGCGGCGAGCCGGCCGACCTCCTCGTCGGCGGCCGAGGCCCGGCTCTTCAGGGCGTTGACCTGCCCGTGCAGGCGGGCCAGGCCCTCGCGGCGGTCCGCGGCGGCGCGCAGCAGCCCGGCGACCCGGCGGTCCTCCTCGGCGTGCGCCTGCTCGGCCTGCTGGCGGGAGGCGAGGGCGGTCTCGAGCGCCGTACGGTTGCGGTCGACCTCGGCGACGATCTCGCGCTCCTGGGCGCGGACCCGCTCGGACTCGGCCTCCAGCTGCTCCGGGTCGCGCCCGGTCTGGGACGACGGCTCGGAGCTGTCGCGGGCGTTGCGGACGCGCTCGGCCGCGAGGCCCGCGGTGCCCTTGAGCCGCTCCCGCAGCCCGGACAGCGCGAACCAGGTCTCCTGGGCGGCCGCCAGCGCGGGCAGGTCCTCGCGGAGCGCGGCCTCCAGGTCGGCCTCCGCCTCGCGGGCCCGCGCGACAGCGGCCTCGACCTCGGCGCGCCGCTCCAGGAGCACCGTCTCGTCGGCGAGCTCCTGCTCCAGCGCCGTCCGGGCGGCGACCAGGTCGTCGGCGAGCAGCCGGGCCCGCGCGTCCCGGGCGTCGGCCTGCACGACGGCGGCCCGGCGGGCCACCTCGGCCTGGCGGCCCAGCGGCTTGAGCTGGCGGCGGATCTCGCTGAGCAGGTCCTGCAGGCGGGTCAGGTTGCCCTCGGTGCTGTCGAGCTTGCGGAGCGCCTTCTCCTTGCGCTTGCGGTGCTTGAGCACCCCGGCGGCCTCCTCGATGAAGCCGCGGCGGTCCTCGGGGGTGGCGTGCAGGATCGAGTCGAGCTGGCCCTGCCCGACGATCACGTGCATCTCGCGGCCGATGCCGGAGTCCGAGAGCAGCTCCTGGACGTCGAGCAGCCGGCAGGACGAGCCGTTGATGGCGTACTCCGAGCCGCCGTTGCGGAACATCGTGCGGCTGATCGTGACCTCGGCGTACTCGATCGGCAGGGCACCGTCGCTGTTGTCGATGGTCAGGGCGACCTCGGCGCGGCCCAGGGGCGGGCGGCCGGAGGTGCCGGCGAAGATGACGTCCTCCATCTTGCCGCCGCGCAGCGTCTTGGCGCCCTGCTCACCCATCACCCAGGCGAGCGCGTCCACGACGTTGGACTTGCCGGAGCCGTTGGGGCCGACGATGCAGGTGATCCCCGGCTCGAGCTGGAGGGTCGTCGCGGACGCGAACGACTTGAACCCGCGAAGCGTCAGGCTCTTCAAGTACACGGTGGGGGCTCCCTCGGAGTCCGTCGCGGCGGTGTGCCGCACGCTCGTTCGTTCGGACGGTGCTGAACGACGCATTCTCTCAGGACGCGGCCGTGGGGAAGACCAGCGGTCACGACCCTACTGTCCGGCGCAGCCCGATGCGCGGACCCGCGCCCGCGAGCGGCCGGCCGGCGACCAGCGGGACGGGCTCGGGTCCCGCCGGGACCCGGACCGCGCCGGCGGCCTCCGCGGCCGGCTCGTGCTCCGCGTCGAGCACCACCAGCAGCAGCGCACCGCCCTCGGCCGAGCGGCCCGCCACGACCCGGCCGCCGCGCGACTTCGCGACCTCGTGGACCAGCCCCAGCCCCAGCCCGGTCTGCGAGCGCGCGTCGGCCACGCTGGCCTCCGGCTCCCCCGGCGCGGCCTCGCCGCGGTTGATCCAGCCGGCGATGCGGGGGTGCAGCCCCGGTCCGGAGTCCGCGACGCCGACCAGCACCTCGTCGCCCGTGCGGATCCCGACGACCCGGATCCGGTCACCGGGCTCGGTGTAGCGCACCGCGTTCTCGATCAGCGTGTCCAGGCAGGCCCGCAGCCGCTCCTCCGAGCAGCGCAGCAGCCCCGCGGACGCCTGGACCGTCCAGCTCCGGTCGGTGACCGTGGACCACCGGTTGGTGGTCTGGCGCAGCAGCGAGTCCAGGTCGTGCACCGCGGTGTCGGTCTGGTCCTGCAGGTGCATCATCCGCAGCAGCCGCTCGCTCCCCCGGGTCAGCCGGCCCAGCTCGTCGCGGACCACCTCCAGGTCCTCCCGGCGGCCGGGGTCGGACTCCCCGACCAGCAGGTGGTCGGTGAACCCGATCGCGATCGTCAGCGGGGTGCGCATCTCGTGCGAGGTGATCCGGCTGAGCCGCTCGCGCATCTGCGTGCGCACCCGCTCGCGGTCCACCACCGCGGCCAGCGCGTCCATCGCGCTCTGCCGGTGCCGGACGTGCCAGACCATCAGTCGGTGAGCCTGCGACCCAACCGTCCCGGCCGCAACGTGGCCGTCGTCGACGTGTTCGACAGCCGCCGGCCCGCGCCCGCGCCGATCCTCGGCGTCGACGTCGGCACCGGTACGTCGACCCCGGTCCCGGCCACCGCGCTCGAGGACGGCCACTGGACCTCCCCGGCGCTCGACGCGGCCACCGGCAGCACGACGATCACCGTCGTGGTGCACCGCGCCGGAGTCCCGGACGTCACCTCGCGGACCCCGTGGACCGTGGGCGAGACCCCCGGCAGGACGCACGCGGCGCTGGTGTCCACGGCCCCGGCCCGGGCCGGGCTGCGGCTGCTCGCCGGTCTCCTGGGCGCGGCGGCGGTCGCCCTCTGGGGGACCGTGCTGCTCGGCCCGCGCCGCCGGGCGCGACGCACCGCGGACGCGGTCGTGGGCCTGGCGCCCCGCACCGCCGACCCCGTTCCCACGCGTGCCGGGGACATCCGGTGACCCCCCAACGAGGGGGGGCACCGGCGGGAGCACGCACGGCCCGGCCGTGCGCGGCGGGTGGTCCCTGCGGGTCTGGCCATCCCCGGCAGCAGGGTGTGGACTGGGGCGATGGGGGCACTTCTGGACGGTCAACGACGCAGGCTGGGGACCTCTGCGGCCCTGGCCCTGATGCTGGTGCTCGCGCTGGCGGGATCCACGTCCCCGGCGTCCCGGTCGGCCGTGGCCGGAGCGCGGACCACCGCTCTCGCGGCGCCGGCGTCCCCGGCGCCCCTCGACCAGGAGGCGGCGTCGGTCACGGTGCCCGACGCGCGGCGCTACCCCGAACCGGCCGCCACGGCCGCGCTCGCACCGGCCGTGCACGTCACCACCACCGGGAGTCCCGTGGGCAGGCCGATCCACGCGGACATCGCCGTGGTCCTGCTCAAGGCCTACCGCTCCGCCGTCGCCGGCTCGCCGCCCGGCTGCCACCTCCCGGTGAGCCTGCTCGCGGCGATCGGCCAGGTCGAGTCCGGGTCGCTCGTCGGCCGGCCTCTCGACGCCGAGCACCGCACGTCCGTGGTGGGGCCGGTGCTGGACGGTCGCCGGCACGCCTCGATCCCGGACACCGACGGTGGCCGGCTGGACGGGGACACCACCTGGGACCGGGCCGTGGGGCCGATGCAGTTCCTGCCCAACACCTGGCGCACCTTCGGGGTCGACGGCGACGGGAACGGCGTCGCCGACCCCCAGGACGTCGAGGACGCGGCAGCGAGCACCGCGGCGTACCTCTGCTACGGCGGGCGGGACCTCACCCAGCAGGCCTCTCTGAGGACCGCGCTGCTGTCCTACAACCACTCGGTGGCCTACCTCCGGCTGGTGCTGACCTACCAGCAGCGCTTCACCCCGCTGGACACCGCCGTCGTCGACCTGCCGACCGCGCTCGCGCTCACCGCGACGCCGGTCGCCGCCCCGTCCGCCACCCGGGCCCCGGGTGCGCACCCGACGCGGAAGCCGGTCCGGCACCCGCACCGCACGCACGCCGCCGCGGCGCCGACGGCAGCCCCGACGAAGGCCCCCTCGAAGGCGCCGTCGAAGGGCCCGTCGAAGGCGCCGACGTTGGCCCCGTCGAAGGCGCCGACCCACGCCCCGGCCGCCGCGACCACCACGGCGGCGGCCCCGGCCCCGACGGCGACCCTGCCGCCGACGCCGCCGGCCCCGCAGCCCGCCCCCGCCACCCCTGCGGACCCGAGCCACCCGGCCACCGACCCGCCGTCCTCCGCCCCGCCGACCACCACGCCGCAGACCACCACGCCCGGTCAGACGCCCGCCGAGACGCCGCCCGGGACGCCAGCCGAGACCCCGAGCCCGACGGACGGCCCGAGCTGCCCCACCGCCCCGCTCCCGGTGGACCCCTCCCCGGCCGCGACGCCCACCCCGGACGCCAGCCCGGCCACCCCGCCGACCCCGGGTACCGAGCCCTCGGCCCCGGCCGACCCTGCCGACCCTGCCGACCCGACCTGCGCACCGTGCCCCGAGGACGTCGACCCGACCCCCGAGGCGCCGTGCCAGCCGCCGAGCCCTCCGGCGCTGCCTGCGGACCCGGCCGCTACGGACCCGTCAGCGCCAGCACCATCGTCTGGGCAGTGAGGCCGAACCCCAGCTCCTCGCATAGCGCCCGGGCCGGCGCGTCGCTCCCGGCCAGCGAGACCGCGACGGTGCGCACCCGCATCTCCCGGCAGGTGCGCAGGACCTCGGCCGCCACCGCCCGGCCGTAGCCGCGCCGGCGCAGCCCGTGGTGGACCTCGAGCCGGTCGAGACGCGCGTGCAGCCCGTCCGACCGGTCCCCCAGGGCGAGCCGCACGACGGCGACGGGCTCGCGCCCGTCGTACGCCGTCCAGAGCAGCCGACCCGGGGTCGCGGGGTCGTCGGGGACCAGCCGGACGGCCGGGCCGGGCGGGACCGGACCGGGCCGGCCGGCCAGGCGCAGTTGCAGGGAGAGGTCCGCGACCTGGTAGCCGAGGCTCTCGTAGAGCGCGATCGCCGGTCCGTTGTGCCCGAAGACGTTGAGGCGCATCACGGTGGCGCCCAGCGCGCGGGCGGTCTCGTGCACGGCCAGCAGGGTGGCCCGCCCGAGGCCGCGGCCCCGGGCCGGGGGCAGCAGCTCGATGTCGAACAGGTAGCCCTCCACCTCGCCCGGGCCGGGGCGCACCCGCAGCCACACGCTCCCGACCGTCTCGCCGGTGTCGGTGTCCCGCACCCGCAGGACGTGGTGGTGCACGGTGTCCAGGCCGTCCGGGAGCTGCTCGGCGAGCATCCGCGCGGCGTCGCGCCGGGCGTCGGCCAGGGGCTGCAGGCCGGCCTCGACCTGCTGACGCACGAATCCCTCGGCCGAGTGCACCGACCACCGGTCGAGCTCGGCGGCCGTCATCGGCTCCAGGGACGCACGACGGGGCACGGCAGGCACCGGAGCATCATGCCAGCGCCGTCGTGCCAGGACCGGGATCCGGTCAGACGGGCTGCATGCTGCTCTCGTCGAGAGTCAGCAGGGGGGCGTCGTGGAGCGCCGCCACCAGGGAGTCGTTCTCGGACTGGAGCCGCAGCACGTGCGCCTCGAGGTCCGCCACCCGCTGCCGGAGCCGACGGGTCTCAGCGGTGAGCTGGGCCGCGACGCGCGGGTCGTTGCTGGTCATGTAGCCGACGAGGGCCTTGGCCATAGTCGTGTCCTCCGAAGGATGTGAGAGGTCCGGCACGCCACGGGACGGCTGGATGCAGCCGAGAAGGTGGCTCGTGCGCCTTCAAGAGTCCCACGGGGGCCGACACCGGTCAATCCGGCCCAGGCCCCGTAGCCTGGACGGGTGACGCGCCCCCTCGAGATCGCCGCCTGCCGGCGGCTGTGCAGCTGGGACGCCACCGGGGAGCACCTCGACGGCCAGCCGCTGTTCGCCTGCGGCGGCTGCGGCAGCGAGTGGGCGCCGACCGAGCAGTGGACCCCGGTCGACTGGACCGGTGAGGTCCCGGAGCCGGTTCAGGCCGCCCGGCGCGGTCGCGGCCGGGGCTGACAGACCGGGCAGAAGTAGGACGACCGGTTCATGAACGACACCCGCACGATCGCGGTGCCGCACCGGTCGCAGGCCCGGCCCTCCTGGCCGTAGGCGTGCAGCGAGCGGTCGAAGTAGCCGCTCTCCCCGTTGACGTTGACGTAGAGCGCGTCGAAGGAGGTGCCGCCCTCGTCCAGCGCGGCGGCCAGCACCGCCCGCACCTCGGCGAGCACGCGCAGCACGTCGGCGCGGCGCAGCTTGGTGCCGAGCCGCTCGCCGTGCAGCTGCGCGCGCCACAGCGCCTCGTCGGCGTAGATGTTGCCGACGCCGGACACCACGGTCTGGTCGAGGAGGATCCGCTTGATCCCCGACGCCCGGCGCCGTACGGCGGCCACGAAGGCGTCCTCGTCGAAGAGCGGGTCCATCGGGTCGCGGGCGATGTGCGCGATCTCCGGGGGCAGGTCGGCGCCGCCGGGCGAGATCGAGAGGCCGCCGAACATCCGCTGGTCCACGAACCGCAGCTCGCCCACGCTGCCGTCGGGGCGGTCGGGGCCGTCGGGGACCGGGCGGAGGACGAAGCGGACCCGGAGGTGGCGCTCGTCGGGTGCGCCGACCGGCTGCACCAGCATCTGGCCGCTCATCCCGAGGTGCGCGAGCACGGCGTCACCGGTGTCCAGCGGCAGCCAGAGGTACTTCCCGCGGCGCGCGGCGCCGAGCACCACCCGGCCGGTGGTGAGCGCCGCGAAGTCCTCGGCGCCGGCGAGGTGCCGGCGCACCGGGCGCGGGTGCAGGACCTGCACCGCGGAGATCGTGCGCCCGACGACGTGGGACTCGAGGCCGCGGCGGACGACCTCGACCTCCGGGAGCTCGGGCATGCCGGCTCGCCCCTCGCCCTAGGAGGCGGTGACGTCGCCGTGCGCGGCGGCGATCGCGAGGTAGGCCGTCTCGGCGGCCTGCTGCTCGGCCTCCTTCTTGGACCGGCCGGTGCCGTGCCCGTAGAGGCTGGAGCCCACCCGCACCTGAGCGGTGAAGGTCTTCTCGTGGTCCGGGCCCGCGTCCTCGATGACGTACTCGGGCACACCCAGGGAGTGCTCGGCGGAGAGCTCCTGGAGGCTGGTCTTCCAGTCCAGGCCGGCGCCGAGCCGGGCGGCGTTCTCCATCAGCGGGTCGAACAGCCGGTGCACGAGCTCGCTGGAGGCCTCGAAGCCGCCGCTGAGGTAGACGGCCCCGATGACGGCCTCGACGGTGTCGGACAGGATCGAGGACTTGTTGCGCCCGCCCGTCGACTCCTCGCCGCGGCCCAGCTTGATGTGCCTGCCGAGGTCGATGGTGCGGGCCACCTCGGCCAGCGCGCGGGCGTTGACGACCGCCGCCCGCAGCTTGGCCAGCCTGCCCTCGGACAGGTCCGGGTGCGCGCGGAACAGCGTGTCGGTGATCACCACGCCGAGCACCGAGTCGCCCAGGAACTCCAGGCGCTCGTTGGTGGGCAGGCCACCGTTCTCGTAGGCGAACGACCGGTGCGTCAGGGCGCGGTCGAGCATCTCGGCCTCCAGGACCGGATGGCCGAGACCCTCACGCAGGTCCTCGTACGACTCGCTCGTCGGGGTGCCCGCCGACTCGCTCACCGTCTCGTCCGCCGTCTCGTCCGCCGAGTCGTTCGTCAGAGGACCTGGCGACGATCGGCGCGGGCGCCGTACTGGCCGCACTGCGGGCACGCGCGGTGCGGCAGGTGCTTGGAACCGCAGGCCGGGTTGGCGCAGACGACCAACGACGGCGCGACGGCCTTCCACTGCGAGCGACGGTGGCGCGTGTTGCTGCGCGACATCTTCCGCTTCGGGACAGCCACGGTGTACTCCTTCTCGTCCGTCCGCCGCTCCGGGGAGCCCGGCGGACAGTGAATGGTCTCAGTCGTTCTCGGGGTCGTGCTCGAGCCCTTGCAGCTTCGCCCACCGGGGGTCGATCGGCTCGTCGTGCGTGTGGTCCGGGTCGTCTGCGAGCCGCGCACCGCACTCGGTGCACAAGCCCGGACAGTCGTCCTGGCACAGCGGCTGGAACGGCAGCGTCAGCACCACCGAGTCCCGCAGCAGTGGTTCGAGGTCGAGCAGGTCGCCCTCCAACCGGCTGACATCCTCGTCCTCCCCGTGGGCGGTGTCGCTCTCCTCGTAGACGAAGAGCTCCTGGAAGTCGGCCACGATCTCGTCGCGGATCTCCTCCAGGCACCGTGCGCACTCACCCACCAGGTCGGCTTGCGCCTCGCCGGTGACGAGCACTCCCTCCATGACCGCCTCGAGCCGGAGCTCGAACACGACCGGCGACCCGTCAGGGACGCGGAGAACTTCGATGCCGAGGTCTGCTGGCGCCGGCGCCGTGAAGCTCTTCCGACGTTGCGACCCCGGGCGGCGGCCGAGCTCGCGGGTGTCGAGCACGAGCGGCGCTCTCGGGTCGAGACGCACAGAGTCACTTCCTGGGTTGGGCACAACAGACCAGGTTCCTCGAACGACGTCCGGGTGGGTGTCCGGACCAGGCGCGAAGAACCGTCGTCAAGAGTACCGAATGGTGGCCTCAGCAGCCAAAACGAGGCGGCGGTCAGTTCTCGAGGTGCTCGGGCAGCTTGATCTTGTCGACCTCGTCGGAGGTCAGCGCGTCGAACGCCGACCGGCCGGCGAGCCGCTCGCGGCCACGCTTGACCGCCTCGGTGGTGCGCTCCAGCGTGATCTCGAAGTTGGCCAGCTTGGCGTCGACGTAGTCGTCGGTCTCCTTGCGGAGCTCGTCGGCCTCCGCACGCGCCTGCTCCACGACGTGGTCCGCCTCCCGCTTGGCGACCCGGTAGACGTCGGTGTCGGAGATGATCTTCTCCCGCTCGTTGCGGGCGTCGCTGACGATCTGCTCGGCCTCGCGGCGGCCCTCGGCCACGACCTCGTCCCGGGCGGCGACGACCCGCTGCGACTCGGTGAACGCCGCCTCGAGCGCGCCGGACACCTCGTCGATCTTCTCGAGGAGCTCCCCGCGGTTGACCACGGCCGAGGCCGACATCGGCATCGACCGAGCCTGCTCCACGACCTGGCGCAGCTCGGTGAGCTTCGCGTGCACGTCCACAAAAGTCCCTTTCTCCAGCACTGCGGGTGCGACCCGGCCACGACGGCCGGACACACCCGAGGCCTCCCTACCCCGGATGAGACGTGCTCACGCCTCCCCCAGACGATACGACGAAGCGGCGCCGGTCACACGCCGAGGGTCAGGAGCGCTCGGCCAGCCGGGCGGTCAGCCGGGTGAGCACGTGCGCCGGGACCAGCGAGGAGACGTCGCCCCCGAACCGGGCGACCTCCTTGACCAGGCTGGAGGCGAGGAAGGAGTACTCCGGGCTGGTCGGCACGAAGACCGTCTCGATCGGGGCGAGGCTGGAGTTCATCTGGGCCATCTGCAGCTCGTAGTCGAAGTCGCTGACCGCGCGCAGGCCCTTCACGATCGCGGCCACCCCGTGCTCCAGGCAGAACGTCGTGAGCAGGCCGTCGAAGGACGCGATCGACACGTTGGCGTAGGGCGCGCACGACTCGGTGAGCATCTCGATGCGCTCCTCGGCGGTGAACAGCCGCTGCTTGGAGGCGTTCACCCCGACGGCGACCACGACCTCGTCGAACAGCGTCGAGGCGCGCGAGATGATGTCGATGTGCCCGTTGGTGACCGGGTCGAACGACCCGGGACATGCGGCTCGGCGCACGGACGCTCCTCTGCTCAGAGTGTGGCGCGACCGTACCAAAGGGTGGTCTCGCCGTACTTCCGCGTCCGGTCGGCCGTGAACCCCTCCGGCCAGGCCAGGTCGGGACCGCGGCTGGAGCGCTCGACGACCACCAGGGCGTCCCGGGACAGCCAGTCGTGGTCGCGCAGCGCCTCCAGGGCGCTCACCACGTCGTCGACGGGCACCGCGTAGGGCGGGTCGAGGAACGCCAGGTCGTACGGCGCCCGCGGGGTGTGGACCAGGGCCCGGGCGACCGTCGAGGTGACGACGTCGATGCCGGTGAAGCCGAGCGCCCGGGCGTTCTCCCGGATCAGGGCGGCCGTGCGGCGGTCGTGCTCGACGAGGGTGACCACGCCGGCCCCGCGGGACCGGGCCTCCAGCCCGACCGCGCCGCTGCCGGCGTACACGTCGAGGAACCGCAGCCCGCTGATCGACCCGACGGCCGCGTCGACCGCCGAGAACAGCGCCTCGCGGACCCGGTCGGAGGTCGGCCGGGTGCTGTCGCCGCTGGGCGTCGCGATCCGGCGGCCGCCGGCGCTGCCGCCGATGATCCGTGTCATGCCTTCTCCAGGAAGTCGGCCTGGTCGGCGTCGTGGAGCCGACGCACCTGCCGGGCGAGGTCGGGGTGGGAGGCCAGCGTCGGGTCGGCGGCGACGACCTGGGCGGCCACCTCGCGGGCCTCGACGATGACGTCCTCGTGCTCGAGGACCGAGAGCAGCCGCAGGCTGGAGCGGCGGCCGGACTGGGAGGCGCCGAGCACGTCGCCCTCGCGGCGCTGCTCGAGGTCGACCCGGGAGAGCTCGAAGCCGTCGGTGGTGCCGGCGACGGCGTCCAGCCGCTCGCGGGCCGCGGACGCGTGCGGGGCGTTGGTGACCAGCAGGCACAGCCCGGGCAGGCCGCCCCGGCCGACCCGGCCGCGCAGCTGGTGGAGCTGGGAGACCCCGAACCGGTCGGCGTCGAAGATCATCATCATCGTGGCGTTCGCGACGTCGACGCCGACCTCGATCACCGTCGTGGACACCAGTACGTCGATCCCGCCGGCGGCGAACCGCTGCATCACCTCGTCCTTGCGGTCCGGCGCGAGCCGGCCGTGCAGCATCTCCACGCGCAGGCCCTGCAGGGGGCCGGCGGCCAGCATCGGTGCGACCTCCTCGACGGCCGCCAGCGGCACCGCCTCCTCGGCGTCCGCCTTGGTCGGCTTGTCGTCGTCCCCGCCGATGCGGGCGCACACGACGTAGACCTGGTGGCCCGTGGCGACCTCCTCCCGGATCCGGGACCAGCCGCGGTCGAGCCACGCCGGCTGCTCGGCGAGCGGGACGACGCTGGTCTGGATCGGCGCGCGGCCGGCGGGCAGCTCGGAGAGCGTGGAGGTCTCGAGGTCGCCGAAGACCGTCATCGCGACGGTGCGCGGGATCGGGGTCGCGGTCATCACCAGGACGTGCGGAGGCGCCCCTCCGCTCTTGGCGGCCAGCGCGGCGCGCTGCTCGACGCCGAAGCGGTGCTGCTCGTCGACGACCACCAGGCCGAGGTCGGCGAACTGCACCTTCTCCTCCAGGAGCGCGTGGGTGCCGATCACGATGCCCGCCTGCCCTGAGGCGGCGTCGAGCATCGCCTCCCGGCGGGCCGCGGCGCCCAGCGAGCCGGTCAGCAGCCCGACCCGGGTGCCGTCGGCGGCGCCGCCGAGCATCCCGCCGGCCGCGAGGTCGCCGAGCATCGCGGTGATCGACCGGTGGTGCTGCTGGGCGAGCACCTCGGTGGGCGCCAGCAGCGCCGCCTGCCCCCCGGAGTCCACGACCCGCAGCATGGCGCGCAGCGCGACGACGGTCTTGCCCGACCCGACCTCGCCCTGCAGCAGCCGGTGCATGGGGTGCCCGGTGGCGAGGTCGTCGAGGACGGCCCGGCTGACCTCCTGCTGTCCGTCGGTGAGCGTGAAGGGCAGCCGCTCGTCGAACCGGTCGAGCAGCCCGCCGGACCGGCCGGTGCGGGGCTCGGCGGCCTGCGCGACCAGCTCGGCGCGGCGCTGGGCGAGCACGGTCTGGGTCACGAACGCCTCGTCGAAGCGCAGCCGCTGGGCGGCCGCCTCCTTCTGCGCCCAGGTCTCGGGACGGTGCAGCCAGCGCAGCGCCTGCCGGGCGGAGACGAAGTCGTGGGCCTCCCGGACGTCCGCGGGCAGCAGCTCGGGGACCTCCTCGACCAGGTCGAGGGCCAGCGCGATCGCGTCCGAGATCTGCCAGCTCTGCACCGCCGCGCTGGCCGGGTAGATCGTGATCAGCTGCGGGATGCTGTCCCAGTGCCGGGCCGCGGCGTCCTCTCCCCCGCTCTCGTCCCCCGCGGTCTCGCCGAACATCTGGTTCTGCGGGTTCGTGAGCTGGAGCTGGCCGCGGAAGGTGCCGACCTTGCCGGAGAACAGCCCGATGGCCCCGGGGGCGATGCTGCTCGCCCGCCACTCGGCGACGTGCTTCTTCTTGTCGAAGTAGGTGACCGACAGCTGGTCCTTCTCGGTGGCCACCACGACCTCCAGCCGGTAGGCCAGGCCGCCGCGGCGCCGGTCGGTGTAGCTGTGCAGCTGCGAGCGGACCACCCGGGCGATGACGGTGACGTGCTCCTCGGGCTGCACCGCCCCGAGGTCCGACAGCGAGCCCTTGTCCACCCACCGGCGCGGGTAGTGCTGGAGCAGGTCGCCGACGGTCTGGTAGCCGAAGGCCTTCTCGATCCTGGCCGCCCCCGCACCGGCCACCGCGGCCAGCTTGGAGTCCCACCGGATCGTCGAGCGCGGCATCGCCTCGGGCACGGCTACTCGACCCCGATCAGGAGCGGGTAGCGCTGCTGGCCGCCTTCGTAGGCCACCACGTCGACGGTCGGCCGGGTCGCGCCGAGGTGCTCGGCGCAGCGCTCGGCCAGGTCGCCGCCGTCCGCCCCGCCGACCAGCGTGACCAGCTCGCCGCCACCGCCGAGCAGCCGCTCGAGGACCTCGGTGGCCACCGTGAACAGGTCGTCGCCGATCACCACGAAGTCGCCCTCGATGGCGCCGAGGACGTCGCCCGGCTCGCACGGGCCGGCGGTGGTCATCGCCTGCCGGGCGGCGACCGTGACGGCGCCGGAACGGGCGTGCCGGGCGGCCGCGGTCATCTCCAGGATGTCCTGCTCGAAGGAGCGGCCCGGCTCGTGCACCGCAAGGGCGGCCAGGCCCTGCACCTGGGCGTTGGTCGCGATCACCGCGACGCGGACGCCGTTCTCCTCGCGCGCCGTGCGGGCGGCCGCCTCCGCAGCGGCGACCGAGTCCCGGTCGTTGGGCAGCACGATCACCTCGGCGGCGCCCGCGGAGGTGATCGCCTCGAGCATCTGGCCGGTCGACGGGCGCCGGCCCGTGCCGCCCGGCACGACGGTGGCGCCGGCCTGCACGAACAGGTCGCCGAGCCCCGCGCCGGCCGCGACCACGACGACGGCCCGCCCGGTGCGCTGCACCGCCCTGGGCGTCGTACGTCGCTCCAGCTGCTCCGCGAAGTGGGTCACCCGGACCCGGTGCGGACGGCCGGCCTCGATGCCCGCCTCGACGGCCGCCCCGACGTCGTCGACGTGCACGTGCACGTTCCACAGGCCGTCGCCGCCGACCACGACGAGCGAGTCGCCGAGCGGGGCCAGCGCCGTGCGCAGCGCCGGGATCGCCGCGTCGGGGGCGTCGAGCAGGAACATCACCTCGTAGGCCGGACCCTCGGGGGTCAGGTCCTCGCCCTGCACCTGGTGCGGCAGCGGGACCGGGATCGACCGGGAGCCGAAGGCCGGCGCCGTCGAGACCGGGCGGCGGCCGGTGACCGCGGTCTCGGCCGCGTCGAGCACCACGCACAGCCCGCGACCGCCGGCGTCCACCACTCCGGCGTCGTGCAGCACCTGGAGCTGGTCGGGCGTCCTGGCCAGCGCCTCGCGGGCCGCGGCGGCGGCGGCCCGGATCACGTGGCCCACCCGGTGCGCCGGGTCCGCGGCCGAGACGGTCGCGGCCTCGGAGGCGGCCCGGGCCACCGACAGGATCGTGCCCTCGACGGGCCGGCCCACGGCGGCGTAGCTGGCCTGGGTGGCCAGCGTCAGGCCCTCGGCGAAGACCTGCGCGGAGCGGTCGCCCGGCCCGGCCTCGCCCAGCCGCTTGCACAGGGCGCCGACCAGCGAGGAGAAGATCACCCCGGAGTTGCCGCGGGCGCCCAGCAGCGCCCCGCGGGCGAAGGCGGCCATCGCGGTGCGCAGGTCGGCGGGCGCCGGCGACGTCGCGGTGGTGCCGGCGACGGCGTCGAGCAGCGCGGCGCGGGCCGCCTCCAGGGTCAGGAACATGTTCGTGCCGGTGTCCCCGTCGGGCACCGGGTAGACGTTCAGCGCGTCGATCTCCTCGCGGGCCGCACCCAGGGCCGTCAGCGCCAGCTCGGAGAACCGCAGCACGGTCGGCAGGTCGAAGGTGGCGACCGCGTCGTCGCGCATCTGCACGCCCCCTCCCGGTGGTGCTCACGGATTCGGAAAGCGTCAGGCTAGTGCACCCCGGCGACGCTCGCGGGCCGGGCCGGAGCGCCCGATTCGCGTCCGGGCAGGGCCTCGGATACTCTGGTGCGGTTGCCCGGAGCACTGAGTACGACGCCCGGGCGCCCCTCGTTCGACACAACCTAGCAATCCCAGGGAGTTCACGGTGGCTGCCGTCTGTGACATCTGCGCCAAGGGCCCGGGCTTCGGTAACAACCGCCCCTGGTCGCGCAAGATTACGAAGCGTCGCTTCGACCCCAACATCCAGCGCGTGCGCGCGACGGTCAATGGCACTCCCAAGCGCCTGAACGTCTGCACGGGCTGCCTCAAGGCCGGCAAGGTCTCCCGCTAGACCTGACCGTCCCGCACGCAGGAGCCGCTCCCTCCGGGGGCGGCTTTTCTGTGTCCCCCGGAGGCCGCCCGCTCAGAAGTGCGTGTGGCCGGCCGGTCCGTCGTACGCAGCGCCGTCGACCGTGACGCCCGAGCCCTCGGTCACCACGCCGATCTCCGACCAGCCCTCGGGCATCAGCGCGCCGCCGGGGAAGGTCGCGACCAGGCAGTGGTCGTCGCCGCCGGTGAGGATGAACCGCAGCGGGTCGGCCCCGAGTGCCGCGCCGACGGCCTGCAGGGGCTCGGCGATCTCGAACGCCGCGGTGCGGACGTCGATCGCCACCCCGCTCGCCGCGGCGACGTGCCCGACGTCGGCCAGCAGCCCGTCGGAGACGTCGATCATCGCGGTCGCACCGAGCGCCGCGGCCTGCGCGCCGGCGCCGTACGGCGGCTCGGGACGCTGGTAGGCCTCGACGAGCTTGCGCGGGGAGCGGAACCCCCGGGTCAGCACCGCCAGTCCCCCGGCGGCCCAGCCCTGGCGTCCGGCGATCGCCAGCACGTCGCCCGGGCGGGCACCCGACCGCCGTACGGGATCGCCGGCGACGGCGCCCAGCGCGGTCACCGAGACCATCACCTGGTCCGCGCTGGTCAGGTCGCCGCCGACCACCGAGGCACCCACCAGGGCGCACTCCGCGACGATGCCGTCGGCAAGCTCCAGGGCCCAGGCCACCGGCAGGTCCGCGGGAGCGGCGAGCCCGATGGTCAGCGCGGTCGCCCGGCCGCCCATCGCGTTGAGGTCGGAGAGGTTCGCGGCCGCCACCCGGTGCCCGATGTCGGTGGCGCTGGCCCAGTCCCGCCGGAAGTGCCGGGTGTCGACGTGCAGGTCGGTGGAGACCACCACGCGGCCGTCGGGGACGGCGACCACGGCGGCGTCGTCGCCGGGGCCGATCAGGACGTGGTCGCCCTGCGGGAACCGCTCGACGAGCGCCCCGATGAGCCCGAACTCTCCGAGGTCGGCCAGGGTCGCGTTCGCAGGGATGCTCATGACCGCTATCCAACCGTAGGTGCCGGTCTGTGTTCCGGGAGGGGCACGCCGCACGATAGGTTGGGCCGACCGGTGAACCAGACCCGACGACAACAGGAGTGCAGCATGGTGGTGCAGGCCTACATCTTGATCCAGACCGACGTCGGCAAGGCCGCCGAGGTGGCCGCCGAGATCGCTGAGGTCAAGGGCGTCACGCTGGCTGAGGACGTGACCGGACCGTACGACGTGATCGTGCGCGCCGAGGCCCGCAACGTCGACGAGCTCGGCAAGCTGGTCGTGGCGAAGGTGCAGAACATCAGCGGCATCACCCGGACGCTCACGTGTCCGGTCGTGCACATCTGATCTCCGCAGCCATGCGACGGCGCCCTGCTCCCCGGAGCACGGGCGCCGTCGCCGTCTCCGCCCTCCTGCTGCTGGCCACCGGGTGCTCGGGTCCGCTGACCCTCGACGCCCCGACGCTGACCGGCGCGGACGCGGCGGCCTGCCGGGCCCTGGTCGAGGCGCTGCCGGACAAGGTGGACGGTGTCGCGCGGGTCGAGGCGGACACCGGCGGCGGGTACGGCGCGGCCTGGGGCGACCCGGCGATCGAGCTGCGCTGCGGGGTGCCGGTGCCGAAGGGCTTCGACGCCGTCTCCGGCTGCCAGACCGCCAACGGCGTGGACTGGTACGTCCCCGAGTCGCAGCAGACCGGCCGGCCGGAGGACATCGTGATGACCAGCGTCGGGCGGACCGTCAACGTCGAGGTGCGGGTCCCGGCGACGTACTGGCCGCCGGTGAACACGATGGTCGACCTCGGCGCCGCGGTGAGGAAGACCCTGCGCTCGGTGCAGCCCTGCGTGTGACCGGCGCCTAGCGCAGGCCGGTGCCGCGGTGCAGTGCGAGCTGCACCAGCCGGTCCACGAGCGCCGGGTAGTCGAGGCCGGTGGCCGCCCACATCCGCGGGAACATCGAGGACGGCGTGAAGCCGGGCATCGTGTTGATCTCGTTGATCACCACCCGCTCGTCGGGCAGCACGAAGAAGTCCACCCGGGCCAGGCCCTCGCACGACAGCACCTCGAACGCCTGGGCGGACAGCTCCCGGATCCGGGCCGCGACGCCCTCGGGGAGGTCCGCGGGCACGTCGAGCCGGGTCTGCTCCTCGGGGAGGTACTTCGCGGCGAAGTCGTAGAACTCGTGGGCGGGGTCGACGCTGATCTCCGCGACCACCGAGGTGTCCGACGGGTTGCTGCCGAAGCCCTGGAGCACGCCGCACTCGACCTCGCGGCCGCCCTCGGCGGAGACCTCGACGAGCACCTTGGGGTCGTGCCGGCGGGCCTCCTCGACGGCGGCGTCGAGCTCGTCGGGGCCGTGCACCTTGCTGATCCCGATGCTCGAGCCGCCGCGGGCCGGCTTCACGAAGACCGGGTAGCCCAGCGAGGCGACCGACTCCGCGCACGCGGCGCGGTCGCTCTCCCAGCCGGCGGGCGTGATCACGGTGTAGGGCAGCACCGGCAGGCCGTGCGAGGCCAGCACCACCTTCATGTAGTGCTTGTCCATCCCCACGGCCGAGGCCAGCACGCCGGAGCCGACGTAGCGGACGCCGGACATCTCCAGCAGGCCCTGCAGGGTGCCGTCCTCGCCCCACGGGCCGTGCAGCAGCGGGAAGACCACGTCGACCTCGCCGAGCGTGCGGGGCACGGCGCCGGGCTCGTGCACCACCAGGTCGCTGGCGTCGTCCTGCCGGGCCAGGGCGACCGTGGAGCGCGAGCCGTCGACCTCGGGCAGCCGGTCCTGCGCGGTGATCGCCAGACGCGCCGGGTCGGCGGACTCCAGGACCCAGCGGCCGTCGCGGGTGATGCCGACCGGCACCACGTCGTAGCGGTCGGCGTCGAGCGCCGCGAGGACGCTGCCGGCGGTCGCGCACGACACCGCGTGCTCGCTCGACCGGCCACCGAACACGACGGCGATCCGGGGCTTGCGGGTCTGCTGTTCCTGCTCGGGCTCGCTCATGGTGCGCCCGACCCTACCGGTCCGGACCGGGCGTCCCGGCCTAGGCTGCTGGCATGTCCCCCGAGCATCCCGCAGCCCGTCCGTCGTACCGTCCGGCCACCCTCGCGGTGACCTCCGGCCGCCCGCCGCACGTCGCCGACAACCCCCTGAACGAGCCGCTGACGATGGCCTCGACGTACGTCGCCGGCGGCGACGTGGAGTACGGCCGCTACGGCAACCCGACCTGGTCGGCCTTCGAGCAGGCCCTCGGCGACCTCGAGGGCGGCCGGTGCCTGGCGTTCTCCACCGGCCTCGCGGCGGTCGCCACGATCCTCGACCTGGTCGGGAACGGCGCCAAGGTCGTCGCCCCGCGGCACGCCTACAACGGGTGCGTCATGCAGATGGCCGACCTCGAGGCGCGCGGACGGATCAGCCTGCAGCTGGTCGACATCACCGACACCGAGGCGGTGGTGAAGGCCTGCGACGACGCCGCGCTGGTGTGGCTCGAGTCGCCGACCAACCCGGCCCTCGAGATCGCCGACATCCCGCCGATCGTGGCCGCCGCGCACGACGCCGGCGCCTACGTGGTGGTGGACAACACCTTCGCCACCCCGCTGCTCCAGCAGCCGCTGTCGCTGGACGCCGACCTCGTCGTGCACTCGGCGACCAAGTTCATCGCCGGGCACAGCGACGTGCTGCTCGGCGCCGTGGTGACCTCCGACGTCCAGCTCTTCGACGTGCTGAAGAAGCGCCGCGACATGATCGGCGCGACGCCCGGGACCTTCGAGACCTGGCTGGCGCTGCGCGGGCTGCGCACGCTGCACGTCCGGCTCGAGCGCGCGCAGGCCAACGCCCAGGAGCTGGTCCGGCGGCTGCGCGAGCACCCGGCCGTGGGCGAGGTCCGCTACCCGGGGTTCGGCGCGATCGTGTCCGTCGTGCTCACCGACGGGGCGCTGGCCGCGGACCTGCTGACCCGCAAGACCCGGCTGTGGGTGCACGCGACCAGCCTCGGCAGCGTCGAGTCGACCTTCGAGCGACGCCGCCGCTGGAAGACCGAACCGGCCACCATCCCGGAGGGCCTGGTGCGGATGTCGGTCGGCATCGAGGACGTCGACGACCTCTGGGACGACCTGGCCGCCGCCCTCGACGACCTCACCCTCCCCGGCTGATCGTCAGTCGCGCTCGTGCTTGGTCTCCTTGGAGATCAGCTCGGTGAGCATGTCCGCGGCGGTCATCTCGCCCTCGACGACGGCGTGCACCGCCTCGACGATCGGCGCGTAGACGTCGGCCCGCTCGGCCAGCGCCAGCAGGGACGACGCGGTCTTCACGCCCTCGGCGACCTGCCGGGTGGAGGAGGTGATCTCCTCGGTGGTCATGCCACGGCCGAGCTTCTCGCCGAACGTCCGGTTGCGCGACAGCGGCGAGGAGCAGCTCGCCACCAGGTCGCCGAGCCCGGCCAGCCCCATCAGCGTCATCGGGTCGGCGCCGTACACCGTGGCGAGCCGGGCGATCTCGGCCAGCCCGCGGGTGATCACCGAGGCGGTGGTGTTGTCGCCGAACCCGAGCCCGACGGCCATCCCGACGCTCAGCGCGATCACGTTCTTGTAGGCGCCGCCGAGCTCGCAGCCGACCACGTCCGTGCTGGAGTAGGGCCGGAACGTCGCGGAGTGGCACATCGCCCGCAGCCGCTTGACGTTCTCCTCGTCGGTGCAGGCGACCACGCTGGCGGCCGGCTCGCGGCTGGCGATCTCCTTGGCCAGGTTGGGGCCGCTGACCACGCCGACGCGTGCGGGGTCCACGCCGGCGACCTCGGTGACCACCTCGCTCATCCGCTTGAGGGTGCCGAGCTCGACCCCCTTCATCAGGGACACCAGCAGGGCGTCCTTCGGGATGATGTCGACCCACTCGGTGAGGTTGGCGCGGAAGGTCTGCGACGGCACCACGAAGAACACCGCCTCCGCACCGTGCAGCGCACGCTCCGGGTCGTGGGTCGCGTTGACCGCGTCGGGCAGCTCGATGCCCGGGAGGTAGTCACTGTTCTCGCGCTTGTCGTTGATCGTCGCGCAGAGCTCCTCGCGGCGGGCCCACAACGTCACGTCGCTGCCGGCGTCCGCGAGGACCACCGAGAACGCGGTGCCCCACGACCCGGCTCCGAACACTGCCACCTTGCTCATGCACGTCTCCTGTTCCGGGACTTCTTCTCGTGCGGGTTGCCGATCTCGCGTACGCCTACCGCGCGCGGGTCGAACCGCACCGCGGGTGCCTGCCCGCCGCGGATGCCCTCGAGCAGCCGGGTCACCTCGTCCATGATCCGGTCGGTGGCCTCGCGGAGCACGTCCGGCGAGAGCGGCTTGGACCGGAGGTCGTCGAGGTCGACCGGGGCGCCGGCCGCGACGTAGATGGTCTTGCGGGGCAGCAGCCGGGGCCGCTTCGCGTAGGGCGCCAGGATGTGGTTCGGTCCCCACTGGGCGACGGGGATCACCGGGACCCCTGCCGTCAGGGCGATCCGGGCGGCACCGGTCCGTCCGGTCATCGGCCACATGTCCGACTGCCGGGTGATCGTGCCCTCGGGGTAGACCACCACGCACTCCCCCTTCTCCACCGCCTCGACCGCGGCCCGGAAAGCGAGGGACGCGTCGGCGCTGAGCCGGTAGACCGGGATCTGGCCGGCACCGCGGACCAGCCGTCCTCCCAGGGGCACGTCGAACACGGCGGCCTTCGCGAGGAACCGCGGGAGCCGGCCGTGGTCGTAGACGAAGTGCGCGAACGTGAACGGGTCGACGTGGGAGACGTGGTTGCTCACCACGACGCAGCCACCGGTGGCCGGGAGGTGCTCGCCGCCGGACCAGCGCCGCTTGGTGAACAGCAGCAGCAGCGGCTCGACGATGGCGATGCAGATGGCGAACGCCCAGCCCCGCTTCTGCTGGAGCCTGCGCGGCTTCGGCACGTCGTCCTCCCCTGCTGTCCTGTCGTCACCGACGGTGTGCGGTGAGGGTACCCGCGCACAGCATGCCGCATCGGGAGCGTCGAGCAGCGGACGCCCGCGGCCGGCGGCGCCGCCACCTGGCACGATTGCCCCGATGCCTTCCGCCCCGACCGTCCGCTTCGCCGTCCTCGTGCCGGTCAAGCCCCCTGCCTTCGCCAAGTCGAGGCTGCGCGACCTCGGCGACGACGCGCGCCGCGACCTGGCGACCGCGTTCGCGGTCGACACGGTGACCGCCGCGGCGGCCTGCCCGCTCGTCGACCGGGTCCTGGTGGTCACCGACGACCACGTGCTCGCGCGCGGCCTGGCCGACCTCGGGGTCGACGTGATCCCCGACGGCACCAGCGACGACCTGAACGGCACGCTGGCCCTGGCCGCGGCCGAGATGCACCGACGGCGCCCCGACCTGCGGCTCGTCGCGCTGTGCGCCGACCTGCCCGCGCTGCGTCCCGAGGAGCTCGCCCACGCACTGGCCGCCACCCCGGCGGACGCGATGGCCTTCGTCGCGGACGCCGACGGCATCGGTACGACGGCCGTGGTGGCGCCGAGCCTCGCCCTGTTCCACCCGGCGTTCGGTCCCGCGTCGCGGCAGCGCCACCTCGACGCGGGGGCGCACGAGGTCGACGGGGTCGACGTACCCACGCTGCGACGGGACGTGGACGACCGCGACGACCTGGTCGAGGCGCTGCGGCTCGGCGTCGGCCGGAGCACGTCGCTGGTCACCACGGTGCTCGGACTCTAGGGTCGGGGCCATGCAGGGCACGGTCTCCGCCTACGACGCGGACACGCACGACGGACGGGTGCTGCTCGACGACGGCGTCGAGCTCGCCTTCCCCGCCTCCGCGCTGGACGGCAGCCGGCTGCGGCTGCTGCGCCCCGGCCAGCGGGTGCGGCTCGAGACCACCGGCACCGCCGGGTCGCTGCAGGTCGTCGGCCTGCAGATCCTCACCCTGCACTGAGTCACGCAGGTCCCCCGGACACGACGAAGGGCCTGCCCCACGGGCAGACCCTTCGTCGATCGGGTGGAGCGGTCAGGCCTTCTTCGCCGCGGTCTTCTTGGCGGGAGCCTTCTTGGCGGTGGTCTTCTTCGCCGGGGCCTTCTTGGCGACCGTCTTGGTGGCGGTCTTCTTGGCCGGCGCCCTGGTGGCCGTCGTCTTCGTGGCGACCGACTTGGTGGCGGTCTTGCGGGCCGGGGCCTTGGCAGCCGTCTTGGTGGCGGGCGCCTTCTTCGCGACCGTCTTGGTGGCGGTCTTCTTGGCCGGGGCCTTGGTGGCGGGCGCCTTCTTTGCGACCGTCTTGGTGGCGGTCTTCTTGGCCGGGGCCTTGGTCGCCGTCTTGGTGGCGGGTGCCTTCTTGGCCGCGACCTTGGTGGCGGGAGCCTTCTTCGCGGCGGCCTTGGTCGCCGGCGCCTTCTTCGCCGCCGTCCTGGTCGCGGGCGCCTTCTTCGCAGCGGCCTTGGTGGCCGGGGCCGCCTTCTTGGCGGTGCTGGTCGCGGCCTTCGCGCCGGTGGTGGCCGCAGCGACGGTCAGCTTGGGGAGCTTCTTCGCACCTGAGACGACGGCCTTCAGGTCCGCACCCGCACTGAACTTCGGGATGGCGGTCTTCTTGGCCTTGATGCGCTCGCCGGTCCGCGGGTTGCGGACCCAGCGCGCGTCACGGACCCGCTTCTCGAAGGAGCCGAAGCCCGTGATGGCGACCTTCTCGCCCTTCGCGACCTCGCGGGTGATGGTGTCGAGAACCGACTCGAGTGCGTGAGCAGCCTGCTTGCGGTTGCCCTCGAAGCGCGCAGCGAGGGTGTCGATCAACTGACTCTTGTTCACAAGCTTCCCTTCCGTGAACCTGTCCAGGGTCGGGCAAATGCCCGACTACTGCTTGGAACGCTAGGGAAAAGTCGCCGTCCTCACAATCTCTACACGCGGTTTTCCCTTGCATCTTTGGGAAAACTCTGCAAGAAGGCGCGCCCAGAGGCCTTAAACCTAGAGAGTGACGGGCTTCCAGGACGGTCGGGTCGACTCGTACGTCGCGATGTCGTCGGCGTGCGACAGCGTGATACCGACGTCGTCGAGGCCCTCGAGCAGCCGCCAGCGGGTGTAGTCGTCGATCTCGAAGGGCGCCGTCAGGGCACCCGCCTGGATGCTCCGCTCCTGCAGGTCCACGACGATCTCGGTGCTCGGCTCGGTCTCGATCAGCTTCCACAGCTGCTCGACGACGTCCTGGGTCACCTGGGCCGCGACGAGGCCGGCCTTGCCGGAGTTGCCGCGGAAGATGTCGGCGAACCGGCTGGAGATCACGGCCTTGAAGCCGTAGTCCATCAACGCCCACACGGCGTGCTCGCGCGACGAGCCGGTGCCGAAGTCCGGTCCGGCGACGAGCACGCTCGCCCCGTCGTGCTCCGGGCGGTTGATGACGAACTCCGGGTCCCTGCGCCAGGCCGCGAACAGCCCGTCCTCGAAGCCGGTGCGGGTGACCCGCTTGAGGTAGACCGCCGGGATGATCTGGTCGGTGTCGACGTTGCTGCGCCGCAGCGGCAGGCCGGTGCCGGCGTGCCGGGTGAACTTCTCCATGACGTCAGTCCTTCGTGGTCAGGCGAGCGGGGGCAGGTCGGAGGGCGAGGCGAGCGTCCCGGTCACCGCGGTCGCGGCGGCCACCAGCGGCGAGACCAGGTGCGTGCGACCGCCCTTGCCCTGCCGTCCCTCGAAGTTGCGGTTCGACGTGGAGGCACTGCGCTCACCGGGCTCGAGCTGGTCGGGGTTCATGCCCAGGCACATCGAGCAGCCGGCTCCGCGCCACTCGCCGCCGGCCTCCTTGAAGACCACGTCGAGGCCCTCGTCCTCGGCCTGCAGCCGGACCCGGAACGAGCCGGGCACGACGAGCAGGCGGGTGTCCTTCGCGACGTGCCGTCCCTTGATCACCTCGGCGGCGGCGCGCAGGTCCTCGATGCGGCCGTTGGTGCACGAGCCGACGAACACCGTGTCGACCTTCACCTCGCGCATCGGGGTGCCGGCCACCAGACCCATGTACTCCAAGGCCTTCTCGGCGGCGACCTGGTCGCCCTCGTCCTCGAAGTCCGCGGGGCTCGGCACGCTGGCGCCGAGCTGCACGCCCTGGCCGGGGTTGGTGCCCCACGTGACGAACGGGGTCATCTCCGAGGCGTCGAGCACGATCTCCCGGTCGAAGGTCGCGTCGTCGTCGGTGACCAGCGAGCGCCAGTGCTCGACGGCGGCGTCCCAGTCCTCGCCCTTCGGTGCCTCGGGACGACCGTGCACGTAGTCGAACGTGGTCTGGTCGGGGCCGATCAGGCCGGCCTTGGCGCCCCACTCGATGGACATGTTGCAGATCGTCATCCGGGCCTCCATCGAGAGCTCCTCGATGGCGGGTCCGCGGTACTCCACGATGTAGCCCTGGCCGCCGCCGGTGCCGGTGTGCGCGATCAGCGTGAGCACCAGGTCCTTGGCCGTGACGCCCTCGGGCAGCGAGCCGTTGACGGTGACGGCCATCGTCTTCGGCCGGGCCTGCATCAGCGTCTGGGTGGCCAGCACGTGCTCGACCTCGCTGGTGCCGATGCCGAAGGCGATGGAGCCGAAGGCGCCGTGCGTCGAGGTGTGCGAGTCGCCGCAGACGATCGTCATGCCGGGCTGGGTGAGGCCCAGTTGCGGGCCGATGATGTGCACGATGCCCTGCTCCACGTCGCCCAGCGAGTGCAGCCGCACGCCGAACTCCTCGGCGTTGCGGCGCAGCGTGTCGACCTGGGTGCGCGAGACGGGGTCGGCGATCGGCTTGTCCCAGTCGACCGTGGGCACGTTGTGGTCCTCGGTGGCCAGGGTCAGGTCGGGGCGACGGACCGGACGACCGGCCAGCCGCAGCCCGTCGAAGGCCTGCGGGGAGGTGACCTCGTGGATCAGGTGGAGGTCGATGTAGAGAAGGTCGGGCTCCCCCGGCGCGCTCCGGACGACGTGCTCGTCCCAGACTTTCTCGGCAAGGGTCCTGCCCATGACCTCTCCTCGGCTTCGTGTTCGACGACGTGTGATGACGTGTTGCCGGCCCTGCGGCTCGGTCCCAGACTGGACCTGCGCGGTTGCCCGACTCGACTTGCAATCCATATTGTGAGACGGCATTATCAGAGTATGGACAACTCTAGCGGAGTCGGCGTCCTCGACAAAGCCGCTCTCGTTCTCTCCGCGCTCGAGGCCGGACCGGCCACGCTCGCCGGCCTGGTCGCCGGCACCGGGCTGGCCCGGCCCACCGCGCACCGCCTCGCGGTCGCCCTCGAGCACCACCGTCTGGTCGCCCGGGACATGCAGGGCCGGTTCGTGCTCGGACCCCGGCTGGCCGAGCTCTCCGCGGCCGCCGGCGAGGACCGCCTGCTCGCCGCCGCCGGCCCGGTGCTCGCCCGGCTGCGGGACATCACCGGCGAGTCCGCGCAGATGTGGCGCCGCCAGGGCGACTACCGCGTCTGCGTCGCCGCCGCCGAGCGTCCCTCCGGCCTGCGCGACACGATCCCGGTCGGCTCACAGCTGACCATGCGGGCCGGCTCCGCGGCCCAGATCCTGCTCGCCTGGGAGGACCCCGAGCGGATGCACCGCGGCCTGCAGAACGCGGCCTTCTCCGCCACCGCGCTGGCCGGCATCCGGCGCCGCGGGTGGGCGCAGTCCGTGGGCGAGCGCGAGCAGGGAGTGGCCTCGGTGTCCGCACCGATCCGCTCCCCCTCGGGCAAGATCATCGCCGCGGTGTCGGTCTCCGGACCGCTCGAGCGACTCTCCCGGCAGCCCGGCCGGATGCACGCCCCCGCGGTGCTCGCGGCCGCCGAGCGGCTGTCGGAGTCGCTGCGCCGGGCCGCCGAGTAGCCGCAGCACTCAGAACAGCGCGTCGGTCTCCAGGTCGAGCAGCGCCTGCTTGCGCTCGACGCCGCCGGCATAGCCGGTCAGCGTGCCGTCGGCGCCCACCACGCGGTGGCACGGGATCACGATCGGGATCGGGTTGCGACCGTTGGCCATCCCGACCGCCCGCGACCCGTGCCCGGTCATCCCGAGCCGGCCGGCGATCTCGCCGTACGTCGCGGTCCGTCCCCACGCGATCGTCTTCAGCTGGTCCCACACGGTGAGCTGGAAGGGCGTGCCCTGCGGCCGCACCGGCAGGTCGAACACCTTGAGCTCCTTGGCGAAGTAGGCGTCGAGCTGGCGGCGCACCTCCGCGAGCAGGGGGTCCGCGTCGTCGCGGTCCCCCACCGGCTGCCCGAGCGAGCGGGCGGCCGCCAGGCCGACCGACGAGCGGGCGGACAGCCCGGTCTGGCGCGGTCCTTCGAACTCGATGGCCGTCACGGCGTCGCGGTGCGCGATCACCCGCAGCGGCCCGACGGGCGACTCGACCGAGGTCCACATGTCAGTTCTCCTTCACGGTGTCGGGGGTGGTGCTGCGGGCCGGCCTGAGGTCGAGGGTCGACCACAGGTGCATCAGCCCGTAGGAGCGCCAGGGGCGCCATCTCTCCGCGGCCCGGGCGGCCAGCGTGGGGTCGTCGCCCCGGTCGGTCAGCGCGCGGCGCACGCCGATGTCGGTGGGCAGGAAGACGTCGGGGTCGCCGAGCGCGCGCAGCGCGACGTAGTCGGCGGTCCAGGGCCCGATCCCGGGCAGGGCGAGCAGCCGGGCCCGCACCTCGGCGCGGTCGGCGCTGCGGTCCAGGGGCACCTCGCCGTCGGCCAGCGCCCGGCACAGGCCGACCAGGGCCCGTCCCCGCGCCCGCGGCATCGGCAGCTCCCCGGGGTCCGCCGCGGCCAGCGCCCCGGCGGTGGGGAACAGCCGTCCGGGCCCGCCGCACGTCGACCCGGCGGCGCTGTCCGCGCCGTAGCGCGCGACCAGCTTGCCGCCGAGCGAGATCGCCCCGGCCAGCGAGATCTGCTGGCCGATCACGGCCCGGATCGCGATCTCGTCGCCGTCGACGCTCCCCGGCACCCGCAGCCCCGGCCGCTGCCGGACGAGCGCGGCCATCCGCGGGTCGTCGGAGAGCCCGTCGTCGACCGCGATCGGGTCGCAGTCCGCGTCCAGCAGGCGGCGGCAGCGCTCCACGGCAGCCCCCACGTCGCGCAGGTCGTGCACGGTCAGCTCGCAGCGCACGAAGGTCGTCGCGGCCGCCCCGGCGTGCGGGTCGTCGGGCGGGAACACCAGCCGCACGTGGCCGTCGCCGTGCGGCAGCGTCAGCGTGCGGGCGTACCAGTCCGGGCCGCACTGCTCGACGCCCGGCACCAGGTGCGCGGCCAGGAACCGCAGCACCTCTCCCCCGGCGTACGGCACCCGCACCGGCAGCCGCAGGTCGATGCGGCCCGGGGTCGTCACGGCCCGACGGGAGCGTCCCCGCAGCTCGGTGGGCGTGCTGGCGTACACCTCGCGCACGGTGTCGTTGAACTGCCGGATGCTCGCGAAGCCGGCCGCGAAGGCGACGTCGGCGAACGGCATCGCCGTGGTCTCGATCAGGATCCGGGCGTTCTGCGCGCGGCGGGCCCGGGCCAGGGCGAGCGGGCCCGCCCCGAGCTCGGCGGCGAGCAGCCGCTGCAGGTGCCGCGGGGTGTAGCCGACCCGGGCGGCGAGGCCGTCGACTCCGTCGCGCTCGACCACGCCGTCGGCGATCAGCCGCATCGCCCGGCCGGCCGCGTCGGCCGCGACGTCCCAGTCCGGGGAGCCGGGCGTCGCGTCCGGCAGGCAGCGCTTGCAGGCCTGGAAGCCGGCGGCCTGCGCGGCGGCGGCGGTGCGGTGGAAGGTCACGTTGCGGCGGGCCGGCGTGATCGCCGGGCAGGAGGGCCGGCAGTAGATGCCGGTCGAGGTGACCCCGGTGTAGAAGACCCCGTCGAAGCGCCGGTCCCGGCTCTTCACCGCCCGGTAGCAGGCCTCGGTGTCCTCGATGTCCATGACCACGATCCTGCCGCACCGACCGCCCGGGTGCTAGCGGGATTCGGACACGACCGTGCGGGGCCCTGGAACGCGGAAGAGGGCCGGTCCCTGGTGGGGACCGACCCTCTTCGCCTGGGTACCCCCGACCGGATTCGAACCGGCGCTACCGCCTTGAGAGGGCGGCGTGCTAGGCCACTACACAACGGGGGCGAGGCGACCGCGACTCTAGCCAAGGCCGGAGATCACAGTCCAATCGGGTGATGCTGGGTGCTGCTGGTGGTGCTAGCTGGGGTACTAGGACTCGAACCTAGACTAACTGGACCAGAACCAGTCGGGCTGCCAATTACCCCATACCCCATGGGATGTGCGCTCCTTGCGAAGCCCGGATGAGAATACACGTCGGCGACTCCCCCACCAAAACGGGCGAACGCCCGCCCGGCACGGCGTGAGAACGCTCACGTCACGCGGTCGCCAGGTCCGCCGACGGGGCCGCTCCGGGTTCCCACGACGGGGGTGCGGTGTGCGTCTGGAGACGCATCCGGCGGGCCGCGGCGTAGACCAGACCGGCGTACACCACGGACTGCGTCACGGTGAGCACGATGTTCCACCAGCTCGCCGAGGAGGTGTTCAGCGTCTCGCTGATGTCACCGAAGGCGAGGGCCAGGCCGAGGGCGAAGAAGTTGTTCACGATGTGCAGCGCGATGCCCGCCTCGAGGCCCCCGGTGGCCGTGACCAGCCAGCCGGCGATCAGCCCGAACGCGAACCGGTCGAAGAACAGCGGGAAGTTCTGGGCGCCGTGCGCGAGCGCGAACATCGTGGCCGTCGCGACGATCGCGATCCAGCGGCTGCCGAACAGCGAGCCGACCGCCTGCAGCAGGTAGCCGCGGAAGAGGTACTCCTCGCCGATGGCCTGCAGCGGGGTGGTCAGCAAGATGACGACGCCGCTGATCACCGTGCTGCGCGTCACCGCGGTGAGCGACCCGCTGATCTCCCCCGCGCTCGACGGGAGCAGCGCGCCGACGACGACCTGCGCGACCACCGCGACCACCGCGAAGCCGAGGCAGAGGGCGAAGAACCGCCACCGCATCCTCGGCACCACGGAGGCCAGCCACCGGGGGCGCATGCCGTGCAGCACCCGCATCAGGAACCAGGTCACCAGGGTGAGCGAGGCGATGCCCAGGTTGAGCCCGAGCAGCTCGGCCGGCCCGACCTTCTCCAGCGTCGAGGAGGCCATCACGTTGTCGACGTAGCTGCCGGGCTTGAACGCGTCGGCCACCGCGATCACCGCGAAGAACACCAGCGCCGCACCCACCACGAAGGCGAACCCCGCCAGCAGCATGCCCACGATCGGCTTCCACGGCGCGTAGGTCCAGGTGCGCAGCATCGCGTGGTACGGCGTCGGCTGGGCGTGCGGGAAGGACGGGTACCGCTGCGGCTGCTGGGGTTGCTGCACCGTCATCTGCTCCACCCGTTCCTCCGGACGCCGAGAACTGCTAGGACTGCTGCGCGTCCGCCAACCGGGCCAACGAACGGTCCCGCCCGAGAAGTTCCAGCGACTCGAACAGCGGAGGTGATACCCGCCGGCCGGTGATCGCAACCCGGACCGGTCCGAACGCGTTCTTCGGCTTCAGGCCGAGGCCCTCGACGAGGGCGGCCCGCAGGGCCTCCTCGATCGAGGCGGTGTCCCAGGTGCCCAGGCCGGCCAGCGCGTCGTGGGCGGCCTTGACCACCCCGCGGCCGGTCTCGTCGAGCAGCTTCTCCTCGTCGGCCGGGTCGCGGGCGAAGGACGCCTCGTCGACGAACAGGAACCCGAGCATCGCGACGCCCTCGGTGAGGTTGTTCATCCGCTCGTGCACCAGCGGCATCGCCCGGGCGAGCAGGTCGGCCTGCTCGGGCGTCACCGGGTCGGACAGCACACCCCCGCGCTGGAGGTACGGCGTCAGGCGGGCCGTCATCTCCTCGACCGACAGCAGCCGCATGTGCGCGGCGTTGATCGCGTCGAGCTTCTTGAGGTCGAAGCGGGCCGGGTTGGGGTTGACCCGGCGGATGTCGAAGACCTCGGCCATCTCGGTCATCGTGAAGACGTCCCGGTCGGCCGCGATCCCCCAGCCGAGCAGCGCCAGGTAGTTGAGCACGCCCTCGGGGAGGTAGCCGCCCTCGACGTAGTCGAGCAGGCCCGATCCCCGGTCCCGCTTGGACAGCCGCTTGTTGCCCTCGCCCATCACGATCGGCAGGTGCCCGAAGCGGGGGGCCCCGGTGCCGATGCCGATCGCCTCGAGCGCCTGGTAGAGCGCGATCTGGCGGGGGGTGCTGGAGAGCAGGTCCTCGCCGCGCAGCACGTGGGTGATCCCCATCAGCGCGTCGTCGGCCGGGTTGACCAGGGTGTAGAGCGGGTCGCCGTTGGCGCGCACCAGGGCGAAGTCCGGCACGTGCTCGGGCTGGAAGGTGACCTCGCCGCGGACCAGGTCGTCGAAGGTGATCGGGCCGGAGGGCATGCGCAGCCGGAGCACGGACGAGCGGCCGTCGGCCTCGAAGGCGGCGCGCTGCTCGGGCGTGAGGTCGCGGCAGAAGCCGTCGTACCCCTGCACCTTGGAGCCGGACGCCTTGCGGCGTGCCTCGACCTCCTCGGGGGTGCAGAAGCAGTCGTAGGCCGAGCCGGCCTCGTGCAGCCGGGTGGCGATGTCGCGGTAGAGGTCGAAGCGCTCGGACTGCTTGTAGGGCCCGACCGGTCCGCCGACCTCGGGTCCCTCGTCCCAGTCGATGCCCAGCCAGCGCAGCGAGTCCAGCACGGAGCGGTAGCCCTCCTCGGTGTTGCGGGCGAGGTCGGTGTCCTCGATCCGCAGCACCAGGGTGCCGCCGAAGTGCCGGGCGAACGCCCAGTTGAACAGCGCCGAGCGGGCGTTGCCGACGTGCAGGAAGCCGGTCGGGGACGGGGGAAGCGCACGCGCACCGCTTCGGGGGCGAGGTCGCCCAACACCGGGTCAGTCACGAGAAACCACCTTGCTGGTCAGGGAGCCGATGCCGGAGACGGTGACCTCGACCTCGTCGCCGACGTTCATGGGCCCGACACCGTCGGGGGTGCCGGTGAGGATCACGTCGCCGGGCAGCAGCGTCATCACCGAGGAGACGTAGGAGACCAGCGCGGCGACGTCGAAGACCATGTCCTTGGTGGACCCGTCCTGGACGAGGTCGCCGTTGAGGTGCGTGGTGACCTTGAGGTCGGAGGTGTCGAGGTCGGTCTCGATCCACGGGCCCAGCGGGCAGAACGAGTCGAAGCCCTTGGCCCGGGTGAACTGGACGTCGCCGCGCTGCAGGTCGCGCGCGGTCACGTCGTTGGCGACGGTGTAGCCGAAGATCACCTCGGCGACCCGCTCGGGCGCCACGTCGCGGCAGATCCGGCCGATCACGACCGCCAGCTCGCCCTCGTAGTGCACCTCGGAGGACTGCCGGGGGTAGAACACCGGGTCGCCGGGCCCGACCACCGAGGTGTTCGGCTTGAGGAACATCAGCGGCTCGGACGGGACGTCACCGCCCATCTCCGCGGCGTGGGCGGCGTAGTTCTTGCCGATCCCGACGACCTTGCTGCGCGGGATCACCGGCGCGAGCAGCCGCACCGCCGCCAGGTCGAGCTCGGTGTCGGTCAGCTGGAGGCCGACGTACAACGGGTCACCCGCGAGGGCGACGATCTTCGCGTCCTCGTCGGGGATGCCGAGGTCGTCGACGTCCCCCGTGATCACGCCGTACTGGGGCTCGTCACCGGTGGTGAACCTTGCGATACGCACCTGGTGAGCCTACCGGCGGCGACGGTGCGTGCTGGTGCCTACCCTGGTCCCTGTGCAAACCCTGCCTCCCGCCTGCGACCTGGTGCTCGACGAGCCCACCTGGTCGGCCCGTCGTGCCGCGCACGAGACCCGGGTCGACGCGTGGGTCCAGCCGCACCTCGCGCGGCGCGCGGCCGGCGTGGCGCACCCGGTCGAGGACTTCCTGTTCGGCTACTACGCGCAGCGTCCCGCGGCGCTGCGGCGCTGGCACCCGGGCTTCGGGACCGGGCTGGCCGACGGGGCGTCGTACGCGGGGCTGAAGGGGTACGAGGTCTCCACCACCCGGGAGTCCGGCGTCGCCGCCGTCACCCGCGAGCACCTGGACTCGCAGCGGGTGCTGCTGACCACGCTGCACCGGCTGCTGCGCGCCACCGCCGCCCGGCCGGCCCAGCTCGGCTGCTTCGGGATGCACGAGTGGGCGATGGTCTACCGGCTCCCCCCAGGACGACGTGCGGCACGCCTCCTGGCCGTTGCGGCTCGGGGGCGGCGGGACCGACGCGGTGGTCGAGTCGCACCGGATCTCCTGCACGCACTTCGACGCGTTCCGGTTCTTCACCGACGACGCCCGGCCGCGCAACACGCTGCAGCCGGCGAGCGACGACCGGCCGCAGTTCGAGCAGCCGGGCTGCCTGCACGCCGGGATGGACCTCTACAAGCACGCCTACCGGCTCTCGCCGCTGGTCTGCTCGGACCTGGTGGCCGACTGCTTCGAGCTCGCCCGCGACATCCGGGTCCTCGACATGCGCGCGTCGCCGTACGACCTGTCGGGGCTGGGGTACGCACCGGTGCGGGTCGAGACCGCGGCCGGGAAGGTGGAGTACGCCGCGGCCCAGCGCGCCTTCGCCGACCGCGGGGCGCCGCTGCGCGCGCGCCTGGTCGCCGAGTGCGAGCGCCTGCTGGCGGTCTGACCCGCTCAGTCGTCGGAGCGCTCGCCGCCCCGGTTCTCGGTGGAGAACCGTGGCGTGCCCGCGACGCACTCCGCGCGCACCTTGACCTCCCGCTCGTCGGCCCGGAACCTCACCTCCACCTCGCCGGGTCCGCGGGACCCGACCTCGACGCGGTAGCCGTCGCTGGGGCTGGCCGACTGGAGCGATGCGCTGGTGCCGGAGCAGCGCACGGCCACCGACCCGGCCGGGCCCTGCCAGGTGCGCTGCTGCGAGGCGGGCGGGGCGCTCTGCCCGGTCGGGGAGGGCGGTCCCGACGGGGAACGCCGGGGCGTGGGCGCCGACGGGGACGGGGACGGGGACGCCGTCCTCGTGGGCACGGGACCGGCCGTCCGTGACCGGGTCGCGGACGCCCGCGGCGAGGGCCGGATCGTGCCGGTCGACGCGGTGGGCACCGGCGGCTCCGCGGGCGTCGCCGCCTGCGGGGGCACGTCCGAGGCGGACAGCACCTGCTGGCCGGCGGCGTCGATGACCGCCCAGGTGACCGCGGAGGCCGAGATCACCACGGCGACCCAGGCGAGCACCCCGAGGACGAGCGACCGTCTGGTCATCTGCGCACTCTCCCACCGGTTCGTCCCCCGGGCCAGCCGGGCAGGCGTAGCGTGCCGCCATGACGAGCATCCTGGTCGTCGAGGACGACCCGGGGATCCGGATGGCCCTGTCGCGCGGCCTGCGCGACCGCGGGTACGTCGTGACCACCGCCGAGTCGGGGCTCGCCGCGCTCGAGGTGGCGGCCAAGGCCGAGCCGGACGTGGTGCTGCTCGACCTCGGGCTGCCCGACCTCGAGGGCCTGCAGGTCCTCGCGATGCTGCGCGGCCTCGGCGACACCCCGGTCATCGTGATCACCGCGCAGGACGACGACGCGACGATCGTGCGGGCGCTCGACGCGGGTGCCGACGACTACGTGGTCAAGCCGTTCGGCCTCGACCAGCTCGCGGCCCGGATGCGGGCGGTGCTGCGGCGCGGGACCGCGAGCACCCCGGACGCGACCGTCGTCGTGGGCGAGCTCGAGCTGGACCCGCGGGCCCGCAGCGTGCGGCTCGCCGGTGAGCCGGTCGACCTGTCCCGCAAGGAGTTCGACCTGCTGCTCGCGCTGGCCTCGCACGCCGGCCAGGTGATGTCCAAGCGGCAGCTGCTCTCCGACGTGTGGCAGCAGGCGTTCGGCGGCGGCGAGCGCACCGTCGACGTGCACCTGTCCTGGCTGCGTCGCAAGCTCGGGGAGTCGGCGGCCGAGCCGCGCTACCTGCACACGGTGCGCGGGGTGGGCGTGCGCCTGGTGGACCCGCGCACCGACGGCGGGACCTGATGCGGCGCCGGGTGGCCTGGCTGGTGGCGGCGACGACATCAGCGGTCGTCCTGGCGTTCGTGATCCCGCTGTGCCTGCTGGTGCGCACGATGGCCGAGGACCGCGGGATGGCCGGCGCCAACCAGGAGGCCCGCAACGTGGCGATCCTGGTCTCCAGCCTGCAGGACGACCCGCGGCTCGGTCCGCTGGTCACGGCGGTCGACGAGCGGGGACCGGCGCGGACCAGCGTGCTGACCGCGGACGGGACGGTCCTCGGCGCGGCCGCTCCCGGCCTGGCCCGCGACCCGTCGGTGCGCCGCGCCCGGGCGGGCAACGCCTTCACCCGCACCAGCCGCTCCGGCGCCGAGATCCTGGTGCCGGTGGTGAACGGGGCCGGCACCGACGTCGTGCGCACGACGGTGTCCGCCCAGGTCCTGCACCACGGGGTGACCCGGGCCTGGATCGGGATCGGGCTGCTCGGCACGCTGCTCCTGCTCGTCGCGATCGTGATCGCCGACCGCCTCGGCCGTCGGGTGAGCACCCCGGTGACGGCGCTGGCCGACGTGGCGCACCGGCTGCGGGGCGGCGACCTGGCGGCCCGCGCGGTGCCCGACGGTCCTCCGGAGACCCAGGAGCTCGGGGTCGCGCTGAACCGGCTGGCCGAGCGGATCACCGAGCTCCTCGCGGCCGAGCGCGCCGCGGTGGCCGACCTGTCCCACCGGCTCCGCACCCCGGTGACCGCCCTGCGGCTGGACGCCGAGGCCGTGCAGCAGGGCGAGATCGCCGAGCGCCTCCAGCAGCACATCGGTCACCTGCAGCGCACCATCGACGCGATCGTCAAGGAGGCCCGGCAGCCGCTGCGGCACGACATGGCGACGTCCTGCGACCCGGGCCCGGTGGTCCGCGACCGGGTGGCGTTCTGGTCGGCGCTCGCCGACGACCAGGACCGTGCGGTCACCGTGCACCTCTCCCCCGCGGTTCCCCGGGTCGCGGTCGACCCCGGGGACCTGCGTGACCTGCTCGACATCCTGGTGGACAACGTCTTCGCGCACACCCCCGAGGGCACCGCGTTCGCGATCACGCTCGAGCCGGTCGACGGAGCGGTGCGGCTGGTCGTCGAGGACCGGGGGCCGGGCATCCCCGACCGGTCGCACGCCCCCGCCGACCGCCCGGGATTCACCGGCCTCGGCCTGCAGATCGTGCGGCGCACGGTGGACGGGTTCGGCGGCCGGACGAGCATCCGGACCGCGCCGGACCGGGGCGCCGTGGTGGAGGTCCGGATGCCGGTGGTCCCCGCGTCGGAGTAGCCGGCGCGGGTCAGTCGTCGCCGTGGTCGTCGCCGTGGTCGTCGCCGTGGTCGTCGCCGTGGTCGTCCCCGTGGTCGTCCCCGTGGTCGTCCCCGTGGTCGTCGCCGTGACGCGGTGCGGCGGCCGGGGCGGGGCTGCTCGCGGTGGGCCGGACCGCGGCAGGCACGGGAGCGACGGCCGCGGGGGCCGCGGGGGCCGCCGGCTGCGGGGCCGGCGCCGGGTCGTGGACCACGCGGATGCGGGTCACCGTCGTGACGCAGGCGCCGTGCACCAGCCGCGCGGGAGGCCGGCAGCCGGCCAGCCGGACCCGGATCCGGGTCGGGGGTGCCGGGAGCGGACGACCGACCGCCGGGAGGGCGGTGGTCGAGGAGGGCGGCTGCGCGTCGACCGCGGCCACGTGGTGGTAGCCGGTGACCGCGGCGCCGACGCCGGCCGCCGCGCCGACCAGGCCGACGATCGTGCTGGACACTCGCATGAGGACTCCCGTTCGGTGCTGCGTGGGTGCGTCCCCGGCAGTCTCGGCCCGCCGGCCCTATGGCCGCGTCGTGGGAACGTCAAGCCTTCCCTAAGGACCACGGGATTCCTGACCTGCTCTTAACATCGGCATGAGGCCCCCTTTTCCGGCGCTCGTCCACACTCGGCGGACCACACCCCCCTCGTGGAGGACGCTGATGCGCTACACCGCCCGTTCCCGGGACCGCTCGAAGAACCTGCTCGCGCTGCTCACCGGCGCCGCCACGTTCGGCACCGTGGCCGCGACCGGCGCGGTGACCGGTGTCGCGGCGCACCGCTCCGCGCTGGACACGCAGGCCCGCGAGGAGGCCGACGCCTTCCGGGCCGCGTCGGTGCGGGCCGCTGCCGGCCGCGCCGCCCAGCGCATCCCGTGGAGCAGGGTGGTCACCGTGGTGAAGGACCGGCCCCGGCGCACGGTCGTGCACACCGTGGTGGTGCACCGGGCCAGCGCCCCCGGCGTGGCGTCCGCCGGCGCGGGTGCGCCGGTCAGCACCCCGTCGTACGTCCCCCCGGCGCCGTCGTCCGGCTCGTCGGGGCGCGGACCGGTGACCCGTGCGCCGTCCCCGCCGCAGCCCGCCCCGCAGCCCGCCCCGGCGCCCGCCCCGAAGCCCGCGCCGGCTCCGGCGCCGGCGCCCGCCCCGAGCAGCGGCTCCTGAGTCCCGTGCCCGGCCACGCACCCACCGCCCCCGGCGCCGCCGTCGCTCCGGCCGCGCGCTGGCGGGCGCTCGGCACCTACGTGCACCTCGCCACCGGGGACGGCCGGCGGCTCGACGAGGCCCGTCGGGTGGCCGAGAGCGTGCTCGCCGAGGTGGACCGCACCTGCAGCCGCTTCCGGGACTCCGACCTCACCCGGGCCAACGCCCGTCCGGGACGGTGGACCGAGGTCGACCCGCTGCTGGTCAGCGCGGTCGGGGTCGCCGTGGAGGCAGCGGCCAGCACCGGCGGCCTGGTGGACCCCTGCCTGGGCCGCACCCTGGTGCGGATCGGGTACGACGCCGACCTGCGCGTCGTCCAGCAGCGCCGGCCCCCGTTCGCGGGCCGGGCTGCCGAGCCCACCACCGACCGGTGGCGGGAGATCCGCACCGACCCGGAGGGAGCCCTTCGCGTGCCCGCGGGGTGCGCCCTGGACCTCGGTGCCACCGCCAAGGCCTGGGCCGCCGACCTGGTCGCGGCCGGGGTCGTGCACGCGATCGGCGGGCACGTCCTGGTCAGCCTGGGCGGCGACGTGCGCATCGACGGGCCCGACGACCCCGGGGACGGGCCGGCACCGGCCTGGACGGTCCGGGTCACCGAGCGCCCCGACGACCCCGGACCCGCCGAGGTGGTGGCGATCGACGGTGGCGGCCTGGCCACCTCCAGCACCCTGGTCCGGCGCTGGCGGACCCGCGACGGCGAGCGGCACCACCTGGTCGACCCGCGCACCGGCCGGCCGGCCGACGAGCACTGGCGCACCGTGACCGCCACCGGACCCACCTGCGTCGCCGCCAACGTCGCGACCACCGCCGCCCTGGTCCTGGGCCCGGCGGCGGTGCCGTGGCTCGACGACCACGGCGTCAGCGCCCGGCTCGTCGGCCGGGAGGGCTCGGTGAGCCGCACCGGCTCGTGGCCGGCACCCGCCGACGCCCCCACCACCGACGTAAGGAGAACCTGATGCTGCACGGACCGTTCCTCTGGTACGCCAACCGCGGGACCGGTGTCGTCCTGCTGGTGCTGCTCACGCTGACCACGGTGCTCGGCGTCCTGGCCACCCGGGGCGACGCCGGGTCCCGGGTGCCCCGGTTCCTGACCCAGTCCTTCCACCGCAACCTGGCCCTGGTCTCGACGGTCCTCCTCGTGGTGCACGTCGCGACGGCCGTGGTCGACGAGTACGTCGACATCCGCTGGTGGCAGGCGTTCGTGCCGGTCGGTGCGACGTACCAGCCGCTGTGGCTGGGGCTCGGCACGGTGGCCCTGGACCTGGTCGCGGTCGTGGTGCTCTCCAGCCTGCTGCGCGCCCGCCTGTCGCACCGCAGCTGGCGGGTCCTGCACCTGTCGGCCTACGCCTGCTGGGCGGTCTCGGTGCTGCACGGGCAGGGCATCGGCACCGACGCCGGCCAGGGCTGGGCGCGCGTCACGGGTCTCGCCTGCGTCGCGGCCGTGGCCCTGGCCGTCCTGGTCCGGCTCGCCGGGCTCCGCCGGCGCTCGGTCCGCCGCCGCCGTACGGCGGCCGTGAACGGCCTGCTCGTCACCGGCGGCCACCGGTGAACCCGGTGCTGCGGGTCCGTCCCTCCGGTGGTCCGGGCGGCCCGCTCCTGGACGTCCGCTCCGGGCCCTTCCTGCTGCGCGACCTGGTGGCCGACCCGTCGCTCGGCCGGCACCGGCACCGCGCCGGGCCGCTCGCCCGGCCGTCCCTGCACGGGCTCGTCGAGGACCTGGCCGGGGCCGACGTCCGCGGCCGCGGCGGGGCCGGCTTCCCGTTCGCGACGAAGCTGCGCACCGCCGCGGAGGCGGGTCGCCGTCGCGAGGTCGTGGTGAACGTCAGCGAGGGCGAGCCCGCCAGCTTCAAGGACGCGGCGCTGGCCCTGACCCGCCCGCACCTGGTGCTGGACGGCGCGGCCCTGTGCGCCCGGGCCCTGGGCACCCGACGGGTCCACGTGGTGCTGCCCGGCGACCGGCCGGGGGTGGCCGCCGCGCTGCGCCGGGCGGTCGCCGAGCGCGTGCAGGACGGCGAACGGCTCCGCTGGCGGCTGCACACCACCGACCCCGGGTTCGTCGCCGGGCAGGGCCGCGCCGTCATCGAGCTGCTGTCCGGGCGCCCGAACCTGCCCGTGACGGCGTGGGCTCCCGAGGCCCGGGCCGGCTACCGGGGCCGGCCGACCCTGCTGTCCAACGCCGAGACGTTCGCGCACGTCGCGCTGCTGCTGGGCGCCGGCTCCGCGTCGTACCGCACCTCGGGGACCGCCGACGAGCCCGGGTCCCGGCTGCTGACGATCGGTGGCGAGAGCGGCCGGCCGGTCGTGGTGGAGGCCACGCACGGCACGCCCTGGCGCGACCTGCTCGACGAGCCGGTGCTGGACCGGCCGGTGCTGGTCGGCGGCTACCACGGCACCTGGGCGGCGCCCGGTGCGCTGCGGGACCTCACGCTGTCCCGGACCGGGATGGCGGCTGCGGGTCTCACGCTGGGCGCCGGTGTGGTGCTGCCCCTCGCCGCCGGCGACTGCCCGGTGCACCGGACGGCGGCCGTCACGGCCTACCTCGCCGGGCAGTCCGCCGGCCGGTGCGGGCCGTGCCGCAACGGGCTGCCCGCCCTCACCGACGGCGTGCGGGCCCTCGACGAGGGCGTGGACGTCTCCGCGCGGGTCGGCGAGCTCACCCGGACGGTCACCGGGCGCGGCGCCTGCGCGCACCCGGACGGCACGGCCCGGATGGTGCGGTCGATGCTGGCGCTGTTCGGCGAGGAGCTGGACGCCCACGCGGCCGGCGACTGCACCTACCGGCACGCCGACGCGCTCCCCGGCCCGCGGAGCCGACGATGACCGCCCGGCTACGGGTGGACTGGCCGGCCTGCCAGGGGCGCGGGCTGTGCTTCGAGGTACTGCCCGAGCTGATCTCGCTCGACGAGTGGGGCTACCCGGTCGTCGAGGGCGAGGTGCCGCGCGAGCTGCTCGGGCTGGCCCGGGAGGCGGCCCGCACCTGCCCGACGCTGGCGCTGCGGGTCGTCGACGCGCCCTGAGGACAGGTCACTCCCAGCAGGTCAGGAGAGCGCGGCCCGCACGTCGTCGCGACCGAGCATCGCGACGCACCAGCGGAAGTGCCCGTCGTCTCCGGTGGGGCTGAAGCAGGTCGCGGTGACCACGGCGTACGCCGCGCGGTGCACCGCCGCACGACGCGGGTCGACGCCGAGGCGCGCGTCGAGCCGGGCCTCGGTCGACCGCGCCGCGTCGCCGTACATGTCGAAGATGCTGGCCGTCACCGCCGCGTCGAAGGCCGGGTCGCCGACGGTGGTCAGGAAGCCGAAGTCGATCACCGCCGACGGACGCCCGGTGTCGTCGAGCAGCACGTTGGCCGGGATCAGGTCGCCGTGCACCAGAGCAGCCGGCGCCGGCGGGAGGGCTCGCACCGCGGCCGCCACGGACGCGGCCGGGAGGCCCGGCACCGCGGTGGCGAGCACGTCGTTCGCGCGACGCTCGACCAGGTCGGCGAGCCCGTCCTCGAAGCCGCCGGACACGTCGAGCGGTGGCTCCCCGGGCAACGCGCCCAGCGTGGTCATGGCCGGCGTCGGCGTCGCGGCGCCGAGCGCGGCGAGCACGTCGGCCACCGCGTCGGCCGCGAGGTCCGTCGGCGGCCCGGCCAGCGGGATGCCGTGCAGCAGCGGCTCGATGCTGGCCCACCGGTCGCCGACCCGGACCACGTCGAGGATCCGGGTGGTCCGCAGCGGCAGCGCGTCCGCGACGTCGGCGTAGAACGCCTGCCGCACGGCCAGGTCGTCGGGAGCTGCGGCGTGCCAGACCTTGGCCACCAGGTCGCCCTCGAGCCGGATCACCGTGCCCTCCATGCCGGACCCGATCTCCTCGACCGGGGCGAGCCCGAGCGGCGCTAGGTCGGCCACCCAGTCCCGGCTCACCAGCAGGGCGGCGTGCGGTCGGCCCAGGGCGCGGCGGCCTCGAGCTGCGCGGAGAGCCCCAGCAGCACGTGCTCCTCGGCAGGACGGCCGGCCAGCATCACGCCGACCGGCAGCCCGTCCTCGCTCACGTGCAGCGGCAGCGAGACCGCGGGCATGCCGGTGAGGTTCCACGCCGACGTCCAGGGCGTGAAGGCCTTCTGGTTCTCGAAGTCCCGCGCCGGGTCGGCGTCGTCGCGGATCTCCCCGATCCGCAGCGGCGGCTGCGCCAGCGTGGGGGTCAGCACCGCGTCGTACGGCGCCAGGGTCCGGACCGCGCGCGACGCGATCCGCCGGGCCTCCCCCACCGCCAGGCCGAACTCCGGCCCGGACACCGCGCGGCCGCGCTCCTGCAGCCAGGCCGTCAACGGGCGGAGCAGGTGCTCGGTCCCGGGCGGGGCGGCCGAGAGCGCCGTGAGGACGGCCCAGCAGGTCTCGAACGTCGCGACCGCCTCCGGCGGCACGGGTACGTCGATCTCCTCGACGTCGTGCCCGAGCGAGACCAGCAGCCGGGTCGCGGACTCGTAGGCGTCCACGACCGCCGGGTGCAGCGGGGCGTCGGCGATCACCGGGGTGCGGAACCGGGCGACCCGCAGCCGGCCCGGCTCGACGTCGCAGGCGGCGAGGAACGACGTCGGCGGCGGCGGTGCCCAGAACGGGTCGCCGACCGCGGGGCCGGCGAGCACGTCGAGCAGCGCGGCGGCGTCCCGCACGGTGCGGGCCAGCGGGCCGGCGGTGCCCAGGCCGACGGGGTCGCCGTACATCGGGCCGCCGCTGACCCGGCCGCGCGACGGCTTCAGGCCGACCAGCCCGCAGCAGCTCGCCGGGATCCGGATCGACCCGCCGCCGTCGGAGCCTTGCGCGAGCGGGACCAGGCCGGCGGCGACCGCGGCCGCGGCGCCGCCGCTCGACCCGCCGGCCATCCGGTCGAGGTCCCACGGGGTGCGGGCCGGCGGGGCGTTGTCGGGCTCGGTGTAGCAGGGCGAGCCGAACTCCGGGGTGCTGGTCTTGCCGAGGCTGACCAGGCCGCCGCGCTCGAGGCGGAGCACCACCTCGTCGGAGACGTCGGGGACGTAGCCCTTCATGGTGGCCGAGCCGAACTCGGTGACCACGCCGGCGGTGGTGTTGAGGTCCTTGACCGCGGTGGGGACACCGACGAGCGGGCCCGGGCCGCGCGGGACGGCGGACCGCGCGGCCTCGGCGGTGACCGTGACGAACGCGCCCACGGTGTCGGAGAGCCGCTCGATCCGGGCGAGGTAGTGCTCGACCAGCTCGGCCGAGGACACCTCGCCCGCCCGGATCGCGGACCCCTGCTCGAGGGCGGTCAGGTCGTGCAGCTCGGCCATGCGCCGAACCTACCGCCGGGGACCGTCGGTTCCTGCGGGTGCTCGCGGGCTGACCCGTGCTCCCGCTTCGGACTTCCATCGCGCATCGCTCCGCGCGCGGGTGCGGCTCGTGACCCTCGTCGCCGACAACGGCGTCGCATGCAAGTGCAACCTTCCGGACACTATGACGTTGGTCGGGATTGGGGCCGCCGCGGTTGGCGCGAGAGCGCGACACTGAGTCAGTGCGCGGCGCGCCACTTGCCAAGCACCCGTGCGGGAACCTTGACGCTGTAGTCGACACCCACAAACCCCCCCAGAACATGCGCGGTAAAACCGCCCGCCTTCGGCGACCGTTCCGCGGCCGTCCCAGATCCGGATGACCTCGCGCTTGAGCATTCCACGGTGCACGGCCTGGTACTCAGTGCTTGTCACGCACGGCCGGGCGTCAGCGGAGGCCGCCGCGGTTGGGAGGCCGGGGAGCAAGAAGGCGAGGGGCGCGACGGCGACGGTCAGGAAGCGCTTCGACCAGGAGTTCCTGGAGCGCCGTCTCGCGGACCAGGACTGCGACGCCCGGTAGAGCGTCCATCAAGGTCGCGCTCGCGCTTACGACTACCTCGGCGTCCTGGCCGACTCCTGGGTCGTCTGACCGGCTCGCAGGAGGATGATCCCGACGACGGCGAGCCACAGCAACCAGGCCCCGATACCGATGCGCTCGAGCAGGCCCATGTACGGCGTCGGCTCTCCGGCTTCGACTTGCTGGACCTGCCCGCTGAGCATCCCGAAGACGAGTGCGGTGGCGATCGTGAGTACCGAGTAGAGGCGGAAGAGCCATCCGAATCCAACCGCGAGCGTGGCCACGTACGCGGCCACGAAGAGGCCGGTTGCCGCTGAGAGGACCAGATGCATGCTGTCGGCCGACGTCGCCCCGCCGGCAGCAATCACGTCGCGATCGGACATGGGAGCGAAGAGCCACAGGAAGCCCATGGCGCCGTGGGCGACCACGAGGGCCCCGGCGATCCGTATCGAACGCTTGCCTTCTGCGGAGGCCCAGATTCCGACCCCGAAGGCGATCAGCGACATGTTGAAGAGCGGACCTGTCGCAGTGAGGAAGGCTCTCGACGGAGCGCCGACGGCAGACAGCTCGCTGACTGCCTGGGACATGCGGCTGTAGCCGTCGTACATCGTTGCTGCGATCACATCGTTGACGATCGGGTAGAGCAGCGCGTAGAGGATGCCGCAGGCAAGCAGTGCCTGACTCGAGGTGATGCCCGCGGTTCTCGCACCGGGCAGCCGGCCCGGGTGCTGTGACGGATGGTTGACGGGGGTTGCCATGGTGGCCCTCCTCCGGGCGCGCCCACCCCGGGCATCGCGCCCTAGGACGACGGTCCTCCACGGGGGCAGCGCTGACCAGAGGCGTTGGTCCTGGTCACCCGGCGATGCTTCGCGCGTGCCGCCTGGCCGTCAGCGGAAACGCACCAGCTGACCCCCGCGCCGCGTATGTGCAGTCGCACGGGAGTGGCTCGGTATGGTCAGACGCACGACCGCGTCGGCTACACGTCCTCGGGGAACGGCACGCCGGTCGTCGAGTGGCACTGGTAGCCTTTCGGGTTCTTGGCCAGGTACTGCTGGCGGTACTGGACGCCACCCTTTACGGGATCTGCCGACGAGCGGATGCGGGCCTTCATGAAGTACCAGTACGCGCCCTTGCATCGTGCCCGCAACATCGCGACCAACGCCAGGCCAGCCGCCATCCCGTGAAGATGTTGGGCTGTCAAGCCGCGTGCGCCTCGTGGTGGCCCGAGTAGAAGTTGAAGCGCAAAAGCATGACGGCGAGCATCAGCGGGCACGCCAGGCTGGTCTGCACTTCGACCAGACTGCTCTTGTCGACAATGCCCAGCCAGTAGGCCGCGATGAGCAGCAGCCCGGTCAGCATCGTGGACCCTGACATCTCCAGGGTTGGCCGCCAGCCCATGCCCCTGAAGCGCATCCAGGCGGCCATCGGAAAGGACAGGTTGATAGCAATGACCAGGACCGACAGCGCGGGTGCCTGTTGGGGAAGGTCGGTGAATCCGAGCAGTCCCGCCGCCCCGAAGAACAGCACGCTCAGGACGATGGCTCCTACGCACATCACGCCGCACATCTCCACATAGTGCAGGGCAAAGCGGCCGACCGGATACGCGACCCGGGCGGCAGGTCCGTCGCGAGCCGGGGTCCCGTGGTGCAATTTCTGGATACTGGATAGTGCTCGCATGGCGACCTCCTCAGGTCATTCGGGCCCTGGTGGAACCTGGAGAGAGTCACGCCGAAACCGGGAGCATCACCTTCTGCGGTACCTCTCGCCGGGCAAGAGCCCTTTCACCACACGATGCCCTCATGGCGACAGTCCAGAAGGACACTACGACCCCATCTCGATGACCAAGGTCACGGGCGCGCACATGAGACCGACTTCGCCTTGCCATACACCCTGCAGTCAGCAGTTCGATCCGGTTGAGTGCCTCTCCGCGCGGAATGGCTTGCAGACATGCCGCGGATAGCGTGCCGTGAGTCCGGCTTTGGAACGCCCGCTGGTACTGGGTCTGTCCCTGGGGTCGTGACGCGCGATCAAGGATGTGCGGATGGCGGCAGTGTCGCACCGGTCTCTGCGGCAGATCCACCCTTCTGGGTGCTGTCCGGTGGTGTCGACCACCCCACCACGCCAGTGGCAGGCCCTCCGTGCGCGGCGCATGATGAAGAGGGCTGTCTCAGGAAGAGGGATGCGGCATGAACTTCCTCATCGCTATCGGCGCGGTCATCGTCGTGGCGCTGCTCGTCGCGGCGTTGGTCGACTATCGGCGGCGCAAGTTGGGCGACACAAAGAGCGGCCTGGACATATGGAGGTCCGTGCGGTCGCAGAAGGCCGACGCCCGGAAGCGCGGTGAGCGCTGGGGTGCCGGTCAAAGGCGGCTGGGGCGGCGGGTGGGGGGAACTAGTAGACAGAGCCTGAGTCGGTAAGCGGGGGTCGATGTCGTGACACCTCGCGCGCAGCCCTTGGGCGACCCCGCGTCTGGACCGGGCATCGCGGCGAGGGCCTTAGCCGGGGGCACAGCGGTGACGTAGGAATCGGACTCCCTCCTCGTTCTTCACTTCGGTCGCGTCCAGATCGGCGTCTCCGCGGGCTTCCAGGTTCGAGCAGGCATCCAACGCCGACTCTGGACCTTCGCAGCTCAACACAGCCGCCACACCGGGCCTGCCCCTCGGACTTACCCATCTGGGCCCGACAACATCACGGACCGAGGAGCCGGGCAAGATCGGCCGTCTGCCGGCGACTGCCGAACAGGATGAGCACGGCGCCTGCGCACAGGGTGGTCGACAGGCTCGGGCTGGGCGTGAACTCATGGGCGCCGGGTTGGCGCAGGGCCAGGAGGTTCGCCCCAGTGCGACCGGCGAGATCGAGATCGGCCAGCGTGCGTCCGTCGTACGGTGACCCCGGGACCACCTCCACCTCGCTGATCTGGAAGTCGAGATTCTGGTCATGCATGGCGAGGTCGATGAAGTCGGTCACGTGTGGCTGCAGCGCGAAGGTGGCGAGTCGTCGGCCGCCCATCATCTGGGGGTTTACGGCACGCGTTGCCCCAGCGAGGAGCAGCTTCTCCTTCGAGTCCACTGTTCGAGCCCGGGCGACGATGACGAGATCGGGGGCGAGGGCACGGGCGGAGAGGGTCAGGTAGACCGTGTCGGCGTCGTTCTCGAGCGTCGCGATCAAGGCCTTGGCGTTGTGGATGCCTGCCCGTAGCAGGACCTCGTCGCCCGTGACGTCGCCGACGAGGTAGGCGGTCTCGACCCCGGCGAGCCGGGTCTCGTCGCGGTCGACCACGACGACGTCCTCGCCGGTCGCCAACAGCCTGTCCGCGGCCGCGCGTCCGACTCGGCCGAAGCCACAGATGATCACGTGGCCGCGCATCCGCTCGATCTCCCGGTCCATGCGTCGCCTCTCCAGATGCTGTCGAAGATGTCCCTCGGTGAACGCCTCGACCAGCAGGCCGAGGCTGTAGAGCACCGTGCCGGCGCCGAGGATGATGAGGCCGATGGTGAAGACTTGCCCGACGGGGTTGAGCGGGTGGACCTCCCGGAAGCCGACCGTGGCCACGGTGGTCACGGTTTGGTAGACGGCCTCGAGCAGGGTGAACCCGAGCGCCATGTAGCCGACGGTGCCGATCGCGACCACGACGACCAGTCCCAGGATGGCGACCCTGATGCGGGTCAGGCTCGAGTTCGGGGCGTCTGCGATCAACCGGCCGCGCCGGCGAGTGGCGCCTCCGAGTCCGAGGAAGGTCCTCACCGGCGCGAGCCCTGACCGGTCACGCCAAGAACCTGCGGGGCCGGCAATGCCCGCAGAGGTTGCCGCTGGCGGTCGTCCGAGTCGAAGTGGCCGGGTCCAGTCACCTGTCTCGAAGGCCGCCTTGGTGCGCGGCCAGTCGTCATCGGTGATCGCGAACCAGGCGGTGTCGCGGCTGCGGCCCCTGTAGACCAAGACATTGTGGATTGTCTCCTCGCAGCCGAAGCCGAGGCGCGCCGCTGCACGGCGCGAAGGCCTCTTATGAGAATCGCACTTCTATTCATACCCGCGCACACCGGCGACGTCGAAGGCGTGCGCGCAGCGTGTCGAGGTGCACCGCGAAGGTCTCACGGTCCACGAGAGGACCGACGGACATGTACCTCCAGAACTCCGTGGGGGACTCGACGCAGAGTTCGGCGTACAACGCTGGGACGTGGGTGTCACCGAGGGGTTCGAGCCGACAGGTGCGGCTGGTGAGCGTGACCGGCCCCAGGGGCTGCCCGGGCGTCCACTGGACCGGGTCGCCGACCGGTTGGCCGTACTCGTTCACAGGCACGCGGTGAGCCTAGTGCTTAGGGGATCGAAGGCACCTGCAGCTCGAGATCCCCTCCGCATTCAAGGCCTCGCGCCGTGGTCCGAAGCTCGGTGCCACATACCGCCGCGTGGTGGTCACCTGCCGGCGGCGCGCCGCAACTCATCTTCGCTGTAGCCGAAGGTGTAGTCCTCGTCCATTCCATGCGACATCCAGATATCGGCCGCGTCGTAAACGTTGAGCGTCTCATCGCTGTCCCGGTCGCCGTCGTCCTGGTCGTCGTCCTGCCCGAAATTAACCTCAGCCATAAGGACGCCGTAGTCGTTGTGATCCTCACCGATCGTGCACCGGCAGTCCTCGCTCGTGTCGGCACCGAGGGTTCCCACCCCGTAGCGCTGGTGCAGCGGTCCAGTAGGCAATGCATTCACCCTCTTGCGGCTCGTTGACGAAGCATCAACCTAGGCAGACGCTGATGCCGGGTCAACGATCTGCTGCCCAACTAGGGCGCGACCGGTCTCCGAAAACCGGTCAGGAACCAAACCAGTACGCCGCGGTAAGAGCTCGCGCGCCAACGCAGCGGGCTCGGTCCCAAGGGTGCGTCCTTTCGCCGCCAATGCAGCGACTCTCAACGTGCGATCGGTCGCACGTCCAAGCAGGCGACCAAGCCCACCCGCCTGGACGTGAACAACCTGCCGCCCGTGCCGTACGCCCCGGCTCACGCGAGCTGCGGCAGCCGGGTCAGCGCCTGCGCCACCGCGGCCTGCAGGTCGGCGTCGTCCCACGACGTGTCCTCGACCGAGCCGGCCAGGTAGGCGGCGTACGCCGGCAGGTCGAGGTGCCCGTGCCCGCAGAGCGCGGTGAGGATGACCTTCTCCTCGCCGCTCTCCTTGCAGGCCAGGGCCTCCTCGACCGCGGCCGCGAGGGCGTGCGTCGGCTCGGGCGCCGGCACGATGCCCTCGGTGCGGGCGAACAGCACGCCGGCCGCGAAGCACTCCGACTGGCCCTTGGCGACCGCCTCGATCTCGCCGGTCTCGTAGAGGTGGCTGATCAGCGGGCTCATCCCGTGGTAGCGCAGGCCGCCCGCGTGGATCGGGTCGGGCACGAAGTCGTGGCCCAGCGTGTGCATCTTCATCAGCGGCGTCATGCCGGCGGTGTCGCCGAAGTCGTAGGCGTAGGTGCCCTGCGTGAGCGACGGGCAGGCCGACGGCTCGACGGCGCGCACGGTCGGCGCCATCCGGCCGGCCCACCTCTCCCGCAGGAACGGGAACATCAGGCCGCCGAAGTTGGAGCCGCCGCCGGTGCAGCCGACGAGCAGGTCGGGGGTCTCCCCCACCTTGGCGAGCTGGAGCAGCGCCTCCTCGCCGATGACGGTCTGGTGCATCAGCACGTGGTTGAGCACGCTGCCGAGGGCGTAGTTGGTGGTCGGGTCACCGGCCGCCCTCTCCACGGCCTCGCTGATCGCGATACCCAGGGAGCCGGTCGAGTCGGGGTGCTCCGCGAGGATCGCGCGGCCGGCGGCGGTCAGGTCCGACGGGCTCGGGTGCACCGTCCCGCCGAACGTCTCGATCATCATCTTGCGGTAGGGCTTCTGGTCGTACGACGCCCGCACCTGCCACACCTCGCACTCGAGGTCGAACTGCGCGCACGCGAACGCCAGCGCCGTGCCCCACTGGCCGGCCCCGGTCTCGGTGGTCAGCTTCCTGATGCCGGCCCGCGCGTTGTAGTAGGCCTGCGGCACCGCGGTGTTCGGCTTGTGGGAGCCGGCCGGCGAGACGCCTTCGTACTTGTAGTAGATCCGGGCCGGCGTGCCGAGCGCCTTCTCCAGCCGGTGCGCGCGGAACAGCGGGCTCGGCCGCCAGAGCCGGTAGACGTCCTGCACCTCCTCGGGGATGTCGACGTACTGGTCGCCGGACACCTCCTGCAGGATCAGCTCCCTCGGGAACAGCGGCGCCAGGTCCTCGGGACCGACGGGCTGCCCGGTGCCTGGGTGCAGCACCGGCGGCGGCGGGGTGGGCAGGTCGGGCAGCACGTTGTACCAGCGCCGCGGCATCTCGTCCTCGTCGAGCAGGATCTTGTGCTGCCTCACGTCTGCCATCGGATGCCCTCCGCACCTCGACCGGTCTCCTGGGACGACCCTAGTCCTAGGCTGCTGCCCATGCGGCTGCGTGCGCTGGTCCTCGCCCTCCTGGTCGTGCTGCTCGCCGGGCTGACCGCGGTGCCGTCGGCGGCCCGCGAGGACCGCGACCCACGCTGGCGGTTCTACTCCTCCGACCACCGGCTGCACACCAGCCCGTGGTTCGCCGGCCGGCACCGGGTGATGATCGGCTACGGCTGCACGGTCGCGCCGTACTACGCGCACGACCGGCGCTGCCCGGGACGCCGCGGCTTCCACCACGGCATCGACGTGGCGATGCCGTGCGGCACCCGGCTGAACAGCAACGTCCGGGGTCGCGTCGTGGACCCGGCGTCGTCCGGTGCACCCGGTGCGGCGTACGGGCCCTACGCGTTCCGGATCCGGGCCCGCAGCGGCGTGGACGTGCTGATCGGCCACGTGCGCAGGGTGTACGTCGCCCCCGGCGACCTCGTGCGCCCCGGCCGGCTGGTCGCCCGGGCGAACGACCAGGGCGCACCGGACGGCTGCCACCTGCACTTCGAGGTGCGCCGCGCGGGCGGCGGCCCGGCCTCGGCGATCGACCCCGCGCCGTACCTGCGGCTGGGCTGAGCCGCCCCGGGGCGAGACCGCCCCCAGGGGCTATGTACAGGCCCCGCGGCCCGACAGATGCTGGGAGGTGCCGGGGGACGACGGGAGAACCGACATGTCCTGGAACATCGCTGGCCGCTACTTCGAGAACTGCACCTGCGACCTGGTCTGCCCCTGCACGGCGTCGTTCGACCTCGGCGCCAACAAGGACCGCTGCACCGTCGTCCTGGTCTTCCACATCGACACCGGGGAGATCGAGGGCGTCGACGTGGGCGGCCTGACGCTCGCGGCCTGCGCGGACACGCCGCGGTTCATGCACGAGGGCAACTGGCGTCTCGGCGTGCTCGTCGACGAGGCCGCGAGCGAGGAGCAGGCCGGCAAGCTCGGAGCGGTGTTCGGCGGCGCGCTCGGCGGCCCGATGGCCGGACTGGTGCCGCTGGTCGGCGAGCAGCTCGGCGTGCTCCGGGTGCCGATGCGGTTCGAGAGCCAGGACGGGCACCACGCCTTGAGCCTCGGCGACACCGGCGCGCTCGAGGTCGACGACGTGGTCCCCTTCGGCAGCGAGACGGGCGAGGCGGCAGCGATGACCCACCTGTTCCACCCGGCCGGCTCCACCCTCACCCTCGGGAAGGCCGGTGCGTCCCGCTTCGAGGCCTTCGGCCTGGTCCCCGCGCTGGCGGGACAGTCCGGCTTCTCCACGGACTTCGCCTGGTCAGCCTGAGCACGATGCGCCCCACCGCCGTCGCCGCGTCGTCGGGCCACCGGTGGCGCGAGGACCCGTTCCTGCGCTGGCGGCTGGCGACGTACGCCACGCTGCTGGTGGGATCGGCCGTGGCCTGGTGGTTCACGGTCGCCCGCACCCGGGGCATGGACATGACGATGGGCCCGGGCGGGCCGGTGTTCTTCATGGTCACGTGGGTCGTGATGATGGCCGCGATGATGTTCCCGTCGGTGGCCCCGATGGTCGCGACGTACGTCTCGATCCAGCGCGGGCGGAGGGCCCGCGCGCTGCCCGCCGCGCCGGCCGGCAGCGCGTTCTTCGTGGCCGGCTACCTGGTCGCCTGGTCGAGCGCGGGACTGCTCTGCTACCTGCTGCTGCGGGCCGGGCAGGTGGTCGCCGGCGACTCCCGCTTCTGGCAGGAGGACGGTCGCTGGGTGTCGGCCGGCGTGCTGGCCCTCGCGGCGGCCTACGAGCTGACGCCCGCGAAGTACGCCTGCCTGCGCCGGTGCCGCGGACCGGTCGCCTTCGTCGTCGAGCACTGGCGCGACGGCCGGCTCGGTGCCCTGCGGATGGGCGCGGTGCACGGGCTGTGGTGCGTGGGCTGCTGCTGGGGACTGATGGCGGCCCTGGTCGCGCTCGGCCTGATGAGCCTGGGGTGGATGGCGGTCGTCGCGCTCCTCATCGCCGTGGAGAAGCTGGTGCCCCGTCCCCGGTGGGCCACCGGGTCGGTGGCCGCCCTGCTGGCGCTGGCCGCCGTGGTGGTGGCGGTCGGCTGAGGCCCGGTCGCTAGGCGCCGTTGCGGCGCAGGCCGTAGGTGACGGCGTCCACCAGCGCGCCCCAGGAGGCCTCGATGACGTTGTGCCCGACGCCGACGGTGACCCAGCTCGAGACGCCGTCGGTGGTCTCGATGAGCACCCGGGTGACCGCGTCGGTGCCGTGCCCCTGGTCGAGGATCCGGACCTTGTAGTCGATCAGCTCGAACTTCGCGACCTCCGGGTAGGCCTGGCCGATCGCCTCGCGCAACGACTGGTCGAGCGCGTTGACCGGACCGTTGCCCTCGCCGGTCGTGATGATGCGGGCACCCCCGGCGAGCAGCTTGATGGTGGCCTCGGAGACCGCCTCCTCGCCGGGCCTGGAGTCGGTGATCACCCGCCAGGACTCCACCTCGAAGTACGACGGACGGGCCCCGTCGACCTCTTCGACGAGCAGCAGCTCGAAGGACGCGTCGGCCGCCTCGAAGGTGTACCCCTGCGACTCGAGGTCCTTGACCCGCGTGGTGATCCGGGTGATCAGCTCGCGGCCCTCGTCCATCGAGGCCAGGTCGTAGCCGAGCTCCGCGCCCTTCAGCTCGATGCTGGCGCGGCCGGCCATGTCCGAGATCAGCAGCCTCATGTCGTTGCCGACGAGCTCGGGCTCCATGTGCTGGTAGAGGTTCGGGTCCACCTTGATCGCGCTGGCGTGCAGCCCCGCCTTGTGTGCGAACGCGCTGGTGCCGACGTAGGGCTGGCGCGAGGCGGGCGGGAAGTTCGTGACCTCGGCGACCGCGTGCGCGATCCGGGTCGCGTCGCGCAGCCGGCCCTCGGGGAGCACCGGCCGGCCGAGTTTGAGCTCGAGGTTGGCGACCACCGAGACCAGGTCGGCGTTGCCGGTGCGCTCGCCGTAGCCGTTCAGGGTGCCCTGGACGTGGCTGGCGCCGGCGTCCACGGCCGCCAGCGTGTTCGCCACCGCGCAGCCGGTGTCGTTGTGGCAGTGGATGCCGACCCGCACCCCGGTGGACAGCACGTCGTCGACCACGTCACCGACCCAGCTCGGCAGCATCCCGCCGTTGGTGTCGCACAGCGCGACGACCTCGGCACCCGCGTCGTACGCCGTGCGGAGCACCTCGAGCGCGTAGGCCCGGTTGGCGCGGTAGCCGTCGAAGAAGTGCTCGGCGTCGAGGAACACCCGCTGCCCCTCGGTGCGCAGGTGGGAGACGGTGTCGCGGACCATCGCGAGGTTCTCCTCCAGCGTGGTCCGCAGCGCGAGCTCGACGTGCCGGTCGTGGGACTTGGCCACCAGCGTGACGACCGAGGCGCCGCTGTCGCGCAGCGCGGCGACCAGCGGGTCGTCGGCCGCGGCGACGCCGGCCCGCCGGGTGGCCCCGAACGCGGCCAGCGTGGCGTGCTGCAGGTCGAGCTCGTGGGCGGCCCGCCGGAAGAACTCGGTGTCCTTGGGGTTCGACCCCGGCCAGCCGCCCTCGATGTAGCCGACGCCGAGCCCGTCGAGCTGCCGCGCGATCGACAGCTTGTCGGCGACCGAGAGGTTCAGGCCCTCCTGCTGCGCGCCGTCGCGCAGCGTCGTGTCGTAGACGTGGAACGTCTCAGGGGTGCTGCTCATCGGGATCGTCCTCGGGTCGGGGCTGGTCGGGCAACAAAAAGACCCCCCGTGGATACGAGAGGTCAGCGCGCCGGGGTGTCGCGGCGCGCTAGCTGATAATCACCGGGCTCTGCTGCATGACCCCCACTGTGCCACCCAAGTCCGAGGCGTGGAACCCGGTCTCGGATTCCGGTCAGCCCTTCAGGGCCAGCGCCACCAGGGTCACGTCGTCGCGGCGTACGTCGACGGCGTGCCGGCGCACCGCCTCCCGGCACTGGGCGACCGCCTCCTCCGGGGTCCACGGCTCGAGCCGGCGCAGCACCTCGACCAGCCCGTCGACCCCGAGCTCCACGCCGTCGGCGTCGCGGGCCTCCAGCACGCCGTCGGTGCAGGCGAGGAGCAGGTCGTCGGGCCCGAACAGCGTGCGGCCGACGCTCCAGCCGCTCGTGACCGCGCTGATCAGCGGGCCGGTGGGACCCAGCTCGGCCGGCGTGGCGCGGTGGTGCCGGTCGACGACCAGACCGGCCGGGTGCCCGGCGTTGACCCACGACAGCCGCTGCCCGTCGGGGTCGACGACCACCACCAGGCAGGACAGGAAGCGCTCGTTGTCCGCGTCGGGCCGCGCGGCCGCGATCCGGAGCACGGACGCGAGGTCGAGGTCGGTGTCCAGCAGCGCGGTGATCCGCTGCTTGAAGGCGAACGCGACCAGCCCCGCCTCGGCGCCGTGCCCGGACACGTCCGCCAGCACCAGCGCGGTGCTGCCGTCGGGACGCCGGACCGTCTCCCACCAGTCGCCGGCCAGCACCCCTTCGGCCGAGAGCACCAGGCCCGCGACCTCCAGCCCGCAGGGGTCGGTGGGCGGGTGCGCGGCGAGCTCGCTGCGCAGCAGGCTGACGACCGGGCTGTGCTGGGTGAGCGCCTCCGTGGCGGCCCGGGCGGAGTCCAGCTCGGCCACGATCCGGCGGCGCATGCTCTCGGCGTCGCGACCGATGGCGGCCACCTCCGGGGGCCCGTCGATGAGGACCTCCTCGTCGATCCGGCCGTCGGCCACGGCCCGCATCCGGGCCCGCAGCCGGAGCACCGGCAGCAGCATCCACCGGCGCAGCAGCACGGCGCTGCCGACCAGGATCACGAGCACCAGCACCAGGCTGCTGATGATCGCCGCGCGCAGCGTCACCAGGTCGTCGGCGGCGGTGCGCTGCGCGGCCGCCGTACGGGCGTCGATCAGCGACTGCAGCGCGGCCACCCGGGCCCGGACCTCGTCGAAGGCCGCCTTGCCCCGGCCGGTGGCGACCAGGGCCTGCGCTCCGGCGACGTCCCCGGCGCGGCGGGCGGCGATCTCGGGCCGGGCACCGACCCGCTGCCAGGTCGCGGCCGCCGCGTCGACCGCGTCGATCGCGTCGGACATGCCCGGGTCGCCGGCGAAGTCCGTCCGCAGCGCGGCGAGCCGGCCGGTGAGGTCCCGGGCACCCTCCCGGTAGGGCTCCAGGAACGTCTCGTCCCCGGTGAGCAGGTATCCGCGTTGCCCGGTCTCCTGGTCCACCAGCGCGACCAGCAGCGCCCTGCTGTCCACGCTCGCGGGCTGCAGCCGACCGGTGACGACCTCCCGGTTGTGCTGCACGTGCCGCAGGGAGGAGGTGACGGCGACGGCGGCGCCGGCCACGATCAGGACCAGCACCGAGAACAGCCCGATGAGGCGGAGACGCAGCGGCACTCGTTCACGGTAGAGGCACGTGCCGCATCTGGTCCGGACAACCGCCGATCCGGGTCACAACCAGCGGGCCAGGCTCCCGAGCATCGTCCCCGAGCGCCACGGCGGTCCGGGCTGCGGGTCCCAGACCACCCCGCCGCTCGCCAGCGACCAGCCGCAGAGCGCCACCGCGGCCACCACCAGCGCGACCGCCAGCCAGCCGGTCCAGGCCCGCCGGGTGGCCGTGAGCACCGCGCGCCGGGTGGGCAGCCGCACCCGCCGGGCGCCCGGGCCCCACCAGAGCGAGACGGCGAGGACCGCGCCCATCACCAGCAGGCCGGGCACCAGCGGTCCGCGGAACATCAGGTAGGCGAAGCCGACCACGAAGGCGACCAGCGCCGACCAGAGCAGCAGCACGATCGTGCCGCCGGTCGCGACCACGAGGTACCACGGCGCGGACGCCAGCGTCAGGGTGCTGTCGTACCACCGGCGGCGGCCGCGCAGGTGCTGGCGCTGCCGCGCGGACTCGGTCGTCCAGGACACGGTGCGCACCGCCAGGGCGAGGGCGCACGCGACCGCCAGGGCGGCGTACGGCGCCCGCGCGAAGCCGAGGGTGACGATGCCGAACAGCCCGAGCAGCAGGCTCCCGCGCTGCAGCCTTGCCAGGCCGCCGGGGGCCGGGCGCCACGCGTCCGGAGGGACCAGCCGGGGCCGCCCGTCGTCGGTGGCCGGCTGCTGGGGAACGCCCTGCTGGGGAGCCGGCGGCTGCATGTACGGCGCCCGCGCGGGCTGCAGCACCGACGGCCCGGTCAGCGGGCGGGTCCGGGGAGCCGGCTGCACCGTGGTCAGCGGCGTCGTCGTCGGCGTGCCCGTCCGGTCCTGCGGCGCGAGCACGTAGGGCAGCGTCAGGTCGTCGCGCACCGGTGCCCGCAGGGACGCCAGCACCTCCGCCGTACCGGGGCGGTCGGCGGGGTCGGGCGCCAGGCTGGCCTGCACGAGCGGCAGCAGCGCCGGTGGAACGTCGGACAGGTCGTGCTCGCCGCGGCGGACCCGGTCCATGATCGCCATCGCGGGGCCGGTGCCGAACGGCGGGCGGCCGGTGGCGGCGAACACCACGGTCGCTGCCCACGAGTGCACGTCCGAGGCGGGGGTGGCGTCGTCGCCGTAGAGGATCTCGGGGGCGAGGTAGCCGGGGGTGCCGAGCAGCCAGCCGGTCTGGGTGAGCCGCGGGTCCTCCGCGAGCCGGGCCAGGCCGAAGTCGATGAGCACCGGCGAACGGCCCTCGAGCAGCACGTTGGACGGCTTGATGTCGCGGTGCAGCACGCCGACCCGGTGGACGGCGATCACCGCCTCGGCGAGACCGGCCGCGAAGTGCCGCAGGTCGTCGCCGCGCACCGGACCCTCCTGCCGGACGTGCTCGTGCAGGGAGAGGCCGGGGACGTACCGGGTGGCCACGTAGGGCGTCTCGCCCCACGGGTCGGCGTCGATGACCTCGGCGATCCACGGGCTGGTCACCAGGCGCAGCGAGGCCACCTCGCGGGCCAGCCGCTCGCGGGCCTCGTCGTCGCCGATGATGTGCGGGCGCAGCACCTTCAGCGCGACGCGGGAGCCGTCACCCGCCTGCGCGAGGTGCACGACGCCCATCCCGCCCTCGCCGATCTTGGCGAGCAGGCGGTAGTCCCCCACACGGACCGCCCCCGGTGCGGGAGGCAGCGGTTGCTGGTTCAGCACCGCACCACGGTAACCGAGCGGGACCGGGAACTCAGACGACGCGGTGCATCCAGCCGAAGGTGTCCTCGGCGCGGCCGTACTGGATGTCCACCAGGGCGGTGCGCACCTGCTGGGTCACCGGACCGGTCTGGTCCCCCTCGCCGACCGAGCCGCCCCGCCACTTGAGCGTGCCGACGGGGGTCACGACCGCGGCGGTGCCGCAGGCGAACACCTCGGTGATCGAGCCGGACGCCACCCCGTCGCGCCACTCGTCGACCGTGAACGGCCGCTCCACGACCCGGTGGCCGAGCTTGCCGCAGAGCTCGATGATCGAGCTGCGGGTGATCCCCTCGAGGATCGTGCCGGAGGTCGCCGGGGTGACGATCGTGCCGTCGTCCTGGACGAAGTAGAGGTTCATGCCGCCGAGCTCCTCGACGTACTTCCCCTCGGCCGCGTCGAGGAAGGCCACCTGGTCGCAGCCCTCGGCGATGGCCTCCTGCTGGGCGACCAGCGAGCTGGCGTAGTTGCCGCCGGTCTTGGCGGCGCCCATCCCGCCGCGCCCGGCCCGCGTGTAGTCCTCGCTGAGCCAGATCGAGACCGGCTGGGGACCCTTGGAGAAGTAGGCGCCCGCGGGTGAGGCGATCACCAGGTAGGTGACGTGCTGGGAGGGCCGCACGCCGAGGAAGACCTCGGAGGCGAACATGAACGGCCGCACGTAGAGGCTCTTCTCCCCCGCCGGCTCGGGCACCCAGCGCTCGTCGGCGCGCACCAGCGCGTCGACCGACGCCACGAAGTCCCCGACCGGCAGCTCGGGCAGCGCCAGCCGGCGGGCGGACCGCACCATCCGGGCCGCGTTCTCCTCGGGGCGGAAGGTCCAGACCGACCCGTCCTCGTGGCGGTAGGCCTTCATGCCCTCGAAGATCTCCTGCGCGTAGTGCAGGACCGCGGTGGCCGGGTCGATCGAGAGCGGGGCGTACGGCGTGACGCGCGCGTCGTACCAGCCCTTCTCCGGGGTCCACTCGACCACGAACATGTGGTCGGTGAAGTGCAGGCCGAAGCCGGGGTTCGCGAGGATCTCCGCGAGCCGCTCCGGCGAGACCGGGCTGGGGGTCGGGGTGACCTCGATCTGCAGCGAGCTGTCCATGGGGTGCACGGTACCGAAACCTCCGGGGGTCGAGTGGGCTGGCTGGGTGTCAGCCGGCTACTCGGCCGGCGATCGCGTCGCCGATCTCGGAGGTACGACGCGTGCTGCCGGGCGCGCGCTCGGCGAGGTCGGCCACCACGGCCTCCTCGACGGAGTGGGCGGCGTCGTCCAGCCCGAGGTGCTCGAGGAGCAGCGCCGCGGACAGGATCGCCGCGGTCGGGTCGGCCTTCTGCTGGCCGGCGATGTCCGGCGCGGAGCCGTGCACGGGCTCGAACATGCTCGGCGTCGTCCGGTCGGGGTTGACGTTGCCGCTCGCCGCCAGCCCGATGCCGCCGGTGATCGCTGCGGCGAGGTCGGTGACGATGTCGCCGAACAGGTTGTCGGTGACGATCACGTCGAACCGCGACGGGTCGGTGGCCAGGAAGATCATCGCGGCGTCGACGTGCAGGTAGTCCACGGCGACGTCGGGGAACTCGGTGGCGACCTGGTCGACGATCCGCGACCAGATGCCGCCGGCGTGCACCAGCACGTTGGTCTTGTGCACCAGGGTGAGCTTGTGGCGCGGCCGCTTCTGCGCCCGGGCGAACGCGTCGCGCACGACCCGCTCCACCCCGAACGCGGTGTTCACGCTGACCTCGGTGGCGATCTCGTGCGGGGTGCCGACCCGCAGGGCGCCGCCGTTGCCGGTGTAGGGGCCCTCGGTGCCTTCCCGCACCACCACGAAGTCGACCTCGCCCGGGTCTGCCAGCGGCGAGACGGCCCCCGGGTAGATCCGGGACGGCCGCAGGTTCACGTAGTGGTCGAGCTCGAACCGCAGCCTGAGCAGCAGGCCCCGCTCGAGGATCCCCGGCGGGAGGCTCTTGTCGCCGGGCCGTCCGCCGACCGCGCCGAGCAGGATCGCGTCGTGCTGCCGGATCTCGGCGAGCACGGCGTCCGGCAGGACCTCGCCGGTGGCGAGGTACCGCTCGGCGCCGAGGTCGTAGCGGGTGGACTCGAACTTCACGCCGTCCCCCCGGCCGGCGGCCACCTGCTCGAGGACCTTCAGGGCCTCGGCTGTGACCTCCGGGCCGATCCCGTCACCGGGGATGACCGCGAGCTGGACCGTCTGCATGGCTGTGGGCACCCGGCGGACTCTAGTTGTCGTCCGGGCGCTGGCCGCCGTTGTCTCGCAGGTCGAGTCCGACCTGGACGCTCTGCAGCGCGTCGTCCTGGTCGTCGCGGTGCCGGGAGGGGCCCCACTCGGGGTACATGTCGTACATCGAAATCATCTCCGTCGAAGGTCTGCGCGTGGTCGGTGCGGGTCGTCGGGTGCGCGCCGACAGGTGTACGTCGGGGGGCGAACCGGCTCCGCGGCCAGCGGTGGAGACCGGATCCCGGACGCGGGTCACGCGTGTCGACGGGAGCGGATCTCGGAAGCGGAAGGGATGCTGCTGCTTCACTCGCTGCGGAGGTTCTTCGTAAGACCGGGCAGTGTGCGAGCACTGCCAACCACCGCGACGAGGTGGCCTTACTGAGAGGCCTCGCCGCGGCGATCGATAAGTACGAAGAACGTCCGCATGATGGGTCGAGGCTAACCCGGGGACGCCGCGCGGCGCCGGGGTTTCCGCCGCCTTTCCATCATGTGAGATGAAGTCTCGCGCCTCGGACCTCCCCCGCAGGTCTGGCACACTCGCCGCATGAGCGCCCCTCCCGACCTCCCGGACGTCGTACGGCGCGCCTTCGACGTCTCGCGCAAGAGCGGCTACGTGTCCTTCTGCCGCAACGAGACCGGCCGCCTGCTCGCCACCCTCGCCGCGACCCGCACCGGCACGCTGGCGGAGTTCGGGACCGGCACCGGGGTGGGCACCGCCTGGCTGCGCAGCGGCATCCGCGACGAGAGCCACATCCTCACCGCGGAGCTGGACCCCAAGCTGGCCGGCGCGGCCGCGAAGATCTTCGTCGACGACGACAAGGTCGAGGTGCTCTCGGCGGACTGGTCGACGCTGCGCGACAAGGGCCCGTTCTCGCTGCTGTTCCTGGACGCCCGCGAGCCCAAGGACGGCGGCCCGGACGCGATCGTCGACCTCGTCGAGGCCGGTGGCGTCGTGGTGCTCGACGACTTCACGCCGTGCTCGTCCTGGCCGCCGGTCTACGAGGGACGGGTCGACGTGCTCCGGGAGAACTGGCTCACCGACGAGCGGTTCACCACCGTGGAGATCATGGTCGCGCCCGACGCGTCCGTGCTCATCGCCACCAAGCGCTGAGGGTCCCGCTCCGGGAGCGCGACGGTCAGCCGCGGCAGCAGCGTGTGCACCAGCGGCCCGATGCCGAGCGCGTAGAGCACCGTGCCGACGCCGGCGGTGCCGCCGAGCAGCCAGCCGGTGCCCAGCACGGTGAGCTCCAGGACGGTGCGCACCAGCCGGACCGACCGGCCGGTCCGTCGTACGAGGCCGGTCATCAGCCCGTCGCGCGGGCCCGGCCCGAACTGGGAGCCGATGTACATCGCCCCGGCCACGCCGTTGAGCAGGATCCCGCCCACCAGCAGGGCGCCCCGGGCCGCCCAGGCGTCCGGCGCGGACAGCTGCGCCAGCGTGGCGTCCGCGACCAGCCCGATCAGCACCGCGTTGAGCATCGTCCCGAGGCCCGGCAGCTGGCGCAGCGGCAGCCAGAGCAGCAGCACCACGAACGAGGTGGCGATCACCACCTGCCCGAAGCTCAGCGGCAGGTGCTTGACCAGCCCGACGGTGAGCACGTCCCACGGCGGCAGGCCGAGGCCGCCGCGGACCATCATCGCGACCGAGACGCCGTACAGCGTCAGCCCGGCCACCAGCTGCACCAGCCGGCGCGGACGGCGGCCGGCGCGCAGCTGGCCCCACGGGGTGAGCGCGGCCAACGGGACCGGGGTGCGACGGCTCATGCGCCCATCCTCGCAGCCCCGCCCCCGACCCCGCGCCAAGGGCGGCGAGAAGCACGCCGACCCGGCGACTCTGGCGGCGAGATGCCTGCTGACCCGGCGACTTTGGAGACGGCACCGCATCCCCAGCTGTCGTCCTTCGCGACCTCAGGGTGCACCGTCCCGCCAAAGTCGCCGGGTGGGCGGCCATCCGGCCGCCAGAGTCGCCGGGTGGGCGGGGCTCGGCGGTCAGGTCACTCGGTGAGGTCGACGGCCCGCACGAAGCCGGCGTCCATCGCCTGGGCGATCTCCTCGAGCACCGGGGCCGGGATGGCCGAGTCGACCGAGAGCGCGACGAGCGCCTCCCCGCCCTTGGTGTCGCGGGCCACCTGCATGCCTCCGATGTTCACCTGGGCCGCGCCGAGGATCCCGCCGACGGTGCCGACCATGCCGGGACGGTCGGTGTAGCGGAAGAACGCCAGGTGGTCGGTGGGCTCGATGTCCATGTCGTAGCCCTGCACCTCGACCAGCCGCTCCCGCTGGGAGATGCCGATCAGCGTGCCGGAGACCGAGACCTGCGACCCGTCGGCCAGCGTGCCCCGCAGGGTGATCAGGTTGCGGTGGTCCGGGCTCTCGCCCTCGGTGACCAGCCGGACCGCGACCCCGCGCTCGGCGGCCAGCACCGGCGCGTTGACGTAGGACACCGACTCCTCCACGACGTCGGAGAACACGCCCTTGAGCGCGGCGAGCTCGAGCACCTTGACGTCGTACTGGGTGATCTCGCCGCGCACCTCCACGTCGAGCTGCTGGGCGATCTCGCCGGCGAGCGCGGTGAAGATCCGGCCGAGCTTCTCGGTGAGCGGGATGCCGGGCCGGACGTCCTCGGCGATCACGCCGCCCTGCACGTTGACCGCGTCGGGCACGAGCTCGCCGGACAGCGCGAGCCGGACCGACTTCGCCACCGCGATGCCGGCCTTCTCCTGCGCCTCGTCCGTCGACGCCCCGAGGTGTGGGGTCGCCACGACGTTCTCGAACTCGAACAGCGGGCTGTCCGTGCACGGCTCGCTGGCGAAGACGTCCAGGCCGGCTGCCGCGACCCGGCCCTCCTTGAGCGCGACGTACAGCGCGTGCTCGTCGACGATGCCGCCGCGGGCCGCGTTCACGAGCACCAGGCTCGGCTTGACCCTGGCCAGCTCGTCGTCGCCGATCAGGCCGAGCGTCTCAGGGGTCTTGGGCAGGTGCACCGACATGAAGTCGGACTGCTCGAGCAGCTCCTCCAGGGAGACCAGCCGGACCCCCATCTGCGCGGCCCGGCCGGCCTGCACGTAGGGGTCGTAGGCGATGACCTTCATGCCGAAGGCCGAGAGCCGCTGCGCGACCAGCACGCCGATCCGGCCCAGCCCGACGATGCCGACGGTCTTCTCGTAGAGCTCGATGCCGGTGAACTTGCTGCGCTTCCACTGGCCGTCCTTGAGCGCGGCGCTGGCCGGCGCGACGTGCCGCGCCGCCGCGAGCATCAGGGCCACGGCCAGCTCGGCGGCGGAGACGATGTTGGAGGTGGGCGCGTTCACGACCATCACGCCGCTCTGCGTGGCGGCCCGGACGTCGACGTTGTCCAGGCCGACCCCGGCTCGCGCGACGACCTTGAGCCGGGTCGCGGCGGCCAGCGCCTCGGCGTCGACCTTGGTCGCGCTGCGGATCAGGATCGCGTCCGCGTCGACGATGGCCGGCAGCAGCTCGGCCCGGTCCGCGCCGTTGCAGGTGCGGATCTCGAAGTCCGGCCCCAGCGCCTCGACGGTGGCGGGGCTGAGCTCTTCGGCGATGAGTACGACAGGCTTGCTCACGGGGCAGTCCTCGGATTCGGATCGGTCGCTCGGTGGTGGCCTCGACCCCTCAGGGACCTCGCGAGCGGGAGGCCGTGCACGACGTTGTGCCCGTCCTTCGACTCTACCCGATCGAACCGCTGCCCCGCCGGGCAAGACGCTCCGCGAGAACCGCCGCGGTCCGCCTCACCAGGGGGTCGCCGCGGCCCTCCACCGGGTCGACGGTCAGCACGCTGAGGAGGTCGCCCCGCCGCTGCCGGACCACCTCCGTACGTCGCCGGTGACCCGCCCGGTCGGTGACCGTGAGGAGCACCGTCAGAGAGGTTCCGGAGGCGTCGACCACCGCGTCGTGCCGGCCGTGGGGGCAGGCGGCGACGGCCGCTCCCAGCTGCCGGAGCACCGCGGCGGCTCCCCCCGGCCTCGTAGGACGCCACCTCGCCGGTGACCCGGCGGCCGTTCCCGGCGAGCACCAGCTGTCGCGCGGCCCGCCGGTGCGCGTCCCCGGCGAGCAGTCGCCCGCAGGCGTCTCTGGTGGGGTTCCCGTCGAGCTCGCGGCCGGAGAGGTCCGACTGCACGACGAAGCCGGCCGGCAGGTCGCCCGGCCGCAGGGCCACCGACGCCAGCGCGGAGGCGGAGGTCGCCGGCGTGGTGGCCGGCCGGCCACTCCGGTCGAGGCGGGCGGCGACGGTCCGGGCCAGCTCGATGGTGCGAGCGGGCGCGGCCCCGTCGACCTCGAGCACGGCCAGGGCCTCGCCGCTCCTGAGCACCACCACCTCCCGACGTTCGGGGTCGGCCGTGGTGCGGGTCAACGCGACGTGCAGGGCGAGCACCGACGGCAGCTCGACCCCACCCGGAGGGACCGGCCGCGAGCACCGGGGTGCCAGCGAGCGCAGGGCGTCCAGCGCCCGGTCCGCACCGCCGTCGGCGTAGACCGCGATCTCGGTGCGCACCCGACGACGGTCGGGCGCCAGGAAGGCCCGGCGGTGACCGGCGACCCGGCCGCTCGCGGGCGGGGCCGCCGTCCCGCACAGGTGCAGCCGGTCCCCCGGGTCGAGGTCGTTGCCCGAGCGGGCCTGCACCTCGTGGTAGCCGCCCGGCAGGTCGGACAGCGCCAGGTCGGCGCGGGCCACCAGCGCCACCGGCCGCACCGACGACACGGAGGTCGGGGGTACGGCCGGCGGAGGCTGGTGGCGGCGCACAGTCGTGTCGTTGCCCCAGCCGGCTGTGGCGACGGCCACCGCGACGACCGCGGCGGACGCCACCCAGCCGAGCCACTGCCGGGGTTCGAGCACGTCAGCGGGTGGCGGTGCCCTCGGTGTAGTCCGTGTCGTCGTCCTTGACCCAGGCCATCAGCTTGCGCAGCTCGCGGCCGGTCTCCTCGATCGGGTGCGCCTCGCCCTTGGCGCGGAGCTCCTTGAACTCCGGAGCCCCGGCATCCTGGTCGTCGATGAACCGCTGGGCGAACTTGCCGCTCTTGATGTCGGCGAGCACGTCCTGCATGCGCCCCTTGACCGAGTCGTCGATGATCCGCGGACCGGAGACGTAGTCGCCGTACTCCGCGGTGTCGGAGACCGACCAGCGCTGCTTGGCGATGCCGCCTTCGTACATCAGGTCGACGATCAGCTTGAGCTCGTGCAGGCACTCGAAGTAGGCGACCTCGGGCTGGTAGCCGGCCTCGGTGAGCACCTCGAAGCCCTTCATCACCAGCTCGGACATGCCGCCGCAGAGCACGGCCTGCTCGCCGAAGAGGTCGGTCTCGGTCTCCTCGGTGAAGGTGGTCTTGATGCCACCCGCGCGGAGGCCACCGATGCCCTTGGCGTACGCCAGCGCGAGGTCCCACGCCTTGCCCGACGCGTCGTTCTCGACGGCGACGAGCACGGGCACGCCACGGCCGGCGGAGTATTCGCGGCGGACCAGGTGGCCCGGACCCTTCGGCGCGACCATGGCCACGTCCACGCCGGCCGGCGGCTTGATGTAGCCGAAGCGGATGTTGAACCCGTGCCCGAAGAACAGCGCGTCGCCGTCCACGAGGTTCGGCTCGACGTGCTCGGCGTACAGCTTCCGCTGGATGTGGTCGGGCGCGAGGATCATGATCAGGTCGGCCTCCTCGCAGGCCTCGCCCGGTGACAGCACCCGCAGGCCCTCGGCCTCCGCCTTGGCCCGGCTCTTGGAGCCCTCGGGCAGGCCGACGCGGACGTCCACGCCGGAGTCGCGCAGCGACAGCGCGTGGGCGTGCCCCTGGCTGCCGTACCCCAGCACGGCCACGTTGCGGCCCTGGATCACGGACAGGTCGGCGTCGTCGTCGTAGAACATCTCAGCCACGGTCTGGCTCTCCTTCGTCGGTTTCTTCTTCAGGGGGTTCTGCGGTGGTGCTGCTGGGGGCCGGCGCTCAGCCGGCCACCGGGGGGGACGGGCACGGAGACCGGGCGCAGGTTGCGCTCGCTGATCGAGCGCCCGCCCCGGCCGATCGCGACCATCCCGGACTGCACGAGCTCGCGGACCCCGAAGGGCTCCACGATCCGCAGGAAGTCCTCGAGCTTGTCGCGGTTGCCGACCACCTGCACGGTGATCGCGTCGGTCGCCACGTCGACGACCTTCGCCCGGAACAGCTGGACGATCTCGAGGACCTGGCCGCGCATGCTCGCGTCGGCCTTGAGCTTCACCAGCAGGAGCTCGCGCGACACCGAGGCACCGGGGTCGAGCTCCACGATCTTGATCACCTCGACGAGCTTGTTCAGCTGCTTGGTGACCTGCTCGAGGGGCGAGTCCTCCACGTTGACCGCGATGGTCATCCGGGACACCTCGGGGTGCTCGGTGGGGCCCACGGCCAGGGAGTCGATGTTGAACCCGCGCCGGCTGAACAGGCCGGCGATCCGGGCCAGCACGCCGGGCTTGTTCTCGACCAGGACGCTCAGTGTGTGCCGGCTCATCAGTGCTGGCCGCCTTCCAGGTCGTCGTGCTCGAAGTCGGGGGCCAGGTCGCGGGCGAACTGGATGTCGTCGTTGCTGGCGCCGGCGGCGACCATCGGCCACACCATCGCGTCGCGGTGCACCCGGAAGTCCACGACCACCGGGACGTCGTCGATCTGCATGGCCTTGTCGATCGTGGCGTCCACGTCGTCCGGGGAGTCGCAGGCCAGCCCGACGCAGCCGTAGGCGTCGGCGAGCTTCACGAAGTCCGGGATCCGCTTGGACTGCAGGTCGGTGTTGCTGTAGCGCTCGTTGTAGAACAGCGTCTGCCACTGCCGCACCATGCCGAGCGACTCGTTGTTGATGATCGCGACCTTGATCGGGATGCCCTCGATCGCGCAGGTCGCCAGCTCCTGGTTGGTCATCTGGAAGCAGCCGTCGCCGTCGATGGACCACACCGTCGCCTCGGGCCGGCCCACCTTGGCGCCCATCGCGGCCGGCACCGAGAAGCCCATGGTGCCGAGGCCGCCGGAGTTGAGCCAGGTGCCCGGGTGCTCGTAGCCGATGAACTGCGCGGCCCACATCTGGTGCTGGCCGACCCCGGAGGCGTAGATCGCCTCGGGCCCGGCGATCTTGCCGAGCCGCTCGATGACGTACTGCGGCGAGAGCGACCCGTCCGCGGGGGTGTCGTAGCCGAGGGGGTACTTCTTCTTGACCCCCGCGAGGAACGCCACCCAGGCCTCGTAGTCGCCCTGGCGGCCGGCGTCGGCCTCGGCCTGCAGCGCGACGACCAGGTCGGCGATCACCTCGCGGGCGTCCCCCACGATCGGGACGTCGACGTGCCGGTTCTTGCCGATCTCGGCCGGGTCGATGTCGGCGTGGATGACCCGGGCGTTCGGCGCGAACGAGTCCAGGTTGCCGGTGACGCGGTCGTCGAAGCGGGCGCCCAGGCTGATGATCAGGTCGCTGCGCTGGAGGCCGGCGACCGCGGACACCGTGCCGTGCATGCCGGGCATGCCGAGGTGCTGCACGTGGCTGTCGGGGAAGGCGCCGCGGGCCATCAGCGTGGTCACGACGGGCATCCCGGTCATCTCGGCGAGGACCCGGAGCTCCTGGGAGGCGCGGGCGCGGATCACCCCGCCGCCGACGTACAGGACGGGACGGCGCGCCTCGAGGATGAGCCGGGCGGCCTCGCGGATCTGCTTGGCGTGCGGGCGGGTCACCGGCCGGTAGCCGGGGAGGTTCAGGTCGGTCGGCCACCGGAACGTGGTCATCGCCTGCATCGCGTCCTTGGCGACGTCGACGAGCACCGGTCCGGGGCGGCCGGTGGAGGCGATGTAGAACGCCTCGGCGACGGTGCGCGGGATCTCGGCGGGGTCGGTGACCAGGAAGTTGTGCTTGGTGATCGGCATCGTGATGCCCCGGATGTCGGCCTCCTGGAAGGCGTCGGTGCCGATCGAGGAGCTGGCCACCTGGCCGGTGATCGCGACCATCGGGACGGAGTCCATGTAGGCATCGGCGATCGGGGTGACCAGGTTGGTCGCGCCCGGCCCGCTGGTCGCCATGCAGACGCCCACCCGGCCGGTCGCCGAGGCGTAGCCCTGGGCCGCGTGCCCGGCGCCCTGCTCGTGCCGGACCAGGATGTGCCGGATCTTCTCGGAGTCGAAGAGCGGGTCGTACGCCGGCAGGATCGCGCCGCCCGGGATGCCGAAGATGTTCTCCGCGCCCGCACACTCCAACGACTTGATCAGGCTCTGCGCACCTGTCACGGGGGTCCCGGTGCCCTGCTCGCTCATGATCGCCTTCCTCTGGTCCTGCCGACTGTCGTGCCCAACAAAAAACCCCTCGGCCCGGTGGGCAGACGAGGGGGCGACGCGTGTGCGTGGGAGGGGTTCGGTGAACCGGTCCTCAGCAACCGCGTCGGGAGCGTACAAGAATGTCGAAACGCATGAGGTAACCGTCTCCGGTGCCGCTTTCCTCGTCAAGCCAGTGTGACAGGCGTCTCGGAATGTGGGAACGCCGTCCCAGCATTCGGCACGGCTAGACCGGGTCGTCGTCGAACGCCGGCAGCCCGTCGACGCTCGTGCGGTTCTTCGCGCGCCGGTAGTCCACCAGGCCCTCGGCACCCTTGCGGTCCATGTGCGCCGGCAGCAGGTCCCGCTCCGCGGTGAAGTCCATGACCGGCACGCCGTACCCGCAGGAGTCGGAGACCCGCTCGACGTCGACCACGATCACCGCCCGCGCTCCCCGGGTCTCGGTGAACCTGGCCGCCCACCCGGCGTACTCCTCGTCGTAGACGCTGACCACCCGCCCGGTCCCCTGCAGGCGTACGACGTCCGGCGACCGGCCGAACGAGCAGAACATCAGCGTGATGCGGCCGTTGCCCGGCTCGCGCAGGTGCGCGATCGTCTCGGCGCCGCTCGCGGTGACGTCGAGGTAGGCGACCGTGTGCTCGTCGACCACCACGAACGTCCCGCCGATGCCCTTGGGCGAGACGTTCACCCGGCCGCCCGCCAGCGGGGCCGTCGCGACGAAGAAGACGTGCTGGGCCTCGACGAACTCCCGCAGGCGTCCGTCGATCGCCTCGTGCTCCGTGCTCACCCTCGGCCCCGGCGCTCAGCCGCAGACGGCGCCGTGCGCGGCGGACTGCACGACCTTGGCGTACTTCCCGAGCACGCCGCGGGTGAACTTCGGCTCCTTGGGGGTCCAGCCCTCGCGCCGGGCGGCCAGCTCCTCGGCGTCGACCGCGACGTCGAGCAGCTTGTTGGCGACGTCGAGGGTGATCGCGTCGCCGTCCCGCACGAACGCGATCGGTCCGCCGTCGACGGCCTCGGGGGCGACGTGGCCGACGCACAGGCCCGTCGTCCCCCCCGGAGAAGCGGCCGTCGGTCATCAGCAGCACGTCCTTGCCGAGCCCGGCGCCCTTGATCGCCCCGGTGATCGCCAGCATCTCGCGCATCCCCGGACCGCCCTTGGGGCCCTCGTAGCGGATCACCACGACGTCGCCGGCGACGATGCGCCCGGCCTCCAGGGCGTCCATCGCCGCCCGCTCGCCGTCGAAGACGCGTGCGGTGCCCTCGAACACCGACTCGTCGAAGCCCGCGGACTTCACCACCGCGCCCTCGGGAGCCAACGAGCCCTTGAGGATGGTGATGCCGCCGGTCGCGTGGATCGGCTTGGAGAGCTCGCGGATGATGTTGCCGTCCACGTCCGGCGGCGCGATGTCGGCGAGGTTCTCGGCCATCGTCCGGCCGGTCACGGTCAGGCAGTCGCCGTGCATCAGGCCGGCGTCGAGCAGCGCCTTCATGATCACCGGGATGCCGCCGATCTTGTCGACGTCGTTCATCACGTAGCGGCCGAACGGCTTCAGGTCGCCGAGGTGCGGGACCTTGTCGCCGATCCGGGTGAAGTCGTCGAGGGTCAGGTCGACCTCCGCCTCGCGGGCGATCGCCAGCAGGTGCAGCACCGCGTTGGTGGACCCGCCGAGCGCCATCACCACGGCGATGGCGTTCTCGAACGCCTCCACCGTCATGATCTGCCGCGCGGTGATGCCCTGGCGCAGCATCGCGACGACGGCCTCGCCGGAGCGGTGCGCGAACCCGTCGCGGCGGCGGTCCACCGCGGGCGGGGCGGCCGAGCCGGGCAGCGACATGCCGAGGGCCTCGCCGACGGCGGCCATCGTGTTGGCGGTGTACATGCCCCCGCAGGCGCCCTCACCGGGACAGATGGCCCGCTCGATGCGGTCCACCTCGGCCCGGCTGATCCTGCCGGCGAGGCAGGCGCCGACGGCCTCGAAGGCGTCGATGATCGTGACGTCCTTGCCGTCGACCTGGCCGGGCATGATCGAGCCGGCGTAGAGGAACACCGAGGCCAGGTCGAGGCGCGCGGCGGCCATCATCATGCCGGGCAGCGACTTGTCGCAGCCGGCCAGCAGCACCGAGCCGTCGAGCCGCTCGGCCATCATCACGGTCTCGACGCTGTCGGCGATGACCTCGCGGGAGACCAGCGAGAAGTGCATGCCCTCGTGGCCCATCGAGATGCCGTCGGACACCGAGATCGTGCCGAACTCGAGCGGGTAGCCGCCGGCCGCGTGCACGCCGTTCTTCACGGCCTTCGCGAGCCGGTCGAGCGACAGGTTGCACGGGGTGATCTCGTTCCACGACGAGGCGACGCCGATCTGGGGCTTCTCCCAGTCGTCGTCGCCCATCCCGACGGCCCGGAGCATGCCGCGCGCTGCGGCCTTCTCCAGTCCGTCGGTGACGTCGCGGCTGCGGGGCTTGATGTCGATGGTGGAGTCGTCGGGCATGGTCCGGATGCTACGCCGGACGTACGGCGGCCCCGGCGCCGTCTCACTCCTCCGGTCAGCAGACGGCCGCGCGCACGCAGAGAACGTCCGGGAGGTGCTCGGCCACCGGGCGCCAGGTGTCCCCCTCGTCGTCGCTGCCGAACACCGTGCCGTCGCGGCTGCCGAAGTAGACGCCGGTCTCGGCCGCGTCGTCCACGCACATCGCGTCGCGCATCACGCCGGAGAAGAACGCGTCGGGCAGCCCCGAGCGCAGCGGCTCCCACGTGTCGCCGGAGTCGCGGGAGCGCCACACGCTGCACGCCCCCTCCACCGGGAAGCGGCCGTCGGCTCCCTCGAGCGGGAACACCCACACGGTGCCGGGCCTGTGCGGGTGGGCGACCACCGGGAACCCGAAGTCGCTGGGCAGGCCGTCGGCGATCGACGTCCACGCGTCGGCGCCGTCGTCGCTGCGGTAGACCCCGCCGTGGTTCTGGAGGTAGAGCCGGTCCGGGTTCTGCGGGTCACGGGCGACCTTGTGCACGCACTGGCCGAACTCGGGGAACTGGGCGTCCTCCGGCAGGAAGATCGCCCGGATGCCCTGGTTGGCCGGTGCCCACGACTCGCCGCCGTCGAAGGTGCGGTAGACGCCGCCGGTCGACATCGCGACGGTCACCTGCTGCGGGTCGGTGGGGTGCGGCAGCACGGTGTGGATGGCCTGGCCGCCGAAGCCGGCGCCCCACTGCTCGCGGTGCGGGTGGTCCCACAGGGCGCGCACCATCGTGAAGCTGGCGCCGCCGTCGGTCGACTTGAACAGCGCCGAGGGCTCCGTGCCGGCCCAGACCACGTCCGGGTCGCACGGGGAGGGCGCGATCGCCCAGACCGACTCGAGCGTCCGGCCGGTGTCCTCGGGGAACTTGATCGCCCCGTCCACGCCCTTCTCCCAGGTCGCGCCGAGGTCGTCGCTGTGCAGCACCTGCGGCCCCCAGTGCCAGTGCTTGCTGGCCATGAACAGGCGGGGCTGCTCACGGCCCGCGGTGTTCGCGGTGTCGAGCGCGACGGCGTGCACCTCGCTGCGCAGCTCGTCGGGGCCCTCCACCTTCCACGTCCGCCGGTCGTCGCCGTCGCTGTTCGCGATCCAGAGTCCCTTGCGTGTGCCGATCATCAGCACGGTTCGTGCCATCCGCCGCTCCTCGCCTCTCGTCAGGGTTGCTGACTGCTCACAACCTAGACCCGGTCACCGACGAGAACTCATCGCTCAGTACTCCCCCGACATCACGTTCTCGACGGGCTCGCCCGCCGCGAAGCGCTCGAGCTGGCGTCGGACGAGGCGGTGGGCGCGGGGCCACATCGCCGGGGTGGCGCCACCCACGTGCGGGGTGATCAGCACGTTCGGGGCGGACCACAGCGGGTGGTCGGCCGGCAGCGGCTCGGGGTCGGTGACGTCGAGGGCGGCGTGCACCTGGCCGGACTCCAGCGCGGCGACCAGGTCGTCGGTGACCACGACCGGCCCCCGCGCGACGTTGACCAGCAGCGCCCCCCCGCTTCATCCGGCCTAGGAAGGCGGCGTCCACCAGCCCGCGGGTCTCGCTGGTGCCCGGCACGATCAGCACCACCACGTCCGCCTGCGGCAGCAGCTCGGGCAGCTCCGCGAGGGTGTGCACGCCGTCGCGGGCGGTCCGGGCCACCCGCAGCACGTCGACCTCGAAGGGCTCCAGCCGGCGCTCGATGTCGTGCCCGATGTCGCCGTACCCGACGATCAGGACCGTCGAGTCGGCCAGCGACGGGCGCCAGCCCTGGTTCCACCGGTGGGCCTTCTGGTCCTCGACGAAGCCCGGGATCCCGCGCAGCGACGCCAGGGTCAGGGTCAGCGCCAGCTCGGCCGTCGACGCGTTGTGGATGCCGCGGCCGTTGCACAGCAGCACGCCGTCGGGGATCTGGCTGCGGATGTGGTCGACGCCGGCGGTCAGGGTCTGGACGACCTTGAGCCGCGGCATCCGGGCCAGCAGACCGCCCTGCTCGCCGCCGAGGTCGTACGGCGGCACGTAGAACTGCACCTCGCCCACCGAGGAGGGCACGTCGTCCCCCTCCGGCCGGACCGTCTCGTAGCGCAGCCCGTCGGGCGCACCCCCGAGGTCCTGCACGTCGAACGGGATCCACACCAGCGGTCGGTCGTCGGTCATCCCCCGACCCTAGGTCCCGGGCACGTTCACCTGATCGTCACATCGCGTTGACGGGGCAGAAGCACCTCGGTCCTAGCGTCGTACTCGCAGCATCCCGCACCGCCCGGTCCAGCAGCCTTCGGGAGTCCCCATGACGCTCCAGCAGCTCCAGCGCACCCCCCGGCGTCTCGTGGTGGCCGGCCGCCGGATGGCGGCCTGGCACGTGACCAGCCAGCAGCAGGCGCGGCGCAACGCATTGGTGGCCAGCACGGCGCTCACGCAGCGCCGCCGGGAGCTCCTCGAGGTGGAGGACTTCCTCGCCCAGCACGCCGCCCGGCGCGGGCCGGTGGCCGTGCCCGGCCAGCGGGTGGCGAGCCGCTCGGCCTGACCCGCCCGACTGGGGCGCCTCGGGCAGACTGTGCGCATGTCGGCCACTCCGCGCGTGGTGTCCCTCCCCGTCCCGGGAGGGCACGAGTCGCTGCGCTTCTACGACGTCGTCAGCGCCGACGGGACCCGGCTCCGGGCCTGGACCAACGACGCCGACGGACCGACCGTGCTGCTGTGCAACGGGCTGGGCACCAGCCCCTACGCGTGGCCGGCGCTGCTGCGCTCGGACTGCGGCGTGCGGGTGATCTCCTGGAACCACCGCGGCATCGGCGGCTCCGAGCGGCCCGCGGACCGCCGCCGGGTGGACGTGTCCGCGTTCGTCGAGGACGCCCTCGCGGTGCTCGCGGACGCCGAGGTGGACGCCTGCCCGGTGATCGGCTGGTCGATCGGGGTGAACACCGCCTTCGAGCTCGCCGTGGAGCACCCCGCGCGGGTCACCGCGCTGTTCGCCGTCGCGGGCGTGCCGGGCGGCACGTTCGCCTCGATGGGGGCGCCCCTGCAGATCCCCCGCTGGGCGCGCCGGCCGCTGAGCATCGGCGTGGCCTCCACGCTGGCCCGCACCGGCTGGGCGCTGACCCCGGTGACGTCCCGGCTGCCGGTCGGGCGACGGGCCGCGAACCTGCTGCGGCACAGCGGCTTCATGATGCCCAACGCCGACCTCGCGGTGGTCGAGCGTGCGGTCCGGGAGTTCCTGAGCACCCCGGTGCAGTGGTACATGCACCTGGCCCGCGCCGCCGCCCGGCACGACCGGGTGTCGCTGAGCCGGGTCACCGTGCCGACGGTGTTCGTGGCCGGGAGCTACGACATCCTCGCCTCCGCCCAGGACATGCGCACCGCCGCCGAGCGGATCCCCGGGTCGACGTACGTCGAGATGCGGGGGTCGCACTTCCTGCAGATCGAGCGGGCCGCCGAGGTGCACGCGCTCCTGCTCGCGCTCGTCAGCGGCTGAACCCGGGCGAAGCGCGAAGTTTCGGGCGCTTTCCCTTCAGACCCGGCCGCCAGGTCCCGATGGTCACGACGTGTCCACGCCCACGCCCACCCGTCGCCGCCTGCTGAGCGGAGCCGCCGGGGTGCTGCTCTCGGTCGTGGGCGGCCCCGTGGCCTCGCAGGTCCTCGGCCTCGAGGAGGCCGAGGCCGCCACCCGTCCCCGCCGGCGCACGGCCCGGGCCAGGGCCAGGGCCAGAGCCCGCGCCAAGGCACGGGCGCGGGCCAGGGCGCGGGCCCGGGCGAAGGCCCGCACCCCGGTCGCCCAGCCGAAGCCCTCCCCCACGCCGACCGCGACGCCGCCCCGGCCGGCGGCACCGGTCCCGACGACCCCGACCCCGGCTGTCGCCCCTGCGGTGCCGCCGCCGCCGATGGCGACGACGCCGCCCGCGGGCGAGGCGGAGCTGCACTACCTGAACCGGCTGGGCTGCGGATTCTCGCCCGCGTCCCTCGCGCAGCTGACCGCCGCGGGTGGCCCCGCAGGGTGGCTCGACGCCCAGCTCGACCCGGCCTCGGTGCCGGAGTCGGACGCCGCGCTGGCGCTGCCCGGCTACTTCCCGGACATGGACGCCTCGGCGACGGCGAAGTGGGCGACCAACCAGGCGGGCACCAAGGGCGGCTGGCAGTACGCCGCCGACTTCGCGGGCTACTCGATGCTGCGGCAGATCTACTCGACCCGGCAGGTGTTCGAGAACCTGGTCGGCTTCTGGTCCAACCACCTGCACGTGAACGCCAACCACGACAGCGCGTGGATCTACCGCAAGTCCTACGACGACACGATCCGCGCCCACGCCCTGGGGACCTTCGCGGACCTCCTCGTGGCCTGCTCGCTGCACCCGTCGATGCTGCTGTACCTCGACAACTGGACGTCGGTGAGGAACGCCCCCAACGAGAACCAGGGCCGCGAGCTGCTCGAGCTGCACACCGTCGGACGGGGCGCCGGCTACACCGAGCAGATGGTGAAGGACTCCGCCAAGCTGCTCTCGGGCCACACCGTCGACGCCTGGAAGACCTGGGCGCCGTCGTACGACAGCAAGCGGCACACCACCGGCCCCGTCCAGGTGCTCGGCTTCTCCGACGCCAACGCCGCCGCCGACGGCTCGGCCCTGAGCGTGACCTACCTGCGCTACCTCGCGCACCACCCCGCCACCGCCACCCGGATCGCCACCAAGCTGTGCCGGCACTTCGTCGCCGACGAGCCCTCCGCCGCGCTGGTCGCCCACGTGGCGCAGGCGTTCACCGACTCCGGCACCGACATCAGGGCCACGCTGCGGGCGCTGGTCGCCCACCCCGACTTCCTGACCGGCCGCGGCACGCTGGTGCGCAACCCGGTCGAGGACTTCGTGGCCACCTGCCGGGTGCTGGGCGTGCAGGTGCCGGCGCCCACGGACGGCCAGTCCTTCGCCCGGGCGTGCATCTGGCTCCCCGAGACCACCCTGCTCTACCAGTGGCCGCGCCCCGACGGGCTGCCGCTCGGCGACGCCGCGTGGGCCTCGGCCACCCGGATGCTGAACTCCTTCCGGATGCACTGGAACCTCGCGGCCGGGTGGTGGCCGACCAAGGACGTGGCCTACCGCAAGAGCGGCGCCGCCTGGCTCCCGCGGGCCAGCCTCCGGCTCGACGAGTACGTCGACCACCTGTGCACCTCGGTGCTGGGCAGGCGCGCCGACGCCCGCACGGTCGCAGCGGTCGCCGGCGTCACCGGCTACCCCGCGAGCACGGTGATCACCGCGAGCCACCAGGTCGTCGGCTGGATGCACGTGCGCGTGATGGGCGTCCTGCTCGACTCCCCCGACCACATGAGGCGATGAGGACACCATGACGCGACAGAACCGCCCGACCCCGCAGGCGTGCTGCCGTGAGTACGAGCAGGCCACCGGGCTGTCCCGCCGCGGCTTCCTCGCCGGCCTGGCCGCGGCGAGCACCGCCGCCGTCGCGACCACCACGTTCGGGGACGCCTTCCGGCAGACCGCCTTCGGTGCCGCACCCGGGGGGCAACGTGCTGGTGGTGCTCTCGCTGCGCGGCGGCATCGACGGCCTCGGCATGGTGGTCCCGCACGGCGACCCGGCGTACTACACCGCCCGCCCGACGATCGCGCTGCCCAAGGCCAGCCTGGTCGCGGCCGACGCGATGTTCGGGCTGCACCCGCAGATGGCGCCGCTGACCTGGCTCTGGGACGCCGGCGAGCTGGCGGCCGTGCACGCCGTCGGGCTGCCGGTGCCGAACCGGTCGCACTTCTCGGCGATGGAGGAGATCGAGGACGCCGACCCCGGCTCGTCGGTGCGCCGCGGCTGGATCAACCGGATGATCGGCCAGGACGCCACCGACGACCCGTCCGAGGCCGTCCAGCTCGGCACCTCGGTGGTGCCCACCGAGCTGTACGGCGCGGCGCCCACCCTCGCCGCCGGGCGGCTGTCGGACATCTCCTTGGTCGGGGCCGACGCCAACGTCTGGGGGCAGCGCCGCCGGACCGAGCTCGACCGCATGTGGGCGGGGGCGAGCACGCCGGCCCTGGCCGGCGCCTACGCCTCGGCCACCCGCACCGTCGACCTGCTCGCGCCGACCGCGGCCGCGGACTACGTGCCGACGCCCGGCGTGACCTACCCGACGACCTGGCCGGACCGCGACCTCGCCGACGCCCTCCAGGACACCGCCCAGCTGATCAAGGCGGACCTCGGCACCAGCGCGGTCGCCATCGACTTCGGCTCGTGGGACATGCACTCGGACTACGGCACCACCGAGTGGGGCAACATGCGGAGCATGACCGGCGCGCTGGCCCGGGTGCTGTCGGCCTTCCTGCGCGACCTCGGTCCGTTGCGCGACCGGGTCACCGTGGTGACGATCAGCGAGTTCGGCCGCCGCGTCAAGGAGAACGGCAACCGCGGCCTCGACCACGGCTGGGGCAACATGATGCTGCTGGCCGGCGCCGGCGTGCGGGGCGGGAGGTACTACGGCAGCTGGCCCGGCCTGGGCACCGGCACGCAGGTCGACGCGGACCTCCAGGTGACCACCGACTACCGCAACGTGCTCGCCGAGGTGATCACCCGCCGCTTCCCCGAGCGGTCGCTCGCGGGCGTCTTCCCCGGGCTCGGCTACGCCCCGCTCGGCCTCATGCGCTGAGCTTGGCGAGGATCAGCTCGCGGACCCGGCCGGCGTCGGCCTGGCCGCGCATCTCCTTCATCACCGCGCCGATCAGCGCGCCCGCCGCCGCGACCTTGCCGTCGCGGATCTTGTCGGCCACGTCCGGGTTCGCCGCGATGGCCCGGTCGACCGCTGCGGACAGCTCGCCCTCGTCGGAGACCACGGCCAGGCCGCGGGACTCCACGACCTCGTCGGGCGTGCCCTCGCCGGCGAGCACGCCGTCGAGCACCTGGCGGGCCAGCTTGTCGTTGATCCTGCCCTCGTCGACCAACGCCTGGACGCGGGCGACCTGCGCGGGGGTCACCGGCAGCCCGGCCAGGTCCACGCCCTGCTCGTTGGCGCGACGGGCCAGCTCCGAGAGCCACCACTTGCGCGCGGTCGCCGGCGAGGCACCCGCGGCGATGGTCTCCTCGACCAGGCCGAGCGCGCCGGCCCCGACGGTGTCGCGCATCTCCAGCTCGCTGAAGCCCCAGTCCTGCTGCAGCCGGGCGCGACGCTCGCGCGGCGGCTCGGGCAGCGCGGCGCGCAGCTCCTCGACCCACTCGCGCGACGGCGCCACCGGCACCAGGTCGGGCTCGGGGAAGTAGCGGTAGTCCTCGGCGTCGGACTTCTCGCGGCCCGAGGTGGTGACCCCGGTGTCCTCGTGCCAGTGCCGGGTCTCCTGCAGGATCGACCCGCCCGAGCTCAGCACGGCGGCGTGCCGCCCGATCTCGTAGCGCACCGCCCGCTCGACCGAGCGCAGCGAGTTGACGTTCTTGGTCTCGGTGCGGGTGCCCAGGGACCCCGAGCCGGCCGGGGCGAGCGAGAGGTTCACGTCGCAGCGCAGCGAGCCCTGCTCCATGCGTACGTCGGACACGCCGAGGCCGAGCAGCACGTCGCGCAGCTGGGCGACGTACGCCTTGGCGACGAGCGGGGCCTTCTCGCGGGTGCCCGGGATCGTCTTGGTGACGATCTCGATCAGCGGGATGCCGGCCCGGTTGTAGTCGACCAGCGAGTGGTCGGCGCCGTGGATGCGACCGGTGGCGCCGCCGACGTGCAGCGACTTGCCGGTGTCCTCCTCCATGTGCGCGCGCTCGATCTCGACCCGGACGACCTCGCCGTCCACGTCGACGTCGAGGTAGCCGTCGAAGGCGATCGGCTCGTCGTACTGCGAGGTCTGGAAGTTCTTCGGCATGTCCGGGTAGAAGTAGTTCTTCCGGGCGAACCGGCACCACTCGGCGATGGAGCAGTTCAGCGCCAGGCCGATCCGCATCGCGGACTCGACCGCCGTGCGGTTCACCACCGGCATCGCGCCCGGCAGGCCCAGGCAGGTCGGGCAGACCTGGGTGTTCGGCTCGGCGCCGAACTCCGTGGGGCACGGGCAGAACATCTTCGAGTTCGTGTTCAGCTCGACGTGCACCTCCAGGCCCAACGTCGGGTCGAACTTCTCCAGGGCGTCCTCGAAGGAGAGGACCGCCTCGCGCGTCGTCGTGCTCATGCAGACACTTCCTCGAGGGTCGGGGCACGGTCGAGCAGCGGGCCGCCCCACTTCGCGTGCAGCAGGGTCTCCAGGGCCGCACCGACCCGGTAGACCCGGTCGTCGGCCATCGCCGGGGCGAGCACCTGTACGCCGGTCGGCAGGCCGTCCTCGTCGGCGAGCCCGCTCGGCACCGAGATGCCGGGGACGCCGGCCAGGTTCGCCGGGATGGTGGCGAGGTCGTTGAGGTACATCGCCACCGGGTCGTCGAGCTTCTCGCCCAGCTTGAACGCGGTCGTCGGCGCCGTCGGGGAGAGCAGCACGTCGGCCGACCCGAAGGCCGCCTCGAAGTCCCGGCTGATCAGCGTGCGGACCTTCTGGGCCTGCCCGTAGTAGGCGTCGTAGTAGCCGCTGGACAGGGCGTAGGTGCCGATGATGATCCGGCGCTTGACCTCGTCGCCGAAGCCGCGGTCCCGGGTGGCGCGCATCACGTCCTCGGCGCTCGGCGAGTCGACGCCCTCGGGCAGCACCCGCAGGCCGTAGCGCATCGCGTCGAACTTCGCGAGGTTCGAGGACGCCTCGGCCGGCAGGATCAGGTAGTAGGCGGCCAGGGCGTGCACGAACGACGGGCAGGACACCTCGACGACCTCGGCCCCGGCGTCCACGAGTAGCTGCACGGCCTCGTCGAAGCGCTGCTGGACGCCGGCCTGGTAGCCCTCGCCGCGCAGCTCCTTGATCACGCCGAGCCGCACGCCCTGCATGTCGCCGCTGGCGCCCTGCCGGGCGGCCTCGACCACCTTGGGGAGCGGCTGGTCGATGGAGGTGGAGTCCCTGGGGTCGTGGCCGCCGATGACCTCGTGCAGCAGCGCCGCGTCGAGGACCGTCCGGGTGACCGGGCCGGCCTGGTCCAGGGAGTTGGCGAGCGCGACGAGGCCGTAGCGCGAGACCCCGCCGTAGGTCGGCTTCACCCCGACGGTGCCGGTGACCGCGCCGGGCTGCCGGATCGAGCCGCCGGTGTCCGTGCCGAGCGCGAGCGGCGCTTCGAAGGCGGCCACCGCGGCGGCCGAGCCACCGCCCGAGCCCCCGGGGATCCGGTCGAGGTCCCACGGGTTGTGGGTGGGGCCGTAGGCCGAGTGCTCGGTGGAGGAGCCCATCGCGAACTCGTCCATGTTGGTCTTGCCGAGGATCGGCAGGCCGGCTGCGCGCAGCCGGGCGACCACGGTGGCGTCGTACGGCGGCACCCAGCCCTCGAGGATCCGTGAGCCGCAGGTCGTGGGCAGGCCCTCGGTGGCCAGGACGTCCTTGACCGCGATCGGGACGCCGTCCAGCGCGGAGGCGACCGAACCGGACGCCCGGCGCTCGTCGGCGGCGCGGGCCGCGGCCAGCGCCCCCTCGGGGTCGACGTGCAGGAACGCGTGCACGGCCCCGTCGACGGCGGCGATCCGGTCGAGGTGGGCCTGGGTGAGCTCCACCGAGGTGGTCTCGCCGGCGGCGAGCGCGTCGGCGAGCTCGGCGGCGGTGCGGCGGGTCAGGTCGCTCATGCCTCGTCCTCCAGGATCCGCGGCACGCTGAACCGCTGCTGCTCGACCTCGGGGGCGCCGGAGAGCGCCTGCTCGGCGGTCAGCCCGGGCCGGGCCACGTCCTCGCGGAAGACGTTCGTCAGGGGCAGCGCGTGCGACGTCGGCGGGACGTCGTCGGCGGCCACCTCCGAGATCGAGGCGATGGACTCCAGGATCACGGCCAGCTGGGGGGCGAGGTGGTCGAGCTCCTCGGCGGACAGGTCGATACGCGCCAGATCGGCGAGGTGCGAGACCTCGTCGCGGCTGATGTCAGGCATACCTCTCATCCTAGGGAACGGCCCCCGGCGGCCGCTCCCCGGCGTCCGCCGCGGACCCGCCGCCGCCGTCCGCGGGGCAGGTAGAGTTTTCAACGACCTGGAAAGGACCCACCCGTGAGCGACGGCTCCCCCCGGCACGCAGCCGTGCCTGCTGGCCCCTGCCGAGGGCGCCCGTGTCCAGGAGCAGCTGCAGCAGGCCGCCGACCGGGCGGCGTACCTCGCCCGGGTGGCCCGGGGGCTGTCCGGCGCCCTGCACACCGACCGCGCCGTCGACCTGGTGCTGGAGATGCTGGTCGGCCCGGTCGTCGACTGGGCGCAGATCACCCTGGTCGACCGCAGCCAGCTCCGGTTCCGCTCCCGCGGCCCGGACGGCCGGCTGCTCACCGGCCGGCTCCCGGTCGAGGACGTGCCGGAGTCCTCCAGCCTGGGACGGGCGCTGTTCACCGGCGCCACCGACCTCCTGATGGTCCCCGACGGCGGCGACACCGACAGCGCCACGCTGGCCTCCGCGGTGCCCTCCGAGACGCTGCGCGGGTCGCTCACGTCGATCCGGCCGATGGATCTGCTGACCATCGCGATGTCGGCCCGCGGGACGACGTACGGCGCCCTGACGATCGCCCAGCGCTGCGGCAACGGCTTCGACGAGCGGGCCGTCGCGTTCCTCGAGGACTTCGCCCACCGGGTCGCGGTCACGCTGGACACCACCCGGGCGCTGGCCGAGTCGCGCCGCGTCGCCACCGTGCTGTCCCGCGAGCTCGTGCCGCCGAGCCTGCCCGACCTCGCAGGTGTCGCGTTCGGCACCTACTACCGGGTGGCCTACGAGCAGGAGGCCCTCGGCGGCGACTTCTACGACGTGCACGGGGACGACGACGGCTGGACCGCCGTGGTGGGCGACGTCTGCGGCAAGGGCGTCGAGGCGGCGGTGCTCACCGGCAAGGTGCGCCAGGCCGTGCGCACCGCCTCGCTCGTGGACCGGGACCCGAGCCGGGTCCTCGACCTGGCCAACCGCACCCTGGTGTCCGACTCCGACGAGACGTTCGTGACCGCCGTGTGCGCGCGGGGCCGCAAGGTCGGCGACGTGCTGCACCTCGACATCGCCTCCGCCGGCCACCCCGAGCCCCTCGTCGTGCGGCGCGACGGGTCGGTGGAGCAGGTGCCGGTGTCCGGCACGGTGCTCGGCCTGCTCCCGAGCTCGACCTACACCTCGGTCAGCATCGAGCTCGCCGAGGGCGAGACCTGCCTGTTCTACACCGACGGGGTCGCCGAGGCCCCGGGCCACCGCACCCGGTTCGGCGACGACAGGATGCGCGAGGTGCTGCTGGCGACCGGTGCCTGCCACGTGACCGCCCAGGTCGAGAGTGTCGCGGTCGCGCTGTCCACGCACCTGCGCGACCGGGCGCACGACGACATCGCGATCCTCGCGGTGCAGTCGATCGGCGAGCGGTGACCACCGAGGTCGCCTGGGGGCAGCAGGTGGAGGAGTACCTCTCGGCGCTGAACCGGGGCGACCGCTCCGGCGCCCTGCAGCAGGCCCGGGCGCTGCGCGCCGAGGGGCACGAGCTGCTGGAGCTGATCCTGCGGCTCATCGCCCCGGCCCAGCTGCGGGTCGGCGAGCTGTGGGTCTCCGACAGCTGGAGCGTGGCGCAGGAGCACGCGGCCACCGCGATCAGCGAGGCGGTGCTGACCACGCTGGCCGTCGAGCGCGAGGAGCAGGCGCGGGCCCCGGAGGACGCCCCCTCGGTGGTGGTGTCCTGCGTGGAGCAGGAGTGGCACGCGTTGCCCGCCCTGATGATCACCGAGCAGCTGCGTGCGAGCGGCTTCGCGGTCAGCTACCTCGGCGCGAACTCCTCCTCCCAGGGGCTGGTCCGGCACATCCACGACACCGGCCCGAGCGCGGTGCTGCTGAGCTGTGCGCTCTCCTCGTTCCTGCCGCTCACCCGGCGGGAGATCGAGGCGGTGCGCGAGACCGGCACCCCAGTGGTGGTGGGCGGCTCGGCGTTCGACGCCGGCGGTCACCGGGCCCGGGTCCTCGGCGCGACGGCCTTCGCCACCGGCGCCACCGACGTCGCCGAGGCGCTGGCCGGGCTGCCGACCGCCGTACCCCCGGCCCCGCCGCTGACCCACGACGGCGCCGAGGAGGCCTTCGTCGTCTTCGCCGCCCGGGAGTCGCTCGCCGACGAGGTGTCCCGCAGGGTGCTGCGGTCGCTCGACGCCGACCCGGCCGAGGGGCACGCGCACGGCTGGCGGCGGGTACTGGACGACCAGCTGCCGCACCTGGTCGGCAGCGTGGCGGGGGCGCTGGTCTGCGACGACCCGCGTGTCGTCTCCGACGCCCTGGCCTGGGGCGAGCTGGTGCTCGGGAACCGCGACGCCCCCGCCGGCACCGGTACGGCGCTGCGCGACGCCCTGGCCGACGCGCTGCACGACCTGCCGGCCGCGACCCGGCTGCTCGACGGCGTCCCGCCACCGCGCTGACCCGGACGGGCGGGCCCGTCTGACCCATTGACCGTGACCGGGGCACCGGCGTTGGCTCGATACGCCGGGGGGGGAACACCGTCCTCAGGGAGACCCGCCATGTCCGACACACGCACGACCGAGCTCACCCTCGACGCCGCGTTCCAGGGCAGCACCATCCGGCCCGGTGACCGCGACTACGACGCGGCCCGGGCGATCTACAACGGCAGCATCGACCGGAGGCCGGTGCTGATCGCGCGTCCGCACGGCGCCGCCGACGTGATCGACGCCGTCACCTACGCCCGGGAGACGGGTCTGCCCCTGTCGGTGCGCTGCGGCGGCCACGGCGTCGCCGGCACCTCACTGGCCGAGGGCGGCGTGCTGATCGACCTCTCCGCGATGAAGGGCGTGCACTCCGACCCGGCGCGGGGCACCGCCGTCGCGGAGGGCGGCGCGCTGTGGGGCGAGTACGACCGCGACGTCGCGCTGACCGGACGGGCCACCCCCGGCGGCCGGGTCACCACCACCGGGGTGGGCGGCTTCTGCCTCGGCGGCGGGTACGGCTGGCTGTCCCCGGTGCACGGCCTGACCTGCGACAACCTGGTCGCCGCCGACGTGGTCACCGCCGACGGCCGGCTGGTGCGGGCCACCGAGGACGAGAACAGCGACCTGCTGTGGGGGCTGCGCGGCGCCGGCGCCAACTTCGGCGTCGTCACGTCCTACGAGCTGCGCACCCACCCGGTGCCGCCGGCGATGCTCGCCGGCATGCTGATCGTGCCCAACGACGACCAGGCCGCCGAGGTCGTGGCCGGCTACCGGGAGTACGTCGAGCGGGCCCCCGAGCAGCTGGTCACCGCGGTGGCGACCGTCCTCGCGCCGCCGGAGCCGTTCGTCCCGCCGGAGCTGGTCGGCTCGCCGGTGCTCGGCGTGATCGCGCTCTGGGTGGGCGAGCCCGGTGACGGCGAGGCGTTCGTCCGCCCGCTGCGCGACCTGACCGCGCACGGCATGGACCTGGTGCAGCCGATGCCCTACACGGCGTTCCAGGCGATGCTCGACGGGTTCGCCCCGAAGGGCTGGATGAACTACCACCGCGGCCTGCACCTGGCCGCGCTGGACGACGGCATCATCGAGCCGTTCCTGCAGGCCGGCCGGCACATCGGCTCGCCGATGACCCAGGGCATCCTGTTCCGGCACGGCGGCGCGGTCTCCCGGGTGCCCGAGGACGCGACGGCGGCCGGGCACCGGGACTCCGCCTACATGGCGCACCCGATCGCCTGCTGGGCGACCCCGGCCGAGACCGAGCACGAGATGGCCTGGGTGCAGGAGTTCTCCGCGGCCGTGGCCACCGCGACCACGGGCGGCACCTACCTCAACTTCGAGCCCGGTACGTCGATCGCGGACGTTAAGTCCGGCTTCGGGGAGGAGAAGTACCAGCGCCTGGTCGGGCTCAAGGACGTCTGGGACCCGGGCAACCTGTTCCGGTCGAACCACAACGTCCCGCCGACCGGCTGGACCCCGGAAGCCAGGGTGCCGCGTCAGTCCCGGACCTGATCGCCGACCTGGTCGCCCACCTGAGCGACGGCCCGGGCCTCGTCCGGGCCGTCGGACAGCAGCACCCGGAAGCCGTCCTCGTCGAGCACCGGCACCTTGAGCTGCACGGCCTTGTCGTGCTTGGACCCGGGGGACTCGCCGACGACCACGAAGTCGGTCTTCTTCGACACCGAGCCGGCCGCCTTGCCGCCCCGGGCCAGGATCGCCTCCTTGGCCTGGTCGCGACTGAAGTCGACCAGCGAGCCGGTCACCACGATGCTCAGGCCGGCGAGCGTGCGCGGCGCGGACTCGTCGCGCTCGTCGGCCATCGTGACGCCGGCCTCGCGCCACTTGCGCACGATCTCCCGGTGCCAGTCCACCGCGAACCACTCCACGACGGCGTCGGCGATCGTCGGCCCGACGCCCTCGGCGTCCGCGAGCGCGGCGTGGTCGGCGTCCTCGATGGCCCGCATGGACCCGAACTCGGTGGCCAGCGCGCGGGCCGCGGTCGGTCCGACGTGCCGGATGGACAACCCGACGACCACCCGCCACAGCGGCCGCTTCTTGGCGTCGTCGAGGTTCTCCAGCAGCCGCCGCCCGTTGGCCGACAGCACCGGGTCGTCGCCCTCGCCCTTCTTGGGGGCGCGGGTGAACAGCGGTGCGCGGAGCAGCTTGGCCTCGTCGAGGAAGAACACGTCGCCCTCGTCCTCGATGACGCCGGCATCGAGCAGCGCGAAGGCCGCCTCGGAGCCGAGCCCCTCGATGTCGAAGGCGCCCCGGCCCGCGACGTGGAACACCCGGTCGAGCAGCTGGGCGGGGCACTTGCGGTGGTTGGGGCAGCGCAGGTCCTTGTCGCCCTCCTTCTGCTGGACCAGCTCGGTGCCGCAGGACGGGCAGGTGGTCGGCATCACCCAGGGCTCGAGCCCCTCGGGGCGCAGCGCCAGCACCGGCCCGACGATCTCCGGGATCACGTCGCCGGCCTTGCGCAGCACCACCGTGTCGCCCGGCCGGACGTCCTTGCGCTGGACCTCGTGGGCGTTGTGCAGGGTGGCCCGCTCGACGGTCGACCCGGCCACCCGGGTCGGCTCCATCACCCCGAACGGCGTGACCCGGCCAGTGCGGCCGGTGTTCACCTCGATGGCCAGCAGCCGGGCGTTGACCTCCTCGGGCGGGTACTTGTAGGCGATCGCCCAGCGCGGCGCGCGGCTGGTGGAGCCCAGGCGGCGCTGCAGGTTGACGTCGTCGACCTTGATCACCACGCCGTCGATCTCGTGCTCCACGTCGTGCCGGTGCTCGCCGTAGTGCTCGATGAACGCCTCGACGGCCTCCAGGTCCGGGAGCACCCGGGCGCGGTCGCTGGTCGGCAGCCCCCAGGCCTTCAGCGCGGCGTAGGACTGCGACTGGGTGGTCGGGGTGAAGCCCTCGCGCAGGCCGAGCCCGTGGCAAACCATCGCCAGGTCGCGGGTGGCGGTGACCCGCGGGTCCTTCTGCCGCAGCGAGCCGGCCGCGGCGTTGCGCGGGTTGGCGAACACCGGGCGGCCGGCGTCCCGCATCGACTCGTTGAGCCGCTCGAAGGCCTGCACGGGGAGGAACACCTCGCCGCGCACCTCGACCCGGGTCGGCACCGGGTAGTCCTCGGTGCCGGTCAGCCGGTGCGGGACGTTGCCGATCGTGCGGACGTTGGGGCTGACGTCCTCGCCGGTCCGGCCGTCGCCGCGGGTGACGCCGCGGACCAGCCGGCCGTGCTCGTAGAGCAGGTTGATCGCCAGCCCGTCGACCTTGAGCTCGCAGAGCATCGCCGGGTCGGTGACGCCGTCGCGGGCCAGCCGCGCCCGCCAGCTCTCCAGCTCCTCGTAGGAGAACGCGTTGTCCAGGCTCATCATCGGCTCGAGGTGGTCCACGGCGGTGAACTCCGTGGAGACCGCGCCGCCGACCTTCTGGGTCGGCGAGTCCGGGGTGCGCAGCTCGGGGAACTCCTCCTCGAGCTCCTCGAGACGGCGCATCCGCACGTCGAAGTCGTGGTCGGACAGGGTCGGGTCGTCGAGCACGTAGTAGCGCCACCGGGCGTCCTCGATCTGCTCGGACAGGGCGCGGTGCTCGTCGCGGGCCTCCGGCGAAGGGAGGGCGGGCTGCGGCATACGCCTATCTTGCCGTGCCGCGCCGACAGCCCACCCATCCACGGGGGGCGCGCGCGGCGAACTGCCGGGGACCGAGCGAAAGGATCGACCCGTGCCTGCCCCCTCCCCTGACCCGCCACGACGTGACCGGCCGCCCCGAGGGCCTGGTGCTGATGCTGCACGGCGGCAAGGCCGACGGCCTCACCGAGGTCGACGACGGCTCCGCGTCCTGGCGCCGCGCGCGCTGGATGGGCGAGCACGTGTCCGGCCGGCTGAACCGCGCCGGGGCGAGCGTGTGGCTGCTGCGCTACGCGGTCCGCGGCTGGAACGAGCGGGTCGCCTCTCCCCCGTCGCCGGTCCCCGACGCCCGCTGGGCGCTCGACGAGGTCCGCCGCGAGCTCGGCGACGTCCCGGTCGTGCTCCTCGGCCACTCCATGGGCGGGCGTACGGCGGTCGCGGTGGCCGACGACCCGAGCGTGGTCGGCGTCGTGGCATTGGCGCCGTGGCTGCCGCCGGGCGAGCCCGTCGGCCCGCTGGCCGGCAAGGCGTTCGCGGCGGCGCACGGGCGCAGCGACAAGATCACCTCCTTCCGGCAGACCCGGGCGTTCTGCCACGCCGCGCGCGAGGTCGCCTCGTCGGTGGAGCTCGTGGACCGCGGCCGGGTCGGGCACTACATGTTCCGCGACATCCCGGGCTGGAACGCGTTCGCGGTCAGCCGGTCCCTGGCCCAGCTGGGCGTGTCCCTGCCCGCCTGACGGGCCGGCGCGGGCTGTTACCCAGAATTCATTTGCGTGCAGCACGCATGCACGTCTATGGTTCCTTGATGAAACGAAACCGTTTCGTTTCATCCGTGTCAACGGCCGGGCCACGCAGCCAGGGGACGGGGACCATGACGCAGACCAGGAAGACCGGCGGCACCCGACCGCGGGTCGAGGGCGAGCGCGAGTCGGAGATCCTCGACGCCGCGCTGCACCTGCTCGCCGAGGTCGGCTACGACCGGATGACCATGGACGCCGTCGCCAGCCAGGCGAAGGCCAGCAAGGCCACGCTCTACCGGCGCTGGACCGACAAGCCCTCGTTGGTCGTCGACGCGATCCTGCGGTCCAAGGAGGCCCTCCAGACCCCCGACCCGGACACCGGGAACCTCCGCGACGACCTGGTGCAGATGTCCTGCAGCCACGGCGGTCTCACCGACCAGCGCTCCGCCCAGGTGATGGCGGGTGTCATCACCGCCCTGCACCACGACCCCGACTTCGCCGAGGAGTTCCGCACCCGCGTCCTCGGCCCCAAGATCGAGACCACCCGCGCCGTCTTCGAGCGCGCCCGGGACCGCGGCGAGATCACCGCCGACCTGGACCTCGACCTGCTGGCCCCTGCCCTGGCGGGGATCGTCCTGCACCGCAGCTTCGTGCTGGGACTGCCCGCCGACGAGAAGACCGTGGCCCAGGTCGTGGACCAGATCATCCTGCCCGCCGCGACCCGCCACTCCCCCACGCCCCGCACCCCCGAAGAAGGAACCGCATGACGACCGCAACCACTCCCGAGGCCGAGTCCGTCTCCGGCCACGGCCACCGCCACCTGGGATGGGCCCTCGTGCTCATCTCGGTGGCCCAGCTGATGGTCGTGCTCGACGCGACCATCGCCAACATCGCCCTCCCGTTCATCAAGAACGACCTCGACATCTCCCAGGCGAACCTCTCCTGGATCGTCACCGGCTACTCGCTGGCCTTCGGCGGCCTGCTGCTGCTCGGCGGCCGGCTCGGCGACCTCTACGGGCGCCGCCGGATGCTGATGGTCGGCGTCGTGGTCTTCGCCGTCGCGTCGCTGCTCGGCGGCCTGGCCACCAACGAGGGCCTGCTCCTCGGCGCCCGGGGCCTGCAGGGCCTCGGTGCGGCGATCGCCTCGCCCGCCGCCCTCGCGCTGATCACCACGACGTTCCCGGCCGGACCGGAGCGCAACCGCGCGTTCTCCATCTACGCCGCCATGTCCGGGGCGGGCGCCGCCGTCGGTCTCGTGCTCGGCGGCTGGCTGACCGGCCTCGAGCCGACCTTCTTCGGCCACGTCGTCGACGGCTGGCGCCTCACGTTCCTGATCAACGTGCCGATCGGCCTGGCCGCCGCGTTCGCCGCGCCGCGGCTGCTCGCCGAGAGCGAGTCGCACCCCGGTGAGCTCGACCTGCCCGGCGCCCTGTCCGGGACGCTCGGCCTGGTCGGCATCGTCTACGGCCTGACCCGCGCCGGCGACCCCCGCTACGGCTGGGGCGACGGCTGGACCCTGGCCTCGCTGGCCGCCGGCGTGCTGCTGCTCGCCGCGTTCGTGCTCATCGAGCGCAGCGTCGAGCACCCGCTGCTGCCGTTCCGGATCCTCGCCAACCGCACCCGCGCCACGAGCTTCGTGGTGATGATGCTGGTCCCGGCGGCGATGTTCGCGATGTTCTACTTCCTGTCCCAGTTCGTGCAGAACGTGATGGGCTTCTCGCCGCTGAAGACCGGCGTCGCGTTCCTGCCGTTCAGCGCCGGCATCATCGTGGCGGCCACGGTCTCCTCGAAGCTCATCGAGAAGGTCGACCCGCGCTGGCTCGCCGGCTTCGGCACCGCGCTGGCCGGCACCGCGCTGTTCGGCTTCTCCCGGCTGCCCTACGACGACTCGCTGGCGACCCTGTCGGTCGACGCGCACTACGCCAGCGACATCCTGCCGTTCATCATCATGATGTCGCTCGGCATGGGCATGACGTTCGTGCCGCTCACCCTGACCGCCGTGCACGGCGTGGGGGCGCGGGACTCGGGCATCGGCTCCGGCGTGCTGAACACCATGCAGCAGGTCGGCGGTGCGCTCGGCCTGGCCACGCTGTCCACGGTCGCGGTGCACTTCACCTCCGACAAGGTCGCCTCGCTCTCCGCCTCGGCCCAGTCCGCGGCGAACGGCGCCGTCGACCCGGACAAGGCGCAGCAGATGCAGACCCTCATCGGGCAGGTGGCGTTCACCGAGGGCGCGACGCACGCGTTCCTCACCGGCGCCGGGATGATCTGGCTCGGCACCGTGATCGCGCTGGTCTTCCTCAACGCGCGTCACGAGGACCTGGCCACCGACGAGGCACCCGAGGGCGTCGCGGTCCACTGAGCCGCCCTGCTCCGCACCGCTCGCGCGTGAGCCCCGCTGCCTCCGGGCGGCGGGGCTCTCGTCATGCCAGGGCGGAGGCGACCTGCCGGCACAGGTGGAGGGCCCGGCGCGCCCACTCCGGGTCCGCACCCGCCAGGCCGCAGCCCGGGGTGACCACCAGGGACGCGGCGGACTGCGGGTCGAGGCCGAGCATGTCGAGCAGCCGGAGCACCCGCTCGGTGACGGTGCCGTCGGAGAGCGGTCGCGCCGGCGCGGTGGTCGGGACCACCCCGAGGTGCACCGGCCGGCCCTGCTCGAGGAGGACCGCGAGGTCGTCGTACGACGAGGTGGGCAGCACGTCGAGGTCCACCGAGACGCCTGCGGCACCGGCTCCGGTCAGCAGCGAGATCGGCACGTCGGGCGCGCAGCAGTGCGCCACGGGCGTGCCCCCCGACTCGGTCACGGCCGCGAACACCCACTCCAGCGCGGGGCTGGCGCGCGGCGGGTCGACCGAGCGGTGCCGGTGGAAGCCCGAGGCGGTCGGGATGCGCCCGGCCATCACCGCAGGCAGCGCGGGCTCGTCGACCTGCACCAGGAGGTCGGCGCCAGGGATCCGGCGGCGCACGTCGGCGACGTGGTCGCGCAGGCCCTCGGCGAGCGCCTCGGCCAGCTCCCGGCGGGCACCGTGGTCGGCCAGCACCCGGTCGCCGCGCGGGCGCTCGACGGTGGCCGCCAGCGTCCACGGGCCGGCCACCTGGATCTTGAAGGTGCCGGTGTAGCCCTGGCTCTGCTCCTCCACGGCGTCGAGGTCCTGCGCCAGCAACGATCGGGCCCGACGCTGGTCGATGCCCGGGGCGTCGGTCAGCCGCCACCCGGCCGGCTGCAGGTCGGCACCGAGCTCGGAGACGAGGGCCAGCGTGCGGCCGGTCAGGTCGGCGTGCGGTCCGCGGCCGGGCAGCTCCGGGACGTGCGGCAGGTCGGGCAGCTCGTCGAGCACCACCTTGACCGCCAGGTCGTAGTCCGTCGCGTCGGTGCCGGGCATCGACCCGACGCCGGTGGCGCGGGTCACGCGCCGACCCGCGTCCGGGAGGCGGAGGAGATCGTGCAGGAGCCCACGACGCGGGTGCCGTCGTAGACGACGGCGGCCTGGCCGGGGGCGATGCCCTGGGCCGGGTCGAGCAGCTCGACGACGACCTCGTCGCCGCCGGGCGAGACGGTGACGACGGCGCGGTGCTCGTCGCCGTGCGCGCGGAGCTGGACGGTGCCGTGCAGCGGCGCGGCGGGGACTTGGCCGCACCAGCGCGGCCGGATGCCCTCGATGTGGTCGACGGTGAGCTCCTCACGGGGGCCGACGGTCACCGTGCCGGAGACCGGCTCGATGTCCAGGACGTAGCGCGGGCGGCCGTCGTCGGCGGGCCGGCCGATCCGCAGGCCCTTGCGCTGCCCGATGGTGAACCCGAACGCGCCGTCGTGGCTGCCGAGCACCTCGCCGCTGGCGTGGTCGACGAGCTCCCCCGACGTCAGCGTGTCCGGGCCGAGCTTCTCGCGCAGCCAGCCGGCGGTGTCGCCGTCGGAGATGAAGCAGATGTCGTGGCTGTCCGGCTTCTGGGCGACCTGCAGGCCGCGGCGCTCCGCCTCGGCCCGCACCTCGGCCTTCGGGGAGTCGCCCAGCGGGAACAGCGAGTGTGCGAGCTGCTCCTGGGTGAGCACGCCGAGCACGTAGGACTGGTCCTTGCCCGGGTCCACGGCCCGGTGCATCGCGATCAGCCCGTCGTCCCCGGTGACCAACTGGGCGTAGTGACCGGTCGCGACGGCGTCGAAGCCGAGTGCGAGCGCCCGGTCGAGCACCGCGGCGAACTTGATCTTCTCGTTGCAGCGCAGGCAGGGGTTCGGGGTGCGACCCGAGGAGTACTCCGCCAGGAAGTCCTCGACGACGTCTTCGTGGAACCGGTCGCTCAGGTCCCAGACGTAGAACGGGATCCCGATCGCGTCGGCGGCCCTCCGCGCGTCGTTGGAGTCCTCGATCGTGCAGCAGCCCCGCGCCCCGGTCCGGTAGGACTGCGGGTTGCGGGACAGCGCGAGGTGGATCCCGGTGACGTCGTGGCCCGCGTCGACGGCCCGGGCGGCGGCCACGGCGGAGTCCACTCCGCCGCTCATCGCAGCGAGAACGCGCACGGTCAGCCGGCCTTCTTCGAGGTCCCGAAGCCGGCCGCGACACCCGCGGCACGGGCCCGCTCCACGACCGGCGCGATCGCGCCGACCAACGCCTCGACGTCGGCCTCGGTGCTGGTGTGGCCCAGCGAGAAGCGCAGCGAGCTGCGGGCCTGCTCCGCGTCGCGGCCCATCGCGAGCAGGACGTGGGACGGCTGGGGCACCCCGGCCGAGCAGGCCGAGCCCGTCGAGCAGGCGATGCCGCGCGCGTCGAGCAGCATCAGCAGCGAGTCGCCCTCGCAGCCGGGGAACGTCAGGTGCGCGTTGCCGGGCAGCCGGTGGTCGAGGTCGGTGTCGGGGTCGCCGTTGAGCTGGGCGTCCGGCACCTGCTCCTGCAGCCGGGCGACCAGCTCGTCGCGCAGCGCGCGGACCCGCACGGCGTGCTCGGCCTGCCGGGCGACGGCCAGCTCGACGGCGCGGGCGAACCCGGCGATGGCCGGGGTGTCGATCGTGCCGGAGCGGATGTCGCGCTCCTGTCCCCCGCCGTGCAGCTGCGGGGTCACGTCCAGGTCCCGGCGCACGACGAGCGCGCCGACGCCGTACGGGCCGCCGACCTTGTGGGCGGTGAGCGTCAGCGCGTCCACGCCGGAGGCCGCGAAGTCCACCGGCACCTGGCCCACGGCCTGCACGGCGTCGGTGTGCACCGGCACCCCGTGGGCGTGCGCGAGCGCGACGGCCTCGCCGACGGGCTGGACCGTGCCGACCTCGTTGTTGGCCCACATCAGCGAGACCAGCGCCACCCCGCCGGGGTCGCGCTCGAGCGAGTCGCGCAGCGCGGCGACGTCGAGGCGGCCGAGCGCGTCGACCGGCAGCAGCTCGACGTCGGCCCCCTCGTGCTCGGCGAGCCAGTGCAGGGGGTCGAGGACCGCATGGTGCTCGACGGAGGAGGTCAGGATCCGGGTGCGGCGGGGGTCCTGCGCCCGGCGGGCCCAGAACAGGCCCTTGAGCGCCAGGTTGTCCGACTCGGTGCCGCCGGAGGTGAACACCACCTCGCCCGGCCGGCAGCCCAGCGCCCGCGCGATGGTCTCGCGGGACTCCTCGACCACCCGGCGCGCGGCCCGTCCCGACGCGTGCAGCGAGGAGGGGTTGCCGATCCGGGTGAGCTGCTCGGTCATCGCCGCGACGGCCTCGGGGTACATCGGCGTCGAGGCGGCGTGGTCGAGGTAGACGGTGTCTTCGGTCATTGCACTCACCAGCGTACGGCGTGCCGGGGCACCCCTCACCTCAGGCGTCGAGCCGGGCCTGCCAGGGGTGTTCCGGGTGCAGCCGGCGCAGCGACTCGCGCAGCCAGGCCCGGCGCTCGTCGTCGAGCAGCGGCCAGACGCCGTCGAGGTCGATGCGGTCCTTGACACGGTGCTGCTTGGTCTTGAACAGCAGCGACACCTCGGGCCGCTGGTAGCGGACCCCGTCGTCGGCGACCCAGGTCACCTCGTCCCGCCACGGCGAGCGCGCGTCCTCGCGCATCCAGATCTGGCTGAGCGGCTCGAGCGGGGTCGGGTCCGGTCGTCGATCACCCGCAGCGAGCCGGCGTTGCTCCACAGGTGGAACGTCCTCGGCGTCCGGGCGCCAGGCCCGCCTCCTCGCGGGTCACAGCCCGACGACCGCGAGCAGCGCGCGGTGGTCGGTGCCCTCGACGGTGACGGTGTCCGTGCGCAGTGCGCGCAGACCGGAGCTGACCAGCACGTGGTCGATCGGCACCATCGACGGGACCGGGAAGCCGAGCCGGGACACCTCGCCGGCGGCCGGCCAGGTCGGCTGCCAGCGCGAGTCGGCCTGGGTGGCGGCGTCCTCGAAGCCGCTGCCGACCAGCGCCCGCATCGGCACGTGGTCCATCGTCGCGTTGAGGTCCCCGACGATCAGCGTCCGCTCGGAGGTGGCGCGGGCCGCGTGCCGGATCACGCCGTGGTCCATCCGCCAGCCGGACACGTCCCCGACCGGCGGGCGCGGGTGCACGGCGATCAGGTGCACCCGGCCGGCAGGGGTGGCCAGGTCGAGGCCGTAGCCGGCGAACTCGGTGCGCAGCCGCTTCCACGTGCGAGACGCGGTAGCGGGAGAACACCATCGTGCCCGCGGGCCCGGCGGCGGGCTGCCCCACGCGGTGCCGGAACGCCTGCCCGAGGCCGGCGCCCTCGAGGCCGGCGAGCGCCTGGGGGGTGACCTCCTCGAGCACCAGCACGTCGACGTCGCCGGCGAGCGCGACCTCGACCACCCGGGCGGTGTCCGCCTGCCCGATGCGCAGGTTCGTGGTCATCACGTGCAGCCGGTGCTTCCCGGCGGCCTCCGCGGCGGGCGTCCCGAGGTAGGGCCCGCTGGCCCAGAACGCGTGCAGCAGCAGGCCGAGCAGCGAGGCGACGACCAGCAGCTTCGCGGTGCCGCGCCAGAACCGTCCGCCCCGCCACCAGGCCGGCAGCAGGAGCAGCAACGCCCCGGCGTACAGCACCACGGCGTACGGCGCGAAGGAGACGAGCCGCACCCAGGGCCCACCGGGCAGGTCGAGCAGGCGGGCGGTCGTCAGCAGTCCGGCCGGGACCAGGAACACCGTCACGAGCAGGCCGAGCAGCAGCCACCGGAGCTTCATGCGGACCACGCTAGGGGCTCGCGGGTCGCCCACGTCACACCTGACAGGGAGTGTTCGATTCGTGCCGCTGTGTCCTGGACCGGTACTGTTGGACCCGCTGGCCCCATCAGTTCTGCCTCGGGCCAGGCACGCGTCATCCACCGAGCGCCGCGACCGGGCACCCGAACGGGATCCGAGTCGCGCCGGGCAGGACGACCCTTCTAGCTTCTCTGGAGTACCCCACATGGCGGACACCCGCCCCAGCACGCCCCTGTCCTTTTCCGAGCTCGGCGTCCCCGCCGCGCTCGTGTCGGTCCTCACCGAGGCCGGCATCACCGCGCCCTTCCCGATCCAGACCGCCACGCTGCCGGACTCGCTGAAGGGCCGCGACGTCCTCGGCCGCGGCCGCACCGGTTCGGGCAAGACCTACGCCTTCGTGCTGCCGCTGCTCGCGCGGCTGGCCGAGGGCCGCGGCAAGCGCCAGCCGGGCCGCCCCCGCGCGCTGGTGCTCGCCCCGACCCGGGAGCTGGCCAGCCAGATCGAGGCCGCGATGGCCCCGCTGGCCAAGGCCATGAACCTGCGCACGATCACCATCTTCGGCGGGGTCCGCCCCAACCCGCAGATCCAGGGCCTGCGCAACGGCGTCGACATCGTCATCGCCTGCCCCGGCCGGCTCGCCGACCACGTCCAGTCCGGGCACTGCGACCTCGGCTCGATCGAGATCACCGTGCTCGACGAGGCCGACCACATGGCCGACCTGGGCTTCCTGCCGGTCGTGCGCCGGCTGCTCGACAAGACGCCGAGCCACAGCCAGCGGCTGCTGTTCTCGGCCACGCTGGACGCCGGCGTCGACGTCCTGGTCAAGCGCTTCCTGCACGACCCGGTCACGCACAGCGTCGACTCGGCCCAGTCGCCGGTCGGCAACATGACCCACCACGTGCTGCACGTCAGCAAGGAGGGCCGCGTGCCCGTCCTGGCCGACCTGACCGCGGCGCCGGGCAAGAAGATCGTGTTCACCCGCACCAAGCACGGCGCCAAGGCGCTCACCCGCCAGCTCAACGCGCGCGGCGTCCCCGCCGTGGAGCTGCACGGCAACCTCTCGCAGAACGCCCGCACCCGGAACCTCACCGAGTTCGGCACCGGCACCGCCCGGGTGCTCGTCGCCACCGACATCGCCGCCCGCGGCATCCACGTGGACGACGTCAGCCTGGTCGTGCACGCCGACCCGCCGGTCGAGCACAAGGCCTACCTGCACCGCTCGGGCCGCACGGCCCGCGCCGGCGCCGAGGGCACCGTCGTCACGCTGATGCTGGACGCGCAGGTGAGCGACGTGCGCGACCTCACCCGCAAGGCCGGCATCAAGCCGACCGTCACCCGCATCCAGCTCGGCGACGCGCTGCTCACCCAGATCGCGCCCGGCGAGCGCACCTACGTCGCCGAGGCCGACCGGCCCAAGGCCGAGCCGGCCCGGCCGAGCACGGGTGGCGGTGGCGGTGGCGGCGGTCGTCGTCGCGGTGGCAACGGTGGCGGCGGCGCCCCGAAGAGCAGCACCGGCGGTGGCGGCGGTCGCCGTCAGCCGGCCAAGTCCGGCGCCGGCCGCAGCAGCGCTGGCCGCAGCAGCGGCGGCACCGGGGGCGGCACCCACAGCGCATCGTCGTTCTCCTCGGCCCGCCGCGGTCGCTGACCCGGCCCGTGACTCACGCGGGGGCTGCTGGGCGGCGACGGCGCACGGCAAGGACCACGACGCCGCCGCCCAGCAGCACCGCGAGGTCGGCGAGGGCCAGCCAGACGGGGATCGCCCTACCGACCAGCGGAAGCCCGGTCGCCGGAGCGGGCGACCCGCCCGTCGGCGCGTAGGCAGCCACCCCGAGGACCTCCGCGCGCGACTCTCGGCTGTCTGTCTGGGCGGACCACCGCAACCCGAAGCCCACGGCGTCGGTCATGGTGTCGTTGCCCGCGTCGCGCCGCATCGTCACGGTCACGCGTAGGGGCAGGACCTCTCCGGCCCCGAGACTGGCGAGCGCGACCCCGGCGCCCGGTCCGTCGAGCTCGGTGAGGGAACCCTGCCAGAGCGATCTGCCCCCCTCGGGGGTGACCTGTCCGACCTCGACCTCGAGCCAGTCCGCCAGCTCGCCGCCCTCCCCGGTGCAGGTCACGTCGCCGTCGTTCCGCTCCGGCCGGACGCACCCGTTCTCGCTCTCCTCGACGTCGAACGATCGAAGCCTCAGGCCGGCCCGCCGAGTCGAGTCGTTGCGGAGCTCGAGCGTGCCCGACGTCGAGTAGCCCGGCGCCAGCTCGCCGAACCGGAGGAGCGGCGAGTCCGTGTCGTGCACGAACCCCGTCCCGTCACCGGGCACGTCGATGAGCAGCAGACCGTCGTCGGCGCTCGCCGCCGGTGCCGTGCCCGCCGCCATCACCAGCAGCAACAGCGCTGCCAGCCGGGTCCGGCGTGCTCTGCTCGACACCATCGCTCCTCTGCTCGGCTGCCCTCTCGCGCCCCACTCTGGCCCCGGGCCGGGCCGCGCCGCATCGTCAAGATTGCTGAATGTCCCGCTGTCAGGTGATCCCGGCAGGTCTGAGGAGTAGCAACCCTTTTCATCAACTTTGAGGATGCCCCCGCACCCCGGCGCCAGCGAGGGTGTTCTCAGTGTCGAGGGGGGGCCTCGGCCACACCATCAAAGGGGATCAGCATGAACAGCAAGCTCGTCAAGGGCAGCCTCGCCGGCGTCGCCTGCCTCGCACTCGCGGCCGGCGGCTCGACCTTCGCGGCTTTCAGTGACTTCGGCACGATCGCGGACAACTCCGTCCAGGCGGGGATCCTGAAGCTCAACCTGAACAACCAGAACGGATCAGCGGCCACGCCGCTCGACTTCGGGCACTTCAACCCGGGACACAGCTTCGTCCAGAACGTCTGGGTCGCGAGCAGCGACTCCGCCTCCGTGCCGGACGCCCAGCTCTCCGTCAAGGTCGAGAACATCCGCGACTTCGAGAACGGCTGCGGGAGCGCCAGCTCCGAGCAGGCCGTCGACAGCACCTGCAGCGCGAGCAACGACGGGGACGGCACCCTGGGCGGCGAGGTCTCGCCGCTGCTGGGCACCGACATGTACGCCTGGCGTCCTGGCACGCCCGGCGTCTGCACCAACTTCCCCGGGGCCGGTGACTCCGGGACCACGAGCATCTGGCACTCGACGCCCTTGAAGAGCACGCAGGACGTCTCGAAGAAGATCGGTGTCCTCAATGGTGGCCAGGGCTACTGCGTCCGGATCGAGCAGTACCTGCCCAGCGACACGGGCAACCAGGTGCAGAGCGACGGCGTGAAGTTCAACCTCAGGTTCGACCTGGTCCAGCTCTGATCCAGGGCGTGGGAGTCCCCCTGACTCCTCAGATCGACGCGTCACCCAGACCAGACGGAAGCGAGCAGGACATGGCACGGGACACCGGAGAGCGGACATTGCGTCGGCTTCTCCGCTGGTCGACCCGGCTGGTCCTGCTCGCTTTCGCTCTGCTCGTCACGGGGGCTCTGGCCGTGGTGATCGTGCTGCCCAGGGCCACCCATGGAACCGCGCTCACGGTGCTCACCGGAAGCATGGCCCCGGAGATCCCGGTCGGCTCCGTCGTGCTCGTCCGTCCCGTTGATCCCGGCACGCTGCGGGTCGGCGACATCGCGACGTACCAGCCGAAGCCCGGCAAGCCCGACTACATCACCCACCGCATCACCAGGATCGACACCTCCACGACTCCCACTGCCTTCACCTTCAAGGGCGACGCCAACCGCGGCGCGGACCTCGAGCCGGTGCCGTCGGGTGCCGTCCGGGGCAAGGTGTGGTTCCACGTCGCGTACCTGGGAGCCGTCCGGGACGGTCTGCACGGAAGGGGCGGCATCGCCTTGGTCGCGATGCTGGTGTGCGGTGGGTACGCGGTCTCGCAGCTCTCCGGTGCTGTGAGGGAGCGTGGGGCACGACGGACGCCGGAGGGGGAAGGCTCCGCCGAACCGGATCACCGCGCTCGGGTGACCCTCGACCGCACGCTGGTCGTCGCCACGCTCGGTACCGAGCATGTCGCCCAGGAGTGCGCCCTCACTCCTGACCAGGCGGCTCGGCAGTGGGGAGCGACCCTGATCGACGAGGGGGCCGAGGAGTTCCGACTGCTCATCGTGCCGCCGGCGCACGGTTCGGTCGCGACCGTAGAGCTCCTGCAGTCCCTCGGAGCCGTCTCGATCCACGTGCTGGAGTCGCCGACCCTGCTGGCGGGACGTTCTCCGAGCCCCGGGGTCCGTGCATTGCTCGAATCACCCGCCGGTCCTGCTCCTGCTCCGGGCCAAGGGACAAGCCGTGCGACCTGCTAGGCGTGGGACCGCAGCCGTCCTGGGTGCAGCGGCGGCATTCTGCCTGGGCATGTCCGTTGCCGACACCGGAACGACGTACGCGACGCTCTCCGACGTCGGCTCGCTGGACGGTTCCGCACGCGCGGGGGTGTGGGCTCCCGACCCTCCGGAGATCTGCACCGAGGTGCTCCACGCGCACCTCTCCACGACGCGCTACGGCACCCTCGGGGACGACGTGCTGGGGAGCAGCGGACCTCCTCACGGGAACCACCCTCAGGTCCTGATGGGGTACGACGGCGACGACCTGCTGGCGGGAGGCAACCAGGCGGACTGCCTGGTCGGCGGCCCGGGCAACGACCACCTCACGGCCGGCAACGGCAAGGACGTCCTCGACGGCGGCCGCGGATGGGACGTCTGCGAGGGCGACAACGGCGACGACACCTTCGTCGGCTGCGAGCGGGTCCTCGTCGCGACGAGGCCCAAGGCCACCGTCGTGCCCCCGATCTCGACCGGGCTGCCGGAGGCACCGCCCGCGACCTCTCCCCCGTCGCCCACGCAGGCCCCGCCGGCCCCGCCCGCCTCTGCGACGACTCCCGCGGCCGAAGCCTCCGTCGCCGTGCCCGAGCTGCCGGCGCCCGTGACGACCGCTCCGTCGAGCGCGGTGGACTAGTCCGATCTAACTAGACGGATTCGCCCCATTGGGTCTGCCATGTCGGTCATATCTGGCACAGGATGTGCTCAGCAGCCGGGGGGCCGCTGAGCACATCGCACCAGGGGACTCATGATTCGTCGACGTCATCCGGCAGGCGCCCGGCCGGTCACGCACGTGGTGGTGGCCGCCGCGCTGCTGAGCACCGCACTCGCGATCGTCCTGTCGGCACTGGACGTCGACTCGACCGCCACCGGTTGCGTCGCTCGCATGACGAGCGTCACCCGCTCCGCGGCGGCCGCGCTCTTCCTCACGTCCGGGTGCCTGCGGCTGGCCCGATGGCGTGTCACGCATGAGCCACGAAGCGGCCACATGGGGTGCGCTCTCGTCGTCCTCGGCGGGCTCTGCTACCCGCTGACCGGCCTCGGTCATGCACTGAGCCAACCCGCGGTCGCCTCCCTGCTCAGCCCACTCGTCCGTGGCACGGCGTCAGCGGTGTGCATGACCCTCGTGCTGCGCGCCCTGACCCGCGCCACCGAGCACACGGGCCCGCAACCACTGCGCGTCCTGCTCCGGGCCGCGTGCCTCGTCCTGGGAGTGTCCGCCGGGCTCGCGGCGGCGCAGCTCACGGCACCGGAGATGCTCTCAGGCACCGATGCGGCGTACGTCCTGATCGCAGGACTGCTCGCCTGCGGCTGGTTCGGCCTGGGGCTGCTGGCAGCCCGCCGCTCGCAGGAGTGGGTGTGGGCCGGCCGGCTGGCACCGCTTCTCGCTGCTGTCGGGGTGGCCGAGCTGCTGCGTTCGTTCGACGCGTCGGCCTCGGGGGTCTGGACGTTGGCCGCCCTGTCCCTGTGCGTCTGCGCGGCCGCCTTGTCGGCTCACTCGGCCATGCTCGACCTCGACCAGGCGATGACCGACGAGCGCTCCCACGTGGACGTGCTGGCCGAGGCCCTGCAGCGGGCCCACACCCGAGCCTCGGGGCACGAGGAGTGGCGCGAGGAGATGACGCACGATGCGTGCAACGCGTTGGCCGGCCTCCGTGGGGCGTTGCAGACGCTCGAGCGGTACGACGGCCGGCTCGACGAATCCACGGCCGGTCGGCTACGCACGGCCGCGATCGCCGAGATACGTCACCTCGAGCACCTGATCGTCGCGCCGGAAGAGGAGGGGACCCGGGACTTCGACGTCGTCGAGGTCGTGGCCGCGGTCGTCGAGACGCGGCGGGCCCTGGGCACCAGGATCCAGGTCTGGGGCGGCATCGACGGGCACACCCACGGCAGGCCCGACGACCTGGCAACCGCCCTGCAGAACCTCCTTGTCAACGCCGAGGTACACGCCCCGGGCAGCCCGGTGGTCGTGCACGTCAGCCGCGGTCCGTCCGGGGTCGAGATCGTCGTCTCCGACAGCGGACCCGGACTCAGCGCGGACGAGGTGGCCTGGGCCTTCGAGCGGGGGGACGCGCGGGTCCTCGAGCCCGGGCTCGGGACTGGGTCTCCACCTCGCGCGGCAGGCGATGCGGAGGCAGGGCGGTGACCTCGAGCTCCTCACGCGCCGGGGCGGTGCCACCTTCGTCCTCAGGCTTCCCGCGTCCGAGCACGCCGTGCCTCCGCTCCCGGTGCAGCGGTCCGACTCCCGCCTGCGGGCGTCAGCGTGACGCTCGCTGAGGAGCGCCCCGTCCTGCGTGCCCTGCTGGTCGACGACCACCAGTTGCTGGCCCAGAGCCTCGCTCTCGCCCTGGACCTCGAAGGCGTCGCCTGCATCGTCGCCGAGCTGGTCGACCGGGACAGCCTCGTGGAGCAGGCGAGGCGCTCGGCACCGGACCTCGTGCTCCTCGACCTCGAGCTGGGCGACACGCTGGGGAACGGGGTCGACCTCGTGCAGCCGTTCGTGGAGGCCGGCTGCCGAGTGCTGGTCGTGAGTGCCTCGACGGACCGCGAGCTGGTCGCGCGGGCGGTGGAGGCCGGCGCGTCGGACGTCGTGTCCAAGAGCGTCGCCTTCGAGCACCTCCTGGAGGCCGCTGTCGCGGTGGCCCGCGGTGAGCGCGTCATGGATCCCGTCCAGCGACATCGGATGCTCGCGGACCTGCGGGCGCACAGGTCCCGCAGGGCGTCGGAGCGAGCGACGTTCGCACGGCTCACGGAGCGCGAGACGCAGGTGCTGCAGGCTCTCTGCGACGGCGTGGGAGTCGCGGCGTTCGCCGCCGCGTCCTTCGTCTCTGAGGCGACCGTGCGCAGCCAGGTCCGCGGGGTGCTGACCAAGCTCGGGGTCACGTCGCAGCTCGAGGCCGTGGCGCTGGCCCACCGGGCACGCTGGCGCATGGACTGACCTCTGTCCGGTTTGGCACGACCGGTTGCGGGACGGCACACTGGGACTCCCATGAAGCACTGACACCGGTCCCCCCGTCCGCACCCCCCGATCGGTGTCCTCATGTCCGAAGCCCTGTTGCCCGGCCCCTCTGCCCTCGTCGGTCGCGACCTGTCGCGCACCTACGGAGACCGCGTCGTCCTCGACGGCGTCGACCTCCTGGCCCAGCCCGGCGAGCCGCTCGGTGTGGTCGGCGAGAACGGCGCCGGCAAGTCGACGCTGCTGCGCCTGCTCGCCGGCGTCGAGGAGCCGGACGCGGGGTCGGTGGAGCGTCCCGACGACCTCGGGTACCTCGCGCAGGAGCCGGACTTCCCGGACGGGGCGACCATCGGGGACGTCCTCGACGCCGCCCTCGCCCCGCTGCACGCGGCGGTCGCCCGGCTCGAGGAGCTCGCCCCTCTCCTCGAGGACGCGGACGCCGCCGAGGAGTACGACGCGACGCTGACCTGGGCCAGCCTGCACGAGGCCTGGGACGCCGACCGCCGCGCCGACGAGGCCGCCGCCCGGCTCGGGCTCGGCGAGCTCGACCGCCGCCGGCCGGTGGCCACGATGTCCGGCGGCCAGCGCAGCCGGCTCGCGCTGGCGGCGCTGGTCACCCGGCGGCCGGGCTGCGTGCTGCTCGACGAGCCCACCAACCACCTCGACGACCAGGCCACCGCGCTCCTCGAGGAGTTCCTGGTCTCGCTGCCCGGCGTGGCCGTGGTCGCCAGCCACGACCGGGCCTTCCTCGACGCGGTGTGCGGCGCGGTGGTCGACCTCGACCCGTCGCACCTCGGTGTCGACGGCGAGGGCGGCAACCGGTTCACCGGCGGGTACACCGCCTACCTGGCCGCCAAGCGGGCCGCCCGGCGCCGCTGGCAGACCGCCTTCGAGGCCCAGCAGGACGAGCTCGCCGCGCTGCGCGAGTCGGCGGAGACCACCGCCCGGCAGGTGGCGCACGGTCGTCCGCCGCGCGACGGCGACAAGTTCATCCACCACTTCAAGGGGCAGAACGTCGCCCGCACGGTCAGCCGGCGGGTCCGGGACGCCGAACGGCGCATCGACGTGCTCGAGCGGGACAGGATCCCCGAGCCGCCGGCACCGTTCGGGTTCCACGGCGTGCTCGCGCAGCGCCGCTCGAACGGCACGGTCGTCGCGGTCCGCGACCTGAGGGTGGCCGGCCGGCTGGACCTGCCCCGGGTCGACGTACCGGCGGGCGGGCGGCTGCTGGTCACCGGCGCCAACGGGTCGGGGAAGTCGACGCTGCTCAAGGTCGTCGCCCGTGAGCTGGCGCCGACCTCCGGGGAGGTGACGGTGGCCGCGCGGCTGGTGGGGCACCTGCCCCAGGACGTGGTGTTCGGGCGACCCGAGCGCAGCGCCGCGGAGGCGTACGAGGCGGCCACCGGCTCGCCGGTCCCGCTGCACGAGCTCGGCCTGCTGCACCCGCGGGAGCTCTCCCGGCCGGTCGGCGTGCTCAGCACCGGCCAGCAGCGCCGGCTCGGGCTGGCGATCCTGGTCGCCCGCAAGCCGGACCTGCTGCTGCTCGACGAGCCCACCAACCACATCTCGCTGGCCCTGGCCGACGAGCTCGAGGAGTCCCTGCAGCACTCGTCGGGCACCGTCGTGGTGGCCAGTCACGACCGGTGGCTGCGCCGACGCTGGTCCGGGGAGACGCTCGTCCTCTAGTCGCGGATGGCCCGAACGGGCTATTCAGCCGACCTGTTCGACTGCGCACCCGAGCCCAACGGGGGTCGTGGCTGCCCGGTCCGCCACGCAGACTCCTGGTATGGCCGGGGAACGAGCAGACCGCGAGCCCGGGGAGCTCCAGATCCCCGGGCCGGGCAGCGTGCTGGGCCCCTGCGTGCTGGCCGTCTCGGTGGGCACCGCGCTGGTCTCCCTGGTCGCGCTGCTCAACGTCGAGAGCCTCTCCCCCGACGCGCTGGCCCGCGACGCGTTCGCGCTCGGCGCCGCCGCCCTCTTCCTGGCCGCGGCGGTGCTGCGGCTGGCCCGCTGGCGGGTCACCACCGACCCGCACAGCGGTCTGCTCGCGGCCGCGATGGTCGCGCTCTGCCTGATCAGCCTGCCCGTGGGCAACCTCGTCGGCCAGGTGCTGCGCCACGACGTGCAGCCCGGCCCCGCCCTCGGCGCCCGCGCCCTCGGGACGGCCGGCTGCCTGGCGCTCGCCCTGCGGGCGATGACGGTCACCGACGAGGGCCGGCCGACGGACTGGGTGCGCACCCTCCGGGTCTCCGTCGTCACCGCGCTGCTCGGTCTGGCCGGCCTCGCCGGGCTGGTCGCCGTCACGCCGGACCGGGTCTCCGGGCCGGTGCTGCTCGGCGTGGTGGTCGAGGTGGCGCTGGCCGGTGCCTGGGTGGCCATCGGCCTGGCCGCCTCCGTCCGCGACGCCGTCCAGCCCTGGGCCGGCCGGGTCGCCCCGCTGTACGCCTCGCTCGGCGTCGTCGAGCTGCTCAACGCGCTGGACCAGCTGCGTCCCGGCACCTGGGCCCTGCCGTCCTCCGCGCTGCTCGCCTCGGTCGCGATGATCACCGCGCACAGCGCGTACGTCGACCTGCTGGAGTCCACCCGGCTGGTGGCGGCCGTCGAGCACCGCACCCGGCAGCTGTCCGGCGACCCGCACACCGCTGCCGTCGGGCCCGGAACCGAGCAGGTCACTGACTTCGACGTCACCGAGGTGGTCGCCGCCGTCGTACGCCCGCGTCTCGAGGCCGGCCAGGAGATCCGGCTCCGGGGCGGCGTCGGCGTCGCGCACGCCCGATCCGGTGACCTGGCCGCCGCCGTCGAGCGGCTGCTCGCCAACGCGGCCACCCATGCGCCGCGCAGCCCGGTCACGGTGCACGTGGTCGCGATCGACGCACGCATCGAGATCTCGGTGACCGACCGCGGGCCGGGCATGTCGGCGCTCGACGCCGCCCGGGCGGTCGGCGGGCTGCACGGGGCACGGTCGCTGATGGTCCGCAACGGCGGCAGCCTCGAGCTGCGCAACCGGATCGGCGGCACCACGTTCGTGCTCGTCCTGCCGGCCGCCGCGGACCAGCGCGCCGAGGTCATCGTGCCGCGCTGGGACGGCGTGGGCCAGCACGCCTGAGCGGCAGGATGCCACGGGCCCCCGGACCCGTAGGTCCAGGGGCTCGGTGCAGCGGCGGGCGTCAGCCCTTGCGCGCGACGATCTGCTCGGTCGCCTTCGGCAGCACCGCGTGCAGGTCCCCGACGACGCCGAAGTCGACGAGCTCGAAGATCGGCGCCTCCTCGTCCTTGTTGACCGCGACGATGGTCTTGGAGGTCTGCATGCCGGCCCGGTGCTGGATGGCCCCGGAGATGCCGTTCGCGACGTACAGCTGCGGGGAGACCGTCTTGCCGGTCTGGCCGACCTGGAACGCGTGCGGCATCCAGCCGGAGTCCACGGCCGCGCGCGAGGCGCCGACCGCGGCACCGAGCGAGTCGGCGAAGCCCTCGACCGGCTCGAAGTTGCCGCCGGTGCCGCGGCCGCCGGAGACCACGATCGCGGCCTCGGTCAGCTCGGGGCGGCCGGAGGCCTTGCGGGGCTCGGACTTGGTGATCCGCGCACCCTTGGCGGTGTCGCTGATCGTCGCCGCGAACGGCTCCTGCGTCCCGGCGCCGTCGACGGCCTCCGGGGTCGTGGAGTTGGGCTTGACGGTGATGACCGGGACGCCCTTGGTGACCTTCGCCTGGACGGTGAAGTTGCCGGCGAACACCGACTGCGTGGTCACCGGCGCTCCCCCGTCACCGGCCCGGACGTCGACCGCGTCCGTGATCAGGCCGGAGTCGATCTTGACCGCCAGGCGGCCGGCGATCTCCTTGCCCTCGCCGCCGGACGGGACCAGCACGGCGGCCGGCGAGGTCTTCTCCACCAGCTGCGCGAGGATCTCGGCCTTCGGTGCGACCAGGTAGTCCTTCACGTCGGCATCGTCGACGACGTAGATCTTCTCGGCGCCGAACTTCGTCAGCGTCTCCGCCGCGGTGCCGGCGTCCCCGCCGATCAGCACCGCGGACGGCTCGCCCAGGCGGCGGGCGATCGTCAGCAGCTCGGTGGTGGGCTTGGTGACCTTGCCGTCGACGTGGTCGACGAGAACCAGAACTTCACTCATAGCTGATCAGCCCTCTCAGATGAACTTCTTCGACGCGAGGAACTCGACCAGCGCGGTGGCGCCCGATCCGTCCTCGTCGGTGACGACCTCGCCGGCCGTGCGCGGCGGGCGGGCCTCGGTGCCCTCGACGGCGCTCCAGGCGGCGGAGAGGCCGACCAGCGCCGGCTCGAGACCGAGGTCGGCCAGCGACCAGGTCTCCAGGGGCTTCTTCTTCGCGGCCATGATGCCCTTGAAGGAGGGGTAGCGCGCCTCGCCGGACTGGTCGGTCACCGACAGCACCAGGGGCAGCGTGCCCTCGATGGTCTCGGTGGCGGTGTCGCCGTCGCGGCGGATGGTGACGGTGCTTCCCTCCAGGCTGATCTCGGAGCCGAGGGTGACGGCCGGGACGCCGAGCCGCTCGGCGAGCATCGCCGGGACCACGCCCATCGAGCCGTCGGTGGAGGCCATCCCGCACACGACCAGGTCGTGCTCGGTCTTCTTGACCGCCTCGGCGAGCACCAGCGACGTGGCCAGCGCGTCGGAGCCGGCGATCGCGTCGTCGACCACGTGCACGCCCTTGTCGGCGCCCATCTGCAGGGCCTTGCGGATCGCGTCGGTGGCCTGGTCGGGCCCGACGGTCAGCACCGTGACGGTGGTGTCGTCGCCCTGCTTCTCCTTGATCTGCAGGGCCTGCTCGACGGCGTACTCGTCGAGCTCGGAGAGCAGGCCGTCCACGCCGACGCGGTCGACGGTGTTGTCATCCTCGAAGTGCCGGTCGGCGGTGGCGTCCGGAACGTACTTCACGCATACGACAATGTTCATGGCGTCATGGCCCCGCAGGGCCCCTCCTGATGAGTCGGTTGGTCCTGAGGTTACCCGCGCGTAGCAACGCTGGAAACCGGGTCCGGGGTGGAGTCAGTCACACGTCCCCACCCCGCTCGGCCACCTGGTCAGGGGCGGATGATCCGGTCCAGCACCTTGCCGACGACGAGGTAGATCACCGCGGCGATGCCCCAGTTGGTCAGCGCCTCCTTGGTGGCGGCGCCCTTGCCGGTGAAGTCCTTGAACGAGCCGAAGTCGAGCTTGGCAGCCCCGTCGAGGACGAAGGCGACGATCGCGTTGTCCTGGTTCATCTTGAGCGCGACCAGCAGCGCACCGACCGCGAGGAACAGCGCGCACACCACGGCGACGAGCCAGACGACCGACGCGATGCGTGCGCGGATCGCGTTGGTGCCCGCGACGACCTTGCGGCCGACCTGGCGGTCCTTCTTCTTCCGCTGCACCGGGGCTTCCTCGGTCTTCTCGACGGGCTTCTCGGTGTCGGTCACGCGTTCTCCTTGGGATGAGTTGACCGCACCCTAGCCGACCCTCAGCGCCCCTGGAACTCCGCCTTGCCGGGGCCGTTGTCGACGAACGAGCGCATCCCGGTGGTGCGGTCCTCGGTCGCGAACAGCGCCGCGAACTGGACCCGCTCGATCTCCAGCCCCGTCTCGAGGTCGGTCTCGAGGCCCCGGTCCACCGACTCCTTGGCCGCCCGGAGCGCGAACGAGGCGGCTGCCGAGAACTGCCGGGCCCAGGTCCGGGCGGCGGCGTAGACCTGGTCGTCGGCCACGACCTGGTCGACCAGGCCGATCCGCAACGCCTCGTCGGCCTTCACGAACCGGCCGGTGAAGATGATGTCCTTGGCCTTGGCCGGGCCGACCAGCCGGGCGAGCCGCTGGGTGCCGCCGGCGCCGGGGATGACGCCGAGCAGGATCTCCGGCTGGCCGAGCGTGGCGCCCTCCCCCGCGATGCGCACGTCGGCGCACATCGCGAGCTCGCAGCCGCCGCCCAGCGCGTAGCCGGTCACCGCGGCGACGACGGGCTTGGGGATCTTCGCGACCGCCGTGAACGCCGACTGCAGACCTCCCGAGCGGGCGACCATGTCGGTGTAGGACATCTCCGCCATCTCCTTGACGTCGGCCCCGGCCGCGAACACCCGCTCGCCGCCGTACACGATCACGGCGCGTACGTCGTTCCGCTCGGCCGCCTCGGCGGCACACGCGCGGATCTCCTCCTGCACCTGGACGTTGAGCGCGTTCATCTTCGGTCGGTCGATCCGGATCGTGCCCACGCCGTCCTCGACCTCGAGCCGTACGAACTCGCCCATCGTCGTTCTCCTCACGTCGCTGTCGCTGTCGCGCCGAGCCTAGCCAGGTCGTCCGGCACAATGTCCGGGTGACGAAGTCCGCGTGGCCCGGAAGCCATCAGCCCCTGGGCGCGACGTGGGACGAGGAGAGCACCAACTTCGCGGTGTTCGCCCCAGAGGCCACCTCCGTCGAGCTCTGCCTGTTCGACGAGGTCGACGGCGCCGACGTGGAGACCCGCTGGCGGCTGACCGAGAAGACGCTGGGCATCTGGCACGGGGCACTGCCCGGCCTCGCGCCCGGTCAGCGCTACGGCTTCCGCGCGGACGGTCCGTGGGAGCCGACCCGCGGCCGGATGTTCAACCCGGCCAAGCTGCTGCTGGACCCCTACGCCCGGGCGGTCAGCGGCACCGTGGTGCCGGACGGCCCGATCTACGGCTACCCCCGGCCGGCGTCCCGCGACCTCGACGACGTGCGAGCCGCGCAGCGCGGGCCCCGCAGCGACGTCGACTCCGCGCCGTACGTCCCTCGCTCGGTCGTCGTGCACGACGACTTCGACTGGGGCGACGACGAGCAGGTCCGGCCCCGGCACCGGTGGACCGACACGATCGTCTACGAGATGCACGTGAAGGGGTTCACCGCGCTGCACGAGGAGGTGCCCGAGGCGATCCGCGGCACCTACGCCGGGCTGACCACGAACGCCGCCGTGCACTACCTCAAGGACCTCGGGGTCACCACCGTCGAGCTGCTGCCGGTGCACCAGTTCGTCTCCGAGCCGGACCTCGCCGAGTCGGGGCTGACCAACTACTGGGGCTACAACTCGATCGGCTACTTCGCGCCGCACAACGGGTACAGCTCGGCCGGCGACCGCGGCGAGCAGGTCCGCGAGTTCAAGGCGATGGTCAAGGCGCTGCACCAGGCCGGGCTCGAGGTGATCCTCGACGTCGTCTACAACCACACCGCCGAGGGCAGCCCGCTCGGGCCGGTGCTCAGCTTCCGGGGCCTCGACGACATCGGCTACTACAAGCACGTCGACTGGGTGAACGACGGCGGCACCTACTTCGACGTCACCGGCTGCGGCAACACGGTCGACGCGGCGTACCCGCCGGCGCTGCGGCTGATCCTGGACTCGCTGCGCTACTGGGTCACCGAGATGCACGTGGACGGGTTCCGGTTCGACCTGACGCCGGCGCTGACCCGCACCGGGCACCGGGTCGACCTCAGCGGGCACTTCATCACCACGATCGGGCAGGACCCGGTGCTGCGGCACGTGAAGCTGATCGCCGAGCCGTGGGACGCGAGCATGGACGGCTACCAGGTGGGCCGGTTCCCGCCGCCGTGGTGCGAGTGGAACGACAAGTACCGCGACACCCTGCGGGACTTCTGGCGGCTGCGCTCCGGCGGCATCCGCGACGTGGCCTCCCGGCTGTCCGGCTCCTCCGACCTGTACGCCGACGACGGCCGCTCGCCGTACGCCTCGGTCAACTTCGTCACCGCGCACGACGGCTTCACGCTGCGCGACCTGGTCTCCTACGACCACAAGCACAACGAGGCCAACGGCGAGCACAACCGCGACGGCACCGACAACAACCGGTCCTGGAACTGCGGGGTCGAGGGTGACACCGACGACCCGGTCGTCACCGCGCTGCGGCACAAGCAGGCCGCGAACCTGCTGGCCACCCTGCTGCTGTCGGCCGGCGTCCCGATGATCACCGCCGGTGACGAGCGGGGCCGCACCCAGCGCGGCAACAACAACGCCTACGGCCAGGACAACGAGACGTCCTGGCTGGACTGGCGGCCCGACGACGCCTGGCTGGACCTGTACGACGTGGCGAAGACCGCGCTCCGGCTCCGGCGCGAGCACCCGGCGCTGCGGCAGCGGCACTTCCTGGAGGGCCGGCCGACCCGGCGCGGCGGCCCGAAGGACCTCGCCTGGGTGCACCCCGAGGGCCGGGAGATGACCGAGGCGGACTGGTACGACGAGCGGCTGCACACCCTCGGGATGTTCGTCTCCGGCCAGCCGCTGCGGGCACCGGGGCCCCACGGCGAGGAGCAGCACGACTCGTCGTTCCTGATGTGGTTCCACGCGCACTCCGAGCCGGGCAAGGCCAAGCTGCCGGCCAACCAGTGGGTGGTCGCCGGCGAGGTGGTGCTGAGCACCGACTCCGGCCACCCCCTCGGCGAGGTGCTGTCGGCCGGCGAGGTCATCGACATCGAGCCCCGCTCGCTGATCGTGCTGCGCCAGGTGTGAGACGACCCCCCGACCCGGAGGGGCGGGGGGTCGTCACACGGTCGGTCAGTAGTGCGGCAGGGTGACGAAGCCCAGCTCGGCGGCCGAGGCGAGGTGCGGGTTCTTCGGGAGCACCCGCACGGTGTAGCCGAACGGGCCGGAGGTCGCCAGCGACACGGTGCCCTCGAAGCGGTGCCGGCCGGCCTCGTAGGTCTCCCCCAGCGCGAGCGACGAGACGGTCGTGTCGACCAGGTCGTCCTCGTGCCGGATCCGGCCGTGGATCACCTGGACGTCGACGTCGTCCGGCGAGAGCGACCCGAGGGACACGAAGGCGCGCACCTCGAGCTTGTCGCCGATCTCCGGGGCGTCGGAGATCCCGCTGCTCTCGACGTGGTCGATGCCCACGCCGGACCAGCCGGTGCGGACGTGGTGCTTCCAGTCCGCGAGCTGCTGCGCACCGGCGTAGTCGCCGTTCAGCGTCCGGGAGCTCTGCGCCGAGGGGCTGTAGAGCTTCATGACGTAGTCGCGCACCATCCGGTCGGCGAGCACCTTGGGGCCGAGGGACTTCAGCGTGTGCCGGACCATCTCGATCCAGCGGACCGGCGTACCCTCCTCGTCCTCGTCGTAGAACCGCGGCGCGACCTCGTTCTCGATCAGGTCGTAGAGCGCGGTGGCCTCGATGTCGTCGCGGTGGTCGGGGTCGTCGACGCCGTCGGCGGACGGGATCGACCAGCCGTTGTTGCCGTCGTACCACTCGTCCCACCACCCGTCGAGGATGGAGAGGTTCAGGCCGCCGTTCAGGGCCGCCTTCATGCCGGACGTGCCGCAGGCCTCGTAGGGGCGCAGCGGGTTGTTCAGCCAGACGTCGCAGCCCGGGTACAGCGGCTGCGCCATCGCGATGTCGTAGTTCGGCAGGAACACGATGCGGTGCCGGACCTCGGGGTCGTCGGCGAAGCGCACCATCTCCTGGATCAGCTTCTTGCCGCCCTCGTCGGCCGGGTGCGACTTGCCGGCGATGACCAGCTGCACCGGGCGCTCCGGGTGCAGCAGCAGACGCTTGAGCCGGTCGGGGTCGCGCAGCATCAGCGTGAGCCGCTTGTACGACGGCACGCGACGGGCGAACCCGATGGTGAGGACGTTCGCGTCGAGCGCCGAGTCGATCCACTTGACCTCGGCCGGCGCGGCGCCGCGCTGCTTCCAGGACTTCCGCATCCGGGAGCGCGCGTCGTCGACGAGCCGCTGGCGGAGGATCCGCTTGGTGTCCCAGATCTCCTTGCCGGGGACCTTGTCCACGACGTCGAAGACCAGGTGCGGGTCGTCCGCGTCGGGGTCCGGGCCGGGCCGCACGCCGTGGCTGCGCGCCAGGTCGAAGATCTCGCGGGCCACCCAGGTGGGCGCGTGCACGCCGTTGGTGATCGAGGTGATCGGGCGCTCCTCGGCGTCGAACTGCGGCCAGAGCCCGCCGAACATGCCGCGGCTGACCACCCCGTGCAGCTGGGAGACGCCGTTGGCGCGCTGCGAGAGCCGGAACCCCATCACCGCCATGTTGAACATGGCCGGGTCGCCACCGTCGTACTGCTCGGCGCCGAGGGCCAGGATCCGGTCGACCGGGACGCCCGGGCAGGCGTTGTCGCCGCCGAAGTACTGCGCGACCAGGTCGAGCGGGAAGCGGTCGATGCCGGCCGGGACCGGCGTGTGCGTGGTGAACACCGTGCCGGCGCGGGAGACCTCGAGGGCGGCGTCGAAGGACAGGCCGGCGTCCTCGGTGAGCTCGCGGATCCGCTCGAGGCCGAGGAAGCCGGCGTGGCCCTCGTTGGTGTGGAAGACCTCGGGGGCGGTGGCGCCGGTGATCCGGGAGAAGGCGCGGATCGCGCGCACGCCGCCGATGCCGAGCAGCATCTCCTGGCGCAGGCGGTGCTCGGTGTTGCCGCCGTACAGGCGGTCGGTGACGGTGCGGATGACCTCGCTGTTCTCCTCCACGTCGGAGTCGAGCAGCAGCAGCGGGACGCGGCCGACCTGGGCCACCCAGATGCGGGCGGTCAGCGACTCCTCCGAGGGCAGGCCGATCTCGATCTTCGCGACCGAGCCGTCCTCCTCGCGCAGCAGCGACAGCGGCAGGCCGTCGGGGTCGAGGACCGGGTAGGTCTCCTGCTGCCAGCCGTCGCGGGACAGCGACTGGCGGAAGTAGCCGTGCCGGTAGAGCAGACCGACGCCGATGATCGGGACGCCGAGGTCGCTCGCGGTCTTGAGGTGGTCGCCGGCCAGGATGCCGAGACCGCCGGAGTACTGCGGCAGCACCGCGGTGATGCCGAACTCCGGGGAGAAGTAGCCGATGGAGGCCGGCAGCGGCGTCTCGCTCGAGGCGCTGCGCTGGTACCACCGCTCACCGGTCATGTACCGCTCGAGGTCGGACCGGGCCGCCGCGAGCTGCCCGAGGAACTCCGCGTCGCCGGCCAACTGGTCCAGACGGGCCAGGGGTACGGCGCCCAGGAAGCGCACCGGGTCGTGACCCGAGGCCTCCCACGCCGAGGCGTCGACGGACGCGAAGAGATCCTGGGTCTCGGGGTGCCAGGACCAGCGCAGGTTGCCTGCGAGCTCACCGAGCGCCTCGAGCGGCTGGGGCAGGACAGGACGGACGGTGAACCGACGGATTGCTCTCACGCGGAGCACCCTAATGCAGAAGGACTTGAACGATCCAATATTCGCGTGTTCGTGACGACGCGCGTGGGTTTCGGCAGGTCGTATGCACGGTATGTTCGGGCCATGGTCGGACGTATCCCCGTCATGCACGTGACACCCGTCGTCGAAGGCGGCCGCTACCCGGTGAAGGCTGCCGTCGGCGAGCCGCTGCCCGTCAGCGCGGTCATCTTCCGGGAGGGGCACGACGAGCTGAACGCCGATCTCGTCGTCACCGACCCGGCGGGCCGACGGCGCCCCGAGGTGCGGATGCACCGGGACCCCGAGAAGCCGGACCTGTGGCACGGCTCCTTCCACGCCCGACGAGATGGGCCCCTGGACCTTCGTCATCGAGTCCTGGAGCGACCCGGTCGCCACCTGGCGGCACAACTCCGAGATCAAGATCCCGGCCGGCATCGACGTCGAGCTGATGTTCACCGAGGGCGTGCTGCTGCTGGAGCGGCTGGAGAAGTCGCTCCCTAAGCGCTCCCCCGGCCGCCGTACGGTCGCGGACGCGGTCAAGGCCGTCACGGACACCAGCCGTCCCGACCCGGTCCGGTACGCCGCGGCCGTCTCCCCCGCGATCGACGCGCTGCTCGCCGACTTCCCGCTGCGCGACCTGGTCACCACCGAGGGCCCCTACCCGTTCTTCGCCGACCGGGAGCGGGCGCTGTTCAGCGCCTGGTACGAGTTCTTCCCCCGCTCGGAGGGCGCCTACGTCGACGCGACGACCGGCAAGACCGTCCCCGGCACGCTGCGCACCGCAGCCAAGCGGCTGGACGCGGTCGCCGAGATGGGCTTCGACATCATCTACCTGCCCCCGATCCACCCGATCGGCCGGCTGAACCGCAAGGGCGCGAACAACACGCTCACGCCCGGACCCGACGACCCGGGCTCACCCTGGGCGATCGGCTCCGCCGAGGGCGGCCACGACACCATCCACCCCGAGCTCGGCACCTTCGAGGACCTCGACGCGTTCGTCGCGCGGGCCCACGAGCTCGGCCTCGAGGTCGCGCTCGACCTCGCGCTCCAGGCGGCCCCGGACCACCCGTGGGTCAGCAAGCACCCCGAGTGGTTCACCACCCGGGCCGACGGCTCGATCGCCTACGCCGAGAACCCGCCGAAGAAGTACCAGGACATCTACCCGGTCAACTTCGACAACGACCCCGAGGGCATCTACGCCGAGGTGCTGCGCATCGTCCGGCTGTGGATGTCGCACGGCGTCCGGGTGTTCCGGGTGGACAACCCGCACACCAAGCCGGTGCAGTTCTGGGAGTGGCTGATGAGCCAGGTCCGCGCCACCGACCCCGACGTGCTGTTCCTGGCCGAGGCGTTCACCAAGCCCGCGATGATGGAGGCGCTCGGCACGGTGGGCTTCCACCAGTCCTACTGCTACTTCACCTGGCGCAACACGAAGTGGGAGATCGAGGAGTACTTCAAGGAGGTCTCCCACGAGACCAGCCACGTGCTCCGCCCGAGCTTCTGGGTGAACACCCCCGACATCCTGCCCTTCTTCCTGCAGTACGGCGGGCCCGCGGCGTTCAAGATCCGCGCGGTCCTCGCCGCGACCGGCTCCCCGAGCTGGGGCGTCTACGCCGGCTTCGAGCTCTTCGAGCACGTCGCGCTGCAGCCGGGCAAGGAGGAGTACCTCGACTCGGAGAAGTTCCAGATCCGGATCCGGGACTGGGACGCCGCCGACCGCACCGGGCACACCCTCAAGCCGTACCTCACCCGGCTCAACGAGATCCGCCGGGCGCACCCCGCCCTCCAGCAGCTGCGGGACCTGACCGTCCACTCCGCCGACGACGACTCCACCGTCGTGTTCAGCAAGACCGCCGGCGACGACACCGTCATCGTGGTCGTCAACGTCGACCCGCACGGCACCCGCGAGACCACGGTGCACCTGGACATGCCGGCTCTCGGGATGGACTGGAACGACCAGTTCGTCGTGCACGACGAGATCACCGGGGAGTCCTGGACCTGGGGAGAACGCAACTACGTCCGGCTCGATCCCTACGTCGAACCCGCCCACGTCCTGATCGTCCGGAGGCACCACCAGTGACCCAGCAGTACTCGACCGAGCCCAGCGGCCTGCCCGAGAACCAGCCCGACTGGTTCAAGACGGCGGTCTTCTACGAGGTGCTGGTCCGCTCCTTCAAGGACAGCAACGGCGACGGGGTCGGCGACTTCAAGGGCCTGATCGAGAAGCTCGACTACCTCGAGTGGCTGGGCGTCGACTGCCTCTGGATCCCGCCGTTCTTCTCCTCGCCGCTGCGCGACGGCGGTTACGACGTCTCGGACTACACCAACATCCTTCCCGAGATCGGCACCGTCGAGGACTTCCACACCTTCCTCGACGCCGCGCACTCGCGCGGCATCCGGGTGATCATCGACTTCGTCATGAACCACACCTCGGACGCGCACCCGTGGTTCCAGGCCAGCCGCGAGGACCCCGAGGGTCCCTACGGCGACTTCTACGTCTGGTCCGACACCGACGACAAGTACGAGGACGCCCGGATCATCTTCGTGGACACCGAGCCCTCGAACTGGACCTGGGACCCGGTCCGCCAGCAGTACTTCTGGCACCGGTTCTTCTCCCACCAGCCGGACCTGAACTTCGACAACCCGGCCGTGCACGACGCGATCATCGAGGCGGTGTCGTTCTGGTTCGACATGGGCCTGGACGGCTTCCGGCTCGACGCGGTGCCCTACCTCTACGAGCGCGAGGGCACCAACGGCGAGAACCTCAAGGAGACGCACGACTTCCTCAAGAAGGTGCGCCGCTTCGTCGACGAGAAGTACCCGGGCAAGATCCTGCTGGCCGAGGCCAACCAGTGGCCCAGCGACGTGGTGGACTACTTCGGGGAGTTCGAGTCGGGTGGCGACGAGTGCCACATGTGCTTCCACTTCCCCGTCATGCCGCGCATCTTCATGGCGGTCCGCCGCGAGTCGCGCTTCCCGATCTCGGAGATCCTCGAGCAGACCCCGGCGATCCCGTCCGGCTGCCAGTGGGGCATCTTCCTGCGCAACCACGACGAGCTGACGCTCGAGATGGTCGCCGACGAGGACCGCGACTACATGTGGGGCGAGTACGCCAAGGACCCGCGGATGAAGGCCAACATCGGCATCCGCCGCCGGCTGGCCCCGCTGCTGGACAACGACGTCAACACGATGGAGCTGTTCACCGCGCTGCTGCTCTCGCTGCCCGGCTCGCCCGTGCTCTACTACGGCGACGAGATCGGGATGGGCGACAACATCTGGCTCGGCGACCGCGACGGCGTGCGCACCCCGATGCAGTGGACGCCGGACCGCAACGCCGGCTTCTCGGTCGCCACCCCGGGCCGCCTGCACCTGCCCCCGATTCAGGACCCGGTCTTCGGGTACCAGCGCGTCAATGTGGAGACCGAGCTCGAGAACGCGTCGTCGTTGCTGCACTGGACGCGCCGGATGATCCACACGCGCAAGAAGCACCCGGCCTTCGGCCTCGGCACGTTCACCGACCTCGGCGGCTCCAACCCGAGCGTGCTGAGCTACGTGCGCGAGTACGTCGCCGAGGACGGCAGCACGGACACCGTGCTGTGCATCAACAACCTCTCGCGCTTCCCGCAGCCGGTCGAGCTGGACCTGCGCCGCTTCGAGGGGGTGGCCCCCATCGAGCTGCTCGGCGGGGTCCGGTTCCCGGAGATCGGCGAGCTGCCGTACCTCCTGACCCTGGGGGCCTACGGCTTCTACTGGTTCCGCCTCCCGCACCGCGAGGTGCCGAACGTGACCGCACCCCCGACGGAGATGGAGCGCGCGTGACGCCCGATGCCCTGACCGCAGTGGCCGACTACCTCGCGACCGCCCGCTGGTTCGCCGGCAAGGGTCGCGACCTGACCGTGCTCGGCGCGACCCGGGTCGGCAGCCTCGGTGAGCTGGGCACGTTCCCGGTCGTCCGCATCGAGCTCGTCGACGTGGAGTACGGCGGTGCCGAGCCGCACGAGCGCGAGACCTACCAGGTCCCGCTCGCCTACTACGACGAGCCGCAGCAGCGCATCGAGCACGCGCTCGTCGGCACCTGGACCGACCCGGACCTCGGGCGCGTCGTGGTGTACGACGCGGTGCACGACCGGCAGGCCACCGGGCTCTACCTGCGGGCCTTCGACGCGGCCGGGGGCGGCGAGGCGACGTACGGCCAGCTGACGTTCCACCGGCTGCCCGGGCACGACCTGGACCTGGAGACGCACTCGACGCTGTTCTCCGGCGAGCAGAGCAACTCCTCGGTCGCCTTCGGCGAGGACTCGCTGATGAAGGTGTTCCGCAAGGTCAACACCGGCCGCAACCCCGACATCGTCATTCACCGCGCCCTCACCGAGCAGGGCAGCGACCACGTGGCCGCCCTCTACGGCTGGCTCGAGCTGACCAGCCCGGACGCCGACCCGGACGCCGACCCGGTCCAGCTCGCGATGCTGCAGCAGTTCCTGCGGACCGCGAGCGACGGCTGGGACCTGGCGCTGGCCAGCGTGCGCGACCTGTTCGCCGAGGCCGACCTGCACGCCGACGAGGTCGGCGGCGACTTCGCGGGCGAGGCCGCCCGGCTCGGCCTGGCCACCGCGCAGGTCCACGACGTGCTGGCCGAGCAGTTCCCCACCGAGCGGTGGGGCGCCGACGACCTGACCGCGCTCTCGGACGCGATGCTGACCCGCCTCGAGGTGGCGCTGGCGATCGTCCCGGAGCTCGCCCAGCACGCCGACGCGCTCCGGCGCACCTTCGCCGACGTCGCGACCCTCGGCACGTCGGGGCAGACCGCCACCGCCCAGCGGGTGCACGGCGACTTCCACCTCGGCCAGACGCTGCGCACCGTCAGGGGCTGGAAGATCGTGGACTTCGAGGGCGAGCCGGCCAAGTCGCTCGCCGAGCGGATCCGTCCCGACCTGGTGTGGCGCGACGTGGCCGGGATGCTCCGGTCCTTCGACTACGCGGCGCACGCCGTGGAGGCCGACGTCCAGGCCGACAGCGCGGAGGCCAACCAGATCGCGTTCCGCGCCACCGAGTGGGCCGACCGCAACACCGCCGCGTTCCTGCGGGGGTACGTCGAGAACAGCGGGCGCACCTCAGACGGCCGGCTCTCCCCCGAGCAGGACCTGATCCTGCGGGCGTACATCGCCGACAAGGCCGTCTACGAGGCGGTCTACGAAGCGCGCAACCGCCCCACCTGGCTCCCCATCCCTCTCGGGGCCATCGCCAGGATCACCCAGACCCAGGAGGCGAACGACGCATGAGCACGGTCCTCCCGCTCGACCGCACGATCCTCGACCAGGTGGTCGAGGGACGTCACGGCAACCCGCACCAGGTCCTCGGCGCGCACCCGCACGACGGGGCGGTCACGATCCGCGCGTTCCGGCCGCTGGCCGAGTCCGTGGTCGTCGTGCACGGCAGCTCCCGCACCCCCCTGACCCACGAGTACGGCGGGATCTGGGCCGGCGTGGTCGACGTACCCGAGGTCCCGGACTACCGGCTCGAGGTCTCCTACGCCGGCGCCGCGGCGCACACCACCGACGACGCCTACCGCTACCTCCCCACGCTCGGCGAGGTCGACCTGCACCTGATCAACGAGGGTCGCCACGAGCAGCTGTGGGACGTGCTCGGCTCGCACGTGCGCACCTACGACGGCCCGACGGGACCGGTCACCGGCACCTCGTTCGCGGTGTGGGCGCCGCACGCGAAGGGCGTCCGCATCAAGGGCGACTTCAACAGCTGGGACGGCCGCGAGCACCCGATGCGGCAGCTCGGCATCTCCGGCGTGTGGGAGCTGTTCGTCCCCGACGTCGGCTCCGGCACGCACTACAAGTACGTCGTCCTCGGCGCCGACGACCAGTGGCGCGAGAAGGCCGACCCCATGGCGTTCCACGCCGAGGTCCCGCCGGCCACCTCCTCGGTCGTCTTCGACTCGTCCTACACGTGGGGCGACGACGACTGGATGACCGCCCGCACCGAGGGCGGCGCCCACGAGAAGCCGATGTCCACCTACGAGGTGCACCTGGCCTCGTGGCGGCGCGGCCGGTCCTACGCCGAGCTCGCCGACGAGCTGGTCCCGTACCTCCAGGAGACCGGCTTCACCCACGTCGAGCTGATGCCGGTGATGCAGCACCCGTTCGGCGGGTCCTGGGGCTACCACGTCACGTCCTACTTCGCCGCGGACTCCCGCTTCGGCGACCCCGACGGGCTGCGGCTGCTGATCGACCGGCTGCACCAGGCCGGCATCGGCGTCATCCTCGACTGGGTGCCCGGGCACTTCGCCACCGACGAGTGGGCGCTGGCCCGCTTCGACGGCACCCCGCTCTACGAGGACCCGAACCCGCAGCGCGGCTGGCACAAGGAGTGGGGCTCCCACATCTTCAACTTCGGCCGCAAGGAGGTCCGCAACTTCCTGGTCGCCAACGCGCTCTACTGGCTCGAGGAGTTCCACGCGGACGGCCTGCGGGTCGACGGCGTGGCCTCGATGCTCTACCTCGACTACTCCCGCGAGCCGGGCCAGTGGACGCCCAACGTGTACGGCGGCCGCGAGAACCTCGAGGCAGTCGCGTTCCTGCAGGAGATGAACGCCACCGCCTACAAGCGCGTGCCCGGCGCCATCACCATCGCGGAGGAGTCCACGTCCTGGCCGGGCGTCACCCGCGCGACCCACCTCGGCGGGCTCGGCTTCGGCTTCAAGTGGAACATGGGCTGGATGCACGACAGCCTCGGCTACGTGCAGAACGACCCGATCCACCGGCAGTACCACCACGGCCAGCTGACGTTCTCCCTGGTCTACGCCTACTCCGAGAACTACGTGCTGCCGATCAGCCACGACGAGGTCGTGCACGGCAAGGGCTCGCTGCTGCGCAAGATGCCGGGCGACCGGTGGCAGCAGCTCGCCAACCTGCGCACCTACCTCGCCTACATGTGGGCGCACCCGGGCAAGCAGCTGCTGTTCATGGGCAGCGAGTTCGGCCAGGAGTCGGAGTGGGCCGAGAGCCGCGAGCTGGACTGGTGGCTGCTCGACAACGCCGACCACCGCGGCGTGCACTCCCTGGTGCGCGACATGAACCAGATCTACAAGGACAGCTCGGCGCTCTGGTCGCTGGACACCGAGGGCTCCGGGTTCTCCTGGATCGACGCCAACGACTCCAGCAACAACGTGCTGAGCTTCATCCGGTTCCCCAAGGACCCGGCCGACTCCCCGCTGGTGTGCGTCGCGAACTTCTCCGCCGTACCCCACCACGACTACCGGCTCGGGCTCCCCGCCGGCGGCACGTGGACCGAGCTGCTGAACACCGACGCGGACGCGTACGCCGGGTCGGGCGTCGGGAACCTCGGCGTGGTCAAGGCCGACCAGGGCGAGCACCACGGCCAGCCCGCGTCGGCATCGGTCACCCTGCCGCCGCTGGCCACGCTCTGGCTGCGACCCTCCTGACCGTAGGCTGGACGGATGAGTGAGCACGGGCCACAGCCGACGCTGACCGACGGCGTCGTGGTGCTCCGACCGTGGCGCGACGAGGACGTCGCGACCGCGGTCGCCGGCCACGACGAGGAGATCGCGCGCTGGTTCGGCTGGCCGGTCGACGCGATCACCCACGAGCGGCACCGGCAGGCCGTCGAGGCCTGGCGGGCGGCGTACGACGCCGGGCGCACCCGGGTGAGCTTCGTCGTCGAGCACGCCGGCACGGTGGTCGGCAGCGTCGAGGTGCGCCGGGTCGCCGACGGCGTCGGCTCGCTGTCCTGGACGCTGTACGCCGGTGCGCGCGGCCAGGGCTTCGCGACCCGGGCCGTCCGGCTGCTCGTCGACTACGCCGTCGAGGCGCTCGGGCTGCAGCGCGTCGAGGCCGAGGTCGACCCCCGCAACGAGAGGTCGCTGCGCGTCGCGACCCGGGCCGGCCTGCGGCGCGAGGGCGTCAAGCGGATCGCCCCGGGGATGGCCGACCGCGCCGACGCCACCGCCGTGGTGGTGCTGGCCCGGCTCGCGTCCGACCCGCCGACCACCGAGCCGACCGGGTTTCGGGCCCTGCTGAACTCCTTCCTCCCCCGCAAGCGGGCGATCGCCCAGATGCTGGTGCGGGACACCGACGGCCGGGTGCTGCTGTGCCGGCTGACCTACAAGAACGACTGGGACCTCCCCGGCGGGGTCGTCGAGGTGGCGGAGTCGCCGCAGGAGGCGGTCTCCCGCGAGGTCGAGGAGGAGCTCGGTCTGCAGCTGAAGGCCGGTCCCCTGCTGCTGACCGACTGGCTGCCGCCCTGGGGTGGCTGGGACGACGCGCTCTGCCTCGTGTTCGACGGCGGCGTAACCGACGCCTCGGTGCTCGACGACGCGGTCTACCAGGCCCGGGAGATCCGGTCCGCGCAGTTCTGCACGCTCGAGGAGATCCGCGAGCAGTGCGCCGACTTCACGGCCCGCCGCATCGAGGCCGCACTGCGCACCCTCGACGGTGGCGGCACGGCGTACACCGAGTCCGGCCGGTCCTGACCCGAGAACCGCTCAGCCGGCGTGCCCGAAGTCGGCGTGGATGACGGTGTCGCTGGGGTAGACCTCGATCTCCGGGTCGGAGGCGGTGGCGCTGCCGGCGGGGTGACCGGGTGTGGTGACCTGCCGGGTGCCGGTGTGGTCGACGAGGTAGACCTGGCCGTGGGGGTCGCGCCAGAGCAGGATCCCGTCGAAGGGCTGGCGCAGCACCCACCTGCCGTGCGTCTTGACCCGGTGCGCGAACCGGCCCAGGGGGGCGAGGTTCCCGGTCCGGGTCGCGCCGGGACCCTCGGACGCCGTCCAGGCCCGGGTGTGGTCGGCGTCCACGCGGCGGCTGGTGGTGGAGGAGTAGGGGAAGCCGTCGGCCGGGCTGCGCAGCCGGACCGCCTCGCGGAGCCGGTCGGGGAGCTCGTAGGCGTCGGCGGGTGCCTGGTGGGCCAGGTCGATGACCGGGCGCAGGTCGTAGGCGTGCGGGGGTCTCAGGTGCTCGTGCACGAAGGCGTAGGTGACCGGTCCCTCGCCCTCCCAGCGCACCACCCCGTCCCGTCCGGCGGTGAGGTCCTCGACGGACAGGTGCAGGTACATCGTCAACGACGGCAGCAGCTGCGACCAGTCGAACCCGAACCGCGGCACCGGTGGGTCATCGGTGCGAGAGGTGAGCCAAGGCGGCAGCCGCCGCGGCTCGAACCCGACCCGCCGCGCGAACGCGTCCATCCGATCCAGCACCCCGTCCTCCGGCTGGTCGAGCCCGTCGAGAACACTCCCGGACCCGCCACCATGGTCGGGCGGTTCGGGCAGCTCTACGTCCAGCTCTACGTCCAGCTCTATGTCGCCACACCGCGCGCGCAGCGCGGCGAAGGCGGCGAGCAGCTCCACGGCGCGGACCGGGTTGGCCATCAGCACCAGCGCCTTGACCCGGCGCGGGTCCTCGGGGTCGCGGTCCCCGAACGCGGCCAGCGCGTCCGCCAGGAACGCCACGGTCGCCTCCAGCCGGGCGATCACCCCGACCGTGGAGCGGACGTAGTAACCGGCGGTGCCGTGCTCGCTGGACCGGGTGCGCTTCGCGAACTGATGAGCGGCCCGCTCGGCCTCCCGGGCCGCGGCAGCCTCGGGGTCGGCGGCCACGACCTTCCCGGCCAGCCGGGTCTCGAACCGGCCCCAGGGCAGCGACCCGTCCACGAACGGGGCCATCGCCGCGTCCACCACCGCGGCGGCCTGCACCGAGAGGTGCCGGGTGCGGGCCGCGACCAGCCGGGCGTTCCCGACCCTCGCCTCGCGGGCCACCACCCGGGCCCAGATCGCCGGCAGCCGGTGCCGCACGTCGAGGGCGTCCGCGACGTACCGTCGCGCCGACCAGGGACCCATCTGCATCCGCGCACCGAGCTCGACGTAGGCGAACTCCGCGACCCGCGGGGTGCCCGCCCCACCGACCTGCACCGCACGCTCCATCCCCGCGAGCACCCGACGACTGACCGGCAACGCGTCACCGGCGTGCTGGTCGGCGAATGCCGCGGCCAGCTCGAACAGGCCGGCCTCCGCGTCCGCCCGGACCGCGTGCAGACGCGACACCGCATCGAGGGTGTCGAGAACACCCTCGGGGGAGATTGCCGTTGCCTGCATGAGGAAACTCTCCCAGGCAGCACCGACAGCTTCGGCTCGAAACAGGGCCCGGCGACAGCATGTGGACAAACAATTCTCGACCCGTCTGCCGGGACGGAGTGGTCTCGGCAGGCTCGACCAACCACCGTGGACGAGTGGGCTGGACCGGCCGGGGCTGGTCAGAGTCAGGGGGTGATGCGGGCGAGCCAGCGACGGGTCGCGCGGGGCGAGCGGAGCCGGACGACCGCGAGGTGCTGGTTCTCCGGCCGGGCGAACAGGAGCGGGTACTCGCGCCGCTGCCCCCGGTGCGAGCGCAGCGCGGTGAGCACGCCCTTGGCGGCGGAGAGCATCTGCCGCGGCACCGACCGGGCAGCATCACCGGACGGGGAGACGGCGTCGCCGCTCGCCGCCTCGGCCTTGATCTTCGAGGTCCGCCACAGCGCCCGCTTGCCGAGCCGCCACAGCGACACGACCACCGGGTAGTCGAGCCAGACGACCGTGTCGGCACGCGGCCAGACGAGGTCCCGCACCGCCTTCTTGTTGCCGTCGGTCACCCACCGCTCCCCCGCGATCGCCGCGCTGGTCCGCTCGCGCAGCAGCGGGAGCGGCGCGGTGCTGAAGCCCGGCCCGAAGTACAGCGAGTCCAGCTCCACGTGCGGTACGTCGACCCGGCCGGCCAGCTCGCGCGCGAGGGTGGTCTTGCCCGAACCCGTCCGACCGAGGATCAGGATCCGGTGGCAGTCCTGCAGCGTCGTGGCGGGGTCACGGCCGGTCATCGGAACACCTCGTCACGGGGGGAGCGCCTGTCAGTTGGCGAGAATCTAACCCATCCGGACGGTCGCCTCGGCACGGTCGCGCACGTTGAGCAGCATCTTCGCGACGTCGCCGAGCTCCAGCGCGAGCGACAGGACGATCCGCGGGGGGACCCGGCGGGGTCGTGGCAGCGTCAGAACAGCGCGGACGCGAGTCCCTGCCGGCCCTTGAGGACACGGGGGTCGTCGTTGCCGACGGCGGCGAACAGCCCCAGCAGGTGCTGGCGGGCCAGGTCGCGCTCGTCCCCGGAGGTACGACGCACCAGGTCGATCAGCCGCACGAAGGCGTCCTCGACGTGCCCCCCCGAGCATGTCCAGGTCGGCGACCAGCGTCTGGGCGTCGACGTCGTCGCGGCGCTCGGCGGCGGCCGCCCGGGCGGTGGCAGGGTCGACGTCCTGGGTGCGCTGGAGCAGCTTCGCCATCGACAGCCCACCGGCGGCCTCGGTGTCGGCGGGGTTGGCGTCGACGAGCTTCTGGTACTCCGCGACGGCGCCGTCGAGGTCACCGGCGGCGAGCGCGTCCTGGGCCGGGAGGTAGCGCGGGTCGACGTACTCCTCGTCCTCGGCGACGGCCGGGTCGACCGGGGCGGACTGCGGCTGGTGCCGGCCGGTGACGCCCTGGGTGGCCATCTGCTCGAGCACCTGGGTGATCAGCGCCCGGAGCTCCTCGAGCGGCGGCGCGTCCTGCAGCAGCGGCATCATCCGGCCCTGCACGACCAGCGCGACCAGCGGGATGGAGGGGACCTGCAGCGCCTGCGCGAGCTGCGGGGAGGTGTCGACGTCCACCTTGCCGAGCAGGAACCGGCCCTCGAACTCGTCGGCCAGCACCTCGAGGTCGCGGACCATCTGGACGCTCTCGGGAGCCTGCGCCGCGGAGTACACCGCGAGCATCACCGGCGCCGTCATCGACGACTCGAGCTGGGCCTGGATGTTCTGCTCGTCGAGGTCGACCGAGTAGGACCCGACCGCCCCGCCGGCCGCGGGACGGCCCCCGGCCCCCGGCGCACCGGCCGGCGGCTGCGCGGGACGCTTCAGCGCGGAGAGGTCGACGGCACCGGGACGTGAGAACGGCTGCTGTGTCATGACGCCTATCTTGCTAGAAGCGGGCCGGCTCGCGGTACTCGCCCCACTCGGCGCGCAGCGCGTCGCAGATCTCGCCGAGCGTCGCCTCGACGCGGCAGGCCTCGAGCATCGCCGGGATCATGTTCTCCTCGGTGCGCGAGACCTCCAGCATCTTGGCGATCGCGGCGTCGATGACGGCCTGGTCGCGGTCGCCCTTGCGGGCCGCCAGCTCGCGGACCTGGTCGATCTCGACCTCGTGGGAGACCCGGAGGATCTCGAGGTCGTGGGTGACCGACTCCTTGTGGCAGTTCACGCCGACGATCCGCTTCTCGCCCTTCTCCAGCGCGACCTGGTAGGCGAAGGCGGCCTCGGCCGTCTCCGACATGAACCAGCCGTCCTCGATGCCGCGCAGGATGCCCTTGGTCATCGGCCAGGCGCTGGCGGTGCGGGCCTGGTGGGTGGCGCTCTCCCGGACCTGCTCGGCGAGCGTCGCGTGGTCCTTCGCCGACGTGGTCGAGCCGCCCATCGAGAGGATCTTGTCGAAGATCTCGTAGGCCTCGGCCTCGATCTTGTCGGTCAGCGCCTCGACGTACCAGGAGCCGCCGAGCGGGTCCGCGACGTTGACGACGCCGGTCTCCTCCATGATCACCTGCTGGGTGCGCAGCGCGATCTCGGCGGCCTGCTCCGACGGCAGCGCGAGGGTCTCGTCGAGGGCGTTGGTGTGCAGCGAGTTGGTGCCGCCGAGCACCGCGGCGAGCGCCTCGATGCCGGTGCGGACCACGTTGTTGTAGGGCTGCTGGGCGGTCAGCGAGACGCCGGCCGTCTGGGTGTGGAAGCGCAGCCACTGCGCCTTGTCGGTCTTCGCGCCGTAGACGTCGCGCATCCAGGTCGCCCAGATCCGGCGGGCCGCGCGGAACTTCGCGATCTCTTCGAAGAAGTCCACGTGGCTGTCGAAGAAGAACGACAGGCCCGGTGCGAAGTCGTCGACGTCCATGCCGCGCGACAGCCCGAGCTCGACGTACCCGAAGCCGTCGGCGAGCGTGAAGGCGAGCTCCTGCGCGGCCGTGGAGCCGGCCTCGCGGATGTGGTAGCCCGAGACGGAGAGCGGCTTGTAGGCCGGGATCTTCTCGGCGCAGTACTCCATCAGGTCGCCGATCAGGCGCAGGTGCGGCTCGGGGCCGAACAGCCACTCCTTCTGGGCGATGTACTCCTTGAAGATGTCGGTCTGCAGGGTGCCGTTGAGCGCGCCGGTGTCGATGCCCTGCCGCTCGGCGGACACGAGCATCATGCAGAACACGGGTACGGCGGGGCCGCTGATCGTCATCGACGTGGTCACGTCGGCCAGCGGGATGCCGCCGAACAGGATGTCCATGTCGGCGGCGGTGTCGATCGCGACGCCGCAGTGGCCGACCTCGCCGAGCGCCTTGGGGTCGTCGGAGTCGCGGCCCATCAGCGTGGGCATGTCGAACGCCACCGAGAGCCCGCCGCCGCCGCGGTTCAGGATCATCTTGTAGCGCTCGTTGGTCTGCTGGGCGTTCCCGAAGCCCGCGAACTGGCGGATCGTCCAGGTGCGGCCGCGGTAGCCGGTGGCGTAGAGGCCGCGGGTGAACGGGAACTCGCCCGGCCACTCCCCCGAGCCGTCGGCCGGTCCGTAGGCGGGCTCGACCTCGAGCCCGGAGACGGTCGTGAAGTCCGCCTCCCGGACCCGCGACTTCGCGTAGCGCTGCTCCCAGCGCTCACGGGCGGACGCGGTGGTGTCGGACATGGAACCTCCCAGAAGTGGACTTCCCCTAGATAGTAGGACGTCCAACTAAGTTGGTCGAGCCGGACTAGAAGTCGCCGGCCGCCTCGCGCACCGGCCGCAGCAGGGCCGAGAGCTGCCGCAGGTCGTCGGCCGGCACGTCGGCCAGGGCGAACCGGGCGGTGACCAGGTCGGCGGTGGCGGCCTCGACGACCGCCCGCCCCGCATCGGTGATCTCCGCGAGCACCGCCCGGCCGTCCTGCGGGTGCCGGCGACGTACGACGTGGCCGGCCGCCTCGAGCCGGTCGACGATGGAGGTCACGGAGGTCGGGTGCACCTGGAGCCGCTCGCCCATCTTGCCCAGCGGCAGCGACCCGGCCCGGGAGAACGTCAGCAGCACCAGCGCCTCGTAGCGCGCGAACGACAGTCCGTGGGGGCGCAGGATCTCGTCGAGCTGCGCGAGCACCAGCTGCTGCACGCGCATCAGGGACGTGACGGCGTGCATCTGGTCGACGGCCTCCCAGCGCAGCCCCCACTGGCGAGCAGCCTCGTCGATCGGGTCGAACGCCAGCTTCTTGCGGCTCATGTGCGCACCCTAGTGCCGGCTCAGCCCTGCTCGGCCCAGCGCAGCGTGCTCGGACGGCCCCGCCGCGTGGTCCGCCGCGACACCAGCAGCGCGATCAGCGTGGCCAGCACGAACAGCGCGGCCGCCACCCCGGCGACCACTGCCCACGGCGTCGCGTACACCGGCGCGGGCTCGTGCACGCCGGCGGTGCCCAGGGAGATCGACGGCAGCACGAGCAGCAGGGAGAGGTACGCCGACAGCACGCCGAGCAGCACCGCCACGCCGAGCAGGACGACGTACTCCAGGACGGAGGCCCGCACGAGCACCCGGCGGGAGACACCGACCACCCGCAGGGCGGCCACCTCGTAGGACCGCCAGCGGGACTGCAGCACCGCCGAGGCGAAGACGCCGAAGACCGCGATCAGCAGGGTGGCCGCACCGACCACCAGGAACAGCCGCAGGCCCAGGCTGAACGCGTCGGTCCGCAGGTCGTGCAGGGTGGCCGCGAGGCTGCGCGGATCGGTCAGCGGGACGCCGGCCGCGCGCACCCGGTCGAGCACCGCGGCGGGCGTGCCCGCGGCGACGAGCAGCTGGGTGGTGACCACCGCGCCCGACGGCGGCTCGAACTCCACGAGCGCGGTCGGCAGGTCCGCCAGGGAGCCCTCGGTGCCGACGAGCGGGAGCGTGCTGACCCGGTCGACGACCCGCATCGGCACCGGCTGGCCGTTCAGGGAGACGCCGGCGACCGTGGACGCCGGGTAGGCCAGCGCGATCCCGGACCCGCGCTGCGCCGCGGACGTGGTGCGGGTGTCCCGGGTGACCAGCGCCGGCACGACGTCGGGCGTGCCCACGGGGGTGATCCGGGCGAAGCCGCTGACCTGGGCGCTCTGCGCCCCGTCCGCGTCCGGAAGCCGGCCGAGGTAGAGCTGCAGGCGCAGCCCGCTCGTCCCGGCGCTCAGCACCACCGGCGGGTCCACCAGCGAGACCGGGAAGGGCCGGGCCGGTCGCCACGAGTCGGGGTCGAGGTGCCAGGAGGCGAGACGGTGGTCGACCTCGACCGACCGGATCGTCAGCTCGCCCTGGACGTCGCTGACCGAGACGTTGCTGCCGGTGACGTAGACCTGCTCGAGGACGCACTCCCGCGTGCAGCCCTCGAGCCGCGCCTCCAGCACCTGGTGCGGTCCGTTGCGGAGCTCGCCGACCGTCAGGTCGCGCTGCTCGCCGCGCCCGTCGACGTAGTGGACCCGCAGGCTCGACCGGACGCCGGTCCGGGAGCGCAGCGACACGTCGGCGAGGTCGACCAGCAGGTCCGTGCCCGAGAACGTCACCGGCCGGCCGGTGGGCACGAGGTCGCGCTGCAGGGACGCGAGCGACCGGTCGGACCAGGCGTCGTCCCAGGCCACCACGCGGGCCAGCCGGGCGGTGTCCACGAAGACGCTGCGGCTCAGGTCGTCCCCGACGGTGTTGGTGGCCGCGGCCGCGAGGTAGCGCCCGTCCGGGTCCACCTCGTGGGTGACCCGGAGCAGCCGGCCGGGGGTCGCGGAGGTGACGAAGGTGCGGGCGGCCCCCACCTCGGCCTCGGCCCGGGCCACCCGCCAGGCGTCCGACGCCGACGCCGTCGAGGCCGCGAAGGTCAGCACCGCGGCCGCGAGCAGCAGCGGGACCATCAGGTTCGCCACGTCCGGACGCCGGCCCAGCCGGCGCGACGCCAGGTAGGCCGCGGTGCCTCCGGCGGCCGCCGTACGCCGGACCCACGACCGGGCCAGCACGCGCAGCAACGCCGCTCCCCCGACGGCGACCGCGAGCGCGACGAACATCGGGGTGAGCAGCGCGAGCAGCTGGCTGGACTGGTCGCCGGAGGCCAGCAGGTTGCCGACCGCGGCCAGGGCCACCGCGACGACCGCGCTGCGCAGCACGAGCGAGGACCGGGTGGCGGGGCGCGCCCGCACCGAGGCGGCCAGCGAGGCGGCGAGCGGCTCGCGGACCACCGCCAGCGCGGCCGTGGTGGACGCGGCCAGGGCGGCCAGCACCACCAGCGCGAGGGCGGCCCAGGTGACGGTGTCGAGCGCGACCGGGATGCCGGGGTGCAGCCACGCGCGGGCCGTCAGGTGCGCCGCGGCCACCGCGACGCCCACGCCCACCGGGACCGCGGCCGCCACGACCAGGAACGGCTCGGACAGCGCGAAGCGGAGCACCTGACCGCGGCTCTGGCCGCGCAGCTTGGCCAGCGCGACGTGCGGCCGGCGGGTCTGCGCGGCGGTCGACACCAGAGCGAACAGCAGCAGCAGGGTCAGCAGCACGAGCGGCGCCAGCGCGGCCACCATCACCCGGGACAGCGCGGTGCGCTCGGCGCGCACCCGGTCGAACACCGAGGCCACGTCCAGGTCGGCCAGCAGGTCGGTCTGCGAGCCGGCGGCGGCGTCGATCGCCGCCCCCTTGAAGTCCCGGGCGGCCTGCTCGGTCGCGTCCATCGTGCCCAGGTCGACCGCTGCGGTGTCGACCGGCCGGTCGACGCCCGCGCGGAAGGTCTGGGAGGTCATCGAGACCGGCGCGACCAGCAGCGCCGGAGCCGTGGGGGCTCCACCGCTGCCGCTCTGCGGCGGCACGACCAGGTCGTCGAGCCCGGTGAAGCGGGACAGGTCGAACCAGGCGGGCGAGGCCGGGTCGGCGATCCGGTAGGTGCCCACGATCCGGTAGGAGACGGTCCGCGGCCGCTGGGCCTCGACCCCGCCGGGTGCGCCCGCGCCCCGGCGCAGGTAGGTGTCGGAGTAGGTCACGTCGAACGTGTCGCCGGCGGCCAGGCCGAGCGTGCGGGCCATCGTCGCCTGCACCAGCGCCTCGCCGGCGGCCGACGGGCAGCGGCCCTGCACCTCGGCGAGCTCGCACATGCCCCGGCGCCAGTAGGCCGGGGCGACGTACCGCTGGTCGCCGCGGTCGAACTGCCCGCCCGGGTCCAGGGCCCACGCGGTCCCCGCCGACCAGAAGCGGGCCACGCCGGGACCGCGGAACGGCGCGGACGCCTCGGCCACCAGGTCGTCGACCGTCGGCGCCCGGAAGGCCGCTGGGTCCTCGCGCGGGACGTCGGTGCCGTCCTGCGCCGGGACGGAGTAGGTCAGCCCCAGCGTGTACGGCGCCCGCTCGTCGAGCCGCGTGTCGAGGAGGTGCTCGGCCGACTCGCGGGCGTACATCGGACCCAGCACCGCGGCGACCACCGCGATCACGCAGACGGCCAGGCTGGTGGCGTTCATCCCGCGCCGGGTCCACAGCCCGGCCAGCAGCATCCTCACGCGCGCTCGCCCTGCTCGTCGAGCGGCCGGAGCACCACGCCGTCGGCGGTCTCCTCGAACTGCACCAGCGTGCCCGCGGGGAACCGGCGCGCGAGGTCGTCGGGGATGTGCACGGCACCGTCCTCGTCGACCACCCCGAAGTCGAAGCCGTGCCGGCCCTCGGAGCCGATCCGGCCGTTGCGGATGGTGATGCTGCGGGGCATCCGCGCGGCGACCTCGGGGTCGTGGGTGACCAGCACGACGGTGGTGCCGAACTCCCGGTTGACCACGTGCACCAGCTCGACCATCGCGTCGCGGTCGTCGTGGCTCAGCTGCGACGTCGGCTCGTCGGCGAGCAGCAGGCCGGCGCCCGAGGAGATGGCGGAGGCGAAGGCCACCCGCTGGCGCTCGCCGCCGGACATCGCGGCCAGCGGACGGCCGGCCAGGCCGCCCAGGCCGAGCCGGTCGAGCAGCTCGGCGGGACCGGGCAGCCGGCGCCGCGCCGCCGCCCCGAGCGCCCGGCGGGCGAACTCCACGTTCTCCTCCGGGCTGGCGTAGGGCAGCAGGTTGCGGCCGGCGCCCTGGAGCAGCGAGGCGACCGTGCCGGAGCGCAGCCGGCCCAGCTCGGCCTCACGGATCCGGGAGATGTCCCGCCCGTCGACCAGCACCTTCCCGGCCGAGGGCCGCAGCACCCCGCCGAACAGGCTGAGCAGCGTGGACTTCCCGGACCCGGACGGCCCGAGCAGGGCGACCTCCTCCCCCGGCCGGATGTCGAGGTCCACCCCGCGCAGCGCGACGACGTCGTGCCCGCCCGCGGTGGTGTAGATCTGCACCACGTTGACGCAGCGCACCGCCACGCCGCCCATCGGCCGCTCACTCATCCGGGCCGCCGGAACAGGTCGTGCGCGTGCTCGGGCCCGTCCTCGACGGTGAGCACCGTCCGGACCGGGTGCCCCCCGGCCCGCCCGTCCACGAGGTGCAGCTCGTCGTCGCACCGGTCGGCGACCTCGGGGTCGTGGGTGGCGACCACCACGACCGCGCCGCGGTCCGCCTCCGCGCGGAGCTCGGCGACCACCAGGTCGCGGTTGACCTCGTCGAGCTCGCTGGTCGGCTCGTCGGCGAGCAGCACCTCCGGCTGCGCGCCCAGGGCCCGGGCCACGGCCACCCGCTGGAGCTGCCCCCCGGAGAGCTCGGTGACCAGCCGCTCGGCGAGGTCGCCGACGCCGACCCGGTCCAGGGCCGCGCGCGCCCGGGCGTTGGCCTCGTCGGGGGCGACGGCGCGCGCCCGCAGCGCCACCGCGACGTTCTCCTCCGCGGTCAGGCTGGGCACCAGGCCGTAGGTCTGCAGGACGAGCGCGGTGCCGCGGCGCGGCTCACCGTCGCGGGTGCCGACCTCCTGGTCGCCGTAGGCCACGGTGCCGCTGTCGGGGCGGAGCAGGCCGCCGAGGACCGCGAGCAGGGTGGTCTTGCCCGACCCGCTGGAGCCGGTGACCGCGAGCAGCCGGCCCGGCCGGGCCCGCAACGTCACCCCGGCCAGCAGCGGTCCGTGCGGGCCGGTCACCCCGACCCCGTCCGTCCACAGCTCCCCCCGCGTCCACGACGCCGGACCTTATCGCCTGTGGTGGTCGGGGCGGGGACCGCGCAGGCCGGAGGCCTGCACGTGCCGCTGGATCACCAGGTCGCGCTCGAGGGGCTTGGGGACGTAGCGGATGTCGCGCAGGCCCTGCTCCTGGGCCGCGGACTCGAAGGTGAAGTGGCCGTAGCCGAGCAGCAGCCCGAGGAACGGCTGGTCGACGGTGATGTCGAGGATCCGGGACAGCGGCGTGGTGGCGTGCTTGCTGGAGAGCACCCCGGTCACCCGGAACACCCGCATGTTGGTGACCACGAAGACGTCCATGAACTGCAGCAGCGCGCGCCAGCCGGCGTGGCCGAGCAGTGCGGCGATCACCACCAGCAGCAGCCAGCCGACCTGGACCGAGGAGACCAGGAACAGGTAGAACACCGCCGCGGCCAGGACCAGCTCGACCGCCGGGACGGTGTAGACGACCCGGTGGTGGTGCACCTCGTCGACGATGTCCTCGTGGACGTCGACGTCGCGCAGCAGGCGTCGCCGGACCCGGGCGTCACGGACGCTGCGCAGCCACCCCAGCACCGTGGGGCGCCTAGTGGAACAGCGCGCTGATGAAGGCGATGACGGCGTTGAACGCGTCCTCCACGACACCGCCGGCGCCCTTGACGACCTCGGCCGCGGCCTGCGGCTGGGTGAGGAGGTAGAACAGCGCGAACGCGATGACGACGCCGCCCAGCAGCTTCTTCATCCCTGTGCTCCGTCCGATCTGTGGCCCCGTGCGTGGTGGTCGGCCCCCGGGCGCACGGCAGTGCACACAGGAACGCACCATTCGTAGCAAAGTCCGGGCCCCGGTGGTCGGAGGCGCGCGGTCGGCACCCCGGCCGTCCTGGGTCAGTCGGTGTAGGTCGCCAGCAGCGAGTCGGCGGCGGCGTACGGGTCCGACGCCCCGGCCACGACCTTCTCGGCCAGCGCGTCGAGCTCGGTGCGCTCGTGCACGTTGCCCCACCGGCGGCGCAGCGCGGTGACCGCGATGGCCTCGATCTCGTCCCGCGCCCGTCGTACCCGGCGCCGGTCGAGCTCGCCGGTCGACTCCATCCAGGCGCGGTGCTCCTCGATCTTCTCCACGACCTCGTCCACGCCCTGACCGGTCTGCGCGACCGTCTGCACGATCGGCGGCCGCCACGCGTCCTCGCCCCGCTCGGCGAGCGCGATCATGTTGCGCAGGTCGCGGCGCACCTGGTCGGCACCGTCCCGGTCGGCCTTGTTGACCACGAACACGTCGCCGATCTCCAGGATGCCGGCCTTCGCCGCCTGGATCCCGTCACCCATCCCGGGCGCGGTCAGCACCAGCGTGGTGTCGGCCAGCCCGGCGATCTCGACCTCGCTCTGCCCCACGCCGACCGTCTCGATCAGCACGATGTCGCAGCCCGCGGCGTCCAGCACCCGCAGCGCCTGCGGGGTGGTCCAGGCCAGCCCGCCGAGGTGGCCCCGGGAGGCCATCGACCGGATGTAGACCTCCGTGTCGAGGGCGTGGTCCTGCATGCGCACCCGGTCACCGAGCAGGGCGCCGCCGGAGAACGGCGAGGACGGGTCGACGGCGAGCACCCCGACGCGCTGGTCCTTCGCGCGCAGCGCGGCCACGAGCGCGTTCGTCGAGGTCGACTTGCCCACCCCGGGCGGGCCGGTGATGCCGACGATCTGCGCGTTCCCGGTGTACGGCGCGAGGCCGGCCATCACCTCGCGCAGCAGCGGCGACTCGTCCTCGACGAGGGAGATCAGCCGGGCCACGGCACGGGCCTCGCCCGCGCGGGCGCGTCCGACGAGGTCGGGGACCGACGCCTGGGAACGCCGGCCGCCGACGCCGGTGCTCACGCCGGGACGTGCAGGATCAGCGCGTCGCCCTGACCGCCGCCGCCGCACAGGGCGGCCGCACCGGTGCCGCCGCCGCGGCGCTTGAGCTCCAGGGCGAGGTGCAGCGCGATCCGGGCGCCGGACATGCCGACCGGGTGGCCGAGCGCGATGGCGCCGCCATTGACGTTGACCCTGTCCTCGGAGAGGCCCAGCTCGCGGGCGGAGACGATGCCGACGGCCGCGAAGGCCTCGTTGATCTCGACCAGGTCGAGCGCGGAGACCTCGATGCCCTCCTTCGCGCAGGCCTTGGCGATCGCGTTGGCCGGCTGCATCTGCAGCGTCGAGTCGGGGCCGGCGACCTGGCCGGAGGCACCGATCTCGGCGAGCCAGGTGAGCCCGAGCTCCTCGGCCTTGGCCTTGCTCATCACCACGACCGCGCAGGCGCCGTCGGAGATCTGGGAGGCGGAGCCGGCGGTGATGGTGCCGTCCTTGTCGAACGCCGGACGCAGCCTGCTCAGCGACTCCGTGGTGGTGTCGCCGCGGATGCCCTCGTCCTGGGAGACCACGACCGGGTCGCCCTTGCGCTGCGGGATCTCGACCGGCACGACCTCGTCGTCGAACACGCCGTTCTTCCAGGCCTCGGCGGCCCGCTGGTGGGACCGGGCGGAGAACGCGTCCTGCTCCTCGCGGGTCAGCCGGGCGCCCGCGGCGTTGCAGCTCTCGGTGAGCCCGCCCATCGGCTGGTCGGTGAGCTGGTCGTAGAGCGCGTCGTAGGCCATCGAGTCGACGAGCTTCCACGTCGCCGTACTTGAAGCCCTCCCGCGACTTCGGCAGCAGGTGCGGCGCCTGGGTCATCGACTCCATGCCGCCGGCCACGACGATCTCGTGCTCGCCGGCGCGGATCAGCTGGTCGGCCATCGCGATCGCGTTGATGCCGGAGAGGCAGACCTTGTTGATGGTGATCGAGGGGACGTCGAGCGGGATGCCACCCTTGTACGCCGCGTTGCGGGCGGTGATCTGCCCGGCACCGGCCTGGATGACCTGGCCCATGATCACGTAGTCGACCTGGTCGCCGCGGACGCCGGCCTTCTCCAGGGCGCCCTTGATGGCGACCCCGCCGAGGTCGGCGGCGGACTGGTCCTTCAGGCCGCCCAACAGACGGCCGATCGGGGTGCGAGCACCGGCAACGATCACGGATCCGGACATGACGCCTCCTGCTGGGAACGAGAACCTTCTCGTCTCGGACCCTACCCAGCCGCGGCGCCCGGCGGGAGGGCCGGTGCCGCCCTGCCGGGTGAGGAACAGGTCACAGTCCCTCGCGGCTCCCCCGGGGCTCGGGACACCATGTGCCCATGAGCGTCCAGATCCCCGACCACCTGTTCGTGTGCATCGACCACGTCGGCATCGCGGTGCCCGACCTCGACGAGGCGATCGCGTTCTACGCCTCCGCCTTCGGCATGCGGGTCACCCACCAGGAGGTCAACGAGGACCAGGGCGTCCGCGAGGCGATGCTCGCGGTCGGCGACAGCGACCAGCGCATCCAGCTGCTGGCGCCGATCGACGAGACCTCCACGATCGCGAAGTTCCTCGACCGGTCCGGACCGGGCCTGCAGCAGCTGGCCTACCGGGTCACCGACGTCGAGCAGGTCTCGGCGGTGCTCCGCGAGCGCGGCCTGCGGCTGCTCTACGACGAGCCGCGCCGCGGTACGGCGGACAGCCGGATCAACTTCGTGCACCCCAAGGACGCGGGCGGCGTGCTGGTCGAGCTGGTCGAGCCTCACGGCACCAGGTAGTCGCTGTCCCGCGCGTCGGTCACCAGCATGTGCCCCGGTGCGTGCGTGATCGCCAGCGGCGGCCGGGACTCCTGCACCACCGCCTGCGGGGTCACCCCGCACGCCCAGAAGACCGGCACCTCGCCGGGCCGGACGTCCACCGGTTCGCCGAAGTCCGGGCTGCCGAGGTCGGTGATGCCCAGCGCCGCCGGGTCCCCCCACGTGCACCGGGGCCCCGTGCACCGCGGGGAACCGTGAGGTCACCCGCACCGCGTCCGCGACCTGGCCGGCCGGGACCGGCCGCATCGAGACGACCAGCGGACCGGACAGCGCGCCGGCCGGTCGGCAGCGCCGCGACGTGGTGAACATCGGCACGTTGACGCCCTGCTCGACGTGCCGGACGGGCACGCCCGAGTCGAGCAGCGCGCCCTCGAACGTGAAGCTGCAGCCGATCAGGAAGGACACCAGGTCCTCGCGCCAGGACGCCCGCGCGTCGGGGGTCTCCTCGACGAGCTCGCCGTCGACGTACACCCGGTAGGCGGGGACGTCGGTGCGGATGTCGCCGTCGAGCAGCGGCCCGGCCACCGCTCCGGCGTCGATCACGTCGAGGACCGGGCAGGGCTTGGGGTTGCGCTGGGCGAACAGCAGGAAGTCGTAGGCCAGGTCCCGCGGCACCGCGATCAGGTTGGCCTGCGTCCAGCCGCGCGACCAGCCCGCGGTGGGGGTCACCAGGCCGTCCCGGAAGCGGGCCCGGGCCTCGGCGGGCGGCACGTCGGCGACGTTCACGGCGCCGCCACCCAGCAGAACCGGACGCACTGTCCGGGCCGCACCTGGGCCGCCCGGTCGACGTCGGCGTCCACGACGACCGCGATCACGGGGTACCCGCCGGTGACGGGATGGTCCGCGAGGAACAGCACCGGCTCGCCGCTCGGCGGGACCTGGATGCCGCCGCGGTAGACCCCTTCGCTGGGCAGCTGCCTGCCGGGGTCGACGTGCTCGAGGCGACCGCCGGACAACCGCATGCCGACCCGGTTGCTGCGCTCGGAGGCGGTCCACGACGTCGCGACCAGGAGGTCGGCGTCCGCCACCCACGTGTCCCGGGGGCCCCGGACCACGCCGAGCACCACCTCCTCGGAGGTCCGGCCGGGCGGCAGGTGGTCCACGTGCGGCTGGCTGCGGGGCGGCACGCCGACCCCGAGCTCGACGCCGGCGGCCAGCGGCGCGGGGCCGAGCCCGGCCATCACGTCGTGGCTGCGCGACCCCAGGACCGCGGGCGCGTCCACCCCGCCGCGCACGGCGACGTACGAGCGCAGCCCGGTCGGCGGCATCCCCAGGCGTACGACGGACCCCTCGGCCGCCGCGACGACGGCGAAGGGGCCGACCTCGCGCCCGTCGATGCTGACCGGGGTGGGGGCGCCGGTGACGCACAGCCAGACCGGGCCGGCGACGACCTCGAGCTCGAGGCCCCCGAGGGTCACCTCCAGGGCGGCGGCGCCCTCGGGGTTGGCCAGCGCCCGGTTCGCCAGGCGCAGCGCCGCCCGGTCCGCGGCGCCGGAGCGGCCCACCCCGATGCCCGAGACGCCGCTACGGCCGAGGTCCTCGACGAGGCAGAGCGGTCCGGGGCTCAGCACGCGGAGCCGCCCGGTCACGGCCGGTCCACCTGCACGAAGCGGACGGCGGCCCCCCGGACGGAGCAGGGCGGGCGGGTCCCGGTCGAGGTCCCACATCCGCAGGTCCGTCGTACCGATCAGCTGCCAGCCGCCCGGGGACTCGCGCGGGTAGACCCCGCTGTAGTCGCCGGCCAGGGCGACCGCGCCGGCGGGCACCGCCGTGCGGGCGCTGTCGCGGCGCGGGACGTGCAGCCGGTCGTCGTCCCCGACGAGGTAGGCGAAGCCGGGGGCGAACCCGCCGAAGGCGACCCGCCAGAGCGCGCCGCTGTGCGCCGCGACCACCTCGCCCTCGCTGAGGCCGGTGTGCCGGGCGACGTCGGCCAGGTCGGGGCCGTCGTAGGTGACCGGGATCTCCACGACGTCACCGTCGGACGGCAGAGCCCCGGCGGCCCCGGGCACGACGGCGGCCAGCGCCGCGCGCAGGACCCGGACGTCCACGCCCTCGTCGGCGACCACCAGCACGGTCTCGGCGGCGGGCACCAGGTCGGCGACGCCGGCCACGCCCAGCCGGCGCAGGGCGTCCACCCAGGCGACGACCCGCTCGGTGCCCCCGAGCTCGACGAGGAGCGCCCGGTCGCCGTAGGCCAGCACGGTCGGCGCGCTCACACGAACGCCCCCAGCTCGACCCCGGCGGCGGTCAGGTCCGCCCGGATCCGCCGCGCCATCGCCACCGCTCCCGGGGAGTCGCCGTGCACGCAGACCGACTCGGCGTGCACCGTGACCCGGCTGCCGTCGACGGCGTCCACGTGCCCGTCGACCACCATCTGCACCACCCGGCGGGCGACCTCGGCCGGGTCGCTGAGCACCGCGCCGGCCTCCCGGCGCGGGAGGAGCGTGCCCTGCGGCGTGTAGGCCCGGTCGGCGAACGCCTCCCGGATCGTGCGGAGCCCGGCCCGCTCGGCGGTGGCCAGCAGCACCGAGCCCGGCAGGCCCACCAGCGGCAGGGCGGGGTCGTAGGTGCGGACCGCGTCCACGACGGCCCGGGCCTGGCTCTCGTGCTCCACGACCGCGTTGTAGAGCGCACCGTGCGGCTTGACGTACTGCACGGTGACCCCGGCCGCCCGGGCCAGCGCCTCCAGCGCGCCGATCTGGTAGAGGATGTCGTCGACCAGCTCGACGGGGTCCATGTCGATGAACCTCCGGCCGAACCCGGCCAGGTCGTTGTAGCCGACCTGGGCCCCGACGACCACGCCCTGCTCGGCGGCGAGCACGCAGGTCCGGCGCAGCGTGGTGGCGTCCCCGGCGTGGTAGCCGCAGGCCACGTTGGCGCTGGTGACCACGCCGAGGACCGCGGCGTCGTCGCCGAGCTCCCAGCGCCCGTAGGACTCCCCCACGTCGCTGTTGAGGTCGATCCGGGTCACAGGTCCCCCAGCATCTGCACGGCGTTGTACCCGAGGTAGAGGGTCAGCAGCCAGGCGAGCACGCCGACGCCGAGCAGCCACGCCGGGTAGCGGTAGCCGTTCATCAGGTCCCGACGGCGCCAGGCGACCCACAGCAGCACGCCCAGGCCGATCGGCAGGATCAGGCCGTTGAACGTCCCGGCGAAGACCAGCAGCGTCACCGGCGTCTGCTCGACGATCACGTAGATCGCCGCGGTGATCGCGATGAACGCGACGGTGAGCATGTTGCGGGTGCGCTCGGGGGTCTTCGACGTGGTCATGAAGGACACCGAGGTGTAGGCGGCGCCGATCACCGAGGTGAGCGCGGCGGCCCAGAGGACGAGGCCGTAGACCCGGAGGCCGACCTCCCCCGCGGCCGCCTGGAAGGCGCTGCCGGCGGGGTCGTCGGAGGCGATCTTCGCGCCGCCCACGACGACGCCGAGGATGGCCAGGAACAGCAGGGCCCGCATCAGGCCGGTGACCAGGATGCTGACGACCGAGCTGCGGGTGATCTCCCCGACGTGCTCGGGACCGGTGCGCCCGGAGTCCAGCATCCGGTGGGCGCCGGCGTAGGTGATGTAGCCGCCGACGGTGCCGCCGATGATGGTGGTGACCGCCAGGAAGCTGAACTTCTCCGGGCGTACGACGTTCGCGAGCGCGTCGCCGACCGGCGGGTCGGAGGTGATCGCGATGACCAAGGTGGCCAGGATCATCAGCAGGCCGAGCCCGATGACCGCACGGTCCAGGGCCAGTCCGGCCTTCTTGCTGACGAAGATCCCGATGGCCAGCAGCGCGGACAGCGCGCCGCCGATCCGGGGGTCGACCCCGGACATCGCCTCGACTCCCAGCCCGCTGCCCGCGATGTTGCCGACGTTGAACACCACGCCGCCGAGCACCACGAGCCCGGCCAGGAGGTAGCCGACACCGGGGAGCACCCGGTTGCCGAGCTCGTGGGCACGCAGTCCGGAGACCCCGATCACCCGCCAGACGTTCAGCTGCACGGCGACGTCCACGACGACCGACAGCACGATCGCGCAGGCGAAGGCGACGCCGAGCTGGACGGTGAAGGTCGCGGTCTGGGTGATGAAGCCCGGACCGATCGCGCTGGTGGCCATCAGGAAGACGGCGCCGAGCAGGGCGGAGCGCGCCAGCCTGGACTCCTCGCGGGTCCGGGTCCGGGGCTCGGTGCGGGGTGGCGGCGGGGTGGGAGCGGTCATGCGGTCTCCTCGAGAACGGTCACGGTCGGCGTGGGCCAGATCACAGCAATCCGTTCGACCCTAGGCATTGTTCAACAATTTTGCAATCCCCCCGATCCAACAACCGGCCGTGGCTAGACTCCGGTCCATGACCCTCGACGCCGTCCTCACGTCCCTGGCCGACCAGCGCCGCGGGCACCGTGCGGTGATGAGCACCTCGGCCGACCGCGCCGCGCGCGTGCTGCGCGAGCAGGTCGTCGAGGGACTCCTCCGCTCGGGGACCCGGCTGCCCGAGGAGCGCCTGGCCCAGGCCATCGGCGTCTCGCGCAACACGCTGCGCGAGGCGCTCAGCCAGCTGGTCGCCGAGCGGATCCTGGTGCGGGAGCCGAACCGCGGGGTCGTGGTCACCACGCCCGACGCCGACGACGTGGCGGACGTCTACCGGGTGCGCCGGCTCATCGAGCCCGCCGCGCTGCTCACCGCCGGCACCCCCGACGAGGCCCAGGTGGCCCGGCTGCGCAGCGCGGTCGACGAGGGCACCGCGGCCGCTGCCCGCGGCGACTGGGCGGGCGTGGCCAGCGCCAACCAGCACTTCCACCGTGCCGTCGTCGCGCTGGCGGGCAGCACCCGGCTGGACGCCCAGATGGACCTGCTGCTGGCCGAGATGCGGCTGTTCTTCCACCAGATGAACCAGCCCGGCGACTTCCACCAGCCCTACCTCACGGAGAACGCCGCGATCACCGACCTGGTCGAGGCGGGACGGGCCACCGAGGCGGCCCACCGGTTGGACGACTACCTCGCCTCGGCCGAGCACCAGCTGGTCACGGCGTTCGGCGGGACGCCGAGACAGATAGGTCACACCTGGCTGACACCGGTCGTTACCGCTCGGTAGATTCTGGCGACCCGCCCGGCACAGACGCAGGAGCTCACCGTGAAGCAGATCCTCGATGCCATCCTCGCCGGCGAGACGTCCGCCGAGGCGTACGCCGATCTCGAGATCCCTGACCACTACCGCGCCGTCACCGTCCACAAGGACGAGACCGCCATGTTCGACGGGCTCGCCACGCGCGACAAGGACCCGCGACTCTCCCTCCACGTCGAGGACGTCGCGCTGCCGGAGCTCGGCCCCGGCGAGGCCTACGTCGCGGTGATGGCCAGCGCCATCAACTACAACACCGTGTGGACCTCGATCTTCGAGCCGATGTCCACCTTCGGCTTCCTGGAGCGCTACGGCCGCACCTCCCCGTTGGCCAAGAAGCACGACCTGCCCTACCACGTGGTCGGCTCGGACCTCGCCGGCGTCGTGCTGGCGACCGGACCGGGCGTGCACACCTGGCAGCCCGGCCGCGAGGTCGTCGCGCACTGCCTCTCGGTGGAGCTGGAGAGCTACGAGGGCCACAACGACACGATGCTCGACCCCGAGCAGCGCATCTGGGGCTTCGAGACGAACTTCGGCGGCCTGGCCCAGATCGCGCTGGTGAAGTCGAACCAGCTGATGCCCAAGCCGGCCCACCTGACCTGGGAGGAGGCGGCCAGCCCCGGGCTGGTGAACTCCACCGCCTACCGGCAGCTGGTCAGCCGCAACGGCGCCGGGATGAAGCAGGGCGACAACGTGCTGATCTGGGGCGCCAGCGGCGGCCTGGGCGGCTACGCGACCCAGTTCGCGCTGAACGGCGGCGCGACCCCGGTCTGCGTGGTCTCCAGCGCCGACAAGGCCGAGATCTGCCGCAAGATGGGCGCCGAGCTGATCATCGACCGCAAGGCCGAGGACTTCCGGTTCTGGAAGGACGAGCACACCCAGGACCCCCAGGAGTGGAAGCGCTTCGGCAAGCGGATCCGCGAGCTGACCGGCGGCGAGGACGTCGACATCGTCTTCGAGCACCCGGGGCGCGAGACGTTCGGGGCCTCGGTGTTCGCCGCGCGCAAGGGCGGCACGATCGTCACCTGCGCCAGCACCAGCGGCTACATGCACGAGTACGACAACCGCTACCTGTGGATGAGCCTCAAGCGGATCGTCGGCTCGCACTTCGCGAACTACCGCGAGGCCTGGGAGGCCAACCGGCTGGTCGCGCAGGGCCGGATCCACCCCACCCTGTCGCGCGCCTACGCGATGGAGGACGTCGGGCAGGCGACGTACGACGTGCACCAGAACCTGCACCAGGGCAAGGTCGGCGTGCTCTGCCTGGCACCCGAGGAGGGGCTCGGTGTCCGCGACCCGGAGAAGCGCGCCCGGCACCTCGAGGCGATCAACCGGTTCCGGGGGTCTAGCCCGCGCCCGTCCCGCGAATTCCGCACACCGAAGGCATCCCGTCCGGGGTGCCTTCCGTGTATAGGCTGGAACGTCCGGGAGACTGGACGGACGCAGAGCGAGCGAACGACGGAGGAACGATGAGCGACCGACCTGGCCTGTCCATCTTCGACGACCCGGAGGACAACGGGGACAACGAGGCGACCCAGGTGATTCCTGCGGTGAAGCAGCAGCAGAAGAGCCCCACCACCACGACGCCTGCCGCTCCCCCGGCGGCGGCCCCGGCCCCGGCGGCGCCCGCCCGGGCCGAGAGCAGCTCGGCCCGGACGACGTTCCCGGTCGTCCGGCGCGGCTACGACACCGCCGCGGTCGACCGGCAGATCAGCACCCTGGCCGGGGAGAAGGCCGGGCTCAGCGCGAGCCTGCAGGACACCAGGACCAAGGTGACCGCGCTCGAGCAGCAGCTCGCCGACCTGCGCCAGCAGGTCTCCGAGAACGAGAACCCGACCTACGCCGGGCTCGGCGGCCGGGCCAGCGAGATGCTGCGGCTCGCCGAGGAGCAGGCCGACGACGTGCTGGTCCAGGCCCGCGCCCAGGCCGACGAGATCAAGCGCCAGGCCACCAAGGACGCGGACGTGCTGCGCGCCGAGGCCGCCCGCGACGCCGAGGACATGCGGATGGTGCAGCTCAAGGAGCTCGACGAGACCCGCGCCCGCGCGATGGCCGACGTCGAGCAGGAGCGCACGATGTCCAAGGCCGAGGCCGACGACCTGCTCGGCTCCGCCCGGCGCGAGAGCGAGCAGCTGCGGCTCGCCGCCCAGCAGGAGACCAACGCGATGCGGACCAGCGCGAAGCGGGACGCCGAGCAGGCCCGCGCCGCCGCCGACCGCGAGGTCCAGGAGGCCCGCCGCACGCTCGCGGTGGAGAAGGAGCGGCTGACCCGCGAGGCGGCCGAGCACCACACCACCGCCACCGCCGAGACCCAGAAGCTCGTGGAGGAGGCCGAGGCGCGCGCCAACGCCGCCGAGGCCCGCGGCCGGGAGGCCGTCTCCGCGGCCGCCAGCCACCGCAAGCAGGCCCACGACGAGGCCGACCGGCTGCTCAGCCACGCCCGCCGCGAGGCCGAGCAGATCGTCTCCTCCGCGCAGACCCAGGCCGCGACCTTCACCGCGGCCGGCCAGGCCGAGGCCGAGCGCGAGCTCGCGGTGCTCAAGGCCGAGGTCGACCGCTACCAGAAGCGCCGCGACGCGATCGTGGGCCAGCTCGGCGCGCTGCGCGACGTCATCACCGGGTTCGGCGACGAGCCGAGCAGCACCACGTGAGCCTGCCGTCCACTCGGGCGGGCCGGGTCACCCGTCAGGCCACCGACGCGACCCGGGCCGCCCGCGGCAGCGACATCTCCCTTCAGCACCCGTTCAAGCTCGGCTTCTTCCTCGCCGTCGGGGCCTTCCTGGCCTGGTGGCTCGGCGGCATCATCCTGTCCGTCGGCTCCACGCTGATCCTGATCGTGGTCGCCGGGTTCCTGGCGGCCGGGCTCAACCCGGTCGTCGAGTGGCTCGGCCGCCGCGGCCTGGCCCGCAGCTGGTCGGTGCTGGTGGTGATCACCGGCGTGCTGCTCGCGGTCGCGCTGTTCTTCGTCGCCCTGGCCCCGGTGATCACCGACCAGGTCTCGACGATCGTCAAGAACGCCCCCGGCTGGTTCGACGAGCTCCAGCACAACGGCACCATCCGGCGCCTGGACAACCAGTACGACCTGCTCGACAAGGCCCAGAAGGCGCTGTCCGGCGGCAACGTCGGCTCGGCGCTGTTCGGCGGCGTCGTCGGCGTCGGGCTCAAGCTGCTGTCGTTCCTGGCGAACACCTTCATCGTGGTCGTGCTGACCCTCTACCTCCTGGCGACGCTGCCCAAGGTGAAGCGCTCCGCCTACCGGTTCGCGCCGGCCAGCAGCCGGGAGCGGGTCGCCGAGCTCGGCGACAAGATCATCGACAACGTCGGTTCCTACGTCTCGGGCGCCTTCGTGGTCGCGATGGCGGCCGGCGTCTCCTCGATGGTCTTCCTGTTCGTGGTCGGCCTCAGCGAGTACGCCGTCGCGCTGGCCGCCGTGGTGGCCCTGCTCGACGTGATCCCGATGATCGGCGCCACGCTCGGCGCCGTGATCGTCACGCTGATCGGCTTCGCGACCGACCCGCACATCGGGCTCTACTGCGTGATCTTCTACGTCGTCTACCAGCAGTTCGAGAACTACGTGATCTACCCGCGGGTGATGTCGCGCTCGGTGAACCTGCCGGGCTCGATCATCGTGATCGCCGCGCTGGTCGGCGCCGGCCTGCTCGGCGTCATCGGGGCGCTGCTGGCGATCCCCACCGCCGCCGCGATCACGCTGCTGGTCAAGGAGGTCTTCATGCCGAGACAGGAAGCCCGCTAGCGCGGCACGTCCTTGAAGACCGCGGTCGTCCGGTCGGCGTACGCGCTGGTGTCCGCGGTCTCCATCGGCCCGTCCCACTCGGTCGGCAGCGGTACGTCGACCCCGGGAGCGACCCGCTCCACGACCAGGTCCAGGACGGTCTCGGCGTCTCCGACCCACAGGTGCTTGGCGCCGTCGATGCCGAGCACCTCCGCCTGCGGCACGGCGGCGAACCGCTCCCGGGCCTCCGGGGGCTGCAGGTAGTCGTCGTGCTCGGGCACCAGCGCGGTGACCGGCTTGCCGGACGCCGCCCACGCCGCGAGGTGCTCGGGACCCGAGTAGCGCAGCGGGGGCGAGAGCAGGATCGCGCCGTGCACGGCCGGGTCCAGGCCGTGCATCAGGGCCAGGTCCGTGCCGAACGACCAGCCCAGGATCCAGAGGTCCGGGAGGTCGTGGAACTCGGCGTACTCGATGGCGGCGGCGACGTCGAGCCGCTCGGCGTCACCGTTGTCGAAGCTGCCCTGGCTGGTGCCCTGCTCGCTGGAGGTGCCGCGGGTGTTGAAGCGCAGCACCGCCACCCCGGCGAGGGCCGGCAGCCGGAACGCCGCCTTGCGGATCACGTGGCTGTCCATCATGCCGCCGTGCGTCGGCAGCGGGTGCAGGCAGATCAGCGTGGCGACCGGGTCGCGGTCCAGCGGCAGCGACAGCTCGCCGACCAGCTCGAGACCGTCGGCGGTGTGCAGCGTGACCGCCTCCCGTCGGGCGGGCAGGACCGAGTTCGCGCGGATGGCAGGCATGCCGCCCATTCTCACCGACGGGCGTCGCGCGCCGCCCAGCAGGCCGTGTGCCAGTGCCGCCGCTCGTCGAGCCCGGTGGCGGTCGAGGAGAACGTCGAGGGCAGCACCGGCCAGGCCAGGGTGTGCGGGGTGGCCGGCCGGATCACCTGGTGGCAGCCCGGGCAGCGGTACGGCTTGGTGGACGCCGAGCCGGTGAGCCGCCGGACGACGTACTCCTCGCCGCGCCAGGTCTCCACCCGGTCGGCGCTCACGCGGCCGTCCCCTCGGAGGCCAGGAAGCGCTCGACGCGTCGGTCGGGCACCAGCCACACCAGCGCGGCGAAGACGAACACCGCGACCGCCAGCCAGGGCGCGACGAAGCTCAGCAGGATCCCGGAGATGTACATCAGCGGCGACAGCTTGCCCTTGAGGTCGCGGCCCAGCGCCGCCCGCAGCCGGTCGCCGCTCCCGCCGTTGAAGATCGCGAGCTGGAGCGTGTAGTAGGCCAGCGCGGCGAGCAGCAGGTTGACGCCGTAGGTGACGGTCGGCACCTGCGCGAAGCCGGACTCGTCCATCCAGGCGGTCGAGAAGGGCAGCAGCGACAGCCAGAACAGCAGGTGCAGGTTGGCCCACAGCACGCTGCCGGTGATCTGCTCGACGACCTGGAACATGTGGTGGTGGTTGTTCCAGTAGATCCCGACGTACACGAAGCTCAGCGCGTAGGTCAGGAACCCGGTGGCCGAGGCGCCGAGCGCCGCGAACGACGGCTCCTCGGGGACGTGCAGCTCGAGCACCATGATCGTGATGATGATGGCGAGCACGCCGTCGCTGAACGCCTCCAGGCGGCTGGTCCTCATGGCACCAGTGTCCCCCGACGGCTCAGCGCACGGTGTAGTCGCGGAAGCCGCGCTGGGTCTTGCGGCCCAGGTAGCCGGCCGTGACCAGGTGCTCCAGCAGCGGCGCCGGCGCGAAGCCGGGCTCGCGGAACTCGAGGTACAGCTCGCGCTGGATGGCCAGCGAGACGTCGTTGCCGACCACGTCGAGCAGCTCGAAGGGGCCCATCGGCAGCGCGCAGCCGTACTTCATCGCGGTGTCGATGTCGTCGGCCGTGGCGTAGTGCGCCTCGAGCATCTTCACCGCGTCGTTGAGGTAGGGGAACAGCAGCGCGTTGACGATGAAGCCCGCCCGGTCGCCGCAGGACACGGCGACCTTGCCGACGGCCGCGCACAGCGCGCGGGTGGTCTCCGCGACGTCGTCGCCGGTCGCGACCGTGCTGACCACCTCGACCAGCTTCATGATCGGCGCGGGGTTGAAGAAGTGCATGCCGACCACGTCGCGCGCCCGGCTGGTGACCGAGGCCAGCGCGATCACCGGCAGCGAGGAGGTCGTGGTGGCCAGGATCGTGTCCGGCTTGCAGATCTCGTCGAGGTTCTCGAAGAGCACCGTCTTGATCTTCAGGTCCTCGGCGATCGCCTCCACGACGATGTCGGCGTCGGCCAGGTCGTCGAGCGAGGTCGTCCCGGTCAGCCGGCCGAGCACCTCCCCGCGCGCGGACTCCTCGAGCTTGCCGCGCTGGATGGCCTTGTCCAGGGACTTCTCGATCGTCGCGCGGACCCCGTCGAGGCGGTCCTGGGCGCGGCCCACGAAGGTGACCGCGAACCCGGCCTTGGCGAAGACCTCGACGATGCCGGTGGCCATCGTGCCGGTGCCGACCACGCCCACCCGGCGGATGTCGCGACGCAGCTGCGGCTGGTCGTCGGGCGACGGCGTGAGCGCGTCGTCCACGACGACCGGGCTGTCGGCGGCCTCGTAGGTGTAGAAGCCGCGGCCGGACTTGCGGCCGAGCAGGCCGGCGGTGACCATCTGCTTGAGGATCGGGGCCGGTGCGTGCAGCCGGTCGCGGCCCTGCTTGTACATCGTGTCCAGGATCTCGAAGGCGGTGTCGAGGCCGATCAGGTCCAGCAGCGCCAGCGGGCCCATCGGGTAGCCGCAGCCGAACCGCATCGCGGCGTCGAGGTCCTCGCGGGTCGCGTAGTGGCCCTCGAACATCGAGGCCGCGTGGTTGAGGTAGCCGAACAGCAGCGCGTTGGCGATGAACCCGGCCTTGTCCCCCACGACGACGGGCGTCTTCTGCAGCGACCTGGCCAGCTCGGCGGCGTCCTCGAGGACCTGCGGCTCGGTGACCACCGTGCGGATGATCTCGACGAGGTTCTGCACCGGGGCCGGGTTGAAGAAGTGCACGCCGATGACGCGTCCCGGGTGCGAGGTGGCGGTGCCGATCTCGGTGACCGACAGCGACGAGGTGTTGGTCGCGAGCACGGCGTCGACCGAGACGATCTCGTCGAGGGCCCGGAAGATCTGCTGCTTGACGTGCAGCTTCTCGACGACGGCCTCCACGACGAGCCCGCAGTCCTTCACGTCGGCCATGTCCGTGGTGAACGCGATCCGGCCGACCAGCTCGGCCTGCGCCTCCTCGCTGAGCTTGCCGCGCTTCACCGCGCGGCCGGTCGAGTGCTCGACGTGCGCGCGGCCCCGCTCGAGGCTCTCCTCGGTCTGCTCGACGCCGACCACCTGGTAGCCGTTGCGGGCGAAGACCTCGGCGATGCCGGCCCCCATGGTGCCCAGGCCGATCACGCCGATGGAGCTGAAGTCACGTGTGCTGCTCGTCATGGCCGCATCATGGCACGCCATGCATGGCCACCGCCGTGAGGAACAACACCCGCGGGCAGGTAGATTGCCGCCTCGTGAGACTCGTCGTTGCGCGCTGCCAGGTCGACTACGCAGGCCGGCTGACCGCCCACCTGCCGATGGCGACGCGCGTGATCATGCGCAAGAACGACGGGTCGGTGCTGGTGCACTCCGACGGGGGCTCCTACAAGCCGCTGAACTGGATGTCCCCGCCCTGCAAGGTCGCCGAGGGCACCAGCGAGGAGGGCGTGCCCGAGTGGCTGGTCACGGGCAAGGACGGCGACACGCTGCGGATCCTGCTGGAGGAGGTGCTGCACGACAGCGCCCACGACCTCGGCGTCGACCCCGGCCTGCAGAAGGACGGCGTGGAGAAGCACCTCCAGGAGCTGCTCGCCGAGCACCCGGCGACCCTTGCCGAGGGCCTGACGCTGGTACGCCGCGAGTTCCCCACCGCGATCGGCCCCGTGGACCTGATGTGCCGCGACGCCGAGGGGAGGTCCGTGGCGGTGGAGATCAAGCGCCGCGGCGAGATCGACGGCGTCGAGCAGCTCACCCGCTACCTCGAGCTGCTCAACCGGGACCCCCAGCTGCGCCCGGTGCGCGGCATCTTCGCGGCCCAGGAGATCAAGCCCCAGGCGCGGGTGCTGGCCACCGACCGCGGGATCGCCTGCGCGGTGGTGGACTACGACGCGCTGCGCGGCATGGACGACCCCACCGAGCGGCTGTTCTGATGCGGATCTTCCACCTCACCACGCCCGAGGCCTGGGCGGCGGCCCGCGAGTCCGGCAGCTACACGACCTCCACGCGCGGCCGGAGCCTCGAGCAGGAGGGCTTCGTGCACTGCTCCGAGGCGCACCAGGTCGAGGGCGTCCACGCGCTGTGGTTCTCCGACCTCGACGACGTGCTGCTGCTGGAGATCGACACCGACCTGCTGACCTCCCCGTGGCGCAGCGAGCAGCTCGCCGGGGCGGACCAGGCCTACCCGCACGTCTACGGGCCGGTGGACCTCGCCGCCGTGGTCGACGTACGGCGGTCCTAGGCGCCGACCAGCGCCGCGACCTCGTCGGCGCAGCCCCACGACAGGGTCACGCCGGCGCCCCCGTGCCCGTAGCAGTGCACGACCCGCCGGCCGTCGGCGACCTCGACCTCCAGGCGTACGGCGGGGCGCGCAGGCCGCAGCCCCACCCGGTGGCCCAGGACCCGGGCCCGGCGGAGCGCGGGCACCACCTCGACGGCCCGCGCGAGGATCCGCTTGGCCACGTCCGGGTCCGGGCGCCGGTCCCACTCCCCCTCGTCGTCCGTGCCGCCGACCACGACGTCCCGCGAGCGCGGCACCACGTAGACCGGTCCGCCCTCGGCGCCCGAGGACAGCCACCACCGGTCCAGGCCGACCTGCTCGACGTACACGACCTGGCCGCGGACCGGCAGCAGGGACGGGTCATCGGCCATCCGCCGGGCGCCGAGGCCGGTCGCGTTGACCACCACCTCGGCGTGGTCCGGCAGCGCGGTGAGCGCCATCCGGGTCAGCGTGCCGCCCAGCTCCTCGACCCGGGCCGCCAGCCAGGGCAGGTAGACCGGCATCTCCACGACCGGGGAGACGAACGACCAGCCGTCGGCGTACGGCGGCTCGAGGCCGGTCACCCGGGTCAGCTCGGGCACGGCGTCCCGCCACCAGGGGTCCGCCTGCCGCGTGTGGTGCAGCTCGGTCCCGGGGAGCATCCGGACGCCGGTGCCGTCCACGCCGGACAGGTCGTCGAGGGCCCGGTAGGTGGCCTCCGACCAGCCGGCGACCCGCTCGTGCGGGAACGCGCGGTACGGGTACCACAGCGCCGCGGCGACCGCCGACGTCGTCTCCAGCGGCAGGTCCCGGGCGACCACGTCGACCCGGTGCCCGGCCTCCAGCAGCCGCACCGCGCACGACAGCCCCACCACACCCGCACCGACGACGACGACCCTGGCCATGGGGAGAGTCTGCCCTAGGACCGGGCCCGGTAGTCGGCGATCATCACGGCTCCGGAGCGCTCGGTGACGGTGGCCTGGACGTAGCGGCCGCCGGCGGAGCCGGTCACGCGGCAGACGATCCGGCTGCCCACGGTGGCGGGGTAGGCGGGCGCGTCACCGCAGTCGGCGCGCTGCCAGCCTTGCCGCCGCAGGGTGGCCTCCAGGTTGCGGGTGGCGATGACGCCGTCGAGCAGCTTCGCGTCGAAGCTGACCGCCTTGCCCTCCACGGCCGCCTTGAGGTGCACCGCGACCCGGGCGAGCACCCCGTCGACGTACGCCGTGCAGGTCATCCGGCTGGGCACGGTGCCGTCCCAGGGCGGGCAGTCCAGGTAGGTCAGCGTGAGGCCCTGGCCGGCGACCTGGGCCGCCAGCCGCGCGTGCACCGGGCGCTCGAGCCGGTTCATCGGCCGGTCCGGGGGCCGGTGGGCGGCCGCCAGCCGTCCGCCGAGCGCCGGCGTGACCTGGCCGCTGGGAGCCGCAGCGGGGCGTGGGGCCGGCTGGTCGTGGCACCCGGTCAGCAGGGCGGCGGAGGCGGCCAGGACGAGCAGCGGCGTACGCCTGAGCACTCCCACCTCCCGGTCACGACGGCCCCCCTCCCGACGATAGCCAGCCGGGTCAACGCCGGGCGGGCCGGATGTCGGCCAGCAGCACCGACTGCCCGGTGCCGATCCCCGGCGAGCGCACGGTCAGCTCGATCTCGACCTCGGTGCCGTCCCGGCGCAGCGCGGGGATCTGCACCCGCCGGTCGAGCAGCGGCTTGCGGCCGACCAGGAGGTACATCGTGAAGCCCGCGACGTGCGCCTGCCGGTAGCGCTCCGGCACGATCGAGACGATCCGCCTCCCGACCAGCTCGACCGGGTCGTCGTACCCCAGGAGCGTGGCCGCCGCGGCGCTGACCGCGAGGATCCGGCTCGTCGCGTCGGCGGCGATCAGGCCGTGCGCGGCCCGGGTGACGACCGTCGGGTCCCAGCCCTCGGGGAGGACCATCGCGCCGACGGCGTCGGCCGGCACCTGCCACGGCTCGGGACGTGCCCCGGAAGCCTGGCTGAGCACCTGCCGGCAGATCCACTTGCGGAACGCCTGCACCTCCGGCTGGGTCGGCGGGGTCAGCACCAGCCCCTCGCGGGACAGGTCCAGCGCCGCCTCGATCGCCCGGTCGAGGGTGGCGAAGTGCGAGACCGAGGCGCGGGGCACCGGCACCCGGATCACCGCGGCCGACACGCCCGGTTCGAGGGCGTCGTCCATCAGCGCGTCGGCCACCATCTCCACCCCGGTCCGCGGGATGTGCTCCTCGAGCACGGCGATCGCGTCGGTGGCGTCGGCGTGCATCTGGATCGGGTCCTGGCCGCCCGGCTCGTCGAGGCTGGCCAGGAGGTACTCGCGCAGCAGCGCCTCGGCGTGCTCCTGCCAGGCGGCGTGCAGCAGCAGGGGCACGTTGCGCAGCTCCACCGCCACGTTGTCGCGCCGGCCGTCCGAGCGGCCGGCGCGGTCCCCGCGCAGCTCGACCGGGTCCTCGAGGTCCAGGTCGGGACCGGAGATCCGGAACCACACGACCTTGCCGCCCGGGCGCCGGGTGACGCCCCAGTCGTCGACCATCGACTCGAGCATCAGCAGCCCGCGCCCGGTGCCCGCGGTCGCGGCGTACCGGCGTCGGGACGGGAGGTGCGGGCTGCCGTCCCCGACCTCGACCCGGAGCCCGTCCACGCCGAGCACCGCGGCGAGGTCGATGTCGGTGCCGGCGTGCAGGAGCGCGTTGGTGACCACCTCGCTGACCAGCAGCACCGCGGTCTCCACGAGGTCCGCGCGGCCGGTCTGCCCGAGCAGGCCGCGCATCAGCGAGCGCGCCTCGGCGACGCTCGTGGGCTGCGGCGGGAGCCGCGCCTCGAACGAGCCGTGCCCGGTGACGCTGGACGTCAGACCCACCTGCTCAAGCTCCCCCGACCGATGACGGTGCGCGGACGGGCCCGAGCCGCCGTCCCCACCGAAGCATTCTGGCCCTGTTTGCGAGCCGAGTCACGCTTCTGGGTGCGCTTTGCCCACCTCTGCCCAGACCGGAGTCGTCCACAGACGAGACTTTAGGCGATCACGGCGTCGATCGTCTTCTTCAGCGCGCTGGGCTGGGAGGGCTTGCGCGGCGCCTTCTTGCGGGCCTCGACCATCTCGGCCCCGATCTGCTGCAGGGTGGCGCGTCCCAGCCCGGCGCGGACCTGGGGGAACCAGTCCTGCTCCTCCTCGTCCATGTGGTGCCGGACGTTCTCGATGAGCACCGTGGTCTTGGCGGTGAACCGCTCGGCGGTCGGCTTCAGGGCCGCCAGCTCGACGACCAGCAGGTCGGCGACGTGGTGCTCCTCGTAGGACTCCAGCACGTCGTCCTCGAGCTCGGGCAGCAGCGCACGGACGCGGGGGTACATCACCTCGTTCTCGATGTAGGTGTGCACCGTGAGCAGCTCGATCATCTTGTTCACGAGCTTGCCCTTGGCCGCGTTCGCGTTCTCGCCGGCCTTCTCGAAGTCGGAGAACACCTTGCGGATCTCCTTGTGGTCGGCCTTGAGCAGGACGATGGCGTCGGTCGACATGTTTCTCCTGGGGTGACGTGAGGGGATTGGTCCTTGCCGGTACCCAGGACCGCACCCGGTATGTCAGGCCAGCGAGTTCGCGCGGCGGATCGTTCCCAGGATGCCCGCCATGATCTCGGTAAGGCCGAAGTCCTTGGGGGTGAACACCGCCGCGACGCCCATCTCCTTGAGCCGTGCCGCGTCGCCCGACGGCACGATCCCGCCCACCACCACCGGCACGTCCTCGATGCCGTGCTCGCGCATGCCGTCCAGCACCGCCGGCACCAGCTCCATGTGCGACCCCGACAGGATCGAGAGGCCGACGCAGTGCACGTCCTCGGCCACCGCGGCGGCCACGATCTGCTCGGGCGTCAGCCGGATGCCCTGGTAGACGACCTCGAACCCGGCGTCCCGGGCGCGCACCGCGACCTGCTCGGCGCCGTTGGAGTGACCGTCCAGGCCCGGCTTGCCGACCAGCAGCCGGAGCCGGCTGCCGAGCTCCTCCCCCGTACGGCGGACGTCCTCACGCACCTTCGTCAGGTCGGCGCCGGCGTCGGCCACCCCGACGGCCCCCGACACACCGGTGGGCGCCCGGAACTCGCCGAAGACCCCGCGCAGCGCACCGGCCCACTCCCCCGTCGTCGCACCGGCCCGGGCCGCGACCAGGGTCGCCTCCATCAGGTTGGCGCCCGACGTGGCGGCCTCGACCAGCCCGGCCAGGGCCGCCTCGACGGCGGCCGCGTCGCGCTGCTCGCGCCACTGCCGCAGGCCCTCGAGCGCGGACCGCTCGGCCTCGGGGTCGGCCGACTGGATCGCGGTGTCGAGGTCCGCGGTCAGCGGGGACGGCTCGGTGGTCTGGTAGCAGTTCACGCCGACGACCCGGTCCTCGCCGGACTCGATGCGACCCCGGCGGGCGGCGTGCGAGGAGACCAGCGCCTGCTTCATGTAGCCGGACTCGACGGCCGCGACGGCGCCGCCCATCGCCTGCACCCGGTCCATCTCGGCGCGGGCCCCGGTGACCAGCTCCTCGACCTTGGCCTCGACGACCTTCGACCCCTCGAACAGGTCGTCGTGCTCCAGCAGGTCGGACTCGAAGGCCAGCACCTGCTGCAGCCGCAGCGACCACTGCTGGTCCCAGGGCCGGGGCAGCCCGAGGGCCTCGTTCCACGCCGGCAGCTGGACGGCGCGGGCCCGGGCGTCCTTGGACAGCGTGACACCGAGCATCTCCAGGACGATCCGCTGCACGTTGTTCTCTGGCTGCGCCTCGGTGAGCCCCAGGCTGTTCACCTGGACGCCGTACCGGAAGCGGCGCATCTTGTCGTCCTCGACGCCGTACCGCTCGCGGGTGATCTCGTCCCACAGCCGCACGAAGGCGCGCATCTTGCACATCTCCTCGACGAACCGCACGCCGGCGTTGACGAAGAAGGACATCCGTCCGACCACGGTGGGGAAGTCCTCGGGGGCGACCTGTCCCGAGTCGCGCACGGTGTCGAGCACGGCGATCGCGGTGCACAGCGCGTAGGCGAGCTCCTGCGTCGGCGTCGCGCCGGCCTCCTGCAGGTGGTAGCTGCAGATGTTGATCGGGTTCCACTTCGGGATGTGGTTGACGGTGTAGGAGATCAGGTCGCTGGTCAGCCGCAGCGAGTGCTCGGGCGGGAACACGTAGGTGCCGCGGGAGAGGTACTCCTTGATGATGTCGTTCTGGGTGGTGCCCGCGAGCTTCCCGTGCACCTGCTCGAAGTCGTCCTCGGTGGCGCCCGCCTCGAGCGCCTGCTCCTCGGCCACCACCTGGTAGAGGGCGAGCAGCCACATCGCGGTGGCGTTGATCGTCATCGAGGTGTTCATCGTGTCCAGCGGGATGTCGGTGAACAGCCGGCGCATCTCCCCGAGGTGCGGGACCGGGACGCCGACCTTGCCCACCTCGCCGCGGGCCAGCGGGTGGTCCGGGTCGTAGCCGGTCTGGGTCGGCAGGTCGAAGGCGACCGACAGGCCGGTCTGCCCCTTCGAGAGGTTCTTGCGGTAGAGCGCGTTGGACTCGGTGGCCGAGCTGTGGCCGGCGTACGTCCGCATCACCCACGGACGGTCCTTCTTCTCGTTCATGGCCCGAGAGTACGGCGGATGTGACCGCTCGGTAACCGGGTGTGAACTACTCCACTCGGGAACCTAGGCGACAGGGGTGGCGGCCCGCTCGACGCTGATCCAGCGCCGCAGCCGGGTGAAGGCGATCACCCGGCGCAGGGCCGGCGACACGCCCCGCAGGGTGAGGGTGCGGCCCTCGCGCTCCATCCGGGCGCTGGCCGCGGCGAGCAGCCGCAGCGCGGTCGCGTCGACGGACTCCACGTCGGTCATGTCCACGACCACGTCGTGGTGGGCGCTCATCTGGGCGACGAGCAGGTCCCGGACCTCGCTGGTGGACCGGCCGTCGAACCGGCCGCCGAGACGCATCGTCGGACCTTCGGTGGTGACGAGCACCCGTCGCTCCCTCCGCAGCGGGCCGACCCCCCGTGGCCGACCCTCGCACCCACTATGACGTACGAGCGGGCCGAAAGGTTGCGTCGCAGGAGTGACGGGTGTGTCGCAGGTCACGCCTGGAGATCGGGTACGTCGACCCGGCAGACGTCCGCCCCGAGACCGGAGAGCATCTCCACGAAGTACGGGTAGCCGCGGTCGATGTGCTGGGACTCCGCGACGGTCGTCGTGCCCTGCGCGGCCATGCCCGCGAGCACCAGCGCCGCACCGGCCCGGATGTCGTGCGCGACCACCGGCGCCCCGGACAGCACCGGCCGGCCGCGCACCACCGCGTGGTGCCCGTCGGTGCGCAGCTCGGCGCCGAGGCGGGCGAGCTCCTGGGCGAACATGAAGCGCGCCTCGAAGACGTTCTCGGTGATCATCGCGGTGCCGTCGCTGACCGCCGCCAGCGCCATCGAGAACGGCTGCAGGTCGGTCGGGAAGCCCGGGTAGGGCAGCGTCACCACGTCGAACGCGGCGAGCCGGTCGTCCACGTGCACGTGGAACCCGGTCTCGAGCTCGCTGACCATCGCCCCCGCCGAGACGAGCTTGTCCAGCACGATGTCGAGGTGCCTGGCCTGGCCGCCGTGCACGGTGAGCTCTCCCCCTGCGATGGCCGCCGCGAAGGCCCAGGTGCCGGCCACGATGCGGTCGGTGACCGTGGCGTGCTCGACGGGCCGCAGCCGCGGGACCCCGTGCACGGTCAGCGTCGAGGTGGAGACGCCCTCGATCATCGCGCCCATCTCGACGAGCATCTCGCACAGGTCGATGATCTCCGGCTCGCGCGCGACGTTGTCGATGACCGTCGTACCGTCGGCGAGCACGGAGGCCATCAGCAGGTTCTCGGTGGCGCCGACGCTCGGGAAGTCCAGCCACAGGTTGGTGCCGGTCAGCCGGCCGGCCACCTCGGCGACCACGAAGCCGTGCTCGATGCGGACCTCCGCGCCGAGCTCGGTCAGCCCGGTCATGTGCATGTCCAGGCCCCGCGAGCCGATGTTGTCGCCGCCCGGCAGCGCGACCCGGGCCCGGCCGCAGCGGGCCACCAGCGGGCCGAGCACGCTGATCGAGGCCCGCAGCCGGCGCACCAAGTCGTAGGGCGCCACGTGCCCGAGCTCGGCGGGCACGTCGATGGTGACCGTCCCGCTGGGGTTCGCGTCGACCACCCGGCCGGGGTGCTCGACCGCGACCGTGCAGCCGAGCTCCTCGAGCAGCCGGGCCATCACGTGCACGTCGAGGATGTCCGGGACGTTCGTGACCCGGGTGCGGCCCTCCGCCAGCAGCGCGGCCGCCATCAGCTTCAGCGCGCTGTTCTTGGCGCCGCCGACGTGCGCGGTGCCGCGCAACGGGTGCGAGAGCGGCCCCTCGGACCGGACCTGGAATCCTTGCATCAGGCTGATGCTAGTGGGCGCCCCGGGCGCGCCTAGGGTGTGGGCATGGTCAACCTCACGCGCATCTACACCCGGACCGGCGACGCCGGCGAGACCAAGCTCGGCGACATGAGCACCACGACCAAGAACGACCTGCGGCTGCGGGCCTACGCCGACGTCGACGAGGCCAACGCGCACCTCGGCGTCGCGCTGACCACCGGCGGCCTCGAGGACGAGGTGGTCACGCTGCTCACCACGGTCCAGAACGACCTCTTCGACGTGGGCGCCGACTTCTGCACGCCCGTCGTGGAGAACCCCGAGTGGCCGCCGCTGCGCATCGAGCAGGCGTACGTCGACCGGCTCGAGGCCTGGTGCGACCAGTACAACGAGGACCTGCCCAAGCTGCGGTCCTTCATCCTCAACGGCGGCACCCCCGGCGCCGCGCACCTGCACGTCGCCCGGACCGTCGTACGCCGGGCGGAGCGGTCGGCCTGGGCGGCCTACGAGGAGCACGCCGACACGATGAACGTGCTGGCGATCAAGTACCTCAACCGGCTCTCGGACCTGCTGTTCATCCTGGCCCGGCACGCCAACCGGGCGACCGGCGACGTGCTCTGGAAGCCGGGCGGCGAGCGCTGACGGCGCCGCAGGACCGGTAGCTCTCCCGAGCAGCCCGGCTGTGGACGCGCGTGGCCGATGCCACCTCCCGACAGGACAGGTGACTCTGCCTGCACGGCGTCAGCGGCGGCGCTGGCCGGGCGGGGCGGCCTCGAGCCAGGCCAGGAACCCGGTCAGCGCGTCGGGGCTCATCGCCACCTCGAGCGGGCCGGACGGGGTCTTGCAGGTCACGATGATGTGACCGGAGTACAGCGAGTAGGACTCGACGCCCACGGGGTCGCGGCGCCCGACGTACTCGAGCTCCGCGCGCTGGTAGGAGTACCGCGGCCGCGGCGCGAGCGAGAAGATCCGGAACCACTCGAGCAGGCCGCCGGAGTAGCGACCGACGCCGAGAATCCAGCCGCGTCCGGCCCTACCGGACCGGACGCGGACGCTGAACTCGAACGTGCCACCGTTGCGCGAGATCCACCGGCGGCGGACGACCAGGCAGAGGCCGTAGAGCAGCAGCAGGAACAGCAGGACCCCGACGGAGTCCACCAGCCACTCCCACAACGGCATCTATCGCCTCATTTCCATGCACACGGAGGGATCTCGGGGACGGGCTGGGTCAGGACGCGCGCTCGGCCGCCCGGACCCGGGCCTCGGCCCAGGCCTCCTCGGCCTTCTCGACGGCCTCGTCGTCCCCGGCGCCCTCGCTGCGGCAGCGCTCCAGGTCGGTGCGGGCCCGCTCGAGGTCGATGTCGTGGGACATCTCGGCGTGCTCGGCCAGGATCGAGATCCGGTTGTTGGCCACCGACAGGAAGCCGGCGTCGACCGCGGCGATCCAGGTCTCGTTGTCGGAGGTCGTCACGTCGACGAGGCCGTGCACCATCGTGGACAGCATCGGCGCGTGGTTGGGCAGGATGCCGACGTCGCCCTCGGTGGTGCGGGCGATCACCATCTTGGCCTCGCCCGACCAGACCAGCCGATCGGCGGCGACCAGCTCAACCTGCATCAGGTCGTCACTCACGCGGACTCCTCAATCGTTGCTCTGACTTGGGGTGGGTCCGCCCCGCGGTGCGGGGCGGACCCGGTGGAACCAGCAGGAACTCCGAGGACTCAGAGGTTCTTCTGGATCTCGGCCCAGCGCTTCTCGACGTCGTCGAGGCCACCGCACATGAAGAAGGCCTGCTCGGCGACGTGGTCGTAGTCGCCGTCGGCGATCTTCGTGAACGCCTCGATGGTGTCCCCGATCGGGACGGTCGAGCCCTCGATGCCGGTGAACTGCTTGGCGACGTAGGTGTTCTGCGACAGGAACCGCTGGATGCGGCGGGCCCGCGAGACGACGATCTTGTCCTCCTCGGACAGCTCGTCGACACCCAGGATCGCGATGATGTCCTGCAGCTCCTTGTTGCGCTGGAGGATCTGCTTGATCCGGATCGCGGTCTTGTAGTGGTCGTCGCCGATGTACTGCGCGTCCAGGATCCGCGACGTGGAGGTCAGCGGGTCCACGGCCGGGTAGATGCCGAGCGACGCGATCTCGCGCGACAGCTCCGTGGTCGCGTCGAGGTGCGCGAACGTGGTGGCCGGGGCCGGGTCGGTGTAGTCGTCGGCGGGCACGTAGATCGCCTGCATCGAGGTGATCGAGTGTCCACGCGTCGAGGTGATCCGCTCCTGGAGCACACCCATCTCGTCGGCGAGGTTCGGCTGGTAGCCCACGGCGGACGGCATGCGGCCGAGCAGCGTGGACACCTCGGAACCGGCCTGCGTGAACCGGAAGATGTTGTCGATGAAGAGCAGCACGTCCTGGTTCTGCACGTCGCGGAAGTACTCCGCCATCGTCAGCGCGGACAGCGCGACCCGCAGGCGGGTGCCCGGCGGCTCGTCCATCTGGCCGAAGACGAGGGCGGTCTGGCCGATGACGCCGGCCTCCTCCATCTCGACGATGAGGTCGTTGCCCTCACGGGTGCGCTCGCCGACACCGGCGAACACCGACACACCGCCGTGGTCCTTGGCGACGCGGGCGATCATCTCCTGGATGAGCACCGTCTTGCCGACGCCGGCGCCGCCGAACAGGCCGATCTTGCCGCCCTCGACGTAGGGCGTCAGCAGGTCGATGACCTTGATGCCGGTCTCGAACATCTTGGTCTTCGACTCGAGCTGGTCGAAGGCCGGAGCCTTGCGGTGGATGCCCCACCGCTCCTTGACCTCGTAGTGCTCGCCCTCGGTGAGGTTCAGGCAGTCACCGGTCGCGTTGAACACGTGACCCTTGGTGATGTCGCCGACGGGGACCGTGATCGGGCCGCCGGTGTCCTGTACCTGCGCACCGCGGACCAGGCCGTCGGTGGGCTGCAGGGACAGCGCCCGGACCATGCCGTCGCCGATGTGCAGCGCGACCTCGAGCGTCAGCGTCTTCTTCTCGCCGCCCAGCTCCAGCTCGGTCTTGAGCATGTTGTACATCTCGGGCATCGCGTCCGCGGGGAACTCGATGTCGACCACGGGGCCGATGACGCGCGCGATGCGGCCGACACCACCCTCGGTGATCTCGGTGCCTCGTTCTTCAGTCGTGGCAGTCATGTCTCTCACTCACTCCCGGCAGTCGCGTCGGCCAGCGCGTTCACGCCACCGACGATCTCGCTGATTTCCTGGGTAATACCGGCCTGGCGGGCCTGGTTGGCAATACGGGTGTACTTCTTGATCAGCTCGTCGGCGTTGTCCGTGGCGGACTTCATCGCGCGCTGCCGGGCAGCCAGCTCGGAGGCGGCGGCCTGCAGCAGCGCGAAGTAGATCCGGCTCTGGACGTAGCGCGGGAGCAGGGTGTCGAGCACCTCGGCGGGGCTCGGCTCGAACTCGTAGAGCGGCAGCACCTCGTCGCGGTCGGGCTTCGCCTCGCCCTCGACGATCTCGAGGGGCAGCAGCCGCACCGCGGTGGGCTCCTGGACGAGCATCGACTTGAAGCGCGTGTAGACCACGTGCACCTCGTCGACGTCCTGGGCGCCCTCCGCGAGCTCGATCTCGGGGTGGTCCTCGCCGGCGAGGAACGCCGTGATCAGCGCGTCCCCGATCTCGCGTGCCACGTCGTACGTCGGCTGGTCGGAGAACCCGGTCCAGCTCTGCACGATCGCCCGCTGCCGGAAGGTGAGGTAGGCGACGCCCTTGCGTCCGGAGACGTAGGTGCTCACCTCCTTGCCCTCCCCGCGCAGCTTCTCCGCGAGACGCTCGGACTCCTTGAGCACCGCCGAGGAGTACGCGCCCGCCAGACCCCGGTCGCTGGTGACGACCAGGATCGCGGCCCGCTTCGGGTTCTCCGGCTCGGTGGTCAGGGCGTGCTCCACGTTGGAGTACGTAGCGACCGCCGAGACCGCACGGGTCCGCTCACGGGCGTACGGCGCGGCCGCCTGGGCCCGCTGCTGCGCCTTGATGATGCGAGACGCAGCGATGAGCTCCATGGCGCGCGTGATCTTCTTCATCGACTCCGTCGACTTGATCCGCGCGCGGTACTCACGCAGCGATACGGCCATCGGTCAGCCCCGCTTCTGCTTGACGATCTGCTCCTGCTCGACGTCCTCGTCCTCGAGGGCCTCGTGCGACTCCTTGCCAGGCTTGATGGAGTCCCCGTCCGAGGTCTCGAACTGGTCGAGGAAGGAGTTGTACGCGTCCTCCATCGCCGAGGCGGTGTCGTCGGTGAAGTCCTGCGACTCGCGGATGCCGGACAGGATGCCCTCGTGCGAGCGGCGCAGGTAGTCCAGGAACTCGGACTCGAAGCGCAGCACGTCGTCGGCCGGGACCTTGTCCAGGCGACCGGTGGTGCCGGTCCACAGCGACGCAGCCATCTCCTCGACCGGGTAGGGCGAGTACTGCGGCTGGCGGAGCAGGGCCATCAGGCGCTGACCCCGGTCCAGCTGCTGGCGCGACGCGGCGTCGAGGTCCGAGGCGAACATCGCGAACGCCTCCATCGCGCGGAACTGCGCGAGGTCGACCTTGAGCGAGCCGGTGACCTTCTTCATCGCCTTGGTCATCGCCGCACCACCCACGCGCGACACCGACACACCGACGTCGATGGCCGGGCGCTGGTTGGACGCGAACAGGTCCGACTGCAGGAAGATCTGGCCGTCGGTGATCGAGATGACGTTGGTCGGGATGTACGCCGACACGTCGTTGGCCTTGGTCTCGATGATCGGCAGACCGGTCATCGAGCCGTGGCCGAGCTCGTCGGACAGCTTCGCGCAGCGCTCGAGGAGCCGGCTGTGCAGGTAGAACACGTCACCCGGGTAGGCCTCGCGGCCCGGCGGGCGGCGCAGCAGCAGCGACACGGCGCGGTACGCCTCGGCCTGCTTGGTGAGGTCGTCGAACACGATCAGCACGTGCTTGCCGGCGTACATCCAGTGCTGGCCGATGGCCGAGCCGGTGTACGGGGCGAGGTACTTGAAGCCGGCGGAGTCGGACGCCGGGGAGGCCACGATGGTGGTGTACTCCAGCGCGCCGGCCTCCTCGAGGGCACCGCGCACCGAGGCGATGGTGGAGCCCTTCTGGCCGATGGCGACGTAGATGCAGCGGACCTGCTTGTCCGGGTCGCCGGTCTCCCAGTACTGCTTCTGGTTGATGATCGTGTCGATCGCGATCGTCGTCTTGCCGGTCGAGCGGTCACCGATGATGAGCTGGCGCTGGCCGCGGCCGATCGGGGTCATCGAGTCGATCGCCTTGATGCCGGTGGCGAGCGGCTCGTGCACCGACTTGCGGGCCATCACGCCGGGAGCCTGGAGCTCGAGGGCGCGGCGGCCCTCGCTCTCGATCTCGCCGAGGCCGTCGATGGGCGTGCCGAGCGGGTCGACCACGCGACCGAGGAACTTGTCCCCGACCGGGACCGAGAGGACCTCGCCCGTACGACGGACGGTCTGGCCCTCCTCGATCTTGTCGAAGTCACCGAGGATGACGACGCCGATCTCGCGGGTGTCGAGGTTCTGCGCGATACCCAGCGTGCCGTCCTCGAACTCGAGGAGCTCGTTGGCCATCGCGGAGGGCAGGCCGGACACGCGGGCGATGCCGTCCCCGGCCTCCGCGACCCTGCCGACCTCTTCGCGGCTGGCCGTCTCGGGCTTGTAGTCCGACACGAACCGCTGGAGTGCGTCCCGGATCTCCTCCGGACGGATCGAAAGCTCCGTCATTTCCTCATCCCTGCTCTCTTGGGTATCTCGTGCTGTGTTGTCGGGGGGTGCCGGTCAGCCGGCGAGCTGGCGTCGTGCGTCGTCGAGGCGGTTCGCGACGGTGCCGTCGATGACGTCGTCACCGATCGCCACCCGCACCCCGCCGATCACGTCGGGGTCCACGACGACGTTGAGGTGCACCGGCCGGGAGTACTGACGGGCCAGGGCGTCCTGCAGGCGCTGTGCGTCGTGCTCCGCGAGGCCGCGGGCCACCCGGACGGTGGCGATCAGCCGGTTGCGGTGCTCGGCGGCCACCTTCTGGTAGCTCTCGAGCGCGACCACGACGGTGCGGTGCGTGCCGGCGACGGCCTGCTCGGCCAGCCGGACGGTGGCCGAGGAGGCCTTGCCGTCGAGCAGGTCGTTGAGCAGCCGGCGCTTGTCGGCGGTGCTGCGGGCGGGGTCCGAGAGCGCGTCGCGGAGCTCGGGGCTCCCCGACACCAGGCGTTCGAACGCGAAGAGCTCGTTCTCGAGGTCGTCGGCCTTGCCCGTCTGCTCGGCGCCCCGCACGACCGCGACGACGCCCAGGTGCTCGAGGGCGTCCGCGAGGTCGCGGGAGGCGGCCCAGCGGCGACCGGCTGCCTGAGCCACCAGGTCCGCCGACGCGGGGTCGATCTGCTCGGCGAAGATGCCGCGCAGCAGGTCGGCCTTGGCCTCCGGCGAGACGGACACGTCCGTCGCGACCCGGCGCAGGCCGGGCTCGCGCCGGAGGACCGCGGCGACCCCGAAGAGGTCGTCGCCGATCTTCGACGCGTCCGTGCCGCCCTCGACCGCCGAGGCCAGGGCCTCGGTCAGTGCGTGGAGCGAGTCGGAGGAGGCGCCCTGCATCAGCGTGCCCCGTTCCCGCTCGCCGACGGCTGGCTCTCGAGGTCCGCGAGGAAGCGCTCGACGACCCGGCTCTGGCGAGCCTCGTCGTCCAGCGACTCCCCGACGATGCGCCCGGCGAGCGACGTGGCCAGCGAACCGACCTCCGCACGGAGCGAGGTGACCGCCTGCTGGCGCTCCGCCTCGATCTGGGTGTGCGCGTGCTCGACGATGCGCGACGCCTCGGACTGCGCCTGCTCCCGCATCTCGGCGACGATCGCAGCACCCTGCTCACGCGCCTCCTCGCGGATGCGCGCCGCCTCGTGCCGCGCGTCACCGAGCTGCTTCTCGAGCTCGGCGAGCTTGGCGTCGGCCTCGGCCTGCTTGGTCTCGGCTGCCTGGAGACCGCCCTCGATCGCGGCGGTCCGGTCGGCGAACGTCGTCTCGAAGCTCGGGACGATCCACTTCTTGACCGCGAGGAACAGCAGACCGAAGACGACCAGCGAAAGGATGATCTCCACGAGGTGCGGCGCCAGCGGGTTCGGTCCCGCCTCAGCCGCGAGGATGGTCGGATTCATCAGCTTGGTCCTTCGTCAGTGACGTGGGGCGGTGATCAGAGAACGAACGCGAGCGCGATGCCGATGATGGCGAGCGCCTCGGCGAGCGCGAAGCCCAGGATGGCGATCGACTGCAGGCGGCTCTGCGCCTCGGGCTGGCGAGCCACACCGTTGATGTAGGCGGCGAAGATCAGGCCGATGCCGACACCGGGGCCGATGGCGGCGAGGCCGTAGCCGATCATGTTCAGGTTGCCGTTCACGATGGTTCCCTTCGATGGTTTCTCTTGTAGGTCTGTCGATCAGGTAGGGCGGTGAAGCGTCTCAGTGCTCGTCTGCGAGAGCGCCCGAGATGTACATGGCGTTCAGCAGGACGAACACGTAGGCCTGCAGGAACTGGACCAGCAGCTCGAGGAAGCTGATCGCGATGAAGAGCAGCCAGGCAAGGATGCCGACCGGCTTGATGAGCGTGGCGCCGTGCACCAGGAGGTACTCGCCGCCGACCGCGAACAGCAGGATCAGGATGTGGCCGGCGAACATGTTCGCGAACAGTCGCAGGGCCAGCGTCACCGGCCGCACGATCAGGTTCGACATGAACTCCAGCGGGATGAGCAGGGCCAGGATCGGGCCCGTGATGCCGCCGGGGACGCACTGCAGCTTGAGGTAGCCCAGGAAGCCGTGCTTCCGGATGCCCACGTAGTTGTAGACGATCCAGGACAGCGCGGCGAGCCCGTAGACCATGCCCGAGCGCGAGAACGTCGGGAACTGGATGAACGGGATCGAGCCGAAGAAGTTGTTCAGCAGGATGAAGAAGAAGACCGTCACCAGGTAGGGCACGAAGCGCATGAAGTCGTGGCTGCCGATGATGTCGCGGGCCACGGAGTTGCGGACGAAGCCGTAGGCGCTCTCGCCGGCGAACTGGAGCTTGCCGGGGACCATCGCCCGCTTGCGCGAGGCCAGGTAGAGGAACCCGAACACCAGCACGCCCGCCAGCACGAGCTGGAGCATGGGCTTGGTGACGCCCACGCCCGCGATCGTGAAGACGTCGGGCAGCTCGAAGTCGCCCGGCCCCGGGGGGACGAACTCCTCGGTCGAGATCACGACACTTCCTGCCAGGCTCACCGTGGTACCCCTACTTCTCTTCTTTCTGCCTTCGAGGCAGAGCGTCGAACCGAGCAATGGTCATGTAGATGCCGAACCCGGCGCCCACCAGGATCCCGATCGCGACCAGGAACGTGGTGCCCAGCCAGCGGTCGGCCAGCCAGCCCAGGAAGCCGTACAGGAACACTCCCGAGACGATGTACCCGTACGCGTGCCAGGGGTCCCCGCCTCGGGGTGGAGGTTTCTGCGGATGCTGCTGAGTCATCGCGCACCGGACAATAGCAGTGAAGGAGTGTCATCGCGCACTCGCGTCCAGGCCCTCCGAGGGCCGCTCGGGGAGGTCGTAGAGGGGCTGCCGGGACCGGGTCACGGAGATGATGTGAGACACCAACCAAACCAGCGTCGCGACCACGACGGCCCCGCCCGCCCAGGTCCGGTCGACCGGGCCGTCCAGGGCTCCGCTGCGGTCGAGGGCCGCGAACACCACGCCCACGAGCACCACCTGGAGCGTGTAGGTCAGCAGCGCGACGAGCATCGAGGCGGCCGGGCTGACCGAGGCGACCGCGTTGACCACCACGGCACCGGTGCCGAAGAAGACCAGCACCATCGCGAAGCCGACGACCGCACCCAGGGCGGCGGGCGAGCCGCCGAGCAGCGCACCGAGACCGGTGCCGAGCAGGCCGAGGAGGGCGGTGAGGAGAAGGGCCGCGCGCACTTGTCCGCCTACGGTCGCCGGGCGGTCAGGCCTGGCGGTGGACCCGGAGGTCACGCGTGCGGTCGTCATGTCGGCGGCCGATCTGTGGCGGGGCGGGGGCGGCGTCCAGCGGGAGTTCCTGAGCGTTTGCTGAGCGCTTGTGAAAACTAGCACAAGGTCCGGGCAACCCGATAATCGAGAGGGTGCATCCCACCCTGACCCAGGCGATATCGCCCGTCAACTCAGCCGGTCACCCGTGGACGCTGCACGCGGGGGGAGCACGAAGGTGAGCACCACGGTCAGCACCACCCAGACGGCCAGCACCGCCGTGGTCAGCGGGCTGGCGTAGAGACTGGCCAGCACTCCCCCGAACGCGATCAGCCCGGCCCACAGCCACATGATCAGCACCGCGCGGCGGTGCGAGTGGCCGATCTCGAGCATCCGGTGGTGCAGGTGCTCCTTGTCGGGCGAGAAGGGCGACCGGCCGGCCCGGGTCCTCCGGATCACCGCCAGCACCAGGTCCGCGAACGGCACCACGAGGATCGAGATCGGCAGGATGATCGGCAGCAGCGTGGGCAGCAGGCTGGCCTGCGAGCCGCCGGCGCCCTGGGTCATGTCCACGGTGGCGAACTGGCCCGTCAGGCTGAGCGCCGAGCCGGCCAGCACCAGGCCGATCAGCATCGAGCCCGAGTCGCCCATGAAGATCCGGGCCGGGAAGAAGTTGTGCGGCAGGAACCCCGCGCACGCCCCGCCGAGCGCGGCGCAGAGCAGGGCGGCGCTGATCGCGAGCGTCTCGTCGTTGGCGTCCGCGAGCTTGTAGGCGAAGGCGAAGAACGCCACCGCGCCGATCCCCACGACGCCGGCGGCCAGGCCGTCGAGGCCGTCCACGAAGTTCACCGCGTTCACGGTCGCCACCACCACCACCACGCTGATCAGTGCCGCCTGCGTGCTGTCCAGGCTGAACTGGCCGCGGCCCGGCAGCTGGATGGCGAAGAACTGCACCTGGTTGATCACCAGGAAGCCGGCGGCGAGCACCTGGCCGCCGAGCTTGGTCAGCGCGTCCAGCTCGAACAGGTCGTCCAGCACCCCGAGCAGGCAGATCATCGCGCCGCCGATCAGCACGAACTTCGCGTCGTGGAAGACCTGGTTGTCGCTGAGCGAGAGGAACGGCAGCCGGTGCGCCACGAGGTACGCCGCCGCCAGTCCCCCGAGCATCGCCACCCCGCCGAAGTACGGGATCGGGACGGCGTGCACGTCGCGGTCCCGGACCCGGGCGACCGCCCCGGTCCGCAGCGCGATCTCGCGCGCCACCACGCCGAGCAGGTAGGTCACGACCGCGGCGACCAGGAAGACGGTGAGGTACTCGCGCACGGGTCCTAGCCCTCGTCGGAGATCTCGACGCCGAGCGGCGCGACGATCTCGTTGAGCCGCTCGAGCGAGACCGCACCCAGCCGCAGCACCCGGCCGGCCGGCCCGGTGACGTCGACGATGGTGGACGGCAGCGCGCCGGGCGTCGGACCGCCGTCGAGGATGACCGCGACCGACGAGCCGAGCATCGCCTCGGCCTGGTCGGCGTCCGTGGCCGCCGGGAGCCCGGTCCGGTTGGCGCTGCTGACGGCGAGCGGGCCGGTGCGCGCGAGCAGCTCGAGGGCGACCTCGTGGTCGGGCATCCGGACCGCGACGGTCCCCCGGGTGTCGCCGAGGTCCCACTGCAGCGAGGGCTGCTGCCGGCAGACCAGCGTGAGCGGCCCGGGCCACAGCTCGGTGATCAGCGCCCGGGCGTACGACGGGACACCGACCGCGAGCGCGTCGAGGGTCGTCGGCGCGGACACCAGCACCGGGGGCGGCATCTCCCGGCCCCGGCCCTTGGCGGCCAGCAGCCGGCGCACCGACTCGGGGTCGAAGGCGTCGGCGCCGATCCCGTAGACCGTGTCGGTCGGCAGCACCACGAGCTGCCCGCGCTGCACCGCGAGGGCGGCGTTCGCGATGCCTGCCTCCCGCTCGGTCTCCTCGGCGGTGGAGAACCGCTGCGCGGCGGGCTGGTCGTCGATCACGTCTGGCACCCCGTCATCGTGCCAGTCGCGCGGTCACGAAGCGGGAGCGACCTGCCAGGTCCGCGTGGTCGCGTACGTCGGACCAGCGACCGGTGGCCACGAAGACCGCCGGCGCGGAGCTGCCCTGCGCGTCGGCGTGCTCGGCGCCGACCACGCCGGAGGGCACCAGCAGGCGGGCCGCGACCCGCTCCACCACCCGCATCGCGACCAGGCCGTCCTGGCCGGAGAACAGCGCCAGCTCGGGGTCGTGGTCCCTGGCCTCGGGGGCGACCGACTCGTAGGCGTCCAGCGGGATGTAGGGCGGGTTGCAGACCACCACGTCGACGGTGCCGTCCAGGTCGGGGAAGGCGTCGGCCATGTCGCCGTGCCGCAGGTCGACGCCGGTGCCGGAGAGGTTGCGGGCCGCCCACTCGACCGCCGGGTCGCCGAGCTCGACGGCGTGCACCTCGGCCGTGGGGACCTCGGTCGCGACCGCGAGCGCGATCGCCCCGGACCCCGTGCAGAGGTCGACGACGACCGGCACCCGGCCCGCGGCGACCACGGCCGCGGCCTGCTCGACGGCCCAGCCGGCGAGCAGCTCGGTCTCCGGGCGCGGGACGAACACCCCGGGCCCCACCGCGAGCTCGACGTAGCGGAACGCGGCGGACCCGGTGAGGTGCTGGAGCGGCTCGCGGGCGGCGCGGCGGGTGACCAGCGCGTCGTACGTCTCGGCCTGCTCGGGCGTCACCGCGTCGACCAGCCCGAGACGCGAGCGGGTGGTGCCCAGGACGTGCGCGAGCAGCTCGGCGGCGTCGAAGTCGGGGCTCGCGACGCCGGCGTCGGCCAGCCGGAGCGCCGCCTGCCGGACCAGCTCGCGGGTCACGAGGTCTGGGACTCGATCGCGTCGAGCCGGGTCGCGAGGTCGGCCTCGACGCAGGAGGTGATGACCGCCTCCAGGTCGCCGTCGAGGACCGCGTCGAGGTTGTAGGACTTGTAGCCGGTGCGGTGGTCGGAGATCCGGTTCTCGGGGTAGTTGTAGGTCCGGATCCGCTCCGAGCGGTCGACCGTGCGGACCTGCGAGCGGCGGGCGTCCGACGCCTCGGCGTCCGCGGTGTCCTGGGCGGCCTGCAGCAGCCGGGCCCGCAGGATGCGCATCGCCTGCTCGCGGTTCTGCAGCTGGCTCTTCTCGTTCTGGCAGCTGACCACGATCCCGGTCGGCAGGTGGGTGATCCGCACCGCGGAGTCGGTGGTGTTCACCGACTGGCCGCCGGGGCCCGACGAGCGGAACACGTCGATCCGGATGTCCTTCTCCTCGATGGTGACGTCGACCTGCTCGGCCTCCGGCATCACCAGGACGCCGGCCGCGGAGGTGTGCACGCGGCCCTGGCTCTCGGTGACCGGGACCCGCTGCACGCGGTGCACGCCGCCCTCGAACTTCAGCAGCGCGTAGGGCGCCTCTCCGGGCTCGGGGGTGCCCTTGGCCTTCACCGCGACCGTGACCGACTTGTAGCCGCCGAGGTCGGACTCGTTGGCGTCGAGCTGCTCGGTCTTCCAGCCGCGCCGCTCGGCGTAGCGGGTGTACATCCGCAGCAGGTCGCCGGCGAACAGCGCCGACTCCTCGCCGCCCTCGCCGGACTTGATCTCCAGCAGCGCGTCCTTGGAGTCCGCGGCGTCGCGGGGCACCAGCAGGTGCCGCAGCCGCTCCTCGGCGACCACCCGTCGCTCGGAGAGCACCTCGGCCTCCTCCGCGAACGAGGCGTCCTCGTGGGCGAGCTCGCGGGCGGCCCCGATGTCGTCGCCGAGCCGCAGCCACTCGTCGTACGCGCGCACGATCGCGGACAGCTCGGCGTAGCGCTGGTTGAGCCGCTTGGCCAGACCCTGGTCGGCGTGGATGCTCGGGTCCGCGAGCCGGTGCTCGAGCTCACCGTGCTCGGTCACCAGTCCTTCGACCGCCTCGAACATGCTTGCCTCCCGCAGATGGGTCCGGACACAGACAGAGCGCCGACCCTCCGCTGCTGCGGGGGCCGGCGCTCGGCTGGAGCTACTTCTTCGCGTCCGCCGTCTTGGCGGCGTAGCGCTTCTCGAACCGGGCGACGCGGCCGCCGGTGTCGAGGATCTTCTGCTTGCCGGTGTAGAACGGGTGGCACTGCGAGCACACGTCGGAGCGGATCGTGCCGCTGTTGACGGTGCTGCGGGTGGTGAACGTGTTGCCGCAGGTGCAGGTCACCGAGGTCTCGGTGTACTCCGGGTGCGTGTTCTTCTTCATGGTTTTCCTCTCGAGGGGTTCGGTCGCCGGGTCGTCCCCTCACGGGGAACGTGAACCGGAACCAGCCATCCAGTCTGCCAGGGAGCCCTGGCACTGCGCCAATCGGCTCCCTGCAGCCTTCTCAACCCGCGGGGTGGGCCGGTTTCTTCCCGCTCGGTCCCGGCTTAGTCCTTGTCGCCGCGACCGCTCACGGTCGGCGTCGTCTTCTGGACCTGGGTCAGGAACTCGTAGTTGCTCGAGGACTTCTTGAGCCGCTCGAGGAGCAGCTCGAGGGCCTGCTGGCTGTCGAGTCCCGAGAGCACCCGGCGGAGCTTCCAGACGATGGACAGCTCCTCCTTGCTCATCAGGAGCTCCTCGCGGCGGGTGCCGGACTGCACGGCGTCGATCGCCGGGAAGATCCGCTTGTCCGCGAAGTCGCGGCGCAGCCGAATCTCCATGTTGCCGGTGCCCTTGAACTCCTCGAAGATCACCTCGTCCATCTTCGAGCCGCTCTCGATCAGCGCGGTGGCCAGGATCGTCAGCGAGCCGCCGTCCTCGATGTTGCGGGCGGCACCGAAGAAGCGCTTCGGCGGGTAGAGCGCGGCGGAGTCCACGCCGCCGGACAGGATCCGGCCGCTGGCCGGGGCGGCCAGGTTGTACGCCCGGCCCAGCCGGGTGATGCCGTCGAGCAGCACGACCACGTCGTGGCCGAGCTCGACGAGGCGCTTGGCACGCTCGATGGCCAGCTCGGCGACCGCGGTGTGGTCGCTGGCCGGCCGGTCGAACGTCGAGGAGATGACCTCGCCCTTGACCGAGCGCTCGAAGTCGGTGACCTCCTCGGGACGCTCGTCGACCAGCACCACCATGAGGTGGCACTCGGGGTTGTTCGTGGTGATCGAGTTCGCGATGGACTGCATGATCATCGTCTTGCCGGCCTTGGAGGGCGACACGATCAGCCCACGCTGGCCCTTGCCGATCGGCGCGGCGATGTCGATGACGCGGCCGATCAGGTTGGCCGAGTCGGTCTCGAGGCGCAGCCGCTCCGAGGCGTAGAGCGGGGTGAGCTTCTGGAACTCGACCCGGCCCTTGGCGGCCTCCGGGTCGGCGCCGTTGATGGTGTCGATGCGCACCATCGGGTTGAACTTCTCCTTGCGCTCGCCCTCGCGGGGCTGGCGCACCTGGCCGGTGATCGCGTCGCCGCGGCGCAGGCCGAGCCGGCGGACCATCGACAGGGAGACGTAGACGTCGTCCGAGCCGGGCAGGTAGCCGCTGGTCCGCACGAAGGCGTAGTTGTCCAGCACGTCGAGGATGCCGGCGGCCGGCACCAGGACGTCGTCCTCGAGGACCGTGGTGTCGGGCTCGTTGCGGCTGCCGCGGCTGCTCCGGTCGTTGCGGTCGCTGCGCCCGTCGTTCCGGCCGTCGTTGCGCCCGTCGTTCCGGTTGTCGCCCCGGCCGTCGTTGCGCCCGTCGTTGCGCCCGTCGTTCCGGTTGTCGGAGCGGTTGTCGTTGCGGTCGGCGCGGTCGCGGCCGCGGCGACGCCGGTTGCGGCGGCCGCCCTCCTCGTCCCGGTCGTCGTTGCGGTTGCCCTGGTTCTGCTGGCCGCCCTGGTTCTGCTGGCCGCCCTGGTTCTGCTGGCCGCCCTGGTTGCCCTGGTTGCCGCCCTGGTTGCCCTGGTTGCCGCCCTGGTTGCCCTGGTTGCCGCCCTGGTTGCCCTGGTTGCCGCCCTGGTGCTGCTGACCGCCCTGGGTGCCGGCGTTCTGCTGGCCGCGCGGGCCACGCTCGGAGGTCTCCGCGCCCTGGTCGCCGCCGCGGTCGTTCGGGCGCTCACTGCCGCGCTCGCCGGCCCGCTCGTTGCCGCGGCTGCGGTCCGCGCCGGAACGGTCCTCGGACCGCTCCTCGACGGGACGCTCGCCCCGGGCCGGGCGCTCGCTGCGGGCGGGACGCTCGCTGCGCGCCTGCGGCTCGGGGGCGGACTGCGCGGACTCGGCCCGCGGGGCCTCCTGCTTCGGGGCCTCCTGCTTCGGGGCCTCCTGCTTCGGGGCCTCGGCCTGGGCGGCCGGGGTGGTGCCGCGGGACCGCTTGGTCTCCGTCGGGGCGCCGGACTGCGCCTGGCCACCGCCGGGGCCACCGCCGGGGCCACCGCCGGAGCCGCCGCCCGCCTGGGCGGCCTTGATGGCGTCGATCAGCTGGCTCTTGCGCAGGGCGCCGACGCCCTTGATGCCCAGGCCGCCCGCCATCTGCTTGAGCTCGGGCAGCAGCATGCCGGACAGACCGCCGGCACGGCGCTTGGAGCCCGCGGGCTCGGAGTCGCTGGCTGCAGGGGTCGTGGTCGTTTCGCTCACGTGAGGTCCTTCCCACGTTCGGACCGATCCGGCGTCGCCGGCGGCCTCGTTCAATGTGGTTCCGCTCCTCGACCTGGTGTCCCCACCCCGGTGCGAAGCACCGAGGGACGAGGCAGGACGGAGGAGGCGGGAGAGAAATGCGCGGCCGCGTGAATCGCTGCTCGGCGCGTCGTTACGCACCACGGTCACCGGCGCACCGGCAGCCTAGCACCTCGGGATCGTCCCGGACGGCTACTCCGGAAGGTCGACGCGGGCACCGTCCGCGTCGATCGGGACGGTCAGCGCGGTCCAGCCCTCAGGGGCCCTCCCGGCCACCACCCGCTGCTGGCTGCGGTCGGTGAGCACCAGCACGGTCGGCCCGGCGCCCGAGACCACCGCGGCGAGGCCGTCGGCGCGCAGGGCGCGCACCAGCCGCAGCGAGTCCGGCATCGCCGGCTCCCGGTAGCCCTGGTGCAGCCGGTCCTCGGTCGCGGGCAGCAGCAGCTCGGGCTGCCGCCCCAGGGCCGCCACCAGCAGCGCCGCACGTCCCGCGTTGGCGGCGGCGTCGCCGTGCGACACGGTCGCGGGCAGCAGGCCCCGGGCCACCGACGTCTCGACGCCGACCGGCGGCACGAGCGCTACGACCTGGACCCGCGGGTCGACGGCCAGCGTGGTGGCCCGGAACCGCTCCCCCTCGCGCCAGGCGACGGTGAAGCCGCCGTACAGCGCCGGGGCCACGTTGTCCGGGTGCCCCTCGAGGTCGGCGGCGAGTGCGAACACCGCGTCGTCGTCCATCAGCAGCGAGCCGCCGCCCACGAGGCCCCGGGCCACGCAGACGCCGGCGACGATGGCCGCCGAGGAGGAGCCGAGCCCGCGGGCGTGCGGCACGACGTTCTCGCAGTGCAGCCGGAGGCCGGGCACCGCGTGCCCCATGTGGGCGAACGCGGCGAGCATCGAGCGGTAGACCAGGTGCCGCTCGTCGAGCGGCACGCTGCCCTCCCCCATCCCGGACACCGTGATCCGGACACCGGGCTCGTCGACCACCTCGGCGGTCACCCGGTCGCGGTGGTCGAGCGCGAGCCCGAGCGCGTCGAAGCCGGGACCGAGGTTCGCGCTCGTCGCCGGCACCGAGACCGTCACCGGCCCGGACACGAGCGTGGTCAACGCAGCCCCGCCGCCTCTGCGGCCGCGTCGACGTCGGCGTCGACCACCGTGTCGACCAGGTCGGTGAACGTGGACAGGGCGGTGTCGATGTCCTTGAGGCCGTGGCCGGTCACCGTCACGACGACCTGCCGGCCGGCGTACGACGTGCCCTCGGCGACCTCGGTGAGCAGGCCGGCCACCCCGGCCGCCGAGGCGGGCTCGACGAACACCCCGTCGTTGGCCGCCAGCGCGCGCTGCGCGGTGAGGATCTGCTCGTCGGTGACCGCGCGGAACCGGCCGCCGGACTCGGAGGCCGCCGCGACCGCGAGGTGCCACGAGGCGGGGTTGCCGATCCGGATGGCGGAGGCGACGGTCTCGGGATCGCTGACCGGCGCGCCCGAGACCAGCGGCGAGGCGCCGGCGGCCTGCCAGCCGAGCATCCGCGGGGTCCGCGTGCTCCGGCCGGCGCGGGCGTACTCGGTGTAGCCCTTCCAGTACGCCGAGATGTTGCCGGCGTTGCCCACGGGCAGGACGTGCACGTCCGGGGCGTCACCGAGGAAGTCGACGATCTCGAAGGAGGCGGTCTTCTGCCCCTCCAGGCGCATCGGGTTCACCGAGTTGACCAGCGCGACCGGGTAGTCGGCGGCGAGCCCGCGGGAGAGCCGCAGGCAGTCGTCGAAGTTGCCGCGGACCATGATCACCTGGGCGCCGTGCACGATCGCCTGGGCCAGCTTGCCGGCGGCGATCTTGCCCTGCGGCACCAGCACCAGCGGCTTGATCCGGGCCCGCGCGGCGTACGCCGCCATCGAGGCGGAGGTGTTGCCCGTCGAGGCGCACACGACCGCCTCGGCGCCCTCGCCGACCGCCACCGACAGCGCGACGGTCATGCCGCGGTCCTTGAAGGAGCCGGTGGGGTTGTCGCCCTCGACCTTGAGCCACACCTCGGCGCCGGTCAGCTCCGAGAGCCAGCGGCTGTCGACGAGCGGGGTGCCGCCCTCGCGCAGGGTGATGGTCGGGGTGCTGTCCGGGATGTCCAGCCAGGAGCGGTACTCCTCGATGACGCCGCGCCACTGGTGGGCGCCGGTCACCACCCCGGACTCGGTGGTGCTCATCAGGAGTCCCCCTCGACGCGCATCACCGAGGACACGTCGTGCACGAAGTCCCGGGCCCGCAGATCCTCGACGGTCGCGGACAGCGCCGCGTCGGTGGCGCGGTGCGAGACCACGACGAGCTGCGCGTCGTCGCCGTGACCCTCCTGGCGGACGGTCTGGATCGAGACGCCGTGCTCGGCGAAGGCCTGGGCCACGGCCGCCAGCACGCCGGTGCGGTCGTCGACGTCGAGCGCCACGTGGTAGCGGGTCAGGGTGTCGCCCATCGGCAGCACCTCGCACTGGGCGTAGGCCGACTCCCCCGGGCCGCGCACGTCGTTGAGCCGGTTGCGGGCGACCGTCACCAGGTCGCCGAGCACCGCGCTCGCGGTCGGCGACCCGCCGGCGCCGGGGCCGTAGAACATCAGCTGGCCGGCGGCCTCGCTCTCCACGAAGACCGCGTTGTAGGCGCCGCGGACGCTGGCCAGCGGGTGCGACCTGGGGATCATCGCGGGGTGCACGCGCGCCGAGACGGCCGGGCCGTTCGGGCCGTCGCGGAGCTCGCAGATCGCGAGCAGCTTGACGACGCTGTCCATGTCCCGGGCCGAGGCGACGTCGGAGGCGCTGACCTCCGAGATGCCCTCGCGGTAGACGTCGGCGGCGGTCACCCGGGTGTGGAACGCGAGGCTGGCGAGGATCGCGGCCTTCGCGGCGGCGTCGTACCCCTCCACGTCGGCCGTCGGGTCGGCCTCGGCGTACCCGAGCGCCTGGGCCTCCTCGAGCACCTCGGCGAACCCGCTGCCGAGGGTGTCCATCTTGTCGAGGATGAAGTTGGTGGTGCCGTTCACGATGCCCAGCACCCGGCGGACCCGGTCGCCGGCCAGCGACTCGCGCAGCGGCCGGATGATCGGGATCGCGCCGGCGACCGCGGCCTCGTAGTAGAGGTCGCGGTTGGCCTTCTCGGCCGCGGCGAACAGCGTGCTGCCGTCCTCGGCGAGCAGCGCCTTGTTGGCGGTGACCACCGACGCGCCGTTCTCCAGCGCGGTCAGGATCAGCGAGCGGGCCGGCTCGATGCCGCCGATCACCTCCACGACCAGGTCCAGGTCGCCGCGCGACACCAGGCCCACGGCGTCGGTGGTGAGCAGCTCGCGCGGCACCTCGGCGTCGCGCTGCAGGTCCGGCCGTCGTACGGCGACGCCGACCAGCTCGATCTCCGCGCCGGTCCGCGCGGTCAGGTCGTCGGCCTGCTCGCGCAGCAGGCGCACGACCTGGCTGCCGACCGACCCGCAGCCGAGCAGGGCGAGCCTCAGCGGTTTCCTCGAGCTCGTGTTCACGGGATCAGGCTCCCACGTCCGTGCGCAGCAGATCGTCCTCCGTCTCACGACGGACGGCGATCGTGACCGCTCCGTCGCGGACCGCCAGCACCGGCGGGCGCAGCGCGTGGTTGTAGTTGCTGGCCATCGAGCGGCAGTAGGCACCGGTCCCGGGCACCGCCAGCAGGTCCCCCGGGACGAGGTCGCCGGGCACGAACTCGTCCTTGACGACGATGTCGCCGGCCTCGCAGTGCTTACCCACCACGCGGCCGAGCACCGGGGTAGCCTCCGAGCGGCGTGACGCGATCGTGCACGAGTAGTCGGCGTCGTACAGCGCGGTGCGGATGTTGTCGCTCATCCCGCCGTCGACCGAGACGTAGGTGCGGCGGGCGCCGGCGTCGAGGCCGACCTCCTTGACGGTGCCGATCTCGTAGACCGTGCACATCGCCGGCCCGACGATCGCCCGGCCCGGCTCGATCGAGAGCTCCGGCACCTCGATGCCGAGCGCCCGGGCCTCGTGCTCGACGATCTTGGTCAGCTCGGTGGCCAGCTGGGCGGGGTCGGAGGGGTCGTCCTGGGTGGTGTAGGCGATGCCGAAGCCGCCGCCGAGGTCCATCTCGGGCATCGTCACGCCGAGCTCGGAGGACACTTGGGCGTGCAGCGACAGCACCCGGCGCGCGGCGACCTCGAACCCGGAGGTGTCGAAGATCTGCGACCCGATGTGCGAGTGCAGCCCGCGCAGCTCGAGCCCGGGCGCGTCCAGCACCCGTCGTACGGCGTCCAGCGCGTCGCCCGAGGTGATCGAGAAGCCGAACTTCTGGTCCTCGTGGGCGGTGGCGATGTACTCGTGGGTGTGCGCCTCGACGCCGGCGGTCACCCGGACCAGCACCCGAGCGGTCGCCCCCAGCTCGCGGGTCACCGCGGCCAGCCGCTCGATCTCCTGGAACGAGTCGACGACGACCCGGCCGACACCCGCGGTCACCGCGCGGCGCAGCTCGGCGGTGGTCTTGTTGTTGCCGTGGTAGCCGATCCGGGCCGGGTCGAACCCGGCCCGCAGCGCGACGGTGAGCTCGCCGGCCGAGCAGACGTCGAGGCTCAGGCCCTCCTCCGCGACCCACCGGGCGACCGTCGTGCACAGGAACGCCTTGCCGGCGTAGTAGACGTCGTAGCCGGCGAACGCGTCGCGGAACGCCCGGGCCCGCGACCGGAAGTCGGCCTCGTCCAGGACGTAGGCCGGTGAGCCGTGCTCGGCGACCAGCGCGCGCAGGTCGACGCCGCCCACCTCGAGGGCGCCGTCGTCGGTCTTGCGGGCGGTCGAGGACCACAGCAGCGGGACCAGGGCGTTCACGTCCTCGGGGGGACGCAGCCAGGCCGGCCCGCGGGAGAACCCCTCGCCGTGCGCCCAGCCGGCCTCGTGCGCGCGGGCCATTACATCCGCTCCGGCGCGGAGACGCCGAGCAGCCGCAGGCCGTTGGCGATCACGGTGCGGGTCGCCTCGACGAGCAGCAAGCGGGCGGCGTGGATCGGCGCCGGGTCCTCCTCGCCCATGGGCAGCACGCGGCAGGCGTCGTAGAACCGGTGGAACTTCGACGCCGTGTCCTCCAGGTAGCGGGCCACCCGGTGCGGCTCACGGAGCTCCGCGGCGGTGGCGATCACCCGCGGGAACTCGGCGAGCGCGCGCAGCAGCTCGCCCTCCTTCTCGTGGGCGAGCAGCGCGGGGTCGAACGCGTCGCCGCGCGGCGGGGTCAGCCCCAGGTCGGCGCCGTTGCGCAGCACCGCGGACAGCCGGGCGTGGGCGTACTGCACGTAGAACACCGGGTTGTCCGAGGCCTGCCGGGTGATCTCCTCGACGTCGAGGGTCAGCGGCGAGTCCGCGGGGTAGCGCGAGAGCGTGTAGCGCAGCGAGTCCACGCCGATCATCTCGACGAGCTCCTGCAGCGTGACGATCGTGCCGGCCCGCTTGCTGAGCCGGATCTCCTCGCCGCCGCGCAGGATCTTGACCAGCTGGCCGATCAGCACCTCGAGCGTGCGGCTCGGGTCGTCCCCGGTGCACGCGGCCATGGCCTTCAGCCGGCCGACGTACCCGTGGTGGTCGGCGCCGAGGAGGTACAGGCACACGTCGAAGCCACGCTCGCGCTTGTCGACGTAGTAGGCCGCGTCCGAGGCGAAGTAGGTCAGCTCGCCGTTGGACCGGACGAGCACCCGGTCCTTGTCGTCGCCGAAGTCGGTGGTCCGCATCCACAGCGCGCCGTCGGCGTCGTAGAGGTGGCCCTGCCCGCGGAGCTTCTCCAGGCTCCTGCTGACCTTGTCCCCGTCGTGCAGGCTCCGCTCGGAGAACCACACGTCGAAGTTGGTCCGGAAGCCACCGAGCTGCTCCTGCTGCTCGGCGAGCTGGATCTTGTAGCCCGCCTCCCGGAAGGCCACCACCCGCTCCCCCTCGGGCAGGTCGAGGATGTGCGGGTTCTCCTCCACCACCCGGCGGGAGAGGTCGTGCACGTAGTCGCCGAGGTAGCCGTCCTCGGGCACCGGCAGGCCGAGCGCCACGGCCTCCAGCGAAGCGCCGAACTTGTCCATCTGGTTGCCGCGGTCGTTGATGTAGAACTCCCGGGCGACCTCGGCGCCGGCGGCCTCCAGCACCCGCGCGATGGCGTCGCCCACCACCGCCCAGCGGGTGTGCCCCAGGTGGATCGGGCCGGTCGGGTTCGCCGAGATGAACTCGACGTTGAACCGGGTGCCGGCCAGCGTCTGCGTGGTGCCGTACGACGCGCCGGCCTCGACGACCTGCGCGGCGACCGCACCCTGCGCACCGGCCTCGACGCGGATGTTCAGGAAGCCCGGCCCGGCGACCTCGGCGCTCGCGACGCCGTCGGCCTCGGCCAGCCGGGCCGCCAGCGCGGTCGCGAGGTCGCGCGGCGGCACGCCGGCCTTCTTGGCCAGCTGCAGCGCGACATTGGTGGCGTAGTCACCGTGCTCCCGGTTGCGCGGGCGCTCGACGACCACCGTGGCGGGCACCCCGTCGGGCAGGCTCAGGGAGCCCTCCTGGACGAGGGCCTCGAGGGCCTGGACGATCGCGGCGGACAGCTGTTCGGGATTCACCGCCCCAGGGTATCGGCGGCGCGGGCTACGGGCCGGTGCGGGCCAGGGCGCCGACGACCTCGACCAGGTGGGCCGGCTCGAACGGCTTGGTGAGGTAGGCGTCGACGCCGAGCGCGTCGCCCCGCTCCCGGTCGGCGACCTGCGCCCGGGCGGTGACCAGGACGACCGGGATGTCCACGGTGTCCGGGTCGGCCCGCAGCCGCTCCAGGGTCGCGAAGCCGTCCAGCCGGGGCATCACCACGTCGAGGGTGATCACGTCGGGGCGCCACTCCCCCCACGACCTCGAGAGCGTGCTCGCCGTCGTCGGCCTCGCGGACGTCGTACCCCTCGAGCCGGAGGTTCACCACGATCAGCGTGCGGATGGCGGCGGAGTCGTCGACGACCAGCACCCGGGCAGCACCCGGCGGCGTCGAGACCTTGCCCCCCATCACGGGTCCTCCCACGTCATGTACGCTCGTCCCGCACCATGAGCCCCCGTAGCTCAGGGGATAGAGCACCGCCCTCCGGAGGCGGTGGCGTAGGTTCGAATCCTACCGGGGGGCACCAGCTCAACATCCGTGGTCCAGGGTGCCGTCCTTGCGGGCGTCGTCCCCCAGCCGCCGGGCCTGGGCCACGTCCGGGAACACCACGCTGGCCCCGCCCGCGTCGCCCGTCGGCCCGCTGATCACGCAGCCGTGCAGGCTGCCCGGCCGGATCGCGGTGACGGCCTGCGCGAGCCGGTAGAGCTCGGCCGGCGTCAGGTCGGTGTCCATGAACTTCACCGACGCCAGCAGCCCGCGCTCCATGAACCCCGGATCCGACTGGTGCACCCGCACCTTGCGCAGGATGCTCCGCAGCAGCTCCTGCTGGTTGGCCGACCGGTCGAAGTCGCCGCGCGGCAGCGGGTGCCGGACCCGGCCGAAGATCAGCGCCTGGAACGGGTTGAGGTGGTTGATCCCCTTCTTGTAGCCCTGCGGCCGGACCGGGTCGGAGAACGCGAACCTCGAGTCGACGGTGACCCCGTCGATCGCGCGCACCATCCCGCGGAACCCGAGGAAGCCGGTGGTGAACACGTAGTCGGGCCGCACGCCGACCAGTCGTCCGACCGAGTCGGCCATCAGCTGCGGGCCGCCGTACGTCATGGAGGCGTTGATCTTGTCGTGGCCGTGCCCGGCGATGTCCACGTAGGAGTCGCGCGGGACGCCGATCATGGTGCCGGCGCCGGTGTCCAGGTTGAGCCCGACCAGCTGGATCGCGTCCGCGCGGGTGCCGATCAGCCGTTCCCCGGGGCGGGCGTCCGAGCCGAGGCAGAGGATCCAGACCACCGAGCGCGGGTGGTCCACCGCCTGGGCGGTGCGCACCACGACCAGGGAGGTGTCCGCGGTCCGAACCGTGGACGGGGGCATCACCACCGCGGCCACGGCGAGCACCAGGCCGAGCAGGACGGATCGGCGGACGGCCCTCACGAGACACTCCTCGGGGTCACGGAACGGTGCAGGTCGTAGCCGAAGACGGCCCACCGGCCGTCGTCGGCGGCCCGGGTCAGCAGCAGCCGGCCGGCGAGCCGGACCCGCTGGGCGGGCCGGTCGCCCCGGTCGACCACGAAGACCAGGTCGACCTTCGCGGTGACGCCGGCGGCCACCCGGTAGGGCGCCAGGACCGAGAGGTACGCCGTGCGCCGGGTCGCCCGCACGGACTCGGTCGAGGGTCCGAACGCCGCGTTGGTGAGCAGCGCCTGGTCGCGGCGCGCGTCCTCGGCCGCGCCCGGGGTGAACGCCCCGAAGGAGCCGGAGAAGTCCGAGCGCGGGTAGTCGCCGCCCAGGAACGCCGCGTCGACGTACGCCGAGAGGGTGCGCCCCACGTTCGCCTCCAGAGCCGGGCGGCTCGCGGCCGGCAGCTTCCCGGACACCCGGGTGACGACCACCTTCAGCGGCACCGAGTCCGGCACCGGGGTGCTGGTCGGGGTGGGTGCGGCGGTCCTCGACGGCGCCGCCGACGGGGGGTCCTCGTCGGTGCAGCCCGCGGCGGCGGTGAGCATTGCCGCCGAGGTCAGCAGGACCAGTCCGGAGCGCGCGAGGGACGTGCGGAGGGGCGGTTTCACACCGGTCGCCTCTTCCTGGACGGGGACTGGGAGCCAGTCACGACGTGACCCTGGCAACACCTGGCCGTCAGCGGCGATCCCGGGCTGCGCCGGGTTGGCGTCACGGTCTAGCCTGGTAGCCGTTCCCACCCTAGAGATTCATCACAGAAATTCATCGGAAGAGGCGATCCAGGCCGTGGCCGAGTCTTCGAAAGGCGCATCCCCCGTCGACAGCGAGTCAGCCGTCGACCCCCTAGCCGCGTTCGGCGCGAACGAGTGGCTGGTGGACGAGATGTTCGAGCGCTACCAGCGCGACCCGAACAGCGTCGACAAGGTGTGGTGGGACTTCTTCAAGCACCACGAACCCAACGGCAACGGGAACACCGCGAAGCCCGCGACGAGCGCGCCCGCGCAGGCCCCGGCCGCCGCCCAGCCCGCGGCACCCGCCCAGGCGCCTGCGAAGGCTCCGGCGAAGGCCCCCGCCAGCGCTCCGGCCCCCGCTCGCGCCGCCGCCGACAAGGCCGCCGCGATCGCGAAGCCGTCGTCGGACACCGCCACCCGCGCGGACGCCCGCCCCACCCAGCCCTCGAGCACCAGCCCGGTGCCCAAGGAGCCGGAGAAGCCGGCCGAGGCCAAGGCCTCGGACCAGCCCACGTTCACCGTGCTGCGCGGCGCCCCCGCCCGCACCGTCCAGAACATGGACGCCAGCCTGACGGTCCCGACCGCCACCAGCGTCCGCTCGGTCCCGGTGAAGCTGCTCTGGGACAACCGCATCGTCATCAACAACCACCTGTCCCGCGCCCGCGGCGGCAAGGTGTCGTTCACGCACCTGATCGGCTACGCCCTGGTCAAGGCGCTGCGCACGATGCCCGAGATGAACGTCGGGTTCGACGTCGTCGACGGCAAGCCCACCCTGATCACGCCGGCGCACATCAACCTCGGCCTCGCGATCGACCTGCCCAAGCCCGACGGGACCCGCCAGCTCCTGGTGCCCTCGATCAAGGCCGCCGAGTCGATGGACTTCGCCGCGTTCTGGACGGCCTACGAGGAGATCGTCCGCAAGGCGCGCAACAACAAGCTCGCGGTCTCCGACTTCCAGGGCACCACGATCAGCCTGACCAACCCGGGCACCATCGGCACCAACCACTCCGTGCCGCGGCTGATGAAGGGCCAGGGCGCGATCATCGGCGTCGGCTCGATGGACTTCCCGCCGGAGTACCAGGGCGCGTCCGACGAGACGCTGAGCCGCAACGCGGTCAGCAGGGTCATGACGCTGACCTCGACCTACGACCACCGGGTCATCCAGGGCGCGCAGAGCGGCGAGTTCCTCAAGCGCGTGCACGCCCTCCTGCTCGGCGAGGACGACTTCTACGACGAGATCTTCCGGGCCCTGCGGATCCCCTACGAGCCGATCCGCTGGTCGCGCGACATCTCGGCCAGCCACGACGACGAGATCTCCAAGCAGGCCCGGATCCTCGAGCTGATCCACGCCTACCGGGTGCGCGGCCACATCATGGCCGACACCGACCCGCTGGAGTACCAGCAGCGCAGCCACCCCGACCTCGAGGTGGAGAGCCACGGCCTGACGCTGTGGGACCTCGACCGGGAGTTCGCCACCGGCTCGTTCGGCGGCGAGGGCCGGCGCTTCATGAAGCTCCGCAACATCCTCGGCATCCTGCGGGACTCCTACTGCCGCACCGTCGGCATCGAGTACATGCACATCCAGGACCCGGAGCAGCGTCGCTGGATCCAGCAGCGCGTCGAGCAGCCGCACGTGAAGCCGCCCCGCGAGGAGCAGCTGCGGATCCTGCTCAAGCTCAACCAGGCCGAGGCCTTCGAGACCTTCCTGCAGACCAAGTTCGTCGGCCAGAAGCGCTTCAGCCTCGAGGGCGGCGAGACGACCATCCCGCTGATCGACGAGATCTGCGAGGCGGCGGCTGAGGGCGGCCTCGACGAGGTCGCGATCGGCATGGCGCACCGTGGCCGGCTCAACGTGCTCGCGAACATCGTCGGCAAGAAGTACAGCCAGATCTTCCGCGAGTTCGAGGGCAACATCGACCCCCGCACCGTGCAGGGCTCCGGCGACGTGAAGTACCACCTCGGCGCCGAGGGCGAGTTCTCCGCCGGCAGCGGGGCGCGGGTCAAGGTGTCGGTGGCGGCGAACCCGTCCCACCTCGAGGCCGTCGACCCGGTCCTGGAGGGCATCGCCCGTGCCAAGCAGGACGTGCTCAACAAGGGCGCCGCGTTCCCGGTGCTCCCGCTGCTCGTGCACGGCGACGCGGCGTTCGCCGGCCAGGGCGTGGTCGCCGAGACGCTGAACCTCTCGCAGCTGCGCGGCTACCGCACCGGCGGCACCATCCACGTGGTGGTCAACAACCAGGTCGGCTTCACCACCTCGCCCGCCTCGTCGCGCTCCTCGCTCTACTGCACCGACGTGGCCCGCATGGTCCAGGCGCCGATCTTCCACGTGAACGGCGACGACCCCGAGGCCTGCATCCGGGTCGCGCGGCTCGCCTTCGAGTACCGCCAGGCGTTCAAGAAGGACGTCGTCATCGACCTGGTCTGCTACCGCCGTCGCGGTCACAACGAGGGCGACGACCCGTCGTACACGCAGCCGCTGATGTACGACCTCATCGAGCAGAAGCGCTCGGTGCGCAAGCTCTACACCGAGTCCCTGATCGGCCGCGGCGACATCACGGTCGAGGAGGCCGAGCAGGTGCTGCGCGACTACCAGCAGCAGCTCGAGCGGGTGTTCACCGAGGTGCGGGAGGCCAGCAAGGGCCCCACGGAGTGGACCACCGTGCCGGACTACCCCGAGAAGCACGGCTTCGAGGAGAGCACGGCGATCCCGATGGAGACCCTCAAGCGGATCTCCGACGCGCACGTCAACGCCCCCGAGGGCTTCACCGTGCACCCCAAGGTGCTCCCCCAGCTGCAGCGTCGGGCCGCCGCGATCAACGAGGGCCCCATCGACTGGGGCACCGGCGAGATCCTGGCGTTCGGCTCGCTGCTCATGGACGGTCGCCCGGTCCGGCTCTCCGGCCAGGACTCGCGCCGCGGCACCTTCGTGTCCCGCTTCGCGACCATCATCGACCGGCAGAACGCCGACGAGTGGACGCCGCTGGCCAACCTCACCGAGGAGCAGGCCCAGTTCTACGTCTACGACTCGCTGCTCTCGGAGTACGCCGTCCTCGGGTTCGAGTACGGCTACTCGGTGGCCCGTCCCGACGCGCTGGTGCTGTGGGAGGCGCAGTTCGGCGACTTCGTCAACGGCGCCCAGATCGTCATCGACGAGTTCATCACCGCCAGCCACACCAAGTGGCGCCAGCAGTCCGGCGTCGTGCTGCTGCTGCCGCACGGCTACGAAGGCCAGGGCCCGGACCACTCCTCGGCCCGCATCGAGCGGTTCCTCGCGATGGGCGCCGACGAGGCGTTCGTGGTGGCCCAGCCGTCGACCCCGGCGAGCTACTTCCACCTGCTGCGCAAGCACTCGCTGGGTGAGGAGCACCGTCCGCTGATCGTGTTCACCCCCAAGTCGATGCTCAAGCGCAAGGAGGCCGCGTCGCAGCCGAAGGACTTCACCGAGGGCACCTTCCGCCCGGTGGTCGGCGACGACCAGGTCGACGCGAGCAAGGTCGAGAAGGTGTTGCTGTGCAGCGGCCGGATCACCTGGGACCTGATGGTCGAGCGCAAGAAGCGGGAGGGCGACACCCCGCACACGGCGATCGTCCGCGTCGAGCAGCTCTACCCGCGTCCGGTCGAGGAGCTCAAGGCCGAGCTCGCGAAGTACCCGAACCTCCAGGAGGTCCGCTGGGTGCAGGACGAGCCCGCCAACATGGGCCCGTGGCCGCACATGGCCCTGAACCTCACGCCCGAGCTCGGCGGCATCCCGTTCTACCGGGTCTCCCGTCCGGAGTCCTCCTCCCCCTCGGTGGGCCAGCACTCGCGGCACATCGAGGAGCAGAAGGCGCTCATGCAGCAGGCGTTCAGCTGAGCCGTGTACTTCACCGACCGAGGGCTCGAGGAGCTCGAGAAGCGCCGCGGCGACGAGGAGGTCACGCTCGCCTGGGTGGCTGACCGCATGCAGGAGTTCGTGGACACCTTCCCGGAGTTCGAGATCCCGGTCGAGCGGCTGGCCACCTGGCTGGCCCGGCTCGACGACCCCGACGACGAGTGATCGACCAGCGCCCGGTCCGACGCATCACCGCGTCGGACCGCGCGCCGGAGTCGTACGTCGAGTGGCCGGCCTCCGTGCCGGCGGTGGAGCAGCTGCTGCGTGAGGGCTGGGACCTGCCCGGCGGGGTGACGCTGCTGGTCGGGGAGAACGGCAGCGGCAAGTCCACGATCGCGGGGCCGGCGCCAGCAAGTGGGGTTCTTCCTGCGCGCCGAGACGATGCACGGCTACTACAGCTACCTCGAGGACCACCCGAAGTCGAACGGCCGGCTCGAGCCGCGCTTCCACGAGATGAGCCACGGCGAGTCGTTCCTCGCGCTGCTCGGGTCGCGCTTCGACTCCCCCGGGCTGTACTGCCTCGACGAGCCCGAGGCCGCGCTGTCGTTCTCCGCGCAGATCGCCCTGGTCGGCACGCTGCACGAGCTCGCGGCCGGCGGGGCGCAGATCCTCTCGACCCACTCACCGCTGCTCGCGGCCCTCCCCGGCGCCCGGATCCTCGAGGTCGGACCGTGGGGGCTGCGCGAGGCGACGTACGAGGAGCTGGAGCTGGTCGCGCACTGGCGCCGCTACCTCGACGCCCCGATGCGCTACCTCCGGCACGTCCTCTGACCCCTCAGCGGGTGAAGACGACCTTGCCGAACAGGTCGCCGCCGGCCATCGCGGCGAACCCGTCGGCGGCCTGCTCCATGGGCAGCACCTGGTCGATCACCGGGCGTACGCCGCTCACGTCGAGCAGCTCGGTCAGGGAGGCGAGCTCCGAGCGGGTGCCCATCGTCGAGCCGATCACCCGCAGCTGCAGGAAGAACACCCGGGTCAGCTCGGCGTTGTCCACGTCGGGCCCGCTGGTCGTGCCGGAGATGACCAGGGTCCCGCCGGGACGCAGCGCCTTCACCGAGTGCGACCACGTCGCCTTGCCGACGGTCTCCATGACCGCGTCGACCCGACGGGGCAGCCGGGCGTTGCTCTCGAACACCTCGTGCGCGCCCAGGTCGAGCGCCCGCGTGCGCTTCGCCTCGTCGCGGCTGGTGGCGTAGACCCGCAGGCCCCCGGCGCGGCCCAGCGCGATCAGCGCCGTGGCGACACCGCCGCCGGCGCCCTGCACCAGCACGCTGTCCCCGGGCTTGAGGCCGCCTTGGGTGTACAGCATCCGGTAGGCCGTCAGCCACGCCGTGGGCAGGCAGGCGGCCTCCTCGAAGCTCAGCGAGGCGGGCTTGGGCACCACGTTGCGCCGCGGCACCACGACCTTGTCGGCGAACGTGCCCTGGTACCGCTCGCTGAGCAGCGACCGCTTGGGGTCCAGGGTCTCGTCGCCGGTCCAGGACGGGTCGCTGACCACGGCGTGCACGACGACCTCGTTGCCGTCCTCGTCGAGCCCGGCGGCGTCGCAGCCCAGGATCATCGGCAGCGCGTCCTGCTTGAGGCCCACCCCGCGCAGCGACCAGAGGTCGTGGTGGTTGAGGGAGGCGGCCTTGACGTCGATGGTCGTCCAGCCGTCCGGGGCGACCGGGTCGGGACGCTCCCCGACCGTCAGCGCGGACAGCGGCTCGTCGGAGGAGAAGGACTCTGCGTAGACGGCGAACATGACCCGACCCTAGCGACGGCACCCAGCCGTCAGCGGCGGGCCACGCCGTCGGCGCGGGCCGCGGCGGCGACCGCGGCGGAGACGGCCGGGCCGACACGCGGGTCGAACGGGGACGGGACGATGTAGTCCACGGCCAGGTCGTCGCCGACCAGGGCGGCCAGCGCGTTGGCGGCGGCGAGCTTCATGCCCTCGGTGATCGCGGTCGCCCGGACGTTGAACGCGCCCCGGAAGATCCCGGGGAACGCGAGCACGTTGTTGATCTGGTTCGGGTAGTCCGATCGGCCGGTCGCGACCACGCGGGCGTGCCGGGCCGCGACGTCGGGGTGCACCTCCGGCGTGGGGTTCGCCAGCCCGAAGATCACCGCGTCCGGGGCCATCCGGGCGACGACCTCCTCGGGCACGTTGCCGCCGGAGACGCCGATGTAGACGTCCGCGCCGTCGAGCGCGTCGGCGAGCAGCCCGGTGCGCCCGGTCCGGTCGGCGGTGTCGACGGCCAGGGCCAGCTTGACCGGGGTGAGGTCACCGCGGGCCGAGTGCAGCACGCCGCGACGGTCGGTCACCGCGAGGTCGGTGACGCCGGCCGCGAGCAGGATCCGGGCCACCGCGACCCCGGCCGCCCCGGCCCCGGAGATCACGATCCGCGCGGTGGTGACGTCGCGCCCGGTGATCCGCAGCGCGCCCTCCAGCGCGGCCAGCGCCACGACCGCCGTACCGTGCTGGTCGTCGTGGAAGACCGGGATGTCGAGCAGGTCCTTGAGCCGCTGCTCGATCTCGAAGCAGCGCGGCGCCGAGATGTCCTCGAGGTTGATCCCGCCGAAGCTCGGCGCGAGCCGGACGACGGTCTCCACGATCTCGTCGACGTCCTGGGTGGCCAGGCAGAGGGGGACGGCGTCCACGCCGCCGAACTGCTTGAACAGGACCGCCTTGCCCTCCATCACCGGCATCGCCGCGGCCGGGCCGATGTCACCCAGGCCGAGCACGGCGGTGCCGTCGGTCACGACGGCGACCGTGTTCGAGACCCAGGTGTAGTCGTCGACCAGGTCGGGTTCGGCGGCGATCGCCTCGCACACGCGGGCGACGCCCGGGGTGTAGGCCATCGAGAGGTCGTCCCGGCCGTCGAGCGCGACGGTCGAGGCGATCTCCATCTTGCCGCCCCGGTGCAGGTCGAACACCGGGTCGGCCGCGCGGGCGGCGGCGGGGTCCGTGGGCTCAGGAGTCTGTGACATCGAGGCAAGGCAACCATGCGGGCGGCCCCGCTGTCTCGGGTGGTGCGGTCCGCGAGACGGGTGTGACCCGCTCCACACTCAGCCGGGGCGCCGCAGCGGCCACACGCGCAGCCGGACCACGGCCAGCACGTCGGCCTCGGGGATCGCCCCGACCTGCCAGGAGTCGACGCCCTCGTCCGGGTTGTCCCGCTCCACCCACCAGCCGCCGTCCCGGCGCATCGTGGCGCGCTTGACCGCCACCACCCCGTCGGGCAGGCGTACGACGACCAGGTCACCGGGCCGCGGCGCCGCGCCGTGCCGCACGAGCAGCCGGTCACCGTCGCGCAGGGTGGGCCGCATCGACCGTCCGCGGACCACCGCGAGGCCCCACGTCGCGAGCTCGCGACGCATGCGGGACGGGTGCATGGGTACCTCGATCCCTCTCGTACGCCGCCTGTCGGCCCTCCGGAACGCACGACGTCGACCCGGAGTAGTGTCGCTGTCGGCGTCATCATCTCAGTAACGAAAGGACCCGCATGTTCGCGCGAATCTTCGCTCAGACCCTCGAAGTCCAGGCCCACTGCGATCTGCCCTGCGGCGTCTACGACCCGGCACAGGCACGCATCGAGGCCGAGTCGATCAAGGGCATCATCGCCAAGGTCGACGAAAACGACGACCCCGACTTCCGCACCCGCGCCATCTTGATCAAGGAGCAGCGGGCCGAGCTGGTCAAGCACCACCTCTGGGTGCTGTGGACCGACTACTTCAAGCCCCCGCACTTCGAGAAGTACCCCCAGCTGCACCAGCTCGTGAACGAGGCCACCAAGCTCGCCGGCGCGACCGGCGCGAAGGGCTCGCTCGACGCCAAGGTGGCCGACGACCTGCTGGCCAAGATCGACGAGATTGCCGAAATCTTCTGGGAGACCAAGAAGTCCTGACAGACTTCACCCTGTCTCCGCCGAAGGACAGCAACGAACGACGCAGAAGGAGGGTCGGGCGCAGGCGCGTCCGGCCTTCCTTCGCGCTAGAGCGACGAAGGGTTAACGACTCCGTGGGACAGAAACACCCGGACGTGGAGCTGCGCATCCCGGCCGACAGCGCCTACCTGGCCGTGCTCCGCACCGCCACCGCCGGCCTCGCGGCCCGTCTCGACTTCACCCTCGACGACATCGAGGACCTGCGGATCGCCGTGGACGAGGCGTGCGCGATGGTCCTCCCGCAGGCCCGCGAGCACTCGGACCTGACCTGCACGTTCGACCTCGAGCCCACCCGGCTCACGGTGGCCGTGACCGCGCTGTGCGACTCCCCGCGCCCGCCCAACCGGGACGGCTTCGCCTGGACCGTGCTCGCCGCGCTCACCAACGAGGTCACGGCGGACGTCGACGGGGACCGGCTCACCGTGACGCTCGCGCGCGGAACCACCGACGCGGAGTAGGGGCGTGATCGGGGGCTCTCGACAGCACCACGGAGACCTGACCCAGATGCGGGCCAGGAGCGCCGAGCTGTTCGCACGCCTGCGCGAGGACGGTGCCAGCGAGGCGGAGCGGAGCCACTACCGCGACCAGCTGGTGCACCTGCACCTGCCGCTGGTCGAGCACTTCGCCCGCCGCTTCCTGAACCGCGGCGAGCCGTTCGACGACCTGCTGCAGGTGGGCACCATCGGCCTGATCAAGGCGATCGACCGGTTCGACACCGAGCGCGGCGTGGAGTTCTCGACGTACGCCACGCCCACGATCGTGGGCGAGATCAAGCGGCACTTCCGGGACCGCGGCTGGGCGATCCGGGTGCCCCGCCGGCTCCAGGAGCTGCGGCTGTCGATCACCACCGCGACCGCCGACCTCACCCAGCAGCACGGCCGCTCCCCCACCATCTCCGAGCTGGCGGTGCGCATCGGCGTGTCGGACGAGGAGATCCTCGAGGGCCTCGAGTCCTCGAACGCCTACTCCACGCTCTCACTGGACGCGCCGGACTCCGGCGACGACAGCGCGCTGTCGATGATCGACGTGATCGGCGGCGACGACGAGGCCCTGGAGCACGTCGAGAACCGCGAGACCATCAAGCCGCTCCTCGAGGCGCTGGACCCCCGCGAGAAGCACATCTTGACCCTGCGGTTCTTCCGCGGGATGACCCAGTCGCAGATCGCCGCGGAGATCGGCATCTCCCAGATGCACGTCTCGCGGCTGCTGGCCCGCACCCTCGCCCGGCTGCGCGACTCGCTCGAGGCCGAGTCGCTCCCCGGCGACTGACGCGCCGGGACCCTAGGGCCGGTCGGCCTCCTCGACCGCACGCAGCGAGGCCGGGTGGAACACCCCGACGAGCACGACGACCGCGACCACGGTGAGCACCACCGAGATGACCGCGGTCGCCCCGGTCCGGAAGCTCCAGGCCACGCCGAGCTGGATCAGCTGGGCGAGCACGACCGGCGCCCGGGTCCAGGACTGCAGCCGGTAGAGCAGCCAGGCGAACACCGCCAGCCCGACGCCGTACAGCGCGAAGAACAGCGAGGTGGTCAGTCCCATGGTGAGCTTGCTGGTCTCCAGCGAGCGCAGCTCGACGACGCCGAAGATCACCAGCGAGACCGCCTCGAGCCCGACGAGGGAGCACGCGACGACGAGCGGGGGCGGCACGCGGCGCCGGTCGGGGCTCGGCAGCGGCGGCTGGGCGGGGGTGGTCACGGTCGAGCATGCTACGCACCGCCCCGCGCCCCGCGCCCCGCGCCCCGCGCCCGCCGCCCGGCCAAGCCGTTACCCGTCGCTGCCCGGTTCACACGGCTACGGGAAAAACCCGCCGCGCGGCCTAGATGAGACTGGGAAACGGGTATCAGGTCCGTTACTGTCATCGGCTGTGACCAACGTGACGATCACGAAGGGTTGAACGAGCACCGAACTCTTGCGAGGCTTGTCATCGGTCATCAGGCGTATGGACCTGTCACGATGGTGATCTCCCACCTCCTGCCCCACCGGGCGGAGGCAGGAGCTGCTCGTGAAAGCGTTCACAACGGGGGAACGCCCATACCGAACGACCAATGGTCGGCCACCGCCGCCACCCCTCGACTGAAGGAGTCGTCCGCCATGGATTGGCGCCACCGCTCTGCGTGCCTCGAAGAGGACCCGGAGCTGTTCTTCCCGATCGGCAACACCGGTCCGGCCATCCTACAGATCGAGGAAGCCAAGCAGGTGTGCCGTCGTTGCGACGTGCGCGAACAGTGCCTCGCATGGGCCCTCGAGGCCGGGCAGGACCACGGTGTCTGGGGCGGGATGAGCGAGGACGAGCGCCGCGCGCTCAAGCGTCGCAACGCCCGTGCCAAGGTCCGCACCGCCTAGACCGACCGATCGACGTCCCGCTCGATCGGGACGTCGATCATCACCCGGGTGCCGCCCTGCGGCCCCGGCCCCATCTCGAGGACCCCGTCGAGCTCGGACTCGACGAGGGTCCGGACGATCGACAGCCCGAGGCTCGTCGACCCCGCGAGGTCGAACCCGGCCGGCAGTCCCCGCCCGTCGTCGACCACGGTCACCTGCAACCGGCCCGGGCGACGCCGGGCGGTGACCGTGATGGCGCCCGCGCCCTCCCCGAAACCGTGCTCGACGGCGTTCTGGAGCACCTCGGTGAGCACCATGGCCAGCGGGGTGGCCACCTCCGCGGTCAGCGTCCCGAACCGGCCCTCGCGCCGTGAGGACACCGTCGCCCCGCGCGAGCTGACCTCGGTGACCATCACCCGCAGCCGGTCCGCGACGTCGTCGAAGTCGACGTACTCGTCGAAGGCCTGGCTCAGCGTCTCGTGCACGATCGCGATCGAGCCGACCCGGCGGACCGCCTCCTCGAGGGCCTCGCGGCCCTCCGGCGACTCGATCCGACGGGCCTGGAGCCGCAGCAGCGCCGCGACGGTCTGCAGGTTGTTCTTCACCCGGTGGTGGATCTCGCGGATCGTGGCGTCCTTGGTGACCAGCTCCCGGTCGCGGCGGCGCAGGTCGGTGACGTCTCGCAGCAGCACCAGCGCACCCAGGTGCTCGCCGGTCGGCCGCAGCGGGATCGCCCGGAGGATCAGGGTGGTGTCCTCGGTGCCGGTCTCCGTGTCGCGGGGGGCCGTGCCGCCGAGCACCGCGCTCAGCGTCTCCTCGTCGGGACGGCGACCGGGCGGCACCAGCGAGCGGGTGGTCTCGGCGAGGTCGAGGCCGGTCAGGTCCGCCGAGAGCCCGAGCCGGCGGTAGACCGACAGCGCGTTGGGGCTGGCGTAGGTGACCCGGCCGGCCGCGTCGATCCGCACGAAGCCGTCCCCCACCCGGGGCGAGTCCGCGTGGTCCGAGCGCTGCCCGGGGAACGGGAAGTGCCCGCCCGCGATCATCTGGGCGAGGTCGGTGGCGGTCTGCAGGTAGGCCAGCTCCAGCCGGCTGGGCGTGCGCACCCCGAGCAGGTTGGTGTTGCGGGCGATGACCCCCAGGATCCTGCTCCCCCGGCGGACCGGGATCGCCTCCACCCGCACCGGGATGTCGTCGCGCCACTCCGGGTCGCCCTCGCGGGCCACCCGCTCGTGCTCGTGGGCCGAGTCGATCAGCGGCCGGCGGCCCTTCGGCACGAACGCTCCGACCAGGTCGTCGACGTACGCCGTGGGGCCGGTCGTCGGACGCATCTGGGCCGCCGCCCAGTAGCCGGAGCCCTCCCGGTCGGGCAGCCAGAGCACCAGGTCCGCGAACGAGAGGTCGGCGATGATCTGCCAGTCGGCGAGGAGCAGCTGGAGCCACGCCACGTCCTCGGCGTCGAGGTCGGTGTGGGCCCGGACGAGCTCGGTCAGCGACGGCACGCAGGTCAGCATAGGAGGGCCGGGCACCCGGTCGGCCCGCTCCTGCCGGGCGTGGACGGCAGTGAGAGGATGCCCCCATGGAAGCGGCGTTCTGGGACCGGGTGGTGGCCGAGGGCCACCGGCTCCCGACCGACCTCCCGCTCGCCGACCTGACCGTCGAGCTGACCACGATGCTCGGCTCCGCGGACCCCTACCAGCGGGACATGGTCGCCTTCCCCACCCTGGCCGCCTGGGTCTCCGAGGGCGTGTACGACGACCTGCTGGAGGGCCTCGGCGACGGCATGACCGCCGGCCTCGCGGTGGGCCTCGGCGAGGACGGCACCGACACCGTGTTCCGCCGCAGCTTCTCGGCGCTCGTGCTCGCCGTCGTGCTCGAGCGGGCCGGCACCCTGGCGGGCACCGGGGCGGGCCTGCCGGACGACACGCTGCTCCGCTGGGGCGACCGCCTCGCGGGCTGGCTGGTGCGCGAGCGGGACCTGCGCGGGTTCGTGCTGGGCAAGGGCTGGGCGCACGCCCTGGCGCACGGCGCCGACGCGCTCGGCGCGCTCGCCGAGGCCCCGGTGATGGGCCGCCTGGAGCTCACCGTGCTGCTCGACGTGATCGCGGACCGGCTGCTCGAGCCGACCCGGTCCCGGCTGGTGCACGGCGAGGACGACCGGTTCGCCGCCGCGACGCTGTGCATCCTGCGCCGCGACCTGGTGGGCATGGAGGTGCTGGAGCCGTGGGTGGCCCGCCTCGCGGACCTGTCCACGCCGACCCCCGAGGGGGTCGACGACCCTTTCCTGGTGACCGGCAACGTGCAGTCCTACCTGCGCGCCCTGCACCTGCAGCTGGCGCTCGCCCCGCGGTCCCCGGCCTGCCGGGCCGACCTCCTGCTGGTGCTGATCGGGCACCTCCGCGCGGCGAACCCCACCTACCTGCAGTAGCCATCTGCCCTGGATGTGGCTACGGTCGCTGCGGTTGTCTGCTCACTCGGAGGTGGAACGCACATGTCGCAACGTAACCCCGCGTCCGACGGGTCCGGGTCTCCCCCGCGACGTCGCGCCACCGGCACCTGGGCGGTGGTCGCCGTGCTGCTCGGCATCGGCATCGTCGTCCCGCTGCTCGTCGGCCTCTACGACCGCGAGACGCCCACGCTGTGGGGCTTCCCGTTCTTCTACTGGTTCCAGTTCGCGATGATCCCGGTGGTCTCCGTGCTCACCTTCGTGGCGTTCCGGCTGTCGCTGTCCGCGACCGCCAAGGACCGACCGACCTTCGGCCTCCCCGCCGAGCCCGAGTCCCCGGAGGACGACCGATGAAGGACGTCAACGGCGTCGAGCTGGGCATCTTCCTGTTCTTCTTCCTGCTGGTCACCGTGATGGGCTTCCTGGCCGCGCGCTGGCGGCGCGCGGACTCCATGGACAGCCTCGACGAGTGGGGCCTGGGCGGCCGCGGCTTCGGCACGTTCATCTCGTGGTTCCTGATCGGCGGCGACATCTACACCGCCTACACGTTCATCGCGGTGCCGGCGACGCTGTACGCCGGCTCCGTGGTCGGGTTCTTCGCGGTGCCCTACACGATCGTGCTCTACCCGATCATCTTCATCTTCCTGCCGCGGTTCTGGTCGGTCTCGCACCGGCACGGCTACGTCACCCCCGCCGACTTCGTGCGCGGCCGCTTCGACTCCAAGCCGCTCGCCCTCGCGGTGGCGGTCACCGGCCTGCTCGCGACGATGCCCTACATCGCCCTGCAGCTGGTCGGCATCCAGGTGGTGCTCGAGATCATGGGCATCGGCGGCGACGCGAGCTCCTCCTGGCTCGAGAGGGACGCTCCTCTGCTGATCGCGTTCGCGGTGCTGGCGGCGTACACCTACGCCTCGGGGCTGCGGGCGCCGGCGCTGATCGCGTTCGTCAAGGACGGCCTGATCTACCTCGTGATCATCGTGGCGGTGTTCTACCTGCCCTCCCAGCTCGGCGGCTGGGACAACATCTTCGCCTCGGCGCGGGACTCCTTCCACGGCCTTCAACACCGAGAACGCCGACGCGATCGCCGCCGGCACGGCCCAGGCCAAGGGCATCATGCCGCCGCCGGCCGCGCACTGGGCCTACGCGTCGCTGGCCCTCGGCTCGGCGCTGGCGCTGTTCATGTACCCGCACTCGCTGACCGGCGTGCTCGCGTCGAAGAACCGCTCGGTGATCCGCCGCAACGCCGCGCTGCTGCCGGCGTACTCCTTCCTGCTCGGCCTGCTGGCGCTGCTCGGCTTCGCGGCCATCGCCGCCGGCATCAAGGTGGACAACCCGCAGCAGTCGGTGCCGGCGCTGTTCGAGTCGCAGTTCCCGAGCTGGTTCGCCGGCATCGCGTTCGCGGCCATCGCGATCGGCGCGCTCGTGCCGGCCGCGATCATGTCGATCGCGGCGGCGAACCTCTGGACACGCAACATCTACAAGGCGTTCATCAACCCGGCGGCCACCCCCAAGCAGGAGGCCCAGCAGAGCAAGCTGATCTCCCTGGTCGTGAAGTTCGGCGCGCTGGCCTTCGTGCTCGGCCTGGGCACCCAGGAGGCGATCAACTTCCAGCTGCTCGGCGGCGTGTGGATCCTCCAGACGATGCCGGCGCTGGTCTTCTCGCTCTACACCCGCTGGTTCCACCGCAACGCGCTGCTCGCGGGCTGGGCGGTCGGGATGGTCTACGGCACCTGGACGGCCTACATGGTCCCGGCGGTCGGCAAGCCCGGGTCGCACTTCGGCGGCCCGCTGCAGCTGATCCCGTTCACCGACACCAAGGGCTACATCGCGCTGACCGCGTTCGCGATCAACGTGGTCGTGGCGGTGCTGCTGACGCTCGTGTTCCGGGCGATGAAGCTCCCGGAGGGCACCGACGAGACGTCGCCGTCCGACTACCACGCGGACGCCGGCGACCGGGGCGTCGAGGACGTGCTGGAAGGCGAGCCGGGCACCGCACCGACCACCCCGTAACCTCCGGGTATGACCGACGTCACCTCCCTCCAGGGCCACGGCGGCGACCACGCCGTCGCCGTCGCGGCCGCGCACGGCGTGGACACGCTGTTCACGCTGTCCGGCGCCCACGTCTTCCCGATGTACGACGGCGCCGTCAAGGCCGAGCCGCCGATGCGGATCCTCGACGTGCGGCACGAGCAGACCGCCGTGTTCGCCGCCGAGGCCGTCGGCAAGCTGACCCGGGTGCCGGGGCTGGCCGTGCTGACGGCCGGTCCCGGTGTTACCAACGGGGTCAGCGCCGTCACCCAGGCGCAGTTCAGCGGCTCGCCGCTGGTCGTCGTGGGCGGACGGGCGCCGGAGAACCGCTGGGGCACGGGCAGCCTGCAGGAGCTCGACCACCCGCCGCTGCTCGCGACTGTCACCAAGTCCGCCCGGACCGTGGCGCGGGTCGGCGAGATCGCCGGCGCGGTCGGCGAGGCGTTCACGCTGGCCGGCTCCTCGCACCGGGGGCCGACCTTCCTCGACGTACCGATGGACCAGTTCTTCGACCAGGCCACCGTCGACCTCCCCGCCGTCGGGCCCCGGCAGCGGCTCGAGGCCGACCCGGACGCGCTGGCCCGCGTCGGGAAGCTGCTCGCCGAGGCCGCGCGCCCGCTGCTGGTGCTGGGCACCGATGTCTGGGCGGACGGGGCCGAGGAGGCCGCGCTGCGCTTCGTGGAGGAGACCGGCGTCCCGGTCGTCACCAACGGCATGGGCCGCGGCGTGGTCCCCGGCGGCCACCCGCTGCTGGTCACCAAGGCACGCTCGAAGGCGTTCGGCACCGCCGACCTGGTCGTGGTGGTCGGGACCCCGCTGGACTTCCGGCTCGGCTACGGCGTCTTCGGCGGCAAGGACGGCGCACCCCAGGCCCAGGTCGTGCACCTCGCCGACTCCCCCGGCCAGGTGTCGGGGCACGCCGAGCTGGCGGCCTCCGCGTCCGGCGACCTGACCTCGGTCCTCGACGGCGTGCAGGCGGCCCTGGAGGCGCAGCCGCACCGGCCGGACTGGTCCACCTGGCTCGGCGACCTGCAGGCCGGCGTCGCCGCCGCCGTGGAGCGGGACTCCGCGCTGCTGCGGTCCGAGGCCGACCCGATCCACCCGGCCCGCATCTACGGCGAGCTGGTGCCCCGCCTGGCCGACGACTCCGTGGTGATCGGGGACGGCGGCGACTTCGTGTCCTTCGCCGGCAAGTTCGTCGAGCCGAGGCGCCCCGGCGGTTGGCTGGACCCCGGCCCCTACGGCTGCCTCGGCGCCGGGCTGGGGGCCGCGATCGCCGCCCGCCTCGCCCGGCCCTCGGCGCAGGTCGTGCTGCTGCTCGGCGACGGCGCGGCGGGGATGTCGCTGATGGACGTGGACACCCTGGTCCGCCACGACCTGCCGGTGGTGATGGTCTGCGGCAACAACTCCGCGTGGGGGCTGGAGAAGGGCCCGATGCAGATGCTCTACGGGTACGACGTCGCGGCCGACCTCGCCCCGCAGACCCGCTACGACCAGGTCGTCACCGCGCTCGGCGGGGGCGGTGAGACGGTCACCGACCCGGCCCAGATCGGCCCGGCCCTGGACCGGGCGTTCGCCGCCGGCACGCCCTACCTCGTCAACGTCATCACGGACGTGGACGCGGCCTACCCGCGCGCCACGTTCGGGGTGTGAGCGCGCCGTGACGGTGACCGTGCGGCCCGCGCACGTCGACGAGCTCCGCGAGGTCGGCCGGCTGACGGTCGCGGCGTACGTCGCCGACGGGGTGCTGGTCGAGGACGACCCCTACGCCGCCCACCTGCGCGACGCGGTGACCCGCTCCCGCGAGGCCGAGGTGTACGTCGCGGAGGTCACCGGCGAACTGGCCGGGACCGTGACGTTCTGCCCGCAGGGGTCGCCGTGGAGCGAGGTCGCCGGGCAGGACGAGGGCGAGTTCCGGATGCTCGCCGTCGCGCCGGCGTTCCGGCGGCGCGGCGTCGGCGAGGCGCTGGTCGGCGTCTGCCTCGAGCGGTCCCGGGAGCTGGGCTACACCGCGGTGCTGCTCTGCAGCCTCCCGGAGCAGGCCGACGCGCACCGCATCTACGAGCGGCTCGGTTTCCGCCGGCTGCCCGAGCGCGACTGGTCGCCCTCCCCGGGGTTCGAGCTGCTGGCGTTCCGTCTCGCCCTGTGAGCGTGTCGCAGACACGGGAGCCGCCGGCTCAGTAGCGTTTTCGGTGCCGGCCCCGGACCGCTCGGGACCCTGTCGCTGGGAGTCTCTGGTGGAGCAGACCGCACGGCCGGAGGCGACCCAGCTGGTCGACCACTGGGGCTGGCGCCCCGACTGGCACGTCGAGCGGCCGTGCCTGATGTGGTACCTCACCTTCGAGGACCAGCCGGAGCTCGCCGACCTCGCGCGCCGCTCGCACGAGCGGCTGCGGCCGCTGGCCGCCGTCGACCTGATCCCCGTGCCCTGGCTGCACCTCACCCTCGACGAGGTGGGCTTCGTCGACGCGCTCGCGCCCGACGACGTGGACCGGGTGGTCGAGTCCGTGCGCGCCGTGATCGAGGACTGGCGGTCCGGCCCGATCCACCTCGGCCCGGTCACCACGATGGAGGACGCGATCGTCCTCGCGGCCACCTCGGCCGCCGACCTCGACGAGCTCTGCGGCCGGCTGCGCACCGCGACGACCGCGGTGCTTGCCCGCGACCCCGGCTACGAGCCGCTGCCCTTCTGGGGGCACGTCAGCCTGGCCTACACGAACCAGCCGTGCGACGCGGCGTCGGTGCTGGCCGCGCTGGCGACGCTGGCCGGGGAGACGCTGACCGTCTCGGTCCCCCGGCTGACGCTCGCCGCGGTCACCCGCCGCGACCGGCACTACCAGTGGAGCGTGCGCGCCTCCCTGCCGCTCACGGCCTAGGCAGCCGGGCCAGGAACCGATCGCGGTCCACGACCACCCGGGTCACCTCGCCGTGCGCGACGACCTTGTCGTCCGGCGCCTGCTCGGCGACCACCTCGAAGCGCAGCAGCCGCCCGTCGACGTACACCACGGTGGCGGTGACCCGGACCGCGGCACCGACCGTGCTGGCGCCGACGTGCTCGAGCTGGACGCGGGTCCCGACGCTGGTCTGCTCGTCGGCCAGCGCCCCCTCCAGCGCCGCGCAGGTGGCCGCCTCGCACCAGGCGAGCAGCCGGGGCGTGGCCAGCACCTCGAGGCTCCCCGACCCCAGGGCGAGGGCCGTGTCGTCGTCGGTGACCGTGAACTCCAGGGTCGCGCTGTCTCCGGTCGTGGTCGGCGTCTGCATCCGGCCATCCTGCCCGATTCGCCTCAGTCCACGACCGGATGCGAGAATGGTCCGCGCCCTGACCGTCACGGTCGGGGTTGCTGACTGATCAGCGTTGAGGAGGACACCATGGGTAAGACCGGCCGCAAGCGCCGCGCCCGCAAGAAGAAGGCCGCGAACCACGGTAAGCGCCCCAACGCCTGATCCAGGCGTTTCTTGCGCAGCACGCGCACAGCAGAAGACCCCGGAGCCGAGAAGGCAACGGGGTCTTCGTGCGTCCGGGGTCAGACGTCGGTGATCTCCACCTGGACCTGACGGATCCGCAGCAGCACCTTGTCGCGCAGCGTCTCGGGCGCGTGCTCGGAGCAGGACCGCTGGACCAGCGCCTTCACGGTGCGCTCGAGGTCGTACTTCTGCAGGCACGGCCCGCACTCCTCGAGGTGCACCTGGATCTCGGAGAAGTCCGCGGTGGGGAGCTCGTTGTCGATGAAGAAGAAGACCCGCTCGAGAACCTCGGAGCAGTCCTTGTCGTGGGGGCTGCCGCAGCTCATGACGGGTCCCCCTTCGGCGCTGTGCCCGCCGCGGACAGGCCGCGGTTCTGGGCGTAGTCCGAGAGCTTCTCGCGCAGCTGGCGCCGGCCGCGGTGCAGCCGGGACATGACGGTTCCGATCGGGGTGTCCATGATCTCCGCGATCTCCTTGTACGGGAATCCCTCGACGTCCGCGAGGTACACCGCGAGCCGGAAGTCCTCCGGAAGCTGCTGGAGGGCGTCCTTCACGTCGCTGTCGGGGAGGTGGTCCAGCGCCTCGGCCTCGGCCGACTTCAGCCCGGTCGAGGAGTGCGACTCGGCGCGGGCGAGCTGCCAGTCCTCGACGTCCTCGGCCATCGACTGCTGGGGCTCACGCTGCTTCTTGCGGTAGGTGTTGATGAAGGTGTTGGTGAGGATCCGGTACAGCCAGGCCTTCAGGTTCGTGCCGGGCTTGAACTGGTGGAACGCCGCGAAGGCCTTGGCGAACGTCTCCTGGACCAGGTCCTCGGCGTCGGCCGGGTTGCGGGTCATCCGCATCGCGGCCGAGTAGAGCTGGTCGAGGTACTGCATGGCGTCTGCCTCGAAACGCAGCGACCGTTCGGCCTCGGTCTCCGTGGCGACGTCGACCTCGGGAGCGAGGTCCGGTGCGGGGATGTCAGTCATTGCCTCCCAGCCTACCGGCAGGGTGGGGTACGACGACCGTCCGCTCCTTCGTGGCCGAACGCCGCAGGTGCTGCTCGCTGACATCCTGCTCCCTTCGCGAGTGTGCTGCTGGTGAGTCGATCACTTGGCCCAACGCGTCATCGTGGGATCTGATTCCCGGCCGCGCCGACCACGTCGCGGACCACGAACTCGAGCACCGCCTCGACGATGATCGCCATCGCCTCCTCGTCGGTGACCGGTCCCCGCCGGGGGACCTTGAAGCCGTGGTCCGCTCCCGGCACGACCGTCAGCTCGAGGTCGGACGGGAACTCCTCGGGCCGGCCGAAGGCGTCCCGCTCCCCCTGGACGACCAGCGCCGGGACCCGCACGGCCTGCAGCTCGTCGAGCCGTGAGCGCTCCGGCCGGCCGGGCGGGTGCAGCGGGAACGCGAGGGCGACGAACCCCGACGCACCGAGCTCGCGGGCGGTGCGCGCGGCGGACCGGGCCCCCGCCGAGCGCCCGCCGACGACGAGCGGGGTGCGCACCCGGAGCTTGTCGGCGGCCGCGACGAAGCACTCGTCGAGCACCGCGGGACGGGGGGCGATCTTCTTGCCGGCGACCCGCCAGGGCTGCTCGACGCGCACCACGGAGATGCCGTTGCGCGGCAGGGCGGCGGCGAGCGCGGCGAGGTCGGCGGACTCCACTCCCCCGCCCGCGCCGTGCCCGAGCAGCAGCGTCGCGACCGGGTGCCGCGACCGGTCGCGGTGCAGACGGGCGTCGCCGTGCGGGGTGGCCACGATCGAGACGTCGGTCATGCGGAGGGCTCGGTCTGCAGCGCGTCGAGCAGCTCGGGCCCGTTGTTGCGCACGTTGTTGACCTGGGTGCTGACCGGGTAGGCCTCGAGCCGTCCCGGTGCAGCGGGCACCAGCAGCCCGGTGAGCTCGTCGACCGCGGAGACCGAGGGGTCGAGCCAGGCGGCGTACCGCTCGGGCTCCACCAGCAGCGGCATCCGGTCGTGGATGTGCCCGACCGCGTCCTCGGCGGTGGTGGTCAGCACCGTGCAGGTCCAGCTGAACCGCGCCGGGTCGTCGTCCTCGCGGGTGGGGTCCCGCCAGATCTCGTAGAGCCCGGCCATCGCCAGCACGCCGCCGTCGGCGGGGTGGATGAAGAACGGCTGCTTCCACGGGCTTCCCGGCCTTGGTCCGCTGCTCGGTGGCGTACCACTCGTAGTAGCCGTCGGCGGGCAGCAGGCAGCGCCGCGACGCGAACGCCCGCCGGAAGGCCGGCTTCTCGTGGACCGTCTCCATGCGCGCGTTGATCAGCCGGCTGCCGATCGAGGGGTCCTTGGCCCAGAACGGCACCAGACCCCACTTCAGCGTGCGCAACTGGCGCTCGGACGGGCCGGCCTTGTCCTCCGACGACTGCGGGCGCTGCACCACGGCGTACACCTGCTTGGTGGGCGCGACGTTGTAGTCCGGCACGAGGGTCTCGGCGACCTCGACCTTGTCGATCTCGAACTCCTCGACGAGGTCCTCCGGCTTCCGGCTGGACGCGTAGCGGCCACACATGGGGCCAGGCTAGCGGGCCAGGTCGTCCACGAGGAGCGTGGCGGAGGCCGCCGACCGGGGCAGGCCCTCGATCCAGACGCGTACGTCGGCCTCGCCGAGGTCGAGGTCGTCGAGGAACTCCCGCAGCAGCGCCACCGACGTGCCGAGGTCGACGGTCCGCGGCACCAGGGCCACCGCCCGGTCCAGGCCGAGCCGGCCGATCGTCTGCCCGCCGGAGTAGACGGCGCGGATCGCCTCGGTCACCTGGACCAGGCGCAGCGCCCGGGTGAAGGGGCGGCCCGGGCCGGCGGCGGGCTCCCGGAAGCACAGCTCGACGATGACCAGGGCGTGGCTGCCGGCGACCCCGACGTCGGTGAGCTCGGCCTCGCGGTAGATCTCGTCCAGGCGGGTGCGCACGTGGGCCAGGCTGGCCAGCCCGGTGAGCGGGTCCTCGCACGACAGGTCGTGCAGGTACTCCAGCGTGGCGTCGCTCCAGGCCACCGACAGCGCCTCGGTCGCGTCGAAGGCCGGGGGCTCGCCGAGCACCAGCTCGTAGGTCGTGCGCAGCCCGGACAGTGCCTCTCCCAGGGCGGCACCGTCGCGGGCCACGTCACGTCCCACCACGCTGCACGCCGCGGTGACGTCCGCGCCCGACACCAGGGACTCCCCCACCGCCTCGAAACGCATCGGCAGCGCGTGCCGGACGTCGTCGGGCAGGTCCGGCCCCACCGGGGCCGGGTCGACGGGACTGCGGCGGAACACCGACGTCGGGAAGATCGGCATGCGACCGCCTCCTTCACGTCGTCCGTCCTGCTGCCCCCACGGCAGCGCCACCACGGTCGTGCAGGAAGGAGACGGCCACCCGGCGGGTGCATGACGCGGGTTCGGCGGTTTTTCCGGCCACCCGGGTCGTGGACGCCGCCCGAATTGGCAAGTTCCGGCGTTGCATCCCGGAATCGGTGCCTGGCGACTACCGTGTCGTGTGGAGTGACCTGCCCGTTCCGCGTCATGACGGCGTGCCGGGCCCGTCCCTCCACCGAGTGGCCATGACCGATCTCCTGAGCGACGTAGACACGCCCAGCGACGCCGAGCTGATCTCGCGCGTGCGCGGGGGGACGTCGCTGCCTACGGCGACCTGTTCAGCCGGCACCAGGCCGCCGCGAACCGGCTGGCCCGCCAGCTGGTCCGCGGCCCCGACTCCGACGACCTGGTCTCCGAGGCGTTCGCCAAGGTGCTCGTGGTGCTGCAGGGCGGTGGCGGCCCGGACGTCGCCTTCCGCGCCTACCTGCTGACCGCCGTCCGCCGGCTGCACGTCGACCGGCTGCGCGCCGGGCAGCGGCTGCACACCACCGACGACCTGACGCCGTTCGACCCGGGCGTGCCGTTCCAGGACACCGCCGTCGCCGGCTTCGAGAGCGGCGCGGCCGCGAAGGCGTTCGCCTCGCTGCCCGAGCGGTGGCAGCTCGTGCTCTGGCACCTCGAGGTCGAGGACCAGAAGCCCGCCGACATCGCCCCGCTGCTCGGGATGAGCGCGAACTCGGTGTCCGCGCTCGCCTACCGGGCCCGGGAGGGGCTCCGCCAGGCCTTCTTGACCATGCACATCTCGGACCTGACCGAGACCGACTGCCGGTGGGTCAACGAGCACCTCGGCGCGTTCATCCGGTCGGGGCTGTCCAAGCGGGACACCGGCAAGGTGCAGCAGCACCTCGACGGCTGCCGCCGGTGCACGGCGATGTACCTCGAGCTCAACGAGGTCAACTCGAACCTGGCCGGCATCATCGGCCCGCTGCTGCTCGGCGCCGCCGCGACCGGCTACCTCGCCAGCGGCGGGGCCGGCGCGGCCGGGCTCGTCGGGCTGCTGTCCCGGGCCAAGGACCTCGTGCTCGCCCACACCGGGGTGGCCACCGCCGCCGGGGTCGCCGCCGGCGTGAGCGCCGCGGCCGCCGTCGCCGCGGTCGTGATCACCACGGGCGGCCCGTCCCCGGACAAGGTCGTCGCCGACCCGTCGCGCGGCACCGTGACCACCGCGCCGGCGTCCCCCGGCGCCTCGCCCGGCGCCTCGCCCGGCGCCTCGCCCGGCGACCGGCCGAGCAGGAGCCCGGGCGCCCCGGCCACCACCACCCCCGGGGCACCGCCGACCGCGGTCGCCCCCAGCACGACCGTGTCCGCGCTCCCGGTGCTGCCGACCGACGCGCCGACCGGGGCCCCGGGCGCCCTGTCCACGGAGGCCCCGGGCGAGCCGGCCGTGTCGGACACCGTCGAGCCCGCCGCCCTGCCCGACCGGTTCATCGGGGACCCGGTCGTCGACCCGGCCGGGTTCGTCACCGTGGAGACCCGGAACCTCCGCGCGGACGACGTCGTGGACGTCAGCCTCGTCTCCGACGAGACCACGCTGACCGACCCGGCCACCGACGCCTCCTGCCGCGTGGTGAGCGGCCGGCACGCGGTGTGCACGCCGGGGGCCGCCGACCTGCAGGGTGGCGGCCAGGCGGTCCCCACCGTGGTGATCGGCGACTACACGATCAGGCTGGCGCTGGACTTCCCCGGCTACATGGTCTCCGACGACGTCTCGGTCCAGGTGTCGGTCGACGGGCAGGCGGGCTCCAGCGGCGCGGTCCGGAGCTTCCGGCCGGCCCGCCCGGCGGCGTACGACTTCGCGGCGCTGCGGGTCACCGGCCCGGACGCGCACACCGTCACCGGGGACGTCGACCACTTCCGCTTCGGGACCACCGCGTCGCTGCCGCCGCGGGTCACCGGCCTGCGCTACGAGCTCACCGGCCCGGGCCGGTTCCGTCCCGCCGACGCTGAGGGCTGCACCGCCTCCGACGACCGCTCGGTGCTGCGCTGTCCCGCCGTACGGCGCGGGGACACCGTGTCCCTCCCGGTCGACGCCGGAGGGCTGACCGGCGCCACCGCCACCACCGTCGCGGTCTCCTCGCTCGACGACGTCGTGGACACCACGCCGGACGACCGGACCGACACCCTCACGCTGGCCCCGGGCGCCGACCTCGGGCTCGACCTGTCGGTGCTGTCGGCGAACCCCGGCCGGGACGGGCTGGTCGAGCTCGACGGCCGGCTCACCGGGACGCGGGCCGGCCTGGGCTCGGTGACCTACGCGGTGACGTCGGGGGCGACCTTCGCCGGCGCCGGCAACGACGGCTGCAGCGTCGCGGGCGCCACGATGGCCTGCCCGCCGTCCGACGGCCCGCTCACGGTGAGCCTGCTGGCCGCCGACGCCACCCGTCCGACCCCGGTCACCGTCTCGGTGGTCCCGGCGGCGCCGTTCGAGGCGGTCGGTGACGGCCCGCACGCGGTCGGCGTCACGCTGCCCGGGCGCCCTACCCAGGACTACGCCTTCGGCGACCCGACCGTCACCGCGCACACCGTGTCCGGCGACACCGACCGCTACACGCTCACCGGGGTCGTCGGCCCGCTCCCGTCCAGCGGCAGCTCGGCCGACTTCGCGGTCACCGACGGCGGCAGCTTCGCCGCCTCGCAGCCCGACGGCCGCTGCCGCACGACCGGCGGCACGGTGCACTGCACCTCGCTGGTGGAGGGCGAGCGCCTCGCCCTGCTGGTCGAGTCGACCGCCCCCTCGGCGCACCCGCTGTCGGTGACGCTGCTGCCGGGCGACCCGTTCGACGACCCGGACACCTCTAACAACACCACCAGGCCGGTCACGGTGCGCCCGGGCAGCGCGCTGGCGCTGACCCCGTCCGACCTGGGCGCGCTGCACGCCGCGCAGGGCGACTACCCGGTGACGCTGCACCTCTCGGACGTCCGCTCCGGGGTGCCGGGCGTGACCTACACCGTCGGGGACGGCACCACGGTCACCGGCTCGTCCACGCCGGGCTGCACCAGCACCCCCGGCGGCCTCACCTGCCCGGCGCCGGTGCCTGCCGACGTGAGGTTCACCGTCCGCTCCGCGACCCCGGCACGGACCACACCGCTCACCGTCTCGGTCGCCCCCGGCGGCGACTTCGAGCAGCTCGGCACGTCCGGCACCGCGACCGGCTCCCTGGCGGCGGCCCACGACTTCTCGATGGGCGCCCTCACCCAGGTCGGACACACCGTCACCGGCGGCACCGACCACTACACGCTGCGCAGCCGGGTCGCGGCGGTCCCGGCGGCGGTGGACCGGCTGACCTTCCGGCTCACCGGCGGCTCCTTCGTGACCGCCGGCCAGGACCCCGGCTGCACCGTCCAGGACGCACGGACCGTCTCGTGCGGCGACCTGGGGAGCGCCCGGGCCGTCGACTTCGCGGTCGACGCCGACGGCACCACCCGGCCCGACGTGACGATCGCGCTCGACGTGCCCGCGGGCTACGACGACACCAGCCCGGGCAACGAGTCCGGCAGCATCGCGGGCCTCACCCCCGGCGTCGACCTGGCCACCTCCCCGCCGACGCCCGCCGACCCGGCCCCGCAGGCCGACCGCACGACCTACCGGGTGGCCACCACGATGAGCGGCGTCCGTCCCGGGCTCGGCTCGGTGCGCTACACGGTGACCGGCGCGGCGCCGACCGCCGTGACCGGCACCGGGTGCAGCCTGTCGGGCACGACGGTCACCTGCACCGGACCCGCCGACGGGCACGTGGTCACGTTCACGCTCACGCCGGCGAACCCCCGGGCCGCGACCCCGGTGACCGTCGACCTCGCACCGGTCGCGCCGTACGTCGAGCTGGCACCGGCCGACAACAGCGTCACCGCCACGCTGGCCCCCGACGTCGTGCTGGGCGCCGTCACCCAGACCGCCGACAGCACGCAGTACGCCTCGGTCCGGGTCTCCGTCAGCGGCGTGCCGCCGGGCGCCACCACGGTCCGACTGCGGCTGGGCGGTGCCGACGCCGGGCTCGGGACCGGTCAGACCCACTTCGCCCAAGGCGCCAGCGGCGCCGACGGCGAGGGGAACGTGGACTGCTACACCAGCGACGCGTCCGGGAACGCCGCCACCAACGGGCTCTACGCCACCTGCACGGGGGTCGGGACCGCGACCGCGGGCGCGTTCTACGTCGACACCCGGCTCGCCCACCGGCACCCGGGCGTCAGCCAGGTCGACCTCACCGTCATTCCCGTCGGCGTCGACGAGGGCACCCACGGCGGCAACAACTCGCGTGCCCTCACCGTCCACTGAGGCTAGGCTCCGGGCAATGCGTGGACGGAGACGAGTAGTCGCCGACCGACGGAGCACAGAGAACCGCCCGGCCTGAGAAGGCACTGCTGAGAGGGCGGGGTCCGTCGCGGCGACGAAGACACTCCCGAGCAGAGCACGAGCAACGAGGTCGCGGCCGGTCCGGTCACGACGAAGGTGTGGTGGCACAGCGAGCTCCCCCGTCGCCCACACCTCCTGGGGTTCCTTCAGGAGGTGAAGCGATGCAACGCACACTCGCACGCGGGCTGACCGGCCACGAGCCGGGCTCGACCGTCACGATCCAGGGCTGGGTGCACCGCCGCAGGGCGCTGTCCGGCGTCACGTTCGTGGTGCTGCGGGACCGGTCCGGGCTGGCCCAGGTGGTGGTCAAGGACCCGACCACGCTGGCCGCGGTCGCGGGGTACGGCGAGGAGACCGTCGTCTCGGTCACCGGCACCGTCGCGGCGAACGCGTCCGCGCCGGGCGGCGTGGAGGTGGTCCACCCGGTGTTCGAGGCGCTGACCGACCCCGCCCAGACGCCGCCGGTCGAGCTCTGGCGGCCGACCCTGACCGCGGGGCTGCCGTCCCAGCTCGACCACGCCGGGGTGAGCCTGCGGCACCCGGTGCGCCAGGCCCGCTGGAAGCTCGCCGCGGCCAGCCTCCGGGGCTTCCGGGACACGCTCGACGCCCGGGACTTCACCGAGGTGCACACCCCCAAGCTGGTCGGCTCGGCCACCGAGAGCGGCGCGAACGTGTTCGAGGTCGACTACTTCGGGCGGCCGGCCTACCTCGCCCAGTCGCCGCAGCTCTACAAGCAGGTGCTGGTCGGGGTGTTCGAGCGGGTCTACGAGGTGGGGCCGGTGTTCCGCGCCGAGCCGCACGACACCGTGCGGCACCTCGCGGAGTACGTCTCGCTCGACGTCGAGCTCGGGTTCGTCCGCGACCACCGCGACGTCGTGGCGGTGCTGCGCGACGTGGTCGCGGGGATGGTGGCCGCGGTGCACGAGCACGCGTCCGAGGCGGTGCGCCTGCTCGGGATCGACGTACCCGTGGTGCCCGCGGAGCTGCCGGTGCTGCACTTCCGCGAGGCCCTGGAGGTCGCCGGTGCCCCGGCCGACGAGCCCGACCTGTCCCCCGCCCACGAGCGGGCCGTCGGGGCCTGGGGGCTGCGCGAGCACGGCAGCGACCTGGTCGTCGTGGAGGGCTACCCGACCGCGAGCCGGGCGTTCTACAGCCATCCCGACCCCGAGGACCCGCACTGGTCGCGCTCGTTCGACCTGATCTTCCGGGGGGTCGAGCTGGTCAGCGGCGCGCAGCGGCTGCACCGGCACGCCGACTACGTCGAGACGCTGGCCGCGCGCGGCCACGACCCGGCGGCGTACACCTCCTACACCGACGCCTTCCGGTACGGCGTCCCGCCGCACGGAGGTTTCGCCATCGGGCTCGAGCGGTGGGTGTCCCGGCTGGCCGGGGCCGCCAACGTCCGGGAGGTCACGCTGTTCCCGCGCGACCTGCACCGGCTGGCGCCCTAGCCGGGCCAGGCCGTCGGCGCCCGGACGCGTGACGGGGCCGGATTGGGGTATGAAGGCACCATGACTCTGATCCGACTCGTCGCGCGTCCGATGCTCGCCTCCACGTTCATCTACGGCGGCATCAACGCCCTGCAGAACACCGCCGCGCTCGCGGAGGCCTCCAAGCCGGTCAACGACGAGATCCGCGGCCTCGCGGGCAAGGTCGCCCCGCAGCTGCCGGTCCCCCAGGACGACAAGACCATGGTCCGGCTGAACGCCGGCGTGCACATCGTCGCGGGCTTCGCGCTCGCCACCGGTCGCGCGCCCCGGCTGTCGGCCCTGGCGCTGGCCGCCACCGTGGTCCCCACGACGCTGGCCGGGCACCGCTTCTGGGAGCATAAGGACAAGGCCGCCCGGGCCCAGCAGATGACGCACTTCTTCAAGAACGTCTCGATGCTCGGCGGCCTCGTGCTGGCCGGCGTCGACACCGAGGGCCGTCCGGGCGTCGCCTGGCGCGCCCAGCACGCCGTGGGCTCCGCGAAGCGGGAGGCCAAGCACCTGCGGCGCGAGGCGAAGGCGCAGGCGAAGCTGGCCCGCAAGAGCGTGACCTCCTGAGCCGACCCCGGGGCCGCTACGCTCAGTCGCGATGAACGAGCACCGCACACTCTGGCCTGCCCCGCACCCCACCGGACCGGTGCGTGCCACCGTCCGGCTGCCCGGCTCGAAGTCGATCACCAACCGGGCCCTCGTGCTCGCCGCGCTGTCCGACGGCCCCAGCGTCGTCCGCCAGGCGCTGCGCTCGCGCGACACCCGGCTGATGGCCGACGCGCTCACCGAGCTGGGCATCGGTGTCGACACCACCGGCGTGGACTGGAAGGTCACCCCCGGGCGGCTGCGCGGCCGCGAGACGATCGACTGCGGACTGGCCGGCACCGTGATGCGGTTCGTGCCGCCGGTCGCCGCGCTGGCCGACGGGCCGGTCGTCTTCGACGGTGACCCGCACGCCCGGCTCCGGCCGATGCACGAGATCCTGCAGGGCCTGCGCGGGCTCGGCGTCGTGGTCGAGGACGAGGACCGCGGGTCGCTGCCGTTCACGGTGGTCGGCACCGGCCGCGTGCGGGGCGGCCAGGTCACCATCGACGCGTCCGCCTCGAGCCAGTTCATCTCCGCCCTGCTGCTCGCCGGCGCCCGGTACGACGAGGGCGTCGACGTCCGTCACGAGGGCAAGCCGGTCCCCTCGCTGCCGCACATCGACATGACCGTCGAGCAGCTGCGGATGCGCGGCGTCGAGGTCGACGACTCCGACGTCAACCGCTGGCGGGTGCTGCCGTCGGCGATCCGGGCGGTCGACGTACAGGTGGAGCCGGACCTGTCGAACGCCGCCCCCTTCCTGGCCGCCGGCCTGGTGACCGGCGGCAGCGTGACCGTCCTGGACTGGCCGCGGGCCACCACGCAGGCCGGGGACGCGCTGCGCGAGATCGTCACGCTGATGGGCGGCAGCACCGAGCTCACCGACGAGGGCCTGACGGTCACCGGCTCGGGCACGCTGCACGGGCTGGACTACGACCTGCACGACGTCGGGGAGCTGACCCCCGCGGTGGCCGCGCTGTGCCTGATGGCCGACTCCCCCTCGCACCTGCGCGGGATCGCGCACATCCGCGGGCACGAGACCGACCGGCTCGCCGCGCTGGCCACCGAGTTCAACTCGATGGGCGGGCACGTGACCGAGACCGAGGACGGCCTGACGATCCGGCCCACCGCGCTCAACGGCGGCGCCTTCCGCACCTACGCCGACCACCGGATGGCACATGCCGGGGTCATCCTGGGGCTCGCGGTGGACGGCGTGGAGGTCGAGAACATCGCGACCACCTCCAAGACGTTCCCCGACTTCGCCGGGGTCTGGTCGACGTTCCTCGGCTCGAGCCGCTGACGATGCCGCGGTACGACGAGAACGACATCGAGTCCTACGACCGTCCCCGTCGCCGCACGCGTCCGCGCACCAAGGACCGCCCCGCCTACGACGACGCCGTCGCCGGCCGGGTGGTCACCGTGGACCGGGGCCGCTACACGACGTTGGTCGACGGCCACCTGGTCACCGCGATGAAGTCCCGTCCGCTCGGCCGCAAGGGCGTGGTCGTCGGGGACGAGGTCCGGCTGGTCGGCGACGTCACGGGCGACGACGGCTCGCTGGCCCGGATCGTGTCGGTCGACGAGCGCCGTACCGTGCTCCGGCGCACCGCGGACGACGACGACCCGGTCGAGCGGGTGATCGTGGCGAACGCCGAGCAGCTGGTGATCGTGGCCGCCCTGGCCGACCCGGAGCCCCGCCCGCGGCTGATCGACCGGGCCCTGGTCGCGGCGTACGACGCGGGCCTCACCCCCCTGCTCTGCGTGACCAAGGCCGACCTGGCCGACCCGGAGACGCTGCTCTCGGTCTACCGCCCGCTCGGCGTGCCCTACGTCGTCACCCAGCGCGGCGACGACCTAACCGAGGTGCGTGAGCGGCTGCACGACCGGGTCAGCGTGCTGGTCGGTCACAGCGGCGTCGGCAAGTCCACGCTGGTCAACGCGCTGGTGCCCGGCAGCGACCGGGCGATCGGGCACGTCAACGCGGTCACCGGGCGGGGCCGGCAGACCTCCACGTCGGTGCTGATGCTGGCGCTGCCGGACGGCGGCTGGATCGTGGACACCCCCGGCATCCGGTCCTTCGGGCTCGCACACGTCGAGCCGGCCACCCTGATCCACGCGTTCCCCGACCTGGCCGAGCTCACCGGCCCGTGCCCGCGCGGCTGCACGCACGGCGAGGGTGCCCCGGAGTGCGGGCTGGACGAGGCGGTCGCCGAGGGCCGCACGGAGGCCGCCCGGGTGGACTCCTTCCGGCGGCTGCTGGCGAGCCGGGAGAGCTCGGACTACTAGCCCCAGACGGCGCGGGCCCCGGAGTCCCCGGTCAGCACCACCTGCACCAGCACCACCACCGCGGCCAGCACCAGCAGGACCGGCAGCACCTTGTCGGCGTAGACCACCCGGCGGGACACCTCGCCGCGGCCGCTGGCCAGGGCGGACGGCCCCGGCAGCATGAACGCCGCGGCGACCACGACGACCGCGAGCACGACGGTGAGGTTCGCGAGCAGCTCCCCGCGCTCGGCGTGCTCGTGCACCAGGGCCTCCAGCTCGGGCCGGGCCTCCTCGAGGGCGTCGCCGGTGGTGGTCGCCAGGAAGCCCAGCGCGATGCCCAGCACCGACGCGACGGCGGTCGGCCAGCGCAGCAGCCACCGCCACCGGGGCAGCACGGCGAACCCGATCGCGAGCAGCGCGGTGAGCGGGATCAGCACCACCGCCCCGTGGACGACGAGCGGGTGCAGGGGCAGTCCGGCGATCTCCATGCCCCCGACGCTAGGCGGTCCACCGGCGGGTCGTCAGTGTCCGTCGGGTGGCCGATGGTGCTAGTACCCCCGGCACGCCTGGCCGCGACCGGCCCCGCGGGGCATAGCCTGTGGCCCATGCCCACCTCCTTCACCGACGACCTGCGCCTCGCCCACGTCCTCGCGGACGACGCCGACTCGCTGTCCACGAACCGGTACAAGGCGCTGGACCTGCACGTGGTGAACAAGCCCGACCTCACCCCGGTCACCGACGCCGACAAGTCCGTCGAGGAGGGCATCCGGCGGACCCTGTCCCGCGCCCGGCCGCGGGACGCCGTCCTGGGCGAGGAGACCGGCTCGACCGGGCACAGCCAGCGCCGCTGGGTCGTCGACCCGATCGACGGCACCAAGAACTACGTCCGCGGCGTGCCGGTGTGGGCGACCCTGATCGCGCTGATGGTCGACGACGAGGTGGTCGTGGGCTGCGTCTCCGCGCCGATGCTGCAGCGCCGCTGGTGGGCGTCCAAGGACGGCGGCGCCTGGACCGGCCGCTCGCTGCTGAAGGCCTCCGAGTGCCACGTCTCGGACGTGTCCCGCCTCGACGACGCGTCGCTGTCCTACTCGTCGTTCTCCGGCTGGGACGAGCGGGACCGGCTCGACGCCTTCCTCGCCCTGTCGCGGCGGTGCTGGCGGACCCGGGCGTACGGCGACTTCTGGTCCTACATGCTGCTCGCGGAGGGCGCGGTGGACCTGGCCGCCGAGCCGGAGCTGGAGCTCTACGACATGGCCGCGCTCGACGTGATCGTCCGGGAGGCCGGCGGCACGTTCACCTCCCTGGACGGCACCCCCGGCCCCCACGGCGGCAACGCGCTGGCCAGCAACGGCCGGCTGCACGACCAGGCCCTGGCGTTCTTGGGCTCGCTGCCCGACGACGAGCACGACCCGGACGTGGCCCCGCGCCGGCACGGGTCGCTGCACGACCTCAGCGCACGTCGGCGGCCGCCGGCCGAGCCTGCGGGTCCCGCGGACCCCGACGGTCGCGGGTGACCCGGGCCCAGAGCCGGAGCACGAGCGGCGCGGCGAGCAGCCCGGCGAGGTCGAACCAGCCGTAGCCGCCCGCGGCTCCCGACGGCGGGTTGCCGATCGACACCGCGCCGGTCGGGTCGTGGGTCCCCCACGCCCAGGTGCCCAGATGCGTGCCGGCGATCTCCAGCCAGCTGACCGCCACGAACGCCCCGACGTAGACCGGCTGCGACGGCCCGAAGAGCAGGAACAGCGCCAGGCAGGCGTACCAGAACGCGCCGAGCACGTCGGTCCGCTCGGCCACCAGGACGCCGTACGCCGCCCAGGCGCCGCCGAGCACCAGGACGGCCCCGACCGCCGTGCGCCGGTGCCGCTCGACGAACGCGGCGTGGCCCAGGGCGTAGGCCGAGAGGTAGACCAGGCCGTGGCCCGGGGGCACGAACGCCGGCACGTTGTGGAAGCGGTAGGTGTACACCTCGAGCGTGGGGCTGAAGACGTACTCCACCACGGTCGCGAACACCACGACGACCGCCGTCTGGGCCCGCACGGTGGGGCTGACCCGGGTCAGCGCCAGCGCCAGCACCCCCCAGGTGAGCACCCCGAGGCCGCGCTGCTGCCACAACCCGCCGCCCCCGCCCGAGCGGTCCAGCCAGAGCACGACGGTCAGCCAGCCCATCAGGGCGGGGCACACCCAGGGGCCCACCCCGACCGGCAGCTCGCGTCGCACCCGGACATCCTCGCAGCCGGGACCTGAGCCCCTAGCCGACCGGGTCCGATGTGACTACCCTGAGCCACCTGCTCCGACCGCGAGCTCGTGTCAGCAACGCCGGGAGGTCGACCCATGCGCATCAAAGAGGTCCTCGCAAGCAAACCCACCCACGACGTCGTGACGGTCAGGCCGGACGCGACCGTCCGCGACCTGCTCGGCCTGCTGGCCCAGCACAACATCGGCGCCCTCGTGGTGAGCGAGGACGGCGCGAGCGTCGACGGCATCGTCTCCGAGCGGGACGTGGTGCGCCGGCTGCACGCGGACGAGTCGCTGCTGGAGTCCCCGGTCTCCTCGATCATGTCCTCCCCGGTGCACACCTGCGGCACCGACGCCACCGTCAACGAGCTGATGGAGGTGATGACCGAGCGGCGCTTCCGGCACGTCCCGGTGGTCGTCGACGGCCGGCTGCTCGGGATCATGAGCATCGGCGACGTGGTGAAGAGCCGGATGAGCGAGCTGCAGTTCGAGCGTGACCAGCTCGACTCCTACGTGCACAGCAGCCAGACCTGAGCCTCCCGTAATGTGGGGCCGCACATCCGCCCCCGTCCGAGAGGAACCCCCGTGACGCACGAGAAGCCCGAGATCGACTTCCCCGACGGCCCCCCGCCGACCGACCTGGAGGTCACCGAGCTGGCCCCGGGCGACGGCGCCGAGGCGGTCGCCGGCAAGACCGTGCACGTGCACTACGTCGGGGTCGCGCACTCCACCGGCGAGGAGTTCGACGCGTCGTACAACCGGGGCGAGCCGCTGGCCTTCCGCCTCGGCGTCGGCCAGGTCATCGCCGGCTGGGACCAGGGCGTCACGGGCATGAAGGTCGGCGGCCGCCGCCGGCTCGTCATCCCGCCGCACCTGGGCTACGGCGACCGGGGCGCCGGTGGTGTGATCAAGCCGGGCGAGACGCTGATCTTCGTGGTCGACCTCGTCGACGTGCGCTGACCTGAGCCTCAGGAGACCCGGACGGCCTCGCCGCCGAGGGTGACCACGTCGCCCTTCGCGAGCTGGCGGCCGCGCCGGGTCTCCACCTCGCCGTTCACGGCGACCTCGCCCTGGATCATCAGGGGCTTGACCTCGGCGCCGTTGTCGATGAGGTCGGCCAGCTTGAGGAACTGGCCCAGGCGGATCGAGTCCTCGCGGATCGGGACGTCTCGGGGTGCACTCACGAGTCCATCCTCCCACCGGTCAGAGCAGCACGCTGACGGTGTGGATCAGCACGCCGACCAGGCCGCCGACGATGGTGCCGTTGATCCGGATGAACTGCAGGTCCCGTCCGACGTGCAGCTCGATCTTGCGGGCCGCCTCCTTGCCGTCCCAGCGGTTCACCGTGTGGGTGATCACGGCGGTCAGCTCGTCGCCGTACCTCCCGACGGCGAAGACCACCAGGTCGGCGGCGTAGCGGTCGGCCCGGGCCCGCAGCGCGTCGTCGTGGGTGAGCCGGTCGCCGAAGCTGCGCAGCTCGTCGACCGCGCGGCTGCGCAGCGGCCCGTCGGCGTCGTCCAGGGACTCCATCAGGGCCCGGCGGAAGGCGTTCCACAGCGAGGTCGCGGTGACCAGCAGCTGGGGGTGGCTGAGCACCCGGTTCTTCAGGCGCTCCATGCGCTCCTGGGTGGCCGGGTCGTGCAGCAGGTCCTGGGCGAGCTGCTCGAGCGCCCCGTCGAGGGCACCCCGGGCGTGGTGGTACGGGTCGCGGCGGATGTCGTCGACCCAGGAGACCACCTCGAGGTGCAGCCGGTGGGTGACCCGGTCGTTGACCGCCGACGGGGACCACCAGGGCGCCCGCTCCAGCACGATCTCGACGAACACCTGCTCGTTCTGGGTCAGCCAGCGGTGCGCCTCCTCCAGGGCCAGGTCGACCAGCCCGTGGTGCGCACCGTCCCGGACGATCTCCTCCAGCAGGCTGCCGGCCACCGGGCTGACCGGCTCGGCCAGGAACCGCGGCAGCAGCGCCTCCTGGACCAGGGAGACCATGTCCTCGTCGCGGATCCGGGACAGCCCGATGAGCAGCACGGCGGCCGCCTCGTCGACGACCCGCCGGGCGTTGGTCTCCTCGGCCAGCCAGGCGCCGGCCCGGCTGCTCAGCCGCGCGGCGTCCAGGCGCTCGCGGATGATCGTCTCCTGCAGGAAGTTCTCACCGACGAACTCCTCGAGGCTGCGGCCGAGCTCCTCCTTGCGGCGCGGGATCAGCGCGGTGTGCGGGATCGGGAGGCCCAGCGGGTGCTTGAACAGTGCCGTCACCGCGAACCAGTCGGCGATCGCGCCCACCATCGACGCCTCGGCGCCGGCGTTCACGAACCCCCAGAAGCCCCCGAGGCGCAGGGTCGCGAGGTAGACCACGGCCGCGAGCAGCAGCAGCGAGACGGCGAGCGTCCGCATCCGGCGCAGGGCACGGCGGCGCTGCTCGTCGAGCTCGGGGTTGGCGGTGACGATGTCGGCGCTCATCGGGGCCGAACCTACAGGGCGGGACCGGCGGCTTCCTGCTTGCGCGCGGCGGGTACGGCGAACGCCGAGGGCACCAGGATCAGCGACACCACGAGAAGGGCCTCGAGCACCCCGAAGTGGCTGCCCAGGAAGCCGAGCAGCGGCGGGCCGCCGAGGAACGCGGTGTAGCCGATCGTGGAGACCACGCTGACCCGGGCGGCGGCCTTGGCCGGGTCGTCGGCCGCGGCGCTCATGCCCACCGGGAAGCCGAGCGAGGCACCGATGCCCCACAGCACGATCCCCAGCACGACGAGCACCGTCACCTGGCCGAGCACCACGAGCAGCACCCCGACGCCGGCCACCGCCATGCTCCCCCACAGCACCGGCAGCCGCCCGAAGGTGTCGAGCAGGTTCGTGCCGAACACCCGCCCGGTGGTCATCGCCGCGACGAACAGGGCGAACGCGGCGGCGCCCAGCCAGGCGGGTGCGCCGTACCCGTCCACCATCGCGACGCCCAGCCAGTCGTTGGCGACGCCCTCGGTGAGGGCCATCGCGAGCACCATCACGCCGATCAGCAGGGTGCGCGGCTCGGTCCAGGCCTTGAGCGCGTGGCTCGGCGGCGCGTCGTCGGCGTGCGGCTCGACGGCGAGGAAGCCGCGCACGGAGGCGCCGCCGAGGGCGAGCACCAGCAGGGCGACCGCGCCGACGTGCCAGGAGATGCCCAGCCCGGCGAAGGTGACCAGGGCGCCGACACCGGCGCCGGCCACCGTGCCGAGGCTGAACGACGCGTGGAAGCGCGGCATGATCGAGCGCCCCAGGAGCCGCTCGACCTCGGCGCCCTCCACGTTCATCGCCACGTCCCAGGTGCCGGTGCCGAACCCGACGAGGAACAGGCCGACTGCGGTCAGCGGCACCGTCTCGAGCACCCCGGCGCCGACGGCGACGAGCATCAGGCCGAGGGCCTCCACCCCGGCGGCCACCATCACCACCCGGCGGGCACCGAAGCGCTGGACGGACCCACCGGAGGACGGCAGCGCCAGGACGGCGCCGATGGAGGCGGCGAGCAGCAGCAGCCCGAGCTGCGCCGGGCCGAGGCCCAGGGCGTGCCGGACCGACGGGATCCGCGAGGCCCAGGTGGCGAAGGCGAACCCGTTGAGGAAGAAGGTGGCCAGCACCGCGTTGCGCGCGGTGAGCACCGCCGGGTTGACTGTACCGGTAGAGAACGTCACCCGGGACACTCTATCCGAGGCCGCCGTCCACCTGGGCACGCCCGATCGGCGGGGACATGACAGGATTCGGCCATGAGCAAGACCGTCATCACCTTCGGCACCTTCGACGTCTTCCACGTGGGCCACCTCCGCGTCATCGAGCGCGCCGCCGCCCTCGGCGACCGGCTCGTCGTCGGCGTCTCCGCGGACGCCCTCAACGAGCGCAAGAAGGGCCGCTCGCCGGTCTTCTCCCAGGCGGAGCGCCTCGAGATCGTCGCCGCCCTGAAGCCCGTCGACGCGGTGTTCGTGGAGGAGAGCCTCGAGCTCAAGCGCGAGTACATCCTCGAGCACCGGGCCGACATCCTCGTGATGGGCGACGACTGGGCCGGGAAGTTCGACGAGTTCGAGGACATCTGCGAGGTGCACTACCTCACCCGCACGCCGGCGATCTCCACCACGGCGCTGATCGAGAAGATCTCCGCCGGCTCCTAGACTCAACCGCCGCGGCCCCAGTTGGCGATGATCACCGCGACCGGCGGGATCACCGCGGCCACCACGCTCATCGCGACCGCCGCCGGCATGGACCAGAAGCGCACCACGTTCCAGGCCAGCACGATCAGCGCCACGCAGGTGCCCATCAGCCAGAAGTAGGCCCTCTTGCGGCCCGGCGGCGGCTCCCCCAAGGGCTCGCTCCGCGGGTCGCTGTCCGGCATGTGTCTCACGCTACGTCCGCCCGGCCACGGTACGGCGGTCGCGGGCCCGGGGAGCGCCTACCCTGAGGACATGTCCACTGGCCAGTCCGGCCCGCCCACGGTCCGCAAGCACCTGATGACCCCGGGGCAGCCGCGGCCCCCCGCGGCGCGAGTCGATGAGCATCGGCTCGGTCCAGAAGTGGGTCATGTCGGTGCTGGTCACCACGACGATCCTGCACCTGTCAGCCGGCGTCGTGGTCGCGGCGTACTTCTCGGACAAGGTCGTCTCGCAGGTCGGCCTGCTGGTGATCTCCGCGCTGTTCGGGCTGATCGCGTTCGAGGCGGCGCTGCTGATCCACCGGCACCGCCCGGTGTCGCTGTGGCTGCTGCCCGGGCTGCTGCCGGCCCTGGTCGGCGCCTACTTGATCTTCGGCTGACCCGCCCGCTCGCGCAGCGTCGCGAGCTCCTGGCGGGAGACGCCCTTGCCGGAGAGCGTGCCCGGGGCGGCCCGCAGGCCGGCCAGCACGAGGTCGAGGTGCCGGTGGGCCAGCTCGACGTCGAGGTCGGTCGGGATCGGGCCGGGCAGCGGCCGGGAGAGCCGCACCAGCAGGGTGCCGACATCCCCGAACGTCATCTCCCGCGGCAGCGTGCCGTCCTCGTGGGCCGCGTCGACGAGTCGTTCGACCGCCGCGGCGGACGCCTCCCGCGCCGGCCCCATCGGGGGATCGTCGAGGTCGAGACGGTCCAGCACCAGCGGCATGACCGCCGACACCCGGAGGTCCAGCACGGCGTGCATGTAGCGGGCCAGCCCGGCGAGCCCGTCCTCGGCACCCCTCGCGGCCTCCTCGGCGCACGCCCGGGACTGCTCCAGGGCGTCGAGCACGACGGCCCGGAGCAACGCCTGCCGGTCCGGGAACCGCCGGTAGAGCGTGCCGATGCCCACGCCGGCGCGGCGTGCCACCTCCTCGAGCGGGGCTCCGGCCCCGCGCTCGACGAAGACCTCGCGGGCTGCGGCGAGCAGCTGCTCGAGGTTGCGGCGGGCGTCGGCGCGGCGGGGCACGTCCATGCGGGCAGCCTAGCGAAACCGGAGGGAGATCCTCCACTTCCTCTTGCATCGGTCCGAGGAGATGTGCCAGGTTGAAGCGGAGAGATTTCCTCCGCTCATCGGGAGACAGCATCACCGTGAACCGGGCACTGTGGTGGGCGGGCTGGGTGCTGCTCGCGGCGATTGTCGTGCACGTGGTCGCGCTGGTCGCCACCGGCGGCGCGGTGACCGGGCCGGTCTCGCTGCGCAAGCCGGCGACGTTCGCCGAGACCAGCTGGCTGCTGTGCTGGTCGGTCGGGCTGGCCCTCCCCTGGCTCCGCCTCGGCCGGGTCCGCCGACGCCTCGTGGTCGCCTCCGTCCTCGCGTTCGGGATCGGGGAGACCACGATCATGGCGGTGCAGGCCTGGCGCGGGGTGCCGAGCCACTACAACTTCACGACCCCGTTCGACGCGGTGCTGATGCGGGCCGGCGCCGGGGGGCTGGCCTTCGTGCTGCTGGCCGGGCTCGTCGTCCTGCTCACCGGGACCCGCGGCAGCACCGCACCACCGAGCGTGCTGCTGGGCGTCCGCGCCGGGGTGGGCGTGCTGCTCGTGGGCTGCCTGGTCGGGTTCGTGATGATCTCCAACATGAGCGGGGTGTTCCAGGGCGCCTTCGCGTCCGGGTTCGCCGAGCCGCAGGTCGGCTACCTGGGGCCGGCCGCGGCCACCGTGGGCCGGGAGTACCTCCTGCTGCGGCCGCACACCCACGGCGGCGACCTGGTGCTGCTGCACGCGGTCGGCGTGCACGGCATGGTGCTGCTGACCCTGCCCGCGCTGGGGCTGGCGCGGGCCGGCGTGCCGGAGCGGACCCGGCTCCGGCTCGTGGCGACGATGACCGTCCTGGTCGTCGCCGGGTTGGCCGGGCTCGCGGTGGCCGCCTTCGGGCAGCGGCCCTGGGACAGCCTGCCGGCCGTCGCGGTGGCCGGACTGGCCGTCCTGGCCCTCGGGTACGTCGCGACGCTCGCGCGCAGCGTCGTCCGCGTCCGTCAGACCGGGTGAAGGGTGCCGTCGCCCGCGCGGGAGACCAGCCCGTCGGTGACCGCCAGGTCGAGCGCCCGCTGGAAGCGGTGCTCCTCCCAGTAGGTGGCCCCGACGTGCGCCGCCAGCTCCTCCGGGCTGCTGGGCCCGTTGGCCTCGAGGGCCCGCACGACCTGGCCCATCTCGTGGAAGGTCTGACGGTCGCGGCGGCCCTCGGTGGTGGGCTTCGGTGGGGGCATCGGCATGGCGCGGTCCTCTCTGGCGTGCAGCGGGTGGGTGCCGGCGGGGTCAGGCGGGCTGGTGGCTGGGCTCCTCGTGCCCGGACCCGCCGGCCCCGTCGTCGTCCTCCGCGGTGAGCGGCTTGGCGATGTTCTCCAGGGTCTCGCCCTCGGCGTGCACCCCGAGGAAGATCGCGATGATGCCGCCGGCCACCATCAGCGCGGCGCCGATGAAGTAGCCCGGCGCGATGCCGGTGATGTCCTTGGCGGCCGAGGCGTCCTCGATCAGCTTGCCGAAGTACAGCGGGCCGGAGATGCCGCCGACCGCCGTGCCGACGGCGTAGAAGAACGCGATGCACAGGGCGCGGGTCTCCATCGGGAACACCTCGCTGGCGGTGAGGTACGCCGCGCTGGCACCCGCGGAGGCGAAGAAGAAGATCACCATGCCGAAGATGGTCAGCGTCAGCGCGGTGAGGTCGCCGAGCATGAACCCGGCGACCGCGAGCAGCACCCCGGACAGGATGTAGGTGCCGGCGATCATCTTGACCCGGCCGACGGTGTCGAACAGCGAGCCGAGCAGCAGGGCACCGACGAAGTTGCTGGCCGCGAACGCCGCGATGTAGTAGCCGGTCTGCTTCACGTCGAGGAACGTGGACAGGCTGTCGCCGTAGGTGAAGAAGAAGGCGTTGTAGAGGAACGCCTGGCCGATGAACAGCGCCAGGCAGAGCACCGTGCGCTTCGGGTAGAGCGTGAAGACGGTCTTGGCGATCGTGGTCAGCGGGATCGTCTTGCGCTGCCGGATGGTCAGCGTGTCCGAGACCGTCGACAGCTTCTTGCCCGACTCGGACTCGACGGTGTGCTCGATCTCGGAGACGATCCGCTCGGCCTCCTCCTCCCGGCCGTGGATGAACAGCCAGCGGGGGCTCTCCGGCACGTTGCGGCGCACCAGCAGCACCCCGAGCGCCAGCACCGCGCCGAGCGCGAACGCCGCGCGCCAGCCGATCTCCGGGTCGATCACGGTCTTGTCGGTCAGCGGGATGGTGAGCAGGGCGCCGACGCCTGCGCCGACCCAGAACGAGCCGTTGATCGCGATGTCGATGCGGCCGCGGTACTTCGCGGGGATCAGCTCGTCGATGGCGGAGTTGATCGCGGCGTACTCGCCGCCGATGCCGGCCCCGGTGATCGCGCGGCAGACGAAGTACCACAGCGGGTTCATCGAGAAGGCGGTCAGCACGGTGCCGACCAGGTAGACGCCGAGGGTCAGCATGAACAGCTTCTTGCGGCCGAACCGGTCGGTGAGCTGTCCGAAGAACAGCGCGCCGAGGCAGGCGCCGGCGACGTACACCGCGCCGGCCAGCCCGATGTCGGAGCTGCTCAGCCCGAGGCCGGTGCCCTCCGGCTTGAGGGCGTCGGACAGCGACCCGACGATCGTCACCTCGATGCCGTCGAGGATCCACACGGTGCCCAGCCCGAGCACGATGATCCAGTGCCACTTGGCCCAGGGAAGCCGGTCCATCCGGGCGGGGATGCTCGTGGTGATCCGCCCTGTCTCCACTCCGCTGGCCATGCGATCCTCCTCCGTGGCGTCACGCTGACGTCCTGCGGAGGCGGATACCCATCCCGAGGTGGGATCATGCACCTTTCCGGACACCGCCGTCCGGGGACCGGTCAGGCGCTGGGGGCGTGGGTGCCGTCCCTCGTCGCGGCGGTGGGGTCGAGGAAGACGTGCCGGACCTCCGGGTAGGCCTCCCGGATCCGCCGCTCGACGTCGTCGGCGACCTGCTCGACGTCTCCCCCCGACGCGGAGTCGTCGACGTCGACCCGGGCCGCGACCAGCACGTCCTCCGGGCCCAGGCGCATGGTCAGCAGCTCCACGACCACGTCGACGCCGAGCGAGTCGTTGATGACCTTGGTCAGGCCCTGCCGCTTGGCCTCCGGGAGCGCCTCGCCGATCAGGTTGCGCTTGCTCGCCGACCCCAGGGAGACCGCGACCCCGACGAGCAGCACGCCGATCGCGATCGAGGCGATGCCGTCCCAGATGCCCGATCCGGTCAGCTCGTGGGCGGTGATGCCCCCGGCGGCCAGCAGGAGCCCGATCAGCGCGGCGGTGTCCTCGAACGCCACCGTCTTGGCGGTGGGGTCCGGGGTGGTGAACACGTGCCGGAACAGCCCGATCTGCCGCTCCCCCGCCTCCCTGCGCAGCTGCATCAGCGCCTTGAGCCAGGACGCGCCCTCGAAGAGGAACGAGACGCCCAGCACGACGTAGGCGACCATCAGCGACTCGACCGGCGCCGGGTGGACCAGGGAGTGGATGCCCTCGTAGATCGAGAACCCGGCGCCGAGCACGAAGATCCCGACGGCGGCGAGCAGCGACCAGAAGTACCGCTCCATGCCGTAGCCGAACGGGTGACGGCTGTCGGCCGGCTTCTTGCTGCGCGAGAGCGCGGTCAGCAGGAACAGCTGGTTCACGGTGTCCGCCACCGAGTGCGCGCCCTCCGCCAGCATCGCCGACGAGCCGGTCAGGGCGCCTGCCACGAGCTTCGCGACCGCGATCGCGAGGTTCGCCCCGCCCGCCAGGAGCACGGTCGCGAACGACCCGTCCTTCTTCTCCGCCTGCTCAGCCATGAGGAGGCTGTGCCCGCGGCGTCGCGGACGGAAACCCAGTGTCCAGACTCCGGAGACGGCTAGGGTCGGGGGTGTGAAGCCCTTCCTGCTGCTGGGCACGCGTGACGAGGACGCAGCGGCCGACAACGAGTACGACGCCTTCCTCGGCTTCACGGGACTGGACGAGTCGTCTCTGCACCGGGTGCGGCTGGAGCGCCGGCCGCTCGGGCCGGTCGACCTCGACGCCTGGTCGGGGATCTTCCTCGGCGGCGGGCCGTTCAACGCCAGCGACCCGCCCGCCGCCAAGTCGCCGGTGCAGCAGCGGGTCGAGGGTGAGCTCGCCGCGCTCCTCGACGCCGTCGTCGCCCGCGACTTCCCGTTCCTCGGCGCCTGCTACGGCATCGGCGTCATCGGCAGCCACCAGGGCGGGTCGGTCGACGCGACGTACAGCGAGCCGATCGGTCGGGTGCCGGTCACCCTCACCGGCGCGGGACGCGCCGACGGACTGCTCGCGGACCTCTCCGACACGTTCGAGGCGTTCGTCGGGCACAAGGAGGCGATCCGCGACCTGCCGCCGGGCGCGGTGCACCTCGCCTCCTCGCCGGGCTGCCCGGTGCAGGCCTTCCGGGTCGGGCGCAACGTCTACGCCACCCAGTTCCACCCCGAGCTCGACATCCACGGGCTCTGCACCCGCATCGACGTCTACAAGCACGCCGGCTACTTCGAGCCCGACCAGGCCGAGTCGGTCAAGGAGATGGCCCGGGCCGGCCGGGTCTTCGAGCCTCCCCGGATGCTGCGGACGTTCGTGCAGCGCTATGCCGTCGCGACCTCGCCGTACGGTGGTGGCGTCCGCGCGTGACCGGTGCCAGAGTCTGAGCCGTGAACGTCACCGAGAGCTACCGCGCCGCCCGTGACCTGCTGCTCGACCTGCGCGAGGACCCGGACCGGGCGCACGCCGAGTTCCGCTGGCCCGACGTTGGGGACACCTTCAACTGGGCCGTCGACTGGTTCGACGCGATCGCCCGGGGCAACGACAAGCCGGCGCTGGTGATCGTGGAGGAGGACGGCAGCTCCACCGAGCGGTCGTACGCGGAGATGGCGGTGGCCTCCGACCAGGTCGCCGCCTGGCTGGCCGGGCACGGCGTGGGCCGCGGGGACGCCGTGATCGTGATGCTGGGCAACCAGGTCGAGCTCTGGGAGACGATGCTCGCGGTGATGAAGCTCGGGGCCGTGATCATGCCGACCACCACCGCCGTCGGGCCGGCCGACCTGGCCGACCGGATCGAGCGCGGCGGTGCGCGCTTCGTGGTCTGCAACCCGGTCGACGCGACCAAGTTCGAGGCGGTGCCCGGCGACTACACGGTGCTCACCACCGAGCAGCTGCACGAGGCGTACGCCGCCGCCGTACCGCCGAGCCCGCACCCGGGGACCGCGCCCGGCGACCGGCTGCTGCTCTACTTCACCTCCGGCACGACCTCGCGGCCCAAGCTGGTCGAGCACACCCAGGTGTCCTACCCGGTCGGCCACCTCGCCACGATGTACTGGCTCGGCCTGCGCCCCGGTGACGTGCACCTGAACATCTCCTCCCCCGGCTGGGCCAAGCACGCGTGGTCCTGCTTCTTCGCGCCGTGGATCGCGGAGGCGACGATCTTTCTCTACAACTACAAGCGCTTCGACGCGGCCGCACTGCTCGGCCAGCTCCGCGAGCGGGAGGTGACGTCGTTCTGCGCGCCGCCGACCGTGTGGCGGATGCTGATCACCTCGGACCTCTCCGGCGGGCCCGGGACGCTGCGCGAGCTGATCGGCGCCGGCGAGCCGTTGAACCCGGAGGTCATCGAGCAGGTGAAGGCCCAGTGGGGGCTGACGATCCGCGACGGCTACGGGCAGACCGAGACCAGCGCGCAGGTCGGCAACACGCCGGGCACGACGGTGAAGCCGGGCTCGATGGGCAAGCCGCTGCCGGGCCTGCCGGTGGTGCTCGTCGACCCGCTGACCGGCGAGCTGGTCGAGGGCGTCGGCGAGGGCGAGCTCTGCCTGGACCTCTCCGGCCGGCACGGCCGTCCGCTGTCGCTGATGACCGGCTACCAGGGGGGACGACGTGCGCAACGCGGAGGCGATGGCCGGCGGTTTCTACCACACCGGCGACGTCGCCAACCGGGACGAGGACGGCTACATCACCTACGTCGGGCGCACCGACGACGTGTTCAAGGCCAGCGACTACAAGATCAGCCCGTTCGAGCTCGAGTCGGTGCTCATCGAGCATCCGGCGGTGGCCGAGGCGGCCGTCGTGCCCGCGCCCGACCCGGTGCGGCTCGCGGTCCCCAAGGCGTACGTCGCCCTGGCCCCCGGCTACGAGCCGACCGAGGAGACGGCCTACGAGATCCTGAAGTACGCACGCGAGCACCTGGCGCCGTACCTCCGGGTCCGGCGGGTGGAGTTCTTCGAGCTGCCCAAGACGATCTCCGGGAAGATCCGCCGGGTCGAGCTGCGCGGCCGGGAGAACGACCTGGCCGCCGGGTCGGCGCAGTTCGGGGCGGGCACCCGCGAGTGGAAGGACGACGACTTCCCGGGGCTGCGCGGCAGCTGAGCGGGTCAGGGCACGCCCGGGCCGGGCCGGACCCGGTCGGCCGCGAGCATCAGCACCACGTCCTCGTCGGGCACCTGGCCGAAGGTGGCGTACCACCGGCTGACGCTGACGAACGGCTCCGGCGACGCGAGACACACCAGGTCGTCGGCCTCCTCGCCGACCTGGGCGAGCGCACCGATCGCGGCCACCGGCACGGCGACCACCACCCGCCGGGAGCCCCGAGCCCGGGCCACGGCGCAGGCGGCCCGCATCGTCGACCCGGTGGCGATCCCGTCGTCGACGACGACCACCACCCGGCCGCGCAGCGACGTCGCGGCGGCGGCGCCCCGGAACCGCCGGGCCCGGGCCACGACCTCGGCGCGCTCCCGGCGCTCCACCTCGGCCAGCTCGCGGGGGTCGACCCGGGTGGAGCGGAGCACGCGGTCGTCGAGCACCCGCACGCCCTCCTCGCCCACCGCCCCCATGGCCAGCTCGGGCTGGCCCGGCACGCCGAGCTTGCGGACCACCAGCACGTCGAGGGGCAGGCCGAGCTCGGCGGCCACCTCGGCCGCGACCGCCACCCCGCCGCGGGGCACACCGAGCACGAGCGGGTGGTCCCGGACGAGGTGGGTGAGGTGCGAGGCCAGCTGTCGGCCCGCGTCCGCGCGGTTCAGGAAGCGGGTCACGGCGGTCACCTCCGGGCACGCACCCCCGAGGCGGGGGCGCCTGCTCCCAGGCTGTCCCCCGACCTGCGGGTCCTCCCAGGGCCGAAGGTCCACCTGCCCACCGGAAGGGCCGAACGACGTGGTCCGCGTCCGCGCACCCCTTCACCGACGCGCGGTGACGACCGACACCCAAGACAAGCCGGGCAGGTCGCACCTATGCTGCTCGCCACGTGAGGCACCAGGGGGGACACATCGTGAGCAGCGACTCGTCGACCGCCGTCCGGCGGTCGCTTCTGCGGGACCGGTCGTTCCGGTCCTTCTTCCTCGCCGACACGGTGTCCCAGCTCGGGGACCGCGTCTCCGAGCTGGCGTTCCCGCTGATCGCGGTGCTCGTCCTGCACGCGACGCCGGCCCAGGTGTCGGTGCTCACCGCGCTGGTGTGGCTGCCCAACCTGGCCTCGGTGTTCGTCGGTGCCTGGATCGACCGGCAGCCGCACAAGAAGCGGCTGCTGGTGGTCGCGGACCTGCTGCGCGCGGCGCTGCTGCTCACCGTGCCGGTCGCGTTCGCGCTCGACGGCATCACGCTGGTCCAGCTGTACGTCGTCGCGCTCCTCACCGGCGCGGCGGCGGTGCTGTTCAACACGACGTACCCGTCCTTCTTCATCCTGCTCGTCGACCGGGCGGACTACCTCGACGCGAACAGCAAGCTGAGTGCCAGCCGCTCGGCGTCGTTCGTCGCCGGCCCGGCGCTGGGCGGCGTCCTGGTGCAGGCGCTGTCCGCACCGGTCGCGCTGCTCGCCGACGCCGTGTCGTTCCTCTGGTCGGCGCTGCTCATCGCCCGGGTCAAGATCACCCGGACCCCGACGCCCGGCCCCGCCGAGGAGGAGGGCGCGACCCCGGCGACGCTGTGGCAGGACGCCCGCTCCGGTCTGTCCTACGTGCTGCACGACCGGGTGCTGCGCGGCATCCTCGGCTGCGCGACCACGGTCAACTACTTCACCTTCGCCTCCGGCGCGCTGGTCGTGCTCTTCGCCAGCCGGGGCCTGGACCTGTCCGCGGGGATGATCGGTCTCGGCCTCGGCATCGGCGCCGTCGGGGCGCTGCTCGGCGCCATTGCCGCCCCGGTGCTGTCCGGCCGGTTCGGGGTGGGCCGCACCGCGATCGTCGGCGGGGTGATGTTCCCGGCCTCGATCGCGATCCTGGCGCTCGCGTCCGGACCCTCGTGGTCCCGGATCGGGCTGCTGGTGGTCTCGGAGTTCTTCTCGGGGCTGGGCGTGATGCTCTACGACGTCAACCTGAACTCCGTGATGGCGACGGTGATCCCTGACCACCTGCGCAGCCGGGTGTCCGGGGCGTTCTCCGCGGTCAACTACGGCATCCGGCCGCTCGGTGCGCTCACCGGCGGGCTGCTCGCCACCCTGGTCGGGCTGCGCCCCACGCTGTGGTTCGCGGCCGTCGGCGGCTCGTTGTGCGTGCTCTGGCTGCGCGGCTCGGGCATCCCGGGCGCCCGGACCCTCGACGACCTCGTCCCCGCGGCCAGCCCCGCCCCCGGCCTGGCCCGAGGCTGACCCGGGCCTCACACCACCCCGACCCGGGGCCTAAGTAACGCCGACCCGGGCCTGATGTCACCCCGACCCGGGTCGGGCTTGACTCAGGCCCGGGTCGGGCTTGACTTTGGCCCGGGTCGGGCTTGATTCAGGCCCGGGTGGGTGGCTCGTCAGGGGGAGGGGGCGGAGCTCGTCGGCGTAGGACACCGACACCCGGCGCAGGACGCCGGCGTCGCTGACGGCGTACTGGCCCATCCGCCACAGCGGCGGGGAGTACGCGTGCACCGAGACCGAGCCGGCCTGCGCGCCGTTGAGCCGGTGGATGTGCTCGGGGCCGAAGGAGAAGGCCTTGCCGGCCCCGATCCGGGTCTCCAGCGCCCCGGAGCCCACGGTCAGGTTGTTCTCGACGAGCTCGCCGGCGACGACCGCGACCGCACCGGAGGAGATGTCGTGGTCGTGCCAGCCGGTGTCGTTCTCGGGCGTCCAGCACAGCAGCCAGACGTCGACGTGCGCGTCGCGGTGCAGCGAGGCGTACACCCGCTCCTGGTCGTCGAAGCCGACGAGGTGCGCCCAGGAGTCCGGGTCGGACGCGATGGACGCGGCGAGCTGCCGGAGCTCCTCGTAGTCGAGGTCCCGGGCGGGCAGGTCGTCCAGGGTGAGACGCCCGGCCTCGGGTGCGTAGTCGACCGCACGGTGCGCGGGCAGTGCTGCGGTCAGCTGGCTCGGGGCCATGTCCGTCCCTCCACTCTCTCCTGGTGCTGCGTCGTGTGGTGTCCGTCGAGGAGTCGCACCGGGTTGACGACCCGGATGGCGTGGGTGGCCGCGTCGCCGAGGAGCCGGTCGAGGGGACGGGCGTAGGGCCTGTCGCTGCCCAGCGCGAGTACGTCGATGCCGAGGACCCGGACCAGGGCGTCGAGCGCCTGCGGACCGTACGACGACGTGTCGACGTACAGGCCGGGGTCGATGGTCGGCGAGTCGCCGCCGCGGGCGACGTGCCGCTCGTGGTGGACCGGGGCCAGCCCGGCGCCGGCCCCGAAGAGCACGCGCAGCGTCGGGAACAGCTCGCGACCTCCGGCGGCCTGCCAGCCCCACCAGGCGGCCTGCATCTGGGTGGCGTAGCCGACGACGGGCGCCCACCACGCGGGCAGGGCGCCTGCCGACGCGCGCACCGGCTCGGGCCCGGGGTGCACGAAGACCGGCTTGTCGGCGCGCTCCGCGACCCGCAGCAGGTCCCCCAGACGCTCCCAGGCGTCGGGGGTGAGCAGCTCGGTGGCCGGGAGCTGCACGCCGACGAAGCCCTCGCGCAGCAGGCCTGCGAGCTCGTCGAGGTCGGGGTCGGTCGTCGGTGCGGAGGCCCACGCGGCGAAGTGCGCCGGCAACGCCCGGGCGCCGTCGTGCCAGGCGGCCAGCAGTGCGTCCGCCTCCGGGCGCTCCAGGCTCTCGATGCCCAGGGGCGCCGACAGCGAGACGCAGGCCCGGCCGATGCCGTCGGCGTGGTCCGCCGCGACCCGCGTGCGCACGTCGTGGTGGGCGGGGTCGACCTCGAAGGGCAGCTCGTCGCGGGTGAAGAGGGTCCAGCCCCGCAGGTAGGGCACGCGCGAGCGGGCGCGGAGACGGTCGACGAGGGGTTCCGGCCAGAGGTGCTGGTGCACGTCCGTCGCTTGCGTCTCTGCCATGTCCACCTCTTCCTCCCATCGTACCCTAACCAAAGTAACTCAACTGAGTTTATAGAGATTAGCGGCCGCGAGGAGCCGGGTCCAGCACCCGGACCGGCGTGTCAGCGGGCGGGCACGGCCCCGTCCCGGGCGAGGGTGGGGACGTCGACGCTCACCGTGTCGGGGTACTTCAGGCCGGTGCCGGTGTTCAGCACCACGACCTCCTCCCCCTCGGCGATCCAGCCGCGCTCGCGCAGCTGCCGGGCGGCGACGAAGCAGGCCGCGCCCTCCGGGCAGACCCACGCGCCCTCCCGGGTGGCCAGCTCGCCGAGCTCGGTGAGGATCTCCTCGTCGGTCACCGCCACCGCCGTGCCGCCGGACTCCCGGACGGCCTGCAGGACCAGGAAGTCTCCGAGCGCCTTGGGCACGTTGATGCCGAACGCCAGCGTGTGCGTGCCCTCGACCAGCGTGCTCTCGTCCAGCCCGGCGTCGAACGCGTCGACGATCGGCTTGCACCCGTCGGCCTGCACGGCGACCAGCCGGGGCAGCTTGGCGCCGATCCAGCCCAGCTCGCGCATCTCCAGCATCGCCTTGTGGATCCCGATCAGTCCGACACCGCCCCCGGCCGGGTAGAGGATCACGTCGGGCACCCGCCAGCCGAGCTGCTCGGCGATCTCGTAGCCCATCGTCTTCTTGCCCTCGATGCGGTAGGGCTCCTTGAGCGTCGAGACCTCCTGGGTCCCGGGCCGCTCGGCGACCGCGGCCTTGACCAGCGCACCGGCGTGGTTGATCAGCCCGTCCACCAGGTAGAGCTCGGCGCCGGACACGACGCACTCGCGCCGGGTGATCTCCGGGGCGTCCACCGGCATCACGATCAGCGACCCCAGGCCGGCGCGGGCCGCGTAGACCGACCAGGCCGCCCCGGCGTTGCCGTTCGTGGGCATCGCGACGGCCTCGACGCCCAGCTCCCGGGCCCGGGACACGCCGACGGCCGCGCCGCGCGCCTTGAAGCTGCCGGTGGGCACCAGGCCCTCGTCCTTCATCAGCAGCCCGGGCACGCCGATGTGGGCGCCGTACGACGGGAGCGGGAGCAGCGGCGTCATGCCCTCGCCGAGGGTGGTCACGTGCGCGGGGTCCCGGACCGGCAGCACCTCGTGGTAGCGCCACAGGTCGTGCGGCCGCCCCGCGATCTCGGCCGGCGTGACGCTCGCCCGGACCCCGTCGAGGTCGTAGCGCACCAGCAGCGGGGCGCCCACGTCGCTGACGCCCTGCACCTGGTCGGCGTCGTAGCGGGCTCCGGTCCTCGAGCACTCGAGGTGGGACAAGTGGGAGAAGGACATGCGCTCCACCCTCGCACGCGTGACCTGGGTCGCAGTCCCGGCGGTAGCCCGGGCCGTGGTGCTCCACCGAGGTTCCGGGCGCATCTGCGCGGCACTACGCTTGCGGGATGCCCCCGCAGGACGAGAACGAGAACGACCAGACCGAGCCCGGCGTCACCTTCGCGGAGCTCGGGATCGACAAGCGGGTGCTGCGCGCGCTCTCCGACGTCGGCTACGAGTCGCCGTCCCCGATCCAGGCCGCGACCATCCCGGCGCTGCTCGCGGGCCGCCACGTGGTCGGGCTGGCGCAGACCGGCACCGGCAAGACGGCCGCCTTCGCGGTCCCGATCCTGTCCAAGATCGACCTCAAGCAGAAGACGCCCCAGGCGCTGGTCCTCGCGCCCACCCGTGAGCTCGCGCTGCAGGTCTCCGAGGCGTTCGAGCGGTACGCCGCGCACCTCCCCGGCCTGCACGTGCTGCCGATCTACGGCGGCCAGGGGTACGGCGTCCAGCTGTCCGCGCTGCGCCGGGGCGTGCACGTGGTCGTCGGCACGCCGGGCCGGATCATGGACCACCTGGAGAAGGGCACGCTCGACCTGTCCGAGCTGCGCTTCCTGGTGCTCGACGAGGCCGACGAGATGCTCAAGATGGGCTTCGCCGAGGACGTCGAGAAGATCCTGTCCGACACCCCCGACGACAAGCACGTCGCGCTGTTCTCCGCGACGATGCCGCCGCAGATCCGCCGGATCTCCAAGAAGTACCTCACCGACGCCGCCGAGATCACCGTCAAGAACAAGACCACGACGTCGGCGAACACCAACCAGCGCTACCTGATGGTCAGCTACCCGCAGAAGGTCGACGCCCTCACCCGGATCCTCGAGGTCGAGAACTTCGAGGGCATGATCGTGTTCGTCCGCACCAAGCAGGTCACCGAGCAGCTCGCCGAGAGGCTGCGGGCCCGCGGGTTCTCGGCCGCGGCGATCAACGGCGACATCGTGCAGGCCCAGCGCGAGCGCACCATCAACCAGCTGCGCGAGGCCAAGCTGGACATCCTGGTGGCCACCGACGTCGCCGCCCGGGGTCTCGACGTCGAGCGCATCTCGCACGTCGTGAACTTCGACATCCCCACCGACACCGAGTCCTACGTGCACCGGATCGGCCGCACCGGACGCGCGGGCCGCGCGGGCGACGCGATCTCGTTCATCACCCCGCGCGAGCGGCACCTGCTGAAGTCCATCGAGCGGGCCACCCGGCAGCCGCTGACGCCGATGCGGCTGCCCACGGTCGAGGACGTCAACGAGACCCGGGTCGCGAAGTTCCGCGACTCGATCACCGAGGCGCTGGGCTCCGACCAGGTCGGGTTCTACCGGGACCTGATCACCGACTACGAGAACCAGCACGACGTGCCGGCCACCGACATCGCGGCGGCGCTGGCCGTGCTGATGCAGGACGACCAGCCGCTGCTGATGGAGCCGGAGCCGGAGACGCCGCCCAAGGTGTTCGAGGGCAAGCGCGAGAGGGCCGGCGGCTGGGACCACGAGAAGGGCCAGCGCCGCGACCAGGGCGACCGGCCCCCGCGCCGCGAGTCCCCGAAGGGCCCGCGCCGTCCCCGCTCGGACGTGCCGATGGCGGCGTACCGCATCTCGGTGGGCAAGCGGCACAAGGTCGAGCCCCGGCAGATCGTCGGCGCGATCGCCAACGAGGGCGGCCTGCAGCGCTCGGACTTCGGGCACATCGACATCCGTGGCGACCACTCGATCGTGGAGCTGCCGGCGAACCTCACGCCGCAGACCCTGGCGCTGCTCGACCGCACCCGGATCAGCGGCAAGCTGATCGAGATCACCCCGGACGCCAGCGCGCCGGCGCGGAGCCCGGGCGCCGCGAAGGAGCGCACGAAGCCCCGCACCAAGAACCGCGACTAGCTAGACGTAGGTCGTGACCTCACCGGCCAGCATGGTCACCCCGCCGGTGGCGAAGTTGGCGACGTCACCGCCGGCCGCGCGGCCCTGCTCGCTGCCCATGCCGGCCCCGAAGGCGGCCTGGTCGTCGAAGACGAGCATCGCGACGAGGTACTCCGCCGGGTCCCCCTCGGGCCCCTGGCCGGGCTTCTGCGAGGTGTAGCTGCGCAGGCCGGGGATCTTCGAGGCGAGGGGGGCGTGCGTCGACTCGTAGTACGCGTCGAACGCGGCCGGGTCCTCGGGGTGGTGGTAGATGACGGTCAGCTGGTAGCTCATGGCCGCCACTCTGCCCGCCGCGGGTGCCGGCCGCCACTCGCTACTCGGAGGGGATCGTCACCCAGAGCACGATGTAGACCAGGAACTGCGGTCCCGGCAGGATGCAGCTGAGCAGGAACAGGAACCGCACCAGGTTGGGCGACCAGCCGAAGCGGTCGGCGATCCCGGCGCAGACCCCGGCGATGACGCGGTGGCGCGGACGGACGAGTGCGGTGCTCGATGCGGGGCTCATGGTGGGGTTCCCTCCCGGTGGCGTGCTCCGAGCCTAGCGAGCAGCCTGGTGCGCACGGTGAGCACCGACCTACCATCGAAGGATGGACGCGCAACCCCTCGGTGGCGTGGCGCTGCTGGCGGCGGTGGTCACGGTCTCCGTGCTGGGTCCGCAGCGGCTGGGGCAGCTCCGGCGGCGCCTCTCCGGTCGGCTCGGCCGGCCCCTCCCGCCGGCCGCGGTCCCGGCCCGCCCGCGACGGCCGATCGAGCTGATCGCCCGCGACGCGCAGCGGCTCGGGCTGGGCTTCCGGCACGTGCAGCAGGGCGGGGTGTCCTTCGCGCAGTTCGAGGGTCGCCGCCGCGCCTACGACCTGGTGCTCGCGGAGGCGTGCGACTCGCTGTCGGTGGAGCACCTGCTCGCGGTGCTGCCGCCGGGCGTCGAGCTGGACGCCGAGCGACGGCGGGTCGAGCGGGTCCTGGAGCAGGTCGGCTTCCGGCTGGACGACGCGGCCTGAACGGGCTCAGTCGCGGGTGGCGGTGACGACCCGCTGCCGGCCCGCGTCGTCGAGCGGGACCTGCGGGGCGAGGTCGACCCGGACGCCGTAGAGCGTGCCGGTGAACGCGTTGCGCACGGGCGGGTAGTCGTCGGTCACCGGCGTGCCACGGTCCACGCCGACGTTGAAGGTCTCGTCGAAGCTGAAGTAGTAGGCCGTGGTGGCCGGCACGTGGCCACGACCGACCTCGGCGCCGTCCACGACCAGCGCGACCTCCGCGCCGTCGCCGGGCGGCCCCCCGTCGTACGCCACGTCGAGGAGCAGCTCGTGCTCCCCGGGCTCCAGCACCCGGTCGGCCCGCACCGTGGTCAGGGTGCGACCGTGGAGGTTGTAGGCGTAGCAGAGCCGCCCGTCGTGGCAGTAGAGCGACCAGCCGCCGAACCGGCCGCCCTGGGCGACCAGGACGCCCTCGGCGGGACCGTCGACCGCGACCTGGACGGTCACGGTGTGCGAGCGGTTCTTGACGTTCGGGGCGGCCTCCTCGGTCAGCCGGCCGGCCCGCGGGCCGAACCGCAGCGAGGTGCGGCCGTGGTGCAGGTCGACCCGGCCGGCGACGGCCGGGTTCTCCCGCTCGGTGACCCGGTCGTCGAGCGGGAACACCTGGTGCTTGTCCGCCTCTGCGGCGAACACCCCCTGCAGCTCGGCCAGCAGCTGCGGGTGCTGCGCCGCGAGGTCGTGGGCCTGGGTCCAGTCGGTGCGGGTGTCGTAGAGCTCCCACACGTCGGTGTCGAACGACCGCTGCGCCCCGACCATCAGCCAGGGCGTCCCGTGCCGGGTCACCGCGGTCCAACCGTCGTGGTAGATCCCCCGGTTGCCGACCATCTCGAAGTACTGCGTCGTACGGCGGTCCGCGGCCCTCGCGTCGTCGAAGGAGTAGCGCATCGACGTGCCCTCGACCGGCTGCTGCGGGACGCCGTCGACCGTCGCCGGCGCGGGCACCCCGCAGGCGTCGAGCACGGTGGGCAGCACGTCGATGACGTGGTGGAACTGGTGCCGCACCTCGCCGTAGGCCTCGATGCCGGCCGGCCAGTGCACGACGAGCCCGTCGCGCGTGCCGCCGAAGTGCGAGGCCACCTGCTTGGTCCACTGGTACGGGGTGTTCATCGCCAGCGCCCAGCCGACCGGGTAGATGCCGTAGGTCGACGCGTCGCCGATCCGGTCGCGGACCGCGTCCATCGCCGGCACGTCGTCGGCGAAGCCGTGCCCGACGAGGTGCTCGCGGATCGTCCCCTCGGGACCGCCCTCCCCCGAGGCGCCGTTGTCGCCGAGCAGGTAGAGCACCAGCGTGTCGTCGAGGACGCCGAGGTGCTGGAGCCGGTCGACGAGCCGGCCCACGTGGTGGTCGGCGTGCTCGGCGAAGCCGGCGTAGGTCTCCATGAACCGTGCGGCCACCCGGCGCGCGACCGGGTCGAGCTCGTCCCAGTGCGGCACCCCCTCCGCCCACGGTGCGAGCTCGGCGTCCTCCGGCACCAGCCCGAGCTGCTTCTGCCGGACCAGGGTCCGCTCGCGCTGCACGTCCCAGCCGTCGTCGAACGCGCCGGCGTACCGCTCGATCCACTCCGGCGCCACGTGGAAGGGCGCGTGGGTCGCGCCGAGCGCGAGGTAGCACAGGAACGGCTTGTCCGGGGTCAGCTCCTGCTGCGCGGTGACCCAGTCGACGGCGTGGTCCACCAGGTCCTCGGTGAGGTGGTAGCCGTCCTCGGGCAGCCGGTCCGGCTCCACCGGCGTGGTGCCGTCGTAGAGCTGGGGGTACCAGTGGTTCATCTCGGCGCCCATGAAGCCGTAGAACGCGTCGAAGCCCTCGCCCGTCGGCCAGCGGGTGAACGGCCCGGACGCGTTGACCTCGACCGGCGGGGTCTGGTGCCACTTGCCGAACGCCGCGGTGCTCCAGCCGTTGCCCCCCGAGCACCTGGGCCAGCGTCGCCGCGCTGGCCGGCCGGTAGCCGGTGTAGCCGGGCTCGGAGGTGGCCATCTCGGAGGTGACGCCCATGCCCACCGAGTGGTGGTTGCGCCCGGTCATCAGCGCCTGCCGGGTCGGCGAGCACAGCGAGGTGACGTGGAACCGGCTGTAGCGCAGCCCGGTGTCCGCGAGCCGGTCCGCGGTGGGCATCCGGCACGGGCCGCCGTACGCGCTGGACGCCCCGAAGCCCATGTCGTCGACCACCACGACCAGCACGTTCGGCGCCCCGGTCGGCGGCCGGACCGCCCGCACCGGGTCGCGCAGGAGGTCGAGGGGCAGGCGGGTGCGGTCCAGGTCGGGCACGGGGACATGTCACCACACCCGCGGGCGACCGGCCGCTAGTCCGCCCGGCGCGCCGGGGTCGCGTGCACCGGCTCGCAGACCGCCTGCACGCGCTGGGTGGCCAGCTCGATGACGAGCCGGGCGGCGGCGGACAGCTCGGCGTCCTGGCGGTGCACCACCGCCATCGTCTCGTAGGCCCGGGGACGCAGGGACACCCAGCCGACCCCGGGCGCCAGCCGCGGCGCGAGCTGCTCGACCGCACCCCGCGGCAGCACCGAGTCGGCGAGTCCCAGCCCGACCACCTCCACGGCGGTCTCGACGTCCTCGACCTCGATCTTGGTGCGCAGGGTGTGCCCGGACCGCTGCAGCGCCTCGCGCAGCAGCCGGCGGGCCGAGTCCGTCTCGCGGTAGCTGGTCTCGGCCATCACCAGGGTGGCCCGGGCCAGCGTCGCCACGCTCACCGGCTTCCGCAGCTTGTCCGGGTCGCTGCTCACGAAGACCAGCTCGTCGCGGGCCACCGGCGTGACGGTCATCCGCTCGGTGGCCAGCGGGATCGCGATCAGCGCCGCCTCGAGCCGGCCCCGGTGCAGGTCCTCCTGCACGGCCACCGAGTTCTGCCCGACCAGCTCGACGCGCACCCCGGGGTGCCGGGCCAGCAGGTCGGCCACCAGCTGGGCCCCGAAGTAGAGCCGGGCGGTGCCGAAGGTCCCGAAGCGCACCGTGCCGGTGATCAGCCCGGCGACCTCGGAGACCGCCTGGCGACCGGCCTCCACCGAGGCCAGGGTCCGCCCGGCGTGCGGACGCAGCGCCTCGGCCGCCTCGGTCGGCACCACCCCGCGGCCGACCCGCCGGAACAGCGACACCCCCATGCCGCGCTCCAGCAACCGGACCTGCTCGGAGACCGAGGGCTGGGCGTAGCCGAGCTCGTCCGCGGCCGCGGTCAGCGACCCCAGCTCGTAGGTCGCCATGGAAGCAGCGCAGCTGATGAATGGTAGCCATAGGATTTCCCTTGGGTAGAGCCAGGAAAGAGAGGCTACCGCTAGACCTAGACGCTGCCTACGCTGGTCCCGGGACGGGTCGCAGGACCCGTCCACCACCCGATCCGGAGGAGGAGCCCTGATGTTCGACCACCACTGCCCCGCGTGCGGGAAGCGGCAGCTGCTCTTCGCCTCCCAGGTCACCGGGATGATCAACGACGAGCACGGCATCACCGTGCTGCTGACCTGCTGGTGCGGCGCCCCGGCGACGGTGCGCACCGGCCGCGCGGCCACCCGGTCCGCGACCCGCGACCCGGAGCACGCGCTCGCCTCCTGAACCGGGACCCACCAAACCGGCGATATCGCGGGTACGGCGCCCTGAAGTGGGCCATGCTGGTGCCCTGAGAGTCAGCGCTCTCCGACGCCGAACCCCCCTGACGGCGCACCGGAGGCCTGGGCAGGAGAACGTCGTGGACCCGGGTGCCATGGAGGCACGACTGCGTGAGGCGATCCTCACGGGTGGCTTGTGCCTGCACTACCAGCCTGTCGTGGACCTCTCGAACGGCTCCATGGTCGGCGTCGAGGCGCTCGCCCGCTGGCAGGACGCCGAGCTCGGCGCCGTACCCCCGGACGAGTTCATCCCGCTCGCGGAGTCCACGGGTCTGATCGTGGAGCTCGGCCGCTGGGTGCTGGACCGGGCCTGCCGCCAGGCGGCCTCGTGGCCGGACGACCTGGTCGTCTCGGTCAACGTCTCCCCCGTCCAGCTGCGCGACCCGATGTTCGTCGACGACGTGAAGATCGCCCTCGGCGACAGCGGGCTCGGCCCGGAACGGCTGTGCCTGGAAGTCACCGAGACCGCGATCGTCACCGACGTCGCCGACGCGGCCGCGGTGCTGCGGCGGGTGTGCGACCTCGGGGTCCAGTTCGCCCTCGACGACTTCGGCACCGGCCACTCCTCGCTCACGCTGCTGCGCAACCTGCCGCTCCAGACCGTCAAGATCGACCGCTCGCTGATCCGCCGGGTCGCCACCGAGGCCCAGGACGCCGTGCTGGTGCAGCTGGTGATCGACGCCGCGCACACGCTCGGGCTGCGGGTGTGCGCCGAAGGCATCGAGGACCTCGACCAGGCCCAGCAGCTCGTGTCGATGGGCTGCGACACCGCCCAGGGCTGGCTGTTCGGGCGGCCGGTCCCCGCGCCCGCGTCGGGGTCGCCGCAGACCGCGGGCGGCTCGCCGCTGCTGGCCACGTCGACGCCGGCCCCGGTGGCGCTCTCCGGCAGCGAGGACCTCGTGGTGGTCACCGACCGGGACCGTCGCGTCACCTACGTGTCCGCGTCCTGCCGGCGGATGCTCGGCCGGATGCCGTCGGAGGTCGTCGGCCGCCCGCTCGGGGAGCTGCTCGGGGACGGCCACGACGAGGGGCCGGCGACCCTGCGCGTCGCGCACAAGGACGGCACCTCCCGCTGGCTGCGCGGCATCGTGCAGCCGATGCACGACGCCTCCGGCGACGTCCGCGAGATCCTCTGCGTGCTCTCCGACGTGACCTCGACCGTGGACCGCGAGAAGGCGCTCGCCGACAGCGAGGAGCTGTTCCGCAGCGCGTTCAGCGGCGCCCCGATCGGCATCGCGCTCAGCGACTACGAAGGTCGGCTGCTGCGCGTGAACCCGGCGCTCGCCGAGCTGCTCGGCCGGTCGGTCTCCGAGCTGCTCCGGATGAACGTCGCGGACATCACGCACCCCGACGACCTCCGCAACGACGCCCTGAACCTCGCCGAGGTCCGCACCGGGCTGGTCAACCAGCACCGGGTGTTCAAGCGCTACGTGCACGCCGACGGCGGCACGCTGGCGGTCGAGGTGTTCGCCGCGAGCGTGCACACCGCGGAGGGTGAGCCGTACTGCGTCGTGGCGCACGTGCTGCCGGTGCCCTACGCCCCCTCGGGGACGTAGGTCAGGTCGCCTGGGACTGCCGGCGGCCCTCCGCCAGGTCCGCGACCCGCAGCGCGAGGTCCCGTCCCCACTCCCGCGCCCGGTCCAGCTCGCCGGGCAGCAGCGGACCGTTGACGTCCGCGACGTAGAAGCTCTCCCGGGACAGCGCCCGCGGGTAGCCGTGCGACCGGGAGATCCGCTCGGCCTTCTTGGCCGCGGAGCCCGGCAGGTGCCGGACCTTGGTGACGCGCGTGTCGAAGGTCGCGAGGCTCTCCGAGTGCGGGCCGCAGGGCAGCGCCTCGAGCCACTCCCGCACCCCGACCTCGGCCGAGCCCTGGGTGGCGCCGCGCCCGAGGGCCTCCTCCCGGGTGCTGGGGCGGCTCAGCGAGAAGGCGTGGGTGGGACCGCCGACCACGATCAGGTCCACCATGTCGGCCAGGTCGTGGATCGCGGCCTGCGCCTGCGAGACCTCGCGGAGGTCCACCTCCATCGACCGGGACAGCTCGTCGGCCACCGTCCGCGCCACCCGCTCGGTGTTGCCGAACATCGACTCGTAGACGACCAGTGCCCTCATCACGATCTCCTTCTGCTCGAGGTGGTTCACGGCCCCGTCACGGGCGGGCGACGACGACGGTGCAGTGCGCGTGCTCCACGACCGCGCGGCTCACCGAGCCGCCCAGGGCGTGCAGGCCGGTGCGCCCGCGCGACCCGACGACCACGGCGGCGGCGGTCGCGGACAGGTCGACCAGGGTGTCGAGGGGGCCGGCGTCGGGCAGCCGGCGCTCGAGGCTGACGTCGGGGTACTTCTCCTCGTAGCCGGACAGCGACTCGGCCAGCATCCGGGAGTGCTCCTCGACCGCGTCGACCCGCTGCTGGTACGACGCGAGGTCGACGAACGTGTCGTTGGTGGACCAGCTGTGCACCACCACGAGCGGGCGGCGGTCGGTGGAGGCCAGCTCGAAGGCCAGCTCGAGGGCAGCGGTCGAGGCCTCGGTGCCGTCGGCGCCGACGACGACCGGGGACCGGCCGTCCTGGTCGCGCTCGGCGGGCCGGACCACGGCCACCGGGCACTCGGCGTGCGCGGCGAGGGCGGTGCTCACCGAGCCGAGCAGCAGCGCCTTGACGGGCCCGAGCCCGCGGGTGCCGACGACCAGGATCGAGGCCTTCTCGGTGAGGTCCAGCAGGGCCTGGCGGGCGTCGTGCAGGGGGGTGGTGACCTCGACGTCGAGGTCGGGTGCCAGCCGCCGCACCACCGCGAGGGCCTGGTCCGTGACCCGCCGTGCCTCCATGCGCAGATCGTGCCGGGCGTCGTCGATGCCGATGAACGAGCTGCTCTTGCGCGGGTCGCCGGCCCCGTTGACCAGCAGCAGCGGCCGGCGGCGCTGCTGCGCGTAGGCCACGGCCCACTCGAGGGCCGCGCCGCTGCCGGCCGACCCGTCCACGCCGACGACGACGGACCCCTGCTTCATGGTGGTGTTCATGGCTCCAGCGTCGTCGCGCCCGGCGCCGTACGGCAGGGTCCGTGGCCACGACCGGAGGGGACCAAGGACCCCTCCGCGCAGCAGCAGGGCCGGGTCTGCCGACCCGGCCCTCTGGTGCGTTCCCGGCTACTGGAGCCAGTGGTGCTTCTGCACGATCGGGAGCTGCTCCCACTGCCGGCCCAGCCCCATCGTGGCTCCCACCCCGAGCGCCGCCAGCGCGACGAGCACCATCGCGTAGATCAGGTGGTCGTCCATGAACAGGTTGTTCGCCGGCGGCAGGACCGCGGTCCACATCATCACCAGGAGCAGCGCGCCGCTGCCGGCCGCGATGCGCATCGCCACGCCCAGCATCAGCGCGAGCCCGATGCCGAGGAGCGCGGCCATGAACAGCCAGTCGGCCCAGGCGGCACCCGCGATCGAGTGGTAGAAGCCCTTGAACGGGCCGGCCGCACCGAAGGCGAGGAAGCCCTTGGTCGGGCTGCCGCCGCGGATCCACGCGTCGGCGTGGGCGGTCTCGTGGCCGAAGCCGAACGCCTTGTCGAGGAAGGCCCACAGGAACACCCAGCCCAGGCTGAGCCTCGCGGCGGCCAAGGCGTAGCGACCCACCCGCTGCGCACCGGTCTCCGGTGCCACCAGCTCGGGGTGCACGAAGCTCGGGTCCGGGAGACGGGTGCTGCTCTCGTCCTGGCGGTCCCGGTGCTGACGGATGCTGCTCATGGTGCCCTCCTCTGGGCTCGAAGCCCGGTTGTCTGACGCCTTCAGGCTGTCGGACCGCGGAGGCCCCGGGAAGGGGAGGAAGTCAGGACATGAGGGGACCTTTGTCAGTGCCCGAGGTGCTTGGCCGCGAACACCGCCGCCTGGGTACGTCGCTCCAGACCGAGCTTGGACAGCAGCGCCGACACGTAGTTCTTCACGGTCTTCTCGGCCAGGAACATCGCCTCGCCGATCTGCCGGTTGGTCATGCCCTCGCCGATCAGCTCGAGGATCCGGCGCTCCTGCGTGGTCAGCGGCGCCAGGGCCGGGTCCTCCTCGGGCCCGCGGCGCAGCCGGTCCAGCACCTGCTGGGTGACGCCCGGGTCGAGGGTGGACTGGCCGGCCGCCACGCGACGTACGGTCTCGACGAGGTCGTTGCCCCGCACCTGCTTGAGGACGTATCCCGCGGCGCCGGCCATGATCGCGGAGAACAGCGCGTCGTCGTCGTCGTAGGACGTGAGGATCAGCGCCGCGATCTCGGGGTTCTTCGAGCGGATCTCCCGGCACACGTCGATGCCCGACCCGTCCGGGAGCCGGCCGTCGAGCACCGCGACGTGGGGTCGCAGCGCGGGGATCCGCCGGGTCGCCTCCTGCGCGAGGCCCGACTCGCCGACGACCACGATGTCGCCCTCGCTCTCGAGCAGCTCCTTGAGGCCTCGCCGCACGATCTCGTGGTCGTCGAGGAGGAACACCCGGATCGGATCCGAGGCGCTCGGCTCGGCGTTGGTCGCGGAGGAGTCGGCAGTCATGGCGCTCACGGTAGACCTGTGCCGCCCACAGGAGGAGGTCCTTCGGGCCCGCGGCGCGGGACCTAGGTCCTCAGCCGGCCGGGACCGTCCAGGTGACGACGGTCCCGTCGCCGGGTGCCGACTCGATCGAGCAGGTGCCCTCGAGGTCCTCGGCCCGCTCGCGGATGTTGCGGAGCCCGCTCTGCGTCACGTCCGGGGCGATGCCGCGGCCGTCGTCGCCGACGGTCAGCACCACCTGGCGGCCTGCCGCGAGGTGCACCCACGCCCGGGTGGCGTCCGCGTGCCGGGCGACGTTCGTGAGGGCCTCCCCCAGGACCGCGGCCAGGTGCGGGGCGGTCCGGGAGGACACGGCGCTGTTGACCGGGCCCTCGAAGCGCAGGGTCGGGGCGAACCCCAGCACCTTGGCGGCCCGCTCGACGAGGTCGCCGACCATCGCCCGCACGTCGGCGGAGTCGGCGGCGACGCTGAGCGCGAAGATCGAGCGCCGGATGTCCTTGATGGTCTCGTCGATGTCGTCGACGGCGGCGGCGACCCGGTCGGCGACCTCCGGCTGCTCGGCCACCCGGGCGGTGTTCTCCAGGCCGAGGCCGATCGCGAACAGCCGTTGGATGACCAGGTCGTGCAGGTCGCGGCCGATCCGGTCCCGGTCCTCGAAGACCGCGAGCTTCTCGCGGTCCTCCCGGCCCCGGTCGACCTGCAGGGCCAGCGCGGCCTGGGCGGCGAACCGCTCGGGCATCTGCACGTCGAGGCCGCGGAAGGCGGTCACCCGGTCGCGGGTCCACGCCAGGGTGAGCACGCCCTCGATGCCGTCGGGGGTCCGCAGCGGCACCAGCACCATCGGGCCGAGCGTCGGGGGCCAGTGGTCCGGCAGCACGTGGCGCGCGACCCGGTCGTCGGTCAGGACGTTCTCGACGACGACCGTCTCGCCCGTCGCGATCACCGTGCCGGCCAGGGTGGAGTGCACGCTCAGCGGCGCGTCCACCCCGGGCTCGGGGGTGGCCGCGCCGGAGATCACCTCGACCTCGAGGTGGTCGCCCTCGGCGCGCACCACCACCGTGGCCAGGTCGGCGGACGCGATCTGCCGGGCCCGGTCGGCCACCGTCTGCAGGGCGTCCACGCGACTGACCCCGCCGACCAGCGAGCCGGCGATCTCCGCGGTGGCCTCCAGCCACTGCTCGCGCCGGGCACCCTCCTCGTAGAGCAGGGCGTTCTCGATGACCACGCCGGCGGCCGCGGCCAGCGCCACGACGACCGCCTCGTCCTGCTCGGTGAAGTCACCGTCGCCGGCCTTCTCGGTGAGGTAGAGGTTGCCGAACACCCGGTCGCCGATCCGAACCGGGACGCCCAGGAAGGAGCGCATCTCCGGGTGGTGCTCCGGGAAGCCGTACGACGCGGCGTGCTCGGCGATGTCGTGCAGCCGCAGCGGCTCGGGGCGGTCGATGATCAGCCCCAGCAGGCCGTGCCCCGAGGGCAGGTCGCCGATCTGCTCCCCCTGCTGCTCGCTGATGCCGTGGTGGATGAACGCGCGCAGCGGCTGCTCGGAGCCGCCGCCCAGCACACCGAGCGCGGCGTACCTCGCGTCGGCGAGCTCGCTGGCGACCTGCACGATCCGGGCCAGCACGCTGTCCAGCGACAGGTCGGCGGCGATGCCCACGACCGCGTCGAGCAGCAGCCGCAGCCGACGCTGGTCCTGGACCACGCCGTCGACGCGGGCCAGCAGCTCGCGCAGCAGGTCGTCGAGGCCGGCCCCGGACAGCGGCGGCAGCACGGACGACGGGCTCGGTGGCCCCTCGTTGCTCGACGAACCCATCGCGCTCCCTCGTCCGGTCTCCGGTCCGCATCCTAGTCAGCCGTCACGGGACCTTGGTCCCTGTGTGCAGGACCGTCCTCCCTGGCGGGTGCGGCCGGGCGGCTCGCACGATGGAGGTCCGGAGAGCGAAGGAGCACACCATGACCACCCAGACCAGCACCAGCCGTGCGGGCAGCACCCCCACCGGCCGCGCGCGGATCGCCGTCGGCCTGGAGCTCGCGGACCAGAGCACCGGTGCGGTGCTGTGGGCGAGCGCCGAGGCGGCCCGGCACCACGACCTGCTGCAGGTGGTCAGCGCGTGCCCGACCCTGGTCGGTCCTGCTCCGGGGAGCGCCCAGGTCTACGTGGGCGGGGACACCGAGGCCACCACGCGCGAGTCGATGACCCGGCTCACCAACCGGCTCGGCGCCGACGTCGCGACGCTGCCGCCCAAGGTCACCGCCGGGTCCCCCACCGCGGTGCTGCTCGACGCGGCCGGGGAGGACACCCGGATGCTCGTCGTCGGGCGGCGCGGGCTGCACACGCTGGGGCGCGCGCTGCTCGGCAGCACGTCGATCGCGCTGGCCGGCCGCTCCCCCGTGCCTGTGGTGGTGGTGCCCGACAGCTGGACGCCGTCGAGCCACGCCTCGGCGCCCGTCGTGGTCGGCACCACCCTCGGTGACGACAGCGACACCGCCGTGCTGCGGTTCGCGCTCGAGCAGGCCCGCGGGCTGCGCGTCCCCTGCGTCGTCGTGCACGCCTGGGAGATCCCGGCCCTCTACGGCTGGTCGCCCACCGACATCGCCGACTTCCGCAGCCGGATCACCGCGGCCCTCGAGGAGCACCTGGTCCCGTGGCGCGAGGAGTACGACGACGTCGAGGTCGTCGCCACCACCGCGGCCGAGCGGGCCTGCGACGCGGTCCTCGACGCCGGGAAGGTCGCCCAGCTCCTGATCGTGGGCCGGCACACGCCCGCCTCGCGGCACCGCGGGCTCCGCCTCGGGTCGACGGCCCGCGCGGTGCTGCACCGTGCCGACACCCCGGTCGCCGTCGTGCCGCTCTCCACCACCGCCCGCACCGAGCCCACCTCCGCGCGGCCCTCGGGCGACGCGTGGGGACCGATGATCTAGGAGCCCACCATGACCACCTCACCAGGATGGGTGCACGGCCGGATCACCGAGCTCGACCGCGCCGAGTGCCTCGAGCTGCTCACCGGCCGGTCCGTCGGCCGCGTCGCGTTCTGCACCGCCGACGGGCCGGTGGTGCTCCCGGTCAACTTCGTGCCGTACGAGGGCGGGGTGCTGTTCCGCACCGCCCCGCACAACTCGATCGCGCAGCACCTGAACGGCAGGCCCGCGTGCTTCGAGGTCGACGAGGTCGACGACTTCACCGAGTCCGGCTGGAGCGTGCTGGTGCGCGGCACGGCCGGGTTCGTCGACGACGTGCACGCGCTGCTGCGCGACGAACGTCCCGTGCCGTGGGCCGAGGGCACCCGGTCGTTGTTCGTCCACGTGCCCGGCACCTCGGTGACCGGCCGTCGGCTGTTCCCGGGCTGAGGCCCTCGAGCGGCTCACCGCAGGCTCAGAGGGTGCGGTTCACCGGCGACCCGGTCGTCGGCGGCCAGTCGTTGCCGAGCCGCCGCCCGGTCAGCTCCAGGACGGCGACGCGGAGCACGACCTCCCGCTCGCCGCCGGCCCACGGCCGCGGGGACCACTCGCGGGCGATGCGTTCCAGGTCGGCGGCGTCGACGACCCGGCTCACCCGGCCGACGGCCAGCACGCTCCAGCCCTGGTGCCGGTCGTAGTCGACGTGGTCCACCTCGAACGCGACCAGCGGGCCCGCCGGCGCCGCGCCCCGGTCCGCGAGACCGGCGAGCTCGGAGCCCTCGGCCGTCCGCAGCACCACCGCGTCGCCGTCCATCGCGTAGTTCACCGGGTGGATCCGCGGGCCGGCGCCCGCGTCGAAGCCGACCCGGCCCACCACGTTGGCGGCCAGCAGCCAGCGGCACTCGGCGTCGGTCAGCCGGATCAGCTCGGGCACGGTGCTCCCTGGACGGCCACCGGGCAGGTCGCGTGGTGCGGCACCTTGCGGCAGCGCAGGTGCCGGTGGCTGCGGTCCCGGGACTCCCCTGCCGCCCACTCGACCGCCGCGAGGTTCCGCTCCGACCCGTCGACCCCCACGACCACCCGTACGGCGTGCTCGTTCCGCTGCATGACCGTCCTCCTCGCGCGCCGGTACCCGTCCTCCCCAGCGTGGCGGGGACGGTCGGCGCCGCCGAGGGCCATCGGTAGGCCCTAGTCGTGGCGAAGGTCCCTTCCGACGCGGGCGGAGGGCGCCCAGGCTGGGGGCAGAGCCAGAGGAGGCCGCCATGAGTTCCGACCGGTCCGGCACCGTGGTCGTCGGCGTGGACGGGTCTGCCGCCAGCGTCTGCGCGCTCGTCGCCGGGCTGCTCGAGGCCCGGGACCGCGGGCTCGTCGTCGAGGTCGTGACCGCCTGGTCGTGGCGGGACCCCGGGCACCACGACGGCGGCTTCGTGCTCTCGCGGGCCGCGCGGCGCCGGGCCCTGCGCGCCCAGTCCGCGGTGGCCGCACGGGCCGCCCGGGTCGTGGGCGTCCAGCCCCCGGTCACCGCCGTGATCGTCGAGGGGCAGCCCGCCGACGTGCTGGTCCGCGCCGCCGAGGGCGCCGCCCTGCTGGTGCTCGGCGCGACCGAGCGCCCGTGGGGCGCGGAGCGGTCGCGGGCCTCGGTGCGCGAGGAGTGCCTGCGCTCGGCCGGCTGCCCCGTGCTGGTCGTGCCCGAGGCGCCGTTGCCGCCGTCCCCGTCGTCGTACGACGAGCTGCACACCAACCTCGTCGACGTACCACCGAGAGGAGTCAGCCATGCTGGTCCGTGAGGTCATGACCCAGTGGCCGATCACCGTGCACCCGGAGACGTCGACGAGAGAGGCGCTGCGCCGCCTCGACGAGCACACCATCACGGCGATGCCGGTCGTGCGGCCGGACGGCCGCATCGTCGGCGTGGTCAGCGAGGCCGACCTGGTCCGGGACGCGGTGGCCGGCGACCCGCGCGGCCACCTGGACATCAGCCGGGAGCCCGCCCAGCCGTCCCGCCCCGGGACGGTGGGCGAGGTCATGAACCACCACCCCGTCACCGTGGGCCCGCAGCTCGACGTGGCCGAGGCCGTGGAGCTGATGACCAGCACCTCGGTGAAGAGCGTCCCGGTCGTGGACGACGGGCTGCACGTCCTGGGCATGCTCAGCCGCCGCGACGTGGTGCACGTGCTCGCCCGCGCCGACGAGCGGCTCGAGCGGGAGATCGACGACCTGTACCGCGCCGTCGGGATGGACTGGACGGTCGCGGTGCAGGACGGCGTGGTCACCGTGGACGGACCGGTGGGAGACAGGGCCCGGGCGCTCGCGGAGACCCTGGCGGCGACCGTCCCGGGGGTCAGCGGGGTGCGGGTCACCCAGCCGTTCTGACCCAGCCGTGCCGGATGCGGGTCCTGACGGCTGTCGGTGCCCGGGACCATACTGGCGAGCATGGAGAAGCTCACCAACCAGCAGATCCTCGACGCCGGCCTGACCGACTGGCGCAGGCTCTCCCAGGCCCTGTTCGCGCGGTTCCGCACCGGCGACTTCGCGACCGGCCTCGCGTTCGTCGCCGCCGTCGGCGAGGCGGCCGAGAGCGCGGGCCACCATCCCGACGTCACGCTGACCTACCCCCGGGTCGACCTGCGGCTGGTCAGCCACGACGTCGGGGCGATCACCTCGCGCGACGTCGACCTCGCCCGCCGGGTCAGCGAGATCGCCCGTGGCCTCGGGGTTCCCGCGGAGCCCGCGGGCCTGGCCGAGGTCGAGCTCGCGCTGGACACCGCCGACGTCGCCGCGGCCGGCCCCTTCTGGGCCGCGCTGCTCACCGGCAGCACCGACGCGCACCACGGTGACGACGTCGTCGACCCCACGGGGCAGGTCCCGCTGCTGTGGTTCCAGGACACCGACGCCCACGAGACGCCCCGCCAGCGCTTCCACCTCGACGTGTGGGTGCCGCACGACGTCGCCGACGAGCGGATCGCCGCCGCGGTCACCGCCGGCGGCCGGGTGGTCGACGACTCCGAGGCGCCCTCGTTCGTGGTGCTCGCCGACCCGGAGGGCAACCGGGCCTGCGTCTGCACGGTGCTCGGACGGTGAGCCACCGCCGACCGGCCGCTAGGACCGGATGCGCACCTCGTCGACGGGACGGCGCGGGGTCGGGTCGAGGCTGCTGCGGGTGGTCGGCAGCCAGCCGACGCGCAGCAGGATCTGCGGGAACGCCAGGTCCCCGAGGACGTCGACCTGCAGCTCGCGCCGGGTCTCGTCGACCTCGACGGCCTGGCTCAGCGGCAGCACCGACAGGTTCTCGCGGGTGGCCTGCAGCCAGACCGCGCTGAGCGCCTCCCCGGCCCGGACCCGGGAGATCGGGTCGTCGGAGGACGTGCAGACCAGCAGCATGCCGTCCTCGGCGTCGCCGGGGTCGACCTCGGGGTCGGCCAGCGCGCCGCCCGGGAAGCGCCGGTTCAGCGGGTCCGCGGTGTCGGCGCCGACCCGGGTGGGCACGTGCGTGACGGGCACCCCCTGGGCACCGGACGTGCCGGTCCAGGCGGCCAGCTCGGCGACGTACCTCTGGTTGCCGCGCTGCACCGCGTCGGCGCGCTCGGTGAGCCGGTGCAGGCGTTCGCGGGCCGCCTCGCCGGAGACCGGAAGCACCTGGGCGCCCCACACGCTGCCGGTCGACGACAGGCTGTTGAGGCGCTCGGCGGGCACCGGCCACGAGGACAGCCGGCGCCGGTCCGTACGTCGCTCCACGATCGCGCGCAGCAGCTCGGCGGAGTCGCTGGAGCTGCGCGCCCGGCGCAGCAGCACGGTCGCGACGTGCCGCTCGTCGCCGGGGTCGGGCAGCCGGCGCACCCTGGTCGCCCAGCCCCTCCCGGCGGCGGCGACCTGGAAGTGGTGCAGGGCGGCACCGCAGCTGAGCATCAGGTCGCGACGGGTCGGGTCGGCGTACACCAGCTGACGGCGGAAGTCGGCGTACAGCTCGACCAGGCCGCCCGCGACCCGCCAGGACCAGGGCTGGGTGTTGTGCACGCTGGGCGCGCGGCAGGCGAGCTCGAGGATCTCGTCGACCTCGTCGGGCGTGGGCGGCACCGGGTTCATGGGGACATCACCGGCTCCTCGACGGCCGCCTCGTCGCGGCCGGAGGTGCCCACGGCGGCCGGCGCCACGATGGTGACCGGGCAGGGCGACTCACGGATCACCGCACGCGTCACCGACCCGAGGTGGGTCAGCCCGTGCGCGGCGCCGCGCCGGCCGACGACGAGCAGCGTGCAGTGCCCGGCGCGCTCGACCAGGGCGTCGGCCGGGCGCTTGTGCACGACGTCGATCCGCACGTCCACGCTCGGGTGGGCCCGGCGGTAGGGCTGCAGCTCGACGTCGACGATCCGGCTCGCGGACTCCTCCCACTCGTCCTGGGCGACCCGGTCCACGATCACGTTGTCGTACATCGCCGGCACGAACCAGGCGTGCAGCACCCGCAGGGCGGCGTTGCGACGGTCGGCCTCGTCGAACGCGTGGGCGAGGAGGGCGCGGTGGTCACCGGAGCCGTCCAGGCCCACCAGCACCTCCGGTGGCCGGTCGGACGGAACCCACAGCTCGGGCACCGACACCACCGGTACGGCGGCCCGGCCGGCCATCCCGGCGCACACCGAGCCGGTGAAGACGCGGCGCACCTTGCCCTGCTGGCGGTGCTGGAGCACGACCCGGTCGGCGGTGAGGGACAGCTCGAGCAGCTGCTCGACGACCGGACCGCGGCGCAGCGTCCTGTCCACCGCGACCTGACCGCGCACGAGGTCCTCGGCGCGCTCGACCTGGGCGGTCAGCAGCTGCTGGGCGACGAGCGTGGCCGCCTCGAAGCTCACCAGCATCTGCTCCGGGAACATCCCCCCCGGCCGACGACGGCAGCACGTGCACGAGCCGGAGCGGGCGGTGCTCGCGCACGGCCTGCTCGGCAGCGAAGCGGAGCGCGGCGTCGTGGGCGTCGGAGTCGCCCACGGCGACGAGGATCGGGAGGCGCTCGTGAACGGTCATCCTGCTGTCCCGTCTGTGTGGTTGCCTCCAGGCTGCTGGGGGCGCCCGCAGACCTGGAAGGGCACAAGGTCCCGGCGGGCCGGGACGAACGTGGGGACGCGCGCCGGCCGGTGCGGCCGCCCTGCCCTGGGGACCTCCGGCGCCCGCGCGAGGGTCATTGGTCCCTGTCCGGCCGGTGTGCGCGCTCCCAGGATCGGGAGGGATCACTTCGACGAACCGGAAGGCAGGGCCGTGGACCCTCTCGACCTCGCACGCTGGCAGTTCGGCATCATCACCGTCTACCACTTCCTGTTCGTGCCGATCACCATCGGGCTCTCCGCGCTGGTCGCGGTCTGCGAGACGCTGTGGGTGCGCCGCGGGCACGAGCACTGGCTACGGCTGACGAAGTTCTTCGGGAAGCTCTTCCTGGTCAACTTCGCGCTCGGCGTCGCGACCGGCATCGTGCAGGAGTTCCAGTTCGGGATGAACTGGAGCGCCTACTCGCGCTTCGTCGGCGACATCTTCGGCGCCCCGCTCGCCATCGAGGGCCTGCTCGCGTTCTTCCTCGAGTCCACGTTCCTCGGCCTGTGGATCTTCGGCTGGGACCGGTTGCCGCGCGCGGTCCACGCGGGCTGCATCTGGGTGGTGCACGTCGGCACGCTGCTCTCGGCCTACTTCATCCTCGCCGCGAACTCCTGGATGCAGCACCCGGTCGGCTACTCCTACAACCCGCGCACCGGACGCGCCGAGCTCAACGACTTCGCGGCCGTGCTGTTCAACAAGGTCCAGCTCGTGACCTTCCCGCACACCGTGCTCGCCGCCTACCTCACCGGTGCGGCGTTCATGCTCGGCGTCGCACTGTGGCTGACGGTCCGTCGTACGACGCCGGCCGAGGACCTTCCGATGTACCGCACGGCGATCCGGCTCTCCTCGGTGGTGCTGCTCGTCGCCGGTCTCGGCGTCGCGGTCTCCGGGGACGTCTCCGGCAAGGTGATGACCGAGGTCCAGCCGATGAAGATGGCGGCGGCCGAGGCGCTCTACCACTCCGAGCAGCCCGCCTCGTTCTCGATCCTCACCATCGGGTCGCTCGACGGCAGCCAGGAGAAGTGGTCGGTGAAGCTGCCGGGCGTGCTGTCCTTCCTCGCCACCGGCACCTGGGACGGCCGGGTCGAGGGCATCGACGAGCTGCGCGCGCAGTACCAGCAGACCTACGGCGCCGACCCGGGCGCGGCCTACTACTCCGCCGGCGGCTACACGCCGGTGATCCCGGTGACCTACTGGAGCTTCCGGCTGATGATCGGGCTCGGCCTGGTGGCCGCCGCCCTGGCCGCGCTGGTGCTGTGGCGCACCCGCCGCGGCGGCGTCCCCGTCTCCCGCGGCTGGGCGTGGGTGGGGATCGCCCTGCCGCTGCTGCCGCTCGGCGCGAACTCGTTCGGCTGGCTGTTCACCGAGATGGGCCGGCAGCCCTGGTCGGTGTTCGGGCTGATGACGACCGCGAGCGCGGTCTCCCCCGGCGTCGGGGCCGGCGAGGTGCTCACCTCGCTGGTCACCCTCACCCTGCTGTACGGCGTCCTGGCGATCGTCGAGATCGGGCTGACGTTGAAGATCGTGCGCGCCGGGGCGGACCCCGCTCCGGTCGCGCCGACCGACGAGGGCGACCCGCGCGACCGGCCGCTCGCCTACGCCTACTGAGCCGACCGGACCGAGAACGAGGAGAACGCGATGGAACTGACCACTGTCTGGTTCGGCCTGATCGCCGTGCTGTGGATCGGCTACTTCTGCCTGGAGGGCTTCGACTTCGGGGTCGGCATGCTGCTGCCGGTGCTGGCCCGCAACGACACCGAGCGCCGGGTGATGATCAACACCGTCGGCCCGGTCTGGGACGGCAACGAGGTGTGGGTGCTGGTCGCCGGTGGGGCGACGTTCGCCGCGTTCCCGGAGTGGTACGCCACGCTGTTCAGCGGGTTCTACCTGCCGCTGCTGCTGATCCTCCTCGCCCTGATCGTGCGCAACCTGGGGTTCGAGTACCGCTCCAAGCGCGACGACGACGACTGGCGGCGGCGCTGGGACGTGCTGCTGGTGGTCGGCTCGTTCGTGCCCGCGCTGCTGTGGGGCGTGGCGTTCGCGAACATCGTGCGCGGCGTGCCCATCGACGCGGACAAGGAGTTCACCGGGAACCTGTTCACGCTGCTGAACCCCTACGCCCTCCTCGGGGGCGTGACCACGACCCTGCTGTTCCTCACGCACGGCGCGAACTTCCTGTCCCTCAAGACCGACGGCGAGATCCGGCACCGGGCCGGGGAGCTGTCCGTGCGGCTGGGTGCCGCGGCGGCGGTGGCCGCCGTGGCGTTCCTGGCGTGGACCCAGGCGCTCACCGGCAGCGTCGCCTCGGCCGTGCTGTTCCTGGTCGCCGCCGCCGCGCTCGTCGCCGGGCTGGTCGCGGCGCGGCTCGGCCGGGAGGGCTGGGCGTTCGTCGCGACGATGCTCACGATCGGTCTCGCGGTCGCGGGCCTGTTCGCGGCGCTGTTCCCCGACGTGATGCCGTCCTCGACGAACCCCGCCTGGTCCCTGACCACCACCAACGCCTCGGCGACGGACTACACGCTGACCGTGATGACCTGGGTCGCGGCGGTGTTCACCCCGCTCGTGCTGCTCTACCAGGGCTGGACCTACTGGGTGTTCCGGCAGCGCATCGCCACGCACCACATCCCGGTGCCCGTCGGATGAGGCCGCTCGACCCACGGCTGCTGCCGCTGCTCGGGCCGGCCTCCCCGTCGCTGACCGGGGTGGTGGCCGCGCAGCTCGTCGGCGGCGGCCTGCTGGTCGCCCAGGCGTTCGCGGTGGCGCACCTGCTGGTCGTCGTCGCGCACGGCCAGGTCGACCGGGTGCCGCTCGCCGCGGCGCTGGCGGTCCTGGTCGTCGCGGCCCGCGCGCTGGCGTCGTACGTCGCCGACCGGTGCGCGGCGCGCGCGTCGTCGACGGTGACCTCGCACCTGCGCCGCCGGCTGGTGGGAGCGGTCCTGGACCTGCCGGCGGACCGTCTCTCGCAGCAGCGCGGTGGCGAGCTGGCGCTGCTGGTCACCCGTGGCGTGGGCGCCGTGGACCCCTACCTGACCCGCTACCTGCCGGCGCTGGTCGTCGCGCTCGTGCTGCCGCCGCTGACCCTGGTGGCGATCGGCTCCCAGGACCTGCTGTCCGCGGCGATCGTGGTGGCCACGCTGCCGCTGGTGCCGGTGTTCGCGGCACTGGTCGGGCTGGCCACCCGCGACCGCGCCGAGCAGCAGTGGCGGAGCCTCGGCAGCCTGGCCGGGCACTTCGTGGACGTGGTGCGCGGGCTGCCCACGCTCGTCGTGCACCGTCGGGCCCGGGCCCAGTCCGGCACCATCCGGCGGGTCACCGACGAGCACCGCCGGGCCACGCTGGCCACCCTGCGGCTCGCGTTCGCCTCCTCCGCCGTGCTCGAGCTGGTCGCCACCTTGTCGGTCGCCCTGGTCGCGGTCACGGTCGGCGTGCGGCTGGCCGGCGGCTCCCTGGACCTGGGTACGGCGCTCGTGGTGCTGCTGCTGGCGCCCGAGGCGTACTGGCCGCTGCGCCGGGTGGGCGCCGAGTTCCACGCCGCGGCCGAGGGCACCGCCACGCTCACCGCGGCCCAGGACCTGTTCGACGACGTCCCCGCGGCCGCGCCCGACGCCGCCGAGGAGCCCCCCGCCTGGTCCGGGCTCACCCTGCACGACCTGCGGGTCCTGCGCCCCGGCCGCCGCGTCCCCGCCCTGGACCTGCCCGGCGAGACCGTCCTGCCCGCACGCGGCCTGGTCGCGGTGACCGGACCGTCCGGGTGCGGCAAGTCCACGCTGCTCGCCGTGCTCGCCGGCGAGCTGGCGCCCGAGACCGGACGGGGCACCGACGCGGCCCGTCGCCAGGTGGCCTGGGTGCCGCAGCGTCCGTGGCTGGAGGGCGGCACGGTCCGCGACCTGCTGCTGGTCGCCCGGCCGGGCGCCACCGACGCCGACCTCTGGGCGGCCCTCGCCCGGGTCGACCTGGACGGCCTGGTGGCCGGTCTGCCCGGGGGCCTGGACGCCGCGGCCGGGGAGGACGGGGCCCGCTTCTCCGGAGGCCAGCGTGCCCGGCTGGCCCTGGCCCGGGCGGTGCTCGCCCGCCGGCCGCTGGTCCTCGTCGACGAGCCGTCCGCGCACCTCGACCCCGCCACCGAGCAGGTGGTGGTGGACACCCTGACCTGGCTCGCCCGGACTTCCACCGTGGTGGCCGTCACGCACGCGCCGCGCCTGGTGGAGGCGGCCGACCGGGTGCTGCGGCTGCGGCCGGCCGCCGCCCGCGGGGTGGCCGCCGACGCCCCCAGGCCCGCTCCGAGGGTCCCCGTCCCGGTCCCGGCACGCCCCGTGCCGGACGAGCAGCCCGCTGCCCGGGGGACCTCGGGGGCGGGACGGTGGCGCTGGTCGGTGCTGCTCGGCGTGCTCGCCTCCTGCTGCGGCGTGGCCCTCACCGCCACGTCCGGCTGGCTGATCACCCGGGCCGCCGAGCACCCGCCGCTGCTGTTCCTGACGGTCGCGATCGTGGCCGTCCGCGCGTTCGGCATCGGCCGTCCGCTGCTGCGCTACGCCGAGCGGCTGGTCGGCCACGACAGCGCGCTGCGGATGCTCGCCGAGCGCCGGGTCGAGGTCTACGACACGCTCGTCCCGCTGACGCCGGGTGCGCTCGGCCGGCGGCGCGGCGACCTGCTGGCCGGCGTGGTCGACGACGTGGACGCCCTGCTCGACGACCGGCTGCGGGTGCGCTCCCCGCTGCTGTCCCTGGTCGGGGTGGGCGCGGTCGCCGCGGTCCTGGGCGGGGTGCTGCTCCCGGTCACCGGGTCGCTGGTCGCCGCGCTGCTCGCGATGACGCTCCTCGTCGCCCTGCTGGTCCGCGGCTCGGTGGCCCGGGCCGAGCGCGAGCTGGTCCGGGACCGGGCCGCGCTGTCCACCGAGGTGGTCGCGGTCGTCCAGGGTGCCCGCGACCTCGTGCTCTGGCAGGCCGGACCGCAGGCGGTGCGCCGGGTCGACACCCTCGGCGCCGCCCTCGCCTGGGCCGTACGACGGTCCGCGGAACGGGTCGCGCTCGGACGCTCGGCCGTCCTGGTCGCGGCCGGCCTCACGGTCGCCGCGCTCGCCGCGGCCACCGCCCCGGCGGTCGCGGCGGGACGGCTCCCGGCGGCCACCGCCGTGGCGCTGGTGCTGCTCCCCCCTGGCCCTGCTCGACGTGCTGCTGGTCGCCCCCGACGCGGCCGCGACCGCGGTGCGCACCCGGGCGGCGACGGACCGGCTCGCGGCGCTGGCCGACACGCCCCCGGCGGTCACGGGTCCCGCCTCCCCTGCTCCGGCCGCCCCCGCCCCGGAGGGCCTGGTCACGCACCGGCTCTCCGGCGGCTGGGGCGCGCCGGTGTTCTCCGGTCTCGACCTGGACGTGCCCGCGGGCACCCGGGTGGGCGTCGTCGGCCCGTCCGGCTGCGGCAAGTCCACGCTGGCCGCGACCCTGGTCCGGTTCCTCGACCCGCAGCATGGCGCGGCCCGGCTCGGGGGCACCGACCTGCGCGAGCTGGACCTCGACGACGTGCACCGGCTGGTCGGTCTCGTCGACGACGACCCGCACGTGTTCGCGTCCTCGGTGGCCGAGAACGTCCGGCTGGCCCGGCCGGGCAGCGCCGACGACGAGGTCGAGCGGGTGCTCCGCCAGGTGTCCCTGGGCCCGTGGCTGGACGCGCTCCCGCAGGGCCTGCACACGATGGTCGGCGACGGCCACGCGGACGTCTCCGGTGGCGAGCGCGCCCGCCTCGGGCTGGCCCGGGCGCTGCTGGCCGACCACCCGGTCCTGGTGCTCGACGAGCCCACCGCGCACCTCGACGCGTGCACGGCCCACGACGTCGCGCGCGACGTGCTCCGGGCCACCGAGGGCCGCTCGGTCGTCTGGGTGACGCACGACGACGTCGCCCTCGACTCGATGGACCGGGTCGTCGACCTCGCGGCGCACGCCGTGCCCTGAGCGACGTACCCGCGCGGGTGCTGGACGCTCGGCCTGGGTGGCGGCGGACCTGGCCGGCTGGGTCGCCGCGATGGCGCTGATCATGGTCGATGCCTGTCTCGGCTGGTTCGCCCCGTCGCTGAACGGTCTGCGGGTGACCGGCCGTCGCACCGGGCGGGTGGTCGAGCTGCCGGTGATGTACGCCGAGCAGGCCGGCTGCTCTGGGTCGCCGCCGGGGGGGCTGCCGTCCCTCACACCTGACCGTGCGCGTTCGGTCCCCGGCCGAGGAAGCGCCGCGGGTCCTGCGAGGCCCGCGCGCCGGCCGCCAGCCAGGCCTGGAAGGCCTCCGGGTGCCGGCGCTCGATCTCGTCGAGGTAGATCGCCCGCATCCCGACGACCCGCATCCGGGCCTCCTCGCTCCGCGCCCGCTGCAGGGCCACGAAGCTGCTGCACCAGGCGCGGCAGAGGTCGTCGTCCCCCATCACGTCCGGGACCACGAACGACTCCGCCTCGTCGGCCGGCAGCGGGGCGGGCGGCGGCGGGTCCGCGACCGGCTTCCGCGTCGTACGACGGGCGGGCGGGGGCGGCGCGGGGGCGGGCGGTGCGGGGACGGCGTCGCGACCGAGCAGCACGCGCACCCAGCGGAGCAGGTCCGGTGAGGTGACCAGGCACAGGCCGACGGGCCAGGCGGCTGCCGGGCCGAACGTCACCGACAGCCCGACCAGGGCGACCAGCAGACCGCCGCCCACCAGGCCGCCCAGGAACATCCGGCGCAGCAGATCGGCGCCGGGCAGCTCCTCGGGCTCGAACGCGATCGTGACCAGCATGCCCATGGTCGAGGCGGACAGGAACAGGGCGATCGAGGCCAGCGCGCCGGGCTGGTGCAGCGCGGCGATCAGCCCGGCGGCGATCAGCGTCCCCGTCGCGAGGGTCCAGACCCGGTCGTGGACCCGCCGTGCCCGGGGCCCGGTCGGCTTCATGGTTCCAGGGTGGACCGGAACCTGGCGGAGCGACAGGGTCCGTTGGTCCTGGACCAGGCAGGACTTCGGCCCTTCCCGGGCGACCCGACAACCGCCACGATGGAGCACTTGTTGCCGTCGTCCGTCCGGCAGCGGAGAGGCACGACATGAGCAGGCCCGACCGCACCACCAGCACGATCTCCGGACGTCCCCTGGGGAAGACCGAGCTGCGACGCATCGACGCCTGGTGGCGGGCCGCGAACTACCTGTCGGTCGGCCAGATCTACCTGATGGGCAACCCGCTGCTGCGCGAGCCGCTGGCACCCGAGCACGTCAAGCCGCGGCTGCTCGGCCACTGGGGCACCACCCCCGGCCTGAACTTCCTCTACGCCCACCTGAACCGGGCGATCATGGCCCGCGACCTGGACACCATCTACGTCATCGGGCCCGGGCACGGCGGTCCCGGGCTGGTCGCGTCCGCCTGGCTGGAGGGCACCTACTCCGAGGTCTACCCGGACATCACGCGGGACGCCGACGGCATGCGCAAGCTGTTCCACCAGTTCTCCTTCCCCGGCGGCATCCCCAGCCACGTGGCCCCCGAGACCCCCGGGTCGATCCACGAGGGCGGCGAGCTCGGCTACGCCCTCTCGCACGCCTACGGGGCGGCGTTCGACAACCCCGACCTGGTGGTCGCGGCGGTCGTCGGCGACGGCGAGGCGGAGACCGGCCCGCTGGCGACGAGCTGGCACTCGAACAAGTTCCTGGACCCGCGCCGCGACGGCGCGGTGCTCCCGATCCTGCACCTCAACGGCTACAAGATCGCCAACCCCACGGTGCTCGCCCGGATCCCCGAGAGCGAGCTGCTGTCCCTGCTGCGCGGCTACGGCCACACACCGTACGTCGTCTCCGGCTCCGACCCGGCCGAGATGCACCAGGCGTTCGCGGCGACCCTCGACCACTGCCTCGACGAGATCCGCGACATCCAGCAGGAGGCCCGCGGCAGCCGGAGGAAGACCGCCGCCCGCCCGCCCTGGCCGATGATCGTGCTGCGGTCCCCCAAGGGCTGGACCGGCCCCAAGGAGGTCGACGGGAAGCGGATGGAGGGGAGCTGGCGGTCCCACCAGGTGCCGTTCGCGGACGCCCGCGGCAACGACGCCCACCGGGCGGTCCTGGACGGCTGGCTGCGCAGCTACAAGCCCGAGGAGCTGTTCGGCGCGGACGGCGCACCGGTCCCGGACGTCGCGGAGCTGCACCCCGCCGGCGACCGCCGGATGAGCGCCAACCCGCACGCGAACGGCGGGCTGCTGCTGCGCGACCTGCGGATGCCGGACTTCCGCGACTACGCCGTCGAGGTGGCCGTGCCCGGCACCGGCGCGGTGGAGTCCACCCGGGTGCTGGGCACCTTCCTGCGCGACGTGATGGCCGCGAACATGACGAGCTTCCGGCTGTTCTCGCCCGACGAGAACAGCTCCAACCGGCTGCAGGACGTCCTCGAGGTCACCGACCGCACCTGGAACGCCGAGACCCTGCCGGACGACGACCACCTCGGCGTCGACGGCCGCATCATGGAGATCCTCTCCGAGCACACCGTCGAGGGCTGGCTCGAGGGCTACCTGCTCACCGGCCGGCACGGGTTGTTCTCCTGCTACGAGGCGTTCATCCACGTCGTCGACTCGATGTTCAACCAGCACGCCAAGTGGCTCAAGGTCACCAACGGCATCCCCTGGCGACGCCCGGTCGCCTCGCTCAACTACCTGCTGACCTCGCACGTGTGGCGCCAGGACCACAACGGGTTCTCCCACCAGGACCCGGGCTTCATCGACCATGTGGTGAACAAGAAGGCCGGCGTGATCCGGGTCTACCTGCCCGCCGACGCGAACACGCTGCTGTCGGTGGCCGACCACTGCCTGCGCAGCCGGCAGTACGTCAACGTGATCGTGGCCGGCAAGCAGCCGGCGCTGCAGTACCTCACGATGGACCAGGCGGTCGTGCACGCCACCAAGGGCATCGGCATCTGGGACTGGGCCGGCACCGACCACGGTCAGGAGCCGGACGTGGTGGTCGGCTGCGCCGGGGACGTGCCCACCATGGAGGCGCTGGCCGCCGTCGCGCTGCTGCGCGACTTCTTCCCGGACCTGCGGATCCGGTTCGTCAACGTGGTGGACCTGATGCGCCTGCAGAGCGAGAGGGAGCACCCGCACGGACTCTCGGACGCGGACTTCGACTCGCTGTTCACCAAGGACAAGCCGGTGATCTTCGCCTACCACGGCTACCCCTGGCTGATCCACCGGCTGACCTACAAGCGCACCAACCACCGCAACCTGCACGTCCGTGGCTACAAGGAGGAGGGCACCACGACCACGCCGTTCGACATGGCGGTGATGAACCAGATCGACCGGTTCAACCTGGCCATGGACGTGATCGACCGGGTCGACCGGCTGCAGGCCACCTCCGGGTCCGCCCGCGAAGCCCTGAAGAACAAGCTCATCGAGCACCGGATCCACGTCCGCGCGCACGGCGAGGACCTGCCGGAGATCCGTGAGTGGCAGTGGCAGCCGGCCGACCCGGCCGACCCGGCCGACCCGGCCGAGTGAGGGTCAGGGCTTGAAGACGACCTTGATCGTCCCGTCGGCCTTCTTCTGGAAGTTGTCGTAGGCCGCCGGGGCCTCGCTCAACGGCACGCTGTGGGTCACGAACTGCTCGGTGCCGAGCGGGTCGGCGTCGTCCACGAGCAGCGGCATGATGTCGTCGACCCAGCGCTTGACGTTGGCCTGGCCCATCCGCAGCTGGATCTGCTTGTCGAACATCGTCATGACCGGCATCGGGTCGCTCTGGCCGCCGTACACGCCGATGATCGAGACCGTCCCGCCGCGGCGCACCGCGTCGATCGCGGTGTACAGCGCCGTCATCCGGTCCAGGCCGACCCGGCTCATGATCGGCGCGCTGAGCTTCTGGGGCAGCGCGTTGAAGATCCGCTGACCCACCTCGGCGATCGGCGACCCGTGGGCCTCCATGCCGACGGCGTCGATGACCGAGTCGGCGCCGCGGCCCTGGGTGCGGGAGCGGACCTCCTCGGCCACGTCGTCGACCGCGTTCAGGTCGATGACCTCGGCGCCGCGGCTCCGTGCCCGGGCCAGCCGCTCGGGCACCAGGTCGACCGCGATCACCCGGAACCCCTGGTGCAGCGCGATGCGGGTGGCCATCTCACCGATGGGCCCGAGACCGAGCACCAGCAGGGTGCCGCCGTCGGGGACGTCGGCGTAGGCCACCGACTGCCAGGCGGTCGGGAGCACGTCGGAGAGGAACAGGAAGCGCTCGTCGGCGGGACCCTCGGGGACCTTGATCGGCATGAACTGCGCCTGCGGCACGCGCAGCAGCTCGGCCTGCGCGCCGGGCACCTCGCCGTACAGCTTGCTGAAGCCGAACAGCGCGGCCCCCATGCCCTGGTCGCGGACCTGGGTCGTCTCGCACTGGGTGTACAGCCCGCGGTCGCACATCCAGCACGAGCCGCAGCAGATCTGGAACGGCAGCACCACGCGGTCGCCGACCTTGAGGTCGGTCAGGTCCTTGCCGACCTCCTCGACGATGCCCATCGGCTCGTGGCCGAGCACGTCGCCCTGGCCCATGAACGGGCCGAGCGTCTCGTAGAGGTGCAGGTCCGAGCCGCAGAGCCCGCTCGAGGTGATCCGCACGATCGCGTCGTTGCTCTCCTTGAGGATCGGGTCCGGGACCTCCTCCACGCGTACGTCGCGCCGTCCGTGCCAGGTCACTGCCTTCATGTTCGCTCCTCAGGTCGTCGGACCCGACCGGTACCCGTGAGGGAATCGTCAAACCGGGTTGGCGAAAGTCATCGCGAACGTCTCGTCACTCGGTCACTCGGTCACTCGGTCACCGCGGGCGAGCAGCCTGCCCGGGTGCAGCCGCGCGACGCGGGCGTGCGCGACGGCGGCCCGGGCGGCGTTCATCCCCGGCGCCCCGTGCACGCCACCACCGGGGTGTGCCGAGGCCGACCCCAGGTAGAGCCCCTTGATCGGCGTCTCCGCGCGACCCAGGCCCGGCACCGGCCGGAACACAAGCTCCTGGTGCAGCTGCGAGGTGCCGCCGTTGATCGACCCGCCGACCAGGTTGGCGTTGCGGGCCTCGAGCTCGTGGGGCCCGAGGATCCGGCGGCGGACCACGCGTGACCCGAAGCCCGGGGCCACCCGCTCGATCCGGGCCTGCATCCGGTCCGCGAACCGCTCCAGGTCGTCGTGCCCCCAGTCGCCGCGGATGCCCTCCTCGCCGGCGTCGCGGGTGACCTCCTGCGGGACGTGCGCGTAGGCCCACATCGACTCGGTCCCGGCAGGTGAGCGGGTCGGGTCGGTGGTGGTCATCTGGCCGGCCAGCAGGAACGGCGTGGCGGGCACGGCGTGCGCCGCGACCTGGCCGTAGGCCTCGGTCATCTGCTCCACGGAGTCCGCGACGTGCAGGGTGCCGGGTGCGTGCTCCGGGGTGGCGGCCCACGGCACCGGGCCGCTCAGCGCCCAGTCCACCTTGACCGTCGCCGGGTCCAGCTGGAAGCGGCGCATCGCGACCGCCGTACGGCGGGGCACGTCGTCGCCGAGGAGGTGGCCGTACAGGTGCGTGGCGGCGACGTCGGCCACCACGGCCCGGTCCGCACGGTGCCGCTCGCCGTGCTCGGTCCGGACACCGGTGGCGCGACCGGCGGCGACCTCGACCCGGGTGACCCGCGTCGAGCAGCGGATCTCCCCGCCGAGGCTCTCGATGCGCCGGGCCAGGGCGCGGCTCAGGTTGCCGGCACCGCCCTCCGGCACCGGGAAGCCGACCGTCTGGCCGAGCATCGTCATCAGCAGGCCCAGCAGCCCGGAGCCCGGCGAGTCCAGCGGGATGTCGGCGTGGCCGGCGTTGCCGGCGAGCAGCAGCCGCGCCGCGGTGCCGCCGAACCGCCCGGCCCCCAGGTCGGCCGCCGGGGTGAGCAGGGTCTTGACGAAGTCCAGGCCGCCCACGGAGCGGAGCCGGGCCAGCGTCGCGAGGCCCGAGCGGACCGGCGGGAACGGGCTGACCAGCGCGTGCACCAGCTGCTCGCCGATCCGGTCCCACTGCTCGCAGAGCTCCAGCCAGGCGGCGCCGTCACCGGGGTGGTCCCGGTCGATGAGGCCGGCCGTGACGTCCCGGTCCCGGTGCAGCAGGGCCCAACGGCCGTCGGGGGTCGGGTGCCCGAGGACGGCGGGCGCGTGGCACCAGCGCAGGCCGTGCTTCTCGAGCTCGAACGACTGGATCGAGGGCGACGCGGCGGCCAGCGGGTAGAACGCGCTGAACGTGTCGTGCACGAAGCCCGGCTCGACGTCCTCGGCGCTGCGCACCGCACCGCCGACCTCGGGCTCGGCCTCGAGCACCAGCACCGACCAGCCCTTGTCCAGCAGGTGGTTGGCCGCCACGAGACCGTTCGGGCCGGCGCCGACCACGACCGCGTCGTGGCTCACCGGGGGGTGCGCCCCTCGGCCACCATGGCGAGCCGCTTCAGCGTCTCCACGTTGCGCACCTTGATGGACGCGCCCTTCAACGGCTCCGGGACGAACCGGCCGGGACCGGACACCGCGTCCTCGGAGATCTCCACGAGCGTGCCCGCGCCCTGGGCGGTCAGCCGGACCTCCACCTCGGCCTCGCCGAGCGGCCAGCCCCGGGCCCGCAGCCGCAGCGACCGGCCCGGCTCGCAGGCGAGCACCTCGGTGTTGTCGTCGATGACCGCGGGCCAGACACCGACGGAGTGGTGGATCTTCGAGCCCACGGCCGGCCAGGCCTGCTCCACGTCGCGGATCCGGGTGGCGCCCACGACCCACAGCGGGTAGAGCCAGCCGTCGGCGAGCACCTCCCAGACCTGGTCCGGGGTGGTGTGCACGGTGCGTGTGTTGGTGACCATGCGTCCCGGTACCCGGGCGGCTCCTCCGCACACGTGCTGCCTGGCTCACAGGGCGGTCGCCCGGACCGCCCCGTCGGGCGCTGCTCCCGGGCGGTGGTGGCCGGCCGGCACGTCGTCGAGGAGCCCGAGGCCGGCCAGCACGCTCGGCAGCAGGGCCCGGGCGGTGCGCCGGTAGCCGGCCGCCGAGGGGTGGAAGCGGTCCGCGGCGAACATCTCCTCGGGGCGGGACAGGAACACCGGCCCGACGACGTGCGCCAGCGACACGGCGTACCCGTCGCAGCGCACCACGGCCTCGCGCTGGGCCAGCGCGAGCCGGCGCGACGCCTGGCGGCCGAGCTGCCGCAGCGGCTGCGGGACCGCGTGCAGCGCGCCCAGGTCCGGGCAGGTGCCGACGACCACCTGGCTGCCGCGCGCCCTCAGCGCCCGCACCGCGACCTCGAGGTGCCGCACGGAGTCCGCGAGCCGGACCCGGTGGATCACGTCGTTGCCGCCCACCACGACCACCGTGACGTCCGGGCGTACGTCGCCGGGCAGCCGGTCGAGCTGGCAGGCCAGCTGCCACGTCTCGGCACCGACCTCGGCCGAGCAGACCAGCCGCACCGACCGGTCCGCGGCCCGGGCCAGCTCCTTGGCCAGCCGCACCCCCAGGGTCTGGCGGCGCCGGTCGGCCCCCAGTCCCGCCGCGATCGAGTCGCCGAGCACCAGCAGGGTGAGCGGCCGGCCGCGTGAGCGCTGGTAGGTGCGGTCCACCTGGAAGCCGGCCTCGCCCAGCGGCTTGCCGATCGCGGCCCGGGCGGTCCGCGCCTGGGCCCGCAGCAGCTGCCAGGCACCGACCGACGCGACCGCCGAGGCGCTGACCAGCAGCCCCCCGGCCCGGCGCAGGTCCCCGGTCATGCGGCGCGACGGGGCCGGACGGGCCCGGCCGGGACGGACGGCCGCGCGAGCGGCAGGTAGTGCTCGGTGACCAGCCGGTCCACGAGGGCCTCCCAGGTCCGGCCCTGCACGGCCGCCCGGCCGGCTCGCCCCAGCGAGCGCCGCAGCAGCGGGTCCCCCGCCAGCCTCGCCACGGACCGGCGCAGCGAGCGCGGGTCGGCCGGGTCGTAGAGCAGCCCGGTGACCAGGTGCTCGACCAGGTCCAGCGGTCCGCCCGCCCCCGCCGCCACCACGGGCACGCCGCTGGCCTGCGCCTCCTGCACGGTCTGGCAGAAGGTCTCGTCCTCGCCCGGGTGCACGAACACGTCCAGGGACGTGAACGCCCGCGCCAGCTCCGGTCCCCGCAGCATCCCGGTGAACGTCGCCGCGGGCAGCAGCCGCTCCAGCCGGTGACGCAGCGGACCGTCGCCGACCACCACCACGTCGACGCCGGGGATCCGCGAGACCTCGGCCAGCCGGTGCAGGTTCTTCTCGGCCGCGAGCCGGCCCACGTAGCCGACCACCACCCGTTCGCCGGTGCCCGGGCCGGCCGCCCACCGCGCGTGCAGGTCGTCGCTGCGGTGCCGCGGGTCGAACAGCGCGAGCTCCACGCCCCGGCCCCACAGGTGCAGGCCGCCGACACCGAGCGCGGCGAGCTGCGCGCGGGACGCCGCCGACGGCACCAGGGTCCGGTCGGCCCGCCGGTGCAGCCCGCCGACCCACGCGTCCAGCAGCCCGCCGACGGGGACGCCGTACCGGTGCGCGAAGCCGGCCAGGTCGGTCTGGTAGACCGCCAGGGCGGGCACGCCGAGCCGGCGCGCCGCCCGCAGGCCGCACGCACCCAGCGACACCGGCGAGGCGAGGTGCACGAGGTCGGGCCGGAACCCGGCGAGCGCGGTGCCGACCCGGCGGTCGGGGAGCCCGAGCGCGAACGACCGGTAGCCGGGCAGGGTGGCCGACCGCACCCGGACGACGGGGGTGGGCCCGTAGTGGTCGGGACCGGGACCGGGCGCGACGACCAGGGCCTGGTGGCCGGTCGCGACGAGCCGGTCGACGACGTGCCGCACCGTGTTCGTCACGCCGTTGACCTGCGGGAGGAAGGACTCGCTGACCAGGGCGACTCTCATGCCCCCACGGTCGCGAGCGGCGGTGAACGGACGGCGACCGCACCGGAGGTGTCCGACGAATGCCGCCGGACGTCTCGGCGTCCGACGCGGCGGTCAGGACTCGCTGGCGGTGCCCTCCGGCCCGTCCGCGTCGTAGGGCATCTCGACCGCGAACAGGTGTGCCAGGCCGGTGATGTCGAACAGCTTGATGATGTCGGGGCTGGTCACCCGCAGCACCAGCGCCCGGTTCTCCGAGGTCATCCGCCGGTGCGCCTTGACGAGCACGCCGAGGCCGGCGGAGTCGATGTAGGTGACGTCCTTCATGTCCACCACGACGGTCTCCGCCTCGGAGTCGGTCGCCTTGTCGAGCTCGTTCTCGAGGACGTCCAGGGTCGCGTAGTCGATCTCTCCACGACCCACGAGGGTCAGCACCTGGCCGTCGCTCGTGCTGTCCACCTTCAGGTCCATCTGACACCTCTCGTCTGAGGGCCCCGGACTCACCCGGCCTCGTCGCCCCGCACGATCCTACGAGTTCTCCCCGGCGGTGCGGGACTCCGGGACCGTCGTGCCGGAGACTGGGGGGGTCCGCGTGGCACAGTGCGCGGACCGACGGAGGGGGACGGCCATGGAGTGGCTGATCGGCGCGCTGCTGGCCGCGGGTGCCGGCACGGGCGGGCTGCTGGGCCTCCGGCAGCACCTCGTACGGCGCCGGGGCCGGCGGGCGGACGACGAGGAGCTGCTGGCCGCGCAGGCGATGGCCGACGAGGACACCACGCTGCTCGGTGAGCAGCTCCAGCGGGTCGAGGCGCCGGTCGGGGCGATGGACCCCGCGACCCGGCTGGCCTACCAGAGCGCGTTGGACGCCTACGAGTCCGCGAAGCGTGCCGTGCCACGGCTGCGCAGCGCGGACGCGGTGAGCACGGTCGTGGACACCCTGTCGACCGGGCGCTACGCGCTGGCGTGCGTGGAGGCGCGGCTCGCGGGACGACCGGTGCCCGAGCTGCGGGTGCCGTGCTTCTTCAACCCCCAGCACGGCCCGTCGGTCCGCGACGTGGTGTGGACCTCCGCGGTCCGCGGCACCCGGACCGTCCCGGCCTGCGCGCAGGACGCCGCCCGCGTGGCCCGCGGCGAGTCGCCCCCGGTCCGCCAGATCCGGGTGGGCTCGACGCTGGCGCCGTACTGGGAGGCGGGTGTCGCCTACCTGCCCTACGGCGAGAACTACTTCAACGCGGCCGTCCTCGAGTCCGGTCACCACCAGCACGGCACCGACAGCGGCGGCATCGGCTACGGCGGGCTCTGACCCGTCCGGACCGTCAGCCGCGCGGCGCCCAGCCGAGGGCGGGACCGAGCCGGGTCGCCATGTCGGTGAGGATCTGCACGTAGTCGTCGTGGTCGAAGGTGAACGGCAGCGCGAACGCCACCTCGTCGACCTCCCGGAACGCGGCCCGCGCGTAGAGCCGGTCGGCGATCTCCTCCGACGTGCCGACCAGGTCCGGGGCGAACAGCAGCCGGGCGGGCCCCTGCGGCGTGGCCGTGCGGGCCAGCCGGGAGGCGGCGTACTCCTCGTACTTCGCGCGCTGCGCCGCCGACGCGGTGTCGGTCGGCACCACCACGAGGCCCTGCGACACGCGGGCCCGCCCGCCGGCCGGGTGGTGGGCGCGGAACGTGCGCACGTGCGACCGCTGGATCGCGTCGAACTCCTCGCCCGCCTCGGCCTTGACCACGCTGCTGGTCAGCAGGTTCAGGCCCTGCTCGCCGGCCCACTGCGCCGAGCGCAGGCTCGCGCCGCCGTACCAGAGCCGGTCGGCGAGGCCCGGGGAGTGCGGCTGCACGCGGTCGGAGAAGGTCTCGATGCCGACCTGCCCGCTGAAGCCCGTCACCGCCTCGCCCTCGAGCATCCGCAGCAGTCGCTCGACGCGGCTGTAGCCGAAGTCCTCGGCGTCCGCGGTGTCCGGGTAGAGCGCCTCGCGCACGTCCTCCCAGCGCATCGGCGGACCGATGCTGACCCCCGGGTTGAGCCGTCCGCCGGAGAGCAGGTCGACCGTGGCCAGGTCCTCCGCCAGCCGCAACGGGTTCTCCCAGCCCACCGGGATGACCGCGGTGCCCAGCTCGATGCGGCGGGTCCGCTGGGTGGCGGCGGCCAGCACGGCGACCGGCGAGGAGATGCCGTGCTGGAGGTGCCGGTGGCGCAGCCACGCGCTGTCGAACCCCAGCCGCTCCCCCAGCTCGATGATCGCCAGCGTCGACTCGTGGCCGGGCCCGGGGTCGTCGCCGTCGAACAGCCCGATGGTCAGGAACCCCAGCCGGGACAGCGGTGTCGAGCGGTCGGGCACGGCGGTTCCTCCTGGTCTGCGACGGTCCCGCCGAGCCTATCCGGCCCCCGATCCCCGGCCCCGACCCTGAGACCGGCCCCGGGGTCCGGGTGGGGGTCGGTTCAGCGGCTTCCCTGATGTGCCGGGGTCCCTCGCCGGGCCAGGCTTCTCGGCATGATCAAGGTCGAGAACCTCACCAAGAAGTACGGCGCCACCACCGCCGTCGACGACATCTCCTTCACGGCCAGGACCGGGCGCGTCACCGGCTTCCTCGGTCCCAACGGCGCCGGCAAGTCGACGACCCTGCGGATCATGGTCGCCCTGACCCCGCCCACCTCCGGCTCCGCCACCGTCAACGGGCAGCGGTTCCCCGACCTGCCCAACCCGGGCGTCGAGGTCGGTGTCCTGCTCGACGCCTCGGCGCAGCACGCCGGGCGCACCGGCCGCGAGATCCTCACCCTCGCCCAGCGCACGATGGGCCTCCCGTCCGGCCGGGTCGAGGAGATGCTGGACCTCGTCGGGCTCACCCGCACCGAGTCCGAGCGCCGGGTCCGCAACTACTCCCTCGGCATGCGGCAGCGGCTCGGGATCGGGACCGCCCTGATCGGCGACCCCGGCGTGCTGATCCTCGACGAGCCCGCCAACGGGCTCGACCCCGGCGGCATCCGCTGGATGCGCGACCTGCTGCGCGACTTCGCGAACCGGGGCGGGACCGTCCTGCTCTCCTCGCACCTGCTGCACGAGATCGAGGTCGTCGCCGACGACATCGTGGTGATCGGCAACGGCCGGATCGTCGCGCAGGGCACCAAGGCCGAGCTGCTGCACACCGCGGGCACGCTGGTCCGCGCCACCGACCTCGACCGGCTCGGGCGGGTGCTCGCCGGCGCCGGGATCGTCGCGACGGCGGCCGGCGACGGGTCGCTGCGCACCGAGGCGGCCCCCGACCGGGTCGGCGAGGTCGCCCTGGCGGGCGGCGTCCCGCTCACCGAGCTGCGCAACGCAGACGGCGCCGGGCTCGAGGAGATGTTCCTCGAGCTCACCGCGGACACCCAACGAGAAGGAGCAGCAGCATGAGCGCCCTGGCAGTCGAGAACGTCCCGCAGGCCCGGGCGGTCCCCCGGTCCGTCCCGATGACCCGCGTGGTCTCCGTCGAGCTCCGCAAGATGTTCGACACCCGCTCCGGCTTCTGGCTGATGGCGAGCATCGTGATCGCCTCGCTGCTCGCCACCGGCGCGGTCATCGCGTTCGCCCCGGACTCCGAGCTGACCTACTCCACGTTCGCCGCCGCGATCGGCTTCCCGATGGCGGTGATCCTGCCGATGATCGCGATCCTGTCGGTCACCAGCGAGTGGAGCCAGCGCAGCGGCCTGACCACCTTCACGCTGGTCCCGCACCGTGGCCGGGTGATCGGCGCGAAGCTGGTCTGCGCCGTGTCGGTCGGGGTCGTCTCGATGCTCGTCGCGTTCGGGGTCGGCGCCCTGGGCAACCTGCTGGGTACGGCGGTCACCGGCACGCCCCGGGTCTGGGACGCGTCCCTCACCGACCTGGCCTACATCGTCCTCGGCAACGTCCTGGGCCTGCTGATCGGCTTCATGCTCGGCGTGCTGGTCCGGAACTCCTCCGGCGCGATCGTGGCCTACTTCGTCTACTCCCTGGTGCTGCCCCCGCTGACCGGACTGCTCGCGGCCACGCAGGGCTGGTTCCGCGACCTGCAGCCGTGGGTGGACTTCAGCTTCGCGCAGGGCGCGCTGTTCAACGGCTCGATGACCGGCACCGAGTGGGCGCACCTCGCGGTAGCCGGCACGGTCTGGCTGCTGGCCCCGCTCACCGCCGGGCTCGTCCTGGTGATGCGCTCCGAGGTGAAGTAGGGCGTTCCGCCCCCCGCGAGGCGGTCGGTCCCCGGACCGATCGCCCCGGGTCAGGGCTGCAGGATCGCCCGTCCGCGGACCCGGCCGGCGTCCAGGTCGTCGATCGCGGTCTGGAAGCCGTCGAGCGCGTACTTCGCCGTGTGCAGCTTCACCTGGCCCCGGGCGGCCAGCACCATCAGGTCGCACAGGTCGTTGTAGCTGCCCACCAGGTTGCCGACGAAGCTGATCTCCGTGGAGATGATGTCGATCGTCGGGACGTCGATGTTCTCGCCGTACCCGACGACGTGGTAGTCCCCGGCCTGCCGGAGCATCCGCACCCCCTCGGCGGTCGCGCCGCCCTCCCCCACGAAGTCCACGACCACCTCGGCACCGTGGCCGCCGGTCAGCTCGAGGACCTGCTCGACGTGGTTGCCGTCGGCGACCACGCCGTGGTCGGCGCCGATCGTGCGGGCCAGCTCCACCGCGTCCGCGTTGCGGTCCACGACGATCAGCTCCGCGGACGTGAGGGCCTTGAGGACCTGGATGCCGATGTGCCCGAGGCCGCCGGCGCCGATCACCACGGCGCGGTCCCGGGGCCCCAGCCGGCGGGCGGCCTTGGCCGCCGCGTGGTAGGCCGTCAGGCCGGCGTCGGCGAGCGCCGCGACGTCGGAGGGCTCCAGGGAGTCGTCGATCCGGACCACGCTGCGGGCCGAGGTCCGGAGGTACTCCGCGTAGCCCCCCGTCGGTGTCGATGCCCGGGAACTGGCTGGACTCGCAGTGCACGTCGTCGCCCGAGCGGCAGGCGCGGCACAGGCCGCAGGTGATCAGCGGGTGCACGATCACCTTGTCCCCCTCGGAGACGTTGGTGACGCCGGCGCCGACCGCGTGCACCCAGCCGGCGTTCTCGTGCCCGATCGTGTAGGGCAGCGCCACCCCGGACTTCTCGGCCCACTGGCCCTCGAGGATGTGCAGGTCGGTGCGGCACACCCCGGCCCCGCCGATCCGCACGATCACGTCCCAGGGGCCGGTGGCCTCGGGCACCGGCACCTCGGTCATCTCGAGGTTCTGGTGGTAGCCCACCACCTGGACGGCTCGCATCGTGCTCATCGGGGGTGCTCCTGGAGGTCGGACAGCGGGATGAAGGTCGGTTCGGTGGCCTCGGCGCCCTCGGGACGCGCGGCCTGGTCGGACTCCGAGCCGGGGTAGCGGGTCCGGAGCAGGCCCCGGCAGAAGTGCGCGTTGCCGTCGATGGAGATCCGCGTCGAGCGGGCCCGGCGCAGCCGCAGCGGCACCTCGTGCGGCGGGTACCCCTGCCCGTGCTCGTCGACGAGCACCAGCGCGGACGGGTCCTCCGGCAGACCCAGCGCGGCGCGGCGCTGCAGGAGCGCCGCGGTGAACCGGTCGCCGGCGGGCAGGTCGGCGAGCGTCATGGTGCCGAGCGCGGTCTCCGCCAGGTCCGGGTCGGCGCGCAGCAGCCCGGTCAGGGACCGCTCCATCGCCGCGGTGTGCGCCTTGCGGCGGAACGTCTCCCGCAGCCCGTCGAGGTCGCTCTCGGCCTCGTTCCCGAACGTGCCGAGGTAGCCCGCGTCCGCCGCCAGCCCGCGGTTGATCAGCTCGGAGTCGTGGTGGTCGTCGAGCTGGACGACCGCGCGGGTGACCCAGGGCAGAGCGCTGACGGCGTCCTTGGCGTCGCCGGCCATCAGGTAGGCGAAGCTCGGCGAGCAGAACGACGTGGGCAGCCGCAGGTGCACCTCGACGGTGCCGTCGTCGGCCACCGCGACCGAGCGCACGAACCCCAGGTCCGTGATCGGCTCGTCCAGCTCCGGGTCCGCGACGCCGTCCAGCGCCCGCCGTACGTCGGGCTCGCGGCCCGCGGTGCGGGACCGCTCCGGCGCGATCGTCATCTCAGACCGCCGAGAGCTCGTCGGCGCCCCGGGGACCGGTGGCCGGCTCGTCCGCGTCCGGCAGCCGCAGCTCGGCGGGCACGTCGATGCCGTACATCTTCGCGGCGTTCAGGCCGAGGATCTTCTTCTTCTGCGCGGTGGTGACCGGGGCGTACTCCGTGAGCTCGTCGGGGATCTGGAAGTCCACGAACCTCTCCACCAGCCAGCGCGGGGTCCAGATCGCGTAGTCGCTGGAGAACTGGATCCGGTCCTCGCCGACCCAGTAGAGCAGCTCGCCGAGGATCTGCCCGAAGTACTTCGGGCGCGTGTGGATGAACGGCATCGCGACCGCGAGACCCGCGTGCACGTTGGGCTCCTGGGTCGCGATCCAGCAGAAGTCCTCCAGCCGGGGCAGCCCGCAGTGCTCCACGATGAAGTTCAGGTCGGTGAAGTCCGAGGCGACGTGGTCGATGTCGGCGACGTCGAACGCGTCGCGGTCCAGCGGTCGGATCGTCGGGCCCTTGTGGACGTGGATGTTGGTGATGCCGAGCTCGCGGCAGGCCTCGAAGTAGCGCCGCGCCCACGGGTCGTCGAGCTTCCAGCCGCGGGACTCCCCGTGCCACTCGGCGGTGTAGAGCTTGACGCCCTTGAGGCCGAACCGCTCGGCGTCGGCGTGCAGCTGCTCGAGGCCCTGCTCGCCGTTGCGCGGGTCGAAGTTGTGGTTGTAGGTCAGCTTGTCCGGGTGCGCCTCGGCGAGCGCCGACGCCTCCTCGGACTGGCCGAACCCGGAGTGGTAGAACTCGCCGAGGTACGCCGGCTGGAAGATCGCGTGGTCGACGTACCCGTCGGTGAAGAGGTCCTTCATCAACCGCTCGCCGCCCTGGTAGAGGTACTCCTCGTAGGTCCACACCTCGGACTCCGGGCTGAGGTTGCGGTGGTAGTCGTAGAAGCAGTCGATGAACTGCTTGCCGTGGATGTTGCGCTGGTTCTCGGGCCGGGCGTCCCAGAGCGCGACGTGCGCGTCCACGATGAAGTACTTCTCGCCGTCCTTGGTGTACATCTGCGGTCGTCTCCGTTCCGGGTGACTGGCGTCACACGTCGTTGCCGACTGTAGGAACGCGACGGCGCGTCCGGGGACCCTCCGTGTCTCACTTTGCGACACCCCGGCGAGGTAGCGTCGGAGACATCTGGACGGAGGGACCGCGATGGCGGAGGGGCGACTTCCACGTCGGGCGCGCGACGGGCACGGCGCCGAGGTGCCCTCGCGGCTGCTCGCGTCCTGGCAGCGCAGCGAGGACTACGGCGTCTCCCTCGAGACCGTCGAGCCGGTGTTCGCCGGCACCGGGGTCGAGGAGTCGCTGTTCGTGCAGTGCGGCAACGAGGTGCTCACCGGCCTGCACGCGACCCTGATGGACGAGCCGGTCAGCCTGATGCTCACCGACAGCGACGGGCTGGTGCTCAGCCGGCTCAGCGGCGACACCAGCCTGCTCACCGCCCTCGACGCGGTCCACCTGGCGCCCGGGTTCGCCTTCTCCGAGCGGGACGCGGGCACCAACGGGCTCGGTCTCGCGCTGGCCGACCGCACCGCCAGCGTGGTGCGCGCCGACGAGCACTACAGCGCCAGCCTGTGCACCTACACCTGTGCGGCGGTCCCGGTCTTCGACCCGGTGAGCGGCCGCCTCGAAGGCGCGGTGAACCTCACCACCTGGTCGCGCTCGTCGGACCGGCTGCTGCTCGCGCTGGCCCAGTCCGCGGCCGGCAACACCGCCGCGCTGATGCTGGCCCGCTCCCGCGGCCGGTCCGCCCGGCCGGCGTCGCGCGGCGAGGTCTTCCGGGTCCGCTCCGCGCACCTCGAGCCCGGCGCCGGGGCGCTGCGCGACCTGTCCCCGGCCTGGGCCGACGCGCTCGCGCAGGCCGAGCGGGCGATGAGCGCCGGCCGGGTGGTCGCGGCGGTCGGCGAGCCCGGCTCCGGGCGGGCGACGCTGCTGGCCCTCGCGCACCGGCGCGTGCACCCACGGGACCGGATCCTCAGCGCGACCTGCCCGGCCCCGCAGGACGTCGAGGCCTGGCTGTCGCTGTGGGGGCCCGAGCTCGGCAAGCCGGACACCGGGGTCGTGGTCCGCGACGTCGACCACCTCCCGGCCTGGGCGGCCGGGCGGCTCGGCGACCTGGTCCGCACCCAGCACCTCGGGGCGGTGCCGCTCGCGCTGTCCCTGACCGCCGAGGAGCTCCTCGCCCTGCCCGGCCCGCTGGCCCCGCTGGTGGACACCGTCGTGCAGGTCCCGCCGCTGCGGGAGCGGCCGGACGACGTGCCCCTGCTGGCCGAGCACCTCGCCCGGCGGGCCCGCGGCCGCGACGTGCCGATCACGCCCGCGGCGGCTCGGGCGCTGCGCGGCTACTCCTGGCCCGGCAACGCCGACCAGCTCGCCCGGGTGGTCCGGGAGGCGGTCTCGCGCGGCGACACGATCGACGTGCGCCAGCTGCCGGCGGAGATCCTCTCGGGCTCCCGGCACCGGCTCGGGCCCGTCGAGGCCTTCGAGCGCGAGATGCTCGTGCGGGCGCTGACCCGGCCGGGCGCGACGGCGAAGGACGCCGCGGCGGAGCTCGGGATCAGCCGGGCGACGGTCTACCGCAAGATCGCGCAGTACGACGTCCGCATCCCCGGTCGCTAGGGGTCGGTGCGGCCGGCCTCGCTCCGGCCGCCCAGCAGCACCCGCGTCATCGCGTTGCGGGTGTCCAGCAGCTCGTCCAGCGCCGCGTCGAGGTGGTCTGCACCGACCCTGAGGGGGGCCGCCGGCCGTCGAGGTCGCCGCGACCAGCGCCGCCCGGCGCAGCAGCTCCTTGAGGAAGGACGCGGTGACGCCGTCGGTGCGCTCGAGCACCGCGTCGAGCCGGCCGGCGTCGACCTCGAGGTCCCCGCGGTAGAGCTCGAACAGCTGCCGCCGGGCGGCGGCGTCGGGGAGCCCGAGCGCGACCGCCTGGTCGACGCGCCCGGGGCGCGCGGCCAGGGCCGGCTCGAGCAGGTCGGCGCGGTTGGTGGTGAGCAGGAAGACCACGTCGGCGTCCTCGGCCAGCCCGTCCATCTCGTTGAGCAGCTGGAAGAGCAGCGGGTGCTCGCCGGGATACCTGCCCCGGTCCTCCGCGATCAGGTCGACGTCCTCGACCACGACCATCGCCGGCTGCAGGGCCCGGGCGACCGAGCAGGCCGCGCCGACCAGATGCAGGGAGGCCCCGGTGAGCTCGACGATCGTGACGCCCGCGAGCTGGCTGACGAGGTAGCGCACCGAGTGCGTCTTGCCGACGCCGGGCGGCCCGTACAGGAGCAGCCCCCGCTTGAGGTGCTGGCGGGCGGCCAGCAGCCGCTCGCGGTGCTCCGCGACGCCGACCACCTGGCGGCGGATCGCGGCCAGCGTCTCCGGCGGCAGGATCACGTCGCTGCCGCTCAGGCGCGGCCGGCGGTGGAACCGCAGCGCCGCGTCGCGGTCCCCGAACAGGTCGTGGCCGAAGGAGATCACCTGCCCACGGAACACGTTGTGCACCAGCGCCAGCCGGCGGATCTCCGCGGCGGCCGCCGCCGCCACGCCCGGCCGGTCCGCGACCACGTGCACCTGGACCTGACCGCGCCCGCTGTCCGGGTCGGCGGTCAGCACCATCACCGCGAGCCGGGCGTCGCCGTCGAGGACGAGGTAGACCCCGGCGCGCACCGCCTGCTTCACCTGCCCGTCGGGGCCGGCCGCGAGACTGGTCCAGGAGACGTTGCCCGGGGCCGGGCCGTGCCCGAAGGGCTCCCTCTGCAGCAGGTCCCCCAGACCGAACTGCCGGTGCTGGTGGTTGACCATGCCGACCAGGCGGTGCGAGCGGTCCCCGGACGCCAGCCAGACGTCCAGCCCGGTCTGCACGTTGACCAGCTCGTAGGGCGGCCAGGAGTCCTCGACCACCTCCAGGTCACCCAGCGCCGCCTCCAGGTGCGCGGTGATCAGCTGGGGGAAGGTGGGCCGGTCCGCGGCCCGCGCCGCACCGACCACGCGGCGTCGTACGCCCCGGGCGAGCCTGCCCACGTCGGACAGCCGCAGCCGCTCGTCACCGTCGCCCACGTCCACCGCGACCACCCCCGTCTCGTCCCCCGTGCCGCCGGAGACCCACCGTAGGGCGCGGCCCCGAGCCCCGGAAGACCCCCGTCGGCGACCCGGGCCGGAAGGTTCTTCGGATAAATTCAGCCGCCGGGTGATTCACCGGGGCCGCAGCGGGACACATGAGTGTCATGCGGACGATCACACGACCGGAGAACGCTCCGGAGCAGGCGACCACGGTGCCCACGCTCGAGGAGCAGATGGCCTGGTCGGTGGTCCTCGACGAGGACGTCTCCCGGACCGTTCAGTAGCCCCGTGCCGACCCGCCGGCCGGCCCGTCCCCGTCGGTGAGCAGCTGGTGACGCATGCGGGCCAGCCCGGCACGGATCCGCGCCTTGAGCGCGGTGAGGGTCACGTCGAGCTGGTCGGCGACCTGCCCGTAGGACCGGTCGCCGAAGTAGGCCAGGGTGATCGCCTCCTGCTGCCGCGCGGTGAGCACGGTCATCACCTGGCGCAGGTGCTCGTGGCTCTGTGCGGCGAGCACCGCGTCGATCACGTGGTCGTGCGGGCCGGGAGCCTCCAGCTGGCCGCGCCGCCGCCAGGTGTCCTCGCGGCGCACGCAGTCGATGGCCCGGCGCCGAGCGACCGTGTGCACCCAGGCCCGGACCGAGCCCTGGGAGCCGTCGAACCGGTCGGCCTCGCGCCACAGCCACGCGAAGACCTCCTGGGTCACGTCCTCGGCCAGGCCGTGGTCCTGGGTGACCCGCAGGGCGGCCCTGAGGACCGAGGCCGAGAGCTCGTCGTACACCTCCGAGAAGGCCTCGACGTCGTGCTGGGCGACCCGGCGCACCAGCAGCTCCAGGGGCAGGGCGGACAGGGCGGACATGGCGGGGTGAACTCCGTCCGGCGGGGCAGGCTGTCACCCCGGGTTCGCCACACCCACGACGGCAGATGGGTCGGCGAGTGCGCGGATCCGCGCCCGAGGCCCCCCGGGCACCCAGGAGTTCATCCCCCATACAGCGCGTGGCACTGGTGGCACGCGCCTGATGCTCCTAGGCTTCTCTACGTGATCCGCGCACTCGTGGCGGCCCCCCCTGGCCGCCCTCTTCGGTCGACGTCCCCGTCCCATCCACGTGGCCCGCTGGGCGGAGTACGCCGCCGCGACGGACTTCGTGCGCTGGGAGCTCGACCTTGCCTGACGGCCTCCCGGCCTCCGGGCCGCTTCAGCCCCCACTCGCAGCCCGGAGGTCGGTGCACCGAGGAACCTTCTTGCGTGACTGCTCGACCAGGTCGTCGTAGCTCGGCAACCTTCGGCGCTGCCGAACGAACTCGACCAGCACCTCGGACGTCTCCCGCTCGTCCCACTCGGACAGCAGCTCCAGCTCGAAAGTGTTCATCCCATTCCCCCACTCCTCGCCACGGTTATCGTTCGGAGGGCCCCCGGGGTTACACGCGGACTAGACGTCTGCCGGACTCGGGGAGTTTTGTCCTGGCCGACCGGGGAACAACCAGGACATGTTGGCCATGATCATCGGAACCACCGTCACCGCGGGCACGGTCGCCGCCCTCGTTCGCGACTGGCTGCTGCACCCCGACCTGTGACCGGCGGCGGTTAGGGCACCCCCCAGCCTCGGCGGGAGGGACTCCCCCACCCCGCACACCGCCCTCGTCGTCGGCGCCACCGGCATCTCCGGGGACGCCCTGTCCCGGCTGCTCGTGGACGCCGGCTGGCCGACCTCACCGACGCAGCCGGGCTGGCCGAGGCTCTCGCCGGGCACCGCCCGACGCACGTCTTCGTCACCGCCTGGGCGCGCCAGGAGACCGAGGCGGAGAACATCCGCGTGAACGGCGCGATGGTCCGCGACGTCCTGGAGGCCGTCCGGCCCGCGGGGTCGGTCCGCCACGTCGCGCTGGTGACCGGGCTCAAGCACTATCTCGGGCCGTTCGAGGCGTACGGCGAGGGCGACGTCCCGGACACCCCGTTCCACGAGGACGAGGACCGGCTGCCCTGCCCGAACTTCTACTACGCCCAGGAGGACGAGCTGTTCGCGGCCGCGGAGCGCGACGGCTTCACCTGGAGCGTGCACCGGGCCCACACCATCATCGGCCGCTCGCGGCGCAGCGGCCGTCTGCCGCGAGCAGGACCTGCCGTTCGTGTTCCCGGGGTCCGAGACCCAGTGGAACGGCGTGACCGACATGACCGACGCCGGGCTGCTGGCCGAGCAGATGCACTGGGCCGCCACCACGCCGGCCGCCTCCGACACCGCGTTCAACGTGGCCAACGGGGACGTCTTCCGGTGGCGCTGGATGTGGCCGCGGCTGGCCGACCGCCTCGGCGTCCGCGCCGAGGGGTACGACGCCCGCCCGCGCCCCCTGGAGCAGCAGATGGCCGGCGCCGCACCGGTGTGGGCCGCGCTCGCCGCCCGCGAGGGGCTCCGCGAGCAGGACCTGGCCCGGAGCCGGGCCGCCGGGTTCGCCGGGCACCGCTCGACGCTCGCCTGCTTCCTCGAGCTGTTCGACCGGCTCGAGTCGGACCGCGTCGTGCCCACGCCGGGATAGTCCCGCAGCGCGTCTGCGGGCCGCCGTACGGTCTAGACGCGGGGGACCTTCGGCCCTGATCCGCACCGGTCCCACCGGCCACGCTGACCTCATGACCAGCATCGCCCACGGGGGACCCACGACACGGGTGCGGCGCAGGCGCTCCAGGGAGCGGCCGCAGGGCGGCTGGCGGCTGTGGTTCCGCGTCGGCCTGGCACTCACGTTGCTGATCGGAGCCGGCTTCGGGGCCGGGACCGCGGTGGGCTACGTCCTGGTCAAGGCGTTCACGCTCGTCCACCTCGGGGACGCGCCCTAGGGGCCCGCGTCCCCCTCCTCCGGTCCCGCCACCGGCGGGCCTCGTCGACCCCCCACACCAGCACCGGGAACGGCAGCACGAGCGCCACCTGCCAGGCCGGCAGGGCGGTGGTGTCGAAGACCCGCTGGAAGGCCGGGACATAGATGATCGCCGCGGTCAGCACCAGCTCGGCGCCGATCGCCCAGAGCAGCAGCGGGTTGCTGAAGAAGCCGATGCTGCGCAGGGACGCACGCTGGGTGCGGGCCGCGGTGGCGGTGCCGACCTGGCAGGCGACGATGCCCAGCCACGCCACCGTGGTGGCCTGCACGTAGGTCTCGTGCAACGGCGTCCCCGGCCCGGTCGGGTCGTGGAAGGCCCACCCGCCCTGCACCAGCACCGTGAAGAACCCGCCGAGCACCAGCAGCGCCGAGACGATGCCGACCAGCCCCCAGGCCCGCCACAGCAGGGACCCGCGGATCACGCCCTCCGAGCGCGGTCGGGGCGGGCGCTGCATCAGGCCGGGCTCCGCCGGCTCCCGGCTCAGGGCCAGCGCGGGCAGGGTGTCGGTCACCAGGTCGATCGCGAGCAGCTGCATGACCGTGATCGGCAGCGGCACGGCGCCGCCGGACAGCGCGTAGAGCACGAACGGCACGACCTCCGGCACGGAGTGCGACAGGATGTAGAAGATGAACTTGCGGACGTTGTCGTAGACCCGCCGCCCCTCCTCCACCGCGTCGACGATCGTGGTGAAGTTGTCGTCCTCCAGGACGATGGTGGCCGCCTGCCGGGCCACCTCGGTGCCCGACCGGCCCATCGCCACCCCGATGTCGGCGGCGCGGAGCGCGGGCGCGTCGTTGACGCCGTCGCCGGTCATCGCCACCACGTCGCCGCCCTCCTTGAGCCGGTCGGCGATCCGCAGCTTGGCCTCCGGCGAGGTGCGGGCGAAGACCACCTCGCGGCCGGACCCCAGCAGCGCCTCGAGCTCGTGGTCCGTCATCGCGTCGAGCGCGTCCCCGGTGACGGTCGTGGTGCCGGCGCTGCCGGTGCCGATCCCGACCTCGCGGGCCACCTCGGCGGCGGTGGTGCCGTTGTCACCCGTCACCACGTGGATCCGGATGCCCGCCTGGTGCGCCCGCCCGATGGCGGCGGCGACCTCGGGACGGGGCGGGTCGTGGAGCGCGACGCAGCCCAGCAGGGTGAGCCCGGACTCGACGCTCGTCCGGTCGGTCGTCCCGTCCCCGGCCGCGAGCGGGCGTTCGGCAACGGCGAGGAGGCGCAGTCCGCGCGCGGCGTACCGGTCCAGGTCGCCCTGCAGCCGGGCGAGGTCGGCCGGGGACAGCGCCCGGAGGCCGCCGTCGCGGTCGGGCCGCCGCGTGCACAGCGGCAGGACCGCCTCCGGCGCGCCCTTGACGTGGACGACCAGCCCGCCGCCGTCGGCCTCGACGGTGGCCATCCGCCGCAGCCGGGGGTCGAACCGGAACAGCTGCCGGCGGTGCTCGTCCCGGGCCGCCGCGTCGAGCGGGGCACCGAGCCGTTCGGCCAGCCGGACGAGGGCCACCTCCGTGGGGTCCCCGACCTCCTCCTGCCCGGTGACCGTGGCCGTCGAGCAGGTCGCGGCGGCCACCGCGAGCCGGGTCCCGGCCGCGACCGCCGCCGGCTCGTCCGGCGACCAGGTCAGCCCCTCCCCGTCCGCCTCGGCGCGGCCGGCGAAGGTCCACACCGCCTCGGCGCGCATGCTGTTGCGGGTCAGGGTCCCGGTCTTGTCGGTGCACACCACCGTCGTGGAGCCCAGCGTCTCCACCGCCGAGAGCCGCTTGACCACGGCGCCCTGGCGGGCCAGCCGGCGCACCCCGACGGCCAGCGCCAGGGTGATCGTCGGCAGCAGGCCCTCGGGGACGTTCGCGACCAGCATGCCGATCGCGAAGCTCAGGGCCGAGCTGAGCGACAGGCCGGCGACCAGCCCGAGGGGCAGGAAGGCCAGCGACGCGACGACGGCCACCACCGAGATCAGCCTCGCGACGTCGCGGATCTGCTCCTCCAGCGGGCTCGCGGTGACCTTGTCCCGCTGCGAGAGCGCCGCGATCCGGCCGATCTCGGTGCGCATCCCGGTCGCGGTGACCACGACGTGGGCCTCGCCGCCGACGCACGCGCTGCCGCTGAAGACCATGTCGGCGGCCTGCAGGAGCGGCACCGTCGCCGGGTCGGGGACCGGCCCCCGCGACACCGGCTCGGACTCCCCCGTCAGCGTGGACAGGTCCACGTCGACGGCACCCGAGACCACCCGCCCGTCCGCGCTGATCCGGTCGCCCTCCTCGACGACCAGGACGTCGCCCGCGACGATGCCGACCGCGTCGATCTCGCCCGGACGGCCGTCCCGGACGACGGTGGCCCGCACCGGGAGGTACGACGCCAGCGCGGCGACCGCGTGCTCGGCGTGCCGCTCCTGGAGGAACGCGAACACCGCGTTGAGCACGACCACCCCGAAGATCGCCAGCGCCAGCGGCGTGGTGCCGTTGCCCAGCGCCAGCAGCCCGGCCGCCACGAGCAGCAGCGCGAGCGGCTGGGTGAACTGCTTGAGCAGCTGAGCGGGCCACCGTCGTCCGCCTCTGTGGGTCAGGGTGTTGGGGCCGGCCGCCGCGAGCCGCAGCTCGACCTCGCGGGCCGACAGCCCGCCGGCGGACGTGCGGAGGTCCCGCAGCAGCCGCTCCACCGGCTCCTGGGCGACCGTGGGCACCGGCACCTGGTCGCTCACCGGCGCGGTCATGGGCGGGTGGGCACGACCACCACCGGGCAGGTCGCGTGGGCCACGAGGTGCTGGCTCACCGAGCCGATGAGGGCCCCGACGAAACCGCCGTGGCCCCGCGACCCCACGACCAGCAGGTCCTCGGGGGAGACCTCGTCGAGCAGCACCCGCGTCGGGTGCCCCTCGACGGCCGCCGAGGTGGTGGTCACGGTCACCTCGGCGACGGCCTCCCGCGTCAGCCGGGCGGCCTCCCCGGCCGCGGCGCCGGCGACCTCCACGTCGAACGACGGGTCCAGCCCGAGGCTCCAGATGTTGCCGGCGTAGGACTGAGGGTGCTGCCAGGCGACCACGACGTGCAGCACGGTGCCGCGCAGCCGCGTCTCCCGCACCGCCCAGTCCAGCGCCTGCCGGGAGCCCGGCGAGCCGTCGACGCCCACGACCACGCGCCCCCGGGTGCGCGCGCCGCTCATGGGGTGCTCCGTTCCGTCGGGGGCCCCGCCCGGGCCCACGCGTCGACGCAACCACTCCCCCGCGGCGCCGCACAGAGACGAACGTCCCCGCACGGCGGTCCCAAGGTCCGTGCTCAGGCGTGCGGCCTCACCCGTGCTCGGGGTGGAACCGCACGGCGAGCAGGGCGACGTCGTCGCCCGGCGCGTCCCCGACGAGGTCGTCGAGGATGCGGTCCAGCAGCTCCGTCGCCGGCCGGCCGCCGTGCCGCGCGACCGAGGCCCGGGCCCGCTCCAGCCCGAGGTCGAGGTTCTCCCCGCGCCGCTCGACGAGCCCGTCGGTGTAGAGCAGCAGGGTCGACCCGGCCGGCAGCACGGCGGTCTGGTCGTGCCGGTCCCGCTCCGGCGCCGCACCCAGCATCGGGTCGGTCTCCGACTCCTCGCCCAGCAGCACGACGGTCCCGTCGGGGCGCAGCAGCATCGGGGGCGGGTGACCAGCGGTGGTCCAGCGCAGCGTGCGCAGCCCCCGGGCCGCGTCCTCGTCGCTCTGCTCGATCCGGGCGACGACCAGGGTGGCCATCGCCTCCAGCTCCAGGTCCAGCGCGGCCCGGTCCAGCCGCTCGACGTTGCGGGCCGGCGGGTCCGCGTGGGTCCACGCGAACGCGCGCAGCATCGCCCGCAGCTGTCCCATCACGGCGGCGGCGTCGATGTCGTGCCCCACCACGTCACCCACCATCACGGTGGTGGCGCCGTCGGGCATCACCACCGCGTCGTACCAGTCGCCGCCGACCTGCTCGCGGGCCGCAGCCGGGCGGTAGCGGGCCACCAGCTCGAGGTGGTCCGGCTGCGGCAGCCGGGTGAGCATCGCGTTCTGCAGCGTGACGGCCACGTCGACCCGCTCCTGCAGCAGCAGCGCCCGCTGCACCGCCTGGGCGGTGTAGGACATCAGCGAGCCGATGGTGACCCGGTCCTCGTCGTCGAACTCCCGGGCCTCCGGCCAGACCAGGGCGAGGGCGCCGTAGGCGTGCCCGGCCGCGACCAGCGGCATGTACGCCCGCGCCTCCCCGATCTGGACGGCGGTCTCCAGGTGCGGATACGCCCGGTTCTGCGCCTCCCGGTCCGGGAACACCAGCAGCCCGTCGTGCAGCAGCGCCGACCCCAGCGGGTTGTCCTCGCCGACGGCGAGGGTGGTGTGGGTGGTGGCCTGGGGCCAGTCGGTGACCGGGTTGTGCACGAAGGTGAGGGTCTCGGCGGGGCGGCCCCCGACGGCCGGTGCGGCTCGCGAGACCTGCAGCGGGTCGGTCACCTGGCGCAGCCACATGCCGGCCTGCAGGCAGCCGAGCTCCTCGTGGGCGACCCTCTCGACGGCGACGGACACCTCCGCGAGCGTCCGGGTGGTGGCCAGCCGCTCGCTCAGCGCGAGCAGCAGCCGCGACCGCACCGAGGTCGCGGACGCCTCGTGCGCCCGGGCAACCGCGGCCCGGCGCAGGTCGCGCTGCACCAGCTCGGCGGTGCAGGCCTCCGCGAGGTCCTCCAGGGCGCTCAGCTCCGGCTGCGTCCACACGCGCGGCTCGGGGTCGATCGCGCACAGCGAGCCCACCGTCCGCCCGCTCGCGTCCCGCAGCGGGAAGCCGGCGTAGGCGATCACGCCCAGGTCCCGGATCGCCAGGTTGTCGTGCAGCCGCTCGTCCAACCGCGCGTCGCCGATCACCAGCGGACGGGCGTCCTGGACGACGTACTGGCAGAAGGAGTGCGAGAGCGGGGTCTCCCGGCTGGTGGCGTACGGCTCGGCCAGGCCCTCGGCGCCCACGAACACCTGCCGGGTCTCCTCGACCAGCGAGACCAGCGCGACCGGCACGTCCAGCGCCCGCCGCACCATCCGCGCGTAGCGGTCGAAGGACGCGTCCTGGTGCCCCCCGTCCTCTGCCGTCGGGTCCCCGCTCGTCCCTGTGCCCACCCCTGACGTCACCTCCGCCACCAGTCCCTGCCGTCCCGTCCACCCCTGTTCACCACCCCATTGTCCGGGGTCCCTCCGGAACCCGTGGAAATGCCCCCGGCCCCGGATGGTCGGCGGATTTCCGCGAAGCACCCTCGGCGACCCCGTCCAGCCGGTAATTTTGTGACAAATCTTCCGCCCAGACCCTGCGAGGGGACCATGACGAGTCGACGCCGACGACGCACGGGCACCAGCCTGTTCGCCGTCTACGCGCTCGCCAGCCTGGTCCCGGTCACGGTGCTCGGTGCGGTGCTGATGCGTGGGTACCACGACGACGGCCTCTCCCACGCGCTCGACCAGGGCAAGGCCCAGGCGGCGGTCATCGAGCAGATGGCGATCGCGCCCGCGCTCAGCGGCGCCGACCTGTCCGAGGGGCTCAGCGGCGAGGAACGAGCCCGGCTGCAGTCCGCCACCGACCTGGCGATCTTCCACGGCTCGGTCGTGCGGCTGCGGCTGCTGAGCTTCCGCGGCACGGTGTCCTACTCCGACGACGGCAGCATCCTCGGCGCGCTCCCGGTCCGCGACCCGTCGTTCCGCGCCGCCGCCGCGGGCCGGATCGACGCGCGGATCGTGGACGCGGGCCCGCAGTTCTCGGCCGCCGCGATCCGCGTGGTGCAGCCGGTGGTGGCGGAGTCCAGCGGCCGGGCCATCGGCGTCCTCGAGGTGTACCTCCCGTACGACGCCATCGCCGCCAAGGTGGAGGCCGACACCCGGGGCACCATGACCCGGCTCGGCGTCGGCCTGATCGGGCTCTACGCGGTGCTCGCGCTGATCTCCTGGTGGACCACCCGCGCCCTGCGCCGGCACGCCGCCGACCACGAGCACCAGGCGCTGCACGACCCGCTGACCGGCCTGCCGAACCGCGAGCTGTTCCGCCGGGTCGCCGAGGAGTCCCTCGTCCAGGGCCGGGCCGGGGACCGCGGGGCGCTGGTCCTGGTCGACCTGGACCACTTCAAGGAGGTCAACGACACGCTGGGCCACCACGCGGGCGACGAGCTGCTGAAGATCGTGGGCCAGCGGCTGTCGGAGTCCCTGCGGACCGACGACACCGTCGCGCGGCTCGGCGGCGACGAGTTCGGCATGGTGCTGCCGCACGGCGCCGACCGGGACGCCACCGTGGCCCTGCTCTCGCGGGTCCGCGAGGAGCTCAGCCGCGAGGTCACCCTCGACGGCGCCACCCTCAGCGTCGAGGCCAGCTTCGGCGTCTGCTTCTACCCCGACGACGCCGACAGCGTCGAGGGGCTGCTCCAGCACGCCGACGCCGCGATGTACCGCGGCAAGCACGTCCCCACCGGGGTGGTGGTCTACGAGCCGGCCGCGACCCGGCCGGCCAGCGACGCCCTCGTCATGCAGCGCGAGCTGCGCCGGGCCCTGGAGTCCGACGAGCTCGTCCTGCACTACCAGCCCAAGATCGAGCTCAGCACCGGACGGGTCACCTCGGTGGAGGCCCTGGTCCGGTGGCAGCACCCCGAGCGCGGGCTGCTCCCGCCGGCCGCGTTCCTGCCGGTCGCCGAGCGGTCGGAGCTGATCGAGCCGCTGACCCGCTGGGTGCTGCGGCGGGCGCTGCACGACTACGCCGCGTGGACCGCCGCCGGCCACGACTGGACCGTCGCGGTCAACGTCTCCGCCCGCAACCTGTCCTCGCTGCAGTTCGTGGACTCGGTCCGCGACATCCTCCGGCAGGCCGAGGTGCTCCCCCACCGGCTGCACCTGGAGATCACCGAGACCGCGTTGGCCTTCGACAGCGACGTCGCCGGCCAGGTCGTCGACGCCCTGGCCCGCGAGGGCATCTCGATGTCGGTGGACGACTTCGGGATCGGCTTCACCGGGCTGTCCCAGCTGCGCACCCTCGACGTCACCGAGATCAAGATCGACCGGACGTTCGTGGCGGACCTGATGGGCAACGAGCACGACCGCGCCATCGTGCGCTCGGTCATCGAGCTGGCCCACCGGCTGGGCTGCGTCGTCACCGCCGAGGGCGTCGAGACCCAGGACGTGGCCGACTGGCTGGTCGCCTCGGCCTGCGACCACGCGCAGGGCTACCTGTGGCTGCGGCCCGCCCCCTGGACCCAGATCGAGGACGGCGCCGGCGCGCCGGCCGGCAGCGACGTACCCCTGGTGGGCGCCGCGGAGCGGACGACGGTATGACGCGACAGGGCACCTGGCGACGGCGCGGCGCGGGCGTCGCACTGGCGACCGTCCTGGCCCTCGCGGCCGGCTGCGGCGGGAAGACCTCCTCGGAGTCGTCAGCCGACACCGCCGGGGCAGGCAAGGTGCGGTTCGACCAGGCCCTGCACGACCTGCTGCCGGACGCCGTGAAGAAGCGGGGCACGCTGACGGTGGGGACCGACGCGTCGTACGCGCCGATGTCGTCCTTCGGCCCGGACGGGCGCACGATCATCGGCGTGGAGCCGGACCTGGGAGCCGCGATCGGCAAGGTGCTGGGCGTCCGCGTCCGGTTCAGCAACCAGGACTTCATGGAGCTGCTCCCCGACGTCGTCGACGGGCGGATCGACCTCGCCATGTCGGCGATGACCGACACCGCGCAGCGGGCCCGCACGGTCGACTTCGTGAACTACTTCAGCGCCGGCACCGCGATCGTCGTGCAGCGCGGCAACCCCGACGCCATCGCCGACATCAAGGACCTGTGCGGACGGCCGGTGGCGGTCGAGGCGGGCACCACCCAGGTGGACCTCCTGGCGCGCGCCCAGACCAACTGCCCGGACGAGCCGATCATGGTCCGGACCTACCCCACGAACTCGGACGCGCTCGTGCAGCTGCGGACCGGGCGGGCCTCCGCGGTGCTCAATGACCTGCCGCCCGCGGTGTTCCTCGTCAACGACGAGCGGACCCGGACGCAGTACCAGCTCGCCTCCACGACGCAGTACGAGCCGGGCCTCTACGGCATCGTCGTCGCCCCGGACCAGCGGGGCCTGCGCGACGCGGTCCAGGGGGCCTGCGAGGAGCTGCTGCGCTCGGGCGCCTACGCCGACGTGCTCCAGCACTGGAAGGTCGAGGGCGGCGCCGTGGACCGGGTGAGCATCGACTCCGACCGCTGAGGTCGGCCGCCGGGCCGGGTCGTGAAGGCTCCCGCCCCGCGACGGGGGGAGACACGGGGCGGGAGCAAGGAAAACGATACGCGACGCCTCCAACTGGTCCGCACCACGGGGCGGCCGGAGCCCGGCCGGAGCCGCCGGTGAGCACCGGCACACGGCCGGAGAGGTGGACTGAACCACCGGCGGAACTCCTTCGACGCATCGGTTGTCGGTGGCTAGCGTCATCGTGGGAACCGGTGACGGTTGGGGACGGGGAGCTGATGAACACACGGGAGATCGAGCTGTTGTCGGGGTGGGACGAGCGGACGACCAGCGAGGCGCTGGTCGCGTTCGTGAAGGACACGCGGAGGATGCCGGACTACGACGAGCTGGTGTCCCGGCTGCGCGCTCTCACGCTGACCCGGGTCTGAGGTCAGCTCGAGCCGGGCCTCCGTCAGGCCCGGGCCGCGGCGCCGCCGCGGCGGTGCGGGACGAGCAGCACGAGCGCGGCCGCCAGGATCGAGGCGCCTGCGCAGATCGCGAAGAGCCCCTGGTACGCCGCCAGTGACGGCACCGCGAAGCTGCCGAGGATGACGGTGTTCGCGGCGAGGATGCTGCCGCCGACCGCGCTCGCGAGCGAGCTGCCGAAGCTGCGGAACAGGCTGTTGAGGCCGTTGGCCGAGGCGATCTCGCCGGCCGGGGTGTGCGCGTTGATCAGGGACGGGATCGCGGCGTACCCGATGCCGGTGCCGATCCCGACGATCGTGGCGCCGACGACGACCTCCCACAGCGAGCCGCTCCACACGATCCGCAGCAGCCAGCCGGCCGCGACCACGGTGGCACCGAGGGCGAGGGTCTGCGGCGCACCGCGCCGCTCGATGAGCCGGGCGGCCACCGGGGACAGCAGCAGCATCGCCAGGCCGCTGGGCAGCATCGCCAGGCCGCCGACCAGCAGGCTGGAGCCGAAGCCGTAGCCGCTGGCCTCCGGTGCCTCCACGAACGACGCCGTGCCGATGAAGGAGGCGAACAGTGCGAAGCCGAACAGCACCGAGGCCAGGTTGGTGATCACGATCGGCTTGCGGCCGAGGGCCCTGAGATCCACGAGCGGGTCGCGGATCCGCAGCTGGGTCCAGCCGAACCCGGCGAGGACCACCACGGACGCGACCAGCAGGACGCTGACGCGGGGGTCGTCCCAGCCCCAGGCGGAGCTCTGCGCGAGGGGCAGCATCAGGCAGACCAGGCCGGCGGCGAGCAGCGTCGCGCCCACCAGGTCGACGCGGCCGCCGCTGCGGGCCGGGGACTCCGGGACGATCGTGAGGATGCCGGCGAACGCGACGAGGCCCGCCGCGGCGGTGATCCAGAACAGCGCGTGGAAGTCGGCGTGCTCCGCGACGAACCCGGCCAGCGGCAGGCCGAGCGCTCCCCCGACGCCGAGCATCGCGCTGATCAGCGCGATCGCGGACCCGACCCGCTCCCGCGGCATCAGCGCCGCGAGCAGGCTGATCCCCAGCGGGATGGCGGCCGCCGAGGCCCCCTGGACGGCACGGCCGACGATCAGCCACCCGATGTCGTCGGTCAGCGCGGTGACGAGCGAGCCCAGGGTGAGCGCACCCACCGCGACCAGGAGCATCAGCCGCTTGCCGTACATGTCGCCGAGGCGACCCATGATCGGCACCGAGACGGCCGCCACCAGCAGCGTCGAGGTCAGCAGCCAGCTCACGTTGCTGGCCGAGGTGTCCAGGCGGGCCGGGAGGATCGAGAGCACCGGGACGAGCACCGACTGGGACAGCGACACCACCAGCGCGCCGAGCCCGATCACCACCAGCTCGAGGGTGGCTCGCCGGGGCGAGGTGTGCGCGGCGATCCGCGCGTCGGGGTCGAGTGCTGCCACGTCGACGTCGGGGCTGTGGGCCATGGGGTTCCTTCCTGGGGTGACCTGGGTCCCGGCTCGACCCGGCACGAGGCCCGGGTCGGCGGAATGACGGCATCGTACGCCTTTTGTGACACTGAGTGCCAGCTGCGGCCCTACATGTCAGTGGTGTTACGGTGAGCGGCATGCCGACCGAGCTGACGCTGCGGGACCACGCACGCGGTGCCGTGCGCGACGAGGTGATGAAGCGGGCCTGGCTGCTCTTCGCCGAGCAGGGGTTCGAGGCCACGACCGTCGACCAGATCGCCGCGGCCGCGGGCATGTCGCGCCGTACCTTCTTCCGCTACTTCAGCGGCAAGGACGAGCTCGTCCTGGAACGGCTGCTGGAGTCCGGCGACCGGGTCGCCGCCGCGCTGCGCGACCGGCCCTCCGACGAGCCGGCCTGGACGGCCCTGCGCGCGGCGTTCGACGAGGTCGTGCGTCCGCAGGAGCAGCACGCCGCCCACTCGCGCGCCCTGCAGCTCATGCTGCGCGACGAGCCCGCGGTCCGGGCCAGCGTCCTGGAGCGGCGACGCCGCTGGGAGGAGGTCCTCACTCCCCTGGTGGCCGTGCGCCTCCCCCGCCGCCACGGCGGGCGTGGTCCCGACGTCCGTGCCGCCGCGCTGACCGCGGGCGCGCTGGCCTGCCTCGAGGTGGCGCAGGAGGCCTGGGTCGACGAGCCGCGCAGCCGGCTCTCCACCCTCCTGGACCAGGCGATGGCCGCCGTCCACCCGGCCTAGCGGGACGGGCTAGGAGAACAGGTCCGGCTCGTCCTCGACCGGCCGGGGCGGGTCCGGGTGCCGCACCGCGGAGCCGGCGAAGCCGGGACCGGGAGACGGCGCGACCCCGGTCTTCCAGGCCGCGGCGGCCCCGTTGGCGAGCCGGTCCGCCGCCTCGTTGAGCTCGTGGCCGGAGTGCCCCTTGACCCACGCGAACTCGACCGTGCGCCCCACCATCGCCGCGTCCAGCGCCTGCATGATCTCGACGTTGAGCACGGCCTTGCCGTCGCCCTTCTTCCAGCCCCGGCGCTTCCAGCCGGCCATCCACTTGGTGACCGAGTTGATGACGTAGGTGCTGTCGCAGTAGACCAGCAGGTCGTCGGCGAGGTGCGCGGTCTGCTGGAGCAGGTCGAGCACGGCGGTGAGCTCCGCCTTGTTGTTCGTGCCGTGCGCCCAGCCGCCGACCGCCCAGCAGGCGTCGTCGACGTACCAACCCCAGCCGGCCGGGCCGGGGTTCCCGAGTGCGGAGCCGTCCGCGGCCGCGATGATCGTCACCCGCGGCATCCTGCCATCCCCCCAGGACCTCATTGCCAAGGCCTCCCCCGGGTGCCTACCGTGCTCGGGACGGGCGGGAGCACGCATGCACGAGCTGGCGATCGCGGAGAGCGTGGTGGCCTCGGTCCTCGAGCACACCGGAGGGCGACGGGTCGCCGTCGTGCGGCTGCGGGTCGGCCGGCTCGCCGGGGTGGTCCCCGACGCCCTGTCGTTCTGCTTCGACCTCGCCACCACGGGTACGTCGCTCGAGGGCGCCTCGCTCGAGCTCGTCGAGGAGCACGCCCGGGCGCACTGCCGGAGCTGCTCGTGCGACTTCGTCGTCGACGACCCGATCCTGCTGTGCGGCTGCGGCAGCGCCGACGTGCAGCTGCTGTCCGGCCAGGACCTGTGCGTGACGTCGGTGGAGGTGCTCTGAGATGTGCGCGACCTGCGGCTGCGGGGAGGACGAGGCCCGGGTGACGCTCGTCGACGGCGCGGACCCACCGGAGCACGAGCACCCGCACGGCCACGAGCACCCGCACCCTCACCCGGGGGCCGTCCTGGACGCCCGCACCCACACCCTGGAGCTCGAGGTCGCGGTGCTGGCCCGCAACGACGAGACCGCGGGTCGCAACCGGGCCTGGCTGACCGGGCGCGGCATCACCGCGGTCAACCTGATGAGCTCGCCCGGCGCCGGCAAGACCACGCTGCTCGAGCGGACCATCCGGGACCTCGGCCGCCCGGTGAGCGTGATCGAGGGCGACCAGGAGACGGTCTTCGACGCCGCGCGGATCCGGGCCGCCGGGGCCCGGGCCGTGCAGGTCAACACCGGCGCCGGCTGCCACCTCGACGCGAGCATGGTCGAGCGCGCCCTGGCCGCGCTGCGCCCGGAGCCCGGCAGCCTGCTCGTCGTGGAGAACGTCGGGAATCTGGTGTGCCCGGCGCTGTTCGACCTCGGGGAAGCCCGCAAGGTGGTGGTCATCTCGGTGACCGAGGGCGACGACAAGCCGCTGAAGTACCCGCACATGTTCGCCGCCGCGGACCTGGTCGTGCTCAACAAGACCGACCTGCTGCCCTATGTCGAGTTCGACCCGGAACGGCTCGTCCGGGACGCCCGGCAGGTCAACCCAGACGTGCAGGTTCTGCCGGTCTCGGCCCGTACCGGGGCGAACGTCCAGGACTGGTACGACTGGCTCGGATGACGCTTTCCGGGGGATGCGGAGGCCGGTCCGCGGACCCTTGACATCGCGCGTGACGCGGGTCTCTGATGAGTTGGGACTCAAGGGACCCTCTGCGGTCCGTGGCAGACACAACAGGGGGACTTTCACGGGCGCCCCCGGAGAGCCGGCGCAATGCCAACAGCCGAGGCAGTGCAAGCGGAGCAGACACTCATCCACGTCCTGTGGATCAACGCCGGTCTCAGCTGTGACGGTGACTCCGTCGCGCTGACCGCGGCGACGCAGCCCAGCATCGAGGAGATCGCGCTCGGCGCCCTCCCGGGGCTCCCGCAGGTGGCCGTGCACTGGCCGCTGATCGACTTCGAGTGCGGCCCGACCGGCGGTGCCGACGACTTCCTGGAGTGGTTCTTCAAGGCCGACCGGGGCGAGCTCGAGCCGTTCGTGCTGGTCGTCGAGGGGTCCATCCCCAACGAGAAGCTGCACGACGAGGGCTACTGGTGCGGGTTCGGCAACGACCCGATGACCGGGCAGCCGATGACCACCAGCGAGTGGCTCGACCGGCTGGCCCCCAAGGCGACGGCCGTCGTCGCGGTCGGCACCTGCGCGACGTACGGCGGCATCCACGCCATGCAGGGCAACCCGACCGGCGCGATGGGGGTGCCCGACTACCTGGGCTGGGGGTGGAAGTCCAAGGCCGACATCCCGATCGTCTGCGTGCCCGGCTGCCCGATCCAGCCCGACAACCTGTCCGAGACGCTGACCTACCTGCTCTACATGGCCACCGGACAGGCGCCGATGATCCCGCTCGACGACGCGCTCCGACCCACGTGGCTGTTCGGTAGCACCGTGCACGAGGGCTGCGACCGGGCCGGCTACTACGAGCAGGCCGACTTCGCGACGGAGTACGGCTCCCCCAAGTGCATCGTGAAGCTCGGCTGCTGGGGGCCGGTGGTGAAGTGCAACGTGCCCAAGCGGGGGTGGATCAACGGCATGGGCGGCTGCCCCAACGTGGGCGGCATCTGCATCGGCTGCACGATGCCCGGCTTCCCCGACAAGTTCATGCCGTTCATGGACGAGCCGCCCGGCGGGAAGCTCTCCACCAACGCGGTCGGGCTCTACGGCAAGACCATCAAGAGGCTGCGCGGCGTCACCACGCAGACCCTCGACAAGGAGCCGAAGTGGCGCACCAAGGGCCCGCGGCTCACCACCGGCGCGACTCGGACCTGGTGACCCGGCAGCACCCACCCGTACGGAAGCGAGGCGGCGCATGACGTCGACCATCCCCAGCCCCAGCACGTTCACCACGGACGACAAGGGCCTGACCGAGATGGCCTGGGACCCGATCACCCGGATCGTGGGCTCGCTCGGCATCTACACCAAGATCGACTTCGGGAACATGAAGGTCGCCGAGTGCCACAGCACCAGCTCGATCTTCCGGGGCTACTCGATCTTCATGAAGGGCAAGGACCCGCGCGACGCGCACTTCATCACCAGCCGGATCTGCGGGATCTGCGGGGACAACCACGCGACCTGCTCCTGCTACGCGCAGAACATGGCGTACGGCGTGAAGCCACCGGCGATCGGCGAGTGGATCGTCAACCTGGGCGAGGCCGCGGAGTACATGTTCGACCACAACATCTTCCAGGAGAACCTGGTCGGGGTGGACTTCTGCGAGCGGATGGTCGCCGAGACCAACCCCGGCGTCCTCGAGCGGGCGAACGCCACCGAGGCCCCCCAGGCCGCCGCGCACGGGTACCGGACGATCGGCGACATCATGCGGGCGCTGAACCCGTTCACCGGGGAGTTCTACCGCGAGGCCCTCCAGGTCAGCCGCTACACCCGCGAGATGTTCTGCCTGATGGAGGGGCGCCACGTGCACCCCTCGACGCTCTACCCGGGCGGCGTGGGCACCGTCGCGACGATCCAGCTGATGACCGACTACATCACCCGGCTGATGCGCTACGTGGAGTTCATGAAGAAGGTCGTGCCGATGCACGACGACCTCTTCGACTTCTTCTACGAGGCGCTGCCCGGCTACGAGGAGGTCGGCAACCGGCGGATCCTGCTCGGCTGCTGGGGCTCGTTCCAGGACCCGGACGTGTGCAACTTCGACTACCAGGACATGACCCGCTGGGGCCGGGCGATGTACGTCACCCCCGGCGTCGTGGTGGACGGCCGGCTGGTCACCACGGACCTCGTCGAGATCAACCTCGGCATCCGGATCCTGCTCGGCTCGTCGTACTACGACGACTGGCAGGACCAGGAGATGTTCGTGACCCACGACCCGCTCGGCAACCCGGTCGACCGGCGGCACCCGTGGAACCAGCACACCAACCCCCGGCCGCAGAAGCGCGACCTGGACGACAAGTACTCCTGGGTGATGTCGCCGCGCTGGTACGACGGCACGGACTACCTCGCGCTCGACACCGGCGGCGGACCGCTCGCCCGGCTCTGGGTCACGGCACTGGCCGGCCTGGTGGACATCGGCTACGTGCAGTCGACCGGCAGCAGCGTGAGGATCAACCTGCCCAAGACGGCGCTGAAGGGACCGGTCGAGCTGGAGTGGAAGGTCCCGCGGTGGAGCAACACCATCGAGCGCGACCGGGCCCGCACCTACTTCCAGGCGTACGCCGCGGCCGCCGCGCTGCACTTCGCCGAGAAGGCGCTGGTCGAGATCCGGGCGGGCCGCACGAAGACGTGGGAGAAGTTCGAGGTGCCCACCGACGGCATCGGCTGCGGGTTCACCGAGGCGGTGCGCGGCGTGCTCTCGCACCACCTGGTGATCCGGGACGGGAAGATCGCGAACTACCACCCCTACCCGCCGACCCCGTGGAACGCGAACCCGCGGGACTCCTACGGCACCCCGGGCCCCTACGAGGACGCCGTGCAGGGACAGCCGATCTTCGAGGAGAACGACCGGGAGCACTTCAAGGGCATCGACATCATGCGCACGGTGCGCAGCTTCGACCCGTGCCTGCCCTGCGGGGTGCACATGTACCTCGGCGACGGGAAGAAGATCGAGCTGCTGCACACGCCGACCCAGTCCGCCGGCGTCGGCTGAGCGGGCGGCCATGCACCAGGCGCCCCCGGACCCGACCGCACCGGCCGACGACGTCGCGCCGCCCGACCTGCGGCGGACCGGCGAGCGCATCGACGCGCTGATCGACGCGCTCGCGGGCGCCGGCCCCGCGAACCCGGCCCGGGCCCGCGAGCGCGCCGAGGACCTGGTCCGCGCGGTCACCGACCTGTACGGCGCCGGGCTCGAGCGGCTGCTGGAGATCGTCCACGACAGCGGCCGGCTCGACGAGGAGCTGCTCGGCCGGCTGGCCGGCGACGAGCTGGTCGCCAGCCTGCTGCTGGTGCACGGCCTCCACCCGTACGACGTGCGCACCCGCGTCGAGCGCGCCCTGGACGAGGTGCGGCCCTACCTCGGCAGCCACGGCGGCGACGTGGAGCTGCTCGCGGTGAGCGACACGGGCGCCGTACGCCTGCGGCTGCTCGGGTCCTGCGACGGCTGCCCGTCCTCGTCGGTCACCCTCGAGCTCGCGGTCCGGGACGCGCTCGAGGCCGCCGCCCCCGAGATCACCTCGATCGAGGTGGCGTCACCCACCACCGTCCCGGCCACCGGGACGCTGATCCCGGTCGAGGCCCTGCGCACCCGGATCGAGCTCGGGACACCGGACGCGGGAGCCGGCGCGACCTGGCATACGCTGCCCGCCGCCGTCGGCCTCGCGTCCGGACAGGGCTCCACCACGACCGCCGGGGACACCGCGTTGTTCGTGTGCCGGGTCGGCCCGGACCTGTTCGCGTTCCGGGACGGCTGCGCACGGTGCGCCGGCAGCCTGGCGGGCGCGCTGCCGGTGCGACGGCTCGGCGGCACGGCCGGGGACGCGGTGCTCACCTGCCCCGCCTGCGGCGCGCACTACGACGTACGACGCGCGGGCGCCTGCCTGGACGCGGCCGACCTGCACCTGGACCCGTTCCCGCTGCTGGCCGAGGCCGGCACGGTCGCGGTCGCCGTCCCGACGACGGTCGGCGCATGAGCAGCGGCCGGGCGCAGCTCGGCACGCTGCGCCGGATCAGCCAGACCCGCCGCCCGGTGGAGGCCGGCGAGCGCTGCGAGATGTGCAGCGCCCCGGTCGCCGAGGAGCACCCGCACGTCGTCGACGTCGTGGGCCGCGGGCTGATGTGCACCTGCCGGCCCTGCTACCTGCTGTTCACCGACCAGCACGCCGAGATGCGCTACCGCGCGGTGCCGGACCGCTACCTCGCGTTCCCCGGCTTCCGACTCGACCGGGCCGACTGGGACGAGCTGCAGATCCCGGTCGGGCTTGCGTTCCTGTTCCGCAACTCGGCCCAGGACCGGGTCGTGGCGTTCTACCCCGGGCCCGCGGGTGCCACCGAGTCCGAGCTGTCGCTCACCGCCTGGGAGCGGGTGCTGGCCGCCAACCCCGGCCTGGCCACGGTGCTGCCCGACGTGGAGGCGCTGCTGGTCCGGGGCACGCGGGAGGACGAGGGCTTCAGCTGCCACGTCGTCCCGATCGACGCCTGCTACGAGCTGGTCGGCCGGATGCGGCAGACCTGGCGCGGGTTCGACGGCGGCCAGGAGGCCCGGGTGGCCCTGGAGGAGTTCTTCGCGAAGGTCGACGACCGGAGCCGGCCCGGGGAGGCCCACCCGTGAGCGAGTGGACCTTCCGGGTGCTCGACGTCGCCCCGACGCCGTACGCCGCGACCCCCGAGCTGACCGCCCGGCTGCGGATCGAGGAGAGCACCGGGGTGCAGGTGCACGCGATGGCGCTGCGCTGCCAGGTCCGCATCGAACCCCAGCGGCGCGGCTACGACGAGGCCGACGAGGCCGGGCTGCGCGCGCTGTTCGGCGACCGGGCGCGCTGGCCGCAGACGCTCAAGCCGTTCCAGTGGATGCAGTGCCACACCACGGTCCAGGGGTTCACCGGCGCCACCGAGGTCGACCTCGCGCTGCCCTGCACCTACGACTTCGACGTGACCGGGTCGCGGCTGCTGCACGGCGTCGGCTCCGGCACGCTGCCGTTGAGCCTGCTGTTCAGCGGCACGGTGTTCACCCGCGGCGAGCACGGCTTCGGGGTGCTGCAGGTGCCCTGGGACAGCGAGGCGCGCCACGACCTGCCGGTGCGCGTCTGGCAGGACATGATCGCCACCTTCTTCCCGCACCAGGGATGGATCCGTCTCGACCACGACGTGCTGGCGGCGCTCGGCGACTACCGCGCCCGGCACGGTCTCGTGTCGTGGGAGGAGACCGTCGGCCGGCTGCTCGGCGCGGTGTCCTCCCCGGTCGGGGGGCGAGCAGCCGTGAGCCCCGTCCCCGCCGACCGGCTCCAGCGGGCCCGCACCGTCGCCGACGCGGTGCTCTACGAGGGGTACCTCCTCTACCCCTACCGCGCCAGCTCCGACAAGAACCGCGCCCGGTGGCAGTTCGGCGTCCTCGGCCCGCCCGGCGCGGCGGACCGCGGGCTCGGCGAGCCGGACACCCTGACCCTGCACACGATCCTCACCGGCGTCCGGGCCGGGTCGTCGGTCGACGTGCACCTCAGGTTCCTGCAGCTCCAGCACCGGCAGGTCCTCGACGCGCACGGCACGGAGGTCGCGTCCCTGCCGGTCGGGGACCACACCGAGCTCACCTGGGACGAGGCCGTCGAGCAGGAGGTCGTGGTGCGCGCCGACGTCTCGGCCGGCGGTGTCCCCGACACCCCGGTGACCGTCGACGGCGGCGAAAAGGTCGAGGCACTGCCCGGTGGCGGATCGCTGGTGCGGCACCGCCGGCCGCTGCGCGCGGTCGTCACGGTCGGCACCGAGCGGCACGGCCCGTTCACCCGGCTCTCGGTGACGGTCCGCAACGACCACCCGGAGCGGCCCGCGACGCCCGAGGACGCCACGCGCACGTCGCTGCTCGGCGCCCACCTGCTCGTCGAGGCCGACGGCTGCGGCTTCGTCTCGATGGTCGACCCACCGCCGGCGGCACGCCCGATCGCCGACGGGCTGCGCCAGGACCGCTGCTGGCCGTTCCTCGCGGGCGACGAGGGCGACACCGACCTCCTGCTCGGGTCGCCGATCATCCTCTACGACCACCCGCAGGTCGCCGCGGAGAGCGCGCAGGCACTGTTCGACGCCACCGAGATCGACGAGATCCTCACGCTGCGGGTGATGACGATGACCGACGCCGAGAAGGCCGAGGCCCGGGCCACCGACCCCAGGGCGGCCGCGCTCATCGACCGCTGCGACGCGATGACCCCGGCGGAGCTCCAGCAGCTGCACGGCGTCTTCCGCGACCCGCACGGCCCGGCCGGGTCGGACGCACCGCCGTGGTGGGACCCGGCCACCGACGCCTCGGTCGACCCGGGGTCCGACACCGTCCTGGTCGACGGGGTGCGGGTCGGCGCGGGCACCCGGGTGCGGCTGCACCCCCGGCGGCGGGCCGACGCGCAGGACCTGTTCCTGGCCGACCGGGCGGCCCGGGTCACCGGGGTGCTGTTCGACGTGGACGGCCGGACCCACGTCGCGGTGGTGCTCGAGGACGACCCGGCCGCCGACCTGCACGAGTGGTACGGCCGCTTCAGCTACTTCGCACCGGACGAGATCGAACCGCTCACCGAACGAGAGGAGAGCCGACCATGAGGATGATCGGGAAGCTGACCACGTTGGTGGTCCTGGCGCTGGCAGCGGCCGCCGCCGCGACCGGGGTGAAGTCGGTGCCGGACCTGCAGCGGTACCTCCGCATGCGGCAGATGTAGCCGGCCGTGACGGTCCTGGTCGCCGGCATCGGCAACCTGTTCGGCTCCGACGACGGCTTCGGCCCCGAGGTCGTCCGCCGGATGGGCGCGCGCGCCGGCGACGACGTCCGCGTCGTCGACTACGGCATCCGCGGCATGCACCTGGCCTACGACCTCCTGGACGGGTACGACGCCCTGGTGATCGTCGACGCGGTGCCGCACGGCGAGCCCGGCGAGATCACCGTGCTCGAGGTCGGGCCGGACGACCTGGGCGCCGACGACTTCGACCCGCACGGCATGAACCCGGTCGCGGTGCTCGCCTCGCTGAGCACCCTGGGCGGCACGCTCCCCCCGACCTACGTCGTGGGCTGCCGTCCCGCGTCCACGGCCGACGGCATCGGTCTCGGTGCCGCCGTCGCGGCCGCCGTACCCCGGGCGGTGGAGACCGTGGACCGGCTGCTCGACCGGCTGCTGCGCGCCGACGTCCCGCAGGAGGCCTGACATGTGCCTGGGCATCCCCGGTCGGGTCGTGGCCCTCGCGGACGGCTACGCCGGCCAGGTCGCGCTCGTCGACGTCGAGGGCGCACAGCGCCAGGTGAACGTCGGGATGCTCGAGGCGCAGCCCGCACCGGGCGACTGGGTGCTGATCCACATGGGCTTCGCCGTCGAGGCGATCGACGAGGCGGCGGCCAGGACCGCGCTGAGCGGCCTGCAGCTGATGGGCAGCGGCCGGGCCGCCCGGGTGCGCCGTCGCTACGACGTGTTCGGGCTCGTGCAGGGTGTCGGCTTCCGGCCGTTCGTCTACGTCACCGCCTCTGAGCTGGGGCTGGCCGGCTCGGTGTGCAACACCCCCTCCGGGGTCGTCGTCGAGGTCGAGGGCGACCCCGACGCCGTCGACGTCTTCGGCCGCCGGCTGGTCGACGACGCGCCGCCGCTCGCCGAGGTCGAGGGGCTCCACGAGACCGACCTGCCGACCCGTGGCGGCACCGGCTTCAGCATCGAGGACAGCAGCGGCGGCGCCGGACGGACGCTCGCCTCGCCGGACGTCGCGGTGTGCGAGGACTGCCTGGCCGAGCTCGCCGACCCGCTGGACCGGCGCTACCGGCACCCGTTCATCTCCTGCACCAACTGCGGTCCGCGCTTCACGATCATCACCTCGCTGCCCTACGACCGGGCGGCCACCACGATGGCCGGGTTCGAGATGTGCGCCGCCTGCCGCGCGGAGTACGACGACCCCGGCGACCGGCGGTTCCACGCGCAGCCGGTCGCCTGCCCCGACTGCGGCCCGACGCTCGCCCTGGACGGCCCGGGGATCCACGACACCGGCGACGCCGCCGTACGACGGACGCGGGAGCTGCTCGCGGACGGGCAGGTCGTCGCGGTCAAGGGGCTCGGCGGCTACCACCTGGCCTGCGACGCCCGCAACGAGGACGCGGTCGCCGAGCTGCGGCGGCGCAAGCAGCGCGGCGCCAAGCCGTTCGCGGTGATGGCCCGGGACCTGGCCGTGGCCGAGGGCCTGGTGTCGATGACCGAGGCGGAGCGCGGGCTGCTCACCGGCCCCCGCAAGCCCGTCGTCCTCCTCCCCCGCCCCGAGTTGTCAGGCGCTCACTCGGTCGGGACCGATCCACCGCCTGACAACTCGGAGGGGGGGCGTCGCGGGGGGCGTCGCGCCGGGGTCACCTGACCTCGGGATCCTTCTTCCGTACACGCCGTTGCACGTGCTGCTGCTCGGGGAGGCCGGGGACCCGGGGCCGGACGTGCTGGTGATGACCTCGGGCAACCTGTCCGGCGAGCCGATCGTCACCGACGACGCGGAGGCCCGCGAGCGGCTCGGGGACCTCGCGGACGCGTTCCTGGTGCACGACCGGCCGATCCGGGTGCCGTGCGACGACTCGGTCGCCCGCGTGGTGGCCGGCGCCGAGCTGCCGGTGCGCCGCTCGCGCGGTCACGCACCGCTGCCGGTGGCCCTGCCCTTCGAGGTCGACCCGGTGCTGGCGACCGGGGCCGACCTGAAGAACACCTGCGCGCTGGCGGCCGGGCGCTACGCGTGGCTCAGCCAGCACGTCGGGGACCTCGACGACCTGGCCACCCAGGACGCGCTCGGCCGCACCGAGCGGCACCTCGAGGAGCTCACCGGGGTGCGGCCCGGCCGGCTGGTCACCGACGCGCACCCAGGCTACCGCTCGGCCGCCTGGGCCCGGGAGCGGGCCCAGGGGCGGGAGGTGCGGACCGTGCAGCACCACCACGCGCACGTCGCCTCGGTGATGGGCGAGCACGGCCTCGGCCTCGACGACCGGGTGATCGGGGTCGCCTTCGACGGCACCGGCTACGGCACCGACGGCGCGATCTGGGGCGGTGAGGTGCTGGTCGCGGGCTACAAGGAGCTCCGGCGGGCGGCGCACCTCGGCTACGTCCCGCTGGCCGGCGGCGACGCCAGCGTGCGCCGCGCCTACCGGATGGCGCTGGCGCACCTGCGGGCCGCGGGCGTGCCCTGGTCCGAGGACCTGCCAGCGGTCGCGGCCTGCCCCGACCGCGAGCGGTCCGTGCTCGCGCACCAGCTCGACACCGGGCTCGGCTGCGTGCCGACCTCCAGCATGGGGCGGCTCTTCGACGCCGTCTCGTCGCTGACCGGGGTCCGGCACACCAGCGACTACGAGGCCGAGGCGGCGGTGCGGCTGGAGGCCCTGGCCCGCGCGTACGACGGGCCAGCGGCGCCGTACGCGTTCGGGCTCGTCGAGGACCCGCACGGCGCCGTCGTGGCCGACCCCGGCCCGGTGGTGCGCGCGGTCGTCGACGACGTACGCCGCGGCGCCGGCCCGGCGCGGGTGGCGGCCCGCTTCCACGCCGGCGTCGCGGCGCTCGTCGTCGAGCTCGCCGGCCGGTCGCGGCTCGCGACGGGACTGGACGTGGTGGCGCTCGGCGGCGGCGTGTTCGCCAACGCGCTGCTGCTGGCGACCAGCGTGCGGCAGCTGGAGGAGCACGGGTTCACCGTGCTGCGCCCGCGGCTGCTGCCGCCCAACGACGGCGGGATCGCACTCGGGCAGGTCCTCGTCGGCTCGGTGGCCTGAACGAGAGGAAGGGAGGAACGACATGTGTCTCGCAGTTCCCGGCCGTGTGGTCTCGGTGCACGAGGCGGACGGCCAGACCATGGCGGAGGTGGACTTCGGCGGGCTGCGCAAGGAGGTCTGCCTGGCCTACATCCCTGACGTGCAGGCGGGTGAGTACGTCATCGTCCACGTCGGGTTCGCGATCCAGCGGCTCGACGAGAGGTCGGCCCAGGAGACGCTGGCCAGCTTCGAGAGGCTCGGGATCCTCGAGGAGGAGTTCGGCGACGGGTTCTCGCGCGCGGCCCGACAGTCAGGAGTCACACCATGAAGTACCTCGACGAGTTCAGCGATCCCGACCTGGCCCGCCGGCTGGTCGACGAGATCCACGCGGAGACCACGCAGCCCTGGGCGATGATGGAGGTCTGCGGCGGCCAGACGCACTCGATCATCCGGCACGGCATCGACCAGCTGCTGCCCGACGGCGTGGAGATGATCCACGGCCCCGGCTGCCCGGTGTGCGTCACGCCGCTGGAGATCATCGACAAGGCGCTCGCCATCGCCGAGCAGCCCGGGGTGATCTTCTGCTCCTTCGGCGACATGCTGCGGGTCCCGGGCAGCGGCAGGGACCTGTTCGCGATCAAGGGCGCCGGGGGCGACGTACGCGTGGTCTACTCGCCGCTCGACGCCCTCCGGCTGGCCCGGGAGAACCCGGACCGCGAGGTGGTGTTCTTCGGCATCGGGTTCGAGACCACCGCGCCGGCCAACGCGATGACGGTCTACCAGGCGAGGCGGCAGGGCATCGCGAACTTCTCGCTGCTGGTCTCGCACGTGCTGGTCCCGCCGGCGATCGCGGCGATCATGGAGTCCCCCACCTGCCGGGTGCAGGCGTTCCTGGCCGCCGGCCACGTGTGCAGTGTGATGGGCACCTCGCAGTACCCACCCCTCGCCGAGCGGTACGGCGTCCCCATCGTCGTCACCGGCTTCGAGCCGCTGGACATCCTCGAGGGCATCCGGCGCACGGTGATCCAGCTCGAGGCGGGGCGGCACGAGCTGGAGAACGCCTACGCGCGCGTGGTGCCTCCGGAGGGCAACCTGCCCGCGCAGGAGATGCTCCGCGACGTGTTCGAGGTGACCGACCGGACCTGGCGCGGCATCGGGATGATCCCGGCCAGCGGCTGGCGGCTGTCCGACCGCTACGCCGACTTCGACGCCGAGACCCGGTTCGCGGTGGGTGACATCCACACCGACGAGTCGAAGCTGTGCCGCTCCGGCGAGGTGCTGCAGGGCCTGATCAAGCCGCACGAGTGCGCGGCCTTCGGCAAGGAGTGCACGCCCCGCAACCCGCTCGGCGCCACGATGGTGTCCTCGGAGGGGGCCTGCGCGGCCTACTACACCTACCGCCGGCTCGAGCACGTCGAGCTGTCCCAGCCGTCGGGGACCGGCCTGGTGGAGAGCCGATGAGCAACGACCTGGACTTCGAGGGCTGGGTCTGCCCGTTGCCGCTGCGCGACACCCCCACGATCGTGATGGGGCACGGCGGCGGCGGGGCGATGTCCGGTGAGCTGATCGAGCAGCTCTTCCTTCCGGCGTACGGCGGTGCGGCGCGCGCCGAGCTCGGCGACTCCGCGGTGCTGTCGGTGCCGGCCGGACGGCTGGCGTTCTCGACCGACTCGTTCGTGGTCAAGCCGATGTTCTTCCCCGGCGGCTCGATCGGCGACCTCGCGGTCAACGGCACCGTCAACGACCTCGCGATGGCCGGCGCCACTCCGTTGTTCCTGTCGACGGCGTTCATCCTGGCCGAGGGCACCGCGCTGAGCGACATCGGGCGGGTCGCGACCGCGCTGGGCAAGGCGGCCGAGGTCGCCGGCGTGCAGCTGGTCACCGGCGACACCAAGGTCGTCGACAGCGGCAGCGGCGACGGCGTCTTCGTGAACACCGCCGGCATCGGGGTGGTCGCCGACGGGGTGGAGATCGGACCGGCCCGGGCGCGCGTCGGCGACGCCGTGATCGTCAGCGGCGACATCGGGGTGCACGGCATCGCGGTGATGAGCTGCCGGGAGGGCCTGGAGTTCGGCACCACCGTCGTGAGCGACACCGCTCCGCTGCACGGCCTGGTCGCCGAGATGCTGGCCACCGGGATCGACGTACGCGTGCTGCGCGACCCGACCCGTGGTGGCGTGGCGGCGACGCTGAACGAGATCGCGCGGGCGTCCGGCGTGGGCATCGAGCTGGTCGAGCGCGACCTGCCGGTCCCCGCCGAGGTCAAGGATGCCTGCGGGCTGCTCGGGCTCGACCCGCTGCAGGTCGCCAACGAGGGCAAGCTGCTCGCGGTCGTGCCCGCCGACCGGGCCGAAGAGCTGCTGGCCGCGATGCACCGGCACCCGCTGGGCTCCGGGGCGCGCCGGATCGGGCGCTGCGTCGCCGAGCACCCGCGGATGGTGGTGGCCCGCACCGGCCTCGGCGGCACCCGGGTGGTGGACCTGCCGATCGGCGAACAGCTCCCCCGGATCTGCTGAGTGAGCCGGCTCGGCGCGGCGCGCTTCGCGCAGTACGCCTACCCGCCCAACGAGCTCGGCTACTGCGGGCCGCCGGGTGCCCGCGCGCTGCTCGACGCCGACGCCACCCGGGAGCTGGAGCGCCGGGCCCGGCACTTCGAGGGTGCCTGGAGCTACCTGGAGCTGATCGCCGAGGTGGTGGGCGTCGCGGACCCGTTGGACGCGGACGTGGTGGACGCCTACTGGATCGGCAGCGACCTGCTCGACCGGGTCGACCCGGCCGTCCTGGTGGACCGGCTGACGGACCGGTTCCGCGGCCAGGGCGGCGGCAGCTGGCGGGAGGCCGCGGCCCGGGCGGTGCCGCACCACAGCTTCCAGGTGTTCGAGGTCTACCCGTGGCTCGGGCTGCTGCGCGAGGGCCGCCCGCCCGGTCCGGCCGTGTGGGTGCTGGACCGGTGCCGGATCCGGGTCGGCGAGGTGCTGGCGGTCGCCGGTGAGCAGGTGAGGGTCTCCTCGCGGGTGCTCGCCTGGGACGGGGCCCGGCTGACCGACGCGGGCAGCGCCACCGAGACCGCCCGCTGGTCGGTCGACCGTCGGGCGCTGATCGACCAGCCCGTGGTCGGCGCCCTGGTCGCGCTGCACTGGGACTGGGTGTGCGAGGAGATCACGCCCGAGCAGGCGGCCCGGATCGAGCAGCTGGAGCGACGTACCCGGGCGGCGGCGCAGGCACCCTGACCCGGGTCAGCTGTTCTCCGCGATGTACGTCGCGGGGTCCTTGTCCCGGTCGTCCACGCCGCGGCCGGCCGGGTGGTCGGCGTAGAACCGCAGCCACTGCATGGCCAGCTCGTGCCGCTGCTCCAGCGTGCTGCTCTTGATGAAGTCGGGCAGCGCCTCCCGCTCCTCCTCGTCGAGGTGCTCACCGTTCTCGGTCCGGGCCCGTCCGACGGCCTCGAACCACTCGGGCGTCCCCACCTGCGCGGCGTTCGCGTCCCGGACGGCGTCCCGGATCGAGTTGTGGTCGCCGATCGCGTCGTCGGTCTCGTCCTCGGGGTCACCGGCCTTGCCCACCTTGAGCAGCACCGGGTAGAGGATCTCCTCCTCGGCCTGGGCGTGCGTGTCGAGCCGGGTGCCGAGCGGCCCCCAGATCGCGGCGAGCTCCTCGTCGGTGCGGGCGTCGTCGAGGTAGAAGAAGCGGCGGCGGAACCAGTCGTGGTCCTCGTAGATCAGCGTGATGATGTCGGCCATGCCCGCGACGTACCCCCTCCGAGGCGCGCCTAACCGGGTCAGGTCACCCGGTACCGGGTCTGCATCCCGGCGGCGATGTGGTCGTTGACGTGGCAGTGGAACAGCCAGGTTCCGGGGGCGTCGGGCACCATGTCGGCCACCACCATCCCGGCCGGGAGCAGGCTCACCACGTCCATCCGCATCCCGCTGACCACCACGTCGTTGCCGTGCCAGTGCGGGGTGTGCAGGTCCACCTCGGTGCCCATGCTCATGACGTACCACCGCACGTGCTGGCCGCGGTGCACGGTGATCATCGGCATCGTGCCGTAGAGGTAGCCGTTGATGGAGTGCTTGAGGTTGGACTCGACGAACTCCTCGTCGTCGTCGGGGTCCGCCGGCATCGGCGGCGTCCCGTACCTCGCCATGTTCTCGGCGAGCAGCGGGCTCTGGGTCTCGTTGTCGATGAAGAACGACGCGAAAACCTCGCGGTCGACGTCCTTCGGCGACCCGTCCGGCCGGGCCCTCCCCCGGGCGGTGACCACCATCGGGCCGATCAGCCCGGCATAGGTGTCGCCGATCTCGTCGGTGTGCGAGTGGTACATCCACATCACCGAGCTGCCGTCGTGCGGACCGGGCCCCGCGCGACCGGGCACCTTCCACACGTAGGTGTGCCGGCCGCCCGGCGGCACCGCGTCGTCCGCCTTGCGGGCGCCCGAGGTCCCGTCGGCGTACGGCGCCCCCTCGCTGGCCTTGGCGTAGAACACGCCGTGCGGGTGCATGCTCGCCGGGAACGAGCAGGCGTTGCGGAAGACCACCCGGATGGTGTCCCCGACCTCGGCGCGGATGACCGGGCCGAGCACACCCAGGTAGGCGTCCGAGGCGGGCCGCGGGGACCGCTTCCGGAACGAGGCGTCGGTGTAGCCGCGGTAGAGGCACTTGGTGTACCTCGACCCGATCCGGCCGGGCCCGCCGCCGACGAAGACCTGGGCGCTCTCGTCCTCGTCGAAGGGGTGCCGGGTGATCACGTTGATCCCGCCCGGCGCGTAGTCCCACTGGACCAGGTCCGCCGAGACGTAGTAGCGGCGCACCACCCCGCCCCCGGCACGGCGGCCGGCCACGTCGGACCAGTACGCCGCGCCGGCCTCCGCCGGTGCGCCCCTGTGCGCGCCCATGTGGCCGCCGTGCCGGTGCGGCACGTCCGAGCGGGCGGCGGCCTCGCCGGTCGCGGCCAGTCCGCCGGCCAGCAGCACCAGCGCCAGCACCGCGGGCGTGGCCCGGGCGGTCCCGAGCCGGGCCGCGGGGAGGTGGTGCACCAGGGCGAGCAGCGCCATCGTCGCCTCCGCCGCGACCGACACCACACCCAGCGGCTCGGTCCAGCGCCCGACGTCGTCGGCGATCTGCGGGAGGCCGACGGTCCGGCTGGCGACGTACGCCACGATGGCCAGGACCGGGACGACCACCGAGGCCGCCCAGACCACCGGCCGGTCGGCCACGACGAGCAGCACGGCCAGGCACACCATCGCGATCTCGAGCGCGACGAACAGCACCCCGATGTAGGTGGCCTCGCGGAGGTGCTCGCCGGTCACCGGCACGTGCGCCGCCGCCGCCACCAGGGCCGCGGCCGCCGTCGGCAGCCGCAACCGGGCCTTCTCCGCACCCTGCGCAGCCATGCCGTCCCCTGATCGCCTCGCGGCCGGGCTCCCCTGCGGCCGCGTCTCCTTCGTCCCATCGTGGGTGCGGTCGCTGCCACCTTCCATAGCCTTACGGCGCCAGAGGGGACGAGCAGCCGGGCCATCGGGGGCCGGTGTCCATGGCCCGGGCGAGCGGAACGCCCGATCGGGACCGGGTGGTGCTGGGGCGCCCGGGTATTCTGCGGACGATGGAGGAGAACAAGGCCCGCCGTGTCGTGGACGCCCTGCGCGAGCGGGGCACCGACGCCGAGCTCGCACGTGTCGGCGTCTACCAGTTCGGCGTCAGCATCCGGCTCCCCGACGGCCGCGAGGCCACCTGGGACTCCGACGGCACCGCCGAGCTCGAGGCGCAGGTGATGCGCAACGGCATGCTGGTGGGCTACGTACCGGTGATCGAGGGCTCCGAGGACTACACCGAGGAGCAGGTCATCGAAGCGATCCTGCGCACCGACTACGACAAGCCGATCGCGTCCCGCCGGGCCACCACTCCGCCGCCCGAGGCCCCGCTGCCCCGCAAAGGCGGTCTGTTCCGCCGCTTCCATGGACGGCTTCCGCTACAACTGACCCGCCCCTGGCATGCCGGCCCGGGTTCGCCGGTTTCGGCCCGGCGGCGGGGCCGGTCCATTTATCGTTTAACGGTAGATATCGGACAGTCCTCGGGGTGACGCAAGGGGTACGGCATGGCGGTCGGCGGGTTGAGCGTGCCGCAGCGCGCGGTCCGGCTCGTGCTCGTGCTGGGCGTCCTGGCCTGCGAGTTCTGGTTCCTGCTGCACGTCTACCACCTCGACGACCGCGTGGACGCCGAGCACGTCGCGTGGGTGCGGGCCACCACGGCCGTGACCGCCTCGGACCCCGCCGTGGCGCCCGCGCCGGTCCGCTCCGCCCTGGCCGGGCTGGGCGAGTCCGGCGCACCGGGTGCGGCCCGGGCCGCCGCCCTGGGCCGCCGCTGGACGAGCACGTACGACGCCGGCGACCGGTCCCGCCTGCTGACGGCACTCGACGCCACCGGCCGCGCCATCGACGCCGAGCAGGCCGCGACCGGGCGCACGGTGGTGCTGCTGGTCGGCGGGCTGTTCGTGGTCGTCTGCATCGGCTGGTTCACCTGGTTCAACCGGCTGGCCCGTCGGCACCGCGCCGTGCAGAGGGAGCTCACCGAGCGGCAGGTCGTCGACGCCGGGGAGCGCCGGCTGACCGCGCTGGTGCACAACAGCGCCGACGTGGTGCTGACCCTGGACGGCGACTCCACCGCGACGTTCGTCAGCCCCGCGTCCCAGGCCGTGCTGGGCATCCCCGCCGACGAGCTCACCGGCCGCCGGGTCGTCGACCTGGTCGCCGAGGACGACCGCGCCGGCTTCGTGCAGCTGCTCACCGGCAGCCTGCACCGCGAGCGCAACCTCTCGATCCGGATGCGGCACGCCGACGGCCGCGTGCTCGTCGTCGAGGGCACCCTGAACGACCTGCGCGACGACACCGCGGTGGCCTGCTGGGTGCTGACCCTGCGCGACGTCACCGACCGCACCCGGCTCCAGGAGGAGCTGACGCACCAGGCCTTCCACGACTCCCTGACCGGACTCGCGAACCGGCAGCTCTTCCGCGACCGGCTCGCGCACGCGCTGCACCGCCCCGACGCCCCCGCCCTGGCCGTCCTCTTCATCGACCTGGACGACTTCAAGCTGGTCAACGACGGGCTCGGGCACGGTGTCGGCGACCGGCTGCTGGTCACCGTCTCGGAGCGGATCCTGGGCGCGCTGGAGGACCACGACACGGCCGCCCGGCTCGGCGGCGACGAGTTCGCGGTCCTGCTGGAGGACACCGACGAGACCGCCGCCGCACTGATCGCCGAGCGCCTGCTGCTGGCGCTCGGCGACCCGATCGACCTCGAGGGCGTCACCCACACGGTGCGCGCCAGCATCGGCATCGCCACCGCGCACGCCGGTGAGCTCGGCGACGTCGAGCTGATGCGCAACGCCGACGCCGCGATGTACCTCGCCAAGGAGCAGGGCAAGGGCAGCGTCGCGGTCTACGACCACAGCCTGCACGCCCGGGCGATGGACGAGCTGTCGGTGCGGATCCAGCTGCGCCAGGCACTGGCCCAGGAGCAGCTCGTGCTGCACTTCCAGCCCACCGTCGACCTGGACACCCAGGAGATCACCGGCTTCGAGGCACTGGTGCGCTGGAACCACCCGGAGCGGGGCCAGCTGCCACCGGCCGACTTCATCGCGGTCGCCGAGCAGTCCGGGCTGATCGTCCCGCTCGGCACCTGGGTGCTGCGCAGGGCCTGCGCCGCCGGCGCGGAGCTGCAGGCCGGGGCGGTCCGCCCCACGATGGCCGTCAACGTGGCGTCCCAGCAGCTGTCCGACCCCGCCTTCGCGGACCTGGTCCTGGCCGCCCTCGCCGACAGCGGCCTGCCCGCCGACCGGCTGGTCCTGGAGATCACCGAGACCGCGCTCCTCGCCGACGTCGACTCCGCCGTCACCGCGCTGAGCCGGCTGCGGACGCACGGCATCCGGGTGGCCATCGACGACTTCGGCACCGGCTACAGCTCGCTGTCGCACCTGTCCCGGCTGCCGATCGACGTGCTCAAGGTCGACAAGTCCTTCATCGACCGGCTGGGCGGGGCGTCGGACGACACGTCGCTGGTCGAGGCGATCATCGCGATGAGCGCCGCGCTCAACCTGGTCCTGGTCGCGGAGGGCATCGAGCTCGTGGAGCAGGCCCGCTGGCTGCACCGCAACGGCTCGCAGCAGGGCCAGGGCTTCCTCTGGTCGCGTCCGGTCGAGCTCGAGCGGGCCCAGCTGCTGCTCGGCTCGGGCGTCCGGCGGCTGCTGGAGCCGGTGGAGCTCGCACTGGTGCCCGCGGCTGACGCCGGGGGTCGCCCCTGACCCGCGCCCGCCTACCATCGAGGGCCGGACGACACCTCACAGAACCAGGGCCCCCGTGATCGCAGGCAGGTACTCGCTCGACCGCGAGATCGGACGTGGCGGCATGGGCGCGGTCTGGCTCGGGCACGACGAGGTGCTCGGCCGCGACGTCGCCCTGAAGCGGATCGGGATGCTCCCCGGGGCCGACAGCACCGACCTGGCTCGGGTCGAGCGCGAGGCGCGGCTGACGGCCCGGCTGAGCCACCCGAACGTGGTCGCGGTGTTCGACCTCGTCACCGACACCGAGACCGACGCGCACTGGCTGGTGATGGAGTACGTCGAGGGGGTGACCCTGGCCCGGCTGGTCCGGGAGCGCGGCCCGCTGTCCCCCGACGAGGCGGCGCCGCTGCTGCGCCAGGTCGCCGACGCCCTGGTCGCCGCGCACGCGGCCGGGATCGTGCACCGCGACGTGAAGCCGTCGAACATCATGGTCGCCCGCGACGGCCGGGTGAAGCTGGCCGACTTCGGCATCGCGCGGACCGCCACCGACCCCGCGCTCACGCAGACCGGCCTGGTGACCGGGTCCCCGGCCTACCTGGCCCCCGAGGTCGCGGCCGGGGAGCGCGGGGACGAGTCCGTCGACGTCTGGTCGCTGGGCGCCACCGCCTTCCACGTGCTGGCCGGGCGGCCGCCGTACGACCTGGGCGACAACATGCTCGGCGGGCTCTACCGCATCGTCAACGACGAGCCGCCCGCACCGGAAGGCGCCGGCTGGATGGCCCCGATGGTGGCCGGCTCCATGGTCAAGGACCCCGCGGGCCGGTGGTCGATGACGCAGGTCCGGGACTTCCTCGCCGACCCGGCGCGGCCGGTGCCGGCCGGTGCGGCCGCCCCCACCGAGGTCGTCGCGCCGGTGCCCGCGCCGGTGCCCGCGCCCGGCACGGTCTCGTCCCGCCGGTTGCCGCGCCGGGGCGTGGTCGCGCTGCTGGTCGGCCTCGCCGCGGTGCTCGCCGTGGTGCTGGTCACGACCCGCCCCGACCGGGAGCCGACCGCCGCGCCCGACCCGGCCACGAGCCCGAGCGGGACGCCGTCCGCCACGGGCACCCCCACGGGCACCCCCACGGGCACCCCCTCGGGCACCCCCACGGGCACCCCCACGAGCGACACGGCGCCCCAGGGGCCCACCGCCGCCGGGATGAAGTCCTTCATCCGCGCCTACGTGGCCGCGCTCTCCTCCGACCCGGACACCGCCTGGACCATGCTCACCCCGAAGTTCCAGCGGCAGAGCGGCGGTCTGGACACCTACCGCCGCTTCTGGGACGGCGTCGGGAACGGCACGATCCTCGCGCTGTCCGCGGACCCGCGCACGCTCGTGGTCAGCTACCGCGTCCGCTTCGACCACTTCGGGACCGGCCGCCGGCCGACGACCCTGGACCTCGCGTTCGACAACGGCCGCTACCGCATCGACAGCGAGCGCACCCAGGGGTTCGTGCCGGCGGGCTGAGGCCGGCGGTGGTTGGGCGGTGCCGGCACGGGGTACTCCTCGGGTCCGACCCGATCCCTGGAGGACCCGTGCGTCGCACCACCCTGACCGCCCCGCCCCTCGAGCCGGAGCCGATGCTCCCGGACCCCGCCGAGCCGACGCCGGTCAACCCGGTCCCCGACCCGGACATGCCACCGGACCCGTTCACCGAGCCGGAGCCCCTCACCGACCCGACCGGGCCGGGTGAGCCGGACCAGCCCGGTCCGCCGGCGCCGCCGATCTGAGGTACGCCGGTGGGCGGGCGGGCCGACAGGCCCGCGGCATACTGTCGAGATGGCGTACGACGCGGAGCTCGCGGACCGCATCCGCGACGTCCTGCAGGGCGAGCCCGACCTCACCGAGAAGCGGATGTTCGGCGGGCTCGCCTTCCTGGTGCGCGGGCACCTCGCGGTCAGCGCCAGCGGCCGCGGCGGGCTGCTGCTGCGGGTCGACCCGGCGCTCACCGACTCGCTGGTGGCCGCCCCGCACGTCCGGCGGTTCGAGATGCGCGGCCGGGAGATGGACGGCTGGCTGCACGTCGACGACGAGGTGGTCCGCACCGACGAGCAGCTCGCCCGGTGGGTCGGGCACGGGCTGGACTACGTGCGGACGCTGCCGACCGGCTAGGCCTCGGCCGCGGCGAGCAGCCCGTCGGTGAACGGGTTGGAGAACTTCCGGCCCGGGTCGCGCTCGGCCCGGAGCGCCGCGAAGTCGGCCAGCCGCGGGTGGACGCGGAGCAGGTCCTCGCTCGTCAGGGTGAAGCACTTCCCCCCAGTGCGGACGCGCCCCCAGGCCGGCGAGGGCCGCCTCGACGTGCGGCAGCACGGCGTACACGGCGGGCTCGTCCCGCAGCCAGGTGAAGTGCAGGCCCACGGTGTCCTGCCGGTAGGCGCCGCTGAGCCACAGGTCGTCGGCGGCGATGGTGCGGATCTCACCGGCCTGGAGGACCCGGGCGAGCAGCGGCGCCAGGCTCCGCAGCGCGGCGAACGCGGCCCGGGCGTGCCGACGGGGCACGAAGTACTCGCTCTGCAGCTCCTCCCCCCGGCTCGGCGTGAACGCCATCCGGAAATGCGCCAGCCGGTCCTGCCAGGGACCCGGCACGCCGAGCTGCTGGGTGACCGCCTCGGTGGGTGCGCCGGCCAGCATGTGCAGGGTCTCGCCGGCGGGCTCGGCGCCGAACAGCTCGCGGACCGGGGACGTGCCGCGGCTCTTGACCCAGGCCTGGTCGACCCGGTCGCCCCAGCGGGTGAACAGGCTCACGCTGTAGGCGGAGCCCATGATCTCCTCGAAGTGCCCGTCGAGGGTCTCCCAGTCGAGCCCGGTGAACTGGGTGCTGGTGACCTCGAAGGTCGGCTCGACGTCGAGCACGAGCCGGGTGACGACGCCGAGCACGCCGAGGGACACCACGCCGGCGTCGAAGCCCGGGTCGCCGCGCCGCAGGGTGGTGAGGTCCCCGTCCGGCCCGACGACGTCGAGGGCCCGGACCGACGCCGACAGCGTGGTGTTGGCGTCCCCCGACCCGTGGGTCCCGGTCATCACCGCGCCCGCCACCGAGATGTGCGGCAGCGAGGCGAGGTTCGCCAGCGCCCAGCCGCCGCGCTGCAGGTGCTCGGCCACCTCGCCGTAGCGGCAGCCCGCCCCGACCGAGACCGACCGGTCGACGCCGTCGACCTCGATCTCGGACGGCAGGGCGTCGAGCTCCACCAGGTCGCCCTCGCTGTCGGGGAGCGCGGTGAAGGAGTGCCGCGAGCCCAGCGCCCGGATCCGGTCACTGCGCGCCACCAGCGCCTGCAGGTCGGGCACGGACGCGGGGCGATGGACGCGGCGGGCTCCGTAGGTCACGTTGCCGGCCCAGTTCTTCGCCACTCCAGTCACTCCGGTCACTCCGGTCCTCACTCGTGCACTGCCGTGCCGCTCCCCGCAGTCTGCCCCTCGACCCGAAGGCTCACATGAGCGACCCACCGGCCGAAGAGAACCGCATCTGCCCGTGCCACGCCGTGGAGTCCCGATGACCCGTTCCGCCCGTCCGTCCGCCCGTCGGCTGCGCCGGCTGCTGGTCCCGCTGCTCGCCGGCACCGCCCTCGTCGCCGGGGGCCTCGGCGCCTCCTCGGTGGCGCTCGGCACCCCGGCCGCCGGGCACCCGGCCGCGCGCACGGCGTACGCCGCCGGCAACCCGCTCGCGGACCGCCCGTGGGGGGTCTACCAGGGTCGTGGCGACCAGGCCTGGCAGCCGTACGCCGCAGCGACCGGAGCCCGCAAGCAGCTGCTCGCCACGATCGCGCTGCGTCCGAAGGCGAAGTGGTTCGGGGCCTGGATCCCGAACACGCAGATCGCCGGCAAGGTCCGGGCCTACGTCGCGGCGTCGCAGGCCGGGAACCCCGAGGCGCTCGTGCAGCTCACGCTGTTCGCCATGAAGCCGTGGGAGCACGACGCCTGCCGGCGCCTGCCCACCGCCGCCGAGCAGGCCTCCTACGCGGACTGGACGAACCGGGTGGCCGACGCCCTTGGGGACGCCCACGCGGCGGTCGTGCTGCAGCCCGACGGCCCCTTCGCGCTGTGCGCGCCGGGCGGCTCGACCGTGCCGTCCTCGATGATCGCCGCCGCGGCGCGCCGGCTCTCCGCACAGCCGAACACCAGCGTCTACATCGAGGCCGGCTCCGCGGACTGGCCGGCCCCGGGCCGGCAGGGCGGGGTGGACGCCGCCGTACGCCTGCTGGTGCAGGGCGGGATCGGCTCCGCCCGCGGCTTCGCGCTCAACGGGACGCACTACTCCTCGACGGTCGACGAGGTGGCCAGGGGCGCCGCCATCGTCCGGGCGCTCGAGGCCCGCGGCATCGTCGGCAAGCACTTCGTGGTGAACACCTCCTCCAACGGTCACCCGTTCACCTTCGGCTCCTACACCGGACCGGACCCGGACAACGCGTTCGTCTGCAGGACCCGCTCCGACCCGCTGGCCCGGACCTGCGTGACCCTGGGCATCCCGCCCACCACGGAGGTCGCCGACCCGCGGTGGGGACTGCCCGCGGCGACGCGGGACCTGGCCGCGCAGTACGTCGACGGGTACCTCTGGTTCGGGCGCCCGTGGCTCTACCGGCAGGCCGACCCGTTCGTGATGGCGCGGGCCCTGCGACTGGTCGCCTCCACGCCGTACTGACCCGCGCGGCGTAACCCCGCGGCCGGTGGAGCGTTGCTCCCTGCGACCCCCCTCGTCGACCCAGGGAGACCCATGCGCCGCACCGTCGTCTCGCTCCTGACCGCCGCGGCCGGAGTCGTGGCCGCGACCGTTCCCGCCGCGGTGCCGTCCGCCGCCTCCGAGAGCCCGCTGCGGTACGTCGCGCTGGGCGACTCCTACAGCGCCGCCTCCGGCGTCCTCCCACCCGACCCGGCCGCCCCGCCGTCGTGCCTGCGCTCGACGCGCAGCTACCCCCACCTGGTCGCGGCGCGCACCACCGCCCAGCTCACCGACGTCACCTGCGGCGCCGCGCAGACCAAGGACTACTTCACCTCCCAGTCCCCCCGGTGTGGCACCGCAGCTGGACGCGCTGAGCGGCGACACCCAGCTGGTCACGATGACGATCGGCGGCAACGACGGCAACACCTTCATCGGCTCGATCCTCTCCTGCGGCACGGCCGGGCTGTCCACGCTCGGCCAGGGCAGCCCGTGCCGGGACCGCTACGGCTCCTCGTTCGCCGACGCGATCCGGACCAGCACCTACCCGGCGCTCGTCAGGACGCTGCAGGCGGTCCACGCGAAGTCCCCGACCGCCGACGTGGCGATCCTCGGCTACCCGTGGATCCTGCCCGAGACGGTCGGCTGCTTCGACCGGATGCCGATCGCCACCGGGGACGTCCCCTACCTGCGCGGCATCCAGGCCACCCTCAACGACGCCGTGCGCCGGGCCGCCGCCGCGACCGGGTCGACGTACGTCGACCTCTCCGGCGTCTCGGAGGGCCACGACGCCTGCCAGCCGATCGGGGTGCGCTGGGTGGAGCCGGTGCTGCAGGGCACCAACCCGGTCGTCGTGCACCCCAACGCGCTCGGCGAGTCGCGGATGGCGGCGCAGACGCTCCGGGTCCTGCACGTCGGCTGACGCCCGTCCCCGACCCCGGTCAGGTCGGCAACCGGTCGTCGCGGGCGGCGACGAGGTCGTCCGGGGCGGTCAGCCGCCAGGCCTCGAAGGCCAGCTCGGCGAGCTCGTCGCGCTCGACCCCCGCGAGGCGCAGCACCACCCAGCCGAACCCGCCGGAGGTGAACTGCACCTCGAAGACGTCGGGCCGCTCGGCGACCAGCGACAGCTGCTCGGCGACGGTCTGCTTGAGCCCCACGGTGCTGGTCGCCGGCCACAGGTAGCCGAACGTCCGGTCGCCGACCATCACCCTCACGTAGCGGCCGTGGTCCGTGCGCCGGACCTCCGGCAGTTGGTCCACGAGCTCGAAGAACTCCGCGATGCGTGTCGGCACCCGCTCATCATCTCGTGCCCCGCCGACTGCTGACGTGGGCCCGTCCGGGGACTAGCGTCGTCGGCGTGACGACGTACCGCTTCCTCGACGGCATGGGCCAGGTCGTGACCGAGGCCGCCTTCGACGCCCACGCGGACGCGCTGGCGTGGGCGGCCGGCGACGACGACCTCGAGGAGGTCCAGCGGGTGGAGTACCTCGGGCCCGAGGGCGACTGGCGGTGGGCCGGCCCGTTGCTCGGGTGACGCCGGCCGCCAGACGCGCCGGGTCAGGCGGGGGAATCGCGGTGGCTCGGGGCTCAGCCGACCGGGACCGTGTTGAACCAGTAGCGGCTCCTCGTCTTGACGGCTTGTCCGGAAGGAGCATGCCGGCCGTCCGAGCCGAGCACCACCAGACCGGACCTGTCGTCGACCACCTGCTTGGTCGAGGTCGGGTTGTTGATCCGTCCGCTCCCGCTGAGGACGGGCGTGCCCAGACCGGGTCCGAACTCGATGTGGTCCACGTCGGACTTCTTGTAGTACACCGCCCCGCCCTCCTCGGGGACGACCATGAACAGGTAGACCAGCCGCTTCTCGGCGGAGAGCACCACCAGGGGCCGGGTGTACAGCTCCTCGACCGTCCCGGCCACGTGCGCGGCCCAGCCGGAAGCGGAGCGGACCAGGAGCACGATGAAGGGCTGCCCGGCCACCCGGTTCGCCGTCTTGACGGCGACGAACACGCGGCCGTCCGGCAGTGCCTTGAGGCTCATGTGGTCGTTGGCGCAGCCACGGGAACAGCCGCTGAAGTGATGGCCGTAGGCGACCTCGATGCGCCAGGCCCGGTCGTCTGCGGCGTCGTCGTGCACCGCGAAGTAGAACGTCCGGGTGTTCTGGTTGCTCCAGAAGACCCCGACCTCGCCTCCGGCGAACGCGACGACCCCCGAGGTGTCGTCGGAGTTGACGCGGGCCGCCGGACCCGGGAGCACGAACGGTCTGCCCCAGGACCTGTCGCCTCCCGTGGTGCGGTTGACGAAGACCTTCCGCAGCCGCGTGTACGTCACCCACAGCTGACCGGTCGAGTCCTCGTCGAGGGTGATCGACTCCGATGCCCCGGAGTGGATCCGGACCGGGAAGCCCGGGTCGCGCACGTAGGTCTTCCTGTCCGGGCGGTAGCTGAACCGCTGCAGCACCGCCGACCCCGCGCGGACCTGACGGGCGGTGGGCGGGCTGCCCCAGCCCGACTCGTAGGTCGTGCCCGTCGCGACGTACAGCTTGTGCCCGTCCCACAGCGCGTCCGCCCGCGCGCCGTCACGGCCGTCCACGACCACCCCGGTGTTCACCCAGACCCGGCGCCGCGGATCCAAGCGGTGGATCAGCGTGGCCCCGGCCCGGGTGTCGTACAGCAGTCCCCACCAGCGGCCGTCGTGGAACCACAGCTTGCTCTGGGTCTTGTCACTCGTCGGCGACCGCCCGCCGGGTGGAACCTCCGGGCCTCGCCGCCCGACGACCCGGTCCAGGTCCGGCACCTGCGTCGCCCGCCGGGCCGTCGCCGTCGCGGTCGTCGTCGGTCTCGGGGTCGGGGTCGCCGACCGGGCCGCGCGGGGCGGCGGCTCCGCCTCGTCCTCCCCCGCGCCGGGACCGAGGAACCCCACTGCGACCACGGCCACCAGCGCGGTGGTCACCGCCGCCGGTCCGAGCCACTGTTTCTTCGTCATGCGCCTCCCCTCCCAGGCGGGTGTCGCGCAGGGCCCGCCGTCCGAACCGGAAATGACCCGCGCGGACGACGCGCACCACAGCGTCACGTGGTAGCAATCTATGAGGCGTCGGCTCGGGGGGCCACCCGTCTTGTCACGATTCGGAGGTTGCGTTGAGAGCGTCGCGCGTGTGGCTGGCGGCCGCCTTCCTCCTCCTCGCGGGCTGCTCCGGGGCCGGCGACCGGTCGGGCGGCCCGGTGGGGGGCCACGAGGGCGGCCAGGCCGGAGGGGCCCGGGGCAGGACCGTGCACCTCGCCGCCGTGGGCGACATGAACGGGGAGCGGACCAGCGACCCGTCGTCGGCCTCGGGCCGCAACGGTGCGTCCATCGCGGCCGCGCTGAAGGCAGGCACGGTCGACGCGTTCCTCGGCCTCGGGGACTTCCAGTACAGCACCGCCTACTGCTCGGACTACGTCGACTACTGGGACCGGCTGTGGAGCGGCACCAAGCCGTACCTCTACTGGGTCAGCGCACCGAACCACGACTGGGAGCCCGACCGCAACGAGGACCTCGACAACTTCATGAACGGGCAGTGTCCCGGCGACACCACCCGGTCGCGGGCGAACCGGCAGATCGGTTGGATCGGCAACGGCGACCCCTACTCCTTCGACCTCGGCAGCTGGCACTTCGCGATGCTGAGCTCGGCACTGTGGCGCTTCGACCCGGCCCGCGCCCGCGAGGTCACCGACTGGCTGGACCGGGACCTGGCCCGGGCGACGAAGGCCGGACAGCACCTGGTCGTCGTCCACCACGACCCGTACTTCACCTCGGACACCGACGCCCACAGCCGGAGCACCGAGGTGAAGCCCTGGATCGACGTGATCGACAAGTACGACGTCCGGCTGACCCTGTCCGGCTCGCAGCACAACTACGAGCGGTCGTGCCCGGTTCTGTCCGACGACACCTGCACCCCCGACGACGGCACCGGCACGACGGCCTTCCAGGTCTCCACCGGCGGGATCGGGCTCCGCGCGTTCACCTCCTCCCCCGCCTACATCGTCCGCCAGTTCAGCGACACCCACGGCTGGCTGCGCCTCACCCTGCGGCCCGACGGCGGCTTCTCGTGGAAGTTCGTCTCCGTGGCCGGGCCGGGGACCGACTCGGGCAGCCGGCCGCCGCCCGGCTAGGGACTTCGGTCCCTGCCGCAGCGCCGCCGCGCTTCGGAACACTGGCCGACGTGCCCGGCACCCGGCCCCGCGACCGCCCCTCGCCGCTCGAGGTGCTGGACGGCGCCGCCTTCGCGCTCGCCGGGGCCGCGGCCACCTGGCTGGCCCTGCTGATCCTGCGCGAGGGCCTGACCCTGGGCTGGCGGATGCTGCTCGTCGTGGCCTTCTGGGTGATCGCCGCCTACCTGGCGCTGCCGCGGGTGCACCGGGTGCTGACCTACCTCTACCTGCCGAGCTACTTCATCGGCCGGGCCCGCACCTCCGACGGGCTGCTCGGCGACCCGGTCAACCTCGCCCTCCGCGGCGACGAGCAGCAGGTTCACGAGGTGATGGAGCGGGCCGGCTGGGTGCGGGCCGACGAGGTGACCCTCGCCAGCAGCGTGCGGATCGTGAGCACCACGCTGCGCCGGGTGAGCTACCCCGAGGCACCGGTGAGTCCCTTGCACCTCTTCGAGCGGCCGCAGGATTTCGCCTACCAGCAGGAGGTCGCGGGCAACCCCGCGCAGCGCCACCACGTGCGCTTCTGGCACTGCCCCACGGGCTGGATGCTGCCCGGCGGACAGGCCGTGGACTGGCTCGCGGCCGGCACCTACGACCGCACCGTGGGGCTGTCCCTGTTCACCTTCCAGGTGACGCACCGGATCGCGCAGGACATCGACGTGGAGCGCGACTTCATCGTCGCGGGGGTCACCGCGACCTCCCCCCGAGGTCACCGTGCACCGGCTGGTGAACTTCTCCACCGGCTACCACTCGCACAACGGCGGCGGGGACCGCATCGAGACCGACGGCGACCTGCCGGTCCTCGAGCTCGCGCGGGTCGAGGCTCCCCCGAGGCCGCCGGCGCCGCTGCCGCCCCCGATCCTGCGGGCGCCGCCGCCGACGGTCTTCGGCGCCGCCGTGGCCGCGGGGCGCGGCCTGCTGTCCCTCGCCGTCGCGGGGCTCGTGGCGGTGTCCGGAGACGCCTCGGGGCTCGTGGGCAGCGACGCGACGGCAGCCACCGTCACCGCCACCGTCCTGGCCTTCGCCGCGGTCGGCCTGCTCGACCTGTGGCTCGCCCGGGCGGTCGTGCGGGGCAGCACGGCGGCCCGGGTCCTGCTGCTGCTGCTCAGCACGGTGTTCATCCTCGACACGGCGGTCAGCAACCTGTCCGGCGGCCCGCGGCCGACGCTGGGCAACGGGCTGCCGGCGGTGACCCTGAGCATCCTGCTGATGCTCGCGCTCAGCAGCACCCGGGCCCGCGAGTACGCCGCCGCGCGTGGTCCCGCCACCCGGACCCCCGTCACCCGGACCCAGCCGTCGCCCGGCAGCTGACGGTGCCTGCTGGTCGTCGGGGAGGCTCCGCCGTCGAGGATCAGCGGTGGTCGCGGCGCCCCTGCCCGGCGACATTCTCACCCCCGAGGGGTGAGGCCGCCGCCCCGCGGGCGGTCCTACCGTCGAGGGCACACGCCGGTGAAGGCCGTGGACAGGCGCGGCACCCGCCCACGGGTGGGACGGGCACCGTCGTCCCGAGGGAGCGGACGTGACGAGACTCCAGGTGACGCCGTTCCTGAGCGAGACCACCGCCGGGACGCACGTCCCCCGCCCCTCCGCGAAGCCGCCGGCCGGCCACCGCAGCGGGGCCCGTGCGGTGGCCCGCACGAGGCACCTGCCGTGAGCGCGCCGCACGCCGCCGGACCGGTCCGCCGCTCAGCGGCCGACCGGCTGTGGCGCGGCTACGTGGTCGCGCTGACCGGGGTCGGCCTCGTCAGCGCCGTGCTCACCTGGGGGTGGGGCGGCCCGACGAGCGCGCTGCTGGCGGTCGGGGTGCTGGCCGCGCTGGTCCGGTGCTGCCTGCCCGAGGTCCCCGGCCGCCTCACCGCACGGACGGTCGCCGACGTCGGGCTGACGGCCGGGGCGTGGACCGTCGCGGTGGCCGGGCTGGTCGCCGTCCTCCGGCTCACCGGGCTCTTCCTGCTGCTGCTCGCGGTGGCCGGGCACCCCGCCGTCCGCCGGAGGCTCCGCGGCAGCCCGCCCGCGCCGGTCGTCACCGCGCTGCCCGCCGGCGAGCCGGACCCGGCGCAGCCCGACACGCTGCCGCGCGAGGCGTTGTCGGACCTCGAGGACGAGGCGCTCTGCCAGGCCTGGCGCCGCAGCTTCCGGCTGCTGGAGACCACCCACGGGGCCGAGGAGCGGGCGTCGCTCGCGGAGCTGCGGGGAAGGTACCTCGACGAGCTCGACCGGCGGCACCCCGACGGCGTCTCCCGCTGGCTCGCGTCGGGCGCCCGGGCCGCCGGGAACCCGCTGCCCTTCCTGGCCGACAGCGACGGGCCGCCGTGAGCGGCAGCCCGGCGACCCCGGTCAGGTGGCCGAGGCGATGCGTCCCGCGCGCGCCGTGCCCAGGGTGTCGCGCCCGACGATCATGATCGCGACGCCCTCGGCGAGCAGCTCCACGCCGAGCATGATCCCGAGGAACACCAGGGACGCGTCCACGAGGTTGAACAGCACCAGCAGGCCCAGGAACGTCGACACCACGCCGCTGACCAGCAGCGGCACCCGGGCCGCCGGCGTCTGGAACGCCGCCACCAGCCGGGCGAGACCGGTGGCGAGGAACATCGCGCCGGCCACCAGGGTGACGGTGACGGCCGCCGCGTGGGTGTGCCGCAGGAAGACGATGCCCAGCACCGTCATCAGCCCGCCGCCGAGCGCCCCGAGCCAGAACCCGTCCTTGCCGATCCGGAACAGCGTCGCCGCCAGGGTGACCACGCCGCCGGCGAAGAGCAGCCAGCCCAGGAACAGCAGCGAGACCTTGGTGGCGACCAGCGTGTGCCCCAGGACGACCAGCCCCAGCAGGACGATCAGTGCTCCGAGGATCAGGTCGCTGGCGGTCCGGCCCTGCGCGTGCTCGGCCATGTCGGGTGCTCCCGTCGTCCGTTCCCCACCGTGCGGGTGCACGGTGGATGTACCCCCACGATGAACCGGCAGCCACCCGTCCACCTCGCCCGCAGCGGGTGATCCAGGCGCCCCGGGAGGTCCCTAGCGTCGGGGCATGAGCTCCGTGCCCGGTCCCGTCTGAGCACCTCGTCCCGAGAGAGGAACCACCATGTCGAACATCAGCGGAACCCGAGCGGTGCCCACGGGATGGGTCGGCTGGGTCGTCTTCGCCGGTCTGATGATGATCATCAACGGCTTCATGAACGCGATCTCGGGCGTCGCGGCGATCGCGAAGGACGAGGTCTACGTGGTCGGTCGGCACGCGTCGGTGCTGCTCGACGTGACGGCCTTCGGCTGGATCCACCTGGTGCTCGGGATCGTGGTCGCGACCTCCGGCTTCTTCGTGATCCGCGGCGCCTCGTGGGCGATCGCGGTGGCCGTCGTCGTCACGTCGCTGAACATGCTCACGCAGATGATGCAGCTCCCGTCGTACCCCTTCTGGGCGCTGCTGATCATCACCATCGACGTCCTGGTGCTGTGGGCGCTGATCGTGCACGGGAGCGAGGCGACCGAGCTCGAGTAGCGGGAGCACGCACGGGCGAGGTCGACGTGATGGGTCCGGTGTGGGCCGTGCTGTTCGGGGTGCTGGGTGGCCTGCTGGCCGAGCTCGGCGTGCTGCTGCGCTGGACCCTGGCGGCACCCGGGGTGATCGGCACGCACCTGCGCCGGCCCGGCTACTACCTGGTGGGCGGCCTGTGGGCGCTGGGGTCCGGGATGCTCGCCGCGGTCGTGGCGACCGCCGTCTCGGTGGATCCCCCCACCGCCGTCGTGATCGGCGTCTCGACCTCTCTGGTCCTGCAGTGGTTCCTGTCGTTCCGGCTCCGCCCGGCCCTGCCCGCGGCCAGCACCTCGATCCGTGCCGCCGACCTCCGGCGGTCACCGGCGGGGCACCGGGTGCGCGCCTGGTCCTTCGTGTGGCCCTCGGCACTGGTCGGGGCCATGTTCACCGTGCTGGTCTGCTGGGTGCTCGCGCGGACGCTCAGCCGCGAGCTGGCGCTGGGGATCGGGATCGTGCTGGTCGTGTCCCTGGGGGCGGTCGGCCTGGTGCTGCGGGGCATCGGCGACGAGCTCGACAGCCTCCGGCTGCGGGCGCTCGGCTACTACCTCGGGGCGCTGGCCTACGCCGCCACCGCGAGTGTCGCGCTGTACAACGGGCTGCCCCAGCTGCTGCAGATGTGAGGACCGGACCCTCACCCGGCCGCCCGGCCGGCCGGCTCTCCAGGCGCAGCGGACGGCTCCCCCTCCGCGGGCGGGCGGCCCAGGAACTCCACCACGAACAGCGCCACCACGGTGACCACGAGCAGGGTGAGGGCCGACGCCCCCCGTCGGGTGCGCCTGGAGCAGGTAGACGAGCACCGCCACCCCGACGATCACGCCGCGCAGCGCCGGCCGCCAGCGGTAGACCGCCGCGCCGAACGGACCGGTGTCCAGGCCCGCGTGCTCGGCGCCGCCGCGCAGCCACCCCACGCCGCGGGAGAGCGCGGTCCGGGTGGTCGCCCCGGCGGGACCGGTGACCCAGGCGCCCGCCGCCACCGCCAGGGCGACCACCAGCACCGCGCGGAGGTTGAGCCGGATGAACCCGACCAGCTGGTCGTAGATCGCGGCCGCGGCAGGCGTCGGCAGCACCCGTGGGTCGATCGCGTTCAGGTACACCGGTCGGAAGATGTTCAGGGCCGCACCGAGCACCAGCATGGACGCGGCCACCGCGACCGCCGACCAGATGAGCGTCTGGCGGCGCCGGCGGGCGACGTACACGGCGAGCGCCAGCAGGAGCAGGGCCAGCACCGGCAGCCAGCGGGCCAGGGTGTTCAGCAGCCGGAACACCGTCTGTGCCTTGGTCAGGTCGGCGGACTGGAAGATGGTGAACTGCGCGTTCACGGTCGGGATCCGCTCGGCGAGGGTGAAGCCGCGGTCGCTCAGGCGCTTCTTGACGACGTCGATGATCGCGGCGAGGTTGATCGACACGGTGTCGCCCTTGACGTTGACGGTGTCGGTGCCCTCCCCGGACAGCACCGCGACCATCTGGGCGTGCGCCTCCCGGTTGGCCTGCACCCAGGCGGCGGCGAAGACGTCGGACTGCACCAGCTTGGTGATCTGGTCGTGGACGAAGGACTGGATCCCGCTGGCCAGCGGGGCGGAGAGCGCGTTCAGGCCCACCGCGACCCGGGGCGGGAGGCCCTGGGCGGACAGCGCCGCGACCGCCTCGTCGGTGACCGCCTTGACGTCGATCCGGGCGAACAGCTCCGCGGTCACCCGGTCCGCGACCGCCTTCTGGACGGCCGGGTCGTGCGCGAGCGGCGCCACCGTCTCGACGTAGCGGTCCGTGTCGGCCACCTCGTCGTGGGCCCACCGAGCCACCACGGACGCCGGGGCGAGGACCGCGGCGACCAGCACCAGCGTCACCACCACGACCGGCCGCCACCAGCCGCCCTGGCGGGCGCGCGGGGCCGGCGGCGGCGCACCGTCCGGAGCTGCCGGCCCGGGCTCCGACGAGGCCAGCCGGGCACGGAGCTCGGTGACCTCGCTGCGCAGGCGCTCCAGCTCCTGCTGGTCCTCCGCGTCGGGGGGGCGTCCCGGTCGGGTGCGGCTCGGTCATCGTGGGCTCCCTCGTAGAGCGTCGTCGACCCGGTGCGGGAGGTCCCTCACGGCGGCCCCCGGCGTCTCAGCCGAGCGTCTTGGCCTTGGCCTTCTCGTAGTCCTCCTCCGAGAGCACACCTTCGCTGCGCAGCTCGTTGAGCTTCCGGAGCTCGTCGGCCGTGCTCGTCGACGTACCGGCGGCGTCCCGGACGTAGGCCTTCATCTGCTCGTCGTGGGCCTGGGCGGCCTTGAGCGCGCGCTCGTTCATCGACCGGCCGCGCACGATCAGGTACACCAGGGCACCGAGCCACGGGATGATGATGATGAACAGGGTCCACAGCGCCTTCGCGCCACCACCGAGCTCGTGGTCGCGGAAGATGTCCCCGAAGATGGCGATGATCATCCAGATCCACACCACCAGAAGCATGAACCAGAACATCGAGACTAAGACGTCCCCTAGACCGAAGTCACCAGACATGTGGGCTCCTTGTGCTCACGGGCCGGACGCGGCGTCCGGCAGCCACAGAATCCCGATCCGGGGTGCCGCCCGGCATCCCCCGGAACGGATGAACCTTCCCCGGGCGCCCATCAGGTCGCTCCCGCCTCGCGGGCACGGGGGTCCGCGTCCTCGCCCGGCTGGCGGGTGGGGAGGTTGCGGCTCGCCAGCAGCGCGAGAAGCGCCAGCACGGCCAGCGACGCCAGGGCCGCACGCAGCCCGGCCAGCCGCGAGCTCTCGTTCTCCGAGACGATCGCGTCGGTGGTCGCCTGGTCCAGGTCGGTCGCGGCGAGCGCCTCGGTCAGCTGGGCGTCGGAGATGAACGGCACCCCGCCGCCCAGCTGGACGTTGGCCTGGGCGACGACCTGGTCGGGCACGGCGGGGTTGGACTCGATGCCGGAGAGGAAGGAGCTGCTGAGGGCGGAGATGAGCAGCGCGCCGGTGACCGCGGTCCCGATCGACGACCCCAGGAACGAGACGCTGTTCTGCAGACCACCCACCTCGGCGCTCTTGTCGTCCGGCACGGAGGACACCGTCACGCTGCCCAGCTGGGACGCGAGGGCGCCGATCCCCAGCCCGGCCAGGAGCAGGGGCAGGGTGACCACCTCGGGACCGACCCCGACGTCGAGGGCGGCCAGCAGCGTGACCGTGCCGACGAACAGCAGGACGAAGCCGGTGCGCACCACCCGGCGCGGGGACGCGTGCGGCATCACCTTGGGCACCCCCACCGCCGTCACGAGCAGGGCGATCGACAGCGGGAGGATCCGCACCCCGGTCTCGACGGCGGTCAGTCCCAGTGCCACCGAGAGGAACAGCGGGACCACGAAGAAGAGCCCCGACTGCAGCAGGTACTGGAAGAAGAACGACGACAGGCCGGCCCGGAGCGCGCGGCTGTCCAGCAGCCCGGGATCGATGAGCACCGGCCGGCCGGCCTCGTGCTGGCGCCCCTCCCACTCGAAGAAGGCGAGCAGGATGAGCCCGCCGGCGAGGACCAGCCAGACCACCGGCGAGAGACCCAGCCACACCGGCGCGTCGGCCTTGGGTCGGACCAGCCCCCAGGTGCCGGCGCGGAGGATGCCGAAGACCACGAGGCCCAGGCCGCTCGCCGAGAGCACCGTGCCGACGACGTCCAGCTTCGCACCGCGGTCGGCGGGCACGTCGGCCATCCGCCGGGCCAGCAGCACGATCCCCGCGACGATCAGCACCTCGCCGGCGAACACCCACCGCCAGGAGGCGTACGTCGTCAGCACTCCCCCGATCAGCGGCCCGAGGGCGACCGCGATCGCGCCCGACGCGGCCACCAGGCCATAGGCCCGGGGACGTTCCGCGCGCTCGAAGTTCGACGCCACGAGAGCCACGATCGCCGGCATGATCAGCGCCGCGCCCACGCCCTCGAGGACCGACCAGCCCACCAGCAGGACCGTGAGGTTGGGGGCGACGGCCGTGGTCGCGGAGCCGGCGCCGTAGATCAGGCAGCCGGTCGCGAAGGCGCGCTTGCGGCCGATCAGCTGACCGACCTTGCCGCCGGTGATCATCAGCGAGGCCATCACCAGGGTGTAGAGCGTGATCGCCGACTGGATGCCGGTCACGCTGGTGTCGAGGTCGCTCGCGACGGTGGCGATCGACACGTTCATCACCGAGCTGTCGAGGGCCATCACGAACTGGCCCATCGACAGCGTGAACAGGACGGCACCGGTGGACGCGGTCGGGACCGAGGTGCTGGTCGGGCTTCCGGTCATCGTCGCGTCCCGGGCCGGCACGTCACGCGTCGTGCGCGATGACGATCCGCCCGTCCTGGGCGGCCCGCATGAGCTCGAGGTAGTCCGCCTCGTTCTGCTCGGCGTAGGCACGGGCGAAGTCGCCGACGGCGAGGTCGAAGACGTCGCCCTGCCCCAGGTAGGCCGCGATCGCGCAACGGTCACCCGACCGGGCGTGCCCGCGCGCCAACGTCCAGCCGCAGATCTGGCCGTAGATCGCCAACGTCGCCGGGCTCTGCCGCTCCACGTCGACCGAGATCTTCCAGTCCCACAGCTGCCGGACGTAGAAGTCGTGCTGCAGCCCGTCCAGCGCCAACGACCGGGTCCAGCCCAGGAAGACGTCCGAGCTGGCCTGGAGCAGCTGCTGGCCGACCACCACGCGCTGCCCTTGGTTGCGGTAGCGGCTCTTGCCGGTGAAGGGCGCCAGCGCCGAGTCGGTGGCCTCCTTGAGCTGCAGCATCAGCGGCTCCTGGTCGAGCCCGGACATCAGCAGGGCCCAGGTCCGGGTGCCGACGCTGCCCACCCCGACCACCTTGCGAGCCACGTCCCCGTAGTGGAACTGCTCCAGCAGGTGGCGGATGCTGGCCGGCAGGGTCCGCCGGTAGCTCCGCAGCGTGTCGGCCACGATCCGGTCGAACTCGCCGAACTCCTCGCTGGACAGCAGGTCCGCGACCGGGACGACGAGGGGCGGGTCGCTGGTGATCCGGGCCTGGCCGTCCACCATCTCGGTGAGCCGGCCGGCGGCACGGGCGCTGTCCCGGGTCATCGCCTTCTCCACCTGGCGGTCGAACCGCTTGAGCGCCTTGGGACCGGCCTGCTCGCCCCACCGCTCGCGCACGTCGTCGGAGCCCAGCCGGGAGTACCAGACCTGCAGCGTGGTCATCGCGGCGAACTCCCGCATCGCCTGCCGGTAGGCCGCGCACGCGGACTGCACGGCCGTACGTCGCTCGCGCTCGTCGAAGCCCCGGTCCCGGCCCGCGACCTCGAGGCTGGTGGCCAGCCGCTTGACGTCCCACTCCCAGGGTCCCGGGATGGTCTCGTCGAAGTCGTTGAGGTCGAACACCAGGTGCCGCTCGGGCGAGGCGTAGCCGCCGAAGTTCGAGAGGTGCGCGTCCCCGCACAGCTGGACCTGGATGCCCGTCGTCGGGGTCGACGCCAGGTCCGCGGCCATCACCGAGGCGCTGCCCCGGTAGAACGAGAACGGGGAGGCGAGCATCCGCCCGTTCCGCAGCGGGACCAGCTCGGGGATCCGGTCGACGCTGTCGTCGACCAGCCGGTCCACCGGGTTGGTCCGGCCCGGGGGCGTCTCCCAGACCGCGTGGCTGCTGCGGGGCACCTCGGAGCGCAGCCCCTTGCCCAGCATCCACCGCAGCTCCCGGGTCGTCGGGCGCTCGAACCGGCCGCCCGGCCAGCTGCCCCCCGGGCTGCCGGCGTGCTCGCGGGCCGACGGTGCGAGGAGCTTCTCTTCCCCGGCCAACAGCGATCCCGACATGAGGTCTCCTTGAGGTAGCGGCGTGCTGCTTCGGTCCCCGGGGCCGGCCTCCCCGCGGCTCACACGGACGTCTCGGCGGCCTCCAGGTCGTCGAGGGTGGCGAGGACGTCCTCGACCGGGATCCGGCCTCCGGCCACCAGGACGCCTCCGGCCCGCCGGACGGCGGAGACCAGGGGTGCGGCCCAGGTGTTCTCGTAGACGAGGATGCCGGCCGAGCTGCCCGGGTCGATCACGGCGGCCGCGGCGTCCACGTCGTCGTCACCGATCAGGCCGGAGGAGGCGCCCTCGAAGACGGCGAGGTCGAGCTCGCCGTCGCCGTCCAGGTCGGCGACCTCGACCATGACGGTGGACCCGTCCAGCTCGCGGCGCACGAACACCAGGTCCAGGACCCGGATGGTGCCCGCGTCGACCAGGTCGACGAGCCTCGCCAGGGCCTCGCCCTTCATGCGGTTCCCCGGGAACTCCACCACCAGGTAGTCGACGGGACCGATCTCGGGTGTCTCGGTGCTCACGCTCGACCTCCTGGGTCCTGCACCCACCCGCCGGACCGCCCGGTCGCAGGTGCTCGTCGTGGTCACTGTGCGGTCCCGGCCACCCGCCGGGCATCACCCCCGGGGGATGAGACCGGGTGGTGGCGCGGCACGACCGCCGGCGGTCAGCGGGTCCGGGGCCCCTTCCCGACCTGGACCACGGGCCGCAGGACGAGCTCGAGCACCGTGGTCACGACCGAGATCACCAGGGCGCCCAGGATGCAGCTGCCCAGCCCGTCCGCGTCGAGCTGGTCGGTGAGGCCGGCGGTCACCGCGAGCAGCACCCCGTTCACGACGAGCGCAAAGGTGCCCAGCGTCAGCAGGGTCAACGGCAGCGCGACCAGGTGCAGCAGCGGCCCGAGCACGGCGTTGACCAGGCCGAGCAGCAGGCTGACCACCAGGAGCGTCAGGAACCCTCCGGGCACGGAGATGCCGGGCACGATCGCGGTGGCCGCCCAGACCGCGGCCGCGAGGATCAGCCAGTTGACCAGGACCCGGAACAGGATCAGCAGGTCGCTGCTGTTGAGGCCGGACGCCGCCGCCTGCGGGTCCACCGTCGGTACGTCGCCGGCCGGGTCGAACAGCGCGTACCTCGTCTTGAGGGCCACCACCCAGGACTCGCGCGACGCGTCGAACTCGGCGCCGACGGCGGCGCTGGCGACGAGCACCCCGCAGGCCGCCAGCAGCCACCCGATCAGGGCGATGGTGATCCCGAACATCCCGAACTCGTTGGTGTACTTCGTGACCATCGGCGGCATGTAGATCGTCGTCGCCACCCCGAAGACCGACGTGCCGACCGCGGACACGGCGCCGCCGAAGAGCAGCCGGCGCCAGTGCACGCGGCGGTTGAGCAGCAGGTACGGGATCGACGTCCAGAGCACGAGGCCGGCGGTCGCCGAGATCGGCAGCATCCACAGCCAGTCCCACGGGAGGTGCCGCACCAGGGAGCGCACGCCGTAGAGCACCAGGATCTCGGTCAGCAGGGCCAGCAGGCCCAGCGCCGCGAACAGGTTGCTGCGCACGCCCGCGGCCGGCTCGTCCCACGCGGCGCGGTACATCTTCTGGATCCGCCGGGTGAACGAGACACCGGAGATCACCACCAGGAACGCGCTGAACACGCTGAGGCTGCTCGTCGCACCCTCCGGCGTGGTGAAGAGCTGCTCGACCGCGGCCGCGGCCGACCCCTCCAGACCGAACTTGGTGATCAACGTGCGCGACACGATGTCCTCGGCCCCGGCGGGCGCCAGCGTCGAGACCAGGATCAGCAGCGGGATCAGGGCGGTGAAGCACTGGGAGCTCAGCACGATGCAGCGGTCGATGCCCTCCATCGACAGGAAGCGGCGCGCGCAGCGCCCCAGGAAGGAACCCCACAGCCGCAGGGACAGGGCCGCGAGGTCGTCGGAGGGCAGGTTCAGCACGTCACCCTCCTCAGTGCAGGACGACCTTGAACCAGATCAGCACCAGGCCCAGCAGCCCGCCGGCGAAGGAGGCCAGCAGGCAGCCGGCCCACCCCGCACCGCGGGGCTGCAGCCAGACGAGCGGCGTCACGAAGAGCACCACGACCCCGGACCACATCGACGCGTAGATCGCGCGCTGGTCGTCGACGACGTTCAGCACGCCCAGCGACAGGACCGCGAGCGGGACGACGACGCCGCCGAGCACGCCGCGCTCCTGGACGAGCGCCTTGCGCAGCGCGGGCGACCAGGCCAGCCCCGCCGGGCCGGTGTCGGCGAGGACCGAGGAGTAGACGTGCACCCCCCACACCACCAGGCTGGACACGGCGGTGAAGACCAGCAGGCTGCCCGCGGACGCGCCGCCGTGGGAGGCGCCGGCGATGACCGCGATCACCGAGACCGTGCCGTAGACCGCGCGGTCCACCGTGTGCCGCGCCGCCACCAGGTGCGGCACCAGGACGCTCGTCAGTCTCACCAGCGCTCACACACCCGTCCGTCCGACCACACCGAAACGCCCATTCTCGGCCGTCGGGCGCGGTACGACGTCACCCCGCAGGGGTGAGGCCCGGCGGACGGCGGGCTCAGGGGCGCAGCAGGTCGAGCTCGCGGGCCCGCCGGACGGCCGCGTTGCGGCGCGACACCCCGAGCTTGCGCAGGATGCTGCGCACGTGCGTCCGGATCGTGTTGACCGAGACGAACATGGTGGCCGCGATCTCCTCGGTCGTCAGCAGCTCGGCGAGGTGCCCGAGGACCTCGAGCTCCCGGCTGGTCAGCTTCTCGACCACGGGTGCCTCGTCCTCGAGGTCCCGCGGCCGCGGCGCCGACGCGGCTGATCGCCCCGGCGTGGCGCGTGCCGGTCGCGGGGACCGGGCCAGCCAGGGGTTCTCGGCCTGCAGCAGGGGGTCGCCGGCGACCAGCTTCCTGACGTCGGCCGAGGCGTGCCGGAAGGGCGTCCGGAGCCCGTGCCGGGAGGCCAGCCGGAGCGCCCGGTCCACCGCCGACCTGGCGCGCAGCGACGAGCCCGCGCGCAGCTGCCGGGACGCCTCCAGCAGCCAGCCCGCGACCTGGGTCGCGAGGGGTGCGTCCTTGTCGAGCAGCTGCGGCAGCAGCTCGCCCGCCAACCGGTCGTCCCCGCGCTCCAGGGCCACCTCGACCCGCACGAGCGCCACGTCCCGCTCGCTGCGGTCGGCCTGCACGTCCTCCACCTCGAGCAGCGCCACGTCCGGCTCGCCGGCGGCCAGCCGGAGGTGCGCCCGCGCCACCCGCAGCTCGTCGGCCATCCAGCCGTGGCGTCCGGCGGGACCGGCGGCCGCCTGGTCCACGACGGCGAGGGCTCCGGGCACGTCGCCCCGCGCGGCCTGGACCCCGGCCGTGACGACCGTGAGCAGGGTGTCGGCGAGGGGGTCGTCGAACACCGGGGCCGACAGGCGCGCGGCCGCGACGTGGTCGGAGGCGCCCCGGAGGTCGTCGCGCTGGGCCGCGATCCAGGCGCGTGCCGCCGCGGCCCCCGTGGGCCGGTCGGTGGCCGGCAGACCGAGACCGTCCGCCAGGTCCGCCGACCGCTTCGCCAGCGCCTCCGCACGGGTCAGCCGGCCCCCGAAGCAGGAGAGCACGGCCATGCGTCCCAGGTACTCCAGCAGCAGGCCCTCCTGGCCCGGCCGGGTCAGCACGCCCGCGCCCGCAGCCAACGCGTCGTAGGCCTCGGCCAGCCGGCCCGCGCACGCCAGCGCGTCCCCTCTGCTCACGATCACCAGTGCGACCAGCTCGGGACGCTGCTCGACGCGGAACCGGTTGTCCCGGGCGCTCATCGTCTGCTCGACCTGCTCCACCAGGGCGAGAACCGGCCCCGGGTCCCCGAGGAGACGGGCGTGGACGACCTGCAGCACCTCGATGGTCAAGGAGACGGCGCGGTGGTGCAGTCCCGGCTCGGGCGGGACGAGCATCTCCGCCAGGTCCACCTGCTCCCCGAAGCGCTCCCGGTCCCCGCCGCCGAGCGCCAGCACGGCGCGGACGATGCACACGGCCGGGTTGACCAGCTCCTCGGGCAGGTCGGCGAGGATGCGGGCCAGCGGCCCCGTCGTACCGCCCAGGAGCAGCTCCCCCACGGCCAGCTCGTCCACGACCTCGGCCGCCGCGTCCACCCAGGCCCCGATGGCCACGTAGTGGCTCACCGCCTCGGCGAGGAGCCCCTCGCGGGCGAACCACGTGGCCGCGCGCCGCTGGAGGTCCTCCATCCGCTCCGGCGACTCGAACGCCAGCTCGGCGCGCAGCATGTCGCGGAAGAACGGCTGGTAGCGGTAGAAGCCGTCGTGCTCGGGCACCGGCTCGACGAAGGCGTTGGCCTTGGTGAGCAGCGCCAGGGTCCGTCCGGCGGCCCGGCCGCCCAGCTCCTCGGTCAGCCCCGGCTGGAGCGTGTCCGCCACGCTGGTGCTCAGCAGGAGCTCGCGGACCTCCGGCTCCTGGGCGTTGAGGACCTCCCCGAGCAGGTACTCCGCGATGTTCCCGCGGTCCCCGGTGACCTCCTCCACCCCCTGGTCGGGGTCGTCGCAGGCCGCGAGGATGCGCGCCGCGAACCGCAGCCCGACCGCCCATCCGCCGGTCCGGGTGTTCAGCGCGCGGACCGAGGCGGGGGCCAGCGTCACCCCGCTCCGGACCAGCAGGTCGGACGCCTCGTCGTCGGTGAACGCCAGCTCGGCGATCCGCAGCTCCGCGACGCTCTCCTCGAGCCGGTAGCGGTAGAGCGGCAGCACGGGGTCGCAGCGGGTCACGAACACCAGGCGCAGGCGGTGGCCGCTGTGCCGCAGCAGGAAGTCGAGGTCGGTCGCGATGTCCTTGTCGACCAGCTCGTAGCCGTCGACCACGAGGGTGACGCGCTCGGGGAGCCGCGCGAGCGCCGCGGCGAGCGACAGCATCAGCTGCCGGTCCACGGGAGCGTGGCCGGACACGAGCGGCGTGGGCACCGCCAGCCGCTCCAGCCCCCCGACCACGGCGGGCCAGAAGGCCTCGTCCGGCGCCTCGAAGGTGACCCAGGCGGTCCGGTCCAGGTCCCCGGAGCGACGCACCCAGTCCGCCACCAGCGAGGTCTTGCCGGTGCCGGCGGGTGCGCTGAGCAGGACGAGGGGCACCGACCCTGCCTGGTCCAGCATCGACGTCAGCCGGGGACGGCTGGCGTACTGCCCGGTCAGCAGCGGGACGCCGTACCACCCCGGCCCGGACGCCTGCTCCGGCGCCTGCTCCGGCGCCGGGTCCTCCTCCGCCGGGGCGGGGCGACGACGCGAAGACGGCTGTCGGTCCATGTGTCCGTGGCTCTCTCTCGACAAGTCCCCGTGCTCGCACACCGATCTTTCTTTGTGCCGGCGGGGCCAGGGGGCGGCTCCCCGCCGCGAGTGCACCTGCGGCAACGCTATTGCGAGCCCGGGGAGTTCGCATGACCACATCAGGTCATCGAATCCGGGGCAAGGTCCGCGAAACCTGACCGGTCCTCCTGGCCCCCCCGCCCGGCACGACCGCACCTTCATCCGGTGCGGATGAGTCACCGCTCGGACCGGAGCGCGATGCTCGCAGGACCTGTAGACCTCAAGGAGGATGCGATGACGCAGCACGCAGTAGGGCGCACCGACGTGGGCTCCGCGGTGAAGTCGAAGTCGACGGCCCGAGGCGTCTCGATGTGGGTGGGGTGGATCGCCTTCGCCGGGACGCTCATGGTCATGCTGGGCGCGTTCCACATCATCCAGGGTGTGGTCGCGCTCGTGGACGACACGTACTTCCTCGTCACGAGGAGCGGTCTGGTGGTCACGGCCGACTTCACGACGTGGGGATGGGTGCACCTGATCACCGGCGTGGTGGTCCTGGTGGCCGGCGTCTTCGTGTTCGCCGGCCAGATCTGGGCGCGCACCGTCGGGGTGATCGTCGCCCTGGTCAGCGCCGTCTTCAACCTGGGCTTCCTCGCCGCCTACCCGCTGTGGTCGCTGATCATGATCGCGCTGGACGTGATGGTGATCCTGGCCCTGACGGTGCACGGCTCGGACGTCAAGGCCGAGGACTGACCTCCGCGTCGCCCGGGCGACCAGTCCGACGGCTCACGGCCGCACCTCCTACTGGAGTGCGGCCGTGAGCCGCATGACGTTGTCGACGTACCGGGCGCCGGCCGGGCGCCGTCCCCACTCCTCGAGGGTGAGCTCGCGGGAGCGGGCCCGGTAGCCGTCCTCCACCTTGCGCATCCGGGCCACGATGTCCGCGCCGAGCAGCATCAGCGACACCTCGTAGTTGAGCGCGAACGACCGCATGTCCATGTTGCTCGAGCCGAGCACCGCGACCTCGTCGTCGATGGTGAAGTGCTTGGCGTGCAGGACGTACGGCGCCGGGTAGAGGTAGATCCGCACGCCGGCCTCGAGCAGCGTCCGGTAGTAGGAGCACTGGGCGTGGTAGACCATGAACTGGTCGCCCTCCTCGCTGACGAACAGCTCGACCGACACGCCTCGCTGGGCGGCTGTGGTCACGGCGTACAGCAGCGACTCGTCCGGGACGAAGTAGGGGCTGGTCAGCGAGACCCGCCGCTGCGCGGAGTAGATCAGCGTCGTGAACGCGCGCAGGTTGTTCTCCGTGGAGAAGCCGGGCCCGCTCGGGATCACCTGTCCGGTCACCGGTCCGGCCGGGGGGCACCCGGTCCCAGGGCACCAGCTCCTCGACGAGGATCTCGTCGGTCTCGCTGTACCAGTCGGTGGCGAACACCGCGTTCAGCGCCGAGACCACGGGACCGGTCACCCGGGAGGTCAGCTCGACCCACTCGCGGCCCTCCCGGTGGTTCTTCTCCTTGTTGTAGCCCGGCTCCACGAGGTTCTGCGAGCCCATGAACGCCGACGTCCCGTCGACGACCAGGATCTTGCGGTGGTTGCGCAGGTCCGGGCGGCGGAAGCGCCCCTTGAGCGGCTGGACGGGGAGCATCAGCCGCCAGTCGATCGAGGTCTCGTCGAGCCGGCGGAGCAGGTCCTTGTAGCCCGGGATGCCCCGGGACCCCAGGTGGTCGATCATCAGCCGCACCCGCACGCCCCGCCCGGTGGCGCGCACCAGGGCGTCGAAGAACGGACCGGTGACCTCGTCCCAGGAGGTGATGTAGAACTGCACGTGCACGAAGCGCTGGGCGGTGGCCACCTCTGCGGTCATCGCCTCGATGGACTCCCGGTAGTCCGAGAACAGCTCGGCCGCGTTGCCCGGCAGGGCGGGCACGGAGCCCAGGTTGCGGTTCAAGGTGGCGACCGACCGCACGTACTCCGGGCGGGTCTCCTCACCGAGCCGCGCCGCCGCGGTCCGCTCCCGGATCATCGCGCTGGCGGCGGCCTGCTTGAGGTCCCGCCTCTTGCCCACGGCGGTGCCGCCGAGGAGCAGGAAGAGCACGATCCCGACGACCGGCAGCGCGAAGATCAGCAGCAGCCACGCCATCGCCGACGACGGCTTGCGGTTGCCGGGGACGATGCCGAGGGCCGCGACCCCGAGGCCGAAGCTGAGCAGCCACACCAGCACCCCCCACCACCCGGAGGTCAGCGACCGCGGGAGCGAGAGGAGGAGGACGTCCATCGGGGCACCTTCCGGTAGGGAGAGACCCCCGGCGCACCTGCTGCGCGGGGGCGACGCGGCGAGGGGGGGCGAACGCCTAGCCGCTCGCGCGGGCGTCGGGGGGACGTCCGTGCGGGACGCGTCGCACGCTGGTGACGTCCAGCCCCTCGGTGGCCAGCGCCTCCAGCACCGCGAGGACGTCGACGTCGGAGGAGGTCGCGAGGCGCAGCACGGTGCGCTGGGTGGCGCGGGGCGCCGCGAACGTGAGCAGGGCCGTCCTCAGGACCGGGCCGAGCTCGCCGGCGACGGCGAGCTCCATCCACGCCGGGTCGGGCCTCGAGCGGTGGTCGTGCGACATCTAGGCACCCTTCGTCTTCTGGTCGGGCGGGTCGTGCTCGATGCGACGTACCTCGACCACCTCGAGGGCGTAGGCGCGCAGCCGCTCGAGGAAGCCGTAGACCTCGGCCTGGTCCCGGAAGTGGCCGGTGAGGACCGTCCGCATCTCCTGGGAGGCGACCTCGACGTCGCCGAGGTTCGCCAGCAGCGCCGCGGGCACCAGGCCGTTGATGCTCACCTCGAAGACCCGCTCGAACCGAGCGCGCTCCTCCGGAGGGGCACTCTCGGCATCGGGCGGTCCGTCAGGTCGGTGGCCCTCATCCACCATGAGCCGACGCCCTCCCGTGACCCGCGCGAACGGACCTCGACGCGCGACGCCCCCGTCGCACCGGTCGGGCGGGATGCGGCTGGGGCACGACGTTGCACCTGGCCATGGGCGTCTCCTAGGACGAGGTGCTCTCATCGCACCAACCAGGCCTGCCGACAGCCTCATCCCACACGGATGAACGCCTATCCGGACGTCCCGACCGGGGCCTGGGGAGCCGGCTCGCCGGGTCCCCGGTCCGCCTCGGAGAGCTGCCGCCGGTGCCCCAGGTGGACCAGGACGTCCCGCAGCGCGACGTGCAGGGCATCGGCGCCCACGAGCGGTGCGTCCGGCCAGGGCAGGTGCGCCGGCACCACCAGGCACGCACGCTCCTGCCAGCCGCCGAGACCGCCGTGGCAGCCGACGAGGCCCTCGAAGGCGGCCACCTCCTCGGTGCCGGGCTCCAGCAGGCTGTTGACGTAGATGTCGGGTGCCTCGGGCCGCGTGGCGACGCGCAGCACGAAGTCGTTGGCCCGCTCGCCGAACGGCAGCAGCGGATCGGTCCCGCGGACCAGGCCGTCCCGCAGCCGGCGGGACCCGCCGGACCCGAGCGCCACCGGACCCTCGAGCTCGTCGGTGACGACGGCGAACGCGATGCCGGGGTGGGCGGCCAGCCCGGCGACCAGCGCGGGGAACCGTTCGTCGAGCTGCTGCCGGGTCAGCTGCCGCTCCTCGCCCCGCACGTAGACCAGGCCCAGGTTGCCGGAGCCGAAGACGTGGAAGGTTCGGTCCGCGAGGCCCGGCGCCGGGACGACAGCCGGCGTGCCCGCCGGGGCGGCGTCCTGGTGCCGGCTGTCCCGGTCCATCGCCTCGGAGACGTTGCGCATGGCGCGCGCGCTCATGCCCGAGCCGGCGCCGAGGTCGTCGACGAGGGCCCGGGTCCGGCCCCAGCCCTCGATGTCGCTCTCGGAGGAGGAGACCGTGGCGCTGGCGAGCCGTGCCACCAGGGCGCCGAGCTCCTCGTCGTACCGGTCGGAGAACGTGGCGCCCTGCGACTGGCCGTGGTCGGACAGCACGACGAAGTGGTAGCGCCGAGGTGCCACCCGGGCGACCATCTCGAGCTGGTGCAGCACCCCGTCGACGGCCTCCAGCGCCTCGAGGCTCTCCGGCCGCAGCATCCCCGCGTGGTGCGCGATCTCGTCGTAGTCCACGTAGTCGACGTAGATCGAGCGCGTCCCGCCCAGCATGTGCTGGGCCACCAGGACCGTGTTGACGTCGCGTAGCACGCCGTTGGTGACGCACCGCAGCAGCGCCGTCGTCCAGGTGCGTTCGCACCGCGGTCGTACGTCGCGGTGGATCGCCCGACGGGTCTGGAACCGGTCGCGCGCGAGCTCCGAGACAGACCGGGACACGGCCCGGGTCAGACCGGTGGGGTGCAGCACGAAGTGCGCGACCGCGCGACGGGTCGTGTCGTCCGCGCCGGCACGACGGCTCATCGTCAGCGCCGACACCGGGGCGTCGCCGGTGAAGAGGTTGCTGATGCTGGCGCCGCCGTCGGCGAGCAGGCCGTGACCGGTCGTCAGCGACTCCTCGATGAGCGCGGCGTCCCGGGGCTTGTTGGCCACCATCACCCGGTCCTCGGCCCGGTCGTACCACCGGAACGCCGGGATCCCGTCGATCACCCCGTGCAGGATGCCCATCTGGCTGGCCGGGGTGGTGGCCGGCAGCTTCGGGGTCCACTCGCCGAGCGTGTGGCTGCCGGCGCGCACCCACCGCGTGAGCGTGGGGACCGTGCCGGCGGTGATCGCCATCTGGAGCACCGGGAACGGCACCCCGTCCAGCTGCACGAAGACCACGCCGTCGACCTCGGGATCCGCCACGACCGCGGGCCTTCGCCGGGCCGACGCCACCAGCCGCCCGACGAGCGCCTGCGACGTACCGGCCGTGCTGAACCAGCTGGCCACCGAGCCCACCAGGCCCACGACGACCGCCACGAGCAGCGCGGTCACGAAGCCGTCGACCTCGACGCTCGGCAGCAGCTGCGCGGTCACGAGCACCACGGCGGCCTGACCGACGAAGGCCAGCAGGAGCACGCCGGCCCACCCCAGCAGGACGGCCCCGCCCACCATCAGGGGCTGCATCACCAGGGAGACGACGCCGAGCAGCACCGCAAAGGTGATCGGACCCTCGGGCGAGTCGGTCTGGAAGCCGGGGAGCACCCAGTCGCACACCACCACGGCGAGGGAGGTGACCGCGATCCGGGCGAGCAGCGCGAGCGCCCGCACCGTCCACGGGGCGTCGAGCGACTCCCGGCCCAGCGCGACCGACGACTGCTGCTGGGCGGACCCCTTCGCGAACCGGCCGGTCTTCATCACCGCTCCTCGGACCTCGAGCGGCAGCCCGCGGTGCGCCGCCTCACCGACGCCGATCCTGCCGCCGAGGGCCGGGACGGCGCCTCACCCCGGGGGGGGTGAGGCCGACATCCCGGGCCGGTCTCTCGTCCTCGCCGGATGACGCCGCGGACCGGCTTCGCTCCTACCGTCGACGGCACGCGCGGCCCCTCCTCGCCCTCCGGGCGGGGTGTGCCCCGGCCGCGCGGGAGAGCGGGTTGGGCCATGACAGACGACGAGGACCTCGCCCGGGTCGACTACCTGGTGATGGAGTTCCCGGGCGACATGATGCGGGGCCCGGGACTCGCCCTGCTGGCCGACATCATGGAGGTCGGCGTCGGGCGGGTGCTCGACCTCGTGTTCATCCGCAAGGGGCCGGACTCCTCGATCAGCATCGTCGACGTGACCTCCCTGGCCGCCGGCGGTGACGGCGTCAGCGTCGACCCCGACCTGTCGGCGCTGCTGCTCGCGCGCACCGGACACCTCGGCGAGGCCGAGATCGCCGAGGCGGCCACGCACATCGACGTCGGCAGCTCGGCCGGGATCCTGGTGTTCGAGAAGTCCCCGGCGCGGCCCGACGTCGTCGTGCCCCGCCAACGCACCCCCTCTCCCGTCCCGTCCAGCCCGACCGTCCCGTCCAGCCGAAGGAGCAGATCATGGGACTTCTCCGCGGGGTAGCCCGCACCGCCGCGATCGCCGGCACCGCCACCGCCGTCTCCAACCGGGTGTCCCGCCGGCAGGGCAACCGCTGGGCCCAGCAGGACGCCCAGGCCGCGGCCGAGGCCGCCCCGCCACCGGCGCCCGCCCCCGCTGCCCCGGCCCAGGCCGCCGCGCCGTCGGCCGCCGACCAGCTGGCGCTGCTCAAGCAGCTCGGCGAGCTGCACGCCGACGGGACCCTGACGGACGAGGAGTTCGCCGCCCAGAAGGCCAAGATCATCGGGTGACCACCCGTTGAGGTCGGACCCGCCGTGACCCTCGAGGTGACCTGGCTGGGGCACTCCACCGTCGTGCTCGACGTCGACGGCGTGCGGGTGCTCACCGACCCGCTGCTCCGCAGCCACGTCGGTCCCCTGCGACGGAGGGGTGCGCCGCCGGCCCGCAGGCTCTGGCAGGACGCCGACGTGGTCCTGCTCTCCCACCTCCACCACGACCACGCCGACCTGCGCTCGCTGGCCCTGCTGCCGGACGGCATCCCCGTCGTCACCGCGCCGCAGAACGTCGGCTGGCTGCGCCGCCACCGGCTGGCCGGGGTCTCCCCCGCGCCGGACCGCTGGATCGAACCGGTGCGCGGGTCACCCCTGGCCGTGCGACTGACCCTCGCGGTCCACGGGGCGCGTCCCCTGCCGCACCGGCCCAACGGCGTGACCGGGCACCTGGTCCGGTCGACGTCGGGGACCGTGTGGTTCGCCGGCGACACGTCGCTCGTCGACGCGATGGCCACGATCCCCGACCAGGCCGGCGGCCCGGTCGACCTGGCCCTGGTCCCGGTCTCCGGCTGGGCGCCCCGCCTGTCGGCCGGCCACATGGGTCCGGTGGAGGCGGCCGAGGCCTGCGCGGTCGTCGGCGCCCGGACAGCGGTCCCGGTGCACTGGGGGACCCTGCACACGCCCGGCGGCCGCCACCTCCCCCGGGGCTGGATGGACAGGCCCGCGGGCCTGTTCGCCGCTGCGCTGGCCGAGCGGGCGCCCGCGTGCCACCTGCTGCTCCCGCGGCCCGGAGAGCGGTGCCGGGTCCCGGTGCGTGGCTGAGCTCAGCGGGCCGGAGACGGCCGCGGCAGCCCGGCGGCCGGGCCGCCGCCGTGGCCGGGGCCGGCCTCCTCCTCGGCGCGCTCCTCGCGGCCGCCGGGGTCCTCGGCCGCCGGGGGGCGCAGCCGGTGCGCCGTCCAGCAGCGGGCCCACCCACGAGGCCCGGCCGTCCACGTCGATGAGCAGGCACTTGACGAGCAGCGTCAGCGGGACCGCGAAGAGGGCGCCGACCGCACCGAGCACCCAGGCCCAGAACACCAGCGACACGAAGGTGACGGTGCCCGAGAGCCCGACGGTCTCCCCCACCACCCGGGGCTGGATCACCGACTGGATGACCGCGTTGAGCAGCGAGTAGACGACGATCACCGTCAGCATCAGGCCCGGGCCGCCCTCGAACAGCCCCAGGACCGCGGGCGGGATCACGCCGACCACGAAGCCGATGTTCGGGATGTAGTTGGTGATGAACGCCAGCAGTCCCCACAGCAGCGGGTCGGGGATCGGGGTGAAGTACAGGAACACGGTGTCCAGGACCGCGACCACGAACCCGAAGACCGTCGCCACCACGAGGTAGAGCCGGGTCCCGTGCGCGAACGCCTCCAGCCCCGACACCACCGCCAGGCGCCGGCCGCGCTCCTCGGCGAGCTTGGCGGGGAAGTGGGTCGCGTCGATGGCCATGAACAGCAGCAGCACGAACAGGAAGAACAGGCTCGAGGCGGTGCCGACCAGGCCGGAGACGACCGCGGTGACGGCCGACACGAGCCGCTCCGGGTCGAACGACTGGTTCACCGCGTCGGCCTGCTGCTGGGGCAGCCCCGCCCGGGACCACGCATCGGTGGCCGACGTCACCAGGTTCGTCAGGTCCTCCTGGTAGTGCGGGAGCAGGCCGGCGAACTGCGCGAGGGTGTAGGCCACCGCCACGACGACCGAGCTGACGACGACGTACGCCGCCAGGATCGCGGCCAGCGTGCCGGCCCACGCCGGCCAGCGGTGCGATCCCACGAGGTAGCCGCGCAGCGGGTGGACGGCCACCGTGAGCACGAGGGCCAGGAAGACCGGCCCGATGATCTCCGAGGCCTCCCGGATCCCGCCGATCGTCAACGACGCGGCCGCCGCCCCCAGCAGGACGATCAGCCCTCGGGGAAGCGGCCACTCCGTGCCGGGGGCGGCTGTCTGCGACATGCCCTCATGGTGGCGGGCCGGCGGCACCGGAAGGTCATCCCGGCCGCATGAGATCCGGACGGCTCACCTGTGCGGGATGAGGCGCGCCGCCCGGTGCGGCTCGACGATGGGGCGGAGCGAAGGAGCCGTCGTCGTCGTGGATGCCTATCCCGTGCTGGACGTGCTGGTTACCATGGTCGCCTTCTGCCTCCTGGTGGCCTGGGTCGGCTGCCTGTTCTTCATGTTCCGCGACATCTTCCGCAGCGCCGACCTGTCGGGGACGGCCAAGGCCGCCTGGACGCTGCTGGTCTTCGTGCTCCCGCTGGTCGGCGTGCTGCTCTACCTCGCGGTCCGCGGCGGCGGCCTGCACGACCGCGACGTCGACGCCGCGTCCCACCACCCCCGCCGCGAGCGCTAGTCGAGCCAGCGGCGCAGCGACGGCCGGTCCGCGGCGGCCGCCACCCGGGTGAAGTCGGCGCGCAGGTCCGCGGCGGCCGCCGCCTCGCGGGCCTGCAGCCGGCCGAGCAGGAACGGGTTCTCGCCGTCCCGGAACGCCTGCTCGCCCACCTCGCGGAGCACCCGCTGGGTGAGCACGCAGTCCTGGTGGTCGCCGAGCACCACCTGCACGCGCTCCGCGGCCTTCCCCAACCGTCTGGCCCTGCGCCCGAACAGCGGCACCAGCGACTCGGCGACGTAGCGGGCCCGCTTCGCGCTCTTGCGGGCGTCGTGCATCCGGACGTCCTGCTCCGGTCCCGGCGTGCCGGTGAGCGCCCGCTGGGTGCGCTTGCGGAACCGGGACCACTCCGCCCGCAGCAGCGGCCGCAGCACCTTCTCGGCGCGTCCCCGCGCCGCGTCCGTCCACGCGGGCAGGTCGACGAAGGCCTCGAGGTGACGGACGAACGCGTCGTACTCCGGGCTGTCGAGGTGTTCGATCGACGCCTGCCGGCTGGCCTCGTAGGACTCCTCGAGCCGCCGGCTGAGCCGCTCCCGCGTCCCGGCGACGTCGAGGTCGTCGGCCTCCTCGCCGAGCAGGGCCTCGACCCGGGCCTGGACGATCTCGGAGTCCCGGGCCCCGCCGATGGCGCCCGCCGCGCGCTTCAGCTGCTCGGCGAGCTCGTCGGCCGCCTCCTGGTCCATCAGCGGGCCGAACGCCGCCAGCATGCTGCGCAGCCGCCGGGCGGCTACCCGGAAGCCGTGGGTCGCCTCCGGCTGGGCGAGCCGCACCCCGACCTCCCAGGCGCGCAGGTCGGTGACCTGCGCGGCCAGGACGGGCGCCAGGACCTCGGCCGCGCTGACGCGGCTCCGGCCGCTGTCGGACTTCGGCATGGGGGTTCCTCGTGGGCTCACTGTGACGGCACAGGACCAGAGTGTCCCGGTGAGGTCGGGCAGGGTAGCCGCCCGGGATGAACGGCCCGTCCGGCCGCCGAAGATGAACACTTGGGGCTACTCGTGCGTACGACGAGCGGGCCATTGCCGCCGGACCCGGCAGCGCGTTTGACTCGACCCATGGAGATTCGTGAAGAGGGGCAGGCGATGTCCGAGGTGACCCGGCGCCTGCAGGCGAAGTTCCCCGAGACCCGGCCCGACGTCGTCGACGCCGTCGTCCAGGCCCTGCACCACGAGTTCGACGGTGACCCGATCCGGGACTTCGTCCCGGTGCTGGTCGAGAGGGCGGCCGTGGCCCGGCTCACCCTGTCGACGGATCCGAGGTCACACGCCCCCGTCTGATCCACCCGACGGCGGTGTCCACCGGCTGTTCACCTCCGCAGGCCACAGTGACACCGTGCGGACGCCACCTGACGCCGGTCCTGCCCGGGCGGACGCGGTGCTGCTGCGCTCCACGGCCGCGCCCCCTCCGCGCACCCTGACCGACATCTTCGACGAGGTCGTCGAGAGCGTGCCCGACGCCCGGGCGCTGGACAACGGGGCCGAGCAGCTCACCTACCGGGAGTTCGCCGACGCGGCGGCCGGGCTGGCGGCCGAGCTCAACGCCGCCGGCATCGGCCCGGGCGACCGGGTGGGCGTGCGGGTCAAGTCCGGCACCACCGACCTGTACGTCGCGATCATGGGTGTCCTGGTGGCCGGCGCGGCCTACGTGCCGGTGGACGCCGAGGACCCCGACGACCGGGCCCGGCTGGTCTTCGGGGAGGCCGCGGTGGCCGCGGTGGTCGGCAACGACCTGGCCGTCGCGCTGCGGCGACCGCCTTCGGAGCCCCGCACCGACGAGGGCCCGACTCCGGACGACGACGCCTGGGTGATCTTCACGTCCGGGTCGACCGGCACCCCCAAAGGGGTGGCCGTGTCGCACCGGTCCGCGGCCGCCTTCGTCGACGCGGAGTCGCGGCTGTTCCTGACCGATCGCCCGCTGGGCAGCCGCGACCGGGTGATGGCCGGGCTGTCGGTCGCCTTCGACGCCTCGTGCGAGGAGATGTGGCTGGCCTGGGCGCACGGCGGCTGCCTGGTGCCGGCCCCGCGCTCGCTGGTGCGCAGCGGCGTCGACGTCGGTCCGTGGCTCCAGGCCAACGACGTCACGGTGGTCTCCACGGTGCCGACGCTCGTCACGCTGTGGCCGACCGAGTCGCTGGCCGCCGTACGCCTGCTGATCCTGGGCGGCGAGGCCTGCCCGCCGGAGATCGGCGCCCGGCTGGTCCACCCCGGGCGCGAGGTCTGGAACACCTACGGCCCGACCGAGGCGACGGTGGTGGCCTGCGGGGCCCGCCTGGACCGGGAGGGGCCGGTGCGCATCGGGCTGCCGCTGGACGGCTGGGACCTCGCGGTCGTCGACGCGGCCGGGGCGCCGGTCGAGCCCGGGCAGGTCGGCGAGCTGATCATCGGCGGCGTCGGGCTGGCGCGCTACCTCGACCCGGCCAAGGACGCCGAGAAGTACGCCCCGATGCCGACGCTCGGCTGGGAGCGCGCCTACCGCAGCGGCGACCTGGTCCGCTTCGACGGGGAGGGCCTGCTGTTCCAGGGCCGGGCCGACGACCAGGTCAAGCTCGGCGGGCGGCGCATCGAGCTCGGCGAGATCGACAGCGCGCTGCGGCGGCTGCCCGGGGTGCAGGGCGCCGCCGCCGCGGTCCGCCGGACCCAGGCGGGCAACTCGCTGCTGGTCGGCTACCTGCAGACCGACGAGACGTTCGACCAGACCGCGGCCGTCGCGGCGCTCCGCGCCTCGCTCCCGGCGGCTCTGGTGCCCCGGCTGGCCGTCGTGGCGTCGCTCCCCACCAAGACCTCTGGCAAGGTCGACCGCGACGCGCTGCCCTGGCCGCTCCCCGACACCGCCGGCGCCCCCCGGGAGCGCACGCCGCTCACGCCGACCGAGCAGTGGGTCGCGGACCTGTGGCTGGAGGTCATCGGCGCGGACGTCAGCTCCGGCGCCGACGACTTCTTCGCGCTCGGCGGGGGCAGCCTGACCGCCGCCCAGATCGTCTCGCGGCTGCGCACCCGCTTCCCGGAGACGACCGTCGCCGACCTCTACGAGAACCCCACCGTCGCCTCCCTGGCCCGCGCCCTGGACGCGATGCAGGCGCCCGCGGCGCGCACCACCCGCCGGGTCCGGCCGACGCCGACCAAGACCCAGGTGGGGCAGCTCGGCTTCACCGTCGCGCTGCGCACCGTCTCCGGCCTGCGCTGGCTGACCTGGGTGGCGGCCGGCAGCAACCTGGCCTCCGGCCTGCTGGGACTGGGCTTCCTGCCGACCGTGTCGTGGTGGTGGGTGCTGGCCGGCTGGCTGGTGCTGGTCTCCCCGGTGGGCCGGATGACGATCAGCGCGGTCGGCGCCCGGGTGCTCCTCGCCCGGGTCGTCCCCGGCACCTACCCCCGCGGCGGCAAGGTGCACCTGCGGCTCTGGCTGGCCGAGCGGCTGGCCGACGAGACCGGGGCGGTGAACCAGTCGGGTGCGCCGTGGATGCAGCACTACGCACGGGCGCTGGGCGCCCGGGTCGGCGACGGCGTCGACCTGCACTCGGTGCCGCCGGTGACCGGCTTCCTCCGCCTGGGCGACGGCTGCTCGGTCGAGCCCGAGGTCGACCTGACCGGGCACTGGCTCGACGGGGACGTGCTGCACATCGGCGCCGTCGAGGTCGGCGCGGGAGCCCGGATCGGCACCCGCAGCACCCTCGGCCCGGGCGCCCGGGTCGGACGGGGGGCCGAGGTCTCGCCGGGGTCCGCGGTGCACGGACGCGTCCCCCGTGGCGAGTCCTGGTCCGGGTCGCCGGCCGAGCGGGTCTCGGGTGCCCGGGGCCACTGGTCCACCGAGCGGCCGGGCCGCAGCACCCGCTGGACCCTGGCGTACGGCGCGGCCGCCGTCGGGCTCGCGCTGCTCCCGCTGGTCGCCGTGGCGGTCGGGCTGCTCGTCGTCACCCCGGCGCTGCGCGCGTCGACCGGCATCGGGGACGCGGCGCTCACGGCGCTGGAGCTGCTGCCCGCGGCCGTGGTCGCCGCACTCGTGACGCTGGCGGTGCTCGTCGTGGCCGTCGTACGCCTGTGCGCGCTGGGGCTGGAGTCGGGCCACTACCCCGTGCACAGCCGGCGCGCCCTCCAGGCGTGGGCCACGCTGCGGGTCCTCGACGAGGCCCGCACCTGGCTCTACCCGGTCTACGCGAGCACGATCACGCCCTGGTGGCTGCGCCGGCTCGGGGCCACGATCGGCAGCAACGTCGAGGCGTCGACGGTGCTGATGATCCCGAGCCTGACCAGCGTCAACGACCAGGCGTTCCTGGCCGACGACACCCTGATCGGCAGCTACGAGCTCGGCGGCGGGTGGCTCCGGGTCGAGCGGGTGAAGATCGGCAAGCGGGCCTTCGTCGGCAACTCCGGGATGGCCGCGGCCGGCCGGAAGGTGCCCAAGCAGTCCCTGGTGGCGGTGCTCTCGGCCGCTCCCCGCCGCAAGCACGCCAAGGCTGGCTCGTCCTGGCTGGGCAGCCCGCCGACCCGGCTGCGACGGGACAGCGACGACGCCGACAGCAGCCGCACCTACGACCCGGCCCTGCGGCTGCGGCTGGCCCGCGCGGCGGTCGAGCTCTGCCGGCTGGTGCCGGTGATGGTGGCGGCCGCGCTGGCGCTCGCGGTGGTGACCGGGCTCGAGCTGCTGGCCGACCGGCTGGGCCTCGTGGTGGCGGCCGTGCTGTCCGGCCCGGTCCTGATGCTCGCCGGTCTGGTCGCGGCGGCCGTCACGACGGCGGCCAAGTGGCTGCTCGTCGGTCGGCTGCGGGTCGTGGACCGACCGCTGTGGAGCTCGTTCGTGTGGCGCAACGAGCTCGCGGACGCGTTCGTCGAGCTGGTCGCCGCGCCGTGGTTCGCCCGTCCCGCCACCGGCACGCCGGCCCTGAACGTGTGGCTGCGGTCCCTGGGCACCACGATCGGCCGGGGCGTGTGGTGCGAGACCTACTGGCTGCCCGAGCCGGACCTCGTGGAGCTCCGGGACGGCGCGACGGTGAACGCCGGCTGCGTGGTGCAGACACACCTGTTCCACGACCGCGTGATGAGCATGGACAGGGTGGTCCTGCGACGGGGGTCCACCCTGGGCCCCAACAGCGTGATCCTGCCTGCCGCGACGATCGGCCGGGACGCTACCGTTGGCCCCGTTTCCTTGGTGATGAGGGGTGAGCTGGTGCCGGACAAGACCCGCTGGGTCGGGAACCCGATCGGCCCGTGGGCCGACGACGCCGTGCCCACCCCATGACGTCCGGAGCGGACCCCTACGTCCCCGGGCACGGCGCCCTCGACTACGACGTCACCCACTACGACCTGAACCTCGCCTACGACGTGGAGACCAACCGCCTCGAGGGCACCGCGCGGCTCGAGTGCGTGGCCCGCGAGGAGACCGGCGAGATCACCCTCGACCTGCACCTGCTCGACGTCTCCAAGGTCACCCTCGACGGCCGCGCGGTGCGCTACCGCGACCGCCGCGGGTCCCTGCTGCTGCGCCCCGCGGCACCGGTGCCGGTCGGCGAGGAGTTCACCGTCACCGTCCGCTACGCCGGCCACCCCACCCCGCTGAAGACCCGCAGCCTCGGCACCGCCGGGTGGGAGGAGCTCACCGACGGCGTCATCGTCGCGGGTCAGCCGCACGGCGCCCCGAGCTGGTTCCCCTGCAACGACCGGCCGTCGGACAAGGCGACCTACCGGATCAGCCTGACGGTGGCCTCGGGCTACCACGTGGTCGCCAACGGGCGGCTGACCAGCAGCCGCCGGCACGCGAGCTCGACCACCTGGGTCTACGAGCAGGACGAGCCGATGGCGACGTACCTCGCGACCGTGCACGTCGGCCGCTACGTGGTGCGCACCGAGGACGGCGACGTGCCGATCCACGCGGTCCTGCCGCGGCGCCTGCTCGGACGGTACGACGCGGCGTTCGGCCGCCAGCGGGAGATGGTCGACACGTTCACGCGGCTGTTCGGGCCCTACCCGTTCGAGGCCTACACCGTCGTGGTCACCGACGACGACCTGGAGATCCCCCTGGAGGCACAAGGGCTCTCCGCGTTCGGGGCGAACCTGCTGACCTCCGACTGGGACTCGGTCCGGCTGGTCGCGCACGAGCTGTCGCACCAGTGGTTCGGCAACAGCCTGACGCTCGGGCGCTGGCAGGACATCTGGCTGCACGAGGGGTTCGCCTGCTACGCCGAGTGGATCTGGTCCGAGGAGTCCGGCGGCCCGACCGCCCACCGGCGCGCGCGGGAGCACCACGCGCGGCTCCGGGACCTCGACCAGGACCTCGTGCTCGCCGACCCCGGGCCGGCGCTGATGTTCGACGACCGGGTCTACAAGCGCGGCGCGCTGACCCTGCACGCGCTGCGGCTCACGGTCGGGGACGCCGCGTTCTTCGACCTGCTGCGCGGCTGGACCGCGAAGCACGCGCACGGGACGGTGAACACCGGCGCGTTCGTGGAGTTCGCCGAGCTCTCCACCGGGTGCGACCTCACCGCCCTGCTGGACGCGTGGCTCCACCGCGAGGCGCTCCCGGACCTGCCCGCCGCACGCTGACGTCGGGGGGCGCCGTGCCCTGCCCCGCCAGGGCCGCGACGAGCCCGTCCGCGAGCTCCAGGTCGACGACCCAGCCGGGCTGCGGCACCCCGGCCGGCCACGCCGCGACGCACGGGGTCCCGTCGACGACGTCCAGGCGCACCGCGCGCGGGTCGACCGCGAGGCCCGTGCCGCTCGCCTTGAGCAGCGCCTCCTTGCGCACCCACGTGGCGGCCGGACCGGCGACCGGGTCGGCCCGTTCACCCGGGTGCAGCAGCACCTCGGCGAGGCCGGGGTCGGCGAACCGGTCGACCCGCTCCACGTCGACGCCGACCTGCCCGTCCGGCCACAGCGCCACGACCGTCGTACCGGGGGTGCGGGAGAGGCTCACGCCCGGCGGCCGGGCACCGCGCCAGCCGCGCAGGTAGGGCCGGCCGTGGTCGGGCGAGGCGCATCCCGGGCAGACCCGGCCGACCGTCACCACCTCGCCGTGCCGCTCGGCGAGGGTGCGCAGCAGGTGGTCGGCCGCGCCCCGGTCGTCGGTGCGCGCCCACACCACCTCGACCGCGTCCATGCCCGCAGTCTCCCCGACGTTCCGGGTCCGCAACCGGTCGCGGTGTCGCTAGGTTGACCTCATGGCCCGGCGGTTTCCCACTCCGGCGTGGACCGTGGGCTACCGACGCGGCTGGCTGCGCGGCGACCTCCTCGCGGGGGTGACCATCACGGCGTACCTCATCCCGCAGGTGATGGCCTACGCCGAGGTGGCCGGCCTGCCCGCGGTGGTGGGGCTGTGGGCCTCGGTCGGGGCACTCCTCGCGTACGCCGCGCTGGGGTCCTCGAGCCAGCTCTCGGTCGGCCCCGAGTCGACCACCGCGCTGATGACCGCCGCGGCGGTCGGCGCCCTGGCCACGACCGGGTCGCACACCTACGCCGACCTCGCCTCGGCGCTGTGCCTGGTGGTGGCGGCGCTGTGCGTGCTGGGCTGGTTCGCCCGGCTGGCCTTCCTGGCCGAGCTGCTGTCCCGGCCGGTGCTGGTCGGCTACATGTCCGGGGTCGCGGCCCTGATGATCGTCTCCCAGCTCGGCAAGCTGACCGGGATCGACGTGGCGGCGGAGGGCTTCTGGCCGGAGCTCGACTACGTGGCGCACCACCTGGGGTCGGCGCACGGCCCGACGCTGATGCTCGGGCTGGTCACCCTGGTCGCGCTGCTGGTCGGCAGCGCGCTGCTGCCGCGCGCCCCGATGGCGCTGATCGGCATGGTCGGCGCCGCGGCGGCCGTGGCCCTGCTGGACCTGCGTGCGCAGGGGATCGCGGTCATCGGCGACATCCCCGTCGGGCTCCCGGTCCCCGCCCTGCCGCACGTGTCGCTCGGCGGGGTGCTGTCGCTGCTGCCGTCGGCGCTGGGCGTCGCGTTCGTCGCCTACACCGACAACATCCTGACCGGTCGGGCCTTCGCGGACCGCCGCGCCGAGCGGGTCGACGCCAAGCGGGAGCTGCTGGCCCTCGGCGCCGCCAACCTCGCCTCCGGCCTGATGCACGGCTTCCCGGTCAGCAGCAGCGGCAGCCGCACGGCGATCGGGCACGCGATGGGAGGTCGGACCCAGCTGACCGGCCTGGTCACCGTGGCCACCACCGTGCTGGCCGTGCTGACGCTCCGTCCGCTGCTGGCGTCCTTCCCGACGGCCGCCCTCGGCGCCGTGGTGGTGTACGCCGCGGTGCGGCTCGTCGACGTCGGGGAGTTCCGCAGGCTGGCCGGGTTCCGGGTCACCGAGCTGCTGATCGCCCTCGCCACCACGGTCGCCGTCCTGGTCGTCGGGGTGCTGCTGGGGGTGCTGGTCGCGATCGGCCTGTCGGTGCTCGCGCTGCTCGGCCGCGTCGTACGCCCGCACGACGCCATCGAGGGGTTCGTCCCGGACCTCGCCGGGATGCACGACGTCGACGACTACCCCGGCGCCGAGGTGGTCCCCGGGCTGATGGTCTACCGCTACGACTCCCCGCTGTTCTTCGCCAACACCGAGGACTTCCGCCGCCGCGCCCTGGCCGCGGTCGAGGGCGCGGCCGAGCCGGTGCGGTGGTTCGTGCTCAACGCCGAGGCGATCATCGACGTCGACATCACCGCGGTGGACGCGCTGGAGAGCCTGCGCAAGGACCTGTCCGACAAGGGCATCGTCTTCGCGCTCGCACGGATGAAGCAGGACCTGCGCACCGACCTGGCGCGGGCCGGGCTGCTGGAGCGGATCGGCGAGGACCACCTGTTCCCGACGCTGCCGACGGCCGTCGAGGCGTTCCGGCGGTGGCAGCAGGACCGGCAGTAGGTGGGCGGGGTCAGTCGCCGACGGCCTCGCGGCCGCGCTGGACGAGCTGCGGGTCGGGGTGGAGCACGATCTGCTCGTCCTTGCCGTCGTAGTCCACGAGGCTCAGGAACAGCCGGAGCGCGTTGACCCGGGCCCGCTTCTTGTCGTTGCTCTTGACCGTGTACCACGGCGCGTGGTCGGTGTCGGTGCGCAGGAACATCTCCTCCTTGGCCGCCGTGTAGGCCTCCCACTTGTCGAGGCTCTCGAGGTCCATCGGGGAGAGCTTCCACCGACGCACCGGGTCGAGCTGACGCACGGCGAACCGGGTCCGCTGCTCCTGCTGGGTGACCGAGAACCACAGCTTGGTCACGTTGACGCCCGACTCGAGGAGCATCTCCTCGAACAGCGGGGCCTGCCCCATGAACGTGCGGTACTCGTCCTCGTCGCAGAACCCCATCACGCGCTCGACACCGGCGCGGTTGTACCAGGAGCGGTCGAACAGCACGATGTCGCCGTACGTCGGGAGATGGGAGACGTAGCGCTGGAAGTACCACTGGCCCAGCTCCGTGGAGGTGGGCTTGGTCAGCGCGACGACGCGCGCGGAGCGCGGGTTCAGGTGCTCCATGAAGCGCTTGATCGTCCCGCCCTTCCCCGCGGCGTCACGCCCCTCGAAGACGATCACCTGGCGCTGGTTGGTGTCCTGCGCCCAGTACTGGAACTTCAGCAGCTCGATCTGCAGGAGGTACTTCTCGACCTCGTAGTCGTTGCGGCTCATCAGCTCGTCGTACGGGTAGCCCTCCCGCCACGTCTCGACGGCACTCCCGTCGGGACGGATCAGGACCGGGTCCTCACCGTGGTCGTCACGCACGGTGTAGCCCTGGCTGCCCAGGGAGTCGATGTACTCGCGCAGCCCCATCTGCTGCACGGTCAGGCGACTGCCTTCGCCTTGAGGGCCTCGAACTCCGCCTGGTTGATGGCGCCGGAGTCGAGCAGCTGCTTGGCATCGGCGATCTGGGCGGCTGGGCTGGGCGACCCGCCCGCGACCTGCTGGATGTACTCCTTCTGGGCGGACTCCCGCTCGGCCGCCGCGGCCCGCTGCCGCTCCGACATGCTCCTGCCCCGGGCGATCAGGTAGATGAGGGCGCCGACCCAGGGCAGGAAGACCAGCACGATCGCCCACCCGGCCTTGGCCCACCCGCTGAGCCCCCGGTCCCCGAACAGGTCGAACACGCAGCGGATCCACACCATCACCGCGCCGATCCAGATGAAGAACCAGAAGGTCCACAGCAGGACCTCCCCGAAGTTGTTGGTCATCGCGTCCATCGTCGCTCCCTCGCTCGAGGCCCCATCGTGTCCGCGCCGGTGCGGGCCCGCATCGCCCGGCACGGATGAGGTCGGCGCACCGGGCGAGCGACCGGGACGTGACCTTGTGCCCTGGCCAGGGGCGGTCCGCCCGGACAGCCTGACCACGGAGGAGCTGACTATGGACGCGCAGGAACGATTCCGTCGGGGGCACCGCACGAACGACGCCGGACCGGGACCCGCGGGGTCGCCGGTCCCGCGACAGCGGCACCGCAGCCGCGACGGGGTCGTGGTGGCCGTGGTGTCAACCGACCCTCAGGTGCATACGGTGCTGGCCGGCGCGAAGGCGGCGACGGACCGCTCCGAGCCGCTCGACCTGGTGATGTTCGCGGACCGCAACCGTTCGCTGCGCAGCTGCATGGTGGCGGTCGACCACGCCCTGACCGTCGCCCGGACGGCCTTCCCGCTGCTCGAGGTCCGGGTCAACCTGGGCCTCCGGGACGCCCCGGGCTGGGAGTCGGCGCTGTCGGGCCGGGTCACCGAGGTCGTGCTGGACCGTGACGCGGCCGCCCGGTGGGCCGGCCGCTTCGCGGGACTGCCGCTCACCGTGGTCGAGGAGCCCTGCGGGCCTTCCCCGGGCGGCCCGTGACCTTCGGCCCTGTGCCCGGCCGGTCGCGGCTGGTCGGCTGGGAGGCGGACCGCGCGTCGTACGTCGTCCGCACCCGCTGCACCCTGAAAGGTGGAACCGATGAGCACCAGGACCGCACCGACCGGCACCCGCACCTGGTCGGTCGAGATCCGGATCGACGAGCACGACGGCGAGACGCACGCGCAGGCCCGGCTGCACACCGGTGACGCCACGTCGCTCTCCGCGAGCGGGTCGGCCCGGCTGAGCCCCCGCGACCGGGACGTGCCCGAGATCGGCGACGAGCTCGCCGCCGCCCGGGCGCTCTCGCGCCTGGCGCACGAGCTTCTCGACGCCGCGGCCGGCGACATCGAGAACCTCACGCATGAGCACGTCGACCTCGACCACTAGCACCTTCCGAGGCTGGGCGGTCACCGGCTCGGCCGGGACCGCCGACCGGCTCTCGCTCGTGGAGCGGCCGCACCCCCCGCTGGCCGAGGACGAGATCCGGGTGCGGGTGCACGTGTGCGGCGTGTGCCGTACCGACCTGCACCTGGCCTGCGGCGAGCTGCCGGCCGTCCGCCCGCTGGTCGTCCCCGGGCACGAGGTGGTCGGCACGGTGACCGAGTGCGGCACCGCCGTCACCGGCACGAACCCGGGCGAACGGGTCGGGGTGGCCTGGCTCCGCTCCACGTGCGGCGCCTGCCGGTGGTGCCGCCGGGGCGCCGAGAACCTCTGCACCCGGTCGACGTACACCGGCTGGGACGCGGACGGCGGCTTCGCGGAGTACACCACCGTGCCGGCGGCCTACGCCTACCGGATCCCCGACGCGTACGACGACCACGAGGCGGCCCCGCTGCTGTGCGCGGGGATCATCGGGTACCGCGCGCTGCGCCGCGCCCGGGTGCCACCGGGCGGCCGGCTGGGGATCTACGGGTTCGGGGCCAGCGCACACCTCACCGCCCAGGTGGCGGTGGCCCAGGGTCTCGAGGTGCACGTGCTCACCCGGGGTGAGGCGGCGCAGGACCTGGCCCGCGAGCTCGGTGCCGCCTCGGTGGGCGGGGCCCGGGACCGGCCACCGTCCCCGCTCGACGCCGCCATCCTCTTCGCGCCCGTCGGGGACCTCGTCCCGACGGCCCTCGAGGCGCTGGACGCGAACGGCACGCTGGTGACGGCCGGCATCCACCTGAGCGACGTACCCGCCCTGGACTACCAGCGGCACCTGTTCCGCGAGCGCAGCCTGACCAGCGTCACGTCCAACACGCGCGCCGACGGGGACGACCTGCTGCGGCTGGCGGTCACCCTCGGGGTCCGTCCGCGGGTGACCGTCTACCCGTTCCGGGAGACGCCGGCCGCCCTCGCGGACCTCGAGGCCGGCCGCCTGGCCGGGGCGGCGGTGGTGTCCCTCTCCCCCGAAGAACCCCGTAGGCTGTAGCGCGGTGCGCCGGGAAGTCTGGTCGGCAACAGTGTCGTCGACCCCGAAGGCCCCCACCTGATGAGCACCTCTCCCCCCGCCCCACCGGACCCGGCTGCTCAGCCGCGGCTCGTGGGCCGAGACCTCCCGCGTCACCGAGCTGCTGCGCCAGGAGACGGTCGGCGGCGCGCTGCTGCTGGTCGCCGCCGTGGTCGCGCTGGTCTGGGCCAACTCGCCCTGGGAGTCGGCCTACACCTCGCTGAAGGAGCTCACGGTCGGGCCCGCGGCGCTGCACCTCGACCTGAGCCTGGCCTCCTGGTCGGCCGACGGCCTGCTGGCGATCTTCTTCTTCGTCGCGGGGCTCGAGGTGAAGCGCGAGTTCGTGGCCGGCGACCTGCGCGAGCCGCGCCGCGCCGCCATCCCGGTGCTCGCTGCGGTCGGCGGGATGGCCGTCCCCGCGGTGGTCTACGTGCTGGTGAACCTGGTCGCCGGGTCGGTGGCCCTGCAGGGCTGGGCGATCCCGACCGCCACGGACATCGCCTTCGCGGTCGCGGTGCTCGCGGTGATCAGCACCCACCTGCCGGCGGCCCTGCGCACGTTCCTGCTCACCCTCGCGGTCGTCGACGACCTGCTCGCGATCACGGTGATCGCGCTGTTCTACACGCGTGCACTGGAGCCGTTGTGGCTGCTGCTCGCCCTCGTCCCGATCGCCGCCTTCGGGGTCCTCGTGCAGCGTCGGGTGCGGTCCTGGTGGCTGCTCCTCCCCCTCGCCTTCGTCGCCTGGGCGCTGGTGCACGCCTCGGGCGTGCACGCGACGGTCGCCGGGGTGCTGCTGGCCCTCACGGTGCCGGTCGCCCGCAGCCAGGCGGCCGGCGGCCCCGAGGCCGGTCCGGGGATGGCCGAGCACCTCGAGCACCGGCTGCGGCCGGTCTCCGCCGGGTTCGCGGTGCCGGTCTTCGCGCTGTTCGCGGCCGGCGTCACCGTGGGCGGGCTCACCGGGCTCCGGGAGGCCCTGACCGACCCGGTCGCCCTCGGCATCGTCGCCGGCCTGGTGGTCGGCAAGGCGGTGGGGATCTTCTGCTCGACGTACCTGCTGTCCCGCTTCACCCGCGCCGAGCTCGATGACGGGCTGTCCTGGATCGACGTCTTCGGCCTGGCGGTGCTGGCCGGCATCGGGTTCACCGTGTCCCTGCTGATCGGGGAGCTCGCCTTCGGGCCGACGAGCCTGCGCGACGACCATGTGAAGATCGGCGTGCTCGTCGGGTCCGTCGTCGCCGCCGTGCTGGCGACCGTCGTGCTGCGTGCCCGCAACCGGGTCTACCGGGCGATCTGCGTGGACGAGGAGCGCGACGACGACGCCGACGGCATCCCGGACGTCTACCAGTCCTGAGCGGTCGCTCACTCCTGCCCGACGAAGTGCTCGACGGTGGCGTCCGCGCCGGGGAAGTACAGCGACTGGTGCCCGGTGTCCGACCACTCGACGACGTACGGCGGCAGCCCGTCGGGTCCCCGCACCTCGACGATCTCGCCGTCGCGCACCGGACCGTCGACGTGCACGCTGTGCACCACCAGACGGTCGCCTACTGCTGCCTTCATGACCTGTCCTCCCGCCCTGCTGCGTGGTGGCACCGTGCTCTGGTGCCTCCAGCACAGCCCGATCCCGGGCGGCCGGACAGGGTAAGAGGTCCCGACCTGGGGCGCCCCCCGCGGGAGGTCCGTCGACCCTGGACCGGACCAGTCCTGGGAGGGACGATGGGCTCACCGTGCAGGAGATCGACGTCGTCCCGATGAAGCTGGACCAGCTCTACGCGCTGCTCCCGGCCGAGCGGGTCGCGCAGTTCGAGGAGCGGGCGGCCGTGGCGCGGTCGCTGCTGCACGGCGGCGTGGTGTGGAACGTCAGCGCCACCGCCCACGGCGGCGGCGTCGCGGAGATGCTGCAGACGCTGCTGTCCTACGTCCGGGGCGTCGGGGTGGACACCCGTTGGCTGGTGCTCACCGGCGCTCCCGAGCTGTTCACGGTCACCAAGCGCGTGCACAACCTGCTGCACGGCGAGCCCGGCGACGGCGGCCCCCTGGGACCGGCCGAGCTCGCGACCGTCCTGGCGGCCCTCGCCGACGACGTCGAGGACCTCGCCGCACGCGTCTCGCCGGGCGACGTCGTGCTGCTCCACGACCCGCAGACGGCCGGCATGGTGGACCGGCTCCGGGCCCGGGGCGTCGCGGTGGTGTGGCGCTGCCACGTCGGGCGGGACACCCCGAACGGACTCACCGACCGGGCCTGGGAGTTCCTCCGCCCCCTGCTCCAGGCGGCCGACGGCTTCGTGTTCTCCCGGGAGGCCTACGCCCCCGACTGGTGCCGCACGGACCGGATGCGGGTCATCGCGCCCTCGATCGACCCGCTCAGCGCGAAGAACCGTCCGCTCTCCGCCGCCGAGGTGCAGGCGGCGCTCGTGCACACCGGCCTCGTCGCGGGCCCCAACACCCTCCCCGACCTGCACTACGTCCGGCGTGACGGGGCCGCCGGCACCGTGCGCCGGCACCGGGACCTCGTGACCGACGGCGGCCCCGTGCCCGCCGGCGCCCGGCTGGTGGTCCAGGTCAGCCGCTGGGACCGGCTCAAGGACATGGCCGGCGTGCTGCGCGGGTTCGTCGGCGCGCTCGGGACGCTGCCCGGCGACGTACACCTGGTGCTGGCGGGGCCGGACCCCTCCTACGTGTCCGATGACCCCGAGGGTGCCGTCGTGCTGCAGGAGTGCCGCGACCTGTGGCGCGGGCTGGCCCCGGCCGAGCGGCTGCGGGTGCACCTGGTCCGGCTGCCGATGGACTCCGTCGACGAGAACGCGCACCTCGTGAACGCGCTGCAGCGCCGGGCCACCGTGATCGTCCAGAAGAGCCTCGTCGAGGGGTTCGGGCTGACCGTCACCGAGGCGATGTGGAAGGAGCGTCCGGTCGTGGCCTCGGCGGTCGGCGGCCTCCTCGACCAGATCGAGGACGGCCGCACCGGGTGGCTGCTCCCCGACCCGACGGACCTGGCGGGCCTGGGCGCCACGCTGGGCACCGTGCTCGGCGACCCGGTGCGCGCCGCGGCGGTCGCGGCCGCCGGCCGGGCCAGCGTCCACGAGAACTACCTCGGGGACCGGCACCTCGAGGCGTACGTCGACCTCTTCGGCCGTCTGCTGCGCTGAGCCGTCCGCCGTCTCACCCCGGGGCGGGCACCCACCGCACCGCCGCGCCACCGACCAGACGGCCGACCAGCATCCCCACGGCCGCGCCGACGAGGACGTCGCTGGGGTAGTGCACGCCGGTGTAGACCCGGGAGAACGCGACGACCGACGCCGCCGCACCCAGCACCGGTCGCAGGGCCGGCAGCACGTCCCCCGCCGCGACCGTGAACGCGGCCGCGGACGCGGCGTGCCCCGAGGGGAAGGCCCCTGAGGTCGGCATCCGCACCCAGCGGGGCTGCGGCGCGCCCAGCACGCCGCGGTCGGGCCGGCGCCGCCCGCCCAGGGCCTTGAGGGGCTGGTTCACCACCAGCGAGGTGACGCCGACGGCCGCGAGCCCGGTGACCGCGGCCCGCCGTCCGCGGGGGCCTCCGAGCACCCCCAGGGCGCCGGCGACGAGGAACCAGGGCTTGGAGAAGTCCGCCAGCTGGGTCACCTTCCGCAGCGGCTCGTCCAGCAGCGGCGCCGACCACCGGCCCACCACCCCGTAGAGCCACCGGTCGCACTCGTCGAGGCGGCGCAGCACCGAGGCCGCGCGGGTCACCAGGTGAGCTCGACTTCCAGCTCGTTCCCGTCGTCCTCGATCTCGACCTCCAGCTTGACGTGCACCTGGTCGGGGACGTGCACCTTGATCCGCATGCCGCCGCGCTCGAACTCGACGTCGTTGTGCTGCGCCAGCGCGTCGGCGAGCGTGTGCAGGCGGGCTGCCGCCTCCTCCCGGCTCATCGTCTGCTTCTCGCTGATCTCCATCAGGTCCATGAGGACCTCCTTCCTGTTGACGAGGACGTGGCCGGCCGGCCCTCCCGGCCGAGGGCGACCCTGACCAGCTCGGCGACCCCCGCGCGCAGGCCCTCCGGCGCGGTCGCCGACGGGGACGCGCCGGGGTGCGCGCGGGCGATCCGCACCTGCAGCACGCCCGGGAGGATGCGGAAGCGGAGCGGCGGGTCCAGGACGAGCGCCTCCCCGTCCACGCCGGCCGGCAGTGGCCGGTCCGCGTCGACCTCGAAGGTCGGCGCCGACCACTCCCGCCAGGGCCGTTGCAGGGCGCGGTCGTGGTCTGCGCCCGCGGACGGCGCCCCGACGACGGTGATCCCGAGCAGCCCGTCGTCGATCCGGGGCCGGGTCCCGGAGCCCACCGCGCGTCCCAGGCGGTAGCGGTTGTTGGAGACGAGCACGGCGGCGCCCCCGCGGTGCGCGTGCCCGCCCGGCCCCTCCCACCGCATGTCGAGCTCGCTGCCCCCCGGCCCGAGCACGTCGGGGGCGGTGTCCAGGAGGCTGCGGAGCTTGGCGTCGCGGTACCCCGCGCGCTGCACCGCCTCGGCGTAGAGACCGAGCGAGACGTTGTTGACGAACACGCGGCCGTTGACCTCGGCGAGGTCGACCCGGCGCTCCCCGCCCTCGACGAAGGCGTCGAGCGCCCCGACGACGTCGTCACGGTCCACGCCCAGGTCCAGCGCGAAGTGGTTCCGGGTGCCGGCCGGGACGCACGCGTAGGGCAGGGAGCACTCCGCCGCCACCGCTGCGACGATCGCCTGCGAGCCGTCTCCACCGGCCATCGCGAGCGCGTCGGCACCTCGTTCGACGGCTGCCCGGACGAGCGTCTCGAGGTCGTCGCCCGGCTTCAGCTCGACCGCCTCGATCCCCCGCTTCGCCGCCTGCTCGGCCAGCGCGAACTGCTCCGCCTTCCCCCCGCCGGACTTCGGGTTGTAGAACAGCACCGCCCGGTGCGGGGCCGGGGCCCGTGGCAGGTCGGCGTGGCTGACGAGGGCAGCGCGCGCCAGCACCAGGGAGGCCACCAGCCCGGCCACCACCAGCAGGTCGACGAGGACGGCGCCGGTCACCGCCACCAGGACCAGGGCGCCGACGAGGGCCAGCCCGGCGACGGTCAGCCCCGCCACCCGGAACGCCCCCCGTCGCAGGACGCCGTACCAGGCCGCCGTACCGGCGAGGACCACGCAGACCAGCAGCACCAGGCCGCGCGGGAACTGGTCCACCGCGACCCCCACCCCGAGCACGGCGGTCGCCGCACCCACCACCAGGGCGCCGATCGCCGCGAGCCGCCTACCCATCGCCGGCCGCCGCGGCTCGGCCCGCGTGCGCTCCGGATCGCGACTCTCGACCCATGGCTGGGACTCCTCTCGTCCTCGGCCCGCCCTACCCGCTCGCCGGCTCCGCCGTCCTGCACGGGGTGGCTACGCACCTCACCCGTCCCCATCGTCGACACCCTCGCGTCCCCGGGCACCCCCCACGAGGGATGAGTCCCACTCCCCGCCGACCGGGTGGACGGGGAGTGGGACCGGCGGAGACATCGCCCGTGAGGGGTGAGGCAGTCGCGGGCGCGGCGATGGATCCTGGCGGCCTCGGGCACCTCGTCCAGGCCCTGTCCGTTCCTGTCCGTGAGGGCGGTCCACCGTGAACAGCAACCCGTCACCGACCAGAGCTCCGACGCCGTCGAGCGGTCCGCCCCGACGTGCGCCACGCATGCACGGGTCCTGGCCGACGGGGTCTCGGCCGAAGGGGTGCGGGCGATGAGCGCCCACGAGCGGGGACTGACCCGGCGGCACCGCCTCGGCCGCGCCGGCGCGGGGGCGTGGACGTTCGTCCTGACCGTGGTGACCACGATCGGTCTGCTGGCCGCGACCACGCTGTGGGGGTGGGGCACCTGCCTGGCGGTGGTCCTGAGCTCCGGCCTGTGCGCGGGGTGCCTCGCCACCGTGACCGGCCCGGCACGGCCCGGCCGGCTGGTCCGGATCTCGGCCCTCTGGGGCGCCCTGGTCGCCGGGACCGCGGGGCTGGTGCAGCTCACCGGCCCGCTCAGCCTGCTCGTCCTCCTCCCCCTCGCCGCGACCGCGCCCGCCCTGTGGTCCCGGGTCCGGGTCTGGCGGATCCTCGCCGGTGGACCGCCGGTGGAGCAGGAGGCGACCCCGGGACCGGCCTCCGAGGTCCCGGGCGTCCCCTCGGACCTCGAGCAGCGGGTCCCGGCCCTGGTCGCGATCCTCGGCGCCCTCGACGACGCCGAGCTCTGCCTGGCCTGGCGCCGCAGCTTCGTGCTGCTCAACGAGGCCACCTCGCCCCGGGAGAAGCTGGTCGTCGTCACCCTCCGCGAGCGGTACCTCGAGGAGCTCCAGCGCCGGAGCCCGGCCGGGGTCAGCCGCTGGCTCGACTCCGGCGCGCGTGCCTCGGGCAACCCGCTGCCCTTCCTCGAGGACCGCCGGAGGTCCTGACTCACGCGTCCGGGCGCGCTACTCCTTGAGCTCGGAGCCGTGCACGGTCAGTGCCCAGATCACCAGCACGTCGATGACGATCATCAGCGCCGACCACACCGGGTACGACGCGAGGAAGGCCACGTTCACCAGCGCGCTGAGGAACGCCACGACCACGCCGACCGTGCGCGCCCACACCTTCCCGGTGAACACCGCGACGCCGGCGGCGGCCACCACCAGGCCTCCGAGGATGTGCACCCACCCCCACGTCGTGTAGCTGACGTGGATCGTCAGACCGGTGTCCCCGACCAGGAAGTACTGGTCCCGGAACAGCGCGACGATCCCCTCGATGACGTGGAAGGTGCCCAGCAGCACCATCATCGTTCCGGCGAAGGCCACCCAGCCCACCCAACCCGTCATCTCGGTGGGTTCGACGTGCTGACCTCCTCCGCCCGCGCTCTGGCTCGCCGAGCGCCCTGGCTGCGTCGACTGCGTCATCTCGGTTCCTCTCTCTCCTCGGCCCGTCCTGGTCCTCCCAGGCTGGGACGACCGGTCGCTCCCCACGTCATCCCGGGCGGGTGAGCGGGAATCATCCGGCGCGGTGGGCGCTGGGTCGCCCCGACCGGTCGAGCATGTGGGCACGGGCGTCCCCGGACGCACCGTCGCCGACCGGAGGGACAGGGCGATGACCTTCACCGAGACGATGGACCACGTCGCGCAGGCCTTCGAGATCCTGGGGGTCCTGGTGCTGGTGTCGGGCATCTTCGGGTCGACCTGGCTAGCCGTCTCGGTGTGGCGGCGGTCCCACCAGGGGTGGAAGAGCTACCAGGCCGGCCGGGCCTCCTTCGGGCGGGTGCTGCTGATGGGGCTGGAGATCCTCGTCGCGGCCGACCTGATCCGCACGGTGGCGGTCGAGCCCACCCTGGAGAGCGTCACCGTGCTGGGCCTGATCGTGGTCATCCGGACGGTGCTGAGCTTCTCCCTCGAGGTGGAGATCGACGGGGTCGCGCCCTGGCGCCGCAACGCCTCCCCGCCACCCGACCGGCAGCTCTGACCCGCGTCCCGCCCCTACTCGCGCATCAGCATCGCCTGGGCCTCGCGCTCCAGGTCGACGTACGGCTCGCCGCTCACGTCGATCGCCACCCGGTGCAGCGTCCCGCCGGTGAAGGCCCACGGCCGGGTGCCCGGGTAGTCCGGGGAGACCGCCTCACCGCCGTCGCGGCCCACGGTGAGACCCTCCCCCGCCAGCGAGAACTTGCCCGGCTGGGTCCTGATCCGGGCCTCGCCGACCAGCCGGTCGTCGTGGTACAGCGACAGGAGGCCGGTCGACACGTGCGGCGGGTCCTCGCCGTCCTTGACGAACGACGCCGACAGGATCAGGTCCCTGCCGGTCGGCAGGTCCTCGGTGGCGTCGACCCGCTGCTCCTCGAGGCCGACGAAGTTGTTCGCGTAGTGCAGCCGGCCGTCCCTGACGTAGAGCGCGTGGCCGCCGAACCGGGAGCCGTGCGCCAGCAGCACGCCCTGCGCCCCGGGACCCGGCAGGTCCACGCGCGCCGCGATCACGAACGACCGGTTGCGGACGTTCACCGCCTGCGACTCCGGCACCTCGGCGGCGTCCGGGTAGTAGACGTAGCGGTTCCGTGCGGGGGACAGCACCGGGCGCGGGGTCAGCACGATCTCCAGCGCCGACCGGTCGTCCAGCGGGAACGCGCCGTTGGAGCCGGCCTCCGCGAACCAGAGGTTCACCAGCTCCCGGACCTTCTCGGGGTGCTCGGCCGCGAGGTCGTGGACCTCCGCGCGGTCCACCTCGGTGTGGTACAGCTCCCACTCGTCGTCGTTGAAGTGGCTCCAGCCGCTCAGGGTCGGGTGGGTGGTGACCGCCTTCCAGCCGTCGTGCCAGATCCCGCGCGAGCCGAGCATCGAGTAGAACTGCGTACGGCGGTTTGCTCGGCGCCGTGGCGTCGTCGAAGCTGCCGCGCATGCTGACCCCGTCGAACGGCACCTGGACGTGTCCCTTGATGCGGGCGGGCGGCTGCACACCGAGCACGTCGAGGACCGTCGGCACGATGTCCACGGCGTGGTGGTACTGGTCGCGCAGCTCGCCGCGGGCCGCCATCCCCGCCGGCCACGAGATGATGCACGGGTCGGCGGTGCCGCCGTTGAACTCGTAGCGCTTCCACATCTTGAAGGGCGTGTTGAACGCCATCGCCCAGCCGTTGGGGTAGTGGTTGTAGGTCTTCGGGCCACCGAGCTCGTCGAGCATCCGGAGGTTGTCCTCGATCTCGTCGGGGAGGCCGTTGACGAACTTCATCTCGTTGACCGAGCCGTGCGGGCCGCCCTCGCCGCTCGCGCCGTTGTCCGACACCACGACGACCAGGGTGTTCTCCCGCTCGCCGGTCTCCTCGAGGTAGTCGAGCAGCCGGCCGATCTGGTGGTCCGCGTGCGCGAGGAACCCGGCGTACACCTCGGCCATCCGGGCGAACAGCCGCCGCTCCTCGGGCGACAGCGAGTCCCACGGCCGGGTCTCGTCCATGGCCGGGAACGGGATGCCGTCCGGGCCGCTCCGGGTCTCCGCGGTGCCGATCGGGTTGATCGGGGGCAGCTCCGTGTCGGCGGGGACGATCCCCAGCTTCTTCTGGCGGGCGAGCGTCTGCTCGCGCATCGCCTCGTAGCCCGCGTCGAACCGGCCGCGGTAGCGGTCGGCCCACTCCTTCGGCGCCTGGTGGGGCGCGTGCGCCGCGCCCGGGGCGTAGTAGAGGAAGAACGGCTTCTCGGGCGCGATCACCTTGGCGTCCTTGATGAACTCGATCGCCTTGTCCGTGATGTCCACGGAGAAGTGGTAGCCCTCCTCCGGTGACGACGGCTGGTCGACCGGGTGGTTGTCGTGCACCAGGTCGGGGTAGTACTGGTTCGTCTCGGCGCCCAGGAATCCGTACCAACGCTCGAAGCCCCGACCGCTCGGCCAGTTCCGCCGGGTCGACGCGACGTTCATCTCGTCGTCGGGGCACAGGTGCCACTTGCCGACCAGGTAGGTGTTCCAGCCGCGCTCGCCGAGGATCTCCGACAGCATGCCGTTCTCCGGCGGGATCGTGCCGCTCGCGTTGGGGAAGCCGATGGCGGCCTCGGTGATGCAGGCCATCGAGTTGCGGGTGTGGTTACGGCCGGTGAGCAGGCAGGAGCGGGTGGGCGAGCAGAGCGCCGTGGTGTGCCACTGGGTGTAGCGCAGGCCGTCGGCGGCGACACGGTCGATGTTCGGGGTCTCGATCGGTCCCCCGTAGCCGGACATCGCCGAGTAGCCCACGTCGTCGAGCACGATGTAGACCACGTTCGGCGCGCCCGCCGGAGCCCGGGGCGGCTCGAACGGCGCCCAGTCCGGCTCGGAGTCCCGGATGTCGATCTCGATCTTCCCGCTGAACGGCTGGCTCACGTCGACCCCTCGTCACGCTGGTGGGCTGGTTGGCTGACGAGGGGCAGTCAAGCCGCTGGCCCGGACGAATGACTCATCCCTGGACGATGATGCGGCGGCGCCGGACGCGCCCGCCCCCGTCGTACGGCGCCTCGTCAGCCGATCCGCGCGATGGCCGTCCCCTGGCGCACCGCCTGCTCCTCCTCGACCAGCAGGTGCACCACGCCGGCGACCGGGGCCGGCACGTCGGCGGCGACCTTGTCGACCTGCACCTCGGCGAGCAGCTGGTCCTCCTCGACCCGCTCGCCGTCGCGGACGAACCAGGTGGCCAGCACCCCCTGGCCGTCCGGTTCCTCCTTGGACAGCGGGGGGAACAGCACCTCGGTCACCACTGCAGGACGTCCCGGACCGCGCGCTCGATCCGGTCGTGGCGGGGCAGCACGGCGTACTCCAGGCCGTGGGCGTACGGGATCGGCACGTCGGGCGTCGCCACCCGGCGGGCCGGGGCGCGCAGCAGGCCGGGGTCCTGGTCGGTGACCGTCGCGACGACCTCGCCGGAGACACCGAAGGACTGGTAGTCCTCGTCGACGACGACCAGCCGCCCGGTCCGCGAGACCGACCCGAGGATGGCCTCACGGTCCAGCGGGACCAGGCTGCGCAGGTCGAGCACCTCGACGTCGATCCCGTCCGTCGCCAACGTGTCGGCCACGTCGAGCGCGTGGTGCACGGACAGCGACAGGGTGACCACCGTAACGTCGGTCCCGGCACGCGCGATCCGCGCCTTGCCGATCGGGACGACGTGCTCGCCGTCGGGGACCTCGTCGGTGCTGCGGGGGTTCTTCGCCATCCACGGCAGGCCCATGACGCCCTTGTGGAACACGTAGACGACCGGGTTGTCGTCACGGATCGCCGCGGTCATCAGGCCCTTGGCGTCCGCGGGGTTGCTCGGCACCACCACCTTCATCCCGGGCAGGTGCGCGAACGTGCCCCACAGGCACTGCGAGTGCTGGGCCCCGTCGGAGTAGCCGCCGCCGGCCGCGGTGGCCAGCACCATCGGCACCCGGACGTGGCCGCCGGACTCGAAGTGGATCTTCGCCATGTGGTTGTAGATCTGGTCCAGGCAGACGCCCAGGAAGTCGGCGAACATCAGCTCGACGACGGGACGCATGCCCTCCACCGCGGCGCCGATGCCGAGGCCGATGAACGCGGTCTCGGAGATCGGGGTGTCGATGACCCGCTCCGGGCCGAAGCGCTCGAGCAGGCCGGTGGTGGACCCGAAGATCCCGCCGTAGGCGCCGACGTCCTCGCCGAGGTAGAACACGGAGGGGTCGCGCTCCATCTCCTCGGTCAGCGCCGCCACCATCGCCTTGGAGGTGGTCAGCCGGCGCGAGGTCCCGGGCCGGGTCTCGGTGATGCTCATGACGACGCCTCCTCGGCGAACACGTAGTCGGTGGCGGTGGACGGGTCCGGGAGCGGGCTCTCCCGGGCGAAGTCGACGGCGTCGGCGACCCGCTCGCGGGCCCGCTCCCGGATCCCGGCGGCGGTCTCTGTGTCGAGCAGGTCCGCGTCGAGGAGGACCTGCTCGTAGCGGGTGATCGGGTCACGGTGCTCGATGCCGTCGAGGTCGTCGCGGTAGCCCTGCGCGTCCCCCTCGAAGTGTCCCCACATCCGCAGCGTCCGGACCTCGACCAGCGACGGTCCGCGACCCGAACGGGCGTGCGCGACAGCGCGGCCCGCTGCCGCGTACACCGCCTCCACGTCGTTGTCCTCGATCCGCTCGCCCGGGATGCCGTACGCCGCGGCGCGCACCGCGTTGGAGGAGACCGAGGTCGACGCCGACCGGCGCACCGAGATCCCCCAGTCGTTGTCCTCGACCACGAACACGACCGGCAGGGCCCACAGCGCCGCCAGGTTCAACGACTCGTGGAACGCGCCCTGGTTGGCGGCGCCCTCGCCGGTGACCGCCACCGCGACCCGGTCGGTGCCGGAGCGCAGGAAGGCGAAGGCCTGGCCGAGCGCCGGCGGGTAGCCCTCGGCGATGATGCCGGAGCAGGAGAAGTGCGTGGCCGGGTCGAACAGGTGCATGTGGCCGCCGCGGCCCCGGCCCAGGCCGGTCTCGCGACCGAAGATCTCCGCGGTCATCCGGCGCAGGTCGACGCCGTGCGCGACGGCGAGGTGGTGCGGGCGGTGCGTGGCGGTGACCGCGTCGTCGACGGTCAGGTGCGCGCACACCCCGGCCGCCACCGGCTCCTGCCCGGCCGACAGGTGCATCTCGCCGGGGACCAGCCCCTTGCCGATGTCGAAGCCCGGACCCTTGTCGGCGTGGTACGCCGCCAGGATGGCCTCCTCGTAGGACCGGCACAGGACCATCGTCTCGAAGAGCTCGACCCGGACCTCGGGGTCGAGGGGTGCGGGCCGTGCCGGCTCTCGTGCCTGGGCGGGGACTCCGGCCCGCCGTGCGTCGATGGACATCTGGACTCCTTCGCGCTGCGCCCGGCCCGAGCCGCGGCTCCGGATCCCCCTGACGCAGGCGAACCTAGGCTCCGGGGCACGGCCACGGCAGGGCCATTGGTCCCCGGGCCGAGCCGCTCAGCGGGCTCCGTGGCTCGGGCGGGCGACGAGCAGGGCGATGTCGTCCTGCACCACCGAGAGGTCGGACAGCGCCGCGTCGAGCACGCGCGCGCAGGCCACGTCCGCGGGCTCGTAGGCGAAGGTGTCCAGGACCCGTCGCACCCCGCCGTCCAGCTGGTCGACGCCCTCGCCTCCTGGGGGCGGGCGGCGCTCCACCAGTCCGTCGGTGAACAGGCAGAGCGCCGACCGGGAGGGCCACACGACCCGGTGGGTGCGCCGCCCCACGGACGGGTCGACGCCGAGCGGCGGGTCCGGCTCGACGGCCAGCTCCAACGCCCGGTCGCCGTGGGCGGCGAGCAGCGGGGCCAGGTGTCCCGCCGACGACATCCGCACCTCGGTGAACGGCGGCTCGGTGACGGCGTAGAGCACCGTCGCCATGGCCGCCTCCTCGAAGGCGTGCAGCTTGGTGTCGAGCAGGCCCAGCACCACGGCGGGGTCGGCGTGCTCGAGGGCGTAGGCCCGCAACGCACTGCGCAGCCGCCCCATCACGACCGCGGCCTCCAGGCCGTGCCCGGCGACGTCCCCGATGACGAGCCCGACCCGCTGGTCGGGCAGCACCAGGACGTCGTACCAGTCGCCGCCCAGCTTGCCGTCCGCCGGGACGTACCGGCCGGCCAGCTCCAGCCCCGCCACCCGTGGCGGCGTCTCGGGGATGAGCGTCCTCTGCAGGGCGGTCGCGAGCGCGTTCTCGGCGATGCTCGAGTTCGAGGCCAGGGTGTGCGCGATGGGTTCCGCGGCCCTGACCAGCGTCACCACCTCGGCGTCGGTGAACTCCCGGCGGTGCAGGCTCCCGACGTGCACCACCCCGAGCAGGCGACCGTCGTGCACCAGCGGTGCGCCGAGCAGGGAGTGGATCCCCCCGCTCGACGAGGTGCGGGTTCACCACGGACTGCGGGGTCACCTCGGTGATCGTGGCCGGGTGACGGCGCTCGGCGACCGTCCCCGCGAACCCGTGCCCGACCGGGACCCGGAACGCGTGCAGCACCGTGTCCTCCGGCCCGACGCACGCCGCCGTCTCGAGCACGGTCCCGCTCACGTCGAGCAGCAGGACGGTGGCGGTGTCCGAGCGCAGCAACTCGCGCACCAGCCGCAGCAGGTCGGTGAGCAGCCAGCTGAACTCGCCGGTGCTGATCGTCGTGGCGCGGAAGCCGGGAGCCTCGGCGGAGGCCGACGGCCCGAGCAGAGCGTCTTCGCGCGCCTCGATCACGCGCTGTCCGAAGCGTCGGTCATGCGCTGCCTCCTGTACCTCACCCTCGCGGGAGGGCCGGCCGCTCACCAGGGACTTTCGTCCCGTTTGGTGAGGGGACTTCCGCCACCGTGGGGTCCGGCGCCAAGGAAGCCCGCGGGCCGCGGGGTAGCCCTGCCAGCTGCGGCCGGCAGCGACGGCCCCTCGTGGCCCGCCACCTCACTCGGGCCGGATGAGGCAGCCTCCGTAGGCCCGCGACATCGTGGACGGCGGGACGACCCACCGGCTCCACCGCTCCGGGGCCGCGCCGCCCCGTCGACCCGAGGAGGCACCATGACCGTAGGACCCGTGCAGCTGCTCGTCCTGGGATTCAGCCAGCCGAACTTCCACGGCGAGATCGTCGCCGAGCTCGAGCGGCTCCGGGCGAGTGACACCGTGCGCGTCATCGACGCGCTCGCGGTCTACAAGGACGCGGCCGGCGAGATCGAGGTGGAGCACCTGGGCAACCTCTCGCGGGAGGAGGCGATCGAGGTGGGCAGCACGATCGGCGCGCTGATCGGGCTGGGCATCGAGGGCGAGGAAGGCATGGCGGCCGGCGCCGAAGCCGGGGCCGAGGCCGGCGCCGAGGGGCTCGAGGTGTTCAGCGACGAGGAGGCCTGGGACATCCTGGCGGACATCCCGGACGACTCCGCGGCCGCGCTCGTCCTCCTCGAGCACCACTGGGCGGTGCCGCTGCGTGACGCCCTGGTGCGGGCGAACGGCTACCGCATCAGCGACGCGTTCATCAGCCCGTTGGACCTCGTGGGGATCGGCCTGCTCAGCGCGGAGGAGGCCGTCGGCCTGCAGAAGCAGTCCGCCCCGTGAGCGCGCCGTACCCGTCCGAGAAGGGGTGATCCCATGTTCGCGTCCCGCAGAGTCGCACGGCGCACGTCGCGGCGCGTCGCGCGCCGCCGCAGGTGACCCACCGGCGTCCGACGGCCGCGGTCGAGGCCGTCGTCGTCCTGTCCCGGGCGCTCGACCAGGCCGGCGACGTGCTCGCCGCCGTGCACCCGGACCAGCTGGCGCGCCCGACACCCTGCGCCGACTGGGACGTGGCCCGGCTGATCGGTCATCTCGTCGGCGCCCCGGTGCGGTTCCTGCAGATGGCCCGGGGCGGGGAGCCCGACTGGTCGGCGGTCCCCCCCGCCGGTCACCGCGGGCTGGGCGGCGGACTTCCGGTCCCACGCCGACGACCTGATCCACCACTGGCACCAGGCAGGGGACGCGGCGGACGCCGGGCAGGTGGACTGGCAGACCGCGGAGATCGCCGTGCACACCTGGGACGTGGTCCGCGCCACCGGTCAGCCGGCCCGGCTGCTGCCGGAGGTCGCCGAGCGAGGGCTGGCGTTCATGTCGGCGATGCTGACCCCGGAGAACCGCGGGGAGGTGTTCGGGCCGGCGGTGCAGGTGCCGGACGACGCCCCCGTCTACGACCGGCTCGCGGCGTTCGCGGGTCGTCCCCCCGGGCCTCGCTAGCCCGCCGCGCGTCGGGCCGGCCTGCGCCGGAATGACCAGGTTCCTCTGATCTCTTCGGCTCTTGTCCCCGGGGGCGGAGGCTGGGCATCCTGTGGTCCGGGGCCGACCTCCGGGGGCGGGGATCGGCTGCGTGGGGGCGTTCGATCCTGTGGGGGAACTGCCATGTCTGCTTTCGGAAGGCACGTGCGGCCGGTCGCCCTGGTGCTGTCACTGCTCGTCGTCGCCGGCCTGCTGGTCGCGGTGGCGACACCGACGCAGGCGGCCGACGTGGCCCGGGTCAGCGCCACCGTGGAGACGGCGCCGATGCACAACGGCGGCGACGCCGCGGACGACGCAGCGATCTGGATCCACCCGACCGACGCCTCGAAGAGCACGATCATCGGCACCGACAAGAGCGACGTCGGGGGCGGTCTCGTCGTCTACGACCTGTCGGGACGCGAGCTGTTCTCCTACCCGGACGGGCGGATGAACAACGTGGACGTCCGCTACGACTTCCCGCTCGGCAACGCCCGGGTCGCGCTGGTCGGCGTGACGAACCGGGTGCGCAGCCTGGACTTCTACAAGGTCGACGTGGCCGACCGGTCGCTGACCAAGGTGGGCAGCTTCGCGCCCGGCACGGACATCGCCACCCCGCGCGGGTTCGCGCTCTACCACTCGCCGGACACCGGCAGGTTCTTCGCGTTCGTCACCGACAGCGGCACGACCGAGCAGTGGGAGCTCGACGGCTCCAGCGGGTCGGTCAAGGGACGCCTCGTGCGCCACTGGACCCTGAGCGCCCCCCCCTGCACTCCGAGGGCCTGGTCGCCGACGACGAGATGCAACGGATCTACCTCGCCCAGGAGGACATCGGCGGGATCTGGCGGTACGGCGCCGAGCCCGGCGACCCGGTCACCGGCACGAAGGTCGTCAGCACCACCGAGGACAACGGCGAGATCGGCCAGGACGTCAAGGGCATCACGATCTACTACGGCCGCGGCGGCGGTGGCTACCTGCTCGCCGCCAGCCAGGGGACCAACACGTTCCACGCCTACACCCGCGACGACAACCGTCCGCTGGGCGCCTTCGAGATCGTGGACGGCAACGGCGTGGACGCGGTGACCGGCATGGACGGCATCGACGTCACCAACTTCGGGGTCGGCGGACCGTTCCCGCAGGGCTTCCTGGTCACCCAGGACACCAAGGACGACGTGGGCAACCAGAACTTCAAGCTCGTGCCGTGGCAGGCGATCGCGGCCGCCTACCCCCAGCCGCTGCTGGTGGACCCGACGTACGACGCCTACCAGACCGGCGCTCCCCCGGCCCCGGGGTCCGCCCCGGTCCCGCCGCCGCCCGCGACGACCTCGACACCGCCCGCACCAGCGGGTCCCGCACCGTCGCCCCCGCCGTCCGCACCGGCGCCGGCCGGACCGGTGACCCGCCTCACGGCACCGGGCAGCACGACGGTGACCAGGCTCAGGTTCCCGGTGAGCTGGACGTCGAGCGGGTCGACGCTGGCGATCGCCCGGACCGAGGTGCAACGCCGGGTCGCGACGTGGCGCGGCGGGTTCGGCGCGTGGTCGACGTGGGCGACCAGCCACGGCGGCGGCAGCACGACGGTCACGAACGCCGGCGGCGCCGCGCGCACCTACTGCTTCCGGGCCCGCAGCACCGACGCCGTCGGCGGGGTCGGTGCCTGGACGGCCGAGCAGTGCCGTACGACGCCGGTCGACGACCGCACCGCGCGCGCCGGCCAGGGCTGGCGGCGCGCCAAGGTGACCGGCACCTACCTCGGCACCGAGACCGTCACTGCCCGACAGGGGGCCCGGCTGACGCTCACCGGCGGCCACGGCACCGCATACTCGCTGGTGGCGACGACCTGCCGTTCCTGCGGCGCGGTCACGGTCTCGCTCGGGGCCCGGGTGGTCCGGCGGATCTCACTGACATCCGCCCGGACCCTCGAGCGGCGGGTGCTCCCGATCGCGTCGTACGGCCGGGTGCACACCCAGGCGGTCAGGGTCACCGTGGTCAGCAGCGGCAAGCCGGTCGAGGTCGACGGCATCGCCGTCGGACGCTAGCCCGTGGTCCTCACGGCGCAGGCGGTCACCGCGCGGGGGTGGGCTCGAGGACGTGCTGCGCCGGCTCGCCGTGCACCGCTGCGTCGAGGTCGCGTCCCCGGGTCTCGGGGAGGAACCGCGCGGAGGTCAGGCTGATCGCGGCCACCACCACGTTATAGCCCGCGACCAGCCACAGGCTGCCCCCGCCCCGGGTCACCAGCCACGCCGCGATCAGCGGGGTCAGGCCCGACGCCACGACCCCGGAGACCTGGTAGAGCGTGCTCAGCGCGGTGTAGCGGTAGCGGGTGTCGAAGAGCTCGGACCAGAAGGCGGCCAGCGGGCCGTAGATCGTCCCGTAGAGCAGCCCGAGCCCGACCACGAAGACCGCGAACACCGCGACCTCGTCGGCGGACTGCACCAGGGCGGCCACCGGGAAGGCCACCACCAGCGCGAGCCACGCCCCGACGCGGAAGACCGGCTTGCGTCCGACGCGGTCCGAGAGGGCGCCGGTGATCGGCACCAGCACCACGCCGAGGGCGGCGCCGACCATCACCCCGCCGAGCGCGAGCGAGCGCGGCAGCCCGAGCGTGGTGACCACGTAGGCAAGCAGGTAGACCGAGAAGAAGTTGAACGTGAAGCCCTCGATGAACCGGGTGCCCATGCCGAGCAGCAGCCGCCTGGGCTGCGCGGCGAGCAGGTCGCGCAGCGGCATCCGGGACACCTCCTTGCGCTCCTGGACCAGCGCGAACGCCGGGGTCTCCATCACCGAGAGCCGGATGTAGGCACCGATCGCGAGCAGCAGGACGCTGGCCACGAAGCAGGCCCGCCAGCCCCAGGCGAGGAACGCCTCGTCGGGCAGCAGGCTGGCCAGCGAGAACGCGCCGCTCGCGAGCAGCAGCCCGCCGGGGACGCCGATGTGCGCGAAGCTGCCGAAGAACCCGCGCCGTTCGGCCGGGGCGTACTCCACCGCGAGCAGGACCGCGCCGCCGTACTCTCCGCCGACCCCGATGCCCTGCAGCACCCGCAGCGTCACCAGCAGGACGGGTGCCCACCAGCCGATCGCGTCGTACGACGGCAGCAGCCCGATCGCGGCGGTGCCGGCCCCCATGATCACCAGCGTGAGGAGCAGCATCTTCTTGCGTCCGAGCCGGTCACCGAAGTGCCCGAAGACGAACCCCCCGATCGGCCGGGCCAGGAAGCCGACGGCGAAGGTGCCGAAGGACGCGAACTGCGCGGCGGGCCCGGACAGTCCGCTGAAGAACAGCTTCTCGAAGACCAGCCCGGCGGCCGTGCCGTAGAGGAAGAAGTCGTACCACTCGATGGTGGCGCCGACGGCGGACGCGACGGCGACCCGGCGGGGGGACGGCGACAGCGACGGCGACAGCGACGGGGCAGGGGCGAGGGACGAAGCCATGGAAGGCCTTTCGGTGTCGTGGGGTCGGGGTGGCGGGGTCAGGCGATGCGGCTGATCGACCCGAAGCCGCTGCGGTGGAACACCAGCGGCTGGGAGGTGTCGGCGTGCTCGATGGCGTGCACCCGCAGCAGGACGATGACGTGGTCGCCGGCCTCGACCTCGTCGTGGATCGTGGAGTCGAACCGGGCCAGCCCGTCGTCGAGGGTGAGCGCGCCGTCCTCGGTGGCGGTCAGCTGCAGCCCGTCGAAGCGGTGCCCGACCGGGCCGGCGAGCTGGCGGCAGGCCCGGTCGTGGTGGTCGGCCAGGATCGTCACGCCCAGGTGGCGGGCCCGGCGCAGGGTGGGCCAGGTCTTGGAGGTGCCGGCCACCGAGAAGGACACCAGCGGCGGGTCGAGGCTCACCGAGGTGAACGAGCTGGCCGCCAGGCCCACCGGCACGCCGTCGACCTCCGCGGCCACCGCGACCACCCCGCTGGGGAAGACGCCGAACACCTCGCGCAGGCGGGCCGGGTCGAGGTCCTGGTTCGTGGACAGGCTGCGCCCGGTCATGCGGTGGCTCCCGTCCGGGCCGCGAACGGCACCGCCTGCGAGGCGGGCCGCGGTGGGGCCGGGTGCCCCCAGCGACCGCGGGCGGCGAGGATCGGCAGCACGCCCTCCCCGAACCAGTAGGCGTTCTCCAGGTGCGGGTAGCCGGACAGGATGAACTCGTCGATGCCGAGGTCGGCGTACTCCTCGATGCGGTCGGCGACCTGCTCATGGCTGCCCACCAGCGCGGTGCCCGCACCGCCGCGGACCAGGCCCACGCCCGCCCACACGTTGGGGTAGATCTCCAGGCCGTCCTTGCTGCCCTGGTTCAGCTCGAGCATCCGGCGCTGTCCCTCGGACTCGCTGCGGCGCAGCCCGGCCTGCACCTTCTCGATCGCGGCCGGGTCGATGCCGGCCAGCAGCCGGTCGGCCTCGGCCCAGGCCTCCTCGGCGGTGTCGCGGGTGATCGTGTGCATCCGGATGCCGAAGCGGACCTCGCGTCCCTCGTCGGCCGCGAGCTTGCGGATCCACTCGATCTTCTCGCGCACGGCCGCGGGCGGCTCGCCCCAGGTGAGGTAGACGTCCGCGTGCCGGGCGGCGACGGTCCCGGCCGCGGGTGACGACCCGCCGAAGTAGATCTCGGGGACCGGGTCCGGGAGCTGGTCGAGGGTGGCGTCCTCCACCTGGAGGTGCTCGCCGTGGAACGTCACCGTCTCGCCGCGCCACAGCGCCCGGACGACGTGCAGGAACTCCTCGCACCGGGCGTAGCGCGCGTCCTTGTCGAGGAAGTCGCCGAACATCCGCTGCTCGTGGCTCTCGCCGCCGGTCACCACGTTGAGCAGCAGGCGCCCGCCGGTGAGGTTCTGGAAGGTGCCGGCCATCTGGGCGGCCAGGAACGGCGCGGTCAGGCCCGGCCGGAACGCGACCAGGAACTTCAGCCGCTCGGAGACCTGGCTGACCATCGCGGTCGACAGCCAGGCGTCGTCGCACCAGGCACCGGTAGGGGTCAGCGCCGCCTCGAAGCCGACGTCCTCGGCGGCCCGGGCGATCTGGCCGAGGTAGGACACGCTCGCGGGACGACCCGCGGGGCCGGCCCCGACGCCGTGGCCGCCGCCGACGACGTGACGGCCGTCGCCCCCGTTGGTGGGCAGGAACCAGTGGAACTTCAGCGACATGGTGCGCCTCTCGTCGAATGCGTATGTCTACTAAGTTGCTAGACTAAATGATTCGAGGCAAGGAGAAACGGCTCATCCGGTCGGTGGAACGGTCGACGGGGTGATCGGCGAGACCTTGCACCTCACCGCTACGGACGGGCCACCGCGTGCGCATCGAACAGCTGGAGTACCTCGCCGCCGTCACCCAGCACGGCTCGCTGCGCCGGGCCAGCGAGTCCCTGCACCTCTCCCAGCCGGCCCTGAGCGAGGCGCTCGGCAAGCTCGAGCGCGAGCTCGGTGTGGCGCTGCTGGACCGTCGTCGCTCGGGCGCACGGATCAGCCGCCAGGGCCAGGACCTGCTGCCCTACATGACCGAGGTCCTCGACGCCGTGGACCGGCTCCGCCAGGCCGCGGGCGACCAGACCCTCGTCTCGCGCACCCTGCGGATCGGCACCGTGAACGCCGCGAACTCCTCGCTGCTCGTGCCGGCGGTCCAGGACTTCCGGCTGCTGCACGGGGGCACGGGCGTGGAGGTGCTCAGCACCCAGCAGAGCGATATCTACCAGGGGCTCGGCGAGGGCTCCCTCGACCTCGGCCTGGTCAACGTCCTCCCCGGGGACGACGTACCCCCGCACCTCGCGGCCCTCGAGCTGGTCCAGGGCCGGCCGGTGGCCTGCCTGCGCACCGACCACCCGCTCGCCCGGCTCGACGCGGTGACGACCGAGCAGCTGCGCGGGGAGCCGTTCATCACGATGCGCGCCGGCTACCTGATGCACCGGTTCACGCACCGGCTGTTCGCGGGCAGCCCTCCCGCGACGTCGTTCGCGACGGACGGCGCCGAGATGGGCAAGCTGATGGTCGCCGAGGGCCTGGGCGTGAGCGTGCTGCCGGACTACAGCGTCGTCGGCGACCCCTTGTGCACCGCCGGGCTGATCACCCACCGGCCGATCGCCGGTGACGACACCACGGTCCGGCTGCTCCTGGTGACCCGCGACGTCGCGGTGGTCCCGGCCGCCGTCCGGGTCATGCAGTCGGCGCTGCTGGCCCGCGCTCGCGACTACCGGCAGGAGCGGGTCCGGGTCGGTGGATGAGCAGCTCGAGCCCGGTGTCCGAGGGTCCGCAGTCGTCGGCGGAACCGTACCCGGAGGCCACGGCAAACGTTGTGCAGCAAGGCGTTCTCGGGTCTGGACCGAGCCGACGCAGCGTGCTTCACTGGACGTGGCTGATCATCCGGACCCCGTGATCGCCGACTCCCCGCACCCCTGCGGTGTGAAGTCGGCCCCGCGCGGGGTATAGCCCTCCTCCAGATCCCCCCGCGCGGGTGGCCGACGCACGTCCACCTGGCGCATCGTCCGCGCGGTCTTGGTGGCCCATGAGGGCCCGCCCGTCCGGACTACCCGGGTCTACACTGACGGCATACGGCCTGTCGCTGCCTAGACCTCGCACTGACGCCGGCCGTAGCGCGGTGCGACGGAACGTGGTGGGCTAAATGCCCCGAGATGCCCTCTGGACGCGCGACCTCACCCTGGAGTCCCAGGCGACCAGCGCTGCCCAGGCCCGGCGTTTCGTCCGGCAGCACCTCGGCTCCCACCAGCTCGGCGCGCTGGCCGACGACGTGGAGCTGGTGGCCAGCGAGCTGGCGACCAACGCCATGCAGCATGCCGGGACGCCGTTCCACCTGCGGCTGGAGGCGTTCGACGACACGCTCCGGCTCACGGTGTCCGACGGGTCCACCCTCGGACCGGTGCACCTGGCCGCGGAGCCGCTGGACACCAGTGGCCGCGGTCTCGAGATCGTGAGCCTGTTGAGCCGGTCCTGGGGCTACCTCGAGGACGGCGACGGCAAGTCGGTGTGGGCCGAGTTCGATCCCGCACGAGCGTCCGAGGAAGGGCGTCCGCCTCCCCGGCGGGAGGCCCGGTCGGACCAGTAGCGGAGATCGAGAAGTTCTGAACCCGGCCGACGTCGGACTCGCTCGACTGCGCCTACGCTGGGGTGATGAGCCGACGTGGGGTGCGCGCATCGTGACGGGGCCGGACGGCCATGCGTCGGCGGCGCGGAAGCTGGTGGACTTCGAGCCGTTCGCCCGCGACGAGGGGCCCTCGATCGGGGGACGGCTCCAGCGGCTGTGCCGCGCGGCGACTCGTGACCTGACCGCGAGTGGCGTCGGGGTCAGCGTGATGTCGCGGGCGGGTGGCGTGGTGGCGACCGCCGCGTCGAGCCCGCGCAGCTCGCGGGTGGAGGAGCTGCAGTTCGAGCTGGGAGAGGGACCGTGCCTGACCGCCTGCCGCACCGGCAGTCCCGTGCTGGTGCCCGACCTCGAGCAGACGGTCGCCGTCACGTGGCCGGGCTACGCCTCGGCTGCCCTGTCCCACGGCGTGCAGGCGGTGTTCGCGTTCCCGATGCAGGACGGTGCGACGCGACTGGGGGCCCTGGACGTCTACCGGGAACGCCCCGGTGAGCTGTCGGACTGGGCCGTGGCCCGTGCCCTGGGGTTCGCCGAGGTGGCCATGGACACCATCCTGGAGGGCGGAGGGGTCGCCGCCGTCGACGGATCAGACGTGTGGGACCAGCAGGACGTCGGCTTCGAGGTCTACCAGGCGCAGGGGATGGTGATGGTCCAGCTCGCCGTGCCACCGGAAGAGGCGCTGGCCCGGATGCGGGGCTACGCGTTCGCCGAGAACCGGTCGCTCCGCGAGGTGGCGCACGACATCGTTGCCCGTAGGCTGGTCTTGGAGTCCGACACGTGAGCGGCGCGCAGGCAGCGACGGTGCTGGGCCGGCAGCGCTCGGTGAGCAGTCGGGTCCGATCGGAACAGTGAGGAAGTGAATCGCAAGATGCCAGGGGTCTCACCCGAGCGACTGGCCGAGGTGTTCGTCGAGGTGGCCGACACCCTGGTGGACGACTTCGACCTGATCGAGTTCCTCCAGATGCTGTCGACGCACACGTCCGACCTGTTCGACGCGCACGCCGCGGGCCTGCTGCTCGCGGACCAGGACAACCGGCTGCAGCTGATGGCTGCCTCCGACGAGCGCGCCCAGATGGTCGAGCTGTTCCAGGTCCAGGCCCACGAGGGTCCCTGCCAGGACTGCTTCACCCAGGGCAGGGCGGTCGTCAACGCGGACCTCAGGAACGCCTTCGACCGCTGGCCTCGCTTCGCGCCGCGCGCGGTGGCCGCCGGCTACCGCTCGGTGCACGCGTTCCCGCTGCGGCTGCGGCAGAAGGTGATCGGTGCTCTCAACCTGTTCGGCACGACCACCGGGGAGATGCCGGAGGCGGACGGGCGGATCGTGCAGGCGCTGGCCGACGTGGCCACCATCGGCCTGCTCCAGCAGCGCGCCATCCACGAGCGCGAGCTCCTCTCCCAGCAGCTCCAGACCGCCCTGACCAGCCGGATCACCATCGAGCAGGCCAAGGGCGCGCTCGCCCAGATCCACGGCCTCACCCCGGACGAGGCGTTCACGGTCCTGCGCTCCTACTGCCGCTCGCACAACCGCCGTCTCGGCGACGTGGCCACCGCCGTGGTGCACGACCCCACGAGTGTCCCGGCACTCACCAGCCCGCGGCGCTGACGCCCCGGTCAGGCACCGAACAGCAGGTACAGACCGGTGGCGGTGTAGACCACCATCACCATCAGCAGGGGCAGCTGGCCGGTGAGCTGGTCGGGCCTGGGCAGCAGCCTGATGGCCCGGTCGTGCGAGGCGATCACCCCTAGGACGTGGCCGGTGACCACCGCGAGGACCTTGATGACCGCGAGCTCCGTCGGGTGGGTGGACAGCCAGTAGCTCACGGTCAGGTTCCCGGTGCCGAGCAGGTTCGCACCGGTGCCCATCGGGTCGGAGAGCAGCACGAGCGTCTGCTGGCCGACCTCGACGAAGTACGACAGGTAGTGCGCGGTGATGTAGCCGACGATGATCGGGACGACCGCGTGCGCGAACCGGTCGGGAAGCGTCCAGCGGGGCAGGCCGTCGGAGACCCGGGTGGCCATGGTGGCCGCCGTGAACGTGACCCCGACGGCGAGGCAGAAGCCCAGCAGCGCGGCCGTGTTCAGGACCTCGGAGTTCCAGCCCGCACCCTGCACGAAGGCGAGCCACGTGTTCGAGTCCTTGAAGCTGTCGAACGCCGTGGAGCCGAACAGGACGGCGACGACGGCGACCAGGCCGGGGCGGACCGGGACCCCGTCGAGGTTCGCCAGGGGTGAGCGGACCACCAGCCGTCCGTCGCCCTGCGGCTGGTGCTGGTCGTCCGGGTACGGGCCCGTGCGCCGCCCGAACACCGACAGGTGGCCGACCAGCGTGGAGTACACCTCGAACGGGTCGAACGCCGCGAACCACCGGGCACCGAACACCGCCGCCCCGACCAGGCCGATCGCGACGTAGCCGGCGAACCACGCCCGCAGCGGGGTCAGGTAGGTCCCGTGCGGCAACACGAGCTCCATCCACACGAACGCGAGCAGCCCGAGGGCCGCGGGCCAGTAGCCGACCCACCGGGGCAGCGCGACGAGCCCCTGGTCCGGGTGCTGACCGAGCGCCCGGGACAGCCCGAGGTGCAGGGTCCGCACCGGATTGACGGCCCGGTAGAACGGGCCGACGAGCAGCGACGCCGGCACCAGCCCGACCCACAGCCACACGTAGGCGACCCCGAAGACCGGGTTGATGAGCAGGTCGGGCCCGGCGACGGCCGCCCAGGTGACGTACGCCGCGAACGCGAGGCCGATCCCCCGGACGGTCGCCGCGAACCCGGCCGACCCGACGACGGCGTCGAGCCGGGCGGGCAGCGGTCTGCCCTGGGTGGCCGCGTCGTACCGCGGCGTGCGCCACGCGAGCGCCAGCACGATGAAGGAGACCGCCAGGGCCGCCGAGGCGCAGGCGATGGCGTACTCGGGCGGCACGGGCAGGTCCTTCGCGCCGCCGATGCCGTGCGCGTAGACCAGCATCACGACACCTCGAGCTGGACCACGACGACGTCGGCGACGTGGTCCTCGACGTCGACGATGCCGGGCTTGTCGACCGTGACGCGCAGCGTCGTCCTTCCCTTCGGGTAGGCGAGCTCCTGCTCGGGGGTGGAGTGCACGTGCAGCTCCCCGGCGCGGTCGGCGTCGACGACGAGGGTGACGGGGTCGCCGACGGACGCCTTCACGCGCTCGCCGTTCGGCGTCACCGTGTTCCCGCGGACGGTCACGGCGATCGTCGTGCCGGGCCGGCTGGTCGCGCTCGACCCGGCGCTCGGGCCGGCACTCGCCGACCCCGTCGACGACGCCGTGCCGTTGCTGCTGCTGCACCCGGCGAGGAGCAGCCCGGTGGTGACGAGGACGGCGGCGGTCCGGGTGCGTGCGTTCAGGACGGTCGTGGACATGGTGGTTCTCCTTGCGAGACGGGGCGCACCGGGACGCGGTAGGGCCCCGGGGTCACCCGGGGGCCGCGGCACGGAGGTGCGCGGAGGGAGGGAAGCGAGGCGGGGTGCGCCTGGGCCGAGGGCGGGTCAGGCGGCGAGAAGGGCGGGCGGCGGCCCGCGACGGACCAGGCTCCCGGTGAGCAGGGCCGAGGCAGGTGGACGCACCGGGCGCCACCCGCCGGCCGCCGGTCGGAGCCGGGCTCGCGGGTCCAGCGCGCCGTGGGCCAGCGCGGCCAGCACGGCCAGCGCCCGGACGCACGCGGCGAGGGGACGGCAGACGACCGCGCCGAGACCGTCGGCGGCGATCGCGAAGATCGACCAGAGGGCGCGCTCGCCACGGGCGAGCCACAGGCCCACGACCGCGGCGGCGGCCAGGTGCGCGAGGGCCATCACGGCGTGCGGTCCGGTCAGGTCGGCGAGCAGGTGCTGGACCGGGGCGGGGACGGTGAGCTGGGTCCGTGCCGCACCGGGCTGCTGGGCGTACAGCTGGTCGTAGAGCGAGCCGACGCGCCGGCCGTCGCCGGCCGGCACGTGCGCCGCCCGGACCGGCACCCGCGGCACCACGGTCCTGGCCAGCGGCGGGTCGCCCCTGTGCCCCGACATCGCGGTCAGGGCGCCGTGGATGAACGTCTGCCCGGCCATCAACAGCACGACGACCCGCAGCGTGGTGGCCCGCCGGCCGAGCAGGGCGCCGGCGGCGGACAGGCACACGGCGAAGAGCAGCAGGAACGCCGTACGCCCCGGCAGCAGACCGCCGGAGCTCACGTGCGCGACGGCACCGGACCCTGTCGCGACGGCGGCGAGCAGCGCTGCGCGACACCAGCGCAGCGCCGGTCCAGCCGTCGGTCCCATGACCACCATGATGGACCACCGGGAGCGCCGGCCGGCCACCGGTTCAGGGCCGCGGTGCCCACCCGATCCGCCGGGCCGCCCGCACGGTCGGCTCGGTGAGCAGCAGCAGGAGCAGCGGCAGGTAGTCCAGCGCCGGCACGGCGAGCGAGAGCGCCAGCGCCACCAGGAAGCCGATCGTCGTCGCCCAGGCCGGTGCCGGGTCGGGCCGCACGTCGGTGTCGCGCACGGACCGCTGCCTCCCGACCCGGTGCGCGATCAGCGCCAGGCAGGCCGAGCTCAGCGCCATCGTGCCGATGTAGAGGACCTTGGTCACGGGCTCGTGGCCCTCCCGCGTCACCAGGGCCGTCGGGAAGGGCAGGAAGACGATGGTCAGGGTCCAGAGCATCAGCAGCCGCGACACCACGTGGTCCTGGGCTATCACGGTCCTCATCAGCCGGTGCTGGGCGGACCACAAGCTCCAGATCACCACGAAGCTCAGCAGGAACGCGCCGACGTCGACCTGGTGAGCCCGCAGCAGTCCGGCGACCGAGTCGTTCTCCTGCAGCTCGGGCACCAGGTCGACCAGGGGCAGCACCAGCAGGGTGATCGCGATCGCGGCGACCGCGTCGACGAAGGTGAGCAGCCGCTCGAGGTCGCGGCTGCGCTCCCCCACTCGCCCCGTGTCGGTCACGCGGTCGGCGTACGCGACGCCCGGGTCGCCCTCAGCCGGCTGCGACCGGTGCGATGTTCTGGTTGTGCCGGAACAGGTTGCCCGGGTCGTAGCGGCGCTTGATCTCGGCCAGCCGGTCGTAGTTTCCCTTGTAGTTGGCGCGGATCCGGTCCTGGTCGTCCTCGGCCATGAAGTTGATGTAGCCGCCCTGCTCCGAGTGCGGCGCGATCGCGGCGTAGTAGTCCCGCACCCAGGCGGTGTTCGCCTCGTCGTCCTTCGCGTCCGGCCACATGCCCGCGATCACCGTGGCGAAGTTGGCGTCGCGGTAGGCGAACGCGGTCGAGTCGGGCTCCACCCGGTGGCAGGCGCCGTTGATCGGGTAGATGTGCATCGTGGAGGTCAGCTCCGGCACCTTCGAGCCGTGCTCGACGTGCGCGGCGATCGCGTCGTCGGTGAGCTCCCGCACGAAGCTGGCCTTCCAGTAGTGCCGCAGCCCCGACGGGTACAACGCGTCGAACGCACTGTTCAGGGCGGGGTAGGGCATCGGCCCCACGTGCTCCGCGACGACCGGCGCGAGGTCGCGGAACGGCTTGAGGATCTTCTCGCCCTGGTTCAGATCCCCGGCCCAGCAGGCCACGAAGAGCGCGTGCGTCTTGCCGTGCCGCTCCTCCGGGATGAACGGCAGCGGAGGCGCGATCTGGTAGGCCGGGAAGCCGCCGAAGGCTTCCGGCGCGTCGGCGATGAACTCGCGGAAGAGCCGGAAGAGGTCACCGGCCCGGTCGACCTCGAAGAACATCGGGCCGCCGTAGATGTCCTTGACCGGGCTGAGCCGGAACTCGAAGGACGTGACCACGCCGAAGTTGCCGCCGCCGCCGCGGATCGCCCAGAACAGGTCGGCGTCGTCCTTGTCGCTGGCGACGTGGAAGCTCCCGTCGCCGGTGATCACGTCGGCGCTGAGCAGGTTGTCGAGGGAGAGCCCGAGCCCGCGGGCGAGGTAGCCGATGCCACCGCCCAGCGTCAGGCCGCCGACCCCGGTGGTGGAGATGATCCCGCCGGTGGTGGCCAGCCCGAAGGGGTACGTCGCGGCGTTCAGGTCTCCCCAGGTCGCCCCGCCGGACACCCGGGCGGTGTGCGTCATCGGGTCGACCCGGATGCCGCGCATCGCCGCGAGGTCGATCACGACCCCGCCGTCGGACGTCCCGAAGCCCGGCACGCTGTGGCCGCCGCCGCGCACAGCCACGCTCAGGCCGTTGTCGCCGGCGAAGCGGACGGTCGTCATCACGTCGCCTGCGTTGACCGGCTGGACGATGACGTCCGGCCGCCTGTCGATCATCCCGTTGCGGACCATCCGGGCCTCGTCGTACTCCGGGTCGTCCGCGGTCGTCACGGTCCCCCTGACTGCCTCACGCAGGGCGGTGACTGCGGCGTTGTCCATGAGCTTCCTCCTTCGGCGGAAGTCCCGGGCGTGGGCCGACGGGCAGGCGTCGGAAGCGCGGCGTCATCTGGCGCGGCGGACGCGCGGGAGGTCTGTGTTCCTCCCGACGCTAGGCCTCCCGCGACGACCTTGGCCATGGCCCGCTCGGGGGGCGGCGGGGACCGCCCGTTCGAGCGGCCCGGGCCCCTCCCGGCCGCGGGAGGACACCACTGGTCAGCGTCCCCGGTGCGCCGTGACGAGCCAGCCGGCCGAGCCGAAGGTGACGCCCTCCGGGCCCCGATGAGCCTCGATCCGCGCCGTGAGGTCGTCGACGGCCCGGCTCCGCTCGTCGTCGTCGAGCCCCTCGAGCAGCCAGCCGGCCGCCCCGAGCAGGAACTCCAGCGTGTCCGGCACGGTGCCGCCGAACCACATCGGTGCGGAGACGCCCTGCACGTCGACGTCCTGGAAACCGGCGGCGGCGAGCCGGTCCCGGGCCAGCGACGGGTCGCCGAGCGAGAACGGGTGCGGCGCGTCCGCGGGCGGCACCGGCAGCTCCCGGCCGGCCCGCAGGGCGGTCCCGATCTCCACCATCCACTCGTTCGCGGGGAGCGGCTGCCAGACCAGCAGCACGAGCCGGCCACCGGGACGCAGGGCTCGGTGGAGGTTCGCGAAGGCCGCGGTCTTGTCCGCGAAGAACATCGCGGACGAGTGGGCGAGCGCGACGTCGAAGAACCGCGCGGCGAAGGGATGGATCTGCGCGTCGGCCTGCTCGAACGAGACGTTGGTCAGACCCTCGCGCAGCGCACTGTCCCGGGCGACGCGGAGCATCGCGGCCGACAGGTCCACCCCCAGGGCGGAACCGCCGGTCGCGAGGCGGGCCGCGTCCCGCGTGGTGCGACCGGTGCCGCACCCGACGTCGAGGACCCGCGAGTCGGGCTCGACGGCGGCCGCCGCCCAGAACGGGGGGTCGTAACGTTCCGAGGACCGTTCGAAGGTGCGGGCGTGCTCGGCCCAGAAGGCCCCTTCGTCGCCGTCCCACGCCGCGCGCTGGTCACGGTTCCCCGGATCGACCGGCAGCTGGCCCGTAGTCATGACGCCGTGATACGTCCGAGGGGGCTCACCCGTCAAGGCTCACGCGCGTCCTGCGGTCAGGTCGTCCAGATGGCCGGGCACAGGTCGCACCGGTAGACCTTGAACCGGCCGTCCGAGGGACGTCGTGGCGCGTCACTGACCAGGCGCCAGGCGTGGTCGTGGGGGCGAAGAACCTGCTGCTGGTGCATGGTCGGACTCCTGGGTCCCACTAGGACCGCTGCCCTCATTCTTCCCTGACCGGGCCGCCCGAAACGCTGGTCCCGCGTGGACGGCCGCCCTCACACCAGGTCGAACTCCGCCCAGACCGACTTCCCGCCGTCCGAGCGGGCGTTCACGCCCCAGTCCCGGCTGAGCAGGCTGACGATGCTCAGGCCGCGGCCGTTGGTGTCCAGTCCCCGTGCGGCGACCAGCACGGGCACGGTCCGGCAGCCGTCCTCGACCTCCAGCAGCAAGGTCCGTTCGAACGCCTGGAGGCACACCGTGAACGGGGTCTGCGCGTGCACCATGGCGTTGGTGGCGAGCTCGCTGACCACCAGGGTGACGTCGTCCTCGAGGCGTTCGAGCCCCTGCTCGGCGAGCCGTCGGCGCACGAAGTCACGGGCCCTGGACGCACTGACCGGCTGGATCGCGAGCCGGATGTCGTACGACCAGGCCGGGCATGCAGCCATGGCCTCCCCCTGCTGGTGGTCGGCCGCACTGCCGACACGGCCACCGTCAGTGCGGGTCCGGGCAACGACCGGCCATGTGCGATCGAGCCTACGCCCGGCTGTGCGGCTTTCTTCCGAGACCGGCGTTCTCTTCTCTCCGTCCGTCGCGGGGGTCCCGGGCAACGGTCGGGCGGCAGGCCTAGCGGCCCGGATCCTCCTCGTCGGGGCGGCGCACGTGCTTCCCCGTCACCGGGTCCACGGCCTCCTTGCCGGCGGGCAGGTTGGAGAGGTCGGGGGCGATCACGGTGCGCTCCTCGGTGTCCGGCAGCCGCACCCCTCCGGCCGGCCGCCACCGCCGACCAGCACCAGGTCGGCGGAGTGCGCCTTGGGCAGGGTGTCGCCCCGGAAGTACGCCGGGGAGACCGCCTGGTAGACGAACATCAGCACCACCCCGAGGAGCAGCGACCCGATGCCGATCAGGAACACGCCGCCGACGCCGGCGATGCTGGTGTACCCGTAGCTGGGGTCGGCGTAGGTCTTGGCCGCGATGAGGAAGAACGCGAGCAGCAGGACACCGCCGAGCAGCGGCAGCACGCCCTGCATCAGCACGTCGCGCGGCTTGCGCCACATCGTCCGGCGGTAGAACCAGGCGCAGGCGAAGCCGGTGAGCCCGTAGTAGAAGGCGATCAGCAGGCCCACCGCGGCGATGGTGTCGGCCAGGATGTTCGCGCTCAGCAGCGTCAGGCCCACGTAGAAGACGATCGAGACGCCGCCCATCCAGATGGTCGAGTCGCTCGGCGTGAGGTACGTCGGGTGGATCCGGGCGAAGCGCTCCGGGATGGCCTTGAACGCCGCCATCGAGAGGCTGGTCCGGGCGGTCGGCAGGATCGTCGTCTGGGTGGACGCCGAGGCCGAGGTCAGCACGCAGATCGCAAGCAGGTGCACCATGATCCAGCCGACCACCCCGCCGCCGAACACGTCGTGGCCCATCGCCGCGAACACGTCGTCCGCGTTGTTCACGTTGCCGAGCCCGATGCCCGTCGTACCCACTCCGGCGAAGGCGATGGTGGCGACCGAGACCAGGGCGTAGGTCAGCAGCAGCAGCACCGTGGAGATCACCGCCGCGCGGCCGGGCGTGGTGGCCGGGTCGTGGCACTCCTCGTTGGTGGCGACCGCGGTGTCCCAGCCCCAGTAGATGAACACCGCGATCAGGGTCGCCGACACGATCGCGGTCAGGCTCAGGCCGGACGGCGAGAGCCAGGCCAGGGACGGGGTGATGCTTCCGGGTGCGTCCCCGGAGTACACCTTCACCAGGGCGAACAGCGCGAACGCCACGAGGGTGGCCACCTCGACGCCGAGCAGGGCGTACTGCAGCCGCACGGAGACCTCGATGCCCCGGTAGCAGATGTAGGTCATCACCACGATCCAGACGATCCCCGCGACGGTGCTCCAGAACGTGCTCGCCGCCAGGGTGTCCAGCCCGAACAGGCTGAACGTGTACGACCCGGCGATCTGGGACAGGTTCGCCATCACGATCACGTCGGCGGCGATGATGCCCCAGCCGCCGAGCCACCCGGTGCGGGTCCCGAACGCGCGCGCTGCCCAGGTGAAGGTGGTGCCGCAGTCGGGTTCCGCCTTGTTGAGCTCGGAGTACGCGACCGCGATGAAGTACATCGGGAGGAACGCGACCACCATGATCAACGGCGCCTTGACGCCGACGATCCCGCTGCCGTTCTGGACGATGACGACGTAGCCGAGGCTGGCGGCCAGGCTGTACGCCGGGGCGGTCGAGGCGATGCCGACCACGACGCTCCCGACCAGCCCGATGGCTCCGGCCCGGAGGCCCTTGCTTTCTCGCTGGTGCTCTGAAGTCATGCTCATGCGACATCCTCCGGTCGCCGAGTCCGAGACCGTCCGGGTCAGGATAGGACCGACACGGCCCGTTTTCGAGACCCGGACGACCCGGCCCGCCCGTGCTCGGACGACCACCCCCCGTGGTCCTCGCTGATCACCGACGCCGACCGGCCGCGCTGCGTCCTAGGATCGTGGACGTGACCTACCGGGAGCTCCGCCCGCCCTCCGGGCTGGAGTCCGTGGTCGCGTGCCTCTGGCAGCACGACGCGGTCGAGGGCGCGGGCACACGCGTCGTCCCGGACGCGTGCGTCGACCTGCTGTGGCTGGGCGACCGCCTGTTCGTCGCGGGCCCCGACACCGGCCCCGTGGTCTGGGAGTCGCTGCCCGCGGTGTCCGGCATCCGCCTGCGGCCGGGCGCCGCGGGACCCGTCCTCGGGCTGCCGGCCTCCGAGGTCCGCGACCAGCTCGTGCCCTTGGCCGACCTGTGGCCGGAGGCCGGGGCCGTCACCGGCACAGCCCTCGACGACGAGGGGCGGCGGCGGTGGCTCACCGGGTCGGTGCTCCGGCACCGCGCCGACCCGGACCAGCTCGTGCGTGCAGCGGGCCGTCGGCTGGCCGTCCCCGGTGCGCGTGTCGGCCGCGTCGCCGCCGAGCTGGGCGTCAGCGAACGCCGGCTCCATCGGCGGACGGTGGCGGCGGTGGGCTACGGACCGAAGACCCTGGCCCGGGTCGTCCGGCTGCGGCGGCTCGTCGACCTGCCGGGACCGCTCGCCGCCCGCGCCGCCGAGGCCGGCTACGCGAGCCAGGCGCACATGAGCGACGAGGTACGGCGGCTCACCGGGCTCTCCGCTGTCCGATTCCTGGAAGACGCCCGGCGGACGGCGGCCTAACGTCGGGACATGGCTATCGACCTCACGGCAGCGACCCAGTTCCTCGAGTCCACCGCCCGCCTCCTGGAACGGCGTCGTGCCGCCGTGCTCCTCGACGACGGGCCGGTCGACCCGGTGCTGACGGCGTTGCGGGCCTACCAGAACCCCGACGGCGGGTTCGGGAACGCGCTCGAGCCCGACGTCCGGTGCCCCGGCAGCCAACCGGCGGCCACGCTCGCCGCGCTGGAGGTGCTCGCGGACGTGGGAGCCAGGACCGACCCGATGGTCCGGCAGGCGGCGGACTGGGTCGCCGGCATCGCCAACGGCGACGGGGGCGTGCCCACCGTGCTGCCGTCGGCCGAGGGCCACCCGCGGGCCCCGTGGATGCAGCCGAACACCGACAGCGGGTTCCTCACCTTCGCCCTGGCCGCCCGGCTCTGGCACCTCGGTGTGGAGCACCCGTGGCTGCGGCGCGGCACCGACTGGTGCTGGCGACAGGTCGAGTCGGACGAGACACCGGCGGGCTACACGGTGAAGTTCGCCCTGGAGTTCCTCGACGCCGTCCCCGAGCCCGCCCGTGCCGCGGAAGCGGTCGAGCGGCTGCGCGGTGCCCTCCGCCCGGACGGGACGGTCGGCGTCGACGGGGGCGTCGAGGACGAGAAGATCACCCCGCTCGTCCTGTCACCGCGGCCCGGGTCGCCGAGCCGGGCGGTCCTCACCGACGCCCAGGTCAGCGGCGACCTCGACCGCCTCGAGCGCGAGCAGCAGGAGGACGGCGGCTGGGACTTCGACTTCCTGCACTGGTCGCCGGGTCAGTCGGTCGAGTGGCGCGGCCTCGCCACGCTCGGCGCGCTCAGCACGCTGGGCCTGCACGGCCGGGCCTGAGCGGCCGGGCCGCCGGGCGGCTCAGAGCACGTCGAGCCGGGCTGCCAGGTCGTCGTACGTCGTGCCGAAGGTCTCCAGCACCCGCACGCCGTCCGCCCCCACCGCGAACGTCGCGACGTCGGTGTAGACCCGGTCCACGCAGCCGACGCCGGTGAGCGGGTAGCTGCAGTCGGCGACCAGCTTGGGGGTGCCGTCCTTGGCGAACAGCGTCATCATCACGAACACGCTCTTCGCCCCGATGGCGAGGTCCATCGCGCCACCCACCGCGGGGATCGCGTCGGGGGCGCCGGTGTGCCAGTTGGCCAGGTCGCCGCGCGCGGAGACCTGGAAGGCGCCGAGGACGCACACGTCGAGGTGCCCGCCGCGCATCATCGCGAAGGAGTCGGCGTGGTGGAAGTACGACGCGCCGGGCAGCTCGGTGACCGGGACCTTGCCGGCGTTCGTCAGGTCGGGGTCGACGTCGGCGCCGTGCGCGGCCGGACCCATGTGCAGCATGCCGTTCTCGGTGTGCAGCACCACGCCCGAGCCGGCCGGCAGGTGGTCGGCGACCAGGGTGGGCTGGCCGATGCCCAGGTTGACGTAGGCGCCCCGCGGGATGTCGCGGGCGACGCGCGCCGCGATCTCGTCCCGGCCGAGCGGGCCGCGGTCGAGGTGCTCGACCCTGGCGCGGGTCGAGGCGGTCACGCCGCCACCTCCTGGCCGACGACGCGGTCGACGTAGATGCCGGGGGTGACCACGACCTCCGGGTCGAGCGCGCCCACCTCGACCACCCGCGACAACTGGGCCACCGTGGTGGTCGCCGCGGCCGCCATCACCGGGCCGAAGTTCCGGGCGGTCTTGCGGTAGACGAGGTTCCCCATCCGGTCGGCGACGTGCGCGCCGATCAGCGCGACGTCGCCCTTGAGCGGGAGCTCCAGGACGTAGTGGCGGCCGTCGATCTTCCGGACCTCCTTGCCGTCGGCGAGCGGCGTGCCGACGCCGGTGGGGCAGAAGAACGCGCCGATGCCCGCGCCCGCCGCGCGCATCCGCTCGGCCAGGGTGCCCTGCGGCACCACCTCGAGCTCGATCGCGCCAGACCGGTACAGCCCGTCGAAGACCCAGGAGTCGGACTGCCGCGGGAACGAGCAGATCATCGTGCGCACGCGCTCGGCGGCGAGCAGCGCGGCCAAGCCGGTGTCGCCGTTGCCGGCGTTGTTGGACACCACGGTGAGGTCGGTGGCGCCCTGGCGGATCAGCGCGTCGATGAGCTGCACCGGCATGCCGGCCATCCCGAAGCCGCCGACCAGCACGGTCGAGCCGTCGCCGATACCCGCCACCGCCTCGTCGTACGACGGGCAGACGACCGTCACCGGGTGGCCTCCGGGTTCTCCAGCACCACCGCGAGGGCCTGACCGACGCCGATGCAGATCGCGGCCACTCCCCACCGGTCGCCGGTCTCGGCGAGCCGGGCCGCCAGCGTGCCGACGATCCGGCCGCCGGAGGCGCCGAGCGGGTGCCCGATGGCGATGGCGCCGCCCTTGGCGTTCACGATCTCGGGGTCGACCTTCCAGGCGTCGACGCAGGCCAGCGACTGCACGGCGAAGGCCTCGTTGAGCTCGACCGCGGCCACGTCCGCCCAGGTGATCCCGGCCCGGGCGAGCGCCCGGTCGGCCGCCTCGACGGGCGCGAAGCCGAACATCTGCGGCTCGAGCGCGGCCACCCCCCGCCCGGCGATCCGGGCCAGCGGCGCGCACCCGATCCGGTCGGCGGCCTGCTCGGTGCCGACGACCAGGGCGGACGCGCCGTCGTTGAGGGGCGAGGCGTTGCCGGCGGTGATGGTGCCGTCCGGCCGGAAGGACGGCTTCAACCCGGCCAGCGTCTCGGGGGTGCTGCCGGCACGGATGCTCTCGTCGCGGGCCAGCTCCACGCCCGGCACCGGGACCACCAGGTCGTCGTAGAAGCCTGCCGCCCACGCCTCGTCGGCCAGCCGGTGCGACCGCGCCGCGAACGCGTCCTGGCGCTCCCGCGAGATGGCGAACCGCTCCTGCAGCTGCTCGTTGCACTCCCCCAGCGAGACCGTCCACTCCGCCGGCATCCGCTCGTTGACCAGCCGCCAGCCCAGCGTCGTGGAGACCGCGGTGACGTTGCCGGCCGGGAACGCCCGGCTCGGCTTCGGGAGCACCCACGGGGCCCGGGTCATCGACTCGACGCCGCCGGCCAGCACGACGTCGGCGTCGCCCGACTCCACCGTCCGCGAGGCCATGATCGTGGCGTCCAGCGAGGAGCCGCACAGCCGGTTGACCGTGGTCGCCGGGACGGACACCGGCAGCCCGGCCAGCAGCACCGCCATCCGGCCGACGTTGCGGTTGTCCTCCCCGGCGCCGTTGGCGTTGCCCCACACCACGTCGCCGATCCCGGCCGGGTCGAGGGCGGGGACCTTGGCCAGCAGCCCGGTCAGCGCCGCGGCCGCGAGGTCGTCGGGGCGGACCTCGGCGAGCGCGCCGCCGAAGCGGCCGAACGGGGTCCGCGTGGCGGCGTACACGAACGAAGAAGTCATGCGGAGAGCCTCACTTGTGCGTGATGCGAACAAATATTCTCTATCCGAACATTCTAGGAGGAGGCCGGCTGCGCTGCCAACCTCACGTGCGTGTTCGCGCTGCCGTAGCCGTCGTACCCGCCGCGACGCTCGAGCAGCTCGACGTAGAAGCCGGTGGCCAGCACGTCGGTGTAGACGTGCAGCAGCTCGCCGTCGCCGGCCCGGTCGTAGAGCACACCGTGCTCACGGAGCTCGGCGACGGTCTCCTCGGGCAGGTCGAAGCGCGCCGCGAGGTCGACGTAGTAGTTGTCGGGCACCGCCATCAGCCGGACCCCGCGGCCGCGCAGCAGCCGCACCTGGGCCAGCAGGTCCTCGCAGCCGAACGCCACCTGGGTGATGCCCTCGCGGGGCTGCCGGGACCGGACGTCCTCGACGTTGATCACCAGGCGGGTGTCGCCGTGCGCGGGTCGCAGGGCCCGGCTGCGCAGCCGGCCCTGCGGCTCCCAGAACTCCTCGACCGGTGCGGGCTGGAGGTCGAAGACCGTGCGCAGGAAGCCAACCTCCTCGTTGAGCCGCTCCGCCGGTACGGCGATCCCCACGTGGTCCAGGCCGGACCAGCCGGCGTGCGGCACGTCGGCCGCCGGCACGAAGTCGCCGCGCCAGTCGTCCTCCGCGCCGGCTGCCGCGCTCACGAACACGTGCACGCCGGACGGGGAGGTGATGCCGGGGAGCCGCGCCTCGCCCGCCCCGCGGGTCCGGTCGACCGCGGGCCACAGCAGCGCCTTGGCCCGGGCGGCGACCGTCGCGACCTCGGGCGTGACCACGCCGAGGGCGTGCCACCGGCTGCCTCCGCGGGTGTCGTTGAGGACGACGCACGCGTCCCCGTTGCGCCACATCGACACCGGCTTGCTGCGGTGCTCGCCGGAGCGCACGAAGCCGAGGGACTCCAGCAACGCGGCGGGCTCGGGCGAGCCGTCGGGGTTGGCGAGCTCGACGAACGCGAGGTCGGTGCGGGTCGGCGCCGGCGGCTGCGCGGTGACGGCCGCGGCCGCCGGGTCGCGGAGCCGGGACGCGAGCTGGTCCTCGAGGAAGACCAGCGAGCGGTAGCCGTCGCGGGCGGTGAGGAACGGGTCCGCCTCCCGGACCACGTCGCTGAAGACCTCGAGCGAGACCGGTCCGCGGTAGCCCGCCTCGAGGCTGGCGGCGACCACGCCGGCGACGTCGAGGACGCCCTGGCCGGGGAAGCAGCGGAAGTGCCGGCTCCACTCGAGGAGGTCCATGCGCAGCAGCGGGCCGTCGGCGACCTGCACGAAGCCGATCCGGTCGCCGGGGACGCCGGCGAGCGCCCTGCCGTCGTCGCCGCGAGCGAGCATGTGGAAGGTGTCGACGGCCAGCGTCACCGCCGGATGGCCGGCGCGCTGCACCGCCTCCCAGGCCTGCCCGACCCGGTGGACGTGCCGTCCCCAGGCGAGCGCCTCGTAGGCGAGGGTGATCCCGTGCTCGGACGCCGCCTCCCCCAGGGCGTGCAGCTGCTCGGCGAGCAGGTCGGGGTCGTCGACCGAGGCGTCCCCGACGTGCGAGCAGGCCAGCACCACCGGTGCCCCGAGCTCGGCCGCGACCGCGAGCTTGGCCCGCACCCGGTGCAGCGTGCGCCCGAACTCCTCGGGGGCCACGCCGGCGGCGTCCCGCACCGGCTGGAACAGGTCGACGGCCAGGCCGAGGTCGGCGCAGCGGGCGGCGACCTCGCGGGGCGGCGCCGGGCAGGCGACCAGGTCGTTGTCGAAGACCTCGATGCCGTCGAACCCGGCGGCCGCGATCGCGGGCAGCTTGTCCAGCAGCCGTCCGCGGACCGACAGGGTGGCGATCCCGGTGCGCATCAGGCGGTCAGCTCCTCGAAGTGCCGGGCCATGCGGTCCGGGTCCGCCACCCGGCCGGTGAAGTACTCGAACGCCCCCACCGCCTGGTGCACGGCCATCCCGCCGCCGGGCACCACCCGGCAGCCACGGCCCCGGGCCAGCGCGACCAGCTCGGTCTCGAGCGGGAAGTAGACGACGTCGGAGACCCAGAGGTCCGGGCGCAGCAGCCGTGGGGGCACCGACGTGCCGGGGTGGCCGACCATCCCGACCGGGGTGGCGTTGACCAGCCCCTGGGCGTCCGCGAGGGCCTGCTCGAGGTCGCCGGCGACGCCGACCCGGTCGTCACCGAAGCGCTTGGCCAGCCGCACCGCGCAGGCGTCGGCCCGGTCCCGGTCGGCGTCCAGGACCGAGACGTGCACGGCGCCCTGCTCCAGCAGGCCGTAGCCGACCGCCACGCCCGCTCCGCCGGCGCCGACGAGGACCACCCGGTCCTCCACGGCGTCCGGGAGCACCCGGCGGAACGCGCGGCCGTAGCCCGACCAGTCGGTGTTGCGGCCGAGGCGCCGGCCGTCCCGGAAGACCACGGTGTTGACCGCGCCGAGGTCGGCGGCGTCCTCGGACAGCTCGTCGAGGAGCGGCACCACGGCCTGCTTGAACGGGTGGGTGACGTTGAGCCCGTCGAAGCCGAGCCGCTGAGCCCAGGTGAGCAGCGCGGGCAGGTCGTCGACCCCGAACCCCCGCTCGGTCGCGTCGAGGAGGCGGTAGGTCACCTCGAGCCCGGACTCGCGGCCCTCCCGCTCCTGCATCGCCGGCGTCAGCGAGGCGGCGATGCCCTCACCCACCAGCCCGAGCAGGTACGACGCCCGGTCGGCGCTCATGCGGGCGCCACCGCCGACCGGGTCGCCCGGGTGGCGACGTACTCCACCGCGGCGGCGTAGCCGGCGGGCCCGAGCCCGGCGACGACGGCCGCCACGACGTCGGCGAGGTAGGACCGGTGGCGGAAGTCCTCGCGGGCGTGCACGTTGGTGAGGTGCACCTCGACCACCGGCCCGGGAACGGTCACCAGCGCATCGCGCAGCGCGATCGACGTGTGGGTGTAGGCGCCGGCGTTGACCACGAAGCCGGCCGCGCTCTCCCGCAGCTCCTGCACCCAGTCCACCAGGACGCCCTCGTGGTTGGTCTGCCGCAGGTCGACGTCGCAGCCGTGCCGGTCGGCGGTGCGCCGGCACAGCTCCTCGACGTCGGCGAGCGTCTCGTGGCCGTAGAGCGCGGGCTCCCGCCGGCCGAGCAGGTTGAGGTTGGGCCCGTTGAGGACCGCGACCAGCGGCCGGCTCATGCCGGCACCTGGACCGCACGGGCGCGGGTGGTGCGGGCGCCGAGCTCGGAGGTCGGCACCAGGTGGGTGTCGCGGGGACCGGTCGCCACGGCGATCGCGGAGATCACGCAGGCACCCGAGGCCATCGCGGCCACCCGGACCCAGTTGTCGGCCTCGCCGGCCATCAGCGCACCGGCGATGGTGGGGGTGAAGCCGGCGAGCGCGAACCCGAACTGGGTGCCGATCGCCATCCCGGACAGCCGGACCTTGGTGGGGAAGTACTCCGCGTAGGTGGCCGGCCACACCGCGTTCGGCATCGAGTAGACGACACCGGCGAGCAGCACGCCGAGCACGAAGGTGAGCACCACGCTGCCGGAGGCGATCGCGGCGAGGAACGCGGTGACCAGCACGGCGCTGCCGAGCAGTCCGGTGACGAACACCGGCTTGCGGCCGACGCGGTCCGAGAGCCGGGCCCAGAACGGGATGGTCGCGATGGCGACCAGGTTGGCCACGATCGCCAGCCACAGCATCGTCGAGCTGCTGATCTGGATGCCGTAGTCCTCCGACGTCGCGAAGTTGAGCGCGAAGACCTGGAACATCGTGTTGACCATCGCGATGAACGCCGCGAAGAAGACCCGCAGGACGCCCTTCCAGTGGTGCGCGAACAGCTCGGCCAGCGGCGCCCGGGTGACCTCGGCCTCGACGACGTCGTGCTCGAAGGCGGGGGTCTCGTCGAGCCGGGTCCGGATCACCAGACCGAGCACGACCACGAGCGCGCTGGCCCAGAACGGCACCCGCCAGCCCCAGCTGAGCAGCTGGTCCTCGGGCAGGATCGCGGCGAGCGGCAGGAAGATCGCCGGGGCCAGCACCTGGCCGCCCTGGGTGCCGCTGAGCGTGAAGCTGGTGAAGAAGCCGCGCCGGTCGTCGGGCGCGTGCTCGAAGGACATCGAGTTGGCGCCGGCCTGCTCGCCCGCGGCCGAGAGGCCCTGGAGGAGCCGGAGCAGCACGAGGAGGGCGGGGGCGAGCAGCCCGACCTGGGGGTACGTCGGGAGGCAGCCGACCAGGAAGGTCGAGACACCCATGAGCAGCAGGGTGCCCACCATCACCTTCTTGCGGCCCAGCCGGTCGCCGATGTGGCCCATCACGAACGAGCCGATCGGGCGGGCGACGTACGCCACGCCGAAGGTCGCGAACGCGGCGATGGTGGCCGCGGAGTCGTTGCCCGCGGGGAAGAAGATCTTCGGGAAGACCAGCGCCGCGGCGGTGCCGTAGATCGCCAGGTCGTAGTACTCGAGGGCGCTGCCGCTCCAGGCGGCCAGCGCGGCCTTGCCGGGAGTCCGGCGCCGTTCGGTCGTGGTGTCCATGTGAGCCTCTTCCGGGATGTGGCGGGCGTCTCAGCCGCTCGGTTGCCCGTGACGCTAGGAGTGACGGTGATCACTGGCAATCGTTTGCCAAAAGTTGCCATACGCTGTCCAGATGACCCCGACGGCCCCCCGGCGCCGCCCGACGATCACCGACGTCGCGCGCGAGGCGGGGGTGGCCGCGTCCACCGTCTCGCGGGCGTTCACCCGTCCCGGCCGGGTCAACGCGGCCACCCGCGACCACGTCCTCGCGGTGGCCGAGCGGCTGGGCTACGCGCCCAACCCGGCCGCCCAAGCACTCGAGTCCGGGCGCAGCAACACCGTCGCGCTGGTGGTCCCCGACATCACCAACCCCTACTTCGCCGGGGTGATCAAGGGCGCGGAGCGGGCCGCCGCGCAGGCGGGGCTGACCCTGGTGCTGGCCGACGCCCAGGAGAACCCGGCCCACGAGGAGCAGCTCGTCCGTCGCCTCGGCCCGGCTGTGGACGGCTTCGTGCTGATGGCCTCCCGGATGCCCGACCCGGTGCTCCGGCGGACCGCCGAGCTCAACCGCGTGGTGCTGGTCAACCGGGCCTGCACCGGCCTGGCCAGCGTGGTCGCCGACTACGACGACGGCACCCGGCAGATCGTCGCGCACCTCGCCGCGCACGGGCACCGGTCGTTCGTGTTCCTGGGCGGGCCGGCCGAGTCCTGGTCGGGCGCGCGCCGCTGGGCCGGCCTGCGCGCGGCGGCCCGCGAGCACGGCCTGGAGGCGACCCGCTTCGGCCCCTACCTCCCGATCCTGGCCTCGGGACCGGCGGCCGCCGACGCGGTGCTCGCGCACCGGGCCACGGCGGTCGTGGCGCACAACGACATGCTGGCCATCGGGGTGCTCACGCGGCTGTCCGCCCGCGGCGTCGCGGTCCCCGAGCAGGTCAGCGTGGTGGGCTTCGACAACGTGTTCGGCTCGGACTTCTGCCACCCGCCGCTCACCACCCTGGCCGAGCGGACCGAGGAGGCGGGCGCGCACGCGATCGCCGGCCTCGGCCAGCAGTCGTCCACCGGCACCCGGGACACCCCGGCGCGGGTGCTGCCCACGCACCTCGTGGTGCGCGCGTCCAGCGGCCCGGCCCCGGACGGGCCCGGCTGACCGGTCGCGCGGCTCAGGCCTCGCCGAGCTCCCCCAGCACCTTCTGCGCGATCCGGAAGGCGGTGTTGGCGTCAGGAACGCCGCAGTAGATCGCGGTCTGCAGCAGCAGCTCCTTGATCTCGTCGACGCTGACGCCGTTCGTGCGGGCGGCCCGCACGTGCATCGCGAGCTCCTCGTGGTGGCCGCGGGCGACCAGCGCGGTCAGGGTGACCAGGGAGCGGGCCCGCCGGTCGAGGCCGGGGCGGGTCCAGATCCCGCCCCAGGCGTACTCCGTGATGAACTCCTGGAAGTCCGAGGTGAAATCGGTGGCCGCGGCCGTGGCCCGGTCGACGTGCTCGGTGCCGAGCACCGCGCGGCGCACCTGCATCCCCTGCGCGCGGACCTGCTCGACGGTCAGGTGGTCCCGCTCCGGGGCGCCGTACGCCTGCGCGCGGACCAGCCGGGCGACGACCTCGGGGGCCTCGACGGGCGCGAGGTGCCCGACGCCGTCGAGGACCACCAGCCGGCCCTCGGCCACGCCCTCGGCGACCAGGGCCAGGCCGCTCGGCGGCGTCACCTCGTCCGCGGACCCCGCCACCGCGAGCACCGGCACCTTGATCTCCGAGAGCCGCTCGCGTACGTCGAACGTGGCCAGCGCCTCGCAGACCGCGGCGTAGCCGGCGTCGTCGGCGTCCTGCAGCGCGTGCAGCAGCGCCGAGCCGCGCTCGGGCTCGCGGTCCAGGAACCCGGGCCCGAACCAGCGGGAGGCGGAGGCGCCGACCAGGGCGGGCGTGCCCGAGGCCCGGACGGTCCCGATCCGCTCCTGCCAGCTCTCGGGAGAGCCGATCCGGGCGCCGGTGCACAGCAGCGTGGCGCTGGAGACCCGGTGCGGCGCGTCGAGCAGCAGCTGCAGGCCGACCGCGCCGCCGACCGAGTCGCCGGCGTAGTGGAACCGCGCGGGCCCGAAGCCGTCGACCAGGCTGTCCACGAGCTCGAGCACGTCGGCGGCCAGCCGGGCCACGGTCAGTGGCTCGTCCTCGGGCAGCGGGAACCGGTTGGTGCCGTGGCCGGGAAGGTCCCAGGCGACGACCTGGAAGCTGCGGGCCAGGTGCTCCGCCGCGGCGGACCACAGGGTCGTGGCCGACGTGCCGAGCGAGGGCCCGAGGACCAGCAGCGGGAGGTCGGGGCGTCCACCGAGGCGGACGGCGGTGACGGTCATGCGGGGGCTCCTTGTCGGACGCGCGCGGCCCGGGCGAGGACCCCGTCCACCAGGACGGCGCTGTGCCCGAGGTACTCGTCGTGAGGTGGGTGGCCGGCGAGCGCGGCCATCGTGCGCTGCTCGGCGCGGACGTCGTCGTGGGCGCCCGCGAGGGTGCCGGCCATCCGGTCGGCGTGCACCCGCAGCCCGGTCAGCAGGTCGGCGGTCTGGGCGCCGGCGACGACCGTGCGGCGCAGCAACGTGGCCAGCGTCGCCCACTCGGCGTGCCAGCCGCCGTCGGCGCGCTCGTCGACCTGCTCGGCGGCCGCGACGTGCAGGGTGGCGGCGAGGCCGGGTGCCGCGAGCGCGGCGCGCCGGACCAGCGTCGAGAGCACCGGGTTGGCCTTGTGCGGCATCGTCGAGGACCCGCCGCCGGTGCCCTCGGAGAGCTCGCCGACCTCCGGCCGGGACAGGGTGAGCACGTCGTTGGCGATCCGTCCCCAGCCGTCGGTGCAGCGGACGGCGGCGTCGCCGAGACGGGTGATCGTGGTGCGCCGGGTGTGCCAGAGCGAGTCCTTGCCGAGCCCGAGCGCCTCGACCGTGGCGGCGTAGCAGTCCATCGAGGCCTCCGGGCCGCCGAGCTCGACCGCCGCGGCCATGGTGCCCGCGGCGCCGCCGAGCTGGACCGGGAACCGGAGCCCGGCCAGCTCGTCGACGGCGTCGAGGACGCCGGTCAGCCAGCCGGCGGCCTTGAGCCCGAAGGTGGTGGGCACCGCGTGCTGGGTCAGCGTCCGCGCCACCATCGCGGTGCCGCGGTGCCGCTCGACCAGCGCGACGAGCGCGTCCGCCTGTGTGCGCAGCGAGCCGCGCACCGCGGCCACGGCGTCCCGGGCGGCCAGCACCAGCGCCGTGTCGACGACGTCCTGGCTGGTCAGCCCCCTGTGCAGCCACCGGGCCGGCTCACCGTCACCCAGCCGGTCGCGCAGCAGCTCCACCAGGGGCAGCACCGGGGTGCCGCCGGACTCCGCGGCCGCGGCGAGCGCGGGCAGGTCGCCGGCACCGACCAGCCCGGCCAGGTCGTGCCGGGCAGACGCGGGCGCGATGCCGGAGGCGACCAGCGCCGCCAGCCACGCCCGCTCGAGGTCCACCATCGCCGCGAGCACCGCTGCGTCGGACATCAGGTCGCCGGCCCGGTCGTCGCCGGGCCACAGGAGTGCGCTCACCCGCTCAGTGTCCCGGATAGCGCAGGAAGACGGTCTCCCCCTCGCCCATCAGCCGCACGTCGAAGCGGTAGCCGTGCTCGTCGGGCTCACAGAGCAGCGTCGGGCGGCGGTCCTCGGCGACGGAGCCGAGCAGGGCGTCCGGGGCGGCGCCGGACAGCGGCAGGTAGGCGCGGGTGAACAGCCGGTTGAGCAGCCCGCGCGCGAAGACCGTGAGCGCGAAGAACGGCAGCCCGCCGTCGACGCCGCCGGGCGGCAGCGTGGTGAAGGTGTACTCCCCCGTCCGGTCGGTGCTCGCCCGGCCGAAGCCGGTGAACGTGTGCCCGTCACGGCGCAGCGAGCCCTGCTGCTGCACGACGCGGCCCTGCGGGTCGGCCTGCCAGAGCTCCACCAGGGCGTCCGGGACCGCCGCGCCGGCGCCGTCGCGCACCGTGCCGTGCAGGCGGACCGCGCCCGGCGTCCCCGGCGCGACCAGGTCACGGTCCCCGGCGTACGGCAGCGCGTAGTGGAAGAACGGGCCGACGGTCTGGCCCGGGGTGGCGGTGGTCATGCGTCCTCCAGCGGGGTGCGGTGCGAGCCGGTGAGCACGATGTCCCAGCGGTAGCCGGTGCTCCACTCGGGCTGGGTCAGGTCGTGGTCGTACGTCGCCACCAGCCGCTCGCGGGCCACCGGGTCCACGACCGACTGGTAGATCGGGTCGAGCGCGAACAGCGGGTCGCCCGGGAAGTACATCTGGGTCACCATCCGCTGGGTGAACTCGGTGCCGAACAGCGAGAAGTGGATGTGCGCGGGCCGCCAGGCGTTGCGGTGGTTGCGCCAGGGGTAGGGCCCCGGCCTGATCGTGGTGAACCGGTAGACGCCCTGGTCGTCGGTCAGGCAGCGGCCGACGCCGGTGAAGTTCGGGTCCAGGGCGGCCGGGTGCTGGTCGCGCTTGTGCACGTAGCGGCCGCCGGCGTTGGCCTGCCACACCTCCACGAGCTGGCGGCGCACCGGGCGGCCGTCGCCGTCGAGCACCCGTCCGGTCACCACCATCCGCTCCCCCACCGGGTCACCGCCGTGCTGGATCGTCAGGTCCGCCTCGAGCGGGTCGATGTCGCGCTCGCCGAAGCAGGGCGCCCACAGCTCGACCCCTTCCGGGTCGGCGTGGTGCAGGTCCTTGGTGGGGTGCCGCAGCAGGCTGGAGCGGTACGGCGGGTAGTCGGTCCGCGGCTGCGTCTCGACGGCGCCGGCGGCGTCGTACGCCTTGCCGATCGCGGCGATCTCGTCGCTGATCGCGGCCTGGGTCTCGAGCTCGGTCACCGGAGCGCCTTTCTCGTGGAGGTGGTGCGGCGAGTGTGCCTCGCGGGGCCGACCGACACCATCCGCGACTTCCGTCCAGTGGAAGCCGGGTGCACACTGACGGGATGGCCGGACACTCCGCGCAGCCCGGCGCCAGCGTCACGAGCAGGGCGCTGGCGCTGCTCGCCGCGTTCGACGCCGAGCACCGGCGGCTGACCCTCAGTGAGCTCGCGGAGCGGGCCGGCCTGCCGCTGCCGACCGCCCACCGGCTGGTCGGCGAGCTGGTCGCGTGGGGCGCGCTGGTCCGGACCCGCACCGGTCAGTACGCCATCGGCCGGCGGTTGTGGGACCTCGGCCTGCTGGCGCCGGCCCAGACCGGGCTGCGCGAGCTGGCCTCGCCCTACCTCCACGACCTGTACGGCGCGACGCTGGCCACCGTGCACCTCGCGGTGCGGGACGGCACCGAGGTGCTCTACCTCGACCGGCTGCGCGGGCACACCTCGGTGCCGATCCTCAGCACGATCGGCTCCCGGCTGCCGATGCACGCCACCGGCGTCGGCAAGGTGCTCCTCGCGCACGCCCCCGAGGACGTGCAGCAGCACGTGATGGAGCACCTGACCCGGCTCACGCCGTACACCGTCACCCAGCCGGGCGTGCTGCGCCGCCAGCTCGCGCGGGTGCTGCGCGACGACTACGCCACGACCGTCGAGGAGATGAGCCTGGGCGGCTGCTCGGTGGCCGTCCCGGTGCGCAGCGGGCCGCGGGTCGTGGCCTCGCTGGGGATCGTGGTGCCGTCCCTGCGCACCGGACGTCCCCGCCTGGTCAGCGCGTTGCAGGTGGCGGCCCGGGGCATCGGGCGGCTGCTGCCCGACGGCGACACCGTGCCCGGCTAGCAGATCCTGGTTCCTGCGCTCGTGGCGGTCGCCGGCGGCTGAGCCGCGGCGGCTCCGGGCTCAGAGCCGCGAGAGGTACGACGGCCAGTGCAGGCCGACCAGGTCTGCCGGCGCCTCGGCCACCAGGAGCGCCCCGGCGTCCGTGAGCTCGCCGGCGGCGAACCCGCCGGACAGCAGCCCGATGCATCCCATGCCGGCCCGGCGCGCCGCCTCCACGTCGTACGGCGTGTCCCCGACGAACACGGCCCGCTCGACGCCGCCGAGCCGGTCCAGGGTCACGCCGATCAGGTCCGGCTCGGGCTTGGAGCCCTCGGCGTCCTCGGAGGTGGTCAGCACCTCGACCAGGTCGCCGACCCCGAGCAGGTCGACCGCCTCGCGGGCGAACTCCGGGTCCCCGGAGGAGGCCAGTGCGACCCGGATCCCGCCGTCCGACACGGCCCGGACCAGGTCGGCGGCTCCCGGCAGCGGCCGCACCTCGGAGCGCACCGCGACGTACTCCCGACGCCATGCGTCCCGCAGGGCGTCGCCGTGCTGCTCCTCGACCTCCTCGTCCGCCACGTGCGCGACGAGCTTGTCGCCGCCCATGCCGATCGAGCGGTGGATCTGCCACAGGGCGGGCCGGTCGCCGTCCAGGCGGGTGAAGGCCCGGTGCCAGGCGAGGGCGTGGTGGTAGGTCGAGTCCACGAGCGTCCCGTCGATGTCGAGGAGAACGGCAGTGGTGTGGGTGTCCATTGACGGGGAGTACCCAGCCCGGCGACTCCTAGAGCCCGCCCCGGCGAACTCCCCGTGCGGGGCGATCTCGCCTGGGCTAGACGATCCCGGGGCAAACCGGGTGGCTGGCCTCCTGCGTCACTCTGGCGCGTAGAGTTCGAGACCGGCTTGGTCGTTGCCCGGACCCCGCTCTGCCCGGCCCACTGGGGGCAGGTGATGCGGGAAACATCGACGACGTTTGGGGTCGAGCCGTGGAGAAGGTCTCGTCATGGGTGCAACAGGCCGAGTTCGCCAGCAACAGCGCCAGCGCCGCCATGGCCCGCGAGTTCGTCACCGCGCACCTGGAGGAGCACCACCTCCCCGACCTCGTCGAGGACGTGCGCCTGGTCGTCAGCGAGCTCGCGACCAACGCGATCCGCCACGCCCGGACGCCCTTCACCGTGATCCTGCGCGGGGACCCGACGTCGCTGCTGCTCACCGTCCGTGACGGGTCACCCCTCGCCCCGCTCATGGTCATCGCCCAGGTGATGGACACCCGAGGTCGTGGCGTGGCCATCGTGGCGGCGCTGAGCCAGCGCTGGGGATCCAGCACCGCCTCGGACGGCGCGAAGTCGGTGTGGGCCCGGTTCGACCGGCACAGGTCCCCGTCCGGGTCGTGACCCGTGGGTGACGGTCAGGACGTCGGACCGCTCGCGCGGGCCACGTCGGCTCCCTGGTCGGTGTGGCGGTCGGCGCCGTGCCCACCGTGCCAGTCGAGACACAGGATGGTGGCGTCGTCCTTGAGGTCGCGTCCGGTGGCGACCAGGGTGCGGTCGGCCAACGCGCGGACCGCCTCGCGCGGGTGCAGGGTGCGCGTCTCCCGGATCGCCGACTCCAGGTCGACGTGGGCGGCGTTCCGCTCCAGCATCCCGTCCGTGACCAGCACGAGCCGGTCACCGGGTTGCAGGGGCGTGCTGCTGCTGCGGTAGGCGGAGTCGGGGAACAGCCCCAGCGGGAGGTCGACCGGCAGGTCGAGGGCGGTGACCTGTGCCGCTCGTGCGAGGTAGGGCGCGACGTGGCCGGCGTTGACCATCTCGAGCGACCCCGTGCGCAGGTCGAGGCGGCCCACCAGCCCCGTGACGAAGTCCTCCAGCCCGGCGTTCCCGGCGTGCTGCACCAGCGCGGTGTTCGTCGAGGCGACCTGGCCGAGCAGCGACGTGCCCTCGCTGCGCGCGTTGCGCAGGCTCCCGACGCACAGGGTGGCGTTCAGCGCGGCGGCCACGCCGTGCCCCATCGCGTCGGTGATGGACAGGTGCAGCAGGTCGCGCGCCAGGCTGAAGTCGAAGGTGTCGCCGGCGATCCCGGCGGCCGGCTCCAGCCACCCGGCCAGCGTGAACGCCCCGGCCTCGCAGGTCTGTGGTCCGGGCAGCAACCGGTGCTGGATCTCCGCCGACAGGCTGAGCGGGCGGGTGCGCTGCCGCCACTCGTAGAGATCGGTGTGCCGGCGGTTGGCGATGACGACGAACGCCAGCATGTGCGCCAGGCTCCTGATCTCACGCACCGTCTCCGACGCGGGCTCCTCCGGGAGCAGGAACTCCAGGAGGCCGATCACCTCCCCGCGCTCGGTCACCGGGGCCAGCACCCGCCAGAGCGCCGCGCCCTCGAACCCGGCGGGAGCCCCGTCCGGGGGCAGCACCATCACCTGCTGGGTGCGGACCGCCTGCTCGGTCGGACCGCCGTCGAACGGCATCACGGTCGCGGACTCGGCCGCCTCCCGGCGCTCCCCGCTCGAGAGGCTCGCGCCGCCGTCCGGCTCCCGGGCGCTCCACACCTCCACGTGCACGAGCCGCACGACCGCACGCCCCGACAGGTCGGCGATCAGGAACGACACGGCCGCGGCGCCGAGGGCCTCGCCCAGCTCGCGGGTGACCGCCTCGACGGCCTCGACCGGAGGGGAGGCCTCAGCAGCGTCCAACAGCTTCGCCACGGCTGCCACGTCCGGGCCGCGCCCGTTGAGGTCCACGCGCAACTCCCTGCAGTTCCACTCGTCCCCGCATGATTGCACGTTCACCGACCGCCCCGCACGGGCCGTCAGACCGGTTCGAGCACCACGCAGCAGTGGTCCGGACTCGGTGCCAGGGTGGCTGTGTACGCCGCCCCGAGCCCCTCGAGCAGCCCCTGCAGCAGGTGCAGGTTCATCCCGCAGACCAGGTCGGTGTGCCGCCGGGCGAGGTGGTGGAACGGGCAGTTGCCCAGCCGGACGGCCCCTGCTCCGACCGCGGCTCGAAGCCGTGTGCCTCGAGGACCCGCACCGGGTCGCTCGTCCCGGCCGTCCGGCCCCTCTGCCGACCCGCGTCGCGCGCCCGGTCGGCGACCGCCTCGCGGACCGGTCGGCCTGGGCTTCGGCCTCCTCGATGGCGGCCGCAAGCAGCGCGGCGGCCGGCTCGTAGCGACGTTGCGGCAACGACACCTCCACCTCGTGCGCGGACCGCAGGTACAGCTTCGACGGTCTACCGGCACCCGGACCGGTGCGCCCCGAGAGCCGCTGGTGGACCGCGTCGAGGAGTCCCTCCTCGACCAGCCGGTCCAGGGGGAACGCGGCCGTCGGCGGCTGGCCCGGGTGTTCGGCGCGCGTGAGCTCGGCCCGGTCCGGCGATCCTGAGGGACGCGGTCCTGCGGGACACTGGGCCCACGGTGATCAACGACGCGGCCGGAGGTGGCGGACAGGTGCGGGACGACGGCGGCACGGGCCAGGATCTGGTCGACACCCTGCTCCGGTGGCAGCAGTCCGGCGGCGTCTGGCGCGTGCTCGCCCGGCACCCGACGACGGTCACGGTGGCGCTGCTCCGCTGCGACGCCGGCGAGGAGGTCGACCGGATCAGCTCCGGCGACGCCGCCTGGATGGCCTTTCTCGCCGACCGGGACAGCGGTGCGGACTGAGGATCCGCCCGCGGGTCACCGGGCCAGCCGGCGGCCGGGCAGGCGGCTCGCGAGGCGGCTCGGACCGACCCTCCTGCGGTCCGCGACCGGGACCCCGGGGGTGGGGCGGGCCGCGAACGGCGGCGCGTGCTCGGGCCGGATCCCGACCCCGATCAGGTAGGCCGTCAGGTACGACGCACGCGGGACGTGCTCGAGCACCGCGAGCACCGGCGCGGGTGGCCCCAGGCGCCGTCCGTCCAGGATCGGCTGCACCAGGCCCCGGTGCATCATCCGCTGCAGGGATTGGACCGCGACCGTCGCCGACAGCCGGCGCCTCCGCACGGCCGCGAGCTCACGCGTGGTCACCGCGCCCCGCAGCAACGGGCCCGCCAGCAGGGTCGCGGCCGCCACCGCGTCCTGCACCGCCAGGTTGATCCCGACGCCGCCGACCGGTGACATGGCGTGCGCCGCGTCGCCGATGCACAGCAGGCCGTCCACGTGCCAGCGCCGGAGCCGGTTCAGCCGCACGTCGAGGTGCAACACGTCGTCCATCGAGGCGATGGCGCCGACCCGGTCCGCGAGCTCCGGCATCAGGTCCGCGACGTCGTGCCGGAACGACTCGATCCCGCGGCCGCGCAGCTGGGGATCCGTGCCCTTGCGGGCGACGTAGGCGATCTGGAGGAAGTCGGTACGCGGGATCACCACGGCGAACCGACCCGGACCCGCGCGCGGGGTGAGGGCGTTCTGGCTGTCCTGGGACGTCCGCGGGAGGCGGAACCACCAGGCGTCGAGCGGGACACGGTACTCGTGCGGCCGCAGGTCGGCCCGCTGCCGGACGACCGACCACCGGCCGTCGCACGCCACCACCAGGTCCGCGCGGACCTGTCCGGTGGCGCCGTCCGGCGCGCGGTACACCACCCCGCGGACCCGGCCGGCCTCCCGGACCAGGCCGGTCACCTCGGTGCTCATCCGCAGCGTGAAGGTCGGCTCCTCCTTCGCGGCGTCGGCGAGCAGGTCGAGCAGGTCCCACTGCGGCACCATCGCGACGTACGGGTGCCGGACCCGGAGCCCGCGGAAGTCGGCCACCACCACGGTGCGGCCCTCCCCGGCCGGGAACTCGACCTTGTCCACCTGGCTGTACGGCAGGCTGCCGAAGCGGTCCCCCAGCCCGAGCTCGTCGACCAGCTCCAGGGTGGAGGGGTGCACCGTGTCGCCCCGGAAGTCGCGCAGGAAGTCCCGGTGCTTCTCGAGCACCTGCACCTCGACCCCGGCCCGCGCGAGCAGCAGGCCCAGCACCATGCCGGCGGGACCGCCGCCGACCACCACGCACGTGGCGCGCTCCGTCGTCATCGCCCTCTCCTCCCCACCACGGTACGGCGGCCCGGCCGGTGCGTCGACAGCCCGCACGGACCGCGTGCGCATGGACCGGAGGCTCCCCCGCGCCACCCGGCTGCGCCCCCGGAACGGGTAGGTCACCCGTCCTGCGGCACGCCAGCTCCCGTCGCGGGGCCGATCCGGCGACCCAGGACCTGCTCGGCCGCGCGGAGGGACGCTGCCGCCTCCCGGGCGTAGACCTCCTCGGGCACGTCGACCGGCCGGCCCATCACGTCGGCCATCCAGTCCGCGTCGCGCTCGGCCCCGCCCTGCTCGGCGTCCACGGCCCCGCCGCCGGTCAGGTTCGAGGCGAAGATGCCGGCCGCCGAGCGCGGCAGGAAGTCCTCGTAGACGATCGGGTCGGGGTGCAGCACGCCGGCGCGGACCAGCGTGTCGAGGTCCCCCTGCGCCAGCGCGGCACCCTGCTCCCGGGTCGTGCGCCCGGCCGCGACGTCGCCGTCGACGCGGAACGTGAAGAAGCCCAGACCGGCCAGGCACAGGCCGCGCTCCGTGGCCGGCAGCCCCTCGCTCCACACCTGCGGTGCCACGTCGGCGCGGCGGCTCCCGGGGTCGTCGGCCAGCCGCCGGTCCACCTCGGCGACCAGCTCGTCGTAGCGGTCCCGGCCGGCCGGGGTGAGCGCGATGCCCCGGGCCTCGACCTCGCCGAACCTGACCCGCAGCGCCCCCTGCGCGAGCGTCCCGTCGGCCTCGGAGAAGGTGCGCGGCTCGGCCAGGGCGCGGAACGAGGTCTGCCGCAGCAGCACGTCCGGGCCGTCCCACCGCGGCGGCCCCTGGATCTCGTCGATCATTTCGATCCCGCGGGCCTGCATGGACGTGTAGAGGTCGTCGATGTCGAGCACCCGGGGGGTGAGGTGGTTGACGTGCGTCGACGTCACCCCGCCGATGTCGGCCGCGACGCCGGAGACGTGCTCGAGCTCGGTGTACCAGGCCCGGTCGACCGGATCGGTGGAGAGCGCGAAGGAGCCGGCGGCCAGGTCGAGGTACCGGTCCGCGTCGGCGGCCGGGAGCCCGCCGTGCTCGAGCGCGACGTCCGCCAGGGCCAGGAGCTCGGCGGGGAAGAGCTCCCGGGCGGCCAGGAACCTGCGCAGCCGCTCCTCGAGGTCCGGGTCGAAGAACCGTCGGTCCTCGGGGACCAGCATCGAGGTGAACACCCGGAACGGGTTCGCGGCCAGCTCGGCACGGTCCCGGGGACGGAAGGCGGTCGAGACGACGGGGATCGCGGCCGGCGCCGCGTCGCGCAGGTCGTAGAACCCGCACGGCGTCATGCCCAGGGCACCGAACACCCGGGCCACCTGGGCCAGCTCCCGGGGCGTGCCCACCCGGATCGCGCCGTGCCGTTCCGCGGTGACCCGGTCGATGCTGCCCAGGCGCTCGGCCTCGGCGCCCTCGCGCGCGACGACGCGCTGGTTCACCTCCTGGGAGACCTCGACCAGCGTCCGGTAGGCGGGCACCTCGGCGCCGTACAGCTGCGAGAGGCGGGCTGCGAACCGGGTGCGCAGCTCGGTGCTGCTCACCGTCCGGGCAGTGCTCATCGACGTCACCTCGGTCTTCCTGCGTCCGTCAGACCGTGAAGCTCACGCCCTGGGCGAGGGGCAGCTCGCCGGAGTAGTTGACGGTGTTGGTCGCCCGGCGCATGTAGGCACGCCAGGCGTCGGAGCCCGACTCGCGGCCACCGCCGGTCTCCTTCTCCCCGCCGAACGCACCACCGATCTCGGCGCCGGACGTCCCGATGTTGACGTTGACGATCCCGCAGTCGGACCCTTCGGCGGACAGGAACTTCTCCGCCTCGGCCTGGTCCGAGGTGAACACGCTCGAGGACAGCCCCTGGGGTACGGCGTTGTTCAGCGCGACGGCCTCCTCGAAGTCGTCGTAGGGCAGCACGTAGAGCAGCGGCGCGAACGTCTCGCGGGCCACGACGTCGGTCTGCCGGTCGATGCGCACGATTGCGGGCCGGGCGTAGAACGCGTCGGGGGCGGCCTCCTCGAGGTCGCGGCCACCACCGGCGACGAGCTTGCCGCCCTCGTCGACGGCCTGCTCGACGGCCCGCTCCATGCCCTCGTAGGCAGCGCGGTGGATGAGCGGCCCGACCAGGGTGCCGTCCTCGAGGGGGTTGCCGATCGGCAGGCGCGCGTAGGCGGAGGACAGGCGGTCGGTGAGCTCGTCGACGACGCTGCGGTGGGCGATGACCCGGCGCATGGTCGTGCACCGCTGGCCGGCCGTGCCCGCCGCGGAGAACACCACCCCGCGGGTGGTCAGGTCGAGGTCCGCGGTCGGGCTCACGACCGCGGCGTTGTTGCCCCCGAGCTCGAGCAGCGAGCGGCCGAAGCGGTCCGCGACGCGCGGTCCGACCGCCCGGCCCATGCGGGTCGAGCCGGTCGCGCTGAGCAGGGCGACGCCGGCGTGGTCCACCAGCGCCTCGCCGACGTCCGCGCCCCCGACGAGCACCTGGGTGAGGTCGGCGGGCGCCCCGCAGTCGGCGATCGCCTGGGTCAGGATCGCGTGGCTGGCGAGTGCGGTGAGCGGAGCCAGCTCCGACGGCTTCCAGATGACCGGGTCGCCGCACACCAGGGCGACCGCGGTGTTCCAGGACCACACCGCTGCGGGGAAGTTGAAGGCGCTGATGACACCGACCACGCCCAGCGGGTGCCAGGTCTCCATCAGCCGGTGCCCCGGGCGCTCGGAGGGCATGGTGCGGCCGTAGAGCTGCCGGGAGAGGCCGACCGCGAAGTCGCAGATGTCGATCATCTCCTGCACCTCACCGCGGGCCTCGGAGGTGATCTTGCCGACCTCGAGACTGATCAGCGTCGCGAGGTCGTCCTTGTGCACGGCCAGCAGCTCGCCGAGCCGCTTGACTAGCGCACCCCGGGCCGGGGCCGGGACGCGGCGCCACTGCACGAAGGCTGCCTGGGCACGGGTGACGGCGTCGTCGACCGCGGCGCCGTCGCTCCAGCCGACGTCGACGAGCCGTTCACCGTTGACCGGCGAGACGGTCATCACGTCGCCGGCCACGGCGCCCACGTCGACCCCGCAGCGGGTGGCCGTGTCGAGCGCGAGCCGGTGCAGGGCCGAGCCGCTGGGGATCTGTCGCATGGTGCCGATCATGGGTGCTCCTCTGGTGACGCTCTGGGTCGGGGCCTCGAAGGGGGTGGTCGGGCTAGACGATGTTGAGCTCGGGACGCAGACCCGGGCCGGCGAAGCGTCCCGCGGTCAGCGGGCTGACGTCCACGACGGGCGGCCGGCCGAGGTACAGGTCGCGCATCACCTCACCGATCGCCGGTCCCATCAGGAAGCCGTGGCCGGAGAAGCCGGTGGCGTAGAGGAAGCGGGAGACTCCCTCCGCCTCGCCGACCAGCGCGTTGTGGTCCGGGGTCATCTCGTAGAGCCCGGCCCAGCCGGGTCCGAGCCCGAGCTCGCCGATGCCGGGGGCGCGCCGCTCGATCGCGGCGCCGAGCCCGGTCAGCCAGGCGTCGGACTCGGTGAGCTTGAAGCCCGGGGTCTCGTGCGGGTCGGACATGCCCAGCAGCAGGCCCCGGCCCTCGCCGTGGAAGTAGAACGACGTGGAGAAGTCGATGGTGAACGGTGTCCGCGGGTCCAGGCCGGGCACCGGTCGGGTGGTCAGGACCTGCCGGCGCAGCGGTTGCACCGGCAGCTCGACGCCGACCATCGCGCCCAGCGGCTGCGACCAGGCGCCCGCCGTACAGATGACCGTGCCGGTCTCCACCGCACCCCGCTCGGTCACGACCCGGGTCACGGTCCCCCCCGCTGGAGTCGATGGCGGTGACCGCGCAGTGCCGGACCAGGCACGCGCCGGCACGCCGCGCGGCGCCCGCGTAGCCGTTGACGACGCTCTCGGGGGGTGCAGTGCCCGTCCGTCGGCGAGTACGCCGCCGCGAGGAGCCCCTCGGTGCTGATCAGGGGCGAGAGGGCCTTCGCCTCGGCGACGTCGACGAGCCGGCTGGGCACGCCCAGCTCGTTCTGCAGGGCGACGTTCTTCTCGAAGGCCTCGACGTGCTCGGGGCGTTCCAGGAGGAACAGGTAGCCGACCTGGTGCAGGTCGATCTCCTGGTCGAAGAGCGCCCCGAACCTCTCGAAGACGCGCAGGCTGCGGGCGCCGAGCTCGATGTTGACCGCATCGGAGAACTGGGCGCGCACGCCGCCGGCGGCCTTGCTCGTCGAGCCGGAGCCGAGCTCGCCCTTCTCGACGAGGACGACGTCGGGGACGCCGGCACGGGCCAGGTGGTAGGCGGTGCTGAGCCCCATGACCCCGCCACCGACGATCACGACCGAGGCGCGCGAGGGCAGCTCCGTCTGCGACACCTGCGCCTCCTCCCCTGCGGTGCCGGGACCGTCGTACGGCGGCCCGGTCGGACAGCTCCCACCCTCACCCGCGCGAGACGTCAGCACAACTAGGCTGGCGGCGTGCGAGTGCTGGTGGTCGACGGCGCGAACGTGGTCGGGAGCCGCCCGAACGGCTGGTGGCGAGATCGCGCCGGTGCGGCCGGGCGTCTGCACGCGTCCCTCGCCCGGGCCGACCTGGACCACGACGTCGTGGTGCTGGTCCTCGAGGGACGGGCCACGAGCGGCCGGCCCGCGGGCCGGGACGGTGCCGTCGAGACGGTGCACGCCCCGGGCTCGGGCGACGACGCGGTCGTGGAGGAGGTCCGTGCCCGCAGGGCGCACGGCGACGACGTCGTCGTCGTCACCGCGGACCGCGCGCTGCGCGAGCGGGTCACCGCGGCGGGCGGCTCCTCCGTCGGGCCGTCCTGGCTGCTCTCACGGACGAGCTGAGCCGACGAGGTCGGCCTGCTCGGACCGGCACAGGTCCCGCTGCACGTCAGCGGTCTGCCGGGCCGCGCGGAGCAGGTCGACGACCTCGCCCTGCGTGCGCCCCGGGGAGTCGTTCCAGAACGTCATCTCGAGCACGTGCATGGTGCGGGTGCACGGACCGGGACACCACCGGACCGGGCGACCGGGATCCTCACGGAGGGCGTGCCAGACCAGGTCGAGCGTGCGCTGGACGAGCTGCGACCGGACCTCGACCGGGCCGCCCGCCGCGTGCACCACGGCACCGACCAGGCAGGCGCCGGTGACCGGCTGGCTGACGACGGCGCTCAGGTCGTACGTCGTCACGGCGCGGCTCCCGCCGGCCGTGGCGACGGTGAACCAGGCGCCCTGGACCCAACCGGCCTCGACGACCTGGACCGCCTGCTCGAGCAGGGTGTCGATGGTCTGCAGCTCGGCGAGGCGACCGGACAGGGCGTCCTGGCGCTGCAGCCGGCGGCGCTCGGCGCGCCGGGCGCGGCGCCCTTGACGGTGACCGGGACGAGCTACCCGCTCCGGCGGCGCGATGAGAGTGCTCACGACAACCTCCTCGACGACGAGGTGGACCACTGCTCCCACTGTCGCCCCGTCCGCCCGCTCAGGCAAGGACCTCTCGGGCCCCCACCCCCTGGCCCGTCCGGAGGACCCGTGACCCGGTCACTGCACGATGACCGGCGGGACGCCCTCGTCGTCGAGCAGGTGCGCCTCCTCGCGCTTGCGGGGCAGGAACAACGCCGGCACCACCGTCAGCAGCACCATCCCCCACGCCACCCAGTAGGTCTCGGCGAACGCGTGGGCCGCGTCCTCGAGCCCCTGCGCGATCGCGGCCGCGGGGATCTTCTCGGCCAGCGCCGGCAGGTGCAGCGACGCCATCGCGGGGCCGGCGAGCTTGGAGGCCTGGAGGTGGTTGGTGAGCAGCACGGACATGATCGCGACCCCGACCGAGCTGGCGATCTGCTGGGTGATGTTCAGCAGGGTCGAGCCGCGGGCGACCTCGTGCGCCCGGAGGGTCTTCAGGGCCGACGTGAACAGCGGCATCATCGTCGCGCCCATCCCGAGCCCCATCACGAACAGCTCGGTGATGATCACCGGGTACGGCGTGGTGGCGGTGAGCTGGGTCAGCCCGAACATCCCGATCAGGATGAACAGCAGGCCGAACGGGACGATCCGGCCGATCGGGTGCTTGTCCACCTGGGACCCGGCGATCGGCATCGTGATCATCGCGCCGATGCCCTGGGGTGCGACGAGCAGGCCGGCCTGCAGCGTCGACTCCCCCCGGACTTCTTGGAAGTACGTCGGCACCAGCAGAAGCCCGCCGAAGAAGGCCGCGGCGAACAGGAACATGGTGATGATCGAGACCGTGAGGTTGCGGTTCCGGAACAGCCGCAGGTCCAGCAGCGGGTGCTCCGGGCGGAACGAGTGCACGACGAAGAGCACCATCAGCGTCGCGCCGACGAGCATCGACACCCAGACCCGCGGGGCGGTCGCCGTGCCCTCGGAGGGGATCGAGGAGACCCCGAACAGGAACAGCGCCAGGCCGGGCGACATCAGCAGCATGCCGAGGAAGTCGAAGGACTCCGAGGGCTCGGGGGTGTCACGGGGCAGCACCCGCCAGGCGTAGACGATCGCGACCAGGCCGATCGGCGCGTTGATCAGGAAGATCCAGTGCCAGCTCGCGACCTGGATCAGCCAGCCGCCGATGATCGGGCCGAGGATCGGGCCGAGCAGCATCGGGACACCGAGGATCGCCATCAGCCGACCCATCCGGTGCGGTCCCGCCGCCCGGGTCATGATCGTCATGCCGAGCGGCATCAGCATGCCGCCACCAAGCCCCTGCAGGACCCGGAAGCCGATCAGGGCGCCGATGCTCCACGCGGTCGCGCAGAGCACGGAGCCGCTGACGAACAGCGCGATGGCGGTCATGTACAGCCGCTTGGTGCCGAACCGGTCGGCCGCCCAGCCGGTCAGCGGGATCACCGTGGCCAGGGCGAGCGTGTAGGCCGTCACGGACCAGGCGACCGTGGAGTACGCGATCGGATGGCCCGTGGTGCCGAACACCGTCTGGAAGGTGGGCAGGGCGACGTTGACGACGGTGATGTCCAGGATCGACATGATCGCGCCCAGCACCACCACGCCCGCGATCTTCAGGACAGCGGCATCGATGTGGTCGGGCAGGTCGGTCTGCCTCGTCGAAGACATGGGGCCCTCCTTCAGCACGGCTCGGCACCGACTTTACGCTCGAACCGACAACCGTTGGTCGTACCAATCCAGGACGCGCATGGCCCGCAGCGTGTTCCACCTGCTCGGTCGTCCGTCGCCGTCCTCGAGCTCGAACCACGTCTCCCCCGGGTGGGTGTTCTCCAGCGCCCAGGTGCCGTCGGGGCGGCGCTTGTCCCGCACCACCTGCACGGCCTCCGCGACCCGCGGGTCCGGGGGTGCGCCGGTGCGACGCAGGTGGTCCAGGGCGCGCAGCACGTCGTAGTGCCAGCGCGGCGGCCAGGACAGCTGGAGCCAGCGCGGGGCAGGGACCTCGCCGGTGCTCCTGCGCCGGAACAGCTGCCGCTCGAGGAGGTACTCCTCACCGCGGCGCCGGGCGGCCGACACGGCCACGGTCCCGCCGGAGAGCTCGTACTCCAGCAGGCCTTCGAGCACGTTGATCGTGGAGTCGAACGACGACACGGTGGCGCCGTGCTCGGTCCAGCAGTTCCAGCCGCCGTCGTCGAGCTGGTCGGCGAGGAGTCGCGCGGCCAGGGCGTCGACGTCGGCACCGAAGCAGGCGCCGACCGACAGCGTGCGGCCGTTGATGCACGCGTCGACCTCGCCGTCGAAGAACGCCTGGCCGTCGTGCTCCCACCGGCAGTTCGCCACCACCAGGGCGGTCGTCGTGCGTGCCGCCGGGCTCGAGGGCTCCAGGCCGAGGTCGCGCAGCAGCACCAGCGTGGGCAGCGTCGAGGTCCACGGCTGGCTGTCGGAGAAGTCGTGCTCGATGCCGGCCCGCCAGTCGTCGGCGATGCGCCCCGGGAAGCACGCGCCGCCGTCCCACTGACCGTCGCGGTCGCGCAGGGCGAGCAACCGGGCCCCCCACCCCTCGGTCTCGACCCGGGCGCGCTCGGCGGCGACCTGGTCGGCCGGCGCGTCGACGAGGTCGCGCAGCACCTGCCAGCGGATAGCCGGGTCACCGTCGAGAAGCCAGTCGAGGACGTCCATGGCCGGGATCCTAGGTTCCGCCTCCGACACCCGTCCGGCTCCTCGGGCGCCCTCGACGGTCGCGCGCCACCGACCCGCTACTTCCAGGCGACGGCATCCGCGGCGACCAGGGTCCCGAGCTCGTCGGCCACCATCCAGATCGTGCTCACCCGCTCGTCGGTCAGGGTGAGGATGTCGATCACCCGCAGCTCGACGTGCTCCCCCGAGGGCGGCAGCGGCCCCAGCGTGGTGGCGAGAGGACCGACCTGCCGTCCGGACATGCGGAACGCCACCGCGACCCGGTCGGCGTCCCGGACCACCTCCAGGACCTCGTCGTCGCGACGTTCGAACGTCCGCTGAACGGCCCGCGCACGGGCGACGAGGTCGGCGACCCCCAGCGCCGCGCCGTTGACGACCACGGGGTCGGTGTAGAGCGCGCGGAAGGCAGCCGCGGCCTCCTCGTCGGAGTCGGGCAGCGGTTCGGACCACAGCCGCATCATCGCGTCGACGTCGAAGCTCATGGGGCCAGTCTCCCCGCGCCGGCACCAACGGTCGAGGCTTCCCGCCCTGCCGCGTAGCCTCGACAGATGATCATCGGCAGCCATGTCATCGTGTCCAGTCGCGATCCGGAGGCGGACCGGGCCTTCTTCGCCGAGGTCCTGGAGCTGCCTCACCTGGACGCCGGCGGTGGGTGGCTGATCTTCGAGCTGCCTCCCGCGGAGCTCGCCGTGCATCCCTCCGACGGCCCGTCCGGGCACGAGCTGTACCTCATGTGCGACGACGTCGAGTCGACGATGCGGGACCTTCGCGCCAAAGGCGTCGAGTTCACCCAGGACGTCTCCGAGGAGCGGTGGGGACGGCTCACCCGCTTCCGCCTGCCCGGGGGCGGCGAGGTCGGGATGTACGAGCCGCGGCATCCGCGCGCCGTCGACCTCTGACCGCCCGAGGCGTCGCCGACCCGGCGAATCATCCACCCCGGGCGAGGCAATCGGCGTGGCTGCCCGGGCACGGTGGAGGGCATGACAGCGACAGCCACCGGCCGCGCGACGCGACCCGCGGACGTGCTCGTGGTGTTCGGCATCACGGGCGACCTCGCGCGGGTGATGACCTTCCGATCCCTGTACCGCTTGGAGAAACGCGGGCTGCTGAGCTGCCCGATCGTCGGGGTGGCGGCGGACGACTGGACCCGTGACCAGCTCGTCGAGCGGGCCAGGACGTCGATCGAGCAGACCGGCGAGATCCTCGACAAGGTCGTCTTCGACCGGTTCGCCGAGCGGCTGTCGTACGTCGGTGGCGACTTCACCGACCCCGCGACGTACGAGCGGCTGGGCGCCGCGATCACGGACGCGAAGGCGCCGGTCTTCTACCTCGAGATCCCGCCGTTCCTGTTCGGACGCGTGGTCAAGGGGCTGTCCGGGGCCGGCCTGACGGCGGCGGCCACCGTCGTGGTCGAGAAGCCGTTCGGGCACGACCGGGAGTCCGCCCGGCAGCTCGCCGACGAGCTCCACCAGTACATCCACGAGTCGCAGCTCTTCCGGATCGACCACTACCTCGGGAAGATGGGACTGGAGGAGATCCTGCACCTCAGGTTCGCGAACGCCATCCTCGAGCCGTTGTGGAGCCGCAACTACCTCGAGTGCGTGCAGATCACGATGGCCGAGGACTTCGGGGTCGAGGACCGCGGCCACTTCTACGACCCGGTCGGCGCGCTGCGCGACGTCGTCGTGAACCACCTGATGCAGGTGGTCGCGGCCGCCGCGATGGAGCCCCCCTCGCGCGGCGACCCGGCCACGCTCAAGGAGGCCCAGGTCGCGCTGTTCCGCGCGGTCGTCGAGGCCGACCCCGCCCACTACGTCCGCGGTCAGTACGACGGGTACCGCGCCATCCCCGGCGTGGCCGAGGGATCGACCACCGAGACCTACGCCGCCCTGCGGCTGGAGATCGAGAACTGGCGCTGGGCGGGCGTGCCGTTCTTCATCCGCACCGGGAAGCGGCTCCCCGCCACGCAGACCGAGCTCCGGCTGGTGTTCAAGCGCCCGCCGAAGCTGGGGTTCGGGCTGGCCGGACACGCGGAGCCCAACCAGATCGTGGTCCGGCTCGACCCCACCACCGGCGTCCGGATCCAGGTGGACGCGCACCGCGCGGACCTGGCCCGGATCGCGCCGATCGAGCTCGACATGGAGTTCGCGTCGGAGGGCGGCGAGGGACCGACGCCGTACGAGGTGCTGCTGCACGCCGCCATGAACGGCCAGAGCACGCGGTTCTCGCGGCAGGACAGCGTCGAGGAGACCTGGCGGGTGATGCAGCCGTTGCTGGACGCGCCCCCACCGGTGGAGAGCTACCAGCCCGGGACCTGGGGTCCGCCGGGAGCCGCCCGGCTGGTCGACGGGTTCGGAGGCTGGCGGACTCCCTGGCTCCCGGGCTGAGAGCCGTCAGGCCAACCGCTCGAGCAGGTGGTCCCCGACGCGCAGTGCGTTGGCGATCGCGGTGAGGGCCGGGTTCACCGCGCCGATGCTCGGGAAGAAGCCGGTGTCGACCACGTAGAGGTTGTCGACCTCGTGCGCCTTGCAGCTCACGTCCAGCACCGAGGTAGCCGGGTCGGTCCCGAACCGCACGGTCCCGGCCTGGTGGGCGCAGCCGGCCACCGGCACGTCGTTCTTCATGTAGACGTTGCGCGGCACCAGGTGGTGCGGGTGCATGCCCAGCCGGCCCAGGTGCTTCTTGGTCCGGTGGTAGAGCTGGTCCATCGGTTCCTGGTTGTTCGGCGTGCAGGCGAGCACGACCCGCCCGTCGGCGTCCAGCGTGACCCGGTTGTCCGGCTCCGGGATGTCCTCCACCGACAGCCAGAAGTCGACCGCGTGCTCGGCGACGTCGCGGAGCGCGAACAGCGGCGCCAGGCCCGCCTCGACCGGCTTCTCGCCCTTGTACATCGGCGCCGACGACTTCCCGACCATCTGCAGGTTGCCCATCGGGTAGTCGAAGTCGGGGTCCCAGAAGTAGTAGTCGTTGAGGCCCAGGGTCTTCTGGAACCGGGGTCGTTCTTCTCCCTGGACACCGCCAGGAACGCGCGGCTGTTGTGGAACACGTAGTTGCGACCGACCTGGTCCGAGCCGTTGGCCAACCCCCGCGGGTGCCGGTCGTTGGCGCTGGCGAGCAGGATCACCGCCGAGTTCACCGCACCGGCAGAGAGCACGACGACGTCGGCGCTGAACCGCTGCTCCTCCCCCCGCCACCTCGGCGAGCACGGCTGACACCGTGCGGCCGCTGGCGTCGGTCTCCAGGCGGCGCACCCGGGCGGTGCGGAGCAGGGTGACGTTGTCGTGCTCCAGCGCCGGCCGCACCGCGACCACGTCCGCGTCGGCCTTCGCGTGGACCAGGCAGGGGAAGCCGTCGCACGTCGCGCACCGGATGCAGGCGCTGCGCTCGGGGCGCACCTCGTCGAGCATCACGCCCGACGGCGAGTGGAACGGGTGCAGGCCGACGTCGGCCATGTCGTCGAAGAGCCGCTGGATCCGAGGCTCGTGCGACACCGGCGGGAACGGGTACGGCGCCGAGGCCGGCGGCTCGGTCGGGTCCACGCCGCGAGCGCCGTGCACCTGGTAGAGGTTCTCGGCCGCCGTGTAGTAGGGCTCCATCACGTCGTAGCCGAGCGGCCACGCCGGCGAGATGCCGCCGTGGTGCTTGAGCTCGCCGAAGTCACGCTCCCGCAGCCGGTACAGCGCGGCGCCGTAGAACTTCGTGGCGCCGCCGATCGAAGTAGTGCACCTGCGGCTGGAACGCGTGCCCGTGGCCGTCGAACCAGGTGTCGGGCGACACGTAGCGGTTGTCGACGAAGACCGCCTGGGCGTCCCAGTTCTCGATCTCCCGGGGGGAGCCAGTCGCCCCGCTCCAGGACCAGCACGCGCTTGCCGGACGGTGCCAGCCGGTGCGCGAGGGTGCCGCCGCCGGCACCGGATCCCACGATGATCACGTCGTAGTGGTCTGACATGCCTTGCCTCCTCAGGGATGGCCGACGTCGACGCTCCGAGGTTCGCGCTCGACGGAGATGTGGGGCTCGTCCGCCGCGTCGTCCCCCCAGGCGATCCGCTGCGGCGTCGTCGAGCTCTCGACGACCGCGGCGTGGTCGCGGTCGAAGTACTCCCAGGCCCAGGCGAGGAACGCGTCCGTCTTGCTGTGGGCGCCGCTGAGCAGCATCGCGTGCACGCCCAGCCACGCGGCGAAGGCGACCGGGCCCTCGACCTGGTGCCGGTACTTCCCGACCTCGGCGACGGCCGCGTTGCGGCCGATCATCGCCATGATGCCCTTGTCCTTGTACTCGAACGGATGCGCCGGCTTCCCGTCGAGCTCGCGCAGGATGTTGTCCCCCACCCATCGGCCGGACTGCTGGGCGACCGAGCCGAGCTGCGGCAGGGGCCGGCCGCTCTTCTTCGACGGGATGTTCGCGACGTCGCCCACGGCGTACACGTGCGGGTGGTCGTCGTCCACCGTGAGGTCGGCCCGTACGTCGATCCGGCCACCCCGTCCGGTGGGCAGCCCGGCCGCGGCCGCGATCGGGGCCGCCGACTCGCCGCCGCCCCAGATCACCGTCCGGGTGGGGATGACCGAGCCGTCGTCGAGCTCGACCCGGTCGGGGTGCACGGCGGCGACACCGGTGCCCAGCCGGATCTCGGCGCCCTCCTTGGTGAGCCGTTCCTGTGCGTACCTGTGGGACTTCTCGGAGAACGCCCCGAGCAACGCCGTTCCCCGGTCCACCAGGATGATCCGTCCCGGCCGGGGGATGTCGCCCAGCGCCGCCAGGGCGTGGGTGAGCTCGGCGAACGCGCCGGCCACCTCGACGCCGGTCGGGCCGCCGCCCACGACGACGACGTCGAGCGCGTCGGCGAGCGCCTGCTCGTCCTTGCCCGCGGACACGAAGAGCTCCCGGAAGTGCAGCCGCAGCCGCTCGGCGTCGGCGACCGAGTAGAGCGGGAAGGCGTGCTCGGCGGCACCTGGCACGCCGAAGTACTCCGCCCGCCCGCCGGCCGCGATCACGAGGTGCGAGCCGTCCACGACGTCGCCCCCGGCGAGGGTCAGGCTCCGAGCCTCCACGTCGACCTCCGTGACCTCCGCGGTGCGGACCTCGACGGTGGGGTGCTCGCGGAAGATCGTCCGGTGCGGGCGTGCGACGTCCTCGGCCGGGAGCTGCGAGGTCGCCACCTGGTAGAGCAGCGGCTGGAACTGGTGGTAGTCGTGCCGGTCGACCAGGGTCACCGGGATCCCCTCGTCACCGAGCCGGTGCGCGCACGCGACCCCCGCCAGGCCGCCGCCCAGGACGACGACGCACGGGGCGCCGTCCGGCTGCCCGGTCACAGCGACAGCTCCTCCCGGAAGTCGGCCAGGATGATCCGGCCGGCCGCCTGGATCAGCGCCAGGTGGGAGAACGCCTGCGGGAAGTTCCCGAGGTGCCGGGCCCGGTCGACCTCGAACTCCTCGGCGTACAGGCCCAGCGGGGAGGTGATCCGGACCAGCCGCTCCATCAGGCTCTCGGCCCGGTCCCGCTCGCCGACGACGGCCAGCGCCGAGACCAGCCAGAACGAGCAGATCAGGAACGTCCCCTCCTTGCCCGACAGGCCGTCGTCGGTCTCGTCGGTCTTGTACCTCAGCACGAAGCCGTTCTCGGTGAGCTCCTCCTCGATCGCGTCGACGGTCTTGCGCAGCCGCTCGTCGTCGGGTGGCAGGAACCCGAACAGCGCCGCCAGCAGGGTCGAGGCGTCCAGCGCGTCGGTGTCGTAGTGCTGGCGCAGCACCCCGCGGTCGCTCACCCCGTGCTCGAGGATGTCCGCGCGGATCTGCTCCGCCGTGGCCCGCCACGAGGCGGCGAGCTTCTCGTCGTCGCGGATCTCGGCGAGCTTGGCGGCCCGGTCGAGGGCGACCCAGCCCATCAGCTTCGAGGAGACGTAGTGCCGGGGCTCGCCCCGGGCCTCCCAGATGCCCTGGTCGGGCTTCTGCCACGCCTCGATGGCACATTCCGCCTGGGACTTCACGAGCGGCCAGAGCCGTCTCGGCAGGTGCCGGCTCCGGTTGGTGTGCAGCAGGATCGAGTCCAGGACGGCTCCGAACACGTCGTTCTGCCGCTGGTCGAAGGCGCCGTTGCCGACCCGCACGGGCCGGGCCCCCTCGTAGCCCGACAGGTCGTCCCGGGTCGACTCGGTGAGGTCGCGGCGGCCGTCGATCCCGTACATGATCTGCAGGGACCCGTCGGGGTTCGGCTCGAGGTCGGCGACGTACTGCATGAACTCGTTGGCCTCCCAGTCGAGGTTGAGGTAGTGCAGCGCCTGCAGCGTGAACGTCGTGTCGCGGATCCACGTGTAGCGGTAGTCCCAGTTCCGCTCGCCGTGCGGCGTCTCGGGCAGCGAGGTCGTCGAGGCGGCCACGGTGGCACCGGTCGGCATGTACGTGAGGCCCTTGATCGTGAGTGCGGACCGCTCGAGGTGCGTGCGGAGCGGGTGGTCGGGCACCCGCGCCCGGTCCAGCCAGTCGCGCCAGAACTGGATGGTGGCGTCGATCCGCCGGGCGGCGTCCTCGGCGTCCGCCGGCACCGCCGTGCCGTTCCAGGAGAGGGCGCAGAACGCCTTGTCGCCCTTCGAGAGCACGTGCCGGGCCCGCACCGAGGGACCCTCGATCCCGACGAGCATGTCGGTGGCTAGGCGGAAGGTCCCGTCGGCCCCGCTGGCGTCGGCGGCGTGCTCGTCGACCTGGCTCCAGGTGGCGGGCACCCGGCCGTAGTCGAACGCCGGCTCGCAGACCAGCTCCACCTCCACCGAGCCGTCCAGGCACTCGACGGTGCGGACCAGCATGTGGTCGGCGTCGTCGTCGGCCGGCGGCCGGGTGTGCGGCGTGACGGTGTCCTCGCCCTGCCGGGGCCCCATCGTCAGCGCGTCGTGCACCACCACCCATCCCCCGCGCGTGTGCCAGGTCGTCGACAGCACGTTGGTGCCGGGCACGTAGGCGCGGGCGGTCGGGACGTTGATCCCGTAGGGCCCGAACCGGAACGATCCGGCTCCCCGGTCGAGCAGGTTCCCGAACGCGCTCGGTGCGTCGAACGCGGGCAGGCACATCCAGTCGACGGACCCGTCGGGCGCGACCAGGGCACCGGTGTGGCAGTTCGACAGGAACGCGTAGTCGGCGATCGGCGGGAAGGGGGAGGTCGTGGTGCTCACGTCGAGACTCCTTCGCGGTGTGTGACGGCGTGGGGGCGATGCCCACGATTCGCCCCTCGATCTCGGTGGCACCTCACCCGCCGCAGATGATTGGGCTCACCCGGGGAGCGGACGGTCGCCGGCGTCGTCGACGCCTTCCTCGGGCAGCAACCGGCGTTGCACGAGCACGAACAGCAGGACGAACCCGGGCAGCACGACCAGCAGCGCCGCGACCACGGCGACCGCCAGCGCGGTCAACGTGCCGGACGGCGCGGCGGCGTCCTGGACGGTCAGGGTCTCGGGGAGCAGGTAGGGCCACTGCGCCACCCCCCAGGCGACGATGATCCCGGCCACGGCCGTCACGGCGAGCACCCGTGCGCCGCGGGTCGCGTCCCGGACCAGCAGCACCAGCGCGCCGGCGCCGCACGCCACGCTGAGCAGCACGAACGGCAGGGCCCGGGACGCGAGCCTGTCGAAGACGTGGGGAGCCTCCGCGTGCACGACCACCAGCCCGACCACGGACAGCACGGCCGCCACCACGGCGGCCAGCACGGCGCGGCGCCGGAAGTACACGACCAGGGTGGCGTCGCCGGCACGGCGGGCGTCCCACACCAGGTAGACCGCGGCCACGTAGGCCGCGACCGCGACCGCCAGCACCCCGGTCACCACCGACGTCGCATTGAGCCAGCTGTGCACGGGGTCGCCGGCCCGGCCGCCCGACGGCACCTGTCCGGACGCGATCCCGCCGGCGATCGCGCCCATGCAGAACGGCACCAGGACCGAGGAGATCGCGAACCCACCACCGAAGACCCGGCGGAAGCGCAGCGTCCTCACCGACTTGCGGAACGCGAAGCTCGCCCCGCGCAGCACGATGCCGAGGGCCGCGAGGGTGAGGGGGACGAACATCGTCAGCCAGATGGACGCGTACGCCGTGGGAAACGCCGACCAGGTCACCACGAAGATGAAGATCAGCCAGACGTGGTTGGCCTCCCACACCGGGCCGAGCGAGTGCTCGACGAGGTCGCGGGGGGGCCTGCCCGCGCTCCGGGCTGCCGGCGACGAGGTCCCAGAAGCCGGCACCGAAGTCCGCGCCGCCCAGGACGGCGTACGCCGCGAGGGCGAGCAGCAGCACGACCGCCACCGCGGTGCTCACGGCACCGGCTCCACGGTCTCGGGCGGGTCTGTCCCGGCGGGCCCGTAGGGGACGTCGTGGTCGACGAAGCCGCCGCCGCGGCGGAACCGCCGGCTCATCGAGCGCAGCACCATGATAGTGGTGACGCCGAGCGCGACGTAGAGCAGCACCACGGCCACGAACGTGACCCAGACCCCGGCGTTGGCCGTCGCCGCGTCCTCGACCTTCATCAGGTCGTAGACGATCCAGGGCTGCCGGCCGACCTCGGTGACCACCCAGCCGGCCTCCATGGTGACGACGGCCAGGACGCCGGCGCACGAGGCGGCGCGCAGGAACCAGCGGCCGTCCGGCATCCGGCGCCGGAACAGCCAGCCCGCGGCGTACCAGGCCGACAGTAGGAACAGCAGCGTCCCGAGCCCGACCATCACGTCCCACCCGAGGTGCACGAGGTTGGTCTCGGCCACGGAGGGCCGGGTGCCGGCCGGCACGCTGTCCAGACCCTGCACGACGGTCGAGGTGCCGGTGCTCGGGTCCGACAGCCAGGACGCCATGCCGGCAATCGGGACCCCACCGGAGACGGTGCCGTTCGGGTTCAGGTGGCCGAGCAGCGTCTCGGGCACGTGGGAGCCGGTGTGCGGCACCAGCTCGATCGCGGCGAACTTGACCGGCTGCTCGTCGTACACCCAGCGGGCGAGCGTGTCGCCCACGCCCATCTGGAGCGGCGTCGCGATCGCGGCCACGGTGAACGGGATGACGAACCCGAGGCGGTGGTAGCGGTCGGTCCGGCCGCGGAGCATCCCCGCGGCGTACACCGACGAGATCAGGAACCCGCCGACGAGGTACGCCGCCACGACCATGTGCGCGGCCTCCAGCGGCATGGCCTTGTTGAAGATCACGCCCCAGGGGTCGACGTCCACCACCGTGCCGCCGGAGTCCAGCGTGGAAGCCGGCCGGCGCGTTCATCCAGGCGTTGGCGGCCACCACGGAGACCGCCCCGAGCACGCCGGCGAGGACGATCGGCACCCCCGTCCAGAAGTGCGCCCACGGCCGGAGCCGGCGCCAGCCGAAGAGGTAGATCGCGACGAAGATCGCCTCGGTGAAGAAGAACAGGCCCTCGAACGCGAAAGGCACGCCGAAGGCGGCTCCCCACCGGCCCATGAACCGCGGCCAGAGCAGCCCGAACTCGAAGCTGAGCACCGTCCCGGTCACCGCCCCGACGGCGAACGTCACCGCCATGTACTTCGACCAGCGCTGGGCCAGGAGCAGCGCGTCCCGGTCGTCGTGCCGCAGCGCCCGGTAGTTGGCGACGAGGGTCAGGAACGCCCAGGAGACGCCGAGCGGGACCAGGACGATGTGGAAGGCGAGCGTGAACGCCATCTGGGACCGCGCCCAGGGGACCGGATCGACCGCCGCCGCGGCCAGCAGGTCGCCGACCGCACCGTGCACGCCCATGTCGGCCTCCTCGCTGACGGCGCCGTCCCCCGCACCGCCACCGAGGCTTCCCGGACTCCGCCGGGTGGGGCATCACCCGTTGCGGACGACGTCCTCGGGGCACCGGCGGGGCCCGCTCACTCCCCCGGCTCGGCGGGTGCCTCGAGGAGGAACCGGGTCCCGACCACGGAGGGGGCGAAACCGGCGGGGCCGAACGCCGCCGCGAGAGCGCCCGCGGCCCGCCAGCCGGTGCAGTGCCCGGGAGCGACGATGCGGGGGCGGACCCGGCGGGCCAGGTCCGCGACGGTGGCGCCGATCCGGTCCTCGACGGCCGCTCCGGCGAGGTGGTAGCCGCCGAGCACGAGGTCGACCGGCCGCTCCGGCAGCAGGCGGAGGGCCTCGAGCCCCACGTTGACGATGCCGGCGTGGGAGCACGCGGAGAAGACGGTGGTGCCCCGGCCGCGCACCTGTGCCGCGAGGAAGCGCTCGTCGTGGATCTCCGGGTCCGGGACGGCCCGTCCCCCGCGCCAGGTGTAGTGCACCGCGAGGCCGGTCTCGTAGTCCGTCGTCCGGGGGATGTCCCCGCTGGACAGGAAGAGTCCACCTGCCACGGCGTGGACGTCCGCGTGCGTGGCGACCTTCCCGCCCGCCGACTCGATCTCGGCGAACGTGGGCTCGGCCGGCAGCATCGCGAACGGGCCCGGGGCGGTGAGCATCCCGCGGCGGTCGGGCCGGTCCGGGTGCACGTCGACGAGGAGCGGCTCCCGGCCGGCCCGGTCCCGTGCCTCGGAGATCGCGCCGACCACGGCCGGGATGCCTCCCGTGTGGTCGCCGTGCCAGTGGGAGACGAACAGCACGGAGACGTCCGCCAGCTCGATCCCCAGACGGGCGGCGTTGCCCAGCCACACGTCGCCGTACGGGCCGACGTCGAACAGGACCGTGGCGGCGTCCTCTCCCCGGCGCCCGGTGGCGAGCACCGAGAAGCCGTGGCAGGCGACGCACAGCCGCTCGAAGACCGCCACCAGGTCGTGTCCGTCGTGCGTCCCGAGGGACGGTCCGCCCTCGAGCAGGTGCACCATCTCGGCGACCTGCGGGACGCCGGCCGGGACCGACGACAGGGTGTCCGTCGCGTTGTCGACGACGACGGTGACGAGCAGCTCGTCGAGCTCGACGGTGGAGACGGGGGCGCCGGGGGGGCATGGCTCCATGCTTCGCCCGCCCGCTCCTGCCACGCAAGGGCCTCGTGGTCAGCCGTCGGCGACGTCCCCGTGTCCGGAGGTCAGGCTCGTGGAGATCATCGTCGCGGCCGCCGTCAGGTCCGGACGCGGACCGCCGTACCGGTGGGAGTTCGCGTCGTGCAGGAGGACCGCGACGTAGGTGTCGGCAGCCTGGCGGCGTCGCGGCCGGTTGAGGGGCACCGACGCGGCCTCCTCGAGCACGCGTTCGGTCAGCGCGACGAGCTCGTCGTGCACGGTCCGCAGGTGGTGACCGACCTCGGGGTGCGTCCCGGCCTCGCGGAACAGGATGCTGCCCAGCACCGGCGACTGGGACCTGCGCAGGGTGAGCTTGTGGGCCAGCCGGATCAGCGAGCCGGCGATGTCCCCGCGCAGCACGACGTCCCCGCTCGCGAACAGCGGGGACGAGGGCAGCCGCTCGGCGAGCAGGGAGCGGAGCAGGTCCACCTTCTTCGGGAAGTAGTAGAACAGCAGTCCCTTGGGCACCTCGGCGCGCGCCGCGATGTCCGCGGTCGGGGTCGCGTCGAAGCCGTCCTGGGCGATCAGGTCCTCCGCCGCGTCGAGGATGCGGCGGCGGGTCGCAGCGCCGCTGCTCTCGGCGGGCGGGGCGGGCGAGGCCCGCCCGGAGTCCCGCGGGCGGGCCCGTCCCATGCTGCGCGTTCCTGCCTCAGTGCGAGGCCGCCAGGCCGCCACCGTGGTGGGACACGCGTGCCTCGACGACGTCCGAGGCGCCGACCACGAAGACGACGGCGCCGACGATCCAGGCCGTCCACGCCATCGGGTGCGTGCTGGCGAAGCCCACCACCCACGGCGAGAGCACGAACAGCACGCCCATCGCGGCCATCAGGCCGTCGGCGAGCATTCCTGGTCGGGCCAGTGAGAGCACGGCCAGTGCCCCGGTGACGACCCCCAGGACGACGACGGTCCATGTGGCCGCAGTCGTCGTCGTGGTCCAGATCGGGGAGAGTGCCGCGTAGACGCCGGCTACCAGTGCGACAAAGTCCTGTGGGTGACTCCACCGCTTCACATCAACCACCTTCCAAGGAACGGGATCCGTCGATCGGAGGCGAATCAACTGCCTCCAGGATCCCGCTGATTGACCGCCCGATCAAGAGTCTCCGGACGGGCGGGCGACGGAGCGTGCCGCCCGATCGGGGGTCCTCCGGCCCCGGACGCACTACTCAACTTTGACCGTCGCCACGAGCGCACCTTGGTCTGTTCGCGTGCTGCTGCCGACAGGAAGGTGGGGCCCAGCCAACGCGGAAACGGGGTCAGCACATGGACAGGTTGCGGGTTCGCCTCTTCGGCCCGACGGCGGTGACGCTGCCCGACGGACGGCTCGTCACGGACGTGGGAGGGACCAAGCCGCGGCAGATCCTCGAGATCCTCGCGGCCTCGCTGGGAACGCCGGTGACGAAGGACCGGCTCGCCGAGCTGCTGTGGGACGGCCGACCGCCCAGGACCTGCACCGGCACCCTCGAGAGCTACGTCTCCCTGGTCCGGCGTCGGCTCGAGGTGTCGGGGGGGCCGTGGCTCCGCCCTCGCCTCGACGGCCGGCGCCTACGTCCTCGACCCCGCCCAGGTCGCGGTCGACCTCCACGAGGTCAGGGGCCTCCTGAGCGGTCAGGTGGGCGGGGGCCTCGAACCGTCGGTGGAACAGGCCTTGCGGCTGGCCCCGAACGCCCTCCTGGCCAGCGAGCCCTACGCGCCGTGGGCGGAGCGCGAGCGGGCCGTGTTCGGTGTCGAGCACGTCCGTGCCTGCCGCCGCTCCGGGGAGCTCGCCCTGCGGCAGGGTCGGCCGGACGCCGCCGCGGAGCTGGCTCGTCGGGCCATCGACCACGACCCGCTGTCCGAGCTCTCCTGGCAGCTGCTCATGCGCGCCCTGTGCGCTGCGGGGGCGACCGTGGAGGCGCTGAGCGCCTACGCCGAGCTGCGCCGGCGGACGATCGACGAGCTGGGCCTGGAGCCCGGCCCGGACAGCCAGCAGCTCTACCTGGACATGCTGCGCACCAGCCCCGGCCGGACCCTCCGCGCGGACGTCACCGAGGTACGACAGCTGCTGAGGCTCCTTCGCGGCGCCCTGGAGTCCTCGTCAGGCATCACCCTCGCCCTCGACGACCGCCGGCTCGTCCACCAGGCCGAGAGTCTGGTCGGGGTGGCCTGACCCCTTTCTTGACCCGATCTACCTATTGTCGGATCCGTGCGTGCTGTCGGACCATGGGGGCGGGTGGGGACCCGGTTCAACGGCTGTCGGGGTGGGGAAACATGACGGTGCTCGAGACAACGTGCGCGCCAACGGGGCAAGGCGACCTCGACGAGCTGCGCGTGGTGATCGTCGACGATCACGTCATCTTCACCGAGCTGCTGGCCCTCGCCCTGCGGCACGAGGACGGACTCCGCTGCGCCGGCACCGCAACCGGCGCCGACATGGCTCTGGCTGTCGTCGACCAGGTGCGTCCCGACGTGGTGGTCATGGACGTCGAGCTCGGTGACGGGGACGGCATCACCGCGACCGCCGAGCTGACCCGCCGGCATCCGGGCCTCCGGGTCGTGGTCCTCACCGCCCGGGTCGACGTCGCGCTGATGCGGCGGGCAGCCGACGCCGGCGCCTGCAGCCTGCTGCCGAAGAACGGACCCTTGATCGAGACGCTGCACGCGTTGCGGACGGCCCGGTCGGGCGGGCTCACGGTGGCGCCCGGGCTGCTCATGCAGCTCCTGACTCGTTCGGCCGAGCCCGACCACGCGCGCCTGCCCCAGTTCGTCACCTTGACGGCCCGTGAGCGGCAGACCCTGCTGGCGCTGAGCGACGGCCTCGACGTACGACGGATCGCAGCCCAGCAAGGGATCTCACCGCACACGTGCCGCGGGCACGTCCGCCGGCTGTTGAACAAGCTGGGCGTCCACTCGCAGCTCGAGGCCGTGGCCGTGGCGCAGAAGCACGGACTTCTCCGTGACAGCGCCAGCTGACGGGATCCCTTCGAACCGGTTCGGACGGTGACCCGCCCGTCCTCGCTGGTGCGTAGCGCCGTCCTCCGGTTCGTGGTCGCAAGCGCAGCAGCACTGGTGATCCTCGCGGTGGGCACCACCCTCGTCGGGGGACGGGTGGCCCAGAGACAGGCCCTGCGGGAGGCTCGCACCAACGCGTCCCTGCTGGCCCAACAGGTGGCCGCCCCTCTGGTGAACGCCGCGGTGCGAGACGGTGAACCGGCCGCGACCGCGCGGCTGGAGACCGAGATGCGCACCAGGATGCGGGACCGGTCGCTGAGCCACATCAAGCTGTGGAGCGCGGACGGCACCGTGCTCTGGGCCGACGAGACCTCCCTGACCGGACGCAGGTACGTCTTGCCGGCCGACGTGCGGTCGCTGTTCGGGACCCGGAACGTCACGGCGGAGGTGTCGGGTCTCGACCGTGCGGAGAACGTCGAGGAGCGCGACGAGGAGGAGCTCCTCGAGGTCTACGCCGGCACCCACGACGCGGACGGCCGCCCGATCGTGTTCGAGGCCTACCTCCCGCTCGACGACCTGCGCCGGGACGAGACCGCGATCATCACCGGCGTCCTCGCCGTCGGGATCGGAGGGCTCGTGCTCTTCCAGGCCGCCGTCCTGCCGATGGCCCTCCGGCTGGCCCGGCGGGTGGAGCAGAGCCAGGCCGAGCACACCCGGATCGTGCGGCACGCCCTCGACGCCTCCGAGCTGGAGAGGCGTCGGATCGCCGAGCAGCTCCACGACGGCGTCATCCAGGACATGGCCGGCATCGCCTTCGCGCTCCCGACCGTCGAGACCCGGCTCGCCGACGACCCGGCCGGGCAGGAGGCGCGGCAGACCGTCCGCACGATCACCGACCTCGTGCGCCGCGACGCCGACGCCCTGCGGTCGATGCTCATCGACCTGTACCCGCCGGATCTCGCCGCGGGCGGTCTGTCGACCGCGATCCACGGCGTCGCGGACCGGACGCGTGAAGAAGGTGTCGAGGTGGTGGTCGAGCTGGACGCCGGTCCGGACGTCCCCCTCGAGGTCGCCACGCTCGCCTACCGGGTCGTCCGAGAGGGTCTGCGCAACGTCGTGAAGCACGGCCGTGCCGCCTCGGCCACGGTGCGGATGACGAGGGAGCCGGGAGCCTGGGTCGTCACGGTCACCGACGACGGCGTCGGCCCGGAGGGGGCCGGTGAAGTCAGGCGTGGGCACTTCGGCCTGCAGCTGCTGACGGACACCGTCCACGACCTGGGAGGGACCCTCACCCTGGGTGCCGGCCCGACCGGGGGGTCCGTGCTGCGCGTGACGATCCCTCCCGCCCTCGCCGCACCGTGACGCGGCGGGTCTCCTGACCCCAGGTTTTCCCCAGCCCGGTGGTCGACAGTGCGGCCAGACACGCTCATCGCGAACCAAGGGGCCACACATGACACTGAGTCGTCGCGACCTGATCAAGATCGCCGTCGCCGGCGGGGCGGCCATGGCCATCCCGTTGGAGCGGTCCGCCTTCACCGCCACGACCGCGACCCGGATGCCCACCAGCAAGTTGCCGAAGTACTTCTCACTCCCGTTCCTGCGCCCTCCCGAGCTCAGCCCGGTCGGCACCGCGGAGATCGGCTGCTGGGACGGGATGACCCGGAGCTACCCGCGCTACGAGGTGGCGCAGACCTTCACCGTCAGCGAGATCCTGCCGGGCTACAAGACACCGGTCTTCGGCTACAACGGCGTCGCGCCGGGGCCCACGATCCGGGTCCTCCACGACAACCCGGTGATCGTGAACCAGACCAACCTGCTGCAGCGGCCACCGGCCGCGCCGTACCAGAGCGCGAAGGCCCCCCTCGCCGTACACCTCCGACCCGCTCCAACGGTCGACCTCGACCCACCTGCACGGCTCCTCGTCGCTGCCGCAGTACGACGGGTACGCCTCCGACGTCACCTACCCCGGTGAGCGCAAGAGGTACTTCTACCCGAACTGCCAGGAGGCGCGCACGCTCTGGTACCACGACCACGGTGTGCACCACACCTCCCAGAACGCCTACAACGGGCTCGCCGGCATGTACGTCCTGCACGACAGGCGCGAGCAGGCCCTGGGCATCCCGCAAGGTCGCTACGACGTCCCGCTGATCCTGCGCGACGCCATGTTCGCCACGGACGGCTCGCTCATCTACAACGACAACGGCGAGTCCGGGGTGTACGGCGACGTGCTGCTGGTCAACGGCGTGCCCTGGCCGGAGATGGTCGTCGAACGCCGCAAGTACCGCTTCCGGTTCCTCAACGCCTCGGTCTCGCGATCCTTCGAGTGGCGGCTCGTCGCGGGATCCTCGAGCGTGCCCATGACCGTCATCGGCACCGACGCCGGCCTGATGCCCAGGCCCCAGGTGGTGAGCAGCTTCCGCCACGGGATGGCCGAGCGGTACGAGGTGGTCGTCGACTTCGCGAAGTACCCCGACAACACCCTGCTGACGCTGACGAACCTGCTTCCGAAGAACAACATCGACTACGACGGCGTCAAGCAGGCCATGCGCTTCCGGGTCAGGGGCGACGCGACCAGCACCGAGAACAACGCGGTGCCCGCCTACTGGGAGGACGCCGTCCCGCCCGCCGAGTGCATGACCTTCACCGAGGCGGCGCTCCGCGAGCAGGGGGTGCACGAGCGGGAGTTCAAGTTCATCCGCAAGAACAGCAGGTGGACCATCAACGGGGAGACCTGGGAAGACGTCATCGACAGCGAGTACACGCACTGCATGGCGGACCCCGCCGAGGGTGACGTCGAGATCTGGCAGCTCAGCAACACCTCCGGCGGCTGGTTCCACCCCGTGCACATCCACCTCGTGGACTTCCAGATCCTCTCCCGCACCCGGGACGGGCTGCCCGCCCCCGTCTACGCGCACGAGAAGGGCCCCAAGGACGTGGTCTACGTGGGCGAGAACGAGACGGTCCGGGTGGCGATGCGATTCGCCGGGCCGGCCGCGGGCGAGGGCTGGCCCACGCCGCACGGCCGCTACATGATGCACTGCCACAACCTGGTCCACGAGGACCACGACATGATGATGCAGTTCAAGGTCGGGGACCACGACGACGACCCCCGGTGCGACCCGATCACCGCGGACCGCGCCACGGCCGTCTGATGCACCGCACCGCTGCCGCGTCCCGCCGCGTGTCGCGCGGGCTGACCGTGCTGGTCGTGCTGGTCCTCGGCGTCCTCGCCGTCCGGCTCTTCGTCGCCGAGCCGCTCCGGATCCGCACCGGCAGCATGGCGCCCACCCTGACCGCCGGGGAGCACGTGCTCGTGGACAAGGTGAGCCGCCGGCACGGGACGTGGCGGCACGGTGACGTGGTGGCCCTCCGGCTGGGGGACGGCCGCAGCCTGCTGGTCAAGCGGGTCGTCGCGCTCGCCGGCGAGCGGGTCGAGCTGCGGGACGGCCGGCTGTACGTCGACGGCCACCGGAGGGTCGAGCCCTACGCGGACCCCACCTTGATCGACAGCGTCTACTTCGGCCCGGTGCTCGTGCCCGCCGGGCACGTGTTCGTGCTCGGTGACAACCGCGCCGACTCCCGGGACTCCCGCCACTTCGGAGCGGTCGCCCTCTCCCGACTCGAGGCACGGGTCGACGCGGTGGTCTGGCCACTGCCCCCCACCCGAGGAGGACTCGCACCATGAACTCCCAGCTGCGCCGCCTCCTGACCTTCGCCGTCGCCGTCCTCGTCGTGGCCTGCGCGCGCGACGGGGCCTCGCCGGCCTTCGCCCACACCGACCTCGTCGGTGCCGCTCCGGAGGCGGGGGAGGTGGTCGCCGGGCCGCCCGCCGACCTGACCCTGACCTTCACCGACACCCTGCTGCCGGCGGGGGCGCAGGTCCTCGTGCGCGACGAGCGGGCGGTGCGCGTCTCCGGTGCGGTCGCCGTCAGCGGCGGTCAGGCGAGGGTCCCGCTCCGCGGCACGGCGCGCCCCGGGACCTACCGCGTGGCCTACCGCGTGGTCGCGAGCGACGGTCACGCCGTCACCGGCAGCTACCGGTTCCGGGTGGTGGGCACGAGCGCCTCGGCCGCGCGACCCGCTGCCGCCACGCGCGACGTGGCCGACCGGGCCGTCGTCGCGACCGCTGCCGGGCCTCCGGGCGGTCCCTCGTCGTCCACGTGGGTGGTCGCCGGGCTGGGAGCGGTGACACTCGCGCTGGTGCTGGGGCTCGGTGCCGCCCGCCGCCGGACCTCGCGGGACGAGGAGGCGCGGTGACCAGCCTCGGCTCGCACCCGCGGTCGGTCCTCCGTGCGGGGCTTCCCACCCTCCGGCCCCTCGGCTGGCTGCTGGTGCTGCTCGCGGCGACCTCTCTCGTGCTCGCCGTGCTGCTCAGCGGCGGCGTACCCCGGGCGACGCCCGGGTTGCAGGACGCCGGCCCACTGACCGCGTGGATGGTGCCACTGGCCCGCACGCTGCTGGACGTCACGACGTTCGCCGTGGCCGGGTGCCTCCTCCTGGCCGGGTGGCTGATGCCCTGCCCGGAGGGGAGGCTGTCCGCCCCCGCCCGACGCCTGGTCAGGCTCGCGGGCAGGTGGGCGCTGGCCTGGTCGGCCGCGGCGGTCTGCCTGCTCCTCGCCGGGACGGCGCAGCTCGTCGGTCGAGGTGTGCGCGAGGTGGTCGGCACGCCCGCGCTGTACCGCCTCGCCTGGGGAACCCCGCAGAACCGCGGCCTCCTGCTCGTCGCGGTCGCGGGCGCAGCCGTGGCCGTCCTCGGCGCCCGGGCACGACGTCCGGGCGCTGTCCGGTGGGCCCTCGCGGGCACGGGTCTCGCCCTGGTCCCGCTGCTGGTCGCCGGGCACGTGGCCACCGCGTCCAGCCACTACGTCGCGGCCCAGAGCCTGGTCGTGCACGTGCTCGCCGCCTCCCTGTGGGCAGGTGGCCTGCTCGTCGTCGTGGTCCACCTGCGACGCGAGACGGACCTCCTGCCGGTGGTGATGTCCCGCTTCAGCCGCGTGGCCCTGTGGTGCTTCGTGGCGGTCGCCCTGTCCGGGCTGGCCGGCAGCTGGGTGCGCCTGGGCCTCTCGTGGGAAACCTGGCACTCGCCGTACGGCGTCCTGGCCGCCGTCAAGGCGCTCGTCCTGGGCGTCCTCGGGACACTGGGGGCCGCGCACCGCCGCTGGGCGCTGCCGCGGCTCGCCGCCGGCGCACCGCACGCGTTCGCCCGCCTCGCGGTCGCCGAGTCCGCGCTGATGGCCGTGGCGACGGGACTCGCCGTGGCCCTGGCCCGCACCGCGCCGCCCACCGACGCGCTCACCCGCGCCACTCCCCCGCACGCGAACACCTTCGCCACCGTCGACCGGAGCATCGAGCCGGTCAGCGCCTGGAACCTCATCACCGGTTTCCGGCCCGACGTCCTCGTGCTGAGCATCGTGGCCGGCACCCTCCTGGGCTACCTCCTCGCGCGCCGGCGGCTGGTGGGACGGGGCCACCCGTGGCCCGCGCGGCGGACCGCCTGCTTCCTCGCCGCGGAGGTCGTCGCGGCCTGGGCGATGTGCGGCGGGCTGGGGAGCTACTCGGCCGCGCTGATCAGCGCGGAGGCGACGCGGTTGCTGGTCATGGGCCTGGTCGTTCCGGCGCTGCTCACCTGGGGCTCTCCGATCCTTCTCGTCAGCCTGCTCCGCGGAGCCTCGGGCACCCGGCCGACCCACGTCCGCCGACCCGGCCCGGTGAACGGGCTCGTGGCCCTCGTCCTGGTGCTGGCCGCGGCCCTGATGACGCCGCTGCTCGAGGCCTCCCTGCGGAGCCCGGCCCTTCACGCCGGGACCGCCGCAGCGGTCCTGGCAGCCGGATGGCTGTTCCTGGGCCCGCTCCTCGGTGTCGACCGTGCGTCCGCGGAACGCCGCGACGAGCGGGACGCCCGGTTGCTGGTCGTGGTCCTCGCGCTCCTGCTGCTGGTGCAGGCCGGCCACCTCTGGACGAGCACGTCGCTGTTCGCCTCCGACTGGTTCACCGCCCTGAGCTGGCCGTGGACCGATGTCCGCTCGGACCAGCGGCTCGCCGGCGGGGTGGTCGCCGCGTTCGCTGCGGCGGTCCTGTCGTCCCTGCCCTGGGTCGGTCGAGGCCGGCCCCCGGCTTTTCCCCAGGACCGAGATGTTCGCTGAGCACGCTCGCACTCGAGCGACAGCCAAGGAGACCCTCATGAGCGCACACATCTGGCATCGGGCCGATGCCCGCCCCGGCAGGGCACGTCCAGCAGGCGGCCGGACCCGACGACTCGTGGCGGCCGCCGCGACGTTGGTCCTGGTCGCGGCCGGTGTCGAGGCCGCCACCGCGACCACCCAGGTCGTGCAGAAGAACCCCGGCGGCGTGACCGCCGTCGGGCCCGTCAACGGGGACAACGGGTTCCCCGCGTGGTATGCCGACAAGGTCGGGACTCGGCTGGAGCTGTGCCTCGACGGCGACAACCTGCTGTGCGGGTTCCTGCCCGGTGACATCCCCGACGAGACCCAGCCGGTCTCGTTCCCGGAGAACTTCCCCGAGGAGGTCTTCTACTTCCTCGCGGGATCCTCGCTCGACCTGCCGGGCGGCGGCCGGGCCGTCCTGACCCTCGGGCTGGAGGCGGCGTTCGCCAACGAGGTGGCCCCCGGCGAGCAGATGACCTTCGCCCGCCAGCGCATCGTGGTGAAGGGCGCCCCGGCCAACACCACCCTGACGTTCCGGCACCCCTACGGCAGCCTCACCATCGACACCGACCGCACCGGCGCCGGGCGGCTGGTCGAGGACATCTCGCCGGCCACCGGCAACTTCGCCACCGCCCTCAAGGGCAACCTCGGCCCGTTCCTGCGGTGGGACCCGGCGACCGCGCCGAGCGCGCCCGCGGGCTACCTGGGCGACCCCGCCCAGGACCACACGGTCGTCGGGAGCCCGTTCGGGTTCAACCGCTTCGCGGTCACCGGGGCCGGTCTGGACGCCTCCACCGACCAGTTCACCGTCCAGGGCAAGCTCTCCACCAACACCGGCGTCCAGGCGGACAGCGCGGTGACCGACGGGGACTACATCGACATCACCGCCTCCAGCACCGGCACCCAGCTGCAGGTCGAGGGACAGCCCGGCGTGATCGCGACCACCCCGATGGTCACCGACCCGGGGTCGGACCGGTTCTACGCCCGGGTGCGCGTCACCGGACCGGTCCCCAGCCAGGTGAAGCTGGTCAACATCGGCGACCGCCCGGCCTCCAGCTCCACGGTGCCGGTGACCCGGGACGGCGGCATCATCGTCACCCGGGCGACGTACGACGGCGCCCGGCTCGTCGTGGCCGCCACCTCCACCCGTGGCTACCCGCTGACCGTCGCCGGGGTCGGCAGGCTGGACGACGACCAGGCCACCGCCTTCGCCCTCGCCGCCCCGCCCGCCTCGGTCGTGGTGAGCCACGCCGACGGCGGATCGGCGACCCTTCCGGTGCGCGTGGTGGGCGGGTCGGCCACTCCGCAGGCGCTGCCGCCCGTCCCGCCGGACCCCGACCCCGGCCCCGTCGTCGACACCGGAGGCGGAGCGGCCCCCTCGGGACCGGCGGCCGTGGCGACCGCTGCGGTGACCGGTCTGGCACGCGGCGCCAGCACCCAGCTCGACGGCAGCGCCTCGACGGGCGCCGTCGCCTACCAGTGGAGCCAGCTCAGCGGTCCGCCGGTGAGCCTGTCCTCCACCACCGTGGCCAAGCCGACCGTCTCGGTGCCGTTCTTCACCAAGACCACCGACACCACCCCGGTGCCGGCCGCAGCGGAGGGTCCAGCCCGGCTGCAGCTGGTCGTGACGGGACCCGACGGCACCACCAGCAGCCCGGCCACGGTCGACCTCACCGTCGTCACCGACGACCTGGTGATCGACGCGGGTGCCCGGCACCGCCTCGGCAACGAGCTCCGGGTGTCCGGGACGTCCACGCTGCCCGGAGCGACCGGCGTCCTCGCACCGGCCACGTCGGTCCTGGTCTACGACACCACCCCCGGTCGGGCCGTCACCAAGCTGGGCACCGCCCCGGTCACCACCCTGGGGACCTGGTCGCTCAAGGTCTCCCCCGGGCCGACCCGGCAGGTCACCTCGGTGCTCGTGCAGTCCACCCGGGGCGGAACGAGCAGCAGCTCCGTGGCGACCAAGTAGCCCCCAATCGCCGCAGGGCCCCTCCGCCCCCGGGGGGCCCTGCGGTTCCACTGCGCCGGCCGGTCGGCCGCCGGTGGGCCCGTCGACTACTCCGCCGGAGCGGCTCCGAAGCGCTCGATGGCGGCGATGATCTCCGGACGCAGCCGCGCCGCGGGGATCACCGCGTCGACCGAGCCGACCGCGACCGCGCGGTGGATGTCGTGGATCCCGTCGAACTCGGCCGCCACCTCGCTGATCTTCTCGGCCCGGGTGGCCGCCCGCAGGTCGGCCTGCTCGACGACGAGCCGGCTCCGCTCGGACCCGGACGCCTCGCCGATGCGGACGTCGAGCTCCCGCACGGCGGGGCTCGCCGCGATGCGCTTCTCGACCTCGCCGGCGAAGACCACCGCGGCCGCCGGCGCCCCACCGATCACGGACGCGAACGATCCCTCGAGCGCCAGCACGGTCATGTTCGGGTTGAGCGCCTTGGAGAACACCACGAAGGCGCCGCCGTGGTAGCGCGAGATGACGCAGAAGACGATCGGCCCGCGGAAGTTGACGATGGCGCGCCCGATCTCCGCGCCGTACTCCAGCTGCAGGTTCCGCATCGAGTCCGGCGACCCGTCGAAGCCCGACAGGTTCGCCAGCACGACGAGCGGCCGGTTCCCGCTCGCCGCGTTGATCGCGCGGGCCGCCTTCTTCGACGACCGCGGGAACAGCGTCCCCGCGGTGTACGTGTCGGGTCCGTCGGCCGGCGGGAAGCCTCGCCGCCGGACGTTCCGCGACTCGATGCCGAGCAGGCAGACCGGGTGGCCGCCCAGGTGGGCGTCCTGCACGACCGCGGTGTCCGCGTCGGCCATGCCCGCCCAGCGCTCGAGCGTGGGATGGTCCTGGTCGGTGACGGCCCGCATGACGGTGCGGATGTCGAACGCCTTCTTGCGGTCCCGGTTCGTCTCGGCGGAGAAGATCTCGCCGACCGTGCGGAAGTCGCTGTCCGCGACGTCGTGCGGGAACGGCGAGATGTCGCGGTCGGTCGGGTCGGTCGTACTGACCCGACGCGGCGCGGCCTCGCCGGGGACGACGTAGGTGTGCTCGTAGTGCGCCATCAGGATCGCGAAGGCGCCGGCGAGGTTCGGGGCCCAGTACTGCGCCTGGCCGTTGGGTCCCATCACCCGGTCGTAGCCGCCGATGCCGAAGTTGTCCTCGGCCGAGACACCGCCGGAGAAGTCCAGGGACTGCTTGCCGGTGAGCACCATGGCACTGTCCGGGGTCATCACGAGGATGCCCTTGGTGTGCATCAGCATCGTCGCCTCGGCGTTCCAGTAGGGCTGGGCCCCGACGTTGATGCCGGCGACGACCACGTTGATCTCGCCGCCCTGCTGGGTGAACTCCACGATCCGGCGCAGCGCAGCGGCCACCCAGTCCATGTTCTCGGTGCCGGAGTCCATGGAGATCCGGGCGCCCGAGGAGAGCGCGAACCACTCGACCGGGACCCGCATGCGCTCGGCGAGGTCGATGGCTGCGATGACGCGCAGGCACTCCGGCTCGGAGACCGACCCCAGCGACTTCGTGGGGTCGCCGCAGAGCACGACCCGGGTGACACCTTCAGGGTGCAGCGGGGTCGGGGTGGTGACGACGGCGGCGATGATGCCCGCCTTGTTGAGGCCCCGGGGACGGTCCACGGGGACCAGGGCGCCGGTGTCGTCGAGGTCGTGCTCGACCAGGGTCCCGTCGGGACCGGCCAGCACGGAGGCCAGCTCGTAGGGGTACACCAGTCCGCGGCGGCGGGACCGGAGCACCTTGGCCGCGTAGTCGTCCAGGGGGCTGAGCAGGTCGGTCGGCGGCTCCTGGATCGAGAGCACGATGCCCGCTCCCGGCTGGACGCCGAAGCGCACCGTCACCGGGACGGGGGTGCCACCCGGGGCGGCCACCCGCCCCTGGGCGAGCACCTCCTCGATGCCGGCACCGTCGGTGAGCGGCCGGATCTTGTTGCCGAGGGCGGCCAGACCGCCCTCGTCGATCTCCACGACCGGCCACACGTGCACCCACACGTGGTTCATGTCGAGCTTCGTGCCCGCGGACCCGCGTGCCACCCGCGCCCGGCGGATCGCCTCGAGGCAGCTCTCCACGGCCCGCTCCGCGTGCGGGAGCGCGGCGACCCGTCCTTCCTCGTCGCGCACCACCGCGAGCTGCCGCACCTGGGCCAGCGCCACCAGCCGGCGGTCCGCGGGGTTCTCCCGGGCGACGCACTCGTAGAGCAGGACGTCCTCGGGCGCCTCGATCCGGGTCACGTGGAAGTTGCGGAGCCGCCAGAGGTTCAGGCGGCGGCCGACCATCGGGTGGACGCCCCGGGTGAGGTCGTCCTCGGCCACCCGGCCGTCGTCGTCGGCCCGGAAGGCGTAGTAGCCGACCGGCCGGCCGGCCCCCGCGCAGACGGCGACGGACACCCGGCGCGCGTCCCGGGCGAACGGCAGCGCCTCGACGAGCGGCCGGAGCTGCTCGCTCGTGGCGTCCGCCGACTCCGGCGCGTCGGGCCAGTGCAGGTACAGGTCGACCACGGCCGCCTGGTCCTCGCCCCGGCTCGCGACGTGGGCGCCGACCGAGGCGGCCAGTCCGCCCGTGGGGTCGGCCAGCTCGGCGACCGTGCCGACGGTCGACACGAGCCGGGTCGGCCGGGAGTCCAGGGTGTAGTCGGCCACCACGAACGGCCGGTCCCCGGTCTCGATCTCCTCGAGGTCGTGCAGGTCGTACTCGCGGTAGTGGCGGCGCGCCAGCACCTCCAGCATCGGCTCCCTGGTGGGTACGCCGTCCGCGAGCCGCTCGGCCAGGAACCGGACGATCTGCTCCGGGATGGCGGCCAGCGCCTCGACCCGGTCGGCGCGGTCCGCCAGGCCGCCGTTCGCGGCGAGCGCGGCGAGCTCGTCGCGCACCCCCGCCAGCACGTCGACCCGCTCCGCGTCCACGGCGGGCTGGTCGAACCACCGGAACCGGACGCTGCGCGCCAGGTCCCCGACCACCGGGAACCGCAGCTGGGTGGCCCGGCCGAGCCGTTCGAGCAGCTGCCGGGCCTGACCGGCGAGCTCGCCGGTCGGCGGCGGCTCGTCGATCCACCGTCCGAGCACGGCGGACGCCAGCGCTACCTCGGGGGCCGAGCGCTGCTGCGCCACGAAGATCCGGAAGACCGCCTCCTCCAGGGCCTGGGTGCGGTCCAGGTCCTCGACGCCGTAGTGGTGCAGCACCCGCAGGAGCCGGGCCCGGAACTGCTCGGGCAGCCCACCTCGCTCGACGTCGAGACTCTGCAGGAACGTGTGGAAGTGCTCGCGGGAGCTGTGCACCCGCAGCTCGGTGTGTGGCTCCTCGTCCGCGGGCTGGTTGCGGCTCAGCTCGGCCAGGTCGGCCAGGGTGCCGAGCAGGGCCATCTCGTCGGCCAGCACCGAGACCCCCTCGGCCCGGAGCTCCTCGCGGGCGGCGAGGTAGTCCACGAGCGGGTCACTGTGGTCCAGCCGGGACACGTCGTACCCCAGCACGACGGCCGCGAGGGCCTCGCGGGCGCGGGCGGCACGGACCGCGGCCGGCTGCCCGGCGGTCGGCGCGGGCAGGTCCAGCGCGGCGGCGGCTCCGGACGTCGGAGCCGTCTCCTCGGCCCCGTCGCCGACCGGCTCCAGCTTGACCAGCGCGGCCCCGGTCTCGACCTGGCTGCCGGTGATCACCGCCAGCTCCTTGACCCGGGCCGCGAACGGCGCGTAGATCACCGTCTCCATCTTCATCGACTCGAGCACCACGACGGGTGCACCGGCCTCGACCTCGTCACCCACGCGCGCGGGCGTGGCGACGACCAGGGCCGGCGCCGGCGAGCGCAGCACCCCGCCCTCGTCACGGCTGATCCGGTGGGCCACCCCGTCGACCTCGACGAGGGTGCTCGGACCGTGGGTGGCCGTCACGACGTGGTGGCGGCGCTCGCCGACGACCAGCCGCCGGTGGAACTCGTCGATCCGGTCCAGCCCCGCATCGACGGTCTGCTCGGTCGCGCCGGAGGCGACCGTCACCCGGTAGCGGGCCGGCCCGGTGTTGACCGTCGACACCCGGTACGTCGTCCCCCGGAGCTTGAGGTCGACCGGGCGACCGGCCCGGTGCTGCGCCTGCGGACGACCGCCGTGCGCGGTCTCGAGCAGGCGGGCCACCTCGATCTGGAGCTCGTCGGCGTAGGCCTCGATGGCGGCCGCGACGATCGCGACCCCGGCACCCTTCTGGGAGACCAGCCTGCCCTCGCCCCGCACCCGGTCGATCCAGCTGGTGTCGGCCCACCCTCCGGTGCCGTCGACGACCTCGGGCTGGTCGAGCAGGTCGAGCACGAAGCTCTTGTTGCAGGCGCCGCCCTCGATCACCACGGTCGTCTCGGTCATGGCCCGGCGCAGCCGGGCGAGGGCCTCCGCGCGGGTGGGTGCGTAGGCGATGATCTTCGCGATCATCGAGTCGAAGTCGGGCGGGATCGTGTCGCCCTCGGTGACCCCGGTGTCCACCCGGACACCCGGTCCCGTCGGCAGCTCGAGCCGGACGATCCGCCCCGGCGACGGTGCGAAGTCCCGGTCCGGGTCCTCCGCGTTCAGCCGCGCCTCGACGGCGTGCCCCTTCTCGGTCGGCCGCTCGCCCTCGAGCCGGCCTCCCCGGCGACGTGGATCTGCGCCTTGACCAGGTCGACGTCGGTGGTCGCCTCGGTGATCGAGTGCTCGACCTGCAGCCGGGTGTTCACCTCCAGGAACGCGAACGTCCGGTCCCCCGGGTGGTAGAGGAACTCCACGGTGCCCGCCCCGACGTACCCGACCGTCACGGCCAGCCGCTCGGCGGCGGCCTTCAGTTCGTCGGTCTGCTCGCGCGACAGCAGCGGCGAGGACGACTCCTCGATCACCTTCTGGTTGCGGCGCTGGATCGAGCAGTCGCGGACCCCGATGGCCCAGGCGGTGCCGTGGCTGTCCGCGATCAGCTGCACCTCGACGTGCCGGGCGCCGGTCACCAGGCGCTCGAGGAAGACGGTGCCGTTGCCGAACGCCCGCAGCGCCTCGTCGCTGGTGCGCTGGAAGGCGTCCTCGAGCTCGGCGCGCGAGCCGACCATCCGGATCCCGCGGCCACCGCCTCCGGCGGTCGCCTTCAGCATCAGCGGGTAGCCGATCTCCTCGGCGGCGGCCAGCGCGCCGTCCAGGGTCTCGACGGCGCCGCGGCTCCACGGGGCGACGGGCACCCCGACCTCCTCGGCGATCAGCTTCGAGCCGATCTTGTCGCCGAGCTTGCGCATCGCCTCGGCGCTGGGGCCGATGAAGGTGACACCCAGGCGGTCGCACAGGTCCACGAACGTCGGGTCCTCGGCCACGAAGCCCCAGCCCGGCCACACGGCGTCCGCACCGGTGTCCACCAGCGCCCGCTCGAGGGCCGCGAGGTCGATGTAGGGGCGCGCCGAGGCAGGCCCGAGGTTGTACGCCAGGTCCGCCTCGCGCACGAACGTCGCGCGGCTCTCCCCCTCGGTGTGCAGGGCCACCGTCTGGATCGGGCCGGAGCCCGACGCGTTGATCTCCCGCACCGCATGGATCAGCCGCATCGCAGCCTCACCGCGGTTCACGATCGCGATCCGAGTGAACGGCACCAAACCTCCGCCGGCCGACCACCGGGAGCTTCCCGGCGGGTCCACGTAGAACTTGTCACGAGAAGGTGGTTACGAGCCAGTCACATCGGCCCGGCGAGTCTGAGGGAGTCGACCGGGCGAGGACCCGACGGGCTAGCCGACCGGGTCCAGGGTCCTCGCCCGACCCGGGTCCAGCACCCGGTCGGCCACCGTGACCAGGGCCCAGGAGAAGGCCCGCCGGCCCAGGGTGAGCTGCAGGACGCCGTACTGGTCGTCCTCGTCGAACCGGACGAGCGAGCACCCCTGGAGGGACTCCTTGCCGGTGATCGCGTAGAAGTCGGCGCCGCCGGTGCCGGTCACGAACGACATGATCCCGTCGGCGGCCGGGCTGCCGTCCGCGTTCATCCGGGGGTACCGCTGGTAGTTGTGGTCGTGACCGGCCACGACGACGTCGGTGCGGGCCGCGAGCAGGACGTCCCACAACGCCCTGGGCAGGTCCGAGGACCCGTGGTCGCCGCAGGAGTAGCGCGGCCGGTGCAGGTAGGCCAGCTTGTGCCGGCCCTTGCCCGCGGTGGCGAGGTCGTGGGCGAGCCAGGTCGCCTGGGCCGAGGAGGCGGAGCAGGAGATCTCGCAGTTCAGGCTGTACAGCCGCCACGTGCCGACGTCGAACGCGTAGTACTCCCCGTTGTTCTCGGCGGGGAGCCGGTGGGCGAAGTACGTGAAGTAGTACGGCGGGTTCCCGGCCTCGTCGTGGTAGTCGTGGTTGCCGGGCGAGGGGTAGGTCTTGTCGAGGAACTTGCCCCAGGTCGCGTCGTACCTCGTGTAGTCGGAGCGGGTCCCGTCGTGGTAGGCATTGTCGCCGGCGGTCAGGACGTAGTCCGGGTCGATCGCCTCGACGAGCCGGGCGGTCTCCGCCTCGTGGTCCCCGATGTCGCCGGCGATGGTGACGACCGGCCCGGCGGGCCCGCCGCGGACCGGGCCCCCCGGGCGGGTGGGCACGCCCACCGGGTTCGCGGACCCGCTCGGGGCCGAGCACCCCGTCACGAGGGCCAGCACCAGACCGACCAGCAGCCCGGCGCCCGCGCCGCGCCGGGGTCCAGGCGTACGACGTGCCATGGCAAACCTCCCCGTCACCCTCATCGTCCGCCCGGATCATCGGGCCCCGCTACGGCCTTCTCGTGTCACCGGCCCCCACGACGGGGAGCCGAAATGTGCCGGACGCGGCAGAAGTCCTGGTGCGGCCGGGATCTTTGGACGACCGGGTACTAGTGCCACGACGTGGTCAGCCGCCTCCGGCAGGAGGGCCGCGAGGGCCGGGTCTGGGCGCTCGACCAGCAGCTCTACGACCTCTTCGCAAGCGCCGCGCGCTGGCCAACCTCGGCACCACCCGGGAGCTGGCGGAGGAGTACCTCGAGGCGGGCGTGCTGTTCCTGACCAGCCTCCTGAGCGACGCCGCCCAGGCGTTCGCCGACGGGCTGCTCGCGGCGTCCCCGCACGCCACGGGCGCATTCACCTGGTCCGGGGTCGCGCTCCTCCAGAGCGACGTCGAGTACACGGTGCACGACGGTCGGGTCGACCTCGTCGGTGGCGCGCTCACCCCGCTCGCCTACCTGTTCCTCGCCGTCGGGGCCGTCGCCGTCGGTCGGCTCTGGCGGGTGCTGCCGGGCTGGCGGCGCACGGAGGTGGACGACGTGCAGCACCGCGGCCATCATGTCGACTGAGGGGTGCGCCGGGCGGAGGAGGAGGCCGTGGCGACGTTGCGCTTCTGCGCCTACCAGTACCAGCACCTGCCGCTGGACGAGCTGGCGAACCGCTGGGCCGAGGCCGAGCGACTCGGCTTCGAGGTGGTGTGGAACTGCGACACGGTCGTCGAGCCGGACCGGCCGCGTCACCCGATGTACGACGGCCCCACGACCCTGACCCTGATGGCGGTCGCCACCAGCACGATCCGGGTCGGCACCCTGGTGTCGAGCCTCTACTTCCGGCAGCCGGTGACGCTCGCGAAAGCCACCATGACCCTAGACCAGCTGACCGGTGGACGCGTGGAGCTGGCCCTCGGCGTCGGCGACCCGTCCGCAGGCGGGCCGCTGACCGGCGTCAGCTGGTCCCCGGCGGAGCAGGTGGCGCGGTTCCGGGAGTTCGTCGAGCTGGTCGACCTCCTGCTCCGCCAGCGGGTGACGTCGTACGACGGGCGCTACTTCCGCTGCACGGAGGCGGAGACCATCCCCGGTCCGGTGCAGCGGCCCCGCCCGCCGATCACGATCGCCGCCCACGGACCGAAGATGCTGGCCGTCGCGGCCCGGTTCGCCGACGGCTGGAGCTCCTGGGGCGGCTACGGGGTGGAGACCGAGGCGGACTTCTACACCGTCACCGCCCGGCGGTGCGAGCAGTTCGACGAGCTCGTCGAGGGGCACGGCCGCGACCCGAGGAGCATCCGGCACTCCCTGGTGTGCTTCCCACCGCTGACCCCGTGGGAGTCGCCCGGCTACTTCACCGACATGGTCGGCAGGTTCGGCTCGATCGGGATCGACGAGTTCGTCCTCTACTGGCCCGGCTCCTGGCGGCCGGACGACGCCCCGCGCGAACGCGCCGTCCTCGAGCAGGTCGCCACGGAGGTGATGCCGGCGCTGCGTGCGCAGAGCACCCCTCCCCGGTGACTATCTAGACCTGCTCCTAACGGGTCTACAAGGCCCCGCCCGGCCGGTGTGATCGTGGAGCGTGCGCCGGCGGACGCCGGTGCAGGACGTCGGCAACGACGGAAGAGGGCCGCTTCTGCCATGTCTCGCGCCAGCGCCGTCCCCCGGACCCGTCGAGCACGGGTCGGGAGACGCACCGGCGATGGCGACCGTGGCCGGGACCCGTCCCGCACCTACGCCCGGATGAGCGCGGTGTCCGGGATCGTCTTCGCCGGCCTCTTCGTGGCCTCGCTGGTGCTGGTGCGGCAGGCACCGGGGATCGCCGCCCCGGACCGCGTCTACGCCGCCTTCTACACCGTTGGCAAGGGGAACGTGCTGGTGACGGCCGGGCTGTACATCGTGCCGTTCGCGGGGATCGCCTACCTGTGGCACATGAGCGCGACCCGGTCGCTCATCGAGTCGCTGCCCGGGTCGTCGTCGGAGGTGCCCCGGTGGCTGCAGCTCGCCTCGGGCGTGGTCTTCGTCTGCATGCTCTTCGCGGGTACGGCGGCCGTGGGCGCCGTGGCCCTGCTGACCGTCTTCTCCTCCACGCCGCTGCCGTCCCCCGAGGTGGCGCGCACGCTGACCGGCGCGGGCTACGGGATGGTGTTCGTCTTCGGCGTGCGCGCCGCGGGGATGTACATGATCACCACCACCACCCTCACCCGGCGGCGCGGCCTGGTCCCCCGCTGGGTGGCGGTCGTGGGCTACCTCGGCGCCACGTTCCTGCTCCTCAGCACCACCTTCCACCCCGCGACCCTGCTGGTGTTTCCCGGCTGGGTGCTGCTGCTCAGCATCGTGCTGCTCCTCGCCGCCGCCCGCCCGCGCCCGGCCGCCGTACCCGCACCGGCGTCCCCGACCCCCGCCGCCCCACCCACCGACCGCCGACCGGAGGACCTGCCATGAGCACGATGATCGACCTCGACGACCTTCCCGGCCCCGCCGGTCTGCCACTCGTGGGCAACGCCTTCGACATCGACGCGGACCACCCCATCGAGGGCTTCCATGGCGATGGCCGAGAAGTACGGGCCGATCTTCAAGCTCAAGGTGCCCGGCGGCACCCGGCTGATCGCGTCGGGCCCGGAGCTGGTCGAGGAGATCTGCGACGACACGCGCTTCGACAAGCGGGTCGGTGGCGGGCTGGCCGCGCTGCGGAAGGGGGCGGCCGACACCGGGCTGTTCACGGCCGAGACCGACGACCCGCTCTGGCACCGTGCCCACAACATCCTGATGTCGCCGTTCAGCCTGCAGGCGATGCGCGACTACATGCCGCGGATGGTGGACATCGCCGACCAGCTGATGGACAAGTGGGACCGCCTCAACGAGGGCGACGAGGTGGACGTCCCCGACGACATGACCCGGCTGACCCTGGACACCATCGCGCTGTGCGGGTTCGGCTACCGCTTCAACTCCTTCTACCGCGACACCCCGCACCCGTTCGTGCAGGCGATGGTGCGCACGCTCTCCGAGTCGCAGGCCCGGGCGCGGCAGCTGCCGATCCAGACCCGGCTGAAGATCCGGGCGCAGCGGCAGGTGGAGGAGGACCAAGGGTTCATGGACGACCTGGTCGACCGGCTGATCGCCGAGCGGCGGGCCGAGGGCGAGGCCGGCGACACCACCGACCTGCTGGGCCGGATGCTCACCGGGGTCGACCGCCAGACCGGCGAGCGGCTGCCCGACGCCAACATCCGCGCCCAGTGCATCACCTTCCTGATCGCCGGTCACGAGACCACCTCGGGCCTGCTGTCCTTCGCCCTCTACTACCTGCTGAAGAACCCGGCCTTCCTGGAGCGGGCGCGCGCGGAGGTGGACGAGGTCCTCGGGGACACCGCGAGTCCCACCTTCGAGCAGGTGCACCGGCTCACCTACGTGCGGCAGGTCCTCGACGAGTGCCTGCGGCTGTGGCCGACGGCGCCCGGGTTCAGCCGCTACCCGTTCGAGGACACCGTCCTCGGCGGCAGGTACGCCATCCCGGCGGGCACGACCATCACGGTGCTCACCCCGGCCCTGCACCGGGCGACCTCCGTGTGGGGGCCGGACGCCGCGGAGTTCAACCCCGAGCACATGGCGCCCGAACGGCTGGCCGCGGTGCCGTCGGCGGTCTACAAGCCGTTCGGGACCGGGCAGCGCGCCTGCATCGGTCGGCAGTTCGCGCTGCAGGAGGCCGCGTTGGTGCTCGGGATGCTCCTCCAGCGCTTCGACCTCGTCGACCACCTCGACTACCAGCTGGTCACCAAGACCACGCTCACCGTCAAGCCCGCCGACTTCCGGATCCGGGTCCGGCCGCGCCCCGGCGTGCACGTCCGGCGTGCCGACACCCCGGCGCCCGCCCGGTCCGTGGCCACCTCGCCGGACACCGCGCCGGCGGCCGCCCCGGCGCTGCTGGTGCCCCGGCACGGCACCCGGCTGACGGTGCTGTTCGGCTCCAACCTCGGCACCGCCGAGTCCCTCGCGACCCGCATCGCGGAGGAGGGCGCCGAGCGCGGCTTCGACGTGACCGTCGGAGCACTCGACGACCACGTCGACGACCTCCCCACCGGCGGCGCGCTGGTCGTCGTCACCGCGTCGTACAACGGGACGCCTCCCGACAACGCCGCCGCGTTCTGCGACTGGATCACGACCGCGGCACCGGACGCCGCGAGAGGGGTGTCGTACACCGTGTTCGGGTGCGGCAACACGGAGTGGGCCGCGACCTACCAGGCCGTGCCCGAGCTGGTCGACGCGCAGCTCGAGAAGCACGGCGGGCACCGGGTCCACCCGCGCGGCGAGGGCAACGCAGCCGGCGACTTCGACGCGGACTACCGGACCTGGCACGGCGCCGTGTGGTCCGACATCGCCGAGGCGCTCGACCTGCCGGAGGAGGTCGGCCAGGCCGTCCCGTCGGGACCCCGGCTCTCCATCACCCTCACCAACCGGCAGGTCAGCAACCCGGTGATCGTCTCCTACGAGGCGCACCCGGGGCTCGTCCGGGAGAACCGCGAGCTGGTCCGCGCGGGCGCGGACGGGACGCCGCCGGAGCGCTCGGTCCGGCACGTGGAGATCGGGCTCCCGGCCGGGACGACCTACCAGGCCGGTGACCACCTCGGGGTGCTCCCCCGCAACGCGATCGACACCATCCGCCGGGTGATGGTCCGCTTCGGCCTCGACGCCGGGCAGTACGTCACGATCATCCCGAACAGCGGCTCGCACACCCATCTGCCGATCGAGGAGCCCACGCCCCTCCTCGGCGTGCTCGGGAGCTGCGTCGAGCTGCAGGACGTGGCCACCAGGGACAACGTGGCGGTGCTCGCCCGGCACACCGACGACCCGGAGCAGAAGGCCGCGCTCGAGGCGCTGGCGGGTGACGACGAGGCCTCGCACGCGGCGTACCGGGACCAGGTCTACGCGCCCAACCGCTCCGTGCTGGACCTGCTCGACGAGTTCCCGGCGTGCCACCTGCCGTTCGAGGTCTACCTCGACCTGCTCCCGGCGCTGCGACCGCGCTACTTCTCCATCTCCTCCTCGCCCCTGGTGAGCCCGGACACCTGCAGCATCACCGCCGGCGTGCTGCGTGCGCCGGCGCGGTCGGGCGCCGGCACGTTCACCGGCGTCTGCTCCACCCACCTCGCCCAGCTGCCGGTCGACGGCACCGTCTTCGTCTTCGTGCGTCCCCCGTCGATCCCGTTCCGGCCCCCGGAGAACCCGCACGTCGCGATGATCATGGTCGGCGCCGGCACCGGGCTGGCTCCGTTCCGGGGCTTCCTCCAGGAACGCGCGGCGCTGCGGGAGCAGGGCGTCCCCATCGCCACCTCGTTGCTGTTCTTCGGGTGCCGCCGCGCGGACCAGGACCTGCTGTACGCCGACGAGCTGGCCGCGTTCGAGGCACAGGGCGTCGTCCGGACCGAGAGCTGCCTGTCGGCCGAGCCGGGCACCACGCGCAGGTACGTCCAGCAGGGGATGCTCGACCGTGCCGACGAGGTCTGGGACCTCCTGCAGAAGGAGGCCGTGGTGCTCGTGTGCGGGAACGCGTCCACGATCGCCCCGGGCGTGCGGACGTCGCTGGCCGCGATCTTCCGTGAGCGCACGGGAGCCGGGGAGAGCGACGCGGACGCGTGGCTGGCCGGGCTCCGCGCGGGCGGCCGGCTGGTCGAGGACATCTGGGGCGGATGACCGGGCGCCGGCCGTGCGGAGCCGCGCACCCGCCTAGGCGGGCATCCCGCTCAGCCGGGCCAGCCGGGCCAGCCCGGCTGGCGAGTAGGACTGCAGGCGGGCCAGGGCGTCGTCCAGCTCGGGGGGATCCGGGGTAGTCGGGAGGGATCCGCGACGGGTTGAGCGCGACCCGGTCGGACCACGCCTTGATGTCGGGCTCCGACCCGAAGGCCGCTGCGTTGCGCATGCCGAGGACGTTCATCCGCGCCCAGTCCGCCAGCGTGTTGCCGAACGACGAGGGCGCGCAGAGCGCGTTCTTCACGGCGTCGTCGTCGCGGGTCGCCTCGACGTACCCGGTGATCGCCGCACCGAAGCAGGGGAACCCGGCTCGCACCGGCTGCACGGTGATCGTCTCCGGCCGCCAGACCGGCACCCGCGGCGGCATCTTGAGGCCGTCCGCGGCGCAGTTCACGACGAGGGCGTCGTCGGCGACGGCGACCGAGCCGTCCGCGAAGTCGATCCGGCCGCGACGGACGGTGTCGATGTGGCCGCGGCGCACGACGTTCTCGATGGTGCGGAGCTGCTCGAGCTCCCACCTGCCCAGGGTGGGCGCCTTGGCCATGGTCGGCGTGACCGATCGGTCGATGCGGAACATGATGCCGAGGTCCTCGAGCGCGAGGAACAGCGCCGGCAGGGAGACCGCCGTGCCGGCCGCCCGCATCATGTCCGCGACCATGCCGAGGTAGATCGCGGGATCCGGCTGGATCAGGGCCCGGTTGAGCATCCACGGCTCGCGCGGGCGCACCCAGCAGATCGCGTCGGGGTCCACCCCGCCGGCCAGGAGCTGGATGCACGCGTCGGTGGCGGTCTTGCCCGAGCCGACGACGACGTACTGGCTCGGGTCGTCGTCGGTCCGCAGGACGTCGTTGACCGGGATCACCCGTGCTCCGTCCGCGACGCCGAACCTCACCGGTGCCTCCGCCGGGATGTCGGGAGCCAGGTAGCGCGCGTCGACGACCCGGCAGCGTTCCGGGACCTCGAACCGCTCCCCCGAGGCCAGCGAGACGAAGCTGCGGTCCCCGAGGTAGTCGCAGCCGGGGAAGAACTCCACCCGGCCCGGTCCGACCATCCGGTCGGCGAGCAGCGTGTCGTAGTAGGCACAGATCGTCGGCTGGTCGGCCCGCTCGTGCAGTCCCCTCTCCGGGCCGTCCTGCTGGATCCGCCCGCCGCCGAGCACCGTGGACGCGACGCCGTAGAACGTGGACGACTGGTGCAGCCGCACGAAGGGATAGGCCTCGAGCCAGTGCCCCCCGGGTCCGTGCCGGCGCTCGACGAGCGCGACGCGGGCCTCGGAGTGGTCGATCAGGGCATCCGTGAACGCCATGCCGGCGGCCCCCGCCCCGACCACGAGATAGTCGACCTCCACCGTCCGCGTCACGGTGGCAACCAAAGCACGGCAGGGACGCCGCGTCCACCGCCCCGGCGCCACCCGGCCGGCTCCCGGGTCCGCACCCTCACCGGTCCGGACACCGCACCGCACCGGTTGACCGGCCTCAAGGCGGGGTTGAGACTCCGAGGTGGGGGTACGTGGCGTGTGGGCCGCCACCGCGGCCCCTCAACTGGGAGGGACACCTCATGGAGATCATCGGCGTCATCATCGCTGGCATCATCATCGGACTGCTCGGCAAGTTCGTCGCTCCTGGCGACAAGGACAACATCCCGATCTGGCTGACCGTCCTGTGCGGCGTCGGCGGGGTCATCCTCGGCTGGTTCGTCTACACGGCGTTCGGCGGCAACGGCAGCCCCGGCATCGACTGGACCCGCTGGATCGTCGCCATCCTCGTCGCGGCCGTCCTGGTCGTGATCGCTTCCACGCTCACCGGACGGAACACCGGCGGGCGCAAGGCGAACACGCTCTGACCGCACGAAGGATCTGCTGTCCCGGCCGCGAGGCCTCAGCCCGTTCCGGGCTGGGGCCTCGCTGCATGTGGCACCACCTGGCCACCGAGATGGCTACGCTCACCGCATGCAGGTCCTGCGGCAGCTCGCCACCACCGTGCTGTCCCGCGGCCGGATCAGCCGTGGGTGGTACTCGATCCTCACCGGCGTCGCGATGCTCTACGTCGCCTGGGTCCTCGGGTCCGTCTCCGCCACCGACGCTGCTGCACCCCTCGTCGGACTGGTCCTCGCGATCACCGGCATCTGGTGCCTGGGACGGGGCATCCTCCTCGAGGTCCGGCGGCACCGCGGCGCCTGACGCCGGGCGGGTGCCGGGTTTCCTAGCCCGTCGCCGGGGCGTCGCCGGCGACCGCGGCCCGGATGCTCGTCAGCATCTCGCGTTCTCCCGCGCTGACCCGCTCGGCGCCGATCCCCATGAAGCCGCCCTCCTTCGCGGCGTCCGCCGCCGCCTGCGCCGCCACGACGAGCCACTCACCGAACGCCTCCTGCTCCTCGGGCGTGGCCTTGTCGGCCACGATCCGGTGCACGCCCCGCAGCTCGTCGAGGACCTGCTCCCCCGGGGGCCGGTCCTTGGCCAGCTTGAACCCGCTCAACGGGTTGTGCCGCTCCTGCGCCATGGCCTGCACCTCCAGCGCCACCTCGGCCAGCAGCTGCTCCCGGCTCGGCGGGTTCGTGGCGCTCTTCAGCGACGCCACCGACTCCTTCGTGGCCTCGATGGGGCCGCCGGGGTCGGCCAGGGACACCGCCATCCCGGCCACCAACGGCGCCCGGACCACCCGCGTCCACTCCTCTTCCGTGAAGTCCGTCTTCGTCGTCACGGCCCTCTCCTCACGCCGACGCGTCGCACACTCGCAGCAGGTCCACGGTAGGAGCGGAGAGCCTCGACCTCCTCATCCCGCGGTGGTGAGAAGCGGGCCGGGTCGCCCCGTCCGACCGGCGTACGCTCGTAGCGAGGCTCGTCTCGTCACCGGAGTCGTCATGGACATCGTCTGGTACCTGCTGGCGGCGCTGGCCGTCGTCGCGGGTGTGGTCTGGGTCGCGAGTGCGCGCGTGGTCCAGCAGGTCGAGCGTGGCGTGGTGTTCCGCCTGGGGCGGGCCCAGCCGCAGCCGAGACAGCCGGGCTTCACCGCGCTGGTTCCGCTCGTGGACCGGATGAAACGGGTCAACATGCAGGTGGTGACCATGCCGGTCCCGGCCCAGGACGGCATCACCCGCGACAACGTGACCGTCCGCGTCGACGCCGTCGTCTACTACCGGGTGATCGACCCGATCAGTGCGGTCGTGGAGGTGCAGGACTACGGGTACGCGATCGCCCAGGTGGCGCAGACCTCGCTGCGCTCGATCATCGGCAAGAGCGAGCTGGACGACCTGCTCTCCAACCGGGAGCAGCTCAACCAGGGCCTCGAGGTGATGCTCGACAGCCCGGCCGCGCCCTGGGGCATCGAGATCGACCGTGTCGAGATCAAGGACGTCGCGCTGCCCGAGTCGATGAAGCGGTCGATGTCCCGGCAGGCGGAGGCCGAGCGCGAACGCCGGTCCCGGATCATCACCGCCGACGGCGAGTTCCAGGCGTCCCAGCGGCTGTCCGAGGCAGCGACCGTGATGGCCCGGACCCCGGCCGCCCTTCAGCTGCGGCTGCTGCAGACGATGGTGGAGGTGGCCGCCGAGAAGAACTCGACGCTCGTGCTGCCGTTCCCGGTCGAGATGCTGCGGTACTTCGACGCCCTCGCCTCGGGCACGCCGGCCACGGCGCCGCCCGACGACGCCCGGCGCACGGAGTCATCCCCGTAGCAGCTGCTGGACCTCCGGCGAGGCCGCGTGCGCGCCGGCGGCGAGGAAGGACGCCTGCACGATCTGGGCGACGCGGGCGTTGCTCATGAAGTCGTTGCCCATCAGCTCCTGCTCAGCGGCCCCGGGCTGGAAGACGACCACGGACGTGCCCTGGGCCCGGAGCGCCCGGGCCTCCCTCCGGAGCAGCCGGGCCGCGTGCCAGCGGGTGGTGCCGTAGGGGTCCCTGGGCAGGCCGCTGGGACCGGACATGGGCGACACGACGATGACCAGCTCCAGCGACCGCTTCCACAGGGTGGCCGCGTTGGTGGGCGAGTGCGCGCCTCCGTCGACGTACCCGTGGCCGTCGATCGGGACGGGAGCGAAGTAGCCGGGTACGGCGCAGGACGCCGCCACCGCGCGGCTCAGCGGCACGTCCGGGGCACCGGGCCGTCCGAACACCACCCGCCGGCCGTCTCGGCGGCGCACCGCGCAGACCCACAGGTCCCGGTCCGGCCAGCCCTCACCCTCCACCTGGCGCAGCGACCGCAGGTGCTCGGTGACGTCGGTCCGGCCCGGTGCCAGCAGGGCCAGCGCGGCGGTCATCGGACGGAACGACCAGGGCCGCATGAGCGCGTGCTGCACCATGTGACGTCCGGGCAGGGACGGTGGCCGACGGATCAGGTCCCGGGGCCGGAACGGCTCGAAGCGTGGGGTCTCCGTCCCGAACAGGTCCTCGAGCACCTGCCCCTCGGTGGACAGCGGCGCGCGCACGGTCCAGGCGGCCAGCTCCGCCGCGGGGACCCCGCTGCGCAGCAGGGACGCGGTGATCGAGCCGGAGGAGGTGCCGACGATGACCTCGGAGTCGCGGGGGTCCCAACGAAGGTCATTCTCCAGGGCCGCAAGGACTCCTGCGTGGTAGGCCTGGCCCACCACACCGCCCGCGCCCAGAACGAGTCCGATGCGCCGCACCCGGCCAGCCTAGGACCGCACGGGGGGAGCTGACGTGCGTGGGCGAGAACTCCCGGAGCTCCTCGCGGCCACCGCGGACGACGACGCACGTGGACTCGGGCACCTCACGCCACGCGCCGCGCAGGTCCCCGAGCGGCTCGGACACCACGAGCCGGGCGTCGTCGGAGAGCTCGTGCAGGACCGGGTTGTCTGGATACTGGGCACGCAGCGTGGAGACGTCGGTGCTGTGGAACAGCGAGCGTGACCTCCCCTCGCTGGAGTAGCGGAACGCCCACAGGGTGTCCCCCTCGGTGGTCGCCACCGTCATCTGGATCGGGTGCTCCGTGCCGTGCCGCCGCCCGGTCTCCTCGATGAGTCCGACGGCTCGAGCCACCGCGTCCGGCGGATCCTCCTCGAGCCCGAACGTGAGGGCGAGGAAGAAGAAGATCTCGGAGTCGGTCGAGCCCTCGATCAACGGATAGAGCGCGGGGTCGACGGCCAGGGCCAGGTCACGCTTCCACGGCCAGGAAGTCTGCGATCGCCCCGTTGTGCATCCAGAGCCAGCGGCCGTGCCGGAACGGGTGGCAGTTGGTCTGCTGGACCGCCGAGCCGCTGGAGGCGCGGATGTGGGCGAACACGCGACCCGCGGAGGCGTGGGCGGCGAGCTCCCGCAGGTTGCGGTCGTTCCACGCCGGTTCGGTGCTGTGGTAGACGCCTGGCGTCTCCTGGGCGCCGTACCAGCCGACGCCGAAGCCGTCACCGTTGACGGCCTCCACCCCCAGCCGCGAGTGCATGCTCTGCACCACGAGAGAGTTCTCGGCTTGAACAGGAGGTCGTGCACCAGCACCGGCGAACCGGTGTATGCCAGCCAACGACACATGGCCACCTCACTTCCGGGCCCGTCAGGACGACGGGTGACCTCCGGGGTTGCTGACCTGGAGGGACAGCAGCCTCCCGAGCAGCCACACCATGCCCGCCTGCCAGGCGACGACGAGGAGCAGGACCACCGGCCACCAGCGCGCGACGGTGCCTGCGATGGCGTCATGGGGCAGCACGAACAGGGCGTACATCGGCAGCACGAGCGCGCACCACAGCGCAACGGTTCCCGCCCGGTAGCCGCGGCTGCGGTCCCGGGGCGGGCGGATGCCGAGTGCGCTCACGTCGTCGGGCGGGTAGTGCCTCAGCATCCGCCTCGTCGAGTCGTACACGACGGTGCCCGGGTACCGCGCCGCGAGCATGGTGCGGGCGCGGCGCGCCGCCCTGGGGTTCGTGCGCACCATCGCCGGCAGGGCGACGGCGTCGATGTGCGCCGCGGCCGCCCGGAAGCCCCGGTCACCTAGGATGCATCGCCCCTGTGCCGCGACCACCGCGTTGGCCCGACCGAGGGCGACCGTCGCACTGCCCGGGAGGTACCAGCCGTACAGACCGCACCGACAGGCAGCGGCAGGGGCGGCGTGGCCGTCGGCCCCGTCGCAGGCGGCGCGCTCCAGCGGACTGCCCCAGGGGCCGAACTCCGTGTGCACCAACGGGTACAGCCCGTCGTGACGCAGCTCGAACTGACGGAAGCCGCGCAACTGGCCCGGCACCAGGTCGGGCAGCGGGCGACGTTCCTGCGTCACTGGCCCGCCGGAGCCGGTTCCGGCGCGGGCGTGGGCTGCGGCTGGTCGCGACGCCGGGCCGGTTGCGCCGGCGCGACCTCCGGAACCGGCTCGAACTCGACCTCTCGGCGTTCCGTCCCGATGTTTCCCATGATCTCTCCGCGTCGTGCGTGCGGTGGCGGTACGTCGCCCGTGCCGCCACCTGGTCACTCCATCGTGAGCGCGGCGCGGGCGCTTGTCGAGAGCCGGGTGGCCGGCCCGGAAAGGGCCGTCGCTGCGGCGAGGACCGCGTCCGGCGTTGTTCAGGACGGTTCGAGGTGATAGGTCCGGCGCGCGTTGTCGTGCGCCACCAGCCGGGCGATCCGGCGTGCGTCGTCGGCGGTCATCGCGTCGTCGGCCAGCCACTCGTCGAGCACCCGTGCGAGCGCCCTCCGGAAGAGCACGGCGCCGAGATGGTGGAGCTCGGCCAGGGCGAACCCGTCAGAGGCGTAGAGCAGCGACCCGAACGGCGCGAGCTCGAGCGTCTCGGCGAGCACGGCCGGGCCGCGCGGACCGACGTGGTTGACCGCGAGGCTGACGTCGACCAGCACCTGCGGGAACACGTTCGCGAGGTAGGCGGCCTGCCGGTGGTAGGGGTAGCAGTGCAGCAGCACGACCGGCCCGGTCGCCGGCGGCAGCGCGCGCAGGAACGGGGTCAGCAGGGACGGGTCGGCGCGGTGCAGGGTGAGGTCGGGGTCGCCGTACCCGGTGTGCACCTGCAGCGGCAGGCCCAGGGACAGGCTGGTGTGCACGGCGTGCGCGACCAGCGTCGGGTCGTCCAGCCGGTACCGATCCTTCCACTCGCAGTCCGTGAGCCAACGATCCGCGGCACGTCTGACGTCAGCGCTGGAGGGCGGATCAGCCGGGAGCTCGAGCCCGACCCGGTAGGCCGCGACGGTCTTGAACGCCACCGACCGGGCCGCTCGGTCGGCCAGCGCGTCGGCGACCGCGGGACCGAGAGCGGCCGCCTCCACGCCGCTCGCCGCCAACTCCTCGACGACGGCCTCGATCCGGGTCACCTCGTGCACCCGGCCGCCGGAGAGGCCGGCCAGCTCCGCCGGTTCGCAGAGGCCGGGATGCCGCAGCCCGGTGTCGACCAGCAGGTCGCTGGTGCGGCAGGCTCCCAGCAGCAGCCGGGCGGCCTCCCGCGGGCCGAGCTCGGCACGCCGCGTGAGGTACGCGTCCGGGTCCGCGTGTGCCTCCAGCCCCAGCACCGGCGCGCACCACCGGCGGACTGCCAGACCGACCTGGGTGTCGAACTGGCTGGTCCCCGCGGGTCCCGGCTCGTGCGCCTCCGTGAGCAGCAGCTCGAAGCCCGCGCGGTCCAGCGGCTCCAGCACGACCGGGTGGCAGTGCTGGTCGACCAGGGGCAGGTCGGCTGTCTCGTCCACGATGCCCATGCGACGACCTAGTAGCGCCAGCGGGTCGCCGCGACGACGTGCTCGGGCGAGGAGTCGGCGAAGTGCGCGGCCTCGGCGCGACGTACGGCGGTGAACGCGTCGTACAGGTAGTCGCCCATCGCGTTCTTCAGGAGGTCGTTCTCGTCGAGGCACGCGAGGGCCGCGGCCACGGTCTCCGGCAGCCGTTGGACGCCGAGCCGCTGCAGCTCTGCCGGGTCGAGGGCGTCGGGGTCACCGCCGACCTCCTCGGGAAGGGTCAGCCCCTTGTCCAGCGAGGCGACACCGACCGTCAGGATCGCGCCGACCGCCAGGTAGGGGTTCGCGCTGGCGTCGAGGCACTTCACCTCTGCGTTGGCGGCTGCGTGCGTCTCCCCCGTCGAGCCGGTGACCAGCCGGAGGGCGGCCTCGCGGTTCTCCCGCCCCCAGCAGCGGTACGCACCCGCCCAGCGGGACGGCACCAGCCGCAGGTGGCTGCCCACGCTCGGGGCGAGGACGGCGGTGAGCGCGGGCATCGCCTCGAGAACGCCGGCGAGGAACGACTCGCCCTCCCCGGTCATTCCGTGCCGGCCGTAACCACCGTCGAGCAGGTTGACCCCGCCGTGACGCAGCGACAGGTGCAGGTGCTGGCCGTTGCCGACCGATCCGGCCACCACGACCGGGGCGAACGAGGCCTGCAGGCCGTGCCGGTGGGACACGGCCCGCACCGTCTCGCGCACGAGCAGCACCTGGTCCGCGGCACCCACCGGGTCGAGCGGTCGGGCCGAGAGCTCGAACTGCCCGGCGGCGTACTCCGGGTGCAGCTGCAGCACGTCCACCGACTCCGCCGCGAGGGCGGTCAGGACGTCGTGGCAGTAGTCCGACAGCTCGACCAGCCGCGTCATGCCGTACGCGGGGCCGCTGCACGCCGGACGGAGCTCGCCGTCCACGTCGGTCCCCACCACCCACTCGACCTCGAAGCCCATCTTGACCTCGAGTCCGTCGTCGGCCGCCTCCGCCGCCGCCCGTCGGGCGAAGCCACGCTGGCACCCGGGATGCTGCTCGCCGTCCTGGGTGTACCGGTCCACCGGCGCCCACGCCCAACCGGGCTGCGCCGCCAGGCTCACGAGGCGGTCGAGGTCCGGGTACAGCCGCAGGTCTCCCCCGGGCCCACCTGCGAGCCGGCCGGACGTGATGCTGTCATCGACGCAGAACACGTCGAACACGGGCGACATGCCGACGCCCCAGGCACTGGCGCGCGGCAGCCCCGCCAGCGGCACGGTCTTCACCCGGGTGACGCCGGCGTTGTCGACGTAGCTCAGCGCGACCCCGTCGACCCCGTCCTCGGCCAGGGCGGCCACGCGCGCGTGCGCGCTGCGCTCCTGCTTCTCACGCCACTTCGTGTCCAAGGCTCACCCCTGGCTCAGGCTAGAGCTGCGTCCACGACCCGTCCACCAGGCGCCGACCACGGTGGCCGTGACCACGCGTCGCGGCCCACGGCGCATCCCGTTCAGGCAGTTGGCAGGCTGTGCGAGCGATAGTGGACACGGGTCTCGATGGTCGTCGCCCACTCGCTCGACGGGGTCACTGTCATGGTGGAACGGAGCCTGCTGACAGCTCGGCGCACCCGCGAGCGGTGGGCGGCCTCCGGACTCGTGCTCGCCGTCGCCGGGGCCGCGTTCGCCGTGCGACTGTGGATCGCGGTGCGCGGCGGCGGCGTCGGTGGCACCTACGGGTACGACGACGGCGTGTACTACGCAGCCTCGGTCTCGTTCCTGTGGGGGCGGCTCCCCTACCGCGACTTCGTGCTGCTGCACCCGCCCGGCGTGATGCTGGCGCTGACGCCGTTCGCGCTGGTGGGGCGGCTCACCCGCGACCACGTGGGTCTCGAGACGGCCCGCGTGGCCTGGATGCTCGTCGGGGCGCTGAACGCGACCCTGGTCTTCTGGATCTGCCGCCGGTGCGGTCTGTGGGCAGCGACCGCGGGCGGGCTGTTCTATGCCGTGTGGACCCCCGTGGCCCTCACGGAGACGAACACCCGCCTGGAGCCCCTCGTCTCGCTCGGACTGCTGGTCGCGGTCAGCCTGCTGTCCCGGCAGCCGGGGCCTCCGTCGCGGCGCGTGCTGCTCTGGGTGGGGGTCGCCCTCGCTCTGTCGGTCAGCGTCAAGATCTGGGCGGTGGCCCCCGCCGCGCTGGTGCTGCTGTGGGTCTGGCGCCGCGCCGGCGCGCAGGCCGCGGGGTGGACCGTGCTGGGCGGGCTGCTGGCGGGAACCCTCGTGGACGGGCCCTTCCTGCTCGCGGCACCCGCGCAGATGGTCCGCATGGTCGTCCGCGACCAGATCGGCCGCGGACGGACCCCGATGGGCACGGCGGCCCGGCTCGGGCACGTCTTCCTGCCGTGGGCCACGCCGCCTCCCCACTGGTCGCCGGGGCCGGCGACCTGGATCCTCGGCGGCTGCGCAGCGGTCGTGGTCTGCCTCGCCTGCGCGGGCAGCGGACCCGGCCGGTTCGCGCTCAGCCTCCTCGGCGTGCAGGTGCTCGTGCTCCTGCTGAGTCCCTCGTTCTTCGACTACTACAGCGCCTTCGCCGCTCCCGGCCTGGCGCTGGTGGTGGCACAGCTGGTCCGCCGGCCTGGCAGCCCGTCGGGTCCGGGTGCGACGTCGCGGGCACCGCTGGCGATGCGGCCCGGCGCCGTCCCGTTGCTCGCCGCGGGCCCCCTGCTGGCCGTGTGCACGTGCCTGATCGTCGACTCGGTCGTGGTGGACGGCTCCCCGTTCCCCGCGACGGCACTGGCGCGGACCGCTGCCGCTGCTCGGTGTGCGACCGCCGACTCCCCCCGATGCCCTGATCCTGACCGACCTGCTCTCGCGCGACCTGCGACGCGGCTGCCAGGTGCCCGTCGACCTCAGGGGTCTCACCTACGACCGGGACGCGCTGCCTCACCGGCCCGACGGCACCGCGGTCTCGCGCAGCCACAACGTGCGCTGGCAGCACGATCTCGGGTCCTACCTGCTCTCCGGCCAGGCGATCTTCGTGCTGCGTCCGCGCGGCGACGGCAGCTACGGGACCGCCGTACGGCGCCTGCAGTCGTTGCCGGCCCTGGAGGCCGGCACCTCGTTCGCCCTGCTCGGCAACGGCTCCGCGTCGCAACCCGAGCAGCCCGACACCGGGGACGTTCCTGCGGACCCGGGACCGGGCGAGTCGAGTCAGGTGGCAGCCACCCAGTCGAGGAGCCGTCCGTGAGCGAGCGAAGCGCGCGTGGGGCGACGTGGACGCTCGTCTGCCTGGCGATGCTCGCCGCGGCGTCGACCCGGGCCCTGGTCATCGCGCACAGCGGCGGGTTGAGCGGCCTGGTCGGCTACGACCAGGGGGGTCTACTTCTCCGCGGCAGAGGCGGTGACGTTCGGGCGGATGCCCTACCGGGACTTCGTCTTCCTGCACCCGCCGGGGATCATCGTGGCGCTCGCCCCGTGGGGCCTGGTGAGCAAGCTGACCCACGACACGCTCGGGCTCGAGCTCGCGCGCGTGCTCACGGTGCTCGTCGGAGCGGTCGATGCCGGTCTGGTCGTGCTCGCCGCCCGACGCTTCAGCCTGGTCGGGGCTGCGGCGGGTGGCCTGCTCTACGCCGTCTGGCGTCCGGCGGTGATGGCGGAGACGCAACCGCGGCTGGAGCCCTACCTGAGCCTGGGGCTGCTGATCGCCCTCGCCGTCCTCTCCCGGCACCGCGGGCCGCTGTCCCGGTGGGCCCTGGTGGTGGCCGGGGCCGGCCTCGGCTTCGCCCTCACCGTGAAGATCTGGGCCGCCGTGCCGGTGCTGGTGGTCCTGCTCTGGTGCACCGGGCGGTGGGGCGCCCGGGCAGCGGCGCACGTGCTCGCCGCGCTGGCGCTCACCGGCACGGCGATCTGCCTCCCGTTCCTGCTGGCTGCCCGCGGGGCCATGGTCGCGATGGTGATCGGTGACCAGCTGGGCCGGCCGCGGACCCCTCCGACCGTCTGGGACCGGCTGGCAGGCGGGCTCGCCCTGTACGCCCACGGGGAGATGCACACCGGGTCGCGCGGCGTGGTGCTGGTCGCCGCCGCCGTCGTGGCTCCCCTGCTGGTGTGGACCTGGCTGACCCTCAGACCCGGCCGACCGTTCACGGTCCTGCTCGTCGCCCAGCTGCTGGTGCTGGTGGCGAGCCCCTCGTTCTACACCTTCTACCCGGCGTACGTCGCGCCTGCCATCGCCCTCACCGCGGCCGCCGCGGTCACGGCGGTCGCCGTCCGCGCTCCCCACACCCGCGTCGTGGTCCGCTCGTTGCACGTCACCGCCGTCGTCGTGCTGGCGCTGCTGATCGGGGGCGCCCTCGGAAGCACCGCCCGACTGGACAGCACCACCGAGACGGGACACACCTTCCCCGCGGCCCTGCGCAGCTCCGTGGCGGGAGCCCGGTGCGTCAGCAGCGACTCCGTCGGTGCGCTGGTCCTCCTGGACGCCTTCGGCAACGACCTGCGGCACGGGTGCCCCGAGCTCGTCGACCCGGCCGGACTGCTCTACGGCCGGGACAAGGCCGTGCCCCTCGCCGACGGGACGGTGCGGTCCCGCAGCCACAACGCGAGGTGGCAGCGGGACATGATGCGCTACCTGCGGTCCGGCCAGGTCGAGGTGCTCGTCCGACGCTACGCGGACGGTTTCGGCAGCAGCGAGAACCGGCGCCTGCGCGGGTTGCGCCTGGTCGCGACCGAAGGGGGCAACCAGGTCTTCGTCGACCACCACACAGTCCCCTCGGCAGGCGGTCGGAGCTGAGGGGCGTACCAGGCCCTCCGGTCCGTGGCCTCACCCGCTCGATCAGACCCTGCCGGGGATGCGCTCGGTGACCTCCTGGAGGACCCACTGGTTGCCGTCCGGGTCCGAGAAGGTCGCTTGGCTGACGTACGAGCCGCCCTCCGGATCGCGGCCGGGCTCAGGAGGCTGCCCAGGGGCGCCGTGCCAGATCTCGCTCACGTCGATGCCGCGGTCCACCAGTTCTGCGCGGGACGCCTCGATGTCCTCGACGATCAGCAACAGGTGCTGCAGCGGTCCCGCGCCCGGCGGCGAGAACTGGATCGATGCCGGCGAGCCAGGCGGTGTGAACTGCACGCCGCGGATCTGCTCGGTGAACTGGAGATCGATGTCGAGACGCCACCCGAGGCGCTGGTAGAAGGACTTCGCGCGGTCGAAGTCGGTGACCGGCAGGGGCGTGACCTCGAACTTCATGGGGATGGTCGCCAGGTCCTGATCCTCCGGCGGGGACGGGATGGTCATGTGTGCGGTGCTCATGGCTGCTCCTTGGCGTCGACAGAGGCTGTGCAGCGACCCGGCGGTGTCGGCGGTCGGGACGCTGCTCGCACCTCACGACTGAGACGGCGACTACTGGACTCCGAGGCCAATAAGCCGGAACGGGCCGCGCTCAAGGGACGGCGGCGCCGGACTGGGCCGGAGGGTTCCCCCACCTGCACGGTGATGGAACCATCGGAGAGTCTCGGGCAGGGGTAACTGTCGGCACACCATCGGCTCAGGCAGGCAATGCGTCGTGACTGTTCCTGTACACCTCACCTCCCGGCAGGAGCGCGATCTCGTGGTCGCGACCGAGGCCGGGGATGCCGAGGCCTGCCGGCGCCTGGTGGACGCCTTCCTTCCGGCTATCTCCGCGCAGGCCCGCCACTTCCCGATCGGGGACGGGGTCCTCCGCGAGGAGCTGCTTCAGGAGGGCGTGGTCGGGCTGCTCTCGGCGGCTCGTCGGTACGACGCCACCAGGAACGTCCCGTTCTGGGCGTACGCGTCGTTCTGGGTCCGCAAGGCCATGCAGCGGCTCGTCGCGGAGCTGACCCGCCCCGTCGCCTTGTCCGACCGGGCCGCTCGGGACCTCGCCGCGCTGGTCACGGCCCGCAGCGAGCACCTCCAGGCCCGTGGAGCCGAGCCGACCAGCGACGAGCTGGTTCGGGCGACGGGACTGTCCCGACCGCATCTGGAACACCTGGAGCTCGCCGCGCGTACGCCGCGAAGCCTGGATCAGCCCGGCCTGACCGGGGACGCCGAGGGAGCCGCCGCTCTGCGCGACCAGCTCCCCGACGGTGCTGCCGAGCTGGCATTCGAGACGGTGCTCGACGCGCTGGAACGGCACGACGTGCTCGAGCTGACGGAGCGACTCGGTGATCGCGAACGTGTCGTCGTCCGCGCCCACTACGGCATAGGGGTGCCACAGCAGACCCTGCGCCAGATCGGCGACAGGCTCGGGGTCACCGCTGAGCGGGCACGTCAGATCGAGGTGAGCGCGCTGGGACACCTGAGGAACGTCCTGGCGGACACTCGCGACCTCGACGTCCCTGCACCCCGCGGTGCGCCGGGCTACGCCTCTGGTCCGTACGCATCGTGATAGTTCCACCACTGGTAGGGCGGGCTCTGGGGATAGCCCTCGGGGGAGTCCTCCCACGCCTCTTGGCGTCCGAGCGCGGTGATGTCGAGGTAGCTCCACGTGCTGCCCATCGCCTCGTCGCCACGAGCGTTGAGGAAGTAGGTGCAGAACACCTGATCGCCGTCCCGGATGAAGGCGTTGGTGCCGTGCCACTCGTCCACTCCGAAGTCGGCGTCGAAGTCGTCGGTCAGTGTGTACCAAGGGATCAGCTGCCAGCCGTTGCGCGCCTTGAGGTGCTCGATGTCCGACTGCGGGGCTCGCGAGACGAACGCCAGAGCGGTGTCACGGGCGTTCAGGTGCGCCGGGTGCGCGACCTGGTCGGCCACGAGTGAGCAGCCCACGCAGGCACGGTCCGGGTAGGACCCGCCCTCGGCGAAGGTGGTGATGTCCGGCGCGTAGAAGGCGCGGTAGACGATCAGCTGGCGGCGGCCCTGGAACAGGTCCAGCAGACGTGCCGCCCCGTTCGGTCCCTCGAAGCGGTAGTCCTTCTCCACGAGCATCCACGGCATGCGCCGGCGTTCGGCCGCCAGCGCGTCGCGCGCCCGGGTGAGCTGCTTCTCCTTCAGGAGCATGCGCTCCCATGCCTCTTGCCATTCCTGGGGGAGACGACCGCAGGTGTCTGCATGAACCCTTCCTCCTTCCACCACGGGCCGGCAGCCGAGTGGCAGGACCCGTGGCACGAGACGGCCCAACAGCACTCTACGTTCGCGCGGCCGGCGAGAGAGGGCGCTGCGCGGCAACCCGATGCTGGCCGGACGCACCTCGTTGGGTTGACTACCCGGGTGGACATCAACGCGGAACAGACCACGAAGAGTGAGCTCCTGGAATGGCTCGACGCCCAGCGGGCGCATGTCGCAGAGCAGGTCAGGGCGTTGCCTGCCGAGGCTCGTCGTCGGTCACACGTGCCCTCCGGCTGGACCCCGAGAGGTCTCCTCCGGCACTTGACCCTCGATGTGGAGCGAGTGTGGTTCCGCGCGGTCATGGCGGGCGAGCCCGTGGAGCTCCCCCAGGGGTACGACGGCTGGACGGCACCGGAGACCCAGAGCGACGAAGAGCTTCTCGAGCAGTACGCGGACGAGTGCCGGCTGGCGACGGCGGCCGTCAGCGACCTGCCGCTGGACACGCGGCCGGCCTGGTGGTTCGAAGGCGGCGGGAACCCTCCCTACTCCTCGCTACGAGAGGTCTTGCTCCACGTGATCGTCGAGACCGCGACCCACGCGGGCCACCTGGACGTGTGCCGTGAGCTGGTGGACGGTGGGCAGCGCCTCGTTCTCGACGAGCCCGCGACCTGAGCACTTCGCTGGGCGGCTCGGGGGGCGTCACCCCAGCCGCGCGGGGATCCTCTCCCCCGCCTCGACCGCGAACGGCAGCGTGTTGCCCGCCGGGGGCAGCGGGCAGGTGGCGAAGTCGGTGTAGGCGCACGGCATGTTGTGGGCCCGGTTGAAGTCGATCCACACCTCGCCGTCCGGCGAGGGCGCCGCGGTGACCAGCTGCCGGTTCGCCGGGTACGTCGTCACGCCGGACGTCGCATCGCGGAACAGGATCCAGAGGCCGTCGTCGCCGTCCCAGGCAACCAGCCTGTGCTCGGTGCCGTCATGGTCGAAGACGACCTCGCCGACCGCGTCGGCGGTCGGCTCGGCATAGGGGACGAAGCGGGCCGCGACCACCCAGGACGGGTCGGCCGGGTAGCAGGGCGTGCCGGCGTACGTCCGCAGGTTCGGGGAGTCCGGGTGGCGCGGGCGCACGATCACGCGGCCGCCGCGGTCGGCGACCTGCGCGACGGCACCGTCGAAGGTGACCGTGAGGCCGGCGCCGTCGAGGGGGCCGAGATGGTGGATCCCCTTGGTCAGCATGGCCTCCTCCGTCGCGAGGCTCTCGTCGTCGACGAGGGTGACCGTGGCGCCGCCGGCGTCGCCGGTCCACTCGCCCGGCACGTCGTCGAACCTCTCGGGCTCGTCGGTCAGCCAGTGGATCGCGGTGATCGCCATCCACCCCGCCGGATCGCGCAGCCGTCGCTCCCGGGCGTCGTGCCATGCCTGCCAGTCATCCGAGAAGTCGCTCACCCGCGCATCGTTCCACGCGGGTCCGGGACGGTGCCGCCCGCACCGGCGCCGAGGCGTCCAGGTGATCCGCGCCCAGGGGACCGAGGGTCACCTGCAGGGCGATCGGTGCCGAGCGGCTGAACAGCAACCTGATCGACACCCAGCGGCCGGCCTCGACGGCGCGACGGAAGCCGTCGAGCCGCACGCCGGCGCTTCGCCCTCGTTGCAGGTTCACCGAGGCGTACGGCGGGATCGGGATGCGACCCACGTCCCGGCCGCCCAGTCGCAGCTGCACGTGCGCCGCGAACGGGGCCCGGACACCCACCAGGGCGTCACGCGCCCCGTACTCGTTGGAGATGCTGAGCCGCAGGTTCGCACCGCCTCCCGCGGCCACGCCGTGCGGGGCCTCGATCCAGACGTCGTCCACGTCCAGGGTGGCGTTGCGCGCGTCGACGCCGCCTTGGGGCACGTAGGGTCCGGTCGTCTGGGTGGCGTAGGCGCAACCGGAGGCCAGGACGAGCACCAGAACCAGCACACCTCCCAGACCACCGACGCGCCGGAGGTCGTGGCGTGAGGCGGGGCGTCGGTTCACGGTGCCGCCCTCGCTGTGCCGTCCGACCACAGCACCGTCATCGTGCACCCTCCTCCTGGAGTGCCGGCCCCCTCCGTCGACCATCTCGCCTGTCGTACCCGCGGTCAACGGCGCCCTCCGAACGTCCCGGGGTCCCGTGGACCGGAGGCCGGCGCGCCAAGGAGACGACCGGCCGCGCTGAAGGCGTGGTCAGGCGTCGACCGACTGCGAGCGGAGCACGCGGTCGATGACCTCGGCGGCCGCGGGGCGCTGGAACAGGTAGCCCTGGACGACCGAACAGCCGAGCTGGCGCAGTCGGTCGTGCTGGGCCTGCGTCTCCACTCCCTCCGCGACGACGGTCAGGTCCAGGGCCCGGCCCAGCGCCACGATCGAGCAGGTCACCGCGGTGTCGGTCGGGTCCTGGTCGAGCCCGGCGATGAAGGAACCGTCGATCTTGATCTCGTCGAAGGTGAACCTCCGCAGGTAGTCCAGGGACGCGTACCCGGTGCCGAAGTCGTCGACCGCGAGACCGACGCCCACCTCCCGCAGCGCCACCAGGTCACCGGCAACGTCGTCGACGCGGGTCGCGAGCTGCCGCTCGGTGACCTCGATCCCCAGCCGCGACGCCGGCAGGCCGACCTGCGTCAGCTGCGCCTCCACGAGCCCGGCGAGGTGCTGCTGTCCGAGCTGGTTGCAGGAGACGTTCACCCACATCACCGGCGCCCGCGACCCCAGGGCCCGGTGCCACCGCGAGGCCTGGGCGATCGCCGTACCGATCACCCAGTCACCGATCGGCACGACGAGGTGAGGTCCCTCAGCCACGTCCAGGAACTCGACCGGTGTGAGGAGCCCCCGCCGGGGATGCTGCCAACGCAGCAGCGCCTCCACCCCGACGATCGCACCGGTCGCCAGGTCGTACATCGGTTGGTAGTGCAGCAGCAGCTCGTTGTGCGCGAGTGCGTCCCGAAGCTCCACCACCATCGGGTGCTGGTGCAGCGTGGCCAGCCTGCGCTGCGCCAGGTCGGCTACGTGTGCGGTGGACACCAGGACCGCACCGGACGCGGCCTGGGTATCGGCGCTCGAGCCCGCCACCACGTGCGCGGAAGTCTCCGCGCTGCCGGCTGCCAGGTCGACGATCGCCGCTGCGGTCGCCGCAGCCATCGCAGCCTCGTCGGCCGCCACCGCGACCGCCTGGGCGACCTTGGCCGCCGCGTCGGCGGTTGCCTTCACCTGGGCGATGACCTCCGCGGCGACCGTCGCGGCGACCGCAGCGGCCGCTCGGTTGGCACCGTCCGGGTCCACGTCGTCGGACAGCTCGGCCGCGATCGTCTCCAGCGCCACCACCGCCTGCGCCGCGGTCTCCAGCGCACGGGAGATGGCGTCGGACTCGACCGCGACGGCTGCCTGCGCCGCGACCTCGGCCGCGGCCCGAGCGGCCGCGGCCACCGTGGCGGCCGTCGCCAGCTTCGCCGTGGAGGCGACCTCGCTGGCGGAGGAGACGGCTTCCTGAGCGGCGAGCGTCGTGTCGGCAGCCGAGAGGGCCACCACGTGCGCGTCGTCCGCGGCTCTGGTCGCCGCGTCCGCGGCCGCCACGATCTCGTGCGCGCGCTCGTCGTCGTCGCCGCTACGGCGTGTCGGCACTACGCGCGTTTCCGCACAACGTGCTTCACAGATGCACCTCGTTCGCCTCGCAGGGAGCCGCGGTTCCCGGGACACCCGTCACTATTCCTTGCTCACGTCCGCCCCGATCTCGAACGCGCCAATCTTCGTAAACCGGTCTGGACGACCAGAAACGCGACTCGACGCCGCTCTTACGGCAGCTCGAACTCGGCCCACACCGACTTGCCGCCGCCCGCCTGCGTGTCCACCCCCCAGTCCCGGCTCAGCAGGTTCACGATCGAGAGGCCACGACCGCTGACCGCGCCTGGCTCGGCGAACACCGCCTGGCACGGCCCGGTCCACGAGCCGTCCTCGACCTCGAGCAGCAACGTGTCCTCGAACGCGTGCAGCGACACCGTGAAACGGGTCCCGGCGTGCAGCACCGCGTTGGTGGCGAGCTCACTGACGACCAGCTCGACGCTGTCGCTCAGGTGCGCGAGCCCGTGCACGGACAGGTGCCGGCGAACGAATCCCCGCGACCTCGACGCACTGGCGAGCTCGGCGGTCAGCTCGACCTCGTACGACCACAGCGTGCGCGTTCCCATGAGCCCCCCGGCCGGGTTGAGCGCACGCCGCTACGGCCAACGTCAGTGCGGGGTCTGGGCATCGACGGCCGTATCCGGCCACAGTACGTCCCCTTTCGGTATTCGTCCCGATGCTGGGGGTTCGGACCGTGGCCCCAGCGACATCCGGGCGACGATCTGGAGTCACCGGGTCTGACGTTGCTTCCCTCGCTGGAGCTGGTCGGCCCGCTGGGCCCGGAGCAGGGCGAGGGCAGCAGCCGGGAACAGCATCACCGACAGGAGACCAGCGCAGACCAGCGCCGCTGCGGTGACGGCGCTCATGAGGCCGGTCAGGACGCCGATCTGGGTCGCGGTGACGATGAACGGCAACGACGTCGCCTGGAGCAGGCCGGCCGCGGCCACCGAGCGACGGTCGAACTGCCGACCGAAGAGCATGGCCGGTAGTCCGCGGACGACCAGCAGCGCGAGCACGAAGATCGGGACCCGGCCGAGGGCCGACGGGTTCTCCAGGAGGCCGCTCAGGTCGAGCCGGAGCCCACTGGTCACGAAGAACACCGGGATGAGGAAGCCGTAACCGATCGCCTCGAGCTTCACCCGGAAGTTCGGGTGCGCCCGGGAGTCCTTGTCGAGCAGCCCCACCACGGCGCCGGCCATGGAACGCACCCAGGATGCTCTCCAGGCCGAACCGTTCGGCCAGTGCCACGAAGGCGACCAGCAGGACGACGGCCGCACGCACCCGGATCTGCGCGGTCGTGTCCTGCAGGCGGGTCAACGTCATGTCGAGGCGGCGGGACCTGGCGACGTAGGAGATCACGACCGCCGTCGTGGCGACGAGGGCCGCGAAGCTGACGAGGAGCACCAGCCGGCTGCCGGTACCTGCGTCCGAGCCTGAGAACAGCAACGAGAGCAGCACGATCGCGACGAAGTCGGCGACCGAGGCCGCGGCGACGACGGCCTGGCCGAGTCCGGTGTCGACCTGACCGGCGTCCTTGAGCACGGGGACGACCAGCCCCAACGACGTCGCCGACAGGGTGATCGCGACGAGCCCCGGGCTGTCGACCCAGCCCGCGGCATCGAGGGCGACACCGGCGGCGACACCCAGGGCCACCGTGACGAGGTAGCCCAGCACCGCGAGCCGGAGCACCCTTCCGCGGAGCCGGTGCACGTCGATCTCCAAGCCGGCGAGGAAGAGCAGGAACGCCAGACCCAGCAGGGCCACGATCGAGACCGGGAGGTCCACCTCGACCCAGCCCAGGGCCTGCGGCCCCACGACCACCCCCGCGATGATCTCCAGGACGACTGCGGGCAGGCGCAGCCCTGGCGACAGGCCGAGCGTCAACGGCGCGAGCAGGGCGATGACGGTGACCGCCAGAAGGTTGGTGAACTCCACGTCAGGCATGAGGTCTCCTCGTTCGAGTCCATGAGCGTGCCCGGAGCCGGCGTTCAGCGGCGGAAGTCGCGGAACGCCGCGAGCAGCGTGGACGTTGTCTCTTCGGAGAGGCTCTCGACGGGGATCTCCCCGAGCCGCGAGGCCGTCTCCTTCATCTGGTTCAGGTAGATCTCGCAGCCAGGGCAGATCGCCATGTGCTGCTCGAAACGCCGCGCGGTCTCCGCGTCGAGCGCACCCTCGAGGTAGTCGGTGACGAGCTCGACGAAGTCCTGGCAGGTGAGGTCCCCCATCTCAGGCCATCCCGTCGCCCTCGGTAGCCGGCGCCTGCTCCAGGTAGGGCGCCAGGCAGGTGCGCACCGCAGCCCTGGCCCGATGCAGCATCACGCGCTGGTTGGCGCCGGTGATGTCGAGCATCTGGCACACCTCGTCGGAGCTGTGTCCCAGTACGTCGCGCAAGGTGATCACGACCCGCTGCCGCTCGGGCAGGGTGTCGATGGCGGTCCTGACCTGGCTGAGGACCTCGCCGTCGAGCACCGTGCGTTCCGAGGACGGCCACTCGTGGGGGAAGGAGCGCCAGCCACCGGGGTACCGGTCGTCGGCGTCGCGGAACAGGGCCGGGTCGACCGTCGGGCTCCGGTCCTCGTCGCCGCCGGACAGGCTGCTCCACGGCACGGTCCGGCTCTCGCGCACGCCGCGCTTCTTCGCGGTGTTGACCAGGATGCGGTACACCCAGGTGCGCAGCGAGGACCGGCCCTCGAACCGCTCGATGCCCCGGATGACCGCGAGCCAGGTGTCCTGGACGACCTCCTCGGCGGAGGCGTCCGTGGAGACGTAGGTGCGGGCGAGCAGCAGCATGGATCGTGACCAGTCGCTCAGCAGCTGCGCGAAGACGGCTTCGTCACCGGAGCGAACACCCGCCACGATCGCGTCGTCCGGGCTCGACGTGACCACGCTCGGAGCGTATCGCGGGTCATCGGTAGTCCGGGTTCTCGAAGTCGAACCGGCAGCCGGCGTCCCACTCGGACCTCTGGTTGCCGTGGGCCGGGATCCCGCCGGCGTCCTTGAGCAGCCGGGCCAGGTGCATCAGGTTCCAGGTCATGAACGTGGTGTTGCGGTTGGTGAAGTCGTTCTCGGGGCCGCCGGATCCTGGGTCGAGGTAGGACGGCCCCGGTCCCGCCTCCCCGATCCACCCCGCGTCGGCCTGCGGCGGGATCGTGTAGCCGATGTGCTGCAGGGTGTAGAGCACGTTGTGCGCGCAGTGCTTGACCCCGTCCTCGTTGCCGGTGATCAGGCAGCCGCCCACCCGTCCGTAGTAGAGGTACTGACCACGGTCGTTCAAGAGGTGCGAGCCGCCGTACAGACGCTCGTGGACCTGCTTCATGACCGAGCTGTTGTCGCCGAGCCAGATCGGTCCGGCCAGGACCAGGATGTCGGCCGCCTTGACCTTCTCGAAGATCTCGGGCCAGTCGTCCGTCGCCCACCCGTGCTCGCGCATGTCGGGCCACACGCCGGTGGCGATGTCATGGTCGATCGCCCTGACCACCTCGACCTGGACGCCGTTGGCCTCCATGATGCGGCGGCTGATGTCCACCAGTCCCTGGGTGTGGCTCGGTTCGGGCGACCTCTTCAGGGTGCAGTTGACGAACAGGGCCCTGAGGTCGTCGTACCGGGTGTTCGGGGACGTGCTTGCCGGTGTTGTCACTGGTCTCTCCTTTCGGAGTAGTCATCGGGACGCAGCGGTAAGGCCGCCGCCGGGGCTCAGAGGGGGTCGGCGTCCTGCCGCACGCAGAGCAGGGTCGGTCCTGAGGCGGCGAAGAGGGTGGCCATCGCCGCGTGGAGCCGGCTGCGGCGACGGCGTCCGCGGCTCGCCGAGCCTTCTCGGCGCGTCGACCGCGTCGACCGCGTCGACCGGGTGCCACCTGCCGGTGGGCTCGTCGATGCCTGAGCGTGGTGACGATGGCATGTAACGCCTCCTTGGGTCCGGAACACCTATCCGTAGGAGCGCTGCCCGAGCACGGCGTCTTGGGGGATCAGTCCCGCGGAGCGCGACGGCGTTACACCCAGGGCCGGATCCCGGCCGAGGAGATGACCGCATGAGAGCTCAGAACCTGGAACACACCCGACGCTCGCTGCACGGCGTCGCCGAGCTGGTGCTCGCCGGGCCGCAGTACGCCGCGAGCCAGGACATCCGCCTCCGGGTGACGCCCGGTGGCTTCGGCACCGTCACCGCGCCCGACCTGAGGGTGCACGGGCTCGAGCTGGTCACCCCGAAGGCGAGACTGCCCCTGGGCGGCACCTTTGCGGGACTGGCCCGCGCGGCGGGGGTCGCGGCCCGGTCCTTGCGGGACGTGTACGACGACGGACCCGGCGTCACGGAGGACGACAGGCTCGAGGTCGAGCCCGGTGCGGTGGCCGTGATCCTGGACGCGTTCGCGCGCGCGGACACCGCGCTGCGCACCTTCGCCCCTGAGCAGGACCCGGTGCTGTGGCCCGAGCACTTCGACGTCGGGATCTCCGTCGACGAGGTCGACTACGGTGTCTCCCCCGGTGACGGCCACGTCGCCGAGCCCTACGCGTACGTCGCACCGTGGTCGCCCCGCTCGGGCGCGTTCTGGAACACACCCTTCGGAACCGCTCGACCACTGACCGAGCTCCGTGACGTCACCTCCCTGGTGCTGTTCTTCCGCGAGGGAGCGGCGCGGGCCGGCGCGGACCCCGCTGACCCGGCACCGGCGTGACCCGCACGCCAGACCAGCTGACTCGCCACCTCACCTACCCGATCGATCAACCCACTTGTGGTCGTCCCGCCACACGACGAACAGCGGTGCGACAGCAGCGATCGAGATCAGCACGCACACGACGATCTCGTGAGTTGCACGGACTGCATCCACGCCCACCAGTGTGCTTTCGGCTTGCGCACGGCGACAAGGAGCGTGGTTGTCGTGGCGGCACTCGGACGGGTCCGCCCGGTGCACGGCACGAAGGCGGAGCTCGCGCTCGGCGCAAGCGCGCGAGAAGGTCGTCTGCTCCTCGGGACTGAGGCGGGAGGGCCCGCTCGCTTCGGCCACGCTGACCGGTCAGTCCGGTGTCGAACTCCAGCGGTCGACCGTCGAGATCGCGTGAGCAGCCATCGGCACCGAGAACCCACCCTCGCGGAAGCACCGGATGCCGGCTTCCAGCAGCCCGAGGGTGGCGTGTCTGCGCCGCGTTCAGGAACGAGCAGCCTGCCTTCTTCCGATGCAGACCATCGTCGACCTTGCTGTCGATTTCGGCCCTCGCCGTTCGTGGCATGGGTGAGGAGTCACCAGAGGCGGCCGTCCCGACGGTCGCCCGGTTCCCAAGGAGATGACTGAGATGTTCACGATCGAGGAAGACAGCGGCACCTACACCGGATCCCTGCGCAGGCACAACGGCTACTACGCCGGAGACCTCACCCGTGCCCCGATGCGCACGGCCAGCGAACTCTCGGCACTGGCCCGGCTTCAGCGGTCGACCATCACCACCGCGTGCGGACATGTCGGCTGATTCTCCCTTGGCCACTCGCCGCGCGCTGGCACAGCCGGCCGGTGTCGGATCCGACGACCTAGCGAAGCTGCTGGTCCCGGGAAGCGGGGTCGGTATCGGTACTGGTGCCCGTGCCCTTGCCGCCGTCGTTGTCGGGGACCTCGAGGTGCGTGAGGGAGAGCAGGGGCGTGCCGAGGTCGCGGACCTTGGCGAGCAGGCCGTGCAGGTCGGACTGGTCTCGCACCACGCCGCACAGGGTGCTGGTGCCGTCGTCCTGGTGGGTGATGGTGAAGCCGTCGAACCAGGTCGACCAGTGCTGGTCGAGGTGCCCGCCGATGCGCAGTTCGTACGACGCGGGCACATCGGGTGGGGGCGAAGTCATGAGGGACCCGCCAGGGCTGGACGGGCGCGGCTGGCACGCTTGGTCCGTCGGACGGTGGGGCGGCGGATCACCCACTCGGCAATGGCGAGGTTGATGACCCAGGCGGCCGCCATCATCAGGTCGGTGCGCCCGACGCCAGCACCGAACAGCGCCTCACCGAAGCCGACGGTGAGCGCCTGGGTGCCGGCGCCCAGCGCCAGGGCGTACGCACGGGTCATCCAGGCCCGGTGCCGGGCGATGTCACGTCGACGGATCGCGACCAGGCCCAGGATGACGGCGGTGCCCATCCCTGAGCTGACCAGCAGCCGGGTCCCCCAGAGGATGTCGCCGGTGCCCTCTTTCCGGGGGTAGGCCAGCGTCATCCACAGACCGGAGAACGCGACCGCGAGACCCAGCACCACCAGGAGCCGTCCGGCGCGGCGGTGCCAGTTGGGGCGGCGGCGACGTAGCCGGGCGGAGAACTGGAAAGCGCCGAGCACGGCGTAGACGACGGCGGCCACGATGTGCGCGACCAGCGGGACCGGGGAGGCAGCGAAGCGGTCATCCGTCGGGAGGACTTCGGGCCCTCCGAGCACCTCGATCAGGCGTCCGGTGCCGCCCAGGACCGGGATGAACGCCAGCGCCAGCAAGGCCGGCGGAACCCACCAACCCGCCCGGCCCCGTCCCCGATGGGGCCCGCGGCCAGGCACCGGAGCCGAACCGGTGCCGGGCACGCAGCCGTGGGTGGTCGGGAGGGCGTTCATTCCACACCCGCCGCGCTGCGCTGCGGATCCTCGACTGCTTCCTGCTGGGTCTCGGCGTCGACGTGGGCGACCTTCCACAGCGAGTAGCCCAGCGCGATCATGGCGATGCCGTTCGGGAAGGCCAGCAGGCGGTAGAGAGAGTCAGGCATCAGCGAGAGGACGGCGGTGGCGAGACCGGCGACGGCGAGCAGGGCGGCGGCCCACCGAGGCAGGACGCGGGCCCGGTACAACGCGATGCCGAACAGCAGGCTGCCGACCAGGTAGGCGAACCCGAGCACCTTGTTCACCGTCGCGAACGCCCCGAGGTCGCCGTGGACCGTGCCGCGGGCGGTGTTCGCGGCGATGGCGTCGTTGACGAAACCGGTGCTGGAGGAAGCGACTTCTGGCAGCACGTAGGCGGCGGTGAACGCGACGCACATGATGCCGAGGTAGCCGACGGCGAACACCACGTAGCCGATGAGCCCGAGGAGCCCGTGCTTGCGGATCTGGTTCAGGTACATGCCGGTGATGCCGGCCAGGGCCAGTGCGGCCATCAGCACCTTGAACGAGTCGCGCACCGTCACGTCGGTGGTCTGGATCGTGATGGCGTTCAGCTGCGGGTGGTTGATCTGGACGCCGATGAAGATGGCTCCGGCAGCGGCGGCCGCGAGGCCGGCCCACCGGGTCAGAAGGTTCGGGGTGATGGTCATGTCTGGTCCCATCTCGGGTTGTCCGTGGCCGGTGCCGCGGGGATACCTGGAACCTAGGGAGGGAGAGGGTCGGTGCGCGTCACCACATCATGTGACCGACGATGTGACATCCGGGGTGACTCGAGCCGACCTGACCCCGGACCGGGGCCGGTTCGGCCTAGAGAAGCCCCTGTTCCTGGGCCGCGCGGACGGCGGCGGCACGGGACTTGACGTCGAGCTTGGTGAAGATCCGCTTGGAGTGGGTGCGCAGGGTGTTCAGGCCTGCGCGCGTGGGGCCGGCGCGAACAGCTTCGTGGCCAGCACCGCAGTCGACACACGAATCATAGGAGCAGCGCAGTTGCCGAGACTGGGTACGGTCGCGCACGCCGGGTCGCAGGGGCGGCGGCGCCTAGACCTGCGCCGGCGCCCCACGGACTGTCATGCGTTCACCGGGCCGCCCGAAGATGCTGAGGATCTCGGCGGGCTCGGTGCCGGTGCTGCCGAACCAGTGCGGAACCGTGGTGTCGAAGGTGGCGACCTCACCGGGCCCGAGCACCACGTCCTGGTCAGCGAGAACGACGCGCAGGTGACCCGACAGCACGTAGATCCACTCGTGGCCGTCGTGCGCGCGGGGTTCGGGGGTGGCCTTGTCGGTGGGGATGATGATCTTCCAGGCCTGCATGCCGTCCGGCTGGCGGGTCAGCGGGATCACCGTCCTGCCCTTGACGCGGCCTGGTTTGAGCCGAAGGCGCGGGTCGCCTTGCTCCGGGGCCGCGACCAGGTCGTCGAGCGGCACCCGATAGACGTGCGAGAGGGCGAGCAGCAGCTCCATGGTGGGTCGCCGTCCTCCCGTCTCGAGCCGCGACAGTGTGCTCTTGGAGATGCCCGTGGTCTCCGCGACACCGGTCAGCGTCATGTGGCGGTGCTGGCGGAGTGCCTTGAGTCGGGGCCCGACCTGCTCGAGCGCGGCGGCGATGGCCGCTCCTGCTTCGTCCTCCACGAGGTTCATCTGACTCCCGTTTCCCGGAAACAGCAACGTTCGTAGGTGATCGCGGCGCCCGGCTGCAGCCTAGGGGAATGAACAGATACGACGTGGTGGTCATCGGCGGAGGCGCCGCCGGCCTGTCCGCGGCCCTGGTCCTCTCCCGAGCCCGCCGCACGGTCCTGGTGGTCGACGCCGGGGAGCCGCGCAACGCCCCGGCCAGCCACATGCACGGCTACCTCTCACGCGACGGACAGGCCCCTGCCGACCTGCTGGCAACCGGCAGGAAGGAGGTCCGCGGGTACGGCGGCGAGATCCTGTCGGGCACCGTCACCGACCTGGTGCCCGACGGGCGAAGCGGCTTCTGGGTCCTCCTCGGCGACGGACGACGCATCTCGGCGCGACGGCTCCTGGTCACCACCGGCCTCCGCGACGAGCTGCCCGACATCCCCGGACTCGCCGACCGGTGGGCCCGCGACGTCCTGCACTGCCCCTACTGCCACGGGCACGAGGTCCGCGACCGCCAGCTCGGCGTCGTCGGCGGCACCCCGGGCGCCGTCCGGTACGCCCAGATCGTCCGCCAGTGGACCCACGACCTCGTCTACTTCACCCCCCCGGACACCCTCACCAACGCCGAACGGACCGGGCTGCTCGCCCGCGCCATCGGCGTCGTCGAGGGCACCATCGACCAGCTCGCCGTCGACGACGAGGACCACCTGCGCGGCGTACAGATGAACGACGGCTGCGTGATCCCGCGCGACGCACTGTTCGTCCCGCCCCGGTTCGTCCCCAACACCACCCTCCTGGCCGGACTCGGCTGCACCAGCGACCCGGACGGCTGGGTCAGCGTCGACGCCACCGGACGCACGAGCGTTCCCGGAGTCTGGGCGGCCGGCAACGTCGTCGACCCGCGCGCCCAGGTCATCACCGCGGCAGGTGCCGGCTCGGCCGCCGCCATCGCCCTCAACGCCGACCTCGTCGATGACGACGTACGCAACGCCGTCAGCGACCTCGACCACGGACTTCCCGCCACCTCACCCGCATCCACCCAGCCGAAGGAGTCACGATGAACAACCCTCTGCCGAACTCCGGCCCGAGCGACCGACCCGCCGGGCCCGGCCCGGCGAGCAAGCACCAGCTCGCGCTGATGATCTGGCTGGCCGTCTTCCCGACCCTGACCCTCCTCAACCTGGTCCTCGGTGGCTGGCTGCACACCCTGAACCCGGTCGCCCGCACGTTCGTGCTCGCCACCATCGCGGTGCCCATCGTCATCTACGGCCTGATGCCACAGCTGCACCGGCTCCGCGGTCAGCTCCTGACCCGGGTCGGACGTGTCGTCAGCCCGAGGACATCGCGATGAGCGCGGAAGACCCGCGGAGCGAGGCGCGCACCATGCGCGCCATCGTCCAGGACAAGTACGGCGACGCGAGCATGCTGCGCCACGAGCACATCCCCCTTCCTGAGGTCCGAGACAACGACGTCCTGGTGCGAGTGCACGCGGCCGGACTCGACCGCGGCACCTGGCACCTGATGACCGGCAAGCCCTACCTGATGCGAGTCGCCGGCCTGGGCTTCGCCGGACCGAAGGACCGGGTACCGGGCCGGGACCTGGCCGGCGAAGTTGCCGCGGTCGGTGCTGAGGTGTCCGGATTCGAGGAGGGCGACGAGGTGTACGGCGTCGGCCGCGGCTCGTTCGCCCAGTACGCCGTGGCCCGCGCCGACAAGCTGGCCCGCAAACCGGTCGGCCTGACCTTCGAGCAGGCCGCGGTGGTGCCGATCTCGGCCGCCACCGCCCTGCAGGCGCTGCGCGACCACGGCCGTCTCGAACCGGGTCAACGAGTGCTGGTCATCGGCGCCTCAGGCGGGGTCGGCAGCTACGCCGTCCAGATCGCCAAGGCACTCGGGGCCGAGGTCACCGGGGTGGCCAGCACCGCCAAGCTCGACCTGGTGCGTTCGCTCGGCGCCGACCACGTCCTCGACTACACCCGGGACGACTTCGCGGCGACCGGGGTCCGCTTCGACCTGATCCTCGACATCGCGGGAAACCCGAAGCTGTCGCGGCTGCGGCGAGCCCTCACACCCACCGGCACGGTCGTGATCGTCGGCGGCGAAGAGGGTGGAAACCTCACCGGAGGCATGAGTCGCACCCTGCGCGCACTCGCCCTCTCCCCGTTCACCAGGCAGCGGTTCGTGAACTTCATCAACAAGGAACGGGCCAGCGACCTGGACCGGCTCACCGCACTCATCGAATCCGGTCAGGTCACCCCGAGCATCGACAAGAGCTACCCGCTCGAACAGGTTCCCGAGGCCATGCGGCGACTCGCGTCCGGAGACGTCCGCGGAAAGGTGGCCATCACCACCCACTGAGCGACCGGGCCCGGCCACGACGCCGACGAGCCGCCGCGTCCAGGTACTGCTGGGCCTCCAGGTCGAGCGTCGTCTGCTCCGCGACATTGGCGCGGGAGACCCCCTCACTCGCCATCGGCGGATCGGGGCGAATGGCCCCGGGCGCCCGGGGTACGCACCGGGACCTACTCCCTGGAGGACCACATGGCTGAGTCCAGCAGCGCAGCGAAGGCCGTCAAGAAGGCCGTCAAGAGCACCGTCACCCAGGCGGCGGAGGCAGCCCTCGCCAAGGTCGCCGACCTCGTGCCACCGCCGATCCCCGGGGCCCCGGCGCCCCAGCCGCCGGCGCTCGAGGAGCCCACCAGGACGAAGGGTCCGATGCCGCCCAAGCCTGACCAGGACGGGCCGGACCGACGGACCGCGACCGGCGCCGAGACTGGGGCGGCGCCCTCCGACGTTGCCCAGCAGGGACGGTTCCTGACCACCTCCCAGGGAGCCCGCCTGCGCGACACCGACCACTCGCTGAAGGCCGGCGAGCGCGGCCCGACCCTGCTGCAGGACCACCACCTGCGGGAGAAGATCACCCACTTCGACCACGAGCGCATCCCCGAGCGGGTCGTGCACGCCCGCGGGGCAGGCGCGCACGGCGTCTTCATCGGCTACGGCAACGCCAGACCCGTCTCGAAGGCCGGGTTCCTCGCCAAGAACGTGGAGACCCCCGTCTTCGTGCGGTTCTCCACGGTGCTCGGTTCCAGGGGCTCGGCCGACACGGTCCGCGACACCCGGGGGGTTCGCGACGAAGTTCTACACCTCCGAGGGCACCTTCGACCTCGTCGGCAACAACATCCCGGTCTTCTTCATCCAGGACGGCATCAAGTTCCCCGACGTCGTGCACGCGGCCAAGCCGCACCCGGACCGGGAGATCCCGCAGGCCCAGAGCGCGCACGACACGTTCTGGGACTTCGTCTCGCTGCACACCGAGGCGCAGCACCACACCCTGTGGAACATGTCCGACCGAGGCATCCCCCCGCTCCTACCGGACCATGGAGGGCTTCGGCGTCCACACCTTCCGGTGCGTGAACGCGCAGGGCGAGACCGCGCTGGTGAAGTTCCACTGGAAGCCGGTGCTCGGCGTCCACTCCCTCACCTGGGAGGAGGCGCAACTGCTCGCCGGCATCGACCCCGACTACCACCGCCGCGACCTGGCGGACGCCATCGAGTCGGGTGCCTACCCGCAGTGGGAGCTCGGCCTGCAGGTCTTCCCGGACACCGACGACGAGACCTTCGACGGCATCGACCTGCTCGACCCGACCAAGCTGGTCCCCGAGGAGCTCGCGCCCGTCCAGCCGGTCGGCTTGCTGACCTTGACCGCGAACCCGACCAACTACTTCGCGGAGACTGAGCAGGTCGCCTTCCACCTGGGCAACCTGGTGCCAGGCATCGACGTCACCAACGACCCGCTGCTGCAGGCGCGGCTGTTCTCCTACCTCGACACCCAGCTCACCCGGTTGGGCGGACCGAACTTTCACCAGATCCCGATCAACCGGCCGCACGCTCCGGTCAACGACATGCTGCGCGACGGATTTCACCAGGACGCCGTGCACGGCGGAGTGGCGCCGTACCGGCCGAACTCGCTGGACGGGGGTTGCCCGTTCCACGCGGGCGGACCCAAGGACGGGGCGTTCGTCGAGGTGGCGGCGCGGGTGGCGGAAGCTGTGAAGACCCGTGCCAACCCGGCCTCGTTCGACGACCACTACAGCCAGGCGCGCCAGTTCTGGCTGAGCATGACGCCTCCGGAGCAAGAACACATCGTGCTCGCCTACACCTTCGAGCTGGCGCGTTGCTACGAACAGGTCATCAAGGAGCGGCAGCTGCTGGCCCTGGCCAACATCGACACCGAGCTGTGCGCCCAGGTGGCAGCCGGGCTGGGGCTTCCGGCCCCCGAACCGACTGTCCCGCTCGTGGACCTCGACCCCAGTCCCGCCTTGTCCCAGATCGGTGGCAGCTGGCCCACCGACGGTCGCATGATCGGGATCATCGTCGACCCGGACGGCGACCTCACCGGCATCGAGGAGGTCGCCGCCGCGGTCAAGGCCGCCGGCATGGTGCCCCTGGTCGTGGCTCCTCACGGAGGCAAGCTGCCGACCGGCATGGCCATCCAGCGGAGCTTCGGAGCCACACGGTCGGTCGAGTTCGACGCCCTCCTGCTCGCTGGGAGCCCGGTGCCGGCGCCGGACGCACGCCCGGTGCGCGACAGCAAGGCGGCGGAGGAGGGCGCACCCGTGCTCGACCCGCGGGTCTCGCTCATCGTGCAGGAGGCCTATCGGCACGCGAAGGCGATCGGCGCCTGGGGCACCGGTACCGACGCGCTCGATCTCGTCGGCCTGTCTTCGGACGATCCCGGTGTCGTGCGCGGTTCCGATCCCGCTGAGGTCTTCGCCGCGGTACACGCGCTGCTCGGGTCGCACCGGGTCTGGGAGCGATTCGGCCCGGTCCTCACCTGAGCCATCCCGGACAGGGAGCAGTCGCAGCACATCGTGGCTGCTGCATGCGCACGTGGCCATCGCCTCGGCAAGCTCCCACTTCCCGGCGCGGGTTGCCCGTCGGCGAGGAGGCCGTTCCCGGCCGCACGGCTTTCCGGGGGGGTTCAGCCCTGCGGCGTCAGGTAGGTGTAGGTCAACGTGACGGTGGCGACGTCGTAGCTGGCGCCGTCCCGGGTGGTGAACCGCCACCCGAAGCCCGGCGCCTCACCATCCATGATGCCGATGGGGACCGTGGCGCTGGTCGTCGTGTGGTCACTGACGTCCGGGCCTGTCATCACGGTGGTGGTCCTCGGCTGGGACCACCCGCCGTAGTAGGTGTCGGGGACCGAGCCGTAGTCCACGGTCAGGGCGCCCTGGTCGGCGGCGCCGGGGGTGGTGGGTCCCCCGAACACCGACACCGTGACGGTGCCGTACCCGCGCGGCGCGTTCTTGTCGTGCGGGATGTACCGGCTGGCCCTGGTCGCCTGCCAGGCGTTCAGCGGACCGCAGTCGGTGGGTCCGGAGCGGACGCTGAGTGCGCCCTCGGGACCCACCGGGCCGAGACCCAGCACCGCCACGGTGTCGCCCTCGGACAGGTCCGCGAACTTCACGGCCTGCCAGGCCGTCGGCAAGATGTCGGAGAGGAACAGGAACTTCTCGTCCGGTCCTTCGTCGGGGACCTTGATGGGGCCGAACTGGGCTTGGGGGACGCGGAGGTACTCCGCCTGTCCTCCCGGCACCGACCCGTAGAGCTCGGTGTAGCCGAACAGGGAGGCGCCCTTGCCGGTGCGCTGGTTCTGCGTGGTCTCGCACTGGGCGAACAGCCCGCGGCTGCACATCCAGCAGTGACCGCACGAGATGTTGAACGGGATGACCACCCGGTCGCCCGGCTTGACGTGCGTGACCTCAGCCCCCACCTCCTCGACCACGCCCATGGTCTCGTGCCCGAGGATGTCGCCCGGGCTCAGGAACGGGCCCAGCACCTCGTAGAGATGCAGGTCAGAGCCGCAGATGGCCGTGGAGGTCACGCGGACGATCGCATCCGTGGGCAGCTCGATGCGGGGATCGTCGACCTGCTCGACGCGTACGTCGCGCTTGCCCTGCCAGGTCAAAGCCTTCACTGACATGCCTCCTTCAGACGTCGGTCACCCACCCGGGCCTCGTACCCACGGGCGACACCATCAACCGGTGTGGCGGTTGCTCGGCCTGGCAGCGGTGGTAGCGCCGGCACGGTTCGACGTGTGTGCTCAGTCGCGTACGGACACAGCCGTCGATCGCCGCCCGGTCGGACGGCGACCGACTGCAATGTATGGCGGGTGCCATGGTTCACGAGAGCGTGACGTAATCGGGATCCTCAGCGAGGACCACCGGTAGGTGGAGGCGATGTCCACCGAGCTGGGGACGTGATGCAGAGGCGAAGTGGGATCTTCACCCAGGTCGCTGGTAGGCAACCGCCACGACGAGGCCGTAGGCGAGGTGTGGGAGGAGATCGCTGACCCAGTCCGCGAGTGCCCAGCCGCGGGGATCGGTAACGCCCAGGGCAACCATCGGTCCGTTCGCCCCGAGCAGCGCCACCGCCCCCACAAGCACCCCACCGGCCGGGACGGGCAGCCGTTCCAGGACTCCGTCGGTGAGGTCGTCCACGACGGCCCACGCCACGCCCATCGTCACCCCGGTGATCGTCCCGAGCAGGGCCCCCAAGCCCTCGACCCGGTTCGACCGCGCGTCCTCGTCTCCACCCGGGACGTCGACGCCCGCCAGGTCGGCCAGCTTCTCGACGCCCCGCTCGGGGGTAGGGCTGCTCCCCCCGGCCTCGCAGAGTCATGTCGAGATAGGTCGCCGCGTTCAGCGCTGTTGTTCCCGCAGCGCCGGCCACCGCGCCCCGGAGCACTCGTGTCCAGATGGCCACGGACTCGTCCCCCAGTCGCCTAGCGGCTGGCGGGTGCCGAGGAGATCGCTTCGACGAGGTCGCCCACCTTGTCCTCGGGCAGGTTCTTGGCCACATCGGCCTGCGAGACGATGCCCACGAGCTGGTGGCCGTCGATGACCGGCAGACGCCGGACTCCGTGCTGGGTCATCGTGCGAAGGACGTCTTCGACCGGGTCGTCGGCCCCGATCGTCACCGGCTTGCCCTCGGCCAGGTCCGCCACCTTCGTCGAGGCGGGGTCGCCGCTCTCGGCGACGCACTTGACCACGATGTCACGGTCGGTGAGGACTCCTGCGAGCCTGTTGTCCTCACCACAGATGGGCAAGGCGCCGACGTCGAGCTCTCGCATCTTGCGGGCCGCCTCGACAAGGGTGGCGCTCGTGCTGACGCACTCCGCGGAACCCGTCATGATGTCGCGTGCACTCGGCATGGTCTCCTCCTCACGAGTGGGCATGTGGATGAGGACCGATACCCCTGCCCTAGGGGAGCATGCAGGCTGCCTAGACAGGAACGTCGGCGCTTCTCGACGTGGGTGAGCGGCTCGCGGGATCGTCATGTCCGGATCAAAGCGAGCGCGGCGAGGAGGGTCACGAGTGCGGCGTACCGGCCACCGTGCTCCGTCGCCGAGCGACGAGAGGGACGCCGTACCAAAGAACCACGACCAGGACGATCACGCTTCCCACGGCGATCTGGCCGGCGGTGCGTCCGAGAACGACGTCGAACAGCAACCAGGCCACCAGCGCGATGGCAACAGCGGACAGGGCAAGGCCGGCGCGCGCGAAACGGTTCCCCATGCGAACCAGCCATTCCTTCTCCTGCTGACGAAACAGCAGCCGGTGGAAGCTGGCCGGTGCGAGCACGGTCAGGGTGGCCGTGAGTGCCACAGCCAAAGCCCCGAGATAGAGCGTCTGCTGCAGCGAGGTGATGTCCGAGAAGCGTTGCTGGAACGGGATCGAGACGAGGAAGCCGGTCAGGATCTGAAGACCTGTTTGGGTCACTCGCAACTCCTGGAGCAGCTCGTCCCAGTTGCGATCCACGGATCGACTCGCGTCACCCATTTCTGTTCCCCCTTGTCGGTCGGCGTTCCGTACCCGCCGCTCTCCCGAGCAATGCCTTGAGGGACGGCATCCTTTGTCACCCTCGGCCTTGCTCAGGTCAGCCCCCAAGCCGACTCAGCAGACCAGGGACGGCGGGAGGGATCTCCCGGGCCAGGAACCCCACGTGCCCCACCTCCTCGGCGAGGTCGTCGCCGGCCGCGCCGTGCAAGTAGGCGGCCCACACCGCGGCTTGGACGGCTCCGGCACCGCGGGCCAGCAGGCCGGTCACCAGGCCTGCCTGTACGTCGCCCGATCCCGACACCCCGAGTCCGGGGCCACCGACCGTGATGCGGAAACAGTCCGCGTCGGGGGTGAGGACCAGCTTGTGGGACCCGCCGTACAGCACCACTGCGCCGGTCGTCGCAGCCAGCTCGAGGCCCGCGTCGACGGGGTCGTCTCCCAGGTCCTCGGCGTCGAGGTCCAGGGTCTTCGCCAGCTCGTCGTGGTTCAGCGTCAGCACACATCGTCCCCGCACATGACGCAGACCCTCGCGGTTGCGCGTGACGTAGGCGGAGCCCAACGCATCGATGACCACCGCAGCATCCAGTCGAGGGACGATGCCCTCCAGGAGGTCGGCTGCAGCACCCGGATCCAGCAGTCCAGGCCCCAGCAGCGTCACCGACGTCCCCTGTGCCAACTCGACCACGTCATCGCACGCCGTTGGGTCAACGTCGCCGGACCCGCTCTCGGGAAAGCCCTCGACGAGCGCCTCCGGTAGCGCCAGGCTCACCTGCCCCGCGGTGCTCTCCGCGGTGGCCACCTGGAGCTTTCCTCCGCCGGCACGGAGGACCGACTCACCTGCCAGGATCACGGCACCGGGGGTGCTGCGACTACCGCCTACGACCAGGGCAGTGCCGCGGCTGTGCTTGCTCGATCCCGGCTCGGGAAGCGCCCATCCCCTGAGCAGGTCTGCGTCCACCTCGCACGTCTCAGGCATGGCTCGATGCTCCTCGGTCAGACCCCGAGGGCTCGGCCGTCACCGGTGCACGGTTCCGGTCCAGAGGCTCGGTGTCGGCAAAGCCGAGCAGGCGGAACGTCCCACCCGACCGTTCGTACGTCGTCAATGAGCAGTTCGGGATAGGCGAGGTGCGATCGATCGCCAACAGCTCCGACTCGCTGACCCCCTCGAGGACGTAGCGGAAGCTCATGATCACCGCCTGGTGGGTGAAGATCCACAACCGCTCCGCGTCGAAGCCATGGCGCAGATCGGACAGAAGGGACCGCACCCGAAGAACCACGTCGGCCCAGCTCTCGCCACCCGGCGGCTGGTAGTAGAACTTGCCCACCTTCTTCCGCCGCTCCGCCTCATCGGCGAAGAAGTTGCGGATGCCGTCCCCGGTCAGCCCATCGAGCTGCCCCAGGTCACGCTCCCGAAGGCGCTCGTCGGTGACGACCTCGAGACCGCTGTCAACGAGGGCCCGACCCGCCGTCGCCGCAGCGCGCTCGTAGGGAGACGTCAGGACCAACGTCGGCCGCTGATCGTCGGCGAGCCCGTGGAGGTAACGGCCCAGCGCCTCGGCCTGGTCCTCACCGGTGGCTGACAGCTCCACGTCGGCGTCCCGGACGGTCAGGTCCAGCCGATCCGCATGCCGTTCCCGCGCCTCGTTGTCCGCGACGTTGCCGATGCTCTCGCCATGTCGGACCAGGACCATCCTGCTAGGTCCACGGTCGAATCCTCGCTGGAGTCCCTTCATGCGCCGCCCCCTCACGCTCGACGTTCGTGCAGCGCCAGTTTCCCAAGTCGCGCCGCACAAACCTGGAAAGGTCGTTTGCTGCCAGACCGGCCCCGCTCGCGATCAATCCGCCGCTTGCCACGGCCTCGACTGTCATCCGTGAGTGCGTCGACCGAAGCACTCGAACCCCTCCCGAGCCGCACGGACCGCGTACCACGCGTGCTCCGCACGACCCGCCGGACCTACGCGTAGCCCCTGATCACAGACGCCATGTAGCGGCACACAGCTCACACCGGTACTCGCCGATGGTCAGCCCGAACCCTGCGTCTTTGACTCGGCGCCAGGCGTGATCATGCGCTACCTGAGTCGGCATGCGCAGAGCATGCGTGACATGAACGTCGACCACGTCGACCACTGTGCCCCTCCCGCGAGTGCAACGGCCCGCCCGATCGGGGCCACCGCAAGGGCCATTGCCCAACATCTGGCGTTTGATGCCGTGCTCGCCAGCAACACTCCGGGTTCTGGCACGCGCCCGAGGAGACAGCCTGCGGCTCGTCTAGCCCGCCGCACCCCCGGGCGGACGGGTACATGACGCCAGGCGTGCCTTCTGGCTACGAACGGAGCTGTACCACTCGCTCAGAGGACGCGACGGCTCGATTCTTCGTGGATGAGGAGCGCCCTTCGCCGCTGGGAGGTCGGCGAAGGGCGCTCTGTGTGCGCTGCTGCGTGAGCAACACGTCTGCGTTTTACCCTGTAAGGCGAGGCGCAAACGACCCGGGAATGAACCAGCTGACCACCATGGGACGGAGCCGCGGCCGAGAAGCGTGTGCGCGCCTGGGCGGACGTCGAGGACGGTCCGAACGAGAAGTACCGCGATGCGCAGGTCCGGTACGACGGCGACACTCGGCATCGGCTCGCGTCGGCAGGCTGCAGCGATGGGTGCCCGCGGGCATGGCCGCATCACGCCAGGGGTACGCGAGCCCATGGACACGCTCACCTTCGTCGGCACGGCGACTACCCTGATGAGGCTCGGCTCCTTCCACGATCCTGACGGACCCGAACTTCTTGCACCGCGGTCAGTGCGCATATCTTGGCAAGGGCTTGTGGTCGAAGCGGCTCACGGAACCCGCCCTCGAGCCCCGCGAGCTGCCGGCCCTCGATGTCGTCCTCCTCTCTCATCTCCACGGAGACCACTTCGATCGCGTAGCGCGAGCCCAGCTGTCGCGGACACCGCCGGTGCTGACCACCCGCCAGGGTGCTCAACGACTCACCGACTGGGGCTTCGACGCGCACGGCCTCGACACCTGGGCCGGCGAGACCCTGACTCGTGGCGACGAGACCCTTTCCATCGAGGCGATGCCGGCAATCCACGCCCGTGGAGCGATGGCCGCTCTGTTGCCTCCGGTGATCGGCTTCCTCGTGGAGCACCAGATCGGAGGCGCCGTACGCCGGCGCGTCTACGTGAGCGGAGACACCCTCACCGGCGACCACGTGAATGACATCGCACGGCGCCATCACGACATCGACCTCGCCGTCCTGCACCTCGGCGGAACACGGGTTCTCTTCCACACCGTCACGATGGACGGGAAGCAGGGCGTCGACTTCCTCGAGCGGCTTCGCCCTCGAGAAGCCGTCCCGGTTCACTACGACGACTACGGCGTCTTCCGATCGCCACTATCGGACTTCATGGATCGGGTGTCCGCGGCCGGCCTCGGAACAGTCGTCCGGCGAGTTGCGCGGGGAGAGACTCTGCAACTGGGCTGACCCCCAAGAGCTCTCCGCGATCAGCTGGGTCGCCCTCGGCATGAACTGGGCTGCGCCAGAGGTAACGTCCAGAGCATGGGTGACAGGAAGTGCTCGCACCCGAAGACACGTAGGCACGCCCGCGTGTAACCCCAAGAACCTCTCAGCTCGTCGGGTGCGCACAGTCGCTTCGAGCAGCATCCAGTTCGTGCGCCGTGTCGCTCCCACGCGCACGCCGCTGAGGGGCCGCGGGCCGGGGTCAGGCCTCGGGCGGCGGTCCCATCGCGTCCATCCACGCCTCGAGGTCGGCCTGACTGAAGTCGTGCCAGGCGTCGAGGCTCGGCAGCCGACGTGTGGCCGCGAACGCCTTCTCGATGCGGGGGCCGCGGATGACGGGCGTGTGGCAGCCGGCCACCACCGAGATGTCCAGCCTCTGCACACGGTCGACGTAGCGCTGGTACTTCGCGTCGTCGAGCAGCTCGTGCCATGGAGCCACGAGACGGCCCCCGAACAGCTGTCCGTCCTCGAACGCGTCGTCCGGCAGCTCGTCCGACTCGGCCATCGGCTCGGGGACATTGGTCGCGAAGGTGTCCACCGACCAGTACGCGCCGGTGCGGGTGTCGAGGACTCCGCGCGTGGTCGGGTTGTCGAAGACCGGCGGGCGGAGCGCCACGAGCTCGCGGTCCCCGATGTCGACCCGGTCGCCGTCGTTGACGAAGCGAACCCGGTTCAGTGGCGTCTCCCACTCCTCGAACATCCGACCGACGGCGAACCAGCTGGTGAGCAGGGTCGCGTTGGGGCAGGCCTCCATCACCTGCACAAGATTCCCGGAGTGGTCGCGGTCGTCGTGCGACAGGAACACCCAGCGCACATCGAGCGGGTCCACCAGCCCCCAGGCCGCGGCGAGCCAGTCCTCACGGTTGGCCGGAGCGCCCGTGTCGATCAGGGTCGGCTCCGCACCCCGGATGACCATGGAGTTCATCGGGAAGAGCCCGACCGGCGGCGCCGGGAGGTTCCAGGGGATGACGAACGTCTCGTCGGCGATCTGGTACGGCGCCAGGCCGGTGGTGGCGGATGTGGTGGTCATGAGGCCTCCTCGCTAGGCAGGTCCGCGCTCCGCTGCGGCGCCTCAGCCTCCCCCGGCGCCGGCGGCGCCGCCGGCTGCGGTGGTGAGTTTGGGTTCCACGCTACGACGTAACGCCGTTGCACCGGCATCGCCCGAAGCGACCAGCCGAGCATCCGTGACCCGTTCCGTTCTGACTAGGTCAGGTCACCTCACCAGGACCCCTGAAGTCCGCCTCCCGCGAGGTCCGAAAACACCCGCGGGTGCTGGCAAGACCACCGCCATGAAGGCTGCCGGGCCGAGAACCTGCACAAACTCCGCCATACCCGCGCCGCCGGAGCGATGACCACGCCGTGGCTGGCGTGGCCAATCGGTGGCAGCCAAGGGTTCAGATGCGTCCGAAAGAGACCGACTCTTTACTTGAACACGCAGCGCGGCTGCTGCGCTGTGATCCGTACGCGAGTGCAGAGAAGGTGCTGTGCTGACGTCTGCGAAGCAGGTCCTCGCGACGGTGGGCCGCGTGCTCGGGGTGCCCTCCCAGCTCGCCGGCGGTCTCCTCCGCGCCCGCCGTCCGCCCGCCTTCGACGCTAGTGACCTACGCCTGCTGATCGACACCGTCGTCGAAGGCCTGTGGTGCACCGACTTGGAGGGGCGCTGCACCTTCGTCAACTGGGCCGCCAGCGACATGCTCGGATGGCCGACGGACGAACTGATCGGCAGCGCCGTGCACGTCCTGGTGCACCACTCGCACGAGGACGGATCGTCCTATCCGGCCACTGAGTGCGCCATCGGTCGCGCCGCCCTGACCGGCGAAAGCATCCGAGTCGACGACGACGTGCTGTGGCGCCGTGACGGCACCAGCTTCCCCGTCTCCCACGCCGCGTCACCGATCGTCAAGCACGGGGTCGTCGTGGGTTCCGTCGTGACGTTCACCGACATCTCCGAGCGCAAGCAGGCGGAGGAAGAGCTCCGTCGGCACCGCCAGGCCGAGGCGGACCGGCTGCGGGCCCTGACCCTGCGCGACGACCTCACCGGCCTCGGCAACAGGACGCAGCTCAACGGCCGACTCACCCAGGCACTGGCCCGGGCCGGACGGAGGGGTCGCCTGCTGGCGCTGCTCTTCTGCGACCTGGACAAGTTCAAGGCCGTCAACGACCTGCATGGACACCAGGCCGGCGACGAGCTCCTGGTGGAGGTCGGCGCGCGGTTACGGGGCGTCGTGAGGCCGGGCGACACGGTGAGCCGGATCGGCGGCGACGAGTTCGTCGTGCTGTGCGAGGACCTCGCCACCGAGCAGGAGGCGTCGATCATCGCAGAACGAGTGCGAACCGCCTTGGCCGAGCCCTTCGAGCTCTCGGTGGGAAGCGTCCGGATCGGCTGCAGCGTCGGCGTCGCGACGACGAGCGAGGCAGGCGTGGCGGCTCACGACCTTCTCGCGGAGGCGGACCAGCGGATGTACGAGGCAAAGGCTCCTGCGGCGGCACCCGTGCCCGCCCAAGCGTGATCGGTCCGCTGCTCCCCGGCTGCTGGACGAGGTTCCCGCAGGTGGTCATCGACGTGACGGCCGGACCGGGCTGTCGATCACGACCACCGACACCGCCGACACCGCGGACCTGAGCCCGGGCCTGCGCACCTTCGCGTTCTCCGCACACTCGCGCTCCGACACCGAGGGAGCGGTGCGCCGCCGCGCAGCCGGGACCGACCCAGTCAACGTGACCTGGTTGTCCAACGACGGCGGGTCTGGCTCGGGCGGTCCGCTCCCCCACGCAGCTCTTCGACCTGGTCCGCGCCGTCAGGACTCGGCGCGACGTCGAAGGTGTCCCACCGCTGGCCGACGGCCGCGGTCCGTCAGCAGATGCGGTGACGGGTGGCGCCGCTGAGCCAGGAGCAGACTGCAGCAACCATGACGAGAGACCTCTCGTGACTCTGACGCCCCTCTTCTGGGGCCGTCATTGGCTGCAGCGCATGTCACAACGTCCCGGCTTCACGGGACTCGTTCGGCACCAGATGTGCGTTACGCTCGACCTGCTGGCCCGGTCTCCCCCGTCCGGGTCAGCTCTACGTGAAACGCCCCCGTCTGCTTCGGCAGGCGCGTCTCCCCCGACCGACCTTCCCGAGCCCGATCCCATCCCAGGGGGCGCGGATGCGGGCCGGGTAGTAGTCAGATCGAGTCTCGACGGTGCGGGACGCTCGCCGTAAAGTTTCCTGCAGCACCCCCTCGGATGTCGGGCCAAGCGCACCGACATCCGAGGGGGTGCCTCGTTCTACGCTGGTCACGGCTGGCGGCGCGCCCTACCCTCGGCGGCACGCTCCACGCAGATCCGCCGGTCGACGGGATTCCGGCGCCGAGACGACGGCGGCGTCGTCAGGGAAGCCCTCTACGAACAGATCGACCGGACCGTTGCCGGCGGCCGGCACGAGAAGTCTCGGGAGAGGGCATGGAGCCTTCACCGAATCTGCCGAGGTCCGCACGTCTACCCGTGGTGGCCGAACCCACAAACCGTCCGGATGGTGAGGCACAATCCAGTGATGGGATCCTCCGGGACTGAAGAAGCGCGCGGTCACGAGGACGCCACCGCGAGCATGGAAGCCGGCGTCTACGGTCAGTTCCTGGACATCGAGCGCAGTCCGGTCTCGGGCTCGCCGTACTCCTCCGCGTACCCCACTCTGGGCGAGCTTCCGGCCACGGGCGTCGCAGCCTGCCTCTTTCTCGAGCACGAGTGATGGCTCCGTCGTGGCCGGCCTGCTGTCGCTCTTCCCTGCGGGCAGCACGCTCGCCGACGACGGGATGCTCGTCGTCGGAGGATGCCGCGCCGACGACCTGGTCGCAGAGTTCGGCACGCCGGTGCTCGTCGTCGACGAGGAAGCCCTCCGTTCGAGGGCACGCGAGTTCGCCGACAAGCTGACGGTCCGATGGGCGAACTCACGCGTGGTATTCGCGTCGAAGGCGTTCCCCTGCACTGCTGTCCAGCGGGTGATGGTCCAGGAGGGTCTCGGGCTCGACGTGGCCGGTGGCGGCGAGCTCCTCACCGCACTCAAGGCGGGCGTCGAACCGGGACTCGTCGTCCTGCACGGCAACGCCAAGAGCGACGAGGAGATCGCACTCGCCGTCGAGCACGGGATCGGGCTGGTGGTGGTCGACAACTCAGACGACGTCGACCGGCTCGAGGCCACCGTCCCGGACGGTCGGACCCAGGACGTGCTGGTGCGGATCATCCCGGGCGTCACGGCCGACACGCACGCCCACGTGCTCACGGGCCACGACGGATCCAAGTTCGGACTTGTCCCTGCAGCCGCGGAGCCGCTGATCAGGCGCATCGAGCAGAGCGCCCGGCTGCGGATGCAGGGCCTGCACGTGCACGTGGGCTCGCAGATTCTCGAGGTCGAGCCGTTCGCCGAGTCGGTGGCCGCGGTGGCGCGACTCGGCGAGTTCCCGGTCTACGACCTCGGTGGCGGGCTCGGCGCCCGCTACACCTGGGCCGACAAACCGCCGGCCGTCGGCGACTACCTCGACTCGCTGATCGGTGCCGCGCGCGAGCACCTGCCCGCGGAGGCACAGATCATCATCGAACCCGGCCGGAGCATGGTGTGCGAGTCGGCCACCACGATCTACCGCGTCACCACCGTCAAGCACGGCACGATCACGTTCGTCGCCGTCGACGGCGGGATGGGTGACAACCTCGAGGTCGCCCTGTACGGGCAGCGGTTCGAGGCGGGCATCGTGGGTCGTTTCGACGGACCCGACCCGGAGCGGGTCACGGTCGTCGGCCGGCACTGCGAGAGCGGTGATGTCCTCGTGGACGGGGTGGACCTCTCACGGCCCGAGGTGGGCGACCTGCTCGCCGTACCCGCGACCGGGGCCTACTGCTTCACCATGTCGAACAACTACAACGGGAACCGCCGGATCCCGGTGGTCTTCGCCCGCGACGACCACGCCCGCCTCGTCGTCCGCCGGGAGACCTGGGACGACCTCTCGGCCCGCGACGTCGACTGAGTCAGGACACGCAACGCTACTTTCGAACTGCGCACAGGCGACGACCACCAAGCACGCTGGCAGCAGCCACCAGAACAGCCGGAGGGCCAGGGCGCCCGCGAGCAAGACCCACTGGCGCCCGATCGTGGGCCGCGGCCGTCAAGACGAAAAGCCCGGCCGGGAATCTGTCACGAGCTGACTCGACCCGCCCCATGACTTCGCCGCGTTGCCTCTGCGCCCACCCAACAGGTGGATGTGTCCAGGAAGGTCGACCCCGGCCGGGCCCTCGTCCTCTTGGCACCGCCGCGTACTGGGACAGCGGGGGTCAGCCCTGGTTCTGAAGCTCCCGTCCGTGGGCCGCGATGGCGTAGATGAAGATCACGTCGAGCGTGATCATCGTGAGCGCCCAGAACGGGAACGCCGCGATGAACGCGAAGTTCACGATCGCGCTGATCGACGCCACCGTGATGCCGAGGACCCGAGCCCACATGGCACCCCGGAAGAGCCCGAACCCAGCGGCGAGGGCAGCGAGACCGACGATCAGGTGCACCCAGCCCCAGGTGGTGTAGTTGACGTTGACCACCAAGCCGCTGGGTCCGACCAGGTAGTAGCCGTCATCGAACAGCGCAACGAGCCCGGCGATCGCCTGAAAGACGCCAAGCAGGACCATCATCATCGCGGCGAAGGTCACCCAACCGGTCCAGGCGCTGGGCTCAGGCGGCGCCTGGTAGCCGCGCTGTTGCGGCACTCCAGGGGCTCCGGTGGTCTCAGTGGCTCCGGTCGCAGCGGTAGGACCGGTTGCCCTCTGCTGCCGCATGTCACTCATCTCAAGCCTCCTCGAAGAACGCGACACTGCGGTTCTCAGCCTGCGCCCGGACCCGTGGCCCGGCATCATCCTGGACGGGTGAGGAGGCCCGGTCTGGACCGAGACGTCAGAAACGCGGGCCAAGTCCGCTCGCTCAGGCAACCGTTCGTCTGCATGGTTCGGAGGCCAGGTGCGGGGCCGGCCGTCGACCCCGCATGGTCAGTGGTACATGGCCGCTCCCGGCCATCTCACCTGTGAAGGTGTCTACCGGCGTCGTCTGCTGACACGCCGTGCGGTACGCCGGGACGTACGACGAGCGACTCTGCGCGACGATCCCAACATCTCAGGCCTCCGTCTTCGTCTTCTCGGGCATGGTGGTCTCCTGACGTTGCTGCGGCATCCTGGCGGCGCCGGGCGCAACGGCCATCTCCGTCTCGCGGGCGTGCATTTCCCGAGCCTCCTCGGCGGTGAGCAAGCCGATCGCCACCAGGTCGAGCGGGCTGATGAATCCCTCGCCGATGCGGAAGCCACCAGCTCTGGCGATCGCGTCTCGCAGAGGCACGGCCCAATGGTGCTCCAGGAGGACCAGGGCCGCGGCGGAGTCGTTCGGGATCTCCTCCAGGACGTCCCAAGCGTCCTCCTCGGAGAAGAACTCCACCCCTTCGGACGCCGCCTCCGCACCGATTTCCGCGCCCTCCTCGAGGCCCTTCTCGCCTTCGATACCGAGCCCGATCAGAGCCGCGACCTTGCTGCCGAGCTCGACAGCCTCCTCCTGCGTCAGATTGCTCAGATGCTCGACCTCGATCTCCCCTTCGGCGTCCTTGTAGACCGCGAGCGAGTCGATCACCCGGACGGTGTCGCTCTCCCGGAGTCGTTCGAGTTCGGCGATGATCTCACCGTGGAAGTCCGGGTGCGTGAAGCCCAGCACCAGGAGCTGAACTGGTCCGATCGCCATGAGTGAGCTCCTTCCTACGATCCCCACGTCCAAGGGCGCGGGCTGTCTCACTCAAGGTGCCAAGGCACAGAGGCCGATACTTCACCCTGACGGGGTGAAGCCCGAATTTCGACACCGCACGCGCAGCCACCGAGGCTTCTCGCAGGCGCCGCTTTCCCTTCTTGCGCCCGACACCAATCGCTCAGCCCAAGTCTTCGGCAGCGCGACCGGGCCCGCGCGGAACAGCCCCTCTGCCCTGAGCACTGGCAACAGGCTCACGGGTCGCCCCGCGATCGCTCACCGCCGTGCGCACACTTCCGCGTCCGGCTTGATTCGTCACCGGATGCGGCGAGGGGACGGTAGCGGTCATGGAGCAGGATCACTGCTGCCGTGCTGCGATCCCAAGTTGGGCGCGCCACCGAAGGTCATCAGTGAGCGCCTCGGACACTCGAGCGTGGCGTTCACCCAGCAGGTCTACACGCGGGTGATCCCGGGCATGGACCGATCCGTCGCCAAGGTGCGGACGTTCGGCGGAGTGACGAATGGCGCGCAGCGGAAGGTCCGTTCATGCCGAAGCCAGCCCGGGCGGCATCTCGTGAGCGCCGATGATCTCAGTCCTGGGGACTCATGGGCGCTTCGACGTGCACGCCGAGCAGCCGAACGCAGATCAAGACGATGTCGTCCTCGATGTGACTGTGGTCCGTCAGCGCATGGAGGATCGACTCGCACCACTGGTCCGGTTGCTGCTGGAGGGGTAGGTCGCGAGTCGCCGTGACCAGCCGCGCCAGGCCCGTGTCGATGTCCTCGCTCCGGCGCTCCACCAGCCCGTCGGAGTACCACACGAGCGTCGACGCCGGGGGGACGTGGACGACGGCGTCCTCGCGCGCCAGGTCGGTGACGCCCAACGGGGTCGATCGCCCCTCCGACAGGTACTGCGGCTCGCCCTTCGCGGTCACCAGCATCGGCGGTGGGTGGCCCGCGCAGGCGTAACGCAACTCGCCGGTTCGAGGCTGGTACTCCGCGTAGCCCACGGTGGTACACAGCGCGTCGGGAATGGCTGCACAGGCGCTGTCCAGCGCCGCGAGCACGGCGGCTGGTCCATTCCCGGGCGCGGTCGCGGCCAGGCGCAGCACCGTGTGCAGACGCCCCATCGCCACCGCAGCCCGCAGCTCGTGCCCGACGACGTCGCCCACGGCGATGCCGACCCGGCCGCCCGTCAGCGCGAAGACGTCGTACCAGTCACCGCCGGCCGCGTTCGCTGTGTCCGCGGGACGGTAGAGAGCGCCGACGGTGACTCCCGGCAGGAGCCGCGGCAGCTCGGGCAGCATGGCCCGTTGCAGCTGCAGCGCCGCCTCGTGCTCCCGCTCGTAGAGGCCGGCGGCGCGTTCGCGCTCCAGGATCGTCACCGCCAGCAGCCACCCCGCCAGGATCGTGACCGCGAGGAACAGCTGCAGGCTGGCAGCCTCCCCCCGCGGTGACCCGATCAGGTAACCCCAGGGACCACGCCCCAGCGCGGTGACCAGGTTCGCGGTCAGCGAGAACACCAGGCCTGCGGCGGCCAGGTCGGGTACGCCGTACCGCAGGGCGATCCACAAGAGCGCAGGGGCCGGGATGTAGAACAGCGGCAGGTTGCTCGGCAGGAACCCAAGCGCGGTGACCGCCGCGGTGAGCGCCAGCACCCCGCCGAGCCGGAGCCACTCCGCGGAGCCTCGCCGCACCGCTGCGCCGGTCAGGATGGCGCCACCGACGGTCAGGGCGCCGAGAGCGTCGCCGGCCCAGAACAGCGGGAACGCACCAGCCCAGCGCAGGTGCGCGGCGAAGGCGATGGTGGTCGCCCCGACCAGGGCGCCGACGAACGGTCCGGCGACCACGGCGTACGCCAGGAAGACGCCCAGGTCGCGGCGACGGCTCAGGTCGACCGGGGACGGTAGTGCCCGGCAGACGAGCAGCGCGGACACCAGCGGCTCCACCGTGTTCGCGGTGGCGAACCCGAGCGCGGCCGGGAGCTGGTAGCCCTGCACGATGTCGATCGTCATCTCGGTGGCGAACACCGTGGCGAGCACCCACGGCCAGTCCCGTCGTGCGCTGAGGATCAGCGCTGCGAGACTCACCCCGGCCGGCGGAAAGAGCACCGCGATGGCCAAGGGTGCGTGGAGCACCCAAAAGGCGAACAGCGACCCGGCTGCGTAGGCGGTCGCGACCGTGAGGACCAACCTCCACGGAACCCATCGCGACCACGCGCTCCGGCTCGGATCCGCACTCATGCGAGACCCGACATCGCCCGGCTCAGTGCGGTCGACCTCGCTCCGGGCTCGGGCTGCAGCACCCGTTGGGGTCCCGCGTGAACGGCGAAGCTGAGGAGGATGTGGCTCAGACTCCATCACCGAACTCATGATGCGCCCGCCCGTCCACGGGATGACTGTCCAGGTCCAGACGATGAACGCGCCCGCACCGCCTGCAGCTGCGCTCAGCCACGGCTCCGTGGCCCTCGACAGGACCCCAGTCATGTCGGAAGACCGCACAGACGACCGCTTTGACGGTTCTCACAATCCAAGCGTCGGCCACGCGTTGTCGACGGCGCAATAGTCAATCCAAGCAACGGTGGGGTGCAGCCAAAGGACGGACCATGGTGACAGGGGCAATTGCCGACTCCCGGATCTGCCGCAGTCTGCGCGTTCGCGACGCGATTCTTTCCGCCGCGGGGACCCCAGTCCGACGGGGTGAGGGCGCAGCCCGGTCAGAGGAGGCCGACCGCGACCGCGTGCCGGCGTACGGCGTCGGTGTCGGCCGCGAGCACGAAGGGCACGTCCTCGGTCCAGGTGCCCGAGACCTCCTCCACCCGACCGTCGCCCGGGTCGAGCCGAACCTCGCGAATGTATATCGCGAGGATGCGTCCCGGGTTCGCCCGAGCGACGGTGGCGTAGATCTCGGGATCCTTCTCCCCCGAGTCGCCGATGAGCACGAACCGCAGCCGCGGATGAAGGTCGAGGACCTCCTGGATACGAACCGGCTTCTGCTCGCGACCGGAGGCGGTTCCGAACAGGTCGCAAAGCAGCACCGGTCCCATCGGAAACGCGCGATGCCGGATGAACGCCACCAGGAAGCTGTGCAGGTTCCACGGGCTGGACGAGACGTAGAAGACCGGGTTGGCGCCGGCCGCCAAGTCGCCGTACAGCTCCGCCGCGCCCGGGAAGGGCGTCCGGGTAAGCGCGGAGCCGGTCAACGTTCGCCGGATCATCTGCCCGACCCGCTGGACACCGGTCTCCAGGATGGTGTCGTCGACGTCCGAGATGATCCCGAACGTCGCGTCGTGACCGGGGACCAGGACCTCGAACGGCGTGCTCTTCGGCTCGGTGACGCCGCGGTACTCGTCGGCGAGCTCGACAGTCCCGCTGGTCCACGGGGCGGTGAGCTGACCAGGCGCTGGCTCCAGGCACACCCGGAAGTAGCCGTCGGCGTCGGTGACGGTCTCGACGGTCGTGCCCGCGACGGTGACCCGCAGGGGCACACCCGGCAGGTCGTCGGTCAGGAACCGCTGCACGGTACGGCGCACCGCGGCGCCGACGCCCTCACCCTGCACGGCTTCGGTGGGGATCGGGTCATCGAGGACCCGTCCGCGCACCACCACCCCTTGGTCACTTCCGTGGCCGATGTACGGCTCGATGCGCAGGTCGACAGGCATTCGGCTGCCAGCCCGCCGCAGCCGCGCCCCGTCCCAGGTCTGCTCCAGCCGATGGGCCCAGCGACTCGCACTCATGGGCACACTCTAGGGAGCCCGGACGGCTCGAGCCGTGCCTGGCGACGCGCGTCCGCCGCCATCAAGACCCGAAGCAGTTCCGGCTCGATCTGAACGTCCTGAGCCGGGCGCTCGCTTCTTCACACTCACGTCGGCGTCCCGCTGTCGTCACGGATGGCGAGGAGTGGCAATCTCACCTCAGCCCCCGAGGTGATGCGGTTGCTCACCGATGCATCGAGCACTGACGAAGCGCTCATCGACATCGCGGGACTGCTCGATGTTGACCCGACGGAGGTGATGGTCGGGCTAGCCCGTTTCGACCTCCTCACTCTGACGCGTCCGGTGACGGTACGGCGCGAAGGCGCGAGACAGTCGAGATCCAGTCAGATCTCTCGGCGCCCACCAGCACCCCGCAACCCCTAAGCCTCTCCGCAGGTCGACGGCCCGCTTGGGCAGATCACCCGGTGACGTCGCGTGCGTGTTCGAGTCCCACCCATTCTCCGAACGCGTGCCGCGGGTGGATCGCTTCTTGCGGGATCAAGCGGGCAGAGGCTCCTCCCCGACTGGGTCCGGGCGGACCAGGGTGCGGGTTCCTTTGGCCAGCAGTGGCGCCAGGCTCGCCAGTAGGAGCACTCCTGCGCATCCGGCCAGGACCCGGTCCATGCCGAACCAGTGGGCCAGCGGACCGGCGAGCGCGTTCCCCACCGGCATGCCCAGGAACGAGGTCAGCGTGTCCCAGCTGGCCACCCGCGCCAGGACGTGGTGCGGCACGTGGTCCTGGATCGCGGTCTCCCAGCAGACATCGAAGAAGATCAGTCCGGCGTAGCCCACGACGGCGCCAGCCAGAACGGCACTGAGCGTGCCGGGCACGACATACGCAAGCACCCAAAGCGTCATCAGGGGCAGGGCCGCCCACCCCGCAAGCAGCATCCGGCGAGGCTTCACCCGCAGCGCCACGGCGGCTCCCAGGACGCCTCCGAGACCTTCGGCGGCAGCGATGACGCCCACCGAGCTGGCGCCTCCGAGCTGCTGGACGGCCACGACCTGCGCCAGCACCAGCACCACACCGTTGGCCACGTGGTAGACGGTGGCGGCCAGAACCCCGGAGAGCAGCCAGTCCCGCCTTCGGATCTCGGCCCAGCCATCGCCCATCTCTTGGAACATCCCAGCGCCCCGGACCCTTTCCACGCGAGCCCTGATCAGCGCAACGGTGGCGACCGACGCCACGAAGCTGGCGGCGTTCACGGCGAAGCCCGCAGCGGCACCGAACCCCGCGACGACCAGCCCCCCGGCGACTGGCCCGAGGACCGAGCAGATCGTCTGCAGCATGCTCAGGCTGGCATTCGCGGACTGCCGACCGGCGACAGGGATCAGCATCGGCTTGAGTGCGGTCATGGCGGGCTGGAAGAACGACCCAGCCAAGGACGTGAGCGCCGCGAGCAGGCAGAGCAGGGGCACCGAGTAGTGGCCTGTCCCGAACATGATCGCCATTGCGCTGACGGTCGCAGCACGCACGAGGTCGGAGCCGATCAAGATCTGCTGCGGCTGGACCCGGTCAGCCCAGACGCCTCCGAACAGCGAGCCGACAAGCCGCGCAAGGATGCTGGACGCCATCACCAGCCCGAGCGCGCCCGGACCTCCGCCATGCAGAACGACCGCTACCGCGAGCGCGACCGTCTGGAAGCCGTTGCCCAACCACGACAGCACCTGCCCGGCCAGGAGCAAACGGAAGTCTTTCGTCATACCGGGAACGCTACTGAGGGCTGCCAGCTCCGGCGGTTCCTGCCGGCGAGCGGGCCAAGCAAGCCCTGGCTACAGTCCTGCGCCGCGGTTTCGCCGGGGTCGTCAACAAGCAGCACTGCCCACCACGCGACCGGTCATGCCGATGAGCGGAATCTCATGCGAGGCTCCGACCGTGAATGATGTCGACTTCCGGGAGCCGTGGTCCCGCCTTGATGCCGAGCACGGGCAGAGCTTCGAGAACGAGGCGCACGTGGAAGTAGCACCAGCCCACGAGTTGCACGGTCTGGCTCTTCGCGCCCTCGCACAGTGCCAAGGCTGCGACAACGTGGTGTTCCGCGCATCTGACGACACCTTCGCGATCGTTCACCTCACTTGGTCGCGGAAGCCTGAAGCTCCACCGTGGCCGCTCACGACACGTCTCGGGGGCTTCATCGCTGTAGAAGCGGCGATGGACCAACACCAGCACTGAGGACCCAACCGCCCGACGAAGTCGCACTCTGGTGCCAACGACCGGCCGACCCAACTCGGTCCGGGCACTGAGCGGAGAAAGTCTTCAGACACCGGTCACGACGGTGACGGCGGTCTTCCCGAACGCACTGACGTGCCTATGGGGGACGCACGACGAGCGCGCTGCGAGTGGTCTGCGACTGCTTTCGTCCGCTGAGGGGCTACGCACTCAAGGAGTCCAACCCGAGCCCCGATGCCCTGCCGGCGTGTCGGGGCTCCTGCTCGTCACGGATCGGAACCAACTCCGCGCTCGTACCTCCCGTCCAGGCGACACAGAACATTCGTTCGATCCGGCTCGGCAGGAGAACCACTCCGGCGCTCCGGCGCCGGCCCGATTGCACTCGATCGCGGGATGCGGTGGGCACCGGTCCGTCGCAGGCTGAGGCTCGATGACATCGGGACCGACGCGCACGGCCGGCGGTCTGACCACGCCTTGGAGGGACGGACATGACTGAGCACACGACACGGGGCGCGACGACCCCGTCGGTACCGCCCCAGAGCCGCACGAACCAGAGCGACGACGCGATGACCCGCGGCACCGCGACCCACACCCTCGGCACGGACGCGCCCGGCACCGACGCGCGGCCCATCGGTGTCGACGACCGGGCCGTGATCGCCGTCTTCCCCGACATGGACTCCGCGGAGCGCGCCGTCCGGAAGCTGGCCGAGACCGGGTTCCCGGTCGAGAAGATCTCCATCGTCGGCACCGGCATCGAGAGCGAGACCCGGATCAACGGGTTCGTCACCGTCGGCGACGTCGCCGGACCGAGCGCGGCAACGGGCGCCTGGGTGGGCGGCCTGCTCGGCGTCCTCAGCGGTGTGGCCTTCCTGGCCGTTCCCGGCTTCGGGCCGCTGGTCGTCCTGGGTCCGTTGGCAGCGGGCGCGGTGGGGGCTGCGGAAGGCGCTCTGCTCGGAGGAACCGTCGGTGCCGTGCTCGGGCACTTCGTGACCAAGAGGCATCTCCCGAAGTACGAGGAGCTCGTCCGCACCGGCAACTTCCTGCTCGTCGCGCACGGCACCGAGGAGGAGGTGTCGCTGGCACAGAGGATCCTCACCGGCGAGGGCAGCACCGACGTCCAGCGCCATGACGAGCACCGTGGGTCCATCGACAGGATCGGGCCGATCGAGCAGGTTGTCGAAGGCATGCGGGTCGTCGACGCGGACGGTGAGGAGGTCGGCAAGGTGGAGTTCGTCAAGCTGGGCGACCCCGGAGCCGTCACCATCGCCGGCGAGGACCCGAGCATGATGCCGCTTGTGCCCAGACCGTTCGCCGAGCGGCTGCTCCGCGTCGGCTACATCCAGATCGACCGCAAGGGCATCTTCGCCCGGGACGCGTACGCCGCTGTCACCGAGATCGAGAGCGTGGAGGGGGACACCGTCCACCTCAACGTCCCGAAGGGCATGCTGCTGCCCAAGGGCGGCTGAGCGCTCTCCCGTGGACGGGCGGGGCGAAGGACCGACCGGAACTGAGGCCCACCGGCTGGACGTGGTCGACGGCGCCAACGTGATCTCGAACGCGTGCACGTGGGCGTCGTGCTGACGGCCGGTACTCGCAACGATCGGCACAGCTCGACGTCGAACGGGCATCGGACGCCTACCTCCGCTCAGGAGTGTTCAGAGTCGAAGACATGTTGAGCTTCCTCTCCGAGAGCGCGGACGCGGCGATCGGAGACGACTTCGACCTTCTCCGGGCCGCCGGTGAGATGTCGTGGGTGCTGCCCGGGCCCCCCGGGCGGGGAGGCCCTGTTCCTGTACGAGTCGGCCCTCAACCTCGCCGTCGAGCAGATGCCCGCCATCCTCATGTGCCTCTACGACCTGCAGAAATTCGGGGCGGACATGCTCGTCGAGGTGCTCCGCACTCACCCCACGGTTCTGCTGGACCGCACGGTGATCGACAACCCCCTGTACCTGCACCCGATGGCGTACCCGCCCGCCGCTAGTGTCACTGCCGTAGCCCGGTATCCCATGGTCAAGGAAGGTACGGACGGCGACGACGGAACGGACCAGGGGTGGGCGTCGCTCACCGGCGCCGAGCTGCGCGTCGTCTCCTGCGTAGCTGAGGGGATGACCAATCGCAGTGTCGCCGAGGAGCTCCACCTCTCCCGCCACACCGTGGACGCCCATCTCAAGCACGTCTACCTCAAGCTCGACATCCACTCGCGAGTCGAGCTGACCGTGCTGGCCATGCAGCACCGCGTCCACGTGAGCTAGCCCATCTCGCGCATGCAGCGGCCCCAGGCAGTGACACCATGGTCGTTCCCGTGGAGCCGAGAACCCCTGAAATTCGCTGACCCAGGACTGGTCATCGAAGTGAATGCGGTACGGCGTGCCGGGCGGCGCGGGGACCGGCGGATGCGAGTGCGCAGGTCGAACGTCCTCAAGTAGCCACGATCCGCGCGGTCCCTCCGACGAGTTCGCCCGTGCTGTCGCGGACTTGCACCGTCAGTTAGCGGGCTGGGGCAACTCCCGATGTCGCTGCCTGGTTGAACTCGTCGAGGTGGTCCGAGAGTTGCTGGTCCAAGGCACGATTGGTTGCCGGCTCGCTCACCCGCGGCGGGCTGGCGCGGGCCGACCAGCACCAGCCGCCCAGGCAGATGTCGGCCAAGGGCCGCCGTGGGCAAAAGGGCCCTTGCCGGGCGAGGTTCAGTCCTCGTCCGTCCCACCTTCGATGCCAGGCACCTCCATCCGCTGTTCTGCGACGTCTGCCTCGTTGGCCTCCAATGGAGGCTCGTCCGGCTCGACACCCAGCTCTTCGTCGTCCGTGGGAGGCTCCACGTCCTCTTGCTGCTCAGCGACGTCGGCCGGGTCGGCCTCTGGCAATCCCGGGTCGGTAGTCATGCTCTCTGTCGTACCCCGGCCACCCGGCCTAGGCAACCCTCCGCATTCCGCCGGCAGGTGACGAGGCGGCCGGTCGTCGGTGTCGTCGCGTCGTGGACCAGCCATGCTGCGTACCGGCGCCCACGACTTGGGGCACGCTCGTGGAGGAGACCATCAGCAGGCCGGCTCCAGTACCTGCTTCGCGAAGGCCGTCGCCGAGCTCGCGGAGATCGCCGGAGGAATCCCCCGTCCGCTGCGTGAGCGAACATGGATCTCGGCGGTCGCACGGTTCCCCCCCACCAGCCCCCTTCACCAGTCGACGCCGTTGTAGGCCCTCACGTCCCGCGGTCCTGCGGCAGCGACCACGTCCGCGTCCGCGTCCGCGTCCGCGTCATACGCTGTCGGAGCCCATTGCCTCGGCGGTCAACGTGACCGAACGCAGCCGGCCCTCCTGGGTGGGCGCCTGGTGGGCGGTGATCAACTCGTCTGCGTCGGCCTTGATGCGGAATGCCTCGAGGTAGTCGGCGACCTCGCGCGCGGTTCCGACGGCGGCATAGGTGAGCATCTGGTCGATGTGCTGACCGGCTCCCCGCCGCAGCAGGAGGTCGGCTTCCTCGTCGGTGAAGTTCTGGCCGCGCCCGTACAGGCCGAGGGCCATCGTCCGTCGCACAGATTCCAGATGCTCCTGCGCCTGGGGCACTGTGTCGGCCGCGATGACGTTGACCCCGGCGATGACGTACGGCGCGGCCCAGCTGCTCGGAGGGCTTGAACTCGCCGCGGTAGGTGGCGACGGCGGCCTCCAGGGCCGGCGGCGCGAAGTGGCTGGCGAAGGCGTAGGGCAGACCCAGCGCCGCGGCGAGCTGAGCGCCGAAGAGAGATGAGCCGAGGATGTAGAGGGGGACCTGCGAGCCCTTGCCGGGAACCGCGTCGACGCCGGTCACCCGGGACTCACCTGCCAGGTAGGCCTGCAGCTCCAGGACGTCCTGCGGAAACGTGTCTGCCGACTGGGGCTCGCGGCGCAGCGCGTACATCGTGTTCTGGTCCGAGCCGGGTGCCCGGCCCAGCCCCAGGTCGATCCGGCCCGGGTACATCGCCTCGAGCGTGCCGAACTGCTCGGCGATGACCAGCGGCGAGTGGTTGGGCAGCATGACCCCTCCAGCGCCGAGCCGGATGGACGACGTCTGCGCGCCGATGTGCGCGATCAGCACACTGGTCGCGGACGAGGCGATGTGCTGCATGTTGTGGTGCTCGGCGTACCAGACCCGGAGGAAGCCGTGCTCCTCCGCGCGCTGGGCGAGGGCAACGCTGGCCGCGATGCTGCTGCTGGCGGTTCCCCCCGCGCGCGATAGGGGCAAGGTCGAGGACGGACAGCGGGACGCGCATGGCAGCACCCTCCAGTTGGTGTCAGCGGCTGGGCCGGACGCATCCGGCGGGTACCCGGGTCGCGGCGAGCGCCGGCAGTCGCCGTGCTCGCGACTCGCCGACCGGGTGCCGTCGCCCGGCTAGCCCGACGGGGCGCCTTCCGCGCCCGCCCGTCGCGCCTCGCCCTGCTCGGCCGCGGCCTCCGCCTCGCCCGGCAAGTGCACGAAGCCCGGCAGTGCCCGGACCACCTCGGGCGGAAGGGTCAGACCCTCCGGGGTAGCGGGGTTGACGGCGAGCCACAGGTTCTCGCCCGGCCAGGTCGCTGCCAGCTGCGCGATGGGCAGCTGGAGGGCGGTCGCGGGGTCTGCCCCCGCCGCCCGAAGCGCCTCCTCAGACGTGAACACGGGGACGTACTGCGTGCCGTCCTGCTCGATCACCGGCAGCGCGATCGCGCCCTCGGGCGGCTCCTCACCCTCGGGCATCGCCTCCTGCGGCAGGAGAGCCATGCTGTTCGCGAGGTCATGGAGCAAGACCTGGGCATCGACGCCGCCCGGGCCTTGGCCGCTCCCGGCCTGGCGGGAAGCCTGGGCGTCCGGGCCCGAAGTGCTCATGATCGTTCCTCCCACGAGAGATCCACCGACGTACCACGCTAGATCGGCGGGAACGCCGGGACATCCCGTGTTCCGGGGGGGTCGTGTCCTTCGGCCTCAGCCGTACGGGACCACCCGGTGGGACGGCAGCCAGAGGATCCGCCGGGCGACGTCGATGACCGTGGCGCAGCTGATGCATTGGTACCAGTCGCACGCCGGCCTGGTCCTGGGACAGTGGCCCTCCACAGTGTCGGACTTGCACACGAGGCAGGTCATTGCCTCCACCTCCCGGGCTCGACGAACTGGCCCCGTCGCAGCAAGCGACGAGGCCCTCGTGCCAAGCCTAGGGCCGCGGGACGGCTTTCCAACGTTGGTGACGTCACACACCGCCGCTCGTGAGGATGTCGTCGAAGCCGGCTGCGATGGCACGCTCCTGGACCGTCCCGCTGATCGCGCGGGGTCCACCACCGCGGTGACGGCGTCGGCCGCCTGGGCGCATGGAGGTCGACCCTCTCCTCGACACGATCGATCAGGGACGACACCGCACGCAGCGACCCTCCCGTCGTGCTCCCTGTGCGTCCGGAGGCGGCCGCGATCGGCACCCACCTCGGACAGGTAGACGGAACGAGCTCCTCGAAGCGCGGCTAGTCAGCCGACCCGTCAGGGAAACCGTCTCTGAAGAGGGAGCGAGCGAACTCATCGCGTGACAGCGGTCCGCCGCTGGCGCATGTTCGCTAGTGGTTTGGCCGCTAACAACGAGAGATGCTAGGCGGATGCCCTCACCGCTGCGCCGACATCCCGCCGAGGAAGACTCGCCCGTCGGCGCGAGCTACGCAGAACTGTTCTTCGACCTGGTCTTCGTCCTGGCCGTCACCCAGCTCTCCTCTGCGCTGGTCGACGACCTGACCGTGGCAGGCGCTACCCAGACGCTGGTCCTGCTGCTAGCAGCCTGGTGGGCGTGGATCTACACGACCTGGATGACCAACTGGTTCGACCCCGAGACGCGGGCCGTCCGGGCCATCCTGCTCGTTGGCATGCTCGCCAGCCTCTGCGGGGCCATCGCCATCCCCGACGCGTTCGACGACCGCGCCGGCCTGTTCGTGGCCGGCTACGTCGGCCTCCAGTTGATCCGCAACGGGTTCATGGTGCTGGCCACCCAGCGGAGCGATCCTCTTCACGCGCCACTGGTGCGCATCTTCGTGTGGAGCGCCTGGGTCAGCATGATTTGGCTCGCCGGGGCACTGGTGGAGGGCGAGGCACGCATCGCTGTCTGGATCGTGGCGCTGGTCCTGGACTACGCAGGGCCGCTGGCCGGCCACTGGGCTCCCCGCCTCGGGCGCTCGGTGCCGGCCGACTGGGACCTGGTGCCCAGCCACTTCTCCGAGCGCCTCCAGCTGTTCGTGATCCTCGCGCTGGGTGAGACGATCGTCGCCGCCGGGGTGAGCGCGAGCGAGCTGGAGATGGACGCAATGCGCATTGCGGCGGTCGTCGTGTCGTTCGGCGTCTCCGTGGCGTTCTGGTGGCTCTACTTCGACTATCACGCGGAGGGTGTCGCCCGGGAGCTCCAGGCGCGCGATGCGGAACGCGGGCGGCTCGGTGAGCTGCTCAGCTACTTGCACGTGCCCATAGTCGCCGGGATCATCGTCAGCGCCGTGGCCGCTGAGCTGGTGATCGCCCACCCTGGCGAGAGACTGCACATCGACGAGATGCTCCCGCTGGCCGCCGGGCCCGCGCTCTTCTTGGTCGGCAGCGTGTTCTTCAAGGCCAGCGTCTTGCACGCGCAGTGGCGTCAGCGCCTGGTCGCCGCCGTGGTGATACTCGTGATCACCCTGAGTGGAGTGTTTGCCACGGCGCTGGCCGCCTGGTCCCTCGTGCTGATCGTGCTCGTTGGAGTGGCGCTCTACGAGACGGTGAAGCTCAAGGACACGGCGAGCACCGACGTGTAGCCGGGTCGCGTCTGGATACACAACCGCTGTCCTCGGGCTTTACGCCGCCTGTCGGCGCCCACCGTTCACCGGCTCTGCCGACGAGCGGTCGTGACACGATGCGGCCATGACGGAGGCTCGGTTTGTGGATCTGCCGGCCGAGGTCCTGGACGACGTGGCCAGCGTGGTCGGAGCAGGCGTCACCCTTCTCGGTCGCCTACACGGAGGCGTCAATGGGGGTGCCGTGCGCGTCCAGTTGGCCGGAAGGGCACATGCAGTTCTCAAAGCAGTGCCCCGGGCACACCCCAACCACCTGGACGAGGCGTTGCGAGCCCAGAGAGTGGTCGAGCACATGCGTAGGCGCGGCTATCCCACCCCGGCCTGGCTCAGCGTGGGGGCCACAGCCACTCATGTGTGGCATCTGATGGACTTCGTTGACGCGACTCCCGCACCAGAGCTGACCCCGTCCCTCGTTGAGCAGCTGATGGAGATCGTTGAACTCCAGGCTGGCCAAGCCTCCGAGCCCTACGACCACTGGTCGTACGCCTGGAGGGTCGCCACCGGTCAGAAATCGGCTGTCGCCGGGCCGGATTTCGACGAGACACCCGAGCAGGCGCTTCTCCGCCAGTCCGTGGCCAGGCTCACGGGGTATTCCTCTGACGTGTCGACCTTGGTCGAGCGCCTGCGGCTCGTGTGTGCCGACGTCTCACCACCACGAGGGGCACCTGACATGGTCCATGCCGATCTCTCAACCCCCAGCAATGTCCTGGTCCGTGACGGAGCGGTGGTGGCGGTCGTGGACGTCGGGAACGCCGGCAGCGGCACGCGAGCGATCGATCTCACCACCCTCGCCTGGTACACGTTCCAGGATCCGCTGCTGGACGGTGTCCGAAGGAGGCTGTGGACCAGAATCCTCGACCTGGTCGACTGGGAGGGGACGGCGGTGCTCGCAGCAGCACAGATCCTCCACATGCTCGAGATCCCCATCCGCCACGGGAGCCACGATGTCGTTCCAGGGGTGGTCAAGCGTGGCCATCGCACCCTCGACGAGCTGAACACGCTCCGCTAGGCCGAGAACGAACTCGATCCGCCGCGGACAGCGTGCGCTGCGGCAACCGGATCTGCCGCGTCGAGGGCGGCTACGCTCGCCCGGATCTGGTTCCCCTCTGTGTCAAGGCCGCGGCTTTGGCCTTCCTGAGTTTGCGACGTCGCTTGTCGCCGTCAAGGTCGTTCGTCCGGTGGGGCGCTCCATCTTGACGGCTCCTGCGCGCCGTTGCCTGGAGCGCGGAGCCGGAGCCTGGTGGGTCTTCGCAGCGGTCTTGGTGACGGGTAGCGTCGGGGTTGCGGGTCCGGGAAGTGGCTGATCCGAAGAGCCGATGACCGGGGTGGACAGATCGGCCGCGCTGGATTGTGAAGACGCCCCCGAGTGCCCTCCCGGGCCCGCCTGTTCTGTCTCAGCTTCCGGCACCTGGCTGCTGTCGGCGTCGGCGACGAGTTGTCGATAGACGGCGTCGGAGAGCCGCCGCTTGAGGCAGCGCAGGGCCTCCATCGGGGTCTTGGCCTCGGCCAGCTTTCGTCGGTAGTAGGCGCGGCCCTCGGTGTCGTGGCGGATCTGCACGATCGCGGCGACGTGCAGCACGTGGTTGAGCCGTCGGTTCCCAGCCCGGGACAGGCGGTGTCGGATCTGGTCACCGCTCGAGGCGTCCAGGGGTGCGGTGCCAGTCCAGGAGGCGAAGTGGTTGCGGTCGGGGAACCGGGCCACGTCGCCGACGTCGGACAGGACCCGGGCTGCGCCGGCCGGGCCGATCCCGAACAGGTCCATCAGGTGCGATCCGCGGTCTTGGACCGCTGTCCGGAGCTCCTTGGTGATCGACGTGAGCTTCGCATCGACCGCGACCAGGTCGGCGATCTCTTCGACAGCCATCCGCCGCATCGTCTTACCTGTCAGCGATCTCGGCCTCACCTTGGCGAGCAGTCGCTTCGCCTGCAACGCGGAAAGGTCCCGCTTGGCGCCACCGGGGATGAGCTCAGTGAGCAGCCGCTGCAACCGGTTGACGGTCTGCACTCGCAGGTGCGCGAGCTCGTCACGGCGATCGGTGAGCAGCCGCAACGCAACCAGCTCCTCGTCGGAGGACAGCTCGTTCAGTCCGGCTGTCCGCAGTGCCACCATCGCGACCGCGTGCGCGTCGGTGGCATCGGTCTTGCGGGCGTTGCCGGTGTCGAAGACCCGCACCCGGGCTGCCAGCTTCGCCGGCACATCGAGAACAGTCTCGCCCTGGGCGAGCAGCCGCGCGGCCAGCGGCCGCCCCATCCCGTTGGCCCCCCTCGACCGCCCACCGACGGCTCCGCCACTGTCCACGCACGAACTTGGTCATCAGCTGGTAGCCGGTGCTAGTGGTGGCAAACCGGCCCGTGGCCAGCACCGTCCCCTGTTCGTCGATCACCTCGATCGTCACCGACTTCTTGTGCGGGTCCACACCCACGATCACTCGACTCATCCGTACTACCTCCTCGCTCGAGCCGGTTATCAGCGAGGCCGGGCAGAGCTACTTTGAGCCGGGCAATCCCCTCTCGAGCCACGCCTCACCACGGCACCCGACGGGACCGCATGCCAGATGTGAGCCACACCAACACGGTGGGCAGCCGCTGCCATGAGAGCGTCCCGCCGAGCACCTTCGACAACAGCCTGGCCCGGCCGCTGCCGTGAGAGAAGTCAACAAGTAGCCGCGATCCGCGCGGAGGTTCACTTGCGCCGAACTGCCGGCGTGCGGACGCGTGCCGCATGCTTGGCGCATGAGCTACGAGCGTCTCTGGGAACGGCTCTTGAAGTTCCTGAACGGCTGGGCCGTGGCGGCCGAAGTCGAGCCCGGCCGTATCGAGGTCACAGTGCCGAACCCGGAGGGTTCGGCCAAGGCCGTTGAGATCTTGATGACGCCCGGCCAGTGGGACGAGCTAGTGACGGTCCCGTGGGGCGACTTCGACTCTGCGGCCCGGGAGGTTCGGAAGGCAGTCCTCGGGGTGAGCCACCACGAACGGTTTCTGGTCTACGCCCAGTACGAACTCGTCCCCTCGGCAACCCCGACCCTGACCGGCGACCCCGCACTCGCGCGCCTGCGCGAACTGGCACGACAGCACCCCGAGGGCTTCGGTCACTGGGTCGTCACGGACCGAACCGGGAAGGTGCTGGACGAGTCACATCCGCCTCCAGACTGATCCGACCGGCCCCTTGCAACGTCCGCGCATCTGCCGCGTTGAGGGCGGCTACGCTCGCCCGGAGCTGCCGCTGATGGTGAAGATCTGACATGCCCGATGTGCGGGCGTTCAATGGCTACCGCGTTTCGCCACCGCTACCTCCGGGGCCCGCCATTCCCGTGCCGTTTGTCCGGTCGGATGCCCGTCCTCGATTCATCCGGTAAGCCAAGTAGGTGCCGCCTCCAAGGATGACCAGGAAGAGCACGGCCAAGATGAGGTAGACCGATGTTGGACCGATGGTGAGTAGCACGCGCCTTCACCCCCATTCCTTTGTCTAGGCCGCCAGGCTGAGCTGCGTGGGCGAGCCCGATCACAAAAGGGCCACGCGCGACCGATAGGCACAGTTTCCGCCGACCGGTGCGGGGGCGCCTCATCTGCGGCGGACGAACCGTCCAAGATCTGCGTGAGCAGTTGTCAACCGCCCGGATAGGGAAGCTGCGGGCATCGCGCTCTGGACAAGGCATTCATCCCGGCGGATTCTTGAAGCGCGGCCGACGAAGATCAGCCCGGCCCGGGCGCGATCAACCGCCCGGGCCCCGCGACCTGGCGCTTGGCAGCGCTTGGGGTGAGGGAAACGGGGAGGCGAGTCATGTCAGTCATCAGTGACCCATGCCCAACCTGCATCGGACCACTGATCGAGCGCGTGCACACCGGCAGGAACGCTCGAGGCGAGGTGTTTGCCGTCTGGACGCAGTTCGTTTGCGTGAACGGTGGCGCCGCCCATGTCCCAGACGACTGGAACCCACACATCGGCCCACATGACCGGGACTGTGGCGGTGGCTCGCCGAGCTCACCGAGCTCACCGAGCTCACCGAGCTCACCGAGCTCACCGAGCTCACCGAGCTCACCGGTCAGCATGCGTCGCTGAGTGATGCGCTGCAGTCCACCCGTGCGGACCGTCGAACCGGTCGCCAACAGGCGGTGGAAGGGCCTTCGCCCGGTATCGCAGACCCCTCCCACCTTGATGCGGGACATGCATCAGGGACGGTGAGTTCGAGAGCCAGTTGCTGAACCCGCGCCGGGCGGCCGCTTCTTGACCTGGGCCCAGCGCAGGCCCGCGGCCGTTTCACAGGGTCCGGGTGAAACAACTGATCTGTGGGTACCCGACTCATCGTCCGTCATGTGCGGCAGTCCCCGGTCATAGCCGGCACGCGGCTTTCGAGTCCCAGCGACAGTCCGAGGCCGGGTCTTTCCCGCTCCCGTTTCTCGTTCCGGTGTCGCTAATATGTACGGCGGCGGATCGAACTCGAGCAGTCTGGTTCAGCAGTACCGCCCCCGTCCTGCACGGGATGTGAACGGGGAGGGGCCATGTCCAAGGGTCTCGACCAAGCAATCGAAGCGCTGTCCTCGGGGACCCCGCCGCCGGTCGGGAGGTACCGGTTCGACGGGGCCACCTGGACGTGGACCGACGAGATGTTCGCGATGCACGGGTTCGTACCCGGGGAGGTCGTCCCGTCCGGGGAGCTGATGCTGAGCCACGTCGATCCCGATGAGGTTCCGGGGGCTCGGCTGGCGTTCAAGAAGGCGCTGCTCGGCGGCACGCCGTACGCCTCTTACCACCACCTGCTAGATGCGAGACGGCGCAGGCGGACCGTCCTGGTGACCGGGTGGGGGCGGCTCGACGACCGGGGCGAGGTGGTCGAGCTGGCAGGCACCATGGTCGACCTGACGGAAGTGGTCCGCTGCGACGCCCAGGTCGAGGTGGAGGCTGCCATCGTGGGCGTCACGGCGCACCGCGCCACCATCGAGCAGGCCAAGGGGATGCTGATGCTGGCGTTCGGGCTGGCTCCCGACACCGCGTTCGCCGTCCTGCGCGCTCACTCCCAGAACAGCAACATCAAGGTGCACGACCTCGCCGAACGACTGACCTCCGGTCTCGCCCGACAGGCCGAGGACGGCATCGACGCCTGCGCGGCACGGGTGCACGCCGTCCTCAGCGAGGCGGCCGGTACACCTGGTCCAAAGGTAACGGACTGATCGTCGGAACCGGGTTGACCGCACAAGATGCCTGCCTGCGCCAATCGGTCGGTCACCACGGCGTACCGCTCTGTGCACTTCGGCAGATCTGCAAGGGCGTGCAATCTGCTGGTTTGATCGACCGTCCACCAGCAGCCCGAGGACCTGGAGCCGGCAACCGGTCGGCTTGCGGAACGTCGCGTCCAAGGACGTCACCGGCGACCTGGTGCTGACCTGCGACACCGTGGTCACGAAGTCGCGGATCGCCGGCCGCGTCATCGCCAACGGGCACGCCCTCACCGCGGCCGACACCACCATCGGCCCCGACGCGTGCCCGAAGACCGGGAACGCGAACCAGCTGGTCACCGGCGGAGACTTCACCCTCACCCGGGTCCACCTGCAGCACTCCGGCTCCGACCTGGTCCGGTTCACCGGCGGCGGCCAGCAGCGCATCGTCGACAGCCTGCTGGACGGCGCCTGCATCTACCCCGGCGACCACCTCGACGTCGCCCAGCTCTACGACCCCGGCGCCAAGCTCGACGCCTCGATCGTGCACTCCACCCTCGACGCCCGCGCCACCAACAGCACCGACAGCACCGACAAGGGCAACGCCGCGATCTTCCTGGCCGACAACCCCGGCGCCGGCACCTTCACCATCACCGGCAACAGGCTGGCCGGCGGGAACTACGCCACCGCCCTGTACGACGCCACCAAGGGCTCCGGGGTGACCTACCGGGTCACCGACAACACCTACGTCCGCGGCTCCTGGCAGTTCGGGCCGTGCGCGTCGACCGACAGCCTCCAGTCCAACGGCGCAGAGGGTCCGGTGTTCACCAGCAACCGCTACGACGACGGCGTCCCTCTCCTCACCTGCTGACCCTCACCGCCGGAGCGAGGTTCCGCGGGCATTCGGACTCGCCGGTTTCATCCGCTTTTACTACCCTTGACCCCGCTGGTCCGGACATCCCCCGTTTTCCGTCCGGGCCAGCCCCATGTAAATGGCCCCCGTCTGCTTCCGCAGGCGGGGGCCTTGTGGCGCGCCTGCCAAACTGCCGTCGGAAGTCCGGTGGAATGCGAGGTCACTACCCGATGCCAGTGCCGACGAGGTCCATCACCTTGCGCACGATCGGCTTCACGTCACGTGCCTGCACGACGCATCCGGCTGCCCGGGCTCGCCCCTCGAAGGCGACGAGGTGTCCACTGCCTGCGCTGTCACAAAAGGTGAGCTGACCCAGGTCCAGATGGACCAGCCTCACCCCAGCGAGATCGATCTTCGCGAGGCAGCTCTGCAACTGATCACGGTTGACGAGGTCAACCTCCCCGCCAATAGGAATCGACACCACGTCGTCCTCGGACGTGACCATGACGGTGAGGGAAACCATGTCCCGGCGAGCTTGGGGCGCATTCAATGCTTTCCTCCTGCAAGTGAAGGTATCCCCGAATCGGTACTGACGAACCGGCCCATCTGGGTCCCCATGGCGCACAAACGGCACCCGACAGTGCCGATACGAAGGTCATCAGTGCTATAGACGAAGCTCTCACTTCGACCGGGGCAGCAGATGAGGGAGACAACCCATGCCGGGCGTTTCCGGACAGCCCTCTCGTTCGCCCGAACTCAACGTGAACACGGCCCCTCGGCAGGTCCCCTTGTGGTTGTAGGCGCCTCTCGACACCACTCTGCCTAGGGTGGAAGGTGTCCGGTACCGTACGTGCAGGGGTCGCCCGGTCCCGACGAAGCCGGCCCCGTCCACCCGGGCCGGCTCCCTCGGACTCCCTCAACACTCCGATGAACTTCCATACGTGTGGTGCACTGTCAGTGTCGCTTTGCCCAGACCCTGCAACGGCGACCCGCCTCGTCAGCATCGAGGACGGTCGGCCCGCACGGGTTCTTCGGTTAAGAAGTAGCCCACCGTGCGGGTCGCCCCACCGGCTACCTACGCCGTCCGGAGGGTCTCGGCGACCTCGACATCCAGTCGTAAAGTTTGGTCGCACCCTCTCAGATGTCGGGCTGCTCCGACGTCGGAGGGGGTGCGCCAATGCCCCTCGCAGCCCACGTGGCTAGTTCGACCTCCGCGCCGATGAGGTCCATCACCTTTCGGATGATCGGGGAGGCGTGGATGATCCGCACGTCGCATCCGGCCGCGGCTATCTCCGTACGGAACTGCGCGAGCATGCGGCAGCCCTCGACGTCGCAGAACGTCAACCCGGCCACATCGAGAAACACCAGCCTCGCATCGCTGCATCGCAGCCGGGGGAAGGCTCAATCGGAGTTCTTCGCGGGTCACCAGGTCCACCTCACCGCAGATCTTGACCCAGCCATCGTTGTCCGACGGCGGATGCTTCTCGATCCGACGCGCGATCACCGTCGGCTTGGCCCGGGTCGGTCGGCCACGAGGCCCACGCGAATCGCTTCCATCCCTTACCGTCGCCTGAAGAGGCGGTACGTCGCAGCAGCCGCGCCAGCCCAGGGGGCGCCCACGATGATTGGGTCCATCCAGTGGTGCTTGACGTCTGCGCGGTTGTGTCCCAGGCGGGAGCTCATCCCGTGGCGCTTCCCCTCGGAAAGCACCCCCGTCTGGGTCACGGGGTTGTCGGGCCGCAGCGTGAGCATCGACCGAAGTGCGCTCTCTAGTGCGTCCACACGATCCCCGGCCATGAGCAGCAGCCAGTGCGCGGCCCGGCCCTCGCTGTACTTGGCGTAGGCGAGCTTCCGGATGGCGCCGGACAGGCCCTTGGGTGGGCAGGTCGTGCCAAAGACCGGCGGGAGCCGGGTGTGCTCGAGCGAGCGTTCCCTGGGCCACAACTCCGGCTGCTCGTCCGGGTACTCCCAATGAGCGCCTGACTCCTCGGGGGCAAACCGCTCACGCGGCACGGACGGACGGTCGGCGGGGTCGAGGTCGGCTCCCCAGCCCGGGATGCGGGCGCGCAGCTTGTCGCTGCTCTCGGCGAGGCGGGGTTTCTGAGGGGTGTAGGTCATAACTGTCCTCCCAAGATCACGCCGCGCTGGGGACGACGATGGGCTTGATGCAGTTGTCGAGCTTGGCCGAGAACATGTGGTAGCCCTCGGGGATGTGCTCGAGCGGGATGTGGTGGGTGACGACGTCGCTGGGCTTGAAGTAGCCGTTGCGAATGTGCTCGAGCAGGCGCGGCCACTGTCGCTTGACCGGGCACTGGTTCATGCGGAGGGTGAGGCCCTTGTTCATCGCGTCGCCGAACTTCACGGCGCTGAAAAGCGGTCCGTAGGCGCCGACCACTGAGACCGTGCCACCTTTGCGGACCGTGTCGATGGCCCAGTTGAGGGCGACCGGCGACCCGCCCTGCAGCTTGAGCTTCGCCGCGGTCACGTGCTGCAGCAGGTTCCCGTCGGCCTCGGCCCCGACGGCGTCGATGACGACGTCGGCCCCTAGTCCTTCGGTCAGGTGTTTGAGGTGCAGGACCACGTCGCCGTGCTCGGTGAAGCAGACCGTCTCGGCATGGGCGAACTCGCGCGCCTTGTCCAGCCTGTAGTCGAGGTGGTCAACGACGATCACCCGGCCGGCGCCCATCAGCCACGCCGACCGGGCCGCGAACAGGCCCACCGGCCCGGCGCCGTACACCACCACCACGTCACCCTCGACGATGTCTCCGAGCTGGGCACCGAAGTACCCGGTTGGAAGGGCGTCGGTGAGGAGGACGGCGTCGTCGTCGTCCAGCCACTCCGGGATCAGGCCAGGTCCGACGTCGGCGAACGGCACCCGGACGTACTCGGCCTGGCCCCCGTCGTAGCCGCCGCAGGTGTGCGAGTAGCCATATATACCGCCGACCGCTGTGGCGTTCGGGTTCACGTTCTGACAGTTGGAGTAGAGCCCGCGGGCGCAGAAGAAGCAGGTCCCGCAGAACACGTTGAACGGCACCATCACGCGGTCGCCCGGCTTCACCTTCTGCACCGACGGGCCTACCTCGTGCACCTCACCGATGAACTCGTGACCGAACGTGAACCCGACCCGGGTGTCGGGCATCATCCCGTGGTACAGGTGCAGGTCGGACCCGCAGATCGCCGCACGCGTCACCCGGACGATCGCGTCGTTGGGGTGCTCGATCGCGGGGGTGTCCTTCTCCTCCACACGAACCCGGTAGGGGCCGCGGTACACCATCGCGCGCATGCTCATGCCCCTGCCATCGCCGGGTGCAGGACCACCTTCGTCCAACCGTCGTCACGGTTGTCGAAGTGCTCATAGGCCTCCGGCGCCTGGTCCAGCGGGAGCTCGTGGCTCACGATGAAGGACGGCTCGGCCTTGCCCGCGGCGACGAGGTCACGCAGCTGCCGGTTGTACCTCTTCACCGGCGCCTGACCGCTGCCGATGTGCTGACCCTTGAACCAGAACATGCCGTAGTCGAAGGCCAGCCTGCCCTGCTTCGCCAGTTCGTCGCTAGCTCCGGGGTCCTCGGGCACGAAGACCCCGACGCACCCGATCTTCCCGGTGAACCGAACCGAGCCGACCAGCCGGTTCATCGTCAAGTTGGCCTGCTCCTCGCCCGTTGGCTCGTGCGCCTGATAGCCGACGCACTCGCAGCCGTTGTCCGCACCCAGCCCCAGCGTCTCATCAAGAACGGCCTCCACCGGATCGACCTTCGAGTCGTCAATGGCGATCGCCCCGATCGACTCCGCCAGCCGCAACCGGTCGGACTGCCGGTCGACGACCATCACCTTGCTGGCCCCCTTGATCGTCGCCGAGAGGGCGGCCATCAGGCCGACCGGACCGGCGCCATAGATGACCGTCTGATCCCCCGGCTTCACCCCTGCCATCTCGGTGGCGTGGTAGCCGGTCGGGAAGATGTCAGCGAGCATCACGTAGTCCGCCTGGCGCTCCTCGGCGTCCTCGCCCAGCCGCAGACAGTTGAAGTCGCCCCAAGGCACGCGCAGCAGGTCGGCCTGACCCCCGCCGTAGGGGCCCATATCGGCGAAGCCGTACGCCGCGCCCGCCATCTTGGGTTCGGGCTGAGCTGTCAAGCAGTAGTTCGTGAGCTGACGCTCGCAGTTCTTGCAATGACCGCAAGCGATGTTGAACGGCAGGACGACATAGTCCCCAACCTGCACCTTGTCGACACCGTCGCCGACCTCGACCACCCGACCCAGATTCTCGTGCCCGAACCAGCGGCCTGGCTCGAAATCGGTCCGACCCTCGTACATGTGCAGGTCCGACCCGCAGATGTTCGCCGACGTGATCTGCACCAGGACGTCGGTCGGCCGCTCGATCCGGGCGTCCGGCACGTCCTTGACGCTCACCTTCCGCGGCCCCTCGTACACCACAGCCTTCATGCTGCCTCCTCACCGAATGCGTCCCGCTGCCCGGATCCGAGCCGCGGCCTTCTCCAGTAGAGGAGGTGGGCTCCTCGGACGCCATTGGCAGAAATCCCGATACGACTCCGTACGCGACCGGGACGGGTCGCGGGGGGACTCGTGAGACCTCTGAGCCGCGAGGCCGCTGGCATGGTGCGGCCCACTCGACACGCGTTAAAGGTCGACCAGGTGGGTACGAGAGCGTGTCCTCGGTCGGCCGGCCTCAAGGCGGACACAGGCGTCGGCGCCCCAGGACTGCTCTGCCTCTGATGCCGTGCTCGTATAGGAGCCCTGATGGAGGACGACCTGCCCGCCGTGCAGCTCATCGAGATTGCTACCTCCTCTGCGCCGCTCACCGAACGAGCGCGAGGACTCCTGGAGAAGCTGGCTGAGTTCGTCCCCTCCGATGCCACCTGGCTCGCGCTCGCCAATCCGCGGTCGAACGTCCACACGACTGTCGGGAGCACTGGGCTGGATCGACCCGTCCTCGACTACCTGGAACGTCCGGCAGTGGCACGGGAGATCCAGCTGGCTGGGATCAAGCGAGCGTCGCCGCCGCCCAGCTTGGTACAGCTCCCCATACCTGCTGACGAGCTCCCCACATGGTCGGAGTGCCTTATCCCGGCCGGCTTCCACCAGGGCTTGGGTGTGCCACTTTCCGAGCCAGGGGGCCCATATCTCGGAATGCTCACCCTCTTGTTCAGTCGGCAGCCTCCGTCCCCCGCGATGCGCGACCGACTCTCGCAACTCTCGCCGATGATCGCTCGCGGCGTGTCCCCCATGCGTTCGCTGCTCGCCACCGCGCGCCTCGTGCGAGGCGCGACGGCGGGTGCTCTCCTGTACGAGGACGGGACTACCTACCCACTCGATGGGCTCCAGGACCACTCACTCCTGGCCGCAGCCTCACCAGTCGTCGCGATTGCCCGGAAGACGCTCCTGGCGGGTCATGTCTACCAATCGTTCATGTGGCCGACGCGACGGGTTCCCGCATCCACCACGCACATGCGCATCACCGTGCTGGCCGCGACGGAGGCCCCTGACTTCGTGCTCGGCGCCCTCCTGCTCACCCCGGATGCCGACTGCCGAGGCCTCACGCCACGCGAACTCCAGGTCCTCGGGCTGCTGGTGGACGGTCGATCAAACCAGCAAATTGCAACGCGGCTGGCCGTAGCTACCCGGACCGTCGCCGCCCACGTAGAGCACCTGCTCGACAAGTTGGGCGCCCCCTCAAGGACGCTGGCCGCGGTGCTGGCAGAGCGGGAGGGTTGCTACGTCCCGCCGCTACCAGGTGCGCCCATGCGCCATGACTCTTGCTGGGTGTGTCCCAGTTAGCGTGGACTGCGCCAGCCAGCCCGGACAGCACCGTCTGGACCACGTCGTGCTCCAGGGACCTGAACGACGAGCAGTGGGCGCTGCTGGAACCGGTGTTCAACGCGCCGGGCAAGCGGGGAGCACCCGCCGGTAGCCCTGCCCATTTCGCGGAAGCCAACCGGCGCATGGAGGCTAACTGTGCCGACTGCGCGTAGCATCGAATCTGAAATCTTGGATTCGGTGAACGGTCACCACCATGAACGGTCTGAGCCTCGGGATCCCCGGGGTCGGAACTGTCAGCCCAGGAACGCACTTCTGCGCGTTCTACTCCGGCCCGGCCGAGCGCGACCGGCTGTTGTTGTTCTTCCTCGAGGAGGGGCTGCGGCACGGCGACAAGTGCCTGTGCCTGATCGACGATGTCGAGCCGGCGCAGGTCCGGGATCTCGCCGAGGGACAGCCCGACCCGGAGTACACCCGACGATCGGCACAACTCGACGTCAAACGCGCCTCGGACACCTACCTCCGCTCGGGGGAGTTCAGCGTCGCGCACATGATGAGCTTCCTCTCCGAGAGCGTGGACGCGGCGATCGAAGACGACTTCGACCTGCTCCGAGCCGCCGGTGAGATGTCGTGGGTGCTGCCCGGACCCCCCCGGTTGGGCGGACCTGTTCCACTACGAGTCGGCCGTCAACCACGCCGTCGGGCAGATGCCCGCCATCCTCATGTGCCTCTACGACCTGCAGAAGTTCGGGGCCGAGATGCTCGTCGAGGTGCTCTTCACCCACCCCACGGTTCTGCTGGACCGCACGGTGATCGACAACCCCCATTACGTGGACCCGACCATGTACCCTCCCGCCGCCGGAGTCGCCGCGGCAGTCCGGTATCCCATGGTCAAGGTAGGTGCGGACGGCGAGGAGGGAACGGACCGCGGGTGGGCGTCGCTCACCGACGCCGAGATCCGCGTCATCTCCTGTGTGGCTGGGGGGATGACCAACCGCAGCATCGCCGAGGAGCTCCACCTGTCCCGCCACACCGTGGACGCCCATCTCAAGCACATCTATCTCAAGCTCGACATCCACTCCCGAGTCGAGCTGACGGTACTGGCCATGCAGCACCGCGTGGGCTAGACCGAGGCTGGTCCGGGAAGGCAACAGGGAAACGACTCTGACTCCAGCGCGACCGGCTCACATCCCGGTGCCGGCTCTCGGCCAGCCACTTCCCGGACCCGCAACGTCGACGCTACCCGCGTCGACGCGGGCGGCCTGGAACCGAGCCCCGCGTGGGGTTCGCACGGGGTTCGGCGGGCACCACACGAACGACCTTGACGGCGACAAAGCGCCGGCGCACACACCAAGCCACCGAACCCGCGCCCCCCTTGACACAGAAGGGAGCCAGATCCGGTAGACGCCTCCGCCCAGCGCGCGACCATCATTAGGGACACACCCAGTTAGCTCCAACCCCAGTTCCTACCCCCCTTGGGGCCGCTACGTTCGCCGGGGATCTGCCGCGTCGTGGACGGCACCGCTCGTGTCCCCACGAGTGCGGGGAACACTCTTTCGCGAACCGGTGCTCGCTTTTCGTGCGAACACCCCCGCGGTGGAATCGTCGCGAAATGAACAGCCGCAGGTCAGCGGACCCCGTCGTGCCCGCACGCTTAGAGGCCGGGATGGAGCAGCACCACACGTCGACCAGCGAGGTGGCTGACCCGGTTTAGCCGCCGAGGGAGCCGACCGCACGCGCGACCAGCAGCAGGGACACTAGGAGCGCGGCGGTGGCCTGTATAGCCATGAGCACCTTCGCGCGGCTGGTGAGCGGCATCGTGTCGGTCGGGCTGAAGGCACTCGAGTTGGTCACGGACAGGTAGAGGAAGTCGATGAACACCGGGACCCACCCGGATAGCTCACTCGACGAACGACGTACCTCCGGGACCGTGTCCTGGTTCTCGTCTTGGGAGAAGCGCCAGTCGGCGGCAGGCATGTTCAGGCGTGGCATGTTGCGACGCGCAACGGGCCCGCCCCGGTCCATCTCCCAGAAGAGCAGCGCGAAACCGATGACATTGGTGACCCAGATCTGCATGGCCCCGACGAGCAGGTTCTCGCCGCTGGGCGCGTTGTTCGAGAGCTCGGCTATGAGCAGTCCGAGCGACAGCAGGTTCGAGACGATCACGAGGACGGCCAGGCCAATCGAGATCGTTCTCGACCATCGAGTCTGACGGGTAATTCTGCGTGGATTCGTGACGATCAGAGCAACCAGCAACAACGCCTCGACGCCCGGTATGACGAACCGTCCCAGGAACGGCAGGGAGGACGGCAGCAGCACGTAGACAACCAGGGCGGCCACCACTGCAAGAGCCGGCGGGAGCCGGTTCTCCCCCCTGGCGGTCCGCCGCCGAGACCGTTCGTCCTCCACCCCACTTGGCGTCACTGGTCAAGCACACCACGCTCGTTGCCGTATGCCCCGGAACCTCCATGCCGTCGTATTAGCAGGCGGCGACGTGTCACCGTCGAGGGGGGAGTTCAAGAACGCGGTTTCACAGGAACTCTCGCTGGTGTTCCTGGGGCCAGCCGCGCTTGCGCGCCGAGCCCAGACGGTCTCCCCTGTAGGACTCCCCCGTGGGAACCGGATCTGCCGAGGCGCTTGTCTGCCGAGGCGCTTGTCTGCGAGCGGGATGGGTACACCGGCGGGATGAAGCCGCTTCAAGTCGGCCTCGTCGCTGACCCGGCCAAGCCCACTCAGATAGCCCGTCGGTTTGGCGACCTCCATCCCTCGGACGGCGAGGGTCGGCGCGACTGGGACCTCGAGGTGCTCAGCGAGCCGTTCACGGTCGCCTGTGAGGACGTGCAGACCGCGCTGTCCCGACTGACCGAACATGCTGACGAGCGTCGGTGGGACGTGGTCGTCGGACTCACGGAGCTCCCCCTTCGTGACGGTGACGGCCGCTACCTGCTGATCGAGACCGACCCGGAGCACCGGACTGCCGTGCTGTCCCTGCCCGCGCTGGGCGGGCTTCGCATCCACGCACGCAGCAGGCACGCCTTGCGCGAGCTCATCGGCGGCATGTCCGACGCCGACACGCAGACCGATCGCCGCGTGCCGCTGCCTCACCCCAGTGGCCGCTGGCGCCTGCTGCTGGGCATGGTGCTCGCCAACCGACCGTGGCTGCTCGTGCCCGGGCTCAAGACAGCGCTCGTCGCGGCACTCACGACCGGCGCCATCGCCACCATCAACTCCACCGTGTGGCTGTTGGCAGGTTCGTTGTCGCCGTGGCGCCTGTCGGTTGCGACGATCGCCTCCATCGCCCTCGTTGTCGGCTGGCTCGTCATCGACGGTGGCCTCTGGGACCGCCCGGACGACGACTCCCCTGCAGCCCGAGAGAGGTCGCGTCTGTACAACACCTCGACGCTGGTGACGCTGACCGTCGGGGTGCTCATCTGCTACCTCGCGCTCTACGTCTTGAACTTGCTCTGGGCGCTGTTCATCCTCGACCCCGCCCTGATGGGCGGCTACCTCAAACAACCATTCCGCTACCCAGATCTGTTCGTGCTGGCCTGGTTCGTCGCGTCGGCGGCCACCGTCGGCGGCGCGCTGGGCAGCGGCCTGGAGTCGGACGAAGCGATCCGCGCGGCCGCGTACTCCAAGCGAGAGGAGGACCGCCGCAATCGGCTCGCGCGCGAGGGGACGTAGAACAAGGGGCGTCGCTCCGGGAGCGACGCCAGACCCTGCGCGGGCGCGCAAACCACCGTCCGTAGAGTGTCGCTATCCGGAAATTGGCGAGTGCAACGCACGCGTTCGCTGCCGGGATCCAACTGCCCGGATCTGCCGCGTTGAGGGCGGTTACGTTCGCCCGGATCTGCCCGCGTTGAGGGCGGCTACGCACGCCAGGATCTGGTTCCCCTCTGTGTCAAGGCCGCGGCTTTGGCCTTCCTGAGTTTGCGACGTCGCTTGTCGCCGTCAAGGTCGTTCGTCCGGTGGGGCGCTCCATCTTGACGGCTCCTGCGCGCCGTTGCCTGGAGCGCGGAGCCGGAGCCTGGTGGGTCTTCGCAGCGGTCTTGGTGACGGGTAGCGTCGGGGTTGCGGGTCCGGGAAGTGGCTGATCCGAAGAGCCGATGACCGGGGTGGACAGATCGGCCGCGCTGGATTGTGAAGACGCCCCCGAGTGCCCTCCCGGGCCCGCCTGTTCTGTCTCAGCTTCCGGCACCTGGCTGCTGTCGGCGTCGGCGACGAGTTGTCGATAGACGGCGTCGGAGAGCCGCCGCTTGAGGCAGCGCAGGGCCTCCATCGGGGTCTTGGCCTCGGCCAGCTTTCGTCGGTAGTAGGCGCGGCCCTCGGTGTCGTGGCGGATCTGCACGATCGCGGCGACGTGCAGCACGTGGTTGAGCCGTCGGTTCCCAGCCCGGGACAGGCGGTGTCGGATCTGGTCACCGCTCGAGGCGTCCAGGGGTGCGGTGCCAGTCCAGGAGGCGAAGTGGTTGCGGTCGGGGAACCGGGCCACGTCGCCGACGTCGGACAGGACCCGGGCTGCGCCGGCCGGGCCGATCCCGAACAGGTCCATCAGGTGCGATCCGCGGTCTTGGACCGCTGTCCGGAGCTCCTTGGTGATCGACGTGAGCTTCGCATCGACCGCGACCAGGTCGGCGATCTCTTCGACAGCCATCCGCCGCATCGTCTTACCTGTCAGCGATCTCGGCCTCACCTTGGCGAGCAGTCGCTTCGCCTGCAACGCGGAAAGGTCCCGCTTGGCGCCACCGGGGATGAGCTCAGTGAGCAGCCGCTGCAACCGGTTGACGGTCTGCACTCGCAGGTGCGCGAGCTCGTCACGGCGATCGGTGAGCAGCCGCAACGCAACCAGCTCCTCGTCGGAGGACAGCTCGTTCAGTCCGGCTGTCCGCAGTGCCACCATCGCGACCGCGTGCGCGTCGGTGGCATCGGTCTTGCGGGCGTTGCCGGTGTCGAAGACCCGCACCCGGGCTGCCAGCTTCGCCGGCACATCGAGAACAGTCTCGCCCTGGGCGAGCAGCCGCGCGGCCAGCGGCCGCCCCATCCCGTTGGCCCCCCTCGACCGCCCACCGACGGCTCCGCCACTGTCCACGCACGAACTTGGTCATCAGCTGGTAGCCGGTGCTAGTGGTGGCAAACCGGCCCGTGGCCAGCACCGTCCCCTGTTCGTCGATCACCTCGATCGTCACCGACTTCTTGTGCGGGTCCACACCCACGATCACTCGACTCATCCGTACTACCTCCTCGCTCGAGCCGGTTATCAGCGAGGCCGGGCAGAGCTACTTTGAGCCGGGCAATCCCCTCTCGAGCCACGCCTCACCACGGCACCCGACGGGACCGCATGCCAGATGTGAGCCACACCAACACGGTGGGCAGCCGCTGCCATGAGAGCGTCCCGCCGAGCACCTTCGACAACAGCCTGGCCCGGCCGCTGCCGTGAGAGAAGTCAACAAGTAGCCGCGATCCGTGCGGACCATCGACGTGGGGACGTCTGATCCCTTTGGGCCGTTGTTCATTCATCTAGAGTCACACCGCATGAATGAAGAACGGTTCAGGGCCCGCGTCAAGGCTGATCAGGAGCACGACGCTGCCGTCTGCGCACGCTTGGTCGGTCTCGCCCGCAGCGACGCATCGGTGCTTGCCGAGGGGCTGGGCTACAAGGTGGAAGTGATGCCGTTCGGTGGCGGAGTCGCAGCAAACGGGGCCGTCATGTGCTTCCCGCTGACATGGATCGAATCCGAGTGACCCTCTTCTATGACGAGGCAGACGTCGTGGCGCGTGCCCGGCGGCTACCCCGTCGGCCCTTCCCGTTCACGCGAGAACAGCAGATCTTTCTTCCTGGCATGGCAGCGCCCGCGTGATCGCCTTCAAGGTCCGTTTTCGGCCGGGCGGTCGCCGCCTTTGTTCAGCTCCGTTGCGACACGCGCACATGCCGGAAGGGATGACGCTCGTCACCCGCACCAATGTATCTCGATCAACTCCGTCGTCAGCGAATGTGAGTTCAGCAGTACCGAAGACCCAGTCGATCCCGTCCTCCGGAGCCTTGACGCAGTCCGGGCCAGCGACCTCACCGGAGCTTGCTTGGGTCAGACCACTCGAAGTGAACCGGCAGAACACCTCATCCTGATCGTTCATGTCACCGGTGACGACCACGGGTCGCCCCGTGGCGTGAAGGTCGCGCACTCGGTGGTGCGGCTGATAAGTAACTGTTATCGAAGTGATCTGATGGGGCACGGCATTGGTATCCATGCCGTTGGCGGCTTGTCAGCGTTCCTGTGTGAGGGCGCGGGCCGGAACTACGAACATGGCGACGAACGCACGGCCATGTATCACCGTCTCAAGCGTCGACTGTGACGCTCGCCGATCCCTGCCGGAGACTATGCCCACGGATGTGAGGACAGGCCCTCCTAGCTTGACCCACCCGCCACGATGGGTCACACCACGTCAGACGTATTGCAGACCGGAAGAGAGTCACACCTCAGACACCTGGTGGGCAGCCGTTTGAGGATCCCTCCGCCGGAAACCTGGACCGAGTCTGGCCAGACACCGATCCTGACGGCAATCTTCTAGTAGCCGCCTGTCGGCAGCGCGACCGCTGGGGCGTCCGCCCTGTTATGACCGGTTCGCCGTAACCCAAGCGTCGATGGCTTCCAAGACAGTTTCAGTGACACTGTGCTTGGGGACGAAGCCGAGCAGTGAGCGAGCCTTGTCCATCGAGAACATTGGCGCCCGCCCGATGTGCTCGATGGTCGTGTCGGCCTCCTCGGGGTCAACGCGAGAGGCGAATTCCGCCCAGGGCACGAACTCCAGATCTGGCTCGTGGCCGAAATGCCTCGCCACGAGCTCGGCGTAACCACGCAGGGTCAGCGCCTGCGTGCAGACGCTGTTGAAGCTCTCCCCCGATGCGGCGTCGGGCTGCTCGAGGCACGCCTGGTGCAGGCTCGCGACGTCGTCGGCGTGCACGTGATGGATGGTCTCGCCTCCGCGGTCCGGCAGCAGGCACGAGCCGTCCGCTCGCAGAGTATCGAGAACGACCGGGTCAAGGTTGCCGGCGGGTCCGATCGGCATCCAGCCTGGACCACTGATGTGCCCAGGGTGAACGACCGTGGCGCGAACTCGGTCCTGACCCATCAAGTACCGCTCGATGGCGAGCTTGTTGACGCCGTATTCGCCGTGGGGATTCTTCGGCGCGTCTTCACTTGTCGGGACCAACGCGCTCACTCCGTAGGACCAGACACTGCCGGTGTGGATCACGTGCTGACCGTCCAACGCACCGACCAGCTGCCTCGCCTGGTCTGCCGTGAAGCAAATCAGGTCCAACACTGCATCGGGCCGCAATCCGGCGACGAGCGACCCGAACGTGCCGTCTCTCTCGGCGGCCTCCCGGTCACAAACCACCAACTCGATCGCACGCCAGACAGGGTCGTCCCGGTACGGCTGACGGGATCCCCGACTCACCACCATGACCTCATGCCCAGCCCTGACCAGGCTCGGAACTAGATAGGTACCGATGTGACCAGTACCACCGATGACTACTACGCGCATGGCCGCACCCTACGAACCGTTCCCTTGCCGCGTTTGTGGGCGGCTTCGATCGCCTAGATCTGACATTGCGCAGGCCGCACCAGTCGCATGACCGTCTTCACAGCGGGTGCGTAGCTCAGTCACCGCCCGCCCCGTGAGGGGTGGATTCGCACGCCTTGCACAACGCGGTTCACCTCCCCCCGACGGGAACGGGTTGTCAGCGGTCAGCCCGAGCGCCAGGGAGAAGTGCAGGGCGAGCAGCTGGGCGCAGAGGACCGCCGGGATGGCCAGCGCTGCGTCGCCGAGATCGGCCGCGTCCGGCAGCAGCCACAACGAGTCACCGACGACCGGGTCGTCCCGGTCGGCCGAGACCGCCAGCACGTTCTCGTCTCCCTGTGACTGACGCAGCTCTTTCAGGAGGTCGAGGTCGTAGGCCCGGGTGTGGGGGTCGTTTGACAGGTACATGACGACAAGCGTGTTGTCGTCAAGTACGGACTTGGGTCCGTGTCGGAAGGCCAACGTCGAGTCCCCCATGGCCACGACCCGTCCAGCCGTGAGCTCCAGCATCTTGAGGGCCGACTCGCGGGCCAACCCCTTCATCGAGCCGCTACCGAGGTAGACCACGCGCTGATAGCCGCGGCCGGCCAATTCCCGTCCGCCCTCGTCCCACCGCGACAGCACCTGCTCTGCGATCGTGGCCAGATGCTCGGGAAGCTCCGTCTGGGCCGAGGGGTGGAGCGTCAGCAGGCCAGCGAGCGTCATACCCGTGAAGCTCGACGTCATCGCGAAGCCCTTGTCGTTGGCCTGCTCAGGCATGAGCAGGACCCGTGCGTCCTTGCGCCCCGTGAATCGCTGCGCCAACCGGCCGTCGGCGTTGCACGTGAGCACCAGGTGGCGCACGTCGCCGAGCAGTTCGTCGGCCAGATCGACGGCAGCCACGCTCTCCGGGCTGTCCCCGGACCGCGCGAACGACACGAGCAGGGTCGGCACGTCCTCGGCCAGGTACGCCCGGGGACTGGCGACCAGATCGGTCGTCGCCACGGCGTCGACCCGTCGGCCCAGGGCAACTCGCAAAGCGGGGGCCAGGACCTCACCGGCGAAGGCCGACGTACCCGCTCCGGTCAGCACCACGCGGGCGCCCGGCTCCGCCAGCAGCGGAGCGGTGAAATCGTGCACCGACGCGTCGGTGCGCTGACCGACCTGACGCCAGACGTCCGGCTGCTGGGCAATCTCGGCGGTGGTGTGGGCGGCACCCCGACGAAGACGGTCGCTGTCGAACTGGTTCGTCATCGAGATATCTCCTCAGAGGTAGGTCCGGTCGAGCAGGCAGCGGCATAGGTCCGAAGGACGTCCTTGACGTGGTCGAGCACCAAGACCTCGGGCGAAGCCTCGATCTGACCGTCCCGCACGCGTTCGTACTGCGCCGGCAGGTGCTGACTCAACAAAGGCAGCGGGATGACGACGCCAGAGAGGTTGGCCAGCAGACGCTCCTGCGCCGCGTCGATCTCCGGGTCTGGCCAGTAGTAGCGCATCCGGTCGCTGTAGCTGTAGCGCCGCAGCACACGCTTCTCGGTCTCCGTCCCGGTGTAGTAGCCCTCCCACTGCGAAGGGTCGGCAAGCATGCGCTGCTCCACCACGTCCGTGAGGTGGGACCGCTGTTCCTCGGCGAACAGCTCGTCCTCTATCGCCGCCAGGCCGAACAGCGCCTCCCGCAGCGCGAACGTCAGCTGCGGTCCCACCTTGAGGATCGCCCAGTGGTCCGTCACGAGCGACTGCAGGGCGTCCCGTGTCTGGTAGTCGGTGGAGTGGGCCTCGAAGACCATCGCCGGTTCGTCGCCCAGCACCAGGCTGAGCTCCCGTGCCGCCGCGGGCTGGTAGGCGAACACCTGCTGGTGGTCGAACTCCACGCCCGGCTGCACCACCAGCGCGGCCACCCGCGGCCACACGTGTGCAACGCCGGCGGCGTCGAAGGCATCCCGGTGGGCTTGCAACGTCTCACGGGCGGCGCGAGGCGAGGTCGGCGGGACGCCCTCGAGAGCGTGATGCGCGCCGCCCGGAACCGGCACCTCGGTGCCAATCACGTAGGTGAGCCGGTCGGCCTGCGACCCGGCGCTTCGCTCGGCCACCTGGACGAGTCGTGCGCTCCGGGTCGCGACGAGCTCGTCGGTCAGGGGCTGCGGGTCCCCTGAGCAGGCGAAGCTGCAGTCGAGGTGGATCTTGGTGAATCCGGCGGCTACGTAGGCCTCCACCAGCTCGTCGGCGTGCCGCATCGCCTCGTCCGCCGGCATGGCACGCCACCTGTTGGGTCCGAGGTGGTCGCCCCCGAGGATGAGGTCGTCGTGGGGAAGACCGGCCTCCTCGGCGAGGCCGAGGACCAGCTCGCGGAAGTCCTGCGGGCGCATACCGGTGTACCCACCGGTCTGGTCGACCTGGTTCGAGGTCGCTTCGACGAGGACGATCCCGCGGGTCTCGCGCGCGTGCTCCAGGGCGGCGCGGAGCACCATCGGGTGCGCGCTGCACACCGAGGTGATGCCGATGTGTGCTCCGCTCTTGTGTCGGCGGACGAGGTCGCGCAGCGGGTCTGCCGCTGCGTTCCGTCCGGCGCGGGTCTCCTGTGTGTGGGTCACTGTGCATTCCTCGGGTCGTTGGTGGACGAGCCGGTGAGCGGCTCGTCGGCGTTCAGGTGGGCCAGGCAGGTCAGCCCACGAGCGAGCGCGTGCGCCTCGTCGGCCGTCGGCTGCGCCTCCACACCGCCGCTCCGGCGCGTGGACAGGGTGCCGCTCGCGACGCCGACGCGCAGCGCCTCCGACAGGTCGCGGCCCTCGAGCCGGGCGGACAGGAACCCCGCCGCCAGGCTGTCACCTGCCCCGACGGTGTCGACGACCTCGGCGGCCGGGGCGGCAACGTGGAGCGTCTCGTTCGCGGTATGTGCGAACGCGCCCTCGGCGCCGCACTTGAGCACCACGGAGCCGCCTGGGGCGAGCCGCCGCAGCAGGTAGCGGGCCGCCCGGTGGCGGGACCCGGCCCCGTCCCAACCGGCCGCTCGGGCGACGCCGTGAGCCTCAGCCTCGTTGCAGAACAGCGTCTCCACATGAGGCAGCGCGCTAGGCAGGTGCGAGTCCCACCGCTGCGCGGGGTCGTCGTTCGGGTCGACCGAGGTGGACAGTCCAAGCCGCCTGGCCTCGGCGAGCAGCGCGGGGAGGTCCTGGACCGCACCGCTGTGCAGGAACCAGGAGCCGATGTGCAGGTGACGTGCCCGCCGTAGCTCGCTCGCGGACAGGTCCGCGGCGCGCAGATCCCCCATCACGCCGGCGTCCGTGAGGATCTGCCGGTCGTTTGCGTCGTCACGTCGCACCAGAATCACCGACGAGCCGGTCCTGCCACCGGGGACGGTGCGGACGAGGCTCACGTCGACGCCGCGCCGCTGGAGGCTGGCAAGCATGAAGTCGCCGAAGGCGTCGTCACCGATCACGCCCACGAGAGCCGTCGCCGTGCCGAGACGGGCCAACCCCGAGGCGCTGATGGCGACCGAGCTCCCGATCGTCATCGAGGTCGGCCCTGTCACGTCCTCGCGCTGGCCGAACGACAGAGGAGGGACCCCGGTGACGACGATGTCGGGGTTGATCTCGCCCATCACCAGGATGTCGACCCCGGGTCGGTCCGCGCTCACTTACCCATCCCTGCTGTGAGACCGCGGACGAAGGACCGCTGGGTGAACAGGTAGAACACGGCCACGGGCACGATCGAGAGCACCGCAACGGCGAGGACCAACGGCTGGTTGCTGACGTACCGGCCCTGCAGCAGCGTGAGCCCTGCCATCAGGGTCCGCTGCGACTCGTCCTGCAGGAAGACCAGCGCGACGAGCAGCTCGTTCCAGGCCCAGACGGCGTTGACCACGGCGATGGTCACCAAGGCGGGGCGGGACAGCGGCAGGACAACCGAGCGCAACGTCCGCAACGGGCCGGCACCGTCCATGACGGATGCCTCGATCAGCTCTCGCGGCACGGTCTGGAAGAAGTTCACCAGGAAGAACATCGCGAACGGGACCAGCAGGCACGAGTAGAAGAGCATCACCGACCACAGCCGGTTGACCAGGTGAAGGTTCACCATCACCACGAACATCGGCAGCAGCAGCACCACCGGCGGCACCATGATGAACCCGATGGAACTGCTGAGCACGATCGAGCGTCCGCGGAAGCGACCGAAAGCGACGGCGTACGCCGCGAGGGCGGCGATCGTGCTCGACACGAGCACCGCCACGACCGTCACCACGAGGCTGTTGAGCGCCCAGCGCAACGTGGGCACGTCCGTCACAGCGCTCACGTAGTTGCTCAGGGTCGGAGAGCTCGGCAGCCCCAACGGGTGGTCGGCGTAGTCCTGCGGTGTCTTCAGACTCGTGAGCAGCATGAAGGTAAGCGGCGCGAGTGCCGCGATGGTGACCGCGAACAGCAGGAGCTGGCGCGAGACGCTGGAAAGCTTCACAGGACTCCGCCCTTCTCCTCCGGTGCTCGGCGCAGCCTCAGGTACACGCCGATCAGCACGGCGGCCAGCACCAGCACGACCACGGCTGCCGCGTTCGCCAGACCGACCGAACCCTGGGCGAAACCGTTGCGCCAGATGTAGAACTCCATGACCGAGGAGGAGTTGGCGGGCCCGCCGCCGGTGACGACGTACACGTAGGTGAACACCCAGGACAGCACGGTGATCGCCTCGGTGACGACGAAGAACTCGATGGTGCTCCGCAGCTGGGGGATCTGCACTTGCGTCTGGATTTGCCACCAGGAGGCGCCGTCGACACGGGCGGCCTCGACAACCTCGTTCGGCAACGACAGAAGGGCTGCGAGGAACACCACGACCCCGAAACCGAGCTGCTGCCAGACCACGACGCCACCGACGGACCAGATCGAGAGGCGGGGCGAGCCCAGCCAGTCCTGCGCCAGGAAGTCCAGATGGAGCGCACGAAGTGCCTGGTTGAGTGCGCCGTTGAACTGGAGGAGGGCGCCGAAGGCGAGGCCGATCCCCGCCGCAGGGAGGATGTAGGGCAGGAAGACGGCACTGCGGTGCACCCGCCAGCCACGCACGCCGTCGTGCAGGACGACCGCCACGAGCAGCGCCAACACCGTCATGACGGGCACCGTCAGCAGCAGGCGCAGGTTGTTCGCCAGCGAGTGGACGAAGACGTTGTCGTCCGCCAGAGCGCGGAAGTTCCCTAGCCCCACGTACTGCATCTGGTAGAAGGTGCCCGCGTAGAAGCTGTTCCGCACGACCGAGACGAGCGGGAAGACGAATCCGAACCCCATCGCCACGACGGCAGGCAGGACGAACAGGTAGGGCCACACCTGGCGCCGGGGGGGAGCTGCGTGGCTGGGACGTCCGCCCGGCTGCCATGGCGGCAGCCGGGGGGGACACTGGACGTCTGCGTCATTGCGCGGCCCAAGCGGTGTAGTTCTTCACCTCGACCGGGTTCTGGGACCGCCACTTCTCCGTTGCCTTGCGGAAGGTGTCCACAGCCTCCGCGACCGACCCGCCGCTGGTGATGACCTGTCCGGCCGCGAGGTTGCCGTCCCCGTCGACAGACGGGGGCAGGTAGTTCTCCAGCCAGACGGCGCCGTCGGAGGAGTCGAGGTCCCACATCTGCTTCCCGAGATCGTCCTTGATGCTGGAGGGCTGGAACTGCTTGTCCGCCGGGAAGATCCCCGTCGCTTCGTACCAGCTCTTCAGGTTCTTGGGCTCGTGGAGGAACATCAGGAACTGCGCGGCCGCCTTCTTGTTCTTCGACCACGACGTGATGAATGCCGAGGAGGACTGGGTGGTGTTGTAGACGTCGGCCAGCTTGCCGGTCCCCCACTTCGGGGTCGTGGTGATGGCCACCTTGTCCGCACCCAGCTTTTGCGCCCAGCCGTTCACGATCCCGTCCGTGCCCCATGCCATGGCGGCCTGGCCGGCGCCGAACTTCGCCATCCCCTGGTCGAGCGTGAGCGACGCGATGTCGTCGTTGAGGCAGCCGTTCGACTTGAGCTGGTGCATGGGTTCGTACAGGCCGGTGTACTTCGGATCGGTGATGTCGGCCTTGCCGATGACCGCCTGCTTCAGCTCCTCAGTCGAGTCGAGGTTCTGCTTGCCGAAATTGGACCAGAACCAGGCGCCGAAGTAGCCGTCCTTGTTCCCCATGCCAATCGGGGTGATGCCGGCTGCCTTGAGCTTGCGGCAGTCGCTGAGCAGGTCATCGAAGGTCCGCGGCGGGTCGGTGATGTTCGCCTTCGCGAACAGCGCCTTGTTGTAGGCCAGCGGGACACCGATCACGTACAGCGGCACCGCGTACAGCTTGCCCTGGTCGGTGTTCTCCTGCGTGCCGATCCACTGGGAGCGCTGGCTCGCGGAGACGTAGTCAGACACGGGGGCGACGGCGCCGGCCCAGGCCTGTGACAGCACGGGGATGGTGGCCCACTGCGTGGCGATGTCCGGACCGCTCTTGGTCTGCGCGGCCGTCGTGAACGCGCCGATCAGGGTGTCGGTCGACTGCGGCACGAGCTTGATCTTCACGCCTGGGTGCAGCTTCTGGTAGTCGGCTATGCGCGCTTTCATCCAGTCGTTGGCGCCCGGCGCGTCGCTCTCTCCCCAGTACCAGTAGGTGAGGTTGGCCTTCTCGGCGTTGCCGGCCCCTCCGGAGGCGCCGCCCCCCGCTCGGCGACGACGCGGTGCAGCCGGCAGCCGCGACGGCGACCGCCGCCGCAAAGGCGATGCCGGCCGTCCGGCGTGAACCCTGACCAAACATGTGCGGTACCTCTTTCTGGTAGTGGAGACGTCGCGCTGCGGGGCGGGTAGTTCAGACCTGCAGCACCGCCCGGAACCGATAACGATCACCTCGGTAGGTGATGTGGCCTCGCTCGATACGACGACCCTGGTCGTCGTGGCACACCTGACGAGCGGAGAGCAACGGAGCACCCGGCTCCACCCCGAGCAGACGGGCACCTTCGGCGTCCGCCGCGATGGCTTGGACCTCGTAGTCGGCGCGGTGGGGACTCACCCCGTGGCGTCTCAACGCGGTGTAGAGCGAGGCGTCCCGGAAGTCCTCGGCGTCCACGTCGGGCAGGAGCGCGGCCGGCACGAGGCTGTGGTCGACGGCCACGGCGATCCCGTCGAGCTGTCGGAGCCGTCGCAGCGACAGCACCGGAGCTCCCGGTGCGATGCCGAGGTCCTCCGCCTCGTCCAGCTCGGCCGGGCGTCGCAGGCAATGCAGCACGACGGCGCCCGCGGTAAGCCCTCGGCTCTCGGCCATCTCGGTGAACGACTGCAGCACCCCGGGGTCCTCGGAGACCGGACGCTGCTCCGAGAGGCGCTCCTGGCCGTTGACCCGGCCCTGGGCCCGGCCCACGAACCAGCCACGACCGGCCTGCGGGTGCACGACGCCGCGCTGTTCGAGGTGGGCGAGCGCCATGCGAAGGGTGACCCGGCTGACCTCGTACCGGCGGGACAACTCCGCCTCGCTGGGCAGCCGAGCACCACGCACCGGGTCTCCCTGCCCGATGTCGACGTGCAGCCGATCGCTGATCCGTTCCCACAGTGGTCGCTCCGCCCCGCGGTGGGGCGTGGTGTCGGTCATACCGACGGACCGTATACAGACATGACCGTCCTGTGAAGACCTGTCTGATACCTGTCTAGGAGATTTGGTCGGTCAGACTCGGGAACCGGTCCTGGTTCACCGACCCGAGCCGGGCGGGGTAGTAGGTGTAGATGATGGCCCGCCGTGGCACGGTCCCCCGGTTCAGGTCGGAGAAGTGCAGCAGGTAGGGGTCGAAGACGATCATGTCGCCGGCCGCGAGCGGGACTGGGACGGCGAGCGACGCGTCCACGGTCGACGGGTCGACCTCGAAGTGGCCGTTGCCCTTGAACGGGTGGATCGGCCGACCCTGGTGGCTGCCGGGGATCACGTGCAGGCAGCCGTTCGTGAGGTCGGCGTCGTCCAGGTAGACGAAGCAGGTGATCAGCTCGTCGGTCTGGGCACGCCAGCAGCACGGCCAGTCCTGGTGCCACGGGTACGGCGACCCGCCGGGCAGCTTGAGGTTCAGCTTGTCCTCGAACAGCCGCACATCGTCGTCGAAGACGGCTCGAGCGGGACGGGTGATGGTCTCCCGTATGGCCATCTGGCGGAAGAAGTCGCTGATGTCGGAGATCGGCTCGATCTTGCGGATGACCCGATCCATGTGTCGACGGTCCTCGGGAGTGAGGTGGTCGACCTCTAGCTCCAGTCGAGGCCCGTACGTCTCGCGGTCGGCGTCGCACAACCACATCAGACGGTCCGACTCGAGTCGGGCCTCCTCGCACTCCGACTCGTCAAGAACACCGCGCAGCACGGCGAAGCCGCGCTCGCGGTAGTCGGCGAGGTCAAACGGGCCCTGGGTCATCATCAGCTCCTTTGGATGGATCGGGTCGAGCTCACAGCCGGACCGGCCGGCGCCGCACCATCGGCAGCAGGTCGTCGTGGGCAGCGGTCATCAGCGTCGCACAGGACCCACGCGCCGGCAGCGCGCAGACGACCGGTTGGGCGCACGCCGCCCGGCGGACTCGTTGACACCGCCTACCAGGCGAGTTAGCGTTCCCACCGTCGTGATATCGGACTGCGTTCGACAGGCCGAACGCCGATCATCCATCGAGCACTAGGACACGTGCCCATCGCGGCACCGACGCATAGGAGCAACCGTGCCCCTGCCCGAGAATCCCTTCTTGTCCCGCCGCAACCTGCTGCGCGGGGGGGGTCGGCCTTGCCGGGCTCGTCGGCGCTGGCCCCCCTCCTCGCGGCGTGCAGCGGTGACGGCGCCTCCGACGGCGTGGCCGCCGACGGCACGGTGAGCATCACGATGTGGCACGGCCAGGCTGACCAGGGCAAGGAGACTCTCGACAAGCTGGTCGCCGCCTTCCACGCGAAGAACCCCAAGATCAAGGTGAACGCGACCAGCGGCGGCGTCCTCGCCGACAGCATGTTGCAGAAGATCACCACCGCGCTGGCCGCGGGCCAGTACCCCGACATCGCCTACATCTTCGGGCCGGACATCGCGAGCGTCGCGCGCAGCCCCAAGGTGGCGCACCTCGGCAAGTACACCAAGCAGGCCAACGTCAAGTGGGACGATTTCTACCCAGCTGCTCGTGACGCCGTCACAGTCGACGGGGAGCCGCGTGGCTTCCCGGCACTGGTCGACAACCTCTGCGTGGCCTACAACAAGAGGGTGTTCAAGGACGCCGGGATGCCGGCACCCGAGCCGGGATGGACCTGGGACGACTTCACGGCCACCGCCCTGCGGCTCACGGACCCCGGCAAGGGCATCTTCGGCACCGGGTGGCCCGCCGACGGCGGTGAGGACTGCGTCTGGCGCATCTACCCGCTCATCTGGGACCTGGGCGGTGACATCGTCTCCGAGGACGGCAAGAAGGTGGCCTTCGACGGCGACAGCGGCCTCAAGGCGTTGGAGACCATCAACCAGCTCGCGAAGGACAAGTCCGTGTACCCCGACACCAAGCCGGGCAGCGAGACGATGTACCAGATCTTCAACAACAACAAGATGGGCATGATCCCGACGGGTCCGTGGCAGCTGCCCAACTTCATCGAGAACAAGACAGAGTACGGCGTGGTGCCCCTGCCCACCTTCAACGGCGACAACGTCACCATTGCCGGGCCGGACACCTGGACGGTCTTCGACAATGGCTCCGCGCGAGTCGAGGCCGCGGTGAAGTTCCTGACGTTCCTGACCGAAGGAGCCCAGGACGTGCAGTGGGCAGGCCAGGCCGGGAGCCTCCCGCTGCGCAGCAGCACCGCGGAGTCGGCGGAGTGGCAGCAGCACGTGAGCAAGACCGTCGGACTTGACGCCTTCTCCAGCGCGCTCACCTACGCGCGGACCCGCCCCACGATCCCCACCTACCCGAAGATCTCACAGCCCCTGGGCCAGGCGATCGTGTCGATGCTGCTGGACAAGGCGACCCCGCAGGACGCGCTGGACGCGGCCGTGAGCTCGGCCAACGCCGCCCTCGCGACGAGCTGACCAGCGGGATGGCCACATCGTCCTGGCGCTTCGCCGTCGACCACCACGACGCAACCCGTGCGCGGCGCCGGTCCCTGGCGAAGCGGTGGCTGGGCGAGACCCCGGAGTCGTGGGGGTTCGTGCTGCCGGCGGCCGTGATCATCATCGGTCTCAGCATCATCCCGATGATCTGGTCGCTCGTGCTGTCCATGCAGTCGGCGGACCTTGTGACTCCGGCTCGGTGGATCGGCCTGCAGAACTACCGGGTCCTGTCGAAGGACCCGAACTTCCGGGCCGCCTGCATCCACACCCTCATCTACGCGGGTTTGTTCGTCCCGCTCAGCATCGGCGGCGGCCTGGGGCTGGCGGTGATGCTCAACCGGAAGATCCGGTTCATCGGGCTGTACCGCACCCTGGTGTTCGTCCCGTTCGTCATCTCCGCCGCGGCCCAGGGCGTGCTGTTCTCGTTCATCTTCGACGCTCATTTCGGCATCGCCAACGCCGTGCTGGGGTGGTTCGGCGTCCCGCCCCAAGGGTTCTTCGCAGACAGCAACCAGGCCCTGCTGCTGCTGGTCGTCATCGGGCTTTGGAGCGGCCTGGGATTCTGCGTCGTGGTGTACCTCGCGGGGCTGCAGGACATCCAGCAAGAGCTGCTCGAGGCGGCGGCGATCGACGGGGCTCGCTCGTGGGGAACGTTCCGTTACGTCGTCTGGCCCACCCTCAAACCGATCACGATCTTCCTGTCCGTGTGGGAGACCCTGCAGGCCCTCCAGGTCTTCGACCTGGTCTTCGTCACCACCCGCGGCGGCCCGCTGGAGTCCACGACCGTAATCGTGTTCTTTGTCTGGAACCAGGCCTTCCAGTTATTCACCGCGGGGTACGCCGCAGCGGGGGCGTACGTCCTGGCCTTCAGCCTGCTCATCGTGAGCATCGGCATGAGACTGATCCGTCGACACCAGGAGGTGGACGCGCGATGACCACCCAGCTGCCCGGACGACGACCGACCCGCCGGTTCCTGCCCTTCAGCGCCTGGCACTTCGTGCTGCTGCCGGTGAGCCTGTTCTTCGCCCTGCCCCTGGTGTGGCTCACGCTCAGCTCGTTCATGACGAACGCCCAGATCAACCGGTTCCCTCCCACCATCATCCCCGACTCGCTACACCTCGACGGGTACCGCTACGTGCTGCAGAACGCGCTCTTCCCGCGATGGTTCATGAACTCCATGATCGTCGCGCTGGTGGTCGTCGTGGGGAACCTGCTCTTCGGCTCGCTCGCTGGCTACGCATTCGCGCGCATGCGGTTCCGCGGGTCCAAGGTGCTGCTCGCGCTCATGCTCGGCACGCTCATCATCCCCTTCCAGATCACGATGATCCCGTCGTTCCTGCTGATGAAGGACCTCGGCATCATCGACACCCTGGGCGCCCTGATCGTGCCCTCGCTGGTGACGCCGTTCGCGGTGTTCCTGCTCCGCCAGTTCTTCCTGTCGCTGCCACGCGAGATCGAGGAGGCCGCCTGGATCGACGGCTGCTCCAGGCTGCGCACCCTGTGGGTCATCGTCATTCCGCTGGCTCGTCCCGCCCTCGGAACGGTCGCGGTCCTGACGTTCCTCACCACCTGGAACGACCTGGCCTGGCCGCTGATCGCGATCAACAACGACCACAACTACACGCTGCAGCTGGGTCTCACGACCTTCCAGGGCCAGCACCGCACGCAGTGGGCGGCAGTCATGGCGGGGAACATGATCACCGTGCTTCCCGTCCTGGTCGCGTTCCTGGCCGCGCAGCGGACCTTCATCCAGTCACTCACCTCCTCGGCAGTGAAGGGCTGAGCACGTCAGGAGATCAGGTCGGAGAAGCGGTACTCCGTCGCAGAGGCGTACTGCTGCCCCCGGCGCAGGACCGTGCTCGGGAACAGCGCCTCGTTGGGCGAGTTCGAGAAGTGCTCCGGCTCGATCGCCAGCCCGTCCCCCCTGCCGGTAAGTGCCCCCGCTGGGTCCGACGAGTGACCCGTCCAAGAAGTTGCCGGTGTAGAAGTCGACCCCCGGTTCGGTGGTCCACACCTCCAGGACGCGCCCGCATCGCGGCTCGGTGACCCGGACGGCGAACGCCAGCTCGCCGTCCGCGACGCTCTCTCGGTCGAGCACGAAGTTGTGGTCGTAGCCGCGGGCCAGCACGAGCTGGTCGAAGCCGCTCCGAATGCGCTCGCCAATCGTCCGAGGGGCGCGGAAGTCCAGCGGAGTGCCGGCGACCGCAGCCAGCTCGCCGGTCGGGAGCAGCGTGTCCGTGAGCGGAAGGTAGCGGCTCGCCGCGATCTGCACGACGTGGTCGAGCACACTCCCGCTGCCCTCGCCGGCGAGGTTGAAGAAGGTGTGGTTGGTGAGGTTCACGACCGTGGGCCTGTCGGTCGTCGCACGGTAGTCCACGCGCAGCGTGGCGCGGTCACGCGCCAGTCGGTATGTGACCTCGGTGTCAAGCGCGCCGGGGTAGCCCTCCTCGCCGTCCGGACTGACGTAGCCGAGCCGGACGCCGACCCAGGCCTCCTCCGCCACGGGGCTTGCGTGCCACACCTTCTTGTCGAAGCCCTCCCTGCCTCCGTGGACGCTGGTCGGAGGGTCGTTCACCGGCACCTGGTAGGTCGTCCCGTCGATGGCGAACGTCCCGTCGGCGATCCGATTGGCGAACCTCCCAACCACCGCCCCGAAGTACGGGCTGCGCTCGACGTAGTCCGCGAGCGTGGGCAACCCCAGGACGACGTTGCGGACATCGCCACGGCGGTCGGGCACCTCGACCGTGAGCAGGACCCCGCCATAGGTCAGCGCGTCCACGGTCATCCCGACGTCGTTCGTCATCCGCCAGGCCTCCACGGCGCGGCCGTCCGGCAGCGTGCCGAAGGGGCGGCAGTCGGGGGTCCCTGTCACGCGCTGGCCCCGGCGAGGACGTCAAACAGCTCGGGCGGGAGAGCGAAGCCACGACGGACCGCGGCGTCGACCACGGCTCGAGGGTCGATATCGGGGTTGATGGTGTGCGGGCTCCGGACCTTCAGCCCGGACACGATCGAGGCGAAGGCGTTGGCCGGCGCCAGCTCCAGGCCCGCGACCAGGCCGACCACGACGCCGGACAGGTGTGCGTCCCCGGCACCGGCCGTGCTGACGACCTCTCCCCCGGGGTCGGACGCCGGAGCGTGCACGAGGTCGTGGCCGTCCCAGGTCCAGCTGCCCCGGGCACCGGCGGTCACGACGACCCGTGCCGGGCTGCGCAGCTCCGCCAACGCCTCCAGTGCGGCCACGACGACCTCCGTCGCCGGTTGCTCGACGGAGACACCGCCGAGCCTTGCAGCCTCCTCGATGTTGAGCGCCAGGACGTCGACGAGACCGAGCAGACCGCTGTCGCGCACCTGTTCCAGCTCGTCGGGGACGACTCCTGCCACGCGCAGCCACCCATGCGCGGTCGCGAGCTCGAGCAGGGCTCGGCGGGCGGGCAGCGGCACCTCCGGCAGGGCGACGGCCACCCCCCGTCCCGGATGAGCCGTGAACAGCCGTGCCGCCCGCTGGACGTCGGAAGGGCTGACGTCCGAGCTCGCGGAGCGGTTGGTCGACAGGTTGCCGCCGTCGCCGTCCGGGTAGAGGAAGCAGACCGCGAACAGCGTCGGACGCGGCGAGGTCGTCACCAGTGCGGTGTCGAGCCCGACGGCCTGCATCTCCCCCAGGACCACCCGCCCGGCGTCGTCTTCACCCACCTTGCCGATGGGCACGACCGGCACCTCGGGTCCCAGCAGCCGCTGCACGTAGTGACTGACGATGTGCAGCTTGCAGTAGTCGCGCTGGTCCAGCAGCTCGGCCGGACGACTCTCCTCTCGGCCGAGGGTGCGGTTGCCTTCGAGAGCGAGGAAGATGCCCGACCCGATGCCCCCGGTGCCGACGACGACGTCGTAGCGCCGTGTCATGACAGGCCCAGGTCCCACTCGGGATGCAGGCTGATCGGGTGCGTCGCCGTCTCGACCGTTGCGGTGAGCAGAGCGTCGGGGTGCTCCTGCAGGAGGGTGATCGGGTACTCAGCGGTGACCGGGCTGAACAGCCCGACCCGCAGGGCGGTCTGCTTCCAGGCGCCGGTGTCGCTGAACAGCCGGATCCGCCGTGCGGACAGGATCTCGCGCATGCCCAGGGTCACCGACATCGGCGGAACCAGCTGGTAGGCGCCGCCGAACGTGCGCTGTGCCAGCGCGACCACGGTGTCGACGTTGTTCTCCTGCACGCGAGCGGTCGACTGCCGCAGCTGCTGGACCGACAGCTGGCTGAACGGGTGTCGCCGGGCCTGGTTGTAGGCGACGTGACCGTCCTGGCCCCATCCTCCGTAGGCCAGGTCGGCCGGAGTCGCAAGGAGCTGCTGCGTGAGCTGCCCGAGCCGAGTGGGGTCCGGCCAGTACCGGTTGCCCTCGGGCACGGCCAGCTCGGGGTCCACGGGGTCGTAGAAGTGCCGCTCCATGAAGCCCCGGAAGCTGTACGGGTGGGACCGCGGCAGGTCGCCGCCCTCCCAGTCCAGGCACTCGTCCATGTGGAACACCTCGACGTGCCCGAGGTGCACGCGACGGGCGTTGACGAGATCTGTGAAGGGGGGCGTACCAGCCGCTGGGACCGCAGGGGATGATCGCGCGGAACGTCCTCCCCTCCAGGCCGGCGCGCTCGATCTCGTCGACCAGCTCGTGGGCCATCAGTCGGCCCATCTCGAGCGGGTCGGCGCACAGGCGCAGCGGCACCCGGCGCTCGGGATGGTCGACGAGCCCCTCGACCGGGACGGCGCACCAGCGCACCAGATCGGTGGGGTTGACCGGTCCTGACACGTGCTTCTCCTTCATCGCGGCCCGCGGGCCGGTCAGCCGAGCTCGGGCAGCCACTGCTGCTGCGCGGCGATCATCTCGTCGGTCATGGTCCGAATCTGGTCGAGGCCGAGCAGGGAGCTGGTCAACCGGTCGAGCGAGACGGCCGTGTAGACGAGGTCCTTGGAGCGCTGGCGGTAGGCCTCCACGACGCACTGCTGGTAGCCCACGGAGGCGAGGTCGATCCCCGCACCGGCGGCCGGCAGGTCGCCGACGAACGTCGGTTGGACGCCGTTCTGGTCGACCAGGCACGGCACCTCGACGCAGCAGCCGTCCGGGAGGTTGGTGATCAGGCCGGTGTTGGGCACGTTGCCGTAGACGACCCGAGGGGTGTTGGTGAGCACCGAGTCGATGATGCGCGCGGCGTACTCCTCGCTGACGGCGAGCGTGCCGTCGGCGAACTCGGTGGCCATCTGGTCCAGCTGGGCCTCGTTGTTGCCGCGCGTGATGTCCAGGTAGTCCCAGCGCTCGGGCAGCAGGGCCTGCACCTGGGCAGGGTCGCGCCGGAAGTGCGGGTAGTACTCGGACGCGTGGTGGCTGGACTCTGTCTGGAAGTAGCCGGTGAGGTTCATGATCGCCGTCCGAACGCTCTCCCGGCCGCCCGCGTACCACTCGTCCAGCGGACGGAGGGGCGCACGGTTGCCCGCGTGGTACTCGTTCACCGCGGTGCGGAGCTCGGCCGTGACGTCGCGGCCGTGGTGCCGGAAGTCCAGCATCCACGCCTGGTGGTTGATGCCGGCCGCCCGGAACGACCACGTCCCGTCCTCGAGTCCCATGATCGAGGCAAGCTCGTCCGCCGTGTGCTGCACGGAGTGACACAGGCCCGTGGTGCGGATGCCCTGGGACGATGCGAACCAGCAGTTGATCGCCATCGGGTTCGCGTAGTTGAGCAGCAGCGCGTCCGGGCACAACCGCAGCATGTCCTGGGTGATCTCCTCGAGCGCTTTCATCGACCGCAGACCGCGGAAGACGCCACCCGGGCCGAGGGTGTCACCGACGGTCTGGTCGACGCCGTAGCGCCGTGGGACCTCCATGTCGACGGCGTACGCGTCCCGACCCCCCACCTGGAAGCAGACCACGACGAAGTCTGCGCCGGCCAGCGCGGTGGCGCGATCGGTGGTCGGTTCGATCTTCGCGGGAAGGTCGTGGGCATCGACCAGACGTCGCGCCAGCCGTTCCGTCCGGGCCAGTGACTGCGGGTCGATGTCCATCAGCGCGTAGTGCGCGTCCTGGGTGCTCTCGAAGGACAGGAAGTCGTTCATCAGCTGCAGCGGGAACTCGTACCCGCCGGCTCCGATGATGGCGATCTTGGTCACGGGGTCACGTCCTGCTTGCTCGTCGGGTGGGTTTGCTCGGTGGCGGCCGTCAGGCGGGGCACCAGCCGTGCGGCGTTGTCGGCGTACACGGCCTGCAGGACGTCGTCCGGGAGGCCGATGCCGCTGATGGCCCAGCGGCCCATCATCGGCGGGTCGTCGTCCGAGTGCGGGAAGTGCTCGTCCTCGGTCTCCAGGAAGCGGAAGTGCCTGGGATAGCTGGACCCGGTGTGCGGTATCTCGTCGCAGCCGAACAGGACGCGGTCCGGGTGGCGCAGTACCAGCTCGCGGGTCGCGCGCGGTTGCCTGCCCAGCTGCGAGAGCCGGGCGGCGATGTCGATGTGCAGGTTGGGGTAGGTGTCGAGCATCCGGCCGACCCAGCCGAGGTCCTCGGCATTGCAGCCCGCATGCACGGCCACGAACCGCGTGCGCGGATGGGCGGCTACGACGGCTTCCAGGGCGTCCATGAGCCGCTCGAAGGTGGGGTACTCCGGACCAGCGAACGACCAGTCCGGGCGCTCCGCGAGCAGCTCCAGGAACTCGTTGTGCTCGTCGACGGGGTCGAAGAACGCCAACGGGTCCGCGATGTGCCACCAGATAGGGATGTCGAGCTCACCGGCCGTCTGCCAGACGCCGGCAAGTCGCTCGTCGTCCGGCAGCACCAGCTCACCGGCACCGTCACGGACGTGCAGGCCGAGGTCCTTCCAGACCTTGACCCCGGCCGCACCCGCGGCCACGGAGTCGGCCAGGTTGTCGGCCAGCGCACGATCGCTCGAGGGCTGCTCGAGAAGCGACCAGTCGACGTGGCAGAACGTCGCGATGCGGTCGGGGTGGCGCTCGTCGAAGCGCTCGAGGTTGAGGCGCAGCTCCTCCCCCCACCGTCCGTCGAGGTTGACGAACCCGTGCACGTTGTAGCCGGCCATCTCCTCGAGCCAGGGCTCGACGTCCTTCACCAGCCACTCGCCCTCCCGGTCCGCCCAGGCGCTGAGCCACCGCCCGATGTGGCTGTGGGCGTCGATGGCGCGGGAGCGGGCGGTCGTGACCGTGTGCTCGGGCAGGGACAGACGCGCCCTGGGCCGGTAGCGGCTCAGCGGCAGGTCACCATCAAGAGGGATCGTCATCAGCGAAGTCCTGTTCGATATGTCGAACGTTGATCGGTGGGTCGTACCAAACTACGGGGTGGGCGCTACGGCGTCAACGCCGTCGCTAACCCTTGAGACCGGTGAACGCGATGCCCTCGAGGACACGGCGCTGGAAGATCACGAACAGCGCGATCATCGGCAGGCTGGCTAGGAGCGAGCCAGCCATCAGGACGGGATAGTTGGTGAGGTGCTCCCCCCTGAAGGGCCGCGAGCCCCGCCGACACCGGCATCTTGCTGGGGTCGGTATTGATGATCAGCGGCCACAGCAGGTCGTTCCACGACCAGATCGCGGTGAGGATCGCCAGCGCCATCAGCGCAGGCGTCGCAAGGGGCAACATGACCCACCAGTACACCTGCAAAGGGTTCGCGCCGTCGATCCGCGCCGCTTCTTCGAGCTCGCGAGGCAGCTGCAGGAAGAACTGCCGCATGAGGAAGGTGCCGAACGCACTGAAGATGCCGGGCAGCCACAACGCGCTGATGCTGTTCAGCAGCCCGAGGTGCTGCATGATCTCGTAGTTCGGCAGGAGGAACAGCTGCGACGGCACCATCAGCACCGACAGGAACAGCCCGAACAGCAGCCCACGACCCCGGAACTGCAGGCGTGCGAAGGCGAAGCCGGCAGCGGAGCACAACAGCACCTGGCCCAGGGTCCGTGCAAGCGTCATGACGACGGTGTTGAGCAGCTGCCTGCCGAACGGCAGCGACTCGAACACGTCCTTGTAGTTGCCCCAGTGGAACGGATGCGGGACCAGCGAAGGCGGCGTGTGCGTCGCCTGGGCGAAGGTCTTGACCGAGGTGACGACCTCGAGGACGAACGGGGAGATCATGAGGACGGCACCCAGCATGAGCACCACGTGCACCCACAGGTCCCGGCGCCAGCGTGGCAGCTTCTGACTGCCCGTCGCGGCCACGGCGTCAGCCATAGTGGACCCACCGCCTCTGCATACGGAACTGGACGGCCGTGAAGACCAAGATCACCGCGAGCAGCACGAAGGCGATCGCCGCGGCGTACCCCCCTTGGGACTCGACGAACCCCTTCTCGTAGAAGAGGTACACCACCGTCTGGGACTTCTCGAGCGCCGGATTGGTCTTGCCGATCATCAAGAAGACGAGGTCGAACGCCTGCAGCGCGTTGATGACCGTGATCACCGTGACGAAGAACGTCGTCGGCGTCAGCAGCGGCACGGTGATCTGGAAGAACTGCGAGATCGACCCTGCACCGTCCAGCTCGGCCGCCTCGTAGTAGTCACGTGGGATGGCCTGCATGCCGGCGAGGAACAGCACCATGTTGTAGCCGATCGAGCCCCAGATGGAGACGACGCCGAGGGCGTAGATCGCCGTGTGGGAGTCGGCGAGCCACGACGGTCCGTCAATGCCGACCAGGCTCAATGTCCAGTTCAAGGGGCCGAAGTCGCCGTTGTAGACCAGTCGCCACATCAGGGCGATCGACGCCGGCAGCGTCACGGCCGGCAGGAAGTACACGGTGCGGTAGAAGCGCGTCAGCCGGAAGTCGGGTCGGTGCAGCAGCGCTGCGACGACGATGCCGAGCGGCACGCTCAGGAGCGTGATGAGGCTCAGAATGGCCGTGTTGACCAGCGACTGCAGCAGCTCGGAGTCGTGCAGCAGCTGGGTGTAGTTCTCCAGGCCCGCCCAGGTGTGCCCGCCGAACGCCCCCCACGACGTGAACGAGTAGTAGAAGGTGAGCAAGGTGGGCCAGATGGAGAACACCAGCAGCCCGATGGCGGTCGGTGCGATCAAGACGGTCGCCCACATCGCGTCCTGACGGCGCAGACCTGAGCGGCTCGGGGGCTCGGGCCTGAGGGACGTGCGCGAGCCGGTGCCCGGATGGTCCTGGTGCTGTTCAGTGACGGTCATGGTTGCGTCCCCTCCCTTCCGCGGGCTTCAGGAACCTTCCTTGGCGAGGGCGTCGTTCATGATCTGTGCCGCCTTGCGGGCGGCGTCCTCGACGCTGGCCGACCCGGTCCAGGCCTTGGCGAGCTCGGCCGCCGCCGGGTCACGCCACGCCGGGGTGTCGATGGAGGAGGGCAGGGGCTGGGCGTACTTCAACTGGTCGACGAAGACCTGGAGGTTGAACTCGGGTGAGGACTTGACCCAGGCGTCGGCCATCCCCTTGTAGGCGGGAATGACGGTGCCGGTCTCGGCCTGCATCTGGGCGGCGGCCTTGCCACCGAGGTACTTGACCCACTGCCACGCGGCGTCGGGGTGCTTGGTCTTGCTGTTGATCACCATGCCCAGCCCGTTGCTCACGGAGTAGTGCTGAGCGTCGTGCGGCATCGGGGCCACGTCGGCGAACCGCTTCGCTTCCGGGATCGCTTTCATGTCCAGCACCGTCCACGAGCCGCCGTAGTACATCGCCACCTTGCCCGAGGTGAACATCTGCTCCGAGTCGGTGTCGGTCATCTGCTGCAGGGAGGGCGAGGCGTGGTACTTGTTGATCAGGTCCACCCAGAACTGCAACCCGCGGATCGCCTCCGGCGAGTCGAGGCCCGACTTCTTCCCGTCGGCGGAGAGGATCTGGCCGCCCGCCTGCAGGATCGTGTTGTCGTAGTTCGCCTGGTCCTCGGCCGGCGCGGCGATGCCGTAGACGCCCTTGGCCGGGTCGGTGAGCTTCTGGGCAGCGGCCGTGAGGTCGTCCCACGTCCAGTCGGCCGTCGGGTAGTCGACGCCGGCCTGCTTGAAGAGCTCCTTGTTGTACCAGAGCGCAATCGCGTCGACGTCCTTCGGCAGGGCGTACACGTGGTCCTTGAACTTGTACGCGTCCATCACCGCCGGCACGTAGTTGCCGAGGTCGACCTTGTCGCGGTCCACGTACGCATCGATCGGCATCAGCACGCCGCCGTTCGCATACTTCTTGAGGTTCGGGATGTTCATCCAGAAGACGTCGGCGCCGCTGCCTCCCTTCAGGGACGTCTGCAGCTTGGTCCAGTACTGCTCCCACGGCGTCAGCTGGATGTCGACGGTGATCTTGGGGTTCTCCGCGTGGAACTTCGCCGCGATCTTCTGCATCGTGGCGAGCTGCGGCTTCTCCCAGATGGCGTAGGAGATGGTCACCGCCCCGCTCTCGGCCTTGGCCGCGGCGCCACCGTTCGAGCCGGTGTCGGATCCGGAGCAGCCCGCGGCGGCAAGGCCCACGCACAGTGCTGCCACGACGGCCAGGCGGCTACGCCACCGTCGACGTGCGGAGGGGTGTGAGGTGATGGACATGATCATGCTCCCGTCGCGAGTCTGGGGATGAGGTCTCGTGCGTTGTCACCGACGACACGACTCAGCACGTCGTCGGGCAGATCGAGCCCGTAGACGCGCCAGCGGCCGTCGCCCGGGGGGTCTTCGTCGGAGTACGCGAAGTACTCGTCGTCCGTGCCGAGGAACCGGAAGTACAGCCGGTAGTCCTCGCTGCGGGGCGGGAAGGCATCGGTGCCGAGCAGGACCCGGTCCGGGTGCTGCCGCACCAGGCGCGCGGCCGCTCGCGGTTGGCGCCCCAGGTCGCCGACGCGAGCGGCGATGTCCACGTTGAAGTTGGGGTAGCTGCTGAGCATCCGGTCGACCCATTGCAGGTCCTCGACGAAACAGCCGACGTGCGCACCGATGAAGGTCACGTCCCGATGCCGGGACACCACCGTCTCGAGCGCACCCAGCAGTCGCTCCAGCGACGGGAACTCGTCGCCGGAGAACTGCCAGTCGGGCCTCGCGAGCAGCTGTTCCAGCCGCTCGTTGCGCGCATCCACCGGGCGGAAGAAGGCGGCGGGGTCTGCGGTGTGCACGAGCACCGGGGTGCCGGTGTCGGCCAACGCCTCCCACAGCGGCTCGAGCCGTGGGTCGTCGAGCAGGACGAGGTCGCCGTCCCGGTCCCGCACGTGCAGGCCGACGTCCTTCCAAAGCTTGATGCCGCCCGCGCCACGAGCCACGGAGTCGCGCAACGACGCGGCGAACGAGGTGCCCCAGTCGTCTGAGCTCGCGCACTGCGACCAGTCGAGGCGACAGAAGGACAGGAAGCGACCGGGGAACGCGCGGTCATAGCGGTCGAGGTTGGCCTCGAGCTCCTCGCCCCAGCATCCGTCGAGGTTCACGATCGTGGCGACGTTGCACTCGTCCATGACACGCACGAGCTCGGGCACCGACGGCACGGTCCACTCCCCGCGATGCCAGCGACCCAGGTGGTTGTGCACGTCGACGGCCGGGACGACCGACCGCCGCGGATGGTGCTCGGGGACGACGAGCGACGACTGGGGCGCGTAGTCGCGCAGAGGCAGGCCGTGAAGGTCAAGATCGCTGGTCATGACTGTCCCCGTCCGTTCGAAATTTCGTACAGCGTTCGGGCCGTGGCACGCACGATGCCGTCCGGGCCGGTGACTGTCAAGGGATCGGATCCATCAGCTCGCACGCGTTCGGGCGCGCGACGTCGCGCCGGAGGGCGCCGGGTGCGACGAACACCCGTCGCGCTGCGACGCGCGCGGCAGCACCGTGGGCGCCCGTCAGATGACCGCGCTCAACGCGTTGCGGCGGCCCGGTACCCCAGGCTGGCCGAAAGTCGCGCCGCGCCGTCCGTGACCAGCTCGCCGAGCACGCGACGACGGTCCTCGTCCCATCGGGTGATCGGCACCGAGATGCTCAGGCCGGCCACCATCTCACCGGTGTGGTCGCGCACGCCCGCGGCGACGCAGTGGACGTCCTCGCTGGACTCCGCCTCGTCGTACGACAGCCCACGCGCACGGATCTCGGCCAGCTGAGTCTTGAGCCTGCTCAGCGAGGAGATGCTGGCGTGGGTCATCTTCGGAAGGGTGGTCTGCTTGGGGTACAGGGCGTTCAGGGCCTGCTCGCTCAGTGCCGAGAGCAGCATCTTTCCCACACCGGTGCAGTGCGCCGGAAGGCGTCGGCCGACCGCTGAGACCATCCGGACCGGGTGCGTGCTCTCCACGCGAGCGATGTAGATCACGTCCGTGCCCTCACGCACCGCGACGTGCACGGTCTCGCCGCACTCGGCAGCAACTTCGGCGGCGACACGCTGCGCCTCGCGAGCCAGGTCGAGCTGCTGCGCGAACACGCTGCCCAGCTGGAAGAGGCGGACGCCGAGCTGGTAGCGCAGGGGCTGACCTGGGACCACCACGAGGTAGCTGCGGTCGGTCAACGTGCCGAGCAGCTCGTGCACGGTGGTGCGCGGGAGAGCCAGCTTGCTCACGACCTCCGCTGCCGACAGGACAGGGTCGTCCAGGAACAGCTCCAAGATGTCGAGCGCACGGCTCGCAGCAGGGACGGCGCGGCCCATGACGCACCCCGTTCTCTGTGTGGTGGCGGATCGTGCTTGGACTGTAGGAGGGCGGACCATGCGCGTCAAACCTCGCACAGGGACCACCAGAGCTTTGACAGCCAGCCCGCACCGTCAGTAGCGTGAGTCAGGATATCGACACGCGTTCAGCATGTCGAACGCAGGAGGAGGTTCGGGTGCGCGGTCTGCACGGCAAGCGAGTCCTCGTCAGCGGTGGCAGCAGCGGCATCGGGGCGGCGGCGGCCCGTCGGTTCGTCGAGGAAGGGTGCGCCGTGGTCATCGGTGGCCTGGAACCGGACGAGGTCGAGCGTGCGGTGCACGCCCTGAGGGATGCCGGCGACGTGCACGGTGTGGCGGCCGACGTCAGCCAGGAGGACGGCGCAACCTCGCTGGTCGAGACGGCCAGCCGGGTGCTGGGCGGCGTGGACGTCCTGGTGAACAACGCCGGTACCGCGTGGCGCGAACCGTTCCTCCAGATCACCGCCGAGCACTGGGACCGCATGCTCGCGGTCAACCTCCGCGGGATGTTCCTCGTCGGACAAGGGGTCGCGCGGCTCCTGGTCGAGCAAGGCACCGGCGGCGCGATCATCAACATGTCGTCGACCAACGGTCTCGCGGCGGAACAGGACTACACGCACTACAACGCCTCCAAGGCCGGTGTGCTGCTGCTGACCAAGACCATGGCGGTCGAGCTCGCGGAGCACGGCATCCGTGTCAACGCACTCTGCCCCGGGTTCGTCCGTACGGCGCTGAACGAGACGATCGCGGCTCGTATCGCCCCGGACTTCATCGAGACCTACGGCCGCGAGAACGTCCCTCTGCGGCGTACAGGCATGCCGCAGGAGATCGCTGCTGCCTACGCCTTCCTCGCCTCCGACGACGCCTCGTTCATCACAGGCACCGAGCTCGTCGTCGACGGGGGCCAGACCGCCGTCATGTAAGGGCAGGCCCTAGCGCCCGCACGCCCTCGCACCGTTCACCCACCCGTCGCAGACCAGGAGGACCCATGACCCACACCTCGCACGTGGTTGACCAGCTACCCGCGCCGGGAGGCGCCTACAGCCATGTCACGCAGACCAGCCAGCTGACGTTCACCGCAGGCTTCGGACCGCACGACCCCGAGACGGGCGCGTTCCCCGAAGGCATCGAGGCCCAGACCGAGGCGACCCTGGCGAACGTGGAACGCGCGCTGGGCGCGGTCGGCCTGGACCTGTCGCACATCTTGAAGAGCACGGTCCACCTTGCTCATCTCGAGCGCGACTTCGCGGGGTTCGACGCCGTCTACCGGCGCCTCGTGCCCCAGCCGTACCCGGTGCGGACGACGGTCGGCTCGCAGCTGCTGGGCATCCTGGTCGAGATCGACGTCGTGGCAGAGGGTGCCCGGTGACCGTAGCGCAGCAGACCATGCGGGCCCTTGTCTTCACCGGCCCAGGAGCCATGGAGCTTCGGGACGTCGCCACCCCGGGGGCTCGTGACGGCTGGGTGCCGGTCACGGTCCGGGCCAGCGGCATCTGCGGCAGCGAGCTGCACGGGTTTCGCAGCGTCGGTTTCCGCCGGCCGCCCCTGGTGATGGGTCATGAGTTCGCCGGCGAGACACCGGATGGCCGACGTGTCGTGGTGAACCCGCTGCTGAGCTGCGGCGAGTGCGACCTGTGCCACCGCGGCAAGCCCGAGCTGTGCCGCCGTCGCGAGCTGCTGGGCGTGCACCTGGCCGGAGGCTTCGCGGAGCGTGTCACCGTACCTGCGGGGGCCGTGCACGTCATCCCCGACGAGATGACCTGGGAAACCGCCGCCCTCATCGAGCCCTTGGCCAACGCCGTGCACGCCTGGCGGCAGGTCGAGCAGGGCGGGATCGGGCGGGTCGCCGTGATCGGGGCCGGTGCCATCGGCCTCGTGAGCCTGCTGGTCGCCGCGCACGAGCAGCTCGGCGAGGTGACGGTCGTCGACCGTTCCGGCTTCCGGCTCGTGCTCGCCGGCCGGCTGGGGGCCGCTGTCTGCGCGGAGGAACTGGAAGGCGAGTACGACGTCGTCGTCGACGCGGTCGGGTCGGCGCAGACCCGCGCCTCCGCTGTCGAGCACGTGCGCCCGGGCGGGACCAGCGTGTGGCTCGGTCTCGCCGAGGCTGCGGCCGGCTTCGACGGCAACGGCCTGGTGCGCGGCGAGAAGCGCGTCGTGGGGTCGTTCGCCTACAGCCCCGAGGACTTCGCGGACGCAGTTCGCCTGGCGGCATCCCTCGACCTGGGGTGGGCTACCGCGATCGACATGGAGGACTCCCAGAGGATCTTCATGGAGCTGGCCGGCGGCGCGCAGGACCCGGTGAAAGCCGTGATCCGCTTGTGAGCGTGCTGACCCAGGACGACGTCCTCGTCCACGGCGCCGGAGACCTGTGCGAAGGGCCCTGCTGGGACGTCGGCACGAAGACCCTCGTCTGGGTCGACATCCTGGCGGGAGCGGTGAACGTGGTCGACCCGGTGTCCGGGACCAGCGCGCGGCACCTCCTGGGGACTCCGGTCGGGGCCGTCGCCCCTCGTGCGCACGGCGGCTGGGTCGCTGCGGTCGAGCGCGGGTTCCTGCTGCTCGACGGCGCCTGGCGGCCGGAGGGCGACGTGGTCCCGGCGCCCGGCCAGGGTCCTGGGACGCGCTTCAACGACGGCGCCTGCGACCCCTTCGGCCATTTCTGGGCGGGGACGTTGTCCTACGACGAGACGACCGGACGGGCTGCGCTCTACCGGTTCGACGCCGACGGCAGCGTTCGCGAGGTGCTGGCCGGCGTGACGAACTCCAACGGCATCGCCTGGTCGCCGGACGGCACGGAGATGTACTACGTCGACACCGGCCGTGGCAGCCTCGACCGGCTCGAGCTGGATCCGGCGGACGGCTCCATCGTCGGGCGCACCACCCTGGTCGAGCTGATGCCTCGCGACGGGCTGCCTGACGGCCTCACGGTGGACGCCGAGGGATACCTGTGGTTGGCGCTGTGGGGTGGCGGCTGCGTACGCCGATACACGCCGCGGGGCGAGCTCGACCGCGAGGTCAGGTTGCCGGTCGACCTGGTCACGAGCGTCACGTTCGGCGGCGACGGGCTGGCCGAGCTGTATGTCACGACCGCACGGGACGGCCTGTCCCCCGCGCAGCTGACCGAGCAGCCTCTGGCCGGTTCGGTCTTCCGCTGCCGGCCAGGAGTTCAGGGCCTGGCGCCCAGTACCTTCGCCGGCTGAGCCGGCACATCGGCCGGCAAGCACGCCGGCACCCACGAGGAGAGGAAACAGATGTGAAGCTGGTCAGGTTCGGGCCCGTCGGCCACGAGCGCCCGGGCGTGCTGCGCGACGACGTCGTGGTCGACGTCACCGATGTGGTCGGAGACTTCGACGCAGCCTTCCTCGCGAGCGGTGGTCTACGGACCCTGGCCCGCGACATCGAGGATCGCGACGACCTACCCAGGCATCCCGCGGCTTCGATCCCGCGCTGGGGCGCGCCCGTCGCACGGCCCGGCAAGGTCGTGTGCATCGGCCTGAACTACGCGGTCCACGCCCAGGAGTCCGGCATGGAGCTGCCAGCAGAGCCGGTCGTCTTCTTCAAGGCGCCGAGCACCGTCATCGGCCCGGAGGACGACGTGCTGATCCCCGTCGGCGGCACCAAGACCGACTGGGAGGTCGAGCTGGGCGTCGTCATCGGCGGCACCGGCCGGTACCTCGCAAGCGAGCAGGACGCGGCCGACATCATCGCCGGCTACTGCGTCTCGCACGACGTGTCGGAGCGGCACTTCCAGCTCGAGCGGGGCGGCCAGTGGGTCAAGGGCAAGTCCTGCGAGACGTTCAACCCGCTCGGTCCCTGGCTGGTGACGCCTGACGAGGTGCTCGAGCCGCAGCGGCTCGGGCTGACCCTGGCAGTCAACGGCCGGACGCGCCAGGAAGGCTCGACCGAGTCGATGATCTTCCCCGTGCTCGAGGTGGTGCGCTACCTGAGCCAGTTCATGGTGCTTGAGCCCGGCGACCTCATCAACACCGGCACTCCGCCCGGTGTGGGCATGGGCATGAACCCGCCCCAGTACCTGCAGGAGGGCGACGTGGTCGAGCTCAGCATCGAGGGACTCGGCGCGCAACGTCAGCGGGTGCGCCAGGCGACCCGCTGACGTTGCGCGAGGGCGTCCTTTAGAAAAACGTGCGCAGCACGTCGACGATCCGGTCGTCGTCGTCAACGACGGGTATCCAGCGCCACTTGTCGAAGGTGGTGCAGGGGTGCGAGATGCCCAGCTGGACCTCGTCGCCGGGCTCGAGCTCGCAGCCGCTGGACGGCGTCGCGGCGACGAGGTGCTGGTCGAAGAGCCGCAGGGTCCGGACACCACGCACGTCGAGCTGACGGTCGCCGCGCCGGGCGGCGAGCACCACCGGCAGCGCGCCGTCCGAAGAGGCGTCCCGCCGGCCCGCGCCGATCACGACCGTGCCGTCCTCGGGCCTCGACAGCACCGGGGCGAAGACCTGCAGCGCCGGTCGCAGGGTGTAGCCCTCGTCGGACCGTTCGAAGGGCGAGAGGTCGTGGTAGAGACCGTGGTCGTGCGTGACGTAGCAGCCACTGCGCAGGACCAGCCGCCAAGCGTCCTCCCCCGCGAGCGCGTCGACCACCGCGTCGAAGTACGCCGAGCCGCCGGCGCTGACCATCGGACGCTCGGGCAGCAGCCCGCGGGCCAGGAGCCGGCCGGCGAGGTCGCCGAGGCCCAGACAGAACTCGCGCGCCGCCCGCGCAGCCTCCGAAGGCGTCTCTCGGACGAGGGAGCCCTCGTAGCCCGCCACCCCGACCAGCTCCAGCGCCTTGGAGGCCGCCACCGCCTCGGCCACCTGCTGGGCCTGGTGCAGGGTGCGGGCGCCGGTGCGCCCGTCGGCGTGCCCGAGCTCGACCAGGACGCCCAGACGCGCCGTCGTGCCGGCCCCGCGAGCCGCCGCCACCAGCCGGTCCAGCCTGGTCGCTCCCTCGACGCTGTCGACGTAACAGCTGGCGGCGACCTGCCCGTGGTCCGCGAGGGTGCGTCCCAGCCAGGAGGCGCCGGCCTCGTCGACGACCTGATTGGCGACGAGGCCGGGACCGAGCCCGTGCGCCTGGAAGACTCGCAGCTGCGCGACGGTGGCGACGGTCACTCCGGCCGATCCGGCGTCGAGCTGGGCCGCGACGACCTGTGGTGCCATCGTCGTCTTGCCGTGCGGGTATAGGTCGACGCCGTGGTCCCGGCAGTACCGCGCCATCGTGGCGATGTTGTGCTCCAGCGCCGACACGCGCACGACCGCCCGAGGACTGCCCAACCAGCCGTCGGCGGCGCGGGTGCCCGACAGCAAGAGCTCCGCGGCTGTCGTCGCCGTCCGATGACGGGGGCCACCGAAACCTTTCTCCTCGGGGCGGATCGGCCGGTGCCGCAACGCCTCCACCTCTGCACGGTTGCCGTTCGGCACTCCTGCCTCCTTGACACCTCGACCCAGCCCGAGCAGGCTATGACAGCACTCCGAACAGTGTCCGAGATATCGAACACACCGAGACTGTACCCGTCCGCGCCCACCCTGGCCGGACAGACCCGGATGGAGCTTATGACCACCATCGCCTTCGTCGGCGCCGGCAGCGTCGTCTTCACGCGCCAGCTGCTCTCCGACCTCTTCGGCTTCCCCGAGCTCGCCGACGCGACCATCGCGTTGCACGACATCGACCCCGACCGGCTCAGCACCGCCGAGGGCATGGCCCGTCAGGTGGCCGAGCAACGCGGCGCCCGTCCCACGATCACCGCCACCAAGGAGCGCCGAGCTGCTCTCGAGGGTGCGGACTTCGTGATCAACATGGTGCAGGTCGGCGGCATCGAGGCGACCCGCACGGACTTCACGGTCCCTGCCCGGTTCGGGCTCCGCCAGACCATCGCCGACACCCTGGGCGTCGGCGGGATCTTCCGGGCGCTGCGGACCTTCCCCGTGCTCACCGGCATCGCCGAGGACATGCGGGAGGTCTGCCCGGACGCCTGGTTGCTCAACTACACCAACCCGATGGCGATGAACATCTGGTGGCTGTCGCAGGTGGCACCCACGGTCAAGGCTGTCGGCCTGTGCCACAGCGTCTACTGGACCGTCGCCGGCCTCTGCGACGTGGTGGGGGTGCCGCTCGAGGGAACGAGCTACCGAGCCGCCGGGGTGAACCACCAGGCGTGGCTGCTCGACTGGCGTCACGACGGCGAGGACCTGTACCCCCGGTTGAACGAGCGCATCGCCCAGGACGAGCAGCTGCGGCGACGCGTCCGGGTCGACATGTACCGCCGTCTGGGCTACTACCCCACCGAGACGAGCGAGCACTCCTCGGAGTACGTCTCGTGGTACCTGCGCGACCAGCGCGAGGTGGAGCGTCTGCGCATCCCGGTGGACGTCTACCTCGGCATCAGCGAGGAGAACGTGGCGGAGTACGAGGAGACCCGTCGCGCGCTGGCGGCCGGCGAGACCCTGCCGCTCGAGAGCAGCGCGACCGAGTACGCACCGCAGGTGATCCACTCCATGGTGACTGGAACGCCCCGCACCATCCACGCCAACGTGATCAACCACGGGTTGATCGACAACCTGCCCCGTGGTGCCGCGGTCGAGGTGCCGTGCTCGGTCGACGACCTCGGTCTGCACCCGCAGGCGATGGGCTCGCTTCCTTCCCAGTGCGCCGCACTGAACGCGGCCTTCCTAGCGGTGGGTGAGCTGACCGTACGCGCGGCCCTGGAGGGCGACCCCCGGCTGGTGCGGCAGGCTGCGATGGTCGATCCCAACGCGTCGGCAAGCCTGCGCGTCGACGACATCTGGGACCTGTGTGACGCGATGACCGAGGCGCACGGCGACCTGCTGCCCGAGGCGCTGCGCACGTCGGTGCGACCGTGAGGGCGGCGCACCCATCCTGGGTGAGGTGCGGGAGGACATCACGCTGGTGCTCCACCACGTGAGGAACGTGCTGCGCGAGTACGCCGGCGCGTGTTCAGCGACCATTCCTGCCCGGGAGATGAACGCGTGATGTCTGAGGTGTCCCCCGTCGGTGAGCACGTCGTCCACGGGGCGAAGCACACCACCCGCGAGATCACGCAGCAACCATCCCTTTGGCGCCAGGTCCCCGGCAGCGTCGGGCCGGAGGTGGCGGCCTTCGTCGGCGACGCGCTGGCGCAAACAGGTGCCAGGGTCGTCCTCACCGGTGCCGGGACGTCCGCGTTCGCCGGCCAGTTGGTGGCACCGGCGGCGCGACGGGCCGGGCGTCGCCGGGTCGACGCCATCGCGACCACCAACGTCGTGGCCGGTCCGCTGGACTGCTTCGACGACGACGTGCCCACGCTGCTGGTGTCGTTCGCCCGGTCCGGCGACAGCCCCGAGAGCGTTGCCGCAGCCGAGCTCGCCGACCAGCTGCTGACCGACGTGCAGCACCTCGTGCTCACCTGCAACGCCGAGGGCGAGCTGGGCCGCCGGTACGGCGACCGCGACGACGCCCGCGTCGTGCTCATGCCTGAGGGTGCTCACGACCAGGGGTTCGCCATGACGTCGAGCTTCACGTGCATGACGCTCTCTGCCCTGCTGGCCCTGGACCCGAGCAACGACCACGGTCTCGCGGAGCGGCTCGCCGACATCGGCGACGCCGTCGGGCCGGGGTGGGCCGCTGCCACCCGCGAACTCGCCGAACGCAGCTATGAGCGAGTGGTGTACCTGGGCAGCGGGGCCCTCGAGGGGCTGGCGCACGAGTCCGCCCTTAAGTTGCTGGAGCTAACCGCTGGGCAGGTGGTAGCCGTGGGCGACTCGCCGCTCGCCTTCCGGCACGGTCCAAAGTCGGTCCTGGACGACCGCAGCCTGGTGGTGGTGTACCTGTCCAACGACCCGTACACCCGCGCTTACGATCTCGACCTGCTGGACGAGCTGCGCGGGACACGCGATGACAAGGACGTTCTGGCCATCACCGCAGACCACGGCGACGCCGCCAGCGCAGCGACGCCCTGGCTGGTGCCGGACGCCGTTGGCCTGCCGGACTCCGCCCTTGCCCTGCCTGCCGTGCTGTTCGCCCAGTACCTCGGCCTGCACTGCTCCATGGCCTCGGGCCTGACCGCCGACAACCCGTTCCCCGACGGTGAGGTCAATCGGGTCGTCAAGGGCGTCCGGATCCACGGCTTCGACCGCCTGCGGTGACCGATCCCGGCACGGGGCTTCCCACCGTCGCCCCGACCGATGCCGGGGGTCCCGAGGCGCTGCGACGGCTGAAGGCCGTCTTCGCCGCGTCCGGCGGCGGCATCGGCACCCTCATGCCGTACCTGGCGCTGTACCTGGCGTGGCGGGGCTTGTCGCCGTCCGGCGTGGGCCTGGTGCTCGGTCTCATGGCTGCCGTGGGTGTCGTGGCAGTCCCCGTCTGGGGAGCCTGGGCCGATCGCAGACATGGTGCGCAACAGGCACTTCGACTCTCGTGCTTCGCGGCGGCGCTGGCGAGCGTCGTCCTGCTGTGCGCAGGTGGTTGGTTGCCCGCGGTGCTCGTCTCCGCTGCTTTGCTGGCGGCCATGCGAGCGCCTGGCGAAGCACTGGCCGATGCCCTGGCCGTGGGTCTCCTCGGTCGGTCGGCGCGGCAGCGGTACGGGTCGATCCGGCTGTGGTCGAGCGCGGGCTTCGCGGTCGCCGTCGCCGGCTGGGGCGTCCTGCTGGCACGCACGTCCTTGGCACTCGTGCTGCTCGCCTACCCGGCAGTGTTGCTGCTGGAGGTCGCGGCGGTGCGCGGGCTGAGGGCACCCGTGCGCCCGCGGGCGGCGGCGCCGGCGGGCTGGCGGGACGTCTTGGCCGCGCGCTTTGTCCTTCTGCTCGCGGGCGCGTGGCTGTTCGGAGTGGCGATGGGCGGCTCGATGACCGTCTTGCCGCTGCGTCTCACCGCGTTGGGCGGTGGCGTGAGCGCAGTTGCGGCCGCCTCCGTGGCCGGCGCACTCACAGAGATCCCCTTCATGCGGTCGGTCGGCTGGTGGCACCATCTCGTTGGCCCCGGCGCCATGTTCCTGGGCGGCGGCGCGGTCTTCGCGCTTTCGCTCGCCTGTTACGGCGTGCTGACCGATCCGTGGCTGCTCGTGGCTGCGAGTGTCCTGCGGGGCGCTGGCTACGCACTATTCTACGTCAGTCTCGTCACTGCCGTCGGGTCCCTGCTGCCCGCACACCAGCAGGGCACCGGTCAGGCGCTGCTGCAGACGACGCTCATGGGGCTCGCGCCGATGGTGGGCGCGTCTCTGGGCGGCATCACATACCAGCACTCGCCGACAGCAGTGTTCTTGACGGCCGCGGCGCTGGCACTCGTCGGCGCTGCGGTCGCCCGACGCGCGGTCGATTGGCTTGCACCCTCGGAAGGGACGGCATGACGGCGCTGGCCCACGGCCGTCCGTGCTCACACAAGCGAGTCCTCAAGGAGCACCAAAGGGGCCCCTGAACTCGGATTGGCATGGACAGAGACCGCGCGCGGAAACGCTTGCAAGTGCCGACCTCTGGCAAGGGGAGCCGGCCCGAGGTTCCCGTGACTGATCCAGTGCTCGGGCATGCGCCCGCCAAGGGCGGGCGGGCGACTCGGAGTCCGCCCCCTTGGCGGCGAGTTACCACCACAGCCCGCGCCACAGGGAAAATCCCCGGGATCTCAGTTCTTTCGCAGCCGAGAGTGGCGCGCATCGATGCCTCAAGCACCAGAGGATGTGCCGAGCAGACGGAGGGATCCCCGATGGGCCGGCCGGTCGAGCCATATGCCGATGTCGTGGAGTGGGTTCAGGTGCATTGAGTCATCCTTTCGTCAACCCAAGCAAGGCATCGAGTTGGTCTCGGGTGGCGGCGCCCTCCATCGGCCCGATCTCAGTGACCGCGTGGGCGCCTGCAGCATTGGCGTAACGAAGTGCGGTCTCGGGCGAAGCGCCTGCTAGCCAGAGGCTGACGAAGGCACCCCCGAAGCAGTCGCCGGCCCCGGTCGGGTCTACCTCGTCGACCCAGAGGGGAGCCACGTCGGTGCGGCCGTGCGCGTCGAAGTGGCTTGCTCCCCGATCTCCGCGCTTGATCACAATCTCGCCGACACCGCGGCGAAGGAGCTCAGCCACCGCGGCGGCCTCATCGTCCGCTTCGGTGAAGAGATAGATCTCCTCGCCCGAAGGTAGGAAGAGGTCGCTGTGGGCGAGCACCTCTTCGAGTGCCTGACGCAGCCCGGGTGTCTCGAGGATCTCGCGCCGCAAGTTGGGATCGAAACTCAGTGTTCCACCCCGCGCCTTGATGCGCGCGATGGCCTCTCGCGCCACGTCCGCCAGACCGGACACTGAGAGCGCGGTGCCCATGACATGCAGGTGGTCACAGCTCTCCAATAACGCCTCACCTGCAGGCGTGAGCACCAGCCTGCCGGTCGCACTGTGCGCGATGTTGTAGACGAACTTGCGCGAGCCGTCGGGTCGGTAGCGGACGAAGGCCGAGCCCGTGACCTCGCCCTTCGCCACCTCGACTCCCGAGACGTCGACCCCGTCTGCGGCCAGCCGATCAAGGTTGAGCCGACCGAAATCGTCATTGCCAACACGGGAAATGATGGCCGCCGGCGTGCCGAGTCGGCCAACTTGGTCGATGAAGATCGCCGGTGCACCGGAAGGAAACGGACCGATAAGGGGCTGGGGTTCGCCGAATCCGTCTCCCTTGGTGGTGGCTACGATCTCGACGAGGATCTCCCCGACCGTGAGCACCTTCTTCGCCATGTGGCTCAACTTTCCTCTGTATGAAGACCCGCGACCAACACGCGAGCGTGCCCGCGCTACTCGCCGAAGTCCAGCAAGACGCGGTACTAAGCCGGGGCCGCTTCAGAGTGAGGGGCGCTGGTTCGTAGGGTTAAGCTAGCCCTCGAAACCTGCTCTTGAACTCAGCAGCTCAGTCATTCGACCCATCACCCCGGAACCAGCATGCGGACGTGACGGAACGGATGATCGCTCGTCGCACGCACCAGCGAATCCCGATCCGCACCGTCATCCGCGAAGGTGAGTCCGGCAGTGCCGAAGATCCAGTCGATCCCATTCTCGGCAGTCGGGACGCAGGTCGCGCCATCCCCCTGACCGCTGCTTGCTTGCGTCAGGCCATCAGAGGTGAACCGGCAGAACACGTCTTCCCGATCGTTCATGTCGCCGGTGACAACCACTGATTGGCCCATGGAATGCAGGTGGCGAACCACCTTCAACTCTCGGTCCACTGCCACCGCACGCCATCCACCCTGGCGCGGGTATCGGGCTCCTGTCAGCAGGGTTGTGGACGTTCAGGATCGTGACGCCGGTATCGCTCGCAAGCGAACGCAGGGTGACGATGGGCATCTGGCGCGGGTGCCCGTCGAAGTACGGGATCGTAAGTGTCGCTGCTCGCACGAGCGACCACCGGTCACGCCGCCATACGACCGAGTTCTCGGTGTCGCCGGGTGGGCTGTAGACGCCGTAACGGCTGCCGGCCAACTGAGCGAACGTACGGTACTGCGGTCGCTGGAACTCCTGCAGCCCTGCGATGTCGACGCCATGCCTATCGAGCAGCTCGATCAGTCCGCGGGTCCGCTCCGGACCGGACGCCATCTCTGGGTTGGCATATCGCCGAAGGTGATCAGTGAGCGGCTCGGCCACTCCACCGTCGCCTTCACGCTGCAGACCTACGCCCACGTCCTGCCGGGCATGGACCAGTCCGCGGCCGACACGGTCGCCGCGCTGATCATCGGCACTGACATCGACCCGACATCGCACGGACGCATTCTTGGACGCCAGGTCGAGGAAGCAGCCGGAAAACAAAACTGGCCTGGGACTAAGTCCCAGGCCAGCGGTGGTAGCGGGGGCAGGATTTGAACCTGCGACCTCTGGGTTATGAGCCCAGCGAGCTACCGAACTGCTCCACCCCGCGTCGGTGAACCCAACCTTACGGGACACCGGTGCGGACTCAAAATCGTGCGACGACGGGGTGGCCTTGACAAGCTCGACCAGCCGTTCCGCGGCCGGCCGAGGGTGCTCGGCCGGCCGCGGAGCGGTCAGTTGCTCGGTGAGGCGGACGGGGACGGGCTCGACGAGCCGGAGGGCGAGGGCGTCGCCGACGGGGACGGCGTCGGGGTGGCCTTGTTCGCCGCGGCGATGGCCTGCTGCACCAGGTCGCGCGCCTCGCCCTGAGCCTTGGCGTAGCCCTCGAGGTCGCCGGACTGCAACGCCTTCTGCGCGGTGGCGAACTTGGTCTCGGCCTGCTGCAGGAGCTGGCGTACGTCGCTGGAGACCGCTCCCCCGCCCGTGGTGCCGCCGGACCCGGTCGTGCCGCCGGTGTCGGCACCGCTGGGCGCGTCGGGCGCGAGGCCGAGCACGTCGTTGAGCGCCTCCGTCAGCGTGTTGCCGATGCCGACCTTCTCGCCGAACGACACCAGGACGTAGCGGAGCACCGGGTAACGGCCCTCGCCGGTCTTGCGCTGGGTGTAGAGCGGCTGCACGTAGAGCAGGCCGTCACCGACCGGCAGGGTCAGCAGGTTGCCGAACAGTGCGGTCGAGTTGGTCCGCGTGAACGCGAGCAGCTTGTCCTGGATGTCGCTGTCGGCGCCGAACAGGTTGGCGATCTGCGAGGGGCCGGGGATCTGCGTGTTGCTCGGCAGCCGCAGGATCCGGATCGTGCCGTAGTCCTTCTGGCCGGCGTCCGCGTCCACGGAGATGAACGACGCGAGGTTCTGCCGCTTCTGCGGCACGAACACCGACGTCAGGGAGAACACCGGGTCCGGGCCACCCGACGGGGTGCGCACCGAGAGGCGGTACGGAGGCTGCTTGTTGGCCTTGTTCTCCGGGTCCTCGGGCACCTTCCACTGGTCCGTGCCGCCGTAGAACGTCTTCGGGTTCGTGACGTGGTACGTCGCCAGCATGTTGCGCTGCACCTTGAACATGTCCTCGGGGTAGCGCATGTGCGCGAGCAGGTCCGGGGAGATCTTGGACTTCGGCTCCACGATGCCGGGGAACGCGCCCTCCCAGGCCTTGAGGATCGGGTCCTTGTCGTCCCACTGGTACAGCTTCACGCTGCCGTCGTACGCGTCGACGACAGCCTTGACCGAGTTGCGCATGTAGTTGATCTCGTCGGTGGGCAGCGTGGCGTACGTCGTGTTGGGGCTCAGCGCGTCCGACGTCATGGACCGCAGCGAGTCCTTCTCGCTGTTCGGGTAGTGGTCGGTCGTGGTGTAGCCGTCGAGGATCCACTTGACCCGGCCGTCGACGACCGCGGGGTAGGAGTCGCCGTCGACGGTGAGCCACGGCGCGACCTTCTGCACCCGCTCGCGCGGCGCCCGGTCGTAGAGGATCTTGGAGTTCGCGTTCACCCGGCTGGACAGCACGATGTTCGGCTCGCTGAACTTGATGGCGTACATCAGCTTGTTGAACAGCCCGCCGACCGGCACGCCGGCCTGGCCCTCGTAGGTGTTGGTCCGCGAGTTCGCGCCCTGCCCCTCGGGGAGGTCGAGCTCGACGTTCTTGCCGCCGGGAGCCTTGCCGACGATGGCGTACGTCGTGCTCTTCTCGCCGAAGTAGATCCGCGGCTGGTAGCCGTTGGGGAACATGTTCGTCAGGTCGCCCTTGGGCGGCAGGTCCCGCTCTGCCCAGACCGGCTTGCCGTCGTTGCCGGTGACGGGGTTGTCGTTCTTGTCCTGCTGGTTGCCGTAGGCCGCGACGACGCCGTAGCCGTGGGTGTACACGGTGTGCTCGTTGGCCCAGTTGCGCTGGCCGTCGGGCAGGCCGTTCTGGTCGAGCTCGCGGACCGCGACGACCATGTCGCGGGTGCGGCCGTCGACCTGGTAGCGGTCCACGTCGAGCACCGGGGCGACGCTGTAGTAGCCGCGCACCTGCTGGAGCTGCTCGAACGCCTCGGAGACGAGCGCCGGGTCGAGCAGCCGGATGCCCGGCAGCGACTCGGTGTCCGAGCGCAGCTGCGACTGGCTGAGGGTCTGGTTGGCGTCGTACTCGGTGACCTTGGTGCCGGCGATGTCGTAGGCGTCGCGGGTGGCCTTGATGTTCGCCGCGATGTACGGCGCCTCCTTGTCCGGCTCGGAGGGCTTGACCTGGAACTGCTGCACGATGCCGGGCCAGATGACGCCGAGCAGGATCGAGGAGAGCACCAGCAGCACGAGGCCGACCGACGGCAGCAGCCAGGTGCGGCGCAGCACGTTGGCGAAGAACAGGATCGCGCAGATGATCGCGATGAACGTCAGGATCGTCTTGGCGGGCAGCACGGCGTTCTGGTCGGTGTAGCCCACGCCGGTGAACAGGCCGCCGCTGTCGGTGGTGAGGTTGTAGCGGTCGAGCCAGTAGTCGGCGCCCTTGATCAGCACGAACAGGCCGGCCAGCACGGAGATCTGGACCTGCGCGGCGCCCGACAGCCGGTCCCGCTTGGACTGCAGCCGGATCCCGCCGAACAGGTAGTGCACGACCGCGGCAGCGATCAGGCTGAGCACCGTGACCGCCAGGCCGAAGTCGACCAGGTAGTGCAGCCAGGGCAGGTCGAAGACGTAGAAGCCGACGTCCTTGTGGAAGTACGGGTCGGTGGTGCCGAACGGCGAACGGTGCCGCCAGAGCAGGAACTGCCGCCACTGGCCGGCGCCGGAGCCGCCGGCGAACAGGCCCAGGACCAGGGCGATCGCGATCAGCAGCCACTTGCGCAGCGGGTCGACGACCTCGCGGTAGCGGTCGAGGTTGACCTGCTCCTGGGACGCCGGGCGGAACAGCGGCCGGAACCGGTAGGCCACCGCGACGTTGGCCGCCACCACGACGCCCATCGTCAGGCCGAAGACCAGGAACAGCAGCACCTTGGTGCCGAGCACCTTGGTGAACACCCCGGAGTAGCCGACGCTCCTGAACCACAGCCGGTCGGTCCAGACCCCGGTGAACACCGACACCAGGAAGAACGCCACGACCAGCACGATGATCGTCCCGATCAGCGCCCGGGACCGCTGCTGGGACCCCGGTGGTGGCACGCGTCGGGGCCGCTCGGGGGTGCCGTCGTCGAAGATTCCGCTCACGCTGGCTCTTTCCGTCCCGTCCGGGTTTCAGTTCTCGAGGGTGCTGCGCACCAACTCTAGGAGTGCCGGCACCAGGTCAGGTGACTCCAGCACGGAGAAGGCGTCGTCGTGGGACCGCATCCGCAGGGCGCAGTACGTCGACCCGTCGCGGGTCGCGCCCGCGACGATCCGCACCTCCTGGCGGTCCGGGTGCGCGGCGGCGTACTCCTCGGCGCTGCGCGGGTCGTCGGGCATCTGCTGGTCGGCCTCGGGGGGGCAGCACGAGGCGCTCGACCACCGCGGCGCAGCCGAACACCTCGGCGGGCCACATGATCTGCTCCAGCACCGACTCCAGCGGCTTGTCGACCGGCACCTCGTCCTGCTCGATCGGGGTCAGCGACCCCGCGGCGGTGGACTCCTCGAGCCCCATCGCCGCCGCCAGCGCGGGCTCGCGGGCGAGCAGGTCGGTGGTGGGGACGAGCGCGTAGAGCCGGGCGGGCTGGTCCCAGCCGGCCTCGGAGGCGTGCTCCTCGATCTCGCGTACGGCGGCGCGCAGCACCGGGTCGACCTCGGGGCCCGCCGGCGGGGTCGGCGTCTGCTCCTCGCTCATCGGCAGGAGGGCAGGTCGGCGGACGGGTCCTGGGCGTAGGCCTTCAGCGACGCGACCGCACTCTTCAGGGTGGCAGCCTTCACGAGCAAGATGTCGTCCTTCGTCACGTCGGCGTGGAGGGCCGAGTCGCAGTTGGCCGGAGGCACGAGGAAGATCTTGGCGCCCGCGTCCGCGGCGGCCACGATCTTCTGCTGGATGCCTCCAATGGGTCCAACGCGTCCGTCGGCACTGATGGTTCCCGTTCCGGCGATGTTGGCTCCCCCGGTCAGGGAGCCGGGCGTCAGGGTGTCGTAGACGCCGAGGGAGAAGATCAGCCCCGCGCTGGGGCCGCCGATGTCGTCGCCGAGCCGCACCTCGACGTCGAACGGGAAGTCGTAGGAGGGCTGGATCTGGATGCCCAGCAGCGCCTTGGACGGGTCGTCGGGCGATGCCGCGGGGGGTCACCGTCACGGTCTTCGTCGCCCCGCCCCGGCGGACCTCGAGGGTGACGGGCGTGCCCGCACCGGCCGCCTGGACGGCACGGGTGACCGCCTGGGCGTTCCTGGTGGGCGTGCCGTCCACGCGGGTGATGACGTCGCCGGGCCGCAGCCGGCCCCGGGCCGGCGCCCCCTTGCTCACCGAGACGACCTTCACCGTGGTCGGCAGGTGGTAGCCCAGCGCGCGCAGCGCGGCGACCTTGGCGGAGTCCTGGGAGCTGACCATCTCCCCGGCGCTCTGCTTCTCGACCTCGTCGGCGCTCTGCTCCGGTGGGTAGATCACGTCGCGCGGGTAGACCGCCCGGGCACCGTCGAACCAGGCGGCGAGCGCCTCGCCGAGCCCGATCCGGTGGGTCGGGTTGGTCACCGACACCGTCGTCAGCCGCAGGTCACCCTCGGTCGGGAAGGTCTTGTGGCCGCTCACCGAGATGATCGGCTGGTCCTTCGACTTCCCGAGGACGTTGATCGTCGGACCGGGGCTCTCGGTGACGTAGGGCACCGGGAGGAAGGCAGCGACCGCGACCAGGGCGACCAGCAGGCTGAACACCGAGATGCTGGCCAGGCTGCGGCGGTTCATGCCGCAACCTTCTCATCACACCACAACTATGCGGAGCGTCGGGTGCCGTCCTGGCCGGAGGGACGCGGGGTGCCGGACCGGGACGGCCGGACGGCGATGCCGGTGCTCCGGTCGCGGGCCGCGACGGGTCCCGCGCGACCGGCTCCGGGGTGCTCGCGGACGATCGCCGCCGCGAACTTCTCGTAGGCGGCGCCGGTGCGGTCGGTCTCCTCGCGCTGGGGACGGCCCGCCCAGGCGGCCCAGACCATCGCGATCACGAGGACCACGCCCGAGGGCACCAACCACGCCAGGATCTCCACGTCGGCAGCCTAGGCAGCGCGACGCGGGTTGCCGGTGAGCCACGCCCTACGGCGTGCCGACCCACTCGTCGGTGCCGTCGGTGAAGACCTGGTGCTTCCAGATCGGCACCGACGCCTTGAGCTCGTCGATGAGTGCGCGGGAGGCCTCGAAGGCCTCGCCCCGGTGCGCGGCAGCGGTGGCCACCACGACGGCGGCGTCGCCGATCGCGAGCCGGCCGACCCGGTGCACCGCGGCGACCGCGATCACGTCGTACTTCTCGGCGATCCGCTCCGCGACCTCGACCAGCCGCTGCATCGCGGTCGGGTGCGCGGAGTAGTCCAGGCCGGTGACGCCCTGGTCGTGGTCGTGGTCGCGGACGGTGCCGACGAACACGTCCACTCCCCCGGCGGCCCGGTCGGCCAGGGCGGCGAGCACCTCGGCCACGTCGAGCGGGGTCTCCCGGATGTCGACGAGGCGTACGACGGGCAGGTCGGTGGTCACGCGTCGAGCGTACCCACACGGTGCGCCGCCCGTTGGACGCGGCGAGTAGTTTGGGGGCATGACGAACGAGCCAGGCGACCGTCCGGACGACGAGCAGCCCAACCCCTTCAAGGGCACCCCGTTCGAGCAGATCTTCAACGCGTTCGGCGGCCTCGGCGGCTCCGGAGGCGGCTTCCCGGGGATGCCGGGAGGCGCCGGCATGCCCGACCTGTCGGCGCTGATGAGCCAGATGCAGGCGATGATGTCGCCGCACGAGGGGTCGGTGAACTGGGCGCTGGCCAAGGACGTGGCCCGCCGCACCGTGGCCGAGCAGCCGGACCCGTCCCCGACCGAGCGGCAGGCCGGCGAGATCGCCGACGCGCTGCGGCTCGCGGACCACTGGCTCGACTCGTCGACGGAGTTCGCCTCCGGCGTGACCTCGTCCGCGGCCTGGAGCCGCGCCGAGTGGGTCGAGCAGACCATCGACGTCTGGAAGGTCCTCGTCGAGCCGGTGGCGGAGCACGTGGTGTCCGCGATGGGCGGCGCGCTCCCGCCCGAGGCGCAGCAGATGGCCGGACCGCTGATGGGGCTGCTCGGCCAGGCCGGCGGCGCGATGTTCGGCAGCCAGGTCGGGCAGGCGCTCGGCGGGCTCGCCGGGGAGGTGCTCAGCGCCTCCGACATCGGCCTGCCCCTCGGACCCGGCGGCAAGGCGGCGCTGCTGCCGGTCAACGTCGCGGCCTTCGCCGACGGCCTCGACGTCGGCCAGGACGACGTGCTCCTCTACCTGGCGCTGCGCGAGGCGGCCCACCAGCGGCTCTTCGCGCACGTGCCGTGGCTGCGCGGGCACCTGCTCGCGGCGGTCGAGGACTACGGCCGCGGCACCACCATCGACATGTCCAAGATCGAGTCGTCGATGCGCGACATCGACCCGACCAACCCGGCCTCGATCCAGGAGGCACTCGACGGCGGCCTGTTCGAGCCCGAGAAGTCACCGGCCCAGCAGGCCGCGCTGACCCGGCTCGAGACGATCCTCGCGCTGGTCGAGGGCTGGGTCGACGAGGTCGTCGGCCAGGCCACCGAGACCCGGATGCCGGCCGCCGCCAAGATGCAGGAGGCGGTCCGCCGCCGTCGCGCCGCGGGCGGGCCGGCGGAGTCCACGTTCGCCGCGCTCGTCGGCCTCGAGCTGCGGCCGCGCCGGCTGCGCGACGCCTCCGCGCTGTGGGGCTCGCTGCGCTCCCGCAAGGGACAGGACGCCCGCGACGCGGTCTGGTCGCACCCCGACCTGCTGCCCACCTCGGCCGACCTGGACGACCCGCTCGGCTTCCAGGAGGGCTCGGTGCCGGCGTCCCAGGCGCTGTCCGACGACGAGTTCGACGCCGCGCTGGCCGAGCTGCTCGACAACGAGTCGGGTGACGGCGACGCCGGCGGCACCGGGGGCGGTCAGCCCACCCCGTGACCGCGCTGCACGACGACGCCCTCGCGACGCTGCGGGCGTGGGGGTCCGGCGACGCCCGCCAGCAGGCGCTGCGCGAGCGGATGGTGACCCACCTCGAGGCGCACCCGGACGGTCTCGGGCGCTCCTGCCCCGGTGCGCACGTCACGGCCGGGGTGCTGGTGCTCTCCGACGACCACCGGCACGTGCTGCTCACCCTGCACGCCAAGGCCCGCCGGTGGTTCCACCTCGGCGGTCACTGCGAGCCGCAGGACCGGACCCTGGCGGCGGCCGCGCTGCGCGAGGGCCTCGAGGAGTCCGGCGTCCCGGACCTGGTGCTGGTGCCCGGCCCGCTGCACCTCGACGCGCACGTCGTGGGCTTCTGCGGCGAGCACCCGCAGGTGACCCACCTCGACGTACGGTTCCTCGCGCTGGCGCCCGCCGGGGCGGTGCCGGAGGTCAGCGAGGAGTCGCTGGACGTGCGGTGGTGGCCGGTCGGGGACCTGCCCACCGAGTCCGCGGAGCTCCGCGAGCTGGTCGCGGCCGGTGTCGCGCTGGCTCAGGCGTGGTCGTCGCGGGCCATCTGAGCGGCCCCCTCGTCGGAGCAGTCCGGCGGCCCGGCCGCCACGTCGAGCGACGAGGCGGCGGCGACGCCCTCGAGGAACCCCTTGGCCCGCTCGGCCTTCGGGTAGCGGTCCACCCAGGCCCAGAACGACGGGGTGTGGCCGGCCTCGATCAGGTGCGCGAGCTCGTGCACGAGGACGTAGTCGATCACCCAGGCCGGCATGCCCTGCAGCCGGACGGACAGCCGGATCGACCGGTCGCTGGGCGTGCAGCTGCCCCACCGGCTGTTCTGGTTGGCCACCCAGCGCACCTGCAGCGGCTCGGCGAGGCCGTCGAGGAACTTCGCGCTGAGCTCGGTGGCCCGGCGCTCGAGCCCGGCGTCGCTGGGACGCCGGCGCCGCTCCGAGCGCTCGAGCCGGGCCAGCATGGTGGCCACCCACTCCCGCTCCTCGGCGCGGGTGAACCGGGCCGGGACGAGCACCACGACCTTGTCGTCCTCGCGGTAGGCGGCGACCGTGCGGCGGCGCTTGCGCGACCGGCGGACCTCGACGACGGGGTCGCCCGGGAGGTCGTCGGAGGTCGCCTGCGCTGCGCTCATGTGACGGAGATTACCCGTTCGCCCAGGCGAGGAGGCGCTCGCGCGGCCAGGTGTTGACGATCCGGTCCAGCGGTACGCCGAGCCGCTCGGCCCGCTCCGCGCCGTACGCCAGGAAGTCGAGCTGGCCCGGCGCGTGCGCGTCGCTGTCGATCGAGAACAGGCAGCCGGCCTCCAGCGCGAGCCCGACCAGCTCGTCGGGCGGGTCGCAGCGCTCGGGCCGGGAGTTGATCTCCACCGCGACGTCGTGCTCGGCGCAGGCCGCGAACACCGCCTGCGCGTCGAAATCGCTCGGCGGCCGGGTGCCACGGCCGCCGGTGACCAGCCGACCGGTGCAGTGCCCCAGGACGTTGGTGCGCGGGGTGCGGATCGCGCCGAGCATCCGGCGGGTCATCGGGGCGGGGTCCATCCGCAGCTTGGAGTGCACGGAGGCGACCACCAGGTCCAGGCGGCCGAGCATCTCCTCGGTCTGGTCCAGGCCGCCGTCCTCGAGGATGTCCACCTCGATGCCGGTCAGCATCCGGAAGCCGCCGCCGGCCGCGAGGTGCTCGTTGACGGCCGCGACCACGGCCAGCTGCTCGGTGAGCCGGGCCGCCGAGAGCCCGTTGGCGACCCGGAGCCGGGGCGAGTGGTCGGTGAGCACGACGTACTCGTGACCGAGCTCGAGCGCGGTCATCGCCATCTCCTCCAGCGGCGAGCCGCCGTCGGACCAGTCCGAGTGCGTGTGCAGGTCGCCGCGCAGCGCCGCCCGGTAGGCCTCGCCGCCCGCGACCAGCGGTCCGGCGGTCTCCTCCAGCTCGGAGAGGTACGCCGGCACCCGGCCGGCGACGCAGTCCTCGACGAGGGCGGCGGTCTTCGCGCCGATCCCGGGCAGGTCGCGCAGGGTGCCGGCGGCGGCCCGTTCGCGGACCTCGGCGGCGTCGAGGGTGAGCAGCGTGGCGGCCGCGCCGCGGTAGGCCTTGATCCGGTAGCCGTCGGCCAGCCGGCGCTCGAGCAGGAACGCGATCCTGCGCAGGGTGGCGACCGGGTCGGGGCCGGTCGGGGCGCCACGGCTCACGTCCCGCCCCCCTTTCGTCCGGCGATATGCCGACTTTTTCCGTCCACACGGTGTGCACGGCCATTCTTGCTGGTCAGCGCGCAGCGCGACAGACCGCCGGGCGTGTCCCCCACAGGCTTGTCCCCGCTCTCCACCGCCCGGTCCACAGGCTGTGGAGCACCGTCCACACGTCGTCCACAGGGTTATCCACAGGGGTGGACGACCGGTCGTTGACCCTCGTCCCGGGCGCCCCTAGGTTGGTCGGCAGATGAGGCCCCCGGCCGACTCGGTGTGACGCTCGCAGGGGAAGGCAGGCGGCGCACCGGCGAGGCAGGGGGCCTCTTTCTCCGCGGGGCCCCCGTCGCGCACCGCCGACCGGCGTTCAGCGCCCGGTGAACCGCGGGGCCCGCCGCTCGCGGGCGGCGGCGATGCCCTCCTGCAGGTCGGCGGTGGCCAGCGTGAGCGGCTGGGCGAGCGCCTCCCACTGCACGGCGCTCTCGAAGTCCGCGTGCCCGCCGTCGCGCAGCGCGAGCGTGGTGAGCCGGCTCGCCACCGGGGCCGTGGCGGCGATGCCGGCGGCGACCGCGAGGACACCGTCGAGGAAGCTGTCCGCGGGCAGCACCCGGGAGACGAGACCGAGGCGCAGCGCCTCGTCGGCGTCCACGGTGCGGCCGGTCAGCAGCAGGTCGCGGGCGTGCGCCTCGCCGACGACGTTCGGCAGCAGGTACGTCGCGGCCATCCCGGCGTGCATCCCGAGCCGCACGAACGGCACGCCGAGCCGGGCGCCCTGGGCGGCGTACCGGAGGTCGCAGGCGAGCGCCAGGCAGAGGCCGGCCCCGATCGCCGGGCCGTTCACGGCGGCGAGGGTCGGCACCTCGAGCCGGCGGACCGAGAGCCAGGCGCGGTAGAACGCGATCATCCGGGTGCGCAGCTCGTCGACGGTCGCGTCGGGCTCGCTGGCGATCCAGGAGGTGTCGCCGCCCGAGCAGAACGCGCTCCCGGAGCCGGTGACGACCACCGCGCGGACGTCCCGGTCCGTGGCCAGCTCGTCCACCGCGGCCACCCAGGACTGCGTCATCTCCTCCGACATCGCGTTGCGCTGCCCGGGGTTGTCCAGGGTGAGCACCGCGACACCGTCGTCGCGGCGCTCGAGGCGGAGGTGGGCGCGGTCGGGGGAGGTGTCGGTCATGGGCGGGACCCTACCGATCCGGAGCGCTCCGGCGCCGCTCGTGAGAGATCCCTCGCAGCCCGGGAGCCGCAAGCCGTCAAATCCGGCGAAGGGTGCAAAACGCCTGGACGCTGAGCGTGAATCGGCCCGGATGAGGCTGCGCCTGCATGAATCGGCCCGCCGCCTGCCGTAGTGTGCGGAGCGGTCGCCACCCGGCGCGGCCCCGGCGGGTCTTCCCAAGACTCCCGCCGACGACCAGTTCGACGATAAGCAAGGAGGCCGTCATGGCGGAGACCTGGAGCGGCGAGTTCTACTGCGTGAAGTGCAAGGAGAAGCGCGAGGCGGAGGGCGAGGTCAAGGTGAACGACAAGGGCACCCGCATGGCGAAGGCCGTGTGCCCCGTGTGCAGCACCAACCTGAACCGCATCCTCGGCAAGGCCTGAGCACCTAGCGACTCAGTCTCTCTGCAGCGGGATCCCCTCGGGGGGTCCCGCTGCTGCTGTGTCCGGACCCTGTGGACGAGCGTTCGCGCCGCCCCGGCGGCTGGGCAAGGCTGGCCGCATGCGTCCGATCCTCCGCCCCGGCACCCACGTGCTCAGCCGCGGCACCGGCGAGCTCCAGGTGGGGCTCGACCCGCGCACCGCGCTGGTGCTCCCCGACTCGCCCCCGGTCCGGGACGCGCTGCGGCTGATCGCCGCGTCGGCGGACGTCGCCGAGCACCGCGACGGCGCCACCCTCGACGTGCTCGCCGCCCACGACCTGCTGCTCGACGAGCGGGCGCTCGTGCCGCCACCCGGTCGCGACGCCCTCGCCGGCCCCACGGTCGCCGCGCTCGCGCGGTCCGCCGGCCCCCGGGCACCGGACGTCCGTCGCGCGCGCGGCCGGTGGCGCACCGAGACGCGCACCTTCGGGCACCCCGCCGGGTCCGTCGTGCGGCGGGACCTGGAGGCGCTGCTCGAGACCGCCGGGCTGCACGCGCACCGGGGCCGCTCCGCACCCGACTGCGGCGTGCTCGTCGGGGTCGGCGAGCCCGACCGGGAGCTGGTCGACGCGTGGACCCGCGCCGGGACGCCGTACCTCCTGGTCCGGCTCACCGAGGGCCGCGCGGTCGTCGGCCCGTTCGTGGTGCCGGGCACGACCGCGTGCCTGCGCTGCCTGGACGCCCACCACACCGACGTCGACCCGGCGTGGCCGCTGCTGGTCCGGCAGTACGCCGCCGCCTGCTCGCGCGACCGGGCCGACGGCGCCCCCGAGCCGCTCGACCCGCTGCTCGCCGCGATCGCCGTCGGCTGGGCGGCCCGCGACCTGGCGGCGTACGTCGACGGGCACCGCCCCTCGACCTGGTCGACCACCCTCACGCTGCACACCGGCGTCGCCGCGCTCGAGTCGCGGTCCTGGCTGCGCCACCCCGGGTGCAGCTGCAGCTGGGACTGACCGGTCCGGGGCCCCGGCCCGGGCATCGCGGGGCCGCCGCGCCGTCGCCGGACCCGCCCGGTGTGGACCGGTCGGACACAATGGGGACATGCGCACCTCACGCACCTGCTCGCCGCACCACCCCACGCCCGGGAACCCGGCATGACCGAGCTCCCCCGCCGCGCCCTGGGCCGCACCGCACGACTGGCGGCGCTGCCCCTGGGCTACGCCGGCCGCACGGCGGTCGGGATGGGCCGGCGGTTCGGCGGCGCCAACGCCGACGCGGTGATGCTCGACGTCCAGCAGCGCACCGCCGAGCAGCTGTTCAAGACCCTGGGCGACCTCAAGGGCGGCGCGATGAAGATGGGCCAGGCGCTGTCCATCATGGAGTCGGTGCTCCCCGAGGAGCTGGCCGAGCCCTACCGCCGCCAGCTCACCAAGCTCCAGGACTCCGCTCCCCCGATGTCGGCGGCCACCGTGCACCACGTGCTGGCCTCCCAGCTCGGCACCGGCTGGCGCCGGCAGCTCGTCGAGTTCGACGACGACCCCGCGGCCGCCGCGTCGATCGGGCAGGTGCACAAGGGCCGCTGGGCCGACGGCCGCCAGGTCGCGGTCAAGGTGCAGTACCCCGGCGCCGGCGAGGCGTTGATGTCCGACCTCCGCCAGCTCAGCCGGGTGGCCCGCACCGTCGGCTCGATGATCCCGGGCATCGACATCAAGCCGTTGATCACCGAGCTCCAGGACCGGGTCGCCGAGGAGCTCGACTACGCGCTGGAGGCCGAGGCGCAGGCGGCCTTCGCCGAGGCGTTCCGGGGCGACCCGGACTTCCTGGTCCCCGGCGTGGTCGCGCACACCGACAAGGTGCTGGTCTCGGAGTGGATCGACAGCCCCGCCTCCCTGGCCCGGCTGATCGCCGAGGGCACCCAGGAGGAGCGCAACCACTACGGCGAGCTCTACGTCCGCTTCCTGTTCGAGGGCCCGGCCCGCGCCGGCCTGCTGCACGCCGACCCGCACCCCGGCAACTTCCGGGTGCTGGCCACCGAGGACGGCGCGCTGGGCGGCCTCGGGATCGTCGACTACGGCGCGGTGGCCCGGCTGCCCGAGAAGTCCCTGCCGCACACCATGGGCTCGCTGATCCGGATCGCGACGTACGACGACTACGCCGACGTCCTGGAGGGCCTGCGCTCCGAGGGCTTCGTGAAGCCGAACATCACCATCGACCCCGAGGAGCTCCGCGACTACCTCGGCCCGTTCGTCGAGCCGGCCCGCCCGGAGACGTTCGCGTTCTCCCGGGGCTGGATGCGCGAGCAGTTCCAGCGGGTCCAGGACCCGCGCCAGCCCGGCTCGACGTTGGCGCTCCGGCTGAACCTGCCCCCGTCGTACCTGCTGATCCACCGGGTCTGGATCGGCAGCATCGGGGTGCTCTGCCAGCTCGAGGCGGAGCTGCCGTTCCGGCAGATCCTCACCGACGCGCTGCCGGGGTTCGCCGAGGCCTGACCGGCCTACCACCACTCGCTGTCGAGCTTGCCCTCGATCGCGCGCAGGTGCTCGCGCGAGCAGCCGGTGCAGAACACCCGGGACCGGCCGTTCTCCACCGCCGTGGTCCAGGTCAGCGGCAGCTCGGCGTCGGGCGCGGTCGTCCCGCAGAAGTCGCAGGTCGGTCGTGCGGTCATCTCGTCATCGTAGGACGCGGCCGGGCCCCGCAGCGGCTCGCTGCGGGGCCCGGGTGGTGGTGGTGGTGCGGTGGTGGTGGTGCGGTGTGCTCACGACTGGGAGCGGAGGTCCCCCGACGGCGACAAGCCTCGGTGGTCAGGGGACTCCGGCCTCAGAGCGAGCGGGCGAGTGCGAGTCGCGCCTGCTGGGCGGCGCGCTCGGCACGGCGGGAGAGCCGCCGGGCCATCGCGAGCTGGTGCCCGCGTCGCAGTTCGTGCGCCTCTCCCAGGCGCTCGGACATCTGTGCCCGCGCCAGGTCTTCGTTCATGAGATTCATCTTGGTGCTCCGGTTCGTGTGGTGGTTCATGGGTGAGGGTCGTCCTTCGTGTGGTGCTCGGGCCGAGGTGTCTCGGTCAGAGCGAGCGGGCGAGCACGAGTCGAGCCTGGAGGGCTGCCCGCTCCGCGCGACGCGAGCTGCGTCGGGCGAGAGCGAGGTAGTGGCCGCGCCGTAGCTGCTCGGCCTCCCCCACCCGCTCGAGGTACTGCGACCTCGCGATGGTCTCGTTTCCGTACATGGCACTCTCCGTCGGTCGTGTGCTGCTGGCTGGTCGTCTCACTGGTGCTGTGCTGGTGCTGACCCGGCTGCCGGTCAGGCCGCCACGTCGTTCTTGCGGGGCCGGCCACGGGGCCGCTTGCGGGGGATCACCACTCCCTGCAGGAACAGCTCGCCGCCCCACACCCCCCAGGGCTCCCGCCTGTCGAGGGCTCCGGCGAGGCACTCCGCGCGGACCGGGCAGTCCAGGCAGAGGGCCTTGGCCACCTCGACGTCCTGCGGGGTCTCGGCGAAGAACAGCTCGGGGTTCTCGCGTCGGCACGGCAGCTGGTCGTCGGCGATCTCGGCCGCGGGGACCGCGTACGTGTCGAGGACGCTGATACTCATCTCTTGTCACCTCCTTGTGACTTCGATCTCTGGTGGGAGAAACAGAAAGGCCGCGGATCCCGGGTTTCGGGTTCCGCGGCCTGGAGGCTGCCGAGCTGATGAAGGAGCTTCATCTAGATCGGCGGACTCCAGGCGGAGGTACCCGGGAACGCACCCGTGGTGACGGCGACGCCGGCGACGAGGCGGTAGCCATCGATCACCAGGGCCTGGTCCATGAGGGCGCACACCTGGCCAGACACGACGGACATGGGCGCGGTCGTCATCGGGAAGGCGCGCAGGGATGCCACGCGGACGCGAGAAACGGCCAGGCCACGGTCGACGTGCTGGCTGAAGTTCACAATGGTGTTGATCACTGCGATCACCTCCTCTGGGTGACGGGCGCGGGCCTTGTCAGGGCCGGTGTGCGCGGGGTCGGACTGAACGAGAGAGAACTTACCGGTCCGGCCCTGTAAGCGGCAATCGATTTTTTGGGTATTTCCGCGAATTTCTTCGCGCGCATCTTCCGATGGCCCGGACGGGCCATCACAGCGCCCTCGGACGGTGTTGCCCGGTGGCCGCCCGGTGGCCGCCCGGTGGCCCCCCGGTGGCCCTCAGTCCGCCGCCGGCGCCTCGTCCGGCACCGGTGGCGCGCCGTCGTGGAGGACCTCGTCGCCGGCGACCACGGCCAGCACCTCGTCGCCGTACTTCGTGAGCTTGGACGCGCCGATGCCGTTGATCCGCAGCAGGGCCTGGGGATCCGCCGGCTGGACCTCCGCGATCGCCTCCAGCGTCAGGTCGGTGAACACGACGTACGCCGGCACCCGCTCCTGCGCCGCCCGGGACGCCCGCCAGGCCCGCAGCCGCTCGAACAGCTCCTCGTCGTACGACGCCGGGCAGCCCTCGCAGCGGCCCCTCTTGCGCTCCGCGGTCGTGCCGAGCGGCGTGCCGCACTCGCGGCAGTGCGCGACCGTCCGGCGGATCCGGCTGGAGGGCCCGCGTGCGGGGGCGGCCTCCGAGACGCTCGTGGGGCGCAACCCGGCCAGGAAGCGCGACGGCTTGCGGGAGGACCGGCCGCCGGGGGTGCGGGCCAGCGACCAGGAGACCGTCAGCCGGGCCCGGGCGCGGGTCATGCCGACGTAGAGCAGCCGGCGCTCCTCCTCCACCGCGGCCGGGCCCTCGGCGTAGATGATCGGCATCGTGCCCTCCTGCATGCCGGCCACGAACACCACGTCCCACTCGAGGCCCTTGGCGGCGTGCAGGGTCGCCAGCGTGACGCCCTCGGCGACCGGCGCGTGCTGCTCGGTGGCCCGGCGGTCCAGCTCCGCGACGAAGTCGGCCAGCGTGGCGTCGGCCCGGCCGGCCAGCAGCTCCTCGCCCTGGGAGACGATCGCCTGCAGGGACTCCCAGCGGTCGCGGGCGTTGCCGCGCCCGGTCGGCGGCTTCTCCGACCAGCCCATCCCGGACAGCACGGCCCGGACGTCCTCGACCAGCCCGCCCCCGGACCCCTCGCCGCCGCGGGCGTTGCCGCGCAGCAGCGTGACGGCCTGCTTGACCTCGGCCCGCTCGAAGAACCGGGCCGCGCCGCGCAGGACGTAGGGCACCGAGCGCGCGACGAACGCCTCCTCGAACGCCTCGGACTGGGCGTTGATCCGGAACAGCACCGCGATCTCGCGGGCCGGGGTGCCGGCGTCGATCATCGCCCGGATGTCGGCGGCCACCTGCTCGGCCTCGGCGACCTCGTCGGAGTGCTCGGCGAACACGATCTCGTGGCCGCTCTCCTGCTGCGAGCGCAGCTGCACGCCGGCGCTCGAGGTGCCCGCGAGCAGCCGGTTGGCGGCGTTGACCACCTGCGGCGTGGACCGGTAGTTGCGGACCAGCTCCACCGACGTGGTGCGGGCGTGCTTCTTCGGGAAGTCCAGGAGGAAGGAGGAGTTCGCGCCGGCGAAGGAGTAGATCGTCTGGGCCGGGTCGCCCACCACGCACAGGTCGTCGCGCCCGCCGAGCCAGAGGTCGAGCAGCGCGGACTGGATCGGGCTGACGTCCTGGAACTCGTCGACCACGAACCACTTGTACTGCTGACGGACCTGGGCGGCGACCCGCTCGTCCTCGGCGAGCAGGGCGGCGGCGCACAGCAGGACGTCTTCCATGTCCATCCGGCCCTGCTCGCGCTTGACGTCCTCGTAGGTCGCGAACACCCGGGCCACCGTGGCGGCGTCCTGGCCGCTCACCGTCCGGCCGCGCGCCTCGGCGATCCGGGGGTAGTCGTCGGGCCGGACGTTGCTGACCTTGGCCCACTCCACCTCGCTGGCCAGGTCGCGCAGCGTGGACTGGTCGGTCTGCACCCGGTTGCGGCGGGCGGCGTTGCCAATCAGGCCGAGCTTGGACTCCGTGAGGGCGGGCAGGTCGCCGCCGTACACCCGGGGCCAGAAGAACCGGGCCTGGCGCAGCGCGGCGGAGTGGAAGGTGCGGGCCTGCACCCCGCCCGCACCGAGGGCGCGCAGCCGGGTGCGCATCTCGCCGGCCGCGCGGGTGGTGAAGGTGACCGCGAGCACCTCGTGCGGGTTGTAGACCCCCGAGGCGACGCCGTAGGCGATCCGGTGCGTGATCGCCCGGGTCTTGCCGGTGCCGGCGCCGGCGAGCACCCGGACCGGGCCACGCAGGGCCGAGGCGACCGCCCGTTGCTCGGGGTCGAGCGCGTCGAGGAGCTGGTCGGCGCTCGTGGCCGCGTGCATCAGGGAACAATCTCCTCGGATAGGGCGTTCTGCTGGGGTTCGACGAGGACGTGCCGTCGCACCGGCTCGACGAGATCAGCGTAGACGCGAGGAAGGACAGTCATGACTGCCCCTGCAACCGGTCCTGTGGACCAGTCCCCCACCGGCCCCGCCGTGACGATGTACTCCACCCAGTGGTGCGGGTACTGCCACCGGCTCAGGAGCCAGCTCGACCGCGAGGGCATCGCCTACGAGGTCGTCGACATCGAGCGGGTGCCCGACGCGGCGTTCATCGTGGAGCAGGCCAACGGGGGCAACCAGACCGTGCCGACCCTGGTCTACTCCGACGGCACCGCCCAGACGAACCCGTCCGTCGCGCAGGTCAAGGCGAAGCTCTCCGCCCTGGCGTGAGCCGGCCCGGCCTCACCAGGAGCCGGGCAGCGGACCGCCGTACCACGCCTCGACGAGGGACCGGCTGATCGAGATGCCGCCCGGCAGCACCAGGGTGCCGGCCTCGGCCTGCTCCTTCATCTCCGCACGGGTGAACCAGCGGGCGTCCTGGATCTCCTCGCCGTCGACCAGGATGTCGGTGGAGGTCGCACGGGCGAAGAACCCGACCATCAGGCTCTGCGGGAACGGCCACGGCTGGTTGCCGAAGTAGGCGACGTCGGTGACGTGCACGCCGGTCTCCTCGGCCACCTCGCGGATCACCGCCTCCTCGAGGCTCTCCCCCGGGTCGACGAACCCGGCCAGCGTCGAGTAGCGCCCCTCGGGCCAGGCCGCCTGCCGGCCCAGCAGCGCCCGCTCGCCGTCGGTGACCATCATGATCACCGCCGGGTCGGTGCGCGGGAACTGCTGGTGGTCGTTCTCGGCGCAGCGCAGCACGTGGCCGGCGGCCGTCGACACCAGCGGGCTGCCGCAGCGCGGGCAGAACCGGTGGGAGGCGTGCCACTCCGCCAGCGCCACCGCGTGCACCATGAAGCCGGCGTCCGGCTCGGGCAGCGTCGCGAGCACCGAGCGGAAGGCGGCCCAGGGGCCGTCGTCGGTGGGCTCCTCCACGACCAGGGCGAAGTGCGCCACCTCGCCGCGCATCCCGAGGAACAGCCGCAGCCCCTGGTCCGGCAGCTCGGCGGCGCCCTGCCAGCGCACCGTCCCGCCGGCCTCGTCGACCGGGAACCGGTTGCCCGCGACCGGCACGATCCGGCTGGCCGGGTCGGCCCAGGTCTCCTCCAGCCACGCGGTGTCGGTGCGCCGCTCGCCCACCCGGTCGTGGGTGCGCACGGACAGCGCGATGTCGGTGGAACCGGGGGCCGGGAACTGCGGGGAGGTCACGGTCCCGACCCTACGATGAGGCCCATGAGCACCCACATCGGCGCCGGTCTCGGCGAGATCGCGCCCCACGTCCTGCTGCCCGGCGACCCGCTGCGGGCGCGGTGGATCGCCGAGACGTTCCTCGAGGACGCGCGGTGCTACTCCGAGGTCCGCGGGATGTACGGCTACACCGGCACCTACCGCGGCGAACGGGTCTCGGTGCAGGGCTCCGGGATGGGGCTGCCCTCCCTGTCGATCTACGTCAACGAGCTGTTCCGGGAGTACGACGTGCAGACCGTCGTACGCGTCGGGTCGTGCGGGGCGCTCACCGAGGATCTCGCGCTGCGCGACCTGGTGATCGCGTCCGGGGCGTGCACGGACTCCTCGATGAACCGGATCCGGTTCGAGGGCCTGGACTACGCACCGGTGGCGGACTACCCGCTGCTGCGTGCGGCGCACGACGCCTTCGACGCGCGGGACCTCGACGTCGCGGCCCGGGTGGGGCTGATCTTCTCCAGCGACTCGTTCTACGCGGCGCGGCCCGAGCTGATGCAGCGGATGGTCGGGTACGGCGTCCTGGCGGTCGAGATGGAGGCGAGCGCGCTGTACACGCTCGCGGCGCAGCACGGGCGGCGGGCCCTGGCGATCTGCACGGTCTCGGACCACCTGGTCACCGGCGAGGAGACCACCGCGCAGGAGCGCCAGGAGACCTTCGAGGACATGGTCGCGATCGCCCTCGACGCGATGCTCGCGGTCCGGACCGCCGACCCCGCCCTGCACCGACCTCGCTGACCGAACGCGACCTGGGGGGTCACTCGTGCCCTCCGAGGTCGGAGGACCGTCCCCAGAGGTGAGCGGGAGCGCTCGTCAGGGGCGGCAGACCCAGCGGCAGTCGCGCAGGTCCCAGTAGCAGCCGGGCGGGTGCTTCCGGACGTGGTCGACGGGCTGCTCGGGCGGCTGCGGCTCGGTGGGCGCGGGCTGGGTCGGGAGCGTGCGGGCGGTGCGCTCCGGGGAGTGGATGCTCATGGAACCTCCTGCCCCCCATGGTCGACCTCTCGCGCGCCGAGTCCATGGCCCGACTGGACCACCCGGGCCTGGTCGGGCGACAGACCGGCGGCCCGGGTCAGGCCGGCTCGGTCGGCGCGCGGAGCAGGGCCTCGAGCCCGTCCCGGGCCGGAAGGTCCCCCGGCTCGACGAGGTCGCCGGAGCGGACGTAGTAGAAGGCCGCTCGGACCCGGTCGAGGGGGACGCCGGCCAGCTCGGCCCAGGCCACCCGGTAGATCGCGAGCTGGAGCGGGTCGGCGTTCTGGGCCCGGTTGGTCTTCCAGTCCACGAGCAGGAAGCCGTCCTCGCCGTCGACCCGGTCGGCGTAGACCGCGTCGATCCGGCCGCGGACCACTTGTCCGGCCAGCACCAGGGCGAAGGGCGGCTCGACGGCGACCGGGGTGCGATCGGCGAAGTCGCCCTTCTCGAACAAGCCGATCAGCTCGCGCAGGTCGTCGTCGTCGTCGATGTCGGCGTCGCCCCGGCCGGGCAGCTCGTCGGGGTCGACCAGCTCCTGCTGGCCGAAGCGTGCCTCCACCCAGGCGTGGAACCGGGTGCCGAACCGCGCCGACGGCGACGGCTTGCGAGGCATCGGCCGGGCCAGGTCGGCCGCGAGCCGGTCGGGATCGTCGCGCAACCGGGCCAGTGCCGTCGCGGACAGGCTCGAGGGCAGCGGCACCGGCACCTCGTCGGCGTGTTCGAGCCGGGCCTCGACCATCAGCCGCTCGAGCTCGTCGTCCCACTCCTGGACCCGGGCCGCCTCGACCATGTCCAACCCGTCGTCCGCCGTCGCCGTCTCGCCGGACGCGCGCCGGGCCACGGCCTCGAGCACCAGCTCGGCGGCACGCAGGCGGCGTTCCACCTCGCCGGCGTGCGCCTCCATCGGCCAGGGGCGGGCGGTGGGCACGGCGGCAAGGGGGGTTGGGTGACTTCTTGGCCGGCTTGTCCTGCCAGCGCTCGGGCTCCTGACCCCATCGCGCGAGGGTGTCGCGCAGCGTGTGCTGGTAGGGCGACGGGCCGAGCGGGGTGGTCCGGGTCGGGCTCCAGCAGTAGGACGAGACGACCAGCAGGTGCCGGGCGCGGGTCAGTGCGACGTACCCCAGCCGCAGCTCCTCCTGGAGCTCGTGGGCCCTGCTGTCGTCGCGGAACCGCTCGAGGTCGGCCCCGGAGCAGCCGGACAAGGACGGCAGGTCGACCGCGTCACCGCGCAGCTCGTTGGGCAGCACGGCCGGACCGGCCGTCCACTTGGTCCGCGAGGTCCCGCTCGGGAACTTGCCGTCGGAGACGCCCGGCAGGAAGACCGCGTCCCACTCCAAGCCCTTGGAGCGGTGCACGGTCAGCAGCTTGACCGAGTCCGCCTCGGTCGGGGTCGCCACGTCCAGACCGGACCCGTAGTCGTCCTCGGCCGCGAGGTAGGCCAGCAGGGACGGCAGGGTGACGGCGCCGTCGACGGCCTGGAACTCCGCGACAGCCTTGACGAACAGGTCCAGGTTGTCGCGCCGCGCCTGTGCCGCCGGGCTGACCGAGGAGGCGAGCTCGACGTCGATCCCGGTGGTGTCGACGATCCGCCGGACCAGGTCGAGCAGCGGCTCGCCGGCGTGGGCGCGCAGGTAGCGCAGCTCGCCCGCCAGCAACCGGAACCGTTCGGCCGCCTCCGGGGAGTAGTCGCCCTCACCCGGGTCCTCCAACGCGTCGCTGAGCGACACCACCTCGGTCGGGTCGGCACCGGCGACCGCGGCCTCGAGCTCCTCCCCCAGCGCCCGCAGGCGCTCGCGCTCCCGCGGCTCGCTGAACCGGGTCAGCTCCCGGGCCCGGCGACCGAGCAGCGCCAGGTCACGCGCGCCGAGCGCCCAGCGCGGCCCGGTCAGCAGGGTCAGCAGCTCGGCGTTGGCCGTCAGGTCGTGCAGCAGGGTGAGCGTGGCGACGACCTCGGCCACCTCGGGCAGCCGGAGCAGCCCCTGGAGGCCGACGATCTCCACCGGGATGTCGGCGCGGGTCAGCGCGTCGAACACGTCGGCGGCGTGCGAGTTGTCGCGGGTCAGCACACCGATCTCGCGCCACGACGGCTCCGTCATCGCCCGGTGCGCCGCCCGCACCTGCCCCGGCAGCCAGGCCAGCTCGTCGAGGTAGGTCTCGTGCACGGCGACCCGCACCGTGCCGGGCTCCGCGTGCGGCTTCGGCTCGAGCTCCCGCACCGAGGTGAACTGCGCGTAGAGCGGCGCGGCCAGGTCGTTGGCGGCCTGGAGGATGCGGGCGTCCGAGCGGCGGTTGACGCTGAGCGGGTACGTCGCGACGTCGGTCGACCCGTCGGCAGCCGGGAAGTCCGCGCCGAACCCGACGATGTTCGAGACCGACGCACCGCGCCAGCCGTAGATGGCCTGGTTGGGGTCGCCGACGGCGCTGACCGCATGGCCGGCACCGTGCGCGGGGTCCGGCCCGGAGAACAGCCGGCTCAGCATCAACGCCTGCGCCACCGAGGTGTCCTGGTACTCGTCGAGCAGCACGACGCGGTACTTGTCGCGCTCCAGGGCGCCGACCTGCGGTTGGTCGATGGCCAGCCGGGCACCGAGCTCGATCTGGTCGGAGAAGTCCATCAGCCCGAGCTCGCGCTTGAGGCGGCGGTAGGACTCGACGAGCCCGAGCAGCTCCTCGCGCCGCCCGAACGTGTTCAGCACCTTGGCCACCAGGGCCTGCTTGGTCTTGAGCGACTCGGTGGCCAGCGCCTCCTCGAAGGCGGGACGGCGACGGTCCTGGAACGCGCGTACGTCGTCGGGCTGCACCAGGTGCTCGCTCATGGCCGCGTCGAGGGCGAGCAGGTAGTTGATGACGGTCTCGGGGTGGTCGCTGAGCAGCTCGATCCGGCCACGGTGCCGGGCGATGACCCGGGCGGCGAGCTGGTAGCGCGACGCGTCCGCGACCACCCGGGTGTCCGGCTCGTGCCCGATCCGCAGCCCGTGCTCGGTGAGCAGCGAGGCGGCGTAGGCGTTGTACGTCGCCACCGTCGGCTCCTCGGGCTCCTCGTCCTCCCCGGCGCCGCGCGGGTCGGTCAGCCGCTCCCCCGGCGGCCGCAGGATGTGCGCGGCCCGGAGCGAGTCCCGGATGCGGGTGCCGAGCTCGTGGGTCGCCTTGGTGGTGAAGGTCAGCCCGAGCACCTCCTGGGGCGCGACCAGCCCGGTGGCCACCAGCCACACGACGCGCGCGGCCATCACCGTGGTCTTGCCGGACCCGGCGCCGGCGATCACCACCTGCGGCGCGAGCGGGGCGGTGACGGCGGCGAACTGCTGGTCGCTGAGCGGGTAGGCAGCGCCCATCAGCCGTTGCAGGCTCTCGGGGGTGTCCAGGCGCATCACGGGAGGGGAGCTCGTCACGAGAGCACCGTCCCGGCCGCCTTGGTCGGGCAGATCGCGTGGAACTGGCAGTGGTCGCAGTGCTTGCCGGGGGTCGCGTCGAACACCTCGCCGCGCACCACCTCCGCGGCCCGCATCAGCTGCAGCTCCACCGGGAGGCGTCCCTCGGCATCGGGCTCCTGCGGCTCCTGCTTCTGGACCTTCGCCCCGGTGACCCGCTCGACGCGCAGCTGCACCAGCTCGGCGCCGCCCGGCACACCAGGCCCGTCCACGGCGTCGGCGACGAGGTGGTCGACGGCGCCGTGGGCGACGGCGAACTGGTAGATGCCGAGCTGCGGGTTCAGTGGGAGGTCCTTGTCCGTGGGCGGGTACTTCGAGGTCTTGAGGTCGATGACCACGACCCGGCCGAGCTCGTCGAGCTCGAGTCGGTCGGCGTAGCCGTTGAGCCGGACCAGCTGGCCGTCGGGCAAGGTGACCTCCGCGGTGAGCCGCTGCTCGGTGGCCAGCACGGTGCGCGCCCCCGGCGAGGTGTGCCAGTCGAGGAACCGGCCGAGGGCCGCCGCGACCTCCTCCCGCTCGCGCGAGCGGGACCAGGGGGTGCGGAACGCGAGGTGGTCCCAGACGGTGTCCACGTGACCCATCAGCTCCCCGAGCAGCTCCTCGCGGGAACCGTCGCCGGCGGCGATCTCGCCCTTGGCGATCCGGTCGGCCAGCGTGTGCACGACGAGCCCGAAGCCCTGCGACTGGCTCGACGGCATCTCGCCACCGGCCTTGCGCTCCAGGAACCACTTCGCCGGGCAGCTGAGGATCCCGTCGAGCGAGCTCGCGGACAGCGTCACCGGCTCGTCGGACCGCTCGACGGGGACCGCGCAGACGCTGCGCGCCCGGGTGCCCCACCACTGACCGGGGTCGGCGGCGGCCACCAGGGGCTGGCCGCGGTGCGAGGACTGCGCCAGCACGGCGAGACGGTCGGCCGCCGCGCGGCGGAGCGCCGGGGAGGCGGTGGGCTCGGAGAGCGTGCGGCGCAGGTCCGCCACCAGCCCGTGCAGGGACAGCGGCCGCTGCGGTCGGCCCTGGAGGTGGCTGTGCCGGACGTAGCCGCCCGCGCCGTCGGCCTGGGCCGCGGCGGCCAGCTCGTCGACGAACCGGGACGGCTGCTCGCCGTCGTCCTCGGGGGACGCCACCGCGGTGACCAGCAGCCGCTCGCGGGCGCGGGTGCAGGCGACGTAGAAGAGTCGCCGCTCCTCGGCCAGCAGCGCCTGGCGACCCAGTGCCGGCAGGATCCCGTCGGCCCCGATCCGGTCCGCCTGCAGCAACGAGGACCGGCGTCTCAGGTCGGGCCAGCCCTCGTCCTGGACGTGCGCGACCACCACGAACCGCCACTCCAGGCCCTTGGACCGGTGGGCGGTGAGCAGCCGCACGGCCTCGCCGCGCACCCCCCGCTCGGCCAGGGTGTCGGCCGGGATCTGCTGGGCCCGCAACGACTCCAGGAAGCTGACCACGCTGGTGTGGCCGCGCTGCTCCTCGGTCCGGGCGGCGACCTCGAAGAGCGCACAGATCGCGTCCAGGTCACGATGGGCCAGGCGGGCGGCCTGGCCACCGAGGTCGACGCCGCGGCGGAGCCGACGGGGCCACTCGGTGCCGGACCAGAGCAGCCACAGCACCTCCTCGGCCGTGGAGCCCTCGTCGAGGAGCACCCGGCTGCGCTGCAGCAGCGTCGCGAGCGCCAGGGCCTTGGTCGCACCGCGCTCACGGACCCCGTCCAGCAGCTCGGGGTGCAGCAGGGCGCTCCGCAGCAGCTCCGGGGAGGAGCGCGCGACCGGACCGCTCTCCCCGTCCGGGACGTCGGGACTCTCCGCCAGCGCGCGCTTCTCCCGGGCCCGCAGCGCCCGGGCGAGCGACCGCACCTCGGTCGCGTCGAGCCCGCCCACGGGGGGAGCCGAGCAGCGCCTCGGCGCGGTCGGCACCGAAGTGGTCGAGGTCGGCCGGGTCGTCGTTGTCGAGGTCCACGACCGCCCGGAGCGCGTCGAGCAGCGGCAGCACCGCCGGCTCCTGGACCAGCGGGGTGTCGTCGCTGGCCACCTCGACCGGCACGCCGGCTGCCCCCAGGGCCCGCCGCAACCGCGGGATGCTGGTGCGGCCCGAGCGGACCAGCACCGCCATCTCCGACCACGGGACCCCGTCCTCCAGGTGCGCGCGGCGGAGCAGGTCGGCGACGTGCTCGGTCTCCGCACGCTCGGTGTCGAAGGTCAGCACGTCGGCGCGGCCGGCGCCGAACGACCCGGACCTGGCCTCGGGGTTCCGGAACGCCTCGAAGGTGGCCGCGTCGATGGAGCCGGTCGTGGCCAGCCCGGACACCACGGCCCGGGAGAGCCGCAGCAGCCGGGGGCCGAAGCGCCGGGTGACCCGCAGCGCCACCGTGGGCGCACGGCTGCCGTCGCGCTGCGGGAACGCCTGCGGGAAGTCCAGGATGCCGCGCACCTCGGCACCGCGGAACGCGTAGATCGACTGGTCCGGGTCGCCCACCACGGTGAGGTTGCGCCCGTCGCCGGCGAGGGCGCGCAGCAGCCGCACCTGGCTCGGGTCGGTGTCCTGGTACTCGTCGACGAACACGTGCCCGAACCGAGCCCGCAGGTCAGCCCGGATCGCCGGTTGCTCGGCCAGCAGCACCGCACGGTAGATCAGCTCGGGGTAGTCGATGGAGCTCTGGTCGTCGAGGATGACTTGGTACTGCTGCATGAACCGGGCCGCCGCGACCAGCTCGGGTGCCCCGGCGTCCTCCCCCAGCACCTTGAGGTCGAGGGGGTCCAGGCCCTTCTCGCGGGCCCGGGCCAGGACGGCCTGCACCTCGCGCGCGAACCCCCGGGTCGCCACGGCCTGGTCGAGCGCCCGCGGCCACAGCTCGTCCTCCCGGCTGCCCGCGAGCAGCTCCTGCAGCACGACGTCCTGCTCGGGCGCGGAGAGCAGCCGCAGCGGGGCGGCGTACAGCTCGGCGGTGGAGTAGCGGCGGACCAGGCCGTAGGCGAAGGAGTGGAACGTCGAGCTGAGCGTGGTCGCCATCGTGCGCCCGAGCCGGGCGGTGACCCGGTCGCGCAGCTGCTCGGCGGCCTTGCGGCTGAAGGTCAGCGCCAGCACGGACTCCGGCCTCGCGCCGCCCCGCTCGATGCGGTCGACGATCGCCTCGACGAGCGTGGTGGTCTTGCCGGTGCCGGGTCCGGCCAGCACGAGGAGCGGCCCGCCCGGGTGGTCCACGACCGACTGCTGGAACTCGTCCAGGACCGGCGGTGCCACGGGAGCGGACCGGTCGAGGGACAGCCGGTACGTCGTCACGGTGCCATCACATCACCGACGGCCGACAGAACCGGTCACCGCCAGGGGGCACGTCGCCCGTGCAGCCACCAGTCCAGGCGGCGGGTGAGCTGCGGGAGCACGAGGTAGGTCATGACCGGCGTCATCAGCAGCGTGGTGACCAGCACCCGCGGCACGATCGACAGCCCCGGGGCGAACCGGCCGAGCAGCAGCCCGGCGAGCAGGCTCAGCGGGAAGAAGGCGGTCCAGATCATCACCGCCTGCTTCCACCGCGGCGGCGCCGAGGGCAGCGGCCGGAGGTCCTCGACGTCGTGCTCGAGGGGCTCGTCGAACCACCCCTCGATCCCGGTACGACGCTCCCGCAGCGACTCACCGACCAGGCCCTGCGCCGACCCGAGCCACCAGGCCCGCTGGTCCGAGGCCTCCCACGCACCCAGGGACGCGGCGCTGTCGAAGCGGTAGAGCATGTGCCACTCGTCGGAGGCCACGCTCGGGCGCACCCAGCCGGTGCCGAGGAACCCGGGGAACCGCTCGGCCAGCGCGGACCCGGCCCGCACCCAGGCGATCATCTGGTCGACCCGGTCGGGCTCGACGTGCCGGGTGATGGACACGGTCACGGGCAGGTCGGCGGCGGTGGAGAGACTCACCGGGCCAGGGTAGGAGCCCGGCGTTGCGGGCAGGTTTCAGGGGCGGAAGTCGCCGAAGAACGCCTGTGCCATGTCCATCCGGCCGGCGCTGCGCAACGGGGTGCCCTCGTCGAGGTAGTGCGCCCGGGCCTCCTCGTCGTGGCTGGGCGGCAGCGACCCGTCGGCGCGCACGACCCGCCACCACGGCACCGAGCCGCCGTACGTCGACATCACCCGGCCGACCCGCCGGGGACCGCCGTACCCCACCGCCTCGGCCAGCGTCCCGTAGGTCGTCACCCGGCCCGGCGGGACCTGCTCCACGAGGCTGAGCACCGCCTCGACGTACGCATCGGGATCCATGCGCGGCAGCCTAGCCAGGCCGGTCCTCCCCCGGCCGGACGGTCAGCCGGACGGTCAGGAAGCCGACCCAGCCGAGCAGCACGAGCAGCGCCGCGCCGACCGCGAGCGCGTCCGGCGGCAGGTCCAGGAACGCCACCGCCCCGGCGGCCAGCCAGACCAGCACGCCGGCGCCGAGGCAGGCCGCCGCACGCGTCCGCCACCGGGCCAGCAGCGCCCGGTCGAGCACCAGACCCGGCGGCCCGTACGACGCGAGCGTGCACGCCAGGTGCCCCGCGAGCAGGGCGGCGGCGGCGACCGGCGTCCACAGGTCGAGCCCGGGGTCCGCGAGCATCCACAGGACGCCGAGGTAGGCCACCAGCCCGAGCGGGGCGTGCGAGTCGGGGGCCAGCGCGACCACCACGGCCAGCAGCACGCCGGCCGCGGTGAACACCGGGTGGAACACCCCGCCGGCGAGCGGGACCACCGCGAGGAACCCGCACGGGGCGGCCAGGGCCACGGCCCGGAAGAGCCGCTGCTGCGGGCTGGAGAGCGCCAGGCGGTCCAGCACCGCGCCCCCGCCGGACCGGGTCACGACCGGCCCGCCGTCGCCCGCGTGCCGCGACGGCCCAGTCGGCGCAGCACCTCGTCGAGGGTGCCCGGCCCGCGCCAGGCGACCACCGGGGTCCCGGAGCGGCGCAGCCGGCCGAGCAGCGCCTCGCGCTCCAGCAGCCGCATCCGCCAGGCCAGCGCGAGCCGCTGGTCGTCCTCCATCGCGACGTCCGCGGGCAGGCAGTCCACGACCACCACGTCGAGGCCGCGCGCGGCGAGGGTCGTGGTGGCCGCCACCGCGACCTGGGACAGCATCGGGGAGAAGACCAGCACGATGCTGCCGGCCGGCACCTGGAACCGCATCCGCGCCGGGTCGACGTCGCGGCTCTCCCCCGGTACGACGCGGGCCAGGGTGTCCAGCAGCCGGCGCAGGTGCCGGCGTCCCGCGGCGGTGTGCACGGCGGTGCGGCCGGTCGAGCCGAGGACCCGCAGGCCGACCCGGTCACCGCGGACCAGGTAGTGCTCGGCGACGGCCCCGGCCGCGCGCACCGCGACGTCCAGCGTGCTCGCGGCCCCGGTCACGCCACCGCTCACCCCCACCTCGACGCCGCTGTCCACCAGCAGCAGCACGCTCGCGTCCTCCTCGGCGACCGTGCTGGTGGCGTGCAGCCGGCCGGTGCGCAGGCTGACCCGCCACTGCACGCGGCGCAGCCGGTCGCCCGGCTGGAACGGCCGGATGCTCTCGAACTCCGAGCCGTCGCCGCGGCGCCGCGCGGGGTGCTGCCCGACCAGGCCGATCGGGTGCGGGGACGCCGCGCGGCTGTCGAACCGGCCGGGCTGCGGCAGCGTGGTGAGGTGCTGCGGGGCCACCGGCAGCGGACCCCACAGGTACCCCGCCCACGGGCTGGTCGCGGCTACCAGGCCGTCGCCGACGGGGCGCCGGCCCCAGCGCAGGCTGGCCACCGGGACCGCCAGCTCGAGCCGGTCGGCGTCCGCGGCGAGCGTGCCGTCGGTCATGCCCGGGGCCGGCCGCGCCACCAGGTGCCGGTGCGGGGTCAGCGCGAGCACCGCGTGCTCCACGTCGTCGGCGCGGTCCAGGCGCACCCGGACGGTGGTGCCCTCGCCCTCGCGCACGTGGTCCGTGCCGAGAACGGCGTCGCCGGACCGGGGCACGGTGGTGGCCCGCCGTACGACGGCGGCGACGGCGTGCACCAGCAGCGGCGCGGCGAGCACCAGCAGGTCCGGCCGGCCCATCACGACGGCCGTCAGCGCCAGCGCCGACGAGCCGAGGGCGGCCCGGACCAGCGAGGGGGTCGGGTGCCAGGTGCCGCCGTGCAGCACGTCAGCCCCTCGGCCGCTCGAACCCGGCGCCGCCCTCGCGGGCACCCGGCGTCTCGACCTGGGAGAGCACGCTGCGCACCACCGTCGAGCCGTCCACGTCGCTCATCCAGAGCTCGGGCTTCACCGAGATCCGGTGGCCGAGGACCGACGGGGCGACCGCCTTGACGTCCTCGGGCACGACGTAGTCGCGCCCGCCGATCACGGCGTACGACCGGGCGGTGAGCATCAGCGCCAGGGCTCCCCGCAACGAGGACCCCATCTGCACGTGGGGGTGCTCCCGGGTGGCCGAGGCCAGCGCGACGCAGTAGCGCCCGACGCTCTCCTCGACGGTGACCGTCTCGATCGCGGCCTGCATGCCGAGCAGCCCGGCCGCGTCGGTGACCGGCTCGAGCACCTGGGCCTCCTGGCGGCGGTCCAGCCGGCGCCGGAGCACGTCCCACTCCTGGTCCCGGGTCGGGTAGCCGAACGACACCCGCATCAGGAACCGGTCGAGCTGCGCCTCGGGCAGCGGGTAGGTGCCTTCGTACTCCACCGGGTTGGCGGTGGCCAGCACGTGGAACGGCGCCTCGAGCGGGAACGTCTGGCCCTCCACGGTGACCTGGCCCTCCTGCATCGCCTCGAGCAGCGCCGACTGGGTCTTGGGCGGCGTCCGGTTGATCTCGTCGGCGAGCAGCAGCCCGGTGAACAGCGGGCCGGGGCGGAAGTCGAACTCCGCGGTGCGCTGGTCGTAGACGAAGGAGCCGGTCAGGTCGGCGGGCAGCAGGTCCGGGGTGAACTGCGCCCGGGCGAACCGCAGGCCGAGGGTCTGCGCGAACGACCGGGCGGCCAGCGTCTTGCCGAGGCCGGGCAGGTCCTCGATCAGCACGTGCCCGCCGGCCAGCACGCCGGCCAGCACCATCACCAGGGCGGTGCGCTTGCCGACCACCGCCCGCTCGACCTGGTCGAGCACCTGTGCGGCCAGCCGCGAGGCCTCCGCCGGGGTGGGGCTGCCGGGCTGGGGAATGCTCACAGGGCTGCTCACAGGGCCTCGATCCGGGAGAGGAGTACGTCGATCTGCCGCGGGTCCATCCGGGGGTGGGGAGCCCGCTGCCGGGCGAGCGCGACCAGCTCGGGCCCGAGCAGCGCTGCGGCCCGGTCCGGGTCGACGCGCCAGCTCACGCCGTGCGCGGCCATCAGCCGCTGGTCGGCGAGCTCGCACAGGTGCCGGTGCAGCACGTCGCCGACCTCGCGGGCGTCGAGGTGCTGAGCCACGACCCGGGTCAGCAGGGCCAGCCGGGGGTCCTCCCCCGGCGGGCGGACCGGGTCGTCGTCGGCGAGGTCCCACCGGGGCGCCTCGCTGTGCAGCCCGGCGTCCAGGAACAGCCAGAGCGTGGTCGCGAACGCCGCGACGGTGAGGCCGAGCAGCAGCCCGTCGGGCCGGTTGCCCTCGAGGAAGGCGATCACCACGAGCACCGCCCAGAGCGCGAAGGCCAGTCCGATCCTCGCCGTCCAGCGGGCGCGGGCCTCGGACCGGTCCGGTGCCGACGCGGTCGACGGCACCGGCTCAGCGGTGCTCACCCGACCGTCCCCGGGGCGCGCAGGTCGTCGCGGAGCTGCGCCAGGGCGGACCGGGCGTCGTCCCGGGCGGTCTCGCCGAGCTCGTGCTCGGAGAACCGGGCCTCCCGGTAGAGCGCGGCCAGCGAGCCGATCGCCCGGGGGTCGAGGTCGAGGGTGTGCAGCGCGCGCACCACGAACTCGGTGGAGGTCTCGGCGGGGCCCGGTGGCAGCCCGGCCTCGGTCGCCACCTCCTGGAGCCGCAGCCAGCAGGCCACGATCGCGTTGCGCGGGCTGCCGTGGTCGACGGCCAGCACCTGGGCGTCGGCGTCGGCGCGCATCGCCTCGACCAGCCGGTCCGGGAGCACGTCGAAGTCCACCTCCTGCGGCCGCTCGGGGGCGCGCCACCGGTGCAGCCAGCCCCAGCGCAGCACCAGGAACACCAGCACGCACACGGCGAGCAGCAGCGCCGTCGCGATGACGTTGCCGAGCCAGGACAGGTCGACCTGCTGCTGGACGCCCTTGGTGATCTCGCGCGCCGAGGAGCCGGGCGTGACCTCGGCGGTCTCGCTCGGGGTGGGCGGCGGGACGAACAGGTAGCGCCGGCCTGAGTCGTGCAGCATCCGGACCGGGCCAGTGGCGGCCGCCCAGACCAGCACCAGCAGCCCGACCACGACGACGGTGGGCAGCAGTGCCGCCCCAGCCGGTGCTCGTCGTGTCCCCGTCACGCCCGGAGCCTAGTCCTCGGCCCACCCGGCCGGGTCTCGTTCGCATCACGAAGACCGGCCCCGGGAACGACGTCGGGCCCGGACCCTGGGACGGTCCGGGCCCGAGCGGTCAGGGGTCAGAGGATCGGTGCGAACGGCTCCGTGCCCTCGACCAGGTCCAGGCCGGCGATGCCGGAGCTCGCCTGTGCGTAGGCCAGCTCCTTGCCCAGGTCGCCGACGCCGTTCGACCCGGCCAGCGGCGCGAGCGCCACCGTCGAGAGCACGCCGAGGGCCTGGCCGTCGGCGTTCATGAACCCGCTGCCGGAGTCACCGGGGATGCCCGGCGTGACGGTGTAGACCGGGTGCGACCAGCCGCCGTCGGCCGCGTCGTCGCCGAGGCTCGCGCCGGAGTGCGGCTTGAGCTGCTCGACCCCGGCGCGGAGGCTGGAGTTGCCGTAGGTGTAGACGCGGTCGCCGGCCGCCGTACCGTCGGTGTCGATGCCGGTCGGGCCGCCCCAGAACGGGACCGAGGGGTTCACCTTGCCGGCGTCGGCGCTGTCGACCTTGACGAGCGCCAGGTCGTTGTAGGCGCAGGTGTTGGTGTCCTTCTCGCCGTTCTTCTGCATGGTCAGCCAGCTGCTGTAGGCGAGCGTGCCGGTGCCGACCTGGGTGCCCTCGTCGACCAGGCTGCCGCCCTCGTTGAAGGTCACCTCGGTCCCGAGCGGGAGGGACTGGGTGCTGCAGCCGTCGGTGTCCGTGGCGGCCCCGGTGCCGGCGCAGTGCGCGGCGTAGCCGACGTAGGTGTTGCCGGCACCGTCGGTGTAGACGAAGTTCGCGGTGCACTGCGCGCCGTCGGTGTACATCATCGTGCCGGGGTGGATCTCCGCGGTGGCGGCGGGTGCGTAGCCCGCGGCGGCCTGGACGGGAGCGGTGGTGGCGGCGATCCCTGCGGCGGCGACCAGGAGGCCGGCGCCGGTGGCGGCGAGGGCGCGGGTCCGAGACTTCTGCATGTGGGGTTCCTTCCCGAGGGGTTCCGGTGTCACCGGGTCCAACGAGCCGATGAGGCGGAGGTCACGCCCCGACGGCGCCCGAGGGACGCCGAAGGCCCCCGCGGAGCGTGTCCACGGGGGCCTTCGGGACGCTCCGGCGGGCTGCCGGAGCGGGGGGACGTCTGCGTCAGTACGACGGCTGCGACGGGTCGATCTGGTTGACCCAGGCCACCACGCCGCCACCGACGTGCACCGCGTCGGCGTAGCCGGCACCCTTGGCGACGGCCAGCGCCTCGGCCGAGCGCACGCCGGACTTGCAGTGCAGCACCAGCTGCTGGTTGTTGCTGGTCAGCCGGGACAGCTCGTCGAAGGCGGACCCGTTGAGGAAGTCGCCCTTGGGGATCAGCACCGAGCCGGGGATCCGGTTGATCTCGTACTCGTTCTGCTCGCGGACGTCGACCAGCACGAAGTCGCGCTCGCCGTTCTCGCGCTCCTTGAGCATCTGCTCGAGCTGGGTCACCGAGATCGTCGAGCCCGCGGCGGCGTCGGCGGCCTCGTCGGAGATCGCCCCGCAGAACGCGTCGTAGTCGATCAGCCCGGTGACGGTGGGGTTCTCCCCGCACAGCGCGCAGCTCGGGTCCTTGCGGACCTTGAGCTTGCGGTACTCCATCTCGAGGGCGTCGTAGATCACGAGCTTGCCGACGATCGGGTCACCGATGCCGGTCAGCAGCTTGATCGCCTCGTTGACCTGGATCGACCCGATGGAGGCGCACAGCACGCCCAGCACGCCGCCCTCGGCGCACGAGGGCACCATCCCCGGCGGCGGCGGCTCGGGGTAGAGGCACCGGTAGCAGGGCGCCTCGGCGCCCTCGAGGGTCGGCCAGAACACCGACGCCTGGCCGTCGAACCGGTAGATCGAGCCCCACACGTAGGGGATCTTCAAGAAGTACGCCGCGTCGTTGACCATGTAGCGGGTCGCGAAGTTGTCGGTGCCGTCGACGATGAGGTCGTAGCCCTCGAAGACCTGCAGCACGTTGTCGTTGTCGAGGCGCTCGTTGTGCACCACGACGTTGACCAGCGGGTTGGTCTCGGCCAGCGACTCCTGCGCGGAGATCGCCTTGGACTTCCCGATGTCGCTCTGGCCGTGGATGACCTGGCGCTGCAGGTTGGACTCGTCGACCTCGTCGAACTCGGCGATGCCGAGGGTGCCGACGCCGGCGGCGGCGAGGTACAGCAGCGCGGGGCTGCCGAGACCACCGGCGCCGATGACCAGCACCTTGGCGTTCTTGAGCCGCTTCTGCCCGGTCATCCCGACGTCGGGGATGATCAGGTGGCGGCTGTAGCGGCGGACCTCGTCGATGGTGAGCTCGTCAGCGGGCTCGACCAGGGGTGGCAGGGACACGAACTCTCCTCGGCGCATCTGGGGTGTGACTCCGGGCGTAACGCGCCGGACCCTCGCCATGTTCCCCGAGGTGGCCGGACCTCACGTGCGCGTCCCGGCATGCAGACGGCCCACAGGGCCACGTGCGGACCGCGGCCCCCCTCGGTCACACGCCCCCAGGTCGCGTGACCGACGGAGACCGCGGTGACGGTTCCTACTGTCCGCGAAGGCGTACGACGCCCGCGAGACCGCCGCGGACCATTTCGCCCGGCGAACGGCTGCACCCGGCTGGCCGAACGGCCGACGAGACCTGGCTCACCGGGGGTGGCGTTACCGCAGAGTAGGCTCTGCGCGTGACCACGACGCACGACCAGAAGCCCCGCGGCGGCCGGATGCCCCGGACGGCCCGGCGCGCCCAGCTCCTCGAGTCGGCGCTGGAGGTCTTCGTCGCGCAGGGCTACCACGCCGCCGCGATGGACGACATCGCCGAGAAGGCGGGCGTCTCCAAGCCGGTCCTCTACCAGCACTTCCCGGGCAAGCTCGACCTCTACCTCGCGCTCCTGGACCAGTCCTGCGACACGATCATCCACGCGTGCAACGAGGCGCTGGCCTCCACCGACGACAACAAGATGCGCGTGACCGCGACGATGCACGTGTTCTACGACTACGTGTCCTCCGCGCAGGGCGCCTTCCGGCTGGTCTTCGAGTCCGACCTGACCAACGAGAGCCCGGTCCGCGAGCGCGTCGACCGGGTCACCCGGGAGTGCGCCGAGGCGATCGCCGAGGTGATCCACGAGGACACCGGCCTCCCCGGCGAGCAGTCCCGCCTGCTGGCGGTGTCCCTGGTGGGGATGGCCCAGGTCAGCGCGCGGTTCTGGCTGGACACCGGCCACGACATCTCTCAGGAGGACGCCGCTACGCTCGTCGCAGGGCTGGCCTGGCGGGGCATCCGGGGATACCCCCGCTCCGACGAGCAGCCCTGACCCGCATCCCCCACGACGAAGCAACCAGACACAGCGACACAACAGGAGGTCCTCCGGTGGAGGTCAAGATCGGCGTGCAGAACACCAACCGCGAGCTCGTGGTGGACTCCTCGCAGTCCGCCGACGAGGTCGAGAAGGCCGTGTCGGCCTCGCTCAGCGGTGAGAGCAAGGTGCTGGTCCTCTCCGACAGCAAGGGCCGCAAGGTGATCGTCCCGGCCGACAAGCTCGCCTATGTCGAGATCGGCACGTCGACGACGGGTCAGGTCGGCTACCGGTCGTGACCGTCGGCACGATCCTGTTCTACCTGATCGTCGGCACCGTCGTCGGTCTGCTCGGGAAGTTCGTCGCGCCCGGCAGCCGGGACAACATCCCGCTGTGGCTCACGATCGTGTGCGGCGTCGGCGGCATGCTCGTCGGTGACGTGATCTACCGCGCCGCCGGCGGCAACGGCAGCCGCGGCCTGGACTGGACCCAGGGCCTGGTGGCGGTGCTGACGGCCGCCGTGCTCGTGGCCGTCGCCTCGACCGTGTCCGGCCGGCGCGCCCGGCGCTGACCCTCTCCACCGTCGCTCCGCCCCGTGCGCCCCGGGTCTCCCGGGGCGCTCAGGCCGAGAGGCCGAGCGACTCCATGCGCTGGGAGTGGTTCTCGGTCAGCCGGGTGAACAGCCGCCCGATCGCGGCCAGGTCCATCCCGGGCCGGTCCACGCCGCCCGCGAGCAGCGCGGTCAGCGCGTCCCGCTCGGCGGCGACCCGCTGCGCCTGGGACAGCGCCTCCCCCATCAGCCGCCGTCCCCACAGGGCCAGCCGGCCGCCGACCCGGGGGTCCTTGGCGATCGCGGCCCGGACCCGGTCGACCACGAACCGGGACTGGCCGGCGTCGGAGAGGCTCTCCACGATGATCGTGCGGGTGTCGGAGTCCAGGAACGTGGCGATCTCCCGGTAGAAGTCGCCGGCCAGGCCGTCCCCGACGTAGGCCTTGACCAGCCCCTCGAGCCAGTCGGAGGGCGCCGTACGCGCGTGGAAGGCGTCGAAGGGCACCTGGAACGGCGCCATCGCCTCGAACGGCTGGGCCCCGAGCTCGGTGAGCCGCTGGCTCAGGCCCTCGAAGTGCGCGAACTCGGTGCACGCCATCCGGGCCAGCTCGACCTTGTCGGCGAGCTCCGGGGCCATCTTGGCGTCCTCGCTGAGCCGGTCGAACGCCGACATCTCGCCGTAGGCGATCGCGCCGAGCAGGTCGACCACCGCCGCGAGGTAGACGGGGTCGGAGAAGGCCACCGGCAGGTCGCCCGCCGCCAGCGTCGGCCGCGGGGCGCCCGGAGTGTCCAGCGGCAATTCAGTCATACGGCCAGCCTACCGATAGACTCACCGGCGTACCGCCGTCGAGTGCACGACGCACCGCGCCCCACCCGGGCCGTGGAGCGGGAGCTTCTCTGGCGGGTTTCCAGACGCCCAGCGCTGAACGTTGTGCCCAACAGAACAGGCAAGATCCTGACTACCTTTCGAGAGCTCGGGGTGCTCCCCGAGATCGCAGACGCCCTCGAGCGCGTCGGCATCGTCACCCCTTTCCCGATCCAGGAGATGACCCTGTCGGTCGCCCTGATGGGCACCGACCTGATCGGTCAGGCGCGCACCGGCACCGGCAAGACCCTGGCCTTCGGCATCCCGGTCCTGCAGCGGACCCTCTCCCAGCACGACGTCGACTACTCCGACCTCGCGGCCCCCGGCAAGCCCCAGGCACTGATCGTCGCGCCGACCCGTGAGCTCGCGCTCCAGGTCTCCAACGACATGTCGGTGGCCAGCGCGGACCGCGGCACCCGGGTCCTGACCGTGTACGGCGGTGTCGGCTACGACAACCAGCTCGACACGCTCAAGGCCGGCGTGGACGTCGTCGTCGGCACGCCGGGACGGCTGATCGACCTGATGAACCGCCGGGCCCTGGACCTCTCGCACATCAAGGTGCTGGTCCTCGACGAGGCCGACGAGATGCTGGACCTCGGCTTCCTGCCCGACGTCGAGCGGCTGATCGCCAAGACCCCCGAGACCCGCCAGACGATGCTGTTCTCGGCCACCATGCCGGGCGCCATCGTCTCCCTGGCCCGCACCCACATGCGGCACCCGATGAACATCCGCGCCGAGTCCGGCGACGCGCAGCAGACCGTGCCGGCCACCGCGCAGTTCATCTACCAGGTCCACGACCTCGACAAGCCCGAGCTGATCGCCCGCATCCTGCAGGCCGAGAACTCCGGGCTCACCATCGTGTTCACCCGCACCAAGCGCGCGGCGCAGCGGGTGGCCGAGGACCTCGACGACCGCGGCTTCGACGCCAGCCCGCTGCACGGCGACATGCAGCAGGTCGCCCGCGAGAAGGCGCTCGCCCGGTTCCGCGAGGGCAAGCTCCGGGTGCTCGTCGCCACCGACGTGGCCGCCCGCGGCATCGACGTCGCCGACGTCACCCACGTGATCAACTACAGCTGCCCCGAGGACGAGAAGACCTACGTCCACCGGATCGGTCGCACCGGCCGCGCCGGCGCCACCGGTGTCGCGGTCACGTTCGTCGACTGGGCGGACGTCACCCGCTGGAAGACGATCAACAAGGCGCTCGCGCTGCCGTTCGACGACCCGGCCGAGACGTACTCCACCTCCGAGCACTTCTTCCACGACATGGGCATCCCCCCGGGCACCAAGGGCCGGCTCAAGCCCGAGAAGCCGGCCGAGCCGCGCGAGAAGAGCTCCTCGGCCGGTCGCTCCGGCGGCCGGTCCGGTGGTGGCGGCGGCCGTGGCGGCTCGTCAGCTGCCGAGGGCGCTCCCCGCGAGGACCGTCCGCGTCGCAACCGCAGCCGGACCCGCAGCGGCGAGACCGTCGACTCCTCGGCGTCCGCCGCACCGGCGACCGCGGCGACCCCGGCCGCCTCCGGGTCGGACACCGCCACCGAGGGCGGCGACCAGCCGGCCCGCAGCCGCAACCGTCGCCGTCGGCGCAGCGGCAGCAGCTCGTCCTCGCAGGCCGCCGAGTAACCCCGGGTCGTCCGGTTGAGCGTGCGCTGGGGCGCGCCCGCGACCGGACGACCCGACTGGCTCAGGCGACGACGACGACCGGGGTGCCGACCGGCGCGAAGTCCCACAGCGCCTTGGCGTCCGGGCGCCACTGCCGGATGCAGCCGTGGGACTGCGGCGTGCCGAGGTCGTCGCGGCCCTGGACCAGCGCGTGGTCGAGCACCGGGATGTCGTGGAAGCCGATCGCGGCGTTGTCGCCCTGGGTGAACCGCACCATGTAGCGCATCGTCCCGGAGTCGTCGACGCCGATCGCGTGCAGCGACTTGGAGTAGACCGAGTAGCTGCCCGGGTGCAGGTTGTCGGTCACGCTGCCCGAGACGAGGTAGGTGCGACGTACGTCGTCCGACCCGCCCACGAGCCAGACCCGCTGCTCCCCCATCGCGAACACGATCCGCCGACCGGACCCGCTGTTGACCGGCAGGGTCGGGACGGGCACCTTGGCGGTGGCCTGCTCGCCGCGGGCACCGGCGCCGGGGACGGCTTCGTCGCGGGTGGCCGCGGCCGGCTTGCCGTCGGGCTGCACCTGCTGGCGGCCCGGCAGCCCGGCCGCCGCGACGGCGGTGCCCTGCTCGGAGGGCAGCACGCCCATCCCGCCGAGGACCGCGACGAGCGTCACCGCGAGCGCGCCGGCGGCCGCGCCGAGGCGCTTGTAGCGGGGGCGGGCCGACGGCCCGCCGTGTCCGTCACGGAGGCGTCCCATGACGGGCATGCTAGACCGGCTAGCGGCTGCGCTTGGTGAGGCCCGCCGCGACGGCGCGGTATGCGTCGGCGCCCCGGTGGGACCGGCTGGTCCCCAGGATCGACCGCCCGGCGGCCGGCGCCTCCGCGAAGCGGATCGACTTCGGGATCGGCGGCTCGATCACGTCGAGCTGGTAGGTCTCGGAGATGTTCTCGAGCACCGCGCGGGCGTGGTTGGTGCGCCCGTCGTACAGGGTGGGCAGCACGCCCCACACCTCGAGCTTGCGGTTGGTGAAGCGCCGGACGTCGTGCACGGTGTCCAGCAGCTGCCCGACGCCGCGGTGCGACAGCGTCTCGCACTGCAGCGGGATCAGCACCCCCTGGGCGGCGGTCAGGGCGGCGACGGTGAGCACGCCCAGGGACGGCGGGCAGTCCAGCAGCACCCAGTCGTACTCCAGGTCCTCGAGCGCCATCTTCACGACGTGCTCGCGGCCGGTGCGGGTCAGCAGGTCGGCCTCGGCGCGGGCCAGCTCGATGGTGGCCGGCAGCAGGTCGACGCCGTCGTCGGTCGCGACGATCACCTCGGTGGCGTCCAGGCCCTTGGTGAGCACGTGGTGCACGGAGAGCTCGAGGTCCTCGGGGTCGATCCCGAGCGAGAACGTCAGGCAGGCCTGGGGATCGAGGTCGACCAGCAGCACGCGGTGGCCGAGCTCGGCCAGTGCGGCGCCGAGGGAGGCGACGGTGGTGGTCTTGGCGACGCCACCCTTCTGGTTGGCGACCGCGAGAACCCGGGTCTTCGAGGCGGACACGGGACCATCATGCCCGAGGCGTGTTGCGGTCCCGACCACTGCCCATGAATGCTGGGCGACATGTCCCGACCCCTCGCCCTGGTCACCGGCCCCACCGCCGGCATCGGCCTGTCCTTCGCCCACCAGCTCGCCGCGTCCGGGCACGACCTGGTGCTGGTCTCGCGCACCCGCGACCGGCTGGAGAAGCTCGCCGCCGAGGTGCGCGAGCGGTACGGCGTCGAGGCCGACGTGATCGTCGCCGACCTTGGGGACCGGGCCGCCCTGGCCGCCGTCGAGGCCCGGCTCGCCGACGCGTCGCGGCCCGTGGACCTGCTGGTGAACAACGCCGGCTTCGGGCTGAAGGAGAAGTTCCTCGACAACTCCGTCGAGGACGAGCAGTACCTCCTCGACGTGCTGGTCTCCGCGGTGCTCCGGCTGACCCACGCCGCGCTGGGGCCGATGGTGCAGCGCGGCAGCGGCTCGATCGTGAACGTCTCCAGCGTGGCCGGCTACCTCCCCCGCGGCACCTACAGCGCCGCCAAGGCCTACGTCACCTCGCTGAGCGAGTGGGCCGACCTGACCTACCGCGACCGCGGCGTCCGGGTGATGGCGCTGCTGCCCGGGTTCACCAAGACCGAGTTCCACGCCCGGATGGACGTCAGCCGCGAGTCGGCCCCGTCCTGGATGTGGCTCGACGTCGACCGGCTGGTCGCCGACGCGCTGCGCGACCTGCGCCGGGGCCGGACGATCTCGGTGCCGAGCCGGCGCTACAAGGTGCTCGCCGCGGCCGCGAAGTACACCCCGACCGGCCTGCAGGCCCGGTTCCAGGGCCTGGGCCGGCGGTAGTGCTGGCACCGGTAACCTGCTGCCGGCGAGCACGCGCCGGGTGCTGCTGGACGCCGTGGACGCGACCGCGGGGGGCCTCGCGCACCTGACCCTCGCCGTCGCGTACGACGGTCGGGCGGACATCGTGGCCGCGGTGCGGGCGGCCGTGGCCCGCTCGGACGGCGCCGAGGTGCTGGTCGAGGACATCAGCGGCTGCCTGGCCGGCGGGCCGGTCAAGGACATCGACCTGGTGATCCGCACCAGCGGGGAGACCCGGCTCTCCGGGTTCTTCCCGTGGCAGAGCGCCGGCGCCGAGCTGCACCTCGCGCGGGTGATGTGGCCGGCGTTCGGGGAGGCGGACTTCCTGCGCGCGCTGCGGTCCTAAGCCGGGCGCCGGCAGGTGCGGGCTCAGTCGGCGTCGACCACGCCGGCCCAGGGCTGACGCGGCGGGACGGACTGGCCGGGACCGCACACGGACCGGAAGTCGCACCAGCCGCAGCGCGGACCGACCCGGGCGGGGAACACCTCGTCGGCCTCCCCGGGCGCCATCCCGGCCACGAAGCGCTCGTCGAGCCCGGCCAGCCGGGCCGCCCACTCGTCGGCCCGGGCCAGGTGCTCCTCGAGGGACTCGGGGGTGTGCTCCCACGCGAGCGTGTCGCCGGTGGGCAGGTGGTGCAGCTCGACGCGGGTGCAGGGCCGGTGCAGCACCCGGGCGGCCCCGGCGGCGTACACCGCGAGGGCCAGCGACGAGCGCGCGTCGTCGACGGTGAGCACCGAGCGGCCGGTCTTGTAGTCCACGACGACGACCCCCTCGCCCCGGGCGTCGAGCCGGTCGGCGCGGCCCCACAGCGAGGCCCGGGCGGTGCGGACCGACACGGTGCGCTCGATGCCGACCGGCTCGTGGTCGGGGTCGATGCCGGCGAGGTAGCGCTCGACCTGCTCCCGCGCCCGGTCCCGGGCCGCGCGCAGCTGCCGGGCGTCGCGGAACCCGTCGGTGAGCCAGGCGTCGACCAGCAGCGCTCCGCCGGCCCGCGGGGTGCGGCGCTCGCGGGGCAGCGCCCACCAGCGGGCCAGCGCGGTGTGCACCGAGGAGCCCACCGAGTTGTGGCCCCACGGCGCGCCCTTCGACGGGGTCGGCCGGTCGAGGTAGGCGTGCCGGTAGCGGCGGGGGCAGTCCAGGTAGGTGGTCAGCCGGGCCGGCGTCGCGGGGTACAGCCGGTCGGGCATCCCGTCGAGGGTCGGGTGGCTCATCCCTCGCCCGCGATGAACGCCCGGACGGCGTCCGCGACGAGCTGCACCGCGATCGCGGACAGCAGCAGGCCGGCGATCCGGGACACCAGCACGACGCCGCCCTCCCGGAGCAACCGCAGGATCGGCAGCGAGAACCGCATGGACAGCCACAGCGCGACGTGCACGAGGACCACCCCGAGGGCGACGGCCACGAACTCGGCGACGTGGTCCACCTCGCGGGAGAGCACCATCGTGGCCACGATCGCGCCCGGCCCGGCCAGCAGCGGGGTGCCCAGCGGGACGAGCGCGACGTTGACGTCGGAGGCGGCGGTGGGCGCCTGCTCCTTGCCGGTCAGCAGCTCCAGCGCGACCAGCAGGAGCAGCAGACCACCGGCGGCCTGCAGCGCCGGGAGCGAGATGCCCAGGTAGTCCAGGATCCGCTGACCGAAGAAGGCGAACGCCACGATCACCCCGAAGGACACCGCGACCGCCTGCCAGGCCGCGCGCCGGGCGGACGCCTGGGACCGGCCGCGGGTCAGCGACAGGAAGATCGGGATCTTGCCGATCGGGTCCATGATCACGAACAGCGTCACGAAGACCTCGGTGAGCAGGGTCAGGCTGACCAGGTCGCTCATCCGGTGAGCACCCCGGGCGTGGTGCGCCCCGAGGCGTCCGCGGCCGCGCCGGCCAGGGCCAGCAGCCGCTCGAGCTGGTCGGGGGCGGTGGTGTTGCAGCCGAGGTCGTGGCCGACCTTGCCGAGCCCGTGGTGGTCGCTGGACCCGGTGACCACCAGGTCGAGGTCGCGCGCGATCGCCCGCAGCGCCGCGCGGGTGGCCGCGTCGTGGTCCTCGTGGTCGACCTCGATGCCGGCCAGGCCGGCGGCCTGCAGCCGGGCGAGCCCGGCCTCGTCGAGCGCGGTGTGGTCGTGCCGCGACGCCCACGGGTGCGCCACGACGCTCACCCCACCGGCGTCGGCGACGGTGCCGATCATCGTCTCCAGGTCGGCGGCGTAGCGGTGGACGTAGGCGGGGCCCTGCGGTCCGAGGAAGCGGTTGAACGCCTCGTTGCGGTCGGCCACCACCCCCAGGGCGACCAGCGCGTCCGCGACGTGCGGCCGGCCGGTCGCGGCGGACTCGCCGGCCACCGCGCGTACGTCGCGCACGTCGATGTCGATGCCGAGGCCGCGCAGCCGCTCCAGGGTCGCCGGCAGGCGCGAGTTGCGGCCGTCCAGGACGCGCTGCAGCTCGGCGGCCAGCGCCGGGTAGGAGGGGTCCGGGAGGTAGGCGAGCAGGTGGACGCCGTACCCCGCGAACGTGCAGCTGACCTCGATGCCGCGGACCAGGGTCAGGTCGCAGCGCACCGCGACGTCGGCGGCCTCGTCCCACCCCTCGGTGGTGTCGTGGTCGGTCAGCCCGAGGACGTCGATGTCCTCGGCCCGGGCACGACGGACCAGCTCGGCCGGCGACTCGGTCCCGTCGGAACGGTTCGAGTGCGTGTGGAGGTCGATGCGCACAGGCGCGAGCCTAGTGCGGGCCACCCCCGCGCGGACCGGCGGAACCGCTCACCAGCCGGGCGGGCTGCCGCCGAACGGTAGCTCCATGAGCTCCGGCCCCAGGCCGGCCACGTCCATCAGCACCCACTCGTCGCTCAGCAGCAGCGCCGCCGACGCCGGACGGAGCACCAGCCACAGCCAGCGGCCGAGCGCCTCGCCGGCGAACACCGACCGGTCGAAGGCCACGTCGGCGTCAGCCGTCAGCACCGGCCACAGCGAGATCGGGTGCCCGTCGATGCGGACCTTGACCAGCGGCGGGCCCTCGCCGATCTCCGCGCCCGGGTCGGTGTGCCGCACGCCCGCGCAGCGCGCGCCCAGCCCGACGCCGGGCTCCTCGGTGACCACGGTCAGCTCCACGACGCCGTCCGGCTCGCTGGGCCCGCTGCAGGTCACGAAGCCCGCCCGGGCGTCCTGGCCGGCGGCGGCGACCACGCCGAAGTCGGTGACCGACCAGCCCGGCGTCAGCGGCCACGGCATCAGCGTCGGGATCGCCCGGGACCGGGTGAGCAGCTCGGCGAACCCGCCGTAGTCGGCGACCGTGGGCCGCCACAGCGGGGTGATCGGACCGTGGTCCGTGCAGCGCCAGGTGCCGTCGTCCTCCGACACCGGCGACGCGCAGCGCGGGCACCCGGCTCCTAGTGTCACCTGCTAACCGTGGTGGCCCGGATCGGCAGCGTCAAGCGCCTACGGTGGACCGGTGAGCGCACCGATCCCCTGCGTCGGCGGCCTGGTCGTCGACGACCGGCCCGGGGTCCCGTGGCGGCTGCTGCTCGTGCGGCGCGGTCAGGAGCCGGCGAAGGGCACCTGGTCGGTCCCCGGCGGACGGGTCGAGCCGGGCGAGTCCGACGCGGCCGCGACCGCGCGCGAGGTGCTGGAGGAGACCGGGCTGCGCGTCGAGGTCGGGGCGCTGGTCGGGACGGTGCAGCGGGACGCGCCGGGTGGCGGCGTCTACGTGATCCGGGACTACGCGTGCCGGCCGGCGCCCGGGGCCGACGTGGCCGCCGTACGCGCGGGCGACGACGCGGACGACGCAGGGTGGTTCACCGAGGCGGAGGTACGTCGCCTCGACTGCTCCCCCGGCCTGGTCGACGCCCTCACCGCCTGGCAGGTGCTCCGGCTACCGTGACGGGGACGACGCGGACGCGCCGGGCGGGTGGCGTGGAGGGTCAGGAGTTCCAGCGGAGCACGACGGGGAAGTCCCGCTCGTAGCCCAGGGTGCTGACGGTCGCGGTGTCCAGCTTGAAGAACCGGCCCTCGGTGACGGGCTGCTCGATCCAGCGGGCGGTCAGCGCCCGCAGCGAGTGGCCGTGCCCGAACACCAGCGTGCGGCCGCCGACCGAGCGGATCCGGGCCACCACCCGGTCGAGCCGGTCGGTCACGTCCTGGGCGGTCTCCCCGCCGGGCGTGGGGTGCGTCCAGATGCTCCAGTCGGGGACCGTCTCGCGGATCTCCGGGGTGGTGATGCCCTCGTAGTCGCCGTAGTCCCACTCGACCAGGTCCTCGTCGACCTCGACGTCGGGGAACCCCGCCAGCTCCGCCGTACGACGGGCGCGCCGGCGGGGGCTGGACAGCACCAGGTCGAACGTCTCACCGGCCAGCCGGTCCTTGAGGGTGCAGGCGACCTGCACGCCGCTCTCGGTGAGGTCGAGGTCCGTGGTGGAGGTGTGCCGGCCGTCGCGGCTCCACTCGGTCTCGCCGTGCCGGACCAGCCACAGCTCGGCCTCGCGCTCCTCACCCATGGCGCCCAACCTAGTGGACGCCGTTCATCAGCCTGGTCACCGGCTTGACGATCGCCAGCAGCACCCCGCCCACCACGATCGCGGCCACGCCCAGCACCAGGAAGTAGGGCACCTCGTGCCGCGCGTCGTAGTAGCCGCTGAGCAGGCCGGACAGCGCGGTGCCGAGCGCGATGGACAAGAAGAACAGCGCGACCATCTGGGTGTGGAACTTCGCCGGTGCCAGCTTGGTCGACAGCGAGAGGCCCACCGGGGACAGCAGCAGCTCGGAGATCGTGAAGAACAGCAGCACGCCGACCAGGCCGAGCAGGGGCGCGCTGTTCGCGCCGCCGCCGGCCATCGGGATGAACAGCAGGAACGAGACGCCGATGCTGGCCGTGCCGAGGGCGAACTTCACCGGCGTGGAGGGCTGCCGGTCCCCGAGCCGGGTCCACATCGCGGCGAACACCCCGGCGAGCACGATGATGAACACCGGGTTGATCGACTGCACCCACGAGACCGGCATCTCCCAGCCGAGCACGCTGCGGTCCAGGCGCTCGTCGGAGTAGATCGTCACGACGGTGAACTGCTGCTGGTACAGCGACCAGAACACCGCGCTGGCGACGAACATCGGGATGAACGCGTAGACCCGCTGCCGCTCCACGCGGGTGATCTCGCGGTCCAGCAGGATCACCGCGAAGTAGGCCACCGCGGCGAGCCCGCTGACCCAGGCGACGATCGTGGCCAGCCGGTCCGCGGTGATCAGCCCGGCGAGGGTGAGCGCGACGACGGCGGCGACCGCGACGACCGCCAGGACGCCGTAGCGCAGCGCCGATCCGCGGGGCAGCGGGTTGGGGACGTGCTGGGTCTCGGCGGGCAGCCTCGAGCGGCCGAGGGAGTACTGCACCAGGCCGGCGGCCATCCCGAGCGCGGCGAGCGCGAAGCCGACGTGGAAGCCCCAGGTGGTCTGCAGCAGACCGGTGAGCAGCGGGCCGACCAGGGCGCCGAGGTTGATGCCCATGTAGAACAGCGAGAACCCGGCGTCCCGGCGCTCGTCGTGCTCGGCGTAGAGCGAGCCGACCAGCGAGGTCGCGTTGGCCTTCACCCCGCCGCTGCCGAACGCGATCAGCACCAGGCCGACCCCGACGCCGGCGAGGCCGGGCACCAGGGACAGCGCGACGTGCCCGGCCATCACGACCACGGCGCTGTAGAACAGCGTCCGCTCGGCGCCGATCAGCCGGTCCGCCAGCCAGGCCCCGAGGATCGTGGACAGGTAGACCCCGCCGCCGTACGCCCCGACGATGCCCGCCGCGACGCCCTTGTCGATGCCGAGGCCGCCACGCTCGGCGCTGTAGTACAGGTAGATCAGCAGGATGCCCTGCATGCCGTAGAAGCTGAACCGCTCCCACATCTCCACGCCGAACAGGTTGGCGAGGACACGGGGCTGCCCGAAGAAGCCGGTCGACTGCTGGTCCGACTCGTGCGTCGTGCTCGAAGTACTCACGTGTTCCGACCCTGCCACGGCGACGTTTTCCGGGGCAAATCGCCCAGGTCGCCCGGAAGACCGGCCCGGCGTCAGGCCTTCGGCTCGGGCTCCACGAGCTCCGGACGGCCCGGCTGCTCGCCGCCGCGGGCGTCGAGGTAGGACTGCTTGGGCACCATCACCTTGCGGCGGAAGATGCACACCAGCGTGCCGTCCTGGTTGTAGCCCTTCGTCTCGACGTGGACCACGCCCCGGTCGTCCTTGGACTTCGACTCCCACTTGTCGAGGACCTCGGTCTGGCCGTAGATCGTGTCGCCGTGGAAGGTCGGTGCGACGTGCTTGAGCGACTCGACCTCGAGGTTCGCGATCGCCTTGCCGGACACGTCGGGGACGCTCATCCCCAGCAGCAGCGAGTAGACGTAGTTGCCGACCACGACGTTCTTGGCGAACTGGGTGCTGCTCCCGGCGTAGTTCGCGTCGAGGTGCAGCGGGTGGTGGTTCATGGTCAGCAGGCAGAACAGGTGGTCGTCGTACTCCGTGACCGTCTTGCCCGGCCAGTGCTTGTACGTCGCACCGACCTCGAACTCCTCGTAGCTCCGGCCGAACTGCATCCGCTGCTCCTCACTGTGGGGTGAGGGCCATCGTGGCGGAACCGCGGTCGGCGCGGGAGGTCACCCGGGCGTGGGAAACCTCACGCGCCCCGCGGACGCCGGCACGGGGCACGGGGTCGGGACAGGCTCAGGAACCGCCGCCGCCGGCCTTGCGCCGGTGGATCTTCGGGCCGCCGCCGACGACCTCCGAACCGTGCGCCTTCTCCTTGGAGCCGGCCGGATGGGCGACCCCGCGGTCGTTGCCCTGCTTGCGGTCGAGGGCCTCGCGCATCTTGGCCTTGAGGTCGTCGTTGCCCTCGGTGCCGGAGCTCTGGTCCTTGGCTGACATCGGTGGTCCTCCGTGCGGTGCGTGGCTGGTGGGTGGGCGCCCCCACCCTCCCACGGCCGGACCAGCGGGTCGACGGAATTGCCCTGCGCGCCCGCGGTAGGCTCACCGAGGTTTTTCTCAGGAGGCTCCAGTGGCACGCGGAATCGATGTCGACACGCGGGGTCTGGTCGTTCCCGGCTCCTGCTCGGGCGCCATCGACGTGCTCCTCGACGGTCAGCGGGTCTGGTCGTTCAACCCCGACCGCGACGGCAGGGCCGGGAGCGAGGACACCCGCGAGGTGGCCTGGCCCAAGGCGTTGGTGCAGCACCTCGAGGGGGTCGCCGACGTCGAGCTCGTGGACCACGTGAGCCGCGACGTCCTGCACACCCAGACCGTCCGCTTCGGCCGGGGCGAGGGCCGGGTCGGCGTGGTCGACGCCGAGGGCAACCCGCTGGCGGTGGACAAGGGCGGCCGGCTGCAGCGCGACTTCAGCAACACCGAGGACTCCGCCCGCGACGAGATCATGGACGCGCTTGAGAAGGTCATGCACGACCTGACCGTCGAGTGCGGCCTGGACACCTACCTGATGTACGGCTGCCTGCTCGGCGCGATCCGGGACGGCCACATGATCGGGCACGACTCGGACGCCGACGTCGCCTACCTGTCCGCGCACACCCACCCCTTCGACATCATCCGCGAGTGCACGGCCGCGATCCGCCGGATGAAGGCGCTGGGCTGGAAGGTCGTGAAGATGTCCGGCGCGAACTTCAAGGTCTGGGTGCCGCTCCCGGACGGCCGCCGCTGCGGCATCGACGTGTTCGGCTCGTTCCACATCGGCGACCGGTTCTACGTCACCGGCTCGCTGACCGGTCCCCTGGACCGCTCGGCCCTGCTGCCGTTCGGGACGGTCACCCTGGAGGGGCGCGAGATCACCGCCCCGGCACGGCCCGAGGAGGTGCTCGCCTTCACCTACGGCCCGCACTGGCGCGTCCCGGACCCGGCCTTCCACTTCGACCACGACCCGGTCGACGTGGCGCGCATGGACGCCTGGTTCCGCGGCCCGCGCCGTCGGCTGCGCTTCTGGCACGACTTCTACAAGAGCCCCGACGCCACCCGGGTGCCCACCGAGCCGTCCTCCTTCGCCCACTGGACCCAGCAGCGGCTGGTCACCGCCGGCCGCGGCGACGGCACCGTGCTCGACGCCGGCGCCGGCACCGGTCGCGACACGGCGTACTTCGCCGGGCAGGGTCACCGCGTGGTCGCCCTGGACTTCTCCACGCTGGGCATGCGGCAGACCAAGAAGCTGCGCGAGGACGCGGCCGGCCGCGTGACCGTGCGGTCGATGAACTTCGAGGACCTGCGCTCGGTCCTGGTCACCGGCACCCGGTTCGCGCACCGCGGCGGCGTCCGCGAGGTCTACGCCCGCGGGCTGCTCGACACCCTCGGACCGGTCGGGCGCGACAACTTCTGGCGGTTCGCCTCGATGGTGCAGCGCCGCGGCGGCGAGACCTTCCTGGAGTTCCGCACCCCGCAGTCCCGCCAGGAGCCCAAGCACTTCGGCGTGCACCTGCGGGAGTACGTCGACCCGGACCTCGTCGCCCGCGAGGTGGCGGCCTACGGTGGCACCGTCGTGCACCGCGAGACCGGCCGGGGCCTGGCCCCGCTCGGCACCGAGAACCCGCACATCGCCCGAATCGTCGTGAGGTGGACCCCATGAGCAGACTGCTGTCCCGGCTGCGCCGCACCGAGCCGGCCCCGCCCGACGGGGCGCAGGGCCACGTCCACTCCCCCGGCCTGGTCGCCCGCGTCGCCGCGCTGGAGGACGCCGTCGAGGAGAACCGCCGGCTCAACCAGCGGCTCGCCGACGTCGTCGACGTGGTCACCGAGCTGCTCGTGCCGGCCCTGGACCGCGACGACGCCCGGGTCGCCGCGGCGCTGGCCAACCTGAACAAGACCCTCGACGAGGGCTGACCCACCCACCGGCGGAGCCGGGGTCAGCCCTTGAGCTTGTACTCCTTGAGCAGGCTGCGGCCGATGATCATCTTCTGGACGTCGGCGGTGCCCTCGCCGATCAGCATGAACGCGGCCTCGCGGTAGAGCCGCTCGATCTCGTACTCCTTGGAGTAGCCGTATCCGCCGTGGATCCGGAACGAGTCCTGGACCACCTCGTTGCAGTACTCCGCCGCCAGCATCTTCGCCATCCCGGCCTCGACGTCGTTGCGCTGGCCCTTGTCCTTGAGCCGGGCGGCCCGGACCATCATCGCGTGCGCGGTCTCGACCTTGGTCGCCATCTCGGCCAGGCGGAACAGGATCGCCTGGTGCTCGGCGATCTTCTTGCCGAACGTCTCCCGCTGCTGGGCGTAGGAGATGCCCAGCTCGAAGGCCCGGTTGGCGATCCCGCAGGCCCGGGCCGCGACGTTGACGCGGCCCACCTCGACGCCGTCCATCATCTGGTAGAAGCCCTTGCCCGGCTCGCCGCCCAGCACCTGGTCGGCGGAGATCCGGTGCCCCTCGAAGATCGCCTCGGTGGTGTCGACGCCCTTGTAGCCCATCTTGTCGATCTTGCCGGGGATGGTGAGGCCCTGCGCGGTCTCGCCGAAGCCGGTCTCCTTCTCCACCAGGAAGGTCGTCATGTTCTTGTAGACCGACTCGGCACCCTCGTCGGTCTTCACCAGCACCGCCACCAGGTTCGAGGTGCCACCGTTCGTCAGCCACATCTTCTGGCCGGTGATCTCGTAGCCGTCCTCGGTGCGGGTCGCCTTGGTCCGGATCGCCGACACGTCCGAGCCGAGGCTGGGCTCCGACATCGAGAACGAGCCGCGCACCTCGCCGGTCGCCATCCGCGGGAGGTACTTCCGCTTCTGCTCCTCGGTGCCGTGCTGCATCAGCAGGTAGGCGACGATGAAGTGCGTGTTGATGACCCCCGAGACACTCATCCAGCCGCGCGCGATCTCCTCCACGCACAGCGCGTAGGTCAGCAGCGACTCGCCCAGCCCGTCGTACTCCTCGGGGATCATCAGCCCGAAGATGCCGAGCTCCTTGAGCCCGTCGACGATCTCCTGCGGGTACTCGTCCGCGTGCTCCAGCTCGGTCGCGACCGGAAGGATCTTGTCCTCCACGAACGTGCGGACGGCCTTGAGGATCTCGGACTGGTCGTCGGTGAGGTCCTCGGTCTCGCAGAGGCGTCCCATCAGGGGGTCCTTCCATGCTGCAGGGCAGGCGGGTGGGTTACCGCCGAGTATCACCGATGCCCGCGTGGGTCGCTATGAACGGGACCACATTCGGCGCACCCGTCTGAGCGCGGCGCGGGACCGGCCCCGGGGCGTGCGGGCCTCGGCGCTGCGGGCGGCCTCGCGGGCCCCGCGCCGCTCCCGGGTCAGCTGGCGTACGTCGGCCATCATCGCCGCGATGGTCGCGGAGGCCGCCTCGACCAGCTCGGCGTCGGTCACGTCCTGGGGGTGCCGCCGCTCGCCGAGGACCCGCGGCGTGCGGAGGTCCTCGACGTCGCCGATCACGTCGTACCCCTGCGCGCACACGAAGTCGACGGCCCGGTCGCCGCGGGCGCGCAGCGCCTCGACCCGGTCCGCCGACGGCCAGAACTTCTCGCCGCCGCGCGGGACCAGCTTGCCCTGCGCGAGGTAGCCGCGGATCCAGTTGCCGCGGTCGAGCGCGGAGGTGAAGTCGACGAGGTCGCCGTTCACGCGCCGCAGCAGCTCGACCTCGACGACGCCCAGGGACTCGTTCTGCACCGAGCCGGAGGGGTCGCAGGCGGCCGGGTCGATGCCCACCAGCCGGGCGAAGCGCAGCCACAGCTCGTCGCGCGGGGCGCCCGGCTTGGGCAGCGTGAGGACGTGCACGCGCGCGGGCGGCAGCGAGGCGCCCCACCGGGCGAGCACGTCGGCCAGGTCGAGGGTGCCCCAGTCCCACTCGTACTCCGGGGAGGTCTCCTCGCGGGTGGGGTACTCGTCGATCGGCACCGTGGAGCCGTTCTTCACGAACTCCTGCCAGCGCGCGGTCACCAGGCTGACCGTGTCGCGCGCGGTCACGACCACGTGCACCTCGGCGTCCCCGAGCCGCTGCATCGCCCGCGCGGCCTGCTCCGCGCTCGCAGCCGCGAAGAACTCGTGGCTGACCACGGCCGTCCCGGGCCAGGCGACGATCTCCTCGGCGATCCGGTCCCACGCGCCGGCCGCCTCGGGGCCGCGCCGGTCGAGCCGCGGGTCCTCGCGGACGGCGCCGCTGGCCCACAGGTGCTCGCGGACCGAGAGGCCCGGCATCAGCACGCCCTGTCGGCGCAGCTCCTCGGCGTTGTTCCACAGCAGGGTCTGGAGGTACGTCGTCCCGGTCTTGGGCAGGCCGACGTGGAAGTAGACGGTGCGCGCCACCTCGTCACAGTCCCCGCGAGTACTTCTCCAGGGCCTCGGTGATCCGCTGCTCGTCCCGCGCGGCCACCGGCAGCAGCAGCTCCTGGACCACGTCGGTCAGCTCGGCGAGCCGCAGGTTGAGCTGGCGGCACTCCTGGACCTCGTCCTCTAGGACCGCGACCCGGTCGCGCAGCGCGTCGATCCCCTCGGCCTGCACCCCGGCCCGGAACCGCCCGACGTTGCGGGCGGCCTCCCGGCCGCGGACCTTGAGGCGCCCGCTCAGTGCCTTCATCGTTGCCATTCGACCACCAATCGTCCGGTCCGGTGCCCCGTCGTGACGTCGGGGCCCTCGTGTTCGGTCACCGTGCGCGACACCACGGTCGCGCCCCGGTCCTCGAGCTCCTCGACCACCCGGCGCACCGCCAGCGTGCGCAAGTGGTTGTCCCGCGTGAACGGGTCGTCCTCGCCGCGCTGGCTGACGAACTCGACGTACAGCCGGCCGCCGCCGCTGAGCATCATCTCGCAGACCCGCCACAGGTGCGCGCGGCCGACCTTGTCGGTGGCGTCCGCGACGTGCCGCGCCGTGACCACGGTGCGGCCGGGCAGCCGGGCGACGCGGGCCCCCTCGGTCAGCACCGAGCGGAGCTCGCAGAGGTTCAGGTCCCGGAGCTCGAGGTCGACACCCTCCTCGGCCGCGAGGCCGGCGACCGGCAGGCTGCCGCGCAGCGCGTAGTCGAAGCCGATCACCTGCGCGCCCTGCCGGGCGAACCAGAGGTCGTCGACGCCCCGGCCGCAGCCGATGTCCACGACCCGCCGGGGCACCCCGCCCTCCTGCTCCACCACCCAGGTCGCGAAGTCGGAGGGCTCGACGACCGGCGGCTCGGCGGGCAGCCGGGAGTAGGCGCGGTCCCAGCTCTCGCGCTTGACGCGGGTGCCCCGGAACCAGCCGTTCAGCCGGCGGTGCGTGCTCTCCGGGGTCTCGAACTTGTACGCCGGGTCGGGGACCTTCCAGCCGGGGCCGTAGGTCGCGGTGAGGAACTCGTCGGTGTTCGCGGGGGCCGGGAGCTCGCGGCCCTCCAGCGAGCAGGTGCCCAGGGGGGAAGATCCACTCGCGCCGGAACGGGGTGCGGATCTCGCCCATCAGGTGCAGGTGGCCGTCGGCCAGGAAGCCGCCGAAGACGTCGAGCCCCCGCACGGACCCGTCCGCCTCGGCGACGTCGACCTTGAACGCGGCGCCGCTGTAGCGGGAGATGCGGTAGCCCATGTCCGCCAGCGCCCGCTGCAGCCGGAAGGACTCCCGGACCACGTCGACCGGGTGCGTGTGGTCGCTGACGTAGCCGAGGTCGGCGTCGCTGTCGTGGCCGATCAGCCGGCCCTCGCGGACCGCGCCGAGCAGCGTGCCGTAGGCCGGGAAGGCGTCGATGCCGGCCTTCGCGAGGGCTCCCAGCACCTCCTCGATCGAGTCGAGCAGCGGCTTGACGTGCTCGGCGCTGCGGGTGTCGAACGTCTGCGCGAGCCGCAGCGACTTGTCGATGCCCAGCGGCAGCCCGCGGTCGTTGACCACGGCGATCCGGCCGTCCGCCCGCTCCTGGTCCCGCTCGCCCAGCCGCACCTCGGCGTCGTAGACCACGTCCCCGCTGACGTGCGCGACCACGCGCACCTGCGTCGTACCGTGCAGGAAGCGGCGGAGCGCGGAGGGCCAGCGGACCAGGTGGGCGGCACCGCTCGGCTCGCCGTCGCGGTGCAGCCAGAAGGACCAGATGCGCCGGCCGTCGAACAGCACGTCGAGGACGACCTCGGACGCGGACCCGGCCCGCACCCCCTCGTCGTCGACGCGCACGCCGGTGACGTCGGTGGCTGTGGACACGAGGGGATCGTACGGGAAGCGTCGAGTGTCACGTCCGGCACCACATCCGCGACCCGGGAGAGGCCGGACGTGACACTCGTGGCGCCTGTGGACGACCGGAGGCATCTGCGGTCCGGGGCAGGCACCATGCGGGCCTGCCGTCACCCCCCGTCACCGGTGGAACCCGGTCGCGCTCCCGCCACGGGGACTCGTGCACCCCGTCACCCTCGACCCGGACGGGGTCAGCGGTCCCACCCGCGGCGCCGCCCGGGGCCGCGCGTGGCGCCGGTCCAGCCACGGCCTCTACGTCCCGGCGTCCGCCGACGACGACCTGCCGGAGCAGCGCATCGTGGAGCAGGCGGCCCGGTTGCCCCCCGGCGGAGCCGTGACCGGATGGGCGGCGTGCCGCCTGCACGGGGCCGCCTTCTTCGACGGCCTGCACACCGACGGGCGCACCCAGCGCGATGGAGATGGCTGCGGCCGCGGACCTGGTCTCCGTGCGCCGGATGCGTGCCTACCTCGCCACGCGCGCCGGCAGCCGTGGCGTACGACGGGTGTCGGCCGCCCTCGACCACTCCGGCGAGCCCAGCCGGTCTTCGACCGCGGCGGGCGGTTGCTCGGCATCGTGGACCTGCTCGACGTCGCTGCCGGGCTGGAGGTCTTCCGCGTGACCGGCCCCGACCTGCTGTCGACGGACCGGGGGGTCCGGCGGATGCTCGCCGCCCGGGCCCGGTCGAGGTGGGAGGTCCCACCCACCCTGGACGAGGTGCTCGACCACCGCGACGTACCGCGGTCGCTGCACGAGCCCGCCCGGCACCGAGAGTGACGAACGGCACCGCTCCCGGGCGGGGAACGGTGCCGTTCGTGACGTTCGGAGGGTCAGCCCTCGGGGGTCCACTTCTCGCCGCGGGACATCCCGGCGGCGCGGCCCTTGCCGGAGATCACCAGCGCCATCTTGCGGGAGGCCTCGTCGATCATCTCGTCGCCGAGCATGACCGCGCCCTTCGCGCCGCCCTTCTCGGAGGTGTAGTACTCGTAGGCGTCCAGGATGTTCTCGGCGTGGTCGTAGTCGCCCTGGTCCGGGGAGTACACGTCGTTGGCGACCTCGATCTGCGAGGGGTGCAGCGTCCACTTGCCGTCGAAGCCGAGGGCGGCGGAGCGGCCGGCGACCCGGCGGTAGCCGTCCAGGTCCTTGATCTGCAGGTAGGGCCCGTCGATGACCTGGAGGTCGTGCGCGCGGGCCGCCATCAGCAGCCGCATCAGGATGTAGTGGTAGGCGTCGCCGACGTCGTACCCGGGCGGCTGCTCGCCGACGACCAGCGACTTCATGTTGATCGAGGCCATGAAGTCGGCCGGGCCGAAGATGATCGTCTCGATGCGCGGGGACGCGGTGGCGATGTCGTCGACGTTGATCAGGCCCAGCGCGTTCTCGATCTGCGCCTCGATGCCGATCTTGCCGACCTCGTAGCCCATCGCGGTCTCGATCTGGGTGAGCAGCACGTCGAGCGCCTTGACCTGGTCGGCGGTCTGCACCTTCGGCAGCATGAGGCAGTCGAGGTTCGCGCCGGCGCCCTCGACGACCTCGATGACGTCCTTGTAGGTCCACTGGGTCGTCCAGTCGTTGACCCGGACGGTCTTCACCCGGGTGCCCCACTCGCCGGTGTTCAGCACCTCGACGATGTTCGCCCGGGCGGCCGGCTTCGCGATCGGGGCCACCGAGTCCTCGAGGTCCAGGAACACCTGGTCCGACTCGAGGCCCTGGGCCTTCTCGAGGAACCGGGGGTTGGAGCCGGGGACGGCGTGGCAGGAGCGACGGGCACGGATCTCACGGGCGGCAGACATGCCTGGACTGTACTGACGCCGGTCGCTCGCCGGGACCCTCCCGGACCGTGGGAAACGTCTCAGTCCATCGGTGCCGCGTCGAGGCCGGGCGCCCGGTTGTTCACCACGACCAGCGCCATCCCGACCAGGATCACCACCAGCCCGACGGCGGCGCCGAGCGGCGGGACCTGGCCGAGGATCAGCGCGGCGAGCAGGGCCGCGCCGGGCACCTCGAGCAGCAGCGCCAGCGAGACCACGATCGGCTTGGTGGTGGCGAGCAGGTGGTTGAACACCGAGTGCCCCATCAGCTGCGCGGTCGCGGTGACCAGCAGCAGCAGCCCCCACTGGCGCAGCGGGTAGCCGCCCAGGTCCTGACCCGCGACCAGGCAGGCCACCGCCAGGATCGCCGCGCAGGTTCCGTAGCAGACGAAGGTGTACGTCGTCGTGGACGTCGCCTGACGGGCCCGTGCCCCGATCAGCATGTACGCCGCGGCCGCCGCCCCGCCGACGAGCGCGAGCAGGTCGCCGAGCAGCGCCTCCGGGGACACCGAGAAGTCGACGCCCGAGACGACCAGGACTCCGACCAGCGCGGTCACCAGGCCGGCCAGCACCCCGACGCCGAACCGCTCGCCGTGCAGCAGCTGCCAGGCCACCACCCAGGCGAGCTGCAGGCACACGATCGCGGTGGCCGACGCGACCGACGTCAGCGTCAGCGAGGTGACCCAGGTGCCGAAGTGCAGCGCCAGCGCGGCGCCGCTCGCGACCACCAGGCCGAGCGGTCGGCCGCGCAGTCCGGAGAGCTCCTCGCGCCGGACCGTCACCCCCGGGCCCAGCGCCACCGTCGCGAACGCGTTGCGCCAGAACGCGATCGCCAGCGGGGGGACGACCGTCGCGGCCATCAGCGGGCCGGACAGCGAGACCGCGACGACGCCGACGGCGAGCAGGAGCAGGGTGCGCACGGCGCCTATTGTCCGGGTCGCGCGTCTGGCAGGCTCAGGGGCATGAGCCACGACGCGGACCGGACCGCCCTCGGCACCGCGCTGGTCGCCGAGCTCGCGAAGAAGACCGGTGTCTGCTGGCTACGGCCCGACCCCGCGGCCGGCCCCGGCGTCCCCATGCGGTGGCACGCCGTGTGGCACGCCTGGGCCGAGGACGCCCTGTGCCTGGTGTCCGGCGGCACCGAGCAGCCGCTGCCGGACCTCCCGGACGGCGCCCGGGTCGAGGTGGTGATGCGCAGCAAGGACAACGGCGGCCGGCTGCTCACGTGGGTCGGCACCGCGTCCGTCGTACCGCCGGGGTCCGAGCACTGGGGGCCGGCGACCGGTGCGCTGGTGACCGGCCGGCTGAACGCCCCGGACCTGACCACGGCCGCCGACGGCTGGGCCCGGACCAGCGTGGTCCGCCGGGTGGTGCCCACCGGCGAGCTGGTCGAGGCACCGGGCGACCTGTCCGACACCGACCACCGGGCCACCCCGGTCGGGTCGCCGGCGACCACCCGCGGCCCGCTGCCCCGGATCCTGCACCGCCGGGTGACCCGCCGGCCGAAGCTGTCCTGACTGCCGGCACTCAGGAGCCGGGCGGCACGGCGATCTCGCCCGACGCCACCGGCTGCACCCGGCCGCCGACGTGGCACAGCGTCGCGGAGCCGCCGGTGGCCTCCACGCGTCCGGACAGCGTCGAGGGGCGGCCCATCTCGAGGCCCTGCCGGATCGTGTAGCGGCCCCCCTCCGGCAGCAGCCCGGTCGCCACCAGGGCCAGGCCCAGGCCGGCGGCGGCCGACCCGGTCGCCGGGTCCTCCGGGACGCCGGCGCCGGGCACGAACACCCGGCTGTGCACGTCGAGGTGCGGGGAGCTGCCCGCGACGGCGTACAGGTTCACCGCGTCCAGCAGGTCCTCGACCCGGCCCAGGCCGGAGAGCCGCTCGGCGACCGGTGGGAACGCGTGGCTGGACGCGGACGCCCGCACCAGCGCCTCCTCGGTCACCGGCACGTGCACGAAGCTCAGCCCGCACCCGGCCACCCAGGACTCGCCGGCGATGTCGGACACCAGCAGCCCGAGCGCCCGCAGCAGCGACCGGACCACGTCGGTCGGCACCGGCCCCGCCAGGTCCCGCGGTACGGCGGTCAGCTCGACCTGCTCGCCGTCGAAGCGCACCCCGATCCGGCCGGCGCCGCACACCTGCGTGGCCTCGTCGGCGGTGAGCAGGCCCCGCGAGCGCAGCGCCCATGCCGTGCCCAGCGTCGGGTGTCCGGCGAACGGGATCTCCTGCTCGGGGGTGAAGATCCGGGTGGCGTACTCCCGCCCGTCGACGACCGCACCCGGGAACGTCGACTCCGAGAACCCGAACTCGCGGGCGAGCGCCTGGCACTGGTCGGTCGAGAGCGCGTCGGCGCCGTGCACGACGGCCAGCTGGTTGCCCGCGAAGGGCCGGTCGGTGAACACGTCGACGATGTCGAAGGTGAGTGGCATGGCAGCCATTCTCCATGCGGCTAACCTGAGCACTCGTGAGCACTTCCCCGTCCCGCGTCTTCGCGGCCCGCCTGTCCGGGCTGCCGGTCTTCGACCCCGCGGGCGACCAGGTCGGGAAGATCCGCGACATCGTCGTGGTGCTCCGCCCGGGCGGCCTGCCGCCCCGTGTCCTCGGCCTGGTCGTCGAGGTGTTCGGTCGCCGCTCGATCTTCCTGCCGATGACCCGGGTCACCCACGTCGACAGCGGCCAGGTGATCACCACCGGCGTGGTGAACATGCGCCGCTTCGAGCAGCGCCCCACCGAGACGCTGGTGTTCGGGCAGATGCTCGACCGGCAGGTGACGGTCCGCGGCACCGGCGTGGTCGGGTCGGTCTACGACGTGGCGATGGAGCCCGAGCGGAGCCGGGACTGGGTGATCAGCCGGGTCGCGCTGCAGGAGGGCTCCAAGCGCTTCGGCCGCAAGGGCCAGACCCACGTCGTGGAGTGGCGCGACGTGGAGGGCTTCGCCGCCCCGGACGGCGTGCAGGGCGCGACGCACCTGCTCGCCGCGCTCGACGAGATGCGCCCGGCCGACCTCGCCAACGTGATCCACGACCTGCCCCCCAAGCGGCGGGCCGAGATCGCCGCCGCCCTCGACGACGAGCGGCTCGCCGACGTGCTGGAGGAGCTGCCCGAGGAGGACCAGGTCGAGATCCTCGGCGCCCTGGACAACGAGCGCGCCGCCGACGTCCTCGAGGAGATGTCGCCCGACGACGCCGCCGACCTGATCGCCGAGCTGCCCCCGGAGACCGCCGAGAAGCTGCTGCAGCTGATGGACCCCGAGGAGGCCGAGGACGTCCGGCGGCTGATGTCCTACGAGGAGCACACCGCCGGCGGCATGATGACCACCGAGCCGGTGATCCTGCCCCCCGACGCGACCGTCGCCGACGCCCTCGCGCACGTCCGCAACGTCGAGCTCAGCCCCTCGCTGGCGGCCCTGGTGTACGTCGTCCGGCCGCCGCTCGAGCCCCCGACGGGTCGCCTGCTCGGTGTCGCGCACATCCAGCGACTGCTGCGCGAGCCGCCCTCCACGATGGTCGGGCACGTCCTGGACAGCGACATCGAGCCGCTGCGCGCGACGTCCAGCCTCGAGGACTGCGCGCGGCACCTCGCGACGTACAACCTGGTCGCGGCGCCGGTGGTCGACGACGACGGCCGGCTGGTCGGCGCCGTGACGGTCGACGACCTGCTGGACCACCTGCTGCCGGAGAACTGGCGCGACACCCCCGGCCGGCCCGCCAACCCGGTCCGGATCGGCGGGACCAACCCGGGGGGCAGCCGTGGATAGGACCCCCGCGCGCCAGCGGCAGGACGCCCGCAAGGAGCGGCGCCGCGACCGGAGCCGCGAGCCGCACCGCGAGTCCCGCGGTCCCCGGCTCGACGTGCCCCGGGACACCCGCCGGCAGATCATCCGGCGTCCCAACGTCGACTCCGACACCTTCGGCCGGTTCGCCGAGACGTTCGCGCGCTTCATGGGCACCGCCCGGTTCCTGATGTACATGACCGGCTTCGTGGCGGTCTGGCTGCTCTGGAACGCCCTGGCCCCGGCGCACCTGCGCTTCGACCCGTACGCCTTCATCTTCCTGACCCTGATCCTCAGCCTCCAGGCGTCGTACGCCGCGCCGCTGATCCTGCTCGCGCAGAACCGGCAGGAGGACCGGGACCGGGTGATCGGCGAGCAGGACCGGCAGGCGAACTCCCGGGCGCACGCCGACATGGAGTTCCTGGCCCGGGAGATGGCCTCGATCCGGATGGCGCTCGGCGAGGTCGCCACCCGTGACTACGTGCGCTCCGAGCTGCGCTCCCTGCTCCAGGACCTCGAGGACCAGCGCCAGCGCGAGTCCGACGAGCACGACGACTCCGACTGGGACACCTGACCCCTGCCGGTGCTGGTGGCCCACGTACGCTGGCAGTCATGACCTCCCCCGATCTCGAGCAGATCAACGCCGCGCTCGCGACCGTCAACGACCCCGAGATCCGCCGACCGATCACGGACCTCGGCATGGTCGAGTCCGTCGTGGTCGCCGCCGACGGCTCGGTCGCGGTCACCGTGCTGCTGACCGTCTCCGGCTGCCCCCTGAAGGACACGATCACCCGGGACGTGACCGGCGCGGTCGGCAAGGTCCCCGGTGTCACCGGGGTGGACCTGACGCTGGGCGTGATGAGTGCCGAGCAGCGCGCCGGCCTGCAGGAGAAACTCCGCGGTGGCCAGGCGCAGAAGGAGATCCCCTTCGGCAAGCCGGACTCGCTCACCAAGGTCTACGCGATCGCGTCCGGCAAGGGCGGGGTCGGCAAGTCCTCGGTCACGGTCAACCTGGCCGCGGCGATGGCCAAGCAGGGCCTCAAGGTCGGCATCGTGGACGCCGACATCTACGGCCACTCCGTGCCGGCCATGCTCGGCCTCGGCGACGTCCGCCCGACCCAGGTCGAGGACATGATCATGCCGGTGCCGACCCCCGGCGTCGTCGAGGGCCAGCTCTCGGTGATCAGCATCGGGATGCTCAAGCCGCGGCGCGACCAGGTGGTCGCCTGGCGCGGCCCGATGCTCGACCGGGCGCTCGTGCAGATGCTCAGCGACGTCTACTGGGGCGACCTCGACGCGCTGCTCCTCGACCTGCCACCGGGCACCGGGGACATCGCGATCTCGCTGGGCCAGCACCTGCCCAACGCCGAGGTCGTCGTGGTGACCACCCCGCAGGAGGCCGCCGCCGAGGTGGCCGAGCGGGCCGGCACGATGGCCTCGATGATGCACCAGCGCGTCGTCGGCGTCGTGGAGAACATGTCCTTCCTGCCCTGCCCGCACTGCGGCCCGGAGCACCGCCTCGAGGTGTTCGGCTCCGGCGGCGGCAAGCGGGTGGCCGCGACGCTGTCCGGCCGGTTCGGCTACGACGTGCCGGTGCTCGGCGAGATCCCGCTGGACCTCACGCTCCGCGAGGGCGGCGACGCCGGCACCCCGATCGTGGACACCCACCCCGACACCCCGGCGGCGCAGGCCCTCACGAAGATCGCGGCCACGCTGTCCGGCCGGGGCCGCGGGCTCGCCGGCCTGCAGCTCGGCCTGAGCCCCGCCGGTAGGTTGTAGCCATGTTCGGGATCGGGCTGCCGGAGCTCATGGTCATCCTCGTGGTGGCCGTCGTCGTGTTCGGTCCCGATCGGCTCCCGGACTTCGCCCGCCAGGCCGGCCGGCTGGTCCGCCAGGTGCGCACCTTCACGCAGACCGCGCGCGACGACATCCGCTCCGAGCTCGGCCCGGAGTTCGCGAACTTCGAGCTCACCGACCTCGACCCGCGCCGCGCCATGCGGAAGTACATCCAGGACGCCTGGGACGAGACCGACGACGAGGCCGGCAGCACCGTCCCGAAGGCCGGCCACCGTGCCCTCGAGGACGGCGAGCTGCCGCCGTACGACAGCGACGCCACCTGACGCGCCGCCCGGTCGGTCCGCCCGACCGGCCGGTCAGCCGACCTTGCCGTCGAGGGTGACCTCGACCCGCTTGTCCTGGCCCGAGCGCCGCACCTCGAGGGTGACCGTCTCACCGGGCTGGTGGCTGCGGATCGCCACGATCAGGCTGATCCCGTCGGTGATCTGCTTGCCGTCCACGCTGGTGACCACGTCACCCTTCTGCAGGCCGGCCGCGGCGGCCGGGGTGCCGGACGGTACGTCGACCACCTCGGCGCCCTCGCTCTGCGCACCGGTGTTCACGTTGGCCCCGATCACCGGGTAGCGCGCCTTGCCGGTGGCCAGGATCTGCGAGGCGGTGATCCGCACCTGCTCCATCGGGATCGCGAACCCGACCCCGATGTTGCCGGACTCGCCGCCGACCGTGCCGCCGGTGGTGGCGATCGCGGAGTTCACCCCGACCACCTGGCCGCGCAGGTTGACCAGCGGGCCGCCGGAGTTGCCGGGGTTGATCGCGGCGTCGGTCTGCACGGCGTTGATGTAGGAGGACTGGTCCTGGTCGCCGGTGGTCACCGGCCGGTCGGTGGCGCTGACGATGCCGGAGGTGACGGTGCTGCTCAGCCCGAGCGGCGAGCCGATCGCGACCACCGTGTCGCCGACCCGCATCGACCGGGAGGACCCGATCGCGGCCGGCCGCAGCGTGTGGGCGTCGGTGACCTCGAGGACGGCGATGTCGTAGACCGGGCTGCGGCCGATGATCTTCGCGTCGTGCTTCTTGCCGTTCTGGTCGACGACCTTGAGCTGGCCCTCGCCGGTGGCGTCGGCGACCACGTGGTTGTTGGTGATCACGTGGTCCTTGTCGTCCAGGACGAACCCCGAACCGGTCGCGCCGCCCTGGGTGGTGCCGTCGGAGCCGCCGTTGGCCTGGATCTGCACGGTGCTGGGCAGCAGCTTGGCGGCGACGGCCGCGACGCTGCCGTTGTGCGCGTCGAGCGGGGCGGCGGCCCCGTTGTCGGTGCCGATCACCGGGATCTGGCCCACGCCGCCCGAGGACATCGAGCTGGACACCGCGACGCCGCCGATCACGCCGCCGAGCAGGCCGACGACGAGCGCGACCACGGTGATGACCGGCCAGGCCCAGCCCGGGAGCCGGGCGCCCCGGTCGCCCGCGGCGTGCGGGGCCCGCGGGGCGGTCGGGGCGTAGGCGTAGTCCGGCTGCGGCTGGGTCGGGTAGGTCGAGGTGGGCTGCTGGGCGCCGTACGGCTGGCCGTAGGGGCCCGGCTGCTGCGGTGCCTGCTGGGTCTCCGGGTGGCCCGGGAGCGGCGGCGGGTACGACGAGCCGAGCGGCTGGGTGTCGCTCAGGTCGCGCTCGTCCGCGGGGCCGTCCGGCTGTCCGGACGCGGCGTCGCGCCCGGGCTGCTGCTCGGGACGGTCGGCGTCGTCGTTCTGGCTCACGTCACCCATTCTCACTCACGGTCCAACCCCCGGGGCGGCGGGTCGGATGCCGGAACGTGCTCAGCGGCGGTCGCCGACCGAGCGGGCATGCGCGACACCGCTGTCCCGGGCGCCCAGCCGCCAGCCCTGCAACCGGCCGTGCACCGACGCGGCCGGGGCGACGTAGGCCGGGGTGGGCGAGGTCGACGTGCTGGCGCCCCCGATGGAGGACGCCGGCGTGCCCGTCGTACCTCCGATGCCCAGGGGGGCGGCACCGAGCGTGGTCAACCCGAGCACCGCGGCCGAGACGGACCCGGCCCCGACGAGCGCGATGCCCGCCCGGCGGCGGGTGCGGCTGCGGTCCTCGATGCGGTCGGTCTCGGCCCAGGCCGCCGACACGTCAACGGTGGCCGGGTCGAGGTCGAGCAGGGCGCCCAGGAAGCGGTCGGAGGGCTCCTCGGGACGCGGCGTGCCGGCGATCTGGGCGAGCTGCCGCTTCACCCAGCCCTCGTGCTCGACCAGGCGGCGGCACGGCGGGCAGTTCATCACGTGCGCCCAGGCCCGCTCGGTGGACTCGTCGTCGAGCTGGCCGTCGACGAGCGCGCTGACCGAGGAGCCGAGATGTCCACCCAGGCGCCGGATCGATGGCATCACGTGACCTGCGGGGCCAGCCGCGGACGGCGCCGTGACTCGGTGGGGCCGGAGTAGCGGGAGCGGCCGGCGACCGGCGCGCGGTGCGCGAGCGCCTTGCGCAGCATCGTGCGGCCGCGGTGGATCCGGGAGCGGACGGTGCCGAGCTTGAGGCCGAGGACGTCGGCGATCTCCTCGTAGCTGAGGCCCTCGATGTCGCAGAGCACGACCGCGGCCCGGAAGTCCGGGGGCAGCGCGGCCAGGGCGGACTCCACGTCCTCGTCGAACAGGCCGTCGAGGACCTGCACGTCGGGCGCGAGGGCCTTGCTCGGCAGCCGGGTCTCCGCGTCGTCGGCGAGCGCGTCGAAGCGGATCTTGGCCTTGCGGCGGGCCTGGTCGAGGAACAGGTTCGTGGTGATGCGGTGCAGCCAGCCCTCGAAGGTGCCCGGGGTGTACGACGACAGCGACCGGAACACCCGGACGAAGACCTCCTGGGTGAGGTCCTCGGCGTCGTGCGGGTTCCCGGTCAGCCGGTAGGCGAGCCGGTAGACGCGGGCCGAGTGCTGGGCGACGATCTCGTCCCAGGAGGGCGCCTGCCACTCCAGGCTCGCATCGGTGCCGTCGGGGTCGGCCTGACTCGTCGACTGGGTCATGCGCTGCTCCTCGGCCCGGGTGGGTGACGCTGTGGGTCCCGCCATCGTCGTACTGACTGCCTCCAGGCTAGAAGCCGCTCCTGAGAGCCGGCTGAGGGAAAAACCCTCGCGAAGCTGTCGATCTCGTGGTGCTCTGCCCGGACAACGGACCGACCCCGTCGGTTGTTCCCGGGAACGGCCCGGGCCAGACGGTAGAGTCCCGCCAGATAGCGAACACCGTCGCATCGCACACACTGCTGACCGCGGACACGGGTCACGACACTGGGAGGCCGTCATCGTCACGGGACTGAAGCCGGCGAGCTGGACCTACGCCGAGGAGTACGTCACCGAGGACGAGGTGCTGACCGCGGCGCGCGCCCGCGCCGAGGAGGTCGGGGTCGCCCCGATCGGCAACGGCGGCGGCGCTGCCCTGCGGTTCCTGGCCGCGGTCACCGAGGCCCGCGCGGTCGTCGAGATCGGCACCGGCACCGGCGTCTCCGGCGTCTGGATGCTGCGCGGCATGCGCCCCGACGGCGTGCTGACCACCGTCGACCTCGAGGCCGAGCACCAGCGGCTGGCCAAGCAGGCCTTCACCGAGGCCGGCATCGCCCCGCAGCGGGTCCGGCTGATCCCGGGGGGCGGCGCTCGACGTGCTGCCCCGGCTCACCGACGGGCACTACGACCTGGTGTTCTGCGACGGCGACAAGACGGAGTACCCCGAGTACCTCGCCGAGGCGCTGCGGCTGCTCAAGCCGGGCGGCATCGTGGCCTTCGACAACGCCCTGTGGCACGACCGGGTCGCCGACCCCGCCCAGCGGGACGCCGAGACCGTCGCGATCCGCGAGCTCGGCCGCACGGTCCGCGAGCACGACTCGCTGCTGCCGGTGCTGCTCCCCGTCGGCGACGGCCTCCTGGTCGCCAAGAAGGTCTGGACCCCCGGCGCCTGACCCGCCCTCGTCACGCACGCCGACCCGGGCCGTAGTCCATCTCGACCCGGGCCCCCGGCGAGCTGGGGCCCGGGTCGGGGTGAGCTCGGGCCCGGGTCGGGGTGAGCTCGGGCCCGGGTCGGGGTGAATGTGGGCCCGGGTCAGCTCTGGGGCGGGTGGGTGGGCCGGGTGGGGAGCCAGTAGCGGCGCTTGGTGCCGCGGACGTCCTCCAGGACGCCTCCGTTCGCCTCGATCACGCGGCGGGAGCCCACGTTGTCCTCGTCGCAGGTCACCAGCACCCGGTCCAGGCCGCGCTCGGCGGCGATCGGCAGCATCAGCGCGAGCGCTCGGGTGGCGTGCCCGCGGCGTCGCGCCGAGGGCCGGACGGCGTACCCGATGTGCCCACCGACCTCGAGCAGCCACGCGGTGAGCTCGTGCCGCAGCGAGATGCGGCCCACGACCTGCGGGCCGTCGGCGGTGTCGTCGACCATCCAGAGGTAGGTGCCGCTCACCCACCCGGTCGGCCGGGGGGTCCCGGGCTGCGACAGCGCGACCTCGCGCTCGCAGAACGCCGCGAAGGTCGCCGGGTCGGCGAGCGTCTCCAGGGTGTAGTCCGCCCCGACGTACCCGGGCTCCGGCGGGTGCACCATCGCCAGGAAGTGCCCGTTGCCCTCGGCGGTGAGCTCCGCCAGCGCACCGAGGTACGACGCCTGCAGCGCCGGGTCGGGCTCGGAGAGCCGGAGCGTCATCCCACCCGCCTCAGGCGTACGACGCAGCGGCGCGGCGCGCGGACCCGCCGGCCGGCGACCAGCGGACCGTGCACCTCGTCAGCCCTGGACCCCGGCCAGCGGCTCGCGCTGCTCCAGCCAGTACAGCAGGACGCGGGCCCCGAAGCCGGTGGCGCCCTTGCTGTACTCGTACTCGTCGACCGGGGAGTCCCCGACGGACGCGACGTCGAGGTGCGCCCACGGCAGGCCGCCGGTGAAGTGCTGCAGGAACAGCGCGGCGGTGATCGCGCCCGGGCCGCCGCCGGCGTTGTCGGCGTCGGCGACCTTGGAGGAGATCCGCTCCTCGTAGTCGGCCACCAGGGGCATCCGCCACAGCGGCTCGCCGCTCGCCAGCGAGGCGGTCCGCAGCGTGGCCGCGAGCGCGTCGTCGGTGGCGAAGAAGCCGCCGGTCTTCTGGCCGAGCGAGGTCTTCATCGCCCCGGTCAGCGTGGCGATGTCGACGAGGACGTCGGGCTCGAGCTCCGCGACCGCGTAGGCGAGGGCGTCGGCCAGCACCAGCCGGCCCTCGGCGTCGGTGTTGGTGACCTCGGTGGTGCGACCGCCGAAGTGCGTCAGCACGTCGCCGGGCCGGGTCGAGCGGGCGCCCACGGAGTTCTCGGCGAGCGGCAGCAGGCCGGTCACCCGCACCGGGCAGTCGACGTCGGCCAGCGCGGCCATCACCGCGAGCACGACGCCGGCGCCGGTCATGTCCCGCTTCATCGTCATCATGTTGTCGCGCGGCTTGATCGAGAGGCCACCGGTGTCGAAGGTGATGCCCTTGCCGACCAGCACGACGTGCGGGGCCTTCCGGCCGCCGCGCTTCGGGGTGTAGTCGAGCCGCACCAGCCGGGGCGGGTTGTCGGAGCCCTGGCCGACCCCGAGGATCCCGCCGAAGCCGTCGGCCGCCAGCGCCTTCTCGTCCCAGACCTTGACCTGCAGGCCGGCCGCGGTGGCTGCCTCGGAGGCCTGCTCGGCCAGCCAGACGGGGTTCTTCACGTTGGAGGGCACGAGCGCGAGCGTGCGCGCCCGCCAGCCGGCACCGGCCACCGCCAGCGCCCGTCGTACGACGTCCCGGCGGTCGTCCGCGCCGACGAGGCCGGCCAGCACGACCCGGCCCACGGGCTGCGTCGACGGCCCGTCGGAGCGCCAGTGGAACTCGTAGGAGCCGAGCACCAGGCCCTCGACGAGCGCCCGGATGCCGGCGTCGTCGCACAGCGCCGCCAGCGAGGTCGCGACCGACAGCCGGCCACGGGTCCGCCGGGCCAGCGTCGCGCCGGCGCGCCGCAGGTCGTCGGGGGTGCCGTCGCCGACCCCGACGAGCAGCAGCACCCGCAGGTCGGGGTTGCTCAGCCCGGTGGTGTCGAGGACCGGGTGCTCGACGACCTCGCCGACCGCACCGGTGACCGAGAACGCGTCGAGGAGGCCGAACAGGTCCGCGTCGAGCTCGTCGAGGAGCTCGGCGGCACCGGGACCGAGGGTGGGCCCGTCGGGCCCGGGAAGCACGGGGATCGCGACGACGTCGGCGCCGACGACGGCGGACGGGGCGACGTCACTGACCGCGACCTGCGGCGGCGACACCTGGGTGGGCAGCGCCACGGCGCCTCCTTCTGCATCGACGTACGAGCTGCGACGCATGCCGCGGGGCTCGGGTGCCCCGACCCTACCTGCGGCGGCGGGAACGCGAGGACCCCGCCCGCTCCGGGGAGCGGACGGGGTCCTGACGTCGTGCAGGGACGAGGGTCAGCCGACGACGGCGTCGAGCGCCTCGCCGAGTGCCTTGGCCTCGTCAGCGTTGAGTTCGACCACCAGGCGGCCACCACCTTCGAGGGGCACCCGCATCACGATGCCGCGCCCCTCCTTCGTGACCTCGAGCGGGCCGTCGCCCGTCCGCGGCTTCATCGCCGCCATGCGCACACCTCTTCCTGTGATCGATGCGCCCCTGATCGCGGCGCTGCTGCGTTTCTGTGGCCATTATCCCCCATATTCCCCCCGCGCCACGGCCAACCAGCCGAAGGTCGTGCGGCAGACTCGTCGGCGTGCACGCCCGGTCCGCGCTCTTCGACCTCTTCGGCGACCACCTGCGGACCCGCGGCGACCGGGCCCCGGTGGCCGCTCTGGTCCGGCTGCTCGCCCCCCTGGAGATCGCGCCGCCGGCGGTCCGCACCGCCGTCTCCCGGATGGTGCGGCAGGGCTGGCTGGAGCCGGTCCGGCTGGAGTCGGGACCCGGGTACGCGCTGACCGGACGGGCCCGCGAGCGGCTCGACGACGCGGCCGGCCGGATCTACCGGACCCGCGAGGCCACCTGGGACGGCGCCTGGGACCTGCTGGTGCTGGACCCGGTCGCGCACCGCTCGGCGCGGGACCGGGTGCGCAGCGGCCTGTCGTTCCTGGGGTACGCCGCGCTGTCGGACAGCACCTGGATCAGCCCCGTCGCCTCCCCGGAGGCCGACCGGCTGCTGGAGGCCGAGGGGGCCGGGTTCGCCCGGTTCCGGGCCCAGGACGGGGCGCCCGCCGAGCGGGCCCGGTCGGCCTGGGACCTCGACCGGCTCTCCGCGGCGTACGGTGCCTGGCGGCGGTTCGCCGAGCGGCTGCTCGACGACCCCGCCTCGGAGCTCGCCGGCGTCGAGGCCGCCGCGCCGGACGAGCGGGCGTTCGCCGTACGCTCGGTCCTCGTCCACGAGTGGCGCAAGTTCCTGTTCACCGACCCGGGCCTGCCGGCCGTGCTGCTGCCGGCCGACTGGGCCGGGCACGGGGCGGCTACGTTCTTCGCCGAGGAGGCCGCGCGGCTGCAGCCGGCGGCGTCCCGCTTCGTGGACGCCTGCCTGGCCGGCACCGCCCCCGACGCCCCAGACCCCCCGCACCCGCACGCCCCCGTGAGAGACCAGACTGGAGCCCGCTGATGACCGAGCCCGTGCTGTACGCCGTGACCGACGGTGTCGCGACGATCACCCTGAACCGCCCCGACGCGATGAACAGCCTGGACGTCGCGACCAAGGTGGCGCTGCGCGACACGGTGCTCGAGGCGTCGGGCGACGACGCGGTGCGCTGCGTGGTGCTCACCGGGACCGGGCGGGCGTTCTGCGTCGGCCAGGACCTCAAGGAGCACGTGACGATCCTCAACGACAGCTCCTCGGACGCGCTGTTCCGCACCGTGCCGGACCACTACAACCCGACGGTGACCGCGCTGGCCACGATGCCGAAGCCGGTCGTCGCGGCGGTGAACGGCGTGGCCGCCGGTGCCGGCGCGAGCCTGGCGTTCGCCTGCGACTTCCGGGTGGTGGCCGAGACCGCCGGCTTCAACCTGGCGTTCAGCGGGATCGCGCTGTCCTGCGACACCGGCTCGTCGTGGACGCTGCCGAAGCTGGTCGGCCGCGCCAAGGCCCTCGAGCTGCTCTACTTCCCGCGCACCATCAAGGCCGACGAGGCGCTGGCCCTCGGGCTGGCGACCACGGTCGTGCCCGGCGACGGCCTGGCCGACGAGGTGGCCGGGCTGGCTCGCCGCCTCGCCGAGGGACCGACGGTGTCCTACGGCGCGATCCGCCGCTCGCTGGAGTACAGCGCCGGCCACGACTTCGTCTCCTCGCTCGCGTTCGAGGCCGAGATGATGGCGCTCACCGGCGGCACCGCGGACCACCGCAACGCCGTCGACGCGTTCGTGGCCAAGCAGAAGCCCGTCTTCGAGGGCCGGTAGTGCGCCGGGCGGCCGCCACGCTGCTCGGTCCGGTCGTGGCGCTCGCCCTGCTGCTCGCCGCTCCCGTCACGGTCCCGACCGCGGGCGCCGCGACCCGGCCCCTCCCGTCGTACCTCGCGGTGGGGCCCGGCGTGCGCCAGCTCGTCACGGTCACCAGCGGCCGCTGGTCGGACACCCGGGCCTCGCTCAGCGCCTGGGAGCGCGACGGCTCCGGCTGGCGCCGGGTGCGCGGACCGGTCCGGGTCCGGCTCGGCTGGAACGGCTGGGTGCGCGCCGCCCAGCGCCGGCAGAACACCGGCACCACCCCGGCCGGCCGGTTCGCGCTGCCCGCGGCCTTCGGCAACCGGGCCGACCCCGGGGCGCGGTTGCCCTACACGCACGTCGACGGCGACGACGTCTGGCCCTACGAGCCGCGCGACCCGGCGACGTACAACGTCTACCAGCCGTCCCGGGCCGCGGGCTCGCACTGGCGCGCCGACTACCACGAGCGGCTGGCGTCCTACGGCTACGAGTACGCCCACGCGGTGGTGCTCGGCTTCAACCTGCCCCAGGGCGCGCACTGGTCCCCCCAGCGCCGCCAGTACGTCGCCACCCGACCCGCGGACACCCGGCGGGGAGGCGGGATCTTCCTGCACGTGCAGCGCAGCCGCTACACCGCGGGGTGCGTGGCCGCGCCACTCGGCGACGTCCGGTGGCTGGTGCGGTGGCTCGACCCGTCGGCGTCGCCGCGGATCGTGATGGGCCCCACGGCCTGGGTGAAGGCGACGTTCTGAGCCGGTCTCAGTGGTCCAGCACGCAGAACAGGTTGCCCTCGGGGTCACGGAGCACGACGAAGTCCGGGTCCTTCGGGTAGGGCCAGTCCTCCACGCGCTGCGCACCGAGCGACACCAGCCGCTCCACCTCGGCCCGCTGGTCCTCGGGACCGGAGGTGGACAGGTCGACGTGCACCACGTCGCCGTACAGCCCCACCCGGGGACCGCCGTCCGGCGGCAGCAGCACGTCGGGCGCCTGGGGATGGGGCGCGTAGCCGAGGGCCGAGGACCAGAAGCCGGCCCCCCGCTCCGCGTCGTCGGCGTGCAGGCAGATCGTCCTGATGCTCAGCATCGACCCACGGTAGCGCCGCTCAGCGCGAGGCGCCCAGCACCCGCAGCAGCTGGCGCGGAGCGGTCACCGTCATCCGGTGCCGGCCCGGGTGCCGGCCGTACTCCGCGGTGACGGCGACCCCGGCGTGCCGGGCCATGAACCACTGGGTGAACGTGCCGTGGCAGACGCCGCCGCAGGTGAGCGGCTTGCGGGGCAGGTGCAGCGAGCGCGCCAGCCGACGCGCGAACGGGCGGGACTCCGGGCTGGACACGTCGACGCCGTCGAGGGGCTGGTGGAAGCTCACCACCCAGCGGGGGGCGCACCTCGTCGAAGAACGCCATCAGCGCCCGGGTCTCGGGCTCGGAGCCCGCGCGCGGGCCGGACTCGTAGTGCCCGTCGAGGTCGGCCCAGCGGTAGGGGTAGTTGCGGTTCAGGTCCACGCCGTGCGCGTTGCGGCGGGTCCCGCGGGCCAGCCCGTCGGGGTTCGCGACCGGGACGAGCCACAGGTCGATGCCGCGGACCGGGCGGCCGTCCCGGACGGCGGCCAGCAGCAGCCGGGTCCGCGGCTCGTCGCCGTGCAGGGTGGCCATCACCACCACCCGGTTCGCCGACGCCGGGTCACCGACCCGGTAGGCGCGGATCGGCCGGCCCTGCACCGAACGCCCGATCACCCGCGTCTCGACGACCGCCGGACGCGCGGGACCGGACCGCGCCGCCGGGCCGCCGGTCGCGCCGGCGGCCGGCTGGACGACTCCCAACACACCCAGCACGCCCAGTAGCAGGGCGGGCAGCAGGACGGGCAGCAGGACGGGCAGGACCGTGCGCAGCGGGCGGGGCACCGGTCAGGGGATCTTGTCGAGGGCGAGGAAGACGGTCCAGATCACGGTCCCGACCAGCAGCCCGACGTGCGCCAGCACCGAGAGGCCCGGGCCCTCGCCCCAGCTGTCGGTGGCCGGTCCGGAGGAGTGCCGGCCCTTGGCGGGCAACCACCGGGCCAGCACCAGCAGCCCGGCGACGACGGTCACCCACCACAGCAGCAGGCCGACCACGCCGAGCACGGTCGTGCCGGTCAGCAGGAAGGCCACCCACACGACCAGCGCCGGGACGCCGGCGATCGTGTGCAGGTGGAGGACGGCCTTGGGGATCGCGATGCGGCCGGCCGCGTCGCCGTCCTCGCGGGAGAGCCGGACGCGGGTCAGCACGACCACGACGGCCGCGAGCACGGTCAGCACCCAGGTGATGAGCAACGGAGTCACGGGGCGAGCATGCCCGACGCGGAGCCCTCCCCGCACGTTCTACGGGGTCAGCGGCCCCGGCGAGCCGCGCTCTCCCGCTCGACCTGGCCCCGCAGGGTGCCGAGTCCCTTGTCGAGCAGCCACTCCACGACCGGGCGTACGACGCGGAAGCCGGCCGCCCCCAGCGCGCCGAAGGGGATCACCACCACCTCGGCCCACACGAACGTGCTCGCGTGCTCGCCGCGGGCCACCACGGAGAACTCGCCCTCGCCCTTCACGACCGCGCCGCGGTGCAGCACCTCGCAGCGGCCCCCGCCGTCGGCGGTGCGCTCCCAGGCGGTGATCGTCATCGGGTCCCAGAAGCCGACCGGGCCGATCCCGCTCCAGGCCCGGAACCGGCCGCCCAGGCTCCGGGCGTCGTCGACGTTCTCCACCCGCGTCTGCGGGATCCACTCGTCCTGGCGGGGCCAGTCGGTGACGTGCTGCCAGACCTCGTCGGCGGGCACGTCGATGTCGACGCTCCGCTCGAGGCGGGTGCGCACCTCAGGCCCCGGTGTCGTCGGCCGGCCGGGCCGGGTCGTGAGGCCGGTCGTCGGACCCGGGCCGCGGCTCGCGCTCGGCGGCGAGCCGGTCGAGCAGCGCGTCCACCTCGGACATCCGGTAGCCCCGCACGGCCGTGGAGAACCGGACCCGGCGCAGGTCCTGGGCGGTCAGCGGACCCTCGGCCGGCACCCGGGCGTCCGGGCGGTCGTCGAAGGACTCCGCCATCGAGCCGCCGGCGCCGGCGGCCACCACGGCGATGCCGCCCATCACGGCGACCACGATCACGGCGAACAACCACGTCATGCACCGATCGTAGAGACGCCTGCCTAGTCGGGCTGCTCCGCGTCCGTCGGCGTCTCGCCGGCCCCGGGAGCGTTGCTGGCCCGGGCCCGCTGGGCGCGGACCATCACCGCGACCGCCTCGTCGACGTCGTCGGTGACCACGAACATGTCCAGGTCGGCCTCGGAGATCTTGCCGTCGGCCAGCACCGTGGAGCGCAGCCAGTCGACCAGTCCGGACCAGTAGGCCGTGCCGACCAGCACGATCGGGAACGACGTGACCTTCTGGGTCTGCACGAGCGTGAGCGCCTCGAACAGCTCGTCGAAGGTGCCGAAGCCGCCCGGCAGGACGATGAAGCCCTGGGCGTACTTCACGAACATCGTCTTGCGCGCGAAGAAGTAGCGGAAGTTCAGCCCGCGGTCGACGTACGCGTTGAGGCCGGCCTCGAAGGGCAGCTCGATGCCGAGCCCGACCGAGATGCCGCCGGACTCGCAGGCACCCTTGTTGGCCGCCTCCATGACCCCGGGGCCGCCGCCGGTGATCACCGCGAAGCCGGCCGCGACCAGCCGGGCGCCGATCGCCTCGGCGGCGGCGTACGCCGGGTCGTCCACGGAGGTGCGGGCCGAGCCGAACACCGAGATCGCCGGGCCGAGGTCGGCCAGCGTGCCGAAGCCCTCCACGAACTCGCTCTGGATGCGGAGCACCCGCCACGGGTCGGTGTGCAGCCAGTCCGCCGAGCCGCGGGAGTCCAGCAGCCGCTGGTCGGTGGTGCTGGAGTCGATCTGGTCGCGCCGCATCACCGTGCGGCCACGGAAGCGCTCCGGGACGTGGTTGCTCATGTTCCCTCCCCCAGCCAGGACCGGAGCTGCCGCTCGACGGTCGCGATGTGCGCGAGCGGGACGAACTCGTCCTGCTTGTGCGCGAGGTGCGGGTCGCCGGGGCCGAAGTTCACCGCGGGGACGCCGAGGGCGCTGAACCGTGCGACGTCGGTCCACCCGAACTTGGGGTTGGCGGTCCCGCCCACGGCCTCCAGGAACGCCGCGGCGGCCGGCACGGACAGCCCGGGCATCGCCGCCGGTGCCGAGTCGCTGAGCTCGATCTCGAAGCCGTCGAAGACCTCGCGCATGTGCGCGTAGGCCTCCTCGACCGAGCGGTCCGGAGCGAACCGGTGGTTGACCGAGACCACGCACTCGTCGGGCAGCACGTTGCCGGCGACGCCGCCGGAGATGTAGACCGCGTTCAGGCCCTCGTGGTACTCCAGCCCGTCGATGACCGGCCGGCGGGCCTCGTAGGCGTTCAGCCGGGCCAGCACCTCGCCGGCGGCGTGGATCGCGTTGACGCCGGTCCAGGAGCGCGCGGAGTGCGCGCGCACGCCGGTGGTGCGTACGTCGACCCGCAGGGTGCCCTGGCAGCCCGCCTCGACGACCGCGTCGGAGGGCTCCATCAGGATCGCGAAGTCGGCCTGCAGCAGGTCGGGGTTGCTCTCGGCGAGCAGCTGGAGGCCGTTGCGCTCGGCCTCGACCTCCTCGCACTCGTAGAACAGGTAGGTGATGTCGCGGTTGGTGACCGGCATCGTCGCGGCGAGCTTCAGCGCGATCGCGACGCCGGCCTTCATGTCGCAGGTGCCCAGGCCGTGCAGGTTCTCGGCGTCCCGGCGGGCGGGCAGGTTCGCGTTCAGCGGCACGGTGTCGATGTGCCCGGCGATCACCACCCGCTCGGCGCGGCCCTGCCGGGTGCGGGCGACGACGGTCTGCCCGAAACGCTGCACCTCCAGGTGGTCCAGCCCGCGCAGGGCCGTCTCGATCGCGTCGGCGATCTTCTGCTCGTTGCCGCTGACCGACTCGATGTTGACCAGGTCCTCGGTCAGCTGGGCGGCGTCCACGGTGAGATCTAGATGCATGGGCCCCATCCAACCAGCCGTCCCGGTCCGGACCCCTTCGCACCGCCTTGGGTAGCGTTGAGCCGTGACCTCCTCGACTGCCGACACCGCCCCGACCGACGCCCCGACCGCTGCCTGGGGCGACGGCCTCGCGACGTACGCCGGCGTGGAGGGTGAGGGCGGGGTCCTCGACACGTGGTACCCGTCCCCGCGGCTGGGCGCCCCCGACGACGTCCCGGGCTCCCCCGTCGAGCTGGCCCGTCTCGAGGGGGTCGACGAGGTGCGCGGCGTACGGCGCCGGGTGGTCCGCACCGTGGTCACCGACCTGCAGGCACCGCCGGCCGACCCGCAGGACGCCTGGCTGCGGCTGCACCTGCTCAGCCACCGGCTGGTCGCCCCGCACACGGTCAGCCTGGAGGGCGTCTTCGGGCTGCTCGCCAACGTCGTGTGGACCGACGCCGGCCCCTGCGCGGTCGACGGCTTCGAGGCCACCCGGCTCCGGCTGACCGAGGCCCGCGGCCGGGTGACGGTGCTCGGCGTCGACAAGTTCCCGCGGATGACCGACTACGTGCTGCCGACCGGCGTGCGGATCGCCGACGCCGACCGCGTGCGGCTCGGCGCGCACCTGGCCGAGGGCACCACCGTCATGCACGAGGGCTTCGTGAACTACAACGCCGGCACGCTGGGCGCCTCGATGGTCGAGGGCCGGATCAGCGCGGGCGTGGTCGTCGGGGACGGCTCCGACGTCGGCGGCGGCGCCTCGATCATGGGCACGCTGTCCGGAGGCGGCAAGGAGGTCATCTCCGTCGGCCGCCGCTGCCTGATCGGTGCGAACGCCGGCATCGGCATCTCGCTCGGCGACGACTGCGTGGTCGAGGCCGGCTGCTACGTCACCGCCGGCACCAAGGTGAGCGTCCTGGGCGCCGACGCCCGGGTGGTCAAGGCCTCCGAGCTCTCCGGGGCCAGCAACGTGCTGTTCCGCCGCAACTCCACGACCGGTGCCGTCGAGGCGGCCGCGTGGGGCGGCGACGGGATCGCGCTGAACGCCGACCTGCATGCCAACTAGGCGACGGCGCAGCGGTCCCGCCCGGGCCGCGGTCGTGCTGCTCGCCTGCCTCGCCGTGGCAGCCGGCGTGTTCGCGCTCTACGACCGGGGCGTGGGGCCGCTCCCCGACCCCGAGGGCTGCCGGGCCAGCGTCGGCGGCGTGGTCGTCGACCTGTCCACCGAGCAGGCCGAGAACGCCACCACGATCGTCGCGGTCGGCGTCCGGCGCGGGCTGCCGGCGCGGGCCGCCTCGATCGCGCTGGCCACCGCCTACCAGGAGAGCAAGCTGCGCAACCTGGACCACGGCGACCGGGACTCCCTCGGGCTCTTCCAGCAGCGGCCCTCCCAGGGCTGGGGGACCGCGGCGCAGATCCAGGACCCGTACTACGCAGTGAACAAGTTCTACGACGCGCTGGTGAAGGTCGACGGCTACCAGACGATGCGGATCACCGAGGCGGCGCAGGAGGTGCAGCGATCCGGCTTCCCGGAGGCCTACGAGGACCACGCCGCCGACAGCCGGGCCCTGGCCTCGGCGCTCAGCGGCTACAGCCGGGCCCGGTTCAGCTGCGTGGTCGACGACCCCGGCTCGGCCGCGTCCCAGGCACCCGGCCGCAACGGACTGACGCCGCGCGCCGACCGGGTCCGCCGCGACCTGCGCAAGGCGTTCGGCGCGCTGCCGCTCGGGGGGTACGACGCAGGCGGCGTCTCGACCGGCCACATGAAGGGCTCGGCGCACTACGAGGGCCGCGCGATCGACGTCTTCGTGCGGCCGATCAGCGCCGCCCACAAGCGCACCGGCTGGGCGATCGCGTCGTACCTGGTCGCGCACGCGTCCCGGCTCGAGATCGACCACGTCATCTTCGACAAGCGGATCTGGACCGCCGGGGCCCGCTCCGAGCAGGGCTGGCGCGACTACGACCCGGGCAACGCCCCCGGGGACCGCAGGATCCTGGAGCACCGCGACCACGTGCACGTCGACGTCCCGTGATCCTTCCGGTTCGTCCCTCTCGCGTTATTTGACCTGGATGTCGTTGACGGCGTGGGGACCGACCGCGAGGCTGGACCCACGCGCGCACAGGGGGGCCTGGCGGGTGTTCTGCGAGACGACCAGTGGGGGGGACCACACCATGATGAGCAGCGACTCCATGATCTACACGATCGGCACGGCACTGAACCGCGCCCGCGACAACCAGCTCGGGGTCCAGGTCCTCGTCGAGGGCCAGTGGCTCGGCGGCCAGGTGCTCGCCGTCGACGGGCACGGCGTGGTGCTCGACTCCTCCGCCGGCTCCGCCACGGGGTACGGATCGGAGCACGCGGTGGTCCGGATGGAGAGCGTCGCGGCGGTCCGGGTCTCCACCCGGGCGCCGTTCTCGCCGCCGGTCGACCCGGCGGCGGCGCTGATGCCGGCGCCCCGCGGCGCGACGCCCTGACCGTCCGCCGCATCGGGCAACCACGACAAAAGCCGCAATACGGATAAGCCCGGCTATCTAGTCCTTTCGGGTCATCACCCCGGCGTTCGGCCAGCCGGTCCGGGACGGGAGGCCGATGCGCCGGACGGGGCCCGGGGACCACGATGAGGGCATGACCTGGGGGGTACTCCCCTCCCGGTGCCAATCGAGGGGTCGAGGGCCATCCTCACGACCTCCAGGGGGTAGCTCATGTTCAGTGACTCGGTTCTCTACACGATCGGGACCGCGCTCAACCGCGCGCACGACAACAACGTCGCCGTGCAGGTCCTCGTCGAGGGCCAGTGGCTCACCGGCCGGGTCGCCGCGGTCGACGGGCACGGCGTGGTGCTGCACTCCGACGACGCCGAGCACGCCGTGGTCCGGATGGGCAGCGTCTCCGCGGTCCGCGTGTTCGCCGCCGCCCCGATGCGCACCCCCATCGTCAGCGCGATCCCGATGCCCGGCTACGAGCAGGCCGGCTGAGCCCGGTCCTCAGTCCCGGTCGGCCAGGCGTCGTACGGCGGCCGCCACCCGCTCGTCGGTGACGGTGAACGCCACCCGCACGTGCTCGGCGCCGGACGGCCCGTAGAACTCCCCCGGCGCGACCAGGATGCCCCGGTCGGCCAGCCAGCCGACGGTGTCCCAGCAGGGCTCGCCGCGGGTCACCCACAGGTAGAGCGACGCCTCGGAGGCGTCGACGCGGAACCCGGCACCCTCCAGCGCCGCCCGCAGGTCGGCACGGCGCCGGGCGTACCGGGCGTGCTGCACGGCCACGTGCGCGTCGTCCTCGAGCGCCACCCGCATCGCGTGCTGCTGGGGGCCGGGCATCTGCAGGCCGAGGTTCTTGCGCACCGCGAGCAGCTCGCCGACGACGGCCGGGTCGCCGGCCACGAAGGCGCAGCGGTAGCCGGCCAGGTTGGAGCGCTTGGACAGCGAGTGCACCGAGAGGATCCCGGTGTGGTCGCCGTCGCAGACGTCGGGGTGCAGCACCGAGACGGGCGGCTCGCCCTCCCACGCCATCTCCAGGTAGCACTCGTCGGAGACCAGCAGCGCGCCGCGCTCCCGGCACCACGCGACCACCTTGCGCAGGTGGTCGACCGGCAGCACCCGTCCGGTCGGGTTGGACGGCGAGTTCAGCCAGACCAGCTTCACCCGCTCCGGGCCGACGGACGTCAGCGAGTCGGTCGCCACGGCCCGGGCCCCGGCCAGCCGGGCGCCCACCTCATAGGTCGGGTAGGCCAGCGCCGGCTGCACCACGACGTCACCGGCGCCCAGCCCGAGGTGCAGGGGCAGCGAGGCGATCAGCTCCTTGGAGCCGATCACCGGCAGCACCCCGGTGACGTCGAGCCCGGTCACCCCGAAGCTGCGGGCCAGCCAGTCGACGGCCGCCTGCCGGGTGTCCGCGCGGCCGACGGTGAGCGGGTACCCCGGCGAGTCGGCGGCCGCCGCCAGGGCCTGCTGCACGACCTCGGGGGTGGGGTCGACCGGCGTGCCCACCGAGAGGTCGACGAGGCCGTCGGGGTGCGCCCGCGCGCGGTCGCCGTACGCCGTGAGGTGGTCCCACGGGAAGTCCGGCAGCGAGGTGGAAACCGAACGCGCCGCCCACCAGGGTGCGGTGGGCGGCGCGTCGTCGTGGCTGGAGGTCATTCGGCGTTCTGCGGGAAGGGCAGCGCCGCGATAAGCGGGTGGTCCTTGTCGATCACGCCGAGCTTGGCCGCACCACCGGGCGAGCCGAGGTCGTCGAAGAAGTCGACGTTGGCGTTGTAGTAGTCCTTCCACTGCTCCGGGGTGTCGTCCTCGTAGAAGATCGCCTCGACCGGGCAGACCGGCTCGCACGCACCGCAGTCGACGCACTCGTCAGGGTGGATGTAGAGCATCCGCTTGCCCTCGTAGATGCAGTCGACGGGGCACTCGTCGACGCAGGCCCGGTCCTTCAGGTCGACGCAGGGCTGGGCGATGACGTAGGTCACCTTGTTCCTCCCGATAAAGCTCTGTGGTGGTCCTTCACAGCCTAGTATCACGTCCGGCGCACCTCGCACCGAACCCCGCCACGCAAGACGAAAGCCCTCGGTCCCATGAGCTCTCCCCCCGGCCTCGGGCCGCACTGCGTCGGCCTGCGGGTGGTCGTGCGACGGGTGCTGCCCGGCCGCACCGGCCCCTCCGGCGGGCCCGCGATGACCGACCTGCTCGGGGTGCTGGAGACCTGGTCGCCGCCGGTGCTCACGGTCCGCTCCGAGGACGGCGCCCTCACCGAGATCGCGCTGGCCGACGTGGTGTCCGGCAAGCCGGTCCCGCCGCGTCCCTCGCCCCGCATGCGGGTCAGCGCGGAGCAGGCCTGCCTGCTGTCGAACGCCTCGTGGCCGGCGGTGCACACCGAGGACCTCGGCGACTGGCTGCTGCGCGCGTCCGGCGGCTTCAGCGCGCGGGCCAACTCCGTGATGGCGATCGGCGACCCCGGCGTGCCGTTCGGCGAGGCGTTGGACCGGGTGGTCGCGTTCTACGCCGGGCACCATCTCCCGGCCTGGGCCCAGGTCGTCGTCGGCTCGGAGACCGGGGACCGGTTCGCGGACGCCGGCTGGCGGACCGCACGGCCCGGCGAGGCCGACTCCGAGCTGCAGCTGGCCTCCGTCGCCCAGGCCTCCCGCGCCGTGCGCCGGCTGCTGCCGCCGTCCGCACCGACTGCGCTGGTGAGCCAGACGGCGGGTCCCGGCTGGCTGGCCAACGACGCGCGCGCCCGGGCGCACCCGGCCGACGCGGTCGCCGTGCTCGAGGGGCCGGCCGAGGTCGGCTTCGTCTCCGTCGTCGAGGACGGCGTGGTCGTCGCCAAGGGCCGGGTGGCCGCCGACGGCGACTGGGCCGGCATCACCGACGTGTGGGTCTCGGTCGACCACCGGCGCCGCGGCCTGGCGCTCGTGGTGATGGCCGAGCTCCTCGAGTGGGCCGCCGAGCGCGGTGCCGGCACGGCGTACCTCCAGGTCCGCGGCGACAACGCACCCGGGCTCGCGCTCTACGCCGGGCTCGGCTTCCGCACCCACCACACCTACCGCTACCTCGCCCAGGGGGCCTGACGTGCGCACCCGCCTCGCGCTGCTGATGCTGGCGCTGGTCGCCGGCCTGACCGTCGCGCCGGCGGCCACCGCGGAGGGCTCCGCGCGCTACGCGGTGATCACCTTCCACAAGAACTACCGGGACACCTTCCGCTCGACGCTGACCTGGGAGGTGTTCCGCGGCACCGGCAGCCACCGCACGTCCCTGCAGCGGCTGGAGTGGCGGGCCGGGTCCGGCTACTTCCGCAACGCGACGGACTCCTGCGCACGCAACCGCGGCTGGCTGCCGGACGGGACCTACCGGCCGCGGCTGTTCGCGGACTACCACGGCAACCTGATCAAGGGCCGGGCGATCTACCTCGGCCAGAAGACCTGCGCCCACGGCACGATGCGCACCGACCTGTTCATCCACTCCGAGCAGGGCGCCGGCAACCGGCAGTGCGCGGACACCCGGGGCGACCAGCTGTGCCGCTGGGAGTACCCGAAGGTCAACGACTACCGGTCCTACGGCTGCGTGAAGCTCTCACCGGGCGACCTGCACGAGCTGTACGACGCGTGGCGGCGCTGGTTCCCGCTCGGCGCCCCCCGACCGGGTCACCGTGCGCGTCCTCTAGCCCCGCCAAACGCTGGTCGAGGTGCGAGCGCAGCGAGCCTCGAGACCACCCGCACCTTCGCGACGGACCAGGTTTCGAGGCCCTCGGCCAGCGCCTCGGACACCTCAACCAACGCGAGACCGGCCAGCGCCTCGGACACCTCAACCAACGCGAGACCGGCCAGCGCCTCGGACACCTCGACCAACGCTGGTTGAGGTGCGAGCGCAGCGAGCCTCGAAACCACCCCGCACCAGGTCGCTGTCCACAGACAGAGGAGACCGCCGTTGTCCCTGCCGGGATCAGCGGACACGCTGTCCCATGCCCTTCGTCTACATCCTCGAGTGCCGAGACAAGTCGTTCTACGTCGGGAGCACCTGGGACCTCGAGCGCCGCCTGTCCGAGCATCAGGAGGGACTGGGCGCCGCGTACACCCGCCGACGTCGCCCCGTCCGGCTCAGGTGGCACGCGGCGTACGACTCCATCGCCGAGGCCTACGCGATGGAGAAGCGGGTGCAGGGCTGGAGCCGGGCCAAGAGGATCGCCTTGATCGAGGGCCGGTTCGACGACCTTCCGGGTCTCTCACGGCGGGGCCAGAGCCGCGCGACCGAGTGACCAGGTTTCGAGGCCCTCGGCTAGCGCCTCGGGCACCTCAACCAGCGCTGGTCAGGAGCAGACGACGGAGTCCGACGGGGTGTAGCGGGTGTGCATGGTCTCCCGGTGGTCCAGCTTCGAGGACCCGGCCTTGTAGAACAGGCGGTAGACGTCGATGTCGAAGCCGCCGTAGCCGGTGTTCGGCACGCACTCCGGTCCGCTGAGCTGCCGGGTCTCGGGCGCCGTCTCGTTGTAGCGCGCGGACTGCTCGGCCTTGATGTCCCAGTACTTCGTGGAGTACATCGACACGTGCATGGCGCCCTGCCGCGACGGGCTCGACGGGTCGACGGAGGCCCGGACGTAGACGCCGTACGGCGTGGTGTTCCGGAAGCGCAGGTCGACCGCGCCCCACGCGACGGTGGCCTCTCGGCCGACCGGGTAGCGGTCGATGTAGAACGAGTGCGGCTTGTGCTCGACGTCCTCGAGCCCGGCGAAGAAGGCGGCGTTGAACGTCGTGGTCGCGACCTGGCTGACGCCGCCGCCGAAGTCCTCCCTGAACACCCCGTCGCTGATCACGAAGCCCTTGGTGAAGCCGTTCGCGGCGGTCCGCTCGCCGACCGTGTCGTTGAGGCTGAAGGTGTCGCCGGGCTTCAGCAGGGTGCCGTCGATGAGCTCCGCGGCCCGCCCGAGGTTCTGGTTCCGGTACGACGCGTAGGGGAAGCTCGTGGTGAACGAGGAGACCCGCTCGGTCACGCCGAGCGCGTTCGCCGCCTCGGTGGTGAAGTCCGGCGGGGCCTCGACGCTGGCGACGTCGAGCCGCCGGTCGGCGCCGGTCCTGGTGAGCACGTCGAGGAACCGGCCGGTCACGTCGGCCGGGTCGAACGTCACGCCGACCCGGGACGGCACCACCTCCGGCACCCCGCGGACGATCCGGAACGACGCGTCCCGGGGCGAGCGGGCGATCGTGCGCATCCGCGGACCCAGCGCGTCGACCAGCACCGCGCCGTCGAGCACCGGCTCGAGCTCGCCGTCGACGGGCGTCATCGACAGCGCCGGCGTGAAGTCCTCGGGCTGCAGCGAGACGCCCTCGCCGGCGAGCGCGACCACGACGGACGCGGACACCGCCGGGTTGGCGAAGCCCTCCATCGCGCGGCTGACCGCGTCCTTGCCGACCTGCGGGTCCGCCTCGACGGTGGGCAGCTCGACGGGGTCGCCCGCGCCGAGGAAGGCCCCGGTGACCGCGTCGGCCGCGGCGTCCCGGTCGACGACCGTGCCCTTCTCGGGGTACTTCGCGACGGCCTCCCCGCCCGCGAACGCGACCGACCCCTCCACCGCTGGTACGTCGACCTCGTCGGCCACCTCGGCGACCGCCCGGTCCAGGGCGTCGCGGTCCACGCGGACGACCGCGTCCTCGTCGCTGCCGCCGGCGAAGTAGTCCCACATGCGGCCCGGCTCCCAGCTGCGGCCGCCGCCCGACTGCGCGACCGTGGCCGGCACGTCGACCGAGAGACCGGCGCCGGTCGGGTCGATGCTCGCGGGCTCGCCGTTCGCGACGACCCGGACCGGGTCGGTGGCCCGCTGCTCGAGGCCGGTGCGCAACCGGGCCTGCGCGGCGACCGGCGTCAGGCCGCCGATCTCGACGCCGCTGACCGTCGTGCCCCGGGGGATGCGGTCGGAGGTGAAGAAGTAGCCGGCGACGTACACCGCGCCGAACAGTGCGACCAGGCCCAGCATCAGGGCCGGGATCACGCGGCGGTCGCTGGTGCGGTACGGCTCGTCGCTCACGAGCAGACCCTACGTGCCCGAACCGCGTCCGCCAGTGATCCCGGCGAGCGCCACGGCGACCAACCCGAGACCCACCACGAGGAACGCGATCCCCTCGAGGTCCTGGGCGACCGCGAAGTCGCCCTCGGGGCGGCCCGCGACCGCCACGCCGAGCACGGCCAGCCAGCCGACGGCGTAGGTCGTCGCCGTCCGCGGGGCCGACGAGCGCAGCAGCCACCACGGCACGGCGTAGGTCGTGACCGCCGCGAGGAGCAGCCCGAGGGGGGAACGCCGAGCGGTGCACCGCCACCGACGCGACGCCGACGACGAGTCCGACCAGCAGTGCGGCCAGGTGGCGCAGCGCCCTAGTCAAGACCCGCGAACAGGTCCGTCTCGAGACCGGCCTCGTTGGTCGGTCCCTGCACGCCCTTGGCGAGCCGGTAGAACTCGGTGCCCCACACCTGGTTGCCGATGTTGTTCGACAGCGCGAAGAACGGGCCGTCGACCGAGATCTGGGTGGCGTGCGCCTTCATGGCCCGCATCTTCGCCTCGGCGAACTCGTCGGCCTCGACCACGGCCGACAGCTGGTCGTCGGGGACCATGAACGGCGGCATCTCGCCCTCGGGGTCCATGCCCTCGAAGGACGTGGTGTCGCCGGCCGCGCGCAGCGCCCGCAGGCCCTCCCGCATCCGGTTCATCGACATCGCGCCCCAGTAGACCTTGGCGATGTCCCAGGCCGGGCCGAGCTCGGGGCGGTAGGACGTGACGGCGGCCAGCGCGGTGGCGTACGTCGCGACCCGGTGCGCCTGGATGTGGTCGGGGTGGCCGTAGTTGCCGTACTGGTCGTAGGTCACCAGCACCTGCGGGCGGACCTCGCGGATGATGTCGACGAGCAGGTCCGAGGCCTCCAGGAGGTCGGCGCGCCAGAACGTGCCCTCCTTGGTCTCGGCACGGGCGACGGCACGCCGCTGCTCGTCCCACATCATCCCGGAGTCGCGGTAGTGGCCGGCCCCGCCGAGGAACCGGTGGTCGGTGACCCCGAGCTCCTTCATGGCGTTGGCCAGCTCGGTGACGCGGTGCTCGCCGAGCGCGTCGGTCTTGTCGGCCGCGAGGTGCTCCAGGGAGGGCACCAGCACCTCGCCCTCCTCGCCGAGGGTGCAGGTCACCAGGGTGACCTGGGTGCCCCGGGCGACGTACTTGGCCATGGTCGCGCCCTGGCCGATGGTCTCGTCGTCGGGGTGGGCGTGCACGAGCAGCATCCGTTGGTCCATGGCTCCAACTCTAGGGCGCCCGGAAGTGCCCTTTGACCCGACGTGGCCCGTCCGGGAGGTCGAGCGGCGCGGCGGGTGCGGCCGGGCTGTCCGGCGGCGCGTCGTCGACCCAGCCGTCGTGCTCCTCGACGACCACCTCGACCATGAACACCGGCGCTGTCGGTGAGCACCGTCCAGGGGTGGTCCTCGTCGTCGTCCTCGCCCGCGAACCGCTCCCGCGCGACGGACGCCTCGAAGCCGCTCGCCCGCAGCCGGGCCGCGACCGCGCGCGCGTCGTCCTCCTCGTAGAGCACCGCCCGGACCGTCACGACAGCTCCTCCTCGATCGCGGGCACGCGCGCCGCCAGGGCGGCCACGGCCCGCTCGGTGCGCGCCGGCTCGCCGACGGCCGCCTGCGCGACGCCGGCCGGGTCCCCGGCCTCGATCCAGGCCCGGATGCCGTCCACCCCGACCTGCTTGAGGACCGGCACGGTGTGCAGGATCTGCCGCGCGCTCACCCCGCCGCCGTACGTCGCGGCCATCAGCTCGAGGCGCCGCGCCACGTCGGCCGGCGGGGTCTCCCGGAACAGCGGCACGCCGCTCCAGGCCAGGTGCGCCAGCTCGAAGAGCCGGGTGGTCGGGCCGGCCAGGTCCCAGTCGAAGACGCCGGCGACCCGGTCCCTCGCGAACACCACGTTGTACGGCGCCACGTCGTTGTGCCCGACCAGGTGCGCGCCGTCGACCGGGAAGAACCGCCAGGGCCCCTCGCCGACGAACCCGTCGACCGCGTCGTGCAGCTCGCGGGTCCAGCGGGTGAGGTCCTCGAGCTGCGCGTCGGAGAGCACGGCGTCGTCCAGGTCGACGATCGTGCCGGGCAGGTAGGTCAGCACCTCGCGGCCCCGGGCGTCGACGCCCAGCACCTGCGGCACCGCCCGCAGCCCGCGCACCCGGTCGAGCAGCCGGTGCACCGCGGGGGTCCACGGCCCGGTCGGGCGGCGCACGGTGTGCCCGATCCGGACCGCGCCTCCGACGTTGCCGCCCTCCAGGGGGTGGCCGTCGAGCAGCAGCTCGCGCAGCTCGGCGAGGAACGGCAGGTCCGGCGCCAGCCAGGGCACCACGTCGAGCTCCTCGGGGCCGAGCCAGCGCAGCAGGTCGTGCTCGCGCGGCACCGGCTCGCCGTCCACCAGCTCGGCCACCGCGACCCGCAGGGTGTAGCCCGGCTTGACCGGCTGGGCCCCGTCGAGCACCCGGGTCACCACCACCCCGCAGCCGAGCTCCTCGCGGACCTCGCGGACCACCGCCGCGGCGAGCTCCTCCCCCGGCTCGACCTTGCCGCCCGGGAACTCCCACCTCCCGGCGGCCTCCGGAGGATGCGTGCGCCGGGTGGCCAGCACGCGACCGTGCCGCACGACCGCAGCACCGACCACCAGGACGTCGGCGGCTGGCGAGGAAGGCACGGTCCGCATGATGCCATTTTCACGGCTTCCGTCAGACTGTCGAGGTGGAGCCTCCCGAGCCGCGCCCCGGCCAGCACGCAGGCGTGCACCTGCTGCGCGGCGCGGACCGCGCCGCGGAGGTCGACGCGCTCGCCGACCGGCTGGGCGGCCGCGTCGGGCTGCGCGGGGTGCTCGGCGACCTGGACCGCCGGGCGCGCGCCGTGCGGGTGCCGGCGCCGGCGGCCGTGTGGGGCTTCCGGTGGGACCGCGAGGACATGCGCTCGCCGCGCTGGTGGCCGCAGGGCATCACCACGTCGGCCGACTCGGCCACCGGTGGGGCGGGTGACGACGTCGACGGCCGGCAGCTCCTGATGACCAGCTCCTACTCCCACGAGGTGGACGGCTGCTCGCACGGCGCGCGGCTGACGCTGGTGGACCTGACCGACCCCTCGGACCTGCGCTACCGCCACGTGCTCCTCGTGGAGCCGTTCCTGCGCGACGACGGCTCGGTCGACGTACGCCCGGTGACCGTGCACGCCGGCGGGATCGTCTGGCACGGCGACCACGTGCACGTCGCCGGCACCGCGCGCGGGTTCAGCTCGTTCCGGCTCGACGACATCGTGCGGGCGCCGGCCGGCGACGCGACCCGGCTGCGGGTGACCGGCGACCGGGTCGACGCGTTCGGCTACCGCTACCTGCTCCCGGTGCGCTTCACCTACGACGCGCACGCCGGCCACGGCACGGACCAGCTGCGCTACTCGTTCGCGTCGCTGGACCGGAGCACCAGCCCGCACCGGCTCGTCGCCGGCGAGTACGGCCGGGGCGAGATGTCCACCCGCCTGGTGCGCTACGGGATCGACCCGGTGTCCTCGCTGCTGCACGCCGAGCCGGACGGCCGCTCGGTCCCGCTCACCCTCGACGACGGCGGCGTCCCCGGGATGCAGGGCGCGACCGTGGTCGACGGCACCTGGTTCGTCACCACCAGCCGCGGGCGGTACCGCCTGGGCAGCGTGTGGGTCGGCCGGCCGGGCGAGCTGGTCGAGCACCGGTGGCAGCTGTCGGTCGGCCCCGAGGACATCACCTACTGGCCCGCCCGCGACCAGCTCTGGTCGCTGAGCGAGTACCCCGGCGCGCGCTACGTCTACGCGATGCCCCGGGGCCGGTTCCTGCGAGGCACGGCATGAGCCTGGAGGACCTGGTCGAGGCGCTGCGCCGCGACGTACCGGAGGTGCGCGACCTGCTGCGGGCGCACCTCGCGCACCTGCCCGGCGGCGACGAGTTCGTGCTGATGGGGCTGCTGCGCGACCGGGCGCTGGAGCTGTTCGTGCTGCAGCAGACCTCCGCCCTGGACCGGCTGCTCGCGCTCGTCGACCGGGCCCTGGGCGACGGGGACGAGGCGCTCGCGGACGCCGTCGCCAGCGACTTCGTGTCCGCCACCCCGCCGTGGGACGCTGCCATGGACGGGTTCGTCGCCTCGTGGCCGGTGTCCCTGCGGGCGCAGGCGGCCATCGAGACCGCACGGTTCAACGGGATCTGAGCGGCGGTCAGCGCGGCGCGCGGGCGAGCTGGCGCGACTGGGCGACCAGCCGGTCGTCGGAGTCCCAGACCTCGGCGTCCTCCTCGAGGAAGCTACCGGCCAGGTTCCGCGTGGAGGCGACCACCCGCAGCCAGCCCGGCGCGGGCCTCGCCCGCAGGTGCACGGTCAGCTCCAGGGTCGGCGTCCAGCCGAGCAGGCCGAGGTCGAACGTCACCGGCGGCAGCGCGTCGACGGCGAGCAGCAGCAGGAGCGGGTCGGGCTCGCGCGGGTCGGCCATCCGCAGCCACCCCTGGATCCGGCCGGTGCCGGACGGCTTGCCGACCGCCCAGCCGACGTACGCCGGGTCCAGCCGCAGGTCGAGCCGCTCCAGCAGCCCGGCCTGCGCCATGAAGGACGGCGGGGCGTCCGCGGCCGAGACGCACCGGTCGGGCGGCGGGAGGTCCGGCGGGGTGGCGGTGGTGCGCACGTCGTCGGGCAGGCCCGCCAGGTCGCCGTACGTCGCCAGCGCCCGGATCCGCTCGACGCTGCCGCCGTCGTCGTCGGTCTGCAGCAGGGACGCCGACCCGGTGGACATGCTGCGACGGGCGCGCAGCACCTCGGTGCTGACCACGGCCGGCCCGGGGCGCGACGCGGAGAGGTAGTAGGCGCTGATCGAGACCGGGTCGACGTGGCCGCCGTCCGCGGCGAACGTGGAGCCCAGCGCGTTGCCCAGGGTGGCCAGCAGCAGGCCGCCGTTGACGCCGGCGCCGATCTGCCAGCCGGCACCGAGCTCCGTGTCGTACGTCGCGGGCGCGGACGGTCGGGCGGTGACCGCGATGCCGCGGTCGAACTCGGTGCTCACCCGCCGGACCCTACCGGCGGGTCGGGCCGGCTCAGTCCACCGAGACCCGCTGCCCCGGGACGCCGGCGCGCTGCGCGACCAGGTGCACCGTGACGTAGTGGCCGAGCTCGCTGGCCCGCGAGGCGGCCTCGAACTCCACGAGCCCCCCTCGACGTGCACCGCGTGCGACTCCCAGAACGGGTAGCGCACCCGGTCGCCCCGGCTGGCGTTCTCCTGGATCGCCGTGCGCACCCGGTGGAAGTTCAGCCGCCCAGCGGGTTGATCCCGGCCTTGCCGCCGAACGCGAAGAACAGCAGGTCGGTCATCTCGAACGTCGTGTCGTCGCGCCCCAGGGACGGCCGGAACTCCGGGTTCCGCACGATCGAGAACCGGCTGCCCTCCATCGCCCGGTGGAACGTCTCGGCCACGATCCGGGCGCCGACGCCCCTGAGCCGCCCGTCGTTCAGCTCGGCCTCGCGCAGCACGTAGAACCACAGCGGGGTCCGGGCGACCACCGCGTTCTTCTCCGCCGCGGTCAGGTGGTCCAGCCGGGCGCCGCCTGCGCCGTCCAGGATCTGCGCGCGGGTCAGCGCGGTGACGTCGACGCCCCGGGCCTTCAGCCGGGTGACCATCTGCTGGCCGCTGGCGAGCCGGACCATGTTGGCGCGCACCAGGTTGCGGAACGCGAGGTTGCGCCGCAGGTCCCCGTCGGGGATCGAGGCGTCGCCGCCGAACGAGCCCAGCGGCAGGTCCGCCAGGGGGTCGGTGAGCCGGGTGTCGATCCGCATCGCGTGGTTGACGTTGCTGCCGGGCGCCGCGAGTCCCGGCCGGCCACCGGCCGGGAAGTCGTACATCCGCCGCCAGTCCGCGATCCAGTTGCTGGGCAGCCGGACGTCGCCGAACATGTCGCCGCTGGTGCCGGAGAACGCGAACAGGAAGTCCAGCGAGCCGGCGGTGCCGGGGAAGCGCCGGTTCCAGTTGTAGGTCGCGCGCACCATGCTGTGCCCGAGCCGGAAGGCCGCGACCGAGAACTCGACGGGCATCGTCGGGATCGAGGCCGGCGGCGCATCCGGCTCGACGAGCTTGCGGCCGCTCGCGAACACGTCGTCGAGGACGCTCCTCTGGCAGATCCGCGGCAGGTAGTCGTGCCGGATCATCCACTGGTAGTGCAGCGTCACGCGCTTGCGCGCCCGGGTGAACCGCTCGGTGGGCGGCACGGACACCGGCAGCTTGTCGAGCACCCGGTTGTGGAAGTGGATCATCGCCACGTGCGTCTGGGCGACCACCAGGTTCTCGTCGTTGCGCAGGTCAGGGACCAGGGCCGTGCGCTTCGCGGCCTTGCTGGACCCCTTCCCCACCCGGGGCAGGTCGTGGCCGGGCTTCGCGCGGTCCGGCGGGACCGCGAGCGTCGTACCGGTCTTGAGGTGCAGGCCGTCGGAGTAGAACTTCGCGGACGCCGCGTCGCCGGGGCCGTTGCCGTAGAGCGAGTCGAGGTCGAGGCGCGGGGACCGGCCCTGCAGCAGGTCGACGGGGCGGACGTCGTCACCGAACATCACGTCGGTGCGGTCCATGGTCAGGTCGTGGTCGATGAACTGGCCGAGGTAGGTGTAGCCGGCCGGCACGTCGCCGGGTCCCCCGCCGCCGACGACCATCGCGCGGGCCAGCTTCCTGGTCGCCGCCGCGCCCAGGGCGGTGCCCCTGGGGCCGACCCGGGAGAACCGGAACGGCGGCGCGGCGTCGGCGGCCAGCGCCCGCGGCGCGGGGGCCCGCGGCGTCTCCGACTCGCTGACCGGGTCGGCCTCGTCCCCGGTGCGTCCGCCGACCTGCGTGGTGAGCAGGCCCTCCCCCTCGATGAAGAAGCTCTCCGAGCCGTGCTTCATGCGTGCCTGCGACATGCCTGCCTCCGCCTCTGTTCGAGTCTCGATGCGTGTACGTCGGACAGGAGCGGGTGCGGCGACTCCTGATACCCCTGTGACTCACCCTGGCACCGGCGTGGGCGCGCTGGCCAGGGTCCACCATCCGGCGCCCGGAGTGTGGTCGCCGCCACAGTGGGTAGGTGGACCGGACGACCTGGGCCGACCGGGACAGCCGTCCGCACGCCCCTCGACCACCGCAGCACCGGAGGCGACAGTGACCAACCTTGCCCAGAACCTCACCACCGCGGCCCGCGACCACGGCGACCGCCCGGCCGTGCGGCTCGACGAGCTGGTGCTGAGCTACGACCAGCTGCTCGACGGCGCCCGCCGGGTCACCGCGCTGCTGAAGAGCAAGGGGGTCGGCCCCGGCGACCGGGTCGGCCTGGTCCTGCCGAACGTGCCGCCGTTCCCGGTGCTGTTCTACGGCGCGCTCGCCGCGGGCGCGGTCGTCGTGCCGATGAACCCGTTGCTCAAGGCGCGCGAGGTGCAGTACTACCTCGAGGACTCCGGTGCCTCGGTCGTCTTCGCGTGGGAGGCGATGGCCGACGAGGCCGGCAAGGCGGCCTCCACCGTCGGCATCGACTGCATCCCCGTCGAGGCCGACGGGTTCCTGGAGCTGCTCGCCCGGCACGAGCCGGACGACGAGGTCGTCGACCGCGACGACGACGACACGGTCGTGCTGCTCTACACCTCGGGCACCACCGGTCAGCCCAAGGGCGCCGAGCTCACCCACCACAACCTCGCCACCAACGCCTCGACCAGCGCCGAGACCCTCGTCGAGCTGTCCGACGAGGACGTCGTGATGGGCTGCCTGCCGCTGTTCCACTGCTTCGGCCTGACCTGCGGGCTGAACGCCGCGGTCACCGCCGGCGCCTGCCTGACCCTGATCCCCCGCTTCGACGCGAAGAAGGCGCTCGAGGTGATCGGCCGCGACAAGGTCACGGTCTTCGAGGGCGTCCCCACGATGTACGCCGGCATGCTGCACGTCGAGGACGCCGCGTCCTTCGACGTCTCCAGCCTGCGCACCTGCATCTCCGGCGGTTCCGCGATGCCCGTCGAGGTGATGAAGAAGTTCGAGGAGCAGTTCGGCTGCATCGTGCTGGAGGGCTACGGCCTCTCCGAGACCTCCCCGGTCGCCTCGTTCAACCGTCCCGACCTCGAGCGCAAGCCGGGCTCCATCGGCGTACCCGTGCGGGGGGTGGAGATGAAGCTCGTCGACGACGAGGGCAAGGACACCCCGGACGGCGAGGTGGGCGAGATCGCGATCCGCGGCGAGAACGTCATGAAGGGCTACTGGGGTCGCGAGGAGGCCACCCAGGAGGCCATCCCGGACGGCTGGTTCCGCTCCGGCGACATGGCCAAGCAGGACGAGGACGGCTACTTCTTCATCGTCGACCGCAAGAAGGACCTGATCATCCGGGGCGGCTACAACGTCTACCCGCGCGAGGTCGAGGAGGCGCTCTACGAGCACGAGGCGGTGGCCGAGGTGGCCGTCGTCGGCGTCCCGCACGACGACCTCGGCGAGGAGGTCGGCGCCGCCGTCGCGCTCAAGGCCGGCCAGAAGGTCAGCGAGGACGAGCTGCGGGAGTTCGCCAAGGAGCGGCTGGCGGCCTACAAGTACCCCCGCCACCTCTGGATCGTCGAGGAGCTCCCGAAGGGCCCGACCGGCAAGATCCTGCGCCGCGAGGTCAGCGCACCCGAGGGTGACGACGCGTGAGCGCCGCCACGACGCCCGCGTCCGAGCAGGCCGACGGCCGGATGCGCGAGGCCGACGACACCGCCGACGGCACCGACTCCGCCGCCCCCCTCGACCTGCTGCTCGGGGACGCGGCCCGCAGCCCGCTGCGGCGGTTCGTGCCCGGCATGTCCGGCGTCCGGTTCACCACGCACCTCGCCCGGCGGCCGGGCAAGGTGGCCGGCCGGACCAAGGACCTCGCCGTCGAGCTGGCCCGGGTGGGGGCGGGCCGTTCCGAGCTGGCCCCGCACGAGAAGGACCGGCGCTTCTCCGACGAGGGCTGGGCCAAGAACCCGATGCTCCGCCGCACGCTGCAGACCTACCTCGCCGTCGGCGAGACCGCGCGGGGCCTGGTCCAGGACGCCGAGCTCGACTGGGGCGACGACCAGCGGATCGGGTTCATCGTCGACAACCTCGTCGAGGCGTCCGCGCCCAGCAACAACCCCTTCCTGAACCCCAAGGTGCTCAAGCGGATCGTGGACACCGGCGGCGGCAACCTCGTCGAGGGCGGCCGGCGCTTCGTGCGCGACTTCGCCAGTGCCCCGCGGGTGCCCTCGATGGTGGAGCCCGACGCCTTCGAGGTCGGCACCGACATCGCGGTGACGCCCGGCGCGGTGGTGCTCCGCACCGACATGTTCGAGCTGATCCAGTACACCCCGCAGACCCCCAAGGTGCGCACCGTCCCGCTCCTCATCGTGCCGCCGACGATCAACAAGTACTACGTCATCGACCTGGCCGCGGAGCGCAGCCTGGTGGAGCACCTGGTGGCCAACGGCCAGCAGGTCTACTGCATCTCCTGGCGCAACCCGGACGCCCGGCACGCCGACTGGGGCGTCGACAGCTACGGGCAGGCGATCCTCGAGGCGATGACCGCCGCGCAGAAGATCGCCCGGGCCGACCAGGTCGCGCTGTTCGGGATCTGCTCGGGCGGGATGCTCAGCTCGATGGTGATGGGGCACCTCGCCGCGACCGGCGAGCTCGACCGGGTGGCCGCGTTCAGCCTGGCCGTCACGGTGCTCGACCAGGAGCAGGCCGGCCTGCCCAGCGCGCTGCTCTCCCGCAAGGCCGCGGCGGCCTCGGTCAAGGCGTCGCAGGAGAAGGGCTACCTCGACGGCCGCTCGCTCGCCGAGGTGTTCGCCTGGCTGCGACCCAACGACCTGATCTGGAACTACTGGGTCAACAACTACCTGCTGGGCCACGCCCCCAAGGCGTTCGACATCCTCTACTGGAACGCCGACCCGGTCCGGATGACCGCCGCGATGCACCGCGACTTCATGGAGCTCGCCATCTCCAACGGGCTGACCCGGCCGGACGGCGCGCGGATGCTCGGCAGCGACGTGGACCTCGGCAAGGTCGACACCGACTCCTACGTCGTGGCAGGCATCGCCGACCACCTGTGCAAGTGGGAGTCCTGCTACCGGACCACGCAGCTGCTCGGCGGCCGGTCCAAGTTCGTGCTCTCCACGAGCGGCCACATCGCCTCGATGGTGAACCCGCCCGGCAACCCCAAGGCGAGCTTCCAGACCGCGGACCGGAACCCGGCGGACAGCCAGGCCTGGCTGGCGGCCGCCTCCAAGGTCAAGGGCAGCTGGTGGGACGACTACGTCGGGTGGCTGGCCGAGCGCACCGGACCGGAGCGCAACAAGCCCCGTCGCCTGGGCTCCGCCGCCTACGAGCCGGTCTGCGACGCGCCAGGCACCTATGTCCTCGACCGCTGAGCCCCGGCTGCGCGCCGTGAGCCGCGACCGGCTCCGCACCATCGCGGTCCGCGGCATCCAGGTGCGGGTCAGCCTCCGCCCCGGCCGCGGCCGGCTCGCAGACGCGCCGCCGCTGCTGCTGTGCAACGGGATCGGCGCGAGCCTGGAGGCGCTGCAGCCGCTGGTCGACGCCCTCGACCCGGACCGGGGCGTGATCCGGTTCGACGTACCAGGGGTGGGCGGGTCGCCGGCTCCCCCGTTCCCCTACTCGATGGCCGCGCTGTCGTCCTGGGTGACCGCGCTGGTGGCCCGGCTGGGGCACCGGGAGTTCGACGTGCTCGGCCTGTCGTGGGGCGGCGCGCTCGCCCAGCAGCTCGCGCTGCAGTCGCGCCGCCGGGTGCGCCGCGTGGTGCTCGTGGCCACCGGCACCGGGTCGCTGATGGTCCCGGCACACCCGCAGGTGCTCGCCAAGATGCTCACCCCGCGGCGGCACCGCGACCCGGCGTACGCCCGGAGCATCGCCGCGGAGATCTACGGCGGCACCATGCGCGACGACCCGGAGGCCGGCGCGCGGCTGCTGCACGCCACCACCCGGTCCGGACCGAAGCGCGGCTACTACTACCAGCTGGCCGCGACCACCGGCTGGTCGAGCCTGCCGTTCCTGCCGCTCCTGGCCCAGCCCACGCTGGTGCTCGGCGGCGACGACGACCCGATCGTGCCGCTCGTCAACGCCCGCATGATCGCCCGGCTGGTGCCGCGCGCCCGTCTGCACGTGTACCGCGGCGGGCACCTGGGCATCCTCACCGAGGCCCGGGACCTGGCCCCGGTGATCGAGCGTTTCCTCACCGACGTCCCCGACCAGACGGAGTGACATGAGCGACCTGGACCTGTCCGACACCCCCGACTCCGACTTCCTCGGCTTCGAGCTGCTCCTCGACGACGAGGACCGCAAGCTCGTCGAGCGGGTGCGCGAGTTCATGCTGACCCACGTCGAGCCGGTGATCAACGGCTTCTGGACCCGCGCGGAGTTCCCGCACGAGCTGGTCCCCGGCCTCGCCGACCTCGGCATCGCCGGTCTCCAGTACGACGGACCGGGCTGCCCCGGCCGCAGCAGCCTGCTGGACGGCATGGTCGCGATGGAGATGGCCCGGGTCGACGCCTCGATGCAGACCTTCATGGGGGTGCACGGCGGCCTCGCGATGGGGTCGGTCCAGCTGTGCGGCTCCGACGAGCAGCGCGAGCGCTGGCTGCCGGCGATGGCCCGGATGGAGCTGATCGGCGCCTTCGGCCTGACCGAGCCCGAGGTCGGCTCGGGGATCGCCGGCGGCCTGGCGACCACGGCCCGGCGCGAGGGCGACGAGTGGGTGCTCGACGGCGAGAAGAAGTGGATCGGCAACGCGTCCTTCGCCGACCTGGTGGTGATCTGGGCCCGCGACGAGGCCGACGACCAGGTCAAGGGGTTCGTGGTCGAGAAGGGCGCCGAGGGGATGACCTTCGACGTCACGCAGGACAAGATCGCGCTGCGCGTGGTGCAGAACGCGGAGATCCACCTGGCCGGCGTACGCGTGCCGGAGGCGAACCGGCTGCAGGGTGCGAGCTCCTTCGAGGACACCGCCAAGGTCCTCAAGGTGACCCGGATGGGCGTCGCCTGGCAGGCCACCGGCTGCGCCCGCGGCGCCTACGAGCACGCGCTGCGCTACACGCTGGAGCGCCAGCAGTTCGGCCAGCCGATCGCCGGCTTCCAGCTCGTCCAGGACCTGCTGGTCAAGATGCTCTCCAACGTGGTCGCCTCCACCGCGATGTGCGTGCGGGTCTCCCAGCTCCAGGACGCCGGGCTGGTCAAGGACGAGCACGCCTCGCTGGCCAAGGCGTTCACGACCGCCCGGATGCGCGAGACCGTCGGCTGGGCCCGCGAGGTGCTCGGCGGCAACGGCATCCTGCTCGAGCACCACGTCGGCCGGTTCGTCGCCGACGCGGAGGCGATCTACTCCTACGAGGGCACCCGCGAGATCAACACCCTGATCGTCGGCCGGGCGATCACCGGGGAGAGCGCCTTCGTCTGACCCGGCGACTCCGGCGGATCGGGTCGTCCGCTTGCCGGTGCGCCGGGGCGCGCGCTCAACCGGACGACCCGGCCCTAGAGCTGGACGAGGCCGGTGACGTCCAGGACCAGCTCGCCCTCGGCGTCGGACGCGTCGAGGTCGACGGTCGCGGTGATCCGCCAGTCGTGGTTGCCCTCCGGGTCGCCGACGACCTGCTGGACCTCCCAGGCACGGCCGACCTTCTCGACCAGCAGCATCCGCGGCCCGCGCGCGTCCGGGCCGGTGTCGATCGCGTCGTACTCCGCAAAGTACGACGCCAGCGACTCGCGCCAGTCCTCGGCGGTCATCGTCGAGCCGGCCTCGGCCTCGAGCTCGCCGAGCTGGTGCCAGCGGTTCAGCGCGGCCAGCTCGACCCGGCGGAACAGCGCGTTGCGGACCAGCACGGTGAACGCGCGCTCGTTGGCGGTGATGTTCTCCGGTTCGGGCGGGACGACGTCCTTCTCCAGCACGCGGGTCGGGTCGCTGAGCTGCTCCCACTCGTCGAGCAGGCTCGAGTCGGTCTGCCGCACCACGGCACCGAGCCACTCCACGATGTCCTCGAGGTCGTCGGTTCGCACGCTGTCCGGGACGGTCTGCCGCAGCGCCCGGTAGGCGTCGCCGAGGTAGCGCAGCACCAGCCCCTCGGACCGGGTCAGGCCGTAGAACGCGACGTACTCCGCGAAGGTCATCGCGCGCTCGTACATGTCGCGGACCACCGACTTCGGGGACAGCGCGTCCTCGGCGACCCACGGGTGGCTGCGCCGGTAGACCTCGTAGGTGTGCTCGAGCATGTCCTGCAGCGGCTTGGGCCAGGACACCTCGTCGAGCAGCTCCATGCGCTCGTCGTACTCGATGCCGTCGGCCTTCATCTCCCCGACCGCCTCGCCGCGCGCCTTGTGCTCCTGCGCGCCGAGCACCGGCCGCGGGTCCTCCAGGGTGGCCTCGACGACGGAGACGACGTCGAGGGCGTACGTCGGCACCTCGGGGTCGAGCACGTCGAAGACGCCCAGCGCGTACGTCGACAGCGGCTGGTTCAGCGCGAAGCCGAGCTGCAGCCCCGCGACGAGCCGCACGGTGCGGCCGTCGGGACCGGGCGGGTCGATGCGCTCGACGACACCGGCGGCGAGCAGCGCGCGGTACTGCGCGATCGCCCGGCGGACCAGCCGGACCTGCGAGCGCGGGTCCTCGTGGTTGTCGCGCAGCAGCCGGCGCATCGCCACGAACGGGTCGCCCTCCCGGGCGATCACGTTGAGCAGCATCGCGTGGGTGACCCGCATCCGGGAGACCAGCGCCTCGGGCTCGGCGACGACCAGCCGGTCGAACGTGTCCTCGCTCCAGGTCACCTGGCCCTCGGGCGCCTTCTTGCGCTGCACCCGCTTGAGCTTCTTGGGGTCGTCGCCGGCCTTGAGCACCAGCCGGTGGTTCTCCACGACGTGCTCGGGGGCCTGGACCACGACGGTGCCCGCGGTGTCGAAGCCGGCCCGCCCCGCGCGGCCGGCGATCTGGTGGAACTCGCGCGCCTTGAGCATCCGCTGGCGACGCCCGTCGTACTTGCTCAGCCCGGTGAACACGACCGTGCGGATCGGCACGTTGATGCCGACGCCGAGGGTGTCGGTGCCGCAGATCACCTTGAGCAGGCCGGCCTGCGCGAGCTGCTCGACGAGCCGGCGGTACTTCGGGAGCATGCCGGCGTGGTGCACGCCGATGCCGTGCTTCACCAGCCGGGACAGGGTCTTGCCGAACCCCGGGCTGAACCGGAAGCCGCCGATCAGCTCGGCGATCTTGTCCTTCTCCTCGCGGGTGCACACGTTGATGCTGGTGAGCGCCTGCGCCCGCTCGAGCGCCGAGGCCTGGGTGAAGTGCACGACGTACACCGGGGCCTGGTGGGTGGTCAGCAGCTCCTCGATCGTCTCGTGCATCGGGGTGAGCGCCCACAGGTAGGTCAGCGGCACCGGCCGGGTCGCGCTGCTGACGACCGCGGTGTTGCGTCCGGTACGGCGGCTCAGGTCGTCCACGAACCGGGTGACGTCGCCGAGCGTCGCGGACATCAGCACGAACTGCGCCTGCGGCAGCTCGATGAGCGGGACCTGCCAGGCCCAGCCGCGGTCCGGCTCGGAGTAGAAGTGGAACTCGTCCATCACCACCTGGCCGATGTCCGCGCTCGCCCCCTCCCGCAGGGCGATGTTGGCGAGCACCTCGGCGGTGCAGCAGATGATCGGCGCCTGCGCGTTGACCGCCGCGTCGCCGGTCAGCATGCCGACGTTGTCGGGGCCGAAGACCGCGATCAGCGCGAAGAACTTCTCCGAGACCAGCGCCTTGATCGGTGCGGTGTAGAAGGTGCGCTGGCCGCGGGCCAGGGCCGCGAAGTGCGCCCCGGTGGCGACCAGGCTCTTGCCGGTGCCGGTGGGGGTGCTGAGGATGACGTTCGCGCCGGTGACGACCTCGATCAGGGCCTCCTCCTGCGCGGGGTAGAGGCTCAGGCCCTGCTCCTCGGCCCAGGTGCCGAACGCCTCGAACAGCGCGTCGGCGTCGTCCGAGTCGGCGGGAAGGCGGTCGAGGAGAGACATCTCGCCCCCATCGTCCCCGACCGCCCGTCGATCACCCAATCGGCGCCCGGCAACTCCTCAGGACCGGGTCGTCCCGGCCGATCTTCGAGGGAGCGCCTGCCCGGGCGCCCCGACCTGCGCTGGAGAACGAGTTGAGCCGAGCGACCGCCACGACGACCGCGGGAGCAGCCGTCGCGCTGACCGGCGTCCTGCTGGGCTCGGTCCTCCTCGGCGCGTGGGGCGGCGACCCCGCGCCCCCGCGCCCGGTCTCGGACAGCACCTCCGCGCAGCTGCCCCTGCGCCAGCCCACGGTCGCCGTGACGATCACCGCGCGGCCCACCCCCGTGGCCCGTCCGGCCGCCACCACGGCCCGGGCGCCCAGTGCCTCCGCCCGCGACGCCGACCTCGCAGCCTGGCTCGCGACCGCCGGCCTGCCGGACCCGGGCAGCCTCGACAACGGGTACGTCCCCTGGGTCCCGCCCTCCGACGTACCGTCCTCGACGGTGGCCCCCGCCCCGGGCAGCGACCCGTGGACCGACCCGGTCGTCCCGACGCCGGACCCCACGCCCGGTACGACGCCCCCGCCGACGCCCGGCGGCCCGACCGCCGACTTCACGATCAGCTCGTTCAACGTGCTCGGCAGCAGCCACACCCGGGGCGGCGCCCGCGGCAAGCAGTCCGGGGTGACCCGGATGGCGGGCGTGGTCGACCTGCTCGGCCGGCACGACGTCGACGTCGTCGGGTTCCAGGAGCTGCAGTCCGACCAGCTGCGCGAGCTGCAGCGGCTCAGCCCCGGCTACGACGTCTACCCCGGCACCCGGCTCACCCCCCGCGAGGCCGAGAACTCGGTGGCCTGGCGCTCGTCGGTGTGGGAGCTGGTCCGCCCCGAGACGTTCTCGGTCCCCTACTTCGACGGCAACCGTCGCCGGATGCCCGTGGTCCTGCTGCGGCACCGGGCGACCGGCCTGACGGCGTACTTCGCCAACGTCCACAACCCGGCCGACACCCGGCGCTACCACGGCCAGCAGCGCTGGCGGGACCAGGCGACCGCGGTCGAGGTCGCGCTGATGAACCGGCTCACCGCCACCGGCATCCCGGTGTTCCTCACCGGCGACATGAACGAGCGGGACAGCTACTTCTGCGCACTGACGTCCGGGACCTCGATGGTCGCGGCCCGCGGCGGCAGCAACGGCGCCGGCGGGTGCGACGCCCAGGAGCCGCGGGCCGTCGACTGGGTCTTCGGGTCCCCCGGGGTGCGCTTCTCGTCCTACGACGAGGACCGCAGCCCGCTCGTGGACCGGACCACCGACCACCCCGTGGTGTCGACCCGCGCGAGCATCGACGCGGGCACCTTCCCCGCCGCCGCCACCGGCTGACCCGTCCCGCGCCGGCAGGGTGGCCGGCCTGCTGTCCGCCGACGGCCGGTGCAGCCGCACGCTCGTGTGGGAGGAGAACCGGTGGGCGACGGTCCGTGGCCGACGGCGTTCCTCGCGCCCGAACCCGCGGCCGCGTCTCGACGTGCACCGCCGGGCCTGCGGCTGCCGCGCGACCTCACCTGGCCCGGGTCGAGGTGAGCTCCGGCCCGGGTCGGCGTCGTACGGGGCCCGGGTCGGGGTTGCACGGGGCCCGGGTCGACGGGGGGCAGACGGGGTCAGACGGGGTCAGACGGGGGCGGACTCCGCGGACGAGGGGTCCTGGGCGCCGTCCAGGGCGCTCGGCTCCTGCCGGGGCGCCGGTCCGACGAGCATCAGCACCACGGACATCCCGGCCCAGGCGAGCAGCGCGCAGACGGCGAAGCGGGTGAACGCGGTCATCGGCTCGGTGGTCCCGTCGACGAACGCCCCCCAGAAGGCAGGTGCGCTGACCGCGGCGGCGGCGAGCATGACCGGTGCGGCGAACACGTTCATCGGGACCTCACGTCAGGTGGTCGGGGCGGGCGGACGGGTCAGGCGAGCACGGGGGCCTGGCCCCCGACGACGCCGACGGACTGGATCTGGATCGGGCCGCTCAGCTCGCCGTACGACAGCACGGGGAGCCGGGGCAGGGAGGTGGCCACGAGCCGGCGGACGGCGGGCCGCACCTGCGGGGCGCAGACCAGGACCGCGGAGATGTTCTGCTCCTCGGCTTGCCGGTTGCGCGCCGTGAGGTCGTTCATCAGCGCCTGCGAGAGCTCGACGTCCAGGGCGAGGAAGCCGCCGCCCTCGGTGACCCGCAGCGCCTCGAGCAGTCGCTGCTCCAGGCTCGGGTCGAAGCTGAGCACCGGCAGGGTGCCGTCGCGCAGGTGCGGCGCGACGACGGCCAGCCCGAGGGTCTCGCGGGCCGCGGTGACCAGGCCGTCGAGGTCCTTGCTGACCCGGGCGCGGGTGGACAGCGCCTCGAAAATCCGGGCCAGGTCGCGGATCGACACGCTCTCGTCGAGCAGCGACTGCAGGACCTGCTGGATCTCGCCGAGGCTGAGCAGCGCGGGTGTCAGCTCGTCGACGGCGGACGGGTGGGTGCGGCGTACGGCGTCGGTCAGCATCTTGACCTCCTCGCGGCCCAGGAGCTGGGCGGCGTAGCTGCGCACCACCTCGGCGAGGTGGGTGGTGAGCACCGAGGACCGGTCGACGACCGTCGCGCCGAGCAGCTCGGCCCGGTTGGCCAGCTCGGCCGGGACCCACATGGCGGCCAGGCCGAACACCGGCTCCACGGTGGGCCGACCGACAAGTCCGTCGAGGCGGTCGCCGATCGCGAGCACGGTGCCGGGGGGCGCCTCGCCGCGGGCGACCTCGACGCCGAAGAGCCGGATCGCGTAGGTGTGCAGGGGCAGGTCCAGGTTGTCGCGGGTGCGCACCGGCGGGACCACGACGCCCAGGTCGGTCGCGACCTTGCGGCGCAGCGACTTGACCCGGTCCAGCAGGTCTCCCCCGGCGCCCTTGTCGACCAGGTCGATCAGGTCGGCCGCCAGCTCGATCTCCAGCGGGTCGACCCGGATGTCCTCGATGATCGCCTCGACCGAGTCCGGGGACGGCAGCGCGAGCTCGGCGGCGGTGGGCTCGGGGCCGGTGTCCGGCGCGCTCTGGTGGCGCGAGGAGAGCAGCATCATGGCGCCGCCGGCGAGCAGGAACGGGAGCTTGGGGATGCCGGGGATCAGGCACAGGCCGAGCGCGCCGAAGCCGGCGATCCGCATCGGCTGCTTGTAGCGGGTCAGCTGGCCGACCAGGTCGGTGCCCATGTCCGTGCCGCCGGTCGCCCGGGTCACGATCAGGCCGGTGGCCACCGAGAGCAGCAGCGCGGGCACCTGGGAGACCAGGCCGTCACCGATCGTCAGCAGGCTGTAGGTGTGCATGGCCTCGGAGAACGAGAGGCCCTTCTGCACGATGCCGACGGTGAAGCCGCCCAGCAGGTTGACGACCGTGATGATGATGGCGGCGATCGCGTCGCCCTTGACGAACTTCGAGGCGCCGTCCATCGCGCCGTAGAAGTCGGCCTCGCCGGAGACGTCGGCCCGTCGGCGGCGTGCCTCGTCGTCGTCGATCAGGCCGGAGTTCAGGTCGGCGTCGATGGCCATCTGCTTGCCGGGCATCGCGTCCAGCGTGGAAGCGGGCGCCGACCTCGGCGACCCGGCCCGCACCGTTGGTGACCACCACGAACTGGATGACCACCAGGATCGAGAACACGATGATGCCGACGATCAGCGAGCCGCCGATGACGAAGTGGCCGAACGTGTCGATCACCTTGCCGGCGTACCCGTCCAGCAGCACCAGCCGGCTGGCGCTGACGTTGAGCGCGAGGCGGAACAGGGTGGCGACCAGGATCAGGGCCGGGAACGAGGAGAAGTCCAGCGCCCGGTGCACGAACATCGCGGTGAGCAGGACCAGCAGTGCGAAGGTGATGTTGAAGGCGATCAGCACGTCCAGCAGCACCGGGGGCAGCGGTACGACGAGCATCACCACGATGCCGACGACGGCGATCGGGACGCCGATCACGGCGCCGCGACCCGGGAGCCGGGTGGAGTGGGCCGCGTTCTGGATGTGCGACACGGAGCTGGCCTTTCACGGACCTCCCCGGGGGGAGGCGAACACGAGTGTCGGTGGCACCGTCCGTGGTGTGTTGCGCGCGCGCCGTCCTGGCTCGCGGGTCCTATCGGCCGACGGCGGCCAGACCTGAGGAGTCGACGGGGACCGGCCGCACCCGGCGCCCGGCGCGGGGCACGTCGGGGATCGGCTCGAACCCGGTGCGCGGGCTCCGGTGCCGGCCTGCGGGCGCGCCGGTGGCGCGCATGCTGAGCACGAACGCGAGGACCTGGGCGACGGCCTGGTAGAGCTGCGGCGGGATCTCGTGACCGACCTCGCACCCGGTGTAGAGCGCGCGGGCCAGCGGGACGTCCTCGACCATGGCGACCTTGCTGGTCTCCGCGATCTCCCGGATCCGGGCGGCGACCACGCCGGCGCCCTTGGCGACCACCCGCGGGGTGCCCTTGGTGGGGTCGTAGCGCAGCGCGACGGCGACGTGGGTGGGGTTCACCAGCACCACGTCCGCCAGCGGTACGTCGGCCATCATCCGGTTGCGCGCGGAGGCGAGCTGGCGCGAGCGGATCTGGCCCTTCATCATCGGGTCGCCCTCGCTCTGCTTGTGCTCGTCGCGCACCTCCTTCTTGGTCATCCGGACCTGCTTGCCGGTGCGCCGGCGCTGCACGGCGTAGTCCGCCCCGGCGGCGACGAGGCCGGCGAGCGCGACGTCGCGCATCAGCCCGGTGGCCGCCGACCCGGCGATCTGCATCGCCACCGGCAGCGGGACGAGACCGCCGACCAGCGGCATCAGGCCGACGATCGCGCGCCAGACGAAGAAGCCGACCAGCGCGCTCTTCAGCAGCATCTTCACGCCCTCCCAGAGGGCGTGCGGGCCGAAGATCCGCTTGATGCCCTCCAGGGGGTTGAGCCGCGACCACTTGGGCTTCATCGACTTGGTGGCGAAGAACAGCCCGCCCTGGGCGACCGCGGAGGCCACCCCGATCACCATCACCCCGGCCCCCATGGCCAGGGACAGCATGAGCGCGAGGCCGCTGCCCTCCCGGAGCAGCTGGAGCATGTCGTGCGGGTCGGGCGAGACGATCATCCGCAGCGTGGTGGTCAGCAGGGCCTGGACCTTGCCCATCCCGATCGAGGTCATCGTCTGGATGGACAGCGCGACCGCCAGGATCGAGGCCCAGGCGCCGAGCTCCTGGGTGCGGGCGACCCGGCCCTCCTTGCGACTGTCCTTGAGCTTCTTGGGAGTCGCCTTCTCGGACTTGTCCTCGCTAGCCACGGGCGGGCGTCCCGGCGTTCACGAGGCGCTCACGAAGGCGGTCATCGCCTGGGACAGGGTCTCGAGCAGCCGCAGCGTCGCGTCCGGCAGCACCGCGAAGGACACACCGACCATCAGCAGGGTCAGCCCGATCTTGGCCGGGAACATGATGCCGATGGCGTTCAGCTGCGGCGCCACGCGGGTCAGCAGCGCGAGGCCCAGGTCGGCCAGGAACAGCACCCCGATCAGCGGGAGCGCGATCTGCACGGCGGCGGCGAAGAACATCGAGAACGCCACGGTGACCACCTCCGTCACGCTGGAGGGCTGCCACGCGGTGCCGACCGGCATCGTCTCGAACGACCGCAGCAGCCCCCCGATCACCAGCAGGTGCAGGTTGCTGGTGAACAGCAGCATCATGCCGAGCATCGAGAAGAGCTTCCCGTGCACGGAGTTCATGTTCTGCGACAGCGGGTCGAACGCGGCGGCGAGGCTGAAGCCGCCGAACACGTCGATGAGGTCGCCGGCGGCCTGGATCGCGGAGAACACCAGGAAGGTCACGAAGCCCATCGAGGCGCCGATCAGCGCCTCCTGGAGGGCGAGCCCGATCAGCGCGGCGGTGTCCTCGGGGATGCCACCCTGGTCCATGCCGGGCACGACGGCGAAGGCCATGCCGAGGGCCAGCAGGGTCTTGGCCAGCGTCGGCACCGCCTTGGACGAGAACGGCGGGGCCACCAGCAGCCACGCGACGAGCCGGACCGAGGCCAGCACGTAGGCGATCACGGGGGCGCCCGCGATGGTCACGACCATCAGCCGAGCAGTCCCGGCAGGCGGGAGAACAGGTCGTTCGTGTAGTCGATGAGCGTGTGCAGCATCCAGTTGCCGGAGATCAGCAGGGACAGGCCCACCCCGATCAGCTTCGGGACGAACGCCAGGGTGAACTCCTGGATCTGCGTCATGGACTGGAACAGGGAGATCACGAAGCCGATCACCAGGGCGGGGATCAGCACCGGTGCGCAGAGCTTGAGGGCGACCACCATGGTCTGCAGGGCGATCTCGATGACGTCGCTGTCGGTCATGGCTAGCCGCCTCCGTAGCTCTGCACGAGTGCCTTGATGATCAGCGCCCAGCCGTCGACGAGGACGAACAGCAGGAGCTTGAAGGGCAGCGACACCATGACCGGCGGCATCATCATCATGCCCAGCGACATCAGCCCGGCACTGACCACGATGTCGATGACCAGGAACGGGATGAAGATCATGAAGCCGATGATGAACGCCTGCTTGAGCTCGCTCAGGATGAAGGCCGGGATGAGCGTGGTGAGCGCGACGTCCGACGGCTTCTCCGGCTTGGCCCGGTGCGCCACGTCGGTGAGCAGCGCGATCTCCTTGTCACCGGTCTGCTTGAGCATGGAAGCCGCGCAGCGGCTCGACGCCGTCCTGGAACGCCTGCGTCTGGGTCTTCGCACCGCTCAGGTAGGGCTGCACGCCCTCGGCGTTCATCTGCTTGAGCACCGGGCTCATGATGAACAGGCTGAGGAACAGCGCGAGGCCGGCGAGCACCTGGTTGGGCGGGATCTGCTGCAGGCCGAGCGCGTTGCGGGTGAGCCCGAGGACGACCAGGATCTTGGTGAAGCTCGTGCAGGTCAGCAGGATCGCGGGCACCAGGGACAGCAGCGTCAGCCCGAGCAGGGTCAGGATCGGCGTGCTGGGCTTCTTGGTGATGTCGTTGAAGTTCACGGTCACGTCGCCGTCACCGGTGCCGGCCTTCGGGCCGGTCGGCCCGACCGGGCCGCGCGGGTCCGCGGGCACCGGCGAGGTGCTCACCGAGGCGCCGGCCGCTGGGCCGGCCACGGTGGCGGTGACCGTTGCGCCGGCGGGGGCGTGCACCGCGGCGTTCGCGCCGGCCAGCGGCAGCAGCGCCACCAGGGCACCGAACAGCAGGGCGAGCAGCAGCCGGATCAGGCGGCGGCCCGGGGCGGGCACGGTCACTCGGTGCTCCCGGGGACCGACGCGTGGGTGCCGACGTACGACCGGGTGCCGGTGGCGGCGGACCAGGCCTGCTTCCAGGTGGCGGGGGCGAGCAGCGATCCGCCGAGGGCGGAGGCGTCGTCGGCCGCACGGGTGGCGGGGCGCGGGGCGATCCGGGCCGCGGGGCGAGTGGCGGAACGGGCCGGCCGGCCGGAGGACCGCGTGGCCCGGCGGGACAGCGGACGGGCCGGCGCGTCCGCCCGGAGGACGGTGGCCTCGGCGGGCAGCTCGGTCAGGTCGGAGACGTCGGTCTCCAGCTCGAACGGGTCCAGCTCGGTGAGCAGCCGGACGCCCGCGTCGCTGACGCCGACGACCAGTACCCGGCTGCCGACCTCGACGACGGCCAGGGACGAGCCCCGGCTGAGCGCCTGTCGGCTGCGCACCCGCACCAGCGAGCGGTCCCGGCCGCCGACCTTGCGCGAGCCGATGCGGGCGATCGTCCAGAACAGGCCGAGGACGACCCCGAGACTGATGACGACGCGGACCCCGAGCTCCAGCACGGTCAGCTCGCGTTGGACTGGGCGACGATCTCGGTCACCCGCAGGGCGAAGTCCTCGTCGACGACGACCACCTCACCGCGGGCGATGAGCCGGCCGTTGACGAGCAGGTCCGCCGGGCTGCCGGCGGCGCGGTCCAGCTCGAGGACGTCCCCGGGGCAGAGCGCGAGCAGCTCGCGCACCGACATCCGGGTGCGGCCGAGCTCGACGGTGACCTCCATGGCGACGCCGTGCAGCAGCTCCACGCCGCGGGCGGCGCTGGCCAGGGCGGCCGGGGAGGTGAACGGCCGGTTCGCGCCGCGACGGTCGAGCGTGAGCACCAGCACCGCGGCGGTCACGCCGCCGGCGAGGAGCGGCACGGCGACCGTGGCGTGGGAGACCAGGGCGGCCAGCTCGGGTCCGGTGACGCTGCGACCCGCTCCGGCGGCACCCTGCAGGGCGTCGGCGGCCGCGTCCAGCGCGGGCTGGATCGCGGCGGCGAGCTCGAGGCCCCCGTCGGGGGCGGCGGCGAGCGCGTCGGTCAGGTCGGCGCCGACCAGCACGGCGATGGACGAGCCGGCCCCGGTCGACAGGGAGGCGACGCCGGCGGCGGGCCAGGGTGCGAGGTCGAGGTCGGCCGGCGTCATCGGCTGGCCCGCGGTGAGCGGCTGGGCGGACGGCAGGAGCTGCGCCACGGCGGCGGCTGCGGGGACGACGTTGTCCTCGAGCCCCTGCATCCACGGCTCGCCGGTGGGCACCTGGGCGGTGGTCATGAGTTCTCCTGGTTCGAGGGCGCGACGACGAGGGCGGCGAGACGCCGCCCCTGCAGGCCGGGGGTGGCATGGGCGAACACGACGTCGGCAGCGGTCACGTCGAGAGGGGCCTGGGAGGGGTGCGCGAGCCGGACCACGTCGCCGACCTGCAGGCCGGCGAGCTCCATCGGGTCGGCACCGGTCGCGCGGAACCGCACGGACACGTCGACCGGGATCTCCTGCAGACCTGCGGTGAGCCGGGTGCGGGCCTCCTGGCGGCGGGCACGGTCCCGGTCGCTCACGTTGTCGGCGGAGTCGGCGACCTTGAGGAACGGCAGCAGGCCGGAGAACGAGATGCACAGGGAGAGCGGGTGCTCGTGGACGCCCCGCACCAGCAGGAAGCGCGCCACGATCATCATGTCGGACGCGCCGGCGACCTGGGCCAGCTGCGGGCTGTACTCCACGCCGGTGATGGTCGGCTCCAGGGGCACCAGGTTCTCGAAGGCGACCCGCACCTCGTCGACCAGCTTCTCGTAGAGGCGACCGATGACGGCGTCCTCCAGGTCGGTCAGGGGCCGCTCCGGCTGCGGTCCGGTCCCCCCGGCCGCCGAGCAGGTTGTCGATGCAGGTCATGGTGACCGCGAGCGGGGTCTCGAGGACCGCCTTCTGGGTCACCGGCTCCATCGAGAACACGCTCATGTACGTCGGGTCGCCGAGCGAGCCCACGTAGTCGGAGTAGGCCACCTGGTCCACGGAGGTGAGCTCGACGTGGCAGACCGAGCGGAGCGCGGACGTCAGCACCGTGGACGCCTGGCGGCCGAAGGTCTCGAAGACGAGGTGCAGGGTGCGCGAGTTCTCCCGCGACAGGTTGACCGGGCGACGGAAGTCGTAGGACGACACCACACCGGTCGAGCGGGACCGACGGCGGCGCTCGGAGGACGGCGCGTCCGCCCGCCGGGAGGGGGTGCTGGTGTCGGTCACGGGTCCTGTATCGGTCGGCGACCCGGTCACCTGAGCAAAATCTTTCGGCGGATTGTGCGTCGCCGCGGGCGGGGCGGTCCGGAGACCACCCCGAGCGTGTCGTGTCGAGCGCTACTGGCTGACGAAGTCCGTGAAGTAGACCCCGATCACCTCGCCCTCGTAGGCCTCGTCCAGGCGGTGCTCGAGGTTCTTCTTCATCTTGTCGCGGAACGCCCGGCGGGACAGGTCCTCCATGCTCTGGCCGCTGAACAGGGAGATGGTCTCGTCCAGCGCCTTGCTGCCGTCGAGCTCCTCCCCCGCGTCCTTGCTGGCCTGCAGGGCGATCCCGACCTTGAGGTAGTGGTCGTCGGCGAGGTTGATCTGGATCGCGTCCAGCTTCACCACGATGCCGGGCTCGGGGGCCTTCTCGGCGCCGCTGGCGGGCTTCATGAAGAACCAGTAGCCGGCCCCGGCCGCGACCAGCACGACCACCAGGATCAGGATCAGCTTCTTCTTGCCGCCCTTCGGGGCGGGCGCCTCGCCGGTTGCTTCGGCGGCGGGCTTGGCGATGTCGACGACACTCATGTCAGGTTCCTCGTCCGGCGGGGTTGCGGTGGTCCCTCAGGACCGTCTGGAAGAGCTTGCGGGCGGCCTCGGGGGCCGCGGACACGACGACCAGGTCGACGCGCTTGTTCAGGGCTGCGGCGCCCGGCAGCGCCGGGTCGCGCAGGGGACGCTCGTGGCCGTAGGCGACCGCGGCCATCCGCTTGGCGGGTACGTCGCCGCGCTCGTCGAGGTAGCGCAGCACCGTCACCGCCCGGGCGGCCGAGAGCTCCCAGTCCGTCGGGTAGTACTTCGGCTTCACCTTGACCTGGTTGGTGTGCCCGTCCACGTCGATGTGGTTGGGCAGGGACCGGATCACCGGCGCCAGCACGTCGAGCACCTGCTGGCCGCGCGGGGACAGGTCGGCCTCGTTGGCCCGGAAGACGATGTGCCGGGAGACCAGGCTGATGCTCAGTCCCCGCTGGTCGATCTTCATCGCGACGTCGTCGAGGTAGCCCTTGGCCCTCAGCGCCTTCTCGATGCGCTTCTGCAGCGCCTCGAGGCTGGTGACCTCCTTCGCCGCCTTGTCGTAGTTGTCGTCGGCGGCCGCGGCCCGGTCGGCCGCGGCGCGGGCGCCGCTCCTGGCGACGTCCGTCGAGGGCGAGTCGGGCCGGACCGGGTCCAGGGGCTTGATGCCGTCGGCGCTCATCGTCCCCTCGCTGCCCTGGAAGGGCGACGCGGAGTTGCCGAACCCGGCGGCCATGCCGTCCTTGAGCATCTCGAACCGGCGCTGGTCGACCTGGCTGATCGCGAACATCACGATGAACAGCACCATCAGCAGCGTCATCATGTCCGCGTAGCTGACCAGCCACCGCTCGTGGTTGCCGTGCTCCTCGGGCTCCTCCTCCCGCTTGCGTCGAGAGCCCATGTCAGGCGGCCTTCTGCTCGACGTCGCGCTCGTGCACCGGCAGCAGCGAGTTCAGCCGCTGGGCGACGACCCGCGGGTTGGCGCCGGCCTGCACGGCCAGCACGCCCTCGATGACCATCTCCATCCGGGCGGCCTCGATCTGGCTGAGCCGGGTGAGCCGGCTGCCCACGGGCAGCCAGATCATGTTCGCGGTCATCACGCCCCACAGGGTGGCCACGAACGCGCCCGCGATCAGGTGGCCGAGCTTGTCGGGCTGGGACAGGTTCTCCAGCACGTGCACCAGGCCCATGACGGTGCCGATGATGCCGATCGTCGGGGCGTAGCCGCCCATGTCGTTGAAGAACTTGGCGGCGTGCTTGTCTGCGGCCTTCTTCGCGTGCACCTCGGACTCGAGGATCTCGCGGAGCTCCTCGGGGTCGGTGCCGTCCACGGCGAGGCTCACGCCCCGCTTGAGGAAGTCGTCGTCGACGTCGGCGAGCGCGTCCTCCAGGGTCAGCAGGCCCTCGCGGCGGGCCTTGTCGGCCAGCTTCACCACGACCGGGACCAGCTCGCCGGCGGGCGAGGGCTTCCAGGTGAACGCCCGCACCAGCGCCTTGACGGCTGCCTTGGTGTCGTCCATCGTGCCGCCGGCGACCGCGGCACCGATGGTGCCGCCGAAGACCAGGAGCATCGCGGGGAGGATCAGCAGGGAGGCGGGGTTGCCGCCCTCCAGGACGTTCGCGGCGATGATGATCCCGAGACCACCGCCCACCCCGATCAGGGCTGCCTTGTCCATCAGACGGTCCTCGGCTCGAGCGGGACGGAGGTGAGGCGGCTGCGACGCGCGGTGGTGGCCTCGTTGCGCTCGAAGGCGCTCGCCGTGGCGATGATCCGGGCGCGGAAGTCCAGGACCGTGTCGACGACGTCGTCGAGCGACTCGGACACGAGGTACTTCGTGCCGTCGACGAGGGTGATGACCGTGTCCGGGGTGCAGTCGACGCGCTCCACCAGATCCGGGTTGAGGGCGAACGGGGCCCCCGTGAGACGGGTGAGCGAGATCATCTGTGCACCATCCTTGTGCGGTCGAGCGCGGAGGCCGTCCTTGGCCTGCGCTGTTCTCATCGGCCGGAGAGCTCCGGACCTGAAGGGTTCGGGGGTGCCCGTCCGGCGGACCGTGGTCCGCCGGGCGGGACGCCCTCCTGCGTCAGCGCTTGATGTTGACGAGCTCCTCGAGCACCTGGTCCGAGGTGGTGATCACGCGCGAGGTGGCCTGGAAGCCACGCTGGGCGATGATCAGGTTGGTGAACTCCTGGGCCAGGTCGACGTTCGACATCTCCAGCTGGCCGCCGGTGATCGCGCCGCGGCGGCCGGTCGCCGGGGCGCCGTACTGGATCGCGCCGGAGTTGGTGCTGGACCGGAACGAGGTGTCGCCGATCTTGTCCAGGCCGCCCGGGTTGGCGAAGTTGGCCAGCGCGATCTGGAACAGCGGGCGCTTGGTGCCGTCGCTGAACACGCCGGTGATCACGCCGTCCGGGCCGATGTTGTAGGACTTCAGCGGGTTCGTGGCGTTCTCGGTGGCCACGTCCGGGATGCTGATGTCGGTCGGCGTGCCGGACGCGGTGATCGCGCCGGTCGCGTCCGCGGCGTAGCCCTGGACGATGTCGCCGTCCGGGGTCACCAGGTTGCCGACCGAGTCGAAGTCGAAGGCACCGGCCCGGGTGAAGAGGTTCTCGCCGTTGCGCTGCACGGTGAAGAAGCCGTCGCCGGCGATCATCAGGTTGGTCGCCTTGCCGGTCACCTGGGCCGAGCCCTGGCCGAAGTTCGAGGAGACCCCGCCGACCTGCACGCCGAGCCCGACCTGGATCGGGTTCGTACCGCCGCTGTTCGCGTTCGGGGCGGCACCCCCGGTGAGCATCTGGCTGAGCGTGTCCTGGAACACCACGTTGCTGGCCTTGTAGCCGACCGTGTTGGCGTTGGCGATGTTGTTGCCGGTGACGTCGAGCATGAACTGGTTGGCGCGGAGGCCGCTGATCGCGGAGAAGAGCGAGCGAAGCATGGTGGTTCCCTTCGAGGAAGGCCGGTGGCCTCGGGCGAGGCCGGTGTGGAGTCGGGCGGGGCTAGGGGTGGGTCAGGACTGGACCTTGACGACGCTGGCGAGGGCTACCTCGGCACCGCCGACTCCGAGAACGGGTCCGGTGGCGGTGAAGCGGACGGAGTCGACCTTGCCTGCGGTCTCGACGCCGTCCGCGTCGGAGTAGGTGACCGAGCGGCCGACCAGGCTGCTGGCGCCGAAGGCCATCTGCGCGGTGAGCGCCTGCCCGGTCTGCTGGGCGACCGAGTCGAGCTTCTCCAGCGAGGTGAACTGCGCCGTCTGGGCCAGGAACTGCGAGGAGTCCGTGGGGTTCATCGGGTCCTGGTTCTTCAGCTGGGCGACCATCAGCTTCAAGAACATGTCCTTGTTCACGTCGGTCGTCGAGGTGCCGGTGCTGCCGGTGCCGCTGGTCTGGGTGGTGGCCGGCGTACCGAAGTACGACGTCCCGACACCCTCGGTGGAGGAGACACTCATGTGGTTGCCCTTCAGATCGTGACGTCGATGCCGGCCGCGGCCGACGGCTGGTGCCGTACGGTCCCGGACGGACGCAGGTGGGTGGAGGAGTCGCCCTCGCGGCCGGCGGGGCCGCCGTCGAGCCCGGCGGGGCGGCCGAAGCCCTGCCCCCGGTCGTCGGCCTGGCCCTGTCCGCCGGCCTGGCCGGACGACTGGCCGCCGGCGTGCGGACCGGTGCCCGCGGGCTGCTGCCCGACGGCCGGCTGGACCGGGGCGGAGCCGCCGGGCAGGTCGCGCAGCACCACCTGGCCGGTGGTGTGGCCGATGCCCTCGAGCAGGCCGCGCAGCCGGGAGGAGCCTTCGCTGAGCGCCTCGCGGGCCCGGGCGCCGGCCGCCAGCGTGACGTCGACCTCCTGACCGCGGACGGTCACGGTGACGTGCACCTCGCCGAGATCGGCCGGGTGCAGCTTCAGCGTGAGCCGGGAGGTGCCGTCGCCGCGGAGCACGACGCGCGGGAGGGCGGGGAGCACCTGGTCGAGCACCGCGGAGCGGGTGGCCGCGTCCGCCGGGGCCGGCGTCGCGGTCGTCCCGCCCGTGGTCGTGGTCGCGACCACCGGGGTGAGGCCGGCGGCGGAGACACCAGCGGCCGACGAGGCGGACGGGGCCGGGGCCGTGGCGGACGGGTCCACGACCGGCGCCCCGGTGGTCTGGGTGATGGCCTGGTCGGGGGTCGCGGCGCTGGACTGCCCGGTGACGACAGCGGTCGCCGGGTCCGTGCCGACCGCGGAGGTGACGGTGGCACCGGTGGGCTCGGAGGCGTCGACGGTGCCCGACGCCTCCGAGCGGGAACCAGCCGGCTCGTCGTGCCCGCCCTGGGTGGGGGTCGCGGTCTGGGAGAGGACCGGGAGTGCGACCACCGGGAACCCGGCGAGGGCGGCGAGCCCACCCGACGCCGTGGCGTCGGGAGCTGTGGGGGTGGATCCGTCGGCGTCGGCGGCCGTGTCGTCCGCGTCCTCCTCGACCGTGTCACCCGCGGCGCCGGTGACGGCGGCCGGGACGGCGAGGGGGGTGCCGGCGGGACCGGCCGCCGGCACGGTGGCCGGGGTGGTCGCCGGGGCGGTCGCCGCGCTGGCCGCGGTGGCGGAGGCGGCCGCCGGGTCGGGCGCAGCTCCCTCGGCGGTGCCCAGGTGCTGGTCGACGAGCAGCCCGAAGAGGGCGGCCGCCGCGCTGCCGGGCCGGCCGGCCGACGTGGGCGTGCTGCCCGGGGCCGGTGCGGCCGGGGCCGGCGCGAGCGGGGTGATCGTCATGCGTTCTCCAGGACCTTCTGGTAGGCGAGGACTGCGGGCACGTAGCGGCGGGTCTCGGCGTAGGGCGGGATGCCGTTGTAGCGGTGCACGGCGCCGGGGCCGGCGTTGTAGGCGGCCAGCGCCTTGTCGACCGTGCCGAACTCCCCGATCAGCCCGCGCAGCAGCTTGGCGGCCCCGTCGACCGCCTGGGCCGGGTCGAGCGGGTTGACGCCGAGACCGCGGGCGGTCGCCGGCATCAGCTGCATCAGGCCCTGCGCACCGGCCGGGCTGGTGGCGCTCGCGTCGAAGCCGGACTCCTGGTGCGCCACCGCGGCGAGCAGGGTGGCCGGGACGCCGTACTTCTGCGCGGCTCCGGAGAACAGCGAGGCGTACGGCGTGGAGCCGGCGACCGTGCCCGGGCCGGCGACACCGGTCGCCGTGGCGGCCGCGGTCTCCGGGAGCACCCGGCGGATGTGGGTGGGGGTCTCGTAGACCGGGGAGACCTGCACGTTCTTGCCGGGCCGCGGCGCCTCGATCATCTTGTCGTCGCCCATGTAGATCGCGACGTGGTGCACCGGGCTGCCGAACGCCAGGATGTCACCCGGCTGGGCCTCGGCCAGGCTGGCGACCTGGGTGCCGGCGGTGGCCTGCTGGTAGGAGACGCGGGGCAGGTCGACGCCGAACTTCTCGTAGACGTGCTGCACCAGGCCCGAGCAGTCCAGGCCGGTCGCCGGGTTGGTGCCGCCCCAGACGTAGGGCACGCCGAGGTACTTCTCGGCCTCGTCGACGACCGCCTGGCCGCCCGTCGAGGCGCCTGTGGTGGCCGCGCCGGAGAGGTCGGCCGACACGGTGGTGTCGCCGGTGGCTCCGGTCGCGCCCGCGAGCGCGCTGGCGAACGCGGCGCTGGAGGCGGGGCTGGCAGTGGTGCTCGGCGAGAGCAGCGCGATCTGGCCCTGGATCTGCTGGATCCGGCTGGCGACGTCGGCGACGCTCATGAGACCGCCTCCCGGTTCCGGAGCCAGGACTGGGTCGCCAGGTCGTCGAGCTCGTGCGCCTCGTGCCGGCGACGCTCCGCGGCGCGCACCTCGGCGCGACGCTCCAGGAGCAGGTCCACGACCCGCACCTGCTGCCGGTCCTGCTGCCAGCGCCGGGTGGCCTCGTCGGCGACCAGGCGGCTGCCCTCGACGCGCTCCGCGGCCCGGGCCTCCTGCTCCGCGAGCGCGGCCAGCTGGCCGAGGTGCGCGACGAACTCGGCGGTCGACCCGAACGCGAACGACGGTGCGGCGGCGCGGCGCTCCCGGGCCTCGCGCAGCTCGCCCTGCCGCCGTCGTACGGCGTTCAGCGCGTGCTGCAGGCCAAAGCGGCTGTCCTGCTCGCGGGAGTCGCGGACCCGGCGCACGGCGTTCAGCGCGCGGTCGTCGGCGGCGGCGCTCATGCTCCACCCACCAGGTCGTGCAGCATCCGCCAGGTCTCGCCCGCCGGGGTGGGCGCCTCGACGGCCTGCCGGAGGAAGTCGTTGATGCGCGGCAGCAGGGCGATCGCCCGGTCCGCGTCGGGCGAGCTGCCCGCGGCGTACGCCCCGATCTCGACCAGCTCGCGGACGTCGCGGTGCGCGGCCATCAGCCGGCGCAGCGTCACGGCATCGCCGCGCTGCTCGGGGGTGGTGATCGCGGTGACCACGCGGGACAGCGACTCGAGCACGTCGATGCTCGGGAAGTGCCCGCTGGTGGCCAGCCGCCGGGAGAGCACGATGTGGCCGTCCAGGATCGAGCGGGCCGTGTCACCGATCGGGTCCTGCATGTCGTCGCCCTCGACCAGGACGGTGTACAGGCCGGTGATGCTGCCCGTCGCGCCGGGGCCGGCGCGCTCGAGGAGCCGCGGCAGGATGCCGAACACGCTCGGCGGGTAGCCACGGGTGGCCGGCGGCTCGCCCGCGGACAGCCCGATCTCGCGCTGGGCCATCGCGACCCGGGTGAGGCTGTCCATCATCAGCACGACGTCGCGGCCGGTGTCGCGGAACCACTCGGCGATCCGGGTCGCCACGAAGGCGGCGCGCAGCCGCTCCACGGGCGGCGCGTCCGAGGTGGAGACCACGACGACGGAGCGGGCCAGGCCCTCGGGACCGAGGTCGTTCTCGAGGAACTCGCGGACCTCACGGCCGCGCTCCCCCACCAGGGCGATCACCGACACCTGGGCCTCGGTGCCCCGGGCGATCATCGAGAGCAGCGTGGACTTGCCGACGCCGGAGCCGGCGAAGATGCCGACGCGCTGGCCGCGGCCGGCGGGCACGAGCGCGTCGAGCGCCCGGACGCCGAGACCGACCTGCCGGTCGATCCGGGCGCGCTCGAGCGGGTGCGGCGCGGCGTTCTCCACCGAGACCATCGGGAGGCCGGTCAGCGCCGGTCCCCCGTCGATCGGGCGGCCGAGACCGTCGAGCACCCGGCCGGTGAGCTGCTCGCCGACGTGCACGCGCAGCGGGCCGCCGGTGGAGGCGGCGCGGGCACCGACCCGCAGCCCGTGGGTCGAGCCGAGGGGCAGGCACACGGTGCCGGCCGGGGTGCTGGCGACGGCCTCGGCGGGCACGACGCCGTCGTTGCCCTCGACCTCGACGACGTCGCCGATGGCCACGTCCACGCCGCGCACCAGCAGGTGCAGGCCGCGCAGCTCGGTCAGCCGGCCGGAGCGCTTCGCGCCGGCAGCCGCCCGCACCCGCGCCATCTGGGCGTCGTCCAGCAGCGCGGTCATCGTCCGAGCACCTTCCGCACACGGGCGAGGGCCCCGGCGACGTCGGAGTCGATCCAGCCGTCCTCGGTCTCCACCACGGCGTCGCCCGCGGCGACGCGGGCGTCCGGGACGAGGGTCGCCGGGCGGTCGGCGAGGACCGTGGGGTCGAGCGCGGCGAGGTCCTCGGGGTGCAGCCGCACCACCAGGGGTACGTCGAGGGGCACCGACACGAGCGCGCGGCGCAGGGCGTCACCCGCCGGGTCGGCAGCGAGCCGGACCTCGCGCCCGAGGATCGCCGCAGCGATCTCCAGGGCCAGGTCGACCGCACGGTCGGTCAGCTCGGCGTGCAGCACCCGGGTGGTCTCCTCGCAGCGGGCGACGGCCGCGGCCAGTGCGGACGCGGCAGCCTCCTGCCGGGCGACCGCGCGGCGGTTGGCCTCCTCGAACAGGGAGGCCTGCTCGTCGCGGGAGGCGGTGCTGCGGGCCAGCGACGCGCGCTGCCCCTCGGCCCAGCCGGCCGCGAAGCCCTGGGCACGGGCCGCGTGGTGGGACCGTTCCGCGACGCCCCGCAGGGTGGTCTCGGTGGCGCGGTCCCCCAGCACCCGGGTGCCGCCGAAGCGGGTCCAGGCGCCGTCGCGCAGCTCGTGCTCGGTGTCCGCCGTGCCGACCGCGCCGACCGGGAGGTCGCGCAGGACGACGGGCTCAGACGACGTACTCGTCATCGCCACCCCTCCTCAGCACGATCTCGCCGGCGTCCTCGAGGCGACGGATGACGAGGATGATCTTCTGCTGGGCCTCCTCGACCTGGCTCAGCCGCACCGGGCCGAGCAGGTCGATGTCCTCGATGAGGGTCTGGCCCGCGCGCTCGGACATGTTCGAGGTGATCTTGTCGCGCACCTCGTCGGAGACGCCCTTCATCGCCGGGGCGAGGTCGCCGCCGTCGACCTGGCGCAGCACCTGCTGCAGGTCGCGGTTCTCCAGCATCACGATGTCCTCGAACATGAACATCCGGCTCTTGATCTCCTCGGCCAGCTCGGGGTCGAGGGACTGGAGGCCCTCGACGATGAGCCGCTCCGTGGCGCGGTCGGACCGGTTGATGATCTGGATGAGCGGGTCGACGCCACCGACCTTGGAGATGTCCATCGGCTGCAGCACCGAGCCCATCTTCAGCTCGAGGGCCGCCTCGAGCCGCTTCAGGCTCTCGGGCGAGGTCCGGTCCATCACCGCGATGCGGTGCGCCACGTCGGCCTGCCGCTCCGGGTCGAGGCCGGACAGCACCAGCGTGGCCTTGTCGCTGGGGAGGTGCGCGAGCACGACCGCGATGACCTGCGGGTGCTCGCCGGAGATGAAGGACAGCAGCTGGCGCGGGTCGGCGCGGTGCAGGTACTGGAACGGGAGCTGCTGGGCTGACGCCGCGAGCCGGGTCATGATCGACTCGGCCCGCTCGTGGCCGAGCGACTCCTGCAGCACGGCGCGGGCGAACTGGGCGCCGCCGCGCAGCACGTTGGCGCGGGCGGTGCTGAGGTCGCGGAACTCCGTGAGCACGCTCTCGGTCTCGCCCGCCTCGAGGGCCTCGAGCTCGAGGATCTCCGCGGAGATCGCCTCGACCTCGGCCTCGGGCAGCATCGCCAGCAGCTGGGCGGCCTGGTCCTGGCCGAGCTGGACCAGGAGGATGGCGGCCTTGCGGACGCCGGCCTCGTTCAGGGTCGTGGTCATGTCAGTGGTCCGACTCGACGAGCCAGCCGCGCAGGAGCTGCGCGACCTCCTCGGGCTGGCGCTCCACCATGGCGGCGATCTCGTCGCGGGCGGCCATCCGGAGCTGGTGGGGAGCCGCGCCGGTCAGCTCGGCGGCGGACGGGTTCGGCGGGAGCGCGACGGTGGCGTCGTTGCGCGCCCGCAGCTGCTCGACGACGTACGTCGTGGCCTGGTCGCGCAGCTTGCGGCGCTTGCGGCCGCGGAACCAGGCGAGGAGCAGCGCGGCCGCGATGACGCCGGCGATGCCACCGGTCTTGATCATCGAGGTGGTCGCGGCCTTGGCGTCGGCCGCCTTGGCCGCCGCGAGAGCAGCGGCAGCGGCCTTCTCCTGCGAGCGGTCGAAGGGCATCGTGGTGACGGTGACGGTGTCGCCGCGCTTGGCGTTGATGCCGAGCGCGGAGGTCACCAGCGCCTGGACGTCCTGCGGGGTGGAGGCGCCGAGCGAGCGGGTGTCGATCACGATGCCGACGTGCAGGCTGCGGACGTTGCCCGGGGCGGCCTCGCGCTGCTCGACGGTCTTGTCGATCGCGTTGTCCTCGGTGGTCGCCTTCTTGTCGTACGTCGACCCGCTGCCCGACCCGGAGGTCGCGGGGGCGAGCTGCCCGTCGGGGCCGACCACGCCGCTCGCCGCGCTGCCCGCGCCGGTGCCCTTGTACTTCTCCTTGCTGGTGGTGCTGGTCAGCGGCTTCATCTTCGGGTCGTAGAAGTAGCGGGTGGTGTGCGTCAGCGTCTTGTCGAAGTTCAGGTCGGCGGTGACCTCGACGGCCGAGTTGCCCGGGCCGACGATGCGGGTGAGCACGTCACCGACCGAGCCGGACATGCGGTCCTCGAACGCCTTGACCTGCTGGGCGCGGGTGTCGGCGACCGAGTCGATGCCGTCACCGGCGGCGGAGAGCACCGTGCCGGCGGCGTCGGTCACGGTGACCTGCTTGGGGTCGAGGCCCTCGACGCTGGAGGCGACCAGGTGCACGATCGCCTGCACCTGCTGGGACCCGAGCGTCACACCGGGGTGCGTCTGCACCAGGACCGAGGCGGTCGTCGGCTTCTTGTCGGTGGAGAACAGCTCCTCCTGCGGCATCGCGACGTGCACGACGGCGGCGTCGACGGAGTCGAGCGCCTCGATCGTCTTCTCCAGCTCGCCCTCGATGGCCCGCTTGTAGGTGGTCTGCTCCTGGAACTGCGAGGTCGACAGGCTCTGCTTGTCGAGGATCCCGTAGCCGTCCGAGCCCTGGCTCGGCAGGCCCTCACCGCTGAGCTGGATGCGCGAGGAGTACACGTCGGCCTGCGGCACCAGCACGGTGCCGCCGCCGTCGGAGAGCTTGTACGGCGTGCCCGCGGCGTTCAGCTTGTCGACGACCGCGGAGGCGTCGGCGGGCGCCATGCTGGTGAACAGCGGCGCGTAGGTCGGCGTCGACGCCCAGCGGAACACCATGACGGCGCCGAGCACGAGGGCGAGGCCGCCGATCACGGCGATGGTCTTCTGGCCGGCGGTGAAGGCCGCGAAGGAGCGCTGCAGCGACTGCAGCCGGCCCACGATCTGGTCGCGCATCAGACGGACATCCGCATGATCTCCTGGAAGGCCTCGAGGGCCTTGTTACGAACGGCGGTGGTGAGCTGGGTGGCGACCGAGGCCTCGGTCGCGGTGATCGTGTAGTCGTGGATCGCGGTCAGGTCGCCGGTCGCCGCCTTGACGGCCAGCGTGTCCGCCTGCTGGTGCAGGCCCTGGAGGTTCTCCAGGCCCTTGGACAGCAGGTTGCCGAAGTCGGCCCCGGCCGCACCGGACGAGGCGCCGGCCTGCGAGGCCGCGTCGACGCTGTTGACCGAGGACGACGGGAGGGTGGGCATGACCATCGGGGTGAACCCGGCGGCGCCGATGGCGGGGATGCTCATGACTGCTTGCCGATCGAGAGGGCGCTGGAGTAGACGTCCTGCGCGTTGCGGAGCACCGACGCCTGGGCCTGGAAGCCGCGCTGGGCCATGATCAGCTGGCTCATCTGGCTTCCCAGGTCGATGTCGGGCATGCGGATGTAGCCGTTCGCGTCGGCGAGCGGGTGGTCGGGCTGGTAGACCATGCGGCCCTGCGCGTCGCCGAGCGCGATGCCGGAGACGCGCACGCCCTCGCCGCCCTCGGGGCCGGCCGCGCTCTGCGCGATGGCGTACTGCGCCTGGAACGCCGAGCCGCTGGTCGCGCGGGCGGTGTTCACGTTGGAGATGTTGTAGGAGAGCGTGTCCAGCCAGGTCTGGTGCATCGACAGGCCGCTGCCCGCGATGTTCATCATGTCGAAGAGGGCCATCACATGCCCCCGATCGCGGTGCTGATCAGGCCGTACCGGTCGCCGACCGCGCGGGTCAGCAGCTGGTAGGAGAAGGTGGCCTGCATCGCGGTGAGCGTCTCGGCGCCCAGGTCCACGTTGTTGCCGTTGGCGCCGGCCTGGGCCGTGCTCAGCGACGTGGTCGGCAGGCCCTCGCCCGGGGACATCGTGCCGTCGGCGAGCGCCCCGCGCAGGGAGTCCTCGAAGTCGACCGTCGAGGCGGTGAAGCCCGGGGTGTCGACGTTGGCGATGTTGTCAGCCGTGACCCGCTGCCGGTACGCCAGGCCGTCGAGGGCACTGTGCAACGCCGAGCCGACAGGATCGGAAGCGGAAATCAGCATGGACAGACGTCTCCGTGGTGCGAGGGCGCCAATCCGTCGGCGGGGGGAGAGCGATCCATGCTCTGCAGGTCATGTCGGCAACGGGACAAAGGACCTGAGGAGTTCGCTGATCCTTTAACTACACCGGGTCGTCCGGTTGCGCGTGCGCTCCCGCGCCCCCGCAACCGGACGACCGGGTCAGGCGCGGACGTCGAGGTAGACGGCGGGCTCGGTACGGCGCGAGCCGGCGTAGCTGTTCACCCTGCCCAGCAGCACGACGTCGTCGCGGTTGCCGGTCATCGCGGCGGCCGTCAGCCCCATCAGCTCCTGCTGCCGGGCCAGCAGGCCCTGGGCACGCACGAGCAGGTCGGACGGCAGCGGGGCCGCGAGCTCCGGCGGGGACCAGGGGGTCGCCGAGAGCACCTCGTCGACGTCGCCGCCGGCGAGCAGCCGCGTCGTCTCCTCCAGCGTGAGCTCCAGCTCGTCGAGCGCGGAGACCCAGGCGGTGTGCCAGGTCGGCTGGTCGGTCATGGTCACCTCGGGTCGGAGGGCGAGGTCAGACGAGGGCGGCCAGGGCCGCCTCGCGCCACGCGTCGGCGAGGGGCTCGACGAGGGCGAGGCAGGCCCGGGTCGCGGCGACGTCACGCTGGACGTTCGCCCGCACCATCTCCGAGTGCAGCCAGGAGTAGATCCCGGACAGCCCGGCGGCACCGTCCCAGGCGTCGATCCGGAGCGAGCCCTGTAGCTCCAGGACGATCTCCTGGGCGTGCATCAGCTGGCGGCCGGCACCGAGGAACTCGCCGGCGTCACCGAGCTCGATCGCCCGCTGGAGGTCCAGGACGAGCCGGTCGTAGAGCATGATCAGCAGCCGGGCCGGGCTGGCCGTGCTGGTCATGCCGCCGAGGTAGGTGTCACGTGCGGTGGTGGTCATCGTTCCTCCTTCTCTCCGTGTGTGCGTGCGGGTGTCGTGGTGTGCGTGGATCGAGCGCTAGGAGCTCGACTTCGGCAGCGAGGCGATCTGGCCGGTCAGCCAGGACGCCTGGTCCTGCATCTTGCCGAGCGCGACCTCGAGCGCCGAGAACTGTCGGTTGAGCGAGTCCTGCCGCTGCGTGAGCCGGATGTTCCAGGCATCGATGCCGTCCTGCATGGTGGTCGCCGACGACTGGTGGCCCTTGATGCTGAGGCTGAGGCTGCCGGTGGCGGAGTCGCTGGCCAGCTTCCCGACCGCCTCGAGCCGCGCTGCGAAGCCGGGTACGGCGTCCGTGCCCGTCGCGCCGAGCTTCTGGCTCACACCGGCCGGGTCCGCCGCGTAGGCAGCCGCGAACTTCGCGGTGTCGAGCACGATCTTGCCGCTGCGGTCGGTCTGCAGCCCCAGGCCGGCCATCGAGGTGCCGTCCGCGGTCCGGGTCACCGTGTCGAGGACCTTCGACCGCAGGTCCCGGATCACCGAGTCGCCGGCGAGGGGTCCGGACGTCTTGGTGGTCGGGTCGTAGGCGGTGAGGCCGTCGATGGTGGACAGGATCTCGTTGGCCCCGTCGACCAGGCTCTGCAGGGACGCCTGGACGCCGGCGGAGTCCCGGGCCACGGTCACGTCGACCTGGGTCCCGGCGGAGGTGCCGGGCTTGAGGGTGATGTCCAGGCCCTGCGTGATGCCGGTGAACGTGTTGGTCGAGGAGGTGATCGTGTCCGTGCCGACCAGGATCTCCGCGTCCTTCCCGGAAGTGGTCGTCGCTCCTCCCAGGAGCGACGAGCCGTCCGCGTTGGTCAGCGCGAAGTCGGAGGCGAGCCCGGTGGTCGTCGACGTGAGGCGCAACCGGTAGCTGTTGTCGGCGACCTTCACAGCGACCGCCGAGACACCGGCGTTCTTCGCGTTGATGGCGTTGACGACCCCGGTCAGCGTGCCGTCGGTGGTCTCGATGTCGATCGGGGTCGTGCCGTCGAGCTTGTCGAGCCGGACCGTCGTACCCCCGGTGGTGACCACGTCGGCGGAGCCGGCGGTGGAGTTGAACGCCATCGAGAAGGCACTGGCCGACTTCTGGACCGTGAAGCTCAACGTGCCCGGCACCGCGCTGGCGGAGGCCGTGGCCTGCACCTGGGTGGAGCTGCTGGTCGCCGTGGTCGGGGACCAGGCGGCGGCCGTGGCGAGGTCGTGAGCGCGAGTGGTGAGCGCCGCGAACTTCGCGTTGATGGCCTGGAGGGTGCTGACGGTGGACTTCTCGGCGGTCAGCTTGGACTTGAGGAGGGTCTGCGGGGCCGCCTCGACCTGCATCAGCTGGCTGATGATGGTCGCGGTGTCGAGTCCGCTGACGAGGCCGCTGACGCTTCCGCCTGCCATGGTGACCACTCCTTGCTGCTCGGTGAGGTGACCGGAGGCCCGCCACGGCGATGCCGTGGCGGGCCCGGGTCGTTGCTCCGGTGGAGCTGGATGTGCGCCCGTGACCACCGGGGACCGGTGGCGGTGCTGCGGCCTCCCGCCGCAGCATCGCCCTCAGCCCAGCTTCATCACTGGAGCAGGCGGAGGACGCCCTGCGACGCCTGGTTCGCCTGCGCCAGCATCGCGGTGCCGGCCTGCGACAGGATCTGCGAGCGGGTGAAGTTCACCATCTCGGAGGCCATGTCCGTGTCCCGGATGCGGCTCTCGGACGCGGACAGGTTCTCGACCGCGACGTTGAGGTTGTTGACGGTGTGCTCGAACCGGTTCTGCACCGCACCGAGGTTCGCCCGGGTGGTGGAGACCGTCTGGATCGCCTTGTCGATCGAGGTGATCGCAGCCGACGCGCCGGACTGACCGGTGAAGACCACGTCGGCGTTCGCGATGTCGCTCGTGGAGGCCGACGCCGGGACGCTGCCGGTGAACTTCAGGTCGTTGGTGGACGTGCTCGCCACGACCTTGCCGGCGCCGAAGGCACCGTCGAGGGCCGCGTTGATCTTCGTGACGTTGGCAGCCGCGTTGGTGGCGACGGTCGTGTCGAGCTGGATGCTGGACAGGTCCAGGGTCTTGCCACCCACGGAGATCGAACCGTTGAGCTTGGCACCGGCCACGTTGAGCCCACCAGAGGTGGTCGTGACCGAACCGGCGGTGGTGGAGGTCGGGTCGGCGTGCGTGGCAGCCGCGACCGTGCCGGCGCCCGAAGCAAGCTTCGTGACGTCGACCCCCGCGATGCCGAGGCCGCTTGCGTCCATGCCCTTGTTCGAGCTGCCGATGCCGACCGAGATGGTCTCACCCGCGTTGGCGCCGACCTGGAAGGTGCCGGTGTAGTTGCCGTCGAGCAGCTTCGAGCCGTTGAACGTCGTGGTCTTGGCGATCCGGTCCAGCTCGTCCTTCAGCTGGCCCATCTCCGACTGGATGTTCGACTTGGCGTTGGCGTCGAGGCCACCGTCGTTCGAGCCCTGGACGGCGAGGTCACGCATGCGCTGCAGGATCGAGTGGGTCTCGGTCAGCGCACCTTCAGCGGTCTGCACGACGCTGATGCCGTCCTGGGTGTTGCGGACGGCGACCTTGAGGCCACCGACCTGGGAGCGCAGGCCCTCCGAGATCGCGAGACCGGCGGCGTCGTCCGCGGCCCGGTTGATCCGGAAGCCGCTGGACAGCTTCTCCAGCGACTTGGCCATCTGGCCGTCCGTGACGGACAGGTTGCGGTACGCGTTCATCGCCGCGATGTTCTGGTTGATGCGAAGACTCATGATGTTTCCTCCTTGAAATTGAGTCCGAACGGCCCGTCCATGGGCCGCGATGACTGGAACTTCGGCAAGTGCCGACCCGAACTGAGGGGTTCGGAAGAATTTTTCTGGCGCATGTCTCAGGCGGTGTGCGAGGCGACGTGCGTGTGGGTCAGCCGGGCCGCGAAGCTGCGGTTGCTGGCCACGCTGGCGTAGTACGCCTCCTTGCGGCGTGCGGCGCAGCCCTGCGGCCGGTCGTGACGCTCGGCCAGCTCGGGCTCGAGGGCCGCGTTCATCGCGCCGCGCATCAGCACGATCGCCTCGGCGCGCAGCTGGGAGATCCGGCTCTCGGAGACACCGAGCTCCGCGGCCAGCTCGGCCATCGGCAGGTCGCGGAAGAAGTAGCCCTCCACGACCACGCGCAGCCGCTCGGGCAGGTGCTCGACCGCGTCGTGCAGGTAGGCCACCCGCTCGCGCTGCTCGATCTCGTCGGCGGGGGTGACGGTGTGCGCCGGCAGCAGGTCGTCGATGCCGGTCTCGTCGAAGCCCTGGAGGGAGACGACCGACGCGCGGGCGACGTCCTCACGGTGCGCGGACAGCTCGCTGGTCCCGATGCCCAGGGCGGCGGCCACCTCGTGGTCCTCGGCCGGACGGCCCAGGGTCGCGGCGATGCGGCCGCGGGTGTCGTCGACCTGGCGGGCCCGGCGGCGCACCGAGCGGCTCGCCCAGTCCAGCCCGCGGAGCTCGTCGACGATCGCGCCGCGGATGCGGGTGGAGGCGTGGGTGGAGAACGCGGCGCCCCGGGTCGGGTCGAACGACTGGGCCGCCTGGACCAGCGCCATCATGCCGGCGGAGGTCAGGTCGTCGCGGTTCACGTGACCGGGAACCCGGGACATGGTCTCGCGCACGGCGTGACCGACGAGCGGGAGGTGGCGACGGACCAGGTCGTCGACGTCGACCGCGGCGGGGGCGACCGACGAGGCCGCCGCGGGGGCCTGGGTCGGTGACTGGGGGGGGAGTCAGGTAGGAGCGCACATGAGTAAGGAACCGGTTCTCGCAGGTTCATGACGCGGCTTTTGGGTTGTCTGCCTGTTTTCTGGGGCTTGATAGTCCGTATCGGTCAAAAAGGCTTTACGAGCAGGTAGTCATTCATGACTACTCACACCGTTGGCATTCGGGTGGGGTGCTCTGGACCACTCGGGCCACTCCCCCGAAACCTGGGCCTTCCGGGCCATCCTCTGTACCTTTTTGCTCAGGACGCGGGGGGCACGGCCGATAGGTCCGTCACCTAACACCGGCACCAGGGAGCACCCAGCCATGTCCACGGAAGACCTCTCGTCCATCCTGTGGCGCGAGCGTGACCTCCTGGAGCTTCTGCTGTTCAAGCTCGAGGTGGAGCAGCTCGTGCTCACCAGCGGCCGGACCCACTGGCTCGCCGTCGCTGCCCGCGAGGTGGAGACCGTGCTGCACGAGATCCGCGACGCCGAGCTGATCCGCGCGATCGCCGTCGACACGGTGGCCGCCGAGCTCGGGCTCGAGCCGAACGCCAGCCTGCGGGACATCGCCGGGGCCAGCGAGGAGCCGTGGCGGGCCATCTGGCTCGACCACCGCGAGGCGTTCACCACCGTCGCCACCCAGATCAGCGAGATGTCGCAGAGCAACCGCGTGCTGCTGACCGCCGGCTACCAGGCCGCGCAGGCCACCCTGCTCTCCCTCACCGAGAAGTCCCCGACGTACGGCGCGGACGGCTCGATGGGCTCCGACCGCCGCACCAGCATCGTCGACTGGAGCCTGTGACATGAGCGGCACCTTCTCCTCTCTGTCCGGCGCGCTGTCCGCGCTGCGCTACAACCGGGTCGCGATGGACGTGGCCAGCGGCAACGTCGCCAACGCCGGCACCGCGGGGTACGCCCGCCGGCAGGTCATCGGCCAGGCCACCGGCGCCCCGGCGCTGCCCGCGATCTGGTCCCGCTGGCAGGGTGCCGGCGACGGCGTGGAGCCCAGCTCGGTCTCCCGCATGGTCGACCCGCTGATGGACGCCCGCTCGCGCGCCGAGCACTCCGCCTCCTCCTTCCTCGACACCCGCTCCGCCTCCCTGGTCCGCTTCGAGACCGCGATCGCCGAGCCCGGCGAGGGCGGCGTCGCCGCGGCCCTCGACAACTTCCAGTCCGCCTGGCACGACGTGGCCAACTCCCCCGGCGACAGCGCCGCCGGCACCCAGCTCCTCGCCCGCGCCGAGACGCTGCGCTCCACCATCGCCACCCAGGCCCAGGCCGTCTCCAACGAGTGGGCGGACCAGCGGACCCGGCTGGACGCGCTCGGCAGCGACGTCAACCAGACCGCCGCGCAGCTCGCCGACCTCAACAAGGGCCTGCGCTCGGCGTCGCTGAGCGGCACGGACGCCGGCACGCTGCTCGACCAGCGCGACCAGCTCACCCTCAAGCTCGCCTCCCTGACCGGCGCGGCCGTCACCGTCAACGCGGACACCACCGTCGACGTCAAGGTGGGCGGGCAGGCTTTGGTCACCGGCAACACGGCGTACGCCGTCACGGTGACCGGCTCGGCCGACCTCGCCGGAGCGGCCACCGACCCGGTGGAGTTCTCGGTCAACGGCACCGCGGTCACGCTCCCCGGAGGCGAGGTCGGCGCCGGCCAGCAGCTGCTGAACACCGATCTTCCCGGCTACCTCACCAAGCTCGACTCGTTCGTGGCCACGATGGCGAACGCGGTGAACACCCAGCACGCGCTCGGTGTGGACCGCTCCGGTGCCGCCGGCGGACCGCTGTTCAGCGGGACCACCGCCGCCACCCTGCAGGTCGCCATCACCGACCCGCTCAAGCTCGCGGCGGCGGACCCGGCCAAGGGCGGTCTCGACAACACCAACGCGAACGCGCTCGCCAACCTGGACATGGGCGGCACCGCCTACCGGAACCTGGTCACCGGTTTCGGCGTCACCGTGTCGTCCGCCCGGCAGACGGCGGCGAACCAGTCGGTGCTCACCGCCCAGGTCGACGCCTCCCGCGAGTCGCTGTCCGGGATCAACATCGACGAGGAGATGGTCAACCTGCTCGCCGCCCAGCGTGGCTACGAGGGCGCCTCCCGTGTGCTCACCACCATGGACTCGATGCTCGACACGCTGATCAACCGCACCGGACTGGTCCGCTGATGAGCAGCGCGCGGATCACCCAGCGGCTGATGGTCGAGCGGTCGCTGTCCTCGCTACAGTTGGGGCTCGGCCGCCTCTCCACCGCCCAGGAGAAGCTGTCGACCGGCCGGGTCATCAACCGGCCGTCCGACTCCCCGACCGGCACCAACGACGCCATGAGACTCCGAGCAGACCTCGCTGCCAACGCGCAGTACTCCCGCAACGCCGACGACGGCTCGAGCTGGCTCGGCCAGGCCGACAGCACGATGACCTCGATGCTGGACAGCGTCCGACGTGCCCGTGACCTGATGGTCCAGGGCGCCTCGACCGGCAGCGCCGGCACCGACGCCCGCACGGCGCTGGCCGCGGAGCTGACCCAGATCAGGTCCGGGCTGATCGACGAGGCGAACACCACGCACCTCGGACGCCCCCTGTTCGGTGGCACCACGGTCGGCCCGCAGGCCTACGACGCCAGCGGCGCGTACGTCGGCGACACCAACTCGATCAACCGCACGGTCGGCAAGGGCGTCTCGGTGGCGGTCAACGTCACCGGCCCGGCCGCCTTCTCCTCGGGGACCGACGACCTCTTCACCGTGCTGTCCGACGCCATCGACCAGCTGCAGAACAACCCCTCGGCGGTCTCCGGCACCCTGACCCGTCTCGACGCCGTCAGCGGCTCGATGCGCAACGCGCTCGCCGACATCGGCACCCGCGCCAACCGCATCGACACCGCCACCAGCGCCCTGGCCAGCTCGAAGCTCGACAACACCAAATCGCTCTCCGACGTGGAGAACGTCGACGTCGCCTCGGCGATCGTCGACCTGCAGATGCAGGAAGTCGCCTACCAGGCGGCGCTGGGTGCCACCTCTCGGGTGCTCCAGCCCACGCTGCTGGACTTCCTGCGATGAGCCGACCGGAGAACACCATGCAGCTCGCCCACCCGACCACCGTCGAGACGGCCACCCCGGAGCGGGCCGACTCGTCGACCGCGGGGATCCCGGTCCTCGAGATGGTGCAGCCGCTCGCCGGCTTCCCCGACGACCGTCGTTTCGCGCTCGCGCGCCTCGACGACACGGGCCTGGTCTGCGACCTCCGCTCCCTCGACGACCCCAACCTGAGCTTCGTGGTGGTGCCCCCGGCGTCGTTCTTCGCCGACTACTCCCCCGAGATCGACGAGTCGGTCACCGCCGAGCTCGGCATCGAGGACGAGAGCGACCTGCTGGCGCTGGTGGTGGTCACCCTCGGCGACACGCCCGACTCCGCCACGGCCAACCTGCTGGCCCCGGTGCTGGTCAACCACCGCACCCAGCGAGCCGGCCAGTACCTCCTGGCGGACCTCGATCTGCCCATGCGCGCCCCCCTGTCGTCGGCGTCGACCTCCTAGCCCGCATAGGCTGGGCTCGCGGGGTCGGATCTCCGCCCGCCGTCGACCCGACAGGAGTGACTGCATGCTGGTGCTGAGCCGACGCGTCGGCGAGAGCCTCGTCATCGGGGACGACATCGTCATCACCATCCTCGAGCAGCGCGGCGACATCGTCCGGGTCGGGGTCGACGCCCCCCGGCACATCCAGGTGCGGCGGCAGGAGCTGCTCACCGAGGTGGCCGAGACCAACCGGGCGGCTGCCTCGCCGCGGGCCAACGCCGCCGACCTGGTCGCGCGTCTCGCGGCCCGCAAGGCCGCTCCCCCGGCCGACGCGAACCCTGCCGACGACGGCGCGGGCGACTCGACGCCGCCGGCACCCTAGGCGCGACGCACGCACGCCGAGGGCGGTGCGGGACCAGTGGTCCCGCACCGCCCTCGTGCTGTGCGCGCCTCAGTCGTCGGCGCCGTGCCCACCGTGCCGGCCGTGGTCGTCACCGGACTCGACGTGCGTGCCGTGCCGGCCGTGGTCGTCGCCGGCCTCGACGTGCGAGCCGTGCCGGGCGTGGTGACGGTGGTGGTGACGGGCGTGGTGACGGGCGTGGTGACGGTCGGCACGCCGGTCGTCGCCGGGCTCCGCGTGCCGGGAGTGGTGGTCGCCGCCGGAGGCCACCCGGACCACGCGGTCGTCGTGCGAGCCGTCGGCGGCCGCGGGCTGGGCCAGGGCCGCCGCGGATCCTCCGGCGAGCAGCAGGGCCGTGGTGGCCAGGGCGGCGAGCCGGGTCCGCGGGCGGTTCAGGAGCTGGGTCATCGTCGAGCACCTCACTGTGGGGGGATCTGGATAACTCCTTTATCCACGGGTCGAGGTGCGGTCCACCATCCCACCTTGGTCGTAGGACCTCAGACGAGGCACGTCTCGGTCCCGGGGCGTGCCGGGTTGCCGCCTGCTCACGGTCGCTGCGCTTTCGGAGGAGAAACCGACGTTGCGAGATCGCTTGCTTGTTGACAAGGGCCCGGTGGTCCGGCGTGATGGCCACCACCGCACCGCCGCCGGAGCGGCCCTACGAGGAGACTGCCACCGCGCACGCCATGGAGAAGGCCGCGATCGGGCGGCGCGCCGCCGAGCTCGTGCAGCCCGGCGCGACGGTCGTGCTCGACGTGGGCACCACCACCACCGCGGTGGCCCGGGCGCTGGTGCAGCGCACCGACCTCGAGGGCGTGACCGTGGTGACCAACGGCCTGACCATCGCCACCGAGCTCGAGGCGCCCCTCGCCCGGTTCACGGTGATGCTCACCGGGGGCACGCTGCGCCGGATGCAGCACTCGCTGGTCGACCCGATGGGCGGGCTGGTGCTCGACCGGATCCACGCGGACCTGGCGATCATCGGCTGCAACGGCATCGACCCCGTCGCCGGCATCACCAACGTGAACCTCCCCGAGGTCAGCATGGAAGCAGCGGATGCTCGCCTCGGGCCGGCGCCGGGTGGTGGTCACCGACGGCTCCAAGCTGGGCGTCATCTCGGTGGCGCTGATCTGCCCCGTCGACGACGTCGACCTGGTGATCAGCGGCCCCTCCGCGCCCGCCGAGGTCGTCGAGCAGCTCACCGCGCTCGACCTGGAGCTGGAGCTGGTCGCCGATCCGGCCCCGCCGTCTGGTCCCCCGCCCCGCACCCCGGCCTGAACCGGCTGGAGGACACTGGTCCGGTGAGCGACCACCCCGGACTGACCGCGCAGCTGCTGCACGTGGGCCCGCACCGCGGCGCCCACCGGGTGGCTGCCCGTGCGTCGTTCTCGGTGCTCGTGCCGTTGCTGGTGCTGTGGTCGACCGGTCACCTGGAGCTGGCGATCTACGCCACCTTCGGCGCCTTCACCTCGCTCTACGGCCGCACCCACGTCCGGCTCTCACGGGCCCGGATGCAGGCGACGCTGGCCGTGCTGCTGACCGCGTCGGTCACCCTCGGCACGCTGGTCGGCACCTCGTCGCACCGCAGCTGGCTGGCGGTCCCGGTGGCGGCGCTGGTGGCCGCGGCCGGCTCGCTGCTCTCCGACGCGCAGGACTGGCACCCGCCGGGACCGCTGTTCCTGGTGTTCTCGTTCGCGGCCTGCGCCTCGGTGCCGGCCACCCTCGCCGACGTGCCGGTGGCCGCGGCGGTCGCCGGCGCCTCGGCGCTCTTCGCGCTCGGCGTCGGGGCGGCCGGCGCGGGGTGGCGGCACTGGCGGGGCGGGGCGGCGCCCGCGGCCGGTGCGCCCAGCCGTCCGTCGTACGACGGGGTGGCGCGCCGGCACGTGCTGCGCAACGCCGGCGGCGTGCTGCTGGCCGGCGCGCTGGCGACGTCGCTGGGGATCGGGCACCCCTACTGGGCGATGGTGTCGGCCGCCGTACCCCTGGCGGCGCGGGACCTGGTGCCGCAGGTCGTGCGCGGGGTGCACCGGGTGGCCGGCACGCTGGTGGGGCTCGGGGTGGCCGCGCTGCTGTTCGCGCTGGACCCCACCGGGCTGGTGCTGATCGCGGTGGTCGTCGCGCTGCAGGCCACCGCGGAGCTGCTGGTCGGTCGCAACTACGCCTTCGCGCTGGTGGCGATCACGCCGCTCGCGCTGCTGATGGTGCACCTCGCCGCCCCCGTGCCGAGCAGCGTGCTGCTGCGCGACCGGGGCGTCGAGACGGTGCTGGGGGTCGGGGTCGGCCTGGTGATGGGCTGGTTGACCCGCTCGCCTTCACCGGCGGGTCCGCTCAGCGGCGGCCGCTCCGCGCCCGCACCGGGAGCCAGACGGCGACGCCCATGAGCAGCATCGCCAGCGGGACGTGCACGGCGGTCAGGGTGTCCTTGCCGGCGTCCCGGATCGCGCCGCCGAGGTAGGACTCGAGCACCAGCAGGACGACGAGGACCAGGCTGCCGGCCCACAGGTCCCGGCGGGAGCGGAGCTTCCAGACGGCCCACACGGTGGCGAGCACCGCGAGCAGGATCGCGAGGTCGGCACCGCGCGCGTGCACGTCTATCCAGCTGGCCGCGGCGTCCCGCTTCCCGTCGTGCTCCAGGAACAGGCCGGCCCACAGGCCCTGCGCGAGCACCACCAGTGCCGCCAGCCCCACGAGGCTGCTGAAGACGGCGTACGTCGAGGTGGGGGCCGAGGTGGCCGGGCGGTCGGTGCGGGTGCTGGTGCTGGTGCTGCTGGTCATCGTTCCTCCGAGGAAGGTACGGCGGGGCGCGCGGGGGCACGCAGGGGTCACGGTCCCCGGGTTCCGGTGCGGCCAAACACCCGGGTGGACCAGTGGCAGGAGCGTGGCATCTGGGACAAAACGGACACCGGTTCCGCGTTTCGCCCTACACTCGGGCTGCTGGAGCTGATCGTCGACGGGGGAAGTCGAACATGCCGCAGGACCGCGAGGGGTTCCGGGCGCACGCGCCCGACGGGCGCGTGCCCGAGGACGGCCCGACCGTCTCCGACGACCTGGTGACGATGCTGGACCTGCTCAGTCAGACCCTCGTCGCGGCGCTGGGCTTCGGGGTGGCGGTGATCAACATCGCGCACCCCGACGGCACCTTCGAGGTGGCCTCGGTGGCCGGGGACGAGAACGCCCGGGCGGCGCTGCTGGGCACCGTGGACAGCGCGGAGATGTGGGACCAGATGCTCGCCGCGAGCGAGCCCTGGGGCCGGCTCCGGTTCGCCGACCACCGCAACGAGCTGGCCCGCTCGGACCTCCTGACCTGGATCCCCGACATCGAGCCGCTGGAGACGGAGGACGCCTGGCACCCCGAGGACGCGCTCTTCGCGCCGCTCATCGGCTCCGACGGCACCCGGGTCGGCATCTTGTCGGTGGACCTCCCCGCGGACGGCCGCCGACCCAGCCCGGCGACCTGCCGGGCGCTCGAGGGGTTCGCGGTGTCCACCGCGCTCGCGATCGAGCACGCCACGCTGCGGGCCCGCGCCCAGGAGTCCGAGCAGCTGCTCAGGGAGCAGGCCAGCCGGGACTCGCTGACGGGGGTCGGCAACCGGTCCATGCTCTTCGACCGGCTGCAGCACGCGCTGACCGCGCGGCGTCCGGTGCTGGCCCTGGCGTTCATCGACCTCGACGGCTTCAAGGTGGTCAACGACCGGTTCTCCCACAGCGTCGGCGACGAGGTGCTCGCCACCGTCGCCCAGCGGATCCGCGCGGTGGTCCGCCCGCACGACACCGTCGTCCGGTGGGGCGGTGACGAGTTCCTGGTGCTGTTCGAGGAGCTCGACCGCACCGAGGACGTGACCCCCGCGGTCGAGCGGATCATGGCGGCGGTCGCCGAGCCGGTCCGGCACGGGGAGCTGGACATCGGGGTCACCGCGAGCGTGGGCGTGGCCTTCCAGCACCCCGAGGACGACTTCGACGCCGACGAACTGGTGCGCCGCGCGGACGTCGCGATGTACTCGGTGAAGAACGCCGGACGGGACGGGTTCGCGGTCTACGACCCGGTCGGGGGCTAGCGTGGAGGGATGAGCGACGTGACGGACGAGCAGACCTGGCCCACCCACTGCGAGACGTGCGGGACCGAGCTGGCCCACGGCACCATCGACTTCGACGAGTCCAACGAGAACCGCGCCGAGCTGAACCCCGGCGAGATGGTGGCGGTCGACTACTGCCCGAACCCCGACTGCCCGGCCAAGCGCGTCGAGCAGCCCTGACGGCGCCCGGCGCTACAGCCGGCGCAGCGTCTCCTCGTCCCGCTGCCCGTCGAAGTACCGGTCCAGCACCTCGGTGAACACCGGCTCCTGGTCGACGTACCCGAAGAGCGTCATGGACGAGCGCAGCTTGGCGGCGTCCACCGGCCCGAGCACCTCGACGGCGTCGCGGCCCGGCAGCTCCGTCATCGCCCGGGCGCACTCGCGCAGCCGGGGGCCGAGCACCGGGTGGGCGAGGTAGGCCCGCGCCTCGTCGGCGCCGCTGAGCTCGAAGTGCTTCGCGACGGCGCTGCGCCCGAGCCCGCTGACCTGCGGGAACACGAACCACATCCAGTGGCTGCGCTTGCGTCCGCGGCGCAGCTCGCCGAGCGCGGTGGCGTACGTGTCGTCGGTGTCCTGCGCCGTCACGAACCGGTGCAGGTCGAACGGGTCCTGCTCAGCGGGGTCCCGGTCGTGCGCGTCGTCCATGCCGCCCATCCTGCCCCGCCCTCCCCCGCCCCGCACCGACAACGGTGACGACGTGACCCAGGGATCACTCTTCGCGATCCGAGGGGACTATTCCCCCGACCCGGGGACGCGCGCAGGCTGGTGGGAACAGGACCTGTCACGTCGTTGGAGGCAACCCATGAATGTCACCGAAGTCCTGAGCACGGCCCGGGACTCGATCACGGTCAAGCGCGTGTTCGGCGATCCCTACGAGCAGAACGGACTCACCGTCATCCCGGCCGCCGTCGTCGGTGGAGGCGGGGGCGGCGGCACCGGTCACGACGAGAAGGGCCAGGAGGGAGAGGGCGGTGGCTTCGGGGTGACCGGCCGCCCGGCCGGGGCGTTCGTGATCAACAACGGCCAGGTCAGCTGGCGCCCGGCGGTCGACCCGAACCGGATCATCACCGTGGCCGGCGTGGTCCTCGCCGTCTTCCTCCTCAGCGTGCGCCGCCGGCGGGTCCGCGGCTGACCCGGCCCGCCGGGAGGGTGCGTCGTACGACGCGCACCAGGCGCGTCGGCGGGGGCGACCAGGGGTCGCAGTCGTGCGGGTCCCACGCGTAGCTCGGCGTGCTTCCGCAGACGAGGTCGGCGAGCTCGGGGACCCGCAGCTCGGTCGCCGCCCAGGCGTAGGGCTCGACGCTGGCCGACGACCCCGGCCCCGGGTGGCCGAGGAGGCCCAGCCGCGCCTCGCAGGTGTCGCGCAGCAGCCGTTCGCTCACCGCCCGCCACCACGGGCTGCCCGGACGCTCGTGGTCGTGGGGGTTCATCAGCCCGCGCCGCACCTGCCAGTCCACGAACGCCAGGGCGGCGCGGGGGTAGGCCCGGTGCGGCGACCCGGTGCCGCCGGCCGGCGACATCGTCGGGGCCGGACCGCCGACGTCAGGACTCGATGAACGCGAGCAGGTCCCGGTTGATCACGTCGGCGTGCGTGGTGCACATGCCGTGCGGGTAGCCCGGGTACACCTTGAGCGTGCCGTCCTTGAGCAGCGTGATCGACAGCTCGGCCGAGTCCGCGATGGGCACCACCTGGTCGTCGTCGCCGTGCATCACCAGGGTCGGCACCTGGATCATCTGCAGGTCCTCGGTGAAGTCCGTCTCCGAGAACGCCTTGATGCCCTCGTAGTGCGCCTTGGCGCCGCCCATCATCCCCTGCCGCCACCAGTTCCGGATGACGCCCTGCGAGACCTCGGCGCCCGGACGGTTGTAGCCGTAGAACGGCCCCGAGGCGACGTCGAGGAAGAACTGCGCGCGGTGGAAGCCGGTGCCCTCGCGGAAGCTGTCGAACACCTCGAGGGGGAGCCCGCCCGGGTTGTCCGCGGACTGCAGCATCACCGGCGGGACCGCGCTGATGAGCACCGCCTTGGCCACCCGGCCGTTGCCGTGGCGGGCCACGTAGCGGGTGACCTCACCGCCTCCGGTGGAGTGCCCGACGTGCACGACGTCGCGCAGGTCGAGGTGCTCGACCACGGCCCGGGCATCGGCCGCGTAGGTGTCCATGTCGTGCCCGTCCGACGTCTGGGTGGAGCGGCCGTGGCCGCGCCGGTCGTGGGCCACCACCCGGTAACCGCGCAGGGCGAAGAACATCATCTGCGCGTCCCAGTCGTCGGAGCTCAGCGGCCACCCGTGGTGGAACATGATCGGCTGACCGCTCCCCCAGTCCTTGTAGTAGATCTCCGTCCCGTCCCCGGTCGTCACGAACGCCATGGCGTCAACCCTCCATTCGAAGCGGATGTCCCGTGCAGGCCCGAGCCTGACCCGTCTCGATTTTCCACGAGCGGGCACCTCGGGTACAGGGCGGACTGAACCGCCCGGCGCCGCCGGCCGGCCCGGGGGTAGGCTCCGCGTCCCCGGACACGACAGAGGTGCGACATGACGGCGAGCCGATCCGCTCGTGAGAAGAAGGCCGCCTCGGAGGCCGGCTCGCTGGCCCGGGTGAAGATCGACGTCGACGCCAACGACCGGTTCGTCTACAAGATCAGCTGCTCGCAGTGCGTCGCCCGCGGCCACCTCAAGTGGTCCGCCTACCGCCCCGGCGGCGACAACGGCTTCATGGCGGCCATGGACCGCTGGGTCTTCCACCTCACCGAGAAGCACCCGGGCACCGACGCGCCGTGCCTGGCCTTCCTGCCCGACGCCCAGCAGCGCCTGCACCAGCGGCGCGAGGAGCAGGGCGCCGGCTGACCGCCGGTCCGGCACTCGACGGCCGGCCGCGACGGCTGGCACGGTGGTGGGCATGCCCGAGGCCCGCACCTTCCCGCACGGCGTCCCCTCCTGGGTCGACGTCGACCTGCCCGACGTGGACGCCGGCACCGCGTTCTACGCCGCCCTGTTCGGCTGGACGTTCGCCGACGCGACCCCGCCGGACGCCCCGTTCCGCTACGTGATCGCCCAGCTCGACGGCCGGGACGTCGCGGCGGTGGCCGGGCCGTCGAGCGGTCCCGCCCGGTGGAGCACGTACGTCGCGGTCGACGACGCCGACGACACGGCAGCCCGGCTCGTCGCGGCCGGGGGGACGCTGGTCTCCGGCCCGCTGGACGCGGGTCCCGGTGGACGCACCGCGACCGTGCTCGACCCCGAGGGTGCCGAGCTCCGGCTCTGGCAGGCCCGCCGGCGACTCGGGGTGCAGGTCGTCAACCAGCCCGGCGCCTGGAACTTCAGCAACCTGCGCACCGCCGACCTCCCGGCGGCGTGTGACTTCTACGGCCCGGTGCTGGGCTGGGCCTACGGCGCCTCCGGGTTCGCGACCTCGGTCTCGGTGCCGGGCTACGGCGACCACCTCGAGGCCACCGTGGACCCCGGCATCCGGACCCGCCAGGCGCACGCCCCCGAGGGCTTCGCGGACGTGGTCGCGGCCTTCGAGCCGCTCGCCGACGGCGAGAGGCCGCACTGGCAGGTGGTCTTCGCCGTCGCCGACCGGGACGCCTCGGCCGCCACCGTGGAGACGCTCGGCGGGGTGGTCGTCTCGACCGCGGAGGACCGGTGGGTGCGCCGGGCCGTGGTCCGGGACCCGCAGGGCGCCGAGCTCGTCCTCAGCCAGTTCGCGCCCCAGGACTGGTGACCCGGCGCGTCTGGCGACGCCCGGAAGGTGGGCGGTCTGCGAGAGTGGACGCGACCCCTCTTCGGCGACTGGAGCGCACCATGACGATCAAGGACATCGGCCCGGAGCCGCAGAGCTTCGACCTCGAGCAGGCGACGCTCGAGAACACCACCTACCGCACGGTCGCCTGGTCCGGGAAGCACCTCCAGCTGACGCTGATGTCGATCCCGGTGGGCGGCGACATCGGCCTCGAGGCACACCCCGGGACCGACCAGTTCCTGCGGCTCGACGCCGGCCGCGGCCGCGTGCAGATGGGCAGCGCGAAGGACCACCTCGACTTCGACCGCGAGGTGGAGGACGGCTGGGCGATCTTCGTGCCCGCCGGTACCTGGCACAACGTCACCAACATCGGCGACGAACCACTGCAGCTGTACGCCGTCTACGCACCGGTCCACCACGCGGCGGGCAAGGTGCAGGCCACGGCCGAGGCCGCGGAGCGCGACGAGGAGTCCGGCGACGACGAGCCGCCCCCCTGGTCGGTGCAGCCCGTCCGGCCGCCGTCGGACCAGCACGCCTGAGCGGCCGGCCCCGGGTCAGCCCTGCGCGGTGAGCAGGCGGTGCACGAGCCGGATCGCGATCGACCCCTCCCCCACGGCGGACGCCACGCGTCGTACGGAACCGTGCCGGACGTCCCCGACCGCGAGCACCCCGGGGAGGCTGGTCTCCAGCGGCAGCGGCGGGCGGCCGAGCGACCCGAACGCACCGGCGCCCAGGTCCGACCCGGTCATCACGAAGCCCGAAGGGTCCCGCTCGATCGTCGGCGGCAGCCAGTCCGTGTGCGGCACCGCCCCGATCATCAGGAACAGCGCGTCGGCGTCGACCTTCTCCTCGCCGCCGCCGGCGCGGTCCCGCAGCACGAGGTACTCCAGCCAGGTGCCGCCGCCGCCGTCGACGACCTCGGTCCCCGTGCGTACGTCGATGTGCGGGGTCGCCTCGATCTGGCGCACCAGGTAGTGCGACATGCCGGACTCGAGGGAACCGGCGCGGACCACGAGCGTGACCCGGCGCGCGAACCGTGCGAGGTGCAGGGCGGCCTGTCCCGCCGAGTTCGCCCCGCCGACGACGTAGACGTCCTCGCCCGACACGCTCGTCGCCTCGGACGCCGCGGCGCCGTAGAAGACACCCGCGCCCTGCAGGTCCTCCAGGGAGCCGATGCCGAGCCGACGGTAGGTCGCGCCCATCGCCAGCACGACCGACCGGCCCACCACCACCCCGCCGTTCTGCAGCGTGACCACGACGCCGCCGTCCCGGTCCAGCTCCAGGCCGGTGACGCGCTGCATGAAGGCGAAGCGGGCACCGAAGACCCAGGCCTGCTCGAACGCCCGGCGGGCCAGCTCGCCGCCGCTGACGCCGCGAGGGAACCCCAGGTAGTTGCGGATCGAGGAGCTCGCCGTGGCCTGCCCGCCGACGCCGCCCGAGTCGATCACCAGCGTGTGCAGACCCTCCGAGGCGCCGTACACGCCCGCGGAGAGGCCGGCGGGCCCGCCGCCGACGATCACCAGGTCGTACTCCTGCCGGTCCGGCTCGACCGTGGTCCCAGAGGCCTTCGCGATCTCCGCGTCGCTCGGGTCCTCCAGGATGTTCCCGTCCGGCCAGACGATCAGCGGGAAGCTCCTCCGTCCCGCGCCGGCGAGGAGGACCCGCGCCTCGTCCGAGTCGGCCAGGTGGAACCGGTGCGGCAGCGCGCAGCGCTCGAGCACGGACCGCAGCTCGTACGCCCGGCCCGACCAGCTCTGCCCGATCACGTTCGCCGTGTGCGGGGCGCGCTGCCGCGACTCGGCCCAGGTCAGCAGGAAGCTCGACACGGCCTGGTGGAACTGCTCGTCCGGGGGCTGCGAGGGCACCAGCAGGTAGTGGTCCATGCGGCCCCGGGAGATCGCCTCGAAGATCGCGTCCCCGGTCCGGGAGTCTCCCAGCCGGCCCCACTCGACCAGCAGGGCCCGCAGCGCCTGCGGGAACGTGCGTCGTACCTCCGCCAGCAGCGCCGTCCCGGACGCGTCCGCGAGCTCCTCCCCGGCGAGCACCAGGGCGACCTGCTGGCCGGTCCCGGCGAGCTCCTCCAGCAGGGCGAGGGTCGCCTCGCGCGACCTCAGGCAGACGACGCGGTAGTCGGAGCGGTAGCGGTTGTGCAGCTCGCGCTCGACCTGGCTCAGCACGTCGGGCTGCGCGACGGCGATCAGCACGGGGCGGGTCGGGGCGCCGCTGCGGTGTGTCGGGTCGGTGTCACCCACACCATCGGAGCGTAGGTGGGCCGGCGCGGCCCCACCAGACACACCTGGACCAGTGGCCGTACCGCTGGGGTCAGTCGTCGGCGGTCGTGCGGACCACCGTGAAGCCGGAGTCCAGCACCAGCTCCCACTTCTTGTTCGCGGTGTCGCGCACCTCGACCTCGTAGGCCTCGCCGGGGTCGTCACCGGCCTCCACCTCGAGGACCGTGCCGCCCTTGACCGAGGCCAGCGCCGCCCTCTCGGCGGACGAGCGCTGCGCCGCGCTCACCGCCCGGTCGCCGGCGTCGGGGCCCTCGTGGCCGTCGTCCCCGTGCTCGCCGGCCTCGTCACCGTGCTCGTCGGCCTCGTCACCGTGCTCGTCGGCCCCGTCACCGTGGTCGCCGTCGTGCTGGTCGACGTGCCGGCTGACCACGTGGAGGTTCGTGTCCAGGGAGACGTCCACCTCGCTGCCGTCGGCCCGCCGCACCTCGACCTCGTAGGCCTCCCCCCGGTCGTCACCGGACTCGACGTCGACCGCCGTGCCCCCGACGGCCCGGGTGGCCGCAGCGGCGACCCGGTCACGCTGGCCGCCGCCGAGGTCGGCGCGCGCCGCGGAGGCCCATGCGACGCCGCCGGCCCCGAGGGCTGCGACGGCGGCCAGGGAAGGAAGGACGATGCGCTTGCTGCGGAGCTGGGTGGCGTTCATCGGGGACGGCCTTTCTCGGCTCTCAGGGGGTGGATCGGTCGTGCACCCAGCGTGCGTCACGCTCGCTGAATCTCCGCTGAACCCGTCCGGAGCCGGTTCTCAGGCCGGGCGCTCGGCCCCGTGGCCGTTCCCGGGACCGGGCAGGCGTACGACGAACCGGGCACCGCCGAGGTCCGAGGACGACACCACGACCGTGCCGCCGTGGGCGGCGACGATCTCCTTGACGATCGCCAGGCCCAGCCCGCTCCCGCCCGCGTCACGGGCGCGCGCCTCGTCGAGCCGGACGAACCGCTCGAAGACGCGGTGGCGCTGCGGCTCGGGGACTCCTGGACCGTCGTCCTCGACGACGACCTCGACACCGTCGGCGTCCTCACCCACCTGGACGGACAGGGCCGTCCCGGCATGGCGGGCCGCGTTGTCGACGAGGTTCCGCACCACCTGGGCCAGCGCGGTCTGGTCACCGCGCACCCGCCCCGGCCCCACGCCGGTGGTGTCGACGTCGAGCCCGGAGCGCGCGACCCGTCGGGCCTCGGCGAGCGCCAGGTCGTCGAGGTCGACGTCGCGGGGCGCGCGGCCGACCGCGCCCTCGTCGGCCCGGGTGAGCAGCAGCAGCTGCTCCACGAGCCGCTGCATGCGCCCCGACTCCTCGAGCACCGCGTCCACCAGCTCCCTCTCGGGCAGGGCACCCGGGTGGGCCCGGGCGACCTCGGCCGTCTGGCGGATGCTGGCGAGCGGCGAGCGCAGCTCGTGGGAGGCGTCGGCGACGAACTGCTGCTGGCGGGCGCGGGCGTTCTCGAGGCGTCCCAGCATCGCGTTCATGGTCTGCGCGAGCCGACGGATCTCGTCGCGCGCGCCCGGTTCGGGCACCCGCCGGTCCAGCCGGTCACCGCTGACCTGCTCGACCTCGCGCCGGATGCGTTCGACGGGAGCGAGGGCCCGTGCGGTCGCCAGCCAGGTCGTGCCACCCACGAGCAGCAGGACCAGGGGCACCCCGACCAGCAACGGCGTGACCAGCGCCGCGGTCGAGTCGTCGACCTCCTCCAGGGAGACCGCGACCGCCACGGTGTACTCCTGGCCGCCGGAGCTGGCGTCGTCGGTCGCCACCACATAGGGGTGGTCGGCACCCGCCAGCCTCACCGAGTCCTCGTCGTCGGAGGGCAGCGGCTCACGGAGCGGCTGCGAGGAGCGCACGACGGTGCCGTCCGGCCCGGTCACCTGCCAGACCAGCTCGTCCGGCTCGTCGGGATCCTCGGCGGGGTCGGACGGCTCGGCCGGCGGGAGCCCCGTGTGCTCGATCTCCGCGACCAGGGCCGAGGCCCGCTGCTCGGCGCTCACCTCCGCGCCGGTGTGCAGCGACCCCCGGACCAGGGCGACGAGGGCGACGGCACCGACGAGGAGGGTGATCGCCACCACGAGCACCGCCACGGCCGTCGTGCGGACCCGCACGGACGCGCGCCCCAGCCGTCCCTCAGCCACCGTCGGCCCTCAGTCGGTAGCCGGCGCCCCGCAGCGTCTGGATGGCCGCGCGCCCGAAGGGACGGTCGATCTTGTTGCGGAGGTGCCCGACGTAGACCTCGACGATGTTCGAGTCGCCCTCGAAGTCGTGGTCCCAGACCGCGTCCAGGATCTGCCGCTTCGACAGCACGTCCCCGCGGTGCCGCACCAGCACGGCCAGCATCGAGAACTCCCGGGTCGTGAGCTCGAGCTCGGTGTCGCCGCGCCAGGCCCGACGGGCGGCCGGGTCCAGCCGCAGGTCGCCCGCCTCGAGCTGGGTGGGACGCTCGCGGGCGCCGCGCCGGGCGACCGCGCGCAGCCGGGCCACGAGCACTGGGAACGAGAACGGCTTGGTCAGGTAGTCGTCCGCGCCGGTGTCGAGGCCCTCCACCTGGTCCCACTCGCCGTCCTTGGCTGTGAGCATCAGGATCGGGGTCCAGTCCTTCTCCGCGCGAAGCGCCTCGCAGACCTTGTAGCCGTTGATTCCCGGCAGCATCAGGTCGAGCACGATCGCGTCGTACTCGTTCTCCCGCGCCAACCAGAGCCCGTCGGTGCCGTCGTGGGCCAGGTCGACCGCGAAGCCCTCCGCCTCGAGGCCCACCTTCAACGACCGGGCGAGGCGCAGCTCGTCGTCGACGACGAGTACGCGCATGGATGCCTCCGGGCAGTCGGGAGCAGCATTCTCGCGCACCCCGACTGAAACCCGGCTGAATCAGCGGTGAAGCGGGACCTGCCCACCTTGACGCCTCCAGAAGCCCGGAGCAGCCTGAACGCAAGGACGGAGAGGAGCACGCACAAGGCCAGGAGCGACGCAGACCTGTTGAACGCCACGATGGTGGAGGGCCTGGCCAAGGGCGATGTGGCCATGGTTGCGTCGGTCTACGCGCCGGACGCCCGCCTGTTGCCGCCGGGAACGGATGTCCAGACCGCCGGAGACATCCAGCGGTACTAGCAGGGGCGGTCGAGGCCGGTCTGCGGCACGGGCACATCGAGACAGTGCACTACGAGCAGCACGACGGGCTGGCGGTCGAGGAAGGACGCTGGGAGCTTCGCGCTTCCGCCGACGCACCGCTCGCGGACGCAGGGAAGTTCCTGATCGTCCACAAACGGCAGACCGACGGAAGCTGGAAGTACGCCTTCGACATGTTCAACTCGAGCCTCGCTGCGACGAAGGAGTAGCCGTCGTCAGCGCGGACGTGCTTCCGTTCCGGCTGCGTGAGCACCGGTCCTTCTGCACGTTGAAGCGGTACGCGGTCTCCGTGTTGAGTGTTGTCGGCTCCGATGAACAACCAGCTCGGACCCGCGGTATCACGACACCGACCTGATGGTTGTCGTTGATCGCTGACCCTCCTAGTGCCACCACCGAGAGGACGCCCCGCACCTGTCGACAACACCCTGGTTGCAGGGCGCAAAAATGCAGTTCGCGTTACCCAGGCAGCCCATGAACGACAGCACCGCTCCGACCGTAAGTCACTCCGCGAGAGCCGCGAATCCGTGCCTGAGGGGGTTGCGGACGCCGCCGTCCCGCTTGCCAGGCTGGTTGGTGAAGGTCATTCGTTTCGCGGTCAATTCCCAAGCGGGGCAGGTGAAACCTCCACCACGGCCTGCAGAGGAGCAGCTCGATAGGACTGGTGCTGGGCGATCACTCGACGCACCGATCGGCACAAGCGTCACCGGCCGCAAAGGACAGATAGCGACCCAAGAGTCCTAGTCCGTCTGGAAGCGGGGAAGGGGCCTGAATTGGCCGGTGTGCCGGAGTTGTTCTTTGCGTACGTTGACACCACTCGGCGGCAGGGGGGCTGCTGCCAAACTCCAATTTCCCAGGGGGGGAAATCCATGTACCAGCGCATGCTCTCTTTTCGACAGGCCCGTCGCAGTGAGGACGGCTTCACGCTCATCGAGCTCCTGATCGTCATCGTGGTGCTCGGCATCCTGGCCGGCATCGTCGTCTTCGGTGTCGGCACCTTCCGGCAGGACGCGCAGACCGCGGCGAAGGCGGCTGACTGCAAGTCCGTCTCGGTCGCCGCCGAGGCGTGGAACGCAAAGAACGGCAACTACCCGACCAACGTCCAGGCGCTGATCGATGCCAATTACCTCAAGGCCCCGGCTCCCGCTGGCGTCGGCCCGGGGTTCGACGCCACTGGCAAGCCCGCCGGCTGCTGATCGCGTCCTAGCGGGAGGGTCGCGGTTCGCCGCGGCCTTCCCACTTCAGTACTTCACCAGCACGCAATGAGGGGGGGCCTCGAGCATGCACAGCAACTTGCATCACATCGGCAGCCGCATCGACGGGCTGCTCGCCAGTCTCTGGCAGGCCGGCGGGACCGACCTGCTCCTGACGGTCGGCATGCCGCCGATGCTCAGGGTGGACGGGGCCTTGGTCCCGGCACACGGGACCACGGCCTTGACCGCCGACGACACCGAGAGCCTGCTCGCCGAGGTCCTCACGCCGGCGCAGCTCGCGGCCTGGGAGACCAGCCAGGAGTACGACTTCTCCTTCTCGTGGCGCGACGACGCCCGGATCCGCGGCAACGCGTTCACCCAGCGAGGGCTGACGGCGGTGGCCCTGCGGATGATCCCGCGCTCGATCCCGTCTCCCGACGACCTCGGCCTGCCGCCCGTCCTGCGCGACCTGGCGCTGCGCCACCAAGGGCTGGTCCTGATGACCGGGCCGACCGGGTCGGGCAAGTCCACGACCCTGGCCTCGCTGATCGACCTGATCAACCGCACCCGCGGCTGCCACATCATCACGGTCGAGGACCCGATCGAGTACGTCCACGACCACAAGAGGGCGGCGGTCAACCAGCGCGAGGTGGGCACGGACACCGCGAACTTCCCCGACGCCCTGCGCAGCGTCCTGCGCGAGGACCCCGACGTCCTCCTCGTCGGCGAGATGCGCGACCTCGAGTCGATCCGGTTCGCGCTCACCGTCGCGGAGACCGGCCACCTCGTCTTCGCCACCCTGCACACCAACGACACCGCCCAGTCGATCGGTCGGATGATCGACGTCTTCCCGGGCGAACAGCAGGCGCAGATCCGCGTCCAGCTCGCCGCCGCGTTGAGCTGCGTCGTCTACCAGCGGTTGATCCCCAAGATCGGCGGCGGGATGACGGCGGCGTACGAGGTGCTCGTGGCCACGCCCGCGGTCCGCAACCTGGTCAAGGAGGGGAAGACGCACCAGCTGCGCAACTCTCTGGTCACCGGGATGCGCGACGGGATGGTCACCCTGGAGCAGTCACTCTCCGTCCTGGTCCAGGACGGGGTGGTCTCCGTGGCCGACGCGGTCGCGCGCAGCCTCTATCCGCAGGACATCACGACGCGGCCGCACATCGCTGCGGCGAGAAGGGCCTGACACCGTGAAGCTCCGCACCCGCAGCACACCCGAGCTGCCAGCGCCCCGGACGGCGTTCGACCAGTACGACGAGCGCGTGGCCACCGTCCTGGTCTCGTCCCGCCATGCGGAACCCCACCGGATCGACGCCGTCCGCGACGCCGATGGCGACGGCACCCTCGCGGAGCGGTTGATCGAGGCCGGCGTCGTGACCGACGAGGCCCTCGCGTGCACACTGGCGGAGCACTACGGCGTCGAGGTCCTCGACTTCCGGACCGCCGACCCGCAACCTGATGCGGTAGGCCTGCTGTCCGGTGCCACAGCCCGGGACCTGCGCGCGCTGCCGGTCGAGGTCGACGGTGACGTGGTCGTCGTGGGAGTCCTCGACCCGTCCCCCGAGCACGTGTCCACGGTCGCCGCGGCGATCGGCCGGCCCGTGCGCGCGAAGGTCAGCAGCCACCGGGACCTGGTCCGCGCGCTGGACACGGCGTACAAGGCGACCGGCGAGGTCGGCCAGCAGATCCAGGCGTTCGAGGCGCGCGACAGTCTGCGCCGCGAGGCCGACCGACTCGAGACCGCCCAGGTCAACGAGGAGGCGCCCGTCGTCCGCGTGGTGCAGATGGTGATCACGCAAGGGCTGCGCGACCGCGCCTCCGACATCCACATCGAGCCGTCGGGCGACCGCGTCCGGGTCCGGTATCGCATCGACGGCGCCCTCGCCGACGTGCTCGACCTCCCCGGCTCCATCGGACCCGCGCTGGTGAGTCGCATCAAGATCCTCGCGGGCATGAACATCGTCGAGCGGCGACGTCCCCAGGACGGACAGATCTCGATGGCCGTCGAGGAACGTCAGGTGGACATCCGCGTGGCGAGCACCGCGGTGGTCGGCGGCGAGAAGATCGTCATGCGGCTGCTCGACAAGTCCCGGCCGCTCTTCCGCCTCGAGCAGCTGGGTATGCCCACCGACACGGCGAGCCGCTACAGCGCGATGATCCACGCGCCGTACGGCATGGTGATCTGCGCCGGCCCGACCGGTGGCGGCAAGACGACCACGCTCTACGCGTCCCTGGGGGAGCTCAACACCCCGGACCGCAACCTCATGACGATCGAGGACCCGGTCGAGTACACCTTCGACTCGATCAACCAGATCCAGATCAACGAGCGGGCCGGCGTCACCTTCGCCGGAGGGTTGAAGTCCATCCTCCGCCAGGACCCGGACGTGATCCTCGTCGGCGAGATCCGAGACGTCGACACTGCACGGATCGCAGTTCAGTCAGCCCTGACCGGGCACCTGGTGCTCTCCTCGCTACACGCGACCGAAGCGGTCGCAGCGCTCTATCGGCTCCTGGACATGGGGATCGAGTCGTTCCTCATCGCCTCGTCGGTGACGGCGGTCGTCGCCCAGCGGCTCGTCCGGCGCAACTGCCCGAACTGCCTCGAGCCCTACCAGCCTTCGGCCGAGGAGCTGGCCTTCCTTCGCAGCGTCGGTGGCGTCGAGCGCGTCGAGGGGTTGCCGCCCCTCGGCGAGCTCCAGCACGGCTCCGGCTGCCACTTCTGTGCCCACACCGGCTACCTGGAGCGGACCGGGGTCTACGAGCTCTTGCAGGTCACCGACGAGGTCCGCCAGCTGATCGTCGAGCGTGCCCCGCACGACGAGATGCGCAAGCTCGCCCTGAGCCAGGGCATGCGCACCCTGCAGGAGCAGGCGGTGGACCTCGTCCTCCAGGGTGCGACCACACCGGCCGAGATCATGCGTTCGATCTACGTGGCAGGAGTCTGACCATGCCGAAGTTCGCCTACGTGGGCGTCACCCTGGACGGGAGCGCGGTCAAGGGGACGCACAGGGCCGCGAGCAGAGCCGACGCCGAGGTGTCGCTCTACGAGCTGCAGGTGCGTCACCTGCGCGTGACCGAGAAGAAGAGCATCCTCCAGTACGAGCTGTCCGGCCCGCGCATCAAGCGGGAGGCGGTCATGCATCTCTCCCGCCAGATCGCGGCCTTCCTCCGGGCGGGCCTGCCGATCCTCGAGGCGGTGCACGCGATCGGCACCGAGAGCGAGAACTCGTCGGTGCGGCGCATGATGAACGAGATCGAGGACCGGCTGCGCGCGGGTGAGCGGTTCTCCGACTGCCTGGACGGGTTCCCGAAGGTCTTCCCTCCGTTCTACCGCGGCATCGTCCGGTCGGCCGAGCTCACCGGGGAGCTCGACACCGTACTCGCCCGCCTCTCGGGCTACATCGAGCGGGACCTGGAGGCACGGCGCAAGCTCAAGTCGGCGATGATGTATCCCCTCATCGTCTCGGCCATGTCCATGGTCACCGTGCTGATCCTGGCGATCTACGTGCTGCCGAAGTTCCAGGACTTCTTCGCGGATCTCGACGCCGAGCTTCCCCTGCCGACCCGCATCCTGATGGCCATCACCGGCTTCTTGGGGGACTGGTGGTGGGCGATCGGTGCCGGGATCGCCGCACTGCTCGTGCTGTTCGTCGGGATCACCCGGACCAGCCGGGGGAAGTACGCCCGCGACGCGCTGCTGCTGAAGGTCCCGGTGCTCGGGCAGACCATCCAGTACGCCCTGGTCGAGCGCTTCTGCCGCGTCCTCGCGTCGATGGTGAGCGCCGGCGTGAGCCTCACCGAAGGGCTCGCCGTGACGACCGAGGCGCTGCGCAACCGCGTCTACGTCAAGCGGCTGGGAGAGGTGAACGAGCAGATCCTCGAGGGCCAGGGTGTCGCGGGTCCACTGGCCCGCACGGGGCTCTTCCCCGGCACGGCGACCCAGATGCTGCGGGTGGGCGAGGACACCGGCTCGCTCGACACCCAGCTCGAGGTCACCGCGGAGTACTACGAGACCGAGCTCAACTACAAGATCGCGAAGCTGACCGCGCTGTTCGAGCCGATCGTCATCGTCATCATGGGTCTGGTCGTCGGTTTCGTCGCGGTCGCACTCGTCTCTGCGATGTACGGGATCTTCCGACAGGTCGACGTGTGACATGTCCAGCCGTCGAACACAGCAGCGCAGTGACGGTGGCGAGACCCTGATCGAGCTGGTCGTCGCCATCGCCATCCTGGGCATCGCCGCCGTGGCCATCCTCGGAGCGCTCATGATGAGCGTTCGCAGCTCGGTCGTGCACCGCAACGACGCGAGTGGCGGCGCCTACGTGCGCAGCTTCGCGGAGGCGATCCAGACCTACGTCGATGCCCACAACATCCAGCCATGTGCCACGGCGGTGTCGACGTACAAGGCGGTCCCCGTGACGGACCTGCCGGCGGGCTACAGCAAGGCGGTGGCCGTGCAGTCCTGGAACGGATCGGCATGGGGTGGGTGCACGGCGGACGGCATCCAGCGGCTCGACCTCACCGTCACGACCACCGGCGACGACGAGCACAAGGCGGAGGAGACCCTCACGGTCGTCCTGCGGCGGCCGTGCAACTCGACCACCGCCGCCGCCCTCGCCTCGGGAGGTGACCCGTGCGCGTGAACCTGCGGCGCGCCTGCCGTGAGCGGGGCGACGACGGCTTCACGCTCATCGAGCTGGTCATCAGCGTTGCGCTCCTCGGGATCGTGTCTGCCGCCCTCTTCGGCATCGTGCTCCAGTACGCGAAGACGACCCGCGACACCGGTGCGCGCCTCACCGAGTCGACCGACCAGCAGTTCATCTCGACGTACTGGCAGGACGACGTGAGCAGCCTGGGGCGGCGTACGTTCACCCCCGCCACCGGCACCTTCAGCACCGACCAGTCCGTGTTCGTGGGGTCCGCCGGGCCCGGTGGCTGCGGCAGCTCGGTCGGGTCCGTCGCGGTCGCTCTCGCGTGGAACGAGTTCGCCGTCGGCGTCGCGCCCGCGGCTGACCCGTGGGTCTCCACCCCCCACCAGGTCGCCTACGTGACCGTGCCGAACGGCAGCCGGTTCCTGCTCAGGCGGGTCCGGTGCAAGGGCGGGGTGGCCGTCGGCTTGCCGCTGACCGTCGCGCACAACCTCACTGGGACTCCGACGATCGGCTGCGACACGACCTGCGGAGCGGCGACGCCGCCCAACCGGGTCTCGATGACCTTCACGGTCAAGGACAAGGCCCACCTCGCGAGTCAGGGCTACACGACCACCGTCTCGGCGGACCGGAGGCAACAATGAGCAGGCAACTCCGCGACGTGCGCGAGGACGACAGCGGGGCGATGCTGATCGTCGCGCTGATCATCATCACGTCGATCGCCGTCGTGACGGGCGCCCTGCTGACCCAGGGAAGCGCCAGCTTCCGCGCGACGGCAGCACTCAAGGGAGTGGCCGGGACCTCGTACTCCGGCGACACCGCCGCGAAGGTGGCCGTCAACAACCTCCGCCTGGGGGCCAAGGCACCGGGCTGGGTGACGCCGACGTTCCCCGGCCCATGGTTCGACGGGTCCACACCAACATGGGTCTACACCAACAACGCCGACGGCGCCGGGTGCTTCGGCGCCGATGGCACAGCGCCCAAGAACACCTTGGAGTTGAAGGACCTCTACCCGAAGGCCGGCGACCAGACGGCCGCCACGTCCGCACGGGTCGAGTGCACGGCCATCCCCGGGACCGGCATCTTCAGCGGTGTCGGCGTGGACAACCCCGACCCCACGGACGCGTTCGCCCAGGCCCTGACGACGGTGGGGACGACGGGCACCTTGCAGGGGATGACCCTGAAGCCACTCGGCTCCGGCAACCAGGCGGCGATGCCCGTCCGTGGCGGCATCGCGTCGAAGTCCTACATCAATGTCACGAGCGGCGCGCTCGTCACAGACGGTTCGGTCAAGGCGGAGGGCACGTGCACGGGGCAGATCGTCAGCAACCCGGCAGCGGTGTGCAACGCACCGGGGACGGTGGCGGTGCCGACCGCACCCGCCGCACCACTCACCAGCGTCCCGGCGTACCAGAACCCCAGCTCCTACGCCTCCCCGAACTGCATCTTCCAGCCCGGGTTCTACAACAACGCGAAGGCGTTGAGCGACGCGGTCAACACCTGCGCGACGGCGAAGTTCGCCTCCGGGAAGTACTACTTCGACTTCCGTGACGAGGAGCAGGGCACCGGCACCAACGAGTGGAAGATCGACACCAAGGTGATCGGCGGGGAGTACGCCACCGGCGTCATCCCCGGCGCCTGCAAGAGCCCGATCATCAACGACCCCGTCAACGGGGTGCAGTTGGTGTTCGGCGCGACCAGCCGGATCACGGTCACCGACACCGCCCACGTGGAGCTCTGCGGGCCGTCGAACGGCGGTGACCCGCCGGTCACCCTCTACCAGGAGCCGACGGGCAGCACCGAGTCCGCGACGCCGCTCGCCTCTGCCAGCGCGGGAGCCGTCAGCCAGCTCACCGGGAACGGCGGTGGCAACAAGTGGACCACCGGTGTGGTCGCGCCGCCGACGACGTCCATCAAGGACGCTTTCGCTGCGGCGGACACCAAGACCGTCTCGTGGACAGTGGGCGGCAACAACGACGACGTCGGCGTGGACCTGAGCGACTTCGCCGGCCTCAACACGATTCCGGCTGGCGCGGACGTGTCCTCGGCGGTCCTGCAGGTGAAGTACACCAAGACCAGCCTCAAGCCGCTGGCGGTCACCGTGGCCACGCAGACGCCAGCGGACGTCGCGATCACTGCCCCCGACGCGACGGGATGGGGCCAGGCGGACGTTGCTGGCCAACTGCGCGGGCTGCTGGCGAGCGGTGCGCTCGACGCGGCGCGACCCCTCCTCCAGTTGCGGATGATGAATGCCAACAAGGACGACATCCTCACGATCGATGCGGTGAAGCTGACGGTGACCTACGTCAAGGCGTCGCTGCGAGCGGCCCAAGACGTGAAGCTGGTCAACGACCCGGGCGCCAACTTCCACGGCGAGTTCGTCGTGCAGGGCGCCACCTACGCGCCGATGGGTTTCATCGACCTGGACCCGGGCTCCTACACCACCGCCCTGGTCGCCTTCCGGTGGGGGCTGCTCGCCTCCGGCGTGAACCTCAAGGCGCAGCCCTCCCAGCAGTTCGGCTACCCGCTGGTCTCCGTGCCCGTCGCGGGGCACGGGCTCGGGAACCGGGTGACGGTCGTCGACCTCGAGGTCTACGTGTGCGTCCAGCAAGGCAGCTGTGCGACGGGAGGCACACACGCCCTGACCGTGCGCGCGATGGTCACCGACCCGCAGTACACCGCGTGGGGAAGCGGACCTGCACGTCCCGAGCCGGGCCGCCGGCAGGTTCAGGTGCTCAGCTGGTCGGAGCAGCGGTGAGCGAGATCGCCCCCGCTCTCCTCGTCGGGTTCGCCGCCGTGCTGGGCCTCCTGGTCGGGTCCTTCCTCAACGTTGTCGTCCACCGGGTGCCGCGCGGGGAGTCCGTGGTGAGCCCACCCTCGGCCTGCCCCGGCTGCGGCGTGCCGATTCGCGCCCGGCACAACGTGCCGGTCCTCGGCTGGCTGGTCCTGCGCGGACGGTGCTACGACTGCGCCTCCCCGATCAGCGTGCGGTACCCGCTCGTGGAGGCCGGCACCGGTGCGCTGTTCGCGTTGGCCGCAGAGCGGTTCGCCGACCATCCAGTGACGCTGGCGGCGTACCTGGTCTTCGCCGCGGCCGCGGTCGCGCTGGCGCTCATCGATCTCGACGTCCACCGGCTGCCCAACGTGATCGTGGGTCCGTCGTACGGCGTGCTGGCGGTGCTGCTCGCGTTCGGTGCCGACGGCAGCGGCCTGGAGAGAGCCGCCTGGGGAACAGCTGCGCTGTTCGCGTTCTTCCTCCTCGTGGCCCTGGTCGCGCCCGGCGCGATGGGCTTCGGCGACGTGAAGCTCGCCGGCGTGGTGGGTGGGATGACCGCCTACCTCTCCTGGGGCGCATTCCTGACCTCGGCGTTCGGGGCCTTCCTCCTGGGCGCCGTCGTGGGCCTCGTCCTGATCGTCGGCGGGCGCGCGGGACGCAGGACCGCGGTGCCGTTCGGCCCGTTCATGCTGATCGCTGCCTGGGGCTCCATCCTCGGCGCGAGCGGGCTAGGGGATCTCTACCTGGCACGACTCGGTATCTAGCAACGGCGTGCCACGTCGCCCCCGTGCCGGCTAGGTGACGGACACAGACCCACGACAGCGGGTCCTGTGCTTTCTGCGGTCGACGTTCGTCGGGGCCCCACCTGGTGGTCCTCGGCGGGCGACCGCACCCCGGGTCGCCGCCACCACGCTCGCCTACGAGGAGCTCGGAAACCCTGCGGGCTCGGTGCGGTCGAGACCCCTCATGAGGCCTCTGACCTCGGGGTCAGACGTTGAAGCGGAACTCCACCACGTCGCCGTCGGCCATCACGTAGTCCTTGCCCTCCATGCGCACCTTGCCGGCCGACTTCGCGGCGGCCATGGAGCCGGCGGCGACCAGGTCGTCGTACGACACGATCTCGGCCTTGATGAAGCCGCGCTGGAAGTCGGTGTGGATCACGCCGGCGGCCTCGGGAGCCGTGGCGCCCTTGGGGATCGTCCACGCGCGCGACTCCTTGGGGCCGGCGGTGAGGTAGGTCTGCAGGCCCAGGGTGTCGAAGCCGACGCGCGCGAGCACGTCGAGGCCGGGCTCCTCGATGCCCATCTCCTCGAGCATCGCGCGCGCCTCGGCGTCGTCGCCGAGCTCGACGAGCTCGGACTCGAACTTCGCGTCGAGGAAGATCGCCTCGGAGGGAGCGACGAGGTCGCGCATCCGCTGCTTGAGATCCTCGTCGCCGAGCTCGTCGGAGTCGCAGTTGAACACGTAGATGTAGGGCTTCGCGGTGAGCAGCGACAGCTCGCGGACCAGGGAGTGGTCGACCTTCGTGGCGATCACCGGGGTGCCCGCCTCCAGGTGCTCCTTGACCTCCTTGACGGCGTCGAGGACCGCGACGTTCTCCTTCTTGGTCCGGGCCTCCTTCTCCAGGCGCGGGATGGCCTTGTCGACCGTCTGCAGGTCGGCCAGGATCATCTCGGTCTGGATCGTGGAGATGTCGTTGGCGGGGTTGACCTCGCCGTCGACGTGCGTGACGTCCTCGTCGCGGAACACCCGGGTGACCTGGCAGATCGCGGAGGACTCGCGGATGTGGGAGAGGAACTTGTTGCCCAGGCCCTCGCCCTCGGACGCACCCTTGACGATGCCGGCGATGTCGACGAACTCGACGGTCGCGGGCAGCTGCTTGGCCGACCCGAAGAGCTCGGCGAGCTTCGCCAGGCGGGGCTCGGGGACGCCGACCACCCCGACGTTCGGCTCGATGGTGGCGAACGGGTAGTTCGCCGCCAGGACGTCGTTCTTGGTCAGCGCGTTGAAGAGCGTCGACTTGCCCGCGTTGGGGAGCCCGACGATTCCGATGGTGAGTGCCACGGGCGGCGAGTCTACGGGCGTGGGCGGCGTGGGCCGAATCGTCGGCCGGGAGGGGCGGGCAGGTGCCGGTTGGTGCCGGTCCTACTGGTTGGCGGTGGCGGTCTGCCCGGAGGTGAGTCCGAGCTGCGCCATCATGGATCCGGTGTCGAGATAGCTGCGCTGCGCCCTGACCTTGCCGTTCGCCACTTCGACGACGTCGCACAGCTTCAGGGTCACCGACTTGCCGGTGGGTGGGATCTCGCCCATGGAGGTGACGAAGGTCCCCGTGTGCGTGCCACGCCCGGTGAACTCGACCACGACCCGGTCCCCGTCTGCGACGAGGGTGTCGATCGTGACCCGACCGTCGGGGAAGCCGTTCGCCCACATCTGGTTGTAGGTGCGTGAGCCCTCCGGGCCCGTGAGGACCTCGCCCGAGCCCATGAACGTGATCGTGCCGTCGGGCGCCATCAGGTCCGCCAGCGCGTCGAAGTCACGAGCGTTCCAGCCGTCGTACAGGCTGCGGACGAGGGTTGCGTTGTCTGCCATCTGAGCCTCCGCTCTGGCACCTGCCCGCCGGCCAGCCTAGGAGCCGACCTCGAGCGGGAGCAACGCTGTTTGGACCGATCGACCGGGGGAATCCTGGAGGCACAGGAGGTACGCCCCACATGTTCGGTTCGCAATTCATGCCCTGCCGCGACTGCGGCGCCTCGGTCGACCAGCACGACCCGGCCGAGCACGTCTGCGACCCGGAGGAGCTGGTGGACTTCCACCTGTTCGCGCTCCGGTCCGAGGTGGAGCGCCTCGAGGAGGGCGTGATCGCCTACCTCGACTCCCCGGCCGGCCGCTTCGAGCGGTGGCAGGCCGCCCGCGTGGTCCGGGGGACGGCGTCCTGAACCCGCGGCCCTAGGCTGGCGCGATGCGCATCGCCACCTGGAACGTGAACTCCGTCCGCTCCCGGATCGACCGGGTCGAGGCGTTCCTGCAGCGGCAGGACGTCGACGTGCTCGCCCTCCAGGAGACCAAGGCGCGCGACGACCAGTGGCCGACGATGGGCCTGCAGGCGCTGGGCTACGAGGTCGCGACGTACGGCCTGAACCAGTGGAACGGCGTCGCGATCGTCAGCCGGGTCGGCATCGAGGACGTCCAGCAGGGCTTCGACGGCATGCCCGGGTACGGCGACCCGGTGGCCGCCGAGGCCCGCGCGATCGGCGCCACCTGCGACGGGGTGCGGGTGTGGTCGCTCTACGTGCCCAACGGACGGGCGGTCGGCGACCCGCACCTGGACTACAAGCTCGCCTGGCTCGAGGCGCTGCGGACGAACGCCGCCGGCTGGCTGGCCGACGACCCGGACCGCGCGGTCGCGCTGACCGGCGACTGGAACATCGCGCCGCTCGACGAGGACGTCTTCGACATCGCGCAGTTCGCGAAGAGCACCCACGTGACGCCGCCGGAGCGCGCGGCGTTCCAGGCGGTCGTCGACGCGGGCTACGCCGACGTGGTCCGCCCGCTGCTGCCGGGCCCGGAGGTCTACACCTACTGGGACTACTACCGGCAGCGCTTCGAGCGGAACCGCGGCATGCGGATCGACTTCGTGCTGGGCTCCCCGGCGTTCGCCGCCCGGGTCACGGGCGCCCGGATCGACCGCGACGAGCGGGCCGGCACCGGCGCCAGCGACCACGCCCCGGTGATCGTCGACCTGTCCGACTGAGTTTGCGCCCGGACGCACCGGGCACCGCTCTGCCATGACCGAGCCGCGCAACGCCCCTCCGACGAACCTCGACCCGGAGCCCGACGACACCACCGGGCTGGAGCCGGGCGGCGGCGTCCCTCCGGGCGAGACCCCGCCCGACAGCGGCAGCGTCAACCCCGGCCCCACGACGGCCGGCTCCGGCCGCCGCACCGTGACCCCGTGGCTGATGGTGGCGCTGGTGGTCGTCGTCGTGCTGATGTTCGTGCTGTTCTTCCTCGCCCGGGCCGGGGCCCTGCTCGGCTAGGACCGCCGCCGGGCGAGCTGCAGGACCACCGACGCGTCCAGGGTGACCTGGGCCGGCACGAGCTCGACGACCCGGCGCAGCACCTTCTGGCGGTCCTCGACGCCGAGCCGCAGGAACGCCGAGATGGTCGACAGGTGGCCGACGTACTCCTCCTGGGACACGGTGACCTCCCGTGCCAGGTCGTGGCTCCGGACGTCCTGGAACAACCCGGACCCCTCGATCTCCGCGAGCCGCCAGGCCGGTGCGGACGGCTCGTCCTCCGGCCGGGACGCGGAGTCGTCGACCCGGTCGGCGAGCGCGCGGCCGACCGCCTCCTCGAGGGCCGGGTCGGCCAGCCGCAGCTGGCTGCCGAAGATCGCCAGCACCCCGCCCGGCTCGAGCAGGTCGGCGGCGTGCGTCCACCGCGTCGACGGGTCGGTCCAGTGCCAGGCGGCGGCCGCGTAGACCAGGCCGGTCGGCGGCCCGTCGTACGCCTCGAAGGTGGTCAACACCGGCTCCACGGGCATCGCGGCGGTCTCCCGCTGCAGCACGGCGTGCATGTCCGGGTCCGGCTCCAGCGCCCGCACCCGGACCCCGCGGCTCGCGAACGCCCGGGTCGCCTTGCCGGTGCCGGCCCCGACCTCGACGGCCTCGGCGACCGGCCGGCCGGCGTAGGCCAGGGTGCGGTCGACGACCTGGTCGGGGTAGCCGAGCCGGTAGCGCTCGTAGCTCTCCGCGGCGGTGCCGAACAGCAGCCCCCGAGGCGTGCCCGCGCTGGTCATGGTGCCCCTCTACCCGTCCCGACCCGCGACACACCCCGCTCCACGACGGAACTGTCGGCGGTGCCCGGCATCCTGCAGACATGGACCTGGGTACGACGCTCTCGCTGCTTCTCGTGCTGCTCGTGGGACTGCTCCTCGGGGCGGCCGTCGGCGTGCTCCTCGCCCGCGCCCGGCACCAGCCCGGGGCGTCCCCCGAGCGGCACGTCATCGCCCAGGCGGAGAGCCGGGCCGCCGAGGCCGCCGTGGTGCGCGAGAGCCTCGACCGGCTCCACGACCAGCTGCGGGACATGGCCCAGCACGGCGTCTCCTGGCAGAGCCAGCTCAAGCAGCAGGTCGAGGACGTCCGGCACTCCACCGACGTGCTGCGCCGGGAGACGTCCTCGCTGTCCACCGCGCTGCGCAAGCCGCAGGTCCGGGGCCGGTGGGGAGAGCTGCACCTGCGCCGCGTCGTCGAGCTCGCCGGCCTGGTGGACCGCTGCGACTTCGCCGAGCAGGTGACCGCACGCAGCGGCGACGCGGTGCTGCGCCCCGACCTGGTGGTCACCCTCGCGGGCGGCAAGAACGTCGTGGTCGACGCCAAGGTCCCGCTCGACGCGTTCCTGGACGCCTGCGCGGTCGACCCCGGCCAGGACTCCGACGCGGTGCGCGACGGGCACCTGGCGCGGCACGCCCGGCAGCTGCGCCAGCACGTGGACACCCTGGCCGGCAAGGCCTACTGGCGCGCGCTGCCCTCCACCCCCGAGTTCGTGGTGCTGTTCGTGCCGGGCGAGTCGTTCCTGTCCGCGGCGCTCGAGGCCGAGCCCACGCTGCTGGAGTACGCCGCCGAGCGGCAGGTCGTGCTGGCCACCCCGACCACCCTGATCGCGCTGCTGCGCACGGTCGCCTACGCCTGGACGCAGCAGACCCTCGCCGACAAGGCCAGCGAGATCCACGAGCTCGGCCGCGACCTGCACGAGCGGCTGGCCACGATGGGCGGTCACCTCGACCGGCTCGGCCGCTCGCTGACCGGGGCGGTGAGCGCCTACAACCGCGCGGTCGGCTCGCTGGAGAACCGCGTGCTGGTGTCCGCCCGCCGGTTCGGCGACCTCGGGGTCGGCGGCGACGAGCTGGTCACCCCGGCGGTCGTCGTCGACGCGCCCCGCCCGCTCACCGCCTCCGAGCTGCTGGAGACGGTCGCCGAGCAGCGCCCCGAGCTGCCCGGCCTGGACACGCCCGACCCGGCGCAGCCCGTCGTTCGGCGCGTCGCACCCTGAGCCGGTCCCGCGCGCCCTACCGTGCAGGGGTGAGCACAGGTGCCGCGCACCACCGGACCCTCTGGGAGGAGGGCCGTCAGCCCGGACGCCTGGTGGCCAACGCCGCCGGCGCCCTGGTCCTGCTCGCCGTGGTCCTCGACCTGCTGGTGTTCAGCGGTGTCACCGTCGTGTTCGACGTCGCCTTCGTGCTGGTCTGCGTGGCCGCCGCGCTCGCCGTACGTCCCCAGGACTTCTTCGTCATCGGCGTCCTCCCGCCGCTGCTGATGGCCGGCACCGTCGCGATCCTCGCCCTGCTCACCCGCGGCACCGTCGCCGACCCGGGCGACGGCTTCCTGCAGGCGGTCGTGTCCGGGCTGGCGCACCACGCCGGGTCCCTGGTCGTCGGCTACGCGCTGACGCTGGCGATCCTCGCGCTGCGCCAGGTGGCGCTCCGCAACGCGGGCACCATCCGCGGCCCCCGCTGAGCCGTCCGCCGAGGGCTCAGGCCTGCTGGGCGGCCGCGCGGATGTCGCGCCGCAGCTCCGGGGGCAGCGCGAAGATCAGCGACTCCTCGGCGGTGTGCACCGCCTGGGCGTCGGGGTAGCCGCGCTCGGCCAGGAACGCCAGCACGCCGTCGACCAGGTCCTCGGGCACCGAGGCGCCCGACGTGACGCTGACCGTCTCGACGCCCTCGAGCCAGGACTCGTCGATCTCGGAGGCGTCGTCCACCCGGTACGACGCCCGGGCACCGGCCTCCAGCGCGACCTCGACCAGGCGCACCGAGTTGGAGGAGTTGCCGGACCCCACGACGATCACCAGGTCGGCGTCGACGGAGATCTCCTTGACCGCCATCTGGCGGTTCTGGGTGGCGTAGCAGATGTCGTCGGAGGGCGGGTCGAGCAGCAGCGGGAAGCGGGCCCGGATGGCGTCCACGATCGTCATCGTCTCGTCGACCGACAGGGTGGTCTGGGACAGCCAGGACACCTTCGCCGGGTCCCGGACCACGACGTCCGCGACGTCCGCGGGGGTCTGCACGAGCTGGATGTGCTCGGGGGCCTCCCCCGCCGTGCCCTCGACCTCCTCGTGACCGGCGTGCCCGATCAGCAGGATGTCGTAGTCGTCGGCGGCGAACCGGCGGGCCTCGTGGTGCACCTTGGTGACCAGCGGGCAGGTCGCGTCGATGGTCTTCAGCGAGCGCTCGTCGGCCTGCTGGTGCACCTCGGGCGAGACGCCGTGCGCCGAGAACACCACGGTGGCCCCGGGCGGGACCTCCGCGAGCTCCTCGACGAACACCGCCCCGCGGGACTCGAGGTTCGCGACGACGTGCTTGTTGTGCACGATCTGCTTGCGCACGTAGACGGGGGCGCCGTACAGGTCGAGCGCCTTCTCGACGGTGATCACGGCCCGGTCGACGCCCGCGCAGTAGCCCCGGGGCGCGGCCAGCAGCACGGCGCGCCGGTCGGCCTCGTCGCGGGCGAGGACGGGCGGTATCCCCAGGTCCGAAGTGCTCATGCGTTCATCGTAGGTGCTCTGGCCTAGGGTGCTCGCGTGGCACTGGAGACCTCCCTCGAGCAGCCGGCACCCGTCCGGCAGATCGCGAACGCGATCTCCCAGTGGGTCGACCGGCTCGGTGCCGTGTGGGTGGAGGGCCAGGTCGCCCAGTTCAACCGGCGCCAGGGCATGAACACCGTCTTCATGACGCTGCGCGACACCGTGGCGGACATCTCCATCCCGGTCACCGTCTCCCGCCAGGTCTTCGACTCCCTCAACCCGCCGATGGTGGAGGGTGCCTCGGTGGTGGTGCACGCGCGGCCGTCGTTCTACGCCAACCGCGGCACGCTGTCGCTCTACGCCCGCGAGATCCGGATGGTCGGGCTCGGCGAGCTGCTCGCCCGCATCGAGCGGCGCCGCCAGCTGCTCGCCGCGGAGGGGCTGTTCGCGGCCGAGCGCAAGCGCCGGCTGCCGTTCCTGCCGGGCACCGTCGGCCTGGTCACCGCTCCCAACAGCGCCGCCGAGCGCGACGTGCTGGAGAACGCCCGGCGCCGTTGGCCGGCGGTGCGCTTCGCGACCAGGTACGCCGCGATGCAGGGCACCACCTCGGCCGCCGAGGTGATCGAGCAGCTCGGCCGTCTCGACCGTGACCCCGAGGTGGACGTCATCGTGATCGCGCGGGGCGGCGGCTCGGTGGAGGACCTGCTGCCGTTCTCCGACGAGGGCCTGGTCCGGGCGGTGTTCGCCGCGCGGACCCCGGTCGTCTCGGCGATCGGCCACGAGCCGGACAGCCCGTTGCTCGACCTGGTCGCCGACGTCCGCGCGTCCACCCCGACCGACGCCGCCAAGCTCGTGGTGCCCGACGTCGCCGAGGAGACCCTGCGCGTGGAGCACCTGCGCGACCGCGGCCGGCAGCTGGTCACCGCCTGGCTGGCCCGCGAGCAGCACGCCCTGGACACCGTGCGCGCCCGCCCGGCGCTCGCCGACCCCGGCAGCGGGCTGAGCGCCCGCTCGGTCGAGGTCGACGGGTTGCGCGACCGGGCCCGCCGGACCCTGCACCACCAGCTGGACCGGGCCGCCAACGACCTCGGCCACCAGCTCGCACGGGTGCGCGGGATGTCCCCGCTGGCGACCCTGCAGCGCGGCTACGCCGTCCTGCAGGACGCCGACGGCCACGTCGTCACCAGCGTCGAGCAGGCCGACCCCGGCCGCGCCCTGCAGGTCCGGGTCGTCGACGGCCGGATCGCCGTCACCGTCACGGGCACCGAGACCACCGAGCTGACCGCACCGCTGAAGGAGACGTCATGACCGAGGACCGGCCGAGCTACGAGGAGGCCCGCGAGGAGCTCGTCGACGTCGTCCGCCGGCTGGAGTCCGGCGGCACCGACCTCGAGGAGTCGCTGGCGCTGTGGGAGCGCGGCGAGAAGCTCGCGCAGATCTGCCAGGGCTGGCTCGACGGCGCCAAGTCCCGGCTGGACGCCGCGCTGGCGGAGCGCGACGCCGACTAGCTACCGCAGGCCGGCGGTGTAGGCCAGCAGCTGCCCGCGCGGCACGTCGTGGCCGACCACCAGGGTGGTGGTGGTGCCGTCCCTGCGGACCAGGGCCAGGTCGCCGCCCGCGTCGGTGTACGTCGACCACGAGCTGCCCGCGACCCGCACCGGGGCGCCGCGCGACGCGTCCTTGTCGACGTACTGGTGGACCATCTGTCGCACCGGGCGCTCGGACTGCTCCAGGCCGACGTACCGCTTCTGGTCGGTGAGCACGCCGAGGTGCCAGCGGGGCTGCGACTGGTCGTTGAAGTCCACCGACGTGGCGCGCCAGCCGGCCGGCAGCGTCGGCGGGGCGACCAGGTCGAACGGCGCGGCCTTCCTCGCCGGACCGACCACCTGCGCGTAGTCCACGGTCCGCACCGGGTTGTCCGGCTCCTGGGTGGTCAGCGACCGGAAGCCGACCCATGCCACCAGCAGCACGACCATCACGACCATCGCCCCGACCATGCCACCGGCCGATCGTTGGTAGCGCCCTGCCTGTCCACTCACGCGTCCATCCTCGCAAGCGCGGAAAACCCGGCCCGGTCCGGGGCGTAGTCTTCCGCGGTGCCAACCGCCCTGGTCGACGTGCTCGCCGTCGTCGCGCTCGTGGTCCTGCTCGTCGTGGCGTTCGTGCACCCCCCGGCCTGGGTCGAGGTCCTGGTCGGGCTGGTGGCCGCCGGCGCGGTGCTGCTCAGCGGCGCGGTGGACTGGTCCGGGGCGGTGGCGCAGACCGAGCTGCTGTTCCCGGTCGTCGCGTTCCTGTCCGCGATCCTGGTGGTCGCGGAGGTGTGCGCCGCCGAGGGGGTGTTCGCGGCGGTCGGCTCCGCGGTGGCCCGGGCCAGCGGCGCCAGCCCGCGGCGGATGCTGCTGCTGACGTTCGTGGCCGCCGCGCTCACCACCGCGGCGCTCAGCCTGGACGCGACCGTGGTGCTGCTGACCCCGGTGGTCGCGGCGGCGGCGACCAGCACGCTGGTCAGCCCCCGCCCGATGGTCTACGCCTGCGCCCGGCTGGCGAACTCGGCCTCGCTGCTGCTGCCGATCTCGAACCTCACCAACCTGCTGGCGCTGCCGTCGATCCCGGACACGTCGTTCCTGGAGTTCGCGCTGCTGATGGCGCCGGTGTGGCTCGCGGTGATCGCCGTGGAGTACGTCGGGCACCGGTTCTACTTCGCCCGCGACCTGGCCCGCACCCCCGAGGCCACCGGCCCGCAGCGGCGCGTGCCGCTGCCGGTCGTGCCCTTGGTGATGGTGGCGGTGATGCTGGTGGCGTTCGCGGCGCTGTCGCCGCTCGGGGTGGAGCCGGCCTGGGTCGCGGGCGTGGCCGCGGTCGCGCTCAGCGGCTACGCGCTGTCCCGCCGGCGCATCGACTCCCGCACCGTGCTGCGGTCCACGCACCTGTCGTTCGCGATCTTCGTGCTCTGCCTGGGCGTGGTGGTGGCGGGTCTGACCGACACCTTCCTCGGCGACCTGGTGCGCAGGGTGGTGCCGGGGGACGACGGCCTGGTCGGGCTGCTGGTCATCGCGCTGGTGGCGACCGCGCTGGCCAACATCGTCAACAACCTGCCGGCCACGCTGCTGCTGGTCCCGCTGGTCGCCCCGCTCGGCGTGACCGCGGTGATGGCGGCGCTGGTCGGGCTCGGCGTCGGGTCGAGCCTGACCTACACCGGGTCGCTGGCGAACCTGCTGTGGCGCAGGACGGTGATCCGGCACGGCGGGGAGGCCTCGGCGCGGGACTTCCACGTGCTCTCCGCGCTGGTGACGCTGCCCGCCGTGCTGGTCGCCGTGGTGGTGCTGTGGGCGTGGGCCCCGCTGGTCAGCTAGCCCGCAGGGCCGGCAGCAGGTCCCGGGCGGCGACGTCGAGGAACTCCTGCTGGTTCTCGTCGCCGATCTGGACGAGCGCCACGTCGGTGAACCCGGCCGCCGTGAACGCCGCGACGGCCTCGACGATCCCGTCGAGGTCCGGGCCGCACGGGATCGAGGCCGCCACGTCCTCGGGCCGCACGAACTGGGTGGCTCCGGCGAAGCCCGCGGGCCCGGGCAGCTCGGCGTTGACCTTCCAGCCACCGCCGAACCAGCGGAACTGCTCGTGGGCGCGCTCCACCGCGCGGGCCCGGTCGGTGTCCCAGCAGATCGGGAGCTGACCGATCTTGCGGCTCTCCCGCCCGGTGACGGTGTCGTCCCACTTCGCGACGAGGTCCCGGTCGGGCTCGACCGCGATCAGGTGGTCCACGAGCGGTGCGAACTTCTCGATGGACTGGTCGCCGGAGACCGCGACCCCGATCGGCACCCGCTGCTCGGGCAGGTCCCAGACCTTCGCGGAGTCGACCCGGAAGTGCTCGCCCACGTAGTTGACGTAGCCGCCGTCGAGCAGCCGGCGGATGATCTCGATCGCCTCGCCGAACATCTCGTGCCGGGTGTTCGCCCCCGGCCACCCCCGTCCCACGACGTGCTCGTTGAGGTTCTCCCCCGCCCCGAGGCCCAGCGTGAAGCGGCCGTCGCTGAGGAGGCCGATCGTGGCGGCCTTCTGGGCGACCACGGCCGGGTGGTACCGCATGATCGGGCAGGTCACGTAGGTCATCAGCTCGACCCGCTCGGTCACCTGGGTGACCGCCCCGAGCATGCTCCACGCGTACGCCGCGTGCCCCTGCTCGGCCAGCCAGGGCGAGTAGTGGTCGCTCATCACCTCGAAGTCGAAGCCGGCCTCCTCGGCGCCGGCGGCGTACCGCACGATCTCCCGCGGACCCGACTGCTCGGTCATCAGCGTGTATCCGTACCTCGTCATGCCTCTCCTCCCGGGGTAGGCCGCGCGGTACCCGGCCGGGCAGTTCTCACGCCGACTTCCGCATCTGCAGCGGATATGGTCGACATCGCGTCGCAGGTGCGGCAGGATCTCCGCGTGAGCACCTACCGAGTTGCCGAGGCCGCGGGGGTGCTGGGGGTCAGCAACGACACGCTGCGCCGGTGGATCGACGCCGGACGGGTCGACGCCGCCGCCGGCGAGGACGGCAGGACCCGGATCGCCGGGACCGACCTGGCCGCCCTGGCCAAGAGCCTGGCCGACGGGGCGGAGGGGTTCGGGCACGTCAGCCGGGCCACCGCGGTCAGCGCCCGCAACCGGATGCGCGGGATCGTCACCGCCGTGAAGAAGGACACCGTGATGGCCCAGGTCGAGATGGTCTGCGGGCCCTACCGCCTGGTCTCCCTGATGAGCGCGGAGGCCGCCGACGACCTGCGCCTCGAGCCCGGCGTCCTGGCCATCGCCTCCGTCAAGTCCACCAACGTCGTCGTGGAGCTGCCATGAGAAACCGCACCGCCGCACTCGCCCTGTCCCTGGTCGCCACCCTGGCCCTCGCGGGCTGCGGTTCCGGCTCGGCGGCGTCGGGCGGCACCGGCAGCAGCGCCCGGGAGACCGGCACCCTGAACGTCCTGGCCGCCGCGTCCCTCACCGAGTCGTTCACCTCGCTCGCGAAGGACTTCGAGGCCGACCACCCCGGCGTCGACGTCAAGCTCGCCTTCGACTCCAGCGCGACGCTGGCCGAGCAGGTCACCCAGGGCGCACCGGCCGACGTGCTGGCCACCGCCGACCAGGACACCATGCAGACCGTCGTGGACGCCCACGGCACCCAGGGCGACCCGACCGTCTTCGCCACCAACCACCTGCAGCTCGTGGTCCCACCGGACAACCCCGCCGGCATCACCGGGTTCGCGGACATCGCCAAGCCCGGCGTGAAGTACGTCGTGTGCGTGGACACCGCGCCGTGCGGCAAGCTCGCCGTCAAGGTGCTGGACGCGACCGGCATCACCGCCGAGCCGGCCAGCGAGGAGGTCGACGTGAAGGCGGTGCTCAGCAAGGTGGAGCTCGACGAGGCCGACGCCGGGCTGGTCTACGCGACCGACGCGGTCGCCGGCGGCGACAAGGTGAGGCCCGTCGACATCCCGACCTCCGACGCGAACCTCAACACCTACCCGATCGCGGCGCTGAGCGGCGCGAAGAAGCCGCAGCTCGCCCAGGACTGGGTCGACCTGGTCACGGGCAGCCAGGGCCAGAAGGTGCTCGCCGACGCCGGCTTCGGGAAGCCGTGAGCGGTCGCGGACCGGCGCTCGGCCGCGCACCGGCGCGGCTGCTGGGGCCCGCGGCGGTCGCCGCGGTGTTCCTCGGCCTGCCGCTGGTGGCGCTGCTGGCCCGCACGCCGTGGACCGACTTCCTCTCCCGGCTCACCGACCCGGCGGTGCTCGACGCGCTGCGGCTCTCGCTGGTGACCTCGCTGGCCGCGATCGCGCTGGTCAGCGTGGTCGGGGTGCCGCTGGCCTGGACGCTGGCGCGCGTCGACTTCCCCGGCCGGTCCCTGGTCCGGGCGCTGGTGATCGTCCCCCTCGTCCTGCCGCCGGTCGTGGGCGGCGTCGCCCTGCTCTCGGCGTTCGGGCGCCGCGGGCTGGTCGGCGGGCCGCTGTACGACGCGACCGGGATCAGCATCCCGTTCACCACCGTCGCCGTAGTGGTGGCGCACGCGTTCGTGGCGCTGCCGTTCTTCGTGCTCAGTGTCGAGGGCGCCCTGCGGGCCGCCGACCGGGAGTACGACGTGGTGGCGGCCACCCTCGGCGCCAGCCGGTGGACGACGTTCCGCCGGGTCGGGCTGCCGCTGGCCGGACCCGGCCTGCTCGCCGGGCTGGTGCTCGGCTGGGCCCGGGCGCTCGGCGAGTTCGGCGCCACCATCACCTTCGCCGGCAACTACCCGGGCACCACCCGGACGATGCCGAGCGCGATCTACGTGGCGCTGCAGAGCGACCAGGACGCCGCCCTGGTGCTCAGCGTGATCCTGATGGTCGTCTCCGTCGCGATCCTCGCCCTGCTCCGGGAGCGCTGGTTCGACCAGGCCGTGCAGGGCGCGGTGCGCACGTGAGCCCCTACCTCGACGCGCACGTCGTGGTCCGCCGGCCCGGGCACACCCTCGACGTGCGGCTGACCGCCGAGCGCGGGGACGTGGTCGCCGTGATCGGCCCCAACGGCGCCGGCAAGTCCACGCTGGTGCGCGCGCTGGCCGGCGTCGTACCCCTGGACGACGGGCGGGTGGTCTGCGACGGGGAGACCTGGGACGCTCCGGCCACGCGCACCGAGATCCGGAGCCGCGGGATCGGGATGGTCTTCCAGAAGGAGATGCTGTTCCCGCACCTCACCGCGCTGGGCAACGTCGCGTTCGGCCCGCGCAGCCGCGGCGTCCGCCGCCGGGCCGCCGAGGAGCGGGCCCTGGCCTGGCTGGCCCGGCTCGGCGTCGAGGACCTCGCGGGCCGGCGGCCCGCCCAGCTGTCCGGCGGCCAGGCCCAGCGGGTCGCGATCGCCCGGGCCCTGGTCACCGAGCCGCGGCTGCTGCTGCTCGACGAGCCGCTGTCCTCCCTCGACGTGGGCGTCGCGATGGCGCTGCGCCTGGAGCTGTCGCGGCACCTCGCGGACTTCGACGGCGTCTCGCTGCTGGTCACCCACGACGCCCTCGACGCCATGACGGTGGCCAACCGGGTGCTGGTCATCGACGACGGCCGGGTCGCCCAGGACGGCACCCCCGCCGAGGTCGCCCGGCAGCCCGCCACCGACCACGTGGCCCGGCTGGTCGGGCTCAACGTGCTCCGCGGCACCAGCGCCGGTACGTCGATCCGGCTGGCCGACGGAACGACGCTGGTCTCGACCACCCCGGCCCGCGGCGAGGTCAGAGCCTGCTTCAGCCCCTCGGCGGTCACGCTGACGGTCGGGGAGCCGCACGGATCGGCCCGGAACCGCTGGCCGGGCCGGGTCACGTCGGTCGCCCCGCACGGCTCGGCGGTGCGGGTGCACGTCGACGCGGCCGCCGGGCTGATCGCCGACGTCACCCCCGCGTCCGCCTCGCAACTCGGCGTCGTACCCGGTGCGGAGGTGTGGGCGACGGTCAAGGCCACCGAGGTCTCGGTCTACGGCGGGCAGTGACTCGAGCGTCGCGGCGTGTCCACGTCGATGCCCTAGGATCCGAGCATGTCTGACGCCACCCCGCTGTCGACCGGCCTCTCCGCCGCCCACGAGGCACCGGACCGGAACCTCGCCCTCGAGCTCGTGCGTGTCACCGAGGCCGCCGCGATGGCCGCGGGCCGGTGGGTCGGCCGGGGCGACAAGAACGGTGCCGACGGGGTCGCGGTGAACGCGATGCGCACCCTGATCTCGACCGTCGGCATGCGCGGCGTGGTGGTGATCGGCGAGGGCGAGAAGGACAACGCCCCGATGCTGTTCAACGGCGAGCACGTCGGCGACGGCACCGGTCCCGAGTGCGACGTGGCCGTCGACCCGATCGACGGCACCACGCTGGCCGCCAAGGGCATGGCCAACGCGATCGCCGTCATGGCGGTGGCCCCGCGCGGCTCGATGTACGACCCGTCCGCGGTGTTCTACATGGAGAAGCTGGTCACCGGCCCGGAGGCCGCCGACGCCGTGGACATCCGCTACCCGGTCGCCGAGAACGTCCACCAGGTCGCCAAGGCCAAGGGCAGCTCCCCCGAGGACGTGACCGTCGTGGTCCTCGACCGGCCGCGGCACGCCGGGCTGGTCGACGAGATCCGGGCCACCGGCGCCCGCATCAAGTTCATCACCGACGGCGACGTGGCCGGCGCCATCATGGCCGCCCGCGAGGGCACCGGCATCGACCTGCTGCTCGGCGTCGGCGGCACCCCCGAGGGCATCATCACCGCCTGCGCGATGAAGTGCCTCGGCGGCGTGATCCAGGGCCGGCTCTGGCCCAAGGACGACGAGGAGCGGCAGCGGGCCCTCGACGCCGGGCACGACCTGGACCCCGACCACGTGCTCGGCACCGACGACCTGGTCACCGGTGACGACGTGTTCTTCGTGGCCACCGGCATCACCGACGGCGAGCTGATGCAGGGCGTGCGCTACCGCGCCGGGGGCGCCAGCACGCACTCCCTGGTGATGCGCTCGCGCAGCGGCACCATCCGGTCGATCACCTCCGACCACAAGCTGCAGAAGCTCAAGGCGTACGCCGCCGTCGACTTCGGCCGGCAGGGATGACCACGTTCCTGGTGGTCGGCGAGTCCCTCGTCGACGTCGTGGTGCCCTCCGACGGCAGCCCCCGGCACGACGCGGTCGGCGGCTCCTGCCTCAACGTCGCGGTCGGTCTCGCCCGGCTCGACGTCCCCACCACCCTGGTCACCCTGCTCGGTGACGACGCCCTGGGCCGGCTCTGCGCCGACTTCGTCCGGGCCAGCGGCGTGACGCTGTCGGAGGGCTCGGTGGTCCCCGGGCGCACGACGAGCACCGCGACGGCGCACCTCGACGAGCAGCACTCCGCGACGTACGACTTCGACCTGGTGTGGGACCTGCCCGCCCAGGAGCTGCCCGACGACCTGCTCGGCATCCACGTGGGCTCGCTGGGCGCGTCCCTGCAGCCGGGGCGCGCCGCGGTCGTCGACCTGGTCCGGCGGGCCGTCGAGGACGACGTGTTCGTGAGCTACGACCCCAACATCCGCCCGGCCTTCCTCGACGACCGCGAGGCGGCGTGGGCCGACGTGGTGGAGATCGCCCGCCTCGCCCGGCTGGTGAAGCTCTCCGACGAGGACCTGCGGCTGCTGCGCCCGGACACCCCGGAGGAGGACGTCTGCCGCGAGCTGCTGTCCGGCACCGACACCGAGCTGGTGATCCTCACCCGCGGTGCGGAGGGTGCGGTGGCGTTCACGGACGGCGCGACGCTGCCCGTGCCCGCGCCGCCGACCGACCTGGTCGACTCGGTGGGCGCCGGCGACTCGTTCATGGCGGCGACGCTCGCGATGCTGTGCGACTGGGGCGTGGTCGCCGACGGCGAGGGCGCCGTGCGCGCGCTGGACGACGACCGGGTGCGGCTGCTGGTCCGGGGCGCCGCGACGGCCGCCGCGGTGACGTGCTCGCGGCGCGGGGCTAACCCACCGACGCGTCAGGACCTGCCGACCACCTGGCCGGCTGGCTGAGCGCGCGGGTCCGGCGGGCCCGGTGCGCGGCCAGCGACGCGGCCACGATGTCCAGGACGACCGGGTCGAACGCCATCCCGAGGTGGCTGGTGGCCACCTCGACGGTCTTGGCCTGCGGGTCCAGGCAGCTGCGCCAGTCGACGATGCCGTCGCGCCGGGAGAACACCGAGGTGAAGTACAGCCCCCGGACCAGCGGGACGCGGGACTGCTCCCAGCTCACCTGCGCGCACGCGCCGGAGGTGCAGTCCTCCCCCATCACCCGGCCCAGTCCGGCGCGCTGCAGCCGGTTGAGCACCTTGAGGTCGAACAGCAGGATCGGGTGCGCGGCCCCGGGCGCGAGGACCGGGCTGCCCAGCGTGACGATGCCGTCGACGAGGTCCGGGCGCCGCGCGGCCAGGCCGCGGGCCATCAGGCCGCCGAGGCTGTGTCCCACGATCGTCACCTTGCGGCCGCGCTTGGTGGCGATCGCCTCGATGCGCTGCTCGAGCACCTCGGAGGCCTCGCGGGTGCAGCCCACGTTGGCGTGCATCGTGGAGCGGTAGGTGCGGTAGCCGAGGCCGCGCAGGTGGCGGGACATCAGCGCGAGGCTGCCGTCGCCGGCCAGGAACCCGGGCACCAGCACCACCGGCTCGAGGCCGGGCTCCGGGACGCGCATCGCGTAGGGCGTGTCGCGGCGACGCAACCGGTCCTGGGCGCTGCGCCGGACGAACCGGGCGGCCTCCGTCATCGCGCTGCCCTCCCGCGCGATCGCGCGCAGGCCGGACGGCCCGGCGTAGCCGGGCGGGCAGAGGAACGATCCCACGGGTGAGCCCACCCTGTGACGATAGCCACTTCGTACCCCGGGTATGTGGGCCCGCGCGGAAATCCACCCGAACGGGCCGGTCGATATACTTGTGAGTACGGTGCAATCGACGAAAGGTCCCGATGTCCTCCCCCTCGTCGCAGGCCTCGGCCGCGGTCCCGGACGGTGCCTCTCCCGAGCAGTACGCCGCCCTCCCGAACGGCCTCGAGCTCTGCTACCAGACCTTCGGTGACCGCACCGGCGAGCCGCTGCTGCTGGTGATGGGCCTCGGCGGCCCGATGACCTGGTGGAGCCCGGCGTTCTGCCGCGCGCTGGCCGACCGCGGGTTCTTCGTGATCCGCTACGACAACCGCGACACCGGCCGGTCCTCGCGGGCCCCGGGCCGGGTGACCCGCCGGCTGCTCGTGCAGTCCTTCGTCGGGCCGTCCCGCACGCGCCCCCGGCCGCCGTACACGCTCGACGACCTGGCCGAGGACGGCTTCGGGCTGCTGGACCACCTCGGCCTGGAGTCCGCGCACGTCGTCGGCATCTCGATGGGCGGCATGATCGTCCAGACGATGGCGCTGCTGCGGCCCGACCGGGTCCGGTCGCTGACCTCGATCATGTCCACCACCGGCCGCCGCACGGTCGGCTGGCAGGACCCGCGGCTGCTCCCCCGCCTGCTGGAGCGGCCCGCGGTCACCCGCAAGGCGTACGTCGACGGCTCGGCCCGGTTCTGGGCGGTCATCGGCTCGTCGGTCTACCCCGACACCGAGCAGGCGGTGCGCGACCGGGCCGCGGAGACCTGGGACCGCGGGGTGAGCGCCGCCGGGGTCGCCCGGCAGATGATCGCGATCGTCTCGCAGCCCGACCGGACGGCGCGGTTGCGGGAGATCACCGTGCCCACCCTGGTGATCCACGGCCTGGCCGACAAGATGGTGCACGTCTCGGGCGGCCGGGCCACCTCGCGCGCGATCCCCGGCTCCGAGCTGCTGCTGGTGCCCGGGATGGGCCACGACCTCCCCGAGCAGCTGCACGACACGTTCGCGGACGCGATCAGGCGGGTGGCCGACCGCGCTTCGCGGTGACCTTCTTGGCCGCCACCTTCTTGACCGGGCTCCGACCCGCCTTCTTGACCGTCGCCTTCTTCACGGTCGCCTTCGTGGCGGTCGCCTTCGTGGCGGTCGCCTTCGTGGCGGCCGCCGTGCCGGGCGGGGCGGCGGGCACCAGGGCGACCATCTCGGCCATCGCGTCCTCGAGGTAGCCGATCAGGTGCCACACGTCCGGGACCATCTCCCGGCAGGCGATCAGCCCGAAGTCCAGGGACCCGTCGTAGGAGAACAGCGTGATGTTCAGCCCGCCGGTGATGTCGGTGACCGCCGAGACCGGGTAGATCCCCTCGACGCGGGCGCCGGCGATGAACAGCGGCAGCTGCGGGCCGGGCACGTTGCTCACGAACAGGTTGAAGAGCACCCCGGGCACGGTGGCGAGCCGGAACAGCGCCCGGGCGGCCAGGCCGGACAGTGCCGTGGGGACCAGCGCGGAGACGTCCTGCAGCAGCGAGGCGGGTACGGCGTCGAACGCCCGCTTCGCGTCCGCCATCGACTCCCGCATGAACGCCATGCGCTCGTGGGGGTCGCCGAGGTGGGTGGGCAGCTCGGCCAGCATCACCGACACCTGGTTGCCCAGCGATCCGGCCTGGTCCTCGGTGCGGATCGACACCGGCACGGCGGCGACCAGCGGGGTGCCCGGAAGCGCGTCGTGGTCGAGCAGCCAGCGCCGCAGGGCGGCGGCGGTCAGGGCCATCACCACGTCGTTGACGGTCATCCCGAAGTGGTTCTTGACGGTCTTCACGTCCGACAGCGGGAGGGACCCGAAGGCGAACCGGCGATGCGCGGTGATCGTGCCGTTCAACGGGGTGCGCGGGGCCCTCAGCTCGCGGGTGTGCAGCTCGGGCCGGCTCTCCTCGCCGAGCAGGCGCCCGACGAGCGCGGCGCCCTCGCTGACCAGGTGGGTGCCCGGGAAGTTCGCCGCGCCGGGCAGCCGGTCGACGTACCGCAGGGTGCGGGGCACCCGCTGCAGCAGCTCGAGGGGGTTGACCACCATCTGCCGCACGCCGCGGCGGACCAGGTTGACCGTCGAGGGCATCGCCCGCGGGACGAAGTCCGCCTCCTCGCCGGGTACGTCGCGGGGCTCGACGGTGACGTCCATGATCGTCTCGAGGATCTCGGCGCCGGAGACGCCGTCGATCGCGGAGTGGTGGATCTTGGAGTAGAACGCCGCGCGACCGTCCTCGAGGCCGGTGATGACGTAGGCCTCCCAGAGCGGGCGACTGCGGTCGAGCTGGCGGGCGTGGATCCGCGCGACCTGCTCGCCGAGCTGCTCGCGGGTGCCCGGCGCGGGCAGCGCCAGCTCGCGCAGGTGGAACTCGATGTCGAAGTGCGGGTCGTCGACCCAGTAGGGACGACCGAGCCCCAGCGGCACCTCGACCAGGCGCTGCCGGAGCGGCGCGGCGAGGTGCAGCCGGGGCTCGAAGACGTCCCGGACGGTGTCCAGGTTCCAGACGCCGCCAGGGGCAGTGGAGGGGTCGAGGACGATCAGGCTCCCGACGTGCCCCACCGTGGTGGGTGACTCGACGTTGAGGAACTGCGCGTCGAGTGCCGTCAGCTGGCGCATGCTCGCCTGCCGACCCGCTCCGCTGCCGTGGTCACTACTTGGACAGGCGCTTCCCGGACTCGGTGTCGAACACGTGCACCGTCGAGGGGTCGGTGGTGACGTAGATCGTCTCGCCCTTGTGGTGGCTGCGCCGTGCGTCGATCCGCACGATCACCTGGTCGGGCGTGCCCTCGGCGCCGCTGGTGCCGTAGACGAAGCCGTCCGCGCCGAGCTCCTCGACGACGGTCACCTTGACCGGGATGCCCTCGCCCTCGCCGACGATGCGCCACGACTCGGGACGCACCCCGATGGTGATGTCGCCGTGGGCCTGGCCGGCCGCGTCGCGGTCGATCGGCACCTCGATGTCACCGAGCTTGGCGTGCCCGTCGACGTTGTGCGCCCGCAGCAGGTTCATGGCCGGCGAGCCGATGAAGCCGGCGACGAACAGGTTGGACGGCTTGTCGTAGAGGTTCAGCGGGGTGTCGACCTGCTGCAGGATGCCGTCCTTGAGGACCGCCACCCGGTCGCCCATCGTCATGGCCTCGACCTGGTCGTGGGTGACGTAGACGGTCGTGACGCCGAGGCGCTGCTGCAGGGCGGCGATCTGCGTGCGGGTGGAGACCCGGAGCTTGGCGTCGAGGTTCGACAGCGGCTCGTCCATGCAGAAGACCTGCGGCTGGCGGACGATCGCGCGGCCCATGGCGACGCGCTGGCGCTGGCCGCCGGAGAGCGCCTTGGGCTTGCGCTCGAGGTACTCGGTGAGGTCGAGGAGCTTGGCAGCCTCCTTGACGCGCTCGAGGCGCTCGTCCTTGGGCACCTTGGCCATCTTCAGCGAGAACGCCATGTTCTCCGCCACCGTCATGTGCGGGTAGAGCGCGTAGTTCTGGAACACCATCGCGATGTCCCGCTCCTTGGGAGGCAGGTGCGTCACGTCGCGGTCACCGATGCGGATGTGACCGTCGGTGACCTCCTCCAGGCCGGCGAGCATCCGCAGGCTGGTGGACTTGCCACAGCCGGAGGGGCCGACGAGGACGAGGAACTCGCCGTCCGCGATCTCGAGGTTGAGGTTGTCCACGGCGGGCTTCTCGGCCCCGGGGTACATCCTCTGTGCGTTGTCGAACGTTACGGAAGCCATGCTGGTTCATCCCTTCACCGGCAGGTACGTGCCGGACGATCCGTCGTAAAGGTGTGTGGTGAGCCTCACACTACCCAGAACGGGAGGCAACGCAATGCCGCCCGCGCCCCGGACCCGGGTCCGGGCACGAACGGGCACGGATCCGGGTCAGTCGGACACCACGAGAACCGAGTCCGCGCGGACGTCGACCCGCACGGCCTGGTCCTGCGCGAGGTGCACGGCCGCCGAGCTCGGCAGCTGGGCGACCACCACCTGGCCGTCGTCGAGGCGGCTCTGCACCCGCGAGAACGGACCCAGGAACGCCACGGAGACCACCCGGGCGTTGGCGTCGGCCTCCGACGCGGCGGTGACGTCGACGGACTCCGGGCGGACCAGGGCCTGCCCGGTGCCGTGCGCGAGCGAGCCGTCGAGCAGCGCGACCCGGTGGCCGAGCACCGACGCGGCGCCGTCGGCCACCTCCGCGCGCAGCTTGTTGCTCAGGCCGACGAACTCCGCGACGAACCGGGTCGCCGGACGGGCGTAGAGCTCGGTGGGCGGCGCGATCTGGTCCAGGCGCCCGGCGTTCATCACGCCGACCCGGTCGGCGACGGCGAGCGCCTCCTCCTGGTCGTGGGTGACGAACAGGGTCGTCGTACCGACGTCGACCTGGACGCGCCGGATCTCGTCGCGCAGCTGCACCCGGACCTTGGCGTCGAGCGCGGACAGCGGCTCGTCGAGCAGCAGCACGGCGGGCTCCACGGCGAGGGCGCGGGCGAGCGCGACGCGCTGCTGCTGGCCGCCGGAGAGCTGGTGGGCGTAGCGGTCCTCGAACTGCGTGAGGCCGACGAGCTCGAGCATCTCGCGGGACCGGGCGAGCCGCTTGGCGGAGTCCTGCCCGCGCAGCCGCAGCCCGAAGGCCACGTTGTCGCGGACCGTCATGTGCGGGAACAGGCTGTAGGCCTGGAAGACCATGCCCATGTCGCGCTTGTTCGCCGGCACGCGGGAGATGTCCTCGCCGCCCACCCGCACCTCGCCGGCGTCGGCGTGGTCGAGGCCGGCCAGGATCCGCAGCGCGGTCGTCTTGCCGCAGCCGGACGGGCCGAGCAGCACGACCATCTCGCCGGGCGCGATGTCGAGGCTGAGGCCGTCGAGCGCGTGCAGCGAGCCGTAGGTGCGGTGCAGGTCGACCAGGGAGACCCCGACCCCGGTCGTGGTGCGTTCGATGACGGTCACGTCAGGCCCCTTTCGACGTCCGGGTACGTCGACCCACGAACGAGAGCAGTACGAGCAGGAGGGAGGCGAACAGCAGCGCGGCCAGCGACGCGGCCACCGAGGTGGGGGCGTCGCTCTTGCCGAGCAGGCCGATCACGTAGGGCATGGTCTGGAAGTTCAGCAGCGAGGCGAAGGTGAACTCGCCGAGCACCAGGGCGACCGACACGAACGCCGCCGAGATCACCCCGGCCCAGATGTTGGGCAGCACCACGCGCACGATCACCGTCGTCCAGCCGGCGCCCAGCGAACGGGCGGCCTCGGCCAGCGTCACGACGTTGATCGACGCCAGGGCGCTGTCGATCGACCGGTAGGCGTAGGGCAGCACGAGGATCACGTAGGCGAACGTCAGCGTCAGCGGCGAGTTGCCGAACAGGTAGGACACCCACGCGTAGACGTTGGCGATGCCGACCACGATCACCAGCGGCGGGATCGTCAACGGCAGCAGGCAGAGGTACTCCACGAGCTTGGAGGCGGCCGGCACCCGCAGCCGCACCCAGATCATCGTCGGCACCAGGAGCACGAGCATCAGCAGCGTGGTGAGCAGCGCCAGCAGCAGCGAGAAGATGATCGAGGTTCGCAGCATCTCGTCGCGGAACAGGTTCGCCCACGGGGTGAGCGTGCGGCCGCCCCCGTTGATGACCCGGGTGCTGAAGTCGACCATCGACAGCAGCGGCACCAGGAAGAAGATCCCGAACGCCACCAGGGAGACGGCCCGGACCACCCGCCAGGTCAGCGACTCGGTCCTCACCGCAACCACCGGCTCGTCCGTCGTACCAGCAGGCTGTAGAGCGTCATCACGACGGCGACCACGACCACCATCTCGAAGGCCAGCGCGAACGCGAGGTTCTGCCGGCCGAGCACGACCTCGCTGGTCAGCGCGGACCGGATCAGCAGCGGCAGGATCGGCTGGCCCTGGCTGACCAGGACCGCCGCCGTGGCGTAGGCGGCGAACGCGTTGGCGAACAGCAGGAGCGCCGAGCCCAGGAACGCCGGCAGCAGCATCGGTCCGGCCACCCGGCGCCAGTACTGCCAGGTGCTCGCACCCAGGTTGACCGCCGCCTCCCGCCACTGCGGGCGGATCCCGTCGAGCGCCGGCAGGAAGACGATCACCATCAGCGGGATCTGGAAGTAGGAGTAGACGAGGATCAGCCCGGGCAGGCCGAACAGCCAGCCGGACCCGAAGATGTCGACGCCCAGCGTGGAGCGCAGCGCCTCGGTCACGACCCCGGAGAACCCGAGGGTCGCGATGAACGCGAAGGCCAGCGGCACGCCGCCGAACTGCGCGAGCACGCCGCTGACCGCGGTGACCACCCGCCGGAACGCGCTGGTCGCCGGGCGGGTGGCCACCAGGTAGGTGAGGAAGGCGCCGAGCACCGCGCCCACCAGCGCGCTGACCGCGGAGAGGATCAGGCTGGTCCGCAGCACGTGCAGGACCGTGCCGCTGAACAGCGCCTGGACGTTCACCAGCGTGAACCGGCCGTTCTCCTGGAACGCCCCCACCATCACCGTGAGGGTGGGAGCGACCAGGAAGACCAGCAGGTACAGCAGGAACGGCAGCAGGGCCAGCCAGGCCGTGAACCGGGAGAACCTGTTCACGTCGCGGACCCTTCGTCGGTGGGCATGCTCAGCCGACGGTCTTCGCCCAGTTGGCGGTGAGGTACGTCGTCGCCTTCTCGGTCTGCGCGACGGTCGGGGTCACCGCCTGGCCGTTGACCGGGGGCAGCGCGTCGTACGCCGCCTTGTCGATCGTGCCGGCCTTGACCATCGCGTCGGCGCGCACCGGGCGGGCACCGCCGCCGAGCCAGCCGTTCTGGCCCTCGTCGGAGTAGAGGTACTCCTCCCAGAGCCGGGCGGCGGCCGGGTGCGGGGCGTCGGCGTTGACGGCCTGGTAGTAGTAGCCGGCGATGACGGCGTTGTCCGGGACGACGACCTTCCAGCTGTCGAGCTTCTTGGACTCGGCCGCGTTCAGGTAGTCCCAGTCGATGACGACCGGGGTCTGGCCGGACTCGATCGTCGCGGAGGTCGGGTCGACGGGCAGGAAGTTGCCGGCCTTCTTGAGCTTGCCGAAGAAGTCCACGCCGGGCGCGATGTCGTCGGCCGAGCCGCCGCTGGCCAGCGAGGCCATCATCACGCCGCTGAACGCGGCGCCGGCGGTCGTCGGGTCGCCGTTGAGGGCGACCTTGCCCTTGAACTCCTTGCCGAGCAGGTCGTCGACGCCGGTCACGTCCGGGACCTTGCTCGAGTCGTAGCCGATCGACATGTAGCCGCCGTAGTCGTTGATCCAGGCGCCGTTCTCGTCCTTGAAGTCCGCGGGGACGTCGTCCCAGGTGGACACCTTGTAGTCGGCGAACATCGAGGTGTTCGCCAGCGCCACGGACTGGCCGAGGTCGAACACGTCGGGCGCCCGGGTGGTGCCCTTGAGCGACTTCGCCGCGTTGATCTCGTCCTGGCTGGCGGCGTCCGGCTGCGCGGAGTTCACCTTGATGCCGTACTTCGCGCTGAAGCCCTTGATGATGTTGGCGTAGTTGGCCCAGTCCGGGGGCAGCGCGATGACGTTGAGCTCGCCCTCCTTCTTGGCCGCCTTGACCAGCCCGTCCATGCCGCCGAGGTCCGCGGCGGACGTCGCGGTCTTGGCGTCGCTGCCGCCCCCGGAGCCGCTGTCGGACCCTCCGTTGTCCGAGGGCGGGGCACAGGCGGCGAGCACCATCACGCCCAGGCCGGCGACGAGCGAGACACGCAGGGAACTTTTGGCCATGGGCCACCTCCGAAGGACGACGAGCAGACCGATGCGGGACGAGAACCGGGGTGCGGGTCTCGGTCGCCGTACCCTCCCCCGAGGCAGGCGGCGAACTCTTCGCAACCTAGCCGAACTTCCGGCGCTGTGAAGACTTCCGCGGCACGAAATCTTTCGCGCCGCGCGGTGAGCACCGGGTGGCGCCGACGTGGCCGGTCGGGGCCGCCCCGTCCGTGCGGTCAGCGACGCAGGCGCTTGCGCAGGCTCTCGCCGGGCGGGCCCTTGCGCTGCACGTGCACCGACCCCATCAGCGCGACGCCCTTGACCCGGACGACGGGGCCGCCCCGCTCCGCGTCGAACGGCACCCGCGGGCGCTGCTCGGAGTACTCCCCCATCACCGCGGTGCCCTCGACCACGACCGTCGTACCGGCGTCGACGACGATCCGGACCTCGCCCATCACGGCGTGCGCGTAGATCGTCACCTCGCGCTGCTCGAACTGCGCCTGGCGCAGGTCGAGGACGACGCTGCCCATCAGCGCGAACGCGGTGTGGTCGTCCTCCACGACCCAGGCGCCGACCCGCTTGGTCTCCGACATCACCGCCACGGAGCCGGAGTAGCGCACCCCGGTCGTCGCGCCGGGCGACCAGGCCGGGGTGGCGGACGGGCGGGTGGCGGGCACCGGGCGGTGGTGCGTCGGGAGGTCGACGGTGATCGGCACCAGCTCGCCGTAGGTCTTCGCGGCGTACGTCGCCTCGAGGCGCTCGTCGAGCTCGGCCAGGTCGATCCGGCCGTCGCCGGCAGCCTGGCGCAGCACCTCGGCCACCTGGTGCCGGTCGGCGTCCGAGATCCGGAGCCGGCTCGGGTCGTGACCTGGGTCTCGCGGCTGTCCCTCCATGGGTCCAGCCTAACCAGCACGACTACGCTCGGCGTGCCCGTTTCCCCGTGATGACGTGAGGTTCGCCCGGTGAGTGCCGACGCTGAGTTCCGCTACTCCGACCTGCTGCCGACGGGACGCGACGAGACGCCCTACCGGCTGCTGAGCACCGAGGGGGTCAGCACCTTCGAGGTGGACGGCCGGACCTTCCTGCAGGTCGACCCGTCCGCGCTGCAGCTGCTGACCGCCGAGGCCATGCACGACATCGCGCACTTCCTGCGGCCCGCGCACCTCGCCCAGCTCCGCCGGATCATCGACGACCCGGAGGCCAGCGGCAACGACCGGTTCGTCGCCCTGGACCTGCTGAAGAACGTCAACATCTCCGCCGGTGGCGTGCTGCCGATGTGCCAGGACACCGGCACCGCGATCGTGATGGGCAAGAAGTCCGAGGGCGTGCTCACCGGCGCCGACGACGCGGAGTGGATCAGCAAAGGCGTGTACGACGCCTACACGAAGCTGAACCTGCGCTACTCCCAGCTCGCCCCGCTGAGCATGTGGGAGGAGAAGAACACCGGCACCAACCTGCCGGCCCAGATCGAGCTCTACTCGACCCCCGGGTCCTCCGCCGCGAAGCCGGAGTACAAGTTCCTCTTCATGGCCAAGGGCGGCGGCTCGGCGAACAAGTCGTTCCTGTTCCAGGAGACCAAGGCGGTGCTGAACCCCAAGCGGATGCTGGAGTTCCTCGACGAGAAGATCCGCTCCCTCGGGACGGCCGCCTGCCCGCCCTACCACCTGGCGGTGGTGATCGGGGGCACGTCGGCGGAGTTCGCGCTGAAGACCGCGAAGTACGCCTCGGCGCACTACCTCGACAACCTCCCGACGTCGGGAAGCATGGACGCGCACGGGTTCCGCGACCTCGAGCTCGAGGACGAGGTCTTCAAGCTCACCCAGTCGTTCGGGATCGGCGCGCAGTTCGGCGGCAAGTACTTCTGCCACGACGTCCGGGTGGTCCGGCTGCCCCGGCACGGCGCGTCCTGCCCGGTCGCGATCGCGGTGTCCTGCTCGGCCGACCGGCAGGCGCTCGGCAAGATCACCGCCGAGGGCGTCTTCCTCGAGGAGCTCGACCGCGACCCGGCGAAGTACATGCCGGAGACCACCGATACCCACCTCGAGTCCGGGGACGTCGTGCAGATAGACCTGAACCGGCCGATGGCCGAGATCCTCGCCGAGCTCTCCAAGCACCCGGTGAAGACCCGGCTGTCGCTGACCGGCCCGCTCGTCGTGGCGCGCGACATCGCGCACGCGAAGATCCAGGACCTGCTCGACGCCGGCGGCGAGATGCCGCAGTACCTCAAGGACCACGCGGTCTACTACGCCGGTCCGGCCAAGACGCCCGCCGGCTACGCGTCCGGGTCGTTCGGCCCGACCACCGCCGGCCGGATGGACTCCTACGTCGAGTCGTTCCAGGCCGCGGGCGGGTCGATGGTGATGCTGGCCAAGGGCAACCGTTCGGCGAAGGTGACCCACGCCTGCCAGGCGCACGGCGGCTTCTACCTCGGCTCGATCGGCGGCCCCGCGGCCCGGCTGGCACAGGACTGCATCAAGCACGTCGAGGTGCTGGAGTACCCCGAGCTCGGCATGGAGGCGGTCTGGAAGATCGACGTCGAGGACTTCCCGGCGTTCATCGTGGTCGACGACAAGGGCAACGACTTCTTCGCCGAGACCGCCAAGCCGGTCGCCCTGACCATCCGCACCCGCTCCGCCGAACCGGCCTGACCCGGGCCCTAGTTCACGTCGACCCGGGCCTTGTGCGACCTCGAGTCGGGCCCGGGGGGCACGCCGAGTCGGGGCGGACGACGGGGCCGCACGCCGGAGCCCGGGTCGGCGTTGCCTGGGGCACGGGTCGGCGTTGCCTGGGGCACGGGTCGGCGTTGCCTGGGGCACGGGTCGGCATTGTCTGGGGCACGGGTCGGCATTGGGTGAGGATGGGTGGCGGTCGGACGGGAGGCAGGTGTGGGGTACGCCGAGGTGGCGCGGGCGCTGAGCGGGCGCGGCGAGGTCGTGCTGCGCGAGCGGGACGGCGACGCGGACGGGGCGCCGGTGCTGGAGCTGCGGGTGAACGGGGTGTTCGTGATGGACAGCCAGGAGACCCGCACGGAGCGGGCGCTGGCGACCGCGGCGCTGGACCGGGTCCCGGCCCCGCACGACGTGCTGGTCGGCGGACTGGGTCTGGGGTACACCGCGCAGGCGGTGCTGGCCGACGACCGGGTCCGCCGGCTGGTGGTGGTCGAGCTCGAGGAGGCCCTCGTCGGCTGGATGCGCGACGGCACCGTGCCGCACGGCCCGGCGCTGCTCGCCGACGACCGGCTGCAGGTGCTGGTGGCCGACGTGCGCCGCGCCGTGGAGGACGCCCGCCCCACGTCGTACGACCTGGTCCTGCTCGACGTCGACAACGGCCCGGACTTCCTGGTGCACGACGCGAACGCGGAGCTGTACCGCGCCGCGTTCCTGCGCGCCGCACGGGCGGCGCTGCGCCCCGGCGGCGCCCTGGTCGTCTGGTCGGCCGCCGCGTCACCCGCGCTGCAGGCCGCGCTCACCGACGTCTTCGGGGCCGTCGAGCCGGTGCCGCTCGCGGTCCGGCTGCAGGCGCGCGAGGAGACCTACTGGCTCTATCTCGCGCGCCGGGCCGCGACCGGACGGACGAGCCGGACATAGTCCTCGGCTCGGCGGGTAGCGTCGAGGCATGGACGGCTACCGCATCGAGCACGACAGCATGGGCGACGTCGAGGTCCCGCAGGACGCCCTGTGGCGGGCCCAGACCCAGCGGGCGGTCGAGAACTTCCCGATCAGCGGTACGACGCTGGAGGCCGAGCACGTCCAGGCGATGGCGCGGGTCAAGGCCGCCGCCGCGAAGGTGAACGCCGAGCTGGGCGTGCTGAGCGCCGAGCAGGCCGACGCGATCCGTTCCGCGGCCGCGGAGATCGTCGACGGCGAGCACCTCGAGCACTTCCCGGTGGACGTGTTCCAGACCGGCTCGGGCACCTCGTCGAACATGAACATGAACGAGGTGCTGGCCTCCCTGGCAGGACGGTCGGGGGTGGAGGTGCACCCCAACGACCACGTGAACGCGAGCCAGTCCTCCAACGACACCTTCCCGACCTCGATCCACGTCGCGGCGACCGCGGCGACCGTGCAGCAGCTGGTGCCGGCGCTGGACCACCTGGCCGGCGTCCTGGAGGGCAAGGCCGAGGAGTTCGCCACGGTGGTGAAGTCCGGCCGCACGCACCTGATGGACGCGACCCCGGTGATGCTCGGCCAGGAGCTCGGCGGGTACGCCGCCGCGATGCGCTACGGCATCGAGCGGCTGCAGGCGTCCCTGCCCCGGGTCGCCGAGCTCCCGCTCGGGGGCACGGCGGTCGGCACCGGCATCAACACCCCGCGCGGCTTCGCGGCCCGGGTGATCGCCGAGCTCGCGGACTCGACCGGGCTGCCGTTCACCGAGGCCCGCGACCACTTCGAGGCGCAGGGCGCCCGGGACGCGCTCGTCGAGCTCTCGGGCCAGCTCAAGACCGTCGCGGTCGGGCTCACCAAGCTCTGCAACGACCTGCGCTGGATGTCCTCGGGCCCGCGCACCGGCCTTGCAGAGATCAACCTGCCGGACCTGCAGCCGGGCTCGAGCATCATGCCCGGCAAGGTCAACCCGGTGCTTCCGGAGGCGACGCTGATGGTGTGCGCGCAGGTGATCGGCAACGACACCGCGGTGACCGTCGCGGGCGCCAGCGGCAGCTTCGAGCTCAACGTGATGATGCCGGTGCTGGCGCGCAACCTGCTGGAGTCGATCCGGCTGCTGTCCACCAGCTCGCGGCTGCTGGCCGACCGGTGCGTCGCGGGGATCACCGCCAACGTGGACCGGATGCGCACCTACGCGGAGTCCTCGCCCTCGGTGGTCACGCCGCTCAACCGCTACCTCGGCTACGAGAACGCCGCGAAGGTCGCCAAGCGGGCGCTGGCGGAGGAGAAGACCATCCGCGAGGTCGTGGTGGAGATGGGCTTCGTCACCGACGGGACCCTGACCGAGGACCAGCTCGACGCGGCGCTGGACGTCGCGTCGATGACCCACCCGTAGGGGTCGGTCAGTACCAGCCGTTGCCCTGCTTGAAGGACCAGGCGCCGCAGGGGCTGCCGTAGCGGCCCTGGATGTAGCCGAGGCCCCAGCGGATCTGGGTGGCCGCGTTGTCCTCCCAGTCCGAGCCGGCCGAGGACATCTTGGAGCCGGGCAGCGCCTGCGGGATGCCGTAGGCCGACGACGAGGGGTTGTCGGCGTGCACGTTCCAGCCGCTCTCGCCCATGTAGAGCGAGTCGAGGCAGGAGAACTGGTCGCTGCCGAACCCGAAGTCGGGGAGCATCGCGCGGGCGATCGTGCGCGGGTCCTGGCTGGTGAGGTCCTCGGTCTCGGTGACCTGGCCACCGGACTGCTGGTTGAGCACGGCCTTCTTGACCGCGTCCACCGACGTACGACGGTCCGAGCGCGACGCGGAGAGGGTGCGGCCCGCGAGCTCCTCCGTGGAGGGCGAGGTCGCGGAGGTGCGGGTGCTGTCGTGCGCGGTGCCGACCGACGCCGAGGCGAGGGAGGCCGAGGCGGAGTCGCCGCTTCCCTGGCTCTTCACCGCGATGCCCGAGGAGACCGCCATGCCGGTCGCCACGACGGCGACACCGGAGAAGATCACGGACTTGCGGATGCCCTTCTTCAGGGCCGGCTCACCATGGGGACCACGGTGCTTCGGGACGTACTCGACACCTCGGGGCACAGGGGGGACTCACCAAACGTCGACAACACGGGACTTTCGCCGCGCGGAACCCCCGTCGGCACGCAGCGAAGTACCCACTGTCCAAGATGCGCCGCCCGATCGCAAACCGGCCAACGGCGTGTTGACCGGTCTCCGCGGACAAGTCGTGACTCGTGGGACTTATGTGACTTCAGTGACCAATCAGCCAGGCGGAGGTGGCCGCGGGGAGGCCGCCGTCGACCAGCGGGTCACTGCTCAGCAGCACGTCGTACCCGCTCGGGAGCGGGCTATGCGCCGCCGACACGTTCACCACGCACGCCAGCCCGGAGTCCCGGGTGAACCCGATCACCCCGTCCGGCAGGTCCAGCCAGGTCAGCGGGCCGTCACCGAAGCCGGGCGTCGCGCGCCGCACCCGCAGCGCGGCGCGGTAGAGCTCGAGCATCGAGCCGGGGTCCCCGCACTCTGCCTCGGCGGTCAGCGCCGCCCAGTCGGCGGGCTGCGGCAGCCACGGCTGGCGCTCGCCACCGTCCGACGAGGCCGGGCTGAACCCGTACGGCGGCTGGGTGCCCGACCACGGCACCGGCACGCGGCAGCCGTCGCGGCCGCGGTCGGTGTGGCCCGATCGCTCCCAGGTCGGGTCGTCGAGCACGTCCTCGGGGAGGTCCTCGACCTCGGGCAGGCCGAGCTCCTCGCCCTGGTAGACGTAGGCGCTGCCGGGCAGGCCGAGGGTGAGCAGCACCGCCGCGCGGGCGCGCCGACGCCCCAGGTCCAGGTCGGCGGGCCGGCCCAGCAGCTGCATCACGCTGCTGCCGGGGGCGTCCTGCTCGCGGGCGTAGCGCGAGACGTGCCGGGCGACGTCGTGGTTGGACAGCACCCAGGTGGCCGGCGCCCCGACGGCGCCGAGCTCGTCGAGCGTCTCGGTGATCACGTGCTTCAGGTAGCCCGCGTCCCAGGGCGCCTGCAGGTAGGTGAAGTTGAAGGCGGTGTGCAGCTCGTCGGCGCGCAGGTAGCGGGCGAGCCGCTCCGGCTCGTCGACCCAGGCCTCGGCCACGAACACCCGCGGCGGGTCGTAGGAGTCGGCGATGCGGCGCCAGTCGCGGTAGATCTCGTGCACCTCGTCGCGGTCCCAGAACGGGTGCGGCTGCCACGGGGCACGCCGCAGCTCGCCGTCCACCTCGACCGGCTGCCGCGGCCACTCCAGGTCGGCGGCGTCGGGCAGGCCGTCCTGCTTGACCAGCGAGTGCGCGACGTCGATCCGGAAGCCGTCGACGCCCCGGTCGAACCAGAAGCGCAGCGTCTCCTCGAAGTCCTTGCGGACCTCGGGGTGCTCCCAGTTGACGTCCGGCTGCTCGGGGGCGAACAGGTGGAGGTACCACTCCCCCGGCGCGCCGTCGGGCTCGGTCACCCGTTGCCAGGCGGATCCGCCGAAGACGCTCTGCCACTCGTTCGGCGGCAGCTCACCCGCGTCGCCGCGGCCGGGACGGAACACGTAGCGCTCCCGGGCCGGTGAGCCCGGTCCGGCGGCCAGCGCCTCGACGAACCAGGCGTGCCGGTCCGAGGTGTGGTTCGGCACGATGTCGAGCAGCACCCGCAGGCCCGCCTCGTGGGCCTCGCGCAGCAGCGCCTCGGCGTCCTCGAGGGAGCCGAACCGCGGCTCGACGGCCCGGTAGTCCGCCACGTCGTAGCCCGCGTCGGCCATCGGGGAGGGGTACCACGGGTTGATCCAGAGCGCGTCCACCCCGAGGTCGGCGAGGTACGGCAGCCGGGAGCGGAGGCCGGCGATGTCGCCGAGCCCGTCGCCGTCCCCGTCGGCGAAGCTGCGGATGTAGACCTGGTAGATGACGGCGTCGCGCCACCAGTGCGCGGGATCGTGGTGAGCCATGGGTGATACCTACACCAACCCGGCGTGTCCGAAACGTCGAGCGCCCCGCAGCCGGACGGCTACGGGGCGCTGCGACGTACTGGCTGGTGCGGGCTACTTCACGCCGCCCGCGGTCAGACCGCTCACGATCCGGCGCTGGAAGGCGAGCACCATGATGATCAGCGGGATCGTCAGGATCACGCCGGCCGCCATCTGGCTGCCGACCGGGATGTCCCGGCCGGTCTTGCCCTGGAACTGCGAGATCGCCACGACCGCGGTGAAGAAGTCCGACTTGTTGGTCATCGTCAGCGCGATGATGAACTCGTTCCACGCGGCCACGAACGCGATGATCGCGGTCGTGAACACGCCGGGCGCCGCGATCGGCAGGATGACCTTGCGGAACGCCTGCCACTGCGTGCAGCCGTCGACCATGGCGGCCTGCTCGAGCTCCTGCGGCATCTGCCGGAAGAACGCGGTCAGGTTCCACACGGACAGCGGCAGCGCGAACGACATGCTCGGCAGGATCAGCGCCTGGTAGGTGTTGATCCAGCCGATGTCGGTGAAGATCTTCAGCAGCGGCACGACGAGCGCGATGCCCGGGAACATCGAGGTCGCGATGATGGCGCTCAGGGCGAGGTTCTTGCCCCGGAAGTCCAGCCGGGCCAGGGCGTACGCCGCGAAGACACCGATGATCAGCACCGCGACCGTCGTCACGCCGGCCACGATGATCGAGTTGAGCAGCGCGCGGGCGAAGTTGTTCACCGGGTCGAAGACCGCCGTGTAGTTCTGGAACGACGGCGGGGACGGCACGGCTGCCTTCTCGAAGACCTCGGCCGGCTTGCGCAGGCTGGTCACGATCATCCAGTAGAACGGCGCCAGGCAGTAGAGGATGATGACGGCGATGCCGACGTAGACCGCGGTCTTGCGGACCCGGTTCCCGGCGGCGGTTGCCTGGCTCACCTTGCGCGGGGGCGGCGCGTCGGCCACCTTGTTCTCCGCCTGGCTTGCGGACGGTGCCTGTGCGCTCACGGCATGTCTCCCTTCGCGACCGACCTGCCGACCTTGGACCGCTTCTGACCCTTGACCTTGGCCCGCTTCGGCGCCGCGTCACCGATCACGTCGGCACCGAGGAGCTTGATGAAGGCGTAGGCCAGGAGCACGAGGTAGAGGAACAGCAGCACGGCGTACGCCGCCGCTGGTCCGTATCTCGTGTTCACGCTCTCCTGTTGGGCGAGGATCGACAGCGTCTCGACGCTCGGTTTGCCCTTGCCCACCAGGACGTACGGGAGGTCGAACATCGCCAGCGTCTGGAGCATGCGGAACAGGACCGCCACCAGCAGCGCGGGCTTCACCAGCGGCAGCGTGATGTGCAGGAAGGAGTTCCAGGTGCTCGAGCCGTCGATCTTGGCCGCCTCGTAGACCTCCTCGGGGATGACCTGGAGGCCGGCGAGCACCAGCAGACCGATGAACGGGGCGGTCTTCCAGGTGTCCGCGATGATGACCGCCATCTGGGCCTGGATGCCGTCGGTGGACCACAGGATCTGGTTGCCGAGCACGTCGTTGGCGACACCGTTGGCGTTGAAGATCCACTTCCACAGCACCGCGGAGACCACGGTCGGGATCGCCCACGGGATGAGGATGCTGGCCCGGATCAGGCTGCGGCCCTTGAACGCGCGGTTCATGATCAGCGCCATCGCCGTGCCGATGACCGTCTCGATGACGACGCAGACGACCGTGAAGAGCGTGGTGACGTAGAAGGCGTTCCAGAACCGGTCAGCGGTCGCCCCGTGGAAGATCGCCGTGTAGTTCTTGAGGCCGTTGAACTGGTCGCCCTCGATCGCGAAGCCCTGTGCGTCGAGACCGCCGGTCGTGTAGAAGGACTGCCTGATGCCCAGCAGGATCGGCAGGCCGATCACCAGGATCAGGACCAGGAACGTCGGCGACAGCATGATGGCTGCCAGGCGTCCCTGTCCCTCGTCGGGAGACTTCCACTCCTTGGTCTTCTTGCCCCGCGAACCCACCGGGGCCGGTGCCGCAACTGCCATGTTCCCTCCTAGGTCGTGTGCGGTGGGGTGAGGGTCTCTCGACCCTCACCCCACCGACACGGACGCATCATCCGAACAGGCTCGAGGTCACTTTCCGGTGATCTCGGTCAGCTGCGACTGCAGACCCTTGAGCGCGTCAGCCGAGCTCTTGGTGCCGGTCAGCGCAGCGTAGGCCGCGTCCTGGATCGCGGTCGAGGCGTCGCCGTACCGGACGACGCGCGGACGCGGGACCGCGTTGTTGATCGAGTCGCGCAGGGTGGTGAGGTACGGGTACTTGTCCTGCAGCGCCTTGTCGTCGTACAGGTCGGTGAACGTCGGCGCCTGCGAGGCGAGCTCGAGGTTGGCCTTCTGGTTCTCCTCGCTCGTGTAGAACTTGATGAAGTCGAGCGCCGACTTCTTGTGGGCGGAGTACGTCGAGATGCCCAGGTTGTGGCCACCGAGGCTGGAGGCACCCGGACCGTCGAGGCCCGGGAGCGGCGCCACGGCGAACTTGCCCTTCACCTTGGTGCCCTCGTCGCCGTTGGCCAGGTTGTACTGGTAGGGCCACTGGCGCTGGAAGATCAGCTTGCCGGCCTGGAAGGCCATCCGGCCTTCCTCCTCCTTGTAGGTGATGGCTTCCTTGGGGATGTACCCCTGCTTGAAGCCGTTCACCAGGAAGTCCAGGCCCTTGGCGGCCTCGGCGGTGTCGACGTCCGGCTTGCCGGCGTCGTCGGTCACCTGGCCGCCCGCACCGTTGATGACCTCGGAGGCGTTCACGGTGAGGCCTTCGTACTTCTCGAACTGGCCGGCGTAGCAGTTCACGCCCTTGCCCGCGGGCGTGGCCTGGACCTTCTTGCAGTCCGCGATCAGCTCGTCCCACGTCTTCGGCGGGTCGGTGATCCCGGCGCCCTTGAGCAGGTCGGTGCGGTAGTAGAGCATGCCGCCGTCGGACGACGAGGGCGCCGCGTAGAACTTGTCGAGGTACTTCGTCGTGTCGACGACGGGCTTCAGCATCTTGTCCAGCGGGAACTCGCTCTCGGGGAGCGGGATCAGCACGCGGTTGGCTGCGAACTCCGAGGTCCACACGACGTCGGTGACCAGCACGTCGTAGGCGTCGGACTTGGTCTGGGCGTTCTGGATCATCTTCTCGCGCTGCGAGTCCGCGTCCTGCGGGAGCTCGATCAGCCGGGCCTTCTGGTCCGGGTTCTTCGCGTTCCACTTGTCCAGGACCCCCCTGCACGAAGCCGGAGGTGTCCTTGCCCTGGACCAGCGTGATCGGACCGACGCCCTCGATCTTGGTGGACGAGGACGCGCCGCCGCTGTCCCCTCCGCCACAGGCTGCCAGCCCGAAGAATGTGGTGGCTGCCACTGCAACAGCCATTGCCTTGCGCCGCATGTGCGGCTCCCTTCGCTCGTGTCGGGTGCACACCCGACATGGCATGTGACAGGGGCCACACCGGGCGAACAGGCTTTTTCTACAGCCCCCACTCCCGGGTGTCCACGACATGCAGCGTCGTGACCTGAGCGTGACCAGGAATGTCCACCAGTCGAGACGATGACCCCGAAGTGGGCAGATACACGCCCGAACGAAGATTTTTCGCGAGATGCCGCCCGTGCCCGCCGATCCCGCACCGCCGGCCGTCCCGGACCGACGAAACCGCCGGCCGCTCCCGTCGCGACGGGGTCGGCCGGCGGCTCAGGAACGCCGCGAGGGTGCCGCAGGGTGTGGAAATCGTTACAGGACGACGTTCTCCAGCATCTCGGTCACCAGCGCCGCGATCGGCGAGCGCTCGGACCTGGTGAGGGTGACGTGCGCGAACAGCGGGTGGCCCTTGAGCTTCTCGACCACGGCGACCACACCGTCGTGCCGGCCGACCCGGAGGTTGTCGCGCTGCGCCACGTCGTGGGTGAGCACCACCTTGGAGTTGGCGCCGATCCGGGACAGCACGGTGAGCAGCACGTTGCGCTCGAGGGACTGGGCCTCGTCCACGATCACGAAGGCGTCGTGCAGCGAGCGGCCGCGGATGTGCGTGAGCGGCAGCACCTCGAGCATCCCGCGGTCGAGCACCTCGTCGATGACGTCCGGGGTGGTCAGCGCGCCCAGGGTGTCGAAGACCGCCTGGCCCCAGGGGGACATCTTCTCGTTCTCGTTGCCGGGGAGGTAGCCGAGCTCCTGGCCGCCGACCGCGAACAGCGGGCGGAAGACCACCACCTTCTTGTGCTGGCGGCGCTCCATCACCGCCTCGAGGCCCGCGCACAGCGCCATCGCCGACTTGCCGGTGCCGGCCCGGCCGCCGAGCGACACGATGCCGACCTCGGGGTCGAGCAGCAGCTCGAGGGCGATCCGCTGCTCGGCCGAGCGGCCGTGCACCCCGAAGGCGCTCGCGTCGCCGCGCACGAGGTGCACCTGCTTGTCGGCCTTCACCCGGCCCAGCGCGCTGCCCCGGTCCGAGAGCAGCACCAGCCCGGTGTGGCAGGGCAGCTCCCGGGCCGGCTCCAGGTCGAGCACCCCGTCGTCGTACAGCTCGTCGAGCTCGGCCGCGCCGACCTCCATCTCGGCCATCCCGGTCCAGCCGGACTCCACGGCGAGCTCGGCGAGGTACTCCTGGGCGTCGAGCCCGACGGCCGAGGCCTTGATCCGCATCGGGAGGTCCTTGGAGACCAGGGTGACCTCGAAGCCCTCCTCGGCGAGGTTGGAGGCGACCGCCAGGATCCGTGAGTCGTTGTCGCCGAGCCGGAAGCCCGAGGGCAGCGAGGTCGGGTCGGTGTGGTTGAGCTCGACCCGGATCGTGCCGCCGTGCTCACCGACCGGGACGGGCTCGTCGAGGCGGCCGTGCAGGACCCGCAGCTCGTCGAGCGAGCGCAGCGCGGCGCGGGCGAAGTACCCCAGCTCGGGGTGGTTGCGCTTGCCCTCGAGCTCGGTGATCACCACCACCGGCAGGACCACCTCGTGCTCCTCGAACCGGCGGAGCGCGCCGGGGTCGGCGAGCAGCACGCTGGTGTCGAGGACGTAGGTGCGGGTGCCGGGCACGGGTGACGCGGTCCGGGCGGGACGACGCGGCCCCGACGGCCCCGATGGCACCGACGGCCCCGATGGCACCGTCGACCCCGTCGCCCCCGTCGGCGCGGACGTCACGGGTGAGGCTGCTGACGAGGTGGGGCTCGAGCTTTCGACCACGGTTCATCCCCTCGCGAACCGACGCGCGCACCCGCACCCCGGTCCTGTTAGGTCACGCACACGGACCGGGATCAGGCCCGAAAGTCCGAGTGCGGACTTCCGGGTCTCGACAAGTCGAGCTAGGTCGCGACTGCTCACGAACGGGCCTCCCGAAACGGCGAGCTTCCCCACTCGCCATCGCTTCGAAAGTAAGCCTGCCGCACGACGGTTGTCGCACGACACGCCCGCACGCGTGATGACGGGGAGGTTAAGAATCCGCGGTGACCCGCTGCGACGAGGTCAGGAGGCCGGCCCACCGCTCAGGCCCCGTAGCGCCGCTCGCGCTCGGCGTACGCCCGGACGGCGCGCAGGAAGTCCACCCGCCGGAAGTCCGGCCAGTAGGCCTCGCAGAAGTAGAACTCGCTGTGCGCGCTCTGCCAGAGCAGGAACCCGCCGAGCCGCTGCTCCCCGGAGGTCCGGATCACCAGGTCCGGGTCGGGCTGGCCCTTGGTGTAGAGGTGCTCGCCGATGTGGTCGACGTCGAGGATCTCCGCGAGCTCCTCGATCGAGGTGCCCTTGGACGCGTGCTCCTGCAGCAGCGAACGTACGGCGTCCGCGATCTCGCGCCGGCCGCCGTACCCGACGGCGATGTTGACGATGATGCCGTCGACGTCGCGGGTCGCCTCGGTGGCCTCCTTGAGCCGTCGCGCGGTCTCCGCGGGCAGCAGGTCGAGCGCCCCGACCGGGTGCAGCCGCCAGCGTCCCTCGGCGGCGAGGTCGGTGACGACCTCCTCGATGATCGCCAGCAGCGGGTTCAGCTCGGCCGCGGGGCGGTTGAGGTTGTCGGTGGAGAGCAGCCACAGGGTGACCACCTTCACGCCGAGCTCGTCGCACCACTCGAGCAGCGGGGAGATGTTCGCGGCACCGGCCCGGTGACCGTGCTCGGCGTCGCGACCGACGGCCCTCGCCCACCGGCGGTTGCCGTCCAGCATCACCCCGACGTGCCGGGGCAGCCGGTCGGCCGGCAGACGGCGCACGACCCGCGCCTCGTAGGCGGGATAGATCACCCGCCGGAGCCCGCGCTTCCAGTCCGCCACGGTGAGCAACCTTACTCGGCCGGACGGCGGTGCGCGTGGGTCCGCGCCGCTACCGTTGCCGGATGAGTCCCCGCACCGAACGCATCGTCGCCGCCACGTCCGGCGTCACCGAGCGCATCGGCGACCAGGTCCGCGAGACCCTCGGCGAGGTCAAGCCGCACCTGCGCGGCTGGATCCACGCCGCCAGCGCCCCGCTGACCCTGGCCGCCGGCATCGTCCTGGTCGCCCTGTCCCCCACCGCCTCGAGCCGGATCGGCTCCGCGGTCTTCGCGACCTCGGCTCTGGTGCTGTTCACCGTCTCCGGGATCTACCACCGGGGCACCTGGAGCCCGCGGGTGTGGCGGTTCCTGCGCCGCTTCGACCACGCGAACATCTTCCTGCTCATCGCCGGCAGCTACACGCCGTTCACGCTGCTGCTGCTCCAGGGCACCGACCGGGTCGTCCTGCTCAGCGTGGTCTGGACGGGTGCGGTGCTCGGCGTCCTGTTCCGGGTGTTCTGGAACGACGCGCCCCGCTGGCTCTACACCCCGATCTACATGGCGCTGGGCTGGGCCGCGGTCTTCTACTTCGGGGACTTCGTGGCGCACGCGAACACCGCCGTGTGGGTGCTGATGGCGGTCGGCGGCGGGCTCTACACGGTCGGTGGCGTGGTCTACGGCTTCCAGCGGCCGAACCCCTCGCCGCGCTGGTTCGGCTTCCACGAGGTGTTCCACACCCTCACGATCGCGGCGTTCGTGACGCACTACGTGGGCGTCTCGATCGCGACGTACTCGCTGCGCTGAAACGGCGTCGCCCCTTTACTGGCGCCGCCGACGGGTCTACCGTCGAAAGATACGGTTTTCACCTGATCGAGCGGAGGTGCCACGCATGTCACCCAGGCGATCACACCATGAGCCCGAAGGGCCCTGACGAACCACGAACTCTCGAAGGGGAAGGCGTCCGCGCCTTCCCCTTCGCTGTGTCCCGACCCGTTCCGTCAGCCCCGGACGCCGAGGGCGCGGGCCAGCTCGGCCGGGTCGGTGACCGGCCGGTCGCACACCATCCCCCGGCAGACGTACGCCGCCGGGCGGCCGTCCACGAGGCCCCGCCCGTCCAGCAGCGGCACCGCCCGCGGGTCGGGCTCCCCCCCCGGAGGCCTCCCCCGCCACCACGACCAGGCCGGGCGCCGAGGACGCGCGGGCCACGCGGACCAGCTCGGCGCGGGCCGGGTCGCCGTCGGCGCCCACCACCGCCACCTCGAGCGGACCGGACAGCGCGGCCTCCGCGGCGGCCAGCGACCAGCCGGCGAAGCGCGGGACGCGCTCGGCGAGCGTGCGGACGTTGCGCAGCGCGGCTTCGGCGGCGTCGCGGTGCCGTCCGGAGCCGGTGACCGCGGCGTAGCCGAGCAGCGCGTGCACGAGCGCCGACTGCCCCGAGGGGCTGGCGTTGTCGGAGGGGTCGCGGGGTCGCGACAGCAGCGGCTCGGCGTCCGCCGCGGTGTCGAAGAAGCCGCCGTCCCCGGCCGCGAAGCCCGTCAGCGCGACGTCCAGCAGGGTGCGTGCGGTCGCCAGCCAGGTCACGTCGCCGGTGGCCGACAGCAGGGCCAGCGCGCCCGACGCCACGCAGGCGTAGTCCTCCAGCACGCCGTCGTGCCGGCCGACGACGCCGTCCCGGGAGACCCGGCGCAGGCGGTTCCCGTCCAGGTGCCGGTCGACGATCAGCCGTCCCGCGTCGACGGCCGCGTCGACGTACCGCTGCTCGCCGAGCAGGACCCCCGCCTCGGCGAGGGACGCGATCGCGAGGCCGTTCCAGGCGGCTACCACCTTGTCGTCGCGGGCCGGGCGCACCCGGTGCCCCCGGGCCGCGAGCAGCCGGCCGCGCACCGACTCCCAGCGGTCGGGGTCGTCGGGGTCGGCGAGCAGCTGCAGCGTGGACTGGCCGTGCTCGAACGTGCCGTCCGTGGTGACCTCCAGCAGCGCGGCGGCCCAGGCGCCGTCGTCGGCGCCGAGCACCTCGACGAGCTCGCCGGGCGTCCAGACGTAGAACCTCCCCTCCACACCCTCGGTGTCGGCGTCCAGCGCCGAGGCGAACCCGCCCTCGGGCGTGCGCAGCTCGGCGAGCAGGAAGTCCGCGGTCTGCCGGGTCACCCGCTCGCCCAGCGGGTCGCCGGTCTGCCGCCACCAGCGCGCGTACACCCCGAGCAGCTGGGCGTTGTCGTAGAGCATCTTCTCGAAGTGCGGCACCACCCAGCCGGGGTCGACCGAGTAGCGCGCGAACCCGCCCGCGAGCTGGTCGTAGAGCCCGCCGCGGGCCATCGCGCGCAGCGTGCGGTCGGCCATCCCGGACGCGTTCGGGGCACCGGTCCGGGCGGCGTGCCGGAGCAGGAACTCCAGCACCATCGAGGGCGGGAACTTCGGGGCCGTCCCGAAGCCGCCGTTCGCGGCGTCGAAGTCGCCGGCCAGCGACCGGACGGCGCCGGCCAGCAGCTCCTCGTCGAGCGGGTCCTCCCCCGACAGCGCGACCGCCTGGCGCAGGTGGCCGGCAACGTCCGCGGCCACGGTGGCGACCTCCTCGCGGCGGTTCGTCCAGGCCTCCGAGAGCGCCGCGAGGACCTGCCGGAACGCGGGCTGGCCCTGCCGGGGCTGGTCCGGGAAGTAGGTGCCGGCGAAGAACGGTGCGCCCTCGTGGTCGAGCACCACGGTCATCGGCCAGCCGCCCTGACCGGTCATCGCGGTCGTCGCGGCCATGTAGACCGCGTCCACGTCCGGGCGCTCCTCCCGGTCCACCTTGACGTTCACGTAGTGCTCGTTCATGTAGGAGGCGGTGGCCTCGTCCTCGAACGACTCGTGGGCCATCACGTGGCACCAGTGGCAGGCGGCGTACCCGACCGACAGCAGCACCGGCACGTCGCGTTCGCGCGCCTCGGCGAAGGCCTCGGGGGACCACTCCCACCAGTCCACCGGGTTGTCGGCGTGCTGGAGGAGGTAGGGGCTCGTCGCGGCGGCCAGTCGGTTCGGCATGCGTCCCACCGTTGCACACGGGGGAAGAAGCACGGCCGGCCCGTTGTTGGGCACAACGACCCACCCGACAGAGACGAGGGATCACACCGTGGCAACCACCCAGCTCACCGCCGAAGCGTTCGAGAAGACCGTTGCGGACAACGACATCGTCCTCGTGGACTTCTGGGCGGAGTGGTGCGGCCCGTGCCGCCAGTTCGCCCCCACCTTCGAGAAGGCGTCCGAGGCGAACCCCGACGTGGTGTTCGCCAAGGTCGACACCGAGGCCGAGCAGGCGCTGGCCAGCGCCGCGAACATCACCTCCATCCCGACGCTGATGGCCTTCCGCGAGGGCGTGCTGGTGTTCTCCCAGCCCGGCGCGCTGCCGCCGACCGCCCTCGACGAGCTGATCGGCGCCGTCAAGGGCCTGGACATGGCCGAGGTGCACGCGGCGGTCGCCGCCCAGCAGAACGGCAGCCCCGAGGCCTGAGGCACTAGCCTCGGCCGCATGGACGCACGCGCGTGGGACGAGCGGTACGCCGCCTCCGAGCTGGTCTGGTCGGCGACGCCCAACCAGTTCGTGGCCTCCGAGCTGGCCGGCCTGAGCCCGGGCCGGGCGGCCGACCTGGCCGCCGGTGAGGGCCGCAACGCCCTGTGGCTGGCCGAGCAGGGCTGGGAGGTGACCGCCGTCGACTTCTCGCTGGCCGGGCTCGACAAGGGCCGGGCGCTGCAGGAGCGGCACGAGCGCGGGCGGGACTTGCACGTCGACTGGGTGCACGGCGACGTGCTGGACTTCGAGAGCGGGCCGGTGCCCTACGACCTCGTGGTGCTCGCCTACCTCCAGCTGGCCGAGGACGAGCGCCGCACCGCCGTACGACGGGCGTTCGGGGCGCTGCGGGTGGGCGGCACCTTCTTCCTGGTCGCCCACGACACCACGAACCTCACCGAGGGCACCGGCGGCCCGACCGACGCCTCGGTGCTCTACACCGCCGAGGAGGTCCTCGGGGACCTGGACGGCGAGCGCTTCGAGGTCGAGCGGGCCGAGCGGGTGCGCCGGGTGGTCCCGGACACCGACCCGGCGCACCAGCACACCGGCGAGGGTGCGCGGACGGCGTACGACGCCCTGGTCCGCGTGGTGCGCACTGGCTGAGCGGTTCCGCTGGCGGCCCGGGGCTCCCGGTCGTGTGGCCCTGAGTGAGCGACGTGAGCGACGTGACCGTCGTCACGTCACCTTCGATCCGGGCGGCGGCGCCGTGAACAGCGACCTCAGCGTCTTGTTGATTCGGGCGGATCGCCGGCGGGTGGTTCAGACCAGGCCGACCAGCATCACGGCCATCGACCCCGCGAGCACGCCCTCGCAGGCCGGGCCGAGCCGCGACGTACCCCGGCCGGAGGCGACCGCCGCCTCGCGCACGGCCAGGACCACGACGGCCAGCAGCGCCAGCGCGACCAGCACCGCGCCGGCGGACGGCCCGGCCGCGGGCATCGCCATCTCGTGGCCTGCGTGGCCCGCGTGCGTGGCCGCGCCGGCGTCCCGGGGCCGCAGCATCAGCACCATCGCCAGGCAGCAGACCCCCAGCCGGAGGTACGTCGCCGGGGAGGTACGCCGGGCCAGCTGCACGCCGCACCAGCCCAGGCCGGCCGCGAAGAGGGCCGTGCCGGCGCCGGCGAACCAGCCGGGGACGGCGGCGACCAGCATCAGCGCCATGCAGACCGCGGACGCGCCGTGCCAGGCCGTCACGTCGCGCGGATGTGCCACCGGGGCGTCCATCACCCGAGCATCGGCCGACCGGGCGGGTCAGGTCAACGGCGACCTCAGCGAACGCTTAGGTCGTGTGCGGGGTGCCGGTGCCGGGCGCGCCGCCGGGCCGCTCCGCGGGCTCGTCGCCCGGGACCTCGAAGTCGACCTTCTTCAGCTGCTTGCGCATGCTCATCCAGAGCAGGAAGACGGCGAAGGCCAGGGCGAGGAAGACGCCGAAGCCGAGCCAGCCGGGCTTGACGTCCTCGGGGTCCGGGGCCTTGTCGACGGCCGCGTGCACCAGCACGAGTGCTGCGAGGAGGGTGTTCATGCCTCCATCCTCTCAGCCAGGCCCCGGACGCCCGCGAAGAGATCGTCCTCGGGCAGCTCGCTGTCCACCAGGCTGCGGGCGAGCTCGTAGTCCTCGGTCGGCCAGGCCTTCTGGTGGATGTCCATCGGGCAGGCGAACCAGGCGCCGTCCGGGTCGATCTGGGTGGCGTGCGCGAGCAGCGCACGGTCCCGGACCGGGAAGTACTCCGCGCACGGCACCTTGGTGGTGATCCGGGCGGCGTGCACCGGGTCGGGCTTCCACTCCTCCAGGCGCTCGGCGTAGGGCGACTCCAGGCCGGCCGCGAGCATCGCTTCGTGCAGCGCGACGGTGCGCTCCCGGTGGAAGGAGTGGTGGTAGTAGAGCTTGAGCGGCTGCCACGGCTCGCCCGCGTCGGGGTAGCGGTCCGGGTCGCCGGCCGCCTCGAAGGCCGCGAGGCTGACGGTGTGGCACATCACGTGGTCGGGGTGCGGGTAGCCGCCGTTCTCGTCGTACGTCGTCATCACGTGCGGACGGAAGCTGCGGATCAGCCGGACGAGCGGCTCGGCGGCCTCCTCGACCGGGACCAGCGCGAAGCAGCCCTCGGGCAGCGGCGGCTTCGGGTCGCCCTCGGGCCACCCGGAGTCCACGAAGCCCAGCCAGTCCTGCCGGACGCCGAGGATCGCCCGGGCCGCCTCCATCTCGTCGCGCCGGATCGCGGAGATGTTCTCGAGCACGTCGGGGCGGTCCATCGCGGGGTTCAGGATCGAGCCGCGCTCGCCGCCGGTGCAGGTGACGACGTGCACGTCGACCCCTTCGGCGACGTACTTGGCGGTGCTGGCCGCGCCCTTGCTCGACTCGTCGTCGGGGTGGGCGTGGACGTGCATGAGTCGGAGCATGGGGTCGATTCTAGGATGGTGGCGTGAGTGCCTCTGCGTCCGATCTGTCCGAGCGGTACGGCACGCCCTCCCGGGCGCGCCGCCCGCTCCTGGTCGCGGGTGTCGTCGCGCTCGCCGTGGTGGCCCTGGCCTGGCTCGCGTGGGTGGTGATGTTCCACGCCCGGCCCCAGGTCACCTCGCAGATCGTGGGGTTCGACATCGACGGCCAGCACGCCGCGGTGGCCCGCTACACCGTCGTACGCCGGGACCCGGGGGTGGCGGCGTCCTGCCTGCTCCGCGCGTCGGCGGAGGACCACTCCACGGTCGGCGAGCTGACCGTGCCGGTGCCGCCCGGGCCGGCGAAGGTGGTCACGCTCTCCTCCACGGTGCGCACCGAGCGCCGCGCGACCAGCGTCGACCTGGTCGGCTGCACCTCCGCCGGCCAGCGGCAGGCCCGCTGAACCGGTCCGGCGGTAATTGGGGTGGGCAGCCCCGTGCTTGTTAGACTCAGTCACTTGCCTGAAAACGACCGGTGGAGCGTGCGCGCCCACCGGCCCCCGACCAAGCACAGGAGCTTCACCGTGACCCAGGCCAGCAGCGAGCAGAAGATCATCTGGTTGACGCAGGAGGCCTTCGACAAGCTCCAGGCGGAGCTCGACAACCTGCGCGGACCCGTCCGCAGCGAGGTCGTCGCCCGCATCAGCGCGGCCCGCGACGAGGGTGACCTCAAGGAGAACGGCGGCTACCACGCGGCGCGCGAGGAGCAGGGCAAGACCGAGGCCCGCATCCGCCAGCTCGAGGACATGCTGCGGCGCGCGGAGGTCGGTGAGACCCCGGCCGACAACGGCGTCGTGGAGCCCGGCATGACCGTGACCTACAAGTTCGCCGGCGACGACGAGGTGGAGACCTTCCTCCTCGGTGCCCGCGAGATGGAGGACACCACCGAAGGCGTGAAGGTGTACTCCCCGCAGAGCCCGCTCGGCTCGGCGATCATCGGCAAGAAGAAGGGTGACACCGTCACCTACGAGGCGCCGAACGGCAAGAAGCTCGAGGTCGAGATCGTCGACGCCGTGCCCTACGCCGGCTGACCCAGACCCGACGAACGGCCCGTGGCGACCTCGCCCCGGGCCGTTCGTGCGTCCACCCGGCGCCTCCGGCGGGCCCTACTGGGCGATCGCGTAGCCGCAGGCGCGCAGGTGCGCGAGCACCCGGTCGGCGTGCTCGACCCCGCGGGTCTCGACCTGGAGCTGCACCTCCACCTCGTCGAGGTGCAGGCTCGCCGACGTCCGCTCGTGCACCACGTCGAGCACGTTGGCGGAGACGCCGGCGATCTCGTTGAGCAGCTGCGCCAGCCCGCCGGGCACGTCGGGGATCCGGGCCCGGAAGACGAGGTACCGCCCGGCGGCCGCCATGCCGTGCCGGATCACCCGCATCAGCAGCAGCGGGTCGACGTTGCCGCCGGAGAGCACGACCACGGCGGGCGTCTCGAAGGCCGTCGGGTCGTCGAGCATCGCCGCGACCGCCGCCGCGCCCGCGGGCTCCACGACGAGCTTGGCCCGCTCGAGCAGCATCAGCAGCGCCCGGGACAGGGACTCCTCGCTGACCGTGACGATCTGGTCGACGTACTGCTGGATCGCGGCGAACGGCACCTCGCCGGGGCAGCCGACCGCGATGCCGTCGGCCATCGTGGACATCTTCCCGAGCGGCACCGGGACGCCCTGCTCCAGCGAGGCGGGGTACGCCGCGGCGCCCTCGGCCTGCACGCCGACGACCCGGACGTCGGGACGCAGGCCCTTGACCGCGGTCGCGATGCCGGCCAGGAAGCCGCCGCCGCCCGCGGAGGCGATCACGGTCTTCACCTCGGGGCACTGCTCGAGGATCTCCAGGCCGCAGGTGCCCTGGCCGGCGACGATGTCGAAGTGGTCGAACGGGTGGATCAGCACGGCACCGGTCTCGTGCGCGAACTGCTTGGCCGCGACCAGCGCCTCGTCGACGCTGTGCCCGTGGAACCGGACCTCGGCGCCGTACCCCCGGGTGGCCTTCTCCTTGGGGATCGGCGCTCCCTCGGGCATGTAGACGGTGGCGTGGATGCCGAGCATCTGCGCGGCCAGCGCGACGCCCTGTGCGTGGTTGCCGGCGCTGGCGGCCACCACGCCGGCCCGCTTCTCCGCCGGCGACAGCCGGCTCATCCGCAGGTAGGCGCCGCGGATCTTGAACGAGCCGGTGCGCTGGAGGTTCTCGGCCTTGATCAGCACCGGCCCCCCGGCGGTCCCGGACAGCCAGCGGGACTCCTCCATGGGGGTGTAGATGGAGACGCCGCGGAGCGCGTCGCGGGCCACTTCGATGTCGGCGAGGGTGGGGATCCGTACGGCGCCCGGGCCGGCTGCGACATCGGTCATGGCGCCCACCCTAGGACCTGCCGGTCGCGGTCCCGCGACGGGTGACCGGACCCACATCGCAAAAACATGCATGGCTCACGCAACGACCCGTATGCTTGTGGCATGCAATCTTCTCCGTTCGTGCTCACCGAGCCGATCCCCGCGCCGGAGACGGCCGAGGACGCGCTGCTGAGCCTGATGATGGCGCTCGGCCGGCGGATGCGGCAGCGCCAGCCGGGCGACGCCATCGACTACTCGGCGTTCCCGATCCTCAAGCTGCTCACCCACCAGGGCCCGATGCGGCTGTCCGCGCTGGCCCAGGTGCTCGGCCTGGACGCCTCCACGGTGAGCCGGCACGCCCGCCAGCTCGAGGACAAGGGCCTGCTGGAGCGCACCGAGGACCCCGACGACGGCCGCGCCAGCCGGGTCGCTGTCTCCGAGCACGGCAGCAGCTGCCTGGCCCAGGGCTTCGAGACCCGCCGGCACGTCGTAGCCACCGCCCTCGAGGGCTTCACCGCCGACGAGCGCGAGACGCTGCGCGCCCTGCTCCAGCGGCTCGTGGAGAGCCTGCTGACCCACCCCGACTCCCCCACCGACCTCCCCACGCACCCGCAGGAGACCTCCGCATGACCCCCGACTCCAACGGCTACCTGAGCCACAAGCAGATCCTCGTGGTCATGGGCGGCCTGATGACCGGCATGTTCCTGGCCGCCCTGGACCAGAGCATCGTCGGCACCGCGCTGCCCCGGATCACCTCCGAGCTCGGCGGCCTGGACAAGCTGTCCTGGGTCGTCACCGCCTACATGCTGACCGCGACCGCCTCCACCCCGCTGTGGGGCAAGATCTCCGACCTCTACGGCCGCCGGCTGCTCTTCCAGATCGCGATCGTCACGTTCATCGCGGGCTCGCTGCTCGCCGGGTTCTCCCAGAACATCGAGCAGCTGATCGCGTTCCGCGCGGTCCAGGGCCTCGGTGGCGGTGGCCTGATGTCCCTGGCGCTCGCCGTGATCGGCGACATCATCCCGCCGCGCGAGCGCGGTCGCTACCAGGGCTACTTCGCCGCGGTCTTCGGCACCTCCTCGGTGCTCGGCCCGGTCCTCGGCGGGTTCTTCGCCGACGGCCCCGGCTGGCAGTGGATCTTCTACATGAACGTGCCGATCGGCCTGGTCGCGCTGGTGATCACCTCCGCCGCGCTGAAGATGCCGCACGTACGTCGCAACCACTCCATCGACTACCTCGGCGCGGCGCTCGTCGTCGGCTCGGTGTCCTCGTTCCTGCTCTACACCGCCTGGGCCGGTCCGGACCACGGCTGGGGCTCCGGCCTCGGCATCGGCCTGCTGGTCGCCGGTGCGGTCCTCGCCGTCGCGTTCGTGCTCGTCGAGCTGCGCGCCACGGAGCCGATCCTGCCGATGCGGCTGTTCGGCAACTCGATCTTCGCGATCTCCAACCTGTTCGGCTTCCTGATCGGCATCGCGATGTTCGGCTCGATGATCTTCCTGCCGGTCTACCTCCAGGTCGTCGACGGGATGAGCCCGACCAAGTCCGGCCTGGCGATGCTGCCGATGGTCGTGGGGCTCTTCAGCACCTCGATCGCGGCGGGCCAGATGATGAGCCGCAACGGGCGCTACAAGATCTTCCCGATCCTGGGCTCCAGCATCGTGATCGTCGCGCTGGTGATGCTCTCGCAGCTCACCGACAGCTCGCCCTACTGGTTCGCGGGCCTGTCGATGTACGTCCTCGGCGCCGGCCTCGGGTTCACCATGCAGGTGCTGATCACGGTCGTGCAGAACTCCGTCGAGCGCTCCGACATCGGGGTGGCCACCAGCTCGGTCACGTTCTTCCGGCAGATGGGCGGCTCGTTCGGCACCGCGCTGTTCGGCGCGGTCCTGTCCTCGCGGCTCGCGGTGCACATCGCCGACGCCCTCAAGGACGTCCCGGCCGGGTCGGCGACCGGCAAGGTCGGCGACGTCGCCAACAACGTGCAGGCGATCAAGGCGCTGCCCGAGCCGGTGCACAGCCTGGTCACCGGGGCCTTCGCGGCCTCGCTGCACGACGTGTTCCTGTCCGCCGTACCCCTGGTGGCGGTGGCGCTCGCGGTGGCGTTCTTCCTCAAGGAGAAGCCGCTCGCGACTCGCGACGCCACGCCGCCGGCCGGGGCCGAGGACGCCGAGGCCGAGGTCGTCGCCGCGCACTGATCCCGCCTCGCACGAGAGCCCGGACCCCTGGTGGGGTCCGGGCTCTCGTCGTCACGGGACGGGTCAGGTGGCGTCGCCGAGCGGTTCCTGCTCGACCTCGCGCTCGGTGCGGGCGGTGTCCGCGAGGTGCAGCACCACCGCGTTCAGGGCGGCGACCAGGGGGACGGCGACCAGCGCGCCGGCGATGCCCGCGACCAGCACCCCCATCGCGATCGCCACGATCACGCCGAGCGGGTGCACCGAGACCAGCCGGCCCATCAGGAACGGCTGCAGGACGTGCGCCTCGAGCTGCTGCACGGCGACCACGCCGCCGAGCATGATCAGCGCGACGACCGGGCCCTGGGCGACCAGCGCGACCAGCACCGCCACCGAGCCGGACAGCAGCGCGCCGATCATCGGGATGAAGGCGCCGATGAACACCAGCACGCCGATCGCGAAGACGAACGGCACCCCCAGGATCGCCGCCACGATCATCACGCCGACCGCGTCGGTGAACGCGACCAGCACGGTCGCCCGGACGAACGCGGTCAGCGAGGTCCAGGCGATCCGGCCCGAGGAGTCCGCGCGGGAGCGGGACGCGCGCGGGAAGATCCGGACCACCCACGACCAGATCCGGTTGCCGTCGGCGAGGAAGAAGTAGGTCGCGAACAAGATGATGAAGAAGCCCGCCACGATGTGGCTGACCGCCGTGCCCACCTCGGTGAGCCGGCTGACGATCTTGGTGTTCGAGGACGTGACGGCGTCCTGGGCGGACTTCAGGTAGGCGTTGATCTGGCTGTCGCTGGCCTGCAGCGGGCCGGTCTTGAGCCAGACCCGGATCTGCTCGAGGCCGGTGACCACCTGCTTGGACAGGTCGCTGGCCCCCTGCGCGATCTGCTGGCCCGCGAACGTCAGCAGCAGCGCGATCAGCGCGATGCTGCCGATCACCGCGAGCAGCGCCGCCACCCCGCGCGGGATGTGCAGCCGGACCAGCGCCTCCACCACCGGTACGACGAGCGCGGTCAGCAGCAGCGCGATCACCAGCGGGAACACCACCACCGAGAACATCGAGATGCCGCGGGCCACGATGTACCCCGCGGCGACCAGCACCAGGAAGCGCCAGGACCAGGCCGCGGCCAGGTCCATGCCGTAGGGCACCTGGGCACGGCTGTAGTTCGTCACTCCCGCCCGGATGCCGACCGGTTCCTCGGGCTTCCGCTCGGCACGCATGGAGGCCCACTGCTGGGCGAACCGCTCGGCGAACCGCTCGTCGGACTTGCGCTGCTGGGTGAGCTTGAGACGGGACATGCCCGACGTCACCCTGCTCCCTACTCCCATGGGGTCAGGCTATGCGGTGGCCCCTCGCAGCCGCGCCAGAAGGGCGTGCGCGGCCTCCGGGTGGGTCGGGGCGAGCAGGCCGGCCGCGGCCAGCACGTAGTCGTGGTCGACCAGCGTGCGCGGCGCGCGCGGCAGCTGCCAGCCGCCCGGCACGTCCTCCCCGGTGACCGACCCGAGGACGCGCTCGGCGACCTCGTCGGGGTTGTTGCGCAGCACCCCGCCGGACCCGACGAGCAGGTCGACCTCGCGCAGGTCCTTGCCGCTGCGCTCCACGACGCGCCCGGCCGACGAGTACGCCACCTGGGACCGTCCCGCGTGCCGGCGCAGCGCCACCCCTACCGCGGCGGTGGCGATCGCCTCGTCGTCGTGACGCTCCGCCTCGGAGCCGGGCAGGAACGCGGGGTCGGCCCGTCGTACGCCGGCGGCGGCACGCATCCGGTCGGCGTCCTCGACCAGCCCGGCCGCGAGACCCTCCTCGACGGTGTGCACGGCGCTCCAGCGCATCCCGAGGTCGCCCTCGACGGTCCGGCTGACCGGGACGGTGGCGACCACCTCGCGGGCCAGGCCGGCGTCCTCGGGATCGAGCTCGATCACCGAGTGCACGTCGGTGGTGGCCCCGCCCACGTCGACCACGACCACGTCCCCGGCTCCCGGCCGCTCGCCGTCGAGGCCGCCGGCCAGCAGCTCGACCGCGGTCAGCACGACGTCGGGCGTGGCGCCGCGGACCATCCGGAGGAACGCGCCGGTGCCCGTCGAGGGGTCGGCGCGCCTGGACAGGTGCTTGCCGCCGATCACGTGCCGCAGGAACATCTCCCGGATCGCCGCGCGCGCCGGCTCCGGGGCGAGCACGCCGATCTGCGGGACCACGTTGTCGGCGAGCACGTGCGGGGTCCCGGAGGCCTCGAGCAGCGCGGCGACCTCGGGCTGGGCGTCCACGTTGCCGGCGACGACGACCGGCTTCCGCCAGCGGGCCCTCGCCAGCGTCGTGGCGCAGGCCAGCAGCACCTCGGCGTTGCCGCCGTCCGTGCCGCCGACGAGCAGCACCACGTCCGGGCGGGCCGCCCGCAGCTCGTGCAGGCCCGCGCGGGTCAGCCGCCCGCTGGCCACGTGCACCACCCGGCCGCCGCTGGACAGCGCGACCCGGCGGCCGGCCTCGGCGGTGACCAGGGCCTCGTTGCCGACGACCGCGATCCGCAGCCCGCCCCCGGCCGAGGAGCAGGCCAGCACCTCGGCCCCCGCGGCCCGCGGGTCGACCGCCACCAGCTGGGCCAGGCAGGCGTCCCAGCCGTCGAGGACGTCGGTGTCGATCGTGGTCCGGTGGTCGGCCGACGCCAGCAGCTCGCCGGTGCCGACGTCGACCAGGGCCGCCTTGGTGAACGTGGATCCGAAGTCCACGCAGGCGACGACCCGCCGGTCGGGGTGCGGCTCGGGCACCTCAGCCAACGGGTCCGGCGCCGAGGGCCTGGTCGAGGTCGGCCAGCAGGTCCTCGACGGTCTCGATGCCCACCGAGAGCCGGATCAGGTCGGAGGGCACCTCGAGCGCGGTGCCGGCCACCGAGGCGTGCGTCATCCGGCCCGGGTGCTCGATCAGCGACTCGATGCCGCCCAGCGACTCGGCGAGGGTGAACACCTTCGCCCGGCCGCACGTGTCCAGGGCCTGCTGCTCCCCGCCCGCGACCCGGAACGACACGATGCCGCCGTACCGCTTCATCTGGCGGCTCGCGACCGCGTGCCCGGGGTGCTCGGGCAGGCCGGGGTAGACGACCTGCGCCACGCGCGGGTCGCCGGCGAGGAACTCCACGACCTTCTCCGCGTTGTCGCAGTGCCGGTCCATCCGGACCGCGAGGGTCTTGAGGCCGCGCAGGGTCAGCCAGGCGTCGAACGGGCCGGCCACCGCGCCGATGGAGTTCTGGTGGAAGGCGACCTTCTCGGCGACGTCGAGGTCGCGGACCACGAGGGCGCCGCCGACGACGTCGGAGTGCCCGCCGCAGTACTTCGTGGTCGAGTGCACGACGACGTCGGCGCCGAGGGTGAGCGGCTGCTGGAGGTACGGCGACGCGAAGGTGTTGTCCACCACGAGCAGCGCGCCGGCGTCGTGCGCGACGGCGGCGAGCGCCTCGATGTCGCCGATGTTCAGCAGCGGGTTGGTGGGGGTCTCGACCCAGACCACCTTCGTCTCGCCGGGCCGGATCGCCGCCCGCATGGCGTCCACGTCGGACACCGGTGCGGCGGTGTGCGCCAGGCCCCAGGGCTGCTCGACCTTCGCGAACAGCCGGTAGGTGCCGCCGTACGCGTCGTCGGGGATCACCACGTGGTCGCCGGGACGGCACAGCGACTGGAGCAGGGTGTGCTCGGCGGCCAGCCCGCTGGCGAACGCGAACCCGCGCTCCCCCTCCTCGAGGGCCGCGATGTTGCCCTCCAGGGCGGTGCGGGTCGGGTTGCCGCTGCGGGAGTACTCGTAGCCGCCGCGCATCCCGCCGACGCCGTCCTGCTTGTAGGTGCTGGTCGCATAGATGGGCGGGATCACCGCACCGGTCATCTCGTCGGGCTCGTAGCCGGCGTGGATCGCCCGCGTCTCGAAACCGGACTTCTGGGCGTGCTCGGGGGTCTGCTCGGTCATGCCGGGGAGCCTATCGCCGGGAAGGATCGAGCAGTCCGGCGCGTTGTACACGGCGAACCACCTGACCGACCCCGAGGAGTGACAGTGCTGTTCAACCGCCGCAAGCTCGAGATGCCCACGCCGGACCAGGCCCTCAAGGGCCGCACCGAGCAGTGGTTCACGCTCGCCGAGCACCACGTCGTGCTGGGCACCCCCGTCGTGACGAACGAGGACAACATCCCCGAGGGCTTCGAGGTCGCGGTCTTCGGGCTGGGCTGCTTCTGGGGCGCCGAGGAGATCTTCTGGCGGACGCCGGGCGTCTGGTCGACGTCCGTCGGGTACGCCGGCGGCAGCACCCCGCACCCCTCCTACGAGGAGGTGTGCTCCGGCCAGACCGGTCACACCGAGGCCGTCCGGGTCGTGTTCGACCCGTCGAAGGTCGACTACGCGGACCTGGTCAAGGCGTTCTTCGAGTTCCACGACCCGACCCAGGGCATGCGCCAGGGCAACGACATCGGCACCCAGTACCGCTCGGCGGTCTACACGCTGAGCGACGAGCAGGCGGAGACCGCGAAGCGGCTGCGGGCGGCGTACGAGCCGTTGCTGCTCGAGCGCGGGTACGGCGCGATCACCACCGAGATCAAGCCGTCGCCGACGTACTACTACGCCGAGGACGTGCACCAGCAGTACCTCGCGAAGAACCCGCACGGCTACCGGTGCCACTCGGCCACGGGCGTCCCCTTCCCGAAGACCGCCTGACCCACCGAGTTGTCAGGCGCTGGATCGGCTCCGGCCGCCTCACCGCCTGACAACTCAGGGATACTCCCTGGGTGCGCCGCGACCTGATCACCCGGTGGGGCCGTCGCCTCGACCCCCTCGCCGTGCTGCCGGAGTACCCGCGCCCGCAGCTGGTCCGGGACAGCTACCTCAACCTCAACGGCTGGTGGGACTACGCCATCACGCCCGCCGGCGCCCCGCTCCCCACGCGGTACGACGGGCGCATCGTCGTCCCGTTCAGCCCCGAGGCGCCGCTGTCCCGGGTGGGCCGGCAGCTGCAGCCCGACGAGCGGCTGACCTACCGGCGCACGCTGCGGCTGCCGGACGGGTTCCGCGCCGTGGACGGCCGGGTGCTGCTGCACTTCGGGGCCGTCGACCAGACCTGCACGGTGCGGCTCAACGGCGTCGAGGTCGGCGCCAACGAGGGCGGCTACCTGCCGTTCGCGTGCGACGTGACCGCCGCGCTGCGGCCGGGTGACAACGAGCTGGTGGTCGACGTACGGGACCGGAGCGACGGCGCCCAGCACGCGTCGGGCAAGCAGCGGCTGCACCGCGGCGGCATCTGGTACACCGCGCAGTCCGGCATCTGGCAGACCGTCTGGCTCGAGGCCGTGCCGGCCCTGCACGTCGAGGCGCTGACCCTCGTGCCGCACCTCGCGGACGGGTCCGTCGAGGTCACCGTGCACGCGTCCGGCGGCGTGGCCCGGGTGCTCGTCGGCGGGCAGGAGCACCGGGTGCCCGCCGGCGGGACGGCGTGGGTCCAGCTCGACGACCCGCACCCCTGGACGCCCGAGGACCCGTTCCTGCACGACGTCACCGTCGAGCTCGGCCAGGACCGCGTTACGTCGTACGTCGCGATGCGGTCCTTCGCGGTCGGCCCGGACGCCAACGGGGTGCCCCGGCTGCTGCTCAACGGGGTGCCCTACCCGCACGTGGGCGTGCTCGACCAGGGGTACTGGCCCGACGGGCTGCTCACCGCCCCGTCCGACGAGGCGATGGTGCACGACATCGCGACGATGAAGCGGCTCGGGTTCACGATGCTCCGCAAGCACGTCAAGGTCGAGCCGCTGCGGTGGTACGCCCACTGCGACCGGCTCGGGATGCTGGTCTGGCAGGACGTGGTGAACGGCGGCGGCCGCTACCGCACCGCCGCGGTGACCTGGCCGGGGAGGTTCCCGATCCGGCTGCCCGACACCCGGTGGCGCGCGCTGACCGGCCGCGCCGACGAGACCGGCCGGGCGCTGTTCCACGAGGAGCTGCGCCGGACGGTCGAGCACCTGCGCAACGTCGCGTCCATCGCCTGCTGGGTCCCGTTCAACGAGGGCTGGGGGCAGTTCGACGCGGCCGCCGTCGCCGACCGGGTCCGGGACCTGGACCCCACCCGCCTGGTCGACCACGCCAGCGGCTGGCACGACCAGGGCGCCGGGGACCTGCGCAGTCTGCACGTCTACGCGAAGCCGTTCCGGCTGCCCCGGCGGCGCGACCACCGGGCCGTCGCGCTGAGCGAGTACGGCGGCCACAGCCTGCCCGTCACCGGTCACGTGCACGACGACGAGGTGGACTTCGGCTACGGCCACGAGGACAGCGGCCCGGGCCTGGCCGCGTCGTTCACCCGGCTGCACGAACGGCTCGCGGTCGACGTACCGGGGGGTCTGGCGGCCACCGTCTACACCCAGCTGTCCGACGTGGAGGACGAGCTCAACGGGCTGCTCACCTACGACCGCGAGGTGCTCAAGATCGACGGGGACGTGGTGCGGGCGGCCCTGGCGCTGCTGCGCGGCTGACCCTGGCGGGGGCCGCGCCGGCCCGCTTAGGTTGGGGGCGACGAAGGGATCCCGCCATGACGCCGACCGCGCTCCGCCGCTCCGCACTCGTGCTCCTCACCGCCCTGCTGGCCACCCTGCTCACCGCGCCGGTGGCGCAGGCCCGGCCGCCGCGCGACCGCCTCCCGCTCCCGGACGGCTTCCAGCCCGAGGGCATCGCGATCAGCGGCCACCGCGCCTACTTCGGGTCGCGGGCCACCGGCGCGATCTACACCGCCGACCTGCGCACCGGCACGGGCCGGGTGCTCAGCAAGGCGGTCGGCAGCCCGTCGCTCGGCATGAAGGTCGACGGCCACGGCCGGCTGTTCGTGGCCGGCGGCACCGGGGGCGACGGCCGGGTCGTCGACACCCGCACCGGCAAGGTGCTGCGCACCTACCAGTTCACCGACGCGCGCCCGACGTTCGTCAACGACGTGGTGCTGACCCCGCGGGCGGCGTACTTCACCGACTCCACCAACCCCGAGCTGTACCGCGTCCCGCTCGGCCGGAGGCTGGCCCGCCCGAAGCAGGTCACGGGCATCTCGCTGGGCGGCGCGTGGAAACAGACCGCCGACCTGAACGCGAACGGCATCGCCCGCACCCCGGACGGCCGGGCGCTGCTCGTCGTGCAGACCTCGACCGGCTTCCTGTTCCGGGTCGACCCGGCGACCGGGGTCGCGCGGCGGGTGCACCTCGGCGGCGCCCTGCTCACCGACGGCGACGGGCTGCTGCTGCACCGCCGGACCCTGTACGCCGTCCAGAACCAGCTCGACCGGGTCGCCGTCGTGCACCTCAACGGTGCGGGCACCCGCGGCCGGCTGGTGGACACGATCAGGTCGCGGCACTTCGACGTGCCCACCACGATCGCCCGCACGGGCCGGTCGCTGTACCTGCCGAACGCCCGGTTCACGACGCCGCCGACGTCGAGCACGACGTACTCCGCGTTCCGGGTCAGCACCCGCTGACCCGGAAGTCACTCCGGGGTGGAGAGCGCCTCGGTGAGCAGCGCCACGAGGGCCTCGAGCTGGACGTCCGCGGAGGAGGAGATCTCCTCGTCGGAGCCGTCGAGGGCCCGGGCCGCGAGCCCGGCCTTGCTGTCGATCAGCTCGGCGATCTTGGTGTCGATGGTCTGCGAGGCGATGATCCGCCAGGCGGTGACCGGCTCGGCCTGGCCGATCCGGTGCACCCGGTCGATCGCCTGCGTCTGCTCGGCGTCGGTCCAGGACAGCTCGGCCAGCACGACGTTGGAGGCGACCTGGAGGTTCAGGCCGACGCCCGCCGCGGTCAGCGAGCACACCGCGACATGGACGTCGGGGTCGTTCACGAACGCGTCGATGTTCTTCTGCCGGGTCCGGGTGGTCTGGTCGCCGCGGATCGAGGCGTACCCGATGCCGCGCTTGGCGAAGGTCTCCTCGGCCACGTCCATCACGTCGACGTGCTTGGCGAAGAAGACCACCTTGCCGACGCTGCGGGCGAGCTGCGCGGCGTAGTCGGCGGCGAGGCCGGACTTGGCCTGGCCGATGCGTCGCATCATGCCGAACACGTTCTCGCCGGTCGCGGTCGTGGTGGTGTCCTCCCGCTCCCAGGTGGCGACCCGGCGCACCAGCTCGTGGTCGATGCCCTCGACCACGGTGCCGGAGGTCCGGGTCTCCAGGGCGGTCCGGTAGCGCGACACCAGCCGGCGGGCCAGCTCACGCTCGGCCTCCCGGATCGAGCGGCCGACCTCGCCCTCGAGCTCGACGGGCAGGTCCGCGATCCGGCGGGCCGGGATGTCGGCGGCCACGTCCACCTTGCGGCGACGGACGATGCCGAGGTCGATCACGCTCTTGCGGGCGGCGGGGTAGAAGCTCGGGTCGAGCGGCGTCAGGCCGGTCTCCTCCAGCGCCTCCATCAGCTCGGCGCGCGGCTTCTTGTCGTCGATCCAGCCGAGGAACTGCCAGATGGCGCGGAAGTCCTCGATGTCGTTGATCAGCGGGGTGCCGGTCAGCGCCATCAGCAGCGGGCGCGCGACCCGGGTCCGGATCCGCTCGGAGAGCTGCAGCACGTGCTGCGAGCGCTGCGAGGTCTTGTTCTTGATGAAGTGCGCCTCGTCGACGACCATGCCCCGGAAGCCGAGGTCGCCGAGCCAGCCGACGTGCCGGTCGAGGACCTCGTAGTTGACCACGACGATGTCGGCGAACCCGTCGATCGAGTCACCGTCGCCGTGGATCACGGTCGCCGGGCGGCGCGGGGTCCACAGGCCGGCCTCGCGGGCCCAGTTGGTCTTGACCACGTTCGGGACGACGACCAGCAGCGGGTAGGCGTTCGCGGCCTCCGCGGCCAGCAGCGCCTGCGCGGTCTTGCCGAGGCCGGGCTCGTCGGCGAGCAGGAACGTGCGGTGCCCGGCCTTCGCGGCGGCGACCAGCCGGGACTGGTGCGGCATCAGCTCGAGGCTGCCCGGCACCTTGACCGGGATGGGATCGGGCAGCGGCATGCAGGAGGAGACGCCGCCGGCGGCGTTCTCGAACGCCCGGAACAGCGGGCCGAGCAGCTCCCAGGTGGCCAGGCGGCGGGGCGCGGCCGGGCGGGCCGGCGTGTTGGAGAAGTCGGGTGCCAGGAACGGGTTGGCCAGCTGTCGCGCGACCACGGACTGGGGCACGACGCGACGCTCGGCGGCGGTCGGGGCGGCCAGCTCGCGGGGCGCGATCTCGACCGGCGCCTCGACGCCGGCGGCCTGCAGCATCTCGCGCTTGAGGGTGCGGCCGGCCTCGGAGATCTCCGCGTCCTCGGCGAGCAGCTGCAGCAGCGAGGTGTCGCGGGCGGCGGTCTTCGCGAGGATCGTGGCGACCCCGTCGAGACGCTTGAGCTGCTCGCCGCGGTGCGCCTCGCTGCTCTCGGTGTCGGCCTTGACCCGGTTGCGCTCCTCGCGGACGAGCAGCGCGACGATCTGGAACTTGGTGCGCACCGAGGGCATCACGCGACCCCGCTCGACGGCGGTCTCGACCTCGCGCACGGCGCGCGCGAGCACCGGGATGATGCCGTCGTTGTCCAGGTCACGCACCCGGCGCTGGGTGCGCGGGGCGGTGCGGCGGGCGCCGGACTGGCGCTGGCCTCGTCGAGCCACTGACTCCTCCTCCGGAGTGTCCGGCCACGCTCACCGTGGCGGGACGTCGACGCCGGCTGCCGGCCCGTCACCGGGAGCGGTGCGACGTCGGACGAAGTGGCCCAGGTCGGCCACCCCGCGACGCGACGCGGTCCCACGGATCTGCGAGCGATCGACGGGACGGACCCGACGGGCCCGACCAGCTGTGGAACCTCGACCATCAGTCGCCGGTCGATTCACCCACCACCGGACAGAGGACGTCGTTGTCGAGCGGCGTCGCCCAGGGTGGGTTGCTTCCATGGTAGCGCCCGCGGGCCGGTTCGGTCACGGCGGTGGGCGCGCCGCTCCGATCCGGTCGCTCAGACGAGTGGCAGGTGCATGACGTGCAGGCCGACGTACCCGTGCTCCGGGTGCTCGAAAGCCTCGGGCACGGTGCCGACGACGGTGAAGCCGAGCGACCTCCACAGCGCGACCGCGGCGGTGTTGGTCTCGACGACCGCGTTGAACTGGATCGCGCGGTAGCCCTCGCGCCGGTGCCAGTCCACGACGTACGTCGCCAGCGCCCGTCCCACGCCGCGGCCCCGGGCGGCCGGCGCCACCATGAAGCTGGCCGTGCCGACGTGCGCCCCGCGACCGCCGCGGTTCGGGCCCATCTTCGCGGTGCCGAGCAGCTCGCCGTCCGCGACCGCCACCACGGTGCGGCCCGGGGGCCGCTCCATCCAGATCGCGCGGGCGACGTCCTCGGGCATGTCGGGGTCGAAGGCGTAGGTCTCGCCGGCCCGCACGGTGGCCCGGAACACCGGCCAGAGCTGCGGCCAGTCGTCGTCGGTCGCCTCCCGGATCTCCATCACACCTCCCCCGGGGCCCGGCGGGTGGCGCAGTAGGTGCGCCCGGCCGGGTCGCGCAGCACCGTCCACCCGTCGCAGCGCCGGACCAGCACGGCGCCGAGGGCCTGGTGGCGGGCCGCCTCGGCGTCGCGGTCGTCGCAGGCGAGGTCGAGGTGCGCGGTGACCCCGGGCTGCTCGTCGTCGAGCCGCTGGATGAGCACCGCCAGCGGGATCCCCGCGGGACGCCCGAGCCGCCGGAACTCGCGGCCCCCGGTCGCGGTGAGCGGCCAGCCGGTCAGATCGGACCAGAACGCGCACTCGGCGTCGTACCGGGTGGGCGGGACGTCCAGGCAGACCTGGTCGACGAGGCTGCGCCCGCCCGGCCAGGCCTGAGGCGGCGGACGACGCCCGCCGGGGTGGCCGACCAGGCAGAAGGTCAGGCCGCCCGGCGAGCCGCAGACGACGTAGCCGAGCGCGTGCGGGCTGGTGCTGCCGCCGAGGGCGTCGACCCGCGCGGCGAGGCCGGGGACGTCCTCGGTGTGCAGGTCGAGGTGCAGGCCACCGGGGACCGGGTCGACCACGCGCTGGACCTTGAGGACCGGGTCGCCGTCGGGGGGGCAGCAGGGTGGCGAACTCGTCCCGGTCCCCGCGCCGCGGCGAGAGCCGGGTGCCGGTGACCTCGCTCCAGAACCGTTCGGCGGCCGGTGCGGTGTCCTGCGGGCCGTCGAGGAAGGCGGTCAGCCACCCGATCGTCATGGCGCCAGGCTACTGGTCGACCCACTCCTGCCCGGTCGGCTCGGCGTGCACCGCACCGCCGGTCAGCTCGGCCAGCAGCGCGTCGAGGTCCTGGCCGGCCGGCACCGCGAGGTGCAGGGTCGCGTGCTCGGCGTAGTCGACGCCCAGGACGCCGACGCCCCGTCCCCGAAGGTCGCTCTCGAGCCGCCCGGCCTCCGCGTGGCCGACCGGGACGTCGTACCTCTCCGACAGCACCCGCCGGCGCACCCCGGCCGCGTCGAGGCCGGCCCGGACCGCGTCGCCGTACGCCCGCACCAGGCCACCCGCGCCGAGCAGCGTGCCGCCGAACCAGCGGGTGACGACCGCGACCACGTCGCTCACGTCCCGGCCGCGGAGCACCTCGAGCATCGGCGCCCCCCGCGGTGCCCGAGGGCTCGCCGTCGTCGCTGGAGCGCTGCACCTCCCCGTCCGGGCCGAGCACGAACGCCGAGCAGTGGTGCCGGGCGTCCCAGTGCTCCTTGCGCAGGCGGTCCACGACGGCCCGCGCGGCGTCCTCGTCGGCGACCCGCTCGACGTGGCACAGGAACCGCGAGCGCTTCACCTCGGTCTCCGCGCTGGCGGTGCGGGCGACGGTGGCGTACGACGTCCTCACAGCCACTCCCGGGCGACGTCCGAGCCGATCTTCACGATGAACGCGGAGACCACGACGACGAAGAACACCCGGACGAAGCGGCTGCCCCGCGACACCGCCGTGCGGGCCCCGACGTAGCTGCCCAGCAGGTTGCACAGGCCGACCACCAGGCCCACCCGCCACATCACCGCCCCCTGCACCGCGAACACCAGCAGCGCGGCGACGTTGGTGGCCCAGTTGGCGATCCGCGCCTTCGCGGAGGCCTCCAGGAAGCTGTACCCGAGCAGCCCGACGAGCGTGAACACGAAGAACGACCCGGTCCCGGGGCCGAGCGCGCCGTCGTAGAACCCGATCGTGAAGCCGGCGGCCACCGCGGCCAGCGTGTGCCGGTGCCCGCTGAACCGCAGGTCGGTCACACCCCCGAGGTCGGGCTTGAACAGGACGTAGGCGCCGACCACCACGAGCGCGACCAGGATGATCGGGTCGAACGCCGACTTCGGGATGTGCGAGGCGGCCACCGCCCCCAGCGCCGAGCCGACGAAGGCCACCGCCATCAGCGGCACGAACGTGCGCGGGTCGGGGCGCACCCGCCGGTAGTAGGTGAGCGAGCTGATCGACGTACCGCAGGTGCCGGCCAGCTTGTTGGTCGCCAGGATCTGCACCGGCGCGGCGCCGGGGAACGCGATCACCAACGCGGGCAGCTGCACCAGTCCCCCGCCGCCCACGACCGCGTCCACGAACCCGGCGAACAGCCCGGCCAGCGCCAGCAGCACGTAGGTCCAGGTCGACGGGTCGCTCACCGCACGAACCCTAGGCGATCCGGGACACCCGCCCCCACGTCCACCCGGGCGTCCGCGCCTAGGATCGGGGGCATGCGCATCGTGTCGTTGCTGCCGTCCACGACGGAGATCCTGTTCGACCTCGGGGCGGGCGCCGACGTGGTCGGGGTGACCTTCGAGTGCGACCACCCGGCCGAGGCGCGCAGCCGCACGATCGTGTCCACCAGCGCGATGCCCGAGGGGCTGACCCCGGTCGAGATCGACGGGTTCGTCGCCGACGCGATGCGCAACGGCGTGGACCTCTACCACCTCGACGAGGGCGCGCTGGCCGGCCTGGACGCCGACCTCGTGGTCACCCAGGACCTGTGCGCGGTGTGCGCGGTCGACGTCTCGGTGGTCGACGACGCGCTCGCGCACCTCGGCTGCACCGCCGAGGTGCTCACCATCGACCCGCACACGCTCGAGGAGGTGCTCGGGTCGGTCGGCACGCTCGGCAAGGCCACCGGCACCGAGGCCCGCGCCGCCGACCTGGTCGCCTCCCTGCGGTCCCGCCTGGACGCCGTCGTACGGCGGACCGCGGACCGCCCCCGGCCGCGGGTGCTCGTCCTGGAGTGGACCGATCCGCCGTTCGCACCCGGCCACTGGGTCCCCGAGATGGTCACCCGGGCCGGCGGCGAGTCGGTGCTCGGCACGGCCGGGGAGAAGTCGTTCCGGGTCACCTGGGACGAGGTGGACGCCGCGGCGCCGGAGGTCGTGGTGTGCGCGCCGTGCGGCTACGGGCTCGAGCAGTCCCGTGCGCTCGCCGAGCAGGTGGTCGCCGCGGGGGTGCTGCCGGAGCACGTCACGGTGTGGGCGGTGGACGCCAACGCGTCCTTCGCCCGGCCGGGACCCCGGCTGGTCGACGGTGTCGAGGCGCTGGCCGGGATCCTGCACCCGGACGCCGTCGACGCCTCGCCGATCGCCGCCCGGGTGCGCTGACCCGGGCGGGACCGGACCGGGCCTACCGGGTGGCCAGGTAGGAGAGCAGGTCCTGGCGGGTCACCACGCCGACCGGCTTGCCGTCCTCCTGCACCAGCAGCGCGTCGGCGCTCTCGAGGTGCGCGACCGCCTCGGCCACCGGGGCGTTCGCGCCGATGGTGGGCAGCGGCTCGTCCATGTGCGCGTCCACCTGGTCGATCAGCTTGGCGTGGCCGGAGAACAGCGCGTCGAGCAGCTTGCGCTCGGAGACGCTGCCGGCCACCTCGGCCGCGACGATCGGCGGCTCGGCGCGGACCACGGGCATCTGCGAGACGCCGTACTCCTGGAGGATGTGCACGGCCTCCGCGATGGTCTCGCTGGGGTGCGTGTGCACGAGGTCGGGCAGCACGCCGCTCTTGCCGCGCAGCACCTGGCCGACGGTCTGCTCGTCGGTGGCGGGGAGGAAGCCGTACTGCGCCAGCCACTCGTCGTTGAAGACCTTGGCGAGGTAGCCGCGCCCGGAGTCCGGGAGCAGCACCACGATCACCGCGTCCGGGTCGTCGAGCTCCCGGGCGAGCTGCACGGCCGCGAACGCCGCCATCCCGGACGAACCGCCGACGAGCATCGCCTCCTCGCGGGCCAGCCGGCGGGTGAAGTCGAAGGAGTCCGCGTCGGAGACCTCGATGATCCGGTCGGCGATGTCCGGGTCGTAGGTGGTCGGCCAGAAGTCCTCGCCCACGCCCTCGACGAGGTAGGGGCGGCCGGTGCCGCCGGAGTAGACCGAGCCGGCCGGGTCGGCGCCGATCACCTTGACCGCGGGGTTCTGCTCCTTGAGGTAGCGGCCGATGCCGCTGATCGTGCCGCCGGTGCCGACGCCCGCGACGAAGTGCGTGATCCGGCCGTCCGTCTGCTCCCAGATCTCCGGGCCGGTCGTCTCGTAGTGCGAGCGCGGGTTGTTCACGTTGGCGTACTGGTTGGGCTTCCAGGCGCCCTCGATCTCGCGGACGAGCCGGTCCGAGACGCTGTAGTAGGAGTCGGGGTGCTCCGGCTCCACGGCCGTCGGGCAGACGACCACGCGGGCGCCGTACGCCTTGAGGACGTTCTGCTTGTCCTCGCTGACCTTGTCCGGGCACACGAACACGCACTGGTAGCCGCGCGCCTGGGCGACCATCGCGAGCCCGACCCCGGTGTTGCCGGAGGTGGGCTCGACGATCGTGCCGCCGGGCTTGAGCTCGCCGGACTCCTCGGCGGCGTCGATCATCCGGGTGGCGATGCGGTCCTTCACCGACCCGCCCGGGTTGAGGTACTCCACCTTCGCGAGGACGAGGCCCTTCGCGTCGTCCACCGTCTTGTTCAGCTTGACGAGGGGAGTGTTGCCGATCAGGTCCAGGAGTGAGTTCGCGTAGTGCACGTCGGCAGTTTAGATCGCTCTCGTACAGTGGCGTCGTGGGGAAGGCTGGTGCGGCTCGCAAGCTTGCCGCCGCTGCTGCTTTCGGTGGCGGGGGTCTCTCCGTCGTGGGCGCCTCCCTGTACGGCGTCCTGCGCGCCGAGGCGGTCATCGCCCGGCGGCAGATCGGCGACGCGGTGGGCGAGCCGCCGGACTCCACGGGGTGGTACGGCATGGGCCGGCCCGGCCCCGCGATCAAGATCGCGCTGCTCGGCGACTCCTCGGCGGCCGGCTACGGCGTGGAGTCCGTGCAGGACACCCCGGGGGCGCACCTCGCCTCGGGGCTGGCCGAGGGCGCGGGACGCCGGGTCTACCTCCGCTCGGTCGCGTTCGTCGGCGCCCAGACCCGCGACCTGTCCCGGCAGATCGACAAGGCCCTGACCATCGAGCCGCACGCGGCGGTGATCATGGTCGGGGCCAACGACGTCACCCACTCCCGGCTCCCCTCGGAGTCCGTGCGGCTCCTCGAGGCCGCCGTGCTGCGGCTCCGGGAGGCCGGCACCGAGGTCGTCGTGGGCACCTGCCCCGACCTCGGGACCATCGAGCCGATCGCGCCGCCGCTCAAGCAGGTCGCCCGGCTGTGGTCGCGCCGGCTCGCGGCCGCCCAGACGATCGCGACCGTCGAGGCCGGCGGGCGGACCGTCTCGCTCGGGTCGGTGCTCGGGCCCGAGTTCGCCGCGACCCCGGCGCTGTTCTTCGGCCCGGACCGCTTCCACCCCTCCGCGGCCGGCTACTCCACGCTCGCCTCGGTGCTGCTGCCCTCGGTGCTGGCCGCGGTCGGCGTGATCCCGTTCGAGGACCTGGTGCCCGAGGCGGCCCGCGGCGAGGCGATCCTGCCGATCTCCGAGGCCGCGGTCGAGGCCGCCCGCACGCCGGGCACCGAGATCGACGGCACCCACATCGGCGGCTCGGCCCGCGGCGCCCGGGGTCGCTGGGTCCAGCTGCGCCGGCGGCGTCGCCAGCCCGAGTCCGACGTGGAGACCCCGCAGTCCTCGGAGACCGACCCGCACGTGCAGGCCTGAGCCCGCAGGCAGCCGGAGCACGAGGAGCCCCGCACCGTGGTCGGTGCGGGGCTCCTGCGTCGTACGGCGGGGCGGGGTCGGTCAGTCGCCGCGCAGGATCGCGAGGATGCGCAGCAGCTCGACGTAGATCCAGATGATCGTCACGGTCAGGCCGAACGCGGCCCGCCACGACTCGCGCTCGGGGAGGCCGGCCTCGATGCCGCGCTCCACGAAGTCGAAGTCCAGGATCAGCATCAGCACGCCGAGGCCCAGGCCGATGACGCTGGACAGCAGGCCCATCGGTCCGAAGCCGTTGAAGCCGAACGACGACCCGAACAGGCCCAGCACGACGTCGAGCAGCGCGACGGCGACGAAGCCGAGCATCGCGCCGACGACCCACTTGCGGAAGGTCGGGGTGACCCGGATGTTGAAGAACTTGTACGCCGCGAGCGTGCCGGCCACCGCGGCGAAGGTGCCGGCCACCGCGCCGACGACGATCCCGTGCTCGCCGTCGCCGAAGGACCCGTCGATCACCTTGCTGAAGGCGCCGACGAACAGGCCCTCGAGGACGGCGTAGGCGATCACCAGGCCCGGGCTGATCACCCGCTTGAAGGAGTTCACCATCGACAGCGCGAAGCCACCGAAGGCGCCCACCATCAGCAGGAGGTAGAGGACGCCGGCGTCCAGCGAGCCGGGCGCCGGGGTGAGGAACCAGGTCGCGGCCGCGACGAGCACGACCAACCCCAGGGTGATGCCGGACTTCTGCACGACCGAGTCGATCGTCATCCGGGCGTCCGTGGACGGACCGGTGTAGACGGGCGCGTCCTGGCGGCCACCGCCGTAGGGGTCGGTCCGGGTCTGCGTGCCGTAGGCGGGGTAGCTCATCCCGCTGGTCGTGGACTTGCCGTTGAAGCCCTCCGACCTGCGGAAGACAGGGTTGCTGCTCTGCATGTGTGGTCTCCTCCTTGGAGGCCGATGACTCCCGATCTGGGAGCCCGAGTGGAACCGCACGTCCATCGTACGTGTCCGCTACGGGGTAGAACGGTCGCGATGCGGCCGGTGTTCCCGCGGGTGCGCGTCTCTCAGCCGGTTTTTAGGTGCAGACGACAAATATTGTCAGCGGACCAGCGGCACGAGCGTCGCCGGGTCCCGGGGACGGCGCCACGACACGGTGCCCGGACGCAGCCGCTCGCCGCAGGCCGTGCACGTGTCGGCGCTGCCGGTGACCTCGCCGCACACCTCGTGCACCACGTCGAGCCGATGCCCGTCCGCGGCGGGCCGGTGCCGCTCCCCCCACTGCGCCAGGGCGTGCAGCACCGGGAACAGGTCGGCGCCGGAGGGCGTGAGGAGGTACTCCTCGCGGGTCCGGTTCCCGGCGTCGTACGGCGTCCGCGAGAGCAGCCCGGCATCGACCATCGCCGCGAGCCGCCGCGCCAGCACGTTGTCGGCGATCCCGAGCGCGGAACGGAGCTGCTCGAAGCGGGTGGTGCCGGTGAGCGCCTCGCGCAGCACCAGCAGCACCCACGGGTCGCCCACCACGTCCAGGGAGCGGGCGATCGGGCAGGCGGCGTCGGACCAGTCGGAGCGCAGCGGCACGGTGTCTCCTTCTCGACGGTCGGTGGCCGGATCTGGCTTGCTTGAGAAAAGTTTAGGCTGCTAGCGTCCTCGGCACCAGCCACCCGCTCCGAGAGAAGCCCGATGACCACCGTCACCCCCGTGCGCCACCGGGTGCATCCCGCCTGGCCGGTCGCCGCCGTCGCGTTCGTCGCGCTGCTCGGCGCGGCCGGCTTCCGGGCCGCGCCGGGCGTGCTGATGCTGCCGCTGCAGGACGAGTTCGGCTGGAGCCGGGGCACCCTGTCCCTGGCCGTCGGCGTGAACCTCGTGCTGTTCGGCCTCACCGCACCGTTCGCGGCCGCGCTGATGGACCGCTTCGGGATCCGCCGGGTGACCACCTGCGCGCTGCTGCTGATCTCGCTGGGCTCCGGGCTGAGCATCTTCGTGCGCGAGAGCTGGCAGCTGCTGCTGACCTGGGGCGTGCTGATCGGCCTGGGCACCGGGTCGATGGCGCTGGTGTTCGCGGCCACCGTGGCCCAGCGCTGGTTCGTGAGGCGCCGCGGGCTGGTGACCGGGATCCTCACCGCCGGCAGCGCGACCGGGCAGCTGATCTTCCTGCCGGTGGTGGCCGGCGTCGCCCAGTCGGCCGGCTGGCGGGTCGCCTCGCTGGTGATCGCGGCAGCCGCCCTGGCCGTCGTACCGCTGGTGCTGCTGGTGATGCGCGACCACCCCGCCGACCGCGGGGTCAGCGCGTACGGCGCGGACGAACCCGCGCACTCCCCCGTGCTCGAGTCCGACCAGGTCGACGTCGCCGCCCGGCCGGGCGCCGCACGGGCCGCGGTCGACGCGCTGCGCGAGGCGTCGCGGACCCGCACGTTCTGGGCGCTGGTCGCCGGGTTCGCGATCTGCGGCGCGACCACCAACGGGCTGATCGGCACGCACTTCGTGCCGGCCGCGCACGACCACGGCATGGGCGAGACCACCGCCGCCGGGCTGCTCGCGGTCGTCGGCATCTTCGACATCGTCGGCACGATCGGCTCGGGGTGGCTCACCGACCGCTACGACCCGCGGCTGCTGCTGGGCTTCTACTACTTCTTCCGCGGCGTCGGGCTCGCGCTGCTGCCGGTGCTGCTCGCCGGCTCGGTGCACCCGAGCATCGTCGCCTTCGTGGTGATCTACGGGCTGGACTGGGTGGCGACCGTGCCGCCGACCGTCGCGCTGTGCCGGCAGGCGTTCGGGAGGTCCGGGACCGTGGTCTTCGGCTGGGTGTTCGCCTCCCACCAGATCGGCGCGGCGATCGCGTCGGTGGCGGCCGGGTTCGCCCGGGACCGGACCGGCACCTACACGGTGGCCTGGTTCAGCGCGGCGCTGCTGTGCGTGGTCGCGGCGGTGATCTCGCTGCGGGTCCGGCGGTCCCCGGTCATCGCCGGGTGACGCGGGCTGCGGCGGTGGTGCCCCCGGTGGGACTCGAACCCACACTGCGAGGTTTTTAAGACCTCTTCCTCTGCCGTTGGGATACGGGGGCCCCGGCGGGCGTCATCCTTCCACGGCGAGCGCGGCGGCCCGGGTCAGCACGGCGTCGAGCATCGGCTCGGTCAGCCGGCCGGTGAAGGTGTTCTGCTGCGAGGGGTGGTAGCTGCCCAGCACGGTGACCTCGCGGCCCCCGGGTGCGGTGACCCGTGCCTCGGCGGCGTGCCCGAACCTCGGCTTCGGTCGCGGGACGTCGTACCCCAGGGAGCGGAGGGTGCGCAGCGCGGCGTCCCAGCCGTACTGCCCGAGGCAGACGACCGCGCGCACCGAGCCGCCGACGAGCTCGACCTCGCGCTCCAGCCACGGCGCGCAGGTGTCCCGCTCGACGGTGGTCGGCTTGTTGTCCGGCGGCGCGCAGCGGACTGCGGCGACCATCCGGGCGCCGAGCAGCCGCTGGCCGTCGCCGGCGTGCACCGAGGTGGGCTGTGCGGCGAGGCCGACCCGGTGCAGCGCGGCGAACAGCCAGTCCCCGGACCGGTCCCCGGTGAAGATCCGCCCGGTGCGGTTCCCGCCGTTCGCGGCCGGCGCGAGCCCGACGATCAGCACCCCGGGCGTCTCGGACCCCCAGCCGGCGATCGGCCGGCCCCAGTACGGCTCCCCAGCGAACGACGCCCGCTTGTCGCGGGCGACGTCCTCGCGCCAGGTGACCAGCCGCGGGCAGGCCCGGCAGACACTGACCTCTGCGGTCAGCTCCGCGAGGTCGGCCGGTCCGGCGGCCCGTCGTACGTCGTCGGGGGTACGGGCCACCGGGGTCGCGGCGGTGGCCGGGTCGTCCGGCCACCCGGTGCCGGGCGGGACGGGCGAGGGGAACGGTTGACGGGTCGCCGGGTGCGGGAGGTCGCTCGTCACGCCGCCCATCGTCACACCTCCCCCGGCCCCGGACGGACACCGGTTGCTCAGGCGATGGACCAGGCGATGCCGTCGAGGATGTCGGAGTCCGAGACCAGCAGCCGGTCGGCCCCCGACCTCCGCAGCACCCGGTCCAGGATCAGCGCGCCCGCCCCGATCACGTCGGAGCGGCCCGGCGGCACGTGCAGCAGCTCGCGCTCGGCGACGGTCGCGGCCAGCAGCCGGGCGGTGAGCTCGTGCACCTGCGCGGTCGAGAACGACGCGTGGTGCACGCGGGCCCGGTCGTAGTGGTCCAGCCCGAGCAGCACGGCGGCCACCGTGGTGACGGTGCCGGCGGTGCCCACCAGGGTGCGCGCGTCGCCGGCGTGCACGCCGTACGACGGGAGGGTGTCGAGCGCCCCGTCGACGACCCGGGTCGCGGCGGCCACCTCGGCCGCGGTCGGCGGGTCCGACGGCAGCAGCCGCTCGGTCAGCCGCACCGAGCCGATGTCCAGGGACCGGGCGGCGCTCACCCGGGCGGGCGCGTCGCCCAGGATCAGCTCGGTCGAGCCGCCGCCGATGTCGAGCACCGCCACCGGGAACGGTACGTCGACCAGGGCCCGGGTCGCGCCGTCGTAGGACAGCGCCGCCTCCTCGTCGCCGGACACCACCTCGGGCTCCACCCCGAGCCGCTCGCGGACCCCGCGGGTGAACTCGTCGACGTTGCCGGCGTCCCGCACCGCCGAGGTGGCCACGAACCGCAGCGCGTCGACGTCGTGGGTGGCGACGATGGCGGCGTACTCCTCGACGGCCGTGAACAGCCGGGCCAGCGCCTCGTCGGCCAGCCGGCCGGTGCGGTCGACGTCCTGGCCGAGCCGGACGATGCGCAGCTCGCGGACCAGGTTGTCCTGGGTGCCGGCCTTCGGGTCGACGTCGGCGACCAGCAGCTTGACGGTGTTGGTGCCGCAGTCGACCGCGGCGACCCGGGTCACGCGTCGCCGGCGCAGGCCGACGCGCAGGGACCGGACCGCCAGAAGTCGCCGAGCGCGTCGAGCACCTCGTCGCCGAGCGGGTTCACCCCGCGGCCCTGGGCCAGCGACTGGCCGGCGAGCACGTGCAGGCACTTCACCCGGGTCGGCATGCCGCCGGCCGAGACGCCGGCGATCTCGGGGACCTCGCCGATCGCCTCGCGGTAGGCGAGGTAGGACTCGTGCGCCGCCCGGTAGGCCGCGGCCAGCTCGGGGTCCTGCTCGAGCCGGTCCGACATCTCCTTCATCAGTCCGGACGCCTCGAGGGTGCCGATCAGCGACGCGGCCCGCGGGCAGGTCAGGTAGAAGGTCGTCGGGAACGGCGTGCCGTCGGGCAGCCGCGGCTCGGTGGCCACGACGTCCGGGTTGCCGCACGGGCACCGGTGCCCGATCGCGTGGATGCCCCGCGGGGGCCGGCCGAGCTGAGCCGCGATGACCGCCTCGTCACCGGGTTCGATCACTGCTTCTCCTTGGGCACCGGCGGCGGCTTGATCTTGGTGACCGGCTGCGGCACGTCGCGTGCGGCGACGTCGGGCTTGCCGGCGGTGACCACGCTGCCCCACGCGGACTGCCACCACAGCGGCCGGGACGCCGCGGTGACCGCGGACGGGTCGGACAGCGTGTCGGTGTGCCCGAGCGGCTTGCCGTCGTCGTCGAGGACCTGGAAGCCGATCTCGCCGGGGAGCACCCAGCCGAAGCGCTGGTGGGCGATCGTGCGGACGTAGGCCGGGTCCTTCCAGCGCTTCTTCTCGCGCTGCAGGTCGGCGATCGTGGCCCGGGAGTCGGAGATGCTCGCGCTCAGCGCGGCCTGGTGCCGGCGCTGCTCGAGGTAGGCCCGCATGCTCGACGCGTAGGACACCATCAGCACCGCCAGGACCAGCACCAGGATGGCGGCCCGCCCGGTGAGCCGGGGGCGCGGCGCGGCCTGCCCCGGTCCGCGGCCCGGGGGGCGCTGGCGCGGCACGCCGCGCCGCGGGCCCGGCCCGGCCCCGGGTCGCGCGCCGGGGCCCGGCCGCGGGGTCGAGGCACGACGCGAGGCACCACGGGGACCGGACCCCGTGGTGCGCCTGCGGGGGTCCTGACCCCGTCCCGACGGACGACCCTGCGACATGCGGCTGCTCAGCGCCCCTGACCGAAGCGGGGGGAACGCGCCGCGACCGGCGTAGCGGGCGGCGTCGTCGAGCTCCTCCTCGATGCGGAGCAGCTGGTTGTACTTCGCGACCCGCTCGGAGCGGGCCGGGGCACCGGTCTTGATCTGGCCGCAGTTGGTGGCCACGGCGAGGTCGGCGATCGTGGTGTCCTCGGTCTCGCCGGAGCGGTGGCTCATCATGCAGCGGAAGCCGTTGCGGTGCGCGAGGTCGACGGAGTCCAGCGTCTCGGTGAGCGAGCCGATCTGGTTCACCTTGACCAGCAGCGCGTTCGCGGACTGCTCGGTGATCCCGCGGCCGAGGCGCTCCACGTTGGTGACGAACAGGTCGTCGCCGACCAGCTGGATCTTGGAGCCGAGCTCGGCGGTCATCGACGCCCAGCCGGCCCAGTCCTCCTCGTCGAGCGGGTCCTCGATGGACACGATCGGGTACGACGCGGCGAGGTCGGCGTAGTAGGCCTGCATCTCCGCGGAGGTCTTGGCGGCGCCCTCGAACTGGTAGGCGCCGTCGGTGAAGAACTCCGAGGCGGCCACGTCGAGCGCGAACACGATGTCCTTGCCGGCGACCAGGCCGGTCTTCTCCACGGCCACCGTGATCAGGTCGAGCGCCTCGCGGTTGTTCGGCAGGTCGGGGGCGAAGCCGCCCTCGTCGCCGAGGCCGGTGGCCAGGCCCTTCTCCTTCAGCACCGCCTTCAGCGCGTGGTAGACGCTGGCGCCCTGCTCGAGGGCCTCCCGGAAGGTCGCGGCGCCGATCGGCGCGATCATGAACTCCTGCACGTCCACGCCGGTGTCGGCGTGCGAGCCGCCGTTGAGGATGTTCATCATCGGGACCGGCAGCAGGTGCGCGTTCGGGCCGCCGACGTAGCGGAACAACGGCAGGTCGGCCGAGTCCGCGGCCGCGCGGGCCACGGCCAACGAGACGCCGAGGATCGCGTTGGCGCCGAGCTGCGCCTTGTTCGGGGTGCCGTCGAGCTCGAGCAGCCGGGCGTCCACGAGCCGCTGCTCGGAGGCCTCGAAGCCGACCAGCTCCGGACCGATCACGTCGAGCACCGCGTCCACGGCCTTGCCGACCCCCTTGCCGCCGTACCGGGTGCCGCCGTCCCGCAGCTCGACCGCCTCGAACGCGCCGGTGGAGGCACCCGAGGGGACCGCCGCACGGCCGATGGTGCCGTCGTCGAGAGCGACCTCGACCTCGATGGTGGGGTTGCCGCGCGAGTCGAGGATCTCGCGTGCGCCGACTGCCTCGATGGACGCCACGATGTGCTCCTGCAGGTCGAAGGGACGGGTAGATACACAAGCCCGACCAGCCTAACGGCGCGGCCCCGGCGACGGCGGCACGGCTCGCCCTGCGAGGCCGACTGGCAGACTGCGCCGCATGACCGCACACCGGACCGGTCCGGCCCAGTCGCCGTACCACCAGCGCCTGCCCTACGGGGAGCGGCTCTCGGCGGCGCCGCTCACCGGCTCGCCGTTCTTCGGCTTCGAGGGCGACCTGTCGATGCAGCCGCTCGAGCCGATGCTGGTCCCCGAGGAGCCGCGCAGCGGCGAGCTCGACCCCGCCGGGTGCTTCCACTGTCGGCCGTCGCCCGAGCGCCTGATCTGGCGCGACGAGCGGTGGCACGTCGGGGCAGCGCCGGTCACCGGGCTGCCGTTCGTCGCCGGCCTCGCACCGAACGCGCACGTCCGGCTCGACCAGATGGACGCCGCCCTGCTCGCGACGTTCGGCGACCTCGTGCAGCGGCTCGCCGGTGCGGTGCAGTCGCTCGAGGGCGTCGCCCGCACGCACTTCTCCCGCTGGGGCGACGGCTCGGCGCACTTCCACCTGCACTTCATGGCCCGGCCGCTCGGCATGATGCAGGGCCGCGGCGCGATGCTCGCGTTCTGGGACGACGTGCTGCCGCCGGTCGACCCGGCGCTCCTGGCTGAGCACGGCCGGCAGGTCGCCGCGGCGCTGGCCGCCCAGGGCGGGGAGGCGCTGGTCTGACGGCTAGCGGGACTCGGTGGCGCGGACGTCGGCGGCCAGCCGGGCGACCGCCCCGCGCAGCTCCTGCTCCGGGTCGAGCCCGGCGGCCCGGGCCTCCACGACCAGGTCGAGGAGCCGGCCGCCCGGCGACGGGTCACCGGGGCGGGGGTCCACGCCGGCCTTCGCCGCCCGGCCGAGCGTCTTGTCGGCCAGCGCGAGCGCCGGCAGCGAGGGCGGGATGCCGTCCAGCACCGAGGCGCGGCCCTTCTCCGCGGACTTCAGCGCCTCCCAGTTGCGCTCCACCTCGTCCGCGTCGGCGACGTCGAGCCCCGCGAAGACGTGCGGGTGCCGGTGCACCAGCTTGTCCACGATCCCGGCGGCCACGTCGTCGATCGTGAAGCCGTCCGGCTGCTCGCTGGCGACCCGGGCGTGGAAGTACACCTGGAGCAGCAGGTCGCCGAGCTCCTCGCGCAGGTGCGTGTAGTCGGGCTCCTCGGGGTCCAGGCCGTCGATCGCCTCGAGGGTCTCGTGGGCCTCCTCCAGGAGGTACCGCGCCAGCGACCGGTGGGTCTGCTCGCGGTCCCACGGGCACTCGGTGCGCAGCCGGTCCATCACCGTCACCAGGTCGAGCAGCCGGGCGCCCGGGACGTCGTACGAGCCGTGCAGCACCTCCACCTGGACGTCGCCGCCCCCGACGATCGCCGCGGCCAGGGCAGCCGGGAACGCCTCCGCCTCGGCGTCGTCGGCCAGCCACAGCACGTCACCCGTGCCGGCCAGGTCCAGCAGCGCGGCCACCGACGCCCCGGGGAGCACGTCGACCGGGTGGCCGGACGCCGCGACCGCCCGGGCCAGAGGCGAGTCCGCCGCGGAGGCCAGCCGGCGCGGGGCCGCCGCGACCGCGCTCCACGCGGACCAGGACAGCAGCCCGGGGGCGACCCGCGGGCTGGTGACCAGGAGGGTCAGGAGCACTTCTGGCTGGCCGGCAGCGACGCGACCCAGCCCTGGGACGGGTCGGGGCTGCCGCCGTCGGTGGCGCTCTGGGACTGCGCGACGGACAACGAGCCGCTCTCGTTGAGCAGCGCGTCCTTGGCGTAGGCGCCGAAGCGCGGGTCGACGGAGACGTCGACGTTCTTGGCGGCCCAGGCGTTGCGCAGCTTGGTGCCCTCGGAGACGGCCTGCTCCTCGGTGACGTTCTGGGCCCCGGTCTTGGTGAGCGCGCGGCGACCCACCTCGATCAGCATCAGCTGGCCCTCGGCGTAGGCGCGCAGGGTCCGGCGGAACACCGGACGCTCGGCGGCGGGCAGGTTGCCGATGCTCTTCGCGTTGGCGGCGAGGGCCGCGGAGACCTGCTCCTGGTCGGGCTGCACGCCCTGCGACTCGCCGTACTGGCGGGACAGCGAGCTCTTGATCAGCACGTCGAGCGCACCCTGCCGGGCCGCCCGGCTGGCCAGCTGCTGGGGCTGCTGCCCCGGCTGCTGGCTGCTGCCCTGCGCCGAGCACAGCGCGCTCGCGACGTCGTCGACCTCGTGGGCGCTGATGGACTCGGAGCCGATCACGGCGGCGGAGCCGGGGTGCGCGGCGCACGACGACATCACGAACGCAGCGGCCAGCGCCAGGACGGATCCCCTGACGGTGCGGGAACGGGTCACGGCGACTCTCTCCAACCTCTCGGACAAGCTCGGTGGCTCAGCTCGGCGTGGGCGCCGGTGCGCGGTCGACGACGGTGTCGATGACCTCGCGGGCCCAGGTGAGCAGCGCCTCGTCGCGGATCGGCTGTCCACCCACGACAGCCGTCGACGGACGGGGCACCAGCATCGTACGCACCCCGGGCTTGAGCAGGCTCTTGGGGTAGAGCCGGTTCAGGCGCACCGTGCCGGACTCCGGGAGCTCCACCGGGGAGAACCGGACGTACTTGCCCTGCAGGGTGACGTCGGTGAGCCCGGCCTGGCGGGCGCGGCCCCGGAACCGGGCGACCTGGAGCAGGCTGGCCACCGCCTCCGGCGGCTCGCCGTAGCGGTCCACGAGCTCCTCGCGGATCAGGTCGACGTCCTCGTCGGCCCGGACCTCGGCCAGGCGCTTGTACATCTCCAGGCGCAGCCGCTCGCTCTGGATGTAGTCGTGCGGCAGGTGCGCGTCGATGGGCAGCTCGATCTTGGTCTCCACCGGCTCGGGCGCGCCGTCCCCGCGGAACTCCGAGACCGCCTCGCCGACCAGCCGGACGTAGAGGTCGAAGCCGACGTCGGCGATGTGCCCGGACTGCTCGCCGCCGAGCAGGTTGCCGGCGCCGCGGATCTCGAGGTCCTTCATCGCGATCGCCATGCCGCCGCCGAGGTCGGAGTGCTGGGCCAGGGTCGCGAGCCGCTCGTGGGCGGTCTCGGTGAGCGGCTTCTCCGGCGGGTAGAGGAAGTAGGCGTAGGCCCGCTCCCGTCCCCGGCCCACCCGGCCCCGGAGCTGGTGCAGCTGGGAGAGCCCGAGCGTGTCGGAGCGCTCGATGAGCATGGTGTTCGCGTTGGACACGTCGAGCCCGGACTCCACGATCGTGGTGCAGACCAGCACGTCGAAGCGCTTCTCCCAGAAGTCCAGCATCACCTGCTCGAGCTGGTGCTCCCCCATCTGGCCGTGCGCGGTGGCCACCCGGGCCTCCGGCACCAGCTCGCGGATCCGGGCGGCCGCCCGGTCGATGGACTGCACCCGGTTGTGGATGAAGAACACCTGACCCTCGCGGAGCAGCTCGCGGCGGATCGCGGCGATCACCTGCCGGTCCTCGTAGGCGCCGACGTAGGTCAGCACCGGGTGCCGCTCCTCGGGCGGGGTGGTGATCGTGGACATCTCCCGGATGCCGGTGATCGCCATCTCCAGGGTGCGCGGGATCGGCGTGGCGGACATCGAGAGCACGTCGACCGACGTGCGGAGCCGCTTCATCTGCTCCTTGTGCTCGACCCCGAAGCGCTGCTCCTCGTCGACGATGATCAGCCCGAGGTCCTTCATCTTGATGTCGGGGTTGAGCAGCCGGTGCGTGCCGATCACGATGTCGACCCGGCCGTCGGCGAGCTCCTCGATGACCTGGGCGGCCTCCTTGTCGGTCTGGAACCGCGACAGGCCCTTGAGGATCACCGGGAAGCCGGCCATCCGCTCGCTGAAGGTGGAGAAGTGCTGCTGCACGAGCAGCGTGGTCGGCACCAGCACGGCGACCTGCTTGCCGTCCTGGACGGCCTTGAACGCGGCGCGCACGGCGATCTCGGTCTTGCCGTAGCCCACGTCGCCGCAGACCAGGCGGTCCATCGGGACCTGCAGCTCCATGTCCCGCTTGACCTCGTCGACGGTCGAGAGCTGGTCGGGCGTCTCCACGAACGGGAACGCGTCCTCGAGCTCGCGCTGCCACGGGCTGTCCGGCCCGAACGCGTGGCCGCGGGTCGCCTGCCGCGCGGCGTACAGCTTGATCAGCTCGGCGGCGATCTGCTTGACCGCCTTGCGGGCGCGGCTCTTGCGCTTGGACCAGTCGGCGCCGCCGAGCCGGTCCAGCGACGGGGACTCGCCGCCGACGTAGCGGGTGACCTGGTCGAGCTGGTCGGTCGGGACGTAGAGCCGGTCCGCGGGCTGGCCGCGCTTGGAGGAGCCGTACTCCAGGACGAGGTACTCCCGGGTGGCGCCCTGCACCTCGCGCTGCTTCATCTCGACGTAGCGGCCCACGCCGTGCTGCTCGTGGACGACGTAGTCGCCGGCCTTGAGCTCGAGGGGGTCGATCTGCTTCTTGCGCCGGGTCGGCATCTTGCGCATGTCCTTGGTGGACGCACGCTGGCCGGTCAGGTCGTCGCCGGTGAGCACCGCCAGGCAGAGGCCGGCGTCGACGAACCCGTGCTCCAGGGTCGCGGTCGTGACGTGCACCAGCCCGCGCTCCGGCTCCTCGTCGAGCGACTCGACGTAGCGCACCGCGACGTCGTGCTCCTTGAGCACCTCGACCATCCGCTGGGCCGGGCCGTGGCCTTCGTGCAGCAGCACCACGCGGCTGTCGTTGGCCAGCCACGCCTTGATGTCGGTGATCGCGCGGTCCATGTCGCCGCGGTAGGTGTCGACGGCCCGCACCGGCAGCGCGCGGGACTCCACGGCACCGGCCTCGGCGTCCACACCGGAGGACACGATCTCGCCGAGCGAGTCGCGCAGCGGGCGCCGGTCGGCGACGGCACCGGCGTCCGGGTCCAGGCCGAACGGCGAGACGCTCCACCAGGCCTTGCCCTGCGCGAGGCTCATCGCGCGGACGTCGCCGAGCGAGTGGTAGGACGCCTTGCCGAGGTCGATCGGGGCCACGCCGCCGCCGGCCGCCGCCGCCCAGGACGCCTCGAGGAACTCCTCGCTGGTGGCCACCAGGTCGTGGGCGCGGCTGCGGGCCCGCTCGGGGTCCAGCACCAGCACGTGGGTCTGCTCGGGCAGCAGGTCGACCAGCATCTCCATCTCGTCGACGAGCACCGGGGACAGCGACTCCATGCCCTCGACCGCGTGGCCGTCGCCGATCTTCTCGAAGATCTCTGCGAGCTGCGGGTGCTTCTCGCCGAGGATCCGGGCCCGTTCGCGGACCTCGTCGGTGAGCAGCAGCTCGCGGCACGGCGGCGCCCACAGCCGCGCGGCCGGCTCGAGGGTGCGCTGGTCGGCGACCGAGAAGGACCGGATCTCCTCGACCTCGTCGCCCCAGAACTCCACCCGCAACGGGTGCTCCTCGGTGGGTGGGAAGACGTCGATGATGCCGCCGCGGACCGCGAACTCGCCGCGCTTCTCCACGAGGTCGACCCGGGAGTACGCCGCGCCGGCCAGCCGTCGTACGACGTCGTCGAGCTCGACCTCGGAGCCCGGGGTGAGCTCGACCGGCTCGAGGTCGGCCAGCCCGCTCACCTGGGGCTGCAGGACGGAGCGGACCGGCGCGACGACCACCTTGAGCGGGCCGTTGGAGGCGTCCGTGCCGGGGTGCCGCAGCCGGCGCAGCACGGCCAGCCGGCGCCCGACGGTGTCGCTGCGCGGGGACAGCCGCTCGTGCGGCAGCGTCTCCCACGCGGGGTAGTAGGCCACCTCGTCGGGGTCCATCAGCCCGCCGAGCGCGCTGACCAGGTCCTCGGCCTCGCGGGCCGTCGCGGCCACGGCCAGCACGGTCCGGCCGGCGTCGACCAGCCCCTTGACCACGAACGGCCGCAGCGCGCTGGGGGCGGTCAGGTCCAGGGCGGGGACGAGCCCGTCCCGGGCGTCCTGCACCGCCCCGGCGAGGGTGGTGTCCTGGAGGACCAGGTCGGACAGACCACGCACACCCACGGGGGAACTCCTGCGTCTCGAGGCAACACGACTGCCCCCTCACACGCCGGGACCGGGGTTCGAGGGGGGTTCCCACCCAGTCTACGAGGTGCCGACGACACCCCGCTCGGCGTCGCTGCGCAGCACGCAGAACTCGTTGCCCTCGGGGTCGGCCAGCACCATCCAGCCGGTCCCGTCGCCGCGGACCTCGCGCTGGTCGTCGACCTGGGTCGCCCCGATCGACAGCAGCCGGGCCACCTCGGCGTCCCGGGTCCCGTCGACCGGTCGCAGGTCGAAGTGCAGCCGGTTCTTGACCCGCTTGGTGTCCGGGACCTCGATGAACAGCACCTGGTGCCCGGTCTCGGCGGACCGGATCATGCACTCCTCGTGGCCGGGCGCGTTGGGGTCGCCGTCGATGTCGACGTACCCCAGCACCTGCTTCCACCACTCGGACAGCCCGAAGGCGTCGGAGCAGTCGACGGACGTGTGCGAGATGAGGGAGGTCATCCCCGGAGTCTGCCGGTCCTCGGGGGCAGGTTCCACTAGGTTGCTGGCATGGCGGCCCCGAAGAGCCCGGCGGTGGAGCTGGAGATCGACGACCGCGTCGTGCGGCTGAGCAACCCCGACCGGGTCTACTTCCCGGCCCGCGGCGAGACCAAGCGGGACCTCGCCGACTACTACCTCTCGGTGCGCGACGGGATCGTCAACGCGCTGCGGGAGCGGCCCTGCATGCTGCACCGCTTCCCCACCGGGGTGAGCGGGGAGAAGGTGCACCAGAAGCGCGTCCCGGCCGGCGCGCCACCCTGGCTGGAGACCGTGCAGGTGCACTTCCCGCGGTGGAACCGCACCGCCGACGAGCTCTGCGTCACCGAGATCGCCCAGGTGGTCTGGGCGGTGCAGATGTCCACCGTGGAGTTCCACCCGTGGAACAGCCGCCGTGCCGACACCGAGTCCCCGGACGAGTGGCGCATCGACCTCGACCCCGGCGACGCCTGCGACTACGCCACGGTCCGCCGGGTCGCGCACGTCGCCCACGAGGTCCTCGACGAGCTCGGCGCCACCGGCTTCCCGAAGACCTCCGGCGGCTCCGGGATGCACGTCTACGTGCGGATCCGCCCGGACCACGGCTTCCAGGACGTACGACGGGCGGCGCTGGCGTTCGCGCGCGAGGTGGAGCGGCGCACCGACGACGTGACGACGACCTGGTGGCGCAAGGACCGGGACCCGACGAAGCTGTTCGTGGACTACAACCAGAACGCCCGCGACCACACGATCGCGGCGGCCTACTCCGTGCGCGGCAACCCCGAGGCGACGGTCTCCACGCCGATCCGGTGGGACGAGGTCGACGACGCCGAGCCCCGGGACCTCACGATCGCCACGGTGCCCGCGCGCTACGCCGATCTCGGCGACCTGCACGCCGGGCTCGACGCCGCGGTGTTCGACCTGTCCCCGCTGCTCGAGTGGGCGGACCGCGACGAGCGCGACGGGGCCGAGACCCCCGACCTGCCCGAGGAGTCCTAGACCGGCAGGCCGTGCCGGGCGAGGTGCGCGCGCAGCGCCGGCTGGCCGTCGTCGACGTGCCACTGCTCCGCGAGCAGGCCCACCGTGCGGGCCGCCTCGACGTTGGCCCGGTTGTCGTCGACGAACAGCACCCGGTGCGCGGGCTCGTGGAGCCGGTCCAGGACGGCGGTGAAGTAGCCGGGGTCGGGCTTCGCGACCCCGAGCTCGTAGGAGTAGAAGGTGGCGTCGAACAGGTCGGCGTACCCGAAGGTCTCCTGCATGTGCCGGCCGCGGTGCTCGTCCTGGTTGGTCGCCAGGCAGCAGCGGAGGCCGTGCCCGCGCAGCGCCCGGACGACGTCCTGGGTCTCGACGACCGGCTCGATGGTCAGCCAGACCTGCAGCGCGTCGTCGTAGCGGTCGGCCAGCCCCCAGCGCTCCAGCAGCACGGGCAGCACCTCGACCCAGCGTGCCCGGCCGGCCAGCGCGGGACGCTCCGCCTCGAACGCCTCGGCCAGGAACCCGTCCACGTCGTCCACGAGGTGGCCCACGACCGGCCGCATCGAGGCCTCCCAGCCCGCGGGCAGCTGCTGCAGCACGCCGTCGGCGTCCCACAGCACGGTCGTGACGCTCACTCGACCCCGTGCCGCGCGATGTAGTCGAGGATCACGTCGGCCAGCTCCGGCCGGCAGACGACCAGGTCCGGCAGCCACACCTCGGCCTGGTTGTAGACCAGCGGCGACCCGTCGACCCGGCTGGTGTGCAGGCCGGCCGACCGGGCCACGGCCACCGGGGCGGCGGAGTCCCACTCGTACATCCCGCCGGCGTGCACGTAGGCGTCGCTGACGTCGCGCACCACGGAGATGACCTTGGCGCCGGCCGACCCCATCGGGACCAGGTCCGCGCCGATCTCCTCGGCGAGCCGCTCCACGAACGCCGGCGGGCGGGTCCGGCTGACCGCGATGCGCGGCCGCGCGGCGGTGCGCGGGGGGCACCAGCGGCGGGCGGCCGGTGTCGAAGGTGGTGCCGATGCCCGGCTGGGCGACCGCACCGGCGACGAGCTCGCCGTCCTGCCAGAGGGCGACGTGCACGGCCCAGTCGTCGCGCGGCGGCTCGGAGAACTCGCGGGTGCCGTCGAGGGGGTCGATGATCCAGACCCGGTCGGCGGTCAGCCGGTCCCGGTCGTCGATGCTGGCCTTGCTCTCCTCCGACATCACCGCGTCGGCGGGCCGGTGCGCCGCGCACAGCGCCATCAGCAGGTCGTGCGCGGCCAGGTCGCCGGCGTCCTTGAGCTCCTTGCCCTCCAGCCCCTGGGCGCGGACCTCGGTCAGCAGCTCGCCGGCGACCGTGGCGGCCCACGCCGCGAAGGCGTGGTCGTCGGTGCGGGCAGCGGTCGTGGGGACGGGAAGGCTCGGGTTCTCGCTCACGACGGAAACCCTCTCACGTCGTGCGTACGGCAGGGAGCGCCCATGCGTCGAGCCTCCGCCGGTCGTCCATCCCTTGCCCGAGCGTGCGAGCAATGACAAAACCCGACCCAGATGGGACAGCGCGCCCTACGATTCGCCGTACGCGTCAACTCGTCGAAGGAGATCCGTCGTGGCCGGTGCGCCGAAGGTTGAGTCACTGCACGAGGCGCTGGGAGAAGTACCGTCCACACCGCGTGCAGGAACTGCGACAGCCACACGTGGGTCTGGGGCTCGTCGGTGACCGTCCCCGTGGGCACCGTCGCCAGTCGGCGGGCCTTCCTCGCAGCGGCGGGGGCCGGCATCGTCACGGGTGTGACCGGCTGTCGCTCGGTCTTGCTCGGCGACTCCTCGTCAGGTGCTTCTGCCGCCGCAGGCAGCGTCGAGGAGTGGGTGCGCAGCCGCCGGGCTCCGTACTTCATCGCGCACCGTGGGGAGGGCGACGTCTACCCCGAGCACACGATGCCCTCCTACCGGGCGGCCGTTGACGCAGGAGCCCGCGCGCTCGAGGTCAGCACCAGCTCCAGCAAGGACGACGTGCTCGTGTGCATGCACGACCTGACACTGGACCGTACGACCAATACGAGCGGACCGGTCAAGGCTCGTAGCTGGGCCGAGCTGCAGGACGTCGCGGTGGTGCAACCACAGCTCGGACCCAGGTGGACGACTCCGCCGCTGACGCGCATCCCGTCTTTGGAGGAGGTTCTGGAGGCATTCGCCGGGAAGACGGTGCTCTGCCTGGAGGCGAAGGTCGACATCGACTATCCGCTCCTGGTCGAGCTGGTCGAGAAACGCGGGCTGCAGAAGAGCGTGGTGTTCAAGTTCTTCCACATGAGCTCCCGGATCGCGGACGCGAAAGCGGCCGGCTACCCGGTCTTCGTCTACCTCGGCAGCGACGACGCCAGTGAAGAGGCCATCCGCGACGCTGCATCGGGTCTCGACAGGACGACCGACTACCTCGTGCTGCCCACCACGACTCTTGACGGTGCCGACCTCCCGGACGCGGCCGTGCGAACAGCCGTGGGGACTGGGGTCAGCACGTGGGTGTATCCCGTCCACCGCCGCAGCGAGGCCAAGCGCTACCAGGACCTCGGCGCGGAGGGGATCATCACCTCAAGTCTCGAGTACGTGCGCGAGACCTCACCCTTGGCGACCTCTGACCAGTGGGCGTCCAAGGCCATCGCCCCGGGAGAGATGACGCGGCACCCCGACCGGGCCGAGAACGGCCCCTCATGGACGAGCCAGGACGAGCTCACGCTCGCGCGCGACGGAGCCCAGCGCTTCCTCACCCTCGGGCAGCTCGCACCCGTCGCCAACGCGCAGGGTCGTTACAGCATCTCCTTCGAGGCACGGTGGAACAAGCTCCCGACCGACGTGGCCGCGGGCGGCTTCACCCTCGCCTTCGGTCACGTCGACGACGCGTACTACGAGCATCGTCTCGGCGCAGGAGACGGCTACCACGCCATCTGTCGCGCGGACGGCTCCCTGAGCATCTTCTCCCACACCCGTGGCTCGGCCGATGGGTTCCAGCTGAGCGGGACCTCGCAGGCGCCGATCAGGACCGGACAGTGGATGTCCATGCGGCTGGAGGTGACCCCGTCGACGCTGGTGTGGTCCCGGCTCGGGACCAGCGACGTCGCCAGCGTCGTGGCGACGGACGCGAGGTTCCGCGGCGGGTACCTGCACATCGGTCGACACTCAGCCGATGGCAGCCTCAGCCTGCGCAGACTGCGGGTCGACCCCGTGTGACCCTCACGCGGGAGTCAGATCGCCTCGCCCCTGGCGGCGATCTCGCGATGGAGTGCCTGACGAAGCAGGGTGCTGGAGGTGTGCACGGTGTAGGGCAGGTAGCACACCGTGACCCCGAGCGGCGCAAAGTCACTCTCGAGCCGGAGGCCCTTCTCGGTGCCGCGCCAGTCGTCGCCCTTGATGATCACGTCGAACCGGAGCCGCTCCCACATCTCGACCTTGCTGGGCACGTCCTCTTCGACCGCCTCGTCAACGAAGCGGATGCTGCTCACGATCTCCAGGCGTTCTGCGAGGGGGACCACGGGCGCCTTGCCCTTGGCACGGCTGCTCATCTCGTCGGAGACCACACCGGCGATCAGGTGGTCGCACGCCAACCGCGCGTTGCGAAGGATGTTCAGATGGCCGACGTGGAACATGTCGTAGACACCGGGGGGCGTAGCCAACCCGTCCGGACCTGGTCGCTCTCATGTCGTCCCCCGTAGCGCATAACGGCCCGCGACGTGTGCGGGCGCTAGTACATTAGCCGACCTGAGCGGCTGTTGTCATGCTGCTGAACCCGGCGGAAATCGCCCGCAGGACAAGAATCAGGAGGTCCACCGTGTCGAACAACGGGCCGGTCACTTGTGGTGGCCGATTCGCAGCGGTGCAGGAATCCCGCAAGAGCACCTCGGAACGCCCTGGTCGTACCGGGTTCGGCGTGCCGTCAGCCGCACCCCTCTCGTGAGCATCGTTCGGCCGGAGTCGGCCAGTGCTCGGTTCTCGGAAGCCCGGTCGCGACTGGGCGCAGCGCAGAAGTCGAGCGCCTCGGTGCCCGCGTACCTGCGGTTCGTGAACCGCAAGGCAGGCGGCTTCCTTGCGGCCCTGGGCCACGCCGCCGGGCTGACTCCCACTTCCGTGACCGTGATCAGCACGGCATGTTCCTTCTCCGGCATCGCGATCCTGATCCTGCACGACGCGTCAGTCGTCGCCGGCGTCGCAGTCTCGCTGCTGCTCCTTCTCGGCTACGCCCTCGACTCAGCAGACGGTCAGCTCGCGAGGGTGCAGGGCGGCGGCAGCAGGGCCGGCGAGTGGCTCGACCACGTGGCCGACATCGTGAAGATCACCACGCTGCACAGTGCCGTGGCGATCTCCATGCTGCGGTTCTTCGACCTGCAGTCGTGGTGGCCCCTGGCTGCCCCCGTGGTGTTCCTCGTCGCGAACGTGAGCCAGTTCTTCGGGATGATGCTGCGCGACAAGCTGGTCGCCACCGGGCAGGGTCCCCGTGCAGCACGCGCTGGAGGCGGTTCCTCCTCGGTCGCGGTGGCATGGGTGCTGCTCCCGCTGGACCACGGAACCCTGTGCCTGGCCATGCTGACATTGGGGGCGCACGCGGTCTTCCTCTGGTGCTACGCGTTCCTGGGCGCGTGCACGGCGGCCTTCGCTGTGCGCTCGCTCGCCCGGGCCTACCGGCAGCTGCTCGCTCTCGACCGTACCGACCGACAGGGATGAGCGTCGCAGACCCTTCTGCGCGGCAACCGGGAGGCGGCGCACTCGGTGCGGTGGCCCGCGGTGGCTCCTTCGCCGCCCTCGGCTCGGGCCTCGGCTCCGTGCTCGGGTTCGTCCTCACTCTGGTGGTGACGCGCGGTCTGTCGACGACCTCCGCGGGTCAGTTCTTCAGTGCGACCGCGGTGTTCATCGTCCTCCAGACGTTCTTGTCCTTCGGCGTCGGGGCCGGCCTCGTGCGCTTCGTCCCGCGGTTCCGCGCACTGGACCGACACGATGACGTCCCGGTCCTACTCGTCGCAGCGTTCGTTCCCGTTGCCACTCTCGGCGTCATCGGCTCCGTCGGTCTGTGGTTCGCCGCACCGACGCTGGCCGCGCGCATCGGCCACAACGACCCCGCTGCGGCGTTGGGCAGCTTCCGAGTGCTCGCGCTGCTGTTCTTGCCGGGGGTGCTGGAGGTCGCCGCAGTCGAGTGCACCCGGGCTTTCGGCAGCATCCGGAAGTACGTCCTGATCCAGCAGGTCGGCGTACCCGCGCTGCGACCGATGCTCGTCGGCCTCGGAGTGGCGGTCGGGGCTCCGCTGTGGGTGCTCGTGCTGGCGTGGATGGTGCCACTCGTCCTGGCTCTCACAGTGGCGACCTGCATCGTCGGTGCGAGCCTCAAGACCGAATACGGACGCCGTTTCGCCTGGCCTGCGCGGACCAGGACATGGGGTGAGATCGCTGCTGAGTACTGGCGCTTCACCGCCGCGCGTGGCCTCTCCAGCGTCATGGAGATCCTGATCAACTGGCTCGACGTCCTCCTGGTGGCGACGATGGTCTCAGCCACCCAGACAGCCATCTATGCGGCCGCCAGCCGGTTCGTCACCTCGGGGACGCTGGTCCTCCAGGCGTTGCGGCTCGCCATCGCCGGTGATGTCAGTGCTGCCCTGGCGCGGCGGGACAACGAGCGCGTCAGCGAGATCTACCACGTCGCCTCGCAGTGGGTGGTCCTGACCTCGTGGCCGCTCTACCTCACCATGGCGATCTTCGGCCCGACCGTTCTCCGCATCTTCGGTCCCTCCTACTCCGCCGGCGCCACTGCTCTCAGCGTGCTCTGCGGGGCAATGCTGCTGAACCTCGCAGCGGGCAATGTCGGGACGGTGCTGCTCATGGGCGGCAAGAGCACGTGGGTACTCGCCGACAAAGCGGCGAGCCTGGCGGTCAACATCGCCGCCAACCTGCTCCTCGTCCCCCGGTTCGGGATCACCGGCGCCGCGGTGGCATGGGCGCTGACCATCGTGCTCGACAGCACAGCGGCGTTCTGCCAGGTCCGGTGGGGCATGGGGATCGGTGGACGCCTCCGGGGCATCGTGGCCGCGGGCATGATCGCCCTAGGGTGCTTCGGACTCCTGCCGCTGCTGGGACGTGTCGTCTTCGGCAGCTCGCTGTCGACGATGCTCACCTGTGTAGGGCTGGGACTCGTCTTCTACCTGCCGCTGATCTGGATCGGTCGCGACCTGCTGGGTGTCCGAGTCCTCATCGAAGGTGTCACGAAGAAGGCTGCGCGTGTGGCCGACGGCTCATCCTGAGACGGCTACGCGACGTCATTCCGAGACTCTTCCGCGGCGGTTGGGAACTTCACGTACAATTCCCCCCCACGCCCTCCGCCGGAGGGGTCCTGCGGGGAGGTTGCGTGATTGCCGTGCTGACATGGGGCACTCGGTGACCGAACACACCGCAGGGGCTGGACGGCCAGTCGCTCCCGCGGCACAGCAGCCGCCACCGACCGCGACACTCGGGCAGTTCTTCAGCCTGTTCAGGCGCCGCCTCACTACCGTTGTCGCCTGCCTCCTCCTCGGTCTCACCCTCGCCGGCCTCCTGCTGATGGTGACGGCCAAGTCGTACGAGGCCACCGCGGTCGTGGACGTCTCCCCCGTCTTCGGCACCAGCAGCAGCTCGGACAGCACGTCGTCAACCACCACGATCACCGAGTCCCGGATCGCAGCGTCGACCTCGGTGTCCGAGATCGCCAAGCGCTCGCTCGGGTTCACGGGCACCCCCTCCGAGCTGGTGGAGCACGTCGTCGTCACGTCACCCCTGGACAGCCGGGTGCTGAACGTGACGTTCTCCTCGAGCACCCCGCAGGGAGCGGCAAACGGAGCCAACGCGTTCGCCAACGCGTATCTGGACTACCGCACGACCACTGTGCAGGACGCCGTGACGGCACGGGTCTCTCGTCTGAGCACCCAGATTGCCGACTACGAGAGGGCGATCGGCGCACTGAAGCGACCGCCGAGTGGGCAAGACGCCTCCCAATACCTCGCTCAGCGTGCCTCGTTCCAGAGGCAGATCCAGGGGCTGCAGGCTCAGATCAACACGTACCAGACCTCGGTCATCCAGCCCGGCAAGGTCGCTGGAGAGGCATCAGTTCCCTCCTCGGCCAGCGCACCCAAACCCTCCCTCTACATTGCGGGCGGCTTGCTCCTCGGGCTGGTACTTGGCCTGTTCATCGCCCTCTTCCTGGATCAGCGTGACGACATCGTGCACGATGCTGCGACGGCCGAGGAGGTCCTGGGCGCACCGGTCCTCGCGGAGACCTCGACCACCGGGTCACCTGGCACGTTCGCACCCTTGGCCGCTCCCGAGGGCGTCGAGGCCGACGCCTACCGGACGGTGGCGACAACTGTGGCGCCTGAGACCACCAGCCGCCAGGTGGTACTGGTCTGCGGCGCCGGTGCTGCGACACACGAGGCCGCAGCGTCCAACCTCGCCATCACTTTCGCCGCCCAGGGCCTGCGCACGGTCCTGGCCGGGACGCGTGCCGCCATGGACTCCGTCGCAGACGTGCTGGGCGTCGGCCCTGCTCCCGGAGGGGGTGGCTCGCTGATCTCTCGCCCGAAGGCGGTATCGGCGGCGCCCGTGGCCCATCTCACCCTGCTTTCCCTGGGCGACGAGATCTCGCTGGGAGCCACGCTTCGCGCCCACGGCGACAACCTCGCCGATGTGTTGTCCACGGCCGACGTCGTCGTGCTCGATTGTGTCAACATCACGTTCACGAGTGCGCTGCTTCGCCTGGGGAACATCGCCGACGAGGCAGTGATCATCATCCAGCGGAACCAGACCTCGTCGACGGAGCTCGAGCGAGTCGCTCACCACCTGGCCCAGGTGGGCACCACGGTGCTGGGCAGCATCCTGCTGAGCAGCCCGCCGCGCCGCCGCGGACGCCGCTCCTCGCCGGCCACACCGACCTCACCGGCCGCCCCCTCCGGGATCAACATCGATCGGTACGACATCGCCTCCCGCAACGCCTTCCGGCGGGAGGCTCCGGGCCGGGCACCCTCCTCCGACAGTGACGCATCCGCTGGAGAACGATCGTCGAAGAGCACCGGCGGGGTAGGCACCGCCTCCGCAAGAGCTCGACGGTAGCTCGATGCGCGTCCTTCTCACCTGCTCGACCGGGGGCCACCTGAGTCAGCTCTACGCCCTCAAACCGTGGTGGTCCCAGCACCAGCGCCGCTGGCTGACCTTCGACAAGCCGGATGCGCGATCGCTTCTGAAGGGCGAGTCGATCGGATGGGCATTCCATCCGACCACGCGCAACATCCCCAACCTGATCCGCAACTCCGGCGTGGCCATGCGAGAACTGCGCGACTTCCGTCCAGACGTCGTGGTGTCGACGGGTGCAGCCGTCGCCGTCCCAGTCTTCTACCTCGCAAGACTCATGGGCATCCGGACGGTGTATGTCGAGGTCTACGACCGTATCGACTCGGCCACCCTGACTGGCTCGATGTGCCGTCCGGTGGCGGACCTGTTCGCGGTCCAGTGGGACGAGCAGCTGAAGATGTACCCGACCGCCACCGTGATCGGGCCGTTGATGTGAGGAGCGAGTGTCGGCTCCGCGGCCTCGTGACGGTCGGCACGGACCACCACCGGTTCGACCGACTGATGGACTGGCTCGACGAGTGGAACAGCGTTCACCCAGGCCTTGTGCAGTGGACCGTCCAACACGGTTCGTCGCGAGCGCTCGCGGGGTTCCCGGGTTTCACGCTGAAGCCACATGCCGAGCTCCTCGACGACCTCCGGCAGGCCGACTTCGTGGTGACCCAAGGTGGGCCTGGCGGCATCATGGACAGCCGCGCATGCGGCTTGCTGCCTATCGTGGTCCCGCGGCTGGCACACCTCGACGAGGCGGTCGACGACCATCAGGTGGCATTCGCACGTCAGCTTGCCTCCACGGGTCGCATCGCGCTGGCAGAGTCGAGGTCCGAGCTGCACGCGCTGCTCGACCGGGCTGTCAGCTCACCTGAGCAGTTCTCAGTATCGGACGGGCCCAGCGACGTGACCCGCACGGTGGCGACGTTCCAGGCGCTTGTCGATGCGCTGGTCAACGACCGTCCAGCCCGCCGGTGGCCCCTGCACCGCCGGTGAGGCACCCTCAGGTGCCGCAACCCGCGCGCCGGATCACGTCGACAGCGACGACGAGCTGGCTCGGGGCTCGGCAGCCCACTCTCGTTGCTCGACGCTCCCACCGCGAAGGGCGAGTGCGGCGGCAACCATGGCCACGGTGAGCTGGATGCCGTCGTACCCGTAGAACGGGAACGTGAACAGCGCGACGACCAGGGTCGCATGGACCCAGAGCGAGCCCTGGCCCCGGGCCGGGATGCTCTTGATCGCCGCCCATGCGAACCACCCCACGAAGCAGGCCAGGGCGACGAAGCCGTAGCTGAACATCACGTTCCAGATCTGGCCCTGAGTGCCGATGGACACATCGACCGTCTCCGAGGGCAACGGAGCGCCGTGGCCGAAGAGAGGTGACTGGACGGCCCCGTCGAATGCCTCCCGGTAGATGGTCAGCCGGCCGACGTTGGATCCGCTGTAGTGCAGGCGTTCTGCGAGCAGCGCCCATACGCCCAGCGCTCCTGCCACCGCCACTCCGGTCGCAGTCGCGGCGAGTACGCCGAACAGAGGGAGCAGCTGTCCGCGCAGCGCCAGCCGTACGGCGACGTAGGCGAGCAGGAAGCCGAGCGCGAGGAACATGCCCCGGTTCAACGTCGCAAAGGCCGGCACGCAAGCGGCCGCGAGCAGCAGCATCAGCGTCACCCGCACCCGCGCCCGAGGCACGACCGTGATGGCGGCCGCCACGAGTGGGGTCAGCAGGGCGACGTTGCACCCCCAGCTGTTGGTGTACGGGAATGGTGCACTGGGACGGGAGAACGTGCGCGGCGAGCCATAGGGATGCTGCACCTCGGCGAAGGCCGGGTGTACCAGCGACTGCACGTACTCGTTGACCGCGATGCTGTGCGGCAGCAGGGACTCGGCAGGGGTGGTGAGACTGCCGTTGGGCAGCAGCACCCCGAGGTAGCCGCCGACAACCACGAAGCCGAAGAAGGCGCCCAGCGCGGTGAGCACTGCACGGTCGGTCAGCCTTTCCCGGGCGTTGTAGAGATAGACCAGGACGACGGTGGAACCGACATAATTGCCCAACCGCACGCCGAGGCCCACCAGCCGAGTCATCGTCGACAGCTCGAGGGCTGCCGCACACACCCAGACGACGAACCCGAGCCACAACCAGAAACCTCCGGGGATCTCCACCCTCCTCCGTTCAGCCAGGAGCAGAACCATCGGCACGGCGCTGAGCACGACAGCGAGAGCCGACAGCCCGAACATCCACCAGAGCGGATAGCCCAGGAAGAGCAGGTAGAGCGGCCAGGCTGGCAGTACGACCCCACCAACCCGGCTGGGTCCCACCGTCAGATCCCCCGCCCGAATCGGCGGGCGGTCGACAGCACACGCTCCGCGCTCATCAACCGGCTCGCCACCACGAGCGCCGCATAGCTCTGACGCGCCCGCCGCGACTTGCGCAGGGATCGCAGCGCGTAGGTAACCGCCAGCCGCCGATCCCCTAGAGCAGCCTGCGCGAAGGCGAGCTGCCCTTCGATGCGGGCCAGACCCGTCGGGTCATCACGGAACTCCGGAACCCGCTCGAGGAGGTAGAGCAGGGCGTCGTTGATGGTCTGCCAGCGGCTGGCGAAGAAGGACGAGTCGTGAAGGTACACGCGCGACTGGGGCTCCGGCACGCACGCAATCGGACCGACCCGCGCCGCGCGCAGCAGCAGCTCGTAGTCCTCTGCGTAGCCTCCGGGCAGCTCCTCGTCGACGAGCCCGATCCCGTCGAGCAGGGAGGAGCGCGGGACCAGGTACGTCGAGGCGTTCGCCTCTAGGTGCCGATTGTTCAGGAGGTCCTTGAAGGTCAGCAGCAGGGTGTCGGCCTGACGGGCGATCTCCTTGCCGCGGTAGGAGTACACGAAGCCGGATGCAGCTGCGCTGGCCTCGGGATGCGCGCGCAGCAGGGCCACCTGGGCGCGGAGCTTTCCGGGCAGCCATTCGTCGTCGTCGTCGCAGGAACCCACCAGCTCACCTCGCGCCGCCAGGTACCCGGTGTTGCGGTTGCCGGCGAGCCCGGGCGTGCGCCCGTTCACCAACAACCGCACGGTGCGGCCGGCTCGGGGACGCACGACCGGCTTCACCGGCTCCGTGCCGTCGAACACCACGAGGCACTCGATGTCGCCGGGGTAGTCCTGGTCGAGCACCGATTGGACGGCGCGCGCCAGAAGACCTGGACGGTCCTTCGTGGGGATGACCGCGGTCACCAAGGGCCACGAGTCTTCTTCAGATCGCCAGTCCGGTGTCTCCAGCGGCTCGGTCACGCTCATAGCCCTACGCCTTCCAGTTCGATGAACGAGGATGTCCGCACGGGTCTACGCGCACGGGTACCGCCGCCACCACCTCAGGAATCATCGCCACGTGTACACCTTGACCCAATCGACGACCATGTCGGCCGGGAACCGCGTAGCGGCGTCTGGAGCACCGGGGAACCGACCCCCGACGGCAAGATTCAGCCGGATGAAGAACTTGGCATCCAGGGCGCCATCGAGCCACGACGTCGTCGAGCGGTCACGCCGGAACGTCCGCTTGCCGTCGACGTACCAGTTGATGTAGCCAGCCCGCCACTCGACCGCGTAGGTGTGGAAGCCATCCGCGGGTCCGCCTGCGACCTCAGCCAAGTGTCCTTGCTGCGGATGGGTCCCCTGCACGTCGTACCACAGGGTCTGGTGGACAACGGTCGCCTCGGGGTCCTGAGGGTCTGCGGTCCCGATGGCTTCCATCGCGTCCACCTCGCCATCGGCCGGACCGCTGCTCGGGCGCATCCAGAAGGCGGGCCACAGCCCCTTGGACGCGCCCGCCGTCAGTGGCAGCTTGGCACGCATCGCGAACCTACCCTCACGCCACGATGCCTTGCCCTGGGTGCTGATCATCGCCGAGGTGTAGGAGCGGCCGGCCGGGAAGCGCTCGTCGTTGTCGCCGCACACGACAGGTGCGGACTCGCGGGCCGCACGCACGTGGAGCAGACCGTTGGCGACCAGGAGGTTCTCCGGACGGTCCATCAGGCAGGCCAGCTCCAAGTTGCCCTCACCGAACGTCGATTCGTTCTCGGCGGTCCACTTGGAACGGTCCAGGCTGGAGCCGTCGAAGTCGTCGGCCCAGCTCAGCCGCCAGCCCTCGCGGTGCCGCTGGCTTGGTTCGGAGCAGCCGCCGCTCGCCATCACCAGCAGTCCGGCCGCCAGCGCCCACAGGAGCCAACCGTGACGATGTCGCACCCGCACACGCTGGCGCAGCCACCATGAGCTCCGTTCGGTGATGTGTCGCAGCGGCACGCCTGCCACCGCACCACGACGTCGTGTCATCCATCGTCCCCCTGGCATGCGCGTGGCTCCGACCCTGCAGCGGGCCGGAGCAACGAGCATACGTCACGTCTGAGGTGGCATGACGACGAACCTAGTGGCTACCGCTGGTACACCCGGACGTAGTCGATGACGTAGTCGCTGGCGCCCAGGGGGGCGCCGATGACCGGCTTCTGGTAGTAGGCCGGCATGCTGCCACCGACCTGCAGGTTGAGCCGGATGTTCATCGGGGTGTCGAACGTGTCGTCCAACCAGGGAACCGTGGAGACCGTCTTGGAGAAGACCAGCCGGTCGTCGACGTACCACTGAACCGAGCCCGGCTCCCGGTCGACCGCGTAGGTGTGCCAGTCGCTGACGCTGCCGCTGGGCAGGACGTCCTCGTGCCCGAACCGGGCCATGTCACCGTTGGTGGACTGGTGGACGGTCTGCACGGTGCGGTTGCCCATGCCACCGACGGCCTCCATGATGTCGAGCTCGCCCAGGCCGCTGTTCTCACGCAGCCAGAAGGCCGGCCACATGCCCTGGGCGGCGGGCAGCTTGGCGCGCATCTCGATCCGCCCGTACTGCCAGGCTGCCTTGCCGATCGTGTCGAGGTAGCCCGAGGTGTACTGCCGGGTGGTGGACCCGACGGTGTAGGACTCCTTCAACGCTCGCAACGTCAGCGCCCCGTTGGAGACGAAGACGTTGTCGGGACGCGCGGTGACGATGGACTCCTCGTTGTTGGCCCACGAGTTGTTCCGGACGTTCCACTTGCTGCGGTCGATCGAGGAAAAGTCGTCGGACCAGACCAGGCGGTACCCGGCGGGCGCAGGGACCACCGGCGGAACCGGCGTCGTGGGAGCCGGCGTCGTGGGAGCCGGCGTTGTGGGAGCCGGCGTCGTGGGAGCCGGCGTCGTCGGGGCCGGCTTCGACGGGGGCGGCGTCGTGGGAGCCGGCTTCGTCGGGGCCGGCGTCGTGGGAGCCGGCTTCGACGGGGCCGGCGAGGAGACGACGACGAGAGTCGGGTCACTCACCACAAAGCTCTCGTGCGCCGGGAGGGTCCACGTCAGCATGTTGAGGTCCAGCGTCGCCCCGGACGTCTTGGCCGTGTACCGCACCGTGGCCTGAGCCCACCCCGGCGCCGAGGTAGCGCGTCGCGCCAGCGTGGGCTGGCGCCCCTTGACGCTGCGCATCCACCTGCTCGCCACCGCGGAGCCGCGATTCGTCGAACCGTCGTACTCCATGAGCCGAACGGCTGAGGACACGTCGGGGCTGGTGGCCTTGAGCCACACGCTTGCCCGGTAGACGGTGCCGGCCTTGGTGGAGGCGACGGTGTTGGTCTTGTCGTTGAGCGCGAGGGTCAGTGCCCCGTTGGTGGTGTTCGTCACCTTGATCCCGCGCCCGCCGTCGTGTCCGCCGACGACGGACAGGCGACCACCGGACTTCACCGTCCACGCCGCGGTGCCGTTGTCGAAGTTCGGGTCCTTCACCAGGTTGCCCCCGGACGGCGCGGCGACGGCTGTGGGGGATCCGCCGATCGTCGTCAGTATCAGCGCGGTCGTGACGGTGACAGCAGCGCCCACCGCCGTCGTCTTCCGGCGCCTCCGCTCGGCTCGCACACAGGACACTTCGATCACTCCTCGGGGTCGGTTATCCACATACATCGACCCACCGAGAGCGAACCTGTAGCCGAACTAGTCCGATTTGACTTACTACACCCCTTTTATTCTCTGGCGCTTGCCGTCTCCCACGGGTGGCGCTGCCGCGGCACGGCCGGCGGAAGACCACTGAGGATCGAGCACCGAAGCGCCACCCCTGGCGTCAACGGCTGTCGTCCGCAGTGTGGAGGGCCCTCAGGGAGCATCCATGATCAGTAGGTCGTCCAACGACACCGCCTTGGCCCCCACGTTGCTGGCACCTCGGACCACTGACACGAACAGCTGACCAGGTGCGGTTACCTTCGAGTCCGTGCTCACCGCCTCCCACTCGATGGGCTCGCTGCTGCCATCCGTCCAGATCTTGAACTGGATGGTGGACCCGCTGACGCGCAGCCGCAGCCACTGCTTGGCCGTGGTCACGGCTTGCGCCCCGGGGACCGACTGCACCGTGCTCGTGGTGCCACCGACGTTCGACTGCACGGTCACCGTGGAGGAGTTGGACTGAAGCTGCACGCCGTACCCGTTCTTCGGCCGGTAGGCGTTCTGCCAGCCTCCGGATCCCCGCAGGTAGACACTCAGGTAGCTCAGCGCGGTGTTGGAGGACCAGCTGAACGAGGTCACGAGATCGCTGTCTGACCGGGCAGCCAGCGCCGTCAGCTGGGTCCGCGCATAGGACCCGGCGACGTCGTCGACAGCCATACGACCAGCACCGGACTGGGAGTCCACCGTGCCGCTGGCGGTGCTCGACGTCCAGTCAGGAGACCACGCCGCCCCGTCCGCGCCGGGCCACGAATAGGTGTACAGCGCGGGCGGCCTTGTGTCTGTTGCCACCGACAAACCGTCAGTGGACGGGCTCACGTTGCCGGCGGCATCCACTGCTTGCGCCGTGTAGATGTACGTGGTCCCGGCGGAGAGACCGGTGTCGGTGTAGCTGAGCTGACCCGTCTGTGCGACAACGACGCCGTCGCGCAACACCTTGTAACCCGAGACCGCGCGGTCGTCCGAAGCGGCCGACCAGCTCAGGCTTGCCGAGGTCGTGGTGGTTCCTTTCAGGGTCAATGCCCCGGGGGCGCTGGGTGGCGTGGTGTCCGCCGGCACATCGACACTGACGGCATCGGACGAGCCCGTGTTGCCCGCAGCGTCTCGAGCCACCACCTGCAACGTGTGGGACCCGATCGTGGTGGCCGTCCAGCGGAACGTGTACGGCGCTGCAGTGACCGACCCCTGGACCGCACCGTCCACCAGCAGGCTCACCGAGGAGACGGCGCGGTCGTCAGCGGCGGTGGCGGTGACAGTGACCGGTCCGTAGACGGAGTCGCCGTTCGACGGGCTGGTGATCGACGCCGTCGGTGCGGTGGTGTCCAGCCCTTGCATCGTGACCATCGCGGTCGTTGCCGAGCGGTTGCCACCGTCATCGATCGCCCGGACCCAGTAGTTGGCCGGGGTCGCACCGGTGGTGTCGATGTAGGACAACCCTGTCGTCGTCGCTATCACCCGGTCGCCGCGCAGCACCTCGTAGCGCACGGTCCCCGAGTTGTCGGTCGCGCCCGTCCAGCTCAGCTTGGTCCCACCGGTGGTGGCGCTCGCGGCCGCGAGACTCCCGGGCACGGTGGGCGCTGTGGAGTCGCGAGGGCAGAACTTGCCGAACCCGCCGAGCCACTGGTAGCCGGTGCTCTGGTAGGAGCCTTGCGTGAAGTCGCCACCGAACCAGAGGCAGCCGTTCGAGTCCGGGGTCAGCTCCCAGCCGCCGATGCCCGACCGGGTCTTCAACGCGCCGGGGAAGAAGTCCGGCAGGTACTCACCGGTCTCCTCGTCCCACGCGCCGATGTACTGGATGTTGTTCACGTCGGAGGCGTACGGGATCGGGTTGTCGTAGTGCAGGTCGTTCGAGTAGGTGTAGTTGCCGCAGTGACAGCTCGCGTAGACGACCCCCTCGTGGATCCCGATCGCCTGGATGTCGCCGCCGGACTTCGTGATGTCGGAGCTCTTGAGCGAGTAGTCGCTGCGGTCGTACTGACCCAGGACGTGCTGCGAGCCGCCCTGCCAGACGTAGCTGCCGCCCTCCTTGACCGCCTGCTGGTACGTCGAGGTACCGGAACCGATGCTGGGCTTCCACGCCGCGAGGCCGGTGACGGAGGCCGCGCCCGCGGCGGTGCTCACCACGCCCATGTTCTTGGAGGCCACCCCGTTGACGTTGTTGAAGTAGCCGGAGAAGTAGACCCGGTCACCTCGGGCGCTGGCGTCGAGCTCGATGACCGAGCCGTCGAAGTTGGGCTTCCAGGTGCCGTCGGGCTGGCCGTCGGACACGCGGAGGCGGGCGGCTCGACCGACGGTGACCGGCCCCTTGACAGGGGTGCCACCGGTGACCCGGTTGAAACGGCCACCTATGTAGAGCCAGCCGTCCTGGTAGTCGATCGCCTTGACCTGGGGGCCGGGGCTTCCGGTGTCCGCGGTGACGTAGTCCACCGACGCGTTCCACGTCGTGACCGTGGCGCCGGTGATCGGGTCGAGCTCGGTGATGCCGGCCTTGCCGGTGGCACCGTTGACCGAGGTGAACTCGCCACCCACCACCAGGTTGCCGTCGGGAGTCGCCTGGAGGTCCCACACCCGGTTGTCCAGCGCGGGTCGGAAGCTGGACAGCCACTCCCCCGTGTTGACGTCGAAACCTGCCAACCACGGCTGGGCCACCTGCTCGCCAGGTGCCGGGTCGGCGCCCTTCTGCACGTACTGGAAGCCACCTCCGACGTACATCACGTTGCCGATCTGGGCGAACGCCTCGACCTCCATGTTGAGCTCGCTGGTCGCACCGACGATGCCGGTGACTCCCCACGGGGTGTTCGGCGACGTGGCCGAGGAGGCGAGCGGACGCACCGTGCTGGCCGGCAGGCCTGCGGGGTCGACAGGCGTGAAGGTGGAGCTCGTGATCTTCGGCCGCAGCCACACCTGGGCGAAGGGCAGCGCGCCGTTCTCGCTGCCGTCCTGCCACAGGTAGCTCGTGGCGTTGTTCTGCCCGGCCACCGTGCTGGCCTTCGCGGAGCCGTCGCCGTAGGCGAAGCCCATCTTGTAGTCGTGCTTGGCCGACTCGGTGGTGTACAGGCGCAGCAGTCCCTTGTCGCCGTTGGCAGCCCAGGACTGGGTGTTGCCGCCGGGGTAGCTCACCCCGTTGACGGAGACGCCCGAGGTGAGGACACCGCCCCCGAACGACCACGTCCAGCCACGACGGTTGGACGGCTTGATTCGCATCTCCTGAAAGGCGGTGCCGGCGATGTTCGTCGCCCGGCGCACTCGGATGCCGTCGGGAAGGCCATCCACCCGCCCGCCCCCCAGCAGTCCCTCGATGGTGGCCGACGACAGGGTGGCGGGAGCGAAGGCCCCGGTGCCGCTCGGCGTGTTTCGCAGGGCTGCTTCGCTGCCCTGACCGCCGTAGGCCCAGGTCCAGCCGTCGCGGCCGCGGCCTGCCAGGACCCAGCCCCCGCCGTCGGTCGTCATGTCGCAGTAGAACTGCCTCGGCGCGATCAGTTGGGCGGTCTGGAGCCAGTAGACACCGTCGGCGCTGGCCAGGTTCTGCTGCTTGATCGCCCAGCACGAAGGCGCTGCGAGCGAGGACTGGGAGCCGTCGAGCACCACGGGGGTATCCGCGATCGCCGGCGCTGGGCCGAGCACGACCACGCCCCCGAGCAGCATGGTGGCGGCAGCAACTGCTGCGGCCATGTCCCGGACGCGCCAGCGCAGGCGCGCACGCCCGCTGCGGAATCGGACGTGCGTCCTGGGGGCGGGAGTGCGATCGTTCATGAAGACTTCCTTGTGAACAGGGCTGCGTCCCCGCAGGTTCCAACGCGGTCGGACGAGGTGACGATTCGGAGTGCCCGGCGGCACGGTGTCGATGGAACGCGTTCACGAGACAGCAAGCTCGCGGCGCCTCCTGGGTGTGCGATCAATAGGCACCGCGAGCCTGCATGACGGCGACCACCGTCCGCGCGGCGATCGCCAGGTCGTCAACCATCCGCCAGTTGTCCGCGTAGTACAGGTCCAACCGCACTGCCTGGTCCCACGTGAGGTCGGAGCGCCCGCTGACCTGCCACAGCCCCGTGATGCCGGGCAGCACCGCCAGGCGGCGCAGCTCGGCCGGGTCGTACGTCGCGACCTCGGCCGGCAGTGCCGGACGCGGCCCGACCAACGACATGTCCCCGCGAAGCACGTTCCACAGCTGTGGGAGCTCGTCGAGCGAGGAGCGGCGGAGCAGGTAGCCGACCCGCGTGACCCGGGGATCGCGCCGGATCTTGAACAGCGTGCTGTCCATCTCGTTCTCGGACACGAACTCGGCCAGCCGCGCCTCGGCGTCGGTGTGCATGCTCCGCATCTTGTACATCCGGAACGGCACGCCGTCGCGCCCGACGCGGTCCTGCACGAAGAACCCTGGACCGCGCGAGTCCACCCGGACCGCGGCCCACATGACCACCAGCACGGGGGACGCCAGTACCAGCAGGACCAGCGCACCTACCCGGTCGAAGGCCATCTTGGCGAACCGACTGGGGACGCCGGCCCTCGACACCGCGAGGTCGATGACCGACTCGCCCGCCAGCGAGCGGAGGTGCATCCTGTGGCGGGCCACGGCAGCGATCGGGACGGCAATGCTCAGCGTGACCGGGAGGCTCTCGAGGTCCCAGGTCAGGGAGCGGACGTCGTCGGTGTCCACCGCCAGGCCGGGCACCACGACCACAGCGTCCGCACCGACCTCGGAGGCCAGCTCGGCGACCCGGTCGAGGCTGCGGACGGTAGGGACCGGCAACGGGGCGTCGACCGTCAGGGTGCGCTCGCCGGCGACGATGCCCGCGCCTACGAGCAGGACGGAGCCGTCGGTCGCCACGTGAGCGGCGTAGGCCTCCACGTCGGAGCGCGTCCCGACCAGGACCAACCTCTGAGGAGCCGCCGCACGCCCCTGCTGGAGGACAGCCAGCACGCTGCCGCCGGCCGAGAGTGCCAGGGCGGGGAAGGCCAGGCGGACATCGTCCAGAGGCACCACACCGCCGACGGCCACCATCGCCAGCACCCCCCGAGCGTCGTGGCCCGGCGACGGAGGCCGCGCACCCGAGCAGCGGTCGACGGGTGCCGCGCACCGCCGAACTCGGAGGTCAGGGCGAGGGTCGCCCACACGGCCGACATGACCGTGGCGCCCACGAAGGCACCGGTCTCACCGACCCACCCGGCGAGCAGCACGGCAGGTACCGCCAAGAGGAGTCCGCCCGCAGCGGGCCGCCATCCGACGGGACGCGAGGAGCTGCCGAGGACCGAGCGGAGTGCTGGACGGTTCGTCCCCACGACCGGCCCGGCCGTGTCGATCGGGCGTGACGCATCGAGCGATGTCACCGAACTCATGGAACCCCCCCGGAACCGTGTTCGCGCATGGAGAGGGCGGCACAAGTCGTGCACGGGAGATCCCTACGACCGTCTGCACCCGAGGTTGACGCAGGGGTTCCGGAACGAGAAGCGCTGCCCCCAGCGAGTCTGTCGGCCCTCCCCCCGGAGAACCGTGACTCGTATCTTCGAGGAGTCCAGGACGCTAAGCAAGGTTGCACAGGTAAAGGCCTGAAAGATGGCTATATCGGACTATGCACTGAGGCGCTCGCGACACCGGGCGGCCTCTACAAACGAGCCGAACGTCCGGTTTAGCTGTTGAACACGTTCTGGGTGCGCTCCAGGCCCTCGGTGAGCAGCGACTCGACGGCGTCGGCGGCCCGGTCCACCTGGAACGGCAGGATCTTGCGCTCGACGTTGGAGTAGTCCTGGAGCACGAAGTCGGCCGGCGCCATCCGACCCGGGGGCCGGCCGATGCCGACGCGCACCCGGTAGAACTCGCCGGAGTCCAGGGACTTGCGCATCGAGCGCAGCCCGTTGTGGCCGTTGTCGCCGCCGCCGACCTTGACCCGCAGCGTGTCGAACGGGATGTCCAGCTCGTCGTGCACCGCGACGATCCGCACGACCGGGACCTTGTAGAACTTCGCCAGCGCGGAGACCGGTCCCCCGGTCTCGTTCATGTAGCAGCGCGGCCGCGCCAGCACGACGCGGACGCCGCCCGGGCCGCCGAGCCGTCCCTCGACGACGTCGGCACGCCCGGTCTTGTGGGACTTGAACGTCCCGCCCACCCGGCTGGCCAGCTCGTCGTTGACCAGGTAGCCGATGTTGTGCCGGTTCCCGGCGTACGACGGGCCGGGGTTCCCGAGCCCCACGACCAACCAGACTGGTTCGGTCATCGGCAGCTCACGGGATCCCCGGCCCTCTCGTGTGGTCAACGACTGTCGTACGGCGCTACGCCAGGTCAGTCGTCGGACTTGTCGCCCTCGGCGGACTCGCCCTCGCCGGACTCCTCGCCCTCGGCGGCCTCGGCGGCCTCCTCGTCGGACTCGTCACGCTCGATGCCGACCTCGGCCTCGGCCTCGGCGAGCTCCTCCTCGACCTCCGCGGCGGTCGGGGCGTGCGTCACGTTGATGACCAGCGCGTCCTCGTCGAGCAGGACCGTCGAGCCGGCCGGGACCGAGAGGTCCTTGGCCAGGATCTGGTCGCCGACCTTGGCGCCCTCGATCGAGACCTCGACGTACTCGGGGATGTGCGTGGCCTCGGCCTCGACGGTGATCGTCGAGATCTCGGTGACGATCAGCGCGTCGGGGTCGGCCTCGCCCACGAGGTGGACGGGGATCTCGACGGTGACCTTCTCGCCCTTGCGGACGATCAGCAGGTCGAGGTGCTCCAGGAAGCCCCGGATCGGGTCCTTCTGGATCTGCTTGGGCAGCGCCATCTGCTCGGCGCCGTCGAAGGTGATCGTCAGCAGGGCGTTCGCGCCGCCGTGCTTGAGGGCCAGCATCGTGTCGTGGCCCGGCAGGGTGATGTGGACCGGGTCGGTGCCGTGACCGTAGAGAACGGCGGGCACCTTGTTGGCGCGCCGGATGCGGCGGGCCGCGCCCTTGCCGAACTCGGTGCGGGACTCTGCGGTGATGTTGCTGTCGGCGCTCTGGGCCACGGGACTTGCTCCTCAGCTGATCTGGACACGTCTTCTGCACGGTGTGCACGTCGGGTGCTGCTCAGCTGGGGAGAGGCGCCGCAAGACCTGGGCGCGACCACACGGTCGGAGACCGGGCCGGACCACGTCGATCACGGAGCTGAAGCTCTCCCTCGCCGAGGCAACTGCCCGAGTCTAGCGACGCCGGCGGGTCCACGCGAATCCGGTGCAGACCCGGGCCGGCCGCTACTGCGCGTGGCCGTCGAACAGGCTGGTGACCGAGCCGTCCTCGAAGACCTCGCGGATCGCCCGGCTGATCAGCGGCGCGATGGAGAGCACCGTGAGCTTGTCGAACTGGCGCTCCGGCGGGATCGGCAGCGTGTTGGTGACGACCACCTCGACCGCCGAGCAGTTCTTCAGCCGGTCGACGGCCGGGTCGGAGAGGATCGCGTGGGTCGCGGCGATGATCACGCCTGCGGCGCCGTCGTTCATCAGCGCCTCGGTGGCCTTCACGATCGTGCCGCCGGTGTCGATCATGTCGTCGACCAGCACGCAGATCCGGTCCGTCACGTCACCGACGACCCGGTTCGCCACCGACTCGTTGGGCCGGTTCACGTCGCGGGTCTTGTGGATGAAGGCCAGCGGGGCGCCCCCCGAGCCGGCTGGACCACTGCTCGGCGACCTTGATCCGGCCGGCGTCCGGGGACACGACCGCGAGCTTCTCGTTGCCGTACTTCGCGCGCACGTGCTCGGAGAGGATCGGCAGCGCCATCAGGTGGTCGACCGGACCGTCGAAGAAGCCCTGGATCTGCGCGGTGTGCAGGTCCACGGCGATCAGCCGGTCGGCGCCCGCGGTCTTGAACAGGTCGGCCATCAGCCGGGCCGAGATCGGCTCGCGGCCCCGGTGCTTCTTGTCCTGGCGGGCGTAGCCGTAGAACGGCATCACCACGGTGATCCGCTTGGCCGACGCCCGCTTGAGCGCGTCGACCATGATCAGGTGCTCCATGATCCACTCGTTGACCGGAGCCGTGTGGCTCTGGATCACGAACGCGTCCGAGCCGCGCACGGACTCCTCGAACCGGACGTAGATCTCGCTGTTCGCGAACTCGTAGGCCGACGTCGGCACCAGGCCGGTGCCGAGCATCTCCGCGACCTCCTCGGACAGCTCGGGATGTGCCCGGCCGCTGAAGACCATCAGGTTCTTCTCGGTCGTCCGCTTCAGTCCGCTCACGACGGAACTCTCCTGTGCTTTGGCCGATGGGGGGAATGCCTGGCTACTCGGATTGTGCCCCGGAGTCGTCGTCCCGGGCCAACCCGGTGGGGTCCGTGTGAGACGTCGCACTCGCGGCGAGCGCTGCCTCGGCCGCCGCGGCCATCGGCGTGCCGGCCCGCTTGCGCAGGGTCCAGCCCGGAATCTCCCGCTGGGGACCGGCCGACACCGCCAGCGCGCCGGCGGGCACGTCCCGCCGTACGACGGTCCCGGCACCCGTGGCCGCGCCGTCGCCGACCTCCACCGGGGCGACGAACGTGTTGTTCGAGGCGGTCCGGGCCTGCTTGCCGATCTTGGTGCGGCTCTTCGTGACGCCGTCGTAGTTGGCGAAGATCGTGCCGGCGCCGATGTTGGCACCCGCACCGATCTCGGCGTCCCCGACGTAGGAGAGGTGCGGCACCTTGGCGCCGTCGCCGATCTGGGCGTTCTTGGTCTCCACGAAGCCGCCGATCTTGCCGCCGGCCCCGAGCTCGGTGCCGGGCCGGAGGTAGGAGAACGGCCCGACGCTCGCCCGCGCCCCGATCACCGCCAGCTCGCCGTGCGTGCGGACGACCTTCGCGCCGGGACCGACCTCGACGTCCTTGAGCGTGCAGTCCGGTCCGACGACGGCGTCCTCGCCGACCACCGTCGCGCCGAGCAGCTGCACCCCGGGCAGGATCGTCACGTCCCGCTCCAGCACCACGTCGGCGTCGATCCAGGTGGTCGCCGGGTCCACCACCGTCACCCCCGCGCGCATCCAGCGGTCCAGGACCCGGCGGTTCAGCTCGGCGCCCAGCCCGGCCAGCTGGGCGCGGTCGTTGACGCCCTCGGTCTGCATCACGTCGACGATCCGGTGCGCCCCGACGGCCCGGCCGTCCCCGCGGGCGATGTGCACCACGTCGGTGAGGTAGTACTCGCCCTTGGCGTTGTCGTTGGTGATCCGGGCCAGCGCGTCGGCCAGGAAGGCCCCGTCGAAGGCGAAGATGCCGCTGTTGATCTCGCGCACCGCCGCCTGCTCGGGGGTGGCCTCCTTCTCCTCGACGATCGCGGTGACCGCCCCCGACTCGTCGCGCAGGATCCGGCCGTAGCCGAACGGGTCGGGCACCTCGGCGGTCAGCACCGTGACGGCCTGCCCGGCCGCCGCGTGCGCCTCGACCAGCCCGGTGAGCGTCTCGCCCTGCATCAGCGGGGTGTCCCCCGCCATCACCACGACCACCCCGTCCGTCGTACCGGCGGCCTCGCGGAGCGCGTCCAGGGCGACGCGGACCGCGTGCCCGGTGCCCTCCTGGGTCTCCTGCACGGCCAGCAGCGCGCTCGGCACCTGCTCGAGGATGTGCGGGCCGACCTGCTCCCGGCTGTTGCCGACCACCGCGACGAGGTACGCCGGCTCGACGTGCAGCGCCGCGGTGAGCACGTGGCCGATCATGCTGCGGCCGCCGACCGGGTGCAGCACCTTCATCAGCTTGGACCTCATCCGGGTCCCGTTGCCGGCGGCGAGCACCACCACGGCTGCGGGACGGGGGTGCTGCGGGGCCGGGTCGGTCACGGTCTCTCCTGCCGATCGGGGACGCTGGACTGAGCACTGGCTCCCCGGGTAGGAGTCGAACCTACGTCGCTTTATCCGCATTCAAAGTGCGGCGGGCCCTACCGACAGACCAACCGGGGACTGCATCGGGAACGCGGCCAAGAGTAGGGCCCGGCCGCCGGTGGGCGCACGTCCCGCGCCTGGGACACCTAGGAACTTACGGTTGCGTAGGTTACGTTCGCGTCGGTAGCCCCGACCTCCTGAGGACCCCATGACGCCACCGTCCACCCCTGCGAGCGACGGCGGGGAGCTGCCCGACGAGACGCTGGGCCGTCGTCCGGCGCGCAGCCGGATGACGGCGGCGCAGCGGCGCGAGCAGCTCATCGGGACTGCCCGCGGGCTGTTCGCGCAGCGCGGCTTCGACGGCACGTCGGTCGAGGAGGTCGCGGCCCGCGCCGGGGTCTCCAAGCCGGTGGTCTACGAGCACTTCGGCGGCAAGGAGGGGCTGTACGCCGTGGTGGTGGACCGCGAGGTGCGCAGCCTGCTCGCGCTGATGCAGGAGTCGCTGACCGGCGGGCACCCACGCGTGCTGCTGGAGCAGGCCACCCTCGCGCTGCTCGACTACATCGAGCAGTCCTCGGACGGCTTCCGGATCCTGGTCCGGGACAGCCCGGTCGGCTCGGCGTCCGGCTCGTTCGTCTCGATCATCGGGGACGTCGCCTCCCGGGTCGAGCACATCCTGGCCGCGGAGTTCACCGCCCGCGGCCTCGACGACCGGGCCGCTCCGATGTACGCCCAGATGCTGGTCGGGATGGTCGGTACGACGGGCCAGTGGTGGCTCGACGCCCGGGAGCCGTCCAAGGACGTCGTCGCGGCGCACCTGGTGAACCTGGCCTGGCACGGGCTGGCCGGGCTGCAGCCCGCGCCGACGCTGCGCTCGCGCACGCCATAGCCGGACCGGCTCCGGCGCCCTAGAGTCGGGACGTGACCTTCGACGTCACCGCCGACGCCTATGCCCGGTTCATGGGCCGGTTCTCCTCGCCCCTGGCCGAGCAGTTCGTCGACCTCCTCGGCCCCCGGCCGGGGCAGCGCGCGCTGGACGTCGGCTGCGGGCCCGGGGCGCTCACCGTGCCGCTGGTCGGGCTGCTCGGCGTCGACGCGGTCGCGGCGGTGGACCCGTCGGAGCCGTTCGTGGCGTCGGTGCGCGAGCGGCTGCCCGGTCTCGACGTCCGCGAGGCCGCCGCCGAGCACCTGCCCTTCGAGGACGACGCGTTCGACCTGGCGCTCGCGCAGCTCGTCGTGCACTTCATGGCCGACCCGGTGGCCGGCCTGCGCGAGATGGCCCGGGTGACCCGGCCCGGCGGGACCGTGGCGGCCAGCGTCTGGGACCACTCCTCCGGCGGCGGCCCGCTGTCCGCGTTCTGGGAGGCGGTCAAGGACCTCGACCCCGGCGCGCTCGACGAGTCCCGCCTGCCCGGGACCCGCGAAGGACACCTGGCCGCGCTGTTCGCCGAGGCCGGCCTGCCCGACGCGCGGCCGGGCGTGCTGAGCGTGCGGGTGGGGTTCACCGACTTCGAGGACTGGTGGGCGCCCTACACGCTGGGGGTCGGGCCCGCCGGTGCGTACGTCGCCCGGCTCGGCCCCGACCGTCGCGAGGAGCTCCGGGCGCGCTGCGCGCAGCGGCTGCCGGACGGCCCGTTCGAGATCGAGGCGTCCGCCTGGTGCGTGCGCGCCCACGCCTGAGGCGTCACAGCCCCAGCGCCGCCACGACCCGGTCGGCCACCTCGTCGGCGGAGAGCGTGGTGTTGTCGATCCGCAGGTGCTCGCACCCGTCGAGCACGTCCTGGCCCACCGTGCGGTCTCCCCCGGTGTTCATGACGTAGCTCTCCTCGAGCGCCAGCACGTTGCCGTGCGAGAACTCCAGGTCGCGCTTCGAGCGCTTCTCGGCGAGCCGCAGCTCGGTGCGGTTCCGGACCAGGCGCTCGGCCAGGTCGGCGTAGAGCTCGACGAACGACACGCGTCCGCCTGCGCCCTGCACCAGGTCGACGTACGACGAGACGAGGGCGCGGTCCACGTCGAGCTCGAGGCCCCAGACCATCGTGAACACCAGGCCGTCGAGGTCGGCGGCGAGGGCCTCCTCGATGACCCGGCGCCGGAACTCGTTCACCAGCCGGCCGAACGGCGGCGAGCCGAACTCGAAGATCCCCAGCACCGGCTCCACGGTCATGTGGTTGTGCAGCAGCTTGTAGCCGGTGCGGGCGGCCAGCGCGCGGCCCACCGTCATCTTCCCGACGGCGGGCGGACCGAAGACGAACACGAAGTGCATGCGCGATGGTCTCAACCGCGGCGCCCGCGGGCGACCGGTTATCCGACTCCCCGGGGAAGCTCAGCGCTCGGCGCGGGCGGCCATCCGGGCCTTCAGCGCGTCCCGCTTGTCCTCGAAGCGGAGCGCCTGCTTCTCGAGCTCGGCCATGAAGTCGGTCAGCTCGGTGCGGGCCCGCTCGCCCTCGGCGTCGAGGCCCTCGATCTCGAAGACGTTCCAGAACCGCAGCACGGGCGCGACCACGTCGTCGCGGTGCTGGCGGATGTCGTAGACGCCGGCGATCGCCATCTCGACGGCCTTGCGCTGGAAGCCGGCGATGTCGGTGCCGGGCATCGCGAAGTTCGTCACCACGTCGGTGATCGCGCGCATCGTCTGGCTGGGGTCGAGCTCCAGGGCCGCGCCGAGCAGGTTGCGATAGAAGACCATGTGCAGGTTCTCGTCGGCCGCGACCCGGGCGAGCAGCTGGTCACCGACCGCGTCGCCGGTGATCTTGCCGGTGTTGCGGTGCGAGACCCGGGTGGCCAGCTCCTGGAACGAGACGTAGGCCAGGGACCGGATCATGTCGTCGTGCAGCGCGGTGTAGCCGGTGGACATGTGGTCCATCCGGAGCCGCTCGAGCTGGATCGGGTCGACGGCCCGGGAGGTCAGCAGGTAGTCGCGGATCGCGATGCCGTGCCGACCCTCCTCCGCGGTCCAGCGGTGCACCCAGTCGCCCCAGGCGGCCTCCCGGCCGAAGAGCGTGGCGATCTCGTGGTGGTAGCTCGGGAGGTTGTCCTCGGTGAGCAGGTTGACGATCAGCGCGGAGCGCGCGACGTCGGACATCTGGGAGTCCTCGACCGTCCACGGGTCACCGTTGAGCGGGCCGTCGAAGTTGCGGCCGTCGCTCCACGGGACGTACTCGTGGGGGGAACCACTCCTTGGCCATCGACAGGTGCCGGTTGAGGTTCGTCTCGACCACCGGCTCCAGCTCGAGCAGCAGCTGGGTCGTGCTCATCGGTCCGCTCACTTCGTCTCCTCGCGTCGCTTCCTTCGACGGTAACCTACGCAACCGTAGGTAGCGAGGCTCGCCGTCAGAAAACCGCGAGCAGCTCTACCCGGTTGCCGTGGCCGTCGGCGGCGTGGAACCGGCGGTGCCCCGGGAACGTGTGCTCCTCGGTGCGGTCCACGACGAACCCCAGCCGCTCCAGCCGTACGCCGGTCGCGTCGAGCGCCGCGCCGTCCTCGAGCAGGAAGGCCGGGTGCGCCTTGCGGGCCGGCGTGAACCCGGTCTCGACCCCCACGTGCACCTCGACGCCGCCCCCGTCGGCGCCGCGGAACCAGCAGCCGCCCCGGGTCGCCAGCGCCGGCGGCTTGGGGACCTCGGGCAGCCCGAGGCCCTCGCCGTAGAACCGGCGGGCGAGGTCCTCGCCGCCGGGCGGGCACGACACCTGCACGTGGTGGATCCTCATCGCCGACCCGTCACTCGTGCAGCGGGAACACGCGTGTCGCGGTGCACGGGTGACGGGTGGGCGACGACGAAGACGCGGCGGAACGGCAGGGTGGTGCCGTGCGGACCGGGCGGGTAAGCCTCGCGCAGCAGCGCCTTGTACTCCTCGACGAACACCGCGCGCAGGTCGTCGGGCAGCGCCTGCAGCGTCGGGCGGGCGCCGGTGCCGCTGATCCAGGTGAACACCGGGTCCTCGCCGGGCAGCAGGTGCAGGTACGTCGTCTCCCAGGCGTCCACCTCCAGCCCGAGGTCGCGCAGCCGGTCGGCGTACACGCCCGGGTCGTGGGAGTGCGGCCGGGCGACGCCCTCGGTGAAGCCGGCGAAGCGCGGGTCCGCGGCCAGCTCGTGCAGCAGCACGTGGCTGGGCTCCCCGTGGTTGCCGGGCACCTGGAAGGCGAGCCAGCCGTCCGGGGCGACCTGCCCGACCAGGTCCGGGAGCAGGTCGAGGTGCCCGGGCACCCACTGGAGGGTGGCGTTGGAGAACAACACGTCGACGGGGCGCTCGGGCCGCCAGGTGCGCAGGTCGCCCTGCTCGCAGCGCACCCCGGGTACGTCGACCGCGCGCGCCACCATCTCCGGCGAGGAGTCCACGCCGACCACCTCGGCGGCCGGCCAGCGCTGCGCGAGCAGGGCGGTCAGGTTCCCCGGCCCGCAGCCGAGGTCGACGACCCGGGCCGGCGCGGCCGCACCCACCCGGGCGAGCAGGTCGACGAACGGCCGGCCGCGCTCGTCGGCGTAGACCAGGTAGCGGTCGGGGTCCCAGTGCTGGCTCATCGCGGCTCCCAAGTCTCTTGACGTCAAGATAACTCTGCCGTCCCCGGTCTCTCGATGTCAAGAATCTCGACGGCTATGATCGGCGGCATGCGTGACGAGGTCGACCGGCTCGTCGAGGCCTGGCAGCGGGAACGCGCCGACCTCGACCTGCAGCCGATGGAGGTGCTCAGCCGGGTCACCCGGCTGGGCCACCACCTCGACCGGGCCCGCCGGCAGGCCTTCGCCGAGCACGCCATCGAGTCCTGGGAGTTCGACGTGCTCGCGGCGCTGCGCCGGGCGGGCACGCCGTACGAGCTGTCCCCCGGCCGGCTGCTCAAGGAGACCCTCGTGACCAGCGGGACGATGACCAACCGCGTCGACCGGCTGGCCGCCCGCGGTCTCGTCGAGCGGCTGCCCGACCCGCGCGACCGGCGCGGGGTGCTGGTCCGGCTGACCGGCACCGGGCGCAGCACCGTCGACGGCGCCCTCGAGGGCCTGCTGTCGCGGGAGCGGGCGTTGCTCGCCGGGCTCGACGCCGACGACCAGCGCCGGCTCGCCGACCTGCTGCGCGCGCTGGTGGTCCCCTTCGAGCGGGAGGCGTGATGCGCGAGATCTGGCTGCGGTTCCTGTCCGGTCCCGACATCGACGGGCTCGGCCTGGGCAGCACCGACATCATCGACGCGGTGGAGTCGGTGGTGGCCGCGCACGGCCGGGGCGAGACGGTGTTCGAGCCGCGCGTGCACCTGGTGCCCGACAACGGCGGGGTGGGGCACTTCAACGTGCTGCGCGGGCACGTCTCCACGCTCGGCGAGCGCGGCGTGTCCGGCATCAAGGTCGTCGGCGACTTCGTGCCCAACTACGAGCACGGGCTGCCCAGCGAGCTCGGGCTGGCCACCCTCTACGACCCGCACACCGGCGTCCCGCTGTCGGTGATGGACGCCACCTTGATCACCGAGGCCCGCACCGGCGCGATGACCGCGGTCGGCGCCAAGCACCTGGCCCGTCCGGACAGCAAGGTGCTCGGCCACGCCGGCGCCCGCGGCACCGCGTTCTCCAACGTCACCATGCTCGACGCGCTCTTCGACCTCGACGAGATCCGGGTGGCCAGCCGGCGCGCCGAGTCCCGGGAGGCCTTCGGCGAGCAGCTGCGGGCCGCCACCGACACCCCGGTGCGGGTCGTCGCCACCGTCGAGGAGGCCTTCGACGACGCCGACATCCTGGTCGAGGCCACCCGGCTGACCACCCCGGCGCCGCTGCTGCGCACCGCTGCCGTGGAAGCCCGGTGCGTTCGTGGTGCCCTACGGCACGGTCAGCGCCGTCGAGCTCGACCTGCTCGACGTGATGGACAAGGTCGTGGTCGACGACTGGCGCGAGGCGCAGTCCGGCCGGTTCGGCGCGCTGCGTGCGCACGTCGACACCGGCCGGCTGAGCCCAGAGACGCTGTACGCCGAGCTGGGGCAGGTCGTGTCCGGGCAGAAGCCGGGGCGCGAGAGCGACGACGAGCGGATCCTGCTCTGGCACCGCGGCCTCTCGATCCTCGACGTGGCCGTCGCGCACCTGATCCTGCAGCGGGCCGAGGCGGTCGACGCCGGCACGATGCTGCGCTACCGATGACCGGCACCGTCCACGTGCGGGAGGCCCCCGACCTCGACGCCGCGGCCGTGCTCGCGGTGGCCGACGGCGCCCGGCTCCGGCTCGACCCCGACCTGCTGGCCGCGCTGCAGGTCTCCCGCGACCTGACGGTGGCGACGCTGACCGACGCCGGCCCGGTGTACGGCGTCACCACCGGCATGGGCCTCCAGTCACACCTCGCCGTGGGCGCCGCGGAGCAGCCGGCCTACCAGGGCGACCTGATGCTCGCGCGGGCCGTGGGCACGGCCCCGTGGCTGGACCGGCGCACCACGCGTGCCGTGCTGGCCACCCGGCTGCGCACCCTGCTCGACCCGGAGACCGGGATCTCCCCCGCGCTCGCGACCGCGCTGGTCGCGCTGCTCGACGCCGACGTCCTGCCGGCGCTGCCCGCCACCGCCAACGGCGCGGCCGGCGAGATCATCCCGCTGGCCCACCTGGGCGGGCTGCTCACCGGCAGCGGCGACGCGCTCGCGGCGGACGGCACGACGCTGGCGGCCGCGGACGCGCTGGCCCGGGCCGGCCTCGCGCCGTACACCTGCGGCACCAAGGAGGGCGTCGCGCTGCTGCAGGGCGTGCCGGTCGCCACCGCCCGCGCGGTCCTGCTCGCCCACGACGCCCGGGTGCACGCCGCGCAGGCGCTGGCCGTCGCCGCCGCGGAGGTCGCGGTGCTGCGTGCGCCCCGGGACCCGTACGTCGCCGCCCTGGCCCGCGGCGACGAGGTGCTGGCCGCGGTGCACGAAGGGCTGCTCCGGCTGGCCGGCGACGAGCCCGGCCCGCGGATGCTCCAGGCACCGGTGTCGTTCCGGGTCACCGGCCCGGCGATCGCTCACCTGCTGCGCAGCGCCCGGCACCTCGAGGACGCCGTCGACCGGTCGCTGGCCGCGGTCAGCACCTCCCCCGCGCTGGTCGACGGCCGGTTCCTCGGCACCGCCGGCTTCGACGGGTTCGACCTCGCGGCCTGCGCCGACGGCGTCCGCCTCGCGGTGCTGCACCTCGCCGAGACCGGTGCGGCGCGGCTGCACCGGATGCTCGACGCCCGGGTCACCGGCCTCGCCCCGCAGCTGTCCGCCGACCCCGGGCGGCAGGCCGGCCTGGTCGTGGTGCACAAGCGCGCGGTGGGCCTCGTGCACGCGGCCCGTCGTACGGCGGCACCGGCGTCGCTCGGCGCCACCGAGACCTCCCTGGGCCAGGAGGACGTGCAGAGCTTCGGCCTCGAGAGCGCGCAGGCGCTGCAGGACGCGCTCGCCGTGCTGCGCGACGTCACCGCCTGCGAGCTGCTCGCCGTCCACCAGGCGACGCTGCTCGGACCCGACCGGCCGCGCGGCTCCGCGACGCTGCAACTGGTGTTGCGCAAGGCTTCTGAGGTCCTGCCCGACCAGATAACGGATCGGCATTTCGGCCGCGACGTCCGTGCCATTGCGTTTGTGCTCGGCGTAGGTTGGGCACACGACGTACTCCACGCCCCCGCCGACGCGGCGTTCCACCCCGCGCGCGATACCCCCTGAATCCCTACCTACCCAGTAGATTATCTCTCGGTACCCGCGACACCCGGTGACGGACCCAGAAGTTCGGAGAGCTCGATGATCACGTTCGACGAGGTGACCAAGACCTTTCCGGGTGGGAGCGTCGCGGTCGACAACCTCTCGCTGGAGCTCCCGACCGGGCAGATCACCGTCTTCGTCGGGCCGTCCGGGTGCGGCAAGACCACCAGCCTGCGGATGATCAACCGCACCATCGAGCCGACCTCCGGGGTGATCTCGATCGACGGCGAGGACGTGTCGAAGCAGGACGCGGCGCTGCTGCGCCGCAAGATCGGCTACGTCATCCAGAACGCCGGGCTGTTCCCGCACCGCACGATCGTGGACAACATCGCGACGGTGCCGCTGCTCAACGGCGTGAACAAGAAGCAGGCCCGCGAGCAGGCCGCCGAGCTGCTCACCCGGGTCGGCCTCGACAGCTCGCTGGCGCACCGCTACCCCGCACAGCTCTCCGGCGGGCAGCAGCAGCGCGTCGGCGTCGCCCGGGCGCTGGCCGCCGACCCGCCGGTGATGCTGATGGACGAGCCGTTCAGCGCCGTCGACCCGATCGTCCGGGACGGGCTGCAGAAGGAGTTCCTGCGCCTGCAGGCCGAGCTCGGCAAGACCATCGCGTTCGTCACCCACGACATCGACGAGGCGATCAAGCTCGGCGACAACGTGGCGATCTTCCGCGAGGGCGGTCACCTCGCCCAGCTCGGCTCCCCGCAGGACCTGCTCGACAACCCCGCCGACGACTTCGTCGCGGACTTCGTGGGCCGGGACCGGGGCTTCCGCGGGCTGTCGTTCCTCACCGCCGCCGAGCTCGAGGTCGAGCCGGTCACCGCGTACGTCGACCGGCTGGACGCCGTACGCCTGGTGCTGGACGACGACGGCCGGCCGCGCGGCTGGTCGGTCGACGGGTCCGAGCGGCTGCGGCCGCTGCCCGGCACGTTCACCGGCACCGACACGCTCCGCCTGGTCACCGACCTCGCGATCACCTCGCCCGCCGGCGCCGCGGTCCGCGTCGACCGCGACGGGGTGGCCGACGGGATCGTCGCGCACGAGGCGATCGCCCGGCACCTCACCGGGCTCCGGCACGTCGGCAACGAGCGGGACCGGTCCCAGGCGGCCCGATGATCGACTACGCGGTGAACAACCGCTCCACGATCCTGGACGCGCTCGGCCAGCACATCTGGCTCTCGCTCGTGCCGGTGCTCCTCGGCACCCTGATCGCGCTGCCGATCGGCTACCTCGCGGTCCGCTACCGCTCGCTCTACCAGCCGATCGTGAACATCGGCGGGGTGCTCTACTCCATCCCGTCGCTGGCGCTGTTCGTGGTGATCCCGGCCGTCGTCGGCATCGGCGTGCTGTCCCCCTTGAACATCGTGATCGCGCTGACGATCTACACCCTCGCGCTGATGGCGCGGACCGTCGCCGACGCGCTGCTGTCGGTCCAGGGCGAGACCACCCGGGCCGCGCACGCGCTGGGCTACCGCCCGGTGCGCCAGCTGCTGGGTGTCGAGCTGCCGATGGCGCTGCCGGTGATGTTCGCCGGCCTCCGGGTCGCCACGGTGTCCAGCATCAGCCTGGTCAGCGTCGGTGCCTTCGTGGGCATCGGCGGCCTCGGCGCCCTGTTCACCCGCGGCCTCCAGCTGGACTTCATCGAGCCGATCCTGATCGGCATCATCTTGTCGGTGCTGCTCGCCGGGCTGTGCGACCTGGCCCTGGTGCTCACCCAGCGCCGGCTCACCCCCTGGACCCGGGTGGTGGCACGATGACCGCCGTCACGCCGATGATCAACTACTTCGGCTACCTCCTCGACGGCGCCAACTGGGCCTGGTCGACGAGCGGCTCGATCCCGCACCTGCTGCTCCAGCACATCGAGTACACCCTGGTCGCGGTGCTGATCAGCGCCGCCATCGCGCTGCCGGTCGGGCTGCTGATCGGGCACACCAACCGGGGCGCCTTCCTGGCGATCAACATCGGCAACGCCGGACGCTCGCTGCCGACCTTCGGGCTGCTGAGCCTGATGGTCACCCTCGTCGGCATCGGCACGCTTCCGGTGCTGGTGGCACTGGTCGTCCTGGCCGTGCCGCCGATCCTGGCCGCGACGTACGCCGGGATCCGGTCGGTCGACCGCTCGGCGGTGGACGCCGCGGTGGGCATGGGCATGCGGCCGACGCAGGTGCTGTTCCGCGCCGAGGTGCCGATGGCGCTGCCGCTGATCATCAGCGGCCTGCGCAGCGCCACCCTGCAGGTCTGCGCGACGGCCACGGTCGCGGCGTACGTCGGCTTCGGCGGGCTCGGCCGGCTGTTGATCGACGGGCTGAGCTTCAACGCCTACGACCAGGTGTTCGCCGGCGCCGTGCTCGTCGCGCTGCTCGCGATCGCCTTCGACCTGCTCGGCGCGGCCACCGAGCGCGCGGTCGTCTCGCCCGGCATCCAGAGCCGCGGCACCCGGCGCACCCGTCCCGCGCCCGCCTCACCCCCAGCCCGCACCGCCGGCACCTCCCGCTAGCGGCCAAACGAAAGGTTCCACCCATGCCCAGGAAGTCCAAGCTCATCGCGATCGCCGCGGTGGTGGCGGCGGTCCTGCCGCTCAGTGCCTGCGGGGGTGACCCGACGAGCGCTGGTGGCTCCGGCTCGTCCGACTCCTCGACCATCACCATCGGCTCGGCGAACTTCCCCGAGAACGAGCTGCTCGCCGAGATGTACGCCCAGGCCCTGGAGGCCAAGGACGTCAAGGTCAACCGCAAGTTCAACATCGGTGCCCGCGAGCTCTACCTCAAGGCGCTCGGCGACGGCTCGATCGACATGATCCCGGAGTACAACGGCGCGCTCCTCGCAGCGCTGTCCGAGGGCGGGACCGTGCCGAACGACGTCAGCACCCCCGACGAGGTCTACGCGGCCCTGCAGAAGGTGCTGCCCAAGGGCACCGAGACGCTCGAGCAGTCGGCCGCCGAGGACAAGGACACGCTGACCGTCACCTCGGAGACCGCCAGCAAGTACAACCTCAAGACCATCGACGACCTCAAGCCGGTCGCGAGCAAGCTGGTGCTCGGCGCCGGCCCGGAGTTCGCCAAGCGCTACCAGGGCGTCGTCGGGCTGGACAAGCTGTACGGCATCAAGTTCAAGGAGTTCAAGCCGCTCGACCCGGGCGGCCCGCTCACCAAGGCGGCGCTGAAGAAGGGCGACATCCAGGTCGCCAACATCTTCTCCACCGACTCCACGATCGAGACCGACCACCTGGTCGTGCTCGAGGACACCAAGAACCTGTTCCTCGCGCAGAACATCGTGCCGGTGATCCGCTCCTCCAAGGTCGACGACACCGTGAAGTCCGCCGTCAACGAGGTCTCCAAGGCGCTCACCACCGAGGACCTGACGAAGTACCTCGCCGAGGTCGCCGTCGACAAGAAGGACTCGGCCACCGTGGCCAAGGAGTTCCTGGACGCCAACAACATCGGCTGACCAGCTCACCCCGAGCCGGGTCTTGGTTCACCCCGAGCCGGGTCTTGGTACACCCCGAGCCGGGTCTTGGTACACCCCGAGCCGGGTCTTGGTACACCCCGAGCCGGGTCTTGCGAGACGCAAGGCCCGGCTCGGCTTTGTCCCGGGCACGACTCGACCTGTTGCCGGGCCCGGGTCGGCCTGGTCCTGGACCCGGGTCGGGCTTGTCCCGGGCCCGGGTCAGTCGAGGAGGGTGGCGGCTTCGAGCCACTGCTCCTCGAGGTCGGCCTTCTGCTCGGTCACCTCGCGCAGCTGTACGTCGACCGCGGCGAGCCGCTCGTAGTCGCTGGCGTGCTCGACCATCTCGGCGTGCAGCGACGCCTCCCGCTCCGCGAGCCGGGAGAGCTGCTTGTCGAGCCGGGCCACCGCCTTGCGGGCCTCCCGCAGCTCACCGGCGGACGCCGCGGGACCACCCGGACCCGGGGCCGACCCGGCCGCACGGGCCGCGTCGACGGACTCGGCCAGCGCGGCGGCGCGGCGCTCGAGGTACTCCTCCACGCCGCGCGGCAGCATCGAGATCTGCCCGTCGCCGAGCAGCGCCCAGGTCGAGTCGGTGACCCGCTCCAGGAAGTACCGGTCGTGCGAGACGACCACCAGGGTGCCGGGCCAGCCGTCGAGGAAGTCCTCCAGGACGGTCAGCGTCTCGATGTCGAGGTCGTTGGTGGGCTCGTCGAGCAGCAGCACGTTGGGCTCGGACAGCAGCAGCCGCAGCATCTGGAAGCGCCGCCGCTCGCCACCGGAGAGGTCGCCGATCCGGGCGGTGAGCCGGTCGCCGGTGAAGCCGAACCGCTCCAGCATCGAGGAGGCGGTGATCTCCCCGGCGGAGCCCGCCAGCCGGGTCACCCGCTGCACCTTCTCCACCGAGTCGAGCACCCGGTCCGAGGGGTCGAGGTGGTCCAGCGCCTGGGTGAGGTGCTCCAGCGCGACCGTGCGGCCCTGCCGGACGCGTCCCCGGGTGGGCTCGAGCTCCCCGGCCACCAGCCGCAGCACCGAGGTCTTCCCGGCGCCGTTCACGCCGACCAGGCCGACCCGGTCGCCGGGCCCGAGCCGCCAGGTCGCGTGCGAGAGCAGCTGCCGCTCGCCGCGCACCAGGTCGGCGTCCTCGAGGTCGATGACGTCCTTGCCGAGCCGCTGGGTGGCGAACCGCTGCAGCTCGAGGCGGTCGCGCGGCTCCGGCTCGTCCTCGATCAGGGTGTAGGCCGCGTCCATCCGGAACTTCGGCTTCGAGGTGCGTGCGGGCGCCCCGCGGCGCAGCCAGGCGAGCTCCTTGCGCATCAGGTTCTGCCGCCGGGCCTCCGACGCCGACGCCTGCCGCTGCCGCTCGGCCTTGGCCAGCACGAAGGCGGCGTACCCGCCGTCGTACACGTCCACGACCCCGTCGTGCACCTCCCACGTGGTGGTGCAGACCTCGTCGAGGAACCACCGGTCGTGGGTGACCACCACCAGCGCGGACGTACGACGGGCGGCGGACCGGGTCAGGTGGTGGGCCAGCCAGGCGACGGCCTCGACGTCGAGGTGGTTGGTGGGCTCGTCGAGGACCACGAGGTCGTGGTCGCCGAGGAGCAGCCGGGCCAGCGAGCAGCGCCGGCGCTCGCCTCCGGAGAGGCCCTCGACGACCCGGTCGAGGGAGACCCCGGCGAGCAGCACCTCGACGACCTCGCGGGTGGACGGGTCGGCGGCCCACTCGTGGTCGGCGCGGCCCTCGAGCACCGCGAGCCGCACGGTGGCCTGCGGGTCCAGGTCGTCGCCCTGGGTGAGGTACCCCAGCCGCAGGCCCCGGTTGCGGGAGACCCGGCCCTCGTCGGGCTCCTCGAGACCGCCGAGCAGCTTGAGCAGGGTGGTCTTGCCGTCGCCGTTGCGGCCCACGACCCCGATCCGGTCGGTGGCGCCGACGCCGAGGCTGACGTCGTCGAGGAGCGGGCGCACGCCGTAGGCCTTGTGCACCCGCTCGAGGCTGACCAGGTTGGCGACTGCCATCTCAGACCCGTCCGTCGTCGGTGGTGACCACCCGGGCGCCGTGCACCGGACCGGGGGCGAAGGACACCGGCCCGAGGTCGAGGGACCGGAGTCCCCCGGCCACCTGGACGGCGTGCGAGCGGCCCTCGCACAGGAACAGGCAGCTGGGTCCGGAGCCGGACACGATCGCGCCGTGCGCGGACTCCAGGCGGCCCTGCTCGAGGGCCCGGGCGAGCTCGGGCCGCAGCCGGAGCGCGGCGACCTGCAGGTCGTTGGACAGGCTGGCGCCGAGCGCCGCCACGTCGTGGACCCGCAGCGCGGTCATCAGGGCGTCGGGGATCTCCGGGTCCGGCACCGAGCTGCCGTCGCGCAGCACGTCGAACTCGTCGTAGACCGACGGCGTGGACAGGCCGCGCTCGGACTCCAGCACCACCCACCAGTACTCCCCGACGGTGATCAGCGGCACCACCACCTCGCCGCGGCCGGAGCCGATCGCGGTGCCGCCGACCAGCGCGAACGGCACGTCGCTGCCGAGCCCGGCGGCGATCCGCATCAGCTCGGCGCGCGGGGTGCCCAGGCCCCAGAGGTGGTCCAGCGCGAGCAGGGCGGCAGCCGCGTCGGCGCTGCCGCCGGCCATCCCGCCGGCGACCGGGATGCCCTTGTCGATCGCGAGGTGGGCGCCGCGGCGGATGCCGCCGTGGTGCTCGCGCAGCGTCCGGGCCGCGCGCACCGCGATGTTGGTGTCGTCGAGCGGGACCCCGTCGACGGGGATCCGCGGTTGCGCGGTCACCGAGACGGTCAGGTCGTCGGCGTCGGTGACCGTGACCCGGTCGTAGAGCCCGATCGCCTGGTAGACGGTCGCCAGCGGGTGGAAGCCGTCGGGGCGCCGCGTCCCGACGCCCAGCGACAGGTTGATCTTGGCGGGGGCGGCGGCGGTCACGGCGCCGCTCATGCCTGCACCCCCAGCGCCAGCCCCTCGGCGATCAGCGCGAACTGCTGCACGCCGATGGCCTCGCCGCGGGCCATCGGGTCGACGCCGGCGTGCGCGAGGGCGGCCTCCGCCGCGGCGGCCGAGCCGGCCAGGTCCTTGAGCGTGGAGCGCAGCATCTTGCGGCGCTGGGCGAACGCGGCGTCGACGACCCGGAACACCTGCTCGCGGGTCGCGGAGACCGCCGGCGGCTCCCGGTGGGTCCAGGCGACCAGGCCGGAGTCGACGTTCGGCGCCGGCCAGAACACCGAGCGGCTGACCGACCCCGCCCGTCGTACGTCGGCGTACCAGGCGGCCTTCACCGACGGGACGCCGTAGGTCTTGGAGCCGGGGGGCGCGGCCAGCCGGTCGGCGACCTCGGCCTGGACCATCACCAGCCCGTGCCGCAGCGAGGGCAGCAGCGCCATCAGGTGGAGCAGCACGGGCACCGACACGTTGTAGGGCAGGTTGGCGACCAGCGCGGTGGGCGGCGGCCCGGGGATCGCCTCGACCCGGAGCGCGTCGGCCTCGACGACCTCGCAGCGGCCGGCCAGGTCCGGCGCGTACGCCGCGATGGTGGCGGGCAGCGCCCGGGCCAGCACCGGGTCGATCTCCACCGCGACGACCCGGTCCACGGACTCCAGCAGCGCCAGGGTCAGCGAGCCGAGGCCGGGACCGACCTCGAGGACCACGTCGTCGGGGCCGACCCCGGACGCGCGCACGATGCGGCGCACGGTGTTGGGGTCGATGACGAAGTTCTGGCCCCGCTGTTTGGTGGGCCGCAGGCCGAGCTCCTCGGCCAGCAGACGCACCTCCGCCGGCCCGAGGAACCTCGGACCGGCGGAGGGGATGTTCTCGTCGGCCACCACGCAGGCGACCCTATCCGGGATCAGCCTCGAGCCCCGCAGACCGGCCAGGCGCCGTAGCCGCCCTCGGCCGCGCGGACCTTCTCGGCGATCGCGATCTGCTGCGACCGGCTGTTCTGGTCGGGACGGCCGGAGCCGCCGTACGCCGCCCAGGTGCCGAGGTTGAACTGCAGGCCGCCGTAGTAGCCGTTGCCGGTGTTGGCGGCCCAGTTGCCGCCGGACTCGCACGCGGCGATCCGGTCCCAGGCGCTGCCGTCGCCGGAGTAGCTCGGCGTGCTCGGCGCGGGCGCCGGGCGGTCCTTGGTGCCGACCTCGACGATCGCGGCGACCGGACGGCGGACCAGGCTGGAGCGCAGCACCTTGCGGCTGACGGCCTCGCCGTTCTTGAAGGTCACCTTGTAGACCACCGCACGGGCGCCGGAGCGGCCGGCGCGGACGGTGCGCGACTGGTCGGTGTACATCGAGGAGTCCTGGCGCTTGACGCTGTCGAAGCCGACCGGCTGCGTCGTACGGCGCTGGGCGACCCGGACCTTGGTCAGCGTCAGCTTGTCGCCGTCGTCGAGGACGGCGTCGAGGCCGGGCTTGACCTGGTCGTTGGAGTCGGCCTTCTCGCCGAGCTCCTTGAGCGCGTCGCCGACGGTGAGGGCGGTCACGGTCTTCTTGCGCGCCTTCTCGCCGCCGAGCTTGACGGTGAGGGTCTTGGGGGTGACGACAGCGAGGTCCATGCCGGAGCGGCTGATCTCGGTGCCGCGGCTGGCGGACATGTCGGCGTCGCCGAAGCGGAGGCCGATCTGGTCGAGCGCGGCGGACACGTCGGTGGCGGTCACCCAGTAGCGGTTGCTCTTCCCGTCGACCTTGACGTCGAGGGGGCGGCCGTACCGCACCGCGATGGTGGCGCCGTCGGCGACCGACGAGGAGGTGCCGGGGGGCGACCACGTCGTGGTCCCCGACGGAGATGTGCTGGTCCCTCAGCACGTCGGCGACGTTGTCGCTGAAGGTGCGGACCTCCTGGGTCTTGCCGTCGACCGACAGGGTGACGGTCTTGCTCATCGCGGCGTAGCCGACGGCCGTGGCGGCGACCGCCACGACGACGGCGCCGACCAGGACGGCCAGCGCGGCCCTGCTCCTGCTCAAGTGTGCGACTGTGCTCTGCACGCTGCTCCCATGATCGGGCTCTCCGGGCCGCGGGAGCGACAGCGCGACGTCCGCGGCCGGGTCGGCCCGCACAACGAAGCGGCCCTCGGCGCGCCCCGGACGACGTTCTCCGGGGGTCACGCACAGGGGCCCTGTGGCTGTCGCCCGAGAACTTCCCCGCTCCCGGCCAACAAGCACATGACCATACGGAAGCCCCACCGGAGCACCAAATGTCCTGCCAGGATATGTACGAGTTTGCGGGCTTTCATGGTGCCGGAGATCACCCCGACGGGCGTGGTGGCCTAGTCAGGTCGGGCTACCTGGGGTGGTGCCCGCGGGCTACTCGGATCACCAGGTGCCACCGAACGCGGCCTCGGTGTTCGCGTCCACGGCCGCGCACAGCTCGGCCAGGTCCTCGCCGCGGGTCTCCGCCATCGACCGCATCGTCAGCGGCACGAGGTACGACGCGTTGGGCCGGCCGCGGTAGGGCATCGGCGTGAGGTACGGCGCGTCCGTCTCGACCAGCACCCGGTCCTGCGGCACCACCCGCAGTGCCTCGCGGAGCGGCTCGGCGTTCTTGAACGTCACGGTGCCGGCGAACGACAGCCAGCCGCCGCGGTCCAGGCAGGCCCGGGCGAACCCGGCGTCCCCGGAGAAGCAGTGCATGACGAACCGCTCGGGCACGCCCTCCTCGTCGAGGATCCGCAGCACGTCCTCGTGGGCGTCGCGGTCGTGGATCACCAGGGTCCGGTCGAGCCGCTTGGCGAGGTCGACGTGCCGCCGGAAGGACAGCTGCTGGGCCGCCCGGCCGTCCTCGCCGGTCCGGAAGTAGTCGAGGCCGGTCTCGCCGACCGCGCGGACCCGGTCCCCGGCGGCCAGCGAGGCGATCTCCTCCAGGGCCGCGTCGAGCTCACCGGCCTCGGCCAGCAGCGGCGCCTCGTTGGGGTGCAGCGCGACCCCGGCGACCAGCGCGTCGTGGGCGCTCGCCGCCTCGACGGCCCAGCGCGCACCCGGCAGGTCGCAGCCGATCTGCACGATCCGGGTGACGCCCACCGCGGCGGCCTGCGCGATCGCCTCGCGGGTCTGCAGCCAGGAGCCGTCCGGCCCGTCGGCGATGTCGAGGTGGCAGTGGTTGTCGACCACCGGGTGCGGCAGCGGCTCGGGCACCGGCGGCCTGCTGCGGTCCCGGCTCACGAGCCCGGCACCTGCGGCTTGTGGACCGCGTCGTAGACGACCCGCTTGGGCAGCGCGGCCCGCCTGGCCACGTCGAGGATCGCCTCCTTGCGGGTGGCGCCGGCCTCCTCCTCCTCGGCGACCAGCGCGGCCAGCGACGCCGGGTCGGACGGGACGTCGACCGCCGTGACGTCGCCCTCCACGACGATCGTCACCTCTCCCCGGACCCCGTCGGCGGCCCACGCGGCGAGGTCGGCGAGCCCGGCCCGTCGTACCTCCTCGTGGGTCTTGGTCAGCTCCCGGCACACCGCACCACGCCGGTCGGCGCCGAACGCCTCGGCCATCGAGGCCAGCGCGGCCTCGGTGCGGTGCGGCGCCTCGAAGAACACCATCGTCCGCTGCTCGCCGCGCAGCGCGGCCAGCCGCCGGCCGCGCTCGCCGGCCTTGCGGGGCAGGAAGCCCTCGAAGCAGAACCGGTCGACCGGCAGCCCGGAGACCGCGAGCGCGGTGAGCACCGCCGACGGGCCGGGCACCGCGGTGACCGTGATGCCGCGCTCCACCGCGGCCACCACCAGCCGGTAGCCGGGGTCGGACACCGACGGCATCCCGGCGTCGGTGACCAGCAGCACGCGCTGGCCGGCCTCGAGGGCCTCGACCAGCACCGGTGTGCGGGCGGACTCGTTGCCCTCGAAGTAGGACACCACCCGCCCGGTCACCGTGACCCCGAGGTCGGTGGTCAGCCTCCGCAGCCGGCGGGTGTCCTCGGCCGCGACGACGTCCGCGGTGGCGAGCTCGTCGGCCAGTCGCGGGGGCGCGTCGGCGACCCGGCCGATCGGGGTCGCGGCCAGCACGAGCACGCCGAGACCCTCGTTGTCGTCCACGCCGCGATCATCCCGCACGGACCCGGCGGGCGTGCGCGGGGTACGTACAGTGGCGCCGTGACCGTCGTGGACCAGCCGCCCCGCCGTACGACGGGGCTCTCCACCACGGCCGACGCCCGGCGGGTGCCGAGCGCCCGCCGTCGGCTCGCCCCCGCGCTGCGCGACGACGACCGCTTCGTGGCCTGGGCCGCGACCGTGGCGATCACCCTGCTCGCCGGGTTCCTGCGGCTGTGGCAGCTCGGCCGCTCCAAGGCGTTCCTGTTCGACGAGACCTACTACGCCAAGGACGCCTGGTCGCTGTGGCACCACGGCTACGTCACCGGCTACGTCCCCGACGCCAACGAGAAGATCCTGTCCGGCCGGCTCACCGGCCTGTGGACCGACTCCCCCAGCATGGTCGTGCACCCCGAGGCCGGGAAGTGGCTGATCGCCCTGGGCGAGGAGGTCTTCGGGATGACGCCGTTCGGCTGGCGGTTCGCCTCGGCCGTCGCCGGCACGCTGATGGTCGCGGTGATGATCCGGCTGGCCCGGCGGCTGACCGGCTCCACGCTGCTCGGCTGCGTCGCCGGCCTGCTGCTGTGCTTCGACGGCCTCGAGCTCGTGCTGTCCCGGCTGGCGCTGCTCGACATCTTCCTGGCGTTCTTCCTGCTCAGCGCGGTCGCCTGCCTGGTCGCGGACCGGGACTGGGGACGGCTGCGGATCGCCCGCCTCGTGCCCGGCGACTTCCGGGCGACGGCCTCGGACTGGGGCCCGGTCCGCGCGCTGCTCTGGCGGCCCTGGCGGCTGGCCGCCGGCGTCTGCTTCGGCCTGGCCTGCGCGACGAAGTGGAACGCGATCTTCCCGCTGGCCGCGTTCGGGGTCCTGGTGTGGACGTGGGACGCGGGCGCCCGGCGGGCGATCGGGATCCGGATGCCGCGGCTCCGCTCGCTGGTGGTCGACGCGCTGCCGGCGTTCTGCTACCTCGTCCTGGTCGCCCTCGTGGTGTACGTCGCGAGCTGGACCGGCTGGCTGCTGCACGCCGACGTCTACGAGAAGGCGCTGTCGGACACGCAGTACGGCCCCTACTGGGGCAGCTACCTCAAGCACGACGTGCACGGCTTCTTCCCGCACCTCGAACGGTCCCTGCGGTCGTTGTGGCACTACCACCACGACGTCTACGCCTTCCACACCAAGTTCCTCGACGGCGCCAAGCACACCTACCAGTCCACCCCGCAGGGCTGGCTGATCCTGAACCGTCCGGTCGGCGTGCAGGCCGACCTCGGCATCAAGCCCGGCGAGCAGGGCTGCACCGCTCCGGCCGGCAGCACCTGCCTGCGCCAGGTGCTGCTGCTCGGCACCCCGGCGCTGTGGTGGGGCGGGGTGCTCGCACTGGTCTATGCCGTCTTCGGCTGGCTGGGCAAGCGGGACTGGCGCTTCGGCGTCGCGGTCGTCGGCGTCCTCGCCTCCTGGCTGCCCTGGATCCCGAACGACGACCGGCCGATCTTCTCCTACTACGCGGTGGCGATCATCCCCTTCACGATCCTCGCGATCGTGCTCTGCCTGGGCACGATGATCGGCGGTCCGCGGGCCTCCGACCGCCGCCGCATGTGGGGGACGGCGGTCGCCGGCGCGTTCGTGGTCCTGGTGATCGTGAACTTCGCGTGGTTCTGGCCGATCTACGTCGGCGACCTGATCACCACCCCGCAGTGGCTGGACCGGATCTGGTTCAGCCGCTGGATCTGAGCGGGTCCGCACGAACTTCCCGATTCGGTTGCGGGCACCGGCGCGGGCGGGGACCCTTGACGAGTGCCTATCGGGGGGAGTGACCCGGCCGCGACCCTCCGAGACGTCGCGGCCTCGCTGGTGTCCGAGCACGCCCCCGTCGTCGTCGGGCTGGTCGCGCCCGACGAGACCCTGCTCGCCCTCGACGGGGCCCTGGCGGAGCGGCTCGGCTACCGCCGCGAGGACGTCGTCGGCCGTCGGTTCACCGAGCTGGTCCAGGACCAGGAGGTCTGCGCGGTGGTCCGCGCGGCGCTGGCCGGGGAGCACGCCGCACGGACCACGGTGCTCAACGGCCGGACCTGGCTGGTGGCCGCCCACCCGCTGCACGAGGAGGACGGCACCCCGGCCGGGGCCGTCGCCGTGCTGACCTTCGCCGACGAGGCCGAGGTGCACCAGGAGCTCACCGAGAAGGAGTCGCTCAACGAGCAGTTCGGCGCCCTCATCGAGCTCTCCAAGGACTTCATCGCGATCGCCGACCTCGACGGCACCGTGACCTTCGTGAACCGCGCCGGCCGGGCGCTGGTGGGGTTGCACAGCGACGAGGACGCGCTGGGCCGTCCCACGACCGACTACTTCACCGAGCAGGGGAAGGCCAAGTCCCGGGAGATCGAGGAGTCGGTGCGCGAGCACGGCTACTGGGAGGGCGAGACCCAGCTGCGGCACTTCGGCACCGGGGAGGCGATCCCGGTGTCGGCCAACTCGTTCCTGGTCACCCGCTCCTCCGACGGCACCCCGCTCGCCCTGGCGACCGTGCAGCGCGACCTGCGGCAGCGGCTCCGCCAGGAGCGCGCGCTGGCCGTGCGGGCCCAGGAGCAGCGCGCCGTCGCCGAGCTCGGCCGGCTCGCGCTGACCATGCCGCTGAACCAGCTGATGCGCGAGACCGTCCAGCTCATCCAGGCCCGCTACCCCCGGCTCATCGCCGGGGTGCTGCGGCGCTCCGAGGACGGCCGCACCACCGAGATGGTGGCGTCCTCGCTGCCCAACTGGGTGCCGATCGTGCTCGACCTCGAGGAGGACTCGCTCACCGGCCGGGCGCTGCTGCGCAACGAGCTGGTCTACACCGACGACGTGATCGAGGACCCCGCTTTCCCGCACGCCGAGGCGACCACCCGGTTCGGGATGCGGTCCGCGCTGTGCTGCCCGATCCCCGGCGACGAGCACCCCTGGGGGATCGTCGGCGCGTCCGGCCCGGACCCCCGGCGCTGGACCGAGGACGACGTCGCGTTCGTGGAGTCGGTGGCCGCGACGCTGGGGGCCGCCGTACGCCGGCACGAGCTGGAGAGCCAGCTGCAGCACCAGGCCCTGCACGACCCGCTGACCGGGCTGCCGAACCGGGCGCTCGTGCTCGACCGGATCGACACCGCGCTGGACCGCGCCGTCCGCCGCGGCGGGCTGCTCGCGGTGGTGCTGCTCGACCTCGACGACTTCAAGACCGTCAACGACTCGCTCGGGCACGGCAGCGGCGACGAGATGCTCACCGAGCTCGCCACCCGCTTCGAGCAGGTGGTGCGCCGGGGCGACACGGTGGCCCGGCTCGGCGGCGACGAGTTCGTGGTGGTCTGCGAGGACCTCGCCGGCGAGCAGGAGGTCGCCTTCACGGTCGAGGCGCTGCTCGAGACCTGCGCCAGGCCCGTCGAGATCGGCGGTCGCCGGATCAGCCTGTCCGCGAGCGCCGGTGTCGCGCTGGCGGTCGGCGGCGAGGGCGACACCACCGCGCTGCTCAGCGAGGCGGACATCGCGATGTACCGCGCCAAGCGCGACCGGCCCGGCACCTACCGGATCTTCGACGAGGCGATGCGCGGCGACGTGCTCGGCCGGATCAACGTGGCCGGCGAGCTGCGCACCGCGATCCGCTCGGGGGGCCTGACGATCGACTACCAGCCGATCGTGGACCTGGCCACCGGCGAGGTGGTCGCGATGGAGGCGCTGGCCCGGTGGACCAACGAGGCCGGTGAGCGGGTGCCGCCGGACGTGTTCATCCCGGTCGCGGAGGAGACCGGCCTGATCGGCGAGCTCGGTGCGGCCGTGCTGCGCGCGGCCGCCGAGCAGGCGGTGGCCTGGCAGCAGCACCGCGAGGTCGGCGTCCGGGTGAACTCCAGCCCGCACGAGCTGCGCAGCAGCACCTTCTACGACGAGGTGATGACCACCCTGGAGCAGACCGGGCTGCCGGCCCGGCTGCTCGGCCTGGAGATCACCGAGTCGATCTTCGTCGACGACGACAAGGTCACCCAGGACACCCTCACCCGGCTCCGCGACGCGGGTGTCTCGCTGCTGATCGACGACTTCGGCACCGGCTACAGCTCGCTGAGCTACCTGCAGCGGTTCCCGGTGGTCGACGTGCTCAAGATCGACCGCTCCTTCCTCGGCGAGGGCACCCGCGGCGAGGCCGTCGTACAAGCGGTGGTCGGGCTCGGTCGGGCCTTCGGGCTGCAGGTCTGCGCCGAGGGCGTGGAGACCCCCGAGCAGCACGCCCGGGTGATCGAGCTCGGCTGCGACTTCGCGCAGGGCTACCTCCTGTCCCGGCCGGTCCCCGCGGACCGGACCGACGAGCTGATCGCCGGATGGCAGCCCCGGCTGCCGGACGCCGATCCCGCGCCGCCGGGGCTCTAGGGTCGGCGCCCTACGCCGACCGGCACCCGGGGACCCTCGACCTGGACATCGACCGCCTGCGCCCGCTGCTCGGTGGCTGGTGGTCGTCCACGCCCGAGGCCGTCGAGGACACCTACGCGCTGCTCGCGCAGGCGCTCGCTGCCATGGCCGGGGTCCGTCCGCGTTCCTAGGGTCCCATCGCCGCCATCTGCTGCTGGGCACCGCCGAGTGCCTGCCTGAGAGCCTGCACGTGGTGACCGCTCCCCTCGGCGGTGACCTTGCTGACCGCCCTCGTCACGACGGGTTCCACGGTGCCGGCCGAGGAACGCGGGAAGGCCAGGATCAGCGCCGCGCAGCCGAGCGGCACCGTCGTCGCTCCCTGGCCCTTCACCTTGGTCTCGGTCGCCAGGTGCAGGGCTCCGCCGACGACCCCACCGACCACGGCGCCGAACCCGGTCGTGAGGGGGATGAGCGGGAAGACGGCCAGTCCGGTCAGGAACCCGACGGTCCCCAGTCCTTGGGCCATCTCGCGGACCATGTGGTCCGACTGCTCCACCGTGACCGTGCCGGCCAGGTCCTTGGCGACCACGATCGCGCCGTGCAGGTAGGCGCCGCAGGCCAGCGCGGCCTGGTAGTCGTCATGGGCGGCGTCGCGCGACAGGTAGCTGCCGATCAGGACGTCGGTCGTCTCGTTGTCGAAGGGCAGGGACAGGATCTTGAGTCCGGCGGCGGGGTTCATGAGGAGAGTCCGTGGGCTGCGTGGGCGTGGTGGGCGACCGTGTGGACGGCCTTCTCGTCCTTGGCCTTGCGGTGTGGCTTGATGTCGAACACGACCTTCTTGACCGTGCCGTTGAACGCGAACGGGCGTCTGTCGGCGTAGCTGAGGTCCACCACGCCGCCGTTGTCGCGGCCGACGTCCATGCCGGCGTACGCCGAGAACCGCATCGGCACCGTGTGGTCCATCCGTCCACCGCCCACCTCGGTGTCGTTCACGAACAGCGTGACCTGTCCCCCGGTGGCAGGTGTCGCGGCGTCGGCCGCGAACTCGAGCCGCACGTTCACCTCGCCGACCGGCAGAGGAGTGTCGGCCTGCTGGCGATAGACGAACACGCCCATCATCGAGTAGCAGTGCGTGAGCCGGCCGCCGTCGACGAACAGCGAGAACCCACCGAGGTGGTCCGCCTCCGCGACGATCACCCCTTCGGCGCCCTCCTCGGGCACCCGCAGGTCCGCGCTGATCGCGTACGAGCGGTTGTAGATGCGCGGGATCATGCCGGGGGCGATGTTCTGGACGCCGCCGCGGAGCTCGATCCTGTCGGCCGCCTCCAGGGGCGGGGTGATGCCGAAGAAGGCCGACAGCGTGGCCAGCAGCGGAAGCACCTTGTACCGCTCCGCCTCCTCCCAGAACAGGTCCCTGAGCTCCTGGACCTTCTCGGGGTGCTGGTCGGCGAGGTCGCGGGCCTGGGTGAAGTCGTCGGGGAGGTAGTACAGCTCGGCCGGGTCGGAGTCGGGGTCCCAGACCTTGGGCGCGTACGGCTTCAGCGCCTCGGGAGTCAGCACCCACGGGATCCGGGGTGTCTTCATCGCGAGCCACCAGCCGTCCTTGTACATCGCGCGGTTGCCGATGGTCTCGAAGTACTGCTGGGTGTGCCGCTCGGGCGCGTCGGCGTCGACCAGCGAGTCGGCGAAGCTGACGCCGTGGAGGGGTTCCTGCTTGATGCCGTCGACCCGGGTGGGTGCCGGGATGCCGGCCACGTCGAGGATCGTGGCGCCGACGTCGGTGACGTGGGTGAACTGGGTGCGCACGCCTCCGAGGTCGTGGATCCGCTCGGGCCAGTGCACGACCATCGGGTCGCGGGTGCCACCCAGGTGGGAACCGACCTGCTTGCCCCACTTGAACGGCGTGTTCCCGGCCCACGCCCACGCGGCCGAGTAGTGCGGGTCCATGATCGGGCCGCCCCAGGACTCGTTGCCGCCGTAGCGCTCGGCGAGCTGCAGCTGCATCTCGTCGGTGAGCGGGATGCCGTTCTGCATGGTCATCTCGTTGAACGATCCGGTGACGGTGCCCTCCATGCTGGCGCCGTTGTCCCCCCCAGATCCAGATGATCAGGGTGTTGTCGAGCTCGCCGAGCTCGTCGACCGCGTCGATGACCCGGCCGACGTTGTGGTCCGCGTTCTCGGAGAAGCCGGCGTAGACCTCCATCTGTCGTGCGTAGAACCTCTGCAGTCGTGGGGGGAACGTCGTCCCAGGCCGGGAAGGCATCGTCCCGGGCCGTGAGCTCCGCGTCCGCCGGGACGACTCCCAGCTCCTTCTGCCGGGCGAACACCACTTCCCGCAGGCGGTCCCAGCCCTGGTCGAACTGCCCGGCGTACCGGTCGGCCCACTCCGAGGCGACGTGGTGCGGGGCGTGGCTGCAGCCGGTGGAGAAGTAGACGAAGAACGGCTTGTGCGGGTCCTGGGCCCGCACCCCGTGCAGCCACTCGATGGTCCGGTCGGCCATCGCGTCGGGCAGGTAGTAGGGGTTCTCCTCGTCGTCGTACTCCGCCGGTGTCCCGATGATCTTCTGGTTCTCCGCCAGCATCGGATCCCACTGCCCCGCGTCGCCGCCCAGGAAGCCGTAGAAGTAGTCGAAGCCCCACCCGGTCGGCCACCGGTCCAGTGGGCCGGCGGGTCCCTGCTGCCCGTCCGGGGTCAGGTGCCACTTCCCGAAGGCGGCCGTGCTGTAGCCGTTGTCACGCAGGATCCGCGGGAGGGGAGCACACTCCTGCGGCAGCATCGCGGTGTACCCGGGGAACCCGCTGGAGAACTCACCGATCGACCCGAAGCCGACGGCGTGGTTGTTCCGCGCTGTCAGCAGCGCGGCGCGGGTGGGAGAACAGAGGGCGGTGACGTGGAAGCGGTTGTAGCGCAAGCCCCCCTCGGCCGTCCGGGTATAGCTCGGGGTCTGGATGGGCCCCCCCGAAGGTGCTCGGGTTCCCGAACCCGGCGTCGTCGATCAGCACCAGCAGCACGTTCGGGGCGCCTTCGGGAGGTTCCGGATGGCTGATCAGGTTCCAGTCCGGCTGCGAGCCCCGGAGGGTGCGGTGTGCGGTCCCGGCGAACTCCGGTGCGGTCAACGGCAGGGTCCTGCGGTCGGGGCTGGTCATGTGAGGTCTCCGCGTCGTCGTCGGCGCCCTCACACTGCTGCACGGGCGCCCGGTGAGTGGTGTGCGCGTCCTGCGAACCCGCTCCTCGACACTCCGGCGACCCGACCGGCGAGTCATCATCCCCGGCGAGGGACGCGTGAACGACCTCGAGGGTCCACGCGCGTCGTCGCCGACGTGCGCGACCGCGAAAAACCCCGCCCCTCCTGCGGTGTGACCGCTGGTGGGACGGGGTTTTCCTTCTCGGTGGAGCTGAGGGGATTCGAACCCCTGACCTTCTCATTGCGAACGAGACGCGCTACCAACTGCGCCACAGCCCCGAGACGCCGGTCGGACCGGCGAGACGAAAAGATACCACCCGGTCGAGCGGCACCCGAAACCGGTCAGGAGCCGACCGCGCGCTGCTGGTCGCCCTCGCCGGCGGCCTTCGTCTCGGCCTGCTCGGCCTCGGCCTGGGCGACGATCCGGGAGTCCTCGGCGGTGCGTCCCGACGTCCAGGTGCCGGGCTCGCCGAGGTCGATCGTGCGGACCGTGCGCCGGGCCTTCGGCTTGGTGACGTACGTCGGCAGGGTGACCGGGAGCGGGTCCCAGAGCGAGCCGCCGTCCTCGGTCGGGATGATGATCGCGTCGAGCAGGGCGACCTCGATGCCGACGGTGTCCTCGGTGTCGTCGAACTCCGCGACGCCGTGCTCGTCGACGTCGGCCGGGGCGACCTGCGTGACGTCGACCCGGGCCGCGCGGACGAGGGTGGTCTCGTCCTCCTGCGCCGGGCGGCGGTCGAGCAGGTCGAAGTCGTGCAGCGACTCGCGGCGGACCTGGGTGCGGCAGAGCACGAGGTAGACCAGCGTGAGGCCGCCGGGGACCGCGACGGACCACCAGGGCGCCACCCCGACGGCGGCCACGACCACGGTGGCCGCGGTGCACAGCAGCAGGACGGTGAGCAGCAGGCGGCGGCGACGGGCCGCGGCCCGGGCGGCCTTGCGACGGGCGACGATCCGGGCCCGCGGCACGGCCGGGCGGATCTCGACCTGGGTCTCGGACCCCTCGGTCACGACCGTCACCTCCGTCACGGCCTGCTCGTCCGCGGACGCGGGACGCGTCGGCGCCAGCACGCGGGGGTTGCCGGCCGACCGGGCCGGGGTGACCACCAGGCGGGCGTCACGACGGTTGACCGGCTCGCGGCGGGCGAGCACGCGCATCGCCGTCGAGAAGCGGTCGATCGACCGGGTACGGGCGACCTCGTCGTGGTGCCGGAGCGCCTTGGGAATCAGGTAGACGGCCCACGCCACGGCGAGCACCACGAAGATGATTCCTGACAAGTCCACGTCCCGAACGATAAAAGCGTGGGCACGGTTGCTCCCGCAGGCGGGGCGGTGTGTCGCAAGCGAACTCGTGTGACTCATGTGAAAGTCCCGGAAACCGGCACCCAGCACCCGTCCCGTCGTACGACGGCCCGGGTCGGCGTCACCGCGGGGGCGGGGGTCGCCCTTGTAGCGGCGGAGCATCCCGCCCTCGATGTCCTCCGACGTGACCGCGAACAGCTTGTGGTCGCGCCAGTCGCCGTCGATGTGCAGGTAGCCGGGGGCGTACCCGATCTCGGTGAAGCCGAGCTTCTCCACGACCCGGAGGCTGGCGGTGTTCTCCGGCCGGATCGCCACCTCGATGCGGTGCAGGTGCAGCTCGAGCAGGCAGTAGTCGACGACCAGCGCGACCGCGGTGGGGATCACGCCCTGACCGGCGTGCCGGCGGTCCACCCAGTAGCCGACCTGGCCCCAGCGCGCCGAGCCGCCGACGATGTTGGTGACGGTCAGCTGCCCGGCGAACTCGTCGTCGACGGTCACCGCGAACGGCAGCGCCCGGTGCTCGCGGGCCTGCCGGCGCAGGTCGCGGACCAGGGCCCGGAAGGTGCGCGGCGCGGTGGAGTCCCCCGGCGGGACCGTCGCCTCCCAGGGCCGCAGCCAGTCGAGGTTGCGGCGGCGCACCTCGTTCCAGGCCTTCGCGTCGGCAGAGGACAGCGGCCGCAGACCGACCCGGCCGGCGCGCAGCTCGACGCGCCAGGCGTTGTCCCACCCCCTGCTCAGTGGTCGCTCCCGGTGATCTGCTCGACCGCGTGCACCAGCAGCGGCTCCAGGACCGCGAGGCCGTCCTTCACCCCGCCGCGCGAGCCGGGGAGGTTCACCACGAGCGCGCTGCCGCGGATGCCGGCGAGGCCGCGGGACAGCGCGGCGGTGGGGACGCCCTTGGCGGCGCCGTACGCCCGGATCGCCTCGGCGATGCCCGGCACCTCCCGGTCCAGGAGCGGGCGGGTCACCTCGGGGGTCAGGTCGGTGGGGGTGAGGCCGGTGCCGCCGGTGGTCACGACCGCCCGGGCCCCGGCGTCCACCGCGTCCCGGATGGCCGCGCCGACGGGGTCGCCGTCGGGTACGACGACCGGGCCGGTCACCTCGAAGCCCAGAGCCGCCAGCGACTCGACGATCAAGGGGCCGGTGGTGTCCTCGTAGACGCCCGCGGCGGCCCGGTTCGACGCGCAGACGACGGTGGCCTTCACGGGCGGGACCAGTCCCCGCTCTTGCCGCCGGTCTTGGTCTCGACCCGGATGTCGGTGATCACCGCGGCCTTGTCCACGGCCTTGACCATGTCCACGACCGTCAGCGCGGCGACCGAGACCGACGTGAGCGCCTCCATCTCGACGCCGGTGCGGTCGGTGGTGCGCACGGTCGCGGTGATCTCCACGGCCTCGTCGGTGACCACCAGGTCGACGGTGACCCCCGAGATGGCGAGCGGGTGGCACAGCGGGACGAGGTCGGGGGTGCGCTTGGCGGCCATGATGCCGGCGACCCGGGCCACGCCGAGCGCGTCGCCCTTGGGCACCCCCTCGCCGCGCAGCAGGCCGACCACGGTCGGTGAGACCAGCACCCGGCCGGTCGCCACGGCCTGGCGGCGCGAGGTCTCCTTGTCGGAGACGTCGACCATCCGGGCAGCGCCGGTCTCGTCGACGTGCGTCAGACGGCTCTGCTCGGCCATCAGAAGTCCCGGTCCAGCACGAGCACCTGCACCTGGCTGCCGCCCTGCACCGACGTGACCGCGGCGGGTACGACGATCAGGGCGTTCGCCTCGGACAGGTCACCGAGCAGGTGCGAGCCGTGCCCGCCGACCGGAGTGACGTGGGCGCCCTTGCCGTCGATCCCGAACTGGGCCCGGACGTACTGCTCGCGGTCCGGCGCGGAGGAGAACCCCTGCGAGCACAGGGCTCTGACCATCGGCCGGCGGTAGGGCAGGCGGCCCATCATCCGGCGGAGCGCCGGCAGGACGAAGACCTCGAAGGAGACGTAGGAGGAGACCGGGTTGCCCGGCAGCGTGATGATCGGGGTGGCGTCCTCACCGACGAACCCGAAGCCCTGGGGCTTGCCGGGCTGCATCGCGACCTCGCCGAAGGAGACCGTGCCGAGCTCGGACAGCACCTCCTTGACCACGTCGTAGGCGCCCTTGCTCACGCCGCCGCTGGTGACCACCAGGTCGGCGCGCACCAGCTGGTCGGAGAGCGCGTCGCCGAACTCGCCCGGGTCGTCGGAGACGATGCCGACGCGGTAGGCGATCGCACCGGCGGAGCGGGCCGCGGCGGCGAGCATGTAGGAGTTCGCGTCGTAGATCGAGTCGTGGCCCAGCGCCGTACCCGGCTCGCGCAGCTCCGCACCGGTGGACATGATCACGACCCGCGGGCGGGGCCGCGAGCGCACCTGGGAGCGGCCGACCGAGGCGAGCAGGCCGAGCTGGCGGGGGCCGAGGATGCTGCCGTCCTCGAGCAGCACGTCGCCGGTCTGCACGTCCTCGCCACGGTGCCGGACGTGCTGGTCCCGCTGGGGGGCCTGGGTGATCCGCACCGAGGCGATGCCGCCGTCGGTCCACTCGATCGGCACGATCGCGTCCGAGCCCTGCGGCACCGGGGCGCCGGTCATGATCCGCACCGCGGTGCCCGGGGACAGCGCGATGTGCTTGGTCTGTCCCGCGGCCATCTCGCCGACCACCGGCAGGTGCACCGGGTGGTCGAGGGAGGCGGAGACCACGTCGTCGTAGTAGACGGCGTACCCGTCCATCGCCGAGTTGTCGAAGCTCGGCAGGTCCATCGGCGCGGAGATGCTCTCGCAGACCGGGAGCCCGAGCGCCTCGAGCAGCGGCTGGTCGTAGGGGTGGAGGGGCACGAGCGACTCGACGATCCGCTCGACGTGCTCGTCCACGGTGCTCAGCCGGTCGGTCGGCATGAGGTTGGCAGCCATGGGGCGACCTTAGCCCGAGAGCGTCACGCCTTCGTCGACGCGTCCGCCCGGGCCCTGCAGGTGCGCGCGCCCGGTCACCGTCACCCCGGCCCCGAACGTCCAGTCGCCCTCGACGACGAGCTCCTCGGCGGCCTTCAGCGACGGCACGCCGTCGGGGAAGCGCGCGTCGAACCCGCCGACGAGCTTGAAGTGCTTCGGGTCCAGGTCCACGAACGGCACCGCGTCGACGCCGTCCTCCAGCACCAGGTGGTGGCTCTCCTCGAGGCGGTAGCAGTCCGAGCGCAGCACCAGCAGGTCGTTGGTGGTCTTCACCGGCAGGAAGCGGGCCCGGGTCACCTCGATGAGCTGGGCGTCGGCGAACACCTCGACGGCCGCGCCCATCGCCGACTCGATCTGGATCACCTCGGGGCTCGAGGGGTCCGACGGGTCGACGGTCTTGGTGTTCTTGATCAGCGCGAGCCCGAGCACGCCGTCGCGCCGGTCGAGCTCGTCGCGCATCGCCACCAGGTCGAACCACAGGTTGTTGGTGGAGCAGAACTTGTGGCGGGACAGGTCGGCCAGCGCGTCCTGGTCCTCCTCGAGGGTCTGGGCGGTCTCGCGCAGCACGATCCGGCCGTCCGCCGTACGACGGGCGAAGTGGCCGCCCTTGCGGTCGGAGGGGGTACGACGCACCGCCTCGATGGCGAACGGGGCGCCGGAGCGGGCGAACCACTCGGCCACGCCCGGGTCGGGGGTCGCACCGAGGTTGTCGGAGTTGGAGACGAACGCCTGGGTGTAGCCGGCCTCGATGAGCCGGTCGAGCAGGCCGCTGCCGCGCAGCGCGGGGTACAGGTCGCCGTGGCCCGGCGGGCACCACTCGAGGTCCGGGTCGGGCTCCCAGGTGACCGGGGTCAGGTCGTCGGCGCGGAGCTTGGGCTCCTTGTTCTGCAGGAAGTCCAGCGGCAGCCCGTCCGCCGAGAGGTCGTAGCCGGCCAGCGCCTGCGTGGTGTCGGCCGAGGTGCGGAAGCTGTCCATGAACACCAGGGGCAGCCGGACGCCGTACTCCTCGCGGGCCCAGAGCACCTGCCGGGCGATCACGTCGAGGAAGGTCAGGCCCTCGCGCACCTCGAGCAGCGACTTGGCCCGGTCCAGGCCCATCGACGTGCCCAGGCCGCCGTTCAGCTTCACCACGACCGTGCGGCCGAGGCCGTCGACTGGCACCGGGGAGGGCAGGTCGGCGTCCGCCAGCGCGGGGATGTCGACCGGCTCGACGGTGGACTCGGGGATCATCCCGGTCTCGCCGCTCTCCACCATCCGGTAGTAGTGCTCGAAGACGTCGACGGCCACCGGGTCCACGCCCGCGTCCGCCATCTTCGCCCGTGCCTGCTGCAGGCCCTCGTCGCTCATGCGCCGAGGTTACCGACCGGCCCGGGGCGTGCGGAGCCAGTGGGTACCGTCCGGGGTGTGGAAGCCACCGCCGCCCAGAAGCTCGCCCTGCGGGACCAGCTCGTCACCGCCCGCGGGCGCCGGTCGCTGCTGGAGGTGTCCCGGTCGGCGCGGTCCCTCGCCGAGCACCTGCTCGACACCCCGGAGGTACGCCGCGCCGCCACCGTCGCGGCGTACGTCTCGATCGGCACCGAGCCCGGCACCGGCCCGCTGCTCGACGCGCTCACCGCGAGCGGACGGCGGGTGATCCTGCCGGTGGTGCTGCCCGACCTCGACCTCGAGTGGGCGGTGTACGACGGACCGGGTGCCCTGGCCCGCGCACGGCGCGGGCTGCTCGAGCCCACCGGGGAGCGGCTCGGCCTGGACGCGGTCGCCACCGCCGACGTGGTGCTGACCCCGGGACTCGCCGTGGACCGGACCGGGATGCGCCTGGGACAGGGCGGCGGCTGCTACGACCGGGCCCTGGGCCGGGTCCCGGTGGGCACGTTCACCTGCACGCTGCTCTACGACGGCGAGCTGCTCGACGTGGTGCCCTCGGCCCCGCACGACCGGCCGGTGACGGCCGTGGCCACCCCTCCGGCGTGACCCGGCTGCGCCGGCGCTGAGCCTCAGTCGTCGTTCGCGGGGCGCAGCGTCAGCGTCGCGTCGGTGGCCCGCTCGACGGCCCGCGGGCTGGACACCCAGGGCAGCGTCGAGCCGTCGACCCACAGCTTGGTCTGGTCGGCGTAGTGCGGGTCGAACGCGTGCCCGGAGACACCGGTGAGGTTCACCCAGCGCGAGTCGTCCGGGTTCGCGAGGGACACCACCATCCGCATCGACGGCGCCGCGGTCACGGTGTAGTCGTCGGCCGCCGCGTCCCACGCGGTGGCGTCGACGATCTCGCCGCCGCCGCCGACCTGGTAGCCGCCCCGGTTGAACAGCCAGCGCACCGGCGCCGGGACGGTGTCGCCGCCCAGCGCCGGGCTGCGCAGGTCGAGCTGGTGCTGGTGGCCCCACGTCCAGTCGACGGCGCGCCGGGCCTGCCGCCGGACCAGCTCGTCGCGGGCCTGGGCCATCGCCTTCTCGAGGATGTCGTCGCGGGTCTCGATCACGCCGTCGGTGCGGACGTCGTCCCACCAGTGGCTGTCCGGCTGGGCGAGCAGGCGGCGCATCACCTCGAACCAGCGGCCGCCGCCGTCGGGCCAGACCGACTGCTTGAGCTCGTCGTGGAAGGTCAGCGCGAGGGTGTTCTTCCACACCGCGTTGTAGTACGCCGCGGCGGCCGAGCCCGGACCCTGCTTGAAGTCCCAGCCGTTCAGCAGCCGCTGACCGCCGGCGAGGTACTCCGAGGGCATGAAGATCTTCAGCAGGTAGGGCACGAACGTGGGCGCGAACCCGTTGCGGGTGTCCCGCTGGATCCTCGACATGTCCGCGACGCTGACCTTGGCGCGGCGCTGCAGGAGGTCCGCGATCCGCTGGCTGCGGTAGCCCGGCGCCCACGAGTCGCCGAGGTAGTAGGGGTAGTCCGTCCCGATCACCGCCTGGTTGGCGGTCGCGACGAACCCGTCAGAGGGGTTCAGCACGCTGGGCAGCGCCGCGTACGGGACGTACCTGCCGGTCCAGTCGTCGGACTTCAGCCAGCCCAGGGCCGGGTAGTCACCGGTGTTGCCGGACTTGCGGATCGGGATCCGGCCGGGGGCCTGGTAGCCGATGTTGCCGGCCCGGTCGGCGTAGACGAGGTTCTGCGAGGGCACCGCGAAGTCGGCGGCCGCGGCCCGGAACTGCTCCCAGTCGCCCGACTTGTCGATCTCGAAGATCGCGTCCGCCGTGCTGCCCGGAGTGAGCGCGGTCCAGGCGAGCGACACGGCGTAGCCGTTGCCGCGGTCCGGGGCGTCCTCGCCCGCCGGGGCGTTCGCGCCCACGGTGCTGAGCTCGGGCGACACGTCGGACAGCAGCGGACCGTGCCGGGTGGCCCGGACGGTGAACCGGAACGGCTTCGAGCGGCCGAGGACCTTGATCTCCTCGTCGCGCATCCGCATCGGGCGCTGCGCGCCGTCGTAGAGGTAGGTCCTGCCCTCGACCTTCTCGAGGTAGAGGTCGATGACGTCCGGGCCGAGGTTGGTGAAGCCCCAGGCGACCTGCTGGTTGTGGCCGATGACCACGCCCGGCAGGCCGGAGAAGGTGAACCCGGAGACGTCGAAGGGGCAGTCGTCGGTGAGCGTCGTGCAGTGCAGGCCCATCTGGTACCAGATGCCCGGCATCGAGACCCCGAGGTGCGGGTCGTTGGCCAGGATCGGCTCGCCGGTCGTGGAGTGGTCGCCGTCCACGACCCACGCGTTCGAGCCGAGCCCGTCGCCCTTGCCGAGCAGGGCCGGCAGGTCGCGCACCGCCCGGTGCACCCGCTCCAGGGCGCCCTCGGCCGCCCTCGAGACGGGTGGGCGGGACGGCTTGCGAGTGCCGCCGCGGGTGGCGTCCTGCTCGAACACCTTGTCCACGACCGCGCCCTGGTCGACGATCGGGCGGTGCCGGTCGTAGGGGTAGGGCGGGAACAGCTCGGCGATCTCCGCCGGCGTCCGGGTCGCCGACATCAGGCCGCGCTCGATCTCGTCGTCCATGTTGCCGCGCAGGTCCCACGCCATCGCCTTGAGCCACGCGACGGAGTCCGCCGGCGTCCAGTCCTCGATCTGGTAGTCGGAGTTCTTCAGCCCGAGCACGGTGTACTCCAGCGAGATCTCCGAGGGCGAGTGCCGGTGCAGGTAGGCGTTCACGCCGTTGCTGTAGGCCTGCAGGTAGGCCAGCGTCGCCGGCTGGAGCCGGGACAGCTCCTGCTCCGCGACCCGGCGCCACCCCATGGTCCGGATCGTCTTGTCCGTCTCGAGGGTGGCCTCGCCGAACATCTCCGAGAGCCGTCCGGCGGTCGTGTGCCGGCGGACGTCCATCTCGAAGAACCGGTCCTGGGCCTGCACGAACCCCTGCGCGTAGAACAGGTCGTGGCTGGTCCCGGCGTAGACCTGCGGGATGCCGTGGTCGTCGCGGAGCACCTTGACGGTGCCGTCCAGGCCCTGCAGCGACAGGTCGCCGGAGGTCTGCGGGAAGGACTGGCGGACCACCACGACGCCCGCGACGAGCGCGGCCACCAGGAGCAGGACGACCGCCAGGACGCCGTACGCCGACCAGCGGCTCCAGCGCGGCCAGGCCCGGAAGCCACGTCGCGGCGCCGCCGTCGAGGAGGGAGCGGGCGTCGCTGCGGGGGTGTCGGGCACGGCGGCAATTGTGCCTGTTGCGGTCCCCCGCTCCCGCCGCGCCCCCACGCGGCACGGCCGGGAAGTTTGTGAATCGTCCCGACGTTGCGATACTTGGCAGTCGAGTCCCCGGAGTGCCAGTCGAGACCCCCGGGGACGACGTATGAGCATCCCGTGGAGGACCCGTGCCCACCTACCAGTACGCCTGCACCGAGTGCACCCACTCGTTCGAGCAGTTCCAGAGCTTCACCGACGACGCACTCACCGTGTGCCCCGTCTGCGAGGGTCGCCTGCGCAAGGTGTTCAACGCCGTCGGTGTGGTGTTCAAGGGGTCCGGCTTCTACCGCAACGACAGCCGCACCGACGGCAAGTCCGCCGGCAACGGCTCCGCGCCGAAGTCTCCCGCGACCTCGGACCACTCCGGCAGCAGCGGCGACTCGTCCTCCTCCACCGCATCGGAGAAGTCCTCGGAGAAGTCGAGCCCGGCCGGCTCGTCGTCGAAGAAGTCGTCGGACACGTCCGCCGCGACCTCGTCCAGCAACTCCCCCAGCGCCGCCTGACCCCTCGGTCCCACCCGACCCGGGCCCTGTGGACGACGGCCGACGCGGTCCCGGCGGGGCTCCTAGCCTGGGTCGATGCCCCGTCTCCCGGCCTCGTTGCGCCGCCTGCGTCGCGTCGCGCTCACCCACCGCCGTCCCCTCACGGCGCTGTGCGCGGCGGTCGCGGTGGCCGCGGCCCTGCAGGCCAACGCGGCGCCTCCCCCGCCCCGCACCCTCGTGCTGACCGCGGCGCGCGACCTCCCTGCCGGCACGGTGGTGCGGTCCGGTGACCTGGTCCGGACCCCGTTCGACCCGGGCAGCGTGCCCGCGGGCGTGCTCCCGGCCGCGGCAGCCGTCGGGCGTACGACGACCGGGCCGGTGCGCGCGGGCGAGGCGGTCACCGACGCCCGGCTGGTGACCCGGTCGCTGCTCGCCGGCTACCCGGGGCTGGTCGCGGTCCCGGTGCGGATCGGCGACCCGGCCGCCGTACGCCTGCTGCGGGTCGGGGACCGCGTCGACCTGCTCGCGGCGGACCCGCAGTCCGACTCGGCGGCACGCCTCGTGGGGCGGGACGCACCGGTGCTGGCGATCCCGCGGGCCGGGCCGGAGTCCCCCGGCCTCACCTCGGGCGCGCTCGTCGTGCTCGGCGTTCCGGACCTCACCGCCCCAACCGTCGCACAGGCCTCGGTCACGGCATTCCTGTCGGTGGTGCTGACCCGCTAGCGTGCTGCCTGTCCGCACCAGCCAGCCCCTCGGCCTTCTCGGAGGAGACAGTCATGCTCAAGGGTTTCAAGGACTTCGTGATGCGCGGCAACCTGGTGGAGCTCGCCGTCGCGTTCGTCATCGGCGCGGCGTTCGCCACCGTGGTCACCGCCACCGTCGCGCTGATCATGGACCTCGTCGGCAAGGTGGGCGGCACCCCGGACTTCTCCAGCTACAGCCCCGGCGGCATCTCGATCGGCGCCTGGCTGACCGCCGTGATCTCGTTCCTGATCATGGCCGCGGTCGTCTACTTCCTGGTCGTGACGCCCTACAACAAGCTGCAGGAGCGGATGTCGAGGGGCGAGGAGCCCACTCCCCCGGCACCCGACATCGCGCTGCTGACCGAGATCCGCGACCTGCTCGCCGGTCGCGCCGGCAGCACGAACGTCCGGGGCGGGGGCGGTCTCAGCTGAACCGCTCCGCGCCCTCCACCGCACGCACGGCCGGTCTGCTCGCCGCCTGCTGGCTGGTGCTGTGCGCCGCCGTGGTCGGCGTCGGCCGGCTGCTCACCGGCCCGCTGGCCGGCTCGGTCGGCGTCCGGGAGAACGACCTCGCTCGCTGGTTCGCCGACCAGCGCACCCCGACGCTCGACACGGTGGCCGAGGTGGGCACCTTCCTCGGGGACACCCTCGCGGGCATCGTCGCGCTGCTGCTGCTCGGCGTCGGCTTCTCGCTGTGGCGCCGGACCTGGGTGCCGTTCGCCTTCGTCGCCGTCGGGTACGGCGGCCTGCTCGGCGTCTACCTCGTCGCGACCCAGCTCGACCCGCGGGACCGGCCGCCCGTCGAGATCCTCGACAAGGGGCTGGTGCCGGACCACAGCTTCCCGTCCGGTCACACGATGACGTCGACGGCCGTGGTGTGGACGCTGCTGCTCCTGCTCTGGACGTTCACCCGGGTGTCGCGCCCGGCCACCCTGCTCCTCGCGCTCGTCCCGGTCCTCACGATGGCCGCCCGGATGTACCAGGGCGCCCACCACCTGACCGACGTGCTGACCGCGCTGCTGCTCGCGCTGGTCTGGCTGTCCGCGGTGACGCTGCTGCTGTTCCGGCCCCGCGTGCAGGCGAGCGGGACAGGCTTCCGGGCCCGGGTCCGCGGTGGCAGCATGGCGTGAGGGGGGGCATCTGACAGCCAGGAGGTGGGCGTCGTGTCGGCATCGCTGCTCGCGGTCGTCGTGGACTGCGCCGAGCCGGGCCGGCAGGCGGGGTTCTGGTCCCAGGTGCTGTCCTACGAGGTGGTCGAGCGCAACACCGAGGAGTTCCTGGTGCGCGACCCGGCCGGGCTGGCTGCTCCTCTCTACTTCCATGAAGGTCCCCGAGCCCCGGACCCAGAAGAACCGCCTCCACCTGGACGTGGTCACCGACGGACCCCTCACCGACGAGGTGGACCGCCTGACCGGGCTCGGGGCGCGCCTGGTCGAGTTCCGCCAGGACCCGGACACGCTGGCGAACCCGGACACGTGGGCGGTGCTGGAGGACCCCGAGGGCCTGGTGTTCTGCGCCAGCAGCTCCTCGACCCTCACCGGCTGGGACTGACCCGCCACCGGCCGCCCAGGTCTCGTCCGACCCGGATGATGACGGGGCCGCCCCACCGCCCCTAGCGTCGGGAGCCGGCAGCGAAGGGGACCGCCATGGCAAGCACCGACGACGACATCCTCGCCCGCAGCGGGCTGGCCCACGGGGTCTCGCTCTTCGGCGGGATCATCCTGGCCACCGCGGGGCTCTTCCAGTTCTTCGAAGGGGTCTCCGCCGTCCGCAAGGACAAGGTCTACGCGTCCACGCCGCAGTACGTCTACGAGTTCGACCTGACCGTGTGGGGGTGGTTCCACCTCGTGGTCGGCGCGCTCGCCGTGGCGACCGGCATCGCGATCGTCGCGGGCCAGTCCTGGGCGTTCTTCACCGGCATCTTCCTGGCCGCGCTGTCGGCGCTCACCCAGTTCCTGTTCATGCCCTACTACCCGCTGTGGGCGCTGACCATCATCGCCGTGGACGTCGCGGTGATCTGGGCGCTGTGCAGGCGGCTCCGCGAGGACTGGGCGAACCCGTAGCGGGCACGCCGGGTCAGCCGGCGTCCTCGGCGGCCCAGCGCTTCGCGGCCTCCAGGTCGGCGAACGGGAACGCGCGCGCCTGCCCCGGCCACAGCAGGCTGAGCACCTTGATCGCCGGCCCGGCCCAGCGCGCATCGGTCACGACGGCCATCCGCTCGAACGCCGTCGGGTGCCGCGCGCCGAGCTTGAGGTCCTCCCAGACGGCCTCGCCCTCGTAGTCGTCGAACTCCGGCCCGAGGACGTAGACGAGGCGGACCTTGCCGTGCTCCGCGACGGCCGCCTCGATCGCGGGGACGACGACGTTCTCGTAGTCCTCCTTCTCCACGTCGTCGACCGCCTCCAGCCCGAGCACGCCGGCCGGCATGTGAGAGAGAAGACGGATCATGTCTCCACTCTCGGCAGCCTCCGCGTCCGCGTCAACCTCCCGCCCACCCGGCGACTCTGGCGGGTCGTCCGCAGGGGGTGAGGTGGGGCCGGCCCGGGCGGGAGAGGGTGGTCGGCGACCATCCGCCCGTCCCGGAGGCGACACCGTGAGCCCGACCAGCCGTACCCACCAGATCGTCCGTGCCGTGGCCGACGGGACCGGGCTGACCGAGGAGGAGGTCTGGCTCCGGGTGGGGTCGACGGTCCTGGTGGCGGTGGTGCTGGGCGTGCTGCACACCGTCGAGCTCGTGATGGACCTGACCGCGGACCTCGCCCGGATCGCCCGCGAGTAGGACGGCTCAGCCGTGGTGCGGGGGGGACCTGACGGCGGAACCACTCGTCGCTGCCCTCGCGCGGCTCGCCCTCACCCTCGTCGCCGCGCTCGTCGCGGGTGCTGTCCGGCAGCACGTCCCCGAACACCAGCGCACGACGCCGGCGCCGTTCCGCCTCCGACAGCTCGGGGGTGGCCGGGACCGGCCGCTCGTCGGGGTCGGGCGTCGGGCTCATCGCAGCGTCTCGCTGGGTCTCGCGGAGTCGAACCAGGTCGAGTCGAACTTGGCGCGCTGCGGGCTCCACCCCGTCGAGGCGGTGAAGTGGTCCGAGCTCACGCGCAGCGACCGGGCCAACGGCTCGAGGCGGGCACCGCCGACGCGGTGCAGCAGGGGTCCCATGGAAGTCGATGCTCTCGCGCCCGGCGTGCGCCGCGAAACCGGCGACCATCTCGAAGCGGCGGACCGGCTCGGCGCCGACGTTGTAGACCCCGCTCGGCGCGCTCAGCGCGGCGAGCACCGCCCCGGCGAGGTCGTCGGTGTGCACGACGTGCGCCCAGCCCTCCGGCGAGCCGAGGCCGATCGGGCGTCCGTGCCGGAGGGAGCGCAGTTGGAAGCGGGTCATCGGGTCGTCGCCGATGATCGTGCCCAGCCGCAGCACGACGCCGGTGCGCGAGCCGCAGGCGTACTCCTGGACGTGCGACTCCCCCACCGACGCCGGCTCGGTGGCCCGGGTGATCGCGAGCGGGGAGTCCTCCGCGACCCACTCGTCGCCCTGGTCGGCGTAGAGGAACGAGACGCTCTCCTGCACGACCCGGCGGACGCCCGCCTCGCGCGCGGCCTCCACCACGCGACGTACGCCCTCGGTGCGCAGCCGGTCGTTGACCCGCCACGCCCCGGGCCGCAGGCCGGACAGCCCGATCGGGATGTGCGTGGCCAGGTTGCAGACCGCGTCGGCGCCGTCGAACATCGCGGCCAGGCCGTCGCCGTCGAACAGGGTGGTGCGGGCCGCCGAGGCACCCAGCGCCTCCAGGAAGCGGGCCTTCTCCGGCGTGCGGGCGAGGCCGACCACGTCGTGGCCGGAGGAGACCAGGAAGGGCACGACGACAGAGCCGATGACGCCCGTGGCGCCGGTGACAGCCACCCTCATACGAGGACCTTTCGCGGTCTGAGGTCCCCCCGGACCCGGGTCGACGACGCGCGAACGGTGCATCGCGGCGTCGCCCTGACCGCCTCAGTGTCGGGTAACGGACTGATAACGGCAAGCCGGACGACCGGACCGGCCGTTAAATCTCCGCGCCGAGCGTCCGGTCAGCGGACGATCCGCACTTCTCACCCCGTCTGGCAGGACGGAGTGGTCCAGACCGCCGGATCAGCGCAGCGACTCGTACAGCCGCACCGTCTGCTCGGCGATCGCGTCCCAGGCGAAGGACGACACCGCCCGCTCCCGGCCCGCCCGGCCGAACCGAGCGGCCAGCTCCGGGTCGGCCGCGAGCCGGTTCACCCCCTCGGCGATGCCCCGCTCGAAACCCTTCGCGTCGTCGGCGTCGTAGGCCACGACCACCCCGGTCTCGCCGTCGACGACGACCTCGGGGATGCCGCCCACGTTGCTGGCCACGACGGCCGTCTCGCACGCCATCGCCTCGAGGTTGACGATGCCGAGCGGCTCGTAGACCGAGGGGCACAGGAACGCCAGCGCGCCGGTGAGCACCTGGCGGACCTGGTCGCGCGGCAGCATCTCGGACACCACGAACACCCCGTCGCGCTCGGCCCGCAGGTCGGCGATCAGCGCGTCCGTCTCGGCCTTGAGCTCCGGGGTGTCGGCCGCACCGGCCAGCAGCACGATCTGCAGGTCGCGGTCGAAGGCGAGGCCGGCGCGCAGCAGGTGCGGCACGCCCTTCTGCCGGGTGATCCGCCCGACGAAGGCGACGTACGGCCGGGTCAGGTCGACCCCGATCCGCTCCAGCACGGAGGTGTCCGGGTCGGGCCGGTAGAAGTCGGTGTCGATGCCGTTGTAGACGACGTGCAGCTTGCCCGGGTCGAGCGCGGGGTACGACGCGAGGATGTCGGCCTTCATGCCGTTGCTGACCGCCACCACGGCGTCGGCCGCCTCGTAGGCGGTGCGCTCCGCCCAGGAGCTGATCCGGTAGCCGCCGCCGAGCTGCTCGGCCTTCCAAGGCCGTTGCGGCTCCAGGCTGTGCGCGGTGACGACGTGCGGGACGTCGTAGAGCAGCTTGGCCCAGTGCCCGGCCATGTTGGCGTACCACGTGTGCGAGTGCACGACGTCGACCGAGCCGGCGGCCCCGATCCCCGCGGTCATCGCCACGTCGGTGGACAGCACCTGGAGGGCCGCGTTCGCGCCGGCGAGCCGCTCCTCCTTCTCGGTGTGCGCGGTGGCGCCGTCGCGCGGCTCGCCCATGCAGTGCACGTCGACGTCGATGAGCTTGCGGAGCTCCCGGACGAGGAAGTCGACGTGCACGCCGGCGCCGCCGTACACGTCGGGCGGGAACTCTCGGGTCAGGATGGCTGCTCGCATGGCCGCAATCTAGTGCGTGCGACCGGCAAGGCCCTAGGGTCGAGCCGAACACGGAAGTTCCAGGTTCCAAGGGCGGACAGGAGCACTGCACATGCCGAAGGTGTTGGGGATCGTCCTGGCGGGCGGCGAAGGCAAGCGGCTGATGCCGTTGACTCTGGACCGGGCCAAGCCCGCGGTGCCGTTCGGCGGCAGCTACCGGCTGATCGACTTCGCGCTGTCGAACCTGGTCAATGCCGGCTACCTGCAGTGCGCCGTGCTGACGCAGTACAAGTCGCACTCGCTCGACCGGCACATCTCGGTGACCTGGCGGATGTCGACGCTGCTCGGCAACTTCGTCACCCCGGTGCCGGCCCAGCAGCGGCGCGGCCCGCAGTGGTACCTCGGCAGCGCCGACGCGATCTACCAGTCGATGAACCTGATCAACGACGCGCACCCGGACATCATCGTGGTGTTCGGCGCGGACCACGTCTACCGGATGGACGCCTCGCAGATGGTCCGGGCGCACGTCGAGTCCGGCGCCGGCGTCACCGTCGCGGGCATCCGGGTGCCGCGCAAGGAGGCCTACCAGTTCGGCGTGATCAAGGCCGCGGCCGACGGGCTCACGATCGAGGAGTTCCTGGAGAAGCCGGCCGACCCGCCCGGGCTCGCGGACTCCCCCGACGAGGTGTTCGCCTCGATGGGCAACTACGTGTTCTCCACCGACGTCCTGGTCGACGCGTTGGAGAAGGACGCGGCCGACCCGAACTCCCGGCACGACATGGGCGGCGACATCATCCCGATGCTCGTCGGGCAGCAGAAGGCCTGCGTCTACGACTTCAAGGACAACGTCGTGCCCGGCGCGACCGACCGCGACCGGGACTACTGGCGCGACGTGGGAACGCTCGACTCCTACCACGAGGCGCACCTCGACCTGGTCTCCGTCGAGCCGATCTTCAACCTCTACAACACCGACTGGCCGATCTTCACCTCGCACCCGCAGCTGCCCGGCGCCAAGTTCGTCGAGAACGCGTTCGCCCGCGACACGATCGTCTGCGGCGGCTCCATCGTGTCCGGCGCCAACGTCGACAGCTCGGTGATCGGCAGCAACGTGTACGTCGGAGCGGGCGCGAAGGTCGAGCGCAGCGTCATCTTCGACAACGTCACGATCGGTCGCGGGGCGATCGTCCGCAACGCGATCCTGGACAAGAACGTGATCGTCCCCGACGGGATGGTGATCGGGGTCGACGTCGAGGAGGACCGGCGGCGCGGCTTCCACGGTCAGTGACGGGGGCGTCGTCGCCCTGGCCAAGGACCAGCTGGTCATCCCCTGACGGGGTGCCGACGGGGGATCGAGCTGCGCAGCAGCCGGTCCCGTCGGGCGTAGCGGGGCAGCACCACCGGGTTCTGCTCCGCGACGCGGACCATCGACGCCACGATGTTGCGCAGGTTCATGATCAGGGCGCCGTACTCCGGCCAGTGCAGCCCGGAGAGCTCCTCGGTGCTCAGCTCGTGCGCGAGCCGGTTGAGGTCGGCGCGCACCTGGGCCACGCGCGCGGAGTCCGGCACGCCGATGGCCTCCCCCGCCTCGGCGAGCAGCGCCAGCCAGCGGTCCCGGAACGCGGGCTCCCACTCGACGAGGCTGTCGATCCCGTGCCCGAGGGTGCGGGCCATGCTGCGCAGCTCGGCGACCGCCTGCTCGTTGAGCTCCAGGAGCTCCTCGAACACGTCGGTCTTCTTCACCGACTGCGCCGCGCGCCGCGGGTTGAGCCGGCCGCTCTCCTTGGCCTGGCGCAGCAGCGCCCAGGCCCGCTCGATGTCCTGGTCGAGCGTCCGGGTGCGGGCCACCCAGCCGCGGACGTCGTCCTCGGTGCAGCGCTTCTCGCGCAGCTCGCGGGCGATGTCGCTGAGCAGCTCCCCGACGGTGTCGTCGACGGCGTCGATGGCCTTGGCCGAGGAGTAGTCGCGCAGCGGCGGCCAGACGACCATGTTGACCGCGAGCCCCACCACGATCCCGATCGCGGTGTCGAACAGCCGGTCCAGGAGGACCTGGTCGTGGGTGCTGAAGCCCGTGGTCAGCACGATCAGCCCGGTCGCGGCGACGGCGGTGCTCTCGTCCCGGAACCACCGCACGCTTCCGGCCAGCAGGCCGACCACGAGCAGAGTCGAGACCGCGAACGTGGTCAGCCCGAGGTAGTTGCCGACCACCCAGGCGAGCAGCACCCCGAGGACCGCTCCGGCGACCTGCCGCAGGCCGCGCGAGAAGGTCCGGTAGACCGTCGCGTGCACGACCAGCAGCGCCGCCCAGGGTGCCAGGAACGCCTGCGGCAGCGCGAACACCTGCGACGCCAGCACCCACGCCAGGACGGCCGCCGCCACGGTCTTGACCAGCTGCAGGACCTCGGTCCACCTGACCGGGTCACGCAGGTTCTCGCGGATCTGGGCGCGCGCGTCCGCTCCCGTCGAGACCACTCCACCACTCCCTCTCCGTCGGACCGTGTACCCGTGCTGACAGGCGCAAAACAGGTTTGGTCACGTGACGCCGGGTTACCGCGCGGGTGACAGCCATCACCGAGCGAGGAGACGACATGAGCGAGCAGACGTTGCAGGGCCGGACCATCGCGTTCCTGGTGGCCGCCGAGGGGATCGAGCAGGTGGAGCTGACCGAGCCGTGGAAGGCCGTGCAGGAGGCCGGGGGGACGCCGCGGCTGCTCTCCCCCGAGAGCGGCACCGTGCAGGCCTTCAACCACCTCGACAAGGCGGACACGTTCGACGTCGACGAGACGGTGTCCGGGGCCGACGTGGCGTCGTACGACGCGCTGGTGCTGCCCGGCGGGGTGGCGAACCCGGACGCCCTGCGCACCGACGAGAAGGCCGTCGCGTTCGTGCGGGACTTCGTGGCCAGCGGCAAGCCGGTCGCGGCCATCTGCCACGCCCCCCTGGACGCTGATCGAGGCGGACGTCCTGGCCGGCCGCACGCTCACCTCCTGGCCGAGCCTGCGGACCGACATCCGCAACGCCGGCGGCACCTGGGTCGACGAGGAGGTCGTCGTCGACGGGAACCTCGTCACCAGCCGCAACCCCGACGACCTCCCCGCCTTCTCCGCCCGGCTCGTCGAGCTGGTCGCCGCCGCGCGGTGACCGGGTGCGCTGCGGCGCACTCGGACGGCCGACCCCGCGGGACGCGGCCGGTTAGCCTGACGCCATGGAAGCGACGCGTCCCGCAGCAGGTGCGCAGCCGCGACCGGGTGGAGCGGATCCTCGAGGTCGCCGGCGAGATCGTCGTCGCCGACGGCGTCGAGGCCGTCACGACCCGCGCCGTCGCCACCGGGGCGGGCCTGCCGGTCGCCTCGCTCTACCAGTACTTCGCCGACAAGGAGGCCGTCCTCCTCGCGCTCGTGGAGCGGGACGTCGCGGACCTGCAGGTCCAGCTCGCCGAGGACATCGCGGCACTCGCCACGATGAGCGTCCGCGACCTGGTCGAGGCCACGATGCGCGCATTCGTGAAGGTCTACCACCGACGTCCGCCGTTCGTGGTGATCTGGTTCCGGGGCCGCACCAACGCCGCCGTCGCGGGCTACTGCCGCGAGCACAACCGCCGGATGGCGCGCGACCTGTTCCACGTGGCCCGCTCGGCGGGGATGGTCGTGGAGGGCTCGGACGGGCTGTACGCCGAGCTGGCCGTCGAGGTCGCCGACCGGATCCTGCAGATCGCCTTCGAGGACTCGCTCACCGGCGACCCGCACGTCATCGACGAGGGCATCGCGCTGGTCACGGCGTACCTCGAGACGCACGCGACGCCGGTGGGGATCGCCGGCCGCCCGCGACACCCGGCCGGCCCGGAGCAGGCCGACCGGCCCTAGGCCTGTTGCCCGAGGTCGGTCTCGATGAGGAGGTCGGTGGGGTAGAGGTCGAGGTCGGGGTCGTGGGTGCGGGCGGTGCCGACGGGGTGGGTGCCGGTGTGGTCCTGGAGGTAGAGCAGGCCGTGCGGGTCGCGCCACAGGTAGATGCCGGGGAACGGTTGGCGCAGGGTCCAGTGGCCGTGGGTCTTGATCCGGTGGTGGGTGCGGGTCAGCGGGCCGAGGTTGCCGATCCGGGTGGCCCACTGCTTTTCGGGTCCGCCGGTGCGGGTCGCGTCGTAGGGCACGGTGTGGTCGAGGTCGAGGCGCGCGCTGGGGGGCGCAGGCGTAGGGGAACACGTCGGTGGGGTAGAGCAGCCGGACGGCTTCGCGGAGCCGGTCGGGCAGCTCGTAGGCGTCCACCGGGGCCTGCTGGGCGAGGTCCAGGACCGGTTTGATGACGTAGTCGTGCAGTGGGCGTAGGTGCTGGTGCACGAAGGCGTGGGTGACCGGTCCCTCGCCCTCCCAGCGCACCACCCCACCCTGGCCGGTGGCCAGGTCGTCGGCGGACAGGTGCAGGTAGAGGGTCAGGGCGGGCAGCAGCCGGGACCAGTCGAACCGGAACTCCGGTCCCGGTGGATCGGGCGGATCGGGGTCCGGGCCGGTTGTTGGGTCGGGTGGATCGGGTGGTGGGGCACTGCCGGATGGCCGGGGAGGCGATGTCGGTGGCGTCGGGGTCAGCCAGGCGGGCAGCCGGTGCGGGGTGAACCCGACCCGGCGGGCGAACGCGTCCATCCGGGCCAACGCGTCGCTAGCCCGGTCTTCGTGTCCGGCTTCGTTGCCACCGGGGTCCAGGTCGGGCTCCGGCTCGGGTTCCGGGTCGGGGAGCGGGACGTCGAGGGTGGCGGCGCGGAGCGCGGCGAAGGCGGCGAGCAGCTCCACGGCGCGGACCGGGTTGGCCAGCAGCGCGACGGCCTTGACCCGGCGCAGGTCCTCGGTGTCGCGGTCCCCGAACGCGGCCAGCGCGTCGGCCAGGAACGCCACGGTGGCCTCCAGCCGGGCGATCACCCCGACCGTGGAGCGGAGGTAGAACCCGGCGGTGCCGTGCTCGCTGGACCGGGTCCGGTGGGCGAACTGCTCGGTGGTGGCGGCGTCCTCGCGGGCCGCCGCGGTCGCGGGGTCGGCGGCCACCACCTTGCCGGCCAGCCGGGCCTCGAAGCGGCCCCAGGACAGCGAGCCGTCCAGGTGCTCGACCATCGCCGCATCGACGTGGGCGGCCGCGTCGGCCGAGAGGTGCCGGGTGGCGGCCGCGACCCGGCGGGCGTGCGAGACCCGGGCCCGCCGGCCGGTGACCTGGGCCCAGGTCAGCGGCAGCCGGTGCCGCACGTCGAGGGCGTCGGCGACCAGCCGCCGCGCGGACCAGGGACTGATCTGCAGCCGCGCGCCGAGCTCCGCGCACGCGAACTCCGCGACCCGCGGGGTGCCGACCCCACCGACCCGGACCGCCCGCTCGCCGCCCGCCGGCCCCCGGTCCGAGCGGGGCAGCGTGTCCCCGCTGTGCTGGTCGGCGAACACCGCCGCCAGCTCGAACAACGCCGCGTCCGCATCGGTCCGGACCGCGTGCAGCCGCGACACCGCCTCCAGCGTCGCCACCACGCTGTCGGGGGCCGATCTCGTTGCCTGCATGAGGAAACTCTCCCAGCAACCACCGACAGAACCGCCCACGAACAGCCCCGTGGAGCCCGGTTGTGCAGAACTTTTCGAGAGTCTTCCCGCGTCATACCGCTGCCGCCAGGGCCTCCCCTGGCAGGATGCGAACGATGAACGACATGGACTGCGACAACTGCGGCGCCACGATGCGCTGGGAGACCTCGCACTCGCGGTGCGACCGGTGCGGCTACATCCGGCCCTGCTGCGAAGGTGCCCCGGTGACGGCGGCCTGCGTCGTACCGGCCACCCGCAGGGCCTAGGCGCAGAGCCCGTTCTCGGCGGCCTTGGCGGCGGCTGCCTCGTCGGTGGAGGGGTCGGCGCTCGGGCTGGGCGTGCTGCTCGCACCCGGCTTCGGCGACGCCGACGCCGACGGGTCCTTGGCGGCGGTGGTCACCTCGGAGGCGAACCGCTTGTTGATCGGCATGTCGTTGCGGATGCGGTACCAGAGCCGGTCGGCGCCGGGCGCCCACTGCAGCCGGTTCGGGTCCGGCTCGTAGGACTCGAACGGCACGGTGAGGAACTGGACCTGGTCGAGGCCGACGCCCTGGAGCGACTTGGCGAGGCCACCGAGCTTCTGCAGGCTGGACAGCCCCGTGTCGGTGGTCAACGACTTGGTGGCCGCGTCGAGGAAGCGCACGAGCCGCACCGGGTTGGCCAGCGTGCCGGCGGAGACCGCCTTGTTCGCCATCGAGGCGAGGAAGGTCTGCTGGCGCTTCATCCGTCCGATGTCCCCGTTGTCGGAGATGACGTGCCGGACCCGGACGTAGTCGAGCGCCCGCTGGCCCTTCACGTTGTAGGTGCCGGCCGGCAGCGTGATGTGCCCGGTGGTGTCGTTGACCTCCTTGGGCACGCAGACCTCGACACCGCCGAGGGCGTCGACCATCTTGCGGAAGCCGTTGAAGTCGATGACCACGAAGTGGTTGATCCGCACGTTCGTGAGCTTCTCGACCGTCTTGATCGTGCAGGCCGGGCCGCCCACGGCGTACGCCGCGTTGAACATGCTCAGGCCGCCGGGGTCGGTGCCGTTGCCGTCCTTGCGCTCGCACGTGGGTCGCTCGACCATCGCGTCGCGGGGCAGGCTCACGCCGTACGCCAGCTTCCGGTCCCCGGAGATGTGCAGCAGGATCGTGGTGTCGGACAGCCCGGGGGTGTCGCCGCCGATGTGGCCGGTCTGCCCCTCGCGGGTGTCGGAGCCGAGCAGCAGGATGTTCAGCGGCTGCTGCGGGGTCTCCTTCTTCACCGCGGCAGGGCGGTCGGTGCCGAGCGCGTCGGTGATGTCGATGCCGGTGATGTTGTTGTTCAGGTGCCGGTAGACGAAGAACCCGCCGGTGAGGACCACGACCAGGACCACGGCCAAGGAAAGGGCCACGGTCTTGAGGACGCGGTGCTTGGAGCGCACGCGGTCGCGGTGTCGCGGTGTCGACTCAGACAAGGGCAGGTCCAGCGTTCGTGTTCGGTGATCGGACGGAGAGCGTCCGGGCCCGGCAGGCACAGCCTACGCGAGGGCCCGAACCCCGGACCCGGGAACAGGCAGCCGGGCGGTCCTGACGCGGACAGCCACCCATGATGCCAAGAGCGACCGTCCACCGCGAAATCGGGCAGAAGGGACAGGTATCCTTCCCGGCGCCCAAAACTCGTCCCGACATCGGCCGGCACACCCCCCTCGCCGGCTCGCCGCGCTTACGCTGACAGCGCCACCCTGTCCGGACCGCGCGCGGGACCACTCCTGCGCGGGGGAAAACACATGGTCGACGAAGGCAAGCTGTCAGCGGTCCTCAGCGAGCTGGCGTTCACGCTCGCGACCGACTTCCCCCTCACGGCCATCCTGGACCACCTGGTCGAACGGATCGTCGACGTCCTGCCGGTCACCTCCGCCGGGGTCACGCTGATCGACCCCGGGGTCAGCCCGCGCTACGTCGCCGCGTCGGACGAGTCCGCGCTGCTGTTCGAGCGGCTGCAGACCGACCTGGCCCAGGGCCCGTGCGTGCTCGCCTTCGAGTCGGGCAGCGCGGTGGCCGTCCCCGACCTGAGTGTGGACCACCGCTTCCCGGAGTTCGGGCCGGCCGCGGTGGAGGCGGGCCTCGCGGCGGTCTTCACGTTCCCGCTGCGCCACGCGGACGGCCGCTTCGGTGCCCTCGACCTGTACCGCGGAACCCCGGGTGACCTCAGCGGCCACGCCATGGAGGTCGCCCAGACCCTCGCGAACGTGGCCGCGGCCTACCTGCTCAACGCCCGGGCCCGCGAGGAGACCACCCGCAGCCATGCCCGGTTCCAGCACCTGGCCATGCACGACGCCCTGACCGGCCTGCCGAACCGGCTCCTGCTGCAGGAACGGATCGAGCAGGCCAGCCGTCGTGCGCAGCGCTCCGGCGCCCAGGCGGCGATCCTGTTCATCGACCTCGACCGCTTCAAGCAGGTCAACGACACGCACGGCCACCAGGTGGGCGACGAGCTGCTGCGCGGGGTGGGTCGTCGGCTGTCCGGGCTGCTGCGGCCGAGCGACACCCTGGCCCGGCTGTACGGCGACGAGTTCGTGCTGCTGTGCGAGGACCTCGACGACCTGAGGGACGTGGAGGTGCTCGCCGACCGGATCCGCAGCGCGTTCTCCACGCCGTTCGCGACCTCCGGCACCGCGCTGACCCTGACCGCCAGCATCGGGGTCGCCTTCGCCGGCCCGGGCGAGTACGTCACCGAGGTGCTGATCGCCGAGGCCGACAGTGCGATGTACGACGCGAAGCGCCGCGGCCTCGTCCACGAGGTCGTCGACCTGCGGGACGCGGTGCAGCACAACGAGTCCGGACGGCTGAGCCGCGACCTGCGGACCGCGCTCACCGAGAACGGGCTGGATCTCGTCTACCAGCCGCTGGTGCGCTGCCGGGACGGACTGGTCTGCGGCGTGGAGGCGCTGCTGCGCTGGAACCACCCGGACCGGGGGCCGATCTCGCCGCCGTCGATCGTCGCCGTGGCCGAGCAGAGCGGCCTGATGAACCGGCTCGGCACCTGGGTGCTCACACAGGCCTGCACCGACGCGGTGCGCTGGCGGATCGACCACCCCGACTCACCGTTCGACCTCGCGGTGAACGTGTCGGCCCGGCAGCTCATGCAGCCCGACTTCGTGGCCGAGGTGACCTCCGTCCTCGCGGCCACCGGGATCGCGCCGCGGAGCCTGGTGCTCGAGGTGACCGAGACGATCCTCATCGAGGACAGCGAGCGGGCGCTGCTGGTGCTGCACCACCTCAAGGCGCTCGGGGTGCGGATCGCGCTCGACGACTTCGGCACCGGCTACTCGTCGCTGAGCTACCTGCACCGGCTGCCGATCGACGTGCTCAAGATCGACCAGAGCTTCGTGGCCGACGTGGAGCACGGGTCACGGGGTGCGGCGATCGTCGCCGCGGTCACCAACCTCGCGCACGCCCTCGACCTCGTGGTGGTGGCCGAGGGGGGTCGAGACGCGCAGGCAGCGCGAGGTGCTGACCTCGATCGGCGCCGACCAGGCCCAGGGCTACTACTTCGCCCACCCGCTCCCGGCCGCCGGCATCGACGGCCTGCTCCAAGCCGCGGCCCCGGGGGCGCTGCACCGCCCGGCGGGCAGCGCACCCGGTCGGGGTCACAGCGCGTAGATCCGCGACTCCCAGGGCGCCAGCTCGAGCCCGTCCCCCTCGTGCGTGCCCAGCAGCAGGGTCGCCGCCGCGAGGTCGGGTACGTCGGACGCCTCGACCTTCGCGGGCTCCGAGGAGCAGTTCGCCAGCACCAGGCGGACGTCGTCGCCGAGGGTCCGGGTGAACACCCACAGCTGCTCGTCCTCGGGCAGCAGCAGGTCGAAGGTGCCGTCGACCACGACCGGGTCGGCGTGCCGCAGCGCGATGAGCCTGCGGAAGTGGTGGAAGACCGAGTCCTCGTCGGCCACCGCCGCGGCGGCGTTGATGTGGTCCTTGTTGGGGTGCGCGGGGAGCCACGGCTCGCCGGTCGTGAAGCCGGCGTGCTCGGAGTCGTCCCAGTGCATCGGGGTGCGCGCGTTGTCGCGACCCTTGGCGGCCAGGGACCGGAGCAGGTCCGCGCTGTCGCGGCCCGCCTCGAGCTCCTCGCGGTACCAGTTGATCGCCTCGAGGTCCTGGTACTGCTCGATGCTGGTGAAGTAGCTGTTCGTCATCCCGAGCTCCTCGCCCTGGTAGACGTAGGGCGTGCCGCGGTGCAGGTGCAGCACCGTCGCCAGCGTCTTGGCCGAGGAGACCCGGTGCTCCGGGCTGTCGTCGCCGAACCGCGAGACCGCCCGCGGCTGGTCGTGGTTGTCGAGGTAGAGGGAGTTCCAGCCCACGTCGGCCAGGCCGCGCTGCCACTCGGCGAGGTTGGACTTCAGGACCGGGAGCTCGAGGTCCAGCAGCGCCCACTTGCCGAGCCCGGTCTGCTCGTCGAGCCCGACGTGCTCGAAGGTGAAGACCATGTTGAGCTCGTCGCGCGCCGGGTCGGTGACCTCGCGGGCCAGCTCGATGGTGCTGCCCGGCATCTCCCCGACCGTGAGCAGGTTCTGCGCCGAGAGCCCCACCTCGCGGTTCATCTCGGCGAGGAACTCGTGCAGCCGCGGACCGTTGGCCACCGCCCCCTCGCTCGAGGCGTACTTCTTGCCGGGCTGCCTCGTGCCGTCCGGCAGCGACGGGTCCTTGGAGATCAGGTTGATGACGTCCATCCGGAAGCCGTCGACGCCGCGCTCGACCCAGCGGCGCATCATCGCGTAGACCGCGTCGCGGACCTCGGGGTTCTCCCAGTTGAGGTCGGGCTGCTTCTTGCTGAAGACGTGCAGGAAGTACTCCCCGCGCCGCTCGTCGTACTGCCAGGCGGACCCGGAGAAGACCGACGCCCAGTTGTTCGGCTCGGCCCCCTCGGTGCCGCCCTCGAAGCCCTCGCGCGGCGGCCGCCACCAGTACCAGTCGGCCTTCGGCGATGCGGGGTCGCGGGACTCCTGGAACCAGGTGTGCTCGTCGGAGGTGTGGTTCACGACCAGGTCCATCACCAGCTTGATGCCGCGCTCGTGGGCGCCGGCGATCAGGTCGTCGAGGTCGGTCAGCGACCCGAACAGCGGGTCGACGTCCTCGTAGTTGCTGATGTCGTAGCCGTTGTCGTCCATCGGCGAGGAGTAGACCGGCGAGAGCCAGAGCACGTCGATGCCGAGGTCGGCGAGGTAGTCGAGCTTCGAGGTGATCCCGGGGATGTCCCCGATCCCGTCCCCGTTGCTGTCCAGGAACGAGCGGGGGTAGATCTGGTAGACGACTGCCGACTTCCACCAGTCGGCCGAACGGGCATCAGGATTCATGGGCCAACCCTTCCACAACGTCGGTCCCGGGTGCTCTCAGGTGGGTGACCTACCCTCCAGGGGTGCTCATCACCAACCACGTGCTCGCCGGTGCGCTGATCGGGAGCGTCGCCCCGGGACCCGTCTGCGCGTTCGCCGCCGGCGTCGTGTCGCACTTCGCGATGGACGCCGTGCCGCACTGGGGCGGGACCTCGATCCGCGACGTGCTGCCGATCGCGGTCGCCGACGGGCTCGTCGGACTGGCCGCGATGACGCTGGTCGCGCGGGCCACGCCGCGCGGACGCCGCACCCGGGTGGTGGCGGGCATGCTGGGCGCCGCCTTCCCCGACACCGACAAGCCGTGGGACCTGTTCGTCGGCGGGTCGCCGTTCCCGCAGGGGTGGGACGACTTCCACGGCCGGATCCAGGTCGAGTCGACGAAGCGGATGCCGCAGGAGGTCCTGGTCGCGACGGTCGGCGCGCTCCTGGTGCGCCGACGGCTGGCCGCCCTGCGGTAGTCCGTCCGCCGGCTAGCGCAGCGGCGAGGCGAAGCACCCGTTCGTCGCACCGAGCAGCCGCAGGCCGGCCAGGTCGCCGGCGGCGTAGCCGCCGGTGAACGCCCCGTTGACGTTTGGGTACATCACGTCGCCTGCGAAGGCGCTGTGCCCCAGGCCGGCGGTGTGACCGAGCTCGTGCAGGACCAGTGCGCCCAGGGAGTACCCGTGACCCAGGCCCGGCGCCAGCGCCGCACCGTCGTGGTCCAGCACCAACTGCGCCGACACGATCTCCTGCGGCCCCCGGACGCCGTCCGCGCTGATCTGGTAGCGCGTGGTGGTGCCGCCGTACCCGGCCACCGAGCCGGCCAGGTCCGGGAGGGTGGCCTGGTTGCCCCAGCCGATCAGCAGGTCCTCGTCGGTGCTGTTGCCCTTCTGCGGGCGGTAGGGCTGGTCGCTGGTGGTGCCGGCGTACACGTACCGGAGCCCGGTGGCCGCGGCCAGCCGGGCGACGCTCGCCCGGACGTCACGCAGGTCGCTGGCCCCGCGCTGCCGGGCCGGGTTGTAGCGCCAGGTGATCGGCTTGCAGGGGTTCCAGCGGGCCGGGCGCCCCAGGTCGTCGGTGTTCAGGAAGCTGTACCGGGTCGCCGCACGCCGCGCGCTCGCGGTCCGCGGCACGGCCGGGCTCCCGTAGCGGGCCAGGTCGACCGAGGAGGAGGCGACCACCACTGTGCCGTGGGACGCGGCGTCGAGCGGGGCCTGCGACGTCAGCGCCGCGAGGACGGTGAGTGCGGCCATGACCGTACGCGTGATGCTCATGCGGGAACCCCTTGGGCGCGGACCGACTCGACGAGCGTCGGTTTCGCCTCTGGCTCCTCGTCCGGCACCTGGGCGACCAATCACCCGGACGTATCACTGCCCCGCTCCCGGCCGGTGGAACCGGCCAGGGCACCACCTTGACACGTAACTTAAGCCGCAACTTGCCATAAAAAGTGAAATAGCCTTATAGCACCATCAAGAGGACTGAAACGGTGAGCAGATCGGACCGGTCGGGCCATTGACCCGTCGTCGGGAGTGTGGCCCCGATGAACCGTCCGTTGCCCCGCTCCGTCTCTCCGATGAGGCCCGGCGCCCGCCGGAGCGACTCGGAGAGCGGAGAGTGTCATGAACATGCGACTCGTGACGGCCGCAGCGGTGCTGGTCTCGGCGGCCGTGCACCTCTACCTGTGGTTCGACGTCTTCAGCGGCCAGGCCGTGATCGGTCCGGCGTTCCTGCTGAACGCCGCCGGCGGCCTGGTCATCGCGGTGCTGCTGGTGCGGTGGCGGCACTGGCTGCCCGCGCTGCTGGCGCTCGGCTTCGGGGTCTCGACGCTCGGCGCCTTCGTCGTGGCGGCGACGGTGGGGCTCTTCGGCGTGCACGAGCACTGGATCGGCTGGCCGGTCTGGACCGCGGCGGTCAGCGAGGTCGTGGCCATCGTCGGGGGCGCCGTGCTGCTGGCCGGCACGCTGCGTGCCGACTCACGCGGTCAGCTGCAGCACCCGTCTGCCGCTCGTGGTGCGCACCTCCACTGAGGCGATCTGCGAGCGCCGCACCGAGGTGGCGGCGGTGAGCCGCATCGTCCGGCCGCCGATCGACCGCCAGGTGCCGACCTGCTCGGTGCGGCCGTCGCGGGTGCGCACGACCAGGACGTACGTCGCCACGGCCGGCAGCTCGTACTGGTCGGCACGCGGCTCGTAGGTGCAGGCCAGGTCCAGCCGGGTCCCCCACGCGACGGGGTCGAGGGCGATCGTGGCCCGCACCGGCGCGCCGCCCAGCGGCACCATGGGGGTGCCGGGTGCCGGGCTGCCGGTGACGGCCGGTGCCGCCGCCGAGGGCCGGTCGTGCGACAGCGCCTCGGCGACCACGACCGGCACGACGCCGGCGACCACCAGCGCAGCGGCCGCGACGGCTCCGGTGAGCACGGTGCGGCGGTGCCGGGTCCGTCGTACGTCCGCGACCAGCCGGGGCAGCAGCGTCCCGGGCACCGGCTCGGCGACGGGCGCGCCCTCCAGCACCGACCCGTCGACCCGCGCCAGCAGCCCGGGGAGCCCGGCCAGCCGGCGCACCGCCCGGGCGCAGTCGGGGCAGGCCGCCAGGTGGTGCTCGAACGCCATCCGCTCGCTCGAGGACAGGGCGCCCAGGACGTAGGAGCCGTCCTGGTGCGCGAACTCGCAGCTCATGCGGTCACCCCCATCTCCTCCAGCGCCAGCCTCAGCGCCCGCAGCGCGTAGTGCGTGCGGGACTTCACTGTGCCCTCCGGCACCCCGAGGTGACGGGCTGCCTCGGCGACCGGCATCCCCCGGTAGTAGCACTCGAGCAGCACCGCGCGGTGCTCCTCCGAGAGCCGGGTGAGCGCGTCGTCGACCACCCAGGACAGCAGCAGCCGGTCGGTGCGGTCGCCGTCGTCGGCCCGCTCGGGGACCTCGGCCACGGTCAGCTCGGACTGCGAGCGGCGGGTCCGCCACTCGTCGATGACGATGTTGCGGGCGACGGTGAACAGCCAGGCACGGACCGCGGACCCGGGCCGGTCGAGCACGGCACGGTTGCGCCAGGCGCGCAGCAGGGTCTCCTGCGTGACGTCCTCGGCGCGGGCCCGGTCGTGGCCGGTCAGGCTCAGGCAGTAGCCCCACAGCGCAGCGGCGTGCTCGTCGTGCAGCTGCTGCATGAGTGCGACCTCGTGGTCTGCCATCTCACCTCCCCTGGTGTAACGGGGCACCGCTCCCGGAGGTTCAGTGTGGCCGGTCACGGCCCGAACGCGGAGAGGAACCGGTCCCGGAACGCGTCCATCCGCCACACCGGGGCGGCCGGCGACGGGTGCAGTCCGGGCTGCCAGTGCCAGGAGTCGATCCGGTGCAGCACCGCGGGGTCCTTGGCCACCACGGTCACCGGCACGTCGTGGTCGGCACCGGCCCCGGAGACCACCGGGGCCGGCTGGTGGTCGCCGAGGAACACGAGCACCGTCCGGTCGTCGCCGTAGTGCTCGAGGTAGGACACGATCGCCGACAGGGAGTACTCGATCGACTGCCCGTAGGCCGCCCGCACCCGCTCCGGCGACCGCCAGACCTGCGTCTCGGAGGGCAGCGTCTCGGGCATCCCGTCGAACACCGACCCGTCCCCGACCGCGGCCTGGTCGATCAGGTGCGGGGTCCGGGACCACGGGGCGTGGCTGCTGATCAGGTCGATCTCGGCCATCACCGGCCGCCGGTGCTGCCGGGCGAGCTCGAGACGGTGGAACGCGTCCAGGGTGTACTGGTCGGGCATCGTCGGGTAGCCGAACCGGGGCCCGCGGTAGCCGACGTTGCGCGAGTCGTAGAGCCGGTCGTAGTGGTAGAACGCGCCCTGCGGCCAGTCGTGGGTGTCGGCCGGCACGTCGCTCACGGTGCGCCAGCCGGCCCGCCCGAAGGCCTGGCTGAGCGTGAAGCGCGGGCTGGTGACCAGCGCGTCGTACCGCTGCTGGCTGTCGACCCAGAGCCCGGACTGCAGCGTGGAGTGCGCCAGCCAGCTGATCGCGCCGAACGTCGGGGAGGTGAGGAAGGCGCTGCGCGACCCGAAGCCCGCGGCGTCCAGCCGCCGGGTGCCGTCGGCCAGCACCCGGTCCACGCCGGGCGCCATCGAGGAGTCCTGGACCGCGACCCGGCCGTAGCTCTCCACGAACACGAACAGCACGTCCTTGCCGCGGAGCCCGGTCAGCAGCCGGCTTCCCGGCGTGCGGCGCAGAGGGTCGGCCTGCGCCGCCCGGGCGAAGGCCCGCTGGTCGCGGAGCTCCGAGGGGATCCGGCGCACCTGGCCGATGGCGTACGTCGACGTGCTGGTCGACGCGACGTCCGCGCCCTGCGCCGCGTGCACGCCGAGCACCGCGCAGAGCACCCAGGCGGTGCCGAGCGCGACGACGCCGCGCAGCGTGCCCTGCCGGTGCCGGGTGGCGACCCGCGCCAGTCGCAGCAGCGCCAGCGGCATCACCACCAGCAGCGCCAGCACGGCCAGCGCCGCGAGGACCACCGCGGCGACCGCGGCCGGCCGGCCCACGGAGTCGTCGACCAGCCCGACGGCCGAGCCCAGGTAGCGCCAGTCGATCACCGAGTCGAAGGGGCGGTTGAGGCTCGCGTAGAACCCCATGTCGAGCACCTTGACCACGGTCAGCAGGCCGAGCAGCACCCCGAGCAGCACCAGCACGACCCGGGCGGCCCGCCAGGGCACGACCAGCACCAGCAGGCCGAGCAGCACGACCTCGAGCGGGATCCGCACGGCCGCCGACGGGGTGAGCAGCGCGAGCTGGTCCGGCACCACGAGCGCGACCCACACCAGCGCGAGGGCCAGGCCGGTCAGCACCCCCGTCGCTGTCCGGCCGGCGGCCCTCACGTCGGCACCCCGACCCGGACCGGGGCAGGCACCCGGTGCCGCCGGAGCCAGAGGACCTGGTGGGCGAAGGACTCGGTGAGCAGGACCAGGGCCAGCACGAGAGCGGTCACCTCCACCGCGGCGGGGAGCAGGTCGGCCGCGACCGCGGTCAGCACCACCCCCCTGGACGGCGGCGACCACCTTGGCCCACGGCCGGGTCGGCACCGGCTCCCGCAGCCATGGCGCGAACCGCCCCGCGACCCAGAGCGCGTAGCGCGCGAGACCGATCAGCAGGACCCACGCCCCGGCGGTGCGGGCGACGTACACGCTGAGCACGAGGACCAGGAACGCGTCGACCTCCATGTCGAACGCCGCACCGAACCCGGAGACCGATCCGGTGCGCCGCGCCACCTCGCCGTCCACCCGGTCGAGCACCAGCGCCACCGCGGCCAGCCCGACGAGCAGCGCCACCGGCGCCGGGTGGGCGGCCACCAGCGCGGCGACCCCGCCGACGAGCACGGCGCGGGTCAGCGTGACCCGGTCCGCCGGGCCCAACCGGTCCAGACCATGGGCGGGCAGCGCCACCGTCAGGGCGCCCGCCGTGACGGAGCCGCAGGCCAGGCCGACCGCCCAGCCGGGGGCGCCGAGCCCGACCGTCGCGGCGAGCCCGGCCAGCACGGACAGCTGCGCGAGCAGGCCGAGCATCGGACCACGTTGAACCATCGGCACCCGGCCTCCGTTCATGGGGGGACAGCAGGTAGACGGACGGGTGGCGGTCCCGGTTCAACGGGGGCGGGTGGGAAGGGCCGATGGAGACTGAGGCGCAGGCGTTCTGGGTGAGCGGCCCCGGTGCCGGCGAGATCCGCCGCGTCCGGCTGCCGCGGCCGGGCGCGGGCGAGGCGCTGGTGCGCACCCTGCGGTCCGGGGTGAGCCGCGGCACCGAGTCGCTGGTGTTCCGCGGCGGGGTGCCGGTCAGCCAGCACGCGGTGATGCGGGCGCCGTTCCAGGACGGCGACTTCCCGGGACCGGTCAAGTACGGCTACCTCAGCGTCGGAGTCGTGGAGGAGGGACCGGCCGCGCTGCGGGGACGGACGGTGTTCTGCCTCTACCCGCACCAGACGGCGTACGTCGTCCCCGTCGACGCGCTCACGCTGGTCCCCGACGGGGTGCCGACCGCCCGGGCGGTGCTCGCCGGGGCCGTCGAGACCGCCGTGAACGCCCTGTGGGACGCCGCTCCCCTCCTCGGCGACCGGGTCGCCGTGGTCGGGGCCGGCATGGTCGGCTGCTGCGTCGCCCGGCTGCTCGCGCAGGTCCCCGGCGTCGAGGTGACGCTCGTCGACGTGGACGCCGGCCGGGCGCCCGTCGCGGCCGCGCTGGGCGCGTCGTTCGCGGAGCCCGACGCCGCGCCCGGGGGCCGCGACCTGGTGGTGCACACCACCGCCACGTCCGCGGGGCTGCAGCTGTCCCTCGACCTGCTGGCGCCGGAGGCGGAGGTGCTCGAGCTGAGCTGGTACGGCGACGCGGAGACCACCGTGTCGCTGGGCGGCTCGTTCCACTCGGGGCGGCTGGCGGTGCGGGCCAGCCAGGTGGGCACCGTCGCGGCGGCGCGCCGCGGCCGCCGGACCACCCGCGAGCGGCTCGCCCTCGCCCTGGACCTGCTGCGCGACCCGGCGTACGACGTCCTGCTGACCGGCGAGTCCCGGTTCGAGGAGCTGCCGGAGGTGATGCCGCGACTCGCCACCGGCGACCTGCCGGCGCTGTGCCACTCACTCACCTACGGGACGGGGGCGGTGCCGTGTTCAGCGTGACGGTCCGCGACCACATGATGGTCGCCCACAGCCTGCGCGGCGAGGTGTTCGGCCCGGCGCAGCAGCTGCACGGGGCCACGTTCGTGGTGGACGTGACGTTCCGCCGCGCGCGGCTGGACGCCGACGGGATAGTCGTCGACATCGGGCGGGCGGCCGAGGAGCTGCACGCCGTCGTCGGCGCGCTGTCCTACGGCAACCTCGACGAGGACCCGTCGCTGGCCGGGCTGAACACCACCACCGAGGTGCTCGCGCAGGTCGTCGCGGACCGGCTGGCCGACCGGGTCCGGCAGGGCGCCCTCGGCCTCGACGCCGACGAGCTCGCCGCGATCGCGGTGACGCTGCACGAGTCGCCCGTCGCGTGGGCCAGCTACGAGCGGGCACCGTGACCGGCCGGCCGCCGCGCACGGGCACCGTGCACGCCGTCGTGCCCGAGGGGCTGGACGACCCGGCCCGGCCGAGTGGCGGCAACGCCTACGACCGGCGGGTGCTCGACGGCCTGCGGTCGGCGGGCTGGAGGGTGCACGAGCACGCCGTGCCGGGGTGCTGGCCGCGACCGGACGCCGCGGCGCTCGCCGCGCTGGCCTCCGTCGTGGCGGGGGTGCCGGACGACGTGCTGCTGCTGGTGGACGGCCTGGTCGCCGCGGCCGCGGCCGCCGTGCTGGTGCCGCAGTCCGCCCGGGTGCGGCTGGTCGTCCTGGTGCACATGCCGCTCGGCGCGGCCGAGCACGCGGTGCTGGCCGCCGCCGGGGCGGTGCTGACCACGAGCCGGTGGACCCGCTGCCTGCTGCTCGAGCGGCACGGCCTGCGTCCCGAGCGGGTGCACGTCGCCGAGCCCGGGGTCGACCCCGCCGGCCTGGCGCGGGGCACGCCGACCGGCGGCCGGCTGCTCTGCGTCGCGGCGGTGTCCCGGCACAAGGGCCACGACCTGCTGGTCTCGGCGCTCGCCGGCGTCTCCGGCCTGCCCTGGCGGTGCAGCGTCGTCGGCTCGCTGACCCGCGACCCGGCGTACGTCGCCCGGGTCCGGCGCCAGGTGGCGGGCGCCGGCCTGGCGGACCGGGTCTGCTTCCACGACGCCCTGCGCGGTGACGCCCTCGCCGCGGCGTACGCGTCGGCGGACCTGCTGGTGCTGCCGACCCGGCTGGAGAGCTACGGGATGGTCGTCACCGAGGCGCTCGCCCGCGGGCTGCCGGTGGTCGCGACCACCGTCGGCGGCGTCCCCGAGGCGCTGGGCACGCTGCCGGACGGCCGGCGCCCCGGGCTGCTGGTGCCGCCGCACGACGCCGACGCGCTGGGCACGGCGCTGGAGCGGTGGCTGACCGAGCGCGGCGCTGCGCGCCGGGCTGCGGGAGGCCGCCCGGGCCCGGCGCGAGGCTCTCGCGGGCTGGCCGGCGACCACCGAGCGGGTCGCCCGCGTGCTGTGCGGGGTGGCCGCGTGACCGCCGGGCGCTGGCGGTGGGCGCGGCTGCTGGCCGGCGCCGGCGTGCTGGTGCTGCTGGTCGCCCGGGTCGGCGCCGGCCCGTTCGTCGACGGGCTGCGCGCCCTCGACGCCTGGGCGGTCGGCGCCGCGTCCGCGGTCACCGTCGCGACCACGGTCTGCGGTGCGTGGCGGTGGCGGCTGGTCGCCGCCGGCCTGGGCCTGGACCTGCCCCTGCGGACGGCGGTCGCGGCGTCGTACCGTGCCCAGCTGCTCAACACCACGCTGCCCGGCGGCGTCGTCGGCGACGTGCACCGGGGGGTGCGGCACGGCCGGGAGGTCCGGGCCACCGGTCGCGCGCTGCGGGCGGTCGCCTGGGAGCGGGTGGCGGGGCAGGTCACCCAGGGGGCCGTGGCGGTGGTGGTCCTGCTGGTGCTGCCGTCCCCGGTCCGCTCCTCGATGCCGCGCGTGCTGCTCGTCGCGGTCGCCGCGGCCGCGGTGGGTCTGCTCGTCGTCCGCGTCGCGGTGCCGGTGCTCCGCACGGACCTGCACGCCCTCGCCACCCGCGGGTCACCGCTCGGGGTGGCGCTGCTGTCCGGCCTCGCGGTCGTCGGCCACCTGGCGGTCTTTTGGGTCGCGGCCCGCACCGCCGGGGTACCCGCGTCACCGGTCCGGCTGCTGCCGCTCGCGCTGCTCGTGCTGCTGGCGATGGCGGTGCCGACCAACGTCGCCGGCTGGGGCCCGCGCGAGGGGGTCGCCGCCTGGGCATTCTCCGCGGCCGGGCTCGGCGCCTCCGCCGGCGTCGCCACCGCGGTCACGTACGGCGTCCTGGTGCTGGTCGCCAGCCTGCCCGGCGTGGTCGTGC